>CAXXXD010000004.1:0-1199760 GCA_963663385.2 Oceanispirochaeta sp. | reverse complement strand
TTGCGTGATTTCGAAATGATTATATACTCCATGAAAAATCATGGAGGAACCTAATATGACCAACTGGAATTGGCCTGAATTAATCGAAGAACAAAAACAGAGCGGGAAAACAATTTCTGAGTTCTGCGCAGATAAAGGAGTTCACTATACATCTTTCTACAAGAATCGAAAAAAATTAAAGAAAAGCAGTTTTATTGAAATCAAACAGAAAGCCCCGGTATTACAGCCACAAAACCCCACAATGATACTCAGATACAAGGATTTCTCATTGGATCTGGCATCAGGTTATAACAGGCAATCCCTGATAGATCTTCTGAAGATTCTGAGAGAGTTGTAATGTTTGTTGACCTGAACGAATACCGGATCTTTCTGAGACCCGGCACGACAGACTTAAGAAAAGCGATCAACGGATTATCTCTGTTTATCCAGAATGAAATGAATCATGATTTATTCGCCAAATCGCTATTCCTCTTTTGTAACCGGCAGAGAAAACTTCTGAAAATTGTCTACTGGGATAATACCGGTTTTTGTCTCTGGCAGAAGAGACTGGAAGAGAACAGATATCCCTGGCCGGAAACAGATGAAGATGCTAAAGAGATCAGCATGGATGAATTGAAAATGCTCCTGACGGGAATAGACTTTTTCAAAGCGCATAAAAAATTATCATATTCCCGTATTTAGAGATTTTATAATTATAGAAACTTTGATAGAATTCCCCGTATGGAGAATGAAGAACAGCATTTAAGAGAACAACTTGATGCACAAAAAATAGAAATTGCTGAACTGAAAAGACTTAATGCCATTCTCCAGGAGCAAGTAGCAAAACTGAACCTCCTGCACTTTGGAACAAAATCAGAGAAGATAACTGCCGAAGATAAGAAACAAGCTTCTCTCTTCAATGAAGCGGAAGATAGTGCTTTTGCTCAGAATGATGAAGAGCAGGAGAAAAATGTTATTGAAACGGTTGAGGTCGGTTCCTACAAGAAAAATATTAAAAAATCCGGCCGGAAACCTCTGCCGGCAGATCTGCCGAGAGAGATCGTGGAATATGATATTCCGGATAAAGATAAGATCTGTGCCTGCGGAACAGAAAAGACCTGTATCGGTGAAGATGTTTCCGAGAGAGCAAAAATTATTCCGTCAAAAGTCGTTGTTATTCAGGAACGTAGAAAAAAGTACTCCTGCAAGAATTGTGAAGGGACGACTCTTGATGAAGCTGCTGTACAGACCGCAGAAGGAGCAAAGCATCTGGTCGCGGGCAGTATTGCCGATGAAAGCCTGCTCGCTTGGAGTATAAGCGAAAAGTTTGAGTTCGCTCTTCCTTTCTACAGGCAATCAAAACGGTTAAACCAGATAGGCATACCGATCCCCCGGGCGACATTGAGCAATCTTACGATAAAATCGGCAACGGCATGTAAGCCTCTATATGATTTGCTGAAAGAAAACATTAAATCCGGTTCCATTATTAATGCCGATGAGACGAGAGTTCAGGTTCTAAAGGAACCGAAACGAAAAGCTTCAGATAAATCATGGATGTGGGTCTTTCTCAGAGGAGATCCCGATAAAAAATGTGTCATATTTCAGTATGAGCAAGGCCGATCCCATGCAATTCCGTTGGATTTCTTGGAAAATTACTCTGGCTGGGTTCAAACTGATGATTTTGAGGCCTACCATACTGCCCGAAAAAAAGTTGATGGAGATATAAAGCATGTCTTATGCTGGGCCCATGCCAGAAGAAAGTTCTTCCAATATTGGGAATCAACCAAGAAAAAAGATGCAGAAGCAAAGCAAATTCTCGACCTGATAAAGGATCTGTTTGAACTGGAATCATTACGGGATAATTATTCGCTAAAAGGGTTTCATAAACAGCGACAAAATAGAGCAGAACCGATACTAGATAAGTTACAGAAAAAACTGACGAAGCTTTATCCTCAAGTACCTCCTTCTTTAGAGTTCGGTAAGGCGATGAAGTATACATTGAGCAACTGGGAGCAGTTGGTTCTATATCTGAAAAATCCTGTTTTGACTCCTTCGAACAATAGCGCTGAAAATGCAATCAGACCCTTCGTAATCGGGAGAAAAAACTGGCTTTTTGCCGGAAGCCCGAAAGGTGCTGAATCATCGGCAATTCTGTACAGTCTCGTTGAATCTGCGAAGATGAACAATCTTCCAGTTTATGCTTACTTGTACTTTATCTTCCGGGAATTGCCCTGCTGTGAAAAACAGAGTGATTATGAAAAATTACTTCCCTATAATTTAACTGCTGAAGATATTGCAATCTGATCCATCAGTCCTAAAATGCTGTCAATGTGGGAAGAATTACCGCTTACGAAGTAGCGTAAATTTTAACAGTCTGTTTATCGTAAATATTTTTGAGCTGTTGTTGATAATCTTCTTTGTAAGTCACCTCATCGAAGAAAATGTATATTTGTTCTGATAGTGATAATTTATGTATTCTTCGGTATTCAATCAGAATGTCTTCAAGCAATTTATCTCGGAGTGTGTAGTCATCTAAGCTGATGTACAATATATGTGATGATTTTGTCTTATTTTCTATCAAGTAAGAAATTAGTAGTTTCATCAATGATGTTTTGCCTACTCGACGTAACCCTGTTAAGAATATAATTGATCGGTTTTCCAATGATGATTTGAGCTTTGTGAAATAATTGGTTCTTGGAATTAGATCATCAGCATTGTATTCTTCTTCCCACCAGGGATTATATTGGTATAATAGTTCTTCCATAATACTATTGTATAACTATATTCTTTAGATATCAACTTTTATATATGTTTGTATCGTATATATTTTGAAGCATAACGCCGTTTTATATTGTGAGCTGTCTAGCTGGCGTATTCTGTGCCTGCGTAGCAGACAGCACAGAATATGATCAGCCTGCCTTACAATTTCAAATCATTGTTATGCCTCTTCTTATAGTTTATTATCAACATCCTCTAATGATAATCCCTCGTATATTATACTATAGCCCTTATATTTCTGTATTAACTTTTCAGATTTAGTTTTTAGCTTTCCAATTTTTATTTTGTCTTTATTTAGTTTTACTTCTGCAAAATATATTTTTTTATCTATATCATCTACAGCAACTATATCTATTTCATTAAGATTTCCTTTTTCCCAATAGTTTCCAATAAACCCATAATCTGAAGATTTACTTAGTATTTCTATGAACAGTTTTTCCAATATAGGACCAGAGAATGTTGCTAAATCTCTTTCAAGTACTCTTTTGATATAATCAAATCTACCATCTTGGATTAAAGACATGTTTTTATAAACAAACCTAAACCAGAACTTAATGAAATTATCTTTTATTTCATATTTTTGATTTCTTCCGTCTTTTCTTGAACCAATAGGTTTATACTTTCTGATAATATCATATTCATTTTCAAGTCGGCCAAGATAACCACCAATACTCTTTTCTAATATTGATTCAATCTCGCTCCTTGACGTCCTTCCAGATGCAATCATTTCTAAAATTGAGAAATAGATTCCATAGTCTTTTCCAAATTCCTGAATCAATAAATTCTTTCCTTCTTCAATAAAAAAGGAATCCTTCTCAAGAATCTGATCAATCATTTGATCTTTTGTGAAGTTCTTACTTTCCAAAAACAGTTCAATATAGCGAGGGACTCCTCCCGTTAGTAGAAAATTGAAGAATAGATTCTGGGTATCGTATTTGTCATAGTCAACTAATATCTGTTTAATTGTACTGACTGTAAATGGTTTAATATAAAGGATTCTATCTGCTCTACCATAGAGAGGTTCTTTTTCATTTTGGAATATATCAGTCATCAGGGAGTAGATTGATCCGATGAAAATAATATGGATGTGAGTATCAAACTTATACTTATCCCATATTCTTTGAATATCTGAAAAAACACTTGTATTGATATTTTTAAATTCCTGGAATTCATCAATGATCAGTACAAATGGTTTCTTACAACCTTCTTGCACAAATAATTCGAACAGTTCTGAAAAATTATGAATTTGACCTATATGTTTACTGTTTATAAAATCTTCGTATTCATGTAACAATTCTTCACAAAGAAGTCTCTCAGCTTTTTTACTGGTAAATAAATACACTGAATCCTTATCTTCTGCGTATTTCTTTGCCAACAAGGTTTTACCAATACGTCTTCTTCCTGTTAAGACAGTAATTTTCCCGTAGGATTCATTACATTGGGCATATATATCATTTAGTATCTCTAGTTCTTCTTCTCTATCATAGAACTTCATAGCAACCACCATTACAGTAACGTATATTGCAATAATAGTTTATTTAAATTATTTTCTCAAGCGATATAACGCCTGGGTTGTGCCTCATTCAGATTTCATCAACATCTTTTTGAATGGCATCAAGACCTCTGAGACGGTTCAAAGTAAAAGCTAATTCAAGCGCTCTAAACCAAGCAAAATGACCAGAAATCTTATCGCTGATAACATCAATGCCATGCTCGTCAATTTCTTTTGTTACGCGATTAACAATATCACGCAGTGACATTTCTTTATCCATGATTTTTTTTGCGTATTCAATGGCATACCCTAAAGCTTTTGTTTGAGATAATTCCATAAGCTGCTCCACATCCGTGAGATCAATCACCTGTTTCCCAAAATTTAACCGATGAGTCTCTTTCGCATAGATAGTGAATTTTCCATAATCATTGAGTGGATCGATGCTCTCAGATACCGGAATTCGCTCACGAATATGAAATGGGTAAGCTTCATCTTCAACCTTACGTTTCGCTGGAAACAATTCCGCAATCTTATGCGCCTCGGAAGTCATATCTAATGGTTGATAATTTTTCATCTGGATAACCAAATCAGAAATATCGAAATAATCACCCACACCTCCCAAAACCAGAACGGTTGAGATATTCTTTTCAAAATAAAGCTGCTTTACCTTATCAATAAAAGTCGTTATTGGCTCATCTTCTTTGTTTACCAATTGCTGCATTTTGCTGTCACGGATCATAAAATTCGTTGCGCATGTGTCTTCATCCATTAACAATACCTCAGCACCTACTTCAATAGCCTCTATAATATTTGCGGCTTGTGAGGTACTACCACTGGCATTCTCTGTGCAAAACGATGTCGTATCTTTTTGGAATGGAAGATTCTTAATGAAAGGTGATATATCTGTTTTTACGACAGATCGTCCGCTATATGCCCGTATCTTGACTGTTTGTGCATTTGAAACACATCGTTCCCGGCCATCTCCCGGAATGTGATCATATATAGCGACATCCAGGGCATTGAGTAATGTCGATTTCCCATGGTAACCTCCGCCGGTAATTAACGTAATCCCTTTGGGGACACCCATACCTGTTATCTTTCCGGCATGTGGAAGTTCTATTTCCTTCATGAGACTATCTGGCGTAGAAAAAGGGATTGCTGATTTATTGGACATCGGTTTATCACTTGGACCGCTTTCGCGAGGAAGGATTGAATTGTCTGCAATAAAAGCGATGAGTCCGAGAGAATGAAGTTTATTGCGGAGATACTCGGCATCTTCTGCTACCTCGATGTGTGCAGTTAACGCCTCATGGTCAATATTTTCATGTAACAACGATTCGTTGACAATTTTTGGAAGCTCATTGAAAAGCATGTTTTCGGCAATTTTGGAAATAATTTTTCTGCCATCCGCAGGAAGCCCTAAAAAGCAACGTATTTCGATAATGTCATCCGTGATGACCACGCTGTTTCTTTCTAAAATAGCTTGACCCGGTTGATTAATTGTAATAATTCCGCTGAATCCTGTTCCGCGAATACCTTTGGAAATTCGTTGACTGGAATCGAAAAAATATCTTGCCAGGAAATCAGCGCATACAATCCTTTGCACTTTTGATTCAATTTTCAAACGAATAATGCAGTGATCTTTGCGTCGAACCTGAATCCGGTAAATACCGGTGTGCGGTGGAGCGTATGGATCTTTGGGTATTTGCTGAATAATCAGCGTAAATAGATTGAAATCGTATGTACCCAAAAGAGACTGATAGCCTGCATAATCCTGCCCATCAATTGCAGCCAATTTTTGTTTGAGGATATTTGAGTTTAACATTTTTGTCCACACCTCTTAGTATGAGTACTTTTTTTTGGCATAACGAGACTGTAGAAAAACTCAAACTGGGTATTTTCAAGGTTCCCCTGAAAGCACTCATTTGGAAAAATCATTCATCTCTTTGATTTCAATATTCAATCCGATTAAAACCGGCTATATTCAACTACAATTGGTTTTATCCAACGCTATACCCATTCTTTAGCACTTTTCCGTATTCCTACGCACTATACTGCTGGATTTTCCCGATATTATGCACCATACAGTACAACAACCACTGTGTCCGGACCTTTTCCGTACCCCGTAAAGTAAAGCGATTCAGCTTTTTCATTCCGGCAATATGTCCGAATACAGGTTCTACCGTACTCATCCGTTTTGCATAAACTGATCGTCCATAGGGCGTATCAATTTTCTCCTTCATACCGGCCATGGGATTGCTCCCTTTTCCATCCGGCACTTCCTTCAGTATGGCAACCTGACGGGCCTTTGTCGTTTCCTTTCTTATACATTTTGAACGAAGTTTACAGTCGCGACAATTGCGTATATGCCCTTGATAAGATTTTCCGGTATACCGACCGTCATTGCTTCTGAAGTTGGGGGATTTCAGCCACATGGCATGTCCGGCAGGACAGATCAGTTGGTTGTTTGCCGTATCCATATAAAAGTCTTCCGGACGAAAATAGTGCTTTCCTTTTTCCGGTTTCCAGTTGGCGACTTTCTTTTTGTATTTTCCGGCATCCTGGAAGGCAACATGCCTTTTCCTGAACTGATTGTCCGGGATATAGGCATCTATCTTCTTCTCGCTGATCATTTGCATGTTCTTTTTATTATGGAATCCTGTATCCGCTGTGACCGTCACATGCTTGTAGATCTCATCATCTATATGGGAGTTTTTACAGCTCTTATCAATTCCTTCCAGAATCTCTGTAAGGTGTCCTGATTCGTTTGCATCGCCGTAGGTGTCGGCAAATATGATCAGCTGATGTTTGTCATCTACGGCGGCAATGCCGTTGTAACCCTGTATAACACCGTGTCCGGTAGACATTTTGGCGCTTTCGTTATCCACAATATTGCTTTTGATGGGCTGATCCTGACTACCGAACCGGTCATAATGGGTATCCAGCCATTTGTAGATTTTATCTGTTTTAGCCTTTAGCTTTTTGATGGCTTTCTTTTCTTTTTTACGCTGCTCTTTCTCTTCCCAGCTGGCATCTGTATTCTTGTGTTTTTCAATCAGATAGTTTACGGATTTTTCTATTTTCTTTGTTTTGGCAAATAGTTCCGCTTTGGTTCCGCTCCATTCCTTTGAACAGTTTGAGGAGATCTTGCAGCCGTCAATGGCAAACATGTTTTTGCCGATCAGTCCCTGTGTGTAGCAAACAGAGAGTATCATGGTAAAGAGGGATTGGCACTCTTTATGACGGGAAGAGATAAAATCGGCAATGGTTGTAAAGTGGGGTCTGGAATCGGCAGCCAGAGCCATACAGACGATATTCTCCCGGCATAACTGTTCAATTTTTCTGCTGCTGTTTATGCCTTTTGAATAGGCGTAAAGGACTATTTTTAAGAGGATGGCAGGGTCGTAGGCGGGAGCTCCGGTTTCATCATTTTCGTAGTGGTTTTCAAAAACTGACATATCAATTTGATTGTCTATCAGATGGCATAATGTATATTCGAATGTTCCTGGTAAAATCTGTTTTTTAAAGCTTACGGGGATCATCATTGTCTGGGTATAAGAATACTCTTTATATCTGGCCATTATTGAAAACCTCCCTTTTATAGAATTTTACCATGTTTTGGCTGAGAGCTGTAGAAAAGGTGACTTTTTCTACAGTCTCAACGCCCGCATAAGCTGATTTTTCGTCCCGTAAGGTTGGCAGGATTTTTGCGCAGGCAAAAAGCATGACAAAGAAAAATTCAGTTTCATGCGATTGTTATACGGTCATCGTAAACCATCGTAAAAATGTTGTAATATATATTTATCAAATTCTTCTATTCTATTTGTTTTTTTGATCAATTCAGCATATCCAATACTATTGAACTCTTTCAATAAATCATGGATTTCAATTCTTTCTTCCAAATTTAAAACATTAGACTTATGTATCTTTTTGGAAATCATTCTTGGGAGACCATACTCCTCTAATATATAAACATTAGGAGGTAAAAATACATGAGATACCTTAGCAATAAAAGGAGAAATATCATATTTCTCTGTCTTGAATATTTCTTTCTGAATAGAATTTAAATCGTTTAGAAAGGAAGAAAATTTAAAACTTACGGTTCTTTCTAAATCAAAAAATTCATCTATGCTAATATCAACTCTTGATAATTCATTTAATAATTCTTGCATTGATTTATTCCAGTTATCAGAAATAATCATTACAAAGTTCACAAACTTCTTATATGTGGTACCAACTGAACCAGGCATAAGTTTAATTATTTTATAGAGTAAACTTTCCCATTGAGACGGATCACTTGAATTTAAATATGTAAATCCATTCCATTGTTCCGGGTTATTAAGAAGATCCTTAGTTATATTTATAATTGTTGTAGTGTCACTATCATTAAAGATTCCATCTCTATCAAGTTTCAAATAAGATTCATGACCTATTAAATTATCTATCTCATCCTTCTTCTCAATGATTTTTGCAACTTGCTCTTTTGTTAACTCCGTTTGATATAGTTCTTCATCAACGCTTAATGCTATTTCTTCAGTAAATTCAAGATCTAACTGATTCTCTTCCTGTTCTGGTGGACTTTCAAGAAGGAAAATATTCCCAACAAAGTACTTGAACATCCTCCCACCTCTACCAATAATATTTTTATATGTGAAATCATTAAGTTTTTGATTTCCGTTCTTATTTCTCCATAGAACTATATTTTCAGCAGAAGTATTAACTCCTTCAATTATTGAAGAGGTCGAAATAATTCTTGATAAACCAGTAATTTCTTCAAACAATTTTATTTGTATTTGACTTAAAGAACGATGTAACTTTCCATTATGAATACCACAACCTCTACGAATTAGACTTGTTAGTTGCCAATTTTTTGTGTAGTTAGAGTCAAGCCAATCAGCGAAATCTTTTAATAAACGACTATTCTTTAGAGGTAATGCTTCTATAAATAAATTTGATATTTCTTTAATGCACGCATATGTACCTGCATATATTAATGTCTTCCCCTTATATTTTTTGCAAATATCAAGTAATGCATCGCTCTTTGTATAATCTTCATTTATTTCTTCAACCATATCATATTTCTTTAAATAGACAGTATTGAAATCAAGCGATATAAATTCCATATTTTTCGTGAATAAGCTATCATTTAATTTATTAATATTTGGTGCTAAAAAATATCTTTGATCTGCTTTTTTGCTTAATTTTACTATAGCTCTTAATAAAGATGGAGAACGTTCTTTATCATATTTTTTACTTGCCTTATAAAATTCATCAATAATAAGAATATCTAAATTCTCAATTTTATCAGAATAATGAGCAGCTCTTTCTTGTGGAAAAATAAATATGTTCTTCTCTGCAAGAGTGATTTCAGTAGTTGTTATAATTTTATATTCAGTACCAAATTTATTCTGTATTCTCCGCCTTGTTTCATCAGTTAATGCTATTGTTGGTACTATTATTAATACATTCTTTGGCTTTTTAATTGCAATATATGAATCTATTACAAAACTTTTACCAAAACTTGTTGGTGCACTTACTGCAATATCTTTACCTTCAATAAGTTGTTTAAGAAGATTCGATTGTTCCCTATGTAACGTTAGTTTTTGATCTCCTACATCAACTTTAAAAGCTTCATATATAAACTTTTCTTGCCATGAAGCACTATCAATATTTAAATAGGGATAAAGTCCAACTTGTCTGATGAAATGATTTAAAGCTGGTGGGAAATCTAGTCTTCTATTGTGGATATATCCAAGAAGAATTATTATTCGATTGCGAGCTAAATCATACTGGTTATTTGTAATATTGTCATTTATTATGTGTAATTTCTCAAAGACATCAATCATTTTCATACTCGTCTTTATAGTTTTTCACTGTTCTCGTAAATCTATTTACAATCTTTTCTTTCAAAGGAACTGGAAACAAAATAAGATGAAATGTAATTTCATTATATAAATGTAATTCAGATAGTTTTTTAATATGTTTTTTATAGTATGCATTTGCTCTATCTGAATGATATTCTTTAATCTCATCAATGTGTTGCTGTGATAAACTTGTGTTCAATTTCGTTATTTCACATTCATGTAAAAGCAATATAGGAATATGTAATTTAGGCTTCAATTCATCAATAGAATTCTTGTATGATAAACATCTCTTAATTTCTTCTGTCAGTTCTTTGTTATCAATTAAGGGATCTAAATCATTAAGATTTGTTATTATACTATTTTCTCTTTTCAGCTTATCCGTACGTAAAGAGTTTCCTACTGAGATTATAATATTTCCTAATCTAGTATTACTAATATCATTAAAAAATTTTGCTTCTCCAAACCATATTGTAAAGTTTTCATCTTTATCGACAACAATATGAACAGAGTCAGCACCTTTAGCATTATCCTGAGAATTTTGTTTATAGAATATTTTTGGAACTACTGGTAAAGCATTAAAATGGTGTTTCATAATTCCATAGAGTATTATTTCAGCTAATTCACTACCTTTACCTATGTCATCTTTATCAGCATCAGTTAAACGTAAACTTTGTGCTGCCGCTACTAATTTTGAATGCGGTTGATCGATTAGACTCTCTCTCTCAGAATATGATAAGGACGTTTCAGCAATATTATCCCAAATAAAGTTATGAAATTTGCCATATCTCCATTTACCATCTTCGTAATCATTTATTAGAGATAGAACATACTTATTCTCGATTGGCTCTAATGTATCATCACTACAGAGATGTATAAAACTTTCATCAATGACAATTTCAAAATCCATTATTTATTACCCTTTATCCGTATAACGCCAAAATATGCTGCGGAGCGGCCTGGCCGAAGGACAGGTACAGGCGCTTTTCTTGCAGACTTATTTTAAACAGTAATTTGTTTTTAAGAAAGAACTATTTATCAGCATTCTGTATCTCTGCAAGAAATGTGATCTGTAGCGACGACAGTATCATTTTCTTGTTATGTCTACAGCATTTTGTAAATCACCGATACCATATCAGGCAAGAATATCTTAATAAACGTAGGTGAAGGCGAATGCCCTTATTTCCACTTCTGCCAGCCGCAACCGGCGTCAAAGATAGATAATCAGTGTAGTGTGAGCATCAATCAACCCGTATCAAAACCCTAAAACCTACTAAATCATCTGGCAATTATGAAAGAACCAGAAGTACAAAATGTGTTCGATCACAGTGCCCCAAAGAAAGTGGACACCTACTATAGTTAGATTATGATTGATTATGGAGGGTGTTTAAATGTCGCGAAAGAAAGTTCAGGCCTATGCGGAGGACTTCCGTAGAGAGGCGGTGAGACGATCAGAGCAAGAGGGTAATTCAGCTAGAAAGGTCGCTGAGGAGCTAGGGATCAGCGCTCAGCAAATCTATAACTGGAAAAGACAATTTACCCGGTTATCAGATAAACAGTTCAACACAATGGACGGAGTCGACTATTCCAAGAATGAAAGTGAAGAGGTTAGAAAACTTCGCAGAGAGAATAAGAAGCTCAAGGAAGAAGTAGATTTCTTAAAAAAAGCCGCAGCGTATTTCGCCAACGGCCAGAAGTGAAATACGCCATGATAAGAGAACACAAAAAGCAATTTTCTATCACCTTAATGTGCCGTATGCTCGATGTATCCAGATCTGGCTACTACAAATGGACTCACTGGACACCAGGTAAGATGTTGCAAAGAAAGAACCGCCTGGAAATCTTAGTAAAAAATACTTATGAGAGCTTCAAAGCTGCTTATGGATCTCGTCGCATCGCATCAGAGCTTAAAGACCTCGGTTATTCCTGCTCAGAAAACCTTATAGCACAAATCATGAAGGATAAAGGGATAAAAGCTCACAACGGGCGAGGATTTAAATATCCACGCCACAGTCTGGTGTCAACAGCGGTGAAAAAGTTCCTCATTTCAACGGTTTAAAAGTTCCGCTTCTGGGTAAAATTAAACAGGATCAACGATCCCTATTTTCAACCGGTCTTTCATCCGGTATGAATCCCCTTTAAGACTCAGGACATGTGCATGGTGAAGGAGCCTGTCTATAGTCGCTGTCGCAATGGCTTCATCATCCAGAATCTCAGCCCAACGACCGAAAGACTTGTTTGTGGTGATGATCATACTGCCTTGTTCATAGCGGGTGTTTACAATCTGAAAAAACAAGTTGGCCTGTTCTTTCGTCAGGTTCTCGTAGCCAACTTCATCGATAAGGATGAGATGAGGCTTTCTAAGCCAGGTAAGCCGTCGCTTCAACCGCCCCTGCTCCCGGGCATGGGTCAGATTCTCCATCAGATCGATGCAGCTTGTATACCATACAGTATAACCATTCTGACAGGCTTTATGAGCCAGAGCTAGCATCAAATGGGTTTTACCCAATCCACTTGGCCCCATCAGTACTAGATTTTCCTTTCTTTCAATGAAAGCCAGACTAGAAAACTCTGCCAGTTGAGCAGCGGTCAATCCTCCCTTCAACCAGGATAGGTCGAAGTCCTCTAATAGCTTGATCGATGGCATTCCAGAGAGCTTCAGACGGCTTTTTGCAGCTCTCTCCTTACGGGGAACGTACTCCAGTTCCAATAGGTCTGCAATTGACTGAGAGAGAGTGTTTTCTGTGTGAGATTGAGCTTCAAGGAAGCTCTCCAACCCCGCCGCCATAAACTCCAGCCCTAAGTCGTTCATCCTGATCTCTATGGTCTCCTGCAGTACATTCATGCTGTTACCCCCATAAGCTTGTCGTAGCTTTCAGGATGGCGTGTATCAACCTCTGTATGCATCAATGATGACCTGGGAGTATTCTTTATTTCCGGGACACTGGCAACGACATTCCTTTTTGTCATGCGATTCTCTTTCTTCCAGCGTTTAACCAGTGAGTCGGTATCAATCTTTCGGATAGATTCTAATTTCGCACCTTTTGTCAGAAGCTTGAAGGTTCTAACAGGGGCCCCATCAATGAAGATAGCGGCAGTTCTTGCCAGCGTATCTACTTTCAGTGTCGCAACTTGTCCTATGAAGTCCGCGGGAATGCTGTACTTGTTTGATTCAAAACGAATAAACCCTTCTCTGGAGACAAGCAGTTCTTTAACCAGCCTTACATCTGGAGCTGCCTCAGGGTTCCAAGGGTTCATAAACTGCCTTTCGTACTCAAATCTCTCTTTTCGAGTCTGTTTAAATTGGCTCATCTGCTGTTCCACTACTGTTTTGATCCATTTGGAGACAGTCAGGTTTAAATCGTTTATTGAGCGGCTCTTCATTGCTTCTTCACGGATCAAGAAGTTGTGGCCCAGGTAACCGATAAAACGCTCTACCTTTCCCTTAGTTTGCGGTCTACGAACTTGGCAGCGAAGAGGAGTGAAACCACAGGCTGAAGCAAAGGCCAGGAGCTTTGAGTTCACGTGCCAGACACCGCCGTTGTTGTACCAGGCTGTTCTCATGTTGTCGTAAAGAATTTCCTTCGGAACAGCACCGAAGAACCGGAATGCCATCAGATGGGCTTGGAGCAATGTCGGCGAGGTCATATCCAAGGAGAAAAGGACAAACGGGATCCTACTATATCCCAGCAGCATGACAAATGCATATACTTTCTGAAGTTTGCCATCAATCTCCATTTTTCCGCATTCTTTCCAGTCAACTTGGGCCTGTCTTCCCGGCTCTGTTTCAAAGCGGATTACTGCTTTCTCAATCAGTTTCTTCCTGTACTTCCGGGCATAGTCACGTAGGATTGTCATTTTTCCAGAATAACCGGAGTTTTGTAGTCTCTCATGAAGATAAACGAGGTTGAAGTATGGATCATTTTCCAAGGTATCTTCTATTATGGGGTAGAATGGTTTAAGGATGCTTTCCCGGGATTTCCTGGGACGGGTTCTGAAGTCCGGATTCAGGTATTTCCTTACCATCCGGTCGCTGACACCAAGATACTCAGCGATATACTTTTGAGTATGGCCTTCGTTGGCCATGATGCGTGCTACATGCATGCGATCTTCCTTTTGACACATAGGGGCAGGTTCCTTTTGTAGTAGGTGTGGTAATCTCTACTTTAGGATATTTGCCCCTTTTTATGTCAGTAAAAGCGGAACTTTTTCGCCGCTGAATGTAGGAACTCTAGCACCGTTGCTCACAGTCTGGCAATGAACAACGTTTCTGATAATTTGCTTTGGAGAGATTTCACAGCCACCGGCCCTAATCAGAAATGGACTTCAGACATCACCTATATCTGGGTTAATAATCGCTGGATGTATCTCGCAACTGTAATGGACTTATATTCCAGAAAGATCATTGGTTGGGCTCTAGGCGACGACATGACTGAGAAATTAGTTATTGAAGCATTATCTGTTGCTTTTGCCAGGAGAAAGAGTAAGCGGTAATTCTCTCCATCTTGCGTGATTTCGAAATGATTATATACTCCATGAAAAATCATGGAGGAACCTAATATGACCAACTGGAATTGGCCTGAATTAATCGAAGAACAAAAACAGAGCGGGAAAACAATTTCTGAGTTCTGCGCAGATAAAGGAGTTCACTATACATCTTTCTACAAGAATCGAAAAAAATTAAAGAAAAGCAGTTTTATTGAAATCAAACAGAAAGCCCCGGTATTACAGCCACAAAACCCCACAATGATACTCAGATACAAGGATTTCTCATTGGATCTGGCATCAGGTTATAACAGGCAATCCCTGATAGATCTTCTGAAGATTCTGAGAGAGTTGTAATGTTTGTTGACCTGAACGAATACCGGATCTTTCTGAGACCCGGCACGACAGACTTAAGAAAAGCGATCAACGGATTATCTCTGTTTATCCAGAATGAAATGAATCATGATTTATTCGCCAAATCGCTATTCCTCTTTTGTAACCGGCAGAGAAAACTTCTGAAAATTGTCTACTGGGATAATACCGGTTTTTGTCTCTGGCAGAAGAGACTGGAAGAGAACAGATATCCCTGGCCGGAAACAGATGAAGATGCTAAAGAGATCAGCATGGATGAATTGAAAATGCTCCTGACGGGAATAGACTTTTTCAAAGCGCATAAAAAATTATCATATTCCCGTATTTAGAGATTTTATAATTATAGAAACTTTGATAGAATTCCCCGTATGGAGAATGAAGAACAGCATTTAAGAGAACAACTTGATGCACAAAAAATAGAAATTGCTGAACTGAAAAGACTTAATGCCATTCTCCAGGAGCAAGTAGCAAAACTGAACCTCCTGCACTTTGGAACAAAATCAGAGAAGATAACTGCCGAAGATAAGAAACAAGCTTCTCTCTTCAATGAAGCGGAAGATAGTGCTTTTGCTCAGAATGATGAAGAGCAGGAGAAAAATGTTATTGAAACGGTTGAGGTCGGTTCCTACAAGAAAAATATTAAAAAATCCGGCCGGAAACCTCTGCCGGCAGATCTGCCGAGAGAGATCGTGGAATATGATATTCCGGATAAAGATAAGATCTGTGCCTGCGGAACAGAAAAGACCTGTATCGGTGAAGATGTTTCCGAGAGAGCAAAAATTATTCCGTCAAAAGTCGTTGTTATTCAGGAACGTAGAAAAAAGTACTCCTGCAAGAATTGTGAAGGGACGACTCTTGATGAAGCTGCTGTACAGACCGCAGAAGGAGCAAAGCATCTGGTCGCGGGCAGTATTGCCGATGAAAGCCTGCTCGCTTGGAGTATAAGCGAAAAGTTTGAGTTCGCTCTTCCTTTCTACAGGCAATCAAAACGGTTAAACCAGATAGGCATACCGATCCCCCGGGCGACATTGAGCAATCTTACGATAAAATCGGCAACGGCATGTAAGCCTCTATATGATTTGCTGAAAGAAAACATTAAATCCGGTTCCATTATTAATGCCGATGAGACGAGAGTTCAGGTTCTAAAGGAACCGAAACGAAAAGCTTCAGATAAATCATGGATGTGGGTCTTTCTCAGAGGAGATCCCGATAAAAAATGTGTCATATTTCAGTATGAGCAAGGCCGATCCCATGCAATTCCGTTGGATTTCTTGGAAAATTACTCTGGCTGGGTTCAAACTGATGATTTTGAGGCCTACCATACTGCCCGAAAAAAAGTTGATGGAGATATAAAGCATGTCTTATGCTGGGCCCATGCCAGAAGAAAGTTCTTCCAATATTGGGAATCAACCAAGAAAAAAGATGCAGAAGCAAAGCAAATTCTCGACCTGATAAAGGATCTGTTTGAACTGGAATCATTACGGGATAATTATTCGCTAAAAGGGTTTCATAAACAGCGACAAAATAGAGCAGAACCGATACTAGATAAGTTACAGAAAAAACTGACGAAGCTTTATCCTCAAGTACCTCCTTCTTTAGAGTTCGGTAAGGCGATGAAGTATACATTGAGCAACTGGGAGCAGTTGGTTCTATATCTGAAAAATCCTGTTTTGACTCCTTCGAACAATAGCGCTGAAAATGCAATCAGACCCTTCGTAATCGGGAGAAAAAACTGGCTTTTTGCCGGAAGCCCGAAAGGTGCTGAATCATCGGCAATTCTGTACAGTCTCGTTGAATCTGCGAAGATGAACAATCTTCCAGTTTATGCTTACTTGTACTTTATCTTCCGGGAATTGCCCTGCTGTGAAAAACAGAGTGATTATGAAAAATTACTTCCCTATAACTTAACTGCTGAAGATATTGCAATCTGATCCATCAGTCCTAAAATGCTGTCAATGTGGGAAGAATTACCGCTTACGAGAAAGATTAAAAAAGGTGAAGGTCCAATTCTACACTCTGACAGAGGAGTACAATATCGATCACAAAAATATATAGATTTTGCTCAATCATGGGGGTGTTCTTTGAGTATGAGCCGAAAAGGAAACTGTTGGGATAATGCTCCTATGGAGTCATTCTTTTCAAGATCTAAAGTTGAACTGATCTACCCAAGCAATTATCAGAACAGTGAACAAGCTCGTGCTGGCATTTTCGAATATATCGAGGTATTCTATAACCGTAAACGAAAGCATTCTTCTATCGGTTATCAGAGTCCAGCGGAATTCGAGGAAGCAATGGCTTTAAGTGCATAGTTAGAGTTGTCCACTTTTAGTGGGGCACACCACAATATAACGAGACTGTAGAAAAACTCAAACTGGGTTTTTTCAAGGCTCCCTTGAAAGCACTCATTCCGAAAAATCAATCATCTCATTAATTTCAATATTCAATCCGATTAAAACCGGCTATATTCAACTACAATTGGTTTTATCCAACGCTATACCCATTCTTTAGCACTTTTCCGTATTCCTACGCACTATACTGCTGGATTTTCCCGATATTATGCACCATACAGTACAACAACCACTGTGTCCGGACCTTTTCCGTACCCCGTAAAGTAAAGCGATTCAGCTTTTTCATTCCGGCAATATGTCCGAATACAGGTTCTACCGTACTCATCCGTTTTGCATAAACTGATCGTCCATAGGGCGTATCAATTTTCTCCTTCATATCGGCCATGGGATTGCTCCCTTTTCTTTCCGGCACTTCCTTTAGTATGGCAACCTGACGGGCTTTTGTCGTTTCCTTTCTTATACATTTTGAACGAAGTTTACAGTCGCGACAATTGCGTATATGCCCTTGATAAGATTTTCCGGTATACCGACCGTCATTGCTTCTGAAGTTGGGGGATTTCAGCCACATGGCATGTCCGGCAGGACAGATCAGTTGGTTGTTTGCCGTATCCATATAAAAGTCTTCCGGACGAAAATAGTGCTTTCCTTTTTCCGGTTTCCAGTTGGCGACTTTCTTTTTGTATTTTCCGGCATCCTGGAAGGCAACATGCCTTTTCCTGAACTGATTGTCCGGGATATAGGCATCTATCTTCTTCTCGCTGATCATTTGCATGTTCTTTTTATTATGGAATCCTGTATCCGCTGTGACCGTCACATGCTTGTAGATCTCATCATCTATATGGGAGTTTTTACAGCTCTTATCAATTCCTTCCAGAATCTCTGTAAGGTGTCCTGATTCGTTTGCATCGCCGTAGGTGTCGGCAAATATGATCAGCTGATGTTTGTCATCTACGGCGGCAATGCCGTTGTAACCCTGTATAACACCGTGTCCGGTAGACATTTTGGCGCTTTCGTTATCCACAATATTGCTTTTGATGGGCTGATCCTGACTACCGAACCGGTCATAATGGGTATCCAGCCATTTGTAGATTTTATCTGTTTTAGCCTTTAGCTTTTTGATGGCTTTCTTTTCTTTTTTACGCTGCTCTTTATCTTCCCAACTGGCATCCGTATTCTTGTGTTTTTCAATCAGATAGTTTACGGATTTCTCTATTTTCTTTGTTTTGGCAAATAGTTCCGCTTTGGTTCCGCTCCATTCCTTTGAACAGTTTGAGGAGATCTTGCAGCCGTCAATGGCAAACATGTTTTTGCCGATCAGTCCCTGTGTGTAGCAAACAGAGAGTATCATGGTAAATAGGGTTTGGCACTCTTTATGACGGGAAGAGATAAAATCGGCAATGGTTGTAAAGTGGGGTCTGGAATCGGCAGCCAGTGCCATACAGACGATATTCTCCCGGCATAACTGTTCAATTTTTCTGCTGCTGTTTATGCCTTTTGAATAGGCGTAAAGGACTATTTTTAAAAGGATTGCTGGGTCATAAGCCGGTGCTCCTGTTTCATCATTTTCGTAATGGTTTTCAAATGCGGACATATCTATTTGATTGTCTATCAGATGGCATAATGTATATTCGAATGTTCCTGGTAAAATCTGTTTTTCAAAGCTTACGGGGATCATCATTGTCTGGGTATAAGAATACTCTTTATATCTGGCCATTATTGAAAACCTCCCTTTTATAGAATTTTACCATGTTTTGGCTGAGAGCTGTAGAAAAGGTGACTTTTTCTACAGTCTCAACGCCCAAATCAGCTGCAACTTTGTCCCGTAGGGTTGGCGTAGTTTTTGAGCACTCAAAAACTATGACAAAAAAGTTGACAGTTGCATTTGATTGGTACGCCCGACATGGCTGTACGCTAATGAGGTGAAAGTCCTCTACAGGTGCCCACGTATAGTGAACATGCTATACCAACTGTTAGCTGAAGGCAAGGGCATTTCCGCGAGGGAATGTCTGGAGGAAGCCGGAATGCAAAACCGGGAGCCCATGTACAAGAATGTGATAGAAGGCTCAGTTCCAGAGGCGAGTCAGCCAATGATGACGATGCCCCGTGGGTATGGAATAGGGTAAATCACAGGGTTGTCCGGGGACAGTGTACAGTCTTATTCGGGGAGATCTGTCTGCGGGGCGGTGATGTGTTCTTTTAAACTGAGAATCCGGTAGGGAACCGGAAAACCAATCCCCGGCTTTTCAGAGGGTGACACTCTGGAAATGAGCAAGATTATCTTGAGTACAAATAAGTCGTCACAGGTTTAAAAGCACGGTATAGCATCAACGGGAGCAATCTCGTTGATTAGCAGGCAGAAGTCAGCAGAAGGCATAGTAACCAACGCCCGGAGTAATGTCCGGTTCACGGTGAAGGCCTGAACATTTCACAAGGAGGAGCCTTATGGTTCTCAAAGGAACAATTTTAGCACTGGCCGAAATAACTTTTGGCGAATTATGGAGAAACCAGCCTTGAACGATTCTATGATGGATTTGATTTTATCATCTGAAAACATGCGTAAGGCCTGGAAACAGGTCAAACGCAATGGCGGCAGTCCGGGAGTCAATGGCATGACTATTGAGAAATTTCCGGAATATCTACGCAGAAGATGGAGTAAAATCAAGCAAGCTTTGCTTTTGGGGTACTATGTACCCTCTCCGGTGCTCAGGGTGGAAATCCCCAAGAGATCCGGAGGTATGCGAATGCTGGGTATTCCCACTATTTTAGACAGGGTTATCCAACAGGCTATTTCACAGGTTTTGAATCCTCTATTCGATTCGGATTTTTCGGAAAGCAGTTTTGGATTCAGGCCGGGAAGATCGGCTCACGGAGCAGTACGACAGGTAAATACCTATGTTAAATCGGGATACAAGTATGCAGTTGATCTGGACTTGGAAAAGTTCTTTGATACGGTAAATCACGATATTCTGATGCATTGTGTGGCTAAGAAAGTCCGGGACAAATCAGTCCTGAAATTGATTGGCCGCTACCTGAGAGCCGGTATTATGGACAAGGATGGGATTAAAATCCCTACTGAAATCGGGACTCCTCAAGGAGGCCCGTTATCACCTCTACTTTCCAATATCCTTCTTGATAATTTCGATAAGGAGTTGGAACGGAGAAACCTGTGCTTTGCACGTTACGCAGATGATGCATTAATTGTATCAAAACGCCTGTGTGATGGAAAAGCTATATTGACTGAAATAAGTGATTATCTCAGTCGCAGGTTAAAATTGGTTGTAAACCAGAAGAAAAGCAAGGTGTGTAAAATCTCCGAATGCAGTTTTCTGGGATTCACTTTCAAGGGTAAGAAAATCCGATGGACTGAATCATCCTTTCGGGAGTTTCAATATCAGTTAAAGCATTTGACAAGACGGTCTTGGGGGGTATCAATGGAATATCGATTCCGGAAACTTAACGAGTATATCCGGGGGTGGATGAACTATTATGGTATTTCCCAATATTACAGACCTCTACAATCAATTGATGAATGGCTGAGAAGAAGAATCCGTATGTGCTACTGGAAACAGTGGCGTTACCCCAGAACAAAAGTCAGGAAACTGATGGAGCTGGGTATTCCGAAAGATTTTGCCATTATGACAGGAGCAAGTAGTAAGTCCTACTGGCATCTGTCAAAAGGCTATGCAACCAATGCCGCTATGTCCAATAAATGGTTGGAAGAGCAAGGATTGATCAATATTAAGGCCCTCTGGTGTAAAATCCAGGGCTACACATGATCAAATTATAGTTTCGTTTGCTCCATGGAGTGAACCGCCCTGTGCGGACCCGCATGCAGGGTGGTGTGGGGGCTGGAGGTTAAAAGCCTCCGGCTACCCGATTTATATTCCGATTTTATATTGATATTACAGTTCCAACCCCACCACTTATAAATTCTTTTCCCATATTTTCTTTAAATAAACTAATTGCTGTTTCTCCAGTGCTATGAATAGGACAGAAATATTCTAAATTTAACTTATTAATGTACGAATATACATCTTCAATTTGCTTAATATCTTTATCATGAAGTTGTAATCCTCCTACAATCCCGATTATTTTTTTTCCGTTGAAATTGTCATTAATGTGTTTGATAGTATTTTTAATACCGCTATGCCCGCAACCAATGATAAGAAATAATTCTTCTTTATTTAGCTCTATGAGTAGAGATGAATCTTCATCTATAGGATCCGTGATATAATCTCCATCAGGATTTTCCCTATATACATTCGTTAAATTTCCTGAAATTGTATTTGTTTCAATATTTCTGGGAATATTTGATATGGTCCAGACTCCTGGAAATATTTCCATATTCTCTTTAATATATTGAATGTTTGTATTGTTCTGTATGAATTTAATCTCATTATTTGCAGTAATACCAATATCCCGTGCATCAGGAGTATTATAATTTAGTATTTTTTTGTAAAAAATATTTTCATTGCAGTAAATTTTCGGCTTATTTTTATTTGAATGAAGAACAGTTGAGAGTCCATTAGTATGATCGAAATGGCCATGACTTAAGATTATATTATTAACTTTTGATAAATCTTTATTGAGTTTTCCAGCAATATTAATTAATTGCTTTCCATCATACCCTGTATCAAAAAGTATTTCTATTGAATTTTCATCATTATATATTTCGATTAAATAAGAAACTCCATTTGTTTTATATTCTTCTCCAATTTTTGAATTTGTATCAGCTAAAATTGTTAATTCTAAAGACATTAACATTGTTTCTCCATTTATAATAAATAAATATTAAACCATTCTGCGAATATAACTTATTATCTCTTGAACAAGGTAATTCCCATTAAAACAAAATACCCTGCAACAATGTCTACATAACCTATAAATAATCGACGAATCACTGAAACCCATCAGCGCATCCGTAAAACCAGTTTCATTTTATACCAAAGCCCCTCTTCTTAAAAGTAAAATATATACTAACTTTAGTTAGCTAAAACCAAAAAACCGCAGTAAAGCCTCCCTTCCCACGGCAAAAACAGGATTACCCCTGCCATAGATAAATCAAGCAGACATCACCCGCTCAACCGATATCAACTAATAATGAGATTATTTTGTAACTGTTAGAATAATTTAGAACAACTCAGCAGGATACCCCGACAGAACCAGGCAGTCTGAATATCCCGTCGGAACCGGCTTTGAATTCATGCCGGGCAATCACCGCACTGTTCGGCAGACTGCCGTATATATGGGGAAACAACTCATTCATTTCACAAAGATCTTCGTCTGCCACTTTACAGCCGGTCCTGTCCCGGTCTATTTCCAGCAAAATCAAATCGGTTTCATCTTTATAAAGCCAGTTGGCAATCCGGCAGACCTGTTCCGCATAGGAGCAATGGATAGAACCTTAGCCGGCAACGCTGTCCGGACTGAAGAATCCCGTCTCTGAAGCTTTTTTGTAAATTGATCTGTCGACAATATGGTAGAGGCTCTTCATAATTTCTCCCTTATTCCGGTTTCGTCATTATGACATGGAAAAGGGAGCGGAAGTCAAATCCCCCCTGCCAGGGCGGAGGAGAGAATAATTAAGGCGTCAGTCCAGGGTAAAATTATACCCCGAATACCCTACCAGTTCGATATCGTCATTTTGACCGGTACCGTAGGACACAAGGTACGTCTCCGTATCCCCGAATATCATATAGCCGAAGGAGACTACATATAGGGTTCCGTCTATCTCCTTAATGGGGAAATACCCGGCCTCTGTTCCCAGGTCAAACAGGCCGTCCCCGTTTGCATCGATCCAGGCAATCACATCCCCCGTATCGGTCACATCCGAAGGCAGAGCCAGGGTGTAGCGTCCCTTCTCGTCAGGTTCCACGTACTCCAGGGGAGCAAAAGACCCGGTAGTACCCGCAGAAAACTCCCGGTACACAACATCTTCCTCTCCCGTATAGTCGTCGGTAAACCAGTAGTCTCCGGAAAAACTGCCGACTTTGACCTTTGCCGTAATCGATACGGTACCGGAAATTTTTCCCCCGCTGCCGGAGCCGCTGGAAGTGGCCTCACAAGCCAGAAACAGCAAACTGCAGGCAAGAGTCATTAAGACTATTTTCTTCATTCAGTTTTCTCCTTATCTATTAGTAAAAAATCTGATTTTCTTCTTTAAATAATAAGGTATACGCCAGCCTCTCTGCCAGTGAATACCGGCAGAGACTCCGGGAAACCGGAATTCCATCCTTATCGGGCTCAGGCAGACATTTCCCGTCTCAGCGCCGCCATCTCCAGGGCGGTAACAGCGGCTTCCCAGCCCTTATTGCCCGCCTTGACTCCGGCCCTTTCCAGAGCCTGTTCCATGGTATCGCAGGTCAGTACGCCGAATCCCATGGGCAGTTTCTTCTCCAGGGAGACCGAAGCCACCCCTTTGGAAACCTCTGCACTAACATAATCGAAGTGAGGGGTTCCTCCCCGGATAACCGCGCCCAGACAGACAACGCCATCGGTCTTTTCATCTGCCGCCCAGGCCGCAGCCAGGGGGATTTCAAAAGCGCCGGGCACCCGGATAACCTTCAGATCCTCCTTTTTGACTCCGTGCCGGACAAGGCAGTCCATGGCGCCCTCTTCCAGCCGGGAGGTAATCAGATCATTGAACCGGCTCACAACCAGGGTGAACTTCAGCCCCTCTCCATTCAGGTATCCTTCTTTTACATTGTTAAAATTGTCCATTCGTTTATTCTCCTGTTTATCTCTGATTAAGCCGAAAGATGGCCCATTCTGTTCTGTTTTGTTTCTATATAGCGGCTGTTCTCTTTCCCCGCTTCTATCAGCAGGGGAACCCGTGTAACCCTTAAGCCCTCTTTCTCCAGCTGGCGGATTTTATCGGGATTATTGGTCAGAAGGCGGATATTTTTCAGCCCCTTCGCTTTCAGGTACGCCGCTGCGGAACGGTAGCTCCTGGCATCTGCCTCATAGCCCAGTTTCAGATTGGCGTCCAGAGTATCCAGACCGGCATCCTGCAGGTGGTAGGCGGCGGCTTTGGCTCTCAGCCCGATTCCCCGGCCCTCCTGACGGAGGTAGATCAGGTAGCCCTCGCCCTCTTCTTCGATCATCTGCTGAGAAACCGCCAGCTGCTTTCCGCAGTCACAGCGGCTGGAAGCAAAAAGATCCCCCGTCAGACACTCCGAATGGATTCGCACAAGGGGTCCCTCCGGATTGGTTTCAAAAAAATCACTCTTTCTGACCAGACAGATATGATCCCCCCCCGTACTATGTTCCCCCTCCCGGGGAGTCAGGAATTCCATATGAAAATCCCCCCGCTCAGTGGGGAGTCTGACAGGTATATCCTGCAGGCTCTCCACCTCTTTTTTCTTCTTTTCCAGCCAGAGCATCAGGTCCTCAATGGTCAGGATTCCCAGGTTCCACTCGGCGGCCATCTCGTTCAGACGGTCCCAGCGGGCCATCGTCCCGTCGTTGTCCATAATTTCGCAAATGGCGGCGGCCCCTTCCAGTCCGGCCTGACGGCAGAGTTCCACCGTAGCCTCCGTATGCCCCTGACGTACCTTAAGGCCGCCGTCGGCTTCCATACAGGGAAACATATGGCCGGGCCGGGCAAAATCATCGGGGTGACAGTCGGCCGCCACCAGCCGTTTGAGGGTAGTGGACCGGTCGTAGGCGGAAATCCCTGTTTCACAGCCCCTGATCGCATCAATGGGCGTGCAGAATTTCGTCCCGTGGATGGCATCCGGGCCGTCATTGCTATCAAGCGGAACCAGACCGGCCCTTTCGCACAGCTTCTTTTCAATGGCGCAGCAGATCAGTCCCTTCGCATGGGAAGCCATAAAATTGATCATACCGGGATCGGCAAAACGGGCCGCCCCTACCAGATCCCCTTCATTTTCCCGGTCTTCATCGTCGGTCATGATAATCATGCCCCCCGATCCTATAATCTCAATCGCTTCTTCTACAGTCAGTCTTGTCTTTTTCATACATACCCCCATTCGGCCAGACGGCCCATTGTTATTGTTTGCTCTTTGTTCTTCTCACTCCGTCCGGGCAGGCGGCGCCGCCTCAGAAGAAAATCCGTTTCCATATTGACCAGGTCCCCCGGGCGGCGCTCCTTCAGGGTGGTCTGCTCCAGGGTTTCCCCTATCAGCTGAACCGACAGCTCCCCCGCCCCTAAACCGGCTATAGTCAGACTTACCCCGTCCAGGGCAACCGATCCTTCGGGTATCAGAGCGTCAGCGTGTTCCGGCGGATAAGAGACCGTCAGCTCCAGCCCCCTGCCCCGTTTAAGCGTCCGTATCACCTGTACAACCGAAGAGACATGTCCCTGCACAAGGTGACCGTCCAGGGCCCCGTCCGCCCGGAGCGACATTTCCAGATTGACATTCATTCCCGGTTTCAGGCGGTCCAGATTGGTCTTCTGGGCGGTTTCCCAGTAACACTCCGCAGAGAAAATCCCCTGCCGGTCCTCCGTTACGGTCAGGCAGACGCCGTTTACGGCAACAGAGGCCCCTTTTTCCGGAGCGGCAGGGAAACCGTGGCGTATATTCAGAAGAAAACCGCCCGGGATTATCCGGGTTCCCCTTATGACACCCACAGATTGAATCAGGCCGGTAAACACGACAGCGCCTCCCGGTATCCGTCGATCATAATGTCATCCCCGCTGGGGACGGAGCTTACGTCTTTCAGATGCAGTTTTGAAGTTATGGAACCGATATCCAGTCCGTCGGAAAAGGGGATTCCCTCGCCCAGAAGAACAGGGGCGATGAAAAGGGTCAGTCTGTCCCAGAGCCCGCTCCGGATAAAGGATCCGTACACCCGGGATCCCCCCTCGACCAGCAGCTGCCGTATCCCCCGCCTGCGAAGGTCGGAAAGGACATCCGGAAGAGAAAGGCCGTTTTCACCTGCCGGGACAGGGGTGAATTGAAAAGACTCCGGACAACCCGGCTGAGAAACACTCCTGTCGTGATAGACAAGAACAGGACCGCCCGGCTTCTCCCAGTCCCCGGGGATATGCCCTTTCGTACTGAGAAAAATCCTTGCAGGCTGCGGGTCATTCCGGTGGCTGTTATCGGGATGACGGACCGTCAGGGACGGCAGATCCGCATAGAGGGTGCCCCGTCCGGTCAGGATGCCGTCGCACCGGGAACGGAAGGCCATCACCTTCTCCCGGGATTCGCTCCCGCTGATCCATCTGGAACTGCCGTCGGCGGCAGCCAGAAATCCGTCCAGAGTCAGGGCCGCTTTCAGATGGACGTACGGTCTGTCGGTGCAGATCAGGGTTTCATACACCCGGTTCAGCCGGGCCGACTCTTTTTCCAGAATCCCGCAGTGAACCTCAACGCCTTTCTGCCTCAGAATACCGGCGCCCCTGCCGGAAACAGCGGGATTGGGATCCAGACGGCTGATAACAACCCGGGAAATCTGCGCTTTCAGGATGGCATCCGTACAGGGCGGATTATGTTTTCCCTCACCCCTGTGACAGCAGGGTTCAAGGGTAACATAGAGGGTCGCCCCCTTCGGATCTTCCCGGCAGTCCCGCAGGGCCGCCGCTTCGGCATGGATCCCGCCGTAACAGGCATGGTGCCCCTGTCCAAGGATTCTGCCGTCCCGGACAATCAGAGCCCCCACCATGGGATTGGGAAGCACCTTCCCCTCTCCCAGACGGGCCCGATCCAGAGCTTTCCTCATAAAAAGTTCATCTGTTTGCATGAATAACGCCCCTTTTCCGGGGCCTGTGATTGAAAAAAAGACGGGTGGGCGGATTTTCTATCAGAAAGTATCTGATGCCCTGCGACACCAAATCCTTTCAAACAAAAAAATACCCCGAACAGATTGGACCTGTCCGGGGCATGGTAATCCACTTATACGTTACTCTTCTCTCGTCCAGACTATACTGTCGGCACTGGAATCTCACCAGTTCAACCTGTTTACAACAGGCTCGCGGGCTTTAACCGCCGGTAGGGAATTGCTTATTAACAAGCTCACCCTGCCCCG
The DNA here is from genome assembly GCA_963663385.2 of Oceanispirochaeta sp. Taxonomy (GTDB): domain Bacteria; phylum Spirochaetota; class Spirochaetia; order DSM-2461; family DSM-2461; genus Oceanispirochaeta. Next base: position 1,172,452 of record CAXXXD010000004.1, on the reverse strand, counting down.
AAGAATCATGTTAAACACAACATAATGGGGAGAAATATTTTTGTCAAGTATCTATGGATCACTAAAGTTCATCCCGTAGTTCTCGAAGCATCCCGGCACTTTTTTCTATTGAACCGGGTGTGATTTAGTTGCAATAACACACTATTTTCTCTTGACTTAGTTGCAATAGCCTACTATTATTTCAGATAGATAGTTGCAATGGCATACTAATTTTGAGCGATGAAAGGGAGTAGAAAAATGATTTGTGACAAGAGAAAATGCGTAAAAAAATCCTTCGGGCATCACATCTCCGCTATTTACAGGCATCTCCAGATTCATCTGAACAGGGAGTTTACCGCCTTCGGATTCGGCAGCGGTCAGTACCTGTTCTTTAATCACATTGCAAGGAATGAAGGGGTAACCCAGAAAGAGTTGAGCAAACTGCTGGCCATTGATAAGGCCACAACAGCCAAGGCCATCCGCAAACTGAGCGAACAGGACTATATCCGGTCGGAACAGCACCCGGAGGACAAACGCTCCTACCGCCTTTATCTGACAGAAAAGGGACGGACCATCGCACCGGAGGTTCGAAGAATATTGAAGAGTTCCATGGGAATTCTCAGTAAAGGGATGAGTGAAGAAGAGGAGCAGGAAGCGCTGCATTATCTCCATATCATGTATGAAAATATCATCACCCACAACGGAGAGGAACAGGTTTGCTGCAGACAGCACAGGAGAAATGAAAAGTGAATAAAAATACTAAAATGATAACCAGCGAAAAAGAGGGAACGGTTCTGGCCAGACTGACCGCCCCCATGACACTCGGCATACTCGGAATGCTGGTCTTCAATCTGGTGGACACCTACTATGTGGGACAACTGGGAACGGTGGAGCTGGCGGCCCTGTCTTTTACCTTTCCCGTTGTCATGATCATCGGCAGCATTGCCCATGGACTGGGTGTCGGGATGACAGCCGCCGTATCCCGGGCGGCAGGACGGCAGGACCGGGAAAAACAGACTAGGCTTATTACCTGGGGATTGGCCCTCTCCTTTCTGACGGTTGCCTTCTTCGTCCTGGCCGGTCAGCTTACCATTACACCGATTTTTACACTTCTGGGAGCCGATAGGGTAACACTGGAAGTAATCCGGGATTATATGAGCATCTGGTACTGGGGGGTTATCTTTGTTGTTATTCCCATGACCGCCAACTCGGCTATCCGGGGGATGGGCGATACGAAGACTCCCTCTCAGGTCATGCTCATTGCGGCGGTTCTGAATATGATACTGGACCCCCTCCTGATTTTCGGCATTGGCCCCTTCCCGGAAATGGGCGTTTCCGGAGCCGCTCTGGCAACTGTAATGTCCAGAGGAGTCACTTTCTGCGTTGCCTGGTATATCCTGATACACCGGGAAAAAGTCATCTCTTTCAAAGACCATAAGATCTCTCTGGTTCTGAATGTCTGGAAAGAACTCCTTCATGTGGGAATTCCCAACATCCTGTCTAAAATGATTATCCCCATCGGTTCGGGAATAATCACCGGCCTGATAGCGGTTCATGGACGGGAAGCGGTAGCCGGTTTCGGCGTAGCCACAAGACTGGATATGTTTGCCCTGATGCTCGTTAATGCTCTGATTGCGGTGATTCCCGTATTTATCGGTCAGAACTGGGGCGCCGGTTTTCAAAACAGGGTAAAGCGGGGAATAAAGATCTCCAACAGCTTCTCCCTTGCCTATGGACTGGGAATCTATCTGCTGTTCCTGATAGCCGGAAAACCCCTTATCAGAGTGATCAATGATGATCCGGGTGTAGTGAATGTGGCTCTCCGCTATCTGAGAATTGTTCCCTTGGCTTACGGTCTTCAGGGGATTATGATGATTGCAGTTACCACACTGAATGTTATGAAAAAACCGGTACACTCTGCCATGCTGACCCTTCTGCAGATGTTCGGGGTCTATATCCCCCTTGCCATGCTGGGTTCCCGTTACTATGGATTCACAGGAATATTTACGGCTTTGGCGGTGTCCTACCTGGTGATGGGCCCCCTGAGCAGCTGGATAAACAGCCGCAACATACAGAAAGCTTCCCTGATAATGTCAAAAAAAGCCAGTAAAGCAACAGCCTGAAACACAGGCTCCGCCTATCGGGGGTGAAGGAATCAGCCGCTCAGGCCTGAAACTTCGCCCCCTTGTCATTTAATTTACATTACAAACATATTTTTTTACAACAGGATGCTTCCCTGAAATAAATTTTACACAAAACTTTTCCCCTTAACGACTTAAAAAGGGATACAGAGAGTATAAACTTTACATATAACGACTATTTGCTATCTTTGCGCTGATTATTTGTAAATTTATAAGTTGACAAATGGAAATTCTAATTTACAATAACCTTACAAATCAAATCAAACAAGGAGGCACAGGTGAAAAGAATATTAACAATTCTCCTGATTGCTGCAATTTCATTCGGCGCGTTCGCTGCGGGTCAGCAGGAAACTGCTGAAGGACCAGTTAAACTGAAGGCTGTAGGTGTTACTTTAGGTGACATCGGGAACCCCTTTTTCTTCCAGATGGGAGAAGGTGCCAAAGCCGCCGCCAAAGCTATTGGCGGAGACGATGCAAAAGTGTATATCGAATCGGCCCAGTACGACCTGAACAAACAGGTTAACCAGATTGACAACTTTATTGCCAACGGTGTGCAGATCATCGTTCTTAATGCAGTGGATTCCGCCGGGATTGCTCCTGCCGTACGCAGAGCCAAGGACGCCGGAGTTATCGTTATTGCGGCAGATGTCGGAGCCGACGGCGGTGTTGACGCTACAGTAACGTCCAACAACTATCAGGCCGGGGTCCAGGCCGGTGAGTTCATTATCGATAAAATCGGAGAAAACGGAAACGTTATTATCGTTAACGGACCTCCTGTAACTGCTGTAATCGACCGTGTAAACGGGGCGAAAGAGGTATTTGCCAAATACCCCGGAATCAACATCCTTTCGGAAAACCAGAATGCCGGCGGAAGCCGTGACGGGGGCTTGAGAGTTATGACAGACCTCCTGACAGCTTTTGATTCGGTTGATGCTGTATTTGCGATCAATGACCCCACCGGTATCGGTTGTGAGCTGGCTATCAAACAGGCAAAAAGACAGGATGAAATGTTTATTGTCGGTGTTGACGGTTCTCCCGATGCGGAAGTGGTTCTTAAAGAAGCAGACAGCATCTTTGAAGCAACTCCCGCTCAGGACCCCTATACCATGGCTGAAACAGCTGTAAAAATCGGTTGGGATATTATTCAGGGTAATAAACCTGCTGAAGATCTGATCCTGATTCCTGTTGAGCTGATTACAAAAGAAAATGTAAACAGCTTCCAGGGATGGACCAGTAAATAATCCCCTAAAAACAAAAGGGCTGCCTATAAAAAGTCGAGATTTGTTGATCTGCCAAGGCAATTTTTGAACCACCTGGTCACTGGCAAGCCGGCTGCCCGGTCAAGCATCCAGGGTTGCGGAATGTACTTCTGTACATGAGCAAACCAGGTTGCATGAACGAGCAACAAGCAAAGCTTGTGACCAGTTCCGTGGAGAAAATTAACGCAGGGAGAGTGACAGAGGTCACTTTTTGACAGCCCTTTTTTATGAGGTTTTAATATATGAGTAATACGGAAATTACCCTGAAGATGAATGGACTCAGCAAGGAGTTTCCGGGAGTCAGAGCCCTTAACAGGGTCAGCCTGGAAGTCCGGAAAGGGGAAGTCCATGTATTGATGGGAGAAAACGGCGCCGGAAAAAGTACTCTGATGAAGATTCTGGCAGGAGTTTATTCGGCGGATGAGGGTTATATTGAACTATCCGGTCAGAGAGTGCAGATAAACAATCCCCTTGAAGCTATCCGGCACGGGGTAAATCTGATTTATCAGGAATTAAGCGTGGCCCCGAACCTGACGGTGGCAGAAAACATTTTTATGGGCAGTGAAATATCCCGCAGGGGACTGGTAGACCGTCCTGCCATGCTGAAAAAATCAGCGCTTATTCTAGAAAAACTGGGAGCCTCCTTCTCTCCGGGGGACTCGGCAGGCAGCCTCAGTATAGCCGAACAGCAGCAGATAGAAATAGCCCGGGCCCTGAACCATGAAAGCAGGGTTCTGATAATGGATGAACCCACTGCCGCTCTGAGCGACAGGGAAACGGATAAACTCTTTGAAGTTGTACTCTCTCTGCGGAACCAGGGAATCTCTGTCATATACATCAGTCACAGAATGAACGAAGTATCCCGGATTGCCGACAGAGTCAGTGTCCTGAGAGACGGTGAGTACATTGGGACACTGGAACATGATGAAATAGATCCCGGAAGAATTGTCTCCATGATGGTAGGACGCTCCCTGGATGATTTTTATAAACATGAAATTAATACCAATGTCCGAAAGGGAACTTTCATTGTTGAGAATTTCTCGGATGGCAAACTGGTTGAAAATATATCGTTTGAAGTGGGAGCCGGTGAAATTGTAGGAGTAGCCGGTCTGGTCGGAGCCGGACGGACCGAACTGGCCCGTATGATATTCGGAGTAGACCGCCCCCAAAGCGGGACCATATACCTTGACGGTGAGGAAATATCCATTAATTCACCGGGAGATGCCATCAGGCATAGTATAGGTTATGTCCCGGAAGACCGGAAATCCCAGGGACTCTTTCTGGATATGAGCGTCAGCGACAATATCGGAATGAATGTTCTTCAGACCCTGTCCACAAAAGGGATCCTGCCCAAAGGCACCAATGCCCGGTTTTCCAGGGATTCCATTTCTAACCTGAATATAAAAGTAGCCTCTCCGGCGGCTAAAGTACTCTCCCTGTCGGGAGGGAATCAGCAGAAAGTTCTGCTGGCCCGCTGGCTGGCGATCAATCCCCGGGTCCTTATCCTGGACGAACCCACCAGAGGGGTCGATGTGGGAGCCAAAAGCGAGATTTACAGAATCATCGGAGAACTGGCGTCCCGGGGGGTGGCAGTCATATTCATCTCCAGCGAACTGCCCGAAGTTGTCGGAATCGCCCAGCGCGTACTGGTTATGCGGGAAGGCGAAATGGTTGGAGAAATAGCGGATAAAGAAAAAATAACCCAGGAGAATATTATCTCCTATGCTACGGGAGTTCAGGCTCCGGACTATAACTTTGTAAAAGGAGGACAGAGCGTATGACTCTCGTCAAAAAGCTGAACAACAGCAATGTTATGAAAAATATGGGGATTTTCCCGATCCTTATTCTGATTATCCTGCTTTTTTCCTTACTGAATGAGAATTTTTTGTCTACTCATAATATGACAAATGTCCTGAGACAGGCCTCTATCAATATCGTGCTGGCATCAGGAATGACCCTTGTCATCCTGACCGGAGGAATAGACCTTTCGGTGGGATCCATTCTGGCCTCTTCGGCAGTCATCTCGGTAGCGGTATCCCTGCATCCGGCCCTGTCCCCCCTGGCCATCCCCCTGGGGCTGGTGTTCGGTCTGTTCATCGGTGTGATAAACGGAGCCCTGATCTCCTTTGTAGGACTCCCTCCCTTTATCGTTACCCTGGGTTCCATGACAGCCTTCCGCGGGGCGGCATACCTTCTGGCCAACGGGACAACCGTTATCAATAACGATCTGAACTACGCCTGGGTGGGGAATGAATACCTCGGTCCCCTCCCCTGGCTGACGGTGATAGCCCTGATTGTTATCCTGGCCATGTGGTTTCTTTTAAGACGTACCGTTACGGGCGTTAGGATCTATGCAGTTGGTGGAAATGAAGAAGCGGCAAAACTGACGGGGATTAAAACCTGGCAGATTATGCTGGTCGTCTACGGTTTGAGCGGTCTGTTATCCGGACTGGCGGGGGTTATGCTCTCCAGCCGTCTCTACAGCGCCAACGGCCTTTTGGGACAGGGGTATGAACTGGATGCCATTGCGGCGGTTATCCTGGGGGGAACCAGTATGACCGGAGGACTGGGAGGCATATTCGGAACCCTGCTGGGAGCCCTGATTATAGCCTTTCTGAACAACGGTCTTACCATTATGAACATTTCCTACTTCTGGCAGCTGGTTATAAGAGGTATTGTCATTATCATCGCTGTTATTATCGATAAGTTCAGAACCGCCCGTCTGCGGCACTGACACAGGCGGACCTTCTCCCTTGGCCCCCGAGCGAAGCCGGGGGGGGAGAGGGCCCCGCTCTTTAAACCCGTTTCTTTTTCAGATCATCCAGATATACGGCAACCAGAATAACCAGCCCTTTGACGACAAGCTGCCAGAAAGAATTGATATGCAGCAGGTTCAGGCCGTTGTTTAACACACCTATGATCATAGCCCCCAGGAGGGTCCCGGCCAGCTGTCCTGATCCGCCGGACATACTCACACCGCCCAGAACACAGGCGGCAATGGCATCCAGTTCGAACCCCTGTCCGGCTGTGGGCTGTCCTGAGTACATGCGCGCCGAAAGGACAACCCCCGCAAAAGCCGTAATCAGACCGGAAAGGGCGTAAACCATAAAACGTATGCGGTTCACCTTGATTCCCGCAAAAAAGGCGGCGTCCGTACTGTCTCCGATGGCATACACATGGCGGCCGAAGGTGGTTCTCTTCAGAAGAAAATTGAAAATAAAGTAGAAAACAAAGAGGTAGAAGACCGGATTGGGGACGGGTCCCATATACCCCAGTCCAATTCTATTGTAGGCTGCTTCAACAGCCCGGACCGGCAGACCTCCCGTATAGATATAGCCGAGTCCCCTGGCAATATTCATGGTTGCCAGGGTTACAATAAAGGGAGGAATACCCGTATTGGCTATGATAAATCCGTTAAAGGAACCAAACAGAAAACCCAGAAAAAGGGCCAGAAGAACCGCAGCCCAGACCGGAAAGCCCGACTGGGATATCAGACCGGCGGCAAAAGTGCCTGTTACAGCCATAACGGAACCGACGGAAAGATCGATCCCTCCGGTCAATATAACAAAGGTCATAGCCATGGCCAGCATGCCGTTTGTGGAAACCTGACGGAGAATATTCATCAGATTGCCGGATGTCAGAAAAATCGGGCTCATAATGGTCATTACAACACAGAGAGAAAAAAGGCCGGCCAGTGTAGCCGCATAGCGCCTTGCCCCCTCAACGAAATCCTTCCCCAGACTCTTAATCGACCGGGGATCGCCGGCCATATTCAGCCATAGTATTTTCAAAGAGAAACCTCCCGCATTTTCAATGAAATCACTGCCATTCCCCCTCGGGGTAAAGGTGGATATTCCCGCTGTTTATCAGGGTAACCGGAATGGAAATATCCTTTTCGACCTCTTCTCCCCTCAGCCAGGCGAGGGCCGTTTCGACAGCCGTATACCCCATGCTCCTGGGAGACTGGGCGGCTGTAGCCATCATCTTGTACTCCCGGACCATAGCCTGTCCTTCAGGGGATCCGTCAATCCCGTATACCAGAACATCACCCAGCCTCTGGGCCGCCTCCAGCGCCGCAATGGCTCCGATGGAAGTGGGATCGTTCGTCCCGAAGACAACAGTCAGTTCAGGATGAGACTGCAGAAGATTTTCCATTGCGGGAAATGCCCCCTCCAGTGTCCCGAAAGCGCTGTGGACGGCCACCACCTTGAATTCCGGATGATTTTCCAGGGTTTCCAGAAACCCCTCCAGCCGGTCGATGGAAGGCTTGTTGGTGGGATGGTCCAACAGAACAATGTCTGCCGATTTTCTGCGGGCCAGAAGATCCAGGGCAATCAGACGGCCGGCCATCCTGTTGTCGGAAGCAATGGTCGATACCACCAGGGCCCTGTCATAAACGGGAGCATCCACCACAAAAACAGGAATACCCGCCTGATCAGCCTCTTCAAGGACCGGACGGATCCCCTTCCAGTCCACAGGATTCAGAAATATACCGTCCACTTCCTGGGCAATCATATCCTGCACCTGATCCATCTGACGAACCTGATCAAATTCCGGATTATAGGAAAGAAGACGGTCCCCGTTCTCTTCGCAGGCCTGACGGATGCTCTCATCCAGAGCCACAAAGAACGAGTTATTCAGGGTCATATAGGTAGCCGCAAATGTCCGGCCCTCAAACTCCTTTCTTCCGGCCGCCCCTATCAGAGCGGGCAGCAGGAGCATAAGAAGACAGAGGGGAAGGTGTCTGTTCACGAAAAATCCCCCTCTGCCGTATACAGCCGGGAATCGATAGCATAGTGCATAATCATCTCCTCATTAAACTCGGCTTTTCTCATCTCCCTGACAATCTTTCCGGATTTGAGAACCAGGATGCGGTCGCAGTTGTTCATCAGATCCCCCAGCACCGAAGAGATAAGGATGACCCCTACCTTCTGGGCGGCCAGGTTATTGATAATCCTGTAGATCTCCTTCTGACCTTCCAGATCAATTTCCCTGGTAGGTTCATCCACAATCAGGATATCCGGCATTTCGGAGGTACACCGGGCAAAGGAAACTTTCTGCTGTGTGCCGCCGCTCAGGGTTTTCAGGACCTGATCCGGCCGATAGCGCCTGAGAACGTACTTTTCCATGGCATCGGATATGGCGGAGCGTTCCTTCTTCTTTACCACATAAAAAAAACGGCTCATCCTTTTCAGAATATTGATGGTCAGGTTAAACCCCAGCGACTGCTGCTCCAGAATTCCGAATTTATGCCTGTCATCGGAAATATAGGCAATCCCCGCATCCATGGCATCCGCCGGTTTTGCAATAACCCGTTCTTCTCCCCTTATCCGGATACGTCCCTGATCCGGATGGTCCAGACCGAACAGGATACGCCCGATTGTGGTCCTCCCGGAACCGACCAGCCCGGCCAGGCCCAGGACCTCCCCCTCTCTCAGGTTGAAACTGATATCCCGGATACGTTTTCCGAATGTAAGATTCTCAACATGAAGGATATTATCTCCCGAGGGGTAGTGGGGAATCCAGTAATAGGTATGGTTACGCTCCCTCCCGACCATGTAGGTTATCACTTCATCACGGGTCAATTCACCTGTAGGAAGGGTTTTAACATGCTCTCCGTCCCGCAGGATGGTAATACGGTCTGATATGCGCATTACCTCGTCCAGTTTATGGCTTATATGGACAACGCACATTCCCTCGTCCCGGAGGATCCTGATCAGCCTGGTGAATTTTTCATCCTCCGCGGAAGAGAAAAAATTGGTAGCTTCATCCAGTATCAGAACCTTCGGAGACAGCGAGACCGCCCGGGCAACAGCAACAAGCCGCTTCTCCGCCAGATTCAGCTGCCCCACCCTGGAATGGGGGGAGAGGTCCAGCTGCAGACGGGAGAGGATTTCACTGGTGGCGTTCTCCATCTGCGGATAATCCACCAGGCCGAACCGTCCCGGTTCCCGCCCCATATAGATATACTCGGACAGTGTTGCCTCTTCGGGCATGATCAAATCCTGCCGGACAATAAGTATGCCCATTTTCAAAGCAGTCTGATAGGATAGGGAGGACCAGTACCGGCCGGATACAAGAATTTCTCCATTGTCAGGTTTCAGAAGTCCGCTTATAATGTGTACCAGCGTTGTCTTACCTGCCCCGTTTTCTCCCACAATGGAGTGAATTTCCCCGGGATGGAACTGGAGTGAGATACCCTTTAAAACCGGTACAGATGCAAAGGAACGGGAGATGTTTGATAGAGAAAGAATTGGATCCATTTAACGTGATGATATTAGGAGTCTATTCATTTGTCAAATTAATTGATAAGCTTCCAGGTACAAATTGATCTATGAGCAGCAGAGAATCGAAGAACCGAATAATTTACAATGATCTCTTTAAAAAGATACAGACCGGTATCTATAAGAAAGGGGAGCAGCTGCCTACGGAATTCATGCTTGTGGAGGAGTACGGCATATCCCGCCCGACCGTTGCCAAGGCCCTGAATGAACTGCAGGATGAGGGTCTTATTGAACGGAAAGTCGGCGTGGGGACTTTTGTTAAGAATGTTCCCGAAGATGAGGAAGAGCGCTTCATGGCCCTTCTCGTGCCGGATATCGGCCGTAACGAGATGCTGGAACCCCTTTATTCCCAGATTGCCCGCTCCTGCGAATCCCAGGATTACACCCTTATCTGGTCGGGAGCCCTGATTGGCTCCATAGAAGAACGGATACAGCAGTCATTTGATTTCTGCCATAAGTATATCCGTCAGAAAGTAGCAGGGATTTTCCTTTACCCCGCCTCGGATATCCCCAGAGAAAAGTATTACGAAATGATAAGTCTTTTTCAGGATGCGGGCATACCGGTTCAGATTCTCTACCGGAATTTGTCAAATTTCCCTCTTGAAATAGAACATGATTTTGTCGGAATTGACAGTTATTCAATCGGCTACAGAATCGGAAAAATATTTTTAAAAAGCGGAGCCCTTCATCCGGCCGTCTGCTGGGACAGGGAGAGCCCTGTACTCAATACCCTGCTGATAAAAGGGTTCAAGGAAGCGGCTAACGAAGAAGATAAACCCTGCAGCACCCTGATCCTGGACAGAGACAGCCGATCTTACATAAAGGAGATAGAGGCAATCCGTTCGGAGGGAGTGGATGCCCTTTTCTGTACATCCGATTCACTGGCCGCCGACATGATGACGGATATGCTGGACAGGGAGATCAGGATTCCCGAAGACATGCAGATTGCCGGTTTCGGAAACACACGCTACGCCAGGCATCTGAAGGTGTCACTCTCTTCTGTTGAAGTTGACTGGGAGGAGATCGGTCATATGGCTGTGGATCTGATGAACCTGCGCTTTAAGAATCCCTCATCCTCTCCCAAGCGCTACCTGATAGACGGGCAGCTGATCGAAAGGGAATCTACTCTCTGTTAAACACGCAGCGGTAGTAGTCAAGAGGCTCGCTCACATTTTTAACCACAATCATCCGGGGGCCTTCAAAATCAACCGAACCGCCTCCCGGCAGAGCGAACCCCAGAGGCCCCCCTTCCAGATGGGCCAGGGCGCTCTCGGTAATAAGCACATCCCCCGCCGCGGCATGCCCCTGAAGCCGGGCGGCATGGTTCATGGCTGAGGAGAAACCCGTATAGTCTTCGTTGGGGCCGAAGAATCCGACAGACGTGGGCCCGCTGTGAATCCCGTTGGATGTGGTCAGGTGATCCGCCGCGCCGGCCTCGCGGATCCTGTCCTCCAGTCCGAGTCTCTTTCCCAGGGCAATGGTCTCCCGTACAATCTCTTCCGATGCCGACAGGGCATCCCTGACCCGTTTTTCCATATCCGATTCGAAAAAGGGAGGACCGAACAGCCCGATAACGCAGTCCCCCACCATCTTGTCGAACACCCCGTCATGCCGGTAGAGAATATCCAGGATCATCCGGGACCAGCTGTTAACCAGATCTCCGATTTCAGAAGCGCTCCCAAGCACTTTTTCACAGATGGACGTAAAAGAGGTAATATCCGTATAGAGTATAACAATATCCTCCTCCCGGGGGCTGAGGTACTTATTGTAAAAATCCGGTTCACTTAAAAGGCGCTGCACATCCCCGGCGCAGAAGCACCTGGCCAGGTAGCGTCTTTCCCGGTTATAGTCAAAAAGCCGCTGGCAGAGGCACTCCGCGAAAATCCGGATAATATCCATGCTTTCAGGATTGAGCCCTCCCCCCTGGGGTTTCAGTATGAGCTTGCCGATCAGGCTGTGATTCAAACCGTTGTGCAGAGCCTTTTCGATTACCCCCTCCGATCCGAGCAGCTCCGAAAAGGAACGGTCCTTTTCATCAAGAGCCTTCTCCTTGTTATCCAGCGCAGCCAGGAAACGGGGCTGGGGAGAATCAATGGAGTTATGCTCCATTACGCCATGCACATAAAACCGGTAACGGAGATCTTCCCCGGCAGCGCTGTCCATATCCCCGTAAAGGAGAATAAACTGATCAATTTTCAATTCGTCGCAGAGGTGGGCTACCGCCCTGTCGGCCCCGGCTTCAAATATACGGTTCCGCAGGGCCTCCGTGGAATACATGGTGATACTCTGTTTACGGGCATTGGAGGCGATTCCCTCCAGGTAGTTATCCAGCATCTCCGCCGCCGTATCAACCAGATGGGCCTTTATTGCCAGTTCCTCCGGAGACATTTTTTCTCTGAAAATAAAACCGCATACACCGATTACCTGATCCACCACATCCAGGGAACCCACAATAAGACGGGCTTCCACCAGATCGGATACCTGAGGTTCAAATTCCTTTTCAGGGAATTCCCTGGGGACCATGGCAGACCATTCGGGTTTGAAGTTTCCGGATTTTAAGGAGATCTGCTTCATATTTTCATCGATTGTTCTGATAAGAACATCCTGGGCGCCTATATTCCGGCAGAGCACGGGAAGGACCTTGCCGAGTGCCTGTTTAACAGGCAGTTTTTCCAGAAGACACTCTTCAATGGCCTGGTCAAATTCCTGGTTAAGCCTGTTCTTTATCTGCAGGATTGCTACATCGGTATCACTCATGACCTAAGAGTAACCCTATATGCCCCAAATTGGAATTCTATTTTTCAAAACCCCTGTTTTCCTTTATGATAAGACCATGAAATACCTTATAGACCTGGACGGCACCCTGCTGGCCGGCTCCCATGCGATAAACTCATCCCCCCTTTTTATCGGGGACCTGCAGAAAAATAACGGGGACTTTCTGATCATGACCAATTCGGTAAAACCTCCCCGTCTTCAGAGCGAACGCCTTGCATCAGCAGGGATGGACATCCCCCCCCACAGGATTATCAATCCCCTTTCCGCGATTAATGGGTATCTGAAAAAAGAAAACATCACAAAGGTCTTTACAATCGGTTCCGTCCTCGAGAAGGAACAGATCCGGGCCGAGTGGACCGACCGGAATCCGGAGTTTATGGTTCTGGCCGATTTTGAAAGGGATAATATGGCCTATGACTCCCTGCAGAAAGCCCTGACGTTCCTGCTGGACGGGGTCCCTGCGGTAAGCGCATCGGGCTCTCTGTTCTATCTGAAAGAAGGAAAGCGCTTCCTGGATACCGGCTCCTTTGCTTCTCTGCTGGAAAGGGCTTCTGAAACGGATATCCCTGTAATGGGCAAACCTTCCCGCGGTTACTTCAAAATCGCCTGCTCCCTCCTGAATTCCGGAAACGAAACTGACGGAGAAATCCGCGTCATCGGCGATGACTGGTCTACTGATATCAGGGGAGCGGAAGAAGCGGGATTAAAGGGGATACTGATACAATCGGGAAAATACCGGAAAGGGGATGAAAAAAAATGCGCCCCTTCCCGGATGATCAGAGACCTTACAGAACTGATCCTATAGGGCAAATTCCCCGCTGTTCATCTCCCTGTCTGTCGGCGGATTCGCTCCTGAGCGGTGGCAGTTAATACCGGCCGCCTTATTGGCGAAATCCCCCAGCTCCCTCAGATCGGACTCACTGAGATTTTCCACCTCCTGACGTGTGAAAATCTGTTTCCGGTGCAGAAAGGTGAGAATGGCGCCATGAAAGGTATCTCCTGCTCCGACCGTATCAGCTACTGGCAGGTCGTATAAGGGAGAAACGATACTCTGCTTCTTTGTAATAAGACGAGCCCCCGCTTTCCCTTCAGTCAGGGCGATAAGAGCAATTCCCTCATCCATCAGAAGGGACAGTGCCTGTTCTATCGTTTTATCGGGGAAAAGCCACTCCAGATCCTCATCGCTCAGTTTGATGACGGAGCAGATTTTGCAGATTTTATGAAACCGCTCCATATAGATAGCCCTGTCCGGCACAAGGGACGGCCGGATATTGGGATCGAAGGAGAGCAGGAGATGAGAAGCTTTTTCCTGGAGGAACCGGGAAAGAACTGTACCGCAGGGCTCCTGGGAAAAGGAGATGGAACCGAAGTGCAGTATCTTTGCCTCCTTCGGCAGAACGATGGACTTCAGATCCTCTTCCGTCCAGAACCGGTCGGCTGTACCGTTGGCAAAAAAGGCGTACTGAGCTGATCCGTCAGCCTGTTTCTGCACAAAAGAGAGGGTTGTCGCATCATCCGTTTCAATAATCAGATCAGTCCCTACTTTATTGTCTTTCAGATACTGTGTCAGTTGTCTTCCAAAAAGATCCCGGCTCATTCTTCCCAGAAACTGGCAGGGTATCCCCTGACGGGCAACGGCAATAGAAGTATTGAAAGGGGATCCCCCTGGAAAACCGCTGAAATTCAATTTTTCCTGACTGATAAAATCAATCAGAGCCTCACCAAGGCTTATAATCATAAAATTCTCCTCTATATGTTTCTATATGCTTTCGAGCACTTTTCATAGAAAAGTCTCTGTCGCTTTATGACTGAAAAAGGGACAGAATACTTGCGTATTCCCCTTTTTTATCATGCTTCAGCACAAAGTGTTTTTTACAAATTCGGCAGACCTGGCTGCTTCTTTATCCAGATCGGCTCCGGGCATGATCTCTCTCCATATCCCGATATTTTTGCCGACCGTTCCCCCCGGCTGAATAAAAGGTTCCATAACCAGAGGACCGTCAAAACGGATGTCATCCAGGGCCGTTTTAATCTCTCCCCAGGGCATCCTTCCGCATCCCGGGGGTTTTCTGTTTGTCTCCCCCAGATGAAGGGCGGCAAGATTGGCCCCTGCCTGCCTTATGGCGCCGCCTATGGAATCCTCTTCGATATTCATATGAAATGTATCCAGAAGGATTTTACAGTTGGGACTGTCTATCTCCCGGACATATTCTACCGCTTCCGCGCAGGTATTCAACAAAAACTGCTCAAACCGGTTTATCACCTCTACATTCAGAATAACACCGGAATCTTCCGCCAGGGGAATCATTTCCCGCATACTGGCCAGACTCCTGTCCTGTATCCGCCTTTTTTCATCCAGATCCTCCGGGTTAACCGCCGGCCAGTAGCTATGGACCGTTCCCCCGATCATCCCGCCGCCCATATAAGCGACGGAACGGATCATATCCTTCATAAAGGCCACTCCGTTTTTTCTGACTGATTCATCCAGAGAGGAAACATCGTGATCCGGGGTCAGGCCAATGCCGTAGCTCAGCCTTATATCCTGTTCAAGGGCTTCATTTTTCAGACGGTCTTTCTGATTGTCATCCATCAGAACAAGGGCGCCCCCGTTTATTTCCAGCTGATCAAACCCAAGCCCCTTTACCTTTTTAACAAAGGGAAAGAAATCCACATCCCACTCATGGGTCCAATAGGCGTAATAAATTCCGACATGTCTCATTTTCACTCCTGATCTCCGTGTTTGTAAACATCTAACTGATATTCAGCTAAAATCCCGGAAAGCTCCTCGTAGGGAGCATAAAGCCTGTGAAATGTCTCCCATGCCCGGTCATACAACGCTACGGTTTCTTTCTCCGGAATAATCGGGTTACTGAAATTGACAATACCCGCAGCCTCTTCATAGGAATCATACAACCCGGCGCCCACTCCCGCCGCCATAGCAGCGCCCAGGCTGGTGGCCTGTTTGGGAGAGTCAGGCTTTTTAACAGGTTTTCCGTAAATACTGCTCATCATCTGATTCCAGAAAGGAGAGAGGGCTCCGCCTCCGGTCAGGGACAGTTCCTCCACATCCGTTCCATTCTCAATAAACACATTAAGAACATCCTTAAGGGCATAGGCTATCCCTTCAAACACCGCCCGGACAAGATCCTCTCTTTTATGAATGAGAGAGAGACCCGCAAAACCACCTTTTAAGAAAGATTTCCAGTGGGGGGTTCTCTCCCCCATCAGATAAGGGATGAAAAACAGTCCCGATGCGCCGGGTGGGGAACAGGAAGCCAGAGCCTCGACCTCTCTGTAGTTAAATCCCCCGCCTTCACGCTGTTCGGCTATTTCCTGCATCATCCAGTCCAGAGCAATCCCGGCGCACTGTACGGTTCCGCAGACATTAATATTCTCCCCGTCCAGGTCGTAGAAATTCTGGACCCGCCTCTTCTCATCCACCATAGGCTCGGGGGATAGTACGGAAATCCAGGAACTGCTGCCTATATAGTTCTGTGCGGTGGTATAGTCCCCGATGCCGGCGCCCCTGGCCGAACAGGAGGCATCCCCCCCCCCGGCAAATACGGGGATTCCCCCCTTAAGTCCCAGTTCCCGGGCAAGCACCGGGTCCAATGTCCCCACAGGGTCATGAGAATGAAGCAGACAGGGAAGTTTTTCCCTGTTAAGGCCGGTCTCTTCCATAATCCTCTCGGACCATACCTTCCTGTTCAGGTCCAGCACGCAGGTCAGGGAGGCATCCGAATAGTCTGTGGAACCGTAATTACCAGTCAATCTTCCGGCAATGAAATCCTTGCTCTGGAGAAACCAGGCGGTCTTCTTATACAGATTCGGGTGAATCTCTTTGAACCACAGCATCTTTGGCAGAGACAGGTGAGCATCAATCCGGTTTCCCGTTATCTCATAAAAACTCCTGTCATCGATTCGTTCCCTGATTCGGGAACAGAAGGAAGCGCTTCTGTTATCCGAGTGGATAACCTCCGGAAAAGCAGGAGTACCGTCCCTGCGCACTGGGAGCATACCGTTCATATGGCCGCTTAGACCTATACACGATACAGCTTCTACCATTTCAGGGAATTCCCGGCTTAGCTGCTTTGTCCCCTGAAGGACACTTTCCCAGTAATGCTCCGGATTCTGCTGCGCCCAGCCGGGCCTGAGGTACTCTGTTTCATAGGGTATCGTTACAGAAGCCAGGCTTTTACCGTTCCGGTTAAAAACAGTGCACTTGTTTCCTGTCGTTCCTATATCATAAGTCAGGATATACTCCTGCATATTCCACCTCTCTCCTATATACAGGTAAATGCGCCGTCCACAACAAGATCCATTCCGGTTGTATAGGATGAAGAATCATCAGCCAGATAAAGGATGGCGCCTACCAGCTCTTCGGGACTGCCCATTCTTCCGGCGGGAGTCAGATCCACCCAGCGGGATTTCCACTCTTCCGGGGCGGCTTTTGTCATCTCAGTAGCAATATAGCCGGGACTTAAACTGTTAACCCGTACATTATAGGGAGCCCATTCCACAGCCAGGGATTTTGTCAGCATTATAACAGCCGCTTTGGACGCATTGTAGGCACACTGGGGCTGGGGTACATTGACAATATGACCGGACATGGAAGCGGTGTTTATAATAACCCCGCCCTTCTGTTTAATCATGACCCGCCCGGCAGCCTGTGAGGTAAGAAAGACACCATTCAGATTGATATCCGTAACTTTTTTCCACTGTTCATAGCTCATATCCTCTGCCGGAACATTGATACAGATACCGGCATTGTTAAAAGCAATATCCAGGCGGCCCCACTCCGACACGATACTACCGACCATGGCTGTTACGTCCGACGGGTCGGTCACATCACAGGATATAGCCATGGAACGGCGGCCCATCCCCTTTATCCCGGCTGCAACAGCTGCTGCCGCATCCCTGTCGATATCGACAATAGCCACATCAACACCATTTCGGGCAAGGCCCAGAGCGACAGCTTTACCTATTCCCCTTGCACCGCCGGTAACATAAGCCGTTTTGTTTTTTCCATTAAGAGTACTCATTACAATCCTCACATTTCATGCAAATTTCGCTACGCAATCGATTCTGCAGAAATTTTCAGACTGTCTGCACCTCCTTTTTTCTTATTCAATTATCGATTTATGATTCCTGAACATCAACAGGAGTCCCTTACAACAAGATTGGTGGGAATCCGGTATTCGGAATAGGGACGGCTATCCCCTTCAATCCTTTCCAGAAGAGTTCCGGCGGCACGCTGCCCGATGGAAAATTTGTTCTGATTAACCGCTGTGACAGCCGGCGACGACATGGAAAGCCAGAAAGAATCGTCAAAGGTAACAACGCCGGCTTTTTCCGGAATGGCCAGCGCTTTTTCTTTTATATAACTGATAGCGCCTACTCCGGCCAGGGCGTTGCCGCAGAAAACAGCCGATACTCTCTTCTCTTCAAACAGGTACCTGGCGTACTGGTAAGACTCCCCGGTTCTAAGCTCCCCCATACTCATGGGCTGTCCCGTTCCGGAACAGATAAGATCATCCAGAACAGGCAGCCCGTGTTTTTCAAGGGCGGCTTTGTACCCGTTCATACGTTCCAGCATAGTTTCATCCACACGGGAATTTATAAACCCGATCTGCGTATGCCCTCTTTCTATAAGGTGTTCAGTCCCTTCGAAGGCCCCCTCAAAATTGGTAGATAAAATATAGTCGCGTGCAAAACCGTTCGGCTTCCTGTCAAAGAAAACACAGGGACAGCGATTCCCGATAACCTTTTCCATATAACTGCAGTCCTGCCCTACGGGAGCAATGATCAAGCCGTCCACATTCTGCATTATCAGGCTTCTTATATTGTCTTCTTCCTTGGCCGGATCTTCATTGGAATTGATATAGATCAGGTGGTACCCTTTTTCACTCAGTATGGAATCAATGCTGAGGGCAATGTCTGTAAAAAAGTAGTTTGCCAGATTGGAAACCACATAACCGATTACCCTGGAACTCCCGCTTCTGAGATTTCTGGCTACGGGATTTACATTGTAGTGCAGATCCCTGATTGCCTTCATAACCTTATCCCGTGTTTCCGGATTCACGTTCCTCGTATTGTTAATAACATGGGAAACAGTAGCAGTAGAGACATTGGCCAGTCTTGCGACATCCTTCATGGAGGCACCCATAGAAAATTCTCCTCGTAACATTACGTAATCGATTAACTATCCCAGAATACACCAGCCTTTCCCGAACGTCAAGCAAGTTATACTATCCGGTTATTTCTGTAGAAAGCAGTATTTTTTATTTGACAGATATAATATTCAGTAATACCATTAAGTAATCGTTTACGCAATCGATTTATCTATACTGTGAAACAAATCAGAATTCTATTGATACTTGAGATAATTAAGGAGCCCTTTATGAAAGCCCTGGTATTGGAGAAAACAAAAACTCTGGCCATCAAGGATATGGATATATACGCTACCTGCGGTGACAACGATGTTAGAATAAGCATAAGGAATGTGGGCATCTGCGGCAGTGATGTCCACTACTATCTCAACGGAGGGATAGGAAAGTATATTGTTAAAGAGCCGATGGTTCTGGGACATGAGGCATCGGGGATTATAACTGAAGTTGGAAAAAATGTAAAAAATCTCAAGGCTGGAGACAGGGTTTGCATGGAACCGGGGATTCCCGGAATGGGAAGCAGGGAAACCCTTCTGGGGATGTATAACCTGGATCCTGATGTTGTATTCTGGGCAACCCCTCCTGTTCATGGCTGCCTGTGTGAAAGCGTTGTTCATCCGGCTTCATTAACATTTAAACTCCCCGAAAATGTAAGTTATGCCGAAGGGGCTATGGTTGAACCTCTTGCCATTGGTATGCAGGCAGCCGATAAGGCCAGGATTACGCCCGGAGACACGGCTCTGGTAACGGGCTGCGGGACCATCGGAATATTAACTGCGTTATCTGCCCTGGCAGGGGGTTGCAGCAGAGTTTTTATTTCGGACATAAATGAGAAGAAACTTGCCATTACGGAAAATTATAAAAATATTATCCCGATTAATGCCTTAAAAGAAGATCCCCTCGAGAGGATTATGAAAGAAACAGACCACTGGGGAGTTGATCGGATATTTGAAGCATCGGGCAGTCCGGACCTTTTCAGAAACCTTCATCGATTTGCCGCTCCGGGCGGTTGTATTGTTCTCGTGGGCATCCCGGCGGATGATATGGCTCAGTTCAGTATCACCGGACTGCAGTCCAGGGAACTGCGTATTGAATCAGTTTTCCGGTATGCCAACAAATACGACCGGTCCATACGCCTGATTGCATCCGGCGATATTGATGTCAATCCGCTGGTATCAGCCGTATACCCTTTTGACCGGAGCATAGAAGCCTACGAAAAGGCATCCGACCCTTCCGCCGGAACTGTAAAGATACAGATTGAACTGGCCTGACAGGGAAAGTATAAAAGATTATTTACAAACAGTTTATAGAATATCGATAATATATTATTTATTGACCGGAAAATATTTCAATGCTATTATTTTACAATACAGGTAATCGTTTACGTAATGGATTAACAAAAAAAATGCTTTATCCGTTGGGAGTTGTTTTGGACTCAATACTCGGGAATCCGGGTTTTAAGTAAATCAATTAAGGAGTATTCTATGGAAAAGAATCTAAGGGTAATGTCAATTTTACTATGTCTGGTATTACTGGCATCAGGAACTTTTGTATTCGCCGGCGGTCAACAGGAAGAAACCAGCGGCGGACTGACTGTTGTTAACATTGCACTGCCGAACAACCCGATTAATCAGGCCCTGGAAAAGATTGCAAGAGAAAACTACTCTGCCGAAGGGGTAGATGTGCAGATCTCCGTACTCCCCGAAAACGACCTTCGTCAAAAACTCACCACCGAAGCCTCTACCGGCGGTGATACTTATGATATTTTTGTAATTGGCCCTTATGAAGCAACCAACTGGGCTAAGTTCGGGTGGCTCGAAAACATGGAACCCTATTTTGATAAGCTCAGCGCTGATAAAGCAAACTGGTATGACCGTGCTGACCTGATCCAGGGGATGGTTGGATCTCTGTCTCTCGACGGCGATTCCTACGCTCTTCCCTTCTACGGTGAAAGCTCCTTTATTATGTACAACAAAGAACTGTTTGCTGCAAAAGGCCTCACAATGCCTGATTCTCCCTCATGGGACGAAATCTACGAACTGGCCAAGAAAATACATGATCCTGCCAACGGAATCGTAGGTATGACAATGCGCGGCGCTCCCGGTTGGGGCATGAGCGGCGCCCCTTTTGTGACAATGGTTAATGCATTCGGCGGACGTTTTTACGATATGGACTGGAATGCCACAATTGATACCCCCGAACAGAGAGGAGCCTGGGAGATGTACAAGAAAATCCTGAGAGAAGCAGGCCAGGAAGATATCCTCTCCTATACCTATAACGAATGTATCGCCCTGATGCAGTCCGGGAAATGCGGTATCTACTACGATGCCACATCCATTGCACCTCCTCTGGAATCGGAAGGTTCTGCTGTGGCCGGTAAAGTCGGATACGTTCTTCCTCCCCATCAGAAAATGAAAACCAACACCGCATGGCTGTGGAACTGGTCTATGGGAATCAACCCCAACAGCAGCGATGACAAGAAAAAAGCGGCATTTGATTTTATCCTGTGGGCAACGTCCAAAGAATATATCAAGCTGACAACCGAGCTGGATGCAACCGGATCTCTTACACCGCCCGCTTCCCGTTCGTCAACCTATAAACTGGATGCATACAAATCGGCTCCTTACGCAGAAATGACACTGAAGACTCTGGAATCCACCGATTTCACCAAACCCACCATGGATCCTGTTCCCTATGTGGGCCTGCAGTATATTGCCATTCCCGAATTCGCCGATGCGGGAACCAAAATGACCCAGTACCTGGCTGACTATGTTGTAGACAAAATTACACTGGACGAAGCCATTAAGAAAACAGAAGACGTATTTAACCAGGTCGCCATTGATGGTGACTACCGTTAATCGGCATAATTCAGTTTAAATCTTTATTCCGGGCAGCTTCAGGCTGCCCGGGATTTCATAACAACATAATGATTTCAAAATAATTCGGGACATTAAATAAATATATATTATACTTTTTTAAAACACTTCGACTTTTTTAAGGATACCTTATGAAAAAGGAAAGAGACTGGTTATTTCTATTACCCGCGGTAATTGTTGTAGCAGTCATGACTCAGATACCATTTCTGCTGACAATTATCTTTTCAACTCTGAAATGGAATTTATCACGTCCTGATCTGGGCATCAAATTCAACGGATTAAAAAACTACGCCTATTTTCTGAAGATTTCGGATTTTTCAGAAATACCGGAATTCTACACTATTTTCTGGCAAACCATTGTGCTCACCCTCTCAACGCTTGTCATTTGTGCTGTTGCCGGTTTTCTTTTTTCAATATTGCTGGACCACCATGTGCCTGGTATCAACATTGCCAGGACTCTTATTATGGGCCCCTTCTTCGTTATGTCTACGGCAAGCGGTGTTATCTGGAAAACAACCATACTGAATACTACCTTCGGCTGGTACGGTGTTATAACAAAGGCCCTGGGGCTGACACCGGTAGACCTTCTGAGCTACCGCCCCATGGGAGTTATTATATTCCTGTTCTCATGGCAGTGGATTCCCTTTTTCGTGCTGATTATCCTGGCTGGTCTTCAGGGGATTCCGCAGGATGTGGAAGACAGTATGAGAGTAGACGGCGCCAGCTGGTTCCGGGCGACCTTCGAAATAAAACTGCCCATGATCTCTCAGCATATGATGGTAGCCATCATGCTGGGGTTGATTTTTATCGTAAAGGAAATCGGTTTGATCCTGGTAACCACAGCGGGCGGACCGGGTACACGCTCCTACAACCTACCCTATGCGGTTTATATGGAGATTTTTAATGGTTCCCAGGTTGGCCGTGCCGGAGCCCTTGCGACCATGACTGTTATTATCACTCTGATTGCCGTAAATGTTCTTTACAGAATCATCAAGAAACGCAGTGCAACCTACGAGTGACAGGGGGGAGATTACTGATGGAAAATTCAACAATCAATATAGAAAAAAAACACCGGACGAAAAAAAGGATTAAGCTAACCATTCTGACTCTGGTTATTTTTGCCATAGCCATAATCTATTTTTCTCCCATTCTTTATATGTTTCTGACATCTTTCAAAACGGAACATCAGGCGGTCCGTCCCAGTCTGATATTTAAACCGACTCTGGAAACCATTAAAATGGTGTTGAGCGACAGAAATATGTTTGGTTATCTTAAAAATTCCTGCTTTCAGGTATTCTTTACCACCCTTTTCTGTCTGCTTCTGGCGGTCCCGGCTTCTTTTGTTCTGGTTTTTGGCAAATTTAAAAAGAAAAATACTGGGGAAAAGTTCTATGTATGGTTTATTACAACGATCCTTCTTCCGCCGGTAGCCGTTATTATCCCCCTTTATACCTGGTATCAGAAATTCAATCTGATAAAATCCCCTCTGGGGCTGCTGATAGCCTACATAGGCTTTCATGTACCGATAGTTGTCTGGATGCTTCACTCTTTCTTTTCCGATGTTCCCAAATCCATTATAGAAGCATCGGAAATTGACGGCTGTTCCAGATTCAGACAGCTTGTCTCCATAGCGCTGCCCCTGGTAAGAACAGGTTTGATTTCATCTGGGCTTCTTGTTGCGATTTTTGTATGGAATGAGTTCTTTCTGGGATTCAACCTGACCGGGAATTCAACGGCGACACTGCCGGTCTATATGTCCCGGTTCAGGGAACAGCAGGGGATGTTTGTGGCACAGCTCTCCGCATCATCAACAGTGGCCATTCTGCCTGCGGTCATACTCGGATGGGTTACCCAGAAATCCCTTGTTAAAGGACTGACTCTGGGTGCCGTAAAAGGCTGACAAGATAAAAGGTTACCCCCCCCCGAGATCCCCGAGCGGGGTCGAGGGGTCAAGTTATTTCATTCATCCCGGTAGGCTAGGAAGAGTTTGTTGTCATCGCGGATCAGCATGGCTTTCTCGCAATACTGCAGCCTTCCGCAGAGGTATTCGGATACCTTTAACGTCCCCATGGCGCATTCATTTAACAGATGGAGTTCACCCTCACCCAGCTGCCCCTCTCCCGTCCTGAATTTTTCCAGAGACTGACCGCTATAGAAGATCATATACTGTTCTCGGGTATAGAGATCCAGATCTTCCCCGTCATTGGGATGGATGGCCATTTCCAATTCAGTAAAGTTTTTCTCTATTATTATTTCAAGGGGATTTGTATGTTTCATTTTTATAATTTAAAAGATTTTATCCATCTAATCAAATGGATGGATAAATTTTATTCAGGAACCTGCTGATTAACAGGATTAAATCCTATATAGTGGGCATATGATTATTACAAATGACTGCATACCATGCATGCTGGAACAGGTTCTTAAGGTATCAAAGCTCCTGAATATGTCTGTAGAAGAAACGGAAGCGGTTTCCAGAGAGGTCCTCAAATACCTTTATGACTCTCCCTGGGACCAGAAACCGCCCCAGATGGGACGGGATATTTATCAGAGAATATACGACAAGGCTGAAAATCCTGACCCCTATAAGGAGATAAAATCCCTTTATAACAGAGAGATAATGGCTTTGACAGATGATCTTGAAAAGATTATCAACCAGTCACAGGACAGCTTTACGGCAGCCCTGAAACTGGCCATATCGGGAAACCTGATTGATTTCGGATCAAACCATCGTTTCAGCAAAGAGACCCTCCTGCAGAATATAGATTCCATAGAACACAAACCCCTTGTTGTGGATGACAGCAGGAAACTGAGGAAAAGGCTGGCCAGCTCAAAGGACCTGCTTTATCTGGGAGATAACTGCGGAGAGATTGTTTTTGATAAAATCTTTATCGAATACCTTTTGAAGGAGTTCCCCGATCTGATAATCCGCTATGGGGTCAGGGGCGGACCGATTATTAACGATGTAACCCGCTTTGATGCGGCAGAGACCGGCCTGGACAAAATTGTTGAGATAATCGACAACGGAAATAACTGCCCCGGCACCATATTAAGCGAAACCAGCGAAGAATTCCGCAGGATTTTTTATGAAGCCGATACAGTTATTTCGAAGGGACAGGGAAATTACGAATCCCTGAACGATGTGGACAGACAGGATGTCTACCTGCTTTTCATGGCAAAATGCGAACCTGTAGCTTCAAGCCTCGGAGTTGAAACGATGAGCCTTATCTGTGTAGAAAAATAAAATTTAAAGAGAATATTTCTTTACGGGATATTATGCTTTAAGTATGGGAATGACTACATCGTACACTTCAAAAACAGAAGTTCTGCTTTATTTCCTGAATCCGGACTATAATGAGAAACTGGTGAAAATACTGGAAAATTATCACCTTTCAAATGCTCCGGATGTCCGTACGGTTTACAGGATGATTGACGAGAACAATCCGTCCCTTATTATAACGGATTCTCCCGATATTGATATATCCACTCTGGAGAAAAATATCCCCCTCCTTATGGTATGCTCAGAAGATGAGCTTAAGAAAGGGAATTCTCTGCCTTCCCATATCTGGGATTACATAACCGTCCCCTTCCACCCGGATCTTATAAGGCGCAGAGTGAATTCCTACGCTTCGGGATCCTACCAGATACAGAATGATTCAAGGCATATGCGTCTGATTTTTGATCTGGTCCCTTCTCTCATCTTCGTCAAAAACAGGGAGGGCCGCTTTCTGGAAGTCAACAAGGCTGTGGCAGATCAGATGGGCCTTACTGTTGACGAAGTTGTCGGCTCTCTTCAGGCTGATGTACAACCCGAAAGAAAGGATGTGAAGCGGATGCTTCAGGATGACAGGGAGGTATTTGAAACCGGCAAAACCATCCACCTGGCCCATGAACGGATCCGTGATACCTATGGGAATATACACTGGCTGCAGACAACAAGAACCCCCTGTCCTAAAGAGATCTTCGGGGAAGAGGCTCTTATCGGTATTGCAACAGATATTACCAAACTCAAAAAAACAGAAGAAGAGCTCAGAAAAAGTCAGGAAAATCTGTTGATGACTCTGCGGTCCATAGGAGACGGAGTCATTGTTGTCAATCCCGATGGTTTAATAAAAGAGATGAACCCCATTGCGGAAAAAATGACCGGGTGGAAGGCGGAAGCTGTAAAAGACCGGGAGCTGGACAGCATCCTGCAGATTATCAACCCCGAAAGCCGGGAGAGAGAGGATAATATAATCCTCAAAGTGCTGGAGACAGGGCAGATCTGCCGCTCTGTCAGTCACTCCATCCTTATTTCCGGTAACGGGACAGAGCATCTCATCAATCAGTCCGGTGCTCCCATCCATGGGGAGGACGGTTCCATAGAAGGGATCGTTATTGTCTTCCGGGATATGACAGAGGAAAACACCAGACAGATACGCTTTATGCATAGAGATAAAATGGAAGCCCTTGAAAATCTTGCCGGAGGCATTGCTCATGATTTCAACAACATACTGGGCGGATTACAGGCTGCAGCAGAACTCCTCAGGGATGAAGTGGGAGGCAATGTAAAGGCCATGGAATATTCCGGAATGATCCGGGAATCATCCGGACAGGCTATTAAACTGATACAGAAGCTTGCCGGATTTTCCAGGAGAAACAGCCGTTCCGATGCCCCGGTGGATGTACATTCGGCCATCAGGGAAAGTATGGCCGGCCTACGGGACAGGATAGGTCAAAGGGTTAAAGCAGGTTTCAGTCTGGATGCGGAAGACTTCCGGATCAGGGGAATACAGGCTGACCTTCAGCAGGCCATAGAGAGCCTGGTTATGAGATCTGCTCATTCCATGCCCGGGGGGGGCAGTATAAATCTGACAACCGAAAACCGGATACTGGATGATAGTTACTGCCGGAAAAGCCTTTATGAGCTGTGTCCGGGACAATACATTGCCCTGGAGATATCCGATACAGGAGCCGGGATTCCATTGGAAGACATGCCCCATATTTTCGAACCATTCTACAAGAGCGAATCCATAAAAAAAGGGAGCAGTCTGGATCTGGCAGGAGTGTATAGTACAATCGTACATTTGAACGGAGCGGTAGAGATAAAAAGCATACAGAATGAAGCTACCTCATTTACCCTTCTGATCCCGACGTATACAGAAACCGGAGATAATACTGAAACAGAAAATACCGCCGGCCCTGCAGATAAAACTGTTAATATTCTGATTGTGGATGATGAGCCGGTATTGCAGAAGATGCTGGCAAATATCCTTGAAAAAGAGGGGTATCACGTTGTTATCGCTGATAATGGGAAAAACGGGCTTTTTCAGTTTAAAAAGAATCCGAACCTGTTTGATCTGATTATCATGGATATGGTAATGCCTGAAATGACGGGAGCCGACTGCGCCGATGCGATAAAACGGATCAATCCTGAAATAAAGATCCTTTTCATTTCCGGCTATTTTAACGATCAGAATATGAAAGAGGTGAATGAATCAGACTCAACAGGTTTCATTCACAAGCCCTTTGGAAGAGATGTTATACTCAGCAAAGTAAAAGAGATGCTGTAATTTCATCAGATCCCTGTTACGCCCCCAATATTTTAAAAGCCTGTCGGTGCAAATGGCACCGGTTCATTCAGCTGAACAGAGTGCCTTCGTTTTCACGGAATTTACCGGGTGACAGGAGCATTGTTTTTTTAAAGCCCCTGCAGAAATCAGAAGGATTCTCAAAGCCGAACTGATAACTCACTTCGGAAACCGTCTGATCCGGATTGGCCAGCAGGTGCCTTGCAGCGGCTTCCATCCTGATCCGGAAACACTTCTGTATAACGGTCATTCCGCAATACCCATGCATCAAGCGCCGGAGGGTTCTGGCACTGATTGCAGCATGGGCTGACACTTCCCCGACCGACAGTTTCCTGAAAGCGTTATCTTCCATATATATCAAAGCGGCCTGAAGCCTTGAATCCGCGGAGGCATCCTTATGCCGCTCTTCTATTTCATTGATACTGTAGAGGATTATTTCCATAATCAGGGTTTTGGTCATAGTTTCATTCCGGATATGCCGTTTCACAGGGTTATCTTCCAGGGAGATCACCTTCAGAGACCGGAAGATATGCTCAAGATCGGAACAGTCATGTATCAATTGGTCATGATTTTTCAGGAATTCCCCTATACAGCGATCCTGAACGGTTTCGTCTTCATCTGTCTGTTTTTGTTCATCCTTCTCAAAATTGAAAGACAGAAACTGGATTTTCAAACTGTCCTGCCGGGAAGATATGATTTCATGTATAACTCCGGGATCAGCGATAAACAGATCCCCCGTCTCAAGGGAGTGAATCTGATCACCATGAGTGAAAGTCCCCGTCCCTCCCAGGACAAGACATACCTCGTAATACGAGTGGCGGTGCTGCAGATTCCGCGATCCCTTGAAATCCAGATAATTACCGGAACGGAACCACAAAGTCCATTTCCCCATACATACCGTACCGTTATACCGTCTTTTCAATTCATACCATTCACCCAGTGGCCGTTTTTGCATATTTCTTGTCCTATTTATCACTCGCTATCCTGTAATAAGAACAGTATAACAGAACAGGATAATATAAAGATAACCGGAGTGTTATAGTATGACAAGAAGAGAACGGGTAATGAAAGCGCTGTCTTTTGAGGAAATACACGCCATAGATATGGGAGGGATGCTTTCGACAGGAATCAGCTGCTTTGCCTACCCAGAACTGGTTGAATCACTGGGACTGCCCCCCCGGCGTCCGAAAGTCCATGATGTGTGCCAGATGCTGGCCCTGCCGGATACGGATGTTCTGGATGCCCTGAATTGTGATGTCGTTTCCGTATGCGAGGACAAATGGACCAACGCTTTTCAGGATAAGGAAAAATGGATTCCCTGCGATTTCAACGGGAGACTGCCCGCGCTTGTGCAGAATCCTGACGATTTTCGCATACAGGAGGATGACTCCATTTTGTATGACAGCGAAAAACAGCATCTTAAAATGGTTCCGTCCAGCTATGTATTTGATAATGCTGATGGGGATGAGTCGTTCGACCTTATGACTCAGGATCCTCCCAGAGAAGACCTGAAAGAACTACGGGCGGAGCTGCAGGCGGAGCTGCTGACAGACGAAAGAGTAAAGTCCATTGCGGCCTACTGCAGGAGAGTGCGGGAATCAACGGACAGGGCCGTGATGTTCAACGGATTGTCCATGGGACTGAAATACCGTAACGGGATGGCATCCTGGTCCATGCTCTGCCTGACAGAGCCGGAGTATGTTCAGGAGGTCCATGAACTGGAAATGAAGCACTTTCTGATTAATGCGGAACGCCTATTACCTGAAATTGCCCCTTATATCGATATAATGATGAGCAACTCTGATGATCAGGGAACCCAGAACGCCCCCATACTGCCTCCCGAATATTTCAGAAAACTTTATGTTCCTTATTACAGGAAGATGAATGATGCCGTGCACAGCCTCGCCCCCGGCCTGAAATCATTCCTCCATTCCTGCGGCGCCATTTATGATATCCTGGACGATCTGATTGACAGCGGGTTTGACGTGCTGAATCCGGTCCAGTGGAGCGCCGGAGAACACAGCTACAAAGAGTGGAAAGACAAGTGCCGGAACCGGATTGCCCTGTGGGGCGGCGGGATTAACAGTCAGTCGACTCTCCCCTTTGGTACAGAGGAAGAGGTCAGCCGGGAAGTTGAAGAGGTGTGCCGTTACCTGAAGAAGGACGGAGGGTTCGTATTCACATCCATTCACAATATCCTGGCAGAGATTCCTGCCGGTAAGGTGATCAATATGTATCAGACGGCCTACCGTACGCTCCGGGCATCCTGTCCCCCGAACTGATTGCTTTCAGCTCACTTCTCTGCTGTCCGGTAAACGCAATTTCGGGCTTCATAGGCAAAAGCTGCAATCAGTTCCGGTTGGGCATCGAAAAAATGATCGGACGGAGAGAGGATGAATCCGCCGCCCTCTCCGGCCGCGTCAAAAGCATCCCGGACGGCTGTTCTCGTTTCCGCCGGGGTAGACCGTAAAAAACAGGTCCCCTGATCAAATCCGCCGATCAGGCAGACCCTGTCCCCGACCCGGCGTTTTATCTCTGGCGGCAGCAATCAGAACGCTGTCATAGGGGGCGACAAAGTTCCGGAAGATATCCGGAGAAATAACAGTTGTGGATGCATCCCCGCCCCCCAGCTCCAAAATATCGTATCGGGCGCCTTTCAGAGAGTTGATATAGTGCCGTTTTCTCTCCCTCAGCCAGGCCAGCATGGTATGGATCCACTCCGGATCGTCAAAGGCAGCCATACAGATGATAAACGAAGCCAGAATTGATCACGCCTGGTACCAGCTGAAAATGACCGAACTCTCCATAAAAGAGATTACCCGGAACTGCGGATATGAGAGTCCGGTGCAATTTTATTATTTGTTTAAAAAATCCTACATATGACACCGGCGGAATACCGGAGATTCCGGCCCTGACCCCGGGGAAGCATATTGTATCAGACCATCTTATTGTATACTGTATACCATAAGGAGCTCTTATGTTAGGAAAATTCATCACTACCCTTCTGATTGGAACACTGGGCGGCATAATCGGTATGAAACTGAAGATACCGGCGGGAGCCCTTTTCGGGGCCATGGTATTTACAGCTGTCTATAATCTGATCAGCGATGCCGGCTATGTCCCTCCCCAGGCCAATACGATTCTCCAGATTGTTATCGGCGCCACGATCGGTCTGAATTTCAATATGAATACCATAAAAGGACTGGGGTCCATCTTCTTTTCCGCCGTTGTGATGGTCATCGGGCTTATGATTTTCAGCCTGATTCTGGGATTTATAATCTCCAGAGTAACGGGGATGGATCTGATTACAGCCCTGTTCAGCGCTTCTCCCGGAGGCCTGGCCAATATTGTGCTGATCTCTGACGCTTACGGCGCCCAGGCTCATATTGTCGCCCTTATGCACACTCTCCGTCTTATTACGGTAGTTGTGTTTATGCCGGGTATAGTCAGATTAATCAGCCGTTTTATCTCCTGATCTGCCGAGACAATATATATCAGTTGTTTATTTTTACTCAATCTCTTGATTTATAATGGAGAAATCTTAGAATTGGAGTATATTATTAGAACTATTTCTTATGGAGAGAAAAATGAAAAACGTAACAAAAGTAATTATGCTGCTTGTTATTGCAGCTGTTGCCTTAACATCCTGTACCACCTTTCAGCTGTCCGGTGCTCAGGTAACAAGAGAAATTCCCTCATACGACACGGTCGGGGAGTTTGAAATCGCCGTTAAGGTGAACGAATTCCTGGGGAATTCCGGCGGTTCCAACTTTCTGAACGCAACCTCCGACGCCATGGATACGGAAATTTATGACGCCATTCAGAGAGAGATTCAGAAATACACCGGCGATGCCGCTGTAAATGTGGAAATCCGCTACGAAGCATCCTTTATCGACCTTCTGCTGAACGGCCTGACATTCAGCCTGTACGCTCCCGCCACAGCCCATATCAGCGGTGTTATTGTAAAATACAACTGATATAAGTAACGATCAACTGACTAAGCAATCCTGCATCGGGGTTCCGGTGCAGGATTTTTTTGAGGCAATCCTTTGAACGGAGTTTTATATCGCATTTACAGAACAACATTTCTCCTCTGCCTTATTCTGCTTCTGCCGTCCTGTTCCCCCGTCGGCCCGCCGGAAAAAACGGTCAACGGGATTCTGGACCTTGCAGCAGACAGGGATTTTTCCGGACTGATTCAGATGGCCCCTTTTCTAGGTGATTTAAGCCCTGAAGAACAGAATACAATAGCAGAAATCCTGGATCCCTACTGCAGGGGAACCCGGGAGATGACCGTTAACAAGCAGTCCCTGAAGTCTGTAACCGTATACCTTTCTACCGGGAATAAAGGGGATAAAACCCTGATCATGACCCTTATACGGGGAAAAGAGAGGGACTGGATCCTTTCGGAGAATATCAGCTATCGCCAGAGTTTTGATTTTATCCCTCTGGAAAAACAGGAATAGAGATCACCCCTCTCCGGACCTCCCCCGGCCCCTCCTCAGGAGGGGTGAAATACTCTTTACTGATCTTAACTATGAAGTAGGCTGCTTTACTAAATATCCATATATTTTCCCTTCTGGATTGAATTGGAAAACCGTGATAATTTAAGGGTAATTCATACGGGAGGCTCCCATGAACACCAAGGCTATTCTTATTATTGCAGTCCTGATTGCTCTTCTTCTTATTAAATACTGGAATTTCTTTCTATTTGTCAGGGGGCTGCAGGCTCTTAAAAAAGAGCAGTATGACAAAGCTGTCAAACTGATTAAAGGGGCTGCCCGTTCGGGGATGAAGCCCAAAAACAAACTGACCTGCGGGTATGTCCTTTTAACAAGAGGGTTTGAAGAGGATGCGGAGGCCGTACTGAAGCCCCTCCTGGGTATACGGGAAAAGAAGTTTTCCCATGAGGAAGCGATTATCTACTACTCCCTTCTGCAGTGGAGCAGAGGGGAAGTCGACCAGGCCGTGGAAGCCCTGAAGAATCTTAAAGAAGAGGGGTATACCACCACCATCCTTTATACCAACCTGGGGTTCTATCTGCTGGAACAGGGGGATCTGGCCGGGGCGCTGGAACTGAACCTGGAGGCCCGGGAGTACAACGACAGCTCCAAAGGGATAATGGATAACCTGGGGGCGACCTATATCAGGATGGGGAACTGGGAAAAGGCGATTCCCCTCTTTGACGAACTGATGGAGACGAACCCAGCCTTTCCGGAGGCCTGGTACCACTACGCCCAGGTGCTGAACCACCAGAGTAAAAAAGAGGAAGCCCTGGCAGCCCTGGCAAAGGGACTGGAACAGAAGTTTACCCATATCAGTACGGTAAAGCGGGAGAAGCTGGAAAAACTTAAAGAAGAGATACAGCAGGGTGATACGAAACTATCCTGATTTGAAGTATACCGGAAAGGATCTCGATGAAGACACCGGGTTATACTACTACAATGCCAGGTGGTATGATGCCGGAACCGGGAGATTCATATCTGAAGACCCGGCTCGGGATGGCCAAAACTGGTTTATCTATGTTTCAAACAATCCTCAAAAATTCATCGATCCCACTGGGATGTGGACAATGCCTTCAATAAAAGATTTAGTTGGTCTATACGCAAATCATTCAAGAAGTGCATCTGCTACGATTATTAAAGCTGCAAGTGGTAACGAGAAGGCTAAAGAAGATCTTACTCAAGCTGGGAAAGGAGCTTCTGTAGAGTTTTTGAGAGATACTGCCAGTGCCTCTTCAATAGCAGGAGATGTTGCAAATTACTCAACTGTAGGCTTAGCCATAACGGGGAATCTTCCTGGTGCGGGAACAGCAGCAACAGCAGCATTAATGGCTGATGGTGCAAGTCTTTTATTGAATGCAGGTGCTGATATCATCGAAGGCGAGTTATCGGCAGATACGACTGCCAGTATGGGTTCATTTGCTGCCGATGTTATAGCGAAAAAAACTCTTCCCTCTTTTAATACAGGATCAATGAGATTTCACAAGCAGATAAATCCAGGTAGAGGTCAATTTGTATCAACAAAGTCTGGAACTTCTTCAACTGTTAGATCAAGTTTTATTTTAAAAGTAGCAAGTATAGTTGGATCACTTGTTGGCAAGAGCCAGGTTAACGAACCAGAGCCAGAAGAAGATCAAGAGCAAGAAGAAACAGATAATGAGTGATTTTTTACCTAGATTTTTAACAAAGAGATTCTACATTGATAAGTTAATTTCTCACTTAGAACCTTTTTTTAGCTTCATGAGGGAAAGATACAACTTACTTCCAACTACTTTACTTGGAATACCATTATTTTTTCTTTGTATTTGGACACTTTATCCTTATTTTCAGAGAAAGTGTTTCAATAATCAATTTTGGGCTATTTTCATAATGATGGCTTTAGTGATGGGAATGGTTATTCTACTGCAGGTTATATTAGCATAGAATAAAATCATAACACCATTGTTCTGCTGTGACCGAAGGGAAACGGCAGCAACATACTTGTTATGACATGATTTTATTTTTCGCCGGAATGACATTTCACGTTGAAGAAGTTTTTCCGGCAGTAACCGCAGGCCGAACCAACGCTTAACATGAAAAAGGCTTTTAAACTCAGCGATATATATCTTTTCTATGGCCGACCCGTATAATTTCTATAAAGAGTTCTTTCTTGTAGATATTGTAAATGATTCTATAATTACCAACCCTGATTCTGTACGTGGATTCTGACCCGACCATTTTCTTGTATCCCACAGGTATGGGATTCTCCGCCAGTTTTTTAATCGCTGATAAAATTGAAATTTGTTCCTTCCGGGGAAGCTTTTTCAACTCTTTCAAGGCTGATTTTTTGAATTCAATTTTATACACGGTCTTCAAGACCTAACTCTTTAATAACCTCTTCCATGGGAATTGTCGGCTCATTTCTTCGCTCAGCACAAACAGCCAGATCTTCCAGATCTTCAAGAAGTTCATAAAACTCCTCAACGGGAAGAAGGACAGAAGTTTTTTTACCCTGTTCATTCATTAAAAACTGGGGATGTAACTGTGTTTTATCCATAACTTTCATTCTAGCAGAAATTCCTTATAATTTCATCAGTATCATCAGAGTTCTGTTCAATGGGAATACTTTATGAGTCGTAACCGGCGGTTGACGGCAGACTAATCCTTCTTCTTTTTCTCAACCCGCCGGAAGGCGTCCGCCCAGCTCACAAAGGCGGGGGACTGCCTGGTCTGAATCCAGACGGTTCCTTCTCCCGAAAAGCGGCAGACCAGCCCCTCTCCGGAAAAAAACAGGCTCTTCATCCCGGCCACGGGACGAACATCGTAGCTGAGGCCCTCCGTAAAGCCCACAATGTAACCGGTGTCCACCACATAGTTATCCCGGACATCTATGGCTATCAGCCCGCCGAATGTATTGAACCAGAGGTCTCCCGTCCCGCTGCAGCGGATCATAAAAATCTTCTCTCCCGAAAAGAACCCCTTGAATCCCTGAAAATCGATTCCCGTTTCCAGATCCGGAGAGGAAGCCAGGTAGGAGGAACTCTGCAGAAAAACCGTGTCGTTCTCCAGGTAGAGGTGGCCGATATCTCCGGGGCATCCCGGGGCTATACCTATATCTGCATCCCCGGCATCTGCTGTAAACTCATTAATAAAAAGCTTCTCCCCCGTCAGGGCCCTTTTCAGGCCGCCCTTCATTTTTGTTTTCATTTTAAGGGTGGAATCCATATAGGCCATGGCCGAAGCTTCGGCCTTGAGGGTTTTTCCCTGTGGCACGGTAATATTCACCATCCCGAAATCCGGTGCGGAGGCGATATCATATTTATAGTCAGATCTATTTTCCTGCATTTTTCCTTCCTTAGTTATCCTGTTTCGGGGTGAGCAGAGGGGTCAGTTTTGTACCGAAAGCCCTGTCTGCATGGGTCTGACACCAGACGGTTCCCCGACCCTTAAAGCGGCAGACCAGCCCTTCTCCTCCCATAATAGAGGAGAAAAGACTCTTTCCCGCTTTGGAGATTTTAAACTCCAGGGTCTCATCAAAAGCGGCGATATTGCCGGTATCCACAATATACTCACCATCCACTTTAACCGGGTAGATCATCCCGAACGCATTTATCAGGACCTTTCCCCTGCCGGACATCTCCAGCCAGATCATGTTTTCGCCGGAAAAAACATTCTTGAATCCCTCCCAGCTGATATTCATATTCACCCCGTTTTCATAGGCCATGAATGAACCGTTCTGCACTTTGACGGCCCGGCTGCCGTCCAGCTCGATAACCGCAAGGTCCCCGGGAAGGGAAGGGGCCAGAAAGACATCCCCGCCGTTCACGCCGGCTGTAAAATGGTTCAAAAAGAGCCCTTCTCCCCCCAGCGTCCGGGCCAGGCCTTTCAGCAGCTTACGGCCTTTGCTTTTTTCGTTTTTGTTGACGCTGGTAACCAGATTCATATCGCCGGACATGGCAATCATGGCGCCCCCCTCGGCCGTAAAGGTTTCGGAAGGTTCCAGAAGAACTTTGGCTGCCGTATTGGCCGGGCGGTTTATAACTTCAATCTGCATAATTCTCTCCTTTCTCTACCGGAATTTGGGATTCAGCCAGGATGCCAGGCCCCTCAGACTGCGGGTCTGTATATAAACCGTACCGCTGCCCCTGACTTTCGTAACGAATCCCTCGCCTCCGAAGAAACTGGAGAACAATCCCCCCGCCAGGGCGACTTTCAGTTTCAGAGAGGGATCATAGGCAACCAGGTGGCCGTCGTCCACTTTAAGACTCCCCTCCACTCTTCTTTCAATAATTCCGCCGTAGGCGCCGAACCAGAGGGTACCGTTCCCTGATGCCTTCAGTTTGACAAGGCCCTCCCCTGAGAACCAGGAGATAAAACCGGCCCAGGATGCTTTGAGTTTTATATCCCCCGAATGGGCCAGGTAGGAGCCTTTCTGAAGGCAGATATCCCGAGTACCGTCCAGTTTCAGCGCCCGGATTTCTCCGGGAACATCCTGGGAGATGGTAACGCGCATGGGGGCGCTGCCCCTATTGGTGAACTGATTGACAAAATAGGATTCGCCTCCGAAGATTTTCTTTCCCAGAGCGGAAAAAAACCCGCCGTTTGATACGGCTTTCATATCCAGCCGGGCTGCCATGGACTGCATGGCGCCGCTTTCTGCGGTAATGCTCTCACCTGGATCCAGATCGATATGCACATGGCTGAAAGACGGATTCCCCTGAATGGATGCCTTCATACTCATTCTCCTTTACGCAAGATTCATCATACTGCCTATTGTAAACTATAATGAGCAGGAAGGCACAATATTAATCAGCCGTCAATCAAAGCCGATTTCGGCTGTTCCCGAAGATACCGGTTTTCCTCCACCTGAAAGTACCGGACAGCTTCCAGCAGACCCGAGGCCTGTCCGGCCAGATTTTCAGCCGTTGCTGTCAGCTCCTCGGATACGCTGGCATTCTGCTGGATAATATGGTCCTGCTGCTGAACCGCCTGATTGATCTGAACAACACCCATATGCTGTTCCCTGCTGGCCAGACTGATGTCCTGTACCAGAGAAGCGGTCCTGTTGATTTCCGGCATCAGAGAATTCAGCATTTCCGAGGCTCTCCGGGCGGAATCCACCGTATGCCGGGACAGATCCATTATCAGATCTGCCGAACGGGAGCTTTTTTCCGCCAGCTTCCTGACTTCGGCTGCCACAACCGCAAAACCCTTACCTGATTCACCTGCCCGGGCTGCTTCGATGGCGGCATTCAGGGCCAGCATATTGGTAGACCGGGAAATCTCTCCAATGACCGCAATTTCCTGGTTAATGCGGCTGACGGCTTCCAGGGCCTCATTCACAGCCTTACAGCTCTCACCAGCGCTGCTGGCCACATTCCTGGCGATAAGCTCTGTCTGCCCTGCATTTTCAGCGGTCTGCTGTATATTTGTTGTAATCTGCTCTATTGAGGCGGCCACCTCTTCCACTCCGGCAGCCTGGGTATTCGCTCCATGAGA
Organism: Oceanispirochaeta sp.; assembly: GCA_963663385.2. Lineage (GTDB taxonomy): Bacteria > Spirochaetota > Spirochaetia > DSM-2461 > DSM-2461 > Oceanispirochaeta. The sequence goes on along the minus strand of CAXXXD010000004.1, from coordinate 1,135,421 downwards.
AACCTGAACGGCTGACGCGCTCATCTGCTGGCTGCCGGCAGCCACTGTCTCCGATCCGTTTGTGACTTCTGCAATAATGGAATTCAAAGCTCTTACCATATCTTTCTGAGACTGCTGGAGCCGCCCGATCTCATCATTCTGTGTCACCGTAAACTCCACGGTCAGATCCCCTTTCGCCACAGACTCGGATATTTCCACAGCATGCTTTAAAGGCCGGGTAACGACTTTCATAAACAGAGAAATCAATAGGCCCGCCAGCAGCAGAACAGCTCCGATACCGGTCAGGCCAAGATTTCGGCTTACCGCCGATGCGGCCTGTTTGATATCATCCACATACATTGTGGTTCCCGTAACCAGTCCCAGACTGTCATTCCGGGCGATAGAGAGGATTTTGTCCTTTCCTTCCCACAGATACTCGATAAGGGTGCCGTCGGGAGAACTCATCATGGTCCGGCCGAACTCGAAATCCATTAGATTCAGGGTCATAATATTGGCAGGATTGGGGTGTGCCACTGTAATCCCCTCCAGATTGCAGACAAAGGGATATCCTGTAATGCCGATAACCGCATGAACCAGTGTCCCTGCCGTAAATCTTCCCAGATTGAATGTTGTGAAAAGCTCATAACCGCCTGTTACTCCCAGACTCTGCTTGACAAGCACAACCGGACAACCTGTTGATGTGGAGACAAAGGGAGCGCTGAAAGACTGTTCTCCCCTTTTATACTCTGTGTCTGTCAGTTCGGGAAACGCCTCCTCCAGCTTGAGATTACGGAAAGAACCCTTTTGATTATCCCCCGCAATACGCCCTGTGGAGGTATCCAGGATCAGGATGGTTTCAAATACGGAAAGACTCTCCGTTACAGAACCCAGATACTCATCAAGAGCATCCTGATCATTCTGCTCCAGCACCTTTCCCAGAAGTGTGTTGCCGGCTATGGAAGCAGCCGTATCCAGCTGGGCTGTATAGAAATCATCCAGCTGCCTGTTTATATCCCGGCTGGTACTGTCCAGCTGGGTTTTATAGACAACAAACAAACTGTCAAATGTGGACTGGTAGGCTATAAAACAGACTGCCGCAATAAGAACAACAATGAAAGATACACTGGGGACAGCTATTTTGAACAGAACAGAACGCTGTTTCATCATTTAAATACCCCTCGCTTATCATTATGTATCTAATTAATGGTAAGAGATAAGGCGGCAAAAAGCAAACGGCAGATTTTTATTTTCCCAGCGTCCCCCGAGCGTAGTCGAGGGGGAACGGTGGGATGGGGAGAAAAAAAGAGAAGGATCAGTAATACCTGTAATGAATATAAAGCCAGGAGAGCCCCAGAGACAGGATAGTCATAGGTATGCCGAATTTCAGATACCCTCCAAAGGAGAGATCCACATTATTCTTTTTGGCAAAACCGAACATGATCACATTGGCCGAAGCTCCTACCAGGGTTCCGTTTCCGCCCAGACAGGAGCCCAGAGCCAGGCTCCACCAGACAGGACCAAGCTCTCCCCTGCCGGCGGAATGACCGATAATCTTCACGATGGGGATGAAAGTCGCTACAAGAGGAATATTGTCCAGAATCCCCGAGAAGATCCCCGAAGAGAAGAGCAGAACAAGGCTCGTCTTTTGAAGATTCCCTCCTGTCAGGGCGATCATCCTGTCTGCCAGGGTTCCAATAATACCGGCATATTCCAGTACACCCACCATAATGAAAAGGCCCACAAAAAACAGGATTGTGTCCCATTCGATCTTCTTGAGAAGGTCCTCCAGATCTTCATCGGACCAGACAATCAGTACACAGGCCCCCGCCAGGGCTATAATACTGGGTTCCAGTTCTATAAAGCCGTGAACCAGAAACCCTATAACCACCGATGAGAGCACAATAAGGGATTTTTTCATCAGAGCAGGGTTATGAATCATCTTTTTCTCATCCATCGCAAGGATCCGGTGCCTGTTCAGTTCGCTTATCTGCAGATCCTTCCGGAAAATCAGAATCATAAAACCGAGAATAACAAAGGAAATACCGAGTACCACAGGAGCCAGATTGAGAAGAAAATCCATAAAACTGAGTTTTGCCGCCGAACCGATCATTATATTGGGAGGATCACCTATCAGGGTCGCGGTCCCTCCCACATTGGAAGCTATAATCTCGGTAATAACGAATGGCAGGGCGGGGATTTCCATCTGAGTCGTCAGCAGAAGAGTCACAGGTGATATCAGCAGTACTGTTGTTACATTATCCAGTACGGCAGAGAAAAAAGCTGTCATCAGAAACAGCACCGCAAGAAACCGAATGGGATCCGCATTTACAAGCTTGGCGCTGCGAATGGCGGCGTATTCGAAAATACCGCTCTGCTCGCTTATCCGCACAATCAGCATCATTCCTATCAGAAGGAAGATGACATTCACATCTATATGTTCCACCGCTTCATGAAAGGGGATAAAGTGAAAAGCCAGATAGAGGGAAGCACCGAAAAGCACCGCTACAGCCTTATTCACTTTTTCCAGAATAAAAAGGGCATACACCACTATAAAAATCAAAAGGGCAATTATCATATGTATTGTCATTTACGGCCTCAGCATCGTATGAATTATTTCTTTGGGATGGATGATTCCGACCAGCTCATCCAGGCTGTTGATGACCAGCAGATGCCTCCGGCCTCCTTTAATCATCAGGAAGAAGACCTCCGGGTAGGAAGCATCTTCCCGGATCAGATAGGGTCTGTGATCCCGTGCATAAGCTCCGGCCTTCAGGGCTCCTTCATTTCTCCAGAAGTATTTCAGGGGCTGAAAATCATTAATCATGGAAAAGTCATAGAGACTGAAAACATAGTCAGGGAATCCGGCTTTCAGAAGATCCACCAGATCCAGTACGCCGCACAGCACTCCGCCTTCGCCGGTAAAAACCGGCAGAAGGTATACATCATGCTTCTTCATAAGGTCCAGCGCTTTGGAAAGCGGATCATCCCGGTAGATGCGGGGCCAGTCCTTGGCCAGATCCGATGCCGTAATGGGAGCACCCATCAGAAAGGATTCCCCCTGCAGCAGGTCAAAGAGGTCGGCCGGGATACGGCAGCTGTCAATCCTGTCGGACCTGTTCTGAACAAGCTGACCGATGCCCTGCAGAATGCCCAGATAGAGCTGCTCCTGTGAACCGGGCGTAAGAATGGAAAATATATAACGGACCTCATTACCGTCATCCAGGGCAAAAGGTTTCCGGCAGCGGATAAATATCATCACCAGGTCCTTAACCTCAGGGTGATGATTATGGGGCAGCATAGTCCCTGAACCAATCCAGGTAGGACTGAGATCCTCACGTTCCTGAAGCAGATTCCGCACAAATGATTCCCCCAGACCGGTTCGGCGGGCAAACTCCCGCGAGAGGAAATCCAGTGCTTCCGTTACCGAGGAAAAATCCTGATCCAGGAACACAGAGTCCTCGGTCAGATATTTACGAAACTGCATAACGAACCTCCCGCTGTCTCAGGGGAATGATACCCAGCAGGGAATCCCGGGAGACCTCCCCTATCAGCCTCCGTTTGTCATCCAGAACCGGCAGGGCGCTGTAACCGGAAAGGAGCAGGGTTTCCACTCCCTGGGGCAGGCTCTGATTTAAACGCAGGGAAGGGACATGAGTATCCATAAGAGGACGGACTTTTACTGTGGCAAGGGTCTCAGCCAGCCGGTCTTCCTGGTTTTTGTCCACCAGAAAGAACAGGGAGCTTAAAAACTCCAGTATTTTCTGTTTACTGAGAATACCGGTCAGAACCCCTTCCCTATTTGTGAAATAGTAGTGAGAACAGCAGCTCTGTTCCCTGTCATACATAATAAGGTCTTCCAGGCTGGCCTGTTCATTGAACACAGGGATATCCCGTTGATCCAGCAATTCGGCGAGAGATATATTTTTCATTTAAGATTCCTTTTCGTTATTTTTATCAGTCTGTCAGGAAAGGAATCAGCAGGGGGGTCCTCTTAAAGAAAGAATGGGGTTCTGTTCAAAGGGAGTAAACAGAGTCTGCAGGTACCGGAGTCGGCTGCAGCCGTATCTTTGAAGTGGTTGATATTCTACAGGGGGAAAAGCCTGCGGACCCGCAGCGCGGTGGAGTTCCGCCTCTTCCTCGCTCTCTTCCTCCTCCTCTTCCAGCAGAAGCTCAACCGCATCGGTATTTCCGGAGGGAAGCTCAGAGTTGTCTGTGGAAAGGAAAACGTCCGTTGATCCGGCAAAAAAAACCGGACCGGAGAAGAACAGATCTTCACCAATCAGCGAGAGAGAGAATAATAGCACTGTAAAAAACAGACAGAACCTCTTCATACAGGATGAACTTACCATTTTTCGAATAAACCATCAATAGCAAATGGACAATAATGGACTATAAAAGACAAATAAAGACATCAGAGCAATTTTTGAAAGTTTTATTGAAGAGTTTATGCCTGACTGCCCGGCTTCAGGAGATAGATCCGATTCAAAAAGCCCTTAATACTGATTCCGGATCAAGCAGAAAAATGAGTTCTTCCTTTCCGATCGGATATAAAGCGGATGACGAGTTCTGGCAGTAGCTGCGCAGTATTCATGCCCCCACCATTCCTTTTTACTTTGAATTTCTCCTATGTATAATTAATAGAGAAGTCTGATCCGGCTGCCTTTGCTGCAGTCCCAACGACGAATCCCTCCCGGTTCCCCTTTTTAAAAGCTGAGTAAAATCATCTACTCAAAAAGATTGACAATTTCATCCTCTTTCAAAGTACCGAAGAATCCCTGTTCATCAGAGATGATCCCTTCCATAAGGGCCGTTTTCTCTTCCTGCATCATCAGTATTTTCTCTTCAATGGTATCGCGGACAATCATCTTGTAGGAGATGACTTTTCGAGTCTGCCCCATCCGGTGGGCCCGGTCGATGGCCTGCCGTTCTGCCGCAGGATTCCACCATGGATCAAAAAGGACAACATAGTCTGCCGCTGTAAGATTGATACCGACTCCTCCGGCTTTAAGGCTTAACAGGAATATCCTTATATCCTCTTCTTCCTGAAAGCGGCGGATTTCCTCCGCCCGGTCTGCGGTCTGCCCGGTAATAAAGGAGTAATCCCAATGCTGATCCCGGCAGTAATCCCCCATGGCGGTGAGAGAACCCAGAAACTGGGAGAATATCAGGATTTTATGATCCTCTTCCAGAACTTCCTCCAGCAGAGCTTTAAGGGCATCCATCTTGCAGGAACCGGCATCGGCCCCTTCCGGACCGGTCATGGGAGGATAGATGGCCAGCTGCCGCAGCTTCAGCAGAAACTGAAAGATCTGCATGGAGGAACCGGCCAGCCCCTTTTCATCCAGCAGCCCCTTAACCCGGGCCCGGTAGTAATCCCGGTACTTATGGTAGAGTTCAGCCTGCGAACCGGTCATCTCACTGTAGTGGACAATAATTTCCTTGGGAGGCAGATCATCCAGCACATCCTCTTTTTTCCGCCTCAGGATAAAGGGAGAAACCGTATCCCGCAGGATACTGAGGGCTTCTTTATCATTTTTCTTTTCAATGGGCTGGGCAAAACGTTCTATAAACTCCTTCTGAGATCCCAGCAGGCCGGGACTGAGAAAGTTGAACTGCGACCAGAGTTCCAGGGTATTGTTTTCGATAGGGGTCCCCGTCAGGGAGAGACGATGGCTGCTCTTAAGAGACCTGATGGCCTTGAAAATCACAGAGGAAGCATTTTTTATATAGTGTGCTTCATCCAGAATAATATAGTCAAAAGCCATATCCAGAAAGATATCCACATCATTCCGGAGTGTATGATAACTGACGATTACCAGGTCGTACTGCCTGAAAAGTTCGGCAGAATCATGGCGGTTTGATCCGGCATGGCGGTAGAATCCCAGATCCGGTGTAAACCTGGCGATTTCACTCTCCCAGTTCGCCAGGGTTACAACAGGCGCCACCAGCAGAGAGGTTTTCAGTCCCCCTTTCTCTTTGAGAGACTGAAGCAGGCTCAGGGTCTGAAGGGTCTTCCCCAGCCCCATATCGTCTGCCAGACACCCCATACAGTTCATATCATGCAGTTTCCTCAGCCAGTTATACCCTGTCAGCTGATAGGGCCTGAGGGTCGCCTGTACCGTTTCAGGCTGAGGGAGCAGATCCTGTTCAAATGTAAGCCTGAGATCCCGGGCCCGGGAGACAACATCCTCTACCGGAGAGTCCTCCCGGTCCATAACCTGTTCGTAAATATGGTCCACCAGTGAAAAATTGGCAGAAGAGGTTTCCAGCTGACCGTCATCGCTCATCCCCTGACGGCGCAGGTATTCAAGCTGCCGTAACTGGGCATCCTTCAGTTTAATATAGGAGTTTCCCGTACTGATCAGACCGAGCGTCTGAAAATGATCATCAAAAAAGAGAGACCGCAGTTCCTCCGTATCGGGGTCTTCCACCATGGCATCCACTTCCAGCCAGTCGGTTTTTCCCTTGACATTGAAACGGACAGCCCCGGCGCCGCTGATTTTCCGGTCCTCAAGCTGAAGCTCCACTCCCGCCTCATGGAGGGATTTCGCGTAACAGGCCAGGAATTCCTCCAGAGAGAGATCCAGACGAAGGTCCCCTTCCCTGTTCTCATTAACCAGACGGGCATAGTACCCCTTTTCAAATGAAAGGTAATCGGTAAAACGCTCCACTACCTCCTGAACCAGTTCGGATTCCCTCTCCCTGTTCCGTTTCTGTATCAGAAGAACCCCGGCGCTGTCGGGGGCTTCCGGAGGAAGCCAGAATGTCTGATTCTGGTAGGCGATATCCGTACTGCCATAACGGAAAAAGAAAAAGAGCTCTGTTTTATCCTGGCGGCTCCGCAGCTTCAACACACAGGCCGGTTCGGCCCTCCGGATTGAAACGGGCGGGTAGTTTTCATTCAGAATAAGGCAGTGATTGTTCAGGTCCTTTGCCAGACGGAGCACTCCCCTGATATCCGCCGCCAGAAATCCCTGACTTTTTGAAAGAAGAAGGTTCAGAAAAAAAGAGGTATTCGAATCCTCTTTCAATACAATAAGACGCCCTTCCCGCTGATCCAGACAGAACACCCGGCCGCTGCGTATAATCAGCTTCCTGTAATCCCGCAGAACAAAAGTATCCTTAAGCCCGTCCCGGGTCTCATCCTCCGGAGCCCCTCCCGTAAAACGGAACTCGGGGGCATACAGGGGGCGGTCATCTCCCAGCAGTTCCTGAAAACGGAATACCACCTCCACAGAATCCGCATGAAAAACAGAGACTCCGTCTTTAGCCGTGGTAAACAGCTCTCCCTGCTCCAATACCAGGGGGAGGCACTTCTCCAGAGGAAGAGAGTCGTTCTCCTCTTCTGTCAGAAGATTAAGCAGTTTAAGAGCTGCTCCCGCAGGGGGTGAAACCGGACGGGAGGCTTTGTACCGTGCGATTCCCCCGCTGCGTACGCCTTCACGAAGCCGTATCAGCGCCGGACGGACAAGGATTCCTTCTCCCGGAGATTCAGTCAGGGTAAAGACCAGATCGTAACGGGGCGCTTCCTGCTGAAGAAGGAAATCGTCCTCTCCCAGGTTCATAAAGAGCGGAATATCACTATGATCCGCAGGAGCTTCCCGAACAGCCGCCGAAACTGTATTCTGTTTCCGATCCTGTGAGCCCCCGGAAAAAAGGTCGCCTGAGAAAAGAGAGAGCCCTTCCCCGTCGTCAACAGGAAAAGCTGCGGGCACGGCGCTGCTGATCCGGTTTTCCAGCAGGGAAAGCCAGTGCTCCTTATCCAGTCCCAGATCCGCGGAACGGAGGATAAGAGAAGCCAGATGCACACAGGGGTCTTCACTGCCGCACTCACAACGCCACAGATACTGTCCCTTTCCCTCCGGTTCCGGTCTGTAACGGAGCAGGACCTCATGAGGCATGGGCTCCCCCCCCAGTACAAAACCCTTCAGTTCCGTATCGGTCTGTTTCAGATTATAAACCCGGTTCTCACGCGTAAAAGCCCTGGCTTCGGGAAGATGAGACTGGAATATTCTATTCTCTGATATTTCATCCGGGAGGATTCTCACAAATACAGTTCCTATTCGTCCTTTACATCTTTCAGGGCATTCACCCAGTTATTGCTTTTATAACGCAGATACCCGATCAGGGTAATCAGCATATTGGAAATAAACATGGCATACCAGACACCCGGAGCCCCCTGATCCAGGCGGACCGCCAGAAGCCAGGCTACAGGCAGGCGGATACCCCAGAGCCGCCCGAGGTGCATGATCATAATGGAACGGGTATCCCCGGCTCCCTGAAAGGCCCCTACGTATATCATAAAGATAGCAAAAATGACCACCGATGGCGATATTATCCGGAAAAGCCTTGTTCCTTCTGCTATGGCTTCGGGGGAATCCAGAAAGAAACGGATAAAATTCCCGCCGAAGAAAAAGGTCAGAATCATTCCGGGGGTTATTAGAAGAAAAGCCAGCAGGGTTCCTGTGGAAATAGCCTTTCCCGCCTGACTCTCTTCTTTTGCTCCCAGAGACTGGCCCACTACGGTTGTAACGCCCTTAGCCAGGCCCTGAATAGGCATATAGAAGATTGAGTGCACCCTGTTTACAATCCCGAATGCCGCAATTACCGCCGTACCGAATGTATTGACGATACCATGCATTACGGTAAATCCCAGTGTGGAACCGGCATGACTCAATGCGGCGGGCAGTCCCAGCCTGAGAAAAAGAGAAACAGCATCCCTTCGAAAAGGAAGGTTCTTCTTTTTCAGCTTCATTCCCCTGTTCCCGCGGACCAGTATAATGATTCCGGAAAAACAGGCAATCCCCCGGGATACAACCGTTGCAATGGCTGCGCCTTCCACCCCCATTCCCGGCAGCGGACCAGAACCGAATATAAGAAGTGCATCCAGAGGAATATTCACGGCTGTGGCCGTCAGCTGTATCCGCAGAGCCACCATGGTATTCCCCGTCCCCTGCATGGCAGCCTGAAGGATAAAAAAACCATACATAAAGGGAACGCCCAGACTTATGATTTCGATGTAGTTCCGGGTCATTCCGATCATATTTTCCGGTGTATGAATCAGGGAGAGAAAGGTTCCGGAAAAGAAATAACCGACTGCTCCCATGATAAGGGAACTCAACAGAAGAAACATGGTCATCTGCCCCAGGTAAAAATCAACCTTCTCCCTGTTATTCTGCCCCACAGAACGGGCGATCAGGGTCGTCCCCGCCGAAGCCAGACCATTCCCCAGAAGGATAATCAGCATTACCAGATTAAAAGAGATGGAGGGAGCCGCCAGCTCTTCAGGCCCCAGACGTCCCAGAAACCAGGTGTCCGTCAGATTATAGAGGGTTTCCACCATATTGGTCATCATAACCGGCAGGGCTATAACAACCAGAGGTTTGAGCGTGTCATTCTGCCGGGGTGATAAAAGGCGCATCAGGCTATTGTAGTGAGTAAGACGGATTTTGTCATTCCCTCCCCCGGAGGGGAGAAATATGCCGCCCTCTCCCGCGGCAAGCGAAGCCGAGGGGGGGGAGAGGGAGTCTTATATTATTTGCTGTGCTCTGAAAAAGAGAAGGTAATCCGGTCGATTATGATAGCCAGGAATACAATGGACAGCCCCGCCTCAAATCCGCGGCCCACCTCAATCCGGCTGATAGCCAGAAGCACTTCCATACCGAGTCCTTTGGCGCCGATCATGGAACCGATTACCACCATGGCCAGAGCCATCATGGTTGTCTGGTTGATTCCCACCATAATGGAAGGTTTCGCCAGGGGAAGCTGTACATCGAACAGAACCTGCCGGGGTGTGGCCCCGAAAGCCTTGGAAGCTTCGACAGCCTCTACATCAACCGTACGTATCCCCACATTGGTCAGTCTTATAACCGGCGGGACAGCATATATGATGGTAGCGAACATGGCCGGAACTTTTCCCATTCCGAAGAACATCAGGGCGGGGATCAGATAAACAAAACTGGGCATGGTCTGCATCATATCCAGCATAGGCTTCAGAATTGTTTCAGTCCTGTCGTTTCTGGCCATATTAATCCCTGTGGGGATACCGATCAGAAGAGAAAAGAAAACCGAAGCAATAACAAGACTCAATGTCCTCATCGCCAGTTCCCAGTATCCGAATGTACCTATCATAAACATGAGAATCATAAAAACCGCACCGGTTTTCCACCTCCCGATCAGCTTCCAGCCGGCCAGACCGACCAGAGGAATCATAACAAACCAGGGAACAAGGAGAAACAGCGCCTCAAATCCGTTGACAACCTGCAGAATAACAAAACCGATGGCATCAAAAAAACCATCCAGGTGAGTCAGCAGCCAATCCATAATGGTATCAACCCATTTTGCCAGAGGAATACCTACAATATCAGGAAAATCAATCATCATCCTCTCCTTCCTCAACTGGTGAAATGGATTCAAAAATCTGGTCGGTCGTAACCTTTCCTTTAAAACGGCCCTCTTTATCCACTACTGGAATGGGATAGGGGTTTTCGGAAACAATAGGAAACAGATCTTCCAGGATGGTATCTTCTGTTACAGTTGAAACCTGTTTGATATACTCGAGGGGGATTCCCCTGGGGCGGTTATCCGTATTCAGCAGTTTTTCAAGGTTTTTATCTGTAGCCACTCCCAGCAGTTTTCTGCTTTTATTTATAACAAAAGCCGATTTTCTCTTGTTGGAGTGCAGAAGGGTAAGGGCTGTCTTTGGACCTTCCCATTCATACAGCAGCACCTGAGGTTCCTCCATAATGGTTCCTGCTGTAAGAACCTTGGCAGGAGATGCGTCCCTGACAAATTCCTGAACATAATCATCCGCCGGCCGGGTGACAATCTCTTCGGGAGTCCCTTCCTGAACAACCTCACCGTTCCGCATGATAGCGATTCGGTCGCCCAGTTTCAGGGCTTCATGCAGATCGTGGGTAACAAAGATGATGGTTTTCCGCAGGGTCTCCTGCAGTTCCACCAGCTCGTCCTGCATCTGTCTGCGGATAAGAGGATCCAGACCGCTGAAGGGTTCATCCATCAGCAGGATTTCCGGTTCATTTGCCAGAGCACGGGCCAGTCCGACCCGCTGCTGCATACCGCCGGAGAGCGAACCTGGATAATAGTCCTCCCAGCCCTTCAGCCCCACTGTCTCCAGGGTTCGCATGGCTTTGGCATAACGCTCGCCCCTGGGAACACCCCGGACCTTCAAACCATAGGCGGCATTATCCAGAACAGTAAGATGGGGCAACAGGCCGTAGTGCTGAAAAACCATGCCGAAGGTCTTCCGGCGGAACTGGAGGAGCTGTTCATGGCTCATTTTCGTGATATTTTCACCGTTTACGGTAATGGTTCCGCTGGTGGGATTCACCAGACGGATCAGATTCCTCACCAGAGTGGATTTGCCGCTGCCGGACAGCCCCATAAGAATATAGAACTGACCCTTCTCGATGCTAAGATTGATATTGCGCATACCCACAATACAGCCGGTTTTCTCCTGGATCTCCTCTTTTCCCAGATTCCTGAATTCCTTTTTCAGAATCCGTTTCGGATCCCGTCCAAAGATTTTCCAGAGATCCTTTATGACAATCTGAGGCTTGTCTTCAGCCTCGGGAAGGTCCCCGGAGGGACTATTTTCCAAGATCTTTTCTGGCATGAATTATCCTTTGACTGCAGATTTAACTTTGGCGGCTACATCGGAGGAAACCCACTGCGTCCAGACGGATTCCTTGTTTTTCAGAAACCATTCGGCAGTCTGTACCGCATCCCAGCCATTTGTATCCATCTCGGACAGGAACTCATTGTTGTCTTCTACGGTTGTTGAATATCTCTTCAGAATCTCCACAACTTCGGGAGCTTCTTCCAGCATGGAGCTGTTAACAAGGATATCAATATCCGCCGCAGGATACTCACTTCCTTTCAGGCGGACCATATCCAGTTTTCCCATAACCGCTGTGGGAGCCCAGTAGTAACCGACCCAGGGCTCACCCTTTTTATAAGCACCCACCATAGTACCCGCAAGAGCTGCTCCGGATCCGGCGACACCCATATTAAAATCATCATGCAGATTGTATTTATCAAAATACTCTTCTGATGTGGTCAGCTGACCCCAACCGGCCACACCAGCATAGATAACACCTTTGGAGGGATCTTCAGGATCTTTAAAAAGGTGAGCATACTGATGAAGGTCATCAACAGATTTCAGATCAGGCGCCTGGGCACCGGGGCCTTCCACCAGATAGCGGGGAACCCACCAGCCCTGGGGACCGTCGGGAAGGTTCTTTCCCAGATTGACCATATTACCGGAATCGATTCCTTTTTTGTAGATTTCAGGAACATTCTGATGCCAGGATTCCATATCCACATCAATATCTCCCTGGATGACCCCATTGATAACAGGAACAGTATCGCCTGCTATATAATCCGCTTTATACCCATCCAGACCGTTTTCAATAATAAAACCCATTATCCGGTTATGCACCTGAACACTGTCCCAGGAGACATCCCCGAACACAATTGTTTTGACTCCGCTATCCTGCTGACCTTCTGCAGTCAGAGAGAGGGGAATAAATATTGTTGCAATCATAAGAAATAGAGTTATTTTCCGCATATTAACCTCATTTAAAATAGTATATTTATTTAGCACTCTAAAGACAATATCGAATAATGTCAAACCCCTGTCAGGATCAAATCACTGTATCAAAACATTAAAAGCAAAGAATTATTGCCAAAAGAATCTATTCCAAGAGGCATTCAAAGCACTTAAAGCCTTCACAGAAGTTCCAGTACAAATATTTAGTATTATAACCATTAGCATTCTTTACAATTTATTGATAAAGGTGATATTGTACTCCTAATTCCTATAGAAAGAGGTCTTAATGGATCAGCATGAAACGGCGGAAGAGGTAGTCTCCACCTTAAGACAGATAATACGAGCCATTGATCTGCAGTCCAAAAAACTGACCAAGCGATACGGTCTGACCGGTCCCCAGCTTATTGTTCTGAAAGAGATCCGGAAATCAGCGGATAAACCCATATCCGAAATATCCCGTCAGGTAAGCCTTTCACAGGCAACTGTAACCAGCATACTGGACCGCCTGGAGCAGCAGGGTTTTGCCCGCCGGCACCGCAGCGACAAGGATAAACGGAAGGTAAATATCTACCTGACAGAAAAGGCGGAAACCATCCTTGAGACCAATCCCTCCCTTCTGCAGGAGGAGTTTGTCGATGAATTCGACAAGCTGGAAAACTGGGAAAAAAATATGCTCCTTGCCTCTCTTCAGCGTCTGGCAACCATGATGAACGCCGAGAAGATACAGGAGCCCCCTGTCCTCGTCAGCGGCCCCATCGCCGCCTCTTCACAGGAGGTGAACCGTTATCTGGAAGAGGATATGGTTACGCCCCCCTGATAACGACTGAATAAAATGAACAGTCCGGCCGCTTCTGAAATCCCGGAGAAATGCAGACAGGCAGTTAAAAACTCTGCGGCCAGGCAGAATATGGTATATGATGGTATTAAAGGAGCCCCGCAAATGGACCGGAACAATGCCTCAGGCGAAACAAAGAAACTATCCCGGAAGAAATACGAAAAAGAACTGGCCAGGCTGCAGATAGAACTGGTAAAGCTTCAGGAGTGGATCAAATTCAGGAGGCTGAAAGTCGTTGTCCTTTTCGAAGGCAGGGATGCCGCCGGTAAGGGCGGCGCCATTAAAAGGATCACCGGATCCATGAATCCGCGTGTCTGCCATGTAGCCGCTTTGGGAAAGCCCTCCGAGAGGGAGGAGAGTCAGTGGTACTTTCAGCGCTATGTCCCCTACCTCCCCGCTGCGGGAGAGATGGTCCTTTTTGACCGGAGCTGGTACAACTGCGTGGGCGTCGACAGGGTTATGGGTTTTACCTCCCCTGATCAGTGGGAAGAGTTCTACCGCTCCTGCCCCGAATTCGAAAAGATGCTGATCCGCTCCGGGATTATCCTGGTAAAGTACTGGTTTTCCGTCTCCGATGAAGAGCAGGAGAAACGTTTCCGGAGCCGTATAGACGACCCGACCAAACGCTGGAAGCTGAGCCCTATGGATTTGAAATCCCGGGAACGCTGGGAGGACTACTCCAGGGCCAAGGATGAAATGTTCAAACACTGCGATATAGATGATTCCCCCTGGTACGTAGTTCCGGCGGACAGCAAGAAAAAAGCCCGCCTTAACTGTATCAGCCACCTTCTGTCCCGGATCCCCTACGGAGATGTTCCTTCCGAGAATATCGTTCTGCCTCCCCGGACAGAAGGGACCTACGACCGCCCCCCGATCGAACATCAGAGATTTGTGCCGGACAGGTACTGACCCCTCGGCTCCGCTTGGAATCAATACGGCTATGCTCGGAGTATGGCGTGAGAAATAATATTAATTGAAGCAGTAGATGAAACTTTTCTGTATTAATCCGGTGTAGAGCAATATACTGGAGGTATGAAGACGATGGGGGAAGCTTTGCGGAAACAGGACCGGATTTATACATACGCCGACTACCGGACCTGGCACGAAAATGAACGCTGGGAGCTGATAGACGGAGTGGCCTGGAATATGAGCCCGGCTCCTTCGCGCTTTCATCAATGGATTGCACTGGAAATCGGATCCCGACTCAAAACATTTCTGAAAGGAAGGGATTGTGAAGCCTACATTGCTCCTTTCGATGTTTTTATCCCTGCGGAACCGGATCAGAAAGAAGATGAAATCGATACGGTTGTACAGCCTGATCTTTCGGTTATCTGCGATCCGGAAAAACTGATTGACAAGGGCTGCATGGGGCCTCCCGATTTCATTGTGGAGATTCTTTCCCCCTATACATCAAAAAAAGATATGAATGAAAAATTCCGCCTCTACGAACGCTCCGGCGTACGGGAGTACTGGGTGGTCGATCCGAATGCCCGGGCCATACTGGCTTTCCGCCGGGGAACGAACAACCGCTATGATGATGAAGAAATTCTGGATAAAAAAGGGATTCTCAGTTCCCGGGTTCTCGATGGATTCACTGTCGATCTGGAGGATCTCTTCAGCAGCTTCAAATAGTAGCGGTTTAGGGGCTCATTCAAATTGACAATTTCCTCTTTATAGCAATATACTATACATATGAATAGTATAAATATTGTACAGATGCATATCCCTGTTTCTGACTGCATAAGCTCTTCAGGGCACTCTGAAGGAATACAAATGGCAAAAGGTGTCATTCCCCGGGCTTTCCGCCCTCCTTCCGGCAGCGAAGGGTGCCTTCCAGGCATACCCTGCTACGGCGATTTTATCAAGGCGGGCTTTCCCTCCCCTGCCGCAGACTACCGCGAGGAAATCCTGGACTTCAACAGCTACCTCGTCAGCAACCAGGCGGCTACCTTCACCGTCAGGGTGGACGGTGACTCCATGGAGGATGAAGGGATCCGCAGCAGAGACCTTCTGATTGTGGACCGCTCCCGGACGCCGGGCAAAGGAAGCATCGTGGTCGCCATCCTGTACGGGGAGTTTACCGTCAAAAAGCTTGTCTTTAAGGAAGGCCGATACTGGCTCTATCCCGGCAACCCCGCCTACGAACCGATACGGATAGAACTGGATATGGATTTTCAGGTATGGGGCGTGGTGACCCATGTCATCCACCACTGCCTGCCGTGACGGCAACAGCGCTGGTAGACTGCAACAGTTTCTACGCCTCCTGCGAAAAGGTGTTCCGCCCGGATCTGAGGAACAGGCCTGTTGTTGTTCTGTCCAATAACGACGGCTGTATTGTTGCCATGAGCAGGGAGGCAAAAGAACTGGATATCCCCCGTGGCGCCCCCCTGTTCAAGGTCAGAAACCGCCTGGAGGAGGCGGGGGCGGAAATCTTCTCCTCCAACTACGCCCTTTACGATGACCTTTCCCGGAGAATTATGGATATCCTGCAGACTTTTACCCCCCGGCTGGAAGTCTACTCCATAGATGAGGCCTTTCTACACCTGAAAGGCAGTCGGGAGGAGCTTCAAATCCAGGCAGGCGAGATTACAAGGACTGTGGAGAAATGGGTCGGGGTACCGGTTTCCGTAGGAATCGGGGCAACGAAAACCCTGGCCAAAATAGCCGGGTCCTGCGGAAAAAAAAGACAGGACGGAGTCTGTCTGCCCACCCGTAAGGAGTGGGACCGGCTGCTGTCGGAGACGGATGTCTTCGACATATGGGGCGTGGGACGCCAGTACGGCAGAATGCTTCACAGCAATGGGATTCACACAGCGGCGGATCTGCAGGGCTGCCCGGAAAGCTGGGTAAAAAAACATATGACCCTGGTGGGACTGAAGACCCTCTGGGAGCTTAACGGAAAGCCGTCCTTCTCTATGGAAGACGTACCGCCGCCCAAAAAGGGAATCATCTCATCCCGCAGTTTCGGCAAACCAGTCACCGAGCTGGAGGATATTCTGGAAGCCGGAGCGGATTACGCCTCACAGGCGGCAGAGAAGATGAGAAACCAGAAGTCCGCCTGCCGGGTCATCCATACCTCGATTACCACCAACCCCTTCCGGCAGGGAGACCGTCAGTACGCCCGGGGCGTAACAGAAGAGCTCTCCCATCCGGTAGATTACCCTCCCCGGATAGTGGGGATTGTACGCCGCCAACTGGAACAGCTTTTCCGTCCGGGGTTCCGCTACAAGAAAATCACCGTATTTCTGACAGAGATAGAGGCAGCAGGACGGCAGCAGCTGGACCTGTTCTATCAAACCGACACCAGGTATACGGCGGTTATGGAGGCGGTCGACAAAATAAACAGCCGCTACGGCCGTCAAACCATCCACTGCCAGCCCAAACGGCAGAACAGCAGCTGGCAGATGAAAAGAGAAAACCTCTCCCCCTGCTACACCACCCGCTGGCAGGATTTACCGACAGCGCTGGCCATGCCATAGGATATACGGATAGCGGCCCCCGGGCAGAGAGTGTCGGATTTTCCAGCAATATCCCCTTTACATAATATGATTATCTATATATATTAATTTAAATATTTAACATATTCCCATAACAGGAGGACTTTATGTGGAATTTTCTTGCACTAATACAAAAGAAACTGATATTAGCCGTACCGGTCTTTATGATAGCCGGTTTCCTTACAGGGCTGACTGTAAATAATATTTCCGTCCTGAAGAACCTTATACTTCCTTTTACCTTTCTTATGGTCTACCCCATGATGGTGACCATGCAGTTCAGGAAAATTCTGGAGAAGGGAGATACAAAAGTACAGATAGCCACGCAGATTATCAATTTCGGCATTATTCCCTTTATAGCCCTGCTGCTGGGGAAGATCTTTTTTGCTGCTAACCCCTATCTGCAGCTGGGCATCCTTCTGGTATCCCTCCTTCCCACTTCCGGAATGACCATATCCTGGACCGGGATGTCCGGGGGAAATATGGAAGCAGCTGTAAAAATGACCATATTCGGACTGCTCTTCGGATCCTTTCTGACCCCCGTCTATATCAAGATGCTGATGGGCGCAGTCATCTCCATCCCCATGGCCAAGATCTTCCTGCAGATACTTGTAATCGTACTGCTCCCCATGCTTCTCGGGGGAGTTACCCAGAACCTGCTTATAAGAAAATACGGCAGGGAAAAGTACCGGAAAGATATAAAAAAGCGCTTTCCGCCGATCTCAACCATCGGAGTCCTGTCCATTGTCTTTATTGCCATGGCTCTGAAGTCCAGGTCCATAATGGCCGACCCTGTCTCGTTCTTTAAACTGATCCCCCCTCTGCTGCTGCTGTATGGAATCAATATTATCTTAAGTACTGTTATTGCCAGAAAGCATTTTAACAGGGAAGACGGATTGGCTCTGGTTTACGGGACAGTACTCAGAAACCTGTCCATAGCCCTGGCCATTGCCATGACATCTTTCGGTCCGGAAGGCTCCGGGATTGCCCTGATTATCGCATTGGGTTATATTATTCAAATACAGCTGTCAACCTGGTATGTTAAAATTTCACCAGCGTTCTTTAACAGGAAAAAGATTCTCCGAGCGGCGGCCTAGAGCGTTAAGTTGCCGTTGATTAATAAGTTATACTGCAATAGCACAACGAAAGATCATCCTGAAATCACAGGATTCACACAATATAACACTATATTCTGTAACAGTAACCGGTTTATATTGTTAATTAGATATTACTTCAAGAGCAAAGACACAGATTAAAGCTGGTTGAAGATTTTTTCATTTTACTTTCTCCATTAGAGGGGGCTGTTACGTTGTGACAGTCCTCTTTTTTTATGAAGCGCTGGAAATATCACCGGCAAGTTTATGTATGGCCTTCAGTAAATTTTCCTCATTAAAAGGTTTTCTGAGGATATTATCCACACCTGTGCCTGCCAGATTCTTCTGCAGATCCAGCAGGCTGTGAGCCGTAATGGCAATTATAGGGGTATTATTTCCGGAATCACGTATCTGTCTGGCCGCCTGAAAACCATCCAGCCCGGGCATGCTTACATCCATCAGAATAATCCTGTAACTGTTCTGCCTGCAAAGCTCTACGGCCTGCAGTCCGTCAACGGCCTCATGAATCTCCCAGTTTCTGCGTTTCAGTAGGGTGGAAAGATAGAGCCGATTGATATCATCGTCTTCTGCCACAAGGATTCTGGACGAGACGCCGTTCTCGGCAGCGGCTTTTTCACCGGCCGGACCTTCTGTTCCCTTTTCGTGTTTTATATCAGTTCTCCCTGCCTCCAGCATTTCGACAGTTTTATTCGCTGAATGAATCATATAGGAAAGGAGTTCCCTCTGTTCGTTTGTCAGTTCAGTCTCTTCCAGCAGACTTCCCATACAGATAACTCCGTTTAATGAAGACCGAATATCATGGTACCATTTTCCGGAATTATGCTGATTCATTCCTGAAGTTCCTCTAAAGAATCAATCAGTCTGAAAAAGGAAGAGAAACCCAGCTGATCAAAAACCTGCCTTACCTTCTGATTCATCTTTAACAGATATAAGTCAGAATTTTTATGGTCCGCCTGCATTCTGATTGTGGTAAAAGTGCCGATACCGCTTGAGGATATATATTGAAGATCTTTCAGGTCAATAATAATCGGAATTCCTTTCCAGTCCCCCTGAAAAAACTCAATAATCCGGTCGGCAAATTCGACTGTATTCAGATGACCCAGAACACCCTGCAGGCGAATGAGGATACGATCCTGATTACCTGTCGTATCCAGAACCGCTTCAATCTTAAGGTCATCTATGAGATCATTTGCTCTGTTTAATACATCAAAATCAATCATCAGGGCTATTTTATCATGGATCAGGTATAGAGAAAACGCTTTATTTTAAGAGATGGGGTCTTTTCGAAAGGTTCAACCTGCTCAATCATCTCGCTTAATCGGGATAAGACACTCAGTCTGTCATTGGCCGTTTTACGTATAGTCTCCAGCATCTCCGTTTTAATCCTGCCCAGCTCCTCCGGTGAGGCTTTGAGATTCTGAATAAACTCATCCAGTTTTTCCGTATTGAACTGAATACGGGCAACCAGGCTGTTTCCCATTCTTGTAACCAGTGACTCCGCCACAAAAGGATCTCTGTTCAAAACAGCTTCTATCTCTTCAGGATAGATATTCTCTCCATTGGGACCAAGAATCATATTTTTCAGACGGCCCTTGATAAACAGATTATTTTTCTTGTCCAGGAATCCCAGATCTCCCGTTTTAAACCAGCCGTCCTGTGTAAATACTTCTGCTGTTTTTAACTCATCCTTATAGTACCCCAGCATAATATTCGGTCCTTTGGCCTGGATTTCGCCATGCCCCGTCTCGGGATTAACATCACAAATCCGCAGCTCCACATCCCGGAAGGCCGGTCCGATAGAGCGGAAAATTGTATCAGCCGGTTTTGATCCCGCCAGACAGGGAGCGGTTTCCGTCAATCCGTACCCAACGGAATAGGGGAATTTCGCATCCCGGAGGAAACTCTCTACATCCGGAGCAAGGGGAGCTCCGCCGATGCCGAAAAACTGAATATTCCCTCCGAAAAGAGCTTTCAGCTTTTTCCCGGCCACATAGCGGTTCAGCAGAAACCGAAGAACACGGTTTTTATACAATACTTTTAACAAAGGAGAACCTGTTAACTTGGGAAGGATACTGGTTCTGTAGATTTTTTCCATCAGAATGGGAACGGTCAGCATATGCTGTGGTTTTACGAGACCAAGGGCTTTTAGCATGATACGGGCGGTGGGAGCGCCTTTGATATAGCAGACCTGAGCGCCAGCTATAAGGGGCAGGACAAACCCGAGGGTACACTCATAGGAGTGAGCCAGAGGCAGTACCGATAAAAAACGGTGTCCCGCTTCTGTACCGGGTATGGGAAGCCCCACCATGGCATTATGGGTTATGTTTTTATGGGAGAGCATAACCCCTTTGGAAGATCCTGTTGTTCCCGAGGTATACAGTATGGCAGCCGGCTCATCCTCCGCCACATCGACTATCAGATTTTCAGGAGAGAGTTCATCCGGACGGGCCTCCGCCCCTTCCAGAAAGAAGTTGCGGCCATCCGTTTTAAAAACAACTGCGTCCCCGTCGATGGAGCAGGTCCCTGTTTTCAGACCTTCCTGCAGCAGGATAAGCCTGCTGTCGCGGACAAAGGGAGTATCAGCCAGTTTATTCAGGGCTTTCTCGGAAGCAAACATGAAACAGGATTCGGAGTGGTCCATGATATTCCCGATCTGTTCTGCCGAGAAATCGACCATAACAGGAACGACAACGGCGCCCATGGTCGTAACAGCCAGATAGGCCAGCCCCCACTCGGGACGGCTTTCGCTGATCAGGGCAACCTTGTCACCGGGTTTTATGCCCTGATCTTTCAGATAGGCCTGAATGCCGAAAACGATCCGGTCGGCCTGTCCATATGTGACGGCTTTCTCACCGGCGTATCCCAGAAAGTCCAGAGATGTATATTTTGCCCGGCTGCGTTTCCAGGCTTCGCTTAATGTCAATTTGTTTAATAGATCTGCCATATATTCATTCTCCTTTAATAATAAGAGAAACATCAGAACAGGTAACGTCCCCTTTAATATGAATCAGGGGCTGCCCCCCGGGATCTGTTTCCTATCTTGTAATCACACCGGGTATCACACTCAGCGTGTCCCCATAATGCCCTATAAAACACCCAACCGTCAAAGATTTTCTCTGAATTCCCTGTGAATTCCTGGTGAAGATGAGACTATTTTTACACTAGTCGCCGTTTTCAGCCCGTTTCCCGCTCTTTTAACTCCCTTTTTCAGGGATACGATCTTATTTACAGAAACAGGATTTTTGTCTATATTTTTGCAAACTATCAAACAGGAGAGAACCGTGAAAAAAGTCGGGATTATCGGTTGGAGAGGTATGGTCGGATCAGTTCTGCTGGAGCGTATGCAGGCGGAAAATGATTTCGCGACCAAAGATATGGAGCCCCTATTCTTCTCTACCTCCCAGGCCGGACAGAAAGCTCCGGAAATCGGCAGAGATCTGCCACCGCTGGCAGATGCACATGATCTGGAACAACTGAAAAAACAGGATATTATCCTTACATGCCAGGGCGGTTCCTATACAGAAAAATACTACACGGAACTCCGTAAAAGCGGATGGAAGGGTTACTGGATAGATGCCGCTTCCACCCTCCGCATGAAAGAGGACAGCCTGATTGTCCTGGACCCTGTAAACAGGGATGTACTTGATAACGGCCTGGCAAGGGGAATCAAAACCTATGCCGGCGGAAACTGCACCGTCAGCCTTATGCTGATGGGCCTGGGCGGTCTGTTCCGGGAGAACCTGGTGGAATGGATGACCTCCATGACCTACCAGGCGGCGTCCGGTGCGGGTGCCCGGAATATGAGGGAACTGATTGCCCAGATGGATGTTCTCGGCAAAGCCGGAGAGGGCCTGCTGGATCCTTCTTCCGCCATCCTGGATCTGGACCGCAAGATTACGGACACCATCCGTTCCGATGCGTTCCCCACGGAGCAGTTCGGCGCTCCCCTGGGCGGCAGCCTGATCCCCTGGATCGACAAGGCCATGGACAACGGTATGACCAAAGAGGAATGGAAGGGATTTGCGGAAACCAACAAGATTCTGCAGAATGATCCCGCTGTTCCCATCGACGGACTCTGTGTCAGGATCGGTTCCATGCGCTGCCACAGCCAGGCGCTGACCATCAAGATGAATAAAAACGTTCCCCTGGATGAGGTGGAAGATATTATCGCTTCCAGTACGGACTGGGCGAAGTTCATACCCAACAACAAGGAAGCGTCCCTGAAAGGACTGACTCCGGCAGCTGTTTCGGGAACCCTGGATGTTCCTGTGGGACGGGTCCGGAAACTTAATATGGGCGAAGATTATATTACGGCGTTTACCGTGGGAGATCAGCTCCTGTGGGGTGCGGCCGAGCCGGTCAGACGGATGCTGCAGATTACGCTGGAGTATTTGAATAGCTGAGTTTAAGCTGAATAAGTGAATTCGAAAATCCCGGCTTTTGGCCGGGATTTTTTGTGGGACCACTACTTGTACAGTACCCTTATACCAGTATAGGGCTGTATCATTCTCATTGGCATAAAGTAAATCTAACAGCCGCTCATCTATATACAATTGTAGATTTTTTTTATACTGATCCCTATGAAGAGATTTATCCTTTTACTGATAGTAACTCTAACGGGTTCTCTTTATCTCTACGCAGAAGATATTGCCTTGATTGATCCGGGGACTCCTGGTATCCCCTTTGAAGGTGAGTTTCAATATTGGTCGAATTCGAAAGATTATGAATCAGTAAAGATACTCTATCTGGCTAAACAATATTTAATAGAGATTAAATACGACGGACAAACACTTAAATTGGTATGTACATTCAGATCAGGGGAGATTGTTTCAGAACCACAGGGTGACATAATTTATATCTTCAGAATGAACGGTGATAATGAGCTCAGGATGAGGAAATTACATACCAAGAAGGACAGACCGGAGGATATTGAGTGGGTATTTTTCAGAAAGTTCTGATATTGTCTTATACTCTATTATATCCTGTTATTCTGATCATAGCAGGAGAAATTGTTATGCCCTTATTCTTTAATCAGCCAGGTTTTTCCAACCTGCCTGGCCCCTTTGAGAAGCAAAGGTTTTCTTTGACAGGAGTTTTTCCATTGTACCAAATCTACATATAAAGCCCTTCTCATATTGTAATTTTTGGATTATTCTCCTTTTTTTACAAGGTTAAAAAGATCATATATGCTTTTAAATCAACGTTAGGCTCTTGCTGCCATTGAATACACCCTAGGGGCATAAAAAAAAAGAGTATATCCTCAAATTCAAAATATCCCGGTCAAACCGGGATATTATTTTATAACAAAGCTGGAAAAGATTTAGTAGTTTTCTTTTCTCACCTCAAAATAACTTTGAGAATATTTACAGACCGGACAGACTTCAGGAGCTTTTTTCCCCATTACCAGATGACCGCAGACACGGCATTCCCACATGGTTTCTTCCCCTTTTTCAAAAACCTTCTGCATCTCAAGATTATTCAGAAGAGCCCTGTACCGTTCCTCATGAGCTTTTTCTATGGCACCGATACGGCGGAACCGTGCAGCCAGATCCGCAAAGCCTTCCTCTTCGGCATCTTTGGCAAAGCGGGCGTACATATCGGTCCACTCGTAGTTTTCCCCTTCTGCGGCATGAAGCAGATTCTCGGCAGTAGATCCCAGATTCCCCAGTTCTTCGTACCAGATACGGGCATGTTCCTGCTCATTACGGGCTGTTTTCAGAAAGAGTTCCGACAGTTGGTCGTAGCCTTCTCTCTGAGCAATATTGGCAAAATAGGTATATTTATTGCGAGCCTGGCTTTCTCCGGAAAAAGCTTCCATCAGATTCTTTTCTGTTCTTGTTCCTTCATATTTGTTGACCGGGGGTTCATTCTCTACAATCAGTTCGAATGCCGAAGCGGGCTGTTTACATCTTGGACATTTAAAATCCGGAGTCAGTTCTCCTTCATGGATATATCCGCAAACGGTACAACGATATCTTTTCATTTTCTTTTCCTCCGCAGTTGAATTAATTTTCTTAAGTTTCTGTATAAGTTTTTTGGCAGTTTCTTTCGGAAAATCATCAGACTTTTCAGATTCTGCCAGAGTTTTTAAAAGATTCAGAACTTCCCCGCTCTGGGGAAGCATAAAACCTGCTTCTCTTAAAAGGTCTTCCGCCATGATACGGTTTGACATACCAACAGCTTTTGCCAGTTGTTTCGCAAGAGGGTTTTCGGATTGCGTCTCAATTCCGCAGGCGATAATTTCCTGTTCTGTCTTGCTTTTCGAAAGAATACCAAGAGCCTTTTTGACATCATCAGACGTCTTCTGCTGAACAGGGAATTCCCCGGGAACCAGAGAGATGGCATGGGAGGGGCAGGCATCGACACACAACCGGCACCCGCTCAGACACTTTTCCGCATCAATTTGACCTGTTTCCGTATCAGTAGCCCCGGTGGGACAGACATAAAGGCAGAGACAGTCTTTCGTACATAACCGGATATTTCTTACTGCATGCATATCAGGCGCTCCTTCTGACCTGTGTCATTTTCATGCTCGGAACCTTGCAGACCGGACAGATTTCCGGCTTTTCATCTCCCACATAGATGAATCCGCAGATATCACAGACGTAGATATTCGTATCTTTCAGAAAATCGGCAGAACCGGATTCAGCCTTATTCAGATGGGAATTAATCATCCGGGAAACCTGCTCCGCCCATTTCAAAGCACGAAGAGCCCCGCGGTCATGGTTCTTACCGGCAACTTCATTAGCCACGGCAAAATGGGATGAGAGATCTGTTTGAAGAAGGGCTTTCAGGCTCTTGAAATCCGGCTTTCGGACTTTTTCCGACTTCAGATTGTAATAAAATGCCAATTCATTATAGAGTTCGGACATTTCAGGATCGTACTGTTTTTCACAGCCCTTTGCCAGATTTGAAAAGACGGCTGACAGTTCTGCTGCCGAATAGCTGATATCATCCGGCAGAGAGGGAGTATCTGATGCTGAAGCTGCAGTCCTGGGAGGCTCCCCTTCCTTTTCATGGAATTCAGCTTTTGAAGCGCCGCACAGGGGGCAGACAAATGAAGATGGAACATCCGCCCAGGCTGTTCCCGGAGGAATATTTCCCTCCGGATAACCGGATGCTTCATCATAGATATAACCGCAGATTGAACAGATATACTTTTTCATAAATCCATGAGGCTCCTTTATTATGGTTCAATAAAGTAATTTTAATTTATATTATGAGTATATGCTAATTTATATTTGGTGAATTCTAATTTAACTGAAATTCCTCATCAAACCGCTTCTGATAGGAATGGTGTATAAAGGAACGAATTTTCTGCTTCGTTTTATCCGTTTTATCGCCTGTAAAGAGGATAACATATTTTACCGAACCGTCCGGCATATCCCGCAGACCCAGAACCACACCGCCGGTACTGATGATGGCGCCCCGGAGACGCATCTGAATATCTTTCACCATCTGGTTTTTAACAAGAGAAACCTCGGATGATAACAACTGGCAGGCCATTCCAATGGAACTGATATCCTGAATGGAACCCTGTATCGCAGCATCCCCAATTTTCATATTCAGAGAGACATGATCCGACTCTCTGCAGATATACCGGATATATTTTCTCCGCCCTTTAGCTTCGTTGGCATGCAGTATCTTCAGCATCATTTCCTCTGCAACCTTAGCCCCTTGTTTCAATTGAATAAAGCCGCAGCTAACCCCGACATCCAGAATATAATGCTGGATCTGATCCGGGCTGGAAATATTAAAAGAGAGAAGGCCCAATTGGAGAGCTGATATATCCTTTTTTACTTTCAATATGAACACTTCCCACTCAGACTCGCTTAACCCGGCATCCAGGTTGATAAAGAATAGAGTTTCCGGGTAGGAGTTTGCTATAAAACTTACTTTTTCATGGTTTTTCAGAATGTATGCTTCATACTCATTCTCAGAAAGGATTTCCATAATGTGCTGTTTTACCAGTTCAGGAGGATGAACAAATACTATTTTTTTACCGAAGATTTCCTGCTGTTCTTTCATTCCTTCCATAAACCTCTATACTATCCTTAATTCTAGTCTATATTTAATGTATGACGTGAAGTTTAAATCTGTCCTATATGTACAGTAAATGAAGAATACTATAGAAGCATTTAGTTTGGACATTGATTCATTCTGACTATTTCCTTACCTTTAATTCCCATAAAATCCTCCCTGAAAAAAAATTACAAAACGATAAAAACAGTACGCCCTAAAGATCTACTCTCTTATCTCTTTTTTCTCCATTTCAATCATCTCTTTCGTCAGAGTTTTTAAATACACCAGATAAACCGTAACACCGATACCGATACAGAACAGCAGAATTCTCAGCCAGGACAAACTGATGAAGAAAAAAATCGTCGAAACCATGACAATCCACAAAGCCGAAATAGAGATTATTTTAGCCCTGAGAGAGATAGCTTTATACAGAATATAAGAACGGATATAGAGTCCAAAGACCCTATGGTGAATCAACCATAAATAAAGCTTCTTTGAGCTTCTCACATAACATGCGGCTGATAGGAGCAGGAAAGGAGTGGTTGGCAAAACAGGAAGAAATATCCCTGCAATCCCAAGAGATAATGAGAGATTTCCGGCTGTAACAAGTAGTATCTTTTTCATTTAACCATCCCGCACTCCTTTTCCCGTTCAGAGAATCAGGCTAAATCAAACCGATCCAGATTCATAACTTTATCCCAGGCTTTCACAAAGTCATTCAGAAACTTTTCTTTTGAATCGCTGCATCCGTAAACTTCAGCCTGAGCCCTCAATTGGGAATTGGAACCAAATACCAGATCAACCCGGGAAGCCGTCCATTTCTTCCTGCCTTTTTTCCGGTCAATCCCCTCGAACTCATCCCCTTCCTTCCCTACAGGTTTCCACAGGGTTCCCATATCAAGAAGATTGATAAAAAAGTCATTGGTCAGGGTTTCCGGTTTATCCGTAAAAACTCCAAGTCTGGAATCTCCATAGTTGGCCCCTAATACACGCAGCCCTCCGATCAGAACGGTTAATTCCGGAACAGTCAGGGTCAAAAGCTGAGCCTTGTCTATAAGAAACTCTTCCGCCGATACGCTGTATTTCTTTTTCTGAAAGTTCCGGAACCCATCTGAACAGGGTTCCAGGTACGCAAAGGATTCCGCATCGGTCTGCTCCTGCAAGGCATCTGTCCGTCCCGGAGAGAAGGGCACAGCAATGGAACTGCCCGCATCCGACGCCGCCTTTTCGACAGCGGCACAGCCTCCGAGAACAATCAGATCCGCCAGTGAAACCTGTTTGTTTCCCGACTGGGAACCGTTGAACGCCGTCCGGATTTCCTCAAGTTTTTTCAGTACCTTTTTAAGCTGCGCAGGCTGATTCACTTCCCAGTCCTTCTGAGGAGCAAGACGGATTCTGGCTCCGTTTGCTCCGCCCCTGTAATCCGATCCCCGAAAGGAGGCGGCAGAAGACCAGGCTGTATAAACCAGCTGCGAAACAGATAATCCGGAAGAGAGAATTTTCTTCTTCAGAGCCTCTACATCGCTGCTGTTAATCTGTTCATAATCGGCTTTGGGAACAGGATCCTGCCAGATCAGATCCTCCTCGGGAACTTCAGCCCCCAGATAACGGGATTTGGGCCCCATATCCCGGTGGGTCAGCTTGAACCAGGCCCTGGCAAAGGCATCGGCGAACTCTTCAGGATTTTCCAGGAAATGACGGGCAATGGGTTCATAGGTTTTATCGTATCGAAGGGAAAGATCGGCTGTGGTCATCATGGGTCTGTGTTTCTTCTTCGGATTATGGGCATCCACGATCATATCCGCTTCATCCACATCTTTTGCCAGCCACTGGTGGGCTCCCGCAGGGCTTTTCACCAGTTCCCATTCATACTTGAACAGAACAGTCAGGTATCCCATATCCCATTTTACCGGATTCGGTTTCCAGGCGCCTTCTATACCGCTGCTGATGGTATCGCCGCCCTTCCCGCTTTTAAACCCGCTCTTCCAGCCCAGGCCCATTTCCTCCAGAGGAGCCGCCTCCGGCTCGGGGCCTACGTTTGCGGCATCTCCCGCTCCGTGGCATTTCCCGAAGGTATGGCCTCCCGCCACAAGGGCGACGGTTTCGTAGTCGTTCATAGCCATCCGGGCGAAGGTATCCCGAACGTCCTTGCCGGACAGCACCGGATCGGGGTTTCCATTAGGCCCCTCAGGGTTAACATAGATCAATCCCATTTGTACGGCAGCCAGGGGGTTCTCCAGATCGCGTTCTCCCGAATACCTTTCATCTCCCAGCCATTCTGTTTCGGTTCCCCAGTAGACGTCCTCTTCGGGTTCCCAGATGTCTTCCCGGCCCCCGGCGAATCCGAAGGTTTTGAAGCCCATGGATTCCAGGGCACAATTCCCCGCCAGGATCATCAGATCCGCCCAGGAGATGTTCTTTCCGTATTTTTGCTTAACAGGCCAGAGGAGTCTTCTGGCTTTATCCAGATTCACATTATCCGGCCAGCTGTTCAGAGGAGCAAACCGCTGATTGCCCGTATTGCCCCCGCCCCGGCCGTCGTTAACCCGGTATGTTCCGGCGCTGTGCCAGGCCATTCTGATAAACAGAGGCCCGTAATGGCCGTAGTCGGCAGGCCACCACTCTCTGGAGTCTGTCATCAGTTTATACAGATCCTCTTTAACAGCTTTCAGATCAAGGGTCTTGAATGCCTCCGCATAATTGAAATCATCGTCCTGGGGATTCAGTTTGTCCGGATTCTGGTAGAGGATTCTCAAGTTCAACTGATTCGGCCACCACTCTTTGTTTGTAGTTCCCTTTCCGCCCATACGGCTTCCGACCGCGCCTGTTACAGGGCATCGACTCTCTTTTTTTTTCACAGCTATCTGCCTCCGTTATTATTACAAACCTGTCAAGTTTCAAAAAACGGCCTGATCAGAGGATTGTTTATTATTAATTTTTTATTGATTTAACTGGAAAAAGCAAATATAACACTCTTAAATCGGATTCTAATCAAACAGAAACCAAATCCTCGTATTTGTGAAGAAATATGGGGGTATGCCACAAATCGCTATTGCCGGAATCGGCTACGTCGGACTGTCCCTGTCTGTCCTCCTGTCACAGAAAAACAAGGTTATCGCCTACGAACCGGATGAGAAGAAAGGCGCCCTTGTAAATAACGGGATATCCCCCCTGGAAGACAGGGACATCCAGGATTACCTGGCCAATAAAAACCTTGATCTGTTTGTTACGCAGAAAAAGAAAAAAGCCTATAAGGAAGCGGAGTATGTATTTGTCTGCACACCGACAAACTACGATCCGGAAAAGAACTCCTTTGACACCGGCACAGTGGAAAGTGCCATAGAAGATATTAGGAGAATTAACCCGGAGGCGGTTATCATCATCAAATCCACAATCCCTGTAGGGTTTGTCAAAGAAGTCCGAAATCGTTTTAAAACTAAAAAAATTTTATTCTCCCCGGAGTTCCTGAGAGAGGGAAAGGCTCTCTATGACAACCTCTATCCCAGCCGTATAATTATCGGAGAGCAATCGGAACGGGCCGGTACGATAGCCGCCCTGTTAAGAGACGGAGCACTGAAGAGGGATATAGAAATCCTTTATACGGATCCCACCGAAGCGGAGGCTATCAAGCTCTTTTCCAATACCTATCTGGCATTGAGGGTTGCTTACTTCAACGAACTGGATACCTATGCGGAAGTTCATAAACTGAATACCAAATCCATTATTCAGGGAGTAGCCCTGGATCCGCGTATCGGAGACTTCTACAACAACCCCTCCTTTGGTTACGGAGGCTACTGTCTTCCCAAGGATACAAAACAGCTGCTGGCCAATTACAATGATGTTCCCAACAATATTATTCAGGCTATCGTGGATGCGAACACGACCAGAAAGGACCATATTGCCGCGTCCATTATAAAAATGAAACCTGAAACTGTTGGGATCTATCGCCTTACCATGAAATCGGGGTCAGACAATTTCAGAGATTCCTCTGTACAGGGGATCATGAAACGGATAAAGGCCAGGGGTATTAAGGTTATAGTTTATGAACCGGTCTTTAAGAAGGACCGTTTTTTTAACTCCAGGGTCTACCGTAATCTGGAGAAATTCAAAAAAAAGGCGGATCTGATTGTTGCCAACAGGTTCCATAATGATCTGATTGATGTGGAAGAGAAAGTCTATACACGGGATCTCTACCTTCGGGATTAAAGTTTCCTGTGGATTATCATGATTATCCTGATAAAATTGATATTGTTCCCGATAGCCCTGTCGGGACTCCTGCTGACAATCCTCCTACTCCTGCTGATCCCGCTCCGCATCCTTTCCCTCCAGCGGCTGCCACGGGAAATCCGCTCGGGCAAGGTTCCCCACAGCCTGCAGAAAACAGGCTCCGTCCCTTGGCTGATGGTCGGCGCCCTTCCCTATCCCGGCCGATTTGACCGGTCAAATCGGTCTGCCTATAACCTTAACGGTCCCTGGGGGTTCCGCCTGGATCCCCGAAAAAAGGGGATGAGAAAAAAATGGTACAGAAAAGACAACAGGAAAACGGTTCAGGAGGTTCCCTCCTGTTTCAATTCCGCCGAAAGCGGACTCACCGATTACACCGGCACAATCTGGTACTGGAAGGAATTTCAGCTGACCGAAAAAGAGCTGACCGATAGAGACAGATTCTTTTACCGCCTCTGTTTTGAAGGCATTCTTCTCCGGGGACAGGTATGGCTGAACGGAAGGAGTCTCGGTCACTTTGACGGAGGGTATACGGGAATCTTTTTTGACCTGTCAGGTAACCTGAAAACAGAGAACCTTCTGGCTGTGCGGTGCTCCAACAAACTGAAAAAGGACTCTCTTCCTCCGAAATTGATGCAGGCTCATAACCCGGGATGGCATACCTACGGCGGAATATACAGGGACGTACGGATAGAGAAGATATCCCGCAGCTATATTGTAAAAATCCTCTCGGAAAACGAGTATCTCACAAAAAATCAGATGCAGTTGAAAATCTCGGTCCTCACCTGCGGAGGCGGCGAGAAATCTGCAGTTCAGCTAACCCTGAAAAACCCGGATAATCATCCTGTCCGGGGCCGGCTGTTGGAAAAGCAGAAGGATCGGAAATGGCCGGAAACAAAGATGCAAAGCCATACCTTCACCTTCCGGTTGAAAAATCCCTGCCTCTGGAGTCCGGAGAATCTCCGGTATTATACCCTGGAAACCTGTTTTCATGGAGACAGGGTGAACCTTGATCTGGGAATCCGAACATTGGAAGTGTCTCCGGAATCGCTGAAACTGAACGATCAGAAGCTGTTCCTGAAAGGGATCAGCCGCCATGAAGATCATCCCCGGCTGGGAGCGACGGAGAGCCCGTCCCTGATCCGGGAGGACCTTGATCTGATCCAGGGGATGCATGCCAATTACATCCGTCTGGCCCACTACCCTCATGACAGGAAGTTCCTGGCTGCCGCAGAGAAGAGAGGGCTTTTCTGCAGCCAGGAACTGCCCCTTTATCAGTGCGGGATGGGATTTCTTACATGGTTACAGGAAAGAAGGCCCCTCTGTGAGTTTCCCTTAACCCTGGCAGGAATCCGGCATCTGAGCCGAAGGAAACTCCTGCTCAATGCACGCAGACAGCTGATCGAAATGATAGAAAGGGACCGGCACAGGCCCTCTCTGCTTTTCTGGAGTCTGGGAAATGAAAACTACACCCTGGGGCGCCGGAGCGGCCGGATTTTCCGCTGGCTGAAAGAGGTGGCCCGTGAATACGACCCCTCCAGGCCGGTTTCCGTCGTAGAAGTGACCTACCGGATGGATATGCTGGATAAAAGAAAGAGAGGTTGGGAAGGAGCAGATATTCTCTCGGTAAACAGTTATTACGGCTGGTACTATGGAAAACCGGAGGATTTGAAACGTTATCTGGAAAAAATCCGTCTCCGCTGGCCGGGGAGACCTCTGATTCTCTCGGAATACGGAGCCGGAGCGGCTCCCGACCGAGAGGAGACTGACGGATACTGGAAAGCCGAAAGAGTATACTTTAAGCGAACCTACTCAGAGGAGTATCAGGAACAGATCCTGAAAGAGTACTGGAACCAGGCCCGGGATTTCAACTGGATCTGCGGTGTATCCCCCTGGGTCCTCTGTGATTTTTACAATGTCTGGTTTCCCGACAACCCGATCCCCAATTACAACCTGAAAGGAGTCTGCTCCGCCTACAGAATCCCCAAAAAGGGATGGAATGCCCTCAAGTCACTTTATGAAAGGGAAGAAAACAAATAAAAATATAACCCGATTCATATTGAAATTTCACATCTCCCATGTAGAAAGGGGTATGGTGAATAAAAAGATGAAAATTATCTATGGATGCAATGGGGAAGGACGGGGGCATGCCGCCCGAACGGCCGCTCTCTGGCCGGAACTGAGGCAAGATCTGGATATAACCGTTTGGAGCCCTGAATCCATACAATCATTTCTGTATGAGAAGTGTCAGGATATCCGAATCAGTACCATTCCGGGACTCCACTTCTCTCTTCAAAAGCATAGAGTGGATTACTGGGGAACTATAGTCATGAATATGCCCCTCATCGGCCGATTCAATAAAATTACCGATCAAATGGCCCGGGAAATGAAAGATAATGATATTCAGGGAGTGATCAGCGATTTTGAGCCCTTTACGGCAGTCGCCTCTGCCAAGGCTGAAATTCCCCTGATCAATCTGAACCATCCGGCGGTTGTCCGCCGTTCATTCTCGATTCTTCCCGACGCTGTCAGCGCAAAAGCTGTAGCGTCCTTCATGACTCCTCCGGCGCAGAAAAACCTGATCTGTTCTTTTTATGATGGAGATGTCGGCCCTATTCTAAGAAAAGAGGTTCGACAGGCTGTCCCCGAAAAGGGAGACTATATTCTGGTTTATGTTAAAAAATCCTCCGCCGATGAGATAAGGGAAATACTGGGAGATTATCCGGACAGGGAGTTTCATATCTTTCCCGGTCCCGATAAAGACTTTGTGACATCTTTAGCCGGATGCGCCGGAGTTCTTGCCCCGGCGGGACACCAGCTCCTGTCGGAAGCCCTGTTTCTCAAAAAACCGGTTCTGGCCATTCCCCAGCAGGGGCAGTATGAACAGAGGCTCAATGCCCGGATGCTGAAAGCCAGCGGCTGGGGGCGCCAGACAGAAATGAAAAGGCTGCGAGAGGACCTGACCGCCTTTCTGGAGGATCTCCCCCGGTTCCCCTTTAAAGCCGATCCTTTTCATACATTCCGAACCGGTGACGACACGGAAAAAACCGCGTCAATCATTCGGTATTTTTTTACAACCGAAACATCCGGGAAAAAATTATCGCCCCGCGTCAGCTGCAGTTTTTTCAACTATATTCCTGAACGGATCAGGAAGATCAGAGAATTGACGGCCTGATTGAGGCCGGGTAATAAGGGAATCGGTATTTTAGCCGATTCCTAACACTTTTTTCATGACTAGCCAATGAAGCAGCCCCTAGACTGAATGATATATGGAATATAATCCCCGGATACACAGTGTATCTCTGTTACAGGAAACCAGAGAGAAAGCCTTAAGAATCCCCCTTTCTGATAAAAGATTTGTGATCTTCAGTGATCTGCATATGGGCAACGGGGGATCCAGGGATGATTTTGCCGAAAACGGCATCTGGTTTCAGAAGATTCTGACAGATTACTACCTGCCCCGGAACTATGACCTTATCCTTAATGGAGATATTGAAGAACTTCATAAATTTCGCTGGGAACAGATATGGAAACAGTGGAAAGACCTCTATTCCGTCTTTGAACAGTTTCAGAATTCAGGAAGGCTTCATAAAACTGTCGGAAATCACGATCTGATTCTTTCAAATCCCAATTTCGATTATCCCTTTCCCATATATGAAAGCCTGGAACTGCATAAGGATCAGGACTCGATTCTTGTTTATCACGGCCATCAGTTTTCAGAGCTCCTGCAGCGATTTGAAACCCTCTGCAAGCTTACATTGCAGTTTATTGCCTACCCCCTGGGCATTATGAATTTTTCCAAGTCGCCTGACAGCAGAAAGAAAATCAAAACGGAAGTAAAAGCCTATGAAGCTTCCCGTGAGCTGGGACTGATCTCCATAATCGGTCATACCCACAGGCCCCTGTTTGAGTCCCATTCAAAACGGGACAGCCTGAAATACAGAATAGAGGATCTGGTCCGCCGCTATAGGGAAGCCGGCTCTCCGGAACAGCTCAGGATAAGAAAGGAGATTTTTCAATACCAGGAAGAGCTGCGGGAAATGAAGCATAAAAGCGAGTTTCATATCAGCGAGCTGTACAGCTCGGACGAACTGCTGCCCTGTCTTTTCAATTCCGGCTGCGCCATAGGAAAACGGGGAATTACCGCTATAGAGATACATGAAGAGGAAATACAGCTGGTTTACTGGTACGACAGGCAAAGACTCTCTCCCTCAACAGCACCGATCGGTTATCACTATGATGAGATTCCGGGAACATCCCTTCGGAAAGTGATCCTCAACAGGGAAAAAAGGGACTATATTATGGATAAAATCCGAATACTCCATCCCCGGCCATTCCCCGGTTATTCCGGAAACAGCCTGATGGTGTTGAACCGCCTGGTTCAATGACAATTGACAGCAGAGATGCAAACCATTCTTTAGAATAAAATGGTTGAGCTGACTACACTTGATCCTTGAGTATCTCCAGAAATTTTACAATATGAGAATCCGGAACAGATTTGTCAATTCCCACACAGGAAACAGATACAGAGGGATCCCCTCCTCCGGCGTCCTTAACCATCCTGCAAAGGTCTTCCCTCAACACCTCTTCATTCACATCTGCCAATTTCACTGGAGAATAGCGCAAATTCAGCCGGCAGCCGGACAGTACATTTCTAACCTTGGCAATATCCGATCCGGCACCCACTTCGGCAAAAACCAGATCTGGAATTTCCGCATAACCTTCTGCCACATGTTCCATGGACTGACCGCAGTGGTGAATCCCGTATGGCTGAAAAATTCCGGAAAGCTTTTTGTCATATTCCAGAAGGAATTCCCGGTAGCTGTCCAGAGAGATCATTTCCACGGAGCAGTTTGAATGAACATAGAGTTTTGAAATATCCAGAAAATTGGTAATGGCCGTAACGCCTCCGGACAAGTAGTCTGAGACCTCGGACAGCCTTCTTCCCACCTGTACAGAAAGGTTAAAACACTGGTCAAAAAGATTTCTGGCGCCCTTTTCATTCTGATACATATCAATAAAGATGGAATCTCCCCTGATATCCAGGGCAAGATTCAGTATACCCTGCAGATTAATCGCAGAATGGACGTATCCGTACTCTTTCTGAAGCCATGCGATCTGCTTTTCCACAATCTGCCAGTCGGGACTGCTTTCCAGGGAGGGGGCAGCAAAATCCAAAGCATCCTTTTCTGACAGGGCAGCGCAGATCACTTCCGGGGGAGCCTCCTCACTGAAACGAATGTCACAACCCAGGATTCCGGAATAGAGATAACCGCTGGCAATGAGATCACTCCCCAGGAGGGGTCTGGGTTCGGGATGTTCCTCCCCGATTCCCCATTCTCCGAATTTCTCAAAAAGAAACCGGCGCATTTTCACATCCGAAGCGATTCTATATTCCGGATCATCAAAGAATTTTTCTGTAAACCTGATTCCCAGCTTCTGATTCCACCAGGAGGGATGGAATGTTATATCATATTTCATAGACCTGTTCCTTATTTCAGTTTCAAATTATACTTCCTGATCAATGAAACAGAGGGTCCTGTCAGGCAGACTCATGAATCCCTCTGTACACTTTTTCCTGATCTGGCGGAGTCTCGCAATAGGTTGTAACAATACATTTCAGCCCTTCCCGTTTCAATCTTCCGTAATATTCGAGCACCGTTTCGGCAGAGCCGACAATTCTCACATGCAGAACCTTACCGGAACGGGCAAAGGCTTTTCCCAGAGTTTCCGGATCATTGGGCGAGGGATCGGTCTGATTTCCCACAGCCCCGTCAGCCATAAGCAGAGAAGGAATGGATTTAACCAGATCAGCTCTCGGAGACCAGTCTCCGCAGGAATGAAATACAGATCCTTCGAAAGATCCGGAGGCCGCCGTCATGGATGGAATACCAAGATGGCTGTAGTCATCATCACTGAACATAAGAATATTGTCATCACTGAACCCGATCCCTTCAAAAGACCGGCAGGAGGCAAATCCATGCCCCGGTTTAACCAGCGCATCACCAATCAGTTTGATCTGTTCATCCAGAAAATCCTTTTCCAGTTCCGCAACAGTATCAATCAGTTCTTTCAGATCATCGGGATGATCAAAAATCTCAAACATAAAGGCTGAGGAGTCCATCAGATAGGAGGAAACAATATTGAGAGGAGATTGAGTATCTCCCGGGCTGAGAGGGATTTTCCCTCCGGTCTGATCCAGAAAGTACTCAATCATCTCCAGAACCCGTTTCCCCTCGGGACTCTCTTTCACAGAGGTCCTGCAGCAATTAATGGCTTCTCTAGCGGTTTTATAAGGCCCTTCCACAGCCGGAGCCTGCCCGTCTTTCCAGATATAGGGGACCCCGAAGGCACTGGAGACAACTCCGATCCCGTACCAGGGTTCCAGAAAATTGGGAATATCCGCTTTGTATGCCATACTTTTCTTCAACCCCGCCAGCTGAAGTTCCAGAGAAGTTTTTCTATCCCGGCATGCCCATGAAAATACTTCGGGAACTCTGACCCTCCGGTAAACGGCTACGCCGTCTTCTGCCTGCCAGAATTTTCCACACCCATCCAGAAGCGACGCTTCGTAATCGGCAAATGCTTCCAGGTTAAAATCTTCTGCAGCAAGAGGAGTAACAGATGTACCCTGAGAGTCCGCTAATGTTGTATTGAATTCATCTTTCATTTTTTAATCCATAAGTTTCTTGTATTTAATCACTGACCTGCAGGAGTTCCCAGAATTTCCTCAAGCCATCCGATAGAGAGAGAAAACCACTTCGCCACATGAGAATCCGCATAGCGGTTCTTTTCCGGTTGGTCCACCTCTGGCGTAGCCAGAGACAGGCCATGCTCGCCCCTGGGGAAAATATGCAGTTCACTGGTAACGCCTGCTGATCTGAGAGCGGAAAAGAACATCAGGGAGTTTTCCACCGGGACATCCCTGTCATCACAGGTATGCCAGAGAAAAGCGGGAACCGAGTCCGGACCAGCCTGATTTTCCAGAGAGAAGTAATCCCGCCATTCCGGGTCAGCCCCTGTCAGATTCAGCATAGAGCCCTCATGAAAGTGGCTTTTCATGGAGATCACAGGATAACTGAGGATGAGAGCATCCGGACGACAGTCACCGAACTGATCGACCAGGTCCGGCCAATGCACCCCCAGGGAAGCAGCCAGATGTCCCCCCGCAGAAAAACCACAGAGAACCACAGAGGAAAAATCTTTTCTCCTCACTATGGAAACAGCCCGGCCCAGCGACTTTAGAGGCCCTGATAAAAGCGGAGCAGATCCGGATTCTTCTTTTATGGGATACCGGAGCACAAAGGGCTGCCAGCCGCTGTCGGCAAATGCCGCTGCGACCGGTTCGGCCTCTCTGTCTGCCAGCATCTCGTATCCTCCGCCAGGACAGATAATGACAGCTCCCCGGGGATTCTGCACAACAGGAAAAGAGGATAAGGCGTCCATGAGAGTTTCTGCAGGAGTCATAGGCAATCCCCATAAAAAATGTTCACAATCAGTTTCCTGCAGCAAGGGGCATCAGTTTATCCGGAAGGAACATCACAATATCCGGCGCATAGGATATGATCAGAAGTACTGCAATCATAATCATAAAGAAAGGCAGCAGCTTTTTTACGAGCTTCTCAATGGGCACACCCGAAACAGCAGATCCCACAAAGAGAGTCCCACCCACCGGAGGGGTAATCAGTCCGATACCAAGGTTCAGAATCATAACCACGCCGAAATGTACCGGGTCCATCCCTATTGTACAGGCAATCGGCAGGAGAATCGGAGTGGCAACAAGAATAATGGCAGACATATCCATAATGGTTCCCAAAACGAGCATAACAATATTTAGAATGATCATTATAACAATCCTGTTCTGTGTAAAACTGAGAATCCCGTTGGCGACCAGCTCCGGCATGTGGAGATAGGTCAGCAGCCATCCGAATACCTGGGAGGTGGAAATCAGGATCATAACAATAGCCAGAGTATTAAGGGACCGTTCCATCAAATGCCAGATTTTAACCGGCGTGAGTTCCTTGTAGACGATGATTCCCACAAGGATCGCCCAGACAACGGCAATCGCCGCAGACTCGGTAGCGGTAAAGACACCGCTGACAACACCGACAACAACGATCAGAACAGTGATCAGTCCCCATATGGAGTCTCCCAGAGTTTTGACCAGTGTCCTGAAATTGAAAGGATCACCTTTGGGGTATTTATGACGGACAGCTTCGATATAGCTGAACACCATCAAGGCAATACCAAGGAAAACTCCGGGAATAATCCCCCCCAGGAACAGACGGCCTACAGAAACACCTCCTGCAACCATGGCATACATGACCATATTATGGCTGGGAGGAATAAGCAGCCCCTGAACGGAACTGGCCATAGTAATATTAGTGGCGAATTCCTTGTCGTACCCTTCTTTGGCCATCATGG
Organism: Oceanispirochaeta sp.; assembly: GCA_963663385.2. Lineage (GTDB taxonomy): Bacteria > Spirochaetota > Spirochaetia > DSM-2461 > DSM-2461 > Oceanispirochaeta. Next base: position 1,096,757 of record CAXXXD010000004.1, on the reverse strand, counting down.
GAATCAAAATTGTTCCCAGGGACGCGGTGTCTGCAGTGGAAGATCCGGAGATTCCTCCGAAAAACATGGAAGCCATAACATTTACCGTGGCAAGACCTCCGCGCATCCATCCTATGATGGCATTGGAGAGTTTAATAAGGCGGTTTGAGATTCCCCCGGCCCCCATAAGCTCTCCTGCAATAATAAAAAACGGAACAGCCATAAGGGTGTAGACATTCACACCTTTTACCATGAGCTGGGCTATCTGCATGATAGGAAGTCCCAGATAGATAGTTGTCACAATACTGGAGACACCAATAGCAAATGCGATAGGGACTCTCAGAACCAGAAAGACAAAAAATGATCCCACCAGAATGAGGGTGGCTATAGTATTATGATCCATTATTTATTATCCTCGCAGTGTTGGATGATTTCTGCTGCATCTTCCACAAGGGCTTCCGCTTCTTCTTCCTGGCATCGGGTTATTTCAAGCTTTTGCCCAGTAACTACACGGTGCCAGAAGTTAATAAAACGTTCTATTTCCATCAGCATAATGGCGGCCCCTGAAACGGGCCCGGCCAAAAAAAGCCAGCTTGACTTGATAGACATTCCAGTGATGATATTCCGTTTGGCAATGTTTAAGAATTTGCTGCCGTATATAAATAAAAAAAGTCCGAAACCGAACATGAGAACCTGCCCGAAAGCTCTTATAACCGGCATAACTTTTTCCGGAACCAGGAAGTCGATAATCTGCATTCGGATATGAGTGTCTTTCCGGATTGCCAGAGCAGCGCTTATAAGTGACATGTAAACCATAAACATAAGAACAACCGGTTCACCCCATGTCATGGGTGATTTGATGAAATAGCGGTTGATAATAACCCAGGTTGTAATAACAATCATTCCAATAAAACCGATTTTACAGATTGTCAGAAATACCCAGTAAACCATATCAAAAAATTTTTTAACTGCTTTCATTTGAACTCCTCTCTCCCACTGAATCCTCTCTCAGAATAGATATAGATTCCCTTAAGGCCTTTCCATAATCGAACCTTTTCAGGCTGGCCTCCCCCCGCCCTCCGAAGGAGGGGAGAATTAACCTCTCCCCCTCGGGGAGACCGAGAGGAGTCAGGGGATAGTCAATCAGGGAACGGCATACCTCCCCTATGGGAGGTATGCTTTTTCAATTACTTGGAGAGGATTGCTTCGTAATAGCTTTCCAGGCCTTCGATGTATTTCATAACAACAGGCTTGGCCAGATCAACATAAGCTACCTTATCAGAAACTTCACTGACACCGGCACCGGCGGCTTTGATCTTTTCAATCAATTCGCCGTCAAGCTTTTCGATAGAAGAAAGGTTATACTGTTCAGCCTCTTTTCCGGCTTCCATGATAATAGCCTGATCCTCGGCATCCAGTTTGTTGAATACCGCTTCACTCATAAGAACGATAGAGGGACTGTATGTATGTCCCGAGAGGGTGTAGTTGGGAGCCACTTCAAAGAAGTTGTTGGAAAAATAACCGGAGTAAGGCTGTTCAGCACCATCAACGGTACCGGCCTGAAGAGCGGAATACAGTTCACCGAAACTGATGGGGGTAGGCTGTACGCCTAGGGCCTGGAAAGTTTCAGACATCAACTGGGTCGTGGGGACTCTGAGTTTCAGTCCTTTCAGATCATTTACATTATGTATCTCAATACCGGGTTTGGTAAAAATATGACGGGCACCTTCATCCAGGTAGAACAAACCAACCATACCGGTACCGGTTTCCTGAGGTTCTCTCAGGAACTCTTTTCCGATTTCACTGTTCAGAACATTCCATAAATGTTCTCTGTCCCTGAAAATAAAGGGAAGACCGAAAAGGGTTAGTTTTTTTACACCGAAATCACCCAGCGAGTTGGTGTTGCCACGGCACATATCGATAGCGCCACCACCCATTTGAAGGGACTGATACATGGTTTTTTCATCACCTAACTGACCAGCAGGGAAAACCTCAATTTTAATACGACCATCTGATTTTTCATAAACCAGCTCTGCGAACCTGGAATCCACCTGTTCCATAATATGGCCTTTGGGGTTGAGTTCAGCAAATTTGAAAGTGTAGCTTTTTTTTTCACCATCCCCGGCAGCATCACCTTCACTCTGACCATTAGACCATGCCATGGCAGAGACCATCATTAATACAGCAGAAAGTAAAACAATTCTTTTTTTCACAAGAATCCTCCATTTGGTATTTACATCACTCGATAAGTAATTATCAAATGACTGTTAAATGCTATGACGGGAATCGTAATACCGCTCTATGGAAGATTTTGACTTTCTCTGAATTTGTACTTTATGACTATTCGATTGTACTTTCTAACTATTAAATTGTATAAAACAGGGAAAAAATCAGTTTTTTTTACTGCTGTTCTTGAACTGCGTGGGAGTCAATCCGGTTTCTCTTTTAAAAAGGGAACTGAAGGAGTTCGGGGTCTGATACCCCACATCAAGGGCTATCTCGGTTACGGATTTTTCAGTTTTATTTAGAAGATTCTTTGCCTGATTCATTCTGACTATGGTTAAATATTCCGAATAGGAGTATCCGCTGCTTTTTTTGAAAATTGTTTTAAAATAGGATTCGCTGATACAGACGGCATCCGCGACATCCCGCACGGTGATAGCTTCCGCATAATGCTCATTTATATACTCTTTTGCCCTGATCACCAGATTTTTATACCGATTTGAATGAGAACGGGATACAATCAGGATGATCTCATCGGTACGGGATTTAAGCCACTCCAGCAGCTGCCCCTGACTACGGATTATAGCTGATTCAGAAAACAGTTTTTCACTGATCTCAAGCAGCTCATCCACATCTCCTCCCCCGGCAATTGCGGATTCAACCATGGTGCCCAGAAGCTCATATGTACGGACTTTCTGTAGATTGTCAGTTTCACTGCCATAGCTGAAAAGCAGCCCCGTTAAACGCTGAAGCTGTTCCTGCGCTTTCGCACTTTCTCCCATACGGATAGCCGCAAGAAAAGCACTCTTCTCTTTCAGGGGATACTCTCTCCGGGGTTCTTCATCCTGAATATCCGTGATATGAATAACCTGCCCCCCCTCTATCCGGTTGGCATATTCCACAGCCGTTACGGCTTCATGGTAGGAGCTTTTAAGGTCTTCCAGTCCTTTATAGGATCGGCCGATGCCAAAATCATAATTCTGAAGGGCAGCCAGTGAATTTTTCAGTGTTTCACATACCCTGATTGTAGTACTGCGGCAGATCTCTGTCTCCGAAGCAACAGGAAGACAGAGCCCGAACATATCTGTGCCCATTGGCATCAGTATGTAATGATTCCTGCCGAGGATTTTATCCAGAATATTTCCAGCTTCCCTGAACAGAGAGTCATTCAGATTATTGCTGCTGGTTTTACCCCTTCCATGTAGATTTTCTTTAAGCACAACAAAGGTGTTGATGTCTTCGGGAATATGCAACAGTTTCAGCATATCCGATACCTGTTGATGCATCTGAACATCCAGTGACAGATCCTGAATCAGATCTTCTCTGATATAGGCAATAACTTTCTGCATCCTTTTCCGGTTTTCCCTGATATCGAGGGCAACTCCGTAACCCAGAAAGGAGACTCCTATCAGGGAGCCTACATAATAGATCCACCACATATGAATCAGTGCACCACAGAAAAATGTAAACGCAAAGATCATTTTCCCAGTGTTATAAAGATAGATCCTCTTTCTGAATAACTCTCCTATCCCCTTGTAGTGTCTCGCCCGTTGTATTTTACTCAGGGAATCCAGAAAGAGGATAATGGCCAGAACAAGATAAATTGCAATGGTAACCTCTCTTCCGTAGAAGGGTCCTGTATGGCTGGGAGTTATCGAATCGTATACATTAAAGCTTCCTATGGTAAAAATAACTTCCGCTCCGGTGGTAGTCAGAGTATTGAATACTGTATAAACAACACCAACCAGAACTCCCATTATAATCAAAGGCCAAAACCGGTCTCTCCGGTCTTTTTCCGGACGGGAGAAATCTGCAAGGATCACCATAGGGATGGTAACAGAACTGAGAACGAAAGAACGGATATTATTGATAATCAGGGGCGAAGGATGCCCCCCTGAAAGTATCTGAACAGGCCGCCCGAACAGAAAAACACAGAAAGAAATGAGAAATACTGTAAAGTATCGGATCGAACTGGTTTTTGATTCCTCAATAAGCGCAAAATAGAGAAAGTAGGTAAAGAGAAAAATCCCGGATAGAACCGGTATAATAATGTTTCCGAAGATTTCAAAAAGGGGCATAACCGCTGTATAGTACCATAAAAAGCTACAGTATGAGTATTTTTTTCGTATATCCCCTGAAGGAATCTGTTAAATAATCAGGGAATTCATTGACACAACTGGTTAACCAGTTGTATAAATTAAATATGTGGTCAACCAATCCAGGATAGAAAAAGGATATAAGATGGGGCAAAGCAGAATATATCAGTTTGATACATATGTGGATGTTAAAACATTCAGAGACTTCGCCTTCTTTAACAGTTTTCTGCTCCATGGCCGGTGGATCAGTCTCATGCTGTTTCCTCTGGTTATGTCAGGATTGGGTGTCTTGAATCTGGTAACGGGGAGTCCTTTTCTGTTCCGCTTATTCCTTGTACTGGCTCTGGTGACTCCCGGATTGTATATACTCTCCTACAGGATCAGCCTCCGGAATCAGATAAAAAAAATAAACTCGCCGAAAGGCATCTGATTTACACTACCCGCTTTGAGAAAGAAAAGATCGAAGTATCAAACCGGAATGAACAGCAACAGTTTGAATGGAGCTTCGTCCACCGGGTTTTCAGGTATAAGGAGTATTTTTACCTTTATATAACCCGGTCCCGGGCCTTCATTCTCCCGGGAAACGGGCTCGGGGACAGCACTCTGGCCGATGATTTCTGGAATTATGCACAGCAAATGACTATGGAAGGACAATGCAAATCCTGTAAATAAAAATTTAAAATAAGAAGACAAGGGGATTTACATGGAACCGGATAATAAATCAGTCATATCCATTGAACTTTTTGAAAATAGCGGCAATGACCGTGAACCGGAAGATTTCATTCTCACAAGAATCAGGGAATTAGTGGTCTCCGGACAGCTACAGCCCGGAGCCAGGCTCCCATCGGAAAGAGCCCTGGCGGAAAAAATGGAAACCACAAGGGGAACGATCCGAAAAGCTCTGCAGAAACTGGACTTCTATGGTCTTGTTGAGATCTCCCCTCAAAGCGGCACCCGTATTGCCAATATGCATGCCGGTACAGTGGAGCAGCTGATGCAGTCCATACCTGTCAGCCGAAACCAGAAGATGGCAGACTTGATGGAAGCCAGGTTTATTCTGGATGTTCAGTGTGCCAGACTGGCCGCCGAGAGACGCACAGAAACGGATCTGGATCTGATTGAAACCAGGCAGGAGGAGTTTCTGGCCCGCTTCTACGGCAAAGAAGATTATCTGGAGGAAGACTACCTCTTTCACCTGGCCATAGCTCATGCTACAGGGAACCATGTCCTGGTATCCCTGTTCAGCCAGTTGACTCCGCGAATCGTTATGCAGGATCAGCCTCATCTGAAACAGAAGGATAAAGATTTCTCCAGAATTCCCCTGGAACATATAAGAATCATGGAAGCTATCCGGCAGGGTGATCCCGATCTGGCTGAAGAAGCGATGGTTCAGCACAGAAACTGGGCATTAAAACGGGTTTTCCCAGAAGACCAGAGGGAGTAAGACTCCTTTTATCAGATACAAAAACAATTATCAGGAGATAATAATGAGCAATACAGAAGATACAGCATTAAATAAATCTGTAGCCGCCCGAAACGGCTGCATAAAACAGAAACGACCGCTAAAAATCCTTCAGTTTGGAGAAGGGAATTTTCTGCGCTGTTTCATTGACTGGCAGGTGGATATTCTTAATGAACAAAAAGGCCTGGATGCCGGTGTTGTAGTGGTACGCCCCATAGATACAGACTTCCCTCCTCTACTGGATACACAGGATGGTATTTATACCTCCATCATACGGGGCTATGATAATAAGGGAAAACTGAAAAACGAGAAACGCCTGATTTCCTGCATCGACCGGGAAATTCCCGTCTATAAAGAATATGATCAGTTCCTGTCGCTGGCGGAAAATCCTCAATTGCGGTTTATCGTATCCAATACGACTGAAGCAGGTATTGCCTATAATCCGGAAGATAATTATGACGATCGTCCCCCCTCTTCCTATCCCGGGAAACTGACCCGTTTCCTCCATGAACGATATAAGGAATTCAACGGTGCCTCAGATTCCGGTTTTATTCTGATTCCCTGTGAGCTGATTGATTATAACGGAGAGGCCCTTAAAGAAATTGTCCTGAAATATGCGCACCTCTGGAACCTGGGACAGGATTTCATCTCCTGGATCAAAAAGGACAATACTTTCTGTTCAACCCTTGTGGACCGAATTGTAACGGGTTATCCCGGAGATGAAGTGGAAGAACTGGTAAAGGAACTGGGATATAAGGACAGCTTTATTACAACAGGAGAGTACTTTCATCTGTTTGTCATCCAGGGGCCCCAATTTGTAGCGGAAGAGCTTCATCTGGAAAACAGCGGACTGAACATAAAACTGGTGGAAGATCTGAAACCTTACAAACAGAGAAAAGTCGGGATTCTGAACGGCTGTCATACGGCTCTGGTTCCGGTAGCCTATCTGTGCGGGATCGAGCTTGTTAAAGATGCGGTAGAAAATAATAATATCGCCCTATTTGTCCAGAATCTGCTGGACAATGAGATTATTCCCAACCTGGGGATGCCTGAAGACTATCTGAAAGATTATGCGGAAACCGTTTTAAACCGTTTCCGAAATCCCTTTATTAATCATCAATTGCTTTCCATCTCTCTGAATTCCATGACCAAGTTCAAAACCCGTCTACTGCCTCAGTTCCTGGGGTATTATAAAACAAATTCTACGGTTCCACCGCTGATGTCTCTCTCTCTGGCCGCCCTGATCTGTTTCTACAGAGGAACTCTGGACGGCAAAGAGTATCCGGTTAAGGACGATAAGGAATTTCTGGAGCTCTATAAAGAACTCTGGAAGAAAGCCCCTGAATCCCTGGACGATGCCATGGCCATTGCAGACAGGATTCTCTCTCTGGATGATCACTGGGGAGTCTCTCTTAAAAGCCTTGATGGACTCCATGAGAAAGTGGCGGAATATATTATGAAGATTGTGACAAATGGCATGAAAAATACACTGGAGGAGTACCTTTGAACCCCTCCCTGTTTTTCCTTGATGAAAAAGATAATGTGGGAATAACCTTTTCCGACCTGAAACCCGGGATGACCGTAGATGCCCATCAGAGTGAAATCCAGGTTTTGAAAGATATTCCCAAAGGGCATAAAGTTGCCGTAGAAAAGATTGGTAAGGGCGAAGCTGTCCTGAAATATGGTGCAGTAATCGGCTATGCTCTCAAAGATATCCCTGTGGGAGATCATGTCCATATTCATAATATAAAAACCGGTCTGTCAGAGCAGTCTGAATATAGATACGAACCGTCGGAAAACAGCTCTGATATCATTCCCCTTTCTACAGTTCCCCGATTATTTAAACGGAAAAACGGGAAAGCCGGGATTCGCAATGAACTATGGATTCTTCCAACTGTTGGCTGTGTCAACGGAACAGCGCAGCAGATTCTCCAGAGATTCCTGATGAAGAAGGGAGAAGAAGGACTATCCGGTGTTGACGGGGTTTACTGTTTCACACATCCCTACGGCTGTTCTCAACTTGGAGAAGACCATGAAAGGACCCGGAATCTACTGCAGAATATAGCCCTTCACCCCAATGCGGGAGGAGTTCTGATTCTTGGACTGGGCTGTGAAAACAACCAGATAAAAGCCTTTCGGGAGACTATGCCGGAAGAGCCTGATCCCGCAAGGATCAGATACCTGGAAGCCCAGGAAGAGGCGGATGAAATAGAAGCCGGAATTGCCTTCCTGGAAGAGCTGCTGGAAGCGGCATCAAAAGATGTAAGAACAGACGGATCCTGGGCCGATCTTATAATCGGCCTGGAATGCGGCGGTTCGGATGCCTTTTCCGGTATAACCGCCAATCCTCTGATCGGATCTGTTTCTGACAGGATAATTAAATCCGGGGGATCGGCCGTTCTGACTGAAGTCCCGGAAATGTTCGGAGCGGAAAATGTTCTGATGAAACAGTGCGCCGATGAGTCGATCTTTGAAATGACGAAAGATATGATAGAGACCTATAAGGGTTACTACAGGGACAATAATCAGCCTGTATATGAGAATCCTTCTCCGGGCAACAAAGCCGGAGGGATTACCACGTTGGAAGATAAATCTCTGGGATGCATCAGAAAATCCGGAAAATCAGAGATTGTGGATGTTGTCAAAATGGACGGAATGATCAAAAAGAAAGGACTCAACCTCCTGTATGCTCCCGGGAACGATATTGTTGCGACCACAGCCCTAGGAACAGCAGGATGCCAGCTTGTCCTTTTTTCAACCGGAAGGGGGACCCCTCTGGGTGGGTTTATTCCCACTCTTAAGATAGCCAGCAATACGGCTCTGGCGGAACATAAGAAGAAGTGGATCGACTTTAATGCAGGAATTATTGAAGACGGCTCTTCAAATATGGCAGAAGCTGGTGAAATCCTGCTGGATAAAATACTGAGGGTTATAAACGGAGAAGAAACGGCTGCCGAAAAAAGCGGGATACGGGAAATCGCCATTTTTAAAGATGGTGTCACTTTATAAATACGGGGAGAGATAAATATATGAAATTCATACATGATGATTTTCTACTGGACAATACTTTTGCCAAAAGGCTCTATCACGACTATGCAGAACATCAGCCGATTATTGATTATCACTGTCATCTGAATCCAAAGGAAATCCGGGATGATATCTCCTGGGAGAATATTACCCAGGTATGGCTCTATGGGGACCATTACAAATGGCGCACCATGCGAAGCAATGGGATAAGTGAAGAGTTCTGTACAGGAAATAAGCCGGACCGGGAAAAGTTTCAGAAATTTGCCGAAACCATGCCCTTCCTTCTCCGGAATCCCATGTACCACTGGAGCCATCTGGAACTGGCCCGATATTTTAATGTGGATGATACTCTCCTCTCTGGTGAAACAGCGGAAGAGATCTGGAACAGAACCTCGGAGGTCCTCAAAAGCGGACTTTCCGCACGGGAACTGATGATCCGGAGCAATGTTGTCACATCCTGTACCACCGATGATCCCGTTGACTCCCTGGAGCATCATAAAGCCCTGAAAGAAGAGGGGTTTGAAGTTCAGATCCTGCCGGCCTGGAGACCTGATAAATCCATGGCCATCGACAAGGATTTCTGGAACGCCTACATTGATGAGCTGGCCGTTGCGGCAGATAAAAACATCAGTTCCTACACCGATCTGATCGAAGCTCTTCGGCTGCGGCATCAGTATTTCCATGATGCGGGATGCCGTCTCTCTGACCATGGACTGGATACGGTCTATGCCTCTGATTATACAGATACGGAAATCACATCCATTTTTAACAAAGCCCGTTCCGGCGGCGATGTTTCACCGAAAGAAGCGGATCAGTTTAAAACCGCCATGATGCTGGAATTCGGCCGGATGGATGCAGAAAAGGGATGGACCAAACAACTCCATATCGGAGCTCTGAGAAACAACAACTCCCGTTTTTTTGCACAGCTCGGTCCTGATACGGGATATGACTCTATAGACGATCAGAACTTTGCCCGTCCTCTGGCAGCGTATATGGATATGCTGGACAGGGAGAACAAACTTCCCAAGACCATTATCTACAACCTGAATCCACGGGATAACGAAGTGATCGCCACCATGCTGGGGAATTTCCAGGACGGCAGCGTTGCCGGTAAAATCCAGATGGGTTCAGGCTGGTGGTTTCTGGATCAGAAAGACGGTATGGAACGTATGATGGAATCCCTTTCCCAGCTGGGTCTTTTCAGCCGTTTTGTGGGAATGCTGACAGACAGCCGGTCTTTCCTCTCCTATACAAGGCATGAGTACTTCAGAAGAATCCTCTGTAATGTTCTGGGTAGGGACATGGAAAAAGGCCTGATACCTATGGATTTCAACCTGGTTGGTACCATGGTGGAAAATATCTGTTTTAATAACGCCAATAACTATTTCGGGTTCAGGTAGACATCTGAGGAGAAATGAAATGGATTCATATAAACAGAAGTGTGATAAAATTGTAGACAGACTTGGAAAAGTTAAAGTCATACCCGTTCTGGCAATAGAGGACGTCAAAGACGGGATAAAGATGTGTGAGATTCTGAACGAGAGCGGCTTGATGGCTGCGGAAATTACCTTTCGAACAAAAGCAGCCGAAGGAATCATTAAGGAGGCGGCCCGGCAGTTTCCCGACCTTCTACTGGGAGCCGGAACAGTGCTAAACAGCCGGGATCTCCATCGGGCCTTTGAGGCAGGAGCCAGTTTTGCGGTAGCTCCGGGATTTAATCCTGTTATTGTTGAGGAAGCGGTAAAATCGGAGTATCCTTTTTTTCCGGGATTCTGCACCCCCTCGGAGCTGGAGCAGATAATGCAGTTCGACATCAAAATGGTGAAGTTCTTCCCTGCCGAGGCAATGGGAGGAACAAAAATGCTTTCCAATATTATCGCCCCTTACAAACACCTGGAGATTAATATTATGCCCACAGGCGGAGTGAACACCGGAAACCTGAAAGAGTATCTGGCTATTCCCCAGATCCTCTGTGCCGGAGGGACATGGGTTGGAAAAGCAGCCGATATTGAGGAAGGCAACTGGAACAGAATAACGGCACTTGTAAAAGAAGCCGTGGAGTTGATTTCCAGATAGAATAAGGGAAAGGAAATATTACAATGGCAAAACTTATAATTAAACCTGCAGATGAGTGCAGATACGACATACTGTCCCTGGGAGAGGTGATGCTCCGGCTGGACCCCGGCGAAGGAAGGATTCATACCACACGGCAGTTTCAGGCCTGGGAAGGGGGCGGAGAGTACAATGTAGCCAGAGGATTAAGACGCTGCTTTGGCATGCGCGCCGCTGTAGTAACCGCTTTGGCAGACAACCCTGTGGGACGCCTGGTGGAAGATCTGATTCTGCAAGGCGGTGTGGATACCGGATTGATCAAATGGGCCGGGTACGACGGCTGCGGACGGGAAACCCGTAACGGACTGAACTTTACAGAGAGAGGCTTTGGTATCCGCGGAGCTGTAGGCTGCTCAGACAGAGGGCATACCGCAGTATCTCAGCTTAAAGAGGGAGATATTGACTGGGAGGGGATTTTTTCCCGGGGGGTCCGCTGGTTTCATACCGGAGGAATCTTTGCCGCCCTCTCCGAAACAACACCCGGTGTTGTGATTGAAGCCATGAAGGCTGCCAAAAAGTACGGAACCGTTATCTCCTACGACCTGAACTACCGCCCTTCCCTATGGAAAGCCATCGGAGGTGAGGCAAAAGCACAGGAGGTAAACAGGGAAATTGCCACATACGTGGATGTTATGATCGGCAACGAAGAGGACTTTACCGCCTGTCTCGGATTTGAGGTGGAAGGAACCGATGAAAATCTGACCGACCTGGAAACGGAAAACTTCAAAAAAATGATACAGAAAGCCATTGGGGAATACCCCAACTTCAAAGCCACCGCAACCACCCTCAGGGGAGTTAAAACCGCCACAGTCAATGACTGGGGCGCCATATCCTGGTATGACGGAAAAATTTCTGTAGCAGAACATAGACCCGGTCTGGAAATTATGGACAGGGTTGGCGGCGGAGACAGTTTTGCCTCGGGTCTGATTTACGGATTCCTGACTTTCAACGATGCGGATAAAGCGGTTAACTATGGAGCGGCTCACGGTGCTCTGGCTATGACAACGCCCGGTGATACCACTATGGCCAGCCTGGCTGAAGTGGAGAAGATCGTAGGCGGCGGCGGAGCGAGAGTCGATCGTTAAACTATTTTATTAAGACCTTGAGCCCCTGTGGAGTATCGGATCTCTTCTATTTTTCCTGATACTCCGCGGGTATTTTTAAACCAAATTTATTCACTTATTAAGTCTCTAGTAATGAACAAATTACGGTTTTTTCTACCAGCTCCCTTCCTGATTAAATCTCTCTATGAATCTTTACTAATCCATAACATATTCTTCTCATTCTGCATCTGTCGGATCTCTATTAAAGTGAGGGGATTCCGCAATCTGATAAGATAAAAATTTAACAAATTATAAATAAAAAAGTTGACCGATCTATAATTCTGATATAACCTAAGCATATGTGATATCACATTCATCGATTGTGTATCAGATAAGGGTTGTGAATTCTAAATAAGCGATTTATAAAATTTGCTGATTATTATTTATGTTTAGGGAGAAATTAAGATGAGTAAGGAATTACCCCTGGAAGGAAAAGTTGCCTGGATTACAGGTGGTTCTTATGGAATCGGTTTTGGGATAGCGACTGCGTATGCCCAGAATGGTGCAAAAATAGCATTTAATGATATTAATCAGGACCTCGTCGATAAAGGATTAAAAGCCTATTCCGAAATAGGAATCGATGCTAAAGGTTATGTTTGTGATGTAACCGATGATAAAGCCGTTCAGGAATGTGTTAAATGTATTACTGAAGACCTGGGTTCTGTTGATATATTGGTAAACAATGCAGGAATTATTAAAAGAATTCCTATGATTGAAATGGAAGCTGAAGATTTTCGAAAAGTCATTGATATTGACCTGAATGCTCCTTTTATTGTTTCCAAAGCTGTACTTCCCGGTATGATTAAAAAGGGCCATGGGAAAATTATTAATATATGTTCAATGATGAGCGAGTTGGGAAGAGAGACTGTTTCTGCTTATGCCGCCGCTAAAGGTGGTCTTAAAATGCTAACCAGAAATATCTGCAGTGAATATGGTCAATATAACATTCAGTGCAATGGGATCGGGCCCGGTTATATTGCAACACCACAGACAGCACCGTTAAGAGAAAGAAACGAGGATGGTTCACGTCACCCATTCGATGCATTTATTCTCGCGAAAACTCCTGCTGCAAGATGGGGTAATCCGGAAGATATCCAGGGGCCGGCTGTATTTTTAGCTAGCGGAGCTTCTGATTTTGTAAACGGTCAGATTCTGTATGTTGATGGTGGAATCCTTGCTTATATAGGTAAACAGCCAGCATAAGTAAGTTTTCAATATAAAGGGATTGTAATCTCAAATAATTGAGAGAAGGAAGGGAAAATGAAAAAGGTTTTAGTTTTGTTGCTGGGTTTAATAGTAACTGCCGGTGCTGTATTTGCAAATGGTCAATCCGAAGACAGTTCATCAGAAAAGGTCTATACCATTAAGGTTGGTCATGCTTTTTCAGCGGAAAGTCCCAGGAATCAGGCTGTACTGGCTTTTAAAGAATACGTTGAAAAAGAAGCAGCTGGAAGGATAGAAGTACAGGTCTTTCCTGCGGGGGTTCTGGGAAAAGAACCTGAGATGATTGAATCGATGAAAATGGGAACCCTCGAGGCATACGATGGAGGTCCCTTTGATGCGTTAACTCCTAAATTATCACTGATATTAATGCCTTTTCTTTTTGACAGTCAGAATGATATGATTGCTCTTGCTAAAAGTGATCTTGGAAAATCTATTATGAAAGATGCAGAGAAGAATAATATTAAAATTCTGGCTTTTGGTAATGCAGGATCGAGACAAATAACAAATAACATAAAAGAAATTAAAAGTCCGGCAGATATGCAGGGACTTAAGCTGAGAACTCCTCCTATGCAGACAATCATTTCAAGTATGAAAGCTTTAGGTGCCAATCCGGTTTCAATTCCTTATGCAGATACGTATATGGCATTAAAAACCGGTGTAGCTGATGGTGAGGAAAACCCTATGGCTAACATCGTAGATATGAAATTTTATGAAGTTCAGAAATACATGACCGTTATTAATTATCAATTTCATCCGGAGGTTCTCAGTATGAATCTTGATTTCTATAATAGCCTTCCTGCTGATTTACAGAAGATCTGTGATGATGGAGCCTGGGCTTTTGCAGAAAAAATCAATGAGCTTCGCCTGGAAACAGATAATACCTTCTACAACACTATTAAGGATAGCGGCGTTCAGATTTATACTCCTACAGAGCAGGAGGCTGACCTTTTCAGGGAAGCCGTTGCGCATGTATATGATGAATTTATTGATAGTGGGGCTTTTTCAAAAGATGAATTGAATGAAGCTCTGGAAGTGACCCGAAATTAATTATGAATAGAAATCTTCAGATTAACTGAGGTTTTTCTGAAGATTTCTTTTTGAGGTTATTATGGATAAAATTCTAAGAATGACAGATAAAGTATTATCTTTTGTGTTATCAGCACTTGTAGCAGTTCTTGCTATCGGGATTATACTTACAGTATTACTTCGATATCTGTTCGGATTATCTTTCAGCTCAGTAGAAGAACTGCTCACTATAGCATTTGCTGCCATTATTTTTTTAGGGTCTGCTTTATGTATTCGGGAAAAACATCATATCGGAATTTCAATATTTAAAGATTCTCTATCTGAAAAAAAACGTAAAATTGTAGATATTCTTATAATGGTTATCATTATTTTTGTCTCCTCAGTAATCATTCAATATTCAATAAAATGGATTTCTGTGGTAGGAACGACAGTATCTCCTGCATCGGGCATAAAAACCGGTTTTTTTTACGCGGTTGTACCGATCTCTTTCTGTTTGACCATTTTATATTGCGTGGTAGATATATTAAATAATTTCATTGATATTAAACCTGCTCAAACTGGATATACAGATGATTCCGAGTTACCAGAGGAAATTACAATATGTATTTAACAATAATGTTTGCAGCTCTAATTGTATTGTTAATAATTGGTCTGCCTATTGCTTTTGCTCTTGGGGGGTCTGGAATATTATATATTTTGCTAACAAATCCATCTTTTCTAATGTCATTTCCGCAACGTATATGGAGTGGATGTAACAGCTTCCTGATAATTGCCATGCCTTTATTCATGTTAAGCGGTGAACTGATGAATCATGGGGGACTGACAAGAAGATTGATAAACTTTTCACTTTTATTAGTTAAGCCGTTAAGAGGCGGGTTAGGTGAAGTCAATGTTGTCTCCTCAATGATCTTCGGCGGTATTACCGGCTCATCTGTAGCAGACACATCAGCATTAGGCAGCATCTTAATTCCTGATATGATCGAGAAAGGGTATTCAAAAGGTTTTTCAACAGGTGTTACTGTTGCATCATCAACTGTCGGTATGATAATTCCCCCAAGTATTCCTATGCTCATGTTTGCAATGGTAAGCGGAGTTAGTGTGGGAAAGCTTTTTCTTGCCGGTGTTATCCCTGGAATTATGATTGGCGCGACACAATTGGTTATCACATGGATAATCTCCAGAAAGAATGGTTACCATAAGAATCAGAGCATTAGTACCAGAAAAGAAAACCTGAAAACTGCTAAAGATGGAATTCTGGCAATATTAATGCCTGTAATGATTCTTGTTACAGTTACGGTAGGAATATGTACTGCAAGTGAATCCGCAGGAATTGCTGTTTTATACGCACTGGTTTTAGGCTTTTTTATATATAAAGAACTAAAAGGTAAACATTTAATATCAAGTTTAAAGAAAACCTCAATCATAACAGCATCTATTATGATTATCGGTGGATTTACAATGATTTTCACCTGGATTCTTGCTGTAGAACAGATCCCCACACAACTTGCAGACTTTGTTCTGACAACGAGTATTCCCTATTGGGGACTATTGTTGATGTTTGATCTGCTTATATTGTTGTTAGGGACTTTTCTTGATGTTGTACCCTGTATTTTACTGATAGCACCAATTCTAATGCCTGTAATGAGGACTATTGGAATGGACGAATTACAATTTGGCATCATCATGGTGGTTGGTTTGGCTATCGGTCTTGTTACTCCGCCAGTCGGGATGTGTTTAAATGTGGGAGCAAAAATTTCCGGACTTTCAATTATTGAAGTGTTCAAAGATGCTCTTCCCTTTTTAATGTGTAATATAGTTATTTTATTATTAGTAACTTTTATTCCTGCTATCAGTTTATGGCTGCCACAGGTTCTTCTTTAGGTATAAGGAAATGATGATGAAATTACGTGAAAAAATGAAAAATGGTCCTGTCTTTGGAGTTGTCTGCTATACTGGAGCTGTTGCTGCGGTTGAAGCTATTGGAAATTATGGTTTTGATTTTGTATATCTCGATCTTGAGCATTGTCCTTTAGATGGGTTAGTGCATATGGAAAAATTGATCCTGGCTGCAAAACACAGCGGCGTCTCTCCTTTAGTTCGGGTTAGTGATATAAATGAAGTTGAAATCAGGAAAGTCCTGGAAATGGGGGCTGAAGGTGTAATTGTTCCCCATTGCAGAACCAAAGATGATATTGATGAGATAATGAAAGGCGCAAAATTCCCTCCAGAGGGTAGAAGAGGAGGAGAATCTTGTGTAAGGTCTGCAAACTATGGTGGTCCGGGATTTTCATGGAAGGAATATACGCAAAAAGCGAATGAAGACACTCTTGTTATTCCCATGGACGAAGATTTCGAGTTCTCAGATAATATTGAAGAGATTCTCAATACACCAGGGATTGATGCTATCAATTTCGGTCCTGTAGACTATTCATTAAGTATCGGTGCTGAAGTAGGCTATAACTCTAATGATAATAGAGTAAATGATGCATATAAACTTTTAAAGGAAGAAGCGGCTAAAAGAGGAATTGGAATTCTTGCTCCTGTTGTCCCGTCATCTCCTCAAGATATTAAAGCTGCAATAGATCGTGGTATCACTATGCTTATTTTAGGTAATGATATGATGTATTTTCAGCAGGCACTGGCAACGCTGCAAATGAATATAAAAGAAACAAAAAAATAATAATACTTAATATATGATTCGGGTATTGATATATTGCCCGAACTAGAACTTTTTTAAGGGATTTTACACGTGGCAAATAAGAAACAGAATGATTTGAGCAACAAAATATTTGAAGATTTAAAATCAAAACTGACAAATTTGATTATTAAACCGGGAGAACTGATTGTTGAGAGTGAGATATGTGATTTATATAATGTAACCAGACCTCCTGTGAGATCCGCTTTTAAGAGATTAAGTGATATGAGACTGGTGGATATTGTTCCCTATAAAGGCGTAACAGCTACTCTTCTGGATTTGAATAAGATATATCAAATAATCCATATGAGAGTAATTCTTGAAAGTCAGGTGATTAAAGATTTTATCGAAAGCAAACCTAACTGTTTTATAATTGAAGAACTTGAACATAATCTAAGATTTCAGAAACTAATAGTTGATCAACCGGTTGTAGATGAAAAAGAATATTTCAAGAAAGATAGTGAGCTTCATGAAATCTGGTTTAGAGAAACCCACTGTGAATATATCTGGGAAATGATACAAATGCAGCTTGTAGAATATATACGGTTTAGAATGCTGGATTTTGTTGTTACCCTGAAATATCATGAAATAATCGAAGATCACGAGAAAATTATTGAAGCAATAAAGAAAGGTGATAGCTCTGCAATTTTCCCCATCCTCGGTTCACATCTCAATAACGGTTTAAGAAGAATGAATGATCTTGTTTCTACGGATTATCAACAGTACTTCAAGCTTTCTGATACTACAAATTATTGGAGAGAATATAATAAAAGATATTTTAGTGAATGTACTATGTTTTTCTAGTACGGGTATTTAAGTCTTCTATGTAAAGTTCAACTGTTTCTTGATGGAAGCCCATTCCCGGAATATTTCAGATAGATTCTCTGCGATTTCCGGGAAAGAACATGGAAAAGGGGCCGATTCCCATGGATCTGAATCTACCGTGAATCGCAATAATAAACAATCGATACAGCTATACCGAATGTAATTTCGGATTCTAATAATAATTTAAGGAGAAATTATATGAATTCATATCAGCAGAAATGTAATCAGATAGTCGAAAAAATGGGCAAAGTAAAAGTAATCCCCGTTCTGGCAATAGAGAAAGTAGATGACGGGGTTAAAATGTGTGAAATCCTGAATGAATGCGGCCTGATGGCCGCGGAAATTACATTCCGGACACAGGCGGCAGAGGGAATCATTAAAGAAGCCTCAAAGCTGTTTCCTGATCTTCTTCTGGGCGCCGGAACGGTTCTCAATACGGAAGATCTTCATCGGGCTTTTGATGCGGGCGCCGACTTTGCAGTAGCCCCCGGCTTTAATCCTGTTATTGTTGAGGAAGCGGTAAAATCGGAATATCCTTTTTTCCCGGGATTCTGCACCCCCTCGGAGCTGGAGCAGATAATGCACTTTGGCATACATATGGTTAAGTTCTTTCCCGCCGAGGCTATGGGGGGAACAAAAATGCTGTCAAATATCATTGCGCCCTATAAACACCTGGGGATTAATATTATGCCCACAGGCGGAGTGAACACCGGAAACCTGAAAGAGTATCTGGCTATTCCCCAGATCCCCTGTGCCGGAGGGACATGGGTTGGAAAAGCAGCCGATATTGAGGAAGGCAACTGGAACAGAATAACGGCACTTGTAAAAGAAGCCGTGGAGTTGATTTCCAGATAGAATAAGGGAAAGGAAATATTACAATGGCAAAACTTATAATTAAACCTGCAGATGAGTGCAGATACGACATACTGTCCCTGGGCGAGGTGATGCTCCGGCTGGACCCCGGCGAAGGAAGGATTCATACCACACGGCAGTTTCAGGCCTGGGAAGGGGGCGGAGAGTACAATGTAGCCAGAGGATTAAGACGCTGCTTTGGCATGCGCGCCGCTGTAGTAACCGCTTTGGCAGACAACCCTGTGGGACGCCTGGTGGAAGATCTGATTCTGCAAGGCGGTGTGGATACCGGATTGATCAAATGGGCCGGGTACGACGGCTGCGGACGGGAAACCCGTAACGGACTGAACTTTACAGAGAGAGGCTTTGGTATCCGCGGAGCTGTAGGCTGCTCAGACAGAGGGCATACCGCAGTATCTCAGCTTAAAGAGGGAGATATTGACTGGGAGGGGATTTTTTCCCGGGGGGTCCGCTGGTTTCATACCGGAGGAATCTTTGCCGCCCTCTCCGAAACAACACCCGGTGTTGTGATTGAAGCCATGAAGGCTGCCAAAAAGTACGGAACCGTTATCTCCTACGACCTGAACTACCGCCCTTCCCTATGGAAAGCCATCGGAGGTGAGGCAAAAGCACAGGAGGTAAACAGGGAAATTGCCACATACGTGGATGTTATGATCGGCAACGAAGAGGACTTTACCGCCTGTCTCGGTTTTGAAGTAGAAGGAACCGATGACAACCTGACCGATCTGGAAACGGAAAACTTCAAAAAAATGATACAGAAAGCCATTGGGGAATACCCCAACTTCAAAGCCACCGCAACCACCCTCAGGGGAGTTAAAACCGCCACAGTCAATGACTGGGGCGCCATATCCTGGTATGACGGAAAAATTTCTGTAGCAGAACATAGACCCGGTCTGGAAATTATGGACAGGGTTGGCGGCGGAGACAGTTTTGCCTCGGGTCTGATTTACGGATTCCTGACTTTCAACGATGCGGATAAAGCGGTTAACTATGGAGCGGCTCACGGTGCTCTGGCTATGACAACGCCCGGTGATACCACAATGGCCAGCCTCGCGGAAGTAGAGAAGATTGTCGGGGGCGGCGGTGCAAGGGTGGATCGCTAAAACTCCTCGCCCATCCGCTGTTCAAACCAGTTCTTCAGAGCGATAGCCCTATTGCCAAAAGACTGCTGGGCCTTGCTGCGGAAAGATCTTGTATCCGTTGCGGCCGCCATCATCACATAAACTGCCAGCCCCTCCTGATAGGGCATAATGGCAATGTGTATCTGCATTTCTTCCGGATCAACCATTTTGATAACCCCCGAGACCTTAAGGGGGGTGTGGTTGATTATACTGGTGGAGAGATTGGCTTCTTCATTCCGGAAAGACATGGTGTACTGGTTTTTGGAAAACCTGTTATCCTTCTGATAAATCGAGATACTGTCATAAGGCTTCAGCTCCGAAACAAGAGGATCAGGTATCTTATTCTTCGATTCAAAACCGTCTATGGCCCAGCTGTCCTCAAAAAGGGTTTTCATTTTATTGGACGTTTCCGAATAATACTCAAGCCCCTTGAGAGTGCTTACCGATCGCAGAATATTATAAATTTTCAGAGTTCTCTCCCGGGACGGACTGTTCCGGTAGCCCGGGGGCAGGTCGCCCAGAAGATACAGCCCCTCCATCCCCAGGGTCAGTCCGCCATCTGCAATTTCCTGCCTGATAGGCTCTGTAAACCCGGAGAAAGGAAGTACTTCCGGAACCAGAGGGCCGTCGTGGAAAACTACAGCCTCTTTCTCATTCATCAGAACTGCCCTTGTATCGGGATCGATATGGATTAGTAATTCACCCAGGGTGGGATACTTATCCGGTGTTTCGGCGGCAAGGGAAACAGACAGAACCATTTGTGCAAGCAGAATACTGATCATAACCGTTATTTTTTTCATTGGATTCATCCTAATAGTAGTATGTAAAAGTTAATCCGTTATATAAGGGCGCAATCGCAATCGCCCTGTCATCGCTGACATGAAGGGTTGGAACAACCCATCCGAAGAAGGATCCGATAGCCGCCCCGGCAAGCACATCGCTGACAAAGTGGCAGCCCGCCGCAACCCGGAGGGCCGCGACGCCCGCGGCGAGTGTGTAGCTGCCCGCAATCAGGGGCTTCGTCCAGGGAGAGGCGGCATAATCCTCGAGCAGAACCGTTGTCAGAAAAGTAGACCCCAGAAAAGCATAAGCCGTATGACCCGAAGGGAAACTGTTATAGTAATCATCCTCTTCTCCCCCGGGAATACTGTCATCCATATAACTGAAGGGTCTGTTCCGGGGGACCAGCCCTTTCAGCAGATCCTTGGTTCCCGCTGTCAGAAGAAAAGCTTCCGTATACATGACCCCATAGGTCAGCCAGTTCTCCCGGCCCTTTTCCTCCAGCATAGTCACACCCGGCAGCATCAGAGCCGAGAGGGAAATAACCGTTCCAACCGTATCAAGGGACTCGCTGTAACCGTACATCAAGGGCCTGTCAAAACCGTTAATATCAGAACGTTCTCTGTTTTTTTCCGATCCGGAATCGAGAAACTGAGAGGGCAGGAACACCCCCAGCGACGCCGCAGCGGTCACACCGTCTACAACCGGATTCAGAGAAAAGCCGCTCTCGGAATAGGCTGCAGAAAGGGTAAAGAACACGAGAAACACTGTCAGGATTTTAAAGGGCATAATGAAAAAGACTCCCTGATTCAAAAAATATTCTGCAGATTAAAATAGCATAATCAGGGTTTATAGTATACCTCGTCCATCAGAGGCAGCTCCCCGGGCCGACATGATATCCGGCTTTATAAAACATAACACCGAACTCTGGTCAAGGAGACAAAAATCCTATAAAAAAGAGTATGGAGTCCCCGAAAGAGATGTTTTCAGAAAAGTATCTGGCTTTTCTGTCTTCTTTAAAATTTGATCATCCCCTCCCCGATCAGACCGATGTGATAGATCCCTATGATAACAGAGAGGTTCAGACCGTACTCCGGGATTTTTACAGCAGGTATTATTCTGATAACAACGCCCGTATTTTTCTGATCGGGATCAATCCCGGCCGTTTCGGAGCAGGGATTACGGGGATCCCCTTTACGGATCCCATCAACCTGGAAAGATACTGCGGCATTGCAAACGGATTTCAGAAAAAGCATGAACTCTCTTCCCGTTTTATCTACGACCTGGTGGAATTTATGGGCGGAGCGGAAGCCTTCTACAGCCGCTACTTTCTGACGGCCCTTTCTCCCCTGGGGTTTACCTGGCAGGGAAAGAACAGGAATTACTACGATACGCCGGCTCTTCTGGCTGATCTGAAACCCTGGATTGTAAAAACCTTCCGGGAACAGCTGGATCTGGGAGCTGACAGGCGGGTGGCCTTCTCCCTGGGACAGGGAAAAAACTATAAAATTCTGAAGGAACTGAACAGGGAACACGCCTTTTTTGACGAAGTGAAACCCCTCCCCCACCCCCGCTGGGTTATGCAGTACCGCTTAAAAAGAAAAGAGGAATTCCTCAGCCTGTACAGAGAGGAACTGCAAAAAACAGGAGAAGCACCATGAATCCGAAACTGATATCAGATATACTGGCCCATAACAAGAAAAGAGAGGAGATAAGCTTCTCTTCTGAAGCCTGTTACAGCAGCCGCGGAACCCGTATTCAGATTGAAAAGCAAACGCAGCCGGATATCCGGTCGTCCTTTTCCCGCGATACGGACCGGATTATTCACTCCCGGGCCTACACCCGTTATATAGATAAAACCCAGGTTTTCTACCTGTTCCAGAACGATCACATTACCCACAGGGTCCTCCATGTGCAGCTGGTATCCAAAATAGCCCGTATGATAGGCCGCGCCCTTCAGCTGAATGAAGATCTGATAGAAGCTATTGCCCTGGGGCACGATCTGGGGCACGTTCCCTACGGCCATGACGGAGAACGTTATCTGAACGGCATATGCAAAGAGCAGGGATGCGGCCTCTTTGTCCATAACGCCCAGAGTGTCAGAACCCTCCTGGAACTGGAGAATAACGGCCGGGGACTGAATCTGACCATCCAGGTACTGGACGGGATTCTCTGCCATAACGGAGAACTCCTGGAGGAAGAGTACGCCCCGGATAAATCCAAAAAAGCCGATCAGATTATCCACGAATACGAGCAGTGTTTTCAAACGGAGAATTTCTCCCGCACTATAAAGCCCATGACCCTGGAGGGCTGCGTGGTCCGGATATCCGATATCATTGCCTATATCGGCCGGGATATTGAGGATGCCATAACCCTGGGAATGATGAAACGGGAGGATCTGCCCGGAGAGATCAGCGCCGTTCTGGGAGACCGAAACGACAAAATCGTCCAAACCCTGTCCTATAATCTGATAGAGCAGAGCGCCGGAAAATCCTGGCTCGGGTTCAGCCCGGACATCTTTCAGGCCCTGAAAAAACTGATGAACTACAACTATAAGAATATCTACCTGAATCCGGAAAAGAAAACCGAAGACGGCAAGATAGAACAGATGTTCCGCCACCTCTATCAGTCATTCCTGAAGGAACTCCGTGACCGGGAAGATTCCTACATCAATCGCTGGGTTACCGGAA
Organism: Oceanispirochaeta sp.; assembly: GCA_963663385.2. Lineage (GTDB taxonomy): Bacteria > Spirochaetota > Spirochaetia > DSM-2461 > DSM-2461 > Oceanispirochaeta. The sequence goes on along the minus strand of CAXXXD010000004.1, from coordinate 1,073,521 downwards.
AGATGATTCCCGAATACAGCAGAAAAACCGCCCCCGAGCGGATAGCGGTGGATTATATTGCCAATATGACAGACCGATACTTCAATGAAGAGTTCCGCAGACGGGTTATTCCTGAGAATTTCGGCTTTAAATTCTGATATGGCCATAAAAATGCAACCTCATCTTCATAAGAGAACCACAGATATCTGATAGAATAATACAGTAGAGGTCTGTCATGGATATGGTAGCGATACCGTTCAGGCACCTGGAAGAACTGGAAGCGGAGAGATATCGTACAGAAATGGAAGAAGTTCGCCGGTTCAATGAGCTGAAGAAGCAGGAAAAAAACCGGTTGGAGAAAGAGAAGCGGAATGAAGAGAGGGCCGAACTGCCCTCCTATATGGGAGTCCGCGTGGATCTTCTGGCCTGAAAGGGATTTCGGTCAAAACGGTATCCGAAGAAAAATGGAATTTTACGCTGTTTGTAGATTCTTTATCAAAAGAACCTGGTTGCCCTTTTTATTGTATTTGACCTCGTCAAAAAGCACTCTGGTCATATTTATGCCCCGGCCGTGGGTCAGCATCTCCTTTTCAACGCTTGTCTCAACCTTCTTCATGGTGGAATGAAAATCAAATCCTGCGCCCTGATCTGTCACCTTATACTGAACACTGTCGGAAGTAAGTATATAATCAATCGTTACCCGCCTGTCCCTGTAACGGGGATCCTGCTGCCTTTCCCTGATAAAATCCAGATAGCGTCCTTCGGACATGGCATGGGTTTTCTCATCAAAGGATATATTCAGGTTTCCGTGTTCTATGGCATTTATAATAATCTCCTGCAGCCCCATCTTGATCAAAAGGACCGTTCCCTGATCGATATATTTATTCAGGGTCTGGGTAAGCCTGGTGGCTACATCATCAATGGCAATGATATAGTTTTCGATAGTCAGTTTCAGTTTTTCATACTCAATGCTCCGCATCAGTCTGGAAGTTTTCATTTTGGAAGCCCTTCCGATGAACTCAACTTCTTTTTCATCCGTTTCCAGGTAATCAAAGTGGAACTCATACTCTTCGGGTTCTCCTGTCCGGGGGTCATCCACAATGGTATGAAAAGTAACCGATTCTTTGTCGGAGCTGAGCTGCCTGAGGTTTTCATTCATAATCTGCCTGGATACCCTGGAATCCCCCCCGTGGCTATGGTTTATAACCTCCAGAAAGTGCTTCTCCTCTGATTCCCGGGGAAGAGCAAAATAGGAACGGGCTTTCTGATTCATGGACATGAACTTCATATCCGGAGAGAGAGAGAAGATGGCCTGATCGGCTCCTTCCGACAGATGCCTGTACTTGCGCTCCGAGACTTTCAGTTTTTTATGGGTAAGTTTCAGCTCATCATGGGTCTCTTTCAATTTTCGATGGGTTTCATTCAGTTCCTGCTGGGTTCTGAAAAACTCGTTAATAATGGCAGTCAGAATAAACAGAATCATAAAGGAGATCCCCACGGACATGCGGGAATAGCGGAAGGCATTAAGTATGAAATTACGGCCGAACTGATAGAACATGATATCATCAATGGCGGATACCGCCGCAATAACCGTTCCGAGAATAATAATCAGTGTCTTCGGGTCCCTGTGATGCAGAAAAAGTGAAACCAGAGAAAGGATAATCATGGAAGAGAGGTAGATTCCAAGAAGCACATCCCTTACCGAGTAGAGCGGGCCTACCCGGCCGCGGCTGAAATCGCCCGGCGAAAGGAGCTCTCTTGTAATCCCGTTTGCTATAGAGATAAAGGACTCGGGAAAGATAAAGGCGGCGAATGTGAGAAAAACGGCAAAACCAAGCCCTCCCATGGACATATAGGTCGTTATTTTTTTCAGCACACTCCCCTCTGACATAATTGCAGAGGCAAAATTCATTACCGCATAAAGGAAGTAGGCACCTGCCAGCTGCCCCAGTCTATGAAAGAGACGTCCCAGCTCAATCCTGTCTGTCCAGCCGCAGACAATTACCAGAAATTCAAACAAAACGTAGGCGGCAGCACAGACGCTTATTATCAGACCGGCCAGATAAAGGGTTTCCCTGAAACGGGAGTACAGAAAAATGTATGCCACAATAATACATATAAGCATCAGGGAACAAGCCGCCGGAATCATCAGCTGTACCGCATCGAAAATTGAAAAATCCCAATTCATAGAGCCCTCTTCAAACAGGTTTTTTATTAAATATTACCAGCTGGTATTAAATATACATCGTCCAATAATTATTACAATATATTATTTTCATACAATATTCAAAGGTTCATTTATATATAGAAATCCACATTCTTTAAATAAAAATAACCGAATTCCCTACAAAAACATTTGCCAAACCTGCAAAACCGTAGTATAACATGATCATACATATTAAGTGTTCTAACACACTAAAACTGTTAAGGAGTATTTTATGGCAGCTGAAATAAGAACTGACTTTTCCATAGCGGCTGACGGAGTAGACCCCAAAGCTGTACCTAAAAGGAAATTATTCAACGGAGCGGAAATGCCCGGTATAGGTATGGGAACATTCGGTTCCGACCGTTTTGCCCCGGAAGACATTGCCAACGCTGTTGTTGGAGCCGCGGAAGTCGGATTCCGTCACTTCGACTGTGCCTCGGTTTACGGTAACGAAGCTCTTATCGGACAGGCTCTGCAGACGATTATAAAAGGCGGCATCCCCCGGGAAGAACTTTGGATTACATCCAAAGTATGGAATGACATGCACGATGACGTTATCAAATCCTGTAAACAGTCCCTGAAAGACCTTCAGCTGGATTACCTGGATCTGTTTCTTGTACACTGGCCCTTCCCCAACTACCATGCCCCCGGGTGTGATGTTGATTCCAGAAGCCCCGATGCCAAACCCTATATTCATGAAAACTTTATGAAAACATGGCGGCAGATGGAACAGCTCGTCGAAATGGGACTGGTAAAAAACATCGGGACCTGTAATGTTTCCATTCCCAAACTGAAACTGATTCTGCGGGATGCCAGAATTCAGCCGGCCTGTAACGAGATGGAACTCCACCCCCATTTTCAGCAGCCTGAACTGTATGATTTTGTTGTGGAAAACAATATTCAGCCCATAGGATTCTGCCCCATCGGTTCTCCCACACGGCCTGATCGGGATAAAACCTCGACCGATACGGTTGATATCGAAGATCCCGTTGTTAAGAAAATTGCAGCCAGACTGGGTGCACACCCGGCTGTGGTCTGCCTTAAATGGGCTGTACAGAGGGGACAGATTCCCATTCCCTTTTCCATTCACCGGAACGAATACCTCAGCAATATCAAGCTGACTGTAGAAAATCCCCTGACCGATGAAGAGATGGAAGAACTCTCAAAAATCGACAGGAACTGCCGTCTGATCAAAGGACAGGTATTCCTGTGGAAAGACGGACAGACCTGGGAAGATCTCTGGGATCTGGATGGAGAGATAACCCCTCCATAATTATCGATTTTCTTTCAATTTTCTCCTTTCAGGGGCCGACCTGTTGTTAACAGGGCGGCCCCTCCTTTTTTGAAATGGCACCTTGTGCTCCCGGATAACCTGACCTATAATCTTCAAAAGCAAGGATGGGAATTTATGCCGGAAGTAACGATCAGTGACGCAGGTATAGAAGATCTGCCTGATATCCTGGCTCTTCAGAAGACAGCTTACTTGAGCGAAGCGGAATTGTGTCAGGACTTTACAATAGCGCCTCTTCAGCAGACTATGGATCAAATCATACATGAGTACGGCGCGGGGATTTTTCTTAAAGCCATTTCAGACGACAGAATCATCGGATCAGTCAGAGCGGAAGAAGACGGTGAAACCTGCTATATCGCCAAATTGATCGTCCATCCGGAATACCAGAACATGGGTATCGGTTCTCTCCTCCTGAAGGAAATAGAGAACCGCTTTTTTCATCTGCAGCGCTATGAGCTGTTCACGGGACATAAAAGCAGCAGGAACCTTTATTTTTATAAAAAACACGGGTATATTGAGCTGATGAAAAAACCCCTGACTCCAAAACAGATTCTTGTATTTATGGAAAAGAGGACGAACAGGAGCCCTGTTGAATGAAAACCCTCACATATATGAAATCTCTCTATACTTTTCTGGAAGAAGTTGTAAAGGAGTTTTTATCCAACCGGTGCCCTCAAAGGGCGGCGGGACTGGCCTATACCACACTCCTGGCCATCGTCCCCCTTTTCACAGTTCTTCTCGGTTTCGGAGGGAGCCTGATCCGGAGTGAAACGGTCCAGACGTTTCTGGCGGAAACACTTCTGCCCACAAGTCAGGAAACAATACTCTCCGCCCTCAGCGACTTTGCCGAAAACAGCAGCCGCTTTGGAACAATGGGGATTCTGATCTTTGTCATTACCATAGTAATGCTTTTAAACAATATTGAAATACACCTCAGTACGGTATTCAGGATGCGGACGGAACGGACATTGATTCTCCGTTTCACCACCTATACGGCCGTATTGGTATTTGCCGGTCTGTTTATAGGCGCCAGTATCACTTTTTCAGGGAATCTGTTTAATTCCCTGCTTGAAACCTACGGGAACGGCCAGATCAGCACGAATCTCATGAGGCAAGTGTCTTCTTTCCTTTTCATATTTCTCACCCTTCTCCTTTTGATAACCCTGATGCCTTCCGGGAAAATCCGTTTTACCAGCGCCCTGATCGGAGCGGCAAGCGGCAGCGTTCTCTGGGAAATTGCCAAAAGGCTGTTTTCCGCCTGGGTGAATCAGTCTGTCAGGATATCTGTCATATACGGCTCCCTTTTCCTTGTTCCCCTTATCCTGATATGGATCTATGTGGTATGGATTACGATTCTGCTTGCGGTAGAGATAACCTATGTCCATCAGCACAGGGAATTCTGCTACTTCCGTGATACCGCTGAGAAGTTTCCGGGGGGACGGATAAGAGACAGCCTCCGCCTTTATTCGACTATTTCGGAGCGCTTTTTAAAAAGGAACGATCCTCCTCAGCTGCATGAACTTTCCATGCATCTCAATCTCCCGGAGATGGAGGTGGAGCTCCTGCTGGATCCTTTTCTTGATGCCAGGCTCATCCACAGGGTGCGTCTGGGTGCCAGACAGGATGCCTACGTTCCTGCCACACCTCCGGACAAACAGCCCCTTACGGAAGTACTGCGCCTGCTGGCATACGGCAGCCTGACAAAAAAAGAGTATCCCCTGCTGCAGGGAGAGGACAGGTTATTCAAACTTCTGGATGATGCCCTTGATGAGGCGCTGCAGGGTTTAAGCAGCGGGCAGGTCCTGGATAACCATGGCTGATATATCCGGAGAGGAACAGGCTCTCAGCAGAGAGAGAAGAAAATCCATCGGCGCATTTTTCACACCGGATATCCAGGCGGATTTTATGGTCCGGCAATACGACCTCCACCATAAATGGGCTGAAGGAGCAAGCATCCTGGATCCCACCGCAGGCAAGGGATCTCTGCTTGAATCGCTGATAAGAGTCAGCCGGGAGGACGGGATCCCCCTTACCGGTCAGATGCTGAAGAGACTGAAGGGAATCGAGAGAGAGGAGGAGTTCTCCCGGAACTTCATCCACCGGATCCACAGCACCTACGGGATAGATTTCAAAAGCAATCCCATACAAACCGGTGATATTTTGTCGGAAAAGAGTAACTTCCGGGCAGATATCCTGTTCGGGAACCCTCCGTGGGTAAACTATACGGACCTGCCTTCCGGGGAGAAAGAAACTGTAAAGCCCTGTTTTCTCAGATTCGGTCTGGCCGCATCGGCAGGAGACCTCCTGTTAGGGAATTCCCGTATAGATATAGCGGCCCTTATTATTATGAAAACACTGGAGAGCAACCTGAATTCCCGGGGCAGCGCCTTCTTCTTCAGCCCCCTGTCCCTTATCCTGAATGAAGGCGCCCACAACACCTTCCGCCGGGGTAAACTGCCTGGGACATCCTTCTCCATCAATGAGGTATGGGATTACGGCAGCAATGAAATCTTTCCCGGTGTAACCACAAGGTGCGGTCTGATTTATATGCAGCGTGACCGGAAGATGAGAGAGGCTCTTCCCTATCACATAATGACTGACAAGAGAGAGTGGGAGGAACATCTGGCAGCACCTGTCCGGGAAGGGGGAAGCGCCTATATGATTCACAACCCCGCTGAGTCCACTCCCCCGGAAATCCCCCGCATCCCCATCGGGCAGGACTCCCTTCCCCGTCAGGGCATCAATACGGGAGGCAGGAATTCTCTCTTTATTTTTGAAAGCTGCAAACCGGTTTCAAAAGGTTTGTGCGAAGTGGCCAATAAAAATGAGAGAGCCCTTCTTCCGGAGGATCTGATTTTCCCGCTTATAACGGCCAAACAGTTCAGGGGGAATCAGAAGGCGGATAAATATATCTTCCTGCCCTATAAACAGAACGGAAAAGTTCTGACAGAAAAGGAACTGGAAAGCTACCCGGGTGCCCTGGATTACCTTAACAGACATAAAGATTCTCTTGAGAGCCGGAAAGGGGTTATGCTCAGGAGCCAGATAAGAAGGGGATACTACTGGAGCCTGCTTGGTGTGGGTCCCTATACATTTTTTCCCTGGAAGGTAGTCTGGGAGTCCTACGGCAAAAATGAGTTTACTCCCATACTCTTCTCTGAAAATAACGGGAAACCCTGGGTTCCCAATCAATCCCTTCAGGCCTACTGTCCTTTCAGGGAAAAGGAAGAAGCCCTGAGAGTTCTGAAACAACTCAAAAAACCGGTAATCGGCTCTATCCTCAAAAGCCATAAGATGCAGGGTACCTGTAACTGGGCCCAACCGGGGCGGATCAAGGTATTTCTTGATATATTGCAGGATCTGCCTGTGTGACATCCCTTGAGTGCAATCCTGTATCCTACAGCGAGTAGTTCAGGAGCATCCCCGTGCTCCAGGAGCTGAGGATCTGAATATCCTGAGCCGTATTAAAGGAACGGATGAACGGCCCCACCCGGAATTCCGGAGTTACCTGAAAAGTGAGGGCTCCGTTATAGCGGATCATATAGCTGTCTTCGGATTGAGTCAGATAGTAGTAATCCACTCCCAGATCAAATACAATTCTCTGAAAGAAAGGCCTTTTCCGAAACAGAAGCCGTAAAACCGCATCGTTATAGTAAACTCCAAACCCCAGCGCATTAGCCAGAGCCGGTTTAAACCGGGATCGTTCATAATCATTCAGATAGAGCAGACTGGCTCCGAAACGAAACCCCACAGTAGATCTTGCTTCGGGGCTCTCCAGAAAGAATCCCCTTAAAACAATACCCAGATCCATTTGATGAACCAGAATATTTCCCTCTTCAGGATTCAGGAGGTTCCCATAATACCTCAGATTGACTCCCAGCGCCCGGTCTATACCTTTAAAAAAATACTGAAAATCTCCAAAGACCCCGTAGTTTGTACTCAGCTCCTCTACTTCGTCATGCTGATAGAACCCGTCGTTTTCCAGATAAACCGGCCTGGACTCTCCCAGGTGTAAAGCCAGAGTTGAAGAGAAGGCTTCCCGGAACTGCACAGGATCGCTGAAGTGTCTCCCGGCAATCAGTTCCTCCTCAAAATCCGGAACGACAACGGACGAATCATCCCCTTCATTCCCGGCAATGGATTCCGGATCGTAAAACTCCGGTTTCCGGGTCTCCCCTCCTGTCAGTTCCGGCGAACCGGCTGTAATTATTTCCAGCTCCAGAATGGAAGCTTTCAGATCCCGAAGCAGCGGATCCTTGGGAGAAAGGGCAATAGCCGTATCCAGAATAGTCAAAGCCTCTTCAAAGTCTCCCCGGCTCATAGCCTCAAGGGCTCTGTTCTTCATGGTATCCACATGGTACTGCCGTTCCAGCATATCCGAATCACTGTCATTCGTCTGGCCGAACAGGGTAAGAGGGATCAGCATCAGGAACAGGAAGAAGAAACTTTTCTCCATATTATCTGTCCCCTTTCAGGTACTGCCAACGGGAGGAATCGGGGAAGCCGGGAAAAAGCTCACTCCAGTTTCCCCGGATAGTCGGAACCTGAAGAGCCTTCTTCAACTCCTTCAGAAAAACGGCGCGGTCTATATCCACTGCTCCCATAGACCCCAGATGCTCTGTATGCTGCTGGCAGTCGATAAAAGGGAACCCCTGTTCCTCCAGCCAGAGCGTCAGGGCTATCAGAGCGGTTTTTGATGCATTCGGACGGCGGGCAAACATGGATTCACCGAAAAAACAGCTCCCCAGAGAGATCCCGTACAAGCCTCCTGCCAGTTCCCCCTGCTCCCGGACTTCCACGGAATGGGCAAATCCCAGATCATGCAGACGGGTATAGGCCTCTTTCATATCGCCGCTGATCCAGGTTCCGTCCTCACCCTTCCTTGATGCAGTGCCGCAACTGGAAATAACTGCTGGAAAGTCCCGGTCTACGGAGAGAGTGAAACGACCGGATCTGATAAGCCTTTTCATGCTTTTGGAGATTTTCAGATTCCCCGGATAGAGAATAAACCGCGGGTCCAGACTCCACCACAGTATATCCTCTCCCTCGTTGAACCAGGGGAAGATCCCCTGGGCGTAGGCTGAAATCAGCATCCCCGGAGAGAGATTGCCTCCCACTCCGACAATATCATCGTCCCAGCTGTCAGGGGGCGGAAAAGGAAAGAAGTCCTGCACTTCCAGCCAGGGGAAGGCGTCATCACTCACCCTGCCGAACCTCTATAACAATATCGTCGTCCTTTATATCCGCAAAGGCTTTTCCCCCTCCGGAAAGATCTCCGAAAAGAACCTGATCCACAAAGAAGGTTTTCAGTTTATCATCCACAAGCCGGGAGATATTACGGGCCCCGTACTCCCTTGAGTAGCCGTTTTCAGCCAGCCATCGGACACACTCGTCCGAGACTTCAAGGGTAACATCCCGGACGGAGAGCTGAGCTTCAAAGGCTTTCAGTTCCTTACGGACAATGGACTGTACAACTTCATCGGGCAGACCGTGGAAATTGATAATTTTATCCAGCCGGTTTCTGAACTCGGGAGTAAAAATCCGGTTCACAGCACTGTTTACGGCTTCGGTGGATATGGTCTCATCTCCGAACCCGATTACGGCTTTTCCGATATCCCTGGCTCCCGCATTGGAAGTCATAATAATGACGGCGTGACGGAAATCCGCCTTTCTCCCCATATTATCCGTAACCGTGGCATAATCCATCATCTGCAGAAGGATATTGAACACATCCGGATGGGCTTTCTCAATTTCATCCAGGAGCAGAACCGCATGGGGGTTCTTGCGAATCGTATCGGTTAACAGCCCCCCCTCTTCATAGCCTACATAACCCGGAGGCGAACCGATCAGGCGGGAGACCGTATGTTTCTCCTGGTATTCGCTCATATCAATCCGATGCAGGGAAACCCCCAGTTCGGAAGCCAGCAGTCTTGCCAGCTCGGTTTTTCCAACTCCTGTGGGACCGACAAACAGAAAAGAGGCAATCGGCTTATTCTCCTGCCGGAACCCCGCGCGGGAACGTCTGATTGCCAGGGTAACCGCATCCACCGCTTCATCCTGACCGAAGAGATTCTTTTTCAAAGCGCTGTCCAGATCGCGCAGACGGTCAGTTTCATTGGCAGAGACACTCTTTTCCGGTATACGGGCGATAGTGGAAACAACCTTTTCCACATCCCTGTCCGTAATGGTCTGGTCCTCTCCGGCGGTCCCCTCTTTCTCTGCCTGCAGACGCTTCCAGGCTCCCGCCTCGTCTATCAGGTCTATAGCCTTGTCGGGCAGGTGTTTTTCATTAATATAAAGATCTGACAGGGTTACAGCAGCCTCAATCGCTTCTTCCGTATAGATTACACCATGGTGTTCCTCATATACCTTCTGCAGTCCCTTCAGAATTTCCTTTGTTTCCTCCACAGTCGTTTCGGGCACATCGATTTTCTGAAAACGCCGGGCAAGGGCATGGTCTTTTTCAAAATGCTTTTTAAACTCGTCGTAGGTGGTGGAACCTATACAGCGGAGTTTTCCCCTCACCAGGGCAGGTTTCAGCAGATTACTGGCATCCATACTGCCGCCCGAAACCGAACCGGCTCCTATAATCGTATGGATCTCATCGATAAACAGGATAACATTATCAATATCTTCCAGTTCCTTCAGGACCCGCTTTATCCTCTCTTCAAAATCGCCCCTGTAACGGGTTCCGGCCAGCAGGCTTCCCATATCCAGCGAAAAGATCCTGGCGCCCTTCAGAAAAGTCGGGACCTCCTCCTGATAAATCCGCCAGGCCAGTCCTTCTGTGATAGCGGTTTTGCCGACTCCGGGATCCCCCACATGTACGGGATTGTTTTTCAACCGGCGGCTCAGAACCTGAATAGTCCTTTCAAGGATATCCTCGCGTCCGATTAAGGGCTCCAGTTTACCCTTTTGTGCCAGAGCAGTCAGGTCTGTTGTATAGGCATCAAGGGCCGACTTGTTTTTTTTCTTCTTCTCTCTCTGGGTCTGAGGATCGGAAAAATCATCAAAGTCTTCAGGATTTTCCTCCCCATCGGGATAATCGAGCTCCGCGTCCCTCTTCATCCGGGAAACAGCTGTCAGAAGGTCCATGCGGCTCACGCCGGACTTTCTCATATAATACGCAGCAAAACTGTCAGGTTCATCCAGGATCGATATCAGGATATCTCCAATTTCTATGGTATCCTTTCCTGCGGATGTCATATGGAGCATACTGCGTTCGATCACATTCTGAAGCCCTTCGGTCTGAATGGGTTCCGGTCCGGATACAGAAGAGATGTACCGGGAGAAATACTCCTCAAGATCCACTTTAATCTCATCCGGATCGGCTCCGCAGAATTCAATCAGGTCTCTGGGATCGGTAAATTCCATTGAAGTATAGAGGAGATGCTCGGGAGTAAAATACTCATGATTCCTGCTACGGGCTTCCTGGTAGGCCGTATTGACTATTATCTGCAATTCCTGGCTGATATCCATACTCAGGCTTTCTCCATTACGCACTTGAGAGGGAATTCCCTCTGTTTCGCCATCTCTTTAACCTGATGAACTTTTGTCGAAGCGATATCGTAGGGGTAAAGACCGACAATTCCCCGGCCCTTTTTATGTACATCCAGCATGATTCTGGTAGCGTCTACAGGCTGTTTGTGAAAAACGGTAACCAGTATCTCCACTACAAAATCCTGTGTTGTATAATCATCATTCAGTAAAAGAACCCTGTACATGGCGGGTTCTTTCAGTCCTTCTTCCACTTTCTCAAGTATTTCACCATCAAAGCGATTTTGTCCTTCTGCCATACATATTAATGTACTGATTTTTTCTCATCCTATCAACGTAAATCCTGCTTATGAGCTCTTATAATCCGCAGGGAATGCCTGGAATGATTCCTCCATAGCGAAAGAGAGTGTTCATCACTGCTTGATGATTTACTTTTAAAGCTAACAGGATTATATTTATGGTAAGATACCAAGGAACATCCATAAACGGGAGAGAAACAATGATTAAGAGACATCTGATTACGATATTACTACTGACTTGCCTCACTTTTTCTGCAGCAGCTGAGAACTTTTATGACTCCTATCCCGAATCGGAGCGGCTCATGATTGCCGATGCCTATCTTGCGGTTTCCGAAAACTATAAAAAAATGGGAGAATCCGACAAGGCAGCCGCCTTCCGGGCAATTGCCCTTGAGGTTTACCCGGAAATAGAAGCATCCCGGGCATCTGGAAAACTGGCACCTGCGGTGGAACCGGACAGCGCCGCCGTTCAGCAGCAGGCAGCCGTCCCTGTACGGCCCGGCGGAACAGAGCCTTCTGCCGTCCGCTACTACTTCTCAAAACTCCTGAGAGGTATATTTACAGAGAATACCTCCCAGGTTATCTCCCTCCTTAGTACCAGACTCTACCTTCCCGGATTTGATCAGGGTGTTTCAAAAGAAGAAGTCGAAAAATACCTGAATGCAGCCTTTGAAAAATATCCTCTGGACTCAACAGATCCCAGCCTGATCTACAGCTTCAACCGCTACTTTATCAAAAAAGAGGGGACCGCCTGGACCGTAAAGCTCAACCTCACCCCGGAAGGCGTCAATATATTCAAAAAAGAGATCGGCTTCCCCGGAGAAGCCCATATCTTCTACTTCCGAGAATACAGAGAGGGGTGGAGGTTGATTGCAATCAACGGAGAGTAAGTTAGAAAGAACATAAAGCATTAAAGGACTGATCAGTAAGGAAATGCCAACCTCCGCGTCTCGTAGAGACGGAGGTTGATTGCAATCAACGGAGAGTAAGTTAGAAAGAACATAAAGCATTCAAGGACTGATCAGTAAAGAAATGCCAACCTCCGCGTCTCGTAGAGACGGAGGTTGATTGCAATCAACGGAGAGTAAATTAGAAAGAACATAAAGCATTAAAGGACTGATCAGTAAGGAAATGCCAACCTCCGCGTCTCGTAGAGACGGAGGTTGATTGCAATCAACGGAGAGTAAGTTAGAAAGAACATAAAGCATTCAAGGACTGATCAGTAAAGAAATGCCAACCTCCGCGTCTCGTAGAGACGGAGGTTGATTGCAATCAACGGAGAGTAAGTTAGAAAGAACATAAAGCATTCAAGGACTGATCAGTAAAGAAATGCCAACCTCCGCGTCCCGAAGGGATGGCGAACAAGTTTTAAATATAACCGGTAGAGGAGGGTTTAATCAGACCCGTCTCTACAGCAATCCCCACCGGATACAATGAGATCAGGCGCTTTGCTGGCTTTTTTTATCAAAAATCCCAAACCAAAATATTCATTTTTACCCCGAAATCACCGATAATTAAATGAGATGGAAAGAAAACCTCTTCGCAATACACTCTTTATCCTCTTCTTCCTGCTGATACTGCTGCTTGGTGCCTATTTCTATATCAATATGCAGCACGATAAAATCAGCAGCAGAAATGATGCGGTTATGGTCCAGTCGCCCGGGAAAAGCACGGATAAAGGCAGGAACCAGACAGAACAACCCGAAACGGCAGCAGCAGAAGAGACAGCACAACCGGAGCCCCCCGCTTTTAAGCCGGCTCCTCCGGCAGAACCATCCGCACCGGAACGGTTTGTAACAGGCCATCATACTGTTGAAGAGGGAGAATCCTTCTCTCTGGTAACCGGTTATTACTGGGATGATATTTTCCTCTGGCCGGATTTATACGTCAGGAACGACATGCGTTCCGATGATCCCGATCTGATATTCCCCAGGGAAATCATCGATATCTATAACCGCCTGGGCAATGGGGATATCTATTCCGACATTGAAACGGAAGAGATCCTGAAGTCCTACCTGAAGGTTTACCGGATATACAAGGAACTGGGAGATGTAAAAAACAACTCCGTCTGGAGCCTACTCTGGTGCGCAGCCAAATATGACCATGACTTTCTGGACAGGTATGCCCCTCTGATCGATCCGAAAGACCTGGAAATGGCCCGGAAATATGTCGAGGAAGAAGGATTCCTGGATTAGAAGAAAATCAGAATGGCACTTTCGACCGAAAAGCCATTTTCTCTCCGCTCAAAGGATGAATGAACTCAAGGAAACAGGCATGAAGGCACATCCGCCCGAAGCGGTCATCACCCCCCTCTCCATATAGAGTATCTCCGGCAATAGGACAGTTGAGGAAAGAGAGATGAAGCCGCAGCTGATGAGTCCGGCCTGTTTGCGGGTAGAGGCGTACCCGCTGAAGACCGTGAGGATCGACTCCTGTAAAATCCCAGTCCGTTACCCCCTCTTTACCCAGTTCCGGATCGATTATCTGCCTGGGCCTGTTATCCGGATCCAGTCTCTGTTTTAAACTGATCCGTCCGCTTTTTCCGGGAAGAACCCCCAGGACAAGAGCTTCATAGGCTTTTTTTACCAGCCGTTTCTCAAACTGCCGGCTTAGATTTCTCTGAACTTCAATACCGACAGCCCATACCATAAGCCCCGAGGTGGCCTGATCCAGACGGTGAACAACCCTCAGGTCCGGGATCTTTTCCGCAAGACGGGAGTAGTGACAATCCGCCTTTTCCGGCCCCCGGCCTGGAACACTGAGCAGACCGGCCGGTTTTTCAGAGATAATCAGGGATTCATCCCGGTATATTATTTCCATTGGAAAAGCTTTCCTGTAGTATCATTCATAACTATGTCAAATAAATTAGCACAATTTCTGGAAGACGGGGAATACCGTCTCCTGACAGAAGAAAACAGAATTTTCCTGGAAGAACTGGATCGGAACTGGCAGCTCAGCCATCAGGAGATCCGGATACTCATACGTATTGCCCGTGATCTGGAGACCTGGGATGAAGGTTTCCTGTCCTCCCTGTGGAAAGAGGATAATCCTGAAATGAGAGGCAACCGGAACGAAAAGGGCAGGCTTTTCAGACAGCTGCGGAAAGAGTGGGATTCCCTGAAAGAGACCCCCAAAGACTACAGTCATTTTCGCACCGAAGCGGTAAAAAGCAATACCCCGGGCTTTCTGGCCCTCGAGGATAACCGGACCATACTGGGGGACTGCCCGGTGGCTTCAGCTAAAACCCGCTGTTGTCAGCTTAAAACACTGGATGCTGTCATTAATTGCGGTTTCGACTGCTCCTACTGTTCCATCCAGTCCTTCTACCATGATGATCACATCCTGTTTCATAAGGATCTGAAAGAGAAACTGGCTGTCCTTGATCTGGATCCGGATAAAACCTGGCATATAGGCACAGGACAGTCTTCGGATTCCCTTATGTGGGGAAACAGGGAAGGTTTGCTGGAGGAGCTGATTGCTTTTGCCCGGAAAAATCCCAATGTCATACTGGAACTGAAGACGAAGTCTGATAATATTGCGGATCTTCTGAAGCTGGATGTTCCTTCAAATGTTCTTGTTACGTGGTCGCTTAATACACAAACGGTTATCCGATCGGAAGAGAGACTGACAGCCTCCCTGGAGAACAGACTCAAAGCGGCCCGCGCAGTAGCTGACAGAGGGATTCCCGTAGGATTTCACCTTCATCCCATGGTCTGGTACAAAAACTGGAAAGAAGAATACAGGGAGATGATCCGTGACCTGATATCCCGTTTTTCCCCGGAAGAAGTTGTTACAGTTTCCATGGGCACCCTTACATTTATCAAACCTGTGCTGAAACTGTTACGCAAACGCCCCATTAAAACAAAGATACTGCAGATGCCCCTGGAAGAAGCGGCAGGTAAATGGTCCTACCCCCTTGCGTTGAAAGAAGAGATTTTCCGGGAAGGGTATCAGGCTTTCAGCCCCTGGCACGGCAGGGTTTACTTCTATCTCTGTATGGAAGATCCATCCCTCTGGAAAGGTGTTTTCGGCCGGGAGTATGCCTCCAATGAAGATTTTGAGGAGGATATGCTTTATACTTACAGGGAGAAGACCAGACAGATCGGCCTTGAGAGAGGAAGAGGAAGATGAAAAAGCGTACCTTTATTCTGGCTATACTGTTCACAGTGTCAGCCTCCATTATACATGCAGAGGCTTTGGACTATCATCTGGGCGGCGGGTATAATGGCTATTTTCCGGGAAACGACTCGGTTCACCCGGAATTTTCCATAGGATTATCCCTGTTCGGGGGAATCGGTTATGGAGTTCTTCCTCTTTTATCCTTAGGGGGCGAGTACTGTTTTGCCCATAACTGGGCGTTTGATGAAGACCTCAGCGGTTTAAGTGTCAGCATGAACAGCCATATCCCCCTGGCCTATGCGAAAATCAGTGCACTTAAACTTATAACCTTTACCATTCTGGGAGGAATTGAGTTTCAGGACATCATTGTAGAGGAAGAGTCAGCCGAAACCAGAAGCTATCCGACTGCCGGAATAAGGCTTAACGCTCTCTTCAGCTATTTCCAGTACTCCCTTACCTTTGGAGACGAAATCGGTCACCGGATCAGTGCGGGAGTTTCATTAAACAGATAAAATATGAAAATACTACTTGTCACCCCCCCCTTCTGCCAACTGAATACCCCCTATCCGGCCACAGCCTTTTTAAAAGCCTGGCTGACGAAAGAAGGACATCAGGTCCGTCAGGCGGATACCGGTCTGGAGGTATTCCTCTCCCTCTTCTCCCGCAGCGGTCTGGAAGAGATTTTCGAACTGCCATCAGAACTGACTCCGGAACAGGAACCCGATTCTGTTCGCAGGATCCGCAATATGAAGGACCGTTACCTTGAAACAATCGACGGGGTTATCAGCTTCCTTCAGGGACAGGACAACAGCCTTGCCACCCTGCTGGCACGGCCCGGCTACCTTCCCGAAGGAGAAAGGTTCATACTGAACAATCCGGATGATGATTCCTTCGGAAAGATGGGGATAACCGATCTGGCCAGGTACCGCAGTACCCTCTACCTGGAAGATCTGGGAGACTATATCAACAGGGTAGTGGATGAGGATTTCGGATTCAGCCGCTATGCCGAACAACTGGCTCTTTCGCCCCCCTCCTTTGATAATCTGGATATCCTCTGCCAGTACAGCGAAGGGATTGTAGACAGGAACCATGTGCTTATTCTGAATGAGCATATCAGGGAATTCAAACCTGATCTCGTCGGCTTTTCCATCCCCTTTCCCGGAAACCTTCTTCAGGCTCTCAAGGGGGCCCGGTTCATCCGGGAAGAGTACCCCTCCATTAAAATCTGCGCCGGCGGCGGGTATATAAACACGGAACTCAGGGAACTGGACGATTCCAGGATTATGGATTATTTCCACTACATCACCCTGGATGACGGGGAAGATGCCATGACTGCCCTGACAGAACAGCTGCAGAATAAGATGCAGGGAAAAGAATTCAACCCGGATAAGCTGGTCAGAACCTACTATATGGAAAAGGATGTTTTCTACTATAGCGATTCAGAAGGAGAAGTGTGCCGCCACAGTGACAGACCCGCGCCGGACTATTCCGATCTTCCCCTGCACTTTTACCTGTCCCTCTCGGACAGGGAGAACCCCATGCACCGTCTCTGGAGCGAAGGGCCCTGGATAAAAATGATGCTGGCCCACGGCTGCTACTGGCATCGCTGTGCTTTCTGCGATACATCCCTGGATTACATAGGCCGCTATGAACCGGCATCGGCGAAAGTTATTGCAGATCAGATGGAACAGCTTCTGGAACAGACCGGATACAGGGGGTTCCATTTTATAGATGAAGCGGCTCCTCCCAGGCTGATGAAAGAACTTGCCCTGGAGCTGCTGAGCCGCCGGATGAATGTATCCTGGTGGACCAATATACGCTACGAAAAACAGTTTACTCCGGATCTCTGCCGCCTTCTGGCCCGATCGGGATGTATCGCGGTCTCCGGGGGCCTGGAAGTGGCATCGGACAGGATGCTGGAACTGATGGATAAGGGGGTAACGGTAAAACAGGTTGTGGAAGTTACCAGAGCATTCCGGGATGCCGATATTATGGTTCACAGCTACCTGATGTACGGCTTTCCCGGTCAAAATGAACAGGAACTGATAGATGCCCTGGAAACAATCCGTCAGATGTTTCAGGCCGGTTTGATTCAGTCAGCCTACTGGCACCAGTTCTCCCTGACAGATCACAGCCCGGTCGGAAAAAATCCCGAAAAGTACGGAGTCAGGATAAAAGGACCTGAATTTGCCGGTTTTGCCAGGAACGACCTTCTTTTTGATCAGGATAGCCCTGATCTGTCCCGGTACGGTGAGGGATTAAGAACGGCTCTCTACAATTATATGAACAACAAGGGGTTCTCCATGCCTCTCAGAAACTGGTTCGATTTCAGAACCCCTTCTCCCAAAGTCAAAAAAAGAGAGATTGCCGCTCTCCTCGGCAGCCCCATGGAACTTGATCTGAAAAATGATTCCCGTCTGATCTGGATAGAGAATCCGCCGCAGCTGGAAGGCGAGACACTGATCTTCCGCGGCAACAGCTATCAGGAGCTTCTTACTGTAGAAAAAGATGAAGGCCTTTTTATTATGGAACTTTTAAAACAGGCTGATCCGAAACGGGAAAATAAAAGGGGGATCAGCGCTTGTGATGCCGAAATTCTGGCGGAACAATTCGGGATAGACGGTTCTCTCTGGTTTGAAAAGCCCCTCTTTACGGAACTGATGGATTATGGACTTCTTGTCCTCTGAATTAGACAGCATTGTCAGCGGGTATCCGAATCTGATCTGGATCCTGGGGAGCATCTCGGTTCTGACATTTTTCGGAACCCTTCTCATTCTGCCCCTGATCCTGATCCGGATACCTCCGGACTATTTCATCCATACCAGAAAGGAACGGCATCCCTCTACCGGAAAAGGCTTACTGATCCTGAGACTGCTCCTGACAGGAGTGAAAAATATAACAGGATTCCTGCTGCTTATCCTGGGATTTATTATGCTTTTTATCCCCGGACAGGGACTGCTTACCATAATGGCCGGTATTTTTCTGATGGATTTCCCGGGAAAAAGGAAAATGGAGATTTCCCTTATCTCACGGAACAGCATACATAACGGAATCAACCGGATCCGAAGAAAAGCCGGGAAGGAGGATCTGATCAGTCCTCCTGAAGAACCTCTATAAAAGAGAGCCACTTATAGGCGGAATCCCAGGGTTTATCAAAATGGAAACGGTAGAGTATTCTGTTGTAATAGAATTCCAGTTTCTGCTGTTTGAAAATACTGACGGCTTCCACCTCTTTCAGAATAAAACTGAGTAATTCCCCCTTTACCGGGATAAAGAGAATCCGGTCCTTCAACAGGCGGGCATCACCCTTGCAGAAGGGCTTCAGGGGGACAAGTCCCGCACCGGTCAGGAGTGTGATATGCCTGTCTTCCAGTAAAGGACCGGAGGGATTTTCTTCTGCAAGATAAGCTTTCGCGATTTTACGGGTTTCCCCCTGCTGCCAGGCATCCCACTCGGTTAAATCGGCAAAAGGGAAATCTCCTCCTTCAGGAAACTGACCGTAGGGATCAATGGAAAAGCCCCAGCCGCAGTGAAGACACTTCACATCATTTCCCTTTGAACGGAGTGTCTCCAGACTGCCGCATCCGGGACAGATATAGGAGAACAGTTCCAGGTGTTCCGCCCTTTTTTCACTCTCCAGGCGAACAGGGTTTTCTCTCTGGAACAGAAAATCATCGTTATAAAGGGCCTTGGTAATTTTACGGTCTATATCCTCTGCGCTCAGACTCTTTAACTCATCCTGCCCTATCATCAGATTCGCTTCCAGAAGGATCCTGCTCCGCCTTCTGTTTCCGGACCAGACCCAGCGGGGCTGAGTGATATACCCCCCGCGGTTTACAACAGAGATAACAGGCACCTTCAGCAGTTTAACCAGTTTAGCCGTGGCAGGCATAACATCATGGGTTTTCCCGTCCCAACAGGCGTGTCCTTCGGGGAACAAACCGACAACACCCCCTTCCCGCACTTTCTGGTGCATCAGCCGTACCGTATCCAGATCGGAGGTTCCTTTGGTTTTCGGAATGGTCTGAATGCGGTTGAAGACCCAGCGGAGAACAGGATGCCGGAATACGGCATCCCCCGCCACCCAGTGAATCAGATGCTTCTGGTTGGATGAGATTATAACAGGATCATAATTGGTTACATGGTTACCCAGTATCAGAAAGGGCGGCTCGACCTGGTCAAACCACTCAAAGTTTTTCAACTGTATATTCAGGGTTCTATTATATAGCAGTCTGGCAACAACACTGCCTGAACGCCATATGATACGCGCTAACCGGTCGGGCCGGCCCTCTCCTATTTTGTGATCCTTTCTCATCAATTCTTCCTCAAGTTCAGCAATGGAGTCTATTTTACACAGTTACGCCCGGCATCCTTAGCTTTATACAGAGCACTGTCCGCCCGGCTGATCAGATCAGAAACAGCGTTCTCACTGTCCGAAAAGGCAGCCACACCCAGACTGGCTGTAACCTGAAGCCCCGTTCTCAACCGGGATTCGGTTTCGATGGCAGCCCTCAGTTTCTCAGCTGTAAAAAAAGCGCTGGACAGGGAGGCTTCGGGAAGGATGACAGCCATTTCCTCTCCTCCGTAGCGGGCGGCGATGTCATTCAGACGAATATTGTCACTGATTATTCGGGCGGTCTCCTTCAGGATTTCATCACCCTTCTGATGCCCGTGGGTATCATTGAAGTCCTTGAAATGGTCGATATCGATCATTACCAGACAGAGGTCCTGTTTATACCGGCGGGACCGTTCCACCTCCCGGGGGAGAACGTCATCAAAGTACCGCCTGTTATACAGCAGGGTCAGCCTGTCCACCAGCGCCAGCCGGGAAAGCTTCTCTTTGGACCGGTTGATAATGTGCTTCAGTTCAAACAGCTGATTCCGGATATCCGGATCTTTGATACTGTTCAGAATGGCCGCAACCTTGTTTTCCAGAACAAGTGTCTCCGAAAGCATATTCTCTTCGGATCTGAGATTGCTCTCTTCTGCCGCCTCATTGGAAACGACCCTGTAGACCAGAACAAAAGGGCCGATTGTGATGCGGTCCTCACTGTTTAGAATCTGTTCTGTAACATTCCTGTAATTGAGCTGAATACCGTTTGTACTCCCGAGGTCCCGGATTATGACCTTGTCTTTATCCCGTGTGATACTGGCATGCTGCCGGGAGACTGTTCTCTCATCCAGATAAATATCACAGTTCTCATCCCTGCCGATAGTCAATGTTCTGCCTTCTTCAATAAGAACTTTCCTGTCTAGGAATAAGAGATAGTGTCTGTTGCTTTGTAATACCATACTGTCCAATCAGCTGTTCTGGCCGGTTATGGCACGGAAGGTAATATCCAGGTCCTTCTCCTGCTCCAGCCGGGTCAGTCCGGCCTTTATTTTCTGGACAGACAGCGACATGGGGACAAACACATGAGCCTTCATCTTGAAAAGGGGTGCTCCCGTCCAGGGGGCGTGTGTTGTTTCAGTCTCAAGGTCCTCAATATTTATCCCTTCCTGACGGATAAACCGGGTAACCGAGTGTACCAGCCCGGGGCTGTCCAGGGATACGCATTCCAGCAGATAGGGAATACTGTTTTCATCCTTGTCCTGGGGAATGGTCGGTTTTATCTCAATTCTCAGCCCTGATTTTTTTTCAAGTTCCTCTACGGAACCAATTAATCCGCTGATGGCTCTCTTCTGACCGGAAACCAGCATAATAACGGCAAATTCCCCTCCAAGAACAGCCATCCGGCTCTCCTGAATGTTAGCCTTCTTATCTTCGATAAATGATGTGAAATCATCTACAATTCCTATTCGGTCACTACCTACGGCAGTTATTACAGCCAGATGTTTATCCATGGAACAATCCCCCTTACAAGTCTCACTTAAAGTCAATTCTAGCCCCGGAAATTCCATTTTTCCAGATCTTTTTACGGAATTACTTAATATATCGGAGGGGATTCCCGTAAAATAAAACAGGAATGGAAAGCTGAAATCCCGTTATTCCAGTCAATTAATCAGAACATGCCCATTTCCCGGAGAATGAAATGAAATATTATTCCTTAATCGCTTTATTTTTACTTGCTGTCTTATTTCCCGTACCAGCTCAGGAAAAGGTGAATACAGAAAATTTCAGTCTGTCCTGTGAAACCAGAGGAGAAAAACTGATAGTCGATCTGACAGGCCCCGGAACCGGCTGGCTTGGTTTCGGCCTTGAAGACAATCTGATTATTGTCTGGATGGAGGATATGCTGGGGCTTCCCATGGGAGAAGATCATTTCGGCTCCCTGGAGGAACACAGAAACGATATGCTCCAGGAGGGTTCCCAGGATATACAGGTGCTGGAAGGAAATCAGGATAGAGACCGGACAGCCATGACCTTCTCCATCCCTCTGAACAGCGACGATGAACTGGATACAACTCTGGAAAGAGGAAAAACCTACCGCCTGTTTCTGGGAGCTGGCAGGGATGATGATTCATCAAAACCGGCAGACCTGATATTTGAAGGAGAAATAACAATTCCCTGATATTGTCTGACAATAATGTTTCCAACCTGTTGCCTGAGACAGGTAGACCGCTTATGATGGCGGGTAATGAATCAAAGCACAATCAAAAAACATACATCCGTACCATTCGCTCCGTCCAGGGTACCGATTTTCTACGGCTGGATCATACTGGGGATGAGCATCATCGGCGTGATGATGAGCATACCGGGCCAGACCATGGGCGTATCGGTTTTTACAGACGATCTGATCCGGGTTCTGGGCCTTTCCAGAGTGAATCTTTCCCTGGCTTATATGATAGGGACCATTGTCAGTGCCGTAATCCTGACACCGGCCGGAAAAAAGCTGGATCAGTACGGGGCCAGAAAAATAGGGACTGCCTCGGCGCTTCTGCTGGGGCTCCTCCTGCTATTCCTCTCCTGCCTTGAATCGGTTCTCTACTCCCTGAACAGGCTCCTTCCCCTGTCGCCGCCTGCTGTTGCGTTTCTAACCATATCCGTGTCCTTTTTTCTCCTCCGTTTCCTGGGACAGGGGATGCTGACTCTTATTTCCAAAAATATGGTGATGAAATGGTTTGATCATCACAGGGGAATGGCCAACGCCATACTGGGGATCTCCATATCTTTCGGGTTCTCCCTTGCTCCGCGGGTACTTAACGGGATGATGAAAACCGGCGGCTGGAATGGGGCCTGGCGGCAGATCGGGTGGATAACGGCAACGATAGGTGCCCTTTTATTCTGGCTGATCAGCCGGGACAACCCCTTTGAATGCGGAATGAAACCGGACAGCAAAAAGAAAATTGCCGTCAACAGAAAGAGACCTCCCGGCCATCCGGCTCAAGACTTCACTCTGAAACAGGCCAGAAAAACCCTCCCCTTCTGGGTTATCGGTTTAACCCTGGGGATGCACTCCCTCTATGTTACGGCATTTACCTTTCACATAGTATCCATCTTTGCCTCCGCGGGGATGACCCGGATTCAGGCTATCGGAATTTTCTTTCCCGCTTCCATCCTGTCTGTAATTTTCAACTTCACCGCCAGTTGGCTCAGCGATTATATCCGCATCCGCTATATCCTTATTGTCCAGCTGGTCAGCCAGGTGGTATGCATGTTTTTTATGGCGCGCCTCTCTCCCGGAATAAACTATATCATGGTGATTATCGGATACGGGATTATGGGGGGGCTGTTCAATATTACAAACAGCGTCATATGGCCCCGTTATTACGGGATTACCCATCTGGGAGCTATTACGGGACAGGTTATGGGATTTCTTGTAGCCGGCTCTGCTATCGGCCCTTACTTTTTCAGTATGGTAAAAAGGTACACGGGTTCCTACAGTATGGCATCCCTGTCCTGTCTGTCCGTAAGCCTGGTACTGTTTGTACTGGCATTCAAAGTACGCCGTCCATCCCCCCCGGTTGAAGAGGAGTCCTGACCTTGGCTGTCAGGCAAATCTCCCTTTAAGAATAGTATACAGAGCGGGTTACGGGGAGTACAATGGTGCCTGAGGAGCCGGTATATGCAGGATTACAAACGAACGATAAAACCTCCCCCGGAAGAACTCTGCCCCGACGGGCAGTGTCAGATGGGGAATTATAACGGGGCGGTCGCAAATCCTGATCTGCTGAAGACCTCTGCCCCTCTGGGATTTCCCCTTCCCCGCTTTCTGAACAATATGAGACTCAAGGAGTGGCAGGCATACCAGCTGTCAAACAGGGAGTGGTTTATCTGTCTGGCTGTTTACAACGCCAAACTGCTGGGGATAGCCGTTATAATGGCCTATAACAAAAAGGAGAACCGGGTCTACCGTTATGAGAGGAAAGTCCCCCCCTGGCAGCTGCACCTTCCCCTGGGTCTGGATAAATCCCGCTGTTACTATTACAGCAATAATCTGAATATCGATATTTTCAACAACCTGAAAGAAGATACCATTGAAATGGAATTCAGCGCCTGGAACTTTGCGGGTCTGCCGGCCATCAGCGGTTCAATTATAGCCCGGAATACAGCCGCTCCCCTTGTGATTGTTCATCCCTTTGATAAGAACCGTCCCCTTTACTCCCATAAAGCCCTTATGTCCGGGGAAGGCTCGTTAACCATCGGGGATGAAACCTCCGATTTTATTCCAGAAGAGAGCTCTGTCGTCCTGGACGACCATAAGGGATTCTATCCCCGTACCATGAAATATGACTGGATCACAACCATGGGGCTGGACGAAGAGGGAAAGCGGACCGGTATCAACCTGACCCGTAATCAGATTCAGAATCCCGATAAATACAATGAAAACGGATTATGGAAAGACGGGGAGCTGTACCCTCTCCCGCCTGTTAGTTTCTCCCGTCCCGACGGAGTAATGGGAACCTGGCAGATCAGGGATGAATACGGCTGGATCAATCTGGACTTTCATCCGGGTTCGGATGTTCCCATTCAATTTAATCTTGGATTGGCCCGTTCCGACTATCATGGCATTTTCGGTGAACTGAAAGGAACAGTCTCTCTGCCCGGCGGAGAGATCGTATCTTTTGAGGGATTCACAGCCATGGGAGAACAGAAGGAAGTGACCCTTTAGCAGCGTTCTTTATTGCCTTTTCTAAAAAAAGTCCATTCTGTCCAGTCAGAGTCTGTCCTGTCCCTGTTAGATTTTCTTCTGGCAGGAAAGCTCCCCAACCGTTAGAATCTGAATAGGAACTGATTGAAGGAGCCCCCCCTATGAAACATATATCCCATCCTGACTGGCAAAAGGAAATCAATACAGTACTTGAGAAAGCCTCATCCGAAAACAGAACGGAATTGTACGAATATGAGGTCTACAGGATACTGGAAATACTGGAAATCCGGACCCCCAGACATACCCTTATCACAGAAGAGTCCCAGATAAACCGGGAGCTTCTCTCCCGATTCGGCAGCAGCCGGGTTGTTCTGAAGATCGTCTCGCCCGAAGTGGCCCATAAGGAAAAGCTGGGGGGAGTCAAAGTCCTCCACAAGGATACGGATTTTATCCGTTACTCTTATCAGGCCATGATGGAGCGTTTCCACTCCGCCGGCTATAAAACCGAAGGGGCCCTGCTCACCGAGTTTATCGACTACTCCCCGGAACTGGGAAATGAGGTAATGATCGGATTCAGGGAAAGCGAGACCTTCGGTCCTGTCATCAGTTTCAGCAAGGGCGGTTCGGATGCGGAGCACTTTGCCAAACACTTTTCTCCCCCCAACCTGGTTCTTCCCCCCATCAATGCGGACTGGGCCCGGGCTCTCCTCTCCTCCACAGAAATACACAAGAAATATGAACAGGAGGGGAAAGGGGACTTTATGGAACAGATCCTGGATGTGAAACTGAAATTCAGCGAACTGTCCACATCGTTCTCCAACTTCTTTCCCTCAGATTCCTCTTTTACTCTCAGGGAGTTTGAAATCAATCCCTTTGTTTTTGATAAGGACCACCGGATGATTGCCCTGGACGGGTATGCCGTGTTCGCAAAGGATGAAGAATCCCTGTCACGGCCGGAAATCCCCAAAGATTCCAGACAATTCACCAATATGGATGCCTTCTTCCGTCCAAAAGGGATTGCTGTTGTGGGAGTCAGTTCATCAGACAGTCTCCGGCCGGGGAATATCATAGCATCCAATCTGCTCCGCCTGAAGAGACAGGATGTGTACTGCGTCAATCCGAAGGGAGGCAGCACTGAGATAGAGGGACAAAACGTCCCCCTCTATCAATCCCTGCAGAATCTACCTGTCCCGGTAGAACTGGTTGTCGTAACGGTTCCGGCCGGCGCGGCACGGGCTGTGGTGGAGGAGGCAGTCAGTATTTCCTGTAAGGCCATCCTGCTGATCCCTGGCGGATTCAGCGAAACATCCCATGACAAGGGCCCGGAGGAGGAAATCCTCCGGCTCTGCCGGGAAAAGGATATCCGGATAATGGGCCCCAACTGTCTCGGCGTCGTTTATGCCGGGAACAGCAGTGAAGAGGGAATGAATACCTTCTTCATTCCGGAGAAGAAGTTCCATCTGGACCTTTCCCGGGACCGGAATATGGCCCTCTTCAGCCAGAGCGGCGCCCTGGGGCTGGTGGAGCTGTCGGAGCTGCGTCATGCGGTCAGTCCAAAGGTCGTGGTCAGTTACGGGAACCAGCTGGATGTGGATCCCTGCGACCTGATCCGGTTCTGGGGGGATGACCCTGATATCCGGGTTATCGGTGTGTACATTGAGGGATTTCAGCCCGGGGCGGGCCGGCGTTTTTTCAATATCGGCTCCCGGGGGCTGGCAGATCAGAACAGGGTCCCCATCGTTGTCTACAAGGCGGGACGGACTCAGGAAGGACAGATGGCCACCCAATCCCATACCGCCAGTATTGCCGGGGAGTATGCCGTGGCCAAAGCTGCCATGAAGCAGGCCGGGCTGATTGTGGCGGACACCATGTCCGAGCATCTGGGGTATATCAAAACATTCTCCATGCTTCACGACTGCAGGGTCAGGGGAAACAGAACAGCTGTCATTACCAATGCGGGTTATGAGAAAGCCAATGCCGCAGACAATCTGAAAGACCTTGTTCTGGCGAATCTGGGTGCTGAAACATCCGACAGACTCCGGGCGCTCCTGCCCTCTTTTGTAACTGTGGAAACTCTTCTGGATCTGACACCCATGATAGGAGACGAAGTGTTTGTCAAAGCGATTGATCTGCTGCTGGCATCAGAAGAAGTGGACGCCCTCCTGGTTTCCATCGTCCCCCATTCGGGCTACCTCCATACCACGGACGAGGAGATTGCCTGCTACCCCGATCATATTGCCAAAGGGATTACGGAAGTGGCAGCCCGGCATAAAAAACCCCTGATTGTATCCCTTACCGCCACATCGGGAATGGACTCCTCCTACAACAGGATGGGGCAGTTTCTGGAAAGCGGCGGAGTCCCTGTTTTTCTCACTGCGGAAGAGGGAATGCGCTTTTTAAATGAATTTGTCCGGTATCATCTGATACGGGAGCAGAACAGGCTGGAGGAGTGGATCAAGTAGGGGAAAAGACCCTACACAACCTGCGTCATAAAAACATTCTCCATAAAATACAGCATGATAAAGCAGATCAGCGCCGCCATCAGGGGGGTGGCAATCCAGCCCAGCCCTATTTTCCCCAGGGAACCCAGTTTCAGATTCCTCCCCCCTTCACCAGACCTATCCCCATAACCGCCCCGACGACCGCCTGAGAGCTGGAAACCGGAACAAGCGGAAAAGCCGGCAGTCCGGCAGAGCGCATCAGATTCTGAAGGTCCTGGGAGGCAAATACAAACAGAACCAGAGAACTGGCCACAACCACAACTACAGCTGTAATGGGAGAGAGCGGGAAAATACCCGTGCCAACCGTATTCATCACCTTCCGGGAGTAGGTGATAACCCCCGCTGCAATGGAAACTCCTCCCAATAGAAAGAGCTGCTGCACACTGCTGAATACCAGCCCCCCGGGGAGTATAAGATCCGAAAAAGGAGAGGAAGGTATAAAAACCCCCATTACATTGGCAATATTATTAGCCCCCAGACTGTAGGAGCCGAAGGCGCCCACCAGGATCAGGGAGGCCCGGGTATAGATATCCAGACGGAGGATATGGAGCGTCAGCTTTGAAAGAACAAATCGCAGCAGCCAGTACAGAAGGACACTGAAAACACAGGCCAGAACCGGACAGAGGACCCAGGTCAGGGCGATCTTCCTGAAAACCTCCGGATCTGTCGCCAGTCCTGCATAAATATTCCAGCCGATAATCCCTCCGACAATAGCCTGGGAAGTCGAAACAGGCAGCCCTGTACGGGTCATAAAAAAAACCGAAATGGCAGCAGACAGGGCTACTGTATAAGCGCCCGGCAGGGAGCTGACGGCTCCCAGCTTCCCCAGGGTATGACTGGCTCCGGCCCCGCCGGCAACGGCGCCGATAATCAGAAAAATACTGCAGATAACCGCGGCCACCTTGAAACGGACCATTTTGGAACCGACAGCAGTACCGAAGACATTGGCCGCATCATTGGCCCCCAGAGACCAGCCCAGAAAGAGACCGCTGGAAAGGTAGAACAGGATTGTGATCATGAGAGCCCCTTAGATGCTTCTCTTCATGGAGGAAAGGGCCAGTCTCTGGCAGACAGATTCCGCCTCATCCGACAATTTCGCCTGAGTCTCCACAAAATACCGCAAGTGCATTTTATGACTGAGCCGGGCAATATCATTGCTGGCAAAAATCTTCCGTTTCAGTTCCTCCTCCAGCTGATCTATTTCGTGCTCGTAGTAATTAACTTTTTTAATGAAATTCCCGGTCAGATCGGAACTGGTAAAGAACAGGGTTACCGCCTGTATCAGCTCATCCACAGAGTCACGGCTCATACGGGCGATTTTCAGAAAATCACTCCGAATAAAATCCGGGAATTCAGGTCTTTCAATATCCAGAGCAACCGCAATTTCCTTGGCCGAATCGGCCACATCATCCAGGGACTCCAGAATTCCCAGCACATCGCCTCTGGATTCGGGGATCAGCATTCCCCCGTATAGACCGTGTTCAATCTCGATTCTTATAGCATCAATCTCTGACTCCAGAGTCCGGGTCTTCTCTTTATGTGATTGGAAGTGATCTTCCTCTCCCCTCATATAGTCATGAACGGCCTCAAAGGAGGTCTGATTGATATTCTGGATTTTCTCCAGAAAGATATCGATATCTTTTTCCAGGACTTTTGTTTTTCCAAGCATTATTTTTTCCGTTTTTTTTCTGTATCTTCATGCAGCCTGGCTATCAGGCTCTTGTATTTCTCTTCGATATACTGGCGCTTCACTTTAAGGGTCTGGGTCAGTTCCTTCCCGATGGAAAAGTCATTTTTAACAGGAAGTATCTTTGTTACAAACTCAAAGGGCTTAAAGCCGTGCTCCTTTGAAATCAGACGATTCACCTCTTTAAGCAGAACCTCATAAACCTTATCCTGTTCAATGGAGTTATCTCCGTCAATCTGTACTTCCACATCAGAAAGTTTAAGCTCCGCCGCCAGTTTCATAAGTTCCTCTTCGTTAACCGCGACAATGGCTGAGAGCTGTTTCTGGTCCTGCCCCAGTACAACCGCATGATCGATATACAGGCTCTCCTTGATTTTTTCCTCTATCGGTTCGGGCTCCACATTTTCTCCGCCCATTAAAACAATCGTATCTTTTAATCGCCCGACAATTATTATTTCCCCGTTTTCAGACCGGACCGCCAGATCCCCCGTATTCAGCCACCCGTCTTCACTGAGAACAGCCTTCGTCGCCTCGGGATTTTTGTAGTACCCCAGCATAACCTGGGGCCCTCTGGCATAGATCACCCCCTTCTCCCCGATATCGGTTTCGCTGCCGTCCTCCCGGCGGATCTGTACTTCCGTATTGTCAAAGGGGACCCCGGTGGTTCCAAAGGTGTTACGGGAAAATGTCCGGGAAAGAATCCCGGGAGCACACTCGGTCATCCCGTAGGCATTAACAATATTAATCCCCAGGGAGTTGAAAATTTCGTCCAGGTATTTGGGAAGGGATCCGGCGGCGGAAGTAGCCCCCCGCAGACGCCCTCCCACCTTGTCCCGGAAGGGTTTGAAAAGGATATGGGCCATCCCGTGTCCGGGCGTCCATAATATCAGACGGAAGAGATGATAGATCCACACAGCGGTCTTCACAAGAGAATTCCTTTTGTGCAGAGAGATATAACACCCCATCAGGTATTGCCTTGAACTGAGATACTGCTGATTCAGCTTGATAAAGAAAAAGATAAGATACCGCTTAAAAGCGGGCATTTCACTGATAGCCCGGATCATTTTCTGATAGATAGATTCCCAAACCCGGGGAACAGATATCAGGATTTCCGGCTTGACCGCCAGCAGATCCGCCGCAAAACGGCCGGCTGAGGAGTAGACCAGGGTCAGGGCACAGGACAGGGCACAGTATTCGAAAGCTCTTTCATACACATGCCAGGAGGGAAGCATGACGACTGTTTTCTCCGCCTTGACCGGATCAATTTCAAGTCGCGGGGTATTTGCCACAACATTCTGGAGGAAATTCCCGTGGGTCAGCATAACGCCCTTTGGATTTCCGGTTGTTCCCGATGTATAAACAATGGTCAGAAGATCATCCTTCCTGATCAGGGGAGAAAGTTTCCGCATCAGATCCGGTTGTTCCGCCAGGGCTTTCTCTCCGGCGGCAATTATCTCATCGTAGTAGATCAGGTCGTTTGTAAAATCGTCCGGAAGAGTAAACCCCTCCTTTTTATCCAGTACAAAAACCCTTTTACACTGTTTCCAGTCTTGTGCAGAAAAAACGGGTATCAGCTCCTTCAGCTGCTGCTGGTTTTCCAGAATCAGATAAACCGAATCGGAGTGATGGAAGATGAACTGAACTTCCTTTGGTGTAGTATCCGAACCGCGGGGAACAGACACGGCACCCAGAGCCATTAAAGCAAAATCCGTACAGATCCACTCAAAACGGTTGTTCATAAAAAAGCCTGCATGGTCTTTCTTTTCAATTCCAAAGGAGTCAAATCCGGCTGTCAGAACTTCAATCATCCGACTGAAATCTTTAAAGGTTCTGGTTTCGGTCTGTTTTCCGCTGCGGAATTGATGAGATATTCTGTCCGGGTACTTCCCGGCGGCTTCAAAGGGTATATCAAGAAGGGAATTATACATGGATTCATCCTTTTTTATTATTACCCTTAATTATAGATTGTTATTACCGGTATTGATACGATTTTTTTATTCTTAAGAAGTCGCAGACCCGGTTCTATTGAGCATTCAGCTCCTCAATCAGTGCGTCTACCGCATCCATTTTCTCATTCAGTACAGGACCGTCGTTTTCATTGATCCTGGTCATAAGCATTCTTATAAACCGTCCGTACTGCTCGGGCAGATAGCGTCCTCCTATATAGAGGATTTTTTGAAAACAGCCCTTAACTTCAACCGGCAAATTCCGGTCTACTGCCTCATTATAGGTTTTTTCATCCAGACCGCTCACAAGAAGACTTACTTTCTGATTTTTCAATCGGGGAACCTGTTTCTCGCAAAACCTGTTGAATCTGCCGGGGAAACGCCCGGCCCTGACGGATACGGCAAATATCACAGCATCATAGTTTTCAAGATTACCCGGTTTTCCACCGGATAGATCAAACAGATCAGCCTGTTCGCCCAGACCGGACTGAATCCTCTCCGCCGCTTCTTTCACAAAGCCTTTTTTTGAGGAATAGACTACAGCTGTTTTCATAGTACGTCTCCTTTTTTAAACTGTTGTTTATATAATAACACATAAAGGCAGGGTTTCTGTTCTCCCTCGGCTTCGCTTGACCATAAACTAAAAGTCGTAAGTCCTGTTAAAATCGGCAATGAACTCTTCCATTTCACTCAGGCGTTTAATCGAGAGCATTTTCCGGGTAATCTCCTCCGCCTCAGTAACAGAAAACCGGTTCAGATGCTGTTTCACCTTTTCCACACTGCCGGGAGATACACTCAATTTCCGGATACCCAAACCGACAAAGAATGGAATCATCAGAGGATCTGCGGCGGTATCACCGCATACGGAAAGTTCGGAAAGGGAATCCCCCGACTCACGGGCGATAGTAGCCATAACACGCAATACAGTAGGATGATGGCTTCTGTAGAGGTGACTCAGATTCTGATTTGTCCGGTCCACCGCAAGAAGATACATTGTCAGATCATTGGATCCAATGGACAGGAAATCGGTCTCGGCAGCCAGTTCCTCCACAGCCATGGCGGCAGACGGCAGCTCAATCATGGCACCGATTTTCGGTTCCCCGTTAAAGGGAACGCCCCGCTTTTCCAGCTGACTCCGGCAGAAGGCAATTTCAGACCGGGCCTGAAGGACCTCTTCCACCCCCGAAACCATGGGGAGCAGGATACGGAGATCCGCATCAAACCCCGCCCGCATCATGGCCCGCAGCTGGTCCCGGAAAAGCTCCCTGTTTGCCAGGGAGAATCGGATCCCCCGAACCCCCAGAAAGGGATTATCCTCGGCTTCACTGCGTCCCTGCAGGAGCTTGTCCCCTCCGATATCCGCCGTACGGAGCACAACCGGCTTCCCCTTCTGGCTGGTTACAATAGACCGGTAGATCCGGAGCTGCTGCTCTTCCGAAAGGAAATCATTTTTAAGGATAAAGGGGAACTCGCTCCGGTAAAGACCAATCCCTTCAGCACCTTGTTTAACCGCTTCCTTGGCATCCTGCAGGATATTGACATTAGCCGAAACAGTGACAGCTACATTATCCGCCGTCTTCCCTTTCAGGGTATAAGCTTTAGGGGTTTCTTTTTTATCCCCGTTTTCAAGCAGGCGTTCAAGAGTTTCCCGGGCAGGATTAATATAAAGGGTCCCGCCGCTGGCATCCAGCAGCACAGCGGTACCCTCCGGGATATCCAGAAGAGAGTTATCATCTGTAATAAGTACAGGAAGACTGAGAGAACGGGCCAGTATGGCTATATGGGCTGTAACACCTGTTCCCCGGAGGACCACACCCGCCACTCCTTCCACAGCCAGGCGATAAAGATCCGAGGGATAAATATGACGGGACAGTACGATTTTCCCCTTATAGGAGAAGTTCTTCTCCTCTGCCCGGCCCATATTGGAAATCATACGGAATCCGAGATCCCTCACATCCTGGGCTTTTTCCGCCAGCCGGATCTCCTTCATGGCGGAAAAGCGGCCGGCATACTCGTTTATCACCTGCTTCACAGCATGGGCAGCAGATAAGCCCTCTTCAATAAGGCTCCGCATTTTATCGATAAAACTCGGATCTTTCAGCATATAAAGCTGAGCTGTGAAGATCAGGGAGACCATGTCCTCATCGCCCTCTCCGGAAGCGGCGCTGTCCTGGAGCTGTTCCAGCTGTTTCAGGGATTCAGTCAGAGCTGAGTCAAACAGTGCCTTTTCCTCTTCTGTGGTTCCCTGAAGCGGAAGGTGTTCAATAACCGATTCCATATCGGCCCATACGGGCAGAACGGTTCCCTGCACGACCCCTTCCGACGCTTTCTTTCCAATGATCTTTGAGGGATTTTTTTTCTCCTGAGCCTTTTCTACTGCCTGTTTCTGTTCCAGGAGAGCTGTCGCTTCAACAAAGATATCCCCCAGCATGGATGCCGCCCCGAGGATATCCGCTTTATTCAGGGTATCAAAAAAGTCGGGATTCTTATGGGCGATAAGGAGAACTCCGATTTTCTCGGGTCCGCGTATTATGGGAACCAGGATTTTTGACCGGATGGGAGAAGAGGGATTGTCATACCTGAGAACCCGAATTGTCCCCTCCGTAAAGGCTTTCCCCGCATCGTTTCCGTCCAGGGCAAAACTGAGGGGTGCTTTTTCCCCTCCGCAGCGGCAGGTATCCCAGAAATCATCCCTGTCGTAACCGACCCGGAATTCCAGTTCTTTTGTTGTTTCATTATAAATATATACGGCGCCCAGAGTTGAACCGGCTTTTTCCATAACCTTGCGGACAGTCTCTTTCAGAAAACTGTTCGCCTCCTGGAGGGATTCAAAGAGGGATGCCTTTTTAGAAATTTTTTCGAGGATCTGATAAAATGTTGTATTTTTCACATATTAAATATACTCACTCCCGGGGGAGCGAGCAAATTCTTTCGGGATGAAACTAAACAGGATTATTCAGAGGAGGAAGTATACAGATTCCGGAACTCCTCATCCAGAAGGTCCATATAAATTTCATCATACTCCTTACCCTCCACCTGCAGAGCGTTCCGTCGGTGTCCGATTATCCGGAACCCGACCTTTTTATAGCAGCTGGCTGCTCTTGCATTGAACCCGAAGACCTTGAGCATGATATTCCGCATATTCAGATAATCAAAAGCGTACCCACAGAGCAGAACCAGAGCTTCCGTTCCGAATCCCCTTCCCCAGTATGCCTTGTCTCCGATAAAGATGCCAACCTCACAGGAACGGTTTTTCTGGTCTGTATTCAGAAGACCGCAGTTGCCGATAAGCTTGTCACCGTCTCTGGTAACGATGGCATAATTATGCTCTTTAGAGAGCTGTTCCAGAAAGCCCCGTTCCCCCTGTTCACTGACCATCATACCGGACAGGGTCAGGTTTCTTGTGACCTCCAGATCATTCAGCCAGGCTGTATACATCGGTGCATCATCCAGGTTTATGGGGGAAAGGTAACACTGCTCCCCACGCATTTTCGGATAGTAACTCATCCCGGCCTCCTTGCAATACTATCAGGATACGTTAGATCATAACCAATAATCCGTCTGTGGGGAATAACATTTCAGACAGTGCAGGCCCCGCAGGACAGCTTTTCGGGAATTTGGTAAAAAGAATATTTGTTCAATACCCTCATAAAAATGGTCTATCTCTTTTATATGGTATTAAATGCCAGTATGTATATAATTAATTAATGAGGTAGGATTCTTATGAAAAAAAGAATGTCTCTAATGGTTAAATTGCTGGTAAGTTTCGGACTTACCTCTCTGCTGCTTTTCATTCTTCTCAGCACAAGTCAGATGCTGATAATGCAGGATTCTATTGGTAATATTAATACGACTCTGAATACGCAACTGACTCTTGCAAGGGCTGACGAAATCAATCGCTGGATAAACGGATTGAGAAATGAGGTAAGAGGGCTTTCTGAACTGAACATTATCAAATCCGGAGATATGGCCCAGATCGGCGATTACCTTGCAGAAAGGAGCAGTTCCTTCAATGAGGAATTCGCCATGGTGTTTTTCGCAGACAGGAACGGGGATTACATTTCGAGTCTGGGAGCAGAAGGAACTGTGGGAGATAGGGATTACTTCATTTCTATCAGAAACGGCGAAACTACTGATGCCTTGAGTAATCCGGTAGTTTCCAAATCCCTGGGAATCCCCATTTTCGTGCTTGCCAGAAAAGTGGAGAACAGCAATGGGGAATTCGAAGGGATACTGGCTGCAACAATCAAATTGACGACTTTGTCCGATATCGCCGAAGCGATAAAAATCGGCAAAAGCGGATACGGTTTTATTCTGGACGGCGAAGCTTCCATTGTTGCCCATCCGGATGAAAAAATTCATATGGAATCGGTAGAATCCATGGAAAACCGGACCGGATCGGCAGGTCTGTCCAAACTGATTACTACCATGGAAAGCGGCAGTGTTTCGGGTATTATCCCCGATTATCTGGAAGGTATGGCCGTCGTGTTCCTCTCGAACATCAAAGGAACACCCGGCTGGAAGATGGGAATATCCATAGGATTGTCGGAATATAACGCCGCCATGAGGGATGCGTTTGGTATTAACCTCCTGATTGTATCGGTCAGTATTGTTATATTGATGACAGCCATCATCTTTTTTTCCCGGAATCTGAGCCGTATCATTATTCGGACGGCCAAGAAGACAGCCGAGATTTCAAAAGGCGACTTAACAGTGGAGATTGACCCAGAAATCCTGAATCGCGGGGATGAAATCGGGGATTTGTCCCGGTCCCTCAATAATATGATCGAGATTCTCCGTCAGAATATGACCGAAATTCAGCAAACATCCGATTATATAAAGACCGGCAGCGATGAAATCACATCAACCAGTACAACCCTTTCGGAAGGGGCTGCGAGACAGGCCGCCACATCCCAGGAGGTTGCAGCGTCTATGGAGGAGATGAACGCATCCATCCATTCCAATGCGGATAATACTGTGCAGACTGAAAAAACGGCCCGCTCCGTATCTGAAAATGCCGATTCAGGGGGAGAAGCAATGGATGACACCCTGGATCATATGAAAAATATCTCTGAAAGGA
This sequence comes from Oceanispirochaeta sp., assembly GCA_963663385.2. GTDB lineage: Bacteria > Spirochaetota > Spirochaetia > DSM-2461 > DSM-2461 > Oceanispirochaeta. The sequence goes on along the minus strand of CAXXXD010000004.1, from coordinate 1,037,884 downwards.
TTCAGATTATCAACGAAATAGCCCGGCAAACCAATCTGCTGGCCCTGAACGCCGCTATAGAAGCGGCAAGAGCCGGTGAAGCCGGAAAAGGGTTTTCCGTAGTTGCCAGCGAAGTCAGAAAACTGGCGGGGAATAGCCAGGCTGCCGCGAATGAAATCATTGCGGAAGTGAATGAGTCACTGAATGTTGCCGAAAAAGCGGGTGAGATTCTCAAGAACCTGGTGGTCCCGGGAATTCAGAAAACGGCAGAGCTTACTTTTGAAATACAGGCAGCAACGACCGAGCAGAGAACAGGAGCCGAACAGGTAAGCAGCGCCCTGAATCAGCTGGATGATGTCATTCAGCAGAATGCCGCAGCATCGGAGGAGCTGGCTGCAACCGCCGAAGGCTTCAGCGCAAAAGCGGAAGCCCTGCAGAAAGCGGTAAGTTATTTCAAAACACGGAAATCCTGATCTGTTAAATCCAGACAGTTCACTGAACTTATCAGAATCCCGGATCTCAAGCTTACGGAAGACTTCAGTTGCAGATTCTGTTAATATCCCACACCGGCCGACATAACATTGACCGGATCGAAGGCATGGCAGGGCGTAACAGCATGAACAGCGCCGCATCCGGGGCACTTTTCCTCAAACTTCTCCATTTGAAAGGTTTCTTCACAGTTCCCGCAGGAGACCTGCATGGGCAGAGGCATGAACTGCCCGGAGAATCCCATTATCCTGACCTTATCCACTACCTGTTTTCCTGATTCAAAACTTCCCGAACATCCCTCATGCATTTTCCCGGCCGCCTTCCTTGTTATCTGTCAGACTCTCCCCCATCCGCAGACGGGTCCTGTAACCGAGCAGGGTCCGGTCCAGTTCTTCCAGTTTTCCCAGAATGGTCCTCTCCTTGTCAGTTGTTTCTATCACCCTGGCAATGCCGCCGTTTTTGATAACAATCCGCCGGTCACCCATCAGGGCCAGAACCGGATCATGGGTTGCCATCAAGACAATTTTCTCTTCCGACAGAAGCAGGGCCAGGGCCTTTTTTCTGTCGATCCCCGCATTTTCAATCTCGTCAATCAGAATAATGGGGGATTTACTCAAAATGGCTGTATCCGCAATCATCAGAGCCCTGGACTGCCCTCCGGACAGGCTTGTAATCGGTGTATAGGGATCGAATTTTTCTCCCGCCAGCTTATTGGCTTCTTCAATAATCCGGTCCACAACAGACTCCCGGTCTTCCACCATACGGCTCTCCGCATGAAGTCCCACGAACTCCCGGACCGAAAGGTCCATAACAAAGTTCATATTCTGAGAGAGCTGAGCTACCAGCTTTTTGGAGGAAGAGAACCGCCAGGAGGTATCGGGGACCTCATGGTTTATCAAAATCTGTCTGGAGGTAGGCGTGTCTTTCTGGGCCACCCATTCAATGTCTCCCAGCAGGCGGCTCTTCCCGGAACCGGTGGGACCGACAATGGAAATAACTTCACTCTTCCGGATGACCAGATCCCGAAACCCTTCGGGATTCCCCGATTTATCCGTTCCCGGCAGGATCGTCAGGGAGTGAACCGCATCATTTTCATCCAGAAAGTCCAGCATCTGATCGATATACTCCGTCAGCTGCTGTTCCATCAGGACGGGATCGATGGCACGGTCCTCCCGCTCTTCCTCATCCATATTCTGAAGGATTCCCCGCAAGGTCATCTTTTCGTTTCCTTCAACCCTGATAGCATTATTGACAAAAAAAGCTGTAATAAACGGATAATCTGCGAGAAGGTCCCCTATCGTGCGGTCTTTGATCCTTTCCTGTGCAATCACCGGGTACCTCCTTCCGTTTTTTCCTGAAGATTCATTTTCCTCACATTCCCCATCTGGAAATTCTCACCGATTCTGGTTTCGCCCAGACAGTACGAGCAGAGGGCGGAGGGCATGGAGAAGCGCAGTTTTCTGCCCGCCAGAGTGTCGATATTATCCCCTTCGCTGAACATAAGGGTACTCAGTTCGTAACTGCCCTGTCCGGTCAGACCGTTAATATGCATAATGACAGCCGAGGGATTCACCATATTCACCCGGCTGGAAAACACTTCCCGTTCCGCCTGGGACACAATATCCCCCTTGGTGATGACCACAATATCCGCCGACTTCAGCATGGGGCCTATCTTTTTCGGCGTATTGATCCCGCTCAGATTATCGATCACGCAGACAGCCTTAATATCCCTGATGTAGGGGGAACAACGATTGCACAGACCGGCGGATTCACTGATCAGAACATCAAATCCTTCCCGGATGCCCCACTGTGTCACCTCCTCCACATTGCTCACAAAGTAGTGATCCGGACACAAAGCGCCCGAAAGCCCCTTCCTTACAGGAATACCCGCTTTTTCATAGAGGGTATCGTCATCCGTATGGAGGCAGTCAAATTTGGCAACCCCGACCATCAGTCCCTGCTTACGCAGGGCATCGATCGTTTTCAGAATAACCGAAGTCTTCCCGGACGAGGGAGGACCGGATACGGTAATCAGATTCATACAGTCTCCTCATGAAAGGTCTTTTCACAATGTTCGATCAGGGAGGCAATATCATGGGAGTAGATATAGTCCCAGCCCAGCCACATATACTTTCGACCCTCACCGATTCCGTTATCCACTTCGGGGTGAACCGACGGAAAACGGCCGCCATGAGAAAGCACCTCCCCTACCCCTCTGGAAGCAAAAAAGTCGATAACAGGCTGCAGTTTCTCCAGCTTGTCCTTTCTGGAGAGCATAAAAATCGGGCTGATAATGGCTCCTTCTTCGGGCCAGACGGCAGCCATCCCGGAACCCTCCCGAACCATTTTGGTAAAAAAGTAGGGCATTATGGTAACTATCGGTTTTTCATCCTTCTTCCGGTTGCTCTTTACCATTTCCGAAGGGTGCATGGATTCCAGCAGGCTGCGCCCCAGTTTCCGCACCCCTTCGTCTCCATACTGTTTATGAATATTCAGGAGAATCCCGTTAAACAGGTCAAAGTCTCCTACAGGAAGGGAGACCCGGCGTTCAAATTCGGGTTTAAGGATATCCTTCCAGGTTTTAGGCATCTCCCGGCAACCCAGTTCCTCTTCATTGATTAGAAAAACAGCGGGGACCACACCGATCATACTGTAATGACCGGCAGGGTCTTTCAGGCCGATCTCTTCAAATTCGGCATTGAATCTGTCCAGAGCGGTCGAATCTTTGAACACACCCCGCTTTTTGAATTTTCCAATCTTTTTCTCATCAAAAAACATATCAAACCCGGCCGAAAGGAACAGATCCGGCAGTTTGCCAGAGTCCTCAACTCCTTCCAGATTCTCCTGAACCCATTCAAGCCCCATGGAAGCCGCTTTCAACTCATGGTTGATATAAGTGTTATGACTCTTCTTATACTCATCATAAAACAGGTTAAACTGCTCCAGCAGGGGAAGCCGTACGGGACAGGGCAAAAGTCCCACCACCTCAAGGGATTCCCCCTCATCCTGCCTTTCCGATTCAACCAGGGTGGCATCCGCCCCTTTTCCCTTTTTCTGATCAATGGCCTCATTCAGCAGGCCGATGAAAATTTCCAGATCAAGCTGCTTCAGCAGCAGAGCACCTGCCAGTGTAATCGTTCCTCCGAACTTCTCCCGCTTTGCTTTATCATTCATCTGTGAAAAACCGTTGGATACAAATACGGGGATTGTTTCCGGGTACTCTTCCACAATTTTCAACAGGGTATCTTCCGATTTTAAATAGGACACTGTTCTACCTATCCTGACCGGAAAAATCCGATAGTTTTATATCCTCAAGGACATGATAGGCATCCCGGATAATTTTTGATAATTTTCCGGCAAAAATACAGCTGGTGAAGGAACACTGATTCTTACCCAGAGGACAATCCTCAAAGGTTACAGAGGATTCCAGAACTTCGTATACATCCAGGAAACTGATCTCCTCAGCTGGTTTATTCAAAATAAACCCTCCCGACGGCCCCCTTGCGGAAGATATAATCCCCGCTTTGTTCAGACGCTGCAGAATCTTGGCCAGATGAGCTTCCGAAGCATGAAGATCGGCTGCCAGAGATTTGGCGTTCTGCCTTTCCGGTGCTTTTTCCGCTATCAGGGCCAGGGCGTGAAAAGCCAGGGAGGTTCCTTCGGATATATTCAACAGACTGCTCATGCATCTCTCCATATAATGTATTTAGGTACTAAATTACTTATATAGCATTCCATTGTCAACAAACCGGATAATCATAAAGCGATAATAGAGTACAAGATGTATGAAATCGTAACATAGGTTACATAATCAGATTTCCGGGGGCAGCAGATCCTTCTCCAGAACCTGAATAGCCGAATAGACCCGTTCCAGCCGGGCAGCATCCCAGTTGCCGGTTTTTTCAAAAAAACCTCTTTTCAAAGCGGTAAATGTAAGATCCATAAAAGAACGTCCTTCGGAGGAGAGGGATATTTCGATAATCCTTCTGTCCCGATCCGAACTCTCTTTCCTGATATACCCTTTCTGAGTCAGTTTCCTGACTTCCCGGCTGCAGTTAGGCAGATTCATATGCAGACAGCTGCTGAGAGAACTGAGATTCTTCGGCCCGGACAGGTAGAGGATGGTCATAAGATTCGTCTGCGTATCAGTTATATCAGATCCGTTACCGGATGAAAGGAGAGAATCCTCCATCTGATGGAGAGCTGTAACAAAATGGAGCATTTTCTGAAATAGCTGATCCTGATGCATAAAACTATTCTAACGGAATACTTATGCAAATACAATTATCTTTTAATAATTATCTATTGACAACCATAATCCTGATACCTATATTTATCATATGATAACAATTAAATCAGGAGAAATAGCATGAATACACTGGTCGTCTATTCCCATCCCAGGCGGAACAGCCTGAACGGTGCCTTTTTAGACAGAACCCTGAAAGGACTGGATGCAAATCCGGAAATCGGCCATACGGAAGTTCTGGATTTATATGCTGAGGATTTCGACCCGAGGCTCCGCTTTGATGAAACCAGAAAAAGAAGGGATATGCACCGGGATCCGGCCTTTGAAAAACACAGAGCCCAGCTGAGCCGGGCGGACCTGCTGATATTCATCTATCCTATCTGGTGGGGCCGTCCCCCGGCCATGCTCCTGGGTTATATCGATCAGCTGTTTGCATCGGATTTTGCCTATAAACAGGAACCGGGCAGGATAATGCCTGCGGGATTATTCGGAGATAAAAGGGTTATATGCATATCCACTATGAAAGGGCCTGCCGGGTATCCCGCTCTTATGCTCCGTAATGCCCATAAAATCCTGATGAAAAAGGCTGTTTTCAATTTTGTTGGCATAAGGGATGTCCGCTTTTTCGAGTTTGGCGGAATGGAACAGAACAGGGGGAAGCAGCAGGAAAAACTTAAAAAAATAGAGTCATATATGTCTGGCATAGGATCAGCCTGAAAAACTGAACGGATGACTCTCCGGGCAGGAGCGCATTCCGTTCATTACCTTAATTGCCTTACAGGGCTACTTCTTTCCGGAAATATTCATCCCGAACAGGTTCGGCTCCACCCGAAACTCCTTAAAAGAGGACTGATTAAGGATAATCTCTATCTCCTCTTTTGTATAAGAAGCGTCCAGAGAGGTGGAAAACCCCTGCTTCATCGCCCGTCCTTTTGTGGAAGCCTTCATAATCCAGTTAATGACAGGATGGGAATCCCGTCTCATATCGCCGACAAAAAACCGGGCACCGGGTTTGAGGACCCTATGGATTTCATTGAAAACCAGAATGGGATCCTCCCACTCATGAAGAGAACCGGTACTGAATGCTCCATCAAAGAAATTTTCCTCAAAGGGCATCCGAAGGGCATTTCCTTCCACATATTCAAGGCGGGCATCAAGACCATACTCCCCCCTGTTGCGGATGCTCTGCTGTATCATTTCCCTGCTGATTTCGAGGGCCGTCAGGTTAGCCTCCTCTGTTTTCCTCAGCCATTCCAGCCCCAGATAACCCGGACCGGAACCGATTTCCAGAACATGTCCCCGGTTTATTCCGGAATCAAGAATGCTGTCTGTTTCAATCCAGCCCCGATCTCTCATTTTCCGCTGAAACTGATCAAAATCCCTGACTGTCAGGACATCCTGAATCCCCTCATTAGTCTCAATCACTCGTTCCTTTACCATATAGTCCTCCATATTAAATATTTAATATTCAAGCTTGTATACCTACCTAAATAAAAAATCTCAAATACCTATGTATAATACTGATCCAGATTCTCCAGCAGTTTTTCCAGCCACTTTTTTTCCGCCTCAAGGTGCATTCTGCTATGATCGGTAATGGCATAGGCGACAGGCGGGATATACGGGTTCTTTTTGAAATCCCCTTCATGTCTATCCAGGTAAGTCAGAGTTCTGCCATGCCATTCAATCCTGTGCTGAAGAAACTTTTCCACCTCTTCACGGGGAATAAAAGAGATATTGTAAACAGCCAGATCAAAGTGATAGAAATCCTGCTTTCTGTCCTTCCATTGCTCTCTAACCAGACGAAGGAATTCCTTTCTCCCTGCTTCGTTTATCTCATAGACAGTCTTCCTGGGGCGGGCACCTTCCTGAATCTCTCCCTTCTTATCGATAAAACCGTCTTTAGTCAGTTTATCAAGTGAGAAGTAGATTGATCCGAATTTAACATCTGTCCAATCGCCCATCCGGTGCTCAATCAGCTGTTTAATCTCATAACCATAGAGCGGCCGTTCATTAAGAAATCCCAGTAAAATCAGACGAATGGACAAAAAACTCCCCTTATTACTCAAACTTGTATATAAAAACTATAATATCCGTTTCATGAATTGTCAAGTATCAGAGGAGCTATAAACCGGGCTCCCTGATGGATCCCTACAGCTGTTTCCACCTCAAAAACATCCCGTACGGCCTCGGTAGTCAGAATTTCATCAACCCTTCCCCTATGAGAAATCCGTCCGTCCTTGAGCATAACCATCCTGTCGGCAAAGTTCATCACCAGATTCAGATCATGGGCTGTCAGTAATATGCAAAGCTGCTCAGACCGGGCGAATCCTCTGATCTGACCAAGGATCTCCAGCTGATGCCTGAGATCCAGACTGCTGGTGGGTTCATCCATAATAAGGAGCCGGGGCTTCTGGGCCAGGGCCCTGGCAATCAGCACCTTCTGCTTCTGCCCGCCGGACAGCTCCGAATAGGAACGGAAAGTTAAACCATCCAGGCCCAGCATCTCCAGAGTTTCATAAACAACCGCCCTGTCCTTTCGTCCCACACTCCAGCGGATGTAGGGGCGGCGGCCCATAAGAACAACATCAAATACAGACATATTCAGTGAACCGGGGATAGCCTGGGGAACATAACTGACAATTCGGGCCCGTTCGTTCATGGAACAGCCGAGCAGATCCCTTCCCTCGAAGAAAACCTGCCCTGCCCGGGGGGTATGGATGCCGTTGATACACTTGAGCAGCGTTGATTTCCCGCTTCCGTTCTGACCCACCAGAGCGGTAATCTCACCCTTCCGGGCCGAAAAGAAAATATCCCTGAGAACCGGAATCTTTAAAGAATAGGAATAGCTCAATCCGCGTATTTCCAGATTCATGAAAAACTCTCCTTTTTCCGGGTCATCAGAAGGTAGATGAAAAAGGGTACACCTATTAGGGAGGTCATGATCCCCAGAGGGATCTCGGATGGAGGTATGATAATACGGCTCAGCGTGTCGGCTCCCAAAAGGAGTACGGCCCCGCCCAGAGAAGCAGCGGGAAGGAGGAAGCGGTGGTCCCCTCCTGTAATCATCCGGGTAATATGGGGAGCCACCAGACCGATAAAGCCGATAACACCGGTAAAACTGATAATCGAGGCTGTTAACAGGGCGGAAAGGACCATACAGACCGCAGTTACACGGGAAACATGGATTCCCAGGGAAATGGCCGTCTCTCTGCCCGATGAGAGAGCATTCAAATCCCAGGCGGAACGATAGAGAACTGGGGATGCCAGAAGAAAGGTTCCGCCCATAACGCAGACAGGAATCCAGGTTGCTCCGGAAAGGCTTCCCATCATCCAGAAGACCACCGTACTGAGCTGCTCTGCCGTGGCAATATACTGGAGGAAGGAGGTCAGGGACGAGAAGAGGTACATCACAGCGATTCCCGAAAGGATCAGGGTTTCGGAAATCAGCCCCCGGCTCCTGGCCAGCAGGTAAACCAGACCGAAAGCCCCTAAAGCAAAAAAGAAGGCGTTGCTTACAATCAGAAACTGCCCCGCCCCGGCCAGTCCGACTCCCAGAACAATCGCCACAGAAGCACCAAAACCTGCCGCCGAGGAGATCCCCAGGGTAAAAGGACTGGCCAGGGGGTTTCTCAGGATCCCCTGCATGACTCCTCCGGCCATCCCCAGCCCCGCTCCGGCCAGTATAGCTGTCATAATACGGGGCATACGGATTTTCCAGACAACAGAACGGACAAAAGGATCTCCCTTTCCGGGAACAAAGATCATACGGAAAGCTTCCCCCGCTCCAATACTGGCAGCGCCGTGGGTCAGAGAGAGAAAAACCAGCAGCAACAGAACGGCAAGACAACCGAAAATATAGAGAAGCCTGCCTCTGACATTCTTCCTGTAATCCGCTTCAAGCAGCGATTCAGGGGCAGACAAAGACTTCCCTCATCAGTTCCCACTCCTCTGTTCCGAAAAGATCGACAATCAAATCCTTATGAAACTCTTCCGGATTCAGTTCTGCAAAAGCGTCCGGATAAAACCAGGAAGCCATATAGGCCATACCCACAGGATAACGCAGCAGAAGAAAAAGGTCTGCCTTGATGATATAGACCCGGTTATCCTGAACAGCCCTGACGTCTTCCAGTCCGGCCCTGCGGATAATGGTATCCCGCATATTGTTCATCACATCCAGAGTACCGTCACCGCTCATACGCCGGATAATAACATCAGGATTTTTCTCCAGTACATATTCGGCAGACAGTTTGGGAGAGACAACAGGTTCATCCGCGGCTATATTCACCCCGCCGGCTCCGATGATAGACAGATGATTCCCGCTTTTGGCAGATACGCTGCTGTAGGGTTTTCTGTTCTCGAAAAATATATTCTGCGGAATCCTGCCGGAGGCTAATGCATTGGCTGCGGTGTCTTCCACCAGACGGATATCGGACTGGAGCCGATCCAGCAGAGCAGCAGCCTTATCCTCTCTGTGGGTCAGCTGTCCCACATTCAAAATGGTGTCTTCAAATTCCCGGGGATCACTGGTAGAAAAGATGGCAACGGGGATTCCGAGAGAGCTCAGCTTCTCGTATACATTGACCGGAAGCATGGCGTCTGCCAGAACCAGATCGGGCCTTTTTTCCAGAATCAGTTCAACATTGGGGCTGGAAGAATTCTGAGCTACCACATAAGCCTTCTTCAGAGCATGCGGAAAGGTTGAGTTACTGTCCCGGCCTACTACGGCGTCTGTCATTCCCAATGCCCCGACCAGAACGGAGAGTCCTGAATTCAGGCTGACAATCCTGTTTACTTCGGCGGGGACCGGCACTTCATTTTTCCTGTAGTCGATTATAATTCCGCCTGCAGCGGAACCGGATTCAGATGCAGCAGGGGCCGCATCTGAAACAGCATCCTGCTGTCCGCCGGCAGAAAGCCCGGAAAGAATAAAAAGCAGCAGGAGAGCTATTACTGTGAATCTGTCTTTTTGAGTGATCATGGGTATATCCTAATATAAAAAAGGGACTGCTGCATTACCGGACAGTCCCTTAAAAATTAAAGTTATCTGCAAGAGGGCTCAAGAAACAGTTGAAAAAATCTGCTTTTCCCGCCCTCTCCTGTATTCTCTTCCTGAGGAAGAGGAACAGAGTTAATCAGAACTGGCTCAGAGTCTGTTTGATATGGCTGAGATAAATTGCCTGAATAGCTGGATTGCTGGCCATACCGTTGGTACATTCCGCTTCTTTGCCCAGGATAACTTTCCAGGAATCCTCTTCATCACCCATTACATCATTGGTGATATGGTCACCGTATGTCAGCATAAGAGGAATGAACTGGATTTCAGAAACCCCTGAAGCCAGAACTTCATCCTTAACCGTATCAAAATGAGGAGAACCTTCTACGGTAGCCACACGAACATTGCTGTAATTTTCCTGCAGATAATCGTCCAGCTGAATCAGCTCCGCATTGAATTCGGGGTGATGGTCGTTACCATGAGCGGAAAGAAGGGTAAAGGTGTCGGCACCGCCGAAATTACCGGAGAGAGCAGAAGCGGTATTCTGGATATCTTCAGGATTGAAGAAAAGGGGATATCCGTATTTAACATTAAGGCCGTTGGTAGGCGTATTAACAACCTGACGGAATTCCGCTCCAACCATAACCATCAGAACCTGGACGGCTACATCTGTTTTTCCTTCCGCCCTGAAAAGGTCATAGGCCTCATCGGGAGTCATCAGGGGGGTTTCTCTGGCAAACAGGGTTGTCTGCCCCTCTTTCCGCAGTTTGTTTACAATAAAAGAAGCGGTGAAAGCCCAGTAGACCTCATTTTCTGGATAAGCTGCTCTAATAGCGGTATCCATATCTTCCAGGTTCTTCTGGCCGGATTCATAGCTGCTTCCAAAAGCCGTTACCAGAATAACGGGTTTACCGCTTGTTTTGGCAGCTCTAGCAGAAGAGGTTGCACAACCGGCAAGACCGGCCAGTAACACGACTGCTACGGCAATAGTTAAAAGATTTTTCATAGAAAGCTCCTTATTTTCGTCCCATTGACGAATCTTTTAATAAGAGGCATCGAAGATACTTGCGGGGAGAAGGGAAAAGTCTGAGAGACAGTCCGACCCATACCGCTCTTTCCTCGAAGAGCCATACAGAAACAGCACAGGCTGTTCCGCTGAAGCAGGTCTCCTGACTTACGGGCCAATATCCACCGCCTTCCCGAGCAGAACTCAGTGGCTTTGAGCGGACACACCCCCGTTTACAGTGACGGGATCGCTCCGGATTTTCACCGGATTCCCTATTAAGTGCGCTGCCCCCCAAATCGGGAGGCAACGTTCACACTTCAACTGATTTGATAGTATCTGATAGAAAGATAACGGACAATAGAAATAATTTGCAATTTTGGTAGTATTTTATGAAGCTTTATCAGTTTGTTCTGTAATATGGGTTAATAAAAAGACTTTTATTATACCCATTTTCCAACTTGAAATATCAGCCCCTGAGAGTGTCGAGAATTTCTTCAACCCTGTTTGAAACGTCCTGAATATCTTTTTCGTTCGGACGACCGGTAATATCTCCAAGTCGTCCAAGAGTACTGAATTCTTTATTGCCGTGAAACTCTCCTACAACATAAATGGGATCCAGGATCGTATAACCGAGGTGGTCAAAATACTGGTTTGCAACCAATGCCGCCGGAATAGCTTCATTGATACCGGTGTGAGGCCCTGAGTAGGTACAAAATGTACAATAGTGCTTTCCGGGGATTCTGGGAGAACAATTCTGCACATGGCCGGCCCGGACATAAGCTCTGTGTTCTTCTGTCAGATACTCGACAACCTCCCCGGGCGGCCGCCATGAATATGAAGGGAACCCCAGAAAGATCAGATCGTAATCCAGAAAGCTGATCCCGCTTAAATCGTCAAATGATGAGACAGATACTTCCTCACCCCTGTTCAGAATGGAACGCTCTATTGCCTGTGCAACCTTTTTTGTGTTCCCTGTTCTGGACCAATAAATAACTTTTATTCGCAAAACTTGCTCCTTTTGCCAAGGCCGGTACGTAACGGTTATTTGGATTATCAGATCTTAACCGGGTAAGATCTGATAATCAGCTGTCATTTGCTGAATAATATTTCTATTCGCACCGGACAACTCTAAGGCATTCAAAACCTTCATCCCAGGGCTCTGTGGAACGCTCCCGAAATGAGTCTTCCCGGGCCGGGCTGTAACAGGATGCGCCGCGTGTTATTCTCTCTGTTCCAGTTGCCGGTCCTCTGGGATTGACTCCGGAGGGAAGTGCGTCTGAAAACCAGTCCCAGCATAGCTCATAAGCGTTACCGCTCATATCGAATAAACCTAGAGGATTGGGCTTCATTGTATCCACGGCAAGACTATTCTGTCTGTTTTCATTGAAAATCGATGTAATGCGGGGGTCCGGAGAGCCGCTGGAAAAGCTGCCGTCAGTCGTTCCCGCCGACCGTGCCGCATATTCCCACTCAGCTTCTGTCGGCAGCCGGTAGCCATCGGACTCCCATTTGCAGAAGATCTCTGCATCAATTTGATTGGAGTTCCTGTAAACCCTCTGCATGGACGAATCGCTGTAATACAGGGGAGTCAGTCCCTGGTATTCCGACATGGCATTGCACCAGGCTGCCGCATCATACCAGCTTATTCCTGTTGCAGGGGTCTTCAATGTATCCAGATCCGTGGTATAGAAGATCTTCCCGTGCAGTGCCTTGTTCCTGAACGTATACCCGGATTGTTCCGCCCATCCGGCGACTTCATTCCACTCTCCGTATGTAACCGGATAGGTACCGATCATAAAGGAATCGAGGGTTACCTTTGATTGCCTGCCGGTCACTGAGGGGTGTCCCATAAGGAATTCCCCTGATGGAACCGCCGTCAGGTGAAGACTGAGCTTTTCTTCTCCCGTATCATAGAGGAAAAAATCCCGTTTATCCCGGGGAAGCTCAGAAACCTTTGAAAGCTCTATCCTCCATATTGATATTTCGTCTATATGAAGTCCGAGACCTTTTTCCTCCGGAACAGTCACCTTCCATACGGACTCACCGAAGAGTTCTGAAAATGTATAATGGAACTCAAAGATTTCCGCTTCATTCACATTAAGGGAGACCTTATCCGCTGAAACCAGCAATTCAACAAGATTATATTGATCGGGAACAAAGGAAGGAGCCTCAGCACTGGCCAAAACCCCGAATTCGGGATGTCCAAGTTCAAAGTATCCCTTCTGATCCCCTGCCAGGTAAAAGGAACTGGGGGTAGGCGCCATTCCGTAGAAGTAATACTGCCACGTTCCGACAGACTCAGGGTTGAACAGAACATTGAATCTGAGAAAAAAACGGCCGATTTCTCTCTCTTCACCGGTCTGGAACCTGCCTCCGGTAAAAAAGAAGGATGCCCCGCCGGGATTCTGCTCCGCCGGGACTCCGATTTCCAGAGTATTTTCTCTATTGTTAAATGAGAAGTCGATTGTTTCTGAGGTACGATCATGTCCCCAGTCCTGATACCGGGGGAAATCCCCTTCCAGCCAGGCGGTCCAATCAGGAGGGTACTCGCCATCCCTATAAGTAAGACTGTAATCCGGATCACGGCCGGTATAATCTTTAAATGCAGATGAACCATGATATTCAGATGATCCTGCTTCCGGCAATTCCGTTTTATTATCAATACGAATCGCTCTGCTCTCGCCGGCTCCGGAAACGGCAGGGCCTTCCGTCCTTCCATTGGGAAACACCGAAAGCGAGACTGTCATTGTTATTAATAGAATTAAACCTGTTCTCATCCTGCTCCTCCCTATTGCACTCAACGTTGATATTATACTTGAAATAATATCAGATCAACGGCATTAGGAATCTCCATTTCATTTTTATTTCCATAATACTTCATGATATTTACCGGGTGCAATGCAGGAACCCCAGCCAATTTCTTCCTGACCGCCGCCTAAAAATACCATCAAGAACCAATACACAGGAAAGATATAAATATTTGGTAAAAGTATTGGCAAACGGGATTCTCCGAAGGATTCCGGCAAAGACCAGGAAATAACTGTAGTCAGGCCCAAGACTAGAAAAATCCAAACCCAGACTTTAACCCGAAATTAAGGCTGAGAAAAAACTTTATATACGAACCGACGGCTCCTTGCCAGGTTCCGATATTTACTCCAGTCCTGAATCTGTTATTTTTAAAATAGTTATCCCTCCAGATGCGAATACTCATCTATCGCGTTTTCAACAATTTCTTTTTCCAGATACGTTATTCTGCATATGTCTTCAATCGAATAATTCTGCTTTGATAATCTATACGCTGTATGCTCCAGTCTTTCTCCGACTTCTATCATATTTTTATCATAGTCATAAAACCTTAGAACCTGCTGCTTCCAGGGCTGTTCTACTATTTCATGTACAAACTCCAGCCCTGATTCCTTTATTCTAACCACCATCTCTTCCAAATCATCATGCTCAAAATAAAGTTCAAAATTATTCGATTTCTCTTTAATTTCAGCATTATTTATCAGTGATTCAAAATGGGCTTTTTCATGTATGGCGAAATCACCAGCAAATGTCACATTTTCCCCGAAATCATATTTGACAGTCTGTTTCAGAATCTTTTCATAGAATTCCCGTGAGCGTTTTACATCACTTACAACTATCAATGGACACATATATTTCATGTACGTTTTTCTCCAGCTGAATCATTGCCTATAACATTTCAACAATATATAAAATACATCATTTATTCGTTTTAACCTTGCTGATTTTATTTACATCCGGCAGTATTATTTTGCTTCGACTTTCGAGCTTTAACCAGCTCTCATCAACATCAATCATGACAACTTTCTCCGGGTTGGTTAAATAAGAGTAGATACCACTATATATGAACAGATTTTCCTATGAATTCTTTTAACATTTTTATTTCCCTAAAATAATGGATTTAATTTAACGGCTCAGAAAATATGCGGCGGTTATCTTTTTACAGCCTTATTCCTGCTTACATTCACAATCGTTATAATCCCATCTTCCGCCATTATCTAAACATTGATCTATTTTTAAAAAATTATGATCAAAATCATGAATATAAAACAAGAGCCCCAAATAGATTGCCGGGATAAATAGAATAAAAACTAAAAGTATTAAAACATATCGCCGAATTTTCTTTTTCAACTTGATTACGCCCCCTGGTATTTCATTTTACGTTCTGAGAATATGCTAAGTTACAGGAGATCCTTTGAATGGAGCCGAAGGTGTAACCGCGGATTCCCTGTTATATGAAGATTATAGCTTACTTCATTTATTCCCCCAAAATACAAGGGTGTATTTTAAGACGGTCCAAATAGGTACTATTTTATTGGAATACAGATGTTACATCTGCTTTTTCCTTCAGGATCATCAGCCGGATTATTTAAATTTATTTCTAAACATGGCCTGCAATCCATTTCATAATCACTTTGGGGTAACCATTCTATAAAAAGATTTCTGTATACTAATCCCAACTTATCTATAGTATCATAAAACTCATAGATTGCGTATTTTCCAGATGCTATTCTATCATACAAGACCTCACTCCCATCGGCCTCTTCATTAAAGTCTCCCGGCAGAGTTACACAGGCATCATGTCTACATGCATTTTCCTCTGTTGTTGCTGGATCATCTCGTGATATTCCAATAAACAATGGATTTGTTTTAAATAGATCCTTTGCTTCAACCCATTTAAGTAATTTATTCCAGTTTTCTCCTGTATTTAAATAACTTCCGACATGCCTGAAAAATGCAATTCTGTATTCCGGCAGTTCTTTGATATTCACATTCATATCCCAAATTCTCCTTAAAAACGAGTTATTGAGATTATGTTTGTTCTCTATGGAAAACTCTTTCTGATTATTGCCGAATTCTTCCTTAATCTTGCTTTTTTGTATGTTTCTGAATTCATTCGGTCTTCTATTATATTGTGCTTTAAAGGAAGAATTGAAACTTGATATTGAATTGAAACCACATTTATATGCAACTTCGGAGACATTTAAGGAACTATGTGTCAGATAGTAGATTGATTTTTCAAGTCGGATTTTCTTTAGATATTGCATAGGCGTATAACCCGTAATCGAACGAAAAATCCTAGAAAAATGGAAAGATGATAAACAGGCAACATTCGCTAAAGAACTCAAATCAATGGTTTGATTATAATTCTCCTGGATAAATTTCTTAACATCTTCAATATTTTCTGTATATTTAATCATTTACTCTTCTTTCTACTACCGCACCACGGTTTGTTCCGGTATAATTAACACAATTATACTTGAATTTTGATATAACATCCCACAAATATTCGAAGTTGACTGTGGTGAATCGATATCGCATATTCGAGCTATGCCCGGTTTTATTTCTGCCACCCCATGACAAACTCATTTTCTCCTGTCTCATTATCTATTGATTCGGAAATTATAGAAAATCCTTTTGTTTTATAAAATTCTACACTCTTTTGGTTTTTACAGAACATTTCTAACTGCAGATTATTACGGAGATCCATTGCATGGTTTAATAATAAAGATCCAATCCCTCTCCCCTGGAATTCAGATCTCACGAAAATGGCAGCAAGATACTCATCCTGTAAGGAGATAAATCCTAATATGTTCTCACCATCTGTTGCTTTATATGTTTCAATATTTTCCATTTAACATCTCTACAAAGATAATCAGACGGAATGTTCTGCTGATATATAACATTTCATCGGTGTATACATTAGAGTATTTCCCGAACCGCTTCTCCCATAACTTCTTTCTCAGAATATTTCACAAATTTCATTCCATTTTATCCAGTTCTCTACTTTCTTATGGCTAAACGGTGCCGGATAAAATTTCATTGATTCTGTATCACTCAATATTTTAACTAGTTCTTCTCTATCACAGTATGGAACCGGAGGCGTAACCGCATATTCGCTGTTAGGCGAAATAATTTTTCATTCTTCTGTCGTTTCTCCAGAAGCATTAACGATGTCTTTTGTATGAGCTATTAGCGTAGAGTCTCCTGGATTTCCATGACCAGGAACAATGACTCTTATATTATCAAAACGATTTTCTAATTTTGTGAGTGAATTTGCCCATTCTTCCAAGTTCCCATCTTCAATATAACCAACTTTATCGGCATCGGTGGACAGTATCATACATCCTCCAAAAAGAATTTTTTGACTTGGTATATAGACAACCAGATTGTCATACGTATGTGTTGGTCCAGGATAATATATAATCACTTCATTTGATCCAAAAACAATTGTTTGTTCATCATGAATGTTAAAAGTAATAGTAGGGCTGTAAAATGTAAAATCAGAATACACGTTTCTGTAATCTTCGTATTTTTCCCCTTTTAGCCAATTCATCATATTCAGCATCGTGTTTTTGCTTCTTGTTCCAAGAAGCTCGCACGTCAAATTAGAGCCATATATTGGTATATTTCTTTTTACTAATTCTTGATTGCCACCCAAATTGTCAATATGAAACCCTGTATTGATTTCTGTAATTGAATACCCTTTTCCATACTTTTCTTCAATCCAGTTCAATACTAAAGCAGTGGCCTCCGGTGTATATGGTGTATCGATCCAGAGAATATTCTTTTTATCCATAACAATCATCAAAGAATTACCCGGCCAGGGAAAGCTGTGCGTAACTAAAAATATATTGCTTTCAATCTCAGTAATTCTTAATTCCCCGGTTAATTGAAATACAGACAGTTTTTCATCTTTTCTGGAGCAACTTGAAATGGTAAATACTAATACCATACAAATAGTGAAATATTTTACTGCTTTTTTCATGTTATTTCCCTTTGAAAATTATCATGCAAACCTCATTGATATCATTTTATCAAAAATCCTGTCTCCAGTCAAAAAACGAGATTTCACTTAACGTTTTGATTTTACAGAAAGTTGTCTTGCTCAGCAAGACAATTTGGGAGAGGCCGTAGGCCCAACCTTGTAAACTCTGTTATAGGTAGTAAGCGCTGCGTTGAATAACAAGTAGTGAGCCAAGGATGGCGAACGGCCTCTCTGCTAAAGATATTATCTACTGATTAACATCTTTTATTGGTTCTAATAAATTTATTTTAAAGGAGTACCCACTATCGCCAGGCCTTCCATAATAAATATGCTCTTCAAAACACAATCTAGATCTATCGGAGCAATACTTCTTATCCTTCTTAAAACTTTTCATAAACTTTTTCCATGAATCAGCAATATCATCATCGCTAGGGAGTAGTGCATATAAACCACCCGGGATTTCCATCTCTTTCAAATGATCTGGAACATCAATATCTGCCGGTATTGACGCACACATCCCATAGCCATATTCACTATTTGAATCCTTGGGAAATGGTTTCACATTTCCACCAAACAATCTTGATACACCAAGAAGCCCTTTCTCTTTTATCCATTCCAGTATCGGTTCTATTGCTTCATCTTCAGGACTTTTACTAACTGAAATATTATAAACCACTCTCATTTTTGGAAGCTCTACTATTTCATACACTTTTTTCAGGTCACTATTTATCATTTTCTTCTCCTGTGATTTCTTCAAGTTATTTTCTTGAAGTAAATTGATTAGAAAAGAATGAAAATCAATGAAAGAACCTGCAGCGATCTTTTCTTCTGTTTTGAGAATATTAAAAAGCATTATTAACATTGCTTTTCGATTCTCAAAGATTTGAGAATCGGCATCTATTGATGCAAGGTTTTCTTCAATAACTTTTGTTACAGAAGCTAGTGATTGCGATTCGAAAATCCGTTTAATATCTTTTATTGAAATTCCAATATTTCGCAGTTCTGAACAAAGTTTAACTTTATTTACCATAGTGTTTTCAACAAGCCTATGACCTGAATATGGATGTCTCTTACATTCAAAAAGACCTTCCGATTCCCAAAACCTTATAGTTCTGCTTGTTACTCCTAACAGAGAAGAAATCTCGTTTATTGATACAGAATCATTCATAGTTAATATCCATTCTTTTACAGTTATTGATGATCATCACTTTGGAGTATAGAACTTGACGTTGGGACAACTGCAATACTTTTTTATTTTTTTTATCCGCCATATATGGCGGATTCTTATTGCTTATAGAAAATCTAACCGCTTATTGCCTATAACGTTCCGCGTTTATATGACGTTTGCTATAGGCTGTTACGAAGCCCACGTCGCAGGCACCGCATATAAAACGCTGTTATAGGCATTAAGCTCTGATATATTGAAATGTGTGCAGATGGCGGCGAACGATGCCTGATTTCCGGTAAATTCAGATTTCTACACATTTTATTCTTTTGGCAAATCCTCATAGTGTGGAATCATCTCAAGATTGTGATCCCAATTCGCTTTCTCTTTTAAATAGATGTGACCAGTAGGAACCATTTCTATATCTGTATCAAGACTTCCTGCAGGAACAACAAGTAGTTTACTATCCATTTGAATATTAGGTAATGCAGAGCCACAGTTAGGACAGAAGCTTTTTATGTGGCCTGAATTTTTGTGGTTATACATTTTTACTTTTTCCTCTCCTTTCAACCATTTTAATGTTGCAGTTGTTGAAAAAAGATTTGAAGCATGAACTGACCCAGTATCTTTACGACAAGATTTACAGTGACAGAAAAAAAAGTTCTCAAAATTCCCTCTTATTTCATATTTGATATTTCCGCAAAGACACGAACCTAAATGTTTCATTTTACCTCCAATACGAGCCGCCGGGGTGGCATTTTCTCTATTTTATTAAAAATTAAAGTGCTTATTGCCTAAACATTCCGAGAATATACGAAGTAACCCCGGCCCCTTGAGGGCTTGAATATATTCAAAGGGTTTATTTGCCGAAGGCCAAGGCGAAGCCGCAGCGTATATTTGCTGGTAGGTGTAATGCTTTGGGGTTTAGAGCTCTTTTTTGGTTAAAAACGTTTCTATAGAAGATTTAACAACAGAAAGAACTATTGTTTCGAAACCATCTGAAGTACTTACATTCTGTTTTATTTGAATTAAATCATCAGCATTAAGGGAATCATAATGTTCTACTCTTTGTTCTGACAATCCAAAACCTAATTTTATAATATCGCCTTCGGGAGTTACATAGTAAAGTTTAAAAATAGATTGGTAATTTGAATTTGTTGAACTTCTATCAAGGTAAATTGAAGACGCCTGGACAAAGAATTTATCTCTTGACTCTTCGGGTATTCTTTCCTGTGGAAAGTTAGTATAATTTGAGTCTACTAATTGGATTCCACCAACAACATTTACTTCAAAATCATGTTTCTTAAGAATTTCAACAACAATAGGAGTTATTTCATCTTTTTCAATGTTTTCTAAAGGAGCTCCTTTTTGTGTATTTCCAACTTGAGAAGCCACTTCAAACCGAGTATCAAGTAATTGAACTACCTTATTTCGCGAAATAAGCTCATCCCAATATTGATCTTTATATACGTATGCCTGTGATTTTGGACCACTTGCACACCCAGCCAAAAGAATAACTGTAAAAATAACTATTAGAACCTTAATTTTCATTATTTATCCTCCGTTCATTTAAGATTATTTTTGATTTTTTTTTCTGTCAAGCATTACACCTAACGTTTCGAGAATATACGAAGCAAACCACAGAGCCATCGGCCAATTTGGGTGAAGCAAAGCGTAACGTATATTTTTTTATACGCTGTTTTTTACGCTTTGAGTGTAAAAGGCCTCTAATTAATATAATTACTAATGCTATAAATGAAATACCGACAAGAGTGAAGTCAGATAAGAAAAGCAAAATTGAATAGCCAATAAAAAGAAATATATTAAATTTTAAAATTTGAATACAAGTAAAAATACTAAAGGAAAAAAGAATAGAAGCCAGGAAGAAAAAAATGAAAATCAGGGCCGATGCAACTAAGTTGGCTGAAACAGAAACTGCTGGGGGATTTGCAGTGTAAGCGGTAATTCTTCCCACATTGACAGCATTTTAGGACTGATGGATCAGATTGCAATATCTTCAGCAGTTAAATTATAGGGAAGTAATTTTTCATAATCACTCTGTTTTTCACAGCAGGGCAATTCCCGGAAGATAAAGTACAAGTAAGCATAAACTGGAAGATTGTTCATCTTCGCAGATTCAACGAGACTGTACAGAATTGCCGATGATTCAGCACCTTTCGGGCTTCCGGCAAAAAGCCAGTTTTTTCTCCCGATTACGAAGGGTCTGATTGCATTTTCAGCGCTATTGTTCGAAGGAGTCAAAACAGGATTTTTCAGATATAGAACCAACTGCTCCCAGTTGCTCAATGTATACTTCATCGCCTTACCGAACTCTAAAGAAGGAGGTACTTGAGGATAAAGCTTCGTCAGTTTTTTCTGTAACTTATCTAGTATCGGTTCTGCTCTATTTTGTCGCTGTTTATGAAACCCTTTTAGCGAATAATTATCCCGTAATGATTCCAGTTCAAACAGATCCTTTATCAGGTCGAGAATTTGCTTTGCTTCTGCATCTTTTTTCTTGGTTGATTCCCAATATTGGAAGAACTTTCTTCTGGCATGGGCCCAGCATAAGACATGCTTTATATCTCCATCAACTTTTTTTCGGGCAGTATGGTAGGCCTCAAAATCATCAGTTTGAACCCAGCCAGAGTAATTTTCCAAGAAATCCAACGGAATTGCATGGGATCGGCCTTGCTCATACTGAAATATGACACATTTTTTATCGGGATCTCCTCTGAGAAAGACCCACATCCATGATTTATCTGAAGCTTTTCGTTTCGGTTCCTTTAGAACCTGAACTCTCGTCTCATCGGCATTAATAATGGAACCGGATTTAATGTTTTCTTTCAGCAAATCATATAGAGGCTTACATGCCGTTGCCGATTTTATCGTAAGATTGCTCAATGTCGCCCGGGGGATCGGTATGCCTATCTGGTTTAACCGTTTTGATTGCCTGTAGAAAGGAAGAGCGAACTCAAACTTTTCGCTTATACTCCAAGCGAGCAGGCTTTCATCGGCAATACTGCCCGCGACCAGATGCTTTGCTCCTTCTGCGGTCTGTACAGCAGCTTCATCAAGAGTCGTCCCTTCACAATTCTTGCAGGAGTACTTTTTTCTACGTTCCTGAATAACAACGACTTTTGACGGAATAATTTTTGCTCTCTCGGAAACATCTTCACCGATACAGGTCTTTTCTGTTCCGCAGGCACAGATCTTATCTTTATCCGGAATATCATATTCCACGATCTCTCTCGGCAGATCTGCCGGCAGAGGTTTCCGGCCGGATTTTTTAATATTTTTCTTGTAGGAACCGACCTCAACCGTTTCAATAACATTTTTCTCCTGCTCTTCATCATTCTGAGCAAAAGCACTATCTTCCGCTTCATTGAAGAGAGAAGCTTGTTTCTTATCTTCGGCAGTTATCTTCTCTGATTTTGTTCCAAAGTGCAGGAGGTTCAGTTTTGCTACTTGCTCCTGGAGAATGGCATTAAGTCTTTTCAGTTCAGCAATTTCTATTTTTTGTGCATCAAGTTGTTCTCTTAAATGCTGTTCTTCATTCTCCATACGGGGAATTCTATCAAAGTTTCTATAATTATAAAATCTCTAAATACGGGAATATGATAATTTTTTATGCGCTTTGAAAAAGTCTATTCCCGTCAGGAGCATTTTCAATTCATCCATGCTGATCTCTTTAGCATCTTCATCTGTTTCCGGCCAGGGATATCTGTTCTCTTCCAGTCTCTTCTGCCAGAGACAAAAACCGGTATTATCCCAGTAGACAATTTTCAGAAGTTTTCTCTGCCGGTTACAAAAGAGGAATAGCGATTTGGCGAATAAATCATGATTCATTTCATTCTGGATAAACAGAGATAATCCGTTGATCGCTTTTCTTAAGTCTGTCGTGCCGGGTCTCAGAAAGATCCGGTATTCGTTCAGGTCAACAAACATTACAACTCTCTCAGAATCTTCAGAAGATCTATCAGGGATTGCCTGTTATAACCTGATGCCAGATCCAATGAGAAATCCTTGTATCTGAGTATCATTGTGGGGTTTTGTGGCTGTAATACCGGGGCTTTCTGTTTGATTTCAATAAAACTGCTTTTCTTTAATTTTTTTCGATTCTTGTAGAAAGATGTATAGTGAACTCCTTTATCTGCGCAGAACTCAGAAATTGTTTTCCCGCTCTGTTTTTGTTCTTCGATTAATTCAGGCCAATTCCAGTTGGTCATATTAGGTTCCTCCATGATTTTTCATGGAGTATATAATCATTTCGAAATCACGCAAGATGGAGAGAATTACCGCTTACTTTGCAGTAGCAGAACGATCCTGAAACATTAGAAGGAATTTAAAAGCTACTAAGTATAATGAAATGCCTGTAAATATGATTAATAGTATTTTGGTATTTTTCATTTTGTATTCCCTAGTAAAAAAATGGCGTCTAGTGTTTTGCAAATATATGACTTTTTTGCGTAGCAAAAATGTTGCGAAGCTTATGCCGAAGGCGCCACATATATTTGCAGTAAGTGCCAGATTATTTAAAAGCAGTTAGCCATGGATGGCAAACGGCCACAGTATATTATTCAGTTAATAAGCCTAAATCAAATTAACTATTCCAATAATTCCATACATAGCTAAACCAAGACTAGCCATAAAAATAGAAGGAACTTCATAAAACCAATCCTTTTTTATTGCTCGAAGAACCCATCCTATTATTTGAAATGTTACCGGGTTCAGAAGAACGAACCATTTAGGGACATATAATAATCCTGTATTAATTGAAAAAATTACAATAATTGCAGGTATCAATATTAAAATAATATACAGTACAACAAATGGGATTTTAACAGCTTTATACACATTGGTAATTACTCGATCTGCAAGCTCAAAATTATTTTCTTTCATAATTTCCTTGTAGATAATAGGAACAATACAAATAAGGGTATGAATAAAAAAACCTCCCATTGCTCCAATAAAAATTGAAAGTTTAAGTAAATCACCGAGGGATTTATTATTTAGCGCAATTTGATTTGCTAACGAGAGAACTCCCATACTATACATCGGAACTGCAAACATTACAATTATAATGGATGTGATAAAACGCCACGAAGGCATTTTGACCCAGTTGCTGTCCATGATTTTTTTAGTACCACATTTTAGATTATCTTTACCTTTGATATCCAATAACATATCGGCTATAGCACATAAAAGGCCACCGAAGAATCCTATAATAGATAATGTCATATTCATTATATTATCACACTCCTTTATAACTTTAAAGTTATTACGAGCCATGGATAGCGAGTTCTTCCAACAAAAGAAACAATTTCTGCCGGCGCTTATTGCCTATAACGTTCCGCGAATATGCGAAGTCGCCGCAGGCGATTTGAGTGAAGCAAAGCGGAACCGCATATTAGCTGTTATGTGTTGTTTTTTGGGTATCGGTTAAATTTAAACACATAAGCATACCCTTTTTTTGTAAAATTTTCTCCTATCATCTTACTTAGAACTTTATCTGTATCAATGGAGGTTCCATCTTTTTTTATGAAATACTCATCCAAATCTTTATCATTTATGCTGAAATTGTTTCCATTTCTTTTTATTACAGCAACTAATTCATATTCTTTGTCAGTATAAGCGATGCTCGCATCACCATGACTGTTATTACACACCAGTATACCATTATTTTTCAAATATTTTTTGCAGGATTGTGATATAAAACCTGCAAAAAAGGAAAACATAATATCGAAATAATTCTCATCAATTGGTAAATTAATTGAAAAGTCCGCTTGCAATGATTTAATTTTAGGTTTTTCTTCATAAGTTTTATTAAGGTTTATATATTTTAAGACTTTTTCATCTTCAAAAAATTTTGTAATTCTCTTATCAGAATCGATATAAAGCATTTCTTGAATATAAAAAGAAGGAGAGATATGCACGAAACTTCCTGGGTAAATACCTTTCTGTGGTTTGTACGTATCCTTCAATTTCTCGAATAAAACTTTTCTTTCCTCATTTTTATCCACAAAGTATTGTTTATACAGTTTTGGTATATTTATTTCTTTCATTAAGTCTCCAAAGAATGACAAATAACTACAATTATGCGCATTGCGTGATTTATTTTAGATTTATTTTAACGGAAATGCAATCAGGGGATAATTATTCATTGTTCTTCAGATAAAAGGACGTGATTTATGCAGAATTATCTGGATATTTTCCGAAGGGAAATGAGAAACAGGAGTTATTCCCGCAATACCATTCGGGAGTATTGCCTGTATCTGGATCAGTTTCTTCGCTTCAACAGAAAAACGGAACCGGAACCGGACGCAAGAATTGCAGAGTTCCTCGACAGAGAGCAGAAAACCAGCGAACAGCGACGGCTGGCATGGTCTGCCATAAAACTGTTCTAAAAACTGGTCCTTAAAAAAGAGCGCCCATATAAACTTAACGGAATCAGGGAAAGAAAACGACTGCCGGATGTACTATCCCGGGAGGAAATAAATCATCTGATAGCCAGACAATATAATCCGCCAGCCGCCAGTTAAGAGCAGCCAGCAGCCCGAACCGCCGGATAAAACAGATAGGAACCAGATTCGCAATAAACACAAGCAGAAGGGGCGCAATGGCAGCTGAGGCACTATTAATCCTACCCTTCCTGTACATGGCGGACAATTGCAGAACAGGTTCCGCAAGGGATAGTACAATAGCAATTACCCGGAATTCCATAACTTTAAACAGATTTATTTTGAAAAAGTACTACATCTGACTGAAAGACAGGTACTACAGATATCCGGCTCCTTCCCGATACCCGAAAACGGCTCTGAGGATAGTCTCCCCTGCCTTTTTTACCTTGACACCTACCCTTCAGTTCAATCATCATACAGATCAATTAACCGTCCTTTTAATGAAGATGAAAATAACAATACAAGGGAGACTGACATGATATATCTGGTAGGAATGGGACCGGGAGACCCGGATTACATTACGGACAAAGCCAAAAAAATCATAGAAAAAGCCGACAGGGTTTATGCCTTTCCCCATCACCTCCGGCAAATGGCAATTCCCGAAGAAAAAGGAGAGTCCATCCAGGGAGCCCTGACGGAACTGCCCGGAAAACTGGCAGCCATGGATGATTCTCTCACACTGGCCGTTCTGGTATCGGGAGACCCTCTGATATTCAGCCTCTCCCGCCGCTTTACCGGCACACTTCCCCGGGAGAAATACAGAATCATTCCCGGCATAGGCAGTGCTCAGGTGTTTTCAGCCTATCTGGGACTGCAGAGCCCCCTCCCCCGCCAGATTTCCGTTCATGGACGGGAACTGAGCAATATCCTTCCGGCCCTGGACAGTAAAGAGAGCATAATCCTGTATACGGATGAAACAAACAATCCGGACGAAGTAGCCCGGTTTATAAAAGAACACAGCCCTGTAAACTGGCATATGGTTATCGGACGGAATATAAGCCGGAAGGATGAAGAAATCATTGAAACGGATGTAGAGGGATTGTGCGGAGGCCCCCCCCGGGATAACTGGGGGCTTAATCTTGTATTTCTGGAAACCATAGAGAGCTAATATTTCCATAACCCTGAATTAACCAACCATTAATTGCTGATTTCGAAAAAATAAACCTTGCGATATTCCAAAAAAGAGTAATAATAACAGTATAACTACTAAAATAGTAAGATGCTGTATTAAATGTAACGGAGGGTATTATGTCAGAATTCAGTATGGGAGTTAAGGAAGATTATTTAAAACGAATCTATGCGGAGACGGGAGAAATCCTCGAGAACCAGTTCCGCATAGATATCAATACAAAAGACAAAATTCTTGAAGAGTATTTTTCGGAAGGCTACCTTCCTACCTGGTACTTCTACAGCAATACCCCCGATACTATAGCGCATCACATATATATGCTGACCCACTTTCTCAATGCCAATAGCGACATGCTGTCCCAGTCGGGTGCGGACAATCAGTCAAAAACCTACTTTATCAATGTGGGCCGGGACTATCCCGGCCGCCTTTCCCGGGTAGTCCGCAAGAATCAGGCTATGGATATTGTAGCCATTGATTCTGAAACCACTGCCAGCGGACTCAGAATTGTTACTATAGACAAACGGGGCGAAAGCTATGTGGAACTGTCGGATGAGGAGAAGGAAAGAGCCGACAGTCTGAGAGCCCATGTCAAAACCTACGGCAGGGAAAACCATCTGAAATACACAGAAGAGTTTCTGCAAACCCTCTCAAACAAGTACCTGAGAGAAGAGCTGTCCGTTCAGCGTTATCCCGAAAGAATTTTCCGGCACCTTCACCTTTATGAATCCGCTTCCAAGTCGGAGGGATTGATCATCGAGTCCGCCATCGTCAAAGATGTACTGAGAATATCCATGGCCGGTTACAACCCCCATGATAAATTCCTGGATAAAACCCTGCGGTATTTTAAAAAAGAGCAGATAAATCTGAACCGCAGCTATTACGATCTGTTTGAACACGATGAAAAAAGGATCGGCCTGTTCACATTCTATATTGATGAACCTACAAAAAATTACAAAGAACTTGAAAAAGAGTTGACGGAAACACTCAGTGAATTCTGCAATGCCTCTTTTATCTCGAAAAAGGACAGTATTGAGTATAAAATCGAAAACCTTATCAGGAAGATTTCCGCTCCCCTTGAAGAGGAATCTCTAAAAAGCTACTTAAATGAATTGAACCTCCTGTGCAGAGAAAACCTCAAACCCGGTTCGGAAATAGGGAATTTCTATCTGAACAGTGTAACAGACTTTATGGAAGCCGCCCGAAAAGCCGGACTGGCTGAAAATCCTCATATACTGAAACTCCTGCTGGGATTCGAAAAATTCGACGAGTTTTTTGTAGCCTGTCCGAAAGACGGAGAAACACAGAATGTTCCCGGTTACAGAATCAAACACAGTACCATCAGAGGAGCCTCCAAAGGGGGCCTGCGAATTGATCCGATTGTAAACTTCTGCGAAGTGGCCGCGCTCTCCTTTATGATGACCTGGAAAAGCGCCCGCAGCCGCATCCTTTTCGGTGGAGCGAAGGGAGGACTGATGCTTAATCCCAGGGAATATGACCCT
The DNA here is from genome assembly GCA_963663385.2 of Oceanispirochaeta sp. Classification (GTDB taxonomy): domain Bacteria; phylum Spirochaetota; class Spirochaetia; order DSM-2461; family DSM-2461; genus Oceanispirochaeta. The sequence continues at coordinate 1,010,124 of CAXXXD010000004.1, read as the reverse complement.
AAAAGCATCGACTTTTTCGATTCCCTCAGCAACTTCGGACGCTCCCTCTTTCTGGTAACCGGTCCGGCACGGGACGTACCTGCCGGAGACGTCGGCTGCGGAGCAGATGAAATCGGAAGAATGTTCGAAGGATTCAAATCGGCCCTCAGAGACCTTGCCCTGATGGTGTACGGCGTCCGGCATAATGTAACCATGATCGGAGACCAGATAATATCACTGGAAGAAGCCAGAAAGATCCTGAAAGAGGCCTTTAATATCGATCATACCGACAGCCGGATACTGAAGGAATTGGGAGCAAACCAGAACTACCTGGAACTGGTTGTGGCAGCACAGATCACGGGAAAACCCAGAATGGGTATAAATGCCAGAACCGGAGCCACCGGACGGGGTCTATGTTATGCCACCCTGTCCGCCGTAACCAACCTGTATCTGGAAGGGAAATGGGAAGCTTCCGAAAAACTGACGAAAAAGGAAGAGGTTCTGTTAAAGGAAACAGCAGCCATCACGGTTCCCCTTATTCTTGAAAAAGAGGGGATCGATATCATAAGCGATGAAGACTGGAAAATCCTCAGAGATACGGTCTACCCCAAACTGCTGAGGGACAAAAAGATTGTTGTTCAGGGCTCCGGTAAAGTAGGAAGTTCCATTATCCGCGAACTGGCTGTATTCGGCGTTAACCTGATTGCCATATCCGATGCGGGAGGAGCTGTAATAGGAAATCATCTTGATCCCGAAGAGGTTCTGGAAGCGGTTGAGAATTCACGGAAACTGGAAGACCGGGCTCTGCGGGCATCGGTTATCCATGCAGAGAAAAACGTAAATGAAAAAATCATGGGAGCCGGAGAAGGTTCAGCTATTCTTGAACTGGAATGTGACATTCTCTTTCCGGCTGCTCTGGAAAATGCGGTAACCGAAGCGAATGCACCAAAAATAAATACGAAAATTGAAATATGCGGTTCCAATGGTTCCAACAGCTCAAAAGCAGAAAAGATTCTTCAGGAACGGGGCATTCTGGTGGTATATGATTTCCTTGCCAATGGCGCCGGTGTTACCGCATCCTACTTTGAATGGCTCAGAAACCTCTATCAGAGGGCCCGGTATGAGGCGGAAGTCATCTATGAAAAGGAATTCAACGACTCTGTAATGGACCGCTATATCATGCCGGAATTCAGAAGAAGGATAAAGGATGTTCTCAGTCAGGAAGAGTCGGATACGGTAACAGCCCTGTGGAACACCATTCTTCGGGATATTATGTTTTCTGCAGTGAATGAGGACTACAGATATGCAGAGGAACATCAGATGTCCATGAAGGATGCGGGATTCATCAATTCGCAGCTCAGGGTACTGGCAGCGGGATTATCCAAAATGGATGAAAAAGATGCAAAAGCATTAACGGAAACCCTTCCGGATGAAACCAGGGAGTTCTTTAATAAAGAATTCCTGCATCACCCTGAAGTAGAAATAATCCGGAATCAGAATTAGGAAATATCAAAAGAAGGCTGCTGTAACAAGCAGCCTTCTTTCATTAAGTCATTCAATTCATAAAAATCAAGAAAAAAATCCGGAAAAAGCCTCTCGGCCGCTTTACCCTTTCAGATTGCCTGTGATAGAAATATCCCAATTGTTACTACTATAATAGTAAGGAATTGATGATGCTTACAGCTTTGAAAAAGAACGGTTTTACCCGCAAAGATTTCCGGGATTTTTTAATGATTACCCTTGGTGCCCTGTTTACCGCATTGGGAATCAATCTGTTCTTCGTGCCCAATAAAATTGCGGCAGGAGGCGTCTCCGGACTGGCCACGGTGTTCTATCACCTTTTCGGCTGGCCGGTGGGAGTTTTTTCCCTGGCTATGAATATTCCCCTCTTTCTGCTGGGAATCCTTATTCTGGGGAAGGTTTTCGGTATAAAAACCTTCTATGCCACCGTTGCCCTCTCCTTCCTGATCGATCTGACCTCGTATATGGACCCCTTTTCCAGAGACCCCCTTCTGGCTTCTCTGGCCGGAGGAGTCATGGTCGGTGCAGGTCTGGGGGTTATTTTTCATTATGACGGTTCCACAGGAGGAACGGATATCATCGCCAAGGTTGTGCATAAACTTATCCCTCTGTTTTCCATTGGACAGATACTACTGGCCATCGATGCCACAGTGGTATTTACAGCAGGTATTGTATTCCATAACTACGACCTGATGCTTTATGCAGCCCTATCCATCTTTATTTCTGCCCGGGTAATCGATGCCATTCTGATTGGCGTTAACTACACAAATACGGTGTATATCATCTCTCAGGAGTATGAAGAGATATCCCGGAGGATACTGCAGGAACTGAACAGGGGCGTAACCGAACTGGTCGGTTACGGCAAATTTACCGGAGAAGAGAGACCTGTTCTGATGAGTGTGTTAAAAAGCAGGGATGTGCTGCATGTCAAAAAACTGGTACAGGAGCTGGACCCCAAAGCCTTTGTTTTTATCTCTGTAACAAGAGAGGTTTTCGGCGAAGGGTTCAGCTATGATCCGGTGGATACTCTCCCTCTGGAAAAGGCTGCAACCAGCGCCTGATCCTAAGAACAGTTTATGGGATCAGGGCAGTAAAAACAGATTCTATAACTAGTTCAGCCTGCGATTGATTGCTTTCTGCTGCACTGTTAAACGCTGAATAACCTCTTCCATGAAAATAAAAAAGATGGTTCTGGACTTTTCATAGGCAAGCAGATGACTCGGCTGAGGTTCTTTGGCAAGGAGAAATATCTTATCACACTGCTCGAACAGAGACGTATTGTACTCTTCAACAACTATAGCAACATCACAGCCTTTCTCTTTGGTATCGTGGTAGATATTTTCAAAAGACTGAAAAGTGCCGGTTACTGTAAAAATCAGCAGCAGAGACTTGTCATCCGTCATGGAGGCTACAGACAGATCATCAGGTACGGCAATAATAACCTTATTGGTACATGTCCGAAGGCGATATTCAAAATACTGGGCACAGAGAAGGGAAGGACCGTAGCCGAACAGCACAATCTTATCATGATTTTCAATCAGCTCTATCATTTCGTCCACTTTTCTGCTGTCAAAATCCCGGATAAAATTTTGGATTCTGGTTAATTCGGAGGAATGGCCCGTTACTCCCAAATCCTTGCCATACAGGAAATCAAGGTATTGTTTATAATTGGTGAAGCCAAGTTTCTTGGTAAACTTCGATATCTTTGATACAGAACACCCGCACAGCTCTGCCGCCCGGGTTATTCGTATGGTGTCAACAGTTTTACTATGTATACTGAGTGTTTCATGGATCCCCTTCTCCAGGGAGTTTAATACATTGAAATCAATATTAATCACGACGGTTATACCTTATCCATTTTATAAACCTGAATCTAACATTCTTACAATAGACTGTATACCCTAAATGGAAAATTTTCCTAATAAACATATTATAATACACCTTAATAGAAAATTTTCCATTTTTTTCTTGACTGATGAAAAATATCCCCCTACAATTCTTTTAAAACCAAAAAGATTCCGAGGTTAGTTGAATTAATCTCCTTTACCAATTCAATCAGGAGGAAAAATAATTGGATCCTAAAACAATTCTGAATCAGATAGCAGAGATAGTTGCCGCAGATCAGATAAACACAAATGCTGATGATCTGTACGATGCTTCAGCGGACAGGTATAAAAAATTTGCCAAAGCCAGGAAGGTACTGGATACCCCTTCCCCCATTGCCATTGTCTACCCCGACAACAGGGATGAGGTCAGCCGCCTCCTCAGGTTCTGTAATGAAAATGAGATAAATGTTATTCCACGGGGCGGAAAGACTGCCACAGAAGGGGGACTTGAAAACTGGAAGGATGCAACAATTGTCATAGATGCTCTTAAAATGGACAAAATCCTGAAAATTGACACCTACAACTCCCAGGCTACCATTCAGGCAGGAGTGGCCCTTCAGGATCTGGAGGATGAGCTGAGAAAAGTCGGCTATACAGCCGGCCACTCTCCCCAGTCAAAACCGGTTGCCAAATACGGCGGTCTGGTGGCCACAAGGAGTATCGGTCAGTTCTCCACCCTTTACGGAGGAATTGAAGATATGGTCGTGGGCCTGGAATGTGTTTTTCCCGACGGGCATATTGCCAGAATCAAAAATGTTTCCAGACGGTCGGGCGGCCCTGATATCCGGCATATAGCCATCGGTAACGAAGGAACCCTCTGTTATATCACCGAAGTAACAGTCAAAATTTTCAAGTATTACCCTGACAACAACAAGTTTTACGGCTACCTGATTAAAGATGTGGAAACAGGGATCAGTGTACTGCGTGAAGTAATGGTTAACGGCTTCAGACCCTCTGTCGCCCGTACCTACTCGGAGGAGGATGCGGCCCAGCATTTCTATCATTTCCATGAGAACAAATGCGTTCTGCTTTTTATGGCGGAAGGCCCCAAAGGGATTGTAGAAGCCACCGGTCAGGCCATTGAGGAAGGGGTGGAAAAATTCCGGGACGGCATTATCAAACAGGTGGACAGTAAACTGATTGAAGACTGGTTCAACCACCTGAACTGGTCCCAGCAGGACATTGATGATGAATTTGCCGAAATGGAAGCCGGGGACTCCCATTCCGGATTCACAACCGAGATTTCGGCGGATTGGGAAACAATTCCCAAAATCTACAACAGCGTAATAAGCAGGGTCCGTAGCGAGTTCGAACGTGCGGAAGATCTTACCATGCTGGGCGGGCACTCTTCCCATAGTTATCTGAACGGAACAAATATGTATTTTGTTTACAACTACAAAATCCATTGCGAGCCCGAAGATGAAATGGTGATCTACCACCATCCGATTCAGAAGATCATCGTGGAAGAAACCCTGAAACACGGCGGTTCCATGTGTCATCACCACGGCATCGGAAAATACAGGAGCGAATGGGCAAAGGACGAGCACGGATCGGCATTCTATATGCTGGAAAAACTCAAGAAAGCCTTTGATCCGAAGGGTGTTATGAACTACGGAACTATCTTCCCCGAAACAGAAGGGATCAAAAAGTACATCTGGTAAAAGACATGGTACCGTATGGTACGGCTGAATCAGTTTATCCGCGGGGGACAGTGCTGGAGGGTATCTGTTTCCTGCTGATGAAAATACAATACTATATATAAATGGAGTTACTATGCAAAAGGAGAATTTCAGGCGTTATTTTCAGTTTTTTCTGATTGTGCTGGCAGCGGGAGCCATCTATCCCGTAATTTACCTTAAAACCAACTATCAGGAAACAATTCTCGAAGTATTCAACATGACCCTGCCCCAGATGAATAATTTCTATTCCATGATGGGAATGGCGTTTGTTCTCGGATACATTCCCAGCGGACTGTTAAGTGACCGCTTCTCGGCAAAATGGCTTATCGCCATTTCCCTGACAGGTACGGCCCTCTGCGGTTTCTGGTTTGCCCAGGTTCCGACTCTGGGTGCCGTTAATATAATCTTTGTACTCTGGGGATTCTTTTCCGTATTCACCTTCTGGAGCTCCCATATGAAGGTTGTAAAAATGCTGGCCAAAGCCAGTGAAGAAGGCCGTTTTTTCGGAATCCTCGACGGCGGACGCGGTGTTGTGGAGGCCCTGATGGGAACAGTAGGACTGGCCGTCTTTGCCGCCATCCTCGGTACAAGCTCAGCCATGGCAGACAAAACCTCCGCCCTGACTTCTGTTATCTATCTTTATTCTTCCATTGTTCTGGCTACAGCTGTCCTGATTATGATCTTTGTAGAAAGCGATGAAAAACTGGCGGAACACGCGGAAAACAGCGGAGAACGCTCGGAAGCGGAAAAATTCCACCTCAAAGATGTGGGGAAACTCCTTAAAAACAAATACGTCTATCTCATGGGCGGAATAATCTTTATGGGATACGCCGTTTTCTGGACCGTTTACTACCTGGGCGGCTTTCTGCAGTCCAACGTAGGCATTGATGCCGTAACTGTTGGTACAATCATGGTTGTGGTCCTCTGGATGCGGCCTGTGGGCGGTTTCATCGGCGGTTTTCTGGCGGATAAATTCGGAAGGACCCAAACCATCAGCGGAGCTCTGCTCGGTGCGGCAGTTCTCCTGGGACTGACAGCCGTTGTTCCCGTAACAACGTCTCCCAGGCTGTTTACCGTCCTTATTGTTGTCCTCGGCGCTTTTCTCTATGCCATCCGCGGGACCTACTGGTCTCTTCTGGGACAATCGAAAATTGAGGCGGCCATGATGGGAACCGCTATCGGTCTGATCTCTTTTATCGGATATCTGCCCGATATCATTCTGCCCCAGTTAAACACCTTCCTGTGGAATACTTTCGGCCCCAACGGTGGGTATAATGCCTATTTTATCGTCAGCGGTATACTGGGTCTGGCAGGTATTGCCATCGCCCTGGTTTACAACAGATTGAACAGACCGGAAGCGGAAAATCTGAAAGTACAGGAAGCTTAATGAAAATAATCTGTGCTGTAAAGTTCGTGCCGGATGTGGACAACTTCAGCTATGACCATGAAAAACATGTGCTGATTCGAGAGAACAGTAAAATGCTGATCAACCCCGATGATGCCTGTGCCATTGGTTTTGCCCTGAATATGAAAAAGAGAAATCCGGAAACATTCATTGAAGTGGTTACCATGGCGCCGGACTCGGTCATCCCCCTTGTGGAGAACATACTGAGAGTGGATGTAGACCGGGGAACAGTTATAACGGACAGGCTGTACGCAGGCAGCGATACCTATGCAACAAGCCGGATACTCGGCAGATACCTGAGTACTGCCGGGTATAACTGCATCCTGACAGGGACCCATGCCGTCGATGGGGACACGTCCCACGTCCCGTCCCAGCTGGGGGAATTACTGAATATCCCCCAGTTGTCGGGAATTTCCCGCATTGATGAGGAAGGATTCCACGGTTCATCCGCTGTGGTAGAAGTAGAGGATGACCGTTCAAGGGCGACCTATAAGGTGGAGCTTCCAGCCATCCTGAGTCTGACAAGGGAGAGCGCTTACAGACTGCCCTATGTGAGATACAAGAATCAGAAAATGGATGTCGCACACAGATTAAACCGGATTAATAATGAAACACTGGGCTTTCACAAGGACGAGGTCGGACTAAAGGGCTCCCTTACAAAAGTGTCCAGGACTTATACGAAAAAGTACCAGGAAAGGGAAAAGCTGCTTGTCAGCGCTGACGGAAAGGGTGTTGATGCGGTTTTCTCTTTTCTGAAAGAGAAAAGATTCATCTGATATGAAAAGAGCATTAATTTTTACGGAACAGGATTATCAGAATGATGCTGTGGACCTGCTTGAAACAGTCAGGCAGATTTACGGCGAGGAACCTTATAGAACATATGCTCTTGTAATGAATGCAGACGGGAAAGATCTGATGAGCCTGTTCGATGCGGTAATTCGATTAAGCGATAGTAATATCAGGGATTATGATCTAACTGCCGCAGCAGACATCATAGCCGGTCTGCACAGTCGGTATAAGTTTGACAGCATACTGATGCCGGCTTCCCCCCGGGGGAGAATGCTGGCTCCCAGGGTGGCAATGCGCCTTAAAACCGGGATTGTGGCTGATGTAACGGAAATTTACCGGACGGAAGACCGGCTGGAACTGGTTCGCCCCGCCTACAGCGGAAGAATCATGGCAGGGATAACCGTTACGGGAGACGGGCCGGTCATGATGACCGTCCGTTCCGGAGTTTTTACGTATGAACAGAAAAAAGCGGTCCATACCGAAATCATCGAAGCGGACGAATTACCTTACCGGAGGGGGGGCATAAATTTGCTGGGCTGTGAGGAAAAAATCATTGAGTACGATATACGCGACAGCGGCGTTCTCATTTCCGGAGGCGGAGGCATATCAGGAGATTTTGACAGTCTGAAACCGCTGGCACAGGCTCTGGGAGGACAGGTGTCCGCCAGCCGTGCCATTGTAGACAAGGGGATTGTCCCCCGCAGCATACAGGTAGGGCAGTCGGGAAAAACGGTCAGTCCGGGATTGTATTTTGCAGTGGGCATCAACGGGGCTATTCAGCATGTGGAAGGCCTGAAGAATGTGGATTACATCATCTCCGTCAATACCAACAGAAACGCCCCGATCTGCAGCCTGTCGGATATTGTGGTAGAAGGCGATGCCAGCACGTTTATAACAAAATTGACAAATAAAATAATGGAAGAGACATCTTAAGGAGGGATAATATGGATGTAACAGATTTCAATATGGATTTTTTTTCATTAAAAGGAAAAAATGCGGTCGTAACCGGCGGTAACGGAGGTCTGGGTCAGGCTTTCTGTACAGCCCTTGCCAAAGCGGGCGCCAATGTAATGGTACCCAGTCTGGTGGACGATGACGGAACGACAAAAAAGCTGGTGGAAGGCTGCGGTGTTGAGTACAAATTCCTCGAAGCCGATATAACCAGAGACGGCGAATGCAAGAGAATCGTTGAAGAATGTGTAGAAACATGGGGAAGCATCGATATACTTGTAAACTGTGCAGGTATAAGCATCAATGTACGGGATGTAACGCAGTACACCCGGAAAGAGTGGGACAAAATGGTTTCCATCAATCTTACAGCCGCTTTTGAAATGATCCACGAAGCCTGCAAATTCATGATCAGACAGGAAAGCGGAAAGATTATCAATATTGCTTCTCTCTACTCCTTCCTGGGCGGGCAGTGGTCACCGGCCTACGCCTCCACCAAACATGGAATAGTAGGTCTGACCAAGGCAATGTGCGACGAACTGGGACAGTGGAATATTCAGGTAAACGCGATTGCCCCCGGTTACTACGCCACGCCCCTGACAGAAATGACCAGAAAAGATGAGAAACGGAATGCGGAAATCCTGGCCCATATCCCTGCCAACAGATGGGGCGATACGGCAGACCTCATGGGAGCGACCATTTTCCTCTCAAGTACAGCTTCCGATTATGTTAACGGAACCGTCCTCACCGTCGACGGCGGATACCTGATGCGGTAATAAAAAAGAGATAAGAGCAAGCATATGGAAAATAAATATATCATTGCCATTGACGGTGGCACACAGAGTACAAAAGTAGCCATATTTGATCTGGCGGGAACGGAAATCTGCTCCCATACGGTAAAATTGAGACCCATTGAACTCTATGGCGACAGCAGAGCCGAACATCCTGAGGATGATCTCTGGGACAGCCTGAAAGAAGCCTGCCAAAAGATGTTTAAAAAGTTTCATGGCGATAGAAAGGATATTGTGGGTGTCGGACTGGGCTCCATCAGGTGCTGCCGGGCCCTCATCAGGGAAGATGGAAATCTGGCGGCTCCCGTACAAAGCTGGATGGACCTCAGGCTCTCCAGACCCTATGAGCATGAGGACGACAGCGTTCGTTATGTTACAACCACGACAGGATACCTGACTCACCGGATGACCGGAGAAACAAAGGATACCCGATCCAACTATGTCGGCCCCTGGCCCATTGATACAGCAACTTTGGAGTGGCATGAGGATGAAGAGGTTTTCAATTCCTTCACAACGCCAAGGGAAATGCTGTTCGATCTGGTTGATCCTTCTACCGTAATGGGATCAGTGAACGCATTTGCCTCTGAAGCGACCGGTATTCCGGAGGGGGTTCCGGTGGTCTCTACCTCCAACGACAAAGCTGTTGAAGGACTGGGAGCGGGTCTGGTTAATGACGGGACTGTTCTCGTCTCCCTTGGAACCTACATTACATCCATGATGGTGGGAGAAGAAAACAACCCGGATACGGTTGCCTACTGGAGTAATCCTGGAGCCACACCGGGTGAATTCCTCTATGAAAGCAGCGGGATACGGCGGGGCATGGCTACCGTAACATGGATTAAAGATCTTTTGGGCAGTGACATTGTAAGGGAAGCGGAAAAAAGAGGGATATCGCCGGAAGCTTACCTGAATGAACTGGGAGCAGATATTCCTGCAGGCTGCGACGGCTTGTATACCGTTCTGAACTGGCTGGCCCGCCCTACTCACCTCCATGAACGGGGTATGATGATAGGATTTAACGGAACCCATAAAGGACCGCATATGTTCCGTTCCGTCCTGGAAGGAATTGCCATGACCATGAAGAACCACGCTCAGGCCATGTGCGATGAACGGGGAGTGGAACTGACGAACATCGTTGTCAGCGGAGGCGGTTCCAACGGAGAGCTGTTTATGCAGATCTTCGCCGATGTCTTCGGTGTTCCGGCCCACAGAAATGTTGTAAACGGATCTGCCAGCATGGGCGCCGCTATTTGTACGGCCCTTGCCCTGGGAATCTATAAAGACCGGCAGGAAGCCATTGATAATATGGTACGGAGAAGAGATACCTTTTCTCCCATTCCGGAAAATGTTGCTCTGTATAAAGAGATCAACGAGAAAGTCTACAGTCGACTGGCCGATGATACAGATGATATTCTGAGAAGGTCCCACGAGATTTTCAATCGTTAGCATCATTTAATTACATTGGGAAACGGTTAAAACAGGAAAATCGAGGATTTCCTGTTTTACCGTTTTTTAGCATTTTAATTAATTAAGGGGGAAATTTTGCAAAACCGTAGTATTAAAGGAGACAATACGTTCAGTAAATTAAGGCCATGGGTTTTCTATCCCTCGTTTGTTCTTCTTGCATTAACCATTATTTTAAGTTTTGTCGACTATAATGCGTTTATCCGTATTACCACCCTGTCCAAAGACTTTATGGTCACCGATATGGGCTGGCTGTTCAGCATAACAGGAATCCTGTGTGTAATTGTCTGTGTTTTTACCTACTTCTCCCCCATCGGGAATGTCAAACTGGGAGGACCTGATGCCAAACCTCTCCTGAAAAAAACCTCATGGTTTGCCGTCACCCTTTGTACCACCATAGCCGCAGGGATCCTCTTCTGGGGAACGGCGGAACCCATGTGGCACCTGGCTTACCCGCCGGAATCCCTGGGGATAGAACCCCTATCGGCAGAGGCTGCCAAATTTGCCATGGAAACCATGTTCCTTCACTGGACCTTCATTCCCTATGCGATCTATGCGGTTCCCGTTATTGTCTTTGCCTTTTCCTATTATAATATGCGCCGCACCTTCAGTGTCGGATCACAGATAGCCCCCCTTGTAACAGCAGGACGTCAGAAGAAAATCAACGGAATTATCGATGCGGTAGTACTTTTCACCGTAGCGGCCGGGATCTCATCTTCCTTCGGAACGGCTGTCATGAATATGGGCGGCGGGCTGAATGCCCTTCTGGGTCTTGATAACAGCCAGGGGCTTTGGATCATGATCACTCTAACTGGTACTGCCGCCTTCATAATCTCTTCCGGAACTGGACTTATGAAGGGGATACGGATTCTTTCGGATATAAACGTCTATATCTACTACGTCATTATTGCTCTGCTTCTTCTTCTCGGACCGTCCATGTACTTTTTCAGCCTGGGAACAGAAGCTTTCGGCGGCTTTCTGGACAACTTTTTCTCCAAAGCCCTGTTTACCGGTGCGGCTGCCGGAGACGGATGGGCTTCGGGATGGACAATGTTCTACTGGTCGAACTGGATGGCCTGGGCCCCGGTTTCCGCGGTATTCCTGGCCAGAATTGCCTATGGGTATACCATACGGGAAGTTGTAACCATGAATTTCATTATACCCAGTATTTTCAGCACCATATGGATGACCATCCTTTCCGGCACAACTCTCAATTTCCAGATGACAGGCCGGGTGGACATCCTTGCGGTTATGAATGAACAGGGATCTGGAGCGGCTGCCTATGCTGTTCTGGGAGAACTGCCCTTTTCCGGTCTCATCATAGCTCTCTACCTTGTGGCTGTCATGATCTCTTTCATCACAGCCACCGACTCAACCACCAATGCCATGGCCGGTATCTGCACAAAAGGTATTCAGGATGGAGGACAGGAAGCGCCCCTTCTGATAAAAATACTCTGGGGGATCATTGTCGGTTCCGTTTCCCTGGTATTCATTACCACTCTCGGTCTGGACGGGATAAAGATGATGTCCTACCTGGGTGGATTCCCGGCCCTGTTTCTGGGGATTTTCAGCATCATCTCCCTGATGGTGATTATGAGGAAACCCTGGAAATATGACAGGTTTCAGGAAACAGAGCAAAATGCACCAACCGGAACTCCGGAGCCGGTCGGTAAACTGTCATAATATACTATGCCCGGAAAAAACAGGATTTTCCATTCCTTCCGGGCATTTTCCCGAAACATGGTATAAAATAGTAAAAAAGAGGATTCCAAGACTTCGTCTCAATCTGTTTCAGGCACAAAAGAAGAACCTCTTAATCTCATTTTCGGGAGTCAAATAATGAAGAGAATCAGTCTTCTGGCTTGTATACTGCTAATCGGTTCCTTCCTCTATTCCCAGGACGGCAAAATCAATAATACAGCCTACTACAGAACCCCTTTTTCCCTTGGGCTGAACTACACGGCTTTCAATCCCCTGTCCGGAATCGAAACGGGAACCCCCTACAATATATTCGACCTCTCCGGCAATGTACGCTATACCTTCAAAGCTCTGCCGCTTCTGCAGGCAGAACTGTCCGGAGGCATGAGCCAGTTCGACAGCCAGAACACTCTGGAACCGGATAAATGGGACAGCGTGAATTACTTTGGCCTTGGAGGATTCCGGCTCAATCATAAAACATCCAAAACCTTCGAATTCGGCCTTGGATTAAGCGGAGGGATGGCCCAGGGGATATACGAGAACCTGGACGATGATCCGGCGGGTGTCAGATACGCCCTGGGACAGGGAAGCATCCATATAGGCCTCAGTCCCTCCTATAACATGAGTATAGAACTGGTTCCGGCCCTTCGGTACCAATACTCCCTGGATCCTGTTTTTAAAGAAATGGACGGCCTTTTTTTCGGAATAGGCGGAACCATATCCTTCCGTTTCGGTAAAGACCCGGACTCTCCCGATGCAGCCGTAAAAAATATCCGGTTTTCCGATCCGGACATACAGCCCCTCTTTGCGGCCATGCAGAGTTACTACAGGGACAATCCTCTGGGAAGCATCACGATTGAAAACACAGGAAAATCCTCCCTCAGGGATCTGACTATATCCTTTTTTCAGTCCGGATTTATGGACGGTCCCACTATTGTAAAAAAAATCGATAGTCTGGAAAAGGGAGAACCCCTGTCAGTTCCCCTCACAGCAGTTTTTAACAAGGAGATTTTTCTGACAGAAGGGATTACGCCCCTGACGGGAGAGGTAAAAGTTTCCTACACATTCAATAACAGACCAGTAGAACAGACCTACCCGGTATCTTACGACCTGTATGATAAAACATCCCTGATATGGGATGACGATACAAAGGTGGCAGCTTTTATAACACCCGCCGACAGCGCCCTGCAGAACTACACCAGTTTTATACGAAAAAGCTGCAAGGAAGATCAGATTCCAAACTACAACGAAAAACTGCAGGGTGCCGTTCAGATCTACCATGCCCTGAATGAAATAGGCTGTATCTATCAGGCCGATCCCCTGCAGCCCTTTGCCTCCGTATCGGATACAGAGAACATGATTGTTGATTCGGTCAGCCTTTCCCGACGAACCCTTTCGAAACTGACGGGAGATTGCGACGACCTGACCGTTATGTATCTGAGTCTCCTGGAAACAATCGGCATCCCTACAGCCTTTATCACGGTCCCCGGTCATATCTATACGGCATTCAACACAGGAGCTGATGCCCGATCCTTCGGCAGGATTCATCCCGACAGGGATATGACAATCAATATTGACGGTGAGTTATGGATCCCTCTGGAGATAACCCTGCTGGGTAAGACCGGCTTTCTGGAAGCCTGGAAGAACGGGGCGGAACAATGGAACAAACTGGAGGATACTCCAGAGAAAAGACGGCTGTATATAACAGCAGAAGCGCAGAAGGTATTCCGGCCCATCGGACTGACCGAAACAGACCTGGGGCTTCAATACGGCAGCGGCGAGAGCATCAGTATGGCATTCCGTAAAGATATGAGCGGGATTACCGATCTTGTGCTGGCTGAATTCTATAAAAAGGTTGCCGAGAAAGAAACAAAACAGAATTTCAACAGACTGGGAATCGCCCTGGCAGAATTCAACAGTCTGGATAAAGCAAGAGAAGCCTTCCTGTCATCCATCGCTCTGGATGGAAATTACCTGAGCCCCCGGGTTAATCTGGCCAATCTGGAATACCTGAACAGCCGCTTCAACAAAGCCATTGAACAGCTTAATATAACCCTTTCGATTCTGGAAAAACAGGGCAGAAGCAGAAGCAATGCCGCTTTGATTGTAAATTTGAACCTGTCCAAAGCCCATTACGCCATGGAACACTTCAGCGAAGCCAACGAGTATTTCAAGTCTGCCGAGGCCATTGATAGGAAAAAAACAGCGGAATACTCCTATCTGGCCTCCGTGTCATCCGGAGACTCCGCGACAAGGGCGGCAGAACAGCAGGAAGAGCAGATTATCTTTCTGGATGAAGAGGAGTAATAAATGAAAAGCTTTAACAGAATCATATTGGTAATTTCTCTGGGATCTGCCGTCCTTCTTTCATCCTGTGTACCAACTGTAAGCGATGAGATGCTCTCAAAAGCCCATGATGATATTGCGCCAGAGTTTACTGATTTAGTTCCTGAAGACGGATACGCTTATGGAGCATATACCAGTATTTCCGGAACAGTAACCGATCTGGATGCCAATGGGGAAAGTGGAAAGATCAGTACATTAACATTGGAAATCGTCGACATCACCGATCCGATCACCCTCACAATCGAAGATGACGGAAGTTTTTCTTCCGGAGAACTGATGACCTACGGTGATACCTACTCCGGACCGATTACAGTCAAACTGACAGCCACCGACTGGAATGGGAATATAACAGAAGAGAATTTGAACTATGCCAAAGCTGACGGTGAAATCACCAACTTTTCCATTGAAAGAGGTAATGGTGAGCTCACCCTTTCCTGGGACGGGATTGATACAGACGGGTCGTACGTCTATTCGATAAAAGAGCTGTACTATGGCCTGGGTACAGTTGAGATTGAATCGAATGAACAGGAAAACTCCTATACCTGGAAAAATCTTGATAATGGAAAGAACTACAGTTTCTACATTTATGCGCAATCTGCATCCGATGATACCATCCTTACCTCTTCCATTAAGGATATGATGCCTCTCTCCCCTCTCAACTGTACACCCGTTATTACACTGAATTCAGATTCGACAGATCTGCTCTGGCCAGAACTGACGGATGCCGACAAGTATGTTGTACAACGGGCAACGTCCCTTGACGGAACATGGGAAACGATTGGAATAACTGCCAAAAATTATCTCCACTACCCCGAAACCCCTTCGATCCCCTATTACTATCATGTTTATCCCTATAGTACGGAAGCACCCGTTGAGGAAGAACTGATAGAAAAGATGGCCTGTACTCAGGGAGGAGCCGAAACGGGAGAACACCTCAATCAATTAAACTATAAGGGCCTGTTCGCCGGAGATTTTAAGAGTATCACTGTTTCCGGTAATTATGCCTATTCCTGTACAGGCTCCGGTTTGCAGATCATTGATATAACGAATCCCGCTTCTCCCGCATCCGCAGGAAGTTTCAGTCAGACAGGAGCAGAACCCATACATTTTACCATTAATGGCATATATGGATTTCTAACCTGTAAAGGATTTGATGCAACAGCACCCGACCTTATTATTCTGGATATGAGTGATCCCGCCACCCCGGTGAAGTTAAGTGAATCCTCGGGAACACACCCCTATTTCGGTCTGAGATCCTTCCTTTACGGAAACTATCTCTATATGCTTATGGATTACTATCTGGATACAACATACAATGGCCTGGATGACGGAGACAGTGATAACAGATATCAGACATTATGGGGCATGTATGACATATCAGACCCGTCAGCTCCCGAATATTTGGGCTATAACGCCAATTTCCCTGAATCTGGGGATATGTTCTTTATCCATCACTATACTTCGGGAAAAAATATTGCCCTGATCAATAATGTCGACAGCCTAAAATACTTAGAAATAAACAGTCCCCTTTTTCTGATTAACGAAACCCCCAGTTCCAATTTAACAGCCGGTTATACAGATCCCTCTTTCCCTCATTACCTTGGGCGTATGTCTTATTCAGATTCAACACTCCATTTTATCAGAAAGTATCAAGGGGATATCATAATAGAGTATTTTGATATATCCAGCAATCTTTACCCCGGTTCATCAACAGGAACTTCGGGTGAAAACCTGGATACAAATGAGCCCGGTCCCATTCATAATATAATTGCACTGGGGGATTATGCTGTTTACAGCGGGATACAGGGAATCGGAAGCTATGCCAATGTAAATATTAATCTAGCCTCCACAGTCAATGACGGAGCCTGTACCGCTTATGATGTAGCTGTTATGGGTTCCTACGCCTATCTGGCAACTTCCGCAGGACTGAAAATTTATGAAATAGACTGGCTGACTGCTCCATAAAACGTTTTAAAACTCATCATGGTTCACCTTTTCAACAGATGGAAACAGCCCTCAGACTGAGGGCTGAATTGAAAGATTAGCCATGCATTACTTTTATCGAAATAGTCCCCTACAACGTCTTGGTATACCATATGCGGGATTCCGGAAGGAGCATTTAAAAATCTTCAAACGCCTCATCCTGATTATAGCTAATTGTATCAGCCTTGATTGATTTAACTTCTGGCGAGGTCTGAGTTCCGTATACATTGTTCTGTTCTACCGGCTTATATTCAACCTGTTCCTGTCGTCTCCGAATTGTATTCCCAAGCTTAAAAAAACCGATGGCCTCATTCATACTCCTGGACTGGGCATCCAGCTCCTCAGCCATGGAAGCCAACTCCTCTGCGGCACTGGCATTCTGCTGTACAACCTGATCCAGGGTTATCATAGCCGTGTTAATCTGCTCTGCCCCTTTTGACTGTTCCTGACTGGCATAGGAAATCTCTTCAATCATATCGGCAGACTTGTTCATAGAAGGAACAATCTGTTCAATCATCTCCAGAGCCTGTTCTGCTCTTTTAACACTCTCCTTGGTAATAGTTGTAATTTCCTTGGCAGCCGACCCGCTGTTCTCAGCCAGCTTCCGTACCTCAGCAGCCACTACGGCAAATCCTTTTCCGGCATCTCCGGCTCGGGCCGCTTCAATAGCCGCATTCAGTGCAAGCATATTTGTACTCCGGGCGATTTCTTCAATGACATTAATTTTCTCTGAAATATCCCTCATGGCATTGACTGTATCCCGTACTGCAACAGCCCCTTCTCCGGATTCCCTGGCTATTGTTTTTGTCATAACATTTGACTGTTGCGAGTTATCCGAATTCTGCTGAATATTACTGTTCAGTTCCTCAAGAGAAGCTGAAATCTCTTCCATATTGGCAGCCTGTTCATTGGTACCGCTGGAAATAGATTGAGCTGAAGAGGAAATCTGACTACTGGCATTTGTAACCTGTCCGGAAGATTCCTGAATCCCCTCCAGAACATCTTTTACTTTATAAACCATCTCATTCAAGGCGCTTGCCAATCGACCGACTTCGTCCTTCTGGTCGATTGCAAGACGAACAGAAAAATCACCTTTGGAAAGAGCACTTGCAAAATCAAGGGATTGAATAATGGGCTTTCTTACTCCCTGAGTTATAAATGTAGCCGCTACGGCACCAAACAGAACGGCCGATATTGTAAAAAGAATAGTAAGGAAAATGGTTTTTTTTGTTATTTCAACAACTGATACCCCCAGAACATCGGTTGTTGCTGCGGCAAACTGGGCGGCAACAGCCCCGGACGCACTTCCTTTTGAAACAGTCTCCGTTTCATTCCTGACAACTTCTATATAAGACTGGATCATATCAATATACTGATGAAAGGGCTCACGCACTTCATTAATTGTTTTTCGTCCGGTTTCAGTCGCAAAAATCAAATCGGCCCTTCTAAAAAGCTGTTCCATTTCATCCAGACTGTCTTTGATCACAGTGAGGTTCTCTTCGGTTGAATCCTTTGTATAGGCCAGCATATAGCCATCCATTCTTTCCCACAGGGCAGACATTTCATAGACCAGGATAAGATTTTCATTTAACAATCTGCTTCCCAACTCCCTGTTGCCGCTTTCATATACTTTTGCAACAGTATCTACACCGAATTGTTCCAATCCGTCCAGTAGAGCCATTATGGAATCTGAATCTTTTTCAAGGGATAGTTCTATTTGTTTTTTCTCCTTTAAAGCCTGATCGATAGCACTTATGGAACTAATATAATCCTTAAGATTCTTCTGGAATTCCAATCCATCCAGCTCTGCCTGTTTATTGAAATTTCTGGATTTTTTATTAATATCCAGCATATTCGCTACGGATTGCAAAGCTATGGAAAGATCTTCCTGAGAAGCCGCGGTATTCGAAGCATTCCCTGTATATAAAAGTTTCAAACCATCCTGCCTTGCTTCGGAAAGACTGTATTTGGAATAATTTATTTCGGCTATTTCATCGTTGATAACCTGAATATTCTGAATACTGATAAGATTAAAAATTCCGAGGCAACCCATAAACCCCAGTAACATACTGCAGCCGTAGAATAGTTTTTTTCCAATACTTAGATCCTTCAATCTCATGAGAGAGCTCCTCTTATATTCTCCATTTTTTTAGAAAGTACAAGTTTAATTTTAAGCACCTAACATACGGATTCAAGTCAAAAAAAGTATTTATTTTAAATTATTCGTAGTTAAACCAAGGAATGAGGTTATAAAAGAAAAAGCCCCTCATCCTAAGACAAGGGGCAAATAAACTGGCAACGACCTACTCTCCCACCGTAGCAGTACCATCGGCGCAGGTGAGCTTAACTTCCGTGTTCGGGATGGGAACGGGTGTAGCCTCACCGCTGTGACTACCAGATAATAATCTTATCAAGTCTTACCCTGACAAGAAGCATTCACTCTCCAGAAGTATTCCTAGCTTCCAAAGCGATTGCAATTTATATAAAACTGAAGAGATAAATAATAATATGGTCAAGCCTCACGGAAGATTAGTACTGGTCGGCTCAATATGTTTCCACACTTAGACCGCCAGCCTATCAAACTTGTATTCTTCAAGATTCCTTCAGGGCACTTAAAGTGCCAGGGATTTCTCATCTTGAGGAGGGCTTCCCACTTAGATGCTTTCAGCGGTTATCCCTTCCGAACTTAGCTACTCAGCACTTACCGTTGGCACGATAACTGATACACCAGAGGTTCGTCCGTTTCGGTCCTCTCGTACTAAAAACAGATCCTCTCAAAAATCCAACGCCTGTGGCAGATAGGGACCGAACTGTCTCGCGACGTTCTGAACCCAGCTCGCGTACCGCTTTAAATGGCGAACAGCCATACCCTTGGGACCTGCTCCAGCCCCAGGATGCGATGAGCCGACATCGAGGTGCCAAACTTTGCCGTCGATATGAACTCTTGGGCAAAATCAGCCTGTTATCCCCGGAGTACCTTTTGTCCGTTAAGTGACGGCCCTTCCACTCGGCACCGCCAGATCACTATGACCTACTTTCGTACCTGCTCGACTTGTAAGTCTCGCAGTCAAGCTACCTTATGCCATTGCGCTTACAGCATGATTTCCAACCATACCAAGGTAACCTTTGCGCGCCTCCGTTACTCTTTAGGAGGCGACCGCCCCAGTCAAACTGCCCACCTGACATTGTCCATGACCCGGATCACGGGCCACGTTAGAAATATAACTGATAAAGGGTGGTATTTCACCAACGACTCCATACAGCCTGACGACCATACTTCAAAGTCTCCCACCTATCCTACACATCATCAGCCATAGTTCAATATCAGGATACAGTAAAGGTTCACGGGGTCTTTCCGTCTAACCACAGGTAATCGGCATCTTCACCGATACTTCAATTTCACCGGGTCTCACGTTGAGACAGTAAGAAAGTCGTTACACCATTCGTGCGGGTCGGAACTTACCCGACAAGGAATTTCGCTACCTTAGGACCGTTATAGTTACGGCCGCCGTTTACCGGGGCTTCAATTCACTGCTTCACATAAATGCTAACAGCTCCTCTTAACCTTCCGGCACCGGGCAGGTGTCAGACACTATACTTCCCTTTGCAGGTTCGCAGTGTCCTGTGTTTTTGGTAAACAGTCGCTCTCTTCTGGACTCTGCAACTTCGCCATCACGCGTTAAGCCATGCTTCTCCCTAAGTTACGCATGCATTTTGCCGAGTTCCTTAACGTGAGTTCTCCCGTACGCCTTAGAATTCTCATCCCATCTACCTGTGTCGGTTTGCGGTACGGTACCTAATAACCTAACCTTAGAGATTATTTCTTGACTCGATGAATCACCCAACTTCTATCACCCGTAGGATCAATACCCTTAACGCCTCACCTCTCCGTGCGGATTTGCCTGCACAGATCAACGGCTAAACGCTTGGACCGGGACTACCAACGCCCGGCTTGGGATCTCCTTAAGTGTCATCCCATCGAAATTATTAGATGTACTGGAATATTAACCAGTTTCCCATCGGATACGCATTTCTGCCTCTCCTTAGGGGCCGACTAACCCTGGGAAGAGTACCTTTACCCAGGAAACCTTAGATTTTCGGCGGGAAGGGATCTCACCTTCCTTTTCGTTACTCATGCCTGCATTCTCTCTTCTGATACCTCCAGCATGCCTTACAACACACCTTCATCGGCCTACAGAATGCTCCTCTACCATCATCTTAAAGATGATCCGTAGCTTCGGTACTATGCTTAGCCCCGTTACATTGTCGGCGCACAACTACTCGACCAGTGAGCTATTACGCACTCTTTAAAGGAGTGGCTGCTTCTAAGCCAACCTCCTGGCTGTCTGTGCAATCGTACTTCCTTTTCCACTTAGCATAGTTTAGGGACCTTAGCTGACGGTCTGGGCTCTTTCCCTTTCGACCACGAATCTTATCACCCGTAGTCTCACTGCCATATTTTGAATACCGGCATTCGGAGTTTGACTAAGTTTGGTACCCTGTGACAGGCCCTAGCCTAACCAGTGCTCTACCTCCGATATTAACCATATGACGCTGACCCTAAAGCCATTTCGAGGAGAACCAGCTATCTCCGGGTTTGATTAGCCTTTCACTCCTACTCACAGTTCATCACTGCCTTTTTCAACAGACTAGTGTTCGGTCCTCCACTCAGTGTTACCCAAGCTTCAACCTGACCATAAGTAGATCACCCGGCTTCGGGTCTAATACAGCAAACTCATACGCCCTGTTCAGACTCGGTTTCCCTCCGGCTCCGGCACTTCTATGCCTTAACCTCGCTTACTATATTAACTCGCAGGCTCATTCTACAAAAGGCACGCCATCACCCCATAAAGAGGCTTTGACCGCTTGTAGGTCCACGGTTTCAGGTTCTATTTCACTCCCCTCCCGGGGTGCTTTTCACCTTTCCCTCACGGTACTATTCGCTATCGGTAGCTATCTCGTATTTAGCCTTGGAGGGTGGGCCCCCCGGATTCAGACAGGATTACTCGTGCCCCGCCTTACTCAGGTACGTGCCAGCTTACATCAGATTTCGCATACAGGACTTTCACCTTCTCCGGTCGGCCTTCCCAGTACCGTTCCGCTATCTTCCGTAAATGCATCTTACACGCCCTACAACCCCATATACACCGAAATGTATGTGGTTTGGGCTAATCCCCGTTCGCTCGCCGCTACTAAGGGAATCTCAATTGATTTCTTTTCCTTCAGGTACTTAGATGGTTCAGTTCCCTGAGTCTCGCTCTGTACGGCTATGTATTCACCGCACAGTGACTGTTATCAAACAGCCGGGTTACCCCATTCGGGAAGCACGGGATCTAAGGATGTTTGCTCCTCCCCCGTGATTTTCGCAGCTTACCACGCCCTTCTTCGCCGGATAGCTCCAAGGCATCCACCATGGACCCTTAGTCGCTTGACCATATTATTATTTATCCCTTCGCTATTACCTATGTAAAAACAATTTAACCAGCAAGCTGTTCAAACCGACCGTCCATTGACGGATTTCTATTTAAATAAGGGAAACTGGAAGTATTTAACGAGAATCAAGCAAGTTACGTACCACAGGTCAAAGACCGAGGAACGTAACTACTGATAGGCACTATAAATAGTGACTCACTGCTCAAGGCGTACAAACCTCAAGACTTATACCTTTCACGCTGAAAGGAGGTGATCCAGCCGCACCTTCCGGTACGGCTACCTTGTTACGACTTCACCCCCCTTACCGAGCATACCTTCGGCACCGGCCTCCTAAAAGGTTAGCCTGGCGACTTCGGGTACCCCCAACTCGGGTGGTGTGACGGGCGGTGTGTACAAGGCCCGGGAACGTATTCACCGCGCCATGCTGATGCGCGATTACTAGCGATTCCACCTTCATGGAGTCGAGTTTCAGACTCCAATCCGAACTGAGACCGGCTTTATGCGTTTTGCTTCACATCGCTGCTTCGCATCACTTTGTACCGGCCATTGTAGCACGTGTGTAGCCCAGGATATAAGGGCCATGAT
The DNA here is from genome assembly GCA_963663385.2 of Oceanispirochaeta sp. Lineage (GTDB taxonomy): Bacteria > Spirochaetota > Spirochaetia > DSM-2461 > DSM-2461 > Oceanispirochaeta. The sequence continues at coordinate 987,617 of CAXXXD010000004.1, read as the reverse complement.
GATTTGACGTCATCCCCACCTTCCTCCGGTTTGTCACCGGCAGTCTTGCCTGAGTCCCCAACTTAATGATGGTAACAGACAACAGGGGTTGCGCTCGTTGCGGGACTTAACCCAACACCTCACGGCACGAGCTGACGACAACCATGCAGCACCTGTATACAAGTCTCCGAAGAGAAATTACTGTCTCCAGCAACGTCCTGTATATGTCAAACCCTGGTAAGGTTCCTCGCGTATCATCGAATTAAACCACATGCTCCACCGCTTGTGCGGGCCCCCGTCAATTCCTTTGAGTTTCACCGTTGCCGGCATACTCCCCAGGCGGTACACTTAACGCGTTAGCTACGGCACCTAGGATCATAATCCCAGACACCAAGTGTACATCGTTTACGGCGTAGACTACCAGGGTATCTAATCCTGTTCGCTACCTACGCTTTCGCACCTCAGCGTCAATCCAGAGCCAGTGTGTCGCCTTCGCCTCTGGTGTTCTTCCTAATATCAACAGATTTCACCCCTACACTAGGAATTCCACACACCCCTCTCGGATTCAAGTTAAACAGTTTCCAACGCAACAATACAGTTGAGCTGTACGCTTTCACATCAGACTTATCTAACCGCCTACATGCCCTTTACGCCCAATAATTCCGAACAACGCTCGCTCCTTACGTGTTACCGCGGCTGCTGGCACGTAATTGGCCGGAGCTTATTCATATGCTAACGTCATCACATGCCCATTTCCTGACACGCTTATTCCTCACATATAAAAGTGCTTTACAATCTCTCGACATTCTTCGCACACGCGGCGTCGCTCCGTCAGACTTGCGTCCATTGCGGAAGATTCTTAGCTGCTGCCTCCCGTAGGAGTCTGGGCCGTGTCTCAGTCCCAATGTGGCCGGTCACCCTCTCAGGCCGGCTAATGATCGTCGCCTTGGTAGGCCATTACCCTACCAACAAGCTAATCATACGCAGGCTCATCCTCAAGCGAAGCAAACGCTCCTTTTCTCTGCAAACAAAATCGCAGAGGACATTCGGTATTACCCCATGTTTCCATGGGCTATCCCCAACTCGAGGGTAGATCACCTACGCGTTACTCACCCGTTCGCCACTCTCAAGAGGTGCAAGCACCTCTCTACCGTTCGACTTGCATGCTTAAAACGCGCCGCCAGCGTTCGTTCTGAGCCAGGATCAAACTCTCCATGATATAATTTTATCCACACGAGGTGGATAACTTTCTACCAAAACCCTCAGCCATTGCAAAGCGGATGTAATCATCCTGAACAGCTGAAAGCGAAAGTCAGTCCCTTTATCTCTAAAGAAAACTAACGTCTAGGACAAACCCCTCAACCGTAAAGTTTCAGGATTTGAACATTTCTACCAGTTGCTGCGTTCCTCAACCCTGCGGGTTTCCGGTACGCAGCAGTCTTGACTCTCGTCAAATACTTCAATTTCCCTTCTCTAATTCATCTTTAAAAGAGCCATTAGCAACTTCCGTGCCAATGTGATACAAGTTATAGCAGTATATGCTGTTTCTTGTCAACAGCATTTTAGAAAATATTTTAATTCTTTTCTATGCCGTTATTTAGTCATTCACGCCTGTTTGACGGGCGTGAGGATGATACTATTCGATATCATCTTTTATGTAAACCCTTTTCAGGATTTTTTTACATATTTCTTTTTTTTAAAGCAAAATCCAGATTAAAACTGGAAACAACTTTTTCCAGTTAACATTTTTCTGTTAATGACGGAAAAATCAAAGTGAAAATCAAAAGATAAACCAACCTGTAATACTACTTTATCAGGTCAGTAAAAAAATTGACGATTATGTGCTTTAAAAAGCCCCTTGCTGATTTGCAAGGGGCAGATAAACCAGCGACGACCTACTCTCCCACCGTAGCAGTACCATCGGCGCAAGTGAGCTTAACTTCCGTGTTCGGGATGGGAACGGGTGTAGCCTCACTGCTATTACCACTGGATTGCGATAATCACTCTACTGAGTAACATCACTTTATGTCAAGGACTTCAAATTAGATTTATCAATTTTCAATCCTATCGTTGTAAACGAAGAGATAAATAATAATATGGTCAAGCCTCACGGAAGATTAGTACTGGTCGGCTCAATATGTTTCCACACTTAGACCGCCAGCCTATCAAACTTGTATTCTTCAAGATTCCTTCAGGGCACTTAAAGTGCCAGGGATTTCTCATCTTGAGGAGGGCTTCCCACTTAGATGCTTTCAGCGGTTATCCCTTCCGAACTTAGCTACTCAGCACTTACCGTTGGCACGATAACTGATACACCAGAGGTTCGTCCGTTTCGGTCCTCTCGTACTAAAAACAGATCCTCTCAAAAATCCAACGCCTGTGGCAGATAGGGACCGAACTGTCTCGCGACGTTCTGAACCCAGCTCGCGTACCGCTTTAAATGGCGAACAGCCATACCCTTGGGACCTGCTCCAGCCCCAGGATGCGATGAGCCGACATCGAGGTGCCAAACTTTGCCGTCGATATGAACTCTTGGGCAAAATCAGCCTGTTATCCCCGGAGTACCTTTTGTCCGTTAAGTGACGGCCCTTCCACTCGGCACCGCCAGATCACTATGACCTACTTTCGTACCTGCTCGACTTGTAAGTCTCGCAGTCAAGCTACCTTATGCCATTGCGCTTACAGCATGATTTCCAACCATACCAAGGTAACCTTTGCGCGCCTCCGTTACTCTTTAGGAGGCGACCGCCCCAGTCAAACTGCCCACCTGACATTGTCCATGACCCGGATCACGGGCCACGTTAGAAATATAACTGATAAAGGGTGGTATTTCACCAACGACTCCATACAGCCTGACGACCATACTTCAAAGTCTCCCACCTATCCTACACATCATCAGCCATAGTTCAATATCAGGATACAGTAAAGGTTCACGGGGTCTTTCCGTCTAACCACAGGTAATCGGCATCTTCACCGATACTTCAATTTCACCGGGTCTCACGTTGAGACAGTAAGAAAGTCGTTACACCATTCGTGCGGGTCGGAACTTACCCGACAAGGAATTTCGCTACCTTAGGACCGTTATAGTTACGGCCGCCGTTTACCGGGGCTTCAATTCACTGCTTCACATAAATGCTAACAGCTCCTCTTAACCTTCCGGCACCGGGCAGGTGTCAGACACTATACTTCCCTTTGCAGGTTCGCAGTGTCCTGTGTTTTTGGTAAACAGTCGCTCTCTTCTGGACTCTGCAACTTCGCCATCACGCGTTAAGCCATGCTTCTCCCTAAGTTACGCATGCATTTTGCCGAGTTCCTTAACGTGAGTTCTCCCGTACGCCTTAGAATTCTCATCCCATCTACCTGTGTCGGTTTGCGGTACGGTACCTAATAACCTAACCTTAGAGATTATTTCTTGACTCGATGAATCACCCAACTTCTATCACCCGTAGGATCAATACCCTTAACGCCTCACCTCTCCGTGCGGATTTGCCTGCACAGATCAACGGCTAAACGCTTGGACCGGGACTACCAACGCCCGGCTTGGGATCTCCTTAAGTGTCATCCCATCGAAATTATTAGATGTACTGGAATATTAACCAGTTTCCCATCGGATACGCATTTCTGCCTCTCCTTAGGGGCCGACTAACCCTGGGAAGAGTACCTTTACCCAGGAAACCTTAGATTTTCGGCGGGAAGGGATCTCACCTTCCTTTTCGTTACTCATGCCTGCATTCTCTCTTCTGATACCTCCAGCATGCCTTACAACACACCTTCATCGGCCTACAGAATGCTCCTCTACCATCATCTTAAAGATGATCCGTAGCTTCGGTACTATGCTTAGCCCCGTTACATTGTCGGCGCACAACTACTCGACCAGTGAGCTATTACGCACTCTTTAAAGGAGTGGCTGCTTCTAAGCCAACCTCCTGGCTGTCTGTGCAATCGTACTTCCTTTTCCACTTAGCATAGTTTAGGGACCTTAGCTGACGGTCTGGGCTCTTTCCCTTTCGACCACGAATCTTATCACCCGTAGTCTCACTGCCATATTTTGAATACCGGCATTCGGAGTTTGACTAAGTTTGGTACCCTGTGACAGGCCCTAGCCTAACCAGTGCTCTACCTCCGATATTAACCATATGACGCTGACCCTAAAGCCATTTCGAGGAGAACCAGCTATCTCCGGGTTTGATTAGCCTTTCACTCCTACTCACAGTTCATCACTGCCTTTTTCAACAGACTAGTGTTCGGTCCTCCACTCAGTGTTACCCAAGCTTCAACCTGACCATAAGTAGATCACCCGGCTTCGGGTCTAATACAGCAAACTCATACGCCCTGTTCAGACTCGGTTTCCCTCCGGCTCCGGCACTTCTATGCCTTAACCTCGCTTACTATATTAACTCGCAGGCTCATTCTACAAAAGGCACGCCATCACCCCATAAAGAGGCTTTGACCGCTTGTAGGTCCACGGTTTCAGGTTCTATTTCACTCCCCTCCCGGGGTGCTTTTCACCTTTCCCTCACGGTACTATTCGCTATCGGTAGCTATCTCGTATTTAGCCTTGGAGGGTGGGCCCCCCGGATTCAGACAGGATTACTCGTGCCCCGCCTTACTCAGGTACGTGCCAGCTTACATCAGATTTCGCATACAGGACTTTCACCTTCTCCGGTCGGCCTTCCCAGTACCGTTCCGCTATCTTCCGTAAATGCATCTTACACGCCCTACAACCCCATATACACCGAAATGTATGTGGTTTGGGCTAATCCCCGTTCGCTCGCCGCTACTAAGGGAATCTCAATTGATTTCTTTTCCTTCAGGTACTTAGATGGTTCAGTTCCCTGAGTCTCGCTCTGTACGGCTATGTATTCACCGCACAGTGACTGTTATCAAACAGCCGGGTTACCCCATTCGGGAAGCACGGGATCTAAGGATGTTTGCTCCTCCCCCGTGATTTTCGCAGCTTACCACGCCCTTCTTCGCCGGATAGCTCCAAGGCATCCACCATGGACCCTTAGTCGCTTGACCATATTATTATTTATCCCTTCGCTATTACCTTTTCAAAGATCCGCAAGAGTAAAGCCTCCCGCATCTCCCGCCTCACTGCAAGCAATTCGGCGTAAAAAAAGTTTGATCCTGTTCAAGATACAAACTTAATTTTATGGGCCTGACAAGATTTGAACTTGTGACCTCACGCTTATCAGGCGTGCGCTCTAACCAACTGAGCTACAGGCCCTAATTGTTTGGCCTTAAACTCAAATCGCCTAAAGCCCTTTAAGGAATTATCTGACGGGAAATTAGAAGTAGTTGACGAGAATCAAGCAAGTTACGTACCACAGGTCAAAGACCGAGGAACGTAACTACTGATAGGCACTATAAATAGTGACTCACTGCTCAAGGCGTACAAACCTCAAGACTTATACCTTTCACGCTGAAAGGAGGTGATCCAGCCGCACCTTCCGGTACGGCTACCTTGTTACGACTTCACCCCCCTTACCGAGCATACCTTCGGCACCGGCCTCCTAAAAGGTTAGCCTGGCGACTTCGGGTACCCCCAACTCGGGTGGTGTGACGGGCGGTGTGTACAAGGCCCGGGAACGTATTCACCGCGCCATGCTGATGCGCGATTACTAGCGATTCCACCTTCATGGAGTCGAGTTTCAGACTCCAATCCGAACTGAGACCGGCTTTATGCGTTTTGCTTCACATCGCTGCTTCGCATCACTTTGTACCGGCCATTGTAGCACGTGTGTAGCCCAGGATATAAGGGCCATGATGATTTGACGTCATCCCCACCTTCCTCCGGTTTGTCACCGGCAGTCTTGCCTGAGTCCCCAACTTAATGATGGTAACAGACAACAGGGGTTGCGCTCGTTGCGGGACTTAACCCAACACCTCACGGCACGAGCTGACGACAACCATGCAGCACCTGTATACAAGTCTCCGAAGAGAAATTACTGTCTCCAGCAACGTCCTGTATATGTCAAACCCTGGTAAGGTTCCTCGCGTATCATCGAATTAAACCACATGCTCCACCGCTTGTGCGGGCCCCCGTCAATTCCTTTGAGTTTCACCGTTGCCGGCATACTCCCCAGGCGGTACACTTAACGCGTTAGCTACGGCACCTAGGATCATAATCCCAGACACCAAGTGTACATCGTTTACGGCGTAGACTACCAGGGTATCTAATCCTGTTCGCTACCTACGCTTTCGCACCTCAGCGTCAATCCAGAGCCAGTGTGTCGCCTTCGCCTCTGGTGTTCTTCCTAATATCAACAGATTTCACCCCTACACTAGGAATTCCACACACCCCTCTCGGATTCAAGTTAAACAGTTTCCAACGCAACAATACAGTTGAGCTGTACGCTTTCACATCAGACTTATCTAACCGCCTACATGCCCTTTACGCCCAATAATTCCGAACAACGCTCGCTCCTTACGTGTTACCGCGGCTGCTGGCACGTAATTGGCCGGAGCTTATTCATATGCTAACGTCATCACATGCCCATTTCCTGACACGCTTATTCCTCACATATAAAAGTGCTTTACAATCTCTCGACATTCTTCGCACACGCGGCGTCGCTCCGTCAGACTTGCGTCCATTGCGGAAGATTCTTAGCTGCTGCCTCCCGTAGGAGTCTGGGCCGTGTCTCAGTCCCAATGTGGCCGGTCACCCTCTCAGGCCGGCTAATGATCGTCGCCTTGGTAGGCCATTACCCTACCAACAAGCTAATCATACGCAGGCTCATCCTCAAGCGAAGCAAACGCTCCTTTTCTCTGCAAACAAAATCGCAGAGGACATTCGGTATTACCCCATGTTTCCATGGGCTATCCCCAACTCGAGGGTAGATCACCTACGCGTTACTCACCCGTTCGCCACTCTCAAGAGGTGCAAGCACCTCTCTACCGTTCGACTTGCATGCTTAAAACGCGCCGCCAGCGTTCGTTCTGAGCCAGGATCAAACTCTCCATGATATAATTTATCCACACAAGGTGGATAACTTTCTACCAAAACCCTCAGCCATTGCAAAGCGGATGTAATCATCCTGAACAGCTAAAAGCGAAAGTCAGTCCCTTTATCTCTAAAGAAAACTAACGTCTAGGACAAACCCTTCAACCGTAAAGTTTCAAGATTTGAACATTTCTACCAGTTACTGCGTTCCTCAGCCCTTCGGGCCTCCGGTACGCAGCAGTCTTGACTCTCGTCAAATACTTCAATTTCCCTTCTCTAATTCCTTTGTAAAAGAACATTTAGTTCTGTGCGGTTCGCAGCTTATCGCCCCGAGCGCTCCGTGAATATATAACTTATCGCGCTTTTTTGTCAACCGAATATTAAAAAAAATATCTTTAAAATAGGCCAGAAATACTTAAACTATTACAATACAATAATTAAACAGTTTAAACTTATTGTTTTTTTCTGTTTATCAGCGACCGTCCAACTATCACAACCTATACCTGACAGATAATGAGAATGGATATAAAAAAATTACCTTCCTTACGCTTTTTCAGAAATGGAAGATTTCGATTCAATCTGTTTTACCTTATAAAGAAAAAGGCTGACTCCCCTGGGAATCAGCCCTGAAACTGCAAACGGATAAAATCAGATTTTATTACTGTTCTTTAAACTATGGTAGATAAAATCCCTGAATAGAGGCCCCGGTTTCAAAGGGGAAGAACAAAACTCCGGATGAAACTGAACCCCGACACTCCATGGGTGATCCGGCCACTCGACGGATTCAACCAGGGACTTGTCGGAAGTAGTACCCGAAATGATCAGCCCGGCCTCCGCCAGTCTTTCCCTATAGGTATTGGAGACCTCATAACGATGCCGATGCCTTTCAAATATGGATGTACTGCCATAAGCTTTATTTATATTTGTTCCTTCTTTAACAACAGATTCACTAAGTCCCAGCCGCATAGTCCCGCCATAAGCTGTAACATCAACCTGTTCTTCCAGAAGAGAAACAACAGAATTATCACCCTCGGGACGGAATTCTGAACTGTCTGCATCGGCAATGCCCAGCACATTCCGGCTATATTCAATAACCATAATCTGAAGCCCCAGACAGATTCCCAGACAGGGTATTTTGTTTTCACGGGCATACTGTGCTGCCTGAACCATCCCCAATATTCCGCGGGAACCGAATCCTCCGGGAATAAGAATTCCGTCAAAACCGTTGAATACTTCAGAAAGGTCTTCCCCGGCAGCAATTTTTTTCTCAATCAATTCTGAATCGATTTTTTCCAGATCCAGACGGACCTTATTCGACAATGCGCCATGAACAAGAGCTTCATCCACAGATTTATAGGCATCACCCAGCTCAATATACTTGCCAACCATAGCTATTTTCGCAGCCTGATCCGCATTCTTATGAATATCAGCCATCTTCTCCCATGCAGAGATACGAGACTTCCGTCCCCGTATGCCCATCTTTCGGCATACGACTTCATCCATTCCCTGAGCATGATACACTACAGGGATTTCATAGATAGTAGTATCCACATCATGAGCAGATAGAACACAGTCAAAATCGATATTGGTAAACAGGGCTATTTTTCGTTTAAGATCAGCAGGAAGTTCTTCCTGACAGCGGCACAGAAGAACATCTGGTTGAATACCGATTTCCCGCATATCCTTAACAGAGTGTTGAGTGGGTTTAGTCTTCACTTCCCCGCCAGTTACAGTCGGAACGAGTGTCAGATGAACGGAAAGAGCATTTTCATGACCTTTCTCATGAATGATCTGCCGAACAGCTTCCAGGTAGGGGATGGATTCAATATCCCCGACAGTTCCGCCGATCTCAACTATGGTTACATCAATCTCAGGTTTTTCACCCAGTGAGATAATCCGTCTTTTAATTTCGTCAGTAATATGCGGAACAACCTGAACACACTTGCCGAGAAATTTTCCTTCCCGCTCTTTCCGGATAACCGTATCGTAAATCTGACCGGTAGTGATGGAGTGGGCCGCACTGAGGGGAGAGTTGGTGAACCGTGCATAATTCCCCAGATCCAGATCAGTTTCAGCGCCATCATCGGTTACATATACTTCCCCGTGCTGATAGGGGCTCATTGTGCCAGCGTCAACATTAATATACGGATCAATTTTTATCATACAGACAGAAAAGCCGCGGCTTTCCAACAAAGTTCCCAAGGAGGCGGAGGCCAAACCTTTTCCAAGACTGGAACAGACTCCGCCGGTAACAAAAATGTACTTCTTCATGGGCCTAAATTATTCCCCGGAAAGTCGAACAGTGTCAATTGACGTATTTGCTTTTTTAAACAGGAAATGATAGATTAATTTCCACTTGATGCCTCTGTTCAGAGAGGAATCAGCAAGGAGAATTCATATGAAACCCGTATCTACAGACAAAGCCCCTTCGGCGGTAGGACAGTATTCCCAGGGGATTGATACCGGAAGCCTGGTATTTACCTCCGGTCAGCTTCCCATAGACCCAGCCACCGGAAAGCTCTTGACAGGGGACATTCAAAAACAGACAGAACAGGCATTAAATAATGTTAAAGCTGTATTGGAAGAAGCAGGAAGCTGTCTGGCAAAAGTTGTTAAAGTAACCGTTTTTGTCAAGGACATGGATAATTTTGGAAAAATAAATGAAGTATACGCCCGTTTCTTTTCCGATCACAAACCGGCACGTTCCCTTGTACAGGCAGCCAGGCTCCCCCTGGATGGCGAAATAGAGATCGAAGCTGTTGCAATAAAGTAGAGACCGCTTTGAAAGCAGTTCTTCAGAGAGTCAGCGAAGCTTCAGTTGTCATTAATGGCGGGGAAAGACGCAGCATAGAGAAAGGCCTGCTTGTCCTGCTGGGAATTTCTCCCGACGACACGGAAGAAGATATCCTGTGGCTCTCCCGTAAAATAAGCGGAATGCGGATTTTTACAGACAGCGAAGACAAGATGAACCTTTCCGTTCAGGATATAGAGGGAGAGGTTCTTCTAATAAGCCAGTTTACCCTGTTTGCCAGTACAAAAAAAGGGAACCGCCCCTCCTTCAGCCTGTCGGCTCCTCCCGAGACAGCAATCCCTCTCTTTGACCAGTTTGTTCAGACTATGGATAAACTGATGAACGGCAGAGTCGAAACGGGCCTGTTCGGAGCTCATATGGAAGTAGCCCTGATCAATGACGGCCCTGTTACAATTACAATTGATTCAAAATACAGGATCTAGTTAATCCAGACTTCCCCAAAGTACTCAGGCCGGTGGAAATCCGGAAACTCTGTTTCAATCCTGTTCCAGCTCAGATAATGGGGAATCGAAAGGTCATCCCCGCATTTGTAAAAGTTCCCCCTGAATTTCTGCCCTTTAAAGCTGTCGATATCATCCTTTATAAAGCAGGAAAGAGGAATAGCGACAAGCAGGTTCCAGGGCTCGGCTTCAGCAAGGGGCCCCTCATTCCGGATATGACATGTTTTATGTCCAAGTGAAGGCACCCTTACAATCTTTTCCAGAAGTACCGGATCCAGAGCTTCGCGATTCTGACGGTTCTGCCCGACCTGAGCCAGGCAGCTCCCAAGACAGTTGAATTCAAAATTATAATAGTAACCTGTTCCGTCGGGAGAGAGAAAAACCTCAACACAGCTGTCCAGATACACAGGTTCATTATCGTTCTCATACCGCCCCAGGATCTCCCTTTCCTTTACATAAAACTTTACAAACAGATACTCGCTGCTGCAGGCAATTCGAAGAGAAACTTCCGGTCTGTCCGGGTATTCCGACCAGGAACGATAGTCTACAGACAGGGGCCGCCCCAACTGATCAAACTGCAGATTAAATGCTTCAAGTTCTTCCGGACTCAGCAGTTCCGGAAAAACAGATGAGATCATAGGGACTATAACTTTTTTATGCTCCATGGTTATTCCAATTTTCTAGATTTTTTAATCAGACTCGACAATGAGTCTATCATCAATTTTACGAAGTGAGTATTCATAAATCCCGGAAGTTTCAACAGAAAGCGATTCTTCCACGACAGATTCTCCGCTTTTCCATCTCAGATTATACACACCCGGGGAAAGCACCCACTCCCAGGCGCCCTCTTCGATTCTGCCGAATTTGACGATATCACGATTTTCTCCGCCTCCGGGCAGATATTTCTCTCCATTAACAAGCAGAGTCAAACGATCCGCACTATTAGCAACTTTTAATACACCAGGCAGGGGTATCATCTGAACCTGCAGATCCAGCCTGTCCTGATAAAACTGCAACGGAGTATTCAGATAACGCGGATAAAAGCCCGGGCACTCTACTTTCAACCGGTAGGCATGGCCGGTTTCGAGTTCCTGGTTTTTCAACTCAGACCATTTGCCGTCCTCGAACTGGACAGAAACAACAGAGTTTTCACCAAGATCCTGATTGGTCATGGCATTGCTTATACAGGTTTGAACGATCAGGGGCTTCCGGGGGATGACCGGACTGTTCACATCCAGAATCAACACATCTTTCTGATGTGCCATAGGAGGGAGGTAGAACAGTATCCACTCCACCTGACTCCCCCAGCGGACCATAATCCGGTAATTCCCGGTATCAAGATAGAAGATATCAGAAAACCCCCTGTTTTCTGACAGGTCCAATGTCCGAATGGGCTCCAGATATCGCACTTTATCCCTATAGAGGTTCAAGTCTCCCGTATGAGGAAATGACTCATCACCGGAAAGCACCTGAATCTGAAGAGCCCCTTTGCTTCGGGAATAGAAGGTTCGATAGAATGCTCCGGTTCTGACAAAGAACAGAGATGTACCTGCCAAAACAGCAACAGAAAAAAGAATCAGAATCAGGGTGTTTACAGACCTGGTTCCTTTATGGGGAATCGAAGGATGAGACGGTAAGGGTTTCTTCTTACTGGAAACACTCCCTCCTCCTGCCGCCCCTGCCAGCACCTGCAGGACAGCGACGGCATCCGGATTTTTTACTTTTGGCGCCACAAACCTCAACAGTTTCCGGACCGGCATAACTGCAGCATATCGGAAACCAGGTCTTTTACGGGTACTTTTTGCCACAATCCGATATAGAACAATCCCCATAGATGGAACCAGTGAAAAAAGAGAGGGATGGTGCGATCGGAGAATGTTCCTTTTCAATTCATCCAGAGTTTCCCCGTCAAAGAGTTTTTTACCTGTAAGAATTTCATAAAGCGTCACCCCCAGGGCATAGATATCTGTCCTGCTGCTGATTTTGGCATGGGGCAGAAACTGTTCCGGCGCCATATAGGATGGAGTCCCGATCGGCACAAACTCACCGCTGGATTCGTTTGCACTCTCCAGCTGGGCTATTCCGAAGTCTCCCAGCTTGACATCCCCTGTAGCAGAGATAAATATATTGGAGGGTTTAATATCCCTGTGAATGATATTTCTGGAATGAATATAAGCCAGTGCCCGACAGCAGCTTTCCAGCACATAACGTGCGGCACCGGGAGGCAGAGGACCGCCTTTTTTCAGAATCGTATCAAGGGAACAGCCTTCCACAAATTCCATGACAATATAGTGCTTGCTCCCCTCTTTAAAATGATCATAAACCCGGACGATGTTATCATGATTCAGATCCATCATCAGAGCGGCTTCCTGCCGGAAACGCTCGTAATGCTGCCGGTTTCCACGGAGATTCAGTTTTTTCAGGACAACCTTCCGCTTGAGAGTGGGATGGGTAGCAGAGTACACGATACTGGTGCCGCCTTCTCCCAGGCAGGAGAGAATTTTATATTTTCCGATTGTTTCGGGGATTTTCGGCATGGGTTATATTATCATGAACGGCTCAGGATTCGAAGTGCTGTATTCTCATCGGTGACTATGGAATTCACAAGGCCGCCATTGATAGCTCCCGATATGGCATCGGCTTTTTCCGAACCGCACGCCACTCCGATTACCTCCGGAATATTTTTCAGCCTTTCACCCAATGCCCGCACCAGTGAGGATTCGCTCTCCTGAATACGGATTTCGACAATTTTCTCTTCCTTGCACTGTTTCAGGATATTTGAAACGCTGGGTCGTGAGATATTATAATACTTAGCTATTTCCTGTTGCGAACAACCATCGAAATAGTATTTTTTTGCAACCTCAATTAGAAAATTCCGATCTTTCTGAATCACTCAAAGCTCCCAATCAGTCAAAAGATAGCATAGTATCAAGGCAAAGACAATTCTCTTTAAACCGTCAAAAAAAAGAGGGCCATCCATTGAACCGGAGTCCAGCAGATGGCCCTATCAAATCAAAACAGTTCTTTTTAAGGATCAGACAGCCGATTTTACTTTTTTCTTCGGCAGATGAGTACAGCATGGGCCAGCATCTTCTGACCGGTGATATCACCGGCGGCATAGATACCGTCAATTCTGGTCTTTTGATATTCATCAACCAGAATGCTCTCTATTTCTGTTTTAATATCCATAACACCCGGCACACTCAGATCCGGTATACAGCCTATGGACAGGAGAGGCTTTTCCGATTCCAGCTTATCTCCCGTGGAGAGATCCAGGACCAGATTTTCCCGTATCGCAGATCTTATCCAGACGGACACCGGTATAGATCCCGGCGCCCTTCTCTTTTTAGTAGTTTTTCAATAAAGACGGATATGGATTTATCCATAAAAGGCAGAAGACGGGTTTCCATTTCCACCACATTGATTTTTACACCGAAAGAGAGAAAAATCAGTGCCATCTCCACGCCGATTACGCCACCGCCAATAATAGTCATACTGACAGGAAGGTCTTCCATACTCAGGATTTCATCACTGGAAAGACCCCTGGGGGGGGCAATTCCCGGGATGGGAGTAGCATCATCCATGGAGCCACTTTGGCCATCATCCTGCCGCTCCTTTGATAACCGATCAGGTGAAATCAGAAACTACCCGGTCCCCGGACATCCCCGGGCTCTGGGTTTCCGGCAGAACGGGGGCTGGATATGCCCGCTTCAGGACAGGATACTTCTGCTTAATGAGAATTTTGAACTGGAGTCAGATCCGGGTTTGCCCGATCGGGCCCTACCCAACGGAATGGCCTTTCAGTCCGGATGGTGAAAGCTTCTTCCTGGCGGAAACATTCGGCAGTTGTATCCGGAAATACCGCTATAACAGAGAAACAGGGATTTTTTCACAGGGAGAGGTATTCCTATCCCTTCCCGAAGAGAAGGGGTACCCCGATGGCATAGTACTGGATGGTAGGGGAGGAGTCTGGATGGGACACTGGCAGGGATTCCGGATCAGCCGCTTCAGAAATGACGGCTGCCTGGATAGAGAATATACTCTTCCCGTACCATCCCCTACATCCATGTGCCTGACCCGTCAGGGAGATCTCTACATCACAAGTGCAATAAAAGGGTGCAGCGATGAACAGCTGCGCCTATGCTCAGACGCAGGTAAGCTGTTTATGATTAAAACGCCTTACTCCGGGCTGAATGAGTTTGGATTGCAGTTCTTAAAAAAAAGCCGCCTTTACACCAATGGCGTTCAAGACGGCTTTTATCCGGTAGAATCCTGTTCTACAGTTCCTTCAAACGAATCGGTTCGGGTTCAGATTCCACCCCGTAGTTATCGGCAAACTGCTTCAGCAGGTCCTTCTGTTTGGTGCTCAGCTTTTTAGGCGTTACAATCTGCAGTTTTACATACATATCGCCCTTCCGACCGGAACCATGCAGAACGGGCACACCTTCGTTCCGGATCCGCAGGACCTTACCGGTCTGTGTTCCAGCTGCGATTTTCAGTTTGATCTTCTTGTCATCCAGAGTCCGCACAAAAACCTCACCGCCCATGGCGGCCTGGGTAAAGGAGATCGGGACGGCACAATACAGATCGTAACCGTCTCTCTCAAAGTACTCATGATCTCTGATGTGTACATACACATAAAGATCGCCCGCAGGGCCGCCCTTGGGTCCGGCATCCCCCTGACTGTCGAGACGGATCCTCTTACCGGGCGCAATACCGGCAGGGATGGTGACCTTCAGTTTCTGACGTTCTCTGACAACACCCTTTCCATGACAGACAGTACAGGGATTTTCGATAATTGTCCCCTCACCATGACAGGTGGAACAGGGGGAGGCAATGGAAAAGAAACCGGAGTTCCGTCTTACCTGACCCGATCCGCCGCAGGTGGGACAGGTTCTGGTTCCCGTTCCCGATGCAGCGCCCGAACCGTGGCAGACGCCACAGGAGGTTTGACGATAGAATTCCACCTCTACTTTATCACCGTATACGGCATCCTTGAAATCCACTTCCAGATCATAGCGAAGGTCGCTGCCTCTGGCAGGTCCTCGCCGACCGCCGGAACTGCGGCCGCCCATGCCGCCGCCGAAAAAAGAATCAAAGATACCGGAAAAATCACCGCCGAAAATATCTTCAAACCCCGAAAACGCCGAAGCGTTGAAACCGGGTCCGCCCATGTTGTCCACACCAGCGAATCCGTACTGATCGTAAGCCTGTTTTTTCTGGGCATCCGACAGAACCTCATAAGCCTCTGTAGCTTCCTTGAACTTCTGCTCGGCGTCCTTGCTGTTCTGATTCCTATCGGGATGATATTTTATCGCCAGCTTTCTGTATGCTTTTTTAATTTCCTCCGGAGAAGCGTTCTTTTCGATCTCCAGAACTTCATAATAATCCCTTTTTGACACGGATCTTCTCTTCCTTTATAAACAATACCCCCGGCAGACGGGGGTATTGTATTGTAGTCTATCTTATTTATCGTCGTCTACAACTTCGTAGTCTGCATCCTCCGCATCGTTTCCTGCAGAAGAGGCATTGCCCGCATCCTGAGCGCCGCCCATATCGGGTCCGGGGCCTGCGCCTGGCTGTCCACCCTGTTCGGCAGCCTGGGCTTTATACATCTCCTCGGCCAGCTTGTAGGAAGCCTGTTTCAGCTCTTCCACCTTGGCTTTGATAGATTCCAGATCTCCTCCCTGAACAGCGGTTTTCAGAGCTTCCACGGAAGCTTCGATCTTGCTCTTGTCTTCCGCAGAAACCTTGTCGCCGAAATCGGTCAGAGACTTCTCTGTGGTATAAATCAGATTGTCCGCTTCGTTCGTGACTTCCGCTTTTTCCCGGATTGCCCTATCCGCTTCGGCATTCTGCTCAGCTTCCCGTACCATCTTGTCAATCTCGTCTTCGCTCAAACCGGATGAAGACTCGATTCGGATTTTCTGCTCCTTACCTGTTCCCAGGTCCTTGGCGGATACATGGACAATACCGTTGGCGTCAATATCAAATGTTACTTCGATCTGGGGAACACCACGTGGTGCAGGAGGAATACCAACCAGGTCAAACTTACCGAGAGTTCTGTTCTGGGAAGCCATCTCCCGTTCTCCCTGCATTACATGGATGGATACGGCATTCTGGTTATCCGCAGCAGTAGAGAATACCTGGCTCTTTTTGGTAGGAATAGTTGTATTCCGTTCAATCAGCTTGGTAAACACACCTCCCAGTGTTTCAATTCCAAGAGAAAGGGGCGTAACGTCCAGCAGAAGAATGTCGTTTACATCTCCTCCCAGAACTCCACCCTGGATGGCAGCACCCATGGCTACAACTTCATCGGGGTTTACACCCTTGTGGGGTTCCTTCTGAAACAGGGATTTCACAAGCGCCTGTACAGCAGGGATTCTTGTAGAACCACCTACCAGGATAACTTCGTCAATATCGGCAGCGGTATAACCGGCATCTTTCAGAGCTTTCTGACAGGGGATCTTGGTTCTTTCTACAAGATCTGAAGTCATCTGTTCAAATTTTGCCCTGGTCAGGTTGTACTGAAGGTGTTTGGGACCGGATGCATCTGCCGTAATAAAGGGCAGGTTTATATCCGTAGTCTGAGTGGAAGACAGCTCTTTTTTGGCCTTTTCCGCAGCCTCCTTCAGTCTCTGCAGAGCCATCCTGTCCTGAGACAGATCAATCCCCTGATCTTTTTTGAATTCCCCAACCAGCCAGTCAATAACCTTCTGGTCAAAGTTGTCACCGCCCAGGTGAGTATCGCCATTGGTAGAACGTACTTCGAATACACCCTCCGCCATATCCAGGATGGAGATATCGAAAGTACCGCCACCCAGGTCGTATACGGCAATTTTCTGTTCCTTGTGTTCCTTCCCGAAACCATAGGAAAGGGCCGCTGCGGTTGGCTCATTAACAATTCTCTTTACATCAAGACCGGAAATACGACCGGCATCTTTGGTAGCCTGTCTCTGTGCGTCATTGAAGTAAGCCGGAACGGTAACAACCGCTTCGGTTACGGTCTCACCCAGATAGTCTTCCGCCGTTTTTTTCATCTTCTGCAGAATCGCTGCAGATATTTCGGGAGGGGACTGATGTTTTCCGTTTATATCAACACGGACATCACCATTGGCACCTTCAGTGACATGATAGGGAATCATGGTCAACTCTTCACTTACTTCGTTGTAGTGACGACCCATAAATCTCTTGATAGAATAGATAGTATGTTCGGGGTTGGTTACCATCTGGTTTTTGGCAGGCTGCCCCACAAGGCGTTCGTCCTTGTCAGTGAATGCCACCATGGAAGGAGTTGTTCTCTGCCCCTCCTCATTCTGGATAACTACGGGCTCTCCCCCTTCCATTACAGCAACACAAGAGTTGGTTGTTCCAAGGTCTATTCCTATTATTCGTCCCATTTCGGTTCTCCTTACCTGATTTTCTCTTCGTTCTATTTTTCGTCGGGAGCAGCCGCTGCTGCGGGTTTGCCGACTTTGACTTTAGCGGGTCTCAATACCCTCTCATACAACTTGTATCCGGCCTGAAAATCCTCAAGTACGGTAGGCACTTCCAGTTCTTCAGATTCTTCCATCATTAGAGCTTCATGGGAGTTGGGATCATATTCAGCTCCTTCGCACTCCATTTTTTCCAGTCCCCACTTGCTTTGAAGCATTCCCGTAAACTGCTGCTCTATCATACTGATCCCCTCTCTGAAGGAATCAAAATCCTGGGAATCCGCTGCAGATTTAATGGCTCTGTCAAAGTTATCAATTACCTCAATAAGATCCTTCAAGAGCTCCTGATTGCCGTATCTAACGGAATCCGCTTTTTCCCGGGCCATACGTTTGCGATAGTTCTCAAAATCAGCATGTTTTCTCAGATACTGATCCTTTAATTCGCTGTTCTCTTTTTTCAGAGTTTCCGCTTCCGCACGAGCTTCATCCAGCTCGGAGGGTTTTTCTTCTTCTGCAGACTCTTCTTCAATACTGCCGTCTGCTTCAAAATCAACGACATTGTTTTCTGTTACTGCCTCTACTGCTTCATCTCCCGTCTTTACGTTTTCTTCCGCAGTCTCGTCACCTGTATTATTTGCCACCTGCTAAACCTTCCAGTCAGATTATTTTAGTATATTTATTTTCTTAATCAAAAATAATAATTTTTGTGATTTATCGTCAAGAATTTGTTTTTCCTTTTTTATTTATTATCTGCAGAAAAAGTTGATTGTCTTTCTCCTTCAGACCTGCTAGGATCAAACCAATGATAAGAAATGTATATATAAATGGCAAAATAAATACCATGCTTGTAATGGAAGAAGAAGGGAATACGGAATACGTTCACCCCCTTGTGGAAGCTCTCAGAGAACAAGCCGAGAGGATATCGACCCTCGAAGAGCAGAACAACAACCTGATTAAACAGGAAAAGATACTGCTGAATCTTCTTGAACTTTCCGCCACTACCGGCGATATAATGGCCCGAAGTCTAAAATCACTGGAAACTCTTGAGAAAAAAACTCAGACAGTACTGGAACCGGAAAAGGAACCAGATCTGGAAGATAAGGAATCCGCTGAATAATCCGCACCCTCCTTTAATATACTACATAAAACAGGGGAATTCCGATCTGTGGTCCGTTACAATAACGGACCGGCTTTTTGCCCCGGCCCATCTGGTATAGGTTATCCCGAAAAAATCGCAGAACAGTCTGTCCAGAGCATCAACACCGGCAAATCCGGATTGGCGGCAGAGGGAATCCAGCTGGGCATCTGACCGCTGTTCCGCTCTTTCCAGCCTGTCAAAAAAAATCATCATCCTCTGATGCAGCAGCCAGGAATCCAGATTGAATTCTGTCATCCGTTTAAATTGGTCAGCAAGCTCGCCACTATCCATACCGCAGAATTCTGACAGATCCGCCGCAGAAAATATCCCTTCTCCATATATCCCATGCCTGAGTTTTTTCAAAAGGGGCTGATCGGGACGCAGACAAGGGCGTTTTCCCGTAAAGTAGTAGACAATCTGTTCAAAAAGCATCTTCAGGTCGAATGCAGGAATAGGACGTACCGCAGAAGGCATAACATTCAGCCTCCCCAATTTTTCTTCACCCGAAAAGACCGATACGGGAGAATCTTTCAGAATGGAAGACTTGAGCAGATACCCCGTATGAGAATCCGGGTAGATATAAAAACAGTACTGCCAGTCCCCGTCTCCATTGATATAGTGAGGCACCCCTTCAGATAACAGGCATAAACGGGTCTTATGCCACTCATCATTCAAACGGATACGAAAGGGTCTGTTTACGCCGTAAAGGAGTTGAAGAGTCTCATGTTGCCGAACCTGGCCGTCATTCAGCGGTCCCGCTTCGGCCAGCATGGTCTGAAAAATATAACCGTGATGAAACATGTCAGCCCTTGGGTGTAATTTCCAGAATCAGTTCCACTTCTCCCCGGCTCAGTTTAAGGGTCCGGGCGATATCTTCGGTTTTCCACTGCAGTCTGGCCAGACGGAGGACTGTTTCTCTGGTGTCCATATCGGGAGATCCGCCGGATCGTGCCGTTTCCGGACGCCCATCCCTCTCTGCCAGCCTGCCGATCAGCTTAACCTGATCCTGAGCCTGTTTTACCACACCGTCCATACGGGTCTCGGTCCTGGCAATCCAGTCCCGGGCTTTGTCAATTTTCTCCGTTCTTTCATCCAGTTCATCCAGAACCGCCGTAAGGGAAGATATCCGGTCGTAAATTTCGTCAGTCAGTTCCCTGTTGGCCATAAGTATCCTATCTTTAGATTCGACCCCTTCCATACGGGCGGCCAGAGGATCGATCTCACTTTTCATTTCGGACAGGGTTTGTTCCATATTGTTTAGAACTACAGTATAACGGTCCACGCTTTCGGCGGTATGGTCTACCATCTTCGCCTTGGATTCAATCCGGGCAAACCGGGCGTCAATGGCATGGTGTTGATCTTCCAGTTCCTTAACCCTGGTCTGATACTGCTGCAGCATATCATGGAAAGAAGTAACCTGATCCAGCTTGAGATCCACCGACTTGGAGAGGCTGACCATACGGGATATCTTCTCTTCCAGTTCGTCCACCTTCTGTTTTTCGTCCATAAAACGATTGATCTGCTCCAGAACTTCCCTGTACTGATCCTGAACCCGGACAAATCCGTCCTGATACTCCTGCAGCCGATCCATATTGCCTTCCACACGCTGGATTTCGGTTTTCAGGCTCATCAAATCACGGGTAAGGGATTCCTTAAGCTGATCCGCCTTTTCAAACACATGGGTCTGGGCGATAAAATCCTGCTGTTTCCGGTTAATCTCCTCCAGATTTTCCGTCAGATGACGGGAATCATCCTCAATACGTGTAAAAAGCTTCTTCTGGAAAGCTTCCATTTTCTCCCGGGCATCGTTAACGCCCTGACGCATCTCCCGGATCTTCAGCTCCGCATCATTCTGGGAGTCCCGCATCTTCTTCTGAAACTCCAGGATAAACAGATTATAATCACTGTTGAATTTCTCAAGGGTCTGGGATGTTTTATCCTTCAGATCATTCTGCAGCTGGTAAACTTTCTCACCCATGGAAGCCAGATCCTGCTTCAGATCGGCACGCTCTTCATTGGTAGAAAGGATAAGCTCTTCTTTCTGGGACTTGAAATCGTCCTGGACTTCCTGTATCTGTTCGGCGACCTTATCCTTGAAGTTGCCGTACTGCTCCGTAATATCCGCTTCCTGATCACGAATCTGCTGAAGAACCCGGTTCTGCCAGGCTGTGACATCAGACTGAACCGCTTCATTCTGGCTGTGAAAATCCTTCCTGTTCTGTTCCAGTTCCACAAAAAGGCTATCCATATTCTGACCGAAATCGCTGCGTGTTTTATCCAGCCTGTCCTGAAGATGGGTTTTCATCTTCTCCAGGATTCCCGTCATATAGGACATGGATTCGTCCTGCAGTTTTCCAATCTCACCGGAGAGGTTCTCATGGTACTGCCGCATCATGCCCGTACCCTCAGCCATACCGCTGTCAAGGGCTTCCCGGAATCCTTCCACCTGCCCCTGAAATTTCTCAAGCTGCTGATAAACCCTGGACTGAACTTCTCCCAGGCGCTTGTTCATCTCGGCCGTATAGGTTCTTTCTACTTCATCCCTGTCCCGATTCTGCTGATCAGCCATTTCGCCAATCTGAATATTCAGATTATCCTGCCACTCTTTCAAACTGGACTGCAGGGTATTGTCCCGTTTTTTGAGATCTGCAAAAAAATCATCTTCAAAAACCTGAAGCTGCTCTGAAACATTATCATAGGCCCGGCTTTTCAGATCATCCAGTCCCTGCTCCAGCTCTTTCATAGCCTGACGCAGTTTATCGGCACGCTCTTCGGTCTCTTTCTCCTCATCTGAACGAAGGTCCTGCATCCTGCGGTCAAACTGGCTGAAGTCTTCCAGAACACCTGTCTGAACCTCGTCCATGGTCTGACGAAGGGATCCCTCCAGTTCATCCATATCGGCCATAAACTGTTCCAGCCTGTTAAAACGGGGAAAGAATCCGCTTTCATACTCCTTCAGCTTCTTCTCTATGGCTTTTAAAGACTCCAGCTGCAGAGATTCCGCGGTTTCCTCAATACGACCCGTAAATGTTTCGGAAAAATCGGTCAGCCTGGTTTCAACATCTGTTTTATGAGCGGTCAGACGGGATTCCATTCTTTCCAGCTCCTGATCCACCTCTTCCTTCACCCGGCTCATACTGGTCCGGGAGGTTGTAAAGGCCTGGAGCATAACCTCCAGCTCCTCTTTCATGGAGGACAGCACATGATCCTGCTCTCCCGTTGTTTGAGAGAGATGAGAAGCCATCTTGTCCATTTCTTCCTGAAGAGAGGTCATCCGGTCTTCCAGATTGTCGCTTGTATTCTCCATTTTGGCAGACAGATCACAGGATGTTCTGTCCCAATCCCTCTGAAGGGTATCTTTATGATTTCCCAGCAGTTCTTTTAATTCGGCAAAGACATCAGATTCCAGAGCCAGGGCTTCCTGCGAGGTTTTTTCAATCCTGACATTATAATCATTTTCAACCGCTGCCAGCTGTTCGGTAAAATCCTGCATCTTCTCGGAAGCCAGACGGTCACGCTGTTCAACAAGCCGGGTAACGGAACTCTGGAAACTGTCCAGTTTTTCCTGAAGCCCCTGAAACTCTTCGGCAAAACGGCGGTACTCCACGGTCATTTCACCGCTGAAGGCACTCTTCAGCTCGTCTATGCTGGCGGCATTCTTCTTTTTAAAGGCGCCTACAAGTTCACCCATACCGCCTTTCAGTTCTTCTGTTCTTTTTATCAGATCATTAAGGCGAAGCCCGACGGAATCCACATACTCCGACTCTTTCCGGATCCTCTGCAGATTCTCATCCACATTGCGGGTCAGCTCATCCAGATCGGACAAACGCCCGGATGCCTTGTCCAGCTGAGTACGAAGCGTATCCAGCTCCTCCGAACGCTGAAGGGCTTCGCTGTTGGCGCTCTGGATTCTTTTAAGGATTTCCCGGTTGGTTTTCTCCTGAAGTTCAATATCGATATTCAGATCGTGAATCTCGGTTTTCTTCTCTTTCGTCAGTTTATCCAGATCCAATCGGACTTTATCGGCGTACTTGCGAACCTTTTCCAGAGATCTGTTATTTTTATCCAGCTGCCGATAGAGAAAAAGGACAATGGCTACAATGGCCAGTACAATAATATCGGCTGTATTGAAGGTAGTCATCTGTTACTCCCCGTCAGCCAGCAGGAATTCGATTTTATCGACAAAGTGCCTGTATGAGGTAATGGAAAGATCGGCAGAGGGCAGATCCTGTTTCTTCCAGTTGATATAGACAGTTTTCATTCCTGCTGCAGATGCACCGGCTACATCATATTCTATGCTGTTTCCAACATACAGAACCTCTTCCGGGGCACAGCCCAGGCGTTCGGCCAAAGCCAGAAAGGGAGCGGCATGGGGTTTCAGATACCCGGTCTCTTCGGAAGACATTGTCACATCCCAATGCCCGTCGACACGAAAATAATTCAGTTTGTTCCCCACTGGAAAATCCGACAGGATACCCAGCTTATACCCTCTCTTCCGGAGGGTAACCAGAGCCTTATCCAAACCGGAGTAAGGTCTTACCCGCTTAAAGATCTTTTCCCATTTTTTATAGATAATCCGTTCCAGAACATCCTGGGCCGTATCCACATCCATTCCTGTTTTCTGTGACATCAGATTGGCCTGAAGGTCACGAAAGTGATCGACTTTTTCAATTTTCCGGATATCCTTCCGCACCTGAGAAAAGTTCAGCACAAGAGAAATATGAGAAAACAGAAAGGGAATAGAGTGGAACTTCATTCTCCAGTTGGGATACAAGGTCCCGTCTATATCAAAGGCAACCGCTTTAATAGGCATAAATCAGCAAAACCATCCATTAATAAGCTGTCTCTACAGTACCGTAATGATAGGGTATTTGCAAGCTGTTTCTGCTTAGTCAAAGCGGTATGTAAAACGGCCCTTTACTTTTCGATCCGTTGAATTGCTGTACTGAGACACGCCAAATCCGTATTTGACCGCTTCATCTATATCACTGTAACCGCAGGATTTCAGGACTTCCACTTCTTGGGGATAGACCGCATTCGCTTCTATTGTAAAACTCAGAACAACGGGTTTGAGGGTCCTGTTTTTCTTGTACTCCGCCTCCGAAAGGGGATAACCGCTTTTTTCAAGGATACTCCAACAGGTATACCGTTCCTCATAGGTCATATTATCTGCTGCGTCCTGATTCAGGTAGAATCCCTTGCCCACAGGATTGTCTGAATAGTACCTTGTAATTATACGTTTAAAATCCTCTGATGAATTGATAGCATCACCTTCAATATTATCAAAGTATTTCTGATCCAGATTATACGGAAGAGGCATAAACCAGTTTATCTGGAGATACACATTGCGGCCGATTACACCCTCTTCCGTTGAGAAAACCGTTTCGTGGGCATTCCCGTCTTCCGACCCCATGATGGTAACCGGCTCCGGTTCGGCCGGTTTCTCCGGAACCGATTCGGGTGCGGCGGCCGTTTCCGTTCGGGGGGTATCGCTCTGAGAGGGAGTTTCCACCTCGGGTTTTTCGGCTGTATCCGGCAGACTGGACGGGGTCTCTTCCGGCACGTAAGCTTCCCGGATAACCTCGGCTTCCTCGGGGAGGTCCGCGGTTTCCGGAACAGTCTCTTCAGGAGGTTCTGGAGTATCTGCCGGCTCGGGAGGCAGGGGCAGATCGGCTCCTTCCGGTTCTCCCAGCTTGATCAGTACAGGACCGGAAAAGTCTTCCAGATCTTCCACAAAAAAGAGATTATACAGCAGAGCGCCGCCAATCAGCAGAAAATGCAGTAAAAAAGCTGCCAGAAAACTGCGGCGGATCCGCTTTTTCTGCCAGGCAATCTGATAGGCCGTCATCAGCTGTCCTTATTCTTCTCGCTCGTAACCAGGTTTACCCCATCGTATCCCTGACGGCGCAGGACATCCAGCATCTCGATCATCAGCTGATAGGGAATACTCCTCTCGCCATCCAGAACCACCACAGGATCTTCAAGAGCATCCCGCTCCTTGACAAGGATAAGGGTTTCTTCAAGAGAGTTCAGATTACATAAATCCTTGTTTACATAGATCTCATCCTCTGAAAGAACCGTAAGCCTGAGTTCGGTTATCTCCACATTTTCACTTGTAGCAGACTCGGGAAGATCCAGAGTGATTCCGGGGGCCGTATTGAAAACGCTGGATATCATAAAAAAGATTACCAGCTGAAAAACCACATCGATCAGCGGAGTCAGATCCACATTGATGTGCGGTTTCAGCCGCCGTTCGAACATCATAGGATATCTCCCAGCGAAGCCGTTTTCTCACTGTCTTCCGATTCCCGGCCTTTCAGAAGCAGGATCATCTCATTCACCTGGTTTTCCATTTTAATCAGAATCGTTTCAACCTTGTTCACCAGATAGTTATAGAAAATAACAGCCGGGATGGAAACGATCAAACCGGCAGCGGTTGTAATAAGGGCTTCTGAAATACCCTTGGCCAGAATGGAAGGGTCTCCCATGGAAATTCCGCCGCCCAGTATTCCGAAAGACTTAATATTACCGGTTACCGTACCCAGCAGCCCCAGAAGAGGGGATATATGGGCGATGGTTCCCAGAGGGGTCAGAAAGCGTTCCAGCTGGGGGATCTCCTGACGGGCGGCATCTTTCAGAACTTCCTTCTGAATATAATCTGGCTGATCCCTGTGATTGATACCGACTTTCATCAGTCCTGTCAGAGGAGAAACATTGGTATCGCAGATAGAGAGGGCCTCATCAAAGTGTTCCTTTTCCACGGCTCCCTTGATCCTGAGAAACAGCTTTTCCTCGTCAACCTTAATCTTTTTAAAGTACAGCAGGCGTTCGATGATAATTGCTGTTGCCAGAACGGAGAGCAGCATAATTATCCATAAAATAGGACCGCCTTTTATAATAATATCCAACATAAATTCACTCCTGTTAAATCATTCTTCGGAACCGGCCATGCCGTCCTCTGCTGCCGGGGTGCCCCCGGGTGGTATAAAATCATCGGCTCCCTCCACCTTTACAAGATGAACGAAACTATCCGGATAACGTCTCTTTAAATTCTCCAGAGAGGATTCCCTGCCGGTTTCCAGCACGGCCAGACGGAAGTCCCCGTCTGAAGTAAACCAGGGGAAAAACAGGACAATATGATGATACTGCCATAGAACAGGATCCTCCCCGAACTGAGAATTCACAGCGCCCATATAAAATGCTCCGGGATTCTCTATTGCAAGAAGATACAACACTGCCCTGAGATTTTCCAGATTATAACCGATATTTTCCATATAGTTGAAAAAGGGCATACTGCGAACATCCATCTCCCGGGGAGAAGACATTTCTGCAGCCCCCTGAGCCTGCTTCAGTATCCGGGCCAGATTCCGGGTCCAGTCCAGACCGAAGTAGGGATCCCGGTCCTGCCGCGTCGTACTCCAGGGATTCCCCAGGCGTTCCTCTTCTTCCGCAGAAGCTGTTTTAAGATCTTCAATGGAAATAAGGAACTCCCTGTCATCCTTACCTCTCAGCATCCCGTCGGCAACCCATTTGGCAAAACCGGAACAGTTAACACCGCCCCTATCCTGCTGCGGGCTCCCATCTTCAATATGGACAAATTGACCCGTCTTGTCCTGAGCCCCGTCTTCAGCTTCATGCAGTGTATCCAGTTCTCCCCTTACAGTCTCGACAAAGGATGAAAGGATCCCCCACTCGGCATAGGAACTGTCTGTCATAAGAAGGTCCCACCGGACTGTTCCGCGAGTCAGATACATCAAACGGGAGAAAGAACTGATCGACAGATCCTCCAGAGAAACAGGGATGACAATATCAGAGTAGAGCTGTACCCCGTAAAGCATCAAATCCAGAACAGAACGCCCGTCATCCAGAGGAAAAAGGCGGATAAAAGAGTCTTCATCATTCTGGAGGAATATTTTTACCTGAAGGAATGCCCCTGTTTTCAAGTCCCGTTTAATAATAAAGTTCCCCCTGCCCCAAACGGGATAGCGGTAGTTTTGCTCATTCTTGAAAAGGAGATAAAAGGATTCGGCAGACTTCCGCAGTTCGAACTCCACAGCAACCGGAGACAGTACCTGCTCATGAATTTCTTTCTGTCTTGGCAGAAGAGAGAAAAAAGGAGCATTTATGGCCTCCTTCATCCCTGTCCGGACCTCGGTGTTTTCGTAAAATCCGGCTCGGGCCAGAATCTGCTCCTCACTGAAAAAGGATGTTTGCCCCCAAAGAGAAAATGAGGAACTTATGAAAAGGAATAATATAATCCGAAGGGCCGCTTTTCGGCACACCATAACAACTCTCCCGGATCAGATCAGACTCAGGAGCGCTCTTTCAATTCCAGGCTAATGGGAATTTTTGACATTCCAAATTCTTTACGGATCTGATTCATGATGTATCTCTTATAAGAATCGGGAAATCCGGAGGATCTGTTAACAAATGCTATAAATTTTACAGGGTGGGAGGACACCTGTGTGATATAACGGATTTTGTAGCGCTTGTTTTTTACCGCAGGAATGGGATTAAAATCCACCCAGTCCGTAAGAGCTTCATTCAGAACGCTTGTTTCAATCCGTTTGGTCAGCTGTCTGTAGATTTTCATAACCTCATCCAGCAGTTTGTCAATACCGGTTCCCTCCAGTCCTGAAACAGCCATGATCGGAGCAAAATGCAGAATGGGAAAGAGGAATTCCACACGATCCCTGGTTTTATCCCATGTTTCCTTGGTCTTGTCCGTGGTATCCCATTTATTCAGAACAAGAACAACACCCTTCCCGTTTTTCACAATCTGCTGGGTAATCTTCTTATCCTGTTCGGTCAGACCTTCGTTCACATCAATCAGCAGAAGGATCACATCCGCTTCTTCAATGGATTTAAACGCCCTGTTCACGGAGTAATACTCTACATCCTCGATAACTTTTTTCTTTTTTCGAATTCCCGCTGTATCGAGAACTCTGAATTTCTGCCCTTTGTACTTAAACCGCCCCTCAATCACATCCCGGGTTGTTCCGGCTATAGGGGATACAATGGCATGATCTGTACCGCTCAGTTTATTGGTCAGGGTGGATTTCCCCGAATTGGGTTTTCCCAGAATGGCTACACTGATATCCGGGTCTATCTCTGTTTCCAGAGAACCGTCAAAACGGGAAAAGTCGATCATGGAAAGCACTTTGTCATAGAGTTCTTCCACATTACGGCCATGAGTGGCGGAGATCCCTATTATATGCTCAAACCCCAGAGAGTAAAGATTCCAGATCTCGTTTTCCTTCTCGGGAAAATCAATTTTATTAACAACCAGAAGGACTTTCTCCCGATGGGGCCTTAGATGTTCAATAAAAGTTTCATCCTCGCTGGTAATATCGTTTACATCCATCAGAAAGAGGATCAGATCCCCCTCTTTCAGCATATTCAGACTCTTTTCAGAAACCAGTTCGTCAAAATCGTCATCCCGCTCCAGTTTGAATCCACCCGTATCCATAAGCATGATTTCCTGCCCTTTTAAAAAACAGCGCTGCCTGATGGTGTCCCGGGTTACACCGGGAGTGGGGTCGGTTATGGCAATTCTTTTTTTCAGAATGCGGTTAAACAGGGTAGATTTCCCTACATTGGGTCTTCCTGCGATGACAACCCGCGGCAAACGGGCAATCTTATCCTGTGATGATGTCAAATCTATCCTCCATCCATTCCCGGACATAGCGGTCAATTTCTTTAAAACTCCTCATCTCCATAATGGTTCCCAGGAATTCTTCCGCTTCAATTATTGTTTCCGAACGGATGATTCTTTTAATTTCCGGAAGGCTGAAAGCACTCATACTGAACTCGTCCAGCCCCAATCCCAACAGAATAACAGTAGCAGCCGGATCTCCGGCCATTTCTCCGCACATCCCCACGGGGATACCCTCTTTATGTCCGTTATTCACTATCATTTTTATCAAACGCAGTACAGCAGGATGAAAAGGTTCATACATACTGGTTATTTTCTCATTCCCGCGGTCGACAGCTATTGTATACTGGATCAGATCATTCGTTCCAATGGAAAAGAAGTCAGCTTTCCTGGCCAGGATATCGGAAGTCATGGCGGCGGAAGGAACTTCGATCATGCATCCTACAGGAATATGATCCGCATAGGCAATACCTTCCCCCTTCAATTCCAGTTTTACCTCATCCAATATGGCATGAGCCCTTTCCAATTCTTCGATTCCCGAAATCATGGGAAACATTATCCTCAGCTGCCCGTATACGGAAGCTCTCAAAAGGGCTCTCAGCTGAACTTTAAAAATATCCGTCCTTTCCAGACAGAAACGGATTGCCCGCCATCCCAGAAGCGGATTTTTCTCTTCTTTCTGGGCAATTTCATTAATAAGTTTATCGCCCCCCACATCAAGGGTCCTGATTGTAACAGGAGCTCCTTTCATCCCTTCCAGGACTTTTTTATATACAGAGAACTGGGCATCCTCATCCTTCTCCTGTCCGGGCTGCATGACAAGAAACTCGCTTCGAAACAAACCGATTCCTTCCGCATTATAGGCATGAACCGATTCCAGCTCTTCAAAAACCTCAATATTCGCCTTAAGGAGAATCTTCTTTCCGTCCTGAGTTTCCGAGGGAAGATTGTTCAGGTTTATTAACTCAG
Source organism: Oceanispirochaeta sp. (assembly GCA_963663385.2). Classification (GTDB taxonomy): domain Bacteria; phylum Spirochaetota; class Spirochaetia; order DSM-2461; family DSM-2461; genus Oceanispirochaeta. The sequence continues at coordinate 958,242 of CAXXXD010000004.1, read as the reverse complement.
ATTCCCTTTTAAGAGACTCCATCTGCAGGCGGATATACCGCTCCTTGGTCTCTTCGTCAGGATTCAGAATGACCTTTCCCCTGTGCCCGTCAATAATAACTGTATCGTTATTCTTGACCTCCCGGGTAATGCTCCGCAACCCCAGGACCGCGGGTATACCGAAAGACCTGGCCAGAATGGCTGTATGGGATGTTCTTCCCCCTGCATCCATAATAATGCCTTTTACCATTCTCTTGTTCATCAATAGGGTATCAGAAGGAAGGAGATCGGGGGTAACCAGGATAACTTCTGTAGAAAGATCAGACAGAGAGATCCTTTCACGGAACATTAAGTGGTTGATGATCCTTTTGGAGATATCGTTTATATCCATGGATCGTTCACGCAGATACAGATCGGGAGAGGCATTCAGTTTTTCTATCAGATCCTCTACAACATTCTGAATTACCCATTCTATATTATTACGGTCTTTTCTCAGCTTGTCATAGATCTGATCTGTAAACATGGGATCAAACAGCATAAGTATATGGGTATCCAGAAAACGGGCTTCATCTTCACTGTGCTCGATGGTAATCCGGCGTTTTAGTTCCTTCAATTCATCTGCGGCAATCTGAGTAGCCTGTTTGTACCGGATTATTTCGTGTTCAATATCCTCTTCTTTCACCTTGTACCGTGGTACGGAAATACTTTCTTCGTTATAAAGAAATGCTTTGGATATTACGATTCCCGGAGAAGCGGATATTCCGTGAAACTCTTTCATTGAATATAATAATAAGCAACTTTGTGATTACTGTCAAACTCGTATATTAATGGTGTTTTTTCTATAACGGGAAGAGATCGGAGCCGATAATCAATCTATATGAAAAACCAGGAAAACTCCCGCAAACAGTATAAAAAGATGTCCTCTTCTAAAGACACAATTGAAAATAGAAGAAAAACAACGCAAAAAAGTTCCAGCCAATCCAATACCCCAAAAAGAAATGCTCAAAAGGCGCCTGCCCGGGATCAAGCGATGAAATCGCCTCAGATTGTTATAATAGTCCTGCTGGTTTTTATAGTCTTGATCCTTTCTCTGGTTGTATTTATGTTTTTTCAGCCGGACAGGGTTCAGCTCTGGCAGGAACAGCTGATCCCCCCGGGTCAGACAGTATCGGAACTCCCTGCGGTAAAACGCCTTCTCCCGGCAATGAAAGAAGAGGTTTTGAACATAACCGAACTCCCGGCCCCTCCCGAAGAAAAGGTTGTCCCGGCCTCCCCTGCTTCTCAGGAAGAACCGGAGAAGCAGACCCGGAATGCCCGCCTGTTTTATGTTAAGGTCAATACGGAGGGTCAAATTGCCCTGAAGAGCAATATCAGAGCTGTAGAATATAACGGATCCCCCCTTACAGAAACCATGAACAGTTTACTGAAGGGTCCCAGCTCTGACGAGATAAACAAAGGGTTCCTGACCCTGATACCGGACGGTACAAGGCTGCTCTCTGCCCGTGTGGAAGCAAATACGGCGTATCTGAATTTCAACGAAGCATTCCGTTTCAACTCTCTGGGACGAGAGGGTTATACCGCCCAGCTTAAACAGATTGTCTATACAGCTACTGAATTCAGTAATGTTAGTGCCGTTCAAATCATGATCGACGGAGGGATAAAGGAGTATCTCGGCGGGGAAGGGATCTTTGTTGGAGAACCCCTTACAAGAGAAACTTTCCAGAGGTCACCCTGAAGTTCTCAGAACAGGGAGCCTATTTCAACTCCCTTGACAGGGAAAGAAGGAGCTCCTCTTTCTCGGGATATACAAGATTTTCATCGGAGGAAATCCAGAAGAGGAGTTCACGGTTGCCTTTACGGCCGGAAACAGGAGAAGTTCCCGCCTTGAGCACATAGGCAGATTCCTCCTTTAACTCATCCATTACCTCTGCAGCTATTTCCAGTATCTGATCCTTATCCGAAACAACTCCGGAAAAATCCTCATCCGGGTTCTGCCATTCAAACTGAGGTTTTACCAGAGCGATAAGAAACTTCTCTTTTGTCAGGGACAGAATATGAGAAGCTGCCGAACGGATACTCCTGAAAGAAAGGTCTGCCACAGCCCAGTCCGGCCTGGGATCCAGATCCTGAACATGCATAATATTGGTTTTTTCCATTACAACGACAGAGGGATTGGTACGCAGAGAATAGTCCAGCTGATTATACCCGACATCTACCGCATAGACCGATGCTGCGCCATTCTTCAAAAGGCAGTCAGTAAAACCTCCGGTTGAACACCCTGCATCCAGCACAATTCTGCCCTCAAGAGAGGGCTTCCACAGCTCAATCGCTTTTTCGAGCTTAAAACCACCCCGTGAAACATACTTTTTTGGATTAAGGATAATCCCGGTTTCAGTGTCTACCGGGAATTTGGGATCCCTTATGATCTGCTCATCCACAAGGACCTCTCCGCAGAGTATCTGTGCATAGAGCTCTTTCTCAGGCACTGCAGGAAAATCCTTCTTCAGTTTCTGATAGAGAGTAATTTTCTTCATTACTCAGATTCCCCTGACTCTAACCCTTTCGATCGTTTTAGTCCTGCCTTCGTCCAATTCTACAAGGATTCCGCATATAAGCGGTGTATGATCAATCACTTCCATTTTAATGGGAAGTTGAGAGATGCTCCGCTTGATTGACTGCTCCGGATCAGAGCCGATGACACTGTACTCGGGTCCGACCATCCCGATATCCGTAATATATCCGGTGCCTTTAGGAAGGATTCTTTCATCCCCTGTCTGGATATGAGTATGAGTTCCATAGACAAGGGAAGCTGTTCCATCCAGATAATAGGCCAGAGCTTCCTTTTCCATGGGATCTTCCGCGTGAAAATCGATCAGAGAGTAATCACAATCACTACCGATTTTCTGAAGGATCTTTTTTCCGGTCCTGAAGGGGCACTCCCCGTTAAATCCCATACGAGACCGCCCCAGAAGGTTGATTACAGCGACGTTCATTCCCTTCTTCTGAATAATGCAATACCCGTGCCCCGGAACACCGGGGGGATAATTGGCAGGCCTCAGAAGACGTTCTTCCGTATCCAGAGACTCCAGGATCTCCCTTTTCTGCCAGATATGATTTCCTGTCGTAATTACATCTGTACCAACAGAAAAGAAACGGTCCGAATCCTCATGAGTCAGACCGAAACCACCAGCCGCATTCTCGCCGTTTACAACAACAAGATCGGCTCTGTATTCTTTAATTAAGTTTTTTAGTCCAAAGAAAAGCGCCCTGCTCCCGGGAGAGCCAACAACATCTCCCAGAATGAGGGCGCGTAATGCTTCCGCCAATATTTACATCCTAACGGGCGTATTCGACAGCCCTGGTTTCGCGAATAATTGTAACTCGGATACGTCCGGGGTACTTCAGTTCATTCTCGATTTTCTTGGCAATATCCTTGGCAAGGAGCTGGGATTTCTGATCATCAATCTTGTCGTTATTGACCATAATTCTCAATTCTCTACCTGCCTGAATAGCAAATACTTTTTCCACACCCTCAAAACTCATGGCAATCTTTTCAAGATTCTCCAGCCTCTTGATGTAGTTATCCAGAGTTTCACGTCTGGCGCCTGGTCTTGCAGCCGAAATGGCATCTGCTACCTGTACAATAATACCTTCTATAGAAGTTATCTCGATATCATTATGATGGGCACCAACAGCATTTATTATCCGGGGATCCTCTCCCATACGCTTACACAGCTCAGCACCAAGTTCGGCATGATTTCCATCACCATCCGTTTCCAGTCCCTTACCAATGTCATGCAGAAGTGCTCCTCGTTTGGCAATTTCACGGTCAGCCCCCACTTCCGCTGCTATCATACCGGCTATAACCGCAACTTCTTTAGAGTGGGAAAGGACATTCTGGCCGTAGCTGGTTCTGAAATGCAACCGTCCAAGGGCCCTAATTCCCTCTGGTCTTATATTATGTATACCCAGATCAAAGAGAATCTTCTCCCCTTCTTCATAAATCGTCTGACTGATCTCTTTCGTTACCTTCTGAACAACTTCCTCTATCCGTGCCGGATGAATCCGTCCATCAGCAATAAGCCGTTCCAGAGCGATCTTTGCTATCACCTTTCGAATAGGATCAAAACAAGATATTACAACAGCCTCGGGAGTATCATCGATAATAATATCTACTCCTGTCAGTGTTTCAAGAGTACGGATATTCCGGCCTTCCCGACCAATTATTCGCCCCTTCATTTCATCATTAGGCAGACTGACAGATGTAACAGTGATCTCCGTACTTACATCAGTTGCCAAACGCTGAATTGTTGTAATTATGATGTCACGAGCCTTTTTTTCAGCTGTAAGGTTAGCTTCCTGCTCAATTTTATTGACCAGAGCCTGAGCATCATGTTTGGCTTCGTTCTCCAAACTTTGAATTATTAATTTCTTCGCCTCGTCTGTGGTTAGACCTGAGATTTTCTCCAGTTCCGCCTGCCAGCGGATCTCTTCTGCAGCTACTGCTTCTTCTCTCTTTTCCAGAGAATTTTCAATATCTGAAATAGAGGACAACTTTTTCTCGAGAATGGCAGATTTCTTGTCAAGATTATCTTCCTTCTGCTGCACTCTTCTTTCGTACTTCTGAACTTCGTTTCTTCTGTCACGGCTTTCCCGCTCCACCTGACGACGTTCTTTCATAATCTGATTCTGTGCATCAAGAAGAATACTCTTCTTTTCCTGCTCTGCTTCTTTAACTGCGTCCTGTTTCAGTCTCAAAGATTTCTGCTCTGACGATGAGAGCTGATATCTGGCATAAAGCCATCTAATTGTCCAACCTAGAAAAATTCCAACGAGGGGAAGCGCTATCATATAGACAGTTGCCATATATCCCCCTAAATTTACAAGATGTTTATGATTATATAAGTAACTATCCATTTGTCAAGTCAAACCATTTTTAAACAAAATCAGGAGAAACCATGACAAGACTATGGATTTCTATTTTTTTTCTGTTATTTTTTCCATAAAACAGGATGCTGTATTCTTATATCCCAAATAAATGTAATCAAATTTTTGGATACTTTTAAGAGGTATAAAAACACCCGTATTGAATAAACTGAAATCACTGTGATTAAAATATTCAGAGAAATCAGATTCCCGATTATTCCTAATATAAAATACATCATTACCGGATAGAAGGTCTGCCAGTTTTTCTCCATTTACAGGAGACCTCAGAGAATCCACACCCTCTTCATTAATACCAATAGAATGTACTGGAGTAATCTTCTGATTCTCTTTTCTATACAGAATACCGCACAAGGCATCGAATTCTCTGGTAATATCCCTCAATGCTTTCAGCAATCCAAGAGAATCCTTTTTATAGGAAGCTCTGAAATAATCAAAATCCAGACCTGTTTCATCAAGAACAATCTGTCCATGTTCTGATATGGCTTCCTGCAGTTCCTCTTCCTCATCACCAAACGGAAGCAGGTCATCTGTCATAGTCTGAATCAAATCCCCAATACTGGACGCTTCACTCACCTTGTCAGATTCGTCTTTTTCAGCCGATATATGCGGAGAGACTCCTCCTGTAGATTCCTTCTCTCTAAAACCCGTAATTTCAGTAAATTCTGAAAAACTAATTAAATGCTGAGGAGAGAGTTCTTCTATCTCATCCAGTTCTTCTATCTCATCCAGTTCTTCTATCTCATCCAGTTCTTCTATCTCATCCAGTTCTTCTATCTCATCCAGTTCTTCTATCTCATCCAGTTCTTCTATCTCATCCAGTTCTTCTATCTCATCCAGTTCTTCTATCTCATCAAATTCTTCTGTTTCATCCACTTCGTCAAGCGTCTCCAATTCGTCGAATTCTTCTACTTCATCAAGTTCTTCCAAATCTTCACGATCGTCCATGGGCAGATTCTCTTCGGTCTTGCCAAAGGCTTCCATTTCAGCGTTTTTATCTTCTCCCATTGCAACCTCGCTCTCTTTATCTCCAAGATCTATCGACCTGATGTTATCAAATCTAACAGGAAAACCGCTCTCACCATAGTGCTCCCGCGGGCTAACAATATCCAGTTCGATCAGGTTGTCTGATACTTCAGAAACTGCTTTTCTCTCTTCGTGAGAGACTAAAGTAGCTACAGAACCAACCTCTTGAACAATATCTTCGTTATTCATTTCAAGTTTTTTTCTGTTAATCGCTTTATAGTTAATTGTGTATTCGTTAAAGAATGCCGAATCGGCCATATTTAAATCTTCTGAATTTTCGAGTTCAATCAAATCCTGATAGATATTCGATTGATCCAGAACCAGTGGCAATGTTCCAAGCTCTTCCTGAGGGAGATCTTCCAGCTCAACAAATCCACCAATAAATTCATACAGTTCTTCAATATCCTCATCCGCCTGTGAAGGAGCATTACTGATAAAGGTATTATACCGTGATTCAAGATCTTTTGAAATTTCATCAACATTCATTGAAGCTACAAGACCCTCAATATTAGAACCTGTCCCCATTTCATCAAGATCTATATATAAATCTTCCTTTCCCAGTTCTTCGACTTCACCGATTTCTTCGACTTCACCGATTTCCTCGACTTCACCGATTTCCTCGACTTCACCGATTTCCTCGACTTCACCGATTTCCTCGACTTCACCGATTTCCTCGACTTCACCGATTTCCTCGACTTCACCGATTTCCTCGACTTCACCGATTTCCTCGACTTCACCGATTTCCTCGACTTCACCAATTTCCTCGAGTTCACTCAGTTCCTCGAGTTCACTCAGCTCTTCGAGTTCACTCAGTTCCTCGTCTTCACTCAGCTCTTCTACTTCACTCAGCTCTTCAAGCTCATCCAGTTCCTCAATATCATCAACATTGTCCTGATCATTCAGAACTTCAACGTCAACTGGTTTCCCCAGGTATTGTGTCGCGGATTGAGTATCAAGTTCTTCAATCTCCTCAAAATCATCCAGCTCTTCTATTTCATCAACACCATCCAGCTCATCAAGGACTTCGACTTCAACGGGCTTCCCTAGGGGGGATAGATCTGAAACTTCATCAAGCTCTTCTATCTCTTCAGCTTCGTCAATCGATTCCGCTTCTTCGAGATCATCCAGTACTTCCACTTCAACAGGTTTCATACCGCTGAAATCATTTACAGCTTTTGCTTTCTGTGGAGCCAGATTCCTGACATCTGCATTTTCTATAGTAAAATGTGCATCAACAAGCGCGGATTTGATCATCCTCTCCAGATCACTTACAGAAAATTGTGGTTCTTCGGGCTCCCGAATCATCTTGCTTTTCAGAACCTGTATAATTTCTTCCCACCGACTATCGATCAGAGCATCTATCTTCTCTTTATTTAATTCCCTGTATTTCTCTGAAAATCCTTTCAGGATCTCTTTCTTAACTTCATCCTTTCTGGTTTTAAATTCGGTTTCATAACTTTCCCAATCCAGTTGATCCTGTACATCCATCAGCTCCTTTAAAAAAGTCAGCTGAAATTTACGTATCCTCTGCTTTAAGATTAGATCCTTATCCTGTCTGAAATTTAAAAGAAGAAAAATAACCAGAAAAAGTGTTACGAAAAGGGAAACAAGAAGCAATATCTTATATTCTATTGATAAGACAAGCTCTTCCCCCTGGATGGCCATTATCCCGGCTGTATTATTCTCGTCTATACACTGGATCAGGAAATATTCAGACTCGCCTTCGAATGCGACTTTTTGGATATACTCACTCTTCCCGGCGTTTACCAAAAAACGCTTCAGGTTATCCGACAGGGTAACTATCTGAGAACTTGATAGATTGTATAGAACAGTATTTTCATTAATGATATGAAGGCGATCAGGATCGGAAACGCCACCTCTTCTGAATAGATAATCCTGCATGCCATTTATAGAAAAGTAAAAAACAGCTGTACCCTTAAAAAGCCCGTACTGATCAATAGCTGGAAAGAGATAGAGGATCCGACTATTCACATAGTCATAAAAATATTCAGGAAGTGAGTCCTCTGATTCGATCATAGAAATCTCATTAGAAAAATCACCGGATTCCTTCCACAGCTTATATAAGATTCTTTCGGTATTTCGCTGTTTTATATCATTTCCATCTGTACTGTAAAGAATGGACAACGCCTTTTCATCAATTATTTTTACTGACTGAAAGCCTATCAGTTCATCTTTAAGACGACCAAACAGATTAGCCCTGTCATTAATATCCCTTCTTTCCTGAGAAGGATCATAGACATTTCTTATGAAATTCAGCTGAAGTATATTTTCAAGACGTGAAAAGTTTGCCTGATGATATTCCTGAACAAGATCAGAGTTTGTCTGCAACCTGTCCTGCTGGTTCTTAATGATTTTCTGGCTGAAATACTGAGATTCAAGGAAAGAGAAAAAACCCGTAAAAGCAAAAAAGCTGAACATGCTGACAGCGAACAGAGAGACAAGCAGAGCTATTAATATTTTATTCATTTGTCGCATTCAGCCGATTTCCTCAAAAAAATAAGGAAGATATCCCCTAAAAAAGGGAGACCTTCCTTACTAATATCGTGAAATTACTTGTTGAACCTTAGAGAATAGTTTAAGAATCGCTTTCTACGGCTTCTTTCTTCTCTACAGTTTTTTTAGCAGTTGCTTTTGCAGGTTTCTCTTCGGTTCCTGCTTTTTCAACCAGTTCCAGGAGTACTACTTCTGCAGCATCTCCCTGACGAAAACCCATTTTAAGAACTCTGGTATATCCACCAGGTCTCTCAGTAAAACGGGGTGCAATTTCAGTAAATAGCTTATTTAAAACATCTTTATCCTGTATTGCTTTTGCCACAATCCTCCGATTGTGCACAGAATCAACCTTTGCTCTGGTAATCATTTTTTCTGCAGTTCTTCTGATTTCCATAGCTTTGGTTTTTGTGGTTTTAATTCTCTCATGCTTGAACAGAGAAGTAACCATGTTTCTGTGAAGGGCTTTTCTGTGACTGGCCTTACGACCCAGTCTGTTAAAACCGATTCGATTATGCATGACTATTCTTCCTTATTATTCTCAAGTTTAATTGTTTTCTTCAAAACACTGTAATCAACCATTCCGAGAGACAGGTTCCATTCCTTCAGTTTCTCCTTGATTTCCATCAGGGATTTTTTACCGAAATTTCTGGTTTTCGCTATATCTTCTTCAGTTCTCCTGGTAAGGTCACCGATGGTTTTAATATTCGCATTTTTCAGACAATTACTTGAACGTACAGACAACTCCAGTTCTTCAACCGGTGTGTCCAGAAGAGCTTTAACTCTCTCTTCTTCCTCATCAACTTCATCATCACCAATTACATCATCTTCGTCGAAGTTAATAAAAATGGTGAAATGATCTTTTGCAATCTTAGCAGATTCAGCCAGAGCATCTTCAGGTGAAATAGTCCCGTCCGTCCAGATTTCAATTATTAGTTTATCATAGTCAGATCTCTGACCGACACGGGTATTTTCTACTTCATACCGGACCTTTTTGATGGGTGAGAAAATAGAGTCAACAGGAATGGTTCCAACAACATCAATGTATTTCTCATTGAGTTCCGAAGGAACATATCCGCGTCCCAGATCGATCTGGATTTCAAACTCCAGATCAGCATTTTCCATCATGGTACAAAGTTGAAAATCTTTATTTGTAACCACTACACCATCTTTTTCAAGATCGGCACCGGTCAAATTACCGGCACCTTTCCATTCGATCAGTATAGTTTTCTCTTCAATATCTTCCGGCAGGCTTAATTGCAGTGATTTTAAATTACTAATAAATTCGGGAGTATCTTCAACAACCTCAGGAATTGATTCAAATTCACTGGTAATAACATGAGCGTTGCCATCTTTATTATAGCTGGTTATCCTCACTGCTGTAATAGCATACCCCTGAATGGAAGACAACAGAATCCGACGCAAGGAGTTTCCTATAGTCGCACCGTACCCTCTCTCAAAAGGATAAGCCATAAACTTTCCATAATTTGATTCCTGCTCACCATGTTCAAAGGTGATTCCCTTTGGTCGTTTAAATCCCTTCAACAGGTTTTTACGTGCCATTTCTGCTCCTTACTAAGAATAAGCGATCCTGCTGGTTATTACCTGATTAATTCAGTAAATCAATCCTGCTATCACTTCGTTACAATTAAACTCTTCTACTCTTCTTGGGTCTGCATCCATTGTGGGGGATAGGAGTTATATCCTTAATGGATCTTACTCTCAGACCAAGTCCGCCAAGAGAACGTATTGCCGATTCTCTACCGACGCCGGGCCCCTTAACGTATACATTAACTTCCTGAAGACCAAAATCCAGAGCTCTGTTAGCTGCTGTCTCAGCAGTAGTCTGAGCCGCATAGGGAGTAGATTTTTTAGCACCCTTGAAACCAAGAGAACCGGCGCTACTCCAGGAAATGGCATTTCCCTTCAGATCAGTAATAGTTACAATTGTATTATTGAAAGTTGCCTGAATGTAGACATTTCCTTCATAAACACTTTTCTTATCTTTTCTTTTTTTTGCCTTAGCCAATTTCAAAAACCTCCAACCGTTCTACTTTTTCTTTTTAGCGACGGTTTTAACCTTTCCCTTTCTGGTACGGGCATTTGTCTTGGTTCTCTGTCCGTTAACGGGCAAGCCTTTTCTATGGCGAAGACCCCGGTAACAACCGATATCCATAAGTCTCTTGATATTCAAGGCAACTTCGGACCTCAGGCGACCTTCAACTTTATATTCATTTTCAATCAGCTTCCTCAGTTCATTAACCTCGTCAGCTGTAAGATCATTAATTCTTTTTTCAGGATCAACACCTGTTTTAGCACAGATAGTTTTCGCAGAAGTTCTTCCTATACCGAAAATATAGGTCAGCGCAATATCTGTATGCTTATTAGGCAGATCAATACCTGCAATACGAGCCACTTATGGACCTCCTACTTCTGTCTCTGTTTATGTTTCGGGTTTTCACATACGATTCTCAGGACACCCCTTCTCCTGATAACCTTACACTTATCGCAAATTGGTTTAACACTTGCTCTAACTTTCATTTTCATTCACCTCTTATAGGTTTCTTGTTCTCAGTTTACCGCGCTTTACCAACCCGTCATGATGGTGCATCTTAAGATGACCTTCAATCTGACTCATTGTATCAAGGTCAACACCAACCATGATCAAAAGCGAGGTACCTCCCATTAAATACGCTACCTGCTGGGGAAAACCGAACAGGTTTATGATAAAGGAAGGAATCAATGCAATCAATGCCAGAAACATAGCTCCGGGGAAAACTATACGGTTAAGTACTTTAGTTAAATACCCCTCCATATTCTCCGAACGTATTCCAGGTATTGAACCGCCATTTTCTCTTATTTGCCTAGCAATTTCAATAGGATTCATGGAAACCTGAGTATAAAAGTAAGCAAAAAAGACAATTAACAACGTATATAAAACGAGGTAGGGGGCGCCGTTGGGCCGAAGCCAGCTGGCAATCTGAGACCAGGTTTTACTGCTGCTACCTAAAGTTCCTGCAATCTGCAATGGAAAAGTCAGAATAGATGATGCAAAAATAACAGGGATTACTCCACTGGGATTGATCTTGATAGGGATGTAGGTATTCTGCGCCCCATAGATTCTTCTTCCAACAATTCTCTTAGCATAATTAACAGGGATTTTTCTCTGACCCTGCTGTTCGTAGATCACCAGCATAATGATACCAACAAACATAAGCAAAGCAAAGATTACAAAAACAGGGTTGAGATTTCCACTACGGATCTCTCTTCCCAATACATTGAATGCACCAGGCATTCTAGCGACAATACCGGCAAAAATCAGCATGGATATTCCATTACCAATCCCTCTGGCATTTATCTGCTCACCAATCCACATCAGAAACATTGTTCCTGTTGTAACTGTCAGCATGGCAACAACGGTGTATCTCCATCCAACCATGGATGGAATAATCGCATCCGGAATTCTACTCGCGTAAACAGTTACAGCATAGGACTGAATCACACAGACCACTACCGTTCCATAACGAATTAATTTCTGGATCTTCTTTTTTCCACCGTCTTCTTCCGAAATCTTTTTCAAGACAGGGAATACCAGCAGCAGAAGCTGCATGATAATAGACATGGAAATATAGGGCATAATTCCCAACATGAAAATTGAGAAGTTCTTGAATGCCCCACCGGCAAAGAAGTCCAGATATTCCGTAATACCCATAGAGGATCCGGTAGCTGCCTGATTCATGAAATAAAGACTCAAAGCGGAGGCATCAATACCGGGAATCGGCAAGATAGCACCAAGCCTGAAAATAATCAGCATTCCGAGAGTAAAGAAAATTTTCGTCCTCAACTCTCTGATTCTAAACATGTCGTAAAGTGGATTACCTGCCATATATTACCAACTATTCCTGTACGGATTCTTTTACTGTTACTTTACCACCGGCTTTTTCAATTTTCTCAACTGCTCCGGTAGAAACCTTATTTACCTGGACTTCCAGTTTCTTAGTCAGTTCACCATTGCCAAGTATTTTAACACTGGTTTCAGATTTTTTGATCAATCCTTTTTCAACTAAGGTTTCAAGAGAAACAACTTCACCATCACTGTAATTCTTCTCCAGTAGGGAAAGATTTACAGGTACGAACACTTTCTTAAAGGGATGGTTTGAAAATCCTCTCGCCGCTACACGACGATAGATAGGCATCTGTCCACCTTCAAAACCGGGTCTTACGTTTCCGCCGGATCTGGCTTTCTGTCCTTTATGACCCTTACCGGATGTTTTACCTGTTCCGGCCCCATGACCGCGTCCGAGTACTTTTTTATTACGATTGGCACCAACAGGTGCTCTCAATTCAAAACTACTCATAACTAGCTAATCTCCTCAACTTCAACCAGGTGTGAAACTGACTCGACCATTCCCATTACAGCAGGATTTACATCCTTCTCCACTACGGAGTTCAACTTTCCCAGCCCGAGAGCTTTGACTGTTTTTCTCTGTTCCGGCTTACGGCCGATTGTACTACGAACGAGCTTTACCCGAATTCTTTTCGCTTTAGCTGCCATATCAACCCCACAACTCTTTTATGGATTTTCCACGACCTTCAGCAAGTTCTCTGGCATCAAAAATATTTTCAAGACCGTTAAAAACACATTTAACGATATTCATTGTATTTTTTGAACCTAAAGACTTGGCAAGAATATCATGAACTCCCGCTGCTTCCATAACTGCACGAACTGGTCCACCGGCAATAATTCCGGTACCGGGTGCAGCAGGTTTCAGCAATACAGATGCGCTCTTGTATTCACCGAGGATTTCATGGGGAATCGTGCTTTTCTTAATAGGAACCACAATCAGGTTCTTTTTAGCCTTTTCAACACTCTTCCGGATCGCTTCAGCAACATCATTGGCTTTACCAAATCCGTACCCCACACGTCCTTTACCATCGCCAACAACCATCAGGGCAGAGAAAGACATTTTCCGTCCACCCTTTACAGCCTTTGATACCCGGTTCAGTCTGATGAGCTTTTCTGTAAATTCTTTTTCTTCTCTGTTTCTTTCTTTAAACGCCATACATAAACCTCTTAAAACTGAATGCCAGATTCCCTGGTAGCATCGGCGAGTGCCTTGACAACACCATGATACATATATCCGTTTCTGTCAAATACAATAGTACTGATGTTAGCAGCTTTCATCCTTTCACCAACAACCTTGCCGAGTTTTGCTCCGCCTTCGACATTTACTTTAATATCGGAAAGATCTTTTTCAAGGGTTGATGCACTGACAAGAGTATGGCCTTTAATGTCATCAATAACCTGAACACTCAGGTTTTTGTTACTCTTGAATACAGTCAGACGAGGTCTTTCAGCGGTACCGGAGATTTTTTTCCGGACATGTTTTTTTCTCTGCAGCCGTTTAGCCTGCTTCTGTTTAATCCTATCCATACTCTACAACCTACTTAACACCGGATTTACCGACTTTACGTCTGATATTTTCAGTTTCATATTTGATACCTTTACCTTTGTAAGGTTCGGGAGGTCTCAGACCGCGAATCTCACTGGCAACAAGTCCAACCTGTTCTTTGCTGATTCCGGAAACCGTCAGTTTGCTTCCTTCAACGACAGCCGTAATACCTTCGGGCAGCATATACTCGATTGAAGTAGAGTAACCCAGGTTGAAAAGAACACTTTTTCCTTTAACTTCTGCTCTGTATCCGACACCGTTGATAATCAGGGCTTTGCTGAAACCATCTGTAACACCGATAACCATATTATCCAGAAGCTTTCTGTAAAGACCATGCATGGATTTGGATCGTTTTGAATCATCTTTTCGACTAACAACCACTTCACCGTCTTTAATATCAAAACTAACTTCGGGCAGGAAGTCCTGAGTCAGTTCTCCCTTTGAACCTTTTACAGTCAGCAGATTATCTTTTACTGCAACAGTAACACCTTTGGGGACTGTTACAGGTTTTAAACCTATACGAGACATCTAATGCTCCTCCCCTACCAAACTTTACAGATGATTTCTCCGCCTACTTTGTTCAAAGTAGCCTTCTTACCGGTTGTTACACCATTTGAAGTAGAGACAATCAAAGTACCGAAACCATTCAGTACACGGGGCATTTCCCGATATCCCGTATACACACGCCGACCGGGTGTGGATACGGACTGAATACCATGAATGATAGCATTTTCTTTTTCATCATATTTAAGGAAAACCCGGATTACACTAGTGTCATCCTGAGTAACTTTCTTAAAGTTTTTGACAAAACCTTCATTCTTCAAGATTTTAATAATTTCCAGCTTGAGCTTGGAAGGTGCAATATCGACCTTCTCGAATTTTGCCGCGCTGGCATTTCTAATTTTTGTGAGCATATCCGCTACTGGATCTGAAACACTCATTACACTCTCCTACCAGCTTGATTTAGTTACGCCGGGAATCATACCTTCATTAGCAAGTTTCCGAAAGCAGATTCTGCACATCTGAAATTTTCTCATATAACCCCGAGGTCTTCCACAGATCCGGCAGCGATTGTACTGACGAACACCATATTTCGGTTTTCTCTGGGATTTAACGATCATGGATTTCTTTGCCATCTATAAACTCCTATTTACTGAAAGGCATTCCGAACTTAGCCAGTAGAGATCTGGCTTCGTCATCCGTTTTCGCCGTAGTTACAATGGCCACATTCAGACCGTTGATCTGTTCAATCTTATCGTAGTCAATTTCAGGAAAAATGATCTGTTCAGTAATACCGAGAGAGTAATTCCCTCTTCCATCGAAGGCTTTGGGATTAACTCCTCTAAAGTCCTTAACACGAGGGAGAGAAATATTGATCAAACGGTCCAGAAACTCATACATTTTCTCACCACGAAGGGTTACTTTGGCACCGATTTCCTGTCCTTCACGAATCTTAAATCCAGCGATGGATTTTCTTGCCTTAGTTTTCATTACCTTCTGACCGGTAATGAGAGACAATTCCTCTACCGCAGCGTCCAGCAGTTTTTTGTTGGTAATTGCTTCACCAACACCCATGCTGACAACAATTTTCTCAATCTTGGGAATCTGCATCTTGGATTTATATCCAAATTCAGAGAACAAGTCCTGGGCGATCTTATCTGTATAAACAGTTTTTAATCTTGGTACGTATCCAGCCATTATAAGGATTCCCCACACTTCTTACAAATTCTAACTTTGCTATCTCCGTCAACTTTGATACCAACCCGGGTGGGTCCGCATTTCTTGCAGAGAACCTGAACATTAGAGATATTGAGGGGAGCTTCCAATTCGATGATGCTGCCTTTTTCACCCTGGCTTTTCGGCTTCTGTGCCTTTTTAACCATGTTAAGACCTTCAACGATAACTCGCCCGGTATCTCTCTGGATCTTTAGGACTCTTCCGGTTTTTCCGCTATCTTTACCAGCAATAACCTTAACCTGATCGCCCTTCTTAATTTTATACTTCACTTCTGCCATCTTCCAATATCTCCTAGAGTACTTCAGGTGCCAGTGAAACAATCTTCATGAAATCAGCATCTCTGAGTTCACGGGCAACCGGACCAAAGATTCTCTTTCCAACGGGATTATTTGCGGCATCGATAATTACACAGGCGTTATCATCGAAACGGATATATGTTCCATCCGGCCTTCTGTACTCTTTATGAGTCCTTACAATAACTGCCTTCTTAACATCACCTTTCTTTATGGGGGCATTAGGAAGGGCATCTTTTACTGCCACGACAATGATATCACCAACACTGGCATACTTTCTCTTGCTTCCGCCGAGAACTTTGATACACTGAACTTTCTTTGCACCAGAGTTATCAGCTACATTTAAATATGTATTATCCTGAATCATATATTTCCTCCGGCGTTATTTTGCTCTTTCAAGAACTTCCTGAAGAGTCCAGCATTTATCTTTACTTACAGGTCTGCATTCCTGAATGCGGACAGTATCACCAACATTAGCATCATTCTGCTCATCGTGAGCCTTGTATTTTACAGAGCTACTCACGTATTTTTTATACAGGGGGTGCAGTTTCTTTGTAGAAATCTTAACAACGATGGTCTTATCCATCTTGTCACTGACTACCACTCCTGTGAAGACTTTCTTATTCGTCTTCTTGGATGCATCTTTTTCCATGATTTCCCCTACGCTTTCCTGATACCGAGTTCGTGCTCGTGAATAATAGTATTCAAACGGGCAACAGTTCTTCTGAGATTCCGCTTTTCCATACGGTTCTCTACATGTCCCAATACCATATCAAATCTGATTTTCTGAAGTTTTTTATTCAGCTCATCACGCTTTGCTACCAGTTCTTCAACGGACAGGTCGTTATATTTTTCTTTCATCTAACTACCTCGTTTCCTTTGCTACAAACTTTGTTTTGATAGGAAGTTTCTGACCGGCCAGTTCCATAGCTCTTCTTGCAAGTTCTACGTCAACACCACCGATTTCAAACATTACCGTACCGGGTTTAACTGCTGCTACCCATTTCTCAGGACTACCTTTACCCTTACCCATTCTGGTTTCAGCGGGTTTCTTGGTATAAGGAATGTCGGGGAAAATCCGGATCCAAACCTTACCACCCCTCTTGATATGACGAGTCATAGCAATACGGGCAGCTTCGATCTGTCTCGCAGTAATCCATTTGGTATCCAAAGCTACCAGACCACACTCTCCAAAGTTAAGAGAATTACATCTGGTGGCATCACCTTTCATAACGCCTCTCATGCGTTTTCTGTACTTCGTTTTCTTAGGACTCAGCATCTACCTAACTCCTTGCAGCTTTTTCACGCTGATTGCGACTTACAAGCAGACCGGCGTCATCTTTCTGTTCATGACCGAAAACTTCGCCTTTGAAAACCCATACTTTAACACCGATTACACCGAAAGTAGTATTGGATTCAGCAAAACCATAATCAATATCTGCTCTAAGAGTATGAAGAGGAATTCTTCCCTCTTTCACTTCCTGAGTACGAGCCATCTCAGCACCGCCAAGTCTACCGGAAATCTTGATTTTGATTCCCTTAACACCAGCTTTCATGGCATTACCGGCTGTCATTTTCAGAACTCTCCGGAATGCAGCTCTCCCCTTGAGCTGACGAGCGATATTCAAAGCAATTATCTGCGCATCAGTTTCAGGTTTTTTAATTTCCTTGATCTTAACCTGGATCTTTTTATCAGTCAGTTTCTGCAGTCTGGAACCGATTTTTTCAATATTGGCTCCTTTTGTTCCGATGATAACACCGGGTCTTGCAGTATAGATCATCATTGTTACTCTCTGAGGCTGTCTGATAATCTCAACATCTCCGATCTCGGCGCCCTTAGCTTCAGGGCTGTCCATAAGAGCTTTTCTTAAAACCAGATCTTCGTGCAGTGAATCAGCATAGTCTCTGGGATCCACATACCACTTGGATTTCCAGGTTTTATTAATTCCCAGTCTGAGACCGTAAGGATTTACTTTCTGTCCCATTTATTCCCCCGTACCTAATTCTTCAACAACTACAGAAATGTGAGCGGATCTCTTCAGCAGTCTATCAGCTCTACCTCTTGAACGGGGCCACATCCGTTTCTGAATGGGTCCGCCATCAACCAGCAGTTCTTTGATATACAGAGACTCTTCATCCAGCATGTTGTTCTGGTTCAGAGCGTTTGCAGCGGCAGACTGAATAACCTTCTTCAAGAACATGGCGCCCTTGTTGGGAAGATTTTCCAGAATCGCTACAGCTTCCGTATAGGATTTTCTCCTGATGTTATCAGCTATAGGTCTGATTTTACTGGGAGACATGGGCAGATTTTTAGCAATTGCTTTATATCCTTTTTTAGCTTCCATAACTCACCTTACCTCTTTGACTTTTTGTCGGAACCAGCATGTCCTCTGAACAGTCTGGTCGGAGCAAATTCACCGAGTTTATGCCCAACGAGGTTCTCAGTTACATAAACGGGAACCCATGTCTTTCCGTTGTATACAGAAACCGTTAAACCTACCATCTCCGGAATAATTGTTGAAGTCCGGGAAAAGGTTTTAATCATACCCTTGGCACCGGATTTATTCTGATCAACAACCTTCTTGTAAAGACTTTTAGCAATAAACGGTCCTTTTTTAATTGATCTTGACACGCTTTACTCCTACTTCCGTCTCTTGACAATAAATTTGCCAGAACTTTTGTGTTTCTTTCTAGTTTTAAAACCTTTAGTCGGTTTACCCCAGGGAGATACTGGATGACGACCACCGGAAGTTTTACCTTCACCACCACCATGCGGATGGTCTACGGGGTTCATTACAACACCTCTGACCTTGGGTCTTTTACCCATCCATCTGGACCGACCGGCTTTACCGATTTTCACATTCATGTGATCTTCGTTACCGACTTCTCCGATTGTAGCCATACATTTATTGAGAACCATTCTCATTTCACCGGAAGGCATTTTCAGAGTAACATACTTTCCTTCCTTAGCGGCGATAAGAGCAGAGCCGCCGGCGGTTCTTACCATCTGAGCACCTCTACCGAGCTGAAGCTCAATAGCATGTACAAGACGACCTACTGGAATATTCTCAAGAGGCAGTGCGTTACCAACTTCAATGGGTGCATCGGCTCCACTGACAATCTGGTCTCCCACTTTCAGCCCTTTCGGACAAATGATATACCTTTTCTCTCCGTCCAGATAATGGATCAGAGCGATATTAGCACTTCTGTTGGGATCGTACTCAATCTGAGCGACTTTTCCGGGTACACCAAATTTTTCTCTTTTAAAATCGATGACCCTGTATTTTCTTTTATGTCCACCACCACGGCGACGCACACTGATCCGTCCACCAGCACCGCGGCCGGCTTTAGATGATTTACCAGAAGACAGTGATTTCTCAGGAGTACTCCGTGTAATGTCATCAAAAGTCAGACTCTGCCTGTATCTCTGGGACGGTGTTCTTGGGTTATATGTTTTAATAGCCACAGAATCCTCCTACCTTATACACCTTCAAAAGCATCGATTTTCTCGCCGGCAGCGAGTGTTACGATTGCTTTCTTCCAGCTTGCTGTTCTACCGAAACCTCTTTTGAAACTGTTGGCAGAAACAGGAACGTTTGCTTTTTTCTTTCCGCTTACATTCACAATGTTGCAGCTCACAGGATTTACAGAGAAGAGGTCTTTAACGGCACTCATAACCTGGATCTTGTTCGCTTTTTTATCAACCTTAAAGACATACTTCTTAGATTCGCCTTCACGGAGAATATTAGATTTCTCTGTCAGTACAGGTTCAATGATTACTTTATAGGAATCCATATCAGACCTCATCCACCATAAAATTCATTCAGTTTTGAAGCCGCACCTTCCATAACAAGAACGTTTTTTCCGTAGAAAAGTGTATGTGCACTCAATCTGTTATAGGAAAGAAAACGTACATTAGGCAGATTCCGTCCGGCTCTTCTGATCATCTTGTCATCATCCTTAAGAACGATAACGGTTTTTTCACCATCAACCAGGGAAGCCAGGATATTTTTCATATCCTTGGTTTTTCCGGATTCTACAGTGAAATCCTCTACTACTTTGAATCTATCTTCACTCTGTGCCTTAAGGCTCAGGATTGACTTCATCGCAAGCTGTTTTACCTTTCTAGGCAGAACATAGCTGTAATCCCTGGGTTTGGGTCCGAAGGTTATTCCTCCGCCTACCCATACGGGAGATCTTCTGCGACCGGCTCTTGCACGTCCGGTTCCTTTCTGACGCCAGGGTTTAGCTGTCGTACCGCGTACTTCGCTCCTGGTCTTTGTGCTGGCAGTACCAACTCTTTTATTTGCAAGCTCATTCTTGATAGCGTTGTATATTGATCCTTCGCTTACTTCACGTGCGAATACTGAATCGTCAAGAGTAATAGTACGAAGCTCTTTGCCTTCAATTGAAAAGACTTTTTTGTCCATAATTACCTATCCTCTATTTCTTTTTGGCTTTACGTACTAAAACAATACTGTCTTTTGTACCGGGGATAGCACCCTTAACCAATACTATATTCTTTTCAGCATCTACACGAACTACTTCAAGATTCTGAACAGTCTTTTTTTCGCCGCCCATGCGACCGGCCATTTTGGTTCCTTTAATTACCTTTGAAGGCCATGCAGCCATACCGGTAGAACCGTTTGCTCTATGAAATTTTGAACCGTGCGTTGCACGTCCACCACTGAAGTTGTGGCGCTTCATTACACCCTGAAAACCCTTACCCTTGGAAGTTCCGATAACATCCACATAAACAAGATTTTCGATCAATTCCACTCCGAAAGAATCGCCAACATTACATTCTTTCTCGAAATCACGAATCTCCATAACGTGTTTTTTAGGGGACAGATCATCTTTAAACTGACCTGCGTAAGGTTTTGAAACATGGCTGGATTTCATCTCAACGGACCCAAGGACAACTGCATTGTAGCCGTCTTTATCAACAGTTCTGTTAGCTACAACTACATTTGGTTCTACTTTTATAACAGTAACAGGTGTTAATATACCTTCTGCATCAAACACCTGGGTCATTCCAGCTTTTTTGCCAATCAAACCAATCATTTAATACCTCAACAATCTTTACTTACTGTTTGATCTCTACATCAACTCCAGCGGGCAGCTCGAGTTTCATGAGAGCATCCATTACAGCAGAGGTTGGCTCTAAAATATCTATCAATCTTTTGTGAGTCCGCATTTCAAACTGCTCTCTGGACTTCTTGTTAACAAAAGTTGACTTCAAAACGGTAAACTTATTAATCCTCGTAGGCAGAGGGATCGGTCCAGAAACTTTACTACCCTGTTTCTGAACAGCCTGAACAATGGCTTTCGCACTCTGGTCAATCAATTCAACGTCAAATCCTCTTAGCCTGACGCGTATCCGTTCCTTACCCATTCTTCCTCCAGAAAAACACCCTGCCGCATATCAGCAGGGTGCCTCTAATAATCTTATTCTTCGATTTCAACAACCTGACCACTGGCTACGGTTCTACCACCTTCACGAATAGCGAAGCGGAGACCTTTGTCCATGGCGATGGGGTGAATCAGTTCAGCAGTAATCTCGGTGTTATCACCGGGCATAACCATCTGCTTATCTTCAGGCAGAGTAACTGTACCTGTAATATCTGTAGTTCTGAAGTAGAACTGGGGTCTGTAACCGGAGAAGAACGGATTGTGACGTCCACCTTCTTCCTTGGTCAGACAGTACAGAGCAGCCTTGAATTTCGTATGAGGAAGAATGGAACCGGGTTTACAAAGAACCTGTCCTCTCTGAACCTCTTTTTTGTCGATACCACGGAGAAGAGCACCGATATTATCACCAGCCTGACCTTCATCCAGCAGCTTGTTGAACATTTCAACACCTGTACAGGTAGTTGTCTGAGTATCCCTAACACCAACGATTTCGATGCTGTCACCAACGTGAAGAACACCTTTTTCGATACGTCCGGTTACTACAGTACCACGACCGGAGATGGAGAATACATCTTCGATGGGCATCAGGAAGGGCTGATCTACAGCTCTTTCGGGGATGGGGAAATAAGAGTCCATTGCATCCAGGAGCTCCTGGATACAAGCGGTCTTTTCACCATCTTCAATGTTGGACATTGCTTCAAAAGCAGATCCTTTGATAATGGGAGTATCATCTCCGGGGTATCCGTACTCATCCAGAAGTTCACGAACTTCCATTTCCACCAGGTCGACCAGTTCGGGGTCAGCAAGGTCAAGCTTGTTCATAAAAACAATCATTTTGGGAATTCCAACCTGACGACCGAGCAGGATGTGCTCTCTGGTCTGGGGTTCGGGTCCGGAATCTGCCGCAACGAGAAGTACAGCACCGTCCATCTGAGCTGCACCAGTAATCATGTTCTTGATGTAGTCAGCATGTCCGGGACAGTCTACGTGAGCGTAGTGACGCCCATCAGTTTCGTACTCAACGTGTCTTGTATTGATGGTAATACCACGTTCTCTTTCTTCAGGAGCATTATCAATATCTTCATAGCTCATGATCTTACCGCCCTGCTTAGCGGCACAGTACATAGAGATCGCAGCAGTAAGAGTTGTTTTACCGTGGTCTACGTGACCAATTGTACCAACATTAATATGCGGTTTGGTTCTCTGAAATTTGTCTTTAGCCATTTCTACCTCCTAGGCATTTTAAAAAAAACAACACTCTTTTGTTATGCCACATTAGGGCATCAGCCGTGATATTAACAAAAAACGTTAAAACAGCTCAACATCCCAAGGCAACAAAGATGAATTTTTTTGGCAGAATTTACACTAAACAACAGAATAAAGGAGATTTTAACCTTAATGTTTCCATAACAGCTTACTCTACCACCTATTGAAAAAAAACAACGGTTTGGCATAATGAACAACACTGCGGCAAAAAAGCCGGCTGCTATTTTGAAAACCTCTGTCACAGTAGCGGCCTCCGTCACTTTTCGGATAGGAGGCATTCTGCCGAGGAGAGCCGGAAAATTTTCCAATCAACCGGCTCCTATAATCAGACTCTTACCACTTATAGTGGGAGAAAGCCTTATTAGCTTCAGCCATTCTATGGGTATCTTCTTTCTTTTTGAAAGCAGAACCTGTAGAATTAAAAGCATCCAGAATTTCCGCACTGAGTTTTTCGCTCATGCTTCTTCCGCTCCGGTTTCTTGCAGCTGCAATCATCCAGCGCATTGCCAGTGCTTCCCTTCTGGAATCCCGGATCTCAACGGGAACCTGATAGGTCGATCCACCTACTCTACGGGATTTAACCTCGACCGCAGGCTTAACATTCTCCAGTGCTTTAAGAAAAATATCAAGCTCACTTTCATCGCCGGACTTTTTATTTTTCACAACTTCCATTGCGCCATACAGGCAGCTGGCACTGGTGGATTTTTTACCATCAAGCATCATTCTTTTAATGAATTTTTCAACGGTAGTGTTGTTGTACTTGGAATCGGGCATAACCGGTCTGACCGGGGCCTCTCTTCTTCTTGCCATCTCTACCTCACCTTACGCCTTTGGCTTCTTAGTTCCGTATTTGGAACGTGCTTTTTTACGACCATCTACACCAAGGGTATCTTTCGCACCCCGAATAATTCTGTACCGTACACCAGGAAGGTCTTTTACCCTTCCTCCCCTCAGAACAACAACACTGTGCTCCTGAAGATTGTGCCCGATTCCGGGAATATATGCAGTTACTTCAATACCATTAGTCAATCTAACCCTCGCTACTTTACGAAGCGCGGAATTAGGCTTTTTAGGAGTAATGGTCATAACTCTTGTACATACACCTCTTTTCTGAGGGCAGGACTGAAGGGCCGGAGAATTTGTCTTCCTAGCAGAAGCTTTCCGTCCGTTCCTGATTAACTGGTTTACTGTAGGCATTCTAAATACCATCTCCCTTTACAATCATTTACTCAAAAGCAAGAGGACTCTATCAATTTACAAAGATAGAGTCAACCACTCATATTATATATATTTATTTTTCATATAAAAAAGCTCTTAAAAAGCCTGTTTATTATGAAAAACATTATCGGGGATCAGCATAATTCCCCGTTTTGTACTCAATCCTGGAGTTCGACAGCCTTCTCATCGTAACTCTCGTCAAAGGGTTCCCGATTTAAACTGGCAAGCTCCTGCTCACGCTTCCTGTTTTCCAGAATCATCTGAACATGGGCATCCAGGTCCTGACTTTCCTGATTAAACAGTTTCATATTACGGTACTTTCTCATTCCTGTACCGGCAGGAATCATATGACCGATTACAACATTTTCCTTCAGACCTCTCAGGTTATCCGACTGTCCGGCAATGGCGGCATTTGTCAGAACCCTTGTAGTCTCCTGGAAAGACGCAGCGGAAATCCACGAGTCGATATTCAGAGAAGCCCTTGTAATACCGAGGAGCAGAGGTCTTGCAACGGCGGACTCACCACCTTCACGCATAACCCTCTCATTCTCTTTACGGAAATTATACTTGTCAATCTGCTGACCGTAAATGAAGTGAGTATCTCCCACATCAACAATCTCAACCTTCCGCATCATCTGACGGATAATTACGCCGATATGTTTATCGTTGATATTTACACCCTGCATACGGTAGACTTCCTGAACTTCATCCACAAGAAACTGCTGTAATGCATTTTCGCCTGAAATATCAAGAATATCGTGAGGATCGTTAGCACCGTCACAGAGCGGTTCACCAGCTTCCACCAGGTCGCCATCCCGAACCAGAAGGTGTTTACCCATCGAAACAAAGTGTTTCAACTCTGCTCCATAGGGATCCACAACATCAATAATTCGCTTACCTTTCAGGATTCCCTGAAACCTGACAGTACCTGCAATACGGGCCAATACGGCTCCTTCACGGGGTCTTCTGGCTTCAAAGAGCTCTCCAACCCTGGGCAGACCACCAGTGATATCCTGAGTCTTGGCACTTTCTTTCAGCATCTTGGCAAGGGTTCTACCGGCCTTAACCACAGTACCGTCTTCCACATTCAGGTAGGAGTTTCCAGGCAGATAGTAGTTTGCAATCTCCTCACCGTCAGCATCCTCAATAATAATACGGGGCTGAAGGGATTCCAGAGAGAACTCAGTAATCTTCTTTTCAATATTACCGGTATCTTCGTTCACTTCCTCTCTCAGGGTAGTACCGATGATAATGTCTTCAAACCGGACCTTACCATCCTGCTCAGCAATAATGGGATCGCTGAAAGGGTCAAAATAAGCCAGAGCGTCTTCTGCAGCAACCATATCACCGGGATTAACATTCACGGTTGAACCGTTTCTGATTTCCAGCTTCTGATCCTGAGCCACCAGAAGTAGCTTGCTCTCCATAAGACTGACAACAGCAATCTCATCGGAACAAACCTCTTCGCCCCCCTTCTTAAGGATAGGTTCACCCTTAAGAACCTTCTGACCATCCTCGACCAGAACTTCAACATCTGAACCAAGTTCTATTGATTCGAAAATTTTCGCAACAACAAGAGAACCTTTTCTGGTGAAGAGGTGAGATCCTCCATCCAGATCGACTCGGGTACCGGTCATAGACCGGACAAGGACAGGATAACGCAAGGAGATCCTGTTATCTTCCGCTACGGTACTGGCAGTTCCACCAACATGGAAAGTTCTCATAGTCAGCTGGGTACCAGGCTGACCGATAGACTGAGCGGCAATAATACCGACAGCCTCACCTATATTAACCGTCTTTTTTGTTGCAAGGTCCCTGCCGTAGCACTTACGACAAACACCATGTTTAGCCTCACAGGTTAACACAGTACGCACTTTTACGGATTCAACACCAATTTCTTCGATTGCCCGGGCAATCTCATCGGTTATCTCTTCATTTACATCAATGATTACTTCACCGGTAATAGGATGTTTTACTCTTTCAAGAGTAAATCTTCCCGCAATCCTGTCAGCCAGAGATTCAACTATTTCCTCTCCGTCTTTCAGAGCATATGTTTCGATACCGTTAATAGTACCGCAATCATCTTCATTAACAACAACATCCTGAGCGATATCAACAAGACGTCTTGTCAGATATCCGGCATCCGCTGTTTTCAACGCCGTATCCGCCAGACCTTTACGGGCACCGTTGGTAGAGATAAAAAACTCAATTACCGACAGGCCTTCTTTAAAGTTAGAACGGATTGGCAGCTCGATAATATCACCGGAAGGTTTCGCCATCAGACCACGCATACCTGCGAGCTGACGAATCTGGTTTCTGGAACCTCTGGCCCCGGAGTCCGCCATCATATAAACATTATTGAAACCGCCCTTGTCATTCTGGAGCTTTTCCATCATCACATTAGTCAATTCTTCGTTGGTTTTACTCCAAACTTCAACTACGCGGTTATAACGTTCTTCCTGAGTGATATGCCCATCCAGATACTGATTCTGTATCTTCTGGACTTCATTATTGGCTGATTCGATCAAATCCTTCTTCTGTTCAGGAACGATGATATCGTCCATACCAATAGAGGCACCGAACTTTGTAGCATACTTATAGCCGGTATCCTTTACGATATCCAGCATCCTGACAGTCGTATAGGAACCATGGATTTCATGAGTCCTGGTGATCAGATTACGGATCTGCTTGTCTCCGAGAGTCTCATTTACGTATCCCACTTCTTCCGGCAGGAGCTCATTGAAAATGACACGACCAGGTGTCGTTTCGAGGAATTCTCCGTTCATCCGGACCTTCATCATCGCCTGATAGGCAACGGAACGGGCATCCAGAGCAAGGATTACTTCGTCAACACTTGAAAAATAGCGACCTTCTCCCTTTGCACCGGGTCTATGCTTAGTCAGATGATAAAGACCGAGAACCATATCCTGTGAAGGGAATACGACAGGTTGGCCGTTTGCCGGGTTCATCAGGTTTGTATCGGACAGCATAAGAGTCCAGCACTCGATCTGCGCCGCATGTGTCAGAGGCACATGCACAGCCATCTGGTCACCGTCAAAGTCGGCATTAAAAGCATGACAGACAAGCGGATGAAGACGAATAGCCTTACCTTCTACCAGAACAGGCTCAAAAGCCTGAATACCAAGCCTGTGAAGAGTCGGGGCGCGGTTCAGAAGAACAGGGTGCTCTTTTACAACTTCATCAAGAACAGACCATACTTCAGGCGTTTCCTGCTCAACCAGGGTTTTGGCTTTTTTAATATTGTAGACAATATCCTTGTCCACCAGTTTTTTCATAATAAAGGGCTTGTAAAGCTCAAGAGCCATCTTGGCAGGAAGACCGCACTGATGAAGTTTCAGATTGGGACCTACTACGATTACGGAACGCCCGGAATAATCAACACGCTTTCCAAGCAGGTTCTGCCTGAAACGCCCCTGTTTTCCCTTCAGAAGATCCGAAAGTGACTTGAGCGGTCTATTGGAAGCGCCCTTAACGACTTTTTTCTTTTTTGAATTATCAAAAAGGGCATCAACAGCCTCCTGAAGCATCCTCTTTTCATTCCGGATGATAATATCAGGCGCATTAAGAGCCATAAGCCTTTTCAAGCGGTTATTTCTATTGATGACACGCCTGTAGAGATCGTTAAGATCAGAAGTTGCAAAACGTCCTCCATCCAGCTGCACCATCGGGCGTAATTCGGGAGGAATCACCGGAATAACATCCAGAATCATCCATTCAGCCCGGTTACCGGAATCCCGGAAGTTTTCTACTATCTCGATCCTCTTCAGAAGCCTCTTGTCGGCTTTCGGCCCCTTTTCCACCATCTTTATTCGCAGATCGGCAGATAGAGCATCCAGATCCAGATTCTCCAGAAGACTCCTTACCGCCTCGGCTCCGATCCCGGCGGTGAAAGACATACCGTACCGGTCCTGAGCTTCCATAAACTCCTCTTCCGAGAGGAGCTGCATCTTCTTTAGATCCGTGTCACCAGCTTCAATTACAATATATTTCTCATAGTAGAGAATCGAGCGGAGCGATGCGATGGACAGATCCAGCAGCAGCCCCATTCTTGAAGGCACAGAGCGGTAATACCATATGTGTGAAACAGGTGAAGCCAGCTCTATATGCCCCATTCTTTCACGACGAACCTTAAAGTGAGTAACTTCAACACCACAACGGTCACAAATTACACCCTTGTAACGGATGGATTTAAATTTTCCGCAGTAGCATTCCCACTCCTTGGTCGTTCCGAATATTCTTTCGCAGAACAATCCGTCCTTTTCCGGCCGAAGGGTCCTGTAATTAATCGTTTCCGGTTTTTTGACCTCACCGTAAGACCATGCCCTGATCTGTTCCGGCGAAGCCAGTTTTATCATTAGACTGTCAAAATCCTGAATATCTTTCATTCGTTCCCCCTGCTAGAATCGGCTTCCCTGTCTGCTGATCAGCTCTTCGTCCCTTTCGGTGAAAGGAATCTGCTTTCCTTTCGTATCAAAGATCCGTACATCCAAAGCCAGACCCCGCAATTCCTGGACCAGAACATTAAAGGACTCCGGGATTCCCGCTGCCGTAGTGGCATCGCCCTTTACAATACTTTCATATATCTTGGCCCGACCATTCATATCATCCGATTTGATAGTCATTAACTCCTGCAGTGTATTTGCAGCGCCGTAGGCCTCGAGAGCCCAGACTTCCATCTCTCCCAGTCTCTGTCCACCGAACTGGGCTTTACCGCCCAGAGGCTGCTGTGTAACCAGCGAATAGGGACCGGTTGAACGGGCGTGCATCTTGTCATCGACAAGATGATGAAGCTTCAGATAGTACATATACCCTACAAAAACATTGTTCTCAAAAGGTTCTCCGGTATAACCGTCAAACAGTTTGATCTTTGAAGCACCGTTCAGCCCGGCAGCTTCCAGTTCAGCAGAGATTTCCTCGGTTGAAGCCGAGTTGAAAACGGGCGTCTCATACATTTTCCCAAGCTGTGCTCCGGCCATCCCGAGCATGGTTTCCATGATCTGACCGATATTCATACGGGACGGTACACCAAGGGGGTTCAGACAGACCTCAAGAGGAGTTCCGTCTTCCATATACGGCATATCCTCTTCCGGAAGAACACGGGCGACAACACCCTTGTTTCCATGACGACCAGCCATCTTGTCACCTTCTTTCAGTTTACGCTTTGTGGCAATCAGGACTTTTACGACTTCATCCACACCGGGACTGAGATCATCACCCTCGGAGCGTTTCAGTCTCTGAACATCAATTACTGTTCCTTCCACACCATGAGGCAGCTTAAGGGAAGTATCCCTTACCTCTTTGGCCTTCTCACCGAATATAGAGTTCAGGAGCTTGAACTCAGGAGTTGTTTCTGTTTCTGACTTAGGCGTCACTTTACCAACAAGGATATAACTGGATTTTACTTTTGCACCGATACGAACGATACCCTCTTCATCCAGCTGCTCAAGTGCTTTTTCCGAAGTATTGGGAATATCCCTGGTCAACTTTTCAGGGCCGAGTTTAGTTTCCCGCACCTCTGTAACAAACTCTTTTATATGAATAGATGTGTAATAATCATCCTTAACTACTTTTTCCGAGATAAGGACAGCGTCCTCATAGTTGTAACCGTTCCAGGGCACAAACCCGACAAGAAGGTTCCGTCCGAGAGAGAGCTCTCCGTTTTTGGTAGAAGGTCCATCGGCCAACACACCGCCCACCGGGACTTCCTCTCCAACCTTTACAATAGGCTTCTGATTAAAACATGTATCCTGGTTAGTACGCTGGTACTTGATCATGGGATATACATCGCGAATATCAGCCTCTTCACCGGCAGGCTGTATCAGAACCTCTTCTGAAGTTACATGCACGACCGTACCGGCCCGCTTTGCTTTGATACATACCCCTGAATCGTAGGCTGCCTTGCCTTCCATTCCCGTACCGACAATCGGCGCTTCAGGAAAGAGCAGCGGAACGGCCTGACGCTGCATGTTACAACCCATCAAGGCACGGTTGGCATCATCATGCTCCAGAAAAGGAATCAGAGACGCAGCAGTGGATATGATCTGCCGTGGTGAAACGTCCATATATTTGATTTCGCTGGGACTTTTGATAGTATAGTCCCCTGATTTTCTTACAGCTACCAGATCATCCGTAAGATTCCAGTCCTCATCAATGGACGCACTTGCCTGGGCAATAAAATATTTCTCTTCATCCATGGCAGACAGATATTCTACTTCCCTTGAAACCTTACCGTTCTCAACCTTTCTGAAAGGTGTTTCAAGAAAACCGTAATCATTCACGCGGGTGAAGTTTGCCAGGGAAACTATAAGACCGATATTCGGACCTTCCGGTGTTTCAATGGGACACATTCTTCCGTAATGGGTGTAGTGTACATCCCGTACCTCAAAACCGGCTCGGTCTCTTGAAAGCCCTCCCGGACCCAATGCATTAAGCCTTCTTTTATGAGTCAACTCGGAAAGGGGATTAACCTGATCCATAAACTGGGAAAGCTGTGAAGAACCAAAGAACTCCTTTACGGCTGCAACAATCGGCTTGATTGATACAAGATCCTGAGGCTTAAGCGATTCAACTTCCTTGAGAGACATCCTTTCTTTGGCAATTCTTTCCATTCTTGAGAATGCCGTCTTCAGCGCATTGGAGAGGAGCTCCCCAACAGACCTTACACGCCTGTTTCCCAGGTGGTCGATATCATCAATTGAAGCTTCACCGTCAAAAACACGGATCAGATATCCCATGGTATTGCAGATATCTTCTCTTGTTAAAACATGCGAGTCTTCAGGATTGGCATAGTCAAACTTCTTATTAAGCTTGTAACGTCCCACTCGTCCCAGATCGTATCGTCTGCTGGAAAAGAACATGGAAATCAGGTCCTTCTCCGCGCTTTCAACTGTAATAGGTTCTCCCGGCATCAAAACAGAATATATTGAAGCCAGGGCATCCTCTTTTGTAGGTTCGTCCTGGTCGGGATCATCCTGATTATACTTTGCTTCTTCCCTTTCAAAACAGTTCAGTATGAGAGTTGAATTAAGAGAATCGGGATGACTGAAATCAACTACTTCTACAGTTTCAATTCCGGAGTGCATCAGCTCATCCGTATCATGGGGGTGAATTTTCTCCCCGGCGCGGTACAGCTTCTTCCTTACGCCGTCAACTTCATGATAGACGGCGCGGGCAAATACCATCCCGACCAGAGACCCTTTGCCCTCTCTCTTATTATTAACTTTTACAGTCTTGATTTTATAAAATTCATCTATGATTTTCTCCCGGGTGTCCAGTCCCAATGCTCTCAGGAACAGGGAACCAAGGATGCGTTTTTTCCTGTCAATTTTTGTATAAATCAGTTCCTTTTTATGATCAATTTCGAATTCAAGCCAGGAACCTCTATAAGGAATAATCCTTGAAGAATAGACTCCTTTCTCTTCCGAGAAAATTACACCGGGCGATCTGTGTATCTGCGATACAACAACACGTTCGGCGCCGTTTATAATAAATGTTCCGCGGTCTGTCATCAGCGGAATGTCACCCATATAGATTTCTTTCTGCCGGATTTCACCGGTAGTCTGGAAAATCAGATTAATACGAGCTTTAATTGGAACGGCATAAGACAGGCCTTTTCTTTTGCATTCGGCCTCTGTCATTTTTACGCCATCGTAATCAAGGGTATAGTAGTCATAGTCAAGAACCAACTCACCATTGGTACTCTCTATGGGAAAAGTAGCTCGAAACACTTCTTCCAGACCCTGATCATTTAATTCATCTACCCTTTTAAGAGCCGTAGTCTGGAGAAATTTTTCGTAGGAAGACAACTGTATATCGATGAGATCAGGCAACTCTATAGCTTCTTCATACTCTTTGCCGATATAACACCGGCGATCCAACTTATCCCTAACAAACACTCATAACCCCCTGATAACACTTTACCACAGGGGCACAATGCTCCTGTGGTAAAATGAGAAAAATCAATTCAGATATAAAAAGTACTACTATTTGATCTCAACAGTTGCGCCGACAGCTTCGAGCTGTTCTTTGATCTTGTCAGCATCTTCTTTTGAAACGCCTTCTTTGATCACAGAGTCAGTCCCTTCAACAATCTCTTTTGCTTCCTTAAGACCAAGACCGGTAATTCCTCTTACTTCTTTGATTACACCGATTTTCTTGCCATCGGCAAAACCTTTCAGTACTACGTCAAACTCTGACTGTTCTTCAACAGCAGCGCCAGCATCTCCACCAGCTACGGGAGCAGCAGCTACAGCTACAGGAGCAGCAGCGGTTACACCAAATTTCTCTTCCATAGCTTTTACCAGCTCGGAAACTTCCAATACAGTCATGTTTGCAATTGCATCAAGCATTTCTTCAGTTGTCATATTATCTTCTCCTTAATATTTTTTTTCACGGCGATAGCATACAACTATCAGAAGACTAACGCCGAAATTTTACTATTCGTTACCCTTTTTTTCTGCTACAGCAGCCAGGGTTCTAACCAGTTTTTCTGTAACGCCATTCAGAACATAAGCAACATTCTGAACCGGAGCATTCATCGTACCCATAAGTTTTGCGATAAGTTCGATTCTTGTAGGCAGTTTGGAGAACGCCACAACACCAGCCTGATCAAATACGGCACCATCAAAATACCCTGCTTTTAACTCAACAGAAGTATCTTTGGCAAAATCGATCAGAGTTTTGGCAACTGGACCGGCTTCATCATGAGCCATAGCCACGGCAGTAGGCCCTACCAGATACTCATCAAGACCTTCTTTTCCAAGATCCTTAAAAGCAATCTTGGCAAGATTATTCTTAATTACATGATATTCAGCATTCTGAGCGCGGAGTTTTGCACGAAGCTCTGTTACCTGCTCTACAGTCAAACCTCTGTAATCAGTAAAGATAAAGCTGCCAACACCTTCGAACTGCTCGCGAAGAGCTGCAACGGCATCAATTTTTACTTGCTGTACTTTCTTTTCTGCCATCTTTTACTCCTTCACCATAACCTTGACACCAGGTCCCATGGTAGAAGAAAGAGCAACTGATCTTACAAAATCACCCTTAACATCACTAGGTCTCTTTTTGGTCAGGTCATCAATAAAAACATCGTAATTTTCTTTGATTCTAGAAACATCCATGGATACTTTGCCGACAGCCAGGTGAACAACACCGGTTTTATCAGCCCGGTATTCAACGCGTCCCTGTTTCAGCTCGGCGATTGCACCTTTAATATCCATTGTTACAGTTCTTGTTTTAGGGTTGGGCATCAGACCTCTACGACCCAGAACAGGACCGAGCTTACCTACCTCCCTCATCATATCGGGAGTGGCAACACATATATCGAAGTCCAGCCAGCCGTCTTTAATCTTGGCTACAAGATCGTCATCTCCAACATATGCCGCACCGGCTTCCTGAGCTTCTTTAGCCTTATCGCCCTTGGCAAATACAAGGATTTTCTTCTCTGCTGTAAACTGATTGGGCAGGCTAACGGTATCACGGATAGAATGACTCTTTTTGATATTCAGTTTAACAGAAACTTCGACAGTCTCATCAAACTTCGCAAAAGCCATATCTTTAACAAGACCGATAGCAGCTGCACTGTCGTACAGCTTTTCTGCTTCAATCTTCGCAACAGCTGCTTTATAGTTCTTACTTCTCTTCATCTCTTAACCCTCTACCTTTATTCCCATACTGCGGGCAGTACCGGAAATAATATTGATTGCAGCATCAATATCGTTAGCATTCAGGTCGGGCATCTTCGTTTCGGCAATTTCCTGTACCTGTTTACGGGTGACAGTTGCAACTTTAACCTTGTGAGGCTCTGCAGATCCCCTGTCGATCTTGGCGGCTTTCTTGAGAAGAACAGCCGCAGGAGGAGTCTTTGTTACAAACGTAAAACTTCTGTCGCTATAAACAGTTATAACAACGGGAATTGTCAGTCCCGGCTCAAAGTTCTTGGTTCTATCGTTGAACTGCTGAACAAACTGAGGCGCAGGAACTCCGTGAGGACCGAGAGCCGGACCTACTGGAGGAGCGGGGGTTGCTTTACCCGCAGGTACTTGCAGCTTAATAAAAGCTGTTACCTTTTTTTTAGCCATTTAAATCTCCTTATGGTTCTAACATCCGCTTAAAATACGGACTCCCATTTATCAACAAAGAAAACCGGAACAATTCCGGCAATCTTTAAATTTTCTCCACCTGTGAGAAATCAACCTCAACAGGGGTACTTCTTCCAAATATTCCAACCATAACACGAAGTTTACCTTTCTCAAGATTCACCACTTCGATGTTTCCGGAAAAGGATTCAAAAGGACCGTCAGTCACACGCACTTCTTCACCAACCGCAAAATCCTGCTTGGACTGAAAACGCTTCTCAGCCTTGATAGCACCGGTTTTCTGCAAAATAGCCTTTGCTTCATCCTGACTGATCGGCTGCGGCTTCGCTCCGGAAGCATAACCGACAAAGCCTACAACACTTTGAATTTTTTTGATTTGAGAACAGATCTGTTTCCAGCCGCGATCAGGAAGATCCATTTCCAGTAAAACATATCCAGGTAAAAATTTCTTGGAAACAGTTCGCTTTTTACCGTTTTTGACTTCTATTACATCTTCGGCAGGAACTTTTACATCCAGAACAGCACCGGAAAGAGTTCCATCCTCCATATAAAGCCGGATATATTTCTCTACTTTGTTTTCATACCCCGAATAAGTATGAAGCACATACCACCCTTTCGCCATAATTATTCCTTTGCCAATTCAGACTGATTAAAAAATAAAGAAGAGTCCTTTCACCAGCAGGAAGTCAACAACACCAAAAAAGAGAGCAAAAAGAACAGTCGAAACCAAAACAACCTTGGTTGAAGAAGCAACAGAATCTCTGCTGGGCCAAACAACTTTTCTCAACTCTCCGTAGCTTTCCGTGAAAAAAGCCTTTATTTTTTTCATAATAAGCTCCCGGTTTAAAAAAACACCGGTTCTTTTACCGATGCTTTTCTACTTTCCAGAAAGACGAACAAACTCCGACCAGGGGTCGGAGAATCTTGCTTTCTGCTTTAAAATATAAAAATACAGGCCAGGTAGGACTCGAACCTACAACATCCGGTTTTGGAGACCGGCGCTCTAGCCATTGGAGCTACTGGCCTGTAAAATACCTATTTAATCTTTGTCTCTTTGTGTTCAGTAGAGGTTTTACACCACTTGCAGTATTTTTTAAACTCAAGTTTCCCCTGAACATTCCTTCTGTTTTTTGTAGTTGTATAATTTTTTCTCTTGCAAGTTGTGCACTGAAGAGCTACCAATTCAACTGCACCTTTTTTACTTTTAGCCATCCTAAACTCCCACCTGAAAAAGCTCTATTCAAAAAGCCGTCTTAGAAAAATGTTATTACAGCCTCCGACCGGACTTGAACCGGTGACCCCAACCTTACCATGGTCGTACTCTACCGACTGAGCTACAGAGGCACTGTGCGAAATGCTCATGTAAAATACCAAAATGCTTTTTTTTTGTCAACAGCTTTTTTCAAAAAAAGGTACGCAATATTTATACCAAATAATATTTCACTATACATCAAACATTTATACCATTTTCATTGTCACTGAAGGACTTGCAATTAATCGGGTCTTCAAACACCGGGAGAATTATGATAAAAAGATAAAACAGCAGTGCAATGATCTCTGTACCGTTTATATTTTTCATCATAAATCTGATGATTTTTTTTGCTCGGTCTGATCTCATGCTTAATCTGTACCAGCGCATCAGAGGCGGAAACAATACTTCGGTAACGCCCCAGCGCTACGGAAGCCAGACAGGCATTGCCCAGCAGTTCCGCATCCTCCACTTCGGGTATCAATATGGTTTTACCCGTAATATCCGCCTTCA
Source organism: Oceanispirochaeta sp. (assembly GCA_963663385.2). Lineage (GTDB taxonomy): Bacteria > Spirochaetota > Spirochaetia > DSM-2461 > DSM-2461 > Oceanispirochaeta. Next base: position 922,523 of record CAXXXD010000004.1, on the reverse strand, counting down.
TCTGATTCCACACCCGACTCTTACCCTGGCCGCCCGAGATTCTCAGTTCATTCACAGGCAACGCAAGGGACTCGAAAATATCCAGACTCCGCCGGACTGCAAAACCGATCGCTTCCATTACAGCCCGCCCCAGTTCATACTTCCCCTGTCCGGGATCCAGACCTGTTATCATCCCGTTGGAAAACTCCCACAGCAGTCCCTCTTTTATATTCGGATAAAACACGGGATGATCCTGCAGGGGAGAGATACGGCGGACACCCTCCATCGTTTGATGGTACTGAAAATTTTCCTGTCCTGTCAGCTGCCTGTACCACTCAAAAAGGCTGCCGGTGGAGGAGAGAATTGCCGAAATATTGACCAGACCCTCAACAGCATGGGGCAGCTCCCGCAGATAGGGGCTTTTGAGGGGGGCTGAAGAACAGTAGTTTATTCCCTCGGATGTTCCGGCTCTGTCGCATATCCGACCCGGATAAACCGCACCCGTACCTATCAGGGATGCCATAAAATCCGAACCGCAGGCAACCACCGGTGTACCGTTTTTCAGAGGGGTTTTCAAAAGAGAGGAGGAGGAAACCCTTCCGGCCAGGGACCCCATTCTAACAATTTCCGGGAAAGCCTCCTTTTTCAGATCCAGACGCCCGAGAACGGCATCATCCCATACAAAAGGAAGGAATCCGTCGTGAGGGGTGACCATAACGGCTTTTCCGGTGATCTGGTACATAAGGAATTCCGGACAGGACAGAAAAAGGGAAGCCGAATCATAGATCTCCGGTTCGTTCTTTTTAAGCCAGCACACTTTGGGCAGATAATAGGAAGATGTCTGCTCTACATATTCACTCTGATTGAAATGCCACATGAGAACAGACCCCAGGGCTTTGCCATCGGCTCCTACCGGAACCATGGTCGGGCCGTTTCCGCTTATGGCGACAGCGCTCACTTTATCCGTACCGACCGCTTCCAGAATCTCAAGGAACCCCTCCAACCAGAGCCTGGCCTGAAAAATCCCCGGCTCAGCCAGGGATTCGGAAGGGAATTTCACTCTGTGATAGGAAAAAAGGTATCCCTCATCACTTATCAGGCCGCCCTTCATGGAAGAGGTGCCGACATCTACAGCTAGAATCAAGGACTACCTCTTTTTCAGCATCCTCTGAATCATTTTACTATTATCCAGAAGAGGAGAAACCGATCTGTTATGATGAACCCGGGAGATGGCACGGGCAAAAAGATTGGAAACACTGGCTGAGAAAAACCATTCTTTATCCAGTATCTCATCGGGAAGAGTCACAGCGTTGGTTCCGACAATATAATCGAAGTACCCTTCGTTGTAGGCCTCATCAAAGTGCTGTACAGCATCGCCCGAGAACATGGGAAGAGAGACTGAACAGATTATCTTTCTGGCACCCATCTCCCTGATCAGCTTCATGGCCTTGATCAGGGTTCCGCCGGTTCCCAGCATATCATCAGCAATAAAGACCGTTTTGTCTTTTACATCTCCCAGTAACCTGGCAGACGTAATATTGGAATCGGATGCGCTGCGGGTCAACTTGGAGTAGTCCCGCTCCTTATAGAGAAGAGCCAGGGGCTTCTTCAGTGAATTAGCGTAGAATTTGTTCCGTTCGATGGCCCCCGTATCGGGAGACACGACCACCAGATCTTCTTCAATAAGATTGATATTCCCGCTTAACTGACGGAGAATCTGATAGGAGGCATGAAGATTTTCGAGAGAGAGCTTCTGAAAACTGTGTGAGATTTCCTTGGAATGGATATCCAGTGTGATAATCCGTTCGATTCCCATATTTTCAAAAATACGTCCAAGAGTTGAAGCGGTAAGCCCTTCCCTGCCTTTTGATTTATGCTGCCGGCTGTAGGGATAAGTGGGGGTAACAAGAGAAACCCTTCTGGCTCCTGACTGAAAAGCCGCGTCAATGGTAACAAACAGATTCATCAGGTGATCGTTGACAGAACAGACAACCTCTTCATCGGACCCGAAAAAACGAACAGGATTATTATTGGCAACATCCTGAACTATATAGATATCCATCCCTCTGATGGATCTCAGAATTTCTGTTTTAATTTCGCCATTTGCAAAACGTGTAGTCTTGCAGGGGATTTTAAACGAAGGGCTGCGGTAACTGGCCCCATCGCCAACTCCCGTAACCCTGTGAGAAATAATATCACTTGAAAAATTCGCCTGCTTATACACCTCCTCTCTATCCATATTGTAGAGACGGGAAATGTAACTTACTTTTTTATCAAACCTTCTCCGGTAAATTGTCTTCAGATGAGAGGTAATCTCATTTGCGAAGGATTCGCCACCGGGACATGCTATCACACCGAGAGAGGTCGGTTTTGAAAAGCTCATTTAACATCCTTATAAGTTTAATTTTAATTTTCTAAAAACATATCACACCCTTTTTCGCGGGGTCAATAAGAATAGAGACGGATAAGGACTTTACCCTATGGATTGAATCATTCATAATTTGCCGACTAATTCAGTTTTCGTTATTATTAAATAGAAAGAATAAAGGCTGCAAAAAAGCCGAGGAGAAATAGCATGTCAGGAAAATCTTCCCTTCCCCTTATCCTTATCCTAATAGGGAGCGTATTGTTTGTAACAGGCTGTTCAAAACAGAAAGGCCCCGAAAAGAGTGAAATATCAGGGTTGGCTGTTTTTGTTCCCGGAGTTCTGGCCGGCAGCCCCACATATGAAATGATGGACAAGGGTGTCAGAAAGGCGGCGGAAGAAAAAGACGCTACTGTAAAAACTGTAGAAGGCGGTTTTAATCAGGCGGAATGGGGATCTCAGGTACTGGCTCTGGCCGCTGAGAAAAAATACGATTTGATTATCACATCCAATCCTGCCATGCCCGAAATCTGCCGGGAAGTGAAGAAAACATACCCGGATCAGGATTTTCTGATCCTGGAAGGAAGCCGAATCGAAAACGACACGGTATCGACCTTCCTTTTCAGCCACCTGGAACTTTCCTATATGCTTGGCTACTTTGCCGGACTGGTCACACAATCCACCATGGAAGGAGCCAATGCTGATCTTAAGATCGGACTGATAGCCGGTCAGGAATATCCCGAGATGAATCAGAAGATCAGACCCGGATTCATTCAGGGCTTGACGGCTGCGGCTCCCGGAGCGGAACTGGATTTCCGGGTCATTGGGAACTGGTACGACGCGACCAAAGCATCCGATCTGACCGAAAGCATGATAGAGGCGGGAGTTGATGTTATTCTGACAATTGCGGGAGGGGCCAATCAGGGTGTTATATCGGCAGCTAAAAATGCCGGTAAATATGTCTTATGGTACGATACCAACGGTTATGCCCTGGAACCCGGAACAGTCATCGGCAGCGGTCTTATCAGAGAGGATAAGGCAGCATACGAACAGACTCTTCTGGCTTTGAAAGGCGAACTTCCGGCAGGATCCTCAAGTTATGCCGGTGTCAGAGAGGGATTCCTCGATTTTATCAGCGACGATGACCTGTACAAAAACAATGTACCTGAAGAGATTCGGAAAAAGCAGGATGCCCTGGTCAATCAGTTTAAAGACGGACAGCTGCAGCTGAGATAGTCAGTGTCATTCCAATCCTCTCCCTGCCGCATTGAGCTAAAAGAGATCAGCAAGGAATTTGCGGATAACAAAATTAAAGCCTGCAACAGGATAAGCCTCTCTGTTTATGCAGGGGAGATTCTGGCCCTGATGGGAGAGAATGGTGCAGGAAAATCGACTCTTATGCACATACTATCCGGATTACTGACTCCTGACGGCGGAACGTTTACTCTGGGGGAAGGCAGTTCTGTCGGCATGATCCATCAGAAACCCATCCTGGCAAGAAACCTTACTGTATGGGAAAACATTGCCCTTGGACATGCCAGTGGCGATCTCTTTCTGAACCCGCGGCGCATTATCGGGAAGATTCAGAACATACAGAAGCAGTACAATCTCCCCCTTGATTTAAACAGTAGAGCAGGCGATTTGACGGGAGCTCAGATTCAGCGTGCCGAACTGCTGGAAAGCCTCCTCCTGAACAGGGATATCCTTGTTTTTGATGAACCAAGCGCCAGTTTATCGGAGCAGCAGACAGAAGAACTTTCAGATCTGATACGGCTTTTAAAAAAAGAGGGCCGTACAATTATCTATATTACACACAAAATCAGCGAGACCTATGCTCTGGCCGACAGGGTTGCCGTAATCAGAAAGGGATCTCTTGTGAAAGTCTGCGGTATCGGGGAGATACAGCCGAATGAGCTGTCAGCTGCCATGATCGGCAGCGGCCGAGAGATGGGAGTTCCCCTGAAACGAAGGAGATCTGTTCCCGATCCGGAGAGTAATCCCATACTGGCGCTTCAGGATATTTCCTACTCGGAACAGGGAAGTCCCAGACTGAAAAATCTCAACCTGGAGCTCCGTTCCGGAGAGATATTGGGAATAGGAGGAATACGGGAAAACGGACTGGAACACCTGGAAGACCTTATTACCGGAGCTATCCGGCCCCGCAGAGGCAGCATTCTGCTTAACAGCAGGCCAATGCCGTATCTGACCCCTTTTCGCCTGCGCAGACACGGGATATCCTATATACCGGCGGATCGCCTTACCCGGGGCGCCAGCCTGGACTCGACTCTTGGAGAAAACCTGATCCTGTTAAAAAAGAAATTCAGCGGCAAATCCGGGAGCTACAGAAAAGCCCTGCTCATATGGGCGGGAAACCTTATACGAAAAAGCGACATAAAAGGGCATCCCGATCAACCTGCCCGTACCCTGTCGGGCGGGAACATTCAGAAAATGATCCTGACAAGAGAGATGTACGAAGCCCCCTCTCTTCTTATCATCTCCGAACCGAGCTGGGGGCTGGATTTTGCCAGCCGGGAGAAACTGCATCAGCAGATACTCAAATCAAGAGAAGAAGGATCTGCGGTCCTGCTTCTGACAACAGATATTGACGAACTGCTGCTTCTATCGGACAGGATAGGCATACTGACAGCCGGAGAATTAACGGAAACACCTTCCACGGGAGAAGAATGGACCAGAAAAACAATCGGTGAATGCATGACCGGAGCGGACCGTCTATGAAAAATATGAAACACGGGATACCCGGCGTTTTTGTCATTCTGTTTATCTGCCTGTGCGCAGCCACAACCCTTATCCTCCTCTTCAGTTCCGAACCGGCAGAAACCCTCTACTATTTTTTCCCGGGATTATTCGGGAACAGCCTTTATCTGGGAGACTTCCTGAACTATTCCGTCCTGCTCAGCCTGACGGGGCTTGGGATTATCATGGCCTTCAATGCGGGGTCTTTCAATCTGGGAGGAGAAGGACAGGTTTACCTCGGCGCCATGTCGGCCATTGCGGCAGCCCGCCTGTTCCCTCATCTTCCGGCAGCCGCCGGTATCAGCTGGATGATCCTGACGGGAGCCTTGACAGGTGCGCTCCTGTCAGCCGTATCAGGGGTAATGAAATCCCGGTGGCAGGTGGATGAACTGATCAGCACGTTTCTGCTGTCTGCCGGAATCAGCAAAATAATGGATTATCTGATACTGGGGCCCCTCAGCAATCCCGACAGTTATCTTATAAAAACAATGGAAATCCCGGAACAGTACAGGCTGCCTTCCCTGCTCCCGCCCAGCCATTTTAATATATCCTATCTTCTGGTTCTTCTGCTGGTCCCTCTCTGCTACTTCTATCTGCACCACTCGCGCAGCGGGTACGAACTGCGGATGATTGGTTACAACAGGGAATTTGCACGCTTTGGAGGGCTGAACCTGGGTATATATGACACCCTTCCCCTAAGCATAAGCGGAGCTCTTCACGGATTGGCGGGGGCTGTTGCTGTTTCGGGAACCTACTTCGCCGGGATTCTGGGGTTTACCGGGGGACTGGGCTGGAATGGTATAGCCGTGGCCCTTATTGCGTCCCGGAACCCTCTTTTTCTGATTCCCGCCGTCCTGTTTTTCTCCTGGATGACCCAGGGGGCCAGACTGGCCACCCTTCAGTCAGACCTCTCACTGGAACTGGGAAGCATTATCCAGGGGATTCTGTTTCTTCTTATATCCTCGGGAACCCTGAGAACGATTCTGAAAAAGAGGAGACTCCGCCGTGATTAATATACTGAATGGGGCGGCGCCTCTCCTGCTGGCGGCCATAGGCGGCCTGCTGACCGAACTGGCGGGAGTCCTGAATATCGCCCTGGAAGGGATGATACTGACCGGAGCCTTTACAGCAACGGCTGTTGCAGATGCGACGGGAAGCCTGCTGTCCGGAACCCTGGCCGCGGCCCTGGCCGGACTGTGCACGGCGACCCTCTTCAGTTATACCAGCTTCCGGTTGAAAGGCAATATTTTTATAACCGGATTGGGCATAAACATCCTCATGCCCGCTCTGATTGCCTCGTTTTCCCAGAAAGCCTACGGGAATCAGGGTATCCTGAGACTGGATATGAATTTCTCTCTCCCGAACCTGGGAGGACTGGACATTTTTACGGCGGGAACCCTTATTACAGCCGTTCTGGTTATAATATTTCTCTACAGAAGCTATCCGGGGATAACTCTCCGTGCCTCCGGAGATCAGGCGGACCTGCTTCGGAGCAGGGGGATATCCCCCGTAAAAGTCCAAACCCTGACGGTTCTGCTTTCGGGTGTATTATCCGGAACAGCGGGAGCCGCTCTTTCCCTCAGGCTGGGAGCCTATGTCCCGGGCATGTCTGCCGGGAAGGGCTGGATTGCTTTAGTTGCTATCTATCTGGGCTACAGGAAAGTACCGGGGATTACTGCGGCCTGCCTGCTGTTTACTGCGGCGGAAGCTATGGCCAATAAAGCCCAGGGAAGCCTCCACATCCCTTCATCCCTGATCCTCAGTTTTCCCTATTTCTTTACACTATTGGGATTAGGTATATTTGCAGTTTTCCGGAAAAGAAAAAAGTGAAGTCGTGCAAAATCAGGATTCTCACTTGATTCTGTTATTATTTTGTTATTTTTTCGTCTGATCATCCTTGTTTAGATAGAGATCAATTTTGTAAACTATTCTCAAATTTCAAATAGAAAGCAACTAATCAGGAGAAAACCAAAGAATGGTCTATATCTCGACAATTATGGAAATTATCGGCTCCCTCGGGCTCTTCCTTTTCGGAATGAAGATTATGAGCGAAGGGATTCAGAAGGCGGCTGGAGAAGGCCTGCAGAAAACACTGAACCATATTACAGCCAACCGGTTTATGGCTGTTCTCACAGGGTTCCTAATTACGGCAATCATACAGTCTTCATCGGCTACAACAGTAATGGTTGTCAGTTTTGTTAATGCAGGGCTTTTGAACCTGACCCAGTCCATCGGAATCATAATGGGTGCGAATATCGGTACTACTGTTACGGGGTGGATCGTATCTCTCCTTGGATTCAAATTTAAAATCAGCGCCATGGCTCTGCCTATCATTGGTGTGGGTATGCCCCTCTACTTTTCCAAATCCAGCAAACGCCGGGACTGGGGTGAATTCATGATCGGATTCGGCGTGCTCTTTCTGGGGCTCTCTTTTATGAAGCACTCCATGCCTGAATTTGATTCCGAGAACGTACATTTCCTCAGCAATTTTACCGGCAGGGGATTTCTGTCCATTCTGATTTTCACTCTTGCAGGAGCCCTGATAACCATTATAGTCCACTCTTCAAGCGCCTCCATGGCCATCACCCTGACCATGGCTCACAATGGCCTGCTTCCCCTTGAAGCCGCTGCGGCCATGGTAATGGGATCAAATATTGGAACAACAATCGACGCCTTCCTGGCATCGATCGGAGCAAATGTAAACGCCAGAAGAGCCGCCCGGGTTCATATTCTCTTTAATATAGCTGGAGTTGCGGTAGTTACTGTTATTTTCAACCCCTTCCTGAAGATGGTGGATCTGATTGTTCCCGGAAACGAGGTGACAACACACCTGGCCATGTTCCATACCCTGTTCAATATCCTTAATACAGTTGTATTTATCGGGTTTGTCAACCAGATTGCCGACCTTGTCAAGAAAATGGTCCCCCCCGGGAAGAATGAAACGGGGCTGGAAAAATACACCCTGCCCTATATTGAATCCACCATACAGAACATTCCTGAAATCAATATAATGAAAGCCCAGAGTGAAGTGGTTCACATGACGAAAGTGGTGGAGGACATGTTCAATATCTATGTAGATGTATTTAAACACCCAGACAAGAAAATGGGAGCCCAGGTTGAAGAAATCAAGGACCTGGAGGATTACAGCGATCAGATGCAGGAGGAGATTACAAAATTCCTCATCAGCTGTTCAGCCGAGAACCTGAATGAAGCCGGACGGGGCAATGTGAGCGCCATGATGCGTATCGTCAACGAACTGGAAAGTATCGGAGACTGCTGCTACAGCCTGATACTCCTCTCCCGGAGACGGTATAAAAAACAGATTCCCCTGCATGATACGGCAATCCAGGAAGTTGTTCCCTATACACGGATGGTTCAGCAGTTCCTTGCTTTTATCAAGGAGCATATGAATGAACACCTGGAAAAGGACCAGCTGGCTGAAGCTTACGAGCTGGAAAACAAGATTGACAAAACCAGAAAATCCCTGAAGAAAGAAGTACGAAAAAACCTTAAAAGCGGTGCTGATATTAAGGGCGAATTGCTGTATCTTGATATTGTACGCCATATTGAGAGGATCGGTGATTACTGCCTGAATATTGCCCAGGCACTTAGGACAGTTCGCTGATTCCTCCTGCGGAGGATGCATGCTGGTTGAGATTGAAGGTGTAAGACAGATCCCGGAAGAAGGCCCCAGAAGATGGTTCGTGGATGAAAACATGGACCTTATTATCTGGTATGATTCAGACTTGGAGACGATTCTGGGATTTCAGCTCTGTTATGACAAGAAATCAGTCCAGCGCTGTCTTACCTGGCAGAAAGGAGAGGGAGGGAACCCTTCCTCCATGAGTACAGATGGCCGTTTCAGTATGAAACGGGTCATCCGGCTTTTTGAATCAGCCTGTCAGGAACTGCCCCGGAAAGAGTGCGACCTTGTCCTCAGGAGTTTGAAAGAAACATGGAGGCCCTGAGATGAGACAGGCTGTGAAATCCTTATCCTTTTTTATATCGGGAGTCCTGCTGGCGGCAGGGCTTCTCTATTTTTACTCTGATACTCTGTTTAACAGACCGGATTCCGAATCCGGTACATCCGGACCTGAAAAGATAAGACCCGCCGAAGAAGGAGAAGCTGTCATTACACGGATTTCCGGAGAAGTCTATATAATCCGGGCCGAAAAGATGATTATCCCCCTGCCGGGAGACCGTGTACAGGAAGGGGATATTATCAAAGTAGTGGACGACTCCCTGTGTCAGGTCAGTTTTGCCGGTACAGCCAGCCTGAAAATCCGCAGCAATACTCTGGTAAAAATCAGAAAACTCCTGAGCGGAAACAAAGATGCGGACATCAGGACGGAACTGCTGACAGGATCCATGATTTACAAAGTGGAAGAGCTGATGAACAGCGAAAACCTTCAGATTCTTGCTCAGGAAAGGATCTACCGCGTGGAAGGAACGGAATTTATGGTACAGGCCCTTCCGGGGGGACGTACGGTTGTTTCCGTTCTGGATGGGATGGTGGCTGTTCTGACACTGGATGACAACCAGAAGGAAACCCTTCTGAAATCCCTTGAGCCTATGGAGAAACTGGAGCTGAAGAAGGACGAAACTGAAATTCCGGAAGTTCAGGCTTTCACCTTGAATGACGAAGAGGTTTTCAGAAGCGAATCTCCCGATGATGTGGCCGTAGAACGGGAGGATCTTGTTTACCTGCAGATTCTAAGCAGCCCGGAGGGCGCCCAGATCTATATCAATGGACGCCTGAACGGGTATTCGGAAGTATCGGGGCTCTTCCTGCCGGATACGGAACTGACCATCCTCCTGAGAAAACGGGGGTATAGAGACGAATCATTCCGTCTGCTGCCGGGAGAGCTGGAAGACTCACGTCTTATCGTCGAAATGCAGCCACTGGACTGGGAAGACACCCTTGAAGAAGAGGAAGCCCTTAATAAAACGGATCCTGCGGTAGAAGAGATGAGACTCCGTCATCAGAAAGAGCTGACCGAACTGCGCACCAGCTTTACCCGGAAACTGGCGGAAGCACAGGAACAGTCTGATTCTCTGAAAAAATCGGAAACCTTTCTTGCTCAGGAAAACATGAACCTGGAATCTGAACTGGCAGACAGCAGGGAAGAAACCCGGAAACTCCGTGAACTGATTAAACAGATTCAGGAACTGGCGGACGATCAGCAGGAGTCATCCGTCTCTTCTCCTAAAGAATAAGAGAGACATCCTCTCCCATAAGAGATTTCACAGCAGCAGCAATATGCTCTTCTCTGGACTCACAGGTTTTCATCAGCTCTTCCAGAGAAGCTTCCGCCTGTTCCAGCGCCAGATTGCCCGTTGTCCCGGGGTATGTCCGGGATGTGATGGACTCATCCGGATTCTGCTGCCCCAGCTTATCAAGGTTCAGCCCCACTTCCCTGTAGGCATCCCGGAAGCTCATTCCGCCGGCCACCAGATTCAAAGCGACATCGGTTGCGTATATATCTGTAGAAAACCCTTCCTTCAGTTTTTCGGGATTTACCTGAAGCTTGTCGAATGTCAGGGTCATAACCCTCAGGCACTGGAGGGTTATATCGCATCCCTTTATAAAAGGCTCTTTTGTTTCCTGAAAATCCCGGTTATAGCCGGATGGGAGGGAGCGCAGGATATTTCTGATTTGAGTCCCGCAGGCGCTGATTGTTCCGGCTTTGGCTCTCATAAGCTCCAGACCGTCGGGATTCTTCTTCTGGGGCATAATACTGGACCCGCTGCACAGCTCCATGGGGAGACTGAAATACCCGAATTCGGGGAGAGAAAACAGGATCAGGTCCTGGGCCATCTTGCTCATGCCCAGAGCCATCTGGTCCAGAATATCCAGAACCATCAGCTCCATCCTGCCCCGGGAGTTATTGACATACAGCACGTTATTCTGAACCCGGGAGAAACCCATAAGACGGGCTGTCATGGCCCGGTCCAGCTTAAGGGGGACTCCATAACTGGCGGCGGCTCCCAGAGGATTCTGATCCAGGATCTCCCAGGCCGCGGTTAACAGACGCAGGCTGTCCAGCATCTCTTCGGCAAAACTGGCTGCCCAGAGTCCAACCGATGAGGGCATGGCAATCTGCATATGGGTCCGGCCCGGCATGGGTGTGTTTTTATGAGTTTCGGCCAGAGTCAGCAGGGAACGGGTCAGGATTCCTCCCTGACGGATCAGCTGCAGGACCCGGGAACGGGCGTATACCCGGGTGGCTGTAACCACCTGGTCGTTCCGGCTGCGGCCTGTATGGATTTTTTTCCCGGCCTCCCCTGCCAGATCCACCAGACGGTTTTCAATAGCCGTATGACCGTCCTCATCGGACCGGAGGATGGGAAAGTTCCCGTTGCGGTGTTCTTTCAGGATCTGCCGCAGACCTGCGGCAAGAGACAATTTCTCATCCTCCGTGAGGATACCTATGGATGTAAGCATAGTCGCGTGTGCCAGACTGGCCACACAGTCCGAGGGAATCAGTTTCTGATCCAGAATATAATCAATCCCTACGGTAAACTCTTCAATCAGCTCATTCAGCTCATAGTTTTTCTGCCAGAGTTTACTCATAATTATCTCCTGATGAACGGGTTTTGCCTAGGATAGCATAAAGCCCTTTCCTGCTCTACTCCAACTCAACCATTTTTATTCTAATCTCTAAGGTATCAGAATCCTGGTATGAGACAAAGCGGATTCCTTCGGAAGCTGCTGCAACGGAAAAAGAACTTGCGGGGGGGTCACAGTAGGCTTCACCGCCCAGTTCGCGCCACCCTTCGTTAATATACTCATAAACAGAACCTGAAGTGGCGATAAGGGGGGTATTGTCGTAAAAAACCGGATCCAGAGGATCAGTTAATGCCGCAGGCAGTGTCAGAGGAGAGACAAAGTCGGTAAACCCGCTGTTTTCAGGGTCCCAGGATAACCATTTGATATCAACTTGAGAGGGATCCTCCCCGTTCACACAGCTGGCAACCAGCAGAGGCTGGCCCGTGTCTTCGTTCTGAAAAAGGCTGTGAACCAGATAGGAGGACAGGGCGACCGTTTCGAATGACCAGATTCCCGTACCATAATTGTACTGATAGAGATAGAGGCTGTCCGGATACTCTTCATAGGTGGCGGCAGCCCAGATTCCGGTGTTCAGTTCTGCGGCACACAGAGAAACAGCCGTATCATCGGACAGGGCCCCCCCGCCGATCTGGGACCAGGCTCCGTTAAACTGCCAGAGTTCCGCCCTTTTCAGGGAATCCGCACCGTTTATCAGACTCAGACAGACTGAATCATGATAGGCGGAAAAGAGGTTCAGACTGTCAGCCGGACCGGTGATAACCAAAGGCATGGGCGCAACATCCATCCAGCCGCTCCCTGAATCGAATTTGTAGAGCTGAAGAGAATCCGGAAGGGCGTTATTGATATAGGCGGCCCATACCGGTCCGTCAGCGTTACGACTTGAATACTGTGTAATACTGGGCACCCCGAAATGCCCCGTCCCCGAAAAGGGGACCCAGAAACTGCTGTCAAAAGCATTGAAGTAGAGACTCCGCAGCTGGGTGGACACGCTGTCCAGATAGATTAATTCGGGGAAGATCCCGTGCAGGAATCCAATCTGCGGCAGAGAACCCATGCCTACGGGGGAACCTTCCATATGGTTCCACTCTCCTGTATGAATCATGCTAACCGTATAGGTGTGAACATTACCCGATTCGGATGTCAGAGAATATTCGACGGAACCGGAAAAATCCTGAGAGGAGTTTCCGCTTGTCTGAACATTTCCATCTACTGTAACCGTTACGGCATCTGTATCATAAGAGACAATAAACATGGTGTTGTCCGCCGATCCGGGTACGACAAGGAGAATCGAATCCTCACCTATCTCACCGATAACAGTCTCATCCAGGCTTGTGTTGAATTGCGGTGCCAGATAAAAGGATTCAAATATGGCGTCTGCGGTTTTATCATCCTCATCACTGCTGTCATCTGATTTACTGACAGGACTGGGACAGGAGAAAAGCAGCAGAGCTGCCAGTATGTAAAGAAAAAATCGCTTAATCATTCTGGGGATCATAGTAATACTCTGTTACAGGTCCTGCCGGATACCCTTCCCGGTAGGCAACGGCCCGCAGGGTTGTTGCCGTTGTTAAACTGACGGGATTTTCATAAAGGAATCCCTCTGATTCCGAAGGCATACTGCCGTCGGTGGTATAACGGATCAGGTTCTTTTCATCGGGGGTTGAAATAGTGATCACAACCCCGGCCGACCCGTCTTCCGGATAGGACAGGGAAAATTCGGGAACCTGTATAAAATAGGGATAGCGGTCATAACAGGCTGAAATCGCTGTAAGAATAATACAGAGGATCAAACTGCGAAACAGAATCTTCCCGTAATACTTCAAACCTCTCAAACCTCCCCCTGTCTGTGATGTATGGTATGCCGCTCTGCATACCATACATTATGGTGATTATCGGCAGAGCCCGTCATCCTGTTCAGCTTTTTTACAAGCCTTTACTTCTAGTATAAACCCGCCGGGACGATTTCTCAGCCTGAAAACCCGTTCCATCCCAGAAAAGGCTAATCCTTTCATTAAAAAAAGCAGATAATAAGATGAGAGAAACCGGGAGAAACCGCAGCCCCAACGGAGAAAAGGCATGCCTCAGAATACGACTGACTATTATAAAAAGTACCTGAACGTACTGGATCAGCAAATAGAGGAGATTGAATCTCTGACCAGATCCGCCCTCAATCAGAAGTCCCAGGCCGTACCGGGATTGATTCATCAATTCTCCGGTCTCTATCATATGGCGGGGTTTCTGAATCTCATGACCATGGCACGCCTGGCGTACCTGGGAGGACAGCTGGTATCCAAACGGGGAACAGCCAGCAGGGGATTCGACAGAAATGACAGATCCCTGCTCCTGACTCTGATGAAGCAGATCCGTCAGCTCCGGGACAACATCTCCCTGGCCGATGAATTCGGATCTTTTGTTACCCCTTCCCGGCAGATTATCTACCCGGCAGTGGAAAACATCAATGACAAAGCGGTCCAGTGGGTTACCGGCCTGTTTGGCCGGGCCGGTTTTGTCCTTCCCGAACGCTTCCCCATCCGACCCATAAGCATGAACAGAACCGTCGGGGGGCAGCTGGATTTTACCATCCCCGATCCTGTACTCCGTATGGCAGGAAGAGGCGAGTATCTCTCCCTGAGTTATGTAGATCTGACAGCAATGGATGATCCCCTTGCCCTGATAGCCCATATCAGACAGTGGAAAAGCGATCGGATCCTGCAGTTTCACGGAGCCCTGGAATTCCCGACGGATCAGGAAGAAAAGAGCCCGCTTCTACCCTATTACTTTATTATGAAAACCCGGGAGACCCCTGAGGAGTTCTGGACCTCCCAGAAGATACCTGTCCGGATTCTGTCGGTACTCTCAGCTCCGGACCAGACCATTTCACTGGTAACTCAGGCGGAACCTCCCGAAAAGATCATCTCCTACAACCCGGAAGAGGAAAAACGCATTGAAACGGACACCATTCTGTTTAACCCGGAATCCGCTGTGGCCATTGAAAATCTCGGGATAGACAGAAGCAGTCCCAGGAAAACCATAGAACCGCAGATAGAAGAATCTGCTGAAGAAATAGAGATTGATAAGCGGATAAAACCGGAACCGGGCACTGTTATCCGCTACCCGATAGGGATAAAGATGAGTATCATCACATCACTGATTATTGTGGCGGCCCTGATGGGGATGATTATGCTGGCGACCCTCTTTTTCCTTCAGGACAGCCAGGTTCGAGTGGAGGAAAGCAATCTGAAGCTGTCTGAAACCATAGCGTCCCAGACTGAAGAGAATTTGCTGAAAATAGGGAATAGCGCCTCCCTGCTGCTCCTGGGCGCCGGCTATGGTGAAACACCGGAAGAACAGAACTATATGAACTACTTCTTCCGCAGCGAAAAAAATATCCTCTTTGTAGGTATAGCCGGTGAAGAACGAATGTTCTTTAACAGCAGCCTGATGGGAGAACTGGGAATATCAGAAGAGTTTATCAAGGGAATACTGGAGGACTACCCCGAACAGATACGACTGGCCGGAGGCGGAACACCGTCGGTATTTAACGTCTCCACCTACTTTGGCATCCCCATGCTGGGTATGACCATTCCCTATAAACAGGAAAAGGGCATAAAAACCCTTCTGATACTGACGGATATAAGGCAGTCCCTTCAGAAAGCCGTCCAGTCCCGGGGCATCACCGACACATTCATCGTCGACTCGGAGGGGTACCTTATTGCCCATCCTGATACGACAGTTGTAACCTCCGGGATCAATATGGGTGACCTTCCCATTGTACAGGAGCTTTTTTCCTCTGCCGTAAATAACGGTCAGATCCGTTTTGAACAGGAGCAGGATGAATTCTATCTGGGTTCCTACAAGAAAATAGCTTTCGGCCGGCTGGGTGTAATTACCACGGTTCCCGAGAAACTGGCTTTTGAAGGGATTTACAGGATCCAGCGGCGGAATATCCTGCTGATGATCATGTTTGTGGCCATGGCCATACTGATCATCTACTTCTACTCCAAATCACTCTCCAATCCCATCAGAAAACTGGTATCGGCCACAAAGAAAATCGAAGACGGGGATTACAATCTCCTCTTAAAACCCAGAACCCAGGATGAGATCGGTGTCCTCACAAGGGCTTTTGTCAACATGGGGATGGGGCTGGAAGAAAAAGAGAGGATCAAGGATGCCTTTGGCCGTTTCGTTAACAGGGAGATGGCCGAACTGGCTGAACGGGGTGAGATCCAGCTGGGCGGGGAGATCAAACCGGCCACCATATTCTTTTCAGATATCCGTTCATTTACAGCCATATCGGAAAAACTGACTCCAAGCGAAGTGGTTACATTCCTGAATGAGTATATGACCCTTATGGTTGACTGCGTCAACCGGACGCACGGCGTGGTGGACAAGTATATCGGCGATGCTATTATGGCTGTATGGGGGACTCCCATTTCCCATGGGAACGATGCGGAAAATGCGATAAACGGCGCTCTTATGATGCGGACGGCCCTGAGGAAATTCAACCAGGGCCGCGGAGGCGACAGGAAACCGATAATCAAGGTTGGATGCGGACTGAACAGCGGGGACGTTCTGGCCGGCCAGATCGGTTCAAATGAAAGGATGGAGTATACTGTAATTGGAGATGCCGTAAACCTGGCTTCCCGAATTGAAGCCCTGAATAAACCCATGGGTACGGATCTGCTTATTTCCCAGGGAACTGCGGACGTGGTCGAAGGGATATTCGACCTGGTTCCCATGAACAAGATCAAGGTTAAAGGGAAGTCGGAACCTCAGCAGATCTACGCGGTTCTGGGACGGCTGGATGATCCGGACCGCCCCAAATCACTGAAAGAACTGCGGGAAAGGGTTGGAATAACAGGAAATTTCGACAATATCGCTGATGTTAATACGGAGAAAGAAGAAGTTAAGTATGAAATCATGGATTAGGGATTTTTTCATAACGGGCCTTCTTCTCTACGCCTTTGCCTGGGCCGGTCTGGAATTTTACAGGGATCTGAACAGCCAGATATCCAACGAAGGCGGCGAAGTAATCGGAGAGATTACATTTATCAGCAACAGCGCCCAGAGGAAATTTTCGGACAGGGCTGTTTGGGGAGAGCTGGAAACAAGCGCCCCCCTCTACAATTATGACAGCCTCCGGACAATTGAAGACTCCGAAGCGGTCATCAAACTGATTGACGGAACGGAAATCACCCTGGCAGCCAATACCTATATTGTTCTGGAATGGGGTGAGGAAGAAAAGAGCATTGAATTCCTTGGAGGTAACATTTCCGCCGAAAGGAGCGGAAAAGGAGATTCCACCCTTAATATTAAAGCAGAGGATACAGTGATTTCTCTGGATAGTGCCAGCGTAACCCTGGATAAGAGTAAAGGCGAGGCTATAAACCTTTCGGTGGATGAGGGAGCTATCGATGTAACCGTAGGGAATAAAACCCAAAGCATCAAAGAAAATTACCGTGCCAGCATCGAAGATGAAATCACGGTGGAACAGGAAGCTGTAACACTGAAGTACCCGGCCAACAACAGGCTATTAATGACCACATCCGCTTCCGTCCCCGTCAATTTTAAGTGGGAGCAAATTCTCCCGCTTGAGAATCTTGTACTGGAAATCGCAGAACAGAGCGATTTCCGCTCTGCAGAAAGGCTGACACCGGATCCCGGCCGTTCCGAATTCAGCAGGGCGGTCCTTCCCGGAACCTACTTCTGGCGAATCAAGGGTAATTACGGAGACGGCACCCCCTACTTCAGCCCGGCCAACAGGGTGGTCCTGATTCGGGACAGCGCTCCGTCTCTGCAGGTTCCGCAGATGGATGAAGTGTTTCAATACAGAAAAACCCTTCCGGATATGGCCTTCTCCTGGGAATCGTCCGGCCTTTCCAACTCATCCCGTCTTCAGGTTGCACGGGATGCGGGATTTACAGATATGCTGACAGACCTGGTCAGCGGCAACAACTTTCAGACCGTACGGGAAGTCCCCGCCGGAGAGTATTACTGGAGGGTTATTCCCGAGTACAATACGGCAACCAAGATAGCCTATGCGCAAGCTGATATCAGGCGGTTTCGGGTAGAACTGAATGAAACCGTGGAACCGCCGACTCTGATTCTTCCGGCGGACAGGGAACAGATTAATCCCCTGAAATCCAGGGAAGGACTCCGTTTCAGCTGGAAGACGGACAGGGAGATAGGCAGTTATCACCTGATGATTGCCGGGGATCCCGAACTAACCAATCTGATTGTTGACCAATGGCTTAACAAAAACACTTATCTGATGAATACCCTGCCGGAACAGGGTCGCTACTACTGGCAGGTAGATGGGCTGGATAAAGAGAATAAAGCCGTCCCTCCCTCCGAAATCAGGGATTTCGATATCCTTGCCGCCCGGATCTATATAGAACCGGAAAAACCGGCAAGAGACAGTATGCTGATTGTGGAGTCCTATGACCGTACCCCCTTTTCCTGGGACAGCAGCCTGGAAGGTCCCTACGAGATTCAGATATTCCGCGAGGATAATGCACTGGTTCCCCTTATGACCCAGCAGGTCCTCAGTACCCCCTCTTCTCTTCCCCTCCCGGGAGCCGGTAACTATTACTGGCAGGTCGGGGTTCTGGACAGGGATGGCAATACGGTGATAAAAAGCGAACAAACCCCTTTCCGTATGGCGGATAAACTGAACCAGCCTGAAATCCGGCTCCCCCAGGCGGATGCCAGCCTCTCGGTGGTGGGGGATAATGCGCTTGAAATACAGTGGCTTCCCGTACCGGGCGGAGAATACTACAATGCCGAACTGATTCCCGCCAACAGGAACTTTCCGACCCTGCGGAAAACAGAGACCACCGGAACCAGCTGGATTATTGATGACAAATCCAGCCTGCGGGTTGGCGACTATACCCTGAAAATTCAGGCCTTCAACAGAATCGATGAGGAATACCTGAACAGCAGTGATCCCGCCCTGAGACGTTTTTCCCTCTCCAAAGTGCAGGGGTATTCGAAACCCGTTCTGGTATACCCGGCACAGGAACAGGATCTTTCCCGTCTTAACATTCTGGAACAGAAACCCTTTTTCCGCTGGACCCAGTCACCGCCTTTGCCGATTCAGCAGATAAGGGTATCCAGGGATCCTGAATTTGCCACGACCGTACTGGATGAACAGCTCGGCGTGCTCAGCAGAGCGATTCCGGATCTACCCATAGGAACCTACTACCTGCAGATCCTTTCTCAGGACAGCGAGGGCAATGACAGTCCGCCCTCATCCCTTTACACATTTCATATCACAGCCATTCCCGCCCTGCCCCCCCCCGGAGTAAGCGAACCGGTATCGGGAGCTGTCATTGATATGCAGGAGAAAGATGAGCTGAACTTTCGCTGGACCCCCGTCAACCGTGCGGAATACTATGACCTGAAACTTAAAAGAAATGATAACGGCTCACTCGTCTTTCATCAGGAAAAACTTGCCGCAACGGGGTATACTTTTAGTAGGCTGGAAGACCTGGACGTGGGAGGATACACCCTTGAGATCCAGGCTTTCAGAGAGAAAGACGGTGAGATTTTCCAGCAGAGTGAACTTCATACCGTACCTTTTGAGCTTACTCTGCCGGAAATAACTGTGCTGCCTGAAATTTTATCTCCGGAGCTGCAATATGCGCGATAAAGATACAAAACGAAGCATAACGCTGCTGATCCTTTTACTTTTCCTTTTCCCTCTTTTTCAGTTAACCAGCCAGAACCGCAGGGACGAACTCGTGGAACAGGAACTGAGCTGGGAAAATGTGGAAGGCGCCTGGGGGTATGAGGTTATAATCCGCAGCGGAAATGAAGAGATTCTCCGTCAGCAGACAAATGAATCGGAGCTGACCTTCTCCCTTAATCCGGGAGAGTACGAATTCAGTATCGTGGTTCTTAACAAATTCAAAAAAGTGGTAGGCGAAACCCCCTGGAAACCTCTGATAATCAAGGAAGCTTTTCAGCCCGTTGTCCGCCGCTTTACACCGGATGAGGTATTTGAAGCAGCCGGGGGCTCTTTATCCATACAGGCCGAAGTATATCAGGTAAAACCGGATACAAAGTTTTTTCTGACCGATGAAAGCGGAGAAAAGACAGAGGGCAGACAATCGGAACTGAAGGAAGAATCGGTCACCCTGGTATTCCCGATGAACAAACTGCCTCCCGGCGTTTACACCCTGAGCGCTGTAGACTCCTCCGGGCTGGAGGATACCTCGGAGATAAATGTCCTTACCGTACTGGAAGTTATTGAACCGGAGATTCGTTCTGTCAGTTACAAAAGACTGGAACAGAAAGAGGTATACCCTGAGATTATTGTTAAGGGGAAGCAGTTTGAAGAAGGGTTTTCGGCCAGGATCTTTATGGATGATCAGCTGATAGCACCTTACGAGACCGAGTGGATCAGCGAAGAGGAAGTCCGTCTGGCCCTGATTACGGGAGAGGTGGCTCCCGGCCGTTATGATCTGGAAATAACCAATCCCTCCGGGGTCGTTGCGAAAAAAGAGAAGGCTTTTATAATTGAAAAAGCGCCCCTTAAGGAAATTATCCATGAAGTGCCCCCATCGGACTCGCTGTCCATACTGGGAGGCTACACCTTTGCATCAGGCGCATCCTCCGAATACGGAGATTACAGCTCCGTGCCCTATGGATTCGGTCTGAAAATCCGTCAGGATATGTCCAACAAGGTATTCTGGAGGGTCCCCGGCCTGCGTCCACTGGGAATTGAACTGGGCATGGATTTCACATCCCTCTATTATGAGAATGCAGAGTTTTACTACAATCAGTTCTATACGGGGCTGCATGCCTATTACAAAGTTCCTCTGCTGAGGAACTGGACCCTGCTCCCCCGTTTCGGCGGAGGTATTACAAACCTTGAGATCCATGAGACTGAACTTTTCGGAGAAGTCCTGCAGGGCGAGATCGGGTATGCCTTTACCCTGGCCTTCAGTGCTCAGAAAGAGTTCCGGAACGGGATTCTCCTGGAGTTCGGACTGGATGTACGGATGAGTAAATATACGGGAGGGGATCTGGACAGTATTCACCCCTGGATGATGGGAGGTTACCGCTTCTGATGAAGGGAACAATATTTCAAAAAACAGTACTGCTGCTTCTGCTTTTTATCTCCTTCCCTCTTGCCTCCCTGAACTCTGAGGAAATGACCGAAACGGAAAGACAGAAGCTGATAGCCGCCGAACATGAAAAGACCGGAATCGAGCCCTATATTTTCTACCCGGTTCCCCTCTTTATACCGGGGCTGTTCTATGATACCAAAAAGATAAAAACCGGAGAATCAAGCTTTTCCATTCCCGCCGTCAATATCAGTTTTATCAATATCTGTGTAGGACTGGATATGGATTTCGGCAGTTCCAAGCGGGTTCTGAAGAACATGGGCGTGGGAACAGCTCTGGAATGGAATATCATGGATTCCTATAATATGGGAGATAACGAACTGACCCTTTTCCAGTTCTACAACTATCTTTACTACTTTGAGGATACCAAACGGTTTATGGACTACTATTTTAAAGCCGGTATCGGAATTGCCACAATATCCAACAGGGATATATTCGAAACCGAAGAGGAGAAGAACTCACCGACAGGCCCCATGATGGTAGTGGAGATGGGATCGCGCTATCCGGATTTGGGCAGGTTCCGCTTTTCCAGCGGATTTACCTATAAATATATTCCCATCAATACCAGGTACATCCATGTGCTGGCACCCTTCGTCCGGGTGGGATACCGGCTTTAATTCTGTCTGTTTTCCAGAAAGTCCTTCAGCATGGCCATGGCAATGCTTCCCGAAGAGGGAGGCAGGGGCAGGTTTTCTCTCGTAAACCACTGTGCATCCAGAATCTCAACGCCATCCGGCTCGGGCTCCCCTTCCGGACACTCTGCTGTAAAAGCCACCATCAGGGAGTGCGGCATAGGCCACGGCTGGGAACTGAAATAGCGGATATTCTCCACTTCCAGCCCCACTTCCTCCCTGATTTCTCTCCGGATGGTCTGCTCCAGGCTCTCACCGGCTTCGACAAAACCGGCGATATGGGAGTATATCCCTTTGGGGAAGTTCCTGTTGTGAGCCAGCATGATATTATCCTTCCCCCGGGTAATCCTGACAATGACAGCCGGAGAGAGGCGCGGATAAAACAATTCTCCGCAGGCAGGACAGACACGGGAGTGTTCCCTGTCGCCGGGAACCGTTTCGGTACCACAGACTCCGCAGAAACGGTGAGAGCGGTCCCAGTTCAGAAGCTGCCTGGCCCGGCTTACAGGAAACTGCAGGGGCTTATCCAGAATTCTATAGACATCACGGAAATCCTGCCACTCCAGACCTTCCGGCAGTTCGGCGCTTTCCCGCCACTCGCCGCAGCATATATATGTCCCGTCACTCCGGCCGATCCCCAGAGAACGGATCAGGTTCTCCTTTCTGTTCAGGTCTTCCGATTCCAGATTCTCTCCGGAAATAAAAGGAGTCTCTTTTTCAGGACAAAAAGCGATCTGCCTTTCTCCGGGGGAAAACAGAATCCATTGCTGCTTTCCCATGGGAAGGGACGAGTAGAATTCAGGTTGAAAGTTCATAAAAAGCTCCTTTAACAGGCATAAATTGAACAGGGATTCTTCTTGCCCTATAATATAAATATGCAGTCCCAGTCAATTATAACGAATTCCATTATTCAGGAAAACCTGAAGAAAGCCTATCACAATGCTCCAGTACTGGAAATCCAGAGCGGGGACAAGTATATAATCCTGAGCGATTTTCATATCGGAGGTGCCAGGAGACGGGATGAGTTCTTAAAAAATGCTCCCCTTGTAATCAAAGCTCTGAAAGAGTGGTACCTTCCCGAAGGTTACAAACTGGTTCTGAACGGTGATATCGAAGAACTGCACAGGGTAAGCCTCAGAAAAGTCAGCAATTCCTGGCGGGATCTGTACGCAGTCTTCAGGGATTTCAAACACGGTCCCGGTCTATATAAAATAATCGGGAACCATGACCATGGGGCGCAATTTTACTGGAAGACAGGCCGGACGATTGAAGAGAGAGAGGTCAACGCAGACATCCTTCCCTCCCTCAGGCTGATGTATAAAGGAGACCCTCTGCTGATTCTGCACGGTCATCAGGCATCGCTCTACAACTCCCCCTTCAGGCACAAGGTAAATAGATTCGCCCTCCGTTTTATCGCTCACCCGCTTCATATCAACAATATTAAACGGGACTACCTCAGCAACCGCCCCCTTAAGGCGGAACAGAGGATCTTCGAATTCGCCAAGGAACAGGGAATAGTAGTAATCACCGGTCATACCCACCGCGCCCTTTTTGAAGGTCATTCCGAAGTGGAGTATCTGAAATTCCGTCTGGATTCCATGATCCGGGATTATATGCAAATGAAGAAAGATGAAGCGGCGGAAACTCTCCGCAAGGCTATCCGGGATACAGCAGTAACCCTTCAGACCGTAATAGACAGCGAAGATTACAAAAGTCACGGGAGCATTTATGATCCTCTCTCCCTCCCCTGTCTCTTTAATGCCGGAACAGTAATCCATAAGTTCGGCGCTACGGGAATCGAAATAGCCAGAGGGAAAATATCCCTCTGCGCCTGGTATGATTCAAATAATCCCAGAAGCCGTATTTTCCACTATGAGAAGAGCACTCTTCCCTTTCCTGAAGCGCCCTGGATACGAAAGGTCGTACTGAAAAGCGATTCCCTGGACTATATATTTACCAGAATAAAACTTCTGCGGGAGAAATTGTGAATTTATGCCAAAGAAATTCAGAAAGAATGCCAAAACCATTGCAGAATTGTCTAATTTAATTTAATTATTAATACAGGTTCTCATGCAAACAATAGATAATAATACATTTATAGCTTCTATAGGAGCGGATTTGAAAGATCTGCTGTCCATTTCCTCGGGACTGAAAGATTATACAGTAGATGAAGTATCCCGGCCGTTGCTGGGGCGGTTAAATCTTGAAGCAGCCCGCTGCGAGGAGCTGCTTGATGCCTATGGAGTACAGCATAACGAGCGATGGAGCCCCCTGCGGAAAATCACAGCTGTAATCAAATCCTTTTCAACCATAGCCTACAGCCTGATACACATTCGTAACGCAGCTCCTTCCTATAACCTGCTTCAGGTTGATAATAATTTTCAGGAATCCACTGCCGATACAATCCAGACCATCTTTCAAACCCTGATAAATGCTTCGGGTGAAATAACCCGTCTGAATACCGATCTGGGCCTTAATGTTGAAGTAACTCCCATGAGTGAGTATAAATTCCAGGAAAACGCCTTTTCCGGAAGGCTGGCAGCAGACAGGATAAGAAAAGAGTCGGAGTTCCCGGAGAAAACCACCGTATACCTGGCGACATCCTTTCTGAATCTGGCGGAAGAGAGCATCCTTCTTAAAATCTATAAGAAACTGAACGAAGATGAATATGAATCAGCCATCCCTGAAGAGATAAGCGAAGAGAAACTGCGGCTTCTGGAAAACAAATTCCACAACCTTCAGTCCCTTTACGATACCTACCTTTCCGGTTCGGACGTAGCCCAGAAAGACCCCAATCTCCCTGTATTGAGGGGGCATATATCGGTGGTTTTCCACCTGCTGGAATGCGCCACCATACTGATCCACTACTACGAACGGCACAGCCTCTATTTCAGAGAGAAGGATATCCTTAAGAATCCTGTAGAAGACAAGGTTCTGCTCAACCACCTGATGAAATATTTCATAGCTTTCCCCGAGCAGTATATACTTGCCTCCCAGGCTCTGTGCAAGGATATTCTGAAACACTATGCCGAGATGGGAGAGATACAGGTTCCCATCCCCAACTACAGGGGATTTCATGTCCGCCCCTCCACACTGATAGCAAAAATCGTCGTACACTACGGAAGCGATGTGACCATGACCCTGGGACAGAATGACTACAACGCCTCAATGCCCCTGGAACTGTTCCGGGCAAACGAGGAGATTAATCACGTAAAGCGTCAGAGTGTAGCGGAGCACCTGGTGAAGCATAAGCTTATTGCCCAGGATATAAACGCAACATACGATGTTCCTCTTATGAAAAAAATACTGCGGATTGTCTTCCTGGACCTATTGGAAAAGCAGAGGATTATGATCTACGACAACAACTTTTCCTTTGATGATCTGACGCCCCTGGAAAATGAAACCCTTGGAGAATTTGCCAAAAGGGGCATCGCCCTTTACCTGGCTATGGGAAGGATCGATATTGTCAGCGATACGAAAGTCATCTTCAAGGGAGACAAACGGGTTCTACAGGATATCCGCATCCTTGCGGAAAACGGTTATGGAGAGGATAAGTTCGGAAACAATATTGTTCTGCCTCTCACCCTCTCCTATCTCCGCCGTTAAATTTCAGCTGCGGAATTCACTGCTGTTCCGGCTTTCCGGAACACAAGACCGTCACCTTCCAGATCACAGAGAATTTCATCACCTTCCATAAAGTCTCCCGCCAGCAGGTGCCTGGAAAGGGGATTCTGCAGGAGATTCTGAATAGCCCTCCTTAAGGGACGGGCTCCGAAAGCGGGATCATAGCCTTCATGAGCCAGCCAGGACGCGGCGTTATCCGTAACGGCCAATGTCATCTTCTTCTCCTTCAGCCGTTCGATCAGATGGGCGGTCAGCAGATTGACAATTCTTCTGATGTGCTCTTCTCCCAGGCTGTTGAAGCTGATAATATCATCAACCCGGTTCAGGAACTCAGGCTTGAATGTCCGTTTCATCAGTTCCATCAGACGGGCATTGGTCTCTTCTCCGGAGCCGTTTTCAAGTATAATCTCGCTTCCCAGATTACTGGTCATGATAATGATGGCGTTGCGGAAGTCCACCACCCGCCCCTGACTGTCCGTCAGTCTGCCGTCGTCCAGAAGCTGCAGCAGGATATTAAACACATCGGGATGGGCCTTCTCTATTTCATCAAAGAGTACAACCGAATAGGGACGGCGTCTGACAGCTTCGGTCAGCTGACCGCCCTCTTCGTATCCCACATAACCGGGAGGCGCTCCGACAAGGCGGGAAACCGCAAATTTCTCCATATATTCGCTCATATCGATCCTGGTCAGCGATTTTTCGTCGTTAAACAGAAAATCTGCCAGAGTTTTAGCCAGTTCCGTTTTTCCCACTCCGGTAGGTCCGAGGAAGATAAAGGACCCCAGAGGCCTTCCTATATCGCTTAATCCGCTTTTGTTACGGCGGATGGCATCGGAAATCGCCTGAACAGCGCTGTCCTGTCCGACCACCCTCCTGGAGAGGATTTCCTCCAGTTTCAGATATTTGTCCCTCTCGGAAGAGAGCATTTTACTTACCGGGATTCCAGTCCAGGTGGAGACAACCCGGGCGATGTCCTCTTCGGCCACCTCTTCCCGGAGAAGACTGCGCTCCCCCTGTATGCTCTGCAGCTGTTTTGTCCGGGCAGCCAGCTCTATCTGGGTATCGGGGATGCTGCCGTGCTTTATCTCGGCGGCGCCTGCCAGATTCCCCTCCCGTTCGTACTGGGCTTCCTGCCGGCGTAGATCCTCTATTTTCTGATTCAGCTCCCGGATTTTATCAATAATGCCTTTTTCGTTCTTCCATTGCAGATGCAGGGAATCCCTGTCACCCTGAAGGTTCCGCAGTTCCTCCGAAAGGATAGCCAGGCGTTCCCGGAAGCTTCGTCCTTCTCCCGGGAAAGGGACTGTTTTTCGATTTCCAGCTGCAGGATTTTCCGTTCCAGACGGTCCAGTTCGACAGGCTGGCTCTCTATTTCCATTTTAAGACGGCTGGCCGCTTCATCCACCAGGTCTATCGCCTTGTCCGGCAGGAAGCGGGAAGTGATGTAGCGGTCGGACAGGGAGGCGGCGCTTAGGAGGGCATCATCCCTGATGCGCACCCCATGGTGTACCTCGTACTTTTCCTTGATTCCCCTCAGAATGGTGACGGTATCTTCCACAGAGGGCTCCGCCGTATAAACCTGCTGAAAGCGCCTTTCGAAGGCGGGGTCCTTCTCAATATGTTTACGGTATTCGTCCAGAGTCGTGGCGCCGATGGTACGGAGTTCCCCCCTGGCCAGGGCCGGTTTGAGAAGATTGGACGCATCTGTAGACCCTTCGGCCGCTCCCGCCCCCATCAGGGTATGCAGTTCATCAATAAACAGGATGATGTGTCCATCGGATTCCGTAATTTCCTGAATAACAGCCTTGAGGCGTTCTTCAAACTCACCCCGGAACTTTGCTCCCGCCACAAGAGCTCCCAGATCCAGAGCCAGGAGTTTCTTGTCCTTAAGGGAGTCCGGTACATCCCCCTCCACGATCCGTCTGGCCAGGCCTTCGGCAATAGCCGTTTTGCCGACTCCTGGTTCCCCTATCAGCACAGGGTTGTTTTTTGTCCGGCGGGAAAGCACCTGCATCACCCGGCGGATCTCTTCATCCCGACCGATAACCGGATCCAGTTTTTCCTTCCGTGCCAGAGCGGTCAGGTCCCGGCAGTAACGTTCCAGAACCTGGTACTGGTTCTCGGGAGTTTCGCTGGTGACCCGCTGGGAACCGCGGATGGAGACAAGAGCCTGCAGTATCCCGTCTTTCCGGATACCGTGTTTCTGCAGAAGCCCTCCGCCGCCGCCGTGTCCGCCTGCCATGGCGATAAGAAGGTGTTCGGTGGATACGAACTCATCTTTCAGATTGGAAGCTTCCTGCTCGGCCAGACGGAAGAGGTTCCGCAGAGCCGGAGAAGCGCTTACTTCTATATTGTCCCCGTAAGCACGGGGTTTCCTCCGCAGCAGATCCACCAGTTCATCTCCCAGTACCGCCCTGGGAGCTCCCAGCCGGTCCATCAGAGGCGGGATAACCCCCTCTTTCTGTTCCAGAAGAGAGAGGAGAAGGTGTTCTTCGTCAATAAGTGTATGATTGTATTTCTGAGCCTGCCTGGAAGCATCTGCAATAGCTTCCTGCGCTTTAACTGTATAATTTGTCTGAGCCATAGCCCCTCCATATCATCGGTCTTCCTTAAAAATACTGACTGGAAAGGGCAAGGTCAAATTTCCCTTCTTTCCACTGGCATTAAGTAACCGGAAGCATTACTGTTTGTTATTAGGTTATTCAAAGGATTTGACATGATACAGGAACTATGTATTTTAAAAGGTTTTTCAAAAGAGCAGGCTGCCTGCGGCCTGGAGGCCCTCACTCAAAATAGCGGGGAAGAAATAAAAACGACATTTGCCCCCCTGAAAGAAGATATGACAGAACGGGTAGTTGAAGAGGTACTGGAGGAACTGTTCAGGGGCAATGCTTCAAAAGGAAAGGCCCTGACCGAAGGGACACGGTTCGTCTTTATGGCCGTTTACTCCAAAGAGAGGGCCGTAGCCATAATGCGGGCTGTAAAATCCGTTTCGGAGAGTCCTCAGGACATTATCTTTGCCATGATTACGGAAACCGCCCTGAAATGGACGTTTGCACAGTATATGGAACATGTGGGAGAAGAACACGAATATATGAAAACCCATAACCCGGCACAGGACCCGGATATGAAACCGGTATAGCCTATTCCAGCCAGTCGGGAACCAGAACCCGGATAACACCGATTCCTTCCATATCGGCATAATAGGCATAGGCTCCTCCGGGGGCCACATCCACAGCAAAAATACCTTCACAATCTGAAATTTTCAAAGCCTGATGGTTTTCATTAATCCGGTATATGGCAACCCCCCGGAACCCCCGGGCCACATAAAGCATGGAACCGGCCATCTGCATCCCTTCGGCCTCGCCGGTCTGAATATCACTCAGCGGAACAGGGTGTTCGGGATTCCTGATATTCAGCAGGGAGATCCCCCTCCGGTGCAGAACATAGAGCACATCCCCACGGATCATCAGCTGCCGTATTCCTTCGTACCCGGACAGGATATCAAGTGTGACAGGAGCCCCTTCCAGCCCGGCATCCATTATTATCAGACCCTCTTCATTATCTCCTATAAAGAGATAGGACCCGTAAAAAGCGGCATCCCTTACATCCGGATAGTAAATTCGCCTGGACATCTGCAGGGACAGTACCCCGTCTTTTTTCTTTTCATCCAGAAACATAACGCCGTCTCCGGTTGTCACAACAGCAATAGATGAACCGTAGGGCAAAATACGTCTGGCCCGTCCGGATACAGGCATGGAAGCCAGCAGAGGATTCCCCTCTCTGTTCCGGTCATACACCTTAACCCCTGCCGGGCCATCGGCGACATAAAGCCTCCCGTCTTTCAACAGCAGATCCTCGGCATAATCTGATGGGAAGACACGTTTCAAAGCACCCTCATCCAGTCCCGGAGGGTTGGAAACATCGTATTCGGCAACGCCGCCTCTCCGGTCAGCAACCCAGAGGGAAGTCCCTTCCAGCATCACACCGTATGCCCTGCCTGCCGTAGCAAGAGACAGTTCATGAACAGACTGGCCGTACAGGTAGGTCCTTACAACCTTCAGGCCGGAAACATCCGCAATAAGAGCATAGTCTTCGGCCATGGCAATAGACAGAGTATCGCTCCCGGGGAAACTTCCGAAAAGCTGCGGCTTTTCCGGCAGGGAGATATCAACGGCTTTCATCCCCCCGGTACCATCGGCAATCATGGCATAGTCTTCCCAGAGCCTGACCATACGGGCATTATGGCTGCGGAAACGACTCAGCTCAAACAGATCGCCCTCCGGATTCTCATCCAGAATGATCATCCCCTCCTCTCCGCAGGCCAGATAGAGCCGGCCGGCCCGGAACATAACATCAAAGACAGCCGTATCCGCATACTCCTGAAGCAGACGGGGCGCGGACAGGTTACTGATATCCAGGACAATCAGTCCCTTGTTTCCTGTGGCTACATAAAGCTTCTCATCCTTCAGGGCCAGCTGATAGGCAGGGGCATCCCGGAAGGTTCCCAGCCGCCGGGGATCCTGCCGGTTTGTGATATCAAAAATCTGCAGCCCCCGCTCGCCATCGGCAATAAATACAATATTTTCCCGGGCGGCTATTCCCTGCGCATTATCTGTTGCCCTGGACAGGACAGTAAAAGGCCGGGTCGGTTCGGCAATATTTATCAGGGAAAAACCATGAGACCCGGCGGCCAGGTAGGCATACTCGCCATCAACAAAAACATCCTCCACCCCGGGTATACTCATGTGCCCGATGGTTTCCGGTTTCTGAGGGGTGGAGACATCCATAATGTAAAACCCCGTATCACCGGCGGCAACATAGGCATACTCGCCTGATACGGTCAGTTTGACAGCGTTTATATCCCTGTAGTGGGAGGACATGGTTATCTTTTCGGAGGGCGCTTCCAGCATGGCCGCAGGAACTTCATAGCTGAGAGGCCCGGCAATCCCGGAGGGTTCTATTCTATAGTAGTAGTTACAGCCGAATTCAACCGCTGCATCCACATAGGAAGTACCCTCCACAGGATCTTCCAGAAGGGTGTAATCCTCTTCATTTTCCTCCCTTCTGAAAATCCGGAAAGAGGAGGCCCCCGGCACGGCCTTCCAGGTAAGAAGGATCTGCTCAAACCGGCCTTCCGCCTTCAGCTCCAGCGTGCCCGGAGCCAGAGGGACCGCTTCGGCCACATGGGACCAGTGCTCCCGTCCATCTGTTTCGACCTTCAGTCTGGCCCGGTAGTGGCGTCCGTTATAAACACCTCCCAGCACGAGGGGGGACTTAACTCCGGAAAACTGATTCCCCGGGGCATTATCTGAAGGAAGGGATCCGTCATCGGTCAGATAGATAGTCTGTTCTTCCGCACCGGGAACAGGTTCCCAGCTTAAGATCAGACGGCCGTCCTGCGGCTTTACGGTAAAAGACGGGATCTCGCTGCCTCCCGGAACCAGAGAGATTTCCAGGGTCCCCACGGAACCGTTGACTCCTTCCGCGTCCAGCCGGAGGGACTGCCTACCCGACCGCTCTTCCATATCCAGGGCAAAAAGAAAGGAGTTGTCCGCTTCCACCGGAACGTCACCGCTTAAAACCGTATCGTCTGTATCCCTGTCACGGGGGATCAGGCTGTAGGACAGGCGCTGTATCCCTTCCAGTTCGGGGATCCCCCGGTACATATCCTTTATATTTCCCATTACGGAGAGCATACTGCCGTAAAGTCCGTCAGCGCCCGGATACTCCAGAACAATCTGAGGCGGCTGATTCCCGTCGTTCAGGGTAAATACCTGCCTGGTTTCCCGCCCGCCGAAATCCTCGGTCACAAGGACCAGCTGATGGGGACCTTCCAGGCCGGCGGTAAAAACATCCAGTTCAAAGGAGCCGTCCTCTTCAAGGAATACGGTGTTATCATAATCCCCCAGAGCATCCATCCGCCAGGTCATGGACTTGATATCCCGGGTCTCCTCGGGAGCTTCGGGTGAGGGACTGCTGAATCCTTTCAACAGGAAGCTGGAACGGTAGTAGGAGTTATCCCGGGGTGAATCGATGGTCAGCCAGGGGCCGGGATAGATAATTTCCGGCACAGGGGCAGGCTGTTCCTCCGGTTCGGCTGCCATTTCCGGTTCTGTGTCCAGAACGACTTCCGGCTCTTCCGCTTCTTCCGGTTCAATTGCGATTACCGGTTCCGGAGAGACGGCGGGCGGGACAACTACTGGTTCTGCTTCAACTACTGGTTCTGCTTCAACTACTGGTTCTGCTTCTACTTCTACTTCTACTTCTACTTCAGGTTCAGGTTCAGGTTCAGGTTCAAGAATGACAATAACACCCGGTTCTATCACCACCTCATGTTCCGGTACAGTCTCAGCCACGACTTCCGGTTCTGTAATTCCTTCAGACTCAACAACGGCTATACCCGTATCCGGCTCGGGTTCGACCGGGGCAGCCGGTTCCGGTTTTTCATCCGGAACAGGCACTGCCTTGCCCTCATCAACAGGTATCGGTTCAATATAGACGTCCCTTTCCGGCTCGGGAGCGGGAGGGTCTATTTTCTGTTCAGGCTGAGGGACCAAGTCCTCCTTCCGGTCGGGAACGAGAGCCAATTCTTCGCTGACAACAGGTATAATCATCTCTTCCCGCCCTCCCAGAGGATAAGAGAGGGGTTTCAGGGGAACAGGAAGTATTGCCGTGGCATCCTTAAGTTCCGCGGGAAGTTTAAAATCATGCGGCACCGCATGGTAGGCGGTTCTATGATAGGGAATCAGTATTTCCGTTTGAACAGGTTCTGACTGAGCCTCTCCGGGAAGATTCTCCTGAATATCCGCCAATTCAGGGAGAACAGGTTTTTCCGCAGACTTCATCGGACCGGCAGGTTCATCCGCGTCTGCAAGTTCAGGCTGCTCCGATTCCGGGATCTCCCGGGGAGTATCCACCTGTTCCGGTTTATCCGTTTTATCCGCAGGCTCCTGCAGATCGGCAGGAGGGACGAATTCCTTTTCGGTTACGGATTCATCTGCCATGTCTACCGTTTTATCTTCGGGAGATAGGGATTGATCCTCTCCCGGGCCGCACCCGACGAGGGTTAACAGCACCAGGAGGGCCAGGTATTTAATCCAGGAAGCCATTTTATTCCTTCCTTTGAAGGCGTTTCATAGCCAGCAGAAAGAGTCCTGTTATCAGGGCTATCAGAGCGGCTACGAAAATATGAATCAGCAGGTAGCTCACCGGATGCGCTTCTTCACTGATCAGAACAAGCTCTTCCACAGCCAGTTCCACAGGTGTCTCCACAGCCAGCGGAACGGGACTGGAATAGATGGTCAGAACTTCCACTTCGGGGATAACCGGATCAAGCAGACTGTCCATCCGTTTCAGGCTTTCCCGGGAAAGTCCGGGCAGGCGGATCTGTTCAATAAGCTCTTCGTGGGTCTGCTTGGTCTCTTCCACCTTTTCCATAAACTGCAGGGCTTCCCGGTTGATGCGGTTGTACTCCTCCACGGAGGGGAGGAAGACGGTCTGCGGGGGTGGTGCGGCAGCTGCGGGCAGGGTGGATTTGACAACATCGTTATGACGGCGGGTAGTCAGGGGGATAACGGAGTCTGTTTGCTGTTCTGATTCTGTTTTTTCTGGGGTGACAGATGGTTTATCTGGTAGAACAGCAGTCGGGGTCTCCTTTCTGTTATAGCCAGAGGCAAGAGAGATCGATGGAGTGGTAGATTTTTCCAACTCTGATAAAGTAATTTCCGGCTTGAGTAAACCACCTACAATCCCCCCCGTATTTATTGTAACAGTTCCGCTTGCAATACTAAAATCAAGACTTGTTAAATCGGTTGTTCCGTCGGCTTTTTTCAGGGAATTTCCGGCAATATCAGTAAAGTCACTTGTGAAATTTAGAATGATGTTGTCTTCAGTACCGGAAAAATTCACTTGAGAACCTCCCGTGTTATAAGCAGTGATTTTAATAACTGTGTAATTCGTACTGAATTCAGCTTTGTAATTGGTCAAATTGATGAACGAGGATGGATCAGAAAATGACAATTCACCCATATCATCAGGAGCCATTGAAGGATCAGGATCACTGATTGTTCCACTGACAACTCCGGCATCCAGATCATCCGTAAACGTCATGGTCAGATAATCCTTGCCGGCATCTACCCAGTCAATAGGATCCGTGCCAATCAGCTTGGGACTGACCGTATCCAGGGTCATAACCAGATCTGACGGAGAAGAGGTATTACCGGCGACATCCTTCATGACAGCGGATATGGTATGGGCTCCGTCATCCATGGTTGCCGTAGTATAGGAATAGGGACCTGAAGTGGAGTTTGCAATGGCCAGATCGGGGAAGGTTCCGGTTCCGGTTGAGGAGTAACTGACCGTATAGGCTTCGGTTGCGGCTCCATCAAGCGTTACAACAAGTGTTTTATCATTAGTTATTCCATCCGAACCGGATACGCCGGTATCCGAATTCAGGGTAATCGAGGAACATTCTTCATTCATTTCTGTATCGATTGATAGAACAACTGGTTGATTGTTCGTACCTGATCCAGCATTACCTGCTATGTCATAAATTGTAGCTGTGACAGTTTGCCCCCCCTCGTCCAGAGCGGCAGAGGTAATTGAATTGGGACCACCTGCAGCAGCAAATGTCTCCTCAATCATCTCATATCCACCTGATTGGATTTCAACATTGGAGACTAAACGAATATAATTTCCACCGGGATCCACAGTACCACCAATAGTATATTGGAATGATGGAGTATCATCATTTATTATGCCATCATTTAAATCTGATCCACTTTCAGAACCCGGATCAAGAATAAATGGAGTCAAAGACATGGCTGGTGCTAGAGTATCTAAAGTAATGCCAAGAGTTGGCTCTGTCGCGTGGGGATTACCGGCGATATCTTTTAGAGTTGCGGTAATTGTCCGTAATCCCTGAGTTCCTGAAGAGAGAGTGGCACTATGCGTAACAATTCCAGATGAACCGTTTGCAATATCCAGATCGTTAATAGAATCCCCGGATCCGTTTGAAGAGAATTCGACATAATAATCAGATTGTGTAGTACCGCTTAGAACAATATTTAAACCAGGAGCTGTCACATTCGTAGTGTTATCTGTTTGAGAGTTCCCGCTATCTGAACCGTCCGGCAAATCCAGTGAAATAGACTCTGTGGGCAAGACAGTATCAATAGTAATATTATGCGTCAAATCATTCGGACCTGTTGCTTTGTTTCCGGCAATATCATAAATTGTCGCAGTCAAATCATATTGAGTTGAGGGGGTTCCACTCAATGCAGAGGTTGTAATAGATCCTCCCGAGGAACTATCCGCTTCTTCTTTATTAACATAAGTACCGCCATCTCTTGTCAATACAATATACGAAGCTTCTGAATAACTACTTAGACCATAGTTATAAGTCGGAGTCGTATCATTTGTAATTCTGTCTGATGGAGATTGACCAGTATCTGATGCTGATTGCAGAGTAAACGTATCCAATTTCACAGAGGGAGCTGTATTATCAATCTTCACCGTTCCAAATGTTGCCGGACCAGTAATCAGATCGTTACCTGCTGCATCATAAAGAGTAGCAGTCAGATTATGAGAATTATGCTCATCCAGTGTCCCCCCAATTGTAAGGGTTCCACTGGCTAAAAATGTAGTTTGAGACAATACTGATGGAGCAACAGAATTCTGATCTGTGGTTAATTCAACCCAGAGTGTATCGGATGTACCGGGTATTAACTCTCCTCCATGGGTTACACTCACATAAAAGTTCGGACTTGTATTTTTCGTAATATTATCTGAGTTTGATAATCCAGTATCATTGGTATCATCATGAATAAGGGTTAGTGATCCAATGCTGGAGACAGCAGTAGGATGCATAGTATCCAATACCAGCTCCATTGTTGCAGGAGAACTGCTGTTTCCCGCTCGGTCGTATGAAACGACGCTTATATCATTGATATTCTGGTGATCCACGGAGTTCAATGATCCGCTAAAGGACCAGGCAGCTCCTGACTCATCATCAAAACTTCCATTCCAACCTGCAATAGATAGCGTTGTATCCCGATTTGCTGCCGTAATATAAACCCTTTCCTGGGTATCATTATCTGTCAGACTTCCTCTGATGGTAAGACCGGAAAGCTGATTGGTAATTCCGTCCGAATCGGATATGCCCGTATCATCAGTACTATCCAGAGCCAGACCGGGGGCACCCGGAGCCACATCATCATGATAAATTGTTATATCCGCTGAAGTCAGGGATTCATTCCCGGCGAGGTCTACCGCTTTCAGCTGGTAGTTATAGGCCACATAGTCTTCATTATTGGTAAGAGTAGCGCTCTTGCTCCAGTCACCGTCAACCGTATCAATTTGAATGGAACCAGTTTGTCTGACACTTTCTTTATACAGGATGTAGCGCAATCCTGAATCGGGCGATGTCATTGCGCCATCACCCCCGCCATCATCAAAGGTGACTGTATCGAGACTGGTAATCCTGTCGGAAGTCGTACCTGCCCCTCCGGCCGTATCGGAAGCAGGATTCAAATGAATACTTCCCGGAGCAGCCGGCGGTGTCGTATCGATTGTCAAACTCAAAGCGGTCGACGTTCCGGAAACATTCCCCGCCGGGTCAACAGCCCGGGCTGTCAGAGAGTGCGTTCCTTCAGAGAGAGAAAGGGTATCTGCCGTTGTCCAGGCTCCTCCGGCAACCGTATTTGTGAATACGGACCCGTCTATTGAGCTGGTCAGGGTTAAAACACTGCCTGTTTCCCCCGAACCGGAAATGGTCAGGCCGCTGCTGCTACTTGTATAATTATCCGAATCACTTCCAATGTAACCGGCCAGAGAGCTGTCGTCCGCCGCATCCAGGTCCAGACCGGCCGGCGTAGCCGGCGCTACGGCATCGTAGATAACCAGTCCTCCGGTCACATCCCCCTGATCAATGGAGTTCCCCTCTCCCACAGACGTCACATTACCAGCCGCATCGGTTACATCAAAAGAGAAATTGGCCGGAATCCCCTGAACCGCATCAGAACGCACTAGGGTTATTCTGGCTTTGGAGCTGTCTCCCCCGTAATTCATGGTAACAGACGGGGTAAAACTACCGGTTGAGATATTGCTTATTCCCGTTATTACACGGTCAAAATCCATATCCACATAGATATTCTCACCGGCAACGGCATACCCGCTGTAGGTCGCATCCGCATCGGTTGATGTCAAACCGCTTCCTTCCAGATGGGTAGCATCCGGATCGCCGGCATAATGCATCACCTGATGTGAGCCGCCACTCGCCTGGGTTACGGTTGTCGCATTGTTCAGATGATCCACAACCGTCATGGAGTAAGCCAAATTCCCGTCACTTACACCGGTCAAGGGAGAAGAAGTCGCCGTCAACCCACTGAGCGTGGCAGCTGAGCCATTAATAACAGCAGCAGAAGCATTGACTGTAGACCCTGATATAGCATCGCTGGCAGTACAGCTCAAAGTAACCGAATCACCGTTTTTAGCATATCCAGTGCTGCCTACATTACAAACAAAGGAACTGATCGATACACTCGGCCCCGTGCTGTCCTCAGACAGAGTAACCTTGGGCCGGGATTCGTTATTATCATCATTAATGGCAATAAGAGTAACTGTAATAGTGCCATCCCCCGGGGCAATCGGATTAGATGCATTACCGGAATCAACCGTAGCAGCCAGGCCGGCGCTGATATCAACAGAGAAATCATTGGAGCCGCTGAAAGCCGTATCCATAATGTTGCCGCTTGTATAGGTTTTATCTCCCACCGAATTGGTAATGGAGTATTTCAGACTGGCAAGATCAGCCGTACCGCCATTGATAAACCCCGTTATAGCATTAGCATAATATGTCCCCGAACCATGGTCTTGACCACTGTAATACGCAACAGAATCATTCGTCGGATAGTTAATCACAATCTCCGGACCCGACTCATTGGAAAAAGCATTGATGGTCAGGGTGCTTTCGTGCTCATTCAGATCGGTAACAGTCACTTCAAAAGGCAGTACGGTCCCCGCCCCGAAGGGGATGGCAATCTCCGTGGAAAAAGTCCGGGTTTCCGGATCGTAGATAAACAGCTCAGGGTAGACAACCCCCTCGTTCAGCCGCTCGTACCGGGCCAGGGGTTCATTGTAGTAGTTCAGGGTTTCCCCCGTACCGGGGTCCTTATAGGTAGCATCCTGATCAATTTCCAGGGTCCCGCTCCAGGCCTTGCCCAATACAGACCAGCTGATATGGGTTATCTGGTCCGCCGTCTCCTGATCCTCCTCGGAATTCCCCAGAGTTCCCTCCAAACGGATAGTTGTATCTTCGGTATAACTCCTCTCCTCATTGGTGGCCAGATCGGTAATGGTATACTCCAGCCAGGGCCCCTCGCTGTCTGCCAGAGTAATGGTTTCGGTCGTAATATTACCGTTCCGGTCTTCCGCCTTAATGGTAATGGACATCAGCCCGGACATGATATTGGGTTCAATGGTGGAAAAGGAGAACGAAGCTGTTCCGCTTGCCGCATCATACACAATCTGATCCGGTCCGAAACTGGCATCCTGAGTCTGTACACCCTCCGGATCAATCAGGACCTTCCCCCCCCTCAGGTCGTCATTGGAAATATCAAAGGAGATAGATGCCAGATCCCCCTTATTATCTTCCGCCGATTCCGCATCATCCGTAACACTCAGGGTAAAATCGACAGAGGAGTAATAGATGTCACTGTCCGAAGGGGTGAAGATAACAATGGACGGCGCCAGGTCATCCTGGGCTGCTACAACATCATCATCCGACAAGGGTTGCGGACAGGAGATAAATGTCAGCAGTATCACTGCTGACAACAGAAGAATTATATTTTTCAGAATAATACTTTTTATAATCATGAGGCTCCTCCCGACAGCGAGGGTCCGCCGTCATCTTCCAGGTAGGAATAGTCCCTGAGCAGATCCGGATCCAGATCCCTCAGCCGCCCGGCGTATTCACCGGACTTGTCATAGTTTTCCAGTTCATAGTAACTGCGCGCCAGGTTCAGCAGAACCCGGGCATAGGCAGTGGATGTTGTTCTGTTCCGGGTCAGATAGTCCTGTTCCACGTTGTGATAGAGCCGCAGGGCATTCTGATACTGCCCTTTGAGAAAAAAGACATTGGCCAGGTTCATTTTGGAAGGCAGGTAGTTCCGGTCCAGGGCAAGGGCATAGTTGAAAGCCTGTTCCGCCCGGTTATACTGACCGAACTGGGCGCAGATTGTTCCAAGCTGGTTGTAGGCGCTTTTACTGTCTTTTCGCCGCGCTTCCTGATCATAAGAATCGATAATACTGTTCACAAGGGTTGTTGTTTCGGTTGAGACGATCCTGGCGATAACCGCTTTCTCACCGTACTGCAGCCCCAGATCGGTCTCTTTCAACCCGACAGGCCTGTAGATATCCTGGGCTTCCCTTGTTCTGTACAATCCCCGTTTCTCCGGAGAGTCCTCGTATTTCATGAACTCCTCCGCACCGACCTTCCAGGCATCGGAAAACCCGGTTGAACCTATCATGGTAATCTCCACGGGGACCCAGACATCACCGTCAATATTGAGGGTCCGGTTCTTGTCGGGATGGATCATCTGGTAATTTCGGGCCTGTTCCCCCGTATTGAAGGCTGCATAGATATGCCCCGGCGTTGTGATAAACGCCGTTTCGATTCCCACTGATTCCAGCAGGCTGCAGTAGAGTGCGGTCAGGTCGTCACAGTCTCCGGTTCCCCTCTTCAGGGTACTCCGGGGGAGGCTTACCGCATCAATAACCAGAGGGTTCTCCTGAGCCGCATCAAAGGGAGAGGTGGGGTCTTTCTGATAGATACAGCCTATTTCGGTCAGTCCGTAGTAGATCTGAAGCCCTGTCTGAAGGGCGCTGTTGAGACCGGGGTTTTCCACATCCTTGGAACTCTGACGGACAAAACTGGCATAGTTCCGCAGGGCCGAATCGGAGGGGGTGATATAAGCGGCCATTTTCCGGTCGTCATCCCAGGTAAGAGACTCTTTATCGTACAGATCATAGGAGACAGTCAGAACCTGGCGTCCCGCATTCCCCCGGGAGAGGTAGTCCACCATCAGCTCTCCGACCAGGGGCGTAATCCCCTCTGTTGAAAAGACTTCCTGATTAAAAGCCGTAAAAATGTTCACTGTAGCGGTTTCGCCCGGCCCCAGCTCCGGAATGGTATCCGCCTTTGTGGGGGCATCCATAAAACCGGCCTGCATAAAACGGATGTCCACATCCTGAATGGTATGCTTCTCGATATTGGTAATTTCCACCTCAGCAACCGGGTGTTTCGTATAGTAGCTCTGCATGGACGCAAACAGGGGAGGCATATGGAATTCCCCGAACTTGATGCTCCTCAGCTCGGCCTGAGGAGCATCCGGATCTTCTCCGACACGGTAGCTGGCACTGAATCCCAACCCGAAGGCAAATCCGTCGTAACGGTCCATAGGAGACAGGGAGTAACGGTAGCGAATGGTCGGATGAAAACTCAGACTGAGATTATAGCTGAGATTGAACGCCACATTGCCGCCCGCACCCGCCAGAATTTCGGCAGCCCCTTTTGATTCATTGTTTACCTGGTCTATTTCATCATAAACAGCCTGGCCGAAACCGGCAAACAGATCCCCTCCCATTTCCAGCTGTTTATTCAGCTTGGTGGCATAAGCCAGTCCAAGGGTGCCGTAATACAGGTTATGAGAAAATTTTTCCGCATCTGTTATTTCCGTAGAGACTTTCAAAGGAGAGACCAACTGGATCCCCACAGCACCGAAGGGCTGCAGAACGGGTCTGTTTTTAAAGGAATATTTAAAAGAGAGGGCCAAATCGGTAAAGCGGTACTCTTCATCGTATTTCAGGGAGATGGGAGAAACGCTCTGATATTCAATGCCAATCCCCAGAGGAGAGCGGTATTTATCGTTATAATCCACTCCGTAGCTGCGAACAGCTGTACCACCCGTTTCATTAATGGTCGCCCGGGATTGCGGAAACAGAAATATGACCGGGAACAGCATCAAAGAGAGATATAATGCAAACCTCGTGAGGAATGATTTCATGGGGTCCCTTCTTTTACTTTATAATATACACCATAGTATCATATTTTAAGAAAATGAAAACCAATTAACTTTTTATCTCTTAATTAGATGTGAGTTTATTCCCGATTCCACCTGCATTGCCATAACCATTACTGACCGATACTTCGGCATACTGAAAAGGAGGACGCCCCGAACAGATTTCTGCACGGGAAATGATCCGGTCCGGGGGCTTTCTCTCTCTTCGGGGATCTGCTAGGATAAAACACTATGCAAGTAACACTCCTTGGAACCGGAACATCCCACGGGATACCCGTTGTAAACTGCAATTGCGAAGTCTGCCGATCCGAAGTAAAAGAGAACAAACGCTCCCGCTGTTCCGTTTATATCAGGGAAGGTGATACGGCTATTCTGATTGATACGGCCACGGAATTCAGGCTGCAGGCCGTAAAAACCGGGATCCACAGGCTGGATGCCGTTCTGTACACCCATAGTCATGCGGATCATCTGCATGGATTGGATGATATCCGTCCTTTCACCGTAAACAGGGAAATTCCCGTTTATGCCAGAGAGGATGTCTGCAATGATATAAGGGCACGCTTCCCCTATATCTTCAATCCCCTCCAGAAAGGAGGGGGAACCCCGAAAATCAGCCTTCATACAATCGGGACAGAGTCTTTCACTCTAGGAAAAATGAAAGTAATCCCCATCCCCGTATTTCACGGGATACTTGCCATACTGGGATTCAGGATTGGGGATTTCGCCTATATAACGGATTGCAGCAGAATTCCGGAAACATCCTGGCCCCTGCTGGAAGGATTGAGCCATCTGGTGCTGGGAGCACCCCGGTTTAAACCCCATGAAACACATTTCTGTATCCCCGAAGCTCTGGAAGTTATAAAAAAAATAAGCCCTGAACGGGCTTATCTGACACATATATGTCATGAGGTCGATCATTTCCAGCTGAAAAGGGATCTGAAAGACCTGAATGTGGAGCCCGCTTACGACGGGCAGGTATTCAACCTTACGCTTTGACAACCTTACCGGCTTTTAAACAGCGGGTACAGATTTTCATGGACTTGGGAGTACCGTTAATAAGAGCTTTTACCTTCAAAAGGTTAGGCTTGAAGGTTCTTTTAGACTTAACACCGATGTGCTGTCCGGCTCCGCCTTTTTTCTTCGGAAGACCCTTCCGTGGTACGCTGTGTCCCGCGACTGTACCTTTTCCACAGATTTCGCATTTTCTGGACATATCTATTTCCTACCTTTGCTTCTTTCTTAATTGATTGAGCGTGAAGAAATATACCAAATAGACAAAACTATGTAAACCCGAAAGCGAAGGAATTCCCATTAATTCTCTTAAGCGGTTATTTTTGTGGCAATTCCTTATATAGCGGGAAGAAATCTCCCGGTTCCAAACCCCATTTTTCCATAAGCCAGTGACTGATTATCCCGGACCATATACGAAAGGATTCGCTTTTTTCACCAATTCCCCGGCTTAAAAGAGATTCCTGAGCAGGGTAAAGCCTGAGAAGATTCTTCATCCTGATATTGAAGTATTCAGAGGCATCTTCCACCCGCTGCTGTACCAGATAAGCCTGAAATTCATTAACCATTAAATCTTCATCTTCCGGATCATATCCGTGCCATCCCAGAAAGAAACGCCACAGGGAACGGTCTTCCTCCTCCAGTCCCTCCCATACACTCAGAACAAAATCCCTGTACCCGGCGGAGGTAAAATAGAGCCCGTGAGATGATTCATGCACCAGAAAACGTTCTCTCAGGATTTCCGAAGTTTCCCGGGAGATGGACAGCACGGCACCCTTTCCTTCACTGTACCCCCCTTCGGGATTTTTCAATATGATACCGTTCCGGATCAGGATATCCTTCATCAGCACCTCTTCCTGATAAAGAGGGAAATCCTGTGCATCCGCAACCGTATAGAACCGGGCCAGATCTTCCGGGCGGTAATCGTGAGCATTCCATCCATGCATCCCTTCCAGTTCCCCGTTGGTCATCAGGGAACCTCGAAACCCCTTCTTTTCTACAAAATAGGAGAGGCGTCTGAAGAATCGGTTCTGAATGTCATAGTTCTGGCAGTCCCAGATCAGGATATCCGGAAAGAGGGTCCAGCTGTACAGTTCAAAATCCGGGTTTCGCCATGCCCCCAGAGGAGTGTCCAGAATACCGCCCAATCCCTTCGAAAGAGGGACGGGAAAGTCCGGGATTCCGTTTTTTTCAAATTCCAGAAATTCCAGGGCTGACAAAGGAGTTACGGATACTGACCCGCTGCTGTCTGCATCAGGGTACAGAGCGATACAGCGGGCAGCGGGAAAAGGTTTGAAAACCAGCCCTGCTTCTTCCAGACCTTCAAAATGCAGAAGACCGGAATTTTTCAGCTTCAGACTATAAAAGAAATCTCCCGATCGGTCCTCTGCGGGAGGAGAGTAATACAGGACCTCCGGATTATCCAGATATATTTCAGGAACAGAAGGAGCCCCCCTCCGGGAATCCAGCCAGACCGGCTGCATCTCAACTGGGAGGTCCTCCGGCAGGAGGATTCCTGTCAGCAGCTGATCCGGGGACAAGTGTAAATATATGGGAAGGGGAATTTCAGTTTGAGGGAGGAGAATCTCCCGGGAATCCCCGGCTGTCAGCAGGGTAATTTTCCGGCGTTCCCGGGGGGAAGTATAAACCCGCAGAGCCCTGCCTGTATCTGCAGCGACCGGCGGATAAAACCGGAGAATCTGCTCGGAATCCCCTTCAAAGGGAGGAACAGGAGCGTCCGCACTCCTTTCCCGGTCTATCAGATAGGGATTGGATGATTCCTGACTGACAGGGAAAGCTCCTAAAACCCCGGTTAATCCGAAAATAAGAGTCGGAATAAGGGCTATAAAAACTGACTTTCTGCTTACGGACATATTTCTCTTCTCCAAAAAGGGTCTCCCCGGTATGATGAACAGATGAACTATGAGTATATAACTGCTCTGATGCTTTCGGAAGGGAGTGAAGCCCCTCTTCAGTCATACATTAATACTATGGAGCAAGAATATGGTTTCGCCTACCCCCTCCCTCTTATGATCCCCCTGGCCGGATTTACAGATCCTTTCCCTCCCGACAGGGTAGATAGAGAAAAGTTAAGAGATCTTCCATCAATTACATTTGACCGTTCCCTGGCGGCAGATGCGGGTATTGTCCTGGCACTGGCGGATCCGGAACTCCGGAGCTCTGCCGCATCCTGCCTCCGGGGGATTAATGGAAAGAAAAGACCTGTGTCCAAAGCCGAGTCTCTTTTCAACTGGAACGGCCTTCTTCTGCACCCGGCCGGCTACCCCGGGACACGGCCCCGCGCAGCCACCCTCCCGGCGGTTCCCCGGAAAACATGGCAGACATACCGTTATGTCCTGCTGAAAATACTTTGGGAAGAGAAACAGCCCTGGTGGAAACACCTGGAATGGGACGTTCAATGGTATATACGAAAGGCGCGAAAAACTAAGTAAGTTAGTGACAGCTATGGTTTTTTCTTGTTTTTTATCCCCTAATCTGGTATGAATATTATTATGGATAAAAAAATTAGATTAACCCCCAGTCTGGAAGACTATCTGGAGGCCATACTCCAACTGGAAGAGAAGAACAGAGTGGCCAGGGTAAAAGATATTGCAGAAAAGCTATCCGTCCAGATGCCTTCGGTCACGGGCGCACTGAAAAATCTCAAATCCAAAGAGTTGATAGAGTATGAAAAGAACTCCTTTATCAACCTTACTCCCAAAGGAAGCGAAATTGCCCGATCCATCTTCGGAAAGCATCAGATTCTCGTTAAATTCCTGGAAGAGGTCCTTCTATTGGAAACGGAACAGTCTCAGCAGGAAGCCTGCAAGATTGAACACTCCATTGATCAGGATACGGCAAAGAGAATCAGCAACCTGACGAACTACCTGATAAGTGAGTTCAGCGGGAAGTCTGAAGATCTGCTGAAAATTGTACAGGGAAAGGAATGAGAAATTTTACAACCGCTCTCTTAACCCAGACAGAAATCGCACTCGGCTACCGGGAGATGACCTTTCCCTGGCCGCAGGACATGAGCCCTCCCGAACCCGGTCAGTTTCTGACAATAAAAGTATCGGAAAATCCCGCCCCCCTTCTCAGAAGACCGTTTGCCCTGTCCGGGTTCAGCTCCGACGAGGGAGCGGCATCTATTATCTATCAGGTGCGGGGCCCTGCCACCAGGCTGATGGCGGAACTGTCTGCGGGGAAAAAAATAGAGATACTAAGCCCCCTGGGAAACAGTTTTTCGACTCCCGAAGAAGGAAGTTCTCCTCTGCTGATTGCCGGAGGGATCGGCCTTGGACCGATACTCTATCTGGCCAGGACTCTGGATAAAAGGGGTTTTGCACCCCGCCTCATATTCGGATGCCGGTCAAAAACTTTTCTGCCGAAGCTCCCTGATCTGGAAAACGGAAGCATCCAGTACTGCACCGATGACGGTTCGGCAGGATTCAAGGGCACCTCAGTCGATTACCTGCGCTCTCTGAGCTGGGAAACACTGAATAAACCGTGTATCTATGCCTGCGGCCCCCACGGGATGCTTAAGGCCTGTCATGATTTTGCCGTGGAAAAGGACATCCCATCCCAGTCCTCCATG
The DNA here is from genome assembly GCA_963663385.2 of Oceanispirochaeta sp. Lineage (GTDB taxonomy): Bacteria > Spirochaetota > Spirochaetia > DSM-2461 > DSM-2461 > Oceanispirochaeta. The sequence continues at coordinate 877,784 of CAXXXD010000004.1, read as the reverse complement.
GAACAGATGATGGCCTGCGGTGTGGGAGCCTGCATGGGCTGCGCCATAGAGGTTGTCGGACCCGAAAAATATGCCAGGGTCTGCAAGGAAGGGCCCGTATTCGACTCCAGGAGAATCAAATGGACTTAACTGTAAAAATACGGGACAAAATCCTCCCGGGTCCGGTGGGAGTCGCTTCGGGAACCTTCGGATACGGGGAAGAGTATGCCCCTTTAACCGACCTTTCCTCCCTGGGAGCTCTCTACACAAAAGCCGTCACGGTTGAACCCCGTCCGGGGAATCCCCTGCCCCGGCTGGTGGAAACTCCCGCAGGGATGATCAACTCCATCGGCCTTGCCAATGTGGGTGTTGAAAGATTCCTTACGGAGAAGATCCCTTTCCTTAAAACACTGGACTGTCCTGTTATTTTAAATGTGGCGGGCAGCACGGAAGAGGAGTATGCCGAGGTAATCAGCCGGGTAGACGATCAGGATGCTCTATGGGGGTATGAGGTAAATATCTCCTGTCCCAATGTTAAACACGGCGGTCTGGCCTTCGGAACGGACCCGGCACAGGTGGAAAGGCTCACTAAATCCCTGAGAAAACTGACGGACAAACCCCTGATTATGAAACTGACCCCCAATGTAACGGATATCTCCGTTATCGGTCAGGCTGCGGAAGCGGGGGGCGCTGATGCGGTTGCCTGTATCAATACGGTAATGGGAATGGTTGTGGATATTCACAGTAGAAAACCGGCGATCCCTGCCGTTACGGGCGGTCTTTCCGGTCCGGCTATCCGGCCGGTCGGGGTGGCTGCGGTCTGGCGCGTCAGCCATGCGGTGAATATCCCCGTAATCGGACTGGGCGGAATTATGACCTGGGAGGATGCGGTTCAGTACCTCCTGGCCGGAGCCGATGCCGTTCAGATCGGTACAGGCAATTTCGTAACCCCCGATGCATCGGGACAGGTTCTGGAAGGGATAAAATCCTACATGGAAGAAGCAGGATTTGAAACCATTCAGGATTTCCACGGGCATTTCTGATCTGCGACCAGTTAAAGTATGATGAAAATATAGGAATCCGGTGTATACTATAAAGGCAGACAATCCCTGCTGACCTGATATAAAAGAAGGATGGGGAATGGAGGCCTTTATGGTACGCATCAAATATTCTATTATTATAACCCTATTGTTTTTTCTGGCGGCCTGCCGTAACAGTCCTGTAGAGATTTCCGACGGTCGTGGAGAACTCTCTGTCACAGCATCGATTGACAGAAGCCTGTATTCCGGAACATCCCTTCCGAACGGGCGCTTTATCGATCTGTCCAGCAACAGCGTCACCCTGACCTGTACCATTGGCGAAACCGATTATACCGCCACGGTTACTCTGGAAGCGGACCCGGAAAACCCCGACAAATATATCGGGACAGCGACCCTTTCGGATCTGCCCGTCAATGTTACGGCAGCCGTGAGTGTACAAACCCATAATGCCGATTCCGTATTGATCTGCGAAGGAAGCGATTCGGTAGAGCTGACGGAGGGTGAGAATTCGATCAGTATAAAACTGAAGATTTCCCCGGATTCTCCGTTTTTAATGAACATAAATCCTTCTGAGTACAGTTTCACCACAATCCCCGTCGGAGAGAGCCGCTTTTTCACAGTAGGCCCTTTAACAGCCGGGACTTCCTATGTGTTTTTCGGGGACACGGTGGATGATGTAGAAGGAGATGTTGTCCTGAACCTTGTGTCCCAGACAGGAGAACTGGTGGCGATTTCAGAAAATGCCGATGAAAAGGGCTTCTCCTTTACAGCAACCGAAGACGGCGGCTATGTAATTGCCTGCTACTATAACAGCGGGACAGTGAATATTAATGGCGTGGCCTGGTGGAGTGCTGCCGGAAGTTACACCCAACTGGCAGAAACAAACCGGATTGATACCTCGACGTCATCACTGACCACATACTTTACAGAAGCTGACGCTTCATCCTACCGTTCTATTGCAGCTGATAACGGCCGGTTCCATATGTCTACCCAGAGCACAGGATCAGTCGGTTACTATGCCTACACGGATAACGGAACGACATGGACGGTGACAGACTCGGACAGTTGTTTCGGTGCATCTGTCAGCGGTATGGCCCTGGAAACAGGGATTGCCGATATAGATGTCAGCGGAGATTATGTTTTCAGAGGTCAATTGGAGATCTATGAAGGAGCAGGGCAATATACAGGATACGACATAGGCCTTTCCAACAGCTCAAACCATTACTATGTTCCCAATACTAACCCTCCAGAGATATATTACGAGAGCGTTTCAACAACCAATTACAGGATCAGCTACTCCGGAACTCATGCGGTTCTGGCCGGTGTGGACGATTCTAAAAATCTCCATATAGGAATGCCGGCCATAACCCCGGGTGCGGCACCCGGAGCAATCAGCCCTGTTACAATTCCCTTTTCGGGGGAAATAGGGACTGCAGACAATTTACAGATAACATCTCAGGACAGTACATGTTATCTATTGGCAGACAGTGGAGCTATATACAGCTACCAGGCAGGAGAAATTGCCCTTTCTTCCCCCCTCTTCACGATTTCAGCCGATACGAATACATACAGACACCTTAGTCTGTATAAATCTAATTACCTGGTGGCCAGTTCACCACAGGAATCCGGTATATATATACCGGAACAAAACATGGTCATTTCTTTATTTGATGCAGCTAATCCGGACGAAGACATCCAGTTGCTTATCGATCAGGGGTATACTTTCAACTTTCACCTTTTTTCTTCAGAAAACTACCTGATTCTTCTACAGGAGATGGGAGTCCCCGCATCAGGAACTGCATATACAGTCCTTGTTTCGGGAAACGGCGGTTTCAGCTGGATTTCTTCTGATGTTATCCCCCTCGGAGATCCGACATATTCAATCGAAAAAGTGGATATTGCCATTGATGAATCATTGAGCCAGCCAGAAGTGTATCTCGGACTGACCGTTAACAAATCAGTCGCCGTTGTATATGAGTTAAAAACCTTCCGGCTCCAGTAGCTAAATCATAACCGAAGGGCAGTAATCCCGGATCGGACAGGTGCCGCACTCCGGCTTCCGGGGATGACAGTACTTCCGCCCGTGCAGGTTCACCCCCATGGAAAAATCCGACTGGATCTCCCGGGGGATAAGGTTCAGCAGCTCCCTCTCGATCTGCAGAGGATCTTTTTCAGCCGTAAACCCCAGCCTATTCGTCACCCTTTTAAAGTGGGTATCCACGATAATGGCGGGTTGACCGAAAATATGGTAGAGGATAACATTGGCCGTTTTCCGCCCCACCCCGGGCAGGGCCGTCAGCTCCTCCATGGTTCCCGGAACCTTCCCTTCAAACTGCTCCGACAGTGCGGCGGCCGTTTTTATAATATTGGCCGCCTTGACCCGGAAAAATCCCGTGGGATGAATAATATCCTCCACCTCCCCCTGCACGGCCAGGGACAGGTCTTCCGGAGACGGATAGCGTTCAAACAACAGGGGGGTTACCTTGTTAACTCCGGCATCTGTAGCCTGAGCCGACAGGATCACAGCTATCAGCAACTCATAGGGGTCTCTGTAATTCAGCAGGGGCTTTCTATCGGGATACTCGTTATTGAGGATATCCGTAATAATCCGGGCCCGCTCAGATGATTTCATGCCAGTATTATGGATGATTATCACCCACAGGCACAAGGGTTTGCCTTTTCTGCAGGTCCCTGTAAAAGCAGCTCTTAAAAAAGTACCCGGCTTATATTGACCAAAAAAATCAAACCCTATATACTCCCTAAACGTTACGGGATATAGCCTAGTGGCTAAGGCGCCTGCTTTGGGAGCAGGAAATCGCAGGTTCGAGTCCTGCTATCCCGACTACCGGTTATGCTTTTGCATAATCAGTCGGGAACAGAGTCGTCCTTCAGTTACGCCTTTTTTATCCCGTAAATTATTAACGAGCGTCCATAGCTCAGCTGGATAGAGCATCGGCCTTCTAAGCCGAGGGTCAGAGGTTCGAATCCTCTTGGACGTAAAAAAAAAAGCTCAGCTTCACGCTGGGCTTTTTTTTAGCTGAGTCCATACGGATAATTAAAGAATAACGATTTACACCTCAGCTCCGATTAACTCAGCCCAACAGACAGGATCCCCCTCATAATATCTATTATAAACAGGAGTCGCGGCTACGGGAGAGCCGTATCGTTTTACTTCCTTTTGTATATCCCTGGTGCTATCCAAAACCGGCCAGCAGCTGGAAGGAATTTCAAAGGTAAAGACAGTTATGGCTGATAGATTGTTAATTTGTTCAAGGCAGTCAGCCTCTACTCCGGTAAAACTGAAACGGGCCTTTTCTCCAAGGAAGATGATCAGATCTTCACCACTTACTTCATAGGAGAATGGCCCATAATATATTCCCTGTATATGACCGAAGGGTGTAAAAAAAGATATTGACTGTGCATCATTAGTAAAAATATCGTATAAGCTCACTTGATAGCTTTGCTCTTCTTTAAAGCAGCCTACAGTGAAATCGATGTTTTCGTGGGTCCATAACATTTTATTTTTTTTCTTTCCGCATATTGCTTCCTGATTTTCAATCCGCTCCCTGAGGCGCAGATTCCTTAAAGTTATCCATCGAAGAATTTCATCAGCCTCCGATCGCTGGTCATTAAAAAGCAGGGATCGAATCTGTTGAATACGATAATAGAGCAGGTGATCAAGTTCCCAATCCTCATGATAGAGGGGCACGACCAGGTCCCAGCAGGTATTGGCAGTCTCCACAGCCTGAGAATAGAGTTTCATTCTTATGGCAATATTTGACAGAGCATAGAATTTTGCAGCCAGATCCAATGGCTCTTTACTCTTATCAGAAGCTTGAACTGTCAGAAATGCCTTCTTCCAGAATTCATGCTGATTAACATCGCTCTCAGCCATGGAAACAGTACTGGCAAACTCTATCAAGAATCCATCAGGCAATCGCCCGTGAGGAGTATCAGTAATAAACTGAAGCATATCACCACATTCAATTTTCAGAGACCTTTCATTCTTATCTTCAATGAGCAGTGAAATTAATTTCTGCTTATTTCCAGCGAAAACTCCCAATGAGCTATCGTTGTCCAGGTGATCCTTTCTGTATTGTACAGCCTGTACCAGCAGCCATTTTTTTTCCTGATTAGACAGCGTTGAAAAGGAATCGCTTCTGCAGAATTCTTCCAATGTTTGAAAAAAGTGATTTTCTATCTCATCTTTTCCATAGATATCCCAGCCATATATAAAATAATCACTGGATAAATCAAAATAAGTCCGATGACGGAACTCGTCCAGCCCTGATCGCTCCTTATACAGTATGGAATATTTATCAAATGATTCTTTTAAAACACTATTTATTTTAGTTTTACGCCCCAGTTTCCGGTAAAGCAGGGGAAGAAAGGCCGTGGAGAAGCTAATAGACCTGAAAAGAGTGATTAAACTGGTGAGTTCCTTATGCCTTTCCGGAAGAAGGGAGTACCTTTTTCGCAGAAAGAGCTCCAACCCGTGGGAACTCTCTGTTATAGCCGTATCGTCTACAAGCCGACTGCTAATTTTCCTGCCGACAAACAAGTGTCCGGATTCGCGAAAGTAACTGATAATTTCATCAAGGAGCTGTGGATTACCGTCAGCTTTGTCCAGTATCAGACTGACTTGTTTCCCGGTCAAACCCGGAAGGGCTTTTTTGAGCATGGGAGACAGGTCAATTTTCTCGCTGATATCAATGGAGTTCAATTGGCCGGATTTCCCGGAATTGCCACTGAAATTACGTTTTAACAGTTCAGAAAAGGAAAGATCATCTTTTTTGGCACTGTTTTTTTCATCTTCTTTCCATTCCAGCGGCCAACAGGTAGCGATGACGAATACCGGCAGGTTCTTATCAGCAATGACCTGAAAGAATTTCTCTAAAAAAACAAAACTGTCTTCATCATCGTTAACCCACTGAAGATCATCGAGGACCAGAACCCAAAAACTGTCCTCTACAGATTTGAAATACATTTCAAGGTCATGAATAACCGAGTCTATTCGATTGGATAATCGTTGTGAGACACCTCCTCTTCCCGCCAAATGTTCCATTCTTTTTGTTTCTTCTACATATTTGACCACTTCTGATATCTGCAAACCCGTATCAACGGCCGATTTCAATAATCCTGTGATTCCCAGGGTCGCGAAATTGAGAATAATGTTTGCACCGATATCCAATGAAGAATAAGTCAGCTTCTTTTTTGTTTTTTCTTTTCTCTTTTTTAATTCCAGGGGAAAGAAATGCGGTATCAGAGCTGGCAGATAACTATCCAAAGCACAATCACCTGCTCTATTTCTTTGTATTTGTTTTGAAAAACGGAGTCCCCACCATATAAAGGGAGGCAGGATACTCCAATCTTTTTCCTGCTGATCAAAAAAAGGATTAATGGCGAGATTATCACCAATAATGCTCAATTTATCCGGCCAGTAGATTTTGGCTTTCCCCTGTTGTGTTTTTACAAGCCAGCTGTAAAATTCATGTATAAGCCTTGTCTTCCCGACTCCAGATTCTCCAAGCAATAATGTACAGGATGGACTTTGAGTTTTCTGAAATTCCAGGAATTGGCTCTTTAATTCGCTAAACTCCCTTTCCCGTCCTAAAAAACTTCTCAACCATGTTTTTTTCAGTTGCTTCATTATCAGTCTCCTCAGGTCCTGGTGGTGTTATCATTTGAATAGAATAACAACTATATCCTGACATCAGAACCATGATACCGTAAAATCGATAGCGAAGGCTATGAACGCCTCAGTTAGCACAATAATCGAGATGAGTCAGGAAGAACTTGAGAAGAGAATTGGAGGGCTCGGATAGGATTCGTATGCGGAGAAGTCAGGGGGTATAATAGGGTAACTCAGGAAATAAAAGAAAAAAACGGCTTATATCTCTTTCAGGCTTTCAAAAACTTTTTCAATTTCATCCAGGCATTCCAGAAAACATGCGAATACCTCGGGATCAAAATGGCCCTCCATATTGTTTTTCATTACGTGTACAGCTTTATTGAATGAATAAGCCTCCTTGTAAGTTCTCCTGGATGTAAGAGCATCAAATACATCTGCCAAAGCCACAATGCGTCCCGCCAGAGGAATCTCCTCTCCTTCTCGTCCCCTGGGATAACCCGTACCGTCATATTTCTCGTGATGACTCCCGATAATATCAACAGCCGTATCCATTAAAGACAGGGAAAGGTACTCAGATATATCATCGCTTATCTGTCGGATGACCCGTTCTCCTATCAGAACATGGTCTTGCATCCGCTCCCACTCTTCAACATTCAGTTTATCTGGTTTCATAAGAACATGATCGGGGATCCCGATCTTTCCTATGTCATGAAGGGGGGCAAACCATCGAATCTCCCGAACTAATCTGGCTGATACCTCCCTATTCCTTTCGATATACTTGCAGGCTAAAATTGTGGAGTAACGGGTCATTCGCTGGATATGAAAGGCTGTTTCATTATCCCTTTCATGCAGTAATTTAACAAAGGCCAGGGAGGTATGAGCTACAATATATTGAAGTATGTATTCCATATAAAGTTTATGTTTTAATAGTTCGACCACCCGGCTTACAAAGGAAGAATCCTTAACAGTAAATTCCCCCTCTTTTCTCAGGACAATAACGTATCCGACCTTATGACCTTCAAACCGGATGGGAATTATAATACTGGATCGATACCCATCCTGAATGACAGCCCTTGCAGACTGAGAAACATCATGCTTCTCTGCAAAAGCGACAAGATCATTAATAATTAGACTTTTTCTATCCCCTAAAAGATTTGCCAAAAGCGTCCCATCAACACTCGTGCTGAAAAGTTTTTCCATTTGAATATCATGGAAATTACTATAGGTTGTCTCAGTCGAGAGTTCCCCCTTCCGATCAAGGAAAGCTAAACCGATTCTGTCGCACGCCATTTCCTTTTTGAGGATCTGCCTCAGCTTGATTAAAACATGATCGAGATCACCATGGATATCGATCTCCCGGATTTGGCGTTCAAATAGGATCTCATGGCAAATTTCTGAAGAAAATTTTTCTAAGTCAGAGAAAGAACTCTCATCAATTTCTACGACCCTACCAATTGATCTTAAGCATTCTATAGCTTTCTTTGAAAGACTCATATCGGTATAGACTCGACCTGTTGAAAAGATTCTAAAATAGACACTTAAAGCCAGGATCAGTACAATGAATAATAAGGCATCATTGTGCAGTAAACTACTCTGCTCTCTGGCCATATTTCTTTTGATTTGAATTGACAAATCGGCTAAACATTTCTGATTTCCGGAGCAGGGACAATCTGACAGGGAACTCAGTTCTAATGGATGTATCCCCTTTTTCATCTGCGGATCAAGCGAGGATACATGAAGGGCTAATCTTGAATATAAGTTACTGATATAACTTTCATTAACCTGATTATCAGTAGAGATGACATCACGATCTTCATAAAGGATCTTATCTATGATCAAAAGAGTTTCATTTACATGGATACTGGTTTTCTTATATGAATAATCCCGACAGACAACAAAAAAGAGGATCATGAGAATCAAAACAATACTCAAATATAAAACAGATTTCTTCAATTTTGGTTTTGCCACCGTGTATTCCATCATAAAACCTTTCCTTAATAATCGATAATCTCATCTTGGAGAGAATTTCTTATTTCAGTTGTATTAGCCTCGGCATTCTGGAGAACTTTAAAGATATTTAATGTTTATTTAAAGACACCTTTTATCCATATGCTGTTCCAAAATTTTTAATATTAATACATATTTTTTTCTACAATAACCATAGTGACTTTATTAACTCAGTATAAGGATAGAACGATTGCTAAAAATGTCAACAAAAATCTTTTAATTTTTTATAATATAAGAATTTACCAATCTGCTTTTCAAGTAAAAAATATGCTAAATCTATATATTATAAAAATTTAATTGAATATAAATAATATGAGATTATAGATTTATTAATGTTTTTTTATACAGGATTTATACGGAAAAATCAGAAACATTTTATATATGCAAAATAACTGCATGTACACTATTCAGACAAAAGCAAAAAGTAGGCAAAACTGTTTTCAGTCAAACACTGTTTACATTTACCGCATGAACTTATATATTCATCTCGGATTCTCTGAAATTGCAGACAGGAGAGATAACTATATGTTTAAAAAAATATCGGCAATTCTGGCATTTACCATTTTACTGACAGGCTGCATCACAGTTCCTGTTCAGCGAAGTATCACAGTGACTGTCGGTTCTTATTATTTTATGGGAAACAATCAGCTGGATGTTTCGATTGAGAAGTCAAATATAGATCAGAAGGAAGCAGAGAGGGAGACAGACACAGCTCTGGATACAATATCCGCCTACCTTGATGAGAAAGGTCTTTCCTATTCTCTCAACAGCAGCTCTACACACCAGGACAGAAATCCTGACGTGGAGAAGAATCATTTTATATCCATAAAGTCGTTATCTGTCCTGGTGAACGATAATATCGATTCAGATACACTGATAAATGAACTGCAGGCTCTGGGAGCAACCGGGATCTATATGAATATTTATCCCGGCAAAGAAAAAGAAAGCATTCAGGTACTGCTTGACCAGGCGACAAATCAGGCTGAAGAGATCGCTGCTGCTCTGGGCTGTAAATTAGGAAAAGTCCTGACAGTCAGAAATTACCAGGATTCTGAAGTTTGTGAGTTTTCCTTCGCGATAACTGACTAGCATCAATGGATTAAGAATAAGTAACAGGAACTGCGATTCAGATTCCGTTAATCGCAGGCATTTTATAGCGGCAAAAGGTATTTACAGAAACGATATGTTAAATATAAGAATTCACCACTTCTTCGATATCCTCCGGGATTATGGAAGCGGCAAGGAGCTGAAGCCACACCCCTACGGCCATTCCTACCATATGACAGGAAACCGGATATACAATAATGAGATTTCGGAGATGAAACTGATTGTTGATAATGATGCTGTATGCTGCTGCTGCAATAAACTCTCCGCCGGCCACTGCATCGATACAATCGATCACAGAACCGACTTCACATCAAAGGAAGAGTTCAACAATTATCTGGATGCCGGAATCATGAAAGCCATGAATCTACAGGAAAATCAGATTATAACGCTGAGGGAGCTGCTCTCCCTCTCTCATCTCTATCTGGATAACATCGAAACAATATACCGGGGAAACGATCCGGAGCATACGCTGGCGAGAAAGGGGAATGTGGAAAAAGGCATCAGAAAGAAACAGAAGGAACTGGCCTGCTGATCATCAACAGGGACTCTTTGGCTTCATGTTTATATGTCCAATCCGGATAAAACTGAATAATGGCCTGTCCCGGATACTTCAGGAACAGACCGTCTGCGGTTTTAACCGGAAATTTAATGAATCATCAGGTTAAACAGTTCCGGAGCGAGAGTTTCATACTGATTGATGACATCTTCGTAGGCGGCAACATCTTTAGGCTTGCCATTTACCGGTTTGGTTCTGTAATACCCGTCACTGACCAGCTCTCCGTTTCTGTCGAAAATAAAGAGTTTCGACTCCAGAACAGAAGCGCCCTTGATACCGAACGCACTGACACCGGTTGTAACAACCCGGGCAGTGGGAACCAGCAGATACCCGGCATTTGTCTCTTTAAGGGCCTCTTTAAAGCAGGATTTAAGTTCCTCGCTTGGTTTGGCATTCACTGGTTCATCAAGGGACGAAAAATTGTTGGGAACAGTGGCAATTTCCTTTTTAAGACGTGATGCTATCTCGTTCCTGTAGAATTCATTCATCTCGACCTGCTTCTTATCTTCCACCCCATTCAGGGAATCTGCTACTGAAGAAACGGCACTTTTATACAGTCCGGCATCAATCAAAGGCAGGGAAGGCAGACCCCTCTCAGAAAATTCCATTTCCATCATGGCAACATCCTGATCTGTGATACTGTACTCAGAATCCGACATGGAAACTTTGCTGGTGGCACATGATGCAAAAAGAGATGACACAAAAAGAAGGGTAACTAAAATTTTTTTCATTTACATTCTCCAAAATTTTTTTTGCCTGCTACGTACAATAGCAGTCTTCAGTTTTGTAGACGGGAGAATCTCTATCCATGATTGAATTTTCTATAAAAAACTGATCAAAAGCAGGGATTCTGTCAGTAGAACTTCGTAAAACACTATCTATTCATCATTTTTATTAATGAGACAGGCATTTCCATTGAGCTTCCTTTATATTATAATTTATTAAGACGGTATGAAACGTATTATCCTCTTTTCCATCACTGCTTTACTCATTCTTCTATCAGGATGCACCTTGAGTTCTACCGATGAATTATCCAGCGTGGAACTGTCAGGTATTACGGTGACAAGCTCGTCCTTTCGCGAGGAAACGGATACTGTTTATCAGGGGGATGAGGTATACCTTGCTATCGGAGTCTCCGATAAAGATAATATAGCTCATACATTGAATATCAGTGTCACAAACAGTGCGGGAACCGAAGTTGCCTCATTGGGCATTGGGGATTTTGCAATTTACAGCAATACTATCTGGAAAGCCAATTTCAGTACGGAAGAGATGGAAACCGGATCCCATACAATTACTATCTATGCCAGGGATGATAATAGAGATAACAGTAATACCGTTACCAGATCCTTTGAAATTCAGACAGATCCCGGCGGCAGTCTGACAGTTGCAGATCTTGCCATAAGTATTACGTCCTGGAAAACTGCCGACTCTACAGAAGGAGAACCCTTCCGCATTGTTTACCAGATAGGAAACAGTTCGTCTGTATTAATTGATCAGATTTTTATCCCCTTTGAGATTTGGAACGGAACAACTCTTCTGGACAGGACTACGGGAATCGTCACAGCACTTGCGGCAGGAGAAACAAGGACTGAAATAGAGGCAAAAGCTCTTATCCCCATATCTCAGAGCGTAACAGCTGTTAACTTCAATGCGAATGATGTATTAATTCAGTTCTATTAATAGGAAATAGCCCTTTCATTATTCGTAATCTATGATACTCTGTAAGAAATCCGGATGAAAGACAAAACTGAATAATGAAAAAGATCTCCCCCTCTATAAAAAACCTGAAGAGACCCGTTATCACTGTTACGGTTCTGTTTTTACTTCTCCTGACATTATTGGCTCTATTCCTCAGAGATATACCGGACAGTTCCGGTTCTTCCATTATCCAGTTTAAATCCTATGACCCGGCAGAAGAACTGATTCTGGGGGATAATACAGGCAGGCTTCAACTGGGGAAAGCCATAGAATACCTGCCGGATGCAGAAAACAGCCTCAGTCTGAATGATATTTTAAACGAAGGATACAACAGGCAGTTCCGTTCCCTCTGGGACGAGAATATAACAGAGAAATACTTTCCCTACTATGATGAAAAGGGAGTAGATGTTGAATCTGTCTGGGTGAGATTGACAGTTGAAAAGATATTCTCAGATAAGCCGATTCTGCTGACCACCCCTTTTAACAGTACCATCATCAGCGCCTATATTCCCGACAAAACAGGATCCTATACAACTTCTTACAGGCGAATTGAAAATGATTCCCGTTTATTTGCCAATGATCCGGAAATATATATCCTGCTGCCCAATACCCTTCTGGAAAACTCACAAATCTATATTAAGATGACAGCCAGGTTTAAACGCCGGATCAAACTGGATTTTTCGGCACTGAAATTCGAATCCTATACGAATGAGTTCTCTCTGAGGTACCATTCCAAAGGGATATTTACCGGTTTCTTCGCAGCAATCCTGATCTTTCATATAATGGTTTACCTTTCGTCCCGGGAAGAACGATATTATTACTACATCCTTTTTATTTTTTTCCTTATGTTAAACAGAATGATTACGACCCAGATCAATCTATGGAAGTTCTGGGCGGGGATGTTCTACCTTGAGAATTTCATTTATTCGTTTGTCCTGGCAGGCCTGCAGATTTGCGGCGTACATTTTATTCGGAAGACCCTGACCAACCGATACGATACAAAAAAGAAAAACATCCTGGATTCTGTGACAAATCGCCTGTATGTATTTTATATAGTTTCGGCATTTCTCTCGGGAATACTGTATCTGCCGTTTCAGTACAGACAGATAATTGTTTTTACATCAATAAGCATAAACACAATAATAGTATACCTTTACATATTTTATGGCATGTCAAACAGCAATAAAATCGCCAATTTATACCTTCTGGCGTTTACGCCTTATTTTCTGGTTGAAGCGATCTTCGCCATTGCCCCGGGTATTTATTCAGACATGCAGTCCTTAATGCCTTACATAGAAATCCGTTACCTTACTGATATGATACAGAGCACCCTTCTGGCAGCAGCAATCGGACAGGATATTGTCCGCTATAAAAAAGAGAAGGATATCAGCAATGAGATCCTGAGAGACAGGCTCCAGAATGAAAACAGATACCTCGAAAAAGAGGTTGAAAAAAGGACTACCGACCTGAAGGAAGCCATGACCATCGCGGAATATGCCAACAAGGCCAAGTCCCGGTTTCTGGCCAATATCAGCCATGAGCTGAGAACCCCTCTCGGAGGAATTATAGGATTTGCCGAACTGATCGACAGAACAGAGGACAGAGAGGTTCAGCATCAGTATAATAAAAAGATACTGGCAGAGTCGGAGCACCTGCTGAGTTTAATATCCGATGTTTTAAATCTTTCCCGTATCGAATCGGGGAATTATGAAATTGAACCGTCCTCCTTTGTCCTTAAAGAGAAGGTTCATGAGAGCCTGGCCGGGCAGATCATTCTTATTAAGGAAAAAGGGCTCTGGTTTGAACTCGTTCTATCGGAGAATCTTCCTGAAGTACTGATAGGAGATCATCACCGTCTGAGACAGATTCTTCTGAACCTGACAAATAATGCCCAGAAATTCACACACAAAGGTCAGATCCGGGTTGTAATAGAACCAGAACTGCCCGCGGTGGGTGACCTTGTCCTGATCCGTTTCGAAATACAGGACACAGGCATGGGGATTTCCCGGCAGCAGGCCGACAAGATTTTTCAGCCCTTCTACCAGATTGACCATAGTCAATCCAGAAATCATGACGGAACAGGTCTCGGAACTACAATATCAAAAAAACTGGTTGAATTAATGGGCGGAGAGATAGGATATACGCCCAATACTCCGACAGGTTCGATTTTCTGGTTTACACTGCCCTTCTCGATCGGATCAAAGGATTCCCTGAAAAAGCAGGAACCGGAAGAGCCTATTAAAGGAAGCGGAAAGATACTGATTGTGGATGATTACCAGACAAACCGGGAAATCGCTTCCACCTATCTCCAGTCACTTGGATACAAGCCTTTTATTGCGGAAGACGGATATAAGGCCATTTCACTCTGTCATCAGATTCAATTCGACCTGATTCTGATGGATATACAGATGCCCATGCTCAATGGCTATGACACGGTTGAGAAGATTACAGGAAAATGCCCTATAAATGAAAAAACACCTGTACTGATGTTAACGGCAGGAGGATTCTACGATGAGAGTAGAGACAGAATCTGTGGTGTTATAAAAGGCATTATCTATAAACCCGTACAGTTAAACAATATATCCCTTAGCATTGCAGAAATATTAAACCCTGGAGCCCTGCACAAAGCCGCTGATCATCAGGAAGATTCCGGTTTATCCGGGCTAGAGGCTTTTCTTGAACAATTTGAAGACAGAGAAGAGGGAATAGAGATAATTCAGGAGTACCTGAAAAACTGCCGCGTCGACATAGCAGGCATGAAAGAATATATAAAAAACCGTGATTTCAAAGTGCTTCACAGAAAAGCGCATTCTATCAAGGGCGGGGCTTTGAATCTGGGATTGACCGGATTTGCTGAATCTGCCGGGGATCTGGAGATCTTTATAAAAGAGAATGACTTCTTTCCAGAAACTCCGGACGACTCACAAAACGAGGAGATCCTCCGCAGGGTGAGCAAACTGGAGAGATCCATTCCGGAGATCACGTCTCTTTGTCTGGGATAAACCGGGGACAGGCATCCTGAGACTCAATGTTTATATTAAAACATATTTGCTATTTTTCCGGCCATATTGTAACATGAGTCATGTTTAAGTTGGATGAATGTGTCTATTATATGGCGACCCTTGGTCTGAAAAAGGTAACAGACACCTATAACGAAACCTTTAAAAAACATGGAGCCACCCGTGTTCAATGGATTGCTCTCTACTATATAAGAAAATCTCAGGGGATACGCCAGATGGACCTGGCAGATCTGATGCAGGCTCAGGAGACAACAATAGCCAGGCTGATTACCCGTATGGTAAAAAACGGTCTTTTAGAAAAAAAGCAGTGCACCGAAGACGGCAGGGCCGTAAAACTCTACTGCACCCGGAGAGGAATGGATATGTTTGAAACCCTGCTCCCTGTATGTGATGATTTCTACCGGAATATAATTGCGGATATCCCCGAAAAAGACCTGGGAATTTTCCGGAATGTTCTGGACAAACTGGTGGAAAACAGTCAGAAACACCTTAATTCTTAATAAATTACTCATAATTATACAATTCCCTCTTGTTTTTTATACCCTCAATCACTACTATTCTAATAGATTTAATAGACATTAAGGATTATCAGTATGAAACTTTCTACAAAATCACGCTATGCCACACGCCTTATGGTGAATCTGGCATTTACCTATCAGAAAGGCCCGATTCAGCTGAATGAAATTGCCAGAAAAGAGGATGTCTCTGAAAAGTATCTGAGCCAGCTGGTTATACAACTGAGAGCGGCAGGTCTTATACGTTCGATCCGCGGGGCGAAGGGAGGCTACCTGCTGGCAAAGGCTCCCTCTGCCATAAGCCTGAAGGATATTGTAGAGACTATGGAAGGCGGACTGAATATTGTTGACTGCCTGGGAGACACAGGATACTGCAGCAAATCGGAAAAGTGCGTGAGCCGGCATGTATGGGACAAGGTAACCAGGGCAATCAAAGAGACTCTCGATGGGATTACACTGGAAGAGCTGGCTGGTCTGGTCGATGAATCAGACAGACCTATGTATTACATATGACAGAGAAACCGGGAGGTATCGGATGAATCAGAAAATAGCAGAAAATATTACGGAACTGGTGGGAAACACGCCCCTTGTGAAACTGAACCGGATAGGAAAGGATGCAGAGATCCTTCTTAAACTGGAATATTTCAATCCCCTTGGCAGTGTTAAGGACAGAGTTGGAAAGTTTATGATTGAAGCTGCCGAGAAAAGTGGAAAACTGACAACTGATACAACTCTGATTGAACCGACCAGCGGCAATACAGGCATTGCCCTGGCCTATATCTGTGCCCAAAGGGGATACAGACTGATACTGACCATGCCGGATACCATGAGTGAAGAGCGTAGAAAACTGCTACGGATATTCGGAGCGGAACTGGTGCTTACCCCCGGCAGTGAGGGAATGAACGGCTCCATCAGCAGGGCTGAGGAACTGGCAGCGGAAATCCCCCGTTCCCTGATTCTCCAGCAGTTTACCAATCCGGCCAATCCTGAAGCCCACCGGCAGACAACCGCCAGGGAGATATGGGATGCAACAGATGGAAAAGTCGATATATTTGTAGCTGCCGTAGGTACGGGAGGAACTTTGACCGGAAACGGTGAGATTCTCAAAAAACTGAATCCGGAAATAAAAGTCTATGCCGTGGAGCCTGAAAAATCGGCCGTACTCTCCGGCGAAAAAGCGGGTCCCCATAAAATCCAGGGCATCGGGGCAGGTTTTATTCCGGAAGTACTGAACAGGGATATCTATGACGGGATAATAAAAGTCCCCTCCGAAGAGGCGGGAGAGATGGCCCGGAAGCTGGCATCACAGGAGGGGCTCCTTGTCGGGATATCGGCCGGAGCCAATGTGCGGGCGGCTGAGATCCTGGCCCGGAAACCCGAGAACAGGGGTAAAAGGATTGTAACAATAGGGTGTGATACGGGGGAACGCTACCTCAGCACATGGCTGTTTGAATGACTCAAGAAAAATACTGGAGATATAAAATATGGATTACAGTAAAATAAAAAATCCCGGGTTTGAAACAACCGCCATACACGCAGGTCACTCGGGAGACAGGGAAACACATGCCAGAGGAGTCCCCCTTCACAGGAGCACGGCATACCTTTTTGATTCTGCCGAACATGCGCAGAATCTTTTCGCCTTAAAGGAACCCGGGAATATCTATACCCGCCTGGGGAATCCCACCCAGGCTGTCCTGGAAGACCGTATGGCAGCCCTGGAGGGCGGAGCCGCCGCCCTGGCTCTGGCTTCGGGAACCAATGCCATTTTTTACACCATAATCAATATATGCAGAGCAGGGGACGAGGTTGTTTCGAGCGCCAGTCTGTATGGGGGTACCTATACAATGTTCGACGATCTGCTGCCGCAATTCGGAATAAAAGTCCGTTTCGCCGACCAGAGCAACCCCGAGACCTTCAGGGAAGCGATCAATGAAAAGACGAAAGCTCTCTACATTGAAACTATAGGGAATCCTTCGCTGGATCTGGCGGATCTGGAGGAGTTCTCCCGTCTGGCAAAAGAATATGAAATTCCTCTGGTGGTGGATTCCACCTTCACAACCCCCTATCTGCTCAGACCGATTGAACACGGGGCGGACATAGTTGTTCATTCCCTGACAAAATGGATTGGGGGGCATGGTACGGCAATCGGCGGAATTGTCATCGATTCAGGGAGATTCAACTGGAAAAACCCGAAATTCTCACTGTACAACGAACCTGACGGAGGGTATCACGGGCTGCGGTTTGCCCGCGATCTGGGAGACCTTAATCCGCTGGCTTTTATAATCAGGATGCGGACGGTTCCCCTGCGGAACCTGGGAGGCTGTATATCTCCGGACAACTGCTGGATCTTCCTTCAGGGACTGGAAACATTGGCCCTCCGTATGGAAAGGCACTCGGAAAATGCTCTTGGAGCCGCCCGCTTCCTTCAGAATCACCCCTGCGTTAAATGGGTCCGCTACCCGGGGCTTGAAGGAGACAGGGCTTACAGGGGATCCCGGAAATACCTGAAAAAAGGTTCGGGGGGTATGGTTGTTTTCGGAATAAAAGGCGGGAGAGAGGCCGGACAGAGGTTTATCGATAATCTTCAGCTCTTCTCTCATGTGGCAAATGTGGGAGATGCCAAGAGCCTGGCAATCCATCCGGGATCCACTACCCATTCCCAGTTATCTGATGAAGCCATGATATCCGGAGGGATCTCCCCCGAAATGATCCGGCTCTCCATAGGGATTGAAAACCTGGAGGATATCAGGAAAGACCTTGATCAGGCACTGAAATCCTGAATCTGATACATCCTCTTCTCTCTTTTTGAGGAGAGGAAAAAAACCGTCTCCCAAACTTTCGAATAATACGTTATAATATTCTCAGTTATGGGCAAGGAAATTCAGACATCTCAAAACGCAACTCCCTTTTATTTTAATCTGGAACCCCATAAAAGAGAGGAAGTTCTTTCACAAATAGGCAGTTTTACTCAGATCCAGTATCAGATTTTTCATAATATCTGTGATTTCTGGGACCCTGCCCTGGATTACAACCAGTATGTACTGAAAACAAAAAGACCGGCGCTGGCCGGCGGGAATCAGCTGGAACTGCTGATGAACAAAATCCAGGATGCCCATATGGGCCTGCTCCAGTACAGGCTGGTCGACTCGGAACTGAAACCGGCCCGTCTGATCCTGACAGAAAAAGATTCCATCTATTTTTACTATTATGTCTGTGAGGAAGTCCTGTACCGGAATGTCTACGAAAACGGTCACCCCTTTATCACGGTAAAGACCTTCGATAAATATGGAATAACCTTTCCGGGAGAGATGATCACACCCCTGGAACCTAAGTCTCTCAGCCCCGGGTTCCACAAAAAGATGATACCCCAATGCACGATTTTCGGAATTACAAGGCGTAACCGGTCTCCCATCCTCATCCCGTCAGGCCTGCTGGATGAATATATTCTCTTTCTCATGAAAAACCTGATACGGGAATCCGAGAGTATGACATTGCTGGAGAATATATCCCGGCTTTCGGGGATAAAGATCAGCGAGCTTCAAAAAAACATGACTGCCCGGGACCCTTCCTTCTGGATAACCCTAACAAAAAGCCTTCTGGAACATAAGGAGGATCTGAAGATCAGAATTAAAGGATTGTCTCCCCTGGTCTTCACATCGGCCCATCTGCTTTATTCCTACTTTTTCAACAGCCTGACTGAAATGAAGGAAAAACAGCAGGAAAAAGCGGAACGACAGAAGAACCAGGCGGAGATTGTAAACCGGATAAGAGAGAACGGAACCCGCTGGTCATCTGTAAAGCAGCTTGATCAGGAATTAAAGGAAAAAGAAGAAAAATGGGAAGGATTCAGAAAGGATTTTCAGGAAACCATACTGAAAAGGCAGGAGAATGGGGAGCAGCCTGATCTGATCATTGTAAACAGTCAGGTTATCCATAAAGACTACCTGTTCCCCTTTTTTAAAAAAGAGCTGGAATATGCAGGGAAGGAGTTTTCAGTCCTCTATCAGGAAATGATGAATGACCTGCTGAGGAATAATCAACCCGATAAGTACTCCCAGTTCTACAGCCGCAATAATTTCAGGGCGGATATTATGAACCGGATACGGAATAAGTCCCCCCAGCTGAAGGAACTCCTGCAGAAACCGGCCCTTATTGCAACAGTGGGTTACTATTACCTGAAGGATCTGAAGGGTATAAAAAGCAGCGATACCATAAAAGACACGATCAATACCTACCTGAAAAGCGACCTGAAGCAGTTTCAGAATATTGATGACATACTGCAGCTCAGCCTGATCAGCCTGTTTGATATTGCCTTTGACAAACTGGGGTGGTGGAGCAAATTGATACTCCGGTTAACCGGGCGGTATGACAGTTATACCAGCTCATTCTCCAATACATCTTCCATAGCCAGGGCGGCAAACAGTAAAAAGCGGCAGGCTTCTGTATTAAGGGAAAGTACCGGCTATGCAGAAAAGCAGCAAATGACTTCCCAGTCCCGGATTCGCACCCGTTCCAGGCAGCAGACACAACAGCATAAAATCCATTCAGTCCGGGAAAAGAAGAAAGCCTGGGCCGAATTCACCGATGCAGTCAATAAAAAGAAGTAGCATAGTCTTCCTGTCAGACTTTACAGCGGGTTGACCTTTCAACCTCCTGAAGCTATGCTTAGCACGTCTCTGGGGGTGGTTCTTGTATAAGAACCTGAGATCATACCCTTTGAACCTGATCCGGGTAATGCCGGCGAAGGGAAATAGGCCATATCTCAACCTTTCCCCGGAATTTTAAATTTCATACTGCATGCACCAGAGATCAGGCATGCAGTCAGGAGAGGAATTATGAAAAAATATCTATTATCTCTTATGCTGCTTTTTAGCACAGCACTCCTTTTTGCCGGCGGGCAGCAGGACGGAAGCGAACCTGCAGAAAGCAGTCAGGATGCGGCAGAACAGGTGCTGACAATCTATTGTTACGACTCGTTTGCATCAGAATGGGGCCCCGGTCCGGCATTGGCTGCCCGGTTTACCGAAGAAACCGGGATTCAGGTTGAACTTGTAGCCCCGGGCGACGCCGTTACCATCCTGAGCAAAGTCATTATGGAAAAAGAGGATCCCCGCGGGGACCTTCTTATCGGTCCTGATAACAACCTTCTGGCCAGAACCCTGGAAGAAGATATCCTGGAACCCTATAACGCCCCGGCCCTGTCCTCCATCCCGGAGGAACTGAAGTTTGATGATACAAACCGCCTCCTTCCCTTTGACTGGGGGTATTTCGCCATCTGCTACGACTCGGAAGTAATTAAAACGCCCCCGGCGTCACTGGAAGATCTGACAAAGCCCGAGTTTGCCAAATCCCTGGTGCTTATGGATCCCCGGACTTCAAGCCCCGGAATGGGATTCCTTTTATGGACCCGGGCCGTATACGGGGATGACTACCTGGCCTACTGGAACAGACTCTCCGGATCGGTTCTATCCGTAACAGAAAGCTGGAGCAACGGGTACGGTCTCTTTACCAGCGGAGAAGCCCCCCTGGTTCTGAGCTACTCCACCTCGCCGGTTTACCACAAAATGTGGGAAGAAACAGACCGCTATAAAGCAGCTGCCTTCGAAGAGGGGAATTATCTGCAGATTGAGGGCGCAGGGATTATCAGGGGTGCGGCCAATCCCGAAGGAGCCGAAAAGTTTCTTGATTTCATGCTGTCACCGGAAGGACAGAACATTATTGCAACCAGCAATATCATGATGCCCGTACTCCCCCGGACAGAACTGCCGGAGGCCTTTGATATGGCATTCATTTCTGACAATCCCCTGCTCCTGGACAAACAGGATATAGCCGACAACGAACAGAAATGGGTTCAGGACTGGGTCGAAAAGTCCGGTCTTTAATCGATGAATAAACCCGCCGTACCCTTCCGGGGAGAGCTCAGGCTCCTCCCCGTTCTGGCACTCCTCGGCCTTACCTTCTACCTTCCTGTCATAGTACTCCTTGTACGGGGTTTACAGGGGAATGAAGGCTGGACCCTGGAGTGGATGAAGGAACTTTTAACTTCACCCTATTACCGGCGGGTCTTCCTTTTTACTTTTTACCAGGCGGTGCTCAGCACCCTTCTCTCCCTGCTGGCGGGATTGCCGGGAGCCTGGCTCCTGTCGCATGTGGATTTTCCTGGAAAGAGAGTTGTAAAAGCCCTGACCACTATCCCCTTTATACTCCCCTCCATTCTGGTCGTATTGGGATTCATCCTCTTCTGGGGACGTCAGGGAGTGGTTAACAAAGTATTGTCGGGGTTGATGAATACGGACGCTCCCGTTCTGGATGTGCTCTACTCTTTCAAAGCCATCCTTCTTGCCCATATTTTCTACAATTTTCCCATTGCCCTTCGTCTGACAGCCGCCTGGTGGCAGGGGTTGCCGGAAAATCAGACTCAGGCGGCCCTGACCCTGGGAGCTTCAAGGATAAGAATATTCCGGACCGTGACCCTTCCCCAGCTTCTTCCGGGCCTCCTCAGCGCCGCCTCCCTCATATTCCTCTACTGTTTTATGAGTTTTGCGGTTATCCTTGTTCTGGGAGGCGGGCCCCGCTACTCCACCCTGGAAGTGGAGGTCTACCGCCTTATAAAATACTCCCTGGATTTCGGGAGAGGAGGGGCTCTGGCTCTGGTGGAAACAGCAGCAACCCTCTTTCTCACCTATTTCTATATCAGAACGGAGCAGAATAATGTTCACAGGGAGTCGGTTATCCGCACCCGGATTTCCTGGCGGAAACTCTCCAAGTCCAGACTGGCAGGCTCCCTTCTCTACCTGGTTCCTGTTTTTTTTATAATTCTGGGGCCCATCCTGACTGTGATTTTCCAGTCCTTTCTGGTCAGGACAACCCGAACGGGACCGGCCGTATGGTCCCTGCGCTGGTACAAAGAGATGCTCGCCCCCCCCGGCGGGCTTTCCGGAGCGGCTCTTCTGGCCGAAGCAGTCAGAAACAGCCTGGGCATTGCGTCTGTAACACTGGGTTTAACCCTGATTATCGGCTCCTATACGGCCTGGGTATTATCACGGCATAAGCTGAAATACCCGGGATTGACAGAATCGGTGATTATGATGCCCATGGGCGTATCGGCAGTAGTGCTCGGAATCGGCTACCTGTGGCTTATGAGGAATGAAGCTCTGAACTATCTTCCTCCCCGTATCAGCATTGTCTGCGCCCATACGGTCATAGCCCTCCCGTTTGTTCTCAGGAGCCTCACGCCTGCCATGAGGAGGATCCGGCAGGATCTGCTGGATGCGGCCCGTATGATGGGAGCGGGAAGTTTCAAACGATTTTTAACCATTGAACTCCCCCTGATCCGGCCGGGTCTGATCAGCGGCGGGGCTTTTGCTTTTGCCATTTCACTGGGAGAAATTAACGCCACACTGATCCTCTCGGATGCGGGGATCACAACCATACCGATTGCCATTCTCAGGCTGATTGGTACATACAGATTCTTCAGCGCCTGTGCACTGGGAACCATACTGATAGGGATATGCCTGCTGGCCTTTACCCTGATTGATGCTTTTGAGGGATGGGAGAACTGAAATGGATTTAACTATTCAAAATGTAGGAATTTGCCTGGATGATTTTTCCCTGGAGGCTGACCTGAAGGTAAACTCGGGAGAGCTGGTCACTCTGCTGGGGCCCAGCGGATGCGGTAAAACGACCCTGCTGAAGATCATAGCCGGACTCCACTACCCTGATATGGGGAAAATTTTTCTGGGGAAAAGAGATGTCACACCGCTGGATCCCCGGTACAGAAAAATCGGCATGGTATTTCAGGACTACGCCCTCTTTCCCCATATGAATATTCAGAAAAACATCTGTTACGGAATGGAAGAAAAAGGACCGGAAGCAGTAAACCGAACCCGGAAACTTCTGGAAATGGTTCAACTGGAAGGGTATGAAAAAAGAAGGATCGAAGAACTTTCAGGGGGAGAGAAACAGCGGGTAGCCCTGGCAAGAGCCCTGGCGGGCACACCCGATCTTCTCCTGCTGGATGAACCTTTGAGTGCTCTGGACGCCCAGCTCCGCCGTTCTCTGCGGCGGCAGATCCGGGAGATTCAGCAGCAGACAGGTATTACAGCCGTCTATGTGACCCATGACCAGGAAGAAGCCATGGCCATCTCCGACCGCATTGTTCTGATGGACCGGGGCCGGATCAGCCAGACAGGAAAACCCTCCGACCTCTATTCCAGACCGGATAACGCCTTTGCAGGAAGCTTTATCGGAAGCGCCAATATGATCCCCGTAAAAAGCTTCGAAGAAAAGGCGGATGGTATGATCAGGCATAATACCGGTATCGGAACCATAGATCTCCCTGCACAGACCGGCCGGGGGAATTATATTTATTTCCGCCCGGAGGATTGCCGGATAATGACTGGCTTCACAGAAAAGAGTATCTCCGGAGAGGGCCGGATCGTTTATGCGGAATACGGCGGAGACTTTCAATACCTGGAAGCTGCTGCCGGAGAGGGGATCGTAAAAATCAAAAATCGGGACAGCATACAGTACAATTTGAAAGATACCATTTCATGGCATGTCAAACCGGAAGACTGCCTTGTCCTGAAATAGATGAAACTCCAGAGACCAGAGCCTGTTCTGAAAAGATTAGAGACCGAGACCGGAATCTGCGGGTAGTTGTATAAAACCTGCCGGAACTCCCCGACAGGCCTCGTTTCAGAAATCAGGTAAAACCGGACTACTTTTTCCACATGGCAAGATCCAGCTCTTTTTCACCCTTTGAAACCAGTATGGTACCGACCATATCACCGGTTACATTGGTAATGGTGCGCCCCATATCCAATAGGGCATCAATTCCAAGAATCATGGCATAGGCTGCCGCAACGGCGGACCCTGCCTCGATGGTAATACCGATAGAGTTCAGAACCATCAGAAGCATTATGGCACCGGCGCCGGGGATCCCGGCCGAACCGATAGAAGCCAGAACGGCTGTCAGAATAATATTGAACTGCTGAGCCAGGCTCAGGTCCATACCAACCGCATTTGTAATAAACAGAGCGCAGACACCCATATAGATGGCAGTCCCGTCCATATTGATTGTTGCTCCCAGTGGCAGCGTAAAGGATGATATTTTTTTGGGAACCCCCAGATTTTCATTCATATTCCGCATGGTAACAGGCAGGGTACCACTGGAACTTCTGGTGACAAAAGCGGTAATCATGGCTTCCCGGGCTCCCTTGAAGAAAGTCAGGTAGCCAAGCTTGTTGATAATGAGGAAGACACCGTATACCAGAGCAATCTGAAAGATAAATCCCGCATATGTGGTCAGAGTGACTAGTCCGAGGGAACCGAAAGCGCTGGCCCCCTGTTTACCGAAAACAACCGCAATCAGGGCAAATACACCGATAGGCGCATATTCAAGGATCCAGCGGACAATCACATACATGACTTCTGCGGCTCCGTCGAATATACGGAAGAGGGTTTCGCCGCTTTTCTGAAGCCTCTGATCATCCGAGTTCCGTACAGTGGAAATTCCGATTCCGAATACCAGGGCAAAAAAGATAATGGGAAGAACCTGCCCCTGGGACAGAGCACCAAAGGGATTCTTGGGAATAATAGCCAGCAGGGTTTCCAGAAACCTGGGCTGAGTCAGTTCCTTACCGGCGGCATCGACGGAAGCAGCCAGCTGCAGCCCGGCACCGGGATGAAAGATATTGGCAGCCAGAAGACCGATCGTTACGGCCAGGGCTGAAGTCAGCATATAATAGACAAAGATTCGGATACCTATTTTGCCCAGCTCCCTGGGCTGAATACTGGCGGCACCTACAACGAGGGATGTCAGAATAAGGGGCATTACAATCATTTTAAGGAGATTTACCAGTACGCTTCCAAGAGGCTGAATCACAGCAACAGAAGGTCCGAAAACAATACCGGCAACGGCACCCAGGATAAGTCCGGTTAAAATACGAAGCAGCAGGTTCGTATTGAAATACCGGGAAAGGATTCCTTTTTTCTTTGAAGATTCGCTCATTATACATTCCTCCGGTCCCTTCGGGCAGCTTTTACCTTATTAGTAAACACGAAAGGGACTCAGAGTAATGATAAAATCCGCATATCTATTTCACAAGTTAAGAATTCTTAACAATCATTCTCCGGCGTTTCTCATCTTCCGGGCGCCCAGCTCAACCGCATCGACAATTTTCTGATACCCCGTACAGCGGCAGAGGTTGCCGCGCATGGCCACCCTGATCTCCTCCCGTGAGGGATCGGGATTTTTCGCAATCAGATCCAGGGACTGCATAATCATCCCGGGGGTACAGAACCCGCATTGCACGGCTCCGGCATCGATAAAGGCCTGCTGCATGGGGTGAAGTGATCCGTTCTCCCCTTTAAGACCTTCTATTGTCAGAACAGACTTACCTGCGGCTTTTGCCATTTTTGTACGGCAGGACCGGACAGCTTTTCCATCCATCAGAACAGTGCAGGCCCCGCAGGTTCCTTCACCGCAGCCGTTTTTAGTACCCACCAGATCAAGCTCTTCCCTGAGATAGTCCAGTAGAGAAAGCTCTTCCTGTTCGGGGCTGAGGACATATGTATTGCCATTTACAGTTATTTCAGACATCAGGATGCGAACTCCTTTTTCAGATTGATGGGCAGTGAGGTAAAACGCCTTCCTGTTGCTGCCGCAATGGCATTGGCAATAGCCGGGGCTATAATTTCCAGAGCTGGTTCACCTATTCCCTTGGCTCCCGTCGGAGAGAGAGGATCCGGGTTCTCAACAATCTGTGTTGTTATTTCAGGAATATCGGTCATTCGGGGAATTTTATACTTCGAAAAGTTGAGGGATTTCACCTTCCCCTCTTCCACCAGAAAATCTTCGGTCAGGGCCATGCCGGCCCCCTGAACCACTCCTCCGTGAATCTGCCCCTCCACCATGGGAGGATTAATCGCTTTCCCGATATCGTGGGTTGCAACAATATTCAACAGACGGCAGCTGCCTTTTACAGGATCCACTTCCACTTCCACAGCCTGACAACTGTAAACATAGGAAAAGTAGGCGGTTCCCTGGCCGTTCTCTTCATCCCAGCTGACCCGGGGAGCCTGAAAGGAACCGAAAGCAAAGGGGTAAACCCTGGCCAGATACATCTGCCGCCCCACTTCCGGCCAGCTGAGAGACCTGCTGTCGCTCCCCCAGACCCGGTTATCATGAAAAGAGATCTGGTCCGGCGACTCGGCTATCAGAGGGCAGAGGGTTTCCGCCAGAAGAGGTTTCAATCTGGACATGGCATCCTTGATAGCCCCGCCCCCCACAAGAGTTCCCCGGGATGCAACGGTTGTTCCGCCGTCCGGGATGGAGGCAGTGGATGACTCCTGATATTGGATAGCCTCGACGGGAACACCCAGTTCTTCCGCGGCAATCAGCATCATAGCGCTGGGAGCCCCCTGACCGTTTTCAAATACGGCCGTATCCAGCAGGATAGAACCGTCAAATTGAATATTTACGGAAGCACAGCAGAAATCCATGGCTTCCGCCCCCACGCTGCAGCCCCGGTAGGAAGCGGCCATACCGATGCCATACCACTTGTTTCCCTTTCCGCGGGAGCAGCGGGCATAGTTCTTTTCAAATTCCGCTGCGGCCGCCGTTTTCTCCATAACTTCAATCAGGCTCACCGTATGGTCATCCAGTTTCTGCCCGGTTATGGTGACCGAGTCCTGTACGACCGCGTTCCTTTTCCGAATTTCCAGGGGAGTAATGCCCAGTTTCTCTGCTGCCATATCCATAATCTGTTCAATCGCAAAATTGGTCTGGGGGGAACCGAATCCCCTGAAGGCACCGGTAAATACATTATTGGTAGCCACACCGAGGACTTCCCCCCGGATATGATCCACTCTGTAGGGACCGATATTCTGCACCGTGGAACGCCAGGTGGACCAGGGAGTTGTGGAAGTATACGCTCCGGAATCCCCCAGGGTCCGGCTTACCGCACCGGTCAGACGGCCCTCTTCATTAAAACCCACTTTATAATCCATTTTATAGGGCACTCGTTTATAACTCTCCCGCATGGACCATTCCCGGGAATAGAGCATTTTCACAGGTCTTTTCAGCTTTAAAGCGGCCAGGGCAGCCCGGGCGCAGACAACAGAGGCCGTATCGTCCTTTCCGCCGAAACTCCCCCCCACCGCATGGGAAAAGCAGACAACCGATGTAAGGGGTTTCCCCAGATAGGCGCAGACAAACCGCCTGGTACTGAAGGGATGCTGCATGGATCCGTAAATTTCCAGAACCCCGTCCTCCCGGGGGACACAGACCCCGCATTCAGGCTCAAGGTAGGCATGTTCCACAAGGGGGGTTTCGAAACGCTGCTCAATCACAAAAGAACTGGCGGCAAGAGCTGTCTCCGGCTCCCCTCTCCTGACGATATGCCGGTTTACCAGGTTACTATCTTTCCCTTCGGGGATAACGGGCGCATCCGGATTCAGAGCAAGTTCCGTATCAAGCACAAGCGGAAGAGGATCAGCCTTCATATGTATTTTTTCCGAAGCAGCCAGAGCCTGCTTTCGTGTTTCCGCCACAACGATGGCAGCCACATCTCCGTTTGACCGGATCCGGTCTTTCACCAGGATCGGGTAGTCCTGATTAATCTGACCGGCGGTTAATTCACCCGGAACATCTACCCAGGTCAGAACCGCCAGAACCCCCGGCATGGCAGCAGCCTCTTCCGTATCGAGGGAAAGGTTACCGGCATGAACAAAATCCGTATATACCGGTACGGCATGAACCATCCCATGAAAACGGAGATCGTCACCGAAGCGGGCCTCTCCACACACCTTCTGTCTGGCATCATTTCTAAAACAGGCTTTCACAGCACCCCTCTATATTTCTTGACTGATTGATCAGATAATTATAGAGCCATTTGCTCCGCAGAGCAAGGTCTGACAACTTCAATTTGCAAAATCAGCTGTAAAGATTATTGAACAGCCCGGCCTGAAATATCAGCAGGATCACGAATAACGAAGCTTCCTGTCTTCGGAGGAGTCCTTTAATGTTTTCCCGGATTTCAAAGTTTCACTATTTTTAAAATGCATCGGGTAGAGCACAGCCCCGGCGACGGCCGTAAGAGGAGCGACCAGCACCAGCCCGAAACTGCCCACCAGGGTGTGGAGGATTTCTGAAGAAACATAAGTAAGATTGAGTACATTGACCGTCGGTGTCCCCTGGGCAATAAAAACCATAAACATGGAGGTATATCCGCCGGTATAAGCCAGAAGCAGGGTTGTCGTCATGGTTCCTATCACAGCCCGGCCCACATTTATACCGGAGTTAAGCAGTTCCCTGCGGGATATATCCGGATGTTTCTGATAGATTTCGTTCATTGAGGCGGCAATATCCATGGCAATATCCATAACAGCTCCGCTGGAAGCAAGGAATATCCCGGCCAGAAAAATAGCCCGCAGATCCAGATGAGGAAAACCTGAATACAGCAGGGTTTCAGAAAAAGGCCTGACCGCACCGTGTATGTTAAAAAACGCTCCAAAAATAAGGGATAACACGCAGGTCAGAAGGATTCCGAGAAAAGCCCCGAGGAATGCAACGCCGCCCCGTTTGTTAAATCCCCCTATAAGAAAAATAATCACCCCTGTAAGGATGGAAACAACTCCCAGAGAAAGCAGAATGGGATTCCAGTTATTGAGGAACTGGGGAAGCATAATCCGCCAGATCATAACAGCGGTAAAAGCAAAGGAGACAATAGCTTTCATGCCGGTCCAACCGGCAAACAGGATCAGAATACCACCGAAAAGGGCCAGAAGAATAGTCTCCACCCCCAATCTGTAATGATCGATCACCGAAGCATAAAGGATTCTGTTTTTTTCAGGATTCAGATCCAGAACAACCAGGGCAACATCTCCCGGTTTGAAAAATTTATCCAGCTCCAGTTTTCCGATAAGCATATTGTTGGCGTCTACCTGTTCCCCTTTAAAGGGACCGTTCAGAACTTCGATGGTAACACCCTGATCACCCTGCTTGACAATTCCGAACTGCTGTACATCCGAATTGTCAGCATTTAATACCTTTCCACGCACCGTCATGGACAAGGGGGATTTTTTTTCCTTAAACCCTGTGGGGACAAGGGATAGGATCAGCACCAGGACAGAGATGACAAGAACAAAAACGACATCCCGTTTTTTTACAGTTTCGAGGGCAAATATCATTAAATAAACTCCTGTTAGAGGCTCTTTCAAGAGGCAAAAGCCCCGGTATAAAACCGGGGCCTCTCCATCTTTTCAACAAAGCGGATTCAATTACCTATTTCATAGCGACTTTGGCATTCAGCCCCATGATTTCAGACACTTTTTTAAAAATGTCAGTATTATCATAGTATCCGTTGAACATATCCTGTCCTACGCCTATGGCGAAGGTTGAAACAGGTACTCCGGTATGGGAGTAGGAAGTCCATGCCAGACCGGCCTGCTGATTCATAATGTGAGTCAGAGTAACCGAAAGCGGCTCGTATCCACCGTACAGAAGGTATGCTTCCTCACTGGAATCTCTGGAACCTTTGTCCATCATGGACTGAGCAAACGCATCTTCCAGTTTTTTCATTTCCAGATCCGAGAACTCGGAAACTCCGAAGGCCTTCCGGATTTCGGGTATCAGATCGGATAGTCTGGCATCCGCAGCACTGTGACTTGCCTTGTAGGGAGCAATCACGTATTCATCAAAAGCTTCGTAAGACATACTCTGTCCGTCGATTTTTTCGAAAGCGGAATCATATTTTGTTCCGGCGAATCCAAGCGCCAGTCCTCCGGTTTCATGGTCTCCGGTTACAATAATCACAGTTTCATCGGGATGCCGATTGTAAAACCGGATGGCTTCTGCCACAGCATTGTCAAAAGCAATAGTATCATGGATGGAGGAAGCGGC
This sequence comes from Oceanispirochaeta sp., assembly GCA_963663385.2. GTDB lineage: Bacteria > Spirochaetota > Spirochaetia > DSM-2461 > DSM-2461 > Oceanispirochaeta. The sequence goes on along the minus strand of CAXXXD010000004.1, from coordinate 847,322 downwards.
ATCGTTCGCATGGCAGGCCCAGTCTATTTTTCCCCCTTCCACCATAATAAAAAAACCTTCTTCGTTATCCAGCAGTTCAATACCTTTGGCAGTAAACTCAGCCAGAGAGATTTCATCATCCGTTCTGTCCAGATCGTAGGGAAGAGCATCTCCGGTAAAGCCTTTGGTGTAGGCATAGACTTTTTCAGTTCCCGCACCGAGACTGTTCAGATCAGATTTACTGCCGGCCATGGTCCATCCGGCTTCTGCCATCAGATCGTGAACAGCAGGTTTTCCTTCGGGAGTTTTTCCCAATCTGAAGTTGCCGCCGCCGAAGTAGTCTACCTCCGAGTTAACAGCCTGTACTCCAATTTCGTAGTAATTGTTTCTTGTGGGCTGATGAGCATAGAAACAGGCAGGAGTGGCATGATCCAGGTCTACCGAAGAGATGATACCGACCTTTTTACCGGCGGCTTTTGCCATTTCCGCAATGGTCGGGTATTCAATGGTCCTGGAAACATCCATGTTGATAACGCCGGAGAGGGTCTTGTTACCGGTGGCAATAGCAGTACCGGCTGAAGCGGAATCGGTGATGAAAGATCCGGCGTCATAGGTTGTTGTCAGCCCCTGAGCAGGAAACCGGGTAAAATTCAGCTGCTTTACGCCGATGGCGGAACCGTTTTTCTCATTCAGATAGGCTTCAGCCGCATTGATCTGGGGCATTGCCATTCCATCTCCGATAAAAAGGAAGACATATTTAGCCGGACTGACAGACTCTTCCACAACAGCCTCTGCTGCTTCCTTCTGACCTTCCCCGATTACTGCTGAAGAAACCAGCAGAAACAAAACGAGGGCCAACCCCTTGATACGATTTACTTTCTTCATTTTTACTCCCAAAAATAGCTTTGATTTCTGAGCTTAAAAATAAGCTGTTCCTGTTAGAAGAATGTTCAGGTATGGTTATACCTTTATCAAAAGGTACATCAGCGTTTATATAAGTCAAGGATTATCAGGAAAAAGCCGGCTTTGGTTCCATCTTGCTATCCCCTGACGAACCCGGGGAGTATCTCTATGGCTGTTAAAAACGTCTGGATCCACCGGCCAGGCATGCAGTTCCCTCTGGGATATTCCTTTTCCCAGCTCCAGGGGAACCGGGGCCGGAACGGAAAGGTCCAGCCAGTACTCAGCAGCTTCTCCTGTCAGAATAAGCGGCATACGGGGCTTTTCATTATGAACTTCCGCCATCAGCCCTACTGCGGGAACTGTAATGAGAGAAAAAGTTAGGAGCGGGAATCCCTCCAACCCCTTCGGACAAGTCTGGTATATGCCTCCCAGATAGAAAGGTTTTTTGTCTTTCCGGGCTATATACCAGGGGGTCTTACCCGACTCATCCCTGTGATAACCGAAAAATCCCTCCACCGGAAGCAGGCAGCGTTTCCCGGGCCAACTGCTGCGGAAAGACGGCTTTTCCCCTAACGTTTCTCCCCTGGCATTCAGGGTTTTTGAGCGTATGGATCGGGCTTTCTCCACTGTATCGGCCCAATGGGGGATCAATCCCCAGCAAGCCTGAACGGCTCTGTCGGGATATTCAGACTGCAGGACAGGAAGAGAAGGAAAATCAAAACCGAAATAATGATACCCACTTCCTTCCGTATACTCCTCCAGGAGGTAATGAAAACGCGGATCCCGTTCAAAAGCGGATTTTGTTAAAGAAACACTGAAACACAAAGGCAAAGCCTCCTTTAATAAACTATACTGTTTAAAAACACAAAAAAAACAAATAACGGACTTTTTTTTGTAACATTTTATACAGGGAATCGTGTTATTTTATTAAACAAATATAACTAAAACGGAACAAACAGAAGATGCTGAATCAACAGTCTAAAACATATTTATTTCTACACTTTACCTTTGATGTGCTGATCGTCGGATTTTCATGGGTTCTGGCTACTTCGGTCAGATTCATACTGCTGGCCCAGAATATTCAGGATTTTTACAAATTCCTCCGCCTTACACCCATACCTGTCATTGCCGCAGCCATTCTGCTTTACAGGGAAAGGCTCTACGCCAGTAACACACTAAGGGCCTGGCATAAGGATTTCTCCCGTCTTCTGGTTGTAAACCTTCAGATACAGCTTTTTTTCATCCTGACAGGATACAATATTCAATCAGAACGAATATCCCGTCTGACCCTGATCCTCTTCTTTTTATTCTGCCAGGTATTCCTCACTGCCAACAGGATCGCTTTCCGCAACCATTTAATAATGGAACGGATAAGGGGAAAAAGGATTCAGAACCTTTTTGTCATAGGCCGGGGCAGACATGTGGAGCGTTTTATTAATAAAATCATAGATACCCCGTCCACAGGGATGAAGATTATCGGCTGGGCGGACTCCAAAGGGAAGGCTGATGAAATGGGTATCCCCTCCTATACAGCCGATGAAGCTGACGAGGCTGTGGAAAGACTCAAACCCCATAATATCGTTCTGGGCTATTCCGGCAAAAAGGTACGCCGTCAGGAGAAATATATTAAAACTCACTACAACCAGGTAACTCCCATAATCCTGATTCCCCAGGTAAACTACACCCTCCTGGGGGCCAGAATTGAAGATTTCCACGGTGTTCCCCTGATAAATATCAATACCCCCACTCAGGGGCATTTTTCCCTGATATCCAAAAGGCTGCTGGACATTTTCGGAGCAGGTGTCGGATTAATCCTTCTTTCGCCCCTCCTCCTTATTATTGCCCTTCTGGTCAAGCTGACATCCCCCGGACCGGTGTTCTATGGACAGGAAAGGATGACAACAAACGGCAGAATTTTCAAAATGTGGAAGTTCCGGTCCATGCGTCAGGGAGCTGACAAAGAAAAAGGTTTTACCTGGACAACGGAAAATGATCCCCGTAAAACCCGTTTTGGGACTTTCATCCGTAAAACCTCCATTGATGAACTGCCCCAGTTATGGAATGTGCTGACCGGAACCATGAGTCTGGTAGGGCCACGGCCGGAACGGCCGGAACTGATCAAGGATTTCAAAGATGAAATCCCCGGTTATATGCTGCGTCACAAGATGCCCGCCGGCATTACCGGATGGGCTCAGGTAAACGGCTGGAGAGGGAATACCAGTCTGAAAAAAAGAATCGAGTTCGATATGTACTATATCAGGAACTGGAGCTTTTTTCTGGATATCAAAATACTTCTGCTTACCCTAGTGAACGGATTCATCAATAAAAATGCCTACTGACTTTTGCCCCGGAAAACTGTATAAATAAGTAATTTAACAGAAAAAATCCTTCCGGGAAAAAATCCCATAGAGAGTTGAAATATGAAGATAGCCATGTTAACCGATACCTATACTCCCCAGATTAATGGAGTCGTTACTTCCATCCGCTCCTCTGCGGAGGAACTGATCCGAAGGGGGCATGAAGTATATATTCTTGCCCCCGATTTCAATTCGAGTCAATCTTCAGAAGAAAATGTTTTTCGTTTTCCTTCGACAGGGTTTCCCATCAGGGCAATTAAGGAATTTCAGGTATCCAGGGGATACGGCAGCATCATACAAAAACTCAGGCAACTGGATATAGACCTGATACACTCCCATGTTCCGGGGTCCATGGGACTCAAAGCAATCCCCATCAGCCGGTATCTGAAAATTCCTCATATCCATACATACCATACCTTCTGGCCGGATTATGTCCATTATGTCCCCCTGGGTTCCAGGTATACAAAGATGACCGCCGAACGTTACTCATCCCTGTTCTGTAATCGCTGCGACGGAATCGTGGCGCCTACCAAAAAGATTCAGGATGCTCTTATTCAATACGGTACCCGCAGCCCTATCCGGATTATTCCCTCAGGGATTAAGACCGGGGATTTTTCCGACAGCAAAACGAATGATCTGCATGAAAAGTTCGGAATCCCTGAGGGAAGGAAAATTCTTGTCTATGCAGGACGGATAGTCAGGGAGAAAAACGTCCCCTTTCTTCTTGAGGTGATGGATCAGATTGTTCATAAAATGAACAGTGAAAATTACCATCTCCTCCTTCTGGGAGACGGGGCTGTCAGAGAGGAACTGGAAGAGAAGGCTGTATTGAAGGATCTTTCCGGATTCATCAGTTTTGCCGGCTTCCGTCCGCACGAGGAGGTTATGGAGATATTTCACCAATCGGATCTCTTTGTTTTTGCGTCTGTTACGGAAACACAGGGGCTTGTGCTGCTGGAGGCTATGGCTTCCGGAATCCCTGCCGTTGTTGTGGATGCTCTAGGTATCGGTGATGTAATGACAGACGGTAAGGGTGGTTTCCCTGTCCCGGAAGATCCCGAAGTATTCAGCCGGACGGTTCTGGATCTGATGGAAAACCCGGACCTTTATGCCAAAAAAAAGAAGGAAGCCAGTTTAAAGGCTGAAGAGTATTCCATTTCCATTTGTACGGGAAAACTGGAAGATTTCTACAGTGAAACCCTCAGCCGGTATAAACCCCGCTCCACAGCCCATATACTCTCATCTGTTGTAAGACGAAGAACATACAAAAAGGGAAAACACGAACTGCCCCTGCTGGAAGAAACCCTCCAGAATTTTCTGGGGGAATTGTCCAATTGGCATAACCGCTATTTTGTTATGCGTCACGGAAGAAGCGAGGCGAATAATCAGGGTATTATTGTCAGTCACTTCAGCAACGGGCTCAATAACTACGGCCTGACCCGGGAGGGTGAAAAGCAGATACGGGAGTCCCTGCAAAATCAGAATGAACTGGACAGCTCTACCATAATTATTTCATCAGATTTCCTCAGGGCCAGAGAAACCGCAGATGTAGCGGCTAAAGTACTTAAAACAAAACCGCCCCGGACATCGGTACTCCTGAGGGAACGCTTTTTCGGCCGCTATGACGGAAAAGAGGACATCTACTACAAGATGGTCTGGCAGATGGATGAAAAGAACGACAGGAATACGGAGTACGGTGTGGAAAGCCCTGAGGAAGTTCAGGAACGGGTCAGGATTCTAATCCGTCAGCTGGAAGAAGAGTACTGCAACGAAAAGATACTGCTGGTTTCCCATGGGGATACTCTTCAGATAACCCAGACCTGGACTGAGGGGATTGATGCAGGCCTGCACCGCAGCCTGACTCACCTGGAAACGGGAGAAATCCGCGAGTTGATTCTTAAAGAACTGTAAGCTCAGCGGCCGCTGCGGATCTTCTGCAGCTCCCCGAAAAGGTCATTATAGGGAATCAGCCTGTTGAAATCTATCAGACCGGACTGGACTTTGGGTTTAACGGGTATGCCCGATTCTACCAGAGCGGATACGGAATTCAGTCCTCCTGCCGTAACCATTCCGATCCGATTGTCCGCTACAGGGATATCCAGCAGAGCATGCCCTGAATATCCTATCTTCAGAATGCCTCCCAGCCCCATATCAATCATGCCCTCATTAATATCCATAACCTGATCCAGACTGGCTGCAGGTATCTCTCTGAAACTGGCTCCGACTGTCCCGAATCCTGCCTCCGCAGCATTTTTACAGCGGGTCATACCACTGTTTATGTATATCTCCAGAGGATCAAGGCTTGTGCCATCATAATTAATAATGGCGGCAAATCGGTCAGGCCGGCTGCCCCGGACCTCCAGAAGTCCCCCGAATAGGGATTTTACAGGGATTCCTGAACGCAGCAGAATTCCATTTAAAGTAATGGAACTTACAGTACCAAAACCGAAATATCCGGAAGGAATTTCAAAATCCCCTATTTTTTCTCCCGAACGGAAGATAATGACCTTGCGTCCCATAGTAAGCCCCGATTCAAAAACAGGAGCTATCATATGATAAACAATAGAGCTTTTCTCCTGAGGTATCAGGCTGACGTTTACCAGAACGCTTCCTCTCCGTTTCTTCCAGTCAAAATTCATCTGGTAGGACAGCTCATCAATCCTTGCGGAGAGGAACCCGACCCGTTCATACACCTGCGTCCTTGACAGTTCCTTATACCCCAGAGAGGTCAGAAAACGCCCTTTCTTCTCCCTGTATTCTGTAAGTCCCGCTTTATCCAGGGCCAGCATGTGAAAACGGACTGTCCGCTCACTCATTTTGGTTCCCCTCTCTTCCAGGCGCTCTTTAATTATCTGACTGGAGAGGGGTTGTTCCTCTTCCCCGAGGATCTTCATTATAAGCAGTTTTTTTTCGTCAGGACTCTCCATAAAACTCAATTTTCTCCAATCAGTTCAACCAGAGATGTAAAAGCCCGGACAATGGGGGTCTGACTGTTTCGTCTGTTTACACAAAGACCCACCCGATAGGGTTCCAGTTCATTCACCTCCTCCAGAATATTTATATATTCCCTCATGGGGCTGTTCTCTCTTACCAGTGACGGCACAATCCCCACACCGAATCCCAGACTGACAAGGGCGATAATTGCCTCATTTCCATCCGCTTCAGCGTAAATATCAGGGTGAATCTGCCGGCTCCGGAAAAACTTGTCCAGCCTCTTTCTGGCCAGGCCCTTTTCCGGAAGGATAAGGGGAAGCTCATACCATGGTTTGTCCCCTCCTTCAAGCATGGCATTGACTTCACACGCCATGGAGGATGTCACCAGTTGAAGGGGCGTTTCGGTTACATTGAGGAATATCAGATTCTCGGGCATAACATCCGGCTCGGCCGCCACGGAAAGATCCGTAATCCCATTGACTACAGCCGATACCGCATCGGCGGCGGAACCGGTCTTCAATACTATATGAATCCCGGGAAACCTCTCCCGGCAGGAACTGAGCAGTTCAGGAAGAATCGTGTAACAGCCGGTTACAGAGCTGTAGACGGTCAGCTCTCCCCTGACCTCATTATCATCTTCGGACAGATCGTTCTGCATGGTCTGCCAGAGATCCAGAACATTCCTGGCATACTCTCTGAACCGCTGGCCCGCAGGAGTGAGGATGACCCCCCGGTTATCCCGGAAGAAAAGCATCTGTCCCACCTGATCCTCCATACGCTGAATGGTACGGCTTAAGGCAGAAGGGCTGATAGCCATAAGATGACTGGTCCGGGTGTAGTGCAGGGTTTCAGCCAGTTTCATAAAGAGCTGGAGCTCACGTATATCCATGGAGGGTCCTTTGATCACATCAATTTTATTTATCCTATTATACAGTATAAGAGGCAGGATGTACCAACCTACTTTTACAATCCGGGAATAAAGCGGACAGAATTCCCGGTATTGTCATGAAAAATAAGAACACTTCCGTAACCAGCCCTTTTCCTAAGACTCTCAATAGTATAATCTAACAAACCGAAACAGGTTTTAGAGACAATTGGAGGTATTTTTTGAAACTTCCCCTATTCCCCGTGCTTGCTCTCCTTTTTCTTTTGGCATCTTGTTCTGTCTATCAGGATATCTACCTGGATTCAGACGGTTCGGGTAAGGCAACCGGACGTGTTCTTCTGGATGATTTCTACCTGAATACCCTGGAAGATCTGACAGATCTCAGTTCTCCCGCTCCCGGAAGCAGCTCGCCCATGGATCCTGACACTATAGCTGCGGAACTTTCTGCAAACCCTTATTTCCGGGGTGTACAGATCAGCTCGCCTGCTCCGGGAATCTATCAGGGCGGGTTACAGTTTCATAATGTGGAAGCCCTCTTTTCCACCGAAGAAGGCAGAGCCGGAACCATACTGGGTTTTGAGAGAAACAGCGGCAGCAGCACCCTGAATCTCCGGATAAACAGCGATAATTTTCAGGAGATGTTCCGCCTGTTCCCCATGCTGCAGGACCCGGGATTCCAGTACTTTCTGCCCGAACCGGATATCAGCCGATCAGAATATACGGAGATGCTCCTTTTCCTGTTTGAAGATCAGCACAAGGGAGACGAAGACGAACTGCAGACCAGAGTGGAAAAAGCCTCTCTGGATCTGACGATCCATACAGAAGGAAGAATACTCTCATCCATTGGCGGAGAGCGGACAGGCGACAGGGAGTGGAAAATTCAGCTGCCCCTCCTGGATCTGCTTCTGCACCGGCAGGAGTTATTCTATTCCGTAACTTTTCAATAAGAGGATAATGATATGAGTGAAAAAACTGTTGGCATAATCGGGGCCGGAGCATTCGGTACAGCCCTGGCGAAAACACTGGGACAGAAGGGTGTACCAGTTACAATCTGGAGTTTTACAGAGGAAGGTACCAGAGAAATCAATGAGGAGAGGGAAAACAAACAGTTTCTCCCCGGAGCAGAGATTCCCCCTTCCGTTACCGCTACCTGTGATATCAGGGAAGCTGCAGACGGAAAGGACTACCTTATTATGGCCACCCCTTCCCTCTTTCTGGTGGATACGCTGAAACAGATTCTGTCTGTTCCCTCCATTGTGGAAGGCGAAACCCTGATTGCGACCATTACCAAGGGATTCGTGGCCGGAAAGAACGGCCCCCGGTTTATCCTTGAGACTATGGAGAACTACCTGCCCGGCTCCTATAAGGGGAATCTGGTTTATATATCGGGTCCCAGTCATGCGGAGGAGATCGGTGCGGAAAAAATCACAGGACTTATAAGCGCCTCCCTGAATCCGCGGAATTCCATAGAGTTCAGGGAACTCTTAAGCTCTCCCTATACCAGACTCTTCTCATCCCTGGATGTTATCGGTGTGCAGACCAGTGCGGCCCTTAAGAATGTGGTAGCTATTGCTTTCGGGATACTGGATGCCCTGAAAGAAACCACAGCCATGGTGGGAGATAATACGGAATCCTTTCTCTTTGCGGGCGGGCTGAATGAAATTCAGCTTCTTGGCAAGAGCCTGGGATCCACACACCCCGAAACGTTTACCTCCATTGCGGGAGTAGGAGACCTGGATGTAACCTGCCGCTCTCCCTTCGGAAGAAACAGACGCTTCGGCAGAGATATCATTCTGAAAAGAATACACGAGCAGTTTAAGGGGATTGATGATCTTATTGATAATATAGGTTCCATCGGCTACCTCCCCGAAGGCGCGGTAGCCGCCCGCTATGCCGTTGAATTCGGAGAAAAGTACAACCTGAAACTGCCCATTATCCAGCTGGTTTACAAAATTCTCAACCGGGAGCTGAAACCGGAAAATGCCATGGACAGCTTCCTGTCCTGACCAGCCTTCCCGGACCTCCCCCTGGCCCCCTCCTCGAGGAGGGGGAAAATGTCTTTATAATCTTCTATAAGGAGAAGCCAGAGAGGGGCTAGTGTATTGCTTTTCCCTGCCTCCCCTTAAACTATTCCAAAGGAGGGAAACAAAATTGATGTCTCCCCTCCAGAGAGATTAAGTGGAGCCGAGGGGGAGAGGGGTTTGATTCAGAAGGAGCCCTGATACAGGTCCTGGGTGAGCCTCTTCAGCCGTTCCAGATCGTCCCGTGTGAATCCCTCCCACTCCATGGAAAGAAACGTGCTGTTATGGTAGAGGGGCTCCTCTGCCAGAGGGAGCGGGCTGGCCTTCAGACTCTCCTCCCAGAGTGCCGTACCCGGTACGGGGGAGTACTGGGCAATCCGGCAGCGCAGACCGAAACGGGCCGCGTAGCGGATGGACTTTTCCACCTCCTCCCAGCGTTGTCCGGGCAGACAGGCCAGGATATAGACAGCGGCCCTGGCCGGAGGGAACCCTGAACGTTTTATGGCATCCACAGCAGCTTCGAAAGTGCTCATGGTTACTTTTCCGTCTTTTTTTTCATGAAAATCATCGTCGGAACTCTCAAATCCCATCCTGATTTCCCGGAACCCCGCCCGCATCATCAGTTTCAGGATCTCCTCATCCAGATAGCGGATGTGAAGAGCATTGGGATTGTAAAACCTGAGAGGCAGTCCCTGTCGGATAATCTCCTCCAGAAAAGGGACAAGGACCTCCTGTTTGTTAACCAGAAGAGCATCATCATAAAAGGCAAAGTCTCTGGTTCCCCACCGCCTATAGAGGGATGCAACCATATCAATCACCTCAGAGACCTGCCCGGAACTGAAGCGGGGACTGATAAGATTGGAGGCACAGTAGTCACAGTGAAAGGGACAGCCCTCGTTTAACCGCAAAACCGCACTGTCCCGCCAGACTGGATCGTTCCTCATAATATCCAGCCCCGGAGGGCCATCGGGAACCGGCAGCCTCCTTTTCTCAAGCTCGGGGATAATCCCCGGCCAGACAGACCCTTTCGTCACAAAGTCAGGCCCGCATACCTGCCTGCAGTGATCAGGCATAAGGGTGGCATAAATCCCGCCGATCCCGATGGGAGCGGAAGGAAAAGCCTCCCTGCACAGCTTAACCGCCTCCTGCACTCCCCGGTACCAGTAGGTCATCCCGGAAGTAATCAGGATAAGATCCGGATCTCTCCCCAAAGCATTCAAACGGCTGCAGATGCTCTCCTCCAGAATACCGTAACGGGCGAATTTCCGGGGGATTTTAACAAGAGTATCCGGATAGGGCTGCTCCTGTCTGAAAAACTTCCCTGTACCGTCTTTTCTTCGATGGGGGGCACCCAACTGCTCCAGACTAAGCTCATCCCTGTAGTCCAGTGCATTCAGATGACTCACTTCATATCCGGATTTTTCCAGCCAGCGGCCGATTCTAAGCAGTCCATAGGGCTTGAGAAAAAGATCGTAAAGGGCAAAATCATAGATGGGAGGATTAATTAACAGAACGTGCGGTTTATCTGAAACTGGGGACATAGAGATTTTCTATCATAAAAGAAGACTTGCAAGCAAGGCGGCTAAAGGATACAATTCAACTACAATGAACAAGGGATTGCACCTCTTATTTTTTCTTATACTCCCCCTGTCCGTACTTCCGGCTTCTGATCTTTTCATGCTGGACATTTACGTGAATGATATACTTTGGGAGAATTATCCTGAAGAAGAACTCCTTTCCATTATGCTCCCCGGTGAAAATGAGCGGGGCGGCATGGAACCTCTCATCCCTATCAGGGAACTGCTTCCTCTAATGGAAAGCTGGCACTCTATGAATATACGCATTCCCGGAGGAGAGATCCTCCTGGATGGAGATGAGCTGAAAGAGAGGCTGGATTCGACAGCCTTGAAACAAACGGGAACAGGCCGGTGGCAGATCGTATCGGGACAGGATATCTACAGTCACCCCCTCAGGATCAGCCTGTATGGAAAGACAGATCCCGTAAAGGAACTGACCCTCTGGTCTGAACCGGGACTGAATCAGTACAGAGAGCTGCTTCAGTATTGGGGAACCAGACATAAGGTGTTACTGAACATTCAGGAAAGGGATAATATACGGGATGAAATTATTCACAGGAAGATGACCGGAGATTACCTGCCTGATTTTACCCTTACCCGTCTCCATCCCGCCGATGAGTTTAACATGGAAAACACAATCTCCTACCAGCTCAGGAGTGTTATAATCAGGGAAGGACCTTCTCCCGGCAGACTGATTGTTCCCCTCGGTAAAGAAGCCCATGAGGAACTCTTTTTCAGCTTGATGGCATCCTGTTACGGCTATGTATATTCGGAGGAGATCCTGAACAGTACTGCCAGAATCTATAACTCGCTTCTTTCGGACAGGCTAATTCAGGAAAAAACCGAAGCAAATCTGAAAAATGGGAATAGGGCTCTGTTTTTTCCTGCCGAAGATCACAGGGAACAGAGAGGTATATCAGGCCCCCTTCCTCCCCTGGAGGGAATGGAGAACGGATCCGCCGGCCGGGTTCTTCCCATTGTTCTGAACAGCCCCGTCTCATCCCGCCGCATGGATAGTCTGAGGTCCTACCTGAAACATCCCGGCATACAGTTCAGCCTCCTGGATATAGAAAGGCGTCATCTGCCTGCTGCAGACATACCGGGAGAGCAGACTCCCGCCTATTACAGCCTTCTTGAGGAGCGGAAGAAGGGATTTATTCTCAATAATGAAAACTATACTCTATGGAAGCAGCTGCAACGGGGATTGCCTATCCTCCTGATCAATAATATGGAGGTTGAAAAGTGAGCGACTTCCCGTTTTTACCATGTGATCCGGAACCGCGGGTCGGAATTTTCTGGAGCTACCAGAACAGTCTGTATTATGATGAATCCTCCCCGGTAACCCAGGGAATGATTACAACCATCAGCGTGGACTATAAAGTCGGTCATTATGCCGCCTGGTTTCTAATGGAAAAGAAGGGGGTTCTGAAAAGATTACCCCTTCAGCTGCGTTCCGAGTATGACCTGATTCCCCGGGGAAGGGTAGTCTATCTGTTCAGAAAGAAAAAGTTCGTTATCTACCACGGTGACGATTTCAGCGAGAAAGAGCATCGTCAGGTAATGGAAGCCTTCAACCTCCCTCCTGAATGGACAATTGACGATATTGATATGCACTATAATCCCCTGCCTGAGGATTTTGAATTCTGACACGGAAAAGGCGGAACAGTGACAAAAGTCTACACCTTCAACACAGCCCTTCATCATTTTCTACGGGGGCTGGTAGCCCCCTGGTTCAGAAAGAGATATGACTTCCGTCTTACCAATCCGGAGATTCTGGAAGAGTTGAAACCTCCCTATATCCTGCTGCCCAACCACCTGATGAAGTGGGATATGGTGCTCATTGGTATTTTAATCAGGGATCCCATCCATTATATGGCCTCTGAGTCCCATTTCCGGAAAAAATGGTCCAGCTTCTTTCTGAAAAAGCTGGGGGCTTTTCCCAAGGCAAAGGCTAAAAGTGATCTGGGAGCCATAAAGCATATGATGAGCCTTAAAGAACAGTCTAAAATCATATGCATTTATCCGGAAGGGCAGATGTCCTGGGACGGACAGAATCTGCCCCTGTTTTACTCTACAGCAAAATTAATAAAAATGATGAAAATTCCTGCCTATGTTGTTGTAACCCATGGAGCCTTCGCCGCACAGCCCCGCTGGGCGAAAGCCCGGAGAAAAGGACCTGTGGAATATACCATAAAAACTCTCAGCGCCGACGGCAGATCCTTGAAGCAGATGTCCCCGGATGAGATTTTTAATAAGATGGAGACCCTCTTCCAGACGGATGAATATGACTTCATCCGGACGAAAGACTGGCATTATGAATCGGAGGAACGGGCGGAATACCTGGAAAACTTCCTCTTTATCTGTCCGGAATGCAAAGAGATCGCCTCGATGCGTTCCCATAGGAATACATTTACCTGCACCTGCTGCGGCTTCTCTCTGGAACTGGACAGTCAGTACCGCTTTAAGGCAAAAGGGGGAATTTACCCCGGTATCGATACACCGGCGGCATGGAATGAGTGGCAGAGGACAGAACTGAAAGAACTGCTGGACAACTATATCAGAGAGGACTCCCATAAACCGTTTATGACCGATTCGGAAATGAAAATCCAGACAGGATACAAACAGGATGCCCCCCGGGTCTGGACTGAAAAAGGGGAAATAGGACTGTTCAAAGATCATATCATGCTTCGCTCCGAAACAGGAGAAGTTCGCCTTCTCCCTCTGGAGGAACTCTCGGGGATTCATGTCATGACCAGGCAGAAACTGGAATTCTACCACCATAAGACACTCTATATGTTTGCCTTCAGGGATATCCGCCTCTCAGGTTACAAATGGCTCTGCGCCCTGAGGACACTCGGGCTCCCCTCCTCCTATGCCTGGGCCAGCGAGGATGTGGAAAAGATCTGAATCCTATTCGGGATGCTGGGATTCCAGAGGAGTCTGATCGAAAGGACAGACTTCATACCTGTCATTGTAATAGATAGCTCCGCAGAAAGGACAACGGCTGTAGGTTCCATCATGAAGGAATTCTACCGTTCGAATACCGTTATACTGAAGGTAGATACGGGCAAAGCAGCCGAAATCCTGGTCAATTCCCGCCAGATACCCGGTTGTATCCAGGAATCCTTCAAACGTACTGCCTGATGTAAGTTCCACTTCACAGGGGGTAAAACCATCGGGTGGAATTTCATAGTTCCCCGTAAGTGTCAGTCTTTTGATTTTAAACAGGTCCAGAGGGTATTCTGCCAGCCCCTGAGCCGTACCGCGCCTGAACCAGACAAAATATTTCAGCGCCCCCTCAGCGGTCTGGTAGAAACTGTTGAACAGGGTATACTGCCCGCCGTCGCTGTCAGTCAGCGAAATGGCATAGAAGGGATCATAAACCAGATCATCCGGGAATCTGACAGATTCCTGACCGGTAAGGGAAAAAACGAGGGAAGTGACAAGAATCAGGAGTATTTTTCGTTTCATACCTTAATTATACTACCCCCAGAGTATCCCTCCATCAAGGGATAGTTTTAAAAATAACCTGCTGATCAGGAATATTCACACTCTCCACTCCAACTTTTACAACCGTATTAAGCGATGGTTTCTCTTTCAGGGAGAGACGGGTTTCCATTGCCAGAGAGGGAATCATCACAACTGCCTGCTTATCCGCTTTACCCACAACAACGGCATCTCCCTGCCAGTCCGGATTTTCCGAAAGGTAGACAAGCTTCCAGTGCAGGTTCGAGGAACGCTCCGACTGGGAAACCCGGCCTGTTACAGATTCGCAGGATGCGGTACCTTCCAGAATATCCTCTTCCGTCAACAGTTCCCGTCCGGAAAGATAGAGACGAAGCTGCTGCTGTACCATCAGATCCGAATAGCGCCGCAAAGGGCTGGTGGCCCGGGTATACACAGGCAGCCCCATCCCGCTGTGCGGACCGGGTACCGTACTGTTCTGGCTCCGTTTCATAAAACGGCGCAGCTGAAACATGGACGCAAGATTCCCTTCTTCACTTCTGGGAACATCCCCTTCGGGAGCGGGCTGAGTCACATAGGGAATCGGGATGCCCTTATCCCGGGCCAGACGGGCTGTATACGTACCGGTCATCATCATCGATTCGGCAACCATATCCCGGCTTTTAAATTCAGCCAGAGGGGTGATGCAGATTTCGCCATTTTCCTTAACCCTGGTTTTTACCTCAGGCAGTACCAGGGAGATGGCTCCGTCCCGGACTCTGTGCTCATGGAACCTGTCGGTGATCCTCTTTATTGTCCTGAATGGCTCCTCCTCCAGTAGTTCCTCTGCTTCGGCATAGGTCATACGTGTTACTTTTACCGTTGAAAAGGTCATACGGAAATCGGTAATCTCAAAATCATCGCCGATTTGAAAACCAAAGGAGAGGGCGGGAGAGATTTCCTGCAGTCCCAGCCCCAGACGGTCTGTTGCTTCGGGAGGCAGCATGGGAATGACCATCTCCGGCAGATACAGATTGGCAGCCCTTCCACGGGCTTCCCGGTCTGCGGCTCCTCCGGCAGGAATCAGGGAACTGCTGTCGGCGATATGCACCCACATCCAGCCGTCGGTATAACTGACAGCATCATCAGGATCTTTGTTCCCCTCATCGTCAATGGCGTAGGCAGCCAGGGATGTCAGATCTTCCCGTTCCACAGCAGGAGCCTCTTCCAGGGGGAATTCGGGAGCTTCCTTCGGCATCTGATACCGATCCGGCCAGGGGTTTTTTCTCTGGTCCCAGATACCGAGTTTCAATAGGAAACGGTGGGCGTTCTCGGGAGACTGCTGTTTTCCCAGGTCCTGAAGGATACGGGATTTTTTACTCTGCTGGAGCGCATACTGTTCCAGATCGGTAAGAAACCCGCGGTCTTCCTCCCGGATGTTTCCTTTTTTTAAAGCCTCTATAAAGGACGCCCAACGCTGTTCAGCCTCTTTTTTATCTTTTTCAGCTTTCTGTATGGCGTCCACCTCTTCAGGTGTACGGACAAGGATCTCACCGGGGGTTCCCCGGAACCAGGGGGTCCTGTTCAAAAGCAGAAAAGCCCCCCAGGCGGTTTCGGGAGTGTAACAGCCAAATACAAGTTCGGCCAGTTCTTCCAGCGAGGGAGATTCTCCCTGGAGGAGTTCCCAGGCTTCGGAGGGATCGGCGTCCGGGACCTGTATATTCCCTGTTTCTCCCACCGGACCGTCATGGAGAACAATGATATCCTTTGGACGGACTTTCTTCTGCTTTCCGTCGGGGAGAGTTATGGTTATTTTATCACTATTGATCTCTGCAACCTTTGCAGGAACCTGTTTGTAGAGTACAAGAGATTGTAATTTCATATAACCATCTTACCGGATGGAGACGGACTGAGCAATCCCGCCGCTCAAAGGGATGGAAGAGATTCTCCGCAGTAACTTTTAAGGGTTTCCACAGACTGTTTAAGATTCCTCAATAATAGGGGGATTACGGAAAGGACAGCATCCCCTGCGGCTCTTTCCAGAGCCATGGCCCATTCTGACAGTTCTTCGGCGCCCAGATTCATTGCGCCCCCTTTTATGGAGTGAGCTTCCCGGTGCAGCAGCTCCCAGTTCTCTTCAGCCAGGGCTTTTTCAATAAGCTCCATCTGTCTGTCCAGTTCCCCCAGAAATCCATATACAATCTCCAGGGCTCCGGATCTGTCCCCATCCATATCCTCAAGGAAACGGTCAAAATCAAAAGGAAGAAGAAGGGAACTCCCGGAATCCGGTTCTTCTGCCTCCGGACTGGAATTCCGGGGACTTCCAAGCTTATGGGTGTACCAGTATTCAAGTGTTTCCAGAAGCTCTCTTTTTCTCAGGGGCTTGGGGATAAAATCCACCATCCCTGCAGCCTTGCACTCCTGCCGGTTTGCCGGCATGACATTAGCTGTCATTCCAATAATGGGAGTGTCCGAACAGATATCCATTTCCCGGATCTTCCGGGTTGCTTCCAGACCATTCATATCCGGCATATGGACATCCATCAGAATCAGGTCATAATGATTCTCCTGTACCGCATGGATGGCCCGAAAACCGTCGGAGGCCATATCCACAAGGCACCCAACCGATTCAAGATGATGCTGGGCGATTTCCCTGTTCGTCGGGTAATCCTCAACAATCAGGACCGATGCGCCGTTTAACTCCCTTGTCTGAACACCTTTATTCACACCTGTAGCAGGATCATCCGGATTAAAGGCTTCCATCTTCCGGCTCTTTATTGTGAAGTAAAATGTTGTCCCTACATTTTCCCGGCTTTCAAACCAGATATTTCCACCCATAATCTCAACCAGTTCCCTGGAGATAGAGATCCCCAGGCCCGAACCTCCGTACTGCCGGGAGATTGAACTGTCAGCCTGAACAAAGCTCTCAAAGATAGCATCATGCATGGAAGCGGGGATACCGATTCCCGTATCTTTAACCTCGAACCGGATAGTCAGTTCTTCACCGGTCTTCATTTCAAGATAGGCGCTGAGACTGATCTCACCATGACTGGTAAACTTGAGTGCATTGGAAAGCAGATTCAGCAGAATTTGCCTTAAACGATAAGAATCACCCAGTATGCAGACAGGCAGCTTGTCATCGTACTGGACACTCAGCTTTAACCCTTTATTCCTGGCCCGCAGGCGTATAAAGCTGATGGTTTCGGCCAGAAGATTCCTTAAATAGAACGGCTCCCTATTCAGCTGAAGCTGTTTTGCTTCAATTTTGGAAATATCCAGCAGCTGATTAATGAGGGTCATCAGATTATCTGATTCATCCAGTATCTTTCCCGCATAGAGATGGCCTTCGGGCGAGTCGATGGAAGCCATTATAATCTCGGTAAAGCCTATAATGCCGTTCAGGGGGGTACGGATCTCATGGGAGATATTAGCCAGAAAATCACTTTTTGCCTTGTTGGCCTCTTCCGCATCCTTTCTGGCATTCTCTGCCGAAACAATAGCTTTCCGGAGTTCGATGTCCATCCTGACCTGTTCTGAAATATCGGAAATGATCCCTTCCAGGTAGTCAATATGATTCAGGCGTTGAAGGATAACCCGTGCCCAGAAGGATTCGCCGTCTTTTTTTGTTGCATGCATGGAGAAAGAGACGGCATCGCCGTTTTCCATATTCTGAAACTGCTGAGGGTCTACAAACCGCGGATCCCCCGGATTCGACGGAGACAGGAACTGTTTCAGATCAAAGAAGTTGTCACAATGGAACATCTGGATTGCTTCATTATTTGCCTCAAGTACTTCTCCACTGTTGCGGGACATTCTGAAAATACCGACCTGAGCCTGTTCCAGGAGGAAGCGATACCGGGCTTCGACAGCTTCCTTCTCATCTTCGAGAGCGAACATCTGCCTTTGAATTTTTCTGCGCTCAAGTTCGGTCATCCGCTCTTTATTCATTATTCAGTATCCTCATTATCCAGAGTCAGTTGTATGGGGGGATATTCAATAATACATCATATACAGACAGAATTCAGTTGTCTGTTGATGGTTTCCAGAATAATGGCAAATGTAACAGGTTTTGTCAGAAAATCATTTGCACCAACCCGGAACCCATACTCAATATCATCATACCCGGAAAGGGCACTAATCAGTATAACAGGTATATTGCTTGTAGTGTGATGAGATTTGATCTGTTTTGTGGTCTCATAGCCGTCAATTCCAGGCATTTTGACATCCATCAGAATCAGATCGGGCTTACTGCACAATAAACTCAGCACTTCCATCCCGGTTCCCGCTTCAAATACCGTCAAACCAAGTGATGAAAGCTTTCTTGTGAGATGCTGTCTGATAAACGCTTCGTCATCGGCAATAATAATTTTTTTCCCCTTAAGCACAGGGTTAACGTCCATTCAGATTCTCCCGGAATATGCCAGTATTCCCTACCTGTATAAGTATCGTAATTATCCTTAGCGAATTCCAGATGAAAATCCATCAAAAACGAAGAGTTTTACAAAAAAACGGGGCAGAAAAGAACTGCCCCGTTATATTCTTAAAGATGTGCCTAATTGGTTAGAGCAGCTATCGCAGCGCCCAGAAGAGGGGCATCCTCAACACGGACAATCTTGTAATACCTCTGATTCTCTCCGGAGAGGATCTCTCTTAAATACTCCTCCACCCTGAACCGGAAATGAAAGAAGCAGTAGAATGTTGTGCCGTCGACAGTCAGGCAGACAGGTTCCAGGGGAGACATTCCCTTTCCCCCTTTCAGGATTGTTCCGGCCATAGCGGATGCGGCCAGACGGGCGGCTCTCTCCAGCAGATAATCAATCAGGAGGAAGAGGGTTTCCCGGTCTTCCACAGACTGATCTGACATTATGTTCACCAGTTTATTGCTTTTATCGTGAGGATTATGGCAGTAATCGTCTACATCCTTTGTACTCAGACGACCTGCGCCTCTTAACAGCACGGCAGCCTTTTCGCTGAATAATCCATCTGTCAGCGCCTGCTCAAGGGTTTTGGTAATGACCAGTCCGAAATAACCTCCGGTAGTCATTTTTTCAAGCAGATAGGCTCCGGGGTCACTTGTTCCCTCATCCAGTGTCCTGTCAATAAACCCCCTCGGGGGTTTATTGAAAGACCCGCACTCGGTATTTATTATCTGATTATGCTCGGGATCAAGATTATCCGCTTTAAGAATATTCCGGTTGGATTCGATATAGCAGCTATTAATCCCCGTACCGAAAATGAAACCGATATAATCGCTGAATACCTCGTCGGGAAAGGAGATCATCCCGGTCAGAAGAGTAGCAACCGTGTCGTTGAGAATAACAATTTCTCTTTTTTCCGTTACACCTCGTTCTTCAAGATAAGCCAGAAGATTCTCCCCTATCATCTCTCCATGAACTTCCGGACACATAACTTCTTTACTGAATTTAATCAGGCGTCCGTCCCTGCTGGGATATATCTCGGTGGGATAGGAGAAGCAGAATCCTATTTTATCTCCCTCGGGGACAAGATCAATAATATAGTCTCCCAGTATCTTAAAGAAATCTTCCTTACTGACAGCCCCTCCTGTACCGGGCATGGGATTCTTCTGAAATTTCTCAATTACAGGTTTATAGTTTTCATCAAAGGAGACCAGAGCTGTACGCAGGTTAGTCCCCCCCGCATCCAGAACGACTACTTTCTTTCCCACAGGAATGGGATTTCCTGTTTCAATATATGTTGGAATCATGGCAATGGAACTGCCTTCCGGTGTTAACCCTTTTTCCATTTCATCCATAAAATCCCGGACACACCGGTTCATATCAACATCTTCGAAATGCATCCCGTACTTTTTCAGGAATGCCGTTACTTTTTCTTTTGCTGCTGTCAATCTCTTCCCCCTGCGTACTAAACGTCCTTATATAAATACACAGACTGCCCCTTTCTGTCCAGCACATTTGGTTTGTTCATTTCACTGAATCAAAGGGTTCGGTAGTAAAGAGTTGCTCCATCCTTTGTCTGACGAAGCAAGCGTTTGCACATTTTCAGCTGAAAATGCTACAATTCCCGGGGAGACAATTTTGAAGATTACTGTTATATCCGTTGGCAAACTCAAGGAAAAATACTGGAAAGGCGCTATTGAGGAGTACAGCAGAAGGCTGGGACGGTACTGCACCATTAAACTGCTGGAAACAATGGATGAAAAATGCCCGGAAAACATAAGCCCCGCAGACAGGGAAATTGTCAAACAGAAAGAGGGCGAACGGATAGCCCGGCTTATTCCCCGGGGGGCCCTCCTGGTAACCCTTGAGATCAGAGGGAAATCCTTCAGCTCGGAACAGCTGGCCTCCTGGCTGGACAGAGTCCCCCATCAGGGAAAGGACCACATCTGCTTTGTCATTGGGGGGTCTCTCGGTCTGGATGAGACTATCTGCACCAGGAGTGACATGGCCCTCTCCTTTTCCTCCATGACATTTCCCCACCAGATGATGAGGGTAATACTGCTGGAACAGATATACAGGGCCTACAGGATTAACCGGAACGAACCCTATCATAAGTAGGATCTACCCGAGGAAATCGGCCAGGCAGGAAACTAAACGGTCGATATCACCTTTATCGATCCCCCTGTTGGCGGCGAAACGCCACTCTTCCCCCTCAGGGCCATTAACCTTAAATCCCTTACCCTTCAGTTTTATGACCAGGTCATCATTACTGCAGGAAGCCCCTTTTAAAGTAAAAAAGACCATATTGATGTCCAGACGGTTATTCATAACGGAAATCCCCGGCAGACCGCTCAGTTTTTCAGCCATATAGCGGGCATTATCATGATCCTCTGCCAGACGGGGAATCATCTCTTTCAGCGCGATCAACCCGGCAGCCCCCAGTATACCGACCTGCCGCATCCCTCCTCCCAGAAGTTTCCGATTCTTCTTCGCCCTTCCTATAAAGTCGGATTCTCCCACAAGCAGGGACCCTGCAGGAGCGCACAGCCCCTTGGAAAGACAGATATTAATGGAGTGAGCATAGGATGCCATCAGCTTGTAATCCAGCTCCAGAGCCGTGGCGGCATTAAAGAAACGGGCTCCATCCATATGAACAGGGATATTCCGTTCATCAGCCAGATTTTTAATATCCTTCATGACCTTTTCCGGCATAACAACACCAAGAGAGTGGGCATTTTCAACGCAGATCAATCCTGTTCGGGGAAAGTGAATATCCTCATCCCTTATGCACCGCTTTACCGCTTCTGCGGAGATGATTCCCGTATCGGGAGAAACAGCCCTCAGATTAACACCGGAAAGAACGGCGGCTCCCCCGACTTCATGCTGGAGAATATGGGTATTCTCTCCAACAATAACTTCATCCCCCCTCCGGGTATGAGTCATGATAGCCAGCTGATTGGCAAATGTTCCAGTAGGAACAAAGAGGGCCGCGTCTTTTCCAAGCAGGCTGGCCGCATACTCTTCCAGCTCTTTAACAGTTGGATCATCATCATAGACATCATCTCCCAATACGGCACTCATCATTGCCCTGTACATATTTTCTGTCGGCAGAGTAACCGTATCACTCCTGAAGTCCGCTGTTTTCATAATTTCTCCCCCGTTTATAAAAATACACATAACTGTAAAGATGATTTCAGATTACTATTTCCACAGTTCTTCTTCAATTAATCCGGCAGGATTATTTTTATGTTCTTCTGGAATTGCCTGTTTATTAGCATTATCTTTATTTCATACCCTGGATCAGAAAAAAGATCGTGATCCGGGATTGCATTCAGATAAAATTCATTACATATTGGATACTTGCAGGAAAAGTTATATTCTTGAGAAACAGGTGAAAAAGTGGAAGTTAAGATTCTAATCGTTGAAGACAGTCAATTCTTTGGTAAATTATTAAAACATAATATTGAATCACGGTTAGGATACACGGTTCTCTGGTATAAAACTCTGGCCCAGACCCGGGAAGCATTGGATGAAATCGGCAAGGTGTCCCTTGCCCTGCTGGATTTTCACCTTCCCGATGCACAGGAAGGGGAAATTGTAGACCTCTGCATATCAAAGAAGATCCCGACCATTGTCATGACCGGCAGATTTTCTCCAGACGTGCAGGAATCCACCTGGTCGAGAAGGGTTATTGATTATGTCTTAAAAGAAGACAGCAACTGTATTAACTATCTGCTGGAAATGATACAGCGATTCTTTAAAAATAAAGATGTCGGAATTCTTGTGGTAGATGACTCCACTGTTGCCCGTAAACATCTCCGTCAACTTCTGAATATCCATCAATTCAGGGTATATGAAGCCAGAGACGGGATTGAGGCGATGGAAATCCTTGAAAGACAGATGGATATTAAACTGGTTCTGACCGATTACAGCATGCCCCGCTGCGACGGATTTGACCTGACAAGGAAAATCCGGCAGAGTTTTTCCACCGACCGCCTTGCCATTATCGGAATATCCGCAAAGGGAAACCACTCCATGATGATCAAATTCATCAAATACGGAGCCAATGATTTCTTTACAAAACCCTTTATCAGCGATCTTCTGTTCTGCCGGATCTATCAGAATCTGAAGCTGGTGGACAGCTTTGAACTGATAAAAGAGGAAGCGCTTATTGATCCGTTAACCAGGCTTCACAACCGCAGATACCTTTACGAAACAGGAGATCTTCTCCTCAAATCCGCCATGAGAACCGGTCAGTACCTGATTGTTGCCATGATGGACCTGGACAACTTCAAATGGATCAATGATACCCTTGGCCATGATGCGGGCGATCAGGTACTGAAAAAGGTTTCGGAAGTACTGGAAAAAAGTATAAGAGAGTCTGATATAATCAGCCGGTACGGGGGAGAAGAGTTTTGCATCGTTGGAAACAATATGCACCCCAAGGATGCGCTTGTGCTTTTTGAGGAAATACGGGACAAGATCAGCAAGATAGAATTCCAGAATAATGAAACCGTCTTTAATGTGACGGCCAGCATCGGCCTCTGCCTGGAGAAGAGAGCGACTTTTTCCGAGATGATAACTGCAGCGGACAAAAAAATGTACGAAGCAAAAGAACTGGGAAAAAACAGAGTTACTATTTAAAAATGGAGAAAACATGGAATTCACGGATATCCTGGGTGTTTCGGAAGACACGGTAAGAGAAGAGTTTAAAAAGAACAGGCACTTTATATGCACAATCCCTTACGTAAACAGGGAGAGCGACAGGGGGCTATCCCGTATATTAAAAGCCGTATTATCAGAAATCAGTCAGGAGAAGCTCCACTCCTATCTGGAATACGCCCAGAATGAACTCTGCATGAATGCCAGCAAAGCCAATTCCAAAAGACTCTATTTTCAGATGCAGGGCCTGGATATTAATAACGAGGCCGATTACAGAAAAGGGATGAGCAGCTTTAAAAAGGATGTGTTCGATCATTTTGAAAAATATGAGGCGGCCCACAGGGAACAGAACACCTATGTACGAATCAGATATGAAATCCATGAGGAAAAGCTTGAGATAAAGATCCTGAATAACAGTCCCATGGTTTATGAAGAGAAACTGAGAATTGCAGAACGGATAAAAGTCGCAAGACAGTTTCAGTCCCTTGCTGAAGTCCTCGCCTACGGGTTTGACGATACGGAGGGGGCCGGTTATGGACTGATTGTGATCCTTCAGATGTTACGGAAGGTCAATCTGGACGAAAAGTCCCTCACCTTTCAGAATGTAGGGGATTCGGGATGTACCGGAATGACAATCCCATTGCACCATGTATCAAGAGAACAGGGGAATATACTGGCAGCAGAAATCGTCAGGGAAGTTGATCAGATGCCCCAGTTTCCCGAAAATATACAGATCCTTCAGAAAGAACTCAGCAATCCTGCCTGCACCTTTGAATCCGTATCCGAAACCATTACATCCGATCCTTCCCTTGCCACAGAAATTCTCAGGATTGCCAACTCTCCTGTTTACAGAAGAGGAGACAAGATCTCGGATGTTTCCGCCGCAGTCAGCATGATTGGTATGCTCGGTGTAAAATCCATACTCTATAACTATGGCGCAAAAAAGGTATTTGAAAAACGGTACAACAAAAACATGGTAAAGGAAGTGAACAGCCACTCCTTCCATGTCGCCCTGATTGCCAGTTTTCTGGCGAAGTACAGGGGTCTCCGCACACTGGCTGAAGACATTTACATATCAGCCCTTATTCATGACTTTGGAAAAATCATTGTGAACGCTCTCAGTGCGGACCTTGAAAAAAAACTGACCGAAATATGCAAGGAAAAACATATCCCCATTACTCTGCTGGAAGACCTGGCAGAAGGATACAACCATACAATTATCGGCGCGGAATTGATGAAAAAATGGGATTTTCCGGAAAAATTCATACAGGCTATCCTGTATCATCATACCCCTCTGGAGTGCAGTGAAGAGAACAGGGCCCTGACCTATGCCGTTTATCTGGGTAACGAAATCTATTACTATGATAGAAAAGAGCGGGACTTTCATGATCTGAACTATATGGTTCTGCAGTTTTTCAGATTGGAGAAGGAAAGGGACTTTGATCTCTTTATTGAAGAACTGAAAACCGAAGGTCTTAACTTCTCCCTATAGGGATCTGTCTGCAATTCCTGAACAGTTACCGGAATTCCCGTATTATGACCGGATTCCCTTTTATGGCGGCTTCCTGCCTGGCAGAAAGACCTTTCGAATCTTTTCGATCCGGATCAGCTCCTCTCTCCAGCAGAAGAGATACGACCTCTTCCTCCTGGGCTGCCACGGCATAGTGGAGGGGGGTCCTTCCCGTATCATCAGCCCGGTCCGGATCAGCTCCGGCATCCAGTAAAAGGGAAGCGATATCCCACAGGCCTCGTCTCGCTGCCAGGAGAAGAGCCGGATACCCCCGCAGATCCTCTTCATCAGGATCTGCGCCGTTCTGAAGGTACATGCGGCTTACGTAATACTGCCCGTTCAACACAGCTTCAGCCAGCTCGCTGCCCTTTCTGATCAGGGGAGAGAACCCCACTGAGAGGTGGGCGCCGAAAACACGGTACTTCCACTCGGTCTCCCCGGAACGGGGACCGGATCTTTCCAGGGCGATAACGGCGATCCTGTTTTCAAAAGGATTTTTAACATACCCCTTCAGCACCATATCATCCACAACCTCTCTGGCCGGATCCGGCTGATATGTATAGATAGCCTTGACTGTATCATTATTACGGTAAAACTGTATGGAGATGTTCCTGGTCAGCCCTTCCGGTTCATCAGCTGTTTCCGACCGGTCCATACTCACTTCCATCCTGTAGGGGATATCATTCAGACGGAAGATTTTTTCCCCCCGGATTATAGTATCGTCCGGCGTAATTCCGAAACGAATCAACTGGGAGTACCATTCCGGATGGCGTACCCAGAGATCAGCAGGGGTCTGGCCGTCCATCAAAGTCCAGCGGGGACTTGAGAAGAGGAGTTTATCCTCCACAAGATCCTGAACATACCAGATCCATGAACGCCCCCCGCCTTCTCCGGGAGAACTGACGCCGAAGGCGATCCGCCCCTGCCTGGACCACCCTATAGAGTAGAAATCCAGCACATCAAAAGAGAATTCAGGTATGGGAACCGGTCCCTCAGGAGAAGAATCTTCGCTGATCAGGGGACCTTGCCCCAGGAAGAGAATAAACAGGAGAACAAATACCCGGCAGGACCGTATTGCTTTTACTACCATGACTCATTTAATATATCGGAAGAAAAATCTTTTTGACAGAGAAGCAGGATAAAACAGATGAATATGAGCAGTATGACAACCCTTTTTACCCTTGTGGTTGTTGCAGCAGGATATGTCAGCCCCTGGTTTCAGGAACAGATCCGGTCTATGGGATTCTTTGCCCTTTCCGGAGCCGTAACAAACTGGCTGGCTATCCATATGCTTTTTGAAAGAGTACCCGGCCTTTATGGTTCCGGCGTCATCCCCCTCCATTTTGAGGATTTTAAAAAAGGGATCCATCAGATGATAATGGATCAGTTTTTTACAGAAGAGAATGTTTCCCGCATTATGAATGATGAGGCAGGTGTTCTGACGGCAAAAGTAGATTTCAGGGCAGCAGCTGAAGCTGTAAACTATGACAGGATTTTTGATGGGCTAAGTGAAACGATTCTAACCTCCTCCTTTGGAGGGATGCTGGGGATGTTCGGAGGGGCCTCGGTTATTGAGGGATTCAGAGCTCCTTTCAAGGAGAAAACCAGGGAAGTTATCCTGACGGAAACGGCCACCCCTGAATTTCACAAAACCCTTGCCTCCGCGATTGATACAGGAACCGCTGCCGAAGACATTATTTCAAAAGTGGAAAATATTGTTTTTACACGCCTGGAAGAACTGACTCCCGGGATGGTTAAAGAAATAATACAGGATATGATCCGCAAGCACCTGGGATGGCTGGTCCTCTGGGGCGGTGTATTCGGGGGCTTGATCGGTCTTGTTATGAGTCTTCTTCCTGTATAATTCTTCCTTTCTTATTCCCGCCCTGTGTACTAAAACACCTAGCGGGAATATTTTATCTTTTTTCCTTTACAAATGTAAGAACTGATGCGAAAATAATTTTGGATAAAAAAAAGCCCCTGCAGAAAAGGAGGAAACTGCAGGGGCCCAAAAGCAAAATGGAAAAAAAGTTAATCAAGCTCTTCTTCCGATAGAATAAGTTAACAACAAATCCTACCTTATCTTTAACTGCTGCCAAGAAAAGGAGGGAAAACTTGGAACAGCAGCAAATACCGTCTCTAATACCTGAAATATAATAATCTCATGACTAAAAGTCAATAAAGTCAGGCATTTTTTCAATGTTTGACCCTGTTTTTGTATGCATTCAGCTACTTGATGGGGATAATATAAACCGGTTCTGTTAAGTTTTCATGAAGTTCCTGTCAAGAATTATGTTAAATCGATAATTTTATCCTGAAAAGGGCTCCCCCCTTCTCTCCCGGGTACACGCCAATGGTTCCGTTATGCAGTTCTACTATGGCTTTACTGATAGCCAGCCCTAAACCGGCCCCCCCGTCTTTCCTGTTACGGGACCTGTCCATCCTGTAGAAACGGTCAAATATTCTGCTTCTCTCTTCTTCCGGAATCCCCGGTCCCGTATCCTCCACCTCAATGACAAGCTCCCTGTTCAACTGGTAGGATCGCAGAAAAATAGTCCCCCTGGGAGGAGTGAACTTCACTGCATTGGACAGGAGATTTTTAATAACCTGCTGAATCTTTCTGCGGTCCCCGTTCCAGGACCTCCCGAAGCCGGCCTCCACCACAAGCTTAAGATCCTTATCCCGCGAGACCGCCTTGAATCCCTCTGCACTGAGCCGCAGCAGGGTATCCGGCTCAAAAGGCTCTCTCTCCAGGCTGGTCATGGATGATTCAACGCTTGAAAGTTCATGCAGATCCTGTATCAGTTCTGCCAGAAGAGCGCTTTCATCATAAAGAGAACGCAATCTTGTTTCATCTGCCTGATAAACCCCTTCCAGCATCATTTCCAGATTCCCCATGATCAGACTTACAGGAGTGCGCAGTTCGTGGGCCGTATCGGAAATTATCTGTTTCTTCCACTGTTCGGAAGCCTGCAGGGAGCGGGCCATTTCATTAAATCCTTCGGCCAATTGACTGATTTCATCCCCGCTCCCGGGGTTCTCGACCTGACAGGAGTAGTTTCCACGGCTTAACTGACGGACACCTTCGTTCAGGGATTTGAGGGGTTTAAGAATCCTGCCGAGAGCAGCCAGACCAATGAGACATGCCAGAATCAAGGCAAGGAAGGAGGAAAACAGGATACCCGATGACAGGGATTTCAGATAAACAGCTTCATTTTCAGACAGTTTTCCTCCTATCATGGAACCGGCCAGTACATAGCCGGCCGGCTGATGGTTCTGATCATAATACAGAACCCCTTCTGAAACAGTCTCTCTGGAGAGATGAAATTTATGATCTTCAACATCGGGGAAGTTCTTTCTGAGGATGCGGCCTGATTCATCGGCGATTACAAAGGGGACAGGTGCGATCCGCTGTTCATCCTGTCTCATTCCCATGCGCCCGCCTCCCATCATTCCGGGAGCCCTGTTCATGGCGGGAACCGGAGTGTTCTGAATCAGGGAGAAGGATTGAACGGCTTCTTCCAGCTGTCCCTGTTCCGCCGCATCGGTAAGGTATCCGGCGATGGTCAGGGCAATATTGATATCACGCTGCAGAGCGTACCCTTTGAACCGGCGGGATGAGTAGGAGTTAACCAGCACAATTGTAACCAGACTGCTGATCAGGATAGTGCCGGCAATAAGAAACACCAGTTTTAACGAAAGGGAGAACTTCACTCTTCTTCCTTCATTTTATACCCGACACCCCATACGGTCTGTATATACCCGGGATGAGACGGATCGGACTCTATGAGTTTCCGGATATTTTTGATATGTACATCAATCGATCGCTCATACCCCTCATAGGGATCCTCCTGAAAAGACTTGAGCAGATCCATCCGGGTATAGACCCTGCCGGGTGTTCGAATCATCTTATGGAGAATACTGAACTGGGCGGCTGTCATTTCCACAGACTTCCCGCCGATACGGACACTCCTCTTGACCGGATCGAGGGTTAATTCCCGGAGAGAGACTGGTTCCTCTTCAGCTGCGGATCCATCCGGACCCGGAACCGGCTCAGCCCGTCTGAGAACCGCTCTGATACGGGCGGCCATCTCTTTCATACTGAAAGGCTTGGTTATATAATCGTCCGCACCCAGTTCAAGCCCCAGGACCTTATCCCCTTCATCTGCCCTGGCCGTTACCATTATTACAGGGACACGACTCTCCTTCCGTATCTCCCGGAGGACATCCGTACCATCCAGAACAGGCATCATAATATCCATAAGGACAAGATCCGGGGGATTCTTCCGGAACTGTTTCAGGGCTTCCCGCCCATCCGGAGCGGAATCGGTTTCAAATCCCAGCGCCTCCAGATAGTCACAAATCATATCGTTAATTTTCTTCTCATCTTCTGCAACCAGTATTCTCGTCATGATTAATACTATACAACTAAATATGAACAGAGTATAAACATAAACTGAATTCTTTTATTGTTTCTGTTGCTTTTTATGTTTATCCTGAACGCCTCTCATACTATAATGGAAAGACTCACGGAAGGATGAACAAATGAAAAGAATACTGCACATAGATAACAGTCAGTTCGTACGAAAAATTATCCGTAATATTGCCATTGAAAAAGGGCTGCAGTTTGAAGAGACAGACAGCGCCGCTACTGCTATGGAGATATTAAAAAAGGAAGAAGTAGACCTGATAATTACCGGACTGGAACTGGCAGACTGTCATGGTGAGGAGTTTATCCGGAACCTGAAGAAATCCCCCTGGGCAAAAGTCCCTGTCATCGCTGTAACATCCAACAACTCCCTGGAATCAAGGGAGGAACTTTTTGATATGGGTGTAGTGGACTATATTCTTAAATCGGAACTGTCCCAGAACCGACTGGATAAATATTTTGATATTTTTATTTCTGAAGACGGGTTCACCCGGGAGCTGCAGGGACTGGAAATAGCCGTACTGGATGACAGCAAACTGGCCCTGAGCGCCATACGGAGCATATTCGAACTGAATAAAATCCGGCATGTGGACTATTTCCAGAATCCCGGAGATCTGCTTAAAAGCAGTAAAAAATACGCCATTTATCTGGTTGATCTGATAATGCCGGACCTGTCGGGGGAGGATGTGGTAATGGAACTCCGGAAACAGGAGGGAGATAAAGTCATCATTGCCATATCCGGAATCAGAAGCTATAAAGCCATGTCCCAGATTCTCCTCTTTGGAGCAGATGATTATATTATGAAACCCTTCGATGTGAATCTTTTTATGGCCAGAATGAAAAACAGCGTCAGAATGCTCTCCCTTATGAAGGAACTGAGTCAGACAAAAACCGAACTGGAAAATATTAAAGGATACGCAAATAAATGAGAAAGCTGAACTCACAGGAAATTTACACCCCCCTGAAAGAGGCGATCATACAGGCCGGTGTCGTTCTGCCTGAAGACATCCTCTCCGGCATAGAGAAGGCAAAGCACAAGGAGGAAGGACCGGCCAGAAGCGTCCTGGAACATATCCTGGAAAATCTGGTCATTGCCCGGGAAAAAAAGATACCTCTCTGTCAGGATACGGGGATGGTGATCCTCTTTGTTTCTACCGGGCGGGAACTTCAACTGGAGGGAGAGCCTCTGGAAGCCCTGATCCAGCGTGCGGTAGAAGATGCCTATAAAGAAGGATTTTTCAGAAAATCCGTAGTGGAGGATCCTCTTAAAGAGAGAAAGAATACGGGGAACAACCTTCCCCCCATTATCTACTATGACAGCATCCCCGGAGACAGACTGGTGATCCAGGGACTTCTCAAGGGATTCGGCAGTGAAAACTGCAGCCGCATTATAATGCATAAACCGACAGCTGACAGGGAAACAGTCATTGAATCGGTTGTCAACGTGGTCAAAGAGGCCGGCGGAGCCCCCTGCCCCCCGGTTGTTCTGGGAGTGGGAATGGGAGGAACCATGGATTATGCCGCCCGGTTATCCAAAAAAGCCCTGCTGAGGAACCTGGATGAACATCACAGCGACCCCTGGTACGCCGAACTGGAAGATGAAATTCTGAACCGCATCAACGCGACAGGGATCGGTTCGGGCGGGCTGGGGGGAAAGACAACAGCCCTGGGGGTGAAAATTGAAAAATACCCGACCCATATTGCAGGCCTCCCCGTCGCGGTAAGCGTCAACTGCTGGGCCGATAGAAAACTGGTGGTAACCCTATGAGAAAGATACAACTCCCCCTTGAAAAATCCTTTGTAAAAGAACTGAAAGCCGGAGAGGAACTGAGGCTGAACGGGACCATTTTTGTGGGCCGCGACCAGGCTCATCAGAGGATGATAGGACTTCTGGATAAGGGTGAACCCCTCCCGATAGAACTGAAAGGGAACATCATCTACTACATGGGGCCAAGCCCTACACCGGAGGGACGGGTCATAGGTTCCGCCGGGCCGACGACAGCCGGACGGATGGACCCCTTTGCCCCTGCCCTGCTTGACCGGGGGCTTACCGGAATGATCGGCAAAGGCAACCGGAACAGGGATGTCTATGAGGCTATCAAACGGAACGGGGCTGTATTTCTCTATGCCTTCGGAGGATGCGGGGCTCTCTATTCGGACCGGATTACCTCCTGTGAACTTATAGCATTTGAAGATCTGGGACCTGAAGCAATCTATAAACTGGAAGTAACCGATTTTCCCGTATTCGTTGCCATCGACAGCAAGGGGAACAGTATTTTCAAATAAACTATTTTATAACACCCATAACAGGTAGATCTTTCATATTGCGCCCCTCATTCCATGGGGGAGGGCTTATTCAAGAATACATCCAGAACAAGCATCAATTTATATAGAGGGGATATTCCTTTTTTACACAGCCTCATAGAAGTGAACCGCATCCACAATCCCGCTGATTGTTCTGTTCTGTTCGGTTTGATTGAAGCTGGAAAAATGCATAATCTCTTTCAGATCCTCTTCAGTAAAGTGTTTTCGAAACTCCCCTTTACTGAACCCTTCGTACTGGTTCGAAATTTGTACCGAGGAGGATTCTTCTGTTCGGGAATGCGTTTTCACGGCTACCGAAACAAGACCCAGAACCCCGGTAACATTCCCATCCTGATCAAAGATGGGAATCTTGGCTGTATTAGCCCAGTACATTTTCCCTGAAAGCATATACATTTCATGACAATCATGAAATTTTCCATACTGGAAGACTTTTCCATCATCATACTTATATTTTTCTGCGATCCCTGCAGGGTAGAGGAAAAAATCATCCTTTCCAAGAATATCCTCTTTTTCCATGCAAAGATCCGCTGCAAAAATATCATTACAGTAAATATATTTGAAATCCCTTTTTTTGATAAAAATTCTTGTTTCAATCAATTTTTGACCGTCGCCTATTTTTTTTTTAATATATTCATCCATTTATATTTTCCCCGGTTCTCTCATTACAAATTATAAGGTGAAAGTAATAATGGATTCCAGTTTATTTGAAAAAAACGCAAATTTCAGAAGGGTAATTAACCGGATCCCCAAAAAGGAACCGGTTAATTATAAATCAGAACATCAGCAGATTGATTCCATAAAATACCGGTGTACCAGGTCTGATCCGGTTAATTCCGGATGAAAACTGGCAGCCAGTCTTTTCCCCTGTTTTATCAGTACGGGACTGTTTTCAAAACGAATCAGGATTTCCACATCCTTTCCCGTGCTGCTTACCTGCGGAGCCCGTATAAATAACGCAGGGATAGAATGCTTTCCCCAATTCAACTGTGCCTCAAAACTGTCGATCTGCCGTCCGTATGCATTCCGCCTGACTCTACAGTCCATAGCTGACAGCACCGGTTGGGCAAGACCTTCGATACCGGAAGAAAGAAGAATCATGCCGGCACAGGTTCCGAACACAGGCATCCCCTCCTGAATGCTCCTCTTCAGGGGTATGAAAAGACCGCAACGCTTCAGGAGTTTTATCATCACCGTACTTTCACCTCCCGGCAGAATCAGGCAATCAGCCTTTTTCAGATCTTCCGGGGTTCTGACTTCGACAGGATTATATCCCATCCTTTTCAGAACTTGACCATGGGCCGCGTATCCTCCCTGAAGAGCCAATATCCCGGGAACCGTCATTACCAGCCCCTTGTTGCCAGACGCTGATCTGTGGGCAGATCATCCATTCCGATACCCGTCATGGGGGCACCCAGATTCCGTGAGATCTCAGCCAGCTTGCAGGGATCCTGATAGAAAGTGACAGCTTCTACAACCGCGCGGGCTCTTTTAGCCGGATTTTCAGATTTAAAGATCCCCGAACCGACAAATACGGCTTCCGCCCCCAGATGCATCATCAATGCGGCATCCGCCGGTGTTGCTACCCCTCCTGCCGAGAAATTGGGAACTGGCAGCTTTCCCGTACGGGCTACTTCGAGAACCAGATCGTAGGGAGCCCCCATCTCTTTTGCGGCAGTCATGAGGGTCTCTTTCGGAAGCCCTGCCAGACGGGCGATATCTTCCTTAAGCGTCCGCATATGCCGGACGGCCTCGGAAATATCTCCCGTTCCGGCTTCTCCTTTCGTCCGGATCATAACGGCTCCTTCGCCGATCCGCCTGAGGGCTTCTCCCAGGTTCCGGCATCCGCAGACAAAGGGGACCCGAAAATCATCCTTTAGAACATGATAGCGGTCATCCGCCGGAGTAAGGACTTCGGATTCATCAATAAAATCAATTTCAAGAGCTTCCAGTATGCGGGCTTCGGTAAAATGGCCGATTCGGCATTTTGCCATAACAGGTATGCTGACGGCGTCCTGAATTCCCCTGATCATTTCGGGATCGGACATTCTCGCCACCCCGCCGTCCTGCCTGATATCAGCAGGGACCCGTTCCAGGGCCATTACAGCCGATGCTCCGGCTTCTTCTGCTATGACAGCCTGTTCGGGAGTTACCACATCCATAATAACTCCGCCCTTCAGCATCTCTGCCAATCCTACTTTACTCTTCCATGTTGCGGTCTGTTTCTCAGACCAGGTCTGTTCGCTCAAAGCGTCCTCCAGCCTAGTCAAATCAGGTTGAGTTCTCTGATTTCTTCCAAACCGAGGAGTACAAGCTCCGGTACTATGTAATCGAATAAACGAAATTTTCTGAACAGGCCGGCATGCTGCCCCGTCGCAATAACAGTTACTTCATCATCTGCAAAGCACTCGCGGCGCATCCGGTAGATCAGCTCTTTAAGCATCCCCAGGGTTCCGAAAAACAGTCCCCCCTGAATACCGCTGACCGTATCCCTTCCGCAGACCTTCTGTACCGGGCAGATTTCCACCGCCGGCAGTCTGGCTGTTCTATCAGCCAGGGCCTCCATGGTAATATCCAGCCCCGGGATAAGGGTGCCTCCCAGATACTCTCTGGCAGCACTGACCCCGCACAGACTGGTAGCTGTTCCAAAATCTACAATAATAAGATTCTTTCCGGGATGCAGTTTTACACCGGCTACAGCATTGGCAATAAGGTCAGCACCCAACTCATGGTGGTTGGTATACTTTACCTGCAGCCCGCTTTTAACTCCGGCTCTCAGGGTCAGAGCATCCAGGCCGAAATAGATCCGGCTGCACTCTTCCAGAATCCCGTTCAGCTCCGGGACAACAGAGCAGAAAACAAAGCCTTCCACATCGGAAGCATCCATGTCTTTAGCCTGCAGCCACTGCAGCAGAAAGAGACCTATCTCATCGGCGGTGATACCGGTTGAGCTGTTTTTTCTGAATGAAGCAATCAGTATGCCCTCTTGCAGAATCCCGCCGAACAGGCGGGAACTCCCTGCATCCAGCGCCAGGATCATGGCAATTTCGTCTTTACGTTTTTCAGCACCTGTCCTCCCCGAATCAAGCCTGATTTGATAGTGATAAGATATTTTTCCGTCCGGTACCGTTCACAGGAATCGACCCGGACTACAGTCCCATACTACTCCCGGAAAGGCAGGCCGTCAACAGGATCGACACAGCGCCTTCTCCGTCTAGAAAAGAAAACAGAGGACAACAGACGGTTCAAACGCAAGAAGAGACGAATCCGAATTATACGGCGGATAAGGAACGACGCGGCAGCTGTACCGCCTGTGCTCCTAAGTGGGGATGTCGGGTTCCTGAAGTATATTCTCATACCCTGCGATTTCCCGGTTCCCCACCCTTCCGATCAGATAGTACTGCCTGGTCAGAGGATCGTAGGAGTACTCCTTCCGCAGCTTGAAGTTCCTGATCTGACCGGAGGACTTGACGTGGGTCCGGGGACCGGTGCAGAACATATCGTAATCCCCGATATGGATATGCTTATCCCGGGCTATGGTCACTTTGACATCCTGCGCTATGATATCCAGGACCTTGGCTTCCAGCTCGGCTATCGGGATTTTCGGTTCTTCGGGAAAACTGATCACAAAACCGTGTTTTACATCGGAGTGGAGGACCGGATTATGGTAGTTGTACTCTTTTTCCAGAACCATGCTGGTTATGTCTTCTGCCGTATGGGCCATCAACCGGTATTTTATGGTACGGTTAACAATTTCACGAATCGAGAGGGGGGATGGTCCGAATACGGTTGGCCGTGCAACAATCACTTCCTCCCCTATACCGAACAGAATCTGGGCATTGTACCCCAGGGCTTCATAGACCAGATCGAAGTGCTCAATTATGACCCGCCGCCCGTCTTCAATGGCCCGGTTGATGGCATCAAGAATTTCGAACTTCTGATGAAAGGCCGATTCGTAACGGTAGTCAATATGAAAGGTCTGGCCGGAGAAGAAATTCCCCTGATCGAAATCGTAGATCGGAGTGGGTCTCAGATTGACACCGTCATCGTCATTGGTCAGTTCCAGACCGGGGAACAGGGCTTTGATCAGGGTTGATTTCCCGGCGCCCTCCGCTCCGATCACACCTATCAGCTTATCTTCCGGCGAAATATACCGCTGGGATAGCATACTTCCCAGCTGGTAGAGTCGTTTCCTCCCCCGGGGGGCATAATAGGTGGAATAGATCAGGTTTTCACTGACAGGATTGCTCTGGGTATACATTTAAATATCAAACTCCAGATCCAGAAGCGGCGCATGCTGCTGTGCCCCGTAGATATCCGTATCGCCGGGAGAACCGGAGGGGATTTCCCGCTTCATGGTAACCTTCACCGCATGGGCGGGATCAAAATAGACCAGATTTTTAACCAGAGAAGGCTCTATCTTGTACAACCCGGCTATGAGCTCCTCATTGATAAGCTTTCTCTCCTTGATTTTATTATAATCGGCGGCTTCCCGGAATATAACATCCAGTGTCAGTTCGAAGGGACCGGCATTTTTGGACCGGATAACACGGGCCAGATCGGTTATTTTTCTCATAATTCGCATACCTCGACTTTGAAAAGTTCCTGATCATTTACTTCCATTATATGATAGAGGGAGAATGTATACACCTCTCCCGCCCGGATATCCGAGGGAGAGAAGGGAAAAGCCAGGTTTCCGGCTGTAGAGATCCGGCCGTCGTACCCGTAATGCAGAAAGGTTGAACGGGTCATGCTGCAGATGGTGTCGGCCATCTCCTGTTCCGGGGCTATCGCTTCAATTACAATGGCCAGCTCTTTGCCGACTGAGTTCTTCTCCGGTTCCAGATCTCCCATAACACCGTTTTTTCCGTAGAGATGAAAAGAGACATCCCCCTGAAGGTTCTCTTTTTTAAGAAGGTCCTCCACCCG
The DNA here is from genome assembly GCA_963663385.2 of Oceanispirochaeta sp. Taxonomy (GTDB): domain Bacteria; phylum Spirochaetota; class Spirochaetia; order DSM-2461; family DSM-2461; genus Oceanispirochaeta. The sequence goes on along the minus strand of CAXXXD010000004.1, from coordinate 810,951 downwards.
TTTCTTTACCAGATCCGCCACGGATTCGATCTGATTGATAAGGATCCGGTCACGGGTTCCGGCAATACTGATGGTTCTGTAACCTATCAGGCGGGCTCCTTCCAGTTTTACCGTATAGGAACCTGAGGGTTCAAACCGGCTGCCCCTCACCCTGACTCCGGACGGGATTTCCTCAAACCGGCAACTCTCCAGGTTCAGGATACCTCCCGGACCATGCAGATGATAGGGATCGGATTTTTCATAAAGCGTATGGGCTGCCGTCGATTCTGCGGTAAAACGGCGCTCCGGACTGAGAGTTTCCAGACGAAAAGAGTCCTCCTCCAGTATGCCCAGAACACAGTCGGAACCGGAACCGGGCGAAGCGGCAATGGCGGCACACTCCAGAATTTTGCCCATATGGGTCGCCAGTCCCGGATCATACCCCTTCATAATGGGCAGAGCGGAGAAACAGGCGGGATCGTAGGCTCTCCCCGAAAGGATAACCTGACACCCCTCTTCCAGGGCGCGTATCATGGGCTCCACGCCTATCTGGGCAACAATATTATCCGTTTCATCCAGAGCCTCTTCCGTCAGCTCCGGCACATATTCCAGAGGGGTAATCTTCCCGGCTTTCAGGGCTGTGCGGACAACCTCCCGGTCTATATCCGAGTGAATCAGCCCCAGTTTAAAGGAGAGATCCTGTTCCCGGGCAATCTCCTCCACGATCTGCCGGCACCACTGCAGATGGGGAGCCGCCCCGCTGCCGCCCGCTGTTCCGACAACCACGGGGATACCCCGCTTGACCCCTTCGGTAATCATATAGCGCAAATCCCGTTTTACACCGGTCCTGTCTGTAAAGGACTTTCCCGCTCCCAGGTAGTAGGGGCCGGGATCGGTTGAACCGCCGTCTACGGCAATCAGATCGGGAGAAGCTTCCAGCCCCCTGTAGAAGGATTCCTCAGGAAACCCGTATCCCAGAATAGCTGTGGGAGACAGCACGGTAAATTCTTTTTTCACTTTGTTTTCCATTTCAGACGTCCTCCCCGGCTTTGTATTTAAGAACCGCAAGGGTGCGTTCCATTTCATTTCTGACGATAGTCAACCCTTCGTCAAACCCCATCCCGGGCTTAACAAGTAGACGCTCGGCTCTTACCGCCAGGGCAATATGGGTGCAGGTCTGAGCCGAAATATCCGTTTCGTTACAGGTCCCCCCCTGATAGGCTTCCATCCCCTTCTCCCGGCAGTAGAGCACGCTTTTCACAATATTATGCACACTCCCCAGGTCGGGGGTTTTAATCTGCACCATATGGCAGCAGCCCGCATCGGTAAAATCCCGGATATCCTCCCAGGTATTGCACCACTCATCCGCTACGGTTTTAACACGGCAGTTCCGTTCTTCAAGAGCCCTCTTCAGGTCTCCCATGGCTTTGATCTGAGCCTGTTTCTCTCCCATATCCACGGGGCCTTCGATATAGAGCTGCAAATCTCCGGCCGCCTCTTCCAGCTGCAGGAAATAATCGGCCATTTTATCCGTGTCACCCTCAAAAATCAGCCCGATTGTTCCGTACACATCGATATGGAGATCCGGTTTATACGAAACATCCTGCCGCAGAGTCCCTACGCGATTCCGGAGCCAGGCCACATATTCCAGGAGTTTCTCACCCTTCCGGCCCAGTTTCTCATCCACATTGTTGATAAGCCCGTGGGGCAGGACATCCACATTTTTCAGAATCATTTTATCCACCGCATTGTAGCGGTCGTCTCCGGTCTGAGCGAACAGGGGAACTCCTTCGGCTACGACAGGCAGATCATACTCCCGGCAGATAACTTCGCTTTTCAGGCAATTCGAAGCGATAGCCGCCGCATCCAGCAGGGCCTGGGAAATCCCGTAACGCAGGGCTGTGTGAAGCTTGCCGCCCTCCACTTCCAGAGCATCAAAATACTCAGCTTCCTCCCGGAAAGAGAGGATGTTCCGGCCTTCCAGAGGGGGTTTGATATGTTTCTCCAGAAAAGGGATATAGGTTTCCGCCAGAAAGAGGGGGTCCCGTCCTCCGGCCCCGGAGTACTGAACTGCTGCGCAGTCCCCACGGGCTATCCGGCCGTTCTCCATTACAAGCTGAATCGAAATGGACTCTCCGGCCATACGGATACTCCGGAATCCGGGAGTCACAGCCTCGCCCTTATAGATAAACCCATCGTGTTCGGCACCCGATTTTATAGCTTTCTGATCATCAAAAAAGAATCCGGTCACACCCGGAGAAAACAGTACTTTTACAATCTTCAATTCTGCGGCCTCCCAACCAGTCGCCCTTTGCTTATGGCGTAGATATCATCAATTACCATCTGAAAACAGGGTTCCCGCTCTTCGCTGTCCGCCCGTTCCCGAACCTTGTCCCTGTGAAAATCCAGAACATCCGCCGGGAAAGGGGTGTTTCCCGGATCAAAGACCCGCACAGCTCCCTGATCATCCCGGACAGGAAGAAGTTTTCCCGCATTACAGGCAGCCGGGGCAAAGGGAACATCGATAATGCCTCCTTCAAAAGCTTTAACGGCCCCTCTGGCGATATCCCCGTCTCCCGCCTTGAACACAGCATCCAGAACAGCATCCACTTCACGGTGGATCATGGCTTTTTCCTGCTCCAGTTCCCGGATATTGATCAGACACTGATCCCCCAGCATCTGAATAATCTGCCGGGTCGTCTTGAGCCCCTGCAGGTTTGCTTCCCTGGTAGGGATTCCCATTGCCTCATGGGGAGTTTTAACAATTACCTTGGTAGCTCCGGCAAAAGCCGCCACAGCTCCGCCCCAGGAGATAACCGAGAAGGCCCGGGCTTCATCCTCGGGGAATCCGCCCATCCACTGATGGAATACGGTAGAGAGTTCATAATCCTCATAACCGGCTTCTCCGAAATACTTATGAGCCAATTCACGCAGGGTTTGAATGGCTGCGATATCCTGAACCATATTTCCGGCCTGTCCGTACCCCAGGGTCAGGGATTTCACCCCCTGCTCCAGGGCGAGGAGCCCTTCGATAATGGCAACGGAGTGGCTGATAAAGGGCAGAACCAGCGTCCCCGAAAGAGGCCCGAAGGGTTCCCGGTTTATCCGGATCCCCTCCTGTTCATATATCCCCACAAGGCGGTCGCAGTACTGCCAGTCCCGGATGGACTTTTCCAGGGGAACACTTTTGGCGTAGGGAACATTGTAGGAGATCCCGCCCCCCTCAAAGGAGTTGAATCCGGCGGCAAAAGATATTTCCGCCAGAAGCCGGGCATCGGGGGTTCCGTGACGGATCTCAACCGGTTTATCCAGGGCTTCCACAATACGACGGCAGGAATCAAGTCCATGGTTGACCGCCGGAAATCCGTTAAGAAGGGAGTGCCCCGCCTCCCGGGATTTTCTGATTCCCTCTTCCGCTTCGGCATAACGGTTCTGCCGGGTATAGGCATCTATTGTCGTGGGGAGAAGATCCGATTCCTCCTCCAGATATTTCAGCAGTTTAATGTGTTCGTCCACAAGAGCTACTCCCGCCCGTGGCTGAATCAGCACCTTATTGTTCTCAACAGCCTTGTTTAACACATGGGCGAATTTCTTCCCTTCCGGAAGGCTGTGCTGGTAACGGAAGCCCTCTTCCAGAGAGACTCCCTCACCGGTTCGCCAGCCGGTCATGACAGACTCCCGCTCCGACAGATACTCTTCCCGGCTCAGATTTTTATTCTCTAATTCCATAGATTCCCCTCACAAAGAGCAAGCATTGTATTAACTGATTCTTCCGGATAGACCCGGCCGGCATTGGCCAGCAGAGGAAGGACATACCCCCTATCCGTTCTATATGTAAATTCTTCAGGTCCCAGTATCTGAAGCCCCTTTCTGTCCAAACCGGTCAGCGGTATCTGTTCCGGATGATAGTCTTCTGATGCAGCAAGATACCCTCCCGTACCGATAATCAGTTTTACTGCATTCAGGTTTTTTCCTTCCTGCAGAAAGGTCTGTCCCTGATTGGTATAGACCTCCCGGACACGGCCGGCATGGCGCTGAAGGGCTGTCCTGAAACAGAAATCAGCCAGAATGCGGTCATAGGATTTTTCCTTTGTATTCTGCGGGAGGTATTCGGTTGAAGCACTGATCCGTTTTACATAGGATTTGAATTCCTCCCGGTCAAGTCCTTCCCGGTCAATAACGGAAAAGATGCTCCCGTCTTCAGCCTCCAGAACGGAGGCAGCACTGACCCGGAGGCCCAGGTCTCCTTCAACGGTCCGCTTCAGATCCGGCTCCCTCAAGCCCTTCAGCACCGTACGGGAATCGGGGATATCCCTTCGAACGGAATAACAGTCGGTGGTTGCTCCGCCCATGTCAACCAGACAGAAGGGCTCCTTCACCTTTCCGGATTGATCAACCAGACGCAGAAAATCATAGAGGGAAGCCGGGGTCGGAACCGGATCAGCACCGGACAGATCACGGACACCGGTTAATCCCTTCCCCTGAATAATCCGGGAAAGAAAAAGTTCCCGGATCCGCCCTCTGGCTTCATCGGGACGGGGGTTCTCCAGGTCCGGCAGGACATTTTCCGCCAGGTGGAGCTCCCTGTTTTTCAGTATGCGGGCTACATCATCCCTCAAATCCCTGTTGCCCGCATAGAGAATGGGAACCGACAGGGACAATTCATTCAGAAGTTCGGCATTATGCAGAATAAAACTTCTGTTCCCGCCGTCGGTACCTCCCGTAAGCAGTATCATATCCGGACCGGCTTCTTCCAGAGCCGTCAGATCATCCCGAATCATCCTGTAGGAACGGGAAAAAACCAGTTTAGCCCCCGCCGAAAGCGCAGCCAGCCGGGCGGCTTTAAGGGTTAATCCCGGAACCACACCGATAGCCGCCATCTTCAGTCCGCCGTGAGCGGAGGAAGAACAGCAGACCGAAAGACTCCCGTCCCAGCCGGGATCTGCTTCGGCTTTCCCTTTCAGTCGTTCCAGAACAATCTGAAATCCCCGGGAAAGGTCCCGGACTGTGGTCGGCAGGACTTCCCGCTGCCTCATAGCCAGACGCCCCCGGACAGGTTTGAAGAGAGCCCCTTTCGTCCAGGTGGAACCGATGTCGATGCTGATAACCATCTGCCTGCGCTGCCTTCAGTCCTGAATATGCAGGTCTGTTTTCAAGTCCGCCAGAGCTGTCTCCAGAGGTGTCCCTGCAATATGAACCCGGTCGAATCCCATATCATGGAATTTCTTCCGGACTGCCTCTTTATCTGCTTTTCCGATAACCAGGTTCCCCCCCACATGGAGCACTATATCCTCCAGTCCGCGTTCAATGCAGCGGTCCCGGAATCCCTGACAGTCGATCTCGCCATGGCCGTAGAGGGAAGATACCAGGATGGCGTCCGCATCTGTCTCAATGGCCGCATCAATGTATTCATCCTGACTGACCATGACTCCCAGATTAATCACCCTAAACCCGGCCTCTGTAAAAAAGCGGTCCAGGATCTTGTTCCCTACGGAGTGGCAATCCGCCCCGATTACACCCAATACAATCGTTCTTCCTTCTGCACTCATTTTTTATTCAGCCTTTCGGAGATCTGCTCCTCGATATAGATCAGGGAGCCCCTGTCTATCTGATAGTTGAAAGGGATAACCGTCCCGCCCCGTGTGGTAAAATCCTGCAGAGCGGCGGCCCGGATTTTTCCTTCTCCGATCGAACTGTCGGGAGGAACGATAATAACCTGTTTATCCTTTAGAAAAGCATGGTAATCCTTCTCCTTTTCCGCTCTGAGGGTGGGAATGGATTTTGTGGGGATTCCGAAGGTTTTCAGTCTGGATTTAATAATATCCCGGAAGCGGTTACTGTGACAGATAATACCGATACTGTTCTCCGACTTGATGGAAGCCAGATCAATAATTGTCTGCTGACTGGGAGAGAGAGCCGCCTGCACAATCCGGTCCGCCAGATCGGGAAGAAGTCCCGTCAACTCACTGAAATGAGTGGATGTTGTAATGATGATGTCAAACCCGCTCAGCCTCTGCTGGGGATCGTTTTCGTTATTCAGATCATCCAGCAGGTATTTATGAATTTTAATGCGGGAAATATACTGCAGCTGCTTTTCTATAACAGAAAGGGCTTCCATATTGCAGTCGATAACGGCCACATTGAAATCCAGGATACGCTGCTCCCGCTTCATCATCAGAAGGTGAAAAAAAGTCTGGATTTCCTGCCTGGAGAATTTCAGATCTTCCAGCTCGTCCAGGGCATGATCGATCAGGGAAACAGCCCTGTCTTTCCGGCTCTGAACAACCACATCCTGAGCTCTGGCGACAAAACTGCCCCGCCCCTGAATAACGTCAATAATGCGGGTATTTTCCAGCTCGCTGTAGGCTTTCTTTACCGTCCCCCGGGCCACATCCAGCTCAAGGGCCAGCTCCCTTTCGGGAGGCAGTTTGTCCCCCGGCTTCAATTGCCCGTCTTTAACCTGCCGGACAATATTCTGCATAAGCTGCCTGTAGACGGGGACAGCGCTGCTTTTATCTATTTCCACCTTGATCATATGTACCACCGTAAAATTGGTATAGTCCATTAATAGCATGGTCTATACCGGAGGTCAAGAGGAATTTCTGGAGGGGACGGAGGTTTTGTTTTTAACTTTTGCAACAGGATTGAATCACCACTAAATATTCATCAGTTAATTCAGTATGAGAAAGGCAAGAATCATCCAGGCAGGAGCCACTTACCATATTACGGCTAAAATCAATCGAGGAGAATTCGTTTTGGATCACGATGAAATCAAAGAGCTGTTCATAACCGTTTTATCTTCTGCGAAAAAGAAGTACAGCTTTAAGATATTGCATTACAGTGTAATGAGTAATCATATTCATTTGTTGATAGAACCGGGAACCGGAACGAGCCTGTCAAAGTTGATGCAATGGATTTTGAGTGTTTTTGCCATCCGCTTTAATAAAATAAACGGCTTTAAAGGACATGTGTGGTATGACCGCTTTAAAAGTGTCATAGTCAGAAACTTCATTCAGTTTATCAACACCTTCAACTATATTACCAACAATCCCGTTAAAGCCGGAATTTGTATGGATGCCAGAAAATACATCTATTGTGGTCTATATGAATTAGTCAGGGGAAGATACAAGATAATGGATCCTCCCGATGACTGGATAAAACTGGTATTCAGCTAACAAAATATCCTGTCAAGCTTTCCAAAATATTCTCTATAATCGATTTCCCACTAAATCATGAAAACAATTGAGAACCGTCAACTTCAAAAGCAAACCTAATTCAAACCGATCAATTAACAAGAAGATCCGCTCTATTGTTCATTAATCAGCCGGATTCTAATAATATCAACAGCACCTTCCAGCATCCTGAAATCCTTTCGAGCCATCAGCCCTGCTAATATCGTTAGAAATTATTAAAATAAAACAAAAATGTAACCTCCGTCCCCGAAAAGTCCCCCAAAAAAACAATTACTTATGCGACAGAACCTGCTTCTGAAGAATCTGTTCATAATCGGCCAGGGCTTTAACCACGACTTTCTGCCGCGGTGTGACATCGGTGGAATACTTAAGCTGTTCCAGAATTTTCAGAAACTCCCCGTGATCCATCAAACCTTTCCCTTTGGGAAAGAGGATGCGGGCAGCACAGGAACTCTTCCAGATGCGCATTTCCTCTTCATCCAGAGTCTGGGGAAAATTCCGTCCGATAAAACGGCGGAGCATTTCGGATATCCTGGGATCATGAAAATTGAGGGTCAGATTTTTCAGTTCCTCCGGTTCGGTTTCATGGATAATACTCAGGCGTGCCTTGTCGTCATCCCGGAAGAACCCTCCCGAATAGATCTGCATATCAGGATCTTCCTCGGAAGGGAAAGCAGGCTTCTCTTTTTCGAATACTTTACGAACTTTCTGCAGCAGGGAGGGATCACTCTGCAGCATGTCCCAGTGCTGCATACATTTACTGCGGTCAATCTCAAGACGCTCCGCCGCTTCATCGTCCAGAGTACCGAGAGGAGCCACAACCGGGCACTTGCCAAGATGAATTCCCTTAAGAGGAATGCGTTCAACCCCCTCCTCTTCCAGCTGTTTACGGGGTGTAAACAGACGGTGACGGATGTCCTCGACAGACAGCTCCATCAGGGGGATGGGACTGTAACGCAGATCGAAACAGTGTACCATATTGCGGACAACCGGGTCTGTTACCAGAGGAGCCATCAGAGACGTGCAGCCTTTCATGCCGGTCAGCATACCCGAGGTATGAACGACAGGCTCCCTGGTATCCAGATTGATTATCCGCCGCAGATCGTCCTTTTTCCTGTTATGGAATACCCAGCGGAACAGCTTGGGCTGCTTGTCGGATATAAGTTTTGCCATGGCAATGGTTGCATAAACATCGGAGAGGGCGTCATGGGCATGTTCATGGGAAATGCCGTTTGCTTCTGTCAGTTTTTCAAGCTTGAACAGGGGTCGCCCGTCCTCATGTTTAATCCAGTTGATCCCCTCCGGCCTGAGGTCATGTGTTGCCCGGACAAGATCCAGAATATCCCAGCGGGAATTCCCATCTGCCCACTCCCTTCGATAGGGATCGAAAAAATTTCTGTAATAGAGGTTGCGGATAAACTCGTCATCGAAACGGATACTGTTGTACCCTACAGTGCAGGTCCCCGGACGGGAGAACTCCTTGTCGATAGCCTTGATAAAATCATACTCTCTAAGGCCTTTATCAAGGGTTTCCTGGGGAGTGATGCCTGTGACCAGACAGGCATAGGGATCGGGTACATAGTCGGGAGTAATCCGGCAGTAAAGGACGATGGGGTCCTCTACCGGTTCAAACCGGTCATTTGTTCTGACAGCGGCAAACTGAGCCACACGGTCCCAGCGGGGATTTTTCCCGAAAGTTTCAAGGTCGTACCAGAGTAAGGTCATGTCTCTATCAAATCACGCTTCGGCAAAACAGGCAAGATCCCATACCTGCGGTTTCGGCTCCTGATCTTCCCGTCATCTATCAAAATATTAGTAATACCGGAATATTTTATATCCATAAAAAGTATTACAGAACATATTGCCTAATCCTGAAAAAAGGATTAAACCATCAACCATGATATCCACAGAATGGCAGCCAAAACTATTTACCCTTTTAAAAGAAGGGATAACTAAAAAACAGATACAGAAAGATATAACAGCCGGAATTATGGTAGGGATTATCGCCCTTCCCCTGGCCATAGCTTTTGCTATCGCATCAGGTGTTTCTCCGGAAGTAGGGATACAGACAGCCATCATCGGCGGTTTAATCATTTCCATCCTGGGAGGAAGCCGCGTACAGATAGGAGGCCCAACGGGGGCTTTTATTGTCATTATTTTTTCAATTATAAAACGGTATGGTATGGATGGCCTGCTTATCTCCACCTTTCTGGCCGGCATTATCCTCATATTAATGGGACTCTTCAGGATGGGCTCTCTTTTAAAATACATCCCCCAGACCCTGATAACCGGCTTTACCACTGCCATCGGAGCTATTATCTTTACAACACAGATCAAGGACTTCCTCGGTCTGCCTGCTGCGGGGATACCCGAATCCTTTCTGGGAAAGTGGGGGTATTACATCAGCCATATCCACTGCGCCGATCCCTGGTCTCTCACCATCGGACTGACAACCATAATACTGATCCTTTTAATACCCCGAATATCCGGGAAGGTTCCGCCTGCGTTTGCCGCCCTTATCCTTACCACACTGGCGGCGAAACTGGCCGGGCTTCCTGTAGAAACGATCGGAAGCCGTTTTGGCAATCTGGCTTTTTCCCTGCCTCATCTGCAGCACTTCAATCTTAATCCGTCCCGTATCGCAGAGCTCCTCCCTCCGGCGATTACCATTGCCCTGCTTGGCGCTCTGGAATCCCTTCTGTCTGCCGTTGTGGCAGACAGCATGATCGGCGGCCATCATCGTTCCAATATTGAACTGATTGCCCAGGGCACCGCCAATGCCATCCTGCCCCTTTTCGGGGGCATACCGGCAACAGGGGCCATAGCCCGGACAGCTGCCAACATCAATAATGGCGGCAGAACGCCCCTGGCCGGTATTATTCATGCCGCGACCCTGCTTCTGATTTACGTGGTGGCCATGCCTGTCGTGGGTTTTATCCCCATGAGCACCCTGGCGGGTATCCTGATAATTGTTGCCTGGAATATGAGCGAACTCCATGTATTCAGAAACACATTGAAAATCAACCGCTATGAGTCAATTGTTCTGCTGACCACATTCGCCCTCACTCTGATAACGGATTTGACCGTTGCCATTCCGGCCGGTTTTATCCTGTCGACCATCCTCTTTATGAAAAGGATGTCGGATTCCATGGAACTCACACCTTTGATGACATCAAAGGTTAATGACCAGAAGATATTCTCCCAGGAAATCGGAGAATACTCCCGGCATATCCGGATTTTCGAGCTGAACGGCCCCATGTTTTTCGGCTCGGTTCATCATTTGCTCAACCTGAAAGGGAGTATAAAAAAAGACACCCGGGTTCTGATCCTCCGATTCCGTTATGTTCCTCTGATTGATACTTCAGGTCTCACGAAACTGGAGGTATTCCTGAAAGATATGAAAAAAAAGAACATTCATATCCTCTTTTCGGGGGTTAATGACCGATTAAAAGAGAAGTTTAACAAAATGGGTACCATTGAGGAAACAAATATATTTCCTGAAATACAGGATGCCATTGCCTACGGGGAAACCCTTTAACATCAGCCGGGGTTCTTCTCTCCGACCAGAGCCCCCAGACCGATCAATATCATAAGGACAATGAAAAATCCTCCTGAAAAGACAACACCCAGTACGGTAGCCGCCAGGGGAAAGAATATGACACAGAAAACAACCGTCAGTATTATTTTCAGAAAGAAACCGACTCCCGTAAAGATCAGTCCAAGCAGAAGAAACAGGACTTTCAGTATCAGCAATCCTCCCATAATCAAAATCATTCCCAGAAACAGCAGTTCAAACATCCTTTATCTCCTTGGAAAGACTAATGAAGCCTTTCATACCATTCTCTGTTACTCTATTAAACAATAAACGTGCCAAAATCTGTTTTTCTTTTTTAAGCGACCAAAATCCATGACTAATTTAACAACCAGGTCTGATTCACTATAGAACGGCGAAAAACCCCAGTGCTGTACAAAAAAAGACTGCAGGAGTAGGATAGCCTTATGGAATATGAACTATCCCTTATAAAACTGCTGTTTCTGGCAGCCATGGCCTTTGTCGCCGGTTTTGTGGACTCCATTGCAGGAGGAGGAGGACTGATTACCGTCCCATCCCTGCTGGCAGCAGGAATTCCCCCTCACCTTGCCCTGGGAACAAATAAACTGCAGTCCAGTTTCGGCTCCTTTACAGCAGCAGTCCGTTATACAGGTTCGGGGCTTTTAAAAAGGGAGAAACTGTGGATAGGTGTTGGGGCGACACTTGTCGGGGCGGCTCTGGGAACCTGGCTCATACAGCATATCCCCGCCGATTTTCTGGGACGTTTCATCCCCTTTATCCTGACGGCGATATTCTTTTACACCCTGTTTTCACCCGATCTGGGAAAGAAGGAACAGCACGCCCGTCTGTCTCTCTGGTTATTTTATATTATTGCCGGGCTGCTGTTCGGTTTCTATGACGGATTTTTCGGCCCCGGAACCGGGTCTTTCTGGACCATCGCCCTGGTCACCATGGTGGGACTGGATCTGAAGTCGGCAACGGCCAATACCAAAATTACAAACTTTACCAGCAATATTGTATCTCTTACCGTATTTCTGATAGGAGGAAAGGTCATATTCATTGCCGGGATTGTAATGGGACTGGGACAGGTCTGCGGGGCCTGGATCGGTTCACACCTGGTAATCCGCAGGGGAACACGGTTTGTCAGAATCTTCTTCCTCGCTGTTGTGGCCCTGACTATTATCCGTCTGTTCTGGAACGAGTTTTTCTGAATCCTTTTACTCTCTAATGCCCTGGTCCTTCTGAAAGACTCCGGGACTGAGACCATAGGTTTTTTTAAACAGTTTAAGAAAATTCTCATACACCTGAAAACCGGAACTGTAGGCAGCCTGTTTGACAGAAAACCCCTTGAGGAGATACTCCCGGGATTTTTCCAGACGCAGGATCCTAATATATCCGGCAATTCCGTACCCTGTTTCAGTTTTAAAAATACGGGAAGCATAGGTTCTTTCCAGATGAACATAGTCGGCCACATCCTGTACCGCAATAGGTGTATGAAAATACTCTCCCATAAACGTTGTCATGGCTTTTACATGGTCAGGACGCACAGAAGGAGATAAGACGGCTCCCCTATTCTCCCTGTGCGATAAAAGATCCGCCAGAATTCCATACACAGCAGCATACTGCTTCAGATCCCATCCGGCCTCCCGCTCCTCCCGTCCCGGAATCATACTTTTATACAGGCAATAAATCTTGTCAGGGTCAGAGGAACGGAGAATGGGAGACTCCTGGGAAAACCCCTGATCCTCCAGATAGGGAACAATAGACCTGTCCAGAGCCAGCCAGAAGTAATGCCATGGATCTACCGCATCCGCCTGATAGAGATGCACTTCTTCCGGAAAGATCAGAAAGGCATCCCCCTCACCCAGAAACCAGGATTTACTTCTCCAGGAAAAACTCCCCCTCCCCTTCCTTACAATATGCAGAATCAGATAGGGCCGGTGCCCTCCGAATTCATGAGAGGGGGAGCAATGCTCTTCTCCGCAGAAAAGGAGGTTCACCTGAGGGACCTTAGAGTTGGAATAAAATTGTTGTTTCAACACAATAACATGATTTTACGGCATATTGACGCATTTTACCATATAAAAACAACAAATAGACAGTTTCACAGAGAATACTCCAGGTCTAAAATCCTAATTAACCGTTAGTAAATCGGTTCAATTATAAGATACAGAGGTGCACAATGGCAGAAATCGTAATTATAGGAGCAGGGAGTCTGGTATTTTCCAGCCGCCTGACAGCTGATATCCTTACCTACCCGGAACTGGCGGATACCCATTTCCGGCTTGTTGATACGGACCCTATCAGACTGAAATACGCCCATCAGATCGTTGAAAGAATTTTCAGGGAAGGGAATTACAGCAGGGCATCTGTCAGCAGTTACTCCGACAGAAAAGAAGCCCTGAACGGCGCAGATTATGTGATAATCAGCATACTGATCGGCGGATTCGAGGCGATAGAGAAAGAGATTGATATTCCCCGGAAATACGGCATTGACCAATGCATCGGCGATACCCTGACACCCGGAGGAATCATGCGCTGCCTCCGGACCCTTCCCGTACTGGAAGAGATAACCGACGACATTATGGCTATTTGTCCGGATGCCATGGTTTTAAACTACACCAATCCTATGGGGATGCTTTCCAGGGGGATTATGGAACACGCCCCGCAGATGAAGTATGTGGGACTCTGCCACTCTGTACAGCATACGGCGGAAGAGTGGGCCAACAGGCTGGGAATTCCGCTGGAAGAGATCAATTTTCAATGCGCCGGCATCAATCATGAGGCCTGGTACACAAAGTTCGAGCACAACGGTCAGGATCTTCTTCCCCGTATCAGGGAACTGGCTGAAAAACCGGAGATATGGTACGGCGATTCGGCCAGGATGGAGTATGTAAAACACCTGGGATTCCCGGTTACCGAGTCGAGCGGTCATGTGTCCGAGTACAACACCTGGTTCCGTAAAAACGAAGAGATGGTAAAACGCTACTGTCATACGGAATTTTCCGACTGGAACGGCGGACACGGTTATATAAAGGAACTGTACGACAGACCGGACTGGCAGGAACAGATGAAAAAAATGGCCGATTGGGAAGATCCCATCGACCTGGAACGCAGCGTTGAATACGGCTCACAGATAATCCATGCCATGGAAACCGGAGAAACGACTGTGATCTATGGAAATATCATAAACAGAGGATGTATCGAAAACCTCCCCGACGATGCGGTAGTGGAAGTGCCCTGCGTGGTTGATAAAAACGGTCTGCAGCCGCTCCGCACAGGAAAACTTCCTGTTCACCTGGCCGCTCTTAACACAACCCAGCTCATTGTTCAGGACCTGGCTGTAAAGGCCGCCCAGCAGGCTGATCCGGAAATGGTTTTCCAGGCCATGGCCATGGATCCCCTTACCGGAATGAGCTGCACCCTGGACCAGATCCGTGCCATGACCCGGGAACTGATGGAAGCCCAGAAGGAGTGGATTCCTGTAATGGGAGGAAAGATCCCCGCAGATAAACCCCTGATCTACAGGGAAGAGCCTGTGGGTCCTGTTGAAAAACATGTGGATCCGGCCAAAGCCAACCAGTAACTGTTGTGATATAATCCGGGATATGGATATTTTCGATGCCCATATGCATAGCAGTCCTGTTCCGGATTTTGTACCTGCACCGGGCGGTTGCTACCTGAGCTGTGCGGCCGGTCCGGAAGACTGGCCCCTCCTCAAAAAAGAAAACCGCCCGGAAATTCGCCCTTTTCTGGGGATCCACCCCATGGCAATTCCGCAGGTCCCGGAAGAGATTCCGCCCCTTCTTGATCAGTTTGACAGGGCCGTACAATCATCCCCCCGCTGCGGTGTGGGAGAGTGCGGTCTGGACCGGAGATACTACAAACAGATTCCCCGGAGCTTACAGGAAAAAGTTCTGATTCACCAGCTCCGGCTTGCTGTACAGCTGAACCGTCCGGTCAGCCTCCATCAGGTTAAAGCGGCAGGGGCTCTGGCGGAACTGCTGGAAGCTGAGAAACCGGACACCCCTTTCATCCTCCATGGCTTCAAGGAGAAACCTGAAACAGCTGAACGCTACCTGAAAACGGGAGCCTTCCTCTCCCTCGGGCCGGGCAGGCAGTGGAACGACAGCAGTTTCTGCAGCATGGTCCGACGCCTCCCCCGCAGCAGGATTCTCCTGGAAAGCGACTGGCCCTATACGGATCCGCCCTATGAGAAAACCATGAAAATCCTCTATGAAACAGCTGCCGCTGTACTTGGAATTGACAGGGAGGAATTATTGGATATAGTAAAAAACAATGGAAAGGTTTTTAAGAATTGACCGCCTGATCGGCGAAGAAAAAAGGCAGTCCCTGGGGGATAAAATGGTTACCATTGTCGGGATGGGGGCCGTCGGAGGGTATGCCCTTGAGTCCCTGGCCCGCAGCGGCGTGGGGCATTTCCTGCTGGTCGATTTCGACAGGGTGAACCTGACAAATATCAACCGGCAGATCCTTGCCCTGGAATCCACCCTGGGAGCCCTGAAGGTGGAAGCGGCCAAACGGCGTATTCTGGATATAAACCCCGGGTGCCGGGTGGATATCTACCCCGGATTCGCCCATAACGAAACCATGGATGAAATACTGAAGGAAGAGCCGGATGTTCTGGTAGACGCCATCGATTCCATGGCCCCCAAACTCACCCTGCTGGAACAGACCTGGAAACGGGACATCCCCATAGTCTCCTCAATGGGGGCCGCCCTGCGGACCGACCCCTTTGCCATTCATAAAGCGGACCTGATGAAAACCCACAGCTGCCCCCTGGCCCGGCAGGTCCGGCAGAAACTGCGCCGCCGGGGCGTCGGCAGGGGGATTACCGCAATCTATTCTTCCGAACATGTGGACTACAACTACCTGGACCCGTCCGAAGAGAAAAAACCCGAAGGAAACGAACAGGAGCTGGACCGGGGCCGGGAGCGGCGTGTTCTGGGCAGCCTGCCCACCATAACAGGTATGTTCGGCCTGCATATAGGCAATGCGGTGCTGGAGATCCTGCTGGGGGGATTTAAATAGGAAAAGAATACAATCCCCCGTTCCGGACCTCCCCCTGGCCCCCTCCCCGAGGAGAGGGAAAATGTACTATTTTTTCCTATCGTAGAGATTGGATCAGCTTATCGTGAGAAACATTACTACTTCTCCCCCAGAGGGGAGATTGAGAGGGGTCTGGCAAGAGAGGACGAATCATGAGAACTTTACTCGAACTTCTGATTATCCCCAGGCATCAAAGCCAACTCTTCACCGTATTCCAGTTTGAAATAGCAGTTATACACATCCCAGCGGGGATCCCCCGAAAGGGCTTCCAGCATACTTTTCCGGGCTGCCTTCCGCAGTCTTTCCTCATCGATGCGGTTACGGATCAGCCCTGCCTCCTCAAGGTTATACAGTTCGTCCCGTCCTGAGGTGGTATTGTAGCTGTAAAGGCAGTCCTGTCCTTCCAGCCGGCAGATCCGCCCGACGCAGGGGTTGGGCACGACATGATTCCACACATCGAACATAACAGGATTTTCAGAAGGCCTTTTCTCTCCGGAGGCCGAAGTAAAAAGGCTTATACCGTCCATCCGCTCGGGGAGGAAAAGCCCTGCCGCTTCGGCTATGGTCGGGCAGATATCCGCCAGGGAACAGGGTTCGCCTATGGCCCCGCCTGCCGGCAGGGACTGTCCCGCCGCCGGTTTCAGGTAGAGGGGAACCTGCATTACCTGAGGATTCAGGTAAGCCCCCTTGTCCACACAGCCCTTCTTGCCGTTCATTTCACCATGGTCCGCCGTAAAAAGTATCATGGTTGAATCATAAAGATCGGCCGCCTTCAGATAATCCAGCAGTTTACCCAGCTGCCGGTCCAGGATTTCATACTGCAGCTGATTGGCGGTCAGATAATCCTCCAGATCCTGCCGGTTCTTCATCCCCCAGTTTTTCCGGTAGAGATCATACACCCTGGGATCATCACTCTCAGTGGGGAACCCGGCGTTTTCCCACTCCAGCCAGCTTTCAGGCAGTTTCAGGTTCCGTCGGATCTCAGCTTCACGCTCCTCCCACCCACCGGGGATGGCAAAAGGCTGATGAGGGCCGAAAAAATCCAGCTGCATATAGAAGGGTTTTCCATCGTCCTCCCGGCAGTCAATTGCACTGATTGTCCTGTCCACCAGAAAGGAGGGATACAGGGCGTCCTCCGGAAAAACCTTGCCGTTCTGATCAGCCAGCCAGCCGCCGTAGGAGTTGCCGTTCCGGGTACCGTCCCAGCTTTGGCCGCGAATTTCTTTTTTGAAACTGAAGCGCTCCAGCCCTTTTTCCTTCAGGAACCGGATATACGCATCTTCGTTGTACCAGGGAGGAGACCAGCGGTCCCAGGGAGAGCTGTTCTCCGAAAAAGCTCTCATAAAATGTTCGGTTCCCACATGGGATTTCCCCACATGCCGGCAGTGATAACCGCGGGCCTTAAGGTATTCGGGCCAGATAATATCCTCCGAGCGCAGGTGGGTCAGATGCCCGTCATGGGAGCGTTCCGAGTTCCCCGTGACATAGGAGAAACGCCCGGTCAGAATGGAGGTACGGGAGGGACCGCAGAGGGGCGATGTGGCAAAGGCTTTTTCAAAAGATACCCCTTCCGATGCCAGACTTTTCTGACATGGGGTCTCCATGGCCACCGTCCCGTTATGAAACTCGGGGGGGACCATATCCATGGTAACCAGGAGGATATTGGGAAGGATTTTTTCAGGGTCGTAAAAAAACGGCCCCTTTCCGGTTTTTCCGTCTATATAAGTTTTTTTCATCGTATTTGTATTTTCCATTCAAGCTACCTATCCTTTCACCGCACCGGCTGTCAGACCGGCAACCATATACTGCTGAAAAAGAAAAATAAGGATAAACATGGGTAGAACGCCCGCAACGGAAACAGTCGTAACCATTCCCCAGTCATAGGAAACTTCCCCCAGAAATTTCATGGCGATCCCTGCAGAAAGAGTTCTTTTCGAATCTTTCAGAATAAAAGTAATGGCGAACAGAAAGTCATCCCATGCCTGCATAAAGGTAAAAAGACCGATAGCCAGAAGCCCCGGTTTTGCCAGAGGCATGATAATGGACAGAAATGTTCTGAATCTGGAACAGCCGTCAATCCGGGCAGCTTCCTCCAGGGAACGGGGGAGATCATCGAAGAATCCCTTGATAAGGATGGCACAAAAGGGAATGGTTACAGCGGAAAGAGACAGTACCAGGCTGAACCGGGTATTGATCAGGCTCATATTCCGGAAAATGACGTAAAGTGCCAGGATAAGCCCCACAATAGGGAACATCTGCGTGGAAAGCAGTGAGGTTTTGACAAAATTGCCAAAGGGCGTGGGATAACGGGACAGGGAGTATCCGGCAAGAGAGGCCGCCGCAAGGGTCAGAAGCGTTGTCCCGATGGAAACAAGAAGGTTGTTCCACAGATAAAGGCCCACCGAATTGTCCCTGAATATCTCCAGATAGTTATCCAGGGTGAAATTCACGGGGATAAACCGGGGCGGGAATTTATATATATCCAGGTTGTTCTTAAAGGAAGTAACCAGAATCCAGTAGAGAGGAAAGAGAAGAAAAAGCCCCAAAAGGGTAATGACCAGTACGGAAATTACGGATGAAGGTTTGAATTTCATATTCATATCAGTACTCCGCCTCCTTGAAAATTCTGTTATACAGAAGAGAAAAAACAATCAGGACAGCCATCCAGGCGGCTGCGACAGCGGCCCCTACGCCGAAATTCAAATTCACAAAAGCGTTCTTGTAAGTAAGGATGGCAAGGGTTTCGGTACTGTCCATCGGGCCGCCCCCGGTCATGGTCCAGAACAGAGGGAACTGTTTGAAGTTGGTTATAATGGTTACCAGGATACTGGAGCGAATAACATTCCTTAAAAAAGGAAGGGTAATATGCCAGAAGGACTGGGCTTTTGAAGCGCCGTCTATATGGGCGGCTTCGTACATCTCCGTAGGGATTCCCTGCAGTCCCGCCAGCAGCATAATAAACATAAAGGGGAGCTGACGCCAGGTAGCCGCAACCGCAACAGCTCCCAGCGCGGTTTGAGGATTGGCCAGGTAGCTGATAGGCTCGGCTATAAGGTGAAGCTTCAGCAGGATAAAGTTCACAACCCCGTACTCGCCCTGAAACATCCAGGACCAGAGCAGGGCGACTATTACCGTAGGCGTTCCCCAGGGGAGCAGAGCCAGACTGCGGGTAGTTCTTTCTCCCGATTTTCCGCGGTTCATAAAAAGCGCCATTATCAGTCCCAGCACAAAGGCTGCCAGAACAACGATAAACATGAAGTTAAAAGTTATAGCAAAGGCGTTCTGCAGCTTTCCGCTCTCCCACAGACTCCTGTAGTTATCAAAGTTATTCCATACAAGGGGCATCTTTTTCCGGGTCAGCTTATAGTTGAAAAAACTGTAAAAAACAGACTGGACCACAGGCAGAAAGATAAATCCCCCCACTATCAGGATCGAAGGCAGGAGCAGCAGTGTCCCGAACACCTTGTCACCGGTTTTACTTTTGAGTGTCATATTTCTATCTCTTTTTGAATCGGTATATGAATAGGGAATTGCAAAGTCCTCTTCGCAACTCCCCATCAGACATTATTTTAGAAGCGTCTTAAGCTCTTTGTCCAGATTGGCAAGGGCTTCATCACTGGACATACCGCCTACGGTTACAGACTGGGCTGCTGTAGTCAGGGCAAGGAAGACATTCTCCATTTCAGGATGTTTGGGAATGGAGTGAATGGTTTCGGGATAGTCCAGTACAGGAGCTATGCCCGGGTTGGAGCTGTAGGAAGGATTGGCATCCACCTGATCCCATTTGGGAAAGAGGAAAGGAGCTATGTCCACATACTTTGCCATCTGTTCGGGGCTTGTGGCGAACTTGATAAATTTAACAGCCGCTTCCTTGTTGGCCGAGTCTTCGCTTACCAGCAGCATATGGGCTTCCAGGGTTGATCCGGCAGGAGCATTGTTTCCGCTGAGAGGTGTGGTCACACCGACACTGGGGGCAATATCGGGATTGATGGCATAGGCGCCCCCGATTCCCCAGAGTGTATCAAAATACATACCCAGACGGCCGATGGCAAAGAGGTTTCTCAGATCTTTCAGTTTTGCCCCTTCCGGGTTGCAGTTATTTTCATGCATGGCCTTCAAGGCTTCCAGAGCAGCTTTGTTTCCGGCATTAACAGCATTGGGTTTACCTGAATTGTCCAGGATTCCGCCGCCGTAACTGAAAAACATACTCAACACTGCGCTTCCGCTGACAGGAACGGAGGCGGTACTCTGTCCCAGACCGTAAACAGCATTGCCGTCAGCATCTTTCAGAGAGGAGAGCCTGGCGGAATATGCCAGAGCTTCTTCATAGGAAGCAGGAGCTTCCGCGGGATTCAGCCCGGCCTGTTCAAAGAGAGCCTTGTTATAGAACATGACAAAGGGGCTGGCGATCCAGGGAACACCGTACAGTTTTCCGTCAACCTTCATATCTCCGGCGATAGCAGGATAGATTTCACTTATATATTCGGGACCCAGGAGACTGTCCAGTTCGGCCACATACCCTCCGTTGACAAAACTGGCGTACCAGCCTCTCTCACTCTGAATCAGATCGGGTGCTTCGCCTGCATTGGCCATAATCAGAACCTGCTTCTTCAGCTCCCCATAGGGATAACCGTTAAACTCTATGGAAATACCGGGATTGGCAGCTTCAAAATCCGCTTTCAGATCGGCAAAATATTCTTTGAAGCGGTCCTCCCGGACGCTCCAGCTGGCGAATTTCAGTGTTACAGGCCCATCGGAAGATTCTTCCTGAGAACCGGATGCGAAGACGGGAAATGCCAGCAGACACAGTAGAATCAGTACTGTCATCTTTTTCATAATAGACTCCTTATTTGTTATGCATTCGAATACATTTTATTCCCAAAACAACCCATTTGTCAACATTATTCTCTTTTATTTGCTTTATCAATAATAATATGATATAAAATATCAATATAATTCATTTAACTGCATACGAATGTATAATCAGAAGGATTCAATGAAAGTTGACAGCTATGTTATTGCCAAAATAGTGGGAGTCTCCCAGGCAACAGTTTCACGGGCTTTCTCCCGGCCGGATAAGGTTTCGGAAAAAACCCGGCGGAAAATAATG
Source organism: Oceanispirochaeta sp. (assembly GCA_963663385.2). Taxonomy (GTDB): domain Bacteria; phylum Spirochaetota; class Spirochaetia; order DSM-2461; family DSM-2461; genus Oceanispirochaeta. The sequence continues at coordinate 790,046 of CAXXXD010000004.1, read as the reverse complement.
GAAACCGCAGAGTCTCTGGGCTACAAACTGGACAAGAATGCCAGCGCCCTCCGCCGGAAGGGGACCAATACGATCCTCCTGCTCTATATAAAAAGGGACGACGGTCATTACTGGACCAATGTTAAGAGGAATTTCTGGATCTTTTCGGAAGCGGTCCTGGCGCTGACGAGGTATTTTGAAACCCAGCCCTATATCTTTGAGGTCAAACAGGTAAAGTCGGTTTTCAGTATAAAGGAAGCGGAGATCCGGGAGCACTGTGACGGCGTTCTTGTCTTTGATTTCGTAAGCGCCGAGGAATCCCGTTATATTGCCGGGTGGTCCCTTCCCTATGTGATCTGCCACAGGGCCCACCACCTGAGCGGTGTCAATTTCAGCGCCACCGATAACAGAAGCGGAGGAGAGCTCCAGGGGGAATATCTGAAAAGCCGGGGCTGTACCCGCCCCCTCTACATCCTGGATGAAGAGGACCCCTTTTCCCACAAGCTGAGGCTGGAGGGATTTTCCAGAATCTTCCCGGACTGCCTGATCATAAACTCGGACAAACCGGATGAAACTCACAGCAGACTGCAGGAGTCTATCGAAAAAAAGGAGATCGACGGTATCGCCTTTGTCAATGATATGATGATGGTTAAAACCGTAACCGGCATGTACAGGAGAAAACTCGCCATTCAGGAGCTCTACCCCCTCATCGGCTACGACAACAGTACGGAGCTTCAGGTTCTGGAAGAGAAACCGGCCACCGTGGAAATCGGAATCTCCGGAATATACCGCGATGCGGCGGATGCTCTGCTGAAACTGATCCGGCAGGAGACCGATTCAGTGGCTCTTACACACAAACCCAGATTGGTTGAACCGGGAGAATGAGCGACGGAGAGAGTATTCCAAGCCTTTACATTTTGTGTAAATCCTAAGTTCAACTTAATATTTGCACAAACGTTCAACACCCCTGATCGATCAATCCCCTGTGCAGTTACTCAGACAAAAACCCGGCTTCCTGCCAGAAACGGGTTTCATCCATTATGAGGATGCCGTACTGGCGGGCCTTTCTGGCCTTTCCGGACAGGGAGTTTTTATCCGCAGCCACCAGGATGTCCAGGCTTCGACTGACATAGGACTGCACAGAAAGCCCGGCCCGGCGGACACGAGCTTCCAGATCGCCCCGTTTCAGACTCTTTCCATCGCAGTCAATAGCTCTGGAAGACCCTGTAAAACAGACAGACTTCCCTGCCAGAGGCGAAGCAAATGCGACCTTTTGATCTTTCAGAGTAAAGCTCCGGGAAGACCGCTCTGAACAGGCAGACCTCTTCTTGACGAAACGGACCTCTTCACGGGGAACCGGATATTCCCTGTAATTGGACAGCAGATTCACCCGGCTCTTTTTTTCGATCTCTACCAGAAGGATTTCAAAGAGCTTGAGCGTGGCTTTTGTATCACCCATGGCGGCATGGGCTTCATCATTGGAAATACCGTAACGACGGCAGATTTCCCCCAGCTTGTAGGAGGGCGATGTCAGGTATTTCCGGGACTGCTTCAGAGTGCAGAAAGAGTTGTACCTGACAGGCCGCCCCAGTTCTGCGCTCAGCTCCCTTTCAATAAACTTCAGATCAAAACTGACATTGTGCCCCACCACCAGAGTCTTTTCAGGAAGAAAGGCAAGAATGTCCCGTGCTGCATCCTTGAAGGCCGGTGCATCCCTGACCATGGTAGCCGTTACATTGTGTACGTGAGTCGGCCCCACATCCTGCAGGGGATTAATCAGGGTCTGATACTCACGGGTTATCCTGCACTGCCGGTCGATGCGGAGTATGGCGATTTCAACAATCCTGTCGAACCGGGAAAAGCCGGTTGTCTCCACATCCAGAACGGCAACATCAATTTCCATCATCCCTCTTTAAATGACTTCAGAAGCTCCACCATAAAATCCCGGAAGGGCTCCAGAGAGGGAAGATACAGTCTTTCTTCCGGCGTATGGGGGTGTTTAATGGTCGGCCCGATGGAGATCATATCCATTCCGGGATACATGTCCCCTATCAGACCGCATTCCAGTCCGGCATGAATCGCTTCTATAGCAGGATCCTTCTTCATCAATTTTTTATAGATATCCGTACAGCGCTGCAACAGAGCGGAATCCATATTCGGCTGCCAGGCGGGATACTTGTTCACGGTTTCACATATTCCCCCGGCTATCTCAGCCACATCAATCATCCTCTGGTTCATATCCCTCAGTTCGGACATTACGGAACTGCGCTGGCTGGTAAGAAAATACGCCCGGTCTTCCCTTATCTCCATCCAGGCCAGATTGCTTGAGGTTTCCACCAGGTCTTCTATATCGGAGGACACTTTCTCCACTCCATGGGGGATCAGCCGGACCACCTGCAGAAGTTTGCGGCAGGATGCACCGCTCAGGCCCTTTTCAGAGCGCTCTGTTTCTTCAAGGGAGACGGTCAGTCCGGGTTCACCGGTTTTATTCTCATTCCGAAGGGTCTCCCGCCATTCACTTACAAGAGCCCTGCCCTGTTCCGCCCGGGAGGCGGAGATGGAAAATACCGCTTCCGCATCCCGGCAGATGGCATTGGATGCTCCGCTTCCGCCAACCAGGGAAACAAGCTTAACCCCCTCTTTTTCATAGAGATCCAGCAGAATCCGGTCTGCCATTTTAAGGGCATTTCCCCGGTTCAGGTTGATATCCATTCCAGAATGTCCCCCGAACAGACCGCCTATGGTCAGTTTATATGAGAGGGAATCTGCCGGAACATCCTCCATCTCCAGAGGAATGGAAAAACGGCTGTCTGCTCCGCCGGCACAACCTATCGTGAAAATACCCTCATCTTCCGAATCCATATTAAGAAGGATACGCCCTTCCAGGAATCCTTCCTCCAGATTATTCGCTCCAATCAGTCCGATCTCTTCATCCGAGGTAATCAGAATTTCCAGGGGAGGATGTTCCACATCACCAGAAGTAGCCAAGTCCATGGCGAGAGCCAGAGCAATACCGTTATCGGCCCCAAGAGAGGTGTTATCTCCCCGCATCCAGTCTCCCTCAACCAGGCATTTTACAGCATCCTTTGTAAAATCATGATCCGATTCGGGAGTTTTTTCACAAACCATATCCGAGTGCCCCTGAAGAACAACAATGGGAGCATTTTCAAAACCCGGTGTGGCAGGAACGGAGATAACCAGATTATCCGTCCCGTCCCTCTTTACAGTAAATTTTCTGCTGTGGGCCCAGTCTGTCAGATACTGTGTGATAGGCCCCCTGTTTCCCGATTTGCGGGGGACACGGTTGATCCCTTCAAAAAAATTCAGGATTCTATCTGTTCTACTCATTATTACCACCTCTTTTTCTTATTGTTAAAACTGTCAGCACCAGACCGCCCAGGACAGAGACCATCATGACAAAGCGGTCAAACAGGAATCCCGTTCGGGTATACAGGGTCTGTTTTTCATCATAAACCGGAACATCCACTGTCAGATGATCCGCTGTAAAAGGCTCCAGCCATTCCGTAATCTTCCCGTTGGGATCAATCAGGCAGGTAAATCCGCCGTTGGTGGACCGAACCATGGAGCGGCGGTTTTCGACACTCCGGAATACAGCCATACCCGCATGCTGAATGGAACAGGCCTGGGCGGGAGACCAGGAGTCGTTTGTAACATTTACCAGCACCTGCGCCCCTTCCCGGACAAAATCCCGGGAAAGATAGCCGAAGGTATCCTCAAAACAGACAAGGGGAGAAGCCATGGCTTTCCCCATATCAAAAACGGTGAAATCCGTTCCATGAATATAGAAGGTTGCCCCGTTGTTCAGGATGTATTTATAGAAACGGGGGAAAATCTTTTCAAAGGGGAAGTGCTCTCCAAAGGGGACCAGGTGAATCTTGTGATAGGTATCGACAATCTCCTCTCCCTCGAAAACAAGGACGGCGTTATAGGTTTCTCTCTCGCCCGCATGCATTACGGTATCATTGTTCCCTATAATAAAAGGGGTGTCCCGGTCTTTCAGAAAATCTTTCAGTTCCTGCACCAGTTCGAATTTATCCCGTTCCTCCCGGTGATGGTCGTGCCATTTGATACTTGGAACAAAAGCGGTTTCCGACCAGATTATCGCATCAGGCGTATCTGCCAGAGCTTCATCGGATACCTCGATCAGCTTGTCCAGGGCTTCCTTGTACACTTTGATTCCCGTCCGCCAGGCATTAATATCATGCTGAATCAGGGAGGTCCGCCATTTGGGAACATTTGAATAATCAACTCTGGCCGCAGCCGTATAGGCGAAACTGCTCCCCAGAAGGATCAGATAGACAAGAGCCGGGAGTGTAAGAAAACGGGCTTTCCTGAGAAGAGCAGTATCCTTTCCTTCCTCCCTGCGGAAGATGACATACCGGGCGATCCAGGCAGAGGGGAAAACAGCGAGAAAGGATACCCCGAGAACACCTGTCAGATCAGCCACGCCGATAAGAGCAGTCCACCGGAACAGGGAGTAACCCAGAATCCCGTAGGAATACCCCAGAAACCCCTGAACCCGGAATATTTCATAAGCCAGCCAGAACAGAACCTGCAGGAGATACCCCCAGCGGGGAAACACCTTGTCGGCCCATTTGAAAACAGGAAACCAGAAGAAGAAATAGACCGCATAGATCATGGGAACCACGACAAAAGAGACCGGGTTGAATTTCGCCAGCCAGAAATTAAACAGGGTATAAGCGAAATACCCGTAAAGCAGTCCGTATACGGCGCTTTTTATATAGCCTACCCGCCGGATCAGCAGGTAAACCGGAATCAGACAGAAAAATCCGAGAATTCCAAATCCCCATCTATAGGCAAAACTGGGAAAAGCCAAAGCGAATAAAAGGGCCCCCGATAACAGAAGGGCAACTTCGCTCAGCCAGGGATAACGCGTGAATAGTTGCTTCATAAAAGAAAAACTCCTCATATACGACAGAAGATTGTACTCGAATTTTGCCGGCGGGGATAGCCTTATCCCATTTTTGCTTTATCCGCGGCAATTCTGTATAATCGGGTTACAGGAGCGTTTGATGCATCAGGGATACATACTGACATGGGAAAGCCTGGACAACCGGGGCAGACACGAAATTCATCTTTCCGGGTGCGGAGAAGAGGGACCGTTCCATATCATAATTACAGACAACCAGCCAGTATTCTTTATACCTTCCGGACAGGAACTGACAGGTGTGGATTTTCAGGCCCGCCGTCCCCTTAAGCTTGCGTCCTTTACAGGAGAGTCCATTGATGCTCTCTATTTTGACAGTCTGCATCAGTTTTACCAGGCCAGGGATAAAATCCGGACAAACGGCCTGACTCTTTACGAATCGGATGTCTACCCGGCGGAACGTTTTCTGATGGAACGGTTTATCAACAGCGGTATTGAGTGGGAAGGCCCGGGAAAGGAGACGCCTTCCGGCCGGGTCTATTACAACCCGTCTCTCAAGGCCCTGAAGATGGACGGGGCGTTCCGTGTTCTTTCCCTGGATATAGAAACCGGCCGGAATGGTCAGATCTACTCGATTGCCATGCATGGCACAGGGTACGGCAAAGTGGTAGAAGAGTTCTGCAAAGTCCTGATCCACTCGGACCACAGCGGCGGAAAAGGAGAGAACCAGTACTGCCGCGGAGAAAAAGAGACCCTTTCCGCGTTTATGGCCTGGATCCGCAAATGGGACCCCGACCTGATTATCGGCTGGCATGTTATCGGATTCGATCTGAGATTTCTGGAAGAGCGTTTCCGTTTCCACGGTATTCCTTTCAACCTGGGAAGGCAGGACCAGCCGGTGCGGATAAAAGAGAACCGCGCCGGGTTTTACTCGGCGGAGACACGGGGAAGACAGATTATAGACGGCCCCCAGACTATGAGACAGAATTTCTTCAAATTTGAGAACTTCAAACTGGAGACGGTCTCACAGGAAATACTGGGAAGGGGGAAGGATATCTCCGAGGAGGGAGACAAGGTCGGGGAGATAGAGAGACGCTACCGGGAAGACCCTGAAGCTCTGGCCCGTTACAATCTGGAGGATTGCCGGCTGGTGACGGGAATCTTTCATAAGACCCAGCTTCTCTCCCTTATCTGTGCCCGCCGCGAATTAACCGGGATGCCTCTGGATCAGGTAAACCGTACAATTGCCTCATTCGACCATTTTTACCTTCCCCGGCTTCACCGTCATGGTCTGGTAGCTCCCGATACAGCGGATATCAGCCCCGGAGAGAGCGCCCCGGGGGGCTATGTTTTTTCGGGGAATCCCGGCCGTTACAGTCATGTGGCGGTTCTGGACTTTAAAAGCCTCTATCCGACTGTTATCCGGACCTTCCATATCGACCCTCTGGCCAGGCTGAAGAGAAGTGAAAACAGCATAACCACCCCATCGGGTCACAGTTTTTCCCGATCGGAAATAATCCTTCCCGAATTTCTGGCGGAACTGATGGAGATACGAAAGCAGGCCAAAGAGGAGGGAAAGAAGCACCTGGCTCAGGGGGTGAAAATCCTGATGAACAGTTTTTACGGCGCCATGGGAACAACAGGATGCCGCTTCTATCATCAGGACCTGCCCAAAGCCATTACGGAAACGGGGCAGTGGGTTCTGAAGGAGACCGTTCACTGGCTGAGACAGGAAGGATATGAAGTGATTTACGGGGATACGGACTCTGTTTTCGTCTGCTTCAAGGAGGAGGAAACCCGCAGCCCCGATGAATCCGGCATCCATCTGGCAGACAGGGTGAATCACTTTATGGAAATGAAAATCATGAAAGAGTCCAGCGTTTTCTCCCATCTGGAAATCGAATACGAAAAACATTACAGTCATTTCTTTCTTCCGCCTTTAAGAGGAACAGAGACAGGAGCCCGGAAACGCTATGCGGGGATGCTGATGCGGGGCGGGCTGGAAACCCTGGAGTTTACAGGGATGGAGTATGTCCGCTCCGACTGGACCGATCTGGCCCGTAATTTTCAGTATGAACTCTTCCGCCATTTCTTTCAGAACGAAGATTCCCGGAACGATGATTCCGCTATCTGGATCCGTTCCTATGTGGAGGATCTGAAGGAGGGGAAAATGGATGATGAGCTGGTTTACAGAAAGGGGCTCAGCAAAGCTCCGGAGGAGTATACGACCCACATCCCGCCTCATGTCCGCGCGGCCCTGCTCCTTCCGGAAGAGGACAGAAAAAAACTGCGGGAAATCCGTTATATAATGACAACAGAAGGTCCCCGTCCGCTGCCTTTAGGGGAGGAGAAGCCCGATTACGATCACTACATCGAAAAGCAGCTGCGCCCCCTGGCAGAGGCTGTTCTGCCCTTTATGGGCCTTCATTTTGATGAAATTTTCTACGGGCGGCAGCTGGATCTGTTCTGACCTGAATGAAGCGTTGATTCATTCCACAGAATTTTATCTACCAAAAAGGCGTTCCTATCATATATACTTAGTATCCTGGGGAGGAAAAAAATGGATTTACCGGATGAGCTTCAACTTCGCATCATGGAAGAACTGCAGTCTGATACCGTAATCGTTTTTATAATGAGCGATAAAGGCAGATACCTCTCCCTTCTGGGCGGATCCAACCGGAGATTCTATTCCGACGGAAGCAAACTGATCGGAAAGTCCTACCCCGAAGTTCTGTGCGAAGAAAAGGCTTCGTATTTTCAGTCCCTTATCGACAGGGTTATTCAAACCGGAGAAGTTCTGGAAGTAGAGTACAATCTGAGCTTATCCGATTTCATGAACACAATCAGCGGAGGTCCTGAGAGCATTCAGAGATTTCATGTAACCATTCTGCCCTTCAGATTGAAAAAAGACGATCCCCTGGAACGGGTTCTCTGGATTGTCAGGAATATTACATAATAGACAGTTAATGGCACAAGTGGAAAACCGAAAAATATATTTAGAGAGGCCTTATAAATAAAAAGAACCCCGCTTCAGTGTCCCGGGGTCATCTATTTTATTTCAGCCGGTTCTATCGGATCCGATAATGATCGCCTCTTGCCGGCTGAAACAACTTCATTAAGTTATGTCATGATTTTATATCGGCATATATGAGATTTCCGTTAGAATAATATTTTTTTTAAATGAACTGAAGGAAATTCACGATTTCCTCCGTGGAAGGCGGACACCCTTTGACAAAAGAGCGGGCCCCTTTGAGGCACTGTCCGACACCGATTCCTTCCGGATTTGTTCCCTTATACCCCTGCCCGATCAAAACAGGCTCTGCAGGAAGTTTCCCCTGTTTCTCCAGTATGGAAAGAGCCTGAACTAACGAGGCATAGCAGGCGCTGCACGCGCTGTCTTCTTTGATGTATCCCCCCAGACGGTCTGCCAGGGCCGTCCGCTCAATCCCTTCCAGCTTTTCCCCCTTGTTCAGAAAGAGGATCCGGGACTTGTCGGTCAGAACAGATCCCGCTCCCAGCGCGGCCGCTTTTTCAATATAGGGAACATCCCTGACTGTCAGTCCAAGGATTCCCGTCACATAGCTGTCCATCAGAACCGGATCGATTCCGGCCAGAAAGAGATTCATCCGGCAGGGATTGCCCCCCTCTTCAAAATCCGGATCCCCCTGCAGTCCATCAACAAGGATGAGGTCGGCCCGGAGAATTTCATTCAGATCGGCAATGGGCTGATGCAGCCCTTCCCGGTGGTAGCGCCTTTTTTCACTGTCCGGTATGCATCCTTTGAGGTTCTTCAGAGCACAGGTTACAGAAGTCTGGCAGTGACCTTTTAAAACAGGCATATTGATCAGTCTGTCCAGCTCCAGAACACTGCGGCATATCCTGCAGGAACCGTTTGAGGCATTGCAGAGTACGGATTCATCCTTCTGCAGATCCACTAGGGGGATACTGTATTTTTCTGAAAGATCCGTGTATCCGCAGACTTGGAACGCCCTCTGCGTACAGTCTCCGACCCAGGATCCCTCAACAATTTTCAACCGGGAAAACCCTTTTTCCTGGAGGAAATCTATAACACCGGCCACGAAATCGGGGTGCGTGGTTGCTCCGGATTCAGCTTTTCTGGATACCACCAGATTGGGCTTTAAACCGATTGTGTCGTTGATATCCCAGTTCTTCCACTGCTCCGCCTTTTCCATCAGGATTCTTCCGGCTTCGAAAGGATCGGTTCCGAACCAGTTGAGTATCGTATCTTCCCGCATATCAGCTCCTTCCATTAATTGTATACAATCCACAATTACCTATTTTATCCGCTCGGTAACTTTCAGTCCACTGAATTAACAGGTTTTTCCTGATTTACCATTTCATATAGTTGACCTGACGCCGGTTTTTTCGATAATGAGGAGCCATGGAACTACTATCACCCGCAGGAAATGTGGAAAAACTGAAATACGCCTACCAGTATGGGGCGGATGCCGCCTATATAGGCCTGCACAGCTTCTCTCTGAGAGCAAAAGCTGATAATTTCGGCCGGGAGGAAGCCCGGGAAATCGCCAGAATAAAAGGGGACAAAAAGCTTTTCTGCGCCCTGAACATATATTTTCACAATCAGGATCTGAAAAGGCTTGAGGAATCCCTCGAATCCTTCGAAGCCTACCCTTTCGATGCCTTCATCATTAGCGATATGGGAATCCTCCGGCTGCTGCAGAAGCACTTTCCCGGAAGAGACCTGCACCTGAGCACCCAGGCCAATGCCCTGAACAGCGAATCGGTCAAACTGTACAGGGATCTGGGTTTTAAACGGGTAATCCTGGGACGGGAATGCTCCCTGAAAGAGATTGAAGGGATACGCAGGGCTGTTCCCGATATAGAACTGGAAACCTTCGTTCACGGCGCCATGTGCCTGGCCTACTCGGGACGCTGTTTCTTAAGCAGATGGATGATAGACCGCAGCGCCAATGACGGCAGCTGCGCCCACTCCTGCCGCTGGGATTTCCGGCCTCTGGAAGGCCCCGCCAATACAGAGATGGTACTGGAGGAGGAACAGCGCCCGGGAGAATACTACCCGATCTACGAAGGCGACGGTTTTACATCGATCCTCAGCAGCAAGGATATCTGCATGATTGATCACCTGCGGGATCTGAAAAATGCGGGAATCGACTCTCTGAAGATTGAAGGGAGAATGAAATCCATCTACTACACAGCCATTGTTACAAGGGCTTACAGAAAAATGATTGAATCTCTGGAGGGAAGGGACATACCGGATCTGGAAGGTTACAGGGAAGAGATCTTCAAGGTCAGCCACAGGAAGTTTTCAACCGGTTTCTACTTTGGAAAAGATGAGATTGAACAGCCCACTGAAAAACCCGAACAGGCACAGTACAAATTCCTCGGCTCCATTGGAAAAGATATTGGGAACGGCCTTTTTGAACTGGATGTTAAAAACCAGATTTTCCCGGGAGAGGAGATAGAGTACATTGGTCCGGATCACCTGTATTCGGCAGACTCGAACTTTACGCTCACCAGCCCGGAAGGTGAAATCCTGACTCAGGCGGATCATGGCAAACCATGCATAATCAAACCGGGCGTTCCTGTTGAAGAAGGATACATTTTGCGAAAAAAATGGATTCAGAAAAATACTGATAATCAGCCTATCCTCTTGAATTGAACAGGATGGGATTCTATGCTTGTAGTAAGCAGGTATTTTCTAATGAGAAAACAGAGAAAACACGGTTCGATTATACACCTCCTTTCCCGTTTCAGGAAAGTAATGATAAGACCGTCGGAACGTGGTCCCAGGGATTCCCTGCTCTACTGGCAGCAGACAATATTTATTACTCTCCTTCTGATAATCCTTGTTCTGGGACCCTTCGCAACTGTCAGCGGATCTCTTGAGTTCTACAGAGAAGGCAGAATATTCCTGAGCATTATAACATTTTTGCTCTATTTTCTTTATGCCTCCCTGGCTTTCATGAGGTTCATCAGCTATTATGCGAGGCTCGTCATACTGGGGATATCCCTCTATGTGGTCGGTATAATGCTGCTGATCACAACAGGTCCCTACGGAGCCGGGCTTTTGTACCTCTGCGCATCCTATGTATACCTGTCCCTGAATGTATCAAAAGAGAGTAATATCAGGCACATAGCGTTTAATGCTCTTATAATGCTTGTTCTGAGCATTCTCTACCTTTATGGAGCACTGGATGGCTTACCCATAATAGAGTACGGAACAACATGGTGGGTCATTGTGGTGAATGTTGTTCTTATTAATATCCTGATAACCCAGATGATCAGCATTATACTCCTGGGACTGGAACGGCGCTACTGTAATGAAAACAGATCGAACAGAGAACTCCGGAGGATTCGCGAAGAAAATTCAAAACAGATCCGTCTTCTCAAATCACTGAGACAGATAGGGAATTGCATATCCGAGACAAGGCTCGATTTTTCCGAAAGACTGAATATGATGCAGAAAAACCTCCATTCGGAACTCCCTGTTTCGGCCAGTGCCATATCCCTTCTGGAGCGTAACACGGATTATTCAGTCTATTTGACAGCCGTACCGGAAGAAATGGAGGGAAGCCCCTTTCAAATCCCCCAATTTCCCGGTCCCTTTCTGATGATGAATAAATATCAGCTTATGAATATCGGGAACCAGACTGCCATGATGAACCGACTGGATGATGAAGGCGTGTACTTCGGCAGTCATTTTTACACAAAAAGCAGAAAAGGCTTTCTGGAGCTTTTACTCAACAGGGAACCGGATCCTATCGAGCTTGAATACCTTCAGATGAACCTTTTTCAGTTATCCAGCGCCATTACAAACGAAGAACTGATCCATCAGCTGGAAGACAGCCGGGATCTGCTGGAAAATTCATACGATGAGATACTGAAAGCCTGGGCCGGCATTCTGGAACTGCGGGATATTGAGACCAAGGGGCATTGCAATCGTGTTGTCAATATTGCCATGACTCTGGCAGATCTGCTGAACCTGCCTGAGGAAGATCGGATTTACCTGAAAAGAGGAGCCCTTCTGCATGATATAGGGAAACTGGGTATTCCGGACAGCATCCTCCATAAGAACGCCTCTCTCAGCCCTATAGAATGGGATATTATGCGTAAACATCCTCAGATGGGTAAAGAAGCTGTAAGAAATATCCCTTTTCTTCAACCTTCCATACCTGTCATCTACAATCATCATGAAAGATGGGATGGTACGGGCTATCCCGAGGGACTACTGAGAGAAGAGATTCCCCTGTGTGCGCGGATTTTTACATTGGTCGATGTTTATGATGCCCTTATTTCAGAGAGGCCCTACAGAAAGGCTCTGCAGGAGATTGATGTTTTATCCTATATGAAGAGTCAGTCAGGTCAGATATTCGATCCTGAACTTCTTGAAATCTTTCTTAAAAATGCGGGAATGATTGCCGAGAAAAGCCGGAATAAGAGCTCTGTTAAATAAAAAAATTATTTTATAATCAATCGATTGACATTTTAAAGCGGCTATGCTAATTTTTCGGAGCATTTAAATAACGGGCTGTAGCGCAGGGGTTTAGCGTACATGTCTGGGGGACATGGGGTCGGAGGTTCAAATCCTCTCAGCCCGATCGTTATTAAGACTGAATCATAACTGGTTCAGTCTTTTTTTTGTCCTGAGAAAGCTGTCGACACACGTTGAGCCTTACCTTGCCTGGATTACCATTATGAGAATGTCTTTTATACTTAGGGGGCAAGAAGGTTGAACTTTTAAAACATCAATCTTGGCACCTTTTTTCCTGATCGGCTCATTAACTCTATTGGCAAAAAAAGTATGGCAGTTAAGGCTTGAATGGACCTTCATTTTTCAACTATGATCAGGCACCGGGACACTGGTCCCGTTCACTTTCAAAACAGGAGCATTCATGAAACATATATCTTTATTAATTCTGACCTTTTTTATCTATACGGGAGGACTGCTTTACTCCCAGCAGGCCGCGGAAAGCAAGGTCCTCGACGAGTTTCTGTCGGGCGCCGCCAGCATCGTATTCGATGCCGTATCCGGAGAAGAGCCTGCAACGGTTCAGGTAATACCTCTGCAGGTTAACGGCGGCCCGGGATTCTACAGCGCCTACGTCAGCCAGCGCCTTGAGGAGGTCCTTCTCTCCTCCGGGCAATCATCAGAGATCCGGATCCTGAACGGTGCCGCTGCGGAGTACCGGATTCAGCTTTCGGCTACCGTCTTTCCCTCTTCCGTCTCTCTGATGCTCCGGCTTATAGAGAGGGAAAGCTCCGCCCTTATCGCGGTTCGTGAATTTACCTACCCCCGCAGCGAGGCCTGGGATCAGATCCTCAGACCCGGTGTCGTATCCGGCAGTTCACAGATTCCTGATATGCTGGAGCCCAACGACTCCATCAATCAGGCCTCTGAGATCGATCTCAGCCAGTATCATAATCAGGGATTGACCCTGACCTCGGAAAATGAGGATTTCTTCTGGTTCACAGTGACCGAGGAACAGGCCCGGGAAGGGGTTGAGCTTGTTGTGGAGACCCGCAGTTCTCTGGATACTCTGCTCAAACTTTACCATGAGAGAGATCCCTATACCATCCTGGCGGAGAATGATGATTCGGGCAGCGACGGCAACGCAAGGATCTCTTTCGTCCTTGATCGCTCCGGTATCTACTATCTGAATGTCAAAGGCTACAGCTCCGATACTGAGGGTCCCTACGACCTCTACTGGGAACTGAAGGAGTCAAGCAGGGACGAGTTTGAACCTGATAATGACAGTACACAGACTTCCACCCTCCCCCTGGATCAGAGCATACAGAACAGGAACTTTTCTTCAAGCGAGGATGAGGACTGGGTCAGCCTTGAGATTCCGGGCGAAGCCGGAAGCATACGGGTTCTGACAGTCGAGACTCTGGGAAATCTGGACACCCTTCTCTCCCTCTATGACCGGAATCTTGAACTGATCAGCTCCGATGATGACTCGGGACAGGAGGGACAGAACGCCCGGATCGTACAGTCTGTGACTGGAGGAGAGCTCTACTACCTGAAGGTAACCCCCTACTGCCTGGACGGAGACGGGAATGAATATGGCCTGACCGGCAGCCTTATGCTCATTAATAGCGCCTCCGACGCCTATGAAGACGTGGACAACCTCCCCGATACGTCACCACGAATTCCCGCCGGAAAGAGGCTCAGCGGGCGTTCCTTCTCCCATGAACAGGACTGGGACTGGTTTCGCTTCACCGTGGAAGAGGCGAGCTGGGTGACCCTTCAGACATTCGGTGATACGGATACGGTCCTGGGAATCTGTGCCTCGGAAGGGGAATCAGATGATATAATCGAAAATATCCTGGAGGAAGATGACGACTCGGGCGAGGGATTAAACGGCCTCATCAAAACCTATCTTCCCGCCGGAGAGTACTTCGGCATCGCTGCCTTCAACGGAGAGGAGTTTGATTATCAGGAGAATCACTACTACGATCTGAAGCTGGAACTCACTCAGAACTGACAAAAGGTTCATTCATAGATTTTCAATTTTGAGTCCCGCCCTTCCACAGGGCGGGATACTAATCAGCTACAAAGCATATTATCCTCTACTTCCTGATTCTGAATTTTGAAGGACGCAATACGGCTGACTTTTTAATAAGAGACATACGGTCCTTCCCCAACAGCCAGCATGATCCCCGATAAGCTTTGAAACAGATGCCCGGAATCTTCAATTATGGAAGGTATTAATCCGCTGGTTTTCAGGCGATCCCAACCCTCTTTACAAAGAACTGGTCAGGATAACAGATACACCAGTTATCTCAACAACAGCTTCCTGGAAAACATTTTCAACCGGTGCTGGTTGAAGCATTATTGAAAATACAGAAAGATTTTAAGAAAATTTCCATTAAATTGGGTGATAAAAAGACTCTCTAGATGTATTGCCGGAACCGGTTTTCAGTTTATTATCATTCAGGAAGCCATATCGGCCTGCCCTGTACTGGAATTGGCTAAAGTGTTCCTGCATTGTCCTGTCTGTCAATGCCTGTGTTACGTCGTTCTTTCCATTATTTAGCTGGCAATTCAGAATTTTACCAGATACACTTGTAATAACAAAGAAAAATGTAAAGGCCCGGGAATCCTATGCCACAGGATGGAAAGATGTTTAGCAAAAAGAAAATAATCTTCGGAATACTGTTGGTACTGCCAGCTGTTTTTACCCTTACCTATTTCTTCATTTTTTCAAACTTTTCAGAGAATAAAAAAATCATATATGAGAACTATTCAAGTAAACTACAAAAGGAATATGATTTGACAGTTGCCGGCTACACAAAGGCCGCCGATCTGATTTTCAAAAATATGATTAACAGACAGGATATATTGTCGAACCTGAGTACTGCCTTTTCGGAAGCTGATGAAAGCAGAGTTGATATCCTGCGGAAGGATCTTCTGACGGAATTAATGCCAATGTATAAAAGTCTGCTGGACTATGATTTTCGTCAGCTGCATTTCCATGACAAAAAGAATGTGTCTTTTCTTCGGTTTCATAAACCCGAAAAGTACGGCGATGATCTGACAACCATCCGGTATTCAGTTAAATCCGTGAATAGTGAAAAGATAAAGCTCTCCGGATTTGAAGAGGGTCGTATATTCAACGGATACAGAAATGTTTACCCCCTGTTTTTTGAAGGAAATCATATAGGCTCCGTTGAATTGAGTATTTCAATAAACGCCATTATAAATCAGATAAAAAAACTGGATGATCAGGAAGTTGAATTTATCATTCTGAAATCCGTGGTACTGGAAAAAGTATTTGAATCCGAACTAGGCAATTACACCGAATGGTCCGCCAGTGAAAAATATTTATTGGATAAGAACGTTAACACAGTCTCACAACTGGACAAAGGCCTCAGCAGTAATGATAGGAACAGGATATCAAGGTCTCTGGATAAAAGCCTGAAGGATAATACCCCCTTTTCCGTACCCGTCCGGTTGAACGGGAATTCTTCCATTTTAACTTTTCTACCAGTCAGGAACCTCCAGGATCAGGTAGTTGCTTTTATTTTTTCAATATCCGGAGATGATGAAATAAAGGAGCATAATACGTCATTTCTACTGATGAGTTCAGCTTTTGTATTACTAATGGCGCTTTCCTCCTTTCTTATCCTTTTTTACTTTTTTTCAAATAGAAAAATTGAATCTTTATTATTATTTGACCAGCTTACCGGCGCTTTATCGAGGATGTATCTGTTCACCAAAGTCACTGAACTTTTTAATCATCATAAAAGGTACAACTCCCTGCTTTCTGTATGCATGATAGATATCGATTTCTTCAAAAAAGTGAATGACAGATACGGTCATCCGGCTGGTGATTCCCTCCTGAAAGAACTTGTACATCTGATTATCGAAAATCTGAGGGTAACGGATTTTATCGGCAGATATGGAGGAGAGGAGTTTCTGGTGCTATTGCCTGAGACTGATAGAGAAACAGCTTATGGGATTCTGGAGAAAATCCGAAATACCATACAGACTCATCAATTTGCCATTGTCGGCTATATAACGATTAGCGGCGGGATTGCAGCCGCTGACGAAACCATTGATGATGCTGAATCTTTAATAGAGAAGGCTGATAAATGCCTGTATTATGCTAAAGAAAATGGCAGGAATCGGATTGTAATGTCGGATAGACCATAGCATTTTAGACGATTCCAATATTGCCGGAACCGTTATTCAGAATCCCCCTTTCTATCTCCGGATGCAATCGAGAATGGAACCGTCCCGATATTCAACAACTCCCGCAACCTCATGGCCTTCTTCCGGAAGATCGGGTTTGCCTGTCAATTGATAGACCCGTCCTATCAGATCATCCATGGAAATTAACGGCAGAGAACTGTTTTTCAATCGATGGAACAGATCTTCACGCCGGGGATTGACAGCAATGCCCCTCTCGGTAACAAGAGCATCTACCGTTGGTCCCGGAGTACAGACAGTCCTTACCCGCTCCGAGACTGTCGGGATTCGTCCCCGGAACGACGGCATGACAACCACGGTCAATCGGGAACCGTAAGCCGTATCGGGGGCTCCCCCCAGCGCGCCGAGTATTCTTCCATTGGTTCCGGTTATGGAATTCACATTAAAATCCCTGTCGATTTCTGTGGCGGACAGAATCATGACATCCAGTTTGTGGGCCATACATTCAGCGTTGTCGGGATTGGCATAAAGGGAAGCGCTCATTTCCCTGTGAAACAGGTTTTCCTTCAGAGATTGAACTGCATCAATATCAAAACTCTGGACATCCCAGAGAGTCTTGAAAAGGCCGCTTTTAAGCATTGCCACAAGATCTCCCGTTACTCCGCCTGAAGCAAAACTCCCTTTAATGCTGTTTTCCTCCATATAGGATTTCAGATAACTCGTAACAAGCAGAGAGATTCCGCCGCTGCCTGCCTGATAGGAAAAATCCTCTTTGACAACTCCCGCCGTCAGCAGGAATTCCATAGTCCGGCGGGCAATCAGCTTTTCAACAGGACTGCGGGACTGACGCAGAGAACCTCCGGCAATCCCCTTGTTATCACCGATGGAGGAGATTCGGACCACTTCATCAACATGATTTCCCGTAATACCGGCTCTTTCCTGCAGTGAATCGGTAAAATGATCTGTAATGCCAATGACATAGGTGGCGTATATACTGTCTACGATGGCATAACCGAGGGATCCGAATTGATTAGGCCCTTCCATACCGGTGAGATTCCCCCTCTTATCGGCAGCTGATGCAGCGATAAATGCCAGATTAATAGGAGTTTCTCCTCTCTCAATCGCTCTTGCCCGGCCGCCATGGGAACGAAAGATGACAGGCTCGGGAATTTTCCCGTCAAGCAGCGCTTCGGAAAGGGGAGATTTTAAACCGGTTGTTTCGATTCTCCGGACAACTCCGGATTCAACGGCCTTAAGTACGGCAGCGGCGGAGGGTCCCATAACGGAAGAGAGGCATACAATCAGATCCCGGAACCCCATCCGGTCCAGCACACCCAGGACCTGTTCCATAACCCTGTCTCCGAGACGGAGATGATGGTGAAAACTGATTCGGTCTCCGTTTTTTAAACCGGACCGGGCAATCGCCTCTTCAAGAGACTGTGAAAATTGAGTTGTTTTTTCCTTTGCCGGCGGGGGTGACATTCTCTTCCCGGCTCTTTCTTTCTGCTGATTTCTGTAAGGAGAGACATTCCGGATTCCCGTGATAGTTTCGGGGATCTCCCGCCCGGCGTCATTTATCATTTTTCCCGTCCTGCAATTCTTCAATTCCGGCAGCCCCTATGATCTTCCGTGCCCTTTCAACTACCGGTAAATCTATCATCCTTCCCTTGAACGACGACGCACCGCCTTCTGCCATGTTATTTTTTTCGAGTATGGCTCTGGCCGTTTCAATCTCTTTTTCCGTCGGAGCATAGAGTTTGTTGACTATATCAATCTGGTCGGGATGAATCACCGATTTCCCGTGAAACCCCAGCCTTTTCCCCCTCAGCGTATCCGTTTCCAGTCCGTCAGGATCATTGAGGAATCCCCATACCGTATCCAGGGCGGTATAGCCGAAGGCAGCCGCCGCCGAGGCGATTCTGCTTCTCGGATAATCCAGGGGCAGGAGATCTCCGCCGCGGTTGATCCCGAGGAGAGAACTGTAATCCTCGGCGCCGAAAGAATAGGCTCTGATCCGGGAGGATGAATTGCCTATCAGAAAGGCGTTTTCCACCCCTGTCGGCGTTTCAAAAAGGCACTGAATTGTAACAGCCCCCCGGGGAATTCCCGATTCCGCTTCGATGCCATCGATTTCAGCACTTATCTCGCCGATCTGCTGAGGACTCTCCACTTTGGGAATGCGGATTATCCGTCCTCCCGCGGGAATGATCTCCTCAAGATCCTTTCGCCAGTGTTCCGATTCAAAACCGTTGATTCTCACAGCGGATTTCTCAACAGGGATGATCCTCTCGGCAAAAGCCTGAGCCAGAAGATAACGGGCTTCGATCTTATGACTTTCCGCAACGGAATCTTCAAGGTCGAAAACAAGAGCGTCCGCACCGTATAAACCGGCATTGATGATCATTTTGGGACTGTTTCCGGGACAGTAGAGCCAGCTTCTCAAATTTCCCCTCCCATTTCTCTGAGTATCGAAACAGCCGCTTTAATCCGGGCCCGGATAACAAAATCCAATGCCTGATTGTCTTCAATAAGAACCGTCCCGTTCCGTACATTCAAACGACTGAGTTCTTCCCTTGCCGCTTTTTCCAGGGATTTACCGAACAGATCTTCCAGGGGAGACCGTATTTCAACTTGTAAATCCGCAGCAGTGTCCGATACCGTTACTACAGCATCCTGTTTTGCATCCGTTCCGACTTTTTTTTCCATAGCATCAGTTCTCACGGCAGGAAAGGTCGAGAAAAAGAGTTCGCCCGCCCTGCAGCTTGGCTGTTCCGGCCATTCCATAGAGAAGCGGTTTCTCATCCGTAAAATAGATCAGTTCCTGCCCGTCAATACGGCACTTGACCGTGCTGCCGGATACTTCAAGGGAAATTCTGTATTCCTTCCCCGGTTCCCATGTAAAATCCACTTCACGCAGCAATTCCAGTGTGTGATTTTTTTTGTAGAGACCGGCCCTGTTTTCCCCGGACAGGCCGAAGAAATACCCTGTTTCAGCTCCGCCGGATCGGGCCATAACCATATGGCTGTCGCCGTTTTCCGGAATAAGGCGTGTTTCCACCAGGCAGTCCCGCAGATAATAGGGACCGGAACAGAGATAAAACTCATCCTGAGTGAGAACATGAAGTCCCCCGAATTCAAGGTCCCATGCCCCGCCCATGCAGGAGCATCGGCTCAACCCCCGGAACTCTTTTGTTTCCTCTTTAAAATCAATGAAAAAGGATTTTTTCCCGGTTATCTCCATCTCCTTAATAGATAGTTTTCCAAGATACTTTTCGCTATCGAAATTCGTTACCAGAAGGCCGGTTTCATCAATGGCGAAGGGCACCTCGGGAATTAACCAGTCAAGTTCAAATTCTTCTCCCGGCACCGGGAAAATAGAGGAATCGCTGAAAATTTCCTTTCCCGAGCTGTCCCTGACATAAGGAGACACAGCGATCCTCTGACCGCTCATCTTCTCTACCTCCCCCCGAATTCTCAGTCTCTGGCCGGAATACACCAGAGGAGTGAAAGTGGGAGAGTACCGCTCATCATCAAAATCTTCCCGGCGGTAAAAGGGTTTGTAAAAGATTCTCGCCGTATCTCCCCGGACCAGCCGGTCCAGAAGAATGGAGACGCAGTCCTTTCTGAAAAACTCCTCTCCCGGACCGATCGGCGCCAGGTATGCGGAAGAGGTCCTCAACCCCGATGTAGAACCGGGAAGAGAGAAATCCAGATAGATATCATCGGAAAATGTTCCCCTCTTCCACTCCTGCGGGATCGCTTCGTCTTTCTGTTCCAGCCCCAGAATCGCCAGCTCCTTCGCCGCCGTTGGCAGATCAATGATATTCAAAGCCCCGGAGATACTGCTCGCTGCGTGGAAGTCATTAATGGGGGTCCGGTAACGGACGGGGATTCCTTCCGGACCGTTCATAACACCTAAAATGGATCCCACATTTCCGGCATTGCAGTCCGTATCCCAGCCGCACATTGTTGCGATTTCTATGGTGCGGGCAAAGTCTCCCCCGCCGTAATAAAGGGCCAGAGCGCAAACACCGGCATTGGGAATCATGTGACAGACTCCGGGATAACGGTCATATCCGAAATTGTCTTCCAGATATTCCCGGCATAATCGCCAGTCCTCCGGATTCTCTTTATGAAAATCCCTTACGGAAGTGACGACGCGGGCATATTCCGAATCTTCCGGAATCCATTTCAGGGCCTCTTCGACAATACTGTGGACATCTCTGTTACCAAAAGCGAGAGAAATACATACAGCGATAAAAACGCCGCCGTAAATACCGTTTCCATCATGGCTGACGCTGGCGGCCATCGACGCATACCGGGCAGCCGATGCTGCATCGCCGGGAAAAACCCATCCCCAGGAATCTATAAAGATCTGACCGCCGATCTGTTCGGCCACAGTGGATCCGTTAACCCTGATACTTCCCGATTCGGGGGCTTCCATTCCCGATTTGAGATTGAGGTAGGCCGTGTGTTCCGTACTGACACCGTATCCGCCCCACCAGTAAAAACCGATTCCTTCCCGGGTATAATTCAGCCAGGTCCGTGCGATCTCTTTTTCCGTTACCTCGTCGTTATCGAAGAGGGCCCGGATAAAAAAAAGGGGGCCGTTGACATCATCGTCGGCGGCAAAATTCCTGTAGTCTTTGATATAGCCGGTTATGTTCCCGTAAGTCGATCTGATTCGCTTATACGTCCAGATTGTCGGCTCCACAGGCGCTCCGAGCCTGACTCCGGCGCATTTACCCAGAAGTCCTCCGTAAACCTGCTCCAAATATCTCGTCTTATCCATTTCTCTCTCTGCACTGTTTTCACAGCCTTATCCCGGATAACAGGTAAACCCCTATCCGGGACCAGGCTTATTATTTCATCATTGTCTGCGCGTATTCTGTTACGTCCGTTCCGCCCAGATCGTACCACTTATCGACGAACTCATCGAATTTATCGATACCGTACTCGCCGGTTATGATTTTAAAGCTATACTCTTTATAAAGGTTTTCCAGGGCGTCCCATGTTGCCGAAAAATCTTCAGGAATCGGGAAATCAGGGTCGCCGACCGCATAATCGGCGATAAACTCCCAGCCCTTCATTCCAACCTCTCCCATAAGGGGAGTGGGAGCGTTCCAGGTCATGACTTCATGGAATTTGGGCCACCATTCCGATGCTTTCTCGGTCCTTACGATTTCATCTCCGTTTCTGGTAAAATGGATGCCCTCGACTCCGTATCGATCCATTATCTGGCCTTCATCGGTTGCCATGAACTCAAGCAGTTCAAATGTCAGACCGGGATTTTTCGAAGTAGCGCTGATAGCCCATCCCCTGGTTTCCTTGGCAGTAGAAACAGCATATCCTTGTCCCTTCCCTTTGGCGGGAGGCAGAGCGACCAGTCCGACATTCTGGTTTTCCATAAGTTTATTTTCATAGATATCGAGAATGATTCCGGCTGTACCGAATACTACCGCAACCTGATTCGTATAGAGTTTGTCCTCCATGCTGTCCCATGCGGTTGTGACATAATCCCTGTCAAAGAGGCCTTCCCGGTAGAGCTTCTGGTAAAAGGCCAGTTTATCTTTTTCTCCTTCTGAAACTTTGCAGTAAACATAGGAGTTTCCCTGCCTGATCCAGGTGGCACTGACACCGAATGCCTGATTGAATGTATAGTCCATTCTCGTCGTGTTCCCCGTATCGGTCATAACGGCGACATCGGGGTGATTGGCTTTTACAGTTTTAAACAGGTTGTAGTAATCATCAATCGTAACGGGAATTTTTCCTCCCGCCTCTGCAAACCAGTCCTCTCTGATTACAGCGGTTCTCGCCCTTGGCGGTGCGATCCAGAGGATGTAGGGATAATTGGCCAGACGGTCCCGGTTAAAATCCATCATGGCTTTATTCATGACCTCGGATGATTTGGCATAGTCATTCAAATTAACCAGGAGCCCCTGATTGGATATGACTTCGTCTCCTCCCTGGAAATAGATAAGATCGGGGATATCTCCCCCGAGCAGCATAAGATTCAGTTTTTCGGCATAGGCCCCTTCCGGCATCTGAACGGCCTCAATATGGATCTTTTTACCGGACCAGGTTTCAAACCCGGCTTCCACATTCTTCAGAAACCGGGCATTGACTTCCTCGGAAGGCGAAAAATCCTTCAGAACCATCCTGATGGTCTGAGTTGAGTCAGACGGTGCCGCTTCATCTTTCTGTCCGTTAGCGAATCCCAGAGATACCATAAGCAATACACCCAGAATTGTCAGTGAAAATCGTTTCATGTAATCCTCCTTAGAAACATTAAAAACAAAATCTATTCCTTAACCGAACCTTCCAGCTTACCTTTGACAAAATATTTCAGTACAAAGGGGTAAAACAGAAGAATTGGTAAAATAACAAGAATGATAAGGGCGGCTTTAAGAGCCTTGAAGTCGATAGTCGCCGCTCCCTCCACATTGAAATAATTCGTAGCTCCGATAAAACTGGCTTTTTCTCCTGCAATAACCAGTTCCCTGACAACGACCTGCAGCGGAACTTTCCACTCATCGGTCAGGTATATCATGGCTCTGAAATATTCATTCCAGTGAAAAACACCATAGAACAGACTGATCGTCGCCAGTCCCGCCACACTGATGGGCATGACGATCTTGAACAGAATCCTGGTCTCTCCATACCCGTCGATTCTGGCCGCTTCAATCAGAGATTTCGGTACTTTGTCAAAAAAGCGCATCAGGATAATCAGATAGTAGGGATTCACAGCCTTATAAAGGATGACCGACCAGTAGGTGTTGAGTAGATGGAGGTCCTTCATCAGGAAATAATCGGGAATCAGCCCCCCTTCTATTATCATAGTGATTATAATCAGTGTGATAAAAATCTGTCTTCCCGGCAGATCTCTTTTTGTCAGGACATAGGCGCCTATACTTGTCAGAACGATGTTGATAAACAGCCCTGCGGATGTGATGAGTATACTGTTGAGCAGCCCTCTATAAACTTTTCCTATAGAGAGAACATTTTTATATGTATTAAGAGTGAACCCGTGAGGTATAAGTGTCGTCCCGTCGGCTGCGGCGATATACTCCGGTCCCGTCAGGGAGATGACAAGTTGATTGTAAATGGGATACACCATGATCAGGGCTAGCAGAAAGAGCAGCACACAGATTATCCCGTTCCCCGGACTCTTTTTTTCCACAACCATTACCAGACCCCCTCGCCCGTTGCTTTTCTGCTCAGCCTGTCGGTCGTCAATATGAGAAAAAGGCCGATGATCCCCTTAAACAGTCCCGCTGCCGTACCCAGGGAGAAATTCCCCTTGGCCAGTCCGATGCGGTACACATAGGTGTCTATGATATCGATATGGTTAATGATCGCATCGTTCATCATATTGAAGACCTGGTCAAAACCGGCATTCATAAAAAACCCCAGATTGAGGATGAAAACCGTTATGATAGTCGGAACAATGGCCGGAAAGGTAATTCGCAATGCCTGCTGGAATTTGGAAGCTCCGTCAATCGTTGCCGCTTCGTAGAGCGTGGGAGAGATGGAATTGATAGCCGCAATATATAGAATGGAATCCCATCCGATACTCCTCCAGATTTCCGAAAAGACAAGCACCCACCGTATATGCTTTGTGGATGTCATAAAAGAGACAGGCTCCCGATTGAAGAAGTTCAAAATAACATTGACGACTCCGTCCGGCGAAGAGAGAAGTGAAATGAAAATCCCGGCAATGACGACCCATGAAAAGAAATGGGGCAGGTAGATTACACTCTGCACGGCCTTCCTGTAATTAACGCTTCTGACTTCATTGAACAGGAAAGCCAGGATAATCGGCATGGGAAAGAAGATGAAAATCTTCATGGAACTGATAATGACGGTGTTCTTGAAGACATTCAGAAAAACCGGGGAAGAAAAGAGCATCCTGAAATGTTTAAGCCCGGCCCACTCATTGGGGCCGATGTATCTGACATTCTGAAACGCGATTCTGGCTCCCCACATGGGAACGTAGTGCCAAATCACATAATAGAGCAGAACGGGAATAAACATGAGATACAGCGCCCGGTCCCGGTATATCCTTTTCTTCAGCTGCTGTTTTTTCATAGATCAACCTGCTTGTCGAAGCGCATGGGAAACAAGTTTTTTCCCAAGTTCCACCATATCCTCACCGGCGGCGAAGCGGAGGCAGACACCGGCGGGCGTCCGCACCTGTTCAATCCATTCCTCGGGGATAACATCCAATCCCTCACCGGCGGCACAGAGAGCCAGAACCAGAGCACAGATCGTATCGGCATCCCTGCCGAAATTCGCTGACAGTTTGAATCCTTTTTTAAAACTGCCGCCGCTCATTTTATAAAGCCCGTAAATCTGGGGGACAGCTTCGGGAGCCGATGAGTGTTTAGGTGTCCAGAGAAGGGTGTGCAGCAGTTCATAAGCTTCGTCGGGATCTTCTGTTTCATCCAGCATCTTGAATGTCTGATCCATTCTGCGTCCCAGCCAGCTGTCTTCCGGTATATACTTGCGTCCCGCTTCGATAACAGCGTCGACAGCCCCGCCCTTCAATGCCACAGTAATGCTTGCCGCAATGGCCTGCGCCGCCCATATGCCGTCTTTATCATGACTGACAGACGCATCAACAGCGGCCATTTCCGCCGCTTTGCCGGTATCCCCGTTTCCGACGATACCGAAGGGAACTGCCCTCATCGCCGCACCGTCATCCACATTAAATACATTATCCCGGCCGGAAAGGGGAGGATTCACTCCCCTGGAAAGATTGTTGAGAGCACCGTATAAAGGCATGCCGCCTCTTTCTCTGGCTCCGCCATCGGCAAGCACCAGTTTTCTCCATGTTTCCGCAACAAATTCATTGGTATACTCACCGGGGCAATCAAGAATACTTCTGGCTGTAAGGACGGTAAATTCCGTATCATCCGTGCTTTTCCCCTCAGGCAGCAAGGTCGTGAGAATCCCATATTTCTGACGGACATCATCGTCCCGCCCCAGATCCCCGGCCGCATCGCCGATTCCCAGAGCGACCATAGCCGCAATGGCTCTGCCGGCGAATTCCACCGCATCGGGACTATTAAACTCTCTGCTGATTTCTTCTTTTATACTCACAATGACTCCTATTCATCCACTTTCTTCCGGTAACGTTCTCGGTAACGTTACCGGAAAATTGTAAAATAATTCTTTTACCTTGTTTTTAATAAATCCCTGACAGACTCCCTCTCAATCAGCTCCGCCTGAATGACGGCCTCCCGGTTGAGGGGCTTTTCCGCATCAATCTCCTCGACAAGTAGATCGACACCAATCTCTCCCAGATGGAATTTATGGGTATCGATAGTGGTCAGTTTCGGACGAAGATAACTGGAAAAATCGATATTATCATGACCGACAATCGAAATATCACCGGGAATGGACAGACCTTTATCATAAATCGACTCATAAGCGCCTACGGCCATCAGGTCATGAATGACAAAGACAGCTGTTGGCGCGGGATCCAGCTGCAGCAGGGAATCCATACAGGCTTTTCCCGATTCGGCATCATTTTTGCCCACCTGAATGAGTTTCTCATCCGGCGAGATCCCCGCCTCTTCAAGGGCTTTTCTGTAACCCTTCATCCGCTCGTAACCGGATTGAGTCCGTTCCCCCGTAGAGATAAGCCCTATCCTTTTGTGCCCCTTTTGAATCAGGTAATGCGTAGCCATCTCTCCGGCATATTCATTATCCAGTGCAACAGTCGAAATTGAATTTTCTGAAGATTTCCGGTAAATCTGGACAACAGGAAACTGCTCTTCCTTGAGTTTTTTCAGCTCCTCCCTGTTCGCTTCATCAAAGGAGAGGATTATACCGTCCACATGCTTTCCCTGCATTAAATTCAATGCTTCCACCTCGACCCGGTTGTCGTGGTTCGTATCAAAAAACATAACCGAATACCCCAAAGTTCTGGCGCGGTTCACCACGCCTCTCGCCAACTCGGGAAAACTGGGATTGGCTATGTCGGGAACAATAAAACCGATGATATTGGATTTTTTAAGAACGAGTCCCCTGGCAACGGTGCTTGGACTGAATCCGAGTTCTGCAATAGCTCTGTCAATTTTTTCCTTTGTCTCAGCTTTTACATCGGGCTTGCTATTCAGAACCCGGGAAACCGTAGAAACTGATACATTGGCTTTTTTCGCTATGTCCTTAATAGTCGCCATTGGCACTCCATCTTTCCGGCAACGTTACCGGTAACGTTTTCAGATTAACATATTTTTTGCTGTTGTCAAGTTTAAAATACGTATTTTCTCCGATTCGTATATTCCAATGAGAAAACATTCCGACAATATACGGCGTTCTTTATAGTGCTCCTGTTAAACTGTTTCTAATAGTAAAGCACTAAAAGGGCTTCAGTTCCCCCATCCCCTCCAGCTGTTGTTTATCATCGGACCTGACCGGGAGAATCACCTGATCCCTGTCTGTTAACAAAGGGAGAAATGCTAAAATGCCCGAACGGCTCGTACATATTTGTAAAAAAGCTTTCCATCCTTATCCTGATAACCACTATCTACATTTTGATAATAGGCAAATGACCTATCCAATTCTGATGAACTCCAATATTCCCCCGCAGTGAAAGAATACGTTTTTGCAATATCATGCATCAAGTTCAGCTCATCTTTCGAAGGAAGAAACCAGTCATCATACTCCCCCAGAACAAGATCAGCACAGACTTGTGCCGCATAGTTCCCTTCTCCCATTTTTAAAACGATAGCATCCGTGTTATCAGCGCCTGTTCCTATAGCAGTTCCGGAAGCACCGGTATAAATAAAATCATCTGGTAAATTTTCGTCCCAGCAGATTGAACATTGATTCTCCGGTGCCATTTCAAGGTACGTCCATCCTGGATAGGAGTCTGTATTGTCAACATAGATAATAGTTCCACCAGCTGGCCCGGCATGAAGAACAGAGAAAAGGCCTCCCGAGGAGGCATAACTCTTATCTGATTCAAACCCGTCTTTAAACGCACTGACCTTGTACCAATAGAGATGGGAAGAGGGACATACCTCATCCGGATAATCAACACCAGTAAAATCACTGCCGATCTGAGTATATGCGCCATCTTTCGAATCAGAACGGTAAACCCGATACCAATCGGCTCCAATAACAGCAGACCAGCTGATTTTCAATTTCCCCGAAGGCTGAAGCAGTACCGATACATTCTGCGGCACAGGATCCAAAGTAATTTTTTTTTTGCTATAAAGGCTTTCCTGTTTTAAAGTATCCCTCACAAGAATATTGAAGTAATAAGTCCCCGCCGGATTCAATCCCACCGCTTTCGCGGAAGTAATCCCGGCGGTCCAGTCTGTTACGGTAAACCGCCCGTCTCCCGTGGTTTGGCAATCTGTTAGAGTATTCAGGTGGTTAATAGAGTCGGATCCGATAATTTTGTATTCCAGCTCCATTGCAGCTTTATTCAGATCACCCGCAGCTGTCCAGTTCAATGTAAGGCTGTCAATTGTCTCATCAGAAAAGGTAAGAACTCCCTCGTTTCCGGGAACAGGAGCTTTCGCATCCCAGTTAAGTATAACTTCATCGGTGGCATAGTGCCCCAGTGCATCCGTACAGGTCAGCTTCAGCGTATAGGATCCTTCCGTATCCGCAGGGCCTTCCACAGTGGAGGTCAGACTCGATGCATCTGAAAAAACAATCCCGGGATTCTCCGGAACCACTTCCCACAAAGAGGTAATTCCCATAGTGTCGCCGCTTGTCCCTGCAAGGGTTACCGCCGTATTCGTCCAGGGGATATCTTCACCCGCCGAGACAGTGGGAGCGGATAAATCAATCAAGGTTGTTTTACTGCCCGATCCGGACCATTTCCCCGAAGGGCCCAATGCCTGAACATAAAAGGTGTGTTCTCCCTCTTCCAACTCTATTGATGGTGTATGGGAAGTAGCCTGATTACCGCTGGTCTCCGTCCAGCTGCCCTCTGTTCCATCAAGCTGATAGCGGAAGTTAACCGTTCCGTCCGGAACAGTCCACTCCCATGTGGGTTTACTGTTACTGGTGGAATCCGGCCCCGAAACCTCAGGCGTATCAAGGGCTTCCGTCGCCAGCTTAACCTTGGATTCAAGATTTTCCCGGAATACGTCTTCACAGGAGAAAAGCAATAATAGTAATACTGAAAGAAAAAAGGGACCTGTCAATCCTGATCGTTTCATTACTCCACCTCATCCCAGACCATGCCAATAAACTCATTCTGACTCTCCGCCCTGGTTTCACTGCTGCTCCCCATCACCAGATAGCCGTAGCGTTCCGCGGCAGAGGGATTAACCAGAACAATTTTGTCATACAGACGGTTAACTACCGTATAATTCTCCATCTCGTAATTTGTCCGGGCCAACCCTACCAGTATCGCCGTACTATCGGGGTTCGATGCAGCAGCACGAGAAAACCAGTTCAAAGCTTCCGGGAAGTTTCCTTCCAGAAAAGAGATATTACCCAGATTAACCAGAGCGGATGGAAAGCCCTGCGGCACCAGTTTTTCAAACTGCTCCGTCGCTTTATCGTACAAGCCATAGCGGGCATAAAGCACTCCCAGTTTATTCACATACCGGGATTTTCCGCCGGAACTCTTTATAAGTTGAATCAGCTGCTGTTCTTCCGTATATATTTCACGGGAGAGGAAAAGATTGAATGCTCTGTGATAGGAGCTGAGGATCTCTTCATTACCCGGAAAATCCAGATTCAGCTGCTCACTCCGGAGCCCCACAGGCTGGTAGATCTTCTGGGCTTCATCAACAGGTAAAAATGCCAGAGTATCCTTTTCTGAGTTTTCCCTCCAAAGGCGTGCTCCTGTCTCCCAGGCATCCAGAAAACCATCCTGAATCCGGGTGATTTCTACAGGCACCCAGACCTCGTCTTCAATCAGTATAAAATTATCCCTGTTATTAAAACTCCTGTTCAACTCTTCTCCGCTGATACCCGGATTGAAGGCCATATAAATATGCCCGGGCACAGTGATAAAAGCAGTTTCCATTCCCACTGCTTTTAAAAGGGAACAGTACAGGATCGTAAGATCATCGCAGTCACCGGCCTTATAGGTCAGGGTCTGCCGGGGGAACTGCAGGTAATCCACGGCAGTCCGGTTCTCCGAAAGATCCAGGTAGGGAGTAAGGGGGTCAACAACATAATTAATACCGTAATCCTTCAATGCCTCAAAGAGTCCCATGGCGATGCGGAAACTGAGATTGACCGGGCTGCTGCCGGACTCCCGGATCAAACCTCCCGCATTCTTGGCAAACTGCAGCACATAGGGATCCCCTGATGTGACAAATGCCGCAGCCTTTCTATCATCATCCCAGATCATGGCGTTCCGGTTCTGAATAGGCAGGGATTCGGAAAATTCCTGACTCATAGCCGTCTTCTGCCAGGTGTAACTGACATTGATCACAGCCGTAGAAAGAGAGGATTCTGTAAGATCCATTATATCCATATTAAAAAGGCCATAGAGGGGAACCTCGACACTCTCTCCTGCCTTCAGTTCCTTTATTTGGTAACTCTCCTTGGAAGCGTCCATATACTGACGGACATAAAAGGAGACATCCAGATCATACAGAGAGAGACGTTCCTTATTCTGAATATTCACATATCCAAGGGGATTGTCATTGTAATATTTATGAAAAACAGGGAATACCGGTAAAAACCGGATACCCTGGTAATCCAGATCGGCATTCCTGACCTTTGCTCCGGGGGTAATGCGGGCTCCCAGAAAAACACCTATCCCCTGATAAAGATCACCGTACTTACCCTGATTGTTCGTAAGATAGTAATCGTAGGAGGATCCCAGGGTAAGAGAGAAGGCAGAAGACAAGTTTAAATTAAAATCAAGAAATGCCGAAGTGAAGGGATTACCGGTAGTCTCTCCGTCGGCCATACCAAGGTACCAGCCCAGATTCAGTCCCGTCTGCATATTCAGGGAAGGCAGCAGATTGAACAGAACCCCCATACCACCGCCCAGAGCCAACAGATTCATGGAAAGAGCTTCGGCTTTTGTCGGATTATTACTGTATGAAAACAGGGTATTGGCAAAATACCGGGATTCCGGGTTGAAGTAATACTGTCCGGCCAGCTGACCTGTAAACCCCGTTTTAAAAATTGATTTATTATCCGTAAACGAGACAGGTATAGATATCCCCGGTTTAACCTGAATGTTCAGTTTATTCTGTGCGAATATAACTGTCGTACAGAAAAGGATCGCGGCAAGAAGGAGGTACTTTTTATACATATTCAATTATTCCTATATATTCAAACAGAAAAAAGAAAGGTAAAACAAGTATATATTGTTTATTATTTATAATACAATACATTGGAAGGATTAATCTGAAATTATTCTTATCCTGACTGACATTTTATATTCCGGAAACGATTCTACTGCCTTGAAAAAATCAGGTGCTTATTACCGGATTTCCAGATACAACTTCCATCAGGGATATACATTCCCGACCGTTTCTCCTTGTATACTCCCCGCAATTCTTAGTATCTTTAGGATTATGGCATCAAAAAGCAAGTCCATTTATACCTTCCTCGAACGAAAGATTGCAGGCGGAGAGTTCAAACCGGGGGACAGACTCCCCTCTGAATCGGAACTCTGCAGGGAATTCGATGTTTCCAGAGGTCCGGTTCGCGCAGCCCTTGATCAGCTGACAGCCATAGGACTGATCAAAAAAAGGAAGGGGGGCGGGTCCTTTGTTACGGAACAGGATTCATCCAGCTTTCTCAATATCGTACTGCCCACCCTCAGATTCAACAGCAACGATTACAGGGAGATTCTGGAAATGCGCTGTGCCCTCGATAAACTGATCATCGAACTCTGTCTGGAGCACCACGATAAAAACGACTATCAGGAACTGGATGCCGTTATGATGGAGATGGAGAAAAAACGGAGGGCAGACGATTTTTTCAATCTGGACAGAACCTTTCACACGATCCTGTCGAGCCTGACGGGCAACAGGCTGGTACACAATATCAACCTTATGATATGGGACCTTCTGCAGCACTACCCCAAACAGGAGATCTATGAGGATGATCTGACAGAACAGATTACCGCTCATCGAATGATTCACAGTTTCATTAAAGAGAACGATGCGGAACTGGCTGTGCTGTACACCCTCAGGAATCTGAATAAACTGATGAAGCGGGACCGGCAGAAACAGGATCCTTCCGAAGATACCCACAGATGGAACCCCTGGCTCTACGATACCCTCTGATCTTCTCTATTTCCTCCCTTTAAAAAGCTGTATTACAAGTTGAAGCCAAAACATCTCATTTTTTTCATTTTTTGTTTGGTATAATTTAAATTCCCGTGCTAACATGAAATCTGTAGTACAGATTTGGGTTATTTTTAAAGTTTTGACGTAATAATCGTATTAAATCCCCAACTTGTACTACAGATATAAAATTATATTTGGAGGATTATCATATGGGTTTAGTGATGATTCTGCTGCTCGCAGCATCGATTGTGCTGATCGTAGTAGCCACTTCTGTTTTTAAGCTGCATCCTTTTATTGCTTTGATTTTTGCGGCACTGTTTGTAGGTCTGGGGGCATCCGCTCTGGGACAGTTTGATGTAATGGCGGTGGAATCCACCATCCGTTCGGGATTCGGCGGGATACTTGCCTATATCGGAATCGTAATTGTTCTGGGAACCATCATCGGAGTTTTCCTGGAAAAATCAGGAGCAGCCATCAGGATGGCTGACACCATCCTGAAAATGGTCGGCCCCAAAAGACCCGGACTGGCTATGAGCATTATCGGCTGGTTCGTATCCATCCCTGTATTCTGTGATTCCGGTTATGTTATCCTTTCCGCCTTAAGAAAGTCTGTAACACACAAGGCAAAAGTATCGGCCACCATGATGAGTGTTGCCCTGGCAACCGGTCTGTACGCCTCCCATACTCTTGTACCTCCCACACCCGGCCCCATCGCTGCGGCAGGAAACCTGGGCCTGGAAGACAGCCTTGGACTGGTAATCATATTCGGAATGATCATTTCCATCTTTACTATGCTGGCCGGTTTTTTCTGGGCCAAATACATTGGCGGTAAAATCAGGATTCAGGAAGACCTGGATAATGAAACGGCTTTTGCCAAGGGACTGGATCTGGAAGAGAAAGCTATCGAAAACCAGTACGGTAAGCTGCCTTCCACTTTTCAGGCTTTCGCTCCCATCCTGATCCCCATTCTTCTGATTGCTCTGGGAACCATCGCCTCCTTCCCCGGAGACCTGATGGGAACCGGCTTTATTGCTAATCTTTTCAAGTTTTTCGGTAAGCCCGTAATGGCCCTTATTATAGGTTTCTTCTTCGCCCTGGGACTGGCTCCCGGACTGGATGAGGAAGTCCTGATGAAATGGATCGGCGAGGGGATCAAACTGGCCGGCCCCATCATCCTTATTACCGGTGCCGGTGGAGCTTTCGGTGCCATTATCAAAGCGACTCCCGTAGCCGATTATCTGGGGCAGTCCATGAGCGGCTGGAGCCTGGGTATCCTTGTTCCCTTCTGTATAGCTGCGGCTCTTAAAACAGCTCAGGGTTCCTCCACAACTGCTCTGGTTACAACATCCGCCCTGATGGCCCCTCTCCTTGCCTCCCTCGGGCTGGACTCCACCATCGGTGCCGTCCTGACTGTTATGAGCATCGGCGCCGGAGCCATGACCGTTTCCCACGCCAACGACTCCTATTTCTGGGTCGTGGCTGAGTTTACGGGAATGGACGTTAAGACGGCATATAAATCACAGACGGCTGCCACTTTGATCCAGGGACTGGTCACAATAACCATTGTTCTGATCCTCTCCTTTATTCTGCTGTAAAAACGGGCTGTTAAAAGGGAATACAGGGCTGACCCATTGGGCTTCAGCCCTATTTCTGTTATAAAAAGGCATCACACCCTTAAATTATGCTACTATGTGTTTTCCCGGGCTATGGAGGTTCTGTATGGGATTAGTAATGATTTTACTGTTATTTGCTTCCATTGTAATGATCGTGGCGGCCTCTTCTGTGTTTAAACTCCATCCCTTCATATCCCTGATCTTCGCCTCCCTCTTCCTTGGACTCAGCGCATCGGCGCTGGGACAGTTTGATGTTCAGGAGATTGAACCGGTTATCCGGCATGGGTTCGGATCAATCCTCTCCCATATAGGAATTGTTATAGTTCTTGGTTCTATCATAGGAGTATTCCTGGAGAAATCAGGCGCCGCTTTAAAAATGGCCAATACGGTGATCAGGCTGGTCGGGCCCAAAAAACCGGAATTTGCCATGAGCCTTATCGGTTGGCTCGTTTCCATCCCGGTATTCTGCGATTCCGGTTTTATTATCCTCAATGCCATGAGAAAATCAGTTACCAGAAAAGCCCATACCAGAGTAACGGCCATGGCTGTGGCTCTTTCCACCGGACTGTATGCCTCCCATACATTGATTCCCCCCACTCCGGGGCCTATTGCCGCAGCGGGCAATCTGGGGTTGGCAAACAACCTGGGAATGGTCGTCCTGTACGGCTTCTGCATCTCCTTTGTTCCCCTGCTGGCAGGTTACGGCTGGGCCTGTTTTATCGGAAATAAGATGGAGACAAAGGAGGACCTTATTAATGAGGAGTTGTTCAGAAACGGACTCAGCGGAGAGAGCATCATCGAAGAGCAGTACGGAAAACTCCCATCCACAGCCCGCTCGTTCTCGCCCATAATCGTCCCGATCCTCCTGATTGCCATAGGAACGTTTGCCTCCCTCCCGGCCCTTTCTGCCAGGCTGGGTTTTTTGACCGGGATACTTATATTTCTCGGAAAACCCTTTATTGCCCTGTTTATCGGATTCCTTTGCGCCCTGGGACTGGCACCGGAACTGAAGGAGGAGGTTCTGATGAAATGGATCGGTGCGGGGATTCGTATGGCCGGCCCCATTATCCTGATCACCGGAGCAGGCGGAGCCTTTGGCGCCATTATCAAAGCCACGCCGCTGTCCGCCTACCTCGGGGATTCCATGAGCAGCTGGCATATAGGAATCCTGCTGCCTTTCTTTATTGCCGCCGCTCTTAAAACAGCCCAGGGCTCCACCACGACAACCATGGTTGCAACATCGGCCCTAATGGCGCCCCTGCTGGGTACGCTGAGACTGGATTCGACTATCGGATCGGTTCTGACTGTGATGAGTATCGGAGCAGGAGCCATGACAGTCTCCCATGCCAACGACTCCTACTTCTGGGTTGTGGCGGAATTTACCGGAATGGATATCAAAACAGCCTACAAATCCCATACGGTGGCCACAGGGATTCAGGGCCTGGCAACCATGGGGGTTGTATTGCTACTGGCTATATTCCTGCTGTAAGATAACCCGGTTCCAAATCCCCCTCCCTTATCATCCCCATCTTCCGCATAACCGGACTGATGGGAAGAGATATAAGAGCGGACAGAATAAAACTGATCATTAACAGGAACCAGTCCACCGTATTTATCCGTTAACCTGATAAATTTATTGCCTTGCAGGTCTATCCCGATTAGACTGAAGCAATACAGAAAAAAGGAGCCGCCCCTTGAAAAATCACCGTATCCTGATGGTCACCAGCGAAACCGTACCTTTTGCAAAATCCGGAGGCCTGGCGGATATGGTGGGGGCCCTGTCCAAAGAACTGAAATACCAGGGAGAGGATGTCCGCATAGTCATGCCCCGGTATTACAGCATCCCGACAGACAATTTAAAGGATCTTGGACCTCTCGGTGTGCATATGGGCTACGGAGAAGAGTGGTGCCGCGTGCTCCAGACGGTTCTGCCGGATACCTCCATTCCGGTCTATATGCTGGACCACGAGCACTTTTACGGTCGAAACGGGATTTACGGGCCGACTCCCGGGTCCTCCTTTGATGACAACGCTCACCGCTTTGCCTTTCTCTCTGCCGCCAGTTTCCAGCTGTGCCTGATGCTGCACTGGATCCCTGACATATTCCACTGCCATGACTGGGTCTCGGGACCCGTTCCGCTCCTGCTGAAAGCCAGGGAGAGATGGAGGGATTTTTCCCGGTGTTCCTCAGTCATGACCATCCACAACCTGGGGTACCAGGGAGTTTTTGCTCCGGATCTGGCAGGGATTCTTCCCCTGGAGGGTGAGCAGATTGCCCGGAATAACGGGCTCCATAAGGGGGCATTGAACTATCTGAAAATGGGAATAGAAAATGCCGAGATAATCTCTACGGTTTCGCCCTCCTATGCCAATGAGATAAAGACTGCCGAATTCGGATGCGGACTGGACACCGCTCTGCGGTACAGGCAGAATGATCTTTTCGGGATCCTGAACGGGATGGACTATCATGAATGGAATCCGGACAGGGATCCTCATCTCCACCCCCTGAATTTTTCAGCCGGACAAATGGACAACAAAACCAAATTGAAGATGGAGCTGCAGAAAGAGTCGGGGCTTGAAGTGAATCCCCATATTCCCCTTATCGGGATGGTCAGCAGACTGGCGGACCAGAAGGGATTCGGAGACCTCTGCGGACCGGGGCATGGAAAACTCTACAGCATTTTGAAGGATATGCATGTTCAGTTTATTATAGTGGGAACAGGCGAACACTGGTGCGAAGAGGAGCTTCGCCATCTGGATCATGCCCTTCCCAACCTGAAAAGTTTTATTACGTACAGCAACCGCCTGGCTCACCGGGTGGAGGGGGCCTCGGATTTCTTTCTGATGCCAAGCAGATACGAACCCTGCGGATTAAATCAGCTCTACTCCCTCTGTTATGGAACACTGCCCATAGTCAGAAGAACGGGCGGACTGGCGGATTCGGTTGAACAGTACGATGAGCATACGGGAAACGGAACAGGGTTTCTCTTTGACGATTTAAGCCCCGAGACCATCTATTATACCGTCGGATGGGCCGTCAGCACCTGGTATGACCGGCCTGAGCATATTGAGAAGATGCGCCGGGAAGGGATGAGCCGCCGGTTTTCCTGGGAGAAATCGGCTTATCGCTACCGGGAACTGTATCAGTGGTCCCTTGACAGGATCGGAGCCGGACAAACTTAAAAATCCCGTTCTCGGAAGGTACAACTTGACAATTTTTTTGCCTCTCTGTATATAAATAACAGGTAGATTGCTTCGAGACGCCGAGCCCCGAGGGCAGGTAAACTAAAAGCAAACCGTTTTTATTACATTTTATTAAATTTAAAAAGGACTTGATCCCAAGGACAGGTACCATGAAAAAACACCTCCCCTGTGCCCTGGTCGGCGACGGCCGGATGGCTGAACATTTTGCACGTTATCTCTTTTTCCGCGGAAACTTTACAACCATGCTCCGGCAGAGTGCTCTGACAGGCCCCCTCTCCCGGGGGGATAAAATCTCGGTTCAGCGTAACATCAGGTCTCTGGAGAACGACCCGTATCAGCCTGTATACAGGTCTTTCGCATCAACCGTACTAAAGGGAGAATTTATATGACAGTACCGGATTTTAAAAGATACAAGGAAAACAGCCGCCCCCTTTCCATGGTGACCTCTTACGACAGCTGGAGCGCCGGGATTATTCAGGGATCCGGTATTGACTGCATCCTGGTGGGAGACAGCCTGGCCATGACCATGCACGGTTACGACAGTACCATCCCTGCAACGGTCGATCTAATGGCGCTGCATACTGCAGCCGTTCGCCGGGGGGCCCCAGAAGCTTTTCTAATAGGGGACATGCCCTTCCTCAGCCACCGGAAAGGGCTGGAACCTGCCATGACAGCAGCGGAACAACTGATGAGAGCCGGGGCCAATGCGATAAAACTGGAAGGCACCCGCGGACACACAGAGATAATCCGTCATATAACGGAGTCGGGCGTACCTGTTATGGGCCATATAGGCCTGACACCTCAATCGGTCCATCAGATGGGCGGTTTTAAAGTTCAGGGTAAGGAGTCGGACAGGGCGGAACAGCTGGAGTCCGATGCTCTGGCTCTGGAGGAAGCAGGCTGCTTTGCCCTGGTTCTGGAATGCGTCCCCCGCCTCCTGGCCCGCAGGATCACAGAAAAGCTGACCATTCCTACCATCGGTATTGGAGCAGGAAACGGCTGTGACGGGCAGGTTCTTGTGCTGCAGGACCTTCTGGGGCTCAATACAGAGTTCCGCCCCCGTTTCGTCCGGACCTTTATGGACGGACACTCTCTGATATTGGAGGCCCTGAACAGGTACGACCGCAGCGTGAAAGAGAGGACCTTCCCCGGCAAAAAGGAGAGTTACAGCTAATGAAGATTATCCAGTCCATAGAAGAATGGAGAGACAGGTTCCGAGATTTAAAAACGGAAGGGAAAACCACCGGTTTCGTTCCCACCATGGGAGCCCTCCACAAAGCCCATATCAGCCTGGTGGACAGAGCGGTCAGAGAGAATGACATATGCGCCGTTTCCATCTACCTCAATCCGACCCAGTTCAATAACCCCGATGATCTGAGGGCGTACCCGGTTACATGGGAGGCGGATGCAGCCGAACTGGAGGCCGCGGGAGCAGACTACCTTCTCTACCCTTCCTACGAAGATATGTACAGGGATGATTACCGTTATAAAGTGATAGAAACGGATTACTCCCGGGATCTGTGCGGAACCGCCCGACCGGGCCATTTTGACGGTGTCCTTACGGTGGTTATGAAACTTCTGGGGATGACCCGGGCCACAAGAGCGTATTTCGGAGAGAAGGACTGGCAGCAGTACCGGCTGATCAGGGGAATGGCCGAAGCTTTTTTTCTGGACACCGCCATAGTTCCCTGCCCGCTGGTAAGAGAAAAAAGCGGCCTGGCCATGAGCTCCCGGAACAAAATGCTCACTCCTGACGAGCTGGAAACCGCCCCTCTCTTTTATAAAACCATCAGTTCCGGAAAATCCATCGAAGAGATGCGGCGGGAACTGGAGAATTCCGGTTTTACAGTGGACTATCTGAAAAAACAGGAAAACAGGATCTTCGGAGCCGTCTTTCTGGGAAAAGCGAGGTTAATTGATAATGTCCCCGTCTAATATCCTTATCTGTATCAGCGGTTCCATATCCGCCTTTAAAGCGGCGTCTCTGGCATCGGCCCTTAAAAAAAAGGGTCATAACGTTAAAACGGCGGCAACCGAAAAAGCCCTGGCGTTTATCGGCGCCGTGACTCTGGAAGGCATAACCGGACAACCTGTTCAAACGGACATGTTCAATCCCGCTTATGAGATTCCCCATATAAAGCTCTCCGAGTGGGCGGATGCAATTGTCCTTTATCCGGCATCGGCCGCAACGATCGCCCGTCTCCGGATGGGGCTGGCAGAAGACCTGGTCTCCGCCGTTTTCCTGTCCAATAATTTCAGAAAGCCCTACTGGATCTGTCCGGCCATGAATATCAATATGTACTCCCATCCGGCGATGCAGGAAAATCTTGGCACCCTGAAAAACTGGGGTGCCAGGATTATAGAACCCGAAGAGGGCTTTCTGGCCTGCGGAACAATCGGAAAAGGGCGGGCCCCCGAACCGGAGGAAATTGTCCGCCTGCTGGAGGAAGCCCTGTGAACATACTGATTACCTCAGGGGGAACCGAGGAGCCCATAGACGGAGTCCGGTCCATTACGAATATTTCAACCGGCAGGACCGGTGCCCTGCTGGCCGACAGACTCAGCGAAATGGGAGCTGACGTGACCCTCCTCCACGGCAGAAAGGCAGCTCTTCCAAAGAGAGAAATGAAAAGAGCTCCCTTTACCAGCTTCCGGGACCTGAAGACAAAAATGGAATACCTGCTTAAAACCGGAGAGTACCATGGAGTGGTGCATCTGGCGGCAGTAAGCGATTTTTCTCCGGATTATATAAAAACAGAAAAGGGAACCCTTATAAAACCGCAGGAAAAAGGAAAGATCCCTTCCGACGGGAATCTGACTCTTCATCTTAAAAGGAACCCTAAAATCCTTGAAAAAATAAAGGCATATGCCCCGGAAAACAAAACTCCCGTGGTAGTGGGTTTTAAACTGACCAATACCATTTCTATGGGAGAGATGAAAAGAGCTGTAGAAAAGCTCCTCCACAGGGAGAGCGTCGACTATATCATCCACAATAACCTTCCGGAAATATCAGAGCATAAACACCCGGCCGCCATATATGCATCAGGCGGAGAGCTCCTGTTTCAGACAAGTACGAAAAAGGAGATGGCGGAAATAATCCACACCCTTATAGAAGGAGCTGTCCGCAGATGATAATGGTACTGGATAAAGGGAACACAGAGCTCAAGGGGGGGCTTTTCCGCAAAGGGGAACTGATCCATCCCTTCAGAAAAGAGTTCAATTCAGAGACCGGTAAGGATCTTGGCGAATTTCTACTGGAGATGCTCCGTCAGGAGGGGTACAAAGCGCAGGAGGTGGAACGCATAGCTTATGCCAGTGTTGTCCCCGCTTTTAACTCTCTGATCGAATCCGCCTGCCTCCGGTATTACGGCAAACAGCCCTTTGCCGTAGATAGGGACAGTATAACAGGCCTGAAAATCCGTTACCGGAATCCTCTGGAACTGGGAACCGACAGGGTGGCGGTTGCCGTTGCCGGGTCTTACCGCTATACCGATAGGAATATCATCATTGTTGATATGGGAACCGCCACAACCTTTGAGGCAGTGACAAAACACAGGGAATACCTGGGAGGTGCTATTGTCCCGGGTATCCGGATAGCCGGACAGGCCCTGGCGGAAAAGACAGCGGCCCTGCCGGAAGTAGCTTTTATTCATCCCGCCGATATATGCGGCCGTTCCACTACCGAGTGCATCCAGTCGGGCCTCTACTACGGGCACCTGGGAGCTGTCAGAGAAATTATCAAAAGAATAAGCAGGGACAAATTTCCCACGGAAGAGCCCCTTGTTATTGGAACCGGTGGATTTGCTGAACATTTTCGCCATGAAAGTTTATTCGATGCCATCCATCCCGATCTGGTTCTGGAAGGGATTTATTTCATACAGGAGTTAAACAGAAATGAAAATAGAAATGCTGAAATCCAAACTGCATAGGGCCACCGTAACAGATGCGGACCTGAATTATGAGGGTTCCGTATCCGTTGATCCGGCTCTGTATAGAGCGGTTAATATGTTCCGTCACGAGAAAGTTGATATTTTGAACATCAATAACGGAGCCAGATTCTCCACCTATATAATAGACGGAAAAGAAGGAGAAGTCTGCCTGAACGGAGCCGCCGCCAGACTGGCCCACAAAGGGGACAAAGTCATTATCTGCTCCTACTGTACGATTGATATTAAGGACGCGGAAGATCATATTCCGGATGTTCTTCTTCTCTCCGAAGGGAACCGGGTTAAAATCTGATTATAAGATACCGGTATCAGTGGGCAAAATCAGTTCTTTTTATGAGTCATAATATCCAGAATAACCTTATCGGTCTCAATCATACCGGGAGAACTCAGTTGAACCAGATTGGCAATTGTCCTTTCAATATCTTCTTCCACAATCCCTTCAATATTACTCACCCCGATGCTGTTAATAGCCAGGAGGGCGCCCTGGACAGCTGCACTGACACAGGAGGCGATCTTCAGGGAACAGGCATTTTTTGCCCCGTCACAGATCATGCCTGCCACATTCCCCACCATATTTTTAATGGCGTATTCGATATGTTCATAGCTTCCGCCCATAAGGTAGACAATACCGCAGCTGGCACCGGTTGCCGCAACGGAAGCCCCGCAGAGAGCCGAAAGCCGATCCATGGACGATTTAATATGGATTGATGTCAGATGGCTCAATATCAGGGCCCGGATAAGCTGTTCCTCCGAAACCTTAAGCTTCTCCGCCACGGCGACCACAGGCATGGTTGCGGTGATCCCCTGGTTTCCGCTCCCCGAATTGCTCATCACAGGAAGATCGCATCCTGCCATACGGGCATCTGTCCCCCCGGTCGTCCGGCGTATGGCTTCATTACTCAAATCGGCTTCCAGATAACCCTTGGAAATACTTTTATCAATGGAACGGCCGACCTGCAGACCATATTCCCCGCTTAAACCTTCCTCGGAGATTCGGGTATTGATATCCGCCGCCTCCTTAATAAAACGGAGATCATCAAGGGGCGCATTATTGGCGAAGTCCCACACATCCCTTTCCGTCATCCTGATGCTCTCGTATTCCTCTTTAAGGGCGTTCTCTTCTTCCTGATCCTTTTTGAAAACAACCCGTCCGTTATGTTCCACCACACAGATATTGGCATGACGTTCTTTTATAATAACCCGGCTTGTTTCGCTGCCGGAGCGGAGGATTACCTCAATATACAGAATATCAGGGCAATCCTTTAACCGAACCTGCACCCGTCCCCCCGCCAGCAGTTTCCTGGCCTTTTCCAAACCTTCGGGAGAGATCTGTTTTAAAACCTCAAGCTCCAGCTCAGACCGGCCGTCCAGTGCACCGACAGCTGCGGCAGTATCCAGACCGTACATTCCTGTTCCGGGAATTCCCACACTCAAACCGTTTTTAAGCACATTCCGGCTAAGGTATACGTCTATAGACTCGGGTTCCTTTCCCAGCTCTTCCGCAGCCCGGGCGGAGGCCAGAGCGACGGCGGTTGGTTCGGTACACCCCAGGGCAGGTACAACTTCCCTGTGTATCAGGTCGATATACAGAGGCCAATCCTTCCGGTTCATATTAAAACCTCCCAGAGCTTCTTTTCCATGGAGTAAATATCTTCTTTCAGATACCTGAGAGCCAGATCTTTTTTCCGGCTCTCAAGGGCTTCAATCAATTGATGGTGGATCGAATGAGCAGACTGAGGCAGCTGGGACTCTTCTATCATAAACTGGGCCATCCCCCTATGCAGCAGCTTCAGGGTTTCGGACAGGTAGGAACTGAGAAGTGTGTTGCCGGAAAGGGAACAGAGGCTGATATGAAAAGCATCATTCAGATTCATCCGCCGCAGGAGAGAGATACTCCCCTCTTCAAGGAGGGCCCTGGTTGATTCATTTGCAATTGTTTTCAGAGAAGCAATATCCTTATCATTTATACGCTCAAATGCCAGTTCCAGCCCTTCCGACTCCAGCAGAAGTCTTATCTGGAAGGCATCACGCATCTGTTTTTCAGAAATTCGCACAATCTGGTACCCGGCTCTCGGGATATTTTTCAGAATCCCGTCCCGGCAGAGCTCTACAAGCGCTTCCCGCACGGGGGAGCGGCTAACGCCGAAATTTTCACACAGCTTCTTTTCTACCAGAAAAGAGTCCAGGGAAAATCCGTTTGTGAGGATTCCAAACAGAATTTCCTGATAGATTCTGCCTTTCAGGGAGGGAGGATTCTCTGTATCCCTACTAACACTATCACTGATCATACTAGTAATACTACATAGGATTCTCCTCCCTTGTCAACCTGAATTCGGGATTACAACTACTTGCATTATCATTTCTTTTAGCGCATTCTTAATATATGGGACATGCTTATATTCAACAGGATCCTCTGCATAAAAATACAGAAAATGACCGCATGAGGAATCATATTTCCTTTTCTGTCTCGTTTCTGATTTCAGCTCTCTTTACCGTTTTCGGAATTGTGAATCTGATAATAGGCAAGACATATGCGGGGCTGTTTGAGACCGGAGCCGGGATAATCATTCTGACAGTCAATATCCTGGTTTTCAGGTACAGAAAAAGTAATATCATCCCTTCCATAACCCTTAATTTTATTACAGTGCTGCTATCACTCTATCTCTATTGGAATGGAGGATTCGGCCATACCGGAATTTTCTGGTGTCTGGCTTTTCCGGGGCTTTTTGTTTCCACCCGCGGGATTAAACGGGGGATTTTCTGGATATCCCTTCATCTGTCACTGCTGGGGACTCTCTATATTTTATCCCGTTCGGGTTTTATATGCATTGCCTACAACGGTTTGGAGAGTCTGGCGGCTCTGATCGTATACGGATTCAACTGCTTTATAATCTTCTCATACGAAATCAGCCGAAGTATCTATCAGAAAGAGATCCGCCGTCTGAATGAACACCTGCCGATCTGTTCCTTCTGTAAAAGGATACGGGATAAAAACGGGAGATGGCATCCTATTGAAAGTTACCTTAACAGAGAAGCTGATATAGATTTCAGCCATGGGATCTGCCCGGACTGCCTGGATCATCACTACCCGGAATACAGGGACGAACGGAAAAAATAGGGTCAGTTCACCGGAAAAACCAGGGAGGCCCTGCACCCGTTCTCTCTATTTTCCAGAGAGAAATGTCCCTTGAATTCCCTGGTCATCAACCATTCCACCGCTGTCAGCCCAAGCCCCGGATTGTTTTTCTTTCCGGAAAAAAACGGTTTAACCAGGGTCTGAAAATCTTCACGGCCTATACCGCACCCGTTATCTTCAATATGGAAAATCAGACTCCCCTCACCTTTTTCCATACGGATGACTATTTCCGGTTTTATATTATCTGGAATCGCCGCCTCAATGGCATTATCCACCAGAGAAAGAACAACCTGCATAAAAGAGGATTCAGATCCGGTAATATAGGGATTTGCTCCTTCCTCCCTGTAAAAGGAAATATACCCGGGAAAGGCGGACTCCAGAGTTCTGATAAGAGAGACAGGAAAAAAATCCATTGGGGAAGCAGGTGTATCCTCCCAGAGTTCTGATGTTATATCTACAAGCCGAAACTGGGTTTTCTGTATTTCCTCATAAAAGGAGTGTATGGCGCTGACCAGATCAGGATTCAGTTTATCTGCTTGAACCTTTTCATACATCCTTTCTACGGATTGAAGGCTTTTTTTATCCAGATTGAATATCAGGTTCTCCATATCCTCCAGATATTTAATCAGCGTCGGAACAGATGTCACGAGATTTGCAACATTTTCCTCAATCTCATTGAGCTTGCTGCCCAGATCTTTTTTAATCATACTGATATAAAGTTTGTAATTTCTGATCCTGTTTTTCTGCATAAGCGGGTTGACGGGATAAAGTTCCCGGCTGAGGCTGCCGGATGAATCCTGATCTGACTGGGG
Source organism: Oceanispirochaeta sp. (assembly GCA_963663385.2). Lineage (GTDB taxonomy): Bacteria > Spirochaetota > Spirochaetia > DSM-2461 > DSM-2461 > Oceanispirochaeta. The sequence goes on along the minus strand of CAXXXD010000004.1, from coordinate 745,555 downwards.
TATCAGTTTCCTTACCCGGTCTAAAACATCATCCATTTCAAACGGTTTGAGAATGTATCCTTCGCCTCCCAGCTCATAGCTCCTTATGACGCTTTCCTTATCCGCCTTGGCTGTAATAAACAAAATGGGAATCCCGTTCAGAACGGGGTTGGCTTTCACTCTTCTGCACACTTCAAATCCGTCCATACCGGGCATCATAATATCCAGCAGGATCAGATCCGGGTGAAATTTCTCCAGGATTTTCAAAGCGTCCCCTCCGCTGGTCGCGAAACTGAGAGAGTATGTCGCCTGCAGTATGTTTCCCAGAAGTTTTAGATTGGGAGCCGTATCATCAACAACCAGGATCCGCTTCTTATTCATGAGAACCTCCTATATACTCCTTAAGGCTGTTTGCCACTTTTTCCAGTTTGGAATTCAGCCGGGGAATCTCGAAATTCTCCAGGGCGTCCATCACCTCTTCTGACAGGACAGAACCATCGGTGCCGCAGTTTTTCAGAATGACAGCCATTTTTCGGATCTCCGTCGAATCCTTTGTTTCAACAGCATGAAGAAGAACGTCGATATCCCCGCCGCTCAACAGTGAGAAGTCAGGCTCCTTTTCCATACGGCCCTGATTCAGGGCCGCCAGACAGCTGCGCACTTTGGCAAAAACACTCTCATCGGACAGGCCTTCAATAATATACTTAACAGCGGCGCTGTCTTCCCGGTTCAGGATTTCATCAGGGGAACAGAGACATATTCGGGCCATATCATTATAGACGGAAACAGTTTCGGAATATTTATGTATCAAAATGGACGACCGGTCCGTCAGAACATCTGCTGGAAGGTCATCGGGGTTTGCAGCATACACCAGGGTATACCCCCATTTTTTCTGAAACCCTGGATATTCCGGAAAAGAGACAGTGCTGTAGCAAACGGGATTCTCGATCTGTATTTCCGGGACGAACGACCATTCAGGCAAATCAATGACATCGTTTCCATAGGTTTCAACAGGGATGACAATGCGGAACAGACTCCCTTTATACTCTTCGCTGCTGACACTGATTGCGCCGTTCATCAGCTCTATCAGCTGTTTGGTAATGGATAATCCCAGACCTGTTCCTTCAAACCGTCTTTTATCCTCTTTTTCTTTCTGTTCAAAGGGATTAAAGATCAGATTGATATCTGCCGCGGGGATCCCCACCCCCGAATCGGCTACTGACATGATAAACTGCCTCTCTTCTGCCGCATATTCAATTGAAAGGGTCACAATTCCGCTGCCTGTAAATTTCATGGCGTTTCCCAGCAGGTTTATAAGGACCTGCCTGACCCGTATGCTGTCCGAAACAAACCGCTTCGGGATTTTTCCACGGGACACAACGGAAAAGGTCAGATTTTTATTCCCCGCCTGAATACTGAACATCTGAAAAAGCTGTATAAAGAAATCCCGGGATTCAATGATATCGGAAGCCAGAGTCATTTTGCCTGCTTCGATCTTGGAAAAGTCCAGGATATCACTGATAAGTCCCTTCAGTATCCGGCTGCTGGCGACCAGACTGTTCAGCAGACCCTTCTGTTTATCACTGGTCAGCTCAGCTTCAAGAAGCCGGGAAAAACCGATAATACTGTTTAAGGGCGTACGGATTTCATGGCTCATATTCGCCACAAAAGAGCTTTTCATAACAGAAGCTTTTTCCGCATTGTCACGGGCAAGGATGATGGCTTCCCTGGCATCTTTCATAGGAGTAATATCCATGCAGGTAAAAGCAATGCCTTCGGGGTTTGATTTGTCTTTTCCGTATACGACAATATTCAGAAGAACAGTCATATGTTCATGGTCGACTGTCTTCAGATCCAGTTCCAGCTGACTCATGGCTCCGCCGCCTTCTCTGAATTTCCTGATGGACTGCCTGATCCGGGTAAGATTTTTCTCATGGAAGATGAGATCCGCTTTTTTCCCGGTCAGAGAATATTCAGCATAACCGAAAAGATTCTCCCAATATCTGTTGCAATAGTGTATCTGAAACGTCTCGTCAGTAATCATTACGCCATAGCTGGCATTATCAGCAACAGTCTTGAATATAAACGCTTCCTTTTCGGACCGCCTCAGATCTGTTGTATCTATCAGAATGACCGTGACGCCTTTAATCTCCTGCTTCTCTGAATAGAGGGGAGTAATAAGGGTATCGTAGAACTGCGGTTCCCTTATATCAGCTATCAGTTCAGTTTCTGTCTTGACAATTACACCGTACAATGCATTTTTCAGGTATTTTTCCATAAGATCATGAAAGGCCGGATTGGAAGCGATCAACTCCAGATAGGAATCACCTTTCCTTATTTCCCTGTTAAAGATCCTGGCCATCAGCAGTTTGTGATAGGCGTTGAAAACCCTGTAATTCAGATTACTGTCCAGAGAAAAAATGCAGACTCCCGAAGAGTTGTTCAAAATGGATGATATTTCAGCCGTAGTTTCATCCAGCTGATTGGAAGTTTTTTCAAGGCTGGATTCCAGCCTGCTTTTATACTTCTGAAGTTTCCTGTCTTCCAGAGTTTGCTCTGTAATATCATCCATAATGCCCAGGACATTATATATAGGTCCGGAATCCTGTTTTATCGGGACAAGATTAAGATAGAAGTATCGGACAGAACCGGAATCCTTTCGGAGAGGAGGGATGGTCAGCTCAGGGATCTTATAGAAGAGCCCTGTTTGAGTTATGGCATGAATAGCGGGGGAAATCTCTTCATAAAGATCGGAAAAAGGGTATATATCCTTTAAATCCCGACCGAAGACTTCAGATTCACTCAGGGAAAAATTATCGGACATAGCCGGGTTCCAGTGTGAGATAGTCATACTGGTATTATCCAGATCGATAAGAAAAACCCCTAAGGGGGCATAACGGACCAACTGGGAAAAAAACTGAACCTTCTGATTCAGCTCCCGCCTCTGGAGCTCCACATCGGTGGTATTCCGCAAAATAATCTGAATATTCTGAACGGTATTTCCCGAATAATCCGGAATAGCAACCAGTTTAAGATAGGTGGGTGTATTTAAAATACTAAGCGAGAGTGTCTGCCGGATGATCTCGCCCCGTCTGAAACACTCCTCTATAGAAGGGATAATGTCCTTAAGAGGCTGCGGCAGAACACTCCTCAGATCCCTGCCGCGGAAAACAGACTGATCCTTTCCCAGCAGCAGAAGAAGGGTTTCAAAACTGTAGTTGTGATAAATGATATGAAAATCATCCGATACTACTACAATATGGTCGTGTACCGAGTTCAGGATTTTATTATAGAATTCACTCTGCATAATGTCTTTCACGATTTTAGTAAACTAAAGACTAGAATACTAAAATGCGCTTTTCAAGAGAAATATCATACTGACGATCCATTTTGTCAGGATTCCCATTATCCGGTGTTATCCGGTGTTATCCGGTGTTATCCGGAATGCGCGGGATTCCGGGAAAGGACCCTGTCAACATCCTTCAGAAGAGATGGAATGAACTTTTGAGAGACCTGTCTGGAAAAGGCGATATCACAGGAGGCCATACGGGACAGGGACAACCCGTACAGGTCTTCATTGGCAATGACGGAGTTAGGAGGCAGGTCCATCCGCTGGGCGTACTCGTCCCGAACATAATAAAGCTCCCTGAACAGTTCTTTAGCTTCCGGAGGCAGTTTTTTAAAACGGTTTTTTTTAAAGAGTCCGGGGACGGCTTCCAGTGCCACCGGCTTTGACTGAACCTCGTGATTCAGTCTTTCATACTCCTCAAAAAGGCCTCTTTTCTCAATATCGCTCATCAGTTTTTCTTTTAATTCATACAGGTATTCAACATCCTCTATGGCATAGACAAGGGCATCTTCCCGTATGGGTCTTTTCATCCAGTTATAGCGCTGGAATTTTTTCTTGTTTTTCTCTTCCAGACCGAGTACGGCTGTCAGAACTTTACCCAATCCTTTCTTCTCAAGTTCCAGCAGTTCCACGGCCGGCAGCAAATCAATAACGGCGGTTAAACTGATCCCATACTGTCTGTACAGAAGGGTTCGGTCACCGGAGCAGTCATAAAAAATTTTCTTTAGCGAAGGATCTTCAAAGAACTCTTTAATAAGACTTATCCGGACAGTCTGGGGATCAATAATAACAGAATCACGGCCATCAAAGATCTGAACAAGACAGAGATGCTCCCCATAGTGATGAAGATTGAATTCTCCCTCCAGATCGACGGCTGTCACCTGGACGTCCCGTTCCCTCAATGATATCAGGTAGTCCTGGACCTGTTTGTCCTGATCGAGAAAACGGTACGGTTTCATAATGATTCTCCCTGAATCTTAAAGTTGGCAGACTACACTATAAACTGCCGGAGGGGAAACATCCAGCATTGGCTGACAATCTTCCGGAAAGAGGCGGTTTTCCATTCGCAATTATTAAAATTATGAATTATTATTCAATAATCAATGTAGAATTCTATTAAAACTGGAAATAAATTCACATCAGGAATCTGTTATGGATAGAACTCATATATTACTGGCAGGCAGGGACGAGTCCGGTAACAAGGATATAAAGAAGCTATTGGCGTCCCTGGGATATACAAGAATAAGGACAGCTCTATGTCAATCGGGGCTGATGGAAGAAGTTAACCGCCTTGAACCGGATATGATCCTTATAGATGCCCGCAAGGGCGATGGAATAGACTGGATTGAAACCATTGATACAATTCATTCGCGCCAGTATATCCCGATTGTCAGCCTTTCTGTCAGCGAAAAGGGAACCCTGACAGAAGGACAATTACAATCTTCCATTGAAAAAGTCCTCAATCGTCAGAAGACTCCCGTTATTAAGCAGATAGAAAAACAGGAATACAAGGACCTTGTTGAGATGGCAAACGCCATCATCATCAAATTCGACAATAAAGGGAAGATCCTGTTTCTCAATCAGTTCGGATTGGATTTTTACGGATATACCCCAAAGGAGATCATTGGAAAGTACCTATTGGGAACATTGATTCCCAAGGTCGATTCACAGGAAGTATTCCTTAATCACCTTTTTCAGAGCCTTCTGCAGAAACCCGATGATTTCATATCCAATGTGAATGAAAATATACGCCGTAATGGTGAGAGGGTGTGGATAAACTGGACCAACAAGGGAATATACAACACCAGGGGAGAGCTGACTGAAATCCTTTCAACCGGACAGGATATAAGCAGCAGGATCAGACTGGAGCAGCAGCTGAAGAAAGAAAAGGATAAACTGCACTGCAGCAGAGAACAGTTCAGGGGTGTTTTTGAAAATACTTCTGAAGGGATTTTCCTCTGCCGTATCTCGGACTGGAAGATATCCATGGCCAACAGCACCATGTGCAATCTGATCGGCTATAAGGCAGCGGAGTTACAGAACCGCTGCATCTTTGATTTCTACCCCCGCTCTGCGGAAGATCTGATCAATGAGAATTTCAATAATAACTCCCCCATTGAAATTGCCCATAAAAACGGAGACATTTTTGAGTTTGAAATAAAGACAACTCCTGTGACAATCGAAAAAGAACTTCTATTGATCTGCCTGATACGGGATGTCACAGAGTTGCAGAAATCCAAAAGGATGTGGGCCAAACTCCACCAGGCAGTCAAGCTTGGCCGATGGGAGTATAACCATCAAACCGGGGAACTGAACTGGACAGACGGGCTGACCGAGATATTTGAGTTCAACGGAGATCCCCGGCAGGAAAGATTCAATGTATTCATAGACACCATCCATCCGGAAGACCGCAAACGGGTGCTGGACAGGTTCAAAAACAATATCAGGGAATCCTACACATTATATCATAGACTGAAGATGAAAGACGGCAGGATTAAACAGATAAAAAGATCCTGCCATATGGAATCCGATCCTTCCGGAAATCCTTTGAGAACAATCGGTTTCGATCAGGATATTACGGAACTGCATGAAGCAAGGCAGAAAGTCGTCAGGAACGAAAGCCGTTTGAAATTCGCTCAGGAAATTGCCTGCTTGGGGAGTTTTGAAATATACCTCGGGGATGGGACTTTTTTCTGGTCCGATCAGGTATTCAGGATGCTCGGGTATATTCCGGGGGAGTTTGAACCGACGACTGAACATTTTAAATATCACATCCATAATGATGATAGGGATGCTGTGAGGAATACAATCAGGGACGTATCGGAAACCCTTGAAAGGAGAGAGATTGAATTCCGCTATTTCACCAAAAGCCGTGATCTGTGCTGGGTGAAATGCACTGTGCTGCCGGAACTGAATGAGCAGGGCAGTCTCCTGTATCTTTTTGGAACACTGCAGGAAATAACAGAAATGAAAACCTATCAGGAAGGGATGGAATGGAAACTGAGGGCCAACTCCTTTGTTTCCCAGACAGTGGAACAACTCTTATCCATTGACTATTCACAGGAATCACTGACCGCATCCCTTCTTGAGAGCATGACTGCCATAATGGAGAGTCAAAAGGGATTTATTGCTACGGTAACCTCTTCTCCCGATTATACAGTGCAGAAAACCGGGGCATTTTCCGGAATGGGTATGAAAAGGAACGAGTACAACCGTAATGTCCTGAAAAGGGTAAACCTGAAATGCCCTGTTATTGAAAATAAACCAAAGGAGAACTGCTACGGGAATTTCATAATTTATCCCTTTGCCTTTAAGGAAGATGAATACTACATTTTTGCATTCTTCAACAGAAAAGACGGGTATTCAGAGAGAGAACAGGAACTGATAGAGAGGATTTCCCGTGTCTTTGCCCTGGCTGTTCAGAAGATTAGTACCCAGAGTTCTTTAAAGTATACAAAGGAAAGGTTTCAGGATCTGATTGAAAATTCCCTTGAACTGTTCTGGGAGATCAACACAGAAGGGGAGCTAACCTATATAAGCCCCCGTTCGGCAGATTTTACAGGCCGTACGCCGGAAGAACTGATTGGCACATCTTTTTTTGATTATATAGACAAAAGGGAGAGGGAATCTGTCCGTAAAGTATTCAATAGGCTGCTTGCAAGCCGGGACAGCATATCCCGGCATGTCCATACGGATATACATAAAAAAGGGAATCCCGTCATTATTGAAACCAGCGCTGTTCCCATACTGGACAGTTCCGGCGAACTGACCGGATTCAGGGGAGTGAAACGGAATATTACAGAAGACAGGAAGCATGAGAAATTCAGGGAGGACATGGAAAGGATTATACGTCATGATCTGAAATCCCCCCTGAACAGCATTATAGGCTATCCTCAGATCCTGATGGAATCGGGAGAATTCAAAGGCCGGAATCGGGAGTACCTGGGTAAAATCAGCAGTGCGGGGAACAGAATGCTGGAAATAATCAACCGCTACCTTGATATAAGCAGACTTGAATCGGGGGAGTACATGTTCGAACCGGTTCTATTCAATGTTGCAGAAACCATGCAGAACATCCGGGAGGAAATGAGTCTCACCGCAGAAAAGAAAAATATAGACCTGTCCTTTATGATGGGAAAAATCCCTCTCGAGTCCTTCCATAAACTGGAAATAAAAGGAGAGGAGGTGCTCTGCTATACAGCCCTTTCCAATCTGATAAAAAATGCCATCGAAGCCTCCCCGGAAAGCAGTGTTGTTCATATTAATACGGCAGACAAAAGAACTGAAATCCTGATTGAAGTATGTAATCAGGGTACTGTACCGGAGGAGATAAGGAATCATTTCTTCGATAAATACGTATCCCACGGAAAAACCAGCGGCCGGGGACTTGGCACCTACAGCGCCAAACTGATGATTGAAACCATTGGCGGTTCCATAGACATGCACACATCGGAAGAAACAGGAACAGTCGTGTCTGTCTGCCTGCCCCGGGATCCGGGATAATCTACTTTACTTCAAGTCCCTGTTTTCTGAATATATCCCGGAACCCTTTCATCTCCTTTTCCCTATAGGGCTGTGAGGCCTGACGGGGTTCGTATGGGCGCCCCAGTACCCGGAATTTATCCCGGGCCAGAGGATTGAAGTTCATTAGTTCCACCGGCAGTGAACGATTCAGACCGGATAGAAAAACAGCTATTCCTTTCAGATTTTCCTGCTGATCGGTAAATCCCGGAATGACCGGAACCCGCACCAGAATTTCTGCATCCTGTTCAGACAGCCAGGCAATATTCTCCAGTATAAGCCGATTATCCCGTCCCACATGATCCGTATGCCTGTCCGGATCCAGGATTTTCAGATCACACATAAAGAAGTCCACCAGGGGCAGGAACTTTTCCAGGATACGGCGGGGCACCTGGAGAGATGTTTCCACTGCTGTATGAATTCCCATTGCTTTCATTCTATTCAGGATTTCCAGGGCCGCTTCACTCTGCGCCAGGGGTTCCCCTCCGGTCAGTGTAATCCCCCCGCCCGACTCTTCGTAGAAGATTCTGTCTTCCAGCAGCTCCTCCACCACTTCGTCGGTTGTCATATTCCTGCCGATAAAGGCAAGCGCTCCGGTCGGGCATATTTCCGTGCATTTCCCGCATTTCGTACAAAGGTTCCGGTCTATTACAATCCCGTGTTTTTCATCCATTTGAAGAGCCCCTTCAGGGCAGGTTTTAATACAGTCCCCGCAGCGCAGACACTGCCCCGGAAAATACCAGAGCTGGATTTCGGGAGAGATCCCTTCGGGATTATGGCACCAGACACAGTTCAGGGGACATCCCTTCAAAAAAACGGAACTCCTTATACCCGGCCCGTCATGCACGGCAAAACGTTTTATATCAAACACTACTGAATTCATGATTCCTCCGTATTTCAGGCGCCATAACCGGTCCGGGCGATAATCTCATCCTGCAGATCCCTTGCCAGTTCCGTAAAATAGGCTGTGTACCCGGCGACTCTGATGGTAAGCCCCTTATAGGCTTCAGGGTTTTCCTGTGCCGCCAGCAGATCCTCTTTCCGTACCACATTAAACTGGACATGATGGATCTTCAAACGGACAAAACTTTTCAGCAGGGCGGAAAACTTCTTAAGGTCCTCCCCGGATTTGAAGAAATCCGGCAGGAATTTCATATTCAGGAGGGTCCCGTTACTGGCGGGAAGGGAGTTGATCCGGCTGACGGATTTCAGCAGTGCCGTAGGCCCTTTCTTATCCCTTCCATACATGGCTGAGATCCCACCGTCCGCCAGGGGGGTACCGGCAAAACGGCCGTCTGCGCTCGCCCCGACATTTTTCCCCATGGGGACATGGGCCGATACGGTATAAAGCCCCGTATGATAGGGACCGCCGCGGGCATTTTTAAATTCCTTCATCCGCCCGGCAAAGTAGGCGACCCATTTGTTTCCCGTTGCATCAACCCACTCCACATCATTTCCGTATTTGGGAACATGATGCAGAACACGCTGACGCAGTTTCTCCTCCCCGTCCCAGTTTCCGCGCAGGGCGTTCATCAGCTGTGAAGCTGTAACGGATTTCTCTTCAAATACCATCTGTTTTATAACGGCCAGCGAGTCGGCCACATTGGCCACCTGTATCAGCTGAATTCCCGAAAGGTTGTACCTGGCTCCCCCGGCCGTAACATCCAGCCCTTTTTCAAGGCAGCTGTCGATAACGGAAGAGAGAAAGGGAGACGGAAGGATTTCGGCATGGGCCCGGTCGACAAAATCACAGATCCCCATCATCCGGTCTATATAGTAGTCCATCTGTTTCCGGAATGCCTCTTCCAGTTCATCGAAACTTTTAAAATCTTCAAGAGAGCCGAAACGGGGACCTATCTGCTCTTCCGTCTGCAGACAGACACCATTGTTCAGGGCCATCTCCAGCGCCTTCACCAGATTGAACATGGCCGCATCACTCCATCCCAGGTTGTTCCCGGGAGTCGTCAGTTCAACGCACCCTACTACAGCATAGTTCATGGCATCAGAATGGGAGATTCCCACATTTTCCAGAGCCGGGATTATACTCTCGTCATTAAAAATCTGGGGCATCCCGCTGCCCAGACCGATAACCCGGGAACTGAAATCAATAAAACTGTCAGGACTGTTCGCATGCAAACGGACTGAAAGGTTCGGCTGGGGCAGGCCGATATGTTCCTGCGCCTTCAGACACATCCAGGAAAGGAGATTGGAAGCGTCTTTGCCGTCTTCTGTCTGACCGCCTACAGCCACATTGAATCCGATGGGAAAGCCTGCAAAATAACGGGCCCCCTCTGAATTCCTGAGGTACACAATCTTGTTGAAACTTAACCAGAGATGCTCCAGCAGAAGCTGAGCTTCTCCCAGAGATAGCCGACCCGAATCAAGATCCCCTTTCAGAAAAGGGTACAGGTACTGATCCAGCCGTCCGGGAGAGAAGGAGGAAGCATTGGATTCCGCCTGAAGGAGAACAAAGAGAAACCAGAGCGATTGAAGGGCTTCATGAAACGTTTCGGGAGGTTCCACGGCCAGTTTCCGGCAGATCCGGGAAGTTTCCATCATCCATTCCGATTCACCGGCCTGTTTCTTCGCCTGTTCCGCATAGCGGAGCATATAGGCGCTGGCGGCCTCCAGAACGATCACCACGGCCTGATAGAAATCTCGACGGGAACCGGAAGATCCTTTCAGGGCCGTCCGGTACTGCTGCGCCAGACCGGCCGGTCCTTGTTTTAACCAGGAAATGCAGTCGGGAGCGATATGCCCCTGGGCATGATCCTTCTGGTTGATTTTTACAACCTTGCCGATCTCCTTTATCTCCGTCCCCTTCTCCCTCCCGATATAGTCTTCCAGGGTATGCCCCTTCCAGAAAGGCAGAAGATAGCCGAAAAGGATTTCCAGGTCTTTACTGGACTGGCGGAATTTGTCCTGAGGTCTGCTGTGGAGGGTATCAAACTCCCTCTCCAGCCAGGAAAGGCCCGCTTCGGGAAATACGACACCGCTGCGGATACCGGGGGTTCTGTTTCCGACAATCCTTTCTTCCGGATCAATCCTTACAGGGATTTCTTCAAGGGAGCGGGAAAAGGCCTTTGCCCTCTGCAGAACAACCGGATCACCGGGATTCTCTTTATAGGATCTGGTGATACTGACAGCCTGTTCCATTGAAACAATCCGCTCTTCACCCATTATCTTATTCTTTAAACTGAGGATTTCCTCTTCAATTTTCATGGATTTCAGCATTGAGATATCAGACACAACGCACCTCCAATATTTATCATATGAAAATTATATACTATCATATGAAAATTAGTCTATCTTTATTTTACAGATTAGTGTATAATATTCGAAAAATCAGATAAAAAACAGAAAACAAGGAGAGAGGAATGAAAAGAGTTCTTCTGACCGGCGGGAACGGTTTTATCGGGACCCGATTCCGGGAAGCTCATCATCATAACTATGAAATACTGGCTACGGACGTACAGGAACTGAATATTCTTGAAAAGGATAAAATCCTGGATGCCTTCAAGCTTTACAAGCCCGATTATGTGATTCATGCGGCTGCCATAGCCCTGACGGATTTCTGTAATAAAAATCCCGAAAAATGCCATGCCATCAATGTGGACGGGGCGGTCAATATAGCAGAAGCCTGCAGGGAGACAGGCGCCAGGATGATCTTTCTCAGTACGGAGCAGGTATTCAACGGCAACCCCGATCCCGGTCCCTATAAAGAGACAGACACCCCTGTTCCCGATACCATGTACGGCAGGAACAAGCTGGAAGCGGAAGGTAAAATCAAGGACATTCTGGGCGATCTGATCATCCTCCGCTTTACCTGGATGTTCGGCGTTCCCGAGAGGAACAGGCCTGTTGTGAATAATATCTTCTGGGATACGGTAAAATCCGTAATGAGGAATGAACCGATGAGGGTTCCCTGCAACGAGTACCGCGGGCTCACCTATGTCAATGAGCTCATGGATCAGTTCGATAAAATTATGAACCTTCCTCCCGGAACCTACCATGTGGGAGCAGAGAACAAAAAGAACCGGTATGATGTGGTCTGTCAGATTCTGAAGGAAATGGGTCTGGAACACCGCATCCCGGAACTGGTAATCCGGGATGAGGAGAAGTATGCGGACAAACCCCGTGACGCCCGTCTGGATACGTCCCTTATCCGCTCAAAGGGAATCATATTTTCCGAAACCTCCGATGCTGTTGCCAGGTGTGTCAGAGAGTATTTTCTCAATATGAACTAACCGGATTTCTGCGGGTTGCTCCCTTTATCAACCCGCATCCATTCCGCATTCATTTCTGACGGGCCTATAGTAATCGGCACCCGGAACAATCAGTAGACGATCGCCTCCGGTAGACAAAAAAGAGGAACTGATCTGAACCGGGCAGTTTCCGGACGGCAAAAAAAAACTCACCGGGAATGTCCCGATGAGTTTAACAGATTCTGACAGTACAAACTGATTCCGAAAGGAATGATTTACCCCTCCAGAATAAGTGAAGCGGCTCCCAACAATCCGGCGTCAGCACCGGTTTCAGCCAGCTTGATCTTCATCTCCCTATACATCATTCCATGGGTATGAGAGTGAAATTCCTCAATGATCCGCTTAATATAGTCTTTCCCGAGAGCCATCAGACCACCGCCGAGAACGACAAGTTCCGGATCCAGCATTGAGAAGATATTGAAGAGGCTGGTTCCTACAACAACAGCCGAATTTTCCGCAACCGCACAGGAAACAGGATCTTCTGCGCGAATCCCCTCCAGAATCATCCTGCCGTCAACCTGACCGACATTCTCTTCTGTTATATCAATAGTGCTGTAAAGACCTTGTTTCATATACATACTGTAAAGATCAGGAAAGAACAGTCCCGAAGCCAGTGCCATGGCACAGCCGAAATTACCGCAGCTGCACCTTACATCGGATTTATAATCAACGATACAGTGTCCGATCTCTCCCGCCGTACCGCTCTGCCCCCGAATCACCTTTCCATCCAGGATTATCCCGCTGCCGAGTCCTGTACTGACCGTAACAAAAACCAGTGATCCGGAGCCCCGCCCGGCGCCATATTTATACTCTCCGTAGGCCTGGGCGTTGGCATCATTGTCCAGCAGGATTTTCACACCGGGAAAGTAAGCGCCCAGTCTGTCTGCAAAGGGATACCCCTGCATGTTGACCGGGAAATTACTTGTGGTGATGATTTTACCTTCTTCGTACAGTATATGACCGGCCAGTGCTGTTCCGATTCCCGCAATCCGGGCGGTGTCTACTCCATTCTCCCTAAAGAGTTTCCCCAGAAGTTCGACAATGACCTGAACAACTTCATCACAGGAGTCCTTCCGGTGATCGTATACAAGCTTTTTAGCGATCAGGGTTCCATCCTGTTTGAAGAGAGCCGCCGCAAGTTTCGTTCCTCCCAGATCCACGCCGCACAGTAATTTCTCCATAGGATTATACGGCTTCCCGTTTGCGCTTGCGACCGTAGCTGTCAAGACAGAGGATGCTCACAATAACAACCCCCCGCAGGATCATCTGTACATAGGAATCGATCCCCAGCATATTCATGGCATTTTCCATAACACCGAACACAAGGAGCCCGACTGCCGTCTGGGTGACACCCCCTACACCGCCGGCCAGGGATGTTCCTCCTACAACAACACCGCTGATAACAGTCAGAGCGGTAGCATCCCCGTAAACGGAGGAACCTGAGTTCAGCTTGGAAGAGAGCATGACCCCTCCCAGAGCCGCGGCAGTACCGCACAGTACATATGTAGCCGATCTGATCCGCCGGACATTGATCCCGGAGTATTTTGCCACGTCATAGTCTCCTCCAACGGCATAACAGTTTCTTCCAAACTGGGTATAACGGAGAATCCGGAATGTTACGGCAAATACCAGCAGCATTATAATCACGAGATTGGGGATAACATTAAACAGCCGCCCGTTGGCAATCATCATAAAATTGAGATTTGAGGCTGCAATGGGATGGGCGTCCGTAATCTGCTGGGCCAGTCCCGTCAGGAAAATACCCATTCCCAGAGTGATGATAAAGGGCTCAGTTTTCTGATACACAACCAGATAACCGTTAACCATGCCGATTAGAGCTCCCACGAGAAGGGTTCCCGTAATCGCCGGGACTATTGGCATCGAGTTCAGAAATTTAATACAGATAATGCCGGACAGAGCCATAGTCCCGCCTATGGAAAGATCAATCCCGCCGGCTATGATTACAAGGGTAATGCCAAACGCCAGTATAAGCAGAATAGAGGCGGAATTCACAAGATCGAAAAGATTAAAACCTGTAAAGAAATTGGTTTTAAAAAAAAGCATCATAAAAAACATGGCAAGAACTGCCAGGAATGCCTTTTGTCTGGTTACCATAATAAAGAATTTTCTATTAAGATCATTCATTCAGGGAATCTCCTATTTCTGTTTTCGGCTGTCCAGCCAGATGGCCAGGATAAGGATGGCCCCTTTCATAACATTCTGCATATAGACAGAAACACCCAGAAGATTCATGCAGTTGGCAAGAAGAATAACCAGCATTGTTCCCAGAACGGTCCGGATAACACTGCCTTTCCCTCCCGACAGAGAGGTCCCGCCTACGACAACAGCCAGGATGGCATTTGTATCAAAGTTTTTTCCGATAACGGGAGATGCCGTTGTGACCCTGGAAAAAAGGACAATGGCTCCGAGAGCTGTCATCAAACCTGATACGGTATAGATCGTCATAATACCCTTGCCTATTGAGATTCCCGATAATCCGGCGGCGGTTTTATTCCCTCCGATAAGGCTGATGGTTCTTCCCATATAGGTTTTGCTCTGAAAAATAAAAAGTACAAAAAGGGCAAAGAGAAAAATCAGAAACGATACCGAGAAAATACCCAGTGTTCCTGTCCCTATACTTGTAAAAACCGAATAATCTCTTTCTATATAGCTCATATGATCGGTCACGCCGCCTGTATAGATCAAAGCGGCTCCGCCATAGACGACACTCATACCGAAAGTGATGAAAAGCGCCTCCGCCTGTGTTACAGCACCGCTGACCAGGACAAGAAAACTGTTGAATAAACCGCAGAAGGCTCCCAGGCTCAGTCCGAGGATCAAGGCGGGAATCTGCCCGAGAGGTTCAATAAGCGATAGAGTGACAACAGCTACCAGCGACATAATGCCGGCCACCGAAAGATCTATAAATCCGCCGATAATAACAAATGTCATGCCCAGAGCCACCATAATCAATGGTCCGAACTGCCGCATAATATTAGTCAGGTTTGCCGCAGACAGGAATTTCGGTTCAGCAATAGCTGTTACCAGAACCAGCAGACCGATAGCGGCTAGAACAAGGTACTCCTTAAAGAGTGATGAAAAGCAGCCGGCCATATCGGGCTTCCTATTCAATAATCCATTTTTCAGGGTCAACTGGTCCATCATTGTGCAGCTCCTTTATCTTTAAATTCCAGAGACTTCGCCATAATGGCATCTGCAGAGGCTTCTTCAGGATTAAACTCTCCGGTAATCCGCCCGTCACAAATGGTCAAAACACGATTACTCATATTAAGAACTTCCGGAAGTTCCGAGGAAATAAGAATTACGGAACCGCCGTTCTCTACAATCTGTTTCATAAGAAGATAGATTTCAAACTTGGCCCCTACATCAATTCCCCTGGTAGGTTCATCCAGAATAAGGATGCTCGGGTCGAGTTCCATCCACCGGCCGACAATGCATTTCTGCTGATTCCCCCCCGAAAGGCTTTCAACCCGGGTTTTTGCCGATGGCGTTTTAACTCCCAGTCTTTTTATATGTTTCTCTGCAATCTCTTTCTCTTTCGATTTATTCAAAAATCCGAACCTGGTGATTCTATCCAGACTGGCAAGAGTGATATTGGATTCAACAGAAAATGGCAGAACAAGCCCCTGGAGTTTCCGGTCTTCGGGAACAAGACAGACCCCGGCCTTTTTGGCATCAGAGGGTTTTCTGATTTTAACCGGATTTCCGTTGATGGATATCTTATGACCCTTTACCTTGTCGGCTCCGAAAATCGCCCGGACAATTTCTGTCCGGCCGGCCCCTACCAGTCCGACTAATCCGAGGATCTCCCCTTTCTTCAGTTCAAATGAAACATTACTCAGCCTGGAAGTATTGATGGACTGAACTTTCATCAGTGTACCGCCGACACAGCGGGGCCGTTCGGGGAATTCGTTCTCAATGGTACGGCCGACCATTTTGGCTATCATCTCGCTGCGGTCAATTTCTCCAATCGGTTTTGTATCGATAACCTTCCCGTCGCGCATAACAGTAACACGGTCACAGAAATCAAAGATTTCATCCAGTTTGTGACTGATATAAATAATGGAGATTCCTTTCTCTTTCAGCTGATGAATAATCACTTCCAGCTCATTCATTTCTTCGCTTGTCAAACTGCTGCTGGGTTCATCCATTATTATCAGTTTTGAATCAAACGACAGTGCCTTGGTTATCTCCACCATCTGTTTTTCGGAAACACTCAATTCCGAAATCATTGTATGTGTATCAATAGAACAGGCGATACTGTTCAAAAGTTCTTTTGCCCTGGCATGGGTATTCCGCATCCCCCTCAGTTCCTTGAACCGGCCCAGGAATACGTTCTCACCAACGGTCATGGTGTCAACAAGGTTCAACTCCTGGTAAATAATACTCAGCCCCCTCTGCATTGACTGCAGAGGGGTTGTGGTTTTGATATTTTCCCCATCAAAAATAATGGTTCCGGAGTCTTTCCTGTATACTCCGGACAGTATTTTCATCAGAGTCGACTTACCGGCGCCGTTTTCTCCTACAATTCCATGGACAGATCCTCTCTGGACATCAATGGAAACCTGATCCAGAGCTTTAACTCCCGGAAATGCCTTACTTACATCCTTAACCGATAGAATGACTTCCGGTTCCTTTTCTTTCATTCTCCCTAACCTCATAACAATTGTTCCGACAGGATGACCCGTTCCGGTCCAGCCCGAAACGAGTCATTTCTACTTTTTTACATGACAAATTATTACCATTCGGGAGGTGTAAACTGATCTATATTCTCAAGGCTGACTATATCGAGAGGAACAAAGTTTACGGGTGTATCAATCTTGCCGCCATCCAGGATAGTCCGTGTCATCTCCAGAGATTTTATGGCAAAAGTTTCAAAGTTCTGCATAATTGTGACACTCTGTTCGCCGCTTCGGACCTGATCAAACCCCGCTCTGTTTCCATCAACAGCGACAATGTACTTACCTTCCATTCCGGCAGCTTTCAGGGCCCCCAGAATACCTGTAGCGCCGTTATCCCAGTGACAGAAAACGCCATCAATCCGGTCACCGTTTTTAACAATCATATCTTCCATAATGGCCATTGCTTCCGCAGTTGCCCACTGCTGGGTCGCTTTATAGTCAATAACCCTGATATTTGTACCGCTGATGGCGCTGTTAAAACCGTCATGCCTTTTTATCTGGGCATCATGGCCGGACTGTCCACCGATTTCCACAATATTTGCCCCCCCCGGAAAATTGGAAAGAAATGCTTCACCGGCGGCCTCTCCGGCCATATTGTCATTTACACCGACAAAGAAATCCCTGACACTTTCCTGAGCTTCAGGAACGTCGGAAGAAAACATGCCGACAATCAAACCGGCCTGTTTTGCCTGCATCAGACTGGGAATGATGGCATTGATGTCATTCGGATTTATATAGATTGCCTCCAGTTTCTGGGCAATAGCATTGTTCACAACCTGTGCCTGAACCTGAGCATCACCCTTTCCATCGAGAATGATGACCTCAAATCCATACTCCGCGGCATGCTTTTCGAACATCTTTGCTGCAAATGCCTGAGACTCGTTTGCCATATCACCGGGAATGAAGGCAACCCTGGGAGTTCCCTCTTTAACTCCATCCTGCTGTCCATTGGCAAATACCATTGAGCTCATCAGCAGACAAACACTAATAATTACGCAGAGTTTCTTTTTCATACTCTCTCCTTTTGATAGATACATATTTTATCCAGGCAGGGCCTCGCAGATTTTGAATCCCGACTCAGCTCTGGAATCAAACCCTATTTCACTAAGCGCAAGCTGTTCACTTTCTTCTTTTCGAAGACTATTTGCTTTCATGTGAATCTTAATATTTTTCGTATGATGATTTATATGAGAGATGTTATCACCGGGATTACCACCTGTCAACATAAATTTCATATGATTGTTATTTATTTTCGTATGATTATACATATTTTTCATATGATATTTTTCACCAGCCCTAAGCTTTCTTTCGAAATTATATTTCATTTCATACGAAACATTAAATCTACACATGTTCTTCGTTTGATAAAAAGCATACATTAATTAAAAAACCGCTGCCCCGGAGGAACAGCGGTCGAAGTGTTCTATCAAAGAAAAAATACGTACTATTTAAAGAAAGTCTCCCGCAGCCAGGTTTGAGACCGTACGGCATTGCCCTCTTTCAAAAGGTCCTTTATTTCGTTCCTGGCCTGAGGAGTCAGCAGCCGCTCAATCATCTGCAGGTACTTTACACTGGCTTCGACAGCAGCTTTGCCATCCTCCCTGTATGGGTACTGATCCATTGAGTACCAGCCGTTATACCCGGTTTCCTCCAGCCAGTAAAGGAGTTCCACATACAGGGGGAAGTGTACGCTTCCCACAATCATATCGTCATCCCAACTGTTGTAATTATCATTGAAATGCATATGAAAGAGTTTCTGCCCATACTCCTGAAGTATGACTGCTGCTTCCGACACATTTTCTCCGGCAACAAATGAATGCCCCGTATCGATAGTTACACCCACATTATCCAGTCCTATCTCCTTGGCCAGAAGCAGTGTATCTGAAGCCCGGGCCATAAAGGAAAAATTCCGGGGTTCCTTGGGTTTATATTCCAGAGAGAATCTGATATCCGGGGCATCGGAAGCCAGTTTCCTCAGATTTTCCATCAGCCAGCGGCGTTCCTGAACCAGATCGCTCTGCAGATGATAATCGTAACCGTCCTGTCCGGGCCATATATTCAGAATCCCGCAGTTCAGTTTCCGGGCGATCTCCACACACTCCGCCGTATAATCCAGTGCCATCTGCCGGGTTGAGGCATCCTTGGCGGAAAGGGTTCCCCGCCCCCACTTCTTCTGACTGAAATGATCGGGGATAATAGAGACGCACTCCAGTCCGTAATGGTCCAGCATCTGTTTCACTTCCAGGGCATTATCCATGGTAACATCCCAGGTCCCCACCAGTTCAATTCCCTTGACGCCGTCTATCTCGGAAGCCTGCCGTATAAGGCTTTCCTTCGTTTCCACATCTTTATATCCCGAAGAAAGGAAACGGTCGCAGGTATTGCCCAGATTGCCCAGAATTACAGAATATTTAATCATAACGCTTCTCCTTCACATGCTGTTACTTAAGATAAAAGACCTCTTTTAAAGGCCATATTTTAGGGGAAGAATCAGGATTGCACTCCATAAGCGGCTCCATATACTTCCACCATCGTCTCTGCACTTCCCCGCCTGGCTGATCGGGATTGTCCCTGTCGGCTGTAAGCAGATGAAAGGCAAACAGAGTCAGATTATCCTCGTCCAGGAAGATACTGAATTCTCTGAGGCCGGCCTCGTGCAGCTCTTCCTTCAACTCGGGCCAAATCTCATCATGACGTTTTTTATACTCCTCCGCGTTTCCGGGATGAAGCTTCATTTTAAATCCGACGCGCTGCATAAACTCTCCTTTCAGCTGCGGGAAGCCCGCAGTGCCTTTCTTGTATTCCGGCGGGAAATGGCATAGTTCAGTATCAGAACCAGAATCAGAACACCGCCCCAGATTACATCCCGATAGAAGTTGCTCACATTCTCGAACATGTTCAAACCGGAAGAAAGAATCTGGAGGATCAGAATCGCCATGGTAACACCGGTGATTTTTCCGAATCCCCCTTCCGGATGAACCCCGCCCAGCACGGCAATCAGAACGCACTGCAGGGTATAGGATGCACCGTAATCAGCCTTGGCCGAATTGACCCGGGCCATCATAATCAGACCGGCGACCGCCGAAAGGATTCCGGAAATCATATAGGTTTTAATCAGAATCATTGTATTGTTCAGCCCTGCATACCGTGAGGCCGTCGGGTTGGTACCAATCAGATAGATCTGTTTACCGAAGCGGGTCCGGGAGAGCATAATCCCCACCAGAACAGCAGCTACGGCATAGATGATAAAAGGAACGGGAAGGAATCCCAGAAGGGTCTTGTTTCCGACCCGGGAGAACATTATCGGCAGGCCGCTGATAGGTCTTCCTCTGGTTGCAACAATGGCCAGCCCGGTAAAAAGCTGCTGCGTTCCAAGTGTTGCCAGAATGGGAGGGATCCTGAATCGGGAGATAAGAATCCCGTTGAAAATACCGGCGACAGCTCCTATCAGCACGGCGATACCGATGGACAGGAGTATCATCATAATAACGAAACCGGTGGGGGCTCCCTTGGGAACCATGGCAATCAGAAAACGGGCTGTGATTATGGCCGACAGGTTTGCTGTTCCGACAACCGCAAGGTCTATTCCTCCGGTAATCATGGTAATACTGATTCCGACGGCCATAAGGCCGTATTCGGGAAACTGTTTCAGCATGGAAACCAGATTCCAGGAACGGAGAAAAATCTCCGGCCTCATCAGGCTCATCAGCGTAAAGACTGCAACAAGCATTACAAAGAGACGGAAATTGTTGGAATTGGTGGTTATCCTGTTTTTCAGGTTCATGAGAGAGCCTCCTTCTTTTCGGGAACCCCTTCCGATTTTTTCTTTCTTCTCTTCCCGGAAACCTGCGAGGCGGATACTCCCGTTCCGATCAGAATAATAGCTCCGGTGAATACTTTCTGCCAGTATGTTGAAATGCCGAGGAGAATGAGACTGTTGGACATGATAGTCATCAAAGCCATACCGAGCATGGTCCCGGTTAAGGAACCCAAACCACCGGTTACCCTGGTTCCCCCCAGTACAACCGCAGCAATAACGATCATCTCAATCCCGAGGAGGTTGGTAGGATGGCAGTTCCGCATCATACAAGCCCGGGCGATACCGGCAATACCTGCTATCAAACCGACATAGGAATAGATAAACAGCTTAATCCCCAGAATATTGAAACCGGCCCTCTGCGCTGAAACTTCATCCCCTCCCAGAGCATAGATACCCCTTCCCAGCATGGTAAAGCGGAGCAGAAGGAAGGTAACCAGGAGAAAGAAAATCAGAATAAAAATAGTCACAGGCATATCGGAACTGAGCCCCAGCCCCGCATTGTAGGCGGAAAACAGCTTTGCTTTGCCATGGGCAAACATGGCGGGAGGAACCGGCAGCTCATGGGCAGCCAGAACACCCTGCATTATACCTATATACAGACTGGAAGTACCCAATGTAACAACGAGTGTGGGGAATCGGAAAAATCCGATCAGGACACCATTCAACAGCCCCATAACGATACCGAAAACCGCTCCCATCAGATAAGGGAGGATAATCGGTCCGGCATAATCCACACTCAGCAGGATTCTGGTGGTGATATACATGGACAGGGAGGCGATTGCGGGAAAGGAAACATCAATTCCTCCTGAAACAATAACAATCTGGGCGCCTATGGCAAACAGTGCCGGAACAATAAGAGAACGGCTCAGATCCACCAGATTATTTCCTGTAAAGAACTGGCCGCTTCTGAACTGAATGAGCAGGCTCAGCAGTATAATGGCGCCCAGTACATAGGGTTCTGTACTTTTGGAAAGTCGTTTCAATTTCATATGGATGCTCCCTCCAGATCTCCCGTAATAACATTGCTCAGATGCTCCTCCGTTGTTGAGGAAGGATCCAGCTCTTCAACAAAGCTGCCGTCCCTCATAACAAGGATGCGGTTGCATGTGGCCATGATTTCAGGAAGGTCATCGGAAATAACAATAATCCCCATTCCTTTACCGGCCAGCTCTCGAAGCAGAGAGTGGATATCGTATTTCGACCCGATGTCGACACCGACTGTCGGACCGTTTAATATAAGAACTTTCAAATCGTTAGCCAGCCAGCGGGCCAGAACAACCTTCTGCTGGTTTCCTCCGGACAGAGTCTGAACAGGCTGTTCCGAATCACTGGCAGCAATTGCCAGATCCTTTATCCAGCCCTTGACTTCTCCATCGATCCGTTCCTGATCAAGAAACCCGGAACTACCGGAAAGTTTGTCCATTTTGGCAACGATTGTATTAAGGCTGATGGACTGGGGAAGAAAAAGCCCCTCTGTCAGGCGGTCTTCCGGAACATAACCAATGCCTTTGGCAACCGCATCTTTCACATTGTTAAACTGAACGGCCTTCCCTTCCATTTTTATGGTACCCGAATCCGGCGTACTCAAACCGAACAGGGTTTGCACCAGTTCGGTCCGTCCGGATCCCAGAAGTCCTGTTATCCCCAGGATCTCTCCCGGCTTCAAATCAAAGCAGACGTCCTTATAGGCTCCGTTCAGGCTGAGATTTTCAGTCTGGACAATGGGTGTTTTACCGATTGACGGAGGTGTAAAAGAAGCCTCCTTAAACTCACGGCCTGTCATATAATAGGCAAACTTACTATCCGTAAGCTCGGCTGTTTCACCGCTGATTATATTTTCACCATTCCGGAGAATGGTGTATCCTTCCGAGATTTCAAATACTTCATCCAGTTTATGAGAGACAAACAGAATGGCGATCCCCTGGGCCTGAAGGCTTTTTATAACTTCAAACAGGGCTTTCACTTCTTTTTTGGTCAGAGCAGTAGTCGGCTCATCCATTATAATCAGCCTGGCATCATAGAGAAGGGCGCGGCTGATAGCAATCAGTTGTTTATCCGCAACGGGAAGATTCTCTACCCGTTCATCAAGATCAACCTTGAAATCGATTCGAGACAGAGCCGTTTCAGCAATTTTTCTCATCCGTCTTTGATTAACAAATTTACGACGGTTCATCAGTTCCATATTAAAAGCCAGATTTTCCATTACCGTCAGATTCGGGAAGACGGAGAAATCCTGGTAGATAACCTGAATCCCTTTATGAATGGCTTCCATGGGGGAGATTTTGTCATACGTCTCCCCATCCAGAGTAAGGGAACCTTCATCGGCTTCATAGAAACCTGATATAACTTTTATCAGTGTAGATTTTCCACACCCGTTTTCTCCGGCGAGAGAGTGAATCTCGCCCTTTTTAATAGACAGAGAAACACCTTTGAGCGCTTGAACGCCACCGAAGGACTTCTTTATATTATCAACTTGTAAAATATATTCAGACATAGGGACTAACTCCTTTTCCTATAAAAAGGGCTACCCCATTCAGAGGTAGCCCTTCCTCAAACCGGGTAATTAGAAGTTATAGTCAAGCATATTGTTCTTATCCATAACAATCCATCCGGAGCCGATCAGCACTTTATCCGAGCCGGGTGCAAACTGCATGTTGTCATAACCTTTGAGCCCCAGATCCAGACCGTTTCCGATCTCTTCGCCTCTCAGAATTTTGGCAGCCAGTGAACACATGGCATAACCGGCATCCTTGGGATCCCAGAGAGTAATATACTGCAGGATTCCGCTTTCCAGGAAAGGTCCGCATTCGGAAACAAGACCGGTACCCGCTACAAATACTTTATCTTTCAGACCAAGTTCTTCAATGGCTCTGGAAACACCGGGTGCGTCTTTGGAGGACGTTCCCATAATACCTTTCAGATTGGGGTATTTTTTGAATAGTTCCTTGGCTTTTTCATAGGCCCTTTCCATGTTATCCTCAGATTCGACTCTGGGTTCTTCCGCCAGAAGGGTAAGGCCGGGGTACGCCTTGGCCTGATGGGCAACACCGCCGTCAGCCCATTCGTTATGGGAAGCGTTGGTTACATGTCCAACCATAGTTGTATAAACACCCTCTTCTCCCATAGCTTTTGCCAGGTTATCCATAATAAAAGCACCGTAATCAGCATTGTTAAATGCTTCGATATCATACATTGTATTTTCCTGAAAGGATGCTTCGTGGGTGACTACAACGATTCCTTTATCCAGGGCTTCTGCCAGAACAGGTTCCAGAGCGGCAGGGTCGACAGGAACAATGCAAAGGGCATCAACACCTTGAGCAATAAGGTCCTGAATAACCTGAACCTGCATGGCCGCATCGGTTTTTGCGGGTCCTTTCTGAAATGCGTTCAATCCGCTGTCCTTGGCAAACTCCCGGACACCGACTTCCATTCTTACAAACCATGCATTTGTACTGTCTTTGGGAACAAGTGCGATTTTCCATTCGGATTCAGGCTTGGGACCTGCGGCTTCAGACTGACCGCCGGCAAAAACTGTAGAAAATGACATCAGGGCTGCCAGAAGCAGAAGAATACCCTTTTTCCAACTCATATCAAAACTCCTTTAACTTGTGGATATAAACCAATTGTAACATCAATTAAATATCTGTCAATTTATTTTAGTAATTTTTAGTTGATAAACCATTTTTACTGTATTAAAGCCAACATGGATCACCATTTTCGCTACATGCAGAATAGCAAACAACTATTATTTTAGTTGTTTTTAATTAAATTTTAGTTTTTCTTGCCATATTCTCAAAACACATATAAAGTAACCTTATGGGTGTAAGAATTAAGGATATTGCAGAGGAAGCCGGCGTTTCTCCCGCTACAGTCTCATTGGTTATAAACAACAAGCCGGGAGTTGGACAGGAAACAAGAGATCGTATTCAATCCATCATCAGAGAATTTGAGTACAAAGGTCCTTCCACCAGACAGAATGCAAACGATGAAACCGGTTCGATCTGCTTTCTTCAGATTGCCAGACACGGTCATATTCTAAACAGGGATCATGATGTCTTTATTGCGGATTATATCCGGGGAATGAGCAAAGAGGCCAAAAATGAAAACTTCAGTCTGAAACTGGTTACTTACAAAACAACGCCCATAGAGGAAATTGTTGATTATGTTCAGAAGAGCGATGATTCAGGTGTAATTATCCTGGGAACGGAATTGAGTTACCAGGATGTGGAGGCTTTCTCGGTTATCGAAAAACCTATTGTATTTCTGGACAGCTTCTATAAATACCTGCGGTTTGATTTTATCGACATGAATAACGAAGATTCGGTGTGGCAGATTATTAATAATTTTGCCCGAAAGGGACACAGAGAGATAGGCATGATAAGCAGTATCCACCCCACTCCCAATTTCAGGATAAGGGAGGCGGCTTTCAGGGAGAGCCTCAATCGCCTGGAAATCCCCTACCAGAAGGATCTTTCCTTTTCCGTAGATTCAACGTTTAACGGGGCCTATACGGATATGATGGAAAAACTCAGCAAGAATGATATTCTCCCTACGGCTTTTTTCTGTGCCAATGATATTATTGCCTGCGGCTGCCTAAAAGCCCTTACCGAGACCGGTTACAATGTCCCCGGCGATATATCCCTCTGCGGTTTTGACAATCTTCCCATAACATCCATGAGCACCCCGGGAATGACAACCATCGAGGTAAGCAAACACCGTATGGGAAGAATGGCTGTCCAGCTTCTTACCGACCGGATTCTTGAAGATGCCGATTCCCCTCCTGCCAAGGTGGTTTTCGGAGGCAAGCTGATTGAACGGGAAAGTATCAGGGACTTAAACTGAAAAAAAACCGCCGCTTTCACAGAAGCAGCGGTCAGAATGTAAATCTGTAATGATTTATTTGAAAAGGGATCACTCCAGAACCAGAGCAGCGCCTCCCAGAAGCCCAGCATCCCGTCCGGTTTCGGCCAGTTTGATTTCCATCTCCTCGGCCATCATCTCATGGGTATGGGACATAAAGCGTTCTTTTATCCGGTTTATATAGTAGTCTCCGAAGGACATCAGGCCGCCCCCCAGGATAACCAGTTCGGGATCCAGCATTTTATAGATATTGTAAAGAGTCGAACCAACCACATCAGCCGAATTGTCCACAATGGCCTGGCAGATGGGATCGCCGGCATTCATTCCGTCTTCTATCGCTTTCCCGTCCATTTCACCTGCGGACTCCTCTGTTATACCGATGGTGCTTTTCATCCCTTTTTTCAGGTGCATCCGGTAGAGGTCCGGAAAAAACAGCCCTGAAGCCAGTGCCATGGCGCAGCCGTAATTCCCGCAGGTACACTTGACATCCGAATCGATATCGATAATGGAATGCCCGACTTCTCCGGCGGTTCCCACCTTTCCACGGAGCATCTTTCCGTTCAGAACAATCCCGCCGCCTATTCCGGTGCTGACCGTTACAAAAACCAGGTCCTGATAGCCCCTTCCCGCCCCGAACTTGTACTCTCCGTAAGCCTGGGCATTGGCATCATTATCCAGGATAATCCTGACTCCGGGAAACAGGGCAGACAGTTTATCCACAAAGGGGTAATTGTAAATGTTATGGGCAAAATTGCTGACCGTGACAATCATTCCCTTTTTAAAATGGATATGCCCGGCCAGGGCAACACCGATTCCCAGAACGTTCCTCTTTTTCACCGAGCAGGACTCAAACAGGCGGGTTAACAGACCGGCGATTATCCGGACGATATCATCCCACTCTTTATCGCTATGATCGTAGACAGTCTCTTTTCCCACAAGAGAGCCGTCCTGTTTAAACAGAGCCGCCGACAGTTTGGTGCCGCCCAGATCCACACCGCATATTAATTTTTCTGACATTAAATCCATACTCCTATTTATCAAATAGCAAAAAGTTCGTAATAATTTCAGTTACAAATCATGTCTCCCCTCACCCTCTGGGAGAGGGGCCGGGGGAGAGGGTTCACTACCCCTTAACTGATCCGGACATCAGCCCGCGGACAAAGTAACGCCCCGATACCATATAGATGGTAAGAGTAGGCAGGGCTGCCATAAGAGCGCCCGCAAAATGGACATTGTACTCTTTCACACCCGTGGAAGAACTGACCAGATTGTTCAGGGCAACCGTCATGGGCTGGGATGTGGCATCCCCGAAGGATACTCCGAACAGAAAGTCATTCCAGATATTGGTTGTCTGCCAGATAACGGATACAACGATAATCGGAGTGGAATTGGGAAGGATAATATCCCTGAAAATCTTGAAGAAATGGGCCCCGTCCACCTGGGCGGACTGAACCAGTTCCGCCGGGAAACTGTCGTAGGTATTCTTGAAAAACAGGGTGGTAAACCCCAGCCCGTAGACCGTATGAACCAGAACCAGGCCGCTGGTTGTGCCGGCAAGGTGCATACTGCCCAGCACGCGGGCGGTGGGAATAAGCACAATCTGGAAAGGGATAAAGCAGCCGAAAAGGATCAGACCGAAGAGGAGCTTATCCCCCGGATACTGCCACTTGGACAAAACAAATCCGCCCAGAGACCCCATCAGCGTAGACATGAATACCGCAGGGATTACCATTTTGATGGAATTCAGAAAATAGGGCCTGAGACCGGTAGCCTGTACACCTATCTGAGCCTTGGACCAGGCCGTTCCCCAGGGGATGAGCTGAAAAGCCTGGGGAAGAGCCAGCATGTTCCCTCCCCGGATCTCTTCAAGAGGTTTAAATGAATTGACGACCATGACATACAGGGGCGTCAGAAAAAATATGGCAAAGATTATCATTAAAAAGTAGATGACATACCCCGCCGCTTTATGCATACGCATTGTATCTTTTATAGTCATACCTTAACGATCCTTCACAATACTTTTGATATAGGGGATGATGATGATGGCAAATAATACCAGCATAAATACAGCGGAACTGGCTCCGACTCCCATCTGATTCCTGGTAAAAGTGTAGGAGTACATAAAGGTGGAAGGCAGTTCGGTTGCCCGTCCCGGGCCGCCGTTTGTCAGTGCAATAACCAGGTCGTACGACTTGATCGCCATATGTCCCAATATAACAAAAACAGATGTAAATGACGGTCCCAGCTGGGGGATAATGATTCTGGTATATAGTTTCCATGCCCCTGCCCCGTCTACAACGGCCGATTCGATAGTCGCATGATTGACTGCACGAAGCCCCGCCAGAAACATGGTCATAACATATCCGGTTACCTGCCAGACTGCGGCAATGACTATGGTATAAATGGCAAAATTCGAATCCTTTATCCAGTTGAATTTAAAATTGGCGAATCCCCAGGCATGCATAATCTGTTCCAGTCCGATACCGGGGTCGAGAAACCATTTCCAGGCTGTACCGGTAACAATAAAGGAGATTGCCATAGGATAGAGATAGATAGGCCGGAAGACTCTTTCTCCCAGCTTGCTCCAGTCTACAAGAATCGCCAGAAACAGACCAAGTAAAGTTGAAATGGATATATAGAGAACACTGAAGATGGCAAAGTTCTTCAATGCTGTATGCCAGTGTGCAAGCTTAAACATTTTTACATAGTTCTGTATCCCCACCCATTCATAGGAGGGCATTAATCTGGAATTGGTAAATGAAATATAAATGGTAAAGATAATAAAGGCGTAAACAAAAACGAATGTCAGAATGAGGGTCGGCAGAAGTACGAACCTGGCTGTAAGATCATCCTTGGTAAAACGCCATTTGCTGTTTAGAGTCATAGATTTTAATCCTTTGGAAAACAGTCAGTTAAAGCTGCCCGCATTATTATACGGGCAGCTTGATTGTAATTCGACTTATTTCTTATTTGGCAGCTGCAACAGCATCAGCCAGATCATTGGCAGCCTGTTGACCGTCATAAACACCATTGAAGTGAGAAGTCACAACATCATACATGGCCTGTTTGATTCCGGCAGGAACAGCATGTCCATGACCCATGGAACCGAAAAGGGTACCGTTTTGGGCAGCTTCCGCCAGATCTTTCATACCTTTTTTACCGGCTGCATCAAACTCGGCATCGGAGATATCGGTTCTGGCAGGAACAGATCCCTTAACCAGGTTGAAGGCAATCTGGAAACTGGGAGTCATAATGGCTTTGGCCAGTTCTTTCTGGGCATCCTTATAGACATCATCTACATCAAACATAACAAACTGATCGGAATTGAAGGTGACGGTTCCTTCTGTTCCGGGGGTTCTGAAAAAGTAAAAATCCTTTCCAGGTTCCAGACCGGCGTTTTTAAACTCACCCTTGGCCCAGTCACCCATCATCTGGAAACAGGCCTGTCCTTCAATAACCATGGCAGAAGCCAGGTTCCAGTCTCTGCCGGAAAAGTTGTCATCCACAAAGCTTCTCAGCTGGGCCATTTTGTTAAACGCATCAGCCATTGTTGCAGACCGAAGAGCTGCATCATCCAGATCGATCATGGTTTTCTTGTAGAATTCAGGTCCGCCTGCCGCAATTACACAGCTGTCAAACATGGTTGCATCCTGCCATGCCTGTCCGCCGTGTGCCAGAGCGATTTTACCGGAAGCCTTGACTTTTTCCATGGCCGCGATAAATTCGTCCCATGTTTTGGGTTCGGCAATTCCGAGGCCGTCCATAATCTCTTTATTGGCCCAGACCCAGTTGGTTGAGTGAACATTTACAGGAGCCGCAACCCATACACCGTCCTGTTTTGAGAAAAACTTCAGTGCTTCGGGAACAACCGAATCCCAGTTTTCATCACGGGCGACATCGTTCAGATTGGCCAGGAATCCAAGTTCAGCCCAGTCAATAATATCAAAACCGAGCATCTGTACAGCTACAGGGGGGTTCCCGGCTGTTGCTCTGGAACGAAGAACAGTCATAGCCTGATCTCCGCCTCCCCCTGCCACAGGGGAATCGGTCCAGGTAATACCCTTCTTTTCAAGATCCTCTTTCAGTACATTCAGCGCAGCCGCCTCACCACCGGATGTCCACCAGTGCAGAACTTCCACATTGTTTCCATCAACAGCTTCCTCAGCGGCTCCCTGCTCTTTCTGCCCCCCCGCAAACAGTGCCATAGCTGACATCAGCAACAGTGCGATCAGACTGATTGATACTTTCTTCATTTTTCCTCCCTTTATCTCACATCATCTGTGGATAAATGATCATAATTTATAATAATTCTAACACCCGCGTTTTCATATGTAAAGATATTTTTTTCATATGAAGACTTATATCTGCAATATACAAACATATGCGTTTGCATTAGAATACCAACCCATGTCAGTCAAAAGGAGTTTTAAATGGTTAAACATATAGTTCTATTTTCATATAAAAAGGAGGCCAGTGATGAACAGTTAACCGCCCTTCATGAAAAATTTAGTACATTACCGTCTCTGATTCCAGAAATTCTTTCATTTGAATCGGGAAAAGATGTAAGCGTGGAAAACAGACACCATGGATTTACAGATGCCTATGTGGTGAGTTTCGCCGGTGAGAAGGAACGGGACAGCTACCTGACACACCCTCATCATGTGGTGTTCAGCGAATTTGCCGGACCGCTGTTAAAGGATGTTCTGGTTTTCGATTATCTTACTGACTAGATCTGCCGGACCGGTTCGATTTGCCCTGTCTGCCCGCTTCTATAAGCAGCATCCAGTACAAATTGAGCCCGTGCTCCGTCTATGGCTCCGGGATGGAAAACAGTATTATCCCGAAGAGATTTCAGAAAACGGTACTGATTCTCCAAATGAAAACGCGTCCATCCTACAACAGATCGGGGATTGGGAATAACGGCTCCATCGTAATGCTGCAGGGTTTCAAGGCGGTTCCACCCCATCTCCTTCTTCTCTTCGTCAAACCAGTAAAGGTAACCCGGATCCATCAGATTAAACCGGAATGCGCCCCTGCTTCCGTAGACAGCCAGATTCAACTCATCAAGAGTTCCCGTTGCAAAGCGGGAAACTTCTATTGTTCCCTTCCCTCCGTCATTCAGCATACATTGCAGCCAGGCGGCATCATCCACTGTAACGGCATCCATTCTTCCTGAATCACCTGCTGCAGGTCTCTCCGTGATATACGTTTCCAATTCCGCCCTGACCGTTGAAAAATCTCCCAGAAGATAATTCAGAAGATCTATCACATGAACTCCGAGATCGGCGAGAGCTCCTCCCCCGGAACGGCTGAAATCCATCCGCCAGCTGAAGGGTCTTGCAGGATTCTGATAGCCCGTATGAAAATACTCCCCCCTGAAAGTGTAAATCTCTCCCAGACGGCCCTGGCCGATCAGCTCCTTTGCTTTTATTATGGCAGGAACAAACCGGTAATTGTATATCATCCCTACCTGACAGTCCGATCGGTCCAGCTCCTTCAGTATTTCCACCGACTCACCGCCGTTGAGAGCAAGGGGTTTTTCGCAAAGAACATGCTTTCCGGCTCTCAAAGCCTGCAGAATCTGCTCCTTATGAAGATAATTAGGTGTGGCAAGATCAATCACATCCACAGCGGGATCATCCAGGATTTCCTGATAATCAGCATACCCCTTCTCAAATCCCGCCTCCCGGGCTGTAGCGTCTGATGCTTCTTTAGTTGAACGAAGCACTCCTGACAGACGAATCCCGGGCAGTTGTCCCGGGTAGAAATGGGGAATATCCCTGTATGCCAATAGATGTATCCGTCCGATTGCCCCGAATCCTGCCATAGCTATTCCGATTTTATTCATAAAAAGCCCCTTTTTCCTCTCCGGATTATCTCTATGGATTTCCATTCTATATAATCCCATGCTGTTGGTACAGTTCAAACAGCAAACAGAATTCATTGACAAACCGGAAAAACACCAGCATACTATTTTCATATGACTGTTTTAAAGATTTCATTCGAAAATATATTTCCGGGGTTTTTATTGTGAAAAATCTGGACGAACTGCTGAATGAGGAAGAAAATCTTCAGCTTGCAACATTTTCAAATACAACCGCCTGGGAAATGGGCCGGCTGGCTGCCGGGATAGCCCTTGAAAGGAATCTCCCGGTTGTGATTGATATTGACAGATACGGGCAATGCCTGTTTCATGCGGCCCTTCCCGGAACCGGTCCGGATAATGCTCTCTGGATTGAAGGGAAGAAACGCGTCTGCTATCACTTTCTGCACAGTTCTCTCTATATGGCTGATTATTTCAAGCAGAATAAAAAAGATATCAGACAGAATAATTTCCTCAATCCTGACAGATACCGCCTGAAAGGCGGAGCGTTCCCCATACAGATAAAAGGTTCCGGTCTGGTGGCGGTTCTTACTATTTCGGGGTTAAAAGACTATGAAGATCATGATTTTGCAGTAGAGATTCTGAAGGGAATCGTATAGGATGGCAGTAATTATAAAAACAATTGGAATGGCAGGATTATGAACGAGAGGCACAAACAGATATTGAGTATAATGTCGGACGGGCGAAAAGTTACAGTCAATGCTCTGGCAGATCAGCTGGGAGTGTCCCAGGCCACAGTAAGGCAGGATCTTACCCTGCTGGAGAATAACGGCTTCCTCCGCCGGGTTCATGGCGGAGCCGTTCTGGATGAAACAGACGATATTTCCCATCGGATGGGAATCAATTACGAAAGCAAGCTGAAAATAGCCAGACTGGCGGCAGAGTACGTGGACGAAGGTGAAACGATTTATATTGAATCGGGGTCAATCAATGCCCTTTTTGCCAAAGAGGTTTCCCGGATTCCAAAAACAACGATCATTACATCCAACGCCTTTATTGCCAGGCAGATCGGGAAGGATGCCTTGGGCAAAGTGATTCTCCTGGGAGGCATCTATCAGCCGGAAAGCGAATGCATGGTGGGCAATATGGTAAAACTCTGCCTGAATGCACTCAATTTTTCCAAAGCCTTTGTCGGAATAGACGGCTTTACTCCTGAAACCGGATTTACCGGCCGGGACATGATGCGCGCCGAGATCAACAGTGAAATTATTGCACGCAGCCCCCAGACTTTTGTTCTGACAGATTCCAGTAAATTCGGCAAGATTGCCCTTTCCCGGTACTGCGGAATCGAAGATATCGAGTACCTGATTACAGATGACGGCATCTCCAATGAGTACAGGGATATAATTAAACAGGCAGGTGTGGAGATTCTGATTTCCTGAGATAAGTGGTATAAACAATTCAAATACCACATAAAAAAATGAATACAAAATATTTTTTTGTTATTGTCCTATCTCCCCGGACCAATTATATTTAATCATCATCACAAAAAACGGAGAGTAGGAAAATGATTCAGGATATCCTCTTTGTCGGGGTTGTAATAGCGGTTGTCGCTGTTGCGGCAGCGGCGGTAAAAATTGTTTTTAAAAAGTCACTGGTGAATGTCCTCATCTACAGCCATCAGCTGCTGGCTGCAGAAACTGCGCTTGCGTCCTATTTTATAGGAAAGTACGGATTCCGGCATCTGATCTGGGCCATTCCGCTCACGTTCGTTATTTTCGGGATCAATGCCATTTTAATGAATACTCATTTTATAAGAGAATTACGGATTTTTGACCGCTTTCTTAAAACCCTCTCTTCCGGCGAAGGGGATTTAACGGTTAGACTCAAAAACCGTTCAACCAATGAATTCGGTCAGATGGCCGGGAATTTCAATGCCTTTCTTAACTTTATGAATTCCATGGTCAGGAAAATTATTGAATCTTCCGATGAAATCAACTCCTCCTTTGACCTTCTGAAAAGTCACCTGGAAGAAACATCCGCCGCTATAACGCAGATTGATGAGCATATTCAGAATAACTCCAGCCAGATGAACTCCCAGAATTCAGCCGTCAGTTCTTCCCGAAACCAGATTAACGAAATCACAAGCCACCTGAATACACTGAAATCCATTGTGGATGAACAGGCTTCCGCGGTACATGAAAGTTCTGCGTCTATTGAACAGATGATGAAAACCTTTACCGAAATCGATACGCGTATACTGAAGACGGTTCAATCCTTTGATCAGCTTACATCCATCTCCCATAACGGGAAGAATCTTCAGGATAGTGTGAACTCTAAAATTGCAGCCATAACAAATGATTCGGGCAAACTGACCGAAGCCAATTCCATAATTCAGAGCATAGCCAGTCAGACAAACCTCCTTGCCATGAATGCAGCCATCGAAGCAGCTCATGCGGGAGAAGCGGGAAAAGGGTTTGCCGTGGTGGCAGATGAAATCAGGAAGCTGGCGGAAACATCGTCCGAACAGTCTAAAAATATCAATTCATCTCTGGTCCAGATAATCAACGACATCCATGATGTTCAGGAGATGGCGGGAAATGCGGGTTACTCATTTACAGAAGTCAACAACTCTGTACAGGATCTGAGCCGGAGTATGATTGAAATGAAGGATGCTGTTGCCGAGCAGATGAGCGGCAGTCAGGAAATTTTCGGAGCCCTTCAGGATATCCGCAATATTACCGAAACCGTACGGTCCAGCACCGAAAACATCAACACTATCAACAGGGAAATATCCGGGAGTATGAAAGGGCTGGAGGATATGAGCAGTCAACTCGACCTCTCCATGAGGGAAATATCGGGAGGAATTAGAGAAATCAGCTCCTCCTCCCGGATGATCAACTCCAATGCCGAACAGAACCGGGAAACTCTTGGCGCTCTGCGGCAACTGGTAGGCCGGTTCTCAATTTAATCCCCAGATGAAATAAGATCCACCAGCTCCCGGTGGATCAGACCGTTGGTTCCGACAACCTGAGCAGGCATCCCGGAAGAACCGCCCCTGTAGTCACTGACCGTTCCTCCCGCTTCTTCCAGAATAAGAAGGCCGGCGGCGACATCATAAATCATCAGGCTCTGCTCCCAGTAGCCCTCCAGTTGACCGCATGCCACCAGACAGAGATCCAGAGCTGCTGATCCGTAACGCCTGATATCCCTCAGATGAGGCATGATACGGTTGAAAATTTTCAGAGACCCGGCCTGAAGAATTCCATCCCGGCAGTCATAACCGGTACAACAGATTGAATTTACCAGCCGGTCCCTGGAAGAGACATGAATGGACTTCCCATTCAGAAAGGCTCCCTTCCCTTTAGCCGCGAAAAAAAGGTCATCCAGAGCCGGGGCGTAGACAGCTGCCGCTATGGTTTCATCCCGATAGGTAAGGGCAATGGAAACACTGAAAAAATACTGACCGTGCAGAAAAGCAACCGTACCGTCTATAGGATCGATAATCCATCTGTAATCATGATCTCCTGTAGCCCCCTGTTCCTCGCCGGTTACGGCATGATCCGGATAGGTTCCGGTTATCTGATCTCGAATATACTGCTCCACAGCTTTATCCGCTTCGGTCACCAGATCTTTTTCTGATCCTTTCTTCTCAACTTCTATGGAATCCAGGCGGTTCCTGAATTCCATGGCAAGTTCACCTGCCCCCCGGATCACCTTCTGAATAAACTCTTCCATGTTCTGCTCTCCTTCTGTCAGCATATCAGAATAAATCCGTTTATCCCAGTTGAGAAGCTTCAGAATATGGATTGCATCTGAGCCGGATACAGACTATAGTGTACTATAAATGCCTGACAGCACTTTTAATAACCAGATTATGACCCTCAGTGAAGTGGCGGAATACCTCAAGGTTGCAGAAAAAACAGTTCTGCGGATGATCCAGAAAGGAGAAATTCCCTGTGCTAAAATTGCCAGTCAATGGCGTTTCATGAGGCCTATGATTGATGACTGGCTGATATCCAGAATGACTGTTCTTCCCAGGAATGACCTGTCCTCCCTTCTGGAGAAGGAAGGCTCCCTGGTTCCCCTTTCCCGTCTGATCAGAAAAGAACGTATAATCTGCGATCTGAAGCCCGGCAGCAAAGAGGAAGTGCTTCAACAGCTGACAGCCCCGTTGCAGATCAGTCAGGATAACAGACTGCTTTTTCTGAAGAAGCTCATGCACCGGGAAGAAATGAGCTCAA
This sequence comes from Oceanispirochaeta sp., assembly GCA_963663385.2. Classification (GTDB taxonomy): domain Bacteria; phylum Spirochaetota; class Spirochaetia; order DSM-2461; family DSM-2461; genus Oceanispirochaeta. The sequence goes on along the minus strand of CAXXXD010000004.1, from coordinate 709,990 downwards.
CGGCCATTGGTCTGCATGTAGCCATCCCCCATCTGCGGCGACCGGAGGAGAATATCCTGCCGGGACCGGAAGTTATCCTGGGGATCTGCCCGGAGGGCTGCGATTTCGATTCACTGGACAACCTTCCCACTCACCTTTTCTTTCTGATAATTACAGACAGTGAGGTGGTGCACCTGCGCATCCTGTCCCGTATCAGTCAGATGGCGGCAGACAATCAATTAATCCGGAACCTGATTAAAGCCAGAAGCAGGGATAAAGCCCTCGGGTTGATTCTTGATGCCGAAAAAAGCGAAAAATACGGTTAATTATTATTACAGAATTCTTGACATTTTTTTTGTATTCGTCTTATATTGACTACCATGGTAGTTAATATAATTGACAGACTCAAAGAGATCGGATTGAGCGATTACGAAGCCAGGACCTATCTGACCCTTCTGGAGGACAGCCCCCTGACAGCCTATGAAGCAGCCGGCCAGGCGGGACTCCCCACATCAAAAATTTACGGGGTAATAAAAAAACTGATTGAAAAAGAGATGGTCCTGGAACTGGCGGAGGGAAGCAAAAAACGGTATTCCCCGCAGGATCCGGAAGAATTCCTGGGCTCCTACCGCTATAAAATGGACAAAACCCTGTCAAATCTTTCCCGGGAACTGAAAAAAACGGGTAAAAGCAGAAATGTCTCGTATATATGGAATCTGAAAGACAGAGAAGCCCTTATGGAACGGGCCGAACGTATGATAATTGCGTCAAAGGAAACAATTCTTCTTTCTGTCTGGGAGGAGGAGTTCTCCTCTCTGGCGGATCTTGTCAAGGAGAAGGAAAACCAGGGCGTAAAATGCGCGGTTGTACACTTCGGCCCCTCAGCACTGACCTGGGAATCCCTCTTCAGTCATCCCATACAGGATACCCTCTACTCGGAAAAGGGAGGGAGGGGATTCACTCTGGTAACGGATTCCTCTTCCGCCCTCTCGGGAACATTCTCCCGGGACGAACCGCAGGGAGCCTGGAGCAGCAACAAAGGCTTTGTCACCCTAGCAGAAGATTACATCAAGCACGACATCTATATCATGAAAATTGTTGAACGCTTCGATGCCCGGCTGATCGAGAAGTTCGGAGAGGGTTATCCCTTTCTGAGAGATATATTTCATAACCGGGAGGTATCACCAGAATGAAAATCTATATGGACGGCAAATATTACGACAGGGATAAGGCAAAGGTTTCCGTATTTGACCACGGCCTGCTGTACGGCGACGGAATTTTCGAGGGAATCCGGATTTACGCAGGCAGAGTGTTTAAACTGGAGGAGCATATCCGGCGCCTCTATGACAGCGCAAAAGTCCTCAGACTGACTATCCCGATGAACCGGGAGGAGATGATCCGCACAGTAGAAAAAACGGTTGAGCTAAATGAAAAAAAAGAGGGCTATATCCGTCTGCTTGTCACCAGGGGAAAGGGGAATCTGGGAATTGATCCCTCCAGCTGCCCCGTATCCTCGGTCATTATAATAGTCGAGGATATCCAGATCTATCCGCAGGAACTCTACGACAAGGGAATGAAAATCATTACGTCCGCGTCAAGAAGACTCTCCCCGGATATATTTGATCCCCGGGTAAAGAGCCTCAACTATATGACAAACATCATGGCAAAGATGGAAGCCCGGGATGCCGGATGCCCTGAAGCGGTAATGCTGAACAGGGACGGGTATGTGACGGAGTGTACGGCGGACAATATTTTTATTATCCGGGAAGGGAAACTCCTGACACCCGCCCCCTGGCTGGGGATTCTGGAAGGGATAACCCGTGCAACCATACTTGAGCTGGGCCGTGAACTGGGGATCCCTGTTGAGGAAACAACCCTGACCCGCTTTGACCTTTATACGGCGGAAGAGTGCTTTCTGACAGGATCCGGGGCTGAAATAATCCCTGTAACCTGTATTGACGGACGGATTATCGGGACGGGAACCCCGGGGGGGATATCCGGAAAACTCAGGGCGGCATTTGAGAAAAAGATCCGTCTGTAAGCCATTCAGGCTTGAAGAGGCAATCGCACGGTAAAGGTGGTTGCCTCGCCCGGAGTACTCTTCACTGTTATAAAGCCATTATAGGATTCGACAATATGCTGACAGATGGACAATCCCAGACCGGTATTGGTTTTCGTTACTTTAGTGGTAAAAAAAGGAGAAAAGATCTGATCCCTGATATCCCCGGGGATGCCGTTTCCGTTATCTGTAATGTTTACATTCACATAGTTTCCCGATTTTCCGGTCGAGATGGAAATCTCACCCTTATTAAGTACAGCCTCGGATGCATTGTTCAGCAGATTAAGGAACAGCTGTTTCAGCTTGTTCTCATGAGCCACTATGTATAATTTCCCGGATGAGTAGCGTTTGAATAAACGGATTTCCCGGTGCTTAAGCTTATGCCCCATCAATAGGACAACGTCATCCAGAAGATCATGCACATTCAAGGTTTTCAGGGGACGAACGCCGGCTCTGGAAAAGGAGAGCAGACTGCTGATGATCTCTACAATCCGGCTCAGCTCGGATTGAATCCGTTGAACGCAGTCTTCGCCGTTCTCGCTCAGAGATTCCATCTGGAGAAGATCCAGATAATTCTGAATAATCCCCAGAGGATTATTCACCTCATGAGCAACCCCTGCGGCCATTTCCGCAGTAGAAACAAATTTTTCCGCCTGCAGCAGGTATTCTCGTGTTTCATAATCCGAAGAAAAATCTTCAAGAAAAAGAAGCAGCCCCTGTTTCTTGTCCCCTTCCTCTCCCAGAGGGGAGATCCGGATTTTCAGTCTCTTGTTCCTGAGGAATTTGAGGCTCTGCCACAATACCTTCCTCCGCTCCAGGATTGCCCTGTGAATTTCTTCCTTTTTTTCAATCGGCAGCGCCATGAAATACTCGGACAGATCCGACCCGGTCAGATCCTCGGGTTGACACTCAAGTATCCTGGCAGCCGCCGTATTAATATCCTGTATTTCATTTTCCGGAGAAATAATCATTATCCCCTGGGGGATATCATTAATTATCCGCTTATCATAACGGGAGATCAGAAGGACCTCATGGTCCACTGGCGATTCGCCGTCTTCCCGGTCCATGGCAAAATTGAAGGCAAGGTTAACCAGCCGCGTACGGTCCACACGGGAAACCTCTTCGGTACTGCGGCGTAAACCGTTATGAAGAATCGTTACACGGTCGGCGATTCGAAAGATTTCATCAATATTGGAAGTTACATAGATTATGCCCTTACCGGCATCCCTGCAGATCTGCAGCAGTTTATAGATGTGTTCCTGTTCTTCGGGAGTTGTTTTCTGTGCGATTTCATCCAGAATCAGTATATCCGCTCCCCGGGCAAGAACCCTTAAAAAAGGGAGCATATGCCGGCGTGTGGGAGACAGTTCCGCAATTTTCATTCTCGGGTCCTCTTCAAACCCGTAAAAGTCAAACAGTTCCCGGCACTGCTGCAGCAGCGCCGCTTTACTCCTGGGAAGCATAAACAGGGGGAACTGCCCCAGATAGACATTATCCATAAGGGTTCCGGTGGGAATAATCTCCTCATTCTGATAAACCATGCCGATTCCCAGCTGTACCGCGATGGAGGGAGACAGGGTTGTGATCTGTCTGCCTTTAATCTTTATCATACCGGTCTGGCAGTTCAGAGAACCGCTCAACAGCTTTACCAGAGAGGATTTCCCGGATCCATGATCACCGGAGAGGGCGTGTATCTCGGATGGGTAAAGGTCGAAATCAATACCGGTCAGAGCCTTGAGAGACCCATAGGAGTAGCGGATATTCTGCATTTGAAGCAGAGGCTGCCGTATCGGGGAATCCATTCAGACCTCTATCCTCAGTTTCTTCATTTTATTGTACAGGGTTCGTCTGGTAATCCCCAGGATTTCCGCCGATCTGCTGCGGCTGCCTCCGGTTTTCTCCAGAGTATCCAGAATAATCTCCCTTGTAATGCTGTCCGAAGCATAACGGAGAGGGATAAGTTCATCCGTAAGGGGATAACGATTGTACTGTTCCGGCAGGAGCTGAGAACAGAGAGTTTCCCCTTCACAGAAGATAACCATCCTTTCCACCGTATTCCGGAGCTCCCTGATATTGCCGGGCCAGTCGTGCCCCAGAAACAGAGTCTCTGTTTCAAGATCCATCCCTTTTATATTTTTGCAGTACTTGCTGTTGAACTCTGCAAGGAACCCCCGAAAAAGAGGTAGAATATCTTCCCTGCGTTCACGCAGAGCCGGCAGTTCGATCTGTATTACCGAAAGCCTGTAGTACAGATCTTCACGGAAGCCTCCCTTTTTAATCTGATTATTCAGATCCCGGTTGGTTGCCGCTACGATCCGCACATCCATTTTACGGGTTTTATGCGATCCCAGGCGTTCAAACTCCTTCTCCTGAAGGACACGGAGGAGTTTGGCCTGTGTTTTAATACTCATCTCTCCTATTTCATCCAGAAAAATGGTACCCCCTTCGGCCACCTCAAACTTCCCGGGCCGGCTGTCTACGGCATCAGTAAAAGCCCCTTTATCATGCCCGAAAAGCTCGCTTTCCAGAAGAGACTCGGGGATGGCAGCACAGTTGAGTTTTATAAACGGGCCGTCACGGCGGTTGCTTCTTGAATGGATGGCCGATGCGGCCAGCTCCTTTCCCGTACCGGACTCTCCCGTAATCAGGACCGGGGCATCCGTCGGGGCGGCTTTGTGAAGCATGGAAATTTTATCCTGCATCCTCTTATTGGAGGAGGTTATATCAAGCAGGTTCGGACCAGAACCTGAATCGCATTTTCCCTGCGGGAAAAGCAGATCTATATCCTTGATCAAATCGGTAAACCGGACAGGTTTCTCAAAAAAGTTCAGGGCTCCGTAACGCATGGCCTTTACGACATTATCCACTGAGGCGTATCCTGAGACCATTATAATGGGAAGATCCTGAAATCTGATGCGGATTTCCCTAATCAGATCAATTCCGGAAAACCCGGGCATTTTCAAATCCGTAATGACCAGGTCGGCGGGCTGCTCTTTAAGAAGGGAAAGAGCCATTTCGGGAACTGTTGTATAAACGGGATCATACCCGCTGGCTTTCAGCAGCCGGGAGAGGCTGACGCAAAGCTGCTCCTCATCATCCACAATCAGAATTCTCTTACTCATAGGAATGATAATAAAGGGTGATATGGAGTAATGACAAGCAAATCCGACGGGAGCCCGGGTTCTGGGAAAGTTTTTTCCCATTCCCATGGGAAAGGGGAAATCGGGTTTTCCCACTTTCCGGAGAACACCCATTGTACTATTTTAATGTTCCTAGTACATTTTTATTCCATATAAGAAATTACATTTTTTTTGCAATATTCTCCAATAAATGGCATATAACTTGTAATTGAAAGAGGAAAACAACCTTAAAGGAGTTATATATGAAAAAAGGATTAGTCCTTGCAATCTGCTTTATGCTTTTATCAGGAGCGCTCTTTGCCAACGGTGCCCAGGAGGGAGCCGGATCATCTGATGAGGTAAAAATCGGTTTTCTTGTAAAAATGCCCGAAGAACCCTGGTTCCAGAATGAATGGAAATTCGCCCAGGAAGCCGGAGGAGAATTCGGTTTTAAAGTACTGGAAATCGGAACCCCCGATGGAGAAAAGGTTCTATCGGCTATTGATAATATTGCAGCACAGGGTGCACAGGGTTTTGTCATCTGTACTCCCGATGTAAAACTCGGTCCTGCTATTATGGCCAAAGCCAAAGCCAACGGCCTGAAGGTCATGAGCGTGGATGACCGCTTTGTCGGTGCCAACGGCAATCCTATGGAAGAAGTTCCCCATATGGGTATTTCCGCCTATGAAATCGGAAAGCAGGTTGGTTATACCTTGAAGGAGCAGATGGACGCCAGAGGATGGAAACAGAATGAAACCGGTTTTATGAGAATCAGTTTCAATGAACTGCCTACTGCCGTAGACAGAACAAGCGGTATGACCGATGCCCTGCTGGAAAAAGGATTCGACAAAGCTTTTATTTTTGAATCACCCGAAAAAACAACCGATACAGAAGGCGGATTCAACGCAGCCAATATCACAATCACCAAAAACCCCCAGATTAAGCACTGGCTGATCGGCGGTCTGAATGATGAAGCTGCCATGGGCGGAACCAGAGCCTGTGAAGGAAACGGATTTACAGCTGCTGACATCTGTGCTGTGGGAATCGGCGGAAGCGGAACAGCCACGGCCGAGTTTGCCAAATCCGAAATTACCGGATTTTATGCCACAGCCTTGATCTCTCCCAGAAGACACGGATATGAAACAAGCGAATATGTCTACAAATGGATTACCGAAGGTGTTGAACCTCCTGCCACCACATGGACAACCGCTGTTATGATGAACCGGGATAACTACGAACAGAAACTTAAAGAAAACGGCTGAGATTCATAATCAGTAGATACAAGTCCGGAAGCGGGAGGAGCCGTTCCTCCCGCTTCTCATCTTCAATCAAATTAAAAGAGTTTTACATGACACCCTATTTACAATTTCAGTCGGTATCAAAAAGCTTTCCCGGGGTTCGCGCTCTCGATGGAGTTTCCTTCGAAGTGCAGAGCGGTGAAGTTCGCGGTCTGATCGGAGAAAACGGAGCCGGTAAGTCCACTCTGCTGAAAATCCTCAGCGGAGCCTACTACCCCTCCGACGGAAAGGTCATCATTAATGGAACCCCCCGGGATTTTCAGGGAACCAGGGACGCTCTGGACGCAGGAGTGGCCATTATTTATCAGGAACTGAACCTTGTACCGGAGATGACCGTTGCAGAAAATCTGCTGCTGGGCCACTACCCTTTGAAAAAGTCCGGTCTGATCGACTTTAAAGCGATGAAGTCCATTGCCAGTGAAGAACTCAGCTACATACTGGAAGATATAGACCCTAACAGGAAAATTAAAGATCTGCCCATCGGCCAGAGGCAGATGATAGAAATAGCCAAAGCGCTGCTGCATAATGCGGATATTATAGCCTTTGATGAACCGACCAGCTCCCTTTCCGACAAAGAGACCATCCGTCTTTTCGACATTATCAGAAATCTCAGAGGAAAGGGCAAATCCATCATTTATGTCTCTCACAGGATGGAAGAGATCTTCAAGATCTGCGATTCCGTTACTGTATTCCGGGACGGGAAAAAAATAGAAACCTTCCAGGATATGCAGAATGTAACCCATGACCTGCTTGTGAGCCGCATGGTGGGCCGGGATATCAGGGATATCTACTCCTACCGGAGCAGACCCCTGGGGAATACTGTTTTCAGGGCGGACGATATCTCCGGTCCCGGACTGAAGAAACCGGCCAGTTTTGAACTGAGAAAAGGTGAAATTCTGGGATTCTTCGGACTGGTGGGAGCCGGACGATCCGAATTGATGAGGCTGCTTTACGGCGCGGAAAAACACAGCGGCGGAACCATTACCCTTGAGGATAAGAAGGTTCGGATCCAATCGCCCCGGGATGCCATTGAAAACGGGATTTTCTTCTGTCCCGAGGACAGAAAAGACGATGGAATCATTCCGATCCGGAGTGTGGATGAAAACATCAATATAAGCGTCAGACGCCACAGTATGAAAGCCGGTTTTTTTCTGGACAAAAAAGCGGAGCAGGAAACGACAGACTCCTTTATCGATACCCTGCAGATAAAGACCCCAAGCAGGGAGAACAATGTGGGAAGCCTTTCGGGCGGAAACCAGCAGAAGGTAATCCTGGCGCGGTGGCTGGCGGAAGATGTGAATGTTCTGATTATGGATGAACCCACCCGGGGAATCGATGTGGGGACAAAAAATGAAATTTACCAGCTGATGTATAATCTGGCGGAAGAGGGAAAGTCCATTATCTGTATATCCAGCGATCTGCCCGAAGTTATGGGTGTATCCGACCGTATGATTATTATGCGGGAAGGAGAGATTGTCGGTTCATTTGAGAAAGAGGAATACTCGGATGAAGCTATTCTAAGCAAAGCTCTGCCGGATAAAGCCGGTGAAGAAAAATCAGTATAACAAGAAAAGGAAATGAAAATGGAAAATACTGTAGCCATGAAATCGGAGAATAAGATTTTTAAATTCATCCGGCATTTATGGGAGAATTCCGGGATGCTGGTAATCTTCATCCTGCTGTTTATCGCACTCTCAATCTTCGTCCCCTACTTCTTTACATGGAGAAACATGATAGGTCTGGGCCTGTCGGTGTCCATGGTGGGAATGGTAGCCTGTACCATGCTGTTCTGCCTGGCCTCCGGAGACTTTGATCTGTCTGTTGAAAATATCGTCGCTTTTTCCGGGGTAACCGCTGCTGTGATGATCAATGCGACGGGAAGCATCTTTCTGGGTGTGGTATCCGGGATTCTGGGCGGCGGTTTAATCGGCCTGATTAACGGTACGATTATTGCCAAAGCCAAAATCAATGCTCTGATTACAACACTGGCTATGGCTCAGATTGTCAGAGGGCTGGCCTTTATTGTTTCCGGAGGAAGCGCCGTAGGTGTTCCGGATATGCGCTTTTTCGGTTTGGGAAACGGACAGGTTCTGGGGATTCCCAACCCTATCTGGATTACAACCGTCTGTTTTGTCATATTCGGAGTTCTTCTGAACAACACGTCCTACGGTAAAAACACCCTGGCCATGGGGGGCAATATGGAAGCGACCCGTCTGGCCGGTGTAGCGGTGGACAAAATCAAGATAATCATTTTTACCATTCAGGGAATGATGGCCGGTTTTGCGGGAGTCGTACTGGCATCCAGAATGACCAGCGGACAGCCCAATACCTCCGTGGGATTCTCTCTGGATGTCATTTCAGCCTGTGTACTCGGCGGCGTATCCCTCTCGGGCGGTGTTGCACCGATACAGGGGGCTATCGTAGGTGTTCTGATTATGGGTACCGTGCAGAATGCCATGAACCTGATGAATATCCCGACTTTCTACCAGTACGTTGTGCGCGGTCTTATTCTTCTTATCGCCGTGCTGATTGACCGTTTTAAACAGGTAAATACCAAAAATTAAAATTTACTGCAGCCGGAACAATCCTGTTCCGGTTTTATATTTATTCGTTATGCGAAAGGAGCAAGGCATGAATAATCTTGAACGAATGACAAAGGCCCTGCAGGGCCGGGAAGTCGACCGCATTATGACCTATGATCTGATAGATAACACGGAAGTCCTGCGGGTTTACGGGGGATACAGGGACGACAGAAAATACTCTTCCGATGAACTGCTGGATATCAATGCCAGAGCTCTTAAAGGGATAGGTCTGGATATTACCCGCTTTACCCATGATCCTGTGGACCACTGGATGAGGCACAAGGTAGACAACTGGATTCGCTTTATGGGTGTGGATCCCTCCAGCTGGGGTGTGGAACAGGGTGGCGATACAGCCTGGATATCAAGACGTCCTTTTAATGATCTGGCAGGCCTTGAAAAAAACATGCCGTCCATCCCTGAAGAGGATGAAATCAGGGAGTGGTTCACCCCCTACCTGAAAAACATCACCCAACGGTTCGCCTCACAGGACCGGGTCTATATCGGTTGCGTCGAAGGCCCCCTCTGTGATGCCTATACCTATGTGGATCTGGAACTCTTTTCCATGGTCCTTTACGATGCGCCTGAGCTGATCGATCATATACTGGACTGTACCACAGCCTATTCCGCCGCTCTGACAAAAGTCTATGCGGATAATGCTACACCGCCCCTGCAGTTTATGGGTGAGGATATGGCCGGTTCCAACGGCCCCATTTTTTCTCCCCTGTGGATAGAGGAGAACTGTCTGGAACGATGGCTGAAAATCGCCCGGCCCATCCGGGAAAAGGGAGGATCCTTTCTCTTCCATACGGACGGCCGCTACGGGGCTCTGCTGGATATTATCCTGGGAGAGAACAAGTTCCATGCAGAGGGACTCAATCCCATAGAACGCTGCGGATGCAACGATATTTTTGAGATTCACCGGGCCTGGCCTGATAAATTCCTGTTTGGAAATGTCTGCTGCGAAGAGACCCTCCCCTTCGGGAATGCCTTTGATGTGGAGGATGAAACCCTTGAACTGATTGAGAGGATCGGACCGTCCCGAAAGCTCTTTATAGGCTCTTCCAGCGAGGTCCACGACAAGATCCCTCTGCTTAATATCGAAACCATGTATAACACAGTTCACGAATACGGCTCCTATCCCCTGGATATTGAACGAATCCAGCGCCGGCGCCTGGATATAGCCGGAAAAAGGGAGATACGGAAAGATTACTCCCTGGAACACGACCGGTGCCCCGACTGTGCTGTGTAATGAAAATAGTTTATTCCTGAACCAGGACCGGCGAATTGCCGGTCTTTTTTATCTTTAATACCCCGCGTTGGCCAGTCCCGTCCGGGCATAGGCTTCCACATTTTCAAGGGGAGTCCCGTACTCCAGAAAATCCGCATTCTGCAGGATATACCGGTTCAGCTTCTTGCCTCTGGTGATTGTATCAATGGTAGCGCGCTCCACATCGGCCACACTCCCCTTCTGAATCACATTGACCTGGTCCACCCCCCCGGTTACCGTAAACTCTCCGTTCATTCTCTGCGCCAGAACTTCCAGATCGCCGTCGCCCAGAGGGCGGGGGCTGAAGGGTTCGATATTTTTGATGCCCATCTTCTTATAGGGTTCGATCAGGTTCATAATATCGCCGCAGTTATGGTAGATAACCGGTTTTTCCTGATTCTGGATATGGTTTATATACTCTGTTTCAAAGGGGCGGATATACTCATCGAAACAGTTCTCTCCCAGAAAACCTCCGGCTACATTCCCTCCCACACAGAGGGCATCGACACCGGTCTGGATGATGGCATCGGTAAAATCATAAACCCGCTTTCTGGCAAAAGCCATGAGCGCCCCGTAATACTCCGGATCCAGCAGGAAGATGGAATAGAGCACTTCATGATCTATAAAACCGGAAATATTATTGAACAGACCGCCGTTGGTCCAGGCGGAGAGGATACCCGAATCTCCGACTTCCGCCTTGACAGCCGCCACATTCCTCTTCATTTCACTCTTGACTTCATTCGAATAGGCCGGCTCATACTTCATGGCGATTTTCAGATCATCCGGTCCGTTTACCGGCTTTTCCGTACAGGCATACATATAGGTTTTGGGTCTGAGTTCGTTAATGGAGAAAGTCTGCTTCAAGGTCCCTTCGGGGGTTTTTATCTCGTATTTATGGAGTACCGTATTACCATTGCTCTCCTCCCAGTGTTTCACTTCCCAGTTTTCGGTCTGCACATCCACATTCATATACCCCAGATGGGCAAAAACCGGTTTATGGGGATTGAAAAAAAGCATCCTGGCATGGACATCCAGCCCCAGGCTCTTCTGATAATCAATGACATTTTTCTGGATGGCTATAAAATCCCAGGGGTCGGTCTCCGGGTTTACCTGGGTTATGAAATGCCCCTGTCCCTGAATAAAAAGGGTAACCGGGACCCGGTCTGCCCTTTCACCGTTTAATACGGTCAGTAATCGTTCTCTTCCGTTCATCTTATCTCCTTTTAGAAAGTATTGGACTATGCGTGCATTTGCACACTTAATTTTACCTCTCCGGAAAGGTATCAGTCAAGCGTTCATATGCACGCATATAAAAAAAATGATCAGCTGGAAAATCGTAATTTAATACAACTCTGTATGGTCTTTGAAAAAGTCAATATTCTCCCGGAAATAGATATCGATGGGAGTCTGAATTCCTTCATCCCTGCCTATTGAATTATTGTTTAAAGATTGTATCAGCCATTTAACGGCAAAATACCCCTGAAGTTCGGGGGACTGATAAATCAGGGATGTAACGGCTCCTGCTTTCAGAAGTTTCCGGTTTGCATCGCTGCAGTCATACCCCACCAGTGGAAGCTTCAATTTATTGCCGGCCAGAAAACTCCCGGCCCCTTCCGTCGCCTGACCGCTTACGGCATAGATTCCGTTAACAGCTCCCAGATTATTCGATAGTATCGTATATGCATTTGCAATTTTATCCTGCATAAAAAAGGGCCCGACTATCTCGCGTTGACGCCCGTTTTCCCTGTAAATATCAAGGAATCCCCTGATTCTCTCCTCATGGGCCCACAGCCGTTCATATCCGCTCAGGATAAGTACTGGTCCACTGCTTATCTGCATCAGAATCTCACCGGCAACACGACCGGATGCATAAAGATTCTGGCCGAAAAAAACGGACCTGCCGCTGTCGGGAGCATCCGTATTAACCGTTACGACCCGAATCCCCGCCAGTTCCAGTTTCAGTATGGAACTGTTCAGATAATCCCGGTCGGATGGGACGATAATAACCCCGGAAACCTCACCGGGATTCCTGCCGAGTTTATCCAGATATTTTTTTTCCTCCTCCGGATTTTCAAGGGTGACATTCCTGATCCGCAGCTGGAAGCCGGAGGGCTCATTGGCCATGGCCTTCCGGAAACCCTCCTCGATTTTTCCGAAAAAAGGATCCTCCCCCGGAATCAGGATTTCTATGATTTTCTTCTCCTTCAGAGGGAGAAAGGAATCTATTTTTCTGTCTATATACCCCAGACGCCTGGCTTCCGATAGGACTTTATCTCTGGTTTCGGAGTTAATCCGTCCCCGGTTATGGATGGCCCGGTCAACGGTTCCCCGCGAGATTCCCAGGGAATCGGCGATATCCTGAAGCGATACTCTTTCTGCCATGGCAGAATTATACCCGAGGAAAACAGATTGTAAAAGAAGACTTAATTCTGTGCATACGAGACAATGGACTTTCTATACTGCCCGGGAGTGATCCCGGTTGTTTTGCGAAACATTCTGCTGAAATACTGAGGATCGTCAAACCCGGCATTATAAGCGATCTCCTTTATGGACTGACTGGAAAAGGAGAGCTGTTCGCAGACATACTCCACCCGGAGCCTGTTCTGATACTGTATGGGAGAATACCCGGTAATCTCCTTGAAAACAGCCCTGAGATAGTTATAGGAGTACCCCCGGATGCTCAGGATCTCCTTTACGGTCCTCCTGGTCAGCAGATTCTCCTGAAGCCGGCTTTTTATCTCCTCCGTCAGTTCCTCCTTCACGTTGCAGGATCTGCCGGCATCGGAAATCCCCGGAATGACGGAAAGCAGCAGGCGGTAGAGGATAACCGACATCTGAATCCCGTAATCCAGGGGTTTCCGTTCGGAAAGAGTGATCAGCTCTTCAAAAGCCGACTGTACATCCCATCGCCGGAGATTGTTCAAAACCGGCGAGGCAGGATCAAAATACCCCCCTTTTTCAAACAGCTGGGCCATCTGTCCCGTAAAAACCACCCAATACTGGGTCCACAGTCCGTCCACAGGTCCATACCTGTGAGCGACACCCGGAGCAAGAAAGAAAAGATTCCCTTCTTCCAGCCTGATCGGAGCCGTATCTTCCGGCGTGTAATACTCCCCCTGCCCTTTAGAAACAAAAACAGCAGCATAGTTATTCAAAACCCGGAATCCTTCAATATTGAAATCCTGGTGCTCAATTTTACCTGAAGCAATAACAGTCAGTCCGGGAATCATCTTCCCGGGGCTCTTGAAGATGATATTGTTCTCGAGTGAATTCATAGTCATATTATACACTCTAAAATCCTTATATATCATTCTTAATGCTATTTAAACATATAAAACAATCATTTTATCCACTATTATGCGGCAAAAAATCTCTATACGACAGACTAATCCGGCCTGATAATGTCAGGTATGAACAAGAGAGACGCATTTAGAAAAGTTTTAAAGAGAGAAGAGAAAGAATGTGATGCCAGGATCTTTCCCCCGGATATCGATCTGACTCCCCCCAAACTGACGGAGTTCAATGGAATGAAGACCGGCCAGACCGTGGAAGAGTACTTCGGGCTGTTCCACAGAACGGTTCAGGTGGAAATGGCAAAAACCTATGAGGGAGACGGAAAATCCCTTTTTGCAGACCGGGATATGCCCGATGAGTTTGAAGTGGATCCCTTTGGAACCGCTACATCCAGGGGATCGGAAGCCTGCATGCATATGGTTCACTTTCATCCACCCCTTACAGGTGAATGTACACTGGAGGATATAGAGAACCATCTCCTTCCGAAAATAGCAGAAGGGGAGGAAGAGCGGTTAAAGAAAACTATTAATGAGATCCATGGCAAGGGCCTTGCTGTCAGGGCATGGCTTGAGCAGACGATATGGGAACGCTCCTGGCTGATCCGGGGAATGGAAGATCTGATGATGGATATGATGCTGGACGATCCCAAAGCGGAACGGCTGCTGGACAGGATATGCGAACACTCCTGCCGGACAGCCGCCTTTCTGGCGGAAGCCGGGGTGGACCTGATTGCCCTGGGCGACGATATAGGCATGCAGTCCACTCCCCTTATGGACCCGAACCTATGGCTCCGGTATATTCAACCCAAACTGGCCCGGGTCATTGCTTCGGCCAAAGCTGTCAATCCCGATGTAATCATATCCTATCACTCCTGCGGTTTTGCCACCCCCTTTATCGACGACCTGATCGATGCGGGGGTTGAAGTACTGAATCCGGTTCAGCCGGAAAGCATGGATGTGGAGGAAGTCTACAGTAAATACTGCGACAGACTGGCCTTCTGGGGCTCAATCGGAACTCAGACAACCATGCCTTTCGGATCTCCTGAGGATGTGAGAAACGATGTGATGAAAAGAGTCGAAATGAGCAATGGGAAGCGGGGCTTTCTGATCTCTCCAACCCATGTAATTGAACCGGAAGTCCCCTGGGACAACCTGCACAGCTATATCAGGATCATGAAAGAGCTGAATCCGTTCTAAAACTCAAATAGATATGAATCGGGGCGTCCTGTATAAGCAATCTTATCGGATTTCAATAACCATCTCCCACTCCCAAACCTCCCGGGATTTGAGCTGGGCGGTTACCTTGAACTTCTCTGCGGCTTTCGGCCCGTCCATGGGAGCGGTAGCCGGTTCCAGGGCCAGATTCTGCTGATTTCCCCAGCCTTTCCTGTTAATCCAGAACCCCAGCCAGGGTATCTGTTCTGCAGGATAGGTGAAAGTCAGACGCCCCCGCCTGTCTTTTAATCCGCAATAACCTTCCTTCAAAGGTTTTTCTCCGTAGAATTTAAAGGCGCTGC
This sequence comes from Oceanispirochaeta sp., assembly GCA_963663385.2. Classification (GTDB taxonomy): domain Bacteria; phylum Spirochaetota; class Spirochaetia; order DSM-2461; family DSM-2461; genus Oceanispirochaeta. The sequence continues at coordinate 694,876 of CAXXXD010000004.1, read as the reverse complement.
CTTCCGGCAGGGTCCCGGGGTGCAGCAGGTTGCCCGCACCGGGAATGTCACCGGAAGGAGCAAGGGAGTGCAGGGAACCGTACTCTCCCAGGGGACCGTCCGCCATGGCCTGCCGGATGGTATCAAGTTCATCGGGGACCAGAATTTCTGTTTCGTCATAAAACGAAAAGAGAGGATGAGGGGTCCAGAGAGCAGGGATGGGGGCGTCCCCCGGATTCCCGGCTCTGTACCGGAGAAGGATACGGTTATTCTCCAGCAGAAGATCCCGGCTGAAAGTGTAAGGGAGTATGGATCCCTCAACTTTCAGATTCAGCTCTTTGGAACTGTGCTGGACGACCTCCCAGGACCGGCTCCATATTTCACCATGATCCGGCAGGGTTAAGACAGATCCGGAGGGATCCGTAATTTCTTCAGGGTTGATTGTCGGGAACATTTCATCCATCCCGAAGGCTTCCTTTTCATCAAAGATCCTCCTTCTATAAGATTCGGGGGCCGGAAAACCGTCTGACTCCCCCCGGTAGAGCCATTCAGCCCCGTTTTCCTTATTCCAGATAGACAAGATCTTACCGCCCCGCGACGGCAGGATCTCCAGCCGCAGAGAACTGTTTTCCAGTATTACCATATTATTCACGTGTTTCTACTCCTTAATGATGCGCTTTATTTCTGTATTCACTGGGAGATACCCCCATTATCTTTCTGAAAACCCGGGAGAAATAGTACTGATCACTATAGCCGCTCTCTCCGGCCACCTCCTGAATTGTCTCAGTGGTAAGTTCAAGAAGCCGGCAGGCCTTTTGAATACGGAGCCGGTTGAAGTATTCAACCGGCGGATATCCCATCCCGTTTCGGAATAATTCAGAAAAATGAGGCACCGAAAGCCCCACGGACAACGCCATCTCGGAAAGAGAAAAACTTTCACCCTCAGCAACCTTATCCTGCATCGTCTTCACTGCATCATCCAGGCGCCGGCTGTTTGCAGAGCCCATCTGGGGATGAAAATCCCGGTTACTATAGAAAAGGGCTGTAAGAATAGTACCGGCCAGCTGTCCGGCGTGAATCAGGATCTCCCGGGAATACCCTCTTTCAAGAGCCTGGAACAGCATCCCGAACAGCTGCACAGCCTGCTCATCCGCACCGGAACTGACAGGGACCATACTGTTCTCCTTGAGAAGCCGCAGATAGACCCCCAGCAGATCGCCTCTGATATGCATCCAGTACAGGCTCCATGGATCATGGTCCGAAGCCCCGTAGATATGGGACTGCCCCGGCGGCAGGAGACAGACCTCCCGTTCATGGAGCAGAACCGACTTCCCGCCGGTTCTTACAAAACCGCTGCCCCTGTGACAGAAAAGGAGGATCCCCTCCTCCAGAGGTTCAGAGCGGATTTTCTGATGCCCCGCCGCGGAAGGGTAGTACCCCGCGGCGCTGACCTGCAGATTCCGGTTGTGCGGATTGAGGTTCGCCTCATCTGTAACATCCGGTGGTATTACAAACAGCCGCTGCCCCCGGAACCCTTCCTCTTTCCTTAAATATTTCAATATAATCTCCTGAAACTCTTGTATTTTCGATTATATCACAGTTATTGAACAGTCAAATCATAAGATTATCCATCCCTGAAGAAATCCGTCCATTTTAAACCGGATAGTACGGTTCTATAATCAGGTAAAAAGACAAAAGCTTACCCTGCAAGGAGAAAAATATGAGGACTGTTCAAGTATGGGAGGAGAGGATAACCATACCGACCTACCCTGTTGGAAAAAAAGAAAAGAATCCCCTTTTTCTGGAAAAACGGGTCTATCAGGGATCCAGCGGAGCTGTTTACCCTTATCCCGTAATAGAATCGGTGGGAACGGAAAAAGAAAACCGGCAGTGGAAAGCCCTCTACCTGGAGAATGAGTACCTTAAGATTATGGTCCTCCCGGAACTGGGAGGAAGGGTCCAGATGGCCTACGACAAGACAAATGATTACCACTTTGTCTACCATAACAGAGTAATAAAACCGGCCCTGGTCGGTCTGACCGGCCCCTGGATCTCCGGAGGCATCGAGTTCAACTGGCCCCAGCACCACCGTCCCGGAACCTATGAACCTACGGATCATCTCTATGAAACGAAGGAGGACGGCAGCGCCGTAATATGGGTGGGAGAACAGGATCACATCGGCCTGACCCGCTGTTCCACCGCTTTCATACTGCGCCCGGAAAAGGCCGTACTGGAAATAGAAGCCCGGCTGTATAACGGTTCCAATACTCCCCGGACCTTCCTCTGGTGGGCCAACCCGGCGGTTGCCGTAAGCGACAGCTATCAGTCCATTTTCCCGCCGGATGTTCATGCTGTTATGGATCACGGGAAAAGGGATGTATCCACCTTCCCCATCGCTACGGGAACCTATTACAAGATGGACTACTCCGAAGGGGTCGATATCAGCCGCTATAAAAATATTCCCGTCCCTACCAGTTATATGGCCTATCATTCGGATTATGATTTTATGGGCTGCTATGATCATGAAAAAAAAGCCGGGATGCTTCATGTGGCCAACCACCACCTGGTACCGGGAAAAAAACAGTGGACCTGGGGCAACGGGGACTTCGGTCAGGCCTGGGACCGGAATCTGACTGATGAAGACGGCCCTTATATTGAACTGATGACCGGGGCTTTTACAGATAACCAGCCGGACTTCTCCTGGCTTCAGCCCGGAGAAGAGAAGGTTTTCCGGCAGAACTTTATGCCCTACAAGGAACTGAACAGTGTAGAGAATGCCTCCACCAGGGCGGCCCTCTCTCTCCAGATAGAAGAGGATGAAATCAGGATGGGGGTCTATACAATGAGCCCGGAAAAGGATCTGACCCTGGAGCTGAAACTGGGATCCGAAGTTCTATATACCCAAACCCTGAACCTCACACCGGAAAAAAGTTTTCATTCCACCTTCCCCCGGCCCGCCGGCTCCGGCGAGAAGGATTTTTCACTGGTTCTATCCAGCCGGACGGAGCAGATCCTGTCTGCCTGGAAGGAGGAAGACCAGCTGCGCCCCATACCGGAACCGGCCGAAGCAGCTCCTCCCGCAGAGGAGATTGCCTCAACAGAAGAACTCTTTCTTACGGGGCTTCACCTGGAACAGTACCGTCATGCGACCCGCAATCCCGACGATTACTACCGGGAAGGCCTGAAACGGGATCCCGGAGACAGCCGCTGTCATACGGCTCTGGGAAAAAGGGAGCTGCAGAGAGGTCGCTTTACTGCGGCAGAGGATCATTTCCGTCAGGCTGTAAAACGGCAGACCTTCCGCAACCCCAACCCTTATGACGGAGAGGCCCTTTTTCACCTCGGATGGACGCTCCGCTACCAGGGCAAAGACAGGGAAGCCTATGAAAAGTTCTATAAATCCGTATGGAACGGCGCCTGGCAGGGGGCCGGATACTGTGAACTGGCCAGACTGTCCTGCGCCCGGGGAAATCTGGATCAGGCTCTACTGGAAGTCGATCGCGCTCTTTGGGCAGGTCGTCACAACAGGAAAGCCCTCCACCTGAAGGCTCTGATCCTGAGGAAACTCAACAGAGCCACGGAAGCTGTGAAGATTCTGGAAGAACTGAAAACCGCTGATCCCCTGAGCCATGCGGCCTCCTATGAAACAGGGCTGCTCCAGCCTACGGAACAGAATCTGAAATCATTTCAGAAACTCATACGGGGAGACCGGTTCTCCTACAGGGAGCTGGCCCTGGATTACCTGTGGTGCGGCGCCTTTGAAGAGGCGATCGGGCTGCTTAATCTTATTGACGGGAAAACAGAATCACCCCTGGTCTGTTACTACCTGGGTTACCTTTATGAAAAATCCGGAAAGAGTGAAGAGGCAGCGCTCTGGTATAAATCAGGAGCGGAAGCTGATCCGGATTTCTGCTTCCCCGTCAGAACCGATTCAATCATGATCCTGGAACATGTTATACAGAACCATCCTGACGATACAAAAGCACCCTATTACGCGGGAAACTTCTACTATCATCACAGGAACTTCGACAGAGCGATTACTCTCTGGCGGAAAGCGGCGGATGCCGATCCGGTTTTCCCCACAGTCAGGAGAAACCTGGCCCTGGGAGCCTGCAATAAAGAAGAAAATCCGGAAAAAGCCCTGAAACTGCTGGAGGAAGCCTTCTTTCTGGATTCAACGGACAGCAGGATCCTTTTTGAACTGGATCAGCTCTACAAAAAGATGGGATACTCCCCCGAGAAGCGCCTGGCCTTTCTGCAGAAGTATCCGGACTGTGTTGAAGCCCGGGACGATCTGACCGTGGAAAAACTGACTCTCCTGAATCTGACCGGACAGGAGGAGGAAGCCATCGGGATCCTGAATACCAGACAGTTTCAGCCCTGGGAGGGAGGAGAGGGACGGGTTTCCGCCCAGTACATCCGCTCTCTTGTTCTGACGGGTTTAAAAAATCTTATATCCGGCCGCACGGAAGAAGCTCTCGCCCGGTTTGAAAGAGCCTACTCCTACCCTCACAACCTGGGAGAAGGAAAGCTCTGTACCATAACGGATAACGAGCTGGACTATTTCAGAGGTCTGGCCCTTGATGCTGCCGGCAGAAGGGAGGAAGCCCGCCAGTCTTTTACAGAGGCCACCCGGGGAGAGCAGGAACCTGCGGCATCCCGTTACTATAACGATCAGTCCGCCGACCTTATCTACTTTCAGGGCGTGGCCCAGTTGAGTCTGGGGAATCCGGTTGAAGCACGCCGAAGGTTCAACAAACTCCTGTCCTGGGGAAAATCCCACTACCATGACAAAACGGAAATAGACTACTTTGCCGTATCCCTTCCGGATCTGCTGATATTCGATCAGGACGGGGATGCTCGGAACAGGCTCTACTGCCGCTATCTGATGGCTCTGGGAGAGTACGGACTGGGTAATACAGACCGCGGCCGGGAACTGCTGGAGGAAGTGCTTGATGAAGATCCTGTTTATCCCGGGGCGGCGTTTTTCCGGTTTCTCTGGAGTATAACATTGCCTGCCGCTCTGAGCTGTCAGGGAATCTGATGCCCTTCGGCTGCCCTGTTCCGGTACGGGGTGGCTGATTCTCCCGTTTTCATCCTTCTCTCATCACAGATTATCCTGTAAAATGATTCCGGGTTCCCCAGAGGAACCCGGGAGGATGAATCCATGGTAACCCCACAGGGAAGTACAGCTGCAACCGTTCCGTATGAACAGAAAGAGAACAGGCCGAATATCCTTCTCCTTCTTGCCGACCAGATGCGTTATAACACCATCAGGGCAGCTGGATATTCCTATATGTATACACCGAATCTGGACCGTCTGGTCAGCTCCGGACGGATTTATACCCATGCGTTTACCCCTGTTCCGGACGGGATGCCGGCCCGGCACAATATCCTGACAGGTCTGAACGGAAAGATTCACGGTTTTACAGAAAACAATAAAAACTACACCATGCCCAACTGGATCAATACCTTCCCGAAGGTTCTGTCCGATCACGGTTATGAAACCATCGCCATTGGAAAGAACCAGTTTATGCCGGTACGAAGGCATCACGGTTATGACCGGCTTCACCTGATGGAGAGCAGACCCGAATACAGAGAACAGGATGATTACGCCCTTTACCTCAAGGAATCAGGATGGGGACATATTCTGAATTTGCACGGCTGTGAAAATCTGCTTTACCATATTCCGCAGCAATCCATTATACCGGAAGAACATATGGGTGATACCTGGGTAGCCGACAAGGCTGTGGATTTTCTCAAAACCAATCAGGGACGTCACCCCTGGCTGCTGAAAGTCAGCTGGTTATCCCCCCACCCCCCCCAGTCTCCGGCACCCCGTTTTGCTGATCTCTACGAGGATGTGGAACTTCCGGAGCCTGTCAAATCCAGGACGCCCCTATCCCGGCCGGCCATGGAAAACGTCCGCCTGACAGAAGGCTTATCGGACAGACTCAGGAAACGGTACCGTCAGCTCTACTACTCGGCCATCAGCCAGGTGGATTACAATATCGGCCGGATACTGGATGCTCTGGAGAGTACAGGTCAGCTGGAGAAAACTCTCATTATTTTTACCAGCGACCATGGGGAAATGCTGGGTGATCACAGCGCTCTTGAAAAGGGACTCCCCTATGACAGCTGTACCAGAATTCCTCTGGTACTAAGTTATCCCGGAACAATTGAACCGGGAGATATTTCGGAAGACTTTGCCGATCTGAACGATCTGTTTCCCACCATTCTGAATTCCGCCGGGATAAGCATCAATTATAAAAATACCAGTTTTCCGGGAGAAAGCCTTCTGATGCCGGAAAAAGAGAGAAATAAAGACAGGACCAGCCAGTACGTGGAATTCTCCGCCGGTTTACGGCGATGGATTTCCTGCAGGACCAGAGAATACAAGTATAACTATTATTACAATGGGGGGTATGAGGAGCTGTTTCATCTCAGCAAAGATCCGGGAGAAGGAACGAACCTGCTGCACTCCCCCGACGGGGATATCCTCGCAAAAAAGGAAGAACTCCGGAATAAACTGATGGAATATGAGCGTAGATGGGGCCCCGAAGGCTGTTTGACCGAAGATAATTTCATTCAGCTGAATGAAGCTCCGGCGCTGAGTAAAAAAAGTGATCGATACCCCGTTTTCCATAAAAACATTATGGATAAGGATGAGAAAAACAGAATGAATACCCTTTCGGAAGAGGTTCTTCAGTCCATAGAAAAGGAAAAGCTTGTAAATCTGGAAGAACTGGATCTGATTGCCTGGCAGGAAACATCCGGTTTTTCCGATAAACATATAAAGGATCTACTGGAAAAAGAAAAAAAGATGCGTCAGAGACAGGAGGCATGATAAAAGGGAATACGGTAGTATTCGGGTCCCTTTTCATCATCAGCGACAGTGACTTTTCGAAGAAAATCCGCGAAAGCGATAAAGGAGCAGGACATGATGCCGGACAGAACTAATGCCATAGAACTTTTTAAGGAATTCAACAAAAGCGAAAGCCTTTTCAAACACGCCCTGGCTGTGGAAGCCGTGATGCGGCATGCAGCGGAAATAAGAGGAGAAGATCCTGAAAAATGGGGTGTAATAGGCCTGATCCACGACCTGGACTATGAAATGTACCCGGACCGGCACTGCAGCAAAGCCGAGGAGATACTGAAAGAGAGGGGATGGCCCGCAGAATATATTCATGCGGTGGTTTCCCACGGATGGGGTATCTGCAGCGAAACGGAACCGGTCGAGGAGATGGAGAAAGTTCTCTTTGCCACAGACGAACTGACCGGTCTGATCACAGCGACAGCGCTGGTCCGTCCCTCAAAAAGCATAATGGACATGACGGCTAAATCGGTAAAGAAAAAATGGAAGGCCAGACAGTTCTCCGCAGGAGTGGATCGCAGCATCATCGAAAAAGGTGCGGAGATGCTGGGCATGGAGTTAAGCGAACTTATTACCATGACCATAGAAGGAATGAGAAAATCCGCAGTCGAACTGGGCCTGGCAGGAGAATAATGGAAGGGCACAATCATATCAGACCGCTGACTCAGGAGATTGAAGATCAGGTCCTCAGGAATCCTCTTCTGAATATCGATACCTTTATCATCCCCTCCCCCTATATCAAGGATCCGGAAATTACAAAAGACAGGGAATTCAGCTCAGTCTGGATAGACGAAGGTGAAATTCTTGGTTATATGCTTGTCTACTCGGATAAGGAAAAGAAGAATTTTCTGATCTACAAAATTGTTACCAGTCCCTTTGGACGAGGCAAGGGGATCGGTTCGCATTTTATTGAGAACCTTGCCTGGAGTATCCCGAAGAAATCCAGGGTTTACCTCTATATCTGGGAGAAACAGATCGATACGATTGAGTTCTTTCATAAAAAAGGGTTTGAATCGAGGGATCCTATCGTATACCGGAATCTTATATACAATAATTTAATTGCAGCAAAAGAGCAGATCCTGTCCTACTCCATGCCGGACAGGAAAGACTATGCCCAGACCGATGAGGAAATCGGAAAGACCCGTCATGATGCCAGAAAAACCCTCCGTCTGCTTTCCAGCATGGTAGATATGCTTTCCGTGGATAACGGAGACCGGATAATCGAAGATATTAACAGGGAAACCACAACGCTGATCAACATGCTCAACTCCTTCCGGGATACCATGCAGATAGTGCATAAAGTCAACCTGCAGGAGGTTATTCTGGACCGGATTGTCCCGTACGTGGAAGCCTCCACCATTCCCTGTGAACTCTACCTTAAACTGAGTTCCCGGATGCCCATGGTTCCCGGTTTTTATGTAAACATCGGCAGAGCCCTGATTAATATGGTATCCAACTCCCTGGAGTCCATCAGAGAGACAGGGCGCCGGGGCATTATAGAAATATCCATTACCAGGAAGGAAGATACGGTTCACCTCCTCTTGAAGGATAATGGAGCGGGTATCCCGGCGGAGAAGATGAAGCTGACCGAAGAGGGTATTCCCGCGTTTGTCGGGGTAACGACAAAGGGTAAAAAAAGCGGAGAAGGACTGGGAACCAGACAGATCTATTCCACCTTCGGACCGGAGAACATCCATGTGGAGAGTATTGAGGGGGAGGGCACGGAATGGCATATCCGGATGGAAAAGGTCGCGGGGACCCTGGACAGATGGTACATTCAGATGGATCGAAGGCTGAATGAATTCAAACAGCTGTGGGAAGAACCGGCCAGAAGTGACAATCCCGATCGAACCGAATATATCGCCTCGATCTGGCAACTCCGCAAAATGGAAATATTCCTTTTTGATCTGATTCTTAAATTCAGCAAATTCCACAATATCAGAACAATCTTCCGAACAGTGCTCTCCTATCTTCAGAACCGGATCAGTGCAGAAGCCCTGGAAGAAGAGGTTTCTGAGTACAGCTGCGAGTATGAGACCATGAAGGAATGGCTGATAGAAATATCCGGAGCCATACACAGAAGACAGGAACGGCTCTTTTCCGCCATAGATATCAATGATTTCCGGGGAGCGCTTTTTAAAAGCTACGGACAGGCCTTTGAGAACGTTATTATATTCACCATGGACCCGGAAACGGGGAATTTCCTGGCGACAGACCGGAAGCTGGCGGAACACCTTGATTTTGCCCCCTACCTGGGAAAAGAAAAGAACAGACTCCTGAGAGGAGAATTCATAGGGGATATGAATAATGATTCCCAGGCTATTTTCCTGGGAGTCTGGAGCATTGAGTCCCGGGAGGACCTGATGGAAAAACTGAAACTGATCCGTCAGGGCGCCCGCAAACTCCTTGAGATCGGGATTCACAAAGATAAAAAGCTGGCTCTCTACCAGACGACCTATGTCAGGCACTCGGAAGATATAGACATCGATATCAGCTGTACATTTGAAAAGATGGCAAACTGCAGCGATGAAGAGCTCAAACAGTTTATCCGTCAGGCGGACGACGAGTTTCAGAATTTCTTTTCCGCCGCGGATTGATCCGAAAAAAAAGCCCCCGGGAAAAGGAGGAAACCCGGGGGCGAAGAAAAAAAATGAAACTACAAACCCAAAAAGAAAATCTTTGCCATTTATACTCATTAAACATCACCCCATAGAGAGGGTTACAAAAAAAAACATTTTTTTGAAAAGTTTTTCCGCCCCTTTATTCACCCGATTATAACAACAGGTTGAGATCGGAATTATTATGTGTTAAATGAGTATTCCTTCGACGCGGCAGCCTGTGAAAAGATTGAGCAGGAACACCGGAATTAACCCTGTTGTTAACCCATAAAAAAAGAGGCCCCGGAAAAGGAGGAAAACCGGGGCCAGAAAACTGGAGAAATTCAAATGAAAAAAGCAAGTCATTCCCTCTTCGGAAACGCTTACATAAAGTAAAACTGAAAAGACCGGGAATGGTTACGTTTTTTTTCAATTTTTTTCTTTACCCTTACAGAACAAAAGCCTATTATTCTAGAAACCCTTATTCACGAATCGGGAAATTGAAAAAATATGATCAAAAAAACCAAGTACCTTTCCCAGTACGAAAGAGAAACCGGAAGAAAATATTATTACCGATACGCCGGCTGGAACGGAATCGGGTTCAGTTTTCTGGGGAATACGACAGTTTACCTGTTAGCCATCCTGTACGGAGCGACTAACACGCAATTAGGCTATATCTCATCTGTCATTTACATAACAGGTATCAGTCTGCTTTTTTATACAAAGGTTTTTAACGGGAAATCCATTCTTACCGTCGGTTATATCGCCTGGTTATTGCGGGGATTCTTTTGTCTCGGTTACCTCGCCCTTACCTTTTTCAGCGGACAATCAGCGGTATTCCTCATCCTGACAATCTATACCCTTTTCAGTATAACCAGAACAATCGGAGTATCAGTTCAGCAGAATATACAGAAAATGATCTCTACCAGCCGGACCAGAGGTGAGGTTATTATGACAGCCTCCACCCGTTTCAATACGACAGCTATTTTTTCCAGAGTGTTCAGTTATCTTGTAACCACCACGCAGTTTGTATCGGAACAGACCGAGATCCTGTTCCTCCAGGTACTGGGCGTCCTTTCAAATACATTATCAGCCAGAGCAATGAAAAGAATCCCCTGCCGTGAGATTATTGAACATCACAAAGGCAGGCATGTGGGAAAACTTTTTATTGAAAATATGGGAAAACCCCTGGAACGGAGCGTATTGATTGTCCGCTGGTGCAGTGTGGGGATCGAAATTATAACGGGAATGACTATCCCCTTCTTGAGAAAATACGCCGGCTTCTCCTCCCCCATGATCTTCCTTTATACAATTATAATCACCCTGGCCGCCATTATGGGTGCTCAGATGATAAAACCTTTTGCCGACAGACTCGGAAGCCGGCCGTTCATTCTCCCCACCGCAGTAGCTACCGGCGGGATACTGGTTGTATGGATGCTGACAGATACATCCCGAAGTGCCGAGTTTTTTTATTTTCTGGGATTTATTACGGTTATGCTCCAGACATCGCTGATCCTTCTTGCTTCCCGTCTGTTTGTCCAGCTTATACCAGATGAAGATTCTGTAAGTTTTACATCAATGGATGTCTTTATTACCTCTCTGGTGGCCCTTGGACTGGGGTTCTCGGGAGGGTATCTGGCGGACTGGTCCGAGATACTGGCTCTGCCGTATCTCAACACATACGGTCTAACCTATTCCATGGGAGTCATCCTGTGCCTGATTATAACCCTGACGGCCGCCCGATTCGAAGAAAAAGGCAGCGCATCCTTAAAAGAAACCTGGACGATGCTCCTGTCCATTGACCATTTGCGTACATTCCGGGATATTAACCGGCTCAGTACCTATAATACAACTCTGCAGCGGAAGTCCCTGCTCCTGTCTCTGGGCTATACCGGATCCTCCCTTGCAAACGATGAGATACGTCAGAAATTCCTCCAGCCCCTTTCTCCGGAAAGGGGAGAAATCATTAAAACCCTTTTTGAAAAGAAAAGGCCCCAGCTTATCCCGGAACTGCTGACGGAAGCCTCGGAGCCCTGCAGCTTCAACAGAAAGGAGGCGATTTTCGCCCTGGGAGCTTATCCGGAAAAAAAGGTGGAAGAGCTTCTGATAAAACTGCTTGACGATAAAGACTGTCTTATCTCGGCCAATGCGGCAAAGTCCCTGGGCAGAATAGGAAACAGGGACCATTACGAATCCATATATAAGAGGTTTTCAGAAGGTCAGCGGGGAAATATTGAACGGGATTTAAACTACCTGATTGCTTTTCATAATATGCATCCCCAGGGAGAATGGCTGGAAACCATTTTTGATGAAAAGACCTTGTCCATGGGTGAAACCTATGTACAAAACTACATAACCCTTATTTCTCAGCAATTGGGAATGAATCCGCCCCTGGGATGGATTTTTCAGAGAAATAATGATGAACCGGGAGAAGGAATGATTATCCTGCTGGATGAAGCCAGAGAGATGGAACTCTTCTATAAAAACCAGGAGTGGCTGTACAGAAGTTTCACGGGGGGAAAATATCAGCTTGTGTGGGAGTGGTGCTGCTCGGTATTATCCGGGACCCGTGCCAGGGGCGCCGCAATACCGGTACTGAACTCCATCCGCAGGCTGGATATAGAAAAAGCCGACAGTTCCAACTCTCTGGGAGTACTGTTTTTCACCTACCATATTTTAAAAAACGGGGGAGAGTTTTGATTCGATTCGATGAAATGATGCAGCTTTTTGAAACGATGAATGAAGCCCTGATTATAAGCAACGACGCGGGGCTGATACAGGCCGCCAACAGGAAAGCCCGGGAACTGCTGAAAATGGAGGATTCCGATCTTAGGGACCGTCATATCCATGCTCTCCTGACTCCCCGGCAGGATGAATTTAATCTGGAGGATATTTCGCCGGTTGACAGTGCCGGTCCCATTATGTGGCGTATCTCCCAGGAAAGGAAAAGGAAGAAAAACCGGAGCACAGCCGGGACCTTCCTGGCCTCCATGACCCATGAGATCAGAACTCCCATGAACGGGATTGTAGGGATGACCGACCTGGCCCTGGAAGAAGAGACCTCTCCCGTCCTGAAGGAGTATCTGGAAGTTATCAGGCTTTCAGCAGACTCCCTGATGCGTGTAATCAACGATATCCTGGATTACTCCAAGATTGAAGCAGGGAAACTGAATATAGAACATATCCCCTTTAAATTAACCGTTTTTATGGAAGATATTGTGCGGATATTCTCTCCTCAGGCTAAAGCCAAGGGACTTGCGTTTCGCTATAACCCCTCTCCGGATCTGCCGGAAAAGATAATGGGGGATCCGGTTAGAATCAGACAGATTATCATGAACCTGCTGAGCAATGCTCTCAAATTTACGAAAAAAGGGTATATAGAGATATCAGCCTGTGTAGAGAAAAATGAGGGGAATCCCCGGATCTATTTCTATATTGCCGATTCGGGAATAGGAATCCCGTCCAACAAGCAGCATCTCCTGTTCCGGTCCTTTACACAGGTTGATGACTCAACTACCAGAAAATACGGCGGAACCGGATTGGGACTGGCTATCTGCGCCCACCTGACCAGCAGTATGGGCGGAATGATAGATGTAAAAAGCAGGGAAGGAGAAGGAAGCACATTCCGTTTTTTCCTCCCCCTCACGTCTCCGGAACCGATACAGAATGAGCTGATACCGGTAGCCCATCCGGAGCACCTGGAAAAAGAACAGCTCGAGCATCACCACACAGAAGGACCGCTGATTCTTCTGATGGAAGATAACCGCGTAAACCAGCTATTGGCTGTACGCACAATGGAAAAAGCCGGTTATCAGGTAACCACGGCCGAAAACGGGAAAGAGGGATTGGATAAATTTATCAATGAGAAGCCGGATATAATATTAATGGATATCCAGATGCCTGTGATGGATGGTTATGATACAGCCCGGGCTATACGTAAACTGGAGGGAAAAACATCCTGCCCCATTCCTATTATCGCTCTTACGGCATTGGCCATGGCTGAAGACAGGAAGAGGATACTTGAGTCCGGAATAGATGATTTTTTAGGGAAACCTGTGAGTCCTATTGACCTTAAGAAAATCCTGCATAAGTATGTAAAGACCTGAATAATAGGAGATTACATGAAAATCCGCAAAACCCTCGAATCGGTAGAACTCTATGTTGCCGGGAAAACACGACCCGGAGCAGTCAAACTTTCATCAAATGAAAATCCCCTCGGACCATCTCCCAGGGCGATGGCTGCCATATCTCAGGAACTTAATCATCTGCACCGTTATCCCGACGGGATGTCAGGACTTCTCTGCGAAACCATAGCGGCCCATCACAATCTTCCCAAAGAGTGCATCATTGCCGGGAATGGATCGGATGAGATATTCGCCATGATTGCCGGGACCTACCTTGAGGAAGGGTACGAAGTTGTCACAGCCAGGGAAACTTTCTCGGAGTATAACTTTTCGGGCCTTCTATACGGCGGCCACGTAAAAAAGGTCCCGTTAATAGAGGGACGCTACGATACGAAAGGAATCCTTGACCAGATTACAGACAAAACCTCTCTGGTTTTTATCTGCAACCCGAACAATCCCACCGGACGATACCTTAATACGCGGGAATTACAGGATTTCCTGAATGCCGTTCCCTCTCACGTCCTTACCGTTCTGGATGAAGCATACGGGGAGTTTGCCACCTCTGCGGATTTTTCCTCCGGTCGGGACCTTATAATGGAAAACAAACAGCTTATTGTTACACATACCTTCTCCAAGCTTTACGGTCTTGCGGGTCTTCGCCTGGGATATGCCATGGCTCATCCCGAACTGATTCAGCAGGTACTGCGTACAAAGCAGGCTTTTAATGTAAATATACTGGCGCAGCTTGCAGGTTCGGCGGCCATGGATGACAGAGAATTCATTTCCCGCACTCTGGAACTCTGTGAGAAGGGAAAGGCATACCTCTACAGGGAACTGGATCGTCTTGGATTTACCTATTATCCCACAGAAGCCAATTTTATCTGTATAAAAGTGAATAAAGACAGTAAAGCCGTTTTTAATGAGTTCCTGTCAGAAGGTATGGCGATTCGCCCCCTTGCCTCTTTCGGGATGGAGGAGTGGATCCGATTCACCATCGGCACAGAGGATCAGAATCGGGAGTTTATCCGGATACTGAGTCAGACCGGGATTGCGGATAAATGATAGGATTTCTCTTTGCCTTCCTGCTGCTGCCTCAGGTTATAAACTTTCTGCTGGCGCTGATTCCGGCCCTGATTCTTCTGAACTATTTTTACAGGAGGGATCCCCGGCCGGAACCCCGGCAGGTTGTTATCAAGGCCTTCTTCTTTGGAATTCTCTCAACCATCCCGGCGGTAATTATCGAACTCCTTCTGGACTACCTGCCCCTCCCGGGGATGACGCCGCTAATGCAGATAGCCTTCCGGGCCTTTGTTGTGACGGCTCTGGTTGAGGAGAGCTGTAAGCTCTATATGGTGAAACAGCATATCTACCCCCATCCGGCGTTCGACGAAGTGACAGACGGCATCATATACACCGTGTCAGCCGGTCTGGGTTTTGCCTTTCTGGAAAATATTATCTATTCCATGAACAGTTATCACTCATGGACCCTCCTCCTGACAAGGGGAGTCACGGCCGTTCCCCTCCACGGGCTCACTTCCGCCGTAATGGGTTATTATATGGGCAGAACAAAAATGGAAGGAAAAAACCTCATCCCTCTGGGACTCTTCCTGGCCGTTTTCTACCACGGACTCTATGACTTCTTCCTGTTTTACGGAGGAGCTCTCGCCTGGCTCAGCCTCCCCCTGTTATTTGTTCTGTTCTTCCACGCCAAGCACATTATGCAGGATGCCATAGACGAAGACAGAAGATTCTTCCGTTTCTGACCGGTTAATCAGGTTTATCAAGAATAGTTGCAGATATATATAGACTTCCCTTGACATTATTCCGGATAACCTTTATCTTCACCAAGCAAACGACGCAGGGTGGAGCAGTTGGCAGCTCGTTGGGCTCATAACCCAAAGGCCGCAGGTTCGAGTCCTGCCCCTGCTAAATGAAAAAAGATCCGGATTTATTCGGATCTTTTTTCATTTATAAAAAGCAGGGGCAGGACTCGAAGCGGAAGGATGGCGCGAATACCTGGAGCGCAAATGGCAGGATGCCATTTAATCCTGTAGCCGGCTTAATTGAGGAGGCACGATGCCGACGAAATAAAGCGAGGCCAGCCTCCTGTAAAAAATGTACTCCTCACACTTTCCCATTATAAAAAGCAGGGGCAGGATGCCATTACATAAACAACTTCAAGGTAGCCAGAAAAGCAGCCCCGATAATCAGAAACCGGAAAGGTCTCTCGGGAATCCTCTTCACAATTTTCAATCCAATAAAGACCCCGATAAGGACAAACGGACAAAGAATCAGATCGATAATCAGGGAATCCATAAAAACAGAGTTCCAGACAAAAACATGTACCGGAAGCTTGATCAGATTTATAACAAGAAAAAACAGGGTTCCCGTTCCAATAAATATTTCCTTTGAAAGATTCATGGACAGAAGGTAAAAAGACATGATAGGACCGGCCGCATTCCCGACCATGGAGGAGAACCCGCCCATGGAGCCAAATAAACCGTGCAAAGCCCAATGATCCGGAACCTCAAATCCCAGCTTACCCAGTTCTTTTAAAATCATAAGAATCAGACAGATTAAAACGAGAACTCCCATAACGAAACGGAACAACGAATCAGACAGGGCATTTCCTACGAGCATACCGGCAATAATTCCTGCCAGGGCCGGCGGAAGAAGCCGGATCAGATGCTTCCAGCTGATTTTATTCCTGTATATTACAATGGCACAGAAATCTCCCGCCAGGAACAGCACCAGCACAATCGAAACGGAGACCTTTCCGCTGAAATACGCCGCAAAAGCCGGGATCGTGACAATATTCGTTCCCCGTAATCCCGCTTTATCAATACCGATCAGCAATGTAAAAAAGGCAAGGATACCCCAATCCAGAGGGGTCAAAATTTCAAAAAGCATGAGAAGTTCTCCTTTTGAGTTGCATAACAGGGACTCTATAGTACAACGAAGGAAACATCAAAGCAGCCCGAAAAATCTAATAATCACTTTTTTTTACATTTCTCTTGACAAATAATCCCATACACTATACATTCATCAAGCAAACGACGCAGGGTGGAGCAGTTGGCAGCTCGTTGGGCTCATAACCCAAAGGCCGTAGGTTCGAGTCCTACCCCTGCTAAAGTATTAAAGGATCACGATTTAGTGATCCTTTTTTTATTATAACTTACGACTCGAAACGGAGTTCCGGCGGTGAAACCGCGAAAAAACAGGACGTTTTTTCAGGAACGGAGGCGGCCAGGAATGAATCAGCACGATGCTGATGAATGGATGGCGAGTCCTACCCCTGCTAAAGTATTAAAGGATCACGATTTAGTGATCCTTTTTTTATTATAACTTACGACTCGAAACGGAGTTCCGGCGGTGAAACCGCGAAAAAACAGGACGTTTTTTCAGGAACGGAGGCGGCCAGGAATGAATCAGCACGATGCTGATGAATGGATGGCGAGTCCTACCCCTGCTAAAGTATTTAAGGATCACGATTTAGTGATCCTTTTTTTTATAATAACTTACGACTCGAAACGGAGTTCCGGCGGTGAAACCGCGAAAAAACAGGACGTTTTTTCAGGAACGGAGGCGGCCAGGAATGAATCAGCACGATGCTGATGAATGGATGGCGAGGCTTACCTCCTGTTCACAAAAGGTCCCCTCGCACTTTCCCAAATGAGCAAAGCCTGAACTCGAAACGGAGAAACGGCACTTCCAGAAACTCCTCAAAATCTCTGTTGGGGATAATGATCAATCCGTTTGAAATGCCCATCAGCCCCAAACTATACTATTAGTATATGTCAAATTCCAGACCGGCCTATACTCTCTGCCTCATATTGCTCCTAATGACAGTGTTTACCTGTTCCTCTCCGGACAGATTTGGAGAAATGCCGGAACTGACGGAACAGGAAAAGCTCTGGCTGGAAAACCATCCTGTCATCAGGGTGGGACCGGACCCCCTTTTTCCACCCATAGAGTTCTTTGATGAAAACGGGAAATACAGAGGAGTGGCCGCCGATTATATTTCCCTGCTGGAACAGATGCTTCCCCTCCGTTTTGAAATTGACCGATCGGAAACCTGGGAGGAAGTGATTGGCAAAGCGAAATCCCGGGAAGTTGATATGTTCGGTGCAGCAGCTCCAACCGAAGACCGCCTGAAATATATGAATTTTACGGATCCCTTTATTACACTTCAGGCGGTGATTGTCATACCCAAGGATGGGCAGAAAGACCTGACTCTTGAGGATCTGGAAGGGAAAAAGATAGGCGTTGCATCCAGCTATATTCCCCATAATTTTCTTAAAACCAATTATCCCTGGTATGACCTGATTCCTGTAGACAGCATTAAAGAAGGTCTGGCCCGGCTTTCCTTTGGTGAGCTTGATGTCTTTGTGGGTTTTATTCCCAGTATTCTTTATACAATAGAAGTGGAGGGCTACAGTAATATAAAACTGGCGGGGACCACAGAGATCAGGGCCCCCCTTGCCTTTGCAGTCAGAAAGGACTGGCCCGAACTTCAAAGTATTTTAAATAAAGCCCTGAGCACTGTCTCTTCCCGCACCAGGAAAAAGATCTGGCAGAAATGGGTGCAGATTGAAGCGGGCCGTTTACTGGAGCACAGGGCTTTCCGCATATTTCTACTGGGGTTGTTTTCCGCCGGGCTCCTGATAGCCGGAACAATCCTTATCTGGATAACATCCCTTAGAAAAGCGGTATCTCTGAAAACCCGCGCCCTGAAGGATGAACTGAGACAGAGGAAACTGATGGAGGAAAATCTCATCCAGAGTGAAAACCGCTACAGATCACTGGTGAATCACCTTCCCGGAGCTGTCTACCGCTCCATTGACGGTGAAGGCAGGAATATAATCTATATCAGCGACTATATTTCCCAGATAACCGGTTACCCCGGCTCCGATTTTACAGATACATCGAAAGAACTCTTCCGGGCTGCCATCCATCCGGATGACAGGGAACAGGTACGCCGGGCCATCAGGAAAAGTATGGAAAACAGATCCATCTATCAGTTCAGTTACCGGATATATCACGCAGACGGTTCAATCAGATGGGTAAGAGAAAAAGGACAGCCGATCTATTCGAAGACAGGGGAATTCTGTTTTCTCGATGGATTCATATACGATATAACCAGTCTAGTCAGAGCAGAAGAGGAGCTGCGGCAGACCCAGAAGATGGAAACAGTCGGAATTCTGGCCGGAGGGATAGCCCATGATTTTAACAATATCCTCGGAGGAATAACCGCAACCGTATCTCTGATGGACTACCTGTTCAAAACAGAGAAGAAAATCGAGAGCGAAAAATTCCGGGAATATCTGGATATTCTGAAAGCCAGTTCAGAGAGAGCCTCGGAGATTGTACAGAACCTGCTGACCCTTTCCAGAAAAAGGGATATAACCCTGACTCCCGTAGATCTGAACAAAGTTGTGACCAATGTTATTAAAATCTGTTCCCATTCTCTGGATAAATCTGTCCGGCTCAATCCGGAATATACGGAAAGAAAGGCTTTAGTACAGGCCGACACCGGGCAGCTGGAGCAGGTCCTTCTGAATTTCTGCATCAATGCGGAACATGCCATGACGATTATGAGACCCCCCGACCAGACATGGGGCGGGACTCTCGGCATTGCATTGAAGCTGGCCGGCAAAGATGATCCTTATCTCAAGCGATGCGATAATGATATATCGCAGTCCTACTGGTGCATATCCGTGTCCGATACAGGCATCGGGATTGCTGCCGATAAAATTCAGGAGATATTCACCCCCTTTTACACAACAAAAGAAAAAGGAAAAGGATTAGGCCTGGGCTTATCCATGGCCTATACCATTATACAATCCCATTCCGGCTTCATTGATGTAAAATCGGTTGAACAGGAAGGCAGCGATTTCCGCATCTATCTTCCGGTTCTGAAAGAGCCCCCTCAGAAAGAACCTGAGAAGGATAAGAGGACAGCCGTAAAAACCGGCCGGGGAAGGATTCTGATAGTGGACGATGAGGAAGTCCTGAGGGAGATGACACGGAATATTCTGGAATCCTTCGGCTACGAAATCCTGACGGCAGGAAACGGCAGGGAGGCTCTGGAAACCATAACCGGAGATCCCTCCGCGATAAACCTTGTTCTGCTGGATATGATTATGCCGGGTCTGACCTGCAAGGAAACCATAGAGGGTATACGGGACCTTGCTCCCTCCATGAAAATCCTGCTGACATCAGGATTCAGTGAGGATGAAAGAATACGGGAACTTATGGATATGGGAGTTGCGGAGTTCATCCGGAAGCCATTTACCCTTCAGAAACTCACCGAAGCAGTAGAGAGAGTCATAGATGGGTAATCACCGTCTCCACACTCTATATTCACAGAAAAAACAGGGAATGAAAAGAGTCCGGTCTTTTATTATTTAAGATAAGTTAGAAAAAAGGTTTGCTATTTTTTAATTTATCTCAAAGGAGTCATCAATGAAGATACATTCAATCAAGTTCAAATTGCCCCTGTTCATTACCCTTATCGTAATTGTGCTATTTACCATCAACGGAATAATCACATTTACCAGATTTACATCAACTCTTATTTCGGCGACCTACAACCAGGCGGAAGCCAGACTGAACGCCACCGTAAATGATGTGGAGGGTTTCCTGCAGGAACAGATGATGATTCCTCAGGTCATGGCTGAAGATTATAATATACAGTCCCTTATGGAAGATACCAGCTACCGCTACTACTTTACCTCGCCCCCTCCTCTTTCTCAGGAGGAGGAAAAGCGTCAGTACGATGCCCTGCCGGCTAATATTAAGCAACTGGCAGAGTCCATACCGGAAGCAGATGAAACAACACCAAGAGACCCGGACCTGATGCAAAGACACAGGAATTTTGTACAGTCCATTAAAAATATTACAAATAAAAACCCATCCCTCCTGTTAACCTATATCGGGGTGGAGAATACCCAGGAGTTTTATACGGATCCAGCAACATGGACGGGGAAAAAATCTTTTTACCTGAGAAACCGCGGGTGGTATATGAGCGCCATAAACAGCAGTGATACCATACTGACTGCCCCCTATATAGACGGTGTCACCGGAGAGCTGGTTGTGACCGCTGCAAAAGCTGTGGTACAGGGGGGGAAACTGCTTGGTACAACTGCGATTGATCTATCCATTACGACCATTCAGGACCTGATAAGGACCCTTAAACTGGATGTGGAAACCCGGGCTTATCTTACAGACACGGATGGAATGATTATAGCTCACCCGAATTCAGACCTGATTATGAAAGCATCCATCGCAACGGATGACAGTTTCCCGCAGGAATTGAAGGACGCCCTGCCCCTTATTGCAGAGGGGAAACTCTCGCATATTGAATACCGGCAGGATGGAACGGATTATATCCTGTTTACGGACCGGATAAAACAGACCGGCTGGATAAGTTTTCTGGCTGTAAACAAGGGAGAGATCCTGCAGCCCATAAGAAGGCAGCTTTTTGCCTTTATAGTGGTATCACTCATAACAGTTGCCCTGTTAAGTGCTTTTATTATCTTTATTCTGAACATAATGCTGAAACCCATTGATGAAGCCCTGCATCTCAGCCAGTCCATCAGCAGCGGAGATCTGACTGTGGAACCTTCCGCGGAATTTCTGAACAGAAAGGATGAGTTTGGAGACCTGACACAGGCCCTGGGACACATGGTGTCCTCTCTGCGGTCCATTGTCGCCAATATCAAGGAGGAAGCAAAGCAGCTGACTGTAAACAGCGATCAGGTGAATGTCTCCTCCCAGCAGATTGCAGAAGGGGCTTCGGAACAGGCTGCATCATCGGAGGAGGTCTCCTCTTCCATGGAAGAAATGACATCCGTAATTATGCAGAATGCCGACAATTCCCGCCAGACCGAAGTGATAGCCCTCAAGGTAGCTCAGGATGCCGGATCGAACAGCAAATCCATGAACAGCGCCGTGGAGGCCATGAAAGAGATAGTACAGAAAATTTCCATTATTGAAGAAATAGCCAGACAAACGAATATGCTGGCCCTCAATGCGGCAATCGAAGCGGCCCGGGCAGGTGAGCACGGCAAAGGCTTCGCCGTAGTCGCCTCGGAAGTGCGCAAACTAGCCGAAAGAAGCCAGGATGCTGCGGGGAGCATTATGGAACTGTCTTCCATCACCATGGAAAATGCCGGCACAACCAGCACCCTGCTGGCCTCTCTTGTTACAGAAATAAACAGCACCGCTGACCTGATCAAGGAGATCAGCGCGGCCAGCGGAGAACAGAAGGTCGGAGCTTCCCAGATAAACGATGCGATCCTCGAACTGGATAAGGTTATTCAGAGAAACGCCTCAGCTTCGGAAGAACTGTCTGCAACAGCGCTGATGCTCTCTCAATCCGCAAAAAGCATGTTTGAAACAATTAACTATTTTCAGACAGAAGACGGAACAGTAAAAAGAAAACTGTTAAGTGATCACTGATCCTGATCGCTCATTTTCAATAGACCTTGACAGAATCCCTGCCAGGGTCTATAAGATAAAACTATCTTAAGTTACCTGAGGAGGCGTACATGTTTACAATTGCTGTTGGGGATGTTCCTGTTCAGGGAACGTGCGGCTGCTGATTCACTCTTATTTATTAAAATAGGAATTCTTCAGCCCGTCATTTCCCATCGGAAAATCCAAAATCAATTCCAATTGAACAGGACATCACATACCTTATGCATAGAATTTTGCACCAGAAGGAAAATGGTATGTCCCGATACAATCACAGAGACAACAACTATACAAACACATTTATCTGCCGTAACTGCGGCATGACAGTCCCTCCCCCTGAAACGGGAGGATCTCACCGGAACCACTGCCCCCACTGCCTCTGGAGCCTGCATGTGGACCTTAAGAAAGGCGACCGGAGATGCGGCTGCCGGGGACTGATGGAACCTATCAGCGTATGGGTCAAACCGTCAAAAGAGTGGTCTGTTATCCATCGCTGTCAAAGCTGTGGATTTATACGAACCAACAGAATCGCCGGGGATGACAATGAAATGGTCCTGTTCAGGCTGGCAGCCAAGCCGATAACCATGCTGCCGTTCCCCGCTAAAAACACTTTGGAGAAAATTGTATGAGCAGAGAATCCTGGGGATGGAACAGCTCCCTGGAGAAAGAATACGAAACGAGAAAAGCAGACACACTGGAAGCCGGAAGAGTGATCAGGGAGGTACATCATCTGTATACCCTTGCAGCAGAAACACCTGACCGTGATGATGTATACCTTTCGGCGGAAGTATCAGGCGCCTTTCAGTATAAAGCAGCCGGTCCGGCAGACTATCCAGCCATTGGAGACTGGGTCCTTTTCCGCCGGGCATCGGAGGATAAGGCAATAATTGAATATATCCTCCCGCGGATAAGCCGCTTCTCCCGCAAAGTAGCGGGAGACAGAACGGATGAGCAGGTTCTGGCAGCCAATATCGATACCATTTATCTTGTATTCGGAATAAACGGCGGCCGGAATTTTACATCCGGAGGACTGGAACGCTATATGACTCTGGCCTGGGACAGCGGAGCCCGGCCGGCAATTGTATTGAATAAAGCGGATCTCTGTACACAAGAGGAAAGAGAGAAGGCTCTTTTGACAGCTGAGAGTGCAGCCCCGGGTGTTGAGGTTTATCTTGTAAGCGCCGTAACGGAAGAGGGCTTCCCTGAACTGAAATCGACTTTGAAACCGGGGAAAACCATTGCCCTTACCGGTCCGTCCGGTGTTGGCAAGTCTACAATAATCAATGCCCTGGCGGGTAAGCCGCTGCAAAAGACCACAGCCCAGAGAGAGGGAGATCTGAGGGGCCGCCATACGACGACACACAAAGAGATATTCCGTCTGCCTTCGGGTGTGATTCTGGTGGATACCCCGGGTTTAAAAGAAGTTCAGTTATGGGCTGATGAAGATGCCCTGGCTGAAGCATTCCAGGATATTACCGAACTGTCTGAAGGCTGCCGTTTCCGGGACTGCTCCCATCAGGGAGAGCCGGGCTGTGCCGTTCAGGCGGCCCTTGCATCGGGAGAACTGGAATACAGACGGTATGAAAACTACCTGGAGCTTCAGAAGGAACTCCAGTACCTGAAAACCCGTCAGGATGCCGGCGCCGCCCGTCTGGAACGGGAGAAGTGGAAAGGTATTGCTAAAATTCAGAAGGATTTAAAACAGATAAGGAAAAATCGATAAGAAAAGAACAATCCGGGAGACTTTCCTTTTTCTATTTATCCAATTGAATATGAATGGTGAGTCTCCTGATTATTCCTGTAGTACATTTCAGTTACATGGACATCCCGATATTGAAAGTAAAGACACCCTTATTGTTCTCCATATTATGGGCATAACGGATAGACAGAGCGGGTATGGCCACTTTCTTCAGATAGATTGCCATACCGGCGGAAGGCCCGTGATAGAATTCGTTCTCTCCGCTGATCCCGTCCATGACTCCCAACTGATAGGTAAGGGGAACAGCCAGGTAGCCCCAGTTGAAATCCAGAGCGGCAAACTTCAGCTTGAGATCTCCCTGAATAAAACGGTCCGCAAGAACATCTTCCGGCAGAATTGTCCAGGAATACCCGTATTTAAGAAAAAGAGACTGCAGCTCATCTCCGCTGGAATACCCGGAATCCCCGCTTAGCTCAATTTGAACGCGTTCATGCACCAGGTACTGATAGGACAAAGATGCCTGAACGGATTGGGTCAGGTCGAAAGCATCGGAAAAAGACTGCAGTTCATATCCTATATATGTCTTGAAACCTTCCGTGAAAAACGTATCGTAATAAAGTGAGTTGTAGTCTAATCTGATATCCTGGGAAAATCTAAAAATATCCTTATCCGAGAGAGAGGCGGAAATATAGGAACCGTCTACTCCCAGACTGATTTCAAAAGGATTCAGATCCCACCCTGAATTGATACCGAAACGGGCCATTGTCTGATCGTATTCAACAAGATTATCCTCACCCTCAAGGGTTGTGATTTCAACCTCATTGTCATATACCCCCATGGAGACGCCCATCTTTATGCGGCTCCCCCTAAAGGCCGGATTGGAATACCCGAACATAAACATCCTGTCTTTGCTGCCGTACATTCCTCCGGAAAAAAGGCTGTGCCCATATCCCAGAAAATTACTGTCCATCAGAAAAGCACCGACGTTAACCTCACCGTCGCTGAAACTGGCAATTGGGATGGGCAGGAGGGAGACCCTGTCATTCATATAGATCCTGATAAAAGCTTTATCTCCCCTGGCTTCCAACTGGACATCAATGGTCTCATTGACAAACAGACCGGATTTAACCAGTTTCTGCCGGATATCCGATTCACTATCGATTTGAATCTGGTCGCCTTCACGGTAACCGATAATACCCTTTACGGTCGAGTCTTTTGTTTTCTTCAAACCTTCGATATCGATACTTTGTATGACCTCGGAACTGAGAGCTCCGACTGTCAGGATCAGTAAAAGAAGTGTACTTATATATCTTTTCATTCTGTTCATATTCCTCTTTAACACCTGAGGCAGAAAAAGTGTTACCCGTTTTTGTCATTTTTTAATGATCTCTATTAATAGAATCGAATGAATAAAGTGTCCTGTTCTGTCAACGAACCTTTCCGCGGTGTTCCAATATTGTTCAGAATTGAAGGTTCCTGAACAGCAGGGATAATCCGTTGTTTCACCGCTGACTCAAAGAAGAAGAAAAACAGAAACATTTTTTCAGGAAGGAAACAGGAAAATCCCCTGGATTAGGGTTATAATAGAACTAGGGCTTGATAACAATAAACAGTTTCATCATAAGGAGTTGAAAAGCATTGGTTCACATTTGACATAAGTCGCGGGAGATGGCTATGAGGCGTGGAATTTGTGTTATGCATTTCGTATCGGCGTTTTTTCTGCTGGTTACAGTATCCTGTAAAAACAATCTGATTGAAATGAAGGAAAACATACTGGACCGGGCCTCGGATACAACAGTACCGGTTCTTGTTCTGGAGACCCCCATAGAAGACTCGATTTATGATCAGAAGATAACCATAAGCGGATCCATATCGGATGATGGTGTGGAAATGCCGGCCATTAACTATTCCCTCTCAGACATTCTGGGAGTAGAGACCATAGAAGGAACGGTAGATGTCACCGAAAGTGAAAGTGAATCGGGAAGCGCCGGCATCTTCTCGTTTGAACTGTCCACAGCCAGGTTCGATACGGATATAATACTGACCCTTGATGCGGTAGACTGGAACGGGAATTCTGCCGAGACTGTCTCCGTAAAATTGAACTACCCGGGAAGCACCCTCCCGTCGTTGACAGTTACACCCGGAAACAGTGAGATAACAATAAACTGGGCTGCCATTTCAGAAGCCGAGGATTATACGATTTTTTACAATACGGAAGGGACTCCCTTTGCCGAAAGCCTGGCGGGAACCATATCCCTTACTGCGGCGGAACTGGCAACCGCCTCCCCGATAACCCTGAACAGCAGCGAACACGGCGTCAAAAACGGAATCCTCTGCCAGATCCGGGTAACCGCATCGGACAGCGAGGGGAATACCTGGTCATCCCCCCTGATGGATACAGTCCCCCTGTCCCCCTTCACTCTTATCCCCAAAACGGAAACATACGAGGATAAAATATTTCTTACATGGAAACCTGTAAAAGTACCGCCCCAGAAATCCGTAACCTACCAGGTCTGGCGTTCGAGCAGCGGGGAAGACGGCACATACAGTCTGCTATCAAACGAATTGCTTATTGATTCGGAATTTACTGATACAAGCGCTGCAGGCGGTACAATCTACTATTATAAGGTATCAGCAGAAGAAAATGAAAACACAACAAGTTTGCCCATAGCGGCACAGTGCCCGGAAATGTATACGGAACTGTCGGCCGAAATAAACCGTTTTTTCAATGGAGAGTTATACGGAAGAGTCGAAATTTCCGGCAATACGGCCTATGCCATTCGCAGGGTTCATCACACAAATCCGAGTTCGCCCTACTGGGTGGATATCGAACTGATTGCGATGGATATCTCCGATCTGTCCAGTATTACCGTTCTTTCCCGGGATGAATGCGACCTGGAGGATGTAAAAAAGGAGACCAGCAGTGTCTACTGGAATGATCTGACCATAAGCGATGAACGGGCTTATGTCGCCCTCCGGTACACCAACCTCAGCAGTCAGGAAATTTACAAGATCTATTCATTTGATATTACAACCCCGGCAAATATCCAGCTCAAGCCATCGGAAACGATAGATCCTCCGGCGGCCTCCCCGTTTGATGATATCTACTGCGTTTCCGCAGACAGCAGCAGAGATGTCCTTTATATCGGGATGCGGGATGGAACGGATGCCTATCTGGGATCCGCAGATATATCAACAGCAGCATCTCCCGGAGCAATCAATATGGGTGCAGTAGTAGCTGGTATGCCGAAGGATGTAGGATTTTCGGAAAACTACGCCTACCTTATCTCAACCCAGCCGGATTTCTCCGACCCGAACAGTCATGCCAAACTGACACCATACGACTGTACTGTCCCGACAGCCCCTTCCATAGGAACACCGGTCAGCCTGACCGATTCCAGCAACTACGAAGAGGCCCATGCAACATCCGACCTGTACGACGACTTCGACTATATTACGGCCCTGGATATAGACACGGCTTCGGGCATTATGGTGATTGTCAGCCAGCCGGATTACACGGACAGCTATTATTACCACGGGGGTGTGTGGGTCTATGATATAAGCACCCCAGGCACACCGGATTTTCAGGGAGGAATCGATGCGGGCATACCTCTGACGGATGTAGAGATAAAAGACTCCTTCGCCTACTGCTCCACTAAAAACGGCAAAGTTAAAGTACTCGGAATATCCACGCCGTCCAGTATCTATGAAAGAGTTGAATACGATACCACGGGGGATTCCCCCGGACTGGGACTGAATGACGAGGGGATTATCGTGGCAGATGATTCCGCGGGTATAACGACAATAAAAACAAGCAATGCCGAATCCCTGACGGAAGCGGATACAGAATCGCCCAGTCAATCCTATGGAAGTTTCCTGAAAGGAGACATTCTCTACCTTGCACAAAGGTTCGGCGTCTCGGCCTATCAGATTACCTCCGGCGGAATGATGTCCCGATTGAACTATCAGAGTATGTACAGTGAAGATGTGGTCGTGTTGGGAGATTACGCTTTCTATGCCGCCGGATCAAACACTTCCGGAGAAATAGCGGTTATCGGGTTATCTGCCAATGGAGACGTCAGCGCATCTCCCCGGTACTATGTTGGAGTCGATAATACAACATCCCTTGATTACTGGGGAGACTATCTCTATGCGGGAGAAGGGGGAGCCGGTGTTGAAATATTCGATATTTCAGATCCGGAAAATCTTGTGTCCGTCGGTTTGATTCCGGTTAACCGCAGCGCCGAATTTGTTCTTGCCCGAGACGATTACCTTTACATTGCCGATAACTGGTACGGCCTGTTATGCTATGATATTACCGATCCCCTGAATCCCATCTATATCGGTGATTTCTATAACAGGAATTCCGATGCGGCAGAACGCTCTGCCACAAATATCAGCGCAACGAAAGATCACATTGTATTCTCGGCAGATCTGGCTACCTATATTCTGCCCGCCAGACCGCAGACAGACTGGGTGGAAGCGAATGCCTCGTCAAGCGGGATCAGTGCCGGGAGTTTAACCCCCGCAGAACTGGGATCCGCCCTGGCTGCCATCAATCTCTATAATTCAGGGCTGCTGGCCGAAGGAAGCATCCTCTATTTTACAAAAAATTTTACCGTCTACATGTATTCTCTGGAAAAAGCTGACAGTCCCCGGATGATCTATATCAGTCCTTACGGGTTGATTTCGGGGAACAATGAAACAATTGAGTTGTTCGGAAACTATATTGTCGTACATGATCACTATACACTCTACTCACTTCAGATAAATCAGTAAGAGGAGGTCCTTTTTAATAAATAACATTTCCCTTTGATGTTTTTTATTAATAAATGGTATATTTTCATAAGTATCGAGTTTATTATTACGGGGTATTTATGATGAGAAATAGAACCGTTATTCTTTTTGTGGTCGGTATTAGCATTCTCAGCAGCACCGCCGCTGCCCAGACCCTGACAATCCAGTACCTTGAGGGTTACCCTTTTTATAAATGCGGTTCGGATGAACTGGACTTGAATATGGGAGATAAACTGCCCCTGGACGGTTCCGTAATCCTGGAGGAAGGAGATTACCTGGAACTGGAGAACAACGGAAATATTATAAGACTTTTTCAGCCCGGAGATTACCACCTGCAGACAATATACAGGAACAGAATTCAATCCCCCATTCAAACAAGCTCTTATATTCTCAATCGCCTTGCATTAAAACAGAATGATATAAAACATGAAACAACCGCGGGCGTCAGGGGTGATCAGCAGGTAACCCCGGATGATTTCCTGGGGAATTTCGAAGATGTGGATTATGAAGACTATAGACTGGGGATGGAATACTATGAAGCCGGTGATTTCAAGACTGCGTTGAGATACTTTCAGGACGGGATGGAATGGGAGGGGGCTAATTATGATACCCTTTACCTGCATGCTATCCTCTGCCTTTTCCAGTTGAATGAGGTGAAGGATATTCAGGCGACCCTGGCGGATTATACGGTTTCCAGAGACAGCGAGACCTATAACGAATATATGTTCTTCCGGGTTAACTGGCAGATAGAACAATTCCAGTTTCTTGAAGCCCTGGATCTGCTGGACAGCTTTTATAATGAGTTAAAAATTGACAGGGACCGTCAACTGGCGAATTTTCTATATGGCTGCTGCTACTACAGCCTGAACGATCCCGTAAGTGCCGGGAACTGGTTTCAGAAAGCTGAAGCCGGACCGTCCGGCGATATTGCTGAGCAGTCAGCCCGTATTTTCAAATCAATCAAGGAACAATAGTCATGAAAAGAAAGATCCTTTTATTTGCCATTATACTTTCCCTCTTCGGAACGCTAGCTGCCGAGGAGGTGCTGGTACCGAAACAGGAAACTAAAATCGATAACAACCAGTACTACAGGTCCCCCCTGACACTGGGATTTAACTATACCAGTTTCTCCCCCCTCTCCAATTACGAAGAGGGCTCGCCCTATAGCATCTACGATCTTTCGGCCAGCCTGCGCTATACCCATACTAAATGGACGGTTATTCAACCGGAAATCATAGGGGGATACACAAACGCCAACAGCCAGAATTCCATTGAGTCATCCACCTGGGACAACTCTATGACCTACGGGATGGGCGGGATCCGGCTGGCCCACAAATTCACCAAAAGTTTCGAGATCGGCCTGGGCGGAGCGTTTGGATACGGTCAGGGTGTATTTCCCAACCTGTCAGATGAAGGAAGCGTGGGAACCAGTTACTGGCTGAGCCAGGGCAGCCTTCATCTGGGACTGAGTCCCACTTATAATATGAGTATCGAACTGGCTCCCACCATCCGTTACCAGCAGTCAACGGACAGCTTTTTTACGGATATGAACGGATTTCTTCTGGGTGTGGGCGGCGCCGTTCGTTTTCGATTCGGCCGGGATCCCGACTCTCCTGCCGCGGCTATTAAAAGCATCCGCTTCCGGGATGTGGAAATTGATCCTCTCTTTGCAGCTATGCAGAGCTATTATATAAAAAACTCCTTCGGCTCCATCAAGCTGGAAAACACCGAAAAGGGAGAAATCAGCGATGTGGTGGTTTCCTTCTTCCAGCCCGGTTATATGGATGCCCCCACCATTATTCATGAGATGGATTATATGGAAGGAGGCAGCTCTCAGCTTGTTGATCTGAAAGCGTCTTTTAACAATGAGATATTTATGACCGAGGGGATCACCCCCCTTACCGGGGAAATAAGAGTATCCTACACCTACAACCGGAGACCTGTGGAACAGAGCTATCCGGTTTCCTATGATCTGTATGACAAATCCTCCATTGTCTGGGATGACGACCGGAAGGTAGCCGCCTTTATCACGCCCGCAGACAGCGCCCTGCAGAATTACACAAGTTTTATCCGCCAGAGCTGTAAAGAGGAGGAGCTGGAGCAGTTTAATAAAAACCTTCAGAGCGCCATTCAGATATTCCATGCTCTGGGTGAGATAGGCTGCATCTACCAGGTAGATCCCATGCAGCCCTTTGCTTCGGTAGCGGGAGAAGGTTCCACCACAATCGATTCGGTAAGCCTTCCCCGTACCACCCTGAAGAAGCTGACCGGAGACTGCGACGACCTGACCGTTATGTACCTCAGCCTTCTGGAAACCCTGGGGATAGAAACGGCCTTTATTACCGTACCGGGACATATATACACCGCCTTCAACACCAATACCGATGCCAGGGGGTTTGGAAAGATCCATCCCGACAGAACAATGACAATCAATATCGACGGAAAACTGTGGGTTCCCGTTGAAATAACCCTGATAGGCCGGACAAATTTTATTGATGCCTGGAAGAAGGGAGCCGACGAGTGGAATTCTCTGGAGGAAACACCCGATATGCGGATGCTCTACCGCACAAACGATGCGAGGGAGCTTTTCAGGCCCGTAGGCCTGAGAGAGAAAGACCTGGGGCTTCAGTACGGCAGCAGTGATTTTATCAGCCAGGCTTTTACCAGGGATATGGGAACCCTGACAGATACAATCCTGGCGGACTTCTACGACCGTGCGGAAACCCGGGGGACAAAACAGGACTTCAACAAACTGGGAATCGCCCTGGCGGAGTTCAACAACCTGACAAAAGCACGATCAGCTTTTAGCAATGCCATCAAACTGGACCCGGATTATATAAGCCCTCTGGTGAACCTGGGGAACCTGGAATTTATCAACGAAAACTACGGAACAGCCATCGACCTTCTGAACCAGGCTTACACCATTCTGGAAAAGAAAGAAAAAGCCTCCAGCAGTGCCGCCGTTATTATTAACCTGAACCTCTCCAAGGCCTATTACGCCATGGAAAAATTTGACGATGCGGGTAACTACTTTGAGCTGGCAAAAAATATCGATTCAGACAAAACCGCCGAATACAGCTACCTAGCCGCCGTCGGCTCCGGTTCGGATACAGCACGGGCTTCGGAAGTACAGGAAGATCGAGTGATTTTTATGGATGAGGAGTAACCCCCTAAAACAATTAATGAAAAATCAGGCAGTGAACCTGCTTGATTTTTTCTGCATCTTTCGTTAACCTGTTCAACATAGCATGGTTAACAAAACACGCCAGTCTCTGCTGGAAACATTCCAATCCGCCTCATCCTGGATATCGGGAGAAGATCTGAGCAGAAAGTTCGGTATCAGCCGTGTGGCTATCTGGAAACATATCAAGGCCCTTCAGGACGAGGGCTATCTGATAGAGGCGGGCCATAAGGGTTACAGACTGACCGGAGAGACGGACAACCTCTCCTCCATGGACTTTGCCTCATCCGGGGAGATCCTCTTTTTCCGGGATCTGGAGTCCACCATGAAGGAAGCGGGAAAAAGAAGGACACTTCTGGAAGAGGAAGATTTCATCGTTCTGGCAGAACATCAGAGCGGAGGAATCGCCCGGGGTGAAAAAGCCTGGGACTCCCCCGACGGCGGTATTTATATGACCTGCATGATCAACCGCGCTCTCCCCCTTGAAGAAGCCGGTGTCCTTCCCCTGAAGGGAATCCTTACGGTTTTAAAAACACTGGTTGAATGCGGCATTCCCTCACCGGGATACCGTTTGCCGGGGGATATCCTGATAGAAGACCGGAAAATAGGAGGCCTGCTGGAGGAGTACCATGTGCGGGGGGGAAGGATCTGCTGGTTTGCCCTGGGTATCGGGATCCATGTTAATGACACTCTTAAAAACAGAGAAACTTCCGGACTGGCATCCATTCAGGAGATGACAGGGATTCAGCTGCTGCGGAAGGAGTTTATATACCGGTTCACAGAGAACTGGAAGCGGTACCTTGAACAGGAATCCTTCGGCATAAAGAAAGAACTGGAATATTTCCGGAATATTACCGGATAAAACAAGTTTATAAACAGGAGATTCACTTTAATGAATAGACAACAGATCAGACGAACCGTATTGACCGCTGTTTTTACAGCCCTGATTGCCGCCGGAGCCTATGCGGCGGTTCCCATCGGACCGGTTCCCATTGTAATGACCAGCCTCTTTGTAATTCTCAGCGGACTGCTGGGAGGCTTCCGGATAGGCCTTTACAGCACAGCCGCCTACCTTCTTCTGGGGATCCTGGGGCTTCCTGTTTTTGCAGGCGGCGCTGCCGGATTTGCCGTTCTGACCGGCCCTACCGGAGGATACCTGATCGGGTATGTACTGGCTGCGGCGATATCAGGACTGCTTTTTCATCCCTCAGAAAAGGACAGCCTTAAAACACGTACTGTACAAGCCCTTCTGGCCGCCCTGGCAGGAAGCGTTATGATATACCTTCCCGGTCTGCCCTGGCTGAAGTTTTCCCTGGGGATGGAATGGGGAAGAGCCCTTCAGGCCGGGATGATCCCCTTTATACCGGGAGATCTATTAAAGATTTTTGCCGCAGCCGCTCTGGCTGCCGCTTTCATAACACGATTCAACGACTTTCTGAACGCCGAGTAATCCCGTGCTGGAAGTAAAAGGACTGAGCCGGTCATACCGGGACAGCAATAAAGTTCTGAATAATATTAATCTCGTATTCCCGGAAGGTTCTTTTACGGTTATCGCCGGTCCTAACGGATCGGGCAAAACCCAGTTGATGCGCCATCTCAACGGACTGCTGAAACCTCAGGAGGGCGATGTTCTTTTAAAGGGAGTTTCCATTCATAAGAATCTTAATGGGGCACGCAAGAGTATCGGTGTGGTTTTTCAGAATGCCGACTCCCAGATCGTCGGACAAACCGTCCGCTCTGATATTGCTTTTGGCCCGGAAAACCTGAAATGGCCCCGGGAGAGAATCAACAGGGAAACCGATAGGGTTCTCGGAGAACTCGGGCTGGAAGCTCTGGCCGACCGCAGACCCCACACCCTCTCGGGAGGGGAAAAACGAAGAGCCGCCCTGGCTGCGGTTCTTGTGATGGACCCGAAGGTTATCATTCTGGATGAGCCTTTTACCGGTCTGGATTATGAAGGGGTACAGGAAATACTCCAGGATATGGTGAATCTCCACAAAAACGGCAGAACCATCATTCTCATATCACACGATCTGGAAAAAGTCCTGGCCCATGCCACTCAACTGGTGCTGATGAGCCGGGGCGAAATCCGAAAAGCGGGTCCTCCGGCCAAACTGCTTTCCGAACTGGAACAGTACGGCATCCGTCGTCCCTGGGGAATAAACCGAACTCTGGAAAGCATGACATGGCTGAAATCCTGATATTCCACTACCAGAAGGGTAACAGCCCGCTCCACAGGATGGATGTTCCTGTAAAACTGGCTGGCCTGTTCTGTTTCAGCCTTCTTCTTCTGCCGGTGAGCGCCTTTAGACTGACAGCCCTGTTGCCCTGCCTTCTTCTGGCTCATAAAAGTTCCCGGATAAAATTTAACTCCTTTCTGAAGGAGGGCCTTTTCTTTCTGATTATGGGGGTGATTATTTTCCTTTCCAACTTTTTAAGCAGCGGCATCCTGATAAACGGGATTCTGAAAACCCTTCGCTTCTTTTTTATATTGTGGGCAGCTCTTATTTTTACCTATACAACAGATCCCCTGTCCGTGGGTTCCGGCATCTACCGCCTCCTGAAGCCGATTCCGCTCCTCCCGGCCAGACAGATCAGTACTACCCTGGGACTCAGCCTGACCATGCTCCCCCTGATCCTTGATCAGATACGGGAAATTCGTGAAGCCATGTGGTCCCGGGGGGCTTTAAACCGTATTCAACCGGTCAGAAATATGATCCGGCTGGGGTTCCCGCTGATGGAGGGCATCCTGAATAAAGCCGAGAGCCTGTCTGATGCCATGGAATCCCGTCTATTTACCGAAGATGCGACGGCACCGGAATACAACGCCGGAAGAAGCTGGATTGCGGCAGTCCTGCTGTATATATTCCTGATCAGTACCATACTGATCACTGAAAGCATATATTCCTCTTCAGGAGAACATTACTCATTTTTCAGAGTCTATTAACGACATAAATGTAATTTTCCTCTTGCTTTATTTCCTACATATACGTATGATAGCTCCATGTCTGAAGCATTAAATACAAAACACTACAGAAGAAAAATTAAAGAGCTGACCCTTTTGTTCGAAATAAGCCGGATCCTGGATGAAGATATGGACCTTAAAGAAGTTATCCACCCGCTTCTGGAATCCATGGCTGAAAATATCGGAATGCAGAGAGCAACCATAACCCTGCTTAACAGAAAAACAGGAGAACTGTCCATCGAAGCGGCCTACGGCCTCTCCTCTCAGGAAAAAATGAAAGGGCGATATAAAGTCGGAGAAGGCATAACAGGTAAGGTTGTCGAAACGGGGCAGCCTATGATTATTCCCAACATCGAAGATGAACCCTCCTTCCTGGATAAAACAGGCGCCAGGAAAAGCTGGCAGAATAAACAGACATCTTTTATCTGTGTTCCCATCAAAAGCGGGAATGAAGTAATTG
Source organism: Oceanispirochaeta sp. (assembly GCA_963663385.2). Lineage (GTDB taxonomy): Bacteria > Spirochaetota > Spirochaetia > DSM-2461 > DSM-2461 > Oceanispirochaeta. The sequence continues at coordinate 659,722 of CAXXXD010000004.1, read as the reverse complement.
GAACCTTCAGTATCGATCGCCTCAATCAGGAGGGGGAGATGGACCTGGATGATGATGTCCGGCTCCTTTCCATCGTTTCCAGTATGATAGCCCGTGCGGTACAGCTGAGACAGCGCTCGGAAGAAGAGAAACAACGTCTTCTGGAAGAAAATACCCGTCTGCAGAAAGAGTTGAAAGCGAAATTTCAGCCCGACAATATGGTAGGAAACTCCCAGGCCATGCAGGAAGTCTTCGATCTGATGTCTCAGGTTTCCGGCAGCGACGCAACGGTTTTGATCCGCGGAGAAAGCGGTACCGGAAAGGAACTTGTAGCCCAGGCCATACATTACAACAGTTTAAGAGCGGATAAGCCGTTTATTAAAATAAACTGCGCCGCTCTTCCCGAAAGCGTAATAGAAAGTGAGCTGTTCGGTCATGAAAAAGGCGCTTTTACAGGCGCCATGAACACCCGTAAAGGGAGGTTTGAAATGGCCGACGGCGGAACCATCTTCCTGGATGAGATTGGAGAGATCTCACCCATGACCCAGGTAAAACTGCTCCGGGTTCTGCAGGAACGCGAAATAGAACGGGTAGGAGGATCTGAGACGATCAAGGTAAATGTCCGGATCCTGGCGGCAACCAACCGCAACCTGGAAGAGGAGATCGAGAATAATACATTCCGGGAAGACCTGTATTACAGGCTTAATGTTTTTCCCATTCATATCCCTCCCATGCGGGAGAGAAAAACGGACCTGATGCTGCTGGCAGATTTTTTTACCGAAAAGTACAGTAAAAGAAACCGGAAGCATATCAAGAGGATTTCCAGCTCGGCCATAGACCTTATTATGAGTTATCACTGGCCCGGAAATGTCCGTGAGCTTGAAAACTGTATCGAGAGAGCTGTTCTGCTCAGTACGGATCAGGTAATTCATGCCTACCACCTCCCCCCCAGCCTTCAGTCAGCCGAGTCATCCAATACGGGTATTCACTCGACTCTTCAGGAAGCTGTTGAGAACCTGGAGAAGGAATTAATCAGCGAAGCCCTCAAATCCAACAGGGGCAATATGGCCAGAGCGGCCCGAAAGCTCGGTATTACCGAGAGGATTATGGCTTGCGGGTTAAAAAATATAATATCAACTACAAAAACTACAGGACCATTATGTAGGAATACTTCAAAACACCTACATAATGGTAGTTTGTTTCATTTTCTGGATTCGTCCCGGAAATGGGGTCCCCCGGGACCCCATTTTTTTTATCACACTGTATTTTCCTATAAAATAACGATTTAGAATTTAATGCCATAAAAGGAAACTTTTTTTGGCACAGCTCCTGCAATATAAGTGATCAGAACACAAAACAGGAGAGGTATCCTAAAATGAAAAAAAGCAGGAAGATGCTAATCTTCACAATACTGGCTTTATTATTGAGCGTCAGCGTCCATGCTGACGAAATCACAGACACACTGGAACTTTATTCAGCAGCGTTTGATGCCATCTGGCTGCTCCTCTGCGGAGGGCTTGTATTCTTCATGCAGGCCGGATTCGCCATGGTTGAAACAGGTCTGACCCGGGCAAAAAATGCCGGTAACATTATCATGAAGAACCTGATGGACTTTTCTGCCGGAGCCATCCTGTACTGGGCTATCGGCTGGGGTCTGATGTACGGGAAATCAGCAGGCGGTATTATCGGAACCAGCGATTTCTTTCTGGCCAGCGGCGACACAATGAACTGGTTCTTCCAGGTCGTATTTGCAGCAACCGCAGCGACTATTGTATCCGGCGCCATGGCGGAAAGAACAAAGTTTTCTTCCTACCTGATCTACAGTGTTGTTATTTCAGGTATTATCTACCCCATTTCCGGTCACTGGATCTGGAACGGCGGGTGGTTAAGCGCCATGGGATTCCATGACTTTGCCGGTTCTACCGTAGTCCACTCCGTAGGCGCCTGGGCGGCTCTGATGGGCGCCATTATTATCGGTCCCCGTATGGGAAAATATGTAAAGGTTAATGGAAAAACCAGTGTAAAAGCCATAATGGGACACAACATGCCTCTGGCGGCCCTTGGTGTATTTATCCTCTGGTTCGGCTGGTATGGATTCAATGCGGGCTCAACCCTTTCCGGTACCGATGTCAGCATGACAGCCGTAGCGGTTACGACAACCCTTGCAGCTGCGGCCGGTTCAATTGCCGCCATGTTTACCACCTGGATAGCTTTTGGAAAACCCGATGTTTCCATGTCCCTGAATGGAGCTCTGGCCGGACTGGTTGGTATTACAGCACCCTGTTGGGTAGTCAGCCCCGGTGCATCCATAATTATCGGTCTGGCAGCCGGTATCCTGGTTGTCGCATCCGTAGAGTTTATCGATAAGGTTCTGCATATTGACGATCCTGTCGGTGCCATTTCCGTACATGGCGTATGCGGTGTATGGGGAACCCTTGCGGTTGGTATCTTCGGTGATATCGAGATGATCGGTTCCGGTCTGACCAGAGCCGGACAGATTGGCGTTCAGGCGCTAGGTGCGGCATCCGTATTCATATGGGTTACCGTAACAGCCGGTCTGCTGTTCTTCATTATCAGCAAGACTGTCGGTCTGAGAGTTTCTGCAGATGAAGAACTGAGAGGTTTGGATATTGAAGAACATGGAACGGAATCCTATGCAGGATTCCAGATTTTCCAGAACATATAACAAGACCAGGTAGAAGGAGAAGCATTAATGAAACTGATTGTTGCGTATATACAGCCTGATAAACTGAATGCGGTTAAGCAGGAACTGTTCAAAGATGAAATACATAAGATTTCCGTTACCAATGCCATGGGATGCGGACAGCAGATGGGTTATACCGAAACCTACCGCGGTGTTGACGTGGAGGTGAACCTGCTGAAAAAGGTTCGGATTGAAATAGCTGTAACAGCCAGGTTTGTACAACCCACGATCGATGCCATTATCCGCGGCGCCCGTTCCGGAGAAATCGGTGACGGCAAGATATTTATCCTGCCTATTGAAGACTCCATAAGAATCAGAAGCGGAGAGAGAGGAGAGACGGCCATCGGCTGATCTCCGGCAAAATCAAAAGGGCTGTTTTCCTGATGCATAAGTAGGAGAACAGCCTTTTTTTATGCAAAACCCGCCGGTTTTTCTTACACCCGCGAAAATGAATGACCTTGTCAGCCGATCAGGAACATGTTTTCACAAGGCCTGTCCTATCGATACATTTTTGTAGTATTCATGCCATTTTAATACATAATTGTAGATACTATATTCAGATATTTAACAAATTATAAATATTCAAAGCATTCAAAATGTTTTTATTGCTTTCCCCATATACACTTACACAAACATCAATCAGCCAATCAGAAAAATGGCATGAAACCTGCATATTATTTGCCATTACAATTAAAGATATTTAATCAAGGAGAAAGACTTGAGCGTTAATTATTCAGAAACATCACTGCAATCCATTTACGGAGAATACTGTTTTTCAGAAGCAGCTATGAAGGAAAGACTGCCCAAATCAGTTTTTAAAGAGTTCAAGAAAGTACAGACCGGAGAAATCAAGCTTTCTCTGGCAGTAGCGGAAGTCATCGCAGCAGCCATGAAAGACTGGGCCATAGAGAAAGGCGCCACCCACTTTACCCACTGGTTCCAGCCCCTGACCGGTCTTACCGCAGAAAAACACGATGCCTTTATCGATCCTGTGGGTGACGGGACTGTCATGATGGAGTTCTCCGGCAAGGAGCTCATCCAGGGTGAACCGGATGCCTCCTCTTTCCCTAACGGCGGACTGAGAGAGACTTTTGAAGCCCGTGGTTATACAGCCTGGGATACGGGATCGCCCGCGTTTCTGAAGCAGGACAATACTGGTCTGACACTGACTATTCCCACAGCATTCGTCTCCTACACAAGCGAAGCTCTGGACAAGAAAACCCCGCTGCTCCGTTCCATGGACGCAATTAACAAACAGGCCATGAGAATCCTGAAACTGATGGGAAACACAACTTCCGCAAGAGTTGTCACTTCCGTCGGTCCCGAACAGGAATACTTCCTGATTGATAAAGAGTATTTTCTGCAGAGACCCGATATCAAGCTGACCGGAAGAACAGTATTCGGAACCATGTCCGCCAAAGGACAGGAACTGGACGATCACTACTTTGGCGCCATCAAGGACAGAGTCGCCGATTTTATGAGAGATCTGAACACGGAACTCTGGAAACTGGGAATTTCAGCCAAAACACAGCATAACGAAGTAGCGCCCAACCAGTTCGAGCTGGCACCCATCTACTGCTCTGCCAATGTGGCAACAGACTGGAACCAGATCACCATGGAGATGATGAAAAAGGTTGCGGACAAACATGATCTGGCCTGTCTGCTCCATGAGAAGCCCTTTGCCGGCGTAAACGGCTCGGGTAAACATAACAACTGGTCTATCGCAACAGACGACGGCATCAACCTGCTGAACCCCGGCGCGACTCCCCATGACAATGCCCAGTTTCTCCTGTTCTGCGTTGCTACCATAAAAGCTGTAGACAAGTATTCAGCTCTTCTCAGATCTTCAGCAGCCAGCTCCGGAAACGATCATAGACTGGGAGCCAATGAAGCGCCCCCCGCAGTAATTTCCATTTTTATGGGAGACCAGCTTTCCGACATTCTGGAAAAACTGGCTGCCGGAGAAACTGTAACAGTCGAAGGCGGAAGAAAAATGGAAATCGGAGCAACCACGCTCCCCACTCTTCCCATGGATATGACCGACCGTAACAGAACATCGCCTTTTGCCTTTACAGGGAACAAGTTTGAATTCAGAATGGTCGGTTCCACCCAGTCTGTTGCGGGACCCAATGTTGTTCTTAACACAGCAGTGGCAGAAGTTCTTGATGAGTTTGCCTCACAGCTGGAAAAAGCATCCGACGTAAATGCCGAGATTCAGAAAATTGTAAAAGATACGTATAAAGCCCACAGCAGAATTGTTTTCAACGGAAACGGTTACTCCGATGAATGGCTGGCAGAAGCGGAAAAACGGGGGCTTCCCAACCTGAAGTCTACAGTAGAGGCGGTTCCTGTTATGGGCAGCCCCGAATCGATTGCCCTTTTTGAAAAATACAAAGTATTGAGCAAAGAGGAACTCAAATCCCGTGTAGACATCTACCTGGAGAACTACAGCAAACAGATTAATATAGAAGCCGGTGTTTCCTACGAAATGGCCGGAAGAATGATCTTCCCCGCTGTCAGTGAATTTGCCGCTTCGGTTGCCGAAGGGATCACATCCATCAAATCAGTCCTTTCTTCAGCCGATACATCCGCTCAGGAAGCCGTTCTGGCAGAACTGAACAGCAATATGGAAGGCATGCTGAAAGCCAATACGGTACTGAAGAAAGAGATCGATGCAGCCCTTGAGCAGGAAGAGGATCTGATGGCTCAGGCCAAAGCTTACAGAGAAAAAGTCATTCCCGCCATGGATGCTCTGCGGGGCTTTGCCGATGCGCTGGAAAAGATTACGGACAAGGACAGATGGCCTTTTCCCTCCTATGAGGACATGCTGTTTAATCTTTAAGATTTAACTTTATTTAAATCATTACACAGTAATATTTAAAAAAAAAGCCGTTCCTCCGGGGACGGCTTTTTTCTCGTTTATCCGGCATCTGTTTCCATGAGAACATCCCTACAGAAATGCAGGTTCCGGAATGGCTGAATTTTTCTTTGAAAGAGCTGTTGACACAAAAAGGGAAACCGGATATATTCATCAAGAATTATTTATATTCCCCTGTAGCTCAGTCGGTAGAGCGGGTGGCTGTTAACCACCATGTCAGCAGTTCGAGTCTGTTCGGGGGAGCTTAAGAGCAAGCGTTTCGCCTGCTCTTTTTTTTTGCCCTCACAATTATTCCCGCATCCTCTCAGCGCGGCAGATAGAAGGGCCTCATATCATGCTCTTGATGAGAGAAGAAGTGACTGCCCGAAACAACCATAACGGGACTGTTCTTGATATAGGTATCGTAGTTCATATAGAAGAGATCCGGTTTGGCCGGCAGAGTGATATCGAAGGCGCCGAAATAGAACTGAGAAGCTTTTACGGCGGCATACAGGGCATCCCCCTGGGCATTGAGGCAGTTCATCTCCGTATCCACCCAGTCCAGAGCCGAACCCGGATCACCGGATACGGAAGATGCATTCCGCCAGGTAGAGGCGTCCTCTCCCCGCAGTACGAAAAGCCCTGTGCTGGTGGCCCAGTAGATATAGTCTCCAGCCACACTCAAACCGTCGGTACCCGCATCCGAATCAGTGTCCCTGAAATCCCCCAGCAGCTCCGGCGACTCGGGTACGCTTACATCAAAACAGCGCAGCCCCAGGCTGGTATCGGCCATAATCAGCCTGTCCCTGGCAATAAAGATCTCCCTGGCCTCGCCGAAGGAGTTGGCCCAGCCGATCGACTCGGGCCGGGAGGGATCGGAAATATTGAAGATCTCCACTCCGAAATTTCCCTCCGAGACATAGAGATAGTCCCCCCGGATAGCAAGGCCGGTAATATCCCCCATAACATTAAGCTCGGCCAATACCTCCATGGAGGCCACATCCCCTTTGGCCGACATCCGGGCAATGGTCAGCGTCTTGTATCCGGTAAACAGATAATTGCCCCGTACAAGGACACTCCGGGTATCCATAGCCCTTTCGGAAAAAAGCGTCAGGCTGCCGTCGCTCCGCTGAGTGTAGCTTTTCATAGTCGTTTGGCCGGTGGGAGCATAGAGGTACCCGTCGGCAAAGCAGACATTATTCCGGGCGATTCCTCCGTAACCAAGAGAAACAATATCTCCATAGGAGGGAGACTGAGAGTCCTCGATTACCGTATACGAAACTCCCGAGGAGCCGCTGGCCACTATAACCCTGGCCGAACCGTCAGCTACATCAAGGTCCGGCCCGTATCCCCTGGCTTTGATCTCCGAACGGGCGATCAGAGCGGTGGAGTTCAAATCCACAACCAGTACCAATCCGTTGTAGGTCGAACAGAAGGCCCTCGCTCCCAGAACCTCCACATCGTCGATACGTATCCCCATCTCCTCATAACGTTCCAGAGAAGGATCGGCGGGATCGGTCCCGATATCAAAGTACCAGAGAAAGCCCTTGTCCGCCGGATATATGTACTGATAGTGATAGCCGCTTGCCGCTACCACCAGATTGCCTGACGAAGCATCCGCTTCCAGGGAGAAGGCGCCGTAGACCTCGGAGCCGATCACCCTGTGATGGAGGGTGTAAGTTGTCTGAGTATGTGCCGTGACATCATAGGCGGTGAGGTTCCAGTCGGTACTGGCGCTGACGTAGTGGAGGATATAGAGATAGCCGCCTGCATAGGCGACATCCTGCACATATGTCGGCCCGACAATGCCGGAGAGTGCCGAATGGGTGACGGGCGTACCGGGACTGGCCGGATCGGAAATATCCACCGAGCGTAGCCCTGCAGAGTCGAAGTAGAAAAGAGTCTCAGTTCCGCCGGGGGTTCCGTAATTCAACCCCCTGCAGATAGAACTGAAACTGATGTTCTCGGAGGGATTATACGTCATGCTTCCCGGTACGGAGATATCATAGGAACGGATTTGACGGGTAGTAACGCCGTCTTCCTTGGCAGAGAGAGCGACGTAGGTTCGTTCAGGGGTTGCCTTCAATCCGTGGATAGTCATTCTATTTCCCGAAACCTCGGGAACCGAGATCTCCATAACCGTTCCGTTCGCCCCGGAACCGGATAAGCTGGTTTCCATAAGGTAGGAAACATAGGAGGTGGTGGAACTGACATAGATAGAGTCTATGGCAAAGGCCCGCGATCCATCGCTTGCAAACTCCACATGGTTGATCAGCTCCGTATCGTCTGTTAAGAGCAGATTCACATCCGCATCGGCTGAAGCATCGGGATCGAGCACCGAGGTTTCGGCTGCCAGCGGCTCGCTCGAAGACGCCTCTTCCACCCCTTCCCCCACGGTATAGCCAATCTTATAGTAAACCGTTTGACCTTCCGGTACTCCTGTGTCCTCATAGAAAGCCTCATCGAGGCTGTCGGAGGAGATCCGGGAATACACCCCGTCATAGGATGAAGAGCGCCAAACCGTATAATTCACTCTCTCACCCGCCGGCGTATGAAAGGGCTTCCAGGACAGGGCAATCTTATCCGTATAACAGTTGCTTTTCGGTATAAGCGTAAAGCATGATACCGGTATGGCCGTAAGAAGGGGAGAGAGCCAGGAACCGGTTTCCGATTCAGCCTTGACCCGTACCTTGGTCATCCAGCCGTTGGCAATATCATACTCCTCTGATGTCATGGAAATTTCAGCGGATTCCCCAACCTCATCGGCGGTCAGGGTAAAGGAATGAGCCGTATTTTCCAGAAACTCCTCCCCTTTGGGGCTGTAATACACGGTATAGGATGCTGCTTCGGGCAGAGCGTCCCAGGAGAGGGCGATGCTGTCGTTTCCGGGCTGAACGGAAAAGGTGGGGATGGAACTTCCCGGGTAGAGCAGTTTGACCGAAACTACCTCAGCTTCATTGTCATTCCAGTCAACAGCAGTCATTTCCAGCAATACATCCGTATCCATGCTGCTTGTGGAAAAACTGAATGAAAATGTCCCTTTAACACCGCTGTCAACAGTTTCTGCTGTTAACTCAACTACCCCTTCAGCCTTTATCTCTCCCAGCTCATTTTTCACCGAATAATGAAGTTCCGGCAAAACAGCACCGTCATCCGTGACAGATCCCGTAACAACTACGGTTTGATTAAAAAGGGATTCTGTCTCGGGGCTGTCTATTACAAGTACGGGAACCACCGAATCTTTTGTTTTTTCAAGCAGATCCTCATCCATTGATATCAAATTATTTTTACAAGACGTCACACCTGTCACAAATATAATAAACAACACAACAATAATTCTTCTCATGATGAATCTATCCCCAATACTATTTAAACTGATATCACTTCAAATTTCATAATATATCATAGTATTAATGATTCTTCAGGATAAGTTCTCAATAAGTGCAGATCCGGGCTGAAACCCCTTTTCCATGCACTAACTTTAGTTAGTAAACAAATCACATAAACTGTTTTAATAAAATAATTTAGAATTAGCAGCTCCGGTAACAGGCATGATTTTGGCCCAAAATACCTATTCAGAACGGATTCATTCAAATACAATACTATTAATTACGAATTCAGGTATTTAAAATGAAAAGAGTCTTAATAATCGATGATCATTACTTAATCTTCCAGGGTCTTCAGAAATATTACTTTCACCCCCATTATAAACTGGATTACGCCTCCTCTCTGGAAGAAGCCAGATCACTGCTGCGGTTAAAAAAATTTCATGCGGTTCTGCTGGATATATCTCTTGGATTGGAAAACGGTCTTGATCTTTTCAGTTTCATCCCTTCAGATACATACACATTCATACTCACTATGCATAAGGATATTTCCTACATTGAGCAGGCCAGGGAAATTGGAGTGAAAGGATATTTCTTAAAGGATGAATCGACTGGTTTGGTATTGGAAGCCTTAAAAAACCCGTCCCTTAAAGATTTTTGGATGTCACAGGAGACCCGGAAACTAATGCAGCATTCTGAATCCTCTGTAATAACCGAGTATCTCAGGCTTTCGCCACGAGAACAGGAGGTTTTTATTTTGATGGCCCGGGGGGCTGATTACAATAAAATAGCACAGGACTTGAACATCAGCAAAAAAACAGTAAGTAACCATAGAGAAAAAATACTTTCTAAATTCAACGCCACAAACCAGATAGGCATAGTAAAGAAAGCTATAGAGTTAGGAATCATTGCTGTCTGAAAAGTGTTTGCTGTACAGTACCCATAGGATATAGGCAATTGTAACAGATATGAATTTATCATTCAGATGTAACAGAAATAGTGCCCCCAAGGTAGAAATATATTTTCCGAAACCCAATACAAGAAAAATTGAAATACAGGTATCCATGAACGGGTGATGGAAATGCCCGTTAAAAATCCATGCATAAATCAGACTGATAGTCATTGAAATTAATGTAGTATAGACTATTAGAACAGCTGGGAAAATTATATTTCCGGAACATTTATATTTACAATACAGACCTGCGCCCAGCCCGACTAAACCGTTAATAATCGAATCCATTGCAAGCATATCTGTAAACCCATACAGATAAAGCTCAAATAAATTTGAAAAAACTCCTGTCAGAAATCCGTGTACAGATCCAAAGGTAATACCGCAGAAAATACTGAAACAAGTGTCTAAAAATAGGGGAAGATGATATTTACGAACAAATAAAGAGATTGAATTGTTCAGCAGAATGCTTATAAATATGATAACAATGCAGGTACGCATAGTGTTAACGAATAGAGTTCTACCCTTCATAAATAATCCTCTTCCCAATAAAAGAACAAGGGTATACTATCTGCAAACGAAGTGAAATTATATAGGGATTTTTCCTATTATCACAAATCTATCAGTCCTATTTTAATGGCATATTTTACAATATCAACCTGTTTTTCCAGCCCAAGTTTTTTGAAAATATTAGCCCTATGAACATTTACAGTTTTAGCACTGATGTTCAGTTCCTGACCAATATCCTTATATCCGATACCTTCAGCCAATAATCTCAGGATCTGCTGCTCACGGGGAGATAATCGGTCATATAATTCAAATTTTCTTGATCCCTCTTCCTTTATAATAGATGATACTGAATCCGACATCCAGAATTCTCTGTAATCAGGTTTCCGAAGAGCTTCACTGAGAAGATCCAACGGTTCATCCTTCAGGAAGTATCCTGCATACCCCTCTTCCATCGCCTTATGAATATATAGCGGCGATTTATGCATGGAGAGAAAAAAGATGTGTTTAACATGATTCCGGATTTTATACGCTACATCAAATCCGTTGTCGTTTCCAATTGTTACATCAATTACTGCACTTGCAATCTGCTCTGAGTAGAGATAGTTATCCACTTCATCCTGGCTTTGCGCAAATAATAACTCAATATTTTCAAGATATCCTTTTAAGCCGGAAAAGATCAGTTCATGATCATCAACGATTAACACTTTCTTATTCATTATACCGGGATCCTTATCTTACACGTAACACCCGCATTCAGTCTGGATTGAATATCCCAACCTGCATTCAGTAATTCCAGTCTAAAACGCATACTTTCCATCCCAAGACCTTTAGTATTTCCTGTTTCAGGATCGTATCCGACACCATTATCCTTATACCTGATAATTAATTCGGGGTGTCCGTATATTAAAACAATGCTTATACATTCCGCTTTTGAATGCTTATAGGCGTTACTTAACAATTCCTGAACAACTCTATAGACATTTATGGTTGCATCAGTATCAAGCTTTAAACTCGCAAATCCAATAATACTGTATTTGAGATTAATACCTGTCAGTATCTTAAAATCAGAAAAAAGTTTATAAAATGAATCTTTTAAAGAGAGATTATTGAATCCCGGGGTTTTAAGACGGTTTGAAACAAGTCGAATCTGCTGTATTGCCTCTTCCGAATAGGATTTCAGTATCTGGATATTGTCTTTGTTCAAGTCCGGTTTATAAAAGTAGCGATTAATCAATGCCAGCTTCTGAGCCAGATCATCATGCAGTTCAAAAGAGAGAAGATTTCGCTCCTTTTCCATTGTGTTCAATAAATCAGTCTGCATTTTGTTCCTGAGAATCTGGTTTTGATAATGATTCCTTTTTTTTGAACCTGTAACAAACAACATTGTTACAACTGTAATAAGAACAATACTGCTTGATATAACGATTCCATAGGAAACGTTATGCTGCCTCTTAACAAGCTCACCCAGCAGATCCTGAATATGTCTTAATTCAGACAGAGCAATATCAGCCTGATCAGGTTGAGTAAACAACTCTAATCTATCTATATTGTATATTCCCAGTTCGTCAAAGATTAAGTTCAAATTTGCCTGATGGAAATACTCATGAATGTTATTTATAAAAAAAAAGTATTCCTTATCACTGTATCCTTCATGATAGGAAAAATATATCGCATCCCCGATAAATGAGTTAATGTCAATTAAAACATTCATCAGCCTTCCAGCTGACAACTCTATGGTTGTGTAAAGAGAAAACCCCAGAATGACAACAGAGATCAAGCCTATAATGTAAAGAATCTGAAGCTTCCGGACTCTTGCTTTCATAAAATCAAACAATATAGTTATTATCTTAAAATGTAAATATTTATTCCAATATAAGAACAATTCCTATTTTATGTTTCCTTAAATAGTGAAAATATATTCTTTATAGACTTTATAGGAACATTATTTAAGGATATTTGTAAGATGCCAGAAGTAAGTATCATTACTCCAGTATATAACGGATTTATGTATATAGAATCAGCTGCAAGAAGCGTTTTATCTCAGACATATACAGACTATGAATGGTTGATTGTTGATGATAGTTCAACAGACAAAACCCATGAAGTACTGAAAGAACTGGAGAATCAGAACAAGAGGATATCAGTTCTCAGGATGTCCCGTAACAGGGGGCCTGTACACGCCCGGAATGCCGCCTTGCAGGCAGCCAGAGGCCGGTATATAGCTTTTTTGGATATTGATGACAACTGGCTGCCCGGGAAACTGGAGAGGCATATCCGTTTTATGAAGGAGAAAGATGCCGGTTTAAGTTATACCGCTTACAGAAAGTTTAACAATGAAGGGATTATCACAAGCCGAAGTCTTATTACGATACCGGACCGGATCACTTACAGATCCATGAAAAAAACCTGCAGCATCATGGCATCCTCCGCCATTTACGATACGGAAAAAACAGGCCCCATCCTTCAGGATTTGACAGCCGTCCATAAGGACGACCTGTATTTATGGTTGAAGATACTGAAAAAGATAGAATACGGCTTCGGATTAAATGAAGATCTGGCCCGCCTCAGAATTCATTCGGATTCCTGGACGGGCAATAAAATGAAAGAAGCCGGGAAACAGTGGCTGTTTTACCGGGAATCTTTAAACCTGTCTCTCCCTGAAACTCTGTTTTACTTCTCCCATTATGCCATCTATGGAACAGTAAAATTCCTGAAATAGGGTCCTACATCTTTCCGGAGATAACACCGTACAGGATAAAACTGACAGGTCTGTCCAGCCGGTCCGTATTATCCGTATAATACCCGCCGGATGTTTCACCGAATATTACCGGCACAGCTAGGTTCAAAGTGAAATATTCAGCCGTATCAAATGTCATTCCGGAAAGGATCAGACCCGATTTCTCGTTAGTATTGTACTTAACCTGAGAGTATACCTTCAGTTTATCCCTGAAAACCTGGCAGGAGAATCCTCCTGCCAGATTATGCCCCCACAGCAGGGGGTATGAGGAGTTTTTCAAATCCAGTTCGGTCTCTTCTCCGCAGTAAAAATATTCGGCAGACAGTTTCAGCTTCTTGTCAAACAGTTCGACAAACCCGCCGAAGTTCAGATCGAAATCCATTCTATCCGACAGAATCGGATTACAGGAGTAGTCTTCAAGACTCACGGGATACTGGTAGGATTGGTCTATTTCCACAAAGCTTTTATCATACAAAGGCTGAAGATCATCATTCTGTATATCATAGGAAACAACCCCTTCCTGATAAATCTCGATATTGTCAAAAACAGTTGCACTGAAACTATAGAAACTTCTCCAGTTCATGGCTTTATGGTAGAACGTTCCGACTGTGAAATCCCCCCAGGTTTGAGCCAGATTGAAATTTCCCCCATACCCGATCTCTTCGGAAGAGGGGGCATTGGGATCCTCGAAGAAACCGTTTCGTGTAAAGATCAGTCCCTGAATCCCTCCCATGGCAACCGGAATATCCAGTTTTAAAGCATAAGAGTCTGCATCATTAATCGCATCGTTATAGCCTATCGCTCCAAAATCCTCGGGAATCCTGGCGGTCAGATTGGCAAAGGGATAAAACCGGGAAGTACCCCATGTGAGATTCTGACGCCCGATCCTGAAAAAGATCTGGTCCCTGATGGAGTAATCTCCAAAAAACTCTGTCACCTGAGTCTCGAATTTCGGAAATGAGAGAGAGTATTTCTGAAGGACCCGGAATTCCGGCCCCAGTTTAAAATCCAGGGTCAGAGTGGAAGACATATCCATCATGACCATATCGTCCATCTCCGTGTCTTCCCCCACAGCCGGATTCCAGGGCATGTAGGTCCATCCTGATGAATAACCTGTTGCAAAGCGGAAATTCCCGCCAAAAACAAATTCACTTTTTCCTACGACATCCTCCAGAAGGTCAACCTTATCTTTCGGCGGAACAGTTTCCTTCTGAGGCTCTTCCGGCTTTTCCGCCTGCTCATCACCCTCCAGATCCTGAACCTCCGAATCCTCTTCAAACAGTTCGTCCAGATTCAGATCCTCATCCATCAGATCGGTCGTGGCCGTTCCGGTTTCTGCATAGGTGGAAAACGCAAAGGCACATAGTAACAGACACAGAATAAGGGAGCGAAGTATTTTTACCATGATCCCCCCTCCACGACAAAATCCTGTGAGTCATCCAGCATAAAAGGATAGCCATAGTGTTCCGGAGACGGTGCTGTTTCGCTGAGTGAAACACCCATATACTCGCTTGTGTAATAGGAGGCAAAGGGCCACTTCAGATACCCCCAGTCGTTGTAGTCATGCAATACCGAGAGACTGCCGTCGGAGTTGATATCCGCCTTGCTCCGCAATGCCGTACCGTCCGCAGTTTCATCAGCCGAGCCGTCACCATCCCAGTCAACGGGGTTTTTATCCGAGTTTTTCCGGATTCCCATCGATTCATCAAGGGACGATTCATCCAGACTGTCGTAATACCCTCTGGAAAAACCGATAAGAAATTCCTCTCCCTCGTCCGGGTCGGTGCCGAGCCGGTTCAAATCCAGGTCATTCCGGTCCGCCGGGAAGGTGGGAAAAAATACCGCCCACTTTGAATCGGCACGGAAATTCTCCAGAGACCACATCTGCCAGTAATACCGGTCGCCGATGGTGTCGCCGCTTGCGGCGGGGAGACCTTCCAGCACATAAAGGGGATTCATAACACTCAGGTAGTTTGGTTTGTATTCGCATTCATCATTCCCGCCGTGGAGCAGGCCCATATTATGGCCTATCTGATGAAGGATAACCGATGCCTGAACATTGGCCTTCTCCTGAGGATACGTTTCCAGATCGGTCCACTCCATATCTCCCAGGGTAACAAGCATATCGTTCCCCAGAATCTCCGCCGCACCGTAGGTTCCCAGATTCCCCATGGACGTTCCCATTAACAGAAAATGGAACACGGGCTTGCGACTTACGGGAAAGCAGAGATTCTTATAATCATTCAAATAGGAGTCTGCCGTCCCGGCATCCCGCGAAAGGGAGACCGTATCACTCGCTGGAACCTGATGGCTTGTTCCGCTCAGATTGTATCTGGCGGTATTAAAGGGGGAACTGTCAAAAAGGGTTCCCGCATCAAAGTGTATCCGGTAGGAGCTGTTATAACTCTGGAAAACATCCTGAACCATGGACAGGGCTTCTTCTACCGGTTCACAGTCCTCCATATAGGCTATATGGATAAACATATCCTTCTGTCCGGTACGGGCCCCCATGGCATAGTAGTCCACCCCGGCATAGGTTCCCCCGGAAACCTCCGCCTCATCGGGGATCCCGTCCCCATCTGAATCTGTGGTATCCCTTATATCGTTCGGACCGCCCGGGGTATGTTTTGTGCAGGAGGACCAGTCCAGACCCTCATCCGTATCATTGTCCACATCCGACCGGATAATACTCCGCCCGTAAGAATAGGAAGCGCTGTAGGTTGTACCGGGCGCAGTTCCTTCGAATGTGCCGGAAGTGGGCTGGGCAATACCGCCGGATCCCCAGCGGACAAAATCCACTGTCTGCCCCCGTGCCATCAGCTCGGCAAATCCCATATTGGTCCAGTAGGGAAAGTAGTCTCCTTCGGAAATATAGAAGACGCCCTGTTCTTCCGCATCCATCAGAGAATCGGAAATACCCGATCTCAGCAGAATATAGGCGCCAGGGGGAACCTCGAATGATGGAAGAGAAAACTCGCCCTCGTATAACAGGTCCGATCCCAGAACGGATGCACTGCTGCGCAGTACAACCTTCCCCAGATCGACTGTTTCGGTTCCGTAGTTATACACTTCAAGATAGAGGGGGATATCCTGATAATACCCGCAGCCCACCTCTGAAATTCTCAGTGTGATAGAACTGCTTTCACCGGAGTAATCGAACATAGTGCAGCCGGCTGAGATCAGGCTCAGTCCGAAGATGAGATTAAATATTCTACATTTCATAAAATTTCCTAACGGTTTACCTTTTCGAGGAACTGTTTTGAGAATGTCGTATCGGGTAAGCTGTCAAAAGACACTTTAGAGATGGTAATCTGGGTTTTTTCCTGTTCCAGAATTTCAAGCAGAACAAATTTATGGGGCACATACGCCCCGTCCACCTTCTGATAACTGGGGAAGGCCGTTGTCCTGAGACGCTGCCCGGAGAGGCTGTAATCGTCGGTTTTCCTGACCAGGTAGTCCTCATCCACCCAGATATCCATAATGGGATAGGTCACTTTGTCATTATTGGCAACCAGATGCAGCTTCCAGCAGTTATACCGCCCCAGTTTGACCTGTTCCCCCGATTCCACATCGTAGTCCTGCGCCAGGGTGGACTGGGTAAAGTCCGAATTCCTGGCATTCGTATTCTGAAAGCGGTCCTTTGAGCTGGTATAGTTGAACCGGCGGCTTTCGGGATCGTAGAGCCACAGGGCATCTTCCACTTTCAGATACCCTTCTCCCTTATTAATCTGCGGCTCCATTATTACAATAACATATTTTTCCAGGGCATCCCGGCGGAATACGACTGCTACGGTCTTGCTCCTTTCTTCACCGGGTTTGTCCTCCACTATGGTATATTCGGCGGCAAAGTCGCTGTTTTTGTAGCTGGCTAATTCATCTACTTTCTGCAGGATTGTTTTAAAATCCTCCGCTCCCGCCGCCTGTATAAACAGCAGCAGAAGAAGAACCCGGGTAAGGGTCTGTTTTGGTAAATACATGTATTACTATCCTTATGAAAAATCTCCTGCCAACGCTCTTGTCAGCGCCATTCGGCTTACCCGAAGGGAAGGGACCAGAACCGCCGGCAGGGTTATGCCTAACAGCAGGAAAATATTGCCTGCTGCAGTTTTTAAAGAAAAGGAGGGGACTAAACGCCCCCTCCTGAGAAATAGTTCGAACCCGGGAATCCGGGAGTAGGAGAGCAGAGTCAGAATTTGTATCAGGATCGCGGCAAGCAGAGCCCCCGCCAGAAGGGCGAGAAGAAACAGCCAGAACGCTTCCAGGCATAAAATCCCTACCGCATCCCTCCTGTGCAGCCCCATGGACAGCATGGTTCCGATCTCACGGGTTCTTTCCCGCAGGATAACCCGGTATGTCACACTGATGCTGACCAGTATGATCAGGGCCATTATGACATAGAGAAAATAGGAAAGCAGATCCATCGCCAATAACAGCTCGTCCACCTGGGAAACATAAACAGAAAGGGGAACCAGAAAATAACGGATTCCGGACCAGGAAACATGATCAAGCTGGTAGGTCAGGTCTTCTTTTGCAGTTATGGGAGGAGCCATGGGCAGTGATCCGGAAAGAGCGGTATAAAGGCGATTCAGCTCCTCTTCTTCAATTTCCCGGTCTTCAAGCACCAGACCGAATGAAGACACATCCCCCTCCCCATAATTTAAAAGGGAATTCATCCGGTCCAGGCCGACAAAGCATTTGTAATACCCGAAAATGCTGGTATCCCGAAAGATGCCCCGGACAATAAAAGTTCCCGTATTGTGCTGCCCCGTCAGGGTGTCCGCTTTCAGTACCAGGTCGTCTCCCATACGGCAATTCAGCTGCCGGGCGACCGCTTCGGAAATAAGGATACTGTCCCTCTGAATCAGTTCGTCCACACTCCCCTGAATCAGATGCATGGCGCTGAGAAAATCCCGCTCCTGTTCCCAGTCGATCCCCAGGACATTCTTCTGTCTGACCATATGACCGCTGAAATAGAGGGCGCCGTCCCGGAAATAATTGATTCTCTTAAGGGTTTTCCGGACTTCAAGGTTCGTTTTTTCTACAGCATGGTCCAGAAGGGCCTCCACTGCACCGGCCCGGGGGATCTGCATTTTCTTCCCTCTTTCGAAGTTGTACCCGATCAGTACAAGATCTCCCCCGTAATGCCTCAGGGCCGCCTCATGAAGGCTCCCGGTCATCCCGGCGGAAAGAGAGGTCATAACTGTAATTACGGCAAAACCGAAACTCAGGGCTGCCATAAGAAACAGGTAGCGTCTGAAGTGCTTTCTGAAATACAGAGAGGACAGGTGTATTTTGTTTTTCAGCTTCATGGATTATCCTCTGCTCTGAGCTGTTACCGGTTGAATCCGAAGAGCCCGTGAAACCGGGTAGACCGATGCGATCCAGCCCAGAATCAATGTTGTTATCAAACTTATGCCCCACCAGAGGGGAGCGATTCCCACATAGAGGATTCTCTGTCCCAGCAGGTTCTGCAGCATGCCGTTCCGAATCGGAAGGGAGAGGGCGTTAACCCCGAACAGAACCAGCTGACCGGCCAGGATTCCGGTTACAGCCCCGATTCCGGCCAGTACCAGATTTTCTGTCAGGATCAGTTTCCGGACATAACTCTTTCGGGCGCCTACAGCCCGCAAGGTCCCGATTTCAGGGGTCCGGTCGAATACGGAGATCAGCAATATGTTGACCAGGGCGATACACCCCGCCAGGGCTACCAGTAAAAAACCTGTGTTATACAGAATGCGCAGGAGGAATATTAACTGTGCGGAAAGTCCTGCCGCCTGCCGCCATCCTATGATCTCAGCTTCAAACCCGTTATGTTCAATAATCCGGGAGAGCCTGCTTTCGACTTTGGGGATGATTCGGGCGTTCCTCAGCTTCAGTAACAGGAAGTGGCAGCTTCCTCCTGTCTGAAAGACCGTCATATCGACCGTATCGACCAGGTCTTCAATAACGCCGGGGTGGACGGCAGATTCTCCTTCAGAGGCTTCTTCAAACAGGTCTTCCTCCTGAAAAAGGTCATCCAGCTCTCCTCCGAGCAGATCCATGTCTTTTTCAAGAATCGTCTGATCCTCTTCTTTTGCCAGGGAGAGGGAGTTTAATGACCGGATGGTCTGCATATCCGTTATGACCATTTCATCCAGCTGGGGGTTACTGTTTTCATAGGTAAAAACCCCCGCCAGAGGAACCTGACGGATTTTAAAGCCCCCATTGCCATACATACTCAACAGAAGAGGCTCTCCTGTTTCCAATTCTCTGCCGCTGTCCCGCTGTATCCGTTCAAACCTGCTCCGGGTAATCATTACTCCGGGCATTCCGTCCTGAAGCTTACTGCCTTCTACAATGTGAATCCCCGGGAAAAAATCAAAATACCCCTCCCCTTCAACGCCGAAAACCGGAATATTATAGCGTATACCGGCGGCATCCAGAGCACAGGCTCCATAAATCAGGGGGGTAACGGCTTCTATATCGGGCTGATTCTTAGCCAACTGCTCCAGAGCATCCCTCTCTTTCAATACGGGCAATGCATAAAACTCCCCGATAGAGGGGGTTGTCGCACCGAAGAGTCCGACCTCCATTTCTGTGGGGGCCTTTATAACCAGGTGAGAGGTAAAATTATCAATAAAGGATTTTTTCATCCCCCTGTTCGATTCCGCCATTACCGCATTTCCCGTATAAAACAGGGCTGTAATAACAGAAAACAGAAGGATCAGGAGGAGGGAGTTTCTGTAATGGCGGCGCAGATTTCTCAGAGCCAGGGAGAAAATCATACAATCTGCCCGTCACGGAGCTGTATCACATGATCGGCCATTTTACGGATAACCTCATCATGGGTGGAGAAAATAAAGGTGGTTTTCTGCCGGGCGTTTATCTTTTTCATCAAATTCAGAATGGACGCCCCTGTGGCGGAATCCAGATTGGCGGTGGGCTCGTCGGCTATGACAATCCGGGGTTTTCCGGCCAGCGCCCGGGCGATGGCGACCCGCTGCCGCTGTCCTCCCGAGAGCTCCCCGGGCCGGTGATTTTTCCACTGGCTCAGCCCCACTTCCCCGGTCAGATAATCCACCCACTCCTTTCGTTCCGCTGCGGGAAGGGGATGATCTCCCAGCAGAAGGGGAAGCTCTATATTTTCGGAAACATTCAGTACGGGGAGCA
Source organism: Oceanispirochaeta sp. (assembly GCA_963663385.2). Taxonomy (GTDB): domain Bacteria; phylum Spirochaetota; class Spirochaetia; order DSM-2461; family DSM-2461; genus Oceanispirochaeta. The sequence continues at coordinate 639,511 of CAXXXD010000004.1, read as the reverse complement.
GGTTGAAAGACTGGAAGATAAATCCCAGCTTCTCCCTGCGGAGGTCGGTAAGCGCCCTGTCATCCAGGGAACCGGTATCCTGCCCGGCGATTTGGACGGTTCCCGATGTAGGCTGATCGATCAGTCCGATCATATTCATAATGGTGGTTTTGCCTGCTCCGGAGGGACCGGCCACAGCCACAAAGTCCCCTTCCCGGATGGTCAGATCAATCCCGCGAAGGGCTTTTACGTTCACCTCCCCCATGGGATAGGTTTTTGTTACATTTTCAAGGTGTACAATATTCAAGGAGTATCCTCATTCGTTTTATTTTTCAGAGTATAGTTAAGGTGTGTTGAAGCTGTTTCCGGAAAGGGCTGTGAGAATCACATTCGGATAGGACGACCGGGGCTGTTATCCTTTATATCTGTTCAGGTGTTCAGCGCTTATAGTTTGTATAAAATCATTCAGGGATGCCTCCCGGTCTGGGTTATACTTGTTGAGATGCCGTTTCAGGGCCAGGGGCGAGAGGATGTCCACTTCTTTGTCTGTTCCGATAATGGGGAGTTCCTGTTCGGCCAGGTATTGGGCCACTTCTTTGCCCAAAAGGCCTTTGTTGCCTATGATCCAGATCATTTTATTTTCCTTGGTTTATGTTCAGGCTGTTGAAAAAATCTTTGGACAGGGGTATTTCCCTGCTTAAAGAGATTCCTTCGGGGATGTGTTTCAGATTGGCGATTTCCGTCATTTTGGCAGCCAGATCCGTAGAATCTCCAGGCCTGAAGAACCAGCCGTTTTCACCTTCCCGGATAAAGTCAACAACGCCCCCCAGCCTTGCTGCCAAAACAGGTTTCCCCGAAGCCAGGTGTTCCAGCATGGTGACAGGAGAATTTTCAAACCAGATGTGAGAGAGAACGCCTATATGATATTCATTCATGAATCCGGGGAGTTCTTCCGGTCTATAGGGACCATAAATTTTCAACTCCGGGATGCTCTGCAGCAGGGAGTCATATTTTTCCGGATTTTGCATACCCCGAATAATAAAACGGCATTTCTTCCTGAAAACGGGATCCATCCTTGTGATGGCATCCAAAAAGACGGAAACACCCTTATGATGACTATCGGAGCCCCTGAAACAGAAAGTCAGTATACCGGAATTGGAGACCTTTCGGCTCTCCACAATCTTTTTTAAATGATCCATATGAGCTAATCCGATTTTGACTGTATGGATTTTCTGCTTTTGTAAACGGGCTTGATTAAGTAATCCGCCCAAAAAACTTGATGGGGTATAGACGTAATCAGCACAGGAAAGAGCTTTAATGGCAGCCTTTCTTCTGAATGTAAAGAAATCATCCGCTTTAAAAAGATTAACTTGTTTTAAAAGCTGTTCGTTGGCATTTAGAGGAATCGATTTGATTTCTCTTTTTTTGATTGTTTGTGATTCCCGATTCTCCTTCTTCAGGAGTATCATTTTATGCAGTTTCCTTAATAAGGGAAAAGACGATAGTTCCAGATATCGGCTGATTTCATACCTTCTGTTCTCTGTTTGGGGTACACAGTTGCTGCAGTGTTTATCAGAGCTAAGCTGACTGCACAGTGTCTGTCCCCTATAAAGGAAATTAACCCGTGAACATAAATAGTAGTGATCATGGCAGAATACCTGAACATTTATGGAAAGTTCCTGTTTTATATGTTCTATAAGAGAAAAAGCCTGTCCCTCCAGAGAATGGATCATAACCTGATGGATATTTTTCCTCTTTATCCACTTGACGATTGCCCGGTCCTGTGCCCGTTCAAACAACGGAGGGGGTTGATTGTGATGATTCATAACAGAGGGGGCCCTGTTCAGGCTGTTCCTGACATAGTAGCAGTCTACTCCCTGCCAGTTTGTTTTTTTTTTAATCCCCAATCGTCCGGTTAAGCCAAACAGCCAGTGATAACTGTAATGCCTTCCGCTTTGCAGGTAGTAAACATTAAAGCCCTTTTTTTTCAGGTAGAGGGCATGTTCCCCGGCAACCTGATTATACCCGCCTCCTTCAGAGGTTCCTTTATCCAGATCGGCCCAGCCCAGAAGCAGTACATTCAAACCCGGACATACCTCAGGCGGCGGTAAATCCGCGGTATTATTAAGTCCTTCCGGCTGCTCTCCTTTTCCTGACTGGCTGCAGCAAGATAGTGGGCATACTCATCTTTTACAGCAGATTCGGAAAAAATCTGATATAGAGCAGGCATAATACTGCCAACAGACCCGTTGTTTCTTCTCTGAGCCTGATCCATCAGGTTCCACAGGTACTTACGTCTTGTTTCATCCGTAATATTGTAACGGGATAATACTTCTTTCATTATCCCGGCTGATTCCTGAAAATATAAAGAACCCTTATCCTCTGCGGCTGTTACCCTTTGGGGATGGATCCGGTTTGTATTCAGGCACCTGGCGGTATAGGCGATTTTACCGGCTCCCAACAGACGGATATAGGTCAGCCAGTCGCCACTCAGCACCATATCCGAGGCTATCCCGCCGGCTTCTTTCAGGGCGGAAACTTTCATAACCACAGCCGAGGCATTGGGTATGGTATTTTTTACCGCGAGAGAGTCCTCTATTTCCTCGATTCCGTTCCGTCTATAATCGGATTCCCACTTCCCGGATTGGACGTTTCCGTGTATACCCTTGTAAAAACCGGGAACAGCCGGTCTTCCCCTTTCATTAACAACTGCGGAGTCGCTATAGGAAAGGACAACGTCCCGGTCCTCTTTCAGGGGAGCCATTACTTTTTCGAGAAAATCGGGGGCGCAGTAATCATCCGCTTCGGCAAACCAGATAAACTCACTCCTGGTAAGTTCCAGGCCCCGTTCCCACTGTTTAAAAACAGATCCCGAATTACTGCTGTTTTGGATAATCCTGTAGGGGATATCGCTTTTTTCCAGTATACGCCTCGCATAAGGGACGCTTCCGTCATCGGAGGCATCATCCAGAAAGAGGATATCCATATGCCTGCAGGTCTGATTCAAAACAGAGTTAAGCCTCTTTTTAAGGAATCTTTTATAATTGTAATTGGGGATGACAACGGTCACCATATCAGCGTTCGGCATAATTCAGCTCCATCCATTTCATGTATTCGCCGGATTTGATGTTTTCGATCCACGCCCGGTTTTCCAGGTACCAGCGAACCGTTCTTTTAAGGCCTTCTTCAAAATTCAGAGACTGTTTCCAGCCCAGTTCGGATTTCAGTTTGTCGCAGTTGATGGCATACCTCTGGTCATGACCGGGACGGTCTTTCACAAAAGAGATCAGCCTTTTGTAATAATCAATGTTCTCGCCCTGAAAATCGGCAACCGTTTCGCAAAGGGTATTTACCAGCCGGATATTCTTCCACTCGTTCTCCCCGCCGATATTGTAGGTCTCCCCCAGGCGCCCTTTCTGCATAATGGCCCAGACGGCGCTGTTGTGATCCTCCACATAGAGCCAGTCCCGGATGTTTCTTCCGTCCCCGTATACAGGAAGGGGTTTTCCTGTCAGCATGTTTTCGATCATTACGGGGATCAGTTTTTCGGGGAACTGATAGGGGCCGTAATTGTTGGAGCAGTTGCTTATGGTAACGGGCAGGCCGTAGGTATGAGAGTAGGCCATTACCAGGTGATCAGAGGAGGCTTTGCTGGCGGAATAGGGGCTGCGGGGATCGTAGGGTGTGGTTTCGTGGAAATACCCGGTTTCTCCCAGAGAACCGTAGACCTCATCGGTTGAAACATGATGAAAGAGCTTCCCTTCAAAATCCCCGTCCCAGGCTTTCCGGACCGCATCCAGCAGGGTAAAAGTGCCGTTTACATTGGTTTTAATAAAAGCCTCGGGTCCTTCGATGGAGCGGTCCACATGACTCTCGGCGGCCAGGTGGCAGACCGCGTCGATTTCGTATAGGCGGAACAGGGTTTTAACCAGGTCGGCATCGCAGATGTCCCCCTGCTGGAGGATATACCTATCGGGGTATTGCTGCTGGACATCTTCCAGGCTGGAAGCGTTACCCGCATAGGTCAGTTTGTCCAGGTTGATGATCCTGCCGTTGAAATCCGTTTCGCTAAGCAGGTAGCGGATCATATTGCTTCCGATGAATCCGGCTCCGCCGGTAACCAGGATATTGTTAAAGTCTCTTTTACTGGGCATCTTTTATTTCCTCCAGAAACTGATTCAGCGATATTTCCCAGGGGGCTATGCCGAATTGAAAATTTGTTTTAACTTTTTCTTTTGACAGAAGGGAGCAGGATGGTCTTCTGGCAGCCGTCGGGTACTCATCCGAGGAGCAGGGACTGATTGTACAATCGTTCTGAATCATGCCTTTTTCCCTGCCCTGACAGTAGATTTCCGATGCGAAATCAAACCAGGAACACTCTCCTTCTCCCGAAAAGTGGTATAATCCATAGTCTCTGCTATTACTTCCGATTATCCGGCTGATCAATCCGGACAGATCTTTTGTCCATGTTGGCGTCCCTTTCTGATCGTTCACTACTTTCAGGGACGGTTTGCTTTTCATCAGGTTCAGCATGGTGTATACAAAGTTGGTTCCGAACTGCCCGTAGAGCCAGGCGGTCCGGATAATAAAGTACTTGTTGCACATTTTTCTGATCAGCTCTTCTCCGGCCAGCTTACTGGCGCCGTAAACTCCGATGGGAGAGGTGGCCGCTGATTCCGTCAGGGGGATATCCGATGTGCCGTCAAAGACGTAGTCCGTAGAGATATGAACCAGAGGAACGTTATGGGACTGAGCCACCCAGGCTATATTTCCCACACCCTCTTCGTTTATTCTGTAGGCATACTCCCGGTCGTTTTCCGCTTTATCCACTGCTGTATAAGCGGAGCAGTTGATTATCCAGTCGGGCTGACATTTTTGAAACTGTATTTCCAGTGACAGCCGGGAGAGAATATCTACTTCCAGGTCGGTGCCGATGGTTTCCAGGCCTTCCTTTCTCAATAATTCCTGGAGCTCCCTGCCAAGCATTCCATGATTTCCTATTATCCAGATCATATGTGTCCTCTCTTTTACTTCTTCTCTCACTTTACCCCTCGCCCCCCGACCCCTCGGCTTCGCTCGGGGATCTTCGGGGATCTTCGGGGATCTTGGTCTCCCCCCACCTAAGGTGAGGGGAGGAATGTTGATTATTGGAGATGTGCTGTAAGCAATGCTGGTATTGGCCCTTTGGGCCAACCCTCACCCCTTAATCCCCTCTCCCAAAGGGAGAGGGGGTATTTTTTTAATGTCTCTTAAGTAGGGGAGTATGGCATCTTTTTCCGAGACGGCAATTTCCATATCATTTGTTATTGGCCATTTTATGCTTAACTCGGGGTCGTCCCATTTTATGCCGCCGTCGGCTTCGGGGGCGTATTCTTCGGTACATTTATACAAAAAGTGCGTGTCATCCCGAAGGGTCAGAAAGCCGTGGCCGAAGCCGGGGGGTATGTAGAACATAGTACCGTTTTCTTCTGTCAGTTCTATACCGTAATGCTGTCCGTAGGTTTTTGATCCCGGGATCAGGTCTACTGCCACATCCCAGACGGCTCCTTTTATGACGCGGACGAGTTTTCCCTGGGCATGGGGAGCGGTTTGAAAGTGGATTCCCCGCAGGACTCCTTTTGAGGAGAATGAGTGGTTGTCCTGGCAGAACTCTTCGTGAATTCCGGCGGCTGCGAAATCGGACTTTTTGTAGGTTTCCATAAAAAAACCGCGGGGATCTGCAAAGATTCGCGGTTGGATTATTTTTACTCCTTCGATGGGAGTTGATTTGAATTGGAATGGCATTACCCTCTCCCCTGCCCTTGGTCACAAACTTCGTTTGTTGCACAGGCATGCAACCGGCCTCTCCCAGAGGGAGAGGGAGAAATGTTTAGAAATATTTTATTACGCATATGTTGAATCCTTATGACCTTATTTATTGAGTTCCAACAAGGGCAAGCTGACTTTGAATCCTCACCCCGGCCCTTTCGACCTCCCCTGGCCCCTCCTAAGGAGGGGGAAACGAGGGTGACGAAAGCTGTGAGCAAGTTTTTGCCCCCTCACCCCGGCCTTGGCCACAAACTTCGTTTGTTGCTCAGGCATGCAACCGGCCTCTCCCCCCTTCGGCTGCGCTCAGGAACCGAGGGAGAGGGAGATATGTTTATATCTCAAATAGCGAAGGCGGCTTCTTTTTGTTTGATTATGTCCAGCAGGTATTGGCCATAGGTGGATTTTTTCAGGTTGTCGGCCAGTTTTTTGAACTGGTCCATGTCTATGAACCCCATGCGGTAGGCTATTTCTTCTATACAGGCGATTTTATAGCCCTGGCGGGCTTCTACGATTTCCACGTATTGGGAGGCTTCCAGCAGGGAGCGGTGGGTTCCGGTGTCCAGCCAGGCGTAGCCTCTGCCCATGAGTTCCACCTTGAGTTCTCCCCTTTTGAGGTATTCCTTGTTGACGTCGGTGATTTCCAGTTCTCCCCGGGGGGAGGGTTTCAGGTTGGCGGCTATATCTACTACCTGGTTGTCGTAGAAGTAGAGGCCCACTACGGCGTAATTGGATTTGGGATTTTCCGGTTTTTCCTCCAGGGAGAGGACTTTTCCGGTTTGGTCGAATTCTGCCACACCATAGCGATGCGGATCGTTTACGTAGTAGCCGAATACGGTGGCTCCGCTTTGTTGCTTTGCTGTTTTTTGTACAAGTTTGGCAAAATCGTGACCATAGAAAAGGTTGTCTCCCAGGACCAGGGCTACCGAGTCGCTGCCGATGAAGTCTTTTCCTATGATGAAGGCTTCAGCCAGGCCTCTTGGGGCTGTTTGTATCGCATAACTTAATGATATGCCAAGTTCGGATCCGTCACCTAAGAGATCTTCGAATCTTGGGGTGTCCTGGGGGGTGGATATGATTAAAACTTCTTTGATTCCTGCCAGCATGATGGTGGCCAATGGGTAGTAGATCATTGGTTTGTCATGGATGGGGAGGAGTTGTTTGCATATTGATTTTGTCGCCGGGTAGAGGCGGGTGCCGGAGCCTCCGGCTAAAATAATACCTTTCATTATCTAATTTCCTTACAATTTATATCGTTTATTTTTTTTGTTAAGTCCAAAATTATTGGAAATAATGTTAATAATATACTTTCAGTAGAGATCTCTTTTATATCATCAAAAACACTATCTTCAGAACTATCCATTAATACGTCATTAAATATTTTTTCATTATTAAAATATTTTTCTGAAATATAGTTATTATCATCTTTTAGTTCATCCAAGATTCTTTTCTTATTATCATAAGATAGTAAATTACTATTATCGTATAATGTAGCGTATCTTCGAGAATTTCTAATAATAGTTTTCTTTAATTCTTTATATTCAGGACTCTTACAAAAAAAGTTATTTAAAATCTTCAATTGTTTAATACACTCTGATGGTATTTTAATATTACTGTCTAAAGGAAAATCATAATTTTCAAATTTTTTTAAAGATATAGTTGTTAAAAAATCATAATAAAGGTTTCTATCAATAAATTTGTCAAAGTCAAAGATTCTAACAATTAAATTATTTCTACCAAACAAATCTGACAATCGATCTAATAATTCTGAATATTTTAAGTTATAGAAATCATGATCATTAATATTTCTCTTCTCGTTACTATTAGTAACTAATTCTGAATACCATGACTCCTTAAATAAATCCTGTCTTCTGAGATAAACAATCGGTTTTATATTTTTTTTGGGGAAATATTTTCTTAATTTATCTAAATTATTATTATTAAAAGACTCCATTAAAACTTCAGTACTTACTATTACACTTTTTTTAGAATCATTTATAGATTTGACAAAAATATCAATATCCCTTTTTTCAAAAGAAAAAGACTTATTTCCAGAAAGATACCATCCGAATTGATGATGTTTCAAACCTGAGTAAACTGACTTATCATTATGATTAATTCTAAATGTAGGATAAAAAATATCATCTTTAAATAATTGACTTCTGTTTTTTATTAAAAAGTTTTGTATTGATGTTGAACCAGTCTTATGTGTACCAAAGTGTAAATACATAATGTTTTCCATTCAAATTCCTTATACATTAATATTCAATTGAAAATGAATTTAATAATTTTTGAATTCCTTGACTTAATGATATCTCAGGTTTCCAATTAAAAGCACTTTTTACTTTTGAGATATCAAAATTAGTTGTATGTAGATCAAATTCTCTATCTTGGAGATATTTTACTAGTATATTTTTTCCCAAGAGATTTTCAATAACATTTATTAATTCATTTATACTTGTTGATCTACCACTTCCAACATTAAATATTTCTGCATTTGATTTTTGATCTTTTACCTTAATTAGTAAATTAACTAAATCAGATATATAAATAAAATCCCTTGAAATTGATCCATCACCCCATATGGTTATTTCATTACCATTTAATGCATTACGACAAAAATTTGTAATTACACCTTGATTTGTATTTATTTGATTTGAACCGTACGGGTTTGATATTCTTAATATACAAGAATCAATACCATAAAGGTAATTATACATTTTCAAATATTTTTCAATTGATAGCTTTACTATGCCATATGAACATATTGGATTAGTAAATGAAGACTCACTTAGAATTGAATCGCTTTGATTTCCATAAACTGTACCACCTGAAGATGTAAAAATAATTTTACCGGTATTGTTTCTTCTTGCTATTTCTAAAAGATTTATGCTACCAATTAAATTTGATTCAATGTCAAAATTAGGATTCTTGTTTGAAGTTTCAGGGATTGTTGTTGATACTAAATGATATATAACAGAACAGTATTCAAATACATTTTCTATCTCATTTAATTTTGTAAAATCGTGAGTAATATAATTTACATTAGTAATCATTTTTGGGGGGGCATTAATATCTATTGATAAAATCTCATAATTAAGATTCGATAATTCTTTTATAAGACTTTGACCTATAAATCCATTACCACCTAAAACAATTATTTTCTTTTTCATTTACCAGCTCCCATTTCAAATAATTGTTTAAAAAATAACTTAATATCTGCATTGCTGTTTTCATTAAAATTATTAATTCTCGCTATAATTTTATTATAATTATATTCATCATTTATTTTAATATAATCGATAATTTTAAAAGCTTTATTTTCATCAAATATTAACTTATCTATACTATATTGATTAGTTTTAATTACATTATTTAATCCTACTTTCCCTTTAAAGTATTCTTTGTTTAAATAATTATTGCATTCTTTAGTTTGATCATATATTTTCTTTCTTTCATTTATTGAAAAAACGCTATAATCAACATGATCATTAGAATCAAAGACTCCAATTTTGGTAGAATAGTCGGTAAGAGTATTTTTTAAAAAATATGCATAATTTTCAGAATCAAAAAAATAATTCAAATATCTATTAAATATTAATGTATTGAATGTAACCTTTTGATTAAGTTTATTTTTACTTGTCTCAAAATTGCTTATATCTAAATCAAAAATGTATAAAAAATCCGATAATAAATTCCTCATATAAAAATCTTTTTTATTAAAGCTTTTTACAATTATATTTTTATCACCAAAAATAGTCTTTAACTCATTTATATAACTAACATATTCATTTGGGTAAAAATTACTATTTAACCAATCAGCAGGATCTAAATACGTTTGATTCCCTTTAATTTGCTCAATATACTTTGATGAGTAATAATCAATTTGATTTCTTAAGTAAACAATACAATATATTTCTTTATCTAAAAATATGCTTAATAATTCTTTCCAATTTACAGATAATAATCTAAAACATTCAGAACTTATTAAAATGTGTTTGTCATTATTAGCATTAATTTCATCTCTCAATAATTCAATTTGATCTTTTTGAATTTTAAAGTTTTTATTAAATATTGGATTATTTTCCCAATAAAAAGATATACCATGATGACAATGATCTACTAAACCAGTCATTGGATAATAGAATGAATTATTTTCAAATATTTTTCTATTAGTATTTATAAAGTGTTGTATTGTAGTAGTACCTGTTTTTGCTGTACCAACATGAATGAAAACTTTTCTATCTCTCATGTTCTATCTCATAAATTCTTCTATATACATTTTGCCAACATTATCTATTGAATATTTTTCAGATAATCTTTTTGCATTTTCTAACATTCTGTTATACTTATTTTTATTTAAAATACTATTTAGAATCACATTAGTCGCTAAATCAATATCAATTTCAAATGAGTTTAAATCAACAACTTTTCCGGCAATCTCATTATCAACTGATAGTATTTTTTTTATTTCACCTATATTAGTTGAAAAAAATGGCTTTTGCACAGATAAACAATTTAAAATAGTTAATGGAAAGCTTTCAGATTTGAAATTTGATAATAGCATTCCCATATCACTTATATTGTAATAATCATTAGCTCTTGAATCATATCCAATTAAATGTACATATTTTTCATTATTTGAATCCTTAAGATTTTCATATACTTCCCCATCACCAACCAGTATTAAATGTATATCATTATTTGATTTTTCACGACATCTTCTAATTATTTCGATAGATTGATTCCATCCTTTTTCAATTATAGCTCTCGAGACAATACAAAACACAAATGAATCGTCAGGAATATTTAATGATTCGCGAGATATATTTTTTTCTAATTTATTATTAACTCCATTTATAATTTTTACAAATTTTTTTTCATTGAATATTTTATAATCATTAAATTTAATGATATTCTTATCAGCTGTATAAATCCACTTATTTACTTTTTTATCAACTGAATAAAGATCTTTCTTATTAATATTATATCCACTATCTTCATTCTCTAATATACCATGAAGTGTAGCAATATGATTTATATCTCCAACGTCCCAATCGACTAATAATTTTTGGAATTCCCAATGATGTGAATTTAATATTGTAACATTATTATCATTTATTACTTTTTCAATTTCATTGACATTTTTAGATTCAAAATATGGTACTGATGGATCGATATTGTCTTTTACATTCTCCATAGGAATACATCCATTACAACTATGTAAAATTACAGGAATACCAATTTTTTTAAAATAATTTGCTAAATGAATTGGAAATAATTCCGCACCACCGTTATAGAATCCAAAAAATGAAATCATTATCGACATATAATTTTTTTCGGTTTTTAGACGCATAGAATTATAGAAATCATTTTTATTAAGATTCTGTTTTTTCGAGGCTAATTCATAAAAATAATCAATACTTTTATTAATTGTTTTATCGCTTATATTATACTTATTATATAAAAGAGAATAAATTACTTTAATTTCCTGATAAAAATCTTTTTTATAATACATTTGTGAAGATGTATTATTACTATATCTTCTATAGTAATTATTAGTATCAGATATAAATGCTATTTTACCACCCATAATAACATTTAAATACAAATACCAATCACCAACAACTTTCATATTTGTCCATTCTTTACTGTTTATAAAATCCATGTTTTTAGGATTCCTAAATATTACACTACTTGCATTAGGGATTGTATTAATAATTCCAAGGTTTTCTTTTACTTCTTTATAAGAACTATTTATATATGAAGTCTTCCACTTATTATTTTTAAACATTGAGATATAGTCATTAAATGAATATCCCAAATCTTCTTGACCCTCTTTATCAATAAAAATAGTGTTTGAATATGATAACATTACACTTGGATCGTCAAAGGCTTTAACTAATTTAGAAATAAAGTCATGATCACAATAATCATCGCTTTCAGCTATCCAAATTAAATCACCATTGGCTGCTTCAATACCTTTCTTCCACTGTTTAAAAACACCTCCTGAGTTTTTATTATTAATTATTAATTTACAATTCTTGAATTTTTCATTATACAAATTGAGTATTTTTTGACTATCATCAGTTGAGTTATCATCTAACAAAATTACTTCATAGTTTAAATAGTCCTGGTTAAATATACTATCTAATCTTTTAGTAAGATAGTTACTATGATTATAATTTGGTACGATAATTGAGATTTTGAATTTATTCTCTAAGTACTTAGTATTTCCAATTTTATTTAAAAAAGAATAACCATATTTTATACATGGTTCTAAATGTGCACCTTCTGCCCATTCATTCCATGCATTTACAAATAGAAATCTATTATTATACTCTAAGTTCTTCTTAGTATACTTTATTGTTTCATTTAACCAATAATTGAATTTATCAGGAGTGCTTCCATAAAAGATTGTACTTTCATTATCTCTTCTGGCTGTATTATCCCAACTTGGCATTACCGTTTTATACAATTCATAATCCTTTGTCTCTAAGGATATTGACTTTAAAGCAAAGTCTTCATAGCTATATACCTTTCCTTTAAAATCCTCATAGAGACCTATATCAGAGGACAGATCTTTTGCAGCAATATTATGAGGGGGAAATTGGACTGCTGCATCAAAACCATATTCCCTAGGATCCCAGAGTCCAAAGGTTTGTGCCATAACAATATGCAAATCTTGATTATGTTTATTTTTCCAGTATCTTCTCCAACGCTTTAACGTTTTATTTATATTTGGAAATATATCCGCTCTATATATTACCAACATAGGCTTATTATCAACTCGTATATATCTTCTATCCAAAAAATATTTTTCAATATCTTCTATAAATCTTATATCATCTTCATCAGAATGTTCCTGCTTTATTAAAACATCATTTTCAAAACCATCCCATGTTCTAGTCCAATTTTCATTAGCCCAACATAAGCAATAGTTTATATCAATTTGTGGATTATTTAGAATATTATCTACAGGTTTTTCCATCAATCTTTTACCCGCAAAATAATAGTGATGAAAACAGAATCCATAAATTCCAAATTTTTTTGCTAAACTGAACTGCTTTTCAATATTTTCTACCAATTTTAAATCGTAGAATCCAAAATGTGTTGGTAAATGCGGTTGATAATGATTATCATATTTTGAATTACCTTTTGTTACATTTGTCCATTCATTAAAACCCTTTCCCCACCATTCTTCATTTTCTGGAAATAAATGAAACTGTGGTAAATAAAAGCTAATAATTTTTGTATCATCATTGCGAACTTTTATAGGAAAAATATTCATTTCTTCATAATCATTTACATTCTCTATATTATTAAGACATTTAATTTCTGTATCAACTATTTTCTCTTTTTGATTTATTTCATTATTTAGTGGCTCTCGTCCTTCTTTTTCACCAGATGTTATGTAATGCCAAAGAGGATTTATACCTGCTTCTTTAATATCAGTGTTTTTCTCTAAATAGTATTGAGAATCAAATTTTTCTGAAGGAGATCTTCCTTCGTAAGCTCCATATAGAATATAATGCTCTACTAGCTTGTCCTTTATGGGTTCTAAATCTTTATTTTTTTCTAAATAATATTGTTCATCAAAATATTTTGATTTTTTAATTATATTTATTTTGTCTATTATATTTTTATCATTTTTTATAATTTTATTATTTGTTAGGTCTTCATTTTTTTTGATTACTATTTCTTGATCAATTTTTTTTATTGATCTTCCTTCATTAATACCGAATCTTAAATAGTGAATTAGTGGATTTCGACCTGATTCTTTAATATCAATATTATTATCAAGGTAAATTTCATTACTAAATTTTAAAGAAGGGTTAATTTCACTCTCAGACCATTTCCTCAAATAATGAAAATATGGATTTCTTACTTTTATACCATTTTTTTTTGCTTGATTTCTATAATACACAGGATCAAATAAATTAGACTTTTGTAATAGTTTAATTTCATTAATAAAATGTCTATATCCATTAATTTTTCTTAATCCTTTTGTCAATTTCCAAGATTTTGATTCTTCATAATATCTTTTAATAGCTTTTATTTTATTTTTGTGCTCTCTTAATAATTCTTTTTCGATTCTACTAGAAGCATCAAGCTTATTGAATAAATCATTTACAGAAAGTAATTTATTATTAATTTCAGAAGATTTATATTCGAGCATTTTCAAATTATAGTTATCAAGTTTAGATCTAAGATAATCATTACTTTTTTTTAACTTATTAGTATCTTCTAAATTTCTATCTCGTTCATTTTTCATTTCTTCAATTAAATCTAATTTTTCTTTGTATCTATTTTCTAAATTTTCAATTAAGTTTAAGTTTTTATTCTTTTCCTTTTCAAGGTTTTTTACTAATTCAGAATTTGATTGTATTTCACTTTTTAATTTTTCAACATATATCAAATTCTTTTCAATATCATTTTTTAAAGATTCTTGATTCTTAATATTTTGCTTTTTCAATTTACGCAACTTTTTTTTAAGAGTTATATTTTTTTCCTGCAAATTTTTATAATCTGAAGTTATTATTGAGTATTTTTCATTATTAACATGGTTTGCATTATTAATTTCTTCAATTTTTTTATTCAAAGTATTTAATTCGCTTGAAACAATCTCAATCATACTTTCCTTATCCCTTTCATATTTATTGAATACATTTGATTCGAATTTATTTATTAAATATTGAATTTTTTCTTCTTGATTTTTCAAATCATGTTTTTTCATATTAATAGAAACTATTTCAAAATTTTTATTATCAATATCATATTCATTAATTTCGTTTATAAAATTCGGATAAATCTTCTCTAGCACTCCACTTCCAATTGATTGGAATTTTAAATTAAAATGAATTGATTTTATATTTTCATTTATATTGAACTCAATTTTTGGATCATTTGTGATAAAATACATAAATTTTTCATCATATTTAAATGCATTTGTATCTGTAAATATTATTGATTTATATTCATTGTTAAGGGTTTTAACATAACAAGTTATAAATTCAATCATACAAGGTTCATCACATGGATCGAATCTTATTTTAAATATTTTGTTTTTATGATTTATCTCAAAATCTAATATTGCATCACTATTATTTATATTTCTAATTATTGACTTTTCTTCATTATAACCTGATCCATCATCATAAAATAACTGACATCTAATTTTTTTGTATTTATTTTTTATATCATAAGAAATTTTTTGATTTAAAGAGCTTAACTCTTTAAATATTTTAAAACTATCATGTTTTGCTATTATTGAAGAAATTTTATCTTTACTTTTATTTCTTTTTAAATCTTCTAAATCTTGAAACAACTCACATAGCTTCAAAAATGTTCCAAACTCATATAATACATTTTCGTCGTATGTTATTTTTTTGGTACGTATATTATTTTTAATAGAATCTAAATTCGTTATATCAAAGTTATATAATTGAGAGAGTTCATTTAAAGTTGGCATAGGATTGCTAATTAAATCTTCATAACTTATAATAATGCAATCATCATTAATTACTTCTATAATTGATAAATTATAATAATACCATAGAAGTAATCCAAAACTTATTGGGTATCCATCTCTATTCATAATTGATTTCGCTACATCAATTGGATTTCTATAAATATAAATTTGTTGAATATTATAATCACTCCCTAGAAGACTTTCCCAGATTCGATACGTCAATGATGTTCTTGGATCTTTAAAGCCCCATATAATGTCATTTTTGTAGTTATTTTTAATATTCAGAATAAGTTTTTCATAAAGATCATTATAGTTTAATCCTTCAGATAGACTTTTAATATCAGATAAAAAACCATAATCAACATCATCATTTACTCTAGAAATAATTTTTTTATTTTGATCAATAAAAAAGTTGTCTTCAAAGTATCCATTAACATAATCATTCCCAAAGTCATTAAGATTTTCACTAAAGGAAACTCCTAAATCATTAATTATCTTTGCCAACAAGCTTGTTCCAGATCTATGCATCCCAAGAATAATATTTACAGTTTTTTCTTTTTTCATACCAGTTTATTACTCACTAAAAAGGCTAACAATTCCTAAATTATCACTTTCATTCCATACTTTAAAAACATATATATCATATGCACTGTATATTAGTTTATCATTAACATAGCTTTCTACTTTCAAGCCATAGATACCATTATTTAAGTATGTAAAGAAATCTTTCTTAATAGAAATAGTTCCATTAAAATTGCTATTTTTTTCAATTTTAAATCCAGACACATCTGAATTATGTGAATTATATATAATCACATTAATTAAGATATTATTTATTATTTCTGTCAGTTTTAAATTTAGGGTAATACAATATTTTTCGCCCCAAACAGTTTCATCTACTTTCTGATTTAATGGGTTTATGATACTACAGTCAGAAAATAAAATAATTCCTTCATTAATTATTTCAACTCTTTTATATTCTTTACTTTTTTTCAATCTATGATGAAGATTATTCTCAATTATTTTTTTTTCCCAACTTTCTTTTATTTTCCGATCATTATTTATCTTTTTTAACTGATTTATTTTTTCTTTTTTTTCTTCACTCTCCAATGAATTAACTATTCTATATTGATTTGTAACTAACTTTGAGCTACCAGTTAAAATTATTTCACCTCTATTAATCAACAAAGCCCTATTACAGATATATTTAATATTTTGAAGATCATGTGAAACAAGTAATATAGTTTTATTTTTCTTTTCGATAAAAAGATTGAGAAATGTTCTACACTTATGCTTAAAGAGTTCATCTCCTACTGCAAGTATTTCATCTAGAATAAGGATTTCGGGATCCATATTTATCGAAGTAGCAAATCCTAACCTAGCTTTCATTCCACTTGAATATTTTTTCACAGGGACATCTATAAACTCACCTAATTCCGAAAAGTCCACGATTTCATGATAAACAGCATCAATTTCTTCTTTCTTCATTCCTTGAAGTGCACAAGTAAAGTAAATATTCTCACGACCCGTATATTCTGGATTGAACCCAGCTCCCAACTCTAGCAGAGCAACAACTCGCCCGTTAACCTCAACAGAACCAGAAGTAGGCTGTGTAATCCCGGAAATTATCTTAAGCAATGTAGACTTCCCAGCTCCATTCCGTCCGATAATTCCTAGAATTTCCCCTTTCTTAACAGTCAAATTAATTTCTTTCAGAGCATGAAACTCTCTATGCCGTTTTTTCTTTCCAGGCAGGAATGTATCCGCAAACCGATCATAGACATTCCGTTCATAAAGCTTATAGGTTTTAGTTAATTTTTTAATTTCTATAGCATTCATATCAAATATAATCCGCAAACTGTGGCCGAAGTTTTCTAAAAACAAACACACCTACTAACAGCATCAAAACCACCCAACCCCAGAAATACCAGGTCTGAACAGGATGTTTCCAAAAAGGCACACCATAGAAGAGAGACTCTCTATACCCCATGGCGATATAAAACAAAGGATTAAACTTCAAGTAGTACTGCAGTCTGGGACTCAGCATGTCGATACTCCAGAAAACTGGAGTAACATAAAAAAGTAATCTACCGAAAATACTCACAATATGCTGAAGATCGGGCATAAAAACACCAACAGAGGAAGTAAGCCAAGAAATTCCCAACAGGAGTAGTGATAAAGCCAGCATATAATAGAGTATCTGCAACCAGTACCAATCGGGATAGATTCCTTTGAACAGAAAAACTACTAACGCAGCTGCAAGGAAAATCAGATGATTGATAACACCAGTGAGCACCGTGGAGACGGGGAGGATACTCAAACGGAAATTAATCTTTTTGAGAAGATACGCATGTACCCGAACAGCCATACTCCCCTGGCTCAAGGTTCCCGTAAAATACTGAACTACAGCCATTCCACTAACCAAATAGCACAAAAAAGGCATTTCCATGGATTGACCTGCTCTTAGCCCCACACCAAAAACCAAATAAAGTATACCCATAAAAGCCAGAGGTTCCGCCAGAGACCAAAACATCCCCAGCTTCGACTTCTTATACTGGCTAGTCACATCCCGCATAGTAAGCTGATAAATCAGATAGCGGTTCTCTCTTAACGCCTTAAAAAAGGAAAGCACTGATTCCATTAAACCTCAACAACTCCCGCATCAATATAATCCACAATCATTTCAACAGCCTGATCCACCGAACTGATAACTGTCCTGATCTCCAGATCCGGACCGTCAGGAGCCTCATAAGGCGAATCCAGCCCCGTAAAGTTCCGGATCTCACCGGCCAGAGCCTTCTTATACAACCCTTTCGGATCCCGTTCCTGACAGATATCCAATGGCGTATTGACATACACCTCAGTAAACCGTTCTTCTCCGATAATCTCTTTAGCGATTAAACGATCCTCTTCAAAAGGGGAAATAAAAGACGTAATCACCGTCATACCAGCATCGTTAAACAGTTTGGCAATTTCCGAAATTCTTCGGATATTCTCTTTTCTGTCTTCGGAAGAAAAACTCATATCCTTATTTATACCGCTCCGGATATTATCCCCGTCCAGCACATAGCAGGGTTTGGATAAATCAAACAGTTTCTTCTCCAGAGCAAAAGCAATGGTACTCTTCCCGGAACCGCTCAAACCCGTCAGCCAGATTGTTTTGGGAACCTGCCCCATCAGGGAACAACGATCGCTATGAGAAACCTGCCCCACCTGGGGGAATATATTTCGTATAGCGTTACTATCTCTGTTACCGGACCGGGTCTCACTGGTCTGTTTCTTGCTTTTCTTGATAATCATACCAGCACCCACAGTCAGGTTTTTCATCCTGTCTATAACAATAAAGTTACCCGTAGATCTGTTCTTATGATATTCATCGTAAGGGATAGGTTTAAACAGGGAGAGATTTACCCGGCCTATCTCATTCAGCTGAAGCGAATCGGCCTCAATGCGGTGCAGATCTTCCGGATTGATTTTGAAGGTGACATCCCTGAAAACAAAACGTTCTCGCCGGGACCCCTGCTTCAGAATATATTCGGTACCCACCTTTAAGGGAGTTTCATTCATCCAGATCATCATGGCTTCCAGATCATCACTGACAAAAGGATGGTTCCCCGAGTGAACAATAAAGTCCCCCCGGCTGATATCCACCTCATCTTCCGTTTCCAGAGTAACCGCCATGGAAGCAAAAGCTTCATCTATATACT
This sequence comes from Oceanispirochaeta sp., assembly GCA_963663385.2. Classification (GTDB taxonomy): domain Bacteria; phylum Spirochaetota; class Spirochaetia; order DSM-2461; family DSM-2461; genus Oceanispirochaeta. The sequence goes on along the minus strand of CAXXXD010000004.1, from coordinate 620,548 downwards.
CACCGCCGTCAATAACGGATTTAATCTTTGTGGTCTTTTCCGAAGGCAGAATGGTAACCTCATCTCCCGGACGGACAATCCCGGAAGCGATGGTCCCGCAGAATCCTCTAAAACGATGATTCGGCCTGTTTACATACTGAACAGGGAAACGGAAATCCACCATATTACGACTGGAGCCGGTATACACCGTTTCCAGATAATGCAGCAGAGTTGCCCCCTCATACCATTTCATATTGTCGGACTGATTTACGACATTGTCTCCTTTCAGAGCGCTGATGGGAATAAAGGTGATATCCTTCATCTCCAGGCGCATAGCGAAGTCTTTATACTCCTCCACAATCTCGTTAAACCGCTCTTCCGACCAGCCGACAAGGTCCATCTTGTTTACAACAACAACGATATGGGGAATATGAAAAAGGGCCGAAATAAAACTGTGACGCTTGGTTTGAGTGAGTAAACCGTTTTCCGCATCCACCAGAATAACAGCCAGATCGGCAGTAGACGCACCGGTGGCCATATTCCGGGTATATTGCTCATGACCCGGAGTATCGGCGATGATAAAACGTCTTTTTGGAGTGGAGAAATACCGGTAGGCCACATCGATGGTAATGCCCTGTTCCCGCTCGGATTTCAGGCCGTCCATCAGCAGAGCCAGATCAAGCTCCCTTCCCAGCTTTTCCGAATCCTTACCGACCGATTTCAGCTGATCCTCATAGATATTATTGGAGTCGTGCAGAAGCCTTCCAATTAAGGTGGATTTTCCATCGTCCACACTCCCCGCTGTTGAAAACCGCAGCAAGTCGGAAGACTCGTTTATAGCCATTAAATCGTCAATAGAGTTCATAGTCATATATCCTTTTGCAAATAAAACCGTAGTCGTTTTTAAGAGTCTTCTTGTTGTATTCCAGGGGAATCCGGTCGCTGCCGTCGTGCTCCATAACAACAGCTCCCGAACCGAGAACAACCGCATGAGCCGCCGCCGTATCCCACTCCCAGGTAGGACCCTTGCGGTAATACACATCCGCCGCCCCTTCGGCCACCATACAGAATTTCAAACTGCTGCCTATACTGATGGTGTTGTTAACCTTGTGGGCATCCAGAACCAGCTCTTCATCAGGATGGCTATGGGATTTACTCCTGACCGCAACAATCTCTCCTTCCGGTCGGTCCTGCTCCATGGGAAGCTGTATGGGGATTGACCCGTTTGTCATTTTCCAGGCACCCCCCTCAGGACCGCCATAATACAACCAATCCCGTGCCGGGGCAAAAACTGTTCCCCAGACAGGGATCCCATTCTGTACCAGAGCGATATTCACTGTAAAATCATCTGTTCGCTTTATAAATTCCTTGGTTCCATCCAGTGGATCCACCAGCCAGAACTCATCCAGTTTTGACCGGGCATCCCAGCTCATCACAGCGCCATCCTCTTCGGATATAACCGGAATATCCGGGTAGTTCTCCTTCAGAAAGGAAGTGATAATGTTGTGAGAATGGGTATCCGCCATGGTCAGGGGCGAATTATCCTCTTTATATTCAACCTGAAAAAGCTCCGGCTTGTTATAAACCAGCATTACCGCTTCTCCAGCTTTTTGAATGAGTTCAAGAATCGTCGTTTTATCCAGAATGGAGAGCATCAGAAGTACCCTTCTCGCTTTTTTTGCTCCATGGAACCTTCCTGGTCATGGTCAATAATACGGGTGGAACGCTCACTGACGGAAACTGTCATGGTTTCCATAATAATATCATCCAGAGTCGCCGCATCGGATTCAACAGCCCCCGTACAGGGCCAGCAGCCCAGGGTTCTGAACCGACACATAATATTTTCCGGCTGTTCATCATCCTTTAAAGGAGTTTCTCCTTCCACATAGGGAATAAGCATACCGCTTCTTCGTACCATGGGACGTTTTTTGGCAAAGTATAGCTCACTGATAGGGATATTCTCCTGTTTGATGTATGTCCAAATATCCAGTTCGGTCCAGTTGGAAAGGGGAAATACCCGAATGGATTCTCCCTTATTAATCTGTCCGTTATAAAGGCTCCACAGTTCCGGCCTCTGATTTTTAGGATCCCACTGACCATGAGCATCTCTAAAGCTGAAAATTCTCTCTTTAGCCCGGGATTTTTCCTCATCCCTGCGGGCACCGCCAAAGGCCGCATCAAACTCCCCTTCTTTAAGAGAGTCCAGCAAAGCTTTTGTTTTTAAAAGGGAACAGCATTTAACAGTTCCCAGACTCCAGGGGTCGGCCCCGCCGTCTACTGCATCCTGATTGATATGAACAATCAGGTTGGCACCGATTTTGGCACAGTACTCATCCCGGAATGTAATCATTTCGGGGAATTTATATGTTGTATCCACATGCATCAGGGGAAAGGGGATCTTTCCCGGGGCAAAAGCTTTCTGAGCCAGATGCAGCATTACAGATGAATCTTTCCCGATAGAGTAGAGCATTACAGGCTTTTCAAATTCGGCTGTAACCTCTCTGATAATATCAATACTTTCCGCTTCCAGCTTTTTGGTAATACTCTGAAAATAGTTCATTTTATTCCTCATTTATTCAGCGGGCGGACCTCTCCCTACCCACCCCAAAGATTTTTAAGGCGTTTTCTAAAGACAGGATGAAACAATTCCATCCCGATTAAAGAAAAATCCTTCTGCCGCCGCCGAAACAGTACAGCAGAATGACGAGCCTAAAGCTCCTGAGCCACCTGCAAAGCCACTTCCACAGCTTCGTCGATGTCATAGTAACGGTACTCTCCCAGACGCCCCAGACAGACCAGGTTACTAACCCTCTCCGCCGCGGTTTTATACAATCCGTAGAGTCTCCGGTTTTCCGCATTATCAATTACATAAAAGGGCTGGTTTTTCCCCTTTATATATGGCTGGGGATACTCCCGGCCAATGGTCGTATGCTGATTTACCCTGTTTCGCTGAAAATGCTTGAATTCGGTAATACGGGTAAAATCATAATTATTGGGGTAGTTCACCACCCCCTTATCCTGATAGCTCCCCTCATAGGGAAAGCTCTCAAATTCAATCTTTAAGGAACGGTAGGGCAAATTGCCGTAACAACAGTCAAAAAGCTCATCTATCGGCCCGGTATGAATATAGTGACCGTCAAAAGAGTGGCCGTTTAAAAGGAGTTTTTTATCTTCGATCTTAATCAGCTCATGCACATCCGTATTTAAAAGAAGGTGGATATTGGGATGGTCCGCCATCTGCTGCATAAGCACACTGAATCCCTTAAGGGGAATTCCCTGATAGGTATCGTCAAAGTACCGGTCGTCCCGTGAAATAACCACAGGCACCCGGGACGAAACGGAAGAGTCCAGTTCCTCCGGCCTTTTGCCCCCCCATTGCTTCAGGGTATAGTTCAGAAAAATCTTCTCGTACACATACTCAGCCAGAAACTGAAGATCCTCATCATCAGACTCTCTCAGTTTTAAAATAGGCACCCGTGTTCCCAGGGGAAAAGCCTTTAAAAGCTTCTCTTCAATCCGCTGCCCCAGCTGCTGAGGCAGCAGTTTATGCAGGGTATTCAGATTAAAGGGGATGGGAATCAGCTGACCGTCGATATACCCGCCCACGGAGTGATGGTACGGATTCCATTCGGTAAAACGGGAGAGGAAATCCCACACCCCCCGGTTATTCGTATGGAAAATATGGGGACCGTAGGGCTGAATGAGAATCCCGTGATCGTTGACATAATCATAACAGTGCCCGCCTATGGTACTGCCTCTTTCTACAACGATGACCTTCTTTCCTTTTTCCGCCAGTCCCCGGGCGACAGTAAGGCCGCTGATCCCCGCGCCCGCTATTACAGCATCGATTCTTCTCAACATATCAGGCACCCTCCGACACATAGAGACGGTCCTGCCAGAACTGCAGACCTCTTTCCAGCTTCCTGTAACCGGGGCTAACCTTTGGATAACGCAGAATGAATAAAAAGCGCAGTTTGAAATAACGGTTCAGCAGGGCCAGGATCTTTCTGACCGAACGGGTTCGTATCTCAGCCCCGCTTTGTTCATAGTTATACACAGCCAGCTTCCTGTGCAGAAAATACCAGGGGCTGAACCACCTCCTGAAATTGTCCTGGATAGGATAAGCCCCCTTTAACTCCTTCTTTGAACGGGCTTTGAAATCAGTAGGCATACTCTTGTATTTGAGAATATCCTGCTCATCCAGAGCAGCAACATATTCAGCCCCTTCGAGGTAATCCTCTACAGCGTCAAGAGCCAGGGAAGCCGAACGGTAATCATGCACAAACAGCTGTACAAAGAAATGAGCGGCGCTGTTTACCGCATTATGAAAATAATTGAATTTTTTTGAATGCAGACTGTTCAGAATCATCGTATTCCGGCAGAAAAAGTAACTCTTGAACAGGGGTGAGAATTTCCTGGCAAAGGATTCATGCCAGACCGCAATGCCATTCATTGTTAAAAGTCCGGGAGCCCGCTTAAAACTGTAATCCATATCGTCGCCGTAAATAAAAAACGGAAAAGGCAGATCGTTTTCTATTCCGTCGGAGAGAGGAATACCGCAGAACCACCAGGCTGCGTAGCAGTTATCCCTTTTCTCATCCTTGTCTGCCAGACAGATGTTCTTAACCTGGGTAATATCAAGATCTTTTTTATAGTTTTTGACACGAAACCCGTTCCATCTTGCAGTGGACTCAAACATCATTTGCGGTTTATCCAGCTGCAGCATAGCCCCTGAGAGAAAGTGCTTCTGATACTCCGGTTTCAGCAGTGAGATCAGAGCCTGAGCCCGGAAAAGGGTCTCTCCGTTCAGTCTGATATCATCATCCATCAGCAGAACATGGGTATACCCCCTGCTGCTTTTAACAGCTTCAAGGATACCCCTGGTAAAACCGCCGCTCCCGCCGGTATTGGGGTTATGGAACAGATAGAAATTCTCACTGATCGCCCTGATTCTGTTCTCGTCTATCCGGGAAGCGTTATCGACTACAAACACATCCAGATTATTCAGCTCTTCATTTCGTATAACTTTAAGATTGGGATACAGATATTCATCCCGATTGAAGGAACAGAAAACGACTGCAGTTCTGATATCCCTGCGAAAACTGCCCGAGCAGGTACCCCAGTAGGCGGATTTTAAACAGACGGGACTTTTAGCTCTGATTGAAAAGCCTATATGCCCTGAACATATTTTATCCGGCACATCCAGCAGAATATCGCCGCCGGTTTGAAGTAATGTAACGGATTCTCCCTGCACCTTCCCGGATGAGTCCAGGCACCGTATGGCAACCTCACAGCTGCCCGCCAGATCAAGAACCAGGCTGAGAGAGCTTACACCCGTATACTCCTGCCATTTATCCCAGGAGAACATGTTAAAATAAGAGAAGAAATCCAGTGTGCCATCCTGATCCAGAACCAGGCCTTTTTTGACAGGAAAAGACTTTTCACTTTTGTAAAAAACCTCCTGCGGGGCAAAATCACTCTGAGAGAAAACAATATTCTGTAAAACCTGGTATCCCATTTCTTCCCTAAAATTCCTGATTGCTGGAATACTAGCAACCCGGGCAATTAATTGCCTATAGGATTTTTGCCTATCTTAAATACAGGTTTATTTAAATAATGGAATAAATTATTTTTATTTACTTATTTTATATAGTTTTACGCATTCGAAAAAAATCTGCACAGTTTCCTGAATATAGGAATTATTCCTATACTTTCTGTATTACAGGGGGAACTTGAAAAGATTAAAATTGCCTTATCGGGACTGTTCCACAAGGCATAATTTACCTCGTACCAGCCAGATCTCGGAATTCCCATTTGCAGAATAGGCATCTGTAGACGTCAATGCCAGTATTTCATCATCCTCTGTTACAACCAGCGAATTCCAGAGGGCCCGCTTTTCAACCGGCACTTCAAAAGGCTCGGTTCCCCAGTAGAATTCCCGGCTCTCCGTCTCACCGACAAATACCATCATGGTTGACTTATCCCAGTCGCTTCCGCGCCCGAAAGTTGTCTGCAGAGAAAGAACAAGCTCGCCGCTTCCAAGCCGGTCAATATAGGGCGCTCCTGCATATATGGAACTGTAAAAAAAGTCATCCAGAGGATTGAAGTCTCTCCTGTCATCACTGGCATCGACATAGGACCGTGTCCAGTTCTGGTTTACTTTTTCTGAAACAATCGAAGGTTTGAATTCGCCATAATATTTATCTTCTATAACTAACAGGATCTCATTTCTATCGGGAAGAAACAGGGGAACAGGCATACCGTCTCTGCTATTGCGCCTGTAACTGACAACCTCGGGTTCTTCCGTCCAGGAATTCCCGTTATCATAGGAACGGAGCATGGAAATATTCTGATCATCCGATAAAGGATACGGCGCTTCATTAGAAAAGTAGAGCTGAATTTCTCCATCCGGCAGCTGAAGGAGAGAAGGTTCCCAGCACCCGTCTTCAAAATGATACCCCGCTTCATACAGCAGCTGCTCATCTTCCCAGGTAGCCCCGTAATCTCTGCTTTTACGCACGGCTATACCAAACCTCCGATCTTCAGAATACGGACCTGAGGGACGATAATTCACAGCAACCAGTAATGAGCCGTCGCTCAGCTGAACAACCTCGGGAACAGAGCTGTTAATACCGTTTTTTTTATCGAATATCAGCTGCGGATTACCCCAGCTTACACCCTGGTCAGAACTGAGGATGGAAAAGACCGCCCCTTTTGAGACGGATTCATAAACCAGAAAATAGTCTCCGTTATCCAGAATTTCCATCCGGGGATAACTCATGCTTTCACTGCCCTCATCGAATGGAAGAATCCTTACACGACTGAAATCATCCCATTCAATGTACTTCCCCATCTGTTCGGGAGGTTCCGGTTCTTCCTCGGATATACCGGCACAGGATGTCAGGGATAGAAGTATTAAAATCAGAAATTCCAGATTTTTCTTAACAGAACCCTCCGGAAACAGGGAAAAACTCATATTACAGGAACAAAATTAAAAGATAGGACTTTTTCCTATATCTCCATCAACAATGATGCTTTATAATAGGAAGATTTTACCCCTGGTTTCCACTAAGGTTTGAAAAGTACATAATAACTAGAGATAAATTATGAATAAAAAACACTTTGTGCGTGTTTTGTGTTTGAGGATTCACGGATTGAACATATAAAAATACAGACCGCTTCTCCCGCTATTGACAGCCAAACTTATAAGTCCTTAAGTTATTAATAAATGAATAGAAGAACAAAACATATAATCCTGTATTTACAATTGTTTTCCCTTTTTTTTCTTGAGGCGAAAGAGAATGACGAATGGCTGAATATCGGGTATGAATACGCCCATGACTACCACTCAGAGACAACCGACTCGGACAAAGACACGTTTCATACGGAATCCAAAGGAATCAGCCTGTCCTTCTACCGGTTTAAAAAAGACAGGAATATAGGATTGTTTCTTCACACAAGCCTGCTGGCCCCCCGGAAGAATGAAGATTTTGATTATACGGAAGCGGATGCCGCCACAGCAGGCAGCTACATAATCGGCCCCGGATTCAAGGGAACGGAATATTACAATATGATCCAGCCCTATGGAGGTATCGGCCTGCACTACCTCCAGTTTACCTACCACGACACACTGAAAAATGAAGAGGAGTCCTACTCCTCCTACCAGTTGACAAACAAACTCGGAATCGGCGGAGAGATGGGCTGCCGCCTGAACTTCCATCCCAATTTCTTTCTTGGTCTGGGAACAATCCTGGCATGGGACTTTTACTCCTCCTCCCTCATCGGCATAGATGATAAAGAAGGGACATTCCATAAACCGGACAAATTCCACTCATTTATGGTTTCACCCTTTATCACCCTTGGGTATGCCCGGGTCAACAGGGAATGACATATTCCCAGGTAGAGTACCACTATACAGCCTAGAAAAAGACGATTTGATCGCATTAGAAACCACAGTTTTCAGGTAACAGTCCTGATAATCAACTGATATATTGTCAATCTTTTCATGATGACACAGAACTATGGACTCTTAAATCCGGATTATGAACATTCTGTTTTTACTGTTTCGGCGATATACCAGTTCTCTTCAGTAGTAGACGCAATACAATAGCCGACACCGCAGCGATTGAGACTATCAAAATCCTTCTGCAGTCTCTGTATAGCCACCCGACGCATCAATTCATGTCGACGGGGACTATCATACTCGCATACACCGCCATAAACCTTATCAAACCGGCAGACACTCCCGTCTGCAAACGTCCAGCTGTATGCCGCATAGTAGGAAATCAAAGTAAAATCACTACAGACCCTCTCTTTTACACTCAACTGGACAGAGATTTCAGTCCTGCTCGACAGATCCGGAAGCCTGCAACAGTAATCCATGCAATCACTCCAGCCCTTCGGGTTCTTCTTAGTTATCAAATAGGAAAGGCTTTTCATAAGCGGCTCCTTATATACTTTATCTACAGATATTATAGACATTTGAATCTATAAAAAATCCACCGGGAATTATTCTCCCGGAATCAGGTCCCGGAATGTAGTATTCTCCATTCTGTCAGAGATATACTGACGTATTTCCGAAAAAACATTTAATAGCTCACTGCTCTGTTCGATGGGAGAAGACTCATAGAAATACTCACTCACCGATAATACCGGTGCCAGTGCACCGTCCAGCAGACGAACGACCTGTGCCAGAGTAATCTCTTCGGGAGGACGTGATAGCTTATAACCACCGTCCGGACCCATCTTACTCTGAATGATCCCTCCCCCTTTCAAAACAAGCATAATCTGTTCCAGATATTTCCGGGGAATTTTTTTGCTATCGGTAATCTCCAGAATCTTTGTATATCTTTCACCATAATTTTTTGCCAGCTCAATAAGAGCCAGACAGGCATATTCACTTTTTGTCGATAATTTCATATCTCTCAATTCTAAGGCAATCACAAAAAATAACCAACCACTTTTATCAGGCAGAAGACTGCCAGACAGCAGGAATAGGCCGGTACAAACCAATTCCAGGTCTTCTGTGGAATGATCTTAACAGCATAAGGCGCAGCGACTACCGCAACCATACTGCCGAGGAGCATAGAAGGCAGAAGAATAAAATCCGGATTCACTCCGTATTTCATCAAACTGAGCCATACTATTACCGATACGGTACAGACAATACCTTCAGAGAAGGACGTTACAGCTGTCATAGTCTTGACTGGTACACCGGACAGCAGACCGCCGATGGTGACAACCGGCCCGTATCCTCCTCCGCCGATTCCTTTGTTAAAACCGGCCAGGGCACCAAAAAAGAACATCTTCATGGGCTGGTATGGCCTTTTTTTAGCAGAGCGAACAAGAGAAACCACACCCATAATAATCAACAGAACTGCAACATAAAGACGAATCCAGTTTTCAGCAGTCTTAAAGACGGCATAAACAGCAGTAATTGAAACTATTGTCGCTATACAGCCTGCCACAGTGATAATCAGACACAGCCGTACAGTTTCGGACAGGGGCCGGAAACGCCATTCCACATTTGAAAACTCCCGATGCAGAAAGGCTGTTGTTAACCCCGCTGCCGCCTGCTGAATCATTACAGCAGGAACAATTTGCAGCGGGTCGTAACCAAGAAGCATCAGAAGCGGCGTTATGGCCGTACCGTACCCCATCCCTGCTGCGCTGTCCAGAAACTCGAGGACCACAGCCAGAATAACAACCCACCAGTTTATCAATCTTACCGGTATATCCGAAGCTCTGTCCCGGTATATGCCGGGAGCATAACAGGCCAGCAGAAACAACAGCAGAAATAGAGAGAGGCTTAATCCTGCAGCGGTAAGCTCACTTTTCTGTGGAATAAGCCGTTCTCTAACGGTGGGCTTATCCTTTTCCAGCTGCCTGGATACTTCCCATCCCATTATCTTTTCCATAAAATACTCCTATTTTTAATACTATATTGTCTATCGACTTTGTATACATTTTATTATAGGAATGATACCGGGAACAGAAATATGAACCCCTATATACAAATAATCTCAGTATTCTGTCGAGTATCATTTGTATACTTTATAGATAGACAATGTATACATATTTTAATCTCTGAATATTTTCCTGTCAACAGGATTTGTTATATGGAAATCAGTAAATCAGATTATACGGAATGCCCCTCGTCCTCTTCCTGCTCCCATTTATGATGCAGCTTGATCACTTCATCACTGGACAGGATATTCCTCAGAACCAGTTCTTCCACAACCTGATTCAGGTGTTCCTCGGCAATACAGGTTCTCAGCAGATTAAGACCGACTTGAAAGGGAATGTAGTCTTTGTAGACAAGATAAGTAACAAAATCCATAATTGTCTCCCTTGGGCAGTACACATTCCGGCAGACGCATATTAGTAATATATTTATAATATCGGGGGACCCGGCATAAGGGGATAAGGGATTTTTTAATTTTCTTGTGATATCCTCAGATTTCCCTGACGCCTTGACTTTACACCGGGAAAAGACAAGAATTTAAACAGGAAACCGATAAGAAAACATTCAGGAGAAAGCATATGAAAAGAGGGAATTTATTAAACTCGGAGATATCATCCATAATATCCGGGATGGGTCATACCGACGGTCTGACAATCGCCGATGCGGGCCTCCCGGTTCCCGATGTATGCTACAGAATAGACCTGGCTGTAAAACCGGGACTGCCCCGTTTTACGGATGTTCTTAAAACCGTACTGGAAGAACTATGCGTCGAAAAAATTATCCTGGCGGATGAAATTCAGACTGCAAATCCCGAAGGGCTGGAGGAGATCATCAGTGTTCTGGCGGACTATGAAAAAGAGTCCGGTTACAAACCGGTCCTATCCTATATCCCCCATGAGGAATTCAAGAAAGAGACAGCCCGGACCAAAGCGGTAGTGCGTACGGGAGAAGTCATGCCCTATGCCAATATTATTTTGTATTCGGGGGTTACCTTTGGCTGACAGACGTCTTATACCTGTTTTTTTTCTGATTGAAGTTCTCCTGTATAAGATGTATTTTATAATAGTCGGGGATCTCTTTTATTCATAAAGATTTAAGACCTCCCTACCGAAAAACTATTTAAGCGTGAACAGAAAATGAACAAACAGGAACTGGTCAGAGAACTTGCCAAAAGACTCTCCCTCTCTCAAAAAACAGTAAAAGACGTACTGGATAAAACCCTGGAAGAGATTACCCTTATTATGGAAGAAGGGGAGAGCTGCAGCCAGACCGGTTTCGGCACATTTAAAACGGAAGTGAAGAATGAGAGGATCGGATTCAACCCCTCCCTGAAGAAAAAGATGATCCTGCCGAAAAGACGGAAGGTTCTTTTTCGCCCCTCTTCCATTCTGAAGGGAAAGGTCAATGAGTAATACCCTGACTCCCGAAAAACTTGTCCAGAGGGTTCTAAGCAAGGTTGATACGGACCACGATACAACTCGCGACCTGATAAAAGAACTATTCAATATTATAACGGAACAGCTTAAAACCGGAGACCGGATGACCCTCCACGGGTTCGGAACCTTTAAAAAGGTTTTCGCAGCCGAAACTGAAGGAAGAAATCCTCACACAGGAGAAGCTATTACCATTCCGGCCCACTACAGACTCAAATTCACGCCCGCCGCCGCTCTGGCAGACAGGATCAACCGGGAGTACGGGCATCTGAAACCGATAATTCTGGAGGAAGATATTGATCTGGAAGAAGGGGAAGGGGTTCATGAAGGCCTGCTGCTGAAGGCACAGAAATATGAACTGACTTACCTTCAGGAACCCCCTGCTGAACCTGAACCTGAACCTGAACCCGAACCCGAACCCGAACCCGAACCCGAACCCGAACCCGAACCCGAACCCGAACCCGAACCCGAACCCGAACCCGAACCCGAACCCGAACCCGATTTTGAGTTTGACAAGGAACGGGATCAGTCAAGCGGTAAAAAGAAAACCCTGATAACAGGAGCAGCCCTTCTGGCGCTGGTGCTGATACTGGGAGGCGTCATACTGGTGGGAAAAACAAAGGAATCCGAAAAACCGGCTCCCACAGAGGTACAACAGACTGTCGTGAAAAACGAAGTTGTCGAAACACCTGCCGAACCGGCAGCTGAAGAGATAGAGGAAGAGGCCCCGGAACCTCCTCCGGAGCCGGAGCCGATTGAAAATGAAATTGTTCCTGAACCGGAAATCCCGGCGGATCCAACGCCCTATACTATCAGCAGCGGGGATTCTTTCAGTATCCTGGCAAGAGACCGCTGGGGGAATATCCACTTATGGCCCTATCTGTACAGCAAAAACAGGGAAAACTACCCCGATCCCGACTATATTCATCCCGGAGACAACATCCTGATTCCGCCCCGTCCGGAAGAAGTGAAGCAGATGGACGAAATCGAATCAAGCATAATGATGGCCTATAAACGTTACAGAGCCCTGATGGATGAGCAGAAAAACAGTTCAAGAAACGGGAACCGTCTGATCAGCTCCGCTTATGTCCTGGCCGGAGGAGAAGAGCTCTACCCCTCTTTTCTGGAACGATACAAAAATGAGATCCGGATAGAAGATATCAGAAGAGCGGAAAGGATCGCAGGGATCATCCAGCACGATTTATAAACATTTTGAGCACTTCCAACCATAAATAGCCATCTCTGCATCAGTAGATCCTAAGAGGGTCTCTCAGTAATATCTCGTATTTCTTTGGCTGATAAGATTAGACATCAATTCAAAGCAACAGTCTTTACACCAGTAAATTCTAAGAGTATAATTAAGATATGCATGGTATAAAACGAAATTCTGAAGAGATGATCAATAAAAACCTGGGTTATTTCCCAGTTGTATTAATTATTGGCGCCAGGCAGACAGGGAAAACAACCTTAGCCCAAATGTGCCGTCCTGACTGGAAATACTTTGATCTGCAGAACAATAGGGATTTCGATTTTATTTCCAGAGATTTCCAGTTTTTTTTCTCACAATTTTATGATTCCGTCATTTTAGATGAAGCTCAGGAATTACCTCAACTCTTTAAGGAACTCAGAGGAGTAATCGATAAAGACCGGTCAAGAAAGAATCGTTTTATTTTAACAGGATCCAGTTCCCCCTCCCTTCTGAGAGAAGCAGCAGATTCCCTGGCAGGTCGTATTGCAATAGTCCAGGTATCAACACTTAAAGTAAATGAAAGAGAAGAAAAACCTTTACCGGAATTCTATTCTCTCTTTCATGATGAAATATCAAAAGACAGATTCCTTTCCTTAAAAAAACATGTTTATAATTATAAATCAGATACTCTAAAATCTTTTTTTTCAGGCGGTTACCCCGAACCAGTATTAGCTGATGATCCAGTCTTCCATCGGCTCTGGATGGAGAACTATTTCCAGTCATACATAGAAAGAGATATAAGAAAATTGTTCCCCAGACTGGATTCTCTTAAATACAGGCGATTTATTGATATACTTTCCCAGCTTTCCGGAACCATAATTAATAAAGCATCTCTCAGCAGGGCTTTGGATATTTCGGAGCCGTCGGTCAAGGATTATCTTGATATAGCCGATTCTACTTTTATCTGGAGGAAAATACCATCCTATGAAAAATCCAGATCTAAATCTATTGTGAAAATGCCCAAGGGAGTATTCAGAGACAGTGGTTTAGCACACTACCTGGCCGGTGTAAAAGACAGGGAGGATCTACTCCGTTACAGACAGGTAGGATTCAGTTTTGAAGCATTTATCACTGAAGAAATTTTAAAGGGGATGAATACTCTGGATTTGGGAAGATGGGAATACTATTACTACAGAACAAGAAACGGAGCAGAAATAGATCTGATATTGGAGGGAGGATTCGGAACCCTACCAATAGAAATAAAATTCGGCAGCACTACCAAACTCAAGCAACTGACTTCTTTAAACAGATTTCTGGAAGAAAACAATTTACCCCTTGGTTTAGTTATAAATAATGCTGATGAAATCCAGCCTTTGAATGAAAAGATACTTCAAATACCTGCTCATTATATCTGATAAATGCCTTATAGATTACATATTTGCCAGCAATCTATTCCTGATTAAGAAAATCCTGATAAGACATCAGCTTCGTTCCGTTTTTGCGTGCCTTCTGCAGTTTGGAACTGGTTCCTTCCGGGTCTTCACATAAAAGGATGTCCGTTGTCTTTGTTACGGAAGAGGAGAACTCGTACCCCCTCTCTTCAATGATTCTCTGCAGTTCTTTCCGTCCGAGAGGCCCCTTACCGGTCATACAGACCTGCCCTTTGACCTCGACGGAGCCGCTCTCCCGCAAGACTACGGCATCCAGCAGCTCCTTCAAAAGCGCCTGGTTCTCCTCTTTTTTCTTCCAGGCAATGATGTTCTGCCCTATCACATAGGTTTCATCATCGAAATTCCGGAAGTCCTCCATACTCTGGATACCCAGTTTTTTCAGAGCCTTCTGCTGAACCAGAGGGATTCCCAGGCGGCTGATCATTTCCGGAGCTGTTAACGTCCGGACCTTTTCCAGCTGATCCAGAAAATTATTTATCTTCTTATCGCCGAAACCTTCCAGACCCATCAGATTTTCACGGGAAACCCTGTAGAATTCTCCTACACTCCGGGCAATCCCCTTCTCATACAGGGTCCGGATGGTAGCTTCCGCCACCTGTTCCATCCCCGACTCTTTGACCCAGTAGATAATTGTCTGAATTTCTTTTTCCGGGCAAACCGGATTGGTACACTTGAGATGAACCCCGTCCTCCATTACCGCACTCTTGCATACCGGACAGAAATCAGGAGACACATCGGAGAAGAACAGCTCCCCCTCCCGGTCTCCGGCGGAAAGGTTCTCCCGGACATAAGGGATAACATCGTTCGCCCGTTCTATCAGCAGCTCATCCCCCAGCTGCAGCCCCATGGACTGAACAAAAGCATAGTTATGCAATGAAGCCCGGTTAAGGGTGGCGCCCCCCAGCTGAATCGGTTCAAATACGGCAACAGGCACAAGAGCGCCCTGACGGCTGACCTGCCATTCGACACCCTTCAGGCGGGTTTTCCGGGAGGCTGCGGGCGGTTTAATGGCGATGGCATAGTGATGGTGATGGTCCACCACCCAGCGGCTGTCTATCTCTTCATGAAGGCGGTTGTCATCAACAGCCAGGATCAGCCCGTCGGTTTCGTAAAGCCATTCATCCCGTTTCCTTTCAAGATACTCCCTGTAGACAGCTTCGATCTGTTCGTCCGAACTGACAGAAAAATACTCAACCGTATGGAATCCGCTTCCGGAAAGCCAGTCAATAATGCCTGCTTCACTGTCCGAAGGATTCATACGGGCGGTCTGATAACAGACAAAGCGGACATATTTCAGATCTTCCCGGTTTTCCTTTCTATTGATCAGACCGACACAGTTATTACGGAGAGGTTTTCCTTTTGTGTCGTATTCCGTGTTTTTCGGAAGGTACAGCTCGCCCCTGATTTCTATATCTTCAGCAGTGGATGCGATGGTCTTCGGGATATCTTCAATATAATCGGCAATGGAGGTGACATCCTGCCCGACCTCGCCGTCCCCCCGGGTGGCTACATACTGCAGCTTTCCTCCGGAGTAATAACAGGCGGCCGACAGTCCGTCGATTTTAGGCTGAATGGTCCACCTGGTATCCTCGGGCATTTTCACTTTGTCGATCCATTTGCGGACATCGGCCATATTCTTGGCTTTCCCCATGGAAAGCATGGGCACTTCATGACGGATTTTACCACCCTGGGAGGTATCCGTCCCGACTATTGAGAAATAGAAGCTTTCGGGATTCAGTTCCCTGAGCTGCTCTTCCAGCCTGTCAAATTCCCCATCGCTCAACAGGGGAGCATCCGTATTATAATAAGCCTCTTTGGCTTCCGTCAGTATCTGAATCAGTTCTGTTTCCGTCATAATCCCTAATATAAAATATCCCCGGATATCCGACAACGGGATGCCTTTGATCCGCATCAAAAAAATGTTTTTGAACCGGTCTAGACAAAGATTACCGCATTTGGTATATTTCTTCACACATTGGCGCCGTACCCAAGCGGCTAAGGGAGTGGATTGCAAATCCATCATTCAGCGGTTCGAGTCCGCTCGGCGCCTAATGCTTAAAAAGTTCGACGAAAGTCGGACTTTTTTTATTTATAATCAATACTGACTCGAAATGGAATATCGGCCCGAATACATGGAGAAGGGGACATGGAGAAGGGGACGGAACATGGAGTAGGGGACGGAGGTTATCAAAAAAATTAGGGAGAAGGGGACGGAGGTTATCAAAAAAATTAAGATATTTGAATCAGAAAGTAAGTTCTCCCTGTAGAGAATTACATGCGTAAACCAAGAATTAAAATACCGGGCGCCCGGTACCATGTAATGGCCAAAACAAATCGAGGGGAATTCATGCTGTATTCTGATGCCATGAAAGATCTGTTTATTGCAGAACTGATGCTGGCGAAAAAGAAGTATGATTTCAAGTTAATTCATTTTTGTATAATGAGTAATCATGTGCATCTAATCCTGGAGCCTGGTCCTGATTCAGACCTCTCAAGAATCATGCAGCTAATTTTAAGCGGCTTTGCCAGAAGGTTCAACTCAATATATGGCAAGACAGGGCATGTCTGGTATGACCGTTTTAAAAGCATCATTATTCGCAGTTTTGATCAGTTTGTGAATACATTTCACTATATTTCAGATAATCCGGTGAAGGCCGGGATGTGTAAAAATGCCGGGAATTACATCTATAGCGGTCTATATGAGCTGAGACGAAAGTTCCTGAGGGTAATGGACCCGCCAGATGAGTGGTTGAAACTGATATTATAAATCAAAAAAGCTTTAATCTGCTATTTAATAACTAATGAAAACTCTACATAGAATCGTTTTACAGGTAAGAACTGTTCTGAAATCAGATAAAAACTCATATATTTCACTTAAAAAACAGTCTTTTCCGGGTATTAATGCTGAATAAATGACCTTCTTTACTGCCTGGATGATTTTCTGCAGCTGAAAAAACTGTTTGTATAACGGTTTTTAGTAGTTTTGCGGGTTCGAAAGGGGTTAAATCGGAATTTCGCGACCTCCGTCCCCCATATCCCTCCGTCCCCCATATCCCTCCGTCCCCCATATCCCTCCGTCCCCCATATCCCTCCGTCCCCCATATCCCTCCGTCCCCCATATCCCTCCGTCCCCTGTACAGCAGGGAAAAGAGACCTGTTACAGGTATAACCCTAAATTGACACACCATAAAGATTAAAGTAAAATCCTCCCGGTTCCGCTTCCGCAGAACCATCTCATTATTCAGGAGTCTTCAAACCATGGTCAATCTGTCCGATATCCGCGTTGCCTACGGCGACCGCATACTCTTCAGCAAATCCTCCTTTCTGATCAGGCCCCAGGACAAGATCGGCCTGGTAGGACCGAACGGATCGGGCAAGACAACCCTGTTCCGTCTGATTACAGGAGAAGAACACCCCGACGAGGGAACAGTCAATATCGATCCGGGGGTTGTAATAGGCTACTTCTCCCAGGATACGGGAGAAATGTCCGGCCGCACAGTCCTTGAAGAAGTTCTCTCCTGCGCGGGGAAGGTCTTTGAACTGGGCGAAGAGCTGTCTGAGATAGAACATAAAATGGCCGACATGGATGCCATGGCCGGGATGAGCGACGAAGCCATGGACAGAATGATGAACCGTTACGGCGAAGCCCAGACCGAATTCCAGAACCGGGGCGGGTACGAGCTGGAATCCAGCGCCAGAGCCATACTGGAAGGTCTGGGAATCCCCGAAGCCCGCCAGTCAAACAGCGTGGAAAGCTTCAGCGGCGGCTGGAAAATGAGGATTGCCCTGGCGGGTATCCTGCTGCTGAACCCGGATGTCCTTTTAATGGACGAACCTACCAACCACCTGGATATGGAATCCATTATCTGGCTGGAAGAGTGGCTGAAATCCTTCAAGGGCGCCCTGATGATGACCAGTCATGACAGGGAGTTTATGACCCGGATCTGCAGCCGCACCATAGAGGCCGCCGGAGAGACTGTTAACACCTACAGCGGCGATTATGATTTTTATCTCCGGGAACGGGAGATCCGCCGGGAACAGCTGATCGCCGCTCAGAAAAGGCAGCAGGCCATGCTGGCCAAGGAGGAGGAATTCATTGCCCGCTTTGCCGCCCGGGCCTCCCATGCCGCCCAGGTACAGTCCCGGGTCAAGATGATAGAGAAGATGGAACGGATCGTCGTTCCGCCGGACCCCAAAGTAATGAAGTTTAAATTCCCCCCCTGCCCCCGCAGCGGCGATGTGGTCGTCAGGATGGAAAACCTGGCCAAAACCTGGCCTCAGGAGGATGGAACGGATCACCCTGTATTCAGCGGGATCACCGGCGTGGTGGAACGGGGCGACAAGATAGCCCTGACAGGAATCAACGGTGCGGGGAAATCCACCCTGCTGAAGGTTCTGAATGAACAGACAGAACCGACTGAGGGGGAAAGCACTCTGGGGGCCAGTGTGAGCGCCGGGTATTTCAGCCAGTATTCCGGGGATACCCTGAATCCGCAGAATACCATCTACGAAGAGCTGGCGGCCATCCTGCCGGGTGAATCCATGGGAACCATCAAGAACCTGCTGGGGGCCTTCCAGTTTTCCGGAGACGATACGGACAAAAAAATAAGCGTTCTCTCGGGGGGAGAGAAGAGCCGGGTGATGCTGGCGTCCCTCCTGGCCCGGCCCCTCAACTTCCTGATGCTGGACGAACCGACCAACCACCTGGATATCGCCAGCCGGGAAGTTCTGCTGGAAGCCCTGCAGGAGTTTGAAGGAACCGTCATCATCGTCAGCCATGACCGGTACTTTCTGAAGCACCTGGCCAACCGGGTCTTCGAAATTGATCATGGGGCCATGAAGACCTTTGAAGGGGATTATGAGTACTATCTCGGGAAGAAAGGGGACTTATCAATGTGATAATCCCGAAGTTAATCCCGGCAGCAGCCTTTCACTGAGAAAAAGCCTCCGATTCTGTATTATAGTTTATAATACCCCATAGAACCGGAGGAGTTATGGCAGAAGAAAAAATGGATTTGATAATACCTGCTTCCTTTGTTGAAAAGTGGCAGGGTATTGTCGATACGGTGGCGCAATTAATCAACGTACCGGCCGGATTGATTATGAGGCTTGTGAATGAGAATATTGAGGTCTTTGTCTCCAGCAGAACAGACGGGAATCCCTATAAAAAAGGAGACCGGGAAGTATTTGCAAACTCGGGACTCTATTGTGAAACAGTAATAAAAACAAATAGGAAACTTCATATTCCAAATGCCTTGACAGATAAACACTGGAAAAACAATCCCGATGTAAAATTACACATGGTTTCCTACCTCGGATTGCCCATATTAAACCCCGATGAAACACCATTCGGAACCATTTGTGTGCTGGATAATACAGAGAACCACTACTCCGACCTTTTTATCAAGATTATGTACAACTTCAGGGAGCTTATCGAAAATGACCTGAAAATACTGTATATGGACCAGGCCCTTGGTGAAGAGAACAAAAGACTTGTCGACTTTATAAAAGAATATAAGCAACTGAAAGGTCTTTTACGGATTTGCGCCAACTGCAAAAAAATCAGAGATGAAAATGAAGAATGGGTTGAAATAGAACAGTATATTGAAACCCATTCGGAGGCGGAATTCTCTCATAGCTTGTGCGAAGCATGCAAATACAAACTATATAAAGACGAACCATGGTTTAAAAAGTCTACCTGACCCCCTGCCATTAATCGCTTTTCACAGACAGTTTTCGCAAAAACAGCAAAAGAGTACAAAAAATGACAATTTATTAGACAAGAACCCGCCCCAATAATTAAAAAAACGGGTCTACCATTTCCTCATGACAAAAAGTTCAGGAGGAAAACAGTTGAACAGTAACAACAAACCCAGATTGTTATCGACCCACACAATCAGCAATTTCATGCACAGACAGGAGAGCAGTATCATCCTGGCCCTGGCGGTTTACATTCTGTTTGTTTCATTCATAAACAGCACCTTTATTTCCAGCGGAAACATCTTTAACATCTTCCGTTCATCCGGCTTTGCCCTTATCAGTATCACAGGGATGACCCTGATTCTGATAACCGCAGGACTGGATCTTTCCGTCGGCTCTGTGCTTGCTCTGGGCGGTGTGGTTTCCGGCATGGTCGCCCAGGCGGGCCTGCCCGTTCCCCTGGCCATTCTGTCCGGGGTTCTGGTAGGAAGCCTGATAGGAAGCATCAATGGTCTTATAATCGTTCGCCTTGGCATCCCTCCCCTGATTGTAACACTGGGGATGCAGTATGCGGCCAGAGGACTTGTATCGGTCATTACAAAAGGGGTTCCCGTATACCCCCTGCCCAAGTCTTTTACAGCCATTGAACAGGTAAAGCTTTTCGGAGTTGTCCCGACAGTCGTTGTGGTAGCCCTGTCCATCGCCTTCGTTTTCCATATTGTCCTGACCCATACCCCTTTCGGCCGTTCCGTTTACGCCCTGGGGGGGAATGAGGAAGCGGCCCGGATATCGGGGATCAATACCCACAGGACCAAGTTCCATGTTTACCTGATTACATCTTCCCTGGCAGGCCTTGCGGGAGTATTCATGGCGGCCCGTCTGGGATCGGGAGAAGCGGCGGCCGGAACAGGTTATGAGCTGACCGTCATATGCGGTTCCATTATCGGCGGAACATCCGTTCTGGGCGGAACGGGAACCATTCTGGGAGCCATACTGGGGGGGCTTTTTATGGAAGTCCTCACCAACTCCCTCACCCTGATGCGCATTTCCGTCTACTGGCAGCAGCTTGTGGTCGGAACCATCCTGATCCTGGCGGTTATGCTGGACCAGTACAAAAGGAATATGATGCTGAAGCGTTCCATCAGGGGGAGCTCCCGCCAGTCAGAACCCATCGATGAAACCGGATCCGGGAAGGTCGCTTATGACAGCTGAACAGAGTGTACTGACAGTTGAAAATATAACCAAACGCTTTCTGGGAACAACCGCTTTGAAAAAGGTTTCCCTGAAGCTCTGCGAAGGGGAAGTCCTGGGGATTATGGGAGAGAACGGGGCCGGAAAATCCACTCTCATGAAAATCCTGTCCGGACTCTACCCCTCATCGGAAACAGAAGGTGCCATCTATCTGTACGGAGAGGAAGTCCGTTTCGACTCCCCCGTGGACTCCGAGAACAAGGGCATCGCCATGATCTACCAGGAGCTGAACCTGGAACTGGATCTGTCGGTAACAGAAAACATCTGCCTGGGACGGCTCCCTCTTAAAAAGACAGGTCTTATAGACTGGAAAGCAGCGGAACAGACGGCTTCCGAAGCCCTGGGCAGACTGAATATGACTCTGGATATGAAAGCCTCTGTCAGAAACCTGAGTCCCTCCCTTCAGCAGCTGATCTGTATTGCCCGGGCTCTGGTTCGAAATCCCTCCATCCTGATCCTGGATGAACCCACATCGGTTCTGACAGCCTCGGAAACAGACAACCTGATGGAGATTATTCGCAACCTGAAAAATCAGGGGATCGCCTGTATCTATATCTCCCATAAACTGGATGAAGTGTATAAGATCTGCGACCGTCTGGTTATACTCCGGGACGGCTGCTATATCAGCCAGTACAGAAAAGAGAACGGCTATCAGAGCCATCAGGTCATTGAGGACATGATAGGCCGGAAACTGGATGTCATGTACCCGACCGTGGAAAAGAGCATCGGCGGGGAGATCCTGCGCGTCGAGAACCTTAAAGTTCCCCACACCTCGGCCTACGGAAAAAACATTATAGAAGACGTAAGCTTCAATCTGCACAGAGGGGAAATCCTGGGACTCTGCGGTCTGGTCGGCTCCGGGCGGTCTGAAACCATCAATGCTATTTTCGGCAGCATCCCCAAAACAGGCGGAAAGATCCTGATCGACGGAAAGGAAGTTTCCATTGACAGTACGAAGGACGCCATGAAGAACGGGATCGGCCTTCTTACGGAAGACCGGAAGAAGAACGGTTTTATCGGAACCATGAGCATCCGCCACAATATGACCCTGACCATTCTGGAAAAGATAAAAAGGATTTTCCTGATCGACAGAAAGAAAGAGGAGGAAAAAGCAAACCGCTTTTTTAAGGAACTGAGCGTAAAAGCCCCGAACCTGGATACGCTGATTTCCAACCTTTCCGGTGGTAACCAGCAGAAGGTCATCCTTTCCAAGTGGCTCCTGACAGATCTGAAAATCCTGATGCTGGACGAGCCTACCAGGGGAATAGATGTGGGATCCAAATCGGAGATTTACAGAATTATCAATGATCTGGCCAGAAGCGGGGTTTCGATCATCGTGATCTCCTCGGAAATATCCGAACTCCTGGCCATATGCGACCGGTTTGTGGTCCTGGGGCATGGAAAAGTCCAGACGGAGCTGAGCAGGGAAGATGCCTCCGAAGTAGCCATACTCCGCTCATCTTCCAATACATAAATACTGTAAACCGGCATGAATCTTCCGGATTTACCGGAAGCATGCTAAATATAAAGAGAGGTTTTCTTATGAAAAAACTGTTAATGCTTCTATTGTTGGTTACCCTGACCCTGTCCGGCCTGAGCGCGGCGGGACAGCAGGACACTTCTGCGGATGACGACCAGCTTCACTTCGTCTACGTGTCTCCCCTTCTGGCCCATCCCGTATGGCTGATTGCCAAAGACGGATTTGATCAGGCTGTTTCCGAGCTGGGAATCAAGGGCGACTGGGTAGGACCTCAGGGCGTATCCCCCGAAGAGATGGCCAAACTGGTTGAAACAGCCATTGCCCAGAAAGTGGATGCCATTATTACACAGGGACTTGTTCCCGCAGCGCCTGTTCAGGCGGCGATTGACGCGGGGATTCCCGTACTGGTCGTGGATTCTCCCATTGACCTTCAGGGACAGCTTGCCTACTTTGGAAAAGATGTGAATGTACAGGCCAAAGCCATTTACGACGACGTGGTAGCCCACTATGGAAACAACTCGGATCTGAATGTTTCCATCCAGGTGGCGGCACTGAATTATCAGATCGCCGTAGACCAGATCGAAGCGATCAGGAATGTATTCGGCAACTACGGCGGGAATTTCCAGGTCGTAAATATATCCGAATCCAAATCAGACCGGATGAAAGCAACAACCGAGTGGGAGAACACCCTGAAAGCCTATCCGGAAATAAACGTTGCCATCAACCTGGCCGCCGAGGCAGGACCTGCCTGTGCCTCTGTCGCCCGGGATATGGGAAATAAGGACAGCCTGCTGATCTATGGTGTGGATGATATCGAAGAGACTCTGGACCTGGTCAGAAGCGGGGAACTGGATGGTACGGTTGCCACCTCGTTTTTCAATTACGGATACCAGGCCACCTACTGGCTCTATCAGAATGTTACGGAGGGAAAAAAACCTGCCAGAATCAACAATGATGCCGGAACCATAATGATCAACAAAGAGAATGTTGATTCCTACGGAGCACAGCTCAAAGTAAAAAAAGACCTTTAATATGAATCTCCTCTCCCTCTGGGAGAGGATACAGGAGAGGGCCTTAATAATCTCCTCTCCCTCTGGGAGAGGGTTTAAAGACCCGACCTCACCCCTTAATCCCCTCTCCTCGGGAGAGGGGTAACTGTACTTGATAATCAGACAAGGAGATTGAATGACCGGATACGATAGAATAATGAAGACCCTGAAAGGAGAAACAGTTTCTCCGGTTCCCATAATGCTGCACAACTTTATGTCCGCAGCGGAGGAGAAGGGTTACACACAGGGTGAGTACCGGCGTGATCCGGAAAAGATCTGCCGGACCCATGTGGACTTTGCCCGGAAGTACGGCATGGATGGAGTATTAATCGACATTGATACCTGTATGGAAGCGGGTGCCATCGGCGTATACGTGGATCTTCCCGAAAATGAACCGGCCCGGGTAACCCACGGTATGGAGGGTGGGCTGGATGCCTGTCTGGATGCCATGGATCCGGACTGCCTGAAAAAATATGACCGCATAAAGATCATGCTTGAGGGGATTCACCGGATCAGCCGGGAAGTGAAAGGGGATCTGCTTATCCGCGGGAATGCCGACCAGGGGCCCTTTTCCCTGGCCATGCTGGCCGTCGGTATCGGCGACTTTATGATGAGCCTGCTGGATGATTCAACCGTGGAAAAAACAAAGCTTCTGATCGACAGGGCCATGGAGGTCCACCTTGCCTTTCACAGGATGATAATGGAAGCGGGAGCGGATATAACCAGTTTCGGAGACAGTTCCTGCGGTCCGGATCTGATAGGTCCCGATATGTACAGGGAGTTTTCCCTTCCCTGGCACAGGAAGATGGCGGCGACATTGAAAGCGGAATCCATCCAGAGTATCTGTCATATCTGCGGTAACCTGGACATGATACTGGAAGACGTGGCGGATGCCGGGTTCCCTGCTATCGAAGTGGATTATAAAACGGATATACCCAGAGCGGCAGAGATACTCAGAGGAAAGTCAGTTATTATGTTCGGTCCGATTGATCCCTCGGGAACATTTTATTTCGGTACACCCGAGAGAATGCGGAAAGAAACCGGTGAAGTTCTGGAACTGTTTAAAGGGGAAGGTCTGGTTATCGGCGCGGGATGTGCCCTTCCGGCGGGTGTTCCCCGGAAAAATATTGAAACTTTTGTAGAAACAGTGCGGACCTATCCTGCTGCCGGACTATAATAAGTTTTATGCAGTTAAAGCCTGGCGGAACCATAAAAGCACGGTTTATCCGTTTTATTACTCTCATATTCATCCTGCTGTTCAGTGTTGTTCTTTTCAGCAATCTGCAGAGTTATGACACCTGGCGCAGGTATAAAAAAACCTTCACCCTCTATGACAACCTTTCCCGTTATTATGATCAGGTGGAGATTATGAATGTCCATCTGAAAAATTTTATCTATACGGAAAACCGGGAAGAGTGGGATGCGTCTCTGGAGTACTACGGGAAGGCGGGAGAGACTATCCGGGAGTTGAAAGCCCTGGGGAGGGGAGACCTGTCTTTTCGGTTCGGCCTGCTTGGCAATATGCTGGAAACATATCATGAAAAAATGCAGCTTCTTCTGGAACAGTATCCCGCCTACAATGCCCAGAAGGAGTACGACTCTTTTGACCGTCTCAGGTTCCTCATAGACGAAACCTATCCGGCCTACGCCAAACTGATAACATCCGAAATGAACAGGGAAAAAGACCTTATTCTGAAGTCCTGGAAAACCAGGATGTCCCTTACGGTATTTATTTTTATATTCCTTTTTCTCTTTGCCCTCGCCTTCTCGATAGCCTCCATCAGAGGAATTACCCGCCCTATAGACAAACTGATAAGCAATATAAACAGAATCAAGGGAGGAACATTTCAGATTAAGAGCATAGAAAGCGACAGTATGGAAATCAGGATTCTGTTGAATGCCTTTGATGAGATGGCACATAAAATCCGGAATCAGATCGAAATGATTCAGGAAAAGTCCATCATCGAAAAGCAGCTTATCGAACAGGAAAACGAAAATCTGAAAATAACAAAACTCCTGACGGAAACCCGCCTCAATGCCCTTCAGGGACAGATGAATCCCCACTTTCTGTTTAATACACTCAGCATGATATCCAAACAGGCCTACCTGGAGGGAGCGGAACGGACCAGCGGCCTGATGGTCAGCACGGCGGAACTCTTGCGCTACAGTCTTGATATGAGTACAAGAACAGCAACCCTCGAACAGGAACTTCAGTGCATACGCTACTATTTTGAAATTCAGCAGCGGCGGATTGGCAAAAGGGTCAGACTCTCCCTGGATATCCCTGAGACTATCCCCGAAATAAAGCTCCCGGGGATGATCCTGCAGCCCCTTCTGGAGAACTGCTTTGTCCATGGGATAAAGGATAAGATTGAGGATGCGGTCATCAGTCTTACCGTTAGAGAATCTCAAAAGACCCTCGATATTATTATTGAAGATAATGGCAGAGGGATAGAAGAAGAACAGCTGATTCGTATAAACAGGGGAGATGAGTTCCCCTCCGACAGTATAGGAATCAGCAATGTAAGGGAACGGCTGCAGCTCTATTTCAAGAATACCTATACACTGCATATGGAAAGCACAGTCGGAGACGGGACCCGCATAACCCTTCAGCTCCCCCGGGATCAAAAGGGTTTAAACTGATATGTACAGGCTCCTGATTGTAGAAGATGAACCTCTGGAAAGGGATGCTGTAACATTGCTTGTGAGAAAGCATATACCCCGGTTGAATAATATAAGAACCGCCGAAAACGGATTTCAGGCACTGGAATCACTCAGGGATTTTATACCGGATATTATCCTGATGGATATTAACATGCCCGGTATCGACGGGCTGGAAACTATCAAAAGGATGCAGGAACAGGGGGTCCGGGCAAAATTCATAATTATTACCTCCTATAACCGGTTTGAATACGCCCAGCAGGCTATCCGCCTGGGGGTGGAGGATTTTCTGATAAAGCCCTCCGATATACCGACAATCCGACAAACCATTGAAAAAGTAATGGACAAGATTGACAGGGAATCGGATTCTGTAGACTCCGCACGCCGGCTGAAGGAACAGCTGACAGACCTGCAGCCGATTCTGAAGGGAGATCTTGTTCAGCTGATTGCCGGCAGCGCTGATAAAAAAGGGCTGGAAGCCCGGTTTTCCTCCCTTGGATTATCTCCGGAGGAATCCTTTATCCTGATTATCAAATGCGAAGGAGACAGCCCGGTCATCCTGAACAGGATACGCCTGAAACTCCGGGACCTGAAGCTTGAATACCTGTCGGATCTGGTCCACGGACTAATCGTAATTGTCATTCTGGCAAAAAAGGAAGATCGGGATTACAGGGATCTGGTTAAAACAGTACATAGCTATCTGATGGAAAGTATGTCCTGTTCCTGTATTATTGGAGCCGGAACACCGGTCAGCAGGATTGAAGAATTGAACACCTGCTACCTGGAGGCCCAGACGGCTTTAAACGAAGCCATCCGGAAAAACCGGAGGATCTGTTTTCACAGCAGAACAAGGCGCCAGCCTGTCAGGATATCCACAGATTCCTTTGCCGATCTGTTTCTGGAGAAACTCCTTGAACAGAACAGTGATTTCAGGGATCTGGCAGATCATCTTTTTTCGGAACTGTACTTTATAGAAGACGATACACAGCAGAAGAAGGAACTGATTCCCTTTCAGATTCTGATACAGATCCGGCAGAAGCTGCTGGATCGCCTCCCCTACCTCACATTGAAAGAAACGGTGATATCTCCGGATGATTTCGTTCATCACAAGGATAACCGCACCCTCCGGAAAAACCTTTTTCTGAATTATCTGGAGGAAATGAAAGTTATTATATCCCGTACCGGTGAATCAAGGCAGAATTCGGTTGTACAGAAAGCCATAGATTTCATCAGGGAAAACTACCACCAGAGCATCAGTCTGGAAGACCTGGCGGAGTACCTGAAGCTATCCACGTTTCATGTGAGCAAGGTAATCAAAAAATCAACCGGTCACAGTTTTCCGGAGATTCTGACCCGCTACCGGATCAACGAAGCTATAAGACTTATTGAAGAGGATCAGCTGAGCATAAAAGAGATATCCTATAAAGTCGGCTGCAACAGCCAGCACTATTTTTCCCGGCTTTTTAAAAAATACACAGGGAGTTCTCCTTCGGAATTTAAAAACAGATCAGGCAGAAAGTAATAATAGGAAAAATCCCCAAATCGTATATAATTATTGGTGTATCCGAGAGAAAAGGAGTTTCAGCCTATGTGTTCAGCCGAAAACGGATTACACCGGTCCCTGGGAACGAAAGAAGTGTTCGCTATTGCATCGGGAGCCATGATCAGCTCGGGACTTTTCGTCCTGCCTGCCGTTGTTTTTTTAAAGGCCGGACCGGCCATCCTTATAGCCTATTTTCTGGCATCTCTTTTCATTATTCCGTCCATGTTTTCCAAAGCGGAACTGGCCACGGCCATGCCCAAATCGGGTGGGATCTATTTCTATATCAATCGCAGTCTGGGCGCCCTGTTCGGAACATTTACAGGTTTCGCCTCCTGGTTTTCCCTCTCTCTGAAGAGTGCTTTTGCTCTGGTGGGAATCGGTGTATTTCTGGAACCGCTGATACCGTTTTATTCTCCCGATATGGTTAAAATCATAGCGATAGGATGCACTCTTGTATTTACAGTTATGAATCTGGTGAGTGTCAAGGAGAGCGGCAGGGTTCAGTTTTTCATGGTTGCCATCCTTCTGACCATACTGGGAGGATTCGTCATACTGGGAATCCCCCATGTGGATGTCCACCATTTCCAGCCCTTTGCCAAAGGCAATATGCACAGCATTATTCTGGTAACCGGTATGATATTCATATCCTATGGTGGACTGACCAAAGTGGCCTCTATGGCGGAGGAGATCAAGAACCCCAAAAGGGCCATCCCGGTTGGTATGTTCTCTGCCTACTTTGTCGTATCCCTTCTCTACTTCCTTTCGATTTTTGTGACAATCGGAGTACTCCAGTCGAAAGCAATGCAGGATACCCTGACTCCCCTCTCCAGCGCCGCGGAAACATTTCTGGGCCGTCCGGGTTATGTGATACTCTCCCTGGCGGCCATGATGGCCTTTATCACAACAGCCAATGCCGGTCTGATGGCCGCATCAAGAAGCCCCATGGCCATGGCCAGGGACAATCTTCTGCCTCCGTTTATCGGGAAGGTAAGTAAAAAATATCAGACTCCGGTACTGTCCATTCTCCTGACATCTGCCTTTATGATCAGCTGTATCACTTTTCTGGAGATTGAGGACCTTGTGAAAGTGGCATCCACCATGAAACTTATTATGTTTACCATGGTCAATATATCCGTTATCCTTATGAGACAAAGTAAAATTGTCTCATACCGTCCGTCTTTTAAATCCCCCTTCTACCCTTATCTGCAGATAGCAGGAGCAATTGTTTATATCATCCTGATCCTGAAGATGGGCCGTCTTTCCCTGATTCTCACAGGCGCTTTCTTTCTGCTGTCTGTTGTCTGGTACTTCATCTATGTCCGGTCCGAAAACTCCCAGAAATCTGCTTTTATCCATATGATGGAAGACCTGACAAACAAGGAAATCGTGGAGGATGAAGCCAGACTGGAAGCGGAGCTGATTACAATTCTCCGGGAGCGGGACCAGATAAAGGAGGACCGGTTCGACACCATTATAAGCCGGTCCCCCATAATGGATATGGACCGGAAAGTCAGCCGGGAAGAGTTTTTTCACGAAGCAGCCACCGTCATCGGCAGTCGATGGAACATAGATGTGAAAAAAGTGGAAGAGAAACTGCAGCTCCGGGAGGAACAGGCCTCAACCCTTATCTATCCGGGCGTAGCCGTTCCCCATGCCATACCCCATATTATTCTGGAAGGGGAACATACCTTCGATATTGTTCTTGTACGGAATAAGCACGGTATTGTCTGGAATGAAGCAGGCGATATTGTCTATACGGCTTTCTGCCTGGTGGGAACGAAGGATGAGAGGAATTTCCATCTGAAAGCCCTTATGTCCATTGCCCAGATCCTTCAGGATCCCGAGTTCCATGATCAGTGGATGAAAGCCCGCACCCCGGAAGAGATGCGGTCGGTGGTTCTTCTGACAAAACGCCGGAGGAGTTAAATCGGCCTTTTCACTTCTTTGTAAAAAACTCGGCGGCTTCCCGGACCAGCTGGGATTCGCCTTTTTTACAGATTAGAAGCTTCCCCTTCTCCATTACAACAATCAGATCATCCACGCCGCAGAAGGCAACGGGGATATCCCCGTAGACGAAGTTCCCGCAGCCGCCTGTTTCAAATACAGCCTTTCCCGGTTCAGGAGCCAGATCGGCAATAACATCCCAGCTGCCCACATCATTCCAGTCGAACCCGGCTTTAACCATGGCGATTTTACCGCTTTTTTCCATCAGGGCATAATCGATGGAATCTTTGGGAAGGGTGGCATACAGGAGACTCAAATCCTTATCAGGCTCCACAATAGAGATCTTATTATCTTCGCGGACAACCGGTGAATGGAAACCGGATTCAAAAGGAGTGATCATGGCGGGAGTCCCCTTCTTCAGCTCCCCGGCAAATACATCCAGCCGGTAGGTAAACATACCGGAGTTCCAGAAGTAGTTTCCTGCGGAAAGGAACTCTTCCGCCCGTTTCAGATCCGGTTTCTCCTTAAAAGAAAGGACCCTGTATCCGGGAGCCTCTTCCGCTCCCGCCTCAATATATCCATATCCAGTAGAAGGGGAGTCCGGTTGAATCCCGTATACAACCAGAAAGCCCCTGGCTGCCAGCTGCGAAGCGGATTCCACATCTGCTGTAAATCCTTTTATATCCTGAATAAGATGATCCGCCGCCAGAACCAGCACTGAAGAATCGGAACGAGCCCCCTGTTCTTTAAGCCAGGAGGCGGCGAAGGCCAGAGCCGGGGCCGTATTCCGGGCTTCCGGTTCAGCCAGGAGTACCAGTTTTTCCCGGATGCCCTCCGGCAGCCGGGCAGCATCTTCCACTGCCGCCGCAATATGGTCCTTATGGGTGACAACAACAATTTTACCTGAGATATTCAAAGCGGCGGCCCTGTTTACGGTAGAACAGAAGAGGGAATATTTCCCCTGGACAGTCATAAACTGTTTCGGTCTTCTCTCGTGAGAGGCCGGCCATAAACGCTTCCCTGCTCCTCCGGCCATAATAACAACATGATCTACCATAAACTCCCCTTTTTTGCCTATTGTAACCGGACTATTTCCCCGGTAATGGTCGATTAATACTGGTTTCTATTATAATATGGTTAATTATTGAATATTTGTACAGAGGAGACGATTATGGCTTTCAAGCTGTCTATCTTTCCATGGGTCTACGTAGGGAAATACGAATCATCCTGGACAGGCGATTTTATTGAGCAGGAGCATCTGACTCCTGAAGAAGAGAACAGACTGAGCGAAGAAGAACACACTGCGCTGATGAACAGGAGAAATTCTTTCCCCGATCTTCCTCTGGTAAACTATACAAGTCAATACGGGATGGGCTGCTTCGAAGGAGTAAAAGCCTTTCCCCAGAAAAACGGAGGCCTGAAGGTTTTCCGTCCGGATGAAAATGCCAAAAGGATGGCAAGGTCCATGGAGGGGCTCCATATGCCCGGCGTGGATGAAAAGCTGTGTATCGACGCCATCCTGGGGGTTCCCGCCCGGAATGCGGAACTGGGTTTTACCATCAATTACGACCCTGAATGGGAAAAGGAGAACTTTCTTTCAGCCGGGGCAGTCTATATCCGGCCCTTTACCTGGTCCGAACCCGGTATCGGGGTCGGCCTTTCCCGGAATCCCTGGCTTATTGTTGTGACAACCCCCGTATCAGCCTATTTCTCGGCGGAAAACTTTGATGCGGTAACAACCGATATGATTCGCGCAACGCCCAATGGAACAGGCTGGATCAAATGTGATGCCAACTACGTTATCCCCGCTCTGGCAAAGAAGAAAGCCGGGGATGAAGGTTACATGGAAGCTATTTTTCTCGATGCAAAAGAGAGCAGGTATATCGAAGAGGGATCTTCCTGCAACTTCTTCTGCCAGCTCAAAGACGGCACACTGGTCACCCCCGACCTGGGTGATACCATTCTCCCCGGGATTACCCGGAAAAGCGTGATTCAGCTTGCCCGTGACAAGGGCGTTAAAGTGGAAGAGAGAAAACTGTCCATTCAGGAAGTTCTGGATAACGGCGGAGAATGCTTTGTAACCGGGACAGCAGCAGGCATTACACCGATTACCTCCCTGACCCATCAGGGTAAAAGAAGGGAATTCGGAGACGGCACACCCCGGGAACTTACCTTAAACCTTCTCCATGAGCTGAAGGGAATTCAGTACGGCGTTCTGGAAGACCGTTACAACTGGATGGTTCCCGTCAAAGCCTAGAAATTGTCCGTAATAATACTGTTTTATTCTGACGATTACAGGGGGTGGTTTTAAACCGCCCCTTTTTTCAGGATTTCCGGACCCCTACCAGGTCACCATCAGCTTATCCGCCGTCCGGGGGATATCATCCAGCATATATACGTCGGTCTGAGGCTGTGGTTTGAGCAGAGCCATGGTATTGAGGAATACCTGGCTGTCTTCCGGACGGGAACGGATCCCCGTTTCCGGATTCCGGTCCAGACGGTCCGCGTAATCCGCCGCTTTGGCCAGATAGACCAGGGCCTGGCTCTGCCTGCCCGGATCCCGGCTTCTCTGCGAGAGCTGGTACTCCACATAACCCAGATTGTTATAGACAAGAATAAAATAGTTTACCAGAGACCGATGTTCAATTATCTCTTCGGGAACCAGATAGGGTAAATTGCTCTCTTCCAGTTTCAATTCACGGAGCAGTTCATTATAGAGATTCCGCGCCCCGAAGAGATTCTGCCGCTTTACCATGGTGTTTGCCAGGGCATAACGGGAATTCCTCTTCTCCACCATTGTTTCAATGGATTTTTCAAACTCCGGAACAGCGTAATCATAGGCTTTCTGATCATAATAGATATACCCTTTTTTATAGGAGATGTCGCCGCTTGAGAACTGATTTTTTTCCGCCTTCTTAAAATACTCCAGCGCACCGCCCAGATCATCATGTATATCATAATGAAGGTTCCCCATATCCGCATACAGCTCTCCAACCTCGGAACGGGTCCCGATCAGGCCGCGGACCTGACCGTTTTCCAGCAGCTGAATCCCTGCGGTGTATTCATTTTCCGCCAGATCATAATCACCTTCAAGAAAATGGATTTCCCCCCGTCTCCTGTGAATTCCAATCTTCATAAAAATCTGCGAACCCGTAAGGAGAGTCTTCTGATCCATATAGTACATTGCTTTCTGAAGCGCCGATTTTTCCTGATTCATATTATAGGTTCTATTGAAATAACGGGATAACTGATAATGTACTTCCGGAACTGTTTTATTGATTTTTTCCGCCTGAAAGAGAAAATCCTTGGCCTCTGAAACATCACCCGTATCGATAAAATACCCGCCCAGCATGGCCATTGTTTCCGAAGAAAAATAGGGATCGGCCTTGATGGAGGACTTTGTACTGAAGATATTCCCCAGCATGCGGATATTCTGTTCATCCCTGCGTACGATAAAGTATCGCAGCATCCTCAGGACAACATCATCTCTGTTCCTGTAACGGGCCATAACGCTGGCATACTGATAACGGGCGTCTTCCAGTCTGGCAGGATCCTCTTCTGCCCAGCGCATGTAGTTATCACCCGAAGCCAGCATGAGATCATAATTGAACATATCCTGATCCAATCCCATGGAAAGGATCTCCGAGGACTTTTCATAGTTTCCAAGGACATCGGTCAGAAACCGACCATAAGCCAGATACCCCTTGAGGTATTCGCCATACTCCCCTATCAGACCTTCATACATGGCCTGGGCATGATCATACTCCCTCTGTTCTTCATAGGCTTCGGCATAATCAATAAAACGCTTTTTTAAGGGCCACCCCTCAATATCCAGAAGCTTTCCGATAGACCAGCCGAAATAGGCCTTCCGAAACAGATCTTCCGCTTCATCAAACTCGAATTCCTCTATTTTCTCCAGACCCTGATTATAATAGACCATTGCCTGAAGAGGCCTGTAAAGGAATTGAAAAGTCAGAAAAACTGTAAAACCAAGAGCAATCAGAATAAGGGATACAAGACGGACCAGGGGCCATCCTTTTTCCTGAAACTGGTAAACGAAACCGGTTTTCTTCTCTTCGAAGTCCCTTCCGCTCTGACGCTGATATCCCTTGGGGAGCTCTATTTTCTTACCGCTTATATTAAAGAACTCAGCTGATATCTGGCGGGGAGAACCTCCGCTGATGAGCAGTTCAATCAGTTTCTGATAGCGTTCGCTTGTAAGGTCAGCCTGTGACAGGGCATCCTGAATGGCCAGTTTAAGATTAAGGGGAAGAATCCGGAGGGTGTCCTGAACGGATTCCATATCATCTTCGGATATCTGAAAGACTTCTTCCTCTTCTGTTTCCAGATCTTCCTGGTCTTCCATAAGGAAGGTGTCATCCAGGGTATCCAGACTATCCAGGGACGCTTCCATATCGTCATCAAAATTGATGCCTTCCTGAAAGTTGAATTCTTCGCCGAAATCTCCCAGAGAAAACTGCATTCCCCCATCTTCACTGTCTCCGTCCAGGGACAGTTCATCCAGTTCATCCAGTTCGGGAATCTCTTCTTCGGGAGACGTCAGATCTATCTCCTCTCCCGGTTCTATACCTTCGGCGGGACTCTCCAGATCGCTCAGATCTATCTCTTCGGGCTCTTCAATCTCTTCGGAACCGGAGTCCAGATCTGTCAGCTCCTCGATTTCTTCCGGTTCTTCCGCATAACCGGAAATCTCAAGATCTCCGAAACCTTCCAGATCCTCGGGACCGGACAACTCGTCCAGATTATCAAGATCTTCCAGTTCATCCAGACTGCCGAAATCCTCGTCTGTCCCGAAGTCTTCCAGGCTTTCCGGTTCTTCGATGCTGCCCTGATCATCCGGCCCGCCAAGATCCCCAAGATCATCTGTGGCAGTCAGATCGCCCAGTCCGCCAAAATCCTCCAGATCATCAGCAGATGCAAGAGCATCCAGATCCCCAAGATCATCAAGAAGACTGCTTTCATCTTCATTACCGGAATCAGCCGTTTCTTCCCTGTCTTCTGATATACCGAAATCATCCAGGCCGCCCAATTCCCCCAGCTCATCCAGAAGGCTTTCTTCTTCTCCGGCTCCGATTTCCGATGCCTCACTCAGGTCCGGACCTCCAAGATCATCCGGGCCTCCAAGATCATCCAGGCCTCCAAGATCATCGGAAAAAACGCTTTCTTTATCACCGCCAAGATCTGACAGCTCATCCAGACCGGCCATCATATCCATATCGAACGAAGCTTCTGTCTCATCTGGAACAGAGGGAGGTTCTGCATTTTCGGGTGTCTCGTCTTCAAAGCCGGATTGCCCCAGCAACTCATCCAGAGAAAGATCTGCCCCTTCGTACTGGTCCATTCCCAGGGACTCTTCAAGAGATTGTTCGGGAGGGGTGACATCCTCAATCTCCTCGCCCATTTCGGCAAGGACCGCAGGTTCATCCCCCCATTGGTTAATAATACTTTTAAAGCTCTCTATATCTTCTCGGGTCGGCATATTTCTCTCATCTTCATCTAATTTTCGGCAGAAATACAAGATAGCAAAAGTTTTTTCCCTCGCCTATCAACTTACCCCCCGGGAATTCCGAAAATAGGAATACAGGAACATAATATGAAAAAAAACGTTCTCATTCTATCAGTCATACTATTATCCTCACTGACTTTAGCGGCATTTGAAGTAAACGATGTTCAACTTCACCTGAAAATAACAGGCCTGGAAAAAGCCTCCGCTCCGGAGTTCTGGCGGGATTACCTTATCCTTACCTATAAACCGGATAAACCGGTCCGATATGTCGGAGCGGCCCTGTCCATCGAGGACTACCAGCAGATCCATACATTCATGGTAAATAACCACGGAATATACTTTCTGATACTACCTGTTCCAACACAAGAGATCATGAACTACAGATTGGTTGTGGACGGGATCTGGGAGGTGGATCCCAATAACCCTCTGGTAGTAATGGACCGGAACGGGCTGCGTCTGTCTCAATTGGAGATTGACGCTCCGGATCGATCCGGGAAACTGAGTCCCATTTTTATGGACAATTCAAGAGTAAAATTCCATATCCGTTCCACCCCGGGTAAACAGGTTTACCTGGCCGGTGATTTCAATCGATGGGATCCCTATATGACAAGCCTGAAAGAAGAACAACCGGGGATTTATTCTGTAACACTTCCTATCAAACCGGGCCGCTACGGCTATTATTTTCTGATAGACGGAGAACCGCTGACTGACCCGCTTAACTTTCAGAAGACCCGGACCGCCTCGGGAGAGGATGTATCCATCCTCTATATTCCGGGTTGATTTCAGACAGGAACTGAATAAACCGCCTTTCCTGTCGTCAGCATCGAATAGGCATTCATTGCGGTTTTACGCTTCAAATCCAGAACCGACTGTTCGCTGAAATAGGCCTCGTGATCGGTTAGAACCACATTATCCAGGGTCAGAAGGGGGTTGTCCGGATCCGGCGGTTCCCTGTCAAAGACATCCAGAGCCGCCGCCCGGAGAGGTCCCCTGGTCAAAGCGTTGTAAAGCCCTTTTTCACAGAGGACTCCCCCGCGGGCCGTATTAATCAGAACACTGCCGGATTTCATGGACATGAGTTTTTTCTCATTCAGGATCTGCCTGGTATTATCATTCAGGGGAATATGAAGGGAGAGGTAATCCGATTCACATAAGAGTGTTTCCAGAGAGACGGCCTGAGCGCCATTTTCCAGTGCTGTTCCGGGCGTCAGATTCCGTGAACAGATTAATACCCGGTCAAATCCAAACCCCGAAACCTGCTTGTGGAAAGCCTTTCCTGTATGGCCGTATCCGAAAATCCCCAGAGTTGATCCCTTTATCCGATGAATGGTATGTCCCGGAGAATCCCGCCAATGACCTTTGCGTACAAGTCCATGCCTCTGCGGAACACGGCGGGCGGCGCTGAGCAGGAGGGCGGCGGCATGTTCCGCCACTTCGGTATGGCAGTAATCCGGAACAATCCCCACAGGGATTCCCTTCTCTGCCGCGGCTTTCACATCCACATTGTCATAGCCGATCCCGTAGCGGGAGATAATCCGGCACTTTTCCAGAGATTCGATCAGAGGCCTGTCTATTTTAGCCATATTAACAAGGAGGGCATCCGCCTCCCGGGCAACATCCTTAAGCTCTTCCTGAGTAAGATGCCTGTAGGACTCCAGGATAAAACGGTCTTCGGAAAAGATTTCCTCCTCCACAGCGCACTCATCAAAGAGGTTATCAGTAATTACAATCCGGTATCGGTTCATACCGGGAGTATAGCCTATGAATAGTGGTCTGGCAATTCGAAGAGCATCAATCGTTTTCAATACTGACACTGACATCCCTGGGCAAAGCAAGGGAACAGGCCGCTTCCAGTGTCTTGATGATTCCCATGGGAACGGGACAGGCCGCATGGGAACAGTACTCTGCACCCAGTTTGTATACGGGGGATTCAGTCATTTTCCCGAACACGGCGGAATAGGCATCTATCTGCTCCAGGGATTCACTCATTCTCCGGATATCGGGGCAATCAGATTCGATCTCCAATGTAACATTCTGTCCGTCTTCACTTACAGCTTTAACAGCCGTTTTAAAACCGCAGATCCCTGCATCAATAACTGTCTTTGTCATGCTTATCTCCTGTGCTGGTAATAGGAATTATATTCTCATTTCAATATATAAAGATAAGACTATTTTTAGAGTTTTTGTACTTTCCGGGGGAAAAATCAGGAATCTTTCCGTACTCCGGCCGGACCGCCGCCCTCCCCCGGATAGGGTGTCTGGTCAAAGTCCTCAATCTGGGAGCGAAGGACATCCCGGGAGGGGAGAAGCGTTTTCTCCCCTTTGCAGGCAATACTGACAAAAGTGACAACCGTTGAGAAGACAAGCTTTTCTTTTACAGCCCCCGGCTCATCCGCATAAACATCCACCTGATAGCGCACACTGCTGGAACCCTTTTTAACAGGCAGGATGTGAAAGCGGAGGATGGACCCGTTGACAACGGACTGCTCGAAACTGATTCTATCCATTCCCCTGGTGACCAGCCTGTACCCCGGAAAATCCCGGGAAGCAGTCAGCCAGGCGAATTCATCCACCCAGAAGAGCATCTGCCCTCCGAAAAGGTAACCGTGATGGTTCAGGTGCTCCGAGCGGACAGATGTGTAGGTATTCAAAACGCGGTGATAGCCTCCATCCCGTTGTTTTTTATGATCTCCAGTCCATGGTCGATATCCTCAACCTTGAACATGATAACAACCTGATCATCCTGAACCATCAATGTAGAGTAGAGGTACTCGATATTGACCTGGTTCTTTTCAAAAATTTCCATCACCTCATGAAGAGCGCCCGGTTTATCACCCAGACGAACCCCGATCACTTCCGTAACCCGTGCAGTGAGGTTATTCTCCTGCAGGAGCTGCAGAGTCCTGTCGGGCTGTTCTGAAATAATCCTGAGGATTCCAAAATCCGCTGTATCTGCAATGGTCATGGCCCGCAGACTGATATTTCCCTCAGACAGGATGCGGGTGACCTCTGCCAGACGTCCGTTTTTATTTTCCAGAAAGACTGAAATCTGTTTTACTTTCATGATTGTCTCCGATTTTTAAAGTTTCCGTTTGTCAATAACCCGCTTGGCTTTACCTTCCGACCGGGCAATGGATTTGGGTTCTACCAGCTTGATCTTCATACTGATTCCCAGCTCCTGCTTAATCTCCGAACTGATCTTGTTTTTGATCCGTTCCAGTGATTTTGTTTCATCCCCGAAGAAACTGGGCTCCACCTCCACCTGCAGTTCCACTTCATCCAGATGGGATTCGCCGCGGTCTATAACGATTTGATAGTGGGGCTCCGTTTCTTCAATCCGCATCAGAACATTTTCAATCTGACTGGGAAAAACATTGACGCCACGGAGAATCATCATATCATCGGTTCGACCGAGGAGACGGTGCATCTTAACGGTTGTTCTGCCGCAGGGGCAGTCATCATGCCAGAGCCAGGTGATATCCCGGGTTCTATACCGGATAATGGGAGTGCCCTCCCGTGTTATAGTTGTAAAAACCAGCTCGCCTTTCTCACCCTCCGGCAGGACTTCTCCTGTTTCAGGATTGATTATTTCGGGATAAAAGTGATCCTCATTTACGTGCAGACCATTGTGGGCTTCACACTCGCTGGAAACTCCCGGGCCGACTATTTCGGTAAGTCCGTAGATATCATAAGCCTGAAGATTCAGTTTATCCTCAATCTCCTTCCGCATATTATCACTCCAGGGTTCGGCTCCGAAAATTCCCGCTTTCAGGGACAGATCCTTGAAATCAATTCCCATTTCCCTGGCTGTTTCAGCCATAAAGAGGGAGTAGGAGGGCGTACAGGTTAGAATAGTGGATTTGAAATCCCGCATCATCATAAGCTGACGCTTTGTATTGCCCGAAGAAACGGGGATGGTATGACAGCCCAGTTTGTGAGAACCGTAATGAACCCCCAGACCGCCGGTGAACATACCGTATCCATAACCGTTCTGCACAACATCGTCGGGAGTTCCTCCGGCCATGCAGAGACAGCGGGCCATTACTTCCGACCACATTTCCATATCGTTTTTCGTATAGGCGGCCAGAACGGGGGTTCCCGTTGTCCCGGAGGATGTATGGATTTCCACAATTTCCTTTTCATCTACCGCCAGAAGTCCGTAAGGATAGGTATCCCGCAGTTCATCCTTTGTGGTAAAAGGCAGTTTGGCGATATCCGCCATAGACTGGATATCATCCGGTTTCACCCCCGCCTCGTCGAATTTCCTTTTATAGAAGGGAATGGTTTCATATACGTGGCGCACAAGTTTTTTCAGGCTGTACAACTGCTGAATTTTCCGGTCCTCCCGGTTGTCGCATTCCGCTTTTGGATTCCAAATCAAAATACACCTCCTCGTTCATCTTCAACCCGTATTGCCTTTCCCTGCTGAACCGGAAGGAATCCCGGTTCATGCAGTTCCACTCCGGGATTTATGGTTATAAGAGCCTTCATTTCCTCTTTAATCCTGGATTTCAGGGCATACAGGTCTCTGGCATCGTCTGTAAAAAGCTCGGCCCCTACTTCGGTATGAACCGTCAACTTGTCCAGAGTCCCCTCTTTCTTAACCTTGATCAGGTAGTTGGTTCCAATCCCCGGCATCTTCATGATCACCTCTTCAATCTGGGAAGGGAAGACATTGACTCCGTTGATTATCAGCATATCATCGGTCCGGCCTTTGATCCTTGTTATCCTCCGGCTTGTTCTGCCGCAGGCACAGGGTTCGGGAATGACCGTTGTAAGGTCTTTGGTTCTGTACCGCAGAATGGGTGTTCCCGTTCTTATCAGAATGGTCAGAACCAGCTCCCCCTCAATCCCGTCCGATACAGGTTCCAGGGTGCTGCGGTCAATGGTTTCCACATAATAGGCATCTTCCCAGATATGCATACCCTTTTTTTCGGTGCACTCGAAGGCCACGCTCGGACCGTTCATTTCAGAAAGGCCGTAGGAGTTATAGGCATCGATTCCAAAGAGCTCTTCAATTTTCTGACGAACCTCTTCGGAGTGAGGCTCAGCACCGATCAAAGCCCTTTTCAGATTAAAATCCTTCAGGGAGTACCCCAGCTCCTCCATCCGGGTATACAGATGGAGCATATAACTGGGAGTGGCATGAACCGTGGTAGTTTTAAAGTCCTTCATCAGCTGGAACTGTCTCTTTGTGTTCCCGCTGGAAGCGGGTATAACCAGCATTCCCAGCTTTTCCGCGCCGTAATGCAGGCCGATACCGCCGGTAAAAAGACCGTATGTCATCATATTCTGAAATACGTCGCCCTTGTGACAGCCGGTGGCCCGGAGGGAACGGACGGTCATATTGGTCCAGTTATCCAGATCGTTCTGTGTATGATAAATAACGGTAGGAGTGCCGGTTGTACCGCTGGAGGCGTGCATGCGAACCACATCATCCAGCTCAACCGACAGAAGGCCATAGGGATAGGCTTCCCGCAGATCATCCTTGGTGGTATAGGGAATTCTCTGTATATCATCCAGGGTCCGGATATCTTCGGCCGATTTTATACCGACATCTCCCAGCCTGTGTTTGTAAAAAGGAGTGGTAAGGGCCGTTGCGACTGTTTTTTTCAGCCGCAGCAGCTGGAGCGCCTTTAAGGCTTCCCGGTCCAGTCTTTCCACTTCCCTATCTTCATAGAGATCATGGATCATGATACCTGACTCCCCAGCTCCAGCGCTTTGTAGTTTATCTGAACAATCTCATCACCCTTACGGGAGAACAGCCGGGAGACCGCTTTTTTTAAATCCTCCATGCCGAAGGGCAGATGGCGGGAGGCGGCGCCCACAATAATCATATTCCCGGCTTTGGAAGAACCTGCTTCCTTTGCCAGTTCTCCATCATTAACAAGATAGGCAGAAGGCTGGGCTTTTACTGTGTTATATACCTCTTCCAGTTCGGGATAGTTCGGGATATTCACGACAGGGCCGTCAGAAGTGATAAGGATTCCGTCAGGAGACAGCCAGGACAGATAACGCAGACTTTCCAGAGGTTCCATACTGAGAATCATATCGGCAGTACCCTGAGCAATCAGATCCGAATAGATTTCCCCATCGGAAATCCGCATATGAGCCATTACGGCTCCACCCCTCTGAGCCATTCCGTGAACTTCGGACTGACGGACATTATACCCCGCTTCGGCGGCTGCAGTTGCAACAACAGCAGCCAGAGAGAGAACCCCCTGCCCTCCTACACCGGAAAGAATGATGTCATATTTCATGATGCGCTCTCCTTTTTCTTTGCCTTACGGGCCGTTTCAATACACTCGCGGACGGCAATAATGACTGAGACCCCCTTATAGGCCAGTTCCTTCCGCAGTTTTTCCTTATTCTCTTCATGAAACTTTCTGTGAGCCGGGATAGTTACAAGGTGGGCTTCATCCACACCGATCCCCCTTACAATACCTTCCAGACGGGACGAAGGCAGAATTGTGGTCTGTCCGCCGGTCATGGCAGTCGTTTCGTTATCCACGATGATAATGGTAACATCCGTATCACAGGCTACACAATCGACCAGACCCGTCAGGCCGGAATGTAAAAATGTGCTGTCTCCGATAACAGCCATCACATTATTCAGTCCGGCTTCCGAAGCCCCCTTGGCGGCTGTGATGGAGGCGCCCATGCAGATTATGGTTTCCGGGACACTCAGGGGCGGCAGAGCACCCAGGGCATAACAACCGATATCGGATGTAACCGTACTCTCCTCCAGCTCAGCCTGCACTTCCTTGATAACACGATAGGTATCGTCGTGGGGACAGCCTTTACAAAGCTGGGGAGGACGTCCGGGCAGCTCCATGGAACTGACAGAGCCGCTTCTGGCAGGCAGTCCCAACGCCGGACGGACATTATCGGGGCTCAGCTCTCCCTGACGGGGAACTGTTTCGTCCATCTTCCCTTTAAGGGAAAGGTTTAACGGCAGGATACCCCGAAGGAAACGCTCTACAAAAGGATACCCTTCCTCCAGAATAATAATCTCTCTGACATGTTCCGCCAGCTTACGGATTTTCCCGACAGGTATCGGATAGACTCCAATATGCAGATGGGAGGGATTATCCTCCAGTTCTTCTGCGTTTTCCTTATAGTAGTTATACCCGAGACCCGTTGTAATAACAGCCCGTTCAGTATTTTTCTCATTCAGAACCAGGGAATTCACACCGGTGTTTTCCGAATAGGCCAGCATTTCATCCTGGCGGGTAAGGAGGCTGTCCCAGCGTCTTCTTGCATTAGCGGGCAGTAGCATCCAGTCCATTCTGTTCTGAGCCTTTTCCAGGGCATTTTCCGCTTTGGGAGCCCTGGTGACAATGGATGCTCTTGAATGGGAGAGACGTGTTACCAGACGAAGGATCACCGGAACATGGAATTTCTCGGATAGATCAAAAGCCTCTCTTGTCATATCGTAAGCCTGCTGCTGGTTGACCGGTTCCAGACAGATCACTTTGGCAAAATCCGCATAGTAACGGGTGTCCTGTTCGTTCTGGGAAGAGTGCATACCCGGGTCGTCTGCGACAACCAGAACCAGCCCGCCCTTGATATCCAGAAGAGCTCCATTCATGAATGCGTCTGCAGCAACGTTCAGTCCTACATGTTTCATAGTAACAA
Source organism: Oceanispirochaeta sp. (assembly GCA_963663385.2). Classification (GTDB taxonomy): domain Bacteria; phylum Spirochaetota; class Spirochaetia; order DSM-2461; family DSM-2461; genus Oceanispirochaeta. The sequence goes on along the minus strand of CAXXXD010000004.1, from coordinate 577,739 downwards.
TGGCACGCTTCCCCGCAAAGGAAGTTCCGAGAGCTTCTTCTAAAGCCGTTTTTTCATTACTGGACCATCTGGCAAAGGGACCGCTGTTCTTTTCCGTGTATTCGAGAATATATTCCATAATTTCCGTTGAAGGAGTCCCGGGGTATCCGTAACAGGAGGAAACGCCTCCGTGGATGGCCCCAAGAGCTACAGCTTCATCACCAAGGACGACAATATCAGACATTTTAGCTCCTATAATCTTTTCCTATTTCAGTCTGCCAAACCGGCAAATAGAGAATTTGTTAAATTTTATGTATATTTATACCACGGCGTACCGTTTGAGAGTAACCCGAATTTTCAGGCTTTTTGTTATAGATTAGGAGAAAGTTGACTCAGACAGCCTGATTATAGACATTCCTGTGGATAATCTGACGGACTTTCTCGTAGGCGGCGGCATCAAGTCTTTCGGGATAGCTCATCAGAAAGAGGGGGACCGGTTTCCGGCCTTCGTCGATGGGAGGCTGAATATAATCAAACACATTCAGATGGAATCCCAGACTTTCGTAGAAATCAATCCGGCGGACCGCATCCTGACTGACGGGGCGTTCCACTTCCAGTACAATCGGTTTAGAGGTGGAATCGATCAGCTCCCTCATAATGAAAGAACCGATCCCGGCACCCCGCTGTTCGGGATTCACCGCAATATGGTCTACAAATATGAAGTCGGGGAAATGAAAAGTATTTATGAAACCATTATAGAATTTTTCATCCTTGTAATGGCGGATCTGAAAAGCGGGGTGGGACATTTTTTCCCTCTGCAGTTCCAGATCCCGCCGTTCGTCTTCCGGAAAAGATTGATTATACAGTGACCAGAAGTCTTCAAAATCGCTCATTACAACTCTCTAATATAAAGGTGGAACCATAGAATCAGAAAAACAGGATACCCGTCAAGACCTGCAGAATGAAGATTCCGGAGAATAGAAGCCTGAAAGTTAAAAAACTTTGCAAATAGCTCATTTCTCCCTGAAACCCGCTTGAATATCGCCAGACCAGGATAATTGTATTATAATTAAAGGTAGGAAAATCTGCATGCTGTACTCAATAATCCGGGAGGTATGAAGATGAAGGAGAAGGCAGGCCAATGGTTCATGGTTGAAGGAATGATGGACTACAAGGGGGTTCAACAGGTTCTGGAATTCCAGAAACACGGGGATCACAGAAAGTTTGGACAAATAGCTCTCCACAGACACCTGATTAATGGAAAAGAATTACAGCAGTATATTCATTCTCTTAGCTGATCCAGCGATCTTTCAGTAACAGCGGATTCATAGAATAATCAATTCTCATAGGAAATAATATTAAATTTGTTTTTATAACGAATAGTTGATTACAATTAATAGTATGAACAGTACAGAAAATTCGAATCTCACCCCAGCGGATAGAGCGGACAGCACACTTATCCGTGAACAGAATTCAGAAGTGCTGAGCGCAGATATCTTCAAAACTGTCATTGATCAGATGCCTCAGAATTTTCTTATAATCAATGATAGGCATCAGGTGATATTCGGCAACAGAGCTGTGTCTCAAATGCTGGGGATGGCGAATGAAAGACTCCTGGGACAGCGTCCCGGAGAGATCCTGAGCTGTATAAATGCGGATAAAAACATGAATGGCTGCGGGAACTGCCCCTCCTGCAACAGCTGCGGCGCCCTTGATGCCATTGTTAAGGGACTCAGAGGAAAGGAGTGCCTGCAGGAGTGCCGTATCCGTCTGAAAGATATGACGACCTTGAACCTGAATGTATGGACCAAACCTTTTATTGTAAATACCAGGACCTATCTGATAATGATACTCTTCAATATAGAGAATAAGAAGAAACGGGAAGCCATGGAAAGGATCTTTTTCCATGACGTAATGAATACCGCCGGCGGAATCCTGGGATACAGCCGGAAACTGCAGGACAGTATTGAAGAAAAGAAAGTTTCCGAATACCAGGATACAATAAACAACCTGCAGAACATGATACAAAAAATGCTGGAACAGATCCGGGAGCAGAAAGATTTGATCTCCGCAGAGAAGAATGAGGATAAGGTATTTTTACACGATGAAATTCACAGCAGAAGGCTGCTGGAGGAGGTTGTACACCAATACCGTAATCATGATCTGGCAGAGAAGAAACTTATTTACATACGGGACAGATCCGAATCTTTCTCATTTATCAGCGACCATATTCTGATCAGGCGTATACTGGACAATATGATGCTCAACGCTCTGGAAGCATCAAAGGAAAATGACACGATCACCCTGGAATCCCTATTGACCAACGAGAGCATACGCATCAGCATCAGTAATCCCGCCTATATATTTCCTGAAATCAGAGAGCAGATATTCCAGAGAGCCTTTTCTACAAAAGGTAAAGGACGGGGACAGGGAACCTATGGAATGAAACTCATCAGCAACAGATACCTGAACGGGGACATAACATTTGTCAGCTCTGAAGACAAGGGGACCTGTTTTACCCTGATCCTTCCCTATGAGCCTGTTGGAAAAATAAGTGAAGAAGTGGATTACTGTGTCACAGAAAGCGAAGGACCGGAAGACAGAAGCATACTGGTTGTGGATGACAACGATGCGAATTGTGAGATAATCCGCTATATCCTGGATGTTCAGGGATACAAGTCAAGATCCTCCCGATCAGCCCTTCAGGCTATGGAAATGATGAAAAGCAACAATTACTGTATGGTTCTGATGAATATGAATATGCCTGAAATCAATGGGGCGGAAGCATTCAGGATGATACGGTCGAATCATGAGTTCGATCAGATCCCCGTAATTGCCATAACAGGCAGCCGGGAAGAAAACGGAGGACTTTTCACTATGGATGACACAATACATAAACCTTTTAATTCCGAGCAGGTGAACAGGGTCATACATAAATGGATGAAACGGCAATAAAAAGTCCCTATCCGGAAGGAAGAAGATTTCCTGCTCTGTCAGGGCGGACATTTTCAGGAACATGATTCAATCTGAACCACGAGGTGAGGCCTCGGGATAGCCTCGGAATAGTTCACTGTTGGACAATAGCTTCTCAACGCCTTTTAAAACCTGGACAATTAATATATTTTATGCAGGGAGCCGACCTGTATGTGGATATCAATTATAAACCAATTCAGAATTTATATAATACTGCTGTTTTTTATTCCTTTAATAACCTTCTGGGGATTGCTGCTGGAACCCTTTCAGGAAAAAATCCTGAACCTAAAAAAAAAGGAGCAGTCCCTGCTCATCCAATCCATTACAAGTAACAGTATCGATACACAGATTTGGAGGATTGAGGATATTCTGAACCTATACAGTCAGGATGAACAGAAACACCGGATCCTCAATGATCCCGGAAATATCCGGGATGTTCAGAATGAGTGGAAAATCCTTGAAAAGCTTCTGCCCCGGAATTCGGTAATCTATTACGGATCCCTGGTGGACCTGCAGCTGATTACAAGCAGCGGAATCAGGAAAGACTATTCCGGTTACAGAGATACACAGTGGTTTAAACTCGGATCCGTCTCGGAAGAACTGAACTGGACAGCTCCTTACCTTTCCGAAAAGAATTCAGAAATTGTACTATCTGCAGTTATCGGAATAGCAGATGATAAGGGCGTTCATACCGGTGTTCTGGGCCTGGATATACCCATGAAAGCTTTCTTCAGCAGTTTTAAAACAGAAACCGGTTGCCAGGATGAAAAAATCCTGGCCGTGCTGGGAGACAGGAGGGTTATCAATTTCAACAGGGAGATTAACGAACCTATCGAATACAATAACATCATTGACCGGGAAACCCTGACCAATTTCCCGGAACAGGGTCTGGAAATATATCTGAATGACACTCAATTCTATACATTTTCATCCCCCGTAAATAAGCTGGGAATTCATCTCCTGTCTCTTATACCGTCCAGAAAGATCAAAGACGAGATTGCTCCTATTATGCGGAGTATTATACTGATACTCATATTATGCTATGTCTTTGCTTATTGCGGCAGTTATTTTTTTGTCAGAAAAATTGTTTCCAATATTATGAAACTGAACAGATATATGAATCAGATCACTCAGGGAAACTATTCCATTCAGAACTGTGTAACAGGAAAAGATGAATTTCAGACTCTGAATCAGCACCTGAATACAATGGTGGAAACTCTGTCTCTCAATATCACACAGTTACAGGCTTACAACAGTGAAATGAAGCATCTGGTAAAAATGAGAACCACACTGCTGCATATAATCAGCCATAATACATCGACACCCATAACGATTCTTATTAATAATGCCATGGAACTGCTGGATGAAGATCAGAACAGGGACGAGTACAAACAGATATTTACAGCTTCGGGTAATATGAAATCCCTTATGGAAAATACAATGGTCTATCTGAAACTGGATGAAGGCCAGTTTCATTCCAGCAATGAAATACTGGATTTAAACAGCATTACAGAGCAGATCTGCCAGATGTATACTCCCCTTTTAAAGGCAAAATCCATAGAAATAAAAATACACTCGATTGAAAGAGAGTGGATTGGTAACTATTTCCTGGTAAAAACCGTTATTGAAAACCTGATTGACAATGCCCTGAAGTACTCCTTTTCCCATGGTGAGATTTGCATAAGCTGTCAGAAAGAGAGTCAATACATTGTGTGGAGGATCCGGGACTGCGGTCCGGGGATTCCGGAAAAGGAAAGGCCGTTTCTCTATGAAAAATTCAGGACCCTGTCTACCAGACCGACGGCAGGAGAAAGCGCTACAGGACTGGGGCTCTATCTGGTAAAAAGACTTATGATGTCATTTGGAGGGGAAATCACACTTGAGCCCGAAGCTATTTCAGGAGGCGCGGGATTCGCCCTTTTTTTCCCTGTTCCTGAGGACAGTGAGTTGTAAAGTTCCGATACAGAACAAACCCCAGCAGAAATGAAATTCCCCAGAATAGAAAGGATAAGAGAACAATACTCATATGGCTGAACCTCGCAAAAGACCTGCCCTGTTCCACAATCAGACAGGCATCCATTTTTCCGATATAACGGACATAAGAGGTTCCGCTCGCATGCTCTTTATTCCCCGAAAGTTCAGGACTGCTGTATTCCTGAAGTTTTCCAAAATAATCGTATATCGTAATATTGCCTATTTGACTCTGATCACCATGAACGAGGATTTCCCCCTTTGAATCCGTTATATAAGCAGATATTCCATCATCCTCAAATTGGGTGAGGATACTGGAAAGATTGTCATAGGATAAGAGGAATCCAAGTACCCCCAGATTTTCACCCTGCTGATCCAGGATTTTGACATTGTAATAGATATACAGGGTCCCTTTCAGGGAATCGTAAAAGAGTTCGGTTCCCCAGCGCTGTTCCGAACTCTGGAGATCAAAAAACCATGCATCCCTTTCATTTTCCTTATCCAGAAGAACCGTCGTACCAGCGGATTGATATACCAGCCCGGAACCGGTGGAAGCCACGTCAATGGCATCGCATCCCAGAATTGAGATGTATTCTTCCAGATAACGATCGAGAATATCCCTATCGGATTCACTGGCAAGCCAGTTCTGAATAAACTGATCACGGCTGATATAATCAGCCCCCAGAAAAACCAGTTCTATCTGATCATGAATTTCATCAGAAATCCGGAGGACCTTGTTCTGTGTATAGTTTCTATCTACAAATTTAATCAGATGGCGGTTTACCATAAAAAGAGTCAGAAGAAAAAGAGTTGATACTGCAAAGCAGAAAAGTATTAAAAACTTGACAGGTTTGTCCATAGAAGAAGAAAATATACAAATTCAGCATTTTCATCAATCCGAAGGAATCGGATATTCTCCCTCTTCAATTTCGAAAAAGTACCCCATCCCTCTCTTTGTCTTGAGGAATTGCGGCTTGGAGGGAGTCTCCTCAATCAGAGAACGCAGCATATGGATATGGACTATAAGAGTATTGTCGGATTGATTATCCTGATCCCACCAGAAACGGTTTAAGAGCTGTTCCTTACTTACTATCTGGTTTCTGTTCCTTAGAAAAAAAACCATCAGGTCAAAAAGTTTGCGACTGAGATCAAGTCCCCGTCCGTTTTTCCGGATCTGACCAGTCTTGTAATCAACGGAAAAAGGTCCGAACGATTCCTTCTCCTTCAATGTATGCTCTTCCGTCAGTTTAGCATATTTGACCCGGGTATGCAGCCGTTTTATCCGGGCAAGCAGTTCATCCTTATAGAACGGCTTTGTCAGATAATCATCACAGCCCAGATCAAAGGAGTGGACCTTGGTATCGACCTCATTAAAATTCGAAACAATCATGATAGGGACTTCATCATGCTGCCGTCTCAGAATTGTAATAATCTCTCTGCCATCCATATCTCCCAGATTCAGATCCAGAAGGATAATATCCGGATTATTACTCCTGAGCAGAGCCAGCGCTTCCTGTCCACTGGAAGAACTCAAGACCTGGTAATGCTCCCGTTCGAGAATCTTTTTCATATATTCCCGAAGGTGATCCTGATCTTCAATAATCAATATAGTTATACTCATATCCACCGTAAATTATTCAGCATCGTTTTACTATCCATGTTCAGTATTAATTCCTCCTTAAAAAAGGAGTTTTTTTATTTACAGGCAGCATTGAAGAGCTCTGACTGGTATATATATTTACCGGGTCAAATGGTACACCCTACTCTTCCCCATTCTGAGTATCCTCCGGAACAGGGAGACGTCCGACTCTTTCCTTCAGGGAGGAAGAAAAACGGAACTGCGGCCCCATATGGGCATCCCGGGCCGGAATGGTAATTTCCTCCCCGGTTGCGGGATTCCGTCCCAGCCGTGCTTTCCGGCGGGGTTTTACCTTGAGAGAAAGCCGGCCGATCCTTCCAATGGAAACTGTCTTACCCAGGAGCATACCCGTTTCCAGCATGTAGGTGTAATCATCCATAATCATACGAACCTTTTCCTGACTCAAATCACTTTTTTTTGCCAGGTAGGCAATAATGTTTTTCCTGTTAAACTGCTCGAGGTCCTCTCCTCCCGCAGGCATGGTCAGATCCCTGTTCAGATGAACAAAGGAGTTCGTCAGAAATACAGTTGCTTCCCGAATCCTTTTATCCTGTTCCACAGGGGACACATGGGCTTTACAGACAACAATTTTATACAGGGCGGAAGTTTTTTTCAGAGGCCCCTTCGCGAACTGCGCAGATTTTCCCCGGTGCAGATCTTCTGACAGGGCTGTTTTATCACAGCGGACAATATCCGGAACATCCGAGCGGAGTTTGATACTGGCATATTCCATCCAGCACTCTTCACCATAACCCATACTGACCAGAGAACCGGAAAAAGTTAAAAGCAGCTTCCCCCGGGGATCGTTTTTCTCCAGGCTGTCGACTCCTTCCATTCCCAGAAGGGCGATCTGTTCGTCAAAAAGGGAGTCCTTTTTTAACCAGAGGGCTTCCAGTTTATCAAGAGCTCCCTCTTCCCTGCTCCAGTCCTCTCCGGATGCTTCCAGTATCCTTATCAAATGCGCTTCTATTTCCTGCGGTATTTCCTGATTCATTGGATGCCTCCCGAATAATCCTTTATCTTTAATATATACCTGTTTATTGCTTTTTAACAGAATCCTTCATACCCAGAAGGGTTTCCTTGTTTTTAATAACATAAATGATTGCCATAATAACCGCGACAGGCCAGAGGGGAGACATCATCAGAAGACCGAACAGCACCAATTTATATGTTTTGGGTCTCGGTGGTTCACCCGATCCCCTATTGCCGCTGCCTGCCACCACCCCGGGGGAGGGTTTAAGAAACTCCGCTGCCTTTTTCCTATCGGCCGGATTCATATCAGGATGAGATTTTGAGAATTCCTGAATCGTTTTCAGCTTCTGCAGCATCGACAGTGTCGGATCTTTCAGAATCGACTTGAGTTCCTCAGGCATATCTTTATCAGCGGCCCCTTTCCCGCGTTCCTTCATGGGAAACGGACCGGGTATCGCGGCACCCCTGTCTTCCTGAAAGGAAGAGTCCCTTATGGGGGTCCCGTCCTGTAATCGGTCCTCCTTCACCGTATACTGATCCTGAACTTTATATTCCGGTCTTTCATAAATACTTTTCTTACGGCCCCTTGAAACCTTATCATCCTCAACAGAGATTTCCAGTGATGAAATGCGGGAGAGTTTTCCGGCAAGAGACCGGACCTTTGACTCGGATAAGCCGGTGGTCATGGACAGCTGGCTGATACTGGATTTACCGGAAAATCCGAGGGCGTCCAGTATTTTCAGACTCTGTTTTTCCTTAAACCGGATCATACGCCCCAAAAACTGTACACACACGACTCCGACCGCATACAGCAGGACCGTATTAAACCGGGCGCCCAGTATTAAAGGGGCAGACTTCAGAAACGTCGCGGGTTCTACAGCTTCAGGCAGAGTACTCAACCAGGGCCAGGCAAAAAACAGGGTCGGCAGAATCATCAGGTAGGACAGGATAATCAGAAAATCATCCATTTTATATATATTGCGGTTTTCCATATTCAGCTCCTTCTATCTGACAAGTATACTCTCTCGGCTTATCAATAAACAACATATTCTTTTTTTGATTTAACATCCATATTTGGTTAGATATCTAACCTATTGACAATCCTGCATAAAACTATTACATTCTTTATATTGTTAGAAATCTAACCATTATAGGGGATAATACCATATGGAAAAACAAAAAAAGTTGCAGGATATGCCTGTGGGCAGACTTCTCTGGTCTTTTTCCCTGCCTTCCATTATTGCGATGGTAGTGAACGCCATATATAACGTAGTAGACCGCATATTTATAGGACGCTTTGCCGGAGAAGACGCACTGGCCGGATTGACAATAGCTTTTCCGGTAATGATGATTATCTTTGCCCTGGCCACACTGATTGCCAGCGGAGCCGCTTCACTGATGTCTATTGAACTGGGACGAAAGAACAGCAGGAAAGCCGGAAATATTTTCGGAAACGCCCTGACCCTGGGAATCGTGTTGAACATTTGCGTGGTCCTGATACTCCAATGGAGAATGGATAGTGTACTGAAGCTGTTCGGAGCAGAAGCAGAGACCCTGATCCTGGCCAAATCCTACCTGAGGATTATCCTGGGGGGCTTTCTGTTCAATATGCTGGCCTTTGTTTTCAATTTTACGATCCGCACGGAAGGTCAGGCCCGTCTTCCCATGTTTGCCATGATTCTATCGGCCCTTTCGAATATTCTGCTGGATGCACTTTTTGTGATTGTTTTTGACTGGGGTGTAGAAGGTGCGGCGGCAGCAACTGTAATCGGCCAGTTTACCGGGTTTCTACTGCTTATCTCCTTTTACCTCAGAGGAAAGAGTTCCATACGGGTGTTTAAACAGGACTTTATCCCGAAAACGCTCCTGATAAAAGAGATCCTCATAACCGGCCTGGCCACTTTTGCAGGGACTGTCGGGAACAGTCTGGCTCTGGGATTTCTGAATCAGAAACTCAGTCAGTACGGCGGAACTCAGGCGATTACTTCCATGGGGGCGATTAACAGCCTTTTTACTCTTTTCTTTATGCCGCTGATGGGCCTTCAGCAGGGGATGCAGCCAATAGTCGGTTTCAATCACGGAGCGGAGCAGCATGAACGTGTAAATAAAACCATGAAACTGGCCATGTTCTGGGCTGTCGGATTTTCCACATTTATATTCCTTTGCCTCAGGATTTTTCCACAGTTCCTTCTGGGCTTATTCATTTCTCCCGCATCACCCACAATGGAGATGGCTTTACGGGGATTGGGAATCTATTTTCTGATGCTTCCCGTCGTAGGCGTTAATATTCTGGGCATAGCCTTTTTTCAGGCAACGGCCCAGGGCGGAACAGCTCTTGTCCTCAGTACTCTCAGACAGTTCCTCTGCCTTATACCCCTGCTCGTGGTTCTCCCTCCCCGATTCGGATTAACCGGTGTCTGGTCTGCCGTTCCCGGAGCCGATGCCCTGGCTATTGTGATAACGGCCCTGGCCCTTGCTGCGGATTACCGGAAAAGAGAGAATTCCCACAAACAGCAAATGAAGCTAAAATGGGATCAGGTCTGAATTAAAATAAAGGAGTAGTCTGATGGACCGGCAGAGTGACTTTTTTAAAATACTGCAGCTGAAAAGGGATATGAGCGGACTGTTTTTTAAAGCGTTTTTCAGTCTCTATAGTTTCCCCGAAGGCCTCAACCCCACACATCTTCAGACAATGATCTATCTGGATCATAACGGCCCCAGTTCCATGTCGCAGATAAGCCATATTCTTCAGCTGGAAAAAGGTTCTTTTACACCGGTGGCCAAAAAACTCATTGAGAAGGGTTATATTGAAAAAAAACAGAGCGAAAAAGACAAACGGATATATGAACTGAATTTGACACCGAAAGGACAGGATCTTGTTTATCATTTTAAAGCCGAACATATGCAATACATAGACAAAACCCTATCCAGCATATCCCGGAAAGAGCAGACGGAGTATTTTACTCTGATTGAACAGATAATCAAAATAAACTCCCATTTAAGAAAAGAAATGGGCATCAAGGAGATAAGCTGCTGATATGTCTGAAACCAATTATGAATTCCTGGACAGCGGAAAGGGCCGGAGGCTGGAACGCTTCGGCGATGTAATTGTAGACCGCCCTGCCCCGCAGGCAGACTTCTCCCCGAAACTCCCGAAAGCCGATTGGGATAGGGCCGATGCCCGGTTCGTCCGGGGCGAAAAAGAGAGCCGCTGGGAGTTCTATTCGCGCAAAGGAGACATCAGTCAGGAGACACTGTTCTTCTATACACAGGATGAAATCCGGATGGAGCTCAGGTTCTCATCAAACGGACAGATAGGGATATACCCTGAACAGCTTGACAACTGGCTCTGGATCAAAAAACAGTTAATCCATTCTCCCGCTCCCCTGAGAGTATTGAACGGCTTTGCCTATACGGGAGGATCGACCCTGTTCAGCGCCCTGGGGGGAAAACTGGGGAAGGGGGCTGATGTCTGCCACCTGGATGCTTCCAGAAGTGCTGTAAACTGGGCCAGAACAAATGCCGCCGCATCATCCCTTGGGAACCAGACCATCCGCTTTATTGTTGAAGATATCATCCGGTTTATGGAGAGGGAGATAAAAAGGGGGAAATCCTATCACGGTATAATCCTGGATCCCCCCGCTTTCGGCCGGGCACCGGGTAAAAAAACCTGGGTTTTAAAGAGAGACCTCCATACCCTGATGGATCTGAGCCGGGAGTTATTCCGGGGGGATCCCCGTTTCTTCCTGATATCCTGCCATGATCCGGAAGTCAGCAAAGCAATGCTGGCCGACCAGTTGGGGCGTATGGATGGTATAGATCCTGATAAAATTGAAACAAAAGACCTGATTATCCCGTCAAGGAACGGCAATGCCCTGACGAACGGAATCGCCGCCCGATGGTCCCGACCCCGCTCTAACGCCTGAATCGCAAACAGGCTGGGATTTGTTCCGCAGGCGAGGCAGGGTTCGACTTCGCTCACCCTTCCAGTTATACGTACAAACCACAGAGGGGCGAGCGGAGTCGAGCCCCGGTCCATTTTACATCATCTTCATGGTGCCTTTGTATAAAGATACAGGCGATACAAACAGTGCCGCGCCCTGTTTCTTGTCCAGATCTCCCGTAATGGATTCGATACCCTCTACCAGGTCTCCGACCCTGGACTGGGGAATCAGAACCTGAATCGTCTTGCTGCGGTTGGTTCTGTCGTTCATAAACCCGAGAAATCCCGCAAAGAGAGGAACATTGGAGATATACTCACCCATTCCGTAGGATTCGGTTATATTTGCCCCTTCGATTCCCTTCTGCAGAAACATCTCAAGGATATCGTAGATCAGATCCAGGTCGAACAGAACCAGGGACAGTAGACTCATGTCCTCTTTTTTCTCGGTTTTCGGAGCAGCTCCGCTGGGCCGGACATTGGCCATAAAAGCTTCAAACAGGGCTGTTTCTGTCGGGGCGGCCAACATGGCAGGACGCACACCGGGAAGAGAAAGTGTCCGGGAAATCATGGCCAGAATCTTCAGATGATCAGAGGCTTCCCCCGGAGGAGCCAGGATCATAAAGAACAGACGGGCTTTCTTGCTGTCAATTGCTTCGAAGTCGACCCCTTTCTGACTGGTCGCTATAATAACGACAAACTCGGCCAGCCCGGGAACTTCCGAATGAGGAATAGCCAGCTGACTGCCGATACCGGTTGACCCTTTCTCTTCCCTCTCGTAAATACGCTTCATCAGTTCCGCACGGTCAACCTGTGAAGCAGCGGGATGTTTCATGGCCAGGTCGGCAAGATTTTCAAGAATTTCCTTTTTTGTATTCCCGGCGATATTCGCTTTGCAGCTGTCGGGGTGAATCATTGTTGCAAGGTCCATTTATTCCTCCATATTGTTGCCGCGAATCAGGGCGTATTTGGAAATGGGAGGTCCGAATATTTCATTTACAAAAACGGACATCAGGATAATGCTGTTTAAAGCGGCGACAGAGGCGATAACCTCGGGGGAAGCATCCGGTCCCAGATGCATTTCTGCGACAATATCCATTAGACCGATAGCGACACCGGCCTGTGGCAGCATACAGAATCCCAGGTATTTTCGGACACGCGGATCTGTCTTTACCAGAGCACAACCGGTATAGACGCCGCCATATTTTCCCACCCCCCGGAATACAATATAGACAGAACCCATAAGCAGAATAACCGGATTCAGAAACTGCATGGGATCCAGCTCCATCCCGGCCAGAACAAAAAACATGGCATACAGAGGAGGCGTAACGGGCTGGAGAGCTTTGAAAATCCTGTGATTCCGGGGAGACATATTAATCAGGATTGTTCCGGCGGCCATATTGGTCAGCAGCGGGGACATCCCCAACCCCATAACAAGGACCGTATAGGTAAAAAAGAAACCCAGAGTAATAATCTGCGTTTCATTCTCGCTATGGATATGGCAGGTGGCAAGGTGAATGAAATATCCCCCGATGGCACCCAGTCCGATTTCCAGAAAGATATGCCCTATAGCGGACAGAACACCGTGGTCTCCCCCGCTTATACCCAGCATGGAACCGGAAAGGGAAAAGACAACACTGAACAGAATAACACAGCCTGCATCATCCAGAGCCACCACACCGTAGAGCATGTCAACAAAAGTCCCGTGGGCTTTCAGGGTCTGCACAATATGAACAGTGGCCGCCGGGGCTGTAGCCGAGGCGATAGCCCCGGCCAGAAGGGCAATCGGCAGAGGCAGTTTCAGAACCCATAAAGCAAGGGAAACCATAAGAAAGGCTGAAAAAATCTGTACAACCGTAATAATAGCCACATCCCTGCCCAGCCGCTTCAGCTTGGAGAAGGAGAATTCTCCTCCGATTGTCAGCGCAATAAGCCCAAGGGCAATCTGGGTGAAGATCCCGAGGGACTCTTCCACTTCATGCGGTACGATATGCAGGAAGGATTTTCCGACCAGTAGACCGGCAAAGATATACCCCGTAATCTCGGGCAGTTTGAGTACCCTGGCTACACGTCCAAGATAATAACCGGCCACAAGAATGACACCGGCAGCAAAAAGCGGATGGAGATGAAGGTATTCCCATAAATTATGGAGTTCATTTATAACTTCGTTCATTTGTCTGATAAGTATAGGAGCACAAATGGAAATAGTAAATGAAATATTTTTTATGAAAATTCTTCATAGTCCTGCAGGCTTTATTCTATACTGTAATTAATAAAGACATTCCTAATAATATCAGATACAGTTTCACGGGATTACACCGGAACAGGAGAGAATGGATGAGTGATAAAAATTTAAAAGTCGCCTATTTCTGTATGGAGTACGGACTGCATAACGATCTGAAAATTTACGCGGGGGGACTGGGAATCCTGGCAGGTGATTATCTTAAAGGAGCCAGAGACGAAGGGCTTCCCATAACAGGCCTGGGGATAAAGTGGAAGCAGGGTTATACCGATCAGTTTGTCGGGTCCGACGGCAACCCCTATGACAGTTACAGAAACTTCGATTATGATCTTGAGGATACAGGCGTTACTGTTCCAGTTACCATCAGAGATCATGATGTACAGGTAAAAGTATGGAAAACAGAAGCTTACGGGAATTCCCCTCTCTACCTTCTGGATACGGACATAGAAGCCAATAACGGAGAGGACCGCTGGATCTGTGGTCAGCTGTACGGCTGGTTTAAAGAGGAGCGGCTGGCTCAGGAAATCGTTCTGGGTATCGGCGGAGTCAGGGCCCTCCGGGCACTGGGGATTGAGACGGACGTATACCATTTCAACGAAGGCCATGCCGTACTGGCCGCCATGGAGCTGATAGAAGAGAAAAAATCCAGAGGGTTCAGCTTTGAAGAAGCCTGGAGAAAGGTAAGAAAACGGGTGGTGTTTACAACCCATACTCCCATTGTTCAGGGAAATGAATCCCATGATCTGAAAACCATGGAATATATGGGAGCCTTCAGAGGGATGACCCGGGAACAGATGACCCGCATTGGAGGAGATCCCTTCAATATGACCGTAGCAGCCCTCCGCCTTTCAAGGAAATCCAATGCGGTGGCCATGCTTCATGCCCGGACGGCCAATAAAATGTGGGCCCATGTTTCCGGCCGAAGTGAAATCGTAGGAATTACAAACTGTATCCACACACCCACATGGGTAGATCCCCGTATAATAAAGGCTTATAAAACAAAGCAGCCTCTCCTGCCGGTACATAACGCCATCAAAAGGGAACTGATTGATTTCATTAAAGAAAGAACAGGAGTTAAGCTGAAGGAAGACCGGATTCTGATAGGTTTCAGCAGGAGAGCCGCCCCGTACAAGAGGAGCGATCTTATTTTCTCCGACAAGGAGAAAATCGAACCTTACCTGAAAAGCGGTAAACTGCAGATCGTCTTCTCCGGGAAGGCCCATCCCCAGGATGATACGGGAAAGGAAATCGTTTCAAACATCGTCAGTATGATGAAAGAGTTCCCCGGCGGTGTTGTGTTTCTTGAGAACTATGACATGAATATCGGACGGATGCTGACCAGAGGATCGGATGTCTGGCTGAACAATCCCCGCCGCCCCCAGGAGGCCAGCGGAACAAGCGGAATGAAGGCTTCCATGAACGGAGTCCTCAACTGCTCCATCCTGGACGGATGGTGGCCCGAAGCCTGCAGGGACGGAGTGAACGGCTGGCAGATAGGCGACGGATTTGAATCGGATTCGGATGAGATCCTGGATGAACACGACAGAAAATCCCTGTACGAAGTAATGCTGAATAAAGTCCTGCCGACCTATTACGATGACAAAGAGAAGTGGGAAAAGATGATGAGGGAGAGTATTAAAACAACCTGTGATGAGTTTGCTGTAAAGCGCATGCTCCAGGATTACTATGCCAGATTATACAGAAAGGACAGCTGACAGATAAGGATAATAACCCTTTGAAATCAAAGTGTACTATTTTTTAAAATATCCCGGTGATCAGGATGAAAAGTACAGGAATAAAAAGTTCTTTCGATTACTCAGGGGATTTACTATACTTGAGAATGATATGATTTTTAAACGATCCAAAACCCCGGCATTGAAATCCCGGGAGATTTATATAAAAAATGAGCAGTTAAAACTCCTTTACAGCAGTATCCCTGCTGCTTCGGTTGTTAATCTCATGATCTGCTTTCTCCTGCCTCTGATCTTCGGTTCTGTGATATCTCCCTTTCCCCTTTATATCGCAGTAGGTTCTATTGCTTTTTCGGCTGTATTCAGAGGTTCCATTTTTCTGATAAACAGGAGGGGGGGGGAAAAAATCAGCACATCGGTTCGGGAGACTTTATTCCTTACGGGATTTCTTACGGCATCACTGGCCTGGGGAAGCACATCCTATCTCCTCTTCCCGGTTGGATACCCCATACAGCAGGCCTTCCTGACACTGATATTGGCAGGTGTTATCTCTGCAGCGATTGTAAGCTTTTCCAAAAGATACATCCTGGCATTAAGCTATACCCAGATTGTATTGATACCCCTGATATTAAGGAATTTCCTCAATCCTTCGGAAATCCAGATAGAAGTGATTCTTCTTATTCTGTTCTATAACTTCTTTATATGCACCACTTCTTACAGAATATCCCGACAGGTCAGGAATAATCTTATCCTGGCATATAATTTTACCCAGGCAGAAGAGGAACTGAACCTGAGCGAACAGAGGTTCGAAACTATTTTTCATCAGGCTCCTACCGGTATATTCTATTATGACAGTGATTTAATACTGCATGAATGCAATGAGGGTTTTTCAAAAATAATCAACTCACCAAAGAACAGAGTACGGGGATTAAAACTGAAAGGGATCCCGGATACAAGGGTTCTCCCGGCCATTGAAAAAGCCATCGGGGGAGAAAACGGATACTATGAAGGTCCGTATAATACCATTTCAGAATTGTCTCTCTACATAACCCTTCGCACCTCGCCCATAAGGGATTCTGCCGGTTCCGTAACTGGGGGAGTCGCTATTGTCGAAGATATCACGGAAAAAACAAGGATACAGCAGGAGATTCACCACCAGGCTTATCATGACGCCCTCACAGGACTGCCGAACAGACAACTCATGAGAGACCGTCTGTCCCAGGCTCTGAAAAGCGCCCAGCGGCACAATCACAAAGGGGTTCTCCTCTATCTGGATTTGGACAAATTCAAACAGATAAACGATTCCATGGGTCATCAGACAGGAGATATTCTGCTTAAGGAGGTTGCCTCCAGATTACTCTCTGAACTGAGGGATGAAGACACTGTGTCCAGAATGGGTGGTGATGAATTCGTAATTCTTCTTCCGGAAATCATTACGGATATGGACTCATCTGTCATATTTGCCAGAACTGTGGCAGACAAGATTCATGCGACACTGGGCCGCCCCTTTCTCCTGAAAGACCAGTCCTACCATACATCAGCCAGCATAGGTGTAATAATTTTCGACGGAGAGGAACAATCTCCCGAAACAGTTCTGAAATATGCGGATACGGCCATGTACAATGCCAAAGAAGAAGGACGGAACCGTACCAGCTTCTTTCACAAAGAGATGGATACTCTTATGCGGGAGCAGGTTTCCCTGGAAGCGGATTTGAAAAAGGCCCTTGAAGAGGACGGACTGGAGATTTTTCTGCAGCCGATCGTCGATATTAATGAAAACAGAATCAGCGGCGCCGAAGCTCTGCTGCGCTGGTTCCACCCGGAAAAAGGATTTATCTCACCGGAAAAAATTATTCTGACAGCAGAGAATACAGGACAGATTGTACCCCTGGGTTCATGGATTATGGAGAAATCCCTATCCATCTATGCCGGTTGGATAAAAAGCAGGGAATTCCTGCTGGATTATCTGTCCATTAATATCAGCATAAAACAGATGATGCAGCCTGATTTTGTTGAAAAGACAATAGAGTGTATAAGGGACTCAGCCATTCCTCCGGAAAGGATCGTGCTGGAAATTACAGAAAGTATCCTTATTACCGACTTTGATAATACCGTGAAAAAAATGAAACTGCTGAGGGAATTCGGTGTACACTTTGCCCTGGACGATTTCGGAACCGGATACTCTTCTCTTTCCTATCTGAAGAAACTCCCCCTGGACAAACTGAAAATTGACAGGATTTTTACAGAGAACCTGCTCTCGGACCCGGATGATTATGCTCTGGTTGAAACCATTATGGGTATTGCCTCCCATTTCGATCTGAAGGTCATTACCGAAGGTGTAGAAGAAGCCCCTCAGGTTGATGTGCTGAGAGAGATGGGCTGTCCTTTCTACCAGGGCTACTTTTGCAGCAAACCCATTAGCCCGGCGGATTTTCTGAAATTTGCCAGAGATTATAATAAAACAGATTAAACCGGTTTTATCCCCGTACCGATTACCAGATTCCTATTATGGATAAAAGAGCGGATTCCCGTAAAGCCGGCCTCTTCAAGAATGCACTTCATATCCTGGGGAGTTAAAGATGCCCTGCCGTTCCCGTTGATTTTATGGGTCTCATCCTGAAGAAAATCACAAATAAATACCTTCCCTCCGGCCTTGACCAGACGAAAGAGTTCTTCTGACGCACCCGGTAGATTATCAATCCGGTTCCAGGCGAAAAGTGATACAACACCGTCGGCTGAATCATCTGCCAGGGGAATATCACAAAGATAACACTCAAGCGCTTCCACCCTGCGGTTGTATTTTTTTTTAAGTACATACCGGCTCAATTCCCGCAGCATATCAGGAGAACTGTCCAATGCCAGTATTTTCCCGTGGGTCAGCCACTGGGCCAGTTCCATGGTATAAAAACCGGTTCCGCTTCCTGCATCGATAATAAGCTCGGCCCCTTTAAGCTCCAGAAATTCCAGAGTCAACCGGCCGGGGTATCCCAATGCACGTTCAGTTATTCTCCGCAGGAACCCATTGGATCGCCGGGTCTTTCTCACAATGGGGCTATAATCAGTATGATCCGACATAACTACTCCTGATTTATCCTATTTATTTTCTTTAATTATAGTGTCAAATTATCCGGATATCCTGTAAAGAATCCATAGATTATAACGGAAAGCAGGGGTATGATAGCCAACTATGACACCATTTGCTGAGAACCTGACCAGGCTGCCTGAAAAAATCAGGGCCGACCGGGACATATTCCGGAAACTATTCAAACTGGGCCTCCCGATAGCCTTACAGAACCTGGTTGCCACCTCCCTTAACATGGTTGATACACTGATGATCGGTCAGCTGGGTGAAACGGCCATAGCAGCCGTAGCCCTGTCAAATCAGATTTTCTTCCTTCTGATGCTTCTTCTCTTTGGCATCAGCAGCGGCACGGCTGTTTTTACAGCCCAGTTCTGGGGCAAAGGCGATAAGGAAGGAATTCACAGAGCCCTGGGTATAGCATTAACTTTGGGATTTTCCGGAGCAGTGCTTCTCACTCTGACAGCTCAGCTTCTCCCGGAACAGATACTCGGCATCTTCACTGCAGATCAGGATGTAATCCGGGCTGCCGTACCCTACCTGAAAATAACATCAGCCAGTTACCTTTTTACGGCAGGAACCATAATTTTTGAAGGAGTTATGAGGAGCATCGGAATAGTCCGTCTGCCTCTTTTCCTGTCAGTCAGCGCCCTCAGCCTCAATGCGTTTTTTAACTATGCTCTCATTTTTGGTAAATTCGGATTGCCCGAACTGGGAATTACCGGAGCAGCGCTGGCTACCACAGGAGCCAGAGTACTCGAGATGGCTGTCCTCATATCCATAACCTACATACTGAGATATCCGGTTGCCGCGGGCTTTGAAAAACTCTTTGACTGGAGCAGGGATTTTCTGAAACGTTATGCCGGGAAAGTAGCCCCTGTCATTTTAAACGAGGTGGGCTGGTCCATGGGAATTACCATGTTCACCCTCGTATACGCCAGGATGGGAACATTTGTTCTGGCTGCCTATAATATAACTGATACCATTTCCCGTCTCTGTTTTGTTATTTTTATCGGCAGCGCCAATGCGGCAGCTATCATACTGGGGAATCTGATAGGAAAAGGGAAGGAAAACGATGCTTTCCGAATAGCCGGAACAATCATGACAGCGGTCCCTCTGTTTACAGCATTTTTCTCTCTGCTTATCGTTCTCGCCGCCCCCTGTATTCCCCTCCTTTTTAAGGTATCTGCCGAGGTGACTCAGCTGATAACAACATTTCTCCGCCTGATGGCATTAATTATCCTGGTAAAGACGTCGAACCTGCACCTGATCGTGGGGGTACTGCGCAGCGGCGGAGATACCCGGTTCTGTGCGGCCATCGAGCTGGTGCCGCTCTGGCTCGTGAGCATCCCTCTGGTGGCTTTCTGCGGCTTGATTCTGCAGCTCCCTCCCCCTGCCGTTTACGCGGTTGCCATGTCAGAGGAAATCATAAAATACATTCTGGGTATCAGACGGATGCTGACGGGAAAATGGATTCACAATTTAACCGAATAGTTACGGAACCATTATTCACGGAACATCAAAATCCGCATAGCATTGAGAACTGCCAGAAGAGCCACTCCCACATCAGCAAAAACGGCCAGCCCCATACCGGCTGAACCAAAGGCA
Source organism: Oceanispirochaeta sp. (assembly GCA_963663385.2). Lineage (GTDB taxonomy): Bacteria > Spirochaetota > Spirochaetia > DSM-2461 > DSM-2461 > Oceanispirochaeta. The sequence goes on along the minus strand of CAXXXD010000004.1, from coordinate 557,645 downwards.
GCCAAAGCCAGAACCAGCCCCTTTATCCCCAGCGCCAGAACTATATTCTGAATTACAATCCGCCTGGTTTTCCGGGCAATCCGGCGGGCTGTTACGATCTTCCGCGGTTCATCGGACATGAGTACAATATCCGCCGCTTCGATAGCCGCATCCGAACCGAGACCGCCCATGGCTATCCCCACATCGGATCGGGCCAGTACAGGGGCATCATTAATTCCATCCCCCGCAAAAACCGTACGACACCCCTCCCCTATCAGATCCTCCAGTGCCCGGACCTTCTCTTCCGGCAGAAGGTTCGCCCTGTATTCATCCAGATTCAGAAATCGGGCAACCTGACGGGCCGTGTCCTCGCTGTCACCGGTAAGCATAACAATCCTGTCGATTCCCCCTTTGCGGAGATCTGCTACAGTCTCAAACGCATCATCCCTTATTTCATCAGAAAGAACCAGGTATCCGAGGAATTCACCATTCCGCGACAGATATACCCCTGTACCTGTTCCTGAATCAGGCAGGGGGCCACAACTCTCTTCCAGCCAGGATTTTTTACCCAGTGCAATAAGATCCCCCTCTATTTGCGCCATGATTCCCCTGCCGGCAACTTCCCTGACCGAATCAGCTTCTGGCAGGGTCATCACGGAAGACTGCTCCAACCAGGCCCGGCGGATGGACTGGGCTATGGGGTGAATGGAGTGCGCTTCCGCTGAAGCAGCCAGATGAAGCAGTTCCTCTTTGCTGGTTACAGCTTCGGGGTAAAGGGCGCTTACCCTGAAAACGCCTTTTGTAAGAGTCCCTGTTTTATCAAGTACAACCGTGTTTATCCGGTTCAGTTCCTCCAGATAGTTTCCCCCCTTTACCAGAATACCCTTACGGGAAGCCTTCCCTATACCTGCAAAAAAACTGAGGGGCACGGAAATGACAAGAGCACAGGGACAGGATACAACCAGAAAAACAAGAGCTCTGTAGATCCATGGGGTAAAAGCGGCCCCCCCCAGTATCAGGGGGGGCAGAAAAGCCAGCAGGACCGCAGCTGTGACTACTGCCGGCGTATAGATCCGGGCAAACCGGGTTATAAACTGTTCAGACCGGGCTTTCCGCCCGCTGGATTCTTCCACCATCCGTATAATCCTGGAGTAGGCAGACTCTTCCAGAATTCGGGAGACCTCAATTTCCAGGGGGCTGTCCAGACAGACGAATCCGCTCAAAACTTCTGTTCCCTCCTGAACCTGCCGGGGATAGGACTCGCCTGTCAGGGCACTGGTATCGACTGAGGCCTTTCCCTTCAGGATGACTCCGTCCAGAGGAATCCGCTCCCCCGGGCGCACAAGGATCTCCGCTCCGGGCGCGACTTCCTCCGGGGCTGTTTCCCGTATAGCATTTTTATGTCGCACCCGGACCTTACCAGGTTTGGCATCCAGCAGTTTCCGGATCGATCTTCTGGAACCATCCACGGCCATATCCTGAAAAAATTCCCCGATCTGATAAAAAAGCATCACCGCTACTGCTTCCGGGTACTCCTTTATGACAAAGGCTCCGATTGTGGCTATCACCATCAGGAAGTTCTCATCCAGAACCCTGCCGTGACGGATATTCCTCAGCGCGGCCAGCAGAACCGTATGACCGATCAGCAGGTAGGATACAGCAAACAACAGGATTCCCGTCCCGGGAGCCATAGGGATGGAAGATTTAAAAAAAACAAGGATGAAGAAGAGAAAAGCCCCGGCGATCTGCGGAATTTTCCGTATCAGGGAGGAGAACCGCATACCAGTGGGTTCTTCCTGCTCCTGAAAACGTTCTTCCCGGTCCTGCAGGACAACTCCGTCTTCAATTCGATCTATTATAAACTGAAGCTCTTCCCGGATATTATCTTTTCCCTCACCCTTTTCCGTATTCAGAGTAAGAATCTGAGTAGCCAGATTGATACGGGCGTTTTCCACCCAGGGGAGTTTATTAATTTTATCTTCAATGGCTGCGGCACAGTTGGGACAGCTCAGTCCTTTAAGTACCAGTTCGCTTTTTTGAGTAGTTTGTTCCATAGCCCGTCCTCCTTAACATATAATCATATGAATACATGCTTATATGTTAAAATCAAACACCCTTTCTGTCAAGATTTCGACCCTATGGAATAAGAGATTATCCGGTTTTAATATGATCGTAACAGATTTTGAAGATTTCAATAACATGAGCGTCCAGGAGGGAGTAAAAAATATGCTTTCCCTCCCGTCTGGACTGGACCACATGAGCCTGCTTCAACTGCCTCAGCTGGTGAGACACAGCCGGCTGAGTCATTTTCATCAGCTCGGCTATTTCATGAACGCAAAGCTCCTCCTCTATCAGAGCGTTAACGATCCTGAGCCTGGAGGGGTCTCCGAAAATCTTGAATGTCTGTACCATATGCTCCAGATCCTCCCGGGGGAGGAGCCGTTCCGTTACTCTTTCGATCCTGCCGGGATCGTGGCTGATACCCGGATCTTCCGTTTCGTTCATATCTGCCTTATATCCTCTATCAGGAAAACAGTTTGGCTGCCGCTCTTTTGAAAGCCGCTTCAGACCGCTCGATAACGGCATCATCCACACAGTAGGAGAGCCGGAAATACCCGGGGAGACCGAACCCCCTGCCGGGAACGGCCAGGATATTCTCATCCTTCAGAACATCCACCACCTTCATATCATCTCCGCCTGGAGCTTTTGGAAAGAGATAAAAGGTACCTTCCGGCAGCTCCAGATCAAACCCGCACTCTTTCAGAATCCCCCCCAATCGGTTTCGTTTCCTTTCATACTGACTGATATCACAGGAAAGCCCCTGAAGACGTCCCACTACCCGCTGCATAAGAGCCGAAGCGTTTACGTATCCCAGGATTCTATTGCATAAAACAGCGGCGGCTGTAATATTCCCGCCATCTTCCAGTTCCGGAGAGATAGCCAGGAAACCAATCCGTTCTCCCGGAACGGAAAGGTCTTTCGAATAGGAGGTACAGACCATTGTGTGTTTGTATATAGCAGGGATCGAAGGGACCCGGGCATCTCCGTAGACGACTTTCCGGTAAGGCTCATCGCAGAGAATATAGATTCTCCGGCCGATCTCACGGCTTTTTCTCTCCAGCATTTCCGCCATTTTTTTCAGAGTGGAAGAGGAATAGATTTTTCCGGAAGGATTATTGGGAGAGTTGATGATCACAGCAGCAGTTGCTTTATCTATTGCCTTCTCAAAGCCCTCTACATTCAAATCAAAGTTATCAGCACAATCCACCAGTTCCAGGGTTCCCCCGTGATTGTCGCAGTAGAATTTGTATTCCATAAAACAGGGACGGCTTGCCAGAACCCTGTCTCCGGGGTTTAGAATACTCTTCAGGGCTACATTCAAGGCCCCTCCGGCACCGCTGGTCATAATAATGTTATCCGCCGTAAATTCAACACCCTGCTCTTCTTTCAGGTATGCCGCGACTTTCTCCCGTACAGAGGGATAGCCTGCATTGGGCATATAGCCATGCATATCTTCCCTGGCGGCTTCTTCAAGCAGAACGCGGTTGAATTCCTCCGGCGGCAGAGCATCAGGATTACCGATGGAATAATCGTAAACATTATCCGCTCCATATTCTGCTTTCATTCTTGATCCGGTTTCAAACATCTTTCTGATGAATGATGAGGATGCCAGCATATCGTATATTCTCTCTGAAACTGCCATTAGGGTTCTCCCGCATATTGTTGTGTACAACCTACTCTACCATAGAAATCGGGAGTTTCTCAATCCGGGAGTGTTATAAAGGGGACGGGAGGGAGGACGGAATTCCCCCGATACATAACCGGCAGCCGGATTCTTTCTGGAATTGTTCGCTCTCCGTACCCAACAAACCATCCCCAATAAACAGGATTTTTATCATGGTTTCGTTTCACAGCTTCGTTTAAAATGAAATAAAGAGGGAGATTTACATGCAGACAAAAGTACACCATCTCAAAAACGGATACGCCAACTGTTATATTCTGGAGGAGAACGGGCTGGTCGTTGTGGACTGCGGTTTCAAGTGGAAAGACGGAAAACTGAAGAAAGAATTCGCTTCCCGGGACCTTAATCCCGGGGATGTCCGCCTTATAGTCGTTACACACGGGCACTTTGATCACTTCGGAGGGGTTCATACCTTTCTGGAGCTGTGCGGTGATCCTCCCGTTCTCTGTCATGAAGCAGCCGTTCCTGCTCTGGAATCCGGCCGGGGTTACGATGTCACCGCAGAATCCCCTATAGGCAGGAGTATTGTTTTCCTGTCCGGATTTATAAAGCAGCAGACACCCCCCTGCCGTCCGGTAGTTGTTATCAGCAGCGAAACCGACTTGAATCCATATGGGATTTCCGGCAGGATCATCCCCACACCCGGTCATACAGCCTGTTCCCTCTCTGTTCTGCTGAAAGACGGAAGAGCCCTCCTGGGAGATACCCTGATGCCGGGTCCAAAGGGAAGAGCCGGATCTCCCTATTTTCTGGAAAATACGTCAGATCTGGATGAATCCTACGGGAAACTGCTCCATCTGATAACAGGAACCTGTTATACCGGGCACGGCGGACCATATAAGGCTGATGAAGTGATAGCCCTTATGCACCATACCCGCCATATTCATGGAGAAAGAAAATAAAAGGGAGAAGGCTGGGGATAAGGGATCCCTACACCTTCTTTCCCAGAACTTTTCGTCCCGTAGCGGATAGCACAGCCTTTCTGAGGCGGATGGACCTGGGTGTTACTTCCACCAGTTCATCTTCCTGAATAAACTGAATGGCCCTCTCCAGAGTCATGGGGATAACAGGAGTCAGTACTACCGCATCATCCTTTCCCGCTGCTCTGACATTGGACAGTTTCTTCATCTTGCAGGGGTTAACATTCAGATCGTTGTCCCTGTTGTGTTCCCCCACGATCATTCCCTCATACACTGTTTCGCCGGGGGTAATAAAAAGGATTCCCCGGGGTTCCAGGTTATTCAGAGCGTAGGGTACAGCTTCACCGGACCGGTCTGAAACCAGAGCGCCCGTAAACCTGTCCGGAAAATCTCCCCGATACTCCTCATACCCGGAGATCAGGGAGTTCATAATCCCTGTCCCTCTTGTATCTGTAAGGAACTCATCCCGATAACCGATCAGAGCCCTGGAGGGAACGGAGAATTCCAGCCGGACCCGTCCATGCTCATGATTCACATAGCTGATCATGCGGCCTTTTTTCCTGGAGAGTTTTTCTGTAACAACACCGGTAAAGGTCTCTTCACAATCCACATAAAGGTGTTCGATGGGTTCCATTTTTTTACCGTCTTTATAGTGATAGATTACTTCCGGACGGCCTACGCAGAGCTCAAATCCCTCCCGCCTCATGGTTTCAATCAGAATAACCATCTGGAATTCTCCCCGGCCCTTAACCAGGAAGCCTTCCCGTTCGGGATTCTCCTCCACTTTAATGGAAACATTCAGCATGGTTTCCTTTTCCAGACGCTCCCGTATTTTACTGGACTGGACAAACTTCCCCTCCTGACCCAGCGTCGGGGAGGTATTGGGGCCGAAACGCATGGAAACCGTAGGTTCATCCACGGCAATACGCTTCAGCGCCTTGGGATTTTCCTTGGTACAGATTGTATCCCCTATATGAACATCTTCAATCCCGGCCAGTACGACGATATCCCCCGGAAGGACCTCATCGGTCTCTGCGACCGTGGCTCCCTCATATACCTGCAGTTTTGAAACATTCAGAGGGACCTGCTTCCCCTCTTCCTTCAGACAAACCAGGGCATCCCGGGATTTAACACTGCCGTGAACCACTTTACCAATGGCCAGACGCCCCAGATAATCCGAATAGGAGAGGTCTGTAACCAGCATCTGAAAGGGTTCCGCATCGTGGTAGGAGGGAGGCGGAACTTCATCAATTATCGTATCAAGAAGGACATGAAGGTTATCCACTTCATCTTCCAGGTTCTTTTTGGCAATCCCCGCACGGCCGTCCGCAAACAGGACAGGGCATTCCAGCTGATCCTCATGGGCATCCAGATCGATCAGAAGATCGTATACCTCACTGAGAACGGCCTCGGGCCGGGCATCGCTCCTGTCTATCTTGTTTATTACCACAATAACCGACAAACCGGCCTGAAGGGCCTTGGACAATACAAAACGGGTCTGGGGAAGAGGACCTTCCGAGGCATCCACCAGCAGAACGACCCCATCGACCATGGAGAGAGCCCTTTCCACTTCACCGCCGAAATCCGCATGCCCCGGAGTATCCAGGATATTAACCTTTACCCCTTTCCAGAGGATGGAACAGTTCTTGGCGGCAATGGTTATCCCCCGTTCCCGTTCCAGATCCATATTGTCCATCAGGCGTTCTTCCGTTTCCTGACCTTCCCGGAAAACACCGCTCTGTTTAAACATTGAGTCAACAAGGGTGGTTTTCCCATGGTCTACATGGGCGATAATGGCAATATTCCGTAATTCTTTATTATATGAGTTCCTGTGCGGCATATGTTTACTTCCTTCAGCTCCTTTTCGGGAGTCAGGAAACACTACCCTATTCAACAGATATGATCCATACGGCAGACGGGAAAGATAAGGAAGATTCAATTGATTCTGTTATAAAAAATACCTTTTAGAGATGAGACTCGATAAAAACGCTGACATCCTCCAGGAACTGGTCCGGCGCATCCAGAAATCCCGCATGAGCGCAGTCCTCGTACATCTTAAAGTATTCAGCCCTTTCCTCAGCAGTTCCGGAGTGGGAACCCAAAAGGTCAAACCACTCTTCACTCATATAGTCAAAGGCTATTTTATCATCCCGCCCGGCCAGAAAAAGAGTGGGCAGAGTAATGGATGACAGATTCGGTTCATCCTCCCGGGCCAGGGACTTATCGGCAATATCCATATGGGTCCGGATGGTATTCTGATTATTGTAGTAATCGTAAAAATGAAAAGCCGAAAAGAAAAGCATTTTGGGAGCCAGTTCTGCCGTAAGTTCATCATTCCGGTCTCTCTGAACCAGCATCCCCCCGGCATCCTCGATATACTGGTAGTGGGTGGCAACATCACGGCCCATCAGAAGACCATTGTCGACATGATTCTCGTACCACAATAGAGCACTTTCCCATTTTACAACATCTTGTCCCGTCTCTATCTGAGAAGGAGCATAATCATCCCGGATATAACTGATGCCATCTGTGATGGAACGGGAAATATCCAGCACGGGATTCAGCAGGATCACACCGTTAAACCGCCCCTGCCTTTCTGAAGCCAGTTCTTCATCTCCTTCGGCGATCAGATACCAGGAGGCCAGAAAACCGCCCCAGGAGTGCCCGAGGAGAAACAGGTTCTCCGGATCATACCGGTTCAGAACAGCCTTGACTATGCCATCCTGATGCAGGGCGAATTCCTCCACAGTGTAATCACTTTTATCCGGATTTCCCGTAGAACCGCCGGAGCCCATCTGATCCCAGTAAACAATCCTGTAATCCTTATGCAGTGCGCTGATCTCTTCAATATCTCCATAGTAGAGTCCCGAGGAACCGGGCCCGCCATGGGTCCAGATGATATAGGACCGGGCATCCGGATTCCCCCGGACATAGACCGGCAGATAGGAGTTATCCGTTTTCAGATAGAAGACCTCCTCATCCTCTCCGATTACACTGCAGGAGATCAGGAGGAAAAGAGCTATTAATCCCGTTATACCCGGTTTTTTATTCATCCTTCGGGCTCTCCTCTCCGGAACCGTCAGTCCGGGATCCTATCTTATAGTTTACACCGATCTGTATCATCGGCTGGTTCTGAAAACCGAGATTGCAGGGATATAGCCCCTTCCAGCCAAGAGAACCGTATAAACGGTAGGGCCTCCCTGATGCCCTCCGGGAACAGTCCACACCGAAATAGGCCTGAACCAGAAGGACCAGCTGCTCTGAACCGGAGAAATCATCCTGGATCTCCTCGCCGTCCAGATTGTAGACAGGGACAATTTTTCTACTGAGTGACAGACCGGCTCCGGCTCCCAATGCAAGGTAGAACCCCTTTTTTCCCGTATGACGCAGCGAAAACTCCGGGTAGAAATAGAGGGCTTCGTAATTGTATGGAAAGTAGAAATACCCGGCTGTCGGGGCAGTCAGTCCCAAAGCCCAGGTATTCCATAGGGGTATTTCCCAGTCCAGCCCGAAAGTAACGCCGGGTTTGAAAGCCGGTTCGTTATAGTAGTTGGCCACAAGACCGATTCGAAACGGTTCATTTACACGGTCGGGAGAAGAGGCTGCCAGCATGCCCCCCCCGGCAGTGCATATCAAAAGTAGAACAAAATATCTTCTGATCAAAGTAATCCCATCCTCGCAAAAATCATTATTTCCCGCTTCATACTGTACTATATCCTGCCCTTTTACCCGGATTTCAAGTTGGAAGGTATGGTAAATTCACAGGGATTTCTTAGAATATCTATAGGAGCTTCCTATGTATACAACAATTCTCAGCATTTTACCTGTCATCCTTTTTTTTATCCTCGGTTTTTTTCTCAGAAGAATCCATTTTCTTAAACAGGAATCTGTCAGGGATTTTAAAAAAGTGGTTTCCAATCTGGCCCTTCCGGCTCTCCTGCTGCTGGCCTTTGCCTCTCTGGAACTGGAAGTCCGGTTTCTTCAGCTTATCCTGCTGGTATTTGTCTGCTGTATAGCAATGATTCTACTCGGCAGGGGAACGTCAAAACTGTTAAAAATTCCCACCCCTTATTTTTCCTTTATGATGGGAGGATTTGAAATGGGGATGCTTGGTTATGCCCTTTTTATATCCTTATACGGTCAGGAACATATAGGCGTATTTGCCTTAATGGATCTGGGCCAGATTCTTTTTGTTTTTTTTGTTCTGATGACCCTCCTGCTTCAGGAGAAGGAAGGGGCCAGCCATCCACTGGATCTGTTAAAGGGATTTCTTACTTCCCCTGTTATCCTGGCTATATTTTCGGGAGTGATCATCAGCCTGCTGAAACCTTATACAGCTGCCACCCCCCTAACGGAGAGCCTGGGAGAGTTCCTGTCCCTCCTGGGAGGAGTAACGGTTCCCCTTATATCCCTTATGATCGGGTATGAAATGCATTTTGATAAAGGGGGCATATCTCTTGTGGTTAAGACCGTACTGATAAGAAAAGGACTCCTCCTTTTATCGGGACTTGTCATCTGCCGCTTTTTTATCCGCAGGTATATGGGCCTGGAGAAAATATACGAATATGCCCTTCTAACCATGTTTCTCCTGCCTCCGCCCTTTGTGATGGCCATCTACATGAAACAGGATGACAAGGATGATCTGAATTATGTAAACAATACACTCTCATTCAGCACAGTCGTATCCGTTCTGGCCATTATGGGGATCAATATGTTCTATTGATTTACAGGAGAGTACAGAAATTTACGTAAAGGGTCCCGGCGGGCGGATTAACAACCCGACCGCCGGGACAAGTTATTCTTATAAGTAGAATTTCAGTGTTTTAATTTCGAACCCGTGAAAATCCAGAGCAATAGCATTATCTGCAGGATATTTCTCACCAGGACTGTCTTCCAGCAGATTCGTCTCTTCCCAACCTGTAAAACCACAGGAGGGATTTGTCTTCAGGCTCAGCTTCAGATCCGCGCCTGTCATCTCCCATATACGGAGCACGACAGAACATCCGTCCTCCCCTATTTTCAGAGACTCCACCATCACATCTTCTGATGAAAACTCAAATAAAGGAGCCTGTTCATAACCTGGGTGAATTTCTGCGGGGATATTCAAGTCCCAGCCTTCTCTGACAACAGAGCGGATATCCGGACCATCCAGAGGAAGGAAGGAGTAGGTAAACTCATGAAAGCCTCTGTCTCCCGAAGGATCGGGGGCTTCCGGCGAACGGAGCAGGGTAAGGGAGAGCTGCCCCTCCCGTACCTGATACCCGTATTTACAATCCGACAGCAGGGCTGCCTGCCTTCTGGCATCTCCTACAGCAGCCCATTTATGGGCACAGACTTCAAATTGCGCCCGGTTACGGGGGGAGTTCTCATGGGTATCCCTGCGGATATACCCGAAGGGGATATCAAAAAGTGCATCCCGCCCCTTGAGGGTGGTGGGGAAATCAACTCTCAACAGGGTATGCCGCTCCTGCCAGTCCACAGCCGTATGAAAATCGATACGGGGGCTGTGCCTGTAAATCACCATATCCTGAGTCAGAAGGGAAGCTTTACCAATAGCCAGGGTCTGCCGGATCTGGATAAACAGTTCTCCTTCGGAGAGGACTTCCAGGCTTTCAAGTTTCCCCGGCTGTGTCTCTTTCAGTTTGTAATCATCTTCAATATCCCAGGCATCCCAGCCGGCGGGGAGGTCCTCCACCGTATAGAAAGTATTAAGGGAACTTCCCGGCAGTACCATCTCCCTATCCGAATCCTTCAGGATCAGAGAGGAGATACCACCCTTCCCGTTCAGCTTCAGGGAATAGAAAGGGGTTTCAATTCTATCTTCAGTCCTATGGATTTGTCCCGGCAACACCCGGGGATCCTGAAGGGCATTTTCAGGAGAAACAAGAGCAAGCCCCTTAAGAGAGGCCAGCCCCAGAGACTCCTCCGTTCCATCCCGTAAGATAAATTTCTGGCAGGGAAAGGAAACACCCTTTTTTATCAGGGTTTCCGGAACCCGAACGGCAGTGGTCCGTTCCCAGGGAAGAGAGTTGCCAATAACCAAACCGGCTTCCTCCCCTGCGGGATTTTTGAAGCGATCGGCATCCTGCCCCAGCGACCGGATCCCCTGCTCCAGAGATTCCATCTGTTCCAGAGCTTCTTCATTGACCTGCTGTACAGACGATCCGGGCAGGATATCATGAAACTGCAGGGTCAGAAGGGATTTCCAGAATTCCTGAAGTTTCGCCCTATGCGTCTCAAGAAGCTCCGGTGAGCCGGCGGCTCCCCCCAGGAGGAGACGAACCTCTTTCAGTTCCACCTCCCGGAGCAGATATTCCAGCTTCCGGTTGAATCTCTTGATACGCCCCTGTGTCGTATAGGTTCCCCTGTGCAGCTCCAGGTAGAGCTCCCCTCTGTAGAGGGGCAGTTCCTCCGGATCGGGACAGATAGCCTTAAGGGATTCGGAAAGACCGGCCCAGCTGTTCTGCGGGCACCCCTGGAGGTCTCCCATCCTGCCCATATACTCCAGATCGGACCGCATTGTACCGCCGCCGCCGTCCCCTTCTCCGATGGAACGGAGCAGAGAAGACTGGTAGTCCTTATGCTGAAGTTTATCCCAGGCGGCCCTGGCTTCTGCGGGATTGTTGCGCCCCTCATAGGCGGTTGTTATAAAGTGAGTCGGTATGGTTGTCCCGTCTATCCCCTCCCATCGGAACAGGTCATAGGGGAAACGGGTTGTATCGTTCCAGCTGATTTTACTCGTAACGAATCGTTCGATCCCGCATCCCTTCAGAATCTGAGGCATACCGGCGGTATAACCGAAAACATCGGGCAGCCAGAGGACATCCCCCGTATAGCCGAACAGCTCACGGGTTGCCTGACGGCCGACAAGGAACTGCCTGATCAGGGATTCTCCTCCGGAAAGGTTGCAGTCAGCCTCCACCCACATCCCGCCATTGGGTTCCCACTGGCCTCGCTCATAGGCGGACAGGACCCTTTTAAAAATATCCGGATAGTTTTTCTTCAGATCCTCCATCTGAACCGGCTGGGAAAAGAGAAAACGAAAGTCCGGGAATTCCTCCAGATAAGAGACCATATTGGCACAGGTCCGGGCGCATTTCCGGGATGTTTCCGCTATGGGCCAGAGCCAGGCATGGTCGAGATGGGCATTCCCGACAGAGTAGATCCGGGGAGCCAGGCTTCCGTTTTCAAGTTGCACCAGAGGAGCGATCCGGGCCCGTGCGGTCCGGCACTGTTCCATAAGAACAGTGTGTTCCGCTGTAAAATCGATTTTCAGCAGGGCCTGATGAAGGTCCCGGCAGATCCTTGACCGGAGAAGACTCCCCTCTTCCTGAAGAACAGCTGTTTCAAACAGGACAGAAGCATCATAATACAGACCGTTAATATCCTCTTCCCGGACCAGAATACGGGGTTCTCTGAAAAACAGAGGGTAGGATTCCTGCCTGACAGCAACCGTTGTCAGAACACGGGGACCGTCGTCGGGATGATAACCGGGGAAAGTATGCCCGGCCCAGGCTTCCAGAGCGACCTCAAACGATCCCCTTTCTGTTATCTCTGAAGGGAGGCGTAGCTTTCCATGAAAGGGGTTGACCGCCCCTTCGGGCGTTCCATCTATGAATACAAGCGTATCTGTCTGCGTATCCGCTTCCAGAAAGAGCTCCCTGCCCGCCAGGTCATCAGGCAGGGTAAAGGAGAACTTAAACCACCAGCTTTCATGGTCTGCTCCCCAGGGAAAAGGGAAGCTGCCTAGAGGCTGCCAGTCCAAATCCTCCCCGGAGGGAGGGACGCGGTGTATCTCACGGCAGACGGCATAAGAGCAATTTACCGGAGGAACAGGAACTCTATTGAGGTCTGAACAGGACGAATATTTTTTTTTATCCAGAAAAGTCAAATACTGCCTGATCCTGGCTTCCGTCTTCTTATAAAGCATCAGTTTACCCTGTCCAGAGCCTGTTCCAGATCTTCCAGCAGAAGAGAACTGTCCTCAAGTCCTGCATGACAGCGGATAAGAGAGAGCCTGTCTTCCGGGATAAGGGAAGGGTCTGTCCATTTGACAGCAGCAGGGAATACAAGGCTCTCATAGCCTCCCCAGCTGACAGCTTTTTTAAAGTACCTCAGGGAATTGGTGAATCGCTTTACATCTTCTATATCCCGGGTTTTCAGCCGGAATGAGAAGAGACCGGAGCCCCCTTTCATCTGGCGGCAGGCCAGATCATATTGAGGATACTCCGGGAGGAATGGATAGAGGACGCTCTCCACCTTCGCATGCCGGCTCAGATATTCCGTCAGGGTTTTGGCGTTATCATAATGGACAGGCATCCTGACATGCAGGGTTCGGATGCTCCTCATAACAAGCCAGGCCAGCATGGGATCGGGGACAGGACCGTTTACAAGGAATTCATTATTAAAGATGTGCCGTATATCCTTATCGCTCCCGATAATGACACCGCCCACAACATCAGAATTTCCACCCAGATATTTGGAAACGGAGTGGGTAACAAGATCAATCCCCAGCTCCAGGGGGTTCTGAAAGAGAGGGGTGGCCCATGTATTATCAATAACTGTCTTTATGCCGCGGGATCTGGCCATATCCGCTACGTCCTTAAGGTTCTGCAGTTTAAATGTGAAAGTAGTAGGACTCTCCAGGATAATCATTCTGGTATTGGGCCTGATGGCCTGTTCAAAATCACTGATTCTGGTACCTTCCACATAGGTGCATTCGATTCCGAAGCGCTTCAGGTAGGTATCCGCCAGGTAGCGGGTCCAGGAATAACAGTCTTCTACGGCGACAATATGATCACCCGTCTTCAGGTAGGCCGATACGGCCAGTGACATGGCAGCCACCCCGGATCCCACCAGTTTGGCTTTCTCCCCTTTTTCAAGGGCGGCGATCTTCTCCTCCAGCAGGTTAACTGTCGGATTGTTTCCTCTGGTATAGAGGTAGCTCTTTGTCTCATCGGCCAGGGCTTCCTGAAACTCCTCAAAACTGGAATAACAGAATATGGAGGTTTGAAAAATGGGTGGGCTTACAGCCCCGTAAGGCATCCCCTGCTCCCCCTGATGGTGGAGTATGGCGGTGAGATTTTTATTTTTATCGGTCATAACTATCCTTTTACACTTCCTTCGGTTAACCCGGCAACGATATACCGCTGACCGATCCCGAATACAATCATGGTCGGCACAAGGGCAATAATAATTCCGGCGCTCATAACATCCCAGCTGATACCGGCCTTGGAGATAAAGGAGTTCAGCGCAACGGGAACAGTCATCTTGTCATCGGACAGGAGCAGCATAACAGCCAGAAAAAGCTCATTCCAGATATTGATAAAAGCAAAACTGAACAGGGCAGCCATACCGGGAAGCGTGACCGGAAGGATGACCTGAAAAAGCGACTGAAAAGTGGAACAGCCGTCGATCATGGCAGCCTCTTCCAGACTGGCGGGGATCCTGTCGAAGAAACTCTTGGCCATAATGGTGGAGAAGGCTACTACAGTAGCAATATAAACAAATCCAAGAATGGTCAGATTATTAACCAGACCCATCTTTGAAAGAGTTGTAAAAAGGGGAACCATCAGAATAAAAGTCGGGATGGTCTGGGTAAAATAAAGAGCCAGGAGCAAATTCCCCTTAACCCTTCTGGATTTGAACCGGCTCAGGGCAAAACCGCTGGAAACAGAAACAGCCATGGCGCCGAAAGATGCGCAGAGAGAAACTGTCAGGGAATTGATAAAATACCTTCCGAAACTGGAAAAGGAAAAAAGCTTCCGGTAACTGTCCAGAGTAGGAGACTCGGGCCAGTAGCGGAGGGGCCATGTATAAATCTCTTTGGGACCCTTGATACTGGTTATGAATATCCAGTAAAGGGGGCCGACAGCCAGCAGGAGAAAAAGGAAGAGGGCAACCCCCCTCAGGATCCGTTCAACCGGTGATTTCTGCTTCATAGTTCACCTCCCTTTCTGGATGACATTTTGAGATAGAATGTGGCATAGAGAAAGAGAAGGAGCATAATAATGACACCTATAGCAGCACCCTGCCCATAGTCGTACTCCTTGAATATCTTGTTGATCATCTGGGTTGCCAGGATATTGGTACGGTTGACAGGACCGCCATTGGTCATGGCATAGATGATATCCGGAAAGTTGATAATCCACATGGTACGCAGCAGGGTTGTACTGATAATGGTGGGACGGATGTAGGGAATTGTTACACTGAACAGCTGATGAATCCGCCCTGCCCCGTCTATGGTAGCCGCTTCGTAGAGTTCTCCCGGGACCGACTGGAGGGCGGCCAGCAGCATAATGCCGAAAAAGGGAATCCCGTACCAGATATTGGCGATAATGACGGAAACCATGGCCAGTTTCGGAGAAGAGAGGAAACCGATAGGCTCTGCTATCAGCCCCATTTTTATAAGAATATCATTTGCCAGACCAAACTGCCCGTTAAACAGCCAGGCCCAGGTTAAACCAATGGCAAAACCGGAAAGAGCCCATGCATAAAAAACCAGCCCCGAGTAAATCCCCCGCCCTTTAAATGGCTCTTTCATAAGCAGAGCAAGGATAAATCCCAGCAGGAACTGGAAAAACAGAGATCCCGCAACCCAGACAAGGGTATTGCCCAGTATCTGAAGAAACCGGATATCCCTGTTTGTTATAACATTGATAAAATTCTCTATACCGTTGAATTTGAGGTTCGTCAGATCGAACATATTATAGCTTTGAAAGGCGATCATTGTTCCTTTTAAAACAGGCATATAGATAAAAAGTATCAGTAAAAGACCTGCCGGAAGGAGCATAAGCCAATAGGTATTACGCTCTGAAATCATGGGTTCTCCTTATTTTTATATAATGAAGGGATGCTCTTCCAAGAGAGAGCATCCCATGAATATTATTAAATATACTTACTGATTAATAATCCCAGTAGGCAGACCATTTAGCAATGGCTTCGTCAACTGTGATTTCTCCCAGAAGCAGTGACTGCATATACTGCTCCTGAACCTGTGCCCATCCCGGATATTTGGGAGAATCCAGGGGGTATTTGATAAAGGAGTAGGTATCGGTATCAGACATTGTTTTTTCCCAGGCTTTGTAGACACCGGAGCTGAAGTAGGGATCGGAAGCGTAGGAAGCGCCATGAATGGGAAGAGGACCGTAAGCTTTACAGAACTCGGCATTCTTTTCAGCACCTGTCATATAGGAGATGAAGTCCCAGGCTTCGACTGCTTTTTCGGTATAGCTGGGGATACCAAGGCCGGCAAACCCGTAATCCAGGTAGGATTTTCCGCTTTTTCCAACAGGAAGAGGAATAACAGTGTAGTTATCTTCGCCAAGCTGTTCGTTAACCAGAGCAACCGTATCGGGATCCTGAATCAGGAAGGGGGTTGTTCCGGAAATAAAGGCATTAACCTGTTCGTTGAAGCCCCAGTTTATACCGTCCGATGGCACGGCTTCCTTGAAAAGAGTAACATAATCGGCCAGAGCCTGACGGGCAGCGGGATTATTGAAGGCAAATTTGCCATCGGTTGTTTTGTAGACATTGGCAGGATCAACATTATCCACATCGGAGAGGATCATTACATCAGAGACTTTAAAGGAGCTGCCTTTTCCGCGGAAACCGAATCCGAACTGATTGGCATTTTCACCTGTGATGGCAATAGCCATATCGTACATTTCTTCCATGGTAGCAGGCATGGTGTCATAACCGTACTGTTTCAGAATGTCCGTTCTTACAAAAAGCGCCTTAACAAAGAAGAACTGGGGAATCAGATAGGGTGTATTATCCACAGTATTGGCGGCAGCCTGTGCCAGAGGGAGGAGGTCACCCGCTTCATCCCATGAAGAGAGGTAGGAAGAGAGATCCATCAGTTTGCCGTTGTTAACAAACTGTTTTACCGTATGATCCCGTACTTCGATCACATCCAGGTCCTGATTTGAAGTAAGCATCAGGGTCAGTTTGTTATCAGCCTGCTCATAGGGTGGGGAAATAAGGTTTACCGTAGTTCCCGGATTGGCTGCTGTATAGTCATCGATAATGGATTGAATGGTTGCTGTCCTGCCGGGGCTGGTCATGGTTTCGAAAAAAGTCAGGGTCGTTTCCTTCTCTCCTGCACTTTCCTGTTGTCCGCCGGCAAAGGCGGAAAACCCGATCACACTGATTACGAGACAGAGGATTAGACCTTTTGTCAGTCTTTTCATTGAATACTCCTGTTTTTGGTATAGCCAAATTATCTTTTGGTACTACCATTCTTAAATCGAATGACACTTTTGTCAAGAAAAAAATGCGTTTTGGTAACAAAATACTGATAATCTACCGTTTAAATCACTAATAACTATTTTTTTGGTATAGTCCGTTAAACTATTCCTTGCAAAAATACCAATGAATGGTATACTTAAGCCACGATGGTACTACCAAATAAAACAAAGGCAGACAGATGAAAGAACTGAAGTACCTCCAGATAAGCCGGATAATCAGGGATCAGATTAGCGAAGGTTTCTGGAATCCAGGAGATAAGATCTATTCGGAACGGCAGCTGGCCGAAATTCACGATGTGAGCAGACTGACAATAAAAAGATCTCTTTCCGAACTGGTATCAGAGGGAATACTGGAATACAGGAGCGGGAAACAGGGTACCTTTGTAGCCGCCTCCGGAAAAGACAAGGAAACCGCAGCTTCCGAAGCGGGAGACCGCTTTATCGGCGTGGCAGTTGATAATCACACACCGGCATTTGCCACCCATATACTCCAGGGGATACATGAAGGGCTGTGGGAAAACGGTTACCATACTGTTTTCTGCAATACCTATCAGGAAAATGAGAGTATTATAGATCAGATTCAATCCCTTATTAATAATACCCAGATCAAAGGTTTTATTCTGACACCGGTTCTGGGTGCTCATGCCGACAGGTGCAATAAGGCCATTTACAGGATACTGGAGACAAACAATATCCCCTTTGTCCTGGCTGACCGCTTTACCCCCGGCCGCACAGACAATCAGGTGATGCTTGACAACAGAGGGATATTCCGTACCCTGGCGCAGAACCTGTCAGAAACAGGATATAAAAGGATTCTTATTGTAAACGGGTTTGAATCAACCAGCTCCAATGAACGGGCAGAAGGCATCTTTGATATATACAATCGCCTCGGCTCTGAAACCGACCGTTACGGGGAAGCCCTTGAAATCTGGCTGGATGAATCGGAACTGTATTCCAGCGGTCTGATTCCTGAGGAGATTTATAACGAAGTAGAATCAAAAGGACCCTTCTCTGCTGTTATCGGTCTGAATCAGCAGCTTCTGGATGCGGGCCGGCAGATCATGAAGAAACTGGATCAATCTCCCCTTACAGTGACTATTGTAACAAGCCCCAGAGAGAAGTACAGCGATATTTCCGTTGTACAGCCGATTACCCGTATGGGAAAAGAATCTGCGCTGCTGCTTCTGAAAATGATTGAAGACAGCAGCCTTCCCGTTACCCAGCTTACCCTGAAAGCGGATCTGCTGGATAACCGGGAAAACTAGCTTTTTGGTTTTCAGCCTTTTGCAAATTCCTTCACATCGATAACTTTCCCGCTCTGCATGGATTCTTCCGCCGCAAAAGCCATCATATGGCTCTGAACCGAAAGTTCCAGTGAGCTGGGCAGGGGGCGGCTGCGGTCATTCAGGTGAAGGAGCAGCTCCCGGACAATGCCTTCGTCTCCTCCGCCGTGACCGGTTTGAACAGCTTTTATCTGATAGATCCGGGTCTGACGCTTCCCGAAGTCCAGAACCTGAATCTCCTGCTTCTCCATATGCCCCCGCATTTCCCCTTTCGTACCGGTGATTTTAATGGTCCGGGAGGTTTCATTGGTAAAGGCGCTCATGGTGAAAACAGCGGGAATCCCGTTTTCAAACTCCATACTCAGAACCTGATGCTCCACCACATCGTTATCGCAGGTATAAACACAGCGGCCGTAGGGGCCTTCCTGCAGGGCCCTGGTGATTCCGGGAGTGGTCAGGTCCGTTGTCAGAACGCTGACGGGCCATCCCTTCTCGCCGGTCAGGTAGTTTTTTGGACCGTAGTAAGGGCAGTCCACCCGATGGGGGCAGCCATCCAGGCAGCGGTCTGGAGCCCCTTCAGGCCTATTTTCCGGCAGAAATACCCGCCTGGAACCGAAAGACGAGATACGGCGGCAGTCCGATCCGGTAAGATAGAGAAGAAGATCCATATCATGACAGCTTTTAGCCAGGATCATGGGTGATGATTCGGCTTTATTCCGCCAGTTTCCCCGGACAAAACTGTGGGCGTAGTGAAGATGACCGACATTTTCATTATGCTGGATCCCCTGAATTTCCCCGATCTCCCCCGCATCCAGAAGATCCTTCATGGAGGAGAAAAAGGCGGTATACCGCAGAACATGGGCAACCCCGACGGAAACATCATACTTCCGGGATGTTTCAAGCAGGATTCTGCAGTCTTCGGGAGTAACGGCAACGGGTTTCTCCAGAAGGATATGGTATCCCTTCTCCATTGCCCGGACCGCCGGTTCCACATGCATGGTATCCTGCGTGCAGATAAAAACCAGATCGGCCAGACGGGGCTTGCCCAGCAGATCCTTCCAATCGGAAAACACCCGGCTCTCTTCGATTCTGAAACGACCGGCAAAAGCATCTCTCCTGTCCTGACGGGGTTCTGCTACTGCTGTGATTTCCAGTTCATGAGGATACTTCTCCGCGTAAACGGCATAGGCGTCCAGTCCGCGGTTTCCTGCGCCGATTACGGCAGCTCTAATTGTATTCATAAACCTATAATGAATCCATTCCATTGTTAAATAAATAGCATCTCTGGATTGTTTTTTAACATTTCCGCATATATTCTTTAATTATGATCAGAGCCCCTCTCATCAGAGAGTTTGAACAGCTGCCGGTTCCTTTAAACTACTACGAGGGCCGGGGAAAAAAGACCTTCTCTCTGCCCCTGAATATCCTCTTCTTCTACAGGAATGGTTTTGAAAAACAGACCCTTAATCCGGAAACAAACTTCCACTACCGGCATGTTCTTATCTTTAATTGCGGGGCTCCCATAGCCATAATGGTTGACGGATCCAGGATAGAGCTGCGGAAAGACTGTTTTACCCTGTTGCTTCCCTACCAGTACCACCGTTTCATTAATAACAGCCGGGAGGGGTTGTCTCTGCTTTTCATAACCTTTGAGATGGAGGATAATCTGCCTCTCCTTGCCCTCAGGAATCTGGCGTCCTCCTGCCCTTCGGGGATTTTCCCACTCCTGCAGGAGGCGCTGAAGACTTATAACAGACAGAAGGAGGGAGAGCTTCCTTTCCGGATTGCGACAATCCTGTCAAAACTGCTGGAAACGAACCGGGAGCTGGGAGAGTTTGCAGAAAAAAGAGATACCCCGGCATCCAAAGTGGTTAATGAAATCTGCCGCAGGCTGTATGAGGACCGCAGTTTGAATATCAGCAGGCTGTGCGGGGAGATGAATTTCTCCGAAGGCTACCTCCGGAGTGTCTTTAAAAAATCCATGGGGATTACGTTGGGCAGGTACATACGGGAAAGCCGTCTGACTGAAGCGATGAAATACCTCAGCACGTCGGACAAGTCAGTTTCCGAAATAGCTGAGTTCTGCGGTTATGACAGCATTTACTCCCTTAGCCGTTCCTTCCGCACCCATATGGGTATCAGCCCCTCTGCTTACAGAAAGGAACGGAAAAGAGAAGGGATTACCAGTTAAACCCGTCAATGGGGGGATAGGCTTTTCTTACAGCAAAATAAAGGGATGTTCCAACCAGAACGCCCGCAACATTCTGCAGGATATTTCCGGGGATTTCCGTAGCGGCGGCCCCGAAACCATACATCAGACCGCCTGTCAGGAAATAGGTCCCCGCCATAATAACAGTTCCGGCGGCAAAAGAGAGAAACAGGGCCAGAATAAACTGAACGGGGCTCTCTTTTTTTACCATTCTGAACAGAAGACCGATCAGAAGCCCCTGAATTCCATGGGCAAAAAAGGTAATAGGCGCCCACTGGGCATACCCTCCCAGAATGTCGGCCAGAGCCGTTCCCAGTCCTCCTGCGGCAAAAGCCGTATAGGGACCGAACGTAAGAGCCGTAAAGAAGATAGCCACATCTCCCAGATTGATATATCCCCTTGTGGGGGTTACAGGGACTCTGACAATCATTGTAAACACTGTGGTAATCGCTGTCAGAACTGCGATTGATGCGATTCGGAATGCAAGCTTCTGCTTGGATTGTCCTGTTTCTTTTTTCATGCGTCTTCCTCCATGATCGAATGATCCCGTTTATATTAGCAAAGTTATTCCGACAAAAACAAGTAAGGCCAGAGTAATCAGAATCTGTGTATATGGATGACCGGGAGCACTGAGCTTTCGATACCGTGTCCTGGGATTGTCCCGCCCTACTCCTTTCAGCTCCAGAGCCATACTTAATGTGGGAATTGTTTTAACCCCCTGAATCATCAGGGAGACAAGGATGGGGAACAGTTTTCGGATCCGGACAAGGAGTCCCCTCTTTGGAGGGGGATCATCCATACTGCACCTGAGAGAATGGGCCGCAGAAATCTGACCGTACAGTCCTGCCAGATGAGGAATATAACGCAGGGCGACCGAAATAATCAGAGTCAGTGTATAGGGCATCCTTAACCAGGACAGCCCCAGAATCATATCTTCCATGGGGGTTGTCCGGAACAGGAGAAAAAAAGACAGGGTAATCCCCCAGAAACGGCTGATATACAGGAATGTCTCGGTTAGCCCCTTCTCCGTGAGAATCACAAATCCCCCCGGATTCAGCAGAGGATTCCCCTCCCTGTAGAAAAAAGGCGTCAGCAGTACGATAAGAATCAGCAGGGGATAGATCATTTTCAGCGGCAGAATCAAATCCCGGATCCCCAGGCTGAAAACAGTTATCAGGCAGAGAAAAAACAGGAGGGCTGCCGCAGAAAACCAGGTTTGAGGCAGAAAGAAGAATACAACCATAAAAGGAAGGATCATCAGTTTCAGACGGCAGTCGTACCGGTGAAGGAAGCTGTCTCCGCTGATATAAAGGGTATCTACCACTGTACCGCCTCTTTTTTCAAAGGTTGTTCCGAGACAATTCTGCCATGGGACATGAAACAGATCCGGTCCCCCTCGATGGCCGGGATTTCACTATTGTGGGTAATAACAATCAGGGTGCTCCCCTTTGCCTTAAGCTGCCTGACAATCAACTCATAATCGTGATAGTTCAGTCCCGAATCCGCCTCATCCAGAATGTAGAGTCTTTTGTTCAGCAGATAGTAGATGGCCCCCTGAAGCCTTTTTCTGGCACCGAAACTCATCAGGGACGGAGGGGTATCCCTCCCTGGAATCTTGAACAGTTCCAGTCCGTTTTCCACCATCCTGTGCCGCTGTTTCCGTGAAAGGCCGGCGTTTTTCAGCCCCAGCTCCAGCTCCTCCGAAGCCGTAGGGAGGAACAGCTGGTAATCGGGGTTCTGAAACAGATAGGCACAGCTCCTGTTCAGTACACCGGAAGCAGTATCTTTTCCGTCCAGAGTAAGTGTTCCCGACTGGGATTCAATCAGTCCGCAGAGAAGGCGGGCCAGGGTGGATTTTCCGCAGCCGTTCGGTCCGGCCAGAACAAGTGTTTCCCCCTGATACAGGGTAAAATCCTCGATATTCAGAGAAAAGTCCGGGTTATCCGTGTACCTGAACCTTAAGTTTGCCATTTCCATAAGGGGAGAAAGCACGGATAAACAGGGAAAGCTCTTCTCCGGAACCACCTCGGGAGGCAGCAGCCCCTGCGCCCTTAACAGGCCCGGGAAATCATCCGTATCCTCTCTCTCGATTATCCGGCCCTCCGCCAGAACAGAAAGATCCGCCTTAACCGAATCAAATGCCCTGTGGTATTTGGATGAGAACATCAGGATGCCTTTATTCTCCCTTTCAGCCAGAGCCGCCAGAAACTGCAGAAGGGAACGCTGTCCCTCTCTGTCCAGTTCATCCAGGGGTTCGTCCAGAATCCATAAATCCGGATTCTGCATCCTCAAAACAGCTAGAAGCAGACGCTTCTTTTCTCCCCCCGACAGAGAAAGAGGATTCCGGTGCTCCGGATAGGGAACAGAAAACTCCGCAAAAGCCTGCTTCATCCGCCTTTCAATCTCACCCGTTTCTATTCCCAGGGATTCGAGGGAAAAGGCGGCTTCATCGTCCACACGGGTGGTGACGATCTGTTCATCCGGATTCTGAAAGACAATTCCTATTTTATCTATCCAGTCACAGGCGGCCCGTGTCGTCAGGACATCCCCCTCTATCAGTATCCGACCTTCCGTTTCCGCCTGGGTCAGCCCGGGATATACGGCGCTCAGGCAGCGGCCGAGGGTTGTTTTCCCGCTTTCCGGAGGACCCATGATGATTTTGAATTCTCCTGTACGAAGCTGAAAATTCAGGTTCTTAAAAAGAGGACGACTCTGCAGCCCGGGATAGGAGGGGAAACAGAAACTGTAGTTCTCAATCTGCAGAAGTGGTGGTTGTACTGAAGCTTTCAAGATAAGAGTTCTCCTGTTGCATAACTCAGGATTTTTTCCTTAGTCGCATCTGAAGAGGGTAAGTCACATACAAAACGACCATCGGAAAGAACCATTACCCTGTCACACATCCCCAGAATCTCTTCAATATCCGAGGATATAAAAATAATACCCGCCCCTTTTAGAACCAGATCATTCATTGAGTTGTAAATATCGACTCTGGTAGGAATATCCAGACACCGGGTTGGTTCATCAAGAATAAAGACTTTTGAACGATTCATAATCCAGCGGGCAAAAACAACTTTTTGCTGACTTCCGCCGCTGTACTCACCCATATGCCGGCTGTAATGCTCTGTCTCTACATTAAATTTACTAATGTAGTCGGCAACAACCTGATTTAGAAAAGTAGTATTTATTGTAAAAAAGCGGGTAAACCTTTTTAAGGAGGACAGAGAGGCATTACTGGTTACATCCAGACAGCTCATGATGGAGTCCTCCATCCTGTCCTCAGGGACCAGGGCCAGTCCATGAGAGATTGCATCATAGGGTTCACGGATATAGACCTTATTCCCGTTTAGCCAGATTGTACCGCGATCCATAGGGGCCTCGCCAAACAGACAGTTTGCCAAAAATGTGCGCCCCGATCCTGCCAGACCAGTTATTCCCAGGATTTCACCTTTATGCAGAGAAAAATCGATTCCCCGCAGTATATTCCCGGAAGCCAGACCTCGGGCTCTCAGGATCTCTTTTCCGGTTTTCACATTCAGTCGGGGGTAGCGGTTTTTCAGAACTACTCCGGACATCATCCTGATAATATCATCATCACCGGTATTAGCCAGATCAACAGTTCCCACCAAACGGCCCTGCTTCAGAACAGAGAGACGGTCCCCGACTCCCCTGATTTCATCCAGTTTGTGAGAAATATAAAATATGCCTGCTCCTCTGAGCTTCATCCTCTTCAGTATTGTATGCAGAATTTTCCGGTCATGCTCGGTTAGGGCGGTGGATGGTTCATCCAGAATAACAACCTGAGCACCTGAAATATAAGCTTTACAGAAACCCATAATCTGCCTTTGCGCCATACCCAGTTTATGAACAGGGTCATAGAGACTGAAGGGAAGCTTCAAATCATCGATCAGGTTCTGACACATACGGTTCAGTCTGTTATTATCGATCACTTTAAAAAGGCGGTTCCGGTAGGGCATCTGATGATAAAAAATATTCTCTGCAACCGAAAGATTGTGAAAAATATTGGCATCCTGCTGGATATAGACAATAGATTTGGACCAGGCATCGCTGAGGCTGCTGATATTAACTCCGGTTCCGTTAAGCAGAAGCCGTCCTGTATCCGGTTGGATTATTCCGCTTATGATCTGCATTACCGCACTCTTCCCGGAACCATTCTCTCCCATTACCACATGGATTTCTCCGGCTTTCAGTTCCAGATTTATTCCCTGAAGAAAAAACCCGTCGCCCAGGCTTTTATTAATATTATCCAGACGGAAAATTACATTTTCAGACATGGCCTTCATACATCTGCAGAGAAGTAAAGATTTGGATATTCTGTTGAAAGAACATTTTTTTATACTCGTCTCCCATGGAAGAATCGGAAATGATTTTTCCAGCCATACTCACGTCTCCTACAGGATAAAATGCTTTTTTCCCGAAACAGTTCCCGGGACAAAGACAGATTGATTCACCTGCTATCTTCACTGCTTCCTGAATAAGTGTCGCTTTTTCTATACTGGAAACGGTTAAACTGGAGTCCTGATTAATCCCTTCCACTTCAAAAAAAGTCTTATTTACAAAAAAGCTTCGAATGCTGTCAATTGTAAATTTCCCGTAGACCCCCCTGGACTGACTGTCCAAATCTCCCCCCAGAATAATCACTTTAATGGAAGCGATACCGGAAAACTCCAGTGCAATAAGAAGATCATTTGTCAGAACCGTAAGGTTTTTCCTGTTCTTCAGATGCCTGGCCAACTGCAGGTTTGTCAGCCCCGGGGTCAGCATAATCACATCACGGTCATCAACAAGATTAGATGCGATATCCCCTATCTCCATCCTGTTCTGCAGGAGAGGATCATCAGCTTCCTGAATAGAGCCCGAATGGCTTTCCGTCAGTTCATCTGTTAAAACAGCTCCCCCATGGATCCTTTGAAGAAACCCTTCTTTCTCCAGTTTTTCAAGATCACGCCTGATTGTAACTTCAGAAACATCCAGCAATCCGCTCAGTGCAGTTACTTCTGCCTTTTGATTTTCATTGAGATACTTTTTTATTAATTTTATTCGTTCAAGTGCAAACATAATAACCTAGGGACATCTTACAGGATATTTCCCTGTGTGAATAGAAAAATCCCGGTACAGGTTGTTAACCGGCACCGGGAAAAGCTAAAGGAGGTTCAAATTATCTTGTTTTGGATTTGGAATACACATCAAATGCTACAGCAAATAAAAGAACAAGGCCTTTAATGGCCTGCTGCCAGTCAATACTGATACCCATAATGGACATTCCGTTATTAAGAATACCCATAATAAGACCACCAATAATAGCCCCGATTACCGTACCGACTCCTCCGGTGGCAGAGGCACCGCCGATATAACAGGCTGCAATAGCATCCAGCTCAAAGAGGTTTCCGGCTTTTGGTGTTGCGGCATTTAAACGACCGGCAAAAATAATCCCTGCCAGTGCTGCCAGAACAGCCATATTAACATAGACCCCGAAAAGAACACGGTTAGTTTTAACACCCGACAGCCTTGCCGCTTTTTCATTTCCGCCCAGGGCATAGATATGCCTTCCGGCAATTGTTTTATTTGTTACAAATGTATAGCCAAGAATAAGAACTGTAAGAAGTATCAGGACATTGGGAATTCCCTTGTAACGGGCCAGCCAGAATGTAAACAGATTAATGACAGCCATCATGATCAGTACTCTCACAATAAATACCGGAAGGGAGGCAACGATAAAGTTGTATTTCTGTTTACTTCGCCTATCTTTCAGTTCGAAAAAGAAATAGATAACAGAACATATTACACCTATCAGAATAGTGGTCATATGGAGCCCTTCGGGAGTTCCTATAATATCAGGAATAAAACCGGATGCGATTTTCTGATATGAAGTGGGAAATGGAGCAAGAGTCCGGCCCTTAAGGATGACCATTGTAAACCCCCGGAAAACAAGCATTCCCGACAAGGTGGCAATAAAAGCCGGAATCTTTACGTATGCAATCCAGTATGCCTGCCATACTCCCACCAGAGCACCCACAAAAAGGGATAGAATCAGAGCCGCAAAAACAGGCATGTTCATGGTAACAATCAGGGTAGCGGAAATAGCTCCGACAAATGCAGCCACGGATCCTACAGACAGATCGATATTACCTCCTGTAAGGATACAAAGAAGCATACCTATTGCCAAAACCAGGATATAACTGTTCTGAAGAATCAGATTTGTTACATTCAAAGGTTTTAGAAGAATCCCTTCTGTCAAAAACTGAAACAGTATCATTATGGATACCAGTGCGATTACCATGGCATATTGCCGCATATGAGTCTTAAACATATGGGTTAGTTTTTCCATTACGCGCTCTCCCTTTTATTTTGCATAATACATTTCATAATACTTTCCTGTGATGCTTCAGATTTATCCAGCTCACCAACCAGGGCTCCTTCGTTCATCACGTAAACCCTATCGGCCATTCCAAGTATCTCCGGCAGTTCCGAAGATATCATAATTATAGACTTTCCCTCGGCTACAAGCTGATTAATTATGGTATAAATCTCATACTTTGCGCCCACATCAATCCCCCGTGTAGGTTCATCCAGTATCAGAATATCCGGATCCGAAAAGATCCACTTGCTAAGAACAACTTTCTGCTGATTTCCACCGGAGAGATTACCCGTCCTCTGTAGAATACTGGAGGATTTAATATTCATTTTTGACCGGTAGTCCTCACTGATATGAATCTCTTCGTTATCATTTACAACAAAGCGATTGCTGATTTTCCCAAGGTTGGCAAGAGTAATGTTCCGCTTTATATCATCTATCAGAATCAACCCTGCGGTTTTACGGTCTTCCGTCACATAGGCAATTCCCTGATTGATTGCTTCGCTTACATTTTTCAGATGAACTTCCTGTCCCTCTTTCTTTATTGTTCCAGAGATTTTCTGACCATAACTCTTACCAAATACACTCATGGCAAACTCTGTGCGTCCGGCTCCCATTAGTCCGGCCAGGCCGACGACCTCACCTTTCCGTACGGTCATATTAATATCATGCAGGACTTTTTTTTCATCATCCATCGGATCGAATACATTCCAGTCGGAAACTTCAAGCATGACCTCTCCCGGATGAGATTCCCGCTGGGGAAAACGATCCACCAGATCCCGGCCTACCATACCTTTGATAATGCGGTCCTCAGTTATTTCATCTGTTTTCTTATTCAGGGTTTCAATTGTAGCTCCGTCCCGGATAACAGTGATCTCATCGGCGACCCTGGTCACTTCATTCAGCTTATGCGATATAATAATGGAAGTAATTCCGTGTTCCTTCAATTCCAATAGAAGATCCAGTAAATTATTTGAATCCTCATCATTCAAAGCGGCAGTCGGCTCATCCAGGATCAACAGTTTAACATCCTTGGCCAGAGCTTTAACAATCTCCACAAGCTGCTGCTTTCCCACACCGATATCCTTGATTTTTGTATCGGGATCATCATTCATTCTTACTTTTTTCAGCAATTCAGCGGTTCGGGTTCGGGTTAACTCCCAATTAATTACGCCCCTGTCGGATTGTTCATTCCCCAGAAACACATTTTCCGCAATAGAAAGAAAAGGGACCAGGGCCAACTCCTGATGGATAATAACAATACCTTTTTTTTCACTTTCCTTTATTTCCCTGAATCCACAGACTTCATCTTTATAAACGATGTCGCCCTCATATGTACCGAATGGATACACTCCACTCAATACATTCATTAAAGTCGATTTGCCGGCACCATTTTCTCCGACTAACGCATGAATCTCATGCTCCCTGACTTTCAGGTTCACATTATCCAGCGCTTTGACTCCCGGAAACAATTTTGTTATGTTCTTCATTTCCAGAATATAATCTGACATACCCGGCTCCTGATAATTACAGGGCTGTTGAAAACATTTCAGTTTTACAACAGCCCCATGTCTAATAACGAATCTTATTTAAGCTGATCTTCTGTATAATATCCTGATCCGATCAGGACCTCTTTGTAATTTGTAACATCAACTGATACAGGTTCCAGAAGGTAGGAAGGAACCACTTTAATACCATTATCATAGGTTGTTGTATCATTGATTTCAGGTTCTCCGCCTTCAAGAATGGCTTCAACCATACCAACAGCAACTCTGGCAAGCTCTCTGGTGTCTTTAAAAACAGTATGGGTCTGTTCCCCAGCCAGAATGGATTTGACAGAAGGAAGTTCCGCATCCTGACCTGTAATGATAGGCAGAGGCTGACCGACTGTTCCATAACCGATATTTTTAACAGAAGAGAGAACACCGATGGAGATTCCATCATAAGGAGATAGAATAGCATCTATTTTTTCACCATCCGCATAGAAAGCCGTAAGCAGGTTATCCATTCTGGCCTGTGCTGTTGCTCCGTCCCATCTTAGAGTAGCCACTTTATCCATACCTGCCTGACCGGACTGAATAACCAGAACGCCTTTATCAATGTAGGGCTGCAGAACACTCATGGCACCGTTGTAGAAAAAGTAGGCATTGTTGTCATCAGGAGATCCTCCAAATAGTTCAAGATTAAAGGGTCCGGTTGCACCTTTATCCAGTTCCAGAGCTTCTACAATATAGGATCCCTGTTGTACACCAACTTTATAATTATCAAAAGTAGCGTAGTAAGACACACTTCCGGAGTTTTTTATCAATCTGTCATAAGCAATAACAGGGATTCCCGCTTCTGCTGTTTTTTCAAGAACACCCGTAATGGCTTCTCCATCAATAGAAGCGATAACCATTACATCAACACCCTTGGTAATCATATTTTCCAGCTGGGAAACCTGGTTTTCCACGATATCTTCTGCATACTGCAGATCGACTTTATACCCTTTGGCTTCCAGCTGCTCTTTCATGTTCCCACCGTCCTGAATCCATCTCTGAGAGGACTGGGTAGGCATGGCTACACCAATGTAACCTTTCTCTCCGGAACTGTCCTTCTGACCTTCAGCAAACACAGTCGTTACAGCGAGACTAACCATCAATGACAGGGTCAAAATTTTCTTTAGCATAAATTGCTCCTTTTGGTTTTCTTTTGCGTTTTCGTTAACGCACACAAACAAAACAACGGCCTGAATTTCGTTTGCTTTCATTTTTGTTCGTTTGTGTTTGGATATGTTTGTATCATACTCCCAGAATTTAACATCTGTCAAATTAATTTGTTCTATTTTTGTCAGTACTTAATTATTTATTTATATACAATGATTTAAAAACAATACCAGCATCATCAATAGATTGATTTCACCAGCTTACCAGAACATTGAGATGCAATATCAAAGTATAAAATAAAAAATTGTTTGATCATTTCATCATAATAAATATTTTTATAATGATCATTTTTATTAAACATACAGAAAAATTCACTCACAGCTTCAATGACAAAAGGATGCCTTTTTCCGAGGAGAAACAGGAAAATCCAGCACAGTAGAGTTATTATTAATGCATGGCAGACAAAGAACAACTGATTGATGAAATTATGAACCTTCTCCAGGAGATTGAACCGGACGGTCTCACCTT
Organism: Oceanispirochaeta sp.; assembly: GCA_963663385.2. GTDB lineage: Bacteria > Spirochaetota > Spirochaetia > DSM-2461 > DSM-2461 > Oceanispirochaeta. Next base: position 527,718 of record CAXXXD010000004.1, on the reverse strand, counting down.
TCTGAAGGAACAGGCTGCGATTCTGATATATAATCAGGATGCTAACCGAAGAAATCAGTCCCTTGCGGAAAAAAGAAAGAGCGACAGCACTTCTCCCGAGGCAATTGACGACGATAAACCGCCCTCCCCTGTCAACGTCCATATAGCTCCCCTGAAAAACGGAAAGTACTTTAACCTCTGTATCCGGGATTCCAAACTGTTTATGGATACCGGAGAAATTAAGCAGCTTTACAGGATAGCCAGCTCGTCAGACTCCCCGGAAGACGGGGCGTCCCGCCTGTACAGATGGTTCAAGAAGGAACGGAGCGATGTGCTGCTTGACGGGGCCATCCGGGATAATAAAAGCCCCCTTCTCAAGCTGATCTACCGGGAGCTTCTGGATATGTTTACGGCATCCTGAAATAAGATCTTCTCTTGAATAAAATTTCCGATTCCGCCGTTCTCATTCCGGCAGTGCTTTCCCTTATTGGAATTCGCACTATTGAAAAGTTCTTTCTTGACAGATGGGATTTATGGATCTACAATTAGTTTGTACTGAGAACAAACTATCTAAAGGGATTTTTAATGAAAGACGGATTAATGAGTCCTACCAAAATGCAGGACTACAATGCCTACATAGTTTTGCGCCTTATCAGGGAAAAGGGACCAATCTCCAGAGCTGAGATAGCCCGGACTCTCGGTTCCAGCAAATCGGCTATTTCCAACATTACATCACTTCTGGACAGCTACGGCCTGATAGAAGAAGCTGGTCAGGGAAGCCCCCATACCGGAAGAAAATCCACGCTGCTCCAATTCAATCCCAAGTCCTACTATTTTATATCAGTAGATATACGGTGGAAAAAAACCAATATCGCCCTGGTGGATCTGGAAGGCAATATATGTAATCAGCTGGAATATCAGAACAGGGAAAAAGACCCTCCCGGAATGATACGGACGGCTGTTGAGAACATAAGACAGATAATATCTTCAAGTGCGGTCTCTCTTGACAGGATTGAAGGCGTAGGGATCATGATCCCTGGCGTAGTGGATTATCAGCATGGAATTGTTTTATACAGCGGGCCTCTCAAATGGACGGAACCCTACCACCTGGCCGATGATTTCCGGAAACTGATCGACCTCCCTGTTTTTGTTGAAAATGATGCCAATGCCCTGGCACTAGGAGAAACCTGGATTGGTAACGGACAGTCCTACTCTCAGGTTGCCTACCTGTATACGGAAGGGGGGATAGGCGGAGCTTATGTCCATAACAGAGAGATCTTTCAGGGATGCGACTATACGGCAACACAAATTGGAAAATTCGTTGTTTACAATAACGATTCCATCAGTAATGCAGAGTCCTGTCTCTCTCTACCGGAAATTATAAGGGCCAATAGAAAAGATCTGGATATTCAAAACATGTCACATGAAGAAGCTATCAGAGCAGGCCAGGATATTCTTGATATTGAAAAGCATGGATGGACGATGCAGACAAAAGGAATAGTTGATGTTCTTGCACAGCTCACATCCAACATGATTCTGATACTGAACCCCGAAATAATCATAGTGCATAGCGCTTACCTGATCAAAAGCCCTCTGTTTCTTGAAGAACTGAATAAAAAGGTAAAAGAGTATATCCCCGAATTTCCCTATAGAACAGTTAACATTCAAACAGCCTTTCTTTCGGACAAAACCGAAGTCATCGGGGGAGCTGCCGTAGCTCTCAGCCAAAGCCGGTTTTACCCCATACTGCTTCAGAACAGCAGTTACCCTGAACATAAAAAATAAACAGCGAAATTCCGGACGTTGTCCGGTTAAATATAATTAAGGAGTATTTTTATGAAAAAACGTATTTCGGTTTTTCTGATTCTGACGATGACTGTTGCAATTTTTGCCGCAGGCAGTCAGGATGTCGATGACAACGGGAAATCTACTGTAACCATTCTGTGCGTTACCAGCCCGGAAACAGAAGCCCTGAAAGTTGCGGCAGATGTATTTATGGAACGGAACCCCGATATCGAAATTGTATTCAATGAGCAGGGACGTCTGGGGTATTTTACAAATGTAACAACCCAATTGGTCGGAGGAACCACAGAGTTCGATCTGGTTCAGGATAATACAACCTATATGACAGAACTGGCTGCCGCAGGTGTTCTGGAGCCATGGGACGACTATCTGAATGACCCCGAATTGACGGATCTGGCTGCCTATGATCTGGACGATATCCCCATCAAACTGACTTATGAAGGAAAGATATACTGCATCCCTACGGATCTGTCGAGTCAACTCTATTATTACCGGACAGATATGCTGGATCAGCCGGCGGAAACCTGGGAAGAACTGATTTCTCTGGCTGCGGGGAATACAGGAAAAAATACATCCTACGGCAACCTTTTAACCGCCCTCACAGGAGGCCCCGAAGCACCGAAAATGTTCTACACAGTGCTATGGTCTTACGGGGGAGACGTTATAGATGAAAACGGCAAGGTTGTTATTAATAGCGAAGCTGCCCGGAAAGCTGCTGAAGTATACCGGGCATTAAAACCGTACATGGCGGAAGATATCACGACATACAACTACCCTAAGGTATTTGATCAGCTCAAGGCTGGTACCACAGCCCAGGCCGCGCCTTTCTGGAATGCCGCATGGAATAGCCTGCAACTTTCGGACAGCCCCAATAAAGAGAAATACAGTATTGCCCTGATTCCCGGTGTCCGTCAAGCCGACGGAAGTATTTACAGAACTCCTCAGACCCATGGCTGGGGACTGGTTATGAACGGAATGAGCCGGAATAAGACTGCTGCATGGAAATTCCTGGAGTTTGCCACCAGCAAAGAAGGTTTTGAAATCCGTGGAGAGCACGGATCAAGCGTATTCCGCCCCAGTCTTCTGAATGATTCCTCAAAAAGCAGCAACATCTATTACCCTCTTATGGCGGAAACTTACAACCTGGCCAAAATGGAACCTCTTGTTCCCTACTATACCAAACTCCATGAGATTCTGAACCAGATGGTTTCTGATATTCTTGTCACCGATGATTCAATAGATGAGATTCTGGAACAGGCTGAATTAAATATAACTGTTCTGAAAGAGAGTTTCGAATAAGAATTCCGGGGAGAGAGGGGCCCGCCCCCCTCTGCCTCCCCTTTCCCATCCACTTAACATAACCCCAGGAGATAATAATGAGCATTTCCAGATCCAGCATGGGAAATCAGAAAGTACTGAAATACTCTCTGGTAGCCCCTACTGTGATAATTCTGTTCCTTACGACGGTCCTCCCGATTCTGTATATGATCTATACATCGTTTTTCCGTCTGGACCCGATCGTTTTCAATAAAGAATGGCCCTTTATCGGCCTTAAAAACTATATATTCCTTCTGACAAAAGACCCCATGTTCTGGTCATCCCTGTTCAGGACATTTCTTTTTCTGATTTATACGATAACACCGCAGATAATTGTCGGCCTTATTCTGGCTGCATTGCTTTATAAAGAATTCAAGGGGAAAAGAACTGTCCAGACCATTCTCCTGTTCCCGATTCTGGCAACTCCGATCATTATTGCCATGATCTGGAAGTATTTTTTTGATTTCGATACAGGCTTTCTTAATGTATTCCTCAGAACAATTGGAGCACAGCCGAAACCCTGGCTGTCCACATCGGGTCTTCCTTTTTTCGAGAACATCCCTCTTATTGGGCCATGGCTTGTAGATAAACTCTATCTGACCTACGCATTCAGAACGATCTCCTTTGTAAACTTCTGGCAATGGACGCCTTTCTGCTTTCTGATTTTCTATTCAGGAATGACGTCACTACCCACAGAGGTGTATGAAGCGGCAAACATGGACGGCGCATCGGCCTGGCAAACCTTCAGGTATATAACATTCCCTCTTCTGCTTAAGATAATCGGGGCCGTTGCGTTTCTTCGTATTATTGACTGCCTGAAAGTATACGCTCAGATCTGGGTACTCTTCGGTAATGCGGAATCAACCCGTGTTATCAATATTCACCTCTACACACTGGGTTTCACAACAAGCGATTACGGAAAAACTTCCGCTCTGGGTGTTTTAATCATTATCATGATTACCGTACTGGTTCTGGGTGTTACAAAAGGAAGTGAAAAAAATGGAAAATAAACTTCTTGTCAGAAATACAAAGAGAGCTCTCTTTTACATTGTTATTCTGGGCGTCGTCATTACATGGGCCTTCCCCATCCTGTGGATCATACTGAACTCATTCAAGAAGGACAGCCAGATTATTTCACAGACCATCACTCTGTTTTTCAAACCGACTCTGGAGCATTACAGAAAGATATTTACAACGCACAACTTCGGAGGGTTTCTGGTAAACAGCTTAATCGTGGCATTCACTTCCACCGTGATCGTTCTCGGAGCATCCTTCACAGCAGCCTACAGCGTCTCCCGGTTCGAAACAGGGAAAGGGATTTTTACCCTTTCCGTACTGATTACGAGGATTGCCCCGCCGGCAGCTGTACTGATGCCTTTTTTCATTATCTTCAAACATATGCATTTATTGAACAACCTACTGGCCCTGGTAATCATCAATATTTCACTCAACATGTCATTCGGCCTGTTGATGCTGAAGACTTTTATCGATGAAATCCCCGTATCCATCGATGAAGCGGCCTTCCTGGAGGGGGCGAACTGGCACCAGATACTGTTCCGTCTTGTTTTCCCTCTGGCCCGGTCCGGCATTATTACCACAGCCATCTTTACATTTATATTCTCTTGGAACGAATACCTGTTTGCAATGGTTCTCTGTTCTTCCAACAGGGTTAAGACACTGCCTGTGGCGGCCGGTGATTTTATAACAGCCTACGCTGTCGAATGGGGTCCTGTATTCAGTTCGGGAACCCTGATTCTCCTTCCCATTCTGGTTATGGTCTTTATGGTTCAGAAGTATATCGTAAAAGGACTTACCTTCGGAGCAACCAAATGACACAGAAGAAAGTTCGAATTGCAGTACTCGGGACCGGATTTATGGCTGGAGCCCATGCTTCCTGCTACCTGCAGGATGAACGAACGGAAATCCGCTGTATATGCGGCAGTTCAATCCCTCGCGCCGAAGAATTTCAAAAGGAATATGGAGCTTACAGGATTGAGGCTGACTGGGTAAAGGCTGTTCAGGCCCCGGATATTGATCTTGTCGATATTACCCTCCCGAACCATCTGCATTACAAGGCAGCTCTCGAGACTATAAACCGGGGAAAATCTTTTATTCTGGAAAAGCCCCTTGCTCTCACAGTCGATCAGGCGGAGGAAATCGTCCGGTTGGCACGTAGAAAAGGAGTCAGGGGTTTTTATGCAGAGAACAGATTGTTCGCGCCTCTATTCGTCAGGGCCAGGGATATGATAGCCGGAGGGGAAATCGGCAATACAAAACTGTTCCGGATTAATGAACTGGGAAGCGGCCCCGGTCATGCCGGCTGGTTCCGAGATAAAGAGCGTTCCGGAGGCGGCGCTTTGATTGATATCGGGATACATGGCATTTGCCTGTCGGAATGGCTGCTGGATTCTCCCATTATATCTGTAACCGCCGATGCGGTCATGAATGGTTCGGTAGAGGAAACCGTTATTACAAACTGCCGTTTCGCAAACGGCACCCTCGGACAGTTCGTCTGCTCCTGGGGGATTCAGGGAGGACTGGATATCAGAGCCGAAGTATTCGGAGAACAGGGAACTCTGCTGTTGGACCAGTCCAGATCAGTCAATGGGATTTCCGCCTACAAAACAGAAAAAGCCGCAGCAACAGGAGATTTGAACCGGCCCCATCTGGCCTCTGATGTCGGTTGGTCCGTCCCCTATGTGGATGAATGGAATATAAAGGGGCATCGCTATGAACTGCGCCATTTCATCGATTGTCTGACAGAAGACGGGACTGAGTGCCGCGCTCCTCTGGAGAGAGGACTCAGGACTCTGAAAGTGGTTCAGGCCATATACGATTCAATAAAAGAGGGGAAGCAGATCAATATTTCCCCGTATGAAACAGATCCGGGAGAGAAAAATGAAAGCTTATAAAAATCCCGGGATAGCAATTATCAGCTTTGCCCATCTTCATCAGTATAAGTGGGTTGAGACCTTCCTCCGGGAGGAGGGTGTTCATATAAGCGGGATATGGGATGAGAATACAGAAAGGGGAAGACAGGCCGCCGAACTGTACGGCCTGCCCTTTTTTGATGATTTGGATTACCTGTTATCCTTAGAGGAAACAAAGGGGGCCGCCATATGTTCCGAACCTTCAAGACATTATGACCTGATTGACTGCTGCTGCAGACACCGGATTCATATCATGTGCGAAAAGCCCCTGGCACCATCTGTAGAAGCTGGAATGCAAATTCGGGAAAAAGTCAAAAGCGCCGGAGTGAGTTTCTATCAGTCGTTTCCACAGCGGCTGATTCCTTCAAATATCCGGATCAAGAAACTTCTGGAGTCGGGAGTCATTGGCAAGGTGAATCATATAAGAAAAAGACACGGGCACCATTACGGCCTGATGAGTCTGGAAGATGATATGCCCTGGATCACTAATGCTGATACGGAAGGCGGCGGAGCTTACCTGGATGAAGGGATTCATGAAACAGATCTCCTCCAGTATTTTTTCGGCATGCCGGAAAGCGTCTGCGCTCAGATGCTTCCCCATGAGAGATGGACAGCTGAAAAAGCCGGAGCGGCTCTATACAGATTTCCGGATAAGGCCCTCGCTGTTCATGAAGCAGCCTGGAACTGGCAGGCCGGCGGTCCGACAACGGAGATATACGGAGACAAGGGAACCATCATACAAAACAAAACCGATTGTGCCTCAAATAGAGGAAAGTCCTACTGGCCGGAGTTGACTCTGTTTACTTCCGACACAATGGAGTGGAAAGAGATCCACTGCCCGTTTGACTTTTCGGAAGTACACAGCCTCCCTCCGAAAGAATTCATCAGGATTCTCCGCTCCGGAGTAGAACCGGTTTCGTCCCTCGATGATGGTATCAGAGCTCAGAAAATGATCAGAGCCGCCTACCTTTCCGCACAAACCGGAAAACATATTGAAATAACATAAAAGGAATAGTCAGATGACTGATAAAATACCCACCTATAAGGATCACACGCTTTTTTTTGGAGATATTCATAATCACTGCGGAATCAGCTACGGACATGGACCGCTTGAAGATGCTATATGCAACGCCCGATTGCAACTGGATTTTACCAGCATAACCGGTCATGCTTTCTGGCCGGATATTCCTGATGGCAAAGGACGCCTGGAAGCTGTGGTTGACTATCATAAAAACGGTTTTGAAAAACTGGAAAAAGGATGGACGGACTATGCCGACGCAATTGAAAAACATAATGCCCCCGGTAAGTTCATAACCTTTCCCAGCTATGAAATGCACTCTATAGCGCACGGAGATTATGTTGTTTACTGCAGGGACAGGATCGATCCCATGATAAAACCGCAGAGTTTTGAAGAGCTTCAGGAGTTTATCCGATTACAGAACGATACAGGCCGCAAATGTTTTATTGTCCCCCATCATATCGGATATGCCCGGGGGTACAGAGGAATAAACTGGGAAACCTTCTCCGAAGAGGTAAGCCCCCTTGTTGAAATCCTGTCGATGCATGGCTGTGCCGAAAGTGATCAGGCGCCTGTTTCCTATCTGCATACCATGGGTCCACGTAACGGAAAAAGTACCATGCAGGAAGGATTAGAATCAGGACATCACTTCGGGATTATAGGATCCACGGATCATCACAGCGCCCATCCCGGCAGTTATGGTTACGGGGCCGCTGCAATCTGGGCGAAGGAGTTGACCAGAGAGTCCCTCTGGGAAGCTATGGAACAGGGGCGGACGTATGCCATAACCGGAGACAGGATCCGGCTGGAATACTCGGTCAATGGCTGCCCTATGGGCTCGGTTCTGCCCTATTCGGCTAAACGAACCCATAAAATCGGAATAATCGGTTCAGACAGTCTGGACTGCATTGAAATCCTGAGAAATAACACTGTAATAAAACGTTTCGACTATACTGAAAAAGTCGAGCATCCCAGGACAGGCCCGCTTAAAGGAAAGATAAAAGTGGAAGCGGGATGGGGAGAAAAAGGGATCCGGCAGGATTGGGATATTACAGCTGAAGTGGTAAATGGCCGGATCCTCTCTTCGGAACCACAGTTTCATGGTATCGATGTTGTCGATCCGGAAGACAGCCATGAAGGGATCTACCAGTTCAGTACAATAATTCAGAATGATGAAAGGGCATTCCGTTTTACATCCTCGACCTGGGGGAATTCAACATCCACAACCAACTCCAATCAGGCAGTGGTGCTGGAAGTGGAAGGGAATCAGAACGCCCGCCTGGAACTGACTGTAAACGGTCAGATCCATTCCATTCCGTTTAGAGAACTAGCCGAATCATCACAAAGCCATTATCTGGGGGGGTTCCTGACCGGAGCATTTCATGTAAGCCGTCTTATACCGGAAGAGGAATACTCTGTAGATTTAAGCTTTACCGATACAGTAACGAGTGAAAAAGAAGACAGCTACTATATCCGGATACGTCAGAGAAACAATCAATGGGCCTGGAGTTCTCCCATATGGGTAAAAGAGGAGGATATACATGAAGAATAATATCATATATATCCACACCCATGATTCCGGACGCTATTTTGAACCGTATGGGGCCCCGGTCCATACACCGGAACTGATGCGTTTTTCTGAAAGAGCAACCCTGTTCCGGAATGCCCACTGTGCAGGCCCGACCTGTTCTCCGAGCCGTTCAGCACTGCTCACCGGACGTTACCCCCACTGCAACGGGATGCTGGGACTGGCTCACAGGGGGTTCAAACTGAATGACTATTCCGATCATATGGTAAGCTTCTTCAATAAGAACGGGTATGAGACAACTCTGTCGGGGATCCAGCATGTAGCAGCAGAAACCGACTGGATAGGCTATCAGAGAAGAATTGGTGATACGGAATTTGAAATGTCCCATTCATTTGCTTTTGATACCGAAAGTTACGATATGGGGAATGCGGCGGCAGCAGCAGATTATATCAGGGAAGAACATGCCGGACCTTTTTTTCTCTCTTTCGGAATGTTTAATACCCACAGGATTTTTCCCGAACCGGATGAAAATCTCAGAGTGGAGAACCTGTCTGTACCTGCAACAGTCAGGGATACCCGGGCAAATAGAATGGATATGGCTGGATTCCATCAATCCCTCACCATTGTCGACCGATGCGTCGGGAAAATACTGGATGCCCTGGATTCCTCCGGGGAATGGAACAACTCCATTGTCATTTTCACGACAGACCACGGAATGCCTTTTCCCGGAATGAAATGCAATCTCAATGATACCGGAACCGGTGTGGCATTTATGATGCATTACCCGGGAAATCCATCAGCCGGGAAAGTCTGCGATGCCATGATTTCCCAATTGGACTTGTTCCCTACCCTCTGCGATATTCTGGATGTTTCCGAACCGGCAGGTCTGCAGGGCAGATCATTTAAACCGCTTTTCAGTAATCCGGAAAAGACGGTACGAAAAGAGATATTTTCTGAAATTTCATTTCATGCGGCCTACGAACCGGTACGTTCCATCCGTACGGAACAGTATAGGCTGGTGGTTCGGTTTGATCAGGATCTTTCTCCGGTACCGGCGAATACGGACGGATGTCCAGCCAAACAGGATCTAATTGAAAGCAACTATTTCAATAACATCATATTGGAAGAAATATCTCTTTACGATTTAAAACAGGATCCCCGGGAATCCCGTAATCTGGCAGATAAAGCCGAATACAGAGAAGTACTTACTGAACTCAGAGAAAAATTACATAATTGGATGATCAGAACGGACGATCCCCTAATCATCAACAACGGTCTCATTCCGGTTCCACCGGGGGGAATGGTGAATAAAAGGGAATGCATTGAACCGATTGAATTTGACTTTATTGATGTATAATCCCCCCCGGAATCCGGATTTCAGAACCGGTCCTTCGTTTTCGCTTAAAGGTTTGTTCTGAAAGATTTACAGCATTTCAAAAAAAGGAGATATTGTATCTGATAACACATACAATATCTCCCCTATGGAATCCAGTCAGAGAAAAATCAGACTTTTTTCAGGTATTTCTTTGTATCAAGAGATACGGCGACAACAATCAGAATACCCTTGATAATATACTGGTAGTACTGATCCAGCCCCATAAAGGTCATACCGTAACTGATAATGGTAAACATCAGAACACCCACGATTGCACCGGAAACCTTACCGACACCACCGCTGAAGGAGATCCCCCCGACAACACAGGCTGCAATGGCATCCAGCTCATAACCGAACCCGGTGCCGTTATTGGCCGAACCTATACGGGCCGCTTCAAGGTAACCGCCCAGTCCGTACATCACACCGGCCAGCAGGTAAACAAGAATAAAGGTTCTGGTGACATTTACACCGGATACTTTTGCCGCTTCCGGGTTGCCGCCAACCGCGTACATGTTCTTCCCGAAGGTTGTTTTATTCCAGAGTACCCAGATAATAACACTGGTTAAGGCCGCAATAATTACCAGATTGGGAACACCGAGGACATTTCCGTTAATCAGAGCCACATAACGTTCATCATGCCCGCCTATAGGCTGGGGGCCGGGAGCACCGGAAGCAAAATAGATAGAAAGGATACCGTAAAGGGTAATCATCATCCCCATGGTTGCCAGAAAGGGGTGTATTTTGAACTTGGCAACAACCCAGCCGTTAATGACACTGAAAACACTGCAGGCCACAATAGCAGCCAGCAGGGGTACAAACAGAGGCAGCTGAGCCATATCAGGATAAAACCGGGAGGGGTAGTCCGGTCTCTGGAGGAGAGAAGCCGAAATAACCGCTGCAAAACCTACCATCCGTCCCAGGGAAAGGTCCGTACCCTGCAGAATAATGATTCCCCCTACACCGAAAGCCAGTATCAACCGGACCGATGACTGTGTCAGGATATTCCGGAAAACCGCTACGGAAACAAAAGACGGTTCGTTTACTACAACAATCAGAATGATGACTGCAATAACAATATAAATTGCATTGTTGATTAAAAAATCTTTCCACTCTTCTTTTGTCTTACGGACATTAAAGAGATTTTCTCTTTCGGAACTTATCATACTTCCGCCTCTCTATTATTATTCAGATGTTTTGCCGCCAGATTAAAAATCTCGGTCTGTGTTGTTTCTTCCGTATTTACAATACCCGAAACATATCCATTGCTCATAACCATAATACGATTTGTTATCCCCAGCAGCTCAGGCATTTCGGATGAAACCACAATTACGGATTTACCGTTTTTCGCCAGATCGATAATCAGCTGATAGATTTCGAATTTGGCTCCCACATCAATCCCTCTTGTAGGTTCATCCAGAAGGAGAATATCCGGATTGGTTAACAGCCAGCGGCCGATAATGACCTTCTGCTGATTTCCGCCGCTCAGGGAACGGATCAGCTCTCTCCGGTGGGGCGTCTTGATACGCATATTCCGAATCTGTTTATCCGTATCCTCTTTCATTTTGCTATCCAAAAGCCAGCCGAACCTGTTTTTATAGGCCTGTACATTGGATATGGTGGAGTTGAAGGTGATATCCGCAATCGGGTATATACCGGTTTCACGCCGTTCTTCCGTTAACAGGGCAAAGCGGTTATTAATCGCTTTATGGGGATCGGAGTTGTCAATCGGTTTCCCATCGATGAGGATCTCTCCGCTTTCACGGGTCCTGGCTCCGAAAAGGGCCTCCAGCATCTCTGTCCGTCCGGCCCCGACCAGGCCGGCCACACCAAGGATTTCTCCCCTGTGAAGATCAAAATTGACATTATGAACACGGGGCGCATATTTCGTCGACAGATTTTTTACAGTCATATGCACATCTCCGGGGACATTGGTTTTAGGAGGAAAACGTTCCTCCAGGTCCCGGCCGACCATCATGTTCACTATTTTTTCCATGGTTAGATTCTCAATACGATCGGTTCCGATGGAGTTCCCGTCCCGCAGAACAGTCACATCATCGGAGATCTCAAAAATCTCTTCCATCTTATGGGATATATAGACTATACCGACTCCCTCTTTTTTCAGAACGGAAATGATATCAAACAGTTTTTTAACTTCATTATCCGTCAGGGAGGATGTGGGTTCGTCCAGTACGATTATCTTCGCATCATAGGAGACTGCTTTGGCAATCTCAACCATCTGTCTCTGTGAAACAGACAGTTTATCCAGTCTTGTATTGGGATCCAGATGAATACCCAGTCTCTCAAAAAGGGCTTTCGTATCTTTGAACATTTTCTTTTCATCGACAAATGCGCCCTTTTTCGGGTAACGGCCCAGCCATATATTATCTGTAATTGTTCTCTGAACGACCTGATTGAGCTCCTGGTGAACCATGGAGACTCCGTTTTCCAGAGCATGCTTGGGATCGTGGAAATTATACTCTTTTCCATCCAGAAAAAACTGCCCTTCATCCTGAATATAAATGCCGAACAGACATTTCATCAGAGTCGATTTACCGGCGCCATTTTCACCCATAAGAGAGTGGACGGTCCCGGGTCTGACATTCAGGCAGACATCTTTTAAAACCCGGACTCCGGAAAATGCTTTACAGACATTTTTTATACTTAATAAAAATTCTTCCGACAAAAGAATCACCTCTCTTCGTGACATAGGGCACGACATTTCACATCTTTATTAAATAATAAAGGTGGAAACCTTGGTTTCCAAATATCTACAAGTAAAAAATGACCGGTCCCGCAGGACCAGCCATTAACGATTCAATTAACTAGCAATTGATTCCTACTGGAAATCCTTGTAATTCTGGGGAGTTACAGCAACATATGCTACACGAACAGCTTTTGATCCGTCGGTAGTCAGCTTCCAGCTGGTTCCTTCAGTAACGTTTTTACCCATGGCGGCATTGATAGCCAGGTCGATGGTGGCTTTACCCTGGTTAACACCGTCGTTCAGTACGGTTCCGTCCAGTTCGCCGTCTGCAATGTGAGTCAGAGCCTGAGCCAGAGCGTCAACACTGTAGATGGGGAGTCTTACGCCGGCAGCCTTCATAGCTGTAATGGCACCGAATCCCATTCCATCGTTGTTGCAGATAACCAGTTCGATATCTTTTCCAAAGGAAGAAGTCAGCCAGGCAGCCATTTTGTCGTTTCCGTGCTGGGTAGACCAGTTGGGGTCTGCTTCGAGAGCCAGCTGCTGAACAGCGATTCCGGCATCGGTGAAAGCTTTTACAGATTCTCTGGTTCTGGCTTCCGCATCGGGGTGTCCGGGTTCGCCTTTGAGCATTACATACTGAACTTTTCCGTCTCCGTTCTTGTCCCAGTCGGGGTTGGCTTTCCAGTCTTTAACCATCATCTGTCCCTGGATAATTCCAGACTCGGCAGAATCGGTACCTACGTACCATACTTTGTCGTAGGAAGACATGGCTTCTTTGGTTCCTTCCTTGTTGAAAAGGATAAGGGGAATACCGGCAGCTTTTGCTTTGTCGATTACAGACTGGGCAGAAGCGGGGTCTACCAGGTTGATTGCCAGTACATCTACTTTTTTTGTGATATAAACATCAATCTGGTTGTTAAGAATAGCCTGCTGACCTTCGGAGTCAACAATCTGGATTTCCACACCTTTTTCTGCAGCGTAGCTTTCCATGGCAGGTTTCATTACACCGTTCATGAAATTATCCTGAAAGCTGTACATATTGGATCCGATTACAATTTTACCGTCATCCTTCTGGCCTTCTGCAAAAACACTCATGGAAAAAGCCATCAGCGCAATCATTGTGATAAGAATTAACTTGTTTCTCATAAAAAATTATCTCCTTTAACCAAAAATTATTGGTTATTGAGATAAGTCTAGCACCGATATGGGAGACCACAATGTGATATCTTCTTACATATTTATAAGATTTTCCAATGTTTGTGCTTTATAAAATGATTATTCAAGAATGAACGGCTTATAGTTAACCCAGATATATTGATCATTTTCCAGTTCATAAGTAAACCCCTGCCCGGACGCACCGCTCAACAGGAATTCGGCAAGAGACACGATAGCTTCGGCCTGTGTCTCCGAGTCGTTCAGAACAGTCCCGTACAGATGACCGGCCTCTATCTGTTCAACCGCTTCGGCCAGACCGTCAATACCGACAACAGGGATCCAGGATTCCACCTTATCCTCCAGCATACGATCTATAGCCCCCAGAGCCATCGCATCATTATTGGACAGGATAACCTCCATTTCAGAACCATAGAGCTCAAGTAGCCTCCCCATTTTGTCATAAGCCTCGTCCCGGCTCCAGTTGGCAACTTCCGTAACAAGCAGATCCAGCGAGAATCCCTTCTCTTTAAAGAAACGGATCACCTCGGAGGTTCTGATTTCAGCATCCTGATGCCCCTGTTCCCCTTTGAGAATAACCGCCTGGATGCGATTGTCCCCGTTAAGGTCATAACTGTTCAGAACAGCAGGATTCCCGCCGAAAAGATCGGTAATCAGCTCAGCCTGCATCTGTCCCGACTGCTCCGCCCGGGCGCCCACATAGTAAGCCCCGTCCCAGAGAGCCATATCCTTTCTCAAAGGCTCCCGGTTAAAAAAAATAACTGGAATGTTCTCTGATTTCAGTTTCCGGATAATGGGGTAGACCCCCAGGCGGTCTACAGGATTCAGTATAAACAGGTCCGGGTTTTTATCTATCAGATTTTCGATGTATTCATTCTGTATAATCTGAGAGTTCTGGGAATCAAAGACCTCAAGCCTGAACCCTTCCGCCTGCTGAAGGATCTGACTGGCAAAAACATCCACAAAGGGATCTTCCTGGTTATACAGGATAAGAACGGCTTCCTTATCACTCCTGCCGCAGCTGCCGAAAAGAACAGCACTGGCCGCAATGATTATTAGATATCGATTCATCATTTTTCACTACCTTTCACAGGAATCAAGGGGATCAGGATTGTGACCTTTGTCCATTCATCCAGTTCACTGGAAATCCGGATATCGGCACTGTCACCATAGTAAATCTTCAATCGCTGATAGACATTTTTCAGTCCTACTCCCGTATCCCCTATCCCGCCTTCCAATACACGGTAGATCTCCTGAATCCCCTCGTCTGTAATCCCGTAACCTGAATTCATTACTTCAAAAATAAGGAAATCGGATGTTCTATACCCGCTAATACTGATAATACCCTTTTCATCACCCACACCATGGTATATGGCATTTTCAACAAGAGGCTGCAGAATCAGTTTCATTACCAGAAGATCCCGGATATTCTCATCCACCTTGAACTGGTATTCAAATTTATCTACATAACGGATTTTCTGAATGGTAAGGTAATTCTTGATATGATCGATTTCATCTCTTACCGGAATGAAGTTCTTCCCCTTGGAAATGCTTATCCGAAAAAAACGGGCCAGAGCAACCACGGTTGTAATCACATCCTCACTCCGTTCGTTTTCAGCCAGCCAGACAATGGAATCCAGGGTATTGTACAGGAAGTGAGGATTTATCTGGTTCTGAAGGGCTTTCAGCTCTGTTTTTCTCTTCTCCCTCTGTTCTGTCACAACCTTATCCATCAGCAGACGGATCTCATCCATCATACTGTTAAATGAAGCCCCCACCAGCACCAGCTCCTTCTGACCGGTAACAGCAACTTTTGTATGGAAGTCTCCATTCTCTATTCGAAGCATGCTTTTTTCCAACTGGTTCAAGGGGCGGGAGATCCGATAGGAAAGCAGGGACGCCACCACAGCAGTCAGGAAAAAGCTGCCCAGAAAAATTATAAAAAGCATGTACAGAATCCTGGTTTTTGCCTGAGCTATCTCATCAATATTGTAAGCCGTTACAATACGCCATCTGGTCTGGGCAAGAGTATTTATATTAAAATACATCTCCTTTCCATTTATAAGCGCCTTGTACCCCCCCATCATTTTATCGATTGCCAGCTCATAACTTCCGGCAATATAGGAATCGCCGTCTTCGCTGAAATAATAGATCAGGGAATCATTATCATTCAGAATAAGAATATGCCCCCCCTCTCCCAGGTTGGTTTTGGAGGCCAGATCGGAAATGGAGTTGAAATTCAGTTCAATCAGCAGCACCCCATCCTGTTTCGAACCGTTACGGGAGAATGTCACATGCCGGGATACGGAAATAACCTGTTCACCCCCGTTTTCATAGACACTATCCGTATGGGGCGCGGAAAAATGGAAGATGGTTGTTTCACTCAGGGCATTAAGGAACCAATGCTCATTGGATATACTGAAGTTTCCCCTGCTGATCATATCGTTTCCCAGGATTTTTTCCCCTTTACTGTCAAAAAGAAAAATGGAAACCACATCTTTTTTAATATCCGTACTGAAGGAGTAGATATCCTGCAGCTCTTTATAGGAATTTACGACATCCAGATTCAGAGAAGCAGACTGAACATAGTTGGCCGTTTCTATAACACTGCTTATATAGCTCCTGTAGTTTAGTACAATCTGTTTGTTTATCTCACGGGACTGACTTTCCACAAGAGCATCTGTTCTTCTGGAAAAAGCCGTGTAATAAATCAGGCTCGTAAGCAGCAGCACTATCATAACAATGCTGAGAGTGGCAGCCAGGATACTCTGGCCTATGGAGAGGTCATGGAGAACTCCCCTTTTCACGAGACCTCTTCCCGGTACTTTTTGGGAGACATCCCCGTATATTTCTTGAAACTGTGACTGAAGTAGTAGACCTCGTTATAACCGCACTGTCCGGCTATATCAATAATCTTGTCCCCTGTCAGCTTCAGAATCTCCTTGGCTTTCTCCATTCGGACACTGGTCAGATATCTTACAAAAGTTGTTTCCTTCTCTTTTTTAAACAGAAGACTCATATAGGAAACGCTGATGCCCAACTCATCGCAGACCCGTTCCATAGATATGGCAGGATCAGTGAAATTGCTGTTGATATAATGCACAGCCCTGTCCAGCAGTTTCTGGGAACTGGTCATTTTCGTCGTAAGATTCAACTCCCTCAGTTTCAGAAAAAGTACAAGGGCCCAGTCAAAAACCTGATCCAGACTCCGGATTTTCATAACAGTATCCAGAATATCCCCCCCCATCACTTCAGTCAGATCCACACCGATGGAGTCGGAATAACTGACCATTATATGCATCAGGTTTATTATAAAGGGCCTGTAATTGGCCACGGTTTTATTATCCCTGAGAGCATTCAGCTTCAGAGATTCCAGACTGTTGCGGATTTCACTGTCGGTTCCGAATTTTATGATATGCTCCAGATTCCTGATTTCCGATTCGCTTAAACTGAGAAGTTTGGGCTGATGATCTTCCAGTTGATCAATATAGACAATTCGCCCGGCATTGAGGAATTTACTGTAAGCGAGAGCCTTCCCCGCTTCCTCATAGGCATCCTGAAGCCCTTTAAATGATATGTGCCGAGAACTGACTCCTATATTGATACGGAGAGAAAGAAAACGTTCGGCTTTTTTGACCATCTCAAAAAACACCGTATCAATATCACGCAGAAAGAGCTTCCCCTTCTCTTTGATTATAAAGATAATCCCGTCATTGAAAAGGAAACTGTAAAACTCGTAGCCATGCCTCTCCATGATGGCTTTTATTACAGAACGAAGGGAGAGTTTCTGTTTTTCATATTCCATTACATCCTGAAGGC
Source organism: Oceanispirochaeta sp. (assembly GCA_963663385.2). GTDB lineage: Bacteria > Spirochaetota > Spirochaetia > DSM-2461 > DSM-2461 > Oceanispirochaeta. Next base: position 510,069 of record CAXXXD010000004.1, on the reverse strand, counting down.
GCTCATCCCTCTCCATCCTGATAAAGGAGAGGAGATAGTTCCTGTCATCCAGGGAAACCCCATAGGTCCTCAGGTTTTCAATATCACCCGCATCCCCTGATGAAGATGAGACAAGGCTGGATATAAAATAGTTATCTATGATCAGGGGAATGCTCTGTTCGTAACGCTGGCGAAGGAGTTCCATATTATATTTCTCTTTGATTTCATTATCCAGCTCGACCTTCAGCTTATCCAGGAAACGGGAGATATCTCCCTGTGTTACCGGTTTGGTCAGGTAGCAGGAGACATTCAGTTCAATAGCTTCCCGGGCGTAGTCAAATTCATCGTAGCCTGTAATAAAGGCGACCCGGACCGTCGGAAAGTCCCTCCTGATAATGGAAGCCAGCTCAATTCCATCAATAAAAGGCATCTTAATATCGGTCAGAACAACATGAGGGGAGTATTTCTCGATCAATTCAAGGGCGTCATAACCATTCCCGGCTGCTCCTACAACGGAAAAACCGCTTTCCCGGGAAATCTTTGAAGAGATTCTTCCACGGACTTCATCTTCGTCATCCACAAGAATCATTTTATACAGTTCGTCCATTTCGCACCCCATGTCAACTCATAATACCCCGAAATATCGGATTCGTCCAATTCAGGGAGAAACAGGGCCGACCGTTAAAATGATAATAATATTTCATTTTTTCTTTACAGATACAGTCCTGATTCATTAGATTTAAAGGGACAGACTCAGGATGATAAATCCTTAAATACCCGAGGGGAAAATTATGGAAGAAGAGATCACAACGAATCAGTACCTTACTTTTAAAGTAGATGAGGAACTTTATGCCATCAATGTAACCAACATAAGAGAAGTTCTTGAATTTCAGACCGTCTCCAAAGTACCGCGTATGCCGGAATTTATGCGGGGGATAATAAATCTGAGAGGCAGTGTTGTTCCGGTAATTGATCTGAAAATGAAATTCGGGATAGGAGAAACAGAGAAGTCCATCGATACAAGCGTTATCGTAACAGAAATTAAAATCGATGATGAAGATATTGTAATGGGCCTGCTGACAGATTCTGTTAACGAAGTGGTGGATATCGATTCTGACAAGATTGAACCGGCTCCCAATATCGGGACAAAAATCGACTCATCCTTTATCAGAGGGATGGGACGTAAGGATGAACAGTTTATCATCATTTTGAATATCAATAAAGTTCTGACTAACAGCGAACTTTCCGAACTGGCCGCAGAGTAGATTTCTACATAAAAAATCCCCCCGCACAGCTTCCTGACAAACAGTGCGGGGGGGAGGCATATCCAATCTGAGAAATTACATTTCCCGAATATCCACAATTCTTTCGACAAGAGGTTCTACAACAGATATCAACTGCTGTTCATCCAGATTCTGAACCTTGAAGATTCCATAGCGGTTGGTGGCATTTTCTCCCAGCATATTGCCAAAAGAAACAATATCCCCACCGGCCTGAGCTATAGCACTCGATACGGCGGCCAGTTCGCCATGCTTTTCGGGCATCAGGAGGGTCAGACGAAGCCCTTTTTCCCGGGCGCCGAACAATTCAATAAATACTTTGAAAAGGTCTGATTCGGTAATAATACCGATAACGATATCATCCTCCATTATGGGCAGACCGCCAATATTGTAATCCGACATGATACGGGCGGCATCTTCCATGGGTGTTTCTGCAGTTATAGTTTTAACATCCCTGGTCATAACGCTATGAACCTGCAGTTTTGTCAGCAGATTGGCAATCTCGTATACATCCAGGGATGTGGCAGGAGAGGGAGAAGCATACAGGATATCCTTCTCGGTAACGATACCCAGAAGATGGTCATGCTTATCAACGACGGGCAGTCGGTGGATTTTCTCTCTCTTCATAATATCTCTTGCTTCACTAACGGGAGTATGGGCAGAGATAGTGATGGGATTCTTTGTCATTCTGTAAGCTACTTGCATTACTGCCTCCTAAAAAGCTTCTATAATGAATTCTAGCCCCTCAGGACCCAATTGGCAATTCGAATTTAAAAAAGATGAAGCAAACAAACAGAGAACCAAGCTCATGCTTACAATATAACAGCACAAATCAACACCTTTACACCCTCTCCCTCTGGGCTGGTCGGAAGTAAACTTCCTGCTCTGGTCGTAAGCTGTGCTTACTGCTCGAGTATGCAACCGACTCGTCTATGAAGCCAGAGAAGATCAGGGTGAAGGTAAAAAACCGCTTCACCACCGGGCAAAGCGGTTTTTGTAAAACAGGACCCTTATTTCCAGTGCTTTTCCATTCTCTTTTTCAGAGTTTCGCGGTAGGCATCCCAGTCAGTAATAGGCTCTTTTGCAAGACCTTCTTCACAGGCGGCTTTTGCTACGGCAACAGCTTCCCATTCGATGACACGGGGATCAAAGGGCTTGGGAACAACATACTCCTTGCCAAAGGTGAAATCCCTTCCGTAAGCGGCGCGGACTTCGTCGGGAACGGGCTGTTTAGCCAGTTCCGCCAGAGCCTTCGCTGCAGCCATTTTCATTCCTTCGGAAATACCGGAAGCTCTTACATCCAGTGCTCCCCGGAAAATAAAGGGGAATCCAAGTACATTGTTTACCTGGTTGGGATAGTCGCTTCGACCGGTTCCCATAATAATGTCGTCCCTCGTGGCGTGAGCCAGATCCGGTTTGATTTCGGGATTGGGGTTGGCCATAGCGAAAATAATGGGATTGGGAGCCATGGTTTTCAGCATCTCGGGTGTAAGACAGTCGGCAACCGAGAGACCCATAAAAACATCCGCATCTTTAACGGCCTCAGCAAGAGTCCGTTTATCGGTTTTTACAGCAAATTCAACTTTTTCCTGAGTCATCCTTTCGGCTCTGCCTTCGTAGATTACACCTTTTGAATCCAGAAGCAGCAGATTTTCTTTTTTAGCTCCGGCAGCGATAAACATCTTGGAACAGCTGATACCGGCAGCGCCCGCTCCGTTTACAACGATTTTCAGATCTTCCATCTTTTTGCCCTGTATTTCAGCGGCGTTCATTAAACCGGCGGTAGCAATTATGGCCGTACCGTGCTGATCATCATGAAATACGGGGATATCACACTCTTTGATCAGAGTCTGTTCAATTTCAAAACAGTCTGGAGCCCCAATGTCTTCCAGGTTTACACCGCCGAATGTGGGCTGCATGGTTTTTACAATATCAATGATCTTTTTAGGATCTTTTGTATCCAGCTCGATATCGAATACATCGATATCGGCGAACCTTTTAAAAAGAACGCCCTTTCCCTCCATTACCGGCTTGCTGGCCAATGCCCCTCTCGATCCGAGTCCCAGAATGGCGGTACCGTTGGAAACAACAGCAACAAGATTTCCCCTATTGGTATATTTATAGGCATCTTCAGGAGTATCGGCGATTTCCAGTACGGGGTGAGCAACACCGGGAGAATAAGCCAGAGAGAGATCATCCGAAGTGACACAGGGCTTTGAAGCCACAACTTCAAGTTTACCGGGTTTGTTATCCAGCTGGTGATATTCCAGCGCCCTCTTTTTCATATCATCCATTACGTTTTCCTTATGTATGTGAATTTCCCGTAGGATTATCAAAGTTTCCGGGATTTCCCAAAGGGGATCCCGGTTATATTCCTTTTATTTATCCCAGGCGAACTCAAAATCCAGGTTCCAGCGGTCCCTGAGTTCGGTCATCTGGTTCTGCAGGACTACAGGAACGGGGCATCCGTGATCCTTTCTGTACTGCCATGCGATATATTCCTTTTCACCGGCCGTATAGATTCTCTCTTCACCGGGAGCCTTTCTGGAATTTCTCAGGCTTCTCATGATGTTTCCGGCAACTTTCCGGAAGAGTTCTTCACCCAGGAAGAAGTCTGTATTTATGGCGATGAAGAAATGTCCCAGAAGAATGGGAATCCTTTTCCCTTCCGCATCAAATCCGTTCAATTCTTTCAGGAAGTGACCGTCCTGAAGGGCGGCGGACAGAACTTCAACAACAGTGGAATAACCGAATCCTTTAAAACCGGCTGTAAGATCTCCGATTCCGCCGAGAGGAGCCAGAGCGGCCTTCCCTTTAGTCAGATCCACAAGCACCTGCTGTGTATCCGTTCTGGTTTTACCGTCGTTACCGATTACCCAGCCCTCCGGAAGATCTTTACCGGCCCGTCCGTAAACTTCCAGCTTACCTCTCTGGGATACGGAAGTGGCACAGTCCAGATTAAAATCAAACTCTTCATCCGTAGGCAGGCCGATAGTCAGGGGGTTGGTTCCCAGCATATTTTCGACACCGAAAGTAGGTGCAATGGAGGGGCGGGCATTTGTTCCGGTAATACCGATCATTCCGGCCTTGGTTGCCATGGAGGTATAGTATCCGGCAATTCCATAGTGGGTAGAATTTCGTACGGCAACCATGGCAAGGCCGTTCTTTTTGGCTTTATCGATAGCCATCTGCATGGCTTTCTTTGCCACTACGTGGCCCATACCGTTATTGGCATCCAGAACGGCAGTTGTTTCGGTTTCTTTTATAACATCAATTTTGGTTACAGGCTCCTGGGTTCCTGCATCCAGTCTGTCTATATAAATAGGTTTTAGACGGCCGATACCATGTGAATCTATCCCTCTTTTATCCGATTCTATTAAAACATCTGATATAACATCCGCATCAGCTTCGGGAACTCCGCTTTTCAACAGGACCTGCTTCATAAAATTCTCAAGGACATCAAAGTCCACCCATTCACAATCTTTATAGGCATCTGCGTATCCCATAACAACTCTCCTTAATAATTATAAAGTCATAATAGATCGTTTATGATCTCATTGTCAACTTATAAGATCGTTTAAGAATCTTTTTTTCAATACAATCTTAAAGACCTCCAATATTTTTCAATTCCGATCTCAATCGATCATTGCGAATCACCGGCTGTAATCAACTGCACCCCGGCATTGATAAAATCCTGAATAACCGAAGGATCAGGCAGACTATCCGTCACCAGTGCATCAACCTGAGGCAGAGGACTGATAGTATGCAGGGAAAGCGATCCTATTTTGGATGAATCAGCCACAACAATAATTCGTCCGCTGGCCTGTTCAATCATTTTCCGGCTTACCGCCGCCTCATGGGCATTGTGTGAAGTCAATCCTTTCCGGAAGGAGACTCCGTCAACCCCAAGGATCGTTGTGGTTGGGTATACAAGATTGAGGCGGTTGATAACCTCTTCACCCACCAGACAGCTGGTACCGGGCCGGAAAGTACCGCCGGTGAGGATCAGCTCGCAATCCGGACGAATATCCAGATTATTTAGAGCTCCAATATTATTCGTTATTATAGTCAGACGGGGTACGTGGACAAGCTCCTGAAGCACAAGAGCAGTGGTGGACCCACTATTAACAAAAATCGTCTCGCCCTCTTCCACCAGCGAGGCTGCTTTCCGGGCAATGCTGGATTTATGGGTGATGTTCTGCCGTCCCTTGTCATTGTAGGAAGGTTCGTTCACGCGGAGATTGGAACCGATGGCTCCCCCGTGGGTTCTCTCCAGAAGACCCTCATTTTCCATGGCAGCCAGATCTCTCCGGACTGTTATAACGGACACTTCCAGGTCCCGGCTCAGTTCATCAACTCTGACAATGCCCTTATCTTTAAGCAACTGTAATATGCGCACCCGCCTCTCCGCGGGAATTTCCATTTTCATATCTTAAACCTCAGGTACTATTATGCAGGGCAATGCGGTCACAATGCAAGCACAAACGGTCAGAATCGTTCACTGCAAAAGAAAAAAACAATACAGCTCTTTAGTCCTGTTCTGCGCCCGGTCCGGAAAGGAAGACCAGTTTGCCGGACTGAAAGATCTTTTTCCTGAATATAGCTCGGCCTTCGCTACAAATTATAAGGTAAAATTTATCCCCTCCCCAAAAATTATCGGCCCCCAATACGGTTCGGTACTCTCCGGGCCGGCTGTATTCTCACGATTCAGTATGAGAAAAGCCGATCGCTATGCTCTTCCCGGCAACTACAAATGGCCGCGGAGAATCTTTTTTCTGGATCGCTGCATGCTCGTGGCCCGCCTGCCGGCTGGGGAAGACAGGGAGTGGGTAATTGTGAACACCCATAACGCCGCCTACGATAAAGGAGGCTTTATCAAAACAGAGCAGCTGGAACTGATAAAATCATTTGCTCTGAATGAGTATGCAAAAGGAAATGCCGTCATTATAGGGGGCGACTGGAACAGCTATATGCCGGGAACCACCGGAGCACAATTCCCGTCAGCAGAAGGAATCCCCGAGTATTATCAGCCCCTGCCCTCAGACTGGGAGATACCGGGATGGGATTGGGGATTCGACCCGTCTGTTCCCACCTGCCGCTCCCTGGCCGCCCCTTATAAAGCAGGAGAAACCTTTTCCTGTGTCATCGACGGGTTTCTGGTTTCTCCCAATATTGAAATTATTCATACGGAAGGAATTGATACCGGTTTTCAATACTCCGATCACAATCCTCTTATCATGACAGTAAAGTTACGGGTTTAGCAGATCAGCCCGTCAATACGATCCAGATCCCAGGTGGGAGGATTACTCAGGTCTTCCAGCCTGTTCGGTCCCCATAGAGCAAAAGCCGTATCAACTCCGGCCCGGCTTCCGCTGAGCATGTCCACATCCGCATCGCCTATAAACAGCGTATCTTCAGCCTCAGCCTGAAACTGTTTCAGAGCCCAAAGGACCGGTTCCGGTTCGGGTTTATGCTTTTCCGTACACTCGGGGGTGGCGATAACCGAAAAAAAGGAATCCAGTTCAAAATGCTTAAGGTACCGGTCCAGCGACGGTCTGGTCCTGGAAGAGACAATCCCGAGGTTTGCACCGCGTTCATGCAAGGCTGCAATGGCTGTTCTAACACCGGGAAAGATCTGCAGATACTCCTTGTATATGGATGTCTGATAGTTATTATGAAGAGCCAGGATTTCATCCATCCTCTTTCCCAGCTTGCCCAGGTACATTTCCAGCTGGGTCGGCAGGGGAATCCCCACATGGGACCAGACCTGCTCCCGGCTGACCTCAAGACCGGAATACTCCCGGCAGGTATTTTTAAATGACTGATAGATCAGTTCCATCGTATTCAGAAGGGTTCCGTCTACATCAAAAAGGTATGTTTTATAGGATTTCATTTGTGTATGAGTATAGCGGATAAGCTGAATTTCGTATACTCAGATACAATGCCCCCACCTCAACGGCAAGCCCCCGGATGCCGTTAATTTTAGTTTCTCAATTTTTACTTTAGGACAGTTCCTATCAGCAATGAAATATCAATATGGTTCAGAGGAGTGAAAGCAAATCAGGAGAGCCGTCAGAGTATAAAGATGATATATTTGAATCAGGCTGATATATCCACTAAGCTTTAAGGATAAGGAAGAAAAAAATGAAAAAAATAGCTTACAAACTTTTTTTAATGACCCTGGTCCCGTTCATTTTGATTCTAGCCATATTTGTCCTGTTCAGCCTGACATTATCAATCCGGACGATTACCCGGAACAGTCATGCGATTGTTGAGAAATCTACGGAATCCTGGGCAAAGGAAATTGAAACGTATTTTACCCGGTTGAATATTGCTGTCGACTCTTACAAAGGATACCTGGTAGACAACCTCAGTCTGGAGACTATTTCTGATGCGGATCAGTTCAGATCATACACTGATGACCTTACAAAAGCGGGCAGGGCAATCGTACTCGGAAATCATCTTTTAAATATATATGCCTGGTTTTTTCCGGAATATGTGGATTCCTCCCATATGGGGATTTCTATCAGAAATATGAAGCTGGATGGGAATATCACCATTAAAATACCCTCGGATTATACAAGAGCCGAAATAGGGAGAGATCCCAACTGGGAATGGATGTGGGGAGTCGAGGAGAGTGACACATACATTGCCGACCCTTATGATTGGGAGGGATACGACGAAAAACTGATCAGTTATTCAGAAGCCCTCGTAATGGATGGAAAAACCGTGGCTGTTGTAGGTACCGACAGCTATATAGGATCAATCAGAGAAGCCCTCATTACCGAAAAATTCATGCAGAAAGGATACTATGCCCTTATCGGAAATAACGAAACCTTTATTGCTCACCCGAATGAGGAGAGCGAAGGACAGACGTTTGATGAGGTTTATCCCCAATTTGCCCGGCAGTTTCAGACAATGATAGATCAGGGTGAAAAATCGGGAATCATTGCTGACGGCAGAGATATAATCGGATTCAGGATAACAACTCAGGGCTGGACCCTGATTACAGTTCCCGATTCTGATGAAATATTTGCAACAGTTAACCGACTTATCGTTTTCTATATTATACTATTTCTTATTTCACTGGCTATCTTTGCTTTAACCAGCTGGTTTCTGGGAAATACAATAGCCAAACCAATCAAGATTGTGGCATCTCATCTGGAAGAAGTTTCATCGGGAAACCTTAAATCCTTCAAGGACAATAAGTTAAAATACAGAAAGGACGAATTGGGCATTCTGGCTACCGCTCTTTCCACGATGGTAGAAAAACTCAGCCAGATTGTCAGCAGTGTCCACGAGTCTTCGGAACAGATAGCAGATGGCAGTCTGCAGATTTCCGACTCGGCCCAGCAGCTCTCATCGGGAGCCTCGGAACAGGCCGCCAGCGCTGAAGAGGTTTCCTCTTCTATGGAAGAAATGAGCAGTATCATTACTCAAAGTGCGGATAACTCCATCCAGACAGAGAAGATTGCCCTGCAGGCATCCGGAAAAGCAAAAGAATCCAGCGTGGCTGTAAAACAGTCCCTGGAATCCATGAATATAATTGCAGAAAAGATTTCAATTATTACCGAAATAGCCAGGCAGACAAACCTCCTTGCCCTGAACGCGGCCATTGAAGCTGCCAGAGCAGGCGAATCAGGCAAAGGATTTGCGGTTGTTGCATCGGAGGTCCGCAAGCTGGCTGAAAACAGCCAGAAAGCCTCAAAAGAGATAACGGAGCAGTCAAGAGAGTCTGTAAGCATCTCTCAGAAATCGGAAGAGATTCTGGAGAAACTGGTCCCGGATATCCAGAAAACAGCGGATCTGGTCGAGGAGATTTCCTCCTCAAGCAAAGAACAGCAGACAGGTGTAGAGCAGATCAGCATGGCCCTCCAGCAGCTGGATAGTGTTATTCAGACCAATGCGTCCTCTGCAGAACAGCTGGCTTCCACATCAGAGGAACTGGCTGCCCAGGCGGAACAGTTAAGAACAACTGTAAACTTCTTTAAGATCGAAGGCAAAGAGAAAGTAATGACCGGAACCCGGAAAGTGCAGAAAGAACTGCCTCCCCCTGCAGCCAAACCTGAAATACAGAAGCCTGCTGCAAAACCCCTGCCTCCGGATATATCTGATGACGAGTTTACAGAGTTTTAAAATGCTCTACTAAAACATATAGGGAAACTACCGGCAGCTATTCAGGGTGATTACAAGCGGTACTTAATTAAACTTCTGCCACAATAACCCGGATACCGGTCTGCCGGAATTTCTCTATTTTCTCTTCGGGACAACCATTGTCGGTAATCAGAATATCAATATGATTCAGGGGAGTGGAAACAAAATTGGAAATCCGTCCGATTTTCGTATGATCGGCCAGCACGATAACCGGCCCGTTTGTATTACGTATCATAGCCTGGTTAATACTGCACTCCTGCTGTACCGTTGTGGTCAGTCCCTTCTCCAGGGAGATGCCGTTTGAACCGAGAAAGGTTTTATTACTGTGGATATTTTCAAGGGCCTCAAGGGTCATAATCCCCACAAAGGACCGGGAGTTTTCCCGGAACTCTCCTCCCAGAATCATCAAATCGACTTCCGGACCCTTTTGAACCGTTATGGACCAGGCGTTATTGGTAAAGACTTTCAACCTTCTGTCCTGAAGACTGCCTATAAAAGAGAGAGTCGTGGATCCGCTGTTTACAAAAATAATTTCATTGTCGTCCAGCAGTTCAAGGGCTTTTCTGGCAATGGCATTTTTTTCTGCTGCCATAGAGCCGCCCTTTTCTGTAAAGTCTCTTTCGGGCAGACCATTAACAGGAGCTGTTACCAGCCGGGCTCCTCCGTGATGCCTCTCCAGCAACCCCTTCCTGCTGAGATATTCCAGATCCCGCCGGATGGTAACCGGGGAAACTGAAAGCATCTCGCTAAGCTCATCTACCCGGGTGGCTCCTCTGCGTTTGAGGATATCCAGGAGGCGGATATGGCGGCTTGATGCAATTGGACTTACGGACATGTGTTCTCCGGTTTTCTATTATTTTATCTGTTTATATTAACAGGACTCAGAGAGCCCTGCAAGATTTGAATTAATAAGACCCATATTCTATAGCTGCTTCCATCATGGCAATGATATTCTCAGGGGGGACATCCTTTTGCAGGATATGGATTGGGCTGAAGACATACCCTCCTCCAGGAGCCAGGATATCAATCTGCCGTTTAACCTCGTCCTTTACTGCTTCGGGACTCTCATTGGGCAGGATATTCTGGGAATCAACACCCCCGCCCCAAAACGTAATATCCCCTCCGAATTCTTTTTTCAGGGCAGCAGGATCAATCCCCCTGACCGTATATTGGACAGGATTCAGACAATCAATTCCCGCATCAATCAGATCCGGCAGAACAGGAAGGATGGCTCCGTCTGAATGCATAATAATTCTGACCCTCCCTCCGGACAGATCTTTTGTGGTACGGAACAGCTTCTGATGCCGGGGCAGTACCAGAGAACGGTACATATCCGGATCAATAAGCATGGCATCCTGAGCCCCCAGATCATCTCCAATCCTAATCAGGGTCAATTCCGGCATAGCTTTAATTGCCTGAGACCACCAGGCGATCTGCTGTTCAAGCTGCCTGTCGAAAATATAACACGCCGCTTCGGGGTCAAGGGCGAGCAGCATATAAAAATTGCCGGAACCGCAGATATTGAACCCCGCATCGAATATTTCCAGGCCCAGGGGAAGATCCAGTACGGGAACCTTCCCGGCCTCATCAATGACTGAGGCCTTTTCCGGCAGACCGGCAATCCTTTTTCCAAGGGAGTAATCGGGCCAGGTCTTTTCCATTAACAGATCGACTGCAGGCATACTGTCATAAGCGGGTTTATGGTGTTCAAAATAAAGGCCATCCGAACCCTTTCGCCGCCAGGTAACACCCCATTCATCCTCATAAAGGGAGTCATCCCCCTCTTCAAACCATTTCAGATCCGGCACAGGAGGGGTCAACGGACGAAAATCCGAATGAAATTTCTGAAAGATTTCTTCATCTATCACAGCCGTCCTCTGCCTGTACCTTTCTATTTCAAGAGGTTTATCAGGCATTCCCATATACTGCAGCAGAGGCCTGTAGGCATCCATATGGATACTTGTAATCAGATGTCCGCCGAAATCAATAGGGATTCTGTCCGCCTCTTTATGATTCAAAGCCAGGTCAACTCTTTCCTTGGATGTCATATTCAACAACTCCCCTAGCCCTTTACCGCACCGGCAGTCATACCCATAATCAGACTCTTGGCTGCTGTAAAAGTAAAAATAAATGCAGGGACCGCAATAATTGTGGCAATAGCAGTAATCTTTCCCCATTCTGTTCCTGTATCTGTCAGAAAGAGGGAAACCGCAACCGGCAGTGTTCTTGTGTACCGGTTTGTCAGGACTAAACTGAGAATATATTCGTTCCAGGCAATCCGAAACGTAAAGATTCCTGCTACAGACAGCCCCGGCGCAATCAGGGGAAGGATTATTTTATGAAAAACAACCCAGTCGGAACAACCGTCAATCGTAGCCGACTCATCCAGAGACAGGGGAATATCCGATATGAACGTCTGGAGAACCCAGATATTAAATGGCAGGTTCAGGGCGATGTAAACCAGAACCAGACCGATTCTCGTATTAGCCAGTCCGATGGAGTTCCAGATGACAAATACCGGGATTACCAGTATAACCGGGGGTATCATCCGGAGCAGCAGGGTTAGAATTACAATAAGCTTTTTTCCCCTGTACCGGAAACGGGAAATGGAATAACCTGCCAGAGCACCGACTATCACACTGAAAAAGGTTGTAGACAGAGCTACAATAATACTGTTTACAAAGTACCTTCCAAAATTATTACTGGTCAGAATACTGCCGTAATTTTCCAGAGTCGGCGTAAAGATCCATTTAGGTGGTATGGAAAAGGCCTCCACTTCGTATTTCAGAGAGGTGGAGATCATCTCATATATCGGGAAAAGGCAGATGACTGCCCCGATCACGATAAGAATAAAAAGGATTCTTTCATTCAGTTTTCTTCTTGCTGTCATATTCATAACCGGGCTACCTCTTCTCTTCTTTTATGCTGTTGCGGACAAACACAATGGAGAGCATGGTAATGATAAAGAGCAGGACAACCGCGACAGCAGACGCCTTGCCGAGCCGCTGATCCGTAAAAGCCGTTTTATACAGATGAAGGGACAGGATTTCCGTAGACATTCCCGGTCCGCCATTGGTCATAATAAACATAACAACAAGGCCCCTGAAAGCATCTATCAGACGCAGAACCGCAGTAATTCCTATTACACCGGAGATACAGGGCAGCTTGATATGGATCAGGTTCTGAAAGTAATTGGCGCCGTCCACTTTAGCGGCATCACTCAGATCTCCGGGGATGCCCTGAAGACCTGCCAGAAGCAGCAGAAAAACAAAGGGTGTCCACTGCCAGATATCCGTAATAATAATGGACACCAGGGCCATTTGGGGATCAGAAAGCCAGCCAACCGGTTTCAGCCCCAGCTGTGTCAGAAAATAGTTGATTTTCCCGTAGGAGGGATTATACATAAACTTCCAGACAACACCGACAACAACCGGAGCAATCATAACAGGAAGGATAAAGATTGTTCTAAACAGTCTCAGTCCGGGGACACCTTCTTCCAGCATAAGAGCGATTATCATTCCGATAAACATCTCCAGCACCACAACACTGACAGTAAAAATCAGAGTAACCCTGATACTGGTATGAAAATATTCACTTTTGAAAATTTCAATAAAATTCCGCAGTCCGATAAAAGCGGGAGCATTCCTGATATCCCGCAGGGACCATTCGAAAAAACTCAGTCGGATACTGGAAAATACTGGAACAACCAGAACCGACAGCAGGATAGCGAGTGCCGGTAAAATAAAAATGTAAGGACTTTTCTTACTGTGCAATAAAGCCAAAAGAGTACCTCCCGAAAAAAAAGCCGCCTCCACTGCCAATTATGCACAGGGGGCGGCAATTAGTATTAAATCTTACTTGATATAACCGGCTCTTACCATTATTTCCCGGATAGGAGCGACGATATCGTCCATAGCTTCCTGAGGTTCTTTTTCGCCAGTCAGAACCTGGTTAACCGCAATACCCATCATATTGTTGATCTCCCCCCATTCGGGAATGATAGGTCTCCAGTCGGGATTGACATGGGGAAGCTGTTTGGCCAGGACTTCAAACTCAGGGTATTTTTTCTGCAGTACAGGATCCGATACAGAGTTCATCCTGAAGGGCGCGCCGCCGTTATCAATAACTTTGCGCTCAATCTCCTTGCTGGTCATCCACTGCATAAACAGGAAAGCCGCTTCGGGGTTGCTGCTGTTGGCAGGAATTGCCAGACCGAAACCACCGGATTCACTGAGCCGGTTTTCCTGCATGGGGTGCATGGCGTAACCGAGCTTGTCATATACTTTGGACTGTTTGGGATCTCTGGCCTTACCGGCGAAAACACAGGCATCAAGGTACATGGCTGCATCTCCCTGAAGGAAAGCCTGAAATTCGCCGTCCTGGGCAAAACTGGTCATACCCGGAGGTCCGTAGCTGAACATTTCCTTCATCCAGTTCAGAGCAGCAATTGATTCGGGAGAATTCATAACAGGCTCCCAGTTATCATCAAAAACCTGAGCTTCAAAGGGGGAGGCATGGAGAAGGTAAGCCGCATTGGCCTGATGACCTGCTGCACCGCGGCTGGTCATACCATATACGCCGTCTACATTTTCATAGATATATTTGGCAGCTTCCAGAACTTCATCGTAAGTTTCAGGAACTTTCAGATTATGCTCTTCAAAGATATCCTTTCTATAGATAAGGATACTGGTCTCCGCACCGAAAGGCACTCCGTAGAGGGTGGCACCGGGACCGCCCAGATATACTTTTTTACCGCCTACATAACCTGTATTTTCAACATAGGCCGGTACAAGATCGTCAAAATCATAATCGGGATAAGCCAGGGAAGGATTTTCAAAGAAGGGTTCCAGTGGTGTCAGCATACCGGCGGTTGCGTACTCGGACTTCCACATACAAACCATGGAAATGAGGTCGTAGTCACCGGAAGGTTTACTCATTTCCAGAACCTGTTTATCATGCATCTTCATATACTGAAGAAGGTCCACTTCAACCTTAATCCCCGTAAGTTCCTCAAATTCGGGAATAAGAGGCATTAAAGCATTGTAGGTTACATGATTGGGAAAGCAGGTGACGATAGTAGTCCCTTCTAACTGACGCCAGTCGAATTCGCCTGAGGCCGCAGCCTGTGTTTCAGCTTCCTGCTGGCCACCAGCAAAAAGGGTAAATGCCATAGCTGTAATGATCAGGACAGCTAACATTTTTTTCATAAAGATCCTCCTGTTTTTTGTCTCTGCAGTTAATCTGCAGGGACACAACGATATCAATCAAGGGCCGCTACGCAGCCCAGATTTCCAACAAAACCAGCTTAGAGCATAGAACGGAAGGGCAGATCCGGTTCAATGGCAAAGGCATCTTCAAACCCGCGGGGGTAGTGATACTCCATCCTGTCCTTATCGTCAGGGAAGGTGAATTTACCGCCTACCTGCAGGATATAGGGTTTGAACTTGTACTGAAGACGATCCTTTCTCATCTGCCACAGAACCTTGATTTCGGCGGGATCCGCCTGAAAGTTTGTCCAGATATCATGGTGAAAGGGGATTACTACCTGAGTATTGAGGCATTCCGCCATTCTGAGAATATCCACGGATGTCATTTTATCGGTCATCCCCCGGGGATTTTCACCATAAGAACCGAATGCCACATCAATTTTGTAATCATTACCATGTTTGGCATAATAATTGGAGTAGTGGGAATCACCGCTGTGATAGATATTGCCTCCGGGTGTTTTAATCAGATAATTTACAGCCAGGCGATCCATGTCCTGAGGCATTTTCCCCTTAAGAGTAACACCTCCGGGAGCCGTTACCAGCTCTGTTCTGTCAAAGGAGTCGAGGGCAATGATCTCAATATCTCCCAGCTTAACCGTATCGCCGGGCTTCACCACCCTGCAGCGGCTTTCGGGGACACCCCAGCCGATCCAGAGATCCACACAGGCCTGAGGCCCGATAAAAGGAACGTCATCACTGCAGTTCTGCAGAACAGCCGCGGCAACATTCTCGTCAATATGGTCGCCATGGTCATGGGTAGCCAGAATGGCATCCACATTTTTAATCCCGAAGGGGTCCAGGACACAGGGCACATTCCGGAGGTTGGGCTGCAGTTTTTTACAGCCTATCATCCTCTGATGCTGGTGCTGATCCTTCATCCAGGGGTTGGATTGGGATCTTTTCCCTGTCTTGGTCCACAGGTCAATACAAATATTGGTATTGCCTTCCGATTTAATCCACATACCGGTGCAGGCCAGCCACCACATGGCTACGGTCCCGGGTTTTACATCTTCGGCTTCAATCTCTTCATTCAGCCAGGTCCCCCACTCGGGGAATGTATTAAGAATCCAGGACTCTCGCGTAATTTCATCTACCTTACTCATTATGTCTCCTATGAATTAATGGATAATCCCTCATTTTTTATGCATTGAATGATTCATTGTCCCACCGAAATGATCATTTGTCAACTCATAATAATCATTTTGATCATTTGAAATATATTAAAAAAGATAACAAACAACGTAACCCTATTAAAATATAGACATATTTACCTATATACAAAGATATTGGAGTGTACTCCTGTCAAATCAGACCCATTTCAAACGAAAGTATCACTTGACAATATGTTCGTTTTGATTGTTTAATAATCATATCTATTGATGAAATAAAGGAGTGAATCATGCCGTTACCTCTATTACAGGTTGCATTAGATAATTTCACCATAAGCGAAGCACTGGAATCTACCAGAGTGCTTGCTCCTGAACTGGACGTTATAGAAGCGGGAACTCTTCTCTGTCTCTCAACAGGTGCAGAATCAATCAGGACAATAAGAACACTGTACCCCGATAACACAATTGTTGCGGATCTTAAGATAGTCGATGCCGGTGGCGAACTGGCGGATATGGCATGCTCCAAAGGTGCAGACTGGGTAACCGTGATGTGCAACGCCGCTAACGCCACCAAAGCCAAAGCAGTAGAAGCTGCTGAAAAACTGGGCGGGGAAGTTCAGGTTGAGCTTTTTGGCAACTGGACTTTCGAAGAAGCCGAAGAGTGGAAAAAGATCGGTCTCAAACAGGTAATCTACCATCAGAGCCGGGATGCGTTAAACTCGGGAGGATCCTGGGGTGAAGCAAATATGAAAGTTGTCAAGAAACTGGCAGAGATGGGTTTTGAAGTATCTGTTACCGGCGGTCTGACAATTGATGTCATCAAGCTTTTTAAAGATATCCCTGTAAAATGCTTTATCGTAGGCAGAAACCTGCGGAATGCCGAAGATCCTGCAGCAGAAGCCAGAGCATGGAAAAATGAGATCCGTAAATACTGGAGCTAGGTAGATTTTATGTACAATCTGGACAAACAGGCCCTGGGTATATATGAAAAAGCCCTGCCTCCCGAAACCACATGGAGGCGGAAACTGGAGATAGCCCGGGATACCGGCTATGATTTTGTTGAAATATCCATTGATGAAACGGACAGGCGCCTGGCACGCCTCGAATGGACACAGGAAGAGCGTCTTGAACTCGTTAAGAATATCGCCGAGACGGGAGTCAGAATTCCATCCATGTGCCTGAGCGGGCACCGGAAATTTCCTCTGGGCAGCGAAGATCCTGAAACACGTAAAACCGCTCTGGTTATAATGAAAAAAGCAATCGAACTGGCGGTCGACCTCGGCATCAGGAATATCCAGCTGGCCGGGTATGATGTATATTATACCCCCGGCAACGCCAGAACGCGGGAAAACTTCCTGAACGGGTTGAAGCAGGCCGTAAACTGGGCAGCCAAAGCGGAAGTGATGCTCAGCATGGAAATCATGGATCACCCTCTTCTGAATTCAATAAGCCGCTTTCTTGAATACTCCCGGAAGATATCATCCCCCTGGTTTACAGTTTATCCGGACATTGGGAACCTCAGTGCGTGGGGTAATGATATTACAGAAGAAATCACCAGAGGAATTCATCAGATTTCCGCCATCCATCTGAAAGATACAAAAGCAGTCTCGGGAGTATTTAACGGTCAGTTCAAGGAAGTTCCCTTCGGGGAGGGCTGTGTTGATTTCCCGGCCTTTTTCAGTTTGCTGAACGAGCTTGATTACAAAGGCCCCTTTCTTATTGAGATGTGGACCGAAAAGGCGGACGACCCGATTCTGGAAATAAAAAAAGCCCGGGAATGGATGCTGAAAAAAATGGAAGAAGGGGGATACACAGATGAATGAACTGAAAAAAAGGGTTTTCGAAGCAAACCTCGAACTCCCCCGGAAAGGCCTGGTAACCTACACATGGGGGAATGTAAGCGGAATCGACCGCGAAAAAAAACTGGTGATTATCAAACCGAGCGGTGTAGAATACGAAACCATGAAAGCCGAAGATATGGTAGTATGCGATCTGGATGGAAATGTGGTTGAGGGGAGATACAAACCCTCCAGCGACCTGGCCACCCACCTGGCTCTCTACAAAGCCTTTCCCGAGTGCATGGGAATTGTTCATACCCATTCAAGAAACAGTACGTCCTGGGCTCAGGCCGGACGGGACATCCCCGCTCTTGGTACAACCCATGCGGATTATTTCTACGGGCCGATCCCCTGTACCAGAAAAATGACTGAAATGGAAATAAAAGACGAATATGAACTGAGAACGGGAAACGTTATTGTCGAAACCTTTAGAAGCAGAAATATCGACCCCGCCTTTGTACCCGCGGTGCTGGTCTGTTCGCACGGTCCGTTCACCTGGGGGAAAAGCCCGGAAGATGCGGTTCATAATTCGGTGGTGCTGGAGGAACTGGCTTTTATGGCCGCATCCAGCCTGAGCATCAACCCGGCCTGCTCCGCCATGCAGCAGGATCTGATGAATAAACACTTTTTAAGAAAACATGGCAAAAACGCCTATTATGGCCAAAATTAATAACAGAGGAAGCAAATGATACTGTCCCTGGATACGGGAACAACAAGCATGAGAGGTATCCTTTTCGATGAAAGAGGACGTGCTGTTTTTACAAGCCAAAAAACAACCAGCCCCCGTTTTCCGGACACGATCCGTGTTGAACAGGATCCTCTTGCCTGGAAACAGTCTCTGCTGGAGATCCTGTCAGACTGCAGCCGCCACCTTTCTGAAAAGGGGGAGTCCCTGGAAGGCATCAGCCTGACAGCCTTCCGGTCACCCGTTTTCCCGGCTGACAGAGAAGGGAACCCGCTTATGCCCGCCATTATGTGGCAGGACAGGAGAACAGAAAGCCTTTGTGAGGAACTGGGCGGAACGAGCAGCCGGATCTACCGCAAAACAGGACTCCCCCTGTCCCCTGTATTCTCTGCAGTCAAGATGCTGTGGATCAAAAGGAACTGTCCGGAAATAGCGGAACAAACAGCCAGAATGGCAGGGGTTTACGACTACCTCATGTTCCTCCTGACCGGGGAATTCATTACGGATGAATCCATTGCAAGCCGATTCAACCTCTACTCCCTGAAGAGAAGAAGATGGGACCCCTCCCTGTTGGAACTCTTTTCCCTCAAGGCGGAACAGCTCCCGAAAGTCGTCCCTCCCGGAAGTATCTGCGGTTCTCTCAAAAAAGAAACAGCAAAACTGACAAACCTTCCCGAAGGAACCCCCGTCATAACAGGAGGAGGGGATCAGCAGTGTGCGGCCCTGGGTCTGGGGATCACTTCCCCGGGGAAAGTTGCCATTAATACGGGAACCGGGGCCTATGTTATCGGCCTGTCCGACAAAGTGGTACACGACCCGGAGGAAAAGATTTTCTGCAATATATCCGCCATCCCGGGAAAGTATATCGTCGAAGCCAATATGCTTACGGCGGGAACTATCTACCGCTGGTTCAGCGAAACCTTCATGAACCCTGATGTGGAAGCAAAAACCAGGTTTTCCCTCATAGACAGCGAGATCAGGACCTCCCCGGTCGGCTCAAACGGGGTAATTCTGATTCCCCATTTTAAAGGGATCAGCGGCGAAAGAGCCTTGAAAGGGGCTTATCTCAACCTGGACTTGAATACGACAAGGGGGGACATGGCCCGCGCCGTTCTGGAAGGCATAGCCATGGAACTCGGGGAGCAGCTGAAGGCCATCGAGAAGATGACAGGCCCCATTGAAGAGGTGTCGGTTTCCGGCGGCATGACCCGTTTCGACCTGTACAACCAGATCCAGGCGGACTGCTATAACAAATCAGTGACGGCCTGGGGAAACGGAGAAGCCACAGCTCTAGGGGCCTGGATGAACGGGATGACAGCGCTGAATAAAACGCCGTCCTACGATGCCCTGTGGGCAGAGATGGATCACAACGCAAGAAAAGAGTTTCACCCCATAAGGGAAAACACGGGGATTTACTCTGAACTGGGTTTGACCAGAAAAGCCTTTCTGAAGCGCTGAGCTGCATCCGGCAGAGAAGGAAGAATACCCCTCTCAGTCTCCCCTCGAGGGGAGAAGTAATTACTCTCTCTCCTGAGGGGCCGGGGGAGGTCCGGGAGAGGGGTATTCTATTATTTTTTAAGGAATCCTACAGCTTTTACACGGATGCGGGTAGCATTGCCTGGCAGATACGCAAGGGGCACATCATCCACTTCCACAATGGAAATGGTAGACTCTTCCGCTCCTGCCTTAACGGCTTCATCCACGGCAGTTTTCCGGGCGTCCGCCATTGCTTCTTCCCGGGGGATCTGATCCAGAGAGTACACCCTCTCAATCTGACCGCTGACCTGAGAGATCGCAGCGCCCAGGGCATTGGCCACGCCGAAATTCTCCGGACGGATAAGATCGGCCACACCTTCAATGGTATCTCCTATCAGAATACTGCCTCCTCCGACCAGAACAACCGGAACAGGATCTTTCGAAAGCTTCATCCGGTCGATCCCGTTGCTTACGGTCTCCATCATCCGGTCGAAAACCGCCCGGGCAAAATCCCGGTCCATATGGTAAACAAGGGATGGATCTCCTATATCGGACATCCCGAGGCGTACAATAATATCCGTAGCCGTCAGGGTATCACCGCCGAAAACAAGGGCTCTTTCCGTAATCTGATACCCCACACTGTCGGGACCGACAGTAAAACTGTCGCCATTCCGGTGAATAATGGTCCCGCCCCCCAGACCGATGGAGTTCAGGTCGGGCATACGGAAATTCGTCCGGGCGCCGCCGATTTCAACAGCCAGGGATGATTCCCGGGGGAAACCGCCCTTTATAACACCGATATCGCTTGTCGTACCTCCCACATCCAGAACAATGGCATCCTTTTTTCCACTCAGGAATGAAGCGCCCCGGATACTGTTGGTCGGGCCGCAGGCGATGGTGAGAACAGGATACTCAACCGCGTAATCCATATTCATAAGGGTTCCGTCGTTCTGGCAGATATAGACTTCCGCATCCGTAACATCCGCCTCTTTGAGAGCCTTATGAAAACCTTCCGCCATAGTCCGGGCCACCTTATTCAGGGAAGCATTCAGGATAGTGGCATTTTCTCTTTCCAGGATACCGATTGAAGCAATCTCATTTGAAACCGTCACGGGGATATCCCCCAGGGACTCCTTCACGATCTCCATGGCTCTGGTTTCATGGGCTGATGAAACAGGAGAGAACACACTGGTAATAGCAACAGCCTCTACCCGGCCTTTCATATCGGCACAGGCCTGCCGGATTTCCTCCTCATCCAGGGGGAAAATCTCCCGGCCGTCGAATTCATGACCGCCGGTAATCATATAGGTTCCGCAGCTGGCGGCTTCCAGCAGCTCCCGGGGCCAGTCAGTCATGGGCTCGATACACATGGTGGCAGGCTTGCCGATCCGGAGCACTCCGGTCTTGAGAAGATGCTTTCTGGTAACAATGGCATTGGTTGAGTGGGTTGTCCCCAGCATGGCATGTCCGATATCCTGCCGTTTAATATCCACCTGATCCAGAACAGAGAGAACCGCCCGGTTAATACCGGTCATAACATCTTCGGTAGTCGGGGTTTTTATCTGGGAGAGGATACGGTTCTGATCATCAATCAGCACCGCATCCGTATTGGTTCCCCCAACATCGATTCCAAGCTTGTAACTCATACAAGGACCTCCTTCCTGCCGGCCAGTTTTTCAATTGTCACATATTCGAGATCATAGCCGAAATAACGGGGACCAACCGTCGCCAGTCCTTTGGGTGTCCGCCATTTGGCATCGCAGGGGATCCCCAGAACAAGAACCCTCTGTCCGTATTTCAGGGATTCCGTCGTAATGGGCACCATAGTATCCAGATCGACAATGCAGATAAGATCGGGAACAGTGGCAACCACCTGTCCGTCTCTGGTCGCAATAAGATTTTCGTTCTGGAAGTCAATATCCATGGATTGATCTCTGCAGTCGTCCACTCCGCTCAGTTTGCACAGCCCCCTGTTGAAGCCGCCTTCCAGCTTGCGTTCCACATCGGTGATTTTCCCTTTAAACAGGGCATACCCGCTGGTAATCTCAAGGATTTCATCCAGGGGAAGGATATTCTTCTCCCGGCCCTCCATAATGATCCTGCCGATATCCTCTGAAAAGCTCATTATATTCAGAATCGCAGAGTCCTTAACCTGCCGGCCTGTCATGGGATAGATGCTGATCATAACAGAAGCGCCCATGGAAACGGTCAGCCCCCGGGCCAGCTCTTCCGCCCAGTTATTGGTTATGGTATTGAGAATAACCGTATTCCCTTTTTCATCCGCAATAACCATGGGACTGGCAGGGATCTCATCCAGATGATAGGTAACCATCTGCAGTTCCGGAAAGGCCCGGCCCATTCCGTCGGCATCCACCAGGGGAATTCCCAGCTGAGCCGCCACGGCAATGGGGATCATGGAGTTCACCCCCCCCGCCTCAATGGGTATGGTGGCATATACTTTCTTCCCGAGAACACCTTCCAGACCTTTGAAGGCATGTATAAACTCCTGTCCGTTAGGGAGTTTTTCTATAATGACAACCGGGGCGCCCATCATGGCGGAGGGGACAATCAAAGCATCATCGGGCAGTTCGTCCGCCGACAGAAGGGTTACCGGTCCATACTTGCGGATAGCATCCAGAGCCATCAGCTTACCTATGTGAGGATCCCCTCCTCCGCCGGTACCCAGAAGGGAAGCCCCGAGGGCTATATGTTCTATCGCTTTTTCATCAAGAATTCGCATCAGCCAGTTTCTCCTTTTTATCGGCAATAAGAGTCAGAACCAGAAAACAGACACCGGACACGACAATGGCATTGATCGCGCTGCTTCCCCATTTAAAAAACAAACCGGTAAATGTTCCAGCCAGCCAGGCAGTAATCCCGGCCCAGTGAATCCCTTCTGCGGGAGCCCAGTTCTCCGCGTTCCCCCTGTTCCTGATCCAGTAATCGGCAATCATAACACCGGCAATGGGAGTTATACCTGCTGTCAGAACAGTCAGGAAGGAGATAAAATGGCTGATGAACCCCAGAACCGCAAGAATCGTTCCGATACCTCCGGCTACAGCCGTGGCAAAAGCCCTTTTGCTGCTGTCCAGGTTAAACATACTGGTAATAGCCAGTCCTCCGGAATAGGCGTTTACGGCATTTGTCGTCCATGTCGCCAGGATCAGAGTGAGAAACCCCAGAACAGGAAACCCCAGAGAGGATATAACAGCAGTTATATCGTATGTTCCGGCTACTACAGCCATAACAGCCCCGGAGGCAATCAGTATAATACCGAGAGGCAGAACACCGACAACAGAAGAGAGCATGGAACCTTTCCGGTCTCTGGCATAACGGGAGTAGTCAGCGGCAATAACGCCGCCAACCGCGAAACCGCCTACCGCAATAGCCACACCGTTAAAAAACGGAAAGGGGGCGGCCGGCTGCACAGAAGAGAGACCTTCAATGCCATACTGCCTGAATGCCATTGCAGTCCCTGCAACCGCCAGAATAATCAGAGCCGGCACAGCAATATAGTTCAGATACGCCAGTGCCCTGATTCCCATAATGGCCGTAACCAGCATCACTGTCCCCCAGATAAGAGAGGAGAGCCACAGGGGAAAGGACCCGCCCATTTCTGCTATAAAACCGGAAAAAGCAGCTCCCGCAACAGAGGTCTGTACGGCGAACCAACCCATTACAGAGACTCCCAGCACAAAGGAAATAACAAATCCGGCGCCCTGTTTCCCGAAGGACGATTCCGCATTTACAACAGTCGGGCGGCCCAGGTCAGCCCCCTGCATCCCCTGAAAAACCATAAAGGCCATAATGATCAGATAACCTGCAACACCAGCCCCTATTGCCCTCCCGAGAGTGAGTCCGGAAACCAGGGCTCCCCCGACCATCAGGGATGTAACACTGATCATAGCGCCGGCCCATATAAGGGCGATACTCAGCCAGCTCTTTCTCTGGTTCACAGGTATCTGATCAAGGGCATGCTGTTCTACAAATCCTTCCTTATCCTGTTTTGACATAAATAATACCTCACGTTTTTTTCTTGGGAATCTCTTAATACAAATAACATGCCAACTGTTATTTCCTGCAAAAGCAGGGGTTTCAACCTTAAAATTATCAAATTTCTCATTTTTCTCATTTCCAAATTAAACCTATATTTGAGAAAATAATGCAAATAAGTTATGATAAACCAATGAATCAGGAAACCCGGTATTCTCTGGAACGATATTTCGACTGCCGCATTAAAGTTCGGAAAGCAACTGCCCATGAGAGGGCTGAAACCTCAGTTTCGGTCAGCAGCGATACGGGGAGCCTGTTTGTCCCCCCAACCCTGACCGCCTCGGAATACTCTGTCTATTGGAGTTTCAACAACCGGCTGGATATGGAAAACAAATCCTCAAAGGAAATAAGCCACCTTCTTTTCTGCAGTCGCCTCCTGACAGAACAGGAAGAGATCAGAATCGAACACTGGAAAAATCATTACTTCAGCCAGGTTATCGAAGTAATAGCAAATGAGAGTGAAAAAGGTATTGTACTGCTTCAAAAAGGAAATATCCTCCATTATGAAAATCCGACGGCCCGGAAATGGCATTTATCCGAAAGGTTTTTCGATTACTGCGCCGAATCGGAGGACAAAAATATTGAGACCTCCGAAAGCTATACCATACTGCTGGGCGGGACATCCCCCCTCAAACTCCGGCTCTATAATTTTTACAGGGAAGATACATTTATCGGCCGGATGATTCTGGGGACCCCTTTTTCCGGAGAAACAGCAAACGGTATTGATACGGCCATCAAAAAAGCTTCCGGGTTTCAGAAGATCATTGGAGACAGCCCCCAGCTCAGACACTGTATCAGCATAGCTGTGAGGGCCGCCGTTACAGACTCTTCCATACTGATCAGAGGAGAAAGCGGGACAGGAAAAGAACAGTTTGCCAGGGCCATCCACAATGTATCCCTGCGCAAGGAATACCCCTTTGTAGCCATAAACTGTGCGGCAATCCCGGAAGCCCTGCTGGAGAGTGAACTCTTCGGATATGAAAGAGGCGCTTTTACCGGTGCCGATTCGGGAGGAAGAAAGGGTAAACTGGAAATAGCCCACGGGGGTACTGTATTTCTGGATGAGATCGGGGATATGACCCCTGCCCTCCAGGCAAAGCTGCTCAGGGTTATTCAGACAAAAGAGTTCGAACCCCTGGGCGGGCATAGAACAATCAGGGCAGATGTCCGTTTTATCAGCGCCACCCATAAGAATCTGGAACAGTTTATCGAAGACAGCCGTTTTAGAAGCGACCTCTATTACAGGTTGAATGTCATTCCCCTGAACCTCCCAAGCCTGAGAGAACACAGGGAGGAAGTCGAGAAACTGGCCCACTATTTTATACGGAAGTATGCCTGCGCAATGGGCTCATTCAAATACCTCTCCCATGAGGCCATGGAAACACTGAAAAATTACGACTGGCCGGGGAATACAAGAGAACTGGAAAATACGATCCAGTACTGCATGACCATAACCCCTGGCGAGCTGATAGAAAAAGAGGATCTCCCTCCGGCCATCCTCTTTCATCCGCGGAAAAAAGCCGCAGCGGAAAAAACAGTACAGAGGAGGAAAAAGAACCGGATTTCCCATGAAGAGCTGGTATCTCTTCTCCAGACTTACGGAGAGACCACAGACGGGAAAAAAGCCATGGCCAGGCACCTAGGCATCAGCCTTGCGACCCTCTACCGACGCTTATCCGAGGAGGATATATAATGCAATTAATTGATGAATCCTGGATCAGACCGCTCTACTACGGATCACTTTTAACCAGCTGCGGCGGAGGAGAACAGATAGAGATTCTTATTCAGCTTTTAACGGACAGATTAAGAAAAGTCAAAGTTCCTCTTTTAAATATAAATGAACTTGATGCGGAAAAAGGGTATGCCACAACGGGAATTATGGGGAGCATGATGGAAGCCCACCCTCCTACGGGAAATGAGGGACTGCAGGTACTGGAGAGGTTTTCCCGGGAGAACGACTGCAGCATAGACGGTTTATTCACACTCGAAGCCGCCAGCATCAATGTCCTCTACCCGGTTCTCCTGGCGTCCATGAAGGGTGTACCTTTAATAGACGGCGACTGCATGGCCAGGGCCTTTCCGGAGTTTCAGATGACCACCGCCCAGTCTGCCGGAATCAAAATGACCCCCTTTTCCATTATGACCCCCGGGGGGAATTATTTTGCCTTTGAGGACCTGAACAACCTGTTATTTGAGGTTAAGTCAAGGGAAATTGTCAGTGATGAGGCAGGGGTAGCCTATTTTGCCGGATTCAGTACAACTGAAAAAATCCTGAAAAAATGCCTGATTCCAGAAACAATCTCTTTTCTCTATAGAATCGGGAGCTGTTTTCTCAATAAAAAATCCTATAGCGAGCTGTTTGAGAGCCTCCTGAATACCTCCAAGAACTCCCAGTACGGAAGTATTGTCGAACTGTTTATAGGAACGGTCAAAGACAGACCCGCCAGAACAGAACATAACTGGCAGGAATTCAATATAGAAGGTGTCGGGAATTACAAAAAATCCCGCTTTACCATCCTTCTGCAGAATGAATACCTGATCGGTTTCAGGGACAGGAATATTGCTGTAATGGTACCCGATCTTATCTGCCTGATAGATATCAGCACTCTGAGGATTGTATCGCAGCATGAGCTGAACAGGGGAATGAAAGTTGCCGTTCTGAGTATACCCGCTCCGGTACGGTTAAAAAGCCGATCCATGCTGGATCTTATAGGACCGGGATGTTTCGGATACAACAATGAATATATCCCTCTGGAGCGCTTATATGAATCCTATTACTTTTAAGGGCTATCTGTATCTCATCCTCAGAGATGAAACATTACAGATCGGCTTTGGAATAAACGGGATGATATTCTACTCCCGCGAAAGAGAAAGAAAGAAGGATTTGCCTCTTCCCTGTTTTATTCAGGATTTTCTGTGTTATCACAAACTGAATTTATCCCAGATAAAAGCCGTTATCATTCTGAATGAAATTCAGGGCCTCTTTTCCCGTCTCGTCAAAGACCCCGACAGAAAGATTGCCTACCTTCAGCTCAGTAGAGATTATTCGGCCCCGATGCAGTTTATGAACAGGGTGGGGTCTTCCGGGTGCAGTCTGACACTGGCCTATATCCGGGAGGATTGCAATAAAGAAGCAAAAAAGCTTCTGGAGGGATTTCAGAAAAAAGGGATCAGGGAGATTGCCATAAATGCCTACTACTCGCCCCTGAAGCCGGATCTGGAGGAAGATCTGGCCCGAAGCCTGGAGAGGGTAAAATCCGGAGCCTTTCACTTCATTACACCGGAAGTCGAAGATTACCAGCCCTATCTTGTAAAAGAGAATAAGCTGTTAATCAATACTGTGCTTAAACAGCCCCTGTCCGGACAATGGAACGAGATATCTTCCGTCCTGCCGGAAAAACCCCTTCTGTTCTGCTGCGGGGATGGCTACATCCGAAACCGAGAAACAATAGAGGCCAACCCGCTCCTGTTATGGCAATCCGGGCAGACACAGCTGTTAAAAGGGGCCTCCCGGACTCATGGCGTGAATACATTCATAGCCATGCTTCCCTGGGGAGAGGATGGGTTATGCCTGAATATGGTAAAGGATGGAGCCCCTCAGATTACATCAGGCTCCACACGATTTTCCGGTCTTCCCATTATCCTGAACACCCTTCGCAATACCACATCGGGAACATGGCCCACCTCCTACAAGCTGCGGGAACTGTTTGCCACTGTAAGTCCGACCCTGGGACCGGTTGAGATTCTGAACGGAACAGATGAAAAACTCCCTTCAGGATTCCTCTCCTACAGGGAAAGGCCTCTTAACCGGTTGAAGATGATTCATATGACGGGAATGGCCGGGACCCCCTACCGCAGACGTTCCTACAGGGTGATAAAAAGTCAGAAACAGGAATATATAAGAGCCGCAGAGATCAAGATGGTTGAGGATTCCCGTAGGGAGGAGATCAGGTTGGGGCTTGAGCTTACAAATACAAAAAGAGAATTCAAACTGACGACCCTCAAGTACCTTCAAAGAGGATGGGGTATGCTCTACCTTGATACGACAGGGGAATTGAATTAATAAGAGAAAATATCAGCAGGATTCAAAAGGGATTATCTCAGCCTGCTCAGACCGTCCGTTGCCCATGAGAGCATTTAAAAGGATATCGACAACACAAGTCGGGTCCTCAAAGTCAAAAAGGTCCATCAGAAGGGTATGAGTGGTACCGGGAAGATTCCCGACTGCCATACTGAGAATTCCCGTTCTGATTAATAATTTTTCCAGCAGATTTCGTCCGGAACAGAGACTCGAACGGATCTTCCCTGTCATCCTGTGATCAATTTCTTCCGGAGAGGTCCCGTTAAGAAGCATTTGAATCCCTTCCCCCAGAAAACTGTGATGAATTAGAGGCAGTTCTTTTTCAAGAGACAGTACCCCCCCATCCTGAAAATGGTGATGGAGAGAAAAAATATCGACAAAAACCGGAAGGAGGTCCTTTTTATCTTCTTCACTGCAGGAAGATTTCTGAATCCAGCTTTTGGGAAACTGGAAAATATCATATGCCAGATCTCCCGCCGCCAGGGCGGACAGATCCAACTCAAGCTTATCATGGGGAAACTGATATATCCTGGCCATTAAGGCTCCTTCTGTTCTAACAATATCCTCATATTATAATACATCAGGCTCACAAATCACGTCTTTTTTTTGCTGCTTTGCTTTTTTTTCAAAGGACTTAAACAGGCATTCCAAAAGAAGCCGCCGGGGTTAATTTTCAGGGATTTCATGCCCCTGTGATTACAGAGAAGATGAACAGAGAATAGAAGGCAGGCTGATACAGACCAGTATCAGTAAATATCAGCCATAAACAGACACTAGAGCATCTTATCAAGAAACATTTTAATCCGCGGGTGATCGGGATTGGTAAAAATCTTCTCGGGAGAGGCGTCTTCCAGAATCCTGCCTTCGTCCATAAACACGACCCGGTCCGAGACTTCCCTGGCAAAACCCATTTCGTGGGTGACGATAAGCATGGTCATATGCTCTGACGCCAGGTCCTTGATAACCGCCAGGACCTCACCGATCAATTCGGGATCCAGAGCGCTGGTAGGCTCGTCAAAGAGCATGATATCCGGCTCCATCGCCAATGCCCGGGCAATAGCCACACGCTGTTTCTGTCCGCCCGAAAGGTAGTAGGGATAGGTATCCCGTTTTTCTGTAAGGCCTACTTTAGCCAGAAGCACCTCAGCTTTGCGAACGGCCTCATCCTTATCCTTCTTTAAAACCGTTACGGGAGCTTCAATTATGTTTTCCAGAGCGGTTTTGTGAGGAAAAAGATTGAAATTCTGAAAAACCATTCCCAGTTTGCGGCAGCGGTGCCTGACCTGAGCTTCTGAGATATGCCTGCCCGACTGAGTCAGGGTCTGTTCTCCCTCTATGGAGATTTCACCGCCCGATGCTTTCTCCAGATGAATCAGGGTACGGAGCAGGGTACTCTTGCCCGACCCGGAAGGCCCGATTACAGAGATGATTTCCCCCTTTCTGACAGTAAGATCCACCCCTTTCAGAACCTCAAGGTTTCCAAAGGATTTTCTGAGATCCTTGAGAACAATCATATCATTCATAGACGGAATACCTCTTCTCCAGGCGTTTAAAGAACAGAACCACCAGATAGTTCATAGCCAGATAGATCAGGGCGGCGATAACAAAGGGACTGATTGTAAAGTCCCGGGCGACAATCTCCTTGGAGTTGCGCAGGATATCGCCGATTCCCAGGACGACTATCAGGGCTGTATCTTTTACCAGGGTGATAGCCTCGTTTGCCACGGGAGGCAGAACCCTTTTAAAAGTCTGCGGCAGGATAATCCTGACCATAGTCTGGATATAGTTCATCCCGAGGACCCGGGCTGCTTCGTACTGTCCCCGATCGATTGATTGAATCCCGCCCCGGAAGATTTCAGTAAAATAGGCACCGTAATTCAGTACAAAAGTAAGCGCCGCAGCATTGAAACGCTCCAGACGCAGGCCGGGAATCAGAATGGGGAGACCGTAGTAGACAAAAAAGATCTGCAATAGAAGCGGTGTCCCCCTGACAATGGAAGTATACAGTTCCATCACCACCCTGACAGCTCTCCAGTGAGATGTTTTTCCCATAGCGCAGATAAATCCCAGCGGGAGAGAAGCAATCAGGGTGATAAAGAAGAGTTTCAACGTAACAGTACAGCCCAGGAGGATGTACTGCGTTGAATCTATCAGGTATTCCATCAGCGGGGCATCAGGATGTCGTCAGCAAACCACTTGCTGGAGATAGCAGCGGCAGCACCGTCTTTTACCATCTCGTCCAGGATACGGTCAACTTCGGCGACAAAAGCCTCTTCGCCTTTCCGGAAGCCGATTCCGTACTCTTCGGCAGCAAAAGCTTCATCGGCAACGGCGAAGACACCCGCTTTCTTCGAGATATAGTAACGCCCCAGAATTTCATCAACAACAACAGCGTCGATGCGTCCGACTTCCAGATCCATCAGAGCCTGTACGTTGTCCTGGAATTTAACCAGTTCATCCAGAGTGGCCAGGGTTTCAGCATCGCTGTTTACTGCATCGTCCGCACTGCTTCCGAGCTGGATGCCGACTTTTTTCCCGGCCAGATCCGCTTTTGTGCTGATACCGGAGGAAGCCTGTACAATAACAATCTGGCGATTGGCAATATAGGGTTTGGAAAATGAGATTTTCTCTTTTCTCTCATCCGTAATAGTCAGACCGTTCCAGATTACATCAATATCCCGGCTGTTCAGATCCAGAATCTTGGCATCCCAGTCAATGGGCTGCAGCTTGAGTTCCACACCCATTCTTTTACAGACTTCTCTGGCAAGGTCTATATCAAAACCGGTAATTTCACCATTCTCATCCCGAAAACCCATGGGAGGGAAACTGTCATCCAGACCGAGTACAAAAACACCCTTATCTTTAATATAGGACAGAGAGTTATCTCCGGATGCGCTCTCCTGACTTCCCCCTGCAAAAAGCACAGCAGAACAGATAGCCAGGGCAACAAACAAAATCAAGCCTTTTTTCATTATTTTCTCCAGTTATTCGTATTGATTCATAGTAACAGCAGTATAAGCGAGTGTATAAATACTGTAAATATACTCTTTCGCCGGAGAAACCGGGAAGTGTCAATATCAGGGGAATTTTGCTCGCAGTAATCGGGCAGATAAGCTAGAATTATTATATGCAGGAAGCTGAATCCGAAATCAAAGTATTAATAATTGACGACGAACCTGTTATCCGTCAGGTTTTCACATACTATCTGGAAGACAGGGAGTTTACTGTACTAACCGCAGAAAACGGCCTTATCGGAATGAGAATGGTAGAGAAGGAGAAACCGCAGATTGTTCTGACTGATCTGCGTATGCCCGAAGCAGACGGACTGGATGTTCTGAAGTTTATCAAAGAAAAGGGTTTGAATATCCCTGTAATAGTCATATCCGGGGCCAACAGGCTGGATGATGCCGTAAATGCTCTTCGCCTGGGAGCCTGGGACTATCTTATAAAGCCAGTTCAGGATCTTTCCATCCTGAGTCATACCATTGATAAATCACTGGAAAAAGCCAGACTGATTAAAGAAAACACCCTCTATAAGGAGCACCTGGAAGAACTGGTACAGGAGCGGACAAGAGAACTGGAAATCCGGAACCGCCAGCTGGACATATCCCGGAAACAGATTATCGGAATCCTCTCCCAGGCGGCGGAATACAGGGATTTCGAAACGGGAGACCATTTTCTGAGAGTATCCGAATTTTCGGCCTGCATAGCCAGACACATGGGATGGGACGAAGAAAGCATCCATATTATGCAGCTTGCCTCCCCTGTTCATGATATAGGAAAGATCGGGATACCCGACAGCATACTTCTGAAGGAAGGCCGCCTTACCGAAGAAGAGTGGATAACCATGAAAAAGCACTGCCAATACGGGGAGAAAATTCTGACATCGAACCGTTTCGTCAACTTCTTCTCCCGGTCGGATATAAACTGGGTCGAAACGGATCCCCGGTTGCATGAGCGGAGACTGATTCAAACAGCGGCCAATATTGCCCTGAACCACCACGAGCACTGGGACGGGGGGGGGTATCCCCTGGGCCTGAAGGGTGAAGAGATTCCCATAGAGGCCAGGATTACTGCCGTAGCCGATGTATACGATGCTCTCAGGAGCAGCCGTCCATACAAGGATCCCTGGCCGGAAGAGAAGTGCCTCGCCCTTATCCGGAAAGAAAAGGGGAAGCATTTTGATCCGAATGTTGTTGAAATCTTTCTGAGCATTCTGGATAAAATCAGGGATATCCAGAATGAATTCAATGGCTAGACTCCTCCACCAGCCGGCTTTTCAGCCGTCTCAGTTCACCGGACAGGGATATCTTGTAATCATGGGGATTAAGAGCCCTTTTATAGGTTTCATCCAGCGATAGCAGTTGATTCCGGCAACGCTCCTGCATATCCCGAAGGCTTTCCACAGCTTCTATCCTGTTCCCCGCCTTAACAAAAGGGATCAGTAGAGGCTCATACCCGGAAAACTCATCCAGAACATAGGATTTTCGTTCCATCATGGGATGGAAAAACTCCAGCGGCCCGGTTTGTGGAATTTCTTCATCAGCCAGCGCAATCATATCCCGGATCAACTGGCCCGATGAATCACGAAAGCGGTAGACCTGCTTAATACCGGGGAGAGAAGACTTAACCGGGTTGTTGGAGATTTTCATAACCGGAGTCATGGAATTTCCCTGTTCACGGGCGGAGAGTTTATATACCCCGGTAAGAGATGAGTCGTTCCCCCCTGTTACCATTCTGGTTCCCACGCCCCAGGCATCTATGGGCGCGCCCTCTGATATGAGCTGGGCAATGATATACTCATCCAGATCATTGGAGACAACGATAAAAGCCTTTTGCAACCCTGCCTCATCCAGCTTCTGACGGACTTTTTTACTCAGATAGCAGAGATCGCCGCTGTCCAGGCGCACACCGAAGTTACGCCCCTTCTTCTGCAGTTCCAGACCGACTTTAACCGCATTTTCAATTCCGCTTCCCAGAGTATCGTATGTATCAATAAGAAGAACAGGATTTTCTGCGTATATATCTGCAAAATCCCGGAAAGCTTCCAGTTCGCTGTCAAAAGACATGACCCAGGAGTGGGCCATGGTTCCGCTGACGGGAATATGGAATAACGCACCGGCCAGAGTATTGGAAGTGGCCGAAGCTCCTCCGATAAAGGCAGCCCGCGAAGCGGACATGGCACCGTCCCGCCCCTGTGCTCTCCGGAGTCCGAACTCCATAATACTTCCCTGTCGGCTTGCCTGAAGGATACGGGAGGTTTTGGTCGCAATCAGGGTCTGAAAATTGATGTGGTTCAGCAGCATCCCTTCGATCAGCTGCGTCTCAATAAGGGTTCCTTCAACCCTGAGCATGGGTTCTCCGGGAAAAGCGGCCGTCCCCTCCCTCATGCTGTAGATATCCCCCTGAAAGGAGAACCCCGATAGATAATCCAGAAAGGCAGGGTTGAATCCCCCACGCTTTCTGAGATAGGCAATATCTTCTTCTGAAAAACGGAAGGCAGCCAGATTTTCCAGAAAGCTGTCCAGCCCGGCAAAAACAGCATACCCCCCGTCAAAGGGAAGGGCCCGGAAAAACATATCAAATACAACCCGGGGGTTATGTTTCTTGAGAAAATACCCCTGTGTCATTGTCAGTTCGTAAAAATCGGTAAAAAGAGCCGAAGAGCAGTTCATAAAGTTACCATCCCTATACCGGCCTTCTCCATCCGGCCCACTGCAGCCGCTTCACTCCCTGCGGGGACATTGACCGCTTTGACCGCGTTGGATATTACAAAGGTTTCAAATCCGGCCCGGGCAGCATCCATGGCAGAAAAAAAGACACAGTAGTCAGTCGCTAATCCGCATATATATACAGTGTTAATACCCAGACCTTTCAGATAACCTTCCAGACCGGTGGCAGCCCTTTTCCCGTTATCAAAGAAAGCCGAATAGGAATCCAGAGAAGGGGAACAACCCTTGTGCAGTATCATACTGACAGGACCGATATCGAGGCTGTCATGAAAGCCGGCACCATCGGTTCCCTGTACGCAGTGATCGGGCCACAGGACCTGCTCCAGTCCGTCAGCCTCAACGGTGTCATATACGCTCTTGCCGGGATGACTGGACGCGAAGGAAATATGACCGGCGGGATGCCAGTCCCGGGTAGCTACAACCACGGGGAAATCCGGCGCTATGCGATTAATAACGGGGATAATATTATCGCCCCGGGAAACAGCCAGGGCTCCACCGGGGCAGAAATCCTTCTGAACATCGACAATCAGAAGGGCGGATTGGTCCAGATTATATCTATTCATACCCCCCATTATAACATTTTATACGGAGGGGTATAGATAAATGTGAGGGAAATCAGCCTGTTGTCTGGAGATTTACACTCTCTTCTTCTTTTGGCATGGCCCATTCCGGCAGAGTGATTTTAGCTTTCTTTTTCAGATTCTCAATAAACTCGACGGATTTGGTTTGATACTCTTCCTGGCTCATCTGCTGTTCGATAAAACCCTTTGATTCATCGAAACTGATGGTGGACGCTTCATTTTTCGCGGTAGTCAGAATCAGGTGATAACCGAACTGGGTCAGAACAGGTTCTCCCACCACACCCACGTCCTGAGTGAAAGCGGCATTTTCAAATTCGGGAACCATCTGTCCCCTGCCGAACTGACCGAGGTATCCCTTCTGGGTATTGCTGGGACCTTCAGAGTACTGAAGAGCCGCTTCACCGAAATCCAGACCGGCATCGATTCTGGCTTTGATATCCAGGATCTTACTGAGAGCTTCCGCTTCATTCTGCGTATCGTTAACCATTACCAGGATATGGCTGGCTTCAACAGATTCGGGCATCTGAAACATGGCATCCTTATTCTCTTCGTAGAAAGCTTTCATAGCCTCTTCGTCAATAACGATGTCTCCGTAGACTTCCTGTTCAAAGAGCTGCTGAATCAGGGACTGTTCCCCCAGATCGGCAACCAGTTTTTCTTCTGTAAAATTATTGGCTTTCAAGGCTTCCGCAAATGCTTCTTCCGAACCGAACTGCTGCTTGAATCCTTCAATCTGTGTGGTGATGGCTTGCTCATCTGCAGTGATTTTGAGGTCTTCCGCTTTTGCCAGGAGCAGTACTTTTACAATCATGGAATCCAGCAGCTGAGGTTTTACCTTTTCAAGGTCACCCTCGGAAACAGCCATTCCCTGAGCTTCGTACTGGCCTTTGAACATATCCAGTTCCGCATTGAAGTCATCAAGGGTGATAACAGTTTTATTGACTACGGCAACGGCCCCTTCGGGAAGTTCCTTGCTCCCGCAGCTTAAAAACATGACGGAAACAGTGATAACCGCCAACAGTATTTTCTTCATATTCAATCCTTTAGAGAAAATGTCTTCTTTCAGCGGACAATGGTAAGGGCAACGGGATCAGTTGTCAACAATCAGGAAGGAAAATGATCACTGGTTCAGAACATATTTTACAAAATCGGCCACCGAATATTGCCCCTGATAGTCTGAAGAGGTTTTCAGACACTTGATTGTATTATAGGGCTGGATCATAAAAATATCGTCAACCTGGGAGTCCGCCCCTTTCATTGAGAACCCCAGAGTCGCAAGATCACCGGGCTCTCCGTTAAAGTCGCTTTCATTCAGAATCATGATTTTTCTCATCTTCAACCTGCCTTTTTAATAGGATAAACTGAGGATAAGTCGTCAACGTGTCATATCATGGCACATATATGAAAGTTTTTTATTGTTTCTGAATCCGGACCTCCCCTCCCCCCTTCACAAGGAGAGGAATAATCAATTGTTCCATAATCCCTCCGGAAGATCGGTGGAAGGAGCTTCCTAAGGAAGGGATTTCTCCAGCTCAGCCTTTAATGATTCATAGGGATAGGCTCCCTGCAGGCGCATCAGCTGTTTCCCTTTATAAAAAAGCATAATCGTGGGAATGGACTGTATGGAATACCGTCCGGCAATGGCGGGCTTCTTTTCCGTATTGATTTTCACTGTTGTCAGCCGCCCCTTGTACTCTTTGGCGAGCCGGGCAATGACAGGACTGACCATTTTGCAGGGGCCGCACCAGTCCGCATAAAAATCGACCAGTACGGGCAGATCACTTTTATTAATCAGATCATCAAAACTTCTGGGCAGTTCGGGCATCTATATCCTCCATCTTTTTCAAGAATCTATATATAAGATATTGAATATTTTTACGGAAAACAAGAGGAGATTTCTTCCAACCCTCGTTTCCCCTAGTCATGGACTCTCTCGTTTTACATCCACGGTAGGATATTGAAAGAGAACAGATACACCAGTAATTCAGATATGTCAACATTAATAGCTAATACTAATTGACAAAGTTAAACCTTCTATGAATACTGAAATCAATTTCAATATATATAGGAAGAGCAGATGAAAGTACTGGCCATCATCGGCACCAACCGAAGAAAAGGCAATATCGCCGGCATGTGTGACAAAATCCTGCAGGGCGCATCGGAGAATGGACATGAAGCCGAAAGGATCAACCTCTACGATTACCGCATCGAATTCTGCCGCGGATGCTGGGCCTGCGCCCAAAAGGGCAAGTGCGTGATCGAGGACGACTTTGAAAAGATTTACTGCAAGGTGGAAGCGGCCGATGTCATCGTGCTCGGAACGCCCGTCTACTGGGGAGGGGTTACCGCCATTATGAAGGCTTTCTTCGACCGGCACACCGGTTACGCGATGTACCAGCCAGAAGGAATCAATCAGGTATACAAGAAGAGCCTTCCCGAAAAACTGGGGACAATGAAAAAAGAACTGGGGAATTTCGGCCCGAAAAAGGAATTCGGAAGAAAGAAATTTATCCTGGCGGTTGCCCTGACCCTGCCGCAACCTTCCGCCTGGCTTTCCGGCGATCTTCCCAATACAATGAAAAGCCTCAGCACCTATGTTCATAACCTGAAGGGAAAGGTGATGCAAAAAATCGTGTTCACCGACACACTTTTCCGGTTCCGCCCCGGAAAAAAGGATAAACTAATGGAAAAAGCGTACCGGATCGGCCGAAGAATCCGATAACGTTCTCGCAGACAAAGACAAGGAGTATTGATAATGCCGCAGGTGCTTAAGGATGAGATACGTGAAAAGATCATGATTTCTGCTCTCCGGGAGTTTTATTCAAATAACTTCAGAGGTGCGAGGGTAACCTCAATTGCCAAAGGTGCCGGTATACCCCTTGGTCTGATCTACTCTTATTTTAAAAACAAGAATGATCTTTTTGAACAGATTGTTTCTCCAGTCAGGAATCAGCTTAATACTATCGTATTGACAGAAGAGATGTCTGATAATCCGGAAGACAACCTCTACAAACATGAACTCCTGATAATTCTTAAATGTATTGAGAACTATCATAAGGAGATTGTTATTCTGATAGATAAGAGTGAGGGGAGCCGTTTTGAGGGAACCAAGGATGATCTGATCGCAGTTGTTACTGAGCACTTAAAGTTGACTCCGGTCTTTAGAGGAACAGTTTATGATGAAATTCTATTTCACATCCTTGCAACAAACTTTATGGAGGGTGTTTTTGAGATCGCCCGTCATTACCGCGGAAAAGATTGGGCTAGTCATATGATGGATTTATTAGTACGTCAGCATCTTTACGGAACAAGATCATTGAGTAAGGAGCATATTCCAAATCAATAAAATTCAGGAGAGTCTAATATTGAACTCTCTGAGTTTAGAAATTTACCTTTTTTTTAAAATAAATATTGAAAAAATTTTCAATATTAAAATTTGTTCTTAAAAACTTTACAGGAGAAAATATAAATGAATCAAAAATCTTACAGCAAGCATGTAAAAAAGAGAAATTTTGCATCCAACATATTTCTCACGATGAATGTCATTCTAGGAACCATACCAAGCCTGTTAGTGGTTTACATGGTCGGGCATATGGCAGACGATTCGATTACAAAAAAGATGATTCTATGGTGCAGTCTGGTTATTACAGGGTGTCTTATTCTTAAATCGCTGTTCTACGGGTTATCCATATGGAAAGCACATGACGCGGCCTATGGCTCACTTACCGAAATCCGCCTTGATATTATCAGGCATCTGAGATCAATGTCACTTGGATTCTTTCAAAAAAGGAGAACCGGCGATCTGGCAAACATAATTAATCATGATGTGGAGGAGGTGGAGGTTTACCTTGCTCATGCCCTTCCCGAGATTATGGCGTCTACCCTTGTTCCAATAACTGTTTTTGTTATCATCTCGATTATTGATTGGCGGATGGGCATTGCCCTCGTATGCACCACACCGCTTATGATTTTATTTAAAAAGATAATGAATAGAATCTGGGGCAAATCTCTTGCAAGATACGCCGAGAGTACAAAACAGATGTCTGAGGATCTTTTAGAGTATATTGCTACCATCCCAGTAATTAAGGCCTTTGCCAAAGAAGAGCACAAAACCCGCAAAGTGCTCAATCATATGAGTGAATATATTACCTGGGTCAAGAGGGTAATGCTGAGCATTTCTGTTCCGATGGGGCTTATTTCGATGATGCTTGAGGGCGGACTTGTCGTTATGGTTATTGTCGGATCAATACTGCTGGCAAATGGTACGGTTAGTACGCCAGGCTTTGTTCTCGCACTGATTCTCGGCGGAGTTTTTTTATCAGCCTTTGCCAAACTTCCCACCTTTCAGCATTACGGGATTGTTTACAATCAATCTATCCAAAATATCTATTCTATTATGGGAGAAAAACTTCTTCCTAAGAAGAATCTGTATCGAGATCCAGAACCTGGGGACATCGTTTTCGATAATATTGATTTCAGTTACTCCTCTGATAAAAAAATATTGGCAGGTATTAACCTGTGCTTTCGAGATAAGTCGGTAAACGCCATTGTAGGAACTTCCGGTTCAGGAAAGTCAACCCTGGCCAATCTTATTATGGGATTCTGGCAGCCGGACTCAGGGAGCCTTTCAATAAACGGGCTGGAGCTTTCCGATATGAGTGAAGAGGCTTTGTCATCACTTGTATCCATAGTTCAGCAGGAAGTTTTTCTGTTTAATCTATCTATCGAAGAAAATATCCGTATAGGCAAGCCTGATGCCACAAAGGCTGAAATAATTGAAGCAGCAAAGAAGGCACAGATTCATGACACGATAATAAGCCTGCCAGACGGCTATGCCACACAGGCCGGAGAAGGTGGCACTAAGTTTTCCGGTGGGGAAAAACAGCGAATATCCATTGCCAGAATGATTTTAAGGAATGCCCCCATCATAATTCTGGATGAAGCAACTGCGGCTATAGATCCCAGCAACGAAAAACTTATTCAGCAGGCGATCAACAATCTTAGCAGAGATAAAACCCTGATAATGATCGCGCATCATCTAAATACAATAACCGGAGCGGATCAAATTGTTGTAATGGATGAGGGCATTGTGGTCGATTCCGGACGGCATGAGGAGCTATTGTCTTCCTGCCCCATATACATCGAGATGATAGAGCAACAGAAAAGGGTTGACTCATGGCAGATTAAGGAGGTCTATCTATGATTAAGCAAATATTAGGAAATTTAAGTGCTAGAGGAAAGGGGATTCTGATCCTTTCTATTTTATTCTTTGTTCTATATGCCCTTAGCGGAACAGCAATGATGCTGCTTGTTATCGATATGGTAGAGAAAATAACTACTGGGCGGATTATTAACATCTCTCTCTATTGGCTGAGCCTTATTGCTCTTGTGGTATTCAAGGCTATCTGTAACGTAACAGCCGATATGACCAAGCATTTTGCCGGATTTGATATTGAAGAAAATTTACGCCGCTCAATTCTTGGTAGGCTAAAGTGTTTTTCTCTCAGTTTTTATTCAAAGGAAAGAATTGGTGAGATAAGTACCATTATCCAGAAAGATGTTTCCAATATGGAGGCAGTTGTAGCCCATATGTGGTCGAGAATGAGCAGTGATTTTATTGTTGCCATCATTCTTGGAACTGGACTTTTTCTTTTAGACTGGAGAATGGGGCTTGCAATGATATCGCTTCTACCTATAGCTATCCCTATTCTTATATATGGTATCAAGGGCGGGCAAAAAGACCAGAAAGAATCTCAGGACAATCTGGCCGATATGGTCAGCCTGTTTGTTGAATATGTAAAGGGAATCCCCCTGTTGAAGGCATTTAATGAGAGCTCTGATTTTCAGGAGAAACTGCAGGATAGTACGAAGTGTTTTGGTGACAGCAGTAAAAAAGCAGCAAAACGTGTTTCAGGATACCTGGGTCGTTATTCACTCTTTGTTGAGCTATGCTTTGCTGTTTTGGCTGCAGCAGGAGCCTGTCTCATTTTTCATGATCAGCTTACGATATTTAACTATTTAATCTTTATAATCATTAGCAAAGAGTTTTATAAACCCTTCGTTGAAATGGAAAAACACTGGACAAACTATATCAAGGTAACAGACAGCTTCCATAGAATTAAGATCATCCTGGATGCTCCAGTTATTGAATCTCCCGGGATATCAAAACAGCCTGATGGCTATGATATTGAGTTTGACAGAGTCAAGTTTGTCTATGAAGAAGGTGATTTTGAGATAAAGGAAGCCGGTTTTCTTCTAGCAGAGGGTAGTCTTACCGCTCTAGTAGGTCCTTCCGGTTCAGGGAAAACAACCATAACCAATCTTCTTCTCAGGTTTTGGGAACCGCAGCAGGGTGCTATCCGTATAGGAGGTGTTGATATTCGTGAAATGAATTATGATGATCTTTTGTCTAAAGTTAGTATTGTCATGCAAAATGTCATTCTATTTGCTGACACCATAGAGGATAATATCAAAATCGGAAACCAAAATGCCTCAAGAGATGAGGTTATCAAGGCTAGCCAAAAGGCAATGATTCATGATTTTATTATGACTCTCCCCCAGGGCTACGATACTCCGGTAGGAGAAAATGGCGTTGGACTTTCTGGAGGACAGAAACAGCGGCTCTCCATTGCCCGGGCTTTTTTAAAAGATTCGCCCATCGTCATTCTGGATGAAGTAACCAGTAATGTTGATCCAATAAACGAAGCAAAGATTCAGATTGCCATAAGCAATCTGTCCAAAGACAGAACTGTACTGGTTATTGCTCATAACCTGAAAACTATACGCTCTGCTGATAATATACTTGTTTTTAATGAAGGCGCTCTTGTGCAGGAGGGTTCGCATGACCAGCTTGTCATGACTGATGGATTGTATAGCCAGCTATGGGCCGCTCAGGAAGAAGCCAAAGAGTGGCAGCTGTGTAAGCCTCTCACAGTAGGTTAAGAGGCTTCCCGGGAATTGATATATGAATTAAGGGTCGGTAAGGTGGTCCTCCTTTACCAATAACTCTTTTCCGATTACTGTAGGTTAATGGCCGCAGCAAAAAACCTGATACAGTTTATGAACGGATTCAACCTCTTAAGCCGGAAGGGAGGGGTCAGTATCCGCACCCTGCAGGATGAACTGGGAATCAGCCGGCGGTCCGTCTACCGCCTCTTCGACTCCTTTGAGGAACTGGGCTTTCCCCTGGTTCAGCTTGATAGTCTGGAAAAAGAGAAGAAGTGGGCCCTTATGGAGGAGTATTTCCAGGGACGCCCCAAGGGAAGAGTCCCCCGGCTGGAACTGAGCCGGAAAGAGATTCTGATTCTCTACCTGATCCTGTCCCGCAGCACCGCCCTTTACGAAACGGAACTGAAAGAAACAATCAGGATTCTGAAAACCCGGCTGGAACAGTTTCACCTTGAAACGGAAGAGGAGGATCTGCTGGACCGCTTTTCCCGGGTATTCCTGTCGGTACCCCGGAAGTTTAAAAAACTGGAAGGGAAAGAGTCCCTTTTTGAAGATCTTATTAATGCGGCCATGGAGCAGAAAAGCTGCCGGGGAGAGTACTGGTCTTTCAGCCGGAACAGCAACAGGGAAATATCCTTCAACCCCCTCCGCTTCTACGAGTGGAACGACGGCCTCTACTGTTTTATCGAGACCCTGCCCGACAGGGAGATCCGAACTACCGCGGTTGAGCGCTTTTCAAGTCTGACCGTTACGGACCGCAGCTTCGACTACCCCGAAGATTTTGATCCGGAGGAGATACTGTCAGGAGCCTGGGCCATTACAAAAGATCAGCCCCTCAGCCTGTCCATCCGCTTCTCCCCCCAATCCGGCCGCTATATAAAGGAGAGGCAGTGGACGAGCAATCAGAAGATAGTACTGGAAGCGGACGGCTCCCTTATTCTGAAAATGATCACATCCGGCCGGCGGGATGTGAAAAGCTGGATACTCTCCTTCGGGATGGATGCGGAGGTGCTGGAACCGGAAGACCTCAGAACGGAAATCCGGGAAGAACTTAAACGTCAGCTGGCAAACTACAGCTGATATGCTATACTCCCACCATGCTGCTGATCCATCCACCGCAAGTCCGCAACTGTGAACCTCCCGTAGCCCTCACCCGACTGGCAGGAGCCTTGAAGGAGGCAGGAGAGGAGGTTACCCTGGTGGATGGGGCACTGGAAGGATTCCTCTGGCTCTGCAGCCAGCCCCCCGGGGACACGGAAGACCCTCAGGCCCGACTGGTCAGACGGAAAAAAGACCGTATCCTGAATATGGAGGGCAGTGCCTGTTCCAGGGACCGTTACATCAAACAGGTTTCCGATATCAAACGGCTGGCTGCAACAGCCAAACCTGTAACGGATAAAGACTGCCACCTGACCCCTGCCGACTTCCAGGATCCGGGGCGTTCCCCCCTAAAGTCGGAGGACCTCATTCTCAGCTGGAAACGCCCCGAAGAAGATCTTTTCTACCCCTGGTTCTCCCGCCGTATTGCAGAACTTCTGGAGAAAGGCGTTCACAGCCACGTTGGGATATCTATCGGCTACCTCAGCCAGGCTCTTACGGGAATGGCTATCTGCGGATTTATCAAAAAACAATTTCCCCGGATAAAAATTCAGCTGGGCGGGGGACTTATCAATTCCTGGGTAAAGGGTCCTTCGGATACAAGGTTCCTGAGCCGGCTGGCTGACGGAATACAGTCCGGAGAGGGTGAAAAAAATATTGTTGAATTTACTGGTCGCGTCTACTGCGGCCCGGGTCTGCCCTTTTTCGGAGATCTGTACAATCCATCCATTCACGGGAAATACCTGTCGCCGGTAAAGATTCTGCCCTATGCCGCCTCAACAGGCTGTTCCTGGAAACGCTGCACCTTCTGCTCGGAGAACTGGGAAGACAATGCCTACTGCGAAGTCCCCCCTGCCCGGGTTGAGAAAGAGTTGAAGGCTCTCTGTACGGAGCATAAGCCGGACCTGATTCATTTCTGCGATAGTGAGATCAGCCGTCAGCTGCTGCAGGTTCTTCTCAAGCGGCCGCCGGATGCCGACTGGTACGGTTTCAGCAGGTTTATACCGGAAATGACGGGAGCGGCCTACTGCCGGAAGCTGGCGGCCTCGGGCTGCCGGATGCTCTGCATGGGTCTGGAATCGGGGGATCAGGACGTACTGGACAGCCTGAAAAAAGGGATCAATCTGGAACAGGTCTCCATCATTCTCAAGAATCTGAAGGATGCGGGGATAAAGACATTTATCTATATAATGTTCGGAACCCCGGCGGAAGACCGGACCGCCGCCTTCCGAACGCGGGATTTCGTCCTGAGCCACAGCGCGTATATCGACTATCTGAATGTCTCCATCTTCAATATGCCCGTGGGCAGCGAAGAGGCCCTTAACCTTAAAACCCGTTCGTTTTACGAAGGAGACCTTGCTCTCTACCGGGAATTTGTTCACCCCGCCGGCTGGAACCGGGGGGAGATCAGGGAGTTCCTGAGCCGGGAGTTTAAAAAAGTCCCGGCACTGAGGGAGATCCTGAAAAGGACTCCCCCCGTGTTTACTTCCAGTCATGCGGCCCTGCTGCCGGTTTAGAATTCCATAAAATCATCATCGTCAGCAGGCTCACGACTCTGCTGATCAGTCTCACTCGGTGATCTATCGGGAAGACTGGTAAAAGAGGAGAGCTTAACCTGTTTTTTCAGCACAGGAGCGGGGTCCGGCAGCGCCCTGGAACGTTTTATATCACTTGCCAGCTGAAAAAAGGCGATACGTTCCAGCAGGGACTGAGCCTGACTATCCAGCTCTTCGGCCATACTGGCCATATCATCGGCTACACTCACATTCTTCTGTACAACCTGATTCATCTGCAATATGGCACTGTTTACCTGTTCGGAACCATGACTCTGCTCTTCGCTGGCGGCAGAAATCTCCTGTATCAGATCAGCGGTTTTACCTATGTCCGGAACAACCCTGGCAATGATTTCACCGGCTTTCTCCGCTCCCGCAACACTTTTTCCTGCAATATCCGTTATCTCTGAAGCAGCTTTTGAACTATGTTCCGCCAGTTTCCGCACTTCCGAGGCTACAACGGCAAAGCCCTTACCGGCCTCACCCGCCCTGGCTGCTTCGATAGCCGCATTTAGGGCCAGCATATTCGTATTGCGGGAGATATCTTCAATCACAGCGATTTTCTCAGCAATTGCCTTCATGGCCTCTACTGTTTCGTTTACCGCGTCTCCTCCCTG
This sequence comes from Oceanispirochaeta sp., assembly GCA_963663385.2. Classification (GTDB taxonomy): domain Bacteria; phylum Spirochaetota; class Spirochaetia; order DSM-2461; family DSM-2461; genus Oceanispirochaeta. The sequence continues at coordinate 465,618 of CAXXXD010000004.1, read as the reverse complement.
CCTGGCCGATCCGGAAGCTTCAATGGCCAGTTTGCTGGAGTGGTTGGCATTTTCCGAGTTCTGCTGAATATTGGACATAAGCTCCTCCATGCTGGAGGAAATCTCCTCCACTCCGGCGGCCTGCTGATTGGCTCCTTCGGAGATATGCACGGCAGAACGGCTTATCTGGTTGCTTCCGGCCTGAAACTGCTCTGAGCTGTCCCGGATACTGGTAATGATTTGGACCAGGTTATCCTTCATATGATTCAGGGCATCCGCCAGATCACCCAGTTCATCTTTCCGTCCTGATTCAAATTGGGTTTTAAGATTTCCCTTTGAGATCTCACCGGCAAAACCTATAGCCAGCTTCAGAGGATTGGTTATAGTCCGGGAAACAAGACTGATAAGGAAAATTGTTATACAAACCGCTATAATACCGAAAATCAGGATCATCCGGGTAAGCCTGTTGGCAAAATAGTTCACTTCCCCTACTGGGATACTGACCAGCATGGACCACACATTGCCGCTATATCCCAGTACAATAGGTGTGGAATAGGCCAGAACCCTGTCGTTCAGCAGTTCCGACTCATATTCAAAGCTGAACGGTTCCCGGCGTTCTATATTTTTCCGGATTTCGTTATTCATCCAGGGGAAATAGTCAAGGGTATCTCCCAGAGCGTCCTCATCTCTGGTAGAAACAATCCCTCCTGTTTCCGAAAGAAAAGTCAGGTAGCCGGTTTCATAAATCCGCACCTGGCTGATAAGATCATGAAGGGAGCCGATTTCAAAGTCACAGCCTACTACTCCCAGAAAATTTCCGGATGAATCATACATGGGAGCACCGATGGCAACAACAGTCTTTATCCCGTCGGGATATTCATACTGATAAAAATCGGTAACAGTAATTTTCCCTCGCCCCTTCGGCTCAAGATACCAGCGGTCATCAGAAGCATTTCCGTAAAGTTCCAGAGGATATACATCATCCCCCAGAATCCAGGCACTGTAATAGCCCTCATTCCCATACCGTTCCGAGCCGGCATACTCCTTATCCCGGCCATCTAAAGCTCCGGGCTCAAACATGGCCCATGTATCGTATATCTGGCTTTCTTTCCGCCCCCGGTCATACCAGTTTTTCAGCATAGCCGTTACCATTTCCCGGGGTTCCCCTTCAATATCGGCACCAGCGACCCCTTCCAGGGCGTCTGCCATTGCATCGGTTTCACTGATGACCGTCTGAAAAATCTGATTGACCTTCCATCCATAATGCTGAGCATATTCACGGGCAATCACTTCGGCATCCCTGTTCGCCAGTTCCAGGGTCCCGGTTCTTACAAAGGCAATAAACACACCGATCATCAACGTAACAGTTAAAGACATAAGGAGGATTAATTTTGTACCGATTCGCATATTGGAAAACTTCATTTCGACTCCAATTATTTTTTATTCTGAATTTTTGTTCCTGAACAGATGCTTTTTCCGGCATTTGTTCATTACAATTTTTTTTAAATTTTAAGCAAAATATATTATTTTTACTAATAAAAAAAGCCGCTTCACAGGAAAAACACCTGAAAGCGGCTTGTGTTATTAAAAATGATCCGTATAGGAAGACTATTTAAGCATCTCCGTTACCTGATTAAACACATTTTCACCTGTATAGCCCAGTTTCCCGTCCAGAACGCCCGCAGGGGCGCTGAAACCAAATGAGTTTAGACCGAAAACCTTGCCGTCAGCCCCCACCAGTCCCTGGAGGGTTACAGGCAGACCGGCGGTCAAGCCGAACTTGGGAACACCCGCAGGAAGCACCTCTTCCTGATAGGAAGCATCCTGATTCCGGAAAAGGCCTTCGGAAGGCGCGGAGACAACCTGAACCTTCAGCCCTTTCTTCTCTCTCAGCATAGCGGCTCCTTCTACCAGAGTAGCCACTTCGGAACCGGATGCCACCAGAACCACATCGGCTTTACCACCGGCAGATTCTACAATATAGGCGCCTTTTTCCGCCTGGAAAGCTTCTTTCACACGGTCGGATTCCGCAGGAAGCTCCTTGATATTCTGTCTGGACAGGATCAGAGCCGTAGGTGTATTCCGGTTTTCAATAGCCATTTTCCAGGCAGCGGTTGTTTCCTGGGCATCAGCCGGACGCAGAACCAGTACACTGTTTTTGCGGGAGTGATTCTGAAGCTGTTCCATCAGGCGGAGCTGAGCTTCATGCTCAACAGGCTGATGAGTCGGGCCGTCCTCTCCTACGCGGAAAGCATCGTGGGTCCACACATACACAACGGGAAGCTCCATGAGAGCAGCCGTTCTGAGGGCGGGTTTGATATAGTCGGAAAATACAAAGAAGGTTCCGCAGGCGGGGATCACACCGCCATGGAGAGCCATACCGGAACAGATACAGGCCATGGTCAGCTCGGCGACACCGGACTGCAGGAAAGCACCGGAAAAATCATCTTTTGTGATAGCCTTGGTCTTCTTGAGGAATCCGTCGGTTTTATCGGAATTGGAAAGGTCCGCAGATGAAACAATCATGTTTTCCACCTGTTCAGCCAGTACACCGAGAACCGCAGCGGAGGCAGCTCTTGTAGCCACACCGGATTTCTGTTCGATACCGGCCCAGTCAATAGCGGGGACTTTACCGCTGTAGAAAAGATCCAGTTTGGCTGCCAGCTCGGGATTGGCTTTGGCCCATTCCGCCTGCTCCGCTTTTTTAACAGCTGCCGCAGAAGATTTTTCACTGATCACACCGTCAAGCCAGGCCTGAACTTCGGGGAAAATTTTAAAAGGAGCGGAAGCATCGCCTCCGAGGTTTTCAATTGTCTTCTCAAAAGAAGCGCCGGCGGCGCTCAGAGGCTGACCGTGGGTGGAAGTTTTTCCTTCGAAGCTGTTTCCGTCTGCGTCTACAGCGCCTTTTCCCATAATGGTTTTTCCGATAATAAGGGTCGGCCGGCCCTTTACGGCCTGAGCCTCGGTCAAAGCACCGCGGATTGCATCGGCATCATTCCCGTTAATGGAAAGAACCTTCCATCCCCAGGCTTCGTATTTTTTCGCTGTGTCCTCTACAGTTACTTCGGAAACAGTTGTGGAAAGCTGAATATCGTTGGAATCGTAGAACATGATCAGGTTGTCCAGTCCCAGGGTACCGGCAATTCTACCCGCCCCCTGAGAGATCTCTTCCTGAACACCCCCGTCAGAGATAAAGGCATAAATTTTATGACTCATCCAGTCGCCGAATTTGGCTGTCAGGAATTTCTCGGCAATAGCGGCTCCGACAGCAAATGTATGCCCCTGTCCCAGAGGTCCGGACGTATTTTCAACACCCCGGCTGGAATCCACTTCGGGATGACCCGGCGTGGGGCTTCCCCACTGACGGAAACTGGACAGTTCATCCATGGAATAGTGTCCATAAAAGGAAAGGATGGAATACAGCATGGGAGACATATGACCGGGATCCAGAAAGAACCGGTCTCTGTTGATCCAGGTTCCGTCTTTGGGGTCGAAGTTCATAAATTCGGAAAAAAGCACATTCACAAAATCTGCTCCGCCCATGGCCCCTCCGGGATGACCGGATTTGGCTTTCTCAACCATTGCTGCCGAAAGGATACGGATATTGTCCGCAGCCTTATTCATAATGTCATTACTCATAAGTGTCTTCCTTACTCTTAAAAGATAATTGAATTTTTCGGGCCCGATTAATTCAGGAAATAATCAGGTCCCGGATTGATACAGTTGTATATTGATACTACCACAGAAGAACTTCCGGGGGAACCTCCGCCAGATTGGGAGCAAACCAGTCTGCTCCTTCCAGCTCTTCCTCTGTAAAGCTGCTTGTAAGCCCCAGGCACCGGCTTCCGGCTGCCAGCGCAGCCTGTACGCCGTTAACAGCATCTTCTACAACAAGACAGGATTCCGGTTTCAGTCCCAGAAGTTCCGCCGCTTTTATATAAATGTCCGGAAAAGGTTTTTTCCTTTCCACATCCAGCCCGTTAATACTGGCGTCAAAGACATCCAGGGGGAGCCCGATCTCTTCTAGGGTATAGACCATTTTCGTTTTATCCGCGCTTGTCGCCAAAGCGGTTTTCAGACCTTTCTCCCGACAGGTCCTGACAAAATCCGCAGCTCCGGGAAGCTCCTTCATCCGCCCCCTGATTATCTGACCGTAGATTTCGTATGTACGGGCTTTTGCCGGATCAATACCGCCTATCGAACAGTCCAGATCGAAACCGTATTTCTCTGCCACTCCGCCGAGATAACGGTTTTCTCCTGCTCCCACAAAAGGAAGAAAATCCTCCGCCTGGACAGCCAGCCCCAATTCGGCAAACATTTTCATGGCTGCCTCACAGATAAACTCTTCCGAATCTGCCAGCACCCCGTCCATATCAAAAAGGATGCCCTTCAGTTTTTTTTCACTCAAAACGCGATCTCCCGTCCCGGACGCCCTGTCCCATTCTATTGGGCAGATACGGGAACATATTTTTTTATATCCTGGGTCGTTTTAAGCAGATGCCGCCCTTCCTGAATGGAAGAGATCTCCCCTGAAGCCAGAGACTGGACCAGAATATTCCCCAGCGCTGTAGCCTCGACCGGTCCGGCATATACCGTCCGTCCGGAGATTTCCGCCGTCAATTCACACAGAAGGGTTTCCTGACACCCGCCGCCCACAATATAGAGCTCATTGTACTTTTTACCGGTGATATCTTCCAGCGCATCGACAGTTTTACCGTAAGTTTCCGCCAGTCCCTGAAAGATTCCTCTTACAATCTCACCGATGGAAGCAGGCGGTTCCCATCCGTTCCTCTCACAGAATTTCCGGATCCTTTCCGGCATGGGATCATCAATGGATGAAGGGGCAAAAAACAGGGAGTCGTTGGGATCCAGATGCCACTTGACCGGACCGAACTCCCGGGCCATTTCAGACAGTTCATCCCAGGAGTACTTGTCATCGTGCTCATCCCAGTAGCGCTTTGATTCCTGCAGTATCCACATCCCCATGATATTTTTCAGCAGACGGGTCGTGCCGCTGACGGTTCCCTCATTGGTAAGGTCATAGGCGTATGTTTTTTCATTAATCACCGGGACTTCCGACTCAACTCCCAGCAGAGACCAGGTCCCGGAGCTGAGAAAAAGGTTTTCCTGTCCTTCTCCGACAGGAACCGCTGCCACGGCTGAAGCGGTATCATGAGCCCCGACCGCAACCACCTGCAGGGATTCGGGTGCTCCCAGCTCTTCTGCAATATGAGGAGCCAGAGGGCCGATTACCGTACCGGAAGGAACAATCTCTCCAAAGATCTTTTCAGGGAGCCCCAGTTTATCCATCAGCTCTGTATCCCATGTTTTGTCATAGGGATTCATCAGCTGAGTGGTAGAGGCATGGGAAAACTCGTTTTTCATAACCCCCGTCAACCAGTAGTTGAGCAGATCCGGAATAGACAGGTAGTGCTCCGCCGCAGCCAGAACTTCCGGAGCATCCCGTTTCATCGCCCACAGCTGATAAATCGTATTAAACTGATTGAACTGGATTCCCGTCCGGTTATAGACCTCATTTTTCGGCACAACCCTGAACAGTTCATCCATGGCCGTATCGGTTCTGCTGTCCCTGTACATATAGGGGTTCCCGATCAGAGCGCCGTTTTTGTCCAGAAGGCCATGATCAACCCCCCAGGTATCAATTCCTATACTGACAATATCTTCAGGATAGCGTTTTACCGCTTCTTTGATCCCTTTCTTTATCTCATTAAAGATGGCAAGGATATCCCAGAAAACACTGTCTCCCAGACGGATATTCCAGGTGGGAAAACGGTTTGTCACCTCGAATTTCTCCGGATTTCCCACAATGACCCGTCCGTTAGAGGCCCCCAGGTCCACAGCGATGTATTTTTTCATATGCATGACTCCTTTTCCCTCTCCCCCTCGACTACGCTCGGGGATCGATTAATATTTCCAGTATCATTAAAACAGATCTACCCTCGCCCTTTGGGAGAGGCCGGTTGCATGCCTGAGCAACAAACGAAGTTTGTGACCAAAGGGCAGGGTGAGGGCCTGAATGCAGGCGTCTGAATTGCTCTGTCAGATATCCTCTGCGTTGGCCAGGAAGTACTTTTCCGCTTCCACGTTCCACAGGCCGTTATGCTTTTTAACCAGCTTGTCCAGTTCGGCAAAGAAGGGAGAGGTTTTCCCCAGCTCTTCAAAGTCCGCAATAGCTGTCAGGTTCATCTTTTTATGATTATAGACCAGTTTTTTACCTCCCGGGATATTGGGGAGGTTTAAAGTTGTATCCACAACCGCATCCAGACCGCCGATATGGGTAATCATGGCAGAAGGGTTAAGCCGTCCGTCTCCCATCATCTCCAGGGATTCCTTCATATCATCCGTATTTCCACCGCTGGTTCCGACAATATGATGGAAAGCGTAATGGACATTATAAAAGTTCAACTCAGCCATAAACTCCGTATTGGAAGGACCTGCAAAGAAGTTCAGACAGCCGTCTTTGGTCAAAATGGCATCCCCCTGTTCAATAAGGGGACGGACGGGAGCCATAACCAGAACATCATCAAACCCCCTTTCCCCGGTCAGAGCCATCAGCTCCGCATTGGGATCGGCACAGTCTTTTGTATTTTTATAGATCAGTTTCACACCGTTTTTTGCCGCTTCTTCCACCGTATAGATGGATGCCGCCCGCTCCAGCCTGGCATCGTCTATATCCGTTACAACCAGAAGACCCGGTTTTACAGGGGCATGAATGGCATAATCGATGGCACCCAGTCCCATAGGGCCGACACCGGCCAGAATAGCCAGGCTGCCTCCCTCCCGGATTCCCATATCGTGAATATAGGTTCCCTGGGGGATGTGGTACATGGCGTGATAGGTTCCGACGATACAGGAAACAGGCTCACTCAGTGATCCCATAAAGTAGGCGTCCCCTTCGTAAGGCAGCAGACAGTTCATCTCCATTACCTCATTGGGGATAATGATATTGGTCGCATCTCCTCCTATATACTGAAAAGAGTAACCCGGCGCATCCAGGGACCCCTTATAGTTCAAAGCCGGCTGAATGGAAAACTTCTGACCCGCCCTGAACTGACCGGCCCACTTGGAACCGACCTCAAGGATCTCCCCGCAGAACTCATGTCCGATAATAATAGGATTCTGACCCACATCATCGGGAACCCGTTTGTGGTCGGCTCCCTGAGACGCTGCCTTATAGGAGGACATACAGATACTGTCCGACACAACCGTTGCCAGGATCTCGTCATCTTTAATTGCGGGGAGTTCAAACTCCTCCAGCCTTAAATCCTTCTTGCCATATAACCTGACCGCTTTCGTTTTCATATAATCAAATCTCCCTAAAATCTTTAACTAGTTGAGCATAACCTGGCCGCCGGTGACAGGCACCGCCTGCCCTGTTTCGTATTTCTGATCCACAATATAGTAAATGGCCTTAACCACATCTTCCGTCCGGCAGCCCCGCTTCATGGGAACCTTGTCCTCGTAGAATTTCCGGACATCCCCAATCGTCTTTGCTCCCGGAACCTTACCGGCATTCAGATACTGGACAAACAGACCCCGGTCGGGATCGGACCACAGGGGCCCGTCCAGAAAGTTCCCGGGGCAGATGGAGTTCACTTTGATATTGTCCGTCACCAGTTCCAGGGCAAAGCTCTGGGTCAGCCCCAGGCTTCCGAACTTGGCGCCCGCATAGGCTCCGTTCTTGTTGGATCCCTCCAGACCGGATTTGGAGCTGATCCCGATAATATCCGTATAGTATTCTCCGCTGGGAGCATTCTGCACTTCCAGCAGCCGGGCGGTGAATTTGGTGCAGATAAAGAATCCCGTGTAGTCAACATCCGTTACAAACTGAAAATCCTTCAAAGCCATCTCTTTGACACTGCCCGCTTTCAGTACCCCCGCATTGCTGATAAAAATATCCAGTCCGCCGGTTGTTCTGGCAACCGAATCAAGCATGGCCTCCACCGACTCCTCGCTTGTTACATTGACTTTAAGAGCAAATGCCCTTGTTGCCCCTGCCTGGGTATTCAGCTCCGAAGCAAGACTCTCGGCGCCTTCTACATTCATGTCGGCAATATAGACATAGGCGCCGGCGGCAAACAGTTCCCGGACCATTCCTTCACCGAATCCCTGCGCCCCGCCGGTTACAAGGGCAATCTTGTCTTTTACCGCCGGGATACCGCCTTCGGGAAATTTTCTTTCTCCGAACGAACCTTCCCGGACTGCCTGAAGGGCCTGATCGTAACTGTCGGCTATGATAAAACTGCCTCCGTCCGGGAGAGTCACAACTTCTGCCAGCCGGTTCTGTCCCACTTCCTTCTTGAGAAGGGAGGCGAGAGAAGCTTCGTCCTCGGGCAGGTTTGCAAGCTGTACCGTAAGAAAACTGCCTTCCATGTTTTTTTCCGTGTAATGGATAATTTTCCCTTTCTCCCCATCAAAGGTGATCCCCCTCAGATAGGATGCCATATAAGCAATTCTGTCCACACAAAACTCCTGTTCGATTTTTCAAAACCTTACTATTCACTATCTATATACTTTCGTAAGTACTTCGATTATATTTCCAATTACTTTCTTTTGCAAGAGAAAAGATGATCCTCCGAACAAATCCATCATATGAAACAAAATCATCTTTCATTAGAAAGCAGATCTGTATTGTGAGTTCAGGTCATAGAAACAGGATGGGGAAAAGGACACGTACCGTTTTACCGTTTATTCTGCCGGGAATGTTCCTCTTTTAACATAGTTCATTCCTTATCGTTATTTCGTGGAATGACACACCCGCTTACAGCAGGGTGAGAATAGCCAATGTTTTTCCTGTATTGTTTACATATCACCTCCTCTGGAAAATTAAGCGATCATGTGATCTCTTAAATGGCAAAAAAAATCAGGAGCAACAGCCCCTGATATGATAACTGACAAATTCTGTCACTGCCTTCTTAAAGCTCTGTGGATCTTCATTCTGCAAAGCCAATTCAGCAATAGTCGAAAAGAAGTTTCTGGCCAGAATCCGGCTTAAACCATCATCGTTAATCAAATGGGCTATATGAATGGCCAGCTTGTCAATCAGCATTACTCTTTTCCTGTCCAATTGGGAACCCTTCATGTGGAGGAAAAAAATCAGAAAGAGATTCCTGTTTTTTTCGTAAAGCCTGAAAAGACCTTTGGTAATTATCTCCGTCGCATCCTCTTCCCCATTCTCTTTATGGCTGGTGATTTCTGCAAACCCTTCTATTAACATGTCAGCAAAGGGCTTCATCAAAGTATTGAGGATGTCTTCTTTGTGATTAAAATACTTATAGATGTTTCCATAACTGACACCGGAAAGCCTGACCAGCTCCCGCATGCCTGCTCCTCTGAATCCTTCCTTCAGGAATTGAATCTCAGCGGCCTCCAGTATTTTTCTTCTCACTTCATCTTTTTTGGGACGCATTCCGCACTGCCTTTAAGAAATCATATGATCTCTAATATACTATTCCATGAAAGGGCCGTCAAGTCAAAATAGAAATGAATGTTCTTCTATAGACAGCTGGATTTAACTATCTGTCAGCCGGATCCTATCCCCTGAATTGAATAGCATTCCGATAGACGAGGATTATCGGATGGGCTATGAAAGATACCGGTTACCATCAGAAACACAACATTACAGCTGATTAATCAGACTGGCCTGATACCCGGCACCGAACCCGTTATCAATATTCACGACACTGATTCCGGAGGAGCAGCTCGTCAGCATTCCCAGCATGGCTGCCAGACCATTGAAACTGGCGCCGTACCCCACGCTGGTGGGAACTGCTATAACGGGTTTGTCCACAAGTCCGCCGATCACACTGGGCAGAGCCCCTTCCATACCGGCCACGACGACCAGAACACGGGCTGAGCGGATCTGCTCCAACCGGCCGAGAAGACGGTGGATACCGGCCACACCCACATCAGTTATCCTTATCACCCTGTTCCCGTAGAATTCTGCCGTAACAGCAGCTTCTTCTGCAACCGGCAGATCGGAGGTTCCCGCTGTAACAACAGCAATGGAATGGTCATTCACATAAGGAAAGTCTTTATTCTTAAGGCTGACGATACGGGCCATTTCATGATACTCAGCCTCCGGAAAATCCTTTCGGATAGCTTCGCAGACGGCTTCATCAGACCGTGTTGCCAGGATATTATCCCCCCGGTCGGCCATGGCTTTAAATATGCTGCGGACCTGTTCGGGGGTTTTCCCGGAACTGTATATCACTTCCGGATACCCGGTTCTCTTCATTCTGTTATTATCCAGAACGGTATGCCCCAAATCCGTAAAATAGCTGCTGTTTACGCTTCTAACGGCTTCTTCCAGATCCAGGTTCCCGTTTTTATAGGCTTCCAATATAGATTTAACATCATCCATTTCTTACTCCATTAAGCTTTCGAGCTGGTTGCCTGCTCTGTCGCTATATGATCAAAAAGGGGCCCAACAATTCATGGTTCCCTTTTTATCATGACTCCTGCGGGATTCATATTCCCCATCTTATACCCCCCCAGATCAAGGGTTACATACTGATAACCGCAGCTTTTCAGCTTTTGTTCCGCCGTTTCATAAACACCGCGGTTCAGAAACTCTTCGAACCTCTCCCGGGGGATCTCAATACGGGCGACATCTCCATGGTCCCGCACTCTCACGTAGGGGAATCCCGCTTCAATCAGAATGACCTCGCTCTTCTCTATCCGCTCCAGAATTTCCGGAGTAACTGTCCTGTTATGGGGAATCCTTGTAAGGAGACAGGCGTAGGGCGGTTTATCCCAGGTCGGCAGTTCCCATTCACGGGAAATATCCCGGATATCCTGCTTGGTCAGACCGGCTTTCAACATGGGGCTCAGTATGCTCAGTTCCCTGAGAGCCTGCATCCCCGGTCTGTAATCCCCCAGATCATCCGCATTGGAACCGTCTGCCAGTACGGCGATCCCTTCCCTGTCGCAGCGGTCTTTCATCTGTTCAAACAGAAACCGCTTACACACATAACAGCGGTTTTCAGGATTCCTCCTGACTTCATCAATCATTTCCGCTTTCATCAGGATATGATGAACACCCAGACTCTCCGCATATTCACGGGATTCCTCGATCTCCCACCCGGCGACATAGGGAGGAACAACCGTCATGGCTGTCACATGATCAGCTCCCAGAACTCTTACCGCCGCAGCCAGGAGAAATGTGCTGTCCACTCCTCCGGAAAAAGCCACAGCAAAATTCCTGTACCCGGATATAATACCTTTCAGCTTCTTCAATCTTTCTGAACGGCTCATATATCTCCTGCTATCTCTTCCATCAGTTTTAACCTTAAAGCCGGCAGGCTTATGCCTCCGGTATCCGCCAGGGATTTCAGATCATCATATTCCATTTTCCACTTTACTGTGGAGTCTCCCTGTTTTCCGACTTTAACCTGCACAGGTCCGTAACTTGTCTCAACAGTTTTCAATTCCCGTTTCAGCATGACTTTTTCGACATCGGCAATTCTGACTCCAAATGTTGTGGTATGCCTGAAAAGCAGGGAAATACAGCGGTCTTTATCGGACTCTTTTACAAGCACCGAGAGTTTTACAGCAGGCCGGGACTTTTTCATCATCACAGATGTCATATAAACATCCAGAGCGCCTGCCTCAAGGAGCCTGTCCATAACCTCCTGAAAATCCTCGGCATTCATATCGTCCAGATTACACTCTATCAGCCGGTTTCTGTCCCGTTCGTAGTCCGGATTTACTGAAGACCCGGATTTTCCCAGTATTACACGCAGAACATTGGGGATTTTAAAATCCTTGAATCCGAGACCGTACCCTACTTTATCAGCGGTAAGATCGGGAGAAGAGGTAAACTCATCCACCATGGCTGCCAGAATAGCCGCTCCCGTCGGGGTTGTTGTTTCGGAATCCACCCTCCCGTATGTACAGGGGATTCCTGTAAGAATCTCTGCCGTTGCCGGAGCAGGAACGGGAAAGAGGCCATGGGCGCATTTGACAAACCCGCCCCCCACTTCAACAGGAGAGGCCAGGATCCTGTCCACACCCAGATAATCCAGACAGACTGCCGCCCCCGCAATATCGACAATGGAGTCTGTGGCTCCCACTTCATGAAAATGAACCTGATCGAGGGGCTTGCCGTGGACTTTCGCCTCCGCTTCTGCGACCTTTGTAAATATCTTCAAAGCCCACTCTTTAGCCCGGGCGGAAATCCCGCTTCCTTCAATAATATGAGTAATCGTATGAAGGTTCCTGTGTTCATGATCGTGGTTATGCCCGTGATCGTGGTTATGCCCGTGATCGTGGTTATGCCCGTGATCGTGGTTATGCTCATGATCGTGGTTATGCCCGTGATCGTGGTTATGCTCATGATCGTGGTTATGCTCATGATCGTGGCTGTGCTCATGATCGTGGCTGTGCTCATGCTCGTGGCTGTGCTCATGCTCGTGGCTGTGCCCGTGATGATCACCCTGATTGTGAAGGATCACCCCTGCTTTTGTACCGGTTATTCCCATTTTCTGGGTGATATCAAAGGATAGTGAAAATTCATCCTCTATATGCAGCTTACTCAGCTCTTCTTTCAAATACTCTGCAGGGACCCCTATATCCACCAGGGCGCCAAGGGTCATATCACCGCTAATTCCGCTGAAACAATCAAAATACAGTGTTTTCATTCTATTACTCCATGGCCAATATATCATAGATAAACAGGAAATCAACCCGATTACAACCATTTATCACCACATTCAACCACATATCATCACTTTTCACCAGATATGCATTGTATTATTCCCTATGCTTTGTTAAGATTTCCCTATGGATAAACAGTATCAGCCCGAAAGATACCTGCTGATTATGGATATAGTCCGTTCGGAAAAAACTGTCCGTGTTGAAAATCTGGCAGAACGTCTGAATGTATCGGAAAACACCATCCGCCGGGATCTGAACGTCCTATCGGAGAAAGGGATGCTGCAGAGGACCAAAGGCGGTGCGGTCAACGTTATGGACGAACTGTCCGAAAATACTCTGGATAGCAGAAGGGACAAAAACCGCGACAGCAAGATCCGGATTGCCCGCAAGGCAGCCGAACTGGTTCAGAGGGGAGACACCATTATACTGGACGGAGGAACGACCTCCATTAAACTGGCGGAAAATCTGCGGGAGAAGGATCATATAACAGTTCTAACCAACTCCCTGGACATAGCCAATATACTGTCAGGAAGCGGCGGAATCACCCTGGTACTGTCCGGTGGTATTTTCAATACCGATTCCAGAACAATGACCGGCATACCGGCAGAAAAGTTCTTCTCTGAAGTAAATGCGAACAAGCTCTTTCTTGCAGTGACAGGACTCTCTCCCGAACAGGGGTTGAGCGACCAGAACATGTACGAGACACCCATCAAGAAAAAAATGATAGAAACCGCTTCCGAGATAATCGTTCTGGCGGACAGCAGTAAATTCAGAAAAATAGCCTTCAGTCCCATAGGGCCGCTCAATATTGTTCACAAAATCATCACGGATAAAGCCCCCGAAGAAGAAACCGTGAAAAAAATAAAAATCCTAGGAGTTCAATTAATAACATGCACGGAAGAATGAAATACAAAACAGGATACCTGCTTTCTCTGGGAATGCTGCTTATAACCCTGATGAGTTGTCAGAACAACAAAGGAACAATCCGTTTTACCGCAAACGGTGAAGATTTTGTCGCTAATGGATTCGTCTCAAAGGACGGATGGAACATAAACTTTGACAGGGTGCTTGTAAACCTGAGCGGGATTACCGCCTATAATCCGGGGGATACAAAACTGAAGGCGGAACTTCCCGGTTCCTACCTTGTAAACCTGAAGGACAGCCCCATTGTAGAAGTGGGGGATTTAGAAGATCTTCCCAAAGGCAACTATCAGTCCCTGAAATTCAACCTGACTCCCCTGAAAGAAGGAGAGTTTAAAGGGTTCTCAATAATAATGGAAGGACAGGCGGAAAAGGACGGGGAGAGTCTGGATTTTCTGATCAAGCTGAATGAAGAACTGACTTTTGACGGCAGGGACGGCTATGTGGGAGACAGTATCAGGGGACTCCTTAAAGAAGATGAAACCGAGGTTGAAATGACATTTCATTTTGACCATATTTTCGGCGATATTGATGCTGATGCGGACGACCACGTAAATACGGGCTCCCCCGGCTTTGATTTCTTTATGTCCTTAAGCGGGGAAGGCCGTTTAACGGTGGAACAGGATGAGTTGAAGGGGTCTGAAAATTACAACCTTTTAATCGGTTCCATTGAAACCCTGGGACACCTGGGCGAAGGCCACTGTGAAGTAGTAAGATGAAAAGATTCCTACCCCTTTTCCTTTGGGTTCTGACATTTCCTCTTTACTCCCACGGAACAGAATATTCGATCCTGTCGGACAGGGTTATTAAAGTGGAAGCCCGTTTTGATACGGGTGAGGCCTTTGCCGACTCGGAAGTGCTGGTCTTTCCCCCTGATAGAACCGAAGCGGCATATACTCTTAAAACTGATTCAACAGGGATTTTTTACTTTGAACCGGACAGGACAGGGACCTGGATTCTGCAGGTCAGGGGAAGCGGGGGCCATGGTCTCAGGATAAACCTCCCTGTGGATGAATCAGGCCTTGCCGGAGAGGCCCGCTCCAGCGGCCTGAGCCTGCTGCAGAAACTGATGATGGTTCTCTGCGTAACATGGGGAGCTGCCGGAACAGCCCTCTATTTTAAAGGCAGAAAAAACTGATGCATATTTCCGAAGGGATTCTGAATATAGCCGCCTGTTCAGGAGGCTATACCCTGGCTGCCGCTCTGACAGCATACAGTCTTAAAAAAACAGACAATGATGAAATCCCGGCCATAGCCGTAATGGGCGCGGCCTTTTTTACAGCGTCCCTTATTCACTTTAAAGTGGGGGTAACCTCGGTTCACCTGACCCTGCTGGGTTTAACGGCAGTAATTCTGGGAAAATCCTCTCCTCTGGCAATCCTGGCAGGTATGTTTTTCCAGGCCGTCATGTTCCAGCACGGAGGGATTTCCACCCTGGGAGTAAACTCGGTGGTCATGATGCTTCCCGCCCTGATTATACAGCAGCTGTTCAGGATGCTAACCATACGGAAGCAGGAAAAACTGCTTTATGTTTCTGTTGTTGCCGGGATCCTTACATTCCTTTCGGTTATCTGCGCAACAATCCTGGTTGTCCTGATTCTTCTCTTTTCCGGACAGGAACTGGCCGGGATTGCCGTATTCTTTTCCATCAGCAACTCTGTCCTGGCACTGGTGGAAGGGGTATTAAGCGGCATTATCCTGTACCGGCTGCTGAAGATAAAACCGGAGATGATCGGATCATGGAAAACAGCCTGATCAGCCGCTGGGATGACCGCTGGAAACTGACAGCCATTATCATCCTTACCTTTTCCCTGGCTTTTCCCCGCAGTTTCAGAGCTATGGGAGCCGGGGTAATTGTGACCGCAATTCTCCTCCATGCCTCCCGTATGCCGGGACGGGAAATAAAAAAAGCCATACAGCCTCCCCTCTCTATCCTGATTTTCATGAGCCCCCTTATTCTGCTGACACCGGGGAAGGCCCTCCTGATTGGCTGGGGGAGATTCGGTATTTACAAAGAAGGCCTGATCCTCCTGGGGATCATTGCCCTGAAATCACTGACCATATTCCTGCTGTTTGCCGTCCTGATGGGGACGTCCGGCATGACGCGAATCATGCATGCCATGAAAGCCGTGGGCATTCCGGAAAAAATGGTTGCCATCCTCATCTCAACCTACCGTTATATTTTTCTGTACAGGGATGATCTGAAAAAACTGATGACAGCCGCCAGATTGAGAGGATTCAGTTTACAGAAAGGCCTGGCCCATACCCTGACCTCCGCGGATATCCTTATCACGCTTATCATCAGAAGTTACGAACAGAGCCAGAGGGTTAATGCCGCCATGAGACTCCGGGGATTTACCGGGAATTACCGCACCATGGAAGATTTTCATACAAAACTTCCGGATATTCTCCTTTTTCTGGCTGTAATAACCGGCTCTACCTTTATACTGCTTCTGGAGTTAACATGCTGAAAATTCATAATGTCAGTTTCCGGTATCCCTGCGGAACCCATGTTCTAAACAATATAACCCTCCACCTGGAAGCAGGAGAGAAGACTGCGCTTATAGGCCCCAACGGTTCAGGAAAAACCACCCTTTTTCTCCTTTGCTGCGGGATTCTGGAGCCGATGGAAGGAGAACTGACTGTTAACGGCAAGAGAGTTCAGCAAAGCAAATTCAACCCGGAGATATCCTACCTTTTCCAGTCACCCGACGATCAGCTGTTCTCGTCCACCATCTTTGATGATATAGCCTTCGGTCCCATGAATATGGGACTGAGCAGGGAAGAGATCCGGAAAATCGTCCGGGATGCCCTGATCCGTGTGGATGGTGAGGAGCTGTCAGGAAAAGCTCCCTTTCACCTTTCGGGTGGTCAGAAGAGGCTGGCTGCCATTGCCTCCCTCCTTGCCATGAACCCCCATATTCTTCTTTTTGACGAACCGACTGCCAATCTGGATACCAGAAACAGACGGAAGGTTACAGAACTGATTAAAGGGATGAGGGAAACCCTTTTCATCTCCTCCCATAATATGGAATTCCTTCTGGAAACCTGCAGCAGAGTCATCCTGATCGATGAAGGAAAAATCGTTACGGAAGGCCCCATAAGACAGATTATGGCCGACAGGGAACTGATGGAGACTCATGGGCTGGAGATGCCCCACTCCCTGATACCTCACAGGGGACTTCATCATCATAAGTAAATAAAAAAGTAAACCTTTTCCGCTCCTGCCGTATCTAAAGGTTATATAAGGGTCAGTAAAACAGTTACCAGGGGGAGTCTTTATGAAATTAATGTCGATAATACTGATGATTTTCTGTCTGGGGTTACCACTCTACTCCGGAGGCGGCCGGGAGGACTTCCGGTATAACAGCCCGCCGGATCATCCTCGAAATGCCGTAGAAAGCCTGGAAGAAAGAACGTTCAAAACAGGAAGCAGTTTAATCCTGGACCTCGAGACAAGCGGTTCGGTATGGATCCGTTCTTCAACAGAGGAAAAAGTATCCATAAAACTCTATAAATACGGAACGGCCATAGAAAAGGCTGAAGTGGTAATAAACGAAGAATCCGGAGGAATCCGCATACAGACCCGCTGTAGTGAAAAAAACAGAAGCGGCCGGAATGGGATCAATATGGAATTGACTGTTCCCGAAACCTGCAATCTGACTGTAAACACTGTCGGAGGGGATTTATCCATTGACGGTGTTAAAGGCAGAATCGAAGGTACAACTCTGGGAGGGGACATAGTTTTAACCAATCTTGAGGGGGAAGTCCGGATGGAAACCCTGGGAGGCGATATAGCTATCGGGACCTCCCGGCTGGAAGGTTCTGTAAATACCCTCGGGGGAGATATCAGGATAAAGGGACTGAACGGGAACCTCCAGGCGGAGACTCTGGGAGGGAAAGTCGTCTACCTTGATTCTGCTCCGGAGAGTACCCTTGAACCTATTACAGTTGACTCACTTGGAGGGAATATTAATATTGACGAAGCCCCGGCCGGGATCGATGCCAAAACACTGGGAGGAAACATCACCATAGACAGAGCGGGCGACTATGTTAATGCCGAAACTCTGGGCGGGGATATAAGAATCGGGGAAATTGACGGCCGTATCTACGCCAGTACCCTTGGAGGAGAGATTAACGCTGTTATAACAGGTGATCCGACAGAATCCGGTAAAGACGCCACCCTGGAATCCCTGGGAGGCGATATCTCTCTGACAGTTCCTGACGGGTTGGGCATGGATATTGAAATAGTGCTGGAAATTTCCGGACACAGATTGAAGGACTTTCATATCCTGTCGGATTTCGATCTGACGATTGAAGAACGGGAAGCGACCCCAGCTGAAAGAGAAAACGGAGTCCGCCGTGTCATTACAGCACAGGGCATCACAGGAGACGGGGGTAACCGAATATACCTCTCCACAATCAACGGCCATATTTCTCTGGTAAGGGGTGATTGAAGGCAACAGGAATGCTGGAAGAGGATAGTGAATCAGCACTGGTAAGAGAAGCATCTCAGGGAAATAAAAAAGCCTTTGAAGAACTCTATAGAACTCATGTAGATGGAGTCTATACACTAGCCCTGCGTATGACTGGAGAGATTCAGGCGGCGGAGGATATTACACAGGAGATATTTATCCGGGTCTGGCGGAAAATAGAGACATTCAGGGGGAAAAGCGCCTTCGGTACATGGCTCTACCGGCTCTCTATGAATGAAATTCTCCGGAGACGCAGGCAGCTGAACAGAAGACCAGTCCCGTTACAGGATCGGGATATTAGGGTTTCCGAAGAAGATCCGGCAGATAAAGCAGCTATACGTCTGGATCTGCAGAACGCCATATCCGGTCTGCCCTTTCGCTGCCGCGGCGTACTGATCCTCCATGATCTTATGGGGTATAACCATCGGGAGATTGCCGGTATTATGAAAATAACCCCGGGCACTTCAAAAGCCCACCTGCACAAAGCAAAAAATCTCCTGAACAGGGAGCTGAAACGATGAAAAAAAACTATGACCTTTCCCTGCTCTCCGGAACCGTATCGCCGGAGAGAGATCTTTGGCCGGAAATTCAGAAGGAGCTGCTTAACAGGTCTGCCGGAAAACACTGGTATTGGAACCGTTATGTAATAACAGCTGCAGCAGTACTGATACTGTTAACCGGGAGTTTTATCGGATTCTTCTTCGGGAACAGCACTGCCCCCCGGGATGGAGACTATCTGGAACGGATCATTCGTATGGAGAAAGAGTATCAGAGGCTCAAACCGGTTGCCCTGAATGCGGCAGAGGATAGTAGATCTATTCCACGGAGTACACTGAAACGACTTGAATCAGAACTGAATCGACTGGATAAAACGACTCGTTCAATAATTCTGTCACTTGAAGAGTACGAAGAAAGTCCGGAGCATTATACGGCTGTCCTGAATTATTACAAAAAAAAGTTCGAGATGATTAAAACAATCCGGAATCTGTCACTGAACTGATAAAAAGGAATATCAGGACCCCATGGACCGGAAATGCCCCTCAGGCAGCTCTTCCGTCAATATTGACACCCGGTGAGACAGTGTAAAGTAAATCAGCTCCCCAGCATCCGGATTTCCCTGTTCAGGGTCGAGGACAACCGGCTGTTCTCTTCGCTCAGATTATTCAGCGTACCGGTTCCTCTGGCCAGCTGGGACATACCCAGAGACATCTCACGCCACTCTGTAGATAACTCACGCTGTTTACTGCGGAGTTCCTCCATATGGAGAGTTATCTGTTTTCCGCTGGCCCGGACGGATTCCGTTTCATTATGCACTTTCCCGGAACCGGTACGGACCTCTTCCAGAATACAGAAAAAATCACCGATGATAGAGCGGATCTTTCCCATAGACCCGTCCAGCAGGCTGATAACTTCTTCGGCATCCTGATTCTGATTGATCAATCTGTTAACAGAGTCCCGGTTCTGCTTTTCCTCGTCAGCCATAAGCTGAAGCCTGCCGTTCAAGTCCGTAAGCAGATCAGACACGGCTGCAGTATTCTGGCGGATCTGATCGGCAAGAGACCTCATTTCTCCGGACACGACTGCAAATCCTTTTCCGTATGCCCCTGCATGAGCGGCTTCTATGGAAGCATTAATGGCAAGGATATCCGTCTGGTCCGCCAGATCCTGAATCGCCAGAATCGCACCGGAAATATCCGCGGACTGGCAGAGGATCTCCTCTATCTGTACTTTGAGCAGCTCCAGGATTTTTTTATTATTCATCCCCTCCTGTTTCACCTTTTCAGTAAGAACAATCTGCCGTTCGACCGCACTCTGCTGCAGGGCCATGGAGTTATGAAATTCCCGCCCCTGTTCCGCCATACCGGAAACCCTCCGCTCCTGCTCCCGGGACATTTCCTCCAGAACATTCAATGACCGGGCGATTCTGTTTATCTCACCCGCCGAGGATTCCACCTGATCGGATATTTCTCCGGAATGCCTGTCCACAGCGTCCAGACTCTGATTGATCTGGGTCAGGGCCGAAGCATGTTCAAGGCTGATGCGCTTTAACTGCTCACCCGCCAGAACCTGTTCCGTCCCGATGGATTTCAGAGCCTGGTGTCTGGAATTCAGATTCCCCATAAAATCATTAAAACTGCGGCAGAGCTCACTGATCTCATCCCTCCCCTGTACCGGGAGAACAACATCCAGCCGGCACTGTCCCGAGGCAAGATTCCTTAAAAAACTTTTAGTCCGGTTGATTGATGTTATACTCCGGTGAATTATGGTAAAAAAAACCGCGAAAAGAAAAAGAAGGATTAGAATAAAAACCGGCAGATAAATTGTAACAAGCTTCTGACTTTGCTTTGTCTGAATCTGCAGTTTTACTCTTATCCGGTCATTCAATTCCGAACGAATGGAATTGGACGCCGTAACAATCCCGTCCAGTTCCCTGTAAATAAGCTGTTCGATGATTCCTTCTTTGAGAGGTTTATGGGAATAAAGGGGATCCATCATATCCTCTTTGCACAAAGCCGCCAGTTTTTCCCCTTTCCGCTTCAGTTCCAGGATCTTATCGATAGCTTCCCCGTTGAGCAGCAGAGTATCCAGTCTTTCAATCTCTCTTGAAAAATGCGTCTCTGCCATACGATAGGGGATAATCCTCTCTCCCGAAATATCACCTGTACGGATAAGATCCACACCATACAGAACCTGATTATTGGCAGCTACCTGAAAATCATTCAAAGCTATCAGGGCATTTCGCTGGCTCTGCAGATCCCGGGTTGCCCTGTTTGTCTGATTATAGTGATGAATATAAAAGGTACTGAAAAGGGAAAAACTGATTCCCCCCGCCAGCAATAAGACAATAGATTGTATTCTTATTTTCATTTTTTCGCCTTCATTATTAAATACTCTTTACCCATACAAACACCGGAATGTTAAAAAAATATTAGAAATCAGTTAAAAACCCTCAACACTGACAAAGGCCTTTCAACAGAGAGCGCTCCCGGTCTTCATTTTATTTGACAAAAATAAAGCTTCTGTTAATATAAATCATCCAATTGTTAAGAGAGGGAGTTATGAGAACTGTACTGAATATGCTGAAAGAGGCCGCCGTAACCTACAGGAACGATCCCTATGTTCTGGAAAAAGAGGAGAGCGGATGGGTTCCCCGAACTTTTTCACAGGTTGAGGAGGAATCCTCCGTTTTTGCCAAAGCCCTTATTGCCAGAGGATTCCGGAAAGAGGATAAGATTGCCATTCTGTCCGAAGGCCGCCGCAACTGGGTAATAGGTGAGTTCGGCATTTTGAAAGCCCGGTGTATATCTGTCCCCCTCTCAATCAAACTGCTGGAAGAGGAAATCCCCTTCCGGCTGAACCACTCCGAATCAAAAGGTGTAGTCATATCTGAATATTCTCTGGAAAAACTCCTCCATATCCTCAGGGATGTTGATAACAAACCCCTTATTATTGTACTGGGGGATTACCTTGGAACAGTTGCCCGGCAGGCGGAGGGCGCAGGGTTGTCCATGGGAAAAGATCTGATCCTGTACAGTGACTTTATGAAAGAAGGAGAAGCCTGCGGCAGCTCTGTGGAAAAGGAACTGGCAAACCGCCTGGCAGATATTGCAGAAAATGACACGGTCACCATCAGCTATACATCCGGCACCACAGGAAACCCCAAAGGGATAATGCTGACCCACCTGAACTACTGGGCCAACAGCCTGGATGCGGTAAAGACCTGTCCCATTCCCGAACGGGCAAAAAGCCTGATCATCCTCCCCCTGGATCACTCCTTCGCTCATACGGTTGGAATCTATATCAGCCTGAGACTGGGGCTTTCCATGTACTTCGTCGACGCCCGCGGAGGAGGAATGGCCATCCTCCGGAATATTCCCAAAAACCTGGAGGAAGTAAAGCCCTACTTCCTCCTGACCGTACCGGCCCTTACGGGAAATTTCATGAAGAAGATACAGTCCGGGATTGCAGCAAAGGGGACCTTTATTAACGGCATATTCACCAGAGGGGTGGAAGCCGGTATAAAAATCCACAGAGACGGGTACAGAAAGGCTCCTCCGGCTACCAGACTGCTCTACGGATTCTCCTATTTCCTGGCCAACACCCTTGTTTTCCCCAAAGTCAGGAAAATATTCGGAGGAGAGCTGGCCTTCTGTGTGGGAGGAGGGGCTCTCCTTGAAATCAGCCAGCAGGAGTTCTTCAATGCCATCGGCTGTCCGATCTATCAGGGTTACGGCCTGACAGAAGCCACCCCTATAATAAGCACCAATACCCCTCCCAAACATAAGTTCGGAACATCCGGTATCAAAATGCCCTCTATTGAATGCCGGATTATGAAGGATAATGAAACCGAGGCGGCTCCCGGAACCCCGGGGGAACTTGTCATCCGCGGCGACAATGTCATGAAGGGGTATTATAAAAACAGGGAAGCCAGTGAGGAAGTACTCCGCGAGGGCTGGCTCTGGACAGGAGATCTCGGATACTTCGACAAGGACGGTTTCCTGGTGAATACAGGAAGAGCAAAAGCCCTTCTGATTGCGGCAGACGGGGAAAAGTACTCCCCCGAAACCATTGAGGAAGCCGTAATCAACAACTGCCCCCTGGTAAATCAGATTATGGTTTACAACGAACAGAGGAAATATACGACAGCGCTGATTACATTGAACGAGGAATCGGTTAAAGCGGGACTGCGGTCTGAAGGAATAGCTAACGCGGAAGATGCCCTGAAGATGATCGGCGAATCCGTATTCAGCTTTAAAAAAGATACAAAAATACCTTCCCAATGGATCCCCTCAAGCTTTACAATTATTGAGGAACCCTTTTCCGAGAAGAATCAGCTGATCAATTCCACCATGAAACTGGTACGCTATAAGGTAAGGGATTTCTATATGGATAAAATAGAAAGTATGTACGGACCAGACGGAGCCGACCTTCACAGCCCGGAAAACCGGGAAGCAATGAAGAATTTGTTTGGCCTTTCGTAAAGGAGAGAAATGAAAACAACTGCAGCCATTCTGGAAGATTACAGGACCCTATTGGCGGATGTCGAAGAGGAAGCTCTGAGACTGACAGAGATTTACCGGGACCATATGAAATGCCGGAAAGGCTGCAGTGAATGCTGTATGGACCTTACTCTCCTGCCTCTGGAATGGTATGCCCTGAAAGTGATCATCCAGGAGAAGAAGCCGGTTCTGCATCCAAAAGAGGGAACAGAACGCTGCCTTCTTCTGGAACACGACCACTGCCTCCTCTACCCTTACCGTCCCATGATCTGCCGGACACACGGTCTGCCCCTGCTGTATCTGACGGAAGAGTATAACGATGCGGGGATACAGATTAAACCGGATGATCCGGAGTGGCAGATAAGCTGGTGTGATTATAACTTCACCGAAGTCAGCGAAGAGATGATGGAAGATATCTTTGATCCCGAAGATGTAATGAATATGGAGGAGTGGAACCTCCTCCTGGGGCGTCTGAACAGAGAGTTCCTGAAAACCCCGGAGGGCAGATCCTTTACGGAAGCCAGAATTCCCTTAAAAGATCTGATCCGGGAAGTTTCCTCCTGAAATCATTCAATATCAGAAATCTACCGAATCAAACAGATCCTCCGGCCGGGTTCTGTTCATACGTTCCCCCAGAACAGCATAGCGGTTGATCCGATCTGTCAAAGACAGGGCTGCCAGAGGATTGTCTGGGTGAAATAACCCGTACCGGGCATCCCGGGCAGCCAGTTTCTCATGAGCGATAAGGGCCCAGGTAGCCCCGATCAGATGAGAAAATTCGGGCTGCAGGATTTCGGGACAGTTAAAACTCTGCCGGGATGAGTTGATATCCACCCCGCTTATCTCCATCAGATCATTGTCCGCACACAGCGCCTGAACCCTTTTCAGCTGCTCCAGGGTATTCCGGGGAGGCATATAGGTCACGGCCCGGAAACCGATCTTCTTCAGTTCGGGAATCAGATCGTCCAGGAAATCATCCTCAAACTTTTCCGCCTTTTTATCTCCCGTAGGACTTTCTCCCACATCTCCAAGATAGGCATAGGAAGGGATGCCGCCAATCTCGTTGCCGAAAGCAACCACATCGTATACGGAGGGGCACTCCTTTTCATCGGGCTGTATAAAAAAACGCGAAAGGAAATTCCCTTTCAGAATTCCCAGAAGGTCATAGATATAGTGAGGATTCTCCGGATCAGAGAGAAGTTCCCGTATTTTACCGGTTACAGTCAGATCCATATTTTTTTCCAGAAAAGAGACCAGGTCCGGTCCCTTACCGGCTTTCTCCATAATTTTGCGGGAGAGGGCATAAAGGATATGCCGCTCGGTGATTCCCCCTCCCGAGGCGGCTTCGGAACAGTCATACACATCCTTTTCAAAGTCCAGAGCCTCTATACCGAGAGGAACAATAAGAGCATTCAGTTTTTCCGTTTCCGCCCTGTTTCTTCTGTTCCGCTCTCCCTGAATCGGTTTCAGGAATTCTGCAGCCCTGTCTATCATATCTGCCGGTATCCCATGAACCGTCATGTAGACAATATTTTTCGAATCGGGGTTATTCAGTTTTCTTCCCTCAACGGCTGTACCGGTAAAGTTTACCCGAAGCTCAAAACCAACCGTTGTGGCCATCCCCAGGATCTTCCCGGCAGCCAGGGTTTCCCGGGCGGCGCCGATACTGTCATGGTCCATACTGCCTACGGCTTTCAGTCCGGCCTGACGGGCAAACCAGACAGCAGCCGCAGGGGAATAGGGACTGAAAGAGAAGGTGGTATGAACATGATTGTTCACCTCATTCCCTTCGGGAGGGAGCGCTGCCATAACATCCTTATCCCGGCTTATCCCTTTCAGAGCGTCCAAACGTTTTTCAGGTGTCGAATCATTCAATATACCGAGTATATATTCACGGGAGATATTTTCCATTACCTTTCATTTCTCCTTTTATTATATTTCTTTTTTATTTTTATTTTATTTCATTAACGATAATAACACAAGCATGAATACACTGAAATAGGAGAGTATCCCGGCTTCCGGGAAACCGGTAATGGAGAAAAATGATTTTCGGTGTATCTTTTAGTAAACAGAAGCGTTATTATAAAATATTTAGAACCGTATAATGCTGGGAGGAGTAAGATTAAATGAATTTGAAGAGACAGAACCTTTATCTGGTCCTTGTCCTGCTTACAGGACTTTTTTTTATATCATGTGCATCTGCACCAGCTGCAGAAGAGACAGCTGAAGAGGTTGTGAATGACACAGCCGAGGGAGTGACAGAAACAGTCGCAATAGACGCATCCAGAGTTAAGGAAGCAAGAAATAACGCGGACACCGCCAAAATAACAGCAGTCAACGCCAAAGCCGGAAAGGCGGCTTCCGAAGAGTTTACCGCGGCCGAAGCTCTCTATTCCCAGGGAGCCGAAGCGGAAACAGCCGGTGATATGGAAGCAGCCTACGGAGCCTTTGTTTCGGCAGCGGAAGCTTACAATAAAGCCGCTTCTACAGCCGATGCCAATAGACAGGCGGCCATCGAAGCCATGGAAGCAGCGGATAGAGCCATCGCCCAGGCGGAAGAGAAGGCCTCTGAGGCGACAGAAGAAGCTAAAAAGGAGAGTGAATAATGAGAACAAACCAGAAAATTATACTCCTGACAATCCTTCTGCTCGGATTTTCCGTCCTGTTATTTTCCCAATCCCTCCAGGATAACCCGGACTATAGAAAATCACTGGAACTGAAAAGGCAGAGCGAACAGGCCTTTGATGAAGGGGATTACCTGGAAGCAAAAAAACTGGCGGAAGAGTCGAAAATCTATGCGGAAAAATCCGACGCCTGGATTCAGATGATGCTGAACCGCTATAAAGCCAATTCAGCCCTCAGAAGAGTCGAGACCCAGCTTCAGTCCGCTGCGAAAGTAAAAGCGGATGTCAATTTCCCCGAAGCCTACGCATCGGGAAAGGCTCTGTATGAAGAGGCTTATCAGCTCTTTCAGAATGAAAGATACGAAGAGAGCTATGAGAAGTCTCTGGAAGCTCTTGAGGTTATGTCGGTTATAGAATATATCCGGCCCACCGCTCCTGCGGGAACACAGGTCGCCGCCTATACGGTCCGCCTTATTCCGGAGAACCGGGACTGTCTGTGGAATATTGCCGGCTATGACTTTGTCTACGGTGACCCCTGGAAGTGGAAACTGATTTATGAAGCCAATAAGGCGGTATTGCCCGATCCCGCCAATCCCCGCCTGATTCTGCCCGGAATGGTACTGACCATTCCCTCTGCGGACGGAGAAAAACGAAGCGGTACCTGGACAAATGGTGTTGTGAAATAAATTTATTTCTGTAGAATAAAAGGCTCCGAACGATGGTCGGAGTCTTTTTTTACGGGGATTTACCGGAGCTTCCGGACAGCGGCGGCTTCCGGGAGTCCCGTGCACAAAGCCCGTCTTTATACAGAACCGGGCATAACTATAGATTATTTGAATTTTATACGGCTATGGCATAATAATTTATTTATAGAATCAGTGAAACCTTCTTATATCATGCATACCGAAACGATGCGGAAGTAAAAATGAAAATTAAAACAAAGTTCCTTCTGATAATACTATTAACTGGTTTCAGTTTTATTGCATCCCTATCTGTCTACCTCCTGCTGACAAGCTACGTTATGAATATAAATCATGAAAAGAACAGACTGACAGAACTTGAAGATTCCATCCAGCAGGCAAGGATGACGGGTTCCGGAATCTTTATGGATAACCCTTTGATCAGCAGCTGGAACGCATTCCTGATTGAGTATGAAAATGTACAGGCCGACTTTGAAGCAATAGATACTCTTAAATATCTTCCCCGCATCAATAAGTCCTTGAAAGAATCCCTGACTGTTATTTCCGGGTTATACAGCTATGTGGCGGAAAAGTACGAGAAAGCAGTCGCAATATATGACGAACTGATTCTTGTTCTTCAGGACGTTGAATACCTGAACATATCGGATATCCGTCTGACCGACATCTATATTGAATACTATGTAAGGAATTCTGACCGAATAGCCTATACCTACTACCTGACCGATACGCTCCAGACGGAATGCACCCATATGGACTATATCCTTAACAGCGCGCTGGAAACGATTGCCCTTCAGATGTCTGTAATTGAATCCGAATCCAGGGAAAGACAGCACAAGATAGTATTCGTATCCATCCTACTATGCTTTCTTCTTGTTACCGTATCTGTGCTATTCTCTCTTATGATTGCCCGGAGAATTGTTGAGGATACAAAGAAAATCAACAGGTCCCTTTTTAAGATGATAGAATCAAAGGAACCCTTATCAATCGGAATAGATAGAAAGGATGAGCTCGGCGTACTTGCCCATAATATGGAGGAGATCTTCAAGCAGATGCTGGAGATGAAGGATCACCTGGTCCAGCAGGAGAAAATGGCATCCCTGGGACATCTGATTGCAGGGGTAGCCCATGAAATAAATACCCCCCTGGGCAGTTCCGTTACCTTGTCATCCTATCTGAAAAAAGAAACGGAGCTTCTGGAAGAGCGGTTTCTGAATAAAATACTATCCCAGAAGGATTTTGAAGATTATCTTCAGCACTCCAGGGAAAGCCATAGGCTCCTGATGATAAATTTGAACAGGACCGTCGATCTGATTCAAAGCTTTAAAGCGCTGACAATTGATAAGTCATCCCAGGACAGGCTGTGGGTGGATCTCAACCAGTATGTTAAGGATGTCGTATTCAGTTTAAAGGCATTGAGCATGAAGAATCATATCCAGATGGATATTGATTTTTCCGATCCCATAAAACTCTACTGCCTGCCGGGAGATTTTTCTCAGGTTTTGACCCAGCTTGTACAGAATTCGATCAGTCATGGATTTAAAGGAGATAGAAAAGGGTCCATTAAAATTTCCTTCCGGAAAATTCCGGGAGATTCCATCCTTGTCCACTACAGGGATGACGGAGAGGGGATGTCCGGGGAAGTTCTGAAAAAAGCATTTGATCCTTTTTTCACAACAAACAGAGGTGCCGACGGGGGTATCGGACTTGGGTTGTACATTGTCTTCAACCTGATCAGCCATGTGTTCAAAGGAACAATCACATGTACAAGCAGGATTGGAAAAGGAACGGAATTTACAATACGGCTGCCTGTAAACCCGCTGGATGGCAGCATGCCTTCTCTATCATAGGAACAGAAGGCATAGCTGTTTTCTATCTGTTTTCCCAGAGGGTCATGGTTTTCTGCAGATGACCTCTCATGGCTTTCTCCGCTTGCACAGGGTTTTTCGAAAGAATGGATTCCAGAACGGCCTTATGCTCCCTCAGGGACTTATCATAATCCTTAATCAGGATTCTATTCGTTTCCCGCTGCTGCACATACAGAAAAACACGAATATTCCTCAGGGTCTTTTCAAGAACCAGGTTCCGGCTTATCTGGGAGATTTTCATATGAAACAGGAAATCCGCATCCGTATAGAGCTCCATATTACCTGTATGAGCAGCGTTTTCCAGCATAAGGGAAACCTCATTCAGCTCTGTTGCATCCTCATCGGTCAGTTTCTCTGCGGCCAGGGAGGCACAATAGCTCTCTATCAGGATACGGGTTTCGATCATCTCCCGGGCAATGGTATCGGGATGATTCAGAAAAATTCCCCTCCCATGATGCATGGAGATAATCCCTATGGACTCCATGGCCTTGAGAATCTCCCTGATAGTCACTATGGAAACCCCGAATTTTTCGGCAAAAACCGAGGCGGGAGGGAGCTTTCCGTCTTCTGAATGAGGCAGTTCAAACAGGAGATAAGAGAGCAGTCTCTGGGAGATAAGGTCTTTCTGTTTAAAAATATTCAGTTGCATGAAAACAGATTATACCATTTTTCAGGGAATCACAATTCCATAAGGGCCATCGGACAGCCAGGCAATGGATATATTCTCCCGCCCTTCTGCTTGCAGCTTCGCTATAACAGAACCGAGGGCATTCTGTATAAACCCGGGTATATTCCTGTCATCCGGTTTGTACCGATCCACCGGATTAAGGCAGCTGTTCCCGTTTACTCCGGGAAGGATTGTATAATCCTTCTCCGGAATCTGCGGTGCATAGTAGAAAAAATGATCCTGGGGGATCACGGAGAAAAGCTTGGCCCACATCTGGACCTGCCACTGATCGGGGATAAAGGTCCAGTCATCCGCTGAAAGTATGGCAATAAAATCTTCAGAGCTTTTATCTTTTAAATAAGGAAGAACCGAGCGGTAGGTATCCTTCCCGACTGGATCGGGATCGGTGCAGTCCGCCCCCAGAATCAGGTACCCCTCATCTTTCAGAACGGGGATGGCCGCAACACCGGTTTTTGCCGCCTGGTAGTGATTCCGTCCCACAAAACCCGCATGGGCTACCACAATATCGAATTTTTCTGCACAGCTGATGCCTACACTGTCTTTGACTTTCTCATAAGCAGCCAGATGGGCTTCCACCATATCCCCCGCAAAATATCCGGTTACATTGTACTTGTCATCCAGGGTAACGTTAAAAATAAAATCGGCTCCGACCGTCGAGGCCACTTCAAGGGCCTCATCATGGCAGGGATTGCCTTCCAGAACCAGATCGGTGGATTTGGGATGAGCCAGATTGGAGACACCATGAAAAACAAAGGTGGAATTCTCTCCTATCAAACCGGGGCAGATGGATTTCCGTCCTCCCGAAACACCGGCCATAAAGTGGCTCTCCACCAGACCTGTCAGAATTTTTATATCAGCTTCTACATAACGTTTGTTAATCTCAATTTTCGTCCCGGATCTGGAATACCCCAGAAACTGCAGGTTCCCCTCATCCAGACAGTCATGATTGATTACTTTGATCCCCAGTTCGAACACTTCTGGATCAATCATTTTCCGGAAGGCTTCATCAGCCAGGGGGATATGGGTCCCGTTGGCACAGAGAACGGATATCTGCTCTGCCCGGGCTCCGGCCTCCATCAGATCACGGATAAGAGGAATCAGGATCCCCTGCTCCCCTTTATAGGGAACAGGTCGAGTGTTATCGGAAATGACAATAACGGCTTGAGCATCAGGATTCTCTTTCAGTTTGTTTTTTACAATATCAGGGAAACTTTCTGTACCAATGGGATTATCCAGACACTTACGTATGGCAGCGCCGGGATTCTCCACCGTTGCCGCGCCCTTCATCCGGAGTATATGCGTCTCTTCGGGAAGAGTCACATCAAATTTTTTATCGCCCAGTTCAAATGAAGTCGTCATGCCATTCCTCACGTTTTAATCAAAGAGTATGGATCAGGGAGAGATCTCCCGTTTTCGCTGCCCGCAGAATGGGCCCCATATAGTCGTCAATCTGCTCAGCGGTCAAGGGAACAGGCATATTCTGCAGCTTCATTTTCAGCTGGGGATTCTTTGCCGCTGCCAGAGCCCGTTCAATATGTTTGTCAGTGAATCCGTCCACTTCGCCAAGGGTCAGGGGGAAGTTAACCGTTTTTGCCAGTTCGAACATGGCATTGGCTGCGGCTTCTCCCAGGGCCTTACCGCTGAGGGTTTCGAAGTCGACAGAAGAATAGCCATATTTTTTGAAGATATTCCCTACAATTCTGAGTTCCTTTTCCACAGCAGGGGCAAAGAAAACGGAGTAGTAAGGGTTCATAATGGCACAGGCCCGTCCGTGAGAGAGAACGTCTACCAGAGAAAAGCTGGTCAGATGCCCACCGTTGGTTCCGCCTACCATTATGGCATAACCGCCCATATCCGTTGCGATACAGAGAGCTTTACGGGCTTCCTTGTCTTTGGGATCCCTGATAACCCTGGGAAGGTATTCTACAACAAGTGAGATCCCTGCTTCCGCAATCTCTTTTGACAGTTCGTATCCGTCGGTTCCCACAGCGCCGTAGAAAACTTCCAGACAGTGGGCTATCCCGTCCAGACCGCCGTCCATGGATACGCCCATGGGCAGACCGTAGGTAACCTCATAATCAAAAACCGGATGGGAAGGGACAATAGCCGGGTCCACAATCAGTTTTTTCTGTCCCGTGCTGACATCGGTGATATTGGAGTATTTGGTCAGGTGAGCCCCTGAAGAAGCAACTGTTTCCACAGCGATATGAGGGGTCAGCGTGATCCCTCTTTCCTCACAGGCCTTTGATACAAGACCGACCCCGAAATAGTCCTCGATCCCGCCCCCCAGGGTTCTGAGTACTTCCGCCGCTTTGGCCGCATCAATTGTGCTTCCGCCGCCGAAGCTGACAATAATATCCGCAGCCGACTCTTTGAGTGAGTTTGTAATCCGTTCCAGATCCTCCAGGGGACAGTTGGGTCTGGCGCCGTTTTCTTCTTTTACGATTTCAACACCGGCACCCTTAAGGGACTCTCTGATGGTATCCACAAAAGTATCCGCACCCGGAAAATTATCCCGGATGATAATGGCTTTTGATCCGATCTTTCCGGCGATATCTCCTATCCGGGAGAGGACACCCTCTCCAAAGAGGTAGTTGTCACCCTTGAATTTTCTAAGCATATTCTGGGCTGTTTCAATATTATTCATGTTTGGCCTCCGTTACAGTCTACTAATCATATAATGATTAGTTCTATTTTGCAAGAGTGGATTTTTATTTCCCGGGATTACGAAAAACCAAGCTGCTTTATTGAAAAGAGAAAAATAGAGTTAAAATCGAAACTGGATTATCCATCCACAGTCAATATAGTCAAGTTTGGAAATTTCCCCAGTCTTAAATCATTGGTATAAAATATATCGGCCCCGGAATGGAGTGCCGTTGCCAGTTGTACAGCATCGGGAGTTTTAAAACCATACTGCCCCCTTATCCCGGCTGCTTCTTCGGCAATTACAGAAGTCAGTTCAGTCAATGGTTCAGTCATCAGGTCTTCCAGCAAGGCTCTGTACTTCCTGACCAAACGCTCATTCTTCTGTTTTTTAGGAGTGACAAGCAACTCCATCAGGGTCAGAGTGGATGTTGTCAGAATCATCTCCGTCATCAGCCACTGCTTTAGTTGTGTTTCTACCCTGTCAGAATACTCATCCAAGCCTTCCATAAGGTAAATAAACGGCGCCGTATCAATAAAAATCTTCATTACCTACTCCCAGTCGGACCGTTCCTTCTCCAGCCATTCTGCCGGATCAGAACTCCTATCCGTGGAAGGATTCAGTCCCTTTAGCTCTTTGAGAGCCTTCAATTCCAGAGAACGGATTCCCTGCTGCGGATTACTGTTTAAAGGAACCAGCTTGGCAATAGGTTTCCCCGCCCGCTCCAGAACAAAGGTTTCTGATTTCAAATTAACTTCATCCAGGATCTCTCCCAGACTTTTTCTGACCTTCATAACCGAAACAGTTTTCACTCACCAGCCTCCTGATTTAATTATACGGCCTCCAGTTATCATAATCAATATAACAGTTATCATAATTGATAGAACGAACAGAAGGAAAAATAAAAGCGGCCCCGGGAAAAGGAGGAACCCCGGGGCCAGAAGCTACATTCGTTTATTCAAAGTAAAAACATGTGCAATACCAGCTGCTAAAACGGCTGCTTCTTCCAGCGGTTCTCCATCAGAGCCTTCCAGGAGTGCCTGTCATCGCCAACATAATCATAGGTGTCAAAATCACACCCCACTCCTACAGACCGGGGATCTCCTGACTGCAGAAGGGATTTTTCCAGAACCGAACCGAATTGGACGCAATACTCCCTTCCTTCTTCCGTAAAGGCCAGGTTCTCCATACAGTGAGGATCTTTTTTAATATTATAAAGCTCTTCCTCCGGACGTTTGCCGAAAGAGAGTTCGAAGTAAAATTCCTCACCATTTTCATGCAAACTGAGAATCCTGTCCTTTGTGGGAGAGCTGTCGCAGTTCGTAAAGCCCGTTTCAGGATTTCCCGCTGGCCAACGCTCCGATTTAAGGTTGTGGACATAGAGATACTGCTTCGTTCTGAGACAGCGCACAGGATAACCAGCATCATTCTCCCTGCCCAGATCATGCCGTTCCCGGCCCATCAGTACATATTCCCTTCTGCCGGCAGATGAACCGTTGTCCCCGCCTTTCAGAATATCCCACAAGCTGTTTCCCGGCAGGGCCCGGGGAATGTCAATTCCGGCGGCCTCCAGAAAAGTAGGCGCAAAATCAATAAAACTGACCAGATCATCCACCTGTCTGCCTACGGGGAAACCTTCCGGCGGTGCAATAACCAGGGGCAGACGAAAATCATCATCATACATCTGTCCTTTGACTCGTGGAAAGGGAGCCCCGTTATCCGAAGTGACGACAACAAGAGTGTTTTTCCTCTCACCGCTTTTATCCAGCTCTTCCAGAATTTTTCGAAGCTGACTATCGAACCAGGAAATTTCATGGCAGTAATCCGCCATATCCATACGGATCTGTTCCTCATCCGGCCAGTAAGGCGGAACCTTCATCTCATCAGGATCGCCACCGTACGTTTTCCCCTCTCCATATTTATACGGTCTATGAGGTTCATGACAGCCATACCAGAAACAAAAGGGGCTGCCTTCCGGTTTCTCGTTCAGGAAGTCCCTGAAATTCATAGCATAATCACAGGGGGTGATCAGCGAACCTTCGGGAGGATCCAGCGTTCGGCAGTTGTATTCTTTCCCTGCAGGATTTCTGATCCTCCCGCAGCGTTCAAAATCCCCCGGCGCCCACCCTTTTCCTGTAAAGCCCACATGATAGCCGGCATCCTCCAGAAGATCGGGATAAACATCAAAACCGTCCGGAAAGTAGCCGTAATGGTCACAGCCCTCTTTAAGCTGCCAGGTATGCTTTCCGGTCAGAATACTGGCCCGGGAGGGGGCGCATTTCGGATTGGTGGTAAATGCCTGGGTAAAAACGATGCCCCGGACTCCCAGCTCATCAATACAGGGGGTTTTTACAAACTTGTGCCCGTATAGACCGAAATGGGAGGCGTCGTCGGCAATGGCAAAAAGGATATTCATCTTTCTGCCGCTGCTATTCCTGCCATTCGTTTTCACATACACTCCTCTGCTTTGAATCGATAACAGGAGCATCCGCGACTTCCGGCAGAGTCTGGCCGGTATTCATCATATACTTGAACAGTCTCTGCCGCATTGTATCGGTAACACCCTTATAGGCATCCAGACCGATCAGGTTATCCAGCTCCCAGGGATCATTCTCCGTATCGTACAGAAAATCATCCACATAGCTGTTTTCAGCGGTTTTCCGAATGGAATATTTCCACCGCTTTGTTCTGACGACACGGCCCGTATGGGATTCGCTTATCTCGGAATAGATCGCTTCTGGCCACTCTTCCCTCTCCCCCTTAAGAAGAGGAAGAAGGGAGTTCCCCATCATATGATTGGGAACTGTTATTCCGCAGGCGTCAAGCAGGGTGGGAGGGATATCCACCAGGTTTATCATATCCGTCAGATGACCGCCTCCCGAAAAGGGTCCTCCCGTAAAAACCATGGGGATCCGGGTAGAGGCATCATGACAGGATCGTTTATATTCGGCATTTCTGGTTTTAAAATGACAGCCGTGATCAGCTGAATACAGCACGATTGTATTTTCCAGCAGTTCTCTGCTCCTCAAGGCATCCATAACTCTTCCATAGGATTCATCCAGCCTTTTAATCATCCCGTAGTATCCGGGAAGATGTCGGGAAGAAGATCCTCCCAAAGCTTTCAGATCCGGAGGAGTCCATGGATCATTGTAAAGCTCCTCATACCCGTAGGGCGCCGGGAAGTTATCCCGGTGATTCTGATGATGAGGCTCCAGATGGGAGAGCATCAGCATAAAGGGATTCTCTTTCTGATCATCAATATAGCGGATAGCCGCATCAGTCAGAGCATCAACCCGATACCCGGGTAGAGTTACTTTTTCTCCATTCCCATCATGCAGGACCGTTTCATAGGCATCGGAGACAAATTCCAGGACATTTTCCGCCAGCCAGTACTGATACCCCCCCTGGGGTTTATCAAAAACTTTGGACGATGTTCCATCGAGGTGCCATTTACCAATATATCCTGTTTTGTAACCGGCCTCATTAAAATACTCTGCCAGTTTGGGAACCTCTTCCCCCAGGGAATCATCATTTGTATTGCACCCGACCTGAGAAGCATACAGACCTGTCTGAAGACAGGCTCTGGCCGGCAGACATACCGGCTGCGGGGAAAAGGAGTAGTGACAGTTCGTCCCCTCCTTTGCCATCCGGTCAAGATTCGGAGTAATCCCCATGGGATTACCGTTTATTCCAAGAGAATCCCATCTCTGCTGATCTGTAAAAAAAATTACAACATTCGGTTTTTTCATTTCTTCTTAACCCTTTATTCCGGCACCGGCCATACCGGTGATGAAAAAATTCTGAAATATGATATATATAATAATCAGGGGAACAACGGTAATTGTTCCTCCGGCCATCAGGAGCCCCAGATTCTGGATATGCTGCCCCGACAGGACAGATAATCCCGAAGACAGGGTCATTTTGTTTAAATCTCCATTAACTATAAGAGGCCACATAAGGTTCTTCCAGGAAAAAAGGAGAGTGAATATCCCCACAGCCACATTGGTGGATTTTGCCAGAGGCAGGTAGATCCGGAATAGAATCGTTCCTTTATTACAGCCGTCCAGAATACCCGCTTCTTCCAGTTCTCCCGGAACAGTGGCATAGAACTGCTTCAACAGAAATGTGGCATAAGCGCTGACCAGCGCAGGGAATATGAGGGCAAAGATTGTATTCAGCATCCCCAGCTTTGCCAGTATCAGGTACTGGGGAATGATAAAGATCTGATTGGGAACCATCATCTGAAAAAGAACAAAATAAAATAGGACATCCCGTCCGGGGAATTTTATCCTGGAAAAAGCATATCCTGCCATATTACTGAAAATGACAGCACAGAGAATTCGAAAAAAGGCCATGACAAAAGTATTGTAAAACAGTTTTCCAAAGGGTATGGATGTAAAGGCCTCGGGATAGTTCCGGAAAACCCACTTCTCCGGGAGGATTGTAATGGGAATACGGGTTATCTCCTCAAAGGTTTTAAAGGATGACAATACCATCCATATAAAAGGGCCTATTACCCATAAAACGCCCAGCAGGAGTATCCCGTGTATAATCAGGTTTTTTTTAGCAGCGTGTTTCACATTTTCCTCACAATTATTCGAAGTGGGAAATCTTCTTCTGAAGAATATTCTGCAGAACCGTAAAAACAAGAATCACCGCAAAAGCCAGTATGACGATGGCAGAAGCATATCCCTTGTTTGTTCCGACAAAACCGTAACGGAAAAATTCGTACATCAGGGTTCTTACCGAATCCATGGCCGGATTAGTCGCATTGGTTCCCATAAAGATTAGATAAACCGTATCAAATTCCCGCAGGGCATTTATAAATCCGGTAATGGTCAGAAAGAAAATACTGGGTATGACCATGGGGATGGTCACATGGAAAAAGACGTTCACCGGACCGGCTCCGTCAATCCGCGCCGCCTCATAAAGAGACTTGGGGATCTGGGTCATTCCTGCCAGCAGGATAATAATCCTTGTCCCGAGGTTTCCCCAGATCGCGACGGAAATTAGTGTAAACATCGCAATATTCGGATCGATAATCCAGCCGAAAGCAGGGAGCCCGAGTTTCATCATGATTATATTCAGGATTCCATAACGGCTGTGGAAAATGAGCCGCCAGACAATAGCCATGGCCGCGGGAATAACTATTACCGGAAGAAAAAAGATGGTTCTGTATATTCCCTTGCCACGGATATCGGAAAAAAGGAGGGCGGCGAATATAAGAGAGATAAAGACTCCCGCGGGGACTGAAACAAGCGAAAAGAACAACGTGTTATAAAGCCCCTTCCAGGTGTTGGAGGTATGAGCCATATCGATATAATTCTCTAAACCGATCCATTCGAATCTGTTAAATCCCAGATCCTGCATAAAACTGATTTGCAGTGTTTTAATAATAGGCCAGATATTCAGGATCATCAGGCCTATTATTGTGGGGGCTATCAGAAGATAACCCCAATACCAGTCGTTATAAAGGGATCGTTTTAACGGTCTATCCGTTAATGATCGCATCCATTTCCTCCCCGATCTTCTTCATTCCCTCTTCGACACTCATCTGCCCCAGAAAAATTTTGTCCATGTAATCAAACATAACAGGCTC
This sequence comes from Oceanispirochaeta sp., assembly GCA_963663385.2. Classification (GTDB taxonomy): domain Bacteria; phylum Spirochaetota; class Spirochaetia; order DSM-2461; family DSM-2461; genus Oceanispirochaeta. Next base: position 428,444 of record CAXXXD010000004.1, on the reverse strand, counting down.
CCATCTGGGTTTTTCCAGAGATCCGCCGTACTGTACACCGTTTTTCAACGATTCCAGAATGATTTCCGCATCGTAAATATCACTGTGTTTTTCTACCCACATCTGCGCAACACCATTATAGGCCGGGATTGCTGCTCCGATGGTGGCAATCTCATTCCCCTTTCTGGATCCCATAAAGGCAATCAGTTTTTTTGTCTCATCCGGAAACCTGGTGGATGCCGCTCCGGCCCAGCCCAGTCCGTTCATAATAGTGGCTTTCTTCGCACCTTTGGGGAGGGGGGCGATATCGAATTTATCACTTATATCCTCGTTGTCCGTAAAATAGGTAAGCTGCCAGTTCCCTGTGGGGAGCATCCCCAGTTTTCCCTGGGCAAACATGGCCCGTCTGTCCGTTTCGGCAAACATATCCGCATTGGGGGAACGGTCGCTATTAAGAAACATGTCTGTATAGAATTTTACCGCTTCGATACTTTCCGGCAGGGCCATTCCCGATTTTGAACCGTCCGGGGAAATCACATAACCGCCATTCTGATAGATAAAACTGCCCCAGCCGGCCTGTGGGTTGTTGTAAGCACCGAATCCGTAAAGATCATCACCCAGGGCTGTGATTTTGTCCGCAGCTGCGTTAATATCATCCCAGGTCCAGCTGCCATCCGGGTAAGCGACACCGGCTTGATTAAAAAGTTCTTTATTGTAAGCCAGGATAATACAATCCATATCTTTTGGTACGGCATAGTGCTTACCGTCGAATTTATAAAGGTTTGTGATTCCTTCGGGGTAGTTCCCATAATCGAAATCAGAATCATAGTCTTTCAAATCATCCAGTTGAAGGACAACATTATTCCGGACATAAGACTCGGCAAAGTTCGTGTGGAGAGCATATGTATCGGGAGCCTTACCGCTTACAAAAGCCGCTTCCAGTTTGGTCCAGTATTCGCTCCAGGGAGCCAGCTGCACTTCAACCCGAACTCCGGGATTTTGAGCCTCAAAGGCTTCGGCAACAGCGATCATTGCTTCATTCTGATTTGTGTTCCAGTGGGAAAAAACCAGATTGGCTTCTTTTGCTACGCTCCCTTTTTTCTCACATCCCGACAGAGCTGCCATTATCAGCAGACCCAATAGGATTTTCCCTAATTTCTCTTTTTTCATCCCAAACTCCTTTTGCTATTATAGACTATGAAATCTTCCGGGCTTTTTTACCCGATTCTCCATAGGAATCCAGATTTTTATTTTTATCTTCCCGGATTTCATCAATGCTTTTTACGGCGAGTCTTGCAGCGCCCTTGTAATCCCTGTGCGGAATCAGGTTCCCCCTGCCTAGTCTCTGTTCCGCTTTTTTGACAGCATCTTTATATTGGGGTAACCACTTCTGTTCGGCTACAAGCATCTCATCGACCATCTGACTGATTTCGGGAGGATTGCACACGGCTCCGACAAGAGGATCCAGCATCATGGCCTGACGGAGCAGAAAATCATCTCCCGAGAGTGCCGCTTTAACAGACAGTCTCTGAACGGAGATATTGCTGAGACAGATGGCGGCGGGCCCGTCGGGGAGTTCACCGTACCGGGGAATAGCGATTCCGCTTTTATCAGCAAAACAGGGAACTTCCACAACACAATCATCCGGCAGATTCGTCACAGTGCCGTTATTGATGACATTAAAATGCCCCCGATAAATCCGTCCTGTTTCCAGGGCTTCAATAATTCGGGAACCGTGCTCTACAGAACGGCTGTCTTCTTCATAGACGGGAGAGTCTTCTTCCATCCAGCGCGGAAAATCCTCCTCAAACCAGTTCCGTCTCTCCGTACAGTGCCGCAGATAACCGGCTGTTTCTCCGTGGATCCATTTGTCCAGAGATATCCACTCCCGGATTTCTTCTCCCCTTTTTCTGTACCAGGGAAGGTATTCCGAAAGGTGTCCGTTGGATTCGGTGGAGTAGCAGCCGAATCTTTTGAGAATATCAATCCGGGCCTTTTCCTGCCGGCTGTATTCAGGATGATTTTCCAATGCTTCAATTAATTCATCAGTCGTATATTCATGCCCCTGATGATTAAGCCGGGTATACCAGGTAACATGATTAATCCCGACACAGCAGTAGACAAGTTCCTCCTCGGGAATCTTCAGAGCATCCGCAAGCTGCCGATGGCCATTCTGCACACCATGACAGAGTCCCAGAGTCCTTACGCCCCCATAGGTATTGGCCGCCCATGTAACCATAGCGTTGGGATTGGAATAGTTGAGCATCAGAGCGTTTTCTTCCGAATACATTTTAATATCCCGGCAGAGTTCCAGCATAAAGTTTATAACTCTCTGACCATAAAAAATCCCGCCGGCGCAGAGAGTATCCCCGACACACTGATCAACGCCGTATTTAAGGGGGATGTTCACATCATGCGCAAAGGCTTCCAGGCCTCCGATCCTCACAATATTGATGACATAACGGGCCTCTTTTAAGGCTGCCTTCCTATCGGTGGTGCTGACCAACCTGACTTTATCCATTTTGTTGCTAGCAATATCACGAGCAATCAACTGATGAATCATATCAAGATTCTTCTTGTTGATATCCATCAATGCTAACTGGACGTCACTGAATTCAGGAATACTGAGTATATCCGTAATCAGTTTTCTGGTAAAACCTATGCTTCCTGCTCCAATAAATGCGATTTTAAAGGACATTTTTTTTCGCTCCTACTTTTTCCCGGTTACTTTCTTTCCTGATTTTACAGGAAAGAATTATTCTATATAAAACATGTTCTCACACAACTCCTTATTTAGAAATAGGAAAAAATTGCAAATATAGCACATATGTGATATGGTAATTAACCATGTATAAGAGTCTGGAGAGTTTCAGAGCCCTGCCATTTTTCAAAACACCCGTATTACCATATATCAGGCGCTTCGACCTGCACGGGGTAGTAGCCAATGCCGGTCATGAATTTCTCTCAGGGCCCGGCTACGCCTTCCATGGTTTGGAGCGGGGAGAGAAGCCTCTGGCGGTTTTTCAATTAACTTTGAAAGGGACGGGAGCCCTCCGCTATGGAGACAGGGAATACCGTATGACTCCGGGAGACTGTATGCTCGTAGCAATTCCCCATGACCATCGTTATTACTTTCCCGAAGATGCCCCCTATTGGGAGTTTGTCTATATATGCGTTTCGGGCAGTGAGTTTATGAGATTGATTACAGGACTTCTTGCAGATGGGGATCCCATTTTTCCGGTGAAAGATTACCCCGTTATCATTCCATCCTTGAAGGAAATTCTGACACATGTTTCCCTGAATAAAATCTCAGATGAATTCCTCTTATCCGGCTGCGCCTACAGAATGTTTATGCAGATGATCTCGATTAAATACGGACCGGGGAAAAAAAACGATCCGGAAAATGTTAATGAGAATGTAGCTTTTGCCCTTCAATACTGTTCAATCCATATGCATGAGCCCTTTTCAGTGGAGGATATAGCGGACCAGCTGGGTATTCACCGCTCTCATCTTTCCAGGGAATTTAAAAAATACCGGGGCATATCCCTCAAGGAACATCTGGAAAACCTGAGAATGGAAAAGGCTGTCCGTTTACTCCTGAGCGGCCAGCTTCCCATTTCCCGGGTAGGATTAAAATGCGGATATGATGATTTCAACTACTTCTGCCGGGTTTTCCGCAAAAGATTCAACCAGTCTCCCGGGCAGTACAGAAAAAGCTATCAGTATTTGTATGATTAAGGACTCATATTTGTATCTTCAAAGGATCCAGTAAGTCGAATATCAACGTTATCCTATCAATCCCGGTTATGGAGAGAAAAACACAGCTGACAAAGCTGCTCCGAAAATGTTTACAGAACACCTCTACGGCGGTTCTGCACCAATGATGAGGAAGCCCGGAAACTGATCCGGTACGGCTCGGAAACAGGATACCACATACCGGAAGACACATCGATTATCTTTTCAAAATTCTGAGATAACCCAACTTGACCACCTTTTCCTCACATTATTTGAGCTCTCCAACCTTATATCGGTTACCTGAGAGCCAGACATATTCAAAGCATAAATACTTACAATAAAACATTTAAATAGTAAAAATGACCATATTTTTCATATTTATGCAAATATTTTGCTTTACACATTGCAAACACCGTGTCATGATAATAAAAAACAATTCGGAAAGTGAAAGAATTATGAAAAAGATGATCAGTCCTGTCCCTCCCATGGGATGGAACAGTTTTGATGCATTCGGCTCTTCTGTTACGGAAGAACAATTTAAAGCCAATGTTGATTTTATGGCAGAACAGCTTAAACCTCTTGGATGGGAGTACGCTGTCGTTGATTTCTGCTGGAGTCATCCCGACCCGGGTGCGGTAGCCAATCCCGACCTGGTTTATGCCGAAGACGGAAGCAGCACACCCGAACTGGCTATGGACCATTACGGACGGCTGATACCGGATCCGGGCCGGTTCCCCTCATCCGTCGGGGGAGATGGATTCAAACCCCTGTCAGATTATGTTCATTCAAAAGGACTTAAATTCGGCATCCATATTATGCGGGGCATTCCCCGGAGTGCCGTTTACAGAAACAGCCCTATTCTGGGAAGCGATAAAACCGCAGCGGATATCGCCGATCCTGCCAATTACTGCCGTTGGCTGAACCACAACTATGGCGTGGATATGGACAAGGAGGGATCCCAGGCCTACTACGACTCTATTTTCACCCTGTATGAATCCTGGGATGTGGACTTTATCAAGGCGGATGACCTGACCTACCTTCATGCTCAACCGGGTTTGAACCCAGGGGATGACCAGTATGCCGCCAGAGAAATTGCCGCGATAGGCCGGGCCTGCGCCAATACAGAAAGAGATATGATCCTCAGCCTTTCCTGCGGACCGACCTCATTCAATCAGGCGGAACATGTTGATAAATACAGCCATATGTGGCGTATCACACAGGATTTCTGGGATGAATGGGGATCCCTGAAAGAGCTGTTCTACTACTGCCGGGGATGGGCCCCCCTGCGGAAAGCCCACGGGTGGCCAGATGCGGACATGATCCCCTTCGGCAGACTCTCCCTCTGCGGCCCCAAGGGAGAGCCCCGTTATTCCCGTTTTACGGATAATGAAAAACTGGTTCTGATGACTCTTCTGGCTCTGTTCCGCTCGCCCCTTATCCTGGGAGGAGATCTTCCGCAGATTGATGAGACCAGCCTGAAACTTGTTACAAACAGGAAAATAGTCAGAATCAATCAGTTGGGACAGGGCAGCAGAGAGATTTTAAATAATGGCACATCTCTGATCTGGCTCTCAGAAGACAGTGAAAACGGTAATATGTATGCCGCCTTCTTTAATCTTCATGACGACTATTCCATACAGCCGGATATGAGTGCCCTGCGGAAAGAGCTGTCTGAACAGAATTATGCTTCAGTAATTGATATATGGCAGAACAAAAGATATAAATCTCTGGCAGATCTAAAAAATAGTACAATCCTACCCCATTCCTGTCTACTTCTGGAACTGGAGAGAATTGAGGGAGGTTTAAATTGAATAACCCGTTACAAAAAACCAGTTCGACAATAATAAATGAAATGCTTAGAAAAAAAGAGTATTACGTCTTTATCATACCGGGAATTATCTACTTTATTGTAATCCGCTATTTTCCGGTTTACTTTATTCAGGTTGCCTTCAGAAACTATAAAGTAACAAAAGCAGTCAGCGACAGCGCCTGGGTGGGTTTAAAATACTTCAGGCAGCTGTTCGAATCACCGGATTTTCTTCTTGCGGTTAAAAACACCCTGGTTATTAACTTCTACCTGATCCTGTTCGGGTTCCCTGCACCGATCATTCTGGCGGTTATGCTGAATGAAGTGAAATCCATGCCCTTCAAGAAAGTGACTCAGACGATTGTCTATCTTCCCCACTTTATATCCTGGATCGTAATCGGCGGAATACTGAGAAGCTTTCTCTCCGTTCAGGGAGGTCTGGTGAACGAACTGCTCGGGATGGTCGGTATTGATCCGGTGGGTTTTCTTATCGACCCGAAGTTCTTCAGGGGGATTCTGGTCATTTCCGCCATATGGAAGGAGATCGGATGGGGAACGATTATCTATCTGGCTACCATGTCCGGCATTAGCCCAGCCCTCTATGAGAGTGCCATGATCGACGGGGCCAACCGGCTCGAGCAGATCCGTCACATTACAATCCCCAGCATTATGCATGTCATCATCGTCATGCTGATTATCCGACTGGGTAACATGTTCAATACCGGATTTGAACAGATCCTTGTTCTATACAATCCTCTGCTGAAGGATCAGGGACTGGTACTCCAGTACTTTGTCTGGTACAGGGGGCTTGTGAAATATCGCTACAGCTTTGCGGCAGCGGCAGGACTTTTCAATTCGGCAATTGCCTTCATTCTTGTCTTTGTTTCCGACCGAGCCGCGAAAAAAGTCGGACAGGAAGGAGTCTTCTAATGAAAATCAAAGTAACCCTTTTTGACTCAATCAACTATTCACTCCTGATACTCATATGCCTGGTGATGATGTACCCCTTCTGGCATGTGGTAATGGCGTCCTTTATGACGGGAGCCGAGTTTCTGGGAAAGAATCTGATGTTCTATCCCAAAAGACCGACTCTTGAAAACTTTAAATATATGATTCTGGAAACGGATACCATGAAGTATCTGGCCAATACAATCTATATAACGGCCATTGGTACTGTTTGCAGCCTCTTTTTTACAACAATGACCGCCTATGGTTTATCAAAGAAATTTCCGGGACAGAAATTCTTTGTTGTGCTGGTTGTTGCCACCATGTTCATCTATCCCGGCCTAATACCGAACTATATCAATTTCAAGACGCTGGGGCTCATCAATACCAGGATGGTTCTTATTCTGGTCATCCTTATAGCGCCCTTCTATGTCATTATTCTGCGGAGTAACTTCATGATGTTCCCTTCGGAGCTGATGGAAGCGGCTCGGATTGACGGCCTGAATGAGTACGCCATCTATTTCAGGATAGTACTGCCCCTCTCCAAAGCCATCCTGGCGGCTGTAGGACTTTTTATAGCGGTAAATTACTGGAATCTGATGCTGCCGTCGGTCTTCTTTGTAACAGACAATGAAAAAAAAACCATACAGGACTACCTTTACCGCCTGCTTGTTACGGAACAACTGGCTGTCGATGCAGCCCAGACAGGAAGCAAACCCCTGGATACAGTTTTACGATTTACGGCCATTACAATAGGGATCACACCTATCATCATGGTATACCCCTTCCTGCAGAAGTACTTCATCAAGGGAGCCCTGATCGGCTCCATAAAAGGGTAATTTCCGTTTTAAACGGTTATGGATATTTTGAATGATGCTGATTCCCGGGAGGTTTCAGTAAAAATTGGAGGATTTATATGAAAAAGATTTTGGGATCCTTGCTGCTGAGCAGTCTGATCGTATCAACCGGTTTATTCGCCAACGGACAGCAGGATATTCCTGAAGGTCCGGTAGAAATCGAGTTCCTGGCCCAGTGGGAGCTTTCTGAACAGGAAATGGAGCTTGCCAATGCAATCGGAGAGAAAACCGGGACCGTGCTTAAATACAATGTTGCCCCCAATGCGGAACAAAGGAATCTTGTGGCGACGAGAATGGCCGCTGGAGATCTTCCCGACCTGTTTTTTATAGAAGATGTTGAGCCTTATAACGACGGGTATAACGGCGGACTGTTCGCCAATATCAGCAAAGGGGCGGAAAGATTGGGCCTGAGCAACCTGCAGGCTGAAATCAGGGAAGTTGAAAAACTTTACGGCACCTTTTTTAAGGAAGACGATGGATATTACAGACTGCCTGCCAGAAGAATGAAAGCCTACGGTTGGTACTGGCTCTACAGAAAGGACTGGGCGGACAAAGCCGGAGTCAGCTATAAACCCGATATGGAGGATTTTACTGAATTCGCCAAAGCCCTTATGGAAGCCTCAGAAAATGACGCCGTCGGTTTTACCGCCTATGGCTCCTGGGGCCCCCTTACAGCCTTCCCGTCAGCCTATACGGGAACCATGCCGGTTCAGTGGAATGCCCCCTGTCTCAAACCTGATGCTTCCGGGAACTGGAACGCTGTTGAAATGTCCGATGATTACAGGGATTCCATCAGAATGCTCAACTACATGTATGAGACCAACATCCTTGATCAGGAAATCTTTGCCATGGACCGTGTAACAGCCATCCAGAAGTTTGTTCAGGGTGAATCTGCCATGTTGATAGGAAACAGCCCCCACGCCGATACAATTGCCACCAGCTTTTACGAAGCTAATCCGAACGGAGAGATTGACACCTTTGAATTTGCTCCCAGAGGACCGAAATCCTCTGCCCGGGGAGGATCCACAGGATACTATAAATCCTGGATTGTTTCTGCCAATGGACGGGAGGACTACACTCTCCAGTTCCTGAATGAAATGAAGAGCGCCGAATCTCTGGCCATGGCCACTAGAACCGAAGGCTGGGATAACGCCGGAGGCGGTCACGGGGATCATACCTGGGCGGAATGGATAGGACAGATCGTTCCCAACTGGGATAAAGTACATCCAACAGTGGCAAAAGGATTGAGCAAGGCCGATGATGAAGTGGCTATTCAGGACCCCAGACTGGTGGAATACGCCTCCGAAGTATTTGAACAGTATAAACCTGAAGTAGCCAGCTATATTCAGGATAATGTTGCCAAGTTTGTAACAGGTGTAAGGGATATCAACTCCGATTCCGACTGGAGCGATTTTGTTAAAGGCGCTGATAAAGTAGGCCTTAAGAAACTGATTGACGATATTGAAGCGGCTTATTAAATAATATATGAATAATCTTTCAAAATGAAAAATACCCGCCTGCAGCCAGGCGGGTATTTTTTTCGTTTTTCAATGGATTTAACAAAATTCTTGACAAAAAGAAACTATTTGTTCAGCTCTATCCTTGATCCTTAGTAAGACTTCAGCGAAACCCGCTCAATAACTGGCGTTTTCAGCAGAACTCTCCCGTTACTGATATAGGCCCCATACTCGATGGCCTGTATCAGGGCTTGAGCTATCAGGATAGCCGCATCCGGATCAAAACGATGAACCGTCGTCAGGGGAGGATTCATATAACTTGCCATCTCAATATCATCAAACCCCGTAACGGATAATTTATCAGGAACCGAATACCCCATTTCAAGAGCAGATTTAATGGCACCCATGGCAATATAGTCGCTTAAACACACAAGCACAGTCAGATCCGGTTTTTCCTTAAGTAAATCACCCGCCAGAGCAAACCCGCTTTCCAGGCTGAATGGACCAGATCTGTAACAGGATTTGTCCAGCCCTATCCCCCGTTCATTCAGTTCATCCTGAATGGCATCAAGCCGGTTTCTTGTAACCAAATGATCCAGAGGACCGGAAATTATACCAATATCCCGATGCCCCTTTTCCAGTACCAGGGAGAATATCTTACGCATTCCATTGTAGTTATCAAAATCAATCTGAAAAAACTCATTCGAGTCATAGATTCCATTGGTAACAACAAAAGGAATTGCTGCTGCCATAAGGTTATCCGGCAGACGGGTATCTGTCAGAGGATCAGACAGAAGGATCCCTTCAACCCCTTTATCAACAAGTTTCCCAATAAAGGAATCCGGTTGTGTCTGAGCCTCATTATAATGAAAGATATGGACCTTATGACCGGCATGATCAAAGGCTCCCAATAAAGATCGTATATCTGGAGATGTATGGGGATCGTTATGATAATACTCACCCTTTTGCGGAATAATGATACCAATAGTAAATGTTCTTTCCGTATTTATCTGGGATACAATCCCCTGCTTGAATTTCAACTCCTGAGCAGCACTGAGTATGCGTTTTTTCGTATCCTCACTGATTGTACTTTTATTATTCATAACACGGGAAACAGTACTGATAGAAACTCCGGCAACTTCGGCAATATCTTTCAACGTAATCATTTCTCTGCCTTTATGCAAATAATTTTCATATATTTTACCAGAGTTCACTGAAAGAATAAAGTTCTCAACTAATAATTAAGAGAATCCTCGAACCAATTGTATCACAAGGCTGGCCAAAAACTTCGTTTGTTGCTCGCCCATGCGACCGTGGACAAAACCTCGGGGTATTTACCCTTATTCCGAATAAAAGCGGCCCCGGGAAAAGGAGGAACCCCGGGGCCAGAAGCTACACAAATCTATTCAAAGGAAGAACGCAATGTCTCCTGTTTAAACACCTTCTCTGAGCCGTCTTACCCAGTCGCCGTTGGTCTGAACGGTTTCTACCTTGTGACCGGCCAGGGGCATAACCTGTTCGTGGACCGCATCCACAATCCAGGAAACCTGGGGAAAGAAGATCTCTTCCATCTCCGCAGGAGGAGAAATCCAGTTTCTGGATCCCACAACAACAGGAGGGGCATCCAGGTAATCAAAGGCCAGCCTGGTCAGGTTGGAAGCGATATTATGGGTAAAGGCGCCCCGCTCAGTGGCATCGGAAACCAGCACACAACGCCCTGTTTTCTTAATGGATTCCACCAGAGGTTCGTAGTTCAGAGGGTTCAGGAAGCGGAGATCGATGACTTCTACAGACAGACCATATTTCTCTTCCAGCTCTTTCGCCGCATCCATCGCGGGATAAAGGGTGGCACCAATAGACATGATCGTCAGGTCATTACCCTCTTTTCTGACAGCCGGTTCTCCTTCGGGGACTTCATAGTATCCTTCGGGAACACCGTCTTTTTCAAACATTTCCGGTTCACCATACACTTTCTGGCTTTCCAGGAAGATAACAGGATCGGTTCCTCTCAGAGCCAGGTTCAGCATACCCTTCGCATCGTAGGGAGTAGCGGGGAACATGACCTTCAGTCCCGGGATGTGCGCACAGAGAGCAGACCAGTCCTGAGAGTGCTGGGCACCGTATTTGGCTCCCACGGACACACGAAGGACCAGAGGCATTTTCAGAACGCCGGCCGACATGGACTGCCATTTGGGCATCTGGTTGAATACTTCATCTCCCGCTCTGCCCAGGAAGTCGCAGTACATCAGTTCCACAACGGCACGGCCGCCGGCCATGGCGTATCCGACCGCACTGCCCACAATGGAGGCTTCGGAAATGGGTGAGTTGAAAAATCTGTGGTATGGCAGCAGCTCGGTCAGGCCTCTGTAACAGGCAAAGGCGCCGCCCCAGTCCCTTACGTCCTCACCATAGGCAATCATGGTGGGGTCTTCTGTAAAACGGTGGGCCATGGCTTCAAAGATTCCGTCCCGGAAGGCATAGGTTTTGGAAGCGGGCAGTTTCTTGCCGTTTTCATCAAAGGCATAACGGGCTTTCCTTTTAAGCTGTATAACCCGGGGATTCTCTTCCAGAGGCTGGAGCACTTCCGCTTCTCCCTCTTCCATTTTGGGAACATTGCCGCCGGAGAACATAACGGACTCGATAAACTGACCGTCCACATGGGGGCTGATCCTGTCATCAATGGCCAGTTTCATGGTCGTGGCAATCTTGTTCACGACCTTCTCTTTCATGGCATCCAGCTCTTTCTGGGTAGCCACTTTTCCGGCTTTCAGGTAGTCTCCGAACTCAACGATACAGTCCATAGCCGCAAAGGCATCCATCTCTTCCTTGCTCCTGTAGGAGGAAGCATCAGAAGGAGAGTGACCGGAAAGCCGGTAGGTGATGGTATCCAGCAGGGCGGGACCATCACCCCTCAGAAGGATATCCTTCTTCCGTGCGGTGGCTTCCGCTACGGCCAGGGGATTGAATCCGTCCACCCGTTCGGCGTGCATATTATCGGGATTCACACCGGCCCCCAGACGGGCGGCTGTTCCGAATCCCATGGTTTCGCCGACAGGCTGTCCGCCCATGGCGTAGAAGTTGTTGAAAACATTCAGCAGGTAGGGGGGCATACCGCCCAGGTCCTTGTCCCAGAGGGTCTTGTACTGGTCCATAGCGGCCATCATCAGGCCTTCCCATACAGGACCGCAGGCCAGGGATCCGTCACCGATATTGGCAATAACAATCCCCTTCTTTCTGTTTACCCTTTTGAAAAGAGCCGCACCCAGAGCAACATCGCCGGAACCGCCTACAATGGCATTGTTGGGCATGCTTCCGAAGGGAGCAAAAAAGGTATGCATGGAACCGCCGAGACCGCGGCTGAAACCGGCTTTACGGGCAAAAATTTCTGCCAGGGCTCCGTAGAGAACAAAGTTTTCCGCCGTATCACGTACGTTTTCGCCGCTATTATGATCCTGAACGACCTTCAGAGTATCCCCTTCCATAAAGGATTCCATTACAGAGGTCAGTCTGCCCTCTTCCATGGCGTGAACGGCTTTAAAACATTTTGCCAGGATTTCACCGTGAGAACGGTGGGAACCAAAGATAAAGTCATCCGTATCAAGGGCCAGAGCCTGTCCGACATAGGCTGATTCCTGTCCGATGGCCAGATGGGCGGGACCTCTGTGATTATATTCGATGCCCTGATAATGCCCCTCCTTTTTAATGGAGTTGAGCATGGATTCGAATTCCCGGATAATGAGCATATCGTAATAGGCTCTCTTCAGTCCGTCTTTGCCGTATTTCTTTATTTCGTTCTTGATATCGCCCTTGTACTGGTTTACAGGGATATCTTTCAGTTTAATAACATCAGGTTTTCTAACCGCTTTAGGATCTACCGTAATTTGCTGTGCCATTATTTAATCTCCTTACAATTCCCACAAAGTGTCTTTTATTATCTCTGATATAGAAGGATGGGGAAAAATAATTTCCTTCACATCCTGAACCCGCAGTTCCATTTCCAGCATAAGTGCGGCGCTGTGTATGATCTCGGAGCTGTAGGATCCCAACAGATGGATTCCCAGAATCTCTCCGCTGTCTCCGTCTACAACGACCTTGCACATTCCGGGAGCTTTCTTTCCCGATTCCGCCAGGAAACGGCCGTTGGCCCGCATGGGCACGGCGGCTGTTTTTACCTCATACCCCTGCTCCCTGGCATCCTTTTCGGTCAGTCCGCAGCCGGCGGCCTCGGGATCCGTATAGACAGCCCAGGGGACAGCGGCATAGCGCATCCGGTCCTGCTGTCCCAGTATGGTATTAACCGCCACTTCTCCCATGCGGGAAGCGGAATGAGCCAGCAGGGACTTGCCGTTCACATCACCGATGGCGAATACGCCCGGCAGATTGGTCCTCATCTGTTCATCCACACGGATTCCCTGGGGCGCCACATCAAGACCGATCTTCTCCAGCCCCATCGTAAGGGGACGCCGGCCTACGGCCATCAGAACCATATCCGCATCCAGAGCTGTTTCATTTCCGTCTTTTTCAAAATAGACTTTCCGATCATCGATTTTCGTAACTTTCGCCTTCAGGTGAAAATCCACTTTTTCCAGCCCCTTTCTCAGGGCTTTCGAAAAATCCGCGTCCATCAGGGGAATAATCTCATCCATCATTTCCACAACGGATACTTTAACACCTATGTTACTGAAAAAAGAGGCAAACTCCACACCGATCACACCGCCGCCGATGATCACAAGATTTTCCGGCAGTTTTTCGATTTCCAGAATGCCCCTGTTATCCAGAACATGGGGCAGATCCGCTCCCGGAATGGGAGGAACAAAGGCTTCCGAACCGGTCGCGACTATCAGGTTGTCACAGGTATAGGTTTTTCCGTCCGCTACAACCGTATCCGGGGCAGTAACTTCCGCTTCGGCCATAACAACATCGACGTTGTTCTTTTTCATCAGAAAGGCAATCCCCTTCCTGAGGGTTTCGATGGTATCCTGCTTGTGGGCCATGGCCTTTTCCAGACTGAACTGTACATTTTCGGCTGTAACGCCGAAGGATTCGCTGTGCAGGGCTTTTTTATAGAGCTTGGAAGAGTTCAGAAGGCTTTTGGTGGGAATACACCCGCAGTTGGTACAAACCCCTCCAAAATTCTCTTTCTCGATTATCAGAACCTTCAGTCCCGCATGACCGGCTCTTTCGGCAGCAATATAGCCTCCCGGTCCGGCCCCGATTACTATCAGATCGTATTTATCCATATTCTTCTGTCCTTACAGCGCCAGCATCAGGTCGATATTTTCCAGATTGGAAACCAGGGCTTTCAGGAAACGTCCGGCTGGAGCGCCGTCTGTCGCCTGATGATCAAACGTCAGGGAGAGTCCCATATGGGGAACAAAGGAGACATCGTCTCCCTTCATCACAGGTTTGGGCTGAATGGTACAGACACCGAGGATACCCACTTCCGGTTTATTCAGAACAGGCGTAAAGCTCTCGATTCCCATAGCTCCCAGGTTGGTAATGGTAAAGGTACCCCCTGTCAGTTCCTCCGGATCAACCTGCCCTTCCAGACACTTGCCGAACAGGCGTTTGGTCTCCCCGCCCATTCCCTTCAGGCTGAGGGTATCGGCAAAACGGACAACCGGGACCATAAGCCCCCGGGGCGTATCCACGGCGCATCCCAGATGCACGCTGTCGAACCGGCGGATTGTATCGCCCAGCCAGTGAGCGTTCAGCTCCGGGAAGTCTTTCAGTGTACGGGCCGTTACAAGCATAACCAGATCGTTTATGGTAATTTTCTGCAGCCCCATCTCTTCAGGAGACTCTTTCAGCCGTTTCCTCATTGCCAGGATACGGGTGGCATCGGCGGATGTATTCATTGTAAGCTGGGCTGTTTCCTGAAGTGATTCCAGCATCCTGGATGCGGTAATCTTTCTAACCCCTTTTACTTTTATATCTTCTGCAGGTCCGGGGAAGCTGACGACGCTGCCGGCAGCAGCAGAAACAGTGGAAACAGGTGCCGCTTCGGCCAGATCCGACTTCAGAACTCGTCCGCCCAGTCCCGTACCACGTGCCGGAGCGGATTTCCCGTTCCGGATCATCTCTTCCAGAGCAGCGGGAGTAAGGGCCGCCTGCCCTTCCATGGCAGACAGAACATCCCGTTCTATTATGCGGCCTTCCGGACCGGAACCGGCCAGGGCGGCCAGATTTATCCCTTTGGCAGCGGCCAGGTTGCGGGCACGGGGCGAAGCGAATCCGCCGGATTCTCCGTCTGCAGCAGCCTTTGATTCAACAGGAGGAGCCGCTTCCACAGAAGGAGCCGCATCTGACACGACAGGTTTTTCGACTGGAGCATCAGCAGCCCCGGATGTCTGTACATCTGCCAGAATGGAAGAGATATCTTCTCCCTCCGCCCCGACGACTGCCAATGGCAGCATAACGGGAACATCATCATCCACCTGATAAAGCTGCTTAAGCAAAACGCCTTCCGCCGTAGATTCCACAGAAACAGTTGCTTTATCCGTTTCCGCCTCACAAAGGATATCTCCGATTTTTACGGTATCCCCTTCCTGTTTAGACCATTCAAGTATGATACAGGACTCTACCGAGTTACCTGCTTTCGGCATGACAACTATTTCCGCCATGAACCTCTCCTTACTTCTGTATTTCCTTGCATTGATTTACATTTAACTTTCTATTTGCTTTCGATTGTATTTCAGATCTCCTTTCAAATCAAGAGCCAATTGATATATTTTTACCAGAAAGAGCCGATTCCCCTATATTTTTCTACCCTTGACCACTTAATTATTGTATCTTGAAAGTATGAATACCGACGCATCCCTTTCCGAATTGACCAAAGCGCTCCTGTCCCTGGAAGGGCTGCTCCATGGCATTACTGCTGATGACATTATCAATCAGAAAGAACTTGAAATGCTGAAGAAATGGAAGAGGCTCAATTACGAAAAGATCCGGCATCACCCGGCGGGAGACCTGGTTCGGATGCTTGACTCAGTAATGGATTGCCAGATTTTGCAGAAAGAAGACAGACAGTTTATTCATGAATTCTGCAGAGAATACGGAGCCTGCGAAGAGGAAGAGAATTCATACAGCTGCGACCTGGTGCGGATGCAGGGGTACATACAGGGGATACTGGCCGATAGTAAGATCTATGCAGGAGAGATCCGTTCTTTTCTGGAATGGCTGCAGGCGCGCCCTCATCTTTCGGCATTTGATAAATATGAGCCATTAATAGAAGCAAGCAGACAATTCCTTTCGGGAGAAAAAATATCTGGAAAAGAGTTCTTCCGTTACCTGTCCGGTCTGTTTCCAATCGAATACACTTCGGGGGATTCAGAAACGGTTCGGCAGCGGGAAATTAATGAAGGTTCTTTCATTGGATAACAAGGTTTTTTATCTGCAAAGATATCAACTTTAGTTTATAATAAAACTAGTGGATAAGAGAATAAAAAACCCGGTAATCACACCCGTCGTTATATCCTTTATCTTTCTCCTCCAAATAATGGGAATTCTGTATATGTACTCTAATGACAGAAAGGAGTACCTTCTGGAGGTTAAAAACAGAACAGACCACCTCTCCTATGCATTGGAAATAATAGAGTCCAACTTCATTGCCCTCTATCAGCTTCTTGAAACAACAACAACTCTCAGCCACAGCCTTCCTCTGGACAGATCCTCCCATGAGGAATTCCTGACAAAAATATTTTCTTCGGCCCGCTCCAGTCTGATTTATGGAATCGGAATCTGGTACGAACCCTATGTTTTCAGTCCCGACAGGCAGTGGTACGGCCCCTATATCCATTATAATGATCCCCGGGGAGGACTCTTTTCAGTGAGCTATGAATGGAGTACTCCCGAATACGAATATCACCGTACGGACTGGTATAAGAAGATTCTGGATTCTGCATCCGATGGCTTTTATTTAACCGCTCCCTACTTTGATACGGACTACACCTATATAACTGTCGGCAAACCCTTTTACAGAGAGGGAAGAAAAGCCGGAGTAATCACTATTGATATTATCCGTCCCCTATTGGAAGACTTTTTCAGACAGTTTGATTTTTCTGATTACGAAGGATTAATCCTTACTCTGTCGGATAGAAGCATTATCTACGCTGTTTCCTGCATAGATAAGGGGTCCGGCGGGGTAAGCATGTTTCAGGAAGAAAATACAGAGGTCTTCAACCGGGGAAAAACCCTTGAGATGTTCACTCGGAAGGGAATCACCCCCCTCCTCCTGGAAACAGAAACAAAAGACAAAAGATTCAAACTGTATGGAGTTACGGACAGGAAAGAGATTATCCGGGGGCTGATCAAACATTACAGCAGGAACTACATCATATTTCTGTTTTTCAGCCTGATGCTGCCATTCTTTTACTATTTGAGTCTGCGAACAAAACGGAAAGATATTGAAAACAGGCAGCTGAATTTTGAGAATACATCTCTGAAAATCGAGATACAAAAGAGGAAGGAAGCAGAAACAGCCCTTGAGTTTATAGCCTACCACGATCCCGTGACGGGCCTTCATAACCTTAACGCTTTTTTTGAAACCATCGATTCCCCCTACGGCCTGGAAGACAGCAGATATCTGATTCAGGTATCTCTTGAGAATATGCGGGAGCTTTCCATCATTATGGACAGGGATATTATAGACAGCATCCTTAAGGAATTTGCCGGGAGGCTGGTTTCAAATTGTCCGGAAAATGCCGGTCTGTTCAGAGGCAGGGGATTTAATTTCTATATTGTCTGTATGGATACACCCCGGGGAAATGCCCTCAACCTGTCCAGAAGCCTTCTGCAGGAGTTCAGAAGGGCCATACTGCTTCATAACAGGAATATCCGTCTGCGGGTTCGATTCGGACTGGCGGCTTTTGCCGAGGCTGAAGATCTTAATCAGGCAGTCAATATGTCCCAGGCAACCCTTTCCGGCAATAACAGCAAACAGATTGATCAGATTTTCCTTTACAACGACAGGATACAGGAGAACAACTCACGTATGATTAATCTGGATGCGGCGATGAGTCAAAACAGTTTTATTGATGAACTGCATCTTCTGTATCAGCCCATTATAAGGGTGGAGGACAGGAAAACAGTCGGAGCGGAAGCGCTGCTCCGGTGGAACAGTTCCTATACGGGAACTATAGTGTCTCCTGCGGATTTTATCCCCCTGGCCGAAGAGAATGGATACATAATAGAGTTGGGCTGGTTCGTCCTCCGGGAAACAATTCGTGTTCTCGCCTCGGGAATTATCCCCGGGGACTGGTTTATTTCAGTCAACGTAAGCCCTCTCCAGTTTATCGAGTCAGGATTCCCGGACAAACTGGATGCCATGATGGATGCAGCCGGGATTGATAAAAAGAGGATAAAACTGGAAATTACCGAATCTTCAGCCTCCTCCACAGCCCAATACTTCTGGCAGTCCGTAGAAGAACTGATCAACCGGGAATACCGTTTGGCTATCGATGATTTCGGGACGGGAGAATCCTCCTTCCACAGGTTATACACCCTGGCTTTTGACACCCTCAAGGTAGACAGGACTTTTGTGAAAGATATTCAGGCGGCTCCGCGGAATATCGAGATATTCCGTTCTCTTCTGAATCTGGGGAAATCCATGGAGAATATGGTCATTGTTGAAGGGATCGAAACAGAGAAAGAACATGAGCTGCTGAAAAGCCTGGGGATGACCTATGCTCAGGGGTATCTGTATTCCAGACCGGCGGTTCTGGAGGATATTATACAAGAAAAACCCCCTTGCTGATTCAGCCGGGGATTCTTCCATCATTCATTCCAGATGACTACATCATTTTGATAAAGGCATCATCATCTTCATTATCTGCCACATGCTTTCCCGCCCAGGTCACATCACCGCTGTAAATCAGAGCGCTGTCGCCAAATATATCGGCACTCAGGATTCCGTCCATGGCAAGCTTAATCGAGCTGTTTGCAAAAGCATCAATCTTTACATTGCTCACTCCGGGGAAATCTGCCGTCAATACAGCGCTGTTCTCCAGTTTAAGATCGGCATCCTGTATGGAGAGTCCATCCAGAACAGTATTACTGTTGCTTACAAGTACCGTATTGAGGACAGTAGCAGAACCGCTGAGGGTCACATCGGCATCCCCATGTGCTTCAAGAATCAGAAAATGGGTTTTCACGGAACCTTTTAACTCACTGCCGAAAGCGAACAGGTAAAGCTCGGGAGTTGCCAGCTCTCCCTGTATGGTCAGGGAACTGTCGTCGCTCACATAGAGAGCCAGAGCACGGTCCATATCATAACCGGCCATTGTTCCCTCTGATCCGCCGGAAATATTCAGAGATTCAAGGAAGGGCGCTGTAATAGTGACATCTACGGGCCGGTCGGCATGGGCGACAACTTTAAGATAGCTATTGTTATTTTCTACAGACACCGCATCAACAAAGGCTTTATCTCCCTTTATTTCAAGAGAGAAAGAGCTTCCCTCTTTAATTGTATAGGAGGCAATTCCATCCAGGGTAATATCCTGAATACTCTTGTAATCTGCCGTTAGGATCGCATCTGTTCCTGCGGGAGTAATATCCTTCTGTCCGCCTGCTGCGAGGGAAAAAGTCATTCCGACTGCCAATACAGTGGAAACTGCGAATTGTTTGATTTTTGATGAACCGTTCATATGGGTCCTCCTGTTCGTTTTTAATTCTGCGGGTAATCCCGCTTGATAACTCAATTACAAACAGCGTGCCAACAGGAGAAGAGGACTAAGCAATAACGGAATAACTACTTATTATATAGGAACATATTTTATCATATAAAAAAATGTACAAATTATAAGGTTAAAAAAGGAGAGAAGAAAAGTATCAGAACAGCAGTCGCTTGCAGGATTTGCCCGAATTCTGCTGACTGTGAATTATTTACCGGTTCTGATACGATGGGAAATATTTGCACACTTTCAGATCTTTCTTAGCCCTGTAATCTGAAATAAAAGAAGGTGGCACGAAAATTGTTGGTAAAAAAGATATGAAGATACAGTCACAACGATTTAAGAAATCGGAAAAACGCCCCATTCGTCTCTACTCCATTACGGTGATCATTTCTTTTATCAGCATCACCCTCCTGACAATACTGCTGCTCAGAATGAATCACAATGAACGGGTCCTGCTCCAGAAAACCAGAATGGACAGGATTTCGATGGAGCTGATTGGAGCCTATTTCGATAACCGGACAACCGATTATACAGAAAAACACGGGAACGTAACAGGAATTATTATCTATGAAAAGGGAGGATCAACCCTGTTTTCATACGGAACCATTACCCGGGACCCCCGCCTCTATGACTATAGCGATCAGCAGTATGTTCATACCGATAAAAGTAAAAGCCTCTTCCTTCTGAATTATGAAATGGAACGATTCTCCCGGGGCATCCCCTGGGAAGCCCGGAATTTTATGGAACAGGACTGGTGGAATACAAATATCATTATCCACATGGAGATTGTAGATGAGAAGTTTTTCAGGGAGACCCAGAATCTCTATATTATCCAGATTATTATTCACCTTTTTACCCTTCTTTTAACAATTCAGATACTGATCCTGTTCAAACGGAGGAACCAGCTTCAAAAGCAGTTGGACTCCCAGCAGAATCTGGTTATATTGGGATCGGCTCTCAGAACATTAACCCATGAAATGAAGAATCCCCTGGCCGCCATCCGCCTCCATTCCGGTTTTATCAAAAGACTCTACCCCAAGGAACTGGAGGGGGAAACAGCTGTAATCAACAGTGAAGTCGATCGCTTGTCCCGTTTAATGGATACGGTCAAGGATTACCTTAGGGAACCGCTGGGCGATCCTGCCCCCCTCGACACCAATGACTTTTTCAGAGAAATAATGAGTCTCTATCCTGATGAGATTCAATGGGACCTGTGCGACACCCCCTGTCCAATCTGTTTTGACAGAGACAGGTTCAGGTCGGTAGCCGAGAACCTGATTAACAATGCCATTGAAAGCGGCTCCTCCCTCAAAGATATCAGGATAAAAACCAGCAGTACAAAACGCCTTGTCTATATCAGTATTTCAGACAGGGGAAAGGGAATTCCCCGGGAGATTAAAAACCATCTTTTTGATCCTTTTTTTACGACAAAATCCACCGGCAGCGGTGCGGGATTGATGATAGTAAAACGCTTTCTGGAAGCTGCGGAAGGACAGATATATATTGAATCCATTGAGGGTGTCATGACCGAAATCGTATTTCGTCTGCCCAAAGCATCCAGGGGGAATAAACAGTGAGAGTTCTTATTGTAGATGACGAAAAAAATATCAGGGAGATTATGATCAAAGTCCTGGAGCTTGAGGATATTTCATCCGCAGGCGCTGAAAACGGTCTCTCCGCCCAGAGGATTTTAAAGGAGGAAGCGTTTGACATTATTGTCTGCGATCTGAAGATGCCCGGGATGAGCGGGCAGGAACTGCTGGAGTGGACACGGGAAGAAGGAATGGAGATTCCATTTATTATGATGTCAGCCTTTGGTCAGGCGGATGATGCGGTACAGGCATTAAGGAGCGGAGCCTTTGATTATATTGTAAAACCCTTTGCTCCCGAAGAGATGCTGCACAGAATCTATTCCGCCTACAAGACCTGTATGATGGCAAAACGTCTTAAAGAGAACAATGAAGACGATACCTATCTGACCCGTTCTCCGGGAATGAATATCCTGAAGAAACGGATGCTGAAAATAGCGCCGACACCTTCAACTGTACTGATTACAGGAGAGAGCGGTAGCGGCAAGGAGGTAACAGCCCGGTTTATCCACCAGAATTCCCGTGTTTCCGAAGGCCCCTTTGTCAGTATCAATATTGGAGGGATTCCGGAGAGTCTTCTGGAAAGCGAGCTCTTCGGTTATGAAAAGGGTGCTTTTACGGGAGCGGAAAAAAGAAAAAACGGACTCTTTGAAATGGCCTCCGGAGGAACCCTCTTCCTGGACGAAATAGGAGAGATGCCCCTTGCCCTTCAGATAAAAATCCTCCGGGTCCTTCAGGAAAAGACCATCCGCCGTCTTGGGGGGGTATCGGATATCCCCATACAGGCCCGTATTATTTCCGCGACCAACAGGGACCTGGAGGAGGATGTAAAGAACCAGCAGTTCCGAGAAGATCTCTTCTACAGACTTAATGTAGCCAGAATTGAACTTCCTCCTCTCAGGGAAAGAAAGGAAGATATCATTCCGCTCAGTATCAGCCTTTTACAGAAACTGAACAGAAAAATGGGATCGGATATACGAACAGTTTCTCCCGAATCCATAAAATGGCTGGAATCCTATGACTTTCCCGGGAATATACGGGAACTGGAAAATATTCTGGAACGAGCCTGTATTTTTTCCGGCGGGACCGAACTGAAAGTAAAAGACCTGGATCTATCCGATCAGAAAAGGGAAGCTGCCTTTATCGAAGGGGGTACACTACGGGATATGGAAAGAAAAATGATTGTAAACGCTCTTCATAAATGGGAGAATAATAAAACAAAAGCCGCCATGGAATTGGGAATATCACGCAGGACAATTCTGAATAAGATCAAAGAATATCAACTGAAATAAATGAAGGATAAAAAGGCTCCCTCCCGGAGATCAGGGGTTCTCCGGGAGGGATGAAATTATTTACTGAACGATCTTGTTGTAGGAAACGGATCTTTTGTTTTCTCCGCTAAGAACCTGAACCTTATCCACAGCAATAGCGATTATTTCGCCAACAACCTCTTCTTTTTTATACATATATTTAATCTTATCGTGGATTTTCAGTTTATCTCTAACTTTTTTTGCATCTTCTTTCTGGCTTTTTTTGGAGATCTCTCTTTCATCAGCCTTAATGGCATACTCCAGTTCAGTTCTTAATACAAGCTTCTCATCATAGCTGAGATTCTCATAAACATTTTTATAGACATCAGTTTTTTTAGCTCGTGCCATTTCTATCTCCTGACTTTAATAAAACAGATAATTCTTATTTCAATATAAGCCGTTTCAGAATTTTTGAAAAGAAAATAATTAAAAAATTGCATATTTATTCAAAATTATTATTCAAATAGAGGGTGGAAAAGGCTGTTTAGTTCAACTCTGAATTTCTCCAGACAGAACAGAGTCATCTGACTGTTTTTCTGAGAATAAACAATTGAATTGGCTTCATTTGCAGTATACTCTTCAGCGGAAAAATTGGTGCCGTCAAAATGGACAATCAGCTTGATTTCCTTCAGAATTAATATTCCTTTTAATCGAAGGATTTTTTCTTTAACCCTGCTGATTATTTTTTCCAACTCATAAGATGAAAAGTTAAATATACCTTTATACGAAAGCTGAATAATATTCCCTTTTTCTTTGTGAAGAAAAGCCCCGGAAAGAAGGCCGGGCATTAAAAAGGGTGTGTTTCCCGCAGGAACTTTATTGACGGGTTCCGATAGATGACTCAAATCCAACTGGCCATTGGCAACAGGAATCAGAGACGAGATAAGGGGATAGGACGAGCGGATAACGGCCTCAACCGGCGGGATTTCCTTTTCATACAGATCGCTTTTTGTCATAAGGATATGGGGTGAGCCCTCAAACTGTCTCTTATACACCGGCAGGGGACCGTGAAAACGATTAAACTGGCTGACGTCCACACAGATCAGAACCTGCCGAACAATAATCCGGGAGGAGGAAAAGTTCTTCTCAATGGACTGCTTCATATCCCAGGGAACGGCAAGCCCGGTAGCCTCGATATAGATCTCCCGGGGATCCTCTTCTTCCAGAATACCCAGCAGACTCTCCAGAAGTTTTTCTTTCAGACTGCAGCAGATACACCCCCCTGAGATTTCCTTTTTGCTGTAACTGCCCCGTTCGATGAGCAATCCGTCAATATTCACATCGCCGAAATCATTTATAATAACGGCTGTTCTGGAATTTTCAGCTACAGTTTTCAGTATGGTGTTAAGCAGAGTCGTTTTCCCGCTGCCGAGAAAACCTCCCAGTATTGTAAGTTGCGCCGGTTTTTTATTCATGGAATCCATTATAGAGCTGGAGAGACCTGATGCGTATTGGATTTAATTACGAAGTTTATAAAATACACCCTCGACTACGCTCAGCACAGCGTTCGCTCGGGGGACTTTAGGATTCAGGCTGAGAATTGAACCCCTCTCAGCATCCCAAGCGGAGCCGAGGGAGAGAGGGGATCAAATCGTTTATTATCTTTTCTGTTTATCCAGTTCGTCCTGAATCATTTCCTCCGCTGTTTCTTCGGGGATATCATCAAGGGATTGGGGGAGTACGAGATTGAGAACGATACCGACCAGAGCCGCCAGTGCTACACCGCCGAGTTCGAAGTTCAATCCGTTGGCAATGGGGAACCTGACAAATCCCCCGCCGATTCCCAGGACAAGGATGACAGAAGAAATTGTAAGATGACGTTTCTCTCCGTAATTTACACCGCTTTCCACAACGGTACGGATACCGGCACTGGCAATAATTCCAAAGAGCATCATACTGACCCCGCCCATAACAGGAACAGGTATGGTCTGAATAAGAGCACCGAATTTTGTGATAAAAGAAAGGACCACTGCGATTACGGCTGCTCCGCCGATTACCCAGATACTATATACACGGGTAATTGCCATGACACCGATGTTTTCACCATAGGTTGTGTTGGGAGGTCCGCCGAAAAGGGCTGCAAAAGAGGTGGCGATACCGTCTCCTGCCAGGGTTTTATGGAGACCGGGATCTTTATAGAAGTCTTTGCCTACCACCTTGCTCAATACCAGAGTATCCCCCAGGTGTTCCGCAATAGTCGCCAGGGATACAATCAGGAAAGTCAGGATGGGAATCCAGTGAAACTTCGGCATTACCGGTTTGGTAACCCCGAACCAGGCAGCCGCTTTTACACCGGAAAAGTCAATAACATGATAGGCGGGGAAAAATGCCCCCATAATAAGGGTAAAGAGGTATCCCCCCGCAATACCGATCAGAATGGGAATAACATTAAAGAACCCTTTTAAAACAATTGATGAAACCACAGCGATACCCAGGGTCACGATGGCAATACTGAAAAAAGCCAGATTATAGGTTCCTGATCCTCCGGTCATAGCCATATCCATCGCAGTGGGAGCCAGTTTGAGACCGATAACCATAATGACTGACCCGATAACAACAGGAGGAAGAAGACGGTCCATCCAGCCTATTCCGAAACGGCTGATGATAAAGGCAATCAGACAGTAAAACAGACCGACACAGAAAGCGCCGCCCAGAGCGTAGGCCACGCCGAAATCAGCAGATGAACTGATAGCGATCAGAGGGGCGATAAAGGCAAAGGAAGAACCCAGATAGGCGGGTACTTTACCTTTTGTAATTGCAATATAGAGCAGAGTTCCGATTCCCGATGTGAACAAAGCTGTTGCAGGGCTCAGTCCCGTCAGGATGGGAACCAGGATCGTAGCGCCGAACATGGCGAAAACATGCTGAATGCTCAGGGGAATCCACTGTTTTAATTCGGGTTTCACATGAACATCAATTTGAACGTCAGACATAATACCTCCAGATATTTTTTGGATAAAAAAAAAGCCCCGATATGAAATTCATATCAGGGCATTGTTGCCATTGTTATAAATACAGGAACCCGAATATAGCCGTTTCCGTTTTTTCCAGTATTTCATCATGACTCCCTTTTTAACATGCCTCTTATATTTCGGTCAAGGACTTGTCTGACGAATTATTCGGCCTCCCCCAGCCCCTCCGGTGGAGGGGAATCCTTACTGACGTCTCCCCGCCTCCCTTAATCCCTCCAAGGGAGGGAGACCAGTTGGAGATCTTCCCTTTGGGAAGATTGGGAGGGGGTGGGAGATTGAGTGGAAAGCAATGAAACCCTTGCTCCCTTTTCACGGATTCAGTATTATTATACCCGGGTTCCGGAACCTGTTCCGCCCCCCCATTTCCCCGGAGGATTAAAATGAATTTAGTATGCCTTGACCTGGAAGGAGTACTTGTTCCTGAAATATGGATCAACTTTGCTCTTAAAACAGGTATCGAAGAACTTAAACTGACCACCAGGGACATCCCCGATTATGATGTTCTGATGAATAAACGACTTGGGATCCTGGATGAACATGGTCTGAAGCTCAAGGATATTCAGGAAGTTATCGGATCCATGGATCCCCTGCCGGGAGGATATGATTTTCTTCAGAGCCTGAGGGAGAGAACCCAGGTAATTATCCTTTCCGATACATTTGATCAGTTTGCCGCGCCCCTTATGAGGAAACTGGACTGGCCGACCCTGTTCTGCAACACTCTTATAGTTGATGAGACAGACCGGATTACAGGATATACACTCCGTCAGAAAGACGGAAAGAAGAAAGCTGTGGATGCGTTTCGATCGGCCGGCTGCCGTGTGATGGCTTCCGGAGACTCCTATAATGATCTGACCATGATTCAGAATGCGGATAAAGGGATGTTCTTCAGAGCCCCCGAATCCATATCCATGGAATACCCCGCCTATCCGACTGTAAATGAATATGATGAACTGTTAAGCGCTGTCGATGAATTTATTGCACAAGATAGGGTGCCAGACTTTCTTTAACGTCCTCATAAGCCGCTTTAACCTTCCTGAAAGCAGAAGCGGCTTCATCGGCCTTTTCATCCCGCCCGGCGAATTCCAGTTCTTCAGCCGCCAGACCAAGCACATCCATCGAAAGATTCCGGGAACTGCCCTTTATGGCATGAGCGATTGCTCGGACCTGCTTCAAATCCGAAAAAATATCGTCCTCTTCCAACTGGACCAGATATTTTTCCATCTGCTCCTGATAGGGTTGAAGAAGCGAGACAAGCAGATCCAGATCCCCCATAAAGGTATCCAGAGCCTGTTTGAAATCAAATACAGCCGGTACTCCCACATCCTCCAGCTCTTCAGTTTCATCCGTTAAAAGGGTTTTCCCCGTATCATCCTCCAGACTTTCGATCGTTTCAACCGCATCGTCATCTTCCAGTTCTTCCAGTTCTTCCAGTTCTTCCAGTTCTTCCAGGCTTTCCGGGTTTTTCTGCTGCCCCATCCAGCGTATAAGCAGGGATCTGATATCCTTCTGCTTAAACGGTTTCGGAAGAAAGTCCGTCATACCGCAGGTCAGGCATTTTTCCCGTTCACCCTTCAGAGCATTGGCAGTAACAGCAATAATCGGCACATGGATACCTGTTTCCCGTATCTGCTCTGTTGCCTCGTAACCATTCATAACGGGCATCTGGCAATCCATGAAAATAATCTCAGGATTCACCTTCTGAGCCATTTCCAGGGCTTCCTTTCCGTTTTCAGCCGATACGACATTCAATCCCTGCTTTTCAAGGATAGATTCGAAAAGCTTTCTGTTCACGGGATGATCCTCTGCTATAAGAACTGTTCCCTTAAACTTTTCATTCTGTTCCGCTTCGATTCGACTACTCAGATCCACTCGGTCCAACTCCTCCAGCTCTTCCAGCTCTCCGGGTTCCGCCCTGTCCGGGAAGAGAGCCTGAATACATTTATCCCACAGGTCCCTTCTACGGAGAGGTTTATTAATATAGGCGGAGAACCAGCCAAGCAGCTTCATCTTTGCTTCTTCGGTTCCCTTCGCTTTGAGAGACATCAGAATCAGAGCCGTTTGTGTCAGCGTATCATGGGCTCTTACCTGGCTGGCCAGCTGCCAACCGTCAATATCCGGCATCAGCTGATCCGTAATACATATATCGTAGGGAGAGCCTTCCTCTTTGACTTTCCACTTCATCTTCTGAAAAGCTTCCCTTCCGCTGCCGGCTTCATCCACCCGGCAGCCCCAGCTGCTCAGATAATTCACCATAACTTCCCGGATTTTCCAGTTATCATCCACCAGCAGAATGGAAACACCCCTCATATCCGTACCGAAGATCTCTTTTTCCGGAATGGGAACACCCTGATTGATACGGGGGAAGCTCAGGGTGAAGAAAAACTCCGAACCAATCCCCTCGGAACTCTGAACTTCAAGCTGCCCTCCCATCTTCTGCACAAGGTTCCTGCATATAGTCAGCCCGAGGCCGGTCCCTCCGAACCGCCTTGTGGTTGAAGAGTCCGCCTGGGTAAAAGCTTCGAACAGAGTCTTCTGCTTCTGTTCCGGTATACCGATTCCACTGTCTTCTATTGTGAATTTTATGGTAGTTTCCCTGTCATCCTGATCCACCATATTCAGATAGACCATAATCTGTCCCTCTTCGGTGAATTTTACAGCATTATTCACAAGGTTCATAATTATCTGCCTGAGCCTTGTAGGGTCTCCCTCAACCAGCAGGTCCAGTCCCGGGTCTGCATAGAACCCGACTTCCACCCCTTTCTTATGTGCCTCCAGAGCCACCAGATCAATGGAATCCTCCACCAGATCCTGCAGGTTGCATTCCGTGTACTCCAGTTCAAGCTGACCCGCTTCGATTTTGGAAAAATCAAGAATATCGTTTATCAGAGAGAGGAGGACATCCGCGCTGAAACGTATCTGGGAACTGTACTCTTCCTGCTCCTGATCCAGAGCAGTGGTGTTCATCAGTTCCGCCATACCTATAATCGTATGGATAGGAGTTCGAATCTCATGACTCATATTTGCCAGAAAATCTGATTTGGTTTTAGTCGCTTTCTCCGCATCAACCCTGGCATTCTGCAGTTGAACCTCGTACAGGTGCTGCTGGGTTATATCGTCTTCAAACAGGAAGATATGGGAGTCCCTGTCATTGCGGATCAGACGAATGGAAAACCATTTGCGTCGGCCGTTTTTCAGGGGGATGGAAACTTTCAGCTGATCCAGACGACTGGTACCGGCCAGAAAGTCCTTAAGAAAACAGAGCCATTGACCCTGTACAGGAGCATAACGGATTGCCAGAATATCCGAACCCATCTGAAAGAGACTTTTTAACCGGGCATTCCCGTATAGCAGATGCCCCTGATTATTCAGGACCCCGACACCCCGGGGGAACTCATTGAAAAGTGCTGTCCAGTCGATACTCTGCGGCTCAATGGGATTCACAGACTACTCCGACAACTTCCGAAGCATCACATCCATGATTTTTGCAATGATGCTCTCCGGTTTCAAAGGCTTAATGATATAGCTGTCCACCCCGGATTCTTTTGCCTTTAATACGCTCTCCTTTTTTGACATGGCAGATAGAATAACCACAGGGAAATCGACTCCCCGATTCTTCAGCTCTTCCAGTACCTGAAATCCGTCCATACCGGGCATCATCAAATCCAGCAGGAGCATTCCGTATTCTTTTCCGCTCTGGGCCTTCAGGAAAGAACTGCCGTCAGGGTAGTAATCCACCTGCCATTTTGTCTTTTCCACCGCCTTGGCAATAATTTTATGAACAATAAAGTCATCATCCACTACAGCAATAGAGAGCGTCCGGTTAAGGAGACCACTCCTGAGATTGATTGATTCATCCTGAAAATTCAACTGAAAAGCTTCGTTGCTCCTCATTTCCATGTTGGAAGAGAGAAGAGAGTCCTGAACATTGTCCTGCTCGGAAGTCATGGATTCCATACCCTTTACACCAAGAAGCCCGCTGACTGCTTTATCCAGGGACCGGACAATTTCAACCGTTTTATATACGGGATGGTACTTCACAAAGTTTTTAATATTATCATCAAGGGTCAGGATTTTAACCTGAGTCAGGGTGCTGACAAATTTCTCGACTTCCTCCAGAAGCCGCTCCAGCTTGGGTTCATCCTCTGAACGGAGGGAGATATCCGTCATCAGGATCAGGATCCTCGGATACTGGACTTTATACAGCTTCAGCAGCTCCGCGATTTTATACTGGAGGAGATTGATTTTCTCCTTATTAAATCCTCGGGCTATTTCAATAAAAAGGATCTGATCATTCAGGTGGGCATCCAGCAGACAGGGCGTATCATCCACTTTGATCTCGACACCCAGCAGCTCCGACAGGGCCGATAATAGCGCATCGATTTTAATCGGCTTGTTCAGAAACTTCCTGACGCCGTAGGGTGCCACCTCCATGATCTTCTGTCTGTCCACATTGGACGAAGCCATAATGACAGGAATATCCTTGGCATTAGGATCCTTAAGCTTATCCCTGAGAACATCCATGCTGCTTTTGCGGGACAGCATATAGTCCATAATGATGACATCGGGGATTATACCACGAATTTTAGAAATACCGTCCAGACCATTAATGGCGGGAGTGACCTCAAAGCCGTATGAGTCCAGCTGTTTCTGCATAAAGTCCCTGTACATGGGAGAATCGTCAATTACCAATACTTTTTTCATTAAATTCGCCTTTTAAAAGGTAATAGTTTATTTATAACACATAATGCGCATACTCTCTAGAAAGATTGCATCTTTTACCGTTTCCATCCATAATTCGGGGATGGAAGAGTTTTCTTTTAAGGGAAGAATACGCTCCCTCACTCTGGAATCGGTCCGTCTGGACACCATTCTTCCCGGAGAAGAGGAACAGCGTCTGCTTATCGCGACGGCATACTTCGACGAGCAGAACAGGCTGCAGAAAAAACAGGAAAGAAATGAAACTATCCTGTTTGAATATAATGCCGAAGGTTTGTGCGAAAAAGAAACCCGCCTGGGCCGGGAAGGACAGCCGTAAAAGAAACCTTGATACGCTACGACCTGGACAGGAAACTCTGCGAAGATAACGGAACGGAAAGGAAAGAGTACTGTTATAACAAGCGGGGACTGGTTGATTACGTAACAACCTGTATAAACGGGATGCAGGAAAGCGTTACCTCCTTTAATTATGACGAACAGGACCGTCTGATTCAAGCAGAGATACGGGACCCCGAAGGGAACCTGCTCCGGAGCTGCCGGTACAAGCGAAATGAAAAAGGCCTGATAGCAGAAGAGAAAATCATAAATCAGAACAGTATGGTTCTGGAACATAACTTTTTCCAATACCCGGTTTTTCACCGGGAGGACTGGCTGAAAAGGGTCCGCTTTGTAAAAGACAGGAATGAAGAACTCCTCCCTGTCGAAGCGGTTTACAGAGGGATATCCCTCACCGCTGTTACGGAAGCAGATCTGCCCGGACAATCGGAGGCCGCTCCCCTGACAGAAGACTCGATCAGCACGGATTCGGAGAGTGATGACGAACCGGCCGGATCACAGGATCAGGAAGAACTTCCGTCCGAAGAGAACGTGCTTGACATCCGTTTTGCAAACGGCCGGTACAGGGGGAAGGTTGATGAAAAGGACCGGCCCGGGGGGTACGGTATCTTCGAAGGGAGTGACGGATCTCTG
Organism: Oceanispirochaeta sp.; assembly: GCA_963663385.2. Lineage (GTDB taxonomy): Bacteria > Spirochaetota > Spirochaetia > DSM-2461 > DSM-2461 > Oceanispirochaeta. The sequence goes on along the minus strand of CAXXXD010000004.1, from coordinate 397,435 downwards.
TATAAGGGGGAGTTCTCCCGGGGACTGATGAACGGTATGGGAGACCTCATTACAGCTGACGGCCGGCATTACAGGGGAAGTTTTAAAGACAATCAGCCCCATGGAGAAGGAGAGTGCCTCTGGACCGACGGCAGTCACTACCGGGGGAGTTTCCGAAACGGCAGAATGCATGGGATAGGGGTGTTTACCTGGGCTGACGGAAGCCGTTTCACCGGACTTTTCGATAATAACAAAACAACGGAACAGGGATTGCTGGAGGATTCGACAGCCCCGGAGGAGACTGAATGAAATACCAGTGCCTGATACTGGACCATGATGATACATCTGTAATGAGCACTCCGGAGATCCATTATCCGGCCCACCTGGAAGTAATGCGTCAACTCAGGCCGAATTGTGATCCGGGTACTCTGGAGGAATGGATAGTCAAAAATTTTTCACCGGGGATTATGGAATATATGACACAGGAACTGGGATTCACTCCGGAGGAAGTGAATGAGGAGTACCGGATCTGGCAGGAATATGCAGCGGATAGGATCCCCCGTTTTTTCCCGGGATTCCTGGATGTCCTCAACGAGTTCAAATCCAGAGGCGGCATCATTACGGTAGTGTCACACTCGATTGAAGAATTGATAAGAAGGGATTACGCCCATGCCGGAGCAGCTCACCTGCCGGAGATGGTATTCGGATGGGATTTTGATAAGGAGAAGAGAAAACCAAACCCCTATCCGGTGCAGCAGATCCTGTCAGCCTACAATCTGACTCCGGAACAGGCCCTGATTATAGACGATCTGAAACCTGCCGTAGAGATGAGCCGGAGAAGCGGTGTGGCCATTGCCGGGGCGGGTTGGGGCCATAATATTCCTGTAATCAGAAAGTATATGGAATCCCGCTGCGACAGCTATCACCCGACAATTGAAGATTTCAGGCAGTTTCTGTTCGCCTGAGAAAATCTTCTATTTCGTCCTTTGTTTTTCTGTACATTCTAGCCAGAACGTCTACAATATAATATATATTCAGTAAGGAATGTAGGAGAATTTTATGCTCAATACAATAGAATTTGAACTGAAAGAAGGAAGCAGGTCCGATAGAAAGCTGAACCTCCTTGCTCTGACAACCTGCGGGTTCTGTAAAAAGGCCAAAGCCTTTCTGGATGAGAATGATTTCCGCTACGAATTTACCTACATGGATAAAATCGATCCGCTTGTGAAGAAAGAATTTAAAACGGCTTTTTCGGAACGCTACGGCAAAAGGCTGACCTACCCGACTCTTATGATCGATGATGATGAGATTCTGACAGGTTTTATCCGTATCGCCTGGGAAAAGGAACTTCTGGACTGATTATGAAGGAGAAAAACTTTCAGGATGTAATGGACTTCATCGAAGCGGTATCGGAAAAACAGGATCTGACGCTCAACCCCGAGAGGGAACAGGTTAAGGAAGTGGCCTCCGGTCTGATGGAGAACTTCAATGCATACGGATACTTCTGCTGCCCCTGCCGTGAAGCATGGGACGACAGAAAAAAAGACAGGGACATATGCTGTCCCTGTGATTACTGTAAACCCGATATAAAACAATACGGTCAGTGTTATTGCGGCCTTTTTGTCTCAAAAGAAGCTGCCGCAGATGGAAGGGAGCTGAACTCCATTCCCGATAGAAGGGATGATGATCTCTATCCCTGAATGAAGTTAATCCGGATCGATTTCTCCCATGCCTCTCAACTGTTCAAGTGCGGCGTCTTTTTCGGAGACCTTGGTCTTTTTAATGGATTTCCGCAGAACATTGTTCCACTGCTTTTCCGGAATTTCTTCCTTCATCTCTTCCAGGAGCAAAAGGATCTCTTCACTGCTTTCAATGTTATAGATTTTATTCCCGTCGTGGAAGAATAGATCTGCCAATTCGTTAATATAATCCCCAACGCTGCGTGCATCCCTTGTACCCTTTCTGGCCAGGATTTCTTCTTTTTTTCTAGCTTTTCTTAAATCCCGGTCTTTTCTGGCAATGTCTGTACTTTTCATATACTACCCTCACTGCAAAACCGGTTAGAATATATCGCTTCAAAGGAGAAATAGCAACCGGAATAACCGTAAATCAGGGAATTTCCAGATTCAGACCGTCATGGATTCCCCATAACCACTGATCCCGGTCCCCTATCAGGGTTGCCATTAAAAGAGCTTCCGAGTAGGAGATTGTGCTGTTCCAGGGTTCAAATATATTTTCGGCCGAATGGATTCGGATGACGTAATTCTCCAGGTAATATTCCCGGACAGGCTGATACCAGTCCGCCCAGGGACCGCTGTAGTACTCTTCCAGAACAGAAAGAAGAGACTCCTCCGCTTTTTCCAGAGAGTAGCTGAAAACCAGTCCGTCCTGACGGAATTCAATGATGCCTGACTCATCGGCCAGAGCCTGCATTTTATCATAACGATCGGCAGAAACAATAACAGCCGTAAGGCAGCTTTCCTCCTCCGTGGCGGGAGAGTAAACGGGCAGGGTTACAGAACGTTCAAAAGCGCTGAGTTTCACCGTTCGCAGGATACTCCTGTACTCGGACCGTCCGAACCGGCCGTCATCAAAATCATCATAGATAGTTACCGATTCAGCGGATCCCCGGTTTTCTCCATACAGAAGAGCATCACCCCAGAAGAGGGGGAAAAGGCAGAAAAACAGAATGGGCCTAATGCTCCTTAAATTGTATATCATTAACTTCAAAACCGGCTCCTTCAAATAAATCCGTCAGCAACAGTGCGGCGCCTCTGGCCGCTTCATCAAGCAACCCCCTTTCACAGGCCAGCTCTTTTATATCCGGGATCAGTGCCTCTATCAGGTTTTTCCATTGTCCCGGACTGATCCTGACTTCCGGATACCCGTATATCTGTACCGGACGATCTACTATAATTATATCAGTAATCTGTACGGCCGGCAGTGTGATATCAAGTTTTTTTTCATTGGACCCGTGCAGATGGAGCGCTCCTTCGATTGACCCGTCCTCCTGAAACCGAAGGTTGATACCGGCTTTCAGCCGGGCTTCAATAACAACAAAGGAGAGGGGATCAGCGGCAGGATCAAGCCCGCACTCCCGGCACATACGGTAAAGGGAGGCATACTGCCATGCCTCGGGAATAATCCCTTCGGGATAAAACTCACGGGACTCTCTCGTCAGGTAGTCGTCCCTATGGTAATTGTAATGCCTCTGGAGCGTTTTCCAGGGGACCTCATCCCCCGCATCAATAAAGTCATAAGGGTAGAGGACTTTCAGACTGAACTCCGCCGTATTCAGCAGGGACTCGGAGGCAGACTCTTCAAGAGTGGTATAAACCGATGTAATACGGGAAGGTTCCCAGGGGAGAGTAAAAGGAACCAGAGGTATTGCCAGCAGAATGGCTCCTGTTACACAGAGAAGGATAATCAGGGGCAGCAGGAGATGTTTCACAGAACCTCCCTGCGGAAACTGACAGTTATTCTGTCATAACCGGCCATTTTCAATATACCCCGGAAGATCAGCTCCGCCCGCCGTTCCGCATCCCTTTCCAGTCCGCTCTCTTCGGCAGTCCTGCGGATATTCTCTTTCTCTTCGCCCAGAAGGGGCAGGTAATCCCCTGTCGTAACAGAGGAGAACCGCTCTTTGACAAATACTTCTTCAATGGAGGTATCATCCGCATCAATAGAGAGAATCCCCGCGGCAGGGAGCTGAAGAACAGCAGTACTGCCATCTGTCTGAAGGGAAAAACCGCGAGCCAGATCCACTCCTGCAGAAACATGAAAGTCCGCTGTAAAGAGGAGCGCTCTCTCCTGGATAAAGTTGTCCCTGATCTGAGAGAAGAAGACGCTCCTGTATACCTGACGGTTGGTTATCAGTTCCCGGATTTGCGTCAGCTCGTTATAAAGGGCCTGCTCCCGGTAACGCATCTGCCTCTGCCGGAAGGCCAGGGCAGATGCAACAAGAATCAGACAGATGACAAGTACTGAAACAAGGGGAATAAGGGATGAGTCCGGTTTCTTTTTTCTTTTCGCAGCCATGAGAACCATTATGCCCCGGAGAGAAATAAGAAATCAATTATTTATTTTTAAATAATCCGGACAGGCCGGATCACTCTGTCAGCCGATCAGGGGCTGAAGGAGTTTAACAGCCAGGGTAAACTGGGTTTTATAATCTCCCCCGAAGGAAAGAACTGTATCCCCTGTTTCAAGACGCGCCCTGAATTCATTCCCCAGTTCCTTCAGCCGCTTATTCAAGGCGGGACAGACCTCGGGATTTTCGGCAAGCCATCCGGGACAGCCGCCGGATCCGAGAATCAGAATGGATTCAACCTGCTGAAAGAGGTTGTTAAAACCAAAGCCGTCCAGATTGCCGGTAATGGCAAAACGGAAGCCCCTGTGCAGCGCTTCTTCCAGTCCAGGAAGGGACCCGATCTCCCGGGGAAACTTTTTTGAACAGGCGAGAAGCATGGAAAGGGCCACATAGGTGGGAAAGTAGTGAAAATCCACCTTGTCCTCTTCGCTGACGCCGGAAGGATCGGGAGAAACACTCCAGGAACCGTCCTCCAGACCGGGAACCCCCATCCTCTGACCTTCGATAAGAGACTCGCAGTAAGCTTTGAGCTTATCGACCCCATACTCGTCATTGGGGACCTTGCCGGACAATACATTTTCCAGAAAGATCCGCCGGGCTCCGACCCGCTCAGCCATATTCCCGTAATCGTTATCTTTATTTACAAAAAACTTTTTCAATGTAAGAATCATAGGGAACATAATATAGAAATCAACGGCTGCCATCAACAGCCGCAGCACAAGGAATTACCATGAACAGCAGCATATCCGGCTCTATTGAAGATAAAATCCACAGGCTCCCTGTACGGGTGTATTACAGCGATACCGATGCAGGCGGTGTTATCTATCACAGCCGCTACCTGGATATGGCGGAACACGGCAGAAGCGATATGTTCCGCACATGCGGAGGCAATCAGTTTGAAACAATGAAATCCGACGGGATCGGCTTTGTCATCCGCAGTCTGGAAATAGCCTATCACAGCCCCGGGTTCCTGGATGATCTGCTTACTGTGGAAACAAGAGTCGTTAAGGCGGAAAGGTTTACTGTAATTTTCAATCAGAAGGTCATGCGGGAAGACCAGTGCCTGGCGGAACTGAAAGTCAAAGCGGCCTGCGTCTCTCTGAAATCAGGCCGCCCCACCCCTATGCCTGAAGAGTGGAAGACGGCCATAGACAGGATTCTGGCCTGCTGAACTAAAGAGAAAAACCGGAGATGACAGTCTCCAGATTCCCCCCCAGCTGCTTTCCTTTTTCCGAAAGCTTTTTCAGACTCTCCAGAGAGTTATAGATAAGCGTATTAGAGTCCAGCTGGGAGTTGGTAATCTCCTGAATCCGGGCACACTGATCCATAAACCCCTGAATATTCTCTTTCAGCCGGGAATTGTCCTTTACCTGCCGGGCGGTCTCCCCCTGTATGGTATTGGAAGTGGAAACAACATTGTATACCACATTCAGCAGCTCTTCGGTACCGCTTTTCTGCTGAGTCATGGCAGAAGCGATCTCTCCTGAAAGAAGGGACGACTGCTGTATCTCCGCCATAATCTGCTCAAGGATGACCCCGGCCGCTCTGGTAGTGGAAACCCCCTGTTCCACTTTTTGATTCAGTTCCTGAATATTACCTGATATTTCTCCCGTATTGGCAGAGCTGGAACCGGCCAGCTTTCTGACTTCATCGGCTACAACCGCAAATCCCAGCCCCTTGTCGCCGGCATGGGCCGCTTCGATGGCAGCATTCATGGCCAGCATATTTGTCTGGGCCGCCACCTTTCCGATTATATGAACAAGGGTGTTCATCTCCTCCGCTGTAGAATGGATTTCCTCAATAGAAGAGATGGAAGAGTTAACCGCACTGCTCCCTTCCCGGATTGTCAGACTCAGTTTATCGGTAATTTCCCGGGACCGGGCGGTATTATCGCTAACGCTTTTGATATTGGCTGTCATCTCCTCAATGGTTGTAGAGGTCGTATCGACAGCAGCCCGGTGTTCCTCCATCAAAGCGGAGATCCGGCCAAACCCCTGAAGCATCTCCCCCAGCTTCCGGCCGGTCTGGTTCACAACATCCTTCTGTTCATTTAAAAAAACGTTCACTTCACGGGATGAATTGAGGATTTCGCCCGTTTTATCCCTGGCAGATTCAATCGACCTATCGATCTCTTCCGAAATGATCAGCATATCCCCGGCAGCTTCCGCTACTTCCGTAAAGGCGCCGTGGAGCTTCTCCATCAGGTGATTTATCTCTTCGACGATTTCTCCTGTGCTGTCAAAGTTGATCAGTACCAGACTGCCTGCCAGGTTTCCTCCGTCCCGGTTCAGTTCCCGCAGTTTTCCCGTCAGCTGTTTCAACTGTTTTTTATCCTCCATACGGCTCAGCTGAATCAGCCAGAGGGACACTGTCAGGAATATCGTAACCAGCAGCACCAGACTCCCTGAATAGGACAAACCGTTAGGCTGATCGGAGACTGAATAAAACCGCCCTGCATAAGCGGTAAAGAGGACTGCTGAGAGAATCAGGACTCCCATAATAATCAGATTCTTGTTCTGAATAAAATAATCCTCTTCCCCGGCATTTCTGCTGGAAATATGCAGCAGGCTTTTTACCGGAATAAATAGGACATTCATGGACAGGGTTGAAAAAAGCGCTCCCAGAAGGCCGGCCAGGACATTCAGGCTCAGACTCCAGAAAAAAGGAACCCCCCCGGGAGTTTCCCAGTTATACGCCATATAAAAAGCGACATTGGCCAGAACCCACAGAGAACCGTGGACGGCAAGAAGCGCCCAGGGTACGGAAAGGGTCGCCCGCCGGGCTTTCTCATAGTCAGTTCCTTTGACAATGTAATTTTTTAGGGGGCTGAGTATCCTGTACAACGCAAAACAGGCAATACCAAGGGCAACCAGAAAAAGGGCCAGGATAGTCGGTTTGAATGAACGTATCAGCCTGAGAAGGATGCCTCCTTCCAGTGCCGGGTTATAGATCTGCAGAAGGCTTTGGGCAAGCTGTACAAAAACAAGGGGAAACAGGAAGTTTACCAGTAATATCATAAAGATAAATTTTCTGCGGTTAAGAGAATTTTCCACGGGGAGCTCCATTTCGGTTTGATAGAGTCTTTGTAATGTACTTTACAATACCACCAAAAACGGGATTTTTCGAGATTTTTTTTCTTCAGACATACACCAGGTAATCCAGATTAAACAAGCAGAGTGCATTCTGTCTGATTCATAGTAATTATTAAAATAGATTTCTGCATTCGCTTGGTTTTTTACCAGTTATTTTCTTGAATATTCTAGTAAAATAATTCGGATCCCGGAAGCCGGATAATCTGGCAATATCAGCAATTTTCAGAGCAGGATCCGACAGAAGCTTCGATGCCTTCTGTATACGGCAGTTAGTCAGGTATTCGTGAAATCCCCATCCTGTACTCTTTTTGAAACATTCAGAGAAGTAATTCGGATTCATACCTGCCTCTGAAGCAGTTTCATCCAGGGAAATATCCCGATTGAAATGTCTTTGAATAAAAACGGTTGCCCGCTCGATCCTTTGATCGTGAAATTCAGGTAAGGATTGGGGTGGGGTGAGAATAGATTCAAGATTCTTAACCTTTTTCCTCAGTTTCTGATGCATCTGTTTGCCAGCGTTCAAATTGTCCAATCGCTCTGCGGCCCGCATCAGCACATCTCTAAGAGCATCCTCTTCTATGGGCTTGAGCAGATAATCCAGCACACCACTTTTAAGAGCTCTGCGGGCATTCTCAAACTCCTCATATCCGCTGACTATTATTATCTGAGTATCCGGAAACTCCTTTCGGATCTCTTCCAGCAGTTCCAGACCGTTCATTCCAGGCATTTTAATATCTGTAATAACAATTTCAGCCTGAACTTTTCTACAAAGTGCCAGTCCAGCCAACCCGTCAGCGGCCTGCCCCGAGAGAGCAAATACCCCGTTCTCTTCAGGTAAATATGAGCAGATCAGATTCCTGATCCAGTATTCATCATCTATAACAATAACTCCATATGCCATCAGAGACTCTCCCTTTTCATCAATAATGGAAATGTCAAAGTAACCTTGGTACCGCTTACTCTCCCCGGGTCAATCCTGACGCCGGCAGCCATTCCGTAGTATAACTTCAAACGGGCATCTACGTTATTAAGCCCTAAACCTCCTTTAGTTAGATCGATCGGATTTCCATGCTCAACAGAGGCTCCAAGGTTAAAGCTTTTATTCATTTTTTCAGCTAAATCCGGATCAATCCCCGGCCCGGTGTTCTCAACAACGAGTTTAATAAGATCTCCGGAGATTTCTCCCCTGATAGAAAGTTCTCCATCCTTACTTATCTCCTCCAGCCCGTATTTAAATGCATTTTCAACCAGAGGCTGAAGAATAAGCTTAACGGTCCTGTATTTTAAAATTTCCTCATCAATGAGGATTTCAGTACGGAATCGATCTCCAAAGCGGGATTCCTGAATATTTAAGTAGTGTTTTATATTCTCCAGTTCCCTCTCAATGGTTACGACTTCGTCAGAACCTATACTGTAACGGAAAATTTTTGCCAGAGATGCTGTAATTCCAACAACATCCTCATTCCCGTGAGCATGAGAGATCCCTCTGATTACATCAAGTGTATTATATAAAAAATGGGGATTGATCTGTGCCTGCAAAGCATTCAGCCGCGCTCTGTTTTTCTCCTCTTCCTTTCGGGCTATATTGGCGATAAGAATCTGAAGGTGGTCTCTCATTCGATTAATACCATTTACAAGAGAAAGGAGATCGGAGTTTGTGACATATGGTAAGTGATGGCTGAAATCCCCCTTCCCCAAAAGTTCCATTGCATCGATGACCTTATAGAGGGGACCGGTAATCCTTCTGGATATAAACACTGATAGAAGGGCGGATAAAAGCAAAACTGCCAGAACCAGGAGCACAAAGATCCAAAGAGTTATACTTCTTCCCGACAAAACTCGTGCCATCGGTACACCAGCCACCAGAGACCATTCAACATTTTCAAGGGAATAATAAAATTCGCGAATTCTATTGAGCTGTATCAACGATTCCCCGACGGATCTTAATGCAAGGATCTGTGCTTCGGAATCCTGCAGGAGAACATAACCGCCATCAATAATGGGAAACTCCTCAAGAAAGTCATTCAGTAATTGCTCGTACAAATCTATTTGAATCACCACTCCATTATGAATATTTCCAAGGGGTTTGACTTTTTGAACAAAGCTGATGGTATTTCCGACAGGTTCCCGAATAGACGCAGCGGCATAATCGGATTGATGAAGTGGTATGACCCTCGATCCATAGGACATGAGGAAAAGCTCCTCTATCCATGGTTTCTCAAGAAGTTTTTCCTTATTGAATTCGATCAGACTTGAATACACTCTGCGACTGCTATCCACTATATAAATCGCCGCTATAAAAGGATAAATCTGCCGGAGAGTATCCAGATAGGCATTTGTATCATTAATTTCCCGAATACGCTCAATAAGAGAGATTTCATCATACTGATAAAAAAGAGGAGACGAGATAACATGAACGATCAGCTGCTTCTTTACATTGGAAATGTCCTTGGTAAGATAGTCCAGTTTCTGCCCGGCTTGTCGGACTAACTCATGATTATAGGAAATCTTCTCCTGATTGAGAAAGTATCTTACCTGCCATCCTCCATACAGACCGACAATGACAGTGGGAAGAAGAGCCGCACAGAACAGAGCCGCAAGAATCTCTTTCCCGATGGTTAGTGTTGTAAATTTCTGGCGCAGACGGGATTTTTTTTTCATTCTTTCAACCTTTCTGATCCCATTAAGAAACCGGTAAACCGGAAGAATAATTATGATACTCTCCCGGTCAACAAGAGTCAAATGAAAGCATCAGACAGACAAATGCTTCAATTTTGATTGTAAAGCCCTGTTTTCAGCGCAAAAAGGAATCATATCATTCCAGAATTTACTATATTCGAAGAACTCCGCACTTTTTGTAATGGCATCTTCTGCCGCCTTTCGAACAAAACAGTCTATTTCATGAAGTGTCATACTCCCGGGATAAGCATCTTGAAGGGCTTTTTTCCCGTGCTGAATCAGAATCTCCGGATCTATTGCAAATGCACCCGGATACGGTTTCAGAAGCTCAATATGAAATGATTCATCAGGAAAACAGCGCCGGTGCTCATTCAGTTTGATACTCATGTAGATAAATCGTCTGATATCTGCCTTCAGTTTTCTGATATTATCTCCAGCCTGACTGCCTTCTGAATCCGGAGGGAGATGAATAATGGCCGCATCAGGATGAAAACAGAAGCGGATATTTTTCATTAAAGCATTAATAACATAGTCATAATCTTCTCCTCTTGGAATATAGGGGTCATGACATACCTTCTCTACTGTCTCCCGGGGAAATACCATATTCCCACCAAATGCGACAACATTCGTGTGAATATGCGGGTATTGTTCCATTGCTTTTTTCAGGGCTTCATTCATGAAGTAATTTTTTTTAAGAAAAAGATTTTCCAGGCATCCCAGAGCTTCAGCACCACGGATTCGATACTCACCCTGACTGTCAAAGTAGGGCCCTGCCAATCCTCCGGCCCCTGTTTTCCCTGAAGCCCGGTAATAACCTTTTTCAGATATTGATTATCTTCTATAATCTCATCGTCATCTATTCCTACAATATATTCCGCACCCAGACAGTAGGGAATAAAAAGCTGAACATTACGGATGCTCCCATAACTGTCCATCCTTAACATTGAGAGATTCAGAAAACTATTAATTTGCTCAACATCCTCGGGAGTAACAAGGTATATCTTTTTATTCCGGAATGAAGAAAGAATATCCAGGACCCTGGCTCTTGATTTATCCAGATACTCCTTGTGAGTAACAGCCAGCACAACCAATAGAGAGAAATCTTCCGGTAGCTGGCAGAGACTCTCTATGGTTCTATAAAGTGTTCCTTCTCCATTGGGAGATGTCGGGTGATCAAAATCAATACATGGCGGATTATCCGGAGTCCCGTAATCCCCCCAATACGTCGGCACGGTTATCCATATATTATTATTGTTCATAGAAGTTCATCCTTTGACTGCACCGGCAGTCATACCTTCAATAACCTGCTTCTGAAGCAGAATGTAAGCAGCGATCAGGGGCAGAATTGCCAAAGCCAGGCCTGCGGTCAACATCCCATAATCTGTTGTATAAGGTCCTCTGAGAGCCATTATGCCCTGTGTTAACGTTTTATACTGCTGCTTAGCAATTAAGACTGAAGCAAACAGGTATTCATTCCAATATTGCAGAAATAATAGGATCCCCACAGAAGCCATTGCTGGTTTTGCCATTGGCAGTATTATCCTGAAAAAGGTTCCTGTAAAACCACTGCCATCAATTGTTGCCGCCTCTTCCAGCTCACCCGGAATTGTCCTGAAAAATCCGGATAATACAAATATTCCAAATGAAATTCCGCTTACTACGTATACCAGAACTAGTCCCATCCGGGAATTGATCAGTCCCAAATCCCGGATAATAAGAAATGACGGTATTACAATGGCCTGAAGAGGTATCATTATTCCAAGTGAAAAATAACTGAAAAGTAGAGGACTTTTCCATTTTCTGGATAGAACATAAGCCGCCATGGAAGCAAAAAGAAGGGTAACTGTCAAAGCCGCTGCAGATACGATAAGACTATTGCCAAAGCAAGTTCCTATAGATGCTTGAGTCCATGCATTAATGTAATTTTCAAAACGAAAATGCCCGGGAAATGAGAATGCCGAAGTGTAGATTTCATCAGTAGTTTTTATGGAACTGAGTAATACCCAGTAAAAAGGAAAAACCATTGTTACGGAAAGCAGACTGAGGAATAACCATATCAGTTGTTTTTTATGTATTTTTTTCATTTCAGTCCCTTCAATACTCGATTGATTCCTGTGGAAAAATCTTTTTTAAGATAGCAGTTAAACCGAGAGCATATATTAGAATTGTCATAGTAACAGCACTACCGTAACCAAACCTGTGATGCGAGAATGCCGTCTTGAACATATAAAGCGATATATAACTGGACCTGACTCCCGGTCCGCCATCTGTCAGAGCCAATGGAAGAGCAAAAGATTTCAAGCATCCTGTTACACTGAGGATAAAGCAGATCTGTATGACATTGGACAGGAGAGGGACTATAATTCTGAAGAAGATGATTTTGCCGGAAGCTCCATCAATTAAAGCACTTTCGTATAACGCTCTCGGAATTCCCTGCAGCCCTGCATAAAAAATAACAATGTAATAACCTATATAGCGCCAGATATCGGGTGCAATAACTGCGCCAAGAACCAGATCAGGATCTGAAACCCAGTTTTGTCTTCCTTCTGGTCCGAAGACTGCCTCCATCAGCTCATTCAATAGTCCCAGCTCTCCGTTATAGAGAAGAGCAAACATTGTTCCAATAGCTATAGGACTGATTATTACCGGAAAAAAATAAATGGTACGTAACACTTCAGATCTTTTCCCAATACCATTCAGCAGATAACTCACAAAAAAGGCAACAGGAATTTGAAACACAAGAGATGCTCCAATCAGGACCACCGTATTATTGAATGTCTGCCAATAACCTGAATCTTTCATCAATTCAGAATAGTTCTGAAATCCTATAAATGTTTTCACCCCTATTGCGTTCCATGAGTAGAAACCATATCCGGCTGATAAAATTATTGGAAAAATCATCAATCCGGAATACAGAATAAACGCAGGAGTAAGAAAGGCAAGGCAGTAAGGTTTTTCATTTGCTCTCATCACGAATCTCCATTTGACTATCCAATCCGGGGAAGTCCCCTTGGATTGGATGATTATCAATATACAAAGCAGCTATTTTCGCCCAAGTCCTTTCTGGACTTTTATAATGAATTCTTCTGGAGTAACTGCACCGGCATATAGCTCATCGCAGGCACTTTTATATCCGTCAAAACTGACCAGTGAAGGAAAGAAAAACTCATGAATCCCGTAAATATCCTGGTGAGATGTAAACTGCTGAACCATATCGAACAGAGGGTTCTGACCTTTCGGCAGATCGAGAATCTTGGCAGGAAAACCTTTCCCGTTCAAAGCCACATTGGTATAAACCTCATCTGACAGCAGGTAATCGGTAAATGAAACGAGGGCATCCCGTTTTTCTTCATCCTCAAAGGAGTTCCTGTTAATCAGATTGCTGATAGATATACCCCCGACAGTAAATCCTGAAGGATTTACTTCAGCATCTGTTATAGCGGGAACTGGAATCAGTACGGATTCAGCAACTACATCTGAATCGAAATCACTGATTTTCCAGGGAAATGAGAATATCATAGCTGCTTTACGACTGTTATAGAGTGCTGTTTGGGGTCCCCATCCTCCATTTGTGACAGTGTCGCCCGGCATGGTCTGCCATTCTATTAAATCTGCAATTGCATTAGCTGCACGATGATTTGCCACTGTATCGAAGTTTTTTGAAACTGCCAGAGCCTGAGCGTCCTGATAGCCGTCTATAGCCTGAAAAGCCAGGGAACTGAAAAAGAGATGACCGGGATCGCCTTTGAGACTTCCCATACTCAAAGGGATGATACCATTCTTTCTAAACAGAACAGAAGCCTCTTTAAGATCATCCCAAGATTCAGGAAGCTTCAATCCATATTTATCAAAAAGAGCCTTGTTTGCAAGGAAGAATCCCTTAAAGCTTGATACAGGAAAACCGTAATTCTTCCCATCCACTTCAGTTGCCGACCAGGCACCGGCAGTAAAATCATCACGGTTGATATTATTAGACACAGCCATGTATTTATCTACATCCAGGATAATATTATTAAGGGCCAGATCCTTCAAATTAGTTTCATAACTCCAATACTGAAATACATCGGCAGTAGTTCCAGCAGCAATGTCCACCTGAATCTTTTGCTTGTGATCAAGTCCCGGTGTAAGCTCCAGTTCCAGAGCATACTCATCCTTAACAGATTCTGCATAAGCATTCATCTGCTCATCAAAATCTCCTGTCCATTGATAGGCATAACGGATTTTTACTTTATCCTTTTCAGAATCCTCTCCCTGACCATTTGAAAACATAGGATTAATCAAAAACACTGTCAGGACTGCCAGTAAAAAAAAACGTTTCATGAAATTATCTCCCTTTAATTAACTTTCTTGAGTTACATTACCTCCCCTTAAACAAGGCGTAAAGAAGAGGTTTTTCAGTTTAACTGGAGTATCTTCAGAATTCCTGCGATTACTGTGTTATTTAACCTGATTTAATGTTTCCTTTATCAAAAAAGAGGCTCTTGGATTTGAATTGAAGGCACCACATGCAATACTACCATACTAAAGAAAACCAGAGAATCCTTCGGGGCTGGATGAGAATTATTCTGCCAAGACCATACTCCTGGTTTACTTAACTAACAGGCATATTATAAAGATTTTCACTGAGTAATCAAATCAGAAGGGAGTTCAGTGGATTTTAAAAAGATAGTAATGAGGACGTGAAGAAGTCTATTCTTTACGTCCTCATATTCAGTAATTATATCAGATCGAGACTTTAGTTTTCTGCTTATAGTGCGTATGCAGCAGGTGGTGGGATTTCTCCCCCAGAGGCTTTCCCAGAAACTCCCTGTACAGGGCAGCCACACCCGGATTCTCATGGGATTTCCGGACCGTTTTACCCTCATCCTCTCTGAAGATCGCCTCTATCCTGGCCTTGCGGACGGAGTCATCGGTCATACGGGGCTGACCTCCGCCGCCGATGCATCCTCCCGGACAAGTCATGATTTCAACAAAGTGAAAAAGCTCCTCACCGCGTTTGATGGAGTCGAGCAGGGCGGCGGCATTCCCCAGACCATGGGCAACAGCCAGCTTTACCTCAACCCCTTTAAGGAAGTCCCATTCCGGCAGGGTCTCGTCCAGCAAAAGGGAAACAGTCTTTACACCTTCCAGAGAAGATAGAGAATGAATATGGAGGTTGTCCCCCGGCAAAGGTTTTCCGGTCACAATCTCATGCACCGTTCGCAGGGCGGCTTCCATTACTCCGCCTGTACTGGCAAAGATATCCGCCGCCCCCGAGGAGGTTCCCAGAGGGGCATCCATTTCTGAATCAGGCAGATGAACAAAGTCCAGACCGGCCTGGCGGATCATACGCCCCAATTCCCGGGTGGTCAGGACATAGTCAACATCGGCATAACCGCTGTCGGTCATCTCTTCCCTCTGGGCCTCATATTTCTTGGCTGTACAGGGCATTACAGAAACAACGGTCATATCCCCGGGATCCACGGATATTTTTGAGGCATAGTAGGTTTTTGCCAGAGCGCCGAACATCTGCTGGGGAGATTTACAGGTAGACAGGTTTGGCAGGAATTCGGGATAGAAATATTCCGCATATTGAATCCATCCCGGTGAACAGCTTGTAAACTGGGGAAGCGCTGCTTCTTCATTCTCCTTCAATACACGGCGCAGTCTGGTCAGCAGCTCGGTTCCCTCCTCCATAATGGTCAGATCCGCTGTAAAGTTCGTATCAAACACCGCATCGAATCCCATCATTCTCAAAGCGCTTGTCATTCGCCCTGTAACAAGGGTTCCCGGAGGAAGGCCGAAAACCTCTCCCAAAGCGGCACGAATGGCTGGAGCCGTCTGCACAACAACATATTTCCGGGGATCCGCCAGGGCATCCAGTACACTGTCAATATGACTCTTCTCGGTTATGGCGCCTACAGGACAGACAGCTGCGCATTGGCCGCATTGAACACAGGCAACTGTATTCAGGGCTTCTCCGAAACCCGGAGAGATCAGTGTAGAGTATCCCCGTCCCTGAGGAAAGAGAGCTCCCACTTTCTGAACTTCATTACAGGCGGTAACACAGCGGCGGCATTTAATACATTTACCGGAATCTCTTTCCAGGGCGGGAGTGGAAAAATCCAGTAGTTTTTCCCCCTTTTTTTCATATTCCGGTTCTGCCCGTATGCCCAACTCATAAGCAAGGGCTTTAAGTTCACAATCCTCAGACCGTTCACACCAGGAACAGTTGCCCTCATGCTCACTCAGAAGCAGTTCAACAACCCCTTTTCTCCGTTTCAATACCCGGGCACTGTTTGTACTGACAACCATCCCCTCCCGTACGGGGGTGGAGCAGGAAGCAGCCAGAGTAGGTGCTCCCTCCACTTCCACCACACAGACCCGACAGGCTCCCAGAGGAGGAGTCCCTTCCAGATAACAGAGGGTCGGGATACGGATACCGGCCGTTTTTGCCGCTTCCAGAATGGTCATATCCGCTTCGGCGTGAATCGTTCTTCCATTAATTATCAGTTCAGGCATGACTCTCCTCCTTTACACGGATATTCTTACCGTAATCACAGCGCAGGCAGCGCTTGGCCTGACGTATGGCGGTATGCTCATTCCAGGGGCGTTCCACCTCATCAAAGCTGTACCGCCGCTTCTCCGAACACAGGACCGGGATCTTCTCCCTCGGGTATCCCACGGGATCCGCGTCAGGATCAAAGTATGTATCAAGAGGCTGTTCCCATCGCCAGAAGGCATGCTTCTCACCACTCAGCATCAAGTCGATTCCCACGGCGCTCCGTTCCCCTGCGGCAATGGCTTTAACAACAGAGGAGGGCCCCTCCTGAACATCGCCTCCAGCAAAGACACCGGGAAGGGAGGTTGCGCCTGTAACAGGATCGGACTGGATAAATCCCTGGTTATTCAGCACAGGAGAGCTTCCCTTGAACACAGCGTTGGGATCCAGTCTCTGGCCTATTGCGATAATAACCTGGTCGGTATCAATAATATGAGGAGTATACCCGGCATCTGCGGGAGCCCTTCTTCCGGAACGGTCAAACCCGCCCAATGACATGGGCAGGCATTTCACAGCTGTTACCGAACCGGACTCATTCTTAAGGAATTCCAGAGGCTGCACCAGACAATGGAGTTCTACCCCTTCCTCCAGGGCATCCTGAATCTCCTCCTCATAAGCGGGCATGGAATCCTGACTTCTCCTGTAAATAATCTTTACAGATTCCGCGCCCAGACGGATGGCGGTACGGGCCGCATCGATTGCCGCATTCCCGCCTCCGATAACAACCACATGGCGCCCCACTGCTACGGATCCCCGGATATTATACTCCTTTAAAAACGGGACGGCCTGAACGACCCCGTCAGCCTCTTCCCCGGAGAGTCCCATGGAAAGGTTCTGGGGGGCGCCGATTCCGATAAACACGGCTTCATAGCCCTCCTGCTTCAGGGATTCCAGTGTAAAATCCCGGCCCATAATACTTTCGGTCTGAATGGAGACACCCAGATTTTCGATCATCCGGATTTCTCTGGCCAGGGTTTCCCGGGGAAGGCGATAGGCGGGAATAGTCTGCACCAGCATTCCTCCGGGCCGGCTGGAGGCTTCAAAGATATCCGGACAGTAACCCATCCTTGCCAGAAAGTAGGCGCAGGATAGTCCGGCAGGTCCGGCTCCGACTATGGCGATCTTCCGTCTCCTGTTTTCAGGGTTTTCCAGTGTTGCGGGGAGCTGTATGGTGACCTCCTGATCGACCATAAAGCGCTTCACCCCCCGGATAGAAACAGGGTCATCCAGAGAGCTGCGCCGGCAGTGCTCTTCACAGGTGTGAAAACAGACGCGGGCGCAGACACCGGCAAAGGGGTTCCTTTCCCGGTGCAGCTTCAGGGCTTCACTGTAACGCCCCTCGGCGATAAGGGATATAAAACCCGGAACATCCACCGAAGCGGGACAGGCGCTCTGACAGGGGGCCCGGACCAGACCGGGGCACACACCGGCTTCACAGTGTTTGTCCCTGATATGCTGTTCATACTCCTTCCGGAAGTGGCGGATTGTGGACAGGACGGGGTTGGGTGCGGTCTGCCCAAGACCGCACAGCGCGGTGTCCCGGATACTCTCTCCCAGCTCTATAAGCTTTTCAATATCCCCTTCCTGACCGTCACCCCTTGAAATCCTCTCCAGAATTTCCAGCATCCGTTTGGTCCCCACACGACAGGGAACACACTTCCCGCAGGATTCTTCCTGAACAAATTCCAGAAAGAACCGGGCTACATCAACCATACAGGAGTCATCGTCCATCACAATCAGGCCGCCGGAACCCATAATGGCTCCCAGCTCCTTCAGGGCATCATACTCAAGAGGAACATTCAGATGCTCCAGAGGAATACATCCGCCCGAAGGTCCTCCGATCTGTGCGGCCTTATAGTTCTTCCCTCCTTTTATACCGCCCCCCACTTCGAAGACCAGGTCACCCAGGGGCGTTCCGATAGGG
This sequence comes from Oceanispirochaeta sp., assembly GCA_963663385.2. Lineage (GTDB taxonomy): Bacteria > Spirochaetota > Spirochaetia > DSM-2461 > DSM-2461 > Oceanispirochaeta. Next base: position 379,130 of record CAXXXD010000004.1, on the reverse strand, counting down.
ACTTCCACCAGGCCCGTATTCTCGATGGAGCCGGCCAGGGCAAATACTTTGGTTCCCCTGCTTTTCTCCGTACCGAAAGAGGCATACCAGTCCGGCCCCTTTTCAAAAATTGCCGGCACATTGGCATAGGTTTCCACATTATTCAGAAGACTGGGTTTCCCCCACAGTCCCTTCTGCGCCGGAAAGGGCGGCCTGGGACGGGGTTCACCCCGTTTTCCCTCTATGGAGCTGATCAGGGCGGTCTCCTCTCCGCAGACGAAGGCCCCGGAACCCATACGGATTTCCAGATCCAGGGAGAAATCAGTCCCCATGATACACTGACCGGTTAAGCCGTACTCCCTGGCCTGCTCCAGAGCCTTTTCCAGCCGGGAGACAGCCAGAGGGTATTCCGCCCGGACATAAACGAACCCACGATTTGCTCCTGTTGCCAGAGCTGCGATGGTCATCCCTTCAATAAGGCTGTGGGGATCTCCTTCCAGAACACTGCGGTCCATAAAGGCTCCGGGGTCTCCCTCATCACCATTACAGAGAACAAACTTCTCATCCCCCTCTGCGGTGCGGGTAAAATTCCACTTCATCCAGGCAGGAAACCCGGCTCCGCCGCGTCCTCTCAATCCGGACTTTTTCAGTGTTTCCACCATCTGCTCCCCGGAAGTATTCTCATTCAGCAGCCGGGCCAGCGCGGAATACCCTCCTTCGGCAATATAATCTCTGATATCAAGAGGATCGATTCTCCCGCAGTTTCTCAAAACGATCTTTTCTTCGATGGGAGAATCTGTAATCCCCCTATCCATTAAAAGCCCTTCAACAGGAATCCCCTCCTTCAGATGCTCTACAACAATCCGGGGAACATCATCGGGAGTCAGAGCCCGGTAGTAGATGTTATCCGGCTGAATATTGACCACAGGACCGTGAGCGCAGGGTCCCATACAACCGGTTTCCTTTATAGGGATATCCATACCTTCCCTTTTAAGGGAATCCTGCAGGCAGCGTTTCAGTTCAAGGGCTCCCGACGCGATACAGCCTCCTCCCGTACAAATGCGGATCTCCTTCCCGGCTTCAGGGGTTTCCCGATTCCTCAGCAGATTATTTCTGAAAATATCCCAGTAACGGGGGGATTGAATTCTATGACTCATTTTCCGCCTCCTCCCTGTAACCGGCCAGCAGGTCTTTCACCCTGGATGGTTTTACCCGCTGATGAACATTATCATCCACCATAACCACCGGAGCCAGCCCGCAGGCTCCGAAACAGCGCCCCACCTCAAGGGAGAAGAAACGGTCTTCCGTTGTTTCTCCCACTTTGATGCCAAGCTGCTTTTCCAGGGCACTGAGAACTTCCTTCCCGCCCCTTACATAACAGGCCGTACCAAGACAGACTCTGACAATATGCCTGCCCCTGGGTACGGTAGAGAAGAAAGAGTAGAAGGAAACAACACCTGTCACTTCACTATAGGGGATTTTCAGCTGTTCGCTGATATGCAGGAGAACTTCCCGGGGCAGATACCCCAGTAGATTCTGAGCAGACTGCAATACCGGTATGAGGGCGCCTTCTGTCTCGTTGTAACGCCTGATAATATCATCAAGCTGAGGAATGATATCCGCAGGGACCGGGAAATCTGAGTTTTCCTGGTCAGAACGGATCCTTCGGTCTACCAATGGTTCCATGGATCAACTCCTCATAGTTATGTTGTGAGTAAAATAAAGCCGTTATGCGGAATGAGACGGGCGTCTCAGCAGAATAAGGTGGGACTGTCGGCTGTTTATTATTATATAACGATATGAGAGAGTCGTCCAATTTTTATTGATAATTATTGCACCATTTCTTTTTTAGTCATAAATAACATTGAGGCTACCAGGTCCCGATATTCCCCCTTATTCCTTCCCGTACAATGGTTTGAAATTCCAGGCGTTTTGCCTCATCCAGATCAACCCTGTTAGTTTCGAGGGTCCTGATAAAAGCTTCGGCCCCCCCCTCCAGGTATCCGGTCTGAAGAACGGGAACCTGTTCGGAATCCATCAGCCAGATAGTGGGGAATCCCTGCACACCAAACAGACTGGCCATGGTCTGATTCTGTTCAACCAGTTCTTTGCTTTGATCAATACTGTTGGGAAAGTCCAGAAAAACAAGAATCAGATTCTCTTCGGCATAGGATTTAAATGTTCCCGTATCAAAAACTTCGTCCCGCAGCCGGTGACACCATACACACCAGTCGGAACCCGTATAGTTCAGAAGAATATCCTTTCCTGTTTTCTCGGATTCGGCGATAGCCGCAAGAATATCCGTAGTCCATCCTTCGGGAGGATAGGTCTCGGCAGAGAGGGCGCTTAAAACCAATATAGTCATAAGTCCTGCAAATAGTATTTTTATTTTCATGCACTGCTCCTTATATACAAAAAACCATATATCTATAATATATCCTATTTTACAACCACAATCCAGAAAAAGCGTATTCTTCCCCCGAATCCACATTGTAACTTCTTTCCAGTAAAGGTATTTTTTCATATAGAATCCGCAAAAGGGAGAAGAGGTTAACTCAATATGATAGAAGCACAGCAGCTTTCAAAAAACTACGGGCCTCTGGAAGCTGTTAAGGATTTGACTCTCACAGTAGAAAAAGGGGAGATCCTGACCCTGCTGGGACCGAATGGCGCCGGTAAAACAACCACACTTAAAATGCTGACAGGGAGTATCAAGCCGTCATCCGGACGGGTTCTGCTGAACCGCATCAATATGGCTGAAAAGCCTCAATATGCCAAAAGAATGCTGGGGTATCTTCCCGAGTCAGCACCCCTTCTTGATACTATGTTTGCCTTCGATTACCTCTGGCACAGGGGAGAGATGAAAGGTCTTGACAGCAGGGATATCCTTCAGGAAGTCGAAAGGGTAGGCGGCCTGTGCAATATCGAATCGGTTATGCACCAGACAATCAGATCCCTTTCCAAAGGATACAGGCAGAGGGTAGGACTGGCGGCGGCCCTGACAGGAGATCCGGAGATTCTTATCCTGGATGAACCGGCCAGTGGTCTCGACCCGAATCAGATCATGGAATTCCGGATACTCCTGCGGGAACTGGGACGTTATAAAACTGTCATATTATCAACTCATATACTGAGAGAGGCAGAGGCGGTGAGCGACAGGATAGCCATTATCAACAGAGGACGGATAGTCGCAGAGGGGACCCATGATCAGCTCAGGGGACAGAACGACAGGGAACAGCTGGTCAAACTGGAACTGGCCGGAGCCGAGCCCGGGGAGTTCCGGAACGGTTTAAGTAAACTGGAGGGGATTCTGGATCTGCAGCTGTCTGCCGGAGAAAACCGGAATGGACACTGCCTGATTTCAGTTAAGTCCCGAAAAGATATACGCATGGAACTCTACAGTCTTATTAAAAAGAAAGACTGGCTTCTTCTGGGGATGACAAAACAGCAGAAGTCCCTGGAGGATGTATTCCGTGAGGCAACAGGGGGAGAACTGTATGAAGACTAATCCCGTTACAGCCCTTGTCAAAAGGGAACTGAGCCTCTATCTGAATTCTCCTCTGGCCTATATTACGGGGATCCTGTTCCTCCTTCTCAGCGGATGGTTTTTCATTATTCCCTTCTTTCTGACAGGCAGAGCGGATATGCGGGACTTCTTTACAATCCTGCCCCTTACCTATGCACTGCTTATCCCGGCCCTGACCATGGGGCAGTTTGCCGGAGAGTCTGCCTCGGGGCATTATGAGATTCTTAAAACCCTCCCCCTTTCCACCGGGGGGATTATCCTGGGGAAATTCCTGGCGGTACTGATATTTCTGATCCTGATGCTCCTGCCGACGCTCTCCTACCCCTTGTGTATATCCCTTATCGGGACACTGGACTGGGGGCCGGTATGGGGAGGTTATGCGGGCGCCCTGTTACTGGGGAGCAGCTGTGCCGCAATCGGCCTGCTCTGTTCTTCTGCGACAGACAGTCAGGTAACGGCTTTTATCTTTTCCGCAGGTATCTGCCTGAGTTTTGCCTTACTGGATGAGATGGGAGTCCTGCTTAACGGTAAAGCAAGGATCCTGATCGAAACATTAAGCACGGATACCCGCTTTGACAGCTTTACCAGGGGTATACTGGATACAAGAGACCTGCTCTACTTTCTGTCTGCCGACTTTGTCAGCTTCACCCTGCTCAGGGAGGTTCTGAATGATAAGAATTAGCCCCTCCCTTTACAGGATTATCAGGCTTGTCCTCACTCTGGTGCTGATACTCCTGATAAACAGGATAGCGTCCCTCTATCCCCTGCGGGCGGACCTGACAGATAAAAAAGTCTACACTCTGTCTGATATAAGCCGCAAGGCTCTGGAGGATCTGGAAGAACCCGTCACCCTGCGTTTTTTCCTGTCGGAGAATCTGCCGCAGCCCTACGGGAATCTTGTCAGGGGGATTGAAGACCTTATGGAAACCTACGCTCTTGAGAAGAACCGGTACTTCAGTTATGAGATACTGAAAGTCTCCGGATCCGGGGATACAGAGATGCACGACAGAGCCGAAGAGTACGGAATTCCGGCTTTTGCGGTCCAGGATATCCAGGGGGATGAACTGAAACTGATAAATGCCAGAATGGGGGTTGTCTTTCTTCAGGGGAACAGACAGCTTACCATTCCCGTACTGAACCCGGAGAGCAACCTGGAATATAAAATAACATCCGCTTTAAGAAAACTGACAAGACAGTCGGGACAACTGCTGGACCTGGAGGAGGACATATCTGTCAATCTGGGCCTCTCCCGGGCATTCTTTCAGCTGGATGATGGATTGAAAGAGTATCCCCGTCTTATAGAAGATCTTGTAGAGGAACTCGGCCCCGCCTGGTACAACAGGATCGATTTCAGACAGGAAACTCTTCCCGGAAACGCCATACGGGCAGAACTGACAATCCGGGGCAATGGACGGTCCTATACAAGAGACCTTATCCCCCGGCAGTCCGGGGAGTTCAGCATCCCCTCCCCTGCAGAGATAGGAGACTTTCTGAATGAAGCCATCCCTCTGATGCTCGGAACAGGCGGGACTCTGGGGTATCTTACCAGCCATGGAACCCTCCCCCTCTATGGAGAAGGCGGATTGAATAATTTCAGCCGTCTGATTTCGGAAAACTATGATATCAGACCTTTGAAGGTTTCCGATATTTCCCGTTCGGCGGTTCCCCTCCTGGTCATAGCCGGAGCGTCAGACAGGTTCAGCAAACAGGAACTGGAAGATCTGAACCGCTTTATCCGTAACGGAGGCTCCCTGGCTCTGTTCCAGGATAGCCACCGCACCCTTCTTCCCCCGGAAGAGGCTCTGTCCCGGGGAGAACTGCCGGAATATATCCCGGAGGCAACAGGGCTGATGACTCTTACCGAACCTTTCGGCCTGAGCATTGATTCCGCCTATGTGCTGGATGAGTCCTGTTTTTCCCGGTATATTCAGGATGATAACGGACAACTGACAGAACTGCCTGTCTACTATGCCCCGGTTATCGGCAAAAAGAGTATCAACCTGTCCAGTCCGGCTATGAATAACCTTCAGGGGCTGATAGCTTTGAACACAGCACCGGTTATTGCAGGAGAAGGAACCTCCGTCCTTTTTTCCTCCTCCGGGAAATCCTGGCTTATGAAAGAAAATATCAACTTGTATAATCCCATGAGAATACACCCTCCATCTGGAGAAGAGAGAGCCTCCTATCCGCTGGCTGCCCTTTCCGAAGGCGGTACGGAGAGGGGAACCCTCTTCCTGGCCGGTTCATCAGCCTACCTGGAAGACAGTTTTATGGATGAAGACGGGAACACTCCCAATGCCATGATGGTTCTGAATCTGATGGACCTCCTCTGCGGCAATGCGGACAACGCAGAGCTCCGCTCCAAGGGACAGAGCTACAATCCCCTGAATGAGATTTCCACAAGGGGGAAAATACTTTTCAGAGAAATCAACCGCACGGCCCTCCCGCTCCTTGTAGCCCTTACGGGATTCGCGGCTTATCTGAAAAGGAAAAGACGGCAAAAACAGATTCTGTATCTCTTCTCAACCGGTATGACGAGGGACCGTAAGGAGGAAAGCCATGAAGCCTGAAGAACGGAAGATTCTTGAATTGGGTGTTCTGGCAGCGCTGGTTTTAATCTGCGCCGTTTTTCTGGCCCTTCAGCCCGGACCCCGTGGGATCAGATCCCTTCCCGATTGGTCCAGGAGGAAAAATCAGGTTCCGATGCTGATTCAGGTAAGATATACCGATACAACCGGACAGAAAAGAATATATGAACTGGAACAATCGGAAACGGATGGAGAAACGGAATGGCGGATACTCCCGCTGGACAGACCGGCGGACAGGGGGCGGATGGAGGCGCTTCTGCGGGAAATTGCCCTGATACAGCCCGTCGATCTTATAGCAGAGGGTGATTCGGATAAGACATTCGGGCTGAACGAAGAAAAAAGGGTTGAACTGGTACTCCAGTACAACACAGATAAAGTGGTGTTCTGTCTGGGCAGCCCTACCCCATCCGGACACTACTATTATATGAAAAAGGAAAATACCCCTTCGATCTACACAGTCAGGGGCACCCTTCAGAACAAGCTGAGACAGGATCCGTCCTCATTCCGGGATAAACAGGTTCTGGACTTTCAGGCAGAGGCTCTGGATTCCCTCATTTTTCTGAAAGGGGGAGAGGTGAAAACCATTGAGAGAGAGGGGAATGAATGGCGGGATGCCAATGGTATTATCCCGGACTCCCGGGAGTTGAACAGTTTTGTAAAAAGAGCGGCAGGGCTTAGATGCCTGGATTTTGAAATGTCCGCTGAAACCGGCACGGAAGCCCCCCGGGAAGGAGTTTTTACAGTTCTCATGAGATTCAGGGATTCAGAGATGGAACAGATTGAACTGACCATCCTCCAGGAAAACAGGGACAGCTTCCTGGTACGAAAAGCAGGTATGCCCGATCCGTTTCTGATCACACGTTATGACGGGGAGTTCCTCATCAGACTTTCAGGGTTCTGATACATTATTTTTTTCTGTCTGCTCTTCTATTTCAGCCGTATCAGGAGAATCAACCGTTTCATCGTCCCCGGAAGCATTCTCCTCTTCTCTTACATCCTGTGCGGAATGCTTCAGAATCATATCGATCCGTTCCATATACTCTTCATCATAGAGAAACAGACCGCCCATGATATTTTCCAGATCCTTAATTATTCTGTCCTGAGGAAGGAAGGGAATTGTATTCAGACGGGAGAGGGGAACCAGAAAGGAGCGGCCGGGAACAAGGGTCATATAGAGCCGCGGATCAAACTCGCCCACTTTACAGCCGCAATGGATCTGACCGTCTGAATCGACTTCATATTCTTCCCGGCTCATTTCAAGCCAATCAGCAGGATAAAGATCATTCCCACCGCGATACCAGATTTTTACCCCCAGAGAACGAATGCGGTCCATCAGTACCTTAATTCCCTCTCCCCACTGTTCACCCAGAGGGACAAGAAGAGACTGCTGACCGATATGGCTCAACTCAAGACCATCAGCCCCCAGTCTGACCAGACGTTCCGCCTCCTTGAACACACGGTTCCTCCAGGCTTCCGAGTGGGGATCCATCACATAAAATGAGCGGTCATGAGCTTTTTCAATCACAGATTTCCCGATGGGATCTTTAAAAAGAGCATTCTTCAAATCAAAATCATTATCTATCAGATTCTTGTCGCCGATCCTCAGATTCATATAAAAACTGACTTTCTGGCCTTTTCGATGAACCGTATGAATAGCCTCTTTCAGGCGCTCCTCTCCTCCCAGAAAAGAGGAGGGTGTGTAATCCGGGTAAAGGATGTCATGACCATGAGCATAACCGAATACATGGAGCCAGTTACCGGGGCCCAGCCATTTTTTCATAACACCGGCAATATCTCCCAGCACATTAAATCCTGCATCATTGGGGACAAGGCAATCGTAATCCGGCCCAATCAGACCAACCTGAAGAAGGTTCTTTCCGGGGAATTCACTCTCTTCGGGGAGGGGCCATTTGACCTTATGGATGATCTTTCCAAGCCAGTCCAGTGCATCTTCCGGACCTCCGGAAAAACGGGTCAGAATCCAGTTTGACCGGCCGCTTTTTACCGTAAAGAATACACGGTTATGAAAGGGTGCTTTAACATTGATACGGGAGATCCTCCCCTTTTCATCGGGCATGGCACTGAGAATTATCCCGCCCTCGCTATCACCAATAATTATCGTGCGGCAGGAAGCGCTGATAGGGTACAGGACTGAAACACCTTTGGTCTGGTTTTCCTTATCTTCAAGGCGGGTATAAATATCGCTCAGGTTTCCCCGTTCCCCTTCGTTATTGGGCCACCAGAACCAACCGGAGTCATCCTTTTCGATATCAATTTCAAGTTTCAGTGTTGAGAGAGTGGCGCCTGAGAGAATTCTGAATATATAAAGAGGACCCGAGTGGGTTGTCTCCATTGGACCGTCTATATGCAGACTACAGCAAATTTCCGAGGTATGGTAAATTACAGATTCACCGCTCAATCACGCCTCCCCTAACTGAGGTTTAGCCGCGATCAGACCTTAAATAGGAATAGATCATTTCCTCCGCTGCGGCCAGATAGGAGTCCAGAACAAAGGCCGAATCATCAATCAGGTACTGAGCAGATCCACCCATCAACAGAGAAACCGTCAGAGCGGGAACCTGTTCAATCCTATCGGCTCTGAATTCCCCTTTTTTTACCCCGTCTTCTATCACCTCATATAAATTATATCGCCAATTATCATAGGATTTCTGAATTTTTTCCCGCAATTCAGGATCAGTAGTTCCCTGGACCCAGAAATCAAACTGAATAAATTCAAGTTTCCTCTTATTGATTGATCGTTTTTTTTCTTCAAAGAAAGCATGTATCTTTCCTTTGGAAGTGCCGTCTGAATCGGCAAAATCCATATTCCTTTCCCTGCGGAACTGAAGGAGGATGTAGTCCAGCAGCTTGGAGAGAAGCTCTTTCTTTGTATGGAAATAGTAGTGCAGGATTCCCTGACTCATTCCGGCTTCTTCTGCAATATGCCGCATCCTTGTTCCACTGATTTTTTCCCTGGCGATAACATTCAGAGCTGCCTGCATAATTTTCTCAGAGCTTTTTTCGTGATCCTTCTTTTTCTGATTCATAAGAGTTTAACTATATCATAAAAGCATTAGAACATGTATTCTTTTCCCATGAAACTAAAACATAGCAGTCTTGTAACATTTTATTTACTGACGCTTGTTTACAGCGGTTGCAGCAATAATACTCCGGAAGCCAGGGACCTTGTTTTTTTCTATATGGAGACATGCCCTTCCTGCGAGGATTACCAGCTGGCAGAAAAACTGGGTTCCAGAATCGTTAATCTGAATAAAGAAGACCAGTGGAACGGAGCCGTTTACAATATGGCCAACCCGGGAAACAGGACAGAACTGAAAAGGATTCTGACAGAAAAGGAACTTCCGGATATCTCCCGCTCCCTCCCTCTTCTTATTCTGGGCAATGATTATTACAACGGTTATGAAGCCATCGCGGAGATCCTGGAAGATCTCTGAAGACCGGAAGCGAAGTCTGTTTTCAAATTGTCAGTATAAGAAAAATGGCAATTCCGAAAAACAGCAGGGCACTGGCCAGTTTGATATAAGGGAGACGGCGTCTAAAAACCTGTCCGATTGCATTGGAATCCATCCCTCTGTAGAAAAGCAGAAATACAAACAGAAGAGGAAGAATGAACCCGGCATTATACACAGTCAGAAGGCCGACAGCGGATAGGCTGAATTTCTGCTTTATCATATACACGATCATTGGCAGGTATATCTGCCCGGTACAGCCCAGCTCATACAGAGAGATAAGAACTCCCGCAGCAAAGCTGCCCGGAATCAGCCAGGAGGAACGGCTTTTCTGCCTGATGGTTTTATGGATCCGCTGCTTCATCCCCCGGGAAAGCTGGAGAACCGCATCACTCTCCCGTCCCTGACGAACCCGCAGGAAATCGTGAAGGCTCATCCCGCCCAGACAGAACAGCAGCCCGATCATCCCCAGTCGGATGATCCTTGAAACCAGCGAAAAAGATTCAGCCAGACGAAGGGCCTGAAAGAATCCAAGGCCGATCAGAAAATAACTGATGAATACAGCCAGAGTAAAACTCAAGCCGATTTTCAGGACTTCTCGTCCTTTTCGCCCCAGTAACCGGAGATAGGAGATCAGAAAAATCAGAGTCGTAAAAGCGCAGGGGTTAATGCCATCCAGTAAACCGGCAAGAAAGACAGGAATCCAGTTCAGATTGACTCGTACAGACTCTCCGCTCAGTTCTCCTCTCTGCCCGGTTCGAGTCCTGTCGGAGTCCCCCAAAGAAGAGGGGAAATCATGAAACAGACTCTTCTCTCCCCGGAAAACCCTATCCCCCATAACCAGCAGGGGAAACTGATCCCCCGGGTCTTCTCTATCTGCCAATAGATCATTCATCCGCTCATAATTCCCGGGGTCGTATATATTCAGCTTTTCGGGTTTGGAATCGATCCTGCCCTCCGCGATAAGACCGGGAACCAGTTCGTTATAAAATTCCTCACAGATCCTGCAGCCGGGGGTATGAAAAAAAACAAAAACACTCCCGGTTTTCTCTATCATATCCTCCTGAACATCCGGGACATTACTCAAAAGACTTACATTGTAGAGATAGGGAACATCCTCCCGCTCCGAAAGGAATAATATGGGAACAGGGACATCTCCCGGAAGAGAGCCTTCCAGTGTCAGAACAGCCTCTTCTGCGGGTTTCAGGGTCATTTCCCCGGGGGACAACCGCCAGTCCTCCTCTCCAACCATACAGGACAGCGACAAGGGTCTGTCATCATGGTTTATGATCAGGATATCAGCAGAAAAACGACCGTCAGGGTAGTCCCCTGGATTCAGCTTCAGAGAGCAGGGATCCAGCAGGACCTCCGCCTCCAGACAGAAAAACATCACAGCAAACAGGAACAGAGTAAACAGGGATTTTTTCATTTTTTCTGCAGCTCCTGTCCAAGGGGAAATATCAGCTCGAACCACGCCCCGCCGGTCTTTCTGTTTCCGGCATTCACGGTGCCTCCGCATTTATTCATAATGGAGTTGACGATAGCCAGTCCTAGCCCCGTTCCCTCTCCTTCTGATTCAGAAGATCTGTAAAATCGGTCAAAAATACGGGGCAGGTCCCCTTCCGGAATCCCGGAGCCCCGGTCCCGGACAAAAATATGACAGGATCTGCTGTTCTGATGAAGCCGCACCTCCAGCCGCTTTCCCGGCCGGGACCATTTAATCCCGTTCTCCATAATATTCGAAATGGCCATTTCGGCCCGCCGACTGTCTCCCCGTATCTCGCAGGCAGGCCCGGAGAGATCCAGAAAGAGGGCCTTCTTCTCTGCCTCTTTACGCAATCCCGCCCAGGCGCTGCGGCAGCTCTCTTTCAGAGAAAAAACGTCTCTGTCCTCTTCATCAGAAGCAGATTCAAGACGGATCAGACTCAGCAGGTCTGTAATAATCCAGCTGAGTTTACGTACCTGCTCCCGGCAGTCCTCCACCAGTTCATCCCTCCTGTCCTCCATCCCGGGAAAATCACTGCTCAACAGTTCCAGAAAAGAACTCAATGCTGTTACCGGAGTCCGCAGCTGATGGGAGGCATCCTGCAGGAAACGCTTCATCACATCCCGCTCCTCCTCCAGATTATGAAAACTGAGGGAGAGTTCCTGCCGCATCCTGTCCAGACTGGAAGCCAGGACATCCAGTTCCCAGGAGTTTGAGGACGGCAGCGGTGAGTCCCATTTCTGATTCTCAAGATCATTGGCCATGTCAGCCAGCTCAATGATAGGCCTTGCCACTTTTTTCCCCATGAATCTTCCCAGGAATACAGCGGCGACAATAGCAGCCAATACGGCGATCCCCATGCCTTCCACCAAAAGGGATATGGGGTGAAAGTAGTACTGATCGTACCGGAGGACTTCCAGTGTATACCCTTGCAGAGAGCGTAAAAAAAGCATCTGCCTTACAACAGTCTTGAGGGGATACAGGTCATCCGGACCGCCGATTTCTCCGTCATCCCTTTTCAATGTCCGGGATTCAGCGAGCAGATCCCCCTCCGGGGTAAGGATACGGAGGGCCACATTATTCTGGAACCCGTTCATACTGAGAAAATCCTCCAGGGTTTCACCGCCGGGATTCTCCTGGTAAAACCCGGCCAGATCCAGTTCAACAGCCTTGGCGATTCTATTGAGATAGTCCTTTTCCCTGTTATTAAATATCCTGAGAGAGATCATAAGAGAGAGAAACCCCAAAAGCAGGATAGCCCCCAGAGCCAGGATAATATGAGAATAAACAAGTTTTGTTTTTATGGAGAAATTCCGCATAAGGCTCCCGGTAGTATCTTTTCAATCAGTTTATAAAAAAAGGAGGACCTCCTCAACGGGAAGTCCTCCGGATTTTTCTTTTAACCTGCCGGCTTCAAAAGAAACCGGCCTGAATCGGAATTATTTCTGATAAAGAGGTCTTTCCTGATATGTGGTATGGAGAAGCTCATGAGCCTTATGGCTGATAGGTTCACCCAGGAATTCCTTGTAGATCTGAATAATCTCGGGATTCTCGTGGGACCTTCTGATTTCACAGGTCTCATCATCCTTGTAGATACCGGCGATTCTCTTATCCCGGATATCGTCTTCCGTACCGTAGGGCTGACCACCACCGGCGATACAGCCACCGCGGCAGGCCATAACTTCGATAAAGTGATAGGGAGGTTCTTCCCCTTTCTCGCGGGCGTCCCTTATCTCTTCCATTATGGTTTTGACATTGGCCATGCCGTGAGCGACAGCAACCTTGATCTCGGTTCCGGCAAAGTCAACGGAACCGGCTTTTACACCTTCCATACCACGTACAGCAGTAACGTTTACATCATCCAGTTCCTTGTCGGTAACCAGCTTGTATGCGGTGCGGACGGCCGCTTCCATTACACCACCGGTTACACCGAAGATCGTGGCGGCACCGGTATAGGCTCCGATGGGGCTGTCCGCATCTTCATCAGCCAGATGGGCAAAATCGATACCGGCTCTTTTAATCATACGGGCAAGCTCCCTGGTTGTAAGAACCAGATCCACATCGTTTACACCGGAGGCCTGCATATTGTCATCCCGGGTAATTTCGTACTTTTTGGCCGTACAGGGCATAATGGCAACAGAGTAGATATCTTTCTTGTCTATATTCGCCTTATCGGCATAGTAGGTTTTGGTAATGGCCCCCTGCATCATCATGGGGGATTTTGCCGTCGAGAAGTGGGGAATCATATCGGGGTAGTATTTTTCCATATAATCCGTCCAGGCAGGACAGCAGGATGTGAGCTGAGGCAGAACACCGGTTCCTTTGGTAATCCTGTTAACCAGCTCAGTTCCCTCTTCCATAATGGTAAGGTCGGCAGAGAAGTTGGTGTCGAATACAGCATCTGCACCGAGTCTTCTCAGGGCAGCGTAGAGCTTACCTGTTGAAATAGCGCCGGGTTCCATATCGAAGGCTTCGCCAATGGCGACACGAACAGCGGGAGCTATCTGTACGGCAACATGCTTTTTCTCGTCCTGAACGGCTGCGCACCAGGCGGCTGACTCATCTTTTTCGTAGATGGCACCAACGGGACAGTGAGCGGAACACTGACCACACTTGATACAGGGGCTTTCATTCAGAAGAACGCCCGCAGAAGGGGCGATTCTGGTTTCATGACCTCTGTGAAGGAATTCCAGAGCCCATACATCCTGCAGCTGCTGACAAACCTGTGCACAGCGTCCGCACTGGATACATTTGGAGGGATCGAATACCAGAGAGGGGGTGGATTCGTCTTTGGGGAGCTCCTTGATATCCATATGGAAGGGGATTTCCCGAATACCGAACTCGGCGGCCAGAGCCTGAAGTTCACAGGAACCGTTACGACCACAAGTCAAACATTCCTGAGGATGATTGGACAGGGTCATTTCTATAACCGTTTTCCGGATTTTCTGCAGCTCCGGGTCATGGGTAATATAATTCTGACCGGGAACTACTTTGGTGGCACAGGCCCTGACCATTCTGGGAGAACCTTCCACTTTAACAACACAGATACCACAAGCGGCCCAGGGCTCCAGATCGGAGTGTGTACAAAGGGTCGGGATTTTCACCCCCGCCTGCTTTGCCGCTTTCAGTATGGTAAAGTCTTTATCTACCTGTACAGGCGTACCATTAATTTTTATTTCTACAGTTTCCACTGATTTTTCTCCTTAACGTCTCATTAAGATACTGTGATCGCGTCGAACTTACAGCCTTCGTAACAGGCACCGCACTTGATACACTTATCCTGATCGATTACATGGGGTTTCTTCCGTTCACCGCTGATACAGTTTACAGGACACTTTCTGGCACAAACGGTACAACCGATACACTTGTCAGCAATGATTTCGTAGTGAACGAGATCCTTACATTTACCGGCGGAACACTTACCGTCTTCGATATGTTCCCTGTACTCTTCGTAGAAGTTTTCCAGAGAGGAGAGGATCGGGTTGGGAGCAGTCTGTCCCAGACCACAGAGGGCGGCCTTTTTCATGGCTTCACCGATATCCCGCATCTTCTGGAGGTCTTCCATATCGCCCTGGCCTTTTGTAATCTTGTCCAGATACTCATAGAGTTTCTTGGTACCGATTCTACAGGGGGCACATTTACCGCAGGATTCTTCAACACAGAAGTCCAGGTAGAATTTGTTTACATCAACAATACAGTCGTCTTCGTCCATAACGATCATACCGCCGGATCCCATCATGGAACCTATCGCCAGAAGGTTGTCGAAGTCGATGGGAGTGTCCAGATACTTCTCTGTAATTACACCGCCTGAAGGTCCGCCGGTCTGAGCAGCTTTGAACTTCTTGCCGCCGCGGATACCGCCTCCGATATCGAAAACGATCTCCCGGAGAGTTGTTCCCATGGGAACTTCGACAAGGCCGGAGTTTTTAATCTTTCCGGTAAGGGCGAATACTTTAGTACCCTTGGATTTTTCCGTACCGATCTGAGAGAACCAGTCTCCGCCTTTATTGATAATAACGGGGATATTGGCATAGGTTTCAACATTGTTGATAACTGTCGGTTTCTGGAACATACCCTTTACAGCGGGGAATGGCGGTTTGGGAATAGGCATACCTCTGTTTCCTTCGATGGAAGCCAGAAGAGCTGTCTCTTCACCGCAGACAAACGCACCCGCACCCAGTCTTACTTCAAGGTCAAAGCTTTTGCCGGATCCCAGGATATCGTCACCCAGCAGTCCGTATTCCCGGGCCTGCTTCATGGCAGTTTCCAGTCTCTGGATCGCAAGAGGATATTCAGCTCTGATGTAGATGGCTCCCTTATCGGCGCCTACACAGATACCGGCGATGGCCATGGCTTCCAGGATGGAATGGGGATCGCCTTCCAGGGTAGAACGGTCCATATAGGCACCGGGGTCTCCCTCGTCAGCATTACAGACAATGTATTTCTGATCATCCTCAACCTGTTTGGTGAAGTTCCATTTCATCCAGGTAGGGAATCCCGCACCACCGCGTCCGCGGAGTCCGGATTTTTTCAGCTCTTCGATGATATCATCGGGTTTCAGTTCAAAAAGACATTTTTCCAGTGCGGCATAACCGTCACGGGCAATGTACTCATCTATGTTTTCAGGATCGATCAGACCACAGTTGCGGAGTACAATACGGTACTGCTTCTGATAGAATTCAATATTGTCGATGTCGAACGCATTGCCTTTTTCACCCTGCTCGGCCTTATAGAGCAGACGGTCAACCATTCTACCTTTAATAATTGTTTCAGCGATTATCTCTTTTGCATCTTCCGGTTTTACTTCTACATAAAAAGCCTGTTCGGGGAGAACCTTAACAATCGGTCCCTTTTCACAAAACCCGAAACAACCGGTTTTAACGATCTGTACATCCTCGGCGACACCCTGCGCTTCCGCTTCCGTCAGGAGAGATTTATAGATATCGTCACCTTTTGCGGATTCACAGGCGGTACCACCACAAACCAGTATATAATTCTTTACTGCCATGTTTTCCTCTCTTTCCTATTTAATGATGTCTCCGGCGGGTTTATCAAAGATATGATTTTCCACCAGCGCTTTGTGCATAACGTGAGACTCAACGATCTCTTTAGCCACAGCAGCATCTACGTTGCCGTAAATGGTATCGGGCATTCCGGGAACCTTGACTTCAACTGTCGGTTCTGCATAGCAGAGCCCCATACATCCGGTCTGTTTTACAACAACATCACCTAAATTATTCGCTTTGATTGCGTCCAGGAAACTGTTGAGAGCCTCTTTGGCTCCGGCGGCAATACCGCAGGTTCCCATTCCGACAATGATATGTGTTTCTTTTCCGTCTACGTCACGGCGATCCATCTCTGATTTCTGACTGGATCTCAGTTTACGCAGTTCTTCGAGGGTCATTTTTGCCATCTAATGTATCTCCTTCCATTCACTTAACAATTCTTCTTCCTGAGATTGCAGATAATCCCTCAAAAGGATCATGGCACCAGAATCACTGAAATCTCCCAGCACATCCTTCAGTTCGGTACGGCTGAGGGTATAGGCGACTTCCCTTTTATTTTCACTAATCAGCATCCGTTTGATGATCAGTTCGTAATCCCCTTCAAAACAGAAAGCCTGCATAAACAAGCCGGGCCAGTCACCCTCCGGGGGGGTATCAACATTCCCCAGATTAAACCGTATGTCTAAAGAGGTTCCCATATTCTTCTCAGAATGTATCTCAAAACGGCCGTCCGCCTGTTCTACCGTCTGTATCAGAAAGGGGATTCCAAGACCGACCTTCCTGTGGCTGTGTTTGATTCCGTCTGTATAAAACGGATCCTTAGCCTTATTCAGTTGTCCTTCCGTCATCCCGCAGCCGTTGTCGGCCAGGCGAACGGTCAGAAAATCACCGGATCGGATCAGATCAAGGGTAATCCTTTCAGCTTTCGCTTCTATGGAATTCTGGACAAGATCCAGAATCATGTCGCTCAGTGTGTAGTGCATCTGCTCTGCCGCATTACTTGAATTTGGCAATTACCTCAGGCAGCTGGTCAGTTGTCAGCTTTCCAAATACTTCCTGTCCAACTGTCAGAACAGGCGCCAGGCCGCAACATCCGATACATCGAACCGCTTCCAGGGAAAACAGACCGTCTTCAGTTGTTCCGCCGCATCCGATTCCCAGAAGCTGTTCGAGTTCATCGATCAGATCCTGACCGCCTTTCAGGTAACAGGCTGTACCCATACAGACAGAGATCGTGTGCTTACCGGGCTTCTCCAGCTTAAAGAAATGATAAAAAGTTATAACCCCGTAAATCTTGGCAAGGGGCACATCCAGCATTTTACCCAACTCTACAGCAATACTCTTTGGAATATAGCCGAACTCTTGCTGAACCCTGTGCAGGATCATAATCAGGTTTCCGGGTTTTTCTTTCCATTCAGCAATAAAACTGAGCAACCCTTCGGACATTTTAAATTCTTCCGTTTCAACAGGCATGGAACCTCCATTAATCTATATAAAAATATTGATTGGACCAGTATATGAGTTCTTTTTAAAAATGACAACAATTAATCAGAGGTTTTTGTGATCAAAAACGCTTAGGATTGACTAACTTTACATTTATTGTGAATTCAATTACAATAAATGAATTATGAGAACGAATAAAGAGTTTACAGCGCGCCTGATAAAATATAAAAGGATACTTATTCAGTTAAAATCTCTGGGACTGGAAAAAGTTTTTTCCAACAACCTGGGAGATGCCGTGGGAGTTACTCCTGCCCTGGTACGAAAAGACTTCTCCAGGCTGCAGCTCGTTCAGGGAAACAGAAAGGGGGGATACAACATCAACGATCTGATTGACGCCCTTAATGAGATACTGGGGACCAGCGAACTGCAGGATGTGGTTGTTGTAGGCTGCGGGAACCTGGGAAAAGCACTGATAAAACATGAGGCCTTTTATAAGGAAGGGATAAATATAACGGCAGGATTCGACATCAACCCCCGGGAAGCGGAGATAAACGGAATCCCCATCTATCCGATGGAAGTGCTGAACAACTACCTTACCCAGCATAAAATCAGAGTCGCCATACTTTGCGTTCCCGCGGGAGCGGCATCCCACACCAGAGACCTTCTTCTGGAAGCCGATATCAAGGGGATCCTGAATTTCACTCCCGTGGAACTGAAGTCATCCGAACAGCTTCGGGTACAGAATGTGAATATCTGTCTGGAACTGGAAAATCTGTTCTTTCAGATCAGCGGAAAAAGTGACAACATGGAGTAACCCCCAAGATTGACTTGTCCCGGAAAATGGTTAAACTGAATTAATATGCAAGCAATCCCCCTTAATACGGAGAATTCTCCCTCGGTCATACTGGAAATGATCTTTCGTCTTAAAATCAAGGATGTGATGACACGTCGGGTTAAAACAGTCGGGAAAAACAGTTCCATGAGAGACATCCAGCATATTATGAAAGAGGAGAGGATTACAGGTGTTCCCGTTACCGAAGGCAACCGTCTGCTCGGCATTGTCAGTATGGAAGACCTTCTATCCACAATGGACAAGGGGCAGATTGAAGAGAGCGCCCAGGAGCATATGACCCGTAATGTTATAGTCCTGGAAGAGGACATGCCCCTCTCTTTCGCCATAAACTATATGGACAAGTATCATTACGGCCGGTTTCCTGTGCTCAACATGCATAAAGAGCTGGTCGGGATTATAACCAGCAGGGATATCGTTAACCATCTTCTCCTGGAAATGAATCAGGAGATGACAAGACTGGAAGATCTGATCCCCAAAAAGGAGCAGGAAGGGAACAGTCCTGAAGAGATGAATTTCATCTGCCACCGTTATGATTTCGAAAATGCCGGAAAAGCTTCAACAGAAATAAAAAAAGCCCTGAAGAAACGTCAGGTAGACAGGAAGATCATACGGCGCATAGCCGTGGCTTCCTATGAACTGGAAATCAATCAGGTCGTCCATTCCCTTGGAGGGCATATGCAGTTTCACCTGAACGATGACAGCGTCAGGATTGTGGCAACCGACACTGGACCGGGAATTGAAAATGTTCAGAGTGCCCTGACCGAAGGGTTTTCAACAGCCAACGACTGGATTCGTTCCCTCGGGTTCGGAGCAGGCATGGGCCTCCCCAATGTAATGCGCGTTTCCGATGATTTCAATATTGAATCCACACCGGGAAAAGGTACGGTTGTTACCTCCCTGATATATACAAAAACTGCAGAAGAAAGAGGAGATAAAAAATGAAGGTTAAGGATCTGTCCGATAAACTCGCCTACGAATGCCTGGTTAAAGAGGACATGGATGAAGAGATTACCGGGGGATATACCTCGGATCTCCTGAGCGATGTAATGGGAAACGCCCCGGAAGACTCTGTACTTATAACGATTCAGGCTCATAAAAACACAGTAGCCGTCGCTTCTCTGGCCGGCATCAGAACCATCCTGATATGCAATAACAGACCGGCCCCGGAAGATATGCTGAGTTCCGCCGCCGATGAGGAGATCTCCGTATTCCGCACAAAGGACAATCAGTTTACCGCTTCCTGGAAGATTCACTCGCTCCTGTAATGATCTGCCGCCTGGATCTTCACAATCACTCCTGCCTCAGTCCCTGCGGCAGTCTGGAAATGTCACCTTCCCGTCTTGTAGAAGAAGCGGCTAGGAGAGAGATCCGTATGCTGGCCCTTACGGATCATAATGCGGTAGACAACCTGCCGGCCTTTGAAATCTGCTGCAGCCGGGCCGGAATCACCCCCGTCTTCGGCCTGGAAGTGACGGGACGGGAGGAAGCCCACCTTCTCTGCCTGTTCGGCGACCTTAAAACAGCCATGAAATTCGGATTTAAAATGTATGAGAGTCTGGCCACGATTCCCAATGACCCGGACAGCATGGGCGACCAGATCATAGTAGATGAGGATGAGGGAATCCTGGGAGAACTGGATAAGTTTCTGGCCGGAGGAGCCGTAGAGTATTCCATTGAAGAACTGATCCCCATGGTCCATAAAGAGGGGGGACTCTTCATACCGGCCCATATTGACCGCTCCGCCTTCAGCATATCCAGCCAGCTGGGCTTTCTTCCGGACAATGACTATGACGCGGTTGAGGTTATGCACTCTCCCTGCAGCCTGAACACCCATGGATACCCGGAACTGACCGGCTCCGATGCGCACTACCCGGAAAATGTCGGTCAGAGATCATGGGAGATTGATCTGTCAGCTCCCACATTTGAAGCACTGAAGGAATACCTGGGTTCATTAAAATAAATCAAAATAATTTGAACTAATCTGGATATCACATACAATAGAGAATATAATAAAAAAAGAACATAAATGACTTTTTACTTTGTTATAGTAAAAGCAATGATGATCAAGGAGATTACACATGAAAAAAAATCTGATTTTTATTGGATCGATTCTAATGCTTATTGCCCTATTGGCCGGTTGTGCTTCCGGAGAGAAAGTTGAAGAAAGAAGAGACCTTCCCGAATGGTATCTGAACCCTCCCGTATCTGAAGATGTTATATATGGACTGGGACAGGCAAAAATGTCTTCCGACAGCCTTTCCAGAGATACCGCCATTGCAAGAGCCAGAAAAGATGTCGCCTTCCAGGTAAGTACACGCGTACAGTCCATGATGACAGATTATGCTCAGGAAGCTGGTGCTGACGGAAATTCTCAGGCGATAACCTTTGTTGAATCCATTACAAAACAGGTTGCTGATGTGGAACTGAACGGAGCTGTAACAGAAAAAGTATATGCTGCCGTAGACGGAAACTGGTATGCCATGGTTTCCTATCCAAAGAACGCCATGACAGAAGAAGTCGCCGATATCTTTGCCAGAAACGAAGATGCAGCTTTTGCTGAGTTCAAAGCTGATCAGGCACTTAAAATGCTGGAAGCCAGTCTGGAAGAGGAGCCCCTCAAATCTACAGCAAACAACTGAAAGACCGGTTTTTAAACAGAATATTAAAGATCAGAACCGCCTCATTCCGGGGCGGTTTTTTTTATTGAGAAAAGAGATACGACAGGATTCAGACAAGGAGCTGCCGGAGGATCCGGAGAAGAATTTAACGGGCTAATTAATTGATAATCTTAGTGAACAGGTTTATATTAAAGGTGAGCCCTGAATTGAGGAACACATGAAGAAATACATTTTTCAAATAATACTGTTTTCTATTGCACTGTTGATTCTAGCTGTTTTTCCGGCGGTATCGGAAATCCGGGCGGAAATAGTCGATCTGGACGGATCTTTATCCATTTCAAGAAACGGAGAGTTCCTGAATGAAGATGATATAGACTACGGAACAGAGATTTTTCCCTACGATATAATACAAACCGGTCCGGACGGATACCTTGAGATTCTGGTGGAAACACCTGTATCCCAGGAAGTATATGTTCGGGTAATGGAGGACTCTACCCTTTTTATGGAACATGCCATAAAGAAGCAGTCCCCGCAAACAACTCTTAACCTGCATAGAGGAGCCATTCAGACAAGGGCTGCCGCCCTGATTACAGGCAGTCAGTTGAACATTAAAACGGATTCCTCCGTAATGGGCGTCCGGGGAACTGTATTCTCCGTTATAACAGCCCCTGACACCTCTCTCCTGGTGACATGCCGGGAAGGGAGAGTTCAATGCACCACAGACGGGAGTGATGAATATATACAGCCGGGAAGTATCTATGAAAAAGATACTTCAAACACAACATATGTAAAAAATCTGGATCCGGGAAGTATCGAAGCCTATATTAAGGATTGGCAGAAAGCCAGACTGGATGCCCTCCTGATCAACGGAGCCGTTTCACTGGAATATTATTCAGACAGATACCTTCAGAGCGCTCCCGGCTTCCTCGAAACCTATGCGGAGCTAAGCTCCAAACGGGATATCTTTCAGAAGTGGGAACGGATTATTGAAGAAAACGAATCCGTTACCATGGGAGAAGCCACACGTGACAAGATTTCCCTGAGTAATGGAATTATCCGTCTCCGCTCCAGACTCCCCATGATGGAGCACATCTTCTACACACTTTACGATCTGACGATCATTATGGACCGGTCCGACCAGGTCAGGAAAGAACTATCCGAAACAACTGTCAGAACCCTGCAGATCTACGAAAAGAGACAGAAGGAATTTCTGGAAAAACTGACCATGTCCCGCTACTTCTTCCGGATATTCCTGGAGATAGACCGGCAGGCTTCAGGCCAGAGCCTGATGCCCTCATCGGATCTGATGGAGGACTTCCTCCTGGATGAGCCCCTCTTTATTACGCCCCCCGAACCCAGCATGTCCATAGACCCGGCGTTCTAGACTTCCCGGACCTCCCCCAACCCCTCCCGAGGAGGGGTGCAAATAGTGGGTTACTTCTCCCCTGTGGGGGGAAAATAGAGAGGGGTCCTAAACATTAAACTTGAAGAATATACAGTCCCCGTCCTGAACGGCATAGCTTTTGCCTTCCACTCTCAGCTTGCCGGCGGATTTAATGGCAGCTTCCGTTCCAGCCTCAAACAGGTCGTCACAGTGGTAGACTTCGGCCTTGATGAAGCCCTTTTCAAAATCCGTATGGATCACCCCCGCTGTCTGAGGCGCCAGCATCCCTTCATGAAAAGTCCAGGCTTTATTCTCCTTACCGCCAACGGTAAAAAAGGTCCTCAGTCCCAGAGTTTTATAAGTTGTCTTGATCAGACGGGACAGCCCGGACTCTTCCAGCCCTGCTTCCTCCAGAAATACAGCCCTCTCTTCCGGATCATCCAGAGCAGCTATATCTGCTTCAAGTTTACCGCACAGGACAACAGTTTCGGCACCGTCCGCATCGGCGATTTCACGAACCTGTTTTACATAGTCGTTATCACCATCCAGACCGTCTTCGTCCACATTGCACAGGTAGATCTGCTTTTTCATAGTAATCAGATGAAGATCTGTAATCAGCGCTTTTTCATCATCCGTCAAATCCATCCGGCGAGCCGGATTCCCCTCTCCCAGATGATCTCTCAACCTCTCCAGCAGGGGTTTCATTTTCAGGGCATTTTCACGGATATTCTTGTCCCCGCTCCTGGTAAACCGTTCATTCTTGGTTATGCGGTTCTCTACCGTTCCCATATCAGCAAGGGCCAGTTCGATATTGATAACTTCAATATCATCAGAAGGATTGATCCGGTTCTCAACATGGACAATATCAGGATTTTCGAAACAGCGTACCACATGCACAATCATCCCCACTTCCCGGATATTGGCCAGAAACTTGTTTCCCAGTCCCTCCCCCTTGGAGGCTCCTTTTACCAGACCGGCAATATCAACAAATTCCACTACTGCGGGGATAACCTTTTCTGCCGGGATCAGTTCGGCTATTTTATCCAGACGTCTATCGGGCACACTTACAATTCCCACATTGGGATCAATTGTACAGAAGGGATAGTTGGCAGCCTCAGCCGGCGCTGCTGTCAGCGCAGAAAAAATCGTAGACTTACCCACATTAGGAAGACCGACAATACCGCAATTCAAACTCATATTTACTCCAGAATACTTAGATAGTTTCTATTTTTTCAGACGCGAGGACTCTTTAAAGCTGGGACATTCCCGTCCTGTTGCCTTTCGGACCTCAACAGATGGAATCTGACGGCTTTTAATTCCGAATACCCGGCATCCTCTTGGGAAATTCCGATCCCATGTTACAAAGAAATGCTCACAACGCAGACAGTTGGGAGCTTTATTCTTTTCCATCGGGAGTTAATCCTCTTTCAGATAATACTGCATCAGCTGCAGAAAATAATAGATCTTTTTATACAACTCACTCATATGATTGACAAGAGGCTCATCGCTCATCATCTCAATCTCTTTCCAATTAACGATTAATTCATGCTTGGGAGCCTTGTAATCATCTATACAGCGTTTCAGATTCTTGCCGATAGTCAGCAGATGCTGAACAGATTCGTTCAAAATGGATGAAGCCTCGCTGTTTACGTTCTTCAGAATATTCCTCATGGAATCCAGAGCGTTCCGGTCCCGGTCTGCCGCCCGGACCAGCCGGTTCAGCTTGGTTCCCAGCTCTGTCTCGTCCGCCAGGGAGTTATCAAACTGGAGAAGAGAATCTGTCAGTGACATCAACTGATGGTAAGATTCGGAAAACTGCTGGGAAGCAATATTGGAAGACCATTTTCCTGTAATGAGAAGACGGTCAACCATCTGCCGGATAGGTCCCTTGTAATAGTCCAGGAAAAAGGCTTTTAGAAAATTCAAAGGCTCCACCAGGGTAAACCCTGAATCGACCTTTTTCGAAAAAGCCATATTGGCTTTCTCGGTATAGTATTTCATCCTCACTACCGAAACGGTTCCAAACACATTTATCAGCAGAGAGTCTCTCTGGTTCTTTTTTCTCTCACCGAAGATACTCATAAGGGTCTGTTCGGCTGTATTTTTAATATCGGCCAGATAATCTTCAACAATTTCAAAGGAGTAGGATTCGGGAAGGACGGTATAGCTCGGATTGTCATCAAGAACTTTGATAATCTGCTCGAGTATGTGAGTTTTCTTTAAGTCCTTGACAGAAAGAAGAACTTTTTTCCAGCCATCCCTGGAGATTACCTCCATATCCCGGTACTGAGTCAGGACATCCAGAATAACATCCCAGTTATTCCCTTCATTAATCATGGGAAGAACCTGGTCAAAGTCTTTCAGATCATCCAGAATATATTCACCATTAATACTGTCGAATTTCGGATTGTATTTAAAATCCCGCTCAGGAATAAGCGAATCGAATTTCTTCAGAAGAAAATAGTAATCGAATTTGATAAAATCCTGCATTACCATGAGAGAGGTATACAGGCTGTTGATTTCACGGGAAGCAGGCAGATCAAAAAAGGTATAAGTCTGAATAAGCTCTTCCTTGATCTGATCCCGAATATCTTTCAGAGATTTTGCGGAAGCGCATCTCTGCCTTATATTGGACTCACTAAGGGATTCAACAAGGCTTATCTGTTGATCAGAAAGGAAATTCTCTATGATAATAGACCGGACGACACTGGAATCCTTGAGTGATTCCAGAAGGATCTGAGCCGGACCCACAACTTTGTAAATATCATAGAAAAGCTTTGCCAATCCCGGCTGGGCGGTATTACCCTTAACCTTAAAGTATTTACCCCGCTTCTTGAGATCTTTTTTTATTTCCTTGAGAAGGCGCCGTTTGTCTTTGTCTGCATCGCCGATTGTAACGAAAAGTCCGAGAATTTTTTCCAGAAAACCTTGAGGCTCATTTTTGACCATGCTCTTAATTTAGGTTAAATTAAACCTGCTGTCAACGGACAAATTCGATACCCCGGACAAGGAGGTCCAAACTGCAGGAGATTAATATCAAACCTCTCTTTCTTGAACAGGGATTCTTCAATTCCGCGGTCCTGCCGGAACGCTGCAAACTGGCTGCAGAAGTACTGAGGGATGAAGGATTTCCCGGGGATAGCCGTATTGTAATCGGAGTATTTCCCTTTTACAACTATTCTGACCGGACAGAGAGTGGAAACGGCAGAATTGCCCCTTTTGCCTGCTGTAACTATTACAAAGACCTGATTGACAGGATGAAAAAAATTATCAGGCAGGCACCAGCCCCTCTGTGCAGTCTTAAAAAAAGAGAGTACCGACTTTTCTGCAATTCGACTCTTCCGGAAAAACAGATGGCTGCAGAAGCGGGTTTAGGATACATAGGGAAAAACAGCCTCCTTATAACGCCTGAGTTCGGCAGCATATGCCTCATTGCCGGCATGATACTTCCTCCTTTTGTACCTCTGCCGGATATACCGGAAAAAAAACAAACTGCAAGCTGCGGAAACTGTACCCTCTGTTCCTCCGCCTGCCCGACCGGGGCACTCTCTGACAAAGGTTTTAACAGGGAAAAATGCCTGCAGAACTGGACCAGTGATAAAAGGATCCTTCCGGATGAAATAAAGGAGAAGTGGGGGAATAGAATATACGGATGCACAATCTGTCAGGATGTCTGTCCAAAAAACAGGAAGATCCCGGAAGGACGAACTGTGGAAAGAGGAGTCATTCCATCCGGGTTATCTCTTGAATTCCTGATAAAGGCGGAGGACGACGAGATCCGCAACCTGTTTAAAGGCAGTTCTGTGGGAATGAGCTGGATAGGCCCCATGGTTTTAAAACGGAATGCCGTACTGACAGCGGGAGCTGAAGGACGGGTAGAGCTCCTTCCTTCTATTGAAGAACTGAGTCGCGGACATCTGGATGAAAGCCTTCTGGATGCCTGTGCCTGGGCGTTGAAAATACTCAGAAAAGCCCGGGAACTGTAGACGTCAGAAGTTGTCCCAGCTTTTCCATCTGGGGCATCCTTTTATAGACAGGGCTTTTAACTTTATGGGAATCCACATCAACCCGGACGACACTCAGGTAGAGCTCATTGAGCCTGTCGGCCAGTATATTAAGATTCGCCTTAAGGTTTTCCGCAGCCATACTGGCCAGGATTTTTTCAGAATCCGAAACAGTACCCAGGGATCGGCTGTTTTTCAGACCGGGAACAACTTCCATCCTGGCTCTATAGATAAACAGAGCCATTCCGTAGATCCCGTTATACAGCTCCTCAAAACGGTAACCCTGCTGCTTGTTATAATCCAGCTTATCCGTAATCCCTTCTATCCCGCTGCGGATTTCATAGGGAAGATCCAGTGAGATAAGAGCAGAGCGGATAAAGCTGTTGCTCATATTGCTTTCATACTGTTTTTTTAATTCATCCAGCTTTTCGAAAATATTATAGTCAAAGACCGGCAATTCACTACCTCCAGAAACACTACTGTATTTTAACCTGAAAAACAGGAAATCAGGAAGATGGTAAAAGCAGGAAATGCAAGTTAATCACGGGGAATAATGGAACCCCTGACAGGTCCCTCTCCTTTTAAGCTCATCTTGCAAGAGATCATAGATCCGTGATTTGTTAAGGAAAACACCGGGAACCTGATGCCGCTGATGAGGAGTGTCCGTCGTTAACCGCATGATTATGGTATCCGGAGGGAGCAGTTCCAGAGCATCCGCCACATATGTCATATGCCTGAAGCTGTCGGGAAATGCAAGTTCCCCGGCTTCGTACTCCTTATATAGGGGGGATCCCGTGGGGATATGAAGGTTATGAAACTTTACCCCGTCAGGTCTAAGAGCGGAGAGATAGCGCACCGTTTCCAGGATTTCCTTTCGGTCCTCCCCCGGCAGACCGAAAATAAGATGAACAGCCACTTTAACCCCCCGACTCCGCAGCAGATAATAGGCTTTTTCAAAAGATTTGACATTGTGTCCGCGGTTTATCCGTTCAAGGGTTTTATTATGGGAAGACTGAAGTCCCAGTTCGGCCCAGACTTCAAAATCATCACTTACATAAGATCCAAGCAGATCAGCGATTTTTTCATCAATACAATCGGGTCTGGTGGAGACAACCAGCTCTACGAAGTTTGCCAGAGAGAGGCCCTTGTCGTATATCCTCTTCAGATCATCCACCGGAGCCCATGTACTGGAGTATGCCTGAAAGTATAAAATATACTTTTCGGCCCTGTACCTTCGCCTCATAACAGCAGAAGATTTGCGGATCTGCTCCTCCAGAGACAGAAGAGTTTCTCCGATATAAGCGGAACGAACCCCGTAAACATCACAGTAGGAACAACCGGGAGCATTACGATCCGGTCCTCTGTTGGGACAGGAGAATCCGCCGTCAACACCGATCCGGTAAACCGTCTCACCATACTTTTCTTTCAGATATCTGCTGTACTGCCTGAATAACACGGCACCATTATCCTTTACCAGTCCCTTATTGACAACCCGCTATGACTTACATACATTCATATCATGCCCAAAAAAATTCTGGCTTTATGCATTATTATACCGGTTCTGATTGTCTCATGTAAAAAGGACACTCCCAATATTGTGGTATATACGGACATACCCGAAGCGGTAATCCTTATGAATCAATTTAACACGGATCAATCCGATTTTACGGTAGAAACCCTGTTCCTCAACAATCCGGAGGAAAACATTTCTCTGGAATCGACAGATCTTATACTTGCCCGGGATATACACGCTCCGGCCTACATGGAATTAATGAAGAATTTAAACAAATACAGGGCGAATGAATTTCTGCAGGGCATCTACCCTGAGATTCTTCAGTCCTGCATTCTTGATACAGAACTGAAACTGATCCCCCTCTCCCTGGGACTCCCCCTTGCCGTCAGAAGTACCCCCACGGAATCCGCCGGTAAATACATTGACTGGAAAACCCTTTCAGAAGAGGCATCAGCAGTCAACAGCTATAACGACGGCCATCTGACCAGGACAGGATTTTCTCCTCTCTGGTCAGACGATTTCATACTCTCCTATCTTACAGCCGGATCCGGCTCCACTTTAACCCTCCTGGAGACAGAGGGCGATTACTATCTGAAAAAAACCGGAGAACTGACTCAATGGATTGAGGAGAATAATTCCGGAAGCACTGAGATAGAGCGCTTTATGGAAAAATACATGTATATTCCGGATTACAGGCTGCTAAGCAGCGATAGAATCGGATTCTGCATTATGAAGCTTTCCGATTATTTACTGCTGACAGACAGTATTACTCACAAGCTGTCCTTCAAACTTTTTACTGTTTCCGGGCGGCTTCAACCCACCCAGATAATCTCGGCCGGCATCCCGGAAGGAGCTCCCAACAGCGATGGAGCAGAAGCCCTTCTCAGTTGGCTTATACAAAAGGATACCTGGGAATCATTCATATATTCCACTATCAGAAATCGTGACAAAGCGTTTGGTCTGGAAGGGATTTCAGCCAGTTACACCATCAATGAGAGTATTTTTTCCAAAGCCTACCCCATATTAAAAGAGCATATTCCCTATCCGGGAGAGTTTGACAGGATATCCACCCCGGTTCCCCAGTGGAAAAGGATAAAACAAGAGTTGCTGCTGCCCCATACCTTAAAGGTTCTGAAAGGGGAGGAACAATCTTCCGATCTGGGCGAAGAGTACAGAAAGTGGCTTCTGCTCAATCCGGACCCCCTTCTCATTCACTAACCCATAGATCCTTTCCATAGATCCTTTAAGGAATTAATTTGACATATGTGAATTTCTATAATAGGATACGTTTAATAAAATAAACCCATGGAGGTATTCTATGGCCGAAGTTATCTTGAAAGATATCACGAAAATTTACGACGGCAATGTAAAAGCGGTGGATAAAGCAAATATCCACATCAAAGATCAGGAATTTGTTGTTCTTGTAGGTCCTTCCGGATGTGGAAAATCAACCACATTGAGAATGGTTGCAGGTCTCGAAGACATTAGTGATGGAGAACTCCTCATTGATGGAAAGAGAATGAACGAAGAAGCTCCCAAAGACAGAGACATCGCAATGGTATTCCAGAACTATGCTCTGTATCCCCATATGTCTGTTTACGACAATATGGCATTTGGTCTTAAAATCAGAAAATATCCCAAAGCGGATATAGATTCCCGTGTAAAAGAAGCTGCACAGATTCTTGATATTGAAGAACTCCTCGAAAGAAAGCCCAAAGCCCTTTCCGGTGGACAGAGACAGCGTGTTGCGGTTGGTCGTGCAATTGTCCGTAAACCAAAGGTTTTCCTTTTTGATGAACCCCTTTCCAACCTTGACGCCAAGTTGAGAGTACAGATGAGAGCCGAGATCGGTGCTCTTCACTCAAGACTGTCTGCTACAATGATCTATGTAACACATGACCAGATTGAAGCTATGACAATGGGTGACAAAATTGTTGTTATGAAGGGTGGAATTATCCAGCAGATCGGATCACCCCTGAAACTTTACAACGAACCTATTAACAGATTTGTTGCTGGTTTCATTGGATCACCTCCCATGAACGTGGCTGTTGCAAAGGTCACCGAAGAAGGCGGAAACATTGTTGTAACTGAAGAAGGTATGAAAGTCACCATTACAGATGAAAGAAAAGAGGTGCTGAAATCTTACGTAGGCAAAGAACTGCTTGTAGGTGTCAGACCTGAAGATCTGGATTTTACAACAACCCCTGTTGAAAACAACATGGTTGCAAAAGTTGTTGTAATTGAACCTCTTGGTGCTGAAACCATGCTTCATATCAATACCGGTTCTCATACTTTTACAACCAAGAATGAGCCTACCGTTATGGTAAATGTAGGCGATGAAGTGAACTTTACTCCCAGAATTGACAAACTGCACTTCTTTGATCTGGAAACAGAAAGATCTCTCTTTTTCAAAGAAGATTAAAATCCTGTTCTTTTAAGCAAAAGCCACTCCAGAGGAGTGGCTTTTTTTGCTTTCCAGGGTAAACCAATCTATAATTCAAAAATGAATTACTTCAATTTACACACAAAAGCAAGACTTTTTATATTTCTGTTCCTTTTTGTTCATTCAATTGCAGCCGGGGAGATTGTGATCAGTAAAATCAGTTTTATAGGATTAAAACGGACCAGAACCAATACGGCATTACAGATTATTTCGCCTATATCAATCGGTGCTGTTTATACTGAAGAGACCGAATCCCGGATTATCCAGAAGATGAGAGAATCCGGGATATTCAATCCCGATATAGAAGTCAATGTAACGATAGCTGAACAGATGGCCGAAATCGAAATTATTGTCAAAGACCGGTGGACTCTCATCCCTATTCCTATTTTTTCTATCTCAAAAAATGAAACCTGGAAGGCCGGTATTCTTGGGATTGAAGGAAACCTGCTGGGCTATAATAAAACACTGGGACTGGGGTATTTTTTCGGTTCCGAAGGATGGTCCCTCCTCTCCTTTTACAGCGATGATGATTTTCTGAAAACATTTACAGGGTTTTCTGCAGGGTTAAGTCTGGGCCTGAACGAAACCATTGACGAAAATACCGGAGAAGAAGCTATCAGGTCCTTCCAGAGTGATGATATCCGCCTGACCCTTGAACTTGATGCCCCTGTTTATAAAAAACTCTCCCTGTTGGGTGGCTGGAAGTACGACCGGTCTGAACTGCGGAAAAACAGCAGCAGAGAGACCGGTATCGAAGATCTGAATTCAACCGGCTTATCCATAGGGGCAAAATGGAAAGAGGTATACTATGATATCCCCTTTGAATACGGATTGCTGGCCAGTACAGACTACTCCTGGAACTGGGGTTTGGAAGAAAGCGAGAATTATCAGTTCATCCGATACAAGGTAAAATGGGGAATAAATACCCTATGGAAACACCTTCTTCTGCTCACAGCTGAAGGAGCATACTCGAAAGATCTGCCTGTTCAGTCACAGTTCAGACTGGGAGGGACCCCGGGAAGCCTGATACTGCCCATGGAGAAAATAGGAGCCGAAGAATTCATCACGTCCTCCACTGCGTATAATATCCCCCTCTGGTCTTTTCCGGGGGGAACCCTCTCATCTAAAGCCTTTTATGAGTTTGGCAACTATAAATCGGATATAGCGGGACGCACTTCTTTTCATGGCCCGGGAGTCGGTTTAGAAGTCTTTATAGACGATCTCGCCATACCAGCCATTCAGTTTACAATCGCCTGGAACAGGGAAACAGGACTTTATCAGTTTACAGCAGGCGTAGGGATGGGCGGTAACCCGGATTAATCAAAATCGGCTAAACAGATTGCACATTTTGCAACAACCTCTTTCGAAAATACCACTACCAAATCCTGCACTTTGATTGACAACCGGGAGCACACGGGTTACTTTTTTTCTTAATACAAAGCCGAATCCCCTCAGGGGAAAAGAGGAACAATTATGAATTATTTTAATACACTGCCATTGAGAAAAAAACTGGACCAGCTGGGTACATGCAGTATGATTTCCCGCTCCGAATTCAACGGAGTTGAAAAACTTAAGGGGAAAAAAATTGTTATCATCGGTTGCGGAGCCCAGGGACTGCACCAGGGACTGAATATGAGAGACAGCGGACTTGATATCTCCTACGCTCTTAGAGAAGCCGCTATTAAAGAAAAAAGACAATCCTATGTCAATGCAACGGAAAACGGTTTTAACGTTGGTGTTTATGAAGACCTGATTCCCACGGCAGATCTGGTTCTGAACCTGACTCCTGACAAACAGCATACTCCAGTAATCAATGCGGTTATGCCCCTGATGAAACAGGGCGCCAGCCTTTCCTACTCCCATGGCTTCAATATCATCGAAGAAGGGATGCAGATCAGAAAGGATATTACCGTTATTATGGTAGCACCCAAATCTCCCGGATCAGAAGTACGGGAAGAATATAAAAGAGGATTCGGGGTTCCCACACTGATTGCGGTTCATCCCGAAAACGACCCCAATAGAGACGGACTGGAAATTGCCATGGCCTACGCAGCTGCCACCGGCGGTCACAAAGCCGGCGTCCTTCACTCCTCCTTTACAGCAGAAGTAAAATCAGACCTGATGGGCGAACAGACCATCCTCTGCGGGATGCTTCAAACCGGATCTCTGCTCCTTTTCGACAAGATGGTGGAAAAGGGTGTGGACAGGAACTACGCAGCGAAACTCCTCCAGTACGGATGGGAAACGATTACGGAAGCCCTGAAACACGGCGGTATTACCAACATGATGGACCGCCTCAGCAACTCGGACAAGATTCGTGCCTATGAGCTTTCGGAAGAGATGAAAGGAATTCTCCGGCCTCTGTTTGAAAAACATATGGACGATATTATGAGCGGGGAATTCTCCTCCACCATGATGAAAGACTGGAAGAAAGACGATGTCGACCTGCTGGGATGGCGGGAAGATACAGGGAAAACTCCTTTTGAAACCACTCCGGCCGGATCCATGGAGATCCCGGAACAGGAGTATTTCGACAACGGTATTATGATGGTTGCCATGGTTAAAGCAGGTGTTGAACTTGCTTTCGAAGTAATGACAGAAACCGGAATCAAACCCGAGTCGGCCTATTATGAGTCCCTCCATGAGCTGCCTCTGATCGCCAATACAATCAGCCGGAAAAAGCTGTATGAAATGAATGCGGTTATCTCGGATACAGCCGAATACGGCAACTACCTCTTTTCTCATGCAGCCGTTCCCATGCTGATGGACTTTATGAAGAGCGTGGACAGCGATGTAATCGGCAAAGGAACAGGCGCATCCCGGGACGTGGACAATCTGGAACTGATAGCGGTCAATGAAGCAATCCGCAATCACCCCATAGAAATAGTGGGAAAAATGCTGCGCGGATTTATGACCGAGATGAAAAGTCTTTCCTGATAATTCAGCAGGGCTTAATAAAACCCGTCCGTTTGGACGGGTTTTGTATTTATAAATAATTTATGGATTATACTTCTGCAGGACTCAGATCTTCTTCCTGCCCTTCTACAACAATGGAGGCTGTATCCAATTCATCGGTTGAATCGAAGTCATCAATTGCCGATACCTCAATTCCCTCTTCATCCTCAATCATGGTCTTGAAGAAATCCAGTTCCTCTCCGATTCGTTCGGCAACAGAACCGATGGTTTCCGTCATGTCCTGAATAATGGAAATCGCCCCTGAGATTCCCTTGATTCCGTCAGAAACCTGCAGAACACCGGAGTTAACATTACTGGAAAGGGCCTGTACATTTTCAACAGCCGTCCGAACGGTCTGAGACTGTTCTGTCATTTCAGAAGAATCCTGACGGACATCGATAGCCATTGTCTGCAGGGAGTTCATGGCTGTCAGAATCTGATCTCCCCCCGCCTTCAACTCAATCATGCTCTGACTGATCTCATTCATGGAACCAAAAAGGCCTTCCACATCTTTTACGGTTTGAGAGAATGTTGTCAGTGTTGTATCACTGGACGTTGTGGCTTCCCGTATGTTTTCAATTATTTCATTCAAAGAAGTACCGATTTCCCGGGAATTCATGGAGGAGGCTTCGGCCAGCTTCCGGATCTCATCGGAAACAACGGCAAAACCCTTGCCATACTCACCGGCATGGGCAGCTTCAATCGCGGCATTCATGGAAAGCAGGTTCGTCTGGGAAGAAATATCCTCTATGACAGAAATCATATTCCTGATGGCATCAATGCTGTTGTTAATCTTCTGAATATTCAGAGAGGTATCTTTCAGCTGATCATTTCCATTCTCCATGGAACTTACCATATCTTTCAGACTGCCAAGTTTTTTATTGGTAACCTGCTCGACATTGGAAATGGAAGCCATCATTTCATTTACAGCAGCCGAAGACTCCTCAATCATGGAAGTCTGCTCCAGAATACTGTTATTCAGACTCTGGATCTTCTCGGAAATAACTTCAACAGAGCTATAGGAATCACGAGCCGTTTCATCCAGCTGCCGGATGTCTGCAGA
This sequence comes from Oceanispirochaeta sp., assembly GCA_963663385.2. GTDB lineage: Bacteria > Spirochaetota > Spirochaetia > DSM-2461 > DSM-2461 > Oceanispirochaeta. The sequence continues at coordinate 344,799 of CAXXXD010000004.1, read as the reverse complement.
CATTTCATCGGTACTGATGGTAATATTCCGGCTGGCTACTTCCGTCTCTTCCACCTGACCGATCAGCTTGTCCCTGATACTGATGTTCTCATCCGAAACGCCTTTTATCCTGTCGATAATCCCCTTCATGGTATTCTGAAAAAGCGAGAGATTGCTGTTCAGCCGGGCCAGATCATCCCGGGAATTCACATTAGCCACACTGGTCAGATCCCCGTCTTTCAAACGGCTTATGCTGCCTTCTATATACCGTATATTAATAACGATTTTATTGGCAAAGGAATAACTGCCCAGAAAAACCAGCATCAATACAACCAGACTGACAAGACCAATGATACGAAGGGTATTTTGCTTGATTTTCTCAATTTCCCGGTCAATGTTAACAAACTGCTCGGTTATAACTGTAACAGAACTGTCCAGAACATTTTCATAGATGCTGTGCTGGGACAGGAAATCAGTCAAAGCCAGGTTAAACAGAGCATTTTCCCGGGTTCCGGCATTTTCCCGGAACCGTTTTGCCTGATAGATTTTTACAAAGTTGAAGGAATCTATAAAAATATAAATGCCTTCAACGGCGTCCCTGAATCGGGCATCGGCCTCCTCGAATTCCTCCAGACGCTCAATCTTCATTTGATTCAAACGAACTGTGATATCCAGAGCCTCCGCAATTTTTTTGCTTTTTGAACGGATATACTCTATTTCGCCGACTTCTGCGAAAACCTTATTCGTCTCCTCCACAGCCTCATAGAATTCATCAACACTCCTGAGATAGGGGGATTGACCGAGAAGACGATTGATAACAATCTCCTCATTCAGAATCCTTCCCCGCAAATCATCAAGAACATTCCGTTCTTTCTGAATCTGTTCGATCGGCGCCATAGCCAGGAAATACCCGACGATAACAACAATGAAGGATGAAATAATTACTGAAATCAAAACCAACAATTTTGCTCTAATAGACATAAACATCACCAATAAAATGAATTTGTTAAACGATTCTTACTATTTTTTTAAATACCGATCCATTAAAATAGATAATGAATAAAAGGATTATATCCCGGATACAAAAATAAATCATCAATTTTTACTAGTCCAGGAGGGCGTATCTATGAAAAAACACAGTTCCTACATATTAATTCACAGTTTTATATTCATTTTTTCTCTTATTTCCAGTCTTTACGCCAATGGGACCAGGGAAGAGATTCCCATGGATCCGGCTCTCCATAGCGGAACCCTGAGTAACGGGATGAAATACTACGTAAGAGAGAACAGTACTCCGGAAGAGAGGGCCTACCTGCGGCTGGCTGTTAATGCAGGCTCCATACTGGAGGATGAAGACCAGCTGGGAATGGCTCATTTTCTTGAACATATGGCTTTTAACGGAACAAGGAATTTCCAGAAAAATGACCTGGTACAGTACCTGCAGGGAATAGGAATGCAGTTTGGTCCCGATATCAATGCCCATACATCCTTTGATGAGACTGTATACAAACTGATGATTCCCCTGGATAACCCGGACAACCTTGAAACCGGCTTCCAGATTCTTGAGGAATGGGCTTTTCACATGAACCTGCTTGAAGAGGATATTGAGAATGAAAGAGGAATCATCCACGAAGAGTGGCGGAGAGGGCTTGGTGCATCCCGCCGGATGATGGATAAGGCATACGCCGATATAATGTACGGCTCTCTCTATGCGGACCGGCTGCCCATAGGCACCGAAGAATCGATTCTCAACTGCACCCCCGATGCAATCAGGCGTTTCTACAGGGACTGGTACAGACCGGAACTGATGTCAATTATTGCGGTAGGAGATTTTGACTCGGAAGAAGTCATCAATATGATCCGCAGCAGATTTTCTGCATACAGAAATCCTCCGACCCCCCGGGAAAGACAGGAAGCAGTCGTCCCCTGCCACCAGGAGACAATCTACTCTCCCCAGTCCGATCCGGAAACGACCTGGACAGCGGCGATTATTTTCAACAAGTTCCCCCACTCTGTCATTAGAACAGAAGAGGACTACCGGGAGGAAATTGCAAAAGAACTCTATATCCGTCTTTTTAATAACCGCCTGACAGAGCTCCTGGATCAACCGGAACCTCCCTACACCTATGGTTATGTCGACTTTACTTCTCTGACCCGGGACAAATCGTTTCATACTATGACAGTACTGACTGGAGAGGAGGATTTCTACAGGGGCTACAAGACACTCCTTCTTGAAGAGAAAAAACTGAAAGAACATGGATTCACACAAACGGAACTGGACAGGGCCGTCAAAGAGCTGTCAGCAGAATTCCAGAACATCTATGACAACCGGACCCATACGGAATCGGCCCAGATAGCGTCCTGGTATGTTCAGAATTTTCTGGACAGGGAGCCCGCACCCGGTATCAGCTATCAGTACGAAACATTCAAAAAATATATAGACAGGATTACAACTGATGAAATCCTCGAACTGGCCGGGGAATGGCTTACTGAGGAAAACCGTGTAATCTATACAATGAACCCTGAAAAAGAGGGTTTAAACGGTATTAATCCTGTAGAACTGTCCAGGATCCATTTTGAAATCTCACAGATGGAAACGACAGCCCCTCAGGAGGAAACGATTGAGGAAAATCTAATGTCCGAACTTCCTTCACCAGGTTCGATTATTAAAAGGGATTATATCGAAGGTCCTGATATATACGAGTGGGAACTCAGCAACGGGGCGAAGGTGGTTCTGAAACAGACTGACTTTAAAGAGAATGAGATTCTTTTTTCAGCTGTAACAGAAGGCGGTGTTTCTCTGGCGGAAGATAGTGATTTTATTACTGCGACACACGCGGCTCAAGCGGTTATCCAGAGCGGTGCGGGAGGGTATGACAAACGGGAGATCGAGAAGATTCTGGCAGGCTCAACAGCAACAGTAATGCCGGTAATCAATGAACTGACAAGCGGTTTCCGCGGCAGCACAGGCAGGGAAGATCTGACTGATCTGTTTCAGCTATGTTACCTGTATTTTACTGATCCCGGTAAAGATCCTGATCTATGGCAGTCTTATATAACACGCCTGGAGAACAACCTGGCCAACCGGGATTCCAATCCCATGACTCAATACAGTGATCTTATCACCTATAACCTGTATCAGGGTCATGTGCGCAGCCGACCTCTTACAGCAGAACGCCTGAAAGAATTTGATCTGGATAGGGCATGGGATTTCTACAGAAGTCAGTTCAGAAGCGCAGAAGGATTTACTTTCTTTTTTACCGGAAGCATAGCTCCTGAAGAGCTGGAACCCTATCTGACAGCATACCTGGCAGCCCTTCCTTCCAGCGGACCAAAACACTCCTGGGTGGATAGGGAAGTACGTTATCCCACCGGAATAATCCGGGACAGCCTGAAGAGCGGAATTGATCCTGTAAGCTATGTAGCCATGATCTATACAGGAGAATGGGAGTGGAACGACAGGGAAACTGAAGTATTTCAGGCCGTTACGGACTCTCTGGATATGATACTCAATGAGGAGCTCCGGGAAAGAGCCTCCGGAACATATACACCGGGAGTCGGGTCCTATCCCGCAAAGGTTCCCTACCAGGACTACAGTTTTATCATATCCTTCTCCTGCGATCCGGAACGAACTGCAGAGCTGACAGACCTGGTAAAAGAGATTCTTGAGGATATCAAAACAAACCTCCCGGAAAAACGGTTTACTGACGATGTGGCCAAAGCCCGTAAAGTCTATATTGAGGAACAGCTGCAAAAGAACAGCTACTGGCTCTCCCGGGTAGAGAGGAACTATTTTCTGGATATGCCTCGCGAAATGATCCCCCCGAATGATTATCTGACAGGTTACTACACTCCCGAAGTTCTTCAGGACAGGATAACGCGGTATTTTAATCCGGAAAATTATATGGAAATCATCCTGTATCCGGCAGAAAAATAATGTGGAGAATTCAGCCGGGTTTGAAGCCCGGCTGTTCAGTAATCGATCCTATTTTTCTTCAGGGATAATAGGTTTCAGGGAGCTCTCCCGGGGCTCGGGGGTTCCTGCAGGAAGGTCTGCCGCCGTAGCAGGCAGCCAGGTCTGATTACGTCCGAAAGGACCGATTTTTCCCCGGACAATCAGGTTTTCCCCATCCCGCCAGAGTTCCGAAGAGTATATTTTCCCCTCCTGAGGATCCATAATCTTCCCTTTTCTCCACTTACTCCCTTTTTGTTCAAGATTCCAGATAATATCAAGACCGGCGAAAAATGGTTCGCCCTTTACATTTTCAGCTTTGACAGATGGATCAACATAACTGTCCTTCAGTTTGCCGTCTTCAAAAATAACCAGAAGTCTTCCGAAGAACTTCCCTCTGTATTCATAAATTTTCAGAATCGATTTTACTTCGTTTGTATTATCATCGACAGTCTTCCATAACCCTGTGATTTCCGACCCTGCCATCAGGGGAGCGATCACAAATGCCAAAAGCAGTATGATTCCAAAGAGTTTCCTTTTCATTCCAACACCTTTTAAAACAATTTTGTTTTATTCTACCATAGAGAATTGCAGAATCAAAAGAAAAAGGGGGATCAGTAATTAAAAAGGTCTTCCGGGGAAAGCTCCCGGAACTCCCCCATTTTTTCAAGCGCCTTCCTGTCAATCTCATCCCGGTTCCCCAGAACCAGCAGATTGCTCCGGGCTCCCAGTATTGTTTCTCTGAAAAAAGATTCCATCTGAGAATAACTATACTCTTCGATCTGGCGGAATACGGATCTTCTGAAATCCGGATCCAGACCGAGCTCATGAGATTCCCACCAGGACCAGAAAATATCGGCATCCAGTATCCGTTCTGAAGCCTGGCTTTTAACCAGGGAAGACCGGGCCTCGTGAAACAGCCTGGATTCTGACGGGATATTGTGCAGAAGAGAATCCAGAGCCTCTACCGCATTAATAAGCTTATCCCCCTGAGTACCGATAAAACTGTGAAGGACATGTCTGTTTTCCGCTTTTTCGGGAACTGAGATGCTTGAATAGGCCGTATAGGCCAGACCCCGGGCTTCACGAATCTCCTGAAAAACCAGAGAATTCAGCCCTGTTCCGAAAAACTCGTTAAACAGACTGATAGAGGGTAGATGCTTTTCGGAAAAAGGAGCCACCGGAGCGACCCGGAACAGTTCCGCCTGTACCATATCGTGATGTGTAAAATAAACAAGGCTCTCGGCATTTTTCTCTTTATACACCCTGGCAGGTCTCGGTGATTCGGTACAGTGGAGAGACCCGGGGTGGGTTTTCCTGATCAGTTCTGCAACATGGGAGGGATGACTGCTCCCGAAGTAATAGATAGTATGAGGAAGGCGGAACAGCCGCCGGACCTCATCCATCAGCTTATCCGGGTCCAGATCCTTCAGGGCTCTTTCATCCAGAATATCCCGAAATGGAGAATCAGCCCCGTAGAGGCCCCACGAATAGAGACCGCCGAACAGTAATGCCCGTTTACTCAGCTTGGCATCTTTTCTCCGCTTCAGCAGACTCTGCACATACTTCCTGTATGTACGCGAAGATCCTTTTCCGTTAACAATAAGATTTCTGAGAAACTGAAGGCTCCTATCAAGATCGTCCTGTTTCCCGTATAAGGAAACAATACTGCGATCCAGATCTACCTGAAAAGAGAGCTCCAGCCCCAGAAAGAAAGCCTCCTTCTGGATTTCTTCAGGCTTAAGGGTGTCAGTACCGATATAGGGGAAATAATCGCCTCCCACGGGAAGAGAAGAAGATGAACTCTTCCCCTCGGGGAATATAAAAGTCAGCTCAAAAAGCTCATTGTTTTTATTGAGATTACTTATAAGTTGCACATTTTCAGAAAGCGCTGTTTTATTGAGTTCTTTTCCATAATCCGGAAACTCGGGGGTTACAGGACCGGGAGAATTGGCTTTCAGCGTCTGGAAATAGACGGATTCCTTATTATACTCGATAATAACAGGCGAAAGATCCGGCTTTTCCATTTTCAGAACTTCCGCATCTTCTCCTTCCTTTTTATCAATCCGGATGTACCCGTCGTTAAAATTCTTTTTCACAAAGCGGACAAGATCCTCTTTCCGGATTTTTCGAAGCTCATCCAGACGGGACAGGTAGTCCTGCCATGAAATGCCCTCGGTATAACACTCCACAAAAGCATCAACGAGCTCGTTGCTCTCCAGCTCCTGTATTCTCTCTATTTCCAGATACTTCATAACCCCCTGAAGAAGACGGTCATCAAAGTCTCCTTTCCGTATCAGTTCAAGCTGTTTCAGCAAAAGCCTGTGTACGGTACCCAGGGACTGCCCCTGTCCAGGCGTACCATACAACACAAACCAGCTGTAATCACCGGCGCTGCTCAGGCTGCTGCCTGCTTCCAGAAGGCGCTGTTTCTGCACCAGGTTAAGATCAATCAGACCGGCCTGACTGTTATTAAGGATGAGGTCCAGCATATAAAGAAGGTTATAATCTTTTGACTGGATTCCTCCGAAACGGAACCCTGTCATTGTAAACTCCGAATCCGGCCCCATGAGAACCCGCTTTTCCTTTATAACCGGGCGGGCCGGTTTCGGTTTTTCCGCTTCTGCAACCGCCGGAGGAGACCAGCTCCCCCAATGGGATTCAAACAGCTCCACCGTATAATCAAGATCAATATCGCCGGCCAGACAGATTGCCATATGCTCCGGCCTGTACCATCTTACCCGGTACGCCTCAATCTCCTTCAGAGAGGGTGCCTTAATATGCTCCGGTAAACCGAGAATCGAGTGATTCCCGAAAGGATGATCCGGAAAGAGTCTGGAAAGGAGAAGTTCCCTGGCCCTGGAAAAGTCGTCGTCCTGTTCCTGGTTCAGCTCTTCGTATATTGCCTCGATCTCTGTCAGAAAGGAGCGCATAACAGGGGATGAAAAACGTTCCCGTTCCACCATAATCCAGCGTTCCAGTTCTACAGAGGGGATATCACACTTGTAAACAGTCTCTTCCAGACTGGTATAGGCATTGACGCCCCGGGCTCCAAGGTGACTCAGAATCCGATCATACTCACCGGGAAGGGCAAGGGCGGCTGCAGCCTGATTCGCCTTATCCAATTCGGCAAATACAGCTTTTCTCCTGGTCTCCGATCCCGCGTTCCGCAATTGATCAAAAAGCCCGGAGATATATTCCAGACTCTGCATTTCCTCCCGGGGAGAAATTGCGCCAATCCGGCTGCTGCCTTTAAACATCAGGTGTTCCAGAATATGAGCAGCCCCGGTAGATTTTTCCGGATCCTGGGCGGAACCGGCCTTGACAGCAATCCGTGCTTCAATACGCGGTTTTCTTGTTCTGCGGGACAGATAGAGAGTCAGCCCGTTACTTAATGTATATATGGATAAACCGTATGGATCATTCGGTATGGTTTTTTCTGATGCTTTAAGAGACATAGAGCCTTATACTAACGAAATAGATAAGGTCGGAATAGACCTAACGGGGTGTTCTCCTAAAAAAAATCGGACGGTTCGACAGGAGAGGCGAACCGCCCGTTAATCTCTTATTCCAGAGTTATTTCTAGGGTCGCTGTCGGATCCGGTTCAGGCTCTGGTTCAGGCGAAGGAGAAGCTATACTTCCTCCGTCATCAATCGTGGTACTTTCAGGGGTGGGCGATCCGCTGTCTTCTCCGCTTGATGTGGTTGGAGAAACCCCTGAATCTTCACGCCGGGTGACTGCCGGATCAGTCGCGCCACTGTCTTCGGCAACCTCGGAACGACCGCCCTGGGAGACATTCACTTTGCCCCCTTTTTTACCGGCAAGATCAACACTTCCCTTTACAACTTCCAGCCTCATACCGTCAAAGGTAAACGAAGTTCCCCGCACGGCAGCCGTGGCAACAGGGCTGCGGACCTGGAAATCATTAATCATGTTGTCGCTTCTCCTGACATCAGCCCGCATTTTACCGGCACCCAGAAACAGTTTTGTGGTTGTCGTATTTCCGGAGGAGACAAACTCCTGGATTGTCATCCTTGTCAGAGCTTTAATTGTAATATCCGCATTATCCATCAGGATTTTCGCTTCTGATCCGAAACCGGTGGAAATCATGGAATTAATAGGCAGAGACATCCCTTCATCGGCTTTCTCCCAGGACATCCCCGGTTTTTTAACTTCCACCTTACCGGATACACTACCTATCTTTACAGTTTGAGATGTAAGGATGGCTGCAACCCCGAAAAACAGAATACCGATTAATAAAAGCCTTTTTATACTCATACAGGCCTCCTAAAAACTGAATGATAAAAATCCGCTGACTTTGTACTGCGGATCATCGATGTCATATAATGAACTGTTCGGAAAGAAAACTCCCGAAGAGAGGGACATACCAAGATCGGAGAAGGGTCTCCAGTTGATGGTAAGATCCACTTCCTCTCCCAGATAGGCGTCTCCCCCGCTTTCTTCTGTAAGGGAACTGTCCGAAACGGGACCGTCAACTCCCCTGAGAAAGGTAATAGCTGAAAGAGCGACCTGAACCGTATCATGGGGTTTAACGGAAATACCCAGATCTCCATAAATCAGGTTCGTCAGTTTAGCGCCGTACACCAGACCCTTTGAAGAGGTTGATATGGGGATAAAGGAGTAGAAGGTATCCTCATCTGCAGAGAACATCTTTCCCCATGTATCACCGGAGGCGTAAACTGCTTCCACTGAAATAACCGGTGTGTACTTACAATTCGCATAGTATTCCAGAGAAGTCATTACCATTCCGCCTATCTGATAAACACTTTCAGAGGGATCGGGAATAATATACTGCCCCGTCTGCAGTGTTCCGGAAACAGAAAAGAAAAGCTCCGGGGTAATCCTCCCGTCCAATCCGATCAGACCATACTGTGTATGATACTGCCCCGTACCGGTGACATAATCTTCAATAAAATCTTCCGTTCTGAAGTCTTCCTGAGCCACAAGAGAAAAGAAAAGGCCCGCACCTCCCGGAAGATCATTATAACGTCCTGAAACAAACTGAACCAGCCGGGGGGGCGCCCATAAAGCATCATCATCACTGCTTTCATAAGCATCTGCCGCAGTCAGCTCTATATCCGAACTGTCGATAAAAACCAGTCCGGTATACCCCACACCCAGTTTAAGAGGTACGGGACCGACAGGGAAGGACAGTTTCACTCCGTCCGCCAGAGAATTGAGGATTTTTCCTTTTGAATCGGCAAAACGGAAACGGCCCAGAGTGTAATCCAGATTCTTATCCCTGATATCACTGCTTCCCGAGAGATAGAAAGCAGACAACAGAGGAAGGTACTCATGCTCTTCGTCCGTATACTTATACTGATACCCGCCGTTGGCATAGAATTTCATATCGGGAGAAATTTCAGCCTTAACCCAGAGAGTCACCTTGTCCGACTGGGTTATATCGGAATCATCGACCTCTTCCAGAAGACCTGAGGCCTGTGTTGTATTCTCCAGCTGCCCCCCCCAGTCATAATCCACGGTATACGCGGGAAGTAGAAAGAGAGTAAGAGCAAGTCCCGTCAGTATCCTTTTCATGACCGTTCCTCCAACTCTTCCATAACCATATTAATGGCATTGATTACTTCGTAGGGGCGGAGGGATCTCGACGGAGACGACCGTCCAAGCATCCACTTTTTATAGGCCGCCTCACGCGCCGCATAGCGGGGCCCCGGAAAGATACGGTACATAACACCGCCCTTGAGAGAGAGAGCTTCCATCAGGATATAGGAAAACTCACCGTAACAGATGTCCCTGTCCGCTTCAAGGTTTTTAAATGAGGCATCCATGCCCTGCTCTGAAACCCAGTTCAACGCTTCTTCAACAGAGGCGGATTCGTCAATCCGGCCGGCTGAAGCCAGTACAAGGTAGGAACTCATCCCCAGGTCCGCGTAGGAACGGGCCAGAAACTCATCCATCTGCTCATTGGATTGAGCGGCAATACTCATATTCAATAAAAATAACACAATAAAGATGCATAGAAAGAAAATCTTTTTCATACATCGACTCCTAAAATAATCGATATTTAAATTGTACCGGCAGGTTCTGAAAATCACAATATCTTTTGAGTAAAAATAAAAAGTGATTCCCACAATAAGGGTTTTTGTGTAATAAAATTAAAGACATGGTTATACTGATACTATTTTCCGGAGGTATACATGAACAAGAAGATACTGGACATAGGAATCCCCGTGCTGATATCCCTTTTGCTCTCCTCACTCCTGTTTTTTGAAGGATACTACAATTTCGAGAACAAAGTTTACGATATGCTGCTTCATATCAAGCCCGATGTTTCGGAAAACGAAGATATTCTTCTTGTTAACATTGATGATCTGACCATTACCAACATCAATATGTACCCTATCAGCCGCGATATTTTTGCGGACGGCCTCATCCTGATGCGGGAAATGGGAGCGGATTATGCTATCCTCGATATCGAATTTATAGACAGAAGCCCGGCCGGGATCAATAACAAATACCTGGAGGAACAGATTCCCAATCAGTTTGATTCAGTATTTCAGGAACTGTCGGACCAGCCCTACGCCCTGTTCAAAGCCCTCGAATCCGGACAGATACCGGCTGAATATATGGAAGAGTACCTGGTTCAGCTGCAGGACTATTCGGAAGAGAAGAAAGTTGAACTCCTCGGGGATGTCCAGAAAATTGCCCGGGATAACGATGTTTATCTGGGTCAGGCTGTCTCCTGGTTCGGGAATGTTATCTGTACCACCAATATGATGGACTCCCCCGATCCCACAACCTCAGAAGAACTGCTCAGCCTGGCGAAACAGAAGGTGTCCCTGAATGATATATCCCGGGGAGATCCGGGGAATTTTTCCATTGCCGCAGATATTAAACCCTCCATTATACCGATTCTGAGCAACTCTCTGAATTCCGGGTTCCCCCGTGTCGAAATCGATGCGGACGGAGTAAGACGAAGAATCGATCTGATTTTCAACCATAAGGGAGATCTCTACCCCCAGCTGGGTTTTTCCGCCCTCCTGCAGAAAATGGATGTGGAATCTCTGGAATTCGGGAAAAGAAAGATTATTCTGAAAAATGCTCTGATGGCAGACGGAAACAGAAGCAACCTGACCATCCCTCTGGACAGAAACAACCGCATGCTTATTAACTGGCCGGCCAAAACGTTCAACGATAGTTTCCGGCACATCAGTTTTATCAAACTCTATAATCATGACAGGGCTCTGTCCAATCTGGTTTACAACCTGGGATTGATGGAAACTCAGGGCCTGCTGGAAGCCCCCTTCTATACAGAAGAAACTCCTCTAATGGCCATCTACGACTATGCGGAGCAGTTGAAGTCGGACAGGCTGCAAGATCCCGGACTGGATGTTATTAATGAGTACAGGGATATGAGGGATCTGTTCTTTACAACAGCCGAGACCTTTCTCAACAGTGATGCGGATCAGAATATCCTGGCGGAACTGGAATATTACCTATCCCTGCCCGACCTGTCGGAGGAACAGATTACCTACTTCCGGGATCTTATGGATTTCGTCCCGGTTGTATTCTCCGAATCCAGGGAGACCCTGAATCAGATACTGGAACTCAGAGAGGGGATGAAGGAACAGTTTAATGGTACTACATGCGTTATCGGCTATTCCGGAACATCCACAACTGATATTGGAGTAAACCCTTTTGAAGAGGAATACATGAACATGGGTCTGTATGCGGCGGTAACCAATACAATCCTGTCCGGAAGCTTTCTGAATGAATCGCCCCTGCTTATTCCCATAGTCATAACCATAATGATGACCCTACTGACAGCCCTGATCGTATCACACCTGAATCCCGGACCGGGGATACTGGCAGGTATCGGGATCCTGCTCCTGACCGAAGGGCTTCTTGTTCTCTTTTTTATTTTTACGGGGACCTACATCCCCATGGTAACGCCGGGATTGAGCCTGGTCCTGGCTTTTATTACATCCGTTAGTTTCAACCTTCTTATTGCCTCCCGGGAAAAAGGTTTTATCCGCAGCGCTTTTGCCCAGTATCTCTCTGATGATGTTATCAAGGACCTGATTGATGATCCTTCCAAATTGACACTGGGAGGAGAGGAAAAGCATATGACGGCAATCTTTACAGACGTCAAAGGGTTCTCATCCATATCAGAAAAAATGACACCCCAGAATCTGGTATCCCTTCTGAATGAATACCTGACAGAGATGAGCAACCTGATCATGGAGGAACGGGGGACAATCGATAAATACGAGGGAGATGCCATTATCGCTTTTTACGGAGCGCCTCATCCCTACAGCGATCATGCCGTCAAAGCCTGCCGTTCAGCTATCAGAATGAAAAAAGCGGAAAAATTACTGAATGAAAGGATGCTGGAGGAAGGAAAGGCCCCCGGCCCCCTTTTAACGAGAATCGGAATAAATACAGGAGATATGGTAGTGGGGAATATGGGGACCCTGCAGAAGATGGACTACACCATGATGGGAAATGCGGTAAACCTGGCCGCCCGGCTGGAAGGTGTAAACAAACAGTATGGGACCTGGCTGCTGATCAGTGATTCCACCTACAGGGAAACAGGGGACATTTTTACCGTCCGTAAACTGGATCGTGTCCGTGTTGTGGGAATCAACGAACCTGTCCGTCTCTATGAGTTGATTGACGAAAGAACCCAGACTCCTGAACAGATCCTTCTGGGACTGGAACTATTTCACAGGGGGCTGGAGCTTTTTGAACAGAGAGAGTGGCTGGAAGCTATGGAAGCTTTCAGAAAGACAAGAGAATTTATCCCCGAGGACCCCACTTCCGAGATCTATATGAAACGCTGTCTGAAATTCAGTAAAGAGCCGCCTCCCAAGGAATGGGATGGGGTATTTAATCTGACACAAAAATAAGAAAGAGGGGTAGAGTCAATGAAACAGATATTGCTTTTTCTGACACTTTTCGGTATTTCATCTCTTTACGGATCATCCTCGGACTGGAGGTTTCACTCTTTTACTTTTTTAGGGATAGAGCCGACAAGCTGGATAAAGGAAGATGATGTGAAGGGAGATGTTCTTAATACCCGGTTTTCTCTGGGCCAGGAGCTTTATATATCCCTTTCCCCGGCCTTCAGCTGCGGTGGAGGGGTGCGTTACCTCCATCCCAGAGGAAACAAAGACGGTGATGAGTATACATTCCTGCCCGTCTACCTTTCGCTGCGTCTGGAACTGCCCTCTGAGGGAATCCCCTTCTACCTGAAAGGCTATACAGGTTACTCCCTGCTTCTTGAAGAAGAGGGAGGGCTCTACTACGGGCTGGGTGCGGGAACACTAATCCCCCTCCATTATTCGGAACGAATCCGTTACTCCCTGGACTGCGGGATTGCCTACTCCTCCTGCAACGGACAGAAAAGTATCGCTGATGAAAAGATCCGGATCCGTTACACAAGCCTGGATCTGTCAATTGGTTTAGGGATTGCCTACTAGAGTCAAGTGCGTTCATACGATTCGGATCCCATACGAAAACCGAACCATACAAAACCGGGAGGGCAATGACAATCCCTACCGGGAACTTCGGATTTCGGCGGTTAAGACTGAAGGGGAAAGCCATACTTTCTTATAACGGTAAAGGTTCGGGGTGCTCTGATATTGAAAGCGGGTTTCCCGTAGGCACCTTTTAATATTTATAATCATCCAATGTACTCCAGAAATATATTTTTAAATATATACTATTATATGCATTTACAGCTATTCGTATTATAGCAATTTATCAACGTCCTCAGTATTTTTAAGAATTAAGGGCAAATCACGGCGTGTTTCATCCCTTCAAGGGCTTGTCACCATTAGCGGAATTCCACTATAGTTTACGGTGAATCGGTAAATCCTGAACGATTCAACAGTTAGTTGTCTTTCTTCCATCCTGACAGAAAGGGAGAAGGGCTTAATTGAATAATATCCAATCTGAGGAGCATCAAATATGATTAGTGGTCTTATTGTTACCATTATCGGAATGTCAGTGGTGTTTCTGTTTCTGACTCTTTTGGTCGTATCTACAAATGTTATGTCCAAAATTGTTCTGAAGTTTTTCCCTGAGCCGGAAAAACCAGCTGCTCCCGCTGTCAGAAAATCATCCGCCGACGCAGACATTGCTATAGCAATTGCTGCCGTTAAAGCTCACACAAAACTATAAAGAGGTTATCATTCCATGAAGAAACGCGTAAATTTTATGTGTACCGCTTTCCGGGACGGTTTTCAGTCCGTTTACGGAGCCCGTGTATTAACACAAGATTTTCTGCCGGCTGTTGAAGCAGCTTCCAAAGCAGGAATCAAACATTTCGAAGCCGGTGGCGGCGCCCGTTTTCAGGCCCCCATTTTCTACGGCAACGAATCAGCCTTTGACATGATGGATCAGTTTCGTAAGGCTGCCGGACCCGATGCGGACCTGCAGACTCTTGCTAGAGGTGTAAACGTTGTAGGTCTCAGTTCACAGCCCAGAGACATTATCGACCTTCATGCAAAAATGTTCAAAAAACACGGAATCACAACTATCCGGAACTTTGATGCACTTAATGATGTAAATAACCTGATCTACTCCGGTCAGTGCATTCACGATGCCGGTCTGAGACACGAAGTTGTTGTTACCATGATGGCGCTTCCTCCCGGAGCAACCGGTGCACACGATAAAGATTTCTATATTGGCGTACTGAAGAATATCCTTGATGCGGGAATCCCCTATGATTCTGTATGTTTCAAGGATGCTTCGGGAACAGCAACTCCCAAAATTGTCGGAGAAACCATCAAAGCCGCCAGAGAGATGCTTGGTCCCGATATGAACATCACCTTCCATTCACACGAGACAGCAGGTGTTTCCATCCAGCAGTATCTGACTGCGATCGAAGCCGGTGCGACTCAGGTGGACCTTTCCATGGCTCCCGTATCCGGAGGAACCTGTCAGCCCGACATCATGACCATGTGGCATGCTCTGCGCGGAACGGATTACGACCTGGGAATCGATCCCGATGCCATTATGGAAGTGGAAGAAGTATTTAAAGAGTGTATGGAAGACTACTTCCTGCCACCCGAAGCTACCATGGTTAACCCCATTATCCCCTTCTCCCCCCTCCCCGGCGGAGCCCTTACAGCAAATACACAGATGCTGCGTGACAACGGACTGATGGACAAATACCATGATATAACCAAGGCAATGGGTGAAGTTGTAATGAAGGGTGGATACGGAACATCTGTTACTCCCGTTTCCCAGTTCTACTTCCAGCAGGCATTCAACAACGTAATGTTCGGTCCCTGGAAAAAGATTGCCGAAGGTTACGGGAAAATGGTTCTTGGTTACTTTGGTAAAACTCCTGTTGAACCCGATGCGGAAATCAAAGCGATCTGTCAGGAACAGATGGGTCTGGAACCCACTACCGAGCTGGTTGTTGATATTAACGATAGAAACGAGAAACTCGGTATCGAAGCGGCCAAAAAGATGCTTCAGGACAACGGGATTACCGATCTGTCCGACGAGAATATTTTTATTGCCGCAGCCTGTCAGGACAAGGGAATTATGTTCCTTAAGGGCGAAGCCAAAACCAATATCAGAAAAGACGCCAAAAAAGCGGCTGCCGGTTCTGCTGAAGGTTATACCGTTACTGTTAACGGAAAAGCTTACGGCGTAAAGATCGACGGCGGAACAGCCACTGTAAACGGTGTTAACTACAATATCGATGTTAAAGACGGTATTGATGCAGCTGCGGCAGCAGCCCCCGCAGCCGGAGCAGCCCCCGCGGCAGCAGCCGGAGCCGGTCAGGCCGTCAATGCTCCCATGCCCGGTCTTGTATTGAGAATCCCCGTTGCCGTAGGCGACAGTGTCTCTGAAGGTGAAGAGATAATCGTTCTGGAAGCTATGAAAATGGAAACTCCCGTATCTGCTCCCGTATCCGGTACTGTAACCAACATTGCAGTTGCCCAGGGTGATCAGGTTACGGCCGGTCAGGTTCTGATTGAGCTCGGTTAAGGAGTAAGAGTATATGAATTTTGGACAAACTATGGCCGCCTCCTTCCGGGAGCTGTGGCTGACGACAGGCCTCTACGGCTTCCTGCAGGAAGGCGGATGGGGCAACCTGGTCATGATTGCAGTAGGGTTCCTCCTGCTCTATCTGGCTGTTAAAAAAGAGTTCGAACCCCTTCTGCTGGTTCCCATCGGAATGGGTGCAATATTAAGTAATATCCCCTTTGCGGAAATCGCCGCTCACTCATCCCTTCACGGAGAGATGATAGAGGGAGCTCTGCATCTGCATGAAGTTTCCGGCGGTTTTATCGGGATGTTCTATGACTTTGGTGTTACCAGCGGTCTGTTCCCTCTCATTATCTTTATGGGAGTAGGGGCTATGACCGACTTCGGTCCCCTGCTGGCCAACCCCAAGACCCTGCTTTTGGGTGCATCCGCGCAGTTCGGTATTTTTATCGCTCTGCTTGGTGCCGTAGCTCTGGGGAAATGGGTTCCCGGAATTACTTTCGATCTTTTTGATGCTGCTGCTATCGGTATCATAGGGGGAGCGGACGGCCCGACAGCGATCTTCGTTGCCTCCCGTCTGTCAAAGGACCTTCTCGGAGCTATTGCCGTTGCGGCCTACTCCTATATGGCTCTTGTTCCCATCATCCAGCCCCCCATTATGCGGGCGCTGACAACAAAGGAAGAGAGACAGATCAAGATGGAGCAGCTCCGTCATGTAACAAAGACTGAAAAGATCATCTTTCCCCTAACCGTACTGTCAGCCTGTATCATCCTGCTGCCCAGTGCGACTCCCCTGCTCGGAGCCCTGATGTTCGGAAACCTGGTAAAAGAATGCGGTGTAACCGACAGACTGTCCGATACCATGCAGAATGCCCTGATCAACATTGTTACCATTATGCTTGGTCTGGCAGTTGGTTCAAAGATGCAGGCGGCTCAGTTCCTGAACCTGAATACCCTGGGTATCCTGGCTCTCGGTCTGATTGCGTTCTGTATCGGTACCGCTACCGGTGTCGGTCTGGCCAAACTGATGAACAAACTCTCCAGAAAACACCCCATCAATCCCCTTATCGGATCGGCCGGTGTTTCCGCCGTTCCCATGGCTGCCCGTGTAGCCAATAAGGTCGGTCTGGAAGAGAACCCCAACAACTACCTGCTCATGCATGCCATGGGTCCCAACGTTGCCGGTGTTATCGGTTCCGCCGTAGCGGCCGGAGTTCTTCTGGCTCTGGTACCTGTTCTGGGTTAACCGAAACAGGAAAAAGGAAATGATTTACAGCCGCCGGACTAAAGTCCGGCGGCTTTTTTATGCCCCTAAAGCCAGGCAGCTGAGAGGAAAGAGTGCATTTACCGTATGAGAGTCCCTGAGGGTGTAGCCCGCCTGTTTTACAAAGGCGGCATATTCCGCCGGCGACCACCGGTGATATACTTTAAAACCGGACAGTGATGCCGTACGGGACAGCATCATACTGCAGAATGAAGCGCCATGGCAGTACGTGGAAGCCAGAAGGATTCCATCCGGTTTCAGGAGTTTCGCGGCATTTTTTAATACTTCTTCGGGATTCATCATAATATGAAGGGCATTACAAATTACGATCACATCGAAGGCGTTTTCTTTTAAACCTGTATGATACGCATCACCGGAGAGGAAGGTGCAGTTACTGATATTTAACAGGGAGGCTTTCTTCCGGGCGATTTCGACCATGGCCGGGGAAATATCCAGTCCGGTCAGTTCTTTTACGTGGGGAGAAATTGCCAGAGACACAAGACCCGTACCGCATGCCAGTTCCAGAACACGGCACCCTTTGTTCAGGTAGGTCTTCATCCAGTCGATCATGCTGGAATAGTGTCTTTCCATATCCTTCTTCATTACCCTATCGTAACGCCCCGCTATCCGGTCCCAGAAACGCCTCTCCAACCTTAACCTGTCCATCTTCACTCCTTTTGATAACTAACAGTAGTGCGCGGCAATACCGGAAACAAGGCGGTACCGCCTGGGAGAAAGACCGTATTTCTTTTTAAAGGCAATCCCGAAATCACCCAGATTCGAGTATCCGACAGAGTGCGCAATATCAGAAACCGGGGATACCTCCCGTTCAAGAATTTCCCTTGCTTTATTCAGCCGCATTTCAGTCAAAGCCTGATGAACCGTACACCCGTAAGCCTGACGGAATCCGGTTTTGAGCTTGTAATCATTCAAATGGACCATCCGGGCCAGCTCCTTCAGTCCCGGAGAAGACTCCAGGCTGGCTTCCAGGATAAAACGTGCCTCCCGAACCCGTTCTATATCTCCTGAAGTCAGCACCGCCCCGGAGGACTGCATCCCCCGCCTGAGATAGGAGACAATTCCAGCTGTTAACCCCGGAACAGTTTCTTCCAGGCCAATCGGGAGATCTGTACAGGAAAGAGCCTCTTTCAATACATCCTGAACCAGATACTGCATGGAACCCGGGAGAATGCAGGGGCATTTAACCACCGTATCCCTGCAGTTTTCAGCAAAAGGCTGTAATTTTCCGGGCAGTATACACCCCCATTCCCTGCAGAATTCATCAAATACACCTGGATCGAACTGAACCTCCACCAACTGGATATGCTGTCCGCCGTCCAGAGAGAGTTCTGTTTCAAACTCCCCCTGGGCAAAAGAGAGATAGCTTTGCCCCGCGTAATTGTCAAAAGGGTTTCTCTGCCCCTTCATACGGAAGCGGACATGCCCCTTTGTGGAAAACCCCATTTCAACAACATGAGGAACGACTGTCCTGCTTTTAAAGGAAAAGGGCGCCTCAGCTTCAATATCAATCAGATTCAAATTGATTCCGGGCCTGATGGTAAGCTCTTTGAAAATCCCCCGTATGGAAGGTGTATTAAAAAACAGAAGAGTCCCTTTATTTTCTCGGCGGTGCGAATCACTGAATACAGCGGTAACTTCCCGGCTCAGATCTTCCTCATTGTTGCATTGAATACATTCCATATTCCGCTTCCACCTCAATTAATCCCGATTTCGGTAGCTCCTTCCCTTAAGATCAAATATCATAAAGTTAATATAGTTAGTCTATATTAACTTTATTATACAGCAATACCGGGGATCTGACAAGATAAATCCCTGATGAAGGAGCATACTGTGAAGATTACGGATATCAATCACATTTTTCGTAAACTGGCAGAGAGACAGCTAAAATACAGGTGGGTCCTGCTGGGAACACTGATATTCCTGACAGCAATTGGAGCAGCCGGATTAAAGCAGGTTCATACAAAAAGTTCTTCCACCGGATGGTTCGACAAAAAGGAAGCTATCGAAATTGCCACGGATAAATTTGAAGAACGCTTCGGAAACAATGATACCGTAGGTATCCTGGTAGAAGCGGAGGATGTATTCGCCCCGGAGGTCCTGCTTATGATCAGAAACCTGGGGGAAGCTCTGCTGATGAATGTCCCCTATGCGGATGACGTAACATCTCTTACGGAACTGGAGGTTTCTGTTGGTACAGCGGAAGGCATAGCTGTAATCAACCCCTTTGGAGAAGGGATTCCGGCAAAAGGCCCTCAGATGGAGGCAGCCCGGGAGCTGATCCTGTCCCGGAACTCCCTGGCGGACAAACTTGTATCATCCGACTGCAGGGAAACCTGGATTTCTCTCGCACTGAGGGAATACCCGGAAGAGGGCGAATGGGAAGATCCCGGAAAGGATCCCATGTTCGAAGCGGGGGAAGCTGCCATAGCTGTTGTAACAGATCCCCGATGGGAGAGCAATGCCTATACGATCAAGGCGGCCGGGATGCCCTATACGGAAACGGAAGAAAGAGACTTTATGGGAAAAGAGGCCGCAACCCGTGTTATCGGCGGTTTTGCGGTAATGGTAATCCTGCTGGCCCTTTTTCTACATTCCTTCAGGGGAGTGATTATCCCGATTTTCACCACTTTTGCCGGAATTGCTGTGGTATTCGGGTTTATGGGCTGGTTAAATGTCGGAATTGATTCCACCCTGATGACTCTTCCCCTTCTGCTGGGGATGGCTTTGTCTGTGGGCTATTCCATTCATCTGGTCAATTCTTTCAAAAAGAGTTTCCGTCAGGGAATAAAGCGAAAGGAAGCGGTTGTCTGTGCTGTAGAGAAGACCGGGTGGCCCATCCTTTTTACGGTCCTTACCACAATAGGATCCATGCTTTCCTTTACTGTAATCGGGATTGCTCCCGTCCGATGGCTCGGTTTTAGCTGCGCTGCGGTTGTACTCACTGTCTATGTTTATATTATTCTGCTGATCCCCGTTCTGTTCAGTTTCGGAAAGGACAGGCCCGGACGAAGAAAACAGACTATCCCGGGTCTTACAAGAACGGAAAAAGGGTTTCGAATCCTGGGTAACTGGATACTTGGCAGGAGAAAGATAATCGGTGCTGTATTTCTGATATGCGTTATGGTTGCCCTTCCGGGAATACGGAATATCAATGTTAATATTGACAGTTTCAAGTTTATGGGGATGAAGATTCCCTATATCCAAAGGGTGTACTCCATAGTCACTTCACAGCTCGGCTCATACCTGACCTATAATATAACCATCAGTTTCCCTGATGCGGACCGGGTGAAAGAACCGGAGGTTTTAAAGAATTTCGACCGCCTGCTGACAGAGGTCGGACAGTTCGAGTTAACCAAAAAGAATCATGACGTACCAAAAATCTTCTCTGTTCTGGATATCGTCAAGGATATGAACCAAACCCTGAACGGGGATGACCCGTCCTTCTACAGGATTCCCGACAGCCGGGATATGATAGCCCAGATGCTCTTTCTGTACGAAATGTCCGGAGGAACAAATACCTATGACTGGGTGGATGAAGAGTACTCTGTCCTGAGAGCTCAGGTGGAAATTTACAAATTTGACTCCAGCGCAATCACTTACGAGCTGAATAAAATCGAGGATCTGGCAGAAGAGCTGTTCCCGAAGGGAGAACTGGCTATTGTTGGAAGCGCCGTACGTTTTGCCGAAATGAACGACCGAATGGTTATCTCCGAACTGAAATCCTTTTTTACAGCCCTTACCATAATCACAATTCTGCTGGCTCTGGTTTTTGCCAGTTTTTCCACAGGACTGATCGGTTTGATCCCCAACCTGACTCCGGTTATTGCCATAGGCGGGATCATGGGGTATTTCGACTTCCAGCTGGACATGATGACCATGATCATTATGCCCATGCTCCTGGGTATTGCGGTGGACGATACCATACACTTTATCAACCAGATTAAATACGAATTTGAGATCTGCGGAAACTATAAGGAAGCTATTATCAATGCTTTTTCCTCTGTCGGGAAAACCCTGGCCATGACAACGGTAATTCTGTCGTTCTCTTTTGGGGCTTATATATCGTCCCTTGTACAGACAATGCACAATGTCGGGGTACTGGCGCCCCTGGGACTTCTGACTGCCCTGCTCTCCGATTATCTCATCACACCGATTCTTATTTACTGGACGCGGCCTTTTGGGAAGGAGAGCAGAGAGAGCGAAGCAGAAATAAAAAAAAGCAGCAGAACGCAACTGATAGGAGGTAGCGAAGCATGAAAAAACACAGCACAAACTGGGGATGGCAGATTCTGCTGGCTGCGGGGATAATGAGCCTTTTCCCCCTGCAGACTGCAGCGGAAACACTGACCGGCAAAGAGATCATGACCCGGGCTGATGAACGTTATGATGGGGACAGCAGCCGGCAGATTACAACGATTCAGCTGATCAACAACAGGGGGACCACAAGGGTCAGGGAACTTCTCTCCTACTCAAAGGACTATGGGGAGAATGAAAAAACCGTTATGGTTTTCCGTCAGCCCGCGGATGTGGAAGGAGTCGGATACCTGTCCTACTCCTACGATTCGGACAAGGATGATGACACATGGCTTTTTCTTCCCGCCTTGAAGCGATCCAGGAGAATCTCCGGATCTTCCAGAAACGATTACTTTATGGGTACCGATTTTACCTACGATGATATGGGAGATCGAAAAGTCAGTGAAGACAGCCATACCTTAAACGGCGATGAGAGGCTGGACGGGCAGGATTGCTGGATTATCGAGTCTATTCCTCTGGACAGAAAAGATATGTATTCAAAACGTATCACCTGGATCCGGAAGGATATCTATATGCCGGTCAGAGTGGAATACTATGACAGGCAGGGGGAATTTATGAAAACCCTGATTATGTCTGAAATCAACCGGATTGACGGAATCTGGACCGCCGGAAAAATGCAAATGGAGAACATTCAGAAAAATCATACCACCATACTCGAATTCTCGGAAATTCAGTATAACCTGGCGGTACAGGATAACTTTTTCAGCGTGGCCACTCTGGAAAGGGGACGAATACAGTGAGATCCCCTATACTTTTAATCTACCTCCTGTTCCTCCTTCTATTATGGAATCCTCTGTGGGGAGAGGCAGAAGTGGATTTCGGCGGATCCTCGGACATCCTGATTGCCTCGGGCATCCGGGATTCCGCCCGTCTGACGGCCTGCCGCACCAGACTGAATCCCAAACTGGAAGGGTATGCGGGAGAAATTTATTTCAAGGCGGACTTCAAGGGTGTATACAATGAACTGATACCATCCGAAACCGGGCTGGATTTTAACGAGGTATTTATGGAATTCGCCGGCGAAAACTTTGACATCCGCGGAGGACGGCAGATCCTGTCCTGGGGGAAGGCCGACGGAATACAGATCACCGACATCATCTGTCCCAAAAATAAAACAGAGTTTATCGCCCTGGACTACGAGGACTCCCGTCTTCCGGTTACGGCCCTGAAAGCCCGTGTATTCGGTTTATCCTACACACTGGAAACCCTTTGGATTCCTCTCTTTGTTCCATCTGCGTATCCTGTCGATCCGGAGAATCCCCTGACAGAACTCTATTTTCCTTCAACCCTGGATACCGGTTCGGGGGAGATGTCTGTAAACTATGAGATACAGGCAGGGAATGCATTCCCCTCTCTGGATGAGAGTGAATTCGGAGTCCGGTTAAGCCTGTTTCTTCCCGCTCTGGATCTATCCCTCTCCTGTTTTTCCGGCTGGAATGACGATCCGGAATACCAGCTTGAGATGGATGAAACCGGTACAATCCTGCTTGATCCCGAATACTACAGGATCTGGATGTATGGTGTGGATGCAGCCATTCCTGTCGGAACATTTATAATCCGTACCGAGGGAGCCTGGACGACGGGATGCAGGTTTCTGCGGAAGGATCCCGGTGAACACTGGCTGGCAAAGGATCATCTACAGGTTCTGGCCGGTCTGGACTGGAATCCATGGGGCGGCTGGACCCTGACCACCCAGTATGCAGAGGATATTCTGATGGATTACGAAAAAACTGTAAACCGGGAAGAGAGAAACCGGCAGGCAACGATCAGTATTTCGAAGAATCTCCTGCAGGAAACACTGCAACTGTCCTGGTTTTTTATGGCCGGGCTTAACGAATTCGACAGTTGTCACTCAGTAAATGCGGAGTATGCCGTGAGGGATGACCTGAAAATTGCCATGGGCAGCGATCTGTATTTTCCCGGCTCCGATAGAGAAGGAAACTTCGGTCAGCTGAAAGACCTGTCATCTCTTTGGGTGAAGGGAGTTTTCAGTTTCTAAACAGAGAAATAACCGTATGGGTGGAAATTGACATTATTAGCTTCTTCTAATATTATTCGAAATTACTAGTTAATATATATTAACCAAGGAGATTTATATGTTCAGAAGAAGCGCCCTAACCATCTATATCGCTTTCATCCTTATTGGAATCGCCCCCCTGTCTGCCGGAGGGGTACAGGAGAGCGAACCTGTCTATACCGGTGAAGAAGGGAAGATTACCGTATACCTTTCCGGTCCGGCTGCTATGCTGGAGAAGCTGGAACAGACCTTTGAAGAAGATCGTGGTGATGTTCTGGAATTCGTGCCTATGGGATGCGGTCCTCTCAGACAGAGGGTCTGGACAGAGTGGGAAGCCGGTTCGATCAATGCAGATGTGTTCTGGGGATCCGATCCCCTGATCTATCTCAAACTGGATGAGGCAGGAGCCCTTTACCCCTACAAACCGGCGGACTCGGACATGCTGAGGGACCGTTTTCAGCAGACGGGGAATTTTACTCTGGTAAACGAACGTTACGGGGTTGTTATATACAATAAGGATACAGTCAGGGGAGCCGTTCCGACAGGTTTTAACGATATCCTGTCGGACACTTACAGGAATGCCATAGCCCATGCCGATCCGGCCCAGTCCTCAACGGCACTGGCTCTTATTGCCGGCCTGTGGGAGCTGAATGGGGAAGCCGGTGCTTTTCACAGGGAACTTCAGAGAAACGGACTGCTGCTGACAAAGAAGAACAGTGATGTTCCCTCAAAAATACAGGAAGGAGAATTCGATGCGGGGATTGCACCGCATGATGCCGTTCTGAGACTTCAGAAGAAGGCAAGAAAAGAGGGGTATCCGACTCCCCTGGCCATCTGCTGGCCCACAGAAGGGGCAGTAGCCATACAAAGACCCATTGCCATCAGCAATAATGCGGCCCGCCCTGAAACCAACCGGCGACTGGCAGAAGAGTTTGTTGACTTTATGATATCCCCGAAAGCACAGACAATAACGACCCTGTTCGGATTTGTCAGTGTGAGGAAAGATGCTGAGAAAACGGCAGGGATTCCCGGTGACCTGTCCATCAGGTTTGTAGACTGGGAAGACCTGGCTGAGAAACAAGACTCCATAAATGACAGTTTCAAAAAGCTCTTCAACTGAATTTGCCATCCGGGGAGGGATTCTCCTTCTCGGATGCTCTCTGCTTCTGTTCTATGTCTATCCGCCTCTGCTTCTGTTTGCCAGGGGGCAGAACAGGGTTCTGGACATTCTCAGAGCCGCCGATACCTTCCGAAGCCTTCAGACTTCACTGGAAATAGCTGTAGGGGTTTTTGTTTTATCCTCTGTTCTGGGAGGGATACTGGCCTGGCTGGTGGTCAAAACCGATTTTCCATTCAAAGGAGTAATCGAGTTTTTCACCTTTATCTCCTTTACAATTCCTCCGTATATCCTGGCGCTCTCCTGGATGCAGATATTCGGCAGAAACGGTTATCTGGAACGGATTGTGCGTATCCTGGTCCCGAACGGATCATTTCACCCCAACCCCTACTCGATCCGGGCTGTGATTATTGTAATGACCCTCCACCTCTACCCATTAATGTTTCTCTCACTGAGGAATGCCCTTGAAAAAGTACCCCCGGACCTTGAAAAAGCAGCCCTTCTGTCGGGAGCGACTCAAAGCCGGGCCTTTGTTACGGTAACTCTGCCATTGATACTCCCTAGCCTGTTTTCAACAGGTTTTCTGGTATTTTCCAGAACAATTGCGAATTTCGCGGTCCCGGCCCTTCTCTGCCTGCCTGTGGGAATCAATACTCTCCCGACCGGTATCTATTCAGCCCTGAGCAGCCTCCGAACGGGGGATGCGGCCGCCCTCTCCCTTCTTCTTGTTGCCATATCCACAGGGCTGCATGGCATTCAGGGAATAATCCTTCACAAGGAACGGATCCTTCAATCCGGCGGAAGATCCAAAATCATCAATATTCTGGGGAAAAAGAAGTATCCCTTACTGGTCGGCATTGCTCTGTTTTATACACTGGCCTGTCTGATACCGATCCTGTCCATGTTTCTCTCTTCCCTGCTGCTCCGGTGGGGACTGCCTTTACAATGGCGGTATCTGACTCTGAACAATTACAGGGCGCTTCTGTTCGGCTCCGGGAAGGCTCTTCGGGCTTTTGCAAACAGTCTGTTCTTCGGTGGATCAGCCGCGCTTCTTGCGTCTGCAGTCGGTACCGGAGCCCTGCTTATGCGGCAGTATCAGCCCTCCCTGCCCAGCCGGATAATGGAAGCGGCAGCGACCTGGCCCATGGCTATTCCCAATACGGTTCTGGCCATAGCGGCCATTTTTGCCTGGAACCGCCCCCCCCTGAAATTCTACGGTACACCCATGGCCATTATTATTACCTATACAGTGCTGTTTACTCCTCTTGTGATGAAACAGGTTTCAGGTCTTCTGGCCACCCAAAGCCGGGATATTCTGTATGCGGCCAGAACTGCCGGGGCATCAAAGATCGATACGTTTTTCAGGATACTGCTCCCCCTGCTTGCCCCCGGCTACAAAGCAGGATTTTTAATCTGTCTGATGATTGCCCTGAGGGAGATCCCCATATCGCTGATGCTGTACTCCTCCGGTCAGGAAACCGTCGGCGTTCTGCTCTTCGGAATGCAGTCTCAGTCTTACGGTCTGGAAATGACTTCGGCCCTGGCAATCATCGTTATCCTCCTGATTCTCGGAGGAAACCTGCTTCAAAGGACAAGGAAAAAGCAATGAACCAGCTGATAATAAAGAATACAAAAAAAACCTATGGAAGGGTGACAGCTCTGAACGGCACAAGCTTCACAGTAAAGAGGGGTGAACTTCTTGCCATACTCGGTCCGAGCGGCTGCGGGAAAAGCACTCTATTGGCCTGCATTGCTGGGATTGAGACACCGGACAGCGGTGTGATCGAACTGAACGGCAATTTGCTGAATGACCCGGAGAACGGTCTCTATGAGCCGCCGGAATCAAGGAATATCGGTATGGTATTTCAGAACTATGCATTATGGCCCCATATGACAGTAGAAAAGAATCTGGCGTTTCCCCTGAAAATGCATAAAAGAAACAGGGCTTTTATACGACAGGAGGTGAACCGGATTTTAGAGCTGGTTCGCCTGAGAGAAAAGGGAAGCCGCTATCCCGGTCAGCTAAGCGGAGGAGAACAGCAGCGGGTTGCGCTTGGACGGGCTTTGATCATGAACCCGGACCTTCTGCTCCTGGACGAACCCCTCTCCAATCTCGATGCCAGATTAAGAGAGGAGATGCAGGAAGAGATAAGGACCATACAGAAAGCCCTGGACCTTACGATTATCCATGTCACTCATGACCAGACCGAAGCCATGGCCATGAGTGACAGAATTATACTTATGAACGAAGGACAAATCATACAGTCGGGTTCTCCCACCCGGATCTACGGACACCCGGAGAGCGCTTTTGCCGCAGAGTTCATGGGTGTGAAAAACATCCTGAAAGGCCGGATAGTGGAGAATGGAGACTCCATCTCATTCTGCAGTGACAAGAGGATGAAGCTGAACATACCGGAAAGCGCGGGATTCCCGAATGAACAGGTTCTCTGTATCATTCGTCCAGAGAATATAAGCCTGGCAAAAGGAAACGGTTCGGAGGGGCTGCAGAAAGGAACAATCGTATCCCGTCTATATAAAGGGAATCACTACCTTTATACCGTAAAGGCGGAAGATATCACATTAAAAGTTCAGACCCATACCTCTGATGATTTCAAACAGGATGAAGGAATTGGATTTAAGATTAACAGCTGCACATTTATTAAAGATAGCTGATTTTTAAGATCCCCTTCCTGAAATCTTCACAAAACATTCGTATTTACTCCTTTGAGGTCGAACAGCTGATGCCTCATAATATAGTTCAGTGGAGCAATATTACATGCCGTTATTTCATGAGAATATTTTCTGGAAACTGAATCAGTTTGCCGTTCTAGCTACATGGATTCTTTTAATTTACTGCAACTTAAACTCCCCGAACATTGCTTACCTGATGATACTGGGATTATTTCTGCTTTCGCATATCCTCCAGTTTGTATTTGTTTCCCGCAAGATGCCCCAGTGTAACGAATACACCGCCAGTCAGATAGCAGTACTGACGATACTCCTGGGATATTCCTGGTGGGTCCCTCTTCATATGGACAAGAGCAGTAAACATCAGACCTATTGAGAGTTCTGATCCAAACGGCAATTTATATAATCCAGGATCATCCCCTTTTCAAGGACGTCCCTGAAAAACTGCCCCAGTTTCTCATTACCGAAAAGATCAGAGAGAGAACCGTTCCGGCTGTACATTAAAATCAGATCATCCAGATACTCCCTGCTCAGGGAGCGCCTCCGGTTAAAATCGGTTCTTATAGTTTTAATCCAGGCTTCATAAGAGAGAAGAGCTTTTTTCAATGCCTTTGTATCCACCTTCCGCATGGAATAAAGGACATCCATATGAGCAAGAAGAAAGGATATCTCATCAGCCAGAGAAACATGCCCCTTCCAGATTCGATGCGGAATCATGGGAGGAATTCCCTTTTTCAGAAGGATCCGGGAAGTCTCTCTATAAAGAGAGTCGCAGTATTTATCAAGAGGCGATCCGGAGGCTCTGTTTTCCCTGTACAGGTCCTTGTAAAGGGGAAGTTTCTCCGGAAAGTTCTTCCGGATGCAGTCCAGAAAAAGGTCTTTCTGCCGGCCGGGCCTTAAAGTGAGTGTAGAGGGCATTATACAATCCGGCCTGACAGATTCGGGAAAGTTGAGAGGACTGTCCTCTCCCGTGTCACTGATCCCGGGAAGGAGGGGCATAGCCAGAACACTGACAGGACAACAGGCGTCCCGAAACCTCCGGATCATATCCAGACGCTCATTAACAGAGGAGGCATTTGGTTCGACAACCTTCCGAATCTCTTCATTCAGAGTTGAAAATGAAACCAGCAGATGAAATGACGAAGTACGACTCAACTCGGACCAGAGGTCCAGATCCCGCAGAGCCAGTACGGATTTGGTAAGTACAACCGCAGGAATCCGGTATTCCAGTAGAATGGACGCAATTTGCCTGGTCAGCTCTTTCTCCGCTTCGAGAGGCTGATATGCATCGGTAACCCCGGATCCAAGAGACACATACCCTCTTTCCCTTAGTTTACGGATATCCGAGGTCAGCCTGCCGGGCAGATCATCCCGTGAGGTAATATCCTGATCAAATGAACCCTCTACGTAATACTTCTCCGCCCTCCCGTCACAGTACAGACAGCCGTGCCGGCATCCCCGGTAGGGAGAGACCTGATACCTGGAACAGAACCAGGAATCGGAAAAGGGCCTGGTTCGTATAACCGATGGTAATTTCATAGCATATTCCTATTATTAATCGGATTTCCATCTGAAAAAAAATGATATGGGTAAAAAAAGACTGAATTATTCATCGATCAAAATACCCAGTTCATTGACTCTCCATTTGGTTCTATCATATTATTTAATCCACATTTCCCCAAATGGTTGTTAATTGATTTTTTGACACAAATACTATTTAAATACCGGGAATGTGCTTTTTCCCTGACAAAAGGGATATTAGGATTTTTTAAATTTCAAGGAGTTGAAATGTCCAAGTATACAGATCTGCTGAAAAGCAAAATGAACGAGTCCAGTTTTGCAAAACTGGAAGCCCTCAAAAATGAAAAGGTTATGGAATTTATTGGTTCTTTTGCAGAACACTGTAACCCCGCCTCTATCTATGTTTGTGATGACAGCAAGGAAGACGAAGAATATGTCAAAGCTGCCGCACTTAAGAATGGGGAAGAATTCCCTATGGCAAACTCTGAACAGACCATCCACTGGGACGGCTACGGCGATCAGGCCCGTGACAAGGTAAACACAAGATACATGGTTTACCCCGAGAACATGGAAAAAATGAAAGCCATGAACTCCCTTCCCTACGACGAAGCTCTTGAAGAAATAATGGAAATCGCCAAAGGTAATATGGAAGGAAAAGAAACTTATGTGAAATTCTTCACAGAAGGACCTGCTGAAAGTCCTTTTACCGTACCCTGTATCCAGTTTACGGACTCTTCCTACGTATGTCATTCCGAAGCCATTCTTTACAGAGCCGGATACAAGCACTTCCTGAACAACCCCGGCTGCGAAGACTTTTTCCGTTTCATCCATTCTGCAGGTCCCCTGGACGAGAGAGGATGTACCGTAAAACTGGATAAGAGACGGATCTACATGGATACCCAGAATAATATCGTTTACTCCATGAATGACCAGTATGCCGGTAACTCCATCGGTTTGAAAAAACACGCTATGAGACTGGCTATCAACAAAGCCGGAGAAGAAGGATGGCTCTGTGAGCACATGTTCCTGATGGCCTGTAACGGAAAGGGCGGAAGAAAAACCTATTTCTCCGGTGCCTACCCCTCAGCCTGTGGTAAAACCGCTACAGCCATGATCCCCGGCGAACAGATTGTTGGTGACGATATCATCTATGCCCGCAAAATCGACGGCGAATTCCGCGCTGTAAACGTTGAGCAGGGAATCTTCGGTATCATCAAAGACGTTAACGCAGAAGACGATCCCGTAATTTTCGAAAACTGTATGAAAAACCAGGAAGTTATCTTCTCCAATATCCTGCAGGGTCCCGACAAAATGCCGTACTGGCTCGGTCAGGGAGTTGAGGCTCCCAAATCCGGTCTGAACCACATCGGAGAATGGACTGAAGGCATGAAAGACGACAAAGGTAATGTTGTTCCCGTTGCTCACCCCAACTCACGGTACACCATGAGACTGGATTACCTGGAAAACTATGACAAAGAAGGTTTTGAAGCCAAGGAAGGTGTCAAGGTTTCCGGTGTTCTCTATGGCGGACGTGACAGCGATACTTCCGTTCCCGTTGAAGAGTCTCCCTCATGGAAAGACGGTATCCTGCTGAAAGCCTGTACCCTGGAATCTGAAACCACTGCGGCGACCCTGGGCGCTGAAGGTGTAAGAGCTGCTTCTCCCATGGCCAACATGGACTTTGTATCCTACCCTCTGGGTGAGTACACCATGAATAACATCAAGTTCGTAGAAGGTATGAAAGAAGAACCCAGGGTTTACTCCACCAACTACTTTATGAGAGGTCCCAAGGGTGAGTTCATGACCAGCAAGCTGGCCAAGAAAGTATGGGTACACTGGGCAGAAGGAAGAATCCACGGCGAATTCGATGCCATCGATACTCCCTCCGGTAAAATCCCCAAGTACGAAGACCTGCAGGCCCTTTTCGATGAGTTCCTCCCCAACGAAGGATTCAACGAAGAGAAATATACCTACCTGTTCACCTTCCGCTGTACCAAACTGATCGAGAAACTGGAAAGAACCAAAAAATTCTTTGCCAGCAAAGACAGCAACGTACCTGCAGAGCTGAACGAATACTGGGATGCAGCTATTGCCAAATACAAAGCCGTTAAAGAAAAATACGGTGATGAAATCAAACCCGGTGACTACAAAGGTTAATTTAAGCTTTTCAGCTTGATAATCGGACCGCCCCCTCCCCCCTCGACTACGCTCGGGGTACTGAGGAGGGCGGTTTTTTTCTGGCTCCTAGAACTGGGAGAATTGACTGAACCGTTCCAGTTCATCCAGAAAATTGGGTGTGAAGTGATCGGGGCTGCTGCTGCGGATACTCTTCAGGGTCCAGAAGCGTCCTTCGTCAATCTCATCCGGATGAATCTCTATCGGGCCGTCCCAGATGCAGCGGTAGGTACAGACGTATTCCGACTCATACTCATTCCGATGAAGGTATTTATACAGAAATTCCACGGCAGCGCCATCGATTCCCAGCTCTTCCCGCATCTCCCGCAGAGCTGCGGCATCATAGGATTCCCCTGCGTCCACATGCCCCCCTACGGAGGTATCCCACTTACCAGGCTGCACATCCTTATGCTTTCCCCGCTTCTGCAGAAAGAGCTCCCCCGATGAATCAAATACAAGCACATGAGCCACCCGGTGTATCAGATCCGGATTGCCATGGGCCTCGCTCCTTAACACTTTTCCGATAACCCGGTCGTCCCTGTCTACCCGGTCGAAGATCTCTTCCCCGGTACTTCTTTCCACCATTTTTCCTCTCCCTGCCGCTTAAATGAATATAAACCTTACTGTATTACAGCATACTATGAATTTCCCATAAAGCTCTGATGAAAAAGAATGGAGATAAAAAGGCTCTTCTCCGATAATAAATTAATATGGAATTTCAAATTATCAATCCAAACAGCAGAAAAAAGATTGCCTGGGATACGTTCATCCTGTTATTGACCATAACTATTACCATAATCGTCCCCCTGACTACGGTATTCCGTATCCCCATGAGGGGACGCCTTCTCCTTTTCGATTTCCTGATCTCCATGATCTTCATCCTCGATATCTATCTGGAATCCCATACGGGCTTTTACGACCAGCGGGAGTATTTCGACAATAAAGAGATTATTTTCAAGCTATACAGAAAACGGGACCTGCCCCTGGATATAGTGGCGGCTCTCCCCCTGTATATGGTCCTGACCCTGTTCAACCATCCCCTTATACTGGAGATTGCGCTTTACGCCAATCTGCTGAGGCTGGTGAAGCTCTTCCGTATAGGAAGGATGATCAGCCGGATCCGCAACAACAAAAAGATGAATCCGAGTTTTATCCGGATGGCTCTGTTGATTTTCTGGATTCTCATCGCAGCTCATCTGATTTCCTGCGGCTGGATTTATATTACCGGAGGCCTGGGAGACAATACCCGGCTGAACCGCTATATTGTATCCTTCTACTGGACGGTTACAACGCTTACGACCATTGGATACGGTGATATCACTCCGGACCAGACCAACAATGCACAGATAATATTTATTATAATCGTCGAGCTGATCGGTGCCGGTATGTACGGTTTTATTATTGGTAATATTGCCAATATCATTGCCAATATAGATATCGCCAAGTCCCAGTATCAGGAAAAGATGGAAAAAATCACCACCTTCATGAAGTACAAGCATATTCCCTCGGACCTGAAGGACAAGATAAACGACTACTACGACTACCTGTGGGAGAGCCGCCGGGGCTATGACGAATCATCCATCCTGACGGACCTGCCCAAACCGCTTCAGACTTCGGTTTCCCTCTTTCTGAACCGGGATATTATTCAGAAGGTACCCCTCTTTCAGGGGACGTCGGAAGAGTTTATTAAAGACATTATCCTGAACCTGCAGCCGGTTGTCTTTACGCCTGGAGACTATGTGGTGATCAAGGGTGAGATAGGCTACGAGATGTACTTTATCAGCCGGGGATCGGTTGATGTTGTTTCGGAAGACGAAAAAATTGTCTATGCCACCCTGGGCGCCGGCTCGTTCTTCGGGGAGATTGCCCTTCTCTTCAGCGCCCCCCGTAACGCCACCATCAAGGCCAGGGAGTACTGCGACTGCTACTCCATCGACAAGGAAACCTTCGACCAGATTCTGGGTCGCTTCCCCGAATTTGCCCGCAGGATCAGTGAGATGGCTGAACAGAGAAAAGAGGAAACCGAGCGTAAATCCCAAGAGAAGTAATGAAATATACCGGAAAGGATCTGGATGAAGATACCGGACTCTATTACTACAATGCACGGTGGTATGATGCGGGGACCGGAAGGTTTATATCGGAAGACCCGGCTAGAGACGGCCAAAACTGGTTCAATTATGTATCAAACAACCCTCTAAAATTTGTCGATCCTACAGGAATGCGCCGTGTTGATGGCGATAGTGCTGATGATGAAAGAGATCGAGAGCAGAGAAATACGGAATATGAAAAAAAGAAAAGCGATAGAAAAGATAGAAGAGATGCACAAGGCAGAGAAGATCGAAGAAATGATCTTAAAGATAAAAAAGATGATCTGATTAATTCCGGTATGGATAATGACCGAAATATAGATCGGCTTAATGAACAGATTCAAGCAGTTGAAGATGAGATAATGGATAATATAACTGAAGCTGCATATGATGAAATATCTGAAACGGTTGATGAAATCCTTAACAATGGTTTGGCCGAAACAGCGAAATCGTTTGTAGGTGGTAATTATCATTCTGGTGGAGAAACTCCATCACCTGAAGGACAAGGATTAGACTGTTCTTCGACATCTATGATTTCAGCTGAAACAGTAAGTGGTGTTGGTATTGGTGATCGAACTGCTGATGAAATGGCCAATGATCCTAACCTACTGAAACCGGGAAATGGTGGAGTGGGTTCTCAAAACTTTTATGATTGGGATGGTGATGGTGTTTACGATCATGTTACGACAGTTACAGAAGCAGGAGAAGTTCATCCATCATCAAATGCTGGTAAAATTAATATGGTTGAAAATGGCTTCTTAGATCAATATGCAAAGAAAAAGATAAATAAAAACTACAATTGGGGTTATATTTTATGGGATTGAGGAATATTTTTCTAATAACAGTACAAATCCTTTTATTTTCATCAGTAATATTTTCTGATGATATAATATTATTAAATAAAAAGTCTGCTGACTTCGAATTAATAATAGATGATGACATTGTTCAGATTTACACTGATTATTATTCTGATTCAGACATATGTGAAAGCTTCATAGGTGTTCTGAAGTCTGATATTAATCGGGATCATGTAATTTATTTTCATGATGATATACTTGAAGATGCAACAGGGAAAATCTTGATATCATTTAAGAATCATGAGTTAATCTTTTATGGATTTAAGATGAAATTGTCTTACCCAAATAATAAAGAATATTCTCCGGGTATAGTTTTAACTCCTTATTTTGCCTCTGGAAATTCTGTAGGAGATACTAAGACATTTAATTGGGATTATAAGAATAAAACCTTTAAAGATGCTTTTTCTCACATTCCGTAAATTCATAACGTCCATGCTCACCTGCAGGCTTGCCTGTCTGGTGCAGCACTGTTGTTATGACCCCTAATTTTATTTTTCGCCGGAATGACATTTCACGTTGAAAAAGCTTTTCCGGCAGTAACCGCAGGCCGAACCTCCGCCGTCGTGGCTCCGGTTCTGATCAGAAAATCCGTTATCTGCAGCTGCCGTCCCTGGCAGCTGTCCGCTTCGCCATATAACGAATTCTCTGTTCACCTGCTTTTAGTGGTAAGTTTATAGATTCCAGAATAATTTTATACAGGAGCTGGCGGAGTGTTTTCTCTTTTTATCATAATTGCAAAAATGTAGTTACAATAGTATAATTATATTATGACCTTTGAATGGGATAAAGAAAAAGACATAATCAACCAGAAGAAACACGGATTGTCATTCAAAGACGCCAAGTATGTTTTTGCCGACCCGTTTGCCCTGGTTCGTGAGGATTACACGGATTCAGAGCCCCGTCAGCAAATTATGGGGCATATCGGCGGCATTCTGCTGGTGCTTGTGGTTTACACCATGAGAGATCAGCAGGATGAAGACGTTTTCAGAATAATATCTGCCCGAAAAGCAACAACGGCAGAGAGGAGGAAGTATGAAGCAGGAAAATGGTTTTAGTCCTATGGATGAAGACACAAAGGCAAGACTCGCCAAGCTTGCCGAATTACCCGACTCCGAAATAGATACCAGTGACATAAAAGAGTGGTCTGATGAGGATTTTTCCAGGGCCGTCCCTTTTCACGATATTTACAAGCCCAGGAAAGAGCAGATAACCACCCGAATCGATGCGGACATTCTTCTTTGGCTAAAAAGTCATGGTAAAGGGTATCAGACTTTGCTGAATGATTTACTTCGAAAAGAGATGAATATGGAATGCAGTAAGCAGTAAGCAGGGTTAGGTTTCTCATTCTCTTTGTAATAGCCGGATATCGAAAGAATATCTATTTGGATTGATTTTCCTTTAATTCATTCATGGCTCTCAAATCCTTGATATGCTCAAGGATTTTTTTTTGGTCTGCCGGTGGGAGTTCTTCCAGTTCTTTCAGGCGTTTTGTAAGTTTCAGATTTGTATCCTGTGCAAGAATATTTTCATCCTTCAGCCCGAAAAGAGTGTCAGTCGAGACATTCAGAGCAATGGCGAATCTTGCTATCATTTCATCATAAAGTCGGACTCTTCCGCTTTCATAGGCAGATAATGCGGTTCTTGTAATGCCAATTGTTTCAGCCAATTCAAGCTGTGTAAGTCCTCTCTGTTTTCTTATTTTGGCAATGATTTCACCAATGCTTTTGTCACTGATTTTTAAAGGGGGTAATTCTTTCTTCGGTACTTGAGGCATGATTTATCTTATCATATAACTTGACGAGTGATACATGATGTGTCATTATTAAACAGTCAAATGCTACTTGACACACTTTTGAAATATTGCCGTTGGCAATAAAAAAGCCCGTTTCCGAGTGTTTGGCGACCTTCGGGAAACAGGCTTAAAAACAACATAGGAGTAGAACTCCATGCACTTACAATTCTACCATAAATTCTTATCCCCGCAAATGCCGTTCTGCTCCTTCCGATGGAGTAAAGAATGGAAATCCGCACCAGCGACCTGTACGAGGCCGCCTACTACCTGACTAAAGGGGTAACGCCCCACCTGGTTACCTGCCGCCTTCTGGCCGGGAACGTCACCAAAGATATCATCTGCGACTTCTACTTCGAAGGAGAAGTCATTCCTCATCTTCAAAGCGACTTTTTGAGAAGTGAAGCGGTTGTCAATCTGGTTCTCTTCCGCCGTTGTTACGGAGAGATCAACAACTACGCCAACAATGCCAAGCGGGACTACCGGAAAAGCATGAAAGGGGGCCACCAGTGAAAGACAGCCTCATAACAGCCAACCTGGCCGAAGTCGCCTACCTTTTGGATCAGCACCACCGGCTGGTCGATGTTTACCTGAGCATGGGAACCCTGGGAGCCCAGGAGATGGTTTTCACTCTGGAAGGAGAGAACATTACCG
The DNA here is from genome assembly GCA_963663385.2 of Oceanispirochaeta sp. GTDB lineage: Bacteria > Spirochaetota > Spirochaetia > DSM-2461 > DSM-2461 > Oceanispirochaeta. Next base: position 308,372 of record CAXXXD010000004.1, on the reverse strand, counting down.
GAGACCGTAAACTTTTTCTGGGTACCTGCCGGACTCCTTTGAAGAAGATCCCCGAGACTCTGGAAGTGATCCGGAACCTCCTCTGGAAGAAGGAAGAGGAGGCCCAGTGTGAATCTAGATAAAATGGGTGATGCAAAGCATCAGGGCCCCATTCTTAGTCGCCAAAAGATCGTATTTACCAACCAGAAAGGCGGGGTCGGCAAGACCACCATGACAAGAGAACTGGGCTGTTACCTGGCCCATGATAAAGGGCTGAAAACCCTTCTGGTAGACTGTGACAGCCAAGGCAACCTTTCCAGAAGTTTCTTCGACCAGCCGGGAAAAGGACTGTACGAGGCCATTACAGAAGATGAAATTCACGTTCAAAGTGTCAGTGAGAATCTTGAGATCCTTTCCGGATCGATCTATCTCAGCCTGCTGGAAAAACAGCTTGTGGGAGAGTTCGACGGCTATGTACGGTTTAAGGAGCTTTTCGAACGGGAGGAGTTCGAATCCTACGATTTTATCCTGATGGATACTCCCCCTTCCCTGGGAATCCTCACGGGCAATGCCCTTGTAGCCGCCGATCACCTTGTGATGCCCATTACAGCCAGTCAGTACGCCCTGCAGGGAGCTTCGGACCTTCTGGAAACCATGGAGAAGATCAGGCGGAGCCTGAACCCGACTCTTTACGCCCTGGGAGTCGTCCTTAACAGCTACAACCCGGTTACCCTGATCGGCCGGGAGCTGAAAGCCGAACTGACCGGGTTCTTCGGAGAAACCTGTTTTGAGACCGTGATCAGCCGGTCGATCCGGATCGAGGAAGCCATTGCCGAGAGGAAGGGCCTGGTCCAGCTGTCCGGTAACCAATGGAAAAGGCCCGCGGAGGAAGTAAGGGCTCTGGGGAATGAACTTTTATCCCGGTGCGGTCTATGACTTCTTCAAAGCTGAAAGGCAGGAGCCCTTTGAAGGGGGCTTCCCTGCTGGACGAGTTTGAAAAAGACCGGATCAAGGCACAAACCGATATAGTCAGTGTGATTACCTCCTATGGTATCTCTCTCGAGAAGAAAGGCTCTTCTTTCATGGGGCTGTGCCCCTTCCATGAGGACAAGAATCCTTCTCTTTCGGTGGACCAGTCCAAGGGACTGTTTCACTGTTTCGGCTGCGGGGCCGGCGGGGATGTGTTTGACTTTGTGATGAGGCACCAGGGCGTGGAGTTTAAAGAGGCTCTGGCTATCTTGAAAGGAGATGAGGGAAAGGCATTCAGGCCGAAGGAGGTACCGGCTCCGCCGGTGCCACTGGAGGGCGAACCTCTGCTTAAAACAACCTCATTGGAAGATGTAACGGATTACTATCACCGTCAGCTCTCCCATCCGGAAGCAGTTTCCTACCTGAAAAAACGGGGGATCTATGCTCCGGAGCTTCTGGGACGGCTGAAAGTCGGCTACTGCCCCGGAGACTTGAAAGACAAACTGTCCGAAGTCCAGTTTCAGGAGCTGAAAGAGGCGGGCCTCTTTACGGAAAAGAACCTTGAAACCTTCCGGGACTGCATTGTTTTCCCACTCTATTCTTCCGATGGGAAAGTCCGGAGATTTTACGGCAGGAAGATAAATGAAAGGTCCAGGGTGAAACACCTTTATTTGAAAGGGCCCCACCGGGGCCTGTTTAACCACCAGGCATTCAAGGTTTACCCGGACCGGATGATCCTGACAGAATCGGTGATTGATGCCTTTTCGCTGATGGTTTTGGGATGCGAAAATGTTTCCTGCTCTTACGGCGCCAACGGGGTGACCAGTCACCTTGTAGAAGCTTTGAAAGAAAACCGTACAAAGGAAGTTGTCCTTGCTTTCGACGGTGATGAAGCGGGCCGGGAGGCTGCAGAAAAGGTCGGAAAAACTCTTTTCGAAAAGGGTATTGCCGTCAGAACCATCTTCCCGCCTTCCAAGGACTGGAATGAGTCATTACCAAAAATCACAAAGGAACAAGTTCTATCCCTGATCGAGAGCAGCATTCTGAAACCGCCGGAGGGTGATAAAAGGCCACTGGTGGCCGATGGTAAGTACCTGTTTCATTGTTCTTCTCTGGATTACCGGATCATCGGAGTTAAAGAAGGATTTGTCAGTTCCCTGAAGGTGAATGTCCGCTGTCAGAGGCCGGCGGATGATACTGTCAAGTTCATCGACAATGTAGACCTCTTCTCCGCCCGGAGCCGGACCCTTTTCTCTGTCGCGGTCGCTCGCCGGTTCGGCGAGGAATCCGCCAGGATTGAAAAGGATTTACTGGATATCCTGGACTATTTGGAAGAAGAGTCTGAACGGGCCCTTTCGGATACCGGTTTAAAGAAGGGGTCTTTGACCCCTGAGGAAGAGGCAGCTGGCCTCTCCCTTTTACAGGATCCCAATCTTTTCGACAGGATTGTCAGGGATACGGAAGCTCTGGGCTACGTGGGAGAGGAGGAAAACAAGATCCTTATGTACCTGGCCGCCTCCTCCCGTCTGATGGCCGATCCGGTAAGCGTAATCGTCATCTCCCAGTCCGCCGCTGGTAAAAGCTTTCTGATCGATACGGTAAAAAAGCTGATGCCCGAAGAGGATGTGATTTCCATGACCAGCCTTTCCGACCAGGCCTTGAACTACCTTCCCGATGAAGCTCTGCTGCACAAGTTTCTGGTCATGGGAGAGGCGGTCCACTCGGAGAGCGTAGATCATCAGATGCGGGAGATGTTATCCGGAAAAGAGCTGTCCCGATTGGTGACCACCAAGGATGAGAAGACCGGAAGAATGACCAGCAAGCTGGTACGGAAAAAAGTCATTGTTTCCGCCGTGATGTCCTCCACTTCGACGGAGATCAACCCGGAGAACGCCTCCCGCTGCTTTGTGGTAAACACAGACGAGAGCCGGGAGCAGACCAGGGAGATCCACCGGAGGCAGAGGGAGAAGTACACCCTGGAAGCCTACCGGAAGAAGGAAGAAGATCTCCCGGAAATCATTAAGACCCACCAGGCCGCCCAAAGGCTCCTGAAAAACCGGGTAATTGTTAATCCTTTCGCCGGGGAGCTGGACTTTCCCTCTTCCATGATGCGGAGCCGGCGGGACCATGAACGGTTTGTAGACCTCATTGCCTGCGTGTGCTTCCTGAGGCAGTACCAGAAACAGGAGAAGAATGATCAGGGGAAGCATTACATAGAGTGCGACCTGGAAGACTACAAGGTGGCTTACCGGATCATGAAGACCCTGCTTTCTTCCACCATGACCACTTTACCCCGTTCGGCTGTCATTTTGTATGAGGAGCTCCGGGATCTTCTTAAAAGCAAAGCGGAGAAGGACGGGCTATTCCTGACCGATATCTGGGTGACCCAGCGGGAGATCCGGGAGGTCTCCGGATTCTCCCATGAGCTGATCAAGAAGAATATGAGGCTTTTGACAGAGTATGAATACATCCGGAGCAAAGGATCGGGCCGGGGTATGACCAGGCGTTACGGACTGGCGGCTGATTCTGACCTAGTTCTTTTCGATGACTCGGTGATTCCTTCACCTGACCATTTAACCAGGGAACCGGGTACAAAGCGGGTACGGAATGATGAAAAACAATAATTGTTGTTCTGGTAAGGGATTAGCCGAAAGTGGGAAAACCGGGTACAGGCCGACTATTCGGCTTAAAGTTAAATCCGGTAAAGGTTTAGGAGAAAGTGGGTACAAAATCCCGGAGAGAGACAGAGCATGAATAATGATAAAAGGCTGACGCGAGAGCGTCAGGGTTCCTTTTCTCATAAAGCGGCAGGAACTTCCCGAAGGGAAGTGTCCGGAAGCGCAGGAAACATACATAAAGCCCATCAAACCCTGCTAGACAGCTATCTGGAAGAGAAAAAAGCCCTGGGAGCTTCTTCCCAGGCTCTCCGGAACGCCCACAGCCGGATTCCCCATTTTCTGGCCTATCTGGAAGAAGAAGGACTGACGGCGGATCAGACGGACATCCGGGCGGCCAGAGGCTTCATGGCACACCTTACAGAACGGGGAACCGGAAGCGGAGAAGACTACAGGGTAAACACCCTGGCTTCCTACCGTCAGGCCGCTTCCTCCTTCAGCCGGTGGATGAGGGATTCGGGAAAGCTTGTTTCCGATCCCTTTACCGCCGTCAAAGCTCCCCGGGGTGAAAGGATCATTCCCAGGGATTTACCCATGGAGAAAGAACTGGCCCGGCTTCTCTCCCGTCTGGCGGACTTCTCTGCCGTGAAGGGACTGAAAGCCCGGAAAAGGCGGTATTTGACCCATGTGCTGGCCGAGCTGCTTTACGCCTCGGGCCTCCGAATCAGCGAAGCGGCTGACCTTCAGGAAGAGAACCTGAATCTTGAAAGGAAAGAGATCACCGTTATCTCCGGCAAGGGAGGATTCGACCGGAAGGTCTACCTGAACGACTACGCCGCCAGTGTATTAAGGCGGTTTCTAACCGTTCGGGATGAGATCCTGACCGGCAAGAGCAACAGGGAAAGGCTTTTCGGCTCTTCCTCGGATGAACTGGGAAAGGCTTTCAACAGGGATCTGAAAGAGGCTTGCGAAGAAGTCGGAATTCCTTTTATGACAGCCCACAGCCTCCGGCACTGTCTGGGCTACCATCTTCTGAAACAAGGCTGCCCCTTGAGGCAGATTCAGCAGATCCTGGGGCACCGGGCCATCGGGAACACCGAGATTTACACCAAAGTGGATGTGAAAGAGGTAAAGGAGCAGCTGGACCGCCACCATCCCAGACAGCTGGGAAAAAGGAGATGAAAAGACTCTCAAGGCAGAAAGCCCTTTCCCTTTTCGCCGGATACCTGAAGGCCCAGGGATTTAAAGAGGGAACTATTCGGACAAAGAAAGCTCAGCTTACCCCCTTCTTTACCTTTTTGGATGAAACTGGCACGAAAGACATCCGGGATGTGAAAAGGAGTGATATTGTCTCCTTCCTTTCCTGGCTGCAGGAGCATCCCGGAGAGAGAGGACGGGGCTACAAGGACTCAACGAGGATGAGTATTTTCACCTCCGTGAAAAAGTTCTATCTCTGTTTGTATGAAAACAACCTGGTTTTGTCCTCACCGGTGGAGACAGTCCGCTTCGGGAAACGGCAGGAGCGGATCAAAGAAGTTTTGAGTGAGGACGAGACCGCACTCTTTCTGGATTCCATCGATATTCACCAGCCCCTGGGGCTCCGGGACAGGGCCCTGTTTGAACTGATTTACTCTTCCGGTCTCCGGTCTTCCGAAGCGGCCCATCTGGATGTGAAAGATTACGATCCGGCCAGCCGGTTATTGTGGATCCACCAGAGCAAGTTTTCCAAGGACCGCCGGGTCCCAGTGACCAAGGCGGCCGCCTGGTTTCTGGATAAGTATCTGGAAGGCGTGAAAGCACACCACAGGCCTCTGATCCTTTCCGGGGGCTACCGGTTTACTCACGGAGGGATCAACAAACGGTTTAAACTGCTGAGTGAAAAGTGCGGACTCTACCGGAAAGGGCTGACCGTCCACTCCCTCCGGCACGGCTGTGCTTCCCATCTTCTGGCCCACGGGGCGGAGATCCGCTATGTTCAGGAGCTTTTGGGGCATGAATCGGTGGAAACCACGGTGGTTTACTCCCGGCAAAGCGAAGAGAACATCAAGGCTTCCTACAGGCAGTACCATCCCAGGGAGAATTTCCATTTCGCCGAGGTGACCGACTCCTATCTTGATTCACTGGAAACTCTGGTTCGGGACAGTCTGAAGCAAAGAGAGAAGAATAGAAAAGCGCTTGCCCGTAAGATAGGTAAATGATAGTTTATTAACGTACCATGACAGCTACTAGAGAAATTCCAGTTTCAACGCCTCCTTGCAGGTCTCCTTTTTGCAACGATTTAGGGGGAGAGGGTGATTATTACTACAATGCTAGGTGGTATGATGCGGATACGGGGAGATTTATATCTGAAGATCCGGCTAGAGACGGGCAAAACTGGTATGTTTACACCTCGAACAATCCTATTAAATATGTAGATCCGACGGGGTTGATCTTTGGATTATCTAGTGAAGAATCTGGTGAATATGATTCAGATTCTAAACGACCTATAGAGAAAGATGATGACGACGATGGTGATGATAAACCCAATGATCCATTAGCTCCAGAGAACTTAGGAGAAGTAACACCGGCAGGGCCACAAGCTAGTGGTTATATGCCAGCACTTGGACCGTTTGAAAAGCTACTTTATGATATGGGGCTTGGCGTTGGTGCACTTGTTAATGGAATGACAAATGGTTGGGATTCTGGTTATCACGGACCCAATGGAGAATATTTACCCCCAGGAGATGCTAAGTCACTAGCAGTCGGAACCTTTCTTGATCTATGTATGCTGGGAGTGGGTGGCCTTAATGCAGATAGTGTTTTTAATAACCCTTCACTAAAAAATCTCTTTACATCTAGACAGCAAAATATGTTAGAAATGAACGTCGGATATAACGTATCTCCTGAATCATGGTTTAAAGAATTTGATTCCATTGGGCGTTCTGGAACTTATATAACAGATAAAAAAGCGCTTACAGGTGCAATAGGGAACTTCTCTCCTGGTTCTTTTAATTCAAAACAGCAAGGTGTGGCATTGGAGAAAGTATTAGGCCTTAATCCCGGGACCTTAGGGAATGGATTTAGAATTACTGAAGTTTCTGGTATAAAAGAGATGGCTCCAAGAAGTCCTATTGCTGGTGGAAATGAGTTCTTTCAAGGTGGAGGAAAAGGACTTCCCGGTGGAGGACCAGAAATGATTATTAATTCAATTCCAACAAGATAGGAGGGAATAAATCGATGATTAATCCATATGTTGTTTTTGTAACTGATAAGATATATATAAAAAATGTCACAAAATCTTTTGAAACAAAACTATTGGAATTAGAAGCAAGTATAGATAGTGATTACCCAGAATATTGGTCTATACCATATTCTGATACAGAAGATAAAATTGAAAAATTTATTAAGTTAAACGATTTGGATGTGTATTTTTCTGCTGGTAAAGACTGGAGTCCTTCCGAGCAGTTTGAGGAATATCGCGAAAAAGGAAAGATTAAAGGTAAATATAAAAAAATATCTTGGAGCAGTCCTTCCAAGTCCACTATCAAAGAGATTTAGTTATTCATAACACCATTGTTCTGCTGTGACCGAAGGGAAACGGCAGCAACATTCTTGTTATGATTCCCAATTTCATTTTTCGCCGGAATAACATTTCACGTTGAAGAAGTCTTTCCGGCAGGTACCGCAGGCCGCCCCTCCGCCGTCGTGGCTCCGGTTCTGAAAAAAACAACGTATGTCCCTCTTAACGACCGCAGGAGTGGGCTTGCGCTTACAGCGAACTGTAAATAATAATGTAACATGTTTGAAGCCATCCTGTAAGAACAGGTGTAAAAGTGATATATTAATGTTAAAGGACCCAAGGGGAACAAGTATGTCATTGGAAATGGAAAATTATGAGTTATCAGGACGTATCGACCAGAATCATCACCTGGTGATCGAGGATAAAGATCTTCCTCTTGATCCTCAGGATGTAACAATCATCGTTCGCCCGAAAGGTACTGAAGACAGAAAAGCCCGCTTTAAAAGACTTAAGGCGCTTCAGGGATCATTAAAAGGTTGGGGTGTCGATGGAGTCGAATACCAGAGGAAATTACGAAAAGAATGGGATAACAGATGAGATATCTGTTGGATACCAACGCTGTTGTATACTGCCTTGAAGGCATTTTCCCTCTCTTTGAAAAGATTTCTTTTGAAGATGAATTATATCTCTCCTTTATTTCTCATATAGAGCTGAGTTGCGGGAAGAATAATGAAGATCAGGAATTTATGATTCGACGTTTTGTCAGTGACCTGATTGAGTTTGAAACAGACGGAGACATTACTGAGCGGTCTATCTTCGTCCGGAAAAAGTATGGACTGAAAATTCCCGACGCAATTATCGTGGCTACCGCTATCGAAAAAGATCTGACTCTGGTTACAGCAGACAAAGAGATCTTAAAAAGGTAGAAGATATAAAGATCATTGATCCGTTAGAATGGTAGGAAACCTCCATATCTTTTCTCAGCCCTACTCCTCCCCGTTCAGCACCCGGCTGCCCGGCATATCGGGGATATGGATAACCTCCCGGGGCTTGGAACCGTTCTGGGGCCCCACGATACCGCGGATCTCCATCTCTTCCACCAGCCGGGCCGCCCGGTTGTAACCGATTTTCAGCCGCCGCTGAAGGTAGGAAGCTGAAGCTTTCCCGGACTGCATCACTATTTCCAGAGACTTGTTGTACAATGGATCGCTGAAGGAACTGTCCCCTCCCCCGTCACTACTGTATTCATCCTCTTCATCCAGAAAAATCTCATCGTCGATATATTCCGGCTCTCCCAGTGTCTTCACATAGGAGACAACCCGCTCCACCTCATCCTCGGACAGGAAGGCCCCCTGCATTCGGGAGGGAAAGGGGTCCCAGGCTGAGGTAAAGAGCATATCCCCCTTGCCCAGCAGCTTTTCCGCCCCCATCATATCGATAATTATGCGGGAGTCGGTCTTGCTGGCCACCATAAAGGCAATCCGGGAGGGGAAGTTGGCCTTGATCAGACCGGTAATAACATCGATAGACGGCCTCTGGGTCGCCAGAACCAGGTGAATCCCCACCGCACGGGACATGGCCGCCAGGCGGGCCACAATGCCCTCCAGCTCCTTGCCCGAGGTTGCCATCAGGTCGGCAAACTCATCAATCACGAGAACAATATAGGGAAGCTTGGTCGTGGCAATATCCCTCTCCCTGATCCTCTTGTTATAGCTCTTGATATCCCGGACTCCCATAGAATCCAGCAGGGAGTAACGCCTCTCCATTTCGTACAGACACCACTGAACCGCCTGAAAGGCCCGTTTGGGCTCCGTTATAACCGGTGTGAGCAGGTGGGGAATATCGTTATACAGCTTCAGCTCTACAATCTTGGGATCCACCATCATCAGCTTCACATCCCGGGGAGACTTCTGAAACAGAATGGAACAGATCAGAGAGTTGACACAGACCGATTTACCCGAACCGGTGGAACCGGCAATAAGCAGGTGGGGCGTCCGGGCCAGATCGATAACCTGGTTGCCACCGCTGATATCCTTTCCCAGGATAACGGGAATTTCGAAATCGCCTTCCGTATAATCATCTGAAGAAGCCAGCTGACTGAAAGAGACGATGGAGCGCTTCTTATTGGGAACTTCAATACCGATGGCCTGCTTGCCGGGTATGGGAGCGACAATACGGATACGGGAGGAAGCCAGACGCAGAGCCAGGTTATCCTGAAGGTTCACAATGCGGGAGACCTTTACACCCGGGGCCGGCTGAATTTCAAACATGGTAATAACAGGCCCCTTGGAAATACCCGTTACTTTAGCATCGATTTTAAACTCCAGAAGGGTCTCTTCCAGCGCCCGGGCCGACCGTCGTGTATGTTCATCAATCTGGTCAAACCCCTCATCGGGATACTCCTTCAGCAGACCAGTTACAGGAACCTCATACTTCTGCCAGCGGCGGTGCCTGGGAGGAAGCCCTTTCGGCGCGATACCCATTCTCTCTGTCTCCCCTTCGGGGCTGAGCTTGGCTTCGATAGAAAAGGAAGATTCCGTTTCCTCATCATAATCATCCGGAAAGGCAGAGTCCTCATCCTCCGCATCATCCAGATCTTCCACCATTACAGGTTCATCCTCCTGAAAAGAAGGGGTACGCCAGGAGTCCAGTTCATCCATCCGGTCGGAGATGTATCCGGAGTTTTCATACTCGTCATCCTCTGAATCAGACAGTTCATCCTCAAAGTCATACTCTTCATTTCCGGCGGGGATGTCCGGATCATCAGACTCCTCCGGTTCGGATTCAGTCAGGGGTGTCCCGAATTCCGCAGGCTCATGTTCAACAGGGGAATCAAACTCTTCGGTGTATTCAGAATCCTGAAAAGGATCATCAGGCTCATCAGAATCCATTGGTCCGGATAATCCGGAGGAAACAGCACGGGATTCCCGGAAAACGGGCTCCTTATCACCAATTTCAGACTCAGGCATTTCGGCGACAGATTTATCCCCGACCGGGTTCAGCAGAAAATCAATCCCCGGGTCAGAAACCGGAACCGGATCGAAGGCCCTCACGGGGTCCTCTCTTTCCATTACTTCGTCGATACTGAGTGTTTTCTCGGGATTAAAGCTCCTCTTCTCCTCTTTTTTCACCAGGGGAACCGGATCGAAAGCAGCTTTTTCCGGAAAAGAAGGCTTCGGGTTGAGAACCGATGAAATCAGGGACTGGATTTCGCTGTCATCCACATCCTTCACCGGCTCCGGAGGGGCCGGCAGATCCGGAAAGGGAAAAACCTCCCTTTGAACAGGAACGGATTCCTCTTCCCGGTCCTCTCCTTCGGCCTCGTTTGATGGAGAGCGTGACAGGAAGCTGGTTACTGTTTCTTTCAGAGAAAAGATCTTTCCGGGAATTTTATAAAATCCTGCGGATGTTTCGGGAATCCATTTCTCATGGGGGAAAAGAATATTACACAGTCTATAAATCAGGGCCGCTTCCACCCCCAGCAGCAGAAGAAGAAAGAGAGATGATACAAATTTACCGATTTCCAGAACCAGAACTCTTGAAACAGGGATGCTCCGGTTACCTGTCAGAACATGCAGCAGCAGAGTAAAGGTTAAAAAAGGGAGAAGTGAAAAGTTCAGTCCCGCCAACAGTTTATGGCTTTTTTCAGCCAGGAGCACATAGGCACAGATCAGCAGATAAACGGGTATATAAAATGAAGCCAGATGAAAGGACTGGAACAGGAAATACCCCGGACCCCTTTTCACACCCGAAGCTCCGGCGATTAATAGGATAAAGAGCAAGAAAGCCGCCGTTGCCAGTACGCCAGCCAGAGTCTTTTTAATTTTTTTGGAATTCACGTATCCTCCCCCTGTCATTATCGGCTTAAAATCCAGCTCCTTGACCCCTCTCCCTCGACTACGCTCGGGGATCCGGGGATGGGGGAGGTCAGAAAAAGATCAGTCCCAGGATTCCCAGTGGTACCAGATAGAAGGAGAAGAAGTAGAACTTACCGCTGTTGATCAGCTTTACCAGAAGCGAAAGGGCCAGAAATCCGGAAATCATGGTAACAAGAAAGGAAACGCCCAAAACAGGAAGGGATACGGCGCTTAATAGATCCGAGGCATCCTTCATATCCAGTAAAACCGCCCCGATGATAGCCGGAATGGAGATAAGAAAAGAGTATTCCGCAGCCACATCCCGGTCCATTTTTCTATAAAGGCCGGCAGAGATCGTTATTCCGGAACGGGAAATGCCCGGAAGAACACCGAATCCCTGAGCCACACCAGTTATCAGACCATCCGCATACCCCAGGTCTCTGTATTTTCTGCCGGATGGCGCTTTGCGTGTCATCCAGAGAAGCACAGCTGTTACCAGATAAAAAGGAAAGACGATCCTGGGAGTTTCGGAAAGATTCAGTCCGTCGATAAACAGTCCCAGAACCCCTGTCACAAATACCGCAATCAGAATAATGGCAATAAGCTTCATATTCACCTTATCCTGATCGTCCGACTTCCGGACTATCCATCTGAACAGAGAGCCTACCAGTTCCAGCACCTTTTTCCGGAACATGACAAGAACAACAATCAGCGTCGCCACATGCAGCAGAACATCAAAAAGAACAGGGATGTCTCCCAGCCCCAGTATATTACGCATCATAAGCAAGTGCCCCGAGCTGGATACGGGAAGGAATTCCGTAACGCCCTGCAGTATGCCCAGAAAGATTCCCTGGAAATAATTCATAAATCAACCATCCTGTTATATTTACATTGCCGGGAAAGGAGCAAAGAACAGAGAAACCCACTCTCCCGGCGCAGCTCCTGTATTAAGATACCGGTAAGCACCGGCTGCTACAATAACCTTACGTATATAATTCCGGGTTTCACTATAGGGGATACTCTGAATAAACAGCTGATTCCCCAGAGACCCGTAACGCCTCTTCCACTGCCGGAGATTGCCGCCCCCTCCGTTATAGGCAGCCAGAACGTCCGCATAGTTGTCCGTCCAGGGGCGTTCGATCAGCCAGTTGAGGTAAAGGCTCCCCAGACGGATATTGTCATCCGGATTCATCAGATCCCACTCGGGAATGCGGTGCCGGGAGGCAAGATCGCTGGCCGTTGCCGGCATTATCTGCATCAGCCCCTGAGCGCCGGCAAAGGATTCGATGGTCTTGTTGAAAGCACTCTCCCGCCGGATGATTCCCTCTATCAGCTCTTCAGGCAGTTCGTACTCCCTGCTCAGCAGGTTCACGGGAAGCCCGTTGTCCGTAGGATAGAGCCAGGGCAGAAGGTTAAGGGCCAGGGGGCGGGGCCACCTGTAATACCAGTAACCGGAGAACTGTATCAGACTGTAGAATTCTTTCTGTTTGAAGAGGTAGACACAAAGCCCTTCAACCGTATCGAAGTCCAGAACGTCCTTTCGGTGATTCCATAGGGAGAGACACAGTTCCGGATACCCCGCCTGATGCAGAATCCTGTATACCTCAGCCACCGCCGCCTCTCGGGGTGACAGGCCGATATCCGCTGTCAAACCTGTAACGGAACTGCCAACCGGCCAGGAGGATGCATCCTGAAGCAGAGCATAATAGTCGTTGCTCATTTCGGAGGATTCCCCCGCTGTAAAAATATCCCCGGGTAACTCAGTCAGCCCCAGAACAGCAGCTTCGTTCAGCAGGAACTGCCCCTGAACCACCGGACCGGACAGGGATGCCCCCTCCAGCGCCTTCAGCGTATCTTTCAGCCCTCTCCAGGAACGGGAACGGACAAGAAGGCTGTAGTATTCATCCATCAGGTCGTCAAAGTAGTCCGTGTTCCCCCATGATTCAGCATTCTGAAAAAGAAAATCCGGTACATTTTCAGGATCCTGCCTGATAAGCAGACGAAGCTGGTACCACTGGGCCCTCCGCCTCTGAAAGGATAACCCCGATTCGGCAGCTGTATTATAAAGATCGAAGGCTCTTTTCCACTGTCTGTCCCCTTCGCAAAGCGCAGCTAAAAGAAATGACCGGCTGAAATCGTCCGGCTGCCCCTTTTTCCATTCCTCAATAACAGGGATCCAGTAATCCTCTTCTCCCGATCCGGTAATCACTCTTTTAAAATCTTCCAGAAAAGCAGAAGGAAGAGAGGAGAGGGAAGAAAAATCATCCCACAGATCCCGTATCAGGGCTTCAGCGTCACCGTAACGGACTTCTTTGATAAGGGAACGGGTCGTCAGAATCCGGTGCGTCGGATCGGCCGGATCTTCCCGCCCGGGGAAAAGCCCTGGCCGATTCTGTATTATCTCATCTATCAGGACCGGATCCTCTGTCAGGAGAAAACGGATATAATCTGTATAATCAAGTATTCCCTTTTCCGCTCTGAGGGGAACCGACCATCCGGACAGACTGTTTTCGTAAAACCCCGAATATTCTCCGGAATCCAGATGCCCCTTCCAGACAGCCTCGGTCAAAGAACTGATCAGGCTGTCCGCATACCGGCCGTCCGTCTCCAGAGAAAGCCTCTCTGACGAGCAGGCGGCAATCCTGCCCCATTCCTCCCTCTCTCTCAGGCACTCCAGCAGAAGATCTCCTGCCATAGCTGAAAGAGGGGAAGAGGAAAGCGGGATCTGGTCAAGCAGAAAAACAGCCTTATCCAGCTCTCTCCGGTTTTGAAGGAGATACCCGGCTGCAAGCAATTGGGTATCGGAGTAGTTTTCCAGAAACAGGGACAGGGTGCGCGGATTCATGCCTCCCGAAAGGAAATCCTCCGACGGGATTATACCGTTTTCCAGAAGAGAATCCATATCCCGGCAGGCCCGGGAAACAGTATACACAGAAGAGGAAACACAGGCTGCAATTAAAAGAACCGGAATAATAAAAAAGGAAAGAAGGGAAAAGCGTCCTATCCGCTTGTAAAAAAAGATTCTCATGAATCCCCTGAAGGGTACCTCCCGTGGTAATACCCGGGGATTATATAACAATTTTCTCTATTGGACCAGACAGAACGCGTGACTTGCGGGGAGTCCCCCCCGCTCCTTCCCTGCCGGAAAATCAGGCGGCTTTTACCCGCTTCCGCGTTTTCCGCCGGTTTTCCAGCATACCCACATATTTTGCCGCTTCATTAAGCTTATAGAAATTCAGATTCGTATACTGGAACTGTCTGAGAAGAGCCGGCCCCATCTTTTCCAGACTGGCGACTCCTCCGTTCTCCCCCAGCCCCGTAACAGTCATACTGACCGCCTGAGCCCCGCCTCTGATGGCTCTTATCGTGTTTTCCAGTGCCGTTCCGGCCTCATTATGGCCATGGAATTCAAGGGGCGCGATCGTTCTGGTGCTTATTTTATCAAAGAAGTTCTGCACATCTTCCGGATTGATCCGGATCCCCGAGTCGGCCAGCCGTATCCTCATGGCCCCGCAGTGAACAGCACGGGATATAAAACGTTCCAGTTTAATCATATCCCCTCTGAAAGGATTGGAAATACCGACACTTACATAATCAAATGATTTGAAGCTCTGCCTAATCAACCGGCACATCTCATCCAGGCGGGCTTCAAACTGCGCGGCGGAAAGATTGGACTCCACGGTTTCTTCCGGAAAGCAGAGGTGTATACTATTAACCGAGCACCTTTTTGCCAGCTCAATGGATTCAGGATTGGCCTTGGCCCAGCAGGTGACAAGGCTATGGGGATTTTCAATTTTAATCTGTCGGATCGCACGGCACTCTCTGGCCCCCTTTGAGGGGATTCCGGCTTCAATTTCGTGAACCCCTGCCAATGCAAGCAGACTGGCAATTTTAAGTTTTTCCGGCTCAGTGTATTCACGGCCTTTCATCATGCTCCGTTCCCTGAGGGTTGAATCGATTACCCAGAGAGACTGACTGCTGTCAAAGTTAACCACATAATCCTCCTGCCGGACACAGGAAGAATCCTGTATCCATTCGATGTTGTAATAATGAAAATGCAAGATATATGCCATTTTTTGATAAGAGCTTTGTAAAAATACAGTTATTTTCTATATAGAGACTTACAGAAATCCTATTCCGAAATGGATTCTAGCGCTTTATCAATTTCCTACAATATTGTAAACAGAATAACGGAATCCGACTATTTTGTACTGTTGACACCATCCCCGAACAATAGATAAATTCAAGTTCAGGGTATCCATCGAAAAAGGATTTGAAAAATCAGCTCAGCGGTGCCCGCTCATGCCTTATTCAGGGAGATAGTACGTTGAAAAAATATAACTTTGCCAGAATTATCACAGCGGTTCCGCCCGTAAAAGCCGGCGCCGTATCTGCCAACCTCAGCAATATCACCCGACAGCTTAATCAGCTGAAGGACAAAGAACCGGACCTGGTACTCTTCCCGGAACTGTGTCTCACCGGCTACAGCTGCGGGGATCTGTTCAGGCAGCAGACGCTTCTCGCAGCTGCCGGCAGAGCACTGCAGGAACTGATCACCCTTTCCGGCCATCTGGACTTTCCCTTTATCATCGGCCTGCCCCTGATTGTGAACAGCCGCCTGTTCAACTGTGCCGCTCTCATCGGAGGCGGGAAAACAGTAGGGATTACGGCAAAAACCTATATCCCCAACAGCAATGAGTTCTACGAACAGCGATGGTTTGCATCAGGACGGGACATTAAGGAGGAGTCGGTACTGCTGAACGGAGATGAAGTACCTTTCGGAACCGGTCTGATCTTTCAAAACCGGGACTTCCCCCTCTTTCGATTCGGGATTGAAATCTGTGAAGACCTCTGGTCCCCCCTTCCTCCCAGCACAGAGCTGGCCCTCGGAGGAGCCCTGATTATTGCCAACCCCTCTGCCAGTAATGAACTGGTTGGAAAAGCTGATTACAGAAAGACTGTTACAGCACAGCAGTCCGCCCGGTGTATGGCGGCCTATGCCTACAGCTCAGCCGGCCCCGGAGAATCCACAACCGATACGGTTTATGGCGGACACTCTCTTATTTACGAAAATGGCCGGCTGCTGGCAGAAGGAGCCCGTTTCCTGCCGGAAGGACACTTCGAAGCAGCTGATGTGGATCTGGAACTCCTGGAGCACGAAAGACTGAATTCCCCCTCGTTTTCGCAAACCGTACAGATGGAAAGGGAGCGGCTGACCCACCGCATAATTGGATTTACAATCGATCAGAAAAAGAAACCGGCAGCCGGTTCAGAAGGGAGGGATCTTCTTCGTTCTATAAATCCCCAGCCCTTTGTCCCCTCCTCCCGTCAGGACAGGAAGGAACGCTGCCAGGAGATATTTTCCATTCAGAGTACCGGCCTGGCTTCCCGGCTGAAACATATCGGCTGTAAAGAGGTTGTACTGGGTCTCTCCGGGGGGCTGGATTCCACGCTGGCCCTTCTTGTAACAGCCGAAGCATTCCGGCGTCTGAATCTGGATCTCTCCGGCCTTCACTGCTATACCATGCCCGGATTCGGCACGACAGGAAGAACGAAAAGCAATGCCCGACTGCTCTGCGAAGAGATGAACATCCCCATAGAAACCCTGGATATAAAAGAGATCTGTTCTCTTCAGATGAAAGAGCTGGATCATTCGGGGACCCCTTCTGATGTAGCCTACGAAAACGTCCAGGCCAGACAGAGGACCATGTACCTGATGAACAAAGCCAACATGATAGGCGGGATTGTAATCGGAACAGGCGATCTTTCTGAACTGGCCCTGGGCTGGTGCACCTATAACGGGGACCATATGTCCATGTATGCGGTAAATACGGGGGTTCCCAAAACTCTGGTCCGCTACCTTGTACAGTATGTGGCGGATCAGCAGAAAAACAGCAAAGCAGCCCGTATCCTCCATGATATTATCGATACGCCCATTTCTCCGGAACTCCTGCCTCCGGACAGACAGGGGAATATCGCCCAGAAAACGGAAGATCTCATAGGCCCTTACGAACTGCATGACTTCTTCCTCTATCACCTGATCCGCTGCGGATTCTCCCCTGACAAGGTCTTCTATCTGGCGCAGCAGGCTTTTGAAGGAAAATACAGGGAAGAGATACTGAGGAAATGGCTGGAACGATTTGTCCGCCGTTTTTTCTCCCAGCAGTTCAAACGCTCCTGTCTGCCCGATGGACCAAAGGTGGGAACCATAGCCCTGTCCCCCCGGGGAGACTGGCGGATGCCCAGTGATGCGGACATGACCGACTGGCTGAAGAATCTACCCTCCTGACAGGATTTATCACAGACAGGAGAAAGTGGGATATCCGCCCTCGGGCGGTTTGACTTTCAATCTGTCCGCAGGGTATAATATCCGGCATGGAAAAAACCACAGAGACCCTCTTTAAAGCCAAGCAGGAAGTTGTTTATCCGACTCAGGGCGTTGGAAGAATTGAGAAAATAGAAGAAAAAGAATTCAAAGGGGAAAAAGTCCTCTATTACGTCATTTATCTGGAAGTATCGGATATGACAGTTATGATCCCCACATCGAAAGCGGAAGAGCTGGGAGTGAGAGCCATCGTTTCTCCCGAAGAATCCAAAAAAGCTCTGGAGCTGATTACCAAAGAGTATGAACCTGTTCCCACAGACTGGAAAATGCGCTATCAGATGAATGTGGACCTGCTGAAGAAGGGTTCCGTTCTTGATATAGCCACTGTTGTAACAACACTCTATCACAGAAGTAAAATCAAGGAACTCCCCATCCTGGAACGTAAACTCTATGACAATGCCCTGAAACTCCTGATTGATGAGATTTCCTTCTCTCTGGGCAAGAGCAAAGATGATATAGAACAGCTGATTTTCAGCAAACTCGAAGCGGAGAAATGATAAAAGCTGCCATAATAACAGCTGCCGGATCCAGCAGCAGGATGAAGGGCAGGGGCAAAAAAGAATTCAGTTTATTAAAAGGAAGAACCGTTCTGGAAAGGGCCGTTCTTCCTTTTGTTCTCTCTGAGGAGTTCAACCATATCATTGTAACGTTTCCCGAAGGTAAAGAGGGGGAGATGAAAAAGGCTCTCCATCATATCAATTTCCCCATTACCTATGTTCAGGGAGGCTGCTCCCGCCAGGAGTCGGTCTTCAACGCCCTGGCTGTTCTGACTGAAAAAGAAAGCGACCTGGTTCTGATTCACGACGGAGCCAGACCCCATATTACGGAAGAACTGATACGGCGCGTACTGGAAGGAACTGTTCAAAGAGGCAACAGCACCCCCGTTATACCCTCTGTCAGCGCCATGAAAGTGCTCTCCCCTCTGGGAGATATTGAAACCCATCTGGAAAGGAGCAGAACTGTCAGCGCCCAGACACCACAGGGATTCTCCTTCCCGGAAATATGGGAGGCTCATAAAAAGGCCAGAAACGGAGAGGTCAGCTTTATTGATGACTCAGAAATCTGGAGCGTTTATATTGGGCCGGCCCATACGGTGAAGGGAGACCCCCGCAACATAAAAATTACCTACCCCCAGGATCTGGAGAGAAAATGAGAATCGGACAGGGATACGACATTCATCGTCTGACAGAAGGCAGGCCTTTGATAATAGGAGGGATTACCATTCCCTTTGAAAAAGGGGAAGACGGCCATTCAGACGGAGATGTTCTTATCCATGCCGTTATCGACGCGCTCCTCGGGGCTCTGGCCGACGGTGATATCGGCACCCACTATCCCCCGTCCGATCCGAAATGGAAAGGCGTTTCAAGCCGTCTTCTCCTGAAGGAAACAGCGGAAAGGGTAAGGAAGGCGGGATATCGGATAGGGAATCTGGACAGTACTGTCATACTGGAAAAACCGAAACTCCTTCCATACAGAGAGAGTATAAGGCGCAGATTGGCCGAAGACCTTTCGATTCCACAGGAATGCGTAGCCGTAAAAGCAAAGACAAAAGAGAAGCTAGACGCCTGCGGACAGGGTTTTGCCATAGAGGCCATGGCTGCGGTTCTGCTGATACCGGTCTATGCCTGACTGGAAATCTGTTTTTCAGGAATTGAACCGCCTGAAGGAGCAGACGGAACTGCCATCGGTTTCTCTGATCGGAGAAGAGAGCGGCAGTCCCTATAAGATCCTCGTATCTACGATTATATCTCTCAGAACCAAGGACGATGTTACCCTGAAAGCTTCCAGGAGGCTTTTTGAAGAAGCGCCGACCCTTGCCCGGTTATCCCGGCTGGAGGAGGATAGGATAGCCGAACTGATCTACCCTTGCGGATTCTACAGGGTGAAATCTGCCAACCTGAAAAAAATAAGCCGGATTCTGCTGAATGAAAATAACGGAGAAGTTCCCTCAAACCGGGAATCCCTGCTGGCCCTGCCAGGGGTCGGCCTGAAAACAGCCAATCTTGTACTCAGTCTGGGATTTGCCATCCCAGCCATCTGCGTGGATACCCATGTTCACAGGATAGCCAACCGAATGGGCTGGATCAAAACAGAAAAACCGGATGACTCTGTCAAAGCCCTGGAAAAAGTACTCCCCCGGGAGTACTGGATAAGCATTAACGAACTTCTTGTTCTCTATGGGCAGCGGATCTGTACTCCCCAGTCCCCCAGATGCTCCCTCTGCCGTTTATCCGGCCGGTGCCGCAAACGGGGCGTTGAAAAATCCCGTTAGCGGGTCAGCTCCAGGGGAAGCTTCTTTCTGTTGAACCGGGATGTCTTCAGAGGGTTCCCCCTGTCATCGTACTCCCACAGGGCAACAGCCGTCCCCTCCCGGTTCTCAACAATCTGTTCGTCAATTCCGTAGTAGGACTCCGAGAGGGTATTCCCGTATTTATCGTACTCCCAGCGATAGATGGCCACTCCGTCCGGATTGGCCTTATACTGCCCGAACAAACCGAACTGGCTCTGCTTTACAGCATTCCCCTCTTCATCATACTCCCATTTATAGGATGCTATCCCTTCAAGGTTTTCAACCGGTTTCTCTTCATCATCGAAATGCATCTCCGAAGTCTTGTTGCCGTCAAGATCGTAATCCCATCGGTAGACTGCCACACCCGTATTATCGGAAATCAGTGAATCATAATTTGAATAACTCCTGGACTCTATCAGATTCCCGGCATCGTCAAAATTATAACGGTACATGGCAATCCCCCAGTAGTCCTTTTTCAGGGTGTTGTCTATATCATAGTATTTTTCTTCTGTAATATTACCCCTTTCATCAAATACCCAGCGATAGGAGGCAAACCCCTTTTCATCCCTTACCAGCTCCAGTGCGGTATCAAGGTTATTCTGTTCCAGCTCATTTCCCTGGGGATAGTGAATCCAGCGGTAGACAGCCACTCCCCTGGCATCGTATGTCAGATTCCCGTTTACATCGTAATGTTCTTCCCGTATACGGTTTCCGAAATCATCATAGGACCAGCGGTATTGCACAACATGACCGGAATCGGCGGTAAGATTTCCTCTCTCGTCAAAATTCACCCGGAGGAGTTTATTCCCGCTATCATCCCAGTGATAGGCGATGGAAGAAACCCCCTCCGGGTTCAGAACAGGCTCTTCCCTGCTGTTCAGCCAGCTCTCGCGGACAAGGTTGCCTTTTTCGTCCCACTCCCGCCGCACCGCTGCCGGTCCCTCAACGGGAACGCCCCGTTCATCCAGCTCCATAACCATAGAGAGGTTACCCCTGTCGTCATAGAGGTATTTCAACTCGTAAACCCCTTTTCCGTTGGCTACCCGGTTTCCTTTGGGATCGAAAAAGAGGGCGGAAACCTTCCTGTTGTTTTTATCCACATCCCACATAATGGAGGCGATTCCGTTCCGGTCCGCCATCAGGTTCCCGTAGCGGTCGTAATGAAAAGAGGCGGTGACGGCACCGGAACTGTTCTTTTTCAACCGTACAGAATAGATGCCCTGATCATCGGGAACTTCCTTCCCCCGGGAATCCAGAAAAGTCCGCCTGACATAGGAGCCATTGTAGGTGAATTTAATCACCGGCACGCCCAGAAGAGGATCCGCCAGAGAAGTCCCGCTCCGGTGATATTCGATCCTGCTGATCCGGCCATCGTCCATGGTAAAAACCTTATAGGAGTTCACCTTATCCGCATCCTTCTCGGCCAGAGGATACTCTCCGTGAATTCTCTCACTCTGGTCAATCCGTATTTTCCGGAAGTAGGATATCTCCTCACTCCAGAGGGAGTGGATAGAACCGATCGTCCATACGGCCAGGATGATTCCAATCTTTATACTATTACTTCTCATATTCGACTCCCTGTATCTTTTCTGCTGCGGGCCTGATCCAGTATTTCGGTGAATTCCATCAAATCTTCCCGTGCCTGAGCCCGCCTCCGGGTCTCTTGTATTCTCAATGAGTAATCCCTGTACCGAAGCAGTTCGTTCTGCACGGAAAATGGATTCCTGACTGAGTAGAAGACCAGGGGCTCTCCCCTGCCGGCGGTTTCAATCAGAACATTTCCATAGTTGAAAATCAATGAAAACAGTCCCTTCTGACTGGCTGTAACATTCAGGATCAGGCCGAGTTCCGTCTGCTTTCTCACATCTTCCTTCCCCAGGGGCTTCCGTTCAATATCCCAGATATGGGGGAAATTAATCATATAAATATCATTCCACCAGTCCGCAGTCAGCCAGGCAGCTCTTATCACTCCTGCTATCCCCCCTCCCGCCAGGGCTATTCTCCAATAGGAGGCAAGCTCCTCTGCCAGGAGGCAGGATGCTGCGATGAAAACCGAGGTTAGGACCAGCGGCGGGAACAACTGCCCCATCAGAATAAACGGACTTTTTCTGAATACCTGTTTATTCGAGAGAGTCTCCTGCTCCGGGGACGAGAGATCTCCCGAATACAGGACCTCATTCGCCGTTTCGGGGGTAAAGCGGCTGCCGACCAGCTCTCGAAGGGCATCCCTTTCCCTTCCATGCTCCTCTGTTACAGCTCTTTTCTTCAGCTCCATCAGTTTGATCTGAAGCCTGGCCGGAGAATCTATCCGGAGAAACTGAATGCCCTTACCGGCCGTCTGGACATGAAGATCGCCTATTCTGAGCAGCTTGGAAACCAGTCCCTTCGTACTGATTGTCACAGTCTGAATCTGGTCAATGGGAATAATCTCCTGATCCTGCCGGAAAGTTCTGAAATTAAAAAAGCGTTTTATTACCGCCCTGTCGCTTACTTTGTATAGTGTCAGATTCCTGAAAAAACATTCTCCTCCGAGAATCGCCAGTCCCAGAGGGAGCAGGAGCAGAAACCATCCATTCAGTTCGGATAGGATTATTCCTGCCAGCAGGATCCCTGCCGGAATAAGAAGGGAAAAGGAAAAGGACTTTTTACTGGTACGGCTTTTATAGTGGATGAGGGTTCCTTTCCGTTCCTGCAGGGAGGTGAACCGCTTTACCGATTTCCAGTTATCCCTCGGGAGTCCTTCCACAAGCAGATCCTCATCATCCCTGCGGGGACGGAAGTGCCTGGATAATTTGGGATGGGATTTCAGCATCCGTCGAAAGTTTTCCGATTTTAAACGGAACACGACAAGATCATCTTTGCCTGAAAAACTGTGGACGCAGGATTCCGGTTTGAGAAGATGCTCCAGTCCCCAGAAGTCACCGGGGTAATACCGTTTCTTTTCTGACAGGGCCTGCCCTTTCAGTACAACATGGAGCGAATCCATTGCATCACCGGGATAGATAAAATCCGAACACCCGGGAATCCGGATGATCTGATAATACCGCCGGAGTATCTCAAATTCTCCGGAAGAAAGCCCTCTGAAAAGGGGATGACGAGAGAGATCCGCATGGTATGTTCTCAATAATGATGATTCCACACTTCAACTATCGGCGAATCAGTCAACCGGATTTAGGACGGCTTCCCCTGTACTGCGCCTGATTTCCAGAACCTCTGAAAATAATACCCCCCCCAGAATTAATACAGCACCCAGGATTTGAGAGGAACCGAAAACCTCCTTGAGGATCCAGACCGCCAGGAATGCCGAGAAAACCGGTTCCAGAGAGTAGAGAATGGCAGCCCGGGTAGGGGATACGGCATTCTGATAGCGGGTCATAACATAGACGGCTACGACACTTCCCAGAAGGCTGAGAAAAAGGATGTTTCCCCAGAGGACAAAGGAGTGGATTATAAAAGGCTCTTCAAAGACAGGCATCAGGAGAACCGCAAGAATGGACGTAACAAGGAGCTGAACAGTTGTCAGATTTTCGGAATTCTCATTCCGGCTCAGCAGATTGAGACAAACAATATAGAGACTGAACGCCACAGCGCTGAGGAGCGTAATCCCATCCCCCAGGTTAAGCTCCCCTTTTCCCATTCCCCCGGTAATCAGGTACAAACCGGCAAACGCCAGGGACAAACCGGCAAGATTCCCCCAGAAGGGTTTTCTCTTCAGGATGAGAAACTGAAAAAACGGGGTGAGGAGAGCGTAAAAATAGGTAATAAATCCGGAACGGCTGGCAGATGTAAAGTTAAGACCTATCGTCTGAAGCCCGTACCCCAGAAACATCAGAAGCCCCAGAAGAGAACCATACAGCACCCCCTTCCTGCTGATTTTCAGAATATTAATCCTGTTGATAAGGATAAAAAACAGAAAGGCAGTAAAGAACCTTACAGCCATAAGCAGAAGAGGCGATGTATAGGATAGGGCCGCTTTGATTGAGACAAAGGTTCCCCCCCAGATAACGGTTATATAAACAAGCATTAACTCTGATTTTCTGATATTATTCATATGCGTTTGAGAATATCAGAGACTATATATAACAGCAATATCCTTCCCCCTCTCGACTACGCTCGAGGATCGAAGTTAAGGTACCGCTGAGACAGGAGGTTTAACCGAAGGAAAGTTCGTCCGGGAAAGCGAATTCAGAGATTTCCGAATCCATGCAAACCTGATTGCGACCGAGCGCCTTTGCCTGATACAAAGCCTTATCGGCCTGGGATATCAATTCGGTCAATGTACTCTCAATCCCGGCCTGCAGAACGGCACACCCTACACTGATAGTTACAATCGGGGCACAGGAGGAGGCTTCGTGCTGAATGCCAAGGTTATAAACATTCCTCCGCAGATTCTCTGCCACCCTGTAGACCCCGTCTCCATCCAGATCCGAGAGAACTACGGCAAACTCCTCTCCTCCGTACCGGGCCAGGAAGTCATTCTGGCGATGAAGGGCATTCTTTAAACCGTTGACAACCCTGACAAGACAGGCATCTCCTTTCTGATGCCCGTAATAATCGTTATAGTTTTTAAAGTAGTCTATATCGATCATGATAAGCCCTACTGATTTTCCGGTATACTTTTCAGTCTGCCAGAGAGCCAGAAGCTGCTGATCAAAACGACGCCTGTTGGCGATTCCGGTCAGACTGTCCAGTTGGGAAATGGCCAGCAGTTCCTGATTGATCCTGGCCAGTGTCTCACGGGAATCCTCCAGATCCTCCATCTGACCGATATTAAGGGAGTATTCTCTGGCTCTCAGCAGGATAATGCCAAGGAGTATAAGCAGGAACACCAGGCTGATTGAGTTGAACTGGATATAGGAAATATCATCCAGAATACCGACTATCAGGCTTATAAATACCAGCATAACGACAACCTGAGTAAGGATATTCTGTTCTATCTGTTCCCTTCTGGTCTTTAAAATGACTATTGCCAGGACTATAACTATGGAAGCGGCTACAAAGAGTTCCATGGGCAAAACCAGCATGCTGTGAATATGCATGGGAAAAAGAAGAACAATAAGGGAACTCAAACTCATATAAAAAATAAAATATCTGCTTCCTGCCGATGAAAAACAGTTTTGATAGAGCGACCGAAAGTAGAAAAATATCAAACCGCCCATATTATTCAGTATCAGAAATATGATTTTTGACCGAACTTCTCCCTCGAGGAAAGGGAAGAAATGGAGCAGAAGCATTTCATTTTTCAGTCCTGCAAACAAAAGAGAGCTGAAACAGAGAATGCTTAAAAACAGGGTATCCATCTTTCTGGAATCCAGCATAAAAACAGATAGGGTATAGAGAGAAATAACCGCAATTGCGCCCAGAGTCAGGGCTTCCAGAATTATGGAACGTATATGTATCCTGGAGAGAGCCTGAAACTCCCCTATCAGGATTTCACGGTTTATTCCGGCAGAAATATTATGGTAGTTAGATATATTGACAGAGATATTAGCGACTGACCCGGGACAGGGAACGGTAGTCAGATACGTTTTATTCCCGGGTCTGGATTCCGTTCTGTCAGGACTTACAACTCCTGCCCCTGTAATAAATTCATCATTTATCCAAAGTTCATAGTTGGGCGTAATATTCTTCAGTTTGATGGCAAAACTTTTACACTCATCCGGCAGGAGGATCCGGAGACGAAATACCCCGTATCCGAAACGGTTCTCTTTCGGCAGGGAAGGAGAGCTCCAGAAATTCGGGACAGAAAAAGTCTCTCCCTTGCTGCTTGATAGGGGGCGATCATCATTCTGATCCAGTCTGCCGGGATAATAAAGCCACTCGCCATTGAGAGGAATTACCGGATCAGAGTCCATACTCAAAGACCTTAAATCCAGAATACCGTGCTTTGCCTGAGGGAGCGTTCTTATGGAAAGGTGCATGGAGAGGAATATTGTCCCGACAAGAAGGAAGATACTCAGAATCAGCAAATAGGCAATCCTGGGTAAAATTTTTGAACTGGACATGCTATGGATAACCCTCAATAAAATAAAAGTACATTTTACCAGAGAAAACAGCAGTCAGCAAGGAAAATATAGTAAACATCCATCTCCTATTTAATAACAAAGAGATCGATTTCCTGAGTTTTGGAAACTTTCTTTATTTAACGGTAGGAATGGTTTCAAGTCCCACGATTATAAAAAAAAAGACTGAATCAGAGATTCAGCCTTTGCTTTAAGCGAAAGACGGGACTTGAACCCGCGACATCCACCTTGGCAAGGTGGAGCTCTACCACTGAGCTACTTTCGCAATTACGAAGGTATTTATATACAAAATACGTGGGGAAATCAACCCCTTTTATAGAATATTTTCAAAAACCCTCCGGAACGGATTCCCCATTTACCGGGGAAGGAGTATGATTCTTCCAGATTACTCAGAGAGGGAAAAGATGTTACTTTTACTATGGTTTCTGGCGCTTGCCGCAGGACTGATGCTGCTGAGTTACAGCTCGGACTGGTTTATAGATTCGGCGGAAACAATAGGAGTACACTTCAATCTCCCGGGATTTATCATCGGCGTGGTTATCATTGGTTTCGGAACATCTCTTCCCGAACTGGCGTCATCCGTTGTTGCCGTAATAGCCGGGAATTCGGAGATTGTCATATCCAATGTGGTGGGCTCCAATATTACAAACATCTTTCTGGTACTGGGAGTAAGCGCCCTTTTTGCCAGCTCCTACACAATTGAACATGATATTTTCAAAATGGACCTGCCCTTCCTGGTAAGTTCGGCCATCCTCCTGTCCCTTATGACCTACGACAGAAACTTCACTACGGCAGAAGCGGTTATCTGTCTGTCGGGATTGGCCCTCTACCTGTACCGTTCCATAAAAAGCGGCTCGATTTCGGAACAGCTGAGCGAAGAAGAGGACAAGGGGAAACTGGGGATCAAACCATGGATTATCCTTGTACTCTGCCCTGTCGGAATTACCTTTGGGGCGGATATTACGGTTCGTTCAGTTGTAAGGATTTCCGAAATTGTCGGGATCGGAACAGATATAATCGCCCTAACGGCTGTGGCTCTGGGAACATCCCTGCCGGAAGTGATGGTATCCGTTCAGGCAGCCAGAAAAGGCAAGGGAGAGATGGCTGTAGGGAATGTGATCGGTTCGAATATATTCAATACCTTTGCGGTTATGGGAATAAGCGCCTTCTTCGGCCCCCTCAGAATAACAGAGAACTTTCCCCTGAAGACTCTCCCCTTCTTTCTGGCCGCCACGGTTGTAGGAATTTTTATCCTGCAGGATAAAAAGGTACACCGCTTTGAAGGAGTTCTTCTGCTCCTGTTCTATTTGTATTTTCTGGGAACATCCTACGCCGTATTCTAAACAGGATTATCAGGGGACTCTTCAGGAATCCAGGTTCCATCAATCAGCATTTCATAGGGATGAAATTTCCCTTTATAGGCCATCCGGGAACACTCCCTGATATAATAACCGCTGTAATAGTAGTCCAGCCCCAGCTTTCCTGTTTCCTCAATCTCTGCAAGAATACTGAATGTCCCCGGACTCAAAACACTGAAGGCGGGATCATAGGCGAAATAAACCGTACTGAGACCCGTTGCAGCGATATCCAGGATACCAAACCCGATCATTTGATCATCCGCATAGAACTCCGATTGAAAAGATGGAACGGCAGGCTGAAAGAAACTCCTGAAGAACTCCTCCTCTGTTACAGACTGATCAAATTTGACCCGGCTGTGTTTTTCATAAATCCTGAACATTTCCGGTTTATAGACAAGGTTCGAAAAACGGACAACCGTCTTCCTGTTCTTCCTCAGTACCCTTTTCTGGCTTCTTGACGGTTTAAAGCGTTTTACATCCACCCTGATGGGGATACATTTGCGGCAATCAGGACAGACCGGCCTGAAAAATACTACCCCGAATCGTCTCCAGCGTGCATCAAGAAGAGTCTGAAAACTATCTGAATCCCCTTTTACTCCCAGAAAATACTCCTGTCTGTAGGAATGGTTTTCAAGGTAGGGACAGGAAACGGGGTCGGATAGCTCAGGAGCTGAGATTCTTTTCATACTCGCAGATTATACCAGAAAAAGGAAAAGCCAAACTATACAAAGGAGAAACACAATGTTAGATTTTCCCCATGAACAGAACCGAACTTCTTGCCCCGGGGGGCAGTTTTGAATCAGCCATGGCAGCGCTGGAAAACGGAGCGGATGCGGTGTATTGCGGCCTGCAGAGTTTTTCCGCCAGAAAAGCGGCAAAAAACCTCACCCCTGATCAGCTGAGCCGTCTGCGGCAGTGGACCTTATCCCGGGAGAAGAAGGTCTATATCACCCTTAATACCATCCTGAAAGAGAGTGAACTTCCCCGGGTTATCGACACCCTTCAGATTATAGACGAGATGGATCCGGACGGCCTGATTGTACAGGATCCGGGTCTGGTCAAGATTGTCCGGGACCACTTCCCCGGCCTGGATCTTCACGGTTCGACTCAAATGGCTGTTCATAATGCATGGGGGCTGAAAACCCTTCAGGAGATCGGATTTAAAAGGGTTGTAC
The DNA here is from genome assembly GCA_963663385.2 of Oceanispirochaeta sp. Classification (GTDB taxonomy): domain Bacteria; phylum Spirochaetota; class Spirochaetia; order DSM-2461; family DSM-2461; genus Oceanispirochaeta. The sequence goes on along the minus strand of CAXXXD010000004.1, from coordinate 280,222 downwards.
TCCCCCGGGAACTGAGTATGAGCGAAATGGAGATACTCCATAGAGCCTGTCCTGATCTGGAGCTGGAGGCGTTTATCCACGGCGCCCAGTGCTATGGATTTTCAGGGATGTGCCTGGCCTCGGGCCTGCTCCTCGGGCGGTCGGGGAACAGGGGGGACTGCGGACAGATATGCAGGACCTGGTTTGAACAGAATGATGACCAGGGCTATTTCTTCTCCTGCAACGACCTGTATGCCGGGGAGGATATCCGGAAAATGTCCGATGCGGGCATCTGTTCCCTGAAGATCGAAGGACGAATGAAATCCCCCGCCTATGCGGCTTCTGTCTCAAAGCTCTACCGCCACATTCTGGACGGGGAGGCTAGTGAAAAGATCCGGTATCTGGAAGAAGAGGCCCGGATAGCCTATGCCAGGAAACCGGTAAAAGGCCACCTTTTCAGCCGGAAGGGGGAAGACATGATCAATACCGCCTACCCCTCCCACATGGGTGTCCCGGCGGGAGAAGTCGTCGGAAACAATGGGAAAGTCATTACGCTGGAGTCCGCCGTCAGCCTGAATACAAGAGACGGATTAATGTACCTGGATAAAAAGAACAGGGCGATCCAGTTTGCGGTCCGGTTTCCCGGAAAACGAGATTCCTATCCCCCCGGACGGGTCAGGCTTCAGCTTAATGACCCTCTCCCGGTAACAGGAGCGACCATTTACAAAGTACAGTCCCACGCTCACCATTGGAAGGAGATAAGGACGGAAGCCTATTCCCCCTATAAAAAGCCGATTTCCCTGGAAGTCACCCTTTCTGAAACAGAAATCAACCTGGCCGTACCATCATGGGGGTTCCGTCATTCCATCCCCCTGGAAGCACAGGCATCAGATAAACAGGACCTGCTTGAGAAGAAAATCCGGACTGAATTCTCCAGATCGGGAGAGTATAATTTTACATTCGGCCCCATACGTTTTCCGGAAGAGGACAGGAGGGGGAACGGGCTTTTCCTTCCCCCGTCCCGCATCAAGAAGATCCGACAGGAAATCTACCGGCTTTTCATGGAACATCAGAGAAGGCAGTTGACAGAGAAAAAAGACTTTATCCTTTCGGAACTGGATAGAGAGTGGCTTGATTTCGAGAAAAGAACGGAATGGAAGGCACTCCCCCCTCGGAAGGAATGGACACCCGGGGGAACTCCCCTGCCCTACCTTACAGATTTTTCCCTTCATCAGGCACACCCGAAACCCGGCCGATGGAGAGGGACAGCCTTTATTCCCCTATCGCCTCTTCAGTTCCCCGGCGGGGAGGGTTCCTATACGGCCGCATTGCGAAAAGCCGAAGACGAGACCGCGGGGGCGGAACCCCTTTTCGGACTGAACAACTGGGGCCATATAGGCCTTATGAAAGAGGGGCACTTCAGAAGCCGGGATTACATTATTGATACGGGTCTGCTCACAGCCAACAGGGCAGGACTGATGCTCATTGAAGAGTTAATACCGGGAAATCTGAAAGGCTGTTACGGCTGGGTGGAATCCCCCGCAGAAGAGCTCCCTGCCCGATTCTCCGTTGTCGGAGATTCCTCAGGACTCCCCCTCTTTATCAGCCGTAACTGCTACAGAAAACACTCTCTGAAAGAGTCCTGCAAAAGCTGCGGCAAAACCGGTTCCTATAAACTGAAACAGAATGGAAAGGACTACACGGTAATAGTGGAAGACTGTATCAGCTGGGTGTTTCAGGGAAACAGGGAGGTTGTCAGAGATGAAACCAGATCATAAACCCCGTCCTTCCTCCCCCGTTCTGCATCAATCCGGCCGGAGAGGACAGAGCTGCCGTCCGCCCGGGTAAGGGAGTAAGTGAAACTCCGTTCCCCGATGGAATGCACCCGAAGAGTCGCCTCTACCCCCCCATAGGAGGGTGTAAGGTAAAAGCCCGAATGATTCATCTGCTTTTTCAGCAGCCGGTTCAGAATAGAGGAATCTTCTCCGCTGACACTCAGATAAAGAGGGAGTTTTAAACCGTACTGAACCAGTCCTCCGGGATTCTGAAAGTAGACCGCTGTGGCACTCTTCCGGTAAGAAGGGCTCTTCCTATCCCGGCGGCTCAGGTAGAGGATCTCTCTGGAACACTCCTCCACCAGCCGGCCTTCCCATTCTTCCTGAAAATCGGCGATTGCACGGCCCAGTAATTCACGGTCTTTTCGCTCCCGCCCCAGCTCCAGGCTATACCAGGGAGAAGACAGGGGATCATCCGCCTCCTGATCCCGGGCAAAACTCAGATATTTGACTGCGGTCGGCTCAAATCCCTCAGAAGCGGCAGCCAGGGTCAGAGCACCCCGCAGAGGAGAACTCCTCTCCCACTGGGTCCGCCCCACCCGGAAAGACAGGATTCTGAACTGCGTATCATAATACCGGTACAGAACATAGTTCCGGCCCGCCCTGAACAGCTTCAGAAGGCCGCCCCGGATGCCTCTCGACGGGAAAAGCCGTTCCCGGTTATACAGCCCCTTATGGATGTCCCGCAGAAGCTCATTGACATCCATATCAAATTGACGGGAATCGATCCCGTAATAGTACATCCAGGAATCATCGGCATCCGACCGGAGAGATTCCGCTTCACGCAGCGCAATGTCCAGCTCCCCTTTCATCCTGTGTATGGATGCAAGATTCAGAGTGGACAGGGGCGTTTTATCCAGGGGAACAGCTTTCATTGTCTCCCTTTCTGCACTCTCATAATCCCCTTTCATCAGGTAAAGGTCGCCCAGAGCGAGGTGCCCCCCCGCCCGGTCCATCTGCTCCAGGGAAAGCCGGGCATACTCGATGGCCTTCTCGTAGGAGTAGAAGGCCTGTTCCGCCAGGGAGAGGTTGTAATACCCGACAGAAGCAAAATAGCTTTCTCCCGACAACAGAGCGCTGTCTATGGCCAGCAGGTAGTATTTCCGGCAAAGTTCCTGATTGGGAATCTCTGAATAAAGGGTTCCGAGAGTCAGGGCAAGGGACTTGTGAAATTCCCCTGCCAGGATATTCTCCAGCAAGGAAATCCCCTTTTCGGGCTGATGGGTCTTGAAGTAGAGCCACCCGAGATCGTCGGCCAGATTGGAATCATCCCCTTCTTCCAAAAGCCCTTCCAGATAGACAATGGCCTCTTCATTCCGATCCAGAAACGCCAGAGTGGAAGCCATATCTTCGCGGACTCTGTGATTCAGAGGATCAAGGGTCTCCGCTTTTTCATAGGAAGCCAGAGCAAGATTATACAGCTTCCTGGTACTATACAGATCTCCTTCGGCCACAGGAAAACGGAAGTCCCCGGGATAAAGGAGGGAACCCGTTTTCAGGAGACTGAGGGCACGGGAATAGAACTCGCCGGTAATAGCCCGGTCAATCTCATCCAGCAGATTTTCAGCCGACTCAGCCGACCCGAGGACCGGACAGACAAGGAGGAGAACCAGGAGTATCAATCGTTTTATCATAACCGCCTCCCGGGTCTGATCAGCATCCCCGTAAATAACCGGATGCTTTTCCCTATCCCTATATTGCTGTATAAACGCCTTCGCATTTCTCTGGCTGAATCGAACCAGTCGGAAAGGGCATTTTTGTTCCGCCTGACCGGATCCTTCCCGAAGCGCAGCAGAAGATAATTTCTGCAGAAAGCATCGGCTTCCCCGAAGCCCCTGCCGCGGCAGGCCTCCGCCAGCTCCAGAGGCGTCGAAACAGCCCCATCCAGCCCCAGACCGCCAATCAATACAGTTCTGTGAAGTCTGTACCAGAAGAGGATCCGGTTTTCCGTCCGGGGGAAGGATGAAAAAGAGATAAAAAGCCTTAGAAAAGAGAGTCCGGACAGAAGGAGGATAAAACCGGCAGCAGTCAGAAACGGATGGTTCAGCACTTTCTTCCACTGCTCCCTGATGAAACGCCCCGGGGAAGCGGATGGCTCGGCGGTTGTAATATCAGAGACGGTTAAAGATCCCTGCTTAGCCAGGATCTCTGTAATAAACGGCTCCAGTTCTTCCGGATTGAAGCTGGCGAACTCGTAATCCTCTCCGGGAGCCGGGGTCTGGGAAGTCGGATCAAATTCCATCCATCCGAACCGGGGAAAGTAAACCTCCACCCAGGCATGAGCCTGATTGGCGTTGACCGGATAAAAGTTCAGGACCTCCGATCCCGTATCCACCCAGAAACCCAGGGCTACCCGCGCGGGTATCCCGATGCTGCGGCAGAGAAGAGTCATGGAAAAGGCGAAATAGGAGCAGTACCCCTTTTTGGCATCAAAAAGAAAGTAAGAGAGCTGATCGCCGTCCTCCGCTGTTCCGGGGGATAGAGAGTAGAGGTATTCGTTTTGCAGGTATTCCTGAATGGCAGCCGCTTTCTGATAATACCCTTCTATCCCCCCGGTAATATCTTCTGCCAGTGCTTTAATATTCTGACGGGCGTCATCCTGTTTCCCCCATTCCGTATAGTATTCCAGAAAAGTGGCATTTTCCCGGGACGCCGCCGGCAGGGGGTCCTCCGGAATCAGATCCCAGACGCTAGCCCGGCTGACAGAAGATCCCACCGTATAGATCCGGGAAAAAGAAGAGTCCTCCCAGGTATAATAGGGGGTGATTTCCTCCGGAAGGTTTATGCCAAGAAAGGCGGCTGAATCAAAATTGATGAAATACAGGGTTTGCTCCAGCTTTTCCCGCCGGGAATAAAACGGAATATCCCATTTTACCGGCTTTTCAGGAACCCGGTACTCCGGCAGGAACAGATCCTCCGATTCGGGAGTATTTTCAGGGTCCCGGAAAAATCCTCTGTCCCTGTCATAGGCGGACAGTATATACCGCCTCAGATAGGATTTTTCCGGTGCGTCCTCCATCTGCAGAAGCAGTACCAGCTCATCTTTCATGGAGATTTTACTTTCCAGGGTCAGGTAATCGGTAAAATCGAAATGAAAGAGGGACGACTCCAGCAGTCCGCCCCCCTCTTTTACCGACTCGGAACGGTACAGGCGGCTGACCGGTATCAGAACCAGACTCAGCAGTATCAGGAATACCGGAATATCCCTGAAAACATCAATCTGAACGGTTTTCCCCCTCCCCCATAAAAGGAGAAGGAGAATCCCGCCGCTTCCGGCTGACAATGCCAGACAGGTAAGAATCAGGCGCCCCGAATAGTCCTGCAGATTCCAGTCCGGTTTTCCAGTAAAGAACGCGAGTAAAGCTGAGTAGAGTAGAACTTCAAATGTATAAAACCAGGGGATTTTCTCGGCGGCAGACACCAGAAACAGACAAATAAGGAGAGGGGGAACGATTAGAATATAGTGGGACTGAAAAAGGATTCCCCCTAAATCCCAGGGAGGAGAGAGTCCCGCCGTCACCAGTTGATACAGTCTGACTGCCGGAAACAGAAGAAGAATAAACAGAATATAAAAAAGGGCTCTCGTCCATAGGGACCGGCTCCCCCGGAAAACCGGCAGCAGGAAAGGAATATAGAAAACCAGGAAAATTATGATTCCCCCATACAGGGACAGTTCTCCCGAACAGGCAGTCCAGTAGAGAAGAAATAAGAGGATATGCATAAAGTTCCTGACACAGGAGCTACCGAATTTCACTGACATGCCAACCTCCCCTGATCTGTCTCTGAGTTTCATTTTCTGGTAGAAACAAAAACTTGAGAACCCTTTCGGAAGTAAACAGATCCCCCTTCAGTTTTTCCAGTATGGAAGTATCGGCAGTAAAAAGGAACACCGCACCATAGGAAACGGATAAATCAATCCCCCCCGCATCAAACGGAACCGGTGGAGCAGATGCCAGGAGTGTATTATATCCATCCTGACCGAAAGGTACAGAAACCTTTACGGGAGCACTCATTCCAGTAGCGTGGAGATAAATATCGAACCCATGCTCAAGAAGGGCTTCCAGCAGGGAACGGCACTCACGGTATAAATTATCCACTGAGGGCAGTGCCCCCCTGCCATCTGCCAGCATCAGGATTTTTTTCCCGGAGGGGGAAGCGGTATAACCATCCTTGACAAAAAGGCTTCCAAACCGGGCCTGAAGTTTCCAGTTGATCCGCCTGGGATCGTCCCCGGGAGAGTAGAGCCGGGACTCGTAGTAACTGCTGTCCTTCAGAAGGGACCGGCTGGCGGTCCGGGCCTCGGAACTAAATCTCTTCAGCAGAGCCTGGGAGCCTGTTCCGTTCCCGGCTGGATAGACCGTCAGGATCTGCCTGTAATCCCGGGAGAACTCGGTCCGGAACAGATTAAACCTGTCCCGGACTACCAGTTTGCACGAGTTGATGGTGTAAATTCCTCTGCAGAACCGGTCCGTCGTGCCCTCCCCGGGTCCCCTGTCAGAACTGCTCAGTTGAAGGGACCTGTATTCTTCCCACTGAAGATCCAGCAGACAGGAGAAACGAAGCCCCCGGGATACGGGGAAAATATCCCTGCAGTATTCTTTCAGGAGGGATGCATCATCCATGCGATGGGGCAGCACCGGAAAAATCACAATTTTTCTGATGCGAAAAGAGAGAAGGAGAAAAGGAACGCCAATGCATAAAAAAACGAAGAGATTAAGGATCCCCATAGACAGGAGCGGGAGACTGCGCAGGAACAGTCCGGCTGCCAGACTCATCAGGGAAAGAAAAAAAAAGCGGCTCCACCGGAGTTAATGCAGTTTTTCGATTTCACCACGCACAACCTCATCTATAAATCCGGCACAATCCAGGTCTGTGCTGTAAGGCATTATCCTGTGGGCCAGAACGGCAGACGCCACATCCAGGATATCCTGATCTGTCACATAATCCCTTTTATCAATAAAGGCGCTGCTACGACAGGCTGCCAGCAGCATCAGAGCGCCCCGGGGAGAGACGCCGGCCGTTAAGTCCCTATGCTCTCTGGTTTTCCGGACAATCCTGACAATACACTGAAGAAGGGAATCATCACAGAAAACCCGGGATGCTTCCCGCCGGCAGTTCAGGAAGTCATCCACCGTACAGACCGGTTTCAGAAGGGGAAGAACCGCATGAGACGGATCACCCTTCAGAACGGCAAGTTCTGATTCCGGATCCGGATAGTCAGGAACCAGCTTCATGAGAAAACGATCCTTTTGTGCCTCGGGGAGAGGATAGGTCCCCTCATGATCCAGTGGATTCTGTGTTGCCAGTACAAGGAAAAAATCTTTCAATGCATAAGTATCCCTGCCGATTGAAACCTGCTGTTCCGCCATAACCTCCAGGAGGGCCGATTGAACCTTGGGTGTGGTCCGGTTGATTTCATCAGCCAGAAGGATATGAGTAAAAACAGGACCGGGTTTGAATTCAAAACAGCGGGATTCCTGATTCCAGACATCGATTCCTGTTATATCATAAGGAAGAAGGTCCGGAGTAAACTGGATCCTTCTGAAATCGGATTGGTCAATCAGTGCGGAAAGGGTCTGAGCCAGAGTCGTTTTCCCCGTACCGGGCAGCCCTTCAAGAAGAATGTGCCCGTCCGCCAGTATCCCGGTAATAAAAAGTTTCAATAAACGGGCCTGTCCCTTTATAACGCGATTTATTTCTGAGATAAGGAGATGGGGGAGTTCCTTTCCGGGGATTTTTTCCATGCCTCTATTATATTGACGGAACAGGCATAATACAATAGATTAAATTTACACAGAATGTATTGACAGCTTTCAGATAAGTCATTAAGATGGCCATACATTTTGGGGGTGTAGCTCAGTTGGCTAGAGCGCGTGAATGGCATTCACGAGGTCATGGGTTCGATTCCCACCACCTCCATTAAGAGCTGAAAATTGTCCTTATACGAAAGGCTGTTTTCAGCTCTTTTTTTTATGCAGAATTGAAATCGGGGTACAATAATGGAGAACGATGATATCTTTTCAGGCGATATAGATCCGGAAATTGCTTCTCTTCTGGGACTTGGCACAAACGGCACCGCCGATCTGAATGCGCCGCCTGATTATGAAAACCTGTTTGATGAAACTTCTCAGGATGAGACTTCCCAGACCGATACCTCTGCCGAAGACGATATAACCAGAGAGTCCTTTCTTGTCCCTGATGAGCTATCCCGGGATCCCAACCCTATCTTTTCCAATGCGAACTTCTATAAATCCGTACTGGCCGGAGAAGGAGAGGTCTCCCATACAATCCACAGCATTCTCTCCCAGTTCCTGAAAACAAAGGATCCCAAGGAAAAACAGATTTTCCGGACAAAGCTGATAACCCAGTTCTGGGAACTCTATACGTTGATATCCGGCAAAGCAGGCCAATGGGAAACGGAACCGAAACGTCTGTTTCTACGATTTGCCATCCTTTTGCCCAACATTATCTCTGCGGACCAGCGTAAGATGCTCGGCAGTATTATCGACAGGAATACATGCGGAGAACCTATCCATTATGTTGATGAGTGGCTTCTTAAGGTTCTGGGCGGTTATGTAGCACCCCTGGCCTCGGATGAGACAAAACCGGCAAAAAGAACCCAGGACCAGAAAGTCCGGATGCAGCTTGATAAATCCAAGGGGAGCAGGGACGCCCACCTTACAACCCTTCAGAACCTTCAAATGAAGCGGAGCCAGCGGGAGAATATGATAAAAAACAGGATCAATGAGATCTCTGAACATACCCGCAACGCTGCTTTTTCTGAACTGGAAAGCATCTATACGGAAGGACAGACACGGGGGCTCATGGATATTATCAACCTTACCCGGGAACTTTCACAGCTGCAGAGGGAGATGACCGTCCATTATAAACAACTGAATGAAGCAGACCAGAACTACAGAATGTTTCAACAGACCGCCAGAAAAATGGGCAGTATTATGGAGGTAGACCGCTCGGTTGTTCAAAAAGAGATCTCCAGCATCCGGCAGATGGCAAAACTGTGTGTAGGCAGACAGGGGAACCACCTGCCCATTCTGATGAAACAGTTCTTTACCCCCCGCCTGGAAGATGTGGCCACACGGGAAAATGTTATCAAACAGCTCCATGAAATTGAATCCATCGATCCAAGCCTTTTTCACAGGACATTTAAACAGAAAACCAACCGTATTGTTCCTCATATTATTCTGATACCCTGTTATGGTGATTTTGGAATCTGCTGGGAACCCTTTGAACGGTATAACAGATCCACCAGCCGGGGACGCATAGCCATTCCTATGTATCCCAAGAACCTTAAGATTGCTGTGATCCATGCTGTAGCGGATCTCAGATGGCAGGTGGCCAAGGAGAAGGCTCAGCACTACTGGATGGAAGAAGGTCTCACAGGCCACTACTACCAGTTCTTCTCAGAACGGAAAATGCGCGGGGATGTCCGCCTGAAATTTATTGAAGATTATATTTTATGGGTAACAAAAGAGAGTGAAGGTGTTCAGAAACTCGATAAAGAAGCCCGCGGGATATTCTGGAGGGACATTCCTTTCCCGCAGGAGCTGAAAGACAGACTGCGGAACCGGGGTTTTGTTTATAACGAACTTTACAAAAAGGATTTGAACCGCGCTGCTTCGGACGGCTACTGACAGGTCAGCGCTTTTTCCCGAAAAGGGGATGCATATACCGGTCAAGGTCCCACTTTTCATTTATCCATTTTACCAGCCGGGAATAAAGGAAGAATGACCCCAGAACGGAAAGGGTTATGACAAGCAGAAAAACAACCATCTTGATGGTTGAATCTGTCTCGGGTGTCAGAACCAGATTCGCTGCAAAGAGCAGTATCAGAAAAAGGCCCAGCATGGTAACTATATTAAGAACCGTACCGGCCAGCATAAACAGTATTGTATTCACTTTTTTATTCATTTTTTATTTTTCTCCTTTATCCAGAATGAGATGAACAGCAGAATACCGCAGACAACGATAGAAGAGTCCGCCATATTGAATGTGGGAAAACGTTCCATTCCGAACAGTCCGTAAAAACGGAAATCCAGAAAATCCACTACCCCGTCAGGTCTGAAGGTCCTGTCTATCAGGTTCCCCAGCCCTCCTCCGACAATACCGGCCAGGCAGTATTTCTGAAAACCCGATTCTTCCCCGGATCTGACCAGATAGAAAGCAAGATAAACAAGGATACCAAGGGGAATGGCTATAAAAAGGATGATCCGCAGCAGATCGGGAAGCTGATCTCCCAGACTGAAGGCGACCCCCGTATTCTTTACATAAACAAGCCTGAAAAAATCATTCCACAGGGAAAACCCCACTGTTCGATAGGGGATCATCTTTACAATCAGCAGTTTTGTCAATTGATCCAGTACAATAATAAGTACGGACAGGATCAGAGGCTGCATTTTTTTCTTTAAACGTAATTCGGACATATTCAACACAATATCAGAGTCCTGTTGGAACATCAATAAAAACAGTATCCAGCTCCAGCTCGGTCCGGACTTTCTTCTGCACCGCCTGGACCCCTGTGGTTTCCGTCAGATAATGCCCTCCGAAAATAACATTGATACCGGATTCCATACACTGATGATAGATTTCGTGGGAGGCATCTCCGGTTATATACAGATCCAGCCCCTTATCGATAGCCTCTGACACTTCACGGGGAGCACCGCCCGAAATAATCCCGACACTGCTGATCTTTTCGGGCCCGAAGGGCAGAGTCCTGATTGAATCCTCCCAGCCGCCAAACAGCTTCTGAACAACCTCATCACGGCTCCGGGGAGTTTCAAAAACGCCTTCCACACCAATAAATGTACCTTTGTACTCTCCAAACTCTTTTCTGTCAGCAAGGCCCAGGATATCCGCCAGAATGGCATTGTTTCCAAATTCGGCATGCATATCAAGCGGCAGATGGACCGCATACAGGGCAATCCTGTTGTTGATAAGGGTTTCAAATCTTTTGTACATGGGACCGGTAACCGCCATGGGACGTCCCCAGAAAAGGCCATGGTGAACAAAGAGCAGATCCGCCTTCTCATCGACAGCCCTGGAAAATGTCTCAAGACAGGCATCTACGGCAAAAGCGACTTTCTTCACAGTTCTGCCGAAATCCCCAATCTGCAGTCCGTTCAGAGAACTGTCTCTTCCGCTCATCATATCAATTGCCAGAAATGAACGGCACCATTCATCAAATTCCTTAATATTCATTTCTTAAATGTATATTAATTATTCCAAAGAATCGAGTGTTGAAACCTAAGGATTGCTTGACAATAAAGGCATCAGAGATATATTTTTATAAGTAACCAATTGAAAAAGTTTGAACCCAAAGGATACTTCATGCCTCCAACCAATATTTCTGAAAAAATAAAGGTAGCCATACAAAAATCGGTACCTGTAACTATAACGACCTATAAACTGAATCACGAAACAGAGGTTTATGTCGAAGAAATCCTGGGTATATATTTGAAAGAACTGGGTCAGGACGCTCTGGTAGACCGTCTGGCTTACTGCCTGAAAGAACTGGCTGTTAATGCGAAAAAAGCCAATACTAAACGTGTTTATTTTGAAGAGAAAGGCCTTAGCCTGAATCACAAGGACGATTATGCGGAGGGGATGAAACATTTTAAATCCGAAACCATGGACCGGATCGACCACTACCTGGAACTGCAGAAACAGAAGGGTTTGTATATAAAAATATCCTTTCATACGTTCAGTTCAAACTTTAGGATTTCCATTCGCAATAACGTTGAGATAAACCGTAAGGAACAGATGAGAATCTACGACCGCATTGCCCGTTCCCGTGCATTCGACAGCATGGAGGAAGCCTTTTCCGAAGTGCTGGATGACTCGGAAGGCGCCGGGCTGGGGATTGTCATTCTGATCCTTATGCTGAAAAAGATGGGCCTGGATGAAGAAGCCTTTGAGATTGAGGGCGATAACGGGGAGACAACAGCATCCCTGACAATACCGATCTCCGAGATAAAACTGGAAGAACTGGATATGCTCACAACCCGTATTGTCAGCGAAATAGACGCTCTTCCCCAGTTTCCGGAAAATATTACGGTAATTCAGCAGCTTATCAACGATCCGGATTCCGATATTAATGAGATTGCCAGAAGGATCAGTACTGATCCCTCCCTGACAGCAGACCTCCTGAGGGTTGTGAATTCGGCTCAGTTTATGCTGCCTAACCGGGTGGATAATATTGCCGATGCCGTTAAGATGGTGGGACTGAGGGGACTGAAAAATCTTCTATACTCCTATGGGTCTGAGAAGATCCTGAACCTTCCGCAGAAAAAAGAGCTATGGGATCATGCTCACAGAACAGCATTTTACGCCTTCAACCTGGCCAGGAATGTACGCCTTAACAGGGATTTTATAGACGATGCCTATGTGGGAGGGATCCTTCATGACATGGGAAAAATTGTCTTTTCCAGCATTCATCCTGAGCTGCTGGAAAAAATAAAATCCTTTTCTTCTGAGAAGGAGATTTCCGCAGGGCTGTTTGAAAACCTGGCCGGCGGGTACAACCATTCGGAAATCGGGGCAAAAATAGCAGAAAAATGGAATTTTTCAGAATCTCTGGTAGAAGCCATCCGCTATCATCATGAGCCGAATTCCGGAAAGCCCGAGTACAGAAAGGTTGTTTACTGCGTCTATCTGGCAAACGTGCTATGTGATCTTGAAAAGGAACAGATTACTTATGAACAGATTAACAGGGATGCTCTGAAGTTCTTCCGCATAACCACAGAAGATCAGCTTGATACAATCCGTGACAGACTTTCTCAAGCCTTTACAACAGAACTTATGATGTAATTTTCACAGGAACAGTTGACACCCGGAAGGATCTTCATTATATTATATATTGTTTTTCATATATAAGGAGATTTTATATGTCTGTAACAATGTATTCCACACCCTCATGCGGATATTGCAATATGGCCAAGGACTATTTCAGAAAGAACCGGATTCCCTTTACCGAATACAACGTTGCCACCGACCCGAAAAGAGCTGAAGAGATGGTAAGAAAATCCGGACAGATGGGTGTACCCGTCATCGATGTAAACGGAAAAGTTATAGTCGGCTTTAATCAGGGAGCTATTGAATCGGCTCTCAAACGTTAAAGGCTCAGGGTCCATAAATTCATAACGATCCCATATGCTACAGAAACATTGAGGGAACCCTTCCAGCCATACAGAGGTATGGAGGCTCTTCCACGGGAATTGTCTGCCAGTTTAAGACATTCCGGGGAGACGCCCACCTCTTCGGACCCCAGAACAAGAATGCCTTTCCGGGGAAAGGAGAAGCTGTTAACACTTTCTCCGCCCAGTTCCAGGGCAAAGATGTCGCAATTCAAATCTTCCAGAGACTGGTAATCCATCCTTTTCCAGGGAAGCCTGCCGACACACCCCATGGATGTTCTCCGGGCACGCGGATGAAGGGGATCAGCGGTACCGGGTGAGAGCAGGAGTTCTGCCGCACCCATACTCTCTGCCGTCCGGAAGATGGACCCCACATTAAAGGGGGAACGGATCTCATCCAGGTAGACAGCAATCCCGGGAAAGGAGAATCTCTCCTGCAAACCGGTTTGATCACCGGGATGGATAAAATCCCAATCCGCCGTGGCTACCTCCAACTGAGCCAGCAGTGCGTGGCGCAGAGAGTTGACAAGCCGCCGGCAAAAAGCCGCATCCAGAGGGTTCCACCTGACAGAAAGTTCCCGGGAGCGCAGTTTGACACTTTCGCTGAGATCACTGTCATTCCTCATGTTTCCCAGAAGATCCTGAAGATAAGTAGAATCGGGCAGGACACCTTCAAGAATCTCCCGTTCCCATTCCTCCAGAATACGAACAATTTTCCTGAGACGGGTTCCGGTTCTGAGAGTATAGAGTTTTCGTACGCTTATCATTACCAGCTGTTCTTCAAAATCTGAAATAGCTGATCCACCGTAATCCCGCCGACCTCCAGACTGGACATAATAGAACCTGTCGCCTCAGCCGTAACGGCCAGCTGATCCATAGCAATACCAACGGAACGCAGCTGGGAGGGCATGGAATAGAAGCCTATACTCCCCCGGATACTATCCAGCAGATCTTCCGGTGTTTCAGGAATATCCTCTATCCGCGGAAGAGAGAGGAGGAAACTCTTCATTTCGTTATATGACGTTTCAAAAAGGTAATCCAGAATAAAGGGAAGCAGTATAAGAGAGACCACAGAATGGGAAACCTGAAAGTAACCGGAAACACTCTGTACCAGTAATCCCGGCCAGAAAAAACTGACTTCATCCTGGGCAAGAGAGATCAATGACCCCGCTTCAGATAAGCTCACTACTGTATTAAGATCCCATTTCCTGACAAGGGACTCTTTCTGTTCCCATATCCGCTGAAAACCGGCCCGGCAATGAACCTCTGTAAGAAACGTACGCCTGGGATGAAGCACCGCTATCAGGCAGAACATCATCAATTCGAAAAAGAGGGGGATTCGCTGCTTCTCGGACAGGACCAGTGAGAGAGAAGGGTCCTGTATCAGTATCCGGGCAGGATGATTCTCACCAATTACATAATTTGTCATCAGGCCGCGGCTCTCTGTAAGGGGAATGCACGCCTGCAGGAGATAGGGAGACCAGAATGCCGTAGGGATTTCCACATAGGGCAGGTAGCGGTCATTCATCAGACCGGACTCAAACAGATCGTCCGGATGCCAGTTATTGGGAACAGCTGCAACAACGGCTCTGGCTACAGAAAGAACCTGTCCGTCACCGAATCCTACGATGGATTCAATAAAACTTCCCTTAGCCAGTTTAACACAGGTGTCGATTGTAAATGTGTTCCCGTGATTAATCTCTTCGTTAAATATGATGGTTTTTATCCCGTGTGACTCCAACAGTCCCTGCAGCTTCCAAAGCGGATCTTTCAAACCGGAATCTGCAATAATCAGAACCCGCTTTCCCAGGCGGCTGACCTCAATACCGGACCGATTTATCTCGTTAACGCCCTGAAGGATTTTGGAAGGTATTCGAAAATGCAACTCTGCCATACAAAAACTCCCGAAAAAAAAGACAGAGCCCTACAGGACTCTGTCTGAAATATACACCGTAATAGAATTAAATTCCAAAAAGATCCATCAGTTTATCAGCCACTGAATTTACTACCGTGTCGTTAATGTAGTTCGGATCCTGCAGCTTAGCCTTAACTTCAGCAATTCGGTCTTCTCGGACATCGGGAGCCGCTTTTACACTTTCCATCGCCTGAAAAAGTTCAGCACTCTTCTTTGCTTCCTGTGAAACATTAACCGAGTCTGTTTTTTCCTTGTTTTCAATCCGAACCGTTTTTTCAGTTTTTTTATATCTGGATAACGGATCAACCGGACCTAATCTGTCTATTGTCATGTCAGCTCCTTTGCTCTCCATTAATAAATATCGACATACCTACCATAATATTAACCTTTTTTCTCTCCGGAAACAAGTATTGCAAACTCGCCCTTCACATGATTTTCCGTTTCCAGGTGGTTAATTAACATATCGGCAGTTCCTTCCGGATACTCTTCAAATTTTTTTGTCATTTCACGGCCAAGCAGACAAATTCTTTCAGAGTCCAGCTCTGATAACTCCTGCAGCAGTTTAAGAATACGGAAGGGAGATTCATAAACCATGAAAGATTCTTCCCGTTCCAGCAGATCAGCCAGCCTTTTTTTCCGCTTTGCCCCTTTCTGAGGGAGAAACCCTTCAAAATGGTACGTCTTCCCGGGGAATCCACACACACTGATCAGTGTAGAGAAAGCGGATACACCGGGCAGAGGGATAACCGGAAAACCTGCGTCCCGGACAGTTCTCACCAGAAGCCTCCCGGGATCACTGAGAACCGGTGTGCCCGCATCTGAAACATAGGCTATATCTTTCCCTTCTTCCATAAGCTTGAGGATTCCGGGGGCGCTCTGTTTTTCATTCCGGGCCCGACAGCTGATCAGGTGTTTCCTGATCCCGTAGTGATTCAAGACCTTTGCTGACTGCCTTGTGTCCTCACAGGCGATAACGTCCACTTCTTTCAGTACTTCAACGGCTCTGTAAGTCATATCCTGCAAATTGCCGATAGGCGTTGCCACCATATATAATGTTGCCATAGAATAGATGGTATTATGAATAGGCGCATCTTGCCTAGTAAAAGAACAGGGAGTGTACTGTTGATTACCGAAATTGTTATAATAATCCTGCTTCTGACAGTACTTTTGTTTCTGATAATCACCACAGCCCGAAACAAAAGCCGCTATACCGACAATGAACAAGGGGATAGAGAAAGCCTTGATCCGGGATTTGAAAAAACAACGGAATGCCCCCTTTGCGGTCATCCCCTCCGCCGGGGAGAGAGGGTTCACTCTGTAATCTACAGCAGAGGAGAAGATAGACTCATGAATATATACGGCTGCCCCTGGTGCTACCGTGAACACCCGGCAGGCAGCCGCGAACCGCACAGAGACAGGAACTGCCCGTCCTGCGGCACCCCCCTGAAAGAGGGCAGCTTTGCTGTAGCCCGGGTTTTCGAGCGACCGGGACGCAAGGTTCATGTTCATGTTCTGGGCTGCCCGGTCTGCCGGGAAAGGAGCTGATCATGTCTCAGAGGTCTGAATTTACTCTCCGGGTTATTGAGATCATCCGAAGCATACCGGAGGGGAAGGTAGCCTCTTACGGCCAGATTGCCAGAGAAGCCGGTTTTCCCCGGATGAGCCGGCAGGTTTCCTGGGTTCTGAACCGGGACAGCCGGAAGGAAGGTCTGCCCTGGCACAGGGTTATAAACTCTTCCGGAGGAATATCCCTGAGGGGAGAGTCTGCGGATCTGCAGAAGGCCCTGCTTGAATCGGAGGGGATTGTTTTCTCTCCCGCCGGAAAAGTATCCCTGAAACATTACGGCTGCTCTGGCTGACATGGACAGCGTCCTGTAATCTCTGCTATTCTGTTGCCATGAGTACGGTATGCAGACAGGGGATTACCCCGGGAAAAGAAATGACACAGCTTAAGGGGACTTTACGGATTCCCGCCTCAAAATCTCACACCATAAGGGCCCTTCTGATTGCGTCTTTTGCCGATGGTCCCAGCCGGATTTTCTATCCGCTTTACTCCGAAGACACCCGGTCCTGTCTCAAGGCCTGCCGCCTTCTTGGTGCGGAAATCAACGAGAGTGAAACGGGATGGGATGTCGTCAAACCTGTTCCTGCAGTAACAGATGAGTCCCGGGACGACCTTCTGATCGATACAGGCAATTCGGGAACAACCCTTTACCTGGTAACCGCATTGGCAGCCGTACTGAACAGACCCGTGCGGTTCGACGGGGATGAACAGATCCGCAGACGCTCAGCCTCCAACCTGCTGAATGCTTTAAGTGAACTGGGGGCCGAAATCGAATCCTCACCCGGAGGCTGTGCGCCTTATACAGTAAAGGGCCCTCTTAAAGGGGGCAGCACATCCATAGAATGTCCCACCAGCCAGTACCTTTCGGCCCTGCTTATGGCTCTTCCCCTTCTTAAAGGAAGGGCCCCCAGCCGCATAACAGTACCCCTTCTTATGGAAAAGCCCTATGTGGAGATGACTCTGAGATGGATGGAAGAGCGGGGCATCAAACTTGAAAACAGGAATTTTAAAGAATTCATTATTCCCGGGAACCAGAGCTATAAGGGATTTGAAAAAGCGATCCCTTCAGACTTTTCTTCAGCCACCTTCTTTTTCTGCGCCGCAGCCATTACGGGGTCCACCCTCCGTTTTGATGGTCTGGATATGAATGATTCACAGGGGGACAGGGAAGTCATCCCCATGCTTGAGAAAATGGGATGCCGCTACGAAACTGAGGGAGACACCCTGATTTTTACAGGTGGCAGCCTGCAGGGAGCCGAACTGGATCTGAACGATACCCCCGATGCCCTGCCGGCCCTGGCGGCGACAGCCTGTTTTGCCGGAAGCGAAACCAGAATCATCAATGTACCCCAGGCCAGGATGAAAGAAACCGACCGAATTGCCGTTATGACAGCAGAACTGAAAAAAATGGGCGCCCGCATCGAAGAACTGCCCGACGGGATGATCATCCGCCCCTCCAGGCTCAGAGGCGCGGAAGTAAAAGGACACGGGGACCATCGCGTTGTGATGGCTCTGGCCATTGCAGCCCTGGGTGCAGAAGGGGAAACAAGAATCGATACGGCCGAAGCTGTGGATATTACATTTCCCGGATTTTTTGAACTCCTGGACTCCCTGAAGGCATAGCCCCCGTCAACGCAGCTCGATATGATGCAGATAATCCGTTCTGGTAACAATACCCAGAAGTTTCCTGTCTTTTAAGACAGGTATATGTCCCACATTGTACTTAAGGAAGAGTTTCTCCAGATCCTTTATACTATCCGTCCTGTTACAGGAATGGACTTTACTGGTCATATAACTCTTAACAGGGGCTTTCATCTGATCGGCCCGGCGGGCCTTACTGATATCCCTCAAGGTCATGAAACCACACATTTCGCCTTCATCATTCAATACGGGAGCACCTGTATGCCCGACTTTTTCCAGAAACAGAGAAGCATCCAGCACAGACCAGGTATTCCGGATAACATCCACATCTGTTGTCATGATCCCCTCTGCGGTTACGGCAGGCACCAGGGAGTTCCTGAGGCTGACAATGAAATTCTCATAAACTTTTTCACCCCACTCCCCCTTAAGCTGGGCTGAAGCGGCCCTGGTATGCCCGCCTCCCCCGAAAGGGGCCAGGATGCGGGAAACGTCTATGGTCTCTTTCTGACTCCTGCCGATTATCAGGGTCTTTTTGGCCTTCTCCAGGCCGAACAGGATAAATATAGCATCCGCATTTTCAACTTCAAACACTTTTTCTACAATGGGAGCCAACCCGCTTACCTGCTCCTTCATCTCAAAATAACTGAGGATGATAGTATGCCCATGCAGTTTCTTGTATACCAGACGATTTAAAACCTGATGGAACAGGGAAATCTGATAATCCTGCTTCAGGGGTTTCAGAAACTGACTGACCAGCTTCATATTGGCTCCCTGGGACATCAGCCAGGATGAAGCCTGAAAGTCCTGAAGGGTAACATTTTCATGAGTAAAATTCCCCGTATCCGCAAAGATGCCTGTCAGGGCAATGGTAGCATCCACCGGATTCAGGACAACATCCTTTTCCATCAGTTCAAGAGCCAGTAGAGTTGTATTGGCTCCGTAAGACGCAGAAATGACTTTGGCATCCTTTATATCCGATGTATCATTAATATGATGGTCATAAATGGTTACATCCCCATGAAACCCCGTAATCATCTCCAGATACTCCCTAATCCTGCTTTTGGAACGGGTGTCGAAGACAATGATCTGATCCACATGCTGATCTTTCAAATCCTTCGATGACATAAGATTCAGATGCCTTTTATAGAGATTGTAAAGGGCTTTGGCAACAGGATGAACAAGGCGGCTTTTAACTCCCACCGCATCGGGATACAAGTACTTGCCAAGGGCAAGGGATCCGAAACAGTCCAGATCCATATTGGTATGGCCTATAAGAATTTTCACTTTTTTATCTTCAGCATTACGTATTATCCGTTTTTGGTTTGATATATATATTATTTCTCATAATTGGCGATAAATCAAAAAAAAAACTGCTCCGGATCCGGAGCAGTTTAAGTAATTCAAGGTAAGAAGGCTTAGAGAGCTTTTTCCATTACCCGGTTCAGACGCTGGGTGAATTCATGGGGGTTCTTGAGAGGAGCCCCTTCCACCAGAATAGCCTGATCCAGCAGCAGCCAGCTGATATCGTCGATCAAAGACGTATCGGAAGAGTCCTGAAGACGGCTCACAATGACATGATCGGGGTTTACTTCCAGAATCGGCTTGATTTCGGGCAGATCCTTCTGGCCCATAGCTTTCAGCATCTGCTGCATCTGGGCAGTGGGATCATTCTCGTCGGCCACAATACAGCTGGGAGATTCATGAAGACGGCTGGAAGCAACAACATCTTTTACAGACTCGCCCAGGGCTTCCTTGATTTTTTTAAGGAGAGGTTCAACGGATTTTTCCTTCTCCTTGTCCTCTTCTGTTTTCAGATCTTCCGAACTGCCGCTCTTGTTAACAGCTTTAAGTTCCTTTTCCTTGTAGGGGCCAATCATGGGGGCAACGATTTCATCAATCTCATCATCCATGATCAGGACTTCCATACCCTTTTTCTTGTAGGCTTCCAGCAGAGGTGAGTTTCTCAGGGTCTGTTCGTTGTCACCGGTAATATAGTAGATACCTTTCTGATCTTCGGGCATGCGGTCAAGGTAGGCGCTCAGGCTGGTCCAGCCTTCAACGGAAGTAGACTTGAACCGTACCAGCTCCAGAAGGTCCTCTTTATTGGCGTAGTCGGAATACACACCCTCCTTCAGGGGACGGTTGTACTGTTCAATAAACTTGATGTACTCCTCGTCTTTCTGTGACAGCTTCTTCAGCTCTCCCAGAACTTTCTTAACCGACGCATTCTTTATGCTGGACAGAACCTTGTTCTTCTGCAGGATCTCCCGGCTCACATTGAGAGGAAGGTCTTCCGAATCAATTATACCCCGTACAAAACGCAGGTAAGTGGGGAGAAGTTCCTTATCATCGTCTGTAATAAAAACCCGTCGGACATACAGCTTGACACCAGGCTGATAATCGGCCTGATACATATCAAAAGGAGCCTTTTTAGGAACAAAAAACAGCGTGTTATATTCAAGAGTTCCTTCTGCTCTTGTATGGATTTTCAGAAGAGGATCGTCCATATCGTTTGAGATGGATTTATAGAACTCGTTATACTCTTCTTCCTTGATCTCTTTGGCAGAACGTTTCCAGAGGGCAGAGGCTGTGTTGATCTGTTCCACTTTATCCTTTTTGACCTCTTTTCTGTCATCCCCTTCTCCCTCATAGGAAGTGGAGGTGTAATGCAGATGTATGGGGAAAGCTATATGGTTGGAATACTTTTTGATAATCTGTTCCAGGTCCCACTTGTTGGCATATTCTTTACCGGCATCATTCAGATGAAGGATAACAGAGGTTCCTGCCCCCTCTTCCCTTTCCGCTTTATCCAGGGAGTATCCTTCCCGCCCGTCGCTGCTCCATTTCCAGGCCTGATCTTCACCGGCTTTTTTTGTTACCACATCCACATGATCGGCAACCATAAAAATCGAATAGAAACCGACACCGAACTGTCCGATCAGATTGGAATCCTTCCTGGCATCTCCGGAGAGCTGACTCAGGAAGTTTTTGGTTCCCGAACGGGCGATTGTTCCAAGGGAATCTGCCAGATCCGCATCGTTCATACCGATACCGTTATCCTTGATAATAATTGTCTTCTTGTCTTTGCTGTCCAGAACGATATCGATCCGGGGATCCCATTCCATATTTTTGAAATTGTCATCTGTCAGGGTCAGATATTTCAGTTTATCCAGAGCATCTGATGAATTGGATATTAATTCTCTCAAGAAAATCTCACTATGAGAGTACAGAGAGTGAATCAGCAGGTCCAGCAACTGGTTCACTTCGGTTTTGAATTTACGATTAGACACGAGAAAGTCTCCTTCATAACGCTATTATTATTTATTAAAATAATAAGAAAGAGTCCGGGGGACAATAAAAAAGTGACGGGAAACCCGGGGGAATTAAAAATTCTATAAGTTTTCGTCTAAATTCATGAAATATAGAAGATTATGTATTATTATTAATAAGGAATCACTTTCATTCCTGCAGGGGAAGGGAATCTGCCAGATAGGGATAATTATTATTCAGGGGCAAATAATTATTCTGAAGTGTTAAAGTGCTTTCCACACTTCGTGTTCAAAGAAAGCATCAACTTCAAGAGGCGGAAGATCTTCCCCTCTCATTTTTATAAGAATGGATTTAGCCTTCTCGAACTCCATAGCCTTTCTGTAGGGTCGGTCTGTTGTCAGAGCATCCCAGACATCGCACACCGACAGGATTCTTGCAATACGGGGGATATTGTCCTTCTCCAGTCCTTCCGGATACCCCTTTCCGTTATATTTTTCGTGATGGTAATACGCTGCCAGTATAACCTGATCCATGTTCACAATACTGTTGAGTATTTCAATCCCCTGAACCGGGTGCTTTTTCATTATGCCGTATTCCTCATCATCAAGCGGACCGTCTTTATGCAGGACAGCTTCGGGAACCCCTATTTTCCCTACATCGTGCAGCTCACCCGCCAGGTGAACGATCTCCTGCTCTTTTCTGCTCATCCCCATGGCTTCTGCCAGCTTCCGCCCGTACTGCGCCACATGCCGGGAATGTTCCCTGGTATATGGATCCCGTTCATCAAGAGCATGGGCCAGGGTTTTCAGCACCCCGGAAAATTCCACACCGTACTTTCTAATCACCCAGGAGATAAAAAGGTTCATAAAGGACATGGCTATAAAGAAAATCAGGGTCAGCAGAAGAGACTGCCTGTGAACTTTTCTGATTAATGCAGAGTTGTCAACCAGTATCAGCAGCGAACCGTTTTCCAGTTTCAGAACTTCGTCCATCCGGAGGCCGGCCTTTTCCCCGCTCCTGTCCAACAGTACAGTGCCTTCGCTTTCCAGATAGAGAAGATCCTCTGCCTCTTCCAGAAAGGCGGCAATCCTGCCATTCTGCATACCGCTTTCCAGAAAGATCTGCCCCTTTATATAAGTAGAAGAAACAGGATTTGTCTGGAGTATCCCCAATCCGATAATCATCAGATAGAGGAAGAGAAAACAGATCATGGTGCCGTAGGAAATGACATTTTCCAGTTTATCCCACAAACGGGTCCGCTCTTTACCGGTCAGACGCTTTATAATTTTTTTTGTCATAAGCAGATCGCCCCGGTCGGCATCGGATCCGCTGAGACGGGCCTTAAGAGCTGACAGCTGATTATTCAGGAATATCCGTATTATCCTTATCATTCTGCCTAGACGGGATACCAGGCGGATAAGACGCATAAGCCGTACCGGTATCAGGGGGAAAATGGTCCCCAGGTCGACAAAAGCCCAATTCAGAAACCAGTTTAAATCAAACAGCATGGTTAGAGTTGCAAATGTATAGAGCCAGAAATACGCCCTTTTCCACCAGTACTTATCGGCAAGTACTGTCAGAACCAGTTCAGATAGGAGAAAAAAGAAGGAGAGGGTCATAAGGACTTCCTGAATCCTGTCTGCTCCCGGATTCAGCCAGCCTCTTACAAGGTCTGTCAGAAAAACCGAGATCATGACAAACAGGAAAATCAGGGTCTTATACAGCGATGAAAAAAGGATATTGTGAGCATAGTGTCTGATTTTAAACATAGTTATAATTCTTTAATGGACTCCTATTACTGTCAAGATAAAAAACAAAACTTGAAATAATCGGATATTTAAGGAATAATTTTCAACATGGATGACGCAGACCCTTATTTATGTATTTTAACAGATCTCTTAAATGGAATTGAGGCCCTATGATCCTGCAGTTCCTTTTTTTAATTCTTCTTTTTATTCTATCAGCCGTATTTTCATCAACAGAAACAGCATTCACCTCCCTTTCGGTAATCCAGATACACCATATTCTGGAAAGGGGGGGCAAGCGGGGAAAAACCGTAAATAACCTCACCAAAAAACCGGATATCCTGCTGACAACTCTCCTTATCGGAAATAATCTGGTAAATATCGGCGCCACGGCTCTTGTAACATCACTGACCATACAGCTTTTCGGTTCTAGTGCCGTAGCTGCGATGACAGGAGCCCTGACCCTGTTTGTTCTAATATTCGGAGAAGTGACCCCCAAACAGATTGCTCTGGCTAAAAATGAGTCAATCTGCCTTAACATGGCTTACCCGGTTCACTGGCTTTCCATTCTGTTCCGTCCCTTTATATGGATAATAACCAGTATCAGCTCACTTATAACACGGCTTGTTGCCGGAACAAAAAAGAAAGGGTTTACCCTTGAGAATCTCCTGCAGATGATTGCCCTGGGAGAAAAAATCGGTATTGTTGAATCCTATGAACAGCAGATGGTAAAAAATGTCTTTCGGATTAACGATACCCCCATTAAAGGGATAACCACCTATAGAACGAATGTTTTCTGTCTGGATAAGGAGTCCTATGTGGAAGACGTTCTTGAGGATATTCTTAAAGCAGGATTCTCCAGAATACCTGTCTATCAGGAAAATCCCGAGCATATAGCGGGGATTGTTCTCATGCATGACATTCTGAAAGCCCTGTCGGAGGGAGAGAAGGGATTCAAGCTTAAAGAGAAAATGATAGAGCCCTTCTTTGTACCGGAAACCAAGATGGTCCATGACCTGTTTCTCCATTTCAAAAGAGAAAACTTCAATATTGCCATTGTTCTGGATGAGTACGGAGGCCTGACCGGAATCGTAACCAAGGAAGATGTTATAGAAGAGATTTTCGGGGAACTCTACGATGAGAATGAAGAGAAGGAGGCGGACAAGATTATCCACCGGGGACCCGGCGAATGGCTGATCAAGGGGGATTGCTCCTTCTACCACATACAGGACCGTCTGGGACTGAAACTGATTCACCATAAAAGGATTCTGACCATGGGGGGCTATCTTATTGAAAAGCTGGGTGAAATCCCTGAAGAAGGAACCACTTTAAAGCTCCCCGAGGGAACCTACATCATAGGAAAGGTCGATCAGAACCGCATAGAGGAAGTGGTTTTCCGTCAGTCAGAATAAACTTAACTGCCGCCCTTTTTCCGGAAGCGTTTTTACGGTTTTCCGGGAACGGTTCTGTCCGGGAGGCCGGACCGGACCGGCGACAGTGCAGCCGCCGTATCGAAAGGAGTTCCGGCGCTCTTCTGCTATGACAGCTTCCGGATCCGCCTCAATCCGCTCCAGATTTTCTATCTGCTTCTGTAGAGAGTGCAGGTTTCTCAGACCGGCTCTCTTCGCTTCGGCTTCCACAGATGATTTCCGGACTGACCGGCTGAGATACTGCAGGGTTTCGTCATACACTTTCAGGGGAACCGGAAAAGGATGCCCATCTTTACCGCCATGGGCAAAGGAGAACCGGGCGGGGTCTTCGAAACGGACAGGTTCTCCGTAAATCACTTCGCTTACCAGAGCAAGAGACTGCAGGGTCCGGGGGCCCAGCCCCTTAATCAGCAGAAGGTTCTGAAACGTCCCGGCCCCGAAACCGCGGGCCGTTGCCAGTACAGCACCCAGACGTTTGGGATCCACATTTTCCGTCCTGACATCATGATGGGAGGGCAGAAAAAGCTGTCTGAGTTCCCTTGTCTGCTCGGCGGGGGACCTGTCACAGAAGTCGAGGATAGCCGTATGAGCCCCCTCGGCCTTCCGGTCGCTCAGATTCACCAGAAGCCCCTGATTTCTCCCCGAGACGGCCGAATGGGGATCACTGACAAAAGACTTCACTCCCGGCGAATGCCAGTGATAGCGCCGGGCCATGCCGGCATTATCGTTCATCCCCTGCTGCACCACAGCCCACTCACCGCTCCGGGTAAGAATGAAGTTGTGAAGATAGATCTGAAAACCGTCCTGCAGGCAGGTATTATCCACTTTGGCGCTGAGCCGGGAAGCTTCTACCAGGGATTTCCCGTCCAGTCCCTCCAGCCGGGAGGCATTGTATATCTCATCCGGGGTCATACGGGAATAACGGCCCCGGCCGCCGCAGATATGGATTCCAAGT
The DNA here is from genome assembly GCA_963663385.2 of Oceanispirochaeta sp. Lineage (GTDB taxonomy): Bacteria > Spirochaetota > Spirochaetia > DSM-2461 > DSM-2461 > Oceanispirochaeta. The sequence continues at coordinate 254,738 of CAXXXD010000004.1, read as the reverse complement.
TCGCGGGAGAGGGGATTCAGCCCCTTTTTCAACGCCCCCATGACAGAAGTTGTAATGCCTGATGAGTGCCAGTCCATCCCCATAACACAGCCCAGAGCCTGAAACCAGAAAGGATCGCTCAAACGGCTCAGGAATTCGGAAGGCCCCCGCTCTTCCACCATGATACGGGTAATTTCCCGCCCCAGTAAGGCCATCCTGTCCGCCAGCCAGCGGGGGACCCTGCCGTAGTGGAGAGGAAGATCTGCTGTTCCGCTTTTCATGAATACCTCTGAGTGAATTATAGCAGAAAAGTGTACACATTTGTATAGTTCATATTTCTGTTTGATTAACCAGAACGGAACGGTTCCGCCCCTTTCTTTTCGCTTCATAAAGGGCTGCATCGGCTTTCTCCAGGAACCATTCCATCCGGACTTCCGTCAGCACTGCCGACGCGTAGACTCCAAAACTGGCTGTAGCAGAAATGGCCTGTCCGGTTTCATCAAAAGAAAGACTTTCGATGCTCCTCCTGAGGCGCTCGGCAATAATCAGTGCCTGAGTCCCGTCTGTGTTGGGGCAGATAATACAAAACTCCTCTCCCCCGTATCTCCCGAAAATCTCGGATACCCTTAAAAGGTTTTTCATATTCTCTGATATCTCGACCAGGACACGGTCTCCCGTACAATGACCATAGATATCATTGATCTTTTTAAAATGATCCAGATCAAATATGATTACGGCAATACTGCTGCCGTTTCTCCGGGCAATAGCAATTTCCCGGTTGGCCAGATTCATAAAGTGTCTTCTGTTGAAGATTCCGATTAAGCCGTCATAGATTGCCTGAAGCTCCAGTTCTTTCATAAGTGCTACGCTTTCCGTATTCTCGCTAATCAGAATAACATAGCCGTCGGTCATACTCTTGCGGTTTAAAACCCGGGAGATAGTGAACTGGTAATACCTCCCCTGAACTTCAAGCTGGTGGACTTTACCCGAAACCGGATTATCGAGGTAGGAGAAAAAGAAATCCTCCGTGGTCAATTCAGAACCGACAGTCAGGTGTTTAAGAAGCTCTGATTCTCTGCCGGCTTTATTCAGATCCTTGACCGTAAGATTCCGATCCAGGATCAGAAGATAGTTATAAATATTATCTACGGCTACCTCTCTGGCCACGCGAACAAAATCCAGCATTTGATAACGGAGAAGGGCCACCAGCAGGATCAGGCCGGACAGTAACAGGACAAATGGCTGGGTATCGATACTGGCTCCTGCGGAACGTACCGGATTAATCATGGCGCTCGCAGTCGGCAGGATACCGGCCAGACAGATCAGGGCGGCCTGTTTTCGCACGGTCCCGCCTTTTCGAACCATATGGATAATAAGCAGGACCTCTCCGAGAAGGGAGATACCGATCAGATAGAGCAGCTGCAATACATAAACCGGTCCAGCCTCATAGTGGATTACCGGAAAGTAAACGCCCTCCGCCAGTTCATAACTTTTATAAATATAAGAATGACGGTCATTGGTAAGAGCAAAGGCACCAATAAAAAGAGGGACAAGAAAGAGGAGAATCCAGAGGGATTTCTGCCCGTCACGCTGCTTTATAAACTGGATAATGAAGAGCAGAAATGCCGGAGCCGTAAAGGATGCCCAGAAGACCTCGAATTTCAGTATATCCATTATCTGTTCAATGGTCCCGCCATTAATCTCCAGGGCATACCCGATACTGTAAAGGGCTATGGTGAGCATAAAAAAGGAGAAAGCTCTTGCCCCGCATACATCTTTTTTCTGCAGGGCATAGGCAGAGAGGTAAATATCCAGAACTCCTGAAAGGATAATAAGGAGCCCCCATCGAACAGGGTTTTGAGTGAATATCATGAAAAAGATCCCTCCACTATAAGCATAGACAAAAAAGTGAGGAAAGCAAATCGGGCCGGATAGCGATTGCCGGATAGCGATTGATGCGGGACACGGTTTAATGCCATATTGAATTCGATATGAATAAAAAGAAACTGGAAAGGGTAAGCGGGATTTCCCGGCCGCACGAACAGATGTGGATTGAGCGGGATGACAAGGGCAGAATCAAACAGGTCTACGACAAGGATCTTAAACCAATAGAAAAGAAGATGCTTTACCTCTCATTTGAAAGCTGTACCCGGGATGGCGGATTCCTGTATAAAGATGAGTTTATAGAATTTGAAGATATCCGGGAGCATGCCCGCAAACGGTCTCAGGGATTCCAGAGACGGAATTACGGGCATACCCGGGATAAACTGTTGTGATAGAATGCCATACCCTCATGAGGAAAGGTATGGCTGGGAGATAATCACCCCCCGAATTTCTCCATATAACCGCCGATAAATACAACAAGGATAATCACAGGAAGGATATAGCGGACATAGAACCTGATCTGAACGGGAAAACGCAGTCCCTCCCCTTCGTTGGCTTCTTTTACAAAGCCCTCCCAGCCCCAGCCGATTTTATAGCTGCAGAAAAGGGCGAAAAGCAGGGATCCCAGGGGAAGCAGGTTGTTTCCAACGATAAAATCTTCCAGATCAATAATACCCGACCCCTCTCCCAGAGGCTGTACAGCGCTCCAGAGGTTGAAACCAAGGGCGCAGGGTACGGAAAGGAGAAAGATCAGCACTCCGTTTACTATGGCGGCCTTTTTCCGGCTCCATCCCCACTGATCCATGGTAAAGGCCATGATATTTTCAAAGACGGCAATAACCGTTGACATGGCGGCAAAGCTCAGAAAGAGGAAGAACAGGGCCCCCCAGACCCGGCCGCCGGCCATACTGTTGAAAATATTCGGGAGGGTGACAAAGATCAGCCCCGGTCCGGCACCTGCATCCACCCCGAAGGCAAAACAGGCCGGAAAGATAATCAGACCGGACAGGATGGCAACCAGCGTATCCAATCCGATAATATTGAGGGACTCTCCTGTCAGGGAGCGTTCCTTGCCTATATAGCTGCCGAAAATAGCCATACTTCCGATTCCCAGACTCAGGGTAAAGAAAGCCTGTCCCATAGCGGCATATACGGTGCCCCAGATTCCGGTTTCCACCAGTTTGTTCATATCCGGTTTAAGAAAGAACTCCACCCCTTTCCCGGCTCCCGGCAGGGTAACAGATTTAACGACCAGAACCAGAAGGATGATAAAAAGGGATGACATCATGATTTTTGTAACGCTTTCCACACCTTTCTGCAGCCCCAGAGAACAGGTTCCGAATCCCAGAACAACAGCAAGAGCCATCCAGCCGATTAAGCCTGAGGGACTGGACAGCTGTCCCCCGAAAAAGGCTCCGACCTGATCAGGAGTCAGCCCCGAGAGATCACCCTTGATTATATGAAACAGATAGGCCAGCATCCAGCCGGCAACAGTTGTGTAGAACATCATCAGGATGATATTGCCCAGGATGGCAAAATACCCGTAGAGGTGCCACTTGCTCCCTTCCGGTTCCAGAGCCTTTAAAGAGCCGGCTATATTCTGCCTGCCTTTCCGCCCTATTGCAAATTCCATCACGATTACGGGCATACCCAGAATAACCAGAAAGACAAGGTAGATCAGTACAAAGGCAGCGCCCCCGTACTGACCTGTCATATAGGGAAAACGCCAGACATTACCCAAACCGATGGCGCATCCTGCCGATATTAAAAGGAATCCCAGCCGGCTCCCCAGCTGTTCTCTCTGTGTATTTAAACTCAATTGCTTCTCCTCTGTATTAACAGAGTGCATCTTAACATTGAGAAGAGGGTTGGTCTAGAATTCGGCTGAGGGAATTGACCAATTGATCAAATCAATCCGGCAGGGTCCCCGATTGAAATAAGGATTGCCAATACCGGATTTTCCCTGTAGAATTCAAAGGCAAAATGGAGAGGTGCCGGAGCGGTCGAACGGGACTGACTCGAAATCAGTTGTACTGCCTGCAGTACCGAGGGTTCGAATCCCTCCTTCTCCGATAAAAAACCCCGGCTGGATTATCTGCCGGGGTTTTTTAGAATTTCATTTTTTTAAAATAGAAAGTCTTCTATTATTATGTATTGTATGATAATCTGATTTTCCTAACTAAAGGAGTGCCATATGAATATTGACAAGAACTGTATGTACTGCACCAGAGACAGCAGAGTATCGGATCTGATGATTGAAATTGCGGAACTGAAGGTTTCAACCTTTTACTTTTTCAGGGAACAGACCCATCCCGGCCGCTGTATCGTAGCCTTCAACAAAGGACACAAGGGCGAACTGTTTGAACTGACCCGACAGGAGAGAACAGATCTGATGGATGATCTGGCCCTTGCATCGGGAGCGATTCAGAAGGTTTTCAATCCGGACAAACTGAACTACGCCTCCTTTGGCGATAAAGGACCTCATATCCATTTTCATCTGGTTCCTAAATATGAAGACGGCGCCAAGTGGGGTGCAATCTTTGATATGATGCCCGAAGAAAAGGTATACCTGGATGAAGAGGAATATAAAACCCTTACTGAAGCTCTGAAAAAAGAACTGTAAACCCGGGCCGGGCCCGGAACCGGGGATTATTTCCCGCAGCAGTTTTTATACTTTTTTCCGCTGCCGCAGGGGCAGGGTTCATTCCTTCCTGTATTTCCGGGACTCACAGGAAGGATCTGTCCGGCAATATTCTCTGCTGTTCCCTTCAGAATCTTCTTCTGCTGCATGGCCCTGTTTTTCAGATAGACGAATGCCTTTTCATAAAGCGCCCAGTGTTCCCGGGTCACATGATCCAGAAAGAATGCGCCAAAGGCGCGGCTTTCCCGGCTGCAGTTGTAATCAGCCTGGAGGCTTCTGTTTCCAAGGTCCAGCACAAAGGCATAAACCGGTGTATCTGTCAGATCCTGTCCCTGTTCCGGGTAGTCATAGATGGCCATGCCGATATCCCGGCAGGAACAGACGGGATTATCGCAGACACAACCCGGGACGCAGACATACCGGGCTTTATACTGTTCTGATTTAAGGCTGAATACAAAAGGCTCTCCCTTTGCAATATCGGGTTCATATCCATTCGTTTCTAACATGCCCCCACTCTAGCATAATCAATTCAGAAAAAGTAAGGGTACGCACCCCGGATACTCGGGTCTTTTTACGAACGATATCTGACGATATTCAGAGCTCCTTCCCTGTAATTGCGAAATATCCCCACACCCTTTCCGGCATTGATCACGGCCCCCAGACAGCTTTCTTCACTCAAATCCAGTATCTTGACAGGTTTTCCGTAGCGCTGCTCTGCCGCTTTCTGCAGATGCAGGTTTTTTCTGATTCCGTTACCGGCGCCCACCAGGGTCTCAAGCCCCGTTCTGACAGAATCAGGCAGATCGCAGTAGTAGCGGCGCAGTTCATCCACCATCCCCTGAACCAGGGCCTTAACCATATTTTCAGGAGAAAAGTTCCTGTCGGTAATATTACTGAAAGAAGCAAACTCATCCCGGCCTCCCCTTTCTCCCAGAAAAAGAGGCAGACACTCAATCGCATCCTCAGAAAAGTCCAGTTCCAGACTGTCCATAACCTCAAGAACGTTACCCTCTTCAGAAGGAGAAAAAAGCCTGACCGCGGCTTTAAAGAAATCAGCCAGAACCATATAGGATTTCCCCCCGCAGAGAGAAAAAGCCGCATAAAGGTATCCTTCATTCCCAAGGGGTCTGGTCTCGAATCCGGCGTAGGAGGCAAAAGTATTCCTGAAAAATGAGATCTGTCCGGCTGTACCGTAGTTGAGGAGCAGGCTGTTCTCCTTATCCTTTACGGATCCCAGAAAGCTGGCCTGATTATCCCCCAGAGGCTGAATAACGGGAACCCCCCGGTATTCTCCCAGCTTTTCCGTTGACGAAACAATCCGGGGAATCCTGTCATCTTCCGCGAAATCCAGGTTTCTGAGACTTTCTGACAGCCTGCCGGTGCTGATATCCGCAATCCCCAGACTGGCGCCAAGGGTAATATCCGTTACTGGTTCCGTTTTCCCGGCCAGACGCATACAGACAAAATCGCCGATATTGCAGAATTTAACGGCTGAAGCGGGGATGCTGTTATCCAGCATCAATGAATAGTGGGTTACAATCCCGTAGCCGGTATGAACAGGATAGCCCAGTTTATACGATAGAAACGATTCAAGGGACTGCCCCTCGTGGAGTCTCCGGCCTCTCTGGTTCTGCCAGGTATAGAAGGGAGACACCGGCTGGCCCGTTCCGTCTACATAGAGGATCCCGTGCATCTGAGCGCTGAGAGAACAGCCTCCAACCGTATCGGAAGAGGCGTCTATCAGTTCATCCAGAATGGCTTTTACACTGTCCAGAACAGCAAGCGGGTCCTGAGTATATTCCCCCGGGGCGCTGTCTGTAAAAAGGTTGTCCCACACCAAAGTTTTAAGGGTCTTCCTCTCTTTCAGAGAGTACAGGACGCCGCCTATAGTGGTAGTACCGATATCCAATCCGATTAAATTCATCTCTCAATCAACCTGCCTTTTATATAAAGTTTCTCCGGGCTGTTCCCTTTCTCATCCCTGTGTCGTTTTTCCAGAAGATGAAAGGTTTTCCGTCCCATCATTTCAAAGGGCTGTTCGTATACGGTAAATCCTAGATCTTCTGATTCTTCAAAATTATCAATGGAGACCAAAGGGATACCGGAAAAGCCGTTATTATTCAGATACCGTTTTAAAACCACACCGATCAGTCCGTTACCGCAGAGGAAACCGTCGATTTTCCGTTCTCCCCTTAGATCCGGCAGATTCAGAACGCTTTCCAGCAGATCAAAGCTTAAATCTTCCTGATTCCAGGGTATACGGATAACCCGGTCCCCTTCGGATTTTTCCTGACGGAAAGCAGCTTCCCGCTCTGAGTTGCTGGTGAGATGCGGATTATCCCACCCCATATAGGCTATACGACCGCACCCCTTATCCTGTAAGGATTTGTACAGAAGGGAAATCCCATCCCGGTTATCCACACTGATATAGTCGCAGCAGGGGAAATCATGAACATTATCAAAGAATATGAAGTTCATCCCCAGACCGCTGAGCCGCTCTATATACGGATAATCCAGGACCGTATCGTAGGGCCAGAACACCACATCCCGTATCCCTTTTATAAAAAAGGAGAACAGGACCTTCTTGAGCTGACCCGCATTTCGGCTGTCCAGCTGCTTGATCATCACCAGGACATCCGCCTCTTCCGCTTCTTTCTCGAATGCCCTGTAGTAGGACATGAAAAAAGGGTTATGCACCGGAACAACCACCGCCACAATCTCCGGCTTTCCCGATGGACCCTTCGCAAGCGGCGTATAGACAGCGGCACTTCCCTGGGTATTGGCAATATAACCCTCCTCGGCCAGGATCTGACGGGCCTTACGGATGGTCCCCCGGCTGACAGAGAGCTCTTCCGCCTGCTTTCTTTCGGCGGGCAGGGGCTGATGCGGCCGGATTTCTCCGGCGTAGACTTTTTTAAAAAAATCCAGCCGGATTGTCTGGTAGAGCGTATTTTTATCCATATCTCAGTTATCCAGACGAAGGATAATATCCTCCTGAATAGAGGGGGAGAGATCCAGGAAATTCACAAAAGTCCCGTGGATTCTCATAATATAAACTCCCGAAGGAGCATATTTTTCCGGCTTCTCCAGTACCTTACGCAGAGTCCCGGCTGTCGTAACATTTACATAGAGATAGAAGGGACCTATCTTTCCGCCGTCTCCGGAAAGGTTAAAGAGAGGATCCAGAACCTTCCCCCTGAAAGCCGCGCCTTTATCTTCAAGGGTTTCCTCGGGGAAACAGGCCGGATTGATTCCGAGGTGACAGGCACAGCCCCCGTTCATCTTTTCATAGGGCAGTTTTTTAAGGGAAAGGAGCCGCGAATTCATACCGGCTGCCGCCTCACCGTATAGGGGGTCAACCCCGTATCCCAGCATGGTACGGGCCCGGCGGCCGTCGGGAGTGGCTCCGGTCCAGTACCCGTAGAGCAGATGGGTGGAGGGGGAGCTCCAGTCCGGCCGGAAAGGATTGCCCAGGTAGTTCTTCTTCTCCCTTACCCTATCGGAGACACGGGCAACAATCTCTACCGCCTCTCCGTCGACAGAGGAAATATTGTTTCCGAATTTGGGACTGCTCGCAAGATACTGCCGGAGGACTTCATCATCCCTGTAATCACTCTTAAGAGCCTGCAGCAGATGACGGCACTCTTCTTCACTTTTACTGTCCGCAAAATCAGAGAGGGACTGAAAGGAATCAGCCAGAACAGAAAGGCCGTGTATCAGACAGCCGCTGCCGTTGTAACGGGTTCCCTGCTCTCTGTCGTTCCTCAGATCAACCCCGGATTCCATACCGCCCATGGAGCAGGAGAGGAAGGGCACTCTCAGATTGGAAAGCGCCCGGGAACAGCTATCTCCCGCCTCGGTCATAAGGGCTAATGCGGCATCCAGCTGTTTATAGTAGACCTCCCGGATTCTCAGAAGCAGCTCTTTTGCCGAAAGTTCCTGCCCCAGCAGTTCAGAGGGCGACACCCCTAACTTCCGGCCTGTAATGGAGGAACGTCCCTCATTCAGGGTTATCTCAAGAACCTTTGCCAGATTAAGCCAGCTATTGGTGGTATTTCCGTTATCCTTACCGGCGATAAGGGGTTCCTGACAGCCAGCGATGGCGTAGTTTTCCACATCATCGGGAGAGACCCCCTGCTCCACCAGCAGGGGGATCAGGGAATCGTCGTTAAAAAGGGAGGGCGTCAGCTGCCCGGGGGTAAAGAAAAACCGGCCCGTAGAACGATACAACCCTTCCGGACTGTTCTTATGCAGTCGTATGGATAGAATAGGCTGAGGGTAACGCCCTTTGTAAAAGGCATCCAGGATGGCATAGCTTGCAGGATTTGTCAGATCTTTTCCAGCAACGTCCCGGCCGCTTAGAAGCAGATTCTGGGAGATGGCCCAGCTGCGGTCGCCCACATTGAAAAACGCCAGCAAAGCCTGGAACAACCCGGCGGAAGACTCTCTGTCCGCTTTATCCGCTGCCCGGTAGGGTTCGAAAAGGCGGTCCACATTCCCGGCGGAAAAAGCATAGGGATTGGGACACTGCTCCAGACACATCACCTGCCAGCAGAGGATAAATACCTGTATGGCTTCGTAGAGGGTCTTTGCCCCGGTCAGGGGGGCCCCCTCCAGTGTCTGAACCATAAGGGCCCACTCATTCCGCCTCTGCGGATCACTCTCTCCTTCCAGATGCAGCCGGGCTATATCCCTGTAGCGGCGGGCAAGTGTATCAAGCGAGTCCAGAGAACTGATCATAGCCCGAAGACTGTCTTTCTTTGCTGACGACAGCTCCTCCGCTTCCTTTTCAAAAAGCCGTTTTTTTACACCCTCCGTTCCCAGTTTGATCAGCTGTGAAAAATCGGGTATCAGATGACCGGTTACCTGTTCTACAAAGAAAAGGGCTTCTTCTGTCTGTTCCCGGCAGTTAGCATAGGAAGCATTCAGTTCTTTTACATAATCCGTCCGGGCGTAGTACCCTTTAACCGCATCAATCCTTTCACAGGTCATCCCCTCTTCGGGGCCCAGGTCATTGAAGACCGCCAGGGGATCACAATACCCCTTGAATTCCTCCACTTTAAAGGAAGGATGAATCAGGGCATAACTGCTCGAAAAGGCGTCATTCTGGGTTCCCGCAAAGACAGCACTGTCACTGATGGACAGAGGTAGATTTTCAACAACCGCTTTCAGCCTGAGGGCCGCCTGCGTCTCCAGTGAGGCACCTTCCGGAAAGTGCGGAGCGGCATCTTTATGGATTTCCAGAACCCTGAACCACCCGTTCAGGATATGGGTTCTCTTTTGTTCCTGAAAACAGGCATCCGCCAACTCCGACGCCCTTTCTCCCTTTTTATAGACATCCTGCCAATTCATGATTCGTCTCCCTGTTCTATGTCTCTATCAGATCGAGATTCCTCTCTTTGAATATTCTGCGGTATACCGCCTTATCCTCTTCCGAAACAGATTCATCCGGACCTTTGTACTCCTGACCGATGGCATCCCATTTCACCTTTCCGAAATCGTGATAATAGAGGAGTTCCAGTCTGAAATTGTCTTTCCATCTCTGGGAGGAAAAAAGATCGGCAAACTTTTCCATATCTTCAAAGGAACTGTTGAATCCGGGGATAACCGTAACTCTGACCAGAACCGGCTGATCGGATTGGCATATGTTCTCCAGATTTTTCCTGACATGGGCTCCCCGGTTTTTCAGTACCTTATGGACTGCCGGAAAGTCATAATGCTTGAGATCAAAAATGAGAAGATCAATATACGGAAAAAGAGCGGAAAGCTCCGGGTGACTTCCGTTAGTTTCAAGGGCCGTATGGATGCCTTCCTCCTTCAGCCTCTGCAGGAGCCGATTAAGCGCATCAAACTGAAGGGTGGCCTCCCCCCCGCTTATGGTAACGCCCCCCCCGTCGAAAAAAAGGGACCGGGACTGCACAGCCATTTCAACCAGCTCTTCCACCTCATACTCCCTGGCGGAGGCATACACACCCTGGTTTCGGTAAATCCCCAGGCATTCCCTGTCCCGGCAGTTCCTGCAGAGGCTGCGGTTCAGACCGGACTCCATAACCGCGCCATGGGGGCAGACATCCGGATCCAGAAGATCCGGACGGACAAACAGCTCCCCCTTGAGGGACCGGCCTTCAGGGTTGCTGCACCAGGGGCAGTCGAAGTTGCATCCCTGAAAATGGAGGAGGAGCCTGTTGCCGGGACCGTCCTGAGAGTAGTTCCAGCCTGTCTGAAAAAGGATTACCTTCATAATTGGTACATTAACACTGTACCAATTATTTTGTCAACTTTTATTTCTTACCATTCAGAGTGATTCTTATGCGGTTAGCTGCGATAAACCCAAGAGCCGGTACCGGTTATTGGTAAAGACACCATCCACTCCAATATCTCTTAATTTATCCAACTCACAGGGATGATTTACAGTAAAAACCAGAACCTTAATCCCTCGTTTATGAGCGTCTTCAACAATCTCACGGCTGACAAATTCCCGTTTTATATTCAGAGACCAGGCACCGATCTCTTCGGCTAAGTTTGCCAGAGACAGGGGGTGACAGCAGACGATGGGGGATATTCTTATTCCGGAATAGAGCTTTGTAAATCTGTTAAGTTCGCAATGATCAAAGGAGGAAACGATAAAATCCTCCTTCGCTCTCCCCTTTTCATTGATTTCCCGTCGAAGGATTCTTGCTAATTCGTCAGAAGACCCTTTACCTTTAATTTCAATATTCAACGGACACCTTCCGTCTATCAGATCTATCACTTCCTGAAGAGACGGAATAGCTTCCCCCTCTCCAGCATTCAGAGCCCTTAACTCGTGGTAAGACAGATCTGCGATGCAGCCGTTACCATCTGTCGTTCTATCGACTTCATCATCATGCATCAGCATTAATTCTCCCGAACGGCACAATGCGACATCTATCTCTACCATATGAACTCCCGATTCAAGAGCTGTGCGAATCGAAAGAAGTGTATTTTCAGGAGCCAGGTCCATTGCTCCCCTGTGGCCGATTATCAGCATAAGTATTCCAACCTCCCTCCTCTTCCGAGGAAACAGCCCCCACAGGAAGAATCTGGATTCTGTCCGGAGGAAAAAAAGCCGTGTCTCAGTATTTTGAAGCTCATGATCTAGAAGCCTGAAGAATTATCCTCTTCAGCTATTTTTCGCTCTCAAGAGCGAATCCTGCCATGAAACTCTCCTGCATAATAATAAAAATGAGGAGCGGCGGGATCATGGTTATAATAACTCCGGCCATAATGACTCCCCAGTTATTGGTGGATTCAGCGCTCATCAGCATTTTTATACCAATCTGAACAACCCTCATATCATCACTGTTGGTTGCCATGAGAGGCCAGAGATACTGATTCCAGATATAAATAAAATTGATTACCACAAGAGCTCCGATGGTACTTTTCGTCAGAGGAAGCAGTACTTTGAAAAAATACTGCATGGGCTGACAGCCATCCATTTTCGATGCGTCGATCAACTCCGAAGGAACAACCCTAAACCTCTGAATCAGAATAAATATACTTGTAGCGCTTGCCCAGAAGGGTATCATCAGCCCCGCATAGGTATTTATCCACCCCATGCTCCTGATAACATCGAAGAGGGCGACAATCCTGACCGGTACCGGCAGAAGGAGTGTGACGAGGATCAGACCGAAAAGAAGGTTTTTCCCTTTGAACTCAAAATGAGTGAAGGCAAAGGCGGCGAGAAGGCTCATCGATACTTTCCCGGCAATAACGCCGAAGGAAATGAAGGTCGAATTGAATATCATTCGTCCCAGATTAACGGAATTCCATGCGGTCGTATAATTGTTTATCATGTTCGTCCCGGGAATCAGTCCCGGGGGATAGGACATAACCTGGGCTTCTGACTGAGTGCTGATGATCAGGGCCAGAATAACGGGCAGGCTGATGATAAGAATACACAGAACCAGCAGAAAGTGCAGGCCAAAGGTCTTTTTTTTAGAATAACTCACAGGGTTTCTCTCCTTTTTTATTGATAGTGGACTTTTTTGCCGGTTGTTTTGAATTGAAGGATTGTAACCCCGACAACCAAAGTGAAGAGAACCAGACTCTCGGCCGCTGCGTATCCGATTTTCGAATGGACGAAGAAATCTTTATAAAGATGGTAGATGAGAACCCCGGTTGATCCGGACGGTCCTCCCTCAGTCAATACATCTATCAAACCAAAACAGGAGAAATAAGCGTAAATCGTGTTCATTACGAAGAGGAAAAAAGTCGTAGGAGATAAAAAGGCGAAAGTAATATATAAAAACCTCTTAACCGGTCCTGCCCCATCGATCGAAGCCGATTCCAATGCCGCACCAGGCACATTCCGCAGCGCTGTCAGATAGAAAATTATGTTGTATCCCAGATTTTTCCAGACCGCCGCAACAATCACAACAATAATAGCTGTTTTTTCGCTGGTCAGCCAGGTTCGCGCACCTGTAAAATAACAGAGAACCCCATTGGCCGGATTGAACAGAAAATTAAACAGGGCACCGGCTATAGCCGGAGATAAAGCATACGGCCAGATCAGAAAGGTACGGTAGAAACGTATTCCCTTCAATTTCATATTGAGCAGAAGAGCCACAAGCAGACTGAAAAACAGCCCTCCGAAAATTACAGCAAGGGCAAAACCGGCGGACAGAATAAAACTGTCCAGGTAATCAGGATTCTGAAAAACTTTGGAGAAATTGTATAATCCTGCAAATTTTGTGGCTCCTGACCAGGGATGGACTTTGTATAAACTCAGTCTGAAAGTCTCAATCGCCGGATAAAATAGAAAAATACAGAGAACCAGAAAAGTCGGTACCAGTAAGATATAGGGAAGCCACCTGTTATTAAAGGTTGATTGATTCATAAAATACCTCTTGTCAAAAGAGCCGTTCTTCAAAAGAAGAACGGCTCCCCAATGTACATTTTTTTTAACTTTTACTGGATGACTTCATTCCACTCTGCTATTGAAGCATTTGCTTTAGCAGCAGCTTCATCGAGAGCTTCTTTGATAGGCTTGCCTGCATACATTTCCTGAATAGCGGACTGAACCAGCTCTCTGACTTCGGGAAAAACACCCAGAAGACTTCCTGCCGTATTCAATGATTCAGGACTGTCCAGCAGCTGATTGAAAGCAGTCAGGTAGTTGGGATTTTCTTCAAACCAACCTTCGGACTTCAGCTTGTCCATGGCTGTTTTACGTACAGGAAAATATCCGGTACCTTTGTGCCAGGCCATCTGCGCCTCATCTTCAGAAATATAAGTAATAAGCTTGAGCGCAGCCAGCTCTTCTTCCGGAGTATGATTGTTGGTCATCCATAATGAACCGCCACCGATCGCAACACCGCCTTTGGCCCCTTCAGGTCTTGGAATGTAACCGGTTCCCATTTCCCAGCCTTTTTCCGCAAGTGCAGCTGTGAGTGTATTGACATCTGATGAAGAAGACATGACAATCGCCGCTTCCCCGGAACCGAAAGCTGCTCTATGGTTTGACCAGCCCGGACCTACGTCAAGAAACAGTCCTTCTTTCTCCAGACCGATCCACCAGTCGAGTACGGTCTGTCCCTGTTTGCCGTTGAAAACAACTTCTGTGGGGAGTTCACCGCTTCTTCCGTTTTTATCGTTAACAAAGGGTTCATCCTGGAGACAGATCATCTCTTCGAAATACCATGAATGCAGATTCCAGGTAATAGGAGTCTCAAATCCGGCTTTCCTGAGGGCAAGAGCAGCTTCTCTGATTTCTCCGTATGTTTTCGGGGGATTTTCAGGATCCAGACCGGCTTTCTCGAAAAAGGATTTGTTATAGAAAATCAGAGGCGTAGAAGAGTTGAACGGCATGGAATAGTGATCGCCTTTATACTTGTAATAACTCTGCACAGGGGTAAAGAAATCATCCCAGGGGATTGTACGTTCATATTTAGCAGCCATTTCATCAAGAGGAGAAATAATCCCGCTGTTAATCAATCCAAGAGTACCGATTTCATAAGAATGGAAGATATCTGGGGCATTTCCCGCTTTATAAGCCGATTTTACTTTGTTCAACGTATCATTATAAGATCCGGAGTACTGTACATCCACTTTGATATTGGGATTCTCTTTCATAAACTGATCGACAATTCCCTGTATCAGCTCAATTCTGTCACCCCCCATAGCATGCCAGAATTCAATATTGACTTCCGCCGATTCATCGACATCAACACTGCCTCCCGCCGACACAGCAACTGGAAAAATCAAAGCTACAAAAAGGATTATAGCTACCATTCTGATTTTCTTCATGTAATTCTCCTTATTCTTTATTTTCCCGATCCTTTTCCTCTGAAGTATTAGAGGAAAAGGATCCCTAAGTGACTGAAACAATTTAAGAAAAAAGATCGGAACCGATCGTATGATTCTATTTTCACGATCAAATTCATCCTGATCTCTTCTAATAAAAAAGCGCTTCACTGAATGATCGTTCTCGATCATTAATGAAACATTAACCCGATACTTTCAGTCTGTCAAACAATAATTTGCAATTTGAAGATTGTTTACGAACATCGCAATAAACATTGTGAACCAAGTCGATCACCTATTGAATCCATGCATTTGTACAGACTCTATGTGTCCGGAAAAACCCGGAGGGGAGAGAAAAGTAGAATAAAAATGAACTGAAAAAAGAACTTATTTAGAACCGGTTTGTATAACTTTAATCCCCAGTTCCTCAAAGTCCTTCCTATACTCTTCATCAGGAAATCGATCGGTAATCAGGGTATTTATCCGGTTTGTAGGACAGGTAACATAGTCGGAAACCAGCCCGATTTTGCTATGATCCGCCACAACGATAACTTCTCCCCTTGTCCTGTTTATCATAAGCCTGGTTGTTTCTGCCGCATACTGCATAGGAGTGGTTATACCGTAAAGGCAGCTTATGCCGTGAACCCCGATAATTGCCTTATTGGCATTTACCTGGTTCAGAATTTCATTGGTGATACCGCCGTAGAAGGAATTGGATTGGGGATGATACAAACCGCCGGCCAGTATCAGTTCGATATCCGGTCTTTCGATTTGTCCGATGCTCCCGGGATTTGTGGTTATGATTTTTACATTTTCACTTTTAATATACCTGAATATATGATAGGTAGTGGATCCCCCGTTAATAAAGACCGTATCGCCGTCATTAATCATCTCAGCAGCCAGCTTTCCTATGGAGTCTTTACTCTCCAGTTCCAGATCGGACCGGCTGCTGTAATTGACCTCTTTGTAGATACGATGCGTTGATATGGCTCCGCCATGGGTTCGCTCAAGAAGGTTTTTCTTTTCAAGCATGGCCAGGTCCCGCCGGATGGTGATTTCCGAGACATTCAGCAGTTTACTTAAATCAAGAACCCGAACATGACCGTCTCTCTGCACCAGTTCAATGATTCTCTCCTGCCTTGCCCCCTGGGACTGCAGCTGTTTTGTTTGATCGTTATCCTTCATTTTTCCATTATATTCAGAGTATCTAAAGGAATCAACTCAAAGATTTTACAAAATAATGGTTGCAAACGATCAATTGTACAGCTTATACTGATCGAAAACGTTCATAACCTTTGATTTTTAAACCTATTTGGAGAAACAATGATTGATAACCTTCTTTTAGCAATGGATAAAGCCATCGCGGCATTACAGAAGAATCCGGCCCGGGAAATTACGCTTCTGCATCATAATGATACAGACGGTTTAAGCTCGGGAACCATTCTTCTGAATGCTCTAAGCCAATCCGGCTATAAAGTTTCCCGGTTCTCACTGGAAAAACCGTATCCTCAGGTTCTGGAGAAAATACTGCCGGGGGATGATCAGATTATCTTTTTTGCCGATTTTGCCGGCAAGATTGCTCCTATCATAGCAGATATGAACAAAGGTCGGAATCTTATAATCATTCTGGATCACCATCCGACTGAAGGAGTAATTGATGATTCGGTTTTCTGCCTGGACGGGGAACTGTTCGGTTTAAAGGGTGACCGCGACATATCGGCCTCAGCTACCTGCTATCTGTTTGCGAACCGGCTTCTTCAGAGCATGGGGAAAAGTGCGGAACCCTACTCTCACCTGGGCGCCCTCGGAGCCATAGGAGACGGGTTTCTGGTAGAAGGCTGTCTCTCAGGCGTGAACAGGGATGTGATGAAAATCGCTGAGGAAAAATCCCTGCTCCGTGTTGAAAAAACAGAAGAAGGCGAACAGTACTTTATGAATCTGGGAGACCGGGAGTATAAAGCTGAAGAACTCTGCCGTACCCTGGATACGATGGGCGGTGTCGGGTATTACAGCAACGGGACGGATCGGGGTGTAGAGATCTGCCAGTCAGGGATTGATTCCGCTACTGCGGAATATGCAGATGAATTGATCCGTAAGCAGAACATCATATTCCGGAACGAAATTGAAAGACTCAAAGAAACGATAAATACAACGGAGCACCTGCAGTGGTTCGATGTGGAAGACCGCTTTCAGCCCATGGGCGTAAAGATGATCGGTGTGTTCTGCACTATGATAAAGGACATGGATTTCCTGGACAGGTCAAAGTATCTGGCAGGATTTCAGCATGTTCCAGACAGGGTCCCGGGCTTTGGAGAGATCAGATTCGATTCAACAAAAATTTCCATGAGAGTATCGGAAGAACTGACTGTACAGATCAGAGCCGGCAGGATTCCCGGCCTGAACACATTCCTCCCCGAAGCGACAGAGCATCTGGGAGGCTTTGCGGACGCCTGCCATGGACTGTCAGCAGCCACCACGGTGAAGATCGGACAGGAACAACAGCTTATAGATGAAGTTGAAATAGTATTAAGCAAAAGGAGAATGAAATAAATGGGCACAGGAAAAGGATTCGGAAAAACAATATTAATCGGCGATCAGTTTGTTTTATGGGAAGTCCCGGCTGTTCTTTCGGCTATTCCCTTTGAAACAGAATGCCATGTAGAACGCCTTGAATCGGGATCCGGCTGGGTACTGGAAGACAATAGAATAGAAGTCCCCGGTTATAAAAAAGCAAAAGAAGAGGATTGCCAGGCTTCCTTTGACAGGATGGTGGAAGTTATGGGACTGGATCTGGAAAAGAATCCCATAAAGATAACTGTAGAGGGAGATCTTCTGGCCGGCAGCGGCGTGGGAGCCAGTGCGGCAATCTGCGTCTCCTTTACCCGGGCCTGCAACCGGGAATTCGATTTGGGAATGGATATTCTGGATATAAACCATGTAGCCTGGGAAGGAGAATTCGGATATCACGGTCTTCCAAGCGGTCTGGACAACACAGTATCCACCTACGGGGGCGTCATTAAATACAGAATAAAGGACGATGTCAAACAGTTTGAAAGAATCACTCTGTCGGAACCGGTCGAAATCGTGTTGGGGAATAGCGGGATAACAGCCAATACCGCATCCCTGAAGGGCTTTCTGGAAGAACAGCAGAAAAAAGATCCCGATCTTTTTGATAAAAGGCTGACACGGATTAAAAGCCAGGTTGAAGAGCTGGGTCATGCCCTTTCTGCGGGAGATCTGAAGGAGACCGGCCGCATTATGAATGAAAACCATGAAATACTTATTGATATGGGACTCTCACATGAAAAACTGATTGAACTCTGCAACAGAGCCAATGCCCTGGGCGCCTTTGGCGCCAAGGTGACAGGGGGAGGCCGGGGAGGATATATGGTAGCCCTGACCCCCGGAAAAGAGCTGCAGGACAAGGTTGCCTCAGCCTTTGAAGCGGAGGGGATCGCCACAATCAGAGCGACTATCGGGGGAGAACCGACAGATCCTGTTTCTTCCCAGATACTGAAATAGGATATCGGAATATTCTGGAGAAACAGCCCTGATAGACTGGTTCAGACAGAGATAGTTAATCTATGGAGAAATTCGGGTGCGCTCTATTGGGAGCATATCCGGTTTCGTCCACTCCGTTTGGCTTTGTACATCAGTTTATCCGCTTTGGAAAGGGTACTCTCCAGAGTATCCTCTTCCGATACTGTCACTAATCCGATACTGACTGTCATAGCTGGAGCAGACTCCGACTCATCGGGTGTTTCCCTTTCAATGCTGCGACGTATACGTTCTGCGACCTGCCGCGCATCCCTCTGATCCAGTCCCAGAAGAAGAATAGCAAACTCCTCTCCACCAAAACGACCGAAAATATCGGTGGAACGGATCTCCCGTTTACAGAGTCTGGAGAATAGACGGAGGGCCGTATCACCGCAGTTATGTCCGTATTGATCATTGATTTTCTTAAAATGATCTATATCAAGCATCAGCAGGGACAGGGGTGTCTGGTAACGGCACCGGATCTCAAATTCCCGGGACGCCAGGTTTGTAAAGGACCTCCTGTTCAATATCCCGGTCAGAGGATCAGTCGTCGCCAGCCTCTGCAATTCAGCTTCGTTTTTTTTCCGTTCATTAATATCCTGGATAATCCACACAACCCCCTTGGACAGATCGCAGGGACTTACCGGATCCATAGCCTTCCCCGATATGGCGATCCAGATGGGACTTCCGTCTTTTTTTTTCAGCTGATATTCAACCTCAAGAACTTCATGATTCACAAGGAGATCGTAGAACTTCTCTCCGAACTCCCTGAAATTCCCGTCAGAGAGATGCAGCTTCCTGACTGATTCTCCGATCCATTCCTCTTCTGATTCATAACCGAACATCCTGAGGAACTGTTTGTTTACGCGATATATCTTTCTATAGCCTTTCAGCACAAGAATACCCATCATGGTATTATCAAAAATTGTCTCCAGCTCCAGATTCGCTTCATTCAACTTCCGCTCCATGGATTTCCGTTCTGTAATATCATCCAGAATCCAGAGGATCCTCTCCTCCTCGTCGGGGGGGAGATTCCTGCCGATCATCATGCCGGAAACACTCATCCACCGCGGCGAGCCATCCCGGTGTTTGAACTGAAAATCCAGTTGAACATGTTTATGCTCGGCCAGGGATGTTCTGTACAGTTCCTGAAAGAAACTGTTCTGTTCCTTATCAAGGTGAAAATCACTCATCCCCAAACCAATAATATCTTCACTTTTTTCATAACCGCAAAGGAATGCGAGTTTCTTATTAGCCCGGATGATCCGGCGGTCCTTTCCGACCAGACCAATCCCCACATACTCGTTATCGAATATTGCTTCAAGCTCGTCCCGATTCTGTCTCAATTCCCGGTCGATCAGCCGCATACGGCTGACATCCTGACAGCTTATAATACAGGTTTTGTCATTTCCGGAAATAAATACGGATTTATGAATCAGTCCATGAAAGGAACTGCCATCCTTTTTTTGCATTACAGCCTCAAAGGTAATGTCAGAGGGAGAACTGAACACCCTTTTCACATCACTGATCACAGCAGGTGCAAACAGGGAAAGAATGGATAATTGAAAAGCCTCTTCCTTCTTATACCGGAACATAGAGAGAGCATCGTTGTTACAATCAATACAGACATAGTTGTTATCGCATATAAATAAGCCTTCTCTGCCAGTCAGGCCGGAGTTCTTTGAAAATTGAGTCTTTTCAATTATAAAAAAATCTGATTTATCCACTTCTTAATCCAATTCCATATTGTGTTCCGAGATCCCGGAAACGTCTTTATAAAAATGCCGAGACCAAACTATAAGTTTAATATCATCCGGATGCTATATCAATCGGATTCAGAAAGGGGTGTGCAAATTCATCTCAGCAGTGACAAAACCGATTCATAATCCGGTTCATCCGCAATTTCCGGAACCTGCTGATTATACCTCACAATTCCCTGTGGATCGATGACCACGACAGCCCGGGAAAGAAGACCAAACAGAGGCCCGTCCGCAAAGGCTACTCCGTAATCCTTTCCAAAGTCTTCATCACGGAATACAGAGGCTGTATAGACATCCTCCAGTCCTTCGGTAGAGCAGAAACGTCCGGCGGCAAAGGGGAGATCCGCCGAAATACAGATAACAACTGTATTGTCCAGGGAAGAAGCATCCCTGTTAAATCTCCTGACAGACATGGCACAGGTCTCCGTATCCAGACTGGGGAAAATATTCAGAACAACATTCCGACCCGCAAACTCCGACAGGGTAATTGGCGAAAGATCCGGTTTTACCAGATGGAAATCCTCTGCTTTGCTGCCCGGTTCTGGAAGGGTTCCTACTGTTGTTACAGGTGTTCCCTGCAGTGTTACATTTGCCATTATTGATTCTCCTGTTTCAAGTATTCAATATAATAATAGTAATAATTACTAATGCTTTCAAATTTTTACAGATATATTTGCAATTATCTTCTGAAATCAGGAAAATCAGAGAATTTTTTCTGCCCGGGAAGTTTCTTTAAAACCAGCAAGAACAATATTCCCGATCAATAAAAAGGGAAACGCAAGCCCATCCCTTATGCTATAATCCCGTTATCATGAAGATTGACCGTCTCCTTTCCATCATTGTCTATCTGATGAACCATGAACTGGTAAGCGCCCGGATACTGGCCCAGCGTTTCAGCGTTACCGTAAGAACCATTCAGCGGGATATGGAAGCCATAGAACTGGCAGGAATTCCCATTGTCAGTATCCAGGGCCCCAATGGGGGGTACGGCATTATGGAAAACTTTAAAATGGACAGTCAGCTGGTATCCATTGAAGATCTGTATTACATCATAACGTCACTGAAGAGTGTTTCGGATACCCTGAGCGACAGGAGTATAGACAATACCCTGGAGAAGATGAAGACTCTTCTGCCCGCGCACGACTCTGATTTTCTGACTGGCAGAAGCGGGAAGCTCAGTATGGATTTTACCATGCTGGGAGGAGATCCGCGGCATCAGGAAGCCTTCAGAACAGTAAAGGAGGCGGTGGATTCGGAAAGGCTTGTCCGCTTTACCTACACCAATAATAAACTGGAGTCGGTCAGACGGACAGTGGAGCCTCTGACAATAGCCTTCAAGTGGCGGGGCTGGTACCTCTTTGCCTGGTGCAGAATGAAGGAAGGTTTCCGGCTTTTCCGGATTTCCCGTATCCGCAACCCCGAAATACTGGCCGCCCATTTTAAGCGGAAAGAGATTTCTTTTGAAGAGTATATTCAACAGCAGGAGAGGCAGAGCGGTTCGGAAGCTGTTGAGTTAACACTACAGTTTGATGCATCCATTCGTTCCATGGTAGAGGAGTATCACAGCGAGGAAAACTGTTCAGAAGGTCCCGGAGGGAGTCTTATCGTAAAAACAAGTATGCCCGAAGACGGCTGGATGTTCGGATTCATCCTCTCTTACGGTTCCCTGGTGACAGTTCTGGGACCGCTCCATGTCAGAGAAAGGCTTGAGAGAACGGCATCGGAAATCAAAGAAAAATATATCTGAATATTTGTAAAATAATTACGACATACAGTTGTCATATACCCCGTGTCATACTTGACTCATCACAATTGAAGGAGTCACAGATGGAGATCAGAAAAGTACAGCAGCAGGATTCTCTGATGATAAGGCTGACAACCCCGGTCAGTAAAATTTCAGAAGTAATGGGGGAGGTATACCAGGAACTGGCCGGTTATATGGGCAGAAAGGGTATCGAATTCGCCGGACCGCCCTATGCCATGTACTACAATATGGATATGGAAGCCCTGGATGTAGAAATGGGTTTCCCCGTCAATCAGTCCGATAAGGGAGAGGGGCGGATTAAACCCGGTCAGATCCCCGGTGGGGAAATTGTCACAACCATACATACCGGTCCCTATGACAAACTGGAAGGAACATACGAAAAACTGATGGCCTTTGTTAAGGAGAAGCAGCTTGATGTCCAGGAATGGATGTATGAGTACTACCTGAACTCGCCCCTGGAAGTTAAACCGGAAGAGCTGCAGACTCAGATCTGTTTTGCTGTTAAATAATAAAATAAGCTGTTCCTCAATATCATAACAGAAGCAAGGAACAGCTTATTTTAATTTTAAGCCTTTTGAGAGATTGCTCACTAATTTTCAGACTGAAGCAGGTTATTCACAGCTTTCTTCCATCCGGAATAATTTTTTCGTCTTACCTCAGCGCTCATAACAGGTTTAAAGGTTATCTCTATTTCGCGGAGCTTCTCTATTTCCCGAACGGTATCCCAGATCTTCATCGCCAGACCTCCCATATACATAGCACCCGTAGCTGAAAGCTCTTCTATTTTATTCCTGACAACAGGGGCGTTCAGCATATCAGACTGGAATTGCATAAGAAAGTTATCCCTGGTAGGGCCGCCATCAACTCTAAGGTCAGCCACCTGAATCCCAGATTCTTCACCCATGGCATTAATGACATCCATAATCTGATATACAATAGACTCTTCGGCTGCTCTGGCGATATGGGCTTTTTTGGTCCCCCTGGACATATTGGAAATCACGGCCCGCACTTCACTATTCCAGTGAGGAGCGCTTAAACCGGTCAGGGCGGGAACCAGATATACCCCCTGGTTGTCCTCCACGGATTCGGCCAGGCCTCCAACCTCTTTGGAAGAACCAAACAGTTCAATATCATCGACCAGCCACTTTATTGTTGCTCCTGTGCAGTTAATATTCCCTTCCAGAACAAACACAACTTCATTATCAATAGAATACCCAACGGATGTCACAACATTTTTAGAATCTATCGGCGTATCACCAATATTCATCATCACGGAAGATCCTGTTCCGTAGGTTGTTTTTGTCATGCCTCTCTCAGTACAGCACTGCCCAAAGAAGGCCGCATGGGAGTCTCCCAGAACACCCGCGACAGGAATCTTCGTATCAAACATTCCCTCGGGAGTCTCCCCGTACCGGGCATTGGAACTTCTCACTTCGGGCATCATGAATGGATCCAAACCAAACATATTGAGCAAATCCTCATCCCATTTCAGGGTATGAAGATTGAACAGTTGGGTCCGGCTGGCGTTGGAGTAATCGGTGGCATGAACCTTTCCGTCGGTCAGCTTCCATATCAGATAACTATCCATGGTACCAAAAGCAACATTCTCCCTATTAATCCTGGAATTGTTATTCACACAGTTATCCATAATCCATTTAGCTTTTGCCGCTGAAAAATAAGGGGAAAGTACCATTCCGGTTTTTTTCTTAACGTCTGGGGCTGCTCCTTCTTTCTCAAGCTCTTTGCAAACGCCCTCCCCCCTCTGACACTGCCATACGACAGCATTCATAACAGGTTTCCCTGACACACGATCCCACATAAGGGTGGTTTCTCTCTGATTGGAAATGGAGATACAGATTATCTCACGGCTGCTCGTCCCAGCCATATTCATTACTTCTTTTGCAGCTTTCAGGGTATTGGCAAAAATCTCTTCAGGATCATGCTCGACCCACCCCGGCCGGGGATAAAACTGTCTATGTCCCTCATCATGACGGCAGATCATCTTGCCGTCACGACCAAAAATTAAGGCTTTCGTCCCGGAAGTGCCCTGATCGATTGTTAAAAAGTACTTCTTCTCTGCCATCATTTCCTAACCTTTCAAAATACTGAGAGCTTGGTCTCTAATCCCTTCCGGAGTAATATTGTAATACTCAAAAATCTCTGCAGATTCGCCTTCCACTGTTATCTCATCAGGAATCCCCATAATCCGCATGGGAACAGGTTCTTCCTGAATAATGATTTCCGCAACAGCCGAACCCAAACCACCGAAAATACTGTGTTCTTCAACAGTTACAATCCCTCTGGTTTCTTTCATAGCCTTAAGTACGGCTTCCCGATCAATAGGTTTAATGGTTGCCATATCCAGAACCCTTGCGCTCACTCCCTCATTATTCAGGAGTTCTGCCGCATCAACGGCTCTGCTGACAGTTTCTCCAACAGCTATAATGGCAATATCATCACCTTCTTTTAAAACATTGGCTTTTCCATAGGTGAAACTGCCAGCGCTTTGGGAGTAAATATCCTTTACGGCGCCCCTTCCCATCCTGACATACGCCGGTTCTCCGCTCCCGACAAGCCATTCAGTAATGGCTTCAGCCTGAAAACGGTCGGAAGGAATAATCACATCCATACCGGGGAAGGTTCGCATCACAGCAATATCATGAAGGGATTGATGGGAATACCCCAGAGCGCCGTAACTGATACCACCGCTGATTCCGATAATCTTCACATTGGTATGTGTATAAACCACATCCACCTTAACCTGTTCCAGACTTCTGGCCGATAGGAAACAGGCGGGGGCACAAACAAAAACCTTTTTCCCGAATGTAGCCATCCCGGCTCCGATTCCCACTTCATTCTGTTCTGCAATCCCGACTTCCACAAACTGCTCCGGCAACTCCTCAGCATACTGATTGAGGGTAACCGAGCCCCTGGCATCGGATGTAACAACCATAATGGATGGATCTTTTTTAGCCAGCTCTGTTATTTTCACGGTAAATGCTTTTCTGCACGGTATACTGCTGCTCATGACGCCTCCATCTCCCTGATAAACTTTTCTATTTCGCCAATTGCCTGACTAAACTGTTCTTCTGTTGGAACACCATGATGCCATTTTGCCTCATCTTCCATATAGCTGACACCTTTCCCTTTGGTTGTTTCGGCAATAACCATCATGGGGGTATCCTTTTTCCGGGGGCCGTCGAAGACTTCCATCAGGGCTTTGATATCATGACCATCCACTTCCCTGACATCCCAGCCGAAGGCTCGCCATTTATCTGCCAGAGCTTCCAGCTTCATAACATTTTCGGTATTTCCGCTTATCTGCAGATGATTCCTGTCAGTAATGGCGGTCAGGTTTTCAAGCCCGTAGTTGGGACCGGCCATAGCAGCTTCCCATACCGAACCTTCTGCCTGTTCTCCGTCTCCCATCAGACAGAATACCCGGGTGTCCAACTTGTCTATCCTGGCAGCCAATGCCATACCGACGGAGCAGGAAAGGCCATGCCCAAGGGCTCCTGTATTCAGTTCTACACCAGGAACCTTAACAGAAGGGTGCCCGATCAGGCGGGACTTGAACGTAGAGAATGTTTTCAGTTCTTCCTTTGAAAAGAATCCTTTGTCCGCCAGAATGGTATAATATCCTTCTACACTGTGCCCTTTACTCAACACAAAACGATCTCTGTCGGGCTCTTTTGGATTAGCCGGGTCAATTCTGAGGGTGTTATAGTATAAAACGGTCAATATATCGACACTGGAAAGGGATCCCCCCGTATGACCAGCTCTGGCATTGTAGATAACATGCAGCAGGTCCCGTCTTATTTCAGCCGCTTTTTTTGTTAAAAATTTTTCTTTATCCATATTTACTACCCTATTAAAGAAATAAAATTTCCTGTTATTGTTCCCGCGATTACGATCAGCATATAATCTGCCTGTTACCAAAAAACACAAATAATAGAAATCATTACGAAAACATTAAAACATATCCGATACACAAAATATAACCCAAAACCAAATATATGTCAAATATATATTTTCTTTTGTTTTCTTTTATTTTCGTTTTTTTTGAAAATTTCTAACACCAGGATATTTTGTACAAGAGCTAAATTGCCATACGGAGGATATTCATGAGAAAAGATCTAACGTGAAGAAAAAAGGGAAGTATTCTCAGCTTATTATGACTTTGACACCTAAATCATTTATCCGGTTTTTCATTTCTGCAGTTATCTCATGATCAGTTATCAGATAATCCACCAGAGAGAGCTTACCGAGGGATGCAAAAGAAGCTTTATCAAATTTTGAAGAATCTGCCAGCAGAAAGGTTTGCCCGGCTGATTCAATCATTGATTTCTTAACAGATAGATCATTAAACCCGGGGTAAGTTAAATCCAGATTAGGTGAGATGCCCCCTGTAGCCAGAAAAAGCTTATCCACATAGGCATCTTTGAAAAACGCGGCAGCCTTTTCACCCGTCAAAGAAAGGGTTGGCGGCTTAAACTCCCCTCCTGTAACAAGTAACTGACATGAAGGATTGGTCCCTAAGGCCAAAGCTATATTAAGAGCATTTGTAATAACAGTTAAATTCTGTTTTGAGTCCAACAACTTGGCCAATTCTGTAACGGTTGAACCTGAATCAAGAATGATACTATCCCCATCTTCAATGAAGGTTAATGCTTTTTCGGCAATTTTCCTTTTCTGTTCAAGATTATTCGTATGCTGCAAAGATAGAGTTTTCACCTGCTGTGACATCGTTCTCAAATAAGCACCGCCATGTTCCCGAATGACATGCCCTTCAGCTTCCAGTTTCTCCAGATCCTGGCGTATTGTGGGCTCGGTAACATTAAACATATCGCTGAGATTCTTTACACGTGCGCTACCATCTTCCTGGATTAACTCAAGGATTTTCATCCTTCTCTCATTTGCAAGCATTTATTCTTCCCAATTGTTTTTTTATATTTTCTCATACAAGATAAAGAGAAACAATCAAAATGAAAAGTGATAAACCTCTTTATCAATATGATTTCTACCGAATAGCTCTCTTTACCTCCCTACTCTCCTTTCAGGGAGAGACAGATACGTTTCTGTTCCATCCAATATATCTGGCGTTCCCAATACATGCCTCCCCCTGATATATTTAATCAGAATCTGACAAACTCCCAACACAGATAACGTTCAAGAGCCTCCTGAACAATATCAATGACTTCTCCCCTAACCATAGCGACGTGATGCTCGAATCCTTCCCTACAGATATGATTCATCACACGTCCCAGTTCCGGAACTTTGCAAACAGCTATGCCGCCATCCATATCATACGTATCACTTGTAAATTCGCCTTCACCGCCATAGGCTTTAATCTTTCCATTTCGATCATCAGTTGAAACACGAAAATAGGTCATTTTTCCGGGAGCGACTTTTCCTTTCACTGCTCCAAAACATTTATCCTGCCCTAATGTATTTCCCAGAATATCCAACTGTCCGATTTTAAGGGGATTGCCCATAAAGCTTGCCGGGTAATTGCTGCAATGGGTACAGACACATGTATTATTCCCGTAATCAAAGTTATTGTTCCAATCCAGAAACCCCGACGCAGTTTCAGCCGCTAGCCTGAGAATGTACATTGAGACAGAACCGGCAACATCCATTTCACAGGCGGAAGGGTATCCGGCTTCTCCCATCATGCTCATAGAAAGACAGGTGGCACATCCATAGTTATTCTGAATACTCTCCCAACACTGGATTGCTGTTGCATCCAGTTCATGCTCTTCTACAAATTGATCAATTACAGCAGAGAGCTTAGCCTGCCTTACGACCTGTTCATCAGGGATATGACTTTCAACATTCCCATAATCGTGAATAGCAGAGAGTTTTTCCTTCACAATCGCTTCTTCGTCACCCAATGCTTCCGAATCGAAAATGATCTCTGAAAGATCAACCGGAACAACTGTAATGCCAGAGTCCTGAAGGAGTTTCTCGCTGAACCTTACGGTCTGAAATGCGGCCGGTCTTGCGCCGACTGCACCAATCCGGGCTTTTTTAATTCCCGAGACAACACGGCAAACCGCAGCAAACCGATCAAGGTCCGAGTCAAATTCCTCAGAAAGAATATCACAGGTATGCATAGTCGTATTTGTAAATGGAATTCCGTACTGATAAAGATTATTACAGACAGAAATCTTCCCACAGAAAGCATCCCTGCGATGCAGCACATCGACTTTATCATTCTGATCGTTGGAAGCCTGCACCAGAACAGGAACATTCATATCAGCCAGCTTCAAGGTATTTACAACCCCGATTTCATCTCCAAAATTGGGAAGAATAACAAGAATCCCATCTATTATATCTCTATTCTTCCGGAAAAGGCTGGCACAGAGTTTGGCATCCTGATAACCCTCCACAACACCTGTGGGCGTTGCTTCCTCATCAAGTATTACAGATTTATAACCTTTTTTATTTAGAACCGACAGAATCTCTTTCCTGCCGGAAGCGGCCAATTGGGGATTGAAGAATCCTCTGGTTCCTACAATTACGCCGAAAGTTATATTTTTTTTATTCATGCGGCCTTCTCCTTTCGTGCTTTTTTATCTTTAGCTTCCGTGGATCTGGCATTCATGCTTTGCTGAGTCTGATCGAGTATTACTGCCGCAAGGATAACCAGACCCTTGATTACATTCTGCCAGAATTCCGATACTCCCAGCATAACAAGTCCATCGCTTAAAACGCCAATTACAAATGCACCAATTATCGTTCCTCCTACAGTCCCGATTCCTCCCAAAAGAGAAGTCCCTCCCAGGACAGCAGCTGCGATGGCATTCATTTCATAACTCTCACCAGTAGCCGGATGTGCTGCTACCAACTGACTGGAAATAATAAGCCCCACAAGAGCCGAACAGAACCCGGAAAACATATAAACAAGAGTCGTAACGGTTTTAACCTGCACACCCGAAAGCTCGGCAGCCCTTTCATTTCCCCCGATAGCATATATATGTCTGCCCAAAGGCGTTTTTTTGGAAACATAAAGAGCTATTAAGAGCAACACAATCATAAGCCAGATGGAGAATGGAATTCCTGCGATTTTACCTGCTCCCAAAACAGTAAAACCCGTATTTCCGAGTTCTGCCTTACCTTGAAGATTCGGGAATGTAGCTCCCCCGGAACGAATATTGGCAAATCCTCGTGCAATATACATAATCCCGAGCGTTCCAATAAATGGAGCGACATTCAGTCTGGTAATGAGAAGCCCGTTGATCCCTCCCAAAAGAATTCCCAAAACAAGGGTTATCAGAAGAATCACCCAAACATGGAAATAGATTGTTATTCCAAACATATTCAGCACAAGCCCTTCATGAATCAAGCCACCGGCAATCATTCCACACAACCCCACAATTGATCCCACAGAAAGATCAATTCCTCCGGTGATGATAACAAAAGTCATACCGATAGCCATGATTCCCGTAATTGCCACATGTTTGGATATGGTAATAAGATTCAGTGGATGAAGAAAATTAATCCCCCTATATGATTGAACCAAAATCGTAAATACAGCTGTCAACAATACCAATGCAATTATGGTTCTTAACTTCAGGAGAACCATTCCTATTGAAATATTCCCGTTTTTTAAGTTTTTCATGATACCTTTCCTTTCGCTCTCAGAGATGTAGTCATATGCCCCACGGCGGAAGCATTAACTAGAGACTCTTCTGTGATCTCCTCTTTAGAAAATTCTCCTGTAACATTTCCTTTGGACAAAACAATAACCCTGTCACAGATCGCCATAATTTCTTTTAACTCCGAAGTCACAAGAATAATTGCCAGACCTTCTCTGGCAAGATCATTCATGATATTGAAGATCTCTCCTTTTGCCCCGACATCGATACCTCTGGTAGGTTCATCAAGAAGAAGCACTTTAGGATTCGTTAAAAGACTTTTCCCAAAAACGACTTTCTGCTGATTCCCTCCGCTCAGAGATGTTATGGAAACAAGAGGATTAGCTGCTTTTATGGACATCCCCTTGAACATTTTTTCAACACTGCCCATTTCATTTTCACTGCCTATGTGGATCTTTCTCTTAACGATTCTCCACAATCCGGCCAGAGTTAAATTATGAGAAACACTCATCGTCTGTACGAGGCCTTCTCTCTGCCTATCTTCAGGAACCAGTGCTATCCCCTTTCTAATCCTGCTTCGAATATCCGGATATCCAAGAGCTTCGCCATCCAGCAGGATTTCTCCATAAGCCTCTTCATGAAGGCCCATGATGGATTCTAGAGTCTCGGAGCGCCCAGCTCCCAGAAGCCCATATATCCCCAGAACTTCTCCCTTCTTGACATTAAAACTGACATTTTTAAGAAGGGGTTCTTCCGTAGGCCCCTGAAGCCCCAGATTTTTTACTTCCAGTATGGTATTACCTATATAACGGTCACCTGAATGAAAGATTTCACCGCTGTCCCCCCCAACCATTGAATTGACAATCCATTGAAGATTAACTTCACTCATGGGCTTTTCCGTTATAAGACTTCCATCCCTCAATACAGTAATGTAATCTCCTATCTGGATCAGCTCCTCCAGACGATGAGAAATATAGATGATGGAAACTCCTGCCGCTTTTAATTCATCAATAATCTTGAACAATACATCTACTTCTGTTTTTGAAAGAGCCGATGTTGGTTCATCCATAATCAGAATGTTCACTTCTTCGGCAAATGCCTTGGCGATTTCCACAACCTGTTGTTGACCAACCTTAAGATTCTTAACCATCTCTTTAGGATCGATATCCTGCTCCAGCCTTTGAAGGAGCACCCTTGCTTTATCCTCTTGGGCTTTATGGTCGATCCATCCGCGATTTTTCATAATTTCCCTATTGGTGAAAATATTCTCTGCCACATTAAGATTAGGAAAAAGATTGAGTTCCTGATAAATAATCCCAATACCCTTCTCTGCTGCACTTTTCGGTGTTAGCTGAGTCAATTCCTCATTGTTCAAATAAAAATGACCGCTAGTTGGGATTTCCACCCCCGAAAGAATTTTCATCAAAGTGGATTTTCCAGCGCCGTTCTCACCAACCAGTACATTCACTTTACCTTCATAAACGTTAAAATCCACTCCTTTTAAAGCTATTGTTCCAGGGTATACTTTCCTTATATTTTCTGCTCTGAGAATTACAGAGTCACTCATTGTTATCTCCATCTAAAAGTTCAATCATTACAGGTGTAATGAGAACCGCACCGGTATCATCCATCGTGAAAACGCCATAAAGGTCAACAGTCTTCCCGGTTTCCCATAAATCATCAATTTCATTGACTATATTATCTCTCACATAGAAATTGATTTCCCTTGATATATTGGCAAATTCGATCTGATTGCTGAAATCCCCGAATTTGATAAATTCCAGAGAGTCCCGGATCATGCTCTTTTTAATAACCGGACCTATCTGTACCCTGCAGTTACCGTCCTCAGAAATATCCGGAATATCCAATGTCATGATTCCCGCTGAAGATTCCCTGTTCACTTCCTGAATTTTAAATTGTCCCTTGACCATGAAACTATAGGGCGACGTGTCCTCTTTTCGAATTCCGGATTGCTCAGATGTCTTTGAAGGATCAGATTTTAATTCACTAATCAGCTCTTCAAGATTCCGGGCACCTTCTTTTATCTCAGGAAGAATTCTAGTTCCCCAGTTTTCCTCTACATAAGAAGCCGCATCGAAAGACTCATCTTCAAAATAAAATGTCACTTCGTTTTCACTTGATTTTGCCTGATCATCATGCCTGACAACTGTACAGGATAAAAAAGAAAAGAAAACTATTAAAAATAAAACGGCTTTTTTATAAATCTTGAAATCCATATTGGCTCCTGAAAAAACACCCTCCCATCAGAGAGGAGGGTGCTGAAAATACTATAAATCCATTACTTCAGTACAAAATTATCCAGATCTGATGCATTTGATTCGTCTATCAGAACACAGTCTGTCAGCTGTTTTTCTGGCTTTCCGGTAGACCCGGTTTTTACGTACTGATCCGCCTGCTCTACCGCCATTATAGCATTGGTCGCACAGGTCTGAAGAACAGTTGCTTTAATTTCGCCAGCCAGAATTGAATCACGGACATCATTACTTCCATCAAATCCTACAACAATAACATCTCCCATGCCGGCCGCATTAAGGGCAGCCATAGCACCCATTGCCATTGTATCATTTCCACAAATAACACCTTTAATGTCCGGATTAGCCTGAAGAATGGACTCCATCTTTTCAAAGGCCTCTGTCTGACTCCAGTTAGCACTCTGACGGGCAACCATTTCCAGCGAAGGATACTGATCTATGATTTCATGATATCCTTTGGAACGGATTCCCGCATTGGTATCAGATTCCTTTCCTACCAGTTCGACATATTTGCCCTGTTCACCCATAAGTTCAACGAATTTCTCACCGCCGACAAGAGCGCCCTGATAGTTATTGGATACAATCTGACTAACCGCAAGACCGTTCTCATTTATTTCCCGGTCTATAAGAAAAGTCGGGATTCCGGCTTCTTTAGCTTTCTTTACAGCACCAACGGTGGCATCCGCACCGGCATTGTCACAAATAATTGCCACAGCATGACTGGCAATTGCAGTATCAAAATGCTGATCCTGTTTGTTAGCATCATCATCATGTGAAACCATCAGGGTTTTATACCCCAGGGATTTTGCGGCTCCATCAGCTGCAACTGCTTCAGTTTTAAAGAAGGGATTATCGTGAGAAGGGGTGATAATAACAATTAGATTGCTATCACTTTTTTCCTGTTCCTGCTGCCCGCCCGCAAACATCGCGAAGGGGATCAGTATTGCTAAAACAAATACTGCCAATTTTTTCAACATAATTGGTCTCCTTTTATTTTCGTTTAAATTTGTTTTAACACGGTAATTTTCATCTGTCAATGTTTTATTTTCTTTTATTTTCGTTTAATATGATTAATACCTATAAATAGCAGTATTTATGTTATGTTTTATTTTTTAAATAGATGAATGATAGTTTTGACACAAAATAATAAATCAACTAAAAGTAATTGGCCTTTGAAGAAGATGGTTTTTAATTGCAGACAGTAGTGCTCCATAGAGTATAAATGATATCGTCATTCATCTGCAAAAGGAAAACCATTGAATATTTTTAAAGAAACATAAATGCAAGAGAATTTTATAGATAAGAGCTTCTAAAGCTAAAAACAAACTTACATTGCCTACTTTAATACTGCCTGATTAAAAGAAAGCATTTTGTGGTAAATACACTTATCTTTATCCCCCCAATAGGGACAGTAATTCTGATCTGTTTCCGGATTCTGACAGTAATAGCGTACCAGCCTGTCTGCCAGGGATGAATCCACAGAAGCAGGTTCTTCCAGCAAACTGACAAGATCCAGTTTTTCACAATACTCACAGATTTTACTCATACCAGGAATTATATATCAAAATTCCAAAAGAAATGTTAACTCACTGTAAATTCTGCAGGGACTACACAATCATCACCACAATCGATTCTCTGGTCAGCAGAAGCATTAAAAAAAATCCTACATATCCGTTATTTCAAGAGGCATAATGCGACATTTATGTGTTTACTTAAAAAACTATACAATAAGATTCCCTTCTCATTGATCTACATGTCTGCCAGACAGGAAAACTTCTTTATGGCATGATTATTGCTATTTCTAAAGAATGGAATATAATACTATTATTAAGAACCCATGGGTTGAAAACCTGAAAATATCTCTGGATATAGTAACTTACTTTCAACCGATCATATCCATTAAAAACGAAAAAATCGTTGCCCTTGAAGCATTAAGCCGCTATAGATATAGCAGTGATGAAAATTACTCCAGCATACAGGAAATTATCTCCCGGTTTGAAACAACGAATGAACTGTTAGCCCTGGATTGGATTTTAATCAGAAAAGCAGCCGAATCATTTGTTCATCAGAGCTGTGACCCCAGAACCCTCCTTTTTATCAATATAAGTTCCTCCTTTGTACAGAAAGGCAGAAAGTCGATCGACAGGCTGTTGAACTTACTGGACAGAACAGGCATATCATCCAGGCAGGTGGTGCTGGAGATCCTGGAAGACAATCTGGAAATGGAAAAAGAGATCCTGATGTTTTTCGAATACTGCCGCAAATCGGATTTCCTGATAGCTCTTGACGACGTAGGAGTCGGATTTTCCAATCTGGAAAGGATTGCCCTGATCAAACCGGATATTCTCAAACTGGATAGATCTCTGGTGCAGGACATACAGGATGACTACTACAAAATGAAAGTATTTGAATCCCTTATCCGTCTGGCAAATGATATTGGCGCCATCCCCCTGGCGGAGGGAGTAGAAAACAGACGCGAGACCCAGAAATGCCTGGAGTTGGGAGCCGAACTGATTCAGGGGTTCCACTTCTGCCGCCCCAATCCATCCTTCAGGACCATAAAAGAGGTATCACAGAGTAAAATTCTATCCGAAAGAAAGAGGTATAAAGCGCAATTAATCAGAAAAAGGCAATCTTCCCGAAAAAGGATGCTCCATTATGAAAAAGTGGTTGAACAGATTTGCAGAGCACTGATTGCCGCAGAAACTGATGAAGAGAGCATCCTGAAGGATTATCTTATCAGAACAAAAGAGATCGACTGTTTGTATATTCTCAACCGGGACGGGATACAGACAGGCGAAACCATAACCATTTACAAGGAATACCAGAATAAACATTTTCTGTTTCAGCCGGCCCGGAAAGGAACGGACCACTCCTTAAAACCCTATTTTTTTGAACCGGAGGGCAAGCAGAGACTTCAGATATCGGCGCCCTATATATCCCAGGCATCCGGGGAATCCTGTATTACCCTTTCCAAAGCATTTATCAGAGAAAAGAAACACTTTCTCCTTTGTGCTGATTTCCCCGATAACAGCCATGTAGAGACACCTTATTAAGCTGAAACTGAGCAACTTCTACCGGATTACTGTTTCCACTCCCTGACCACTTGTATAGTTGCAGGAAGATCCTGACATGTATAAATCCAGAGAAACAGTTTTTTAAAAAATTTTCAATTCTCATTATCCGAGCTTAACCCTATATATCCCACTTTTCTTAAAACAGGATTCCGATTCAAGTAAAAAAAAACAGTTTCAAAACTTCATTAGGAATGATCTTTATACAAATTCCCCTTTCGGATACTATGAAGCGGTTTTTTAATAAAAACAGGCAAATTAACACTACCGAGGTATTCAGATTGAACAACGACAATATAATCCGGCCGCGTCTGACGGCGCTTCTCCCTCTGGGACTATTTCTAACCATATTCGTAGGCAGCGGGATCTATTTTCAGAGCATCGGAACCGATTTCGCCTTCTATCAGATTGCCGCCCCCGTTGCCGCTCTCCCCGCCATTATACTGGCCGTCCTGATGGCAGGAAGAAAGAGACTGAACTCGACAATAGAAACATTTCTGACGGGAGCCGGTCACAGCAACATCATGGCCATGTGTATGATCTACCTTCTGGCCGGAGGATTCAGTTCTGTCGCCAAGGCGACAGGAGGCGTAGAGGCGGTTGTAACACTGACAACCAACATAATCCCCTCCTCTTTTCTATTGCCCGGACTCTTTATTGTGGGAGCCCTGATCTCTACCGCCATGGGAACCTCCATGGGGACCATCGCCGCCCTTGCCCCCATAGCCGTTGCCATTGCCGGGGAAGCGGGTCTCTCCATACCGCTTACAGCGGGAGTTGTAACGGGAGGCGCCATGTTCGGAGACAACCTCTCCATTATTTCCGATACCACAATTGCCGCCACAAGAACTCAGGGCTGCGAGATGAAAGATAAATTCAAGGTTAATGCTGCCATTGCCATCCCGGCGGCAGTTATTACGGTTATTCTGCTCCTCTTTCTGTCGGAAGGCTCAACTGTTACAGGAGCAAAACCTGTTTCATTCCTCCTGGCTGTTCCCTACTTTGCCATACTTGTAATGGCAGTGTCCGGGATCAATGTGTTCGCCGTGCTGATTTCCGGGATCATTATGGCCGGGATTGTCGGTTTTATCAGGACGCCCGACTTTACCCTTCTTGTCATGGCAAAAGAAATTTATAATGGTTTTACGGGTATGCAGGAAATATTCATCCTTTCGATTTTCATTGGGGGCCTGGCTGAACTGCTCAAGGCACAGGGGGGGCTTCTCGCTCTGGAAAAAACCGTAACCGCAGCGATCAACCGCCTTTCCTTCGGCAGGGAAAATACAGTTGCCGCAGAAATCGGTATCGGTGTTCTGGCTTTTCTGACAAACCTCTGTACCGCTAATAACACGGTTACCATACTGGTTACAGGAAGTGTAGCCAGGAGCATTGCCCGTAAGAATGGGGTTGAACCGAAAAAAGCCGCGGGAACACTGGATATTTTTTCCTGTATCTGTCAGGGACTGATCCCCTGGGGAGCCCAGCTCCTGCTTGCAGCATCTATCTTCGGGATCTCTCCCATTGCTGTGGCATCCAACGTCCACTACTGCATGGTTCTTTTAATCTGTACAATTGTGTATTTTTTTCTGTCTGCCGGAAGAAAGGAAAAAGTATCAGCTACGGCCTGAATTCCCATTCTCTCCAAACCCCTCTCAATCTCCCCTCAAAGGGAGAGGTCAATAATGATTCCCCTCCTCGGGAGGGGCCAGGGGGAGGTTAATTCGGGATCCCTCTTCCCTTATTGATTAAACGGCTCAGTGTATCTTCAGAGATTCCGGCTTAACCTTCCAGGCAACAAAAACATTGACAAATGACAGCAGGGAAACCCCATAGAATATATATTCTGCTCCATACCGGGTCCATATAAACCCGCCCAGTACGGCAAACATGATGGTAACACAGTGGTCCAGACTCAGTCCCATTGTCAGAGTCTTTGTAAGATCACTCTCCTCCACCAGGATATTCTTTAAATAAATGGTTCGTATAATGGACATCTGCATGGACATTTTATCCAGGATAATCAAAACATACGCCAGAAATACGGGAATACCAATAGTGGCAAGAATTCCGTTCCTGAATCCGGATGTCAGAAGCCCGTAGGAGGCATAAACAAAGACAAAAGAGATCGCATCGGCATAAAGCAGCTTCCTGACTCCGAAGCGGTCGATCAGCTTCCCCAGCCAGGGAATAAAAAAGATCCCTATGAAAGTTCCGAAAAAAAACAGCACAGAAATAACATCAGTCTTCTTGTTCAGCATTTCAATCAGAACCCAGGGACCGAAAACAAACATAATCTGCTTCTGAATTCCCGTCATAATTGTCAGCACATAGTAGTATTTGTACTCCTTCCGGAAAACCCATTTAACCTTGCGGTCTGCTGATATGGGGTTCCTGATCCGGGATTTCAGAAGAGAAAGGATCACGATCGCCAGAGACATAAACAGGGCACAGAGGATAAACGGTTTGATAACCCTGGCAGTATAGGAAAAGAAACCTGTTTTGAAACCGATAAACAGCATCCCCATGGCAACCATGGAAAAAGATGTGTAGATTCCCTTGAAAAAACCCAGTTTCGATCCCATGGTTTTCTCATCCTCAACAAGGGACAGTCCGATGCTGTCCAGAAGGGGCAGCAGCAGGTGCATACCCAGAGAAAATACAAATAATAACAGGATCATGACGGCAAATCCCGGAGACAGGAATCCCAGCAGCAGTATGCTGAGTACACAGAGGGTCTCACCGATTATGGCAATACGGATATCTCCCAGAAAAGCCAGATAGGAGATAACAAGGAACACAATCGCTCCGGGAATCTCTCTGGGGAATTCAATCAGTCCCCTTTCCAGGGCATTGACGGCAAAAGCGTCTTTCAGGTAGTTGGAGAGGGTTTCGAAACTCAGTCCCAGACCAAGTGCTGTCAATGCCAGAAAAGCATAATAAAAATAGATACTCTTTGAAGATTTTTTCATAGAACTCCCGGAAAAACAGATCATATGTATTAAGATGATACAATAATGGAAATTCCAAAGTTTTTCATCCTAAATGGAAATTCAGTACTGATTTTCTGAATTTCACACAATTTTAACATTTATGACTATAATCATCATAATTAACAGTTTATATATATTATTTAAGGAGGTTCCCGGGTGAAAAAGAATATACTGTTTCTCTGTACAGGGAATTCCTGCCGTAGTCAGATGGCAGAAGGATGGATGCGGCATCTTCACGGGGATGAATACAATGTTTATTCCGCCGGTATTGAAACTCATGGGCTGAACCCCGATGCGGTGCGGGTAATGAAAGAGGCCGGCATAGATATTTCCATGCATAAAAGCAAGCTGGTCAGCGCTCTTTCCGATATAACCTTTGACTATGTCGTTACAGTCTGCGGCCATGCCGAAGAGAACTGCCCCTATTTCCCGGGGAAGACAACCAGAATACACAAAGGGTTCGATGACCCCCCCGGACTGGCTAAGGGCATTGAGGATGAAGAGAAGAAGCTGGAACCTTTCAGACGGGTAAGGGATGAGATAAAATCGTATCTGACGGATTTCAAAGGCTGAGGACCGAATTCAGGGGAGAGAGATAAACCGTTACCGTCCGGAGGTTTGACAACCGGTACCGGGTAGAGCAATTCCTGATCTTTACCTGGTAATGGGCAAAAACGGTCTACCCCTTTTCAATAATTTCAATAAGCCTCTGCAGTATCGTATCACTGGTCAGCCCGCAGTCGTCCTGACGGCAGATTTTAACGCATTCCGGCTCCAGGGCAATCGTCAAAAAACTGGCTTCCCGGATCAGACGCAGAAACACATCCATATGCCCGGGAAAAAGGCTCTGGTCTGTATTAAAGTAATCACAGTCAATATCCAGAATATAATTATCAAAAAAATTACTCTTGAAAGAGCTGGCTCTGTAGACAGCCTCTGCCAGAAAAGAGTCCTCAATTGCACTGTCGGCCCTCAGGGTCTTACACGCCCCGTCATGAATGCTTTTCCGGCAGTCCGGAACACATAAGGGAGAGTACTCGATTATCCTCTGATTCTGATAGGTCTCATCACTATTTACAATAAAGACATTGGGATTGGAACTTGACTCATTCCTGTTTGCAGACAGGATAAAAGCCGTATCAATCAGATTGGTGCGAACCGCAAAATCGATATGTTCATCATGCCTCAGATTATCATTAATCCGATCAATGCTTACCCGGCCATCCAGGTACTGCCGGATCTTTTCAACCTTCAATTCACCGGTTCTCTTATCCTGATCACCGCACTTCCCGGCTTTTACTTCACTGTCCGCTCTCCAGTAGGAGTAGTTCTGAAAGGCGCCCCTTGTATCGGTATGGTAATCCAGAGAGAAAACGTTCAGACCGGGCGCAGCTTCCCAGGCTTCCAGAACCTGATTGTGGGAGGAGACAATATAAAGAACTTTGTGATTAACAGTTTTTTTCTGCATCTGGATGGATCTTAGCTTCAACCACCGGGATTATTCAATACTCCGCATTTTAATTATTAAGGACATCTTCTTCCTGATTTCTCCTGTTTAAAAATCTATTAACACCCCCGGAGAACCATCAATTCGTTATTCAGTGATCAGACTGAAAAGAACATGAGATTCCCCAATATAACAGGAAACGGTACAGTCCCTGTATGGTTATACTTTTCTCTTCACTCTCGGCTTTAACATACGGAGCCGCCGATTTTTACGGCGTTTTGGCTTCACGGAAGAATTCTGCCATTACGGTTGCAGTCTGGTCTCAGGGGATGGGACTGTTGATAGCATTGATCGCCTCCCCCCCTGCTGGGAGCCCCATCAGTCGCTCTCCGGGATCTCATATGGGGAATGGCCGCCGGGATATCGGGGGCCATAGGCGTGGGGATCCTCTATCATGGACTGTCCTGTGGATCAGTTTCCATTATTTCTCCGACAGCAGCTTTGACGGGAGCGGTGCTGCCGGTTTTCTATGGAATTCCAACCGGGGAATATCTTCCTCTGATAAGCTGGATCGGAGGATAACCCATCAAAAAAAACCTTTAAATTACACTACTCTCACACAAAAAGCAGTTCCATTCAATGTTAGACACAGCTAACTATTGACAGAGGAAGTTAACCTTGATAAACTAATTTATAAGCTGAAAAAGACAGATATATCATGGAGGCAAAAATCATGATGCTGAAAGAAGGCGCTATTAACCGGAAATATAACATCACCACGATCAATGCGAACGAGGAAGGAATGCGCGAGTTTCTCTTTACCCTGGGCTGCTATCCCGGAGAGGACATTACCCTGATCTCACAGCTCTGTTCAAATTACATTATCAATGTAAAGGACGCCCGTTACAGTATAGATGAAGACCTTGCGGCAGCGATCGAGATCCAGACTGCCAAATCTGATTCTTCCCTGAATTACAGCTCAAAAGCTATCTGAGCTGCTCAGGTACTATCTGATCCCGAAGGGATCAGTTTTTTTAGCCCGAAAGAAAGCTTTGTCTAACTTTGTTACGTAAATAAAACATAGGAGAATAGAATGAAAATTGCCTTAACCGGTAACCCCAACAGTGGAAAGACAACACTGTTCAATGCCATTACCGGAAAAATTGAACATGTGGGCAACTGGCCCGGCGTAACCGTAGAAAAAAAAGAAGGATCCGTAAAGTCCTCCTTAAATCCCAATCGGCAGAAAATAACAGTCGTCGATCTGCCCGGGGCTTACTCCATGTCTCCCTACACCAGTGAAGAATCTATTACAAGAGAGTTTGTGATAAACGAGTCGCCCGATGTAATTGTCAATATTGTTGATGCGGGCAATCTCAGCAGAAGTCTGTTTTTTACGACACAGCTGCTTGAAATGGGAATCCCTGTAGTTGTGGCTCTGAATAAAAGTGATGTAAACGCAAAAAAAAATATCATCATCGACAACCAGCTTCTAAGCGAAACCCTGAAGTGCCCCGTCATTGAAACAGTAGCAACCAGAGACAGCGCTAACGGCCTGTCGGATCTGATTGATGCGGTTATCCATGTAAAGGAAGAAAGCAGAAAACAGGCGGCTCCCCGCATCCGGGGTATCAAAGATGCTTCAACGAAAGAAGAGTCGGAAGCCTATGATAAAAAACGTTTTGATTTTGTCGGCAGCATTGTCGATCAGGTAGAGAGAAGAAAGATTGAGTCCTCTACTCAGACCCTGCAGGACAGGGCAGACCGGATTATTGCTCACAAATGGCTGGGGCTCCCCATCTTTGCGGTTGTGATCTGGCTTGTTTTCTCCATCTCCCAGTCATGGGTCGGCCCCTGGCTGGCCGATCTTTTTGTCGGCTGGATTGACGGATTCTACGGCCTGGCAGAAGGAGCCATAGGAGAGAATGCGAACCCGGTACTAAGCTCACTGCTGCTGGACGGTATTATCGGCGGGGTTGGTGCCGTAGTTGGATTCCTGCCCCTGATTATGGTACTGTTTTTTATGCTGGCCCTTCTGGAAGATTCCGGCTATATGGCCCGGGTTGCTGTTATTATGGACAGGTTCTTCAAGAAAATCGGCCTTTCAGGGAAATCCATCATCCCCATGATTGTCAGTACAGGTTGTGCCATCCCCGGCATTATGGCTACTCGAACCATTAAAAACGAGAGGCAGAGACGAACAACTGCCATGCTGGCGCCCTTTATGCCATGCGGCGCCAAACTGCCCATTATTGCCCTCTTTGCGGGAGTATTCTTCGATGATAATGCCTGGGTGGGAACATCCATGTACTTCCTGGCCATCGCCATGATTATCCTCAGTGGTCTGATCATACGGAAGATTACAGGGGATAACTCAAAATCCTATTTTTTAATGGAACTCCCCGAGTACCGCTTCCCCAGTTTCAAGAGAGCCGCCATTTCCATGATAAGCCGGGCCAAAGCGTTTATCATCAAGGCCGGAACCATCATTCTGGTTTGTAATGCCGTCGTACAGCTTCTTCAAACCTTCAACTGGCAGTTTCAGGTTGTGGCAGAATCCATGCCCGAAACCAGCATCCTTGCATCAATGGCCTCCCCCCTTGCCTGGCTGTTTATTCCTCTGGGATTCGGGATATGGCAGTTTGCCGCCGCAGCTATTACCGGCTTTATTGCCAAGGAGAATGTGGTCGGGACCCTGGCTGTAACCTTCTCCATCACGAACTTCATTGATGTGGAAGAGCTGGCTCTGGTATCGGGAAGCTCCGAAGTAATGTCCGTATTCGGGATTGGCGCTGTAGCGGCCCTCTCCTACCTGGTATTCAATCTCTTTACCCCCCCCTGTTTTGCCGCGATCGGTGCCATGAACTCTGAAATGGAATCCAGAAAGTGGATATGGGGAGCCATCGGATT
This sequence comes from Oceanispirochaeta sp., assembly GCA_963663385.2. Lineage (GTDB taxonomy): Bacteria > Spirochaetota > Spirochaetia > DSM-2461 > DSM-2461 > Oceanispirochaeta. The sequence continues at coordinate 212,614 of CAXXXD010000004.1, read as the reverse complement.
CCAGCTGGGAACCGGATACGTTATTGCCTACCTGGTGTACCAGCTGGGAACCCTGCTGACAACAGGATTTTTTGGAGCCGGGTTCCTGGGAGGCCTGATCGGAGTTGCCGCTATAGCCGGGATAATTTTCTTCCTTGCTGTAACCGGCGGAAGAAAGGCTGCAACCGGACCTCTAAAGGCGGTTTGATTATGAAAGGAACAGATATTATTATTCTGTTGACAGTTGCCGTGCTGATTGGCGGAGCGGTCTGGAAAATCATCCGGGATAAAAAAAAGGGGGTACCCTGTTCCGGTTGCAGCTCCTGCCCCATGGCGGGAAGCTGCGATGCATCTGTAGAAAAAAGTCATACCACCTGATTCAATCTACCGGAATTTCTGTATTTGAATGAAAAGGTTCCTGTCGGCCCCCTGGCTGACAGGATTTTTTTTTGTCATTCTGTTTTCCGATTTTTCATACTCTGACCGGTACAGTCCTCAGGAACTGATTAGTCGGAACCGGCTATGCTGATTATTCGAAAATAATAGATGGGACGAGACTTGTTAGAATTGACTAATTCACAAGGGATTGTTAACTTAGACTAAAATATTGTTACCGATAAAATTTAAAAAAAATACTATCCGGGGGAGGTAAGTGTGAGCTTGTCTGAATTGGAACCAGGAAAAGCAGCCATTGTAGAATCCATACACGGAGGACGTCATCTCAGACAGAAGCTTGTCAACCTTGGAATGATACCGGGATCAGAAATAACCGTGGTACGTGCCAACAGGATGGGCCCTATGGTTCTGTCTGTTCAGGGATCCCAGATAATGATCGGACGAGGGATGGCAAAACATATCAATGTCACACAAAAATGATTTAACTCTTGCATTTACCGGCAATCCGAACTGCGGTAAAAGCTCTCTGTTTAATGCTCTGACCGGAGCAAAGCAGCAGATTGGAAATTGGCCGGGCGTTACCGTGGAAAGGGTGGAAGGCCGATACGTATACAATAATAAAAACTATAATATCGTAGATCTTCCCGGGATTTACTCCCTTTCACCCAATACGGAAGATGAGAGGGTATCCAGAGATTATATACTGAGCGGCAAAGCGGATCTTGTAGTAAATATCCTAGACGCAACAAATCTGTCCAGAAATATGTATCTGACAGCCCAGTTGATTGAAATGAGAGTCCCCGTCGTTGTCGTATTGAATATGATGGATCTGGCCGAAAGCAGCGGCTACCAGATTGATATCGAACACCTGTCGGCTCATCTTAAATGTCCTGTATTAGGAGTAAGCGCCGTCAGCCAGGGTGACATCCCCCGGATGAAGGATTTTCTGGAGAAGAACTCCGAGCTCCAGCCCTGTTCGTCGGCTGACCTGAAATATCCCAACGAAATAGAAGATCTGGTAAAAAACTGGCAGGCCATACTTGAAGATAAAGCGGCACAGCTCAATATTGATTCCCGATGGATGACTCTCCGGCTGATTGAGGAGGATCCCTGGATCAGTTCTGCCGTAACAGGTGAAGGGCTCCTGAGCAAAGACGAAATTTCTTCGGAGCTGGATCATATAAAACATATCCTGAATGAAACACCCGATATGATTATAGCCGATTATGTCTACGGCGCGGTAAACGGCATCAGCCGGGAAGTTGTTAAGCGGATCAGACAGGTAAAATCTATCAACGATATGGTGGATTCTGTTGTAATGCACCCCTTCTTCGGCATTCCCATATTCTTCGGAATAATGATGCTCGTATTCTTTGTCACGATTGAAATCGGGAATTATTTTGTCGGCTGGTTTGATCATCTGGCCGGGATGGTGTTTGTAGACGGATTGGGATCGCTCCTGGAGACAATCGGAGCGCCGGAAATTATCTCATTCTTTGCAGCGGACGGCATAGGAGCCGGTATACAGATGGTAATATCCTTTATACCCTTCGTATTCTTTATGTTCCTTATGCTTTCGCTGCTGGAAGACTCCGGCTATATGGCCAGAGCAGCTTTTGTTATGGACAGCTTTATGGGAAAACTCGGCCTCCCCGGTAAAGCCTTTGTTCCCATGATAGTGGGTTTCGGCTGTACCGTGCCGGCTATTCTGGCCACCAGAACCCTTGATAACAAGCGGGACCGAATGATTACAATCTTTATGGTCCCCATGATGTCCTGCGGAGCCAGGCTTCCGGTCTACGCCCTCTTTGCGGCAGCCTTTTTCCCCGAAAAAACCGGATTGGTAGTATTTTCCCTGTATATGACAGGGATCCTTGTTGCGGTTCTGTCAGGTCTTCTGATAAAAGTGACCCTCTTCAGGGGAGAACCTTCCCATCTGATTATGGAGCTGCCCCGATACCATGTTCCCCGGGCCAAGCATATTCTGCTTCATACCTGGGCCAGAGTCAAAGACTTTATCAGACGGGCCGGCGAGGTTATTATCATTGCCGTTTTTATTATGTCCCTGTTCTCTTCCCTGAGCCTGAGCGGGGGATTCAATCCGGAAAATGTTACGGGCTCTCTGCTGGCCTCTCTCGGCCGTTTTCTTACCCCCCTGTTCTCTTCCATAGGTATAACAGATGACAACTGGCCTGCTACAGTCGGACTCTTTACGGGAGTATTTGCCAAAGAGTCTGTGGTGGGAACTCTGAATGCCATCTACAGCCAGCTGGGAAATATTGCCTCTTCCGCGGGATCATCCACCGGTCTGTTAATCCTGAAGTCAAGATTCACACCGGCGGCAGCTTATGCCTACCTGCTTTTCATCCTTCTGTATATGCCCTGCGTGGCGGCCATAGGAACGTCCATGAAAGAGATCAATGTTCGTTTCGGTCTGCTCCAGGCCCTGTATCTGACTTTGATAGCCTGGATTGTATCCACCCTCTTTTACCAGATTGCTGAGGGACACAATCCCCTTTATATATCTATTGCCGCAGCCCTGACGGCTCTGATTATTGCGGCCTTTAAAATTGCCGCCCGGGCTCTTCCTGCGGATGAAGTCGGGGATTCCTGAAGAAGGGCTAACTGGTTTTCCGGTAGCTCAATACAGCCCAGCTGTTAAAGAACACGGCGAAGCCGGCCAGGGCAGCCAGCTGGGGATACAGATCCTGAAACCGGCTGCCCTTCAGGTAAACCTGGCGGAAAACCTCCATCAGATAGCGGAGAGGCACAAAGTGGCTCATGAAACGCGCCCATGAGGCCATGCTGCTGACCGGCGTATACAGGCCGCTCAGAAATATGAACGTAATTATAAAGAAGAACATCATAAACATAGCCTGTTGCAAAGTTTTTCCATAATTGGAAATAATCAGCCCGAATCCTGAAATACCCAGAATAAAGACAAATGCAAACAGGTATATGGTGAAAAGAGAACCCTCCGGCACAAGGGAGTAAACAAGGCGGGCCACTATAAAGCCTATGGTCAGCACAATAAAACCGATGATCCAGTAGGGGATCAGTTTGGAGAGGATCAGATCGAAACGCTTTACAGGCGTTACATTGATCTGTTCAAGGGTCCCCTTTTCCCTCTCACCGACTATATTCAAAGCCGGTAGAAAACCGCAGATCATTATCAGGAGCATAACCATCAGGGCAGGGACTATGAAAACCGGGTACCTCAGGTAGGGGTTATACCTGTACTGAGGGATAATCTCCACACTCCCCGGCCGGTTCCCGGAGGATTGAGGGTTAAGGTCGGCAAAAAAATCCTGAATGATCGCGGCAAGATAGGCCGAACCCAGACCGCCCTTTACAGCATTGACCGCATTGGCTGAAACAGAAAGATCTCCCGTCTTCTCCCTGCTGAGGTTCAATTCAAAATCCGGGGGGATTTCCAGAATAATATCCGATCTATCCTGCTCAAGAGAGAGCAGAGAGTCCTCATAGCTGTCGGAGAAATCCGCAAGGATAAAATAACCGGAAGATGTGATTTTGTGAATCAGCCTGACGGACAGGGTGCTCCGGTCATTGTCAATAACCGCCAGATTAATATTCTTCACTTCATAACTGGCAACCATAGGGATCAGAATCATAACTACAAGGGGAAACATAACAACAAGCCGCGGCAGAAAAGGATTCCGCCGGATCTGTTTAAACTCTTTCTCTATAAGGTATTTCAGCATATGCTACTCCAGCCTCAGTTTGAACTTTTTTAGACTGATGGCAATCAGAACAAGAGCCATAGCCGAGAGGATTGCCAGCTCTTTCAGAATGGATGAAAACCCGAGCCCCTTGATCATGATATTCCTGGCTGCGGCAATGTACCATCTGGCGGGTATTATCTGTGAAAGATACTGAAGCCCCCGGGGCATATTCTCAATGGGAAAGAGCATCCCCGAAAAGTAAATGGCCGGCATCATCAATGCCATCCCCGAGAGCAGCAGTGCCACCAGCTGGGATGAAGTAACGGAGGATATCAACAGCCCGATGGAAAGGGATACGAAGATATAAACCAGGGATACCGTCAGCAGGGCCGGAATGCTTCCCGCAATGGGAACTTTCAGCAGAAAAACAGAAAAAAGGAGAATGGTCAGCAGATTGACACAGGAAAGGAAGAAATAGGGGACTGCCTTTGAAAGGATAATCAGCAGCGGCTTCATGGGAGACGCCAGCAGAATCTCCATCGTACCGGTTTCCTTCTCCCGGGCAATGGAGATGGATGTCATCATGGCACAGATCAGCATAATAACCATACCCATCACTCCGGGAACAAAATTATAGGCGCTTTTCATTTCCGGATTATAGATCAACCTGTTAATAATATTGATTCTTACCCGGCCCGGATCCGGCGGAAGGAAACTCCCTGTCACGGACCGGATAATACTGGAAGCATAGTTTGTAACTGTTACAGCCGTATTGGGATCCGTTCCGTCTGTGAGCAGCTGAACTTCAGCCTCCCCGGTTTTCATACAGTTTTCATAAAATTTCTCACTGAAGACTGTTACCATCCCCGCCTCTCCCGACAGAAAGGGATCTTCCATCTGAAAAGGGGAGCTCATCATCCGGCTGATGGTGAAATACTCACTGGATTCCAGCTTGCGGATGATCTCTTCTGTCAAAACATCTTTGGAAGGGTCATAAACAGCCATGTGGACATTCCTGACCTCTGTGGAAAGGGCATAGCCAAAAAGGATCAGCATCAGAATAGGCAAAAGCAGGAGAATAACCATAGTCCAGGTATCCCGGAAGATATGGTGAAATTCCTTTCTTATAAAAGCCGAAAATTGTTTCATTCCTAATCCCCCTGCCTTACGGCGCCTCTGGCCAGGATCTGAAACACCCCGTCCATGGAAGCACTGCGGAACTGTTCCTTCAGTTTCCGGGGGCTGTCCAGAGCTTCAATTCTACCGTCCACCATTATGGAAACCCTGTTACAATACTCCGCTTCATCCATATAGTGAGTCGTTACAAAAACGGTAATACCGCTCTCGGCCGCATCATAAATCAACTCCCAGAACTGCCTCCGGGCAGCCGGGTCGACCCCTCCGGTCGGTTCATCCAGAAAAACCAGCTTGGGCTGATGGAAGATAGCTACCGAAAATGCCAGTTTCTGCTTCCACCCCAGAGGAAGCCTCTTAACAAGGGTGTTCTTCTCTTCCAGAAACCCCAGTTTCCGCAGCATCCGGTCCGTCCGGAGAGGAATCTCTTTGCTGCTGATACCATAGATTCCCGCAAACAGGCGGATATTTTCTCTGACCGTAAGGTCCTCGTATAATGAGAACTTCTGGCTCATGTAACCGATATTCCTTTTAATCTCTTCCGTTTGAGAGTAAATATCAAATCCGGCGACACTCCCCGTTCCCCCGGAGGGAATACTCAGACCGCAGAGCATGCGCATGGCCGTTGTTTTCCCCGCTCCATTGGCCCCCAGAAAACCAAAGATCTCCCCCCTGTCCACAGAAAAGGTGATATTATCCACGGCTGTGAAATTTCCGAACTTTTTGGTCAGGTTTTCCGCTGTAATGACGCTCATAGGGTTTCCTCTCCGGCAAGATTCATAAAGCAGTCCTCGATACCCGCACTGATCGGGAGAACCTCTATCCCGGTGTGGCCCTTATCCCTGAGAAGCCTTTCTATGGATTCCTGTTTAAGAGTGCCGGGTTCAAAACTTATATGATGGGAGTCTCCAAAGGAAAAGCAGCTCTCCACTTCTTCAATAGACCTCAAATCTTTCAGCAGAGGATACATGGCATCACTTTTTACAGCCATCAGAGTCAGATGAAACCGGTTTGTAATATTTTCGGGGGTATCGATTCGGAGGAAGCTGCCCTTTTGAATCAGGGCGATCCTGTCACACCTTCCGGCCTCATCCATATAGGGAGTGGAAACCGCTATGGTCAGCCCCCTTTTCCTGAGAGAAAGCAGCATATCCCAGAACTCGGCCCGGGAGACGGGATCCACGCCGGTCGTCGGCTCATCCAGAAACAGTATTCTCGGGTAGTGAATCAGGGCGCAGCAGAGGGCCAGTTTCTGCTTCATACCTCCCGAAAGGGCCCCTGCCTTCCGTGTTTTAAAAGGTTCAATCTGTACATAGATATCCCTGATCAGGTGATAGTTCTCTTCAATGGTGGTATTAAATACGGTAGCAAAAAAATCCAGATTCTCCTCTACGGTCAGATCCTGATACAGGGAGAATTTCCCGGGCATATACCCGATAATCTTCCGTATGGAGCGGAAATCCTTCACAACATCCAGACCATTCAGGGTGATCTCCCCCCTGTCCGCCAGAAGCAGGGTAGTCAGAATCCGGAACAGGGTTGTTTTGCCGGCGCCGTCGGGCCCGATAATTCCGAAGATTTCCCCCTCTTTCACGCTGAAGCTGAGGCTGTCCAGAGCCTTAAGGGAACCATACTGTTTTGATATATCCCGTGCGTGTATCATCTGATCGCTCTTACTCCGGCATCCCGTCGTTCAGGATAATCCCGCCGTACATTCCTATCTTGATAAACCCGTCATTGGGAACAGAGACTTTTACCGCGTAGCTGAGGTTGGCTCTTTCATCCCGGGTCTGAACAGTTTTGGGTGTAAACTCCGCCTTATCGGAAATCCATGTGACACGGCCTGTATACTCCCGGAAACCTTTTTCACCGAAATCGGACAGGACTTTTACCGTCTGCCCCAGTCTGATCCGGCTGAGCTGTCCGGCAGTGATATAGGCTCTTAAAAACATCTGATCCAGATCCGCAATTTTAATCAGGGCCTTTCCGTTTGTTGTGAATTCCCCTTTTTCCGCATACTTGACCAGTACCGTACCGTTCAGAGGACTGGTAATAGCGGCATTCCCGATCTGTTCATCCAGTTGGGCGATCTGACTGTCCAGGGCTGCCATCTCATTCCGGAGAGCACTGTTCCCGTTGTTCAGAGAGACCGTCTGAGCCTGGAGCTGCTTTTCCGTCATGGCCAGCTGTGCATTGATATCATCCAGCTGCTTGGTATTGACCGCATCGGACCTGAGCAGATTCTCAATCCGTACCTTTTCCGATTCAAGGGTGTCCAGCTGCTGGCGCAGTGCAGCGGTTTGTACAGGAACGTCCACAAGCCGGCTTTTCATCCCCTCCCTGCTGGAGAGAAGCTGCTCTTTTTTAAGGGCTAAAAGCGTTGTTTCTATCTGTCCCAGAACCTGACCGTCTTCGACAGAATCCCCTTCGAAAATATCAAAGGAATCTATCTTGCCTGAAGCTTCGGCGGAAACAGTAATCTCAACGGCTTCAAATGATCCGGAAGCATCAATACGCCCTTCGGTATCAGCACAGGAAGATAGCAGCATGGCTGAAACAGTCGTTAAAATCAGTGGTATTTTTTTCATATCCGCATCCTTAATTGTTCGTTGTAAAGTTGAGGGCGTAGAGAGACTGCAGAAGCTGAATCTCATGGAGGGACTTTGTCTGTCTGGCCAGATTCTCTGCAGTAATCTCTCTTATCAGGTCATTGATCGTGATGGTGCCGTTTTCCAGTTTGATCTGCGCATCTTTCTTTATCCCGCTGCGCAGGGCAATGATTTCATCATCCTTCCATATCAGCAGTTTCAGACGTTCTATCTCCGACTGCCGGGAAACCGCCTGCAGTCCCGTGTTATATAGAAATCGGTCGATCTCTGTCTGAACAAGCTGTTTATCCACCTCGATGGATGCCAGATCGCTGCGGCTTGTATAGAATCCGTCCAGAGACCAGTAAAACTGCACCCCCGCAATATAGAAGGATCTGAAACTGTCATCCATCATATTCAGTCCCGGCCTGCCGTAACCGCCCTGAACAAAGGCGCTAAGCTGGGGCATCTTCTGTGAGAAAACAAGATCCTTTTGAGCTTCCAGCAGATCGATCCGGGCATTGTACATAGAGACTTCCGGTCGGTTGACAGCCTCACTGCCCGGGGAGAGGCCCTCTCCTGAAGGCCTTATGAAAACAGCGGATTCTGCCAGGGGCTCTCCCGTCATCCGGGATAACATCATTCTGTAGGACAGAATCCCCTGCCTCAGATCGGTCTCAGACTGAATCGCATTCAGCTTCTCCACCCTGATGATATTCAGATCGGATTCTGTCGCCATTCCATAATTCTGAAGGGATAAGACCCTTTTAAAGTTTGTTTCCAGCTCTTCCTGCAGCAGGGCATTCTGATTCAGCCTCTCTTCCAGCAGCAGAATCCCGAAGAAGATCTGATTCACCTGCTCTTTCAGAGAGTACAGCTCGATATCAAGCACTTCCCGTTCCAGCCTGGAAGAAGCCTCAATAATCTTCTTCCGGGAGGCCGTTATTCCTCCGTCCCAGAGGGACTGGGATACTTCGACCTTAATCTGGTACTGATCCTTTGACAGGGGGTCCACAGGCATCCCGGGGATGGATAATTCGGTAACTTCAGACTGGTAACTGGCTTTTCCGGAGAATTTTATATGAGGCAGGTAGTTTGTATTGGCTGCGCTCAGGGAGTATCCTTTCGCTTCTTCAATTAATCCGGACTGTCTGAGAGAGGGGTAGTTTTCGAGAGCTTTATCCTGGCACTGATCCAGGGTTATCTGGGCGGACAGAGAAGTACAGAACAGCAGGAACAGCACAGGCAGGGCCTTTTTCATTTTCATCCCTCCTTCACTACAGTAAGACGGTGCAGAATAATATCCATATTCTCTTTTTTCCTTTTCCGGGCAAAGGCCTGGAAGTCCTCCTCTCCCATATTTACCACTTCCTGCAGTACAGGTCTCAACAGAAAAACGGAGACATTCAGAGACGCCATGGAGAAAAGCAGTTCAAAGGGCTCTATTTTTCTGATCTCACCCTGGCAGACAGCCGACTCGATATCGGCGACAACCTGATTGTAGAGCAGCAGAGCCTTATCCCGGAACTTCTGCTTAACCTGCCGAATCCGTCCGGGATTTGTGGTCAGTTCATTCAGCAGCAGAAAGGGGATCTTCTGATTGGCAAGCAGAGTTTCAAAATGGGCATCCGATAGCTTCCGGAATTTCTCCAGGAAGGGCTGATCCTGCTCTTTCCGCCACTGAAAGGATGAGAAAAAAAGGGCGACCACCTTTTCGAAACAGGCTTCGAAGAGCTTTTCCTTGGTTCTGAAATAGTAGTGCACCAGGGTTTGATTGCACCCTGCCCTTTTGGCGATTTCCGTTGTGGAGGCCAGGGCGTATCCCTTTTCCAGAAAGGTTTCTTCCGCGGCCTTGAGGATAATCTCCTCCATGTCCTTTTTATTTAAATTTTCTTTTGGACTCATTTCGGCTCACCTCTAATACAGCTATTTAATAGCTTTATTAAATAGCTGTATTAGGGATATGTCAAGTGCGGCTTTGATTACAATTAAATGATAGAATGCTCGAAGCAGCATTGTCCTTTTCTATAATGAATTAAATATGAACACAGCATACCAGAGCAACAACTCTCTTCCATTGGGAAGAAAGTTTAAATCAGAAGAACAAGCTGTTATGGATCAGAATACGGTAAGAAAAAGGGTGGACGTATTTGTGTCCATATTCTGGTTGGGCGACCGATCCACCGCCCGGATACAGAGGTAGTAGGTCGTACCGGGAGTAAAACCGTCTACCACATCGTAAAAAGGGTAAAAACTGTTATCCAAAGCTCCGGTATGAGTCTGGTACTCCTCCGGAATCCGGGGGGAAAGCTTCACATGGCGAATCCCGTTTAATTCAGGATTTCCTGTAAAATCCAGTTCGGCCGTATCGTAATACAGATAATAGTCCACGGGATACTTATCAAGGGCGACATCCCAATACACTTTGATCTTCCCGCCGCCGACGCCTTCAGCCTTTAACAAGCCGTAACGGGGTGTCGCTTCGCCGGGGGAGTGGGCATTGTACACGGAACTCCATTTAGGGGCCGCTGTATCCGACCAGTCTCCATAATCAAGCACATAGGTATTTAGATGCGTCACAGCTCCATTAAGAGTCAAGTAGTGCCGAAATCCTATATTCTGGGTTACCTTAATATCTTCCTCCAGAGAAGAGTTGTAAATTCCTGCATCCAGATCACTCTTCAAGTTTCCGTTTTTGTCTTCCGCATAGCCTAGGGAGAGAACCTGAAAACCATCATCCCGTGCGGCCTCCGCCAGGATGGCTGGAGCATAATTGTAGCGGTTATCAGGATAAATGTTACTGTCGTATCCTAGATCATTGGGTGCAGAATCCAATCGAAAACTCTCAAACATCAGAAAATCAATATAGGGGCGGGAGGTATAATACAGATACTTCTGTGTAAACCCGCTGCGAAACAGATAGACTGCCCGGTTCTGCACCACAATTTTGTCGGGGTATTTCTCTTTCAGCCGTCGGATAAAATCGGCAAATCCGGGAGCCGTCCACTCGAATTCACATTGAACGACACAGGTCCCGGCTTCTTTTTCGGCCAGACTGGTCCAGCTATTGGGTTCGAAGGTATCCATGGCATCCATAAAGATCCCGTCCACCCCGAGCCCTTCCCCGACGGTTGTAGTCAAAAGTTCCTGCAATCCGAATACGCCGTCTGAGGCATAGCGCATCTGATCCACCTCCTGAAACCACAGGGGATCCCCCGCATTCACAAAGGCACAGCCCCAGGAGTCATTAAAATCCGGCTTCCCATCTATCACATGACTCCCATCAAGGAAGTTATTGACCACATCATTATCGTCCAGGTAGTAACTGGCAAACCCGCTGCCCCCGGGACTGATACTGCCGATAGAGTAGTTGTACTCCAGGGTATCCCCGTTCGGTTTCGGCCCTCTTGGATCGACCCGGGGACCGATACCGTTCCGGACAAAACGCTCATCCGCCTGCATAGCAGTATAATTGGGAGGATTCCCTGCTCCCTGGAAAAATGGCGCTGTCCGCAGATCTTCTCCCACAGCCACATAGGCAATTACCAGAACATCATCCGAAGGATCCGCGGAGTTTTTCCCCCGCTGTACCTGCCGGACCTGGTCCCGGGTAATGTGATTATTCGTGGGATGAATAATGGCCATATCATACTCCTTGAGAGTGCTGATGGCCTGGGAGTCCAGAGCGCCGTAATAGATAATATAATTATCCACCCAGGGAAAACGGTCAAAGAGCAGATCCGATTCATCTTCGAACAGCAGCTGTACCGATAAACCGTAGGAATAGAGATTGTCGGAGTTGTACGCGAAAATTTTATAGTGGTACTCGTGCCCGTCAATAACATCCGTATCGTTATAGGAACTGTCTGTCCCGTTATACACAACAGTGGCATCCGTAAGAGTGTCTCCTGATGAGTAGGAAGCGCCGTTGACCGGAACCCAGGTTATATCGGATTCCGACCGGGCAATAATATAACCGGCCGTATCCGTACCGGACCCCTCCCAGCTGAGGCTGGTATAGTAGGACTTCTGGCTTATGCTCAGCAGTCGCGGGGCTTCAACGGTAGAAATCCCACCCGTATCATCCGTATCTGTTTCAGAGTCTGTATCCGTATCGTCGTTGGTATCCGCTGCCGGAATCGAAATGGTGACGGTGACAGGATCGGCATAATTCAGTTTGCCGTCTACCACAAACAGACGGTAGTAATAACTCTTCCCGGCAATAACCGTAGAATCCGTATAGGTAATATCCGTCCCGGCGTACAGCAGTCCGGGGATGGAGGAGTCCCCGTCCGAATAAAGGACATCCTCTTCGGGAAGCCAGTCGGATTCGGCGGTCAGACGCTGCAGAATATAACGGTGTCCGTCTTTTCCCCCGGATGAAGTCCAGCTGAGGATGATAGAGCCATCGTCCTCTTCGTAGGAGGTCCAGCTGACCACAAGGGATTCGACAACCTTCGGATCATCAGAGCCAAGCCTGCAGCCGGACAGACAGAGAACAGCCATCGGAATTATAAAGAAGAAGGAAAGAACATAGAACTGTTTCCAACGATATCTTATATGTCCTTCCATATGCCCCACTACCCCGTTTTTTTTACAATGTTCATTATTAACAAATCCGGGATCAGGATAGCATTATGAATGCCTGTCCATCAATAGATAGAAGTGGTTTGATTTGTAACCCTCAATAACATGGTTTATAATTATCTGAAAGCGGTAAAATGTATTGTGCATTGATACAGGTTGTCTTACTCGCTTTGATCCTGCTTCCCCCTCATTCTTTTTCTGCATTTTCCCTTTTATATGAACAGCATTATTCAGTTGTCATTTGGAGGATTGAAATGCGCAGAAGAGACCTTTTTTTCCTGTTGTTCCTGGTGGTTATTGCAACCCCTGTATTCACACAGAGTTTATTCAATTCACTGCTGACTCTGAAAGTAGCTCCCGGGGCAAACATTCCGATGGGTGAGGATTCGGACCTGTTTGAACTGAACTACGGGGGGAACATCTCCGGAGAGATTTCCATGCCCTTTTTTCCGGCCCTGTATACAAGCGTGGATGTGGGATATAACTACGTTCCCCTGAGAACAGACATTACGGAACTCTCCCTAATGGCATTCGGCGCCGGCCTCGGACTAGAACTCAATCCCATACCGACTCTGAGTATCCGGGCCTTCGGTTCGGGCGGTTACTATTACGGGTTTCTGCATAACGGCGATGATTCGGGCGGCTACCCCTATGCAGGAGGCGGCCTGGGAGCCTATGTGCTGTTCTCCTCCCGATTCGGCGTTGGGGTTGACGCGGGTTACCGGCAGTATCTGGGCCTGGAAAGCCAGGTGTTTGTTAACGCCGGACTTATTTTCAATATAATCCCCTCCCAAAAGGGAGGCGGAACGGGCGGTGTTCTGCAGCACAAACCCGGAAAGGGACTCGATCTGCTGAAAGTCGACCTGGATAGTGTCTTTCCCGTTTTTTTCAGCTACTACGATGACAATCCGGTCGGTACGGCGGTTCTCAGGAATCATGAAAAGAAAAAAATCAAGGATATAGAGGTTACATACTACGTGAAACAGTATATGGACAACCCGAAAACATGCACTGCCCCGACAACCCTGGAACCGGGAGAAGAGATGGAAATCAGCCTTTACGGACTGTTTACCAACAGTATCCTGGAAGTTTCCGAAGGCAGCAAGGTCTCCGCCCAGATCAGTATCAAATATACCTATAATAACGACAGCTATATAAGAGAGCGGGTCGAAACCCAGGAGATTCAGAACAGAAACGCCATTACCTGGGACGATGACCGGCGTGTCGCCGCTTTTGTAACCGCGAAGGATTCGGTGGTTCTGAAGTTCGCCAAGAATACCGCGGGAATTGTTAAGGATAATACAGATTCCGGGGTAAACAGAAATCTGGCTCTGGCCATGGGTATCAATGCAGCCCTCCGGGAGCACGGGATGGCCTACGTTATCGATCCGGCCACCCCCTATTCGGAACTGGCCGGTAACACCGGAGCCGTGGACTTTCTCCAGTTCCCCATGCAGAGCCTGGAGTACAAAGCCGGAGACTGCGATGATCTGTCCATTCTGAACTGCGCCCTTCTGGAAGCGGTAGGTGTGGAAACCGCCTTTGTTACTACACCTGGTCACATCTTTATGGCTTTTTCTCTGGGGATTACCCAGAAAGAGGCGGAAAAACAGTTTACCAGACCTGAAGATCTGATCTTTATGGAAGATAAATCCTGGATCCCCGTGGAAATCACCGAAATCGAGGGCGGGTTTCTGAAAGCCTGGCAGATCGGAGCAAAGGAATGGCGGGAAAATGCGGCAAAACTGAAAGCCGGATTCTATCCCACCCACCAGGCATGGGAACAGTACAAGCCTGTTGGGTTTGATATTGCTCAGGCTGATATCACCATGCCGGACCCGGAAAAAGTTACTGAATCATTCAATAAAGAGTATGCCCTTTTTATAGACAGGGAACTCCGTCCGCAGATTGAAGCTCTGAAAAAGAAGATAGAGGAAGATCCGCATCCCAGGAACTACAATAAGCTGGGCGTTTTATATGCCCGCTACGGCTATAAGGATGAGGCGGAAGAGCAGTTTAAAAAAGCGGTCAGCTCTAATAACTTCCTCCCCTCGCTTGTCAATCTCGGCAATATTAATTTCCTGAACGAAGATTATGCGGAAGCTCTTGATTACTACAATCAGGTGAACCGGATCAAACCGGATTCCCCCAAAGTTCTTCTGGGAATCGCCCGGGCCTGCTATCAGATTGAAGAGTACGACAAGGTCGCGGATGCCTACGGACAGCTGAAAGATCTTGATCCGTTGCTGGCGGAAGAGTACTCCTACCTGGAAATGCAGGATGCCGGAACGACCAGGGCCTCGGACAGTGAACGCTTTACAAGCATGATGCCCTGGGAGGACGGGGAATGAAAAAGGGGATATTCCTGCTTCTTCTGGCTGGAATCATTCTCTCCTGCGATGACATCAGCCTCAGGGAGACAATAGACGAAATGGTCCTGGGATGGACCCGGGAGGTAAGTGTTCTCTCTCCTAAGGATAATGCCGGGCTGACTGAAAAAACACCCATGTTGGACTGGGAAGATGCGGGAGGAGCCTCCGGGTATGAACTGCAGATTGTTGAATCCATCGACCATTTCGCAGAAGCAGAGATCATTGAAACTACCGAATCGGAGTATGAGATACCAGACGAACTGATTATCTGCGATACCCGCTACTGGCGGGTACGAGCTGTAAAGGATGACGAGGCCGGAGAATGGGGTGAAACCCGCAGTTTTAAAATCATTATATCCGATACCCCTGCTCTGCTGGGGGAACTCGATATAGGCGGGAATCCCTATAAAATGGAAATTCAAGGGGATTATGCTTATATTCCCTACTGTGACTCAGTCGGTGTAAAAATCGTTGATATTTCAGATCCTTCAGCTCCTGTTCTTGTGAAAACGATTGAAAAAAAGGTAGAGGATTTATCCGTTGAAGATCAGTATCTCTATATGCTGCAGGTTGATAACGACATGGATAATCAATTGGAGATTTATGACATTTCCAATCCCTCTTCTCCCGAACTTGTCAGTTCCTGTTCTTTGACGGCAGGTTCTGTTAATTATGATCCTGAGGACAGTGTCCTTTTTGGAGATAACATATACATTGCAGTCCAGGGTGACAGTTCAGAATGGGGTATTTTAAGAATTCTTATATCGGATCCCGCATCCCCCGGGAATCCGGTTTTTCAGAAAATCACTCCAGATACCGATCCGTTATGGTATATGGAGTTAAGCGGCGGGTACGGTTTTGTAACAACAAATGCAGGAGTTTTCTCCTGTAGTTTTTTCGGAGAAGTGGATCAATTGGATTATTATCCCATTAACAATCAGGGAGAAGCGTTTACAGCTGTTTCTGACCACTATCTGTTTGTTTCAGACGGCCTGAATGCCAGTCATCCTCTGATTATCCTGGATATAGCTGATCCTTCAAATCTGACTTACGTAAGTGAGTATAATCCCGAAATGGCTACAGCCTGGGTTGCTGTCTATCGGGACTACCTTTTTACAACAACAGATCCTGATAAAAAACTTCGCATTATTGATATTTCAGACATTACAAATCCTACCCTGTATACAACAAAAGAAGATCTGCCGATCAGTGAAATTATTGGGAATTATGCCTACGGAGTGGATTACTATAAGGGAAAACTGGTTATTACGGATTTATTACCTTAAGGGAACCCCGGGAGTAGATTATGAAAAGAACTGTTTTGATTCTATTACCGCTGATTTTGATTTTCTCTTGTAAAGACATCGCCTTAAAGGAGACAATAGACGAAATGGTTCTGGGATGGACCCGGGAGGTAAGCGTAGTCTCTCCGGATGACGGTGAAGGAATAGCAGATAAAACCCCGCTGCTGGACTGGGAGGACGCCGGGGGAGCAACAGGTTATGAAGTTCAGATTGTCAGAGCTGAAGATCAGCTTGAAAGCACTACTTCAATTGAAGTAACAGAGTCGCAGTATGAAATCCCCGATGAACTGACTCTCGGTTCCGAACGGTACTGGCGGGTCAGAGCGGTTGCCGACGGATCAACAGGGGACTGGAGTGATATCCGCACCTTTAAGATTGTTCCTTCTGCAAGCCCTGAACTGGTCAATACTCTTGATCTGGGGGTACATGCCTGGGGACTGGAAGTGTCGGGAAATTATCTTTATGCGTCAGCAGGAGATAACGGCATTAAAGTTTTTAACATAACCTCTCCTTCTGCTCCGGAGCTTATAGACACGGTCTCCACTGCAAACGGTGTATGGGATATCAATATCTCCGGGAATTATGCCTACGTCTCGGAAAGTTTTGCCGAAACCAGTCCATATTATGTTTATATTCTGGACATTTCAGATCCTTCCAGTGTTGCTGTAAAGGATTCTTATGGAATAAACAACCAGTGGTACGGGCTGTTCTACGGGGGAACCAGCTTATATGCGGGATGCTGGAACGGTTATTATCGATTTGACAATATCCTTTCCGCGTTTGATTCTGCTCCCGAAATGATTGATCCTGCCGGATTGGGGAAAAGGGTTAACTCTTTTGATACCTACGGGAGTTACCTGGTATACACGGTTGATGATACTGGTATCCGGATTCTCCAGATGAACGGGAATGTCGAGGTGGGCAGCACTGCCGCAGATTTCCAGACCGATTGGGATAACAGTATGGTGACCGTATATGACCACTATGCGTATGCCACGAGTATGAATGTTAATTCTATTGAAATTTTTGATATCGAAGATGTGACCAATCCTGTTTCAGCGGCAGCCTATCCTCTTTCTGCAGGAGGGAACAATATCTCAATAGCGGACCGTTTTGCCTTTGTTTCCCTGTTTAACGGCAGCGTTCTGATCCTGGATCTTACCGACCCTGAATCTCCTGAAGAGTGGGGAACCATCCCTGCAGAAGAGGCCGTTATCTCAGTAAATGCGGTAAGCGGGAACTATCTTTACGGGACAGAGTATTCCACAGGGAAACTGCATGTAGTAGATCTGATTCCGGGAGACTGATATCTGAACAAAGGAGATGATTTTGAAAAAGAAAGTCTTTATGTTATTTCCACTTGTACTTATCCTCTCCTGCGACCCCATCGGCCTGAAGGACACAATAGACGAAATGGTTCTGGGATGGACCCGATCAGTAACCCTTATATCACCGGCAGACGAAGCTGAGATTGCGGAAAAGACTCCTCTTCTGGACTGGGAAGATTCCGGGGGGGCAACAAGTTATGAAGTTCAGATTGCAGAAGCGGAAGATCAGCTGGACGGAGCTGATATTATCACGGTATCCGAGTCCGGGTATGAGTATCCGGAAGCCCTGACTATCAGTGATCAGAAGTACTGGCGGGTGCGGGCGTTAAAGGACAGCGAAGCCGGTCCCTGGAGTGAGGCCCGGAGTTTTGAAATCATTCCTTCTACCGATCCCCAGGTTATAGGTTCTCTTGACGTCGGAGGGGGCGGATACAGAATACAGTTAAAAGAGGAT
This sequence comes from Oceanispirochaeta sp., assembly GCA_963663385.2. Taxonomy (GTDB): domain Bacteria; phylum Spirochaetota; class Spirochaetia; order DSM-2461; family DSM-2461; genus Oceanispirochaeta. Next base: position 194,789 of record CAXXXD010000004.1, on the reverse strand, counting down.
TATGCATTTCTGGCAAGGATTGAAAACGGTGTAACCATAGTCGATATATCCGACAAAACAAATCCCGTTCTTGCCGGGTCTATCACCGGGATTGAAACCAGCCATGATCTTGCCGTTTCAGGGAACTATCTTTATGTTCTGGATGTAACAGATACGCTTAATCCCAAGCAGTTTAAAGTCTACGACATCTCCAACTGTGCCTCTCCTCTGGAAATCGCTTCAGCCGATCTTTCATATGGTGGAAACACTTACAAAGCGGGCTCCCATGCCTTCGCTTTTCACGGCAGTTCTCTATATGCTCCCTTAAGAAAGGATACCGGTGACGGTGACAGTCATGTTATTGGGCAGTTTGATATATCAGATCCTGAGAATCCGTCTCTGGATTATGTAAGAGCTATCACAGATGACGGTTTTGATATTGCTGTTTCCGGAAATCTTCTGCTTTATACCCAACCGGGAGGCGGGACTGGTGTAGATCCCGGATTAGGTGCGATTAATCTTGTAGGAGACGGCGGTGATTTTCTGGAAATTCCCGGGATGCTCAGCGGTTTTATTCAAATATATCAAAACTATGCCTGTGTCTCCGATCTGAATGGTCCGGTCAGATTCGTTGATCTGACAGACCCATCCTCTCTTTCTGTTGTCAGCACCTTTGATAATGGGGGCGGAACCACAGTCGGCGGAATTGTCGGAAAGTATCTGTATGTCAGCAACTACAGCACCGGTGCATCCGATTTTGTGGATATCTCGGATCCGGCAAGACCTGTTCTATATTCATCAATTTCGGAAGGTCTCAATATTTTCTCTATTGAAGGGAACTACGCCTACGGCCTGGACTATACCGAACCGGGAACCTTCTATGTTATCGATTTGATTCCGGGGGAGTGACTACAGGATAGAGGAGAAAATCATGATTTTCATTTCAGAGAGTCCTTTCATTCGGAGATGTATTAAGGATACTTCAAAACAAATTATAATAAATGGAATAGACGGAATCCTGTCAACAGAAATATTATCCAGTTCTCCATCTGCCCTATAATCAAAAATTTCTCGATTAACAGATTAAAATCCATTAAACTGATAGTGATGAAAAAAAACCTGTCCGCTGCGGATACGCAAGCCATACTGGATGCCTTTATGGAAGCATCACCCATCCCCGCATTTTTCAGAGACCGGGATTTTCGGATATCCCTCTGCAATGATGAGTTCTGCGCCCTTTTTGATCTCTCAAAAGAGGAAATCACCGGTCGTCTTATTTCTGATATCTGCTCCGGTTCTCCGGAAAAGGCATTTAAGCGGGCTGATAATGAAATAAGCAGGATGGAGGGGAGTTCCCGTCAGTCTTTTACCTTAAAAAAAAGGGGACATGACGAGTTCTTCCAGTTGAATATTACATCCGCAGCCAATAGTGACGGTGCGATTATCGGTACTACCGGGACAATATCCGATATGGGGCTGAAAAGCGATAAGGAAAGAAGCGCCGACAGGGTCATGCGTCTGAAGGATGCGATTCTGTCCATCAACAACTCCATACAGGAACTTAACAATCAGGATGAACTATTCTCCCTTATCCTGGAAAAAGTACTCTCTGCTGTTGACCATGCCGTCATAGGCTGTGTTCTCCTGCTGGATGAAAACCGTCAACTGAGAATTGCCTCCTCCAGGGGTTATCCTCCTGCTGAAACAGGAGATTTCCGGATTAAGGTGGAAGATACATTTCACTGGAAAGAAGCCAATAGTGAACCGAAGGAAACCCTGATAATTAACGACCTTCAGAATTTTCTGGAAAAACACAATATGCCCGATACTCTCCTTACTGACAACAAAGGGAGAACGATCCGATCAACCATGAGCGCTCCTCTCCTGATTAACGGTTCCCTGTACGGCCTGTTTAACCTGGACAGCTGGAAAAATAACATTTTCGATGATACGGACAGAGCCCTGATGGAGTGCGTCCGGTCCCAGATCCCCATCGCCATAAGCATGTTCAAAAATTTTGAAAGGACCACCTACGAATCCGAACATGACAAACTGACAAATCTATACAACCGCCGTTATTTTGAGAGTATTCTGGAACTGATTTTAAAAAGATCCGAACGCTATAAAGATAGTTTCTGTCTGGTGCTTTTTGATCTGAACGATTTAAAAAAAATTAACGATACCTATAGCCACAGTGCCGGTGATGAAATGCTGCTCCACTTTGCCGGAAAAATGAGCGGCATGTTCCGATCATCTGATATATTTGCCCGATTCGGAGGAGATGAATTTATTGCTGTATGCTTCGGAAAAGACAACAGATGTAAAACCCGTATCGAAAAACAACGGAGTCTGATTGAAAATCAGCCATTCCACTTTGAAGGGAGATCCCTTTCCTGTAAATTCAGTTTCGGAATATCCCATTACCAGACAGATGGAACGGATTATAAAAGCCTGCTTTCCGCAGCAGACAGCAGAATGTACGAAGATAAAGCTGTCCGTAAAAAGCTGCACCCCTGGAAAGCCGGAGACTGAAGGCAATGGACTCCGGATTCCTCAAACTCAGCTTTCTTCCGGTATGACCAGTACGGGGCAGTGGCTTTTATGGATCAGTTTCTTGATAAAGTCCCCCAGCAGGCGGTTAATCATATTTGATCCGGCGCCCCGGCCGATCACGATCAGATCAACATTCTCCTTTCTGGAATACGCCAGGATCTCGCTGCCTACATTGCCGATGGTGGTCCGCACGGTACAGTTCAAACCCTCAGGCAGTTTATCCAGATAGGTTTCTCTGATCACCTTATCAATATCCTGCCTCGCTTTTTCATCCACATTATCCACTTCGTAGATGTAGGATTTCCAGAACTGGGCTTCCGGCTCGGGTATCACATGGTAGATAATCAGCTCGCTCCCGGGGTTTCCTTCGGCAACATTCAGGGCATAGTAAAAGGCCTTCAGGGCATCGCTGTTAAAGTCGGTACAGAACATGATTTTTTTAAACAGATTCTTATGCGGCATCAAAGGCCTCCTTCAAACATTTTCGGGTCCTAATTAATGAAAAATACGGGGCAGCACCAGACAGAGCTCCGGGACGGCAATCAGGATCAGAGCCGCCAGAACCAGCATCCAGAGAAACGGCAGGGACCCTTTAAAGATTACGGGCAGAGGAATATCTCTCTCAATCCCGCTCACCACATAAACATTAACACCCACAGGGGGAGTAATAACACCCATCTGTGTGATAACAACAACAATAACCCCGAACCAGACGGGATCAAACCCCAGCTGCTGCACAACCGGAAAAAAGATCGGGATAGTCAGCAGCATCAGAGCCAGGGCATCGATAAAACAGCCGGCCACCAGAAAAAAGAGGATAATAAGCATCATCACAACTTCGCCGGGCAGAGGCAGGGATATAAACCCCTCGGCTACGGCAAAAGGGATACGGGAGATAGCCAGAAACCGGCCGAACACCGTCGCTCCGGCCACGATAAAGAAGATCATGCAGGAGGTCCGGACTGTCTCAAGGAGAATACGCTTGAGTTTGTCAAAACTCAGCTTTCTCTGTACACCCGCAACCAGAAAACTTCCGGCAGCTCCGACAGCCGCCGCCTCAATGGGAGTAAAGAACCCGAGAAACATACCGCCCATTACAAGAATAAACAGAATGAGTGTTTCCAGAATCCCGTTTAAAGAGAGAAAACGCTCCTTCCAGCCATGTTTCGGACCGGCGGGACCAAGGGTTTCATCCCGGCTGCACCGGAAAAAAATGTTCAGGCAGAACAGCAGGACAATCAGCAGACCGGGGACAATCCCCGCCAGAAAGAGGCTGCCGATGGACTGCTCCGTCATCAGGGCGTAAACAATAAAGACCACACTGGGAGGAATCAGCATCCCCAGAGAGCCGCCGGCGGCAATAGATCCGGAAGCCAGGGAATCAGCATAACCGTAGCGTTTCATTTCAGGAAGAGCCACGGAAGCCATGGTAGCCGCCGTGGCAGGGCCGGAACCGCATATGGCCCCGAAACCTGCACAGGCTCCCACAGTAGCCATGGCCAGTCCGCCTCTCAGATGCCCCAGCCATACATAGGTTGTATGAAACAGTCTTCTGCTGATCCCCGCATGAAAAGAGACCTGTCCCATCATGACAAAGAGGGGGATCACAGTGAGGTTATAGGCGCTGAAAGTTTCATACAGCTCGGCGATAACCATGCTGAATGCCGCCTGGGGGGTGACAATCAGGGCAAAACCAATAACCCCCGAAGCCAGCATGGCAAAGGCAACGGGCATGCTGGTAAACAGCAGGGTAAACAGAATTAAGGATCCCAGGATTCCGACTTGAAGAGGACTCATGCTTTAATATACTCCTTGCCGGGATGGATAAGATGGTAAACAAAAACAACCATCATAAGCAGGCAGTTCAGACTGATAACAAAGGGTATCCAGAACACAGGCAGCCCCAGATTGGGAAAGACTTCCCCGCTTTCAAACAGGGCAACACCGTAAAGCAGGGTCTGCCAGGTCAGAATGGCAAATAGGACCAGAGCCGAAACCCTGAATATCAGATCCAGAACCAGACGCCCTGTTCTGCCGCATTTATGGTAGAAGAACTCAATAGCAATATGCCCTTTGGTGGCGGTAACATAAGGCAGAGCGCAGGCAACGGCAATAACGCCGCAGGCTCTGACCATATCGTAGGCTCCGGTTATCCCGATACCGAAAATCCTCAGGATAATATCCAGAACGGTCACACTCATCATCAGAAGGGTTGCCCCCCCTGCCATATAGGCGAACAGAATAATCAGACGGCTGACTGAGGCGAAGAATCTCACTTGAGCATCTCTCTGAGATCATTCAGGAATTCTTCTCCGGGGAGACCTTTCTCTTTGGCAGCGGCAACATACTCGGCATAGACCGGAGCCATGGCATCTACCAGTACGGCATTGTCTGAATCGCTCAGACTGATAAATTCTTTACCCAGCTCTTTAACAAAGGCTTCCCCCTGTTTGTCGCTCTCATCCCAGGCCGCCCCCTGTTTATAAACCCACTCTTCGCTGACTTCAGTCAGGATATTCTGAAGATCTTCGGGGAGGGCGTTCCACTTATCCTTGTTCATGACAACAAACATGGATGTCGTGTATCCGATGGATTTGGTATCCACCACATAATCAATCACTTCACCCTGCTTCCAGCCCTTGAGGGTTTCGACGGGACAGAAGGTGGCATCCACAACGCCTTTCTGCAGGGATTCATAAGTATCTCCCTGGCTCATGGAAACGGGAGTTCCCTTCAGGGCTTCCACTATTTTGGCGGATAGCCCGGTTGCTCTCACCTTGAGCGAGGCTATATCGGAACCGGATCTGATCTCTTTTTTACTGGCCAGGATACCGGGGCCATGGGCGTGAAGATAAAGGACATGTACATCGGAAAGTTCTTCGGGCTGATATTTTTTAACCAGATCATTGGCAATTTTCGTCGCCCTTACGCCATCGGGGTAACCGACGGGAAGGTCCAGGCCTTCCAGAAGGGGGAAGCGTCCCCTGGTATAGGCAAAGACACTCATTCCCATATCGGCAACTCCCGAAACGACAGCTTCGTAGGTCTGCGCCGCCTTGGAAAGGGTTCCTCCGGGGAACATGGTGATTTGAATCTGACCTTCAGAACGGGCTTCCACTTCTTTAGCCCAGGCTTCTGCTGTTTTAGCCTGCAGATGGGTTGCCGGAAAAAAAACGGCATAGTTAAAGCTATAGGTTTTCTTTTTGGCAGTCTCTCCGTCTTCTTTTTTGGCACATGCGCTGAAAAGAAAAACAACCAGAATCAACAGGCTCAGTATCTTTTTCATTATCCTCTCCGTTTTTTCCTTCTACCAAAAACATAAAATGAGGTAAATCCGGTAAAAGGTAAATTTATTGCAATTAAATCCATAGATTTTTGCAGCATAATTGCTGAGATTTTGATTATAGCACTAAAATCGAAAAAGATTGAATTGGATTACTGTATTTTTATACGGGAATGTTTTATCTGATCCGTCAGCTATTCCTTTAAATATCACTTTCTATCTCTTATAATTAACAGATAAGGAGGACACCTTGAAACTCCTAATATTTATATCATTCCTTTCACTATTTACAGTTTTCCATTTATACAGCCAAACCACTGAGCCGGAAAAAGCAGGGACTTTTTCAACCAGGGTTATCCCTTCCGGACTTATGCCTCTCGGTTCAAGCAGTGATCTTTTCAAATTCGGCGGAGCTATTGATGCGAACACATCCTATATCCCCGAAAGAACACTCCTCCCGGGTATAGGAGCCGGTGCCCGGGTTGCCCTGCTGCCTGTTGAGACATCCGGTTACATACGCGTTCTGGCAGGATACGGGGGACCTGCCGTTAAGGTTCCGGTTACACAGCAGCTCGCCCTTCTGGCTCAGGGCAGCGCCGGTTACTATCTATGGAATACCATGGATTGGAGCGGTGAGAACAATAATGGAGGAGACCTGATGCTGCGGGGGAGCCTGACGGCTCTAATCAGGTTGAATGACCGGTTTTCCCTTGGGGCAGGACCATCCTATGACTACTATTTCAATCTGTATAATGGAATTGGAATAGATATCTACCTTGATGTGGGATTCCCCGTGCAGAAACAGGAGAAGGCTGTCAGAACCCGAAAGGAGGAGCCTGGTATCGAGCTTTTAAAGCAGAAGGGTAAGGGGATTATTGTTGAGGAAACGGTAATTAATCCGATTTTCCCTGTACTGTACAAGTACTACGATACCATGCCGATCGGCTCCCTGAATCTTATCAATACTGACAAAACCCCGGCAGAAAATATCAGCATACAGTTTTTTGTCGAACGCTATATGGATAATCCCATGGCCATCAGTGAGAACTTCTCGTTAAACCCCGGCGAAGAAAGGCAGGTGGACCTGTTCGGACTTTTTACGGAAGACCTGATGGAAATTACAGAGGGGACCAAAGCCTCTGCCAGGATAACCATATCCTATCTGATGGATGACACCCCATCCTCCATAGAGCTCAATCCGGTTGTTGAGTTCTATAACAGGAATGCCCTTTCCTGGGATGATGACCGTAAAATAGCCTCCTTTATTACGGCCAAGGACCCGGAAATCCTTGGTTTTGCCAAAAATGTCATGTCATGGATTCAGGCTATAAAAAACCCTGCGGTGGATGATAATTTCCAGAAGGGCCTTGCGTTGTTCGAAGCCGTCAAAGCCTACGGAATACGATATGAAATTGATCCGTCCACCCCCTTTACTGAATACTCGGAGGATGTAACATCCATAGATTTTCTTCAGTTTCCCAGACAGACCCTTCTGTATACAAACGGAGACTGCGACGACCTCTCTGCCTTGTATACGGCCCTTCTCGAAGCGATTGGGGTAGAGACGGCGGTTATAACTGTTCCCGGGCATATCTATGCCGCATTTGCTCTGGAAATGACTCCCGATGAAGCCAGAAAGAGCTTCTCACAACCGGATAATCTGATCTTTCAGGCCGACAAAGTCTGGATTCCTGTTGAAATTACAATGTTTCAGGAAACATTCGATTCTGCATGGAATACGGGCGCCAAAGAGTGGAGGGAACACAACAGCCGGAAACAGGCCCGGATCTATCCGACCAGAGAGGCATGGAGATCTTATCAGCCGGTGGGATTCCGGGAAGGATCTTCAAACCTGCTTCTTCCGGACAGGAGTGAGGTGGAAACCGCCTTTCTTAACAGTATCCAAAGGCATGTAGAGCGGGAAATCTATCCTCAGGCGGCGCGTATTCAACAGCGGATTGCCAGTAGCGAAACCCCATATAAACAGGAAAATTCCCTGGCCGTTCTCTATGCCAGATACGGACTGTACGATAAAGCCCTGAAGATTTTCGATTCAATTGCCGCAGAGCATAGTTATCCTCCGGCCCTGATTAATGCCGGGAATATCTACTTCGTGCTTAAAAACTATGTTACAGCTCTGGACTTCTACAACAGAGCGCTGCTTATCAACGGTAATAACAAATCAGCCTTACTGGCTTCGGCACGGTGTAATCATGAGCTGGAAAATTACGGAATCGTTAAAAGCAGTTATGCCGCTCTTAAAACCCTGGACCCCGATCTGGCCATGCGGTTTGCCTATCTGGATCTGAGAGGCGAAGAGTCCCAGCGTGCAGCGGACGCGACAGGACTGAAGGATATTGTGCTCTGGGATGAGGAGGACGAGTAATGGCTGATGAAATAAAGATTCTTATACTGCTGTCTCTCCTGTCCGGTCTGTTCTGGTCCTGCGAGATAAACTCCCCTGTCACTGAATTCATTGAAGAGAAAATCGAATCCGATAATTACGAGGAAGAGGAAATCCCGGAAGTCCGTGTTACGGGAGTGGTTCTGAATACTCCGGAACTCACAATAACAGGAATCGGAAATACAGTTCAGTTAACAGCAACAGTTTCACCGGCAGAAGCCACAGATCCATCCGTCAGCTGGAGCAGCAGCGACGGGACCGTGACAACCGTCGACTCAGAGGGTTTGGTAACAGCGGAATCAACAGGCACAGCCACGATTACTGTTACCACAACCGACGGTGGCTATGCGGCAACCTGCGATGTTACGGTAGAAGAAGAAGCAGTCCCCGTAACGGGCGTCACATTGAATGAAAGCGCCAGTACCCTGACAGGAGCCGGCGAAACTCTGCAGTTAACGGCAACAGTGTCCCCATCGGATGCCACAGACAAGTCGGTCAACTGGAGCAGCAGCAACGAAGCGGTCGCTACGGTAAATTCAAACGGCTTGGTAACAGCCGGGGCGGAAGGAACCGCTCTGATAACTGTCACGACAGTGAGCGGTGGTCACAATGCCTCCTGCGCTGTTACGGTCGATTACGTATACGATCCCGGAGATCAGCAGATATTCTCAGTCTCGGGGATCAGTTTCAGCCTGGTCTATGTTCCGGGGGGACTGGCTTTCCCCACCGGAGTGGATGATGCGGGAGATGGAAATGGCGACGGCGATCTGCTGGATACCGGTATTGACGACCCGGACGGAGAAGAAACAGTTACCGGTGCCTACTGGATAGCCGAAACGGAACTGACCTACAAACTCTGGTATACAGTAAAGGACTGGGCGGAAAATACAGCCTCCCCGGCCTATACATTCCGCACCACCGACAGCAGAGAGGGAAGCGACGGCATAGCCAATGCAGCCCCCTCCACCAATGGGGATGAAACCAAACCGGTCACAAGGGTCTACTGGGCAGATGCCGTCATTTTCTGCAATGCCCTGACCGAATGGTACAATGACCGGCAGAATACGACTTACAGCTGTGTTTACACAGATGGGGGAACACCTGTGAGAAACGCTTTAAGCGTTACGACACCGACAACAGAAGCCGCCTCGGACGGGTTCCGCCTGCCCACCGCCCCCGAATGGGAACTGGCCGCCCGCTGGAAGGGAGCGAACAGTGCGGACGGAGCGGTTGAATACCCTGCCAGCAGCGGGAGGTACTGGTATCCGGGCAATTATGCCAGCGGCGCAACCGATACAACCTCCAATTCAACCGCAACGGACCTGGTTGCCTGGTACAACAATTCTGTAGGTGCGACACAGAGGGTCAAAGGGAAAACCAAAAATCTTCTTGGTCTCTATGATATGGGGGGAAATGCTTATGAATTTACCGCGTCCTATGGAGAGACAACCTCGGATCGGATACTGAAAGGCGGCTCTTTCAACTCTGTTTCCTACTCTGCAGGAAACGGTTATGTAATTTTTGTAGGAACATCCTCAATCAGTACGTCCTACAGTTTCAGGCTTGCCAGAATGGCGGATGGTTAAACTACATTCTGAGACACGTCTGCTCCTGCATCAAATTTCAAAGATTACAAAGCAGACTGACTGGACAGTCGCCCCCCTGAAAAGTATATAAATTGTAAAAAAAAATGGTAATTCATGAAAGTGAGGACTAAAATTCATTATCTCATTAAACATAAGTGAATAAATAAGCGAGGAATTTGAAATGAAAAGAAAAACGGGATGGATCTGTATCATGATCCTGTGCATCTTAATGCCGTCAATCCTGACCGCACAGTCTACCGATCAGATTCTGGTTGTAACGGAAGAGTGGGAAGATGCCACGAATACAGATGGGACAGGTCTCTATTTTGATATTTTAAGAGCTGTATTTGAAAAAGAGGGGATTTCTGTTAATTTCAAAATCGTCCCCTATGCCCGTTCGACGGTCCTGATCCAGAAGGGACAGGCTGACGTTATGGTCGGATCTTATGCGGATGAGATCGAAGGAGTGACGTATCCTGATTTATTCTTCGATGCAGATGATGTAAGCGCCCTCTTCCTTTCCGCGAATTCATCCTCCTGGGGCGGTGAACCCGGATTAAAAGACACAAGATGTTCCTATATACGCGGCTATGAACTTGATGAGTACATTGATGTGCCTATAAAGATTTTTGAGGTGGATGACCGTGAGACCGCATTGAAAATGCTGAAGGCCGGGAGAGTGGATTATTACCTTGACGCCTGCAGCGAACTGGAGAGCATGATTGAGGATTTCCCCCAGTATGCAGATATTGTATCGATCGAAAGCATTAAGAACCTTGAACTGTATATGTGCTTTCAGGGCAATCAAAGGGGTAAGGAGCTGGCCGGTAAATGGGATGTCCGTATAAATGAAATGATGAAAAGCGGGGAGCTGCTTGCCATATTTGAGAACTGGGATTCCGGCGAATGGTATTCGGAACTCTTTGAATAATAGGCCCATATGAAATTTAATCTAAGAATTAAAATAGTAATCGTTCAGTCTCTTTCCATATTCATCCTGCTGTCCATCTCATCATTCATATCGTATTCCTTTAATAAAAACCGTTTGGAGTCTGAACTTACCCAGTGTACCAGGGAATCAGTCATACGGCTTTCTGAGAGCTTAAGCGAACCCCTGTGGTATTTTAATGAAGAGAATATGGCATCCATGATCGTGGAAGGGATGCAGGATGAGAATATTCAGACGGTTCTGATATATCAGAATGACAATCTGTTGCTGGGAAGATATAAAACCGCAACAGATGAGATTTCCGAGTTCATTTCCTGGGATGAACATGGGCTTGATCCGGAGGATTACTACCTGAAGGATTCGATGAAAATTGTAATGGAGGACGAACCCCTGGGCGTACTGACAGCCTATGTTACGGATTCCGGGATTCGCAGCCGCTTACTGGATGAAATGGTAACGGTTATTGTCCAATCAGTTATCCTGGGGATTGTGCTTATTCTGATTACCGTCATTGTTTTACACTTTCTTGTGCTCAACCCCCTTTATACCGTTAGTTCCGGACTGAAAGATATTTCTGAAGGAGCGGGAGACCTGACGAAGGTACTGACAGTGCGGTCTGATGATGAAATCGGTCAACTGTCACGTTTTTTCAATATTTTTTCCGGGTCGTTGAATCATATCATCACCGACTTAAAAATATCCTTCAATAAAACAGCCGAAACAGGAGATGAGATCTATTCCCATGTAGACCATTCTGTCCGGGAGGTTGAAGAAATTACCGGCAGTATCAAATCCATAAGCGAACAGTTTGATCATCTGAACAACAGGATTTCCGACTCCACAGCAGCTATAGATCAGGTTCTATCCAATCTTAACGGTTTAAACAGCAAGATTGCGGTACAGTCAGAGGCAATTCATGAGAGTTCTGCCGGAATTGAAGAGATTGCCTCTGCGGTGACCAATATCAGCAGGGTTTCCGAGGACAAGATTCAATCGACAGATCAGGTAGTGAAGTTAACGGAAGAGGGGCGGGAAAAACTGGAGAATACCAACGCCATTATTCAGAATATTGCCGGTGACGTGGATAATATGCTTCAGGTCGTCAATGTCATAAATGCTATCGCCTCCAAAACCAACCTGCTTTCCATGAATGCGGCTATTGAAGCAGCCCATGCCGGCGAATACGGGAAGGGCTTCGCTGTTGTAGCATCGGAGATCCGGAATCTTGCCGAATCAACTTCAGACAACGCCAAACAGATAAACCTCACCCTGAAAGAGTCCATCAACCGGGTGGCCCTGCTGCAGGATTCCGCCGAAGCCACTAGATCAGCCTTTGAAAGTATCCTGAAAGGAATTGAAGAAGTAACGAGTGCGTTCGTAGAGATTTCCGGCTCCATGTCTGAAATGGCTCTGGGCAGCTCCAATGTTCTGCATATGATAGGCACCCTTCAGGATATTTCAGGAGAAGTTGATAAGGGTTCTGTGGAAATGCTGGAAGGGACAGAGATTATCAAAGACTCCATGAAGAAAATCAATGACATAGCGGAAGTGGTCCGCAAGGATATCAAGGAGATCGAAGAGAGTTCCAATAACATCAACCAGCGAATTGGAACTGTTATGAACCTTAATGCGGAAAACCGGGATAATGTTCTGATTCTGAGCAAGGAGATTAACAGGTTTATTACGAATTAGTCATCCGGCAATGACTGTCATATTTCCCTACCAGTCAATCCCCTTACGGGCCTTAACCCCGGATCGGAAGGCATGTTTTATATCCTGTATTTCACTTACTGTATCCGCCAGGTCTTTCAGTTCGGGGATGGCTCCCCTCCCGGTAATCACAACTGACTGCTCTTTCGGTCTGTTGGCAATAGTCTGAAGAACTTCGTCCGTATCCAGGTATTTATACTCCAGCATATAGGTCAGCTCATCCAGCAGAACCACATGATACCCGGGGTCGGCCAGATACTGTTTCGCCTCAGCCCAGACCTTTTCCGCAGCGGCAATATCAGCCTCCCGGTCCTGGGTATTCCAGGTAAATCCCGTAGCCATGACCGAAAAGGGGACCCCCTTTTCCTCCAGAAGGATCCGCTCCCCGCAGGCCCATTTCCCTTTAATAAACTGGGCAACCGCCGCCTTGTACCCATGCCCGACACTTCTGGACACCACACCGAACCCGGCGGTACTTTTTCCCTTCCCGTTTCCCGTGATCAGAAGAACAATACCCCGCTCTTCCTTTGCCCGGGCAACATCCGCAGCCACCTTTTCTTTACGTTTCCGGGAATCGGATTGATAGTTTTCTTTTTCGCTAGTACCGGGCATGATCTTTAACCTCGTTTGTTAATGTACAGCAGCAAAATGGTGATTTAATACTGTTTCCAGCAGGTAGTATTATAGCGAGAGAATAAATAAAAATCATTAAAACTTTCAGGAGTAAAATCAGCGGGATTTATAAGCTTTTGATAATTCTGAACGTTTTTGAAGATCTTTCTCCAGGTCTATCAGCTGGAGAGCTTCTGCTATACTTTTATAAAACAGGGATTCTTCAGCCGTTTCTACTGCCTCTTCAGTGAGGTTAGTATCATTCCCGGATATTCTCTCCTTTTTTTTCCCATACCCTTCATACATCCTGTACTCTCCTTCAGATCAGCCATAAATAGAATTTACTCCCGGATAGAAATCAACTCCAGGACATATGTCTTAATCATTTTCTTCCCAATGAACTATAATTAGATTATCCATCAGAAAACGAGAGGAATTATGGTGTTATCCGGTAGTGAAATCAGGGACTATATAGACAGATTCAGGATGGACCGCTTCCTGAACGAAAAATTAATAGAACACCTGCAACTGTTCCATTTTAACGCCTATGATACAATTATGAGAGAACAGACAGAAATATCCTATCTGTACTTTCTGGTGGATGGTCAAATCAAGTGTGCCCATTACAATTCAAACGGAACTCTGGCAGTAGTCGCGATGATGCACCCTTTTGCCATACTGGGAGATGTTGAAATCATTGGCAACGACCTGACTATGACCTCCGTTGTAACAACCTGCCCATCTAAAGTATTGGGGATTCCTGTACCTGTTGCCCGAAAAGAGGGACTTAACGACCCGATTTTCCTTAAATTTCTATGTAAAGGTCTGGTTGAAAAACTCCATAATTCAACAACCCTGCGTCTCGGTCATCTGGTTCCGGTAAAATCAAGACTTGCTCTCTATATACTGTCCAAACCTGATGTCGCCAACGGGAGTGTGATTATTCTACCGGAAAAAGAAGCACTGGCCTCAATGCTGGGAACAACATACAGGCACTTAAACAGGGTAATGAAAGAACTGATTGATGAAAATACGATTGGAAGCGGATACCCCGGATTAAGGATTAATAAGATTGAGGATCTACAGAAACTGATAGATTAGGGAGTATTCAGTCCCATCAGAATTCAAAGGTTGCTCTTCAACTCTTCCAGAGCAACCTGAAGAGTCATTATGGTTACGGCCGTCTCTGCATCCGCCGGATTATCCTTCAGCTTCTGCTGATAGGCAGCGATAAGCTCTTCCTGCTCCCTTATCCGTTCCAGCTTATATTCCAGGCAGCCCTTTTCTGCATTATCTGACATAACGTACTCCTTTGCCGGCAAGTATAACAGTTATTATCCCGGAAATCTCACTTCATGTGCCAGGGTTTGTCACACGGGACCTTTAACTTATGCCTATGAATACAGACATGAGCTATATAATGCAAAGCGCCATACTCGATCTCTACAGCAGTGTAAAACCGCGCTATGACGGATGGCGATCATCCATAACCGGCAATCGGAACACCGATCCCCTGGGGTGGATGTACCTGGAAGCCACAGAACGGGTAATAAAAAAGAGGATGGAAGAAGCCGGGGTGGAAATGGAACTCTTTGATGACCTGTATTTTGCCATATGCTGGGAGATACGGGAAAGAAGCATGGCGATGGCATGATTTAGCTCTCCAGGCTATTGATAAAGAGGTCAGACAAGTAGTATAAATCATGAGTAAATCCGTATGAATGAAGATTTTACTATTGTTTCATATTTCAGCTTAACCGGATTTTTAACAGAATAGAAAATAAGCATCTGGATAACGGGGGATAATCGATGGCAATAACAGACAAAGCGCTGGTGAATACAGATGACCTGCCCATCAGACATGCAGGAAAGATCCATTCAGGGAAAGTCCGGTCTGTATACTGGCTGACGGATGAGGACAACAAGCGCCTGTGCAGTCGCTATGGCCTTGAAAATGAAGAACTGGCGGTTATGATCATCAGCGACAGGATTTCCGCTTATGAATGCGTCTGGCAGAGCGAGGGGGGATTAAAGGGGATTCCGGGCAAAGGCGCCGCTCTCAATACCATAGCCCGTTACTGGTTTACCCGATTTGAAGAAGAAGGCCTGGCAGGGAATCATATTGTAGATAATCCCCATCCCCTGGTCTGGATTGTCCGCAAAGCCCGGCCTGTCATGGTGGAAGCCATCGCCCGGCAGTATATAACAGGCAGCATGTGGCGTTCCTATGAGAAGGGAGACCGGGATATCTGCGGTATCACCCTGCCGGAGGGTTTAAAAAAGAATCAGAAACTGGACAAGCTTCTACTCACTCCCTCCACAAAGGGTATTATCAGCGGAGTGGAAGGGATCCCCGAAATCGATGATGTAAATATCACCCGCGATCAGATTCTTGGTAATCTCCAGGCCTTTAACTTCCGTAATGCGGAAGATGTGACGACTTATGAAAAACTGCTCTCCCAAGGATTCAGCCTGATATCCCGGGAGCTGGAAAAAATCGGTAAAGTATTTGTAGACACCAAGTTTGAGTTCGGTTTCAGCGGAGAGGGAGATAGAGCCAGGATGATCTATATAGATGAGATCGGCACCCCCGATTCCTCCCGTTACTGGGACAAAGCCCTTTATGACAAAGGGGAAATCCGGGAGGATTCCAAAGAGTTCTTCCGGGAAATGCTCCAGGCCAGTGTTCCCGACAAAGATGTCCTGCTGAACAAAAACCGGATGGATGAACGGAAAGCTCTTGCCGAGACCTTCCGCCTGAAGGATGAACAGATGATGGAAGTCAGCCGGCTCTATATTGATCTGACCGAAAAAATTACAGGAACAAAACTGCCGGTATCTGACTCTCCAAAACAGGAGATGACAGATGCCCTGGCTGAACTTGGTTTGATTGTTTAAGCGATCCGCACCAGCCGCCTTCCTGTGATCTTCCCATCCAGCAGATCACGGGAGACATCCGGCACATCCTCAAGTCTTATCTCCCGGGCAATCAAATCGAATTCCAGGTCCTCCGTTTCCAGCGCCAGGCGTGACCAGGCTTTTTTTCTTCTTTCCACAGGACACATAACGCTGTCAATTCCAGCCAGAGTTACGCCCCGCAGAATAAAGGGAGCAACAGTTGCCGGCAGATCCATGCTTCCCGCCAGGCCACAGGCTGTTACCGTACCGCCGTATTTTACAGCGGCGCAGGCATTGGCCAGAATATAACCGCCGGCCACATCAACAACACCGGCCCAGCGTTCATGCTCCAGAGGTCTTCCCGGTTCGGAGTATTCCGCACGGTCAATCACTTCGGCAGCGCCCAGTTCTTTCAGATAGGATTCCGCATCCCTCTTTCCGGTCATGGCAACTACTTTGAAACCTGCTTTTGCCAGCAGGGATATAGCAAAACTTCCCACACCTCCGGTAGCCCCGGTCACGAGTATCTCCCCGTTGTCCGGGGTTACGCCGTTCTCCTCCAAAGCGAGAATACAGAGCATAGCCGTATAACCGGCTGTACCGATGGTCATGGCTTTTTCCGGAGAGAGTCCGGAAGGAAGGGGAATCAGCCATTTCCCCTTAACCCGGGCCTTTTCCGCCAGCCCTCCCCAATGTTTCTCACCAACTCCCCATCCGTTTAGAAGAACCTTATCCCCCGCCTGAAATTCGGGATTGCTGGATGATAAAACCTCTCCCGCCATATCAATACCGGGAATCATGGGGAAATCCCGTATAACCCGGCCCCTGCCGGTAACAGCCAGGGCATCCTTGTAATTCAGGGTTGAATACTCCACTTTGACCGTAACATCCCCTTCAGGAAGCCCGGCTTCATCAATATCTTTAAGGGCTGCACAATAATGATCCCCGTCTTTCTCGATAAGTATTCCCTTAAACATGTTTTCTCCCTGATTAACAGTTATGATTTCGCTCAGTTCAGCTATTTCGCCGAGCATTTTTTCTGCGTTTTTATGTTTTCTATCCCGTATTCAAATAAATTAGACTAATCGTCTATTTAAATCAATAACAAGACAGTTCACATTTAGAATTATCAATAGAATGCAATGCTCCGTACTATTTTACAGAATATGAGTATGGTTCCGGTAGCGGCTTCAGAACAAATCTTTAGAGAGCATCTCTAGGTAAAAGGGACACTATTATTCAGAATACAATTCAGAAAAAAACGATGAAACTGAAATAAAGGTTCTTTGCTCTGATCTATCTTTGCTCTCATCACAGCGCCTTCCCAACCTGTCCAGAATATCTCGGCCAGCTTCCTGCAGTCTGCTCCGGAATGGATTCTGCCATCCTGTTTTGCTTCTTCCAGACACCGGGCCACAATATCCTGCCAGAGATCAAACCCCTCTTTGAGCCTGTCCCGGAAACTCTCCGGAATAACGCTCATCTCCTGTCCCAGGTTCCCGATCAGGCATCCCCGTTTGAAGTTATAACGCTCCATTCCACGTGCTGCATTGCAGACAAAGGACTCCAGACGCTCCAGGGGAGAAAGGGATTCATCCTCCAGATGCTTTCTAAGCTTATTGGCAAAATAGGAAATATACCTTTCCATCAGTTCCTTGCCGAATTCTTCCTTGCTGGGAAAGTAATGATAATACGAGCCTTTCGGAATGGATACCTTCTTCAGCACTTCATCAATGCTGGATGAGACAAACCCTTTCTCTGTAAGGGATTCCAGCCCGGCGAGGATAAGAGCCTCCCTTGTTTCATTGTATCCCTGTTTATCCTTGGGAGGCCGGCCTCTCTTTCTCTTTGGTGTATTCTGATTCGTATCCATATGACCTTTATCGATAATTTTTTCACTAAATATATTGACAGTGACTCTGTCGGACAGTATATAGTAGATCCATTGCCAAATAAATAGACTATTCGTCTATTTAAATCAGAATGTACTTCATTTGTATTTTTGGCAGACAAAACGGAGAAAGGACTATTTCTGCAATTCATAAATCAGGAATGTTGTTCAATATTTTTTACCTGAAAAGGAGTAAATCAAACAATGAAAAGATTCAAATTGATACTGTACACCGTACTGGCGGCTCTGCTGTTTGCCGGATGTGCCCCCAGAACACAGGAATCAAACGAAGAGAAAACAGCGGGAGCGGTAGATTCCACTTCCCAGGCATCAGCTGCCATTGATGAATCCGGTCTGTATAAACTGCCAGTAATCGACCCCAAGGCCGAAAAAGAAACAGAGCAGAGCTTTGATGTAGTCGTTATCGGCGCCGGCGGCGGTGGTTTTTCCGCAGCTGTCTCTGCGGCATCCGCCGGAGCCAGTGTCGTTATACTGGAACAGGAAAGTAAGGTCGGCGGTAATACCGCTCTCTCCGGTGCAGGGTTTGACATTCCTGAAAACTGGGTACAGAAAGCCCAGGGCATTGAAGACAGCAGGGAACTCTACAAGGAAGATACACTGAAGGGCGGAGACTACAAGGGTATCGTACCTCTGGTAAACGTTCTGGTTAACCGGGCTCTTCCCACTGCCGAATGGCTCAGAGACTTTGTAGAAGTGGAAATTATGGATGATTTCCAGAAACACTTCGGGGGCCATACTGTAGCCCGCGCCCTGGTGGTCAAGGGCGGAGTAGGTTCCCAGATGATCTACAAGATGTATGAGAAGGCCAATGAACTGGGTGTAAAAGTCATTGTCAATACGCAGGCTACTTCTCTGATTACCGATACGGACGGGCGTGTTACCGGTGTAAAAGCGAAAAACAGATCCGGTCAGGAGCTGACATTTAACGCAGGGTACGGTATAGTCCTGGCATCCGGCGGTTTTGCCGGAAATGCGGATATGAGACTGAAATACAGAGACGATCTTGGCGAAGGGGTTAAAACCACCAATGCGCCCGGTCATCTGGGAAGCGGTATCCTTATGGCAGAAGAGATCGGAGCCGGAACAACTCATATGGAATACATCCAGACCTACCCCTTCTGTTTCCCCACTACCGGTAAGATTGCCTTTGTAGCCGACACCAGGATGTACGGGGCTCCCATGGTAAACATTGAAGGTAAAAGATTCGTAAACGAGAATGACCGGAGAGATGTTGTTTCCAAAATGATCCTGGCTCAGAGCGATAGCTACGGATACATGGTATGGGATAAAAGTATCCTGGATGAGGCCAGGACTCTGGAGATTTATGGGAAAGAGTACCGGATGCTGATGGATGACAAGGTTCTGATCGAAGCGGAAACTCTGGATGACGCGGCGGATTTCTTTGGAATAGACAAAGCAGGTCTGGCTAAGACAATAGCCGACTACAACAGCTACGCCGCCGATTACCTGAACAACGGTACCGACACCAAGGTAGCCGATAAAGAGTTCAACAGAAACGCTAAAATGGCTGAAATTAAAACCGGGCCTTTCTACATCCAGAAAGTTGTCCCCGCGGTTCATCATACCATGGGCGGTCTTTCTATCGATACAGAAACCCGGGTTCTGAGTACTGAAGGCAGTGTCATCCCCGGTCTTTATGCGGCCGGAGAGATTGTCGGCGGTATTCACGGCTCCAATCGTCTGGGCGGTAATGCTCTGACTGATATTACCGTATTCGGTAAACTGGCCGGAGAAACCATTATAGCAGACAATAAATAATGCAATTGCAGGGATGTTATGGAACCTTCTGAATAATCCGGGATTATTAGACAGGGATACGAAACTCTACTAGATTTAAAAGCAGGGGGACAGACTGTATGACATCCCTGGAAAAACTCGTTATCTATCTGAAAGACCGGCAGGTTCTGGAAAACCCGGCCGTGGCAGAGGCCATACGGGAAGTAGACCGGGCAGATTTCATCCTTCCCGAATATGCTGTAGCGGCATACTTCGACGGCCCTCTGCCCATCGGGTTCGGGCAGACCATAAGCCAGCCCTTTACAGTGGCATTTATGCTGGATCTGCTGAATGTCCTGCCCGGTCAGGCAGTTCTGGACATCGGTTCCGGATCGGGATGGACGACCGCTCTTCTGGCGAAACTGACCGGTCCGGACGGAACTGTACTGGGACTGGAGAGATGTCCGGAACTGGTGGAATTCGGGAGCAGCAACCTCAGACAGTACTCCTTCCCGTGGGCCCGGATTACCCGGGCTGGAACGGCCCTGGGCAATCCCGGAACAGTATATGACCGGATCCTTGTTTCCGCCGCAGCCCCCTGTTTCCCCGAAGAACTGATAGAACAGCTGAATCCCGGTGGAAGACTTGTCATTCCGGTGGACCATTCCATCTGGAAATTCAACCGGACCGGACAGGGGATTGTGAAAGAGGAGTTTTACGGTTTTTCCTTTGTGCCCCTGATACGGGAATAACCGGTTAAACCGGTATCCCCCAAACACAATCCGGGGCTATAATGGAGTCCATGATTAATAAAAGCTATGACATTATTGTTGTGGGAACAGGGTTTGCCGGTCTGGCCGCTGCTATCGAAGCGGCAACTGCCGGGGCCTCCGTACTGGTTCTGGAAAAGATGAAAGCTGCCGGTGGAAACTCCATTATAAGCGACGGGGGTATGGCTGTAGCGGAGAGTCCCCTGCAGAAAAGGCACGGGATTGAGGATTCGGCCGACCTGTTTTACCGGGATATGATGAAAGCCGGCCTTGGACTGAATCATCCGGAACTGGTCAGAACACTGACAGACCATGCCGGGGAAGCCTACCTCTGGCTGACAGAAGATCTCGGTGTTGAGTTTATGGACAGGGTGGACCTGTTCGGCGGTCACAGTACAGCCCGCAGTCACGGAGCCGCCGGGGTGACAGGGGCGACCATTATAAAACCCATGCTGAACAGACTGAAAGAACTGAAAGTAACTGTAGAATACGGTCACTGCGTTAAAGAACTGATCCTTGAGAAAGGCCGAATTAGCGGCGTTCTCGTTTCATCCTCCTATAACTTTAAAGAGGACAGGGGTACCGAGACGTTCCGGATTGAAGCTGGAAAAGGAGTTATCCTGGCAGGAGGTGGGTTTGGAGCGGATATCCCTTTCCGGATGGTCCAGGATCCCCGGTTGAACAGAGAGATCGATACAACCAACAAGCCCTTTGCCACGGCCGGACTGTTAAAAGAAGCCATGAGAAAGGGAGCTGCGCCTGTACAGCTGTCCCATATACAGCTTGGACCCTGGGCGTCACCGGATGAAAAAGGGATGGGGCACGGTCCGCTTTTTACGGACTATACCGGATTTATCTACGGCATACTAATCCATCCGGAAACGGGGGAGCGTTTTATCAATGAACAGTCGGACCGGAAGATCCTCTCGGATGCCATCCTTGCTGCGGGAAAGCCCTGCCTCTGCATCAGTGATGAAGCTGCCGTAAGGCATACGGGATGGGATATCAGCAGGGCCGTCAGCAAGGGGGTTGTCAAAACCTTCAACACCCTTGAAACCCTTGCAGGAGAATACGGTATTCCCCTGCAAGGGCTCGCGGCAACCCTATCAGAGTTCAATAATATTACTGGATCGAAAATAAAGGACCGTTTTGGAAGAAAAATGCCCGATGACGCCCTCCCCATTCAGACACTCCCCTACTATGCCATGAGGGTATGGCCCAAGGTTCACTATACAATGGGAGGAGTGCATATCGATACCTCTGCCCGTGTTCTGGACCTGAATCAGAAAGCCATTCCGGGGCTCTATGCCGCAGGAGAGATAACAGGCGGGGTTCATGGAGCCTGCCGTCTGGGAAGCTGTGCTGTAACCAGCTGTATCGTATTCGGCAGGATTGCAGGACAGACGGCTACAGCTGCCGGAGAATTATAGACTCAGAACGACAGGGCCTTGGCAGAGGGGGCTACTGTCTGAGCGGTTATGATATCAGGATTGTTTAAACTTCTGAGTCATGCCGCACATAACAGATCACCCACTCATGTAAGATAACGAACGATTATTATTGATTGCGTTAAAATCCTGTAATATAATGAGTTCTTCAATAAGAATTATTAGACCTCAAGCCTCCGAGCCCCGATTATGGTTGTGCAGTCTATTCCGGATGGATTCCTGGTACAGTAATGAAACGGTCAAAGAGTCAGAAAAATGGAGAAGATCATGAAAATGTCAAAACCGGAACGTCAGTACAGAAGAAGAAAAAAACTCATCAGAAATCAGAGAATAACCGGGATTTTCACCCTTATTCTTTGGGTTCTGGCCGCTGTGATAATGATTATCCCTTCGGAAGAAACGGGTATTTTTCAATATAAAGGAGAATTGCTTGGGTTTGCCTCTTTTGCGTTGATGGTCTATTTATACCTATGCCTTTTCCGTTTGATTCAGCGTATTGCCTATGGCAAATTTGATGCAGAAAACATCCCCGGAGCGGAAGACGCTTCGGAAGGGTTCAGGTCCGGTGGAGGAGAAAACATCATCTCCCGTTCCACAGTTTCTGATTCGATTGTTATAGAGGAATTTGCTGTTGATATGGACCTTGTTGATGTAGGAGACAGGTTCAGCGGAGGTGAGTTACCATCTATTTTCAAAGACGGGATCAAATATTTTCTGAAAAGAAGAAAGTACGATGTTTCCGATAGAAAAGTAAATGAATCTACCGTCACAATTGGAGGTGAGATTCTGAAAGCGGATATTGGGAACCGTTTTCTTCAGTATATGACAGCCGGTTTGATGGGAAAGGGATCGATTGAACTGGATGTGAAGATCCGGAAGGCGGATGAGCTCCTGTATGAAACAACAATCGTTCAGGAGGCTGGTTCGGGATACTGGCTGCTTTCAAACAAAAAAGTCATGACCAATGCAGCTTACCTGTGCGGAAGGACTGTAAGCCGGATATTCCAGAAGTAGGGAGCGGATAATGGATAAAATGAAATCAAAGGCCTGTCGGTATATTGAGCTTAATATTATAAAAAAACCGAAAAATGAAATACTAAAAAAGTGCTCAGAATGGGATCTGTCCGAAGAGACAGCAGAAGAAGTTTATAAAGAAGTGTTCCGAAGCAAAGGCTTATCCATGAACAGAGTGCTGCTTGCGGGAATTGCCATGATATTGATTGGGGTGATAATATCGGTTGCACTAACATCATCTTCCTATTACGACTACTTTTACTATTACGGCCTTCCTCTCCTGGGATTAATCTTCTGCCTTTTTGCTTTTGGAAAGAAAGTGAAACTGTCCCGAATGAGCCGCCGTTGAGGAGCACAGCTTTAGCAGTTGACTTAACCTGAATGATATCGGACAATTCAAAAACTATTATGAAGCTGACAGATTTCTTTTGGGGCCATCATGATCAAAAGCGTATCCAGATGACCAGGGCAGGGATTTCCAGCCTTACCTGAACAGTCCTGGATTATGGGATATTATTCCTGCTGGTCGAAGTTAGCAAAGTAAACGTGCTGACAGCCGGAACAATTGGAATGGTCTCGGGATTGATCTTTATCCATGTGGCAGGCCGGTTCTGGTTCTTCCCTCCTGTTCCCGGCAGCTGTATCGGAACCGAAACAGCCCTATTTATATTAATTGCCCTAATCGCCGCCGGGATTCACACTCTTATATTATCTTTCGGATTAAAATATCTTTCTGTACACTATATCGTTTCAAAAAGCATCGCTGCATTAACCATGTTTATATGGAATCTTTCCATGCGCCGTATAGCGAACCTGGTATTGCGTAACCGCCATTCATTTTGAATGGATTCCCCATTATTGTTAAAAATACTGAAGGCGATTTACCTTCAGTATATAATACCGGTTTATTTCTCTATTCCGGTTTTACAGTTTCTGCCTGTAAGCATACTTTATCATAAAAGTCAGTGCTGTGGATTTCTGTTCAGCCTCGGAGACCTCCAGAGTGTTCTCGGCAAATGCATATTTTACACCCAGAAGACAGCCGTTTTTCTCTGCTCCAAAGTCGAATGCAATGGAAACATTACCGGCATAACCGCCTTCACTATCGTACATCTCCACCGGTAAATCTGTATCATTTGCAACAAAGGAGTAACCGAAGGATGCCCCTATCTGTATAAGGGGAATGGGATAAAATACAATACCGGGACCTATCAGGTAAGAATTGAACTGCAGATAGTTATAATCATCGTACAGACGATGTCCTATACCGCCAAAATCACCGACAATGTAAAGAGGGACGTTGAATACAGGACCCACGCCCAGTTTCACACTGAAATCAACACCTATATCATCTATGGATGATCCGAGAGAATCGGCGACATCTTCACCGTCGATCTCGGTTATTGCGTTTCCGGCACCCAGACCAATATCGAAATAGAGGGATTGCGCCACAATTGAGCCCGGGATGACCAGGGCCAATACCATAAATATAACATATTTTTTCATAGAAACCTCCTAGTTCTATAACAAGTTGCAATTCAACTGCTGAAAACCATTCGTTATGATAATCCGGCTTTATTACACAATTAAATAATGAACAATAAGTTCTGTCTTAAAAGAACATAATTGTTATATTGAAAATTGTAAATAAGTCTCAGATGATTATTTTTATTTCAGAAAGATTCCGGGAATTATAAATAATTCACCGTGCTATTCGTTTTTAGAAGTGAAACCACAAAGAAGGAATCGTCTATGAAACAGAATTCAGCCAATCTTGAATACCTGGAAGCTATTTATATCCTCTCCCAAACAACCGGCAATGTTCGATCTGTCGACATTGCCCGGTATAAAAATGTTTCCAAACCGACTGTCTGCGTGAGGATGCGGAAACTGATGGAAAAGGGATTCATTGAGAAAAGCACCCGCAGCAGCATCACACTGACCGGGGAGGGCAAAGCGGTTGCCAGTAAAGCAAATAGAAACCGCGCCCTTTTCCGAACCCTTCTGGAAAGCCTGGGGATTGAGAATAAGAATGCCGACGAACTTGCTCTTCTGGCTGCTCCTGTTATCACCCGGAAGACTCTGGATATATGCTCCCGGTATCTTGGATTATCGGTTTAAATGCGGACAGATGCCTCCGGAAAGTTCAACTACCCCTGTTTAACGGTTCCGGCCCCGTACCGCTGTTCCAGAGACTTCATCAGCCAGCGGGATAATATCGGAAAAACTCTGGTCACCTCCCCTCTTTTGGGAATCATAAAAAAATGGGCCTGACCGGGCATCAGGGCAATATGACGAACCACTCCCGGATCATCCAGGTGTTCTGTTAATCCTATCAGCTCCTTTCTCACATCATCATTCTCATAGTAGAGATGGAAACCGAATTTACCCCAGCGGAGTTCCTCCTGTTCCAGTTTCTCCGCATTACTGATCTTCGGCCCACGGAAGGAGGCGAACCTTTCTTCGATAAGATGTCCCTCGGCTGTAAGGTTCTCCGCCTTTTTTGAATAGATCATGGTAACAAACAGACGATCAAAACGGCGGACTATTTTAGAAAAGGGATAATAGAGCCAGGACTGCCGGGGCAGCAGGGTAATGGTTGCCTCCACATGATGAACGAATCTGTTTTTATGGGGAACGATATTGGCATGATAACCTGTCAGTCCTCCGATATTTGTGAAATTCTGATCCCTGGGTTTCAGAGCGTCCACAAGAGCATTAAAAGCACTGAGGTAAATTCTCATATTGCGCCGTCTTCCCCAGGTATAGCCAAGAGAGAGTAAAATCGTTACAGCAATAAAAAGATAAAATAGGGGCTGCTGGGTTATATCAGAATTGAGCATGTAATGTTCCTTACAGGTATTGGATTATATCGCTATCCATAATATAGCAGGTCGGTTCTTCAGAGTCGACAACAGGAACCCTCTGCAAAGCTATTGCCTTATGACCGGTGAGAAGTTCTTTTTCTACCCGGTCTGCCAGTTTCTCATTATTTTTCCCAACCTTGTTGTTAAAAACAACACGCAGAGGGAGACCCAGTTCCAGAAGACCTTTGAAGAGCCTTTCAGATTCACGCAGACTTAAAAGATCGGGATTAAACACCACGCCGATACTGTTATCACCGCTTTGAAGAAGCTCCTGCACTACCTGATACCGGCTACGCATTTCAAGAAGCTTTTTCATTACCGGGTC
Organism: Oceanispirochaeta sp.; assembly: GCA_963663385.2. Lineage (GTDB taxonomy): Bacteria > Spirochaetota > Spirochaetia > DSM-2461 > DSM-2461 > Oceanispirochaeta. The sequence goes on along the minus strand of CAXXXD010000004.1, from coordinate 168,742 downwards.
GTCCTCCTCTTTATAGGGAATTTTCAACTGGGTTTCATTGAATTTTCCAGTGATATTATGCACTGTATGGCGCTTGTCCAGAATCTCCCTGCGGATACCTGTCAACCGGTCGATCCAGTTGATCGTGATGGCAGGCAGGGCAAGGATTCTCAGGGTAAGGCCGGTAGGAGGGGTATCGAATACGATGTAATCAAAATTATCCTTTTCCTTCCTGAGGATAGTCTCCAGACTGGTAAGGGCAGCATACTCTTCGACTCCCGGGGAATACTTCAGCACCTTGAAGTAACGTTCCATATTGAAAGCCCTGGCATAACTGTAGACTTCTTTCATCAGGTCCATGCTGTGATCCAGATATTCCTGAGCCGATTTTTCAAGATCGGTCTCCTGAAGATACAGATTTGTTTTTTTAAAACGTTTTTTCCTGTGCCCCAGGTTTACATGAAAAATATCACCCAGATTATGGGCGGGATCAAAGGATACGGTCAGAACCCGCATCCCCTTCTCAGCCAGCTGCCAGGAGGCAGCCGCGCTCAAAGTAGACTTTCCCACACCACCCTTACCGGTAAAAAAAAGTGTCTTCATAGTACTCCGCTTTCAGTCAATATCGAGGACAGATATAATTTCCGCAAAGGAATCGGAAGACCGCATGGCCCGGGAATTCAGAACATTGATTTCATGTTCCAGATGGGGCAGCAGCTCCGCCGAAATAAATGACGGCGGAGACGGCATTCCGGAAAAAGAACCCATCAGAAGCAGGATAAAGAGGTTTTCCAGTTCTCTTATCTCAAACTCGGTAACATCGGTCACCTGCTTCCTATGACTTTCATCCAGAGTGGAGAAAACAGCCTTCAGACCTTTCAGCAGATTAAGCCTTTCCGGCCCTTTTTCTCCCTCAGCCAAATCAGGCCTCTTTTTTCGATTTCAGGAAGTCGATAATGAATACGAAATTCATAAACAACATAATGACTTCAATTACCAGAACAGTGATTCCTGTGTTCGGGTTGGTTTTAATGGTTCCAGGCAGAACGACGATACTGAACCAGAGAATGGCGGCAGTAACGGTGATCCAGAGCAGATAGGCGGGGATCAGAGCCATATTGACGTTCTTCACTTTCATCCTCTTGGCCAGCCAGGCAGTTCCTGTCAGCAGCGCAATGGAAGCGATCAGCTGGTTTGCCGAACCGAAGGAGGGCCACAGTACGGAGAAACTTCCCGACCAGGCCAGATACATACCGATAGCAGCAGGAATAACCGAAGCGATCCAGCTGTTGGTTAAGAATTTGTACAGTCCCTCGTTTTTTTCCTTCAGGGGAAGAGCAAGTTCCACGACGGTATAACGGCCGAGGCGGTTCGTCGTATCCAGAGTGGTCATGGCGAAGGAAGAGACCCACATACCGGCAATCAGAGTAACGATGGATGTAGGAATAAACCTAAGCCAGGTGGATCCAACCATAGCGGCGTAGCAGTTGGTAAACATGGCTGCACTGGGGAAACTGCCACTCATGGCCGGAGTATATTCGGTAGCCCAGCCGGCGGCGGAGATAGTTTGTCCCGCACCCTTCATCAAATCAAGACCGAATCCGGCTACAGCGACAACAACGAGGGTAGACAAAAAACCTTCGGTAAGCATCGCGCCGTAACCGATGGGCAGGGCGTCGCTTTCTTTCTCAATCTGTTTACTGCTGGTTCCGGAACCTACAAGGGCATGAAATCCGGAAAGGGAACCGCAGGCAATGATCAGAGGAATAGCCGGCCAGTAGGGAGTGGGTTTCCCACCTGAGAGGATGGGAGCAAAAGAGGTAAAAGCGGGCGCAGTGAAACCGTGAAAACTGAAGATCGCAGCCAGGGCGCCGATCACCAGGCCGAAATACAGCAGCCAGCTGTTCAGGTAGTCCCGGGGCTGAAGCAGCACATTGACCGGAATGGCCGAAGCTATAATGATGTAGAAAAACATGACGAGATACCAGACATTTTTACTGGCTGTAATGGGAAAAATGCTTCCCAGCCAGATGGCAAGACCGAGCATAACGATACCGATAACCGTAGACAGGGTAAAGTTGAGTTTGACACGGTACATCAGAACACCAAGAATAAGGGCGGCTACCAGCTTAAGGAGGTAAGCGGTAGGAATGGAACCATTACCGATAAACATACCACCCAGCACGGCTCCGAAGGCTCCTATAACCAGGATGAGCAGGAAGAAAACCAGCCAGTAAAAGAGCTGTCCGGTCCGTTTGGTAATAACATCGGATGCAACGAACTGGATGGAACGGCCGTCGTAACGGATCGAAGCCATCAAAGCCAGATAGTCGTGAACTGCTCCGATAAAGATATTACCGAACCAGACCCACAGCAGGGCGGGTACCCAGCCCCAGGCCATGGCCAGCACAGGACCGACGATGGGAGCGGCACCTGCAATGGATGCGAAATGATGTCCGAAGAGGACCGGCGCTTTAGCTGGTACATAGTCTACACCGTCGTAGAGTCTCTTGGACGGAGCGTCATTATCATCCGTAGCCTGAACAAGATCCTTCTCAAGCTTCTTACCATATGTAAGATAAAGAATGATATAAACGGCGATTCCTACAGCTAACACAATAGTAGTCATGAATAGCCTCCTTATGAATATAAAATAATTTTCAGATAGATAAACAGATTCGTCAAGAAGTTTATTTTTAGTAGGGTTTCAGTCAGGATTAAGAACAGGAATCAATAATCCAGACAGGATCTACTCAACTCTTCGTTTTGTATTCTTCAGAGTGTGGGATATGATCCTACTGAGTTCCACAGATCGGTAGGGCTTGGATATGAAACCGGAACAACCAGATTTTTTTAAAAGATCCAACTCCTCCTCCCGGGCAAAACCGGAAGCAATTATCACCGGAATTAAAGGGTTTTTCTCCCGAAGCTTGAAAAAACAATCCTTTCCATTCATTACCGGCATTATCATGTCCAGAATAACAAGATCGAATTCAGCATCTTCCCTGCTGAAAATATCCAGAGCCTCAGAACCGTTTGCAGCGGTTGTGACCTGATATCCCATCTCCTTCAAAAGGGTTTTGCCGGTATTCAGCATGATTTTTTCGTCATCTACAAGAAGGATATTCCCCTGCCCCTCTAGAATAGGAGAATCAGTTTCAGGGGATTCATTGTTCATGTTTTCAGAAAGAGGGAGAAGAATATGAAAACTGGTTCCCACCTTTTCCTCGCTGTATAGGGTAATAGACCCCCTGTGCCTCTGAATCGTTCCATACACCGCAGCCAATCCCAGACCGGTCCCTTTTCCTTGTTCTTTAGTGGTAAAGAAAGGCTCAAAGACCTTGCTGATAAGATCTTTTGGAATTCCGGTCCCGGTATCCCGGACATAAATACTGATGTATGCTCCCGGATTCAGATCAAAGGGTCTGACTGAACAATCGACCTGAGTCAAATCCACATTCTCAGAGGCAAAGGTGAGCTCTCCTCCATCTGGCATGGCATGAGAGGCATTAATTCCCAGATTCATAAATATATTCTGCAGTTGCGAATCATCACCGATTATCCAGCATCTCTCAGCCTGCAGATTGGATTTGATGGTAATCCGTTTATCCAGCGTTTTTTCCAGGATAGCCAGAGAACTCTGAATCACGTAATGTATGTTTACCGAAGTGGAACTGACCGGTTTTTTTCTGGAAAAAGCCAATAGATCTTTGGCAAGATCGGATGCTCGCTTTGTAGCTTCAAAAATGAGATCGATAAACTCGGGAACATCTCCTTCTGTTGGACAGTAAGGCCGAATATACTCCATAGCCCCAATAATACCGCCTAGCATATTATTAAAATCATGAGCAATCCCTCCCGCTAACTGACCGATAGCATCCATTTTCTGGCTATGCATCAGATTTTCCTGAAGTTTAACATTTTCCGTTACATCGTCGATTCGGATAACTACGCCTTGAGCACCATTGGCCGTTAAAGGAAAGATTGTGATATTTTCATAGCATATCCCTTTTTCACTGCTGTGTCTCTGATGGGAAAGAGATTGTATTTCTCCGGAAGAAAGGGCTTTTTCCATCAAGTCTTTCAGCGGTATTAAGCGGGGAAGAATCTGCTCCAGAGGACATCCCAACGCCTGTTCCCTTAGGATTTGAGTGCGATTGACAGCCTCCTGATTCCATTGAGTTACCCTCCACTGGGGATCCAGAGCAAAGATAAGGGAAGGCATAGAGTTTATCACGTTTGAGAGATAGGATTCCATCCGTTTGAGAGAATAGGAATCCATACTGACTTTTTCCAGGAGCAGAAAAATATCCTCAATAAATGAAGACAGAATGGAAAGGTACTCCCTGTGCTCACTGAAGAGGAATGTCTTCTGTCCAATCCGATCCTTTAGTTCCCGGAATGAATCTATAAGCCCTTCCAGACGGGAGGTAAGATCAAAAGTTTCGGTAAGTGATTTGTGAGATAGGTTTTCGATTAAACGGGTCAAATCGGATTGCTCTTCGTCGAGAGTTTTAAGTTCCTTCCGGATTCTGCGGGAAGAACGGATAAACAGATAAATCAAGACAATCAGAAACGGGATGAGGAGTAGAACGGAATAAAAGGAGCCTGTTATATCCAGTAAGATAACAAGATTCAGATTATCGGAGTTGTTCAGCTGTTTGTCGCTGACAATATAAAACCGCCGGGACTGCAGACTGATTAGAGAAGAGGACGAGATCTGTCCTGTCTGATTTGCCTGGGAGGAGTAGAGAACAAGATCTCCGCTTTTTATCTGCAGGATTACATCTTCAGGGATCCCCGGGAAAAAGGATTCCGGGAGATAGGTGCGAACTGAATACTCTTCACCTGATTTTTTTACAAAGTATATTGAATTCTTTCCATCATGAAGATCCGGAAATACAAGGATCAGAATATTATATTTTCCCAGAGTATTTATCCTTTTAAAGACAATACTGCTTTTGATATTAATCCCTTCCAAAGCCAATGGATCGGCCCGGATTACATTACCAGATCTATCCAGAACCAAAGCAGACCGGTAAGGATGATTGGACATTGGTTCAATATCACCATGTAACCGATCTTCAATCTCCTGAATCTTCATTTCAAATTGAGATAGCCATATTTCACGTTGCTGAATCAGAGAACGGACTGTCACATGGGCGATCATGGTCAAGAGAAAAAAAGTGATGAAAAGCATTGTTATCCAGGATCGTTTCAGAAGGATGGAAAGGGAATGGTTAAGCAACTTAATCTGAAATGAATCATTTTTCAAGATGTCTACGATACTCCCTGTCTTCTATTTTTCTTCTCAATTCCAGTTTATCATCCATAATCTGATAGACATAGTGGTATTGCAGATTCGAATCACCATATTCATCCATATACAATGATCCCATCAGAGAATCATAATATCGTGGTTCATTAAAATATTTAATGATTTTCGCAGAGTCAGGACCGACTTCTCTTATCGCATTCAGAATCATATTCAGTATGGATATTGTGTTATGAGAACTATAAGTTGACTCAATGCTGTAAAGCTCCTCAAATTCCCGTATAATATCCCGATACTGTTCAGGGATTTCTCCCGAATGATATAGCGCTGTGATACCATTCAGCTGGGGACCGGAAAAAACAGAAATCAGCTGCATAAAGCCCCAGTCGGATGAAAAAATTTCTTTATCCCCATACTCCTTCCGAATCCCTTTAATGATCTGCATCAGAGTAGTTACAGGAAGAACGCAGAACACAGCCTCGGGATTGAATAACTCGATCTCGTCCATAACTCTCTGATAATTATTAAATGGGATATGTCTGGTAATACCCGAAAACGTTTGGGTAAAACTGCTGGCAAATGCGTCAGCATAGATCGCATTTTCTACAGAAGTGATCATTGCAACTTTCTTAAAATCCAGACTGCTTACATATTCACCCATGTAGCTACCGATATCATCCGTAGGAGTTACGATACGGTAAAAATTGTCGGCTTTCCCGCTCAATTCATGGCTGGATGAGGTGATCCCGAAAGTGGGGATCCCCGTCTCTTCTGCCAGTGGAGCAACAAACATGGCGGTCTGGCTGAGTTCACCACTAAGAATGATGGAAACCCCTTGGTCTTTCAGCTTATAATAAGCCTCCCGGTAGAGATCTTCCTCCAGAGCAGCAGGGGTTTCAATATAGAATCTGAGAGGATATTTTCCTGCACGCGGGTATCTGGACTGATAATACTTGATAGCCAGATTTTCCTCGTACCCCATAGTGGTTTCGTTCGAAAGGATAATCCCGATTTTTGCAGGCCTGTAAATAATAAGAATAAGGGATACAATACAGAGACTGACCACTAGTCCCAAAGCAATAAGCTTCTTATACATCTTAAGTTTCCTTAATCTCAATTCAACAGTATCGGCTTTATAATTTCTGATATAATAATTATAAGTAGCCCCGCTGGCTCTGTCAAACCGGAGGAGCCTAAAGACAGGAGAGGACAAACACCTTCATTCTTTCTTCATCACTCAGTAAAATTATATTCTTTATTCTGATCGTATACGATTTCAACATGGGGGTAGGGAATGGTAATCCCGGCATTTCTGAAGGTTTTCAGAATATCTGACATGATCGAATTCCGAACCTGAACATAGCAGTCTTTTTCAAACCAGACACCAAACTGGATCATGATGCCTGAATCCTGAAAATCCTTCACCAGCAGGAATGGCTTAGGTTCATCCAGACAAAATACATTCTTCCTGTAAGCCTGCTCCAGTTCCCTCATAACAGAATCAATATCCTGATCGTAGGAGACAGTAATAAACAGATCCATTCGTCTTATGGGAAATCTGGTAATATTTATAACATCCGATGAAATCAGTGTCTCATGGGGAATCCGGATAAGGAGGTTATCAAAGGTCTTTAACATGATAGAGAGCAGCTCTATCGAATAAACCACACCGATTTTATCACCGACCTTTATAACATCCCCGATTTCAAAGCTTTTTTCCGCCACCATAAAGAACCCGCTGATAATATTTCCAAGACTCTTCTGTGACGCCACACCAATTGCAATACCCATTATTCCCGCAGCACCCAGTAGAGCGCCGAGTTTTATTCCCAGTTCCGCAAGCACGATTATAAGGATGATTCCGAATCCTGTATAATTAATAAATTTTCTTATCAGCATCTGATTCTGGACACCTGAGTTCTTCATGAAGACTCTTATGACCAGAAGCAGGATAACTCTGATAATTATCCAGCCGGAAAAGAGAATAAGAAAGACCTCCAGAACCTTCCGGAACTGGAAATTCTCAAATAGCGTTGCAACAGCCTGAAAATTCAAAATCGGCATAGTTTATCCTGTATATAGAGTTTTGAAGAAATAAAAGCTCTTTTTTATAAGACTTTTATCATCATTCTGCCGGGGTGGTGCAACCGGAACTACCTGCTGCTTTTTTTCACTGCCGTATTTTAAATAACTGATCTGGCTGACCATATCAGCTCCCCTGAATACAATAGAAACAGGACTGCTAAGCAGAGAATCCTTGCAGGAAAAGATTGACAGGAGAGGAACTCTCACAATCATGCGTTCTACATCCAGTTTCTGCAGTGACTTATTGGTGATAGCAACAGGGCAGTATATACTGGAATCCTTATTCTCATAGGCTTCATATTCGCACAATAGCGGGCTCTCCAGAAAGTAGGAGATCTCGCCATTGTCGGGGCTTCCAAAGAAGCTTCGGGATAACGGCTCTAGCGGGAATTCCATTAATAGTTCCTTTCTGGAGTTAGTCCCGTAGTATACAGAAAGCAGAAGGGGAACCTCGATAAAGACCTCCATCCTGCATCCCGGCAGTATTGATGTGATCTGTTCCGGTTTAATCGTAATCGGCAAATCGGGGAGGCTGGGCTGAAGATAGATATGATTGTTCTTTCCGACAATAAAACGATACGTTGTATTCTCGGAATGCAGGGCTTTTGTCACAATCACTTCATCTTCCAGCCTCTGCAGAGAAACTTTCTGTTCAAATGGTAAATCAATCTCTTTTTTATCCCTGATGTCCAGTTGTCCCCAGGGGATCGGAATCCTTCCCATTGCTGCAACCTCACCATTTAATAATAATTGCATTATACTGTATATGTAAAAGGTATTTCAAACTTGACACTATAATTATTCAGGAGCAGCCTATGGCCCGTTTTTTCAAAAAAAGATCAGAACTCCTTGGGAGACGTCCAGGAGAATTGGTTTACATCGGAACAAAAGTTCTTAAAAATACCGAGATACATGAAATTCTCTATTCCGGAGATTCGATTGAAGAACTAAGGGTCGCCGGATTACCTCAACGGACACTGGATACCGACACGCCCCTCAATAGATGGATCAACTGCGATGGGTTGGAAGATATTGAGAAGCTTTCGGGGATAAGAGATCTTTTTTCTATTCCCCAGCTCACCATGGCGGACATCCTGAACACAACTCTAAGACCCAAAGCCGAAGAACTTCCCGGAGGATTCTTCCTTTCGATAAAGATGCTTAACTATAATGCAGGTAAGGAACTCGTACAATCGGAGCAGATCGGCATGATTGCCGGCAGTCACGTATTACTGACCTTCCAGGAACATCCGGGCGATGTGTTTGATTCAGTAAGGAAACGGCTTCATGAGAACCTTGGTAAAGTCCGGAAAGAGAATACAATATATCTGGCATACTCTCTTCTGGATTCAATTACCGATAATTACATCGACATCATGCAGAATCTGGCAGAAAGAATAGAAAAAACAGAAGAAATGCTCACGGTTAGTGCCGATGAAAAAGTCCTTGGATCCATACAGGCCTCTAAAAAGGAATTATTGTATTTAGGGAAAGCTGTCAGACCAGCCAGAGAAGCATTACGAATCCTTCTGAAAGAATCTCAACCACTAATCGAAGAGAAGTACAGGATCTATTTTTCTGACCTTATAGCAAATATGACCCAGGTTATTGAAACAATAGACCTGTACAAAGAGATATGCAATGAATACCTGGCCAGGTATAACGGATTGATGAATGACAAGCTGAACGAGACTATTAAATTTCTAACCGTATTTTCGGTCGTTTTCTTACCATTGACCCTTATTACCGGAATTTACGGGACAAATTTCGATTTTATACCGGAACTGCACCTGCGATACGGTTATCTCTATTTCTGGCTGCTGCTTATTGGTTTAGCCGGAGTTATGATTTTCATTTTCAAGCGGAAAAAATGGTTCTAACCCTGTAAGTCATTACCGGAATGGATGGCATTATAGAGGGACCCTACATCCCTGCCCAGCCGAATCCGGGAGAACCGGAAGGATAAAGTTTCCCCCTGTTTAATGAAATGCATTCTATTGACGGATCATCAATCAATCCCAGATGGCCATCCAGGTCTGCAAACCTGATGTTTTTTCGACTGAGGGCAAAATGCAGACCTGCTGAAATACCCAAAGCCGCTTCGTCCATACATCCGACCATAACCTCCACTCCGGCGGCCCTTGCAAGACCATCGACCTGGATGGCCTCTGTGATCCCGCCCACTTTCATCAGTTTAATATTCATCAGATCTATCAGGCCTTTTTTTACCAGAGAAAAAGCATCCAGAAGAGAAACCAGGCTTTCGTCTGCCATAATTGGTATATTTGTTTTATTTATAATTGCACCCAACTGATCGGGTTTGGATTTAATCGTCGGCTGTTCAAACAGCTGAATGTCGAGTTCTTTTATATTTTTGACAAAGAAAAGAGCTTCTTCAACAGAATAACCCTGATTTGCGTCAAATCGGATTTTCATATCCGTTCCCAGAGCCGAGCGGAGTCCCTGAAGCCGTGCTATATCCTCCGAAACATCATTCCCGCCCTTTATCTTGAGAATATGAAACCCCTGAAGCTCAAAATCCCGGGCCCTTTCCAGGGTCTCGTCGATTCCACAGATACCTATGGTAACACTGGTACTGATATAGTTCCGATATCCTCCCAGGATTTTCCAGATTGGCAGATGGGCCTGTTTGCCCAGCAGGTCCCAGAGAGCCGTATCAACACCTGCCCAGAGGCTGAACAACCCCGGAGCTGCCGCTTTCAGATATTTCATTATGAGCGCTTTCCTGAAGGGATCTCTTTTAAGAAGAACTTCCGGAAGGATCTCTAAAGATTTTCTATAAACGTCTTCAATATTTTCGCCTGTGACATGAGGATCGGGAGCAATACACCCCCATCCATGCAGTTTCCCGGCGCTGATTCTGATCAGCAGGTTTTCTGCTTTGTCAAACTTTTCATAGGCGACCTCATAGGGGTCCTTCATCTGTAAACAGACTTTTACTACTTCAAAATCATCAATTTTCATTTTTCAGCTCTTCAATAACCGGAATAATCCGTTCTGCACCATCCACCAGAGGATCAACGACTGGTATCCCCAGCTTGTTTTCCAGGGCCTGACACTCCTCAGCAATTTTATCACGCCGGATACCTTCATGATTAATTGTAATGGCGACTACCGGTTTTTTTGACAGGAATTCAATAGCGTGAATCTGGTCCTCTATCCTATCCAGAGGATACCCCGGAAATCCGTCGTACTCCTTCCGGGAGGGAGAATGCTGAAGAATAATCCCGTGGGGTCTGCACGCAGCCAAAATCTCAAAGCCACCGGGATATCCGGGATTCATGAGGCTGCCCTGACCTTCAATTATGGCATAATCCATTTTTTTTTCAGTCCAGGCCTTCCACACAATATGTTCCAGTTCACCGCTGACATAATCATTCAGTAATGAATCCATGACAATACTGTAGTCTGCCCCCTGCAGCCATGCCGTCTGGCCTGTTCCGATGAATTCTGCCGAGAGCCCCCTGTCTGCCATGGCATTGGTAATTATCCAGGCTGTCGTCCTTTTTCCGATGGCTGAGTCCGTGCCAAGCAGCGCAACTCTTATGGCTTTAACCTCTTCAATCTTGCCAGTGAACATGTGGTTGCTGTTCCCGTCCAGTTTTCTGATATCACGAATACCAAGACCGTATGATTCAGCCAGGAGTCTGATTTCCCTGTCGTCATTAAGAAAGTCATGAAGTCCGGAATCAACATTCAATCCAGACTCCAGAGCTTCAATAACAGCAGACCTGATATCCTGAGTTAAATATCCGCCATCAGTGGCAATCCCCAGAACAAAGTAGGATAACTCTACCGTTTGAGAGTTCGCTACTTTAAATGCTTCATTAAGGGATGAGACTATGGGTATACCATTAGGGGCATTATCAAGAAAATCCCCGGAATCCCTTCCGGCCAGACTACTGTCAATGACCGCAACCAGATTATACCTTTGCGTATAGCGAACAAGACCATGAGCCGTTTTCCCATATGTCGATGCAAAAGCTCCCTCACAATATACAACAGCATGACCATCGATATACATACCTATTTCCTTCCTGTAATAACAGCGACATAACGATCTCCCGGAAGAGATTGCATTTCATTATACTTCACAAGGGCTATTAAACCGGCTGTTGAAGCCGGCAGAACAGACAATCCCTCCTGATTTTTAAGAAGACTGGCATATTTCATCATGCTCTTGTCACTGACATCCGATGCCCAGCCCTGTGACTCTTTAAGGGCGCTCAATGCCATATTGCCATCTATTGAGTGCCAGTTAATCAAAGGTTCGTTGACTACCGATTCTTTCACAGTAGCCGGATCAAGATCTTCACAAACATCCAGTCCCCGTTTGAAAGAGACAATAATGGGGTTCTTCTTTGAACTTGAACCTGCTATTATTCTGGGAATTCTTGAGGTTTTCCCTCTTCTGTACAGAGAGACAAATCCTCTGTAAATCCCGGTCAATGTAGTCCCGTTTGATACTGGAACAGCCACTATGGCAGGAGCATCTCTCAACTCATCGTAAATTTCATAAGATATCTCTGCATAGGCTTTGATCTGCAGGTTTGTGTTTACTCCCCCCGGATTTGCATCATAACAGTCAAACTCGACAGCCTCTCGACTGGACAGATAAACAGATTCTTCATAGTCCTTGCCTCTTCTGACAATTTGAACTCCAAATTTCAGGATTTCAGTTTCTCTCTTTGTATGGTAGGTTTCCGGAATATAGATTTTACATTCAATCCCGGCCAGAGATGCGGCAAAGGCAATAGCAACGCCATAATTTCCGCAAGTAGCAAATACGATCTTTTTATACCCCCTCCGCATGGCATCATCAACCTGGGCAAACGCAATTCGATCTTTCTGTGAACCGGAGGGGTTACTGCCTTCAAATTTGATATAGAGCTGTTTCAGTCCCGCATTTCTCTCTAAATTTCTCATCCTGCTCAGGATGGTGTCCCCGACCTCCGAGGCAATAATATCCTGGTATGACTCAAGCCTCTCCTCCAGACTCCTTGAGGAATCCAGAACTTCATCTCTTAAACCAGTTAGAGATTCCAATACGGATTTCAACTGACCTGAAGCGTTATCCACTAATTCATCAGTATCCATAATTTCCCCCAATCTACAGCAATATCCCGGTCATCATCCACATCGGCAATAATATCAATACAAGCAGGAAATATAATTGTAATACCATTTATCCCTCTATTCACGAGAGGAGAGGCATGATGGAAAAAGAGGGGAATCCCCCCTACGAAACATTCCTGAAATCAACTCCAAGACCTTTCTGCACACATGAAGATGATAACAGACTTTTGTTAGCATAAAGGGTCCTTAGTCTGTGCCTGTACAAGTGTTAAAAAAACTTGCAGAATTAACACAAAAAATAATCCATATTTACAGATTGTCAAGTAAAAGGTCATGTAAAATTAATTTATTCGATATTCATTTTGCAGACTTTATTTCATCCCAGGTTCGACTATACAGTTCATTATCATCCCCCAGATCCAGAAGAATCTCGGAATTCTCAAGTACATCATCAGAAATGAAGACAGCCGGATCATTTCGAATTTCATCACTCAGAAGACCGTATGCCGCCGTATTGGGAGCCAGGTAGTACACATACTCAATGTTGGAGGCAGCAACTTCACCCCTTAACATATAGTCAATAAACTCATAAGCCGCATCCGTATTCTTCGCATTCCTGAGAATCACCATATTATCAATGGAGATGGAAGTGCCCTCTCTTGGTACAATAAAGCGAAGATCATCCCGCTCTTCCTGAACCTGAAGGATATCCCCCGAGTAACCCTGACATATGGAAAACTCTCCGCTGACCAGTCCGTTCTTATACTGATCATTCTCAAATTTCGCCAGATTCCTCTTCCAGGAAATAAGTAGATCTCTGGCTTCCGCCAGCTCCTGTCCGGACCTGGAATTGTAGGAGTAACCGAGGTACTTTAAAGCAGCCCCGATCGTCTCTCTCACATCATTAAGCATTGTCATTTTGGATGAATAATCCGGGGAAGCAAAGATATCCCAGGACAAAGATTCAACTTCCCCCAGCCCGGATTCCAGATACCCTATCCCGGTAGTACTGACCATATAGGGAACAGAGTACTCCATTTCGGAATCGACCGAAAGGACGGTGAACTTAGGGTCAATATTCTTCAGGTTCGCCAGCTTTCCATGATCGATTTTCTGCAGCATGCCTCCGGCGTTCATGATTTCCACCATATAGCTGGTGGGAAATACAATATCATAACCATCGGCTCCGGAACGTAACTTGGCATACATGGACTCGTTTGAATCAAAGTAGTCCATAATAATCTGGATACCGGTTTCTTCTGTAAAGGCCTTTACCAGTTCCTCATCGATATAATCGGACCAGTTGTACAGATAGAGTTTCCGGTTGCTCTCTCTGGAACATCCGCCCAGAACAACAGCCAGTAAAACAATAACCGACAGCAGGTAATAAAAGTTTTTTTTCATTGATCTAATCTCCTTGAGATCCGCTGATAAACCAGCAGGAACAGAAACGTGAACCCGATAAAAAGCGTGGAAAGTGCATTAATCACAGGGGGTGAGCCGTGACGGATCATACTGTAAATTTGTATGGGCAGGGTTGAAGCACCCGGCCCCGCCGTAAAAAAACTGATAATAAAATCATCCAGAGACAGAGTCATGGCCAGCATGGCACCGGAGAGGATTCCCGGCGCCAGCAGGGGCAGATATATTTTCCATAACACCTGCCATCTGTCAGCACCCAGATCCTGGGCCGCCTCTATCAGGGAAAAATCAAAATTCTGAAACCGGGCCTGAACCGTAGAAGCCACATAACTGATACAGAAGGTAATATGCCCTATTATAATCGTCAGCAGAGAGAGCTGAATCCTGAATGAGATAAAGAACAGAAGGAGACTGATACCGATCAGGATATCCGGCATGATCAGGGGGAGAGCGATAAAGACTGAATGCACTTTTTGCACCCTGCTCCTGAAACGGGCAATGCTCACACCCGCCAGACTCCCCAGTACTGTTGAACAGAATACCGAGACACTTGTTACAATCACAGTATTTTTGACAGAGCGGAGCAGATTCTGGTCACCCAGCAGCTTCTTATACCATTTCAGAGAAAATCCCCCCCATACTGAAGAGACCCGGGATGCGTTGAATGAATTGATGACCAGTACAAACAGGGGGAGGTAGAAGAAAACAAGAATCAGTATGAGTATTATCATCGGAAAAGCCGATTTCCTTTTCATGCCTGCACCAGCTCCTTCCGGCTTTTGGCCGGACTCTCCCTGTTTATAAGAGAGATCAGGGATGGAAGGAGGATAATGAGAATCAGAAATCCCGAGAGGGCTCCTGCCCGGGGAATATTCCTGTCAGTGAATACATACTGGGCAATCTTGTTTCCCAGCATTTCCGAATTCGGACCACCGACAATTTCAGGAATGATGTAGCTGCCCATGACCGGGATAAAAACAACCAGGACCGCATTAATAATCCCCTGTCGGATACCGGGAAGGTAAACCCTGATTATAAGCTGCAGTGTATTGCTTCCCAAATCCCTGCCGGCATCAAGCAGTGTGATATCAAAGCTGTCGGCAGCGCTGTATAGGGGGAGCAGGGCAAAAGGTAGATAGGTATAGACCAGAACGAGAAGCACGGCCCCTTCCGTATAGAGAAGGGTCGTATTCTGATCGATCAGCCCTAGAAAGACAAAAATCTGCTTAATAAATCCATCGGGATGAAGCAGGACTTTCCAGGCATAGATGCGGATAAGGAAATTCGTCCAGAAGGGAACAACCAGAATCATTAACAGAATTGTCTGCGCCCCCCTGCTCAATCGGGACATGGCATAGGCGGCCGGAATGGCAAGGATCAGACAGATCAAAGTGGTATACAGACTGAGCCTGAGGGTCCTGATAATAACCGGCATCAGATTCATCCCGGAAAGGGACCTGTACGCATCCAGTGTCCATACCGGCATAAGGACGCCATAAGAGTCGGTTCCCCTGAAGCTGATAAAGAGGACAAGAGCCGATGGAATAATAAAAAATATACTGAGCCAGAGGAATGAGGGAGTTGTCAGCACAAGCTCATGTTTCTTCATGAGTCTTCTTCCGACTGCAGTATGGCCCCCGGCTGTAGATCAGGGGTCATCCCGGCATATTTTTCATCAGGATTCGTTAAAAGGACTTCGTCCTTTTTCCTGTATTTCAGCAATATAAAACCGTCGTCCTGATGCCAGCTGAGCCAGACTTCATCTTCCCATTCCGGAGGATTCCGGTCCAGCAGAAAATGCCTGTGAGCATTAAGGACAACAATCAGCCAGTTTCCGCAGCGAACCCAGTATTTTGTATACGCCCCCAGATAGACCTTATCTTCCACAACCCCTTTAATAATGTTCAGGGACTTGTCAGTTTCGGGTTCTTTCCTGCTGATCCTGATCTTCTCAGGCCTCAGTGACAGGTTGATATGGTCCCCCACTGTATGAGCCTGATCGTTGTAGCAACGGGCTGACGGAAGTCCTTCAATATCAAGTATTGAATACTGACCGTCTTCACTCTGGGATTTGACAATCCCGTCAAAAAAATTCGTATCACCAATAAAAGCCGCTGTAAAACTGGAAACAGGACTTTCATAGATCTCCGCGGGAGATCCTACCTGCTCAATTTTCCCCAGGTTCATGATGGCGATTCTGTCGGAGAGGCTCATAGCCTCCCCCTGGTCATGGGTTACAAAAAGAAAAGTTATGCCTACTTCGTCATGAATCTGATCCAGTTCCAGCAGCATTTTCTGACGGAGTTTGAGGTCGAGCGCAGCCAAAGGCTCGTCCAGAAGCAGGAGCTCCGGTTTGTTGATAACCGCTCTTGCAATAGCAACCCGCTGCTTCTGACCTCCTGATAGCTCTGAAGGTCTGCTATGGATATATTCATTCATCTGAATAAGATCGAGAGCCCAGTCCACTTCCCTGGAAATCTCTTTTCTGGAAAACCCTTTGCGGGAAACTTTCAGACCAAAAGCTATATTCTCACCCACAGACAGATGCGGAAACAGGGCATAATTCTGAAATACCGTATTGACCGGACGCTTATGCCCCGGCAGGGACAGGATATCCTTGCCATTCAACAGCATCCTGCCTGCATCGGGTTCTTCAAATCCACCGCATATTTTCAGAAGAGTGGTTTTCCCGCAGCCCGATGGTCCCAACAGACTGAAGACCTCTCCCTTTTTGACGTTAAGATTCAGATCTTTGATAACTTCTACAGATCCGAAGGATTTACTAATCCCTTCGAAGACAAGAAAATCTTTCAATCAGTAACACCTTCCCATTCAATCGCCCGGGAAATAATCCATCCCGGCATTAATCAAGGAATCCTTCGTCCAGAGCAATATCATATTCTTCCGGATAGTCTTCCAGATCGTCGATATCCAGACCGTAGCAATCATAGTAACCGTAATCAGGATCGTCCTGATACTTCTTCAACTCCTGCTCGGCCAGGGACCTTTTTTCGAAGACATGAATCAGCTGTACACCGTTTGTAACAAACCATAATTTGGAACTCATAATGACTCCTTTTCGAAGGCGAAGAGAGGAGCTGCGCTGTTCAGGGAGACCGAGACCTCCCCCCCTATATACCTACAACGAAACTACTTATACCTTCAACGATTTCCCTTTCAGGAAAATTCCTTCGAATAAAAAAGATATAAGCAGACATTGTTAGCATTAAGGGTCCTTTGTCTGCTATGAATGTTATGTTCAAATATAGCTGAAATTCGATGCTTGTCAATATAGAGTTTAACGTTTTTAAATAGAAGTTTTTCCATGATTCTATTGACTACTTTTACAATATGCAATATTTACTATATACACTTATTTAACTTTAGGAGTTCTCAATAATGGAAAAGAAAGAGTTTTATCCTCTTCAGTTTCTTTCAGCTGTAGGTGCGGGCGGCATCTCAATTATCCCGTTTGCCTTTCTTCAGTATACTTATTACAGCGGACCTGGTCTTATATCTTTTAACGGGATTCAATTTGACGGTTTATCCCCCTTTCAGTCTGTTCTTTTTCCCCTGCTAATGGGCATAATGCTGCTATTCGGGACGGTTCATTTAATCCTTTCGGCTCAGCTTTTCACCCGTCTTTTCAGATGGATGAGATCTCCCGCATACTATCAGCTTAAGAAAGATTCCCTTCATAACACCACTCTTGTCACCCCGTTTATTTCAATTGGTATGACTTTTAATGTGTTTATTGCGGTAGTCCGGTTTTTTGTTCCCCTTTTCCATAACCATTTTCAGTTACTGATGGCACCGGCCCTGACTCTATGGAGTATCCTGTGGGCAGCCATTATAGTAAAAGAGACAGGTATGCTCATGTCACTTTTTTCCCGAAATTTTTCTTTGGATAAGATAAATTTCAGCTGGCTTCTTCATCCGTTTGCTCTGGCAATGACGACTGTAACTGGTACGGGACTGGCTGCGATGGCCAACTCTCCTGTCATAAGCGGGATCGCCGCCTTTTTATCTTTTCTTTCCGGATCACAGACCGTCTTCCTCTTTGGGCTGTTCTTCTACCATGCCCTGAAAAATCAGTTCAATTCAGAATCTCTGCCTGCCCCCAAAGGGATGCCCGCCCTGCTCTCTCCTGTTCCCATTACAACCCTCCTGTCCATCAGCGGATTCCGACTTGTTCACTACTTTGAAAAACAGTTTGAGTTCCATATGCACTGGCTTGCAGTCCTGATTGTACTGGGCGGATTTGTTTTTGAGTTCTGGTACCTGGGATTCGGTCTTTCTGTCATGAAGGAGTATTTTTCCAGAGAATTGAATACCGGAAAGTTTTATATAGAAACGTGGAGCCTTATCTGTCCCTTTGTCGCCTTTGCGGTACTTGGAACCTTTCTGTATAAGATATTTATCCCCAATACAGGCCTCTATTCCCTGATACTTCTCTCAGCCGCGGTTTCCGTCTTTCTGTATGCTGTCATCATTACACGGCAGATCCTGTGTAAAAAACAAAAAGAGGAGAAAAACCTGCGGCCCTGTGCTGCCTGAAGGAATACATATATTAAAATACAGGGACTGATCTGCAAAGGTCGGCTCCCTGTTACATAAATTTTTCCACAGATTCATCAGTCATCTCTGTATTCAGGTATCCGGGAGACTTCTCTGTCGAAGCAATACGGTCATCCATATAGTGGGTTCCCGCATGTTCAGCAGAGATAGAACTCCCGGCTTCATGTTTCACTTCTAGAAATGCGAACTATCAGGTCTCCAATATCCCGGATCAGATCACTCATTTGACATGTATCTGTTTTTAAATGTCATCGGTGTTACTCCGACTTTCTTCTTGAATAAAATTCCAAAATACTTCGGATCATTGTATCCGACTCTCTCCGATACCTCATAGATCTTAATATGGTGATCCTTTAAAAGCTGAATGGCCATCTTGATCCGGTAGTCGGTTAGGTACTCAACAAAGGTATATCCCATATAGCTTTTAAACAACCGGCTCAAATAGCTTTCACTGATCTCAAGGTTAAGAGCAGCATCACTGATACCGATATTCTCGCTGTAGTGAGCTTCAATCCATTCCACAGCCTTTAACACATACACCTGCCTGCTGTCATAATGTGCATCGAAACCCTCTTCATTAGCCAGGAGTTCCTTTCCTTCCTGAATCAACAGATTCCGTTCCTTCTCCTTTGCTATGATGTGTTCCTTTTCTATGTGCAGGATCACCCGTTTAAGAGTCCTGTAGAAATCGTCATCATCAATCGGCTTTAGCAGATAGTCCCGGACGCCCAGTTTGATAGCTTGCTGAGCATAGCTGAAATCATTGTACCCCGATACGATGATACACGCCGCACTGGATTCGCCATCCAGTTTTCTAAGCATTTCAATACCGTCCATAACAGGCATATTGACATCGGTAATAACAATGTCCGGGTTCAGTTTTCTGATCAGTTCATAACCTTCCTGTCCATCGCCGGCTTCCCCTATCACTTTGCAACCGAACTCCTCCCAGGGTGTTGTCATTACCATGCCTTTTCTGATGTAGGATTCATCCTCGACAATTACAACACCGATCATTGGGGATCTCCTTTCATAGAACTCGGCATTCTGATGATTACCTCAGTCCCATGCTCCCTGCTTTTGATACTGACACCGAAATCCCTGCCGAAATACATCTTGATGCGCTTATCAACGTTGTAGATCCCGATATGGTTTTCAGGTCTTTCAAAAGTCAGCTCCTTTATTTCCTGCTCTGTCATGCCGATGCCATTATCGGAAATCCTGAATTCAATAACCCTGCAGTTACCCTCTCTCTCGGAGGAGTTGCAATCGCTGAAATGACCTGAGATTGTAATAATCCCATCGTTTTGATTCGTCTTGCCGAATCCGTGAATAATCGAGTTTTCAATAAAAGGCTGAAGAATCAGCCTGGGAATCATGCAATCCATCAGGGTCTCGTCAATATCAGTTATGACCTTAAAACTGTTGTTGTATTTAATTCTCTGAATGGCCAGATAGCTGTTGATAAACTCAATATTGCTGCGTATGGTCAGGAACTCCTCAACACTGTCTATGGAAAACCGCAGCAGCCGGGCCAGATTGGTAACAACGCTAATGGTCTCCTCGTTCTGCCCCAGTTTCACACTCCACTTTATAACATCCAGTGTATTGTAGATAAAATGGGGTTTGATCTGAGCCTGCAGCATTTTGATTTCCGTTGTGCGGAGCTGTTTCTGCTTTTCAATCACTTTTTCCATGTAAATATTCAGCCGGTCAAGCATCTGATTGAAATATTTCCCCAGATCTCCGATTTCATCCCGGCTCCCGAGGTCGGCCCGTATTTCCATAGCCCCTTTTTCCACTTCTCCCATAACACTGATAAGCTCTTTAATCGGACTGGATATAGATCGGGCCTGTACAACCGCAAGAACAACCGATACAAGTAGACTGAACAGGCTTCCTATCAGCATTATCAATGACAGGATACGGCTGAAAGCGTGAAAAATATTTGAGGAAACATTAACAACTGTAACTGTATTGAGCGTCTCGTCCCTGTGTTTGAGATAAAGGAATGTATTATCTTCAATCAGACTCTCTACGGGCTTGTGATTCCGGATTTTTTCACTGTCCAGATACGAGGCCTGCTGAAATTTCCCTTCCATTTCACTGTTAATCATATCAAACAGGGTGTATCCGTTTTCATCAAGCATAACCATGTGCATTGATACCCCTGAGTTGAATACCCTGGCTTCTTCAGAGACAACCTGTCTGGGCATCTCAACAAGCACGTACCCGGTATGCTCCCCGGAGTAATCGTATATTCTGTCCCCCACACTGATGAGAGTCCTCTCCAGTGGAGAATCATCCATCTCCTGGGTATAGATAACTGGGCCTTTCGTCAAATTGTCAACTTCCCGGAAGATCCCCCAGTTGTTCATTAATCCGGCTCTGTAGCTTTCCGGGAAAACAGCGGTGGAGAACCCCCGGCTTCCGTCCAGATTACAGATATGTACAACCGGTTTTATGGCTTCCCCAGCCATGGAATCGTACAGAATTTCATAAATCTCATTACTGTCGGTGACCTCTCCGGGAAGTGAGGCCAGGGAATTACTGATCTTCAGACTTTTCTGTATCTTGAGAATCATACTCTCATAGGCAGAGACCCGTTCATGAAGCCCTTCATGAAAAGCATTGATGCTGTTCGATGTCTGCTCTTCAAGAGTTCTGTTAAGGAAATTCAGAGACAGACCGTACATCAGCCCCCCTATTATAACCAGGGGCAGAATGCTGCAGAGAATATAAGAGATAAAAAGCCTTTGAAAAACAGAAATACGTATCCGACTCATCCGTTATTTCCTGAACTCTGCATCGGCTACCATCTGCCGCCATTTTTTCAGGATTTCATCCTGTCGTTCAAAAGTAGACAGATTTGAGCTGTCAAAGATATTCAGCGTATCCATGGATGACAGACCTATGGGGATTTTGACATCCCCTCTTACGGATCTTAAATAGAAACGGTCAACCATATAAGTCTGTACCTTCCTGCTGAGGACAAACTCAATAAATGTTTTGGCCTGCTCTTTGTTTCTGGCATCCTTCATAAGGGCGATGGAATCGTTGATAACCGGTGTGCCTTCCTCAAGGTATACAATTTCGATGTCTTTGCCCTGATGAATAAAGTTGATGGCTGCTTCCTCCATGGTTATACCTATGGCAAAGTCTCCGTCGGCAACTCCTTCGTAGACTTCCGAGGATTTGGCAAGCATTTTACCATTCACATTGTGAAGCAGTTTGGCGGCATATTCCCAGTTGTACTCCTCTTTCATATCCAGTTCCAGAAGAAAAGACAGAGCAATATAAGCGGAACCCGAACCTTCAGGATCCGCCATGGCCAGACGCCCTTTCCATTTGGGATCAATCAGATCCAGCCAGCTGCGGCAGACTTCATCTTCCGAAACGAGCTTTTTGTTATAAATCAAAACAATTGGCAGCTGGTTATAGCCTAAGGTATATTCGCCGCCGTAGGTAAGAGGTTCAAACAGGTCGTTATAGATATTCAGGTACTCTTTACTGCCGCCCCACATAATATCCATCAGATATTCATCGCCCTTATCATGCAGAGCATCTAAAAGATCCAGAGTTCCGGCGGATGTATATTCAACCTGGATACCTGTACTTTCCTGAAACTCTTTGACAATGGGGATTATTATTCTCTCATTCAGGGGGCTATGTATTTTCAGTATCTGATTTTCGGGTTCATTATGAATAAACAAACCCCATTCCGGCAGTTTGATTGATAAAAAGAGGACAGTTACAGCTACCGGCACAAAAATTAATCCTGCAATCCGTTTCTTTGTCTTTCCTAACATTATCCTTCCCAATCATTCCCCGGGGTTACGCCCCCCCTTCAGCGGGAGGGAGCACACACAGAGAACGTCAGCTGAACAGTCTCAACGTAAACAGGGCAACTGACTCGGAATAGGTCAAGAGTAACAGCACAAGCAGTAAGGCTAAAATAAAGGGCCATACTTCTTTGACAAATTTCTCCAGTTTGATGTCCACGATGGAACACACTGTAAACATCATCGATCCGAAGGGAGGAGTCAAGCCTCCGATCATTATGTTAACAATAAAGATGATGCCGAAATGCAATGGATCAATTCCGAACATTTTCACAGCGGGGACCAGCAGAGGTGCAAGAATAACCAGAGCGGCCCCGCCTTCAATAAACATTCCGATAAAAAGCAGCAGAACATTGATAAATATCAGCAGAACAAAGGGGCTGCCTGTCATATTCACCAGAAACTCGGTAATCATCTGGGGAATCCGTTCCAGAGTCAGATAGTAACCGAAAACCTTGGCACTGGCAATGATAGCCATCACCGCGCCTGTACCTTTTACCGTATCCATAAGGATCAGAGGGATATGCTCTATCTTAAGTTCCTTATAGACAAATAAACCGACAACTGCAGCAAAGGCAACCGCGATACCCCCGGCTTCGGTGGGAGTGAAAATACCGAAGCGCATTCCCATAATGATGGCAAAGGGAATAAAAAGGGCCCATATTGATTTTGTAAACTGTTTAAAGATAACCGACGGTGATGCCATCGTATCGCGGCTGGGCTGGTATTTTCGTATGACCGCAATAATATGAACCGTAACCATCAGGGCGAAAGCCATCAGGATTCCCGGCATATAGGCTGCCAGAAACATGCTGCCGACCGAAACATTGGCAATCAGAGCATAAAGAATCAGATTTGTTCCCGGCGGGATGACAGGGCTGATTGCCGATGAGGCTGCTGTAATCGCTCCGGAAAATTCTTTTGAGAAACCTTTCCTCTCCATTTCGGGCACAAGGATTTTTGACTGCATGGCCGCATCGGCGTTAGCTGAACCGGAGATTCCCCCCATCATGGCGCTAAGCAGTACATTGACTTGTGCAAGACCGCCTTTCGTATGCCCGACCAGGACATCTGAAAAATCCATTAAAGCCTTGCTGATCCCCGAATGGTTCATGACCGAACCTACCATGATAAAAAACGGAACCGCCAGGTAGGGAAAGGATTCAACGGCTGTAACAAACTGCTGAATGATCATCTCCATAGGCATAAATGTGTTTATGAAGATAAAATATGTGAGAGACGCTCCCATCAGGGCGAAAGCAATTGGAATATTAAGAAAAAACAGAATGAAAAGGACTGCTACAGGAATCAATACCATTACTCAACCTCCATCCTGATTTTCATCATCTCCAGCTCGCTGTTCAGAAGCTGTTTTTCAAGGTCATCTTCGATTTCAAGGTTCACATCAGCGCCTGTAACCATTTTTTTAAAACTCTGTTCCAGAAAATACAGGGAATAGAGTGTAATCAATGCGAATGAAAATACCATGGAACTGTATATATACTTGTAGGACAATTCCAGAGCGGCTGTAATCTTTGTTGAGTTCATTACATACTTGAAACTGAAAATAAACATTGTACCCGCAAGGACAGATACGATAAGAGATGTAATGAACACGACAACCGGTCGTCCCTTTTCCGGAACCATATTCGTCAGAAGCTCCACACCTATAAGCCCTCTGGTTTTATAGGCATTGGCAAGCCCGAGAAAGATGGTCCAGACAAAACAGCCGACAGCAATCTCTTCTGCCCAGGTGAAAGTAAAATGCAGGAAATATCGTGTGATGACATTCATAATGACAATAATTGTTGTAACAGACAGAAAAACTGCCCCTATGTACAATTCAAAATGGACGCCCCATTTTTTCAAATTTGTTTTCATAAGAATCCCTTTTTTTAATCAGCAAAGGATCCCGTTCTCCCTCTGAAGAAAGAACGGGATCCTTTCGCAATTATCAGATCTATTGAGCTGCTTTGATTTTTTCCAGCTCAGCCAGAATCCTGTCATAAATACCGGGAGTCCACTGAGGGAATTTTGTATAAACGGGAGCCGCTGCTTTGAGGAATGCTTCGCTGTCCACCTTGTTGAAGTGAACACCTTCCGCTTTAAGAAGATCAACAAACTCGCCTTCCGCTTTGAGAGTTTCTTTCAGGTTGTCCTCTCTTCCCATTTCAAAAGCATCCAGAATGATAGCCTGCTCTTCTTCCGTCAGTCTGTCCCAAAGTTTGGTAGAAATGGTAACGGCAGAAACGCCAAGCAGATGGTTGGTCAATGAGTATTCCTTGACATTCTCGTACTGCTGGGTTCCGTAGTAGGTCATGATTGATCCCTCAACACCATCGATAACTCCCTGCTGCAGGGCGGCATAGGTATCGGGGTAAGGCATGGCAACGGGATTTCCGCCCATGGCTTCTATAGTATAGGTGTAAAGCTGGCTGGTTGGTACACGGATATTCAGACCATCCATATCGGCAGGTGTCAGAATCGGCTTGTTTGTCATCATGCTCCTGAATCCGAAGACCCAGTCGAGAGACAGAACTTTAACACCGTATTCGCTTTCAATTTTCCGGTTCAGCCCTTTTACCAGGTCAGTCTGTGTCATGGCGAAATATTCATCAAAGGAACTGTAAAGGAAAGGACCGGTAATCGCATTATAATCGGGAACATAATCCCCGAGGAAGTTGACTCCGTCAACAAGGATCCAGTCGGAACCGGCTACAATCTGTTCCATACCGTCTTTACCGATAGGCAGAACCCCGCTTGAGAAGAGCTGCAGTTCCAGAGAACCTCCGCTTCTTTCATTAACCTGTTCGACAACTTTCTTCAATGACATGGCAGTCTGTTCATCATCAACAAATTTCGTACTGATGTTGATTACCTTTTTCTGAGCTACCATTTTTTCAGCTTTTTCAGCTGCTGAATCGCCGCCGACCCCTTTTGCTTTTCCGTTACCACATGATGCCAGAGCCAGAATCGCGGTGATAATCAGAATCTGTGAAAATATTTTTTTCATCTATTCCTCCTTGAAAAATACTTTTCACCTTTACCTTTACCGAAGCGGTGAAGGTATCGGCACTAGAAAACTATAAACTCCGGGGCGTCCAGAAAAAACAGAATATACTGTTATTTAGTTTAAATTTATGAACCGGACTGAATATCAGGTGCCGTCAACGGCGATTTCTGCCCCGGATTTGAAACGTGAGAGTTTAATAAACCAGACGCATCCTTTTCGCGATGTAGGCGATATGGGCGTTTATTCTGGAAAAATAGGAAATAAGATCCAGGTGTACTGAAGATGTTGCAATTGACTCGGCCTGCCCTTTATATAATCGTTCGATATGCTTCTCTTTATATTTTTCCTCTTCCTTTTTCTTATAGGAATCAAGCACCACCCCGATCTTGAGGGGATCATCATTTTTCAGGGCTTCCGTCAGATTTTCAAAATTTCTGTTCACCTTATAGATGAGGTGTTCCAGTTCATGAAACCCTTCATCAGAAAATATGAGGTTATTCTCAATCTTCTTTGCGGCCAGGCTCATTATATTTTTGTCGATAACATCTCCTATGGATTCAAGCTCATTTTGTATATACATATAATTCATGCACAGTTCCGATTCTTTTTTGGTTAATTCTTCCTGGGACAGTTTTGCCAGAAAAGTAATGATAACTTTGTGAAGAGTATCCACTTTTGAATCCAGTTCGCTGACTTTCATCAGGATCTCAGGGTCTTTGCTTCTGAAGGCCGTTTTCACATCCTGTATCATTTCCTGAATATAGCCGGTAACCCGCAGGATCTCCTTTTTTGTCATCATCAGAGACAGCTCAACGCTTTTATCGATCAGTTTGTCATGAATATACTTTGCACCGAATGGCTGGGAAACCTCTCTTTCGGGAAACACTTTATTAAACAGATTCACAACTATTCTAAGATTGGGAAAGACAATCAGATGGTTAATGACCGGCATGAAAGTAAATCCCATGGCAATCTGGCGGGCCAGACTCTCGGTACCCAGAACATGGAGGGTAAACCATTTGATCCACCAGATATACAGCCGTTCCCCCTGAAAAGGAACTACCAGCAGGATAAAAACCCAGACAGCGCCGATCAGCTGAAACATGATATGTATATAGGCCGATCTTTTTGCCTCCCAGTTCAGCGAAATGCTTCCGAGCACGGCAGTGATACAGGTCCCGACAGCGGCTCCAAGATTAATGGGAATGGCCTGCTCCAGAGAGATGGTCCCGGACAGAGCCATGGCAATGGTAATACCTGTTGTCGCCCCGGAGGATTGAATAACCATAGTAAAAATCAACCCCAGGAGGATTCCAAGAATCGGGGTTTCCACATTTTTCATCAGTTCAATAAAGGGTTCATAGGAACGAAGCGGTTTTAAAGAAACAGACATCATATCCATTCCCAGAAAAAGCAGGCCGAACGAAAATATGGTCATGGCAATATACTTTCTTTTCCTGGTCTTTACAGATAGGAGCATTACAAAACCGATAAAGACAATAAGAGTGGAAAGCTTTGTGATCGAAGGGAAGGCAACAAGCTGCGGCAGAAATGTAGAACCGAGCTCAGCCCCGAGGGTTACGGCGAGGCTCTGCTGAAAAGTCATAAGTCCCGCCCCTACAAGAGCAGCTTCAAGGACTGTGGTTGCGGAAGAGGACTGATTGACAATCGTTATCCCGAGTCCGGTTAAATATCCTCTCAGCCTTCCTTTTGTCAGGGTGAGCATGATAGACTTCATCCTGCTTCCGGCTATGGACGTGAGATGTTTGTTCATCTCCATCATACCGAATAAAAATATCGCCAATCCACCGACCAGCGAAAAAAGATTCCAGGTACTCATTTTCAGCCTCTCAAAATTTGAATATTTTTATCATTATCAGGGACGCGATTTCGGGCTTCATAAATGAAAATCCCGATTAACACAGACCTGCGGAAATCAGAAAAAATTATATATTTCGAGAAGACCGGAAGAAACTGAATATACTGTTTTTTGGTTTAAAATAATGAACCCGATAGAAATAACAGAGGATACATCAGGGGATCAGCAAGCCCCCTGATGCAGAAATCCCACAGATGCCGGGTCCCTACCCTTTTACGGCGCCGGCCATTATACCGCGCATAACCTGCTTCTGAAACAGAAGATAGATAACAGTTACGGGCAGCATAACGATGATGATAGCGGCACTTAAGTTCTGCCAGGACCCCAGCCGGTCATTGGCAAAAGCCGCCATAAGATTTGTCGTCAGAGTTCTGAGCCTCAATGAAGGCATATAGAGAAAAGGAATATACATATCGTTCATTATATCCACCATTTTCAGGATGCCCAATGTGGCAACAGCAGGCATAATGAGAGGCAGGATAATGATCCAGTAGATCCTCCATAAGGGTAATCCGTCAATCATGGCACTTTCATCAAGGCTTTTGGGGATCTGGGAGATGAACTGGAGATACACATAGATCTGCATCATATCGGCACCGGCATAGATAAGAATTCCCGCCCATCTTGTATTGTAGAGACCGAGCATCTTTATGATACCGAACCGGGAAATTTCCGTTACATAAACCGGAACAATCATCCCCATTAAAAAGAGGAGAAAAATGAACTTCTTCATGGGAAAATCGAAACGGGAAAGGCAGTAGGAAACGGTCGAAGCCAGCAGGGTATTGATTAAAAGGCTGACGAAAACCTGAAATAGGCTGTTGAAAAATGCCTGTCCGATATGCCCGATTCTGAAGACGTTGAGATAATTCTCTACAGATAAGGAGGCAGGCAGAGCCAGAGGAGAGGATGATCCTATTTCTCCGGCTGTTTTAAAAGACGCCAGGAGGGTTATAAGAAGAGGCGTAACGATAAGAACAACCATGAATGTCAGGATTCCGGCTCTGAGACAGTCTCCGCTTTTAGATTTATCGATAATCATTTTTCCCCCTTTTCAGCAGAAGATTCTGAATGACAGAAAAGATAATGATCAGGATGAAAAGGATCACGGCCATGGCACAGGCCAGTCCGAAACTGCTGAAATTGAAGGCTGTTTTTATGGTGAGCAGGGTGAATGTGCTGCTGGCGAATCCCGGACCGCCACCGGTTATAACAAAGGGGATATCGAATACCTGAAGGGCCCCCCGAACATTGAGGAAGAGAACGATTTCAAGAATGATGATGATATTGGGGAGTACAATTTTCCGGAATATAAGACCTTCTCCGGCCCCGTCAATCTGGGCGGCTTCAAACAGTTCCCGGGGAATGGAGATGACCCCGGCCAGAAACAGGACAATATGGAACCCGGCAAAACGCCAGATCGAGACGGCAGTCAGCGTAAGATTGACCAGGTCGGGACTGCTCAGCCACCGGAACTGTTCGCCGATTCCCAGAAGAGCCAGAATAGCATCCATCGTGCCGTTGTTGGGAGAGAAGAAAAAACTGAACATATAGGATACGGCCACACCGTTTACAATAAAGGGGAGAAGAACCATAGTCTTGTAAAATTCCCCGAACCTTCTCTGCCGGTCCAGATAGTAGGCTATAAGCATTTCAACGGGTATAAAAAAAAGATGACCTAAGAAGTAGACCGCGTTGTTTTTAAGGCTTAACCAGACCTCCGGCATCTTTGTAAAGATTTTTCTGTAGTTATCCGCCCCAACGATATTGCTGTAAAGGCTTAACCCGTTCCAGTCGGAAAAGCTGTATAGAACAAGCCGAATCATCGGATAGACAATAAGAAGCCCCGTCAAAATGACAGGAACTGTGAGATAGAGAAAAAGGGTGATATTCTTGTCCCTTTCAAAAGTATTGTATTTCATTTAAAAATCCTGAGAGTATGGTAAAGAGATCCCGCAGAAAACAGACTCCCGTTCCTGCGGGATGCATTGATATCGGTTACCTGTTTATTTACTGCAGGGCTTCCGACCAGTCTTCGTTGAGGGACATCATCAGGGCATCAAAGGAGTCGTAGTAACCGGCGGCCATTTCCTGACCGATCCTCTTAACATCGAACTGAATCGCATTTTTGATTTCGGCAAAGGCGGCGCTCTCCGCTTCGACAAGAATGAATTCCGGCTGTTCGAGACTGGGAATCTGCTCCAGAACGGGATTACCCGAAACTTCAATACCGTTCACAGTGGATGAAACGCCGTAGAAAGGCAGAAAGTCCCGGTAGTATTCATCGAAGAACCAGCGGATAAACTCAGATGCCGCTTCGCCATTTTTACTGTCTTTGGGAATTCCCAGAAAAGTATCGGCCATAACAGTTGCGTAGAAGGGTTCGGAAACCTTGTCCCGGACGGGAAGAAAGAAGATGCCCAGATCGTCTATATCACCGCCCAGGTTCTCGACATAATCGGCGATATACCACTGTCCGGCCGCCAGCATAACCGCTTTGCCTGAAGAGAACTGGTACTTGACCTCGTCCCAGCCCATCCCCAATGGATCTTTGCCCATAACATCTTTATCCATCAGATCCTGTATCTTTCTGTAGGAATCGTAAAAAGGCTGTCCTTTGGTAAAAGGCTTTTCGATCTGTGCAATATCATTGTAATAGTTGCCGTTTCCGGCTTCCAGGAGCGGCATGAACTCATTAAACGGATAGTCCGGCCAGGCATCTTTGAGCCCTACTGCCAGGGGTATGTATCGGCCGTCGTCCTTAACGGTTTCCAGAATATTCAGGAATTCACCCCAGGTGGCGGGAATTTCAAGCCCCAGTTCCGCAAACAGACTCTTTCTGTAATAGACAAATTCATTGAAACTCGCTATGGGAAGCCCGATGATATTGCCATCGATCGAATACATGGAGGCGAATTTATTCTTATCGGCAGAGGGATGATTGTTCAGAGGTGACATATAATCTTTATATTTATCGAGCATATAGGGTTTGAGAGGCATGATATCGGGCAGTTCCCCTGCCGCGGCGCGGATCTGCATGGTCTGTTCGTAACTCTCCGAATCTTCGGATTTTTCGATTTCGATAGTAATATTGGGGTGAGACTCTCTGTAGAGTTCTCCAATCGGCTGCACATTGACAATATATTCGAACATAACATCATCCCAGGTAACGAATTTCAGTTTGGTCTGTCCATCAGCTCCATCTTTCTGTCCGTTTGCAGCGACCATTGCTCCCGCAAAAAGGAAAGCCGTTAAAACCATTAAAATCTTTTTCATTTGTAACTCCTTATTAAGCTTTCCTCATTTTCAGGGGCAATTCCGGATCTGTGAATGATCCTGTTTTTGGGGATTTGATCTTTTGTCTTATTTCCGGCGGGAATACTGACTCGGCGAAATTCCCGTACGGCTTTTAAAGGTCCGGCTGAAATGCTCCACATTGGAGAATCCTACATGATCGGAAACCTCCTGGACTTTTATATCCGATTTGTCGAGGAGAGACAGCGCATGGGAGATGCGCACTTCATTCAGATAATCCTTATAGCCGACTCCCGTTTCCTGCTTGAACAGGGAACTGAGATAACTGCGGCTCGAACCTGTAAGTGAACAGAGATCTTCAAAGCTGAGCTCGCTTTCACTGTAATGCTCCTGTATGTATTCCATGGAGAGACGGATACCCCGGCTTCTGAATCTGCGGAGCAATTTCAGTTTCCCGAAACAGGAAGGCAGCTCTTCCGGCGCACCGCTCTCCTCCCATGAGAGAATCAGCAGCTTGTTGAAATACAGCTTTACCCTCTGCTTTATCTCCCCGCTAAAGCGTCGGCATTTTTCAGCCGCGTTTTTATCATCATTATCAAAAGGGAGAATCAGATAACAGCATTTTTCATCTTCCAGACAGAAAGCCCCCGGACAGACCTTTTCCGCAGCTTCTTCGATCAGGGAGAGAAGAGCTTTGCCATCGGCAGAGGATTCACCTTCCCTGCAGGTCAGCTGTTCAATCTTTACAGGACGGAATGCTTTCCCGCTGCAGTTCAAGGGAGCGATATCGGGAACCGAACCTCCTGCTGTTAAAAAGCGAATGAGAGCTTCCCGCTCTTCCTTTTGGAGCCCGGTCCTTCCGGCCGTACTGTTAATCCGCCGTCTTTCTATACGGGCGGCAATCTTCTGCAGGACCGGCAGGAGATTTTCCGGCTCCAGCTCTTCCTTGATGATATAGTCGGAGATCCCCATTTTAAAGGCTTTTCTCACAAGAGGGTAATCGCTGTAGGCGCTCACCACCAGATACTCGACGGGTCTGTCGATCCTGTTTCTCTCCTCGATGACTTTCAAGCCGGACATTGCCGGCATATTGATGTCCAGGATGGCAAGATCTGCTTCCTCATGCTCAGTCAGAAAATCCAGAGCGCTTTTTCCGTTCCGGAATTCCCCGATGATGCGGAAGCCGTTCTCCTCCCAGGGGATCAGGCTTCTGAGCTCTATCAGCGCCAGGGGTTCATCATCGGCAATAACAACGTTAATCATCATGCACTCCACAGACAGGCAGCAGGATTTCGACTTTAGTGTAGCAGTTTTTCCTGCCTGTAATTTCTATCCCGTAGGGATCTCCGTAATTGAGGCGAATTCTATCCATCACATTCTGCAGACCGATGTTATACATTCCGTTATGGGAATCCTCGTCAGGTATATTTTCAGGAAGGCTTTCCATTCCTTCGCCATTGTCTACCACCTGAACGACCAGTTTTTCCTCCCGGATGAATGCTTTTATAAACAGTCGTCCACCTGCTTCTTTTTCCCGAAGTCCGTGGACAACCGCATTTTCCACGATAGGCTGAATGAGCAGTTTCATTATGCCCACCGGTTTGGCTTCTTCAGAAAGACGGAACGCTACGGTAAAGGAATTATTAAAGCGGATCTTCATAATCTGAATGTAATCCCTGAGGATCGCCAGTTCCTGTTCTACCGTATTAAGCCGTCCCGGATGGCGGAATGTGTCGGAAAGGATACGCATAAGACTCGTTGTGGTTTCCCGGATTGTATCGGCTTGTATCATTCTGGCCATGATCTTGATGGAATTGAGCGTGTTTGAGAGGAAATGAGGATTGATCTGGTACTGCAGCGCCCGGACTTCCACCTTTCTCTTCTCTCCTTCGGTCTTACGGATCTCCTCTGTCAGATTTTCAATCTCCCTGACCATGCTGTTAAAGGAGTCGGCCATATGATTCAGCTCGGGGATGGGGGAGGCTTTGAGACGAACGGAAAAATCCCCCTTTTCCAGTCTGGCCATGGTTCCGATAGAGTAATTGATAGGGCCGATGATCAGTCTGAACTGGGACATGACAAAGAGAAAAAACAATGCGGTTATGATGAGCATAAAAATAAGAAAGATGAAAAAGCTGTCCAGCACGGGCTGTCTTATCTCGCTCAGGGACATTGTATTTTCCAGAGACCAGGAAGTATTGCCGATAGGATAGCTTCGTTTTATTATTTTTCCCCTGCTGTTCAGGGATCCTTCGGCAAACAATTTGGCACCCATGCCGTCTAAAACGGTGAATCGTCCCGATTCGGGGCTGTTTGCCGCGATGCTGTTAAGGGTTCTGGACTGGTAGAGAACCAGAATCGCCTCGAGGGATGTCCGCAGGCCCGCATCAGGCCGTATAGCCGCCCCGAAACGCAGGTTCGGCGTACCGTGAGCTTTCTTGTAAGTCAAATCATTGATCAGGAATATTTTCCCTTTTTCATTTGAGATCTGCCTGAACCAGTCGTCGTTCCGCATGAGGTTGGGCGGTTCGGGCAGAGGATTCTTGTAGATATAGGAGCGGTCACCCCGGAAAAGAAGACACAGAGTAATGATGTCATCAGAGTAGTCAAAATAGATATTCAGAATATTTTCCATGGATTTCCCCTGTAGAAAGGCATCCTTCTGGTTCTCCGCCTGGCTGTACTTTTCAGCCAGATCGATAAATTCACGGTTGAAAGCCAGAGCCGATGTTTTCAGGGACATGGTTTTGATTTCTTCCTCTATCGATTCGCCGTAACTGCGGATCAGGTTTTCCGACTCCCTGAGCCTTGCGTCGAACAGAGCGGAGTAGTACCGCTCGAATACGAGAGTCATAAAAAGAAAAATTGGCAGGACAATAAGGAGAAAAAAGAAAATGAAAAACCGTTTTTTCAGAGTCAGGTTCCGACTGATCATGGCAAACAGTATTCAGCCGGAACCCGATTTTGTCAAATCCGGAAGACTTGTTTCCGGGTTTGCGCCGGGATTCTTCTATTATCACACTCCCCCGGTAGAGTTTGACCGCCTGCCTTTTACGAAATCTCAGGGTCTGGTATATAAGTTTTCAGGCGCAAAGTAACTTTCATACAGCTCCCGGACTTTTCCCTGATCCATTAGTGCCGTTAATGCTGTGTTGTACTTCTCAAGCAGAGCAGGCGCGAGCATTTGAGAAAAAGCCGTGGTAATTTTATGGCTGAAAATGACACC
The DNA here is from genome assembly GCA_963663385.2 of Oceanispirochaeta sp. Lineage (GTDB taxonomy): Bacteria > Spirochaetota > Spirochaetia > DSM-2461 > DSM-2461 > Oceanispirochaeta. The sequence continues at coordinate 135,091 of CAXXXD010000004.1, read as the reverse complement.
GCCGACAGGGGTTATCTCCCAACCCTTCAGCCCCGCATAATATTCACCGATTCTCTTAACATCCGGAACGGCATCCAGAAGACCTTTGTTCAGATCTTCCAATGCCATTGTGGTAGTCGGATATTCAACCAGCTCTATATTCCGATTGTCCCGTAAGAGCTGATAAATATGACCCTGAGCCTGGACTCCGACTTTCTTTCCTTCCAGGCTTTGAATAACCGCATCCCGTGAGGAATCGTCAAACCGCGAATCGCCCTTTCTGATAAAAGTGACATAGTTTAAAATCTCATACGGCACGGACAGGTTGAGAAAGCTTCTGTAATCTGCCAGATCGGGAGCCGCCAGTGCACTATGAACTTCGCCCGATTTCAGCTTCAGAATGATAGGCCCCACATCACTATAGGGAATCAGACGGTAAGCCTGCCCCATTTCGTCCATTATCATTTTTTCAAGATCCACATAGAAACCGTGCAGTTTGTCATCTTCTCCCAGATACATCCCCGGAGCTCCGTCCTGCCGGACCATAATCAGCAGAGTATCAGAGTCGGAAAGTGCAATAAGAGGCTTCTCCATTTCCATCCGGTCACTCTCCGGCAACTCTTCATTGACAGCAGACGGTTCATCAGAGGGAGAATCCCTGATGACAAGCTCATTTTTCTTCCGGCAGCCAAATAATAACAGAACAGAAACTGAAACAAGTACCATTTTTCTACAATATAACATAGGATAACTCTCATACTCCTTCATTCTGTACAGAACGGTAATGAATATTTCATTACATTGTTTTTTATATTATAATAAGCGGATAAAAACTTTGCATTATTTTTTATGCAGAGAACAGGATACAGATATTGAAGATTCAAATCCGTTTGATGATTGCTATTTTACCCATTTATATTCTTGTACATAGCATTACAGCAAGCGTTTCAGGTATATATACAGCCTCATCTCTTAGAAAGCAGGCGCAGGAACAGGCTCTATTATTAAGCCGAACCTATTCCGAACAGCTGGACGGAACAATAAGCCAGTATTTGAATACCGCTCAGAACCTGAGCAGCGCCGTCGTTACAGCCATTAATATAGAAAGCATTCTGAAGGAATATAAGAGCAGATATCCTGAGTTCTCCCATATATTCTACACTCAGACAAATGGCATTGTACGGGATATGGCTCCCTACAGGAAAGCATTTATCGGATCCGACCTCCACTCCCTGCAATCATGGAAAAAAGCATCTGTCCATATGAGTCCCGTATTAGGAACACCGGAAACTTTTTATGGTCAGATGTCGGTCATCTTCTACTCCCCTGTTCTGATTAGATACGTTAAACATCAGGAACCGGTAATGGAAGGTCTGGTCGGCATGGTTCTCCCTCTGGAGGAACTGTTTAAAAGCATCAGTACTGTTAAAGTAGGCGAATCGGGGTCTCTGTTTATCCTGGATAATCAGGGGAGATTCCTGTTTCACAAAGATCCGTCACTTATCCTTTCCTGGGGACTGGACGCTCTCGAACCACTGAAACCTCTTGATGATCTATCGAACTCAATGGTTGATCAGAAGACAGGATTCGCCAGTTATTCCGACAGAGAAAGCAGGAAGTACATTTCGTTTTCTCCTATCCCGTCCAGCAACTGGTCCCTGGCTGTTCTGGGCAGCTATCAGGATATTACAAGAGAAGTCAGGACTCTTACTCTGACCAATTTCACCATACTGCTTGTCGGCCTGCTTCTGGGTTCAATCATACTCTACCATGCTGTCCATTCCGTAGTCCGTCCTGTTGAAATCCTTACAGAAAAGACCAGGGAGATCCAGGAGGGAGATACGACTATCTGCACAGTAATCGATGACAGCTCTGAGATAGGGATACTGTCGGGCTCCATCAATTCCATGGTAAAGGAACTGAATAAAAATCGGGAGGAGCTGGAACGGATTGTCGAAGACAGGACGATGGAACTGAAGAGAACAAATGAAGAACTTGAACAGACAGTCGAGGAGCTGAATGAAACCAATCTATCCCTCCAGAGTACAAAAGACAGATTAGAAGAGATTGTCACCGAAAGAACTGTTCAATTAAGAAAAGCCCACAATTATATTGATAATATCATAAATTCCATGCCATCGGTCCTGATTGGAGTCACCCCGGAAGGTATCATTACCCATTGGAACAATAAGGCCGAAACCCTGACAGGACTGGGAAGGGAGCAAGCTATAGGAAAGAGAATCTGCGATGCCGTCCCCCTGTTGGCTGATGAGATGGAGAACATCAATAAAGCCCTGAAGACCAGAACGGAACGCCATGAAACAAATCGCATGCGGATTGTTTCCAACAAAACCTTTTTTGACGATGTAACGGTATATCCTTTAATTGCAAATGGTGTTGAAGGGGCTGTTATCCGGATCGATGACGTCACCGACAGGGTTGTAATGGAAGAATCGCTGAGACAGAGTCAGAAGCTTGATGCCATAGGTCAGCTGGCTGGTGGAGTAGCTCATGATTTCAACAATATGCTGGGAGGGATTCTGGGCAGTTCCGAACTGATGAAAATGTCCCTGGACGACCCGGAGCAAGCAGAGAATTACCTTAATATGATCATCAATTCGACCAGAAACGCAGCGGAACTCACAAATAAATTATTGTTGTTTTCAAGAAAAGGCGTTAAGGAATCCGTTCCTGTTGATGTTCACTCCGCCTTAAACAGCGCCATTACCCTCCTGGAGCACAGTCTGGATAAAAAAGTCAGGATACTGAATTCCCTGAAAGCGGAATCTGCAGTAGTACTTGGAGACTTTGTGCAGCTGCAAAATGTTTTTATAAACCTTGGTATCAATGCGGAGCATGCCATGCCCAACGGCGGAGAACTGATTTTCGCCAGCAGGAACGTAGTACTGTCAGAAGAGTTCTGCAGGGAGAGTTCTTTTGAAATATTGCCGGGCCAGTATATCAGGATCGAAGTCCGGGATTCCGGAACAGGAATTGACCAGGATCATATGGAACGCATATTTGAACCTTTTTTCACGACAAAAGACCAGGGCGCCGGAACAGGACTCGGCTTGTCTGTGGTTTATGGCGCCGTAAAACACCACCGGGGAGCGGTTTCTGTAGATAGCGTATTACAGAAGGGAACAACATTCACTCTGTTTCTTCCTCTCTATAAAGGGCCGTCACAGGAAAATGAGAAAGGGATTCAGCATATAGGCGGAACAGGACAAATTCTGGTAATAGAAGATAACCAGATAATCAGGAAGACAACAAAAGCCATACTGGAAAAACTGGGCTATACAGCACTTCTGGCAGAAGACGGTCAGAAGGGTATAGAAATATATAAATCAGAACAGGAAAAAATTGATCTTGTATTAATGGACATGATCATGCCGGTAATGAACGGAAAAGAGTGTTTAGGTGAATTGAAGAGACTCAACCCGGATGTAAAAGTGATTATGGCATCCGGGTATACAGATATTGAAACAGATGAAATCAAAAATATGGGACTGGCCGGTTTCATAAAAAAACCATATGACAGATCATCCCTGAGTATTGCTGTGTCTAAAGTCATCTGACACGCGCCGGGTCCCAATCGTAAATAACAAAGTGAAAGCTGCCCGGCCCCCCCATAAGTGGAAACCGGCAGATCTTTCTATTCCTCAACCATGGACTCACGGGAGGCTACGGCATAGGTACACACCAGGTCTCCTGTCACATTATTGGCTGTTTCGAACATATCCAGAATGGGGTTGATCCCCAGAGCCAGAGCAACGACGGTGGCTACCTGATCGGGAGACAGGCCTATCTGCTCCAGGATGATAAAAAGAAGCATCAGGGAACCGCCGGGAACACCTCCGGCACCAACAGAGGCCAGCACAGTGGTAATCACCATCAGCAGCAGACTGTTGAAGGACAGATCGATACCAAACATATTGGCTGCGAGAACGGCGAACATAGGCAGGTGCACGCAGACACCGTCCATATTAATGGTGGCTCCCAGCGGCAGAGAGAAGGAAGCCAGTTCGTTCTTGATCCTGAGGTCTTTCTCAGCTACCGAAAGGCTCACAGGCAGTGTGGCTGCAGAAGAACGTGTGATAAAGGCTGTCAGGGTAGCCTCCTGCATACGGCGCATGACCTTGATGGGATTCTTTTTTGTGGAGAGCCCCAGGAAAACAGGGTAGACCACCAGAACCATAATCAGGATACCTCCCACGACACCGGCTGTAACGGTAACATAAGGACCGATCAGAATGGGACCGAACTCTCCAAAGTTTTTAATAGTCAGAGCCAGCACACCGATGGGTGAGTATTCCAGAACCCAGCTTACCAGCTTGAAAATTACATCCTTGCCTGTATCGATTATATCCAGAAGGCTTTCAAAGCGGGCACCCTGTTTCTCATCTCCCGCCTCAATCATCACCCGGATAGCCAGACCGAAGAAAACGGCAAAGACAATGATAGCCAGGAAGTGGCCGTCGGCCAGAGCAGCGAAGGGATTCTCGAACATGGACATAAGCAGAGCACTGAAGGCAGCGCCCCCTGACTTGGCTCCTCCCACAACGCCTTCGGCGGTAGAAGCCACACCGGCAGCCATGGATTCCCAGCCGCTCAAACCAGTTCCCGCTCCGGGGTTGATGGCCAGGGCCAGTATAACACCAACAATGGCGGCGGCCAGAGAGGTCAGAAAATACCAGGCGAGAACCTTAACACCGATCTTGCCGAATCGGCTGATGGGAAGACTGGCCGCACCGGTAACCAGAGAGAAAAAGATAACGGGGATCACAATCATTTTCAGCATGGCGACGAAGACCGTACCGAAGGGGGCGATATAGTTGATGGCTGTCTGTACGCCCGGATTAATTGCCCCTTCCCCTACGGTGGCGCTGGAGATACCCCAGAGGACACCGCCTATAAGCGCACCGGCAATAAAACAGACCAGGATACGCAGCAGCAGAGAGGTCTTCACATACCACTTGAAAAAAGCATTCATTTAATTTCCTCCATTTGAAGGTTTTCCGAAGTTTGTTGCAGACGGAGATCGCATTTCGTAGGAAAACAGGCAATAATCCGGAAAACCTGCGATTACTTTCCACAGAAATGATATCTTCCGCAGGAGGAGGGGTCAAGGAAAAAATTAAAATGCCGACCGGGGCATCAGGGACTGCTGCGTAAGATCAACCAGTGACCGACCTGTTTCGGCCGTCCTCTTTTGCCCTGTAGAGAGCCCTGTCAGCGACTTTTATCATCTGTTCGAAGCTCTCGTATTTTTCCGAGAAGGTGACTACCCCGAGGCTGATTGTAATTCTGACAGTTTTTTCCTCTGGAATAATGAATGCATGATTTTCGACAGCCCCTCTAAGGTGCTCCGCGGCTCTATAGAGACCTTCCGGATTGTATCCCTTCAGCAGTAGGGCAAACTCTTCTCCCCCGTATCGGGCAAGGATATCATTCTGCCTGATGTTTGAAGACAGCACTTCCGAAAGCTGTACCAGCACCGCATCTCCCGCAGGGTGTCCGTATGTATCATTGATCTTCTTAAAATAATCAACATCAAGAATAATGAAGGCGAACATCTTTCCATATTTCCCTGAGAACTCAAAAAGCATATGACCTTCTTTCTCAAAGGATCTTCTGTTAAGCACCTTGGTAAGGACATCGGTATCCGCAAGGATTTTTAATTCGCTGGTTATTAAAGATAGATTTTTTGCATAGAAATAGAACACAATGATTATTGAGCCTACCGTTGAAGCAAGGGACAGGATGGAGAAGAGTTTTATCAGTCTGGAAGACAGGGTTACAAAGGGAGGCACAAGGGTTACAAGTTCGCTTGAGAGGAGGAGTATAATGGCGATCAGATTCGTGAGGATCAGGGCCATACGCTCGAATTTGTGATCAATATCAAAAATGAAGAATGAGATAGGGGCTACAATAAAGAAGAAATAATTGAAATTGGCTTCTTTGGGAAACCACAGAAAGAGAAGTTTAATCAGGTGAACCACCGTTTGAACCAGGAGCGGATACCGCTGTTTTTCCGTACCATAATAACGGGACAGGTGCATCCCTCGGCAATCTTCCTTGGCTTCAATCCAAAGAGAATCCTCTGAAAAAGAGATGTTTCTGAAGCACCGATGACGACAAGATCATAATCCCCGGCTTCCCGGCAAATTCTGTCTACAGGATTTCTGCTTTGATAGAATTTCACCTTATACCGGGTTTTGTCGTGTTCAGCATACAGATCATTTTTCAATAGATCAGGGATCCCCCCTGATTTATCAGGAGGGGTAACATGGAATATCGTTATATCCGCATCCGATTCAGCAGCAATACTCCGTACTATATCCCAGGCCAGTTTTGTGTGAATACCATTTCCTTTAGTCGGACAAAGGATTTTCTTTATTTCATGGATCTGTTTATTGATTCCCGGTTTAATCACAACAAGATTACAGCTGCCTTTCTCTATGACAGGATCAAGGGTGCTGCCCATCCGGAAGTTTCTACGGGGTCGGGATCCGCTCCATCCCATTACCAGGATTTCCGCATTATTGGAACGGATCGACTGAATGATTCCTTCCGCAGAATTATGGGCATAGCGGAGACGGCGCTTAACCGGGATATTATTATTCAGTTCCCTGAAATTACTCATCAATAATTCTTCCGCTTTTTCTTTAAAACGGGAGGCTTCATTTATCGGAGTCTGACAGGGAACCGTAACGATTGTTGACAGAGTCAGTCCCAGATTATTTGATGAGGCAAAAATTGAAGCAAAGTGCAGAAGTACGGGAGCAGTCTCTCTGTTGGACAGGGCAACCAGAACCTGGCGCCGGCCCTCTTGATCCTCCTCCGGTTCTCCATATTTCTGTTCTCTCTGAGCTTGAGCCCTTAATTCCCCGGCAGGTCTGATGAAGTAGTACAGAAATCCGAGAAAAAGCCAGATTACAGCTATTAAATAAGCCCTAAGGGACATATTCAGCAGAAAAAGACCGATTATAGTTCTTCCCGCAATGGAAATCACAGGTATAACCGGAAAAAAGGGGATAATAAAACCGTATTCCAGTTCATGCCCTCTTTGAATCCGGATTTTCATCCCCGAATACGTAACCATGTTAAAGAGGAAAATAAAAAAGAGACTGGCTCCAGCCATAACGGTTTCCACATCAAAAAGGGCTGCAACCAGAATGGTTATACTACCGGAAAAAAGAAGAGCGACATCGGGAATGCGCGTCTTTTCGGAGATATGTTCAAAAACTGAAGGCAGGTGGCCGTCCCGTCCCAGGGCGAATGAGACACGGGTTGAAGAATAGATTGTTGCATTCAAGGCAGAAGTACTGGCAAAGATGGCCGCCAGAGCAGCCACTAATCCGCCCATGGGCAGGATATTGGCTATGGCATCGGCAAACCCGGTTGCGCCTCTGCCTGAGAACCAGAGGGCAAGAGAGTCATCCTGTACTGATCCTCCCATAATAACAGCAAATGCCACTAAAAGGTATGTGGTCACGACAATGATAACGGCCAGAAAGATTCCCTTCGGGACATTTTTCCGGGCATCAATCACTTCCTCTGCCGTATTGGAAATTACTTCATATCCTTCGAAACCGATCAGGCTGAAACCCATAACAATAAATACCCTTCCCCATCCGTCAATGAGAAAGGGATCCATATTTGACAACCTATCGGGTCTGAAAAAAGAGAAGATGACTCCTCCGACACCGATGAGCAGCAGGACGACAGTCTGACCAATGGCGATTGCAGCGCCTGCCTTTCCGGTTTCTCTGGCCCCTCTGTAATTGATATAAAGAAAAATCAGGGCAAGCAGTATGGCGACGGTTCTTTCATAGAGGTCTAAATGGCTCTTTGCGATAGTGATGACATTCAGCTCAATCAGAAAGTGGAGAGTGTATTTGGCAAAGGTTATGGCATAAAGGCTCCCCGCAACGGCGTGGCCGAACCAGGAGATCCAGCCGGTAAGGAATCCCGTCAGCCCTCCGGAACTTTCCTGGACATAGCTGTATCCCCCGCCTGCTTTGGGTAGAGCGGATCCGAGCTCCGCATATGTCATAACAGAGAGTAAAGCCAGCAGCCCATTTAATGCAAAGGCGAGCATCATCCCCCCGGGACCGGCTATTCCGATGCCTATTCCCGTTGCGACAAATACACCTGCTCCGATCATCATCCCCACGCCCATCATTGTAATCTGGAAAAGGGACATCTCCCGGGACAGTTCCGGTCGTATTTCCCGGTTCATTTGGGTTTCTTCCTTTTCAGGAGGCGTTCTTTGATTTGATCCAGGCTGGTCAGTTTTTCTTTCTGAATAATCCTGATGACTTTAAGGGACCTGAAAAAGAGAATCCAGGTCACTGAATAGGCCGCGACAAGTACGATTGCGGCTATGAGGTCATCACCTCTCACGGAACCCCCTTCCTTAAGCATAACCGGAAGATCCGGACGTATCAAAAAGAAATAGCAGGGGAGTGGTTTATCCCTTCGGCGTATAATACGGATCCGCTGGAAATGGCATGGGTTCTTATACCCTGTTATGGAGAGAAAGGCTCTCTTCCTGAAAACGCCTCCCAAAGGACTGCTGATACTTCGCAGTCCTATGGGAAACAGGTAATTGATCAGGAACCTTTAATAGCGCAATCCGATCGTCTTTATCTCAAAAGGCCGGAACTTCAGATTCAGGGTCCCCTCCCGGTCCATGGGCAGTTCTCCGGTTTTCCGCTCCAACAGATTCAGCTCCGCTGCGGTATCTGTTTTGACAGAGGAGAAAAACCGGCAGCTGCAGTCGGCCCCCCGGGTCTCATAAAGCCTGAGGGTCAACCCGTTACCCGAATCGCCCGGTTTTATCACCTCGATCTTTACCTGTTCCGTATCAAGGGTGAAACGGGGGACCCCTTTCGCCTCCGGTTTCCGTCCCGGGACAACCTTGAGGGGTGAATTGAAATCATGAGCCCGCTGCAGGACCCGGCTCTGCTCGAGGGTACCCGTATGGGGCAGCCAGGCGTAAGAGAAGATCTGCTCACCCCTGTCCGCCTGCGGATCGGGATAACCCGGACTCCTTAAAAGGGTCAGTTCCATCACACCGTCCTGTATGCGGTGACCGTACTTGCAGTCATTAATCAGGGCGAGCCCCCTATCGGGCTGGGATAAATCGGCAAAACGATGCCCGCAGACTTCAAACTTCGCAGCATCCCAGCTTGTATTGGAGTGAGTCGGCCGTTTGACCGTTCCGTACTGGATCTCATAGGATCCCTCGGCTGCCTGCAGAGCAGGTGAAACACTCAGACGAAGCATCTTTTCCTTCTCTTTCCAGTCTACCCGGCAGCGGCTGCGTACCATCTCTTCTCCCGCCCTCAGTTCAAGGGTCTGAAATATCCGGCTGTCCGACAGAGAGAATTCCTGTTCAAGCTGTACTGAAAAATCTCCCCCGTCCTTCAGGCATTGACTAACAAGAACGGCCTGTTCCGGAACAGTCTCCCTGTAATAGGAGCTGATGTCCCAGGCATCCCAGGAATAGGGCTTGTCCTCATAAAGAAGAAACTTTGCGCCTCCGGGCTGAAACATCTCTGCCCCCGTCTCTTTATGAATGAGGGACTCAACAGCACCATCCAGACCGATACGGACCTGAATCCGATCATTAGCCAGCAGGATACCCGACTCTCCATCCCGGCCGGCAGGCTTTTCCGGCTGATTCTGAATAACACACTCTGTTAATAGGACTGCGCTCATAGCGGGGATGCATACGGCATGCTCGACTCCCTCAATTGCCACAATTTCCTTCCGCTCCCAGGACTGGGTATTGACCAGTGTCGTACAGCCCGCCTCTTCAACCGGCAGAAGTTCTTTCAACAGCGCCTCTTCCATTTCCTGCAGCTCAACCAGGGTTTTACGGGCGGCTCCGCAGGCATCCTCATAGACCTCCCGGATGGAGGAGCCCGGCAGAACATCATGAAACTGATGAAGCAGAGTTTCCTTCCATATTCTATCCATGCTCTTTCGGGAAAGGCCCTTTCCGCCTGTGATCAGGCTCAGGCTGCCAAAAAGCTCGACATCCCGCAGGGCCTGTTCAACCTGCCGGTTCAGTTTCTTCATTTCCGCCTGAGTCGTATAGGTCCCCCGGTGGAGCTCCAGATAGAGTTCTCCTTTCCAGCGGGGAAGAGCTTCCCTGTCCTGAGATCCCAGATACTCCAGGAAATCTCCGGCGGCGCCCAACCGGACCCTGGGCAGTCCTTCACAATTCCGCGCCCTCCGGGCAAATTCCAGATGCTGCCTGGAAGGGCCTCCGCCCCCGTCCCCTACTCCGAACAGGTTCAGAAACCCTTCATGGATATCACTCTGGGCAAAACGAAGGGCCGCATCCGTCAGCTGCCGGGGCTCGTTATTAAAATTGTAATCGTTGGTGGGCAGAAAATGGGTAATTACGGAACTTCCGTCAATCCCCACCCATTCAAAACTATGATGGGGAAATTCATTGGTTTCGTTCCAGGATATTTTCTGAGTAACAAAATACTCCATCTCCGCCTGTTTCAGAATCTGGGGCAGGGAGGCCGAGTACCCGAACACATCGGGCAGCCAGAGGTGGTTGATTTCTTTATCAAATTCATCTCTGAAGAATTTTTTCCCGTAGAGACACTGTCTTACCAGGGATTCCCCGCCGGTCAGATTCATATCGGGTTCCACCCACATACCCCCCTGACACTCCAGCCGCCCGTCTGATACAGCTGTTTTCATCCGGTTGAATAACTCTGGATAATCCTCTTTTATCCACTCGAACAACTGGGGCTGGGAAGCTCCGAAAACATAATCGGGGTACTCATCCATCAATCTGAGAGCGGTGGACAGGGTCCGGCCGCCTTTCCGCCTGGTTTCCCTGAAACGCCAGAGCCAGCCCAGATCCAGATGACCGTGCCCAACAGACCAGGCTGTCAGCTCCGATGCGGCAGAGGGGACCTTGATTAGTGAGCCGGTCATGTCGAGAGCTTCGGGAATATGCTCTGTCAGGGGATTCAGATTGGCAACATCGTTCATCCCCTTTAGAATTTTTTTAGCCCTGGGAGTCCGGGGATCCAGGCAGCGGTAAAGCTGAAGGAGAAAATCCAGATCAAGGGCCAGATTCCATACATCCCTGTTAAACACCGCAATCTGTGCCTGATTCAGCCTGAAATAGGGCCAGGGCGTATTCCAGGGGGCATTTTCGCCGAACAGTCCATTGGCGGCCCCCTCTATCAGCAGTTGAACCTCTTTACCGGGACGTTCCTCAAGGGGGATCCGTCTCTTCCGTTCAAACATGGTATCAGTTCTCTTATAGGTAATGCCGCACCAGGGAGAACCGTCTTTGAAAACACACCCCTCCCCTCCGATATCCACCAGAGCCACAAACTCCTTCCCGTCCCAGGAGGAGGGGATCCGTCCTTTCATACGGAACCAGGCACTGTCCCAGAGCTGACCCCAGGATTCATTCAGCTTGAGAGACCTGAACTCCCGATGGGCCAGTTCGTCCACTGGAATAGGGTCTCCGGAAGTCGTGACAGTAACTTCCAGGGGAACCGCATCGCTGTATCGGCGGTCGTAGAGCTCTTTTATCAGCCGTTCCATACGGCTTTCTGTAATTTTCTGAGGCATTATACGTACTCCTTTGGGATTGCTTTTCAGCTTTTTACACTGCCGAGGTTGATCCCTTCGATAAAATAACGCTGGAAGAATAGAAAGATGAGAATCTCCGGCAGGATGACCAGGGCGGAAGCCGCCATCAGAAGATTCCACTCCACATCATGGGCGGTGGTATACTGGGTCAGTCCGATGGAGAGGGTATATTTCACTTCATCATGAAGGTATATGAGTGGTCCCATAAAGTCGTTCCAGGAACCGACCAGGGTCAGAATTGCCGTAACACCGAGAGCAGGTTTGGCCAGGGGCAGTATAATCCTCACCATGGTTGTGACAACCCCGGCTCCGTCTATGGTCGCCGCCTCCGAAATGGAGTGGGGAATCTGGGAGAGGAACTGTCTCATCAGAAAAATGAAAAAGGGGTTGCCGAAAAAAGCCGGCAGTATAAGGGGCAGATAGGAATTCACCCACCCCATTCGGGCAAACAGTTTGAACAGAGGCAGCATGGTCATGATATTGACCGGGAATGAGATGAAAATAAAAATGGAGATCAGCACCGTATAAAAAACCTGATCCCGTCCGGGCCACTTGATCCGGGAGAAACCGTAGGCGACTACATAGTTGGATACAATGGCACCTGTGCAGGTCAGCAGGGCTATGAGTGTTGTATTCCAGAAATACCGGAAAAAGGGGATAAACCTCACGGCCTCAATGTAGTTGAACCAGACCGGATTCTTCACAACCAGTGTCGGCGGAAACTGCACCAGTTCCTCGGGACTTTTCAGTGCAGAGATGATCATCCAGTACAGTGGCAGAATGAAACAGATACAGATAAGCATGAGAAAGAACCGGGATACAAATCTCGTCAGTTGTCTTTTATTAATGGTTGTCACAGCTTACTCCCCTTCGTAAACCCAGTAGCGGGATGTTCTGAAAATTATGATAGCTAAAACGATATTGATCAGGAAAAGCAGATTGGACATAGCCGATGCATATCCTACGGAATTTCCGTATTTAAAAGCATTATTGTAAATATACAGGGCATTGAACATAGTGGAATTTGCCGGACCGCCTTCAGTCATAATGTACGCCTGGGTAAAGACCTGAAGTCCGCCTCCAATCCCAACAATCAAATCATAGAGAATAATGGGTGTCATCAACGGCAGGGTAACCCTGAAGAATCTTTGAAATGAGTTGGCTCCGTCTATGGATGCCGCATCATAGAGAGACGGGTCTATTCCCTGCATGGAAGCCAGAAAAATCAATCCGTACTGTCCTGCCCCCAGCTGTGCCATCATTACCAGGGAGAACTTGGACCATGCCGGATCTCCCAGCCAGTCAATATGGATTCCCAGAAGCCCCAGGATGATATTTATCACACCATAACGGGGATTCATCACCCACATGAAAACAAGGGAAATGGCAAAAATCGGCAGTACCGAAGGCAGAGCCAGGATAGCCCGATAAACCGGGATTTCCTTGAACTTCTGGTTCATGGCCAGAGCCAGAAGCATGGCTGTTACAACGCCGATGGGTACGGCTAACAGGGTAAAGTACAGGGTATTGTACAGAGAGTGCCAATAGAGCTTATCTTCGAAGATCATGGAATAATTATCAAATCCGATCCAGACCGGCGGTTTCAATCCGCTGAACATGGTAAACCCGGCGTAGAAATTAAATCCCATGGGGTAAACGATCATAACCAGCATATTTAGAAGCCAGGGGCTTATAAGTAGCAGCCCTGCAGTCAATAGGCGCCTGTTTTTCTTTTCCATTAACCGTACCATATAAATCCTTATTCCTTACCGGATCTGTTTCAGACGGTTGTTAACAAGTTCCTGAGCCTCGACAAGAGCCTTTACGGGTTCTTCACTGGCCAGTTCCATTTTATCCTGCACAACAGTCAGCTGGTCCCAGAGAAGCGCACCAACGGGAACGGCAGGTCTGGAGTTGGAATAAGGAAGCAGGTTTTTAAAGAATGTATGATTTGCACTGTAAAGAGATTCATTGTCATAGAGGGATTTCCATGTGGGAAGATGATGGGTATCTCTCACATAGATCATCTGCCCCTCTTCTCCGGCAAAATAGCGCATAAACTTATAGGCCGCCTCAACAACCTTGGAACCTTCGGGTATTACCAGACTCCAGCCACCGGACCAGGAGGATTTGGATTTGTCGGGAGTGGGGATATAGGTTATACCCCAGTCGATATCCTTACCGTAATCCTCAAGAGTTCTGAGAAACCAGTCACCCGTAACAACGGCAGCGGTCTTTCCTGTAATAAAAGGATGGTTTGAAGGGGGCGTATTGGGAGGAAAGTAAGTGGATTCCCAGGTTACATTTTTCTGGGGGTTCATATCTTTTGACCAGTCATAAAGGAACTGAAAAGCCTCACTCATACCGGGATCATCCGCCATGATAATCCTGTTGGCTGAAGCATCGTAGATATCAGCATCAAAAGCAAATGCCCAGGTATAATGCCAGGCCTGATCGATAAAAGGATTAAACCCGATTTGCGTATAGGCTCCGGTTCCATCTGTTTTGTTCATGGCAAAACAGGCTTTCTTGAATGACTCTATATCCATAGGGCCATTTGCGGCATCCCATTCAGCGACATTCAATCCGGCTTCTCTGATCAGGTTTTTATTGTAGTACACCACCCGGGCATCCGTATCATAGGGAAGTCCGTAAAGGTGGTTCTGAAAATTGACTTCCTCCCAGGCATAATCAACATAGTTGCTGCCCAGATCACCCTCTTCCTCCATATAGGGTGTAAGATCTACCAGAAGTCCTTCGGAAGCTCTCTGGGCAACTGTAAACCTGTCCAGAAGGTACACATCCGGGCCGACACCGCCGACAACGGCTGTCATTAGCTTTGTAGTATCCGTTTCGGAACCGACCACCTGAACGATTTCTACAGTGATTTCATCCTGTGATGCATTGAAATCCTTGACGACTTTTTCCATAGCATCAAAGTCACTCATGGTATGACTGGTCCAGAACACAACTTTGGTCCTTCCATTCTCATCTACAGGAACAGCCTCGTCCTGACTTCCGGAAGCAAACAGCCCGCCTGCCATCAGCAGCGCGGCCAGACACAAGGTAACCAATTTCTTCATATTCAATCTCCTTTATTGATTTTTCATAACCATACAGCGGGATAGAACTCCGGAAAAGTTACCACTGTACTCTTTTGATTTTGATTGTAGTACTCCTGTACTAGGACTATACTGATCAAAGTTTCAAACAGATTATGAAAAATTCTATTAGCCGTTTGTATATTACATCAGTCGCCCACACCACAGCTATCCTCTTTGTCGTTTTCAGAAAGCGCCCGGACTTCATTCCCGTTTACTGGCAGGGGCAGATCTGCGTTTTGCTGATTATCAGCTATCTGGTATCCCTGTTTCTCTCTTTGCCGGGCGGACAGAAAACCTGGGCCCCCTATGCAGCAGCATTTCTCCACTTTCTGATCTGTTTCACCATCGGAAATGCCGAGGGAGAAGACTTGATTCTGGAACTGATCCTGATGTCCGTCATTGCAACCGATCTGTGTTTCCATATCAGAGGGAGCTCTCTTTTTATCCTTCTGGGTCTTACTTCCGCAGGATTCAGTATCCTGCAGAGAGAGACCATCCTCTGGTGGACAACAGTAAATGCTCCTCCCGTCGAATCGATTCTGCTGATCAATATTATTTTCTGGGGAGAAGCCCTTCTATTCAGGCATATACGGGTTTTGCAGTCCAGGCTGAATGAAACCCTGGAAATCAACGCCAATATGAAGAACATCATAAAAAATTACTCATCTTCGGGAACGGTTCTTCAAGGCAGCTCTCAATCGGAATCTCATCTGGTATACGAGGAAGAGCGAAAAATATTCATACATGAAATCCACGATACCGTAAGCTACTCTCTGGTGAACATTATTGCCCTGCTGGAAGCGGTAACAGTCCTGAATACCCGGGACGGAAACAATCCCTCGATTCCCCAACTGCTGACCAAAGCCAAAGAACAGGCCAAGATCTCCCTTAGAGAATTGAGAGTTATCCTCAGAGGACTGCATAATAGAAGCAGCGCCTCCAACTGTGATCTGTTAAGCCTGAAGGAAATGACCAACCGCTTTGAAAAAATCACAGGAATCCGGATCAGGATAGAGTTGGGAAACCTGCCGAATTTCCTGGGAAAGGATGTTTTTCATATACTGTTCCTCTTCATTCAGGAAGGCCTGACTAACGCTTTCAAGCACGGCAGGGCAACAGAGGTTTCCATCTATCTGTGGATAATGGATGAGGAACTGTCCGCCCTGATCATGGATAACGGCCGGGGCTGTGAAAATGCGGAAAAAGGGCTGGGTTTCTACGGCATAGAAGAAAGGATGAAGAAATATAGGGGAAGATTCTCGTACAGAAACCTTTCCAGAGGATTTGAGATCCGAATCAATCTCCCCTACAAAGGATAGAAAATGGAAAAGATCAGGGTAATACTGGCGGATGATAAGGTCCTCTTCATAGAAAGTATGAAGATAGTTATTGAAACCCTCAGCAACGGGGATATTGAAGTTATCGGAACAGCCAACAACGGAAAAGAAGCCATCGAACTTGTTGAAAAGACTCCCCCGGATGTCATACTTATGGATGTGCGAATGCCCCTTATGGACGGGGTAAAAGCAACACGGCAGATTCTGCGGTTCTTTCCGTACGTCAGAGTTATAATGCTCACCACATTCAGCGATGATGAGGATGTCAGGGAAGCCTTACGCTTCGGCGCCGCCGGCTACCTGCTGAAAGACATTGCACCGGAAGAACTCGTATCCTTTATCCGAACGGTCAACAAAGGCTCTGTCCTTCTGGCGCCGGATGTGGCGAAACAACTCTTCCAGAAGCAGATGCATGAAACGGCGGCCCATATTTCCCAGCATAAGAAACAGAAAGAGAGACAGCTGGAATTTCTTGAAGAGCTGACTCCCAGGGAGATGGAAATCTATAAACTTCTGACCAGGGGTATGAACAACCGGGAGATTGCCGATCATCTCTTTATTGCCGAACAGACAGCCAAGAATCACATTACCAAGGTCTACTCGAAACTGGGAATTCATAACCGGTTCGATCTGTTCAAGGAGAATGAATAGCCGGGAATGAACCAGATGCGGGGGAATCAACCCGATCTGGCGAAGTCTGACGGCGTTACACCGGTGATTTTTTTAAAAACCCTTCTGAACGTTTGTGAATTGGCATAACCGGACTGATAAGCGACATCCGAAATTTTCATTCCCGATTCCAGCAGTTCCGTTCCCTTCCTGATTCTCAGGTCTTCAAGATAGCTGGCTAATGTAACTCCGAAAAGCCTTCTGAACGTATTATAGAACACAGTTTCAGATAACCCGGTGTACTCTGCAAGATGATGGATCGTAAAACCGGGATTCTGATAGTGCTTCATAAGATAGCCGGAAATACGATCTTTCAGAATATCATCTTCGTTTTCCCTCTGCCGTGCATTCCTGGCCGTTATGGACAGAAATCGGTCTTTTATCTCCAGAAAGACGGCATGGGGGTCTGTCGTTTCAGGATACGGATGGAATATCCCGTTCATACATCTGGCCAGGGTGCCTGCCAGCTGGCCCAACAGCTGATGGATAGAATAGATACTGAAATGGTTTTCTACAAAATTCACCCGTTCAATCTCATTCAGAAGCTTCAGAACACGCTCCCTGTTTCCCGCCCGGATAAACGTGGATAACTTCACTTCCCATTCCAGGGGGTATATGAAGGTTTCGATTTTCTGAATGGATGGAACGGTATCGAAAAATCCGACCTGTCCCGCGGAAGAGGCCAGAAGCATAAGTTCCGCATCGGCAGCGGCGTTATGGATTCCTTCCGCATCATCAACGATTCCTCCATAAAATACCGAGATGGACCTGAACCCGTTATCCTTCAGGTACGGAATCAATTGAAATTCCAGAAAATGACGAGGATCCTTTTCAGCCGGAACACTGAGCAGGGTCAGCAGATCGCCCCTCTCAAGTGGGTAGTTTGTAACACTATAATTGAATATCTCGCGTGTAAACCTGATAATTGCCATTCCGATTTCATTCTGACTGACAAAAGAATCAAGACCTCTTTCCAGCGGCTTTACAGGTTTTGTGATAAAGACAGCCATAGGGAACATGGATGATGTAACCCCTGCGATCCGGGCCAGTTCCTGGGATTCCTCTGTATCGCCGAAATCTCCCCTGATAAGATTTCCGATATAACTGTGCTGCAGTATTTTCTTCTGAAGCTGGATCTGATTTTTCAGATTCTTCCGTTCTTCCAGAACGGAATCAACCCTTGAATTGATGAGTTCATACTTATTGATTCCGTCCAGATGCGCAAAATCGGAATCGGAGGACAATTTCCCTATCAGCCTCAACAGGGGCTTGGAATTCCATTTGACCAGGATGAATCCCAGAATCATTGTAGTGACAATACTGATGAGTGTGATCCCGACCTGTATACGGCGTATACTGCGAACTGAGTCGAGGATATGGGTATAGGGAACCGCATATTGTATCTTCCAGCTTTTATCGGAAGAAGAGAGCGTATTTGTCAGCAGCCTACCGCGTCCTGTTACCTGCCTGTTTTCCGGGTATCTGAGGATCTCCCGGCCGTCTGAATAGATACCGATCTGCCCATCCTCCCCGATATCGAAAAAAGACAGCAGATCATAAAATGAAAACTTATTCAGTTCTATCAGAATCAAAGCCGCAGGGGTCTGGGATTCGAGGGGAAAGGTATTAAGAAACCATACGCCCCCCTCTGTCGAGAGAATCTGATTATGGTACTTTTCCCCCCATAGCTGCTTATCATATTGGATATTATCCTGATCCGGAAAGATTTTCTGTCCGAGAGAGCCATAAAAATCAATGATTGACCCGGAGGGATTCAGTATCAGATTATTGGCTTTATAGATAATATCAACCCCTCTGATATAGCTGTTGGAGAGATCATATCTGGGGAGCTGTTTCTGGATTTCGTATACCCGGGAGTAATCGAGCGACTCGCCACTGCCCAGAATCCTGAATATACTGTTGACCGAAGGATTCATTATAAAGGAGAGGGACACCATTTCCATCTCTTCAAAAACACTCTCAATCTGGTCCCGGATCTGATCCAGCATGTGCTTATTTACCTTTTCCGCCATGGAAATCGAGTTCTTCAGAGAAAAGTTCATCAGCAGAATCAGAAAAAAAATACTGGGAGTGATAATAGCAAGAATCGATATCAGTATCGGAGAGAAGAACATCTGACTATGCTTTTTTTTCATGAGGCCATTCCTTTTTCGCGGCATTCAGCATCCCAGTCTATTTATCCCAGAAAGAGCTCAATAACCGGGATTATTACATCAGGTTCCTTCTGTGGAAGGAGCAGGGTCAGGGATTTTTTCGGATCAAATCCGGCATCCAGAGCCGCATGTTCCTGCCACTCTTCCAAACCTTTGAACTGAACCTCCGATCCGTCATGGAGAAACTGGGCATAGACGGCGTCCTCCGGATATACCTGTCCGTCAAGATGCAGATGCTTATAGGGCCAGTTAAAAATATGAATATACAGACTGCGCCTCTCAGGATTATAGGTCATCATGCAATTTGAAGGAACAGAGTATTTTTCGGGAGGAGCCGTGCATCCATATACGGATCTTCCGTTCAATCTCATCCATTTCCCGATACTGTCCATTCTGGACAAGGCTCTTTCATCAATCTTTCCCCTCCCGTCAGGGCCTATATTCATTAGAAGATTTCCTCCGGAAGAAACACATTGGATTAAAGTGGCTAGTATCTGCCGGCTGCTCCTCCAGTCGTGCTCATCCCGAAAGTATCCCCAGGAACCGGAAAAAGTCTGACAGGCTTCCCAAACAGTTTTTTCCCCTTTATACCGGTACCATTCCCTTGGCATAAACTGCTCTGGAGTCTTGAAATCCCAGGAATCGTCGTCATCCAGGCCATGTCTGTCATTCAGAAGAATATGGGGCTGCTTCCGCCT
The DNA here is from genome assembly GCA_963663385.2 of Oceanispirochaeta sp. Classification (GTDB taxonomy): domain Bacteria; phylum Spirochaetota; class Spirochaetia; order DSM-2461; family DSM-2461; genus Oceanispirochaeta. The sequence continues at coordinate 115,487 of CAXXXD010000004.1, read as the reverse complement.
TACCATGGCAACCAGTTTTTCACTCTCCCACGCCTCTTTTCCCTTCCCTTTGGAAAAATCCAGGGGAGAGTCCGGATCTCCATAGGAAAAATCAAACCAGAGGATATCGATTTTTCCATAATCTGTAAGGAGTTCTTCAACCTGATTATACAGATATTCACTGTATTTCTTCTGATCCCTTTTCTTCTGAAGCGCGTCTGAACTGTTTCTTAAAGGGTGATGCTGATCAATTACAAAATCAGGATGATGCCAGTCTATCAAAGAATAGTACAAGCCTACCCTGAGGCCCCGCTTTCTGAAGGCGTCAAGAAAGGGTTTCAACAGGTCCTTTTCCGCAGGACAGTTGCAGGAATTATAGTCAGAGAACCTGCTGTCCCACAGACAGAATCCGTCATGGTGCTTCACAGTAAGAACAACATACTTCATTCCTGCTTTTTCGGCAGCATCCGCCCATTCCTCCGGATTATAAAGATCAGGATCAAAATGATCCCGGTATTTTCTGTCGTATTCTTTTTCGGGAATCTCTTCATAGGTTCTTACCCACTCATGCCTGGCGGCAAGAGAGTATAATCCCCAGTGAATGAAGAGCCCGAATCTCGCCTGCTGATACCATTGTTTATCCGCATCCAGTATCTCTGTAACCATAATTCCTCCATTCCGGAACAAGACAGCGGCGGTTTTAATAGAAACCGCCGCAGAAAATCCGTATTATTTGTGATCTCTGTTATTTAAACTGTCTGTCATAAGCCTTCTGCATGATTTCGATGTAATCATTCAGCCCGATTCTGTTTAATCCGGCCAGATACTGCGCCCATTCATTATCAAGGCTGTTTCTGCCCATGATAAAGTTGGTTTTGGAAGATTCGATATAATTCTGCAGCTCGACTTTGATTGTGCTGATTTGTTCCGCTTCATCCGTTGTCAGTTTGAGAGTCGGAGCAATCCGGGTATCAGGATTGATGTAAGGTTCGTACAGGTCTTTCGTGGTCTGGAACAGCAGCTTTTCAAGCCCGTATTCAGAGTAGGGATCGATGGACTGGTCGGTTACCATACCGAGACGGAATTCACTTGGGTAAAACGATCCGTTCTGCCAGTTGTAATTCTGGGGCTCAATAGACGGCGGAACCAGGGTTTCATAGAGAGCCTGTTCCCCATTCATACCTATTTCACCAGATTCAGCCCAGCGGAAGTGGATTCCCTCAATTCCTCCCCTTTCGGATTCCCGGATCGCCGTATCGATGCTGTAGAATGTATCAATCCAGCGCATGGCGGCTTCGGGAGACTCGCACTTATCTGTTATGACAAATTGTCCGGTTCTGTAGGCACTGTCGGGAAAATAGGCGGGCTGTCTGACTCCGGCAGGACCTTCAAGGGGAGCGATAGGCACATACTGGACATACCGGTCCATATCGGAAGCCGCATTGAGAAGCATCTGGTTATGGCCGGCCTGGAAAGCGCCTATCAGAACATCGGGAAGGTTGGCGAGCTGCCTCAGCTGTTCATGCTTCTGGGTAAAGGAGGGGCCGTAAATCAAGCCTTCGTCATACAGTCTGGTCAGGTACTCAAGGCCGTTCCTGTACTCATTCGTATTGGCTATACTGAAGATTTTACCATCATGCTCCAGGAGTCTCAGATTATCGCCATTGTCCTGAATAAATGAATTCATGACAAATGAGTCCAGTGTTTCGTACCAGCCTTCCCGTTCTCTGGCGCCGGCAAAGGGGATCTCGTCATCAGGGTCGCCGTTCCCGTTCATATCATGCTCTTTAAAGTACTTGAGCATGGCATAAAACTCATCAGTTGTTTCCGGAATATCCATGTCGGCTTTATCAAGCCAGGTCTTATTAACCCACATTTTGATAGGCATTCTGCAGTGAAAACAGTCATTGATTCTGGGGAGGCTGTATATGTTCCCGTCAATGTGGGTAATCATTCCCTTAAGATCGGGATTTATATCAAACTGTTTTTTCAGGTTGGGAGCACTGGATTCGATCAGGTCGTTCAAGGGAAGGAAGATTTTCTCTTCAATGCCGTAACGGGCCTCCAGATCGGGCGTCATATTAATATAGGTTCTCATAAAGATATCCGGATAATCCCCGCTTGCCAGGAGCAGAGTGATCTTCTCTTTAACAGCATCCTCAGGGCTGACTTCGAAATTGATATGGATATTTGTCTTGTCTTCGAGCCATCTGGTAAACTCATTGGTCTCAAAATCGATAACAGCGCCATCGGCCGGGGTGAATACAGAAAGTTCAATCTTTTCTGTAACAATCGGATAGGTTCCTCTTGGTGTCAACTCAGCCTTTAGTGCTGATGATGTGTCCTGTGAGCCACCGGCAAACAGAGCCGCGGACAGCAGGCACAACCCAAAAGATAAAGCCAGTTTTTTCATTTTTCTCTCCTAATCGTTATATTTTTCCCCGGAAATACCGGGATAAACATCAACCTTTCAGCGAACCGATCATTACGCCTTTTACAAAATATTTCTGGACAAAAGGGTAAATACATAACACTGGCACGCTGGCTACGACAATGGTCGAGTATTTCAACAGGTCGACCAACCCCTGCTTACGGATCATTTCATCCACATCGGCAATCATCATCGGATCGATTTCGTTTGAAACCAGAATACTGCGCAAAACGAGCTGCAGCGGGTACAATGATTTTGTTTTCAGAAAGATAAGAGCCTCAAAATACCGGTTCCAGTGGCTGACCCCGTAATAGAGTGTCATGACAGCCAGAATGGGGCCGGACAGGGGGATAACCATTTTCCAGAGGAATGTAAAATCATCACTGCCATCAATCATGGCGGCTTCATACATTTCACTCGGGATGGTCATCTGCATATAGGTCCGTGTAATAATCAGGTTCCAGACCGATAATGCCGAGGGGAGAATCAGGGAGGCTCTTGTATTGAGGAGCCCCAGGTTTTTAACCACCAGATACAGGGGAATCAATCCGCCGGAAAAAAGCATTGTGAATACAAACAGGGCGGTAAAAATACCGCGGGCTTTAAATTCCTTACGGCTAAGGGGATAGGACGCCAGAATGGTAAATGCGATATTGACCGCAGTTCCCACGGAAAGATAGAAAAAGGAGTTGGCAAAACCCGACATGATATTCTGATTTTTAAAAACCGCCGCGTATCCCCTCAGAGTGGGTTCTATGGGATACAGCCAGACTTTTCCGGAGATCACAGCCCGGGGACTCGAAAATGACGCACTGATAATGTAAATAAGAGGCCAGAGGACTATAACAGTGCCTGCAAGCAGTAAAGACGTTAAAACAATGTTGATTATCCGGCTCTGCCGGCTCTGTTTAATTGAGCTGCCTACCATAAACTTACTTCTCCGCATTTTTTAGCCAGTTTGTTGAAAGTGAGAATCAGGACCAGATTGACCAGGGAGTTAAATAGACCGATGGCTGTGGAAAGACCGAAGTTTGCATTGACCAGACCGGTTTTATAGACATAGGTCGACAGGATTTCACTCTGCTCCAGATTGACAGGGTTCTGCATGAGGAATACTTTTTCAAACCCGACGCTCATGACCTGCCCCATATTCATAATCAGCAGGATGATTATAGTAGGTTTGATGGAAGGAAGGTCTATATGCCAGATTTTATGGAAAAGATTGCCTCCGTCGATTCGGCAGGCTTCATGCAGCTCCGGGCTTACCCCGGCAAGGGCTGCCAGGTAAATAATCGATCCGTATCCGGTTAACTGCCAGACACCAGACCACACATACAGGGATTTGAACCAATTGGGATTAGCCAGAAAGTCCACAGGTTCATGCCCCATAGTCGTAAGGACTTTGTTGAAAATCCCCATCCTCGGGTCCAGAACCTGAAAGAGGATCCCCACCATAATGACTGTTGAAATAAAGTAGGGAGCATAGGTCACCATTTGCGAAAACTTCTTCACCCTGGCATTTCTCTGTTCATTCAGAAGAACAGCCAGGATGATGGGAAAGGGGAACCCGGCGATAATGGAATACAAGCTCAAACTGAATGTGTTCCAGATAATCTGAAGACTGGAGGGAGACGAGAAAAACTGCTTGAAGTATCGCAGCCCGACCCATTTGCTTCCCCAGATCCCCTCGGAAAGGCTGTATCTTTTAAAAGCCAGCTGAAGACCGGCCATGGGAAGGTAATGAAAGACAACTATATAGGCAAAAGGCATCAGTATGATTAAATAAAACTGCCATTGCCGTTTAATATGCCTCTTGCAGGTGGTGAAAGACGACGCTGTTCGGCTCTTTGTCATTTGAATATTGTGCATGAAACAATTTCAAATCACTTCTGCTGAATTGAAAAGAGGCATTTTTTTTTATGGGGTCGTTTTTTATTCAGCTAACTGCTTATTACTCCTGAAATGCCTGTGGATCCGCTTTTCAGGCCGGAAAACCAGGGGCAGTTCAAACATCCGTTATGCATCCCTGCAGGAAGTACATTTCCGGAATAGCCCACAATCCTGAATATCCTTGTTTCTATTAGGGGGTGCTGTCTTTTAAATAGAGGAAATAGGACGGGTGATTCGCCAGAAGAATCTCGCCGCATTGAAAAAAACCTCCGGAACTGAGCATTTTTCCCGTCACAGGATTTTCAGAATCCGTCAATGCATATGCCTGACTATTCTTCAGAACTCCAATCAGATCGGAGGAAAGAACCGATCCGATCCCCCTTCCCCTGAAATCCTCTTTTACATAAAGCCAGCCCAGTTCCCTGTCGGGGAGTTCCTCCAGAAGACGGACTTTCTGTCCCTCCAGAACTCTGCGACGGAAACCCGGTTTAGCGAATTTAACAGCCCCGATGCCGACAAGAACGGATTCCACATAAGCAAAAGCCAGTGTATGAGCCTTCAGGATTCTCCTTTCAATGGTTCTGGAATCAATCTCGGGACGCAAACATAGCAGTTTTTTAAACTGCTCAAGCTCAAGGTTGCTGCAAAGAGCAGGCGCTTTCAGCATCGTGTCCATTTTCAGACTATTTTCTCTCTAATCTCTTCAATGTTAATATTCATATTATCAAAAATAGGAATATCTGTAACTTTGCTCAGCTCCCGCATATGCAGAGGTGAACTTGTACAGACTCCGGAAATCAGATCAGGCGTAAGATCTATCTTTTCCTTTAGATACTTTACGCCTCCTATTGCACCGAAAGCATCGTTGGCACAGAAAACCAGCTTGTGTATTCTCTTCCTGACATCGGGATGCATTAACAGCATTTCCGTTTCCCTCTGGTTGATTCCGTCGGCAAATTCCACAACCCAGTAATTCTGCGGATTGTTTGCGTATTTAAGATCTATATGATTGAACACCTCCACAATCTCTTTTTCATCAAGCATATAGGTTGTGGGATATCCAAGGTATGTGAAGTCGGAAAATGAATCGGCTCCCGCATCATTCATGTGCAGAATATCTTTCAGGCTTGCGGTTCCCGTGATTTTGGATCCTTTGACCGTATGGCCCATCCTGGACAGGGCCCAGCAGATAGAAGCGGCGGATACGCTTTTTCCGGAATTCATGGCAGTTCCGCAGACAAGAATCATCTTTGACCGGGGGAACACCTTTTCCTTTTTTCTGGGCACAATCAGAGGATAATCTCTTGTGTTGATAACCTTACCGCTTTCGTCACAGAGATACCCCAGGATTCTAACCCTCGATGGATCCTTGATCAGGGAGTTTTTTGTTTTTACGGTACCGATTAATCCGCTGCGGGCATGAAGATCCACTTCCGGCTCAAAACTGTCGGGTACAAAAGCCTCATAATAGTCCGGAGCGTATCGATTACCGAAGACAAAAAGAGCCCGGCTGCCATTATGGATTTGATGGATTCGACCGGATTTATTCTCCAGACTGGAATGCTGGCCTATATGACAGATTTCTCCATAAACCACATCTCCTACAACCGGATTTTTCTCTATGGAATCGTAATATCTGACCTGACTGTTCTTCAGAACATACGCGGAACTGGTAAAGATAAAACCTTTTTCTACTTTTTTCATAAACTCTGCCTTTTACAGAAGGTAAGGCAGAATTCCAGTACGTCCCGGTGAGGGAATTCCCTGCAGTCCGGACACCTTGCATTTACTACCTACACCTCATTAAATCAAGATATAAGCAGACACCGTTAGCATTAAGGGTCCTTAGTCTGCCAGTTAAATATTAGCTCCCAATATAACTGAAAATCCGAGAGTGTCAATATATTTCGGGGCTCTTAAACAGAGACTTTTTTCATAAATGAGAACAGAATTGCCATTGTACCGGATACCATCGAAGAAGGTCTCCCGTTTCACTCACAGAAACGAAAGCCTGTCGGAAATAGCCAACCTGTCCCTGAGCCGTACTGAAAAATTCTTTACAGGAAAACCGGGACAGAGTCCGGGCCGGTATATTAACTACCGCCGTATTGAAGACGCATGCATCCGCCTGGATCACGGGGAAGATTCCATTGAGACAATCGCCGAATCATTGGAATTCGGCGACCGCCATCATTTTTCTAAAATATTCATAAAATACAGGGGGATTTCAATAAAGCCAATATTGCGGAGCAAATATGCTGCTCCGTTCAACAAAAGCTCCCTCTTAATAGAAACAATTCATTATAGTAATGATTACAACTGCCTTGTAGACTGTCTGATTTTCAATTCGGGAGAAATTATTACATTCCCCTCAGAAACGTTACCCTCAATTTGCTTTATTATCAGTTCTGTTGCTTTTTCTGTCAGAGTAGTAAGAGGTTGATGTATTGTTGTCAGAGAGGGCACGGAAAACCGGGAATATTTCGTATTATCATACCCGCAGATCGATATATCTTCAGGAATAAATATATTTTTTTCAAAAGCGGCTCTGATACCGCCTATAGCCATCTGGTCATTGGAAAAAAGAATAGCTGTAGGATCGCTGTTTCTTTCTATGATTGTGTTGAAGGCATTGTAGCCTGACTCAATTGTCCAATCGCCCCGGTAGATTAGTTTATTATCAAAGGGGATACCCCTGTTTTTTAACTCATTGATATAAGTATAATATCTGTCATTGGCATTTCTTTCAGACATATTTCCTGTTACAAAACCTATTTTCCTGTGACCGAGTTTAAAAAGATGGTTCATTAAAAGCTTAGTGCCTTCAATATTATCCGTATCGACGAAGACTTCATTATCTTCACCTCTTCCATTTAATAAAAGAAAGGGCAGTTTGGCTTTTTTCAGCTTCTCTATGACAGGTTCTTCCATAACAGGAGCTATCAGAATAATACCATCGACTTTCTTCTCAGAGAGTAGATTGGTTGATTGCTTACTATCTTCACCTGTTCTGTTCATTCCAAGAAACAGATGATACCCCCTTCTGCCTAACTGTTCTTCAAGAGCAATTGACAGTTCGACAAAAAACGGGTGTGAAAAAATATATTCTGTATGAGGAAATATCACACCTATATTTCTAGTTTTACCTGTGTTTAACGCTCTCGCCGTAGCATTGGGAACATAATCCAGTTTATCTATTGCCTTTAATACTTTTTTTCTTGTAGATGCTTTCACACTGGGAGAATTATTAATAACTCTTGATACTGTCATTAAAGAAACATTGGCTAAAATTGCTACATCTTGTTGAGAGGACACTTCTCTTACTCTCCTTTCCTGCATTGTATACATAATAACCTATACTGAAAGGATAATCAAATGTTAAGGCTAACACATTGTTAAGGCTAACATTTTTTAGAAAAACACTTTTTACTTTTTTATTATATCTTTTATCTTATTTATATAAAGAAATTAAATAAATCCATTCCGCTTTATTTAATTTTATATTCCCTATTGACAAATTAAACAAACCACTATTAACATTATAGATGTTAACGCTAACATCTGTATAAACCTTATATTTAATCGAGTAGATATTACTATCTATGTGTATTTCAGGAGTTCATATGTCGAATAAAATCGTTCTTATAGGAGCCGGCAGCGCCATGTTCGGCCTTGGTTCTGTCGGAAATATATTCAAGAGCAGAGCATTGGAAGGCTCTACTATCATGCTGCATGACATCAATGAAACTGCATTATCAAAAGTTGAAAATGTAGCCAGACGCTATATGAATGACAATTCTCTCAAATATACTCTGGAAGCCACAACATCCAGAAAAGAAGCTTTGCAAAATGCCGACTTCTGTATAATTGCCATTGAAGTGGGAAACCGCTATGAATTGTGGGAACAGGACTGGCACATACCACAGCAGCACGGCATTCATCAGGTGTACGGGGAAAACGGAGGTGCCGGCGGACTCTTCCACTCACTCAGAATCATTCCTCCCATTCTTGATATTTGCGAAGATATCAGCCGGATTTGTCCTGATGCCTGGGTATTCAATCTCAGCAATCCGATGACTCGTATTACAAAGGCCATTAATACAAAATTCCCTGATTTAAAGGCTATCGGGCTTTGCCACGAAGTGGTTTCCCTTATGGAACATCTACCTGAAATACTGAATACAACCTGGGATAACCTATCTGTGAAAGCAGGCGGTTTAAATCATTTCAGCGTACTGCTTGAGGCCGTCTACAAAGATACAGGAAAAGATGCCTATCCTGAGATCAGAGAGAAAGCTGCCGCCTACTTTGAATCCCTTCCGGAAGGTTCCTATGAAAATCTGGGTGCTACAAAAGAACTGCTCAGGTCAGCCCTGACAGAAAAAGGCGCTACCGACGAAAGAAGAGACGATCGTATTAAAATATGGCCCGAACGAGAGCTGTTCAAAGTCATTCTTGATAAGTTCGGCCTTTTTCCCATAACGACGGACAGCCATCTCGGTGAGTATATAAGTTGGGCCTATTCGGTGGTCGACCACGAAGGCATTCTGGATTTTTACACTTTTTACCGCAAATGGTGTCTGGAACAAGTGCCAGAATCCCGCATTAAAGGACCCATGGAAATTGAGTACTGGCGGGACATCCCTATTATTGAAGGTATTGTCACAAATTCCGGGCACTCTGAAATGGCTGTCAATATGCTGAATGACGGTTTTATCGAGAATATGCCGTCTCATGCCGTTGTCGAGGTTCCGGCAACAATTGATGCCGGGGGGATTCACGGAAACAAACTGGGTAAGATCCCAACCGGGTTTGCCGGTTTGCTGAATAATCAGGTTTATGTATCGGAACTGACAGTAGAAGCCATCCTCAACCGGTCAAAAGGCTTGGCCCTTCAGGCCCTACTCGTTGATCCGGTTATTGATAATGTCTCTGCCGCAGAAAAGACGCTTAACGTCATGATGTCACTTCAGTCTGAATATCTGGGTTACCTGAAATAACAGGGAATAAATGATGGAAACAACCTGGATAATAAGCGATAGCGCTTCTTCATTTTCAACATCAGATTTTTCAATATCCGGAAAATCTCTGGGAATAAGTGATGCCGCATACTGCAGAAAAACAACATTGACAGCAGGTCGTCAGACCGGTGTCGAAATAGTAGAGATTTCAAATGGCTTGATCAGTCTGCGGGTTTGCCCTACCCGGGGTATGGGCATTATTGACGGGAAAGCAGGCCATCACTTTCTGGGATGGAACTCTCCTGTAAAGGAAATTGTCCATCCTCAATATATAAACCTTTATGATCTGGGCGGCCGGGGCTGTCATTATGGTTTTAATGAAATGCTGAACCGCTGCGGGATTGAGTGGTCTGGAGCGATGGGTGACGATGTTCTTACAGACAATAAAGGCCGGAAAAGTAAAGTTTTTTTACCTCTTCACGGCAAGGTTGGATGGACACCGGCCTCCAGGGTTGTTCTTCGGATTGATGATGAAGGACAAATGACACTGGAGGGAGAAATACCGGAACAGAATGTGTTCGGTGTCAATTATATCCTGAAGACCCGCTTAACACTTCCATCCGATTCCGCTTCATTTTCAATTGAAGACACCCTTTGCAACCTGGGTTCCGAATCGGGGGAATATGAAATACTGTATCACACCAATTTCGGAAAACCTTTTCTTGAAGAGGGTTCACGGTACTACGGCAGTTATTCCCGACTTGTCCCCAGAGACGAATTCGGAACAACCGATCCGGAAAAAATCGCCGTGCTTCAGGGGCCTTCTGCCGGATTCATCGAACAGGTTTATCTATGCAAAGCCCTGGCAGATGAAGAAGGCAACGCCCATCAGCTGTTAACTAACGCCAGTCAGGATCTGGCAGTTCATGTGACTTTTGATCCTTCCACACTGCCGTATTCTATTTTGTGGAAAAGAACGGCATCGGAAACGGACGGTTATGTAGCCGGTTTGAATCCCTGCACAGACTTGCCCAATAACAGAGCTTTTGAACGAACACAAGGAAGAGTGTCGACAATTTTGCCTTACAGCGAAGTAAAATTCCGTCATGCTGTTGAAATTATTGAAGGCAAGAATAAAGTAACCGGCCTGGTTGAGACTTTAAGCGAATTTTCATCCCGGGCAGAAGTAGGCAAAGCGGGGGATTTTGGTTTTTTAATGAAATGAAAAATGATAGGGGCTTTATTTTCTTTGAGGAGAAATTATGAAGATTACTAAAATTGATGTAATGCAGGTAGAGTGTCCAGAGGATCTGACCTGGCGACCTGTCATCTGTCGGATTTTTACAGATGAAGGTATTTATGGTGATGGAGAAGCGGCCATGGCATACGGGATCGGAGCTCCGGCCGCATTCGGTATGGTGAAAGATCTGGCTTCCATGATAATTGGAATGAACCCCCTCGATAATGAAGTTATCTGGGATAAAATGTATAAAAGATCTTTTTGGGGTCAGAACGGAGGGCCCGTCGTTTTTGCTGGAATCAGCGCCCTTGATATCGCACTCTGGGATATTAAAGGAAAATATTTCAATGTTCCCGTGCACAGCCTGCTGGGCGGAAAACGTCGTGATTCTCTTCGCTGCTACGCAAGTCAGCTTCAATTCGGCTGGGGGCCTGTTAAGTTAAACCTGGGAAAAAAAGAAGACTATGCTACTGCAGCCAAAAAAGCTGTTGCAGAAGGGTATGATGCCATTAAGATCGATTTCTTCACTTTTGCCCGTGATTGTTCACTCCTGAATGAAGAACATACAACAAGATTGCTGGCTCCCAATACCGTCATGCTGGTAGAAGAAAGATTGGCCGCTGTTCGGGAAGCCATTGGGCCTGACGTTGATATTATTATGGAAAATCACTCGTTCCTCGATGCCCAAACAGCCGTACAGCTTGGACAAATGGCAGAGAAGTATCAGATCTTCTATTTTGAAGAGCCCAATACTCCAACGCCTAAAATGGCCGAATTCATCTGCAACAAGGTAAATATTCCCATTGCACATGGAGAAAGAATCTACAGCCGATGGCAGTTCGCACCCTATTTCGAGAATATGTCGGTCCAGGTAATTCAGCCTGATCTTGGAAATTGCGGCGGTATTACAGAAGGGAAGAAGATCTGTGATATGGCTTATGTGTACGACGTAAATGTCCAGGCCCATGTTTGTGCCAGCCCGTTGTCAACTGCGGCAGCCCTCCATCTGGAGGCAGTCATTCCCAATTTTGTCATTCATGAACATCATCAGATATGTCTGACAGAACACAACAAACGCCTTTGTATTTATGATTATCAACCTGAGAATGGATGTATACAAATACCTGATCTGCCGGGTCTTGGCAATGAATTCTCGGATTATGCCCTGACAAATTGTATTAAGACCTCAGTGGAATAATTTCCCGGAGGATTAATAAATAACCGTATCAAATTGAGATAAAGGAGAATATTATGAAAAGATTTGTATTGTTTGCAGCAGTATTTATGCTGGTCTCTGTTATGGCTTTTTCCGAAACCTACACAATGAAAGTGGGGACAGAGGATCCAGCTAATAGCTGGAACCATCACGGCGGGGTAATGGTTGAAACATTTATCAGAGAGGTTGAGGCCCGATCCAATGGAAGAATCCAGGTAGAATACTATCCAAATCGTCAGTTGGGAAACGGGGAATCCATGCTGGCCCAAACCAGAAGGGGTATTATCCAGGTCTCTCTGCAGAATGATGGAGTAATAGGTTCTATTTATGCTCCTCTGCAAGTTCTATCTATTCCCTACCTTTTTGCAGACAGAGAAGTTGCATGGCAGGTATTGGATGGACCTTTGGGTCAAAAACTATCTGATGACATGGCGAAAAAGACAGGACTTCGTGTTTTTAGATGGACAGAAAGCGGAGGGTTCAGGAATTTCTCGAATGACAAAAAGGAGATTCATAGCCCTTCTGATATGAAAGGCTTGAAAATAAGAACAATGAATGTCCCTCTTCATATGCAAATTGTCAAAGATCTTGGAGCTTCTCCCACTCCGATCTCATGGAGCGAACTGTATACTTCCTTGCAGACAGGTGTTGTTGACGGACAGGAAAACTCTGTTTCCACCTTTCTCGTTCCCAAACTGGAAGAAGTTCAGAAATATATGGTTCTGGATGGCCATGTTTATTCAACCTTGCAACTGGTCTTTAATGAAGAATGGTATAATAAACTTCCCGATGATTTGAAGACTGTAATACAGAACTCTATAGAAGTCGCGACTGTAGCGGAGAGAGGCACATCTGTGGTTGAGGAGTTCATTGGACTTCAAAAGCTAAAAGACTATGGAGTTAAAGTATATAAACCGTCCATTGCTGAAAAGAATCAATTCAGAAGAGCAACTCAGCCTTCGGCCATAAACTATCTTAAAGAAAACAGGAACATAGGACCAAGGTGGGTCAATGAAGCTCTTTCTGCTGTTGAGAATGTAGAAAAGGAACTGGGGTATAGATAATATCCAGGAGTTTCAGTAAATCATGCCTTTTCATATTGGCATCGGTAATATGAAAAGGCTGTTTTTTATTTTTTAGTAAAAGTTGAGAATATTAAGGATTAAAAATGAAATCATCTCATCAGCATATCTCGGAAAAAACAAAAAAGTTTTTGAGTTCTTTATCTGAGATTCTTGTACAAGTATCCAGTTATTTACTGATGTCTTCTGTACTCATAATGGTTGCTCTGGTCTTTTCCAGATATACCTTTAAATATTCATTTCCCTGGGCTGAAGAATTGACTCGTTACATTATTGTATACATGGCCCTTTTTACATGTGCATCCGTAACCCATGACAATGATCATATCAGGGTAAACTATTTCTTCGATCATCTTCCTTCACTTATGAGATATTCTATCAGATTATTCTTTGACATTTGTATCTTTGGAACAATGGTTGTCTGGGTAACTGTTGGTTTTGATACCGCTATTTTCATGAAGTTTATGATGTCCGGCGGATTGGGGATTTCGATGATGTGGCCTTATATGGCCATTCCGTTAAGCGGAATATTATTAGGAATTTTCATAATTAAAAATTTTATTCAGGATCTTACTCATCCTGATAGAGATGCAGGGAAGTCCCCGATTTCAGAATAAGGGAGGAAAAAATGACATTGGCTTTATTTCTTATTGTATTTCTGGGGTTCCTGTTTCTTGGTATGCCGGTTGGTTTCTCTATGCTGGTCAGCGGATTTTTTTATTTACTGTTTTCAGGTGATTTCATGAACCTTATGATGATGCCAGAAAAAGTTTTTGGAGGAATTAATGTATTTGTACTGACGGCTATTCCTTTTTTTATGCTTGCCGGGGATATTATGAACAGAGTCGGGATCTCTGATCGACTTATTAATTTTTCCAATATAGTAATAGGACGTGTTCGGGGTGGCTTGGCTCAGGTTAATGTTCTGGCCAGTATTCTTTTTGCCGGAATCACAGGTGTCGCTCTTGGCGATATTGCAGCACTGGGCACTATTTTTATTCCCTCTATGGAAAAACAGGGCTATGACCGTGAATTCAGTGCCGGGATAACAGCGGCGTCATCTCTTGTCGGACCAATAATCCCTCCCAGTACGGTTATCGTATTATATGCGGCTGTTATGGAGGTTTCCGTCGGAGGGATGTTCCTGGGAGCTATCATACCGGGGCTGTTGATCGGCATTATCGATATGCTTATGGTGGCCATTATTTCCAAACACAGACAGTATCCCAAAGTCGTCGTAAAAACGACTCCCAAGCAATTTTTCTTTGGATTAAAAGATGCTTTTCTTGCTCTTCTTATGCCGGTCATTATAATTGGCGGTCTTTTGTCCGGTGTTTTTACACCAACGGAAGCGGCTGCTGTTTCAGTTATGTACTCCATTCTTGTGGGATTTATTATTTACAGATCACTCAATATCAAAGATTTGCTTGTTTCCCTTAAAGGCGCTGTCCGCAGTTCTGCCAAACTATATCTGATTATAGCCGGCGCCTCTGTTATTACATGGGTATTTGGTGCAGAACATGTCCCCACTGTTGCCGAACACTTCTTTCTTTCAATAACTAGTAATAAAGTCGTATTAATACTGCTAGTTAATGTATTTTTTCTCTTTATGGGAACCTGGATGGATCCCGGAGTATCAATCATTCTTTTTGCACCAATCCTGTGGCCGATTGCAGAAAACCTGGGACTGAATGCCATACAGTTTGGGATAATGCTGATTATCAATACCAATATCGGTTTATGCACACCTCCGGTGGGAAATGTCCTTTTTGCCATAACAGATATGGCCAAGGTCGATTTATTCAGGGTGAGCAAAGAGATTCTACCCTTTCTGCTTTTTAATCTGATTGTTGTTCTTGGTGTAGGCTTTATTCCTGATCTAACCCTGTGGCTTCCGCGCTTGCTGGGACTTGAAGTTTGATATACCCAGGTATCGTATTAGCGCACCAATTATAAAAAGGAGTGAGTATGAACATCCAATCTTGTAAAAGCAGTAATTTTGGCAGATATGCACGTCTCATTAGTGGATATGATATTGACAATTTTATTACTCACTTCACATCAGTGACCCGTGTACCTGAATCAGGATTTGAATATTTTCCATCTATTGAGGAACTTGAAGGACATCCTGTTTTTAATGATCTTCAAAACAATTTTTTTGGAGGCCAGTATATACAGCTTGGTTACTGTAATGGCTTTAATACAAAACTGGATAGTGTCGAATATCACAAATGCAGTGAGATCTGTATAACAGCAAAAGAGACTGTCTTTGTTCTAGGTTCATATCATGATATGAAAGGTGGAACCTATGATACAGGAAAGATGGAAGCTTTTTTTGTTCCTTCAAACAGCATGATGGAGATCTATCCTTATACACTTCATTATGCCCCTTGTGATGGCCATAACGGTCAGGGATTTCAGGTAGCGGTAGCCTTGACAAAAGGCACTTGTACATCAATTAAAGTCAAAAAGACAATTCTGTCAGAAGAAGACCATCTGCTTGTAAGTAATAACAAATGGATAATGACTCATCCGGAAGCGGCAAACCCAGAAGAGGGCGCCCTGACGCTATTGAAAGGAGATATTCTTTTTTCTGAACGATGTTGATCCTGCTGTATTCAAGAACAGCGATGTCTTGAATACAGCGAAATAAAGATGTATGAATCCAGGCACTGAATGAATCATTTTATCTTTGCCTGGTTTAATTGAATAGATTTTGTTTACGTTAACAAATGGTATTTAATGGATTACAAATGAATAAAAAATTCAGTATCCGTTATTTGATATGTTTTTGATACTCAAGTAAAAAAGGAGGTGATTTGATTATCTTGAGTCTCAAGAGTTTAATGTTGATTAGGAGGAAAAGAAAATGAAAAGATTTTTCGTATTTATTCTTGGAGTACTGATTCTTGGTTTTAATACTTATGCAAATGGAAGCCAGGAAAGTGAGGCAAGCAAGAAGGTTGAACTCAATTTCCTTGAAGTTATGACAAATCCTGACAGGACAAAAGTTATAAAAGGCTTCATTGCCGAGTATGAGGCATTGCATCCTGAGATCACAATTAATTTGATTTCACCACCCTATGAACAGGCTGATAATAAATTGACCATGATGCTGAATACAAATCAAGCTCTCGATATTGTTGAAATAAGAGATATGACAGTCTCTCAGTTTGTAAACAATGATAAACTTCAGGATCTAAGTTCAATGATTTCAGATTGGTCGGAAGCAAATACTATGTTGTCCATAACAAAAGAGGCTGCCTCTGATGTTGGTGGTCATCCCTATCTGATACCACAGTTTTTCTACATCAAGGCTCTTTTTGTAAGAACTGATATTCTGAAACAGCTAGGGGTAACTGAAATGCCGGAAACTCTAGAAGATCTCTACAAGATTGCCAAACAAATAACAGTAGAACAGGATGCTCAGTTCGGTTTTGATTTCAGAGGGAAAGGGAATGCCTTTAAGACTTCCGATATAATGATTCTTTCAGATATTGACGAGATCAATACCGAGAACCTGTATGAAACATCGGATGGAGAAAGTGTCTTCAGTAACCCGGATTTTATAAAGGGATTAAAAGAATACGCTGATCTCTTCTCAGAGGCGGCTCCATCTGATGCTGTAAACTGGGGTTTCAACGAACAGATCAATGCTTTTGTTTCAGGGACAACCCCCTTTCTGATACAGGACCCGGATACCGTTCCTCTTGTTGATAAACAGCTGAGCCGGGATCAGTATACTGTAATTCCCATTCCTTCCGGAAAATCAGGATATACTTATCTTGATTACGGATACGCAGGCTTGGGTATTCCCAGCTATTCCAAACATCAGAAAGAATCATGGGACTTTATATCCTTCATGTCTTCTTCCGAGAAAAACTCGGAATTCTGTAAACAGTATGGAACTTTACCTATCCATACAACTTCCTTTACAGATGATCCATACTTCAGTACAGGAGTATATAAAGCATGGGCTACTTCCATGAATACTCCAGTAAAGTTTAAATTTGTCAAATACCCGTATTCATCTGATAAATATCCGGGTTGGAGTCAGATTCAGGAACAACTTATGCAGAAAGTACTGCTGGGGCAGATCACTCCTGAAAGTGCTGCTAAAGATTGGGCTTCATACTGGGACTGATTATTTTATTTCCTCCCGGGAGAAATTGTTCCCGGGGGTATTTTATAAGGAGAAGAGATTTTGACTAATCCTATCGGGAAGCATGAGAAATATTCATGGATGTTACTGCCTACTCTATTGATAGTTTTAATTCTTATAATCATTCCCGTGCTAAAGATATTTTCTATCGCATTCATGAATTATTCAATGCTGAATCTGAATGATTTGTACTTTAACGGTTTTGAGAATTTTAAAACTGTTATTTTTAATCCGACAATCAGCTTTATACAGATCGTACTGAATTCATTGTTATGGGTTTTGTTATCGGTAATTTTCCAGTTTTCACTTGGGTTTCTACTGGCGCTTCTTTTAAAAGAAGCTTTTTGGGGAAGGGGTTTGTATACGAGTTTGGTGTTCTACACCTGGGCTTTATCCGGATTTGCCATTGGTATCATTTGGGCCTGGCTGTTTAACGGGCAGTTCGGTATGATTAACGATCTACTTTTAAAATCCGGAATAATATCCAAACCCGTTAATTTTCTATCAAATCCACATTACGCTATGATCGCTGTTATAATTGCTAATATTTGGTACGGGGTGCCCTACTTCTCTGTCATGCTATTGGCAGCCCTACAGTCGGTACCGAAAGAACTTTATGAATCCGCCCAGATAGATGGAGCAGGAAAACTAGGGCAATTACTGTATGTAACCATCCCCTATATAAGCTCAACTATTTCAAGCACAATTTTACTCAGATGTATATGGATAATGAATTATCCTGACTTAATATTCGGAATGACCGGTGGCGGTCCTGCCAACTCAACAAATATTCTGGCTACGGAGATGATAAATAAGATAATAAAGGAATACAACTTTGGTCAGGGTGCAGCAATCGGTGTGATGATAATATCCATTCTCTTTGTTTTTTCATTCTTCTATATCAAGCACACATCAAAAGAGGAACTAACATTATGAAAACAAAAAGTTTTAAGATCATGGTTGGTAAAATATTCCGTTTTGCGACCTTGTCTCTCTTCCTTCTTTTTGCCATTGCTCCTTTATACTGGATTTTTATTACATCTCTTAAACCGATGAATGAGATCTATTCGAATCCACTGATTTATTTCCCTTCAAAGATATCACTTGAGAGTTATGAGAGATTATTCAGTTTTGCAAACTTCAAACTGTATTTCATGAACTCTCTCATTGTTGCCGTACTTTCATCTTTGGGTAGTTTGATCATCTGTACATTTTCAGGTTTTGCATTATCCCGAAGCAATAACGGAAAAAGAAAGTTCGGATATATCATGTTTTTATATTTCACCCAGATGATTCCTGGATTTATTCTTATGATACCAGTATTCCTGATGCTATCCTTCTTAGGGTTAACTGATAATTTAGTAGCCCTATCTCTGGTATATATCGCTCTGTCTCTGGCCTTCGGCACAATAATGTCGAAAGCTTTTTTTGACAAAATACCGAAAGCTTTGGAAGAAGCGGCGCTCATTGATGGCTGTAACCCCATTACAGCATTGTTCAGAATTATTCTTCCTACCAGTATCCCAGGGTTGGTAGCCATATTCAGTTTTTCATTCGTAAATATCTGGAATGAGCTTTTCCTGGCAGTAATGCTTATTTCAAGTGATAAATATTTAACAATACCGGTAGCTCTGAACTCTTTTATATCTAAAGCAGGAGTGAGTTGGGACATAATGAGTGCCGGGATAATCATAGCACTTCTTCCCACTATGATTATTTTTGCCCTTGGTCAGAAATATCTGGTTGCTGGTTTAACCCAGGGAAGTGTCAAAGGTTAATAACAGTAATTGAAAAAGGATAAATGCATGAGACAGCAAATTACAAGCGACAAGGCTCCACCTGCAATAGGACCATATTCCCAAGCTATTAGATCAAACGGATTTATTTTTACTTCCGGGCAGTTGCCAATGAATCCCGATACAGGGGGTTTTCCCGATAATATTGAAGATCAGGCAAGACAATGTTTGAATAATCTGGAGGGAATTGCCTTTGAATGTGGCGTAAAACTTTCAGATGCCGTGAAGATCTCTATTTATTTAAAGGACATAAATGATTTCGAAGCAATGAATAAAGTTTATTCCACTTATTTTAAAGAACCCTTTCCCGCCAGAGTCACATTTCAGGTTGCTGTATTGCCATTGAATGCCGGAATTGAAATTGATGCCATTATTCCTGTTCATTCAAACATAAAAGAAATTTAGGAGGATAAACTGTGAATCATGATTTTAAAACAGTAATTAACAGATCCGAAATGTCTTCCTCAAAGTGGGAAAGCATGAAACGTCGAAGCCCCGGTATAGCTGACAATATAGTTCCATTATCTGTAGCCGATATGGAACTGAAACATCCTCAGGAGTTGATTTCACAATTATCGGAATTTATGGAAAAACTTATATTTGGCTATACAGATCCTTCAGACAAGTTTTATGAATCAGTTTGCCAGTGGATGAGAACACGGCATGAATGGGAAATTGAAAAAGACTGGATCATAGTTTTTCCCGGTATAGTTCCGGCAATAAGCAACGCGGTGCAGGCCTATACCGAACCTGGTGACGGTGTAATTCTGCTTACTCCTGTCTATCACCCCTTTTATGATTCAATCAGTCGTAATGACAGAACAATTGTAAAAAGTTCCTTGATTGAGTCTGACAAAAGCTACAAGATTGATTTTGACGACCTTAAACTTAAGGCATCTGACTCAAAGAATAAAATGTTGATTTTTTGCAGTCCTCACAATCCTGTAGGCCGTGTTTGGACAAAATCTGAATTATTGCAGGTAGCAGAGATATGTTTGGATAATAACGTACTGATTGTGTCTGATGAAATTCATTTTGATATTATTCTGCCTGGACATGAGCATCATGTATTTGCATCAATGTCAGATAGAATCGCAGAGAACTGTATTACTTGCACGTCACCAAGTAAAACTTTTAACCTGGCAGGAATGCAAATATCCAACATCATTATCAAAAACAGTAAATTACGAGAAGATTTCAATAACGCTATGAAACGAAATTCCATTGCCGTACATAACCCAATTGCATTTGCAGCAACAGAGATTGTCTATACATCCTGTATCTCATGGCTTGATGAGTTTATAGATCTGATCAACAAAAATAAAGCATTCCTAGAGAATTATTTATCTATAAATATTCCAGAAATATCGGTATTTAACATGGAAGGAACCTATCTGCAATGGTGGGATTGCCGTGGATTGCAGATGTCACAGGAAGAACTGGAAAGTTTCATGAAAACAAAGGTATCTGCGTTCTTTAGCGAGGGGTACATCTTTGGCTCAGAAGGGAGCTGTTTTGAAAGAATAAATCTGGCTTGCCCTACTTCTGTTCTGGAAGAACTGGTATTACGTCTGAAATCAGCTCTAGAAAACAGGAGGAAAGAGAATAATACAACTTAAAATATTCCTAATCTTGTATATTAGAAAAATATAAGATCCTGCCTTGATAGACGGCACACTTGGCCACAAGAAAGGCCCCCTCTACAGACAAGCTCCCGGATATTCAGGAACTTTAAGAGGGGGAGACAGTGAAAAGTGGTGTTTTGGTGTTTGCCCAATCCCCCCCGGACTGCAGGATTACCCTGGAACCTCAAGAGACGCTTTCACGGGACCTGTCAGCCTACCGGGACAGATGTCTTTGGAACACTACCGTCCAATTCCATCTGTATTCTGTTCAGATCATCTATAACCTGTTCCGACAGTTTCAGCAGATCTTTATATTTTTCTTCGGTTTCTTCAAACGTACTGCTCCGGACTGTTTCAGTAATGGTTTTCACCAGGGAATGCAGTTTTTCATGGTTATCCGTCATAGTGCTGAAGTAGGGCAGTTTCTTAATCCTGTCGGGAGCACTCTTGTCGATCCACTGCCCCAGTTCGCAGGAGTGGTGATCGGTAATTTCCGAGGCAGAGACCTTCAGGGTTCCGTCAATAATAGCCCTGGCTTTGATAAGCCAGAGCAGGTGCTGAATAATAACCTTTACAACGGATAAATTACTGGCTTTTCCAAATTCGAAATTCTGAAATTCCTCTATTTTATCCAGGTATATTTCATAATCAAGGAATATATTGGATATATTCATAAACATCATATTCATACTTTTTGAGACATCCGTGATTCTGCTGATTTCCGATTCCGTCTCATTGCTGGCTTCTACAATTGTGGTAATCGAATCCTGAATATCCCTGGTGCTGTCTCCGATTTCACTGGAACCGTTTTTTATATGCAGGGAAATGTCGTTTAGAATCTGGGTGGCCTTGACTATTTCCCGGCTTCCCACATTGAGCTCAGATGTTGCACTCTTGATGGAGACAAAGGCATCAGTCAGGTGTTCTGTCTCGGTTCGAATCTGATTGAAATCATTCAGACTCTCAGCCCCGGCGGTTTTTACTTTCCGGACGTTATCCACAATTTTTTTCAAAGTATGGGATATGAGGGTAGAGTTTTCCGCCGTTGATTCCGCCAGCTTTCTGATCTCCTCCGCGACTACGGCAAAACCTTTGCCCGCTTCACCCGCATGGGCTGCCTCAATCGCCGCATTCATTGACAGCAGGTTGGTTTGAGATGCGATATTCTCTATCACGGTGATGATTTCCTGCACCGCATCAATGTTGTTATTCACCGTTTCGATTATCCTGTTCATCTCTTCCATACCCTGCTGGCTTTTTTCGGCCAGCTGCAGCAAGTCCATGGCCGTCTGGTTTTCCCGGCTGGTAATATCACTGACATTACGGATAGAGGCATCCATCTGCTCTATGGCTGAAGAGGTCTGGATGACCGACGCGGATTGTTCTTCAATCTGGGACGAAAAGGAGTTGATGGTCTGGGCGATCTCTTCAATAGCGGAAGAGGAATTGAGCAGAGAATCATTCAGATTGGTTATTTTACCCTTAATACTCTGTACGCTGCCATTGATGGTTGTTGTCAGATAAACCGAATCCTTGAGCTCTTTTGTGAATTCAGAAGAATGCTCTTTGTTCTTTTTAAGAATGGCATTGGTTTTTCTTCTCGATAGATGGCAGGCGTTCATATGGTCCGATAAGGCTTCAACGCTGTCGGAGGCTTTTGTCCTGTCTCTGCTCAAACGACTATGAACGACATCATTGAAGGAATGGATGATTTTCTGAAGTCCTCTGAAACTTATAATACTGGTCACGGCATGGACGGTGACAAGTACAGGCACCAGAATCCTGATGATGCTGTTTCCGATGAAAAGGAATGCCAGAGGAATCAGACAACAGACATAGAAGGCTGTGAGTAATACATGGAGAGACGGCTTAGTGAATTTCATTTTATAATCCTTTGTATCAGTATTATTTTGGATTGAGCCTGCTGCTATGAGCTATATTTTCTTTTGTTTTGCGATATATTCTCCATATTTTTTATCCACCTTTGCGATGTGATTCAGCAGCCAGTTAACCACCTTTTCCTGAATCTCCATCAACAGAAGCGCATCAAAATTTCCGGCAGTCAGTTCTTTTTCGATATGTGCAAAATACTCCTCATAGATAGCATGGAGCTTCTTGTGCTGTTCCAGTTCCGGATAATTCCAGGATTCCAGCATCTTCTCCTCATCCCGGAAGTGATAATCAATGTATTCATTAATAAAACCGACCAGCTTTCCCACATCATAGTTCTTATCCCTTCCCAGAAGAGAACTGAGAAGGGCATTGATCCGGTTAAAGAGCTCTTTATGTTCACTGTCCATATCAGTTATGCCTACGGATAGAACATCTGACCAGTCGATACCCATTACCAGCTCCCTGTTCTCCGCCCCATCCCTACCCAGTTCGAATTTTTCTATTTCACTGATAAGAAGAGAGTTGTTGTAACGATTCTGATTACTGAAAGCAGATACCTGCAGAGATAGGGTATTCAGTTCCTCTGTCCGCTCCATTACACGGTTCATATCGGTCAGATTCCGAGCGGAAACATCTTTTATCTGCAGAATAGATTCCATGGATTCCTTCGCTCCCATTTTCATCTCTTCCGATGCGGTGAGCACTACGCTGCTGGTATTTTTCAGAATCTCGATAGACTGGAGAATTTCATTGCTTGCCTGGGAAAGTTCTCCCATGGAGTAGGAAACATCTTCTAAGGCATCGCTGAAAAGATTAACTTCTCTATTGATTACGATAAGAGCCTTTTCACTTTCCGCACCTGAGGCGTTTGCTTCATTGATTTTTTTTGTGGTTGAGTTCAGGCTGTCGGCTATCCGGCTCGCATTTTCACCCGTATCTTCCGCCAGTTTCCTGATTTCATCAGCGACTACTGCAAATCCTTTCCCTGCCTCACCGGCATGAGCGGCTTCTATAGAGGCATTCATTGCCAGGAGGTTCGTTTGACTGGAAATATTATTGATGATATCGATCATGCTCATCATCTCATCCGCATTCTTTTGAATCTCCTGAATAATCCGGCTGGTCTCTTCTACCTTTTCTCCGCCGTTATTAATCAGCTCCACCAGAGTATTCATGGAGGAAAGACGATTTTCACTGATCTTTGCGACATTCGTAATCGATGCCATGATCTGCTCCGTAGAGGAACTGGACTGTTCGATAGCCTGAAACTGCTGCTCCACCTGATTATTGAGGCTTTCGATGGATCGCATGATTTCTTCCATTGCTGAAGAGGATTGAAGTATGGATTCATTTAACTGTTTTCCGCTTACTTCCATGCTCTGAACCCGTCTGATAATTCCATTGACCGATTCGGCTGTCTCCTTGGACGAGTTGCCTAAATGATTTCCAAGCTGATGGTTACGGTGTATCAGGTCGAAAAGGTTGATAAGAACCTCTCTGAGGTTATCGATAAAGATGTTAAAACTACCGGTGATGTCACCCAGTTCGTTATTACTGTTTATTTCAAGATGACTGGTCATATTGCTTCCGGATTTACCAAAGTCAATTATTGCCTGATTTGTTTTTTTAAAAACACCTGAGAATGTTTTCAATAATACGGCGCTAACAATTATAGATACCAGACTGAAAATCACCCCCAGGAAGACTATCAGGGATTTTGATAATCCCGTATAAGCAAAGAAGGTAAGTGTAATAAGCATGGCGATAGTCAGCAGGGTATTCATCAGAAACTTAAATCTCAGCATAAATCTCATATGACCGTCCTTTATCCTTAAGTGTGTCAGATAAATCCTGTTTGTGCAAACTGCATTTTATCAATAATAATTATTATCATAGAAGTAATGTTTTAATCTATCATTTTTCAGAATAGTTATAGACTCCATTTTACTCTGGATAGTTACAAAACAGAATAAAGTCCGGTGAAATTCTCAGGGTTCATCTGTATGTAAAAACAGCTAATAACGAGGCTGGTGAAATAACATCAATTATTGGATACCCCATAGATATATCCAGCCGGTACCTGAAGGAAAAAGAGATTCGATTTCAGACAATTATGGCGATAGCGGACCTCACCGAAGCGCGGGATAAAGAAACCTCATACTACCTTAGGTTTCCTGAAGGATCGTCCTTTAATGGAAATGGCCGCGGAAATAGCTCATTGTCATCAGGAAAAATTTAACGGTTCCGGATACCCCAACGGTTTCTCCGGTTCCGAGATTCCGCTTTCCGCAAGGATCACCGCACCGGCAGATTCATATAATGCATTGAGATGAAAGAGAAGAACTTGTGTGTAATCAAGTACTTTTAAATCTGTACAGTAAACGATAGTCTCTTCCTTACCCAGCCTTGAACATACTCAAGGCTATTGTCCTCAGTTGTTTATTCTTTACTACTCCGAACCAGGGCTAGGACCAAAGGGAATCAATCAATTCCCGTACAATCTCCACCGCCCGGCCCGGCTTGGACCGGTTTCCCTCAAGGGTATAGATATCCCTGAAGATAATCTCCATGGTGGTTCCTTTCGCCGCCAGCAGGGACTCGGAAATATGGGCCCTGAAGGCTTCCTCATCCAGATCACGGCCCACCCCGATAAAATTGGGACTGGGTTTTCGGGAGAAGATCGTCGTTCCCCCCCTCAGAAACTCTCCCATCTTCCAGACATCGCTCCAGGGTGACACGGAGACCTTTTTCAGATTGGGAATGCGGCTGAGATACGCCTCCCACACGTCGTCCACCGCTTCACAGCAGCCGTAATAGATATAACCGAACTCCCGGGCCAGTTCCCGGTAGACGGGGAAAAAGAACTCACCGTACATTTCCGGGGAGATTCCTACCGATTCCTGGGAATTCATATTCCCCCACAGATCTCCGGTTTCCACGGAGCTCTCCGGAGAGAGGGACCGCCGGGGCAGCTGATCAGAAAACCCGTAACTTCCGGAACCGGCATAATCATTCCCGTTGTTCAGGGTCAGAAGATCTTCGGATTCCTGCCACCGGAGATAAGCGAGAATATCCTCCTTGATGAAATTCAAAAGCCGGTGCAGCTCTTCGGGATAGTCGATCATGGCAAACATCATCCTCTCCATCCCCATCAGATCCACCAGATATTTGCTGGGCATAATGTGCCAGTGCAGGGAGTGGTTTTTTACAACCACCGGCAGAATTCCCTCAAGACAGTCCTCGACGATCCGTTTCAACTCTTCAAAGGCTGACTGGTCCGTAGAATAGCGGGAGGGTTTCAGGGTTTCCACATCCTCAACGAGATCCGTTATGACCGGGATATCGGCATAACCCAGCTCACGGCCCCGGTCGTCTTCTGAGAAAATACGCTGTAACACCCCGCCGAAGGGAATATGTTCTATGGGTCTTACCAGAGGGAAACAGGGGGATATTACCTTGTCGTCACCGATCAATTCATAATTCGTTATAGCTTCAACCAGAACCTCTTCGATGATCCTGGCCTCTTTACCGGAACAACGAAGCGGAGGAAGCATCTCCGCATTGAACGTGCAGTTCTCCATGACAACCAGAGGCCTTTTCCCTTCCAAACGGTTATGGGCGTACCAGAGCCCGGTTCTCTCCTCCATAACCTTGTCTCCGGCATACTCCAGATATTTTTTTGCCAGCTCCCGTAAATAGATAACATCATTATTTGTGATACTCATGATTCCCTCTCATTGTTCAGAAAATACAGCTTAAACACTACTCTGTATATTATTCCACTACCTCATCATTGAAACCAGTCCCCAATTTATGATATTTATTTACTATGTGTGATATAGTAACCAATCATTGGGAAATGTATTTCGACACCCTGATGCCTCTGGAAACGCTGCCTCGACTTCTGAATGTCTGCGAAAGCACGATTCACAGCAGCCTTTACCGCTGGAACGCCCGGCGCTTTCAGACTTCCTGTGAAGACTCCCCCGTCATCTTCCAGTATACCCTGGAGGGGAAAGGCATTTTTGAAACGGGAACGGAGAGCCATGAACTTCTTCCCGGCATGGGCTTCCTTATCCCTTCCGATGACCGGAACTACTGCTACTACCAGCCGGCGGGTATAGAAAATACCCAGAGAGTTCTTTGGTGCAACCTCAAATCGGAGGCATCCTGCGAAATGGCGCGTGAGATAAACCGCCGGTTCGGATATGTGTTCAGAATACCCCGGACAACCGGTGTCATTGCCAGATTGAGAAGCTACCGGAGCGGCGAGGCGCGGCGGCGGACTCTTTCTTCTGTGGAAAATGCAGGTTTGGCTTCGGAACTCCTGTACCAGCTGATCAGGAGCAGGGAACAGGCGGAACCGTCTACAAGCGATAAAGCTTTGCTGGAAGAGACCCTGCGTTTTATCGGTTCCCGGGAAGATTATGTTTTATCCGTCAGCGAACTGGCGGAAGCCGTCCATGTCTCCCGGGAACACCTGAGCAGGGTATTTAAAAAAGAGATGGGGGTGGGGCCCCATCAGTACATGATTCAGATCAAACTCGAGAAGGCCGGGGATCTTTTGAAAACCACAGCCAGGCCCGTTAAGGATATCGCCTGGAGTCTGGGCTTCACATCCCCCGTACATTTTTCAAATCTATACAGGAAATGGTCCGGAGTCAGTCCCCGGGACTACCGCAACAGCTGCCGGATCCTTCAGCAGTGCAAAGACTGATACCCGTCCCCTATAATGCCACCCTGAAGCGTCTTCACTTTTCCCTGTAATCCGAAGGGGTTGTTCCCATACGTTTCTTGAATGCCCTCCTGAAGGTCTGTGTATTGGCATACCCCGCCTTCAGAGCAATTTCATTGATGGAATACGAACGATTTTCCTGCAGTAAACGGACAGCCGCATCCAGCCTGAGCCTTTCCAGGTACTGGGCAAAGCTGATACGGAAGTTGTTATTGAAAAAATAGTAAAGCTGACTTTCCCGGTAGCCGAACTCCCGGGCAATTGTAAAAAGGGTCAGATCAGGGTCCGGATAATGCTCATCCAGATAACGGATGAGTGCTGATTTAAGCTGTTCGTTCCGATTCGTTCGCAATTCTCCGATAATCCGGCAGAATTCGGAGAACACCCGTCGGACCTCTCCTTCATCCGCAGCGCTCTTCAACGAAAGAGCCAGAATTTCCGGATTATCGGAAAGCCGGTTTTTAATGCGGTTCAGAGTTCCCGCCATAGCATGAAAAAACGCTTTTCTGGCTTCAACATCCAGAGATCGGTCTCTAAGATTCTGGGCCAGAAGGGAGTCCATCATCCGCAGAGCCTGGGCGGCATCGCCATTCAGGGTAAGATTGATCAGCTGGTTTTCCGCATCGATGGGATAAAAGTAGGAGTGGTCCTGTTCCGACAGTTCCGAATATTTCCGGATTCCCGGCTCGCCCTGGTTGATCTGGGCGTCCAGAGAGGCCCGGCTTTCACGATAGGAAGCACTGACGTCAAAAAGATCACTTCGGGAATCTCCCGTACCGCAATAGACATCCATAGGCAGAGAACCGGCCAGCAGGAGATACAGGCGATCTGCCAGGATCTTCAGTTTTTCCGGACAGTCCCAGGCCAGAATCGAAGAACTGTGACTGTCCTCCAGAAGAATCATATAGCGGGAATCCAGAATATCATTCAGAGTTTTGCGAAAGAATATACGGGCAAAGCGCATATCCGTTACAGTCTCTTCATTGATCTGTATTTCATCCTGTCCCCGCAGTTCCACGGAGAAAACCTGAAAGGGTCCCTCTCCCAGAGGAATCTGAAGGCTCCGGGCCATCCGTACCGGGTCTTCTCTGTCGATAAAGTTTCCGGAGAACAGGCGGTAAAGAAAGATTCTCTCCAGATCCGATGATCCGGAACCGTCCTCCTGCAGCACCCGGTTTACCCGGTTGCTCATTTGGTGAAGCTTATCCCTCAGCTCCTCATAACTGCCGGAGCCTCCCATAAGGTTCTGAATATCTTTCCAGTGGTTCATATCCGTCAGGATAATAAACAGGGAATAACCGGCGGTACAGAACAGTATGATTAACGAGATAAAACCGTATATAGTCCACAACAGGCTGATGTGATCCTTTAACGCCTTACGCGGCAGGAGGTAGGTGAGAATCCAGCCCGATTGAGCGGTACGGGATGAAAAGAACAGATACTCTTCACCGTCCGGAAAAGAAACCTCCTCTTTCCCTTCTACCAGATTGGGGAGGAGGGAGATCTCCGGAAGAGACGGATTGCCGGCGCTGGTCAGAATCTGCCCGCTGTAATCCGCAAGAAATACCCTCCCCTGTGGTCCAATGGCCAGATCCTCCAGAATGGTACGGATCATGCCTTCGTTGAGCAAAAGGATCATCTTTCCCGAGTTGATAAACGGGTAATCCAGAGGGAGGGAGCGCAGATAGGGGATCACTGACAGGGAGACACCGTTAACCCGGGCATGAAGAGCCGGAATATATTCGTTATTGTGTTTCTCCTTCAGTATGCTGTGCAGCCACTGTCTGTAGGAATATCCCTCGAAGGCGACAGCTTTTTCATACACTTTCTCCGGATAGAGGTAGGCATTGGAGGAAGAGAGCAGATAGCTGCTGGTTCCTGAATAGATATACACTTCACTGATAAAAGGGTTCAGCGCCTTATAGGAATTCAGCAGAGAGGAGGCGTCGATAACCGTCTGAATGTCCGGATCCCCTCTTTTCAGAGACGGAAGGTTCAGAAAATCGTCAATCAGGGGATCCGCCATCAGCAGAAGCGACTGACGCTTCACCTCGATCATATACTGATCGAGAAGATACCCCGTCTGTTCCAGTGCGTTCCGGTTTCGCTCCCGTATGTTTTCTTCCAGAACGCCATAGGTATGCCTCTGAACAAAGAATATGATCAGGAAAGAAAATGAGAGCAGCAGAAGGTAACCGATCAGGAGGTTCCTGGAGTGTTTGAACGTTGTTCTTTTCAACAGCATAAATCCGGTAATTTTAGCATATTACCAGAAGGAGGGCCATCCGGTATTTACAGATGGCCCAACCTTCAGTCAGTTTTATTTAAACTGACGATCGTAGGCAGTCTGCCTGAGAACAATCAGATCGCTGAGTCCCAGCTTTTCCAGATCTTTCAGGTACTGATCCCAGTCAGCCTCGATATCCATAACGCCGACAATAAACTTGACCGAAGCCTGACGGACAAATTTTGCGTATTCGGACTTCATGGTTGCATAATCAGCCTGCTCTTCCGCCGTATACCTCAGGGTGGGGATTTCCTTTGAGTTGTCGGCATAGGGCTTGTAGAGATTCAGAGTGGCATCATACAGAAGTTTTTCGACGTTATCGCCGCTGTAATAATCCACACCGCCCTTCACGGCCTTGCCCAGACGGAACGCATTATTTTCTGCAAAAACACCGCCTCCCTTATAGGTGACATTCTGGGGATCCTTGTCGTTCCAGGGGATAAGGGTGTCCCAGATTGCGGGATTACCGTCCAGACCCAGCTCGCCCTTGTCTGCCCATCGCCAGGCCTGCCCCTCGAATCCATGGCGCAGCTGGAGAGTCCCTTCGGTCGAGTAGAGATAATCCGCCCAGCGGAGAGCCGCTTCAGGATGTTTCGTTGACGAAGAGACAACAAAGTTACCGATTGCAGGAGACTGAAGATAGTTTACCGCATTCCGCTCGCCCTTTGGTCCCTCCAGAGGAGCAATCGCCCGGAAATTCCGGAACCGTTCGCTATCGTAGGAAGAAAACATACCTCTCCATCCGCCTGCGGCGAATCCGATTGTGGGCTCCTCTGAACTTTCCACAAGCTGAGTCAGCTGTGCACTATCCTGAGAAAAGGAACCTTCGTACAGCAGCCCTTCCTCATACAGGCGATGCAGATAACGCAGAGCATCCCGGTAGGCATCCTTGTTGAGGCTGGTATCGATCCGGCCTTTATCCAGAAAGAAACCGACATTCTGCTCCGCATCAGCCTCGATATTGGTATCCAGATCGCAATACAGGAATGAGTTGATCAGAAACATCTCCACCTGATCTCTCCAGCCCCGGATAGATCCTGCCAGAGGGATTTCGTCGGCTTTGCCGTTGCCGTTGGGGTCGTTATCTCTCAGAGCAACAAGAAAGTCATAGAACTCTTCTGTAGTTTCGGGGATATCCAGACCCAATGCTTCGACAAAAGGATAATAGATCCACATTTTCTGTGAATTCCCGCAGTGGTAGCACTCCTGCAGCTGGGGCAGAGAGTAGATATTGCCGTCGGTGCTGGTGATCAGGCCCCTGTATTCGGGGTTATCCTTAAAAACTTTCTGCAGATTAGGCATAACCGAATCAATATAACTGTTCAGAGGCAGCAGCAGCCCTTCCTCCATACCGTAGGTCGTTTCCTGGTCTACGGACATATCAAAACCGAAGAAAACATCGGGATAGTCCCCGCTGGCCAGAACAAGACTGAGTTTTTCTTTCCGCGACTGTTCGGGAACCATGGACCAGTTGATCTTCACATTGGTCATCTCTTCCATGTAGCCTGAGAATTCATTACTGTTGTAATCTTCCACACAGGTGGCCTGGGAGACCATGAAAGTCAGCTCGACCGGCGTCTCTGTAATAGGGAAGACTCCCGGTTCCGTGTAAGCCACTTCAGCGGTCACAGTCTCCTGCTGTCCCCCCGCATAGGCCGCGATTGCGCAGGCCAGCAGCAGAACTCCGAATAAAATCCTTTTCATATTTACACTCCTTGGGGAAATCCCCCTTTTATTCTGATACTCCATAGGAGTCCAATCAGCCTTTTACCGATCCCACCATCACACCTTTTATGAAGTACTTCTGAACAAAAGGATAGATAGTTAAAAGCGGAATACTCGCCACCACAATCAGCGCATATTTGATGATTTCCGCCATTCCCTGCTTCCGTGCCAAAGCCTCTATATCGTTCATCATGGAAATATCCACCTGATTCATAATCAGGATATTCCTGAGAACGATCTGGAGGGGAAAGAGTTTCTGGGAATCCAGATAGATCAGGGCATCGAAGTAGGAATTCCAGATCCACACGGCATAGAACAGAGTCATAACGGCAATGATGGAACCCGACAGGGGAAAGACCATCTGAAACAGAAACCGCAGGTCATTGCACCCGTCGATCTGAGCGGCGTCATAAAGCTCGTCACCGATGGTATTCTGGAGGAAAGTCCTGGCGACAATGACGTTCCAGACTCCTATGGCATTGGGCAGCACCATGGCCCAGCGTGTATCCCGGAGTCCCAGATTTTTAACCAGCAGATACAGGGGAATAAGACCGCCGGAGAAGAGCATGGTGAAAAGAATGAACCCCATGAAAACATTCCGTCCTATAAACTCCTTTCTCGAAAGAGGATAGGCCGCAAGGATAGTGAGGAACACACTCAGGGAAGTCCCGAGGACCACATAGAAAAAGGAGTTCAAATATCCTGCTCCAATCTGCTTATTCTTGAAGATGGCCCTGTAGGCCTCAAGGTCAAAATCAACAGGCCACAGCCAAACCTTCCGGGAAATAACAGCCTGGGCATTGCTGAAGGAGGCACTGATGATATAGATCAGAGGATACGCCACAACCAGGAAACAGAATCCCAGAAACAGATTATTGACAAAATCGAATGTCCGGTCGGCTTTCAGCTGCTTTTTTTTCAGTTTTACCATAAGCTGGTGTCTCCCATTTTCCGGGCGATTGAATTGAATCCCAGAATAAGAATCAGATTGATAAGGGAATTGATCAGACCGATCGCAGTGGAAAAACTGTAATCCGTATTGAGGAGTCCCACCCGGTACACATAAGTGGACATGATTTCAGCAGTTTCCAGGTTCAGAGGATTCTGCATCAGATAGGATTTTTCGAATCCTACGCTCATAACATACCCCATATTGAGGATCAGCATGATAACGATGGTGGGGGTAATCCCGGGTATATCGATATGCCGGATTTTCTGAACTTTATTCGCCCCGTCGACAATCGCCGCTTCATACAGTTCCGGACTGATGGAAGTCAGAGCGGCCAGGTAGATAATGGCATTGTACCCTGTGGTCTGCCAGACTCCGGACCAGACGTAGATGTGACGGAACCAGGTGGCTTCCCCCATAAAATTGACTGTCTCCAGCCCCGTCAGTTCCAGAAAGCGGTTAATGATACCGATCCGGGGATCCAGAAGCTGAAACAGAATGGCGACCATAACGACTGTTGAAATAAAATACGGGGCGTAGGTAACCATTTGAACGGACTTTTTCCAGGTTTTATTTCTGGTCTCGTTCAGTGCGACCGCCAGAATAACAGACAGAGGAAAGGACGCGGCAATCGTATACAGGCTCAGGATGAAGGTGTTATACATCACCTGCAGGCTTGTAGGTGATTGGATGAACCGTACAAAATGGTCCAGTCCGACCCAGGGGCTCCCCAGAATTCCTTTGGACACTCTGTACTTCTTAAAAGCCAGGACCAGACCATACATGGGAACATACTTAAACAGAACAAAATACACGAAAGGCAACAGGAAGATCAGATAAAGCTGCCAGTGGCTTCCGGCCTGTTTCAGCTGATACTGTAACTTAATAGGTTTAATCATGGTTATATTTAACAGGCTGATCCGGGCTTCCCGCTACAGTCATTTTTTAAGACCCGGTCGACTGACAGAAACTGGAGAGGGCGTTTTTTTAAAAAAGGTCAAATATTAAAAAAAAGATACGCCGCCTCTATAAAACTGACTCTAGACGGGAATGACTTGTTACAAACACCTACAGGAGGCCTCTCTGATATGGAAGAGGCCCCCTGTACACGGGTATTATCGGCGAACTCCAAGCCGGAGACCTTCCGGGATGCCTGATCCTTTACGGATAGACAGAACCGTATCCCTCTCTTCGTCCGCTGTCCAGTCGCTGATGAGGAAAGCCGGCCCTGTGGTTTCTCCGGCGGAGATCGAGAACAACCCGACCTGCCCGCCGCAGTCCAGGGACAGCTCCAGATCCTCCGCCGCCGGCTCCTGAAGCTCCCAATAGAACTCGACGTCGCCGTCCTTCCGGTTTTCCAGCCGCAGATTCTCGCTGCTGATGAAAGAGCGGTAGGAGTAGTACTCCTTTCCGTAATACGAGCGGCTTTGTCGCCCCGGAGGAAGAAGTCCCCTGTCGGGCAGGGGAACCGCAGCGTTCCGGATAACCGGTTCTTTCGGGAATTCCAGTTTCACAACATCAAGAGGCCCGTCACCGGCGCCAGCAGGGAGATACATAACAAGGCCCTCCTTATCCAGCTGCCATTCGACAAGATCTCCGTAGCCCATAAGGGTTATCCGGACAGGACAGGTTTCCAGACAGGGAAGAAGGATCTTCCTGTCAGCGGGGGGGGAAAACAGAAAAGCGAACAGGGTCTTCTCCCTGCGGGTACACTCTCCCCAGGAAAAGATATCCCAGGGACTGGGTTCCACCGAAAAAACAGCGTCCCTGTGTACCCCGATCCATCGCCCGATTCCCTTTAGGACATCCGCTTCAAAGGAAACGATCGATCCGTCCCCTTTCGGTCCGATGTTGAGCAGGAAATTCCCCCCCCTGGCGCTGATTCTGGCAAGATTTCGAATCTGCTCCCGGATCTTCCCCTCCAGATCATCCCGGATCTGCCAGCTTCTGTACCCCCAGGTCTCGTGATAGATGGAAGCGGGAGTCTGCCAGGGGCAGTTCATTCCGAAAGAAGGGATTTCATTGTCTCCCATAACAAGAAAGTCCTCCTGACCGTTCCAGATTCTTCCGTTGATCATGGCCCCGGGCTGAAGACGACGCACCAGCGACGCCATTTCCCGGCTCTGTTCTTCAGAAGGAGCTCCCATATCGAACCAGATTTCACAGATAGGACCGTAATTCGAACAAAGTTCCGTAACCTGCCGTCTGTTGAGCTCCATATGCGCTTCAGGGATCGCATCGGAATTATGATCGGATACAGGGAGGGCTGAAGGATGGTTCCAGTCAATCCAGGAGAAATACAGTCCGAATCCGAGCTCCGCCTCCCGGCACGCGGCAGCCAGTTCCCCGATCAGATCCCGTCCTGCCGCAGCCTTACAGCTGTTGTAGTCTGTTGTATCTGTCCTGAACAGGCAGAACCCGTCATGATGCTTGGTACCTATGACGATATAGGTCATCCCCGCTTCTTTCGCGAGGGCTACAATTTCACCGGGATTGAATTCCGAAGCTGTAAACTCCTTTGTCAGAGCCTCATACTCCGAAGGATCAACGGGCCCGTGGGAGTAAATCTGCTCACTGTAACCGTGAGTCACCGGCTCACCCTTCCAGACACCCCCTGGAATCGAATAAAGTCCGTAGTGGATGAACATACCGAATTTGCGTTTTTTCCATATTTTCACCTTGGCTTCCTGCTTCATAATACCCTCCTGGTTTATACAATCCGGCGTTTCACCAGATTTACTATAGTATGTATATTACAGGCTTTACATGATAAATATATGGATATATCCGGCTTATATATGTACAATTCCAGCATTGGGCCAGCAAAGGGAAAAGCGGGTTTCCCCTCGAGAGATCATCTTCCCTGACTGCCGGTTACGGTCCCCTTGAAGCTCCTCGGTGAACTGCCGAGGTACCTGTGGCAGAGTTTATTGAAATACTGCAAATCCGATATCCCGACCTCATACGCAATCAGTTTAACAGGCTTGTCCGTCCTCTCCAGCTGGTTTCGCACCTGGGCCATCTTCATCTGCAGGAGAAACTGCCCGACTGTCATATCTTTTTCCATATGAAAAAGACGGTTCAGATGATTGAGGCTCAATCCGAGATGATCGGCCACCTGCCGGGGATAGCTGATTGTCCGAAGGGAGGCGGCCATATAGGACTCGGCCTTCTCTACGGCTCCGCAGAATCCGTCATCCCGTCTGTCCCAATAGGGCAGAGCCTCGTATATCATCCAGAGGATATCCCATATTTTCAAAACTGCTCTGGCCGGGTGAGGGAGAAACAGACCGATGGCCCGATCCATACTGTCCCGGATTTCATCCGTCTGAGCTCCTGCTGAGAGAAACAGGGGAAAGCGGTGGGGTTCCCGGTCCCCGGTTGTTCTGATATGCACACAGGAATAGTTCAGGGTTCTCCCGGTCCGGTAGAGAGACGGCTGATCCGCCGGGGTAAAGGAAATTTCTCCCGGAGATATCTGACGATGACGTCTCCCGATCTGCAGCCGGCAGCTTCCCTCATACAGGTGCATACCCCATACTCCGTTCATCCTGTACCGGAATTCCGAATCCGGGGGAAGAGAGTTCCGGCGGAGATAGCTGATTTCCGGTTTCCTATCCAGATTGAGAGTGACTTCGGGAATTGCCATATTGAAATATTACTACTAATGAAGATTCTATACAATTTCCATCCTCCCGATTCCGCCCTAAACTGTTTACACAGGAGATTGAAAAGATGACATCCAAGGAACGAGTGAGAGCCGCCATGGCGGGACAGCAGCCCGACCGCTTACCCGCCCACTTTGAAGCGACAGGCTGGGTCTGGAAAAAAATGCAAGCCAGAGTCGGGGTCCGGAACAGAAATGAACTTTTAGACTATCTGGCTGTGGATATCCGGAACGTCGACCCGTCCCCCATCTGTTCATTCCCGTCTTCTTATTCTGAAGAAGGAAGAGATTATACCACAACAGGTCTGTTTGGCGAAATAAATGAGTTTCGCTGGAACGGCATAGAGTATAACGAACATATCATCCATCATCCTCTGGACGATGCCGATTCCTACAGAGATGTGGAACGCTTCAACTGGCCGGATCCCGCAGAAATCTTTGATTACTCTACTGTTGCGGAGAAAGCCGCCGCAAACAGGGACAAAGCGCTGATCTTCGGGCATTGGGGCCCCTTCCAGACCGCAACAACACTGCGTTCCGAAGAAAAGCTCTATATGGACATGGCTCTGAATCCGGACTTCTGCAAAGCTCTGTTCGACCGTATGCATGCCTTTGAGATGGAGCACTACACCCGCATTTTCGAAGCGGGAGGCGGGGCCATCGATATTCTGCGGACCCATGACGATTACGGAACCCAGCTCTCCCTGCTGTTCAGCATGGATATGTGGCAGGAGTACTTCCGGGAACATACTAAAGCCCTGGTAGACCTGGCCCACAGCTACGGGGCCTTTTTTCAGCAGCACTCCTGCGGAGCCGTGGCACCGATTATCCCCGAACTGATCAAATGCGGCGTCGATGCGCTGGAACCGCTCCAGCCGGTTGAGGGTATGGAACCGGAAACCCTGGCAGCCTACGGGAACAGGATCTGTTTCGTGGGCGGGATCGATACACAGCACCTGCTGCCCTTCGGCACCATAGAAGAGGTCATCCGGGAAGTAGAGCGCTACCGGGATATCCTCGGCCGGAACGGAGGGTACATTCTTTATCCCAGCCAGGCATGGGAATCAGCGGTTCCCCTTGAGACCATCGAAGCCTTTTACAGGGTGTCCAGGGTTCCCGGAGCATAATAGAGATCTTCTTCCCTGGGAAGGCAGCCCGTTAAAAGAGACATTGTAATAATGATGAATCTTCTTTTCATAAGCCCAGCCATACCGCAGTAATTTATATTAGCTGCTTTTCCTGGATTATCAACTCTTACAAGGCTCTTGCTGATGGATATTCCCGGGAAATGATTAGCTACATAACAGAGATATCGGTCCGGACAGAACTCTTTACAACTGTTGCAGAGAGATCCAGATATTGCTTTCCCACTTGAGGCCATGATGTTTTTTTCCCGAATTCAAAGGCGTTTTTCCTCAGAGTCCTGAGCTTGTCGGGATGGTCAAGAAGATCCGTCAGGATATCTGACAGTCCCGCACTGTCATTAAAGTCGAACAGCATGCCCCGGCCTTCCGACATCAGCTCTTTTGCATGCAGATACGGAGTTGAAATGACCGCAGCCCCGGCTCCTATGGCATAGGACAGGGTCCCGCTTGTAATCTGCGCTTCATTCAGATACGGAGTCACATAGAGATCCGTCGCGCTCAGATAACCGAGGAGTTCATCGGTATTCAAAAATCGGTTAATAAAAACAACATTATCATCAAGTCTGTTTTTTTCAATTAGAGACTTAAGGTACTCCCTGTATTCTTCTCCTGAAGACTGAAGAACAGCAGGATGGGTTTTCCCTACGATCAGATACAGCAGATCGGGATGTTTCCCGACCACCTCGGGCAATGCATTAATAACCGTTTCGAGGCTTTTATTTCTGCTTATAAGGCCGAAAGTCATCAGGATTTTACGGCCTTCCAGATGAAAATATTTTTTATAGAACTGATTCCGGCTAAAGTCAAAAGCAGGAACACCGTGGGGAATAACCGCTATTTTTTCCTCCGGTATCCTGTATACGGAATTCAGGATCCCTATTGCCAGCCTGTTCATAACAACAATTCCGGCCGCTCTCCTGCTGATTTCCATAATGATATTCCGCTCAATTTCTGAAGGCTTTTTCAGCACTGTATGGAAAATAGGGATAAAGGGCACCTTCAGCTGGTGGAGCAGGGATAGAATATAAACTCCTCTGTTTCCGCCGTATATACCGAACTCATGCTGAAGAAAACAAACGTCTGTATTACAGGAATTAATATAGTCGGCTGCTTTCTGGTAATCCCGCAGTTCGTTCTGCTGAATTGATTGAACAACTATATCCGGATAATCATATTGCCTGCCCGGATCACTCATGGCAATTATATACATATCGTTTGATTCATCCGAAGCCCATCCATCGGAGTCAAGGATCGCATTGGCAAAGTTGGAGGAAAATGTGGCAATACCGCACT
The DNA here is from genome assembly GCA_963663385.2 of Oceanispirochaeta sp. Taxonomy (GTDB): domain Bacteria; phylum Spirochaetota; class Spirochaetia; order DSM-2461; family DSM-2461; genus Oceanispirochaeta. Next base: position 77,411 of record CAXXXD010000004.1, on the reverse strand, counting down.
CCCGGGGAGGATAGTTCCCGATACAGGCAATCTTCATGTGTACACCTCCTTAGGCAGGGGAGAATTATCAAAAGGACTAAAATACTTATGTTATTACCTTAAGTTTTTCCAGAATCTCATTCAGCTTCAAATAGGCAAAGGCTGATCCGGAGTCGGACATGCCGTAGGGAATGATCAGCGTATTACCCAGAAGCAGTGATCCGCAGGAGTATATAACGTTCGGAACATACCCCTCCCTCTCTTCATCATTGGGAATCAGTATAGGCTCTTCTACTTTTCCAATAACTTTTTCCGGATGTTCAGGATCCAGAAGAGAGATCCCCAGACAGTACTCCCGCATTGGCCCGACTGCGTGTGTCACCAGGAGCCAGCCTTTCTCGGTTTCAATGGGAGAACCGCAGTTACCGATCTGCACCAGCTCCCAGGGGTACTCGGGTTCCTGAATCTTTACAGACTCATTCCAGGTAAGCAGATCATCTGAATACATTATATAATTGCAGAATCCGTCAATACGGGACACCATGACATAGCGCCCCCGGATCTTCCGTGGAAACAGAGCCAGCCCCTTGTTCTGAACCCCTTTCCCATGGAGAGGCCTTGTGGTGAAATGATAAAAATCCGTTGTTTCCAGTAGCTTGGGCAGAATGGTAAACCCATTATATGCGGTAAAAGGAGCGTAATAGATAACGCTCCCGTCATCATCCGTAAAACGAACGAACCGGGCATCCTCGATCCCGTTGCTTTCAGAACCGGAAACGGGGAAGATAACTCTCTCGGATATAGTGGTATCATCGGAAAACTGGATCTCATAATGGGAATCCGCCAGCCAGACCAGAGAATTGATTACATTTTTTTTGGAAACTGACAGAGTTGTATTATTATCAACCGTACTACGAATGCTTCTTTGAAGATCCCCGTAGGTGAAGTAGTCATTCAGGGGCGCCATAATCTGATCAACGATATCTTTATGGATATTCATTTCATCAAGTTTCTGCAGATACAGCTTTTTATTGTATTCTGTTCGCTTTACCACCTCGGGCATTTCTACAAGATTATTGACCGGTTTGAAATGCAGGTTATGATTGCGGTCAATGATACCGCTTCTGAATACGATGGAAGACACATGACCTTCCCCCGTTGCCCGAAAGCTGACAATAATCCTCTTTTCTCCGTCTTCCAAATGATCCTGATTGGGAGATTCAATCACTGACGGGTTAAAGAAGGCAGCCGATTCAATGGAGTATTCATGGGTAAAATATGCTCCTATCAGCATTTTCCTTTTATAGCTCAGGCTTTCCGGATCGATCCCCAAATCATCAAGAAAATGGACAATATTGGAAAAATGGCGCTGAAAGACATCGGTAATGTTCCGATGCCTGTTGGCATAGTTATCAAGAACAGTCTGGAGCTTGACAGCAGCTTCATCTTCACTGAGCTTCAGGATTTTCTGAATCAGAAGAAGACTTCTTTCATTTCCACCGGCTATAAAAAACCTTGCGATAACCCTTTTCGGGTTCGGATAGAAACGATTGGGATACCGATGAACACGTATAATACCCATAAATCACCTCATCTGATTCAATTATAGTTTATCCGGCTGCGGTTTTATAAATAATTTCTTTTTCGTTTCATCACAGCAGAAAAGAAAGAACGGGCTTCCTTCCTTAAAAATCAGCAGGCCCTACTTTGCTGTAATAATCAGAGTCAGGATATCTTCATACTCTCCATGGGCCAGTGTCGTGTCGCCCGTATAAGACAGGGTCAGTTCCTTGGTGAGCCATTCCGGCGAGGTGATTCCCGAAGAATCTGTGATCAAAGCGGTTCCATCAACCCAGCCGGAAACGGGAACACTGTCATATTCCAGAGAGTAGTCCAGCCTGTCTGCCCCGGCATCCTGTTCCATAAAGGGCGCCGTAGCCGAAGCGTCTGCAGCCATATTGCTGCTGCGGATCGTTACTTCGTATCCCAGGGCGCAGTTACTCCGTTCATTAACATAGGCGATTCTCTTATCCGTTAAGTCACTGGTCAGATCCAGAGACCGGTTGTCCGATTCTTTATCGGCATAAAGATCAATCAGCTCAGCCATCCGGCCAGTCACGCCCACATCAAAGGAATCCGCCAGGACATGGGTCCCGCTGTCTCCGTAGTCCCCCTCGTAAAGAGAGATCGTTATCGTATCAAGGTACTCTCCGGAAGCTGTAAACTGACCCGAATCAATAAAAAAATAAAGGTCATAGGATATCCTTTCAACCGCGGCGGCATCAGTAGAAAAATCGCCTGTGGAAATAACATTGTCAATTCCCAGAGTTTCCGGAGGAGCTTTTAGAACGGCCGTCGCGGGCGGAGCATTTTTATAGATCTGGTATTCCACGGTATAACTTCCCTGATCCATCTCTCTTGCGGTATAGGAGGCTGAACCTCCTGCCGAAGCAGATATAAACCAGGACGGAATGCCCGTTCCTTCATGCTCTACTGTGACAGAAACAATAACTGTTTCTTCTCTTTCAAAAGAAGCATTCAGATAGATACCTCCGGGCGGGGCGTAAAAACCGAAAGTCTCCTGAGCAGTCAGAGGAAAGATAAAAAAAAGACTTATTAAAATACTAATTCCGACTTTCAGGTTTTACCTCCCCCAGATCCTCATAACCGCTGTCATTTGCTACTACTTCTATTATATAGGTTAACTCCCTGTCCGTCTGAGTCAAGCGATATTTACCGGGGACAAGGCCGTAGCATTCAAAATATCCTGTTTCATCTGTAAAGAACTCACGGGGCCATTCAGACTCTTCATCCCCCATCCAGGAGTCAGAGAGAGGATAAATCTTGCCCAGAATCAGATCCATGGGACGATCATTCTCATCATATAGAACGCCACCGGCATACATATAGATTTTCTCTTCCACCCGGATCAGGGTTCCTGATCGGAAAGTTGGGAAAATGCTTACTGTATAATCGTTTATATCAGCGCCGATAGGCATTTCCTCCGGAACAAGTCTGAGTGTTGTATAACGGTAGGGAGAAATGGTACTGATGATCTCAGGTGTTTCTCCATCCATTTCAAGTTTGGCTCCCATGGAGGTAGGATTCACTGCTAAAGGACCAATCCGGGATTCTATGAGTACGAACTCACTTTTAACCGGACTGGACCAACCCAGAACCCCGTCGGCAAAAACAAGAGCCGTACCAGCTGACAAAGTTGTGGTATTTTCAAAATTTTCTTCCGCCAGGAAACCGTTGAATCCCTGGGACAGACTTGCATTAAACCGGGGATGAACATATCCGCCGCTCATGGAACCGGTCAATCTGTCCCCTCTATCAGCGGGAATTATGGCAGATGCCGACAGATTGTAGTCCTTCTGTTTATCTGTTTCGCTATACCTGTTCCAGGATAGGGTCATCTTTTCTCCGCTCAGATCACCCTGAGTGTAAAAACTCTGTTGATACTCGGGAAATGAGATGGAATAGGTCAATATCGCTTTGGGTGACCACTTCTCCTCAACATATTCCATCCCGATCTGTATGGATAGAGTACTGCCGTCACCCCCGCTTTTTCGGACACGCACAGAAAAATCAGCCGTATGTAAGCTTTCGAGAGCTTCATACTGCCAGTTAACAGCCGGAGTTAGAGAAAGATCTTTCAAAGGTGAGTAATTATAATAAACCCGGGAGGAGTATGTCTGAGTTTCTGCTGCATAAGAGTCCCATTGGAATCCCCAGGAACTGCCAAAACTCTGACGAAGATGACCTGCCCTGCTTTCTGAGAAAGAGTGATTCAGGACAATTCCTGATCCATATCCTTCATCCACGATCATATCCGCCGAAGGGACAAGCCGAAAATTCCCGTAAGGTGAAGCAAACCCAAAAGGCATTTCCAAAGCTATCTCGTTTTCAAAGTAATCATAATAGCTGCTGATTCCGACGCTGAAAACAGGAGTCAGTCCCCGATTGATATGCCCAAGGAAAGTAGGATTCAAGGTATACCAACTGTCTGTCCCTGCCGAAATCCCCCAATCCGTTTCACCTTTCTTTAAAAGGTTGCTGTCGTATATTTGAAAAAAGGACTCCCGATGCTCACCCGAACTGTCGGTCCAGACAATCTCTACATCATTCGGCCCTTGGTTCAGGGGGAAGTTCCTGAAGGTCCACACTCCAGCAGGGACACGCTTTCTTCTTACAGTCTTACCATTAACCCGAAATTCTATCTCTGCCGGTTCGGGAAAGAAGATGGTTTGTCCCAGTTCCGGCACTGCCAGATAATTCATATCCAGTGAAGTTTTCCGATAAAGGGAGATTCCTACCATATTGGTCTGACCAAAGCCGTCTGCATCATAAGTCAGATTTCCCGCTTCCGCTCTGAGTGACAGAGGAAGAAAGTCCTTCACGACTCTTCCATAATCCAGGAAATATTGGTCGCCCTCAGACTGAATGCCCCCTTTGGCCTCCAGGGTATAACCGGAATAATTGATGCCCAGCTCCGGACCAATTTCATAATTTAATAGATAAGGATCATAGTAAACCCGGCTCCATCCCTCCATATTCACAACGCCCGAAAGCTGAGCCGGCTTGATCAGGTTGCCCGGAGGCTCAATTTCCTCTCTAACAAGGGAATAAGTTCCCGGTTTTCTGGATTCCGGTGGTATTTCTACAAGAAAAATAAGCCTTGCTTCATCGTACTCAACCGAAATAAGAGAATCATTCAGATTTTCCCAGGGAGTCCATTCCACCTGTCTCCACCTGTTGAGACTGTGTTCCAGCTTCTCCTGATCCAGCAGAGGAGCCAGGCGTTTAAAGAGGGGTCGGGCCTGGACAAGAACTTCACCGTTTATTTTAAGATCGATCTCTCCGGAATAAACCCCGTCTAAATAGAGAGGCACCGGAAGCAGAATCTCTTCCTGAGCCCAAAGAGACAGAGAGATCAAAAAAAAGATAAATAATATCCAGGAATTACGGACCATTACTTTAATTTTCGGCAGGAAAAGACCTTAGTACACCGGTTTATAGGTGAAACTCCAGCGTATATCCCGTCCTTTCACCTCTGAAGGTTCGGGAATCAGAAAAGACCGCTTACTGCCCGCCAGGATATTCTCTCCGTTAACACCGGCCAGATCTTCCGGGTTCAGTATTACAGGCTTAAAATCCCTGTAAAGGCTTTCCAGCTGTATGGTCAATTCTCCCAGGATCGCGTGGCGGGTTCCACTGTTTTCAAACAACAGTTTCAAACGGGGCGGTTCTACTTCAATAATTTTCTCAATCATTTCCGGGGGACGTTTGAGAACAGGAGTCTCCTCTGATTCCGCGTCCTCTTCAGAAACGCTCTTCAGAGCTTCTTCATACGCTTTGATAGCCGCTTCATTGGGAATCATTATTACAGCTGTTTCAGCAGGAATCTCGCTTATGGATACCAGTTGAATATCCGCTTCCGCTTCAGGAGAAAGAACATAAAGGCTGCCTTCATAACGAAAGGTGAAACGGATACCGGCCCCATCGTCCCGGGGTTGCTCTTCCCGGAAATCCACGGGAAGCTGTTCAGCTATCAACCTGTAAGCCTTTTCCCTTTTGCCAACCTGTCCGCCCTGCCATTTGATACGAACAGAGCGGGAATCACCCGGATTCAGTATACTCTGGACAGGATAGATAAGAAAATCGCCGGGACAGGATTCAAGGGTTTCGTTCCCCTCTTCATCCATAAATCTTTCAAAAACAGACACCTTTACTGCGATTCTTTCAGAAACAGAATCATTGGAAATTGTAAAGACATGACTGCTTTTTTTCCCTTCCTCAGTAAATTCCTGAGAAATGGGAGAAAATGTAAAAGCCGCCAATCCCCCCTGAAACAACAGCAAAAGAAGGGCAAAGGCGGCGAGATTCCTATTTAGGGATGACACTCTATTTAGCTCTCAGAATAATAGTCAGCTGATCGGTGTAGTAACCGGCGGGGTAATCGGGTTCCTGACTGTAGTTGATGGATAAAAGAGCAGATTCATCAACGTCGGTTCCGGCTTCGCCGAGCTTTGTTCCGGCAACTATAGGAACAGCAGCAGTAACTCCGCCCGACCCGTCATAGGTCAGAGTATAGTCTACGTTATCGCCGTCATCATTCAGAAGGGAGCCTGCATTTGCAGACATGACCCACAATTCCCAGCCGGCAGTATTGTTTGTTGCAATACCAATATCGGCTATCCCCAGTGCTGTTACAGCAGTTGTCACACCGGCCACAAGTGTCAGATCGTCAGGACTGTAAGGGACCGGGTCTACGGTCAGGTCCAACTGGAGAGGAACAACTCCCCCGATATTCAAAGTATCACCGTTTGATGCAAACAGAGGCATGGCAAGCATAGTTATCAATAAAATCGTTATCCATTTTTTCATCGGATACACTCCTTTTGTGGCTGCCTGGTTGCAGCAGGTCCACATATTTTTAATTATTCCCCTCACCACTTATAATTTTATCCCGCTTATCGGGGAATTCAAGGTTTTTAAACATCACCATAAGAAAAGTGCTCTTTTTCTTCTTATATCTGGTAAGAAGGGTTCCTTACAATAAAAAATGACAGGAAATTTGTCCAGGAGTCTGTGGGATATGAATATACGGGCAGATCATCATAGCAGGACCGGACGCTTCAACCCTCTGATAGCCCGGGACGTATTCAGAGTATTAAATATGTTTTTTAAACGGTTTCAATAATTCAGCTGCGGATCCATTTTCCATCTTTTACCGGCTCCCTTAATTAAACGAACACCCTCGGCAGTATAGACAATGGAAGAATCAAATCCATCCAACAGGATTCTAACTGATGCGAAATGGCTTCTGGGAATTAATGAGAACAGCCAGAGAAGGCTTTCGATAAATCCAACAAGCGCAGAAAGCTTCTGATATCCCCTTGAAGCAAATAATATACGGAGAGTTGCCAGAGCTACATCAACAGCACGAGCTATAAAAATTAAAACAGCAACAGCTTATAAATGATAGGGTTCATTTTCCAAAATACTAAAGAGACCCATTATTAACCCTTTTTATTCATAAAAAACTCAGGAAATAAAATCTCCATTTGATTCCGGTTGAAATATAATAGCGTCTATTTTAACTTTTATTTCTCCCCCCGGGGCCGAGTACGAGATAAGATCTCCTCTTTGACGCCCCAGTAATGCGGCGCCCAGGGGAGCCAGGAGGGAAATATTCCCCTCTTTGGAACTGACTTCCTGCGGAAATACCAGTTTTACAACGGTAGACCCGTCAGAAGTTACCCCTTCAATACGAACCTCGCTGTTCATAGTTACAACATTCGGGGGCATATCCTCCGGTTCAAGGATTGCAGCTGTCTCCAGATCCTTTTTCAATTCACAGAGTGTTCTGAACTTTTCTTTTCCACCCATAGTGGCCAGTTTAAGAAATCCGCTGATCCTATCTATATCATGGGAATTCAATATACGATTAATAATTTTCATACGTACATTCTATGATTAAGGGCAGACCCGGGCAATATTGAAAAAGTGGGTATGTTATGGTTATAAACTACCTAGTGAGAACTCAGTTTATACTCAATTCTTGATGAATTTTAAAACCGTTCTATATTCCGGAAGAGGTTTACTTGAGGTTCCGCAAATAAATAGACAGATTTATATTCCGATTTGTCAGGTTCAGCTTTTTTCTAATACTATGACGATGTTTTTCTACTGTGGAAGATGACAACTTCAATAGTTCTCCGATTTCTTTATTGGTCATTCCCGCTTTTATATAGCTGCAGATCTGGTACTCCCGGGGAGAAAGGAGAGATAGTTGATCGATGAGATCTTTGTTTGGTTGAGAAAACAGCAGTTCCTCCTCCATCTCTTTCATTATGTGCATCTGCCTGGAATCGGTAACTTTCTCATCCAGTAGAGGGAAAATCCGGTTTTCCACAAAATGACACAATACATCATAGTGCCTTCTTTTTTCTGACTCGACCTGGAACAGTATTTCTCTTAAAGCTGAATTTTTCTGCTTCAGCTCGCTGAATGCTTCAGCGAGAGAATTCTCCATTTCAATACGGGCAATAACTGCTGAGGAGACAACTGCTAATCCTTTAAGAAGCTCTTTCTCCTCCTGCAGGAGGCTGGAGGTGTTATTATTCTGCTGCTCCACTATACCGACCCAAATGGAACCAGCCTCTCCAGCTTCATCTTTTAAGGGCTCCTCAATAGAATCAATGACTTTACCGGAAGCGCCATACGTAATATTGAAACTCTTATATTTTATTTGAATTTGAGTTTTTTCAGGAGACGTAAAACCCTGAGGGACAGCTTCCGCTATTTTCTCTAACGCCGCATTAATCGAGATGGCAGGTATCACAAGGATCCGGACAACAGAAAAGATACACGACAGTTCTTTCTGTCTTTCCTGCAGGGAAGCTGATAATAAACTGTTACTGGTTCTCACAGGAACGTATTATATCGTATTTTACATTAGATTCAAACAAGATATCACGCCCCTGACAGGAGCCGGGTAGTCTTCGGCCGATTGAAAACAACCGGATAAAGTACCGGTTATCCCCGGATCTTCAGAATTTAAATCATTCGACTACACCCGGGCCGACCGTATTTGAAAAACTCAGCAGGAAGGTGGTCAAACCGTTTCCCCGCAAATATTCGATCGTTCCCCTGTGCTCGGACATGATATGAAGCGATACGGAAAGCCCCAGGCCGGAATTCTTATCCGCCAGCTTGGTCGTGAAGAAGGGATTGAAAATATCGTCGACAATGGTTTCATCAATACCGGGGCCGTTGTCCGAAAAAGTCGCCCTCACGGTATCCTCACTGCTGTCGATATGGACCCTTATCTCCCCCATAGGGGGCAGGACATCCAGGCTGTTCATAATAAGATTGATGAAGACCTGCTCCAGCTTATTCATGTTTCCATAAATCATGACAGGATCTTCCGGCAGGTCGAGAAGAAGTTTGACCTCTCTTGACTCAATACGGTATTTCAGAAGAAGAAGAGCCTCTTCAAGAGCCTGCTTCAAGTCACACTCCGTCATTTCCGTATCTTTGACCCTGGAAAAGGAGAGGAGACTTCCTGTGATTTCGGTAATCCTCTGTATCTCCCTTTCAATCTTTTTCAGCCTGCCCACAGACGGTTCGTCCTGAATGGCCATGGAAAGCAGATCCATATAATTCAGAATTATATTCAGGGGATTATTGATCTCATGAGCAACGCCGGCCGCCAACTCGGCGATGGATGAAATCTGCTCTGTCCGCCTCATGTAATCGCGAAGCTTCAGCGCTTCCGTTCTGTCATCAATCAGTATGATTGTCCCGCCGGCTTCTCCGTCATCTCCGCTGAATGGGGTACAGAGCAGGTCATAGAAACTGTCCTCACCATAGGCAACACTCACAAGATGAAGCCTTCTCTCCTCTTTGATGGCCTGTCTGATTTCATCTGCGTCATCGGGTCGCAGATCTCTCAGGACTCTTTCGAGATCAACCTCATTTTCCCCCTTGAAGCGCAGCAGGGAAGAGGCTTTTTCGTTTACCTGATAGATTTTCCGGTCCTTATCCAGGATGACAGCGCCCACCGGGATATTACGGATGACGGCTTCGTTGTATTTTTTGAATTTGTAAAGTTCAAGATTTGCCTGTCGGAGTTCTTTTCTGGAGAGTTCCCGGGAGTAGGTCATATAGTAGAGCTGCATCTTGTTAAGATTCCCGATGCTCTCGGTCTTTCTGCACTGCCCGTCCTTGAGAATGGTCACCCTGTCCGCGAATTCCATAACCTCATCCATATCATGGGAGATATAGATGATCCCGAGACCTTCCTTTTTCATCTTCAGAACCTGTCTGTAGATAAGGTCCATCTCTCTGGGGTTAAACCGAATGGAGATCTCATCCAGAATCAGAATCGAGGGATTAAAATAGATTGCCCTTATAAATTCAATCAGATGCTGATGAACCTTATCGATCTGGGAAACAGCTCTGTTAAGATCCAGGTCCAGATCCATGGAGGAGCAGAAACGTCTAAGTTCTTCCGCATGCTGCTTATAGCGGATCGTTCCGCCCGGAAAGAGCCTGTAATGTCCGGAGAAGAGATTATCAACGGCATTCATGGAGGGAACCAGAGACTCCTCCTGAAAAACAACGCCTATCCCCTCCCGGTTGGCCCTGCGCGGTGTCAGGGAGGAGTAGATACCGGAAGGGAGCACGATCTCCCCCTGGCGGCAGCGGATGGCACCGCAGAGCAGCTTGATCAGAGTGGATTTTCCGGCTCTGTGATCTCCTGCCAGAGCATGGAATTCCCCCCTGCGGAGCTTGAAATCAACTCCGTTCAGCGCCTTTGTCACCCCATAGGAATGATGAATATCATTCATCTGAAGAACTTCGTCCATACCCCGGCCTATTCCCCTATGTTCAGTTTCTTCATCTTGTTATAGAGGGTTTTACGGTCTATATTCAGAAGTTCCGCCGCCCTTGACTTCCTGCCCCGGCTCTTACGGAGGGCTTCCTCTATAAGTTCCCTGTTGATATTGTCAATGGCCAGTTCATATTCATCAGACCAGTTCAAGCTCTGGATATCCTGGTACTGAGAGGGAAGGTCCCCTTTCGCGATCCGCTCATTTTCACAGAAGATAACGGAGCGCTGAATGCAGTTTTTCAGTTCCCTGATATTCCCCGGCCACATATGGGAGCGGAGAAGATCCTCCACCTCCGCTTCAAATCCGATGATCCCTCTTCCGTACTCGCGGCAGGCTTCCTCCCTGAAGGCTTCGGCCAGAAGGAGAATGTCCTCTTTTCTCTCCCTAAGAGGCGGGAGTTCAAAGTGGACGACCGACAGCCTGTAGTACAGGTCCTCCCGGAAACTCCCGGCCTTCATCATGGCATGAAGATCCTTGTTCGTTGCCGCTATTATCCTTACATCAACGGATTTTGCCTCGTCTTCTCCAAGGGCTGTGATCTGTCGGTCCTGAAGGACCCGGAGCAGTTTGGCCTGAATCATCAGGCTCATATCTCCCATCTCATCCAGAAACATACTGCCTCCGTGAGCCAGGTTGAAACGTCCCGGTCTGTCCTTGTCTGCCCCGGTAAAGGCACCCTTCCTGTGACCGAAAAGTTCGCTTTCAAGCAGCGGCTCCGGGAGGGAGGCGCAATTGAGCTTTACAAAGTTTTTGTCGGAACGCCTGCTCAGCCGGTGTATCTCATCGGCTATCAGCTCCTTCCCGGTTCCGCTTTCACCTGTTATCAGTACAGGAGCATTCGTTTCGGCTACTTTTTTCAGGGAACTGATTATTTCAAGCATCCCCTTATGGCTGCAGATGATCGGTGAACCGGGTACGGGATTCCCATTGGAAACAGCCGGCCTTTCGCCGGTATTGAGGATTCCAGATATCTCTTTGAGCATTCTGCTGAAACGCACAGGCTTCTTCAGGACATTCATGGCTCCTATCTGCATAGCCTGCACCGTCGTTTCTATATCGATATGTCCGGAGACGATAATAACCGGAATCCGGGAATCATAGATCCGGATTCTCTTAAGAAGATCGATGCCGCTGATTCCCGGCATCTTCAGATCCAGGAGAATAATATCGATATCCCCTGACGTCAGCAGCCCGATAACGGATTCGGGCTCAGTAGAATGAGAACAGAAATAGCCGGACTCCTCGAAAAGATCCTTCATGGACAGACAGTACTCAAGCTCATCATCGACGATAAGCACACGGTTCATCCTGTTTTCACTGCTCTTCCTGTCTGTCATACCGGCATTATAATCCTGTTCTCATACTTAAGTCACCACCAAGTTTATAATGGGTTTTCAGTTTTTCTGCTTTTTGGAATAGGAGTCGATCCCCACAACCAGGAGGATAATCATTCCTTTGACAAGGTACTGCACATACACCTGTACTCCCATAAGGTTGAACATATTATTCAGAATCGTCATCAGAAGAACCCCGATCAGGGTTCCTACGATACTGCCCTGTCCTCCCGAAACACTGGTGCCGCCGATAACCGTTGAAGCGATCGCGTCAAGGTCATACCCCTGTCCCGCCAGGGGAGTGGCGGAACTCAGACGGGCTGCATAGACAATGCCGGCCATGGAAGCCATACCGCCGCCGATCACAAAGGTCATGATCTGATAGAAGTCCACATTGACTCCCGAGAGCCTTGTAGCCTCCTTATTCCCGCCGATAGCACAGCTGTAACGTCCGAGAGGAGTTTTACTCAATACAAACTGCCAGAGAAAAACCATGGTCAGAAGCAGTATGATCGGGAAAGGGATAACGCCGATATACCCGGAGCCGATAAACTGGAATCCCGCAGAGTCTCCGGTAACGGGATATCCTCCTGTGTACATATAGGTCAGCCCCCGGACAAAGGTTTGGGTTCCCAAAGTGGCGATGATCGGAACTATCCCTATTTTGGCGGCAAGGAATCCGTTACAGAATCCAATGGCGGCTCCCGCAAGGAGAACGACAGTCATGGCAAGGACCCAGTGCATATGCGCCTGCAGCCCGAGCGCCATGGCTGCAGACAGAGCCAGCACACTCCCCACCGAAATATCGAATCCTCCGCCGATAATAACAAAGGTTGTTCCTATGGCCATCACTCCGATAATGGAGCTCTGTCTCAGAATATTGATAATATTCTGGCTGTTCAGAAAGTTTGGTGTGACGATAGAAATTATAATACTGAGTATAGAAAACAGAATCATGATTCCGTATTTCTGTGTTATCTGGGTCAGATTTTTCTGATTTAATATATTTACCGAGTTCATGGCTTATGCATCTCCTTCCAGCATGGCTTTCATTATGGATTCTATTGAATCTTCGGGACAAAACTCCCTCTGAATGTATCCCCGTCCCATCACAAGGATCCTGTGGCAGAGGGCGTGGACTTCGGGCAGCTCGGAGGACAGGAAGATGACCGATTTCCCCTTGGACGCCAGCTCTCTGATAACCCTGTAGACGGCCTGTTTGGCACCGATATCGATCCCCCGGGTCGGTTCATCCATTATCAGCACATCCGGATCCGCTGCGAGCCACTTTCCTATAACGATTTTCTGCTGATTCCCGCCGCTCAGAAACCGCAGATGCTGTTCCGGTCCGGTAGACTTCACTTCAAGATTCCTGCAGCTTCTTTCCGAAAGCTCCAGCTCGTTTCCGGAGTGGATGATACCGTTTTTCAAGATCCTCTTCAGAGATGCCAGGGACAGGTTGCGCCTGATCGAATCGTCCAGCAGAAGCCCTGTTTCCTTCCTGTCTTCGGTGGTCATCCCTATGCCGGCGGATACGGCGTCCCGGGGCGATCTGATACGGCGGGGCTTCCCGTCCAGCAGGATCTCGCCTCCCGCCCTTTTGACGGCACCGAAAAGAGCATGCCCCAGCTCGGATTTTCCGGCTCCCACAACGCCTGTTATACCCAGGACCTCACCGGGATAGAGCTTGAAACTGCTGGGCTTCACGATATCATCGGCCCTTAGATTCCGAACTTCAAGACGGGGAGCGGCATAGGCTTCCGGACTCAGTTCGGCCGTCCCGTCGAGTTCCAGAATGTCGCCGACCATATGGGACACGATGGATTCAACCGTCATCTCTTCAGCCGGCCTGTCACAGACCAGCAGACCATCCTTCAGTATGGTGATCCTGTCGGAGATACGAAAGACTTCATCCAGGAAATGGGTAATATAGATCAGGGTGATTCCCCTGCTCTTCAGATCCCTGATGACATTGAAAAGCAGGTCCACTTCCTTAGCCGACAGAGAGTCCGTAGGTTCATCCATAATGATCAGGCGGCTTTCTCTGGCAAGAGCTTTCATGATCTCGACGATTTTCTTCTCGGCCACTCCCAGACTTGAAACCTTCCGGGTCCTGTCTATATCCACTCCGACTTTTTCCACCAGGGAAGTGTAGCGGAGCTCCATGTCCTTCTCGTCAATCAGACCGTTCTGAATCGGTTCGATCCCCAGAAACACATTTTCAAGCACAGTCAGGGTGGGCACCAGACTCGTTTCCTGATAGATCACATTGATTCCGGCTTTTACAGCGTCCTGGGGAGAACTGAAATGAATGGCATCCCCTTCAAGGCTGACCTTTCCCGATGTCAGCGAATAGACGCCGGAAATTATCTTAATCAGGGTAGATTTCCCGGCGCCGTTTTCTCCCAGAAGAGCGTGTACCTTCCCTTTGTGAACATCCCAGCAGATATTCTGCAGAACGCTCACGCCAGAAAATTTTTTATTTATGTTATCCAGAGAGAGTAATTTTTCCGGCATTATTATCATCCTCTATCCAGCATTGTGAAATATCTATCGGGAATTTCCAGACAGTTCCAGCAGGCGATGATTTCGGTCTTTTCCCCGAAGAGTTCAACTGCTTCCGCAGCCCTTGATTCAGGAACTTTGGTTTTGAAGAGCTCGCTGTGAACAAGCTCTATCCCCGGAAGAAAGCGGCAGTTCTCAGAAAATGCTTCCGTTCGTTTCCATTCGGAATAAGCCAGAGAAGACGGAAAGCCTTCGCTGCTTCTGTTCTCCCAATAGGGCTTCAGATCGCAGCCCATCATGTATCCCAATGCATTGGTAATATCGTCCTCCCCCAGATCGGGGAAAGTTTCGCGTATGCCTCTATAGAGACAGTCCAGTTCGAGCGGTATTCCGGCGGGTCCCCAGGCCATGGCGTATGTCATGGTCTTTACCCAGTCGGCTAAACGGCTCAGGGCGGAGTAGTCCTGCCCCACAGCCCGGGCGAGTCCGGGCGTGAAAAGATCCAGGGCCATAGCCCTGTCTCTGCTGCGGATAATCCTGTTCAGTCTTTCCACTTTATCCGTAATAAGCTTCATTCTTTCTTCAATGAATTTTTGAATATGCCTGTAGTTCTTCCGCACTTCCGCCGCATCGCCGATCCCGCAGAACAGAGAAAGAAACGCATCGCCCTTCAGAGATTCGAACTCACGGGTAATCTGCTCCCTGTCGATATTCATCCTGCGGCAGCACTCGGGACAGACACAGGAGTACAGAAGGGGCAGGCCGTTTGCAAATGACGGGAAGCGGATCCGATCCAGAAAGACACCGTCAAAATCATACCTGTCCAGCAGTTCGGCCAGATGCGCCTCGGTCTGTTCTTCAAAGGCTCTGTCTGAGGGGCATAGGAAGGAGAACTCCTCTTCTCCATCGCCTTCCAGCGTCATGGCACCGGGGGAGCAGAGGCCGCTCCCGCCCCTGTGATTAACCGAAGGCCGCGCATTTTCCGAAGAGACGAGAGAGTCCGCCAGCACGGGAAACCAGAGCCAGCACTCTGTCGAACTCTCCCTGCAGATCCGCAGCACCGCCTCGGTATATTCATCATCCCGGGTGTTCCAGAACATAAGGCGGTTTATTCCCGGCCTGTGGACGACCCTTTTCAATTCTGTTTCAAGATCTTCGAGGCTGTACCTCTTTTTTTCATCAGCGCTCAGAAAGAGCTGAGTTCCCCAAGTCATAGCGTCTCCATCCTTATCCGGGGCTGCTCAGCAGCCCCGATAGTTATAATCCTCAGGATTCCATTATTCCTACAGTTCGGGTGTTACCGAATCAACATTTTTTCCATCTACGATATAGGCATCCAGAGGAATAAAGGATGGAATCTTTTCACCGCTGAAGTACCTGTTTGCCGTCTCAATAACGGTGTAACCGGACCCCTCGATGGAGTAGTTGGAGGTCATATCCACTTTACCGTTCTGAATCAGGGGGATCAGTTCCTTTGAGAATTCGAGACCTGTAATGTATACATCATCCGAGTTTCCGGATTCTTCGAGAGCCATGGCCGCGGCGGCAGCGCCGTTGTACCACTGACAGCTGATCAGATCGATTTTCTCTCCGGACTGAAGTACGGCTTCGACAGCGGAGAGAGCCCCTTCCTTGGTCCAGCCGGGGATGGCCTGCTGATATACGATATTCCAGTTGCTGTGTTTATTCACATATTCCATAAAGCCCTCTGTTCTCATCCTCTGAGGAGCCGTACCGGGGTTTCCTTCGATCAGTACGATATTGGCTTCGTTCTCACCCAGAAGAACTTCGGCCATTTCTCCCATCATATGTCCCAGAGAGATTTCATTGATTCCGATAAAGGTTTCAATTCCGTCCACCTGACCATTGGGATCGGCCCCCAGGGTATTGGTAAAGGTAAAGAGGGGGATAGAGGCCTCATTACAAAGCTTTACAGCCGGAAGAAGAGCCTGGTTATCAGCGGCACAGAGCAGTACAGCGTCTACACGTCTTGCGACAAAGTTTTCAACCTGACTGAGCTGTTTGGCGGCATCCCATTCTGCATCCGAATAGATCAGTTTCAGACCGAATTCGGCCGCCGCTTTATCCATTCCTTTTTTCTGAACGGAAAAGAACTCAACACTTCCCGGCAAGCAGACCGCCAGAGTTTTCTGATCACTGCCGCCATCGCTCTGTCCCGCAGCGCTGAGGGGCAGAAGAGAAGCTAAAAGAAAAATAACTGAAAATAAAATTGCAAGTCGTTTCATAAAACGTCCTCCTTGTTTTCCGGATACTATTGCAAAGCCTGTGCCATCTTTTAAAGAGATTTATTCCCTATCGGATAAAAAAGTATAGCCCTATCTCACTATTTCTCTACAATTAAAAACTTTATCCTTGTATGAAAGGGGAGAGTATATCTGCTTTTTTTATTTTTCCGTTCCATTGCAGAAAATCCGCCAGGCGGAAAACGAGATATTTTTACTCAATTCGATGCAGGATGGGGAATAAAATCCCCGTTATCCAACGCACGGAAAGAGCCGGGGGAAGAGTTCTTTCCCATTTTTTACCATGAGCTCATTTTCAGAGAATCCCGTGTAAAATCCAGAAAGATCTCGTCGGCCATTGAAAGAGGAGTGTTCCTTCTGATAATGGAAAAGATTTTACGGTTCAGATCCAGATGTTCGGCGAATTCCTCCTGCCGGATAAGGTTGTACTTCAACTCCGATTCGATAGCCAGACGGGAGATCACTGCTGCGCCCTTGTTCTCAATGACACTGCGGTTGATAGCCTCAATACTGCCCACCACGCGGATATTCTCTTTGGGGACCGGAAAGCCGCCTGCCAATGCGGTAATCACCCGAGGCCATGGAACTGCTGGAAGAGGGATACGACCGGATCGTCTGTCAGTCCGGTCCTGAAGCACTATTCTACAGAAAGTTTCCCATAGAAAGCTCCAAGCATTTTTTAACCCTAATCAGCAAAAACACAGATTTCGCTCTCGGGGAAATTCAGCTTAATCGTATCTCCCGGATTAAGAGCAATATTTTCGTTAGCGGTTACGACAATATCTCCCAATTCCGAGTCGACTTCATATTGATAGCTGTCTCCCAGGTACGTTCTGACTTTAATACGCCCCTCAAGCAGAGAATCACCCTTTTGCTCAACGGCAATATTCCGGGGTCTGATGGCAATCTTTTTTGCGTTATCCACATCCCTGGCCTTGATCTCCCTGCCGTTGCTCAGCTTATACAACCCCTTGCCGACTTTGGTGACATCCAGAAGATTCTTAAAACCGACAAAGTCTGCAACAAAAATGGAACTGGGATTGCTGTAGATATTTTCAGGTGAATCGTACTGCTCGATTTTTCCGTTGTTCATAATGGCAACTTTGTCGGATATGGAAAAGCACTCCTCCTGATCATGCGTAATCAGTACCGTTGTGATTTTATACTTCTGCTGCATCTTTTTAATCTGCGATCTCATCTCTAATCTCAATTTCGCATCGAGATTGGAGAGAGGTTCATCTAAAAGAAGCAGTTTCGGAGAGATAACCAGCGCTCTGGCAAGAGCGACTCGCTGCCTCTGTCCACCGCTTAAATTTTCAGGTTTTCTGTCTTTCAGAGCCGTCAGCCCCACCGTTTCCAATATATCCAGAACCTGCTTTTGCCTTTGTTCTGCGGGAATTTTCCTCAGTTTCAACCCGTAAGCTACATTCTCATATACGGTCATATTGGGAAACAGAGCATAGGATTGAAATACAATGCCAAAATTCCGTTTATTAATCGGGACTTTGGAATAATCTTCCCCGTCAATGAGGATTTCTCCTTCCCTGGCATTCAGAAATCCCGCCACTGCTTTAAGCGTTGTTGTTTTTCCGCAGCCCGAAGGCCCCAGTATGGACACCAGCGTTCCGTTTTCTATCTCTAAATTATAATCTTCCAGAATATTCACTTTTCCGTCATAAGAGACTTTCAAGTCGTTAAGTTGTAACCGTGACATGTTTATTCTACCTACCGTAATTGTTCAGACCCAAAGTCTTTTCTATTAAAAATGTGATACCGATTGTTACGAATAAAAGAACAACCGATACCGCTGCGACAGAAGGATTTCCGTATTTTTCAACATCCTGCATCATAATAATAGGAAGCGGCGTTGCACCTCTTCCATACAGAAAAATGGAAATGGGAATATTGTTGAAAGAAGTAATAAACGAAAGCACCGATGCGGATACAATTGCCGGCGTAATACTGGGCAGCAGAATGTGCAAAATGAAATCTTTCTTCGATGCCCCCAGGCTTGTTGCAGCATCTTCTATAACAAAGTCAAACTTATCGAAAGCGCCGCCTACAACCCGGATTGTGTAGGGAAACAGAATTATAATATGGGCCAACATAAGCACCAGCAGCTTCGGAAGTTTCATATCGTACTCTTTTGCAATAAAGACCCAGCATAAAAACAGGGAATAGCTCAGAACGATTCCCGGAATCAATACAGGAGAAAAGAATATATTCTTAATCAGGGTGGTAAATTTATCCTTATATTTAGCCAGACCGTAAGCAACGGGAACTCCGAAAACAAGAGATATCAGAGTCGCGAGAATTCCCACTTTGAAACTGATGGCAAACCCGGAAATATAACTGCTGCTGAAGGCGCTTTTATACCATTTCAACGAAAACCCCTCTATGGGAAAGGTCAATATATCCTTGCTGTTAAAAGAGGCGACAACTGTAATAAACAGCGGATAAATCAGATAAAAGAAGACCAGACAGACAAAAATTGTCAGGATTTTACTTTTTTTCACTGCGTCCCTCCACCGCTTCGGCACTTTTATTAATCAGAGTGATGACAACAACAGTTAAGACAAACAGAAAAATAGAAATTGATGAAACCAGTTCCCATCGCCCCAGGGTCGTTCCGTATTGCTGAACCAATGTCGCAAGCACAACAGTTCGCGTACCTCCAAGAATATTCGGAGTTGTATAGGCGGTTAATGTCGCTGTAAAGACCAGAACCAGCCCAACGATAATCCCGCTTATAGAGTTCGGGATTATAATGGTGAAGAAGGTTTTGAACCGCGACGCCCCCAGGCTGATTGATGCATCTTCCACCTCTTCCGGGATGTTATCCATTACACCGATTAATGAAACAATCATCAACGGCAGAAATATATAAGTCGACCCGACTATAACGGCAAATTTGGAATACATAAAACTGACCGGTTCAATCAACAGCCCCAGATTATTCAATAACCGACTCAGGATCCCGTCATATCCCAATATGATCATCCAGGAAATACTTCTGACTACGGCATTAGTCAAAAGAGGGAACAGGGTTAATAGTAAAAAAACATTCTTCAATCTGCCGCTTGTTCTGGAAATAAAGTAGGCAGTAGGCAACCCTAAAAGCAGGGTGGCCGCTACTACAAAAAACGAGATGGAGAAGGTGTTTTTCAGGGCTTTATGAAAAGTCGAATCTCTGAAGAGTTCCAGGTAATTGGCAATGCCTATGGAGTCGCCAACAGATAATGATTTACTGGCCAGCATTATCAATGGAATAAAAACCAGTATCGCAATAAGACATAAGCTTGGTAAAAATATGATCGCTTTTTCCCTATTCACACTCTACAACCTTTTCCATCAGTTCCAGACTCTCCGCTTTGACTATGTCATAAGCACCCATAAACTTCCCGATCACTTCGCTCTCTCTAACATTTACCAGTTTAGAATCTCTTACAACAGATTTCCCGTTCACAAGCACATGTTCAATGTTATTCGGGAGCATGGAATAGACAATGGCAGCGTAATAATCATAGAGAGGCAGCATATTGATCGTATTGGGGTTTATAATAATCAGGTCGGCTTTTTTCCCGACTTCGACACTGCCCACCAGATGATCGATATTCAATGCTTTCGCCCCGTATATGGTTGCCATTTTTACAATCTCTTTTGCAGGGCATATGCTTCTGTTCAGATATTTCACTTTCTGCATCTTCGGGGTGAAATTCATAACGCTCATCATATCCATGTGATTACCGCTCATCGGACCATCCGTTGCGATACTGACATTTACCCCTTTTTGCAGGTAATCGTAAATTGGAGCAATGGTTCTGCCGCTTTTGCTGTTCCCCGCAGGACAATGGGCTATGGACGCTCCGTACCTGGCGAGAATCTCCATATCCTCTATGTCCACCAGGTTCCCGTGGGCGCCGATAAAACGATTACTGAGCACATCAATATTCCGCAGATATTTAACCACCGAACCGTGTTTCTCTAAATAGGGATCCGCTTCCCACACCTGTTCGGCCAGGTGAATTAAAAAAGGGACTTCATATTTATCTGAGAGCTCCCGGCATTTCTTCAATAAAGGCGCCGATGTCATATAGACCGAATGGGGAGCCAGAGCCCCGTTTATCAGAGGGTTATCCTTGTGCTCATCCATAAATTTACCGAAAAGCTCAAAACCATGGTCGCTGTCTATCTGCTCGCCCGATCTCTCGTCTGTAATCCCCTGTCCGATATAGGACCTTATTCCCAGTTCCCCGGAGGCTCTCGCCGTGGAATTGATGAATGTGTACATATCCGCATAACATGTGGTGCCGCTGAGAAGCATCTCCGAAAGACTCAGCAGAGAAGATCCGTACACGATATCGCCATTCAGGCATCTATTTTCCAGGGGAAAAAGGAGCCTGGTGAGACGATCCTTCATATCATCGCCAAGCCCCCTGAAGACGGTCATGGGCACATGGGTATGGGTATTTATAAAACCGGGAAGCAGAAGCTTCCCGGTACCGTCAATTATCGAATCATATTCCTCAGATCCCTTCCCCTGGTAAATGCGGGAAATCTCATCATTTTTAATCAAGACATTCGCATTTTCCAGGATTTCAAGAGTATCGTTCATTGTAATGACAGTAATATTCCTGATTAAAGTTTTCATTACTCGGTGAACAACTCATTCCACTTGGCTACCCAGGCTGCTCTGTTCTCATTTACCAGATCAATATCGGTAATGACCGCATTCGGGAAGGACGCGAGATTCGTCTTGGAATCTTCCTGATCTGCTTCAAAGGCAACGTTCATATTAACAGGAGAATCAATTCCCCGGTCCAGAGACTCTTTCTGTACTGCTTCTGAAAGCAGGAAATCGATAAATTTCATTGCCAGATCTTTGTTTTCGGTGCCCTTAACAATGTTTACGGTATTACCGTTCAATAATACTTTATCCAGGTCGCCCCATTTCAGATCGGGAGTATAGCCGAAATCCGCCATCAGGGCGTAATCGTATTCTCCGTTGATAACGGCTTTTCTGGCGCTGAAAGTGCTTACATAGGCGTCAACATTTCCGTTGGCAACCCAGTTTTCAATTTTAGCCATGTTCGCCGAAGCGCTGCCCGAAACATCCCCGGCTCCATACAGAACCATCGGTCCGAAAGTTGAAGTCATATGGGGGATGGCGACTTTACTGCTGCTGTCTGCAAAGATTTCATCCCAGGTACCCGGAATGCTATCTGAATTGCCGGCGACTCTTAATCTGTTAACCGTATAAAACATACCGTAATCCGCCCCATTCGGGTTTTTCGCCAATTCGTAAAGGTTTCCGAAATTTTCCAGTTCCGATTTGTTCATTTTTTCAAAAAGGCCGTCTTTGATCCCTTTCTGGGCTGTCGCCTGGGTGGCTAGAAACACATCGATTTCTGTAATATCAATCTCATTAGCCAGTTTTGTGTATCTGTCTCCGTCCCGCCCCAGATCCAGTTCTATTTTAACATTGTTCGCTTCTTCAAAAGGAGTAAATAGAAACTCCTGCAAAGCTTCGATGTCATAATCCCATGTGGATACGACCAAGACTCTGGGTTCATCAGTTTTTTCCTGTGAGCCGCTTGCGTATACAGGTAGAAACAGAAATGCCAGTAATAGCGAAATTATAACCTTTTTCATATCTTCTCCTCTTCCAAACTAAATATAATCCGTTAATTTGATTTCAGATTTCAGCCAGGTTAAGCGCTTAATCTAATTTAGGATAGTATAATTGTATAAGCTCTGTTGTCAATGATTATAATTAAAATTGGATTGAAAAAGGTTTAGACCTTTGATATCCTGACTAATCTGTAACCCCGGAGGATCATCCTATCTGAAACTTGACAGGTAAATTCCTTTGTGTTAAATACAATATGTTAAACGGTTAATAGGAGCATTATGGGATCAAGTCTTAAGGAAATAGCAGAGAGAGTGGGGACTTCTTCTGCCTCCGTATCCATTTATCTCAATAACCCGGATACAAAGCGGGTCAGTTCAGCAATGAAGAAAAAAATTGATATTGCTGTAAAGGATCTGAATTATAGAAAAAACTTTTTTGCCAAAAGTTTATCGAAAAGCGAATCAAAAGTAATCGGAATTCTTATCCCTTCCAATATACCCCTATTCCAGAACGGATACACGAATACTTTACTGTCGGGGATACAGAGTCATCTGGCCCTTAAAGGCTACAGTCTGCTTTTTTTCCCGTCCTCAGCCAGTTCTTCCGAAGACAATGTAAAGGAGCAGCTGCAGAACACCGCCGGCTGTGACGGGTACATTCTATTCAGCACGGGTTTCTGTACAATGGAACATATTCTATGGAATATCCGGGAACTTGAGAATACGGGCAAACCTTTTGTCACGTTAAACATCCCCGGTGTTCCGAATAATGTTAACCAGGTAATAATCGATGATCTGGTCACCCTGAAAGGGCTGGAATACCTTCTGGAAGAGGGACATAGAAAGATTCTCCTTATTCTCGGACGATCCAACAGTGTACATATGCAGTTGATATTGAAAGAATACAGAAGGATCCTGAAACTGTGGGGAATTCCGTTTAACAACCAATTAATCCTATACGGCAATTATTCGCATACAGATACCCATTTGAAAGTCAGCAGATTTCTTGAAGTTCATCGGGATATTTCAGCCATATGCGCCCTGTCCGATCTTATGGCTTCAAGCGCTCTGGCTGCTGTTAAAGCCAGGGGGTTGACGGTGCCGGGAGATATCTCAATCATCGGACGAAACAACTCCCTCTTTTCGGAACTGGCCGATCCTCCCCTTTCGACTCTTGAAATAAAAATCGAAGAAGCGGGACAGAGCGCTGCCGACCTATTGCTGGAAAGGATCAAAGATCCCGCGACTTGCCGGAAAGTCCACATTCAGGGCGAAATAATCGAAAGGCAATCGGTCAATGAATTCACAGGGGATTGAGATTCCAGTAAAAGCACCGAACCGATCCCCCTTTCAGACTGGACCCGACACATCCAGCGGGACGATTTCCTTCAAAATTCAGATACCGGACTTTTCTCGTTTCCATCTATTCACTCCTTACTTCATTTCCGGAGTCATTCTAGGGCGTAGAGAAAATAATATCCTGTCATTTTATGCTCTGATTTGTCCGTTTCAGGCTTACAGTTCTTCTATCCTCTCCGGGAGCGGAACAGAGAAGCCTTAACCGCGCTGTACGCAGAACCCGGCAAAATAGCGGAGGATGTTATCCGGCCGGGCGGCGGGACCGAACTCACACTGAACGATGAATCCGCCGTCTCTGTAGAAGGACTCTTTCAAAAGCCTGGCGGCCTCATCGATCTGTTCGGGTGTTCCCTCAGGCAGCAGATGCTGCCGGTCCAGTTCCCCCCTGGAGTGAGCCAGATTGATGTAGTCCCGGTAGCAGGGTGCAAAAAACTCACGCCACATATCCGGGGAGATCAGAAGGGAGTTCTGCGAACCCCAGTCGTCCATAAACCAGACCTCATCCACCTCTGTATCACACCAGAGCGCTATCTCCTCCATATAGAAGGAATGAATGATATCCCTCATCCGGCGCCAGAGCCAGATCCATAAAGAGCTGTTCCGTTGTCCGAAGCCACTGCATCCGCTCGAAGGGACGGGCCAGTCCGGCGGCAATTACAAACCGGTCGGTGGATCGGCAAAAGGCGTTAACCTTCTCCCTGTCGAATGTCAGAAGCTCCCGGGGAGGCCTGAGTTTGTCCAGATCCTCCCACTCACGGATCAGAGGCTCCTTCACCTCTCCGATGATCCCCTCATGTATATTTTCAAAACGGCAGCCCCACTCATCAACGTAGGTTCCGACCTTATGAAACTCTCCCTGCCGGACAGAGCGTTACCGATGTTGCTTTCACCCTGGGATTCTCCTCCAGTCAGTATTTCGCAACCGTGTTTAAAAGGTTCACAGGCCGGTCGCCCCGAAGCTGGCTTAAGGCTTCGCCTGCCTTCGGTATCCGGGCAGAGTCGGAATCTGCTGTTCATTAATTTTCGGTTCGATGTTTCTATTGGACAGACAACTAACCCTACCGTTCAAACCAGGGTAAATTTTCATCCCTATGGGTTTTGTATTATAATTAAGTATCTATGAAAAGTACTGGTTCTGTGAATTACAAACTGCTATTGACTGTATTGGTTGTTTTATTCTCCCTTGCATCACTTGCTATCCTCCTGCAGGTACTGACGACCAGATCAGAACCGGATTATAAAAATGACTTTGATATAACCCGACAACTGAAAAATGCCGTATTTACATCCATGCAGTCAGGAATTGAATCTCTGACCGGATCGCCAAGCGTCACCCGATTGCTCTCGGGGACTGCAGAATGTGACAATGAAGAGATCCTCAACACCCTCGATACGGTCAGAAGACTTTTTGATTCTTCTTTGGTCTATATAACCGATAAAGACGGCACCGTTACAGCCTGCACCCCCTTTGATGGCGGGAAAACACTGACCGGAAACAATTACAGCTTCCGTCCTTATATCCAGTCAGCTCTCAGAGGAGAATCAACCGTCTATCCTGCTTTGGGGGTAACAACAGATGAAAGAGGACTCTACTTCAGCAATCCTGTAAAAAAAGACCTTTCCGGAGAAATAATCGGGATAATTATTGTGAAAATCGGACTGGAAAAAATTGATGAACTTATCAAAAGCTATAAAGATCCTGTTTTTCTTCTGTCTCCCAACAAAGTTGTTATTGCAACAAATTACCCGGACTATCTTTTTCACTTCTGTTATCCCAAAAAAGAAGATGAAATCAACACGATAAGGGAAAGCAGACAGTTCGGAGACAGCAATCTCGAACCCATGCCCGTTTTCTTTGACCGAAAAAGCATTAAATTTCTCGATACACCGATGAGGATTCATAGAGAGTCTTTTCTTGATCCATCCTGGGAGCTAATTGTTCTGCAGGAGAATCGCCAGACATTTATTGTCAATAAAAAGCAAATTATAATAGTTTTCCTGTTCATATTACTTCAGCTTATAGTGATATTCTATCTGTATTGGAATATTCAGGTCAGGAAAAAAACAGAAAGGGATTTGAGGAAAAGCCGTAAGAATCATCAGACACTTTTCAGGTTGGCACCGGAAGGGATCTGTATTTCCAGGATGAACGGCGATCTCCTGTCTTATAATGAAGAATTCAATAAACTTTTCAAATTTTCAGCTGATTCTGCCAGGAGCATCAATACAAGAGATTTATATGTCAATCCGGAAGAAGACAGAAGCCTTCTTTTAAGAGAATTGAATAAAAAAGGTGAGATAAAAAATCTTCCCGTTAATTTCCGGGATGCTCAGTTTCACGAGCTGAAGACTATAAGTTCTTTTGCGATAATAGATTACAACGGTGAGCCGTGTATCGAATCAATCATAAGAGATATAACAGAAATTGAGGAAAAGGAGCAGATGTTAAGGCAGGCACAAAAGATGGAGATTATCGGAGCCTTGTCGAGTGGACTGGCTCATGATTTTAACAATTTGATTGGCGGGATTGCTTCCGTCGTTTCACTCTTAAAGTTAAAGATTAAAAAGGAACGTATAATCCCAACTGCCGAGCTGGAAGAAAACCTCGAAATCATGGAACAAACCCTTAAAAGAATCAATGAACTGATTCGCCAGCTGCTGTCATTTTCCCGAAATACACAGTTTTCCATTGAAACCGTCGATCTCACAGATGTCGTGGAAGAAGTGCTGAATATTTGCCGGAACTCATTCAACCGATCAATTAAAATAAGGGAAATCCTCCCTGAATCACCGCTGCTCGTCAAAGGCAATGCGACTCAGCTGGAACAGGTGCTCCTGAATCTCTGTATAAACGCGTCACACGCCATGACAATCATGAGATCCGGGGGGGAATCCGGCGGCATTTTGACAATCGCAGTAAATAAAAATAAAACCGATTCCGGTGATTTCTGGAGGATTTCTGTCGCTGATACGGGGATCGGAATCGCTCCGGAGCATCAGGACAACTTATTTAAACCTTTTTTTACAACAAAGAAGCACGATCAGGGTTCCGGTCTGGGATTGATGATGGTAAAAAACATCATAGAACAACACAGAGGGAGAATTGATCTGAAAACAAAGCCTGGAGAGGGTACGACTTTTTTCATAGACCTTCCTGCTGCACATTGACGAATCCTGTACTCCTTTCATGATTCTATACAGAAAAAACCCGCTCCATAACTAATCGTCTGTTTATTTCAAGGGAATATAAAACGATAGAGACTAATTAGAAAAACTCTTCTTAAAGAAATTCTCATTACCAAGTTTATTTGCAGTCATCCTAAACATAACGCATCCGTCCGGACTTACGACATCCTTGCAATATTTGCAATTCCCACCGATGTTTTCCAAATCTCCGCCGCTTCTTACTGCCTCCATGATTGGAAACATTATCATCATTACTTTAGAACAAATCCCCTCTCCATCCTTTTTGACGGGGCAGCCATAAGTGCAGGTGTATGTATCTCCGATTTCTTTATTAGTCAGAGTAAGGAAAAAACGAAAAACCTATTAAGGCTGAAGGCGTCTGCTATCGCCAGTAGAGTAGCAATTGCTCTCTTTCTCTTTTTTCCCTTGGGATCTGGGCTATGTGGGAAGGATTTAAAGATCCTTTTAGCTATTTTAGCGGTATTAAGGGAGCAGCTCATGGCTATTCCCTGATTGCCATAGGTCTCCTTATTTTCAGTTTAGGGGTTACTTCCATATCCTCGGTGATTCGTAATGTATTCCCAGGTAGGATATACTTAGAAAACTAAACCGATCTCACTGTTATCAGTTAATAAATCCTCTGTAACATTACGAGCATTATCAATGTTGAGTCTTGTAAGAATCGAACAGTCTATGAGGGATAGAGATCCTCAGATGGCGAGTGTGCAATAATTCAGTATGAATATCATTTGAAGTATGATAAACAAAGTTCGGCCTGATGGGAAAGCAACCAGATTATTCTTCATTGAAATCCCTGAAAGCTCCCGGAGCAAACCCGGTTTTCGATTTGAAGAGTTTGCTGAAATACTGCGGGTATTCAAACCCCAATTCGTAGGCAATTTCTCCTACTGACAATTGAGAATTCAGAAGAATTGTTTTGGCCCGCTCAATAATATAGTAGTGAATATGCTCCTGTGTCGTTTTCCCTGTTTCCTTTTTCAACAGATCACTCAGATAATTGGGGGAGAGATTGAAGTGCTCAGCACAAATGCTGACCGAAGGGAGTCCGTATTCTTTGAGATCCTCTCTCTCCATGTATTCGGAAAGCCACCGTTCAAACCTGGAAACAAGATCGGAATTGAGATTTGTACGGGTATAAAACTGACGATCGTAGAACCGTATGCAATAGTCGAGAAGGAGCTCTATATTTGAGATGATAAGCTTCTGACTGTGACGATCGAGATTGGCTTTGTACTCATCGATGATCTTATCGATTATATCGAGAAGAGTCTTTTTTTCGCCATCGGAGAGATGGAGTGCTTCATTCACATCATAGGAAAAGAATCGATAACGTTCGATATTACAGCCGAGATCGGACTTTCGGATCAGGTCGGGATGAAATAATAGAGTCCATCCTCCTCCATGCCCGTCATCCTCTCTCACATCCCGGAAGGATAGCACCTGACCCGGGCGGGTAAATATCAATGTCCCTTCCTGGAAGTCGTAGGAATTTCTCCCGTATTGAATCGCGCCCTCGGAGCACATCTTAAAGGTGATCTGATAAAGGTCCAGAATAATCGGGATATTGCGATATTCCTCTCTCCTGATAATATCGTCATGGAGAAAAACCGACACCTGGGGATGATTCGGTTTGGGCAGCTGTAATGCCTCATGAACCTGAGAAATCGTACCTATTCGGAGAATATCACTCATACCGGATTAAGCCCCTATCTCAATCAGCCTGTATTCAGTTGATCCCAGTCCGATCTTTTCCGCGTAGGCAAACTGTTTAAATCCCTTGAATGTCCGGCCCCGCTCTTTGGTCATATCGTAACAGGCCCGGTCAATAGCCACGGGATCTGTCGAAATAAAGATGCCGAAATCATCCATCAGAATTTTCATCTTTTTCCCCTCACAGTCACATCCCGGCGTAATATTCATCGCAAAGTTAATATAAATATTCTTTTTGCCCTTCTGTGCGGCGAAGGCTCCCTCGACCACTTTTTCGAGAAAGGGATTCCCGATACCCAAAAACTTCATCACGCTTTTCAGAGAGATAATAGAGACGGCCCCGTGAGGACAGATCGCCACACAGGCTCCGCAGCCGACGCATTTGTCTTTATCTATCCATGACCGCTTCGTTGATCCTCTCCCCTCTTTTATTTCTCCGATATGGAGGGCGTCTTCGTTACACCGGGACTTACAGAGATTGCACTGTTTGCACTTCCGGCTGATAATATGGGGTTTCTCTCCCATATGCATAGCCATTTTACCGCCCTTGGCGGCACATCCCATTGAGAGCTGTTTCATCGCTCCGCCGAATCCCGCCATCCGGTGCCCCTTGAAATGAGCCAGAACAATCAGCTGTTTGTAATCGAGGAAAGCCTTCCCCACCTTGAACGTTTTAAAATGTTTCTTATTGATCTCCACCTCGGCAAAGTTCTCTCCGTGATCCCCGTCGGCAAAAATGATGGGAAGCTCCGTAAAGCCGTGTTTCTTTGCCGTCTGTTCATGAAGCTCCTTTTTAAAACGCGTTCCGCCATAAAGAACACTCGTCTCGATATAGGAACTGTCTATCTCCTTTTCTTTAAGAAAATCGATCACTCCCCGGTAGTTTTCCGATTTCAGAAAAGTGACATTCCCGCTCTCTCCGAAATGGACCTTCAACGGGATGGTTTGCTCGAGTTCGACCTTCTCCTTTTCGATCAGTGTATTCAACAGGTTCCTGGTGATAATCTGAATCTCTTCGGTTGATGTGTGAGCATCAATCCTCTGGTAATAGACATTAGATACGCTTTCCATCATATCCTCCTAGAGCCGGAAGTTTCCGCTATCAGTTGTAAACAGGATAATTGAAGGGGGCCTGTAAACCAATAAACAAAACACCTTTTTTTGTATTCTTTTCATGGGTAGGTGTAAGAGATAGCATATCCTCTGAGAGTGATTGGATTGGAATTTTATATTTTTACGGTTTCGAGGGAAAATCCTCTTCAGACAAAAATGATTGACAGGCCTCCATTTTCTTATGAAGATGTAGCCTGATAAGGAGCCCCCTGCGTGGTCAGCCAAGTTTTCGAGAATCAAAAACGTTTGAGTATCTACATACTGTTCATTGACCTCCTATGCCATACCGCCGCCTTTTTTCTTTATCGGATCCAGATAGAGACTCTGTCGGTACCAGAGCACTGGCACCGACAGTTTTACGCTCTGTTGATTTTTACAAGCGTTCTATCCCTGACTCTCCTGTATCAGAAGGGCTCCCCCTATCGGGCTCTATTTCTGGGATTGAAGTTTATTGCCCTCCTGATCATCAGCTATCCCTTAAACGATAATCTTGGAGTTGTATCCATCCTTATTACAGCTCTTTTCCTGGATATAATTGCATATTGTCCTCTGCCGATGGGGATTCCAGGTTCCCTATTCTGTTTATTCCTGGTCACACTGGCTCATGGTCAGGTCCTGATCTGGGATGATTCGACAATCAGAATGGATACAAGCGGGAGGATCTACCTGATCTTTTTCGGTCTGGTAATAATCCTTTTGAGCAGTACCATAAAAAAACTTTTACAGGAACACTGGGAAAGGATCCACCAAGTGAAACGCCTTGACGGAGCTCTCAGGGAATTGAATCGTGTAAATCTGGATTTTCAGAGTTATGCGATTACTGTGGAGCGTGAATCAGTAGAACAGGAGAGGAAAAGGATTGCCAGGGAGCTGCATGACATCATCGGTTACACCCTGACCAATCAACTCATGATTATTCAGGCTGTCATGAGTCTCAAGGATTGGCACAATCCTCAGCTGGACACACTCCTCCATCAGGCACAGAAACAACTGAATGAAGGGATGGAGGAGGCACGGACCGCCCTGCGACAGTTGCATGGGTCGGAAGATTCAAAGGACAGGGGAATGAATCTGATCGTCAAGCTGGTAAGAACATTTGAAAAAATCACAGGTGTAAGAGTTATTCTGGAACTGGCAAATATCCCCAATACATTGGGCGACCGTCTGGATGATGTTCTGTATCGGTTTATTCAGGAGGGAATGACCAATGCCTTCCGCCATGGCAAGGCAACGGAGATTAAAATCATATTCTGGAAAGAGTCTGACAGTATTCAGGTTTCCGTCTGGGACAACGGTATCGGAGGGGGCACTATTAAAGAAGGGTTGGGAATCAGGGGAATGAAAGAACGCTTTGCCGGCCTGGGAGGGGATATTCGGGCAGAAGGGCATCCGGGAGGGTTCACCCTGACTGCCTGGCTTCCTGTACAGAAAAAGATTATCCCTTCCGTAAAAAAGGAGAGTGATGAATGATAAGAACGATGCTGGTCGATGACCAGATCCTTTTTCTCGAAAGCCTGAAAATAGTACTGGAAAACCAGGCAGATGATATTCAGGTTATAGGAACAGCCCATGATGGCAGAGAGGCCGTAGAAAAAGCGGCTGAATTGAAACCCGATCTGATCCTGATGGATGTACGAATGCCCGAGATGGACGGTGTGGCCGCCGCCCGGATCATCCGGAAAGAGCAGCCGGAAATTCATATCATAATGCTGACAACTTTTGAAGATGATGAATTTGTCAAAGCGGCCCTCCACTGTGGTGCTGCCGGATATATGCTGAAGAATATAGATCCTCTGATGCTGATCAATGCGCTCCGGGCGGTTCACTCCGGTGCGGTACTCATATCGCCGGATATTGCTTTATCTCTGGTGGACGATTCTTCTCAGTCAGAAACAGCAGCCGCAGCGAATCCCTCAGCTCCGCAGTCTTCTGAAAAAGAAGAGATACCGGATTGGTATATATCCCTCAGTCCCCGGGAAAAGGCCATACTGAAATATCTGATCCAGGGAATGACCAATAAGGAGATTGCCCGGGAAGTTCATCTGGGAGACCAGACAACCCGAAACTACATGAGTAGTATCTACTCCAAAATGGATGTGGTAGACCGGCTTTCAGCCATACGGAAGGCCCGGACCCTTGCTTCATACTTTTTTCATTAATATTTTAAAGAATAAGGACATAGAAAGTACAGAACCGATTACATTTGTAACTAGCCGGATCCGAAATTGGGAAATATCATTTCAACAGTATTCTACAAAAGGAGTTATTTTATGAAACAAAGTACTTTCTTATCTTTGATTCTTCTTGTTCTGACAGCTTTCATTCCCCTGTTCGCAGAAGGAACTCAGGAAACGGCCGAAACTGAAGTTGAAAAAGTTGAACTGATTATGGGTTCCTGGAGAACCGATGACGTGGAGCAGATAAACACCCTGCTGAAAATGTTCAATAAATCCCATCCGGAAATTACTATTAAATTCCAGCCTACGAATCCCCCGGATTACAATGCGACTCTCCGTCTTCAGCTGGAAAGCGGGACAGGCCCCGATCTTATGTACGCCCGATCCTATACAACAGGGCAGCAGCTTTTCAAAGATGGCTATTTTGCTGACCTAAGCGACCTGGAGGGATTAAAAACCAACTATTCGGATGGAAGTAGAGCTCCCTGGACCAATGAAAACGGTCAGTCATTCGCAGTACCTTTCATTGCTGTCTCACACGGTATTTATTACAACAAAGACATATTCTATGACTTGGGAATCTCTGTTCCCGAAACCTGGGAAAATTTTCTGAACGTTTGTGAAGTCATTAAAAAGGCCGGAATTATTCCCGTAGCCAATGCTCTGGGAGATGAATGGGATATTGCCGAAGTGGTACTTATGAGTATCGCTCCCAATTTTCTTGGTGGACGGGAGGGCCGCTTAGCCTATGATACGGGAGAGAGACAGTACAACGATGAACATGTTGTAGAACTTTTTACCGCTATGCAGTCACTGGCACCCTATATGCCTCAGGGATTTGAAGCGCTTACCTATAACGACAGCAATGCTCTGTTTGCCACCGGTCAGGCGGCCATGTACTTTGATGGATCCTGGTCTCTGGGAACCTTTAATGATGTAGATTTTGAATGGGATGTCATGGCTCCCCCGGCTCCTGCCGCCAATACAGAAAACTACATCTGTTTTCATCCCGATGCCGGTGTTGGAATGAATCCCGCAACAAAATATCCGGAACAGGTTAAAACTTTTCTAACCTGGCTTGGAAGCAAGGAAGGGGCTCAGATTCTGGCAAATGTCCTGCCTAGCGGAATGTTTCCCATGTCCGAGAACTCCGTTACAATTGAGAATGCCCATGCGAACTCCTTTCTGGCCCTCAAAAATGACCGGGAAACAGATGTCCGTTGGGTATGGCCCAAACTGCTGGCCGGGTCTCCCAGTGGATATGATCTGGTTATGAACGGCTCCATCAATGTCATCTCCGGAAACATAACACCCCGACAGGCGGCTGACGATCTCAAGAATGGTCTTGCTCAGTGGTACGCACCTGCACAGGATTAATAAGAGCCTCCTCTTAATGACCGGTCGGAGTTATGATTCCCGGCTGGTTATCTGCCCTGAAACGGAGAATCCTTCGTTTCAGGACTTTATACACCGGGCTGCCGCCCGGAATCCCCTAGAGAGAAAAAATGAAAAACAGAACAGATTTAAATAACCGCAAGGAAATGAAACGATCAATTATCTGGTTCCTTTATATACTGCCGGCACTGCTCATTTACATTGTCTTCATGGCCTTTCCCCTGTTTAATTCCATGAGACTGAGTTTCTTTACCGGTTCAGCTTATGACCTTGATCGCTTTGTCGGTTTTGACAACTATATAAGGCTCTTTGCAAATAAAGAAATGGCCGCCCGTTACTGGGGAGCCTTTGGACACACCTGGATATTCTTTGCCATCCATATGCTGGTGCAGAACATCCTGGGGATTCTATTTGCCAACCTGTTGACATCTCCCCGGCTCAAAGCAGCCTCCTTCTACCGGACCATTATTTTCGTTCCGGCAACCCTTTCGATCCTGGTAACAGGATACCTGTGGAAACTGATACTGAATCCCCAATGGGGAGCAATCAACCTGATTCTGAAAAATATAGGCTTTGCCAATCATAATATAGCCTGGTTGGGCGATCCTGCTATGGCTCTGCCGATAATCTCACTGGTTTCCAGCTGGCAATGGGTGGGCATGCCCACAATGATGTTCATGGCCGGTCTTCAGAATATTCCGGAAGATTACTATGAAGCGGCACAGATTGCCGGCGCCTCGGGCTGGCAGGTATTCTGGAATATAAAGGTGCCCCTTCTTATGCCTATTATCGGAATTGTCTCAATACTGACCTTTGTCAACAACTTCAATGCCTTCGATGTGGTCTTTTCAATGGCCAATGTAAATGGTTCTCCTCAATTTTCCACAGATATTATGGGAACATTCTTCTACCGGGTCGGGATTGCCGGACAGCATCCTGTAGGGATTCCCGATAGAGGCCTGGGAGCCGCCGTAGCAACTCTGACCTTCCTCATTCTGGCCCTCGGTGTGGGATTCATTTTAAAACTGACTCGAAACCGGGTGGACTGACAGGAGACTGACATGATAGTAAAAAAACAGCCGAAAAGGCATATGATTCACCATACAATACTCTTGATATGGACCGGAATGGTTATATTCCCGATCTGGACCATGATCATCAACTCATTCAAGAAAAAACTGGATATTTACAAGGATCCCTTCGGGCTTCCCCCTCAATGGAACTTCAAGAGTTATATTTCTGTTCTTAATGACAGTGATTTCTTTATCTACTTCAAGAACAGTACGATTGTAACAATAGGGTCCATCTTTATAATATTGTTTATCGGATCTCTGGCTGCCTATGCAATAGCCAACTGGCACTCAAAAATATCACGGGGGATCTATCTGTTTTTTATTGCAGGAATGATGGTTCCCATCCGTATCGGCAGTATCAATCTGCTGCAGATCATCAAGAATCTGGGACTGCTTAACTCCACAGCCAGCCTTTTCCCCGTATACATCGCTATGGGGATGCCCATAGCCACCTTTGTTCTGACCGAGTTTATCCGGGAGATACCAGATGAATTATCAGAAGCGGCCCTGATGGACGGGGCGGGGCACATGCGCATCTACCGTTCCATCATACTGCCGGTTATGCGGCCGGCTCTGGGCAGTGTTGCCATATTCAACCTTGTCCCGATCTGGAACGATCTATGGTTTCCTCTTATATTCATTAATGAAGAGTCCCAGAAAACCCTGATACTGGGAGTAACCCGGTTATTCGGCCAGTATCAGACCGACTGGTCCAAAATCCTGGCGGTCCTGACTCTATCAGCTGTTCCTGTAATGGTCCTCTATCTGCTGATGTCCAAACAGTTCATTAAAGGCCTGACGGCGGGGGCTGTAAAAGGTTAAGTCGATTCTGTCCCCTGTTGTACAGTACCATCAGGGGATGGAGAATCCGGTAAGAATTGTATTTGAAAAAAATTAAGGAGAGATTGTGGCATTAATCAACTGCGATTTTTTTTCTGAGTCATTACAGATAGAAACCTCTATGACAGTTATCCTCCCCCCCACAGCAAACAGGCGGGAAAAGTATAAAACCCTTTGGCTCCTCCACGGGTACAATGGAGACAATACCTCCTGGCACCGGAATACTGCCATCGAGCGGTATGTATCAGATACGGGAATTGCCGTAGTTATGCCCGATGGAAATAAGAGTTTTTATACTGATATGGTTTACGGCATGCCCTACTGGACTTTTATCAGTGAAGAACTTCCGGATATTGCACAAAGCTATTTTCCCTTATCCACTAAACGGGAAGAGAATTCCATTGCGGGGCTATCCATGGGAGGGTATGGAGCCTTTAAGCTGGCTTTTTCGTATCCGGAGAGATATTGTTCGGCAGGGAGCTTTTCAGGGGCCCTTGATCTGCCTTCCGGTCTAGAACAGGCGGTAGATGACAGGGACTGGAAAGCCATTTTCGGCGAAAATCCTGTTATCACAGATACGGAAAATGATCTGAAATGGCTTTTAAAGCAGAATATGGAAAAAGGCCGGAAACTGCCCGCTTTGTATCAATGCTGCGGAACGAAAGATTTTTTATATGATTCCAATATATCATTTAATAATTACCTGGGTCATCTGTCAGCTTCATTCACCTATGAAGAGGATGCGGGATACGAACATACATGGGAATACTGGGATCTGAAGATTCAGCATTATCTGAAATGGTTGAAGACAGAAGGGTTTTATAACTGAGGAGAGGGATATTATACCTAAGAATGACAGTTCCCACTGGCAATTACAATCACCCCAATTTATTACACCGCTTATCCCCATTCAGCAAGTCTGCTCTCAAAGAACCTGAATCCGGCTTCTCCTACGAGAACAGGATCCTCTCGAAGGGGGGAAAACCCTGAAACCGGAGTATGAGGAAGGGAAATAAAACGTTTTTCAGGATAATCTTCTATAAATCGAAGGAATGCCGGATCTCCAATCAGGAAATCAAAATCAACATCCGCGAGCATTTTCTCAAGATCGATTTCTCCATCAAGACGGCAATCTCCCGGTTGCATAATGCGTTCATTCATGGAAAAGAAAGAGGCAACCCGGATATCAGGAATCCCGAAGTCTCTGCAGAGGCAGTTGCGAATTGAGTTGGAAATTATCTGGTCTCCGATGATCAGACCCTTTCCGATTTTTAAACCGTTCGCAGGTTCGTAAGACCCCGGTGGATATATCGGGATTCCACAAGTGTAGGGAATTCCGAAGCTGTTTTTCAGATATTCGGCAGTACTGAGCCCAGAAACGGAAATAACAACATTCTGATCTGCGGCTCCGGCTTTTAAAACCTCGACCACTGAAGATCCGTCGGTAAATACTGAATTTATTTCGATTCCTTTATGAGTATAATATTCAGCCAACCCTCCTGTACCTCTGATCCTGATGCCGTCCATCGCCACAGCTCCGATTATATTAATTTTGCGAATTTCCCCGGTTTTTACATCGTCCAATTCACGCTTTGCCACAGGCGGAATAAATTTCCGGGCTAATTGTAATAATGCCTTGGAAGCCCCTTTATCGTATCGGTCGAATCCTCCTGTTTCCACTGCGATGGAAGGAATGCCTGTCCTTTTTTCCGTCTCCCGTGCAAGGGCGTTGTAGTCGGTTCCGGCAAACATCGGAATCGGACTGCCTATGATTGCAATGAAGCGGCAGTCGATTATTTTAACCGCCGCCTCAATCCTTCTAAGGATTGTTTCGTCGTCTCCGGTGGACAGATGGATTTCCCTCAGTTCAGAGCTGTATAGCGGACTTGAGCTGCCGTAATACCTTGGTTCGTCATAGGACGTGTAGCAGCTTGTACAGCATGCCGGTTCGTGTACGACCACCACACCCCCCATACCGAAAAGAGAGGCGCATGCTCCCGCAATATCCGAAGAAAAGGGAGGGAGTTTCTTATTTAAACCTCTCATATATTTTTACCTCGCCTATAAAATGATTCATACATGGATTCCATATGAGGACGGGGGTTATTAATCACCTCTTTAATTTCGTTAATCAAAGCCCTGATGCCTTGATAACCGAAATCAGTATAATACGGCAGCATCGGTACAGTCGGCGCTTCGCCGCAAAAATATCCAGCCTCGAACCCGAATGCAATATCGACTTTTTGGCCAAGGCTGTGAAATTGAGACATGCTTGTGTGTGAGCTCGGATACAGCATAATCCCCGGAGCATTATCCTTAAGCCACTGCAAATGCTCAGAGTCGAAATCTATTATAATATTAGCAAATATGTATTTTACATCGAATCCGTATTCAACGAGAGCACGTGCCAGTTCGAATGTTCCCGTGTAAACGCTTGATCCTACCGCTGCCGTCATGCCCCTGAACTCCGGAGTATTGCCGGAGATGAAGTCAACACATTCATCTCTGTAACCTTCTGTGTTAAGATTCCTACCGAAGAAATCTTCCAGCAGCCGGTAGTTAGCATCGACGTTTTTTATACTGAATGCACCCGTAAGATTGACATGGGGTGTTCCGTATTTTTTCCTCATATCATTGACGACCAGTCGGGCAGACGGCCTCATCAGAATATTCCAGGATGAGGCGCTCATCATATCAAAATCTTCCATAGAGTCACAGGCTGTCAGATGACGGAGCGGACCAATTCCCGCCGCCTGGACAATGTCGTGGAACTCACTTTCAGATGACACAGGCAGCACGGAACCGAGCAGATTAATCCCCTTATCTCTCAATTTTACCGTCCTGATCATATTGAATATAGAACGCTGAGTCAGCAGCCCCGAAGGCCTTTTACCTTCTGCAGTTGTCGGCTTCAGGTGAATTGATGCAGTCCTGATTCGATATTTTGCTTCAACCCTTCTCTGCAGATGTTCATAATCCGAACCTATCACATCGTCTATACAGGTTTGACAGAACATAAAGACCGCAGGGCTGTTGTTAAGGTATTCCATAATTTCATCGACGGCTTGGAGAATCAGTTTTTCAAAACTTCCGTCTGCAAAATTGCGGTCACTGATGTCGAGAAAAAAGAACCGGTCCCTGTATTCAAGATAGAGCTCGCGGAGCCCCGTGCTCCTCGCACAGACCGACGGCGCAGCCATAAGCACAACGGAATCAGGAAGCTCCAACGCGGTCCTGACAATTCCCCAACCTCCGCCGTGAGGAGGCATGAAGTGCAGAGCGTCGTCAGGCATAATCTTGCGTCTCCAGTGGGTTGCTGTTCCGCAAAGATCGCTTATGGGGATTCCAAATGGTTCTCTCTTCATTCTACTCTTACTCTCGAGATTGCACCGGCAAGATCTATAAAGGCCCTGGATATTTCAGAATCCCTATTCCCTTCAAGCACAGTCTTGTCCTGCGATTCCCAGAATGAGATCTCGTTATCGCGCGGAATAATTCCCGTAACTTCAGACCTTGTCGTACGGGCAAAATCCTTAATGATCTCCTTTTCGCCGGGGATTCCCCTGCAGTTACCGATAACTCCGGCAAGCCGGGCATAGCCCCTGCCGGAAAGGGAATCAAGAGCTTTTGCTATGTTTTTAGCGGCAAAGAGCGACATCTTCTCGCCAGATGTTACGATATAAACTTCTTCAGCCCAACCATCCCTGATCGGGGTGGTAAATCCACCGCAAACAACATCGCCCAGGACATCAAACATTACAATATCGGGCTTGTATGTTTCAAAAGCGCCCAGATCCTCAATTACTTCGAATGTGGACAGTATACCTCGACCCGCGCAGCCGATACCCGGAGGAGGCCCTCCTGATTCAATACAGATTACATCATTAAACCCGATTTTCGTTATCTCACCGATATGGTTGCATACGGTATTTTTCCTGAGATACTCAATGACTGGAATCGGGGGCTTTCCGTCGGTAAGATGCAAAGTAGAGTCCGCCTTGGGATCGCAGCCGATCTGCATAACCGTTAATCCCTGCAGCGCAAAAGCTGCCGAAAGGTTCGAGCAGACAGTCGATTTACCGATTCCGCCTTTGCCGTATATTGCTATCTTTCTCATATTGGGTTTCAGATTCCTTTAAGTTTAGATTCAGTTTCCTGACCGATATTAGCGGCAGCAGGAGAGTGAAGCACTATGGTGATCACTTTTTTTTCAAATGGAAATGACCGAACCGGGTACGACATGGGGAACGCCCTTCCTTTTGCTTACTTCACAATCGATTCCGTACACGTCACGGACTGTTTCCCGGGTTATTACCGTTCCGGGTGCGCCGAAAGAATGGATCCGGCCCGGGGCGGTCATTACGACAATATTGTCGGAATATTTGGCGGCTGTGTTCAAATCGTGACTGATCATTACGACCAGCATTCGTTTTTCTTTTGAAATAGCTCTCAACATTTCTGTAACATAGATCTGGTGTTTGACATCCAGATTGGCTGTAGGTTCATCCAGCAGCAGCACTTCTGTTTCCTGGGCAAGACCTCTTGCCAAAGCGACTCTCTGGTGCTGACCGGACGACAATCGGTTGAACGATCTCATGGCAAGGTCCTCAATATTGAGCAGCCTCATGATTCCGTAGACCTTTTCAATATCCTTATCCGTATTTCTCCACCCCTGGAGATTGTGCCGGCCCAGCATGATTGCATCAATTACAGGCAATGAAAACAAGTCCTTTGTTTCAGGCGGAACGTAGCCGATCTTCATCGATAATTCCTTCTTTTTGTATCTCTGCGCATCCTTTCCGTCTATCCTTACACTCCCTTCACCGGGCTTGAGCAATCCGTTTATGCATTTGATAAGAGTAGATTTTCCCACCCCGTTGGGTCCCACAATACAAACCAATCCGGGACTTTCAAGGTTCAGGCTTATTTCATGCAAGACCTGCACATCCTGAGAGTAATTGAAAGACAATTTGTTTATTTCTATGACCACTTCGCTATCCCCACAGCTCGGATCTCTTTCTTATAATCAACCAGAAAAACAGAGGACCTCCCAGGAAGGCTGTAACGACCCCCACGGGCAGTACGGCCGGGGACACAAGTGTTTTTCCAACTATATCAGCTCCGATAAGCAGAGTGGCTCCGAACAGCGCAGAGCCCGGGACCAGGTACCGATTGTCCGCTCCAATAGCAATCCTGACAATATGGGGAGAAACCAGGCCGACAAAACCGATAAGCCCTGTAAAGCAGACAATCGAGGCAGCAACCAGCGCTACCAGGATCATGCCTGTAATTCTGAGACGTTCAACTTCTACCCCCAGGGCCTTCGCATTATCCTCTCCAGTTGCCAGAATATTCAGTTTTCGTGAAATCAGATGAATGATCAAATAGCCCGTTATGACAACTGCCAGCATTACAGGGATGTTTTTCCATTCAATTCCTCCAATGGATCCAATCTGCCACTCAAGGATGGCTCCAAGAGCGTTAGGATCCCCCCAGAGTTTTATTATCGTTGTGAGAGCGTTGAAGATGAACATGATTGCAATCCCCGCCATAATCATGGTTGTCGGTGAGGAGTTTTTTATTTTTGAAACAAGAAGGATTACTATAGTCGGAATCAATGCGAAAATGAAGGCGTTCAGGACAAGCGCGTATTCATTGGCTACCACATTAGCCCCCATAACAATGGATAGTGTGGCTCCGAAACCTGCACCGGATGATACACCTGTTGTATAGGGATCGGCCAGCGGATTCTTCAATATACTCTGCATCGTAACTCCGCTTATTGAGAGCCCCGCTCCGGCAATAATCCCGACGACTATTTTCGGCAACCTCAAGTCCCATATAACGTAATCCTTCAGCTTATCCTCTATATCACCTGATATATGCTGCAAAAGGATTCTATAGGATTCCTTAAATCCGATACTATACTGCCCGATAGTCAGTGCGACTCCGCACATGACTATCAGAGCAACAAGGCAAACTGCCAGAAAAATCCATTTTCTGGCGGCATATCTCCTATATTCGGAGACAGCTTTTTTTTCAGGATCTTCAGCATCAATACCGGTAATCCAGCTCTGAACGGATTTTCTTACAACATCCCCTATAAGTCGATCAGTTTCCTGTTTCATGTCTTTTCCGTGACTACTGCGGATTAACGTAAAAGATTCTTTCAAGGCTGTAGTCGTCTATGGAGTACATTGCATAATCATCATACCAGGCATTATAGACCTCATCGGCGTAAGCTTTATCTATTTCATCATAAACGAATGAGAGCAGCTTCAACGACTGTAAAGGGCCGGAGTAACCGTTCAGCGACGCATGGGTTGCCGCGATGATTTGACCGTTTTTAAAGGCGCTGGTTTCTTCGAAGACTTCCCTGCACTTGGTGTAAAGCACGTCGTAAACCTCAGATTCCGTCATTTCAGGCGTAGTGCCAATCCCGGATACCGCCAGGAGTATATAATCGGGATCATTTTCAATAAACCACTCTGAGGTAACGTATGTTCCATAGGCAGGGTTTTCCAGATCCGCCCTGATCCAATTGTTATTAGGTATTGAATGGACAAGCTTCGGCAGATTGTTTGTATTGCCCATAGGATTATACCCCAGGACACGTATTTTATCTGTTGTCGCTTTACCATAAAGCATGACAGTGGCTACCGACGGCTGTTCTTCACGGGAAACATTCTTCAGACTTTCATCTATAATACTGGCAGAGTTGTCCGCATATTCAGCATACTTTAGCGAAATATTCTCTCTGTCGAACAGGAACCCGTATGTGACGACACATTCAAGAAGTGATTCATGGTTGATGCAGAGGACATTAAGATCCAAACCGGTAGCCCTTACCAGTTTTTTAATATCTGGTGCGGTCGTATCAGTCTGAGTATAACAGATAAGCGTGTCGACCCCTGATTCCACCACCAGTTCCGGATCAACATTATAGCCCTGCCCGAAAGATATCTTCTGTTCGAATCCGGGGGCAATTGTATCATTCAGGTTTCGAACCCCACAGGCAATAACGTCTTTGTCCCATAGACCGAGCAGAATGGAGAGCTGAGCCTGCTGATAATACATTGTTCCTACAGTCCCGGTAATTGGATAATTTACAGCAACTGCTTCATCCTGAAAGTCTCTGTAATACACTGTGCATTTTTCTTTGTTTACTATTTTTTCAACCAGATCTACATCACTCGAATCGACTTTTCCATCGGCGTTTGCATCTGCAAACGGATTGGCGGTTTTATCCCAGGAAGCTTTTCCTGATGCTATATCACCAATGATATCAACATCATGCGTATTAATTAAATCATCATTGTTTGCGTTGCCGTAGACAACGAGTCTGGCGTTGTCCGCACTTATTGTTGCTAAATCTTTTTGTTGCTCCTGCACAGCTGGTGAAGCATTGCCGGAAGCGGACTGTTCCCGGGTTCCCCCGGCGAACAGCATACCTGTGATCAGTAAGAGACTGATTAGAACGATAGACAGCTTTTTCATTTTTTCTCCCTCAAAACGGAGATCTTTCTGGTGGGAATAATTCCGGAATATTCTTTTGTTTAATACGGGTACACCCTCTCCAACCCAGAAGATCGTGATTATTGACCCCGTTCTATGAACGGTTTTTCAGGCAGGTCTCCTGACTCAAGAATTAAACGGTTAAACAAAGCCTTCCCGCAGCCGGTAAACAGCCGCAGTGGCCGGATATATCAGAAAGTGTTGCACTTTCAATCCGTATCGCTACCCTCTTCTCTTACAGTACCTGGGGGTGTCCGGGATTCTCACCCGGTTCCCTATTAAGTCCTATAGGACGCCTGATATTTCATTAGTTTATTAAGTCCAATCTGAAATATATATGCTTTTCTTTGCTTTTTTTTGTAGAATTTAATCTTCTGTTTATTTTTTTCCCGCACAAACGAATTATTCAAAACTGCTTTTGATTAACCGACCTTTGTCTATCACAACACTCTCAGCATTGATAATGCTTGACAGGATCCCAGTCATTGGCGAGAGACCGATAGGTTAGTGGAAACTCTGTATTAACAGAGCCTTTTCAGAAAATGATCAGGAAACAGCCCGAAATAGTACTGATTACCTTAATGAATCATTCTACACCTATCCGGCAACCTTCTTTCTCTCCAGCACCCTAATGAAATTCAGGCGGTTCTCCATCCATTTGCTGAATAGACCGATCAGCGGGCCGTTAACAACGGCGCAGACTACAGTCCCCCATTTGACGCCCTCGAAGTGTGGAAATCCGTAAAACAGGAACGACAGGGCTATCGCCAGTAGACAGCTGGTAATGTCATA
Organism: Oceanispirochaeta sp.; assembly: GCA_963663385.2. Classification (GTDB taxonomy): domain Bacteria; phylum Spirochaetota; class Spirochaetia; order DSM-2461; family DSM-2461; genus Oceanispirochaeta. The sequence continues at coordinate 34,111 of CAXXXD010000004.1, read as the reverse complement.
ACCGGTTTTAAAGCGGCTGATCCCGATCCCGAAGCGAGATGAAACTTCCATTACAAAGAGTTCGTAAACCTCCGGAGATATGTAGGTTTTAAACAGCAGGGAAACACCAAAGGCCCCCAGAAATAGACCTGATACAAAGTAGAGCAGAGGAGGCAGGCCATGGACATGGTCAAAGTGCTCTACGCCTATCATCCAGAAATCGAGAACCAGTCCGTAGAATACTGCGGTGATAAACGAAAAGAGGTAGCTGATCCTGAATTGTCTCAGAAACAGAACCATAGCGATCAACAGGATTCCCTGCAGTCCGTATTCGGCCATACCGAATGTAAAAGACGGATAGAGTACCGACAATTTAAGATAGATAAGATAAGCCGGAGCAATCACCATAGAGACGCCTAGATTCGCCCGGGCCATTAACGAGGCACTTAGCGCCAGCATCACAATACCCAGCAGATAGGCAAGCTCCTGGGGAAAGAGTCTTTTGGATTTCATAGAAGATTCCTCCTGTTTCGATATCCGCAGCCGTTCGCGGAAACCTGTTTGATATAGAAACAGGAAAAGATGAGATGTGGGACTATGCTACGGGATTCTGGGGTCTTAATCAACTACTGGCAGACAATCATTTATAGGATGTAGAGGTGTATAAACCGGATCTGCAGTATCAAGGCGAACTTTATGATTGAACCTGTCATAGAAGTGATCAGATTAGATTCATTGCATAAGCTTTCCAATTTCATATTATAATAAAAACAGACACATATCACGAGGCCGTTATGTATAGATATGCCCTGCTGCTGATCAGTTTCATCTATTCCATGACTCTTTTTGCGGATGATACAATCGCAAACCGGGGGCTTGAACCTTCCGGGAGCTTTTCCGTCATCCTCCTTCCGGATACACAGAAATATACGGAACAGGGAGCCGTGAAGTACAATCTGTATGAAAGGCAGACCCGGTGGATTGCGGATAACAGAGACGAAAGGAATATTAAATTCGTCATCCACCTGGGGGATATAACCGAACATAACGGGCAGGAAGAGCCGGGGCTGGAATGGGAGGTTGCCCATAAGGCACACCAGATACTGGATGATCACAATATCCCCTACAGCACCACCACGGGGAATCACGACTACTATTCCAGAGAGGGGTATTACAAAAATTACAAAAAGAATGTGTATGCCCGGAATACGGATTACGGCGAATACTTCGGAGCTTTCCGCTTTGAGGGCAGGCCCTGGTACGGCGGTTCCTACAGCCCGGAGAATATTAATAACTATATGACCTTTGAAGAGGGAGATCTGAAATTTCTGGTCCTCAGTCTGGAGTTCCTTCCCCGGAAATCCGTGCTGGACTGGGCCAATGGAGTCCTGGAAGCCAATCCGGACAGAAAAGTCATCGTTGTCACCCATAGCTATATTGATCCAGAAGGAGAGTACACCACCGACAGGGGAAGAAGCTGGGGGGAAAAGTACAATATGACGGGAGTGGAGGGAGAAGCCTTTGATAATGAGTTTCTGAAGCAGCACAGCAATATATTCCTCCTTCTGTGCGGACACCGTTCGGGCAGCCGGTACAAGCTGATGGAAGATACCAATAACGGGAACCTCATCCATATTCTTCTGACGGATTTTCAGAGTATCCGTACAAAATGGGGCAGACAACTGGGCAACGGCTGGCTCCGGAGCCTGAACTTTAACATTAATGAAGGACGAATCGATATAGAAGATATCTGCGTCATCCCAGAGGATTCCAAAGCAAAGAAGAGTATATTCGGCTTCCGTGCTATCGAACCCCCTTTCGAGGAAGTGGCGACCATGTATGTGGAAGACCTGGCTGACAGGAAGGAAAATCGCAGAACTGTTTTTGACCACCCTTTTATGGATTTCCAGGTGAACGAAGGGATGGGACCCTCCAGGGGTGCTCCCGTAATTGCTTGTGACGCCAATGGGAATTTCGTTGTTCTCTGGGAAGAGGAGGCTGATAAGGAGGGACGGGGCAATCTGTTTCTTCGGGGATACACTCCCCGGGGGAACTGGCGTTACGGACCTGTAAAGCTGAACAGTCCGGGATCGCTGAATCCCGGAAATCCCGACATCGCCATGAACGCCCGGGGCGACTATATCGTTCTCTGGCAGGATGAGATCGACGGAGCCCGGAATATTTACGGCGAAGCTTTTGACAGGGAAGGAAAGATTCTGGAGGAGGAATTTCTCATCAGCTCTGCTCCGGCGGGTCGAAAGATCGGATACCCCGAAGGGGATCTCGGCGACAGAGGACACTTTGCAGTCGTCTGGCAGGAATATGATCCAGACGGGGAAATCTCCCTGGTAAAACAGCGCAGGGGAAACCTCTATGCCCGCACCATCTCTGACGAAGAGCCGGTCCATCCGGACTTCGATGGTTATCAGGGCCGGCCGGAAGCGGCAGTCAACAACCAGGGAGAGACAGTTATCGTATGGGAAGCCGTCGAAAAGAACCGGCATGAAATCTTTGCCAGAGGTTACGGCCCCAATGCCTTTGATGCGCAGCTCCTTGAGGGAGCCGGCACAGCGGATTTAAGGAAACCCAAAATAGCCATGAATAACAAAGGCTTTTTTATTGTTGTATGGGATAACCGGGAGGAGCGGAACAGCCGATTTGATACTAAAATAGCGGCCGGAAGTTTCGGACCTGGAGGAGTGGCTATTCAGAATATCAAGGTGATGAACCATAGACAGGAAGCGGTTCACCCGGAGATTGACTCGGATGAGCAGGACCATTTTATCATCTCCTGGCAGGATGACAGAGGCAGAAACAGGTACTATCAGATTAAAGCCGCCGTGTACAATACCTACGGTGCGTCCATTTCGGGAGATCAGACAGTGAATACGGACAGGACGGGCCAGCAGAAACATCCGAATATAGCTCTGGGGGAAAAGGGCTATTACTATATTGTCTGGCAGGATGATAAGGATAAGGACGGGGATTACAATATACTGGTGCGGAGTATGAAAATAGAGGATTGAATTTATAATAGGATGATCGGGAACTCCTGTTTGACAGCCTGATAGTCTATTTCAGAAAATATATTTCGTCCGCACGGAAAATGGTGACATGTTTGCCGGGTCTGCCCCGAAGGATACCCTTCAGGTCCATCATTCTTTTCCTGTTTTCAAGAGAGCCTTCGATTATTAGCTTTGTCCGCCCGTTCAAATACTCCCTGTTCGCCATGGTGAATTCATATTCGTTCTCCTTCAGGATTTGAATGAGATCGCTTCTGTCCTTATCATTATCTAGGGAGATTCTTACAAAATACTGCCGCTGCCCCTGAAGCCGTTTGTCCAGTTTGACTTTGATATGGGAAACCAGAAGCCCTCCCAGCATTGAGCCTGCTCCAAATATAAGAACATACCAGGGATTTTTCTGCATTAAATCCAGGATAATCTTGATAACGGTGATACCGTACATGGCCTCCAGGAAGTTTATTGTCATGGAATAGTATTTATTATTCCTGTTGAAAGCATCGATTTTTGCAAGAAACAGAGTATCCTGACCGATTCTGAGAATGAGAATCATAAAAGCTGTAAGTATAATTTCCATAGTAACTCCTAACTTCTTATAGAATAGTCATACATTCTTTTTATGGATACTCTTCCAACACATTTTCATAATTTTTTTCCGGCAGCTCCAACCGTTTCGTACAATCTGGTGATTATAGTTTTATAACAGGATGAGACAGAGGTCAGCAAAAGATGCAAGCTGGGATCACGGCCCCTTTAAGCGGCCCGGTCCGGGGTTCTGGACTGTAAAGCCGCAAGGATCTCGGAACTGGACGGCCTTCTTTTTATCCTTCCGGAAGCATCGAATACGGTCAGATCCACCAGTGTTTTAAGATCAGAGCGCTGAAGTACGACCCACTGTTCTCCCGCCCGGGAATGGGGGTTGTACTGCCTGACAATTCCGTCAAAACTGTAGATCCCGTCTTTATGACTGATTGCGGGATAAAACTCGTTCCGGACCAGCTCCAGCCGTTCAGGATCCAGCCTTGAAGACACCATAAAAGCCCAGCAGGTATCGGTTACCGCCAGAGATATTCCGGAAAAGCCGAGACGGAAGGAGAGCAGTTCAAAATGATTGCGGGACTCGGGCAGCTGATAGGGAGGAAAGAACAGAAATTGTTCCGACCGCCCCTTTTTGAAAGAGAGCCTCCTGTCCATCAGGGGGATAGATTTTCCGGAAGGATTCGTATCATGCTTATATAAGGAAACCGCGGCTTCCGCGCAGATATCGTCCCAGGCGGGTGCGACCTCAAAATGCTTTGAAATAAGATCATACTTTTTTTCAAACCAGATCAACCCTTCTGTGTTAAAAGGAATCATTGTTGAATAACGGTCTTTTCGGAATGCGTCTGTATACCAGCAGTTATGGGCATCATAGGTTTTACAGATGAGACTCTGGTGAGATTCCTTATGAATCGAACACTTTCCCGAAGCATCCAGAAAGCGGCAGTCTCTGCCAAGGTATACCGTCCACTCTCCGGACTCCTTCAGGGCAGGGTATAAACCGTCATAGCAGGAGATCAGCAGGAGATTGATAAAGTCACTCCGGCTTTTCAGCCGAACCGATGCCAGGGGAAGATTTCTGCAGCACGGGGTGTCAAGACATTTTGAACAGGGAGAGTCATGCCACAGATCCTGCTTTATCTTCAAAGTCCTGTTATACGCTGTTTTCTCTTTCATTCGAACTATATCTCCAATAGAATGTATATAAGCAGGAAATAAGGCTGTGTAAAGAGAATATTCACCATTTTTTAGTCATTCCGATACAGGAAGATTATCCAATTGGCGCCCATAAGCTCCGCTCCTTTGCAGCATTTATTACTAACCATTACTTTCTGTGAGGGGAGTTTAGAAAAAGTAATGGGTAAAATCTTCTATATATACTTCGACCTGAGGAAATACTCATTCATAGACCGAAACTTCAAGTCTGATGAACAGTTCCGGCTCCTCTCGAAGATTTATCAGATCATTGAATCCGGGATGGAAAGCATCAACGGAAATCTGTAATAAGGACTCATTTGAGAATATACTGATGTTTGATTATGAATTTTACTATGTGCATTGAAGAAATAGATTCGTGAAATCCTTTCCGGAACCGGAAGGGAACGGTGTTCCAATCAGTAACATACGACTATTCTTGACCAGGTTCTGCGACATCTGACTCATCCGATTCAGGTTCAATTCCAAGGTATCCATTTATCAAATCCTGCTCATCCTTTTCAGCTTCAGGAGTCCCTTTTCGCTCTCTACGGAGTTTTTTTTCCTCCTGGCGTTTCTGACGTTTTATTTCTTTCTGACGTTTTTCAGATGAGTACCTATGTTTGGCCAATTTCGGCCTCCTCAACGGGGTAATAACTTTTACAGGGAGCTATCTCATAGTTATAAAAGAAACCCCTTATATATTAGAAAAAAATCACGAAAGCGCAGTAGGATACACCTCCGTGATTCGAAGTAACTCAGTTTTCCAGTTACAAAATAGCATTCAATGCTATGAAAACAGATTAAAACCTTCGGCTATTTCCCCGACGATCCTCGGCTTCATTGACCCGTAAATTCCGGCCGTCAAGTTCTGTTCCATTGAAGGTTGAAATAGCCGCGATAGCAGCATCGTCCTCTGCCATTTCAACGAACCCGAATCCCTTGGATCTGCGTGTATCTCTGTCAATAATGATGTTAACAGAGAGAACCTCTCCATACTGTGCGAAAAGCTCACCCAGATCGTCTTCTGTGATATTCCAACTTAGGTTACCAACATAAATTTTCTTGGACATAATGTCTCCTATTCCGGAATGTTCCGGTAAAATGTTTTTTCTGAATGATTATTGAACTGCGGAAAACGGAATTGAAGGTAGGAAACAAAATATTCTGGCTACTTTGAAAACAACTTTACGGTTCTACAAATTTAAATATCAAACTTAATACCCAATATATGCTCTTTGACAGGGTTTGTCAACTTGCAGCCCTATGAGAAACTTACAACTGTTACGAGAAAATGATCTTGAGGAGCAACAAAGCAGAGATAAGAAACAGGAAGACTTTTTAGGAAAACCTGTCACTATCAGTAAAGCTTTAGAAAAAGTGCGATGATTAAACTTTTCTTACATGAATCGCACAAGGACCTTTCGGACTGCTGCCTACTTCAAATTCGACTTTATCTCCTTCGTTGATATAGCCATTGACTTCGTTCTTGTGAACAAAGAGATCAGCGCCGTCTTCCTGCTCGATAAACCCGAATCCTTTCGTTGAATTAAACCATTTTACAGTACCTTTCATTATAATAAATCTCCTTTGCATAAAGTTAAACAATTGATAATACGCTTTTCTGCAAAGAATAGCCACTGGAAAGGAGGTTTTTTAATATGTTATTGTATCTGAATATACTTTTTCTCCACTTTACACAGAAATTTTCTTAAGAATGATTATGGACATATAGTCATGTAGGTCCCAATTCTACGATGGGAAGCATTCTCCCCTAAATCCCTCTTATTCATAAAAAAGGTAATTTCTTCCATTGCTAAATTTTACCCATCCATGATAGTTTCCCGGGAATGAAACCATTCAGCGCCTTGTCGCTCTCTCCAGAAATGCTGGAAAACCTTAACAAACTCGAATACAACAGAATGACTCCCATCCAGGAGGTCAGTATTCCTCCCATTATTAAAAAGAAAGATATCCTGGCCCTTGCAAAGACCGGCAGCGGAAAGACTGCCGCCTTCAGCATTGGTATTCTGGAAAACCTGGATATCAAACGATTCCGGGTACAAAACCTGATCCTATGCCCCACCCGGGAGCTGGCCGATCAAGTCTCAAAGGAGATGCGCCGCATCGCCCGGTTCCGTCACAATATAAAGATTGTGACCATCACTGGCGGGATGCCTCATTTCAAGCAGGAGCACTCCCTGAGCCATCAGGCGCATATCGTCGTAGGAACTCCCGGAAGGGTGCACAAGCTTCTCAGAAGGGGAAGTCTGGTATTAGATGAATTAACTTCTGTTGTTCTGGATGAAGCCGACCGGATGCTTGATATGGGTTTTATTGATGAAATTCATGATATTTTCAGTTTTGTACCGAAAAAGACACAGATTCTTTGTTTCTCGGCTACATTTCCCGAAGAAATCAAAGCATTGAGCAGAGAACTGCAGGAGAACCCCAAAGAAATCGAAGTAGAATCCCGGGGAGATGATATAGATGTCACTCAGACATTCTACAGAGCAGGCAGAGGCGAGAAGAGTTCTGCGGTGCTTCATATCCTGCAAATGCATCAACCGGAATCGGTTTTGATTTTCTGCAATACAAAAGAGGCCTGCCGAAGAATCTCCCGGGATCTTCAAGGTTCCGGATTATCCTGCCTGGCATTGCATGGGGATTTGGAGCAGAAAGAACGAACAGAGGTGCTCACCCGTTTTTCAAACGGAAGTGTCAGGATCCTCATTGCCACGGATGTCGCAGCCAGAGGCCTGGACATAAAGGAATTGGGAGCTGTAATCAATTACGATATGCCCTTTGAAACAGAAAACTACATCCACCGTATCGGCAGAACCGGCCGGGCGGGTCTGGCCGGTTGCGCCTTCTCCCTTCTGGGAGAAAAGGAGCAGTTCCGTTTGAACCTTATCAATAATTTCCTTGAAAGCCAATTTTCCATAGAAGAGATTCCAGAAAATGTCTGTCGGAACAGACCTTATCCTTCTGCATCCATGGTCACCCTCTCTATCAATGGAGGACGAAAGAATAAAATCAGCCCGGGAGATCTTCTCGGAGCCCTCACAGCCGACGGCAGCATTTCGGGGGAGGCCATTGGAAAAATCGATCGCCAGGATTATATCACCTTCGTTGCGGTAGAAACCGAATCAGCTGATAGAGCCCTGCACCTTCTTGAAAAGGGGCTGATCAAAGGCCGGCAGTTTAAAGTACGCCGCCATTCATAGATATCGATATCTCGGAGAATAAAGCAGTGATAAATAAAGAAACTATTTCCAGAGCCTTTGCTTCAACAGGTCTATCGGAACCGATCCTCAAAGCATTAGAGGCTCAGGGGTATAGAGAACCGACACCTATTCAGGAGCAAACAATTTCATCAGTCCTGAGAGGACGGGATATCCTGGGGACAGCTCAGACCGGGACAGGAAAAACCGCTGCGTTTATGCTCCCCGTTTTAGAGATCCTCAGCAAAAATGGAAAGGCAGCTCCAAATCGGATCAGAGCTCTCATTCTGGTCCCCACAAGGGAACTGGCGGCTCAGGTCTATGAAAGCACAGTCAATTACAGCCGCTATCTCAAAATCAGGTCCACCGTTGCCTATGGAGGAGTCAAAATCAATCCTCAGATGATCCGCTTGAGCAGAGGTATAGATATTCTTGTTGCGACACCCGGCAGGCTTCTGGATTTGTACCGGAAAAACGCAGTGCAGTTCTCAAAGCTGGAAGTATTGGTTTTTGACGAAGCCGACAGGATGCTGAACCTGGGCTTTCAGGACGAAGTAAAAGAGATTCTCAAATTACTTCCCCATGACAGACAGACCCTGATGTTTACAGCCACCCTTTCTGAGGAAGTGAGCCATCTGGCAAAAGAAATATTGCAGGCCCCCCTGGAAGTGTCTGTCATTCCTGAAGAAATAACACTGGATGCAGTGCGTCAGTACGTGTATCCAGTGGATCATGAAAAGAAAACCGAGCTCCTTTTGGAACTAATGAAGAAAAACAGCTGGCTGAAATTCCTCATATTTGTAAAGACCAGAAACAGGGCGGAACGACTTGTAAAAAAGCTCATCCATGCAGGATATATTGCCCAGGCTATACATGGAGATAAAAGCCAGGGAGCAAGGACAAAGGCCCTGGCTGAGTTTAAAAAGGACAATGCTTCAATTCTCGTAGCCACTGACCTTGCGGCCAGGGGGCTGGACATTGAACGGCTGCCCCTGGTGATCAACTTTGATCTTCCCCACCTGAAAGAAGACTATATTCATAGAATCGGCAGAACGGGACGCGCCGGCCAGATCGGAGAAGCGTTATCCTTCGTCAGCCCTGAAGAATTTGACAGTTTGAAGGATATTGAGAGGCTAACCAAACAGGTTATCACCAGGGTTGAAACAGAAGGATTTCAATTGGAGACGCCCCTTCCTGGCTCAAAACTGGATACCAGACCATTTAAAGTTAAAAGGCCAAAGAAGAATAAAATAAAAAAAGTCTAAAGAGGACGAAAGCCGGTTTACGATCATTTGACACTTTCAAAAAATTTTTGTGAATAGACACCTGAATTGACTTTCATCTGAACTGATATTATTTTTTGATCAGTGAGGCCCGGATAATGAAAATAATTGTAGACGCTCTGTATTTCACACTGAAGTATTTTCTTCTTTTTTCGGTGGGAACGGTTGCCGGATGGTTTATTGAACTGTTCTGGAGACGATATTTCGGAGAGGTAAAGAGATGGATCAACCCGGGATTCCTGCAGGGGCCCTGGCTGCCCCTATACGGTTTCGGCACGATCATCCTGTACCGGATCAGCTCATTGAATCTGCCTCTTTATCTGCTGGCTCTAACATTTCTGATCAGTTTGTCCCTGCTGGAATACATTGCTGGGCTAATCTTTATTCACCACTTCAAAATCAAGCTCTGGGACTATTCCCGGAACAAAGGAAATATACAGGGGTTAATCTGCCCGTTATATAGCCTGTTATGGACCATACTGGGGTTGTTTTTCTATCTGATGATCTACCCCCGGCTGAACAGCATAATAGACCAGCTATATAACTATCTGCAGCTCTCCTTTTTCATAGGTCTATTCACAGGACTCTTTGCCGTCGATCTCTGGCAGTCTTTCAACATTGCCGGTCGCATCAAGAGATTTGTAGATGAAACAGAAGAGAAAATCCCCGTTGATTTTGAAAACCTGAAACTGGAACTCAGAGACAGAGTCCGGGAAGGGTTCAGGAATCATACGCGATTTTTCTTCCCCTTCAGAGGAGAACTGGGAACATCGTTCCTGGAGAGTCTCAGAAGTCACACATTAAATATCCAATCCAGACTTAAGCCCTTTACAAAAGTTCTGAACAAGCGTCTGAACCGGGATAAAAAAGAGAACTGAAAAGATTTTGGAAAACGATTTTGACAGGATAATTCAGGACATACTGAGCCATGATGATATCCGGATGCTGGATAGTATAAACCACCACGGCAACAGTATACTTGATCACAGTATGAAGGTCGCCCGGCTGGCCTGGAAATGGGGAAACAGACTGCATCTGGATTCCCGCTCCCTTGCCAGAGGAGCCCTCCTTCATGATTTTTTTCTGTACGACTGGAACAGGGAATCCCTTCATCCCCACAAGAGATTTTATGAGATCCATAAAATGCATGGATTCACCCATCCGGTAACAGCCCTGAACAATGCCAGAGAAAGATTTCACTTAAACCGTATTGAACGGGACATTATCAAAAGGCATATGTTTCCACTGACCCTGATTCCTCCACGTTACCCGGAAAGCTGGCTGGTTATGATAATTGACAAAATAGTGGCTGTGAGTGAGCTGCCTATGTATTTAAGATCTATTCGAAAATAATTGACATTTTTTTCATTTGGAATAAAAGCGAAATCCTTCACCATTCCAGGACCGGAAGAATTTCCAATTGGCGTCGATATTGGCGTCACTCCCCTTTCAGAAGCAGACGGCCGTTTCCCCTCTAACAGCCTAAACCCATGTATTATAAGCGTTTAGACAAAAAAATAGCCCCTCAAAAAGAGGAGCTAAAGTGGGCCCACTAGGACTTGAACTTGAGCAGTATCTTTATGCAGTACATATAGTGCTGTATCGTACTGCATAAGAAGCTGTTATGTAGTAAGTTTTCCATTTAAAGCTTCTGGGGTCATATAATAAGGGCGTCGGTATCGGCGTCAGTTATTTTGCAGCATAATGCTCAGTATAATTATCAAGCACTTTTCGAATAAGCTGCTGGTATGGAATGTGATTTTTCTCCGCCGCGCCCTTAAAAAAATCGACGCTACGCTTGGAAAGTGAAATAGTAATCTTGCGGGTTTCTTCCTTCGCAATTAGCTGCTCAGGAGGAGGAAGAAAGTCTTCCATGACTGTGGCATTCATCAATGCATCTTCAATATCATCAGGTGCATCTGTATATTTAACGTTCTTGTTCATACATTTTCCTCCCGGATCTCCAGAAACCAGCACCGAAGATTCTGATTCGGTCTTTTCTCAACGTAAATCGAACAGTAACAATACCATCCTCAATTTCGCCAATGCAGAAATACCTCTCTTCTGTTTGGCTATGCTTTTCATCTTTCAAGATAATACGGCGACTATCAAAGAACGCATACTGAGCATCATTGAATGAGATATTATGCTTTTCAATATTTTCTTGATTCTTGTTTTCATCCCATTCAAAGGTCATACATACATAATACCATACTTTCACCCATATTTCAATTACAGCTTTAGTATAGCAACAATACTATAAGTCTTCTTAGTTTGTTGAATGCCGAAAATTTTCCACATTCCGATAATCAGATCATGTTCAATTTCGCAGTCAATCTGTTGAATGCTCTTTTCTCAACCATTTTCACTAAACGGAAAGATCTCATCTTCACTCTGCTACTTCTCAAGAAAGAAAATGAGATTCTAAAGCGTCACCTGGATCAAAGCGGAAGAAGGATAAACTCAAATCACAGCGAGCGTTTTACCTTCTCTATAATTGCATCTCTATCTGAAAAAGCCATTTCCCATCTTTTGGTTGTAAAACCGGATACTTTTTTGGAATGGCAAAGAAGGCTGATAAAGAAAAGATGGTCCTTCAAACATAAGAAACGGGGACGAAAACCAATTACAGCATCAGTCCGGTCTTTGGTTCTTGGAATGAAGAGAGATAATCCGCTTTGGGGGAGCAGAAGGATTTCAGATGAGTTGAAGAAACTGAATATCGATATCCACCACACCACTGTTAATAAGATGATTCAGACTTTCAGAAAACAGGGAAAAATCCTCCCTACCGGCAGCTGGAAGAGATTCTTGAAATCCCACTGGGACTCCTTATTCGGCATGGACTTTATGACAATTGATACACTACTCGGGAAGAGATTCTATCTTCTTATCATTATTGAGCTGAAATCTAGAAAAATAATTCGATATGATTTAACAGAGAATCCCTGCCGGGAGTTTGTGAAGCAGCGGATGATTCTCTTTTCAGAGGACTATCCAGATGAAAAGACCTTGATATATGACAATGCTTCACAGTTCACATCCATTGATTTCAGCTGGTTTGGAATCAATGGTGTAAACATCTGCACTTCTGCTCCGAATATGAATGCTTATACCGAAAGAGTCATTGGTTCTATCCGGAGAGAAGCCCTTGATCACTTCCTGCTATTCTCAGAGAAACAGGTCAGGCGGATAATAAAAGAATACGTTGAATACTACAACTTCCACCGTCCTCATCAGGGGATAAGCACGATTCCAGATGGACAGTTTATCTCAGAATCCGGAAACATCATGAAAAAGTCTATTTTAGGCGGCCTTCATCACCATTATTACCGGAGCAGTGCTTGAATTATTGTCCCGATACAAAAAAACTACGGCACGGGCTCCAGACTGTTATTTCAATTGATTTCAGACTGCTATGAAAGACAAAGTATCATTCTGACAACTAACCTGGAATTTAGTCGATGGGTAACCATTTTCTATGATGAGCAGATGACAACTGCAATGATCGACCGGCTGGTACACCATAGCCATTTGCTGGTCTTTGATGGAGAGAGCTGGCGGATGAAGAATTCCCTTCTCCGGCAGTAACAAAACTCCCCACCCGGTACTGGGGAATTTTCATTGCAGAATTGGGGATTTTAGGCTTGCAGAAAACAGAAATTCTTCCTAATTACAGCCACTGTCCTGACGTCAGAATCCCAGCAATCACATTTCAAAAGGCGTCAATAAAGGCATCAGTAGACAGAATGAAATAAGCGGTTGCTCTATCAAAAGTAGCTTAAACCCTTGTAAAACAAGGGTTTAGACCAAAAAAAAGACACTCGAAACGAGTGTCTTTCATGGGCCCACTAGGACTTGAACCTAGGACCACCTGATTATGAGTCAGGTGCTCTAACCAACTGAGCTATAGGCCCGAAATGAATTGGTTTAGTTGAAAACGATGTTCACGACCAACCCGATGAACGCTAATATAATAAGAATCGGTACAACTTGTCAATAAGGTTTAAAATCCCATGGAAAAACTGATAGCCGGACCACCAATCGCTCCCGCTAAAGCGCCGAAAAATATACCGTACATAAAACCGCCCATAAACCCCAGAGAAGCGCTCTTATACCAGGTATCCAGATGCTCGTCAAAAGGCTCGTTCATTTCGATAACGCCGCTGGGAACACCTATGCCGAACATGGTGGCAAAAGCAAGGCCGTTGGTCATACCCCCCGCCAGAGCACCGGCCAGGATCCCCTCCAGACCGGACTCAACCGGTCCCGCTTCTCTTTCGATAATTTCTTCGGCAAACAGGCGGGAGAACAGAATGGAAGATCCCACCGCCGTAAGGGAACTGGCAGCAATAATGGAGGTGGAGGCAACGGGATGATCATTAAAATCCATACCCGTATAGGGACCGATGGAATAGATCGTAACAGCGCCCAGTCCCAGAGCGGCTCCCGTTATAAGAGAACCCTTACGCACGGCCTCTGCTTTCTCGCTCTCTTCGGCAGAATCAGACCAGACGGGCCCTATACAAAGTAAAAGAGCAAGACAGATAATAAAAACAGATCTTCTCTCTTTCATATTATAATTATACACCTCACCCATACAATTTGCACAGAAGCCGTCAGTCAATAAACAACATCTCCCCCTGTGGGGAGAAAGAGAGGGGTCTGGACACCCATCAGTAGAGATCTACTTGACAACCCTCCTGGTCCTTGCAAGATGGCTCCAGGTAAAACAGATCAGAAAGATAATTGTCAGAATAATAACAATTGCCGGGCCCGATGCCAGATCCATATAGTAGGAAGCATAAAAACCGCTGATACTGGAAAATACCGCAAACAGGGTTCCCAGCCCGATGATTCTGGGCAGCTCCTTAACCAGCATGGAAGCCGAAGCGGCGGGGGTTACCAGAAGAGCCAGAATCATAACAACCCCTATGGACTGTATGGAGACAACAGTTGTCAAAGCAATTACAAGTAAAAGCCCGTTATGAACCAGCTGGGGAGAAAGCCCGATGGTTACGGCATGAACCGAATCGAAGGATGTAACCAGAAGTTCCTTATAAAACAGGAATACCGAAACAACCACAAGCAGGACTATACCGCCGATTATAATCAGATCCGTATTGGAAATCCCCAGAATATTACCGAATAGTATATGAGTCAGATCCTGATAGGTGGAAATCCGGCTCAGCAGCAGGATACCCAGAGCAAACAGGCCCGTAAAAATGACCCCTATGGCAGAATCCTCCTTTAAACCGTTTCTCTGACTGATCAGCCCGATTCCCGCAACCGCAACCAGGGACGCGGCAATCGCCCCCAGCAGAAGGTTAACCCCCAGGGCATAGGAGAGGACAATACCGGGCAGAATGGAGTGGGAAAGGGCGTCCCCTATGAAAGCCATCCCCCGCCAGACAATAAAACCGCTTAAAACGCCGCATGCCACAGCCGCCAGAATCCCCCCGGCCAGGCCCCTTTGAAAAAATCCGTATGCCAGAGGTTCTGTCAGCCATTCAACCATGGTCCGAGCTCCTTTGTTTTGTGAAATCTGAAACCGTAGGCGCTGGCAATATTTTCTGCGGTCAGCACCTCTTTAACAGGACCGTCTGCTTTCAGCTTATGATCCAGAAACAGGACCCGGCTGAAATGCACCGTCAGAAGCCCCAGATCGTGAGTACTGACAAGAACACTCTTACCTTTGTCGCATATATCTTCAATAACATGAAAAATCAGTTCCTGGGTTGCTATATCCACATGGTTCAGGGGTTCATCCATCAAAAGGAGGTCCGCGTCGTGAGCCAGGGTCCTGGCCAGCATAACCCGCTGCTGCTGCCCTCCCGACAGATCCCCTACCTGCCTGTCCGCCAGATTGGCAATCTCCATAACCTTCAAGGCACTTTCAACCGCCTCGTAATCTGCCGGTCCGGGACGCCTGAACCAGCCCAGGTGAACATAACGCCCCATCATAACCACCTGACGCACCGAAACCGGAAAAGTCCAGTCTACCGATGACCGCTGGGGAACCATAGCAACCCTGTGTTTACAGGAGTGGGCCTTATTGCCATACACCGAGATGGAACCCGTCTGGATACTCTCCAGCCCCAGTATCAGCTTCATAAAGGTGGATTTCCCGGCACCGTTCGGACCGACCAGAGCAACCTTTTCTCCCGGCTGGATAGTAACACTTACATTTTCAACAGCAGGGTGCGGAGTACCCGGGTACTTAAAACTCAATCCGTGTGTTTCTAAAGCAGGTGTCCCGGGAATAGCCGGATGATCACAGCTCTTCCCGTAACAGGCAATGTTCTTTATCAAGTCTTATTCCTTTATATATTACTTAGGTACGGCTATTTTATAGAATACTCAACATTTAATCAGTTACCAAGGAATTTTCTTTATAAATTTACTCCAAATAGAGAGGAAATCTCCCAGCCCCTATACTATAGTTAATAACGCACGCTAACCTTATCAGTCACACATAAAACATATTTTATCATGTATCGAGGAAGAAAGAGGCATATCGTCAGAGAATCTCTTTCTTATTGTATTTTATCTGGATTAAAGATTTTAGCCGGCAAGTGGACACATTTCTCAGAACCTTCCGGTATGTGTCTTTTTTACTCAAACGGATTTCCGGCCTATATAATACAAGAAGGAGCTTAATATGAGTTTTGATACATCAGATATCTCACCCATGAGGTTGGGATACCGGAACACACGATGCCATTGGGGAACCCATATTGCCTGTCTCTATCAATCAGAGGAAGAAAGGGACCGCCTTGTAAGCGGTTTTATGAGCAGGGGACTTCATGACGGGGATTTCCTCTTTTACTGTCCGGCGGAACAGGGCCGGCAGGAATTCCGGGATATGCTGCTCGGGAATAATCCGGAATTCCGCGTTCACATTGATGATCCCGAACGTATCCGAATCATATCGGCCGAAGAAATGTATTATCCGAACGGACAATTCTCCCAGGAAGGCATGGATAAAGTTCTCAATACAGTCTACAAAAGGCAAGTCGGTTTGCACCACAGGAATTTCCGGATAGCCACAGAGATGACCTGGACCTTAGACAGCTCTTCTAGCAGCGATGACCTGATGGCTTACGAAGCCGAAATGAATCTGTTTATTCCCAACAGAAATATTGTATCCATCTGTCTGTATAACCTGAACAAATTCTCCAACGAACTCATTATACGTGTTCTGCGCACTCACCCCTATACAATATCACGAGGGATCATGACCAGAAGCTCCTATTACGAACCCCCTGCGCACTACATGAGCATTTCCGAAAGGCACACTTACAGCTATCAGCACGCTTCAGGAATATAAAATCCGTTTTTTAATTGACGAAAAACCATTCACCCTTTATTGTTTCTACAGAAAGAAATCCGACTACGCGGTCGGTTTTCTTTTACCCTAAAACCGACCATATAGTCGGAATCAGAAAAATACGAAAGGAGCTCATTATGTTCAGCATACCCGATCCCTCGGTAGCAGCAGCTTTTCTGCTCGTTATACTGACAACTCTGGGTTCTGCAGTTTACGGCATTCTCAACTGGAATAAAGGAGAAGCCTCCGAAGAGGAACTGCAGATTGAAAAAAAATGGATGAAAGAAGAGATCGAACTGGAAGAGGCTGTTGACGGAGGCAGCGCGTCATGAACTTATACTACCTTGTCGTAATCATTGTTCTCTACCTTTCCGTTATTGCCTATCTCGGTTACAGGGGATTCTCCCAGACAAAAAACTCCTCCGATTATATGCTGGGAGGCAGAAAAACCCACCCCTTTGTTATGGCCATGTCCTACGGAGCCACTTTTATTTCCACCTCCGCCATTGTGGGATTCGGCGGGATGGCCGCCCTGTTCGGCCTCAGCCTGCTATGGCTTGTGGTCTGTAATGTGGGAGTCGGAGTCCTGATTGCCTTTATCTTTTTCGGCAGACGCACACGGAAAATGGGATTGAACCTGAATGCCCACACCTTTCCAGAGCTGCTGGGACGCCGCCTGAATTCCCCTTTTATCCAGAGGTTTATGGGCCTGATTATCTTTATTTTCATGCCTCTCTATGCGGCTGCCGTCCTGATAGGCTCCTCACGTATACTGGAAGGCCTCCTGGGAATACCCTATATGTACTCTGTGGTTATATTCTCTGTTCTGGTCGCCTGTTATGTTATTATGGGCGGACTGAAAGGAGTGATGTACACAGATGCGCTGCAGGGCAGCCTGATGTTCTTCGGCATGTTTGTCCTGCTTATTTTTATCTACTCTGCTCTGGGAGGTGTGGGACCGGCCCATAAAGCCCTGACGGAGATGGGATTCCTGGTTCCCGAAAGCCTGAGAATAATCGGTCATCAGGGCTGGACCAGTTCTCCCGCCGGAGGAAGCCATCTCTGGTGGATCATTTACTCCTCTCTTGTCCTGGGAGTTGGAATAGGAGTCCTGGCCCAACCCCAGCTGGTAGTCCGCTACATGACAGTCAAAAGCGACAAGGAACTGAACAGGGCCGTTATTATCGGAGCAGTTTTTATCATGATGACTGTAGGAACCTCCTTTATCGTCGGCGCCCTTTCCAATGTCTACTATATGAAAACCGCCGGGATCATATCCATACAGGCCGCTCAGGGCAATTCGGATAAACTGATTCCCCTTTTTATCCGGGATGCCATGCCCTCCTGGTTCAGCTACCTGTTTATGCTGGTAATCCTTTCAGCCGGGATGTCCACACTGAGTTCCCAGTTCCATACGATCGGAACTTCAATCGGCAGGGATTTCTATTCCTCCGGTACGGTTACTCCCGAAAAGCGGCAAAAGGAAATACTGATAACCCGAATCGGGATTGTGTTCAGTATTCTCCTGACGGTTCTGCTCGGTATCAAAATGGGAGCCGGAATCATTGCCCGGGCGACAGCCATATTCTTCGGCTTTATGGCCTCCAGCTTCCTGGCCCCCTATTTCGCCTCCCTCTACTGGAAAAGATTAACCAGAAAAGGAGCTATTGCAGGAATCCTGTCCGGCCTGGCAGTCTGTGTATTCGGCTTCCTTTTTCTTCATGGAAAAGAGGCAGCCGTTTTCGGTATCTGCCAGGCCCTGTTCGGCCGGACGACCATTTTGGGCGGTATATGGCCATCGGTAGACCCGATGGTTCTGGCCCTGCCCGTATCCATCCTGTTTACAATTGTGGTAAGCCTCTTCACAAAAGTGGAAAATCCTGAAACTATGGAGCAAAGTTTTAAAGGAATTGCATAATACATGAAGAAGGCGTTCGCCAGGATCCCTCAGGAAAAAAGGAATAAAATCATACAGGCCTGCATCGAAGAGTTCGGAGAAGCAGGTTATGAAAAGTGCTCAACAGACCGTATCATTAAAAGAGCCGGCATATCAAAAGGCGGTCTGTATGAGTATATTTCCAGCAAAAAGGAGCTCTTCCTCTTCATTGTGGAATACTCCTATACAGAACTGTATGACTACCTGCGGATGAGAATACAAACCGGAGGGATCAGTCTCCCTCCGGATATTCTGGAAAGATTCCGCCTTATATCCGGCCTGGCCATCGATTTTTATCTGGCTCATCCCCGTTTTATTTCATTAATCACAAAAACCTATCAGATGAATGATCAGGAACTGGCGGACCAGGTTCATAAATACTTTTCCAGACAGTTTCTGGATATATTCGGAGATATTGACATACAGAATCTGAATCACCCCAAAGAGAAGATACTGGATCTTTTAAGCTGGCTCCTTCTGAAAACCAGGCAGGATTTTCTGATCGAAATGGAAAAGGATACAGATATCCGGACGATTCAGGAGATTTATCTTAAAAACTGGGATTTCTATATCTCTGTCCTGAGCAGCGGTATTTACAAAAGCTGATCGGTTTACTCAAAATCGGAATTTCTCCAGTCTTGATTCAATAGTCTTGGACGCATCATCCAGAACACGACTCTGATCTTTCATCTTATCTACGACCAGGCGAACCTTATCCGAACTGCTCTGCATCTGTATAGCCGCATTGCTGGTTTCCCGGGAAATATCATTGAGCTTATCAAGAGAACCGTTCACCTGAGATGTGGCGACATTCATTTCATCCGTTTTACTCTTTACATCCCGGGATATGGACTGCAGGCTGGTAATTGAATTCAGGATCTGACCGCTTCCGATTTTCAGCTCTGCCAGACCGGCATTTATCTCATCAAAGGATCGTATCATACCATTGATCTCCATGGTTATCTCATCAAAACTTCTGATAGCTTCTCCACCGGCATCAGATGTTTCCTGAATAACTGTAATAATATTTCCGATATTATTATTTATCTCCCGTGAGTTGGCTGATGAAGTTTCTGCCAGTTTCCTGATCTCGTCAGCAACAACGGCAAATCCCCTTCCGGCGTCCCCCGCATGGGCTGCTTCAATTGCGGCATTCATAGCCAGCAGATTAGTTCGGGCGGCGATATTCTGAATCAGGGAGAGAATCGCCCTGATGTTTTCAACACTCTCGTTGATCCTGTTGATTTTCTCTACTGTGTTATCCAGCTTCTCCCTGCCCTCATCCGAAACCTTGACAAGAGAACGGGCACTCTCGATTTTGTTCTGAGCCACCCCGCTGATACTGTCGATGGAAGCGGTAATTTCTGCAATAGCGCCTGAAGACTCCTCTACCATACCAGATTGCTCTTCGACCCCCTTTCCCAGATGGGAAATATTTTCATTAAGGGAGACTGTAGAATCCATGGAGAGTTTCACATTCCGGTTCAGCTCCTCCATCATGGAATTCACACTCTCTATATTAAGGGAGATCTGTTCTATGGAAGAGGATGTATCATTGGATACTGCAAGCACAGCATCCTTGGAACTCAATGTTTTGGAAACGGGTTCCCTGAGACCGCGCAGCAGTTCTGCATTATTAAGCAGTACCATATTGAGACTTTCATACAGGGCGCCCAGTTCATCCCGGGACGGACAAGGTCTTTTTTCCCCGGTAAAATCTCCGGATGCCAGGACTTCGGTATATTCGTGGCACATAACAATTCTCTGGCTGATCCCTCTCATCAGCAGATAGACACTGAAAATACCCATTAAAACTCCGAAAAGTTCCAGAGGAAGAAGCTTGGGCTGAAGGGATGTTTGAACCTCTTCCAGAAAAATGGCGTTCTTTAATTCATACTTGATTCCTATCTGCAGGATAAGCAGGATTGAAGAGAAGAGAAAAAGAACTACCAGATTTGTCCGTACAGCCAGTTTCATGGACATAAACTCTTTCCGGAAAGGAATATCATTACTCCAGTGCTCAAACATCCTGATAAACGGGATATAAAAAGGAATCCCACCAAACATGGTACTGGCAAATCCCAGCAGGCTGAGATCGATTCTTGTTTCCATCGATATCTTCGGGAAAAAGGATAAAAGCAGCAGAGGCAGGACCATTCCATAAACCAGCCCGCCAATCAGTACCAGTTTGGGAATCATGATAACAGCCTTATTCACCCTGTCCAGTTCAACCGAGGCGGAATCCTTTCTCCAGGCAAGGATTCCGGAAACGCCTTTTCTGAATAGAAACAAATAAAGGACCGGTACGATCACAACAACCAGCCAGGTTACAGGAAAAGCATTTACCTCTCTATAAATTGACTGTGGAAGTATATGCAGGTACCTCGCTATGATATCCAGCATTAACGGAGGTATAACGAATACCATAAGACTGACAATAAGACCACTTTTTTTATACACAATATCCCTCTTGCAGTTTATTTTATTAAAAATATACTATAATTAACTGAGAATAAACCAATTATAGTATGCAGGTTGTCAACTTACCAGAAAATATACCTTTCCCTGATTTTACAGTATATCCGACACCTGTAAGAGATACCTGTCCCGGAGGAAATATGATTTCAATTTTTGCCAAAATTTTCGTTGCTCTCAACAGTAATTCCCGCCCGTCGGAACTGGCCTCGGGCATAACATTCGGATTCTGGCTGGCTCTGATCCCGGGAGGAAACCTCCTCTGGACCGCCCTTTTTATTATCGCTTTCCTTCTGAAACATAATCTGGCAGCCCTTATTCTAAGCATGGGGTTATTCCGGACAATCATTACCCTTTTTGATCCTCTCCTTGATAAACTGGGAGGATGGGTTCTGGATATGCCTTCTCTTCAGGATTTCTTTACCAGCCTGTACAACACCCCGCTCCTGCCATACAGCAATTTTAACAATACCCTTGTTACAGGTGGATTCCTCTTCGGAATTATATGCTGGATTCCGGTATTTATTCTTTTCCTTCAGATCGTAAAAATCTACCGAAAGAAGATCGCTCCCAAACTGGCTGAGAGTAAAATTGTAAAAACTCTCAAAAAAGTCCCTCTGGTATCAAAAATAACCAAAGCCGTTCAGAAGGTCTCAACCTACGCCTGATATTAGGAATCATAAGTATGAAAAAAGAGAAGAAAGAAAAAAAGATAAATATACCGAAACTGTTCACAAAGAAATACAGTGAGAAAAAGCTGAAGAAAAAAATCCTGAAAAGGATCCATATCCCGAAAGACAGAGAGATGGTCCGGGAACTGTTCGTTCCCTCCGAAAAGGCGGGAAATCTGGAACTTAAACAGGAGATTCCCCGGGACATTCTCGTCAGGCTTGCTCCGTTGGCCAAGTCCATCAAAAAAAATAAAGGCGCCGTCACCAGATGGAAGGCGGCCATCCTGATTGTTATAATCGGCACAGGGGTCGTATTCAATTTCTTTTTTAAGGACAGGATGATAAAGCAGCTCCTGGAAAAAGGACTCGAAACAGTTTTCGAAGCTGAATCCACGGTGGAAAAACCGAAACTCTCTCTTGTAGAAGGGATTTTTTCCTATGAGTCCCTGCAGATAGCCGATGCGGGAAATCTGTCAAAGAACCTGATTGAAACCGGACCGGCCGTATTCAGGATAAGCATCCCCGAACTGACCAGAAAAAGGATCCATATTGAAGAAACGTCTCTTACGGGGGTTCGGTGGGATACGGAAAGAATGGTAGACGGGGAACCGTTCCAACCCGATCAGACAGGAGAAAAGGACGGAGATAAATCGAAAGGCAGTGTCCTTGATGTGCTGGCCCTGACACCGGAAGAGATGGACTACAGGGCGCTTCTGGAGTCCCAGAAGGAGAACCTGAAGTCCCTGAACCTGATCAATTCGGGTAATGAACAGATTGAGGAGTTCTCCGAAAGGTGGAAAGGGATATATAACGAAAAGGAAAAAGAGATCCTGAGTCTCACGAAGGAAGTAAAATCTCTCCAGTCCATCCGCCTGGAAGATATCCGGTCCATTGAAGACGGGAAGGCGGCCATCGCCCGGGTGGAAGCCCTCTACCCCGGAATTGAAGAAACAACCGACAGTTTGAAGGGTCTCCAGAAACAGTTTAACGCAGAGAAGAAAAACCTGACAGGCCTCTACGATGAGGTTCAGGGAATGATGGAAGACGATATAGACTACCTGAAAGGACTCGTGGATTTCTCAGGCGGGGATATCCGGTCACTGGCATCCAATGCGGCGGAAAGATACATACGGACCCGCTGGAATGATTACTATGAAAAAGGACTGAAGGCCCTGGATGTGTATGAAAAACTAAAGGGAAAACAGCAGGAGATGGCTGATGCGGCAGAAGAGAAAAAGAAGGATGAGCCCCGGCGGGAAGGGCGGATCATTCCCTTTCCTTCTCCCGATCTTCCTACAGTACTGGTTAAACAGATTCTCCTGTCCGGCGGTACGGATGATACGGGCATACTGAAAACAGAAGTACGTTCTGTTACAGATGCTCCGGATAAGATTGATGATCCAACGACCTTCCTGACAGACTGGCAGCAGGGGGCCTCCTCCATCAGCCTGGACGGCACGGTTGATGGCAAAAGCGGAGCAGAGCAGTTTTTCACAATGAATATTGTCTCTCCCGGGAATTCCCTGAAAATGGATGACGGGATCCCGGCCCTCCAGGTGGACACCCTTAAGAGCAAGGCGGCCATAACAGGAAAAAGCTACACATTACAGTCGCAGGATGCCCTTATGACAGAACTGGATATTCTGCTTACATCCATTGAGATTGAACAGAGCAGCAATGGTTTTATTGCCGAAGCGGTTATGGGCATTATGAACGAAATAGACAGGGTTGAACTGGAAGCGGATGTACTGGTCAGCCGCAAAGGCATAGAAAAAATTGATGTCCGGACAGATCTGGACAATATCCTGGCCGATAAAATCGGTGATTATCTGAAGGACCTGGCTGATAAAGTGGAAGAGGAACTGCGGGAATACCTCCTGGATTTTCTCAAACCCTATCTGGAAGATAACGAAGCTCTGCAAAAAGTAATGGAAACCCTTGGGGTCGAATCCCTGGAGCAGCTTACTTCCATGGAAGGTCTGCGGGGGATCCTGGACGAGAAAAAGAAGGAACTGACCAACCAGGCCGATGCTATTCTGGCTGAAGTGGACCGCCTGAAAGCCGAAGCGGAACGTCTGGCCCGGGAAGAGGCTGCCAAACTCAAAGCGGAAGCAGACCGTCTGAAAGCCGAAGCAGAGGCCGAAGCGGCCCGCCTGCAGGCTGAAGCGGAAGCCGAGGCGGCCCGCAGACAGGCAGAGGTGGAAGCGGCTGCTCAAAAGGCGGCGGAAGAGGCCGCCAAAGAGGTAACGGACAAGGTAAAGCTTCCCGGATTCTGATTCAGCAGGCGTTGTACAGTACGGATTTTTCCGCCCACCTGGATACGGCAGACATCAGGAGAGTTCCTCTCTCCCTGTCAGTGATATCATGGCGGAAAGAACCGTCCTTCTGCCTTTCAGTACGAATTTGAACCTTGTTTTCGTAACGGGCTTCCTTCCTGTACAGGACTTCCATCTGACTTATCTGACAGCTCTCATAGACCTCCGAAGGCATGGACTCGCATATCCACTCAAGGTATCGGATATTATGAACATGGCTGTTGGAGTCGATATCTCTCCGCCGTAAATCAAAAACATTAAGATGTCCACTCACCAGAGGAGAGTAATCTTTTTTACAAAAAAGTGTATCGATTGGCCGGTAGGAATCGGATTCCCACTCCCTGTGAAACACTTCCGGAATGGGAATCAGGGTTCGTTCAACAAGATCCATAAAAACCCATAGGGTCGAGCAGGATCCCAGCACCCGGCCGTTTTCATCCCTGATACTATACTCCCGATACCCCCTGTACCGCTCCATTGAGGATATCCAGGTTTCAATCCGGACAGTCATGGCATAACCGGGATAGGAATCCATCTCAAGGGCACCGCCTTTCAATACCCAGGCCGTATTATTATGGAGAAGTGAAAAAATATCCTGTCCGATAAGCCTGCAATGCTCGCTGGCAGTTTCCTCGAGTTCTTCCATGAGAGCTGTTACCGAAATCTGTCCGTCCTGATAGACATGATTATAGCCAAGGGTAATTTCTCTGCTGAAGATGGCCTTTGATGAAGAACTGCTGTTCATTTTCTCTCCTCCGAATTCCCGATTCATGAAATTATAGAGGATTATTCCAAAGATAAAAATCGTTTGTTTAATTTTAACCAGACCTAAACAGAACTAGTATGTTTTTACTACTCCTGCGGTCTGCGGAGAGTATTCAGCATCTCAACTCTGGAACGGACGCCGGTTTTTTTATAAATACTGGCGACATGATTACTGACTGTATGAGAAGAGATAAAAAGTTCCTGCCCAATCTCCTTATAGGTCAATCCCTTCTCCAGACAGAGAATGATCTCACGCTCGCGGGATGTAATCCCCTTTTCTTCAAAAAACGAAAGAGGCCTTTCACTTAAAGGAAGCGGAACATTGTCCGACGCCAGGATTCTGAAAACCAGAAACTGGATCAACACAAGAGCCAGCCAGAAAAAGTAGAATGTCTGAACAGGAAAGTACAGCATATGGCTTTCAAGATCCTTATAGAACTGAGCGCCGATCATCCTGACAATAAGTAGGAGAGGCAGAAATATGAATGTTCCGGCGTATAACAGGGTAATCGTAATACGCCCCCGGTTATCCCGTACAAGGGGAAGAGACCGTAAACCATCCAGCAGAACAAAAACAAGGGCAGTAAAAAAGAAAATTCCCAGAGGCAGATTCCAGAGAGGGGATATTCCATTTACCATCAGCGCTACCCCTGCACAGAAATAGGAGACCGAAGCAAAGATAATCCAGAAGAGTCTGTTTCTCTTCCAGGGCCGGTTCAGCATATAATTAATCGTTGCAGGCAGGTAATAAATAAGAAGAGAGTACCCGATAACATGAAACAGACGGAATACAATATAAAACCCGGCATAATCCAGGAACGCAATAGCCGTAAAATAATAATCTATCCCTGCCAGGAAAAACAGAAAGAGTATATATACCAAAAAAAGGAGGCTTTTAAACTTCCAGATCTGTTTCTCTTTCAGATGAAAGAGGATTCCCAGAATAAATGCGGAAAACATACAGGAAAAAGCTATTATAAAAAAAAAGAAAACAATGTGGTTCACAGAATATCCTTAGGGTCTATTGGCAGTTCTATTGTAAAGGCGGTTCCCGATCCTTCCTTACTCTCCATTGTGATTTTACCGGACAACCTCTCTTCCACCAGAGATTTTACAATGGAAAGACCAATTCCGGTACCGCCTATTCCTCTCCTGGTAGTAAAATACATATTGAATATTTTCTTCTGAATCTCCAGGGGTATACCGTTTCCGTTATCTTCAACCTTAATATTAAGGGAATTTCTGCCAGGTTCTCTTTCGGCAGAGATAACGACCTTACCTTCCTCTCTGTTGGAAAACCCGTGGATAATAGCATTGTTCACAAGATTTGTCAGGACCTGTGTCAAAATCCCGGGGGTAGTGGTAAGGAAAAGATCATCCGGAATATCCTGTATAAGATCATAGGGTGTCTTCTTCACCTGAGTCTTCAGTATACGTACAACCTGTGAAATGTAAGATTTCAGATTCAGGGTTCTGATATCAGGAGCCGCCTGGTCCGCCGCAACCTGTTTGAAGCCTTCTATGAGGGTCCGGGCATTCTCCATGTTTTTCTCTATCAGTTCGGAAGACTCCAGGACATCTTTAAGAAAAAAGGCGAACTCATCCTCGCTCAGATCCCCTTCTTGAAACAACCGATTAATATTCTGCCCGGTATTTATCATATTTGAAGAAAGAGTGACGGTTACTCCGAGAGGAGTTCCCAGCTCGTGTGTAACACTGCTGACCATAGAACCGAGATCAGCCATTCGCTTATGATCCCCCATCCTTTTCAGTACACTCTCTGCAATATGCTCGGCAGACTGACGACGGTCGGACTCCTTTATCAGCTTTTCATCCATCTGCTTGATTAGAGCCGTACCCAGAAAAATAAGCAGAACGGCCTGTCCAAGGATATAGGTTATTACGGAGATAGTTTGGCTGTCGGGAATAAGATGCTTTATAGAAAAACCTGAATAAGTTAGCAGAACCAGTATAACCCACCCGGAAAGGATCCATCCGGCCTGAGTTTTTTTCAAAACGGTCAGTCTGATGAGACCAGCCAGAATCAAAACAGAATAAACCAGCGTTGATATATTAAGAATAAGCAAGATTCTGTTTTGAGGAACAACAGGCAGAATGGCTATAGCCGCAATTGCCAATATCTTCAGTATAAAAAAGTAGTATCGGGTTAACTTCTGAGAGTCCTTCAGATGAGCAAATTCTTCAATGTAATAAATAAAAACAACATTGAACATTCCCAGAATCATAGACCACACAGTCGAACCAACCATAGGTAGAAACCTGGCTGTAACTTTCGGACCAAGACCGGTAATATAACTGATATTCAATCCTGCAAAAAGGACTAGAACCATGTACAGCCAGTCAATCTTATACCGCAACCGGATCGACATGATAACGGTGAGCATTAATACAACAACAATCAGTCCGATCCCTATCCCCTGAACAAATATCCAGGCATTAAATCTCTGCTGAAAGTTCAAACGCCCCCGCAGGTAAAACTTATACAAGCCGGAAACCTCGGGAATCATCCTGATCAGCAGCACAACATCCTTATGGTTACTGTTGAAAATCTGGAAGCTGGAGAAACCCCGGTATTGAGCCTGAAGCCCGTAGTTCTCTGTATGATAGGAGTTCCAGTTAATAACATCTCTGTCCAGAAGCAGATTTTCAGAAAAGAAAAAGACCTCCCAGCAGGCCATCCCTTCGTGTTCTGTCAGATAGAGATCCTGCCCGATAGTCCCCCCGGGAAGAGAGATCTTCAACCAGGCGATATTTTTATCCGGAGGTATGGATGAAGATTCCGGGAGAGGAAGCCAGGATTCCCGGGGCAGATTCAGAATATCCATCTCATGACTATCCGGATTACTGTCATAATATACCTGTACATTATAGTGATTGATATTGAATCCCTCATGAATTTCAGGCAGATCATTGGCATAAACAGCAGAAAGAAAGCAGAGAAAAACGATCGATACAAATAACAGTTTTTCAATCCGGATATTCATTCACCATCCTTTGAAGTTCAGGAAGAATATCCAGAAAGGAATCCACAACTTGAGGATCGAAATCCACGGCCCTGTTCTCTCTGATATAGTTCACAGCTTTTTCAACAGACCAGGCGTCTTTATAGACTCGCTTATGAGTCAGTGCATCAAAAACATCTATAACAGAAAGGATTCGGGCCGGAAGAGGAATAGCCTCTCCGGCAACACCATTGGGGTAACCATTTCCATTCCATTTTTCATGATGAGACAGGGCAATATCAGCTGCATCCGGAAAAAACTCATCCTTATTTGTACTGAGCAGCTTATAACCGATCACTGCATGGGTTTTCATGATTTCAAATTCCTCACTGCTCAGTTTTCCCGGTTTTTTCAAAATATGATCGGGTATCCCGATTTTTCCCATATCATGCAGGATGGAAGCCATTTTCCAAAGTTCCGCTTTTTCCCGGGGAATCCCCATTCTGGTACTGATCAGATACATCATTTCAGAAACACGTTTTACATGGTTTCCATTCTCCATAAAGTGATGTTCTATCACTTCACTCAAAAAAATCAGCATATTCTTCTGGGATCGGGTCTTGTGAGCAGTAACAAGCCAGTAATCCATAGCCAGAGATGAGTTTACCAGAAAAGCTCCGAGTATATTCTGATTGGTTTTATCCAGTTGAATATCACTCCTCATAAACAGATACATATTGCTTTCCTGTCTGGTTTCCAGGGAACAGACCAGATAGGGCTTTTTATAAAAAAAAGCTTCCCGATGATTATACTGTTCTATGATTCTTGAAACCTCGCCCTCATCCAGTTCGCTCAGGCGTTTCCCTTTTGCCTCTTCATATGTCCCGGTACCGCTGTTAACAAGGAGTTCTCCGGTTTTATAAATAAGAGCACAGCAGTCACATCTGCCTTCACCGGTTCCCTTCTTTGTAAAAAGACGGCTGAACTGCCTGAGTATTTCATCCAGAAGAAGACACTCATTATTGTACTGCCAGAATTTTCCAGCCCCTTCCAGAATACGGACAAATCCTGACTGATTCCTCTGTATATCAAGAAGATCACGGTAGCCTCTTATGGCTACCGTTAATGAGGTAAGGAGTTTAATATCCGTTAATTCGGTTTTCTCTTTATAGTCATTGATTTCGTATCTGTGAATGATATCTTTCTCGGGGGCGACACCAGGCTGTCCAGTTCGCAGAATAAGTCTGATTGAGTGGTTATTGAGAACCTCACGGATCCATTGTATCAGCTTCAGCCCGGAATCGTCCTCTTCCATCACCACATCAACCAGTGCCACTGCCAGATCATCCTCATCCTCAAGGATTCTTTTAGCCTCTCTTCCGCTGTAAGCAGAAAGAAGTTTCAAACTTCTGTTCTCAAATTTAAAGTCCCGTAATACAAGCTCAGTAACAGAATGGATAATTGGTTCATCATCGACGATAAGTACTTTCCAGGGAGGACTACTTACCTGAGAAGCAGGAGAACCTGATTTTTTGGGGGATGAAAAAATCATCTGTTTCTTTTCAGCAGGCACTGATATATCCTTTGGCAAAGCACTGGGATTACCCATTAAATATAATAGAGTATCGCAATTTGAGCAAATAGTGGTTTATTTTCCCGTTACGAAACAACTGAAAAAAAAGAAAAATCAGAATGTCTCTTTTTGACACACCATTATTCCATTATGATACGCGTTGGATTTATTGACTCACACCCCCCCCGCCACATCATCTGATTCAATTAGTCGAACCATATGGCCAAATCTGATATTTACATACCATGAAAAGCTTTACATAACACTTAACAAAATTGGCACGGTTGATGCAGTATCAAGAATAGAAAATGATTAATAGACCCTGGAGGTATGATATGAACTATATGACTGTACAGAACAACAGAAACGGAAATCTGGATTTCTGGAATGATTTTGACAGAATGTTTGACTCGTTTTTTCACTCTGAGTCTTTTGAAAGAGATGTAAGAACACCTGTAACAAATGTAAGTGAAAACGAGAATGGTCTTGAGATGACAGTGGAACTGCCCGGTTTCAGTACAAAAGAACTGGACGTTAAGGTTGAAGAGAATCTGTTGTCTATCAAGGCAGCCCATAAGGAAGCAAAAAAAGAAAAGAAGAAAGTGATGGTAAGAGAAGAAAGACGGAAAATCAGTTTTGAAAGAAGCTTTATTCTCCCGAAAGATATTGATTCAAGCAGAATTGAAGCAGAACTTAAAAACGGTCTGCTTTCATTAAAACTGCCCAGGCAGGAAAAAACCGCACCCTTAAACATCAGGATTAACGGTTAATGCCATACAAAACAGCCTATCCCGTCACCTGGACATTAAAAAGAGCGTTTTTTTCCCTTTGAGGTATGGGAGTTTAAGGCGGGATTGGCTATGCTAACGGGCATGAGTACCCCTAACAATAGAATTGAATCACTGCTGATACAGTTAAAAAAGAAACAGAATCAGCTGCGCCCCCTGTTCAGCAGCCAGGATACCAGCTGCTACAGAGTATTCAGCGGAACAATTGAAAATACTGCAGTTCAGATCGACCGGTACGGAGACTACCTTCATATTTCACTAAGTACTCCAAAAGATTCAGAATCGGATCTTTTCACTCTGGAAGAAATCGAAAAGATTGCCGGCGCCCTATATGTGTGTCCGGAAAATATAATCTTGAAATCAAGAGAGAAACTTCAGGAGCACCGGCAGTATTCTGTTCTCGACCGTAAGAAGAACCTGATGGAGGTTAAGGAAAACGGACTGACCTTCCTGGTGAACTTATATGATTATATAGATACAGGACTTTTCCCGGATCATAGAAGAACCAGACAGATGGTTAGAGAGAATTGTTACGGTAAAAAAGTATTGAACCTCTTTGCCTATACCGGATCCTTTTCGGTCTATGCGGCATCAGGAGGAGCAGAGACTGTTACAACAGTCGATCTGTCGGCGACCTATCTGCAATGGGCCAGGGATAATTTTGCGGTAAACGATTTTCTTCCCGGAATGTTTGAATTTGTACAAAGCGATATTACCCCCTTTCTGGAGGAATCAGCCAGATCAAAAAGAAAGTGGGATCTTATCATCCTTGATCCTCCTACATTTTCCAATAGCAGAAAAATGGAAAAAGTCTGGGATATTCAGAAAAATCACGCGGAAATGATAGAACTGTGCTCTCAGGTTCTGGCAAAGGATGGGAAAATCCTGTTCTCCACGAATTACAGGCAGTTCCAGATAGACACGGCAGAGCTTAGAAAAAGGTTCAAATGGGACGAAATAAGCGGTCAGACCAGAGGTGAGGACTTTTCCGGAAAAGGAGCCCATCGCTGCTGGAGCATAATGCTTCAGAAATCCGGCCAGGCCAGATCTTCCGGACGCTCCCAGAGGGGAGGCAGATCAAAACCTTCTTCAGGCAGAAACAGGCGACCCGATTCCGGATTACAGCGGAATTCGAGGAGCTGACCTTTCCAGGTAAATCGTATGCACCAGGCATGAAGGTAACCTCTATCCATTACCGGACCGCTCCTGTAATAGAGGGGATCGCCCAGAACGGGAGCGCCAAGGCTTTTCATGGCAACCCTGATCTGATGGGTCTTTCCGGTATAGATTCTTAAAAGGAACAGCCGGACACCCGGCGAAAGGGATGTAGAATAAAAATAGGTTAAGCCCGGATCAGATACGGATCTGGTCAGTTTCCAGCTTCCTCTCCGCCCCCGGACCATATCCCCTTCTACCAGGCCCTGCTTTTTGCGGGGTTTTTTATCGCTCAGAGCCAGGTAGTATTTTTCCATTCCCTTCTCTGTAAAAATCCCGCCCAGTTCTGCTGCCGCAGCGGAAGACCTGGCAACAAGGATCAGGCCGGATGTCATTTTATCCAGGCGGTGTACCGGGTAGAGTTTCTCCTGACGGTACATCTCTTCAACCCGTCTGAAAAAACCGGGAACCCCCTGATCTGTATGGAAGTCCAGCCCGGGAGGTTTTTTAACAACGAGAAAGTCTTTTTCTTCTGACAGAACCTTTATCATGCGCCATTCCAGAAACAGGGATTACGAAAAATTGAGGATTAATTTTGGACAATCCGCTTTCGACGCCCTAGAATTTACTACAGGAGGGCTGCGATGAAAACCAGTTTTAATGAATTGACGGGAAAATCTTTGCGATTACAGAAAGATGTTACGGTAAAAGACAGCTATGACGGGCTACTGTCTACAGCAGCGCTGACAAAACTGATGCTGGATACGGCATGGAAACTCCTGGCGGATGAACTGCATGAAGGTGTTACCAGTGTAGCCAGCATGATTCAGGTGAATCATGAAGAACCAACAGTAGCCGGAGAAACAGTTACTGTGGAAGCAACTGTCAATAAGGTGGAAGAGAACAGAATTCTGATCTCCCTGAAAGCCGTTGACGAAACGGGAGTTATTGCCCATGGACTGAATGAACGCCTGATTGTCGACAAGATTAACTTGAGGAATCTGGCAAACAAAAGGGCCGCCGCTCTCAAGACGATTATGTAATCTTCGAACTGGTTCGGTTTCTCTCGAATCGAACCAGTCCGTTTTATCTTGATATCTTCCTTTATTTTTATCACATTAATTGTATGAAGCAGGCTATTATCATATACGGCAGTAAACGCGGCAGGACTGCGTCCATGGCTTCTTTAATAGCAGAAGAACTTGAAAAGCACGAAATCCAGGTTGTTTTGAAAGATGTTTTTGAAGCAAGACCCGATGAATTGAATAGTTATAAATATATTATCCTGGGATGCTCCACCTGGAGTGACGGGGATCTTGCGGCAGATTTTATCGACTTTGAAAGAGGGATGGATCATCTTGATCTAAAAGGCCGCTTCTGTGCCGTATTCGGTCCGGGCAGCACCCGGTTCCGGTTCTTTTGTGAAGCCGTAAATATTCTGGAAGCAAAACTGAGGAGTCTTGGCGGCAGGATGATGCTGCCTTCCCTTAAAGTCAATGAGATGGCAGGAGATTTGGAAGAGGAAAGCCGTGCCTGGGCAGAGGTTTTAGCCGGAGAAATCAGGCTGATTGATTGACCTGAAAGGGCTGCTCTGAAATAATCAGAAGAATTAAAAGAAAACGGAAGGTTGAAAATGGGACGATCCCTTGATATTGATAAAACAGAGATAATCGAAGTGCATGGAGCCGATTTGATTCTGACCATTACCAAAGACGAACAGGAGAGGATGCTGGTTCATGTGGAATCCGATGAAGGCGGCGGGACCATCCGGATAAGCCAGCACGAAGAGGACAGTAAAACAATCGTCTTCGCTCTGGACCGACCGGCACCGAAGGGTCCTTCCTTAAAACTGGTTAAATAGGGGATACTGCCTATTTCTTAAAAGGAACACTCCCCAGACGGGAGGGGGAGGGAGAGCTTTCCCGGCCGCTCTGGTGAGTAACCTGCCCGGCCAGCAGAGCCAGACGGGACCCCAGATCCTCATTAATTACAGCGACATTCCCGGGCAGCTCCAGAAACAGACTGGAAAAGTTCCAGATTCCAAGAATTCCGGCATTTACCAGTTTGTCGGCAATAACCTGTGCTTCTTTTTCAGGGACTGTAAGGATAGCCATTTTTATCCCCATACGTTTAACCAGAGCATCCAGTTTTTCCATGGAAGTAACTTTATGACCTGCCACGTCTTTTCCGATAAGATCCGGGTCAATATCAAAGGCCGCTACGATCTTAAACCCGTGGCGTGTCAGGCGCCTGTCTCCCAAAAGGGCTTTACCAAGATTGCCCACTCCGACCAGAAGGATATCCGACTCATTCCCCTCTCCCAGATAAAAGGAGATGGCATCCATCAATTCATTCAGAAGAAAACCTTTTTTCGGTTTACCAATGATCCCTGTACAGGAGAGATCCTTCCGGACCTGGATTGATTTAAGCCCCAGTTTTCCGGCTATATAACTGGCTGATACCCACTCCTGCCCCTGAGCTTTACAGTCTTTCAGCATACCAAGATATACGGGAAACCTTTTCAGGGTCGGAAGAGGAATGTTTACATAAGAATTTAACTTCATGCAGAACAGTATAGGCCACTCCCATAAAGGAGCCAACAGATTTTTTTCAAAATCAGTAAATTTATATCTTTTTCAGAGAAATATGATACAATCCGTTCATGTTTCATAAAAATTCAGTCTATTGGATAACAGGGGCTTCATCCGGAATTGGAGAGGCCCTGGCAAAGAGTGTCTATGAAAACGGAGGGAGAGTTATTCTTTCCGCCCGCGATACGGAAAAACTGGAAGAGATCTGCCGGAACTGGAAAGACAGAGATCGATGGATGATCCTTCCACTGGATATGAACCTCCATCATGAGATGGAAGAGAAAACCCGG
This sequence comes from Oceanispirochaeta sp., assembly GCA_963663385.2. Classification (GTDB taxonomy): domain Bacteria; phylum Spirochaetota; class Spirochaetia; order DSM-2461; family DSM-2461; genus Oceanispirochaeta. The sequence goes on along the minus strand of CAXXXD010000004.1, from coordinate 16 downwards.
ACCGCCTTTGACAGAT
>CAXXXD010000003.1:0-1649648 GCA_963663385.2 Oceanispirochaeta sp. | reverse complement strand
ACTGCCTCAGGAAGCACACGCAGGCAATGAGGTCTACAAACCGTTCATGGTCCCGCCGGCTCCGCATCATGGAAGAGGGAAAGTCCAGCTCCCCGGCGAAAGGATTAACAATTACCCGGTTTTTCAGGAGCCTTTGGGCGGCCTGGTGGGTCTTAATGATTTCCGGGAGATCTTCTTCCTTCTTCCGGTAGGCTTCCAGGGTGTACTTCTCCCTCTGCCTCCGGTGGATCTCCCTGGTCTGCTCCCGGCTCTCGTCTGTGTTTACCACAAAGCAGCGGGAGGCGTTCTCCGGGTTGATCTCCGTCGAAGTGGAGGACATCACGGCGGAAACAATGACTTTTTTCCGTACCAGCTTGCTGGTCATTCTTCCGGTCTTCTCATCCTTGGTGGTCACCAATCGGGACAGCTCTTTTCCGGATAACATCTCCCGCATCTGATGATCTACGCTCTCCGAGTGGACCGCCTCTCCCATGACCAGAAACTTGTGCAGCAGAGCTTCATCGGGAAGGTAGTTCAAGGCCTGGTCGGAAAGGCTGGTCATGGAAATCACATCCTCTTCGGGCATCAGCTTTTTTACCGTATCGATCAGAAAGCTTTTACCAGCGGCGGACTGGGAGATGACGATTACGCTTACCGGATCGGCCATCAGACGGGAGGAGGCGGCCAGGTACATAAGGATCTTGTTTTCCTCCTCTCCCACGTAGCCCAGAGCTTCCGTATCCCTGACAATCCTGTCGAAAAGATTGGGATCCTGTAAAAGGGAGAGGCCAGCTGCCTCTTCCTCAGGGGTCAAAGACCCCTTCTTTAAACCGGTATCCGAAAGGGCCCGTTCAGACTCTTCTTCCAAATAGTCCAGGATATCCAGTAAATCCTTTTCAATCCTGGCGGATTCCTCGCCGAACCGGCGAGCGACCGCGACAGAGAAAAGGGTCCGGCTCCGGGCGGAGAAGAGGTCTACATTGTCGATGAACTTGACAGTATCATCCGCCGGCCTCTGACAGCGGACATTCACCTTCAGGGAACTGACAAATCCTTCTTTAACTCCGATGATCCGGTAATCCAGAGAAGAACAATGAAACAGGTACTTACCATCGGCCACCAGTGGCCTTTTATCACCCTCCGGCGGTTTCAGAATGCTGCTCTCGATCAGGGATAGAACTTGTTCCTTTGTGATTTTTGGTAATGACTCATTCCAGTCCTTGGAAGGCGGGAAGATGGTTCTGACGGCAATACCCTTTTCGAAAAGAGTTTTTCCGACCTTTTCTGCAGCCTCCCGGCCCGCTTCATCACCGTCGAAAGCAAGGACAACTTCCTTTGTACGGTTTTCTTTCAAAGCTTCTACAAGGTGACTGGTCACCCCGTTGGCGCCGTAAGAGCAGGAAACATTTTCGCATCCCAAAACCATCAGCGAAAAGGCATCAATCACCGATTCTGTCAGGATCATCCGGTCCGGGTAAACCTTGAATGCCTGGTGGTTAAACAGGCCCCGGTGGGGCCCTTTCAAATAAAGGTGTTTCACCCTGGACCTTTCATTTATCTTCCTGCCGTAAAATCTCCGGACTTTCCCATCGGAAGAATAGAGTGGGAAAACAATGCAGTCCCGGAAGGTTTCAAGGTTCTTTTCCGTAAAGAGGCCCGCCTCTTTCAGCTCCTGAAACTGGACTTCGGACAGTTTGTCTTTCAAGTCTCCGGGGCAGTAGCCGACTTTCAGCCGTCCCAGAAGCTCCGGAGCATAGATCCCCCGTTTTTTCAGGTAGGAAACTGCTTCCGGATGGGAGAGCTGACGGTGATAGTAATCCGTTACATCTTCCAATGAGGTTGTTTTAAGCAGAGGTTCGCCCTCCAGTGGCACCGGCGGAGCCGGTACCTCCTTCGGCCTGAATGCCTTTCCCTCATCTCCTTTCAAGATAGCCAGAGCCTCTTTAAACTCCACGCCCTGGTGCCTCATCACAAAGTCAAACACATCCCCGCCGGCCCCGCAGCCGAAACAGTGAAACAGTCCCTTGGACTGGTCCACCGAAAGAGAAGGATTCTTGTCCTCATGGAAGGGGCACAGCCCCATGAAAGAAGAGCCTTTCTTCTCGAGAGAGATACCATAGGAGGTAATCACACTGACTATATCGGTTTGTGCCTTGATCCGGTCTTTTTCAAACTCGTCCAGCAGGGAAGCCCCCTTCAAAGGGCTCCTGCCTTTCAGCTTTGAAGAAGTCATAGACCGCACCGGGATAAAAGTTCATTCCCCAGAGCCCTTACTTCCTCCGCGGGCCTTTTCCATTGGTTACCGGACAGCTGGACCAGGCCCTTCCTCTCGGCAATGGCTTCCTCGATCCGGATCGACCGGCTGATCACGGTCTCAAAACAGGTTTCTCCGAAGAACCCGGTCAGTTCGGCTTTCAGCTCCCGGCCGATCAGGGTAACCGGGTTGTAGCTGTTAAGGACGACTCCCAGGGCGTAAAGAGTCGGGTTCAGGCTCCGCCTGATCTTCTCCATGGTTTCCAGAAGGTCCGAAGCTCCCTGCAGGGCGTACTGACTGGCTGTAATGGGCATCACAAGGTGATCGGCGGCTACAAGGGCATTGCCCGTGAGGATTCCCAGGGAAGGGGGAGTATCCATCAGGATAAAATCGTAGGATTCGAACTCCTCCCGTTCGAAAAGCTCCTTAAACCGTACATAGCCGTCGAACTCTCCCACAAGCTGTTTTTCCAGCAGGCTGAGATAGATCGATCCGGAAAGGATCTCAAGATTCTCACTGACACTTTGAACGTGAATTTCATCTTCTGTAATGGCCTCGTACAGTCCTTTTCCCGGCTGGTCGAAGAAACTTCTGGAAAGGTTGCCTTGGCTGTCACAGTCTACCAGAAGGGTTTTCAGCCCTTTATCATGGGCCAGGTAACAGCCCAGTTCTCTTGTCATGGTGGTCTTGCCGACCCCGCCTTTCTGGTTGGTAAATACGATCTTTTGGCGACTAAGAATGGGGCCCTGATGCTTTGCATCACCCATTTTATCTAGATTCACACTGGGCCTCCTCTTCCTTCTTCCAGAGGAGGTTCCGGATCACTTCCAGAGTCTCGGGGATCTTCTTCAAAGGAGTCCGGCAGGTACCCAGAAAAAGTTTACGGTCTCCGGTAATGTTCTCTCCTTCCAGAGTGAAAACCATCTCCTGGGCTCCCAGGGTTCCCATGCTCAGGTAAACATCGACCAGCCGGTGGTGCTGATCCAAAAGGTAGGCGACTTCGGCCAGGTTGGCTGTTATGAGGCTGTCTTTCACTGGTGGCCCCCTTTCATGCTTTTCCGGTAGTCCCGCTTGGCATTGTTGGCGTAGTTGTTGATCTCTCCGTAACAACGGCGGAAGAGAACCAGATTGACAACCGCTTCACTTCTCAAAAAGTCGCTTTGAAGATGAGGAATGACTTCTCCTTCGAAGTAGAAGTCGCAGATGATATCTTTGGTGACGTTCCCGGCCAGAAGGCGGCAGGTAACCAGGTGGGGCGTTACCCCTTTAGTCAGGTAGTAGGCGGCCTCGTACAGGTCGCTGGTGCGGATTTCCATTCTTTACTCCATCGGAAGGAGCAGAACGGCATTTGCGGGGATAAGAATTTATGGTAGAATTGTAAGTGCATGGAGTTCTACTCCTATGTTGTTTTTAAGCCTGTTTCCCGAAGGTCGCCAAACACTCGGAAACGGGCTTTTTTATTGCCAACGGCAATATTTCAAAAGTGTGTCAAGTAGCATTTGACTGTTTAATAATGACACATCATGTATCACTCGTCAAGTTATATGATAAGATAAATCATGCCTCAAGTACCGAAGAAAGAATTACCCCCTTTAAAAATCAGTGACAAAAGCATTGGTGAAATCATTGCCAAAATAAGAAAACAGAGAGGACTTACACAGCTTGAATTGGCTGAAACAATTGGCATTACAAGAACCGCATTATCTGCCTATGAAAGCGGAAGAGTCCGACTTTATGATGAAATGATAGCAAGATTCGCCATTGCTCTGAATGTCTCGACTGACACTCTTTTCGGGCTGAAGGATGAAAATATTCTTGCACAGGATACAAATCTGAAACTTACAAAACGCCTGAAAGAACTGGAAGAACTCCCACCGGCAGACCAAAAAAAAATCCTTGAGCATATCAAGGATTTGAGAGCCATGAATGAATTAAAGGAAAATCAATCCAAATAGATATTCTTTCGATATCCGGCTATTACAAAGAGAATGAGAAACCTAACCCTGCTTACTGCTTACTGCATTCCATATTCATCTCTTTTCGAAGTAAATCATTCAGCAAAGTCTGATACCCTTTACCATGACTTTTTAGCCAAAGAAGAATGTCCGCATCGATTCGGGTGGTTATCTGCTCTTTCCTGGGCTTGTAAATATCGTGAAAAGGGACGGCCCTGGAAAAATCCTCATCAGACCACTCTTTTATGTCACTGGTATCTATTTCGGAGTCGGGTAATTCGGCAAGCTTGGCGAGTCTTGCCTTTGTGTCTTCATCCATAGGACTAAAACCATTTTCCTGCTTCATACTTCCTCCTCTCTGCCGTTGTTGCTTTTCGGGCAGATATTATTCTGAAAACGTCTTCATCCTGCTGATCTCTCATGGTGTAAACCACAAGCACCAGCAGAATGCCGCCGATATGCCCCATAATTTGCTGACGGGGCTCTGAATCCGTGTAATCCTCACGAACCAGGGCAAACGGGTCGGCAAAAACATACTTGGCGTCTTTGAATGACAATCCGTGTTTCTTCTGGTTGATTATGTCTTTTTCTTTATCCCATTCAAAGGTCATAATATAATTATACTATTGTAACTACATTTTTGCAATTATGATAAAAAGAGAAAACACTCCGCCAGCTCCTGTATAAAATTATTCTGGAATCTATAAACTTACCACTAAAAGCAGGTGAACAGAGAATTCGTTATATGGCGAAGCGGACAGCTGCCAGGGACGGCAGCTGCAGATAACGCATTTTCTGTTTAGAACCGGAGCCACGACGGCGGAGGTTCGGCCTGCGATTACTGCCGGTAAGACTTCTTCAACGTGAAATGTTATTCCGGCGAAAGAATTAAATTGGGAATCATAACAAGAGCGCTGCACCTGTCCGTTTTACTGGTTCCGGAACGGATTGTTCAGCAGTTGGGCAGGTGAGCTCATGGTTATTTATAATCAAATAAGGGGCTTGTATTATGAACATAATAGACTCCCAGGAAATTGATACAAGTATCATTGTATTTACTTCCACTATATGTTTCTAAGATCTCAATCGTAAAACCTTTATTACCTGTTATAATATCAGAAACATAAATATACTGTAGATTTGGAGTATCTTTAATATCAACATCTTTTGATTTACCCAATTCAATATCTGTTATACGAATTTTTTTAATTCTACCATTCTTTCTGTATAAGTCAGGCCTTTTATATGAGACATAACCATTTGAAAACACTAAGTAATGCTGGAATCTTTCTCCTGAATTAAAGAGTCCTGTAATGTGTACCCCGACACCATCATTCTCATCACCTTCTACCCATGGATATGGTATTGCAATTGTTCCTAGATTTGCTGAAGGGTATGATATTTTCTTATTGTCTATTTCTTCAATAAGAAAACTGTCAGTCTCAAAAAGGTCTTTACTATAGTAATTGAATAATGTCGGGTCAAATTTTGATCCAGTCCACCATCCATCAAAAAAAGGCTCGCCATCTTCCTTATACAGAAAGATATAATCTTCAGATAACATAGCAAGCCATTTTTCTGATTCTTTACCTAATACTAAATATGAAATACCCTCATTTTCTTCAACTCGATAAGTAGTGGAATATTCTTCATCCTTATCTCCGTCATAATACGCGGTATATTTCAATGTACCGTCACTAAATTCAATTATCTGCCTTAATCCATTCACATCAGAACTATATGTTTTACCCTCTAAAATATTATTTGAAAATAAAGGATAACAGACAAAACAAAAGAACAGATATAATACTCTTTTCTTCATCTATTTCCCCTCGGTAGCATATATCCTAGATTATGAAGACCTCGATCATATGGATTAACTGTTTTTATATTAACATTTATCAGATCTGATGGATCATTAAGACTCTTTGCACTTGTTCCAAATCTGAAACCAATATCCTTCATTGTTGAAGTGAAGTTAGTATAATCTCCATTTTGGCCAATTATACATCCTAAACTTCCTGGATTTGTCACACCCTCAGGTAGTCCATGAATATTAAATCCAGGATCAAAAAGATAAATTCTATCAGGATTATTTCCCCAATCAAGTAATTCACCTTGAATACTTATACCTGTAGCTATAGTACCATCGATTCCAAATTCTTGATTTTCATCATCAGCCCAAGTTTGAACTCTTATTGATTCCAAAGTAACACCTTGAAAATCTAGATTCATTTGGCCATCCCAATCATCGCTACCAGGTGTTTCATATACACCACGGGTAATATTGATTTCAGTATTTGCTTTAATCCAGTCTCTGGCATTATCAGAGCCAGTTGATGCAAGAGATTTCAATTGATTTTTCAATCTCGCTTTATTATTGGAAATTCTAAACCGATCCCATAATCCACCAGTTCCATTTTCCTGAAGGTCTTTAATCCTATCAGTAGTATCTCTTATTTTTGTTTTCTTCTTTGCTTCTCGATTTCTTTCTCGCTGTTCTCGTTGACGATCTTTCTGATCTCTCTCATCATCTGCACCATCACCATCACCATCAACACGGCGCATTCCGGTAGGATCTATGTATTTCAGCGGATTATTTGTTACATATGAATACCAGTTTTGGCCGTCTCTAGCCGGGTCTTCCGATATAAATCTCCCCGTCTGCGCATCATACCACCTTGCATTGTAGTAATAATCACCCTCTCCCCCTAAATCGTTGCAAAAAGGAGACCTGCAAGGAGGCGTTGAAACTGGAATTTCTCTAGTAGCTGTCATGGTACGTTAATAAACTATCATTTACCTATCTTACGGGCAAGCGCTTTTCTATTCTTCTCTCTTTGCTTCAGACTGTCCCGAACCAGAGTTTCCAGTGAATCAAGATAGGAGTCGGTCACCTCGGCGAAATGGAAATTCTCCCTGGGATGGTACTGCCTGTAGGAAGCCTTGATGTTCTCTTCGCTTTGCCGGGAGTAAACCACCGTGGTTTCCACCGATTCATGCCCCAAAAGCTCCTGAACATAGCGGATCTCCGCCCCGTGGGCCAGAAGATGGGAAGCACAGCCGTGCCGGAGGGAGTGGACGGTCAGCCCTTTCCGGTAGAGTCCGCACTTTTCACTCAGCAGTTTAAACCGTTTGTTGATCCCTCCGTGAGTAAACCGGTAGCCCCCGGAAAGGATCAGAGGCCTGTGGTGTGCTTTCACGCCTTCCAGATACTTATCCAGAAACCAGGCGGCCGCCTTGGTCACTGGGACCCGGCGGTCCTTGGAAAACTTGCTCTGGTGGATCCACAATAACCGGCTGGCCGGATCGTAATCTTTCACATCCAGATGGGCCGCTTCGGAAGACCGGAGACCGGAAGAGTAAATCAGTTCAAACAGGGCCCTGTCCCGGAGCCCCAGGGGCTGGTGAATATCGATGGAATCCAGAAAGAGTGCGGTCTCGTCCTCACTCAAAACTTCTTTGATCCGCTCCTGCCGTTTCCCGAAGCGGACTGTCTCCACCGGTGAGGACAAAACCAGGTTGTTTTCATACAAACAGAGATAGAACTTTTTCACGGAGGTGAAAATACTCATCCTCGTTGAGTCCTTGTAGCCCCGTCCTCTCTCTCCGGGATGCTCCTGCAGCCAGGAAAGGAAGGAGACAATATCACTCCTTTTCACATCCCGGATGTCTTTCGTGCCAGTTTCATCCAAAAAGGTAAAGAAGGGGGTAAGCTGAGCTTTCTTTGTCCGAATAGTTCCCTCTTTAAATCCCTGGGCCTTCAGGTATCCGGCGAAAAGGGAAAGGGCTTTCTGCCTTGAGAGTCTTTTCATCTCCTTTTTCCCAGCTGTCTGGGATGGTGGCGGTCCAGCTGCTCCTTTACCTCTTTCACATCCACTTTGGTGTAAATCTCGGTGTTCCCGATGGCCCGGTGCCCCAGGATCTGCTGAATCTGCCTCAAGGGGCAGCCTTGTTTCAGAAGATGGTAGCCCAGACAGTGCCGGAGGCTGTGGGCTGTCATAAAAGGAATTCCGACTTCTTCGCAAGCCTCTTTCAGATCCCTGTTGAAAGCCTTTCCCAGTTCATCCGAGGAAGAGCCGAAAAGCCTTTCCCTGTTGCTCTTGCCGGTCAGGATCTCATCCCGAACGGTTAGAAACCGCCTTAATACACTGGCGGCGTAGTCGTTCAGGTAGACCTTCCGGTCGAATCCTCCCTTGCCGGAGATAACGGTGATCTCTTTCCTTTCAAGATTCAGGTTCTCTTCCTGAAGGTCAGCCGCTTCGCTGATTCGGAGGCCCGAGGCGTAAAGCAGCTCGGCCAGCACATGGGTCAAATACCGCCTTTTCCGGGCTTTCAGTCCCTTCACGGCAGAGAAGTCCGCCAGACGGGAGAGAAGCCGGGCCAGTTCTTTCTCCATGGGTAAATCCCTGGGAATGATCCTTTCACCCCGGGGAGCTTTGACGGCGGTAAAGGGATCGGAAACAAGCTTTCCCGAATCCCTCATCCACCGGCTGAAGGAGGAAGCGGCCTGACGGTAGGAAGCCAGGGTGTTTACCCTGTAGTCTTCTCCGCTTCCGGTTCCCCGTTCTGTAAGGTGTGCCATGAAGCCTCTGGCCGCCCGGATGTCCGTCTGATCCGCCGTCAGTCCTTCTTCTTCCAGATAGGCCAGAAAATGGGGAATCCGGCTGTGGGCGTTCCGGAGAGCCTGGGAAGAAGCTCCCAGGGCTTTTTTCTCTTCCAGATAGCTGTCTAGCAGGGTTTGATGGGCTTTATGTATGTTTCCTGCGCTTCCGGACACTTCCCTTCGGGAAGTTCCTGCCGCTTTATGAGAAAAGGAACCCTGACGCTCTCGCGTCAGCCTTTTATCATTATTCATGCTCTGTCTCTCTCCGGGATTTTGTACCCACTTTCTCCTAAACCTTTACCGGATTTAACTTTAAGCCGAATAGTCGGCCTGTACCCGGTTTTCCCACTTTCGGCTAATCCCTTACCAGAACAACAATTATTGTTTTTCATCATTCCGTACCCGCTTTGTACCCGGTTCCCTGGTTAAATGGTCAGGTGAAGGAATCACCGAGTCATCGAAAAGAACTAGGTCAGAATCAGCCGCCAGTCCGTAACGCCTGGTCATACCCCGGCCCGATCCTTTGCTCCGGATGTATTCATACTCTGTCAAAAGCCTCATATTCTTCTTGATCAGCTCATGGGAGAATCCGGAGACCTCCCGGATCTCCCGCTGGGTCACCCAGATATCGGTCAGGAATAGCCCGTCCTTCTCCGCTTTGCTTTTAAGAAGATCCCGGAGCTCCTCATACAAAATGACAGCCGAACGGGGTAAAGTGGTCATGGTGGAAGAAAGCAGGGTCTTCATGATCCGGTAAGCCACCTTGTAGTCTTCCAGGTCGCACTCTATGTAATGCTTCCCCTGATCATTCTTCTCCTGTTTCTGGTACTGCCTCAGGAAGCACACGCAGGCAATGAGGTCTACAAACCGTTCATGGTCCCGCCGGCTCCGCATCATGGAAGAGGGAAAGTCCAGCTCCCCGGCGAAAGGATTAACAATTACCCGGTTTTTCAGGAGCCTTTGGGCGGCCTGGTGGGTCTTAATGATTTCCGGGAGATCTTCTTCCTTCTTCCGGTAGGCTTCCAGGGTGTACTTCTCCCTCTGCCTCCGGTGGATCTCCCTGGTCTGCTCCCGGCTCTCGTCTGTGTTTACCACAAAGCAGCGGGAGGCGTTCTCCGGGTTGATCTCCGTCGAAGTGGAGGACATCACGGCGGAAACAATGACTTTTTTCCGTACCAGCTTGCTGGTCATTCTTCCGGTCTTCTCATCCTTGGTGGTCACCAATCGGGACAGCTCTTTTCCGGATAACATCTCCCGCATCTGATGATCTACGCTCTCCGAGTGGACCGCCTCTCCCATGACCAGAAACTTGTGCAGCAGAGCTTCATCGGGAAGGTAGTTCAAGGCCTGGTCGGAAAGGCTGGTCATGGAAATCACATCCTCTTCGGGCATCAGCTTTTTTACCGTATCGATCAGAAAGCTTTTACCAGCGGCGGACTGGGAGATGACGATTACGCTTACCGGATCGGCCATCAGACGGGAGGAGGCGGCCAGGTACATAAGGATCTTGTTTTCCTCCTCTCCCACGTAGCCCAGAGCTTCCGTATCCCTGACAATCCTGTCGAAAAGATTGGGATCCTGTAAAAGGGAGAGGCCAGCTGCCTCTTCCTCAGGGGTCAAAGACCCCTTCTTTAAACCGGTATCCGAAAGGGCCCGTTCAGACTCTTCTTCCAAATAGTCCAGGATATCCAGTAAATCCTTTTCAATCCTGGCGGATTCCTCGCCGAACCGGCGAGCGACCGCGACAGAGAAAAGGGTCCGGCTCCGGGCGGAGAAGAGGTCTACATTGTCGATGAACTTGACAGTATCATCCGCCGGCCTCTGACAGCGGACATTCACCTTCAGGGAACTGACAAATCCTTCTTTAACTCCGATGATCCGGTAATCCAGAGAAGAACAATGAAACAGGTACTTACCATCGGCCACCAGTGGCCTTTTATCACCCTCCGGCGGTTTCAGAATGCTGCTCTCGATCAGGGATAGAACTTGTTCCTTTGTGATTTTTGGTAATGACTCATTCCAGTCCTTGGAAGGCGGGAAGATGGTTCTGACGGCAATACCCTTTTCGAAAAGAGTTTTTCCGACCTTTTCTGCAGCCTCCCGGCCCGCTTCATCACCGTCGAAAGCAAGGACAACTTCCTTTGTACGGTTTTCTTTCAAAGCTTCTACAAGGTGACTGGTCACCCCGTTGGCGCCGTAAGAGCAGGAAACATTTTCGCATCCCAAAACCATCAGCGAAAAGGCATCAATCACCGATTCTGTCAGGATCATCCGGTCCGGGTAAACCTTGAATGCCTGGTGGTTAAACAGGCCCCGGTGGGGCCCTTTCAAATAAAGGTGTTTCACCCTGGACCTTTCATTTATCTTCCTGCCGTAAAATCTCCGGACTTTCCCATCGGAAGAATAGAGTGGGAAAACAATGCAGTCCCGGAAGGTTTCAAGGTTCTTTTCCGTAAAGAGGCCCGCCTCTTTCAGCTCCTGAAACTGGACTTCGGACAGTTTGTCTTTCAAGTCTCCGGGGCAGTAGCCGACTTTCAGCCGTCCCAGAAGCTCCGGAGCATAGATCCCCCGTTTTTTCAGGTAGGAAACTGCTTCCGGATGGGAGAGCTGACGGTGATAGTAATCCGTTACATCTTCCAATGAGGTTGTTTTAAGCAGAGGTTCGCCCTCCAGTGGCACCGGCGGAGCCGGTACCTCCTTCGGCCTGAATGCCTTTCCCTCATCTCCTTTCAAGATAGCCAGAGCCTCTTTAAACTCCACGCCCTGGTGCCTCATCACAAAGTCAAACACATCCCCGCCGGCCCCGCAGCCGAAACAGTGAAACAGTCCCTTGGACTGGTCCACCGAAAGAGAAGGATTCTTGTCCTCATGGAAGGGGCACAGCCCCATGAAAGAAGAGCCTTTCTTCTCGAGAGAGATACCATAGGAGGTAATCACACTGACTATATCGGTTTGTGCCTTGATCCGGTCTTTTTCAAACTCGTCCAGCAGGGAAGCCCCCTTCAAAGGGCTCCTGCCTTTCAGCTTTGAAGAAGTCATAGACCGCACCGGGATAAAAGTTCATTCCCCAGAGCCCTTACTTCCTCCGCGGGCCTTTTCCATTGGTTACCGGACAGCTGGACCAGGCCCTTCCTCTCGGCAATGGCTTCCTCGATCCGGATCGACCGGCTGATCACGGTCTCAAAACAGGTTTCTCCGAAGAACCCGGTCAGTTCGGCTTTCAGCTCCCGGCCGATCAGGGTAACCGGGTTGTAGCTGTTAAGGACGACTCCCAGGGCGTAAAGAGTCGGGTTCAGGCTCCGCCTGATCTTCTCCATGGTTTCCAGAAGGTCCGAAGCTCCCTGCAGGGCGTACTGACTGGCTGTAATGGGCATCACAAGGTGATCGGCGGCTACAAGGGCATTGCCCGTGAGGATTCCCAGGGAAGGGGGAGTATCCATCAGGATAAAATCGTAGGATTCGAACTCCTCCCGTTCGAAAAGCTCCTTAAACCGTACATAGCCGTCGAACTCTCCCACAAGCTGTTTTTCCAGCAGGCTGAGATAGATCGATCCGGAAAGGATCTCAAGATTCTCACTGACACTTTGAACGTGAATTTCATCTTCTGTAATGGCCTCGTACAGTCCTTTTCCCGGCTGGTCGAAGAAACTTCTGGAAAGGTTGCCTTGGCTGTCACAGTCTACCAGAAGGGTTTTCAGCCCTTTATCATGGGCCAGGTAACAGCCCAGTTCTCTTGTCATGGTGGTCTTGCCGACCCCGCCTTTCTGGTTGGTAAATACGATCTTTTGGCGACTAAGAATGGGGCCCTGATGCTTTGCATCACCCATTTTATCTAGATTCACACTGGGCCTCCTCTTCCTTCTTCCAGAGGAGGTTCCGGATCACTTCCAGAGTCTCGGGGATCTTCTTCAAAGGAGTCCGGCAGGTACCCAGAAAAAGTTTACGGTCTCCGGTAATGTTCTCTCCTTCCAGAGTGAAAACCATCTCCTGGGCTCCCAGGGTTCCCATGCTCAGGTAAACATCGACCAGCCGGTGGTGCTGATCCAAAAGGTAGGCGACTTCGGCCAGGTTGGCTGTTATGAGGCTGTCTTTCACTGGTGGCCCCCTTTCATGCTTTTCCGGTAGTCCCGCTTGGCATTGTTGGCGTAGTTGTTGATCTCTCCGTAACAACGGCGGAAGAGAACCAGATTGACAACCGCTTCACTTCTCAAAAAGTCGCTTTGAAGATGAGGAATGACTTCTCCTTCGAAGTAGAAGTCGCAGATGATATCTTTGGTGACGTTCCCGGCCAGAAGGCGGCAGGTAACCAGGTGGGGCGTTACCCCTTTAGTCAGGTAGTAGGCGGCCTCGTACAGGTCGCTGGTGCGGATTTCCATTCTTTACTCCATCGGAAGGAGCAGAACGGCATTTGCGGGGATAAGAATTTATGGTAGAATTGTAAGTGCATGGAGTTCTACTCCTATGTTGTTTTTAAGCCTGTTTCCCGAAGGTCGCCAAACACTCGGAAACGGGCTTTTTTATTGCCAACGGCAATATTTCAAAAGTGTGTCAAGTAGCATTTGACTGTTTAATAATGACACATCATGTATCACTCGTCAAGTTATATGATAAGATAAATCATGCCTCAAGTACCGAAGAAAGAATTACCCCCTTTAAAAATCAGTGACAAAAGCATTGGTGAAATCATTGCCAAAATAAGAAAACAGAGAGGACTTACACAGCTTGAATTGGCTGAAACAATTGGCATTACAAGAACCGCATTATCTGCCTATGAAAGCGGAAGAGTCCGACTTTATGATGAAATGATAGCAAGATTCGCCATTGCTCTGAATGTCTCGACTGACACTCTTTTCGGGCTGAAGGATGAAAATATTCTTGCACAGGATACAAATCTGAAACTTACAAAACGCCTGAAAGAACTGGAAGAACTCCCACCGGCAGACCAAAAAAAAATCCTTGAGCATATCAAGGATTTGAGAGCCATGAATGAATTAAAGGAAAATCAATCCAAATAGATATTCTTTCGATATCCGGCTATTACAAAGAGAATGAGAAACCTAACCCTGCTTACTGCTTACTGCATTCCATATTCATCTCTTTTCGAAGTAAATCATTCAGCAAAGTCTGATACCCTTTACCATGACTTTTTAGCCAAAGAAGAATGTCCGCATCGATTCGGGTGGTTATCTGCTCTTTCCTGGGCTTGTAAATATCGTGAAAAGGGACGGCCCTGGAAAAATCCTCATCAGACCACTCTTTTATGTCACTGGTATCTATTTCGGAGTCGGGTAATTCGGCAAGCTTGGCGAGTCTTGCCTTTGTGTCTTCATCCATAGGACTAAAACCATTTTCCTGCTTCATACTTCCTCCTCTCTGCCGTTGTTGCTTTTCGGGCAGATATTATTCTGAAAACGTCTTCATCCTGCTGATCTCTCATGGTGTAAACCACAAGCACCAGCAGAATGCCGCCGATATGCCCCATAATTTGCTGACGGGGCTCTGAATCCGTGTAATCCTCACGAACCAGGGCAAACGGGTCGGCAAAAACATACTTGGCGTCTTTGAATGACAATCCGTGTTTCTTCTGGTTGATTATGTCTTTTTCTTTATCCCATTCAAAGGTCATAATATAATTATACTATTGTAACTACATTTTTGCAATTATGATAAAAAGAGAAAACACTCCGCCAGCTCCTGTATAAAATTATTCTGGAATCTATAAACTTACCACTAAAAGCAGGTGAACAGAGAATTCGTTATATGGCGAAGCGGACAGCTGCCAGGGACGGCAGCTGCAGATAACGGATTTTCTGATCAGAACCGGAGCCACGACGGCGGAGGTTCGGCCTGCGGTTACTGCCGGAAAAGCTTTTTCAACGTGAAATGTCATTCCGGCGAAAAATAAAATTAGGGGTCATAACAACAGTGCTGCACCAGACAGGCAAGCCTGCAGGTGAGCATGGACGTTATGAATTTACGGAATGTGAGAAAAAGCATCTTTAAAGGTTTTATTCTTATAATCCCAATTAAATGTCTTAGTATCTCCTACAGAATTTCCAGAGGCAAAATAAGGAGTTAAAACTATACCCGGAGAATATTCTTTATTATTTGGGTAAGACAATTTCATCTTAAATCCATAAAAGATTAACTCATGATTCTTAAATGATATCAAGATTTTCCCTGTTGCATCTTCAAGTATATCATCATGAAAATAAATTACATGATCCCGATTAATATCAGACTTCAGAACACCTATGAAGCTTTCACATATGTCTGAATCAGAATAATAATCAGTGTAAATCTGAACAATGTCATCATCTATTATTAATTCGAAGTCAGCAGACTTTTTATTTAATAATATTATATCATCAGAAAATATTACTGATGAAAATAAAAGGATTTGTACTGTTATTAGAAAAATATTCCTCAATCCCATAAAATATAACCCCAATTGTAGTTTTTATTTATCTTTTTCTTTGCATATTGATCTAAGAAGCCATTTTCAACCATATTAATTTTACCAGCATTTGATGATGGATGAACTTCTCCTGCTTCTGTAACTGTCGTAACATGATCGTAAACACCATCACCATCCCAATCATAAAAGTTTTGAGAACCCACTCCACCATTTCCCGGTTTCAGTAGGTTAGGATCATTGGCCATTTCATCAGCAGTTCGATCACCAATACCAACACCACTTACTGTTTCAGCTGAAATCATAGATGTCGAAGAACAGTCTAATCCTTGTCCTTCAGGTGATGGAGTTTCTCCACCAGAATGATAATTACCACCTACAAACGATTTCGCTGTTTCGGCCAAACCATTGTTAAGGATTTCATCAACCGTTTCAGATATTTCATCATATGCAGCTTCAGTTATATTATCCATTATCTCATCTTCAACTGCTTGAATCTGTTCATTAAGCCGATCTATATTTCGGTCATTATCCATACCGGAATTAATCAGATCATCTTTTTTATCTTTAAGATCATTTCTTCGATCTTCTCTGCCTTGTGCATCTCTTCTATCTTTTCTATCGCTTTTCTTTTTTTCATATTCCGTATTTCTCTGCTCTCGATCTCTTTCATCATCAGCACTATCGCCATCAACACGGCGCATTCCTGTAGGATCGACAAATTTTAGAGGGTTGTTTGATACATAATTGAACCAGTTTTGGCCGTCTCTAGCCGGGTCTTCCGATATAAACCTTCCGGTCCCCGCATCATACCACCGTGCATTGTAGTAGTATAATCCAGTAGCAGCATCGATTTCCCCGGAAAGGGATAAACATGAATCATAGTTGAAAGACATACTGCTATAATAAGACAAAGATCATTTTTCCGTAAGACTACCAACAAAAAAAACGCCCCCAGGATCCTCGAGCGCTGCCGAGAGGGGGGCGTTTTTATCTCTGAAAAGAGACCCTAGTTTCTTTCGTAAATCTCGCCGTCTGCGCTGGGCGCAACAGACTTGCCTACGAATACCACCAGCAGGATCAGAGTCAGCAGATAGGGCAGCATGCTGAGCAGCTGGGAGGAAATCTCCAGTCCCGTACGGGGCATGTAGATAACGATTCCCTGGGCCAGACCGAAGAGCAGACAGGCCCACATGGCTCCCTGGGGTTTCCACTTTCCGAAGATCATGGCCGCCAGGGCAATAAATCCCTGACCGGAAATGAGGGTGACCCTGAACTGGGATACGATGGCAACACTCATGGCAGCTCCTCCCAGACCGGCCAGAAAACCGGACATGGTAACAGAGAAGTACCGGACTTTGTAGACATCGATACCCAGGGTTTCAGCAGCCTCGGGATGTTCTCCCACGGCTCTGATACGAAGTCCCAGACGGGTTTTATACAGAAGGAACCACATCAGGAATACCAGCAGAAAGGCCAGGTAAACCGTAGAATAGCGGTTAAAGATAACATCAAAGAAAGAGTTCTGCGGGAACAGGCCGTTCAGAGGGCGTGTGATTTTCTCATCCAGGGGAAGGGGAATGGTCATGGCAGCCCCGTCGAACATCAACCGGCTGAGGAGCAGGGCAAATCCCGGACCCAGAAAGTTGATGGCGATTCCCGAAACCACCTGATCCGCAGAAAAGGTTATACAGGCTACCGCATGGAGCAGACCGAAAAGCCCCCCCACAACACCGGCCGCCAGGAATCCGATCCAGCCGCTATGAGCATAATATCCGATCCCCGCACCTATAAAGGCACCCATAAACATAATTCCTTCCAGGCCGATGTTAACAACGCCTGAGTTTTCGGATATGGTGCCGCCCAGGGATGTATAGATCAGAGGAGTGGCATACATAAGGGTTGTACCGAGAATAAAGGCAATACTTTCCAACAGCATCACTTATCCCCCTTTTTATTGAGTTTAACAGTTTTTATCAGTTTCGGCATGGCTATGAACAGAACGATCATACCCATGATAATGCTGATTATTTCATAGGGCGCTCCAATAGCAGGCTGAATCTTGGCACCGCCGTATTTCAGGGCGCCATAGAGAAGCCCGGCCAGGATACAGCCTATGGGATGATTTGCTCCGATCAGAGCAACAGAGATCCCTTCGAACCCGTAACCTTCCGAAGCGGAAAGGGCGGAAGCCTGCCTTGTAAATCCCATAATCTGTACAGCCCCGGCCAGTCCGGAAAGTCCTCCGGCGATAGCCATGGCGCTGATCATGTTGCGGGGAACATTTATCCCGCCGAATTCAGCGGCATCACGATTGTATCCGACAGCCCTCAGGCTGTAGCCCAGGGTGGTACGGTTCAGAATAATCAGAACAATCACGGCGGCAGAAATAGCAATCAGGAATCCCGCATTGGCAGGAGTCTTGAGGATATCGCCGAGGAAGGGGTGTGCCTTTCTGAAAGCCAGGCCCGCATCTGTTCCTTTCCAGTTGTTGGCAAATATTAACTGGGCCGTATTCTGGATTTTATTGGTGGATTCGGAACCTTCTCTTTTGATTCCTTCATGAAGAACAATGAAGTTGTTCAGATAGAAAGCCATCCAGTTGAGCATTATGGTAGAAATAACTTCATTTACTCCGTATTTGGCTTTCAGGTAACCGGCTATACTACCCCAGAAGGCACCGGCTGCTATACTGAGGATAATTACAAAAGGGATATGAAGAAATAAGGGAAGGTGAAAAAAGTATCCTGCCAGAGCAGCCGTAACGGCTCCAACTATATACTGTCCTTCCGCACCTATATTGAAAAGCCCGGTCTTAAAGGCAAAGGCAACAGATAGACCGGTCAGTATAATCGGAGTAGCGTAAATTATTGTCCAGGACATATATTTGGGTTTACTGAAAATACCTGTAATAATTACAGAATAGGCTTTTAAAGGGTTGTACCCAATCAGTAGAAGTATAATAGCACCGAACACAAGTCCCAGGGTAATCGATATTATTGTAATCCAGACAGGTGAATCTGTAAGTTTCTTCTTTTCTGACATTACCTGCTTCCTCCCGCCATCATCAGCCCGAGCTCGTTTTCATCTGCTCCATCGGCCTTTACTTCGCCCACTATCTCTCCTTCGTAAATCACGGCAATCCTGTCTGATACATTGATAACCTCATCCAGTTCAAGGGAGATAAGCAGTACGGCTTTTCCTTTGTCCCTCTGGGCAACCAGGGATTTATGAACATACTCGATAGCGCCCACATCCAGACCTCTTGTCGGCTGAACCGCAATAAGCAGATCGGGGTTGTTGGAGATCTCTCTGGCAATAATAACTTTCTGCTGATTACCGCCGGAAAGGGAACCTGAACGGTAATTTTCGTCTGCCGGCCGGACATCAAACTCTTCTACCAGTTTTTTTGCAAAGTTTTTGATGGCATCAAACTGAAGCCAGCCTCTTTTTGAGAAAGGTTCCTTTTTATAGTTTTCAATAATCATGTTTTCCGCAATGGTATAATCAAGAACAAGACCCCGTCTCTGCCGGTCGGAGGGAATCGTGCCAACCCTGCTGTCCAGAATTTCCCTGGGTGTTTTCCCGATCATTTCCACGCCGTCAACCTTGATGGAACCGGATTCGGATTTGCGGATACCCATCAGAGCCTCTTCCAGTTCATTCTGGCCGTTTCCGTCTACTCCGGCAATTCCGACAATTTCCCCTTTCCGTACGGTCAGGTTCAATCCTCTCAGAGCCGGGATATCTCTGTTGTCCCTTACATAAAGGTTCTTTACTTCCAGAACAATATCTCCGGGCGTTCTCTCTTCCTTGTCCACTTTAAAATTGACTTCACGTCCCACCATCATGGATGCCAGATCGGATTCGGTAACATCGGAAACTTTAACCGTATCTATTCTTTTTCCGCGCCGGATTATTGTACAGAAATCCGAAACGTCTTTTATCTCTTTCAGTTTATGAGTGATAATGATAATCGTCTTTCCCTGTTCTGTCAGATTGTTGATAATCTGAATAAGGTCCAGAATCTCCTGGGGAGTCAGAACAGCCGTTGGTTCATCCAGGATGAGTATGTCGGCTCCTCTATACAGGGTTTTAAGGATTTCCACTCTCTGCTGCATTCCGACTGTAATATCCTGGATACAGGCATTCGGATCTATAGATAATCCATATTGCTCAGATAGAGCTACAACCTTTTCGGTTGCTGTTTTCATATCAAGAACACCGTACTTATGGGGTTCCATCCCTAAAACGATGTTTTCTACTACTGTAAAAGGCTGAACCAGCATAAAATGCTGATGAACCATACCAATCCCATGCTGAATCGCAACATTGGGATTGTCCATTATGACTTTTTCGCCATTGATGAAAATTTCACCGGAAGTCGGATGATAGAGCCCGTATAGAGAGTTTACCAATGTGGTCTTTCCTGCACCATTCTCACCGAGAAGGGCATGGACCTCTCCTTTATGTACTGTCAGATTTATATTGTCGTTGGCAACCAGGGTTCCGAACTTCTGAGTGATCCCTTTCATGTCAACCACGATTTGATTTGAATCGTAATTATTCAAAGAGCCCCTCCGGATAGATAAATTAAGGGGCTGCCCGATAAGATGACTTACAGGGCGCCCCTTTTTTGTTAAATAATTATATTTCCTGTAATTAAAGTTTTACAGGAGTATAAGCTTCGTAGGTTTCTGCTGTATTGGGAACAACAAATGCACCATCAATGATCAGCTTCTCGAGCTTTTCAACTTCTGCAAGGATGTCCGCGGGAACATGTTTTGCACTGGTGGGTGCAATTCCTACACCGCCTTCGGCCAGACCGTAGGAAACAGTAGATCCTCCGGGGAATTTTCCGTCTACCAGGTCTTTGGACAGATTGTAGATACCGTTGTCAACTCTTTTCATGGCAGAGGTCAGAACGTTGTCGGGAGCCAGGTCGTTCTGGTCTCTGTCAACACCGATCGCCCATTTACCCTGCTCTTTGGCAGCTTCGATCAGACCGTTTCCAACACCGCCGGCAGCATGGAAAATGATGTCCGCACCCTGCTGATACATACTGTTGGCAATGGATTTACCTTTGGCAGCATCAGTGAAGGATTCAGCATACTGTGTCAGAATTTCGATATCCGCTCCAGCCTGTTTTACACCGGCCTTGAAACCATATTCAAACTCCTGAATCAGGAAGAATTCGATTCCGCCGATAAAACCGACTTTTCCGGTCTGAGACATTTTACCGGCAATATAACCAACCAGGTAGGAACACTGTTCTGCTTCAAATACAACACCAACCAGGTTTGAGGGAGTATTTTCGAATGCGCTGTCGATAATAGCAAAGTTCTGTTCAGGGTTGTTCTGAGCCGCTTCGAGAATAGCATCTGCCATCATGAAACCGATAGCCCAGATAAGATCATTATCACCGTCAACGGCAGTTTCCATATTAGGAGCATAGTCGGCATTCTGTTTTGATTCTTTGTAGGATACGTTTACTCCAAGATCGTCTCCTACTTTCTGGAGACCTTCCCATGCGGACTGGTTAAAAGACTGGTCGTTAACTCCTCCGACATCGGTAACCATTGTAATAGACATCTTTTTTTCTACAGCGGCAGCGCTATCTGTACCGGCTGATTCCTGCTGTCCGCCGGCAAAAGCGAAGGAAGCAAGGCAGAAAAAAGCGATAAAAAGAATCGACAGTTTTTTCATAATTTCTCCTTAGGGTTTCTATATTCTGAATTATACGATACGTTTACTTAAATAACATGTCAAGTTTAATTACAAAATTGTCTTTCAGGTCAGACCTTTACAGCCTCGTTATAAAAGGATTATATTGTCTGAAAATTTTTATTTTCAGGTAGAGAATGTTTAATTACAAAATGTTTAAAAATGTCAAAATAGCTATACTTTCTTTTATGATCACATGTCTGTTTTTTTCCTGCAGAACAGCAGTAGAGTCCCCCCGGTCATTGAATGATGAACCTTTATATATGTCACGGCCGAAAATCCTTCTGGAGTCCTCCCGGGCCACTCTGCCGGTATTGCTGAGCTGGGAAGAAGTCAAGGGAGCCAGGAGTTACGAGGTGCAGGTATCGGATAAAGCGGATTTTAACTCTTCTCTTCAGAACTGGACGTTGCGGGGGAATACATTTTCTCTTTCCAATGTGAAATCGGAAATGGTGTTCCTCAGAATCCGTTCCGTTTATCCGGGGGGGACGAGCCGGTGGAGCGAAACCCTGATAATCCGTAAGGAAGGATCCGAAATTTACCTTCAATGGGATCGATAATCCTGATATACTGTGAGGTATGAATCTAGTAATCAAAACAGCAGAAGATCTTGGTCTTCGTAAAGAATCGGTTAATGAAATCCTGAAGATGGCTGACGAAGGGGCTACGGTTCCCTTTATGGCCCGTTACAGAAAAGAAAGAACGGGAAATCTTGATGAAGTCCAGATCAGGAATGTCCTGGAAACGGCTGAAAAGCTCCGGGAAATGGAAAAGCGGAAACAGACAATCCTGAAAACAATAGAATCCCAGGGTAAACTGACGGATGAATTGAAAAGACAGATTATGTCTATTCAGGACAGTACAGCTCTGGAAGATCTCTATCTGCCGTATAAGCCGCGCAAAAAAACAAGAGGCATGGCAGCCCGAGAGAAGGGGCTTCAACCCCTTGCCGATCTTATCAGAAAAAATACGCCCCTGGATAAAATAGAAAAATCCGCATATTTCGGATCTGAAAACCAGGCCGGAAGCTGGGAAGAAGCTCTCTCCGGCGCCTCGGATATACTGGCAGAAGAAATAAATGAAAACCGAGCCGTACGGGAGACTTTACGCCAGCTCTTCAGAAATCGTTCCCGGTTTCAGTCCTCCATAATTAAAGGAAAAGAGGAGGAGGGACAGAAATTCCGTGATTATTTTGACTGGAGCGAGTCGGTTGACCGTATTCCTTCTCACCGGATCCTGGCTATGTACCGTGGTATGAATGAGGGTGTACTCAGGGTTAAAATAAAACCGGAAGAGCAGACAGCCCTTAGTCGTCTGGAAAGAGAGAGCGGTCTGGATGCTTCCCGCTGGCATAAACTTGTGGAGGAGGTGATGCAGGATTCCTACAAAAGACTCCTGGCTCCGTCCCTTGAAACCGAAACCCGGAAAAGTCTTAAAGAGTCTGCCGATACAGAGGCCATCAGGATCTTTTCGGAGAATCTGAAGGAGCTTCTGATGGATGCTCCTCTGGGACAGAAAAACATTCTGGCTGTTGACCCGGGATTAAGAACCGGATGCAAGATTGTCTGTCTTAATGCGCAGGGAGATCTTCTGTACAATGATGTTATCTATCCGCTTGCTCCCTATAATAAAACAGAAGAGGCCGGAACCAGGATAGCCGGTCTTGTCAAAAAGTATAAAATCCAGGCTGTGGCAACCGGAAATGGAACCGGGGGAAGGGAGATTCTATCTTTTTGCCGGAATCTTGGCTGTCTGCAGGACATACCGGTCATTATGGTCAGTGAGAGCGGGGCATCTGTCTATTCGGCTTCGGAAGCAGCCAGAGAAGAATTCCCCAACCATGATATAACGGTCAGGGGAGCTGTTTCAATAGGCCGCAGGCTGATGGATCCTCTGGCAGAGCTGGTTAAAATTGATCCCTGTGCCATAGGTGTCGGTCAATATCAGCATGATGTGGACCAGAAATCCTTGAAGGACGCCCTGGATGTGGTCGTTGTTAATTGTGTAAATAAAGTCGGGGTGGAGCTGAATACCGCAAGTGTTCAGCTGTTATCCTACGTTTCCGGGCTAAACAGAAAATCTGCCGCTTCCATTGTTGCCCACAGGGAAATAAACGGTCCCTTTAAAAACAGGAAGGAGCTTTTACAAGTCAAAGGTGTAGGCGCTAAGGCTTTTGAACAGGCATCGGGATTTCTGCGTATACGAAACGGCGAGAATCCGCTGGATAACACGGGTATCCATCCGGAACGGTATGCTCTGGTTGCCCGCTTTGCCAGCGACCTGGGCGTAAAACTGAGTGAGCTTATTCATGAATCTGCCGGATTGAAAAATCTTAAATGGCAGGATTATATCAGCGGCGATTGCGGGAAGGAGACAATCCAGGATATCCTTAATGAATTGAAACAGCCGGGAAGGGATCCGAGAGAATCCTTCTCTGTTTTTGAATTCTCTGAAGATGTGGAAACGCCGGAAGATCTGGCAGAGGAGATGGTTCTTCCCGGGATTGTGACGAATGTGACTGCTTTTGGTGCTTTTGTGGATATCGGAGTACACCAGGACGGTCTGGTTCATATATCCCAACTGGCGGACCGTTTTGTTAATGATCCCTCGGAGATTGTAAAAGTCGGCCAGAAAGTGGAAGTCCGTGTTCTGGAGGTAGATTTGAAACGTAAAAGGATTTCCCTTTCCATGAAAGGTTTAAATTAGTAGTTTTGTTTGGTACATTTATAAAATAAATATTAAGGAGACTGATTTTGATTGGTTTTTTATTTAAAAAGGCATTCTGGGATACCTGGGATAATATGGGAAGGATTCTTCTTGTCAACCTAGGTATGATCGTGCTGCTGATTATCCCGATATTTGTTCCCCAATGGCTAGTCGGAATTCCCTTACTTAGTATGGCTGTTCTTGTAGCGGGGGTTCTGGCTATTTTTATCTATATCGGGGGAGCCTCCCGGTATATAAAAGATCTGATCTATTATACTTCTCCTGAAATTAAGGATATTGTACGCTATATAAAGGAAACCTGGAAGCAGAGTCTCTTTTTCGGAGCGGCGGCCCTGGCTTTTTACTTTGTCTGTTTTATCGGTTTCAGGTTTTATAGTCAGATCGGCAATATGATGGGACTGATCGGGATGGCATTCCTTTTCTGGATCTTTGTATTGGTCAGTCTGGGATCCGTTTACTTTTTCCCCGTTCTGAACAGCCTTGACAGGGATGTCCGGAAGATACTGAAAAAATGCTTTATCCTTCTTTTTGATAATACGGCTGTTGCCCTGTTTCTCTTAATCGGACTGGTGTTTAATGCCGCCCTGTCTATTGTTCTGGCCTTTATCCTGCCAGGTATCGGCGGGATCCTGGTGCTTCTGGAGAGCGGAATGAAGCTGTTGATGATGAAATATGATTATCTGGAAGAGACTCCTGATGCGGACAGAAAAAAAATTCCCTGGAATGCCCTGTTAAGGGAAGAAAGGGAAAAAATCGGGAAACGAACCCTGAAAGGGACGATTTTTCCCTGGAAAGAGTAGAGCCTTCAAAGGGGGGCCGAAGGATCACATAAATATTCCTCCGGTCCTTTTTTTCCTGTTACCTGTATTTCCCGGGTATGAAACAATCCATTGATTTCTGTAAAAAAATAGCAGGATGACTGTCTTCCTTGTCATCCTGCTTTAATAAACTCTAAAGAAAAAAGGTCTATATGGAAAGAAGATCCGTGTAGGCCTTCAGAACGGGATCCATATCCTCGCCGCCGGCCAGCACCTTGCCGGCCAGCACCTTGCCCAGCTGAACACCTTCCTGGTCAAAGGAATTTAAATTCCAGATAAAACCCTGAAACATTACTTTATTCTCAAAGTGTGCCAGCAGCGCTCCCAGCGCCGCCGGTGTCAGCTGATCACCTGTAATGACGGAAGAAGGACGCTCTCCGGCAAAGTTCTTGTTGGGGTTGCTGTCGTCTTTTCCTTTGGCAAAAGCAACAATCTGTGCGACAAGATTCGCTTTCAGTTTCTGCTGGCTGGTTGATCCCTCATAGTCCAGATCCGACGCAATCTGAGCGTTACGGAATCCGATAAACTGAAGGGGTATGATATCGGTTCCCTGATGCAGGAGCTGGTAAAAAGAATGCTGTCCGTTTGTTCCGGGTTCCCCGAATATTACCGGGCCTGTCGCATAGTCAACAGCCTCTCCTGCGCGGTTGACAGATTTACCATTGCTTTCCATATCCATCTGCTGCAGATGCGCGGGGAAGCGGGAAAGGGCCTGGCTGTAGGGCAGTACGGCGGTTGAGGGAAATCCGAGAATATTCCTTTCATAAACACCGATCATGGCATCCATCATGGAAGCATTCATCTTCATCTCAGGATTCAGAGCCAGCTTGTCGGCCTCTGCGGCTCCCTTCAGGATCTCCTCGAATACTTCGGTTCCGAAAGCCAGAGACAGAACAGCTCCGCCAACGGCGCTGGTTGAAGAGTAGCGTCCGCCGATAAAATCATCCATATAGAAGGAATCCAGAACGTCGGGAGATCCCGCAAGAGGGCTGGTTTCGCTTGTTACGGCAATCATGTGGACGGCAGGGTTGAAGCCCCTGATCCCGGCCTGTTTTGTTTTTTCAATGACAAAATTCCTGTTTGCCAGTGTTTCCTGGGTTGTTCCGCTTTTTGAAACCAGGATAAACAGGGAGGTTTCAAGATTCAGGCCGGACAGTACCGCATTGGCATCGTCGGGGTCAACGTTGGAGATGAAATGGGCCTTCATGAAAGATTCACAGAGATTCTCCAGAGCAAGGTAGAGGGCTCTGGGGCCCAGGTCGGAACCGCCGATTCCGATCTGTACTACCGTATCAAATACCTTGCCGGTTGAACCTTTGATTTTTCCGCTGTGTATGTCTTTAACAAAGGACCTGATCCGGTCAAGCTGGGAAGTGTAGAACTCCCTCTGATTCTTTCCTTCAAAAAGAACATCCATGCCCTGTTGTCCGCGTGTAAGCTGATGCAGGACCATTCTGTTTTCCCCTGTATTTACAAATGCCCCGTTAAGAAGCTCTTTATACTTTTCAATTATTTGCTGCTCCTCAGCTAAAGCCTGGAGAGCGGACAACAGGGAATCGTTTACGCTTTTGGCTGCGTAATTGTATTCCAGGCCGCCTCCTGCAGGTATCCGGCACTCTCTGATACGATCTGCCGTAAGAAGATCCTTAAGGGACACCTTTTCATTTTTTTCTTTGAGACTGGTAAAAGCTGCTGTCTTATCAAGGTTTTTATATTCAAGAGACATATTATTCCTCCATCTATTTTATGTTTCATCATAGGCGGAATACTGCCGGAATTTCAATACCAGGCCCCTCTCAATCTCCCCAAAGGGGAGACAATAAACGGGTTTCATTAATTCCGGGTTTAAATCCCGTTCCCACTGTATGTGTATAAAAAACCTGCCCGAAAGGGCAGGTTTTTTATACTTGTAAATATTTTTATGGTAAAAACTTATTTGTCATGGAAAGATGCCGCGGTTGCCTTGATTTCCACAGCCTGCCCGGAATCATCCTGCAGTTTTTTCTGAACCATTGCCGTGACACCGGTGGACAGACCATAGAGGTTGATAAATCCTTCCGCATCGTGGTGATCGTAGCTGGACTCACCGAAGGACGCCAGGTCTTCCAGATAGAGGGCGTAGGGAGATTTTCTTCCTGCTACAGTGGCGCTGCCCTTATAGAGTATCAGTCTGACCGATCCGGTTGTGTATTCGGTGGTTTTTTTCATGAACTCTTCCAGGGCATACCGGGCTGTTGTGTACCACTTTCCCGCATAAAGAAGGTCTGCATAATCGATAGCCAGTTTGTGTTTCATATGCAGGGCATCGTTATTGATGGTAAACATCTCCAGGTCTCTCAGAGCTATGTGCAGGAGTGTCCCCGCAGGAGTTTCGTATACACCGCGGCTCTTCATCCCCACCAGTCTGGTCTCAACAATGTCCACCCGGCCGATTCCGTTCACGGAAGCCAGTTTGTTCAGTTCCTGGAGCAGCTTGTAAGCCTCCATCTTATTCCCGTTGATACCAACGGGGATACCTTTTTCAAAGTCTATAATCACTTCCGTTTCTTCATCCGGAGCTTCCCTGGGAGATTTCGTCAGCTGGAACATGGGATCCTGAGGTCTGTTCCAGGGATCTTCCAGATCGCCTCCCTCATGACTCATATGCCAGATATTCCAGTCTCTGGAATAAATATTCTTTTTTGAGATGTTTCCCAGGTTGATGCCGCGTTTCTCCGCAAACTCAATGGCATCTTCTCTGGATCTGATGTCCCAGATTCTCCAGGGGGCGATTACTTTCAGGTGGGGAGCCAGAGCTTTATAGGTCAATTCGAAACGAACCTGATCATTTCCCTTTCCCGTACACCCGTGACAGAGGGCGTCACAGCCTTCCTGAAGGGCTATATCCACCTGATATTTTGCCTGCAGCGGTCTGGCTATGGATGTTCCCATAAGGTAGTGGCCTTCGTAAATGGCTCCGGCCCTTACCATGGGGTAAATGTAATCGGTAGTCAGTTCTTCTCTCAGGTCTGCCAGAAAGTATTTGGAAGCCCCCGCATTCAGGGCTTTCTGTTCCATTCCGTCCCAGTCTTCATCCTGTCCTACATTGGTACAAATTGCGATAATTTCCGCATTGTTATAGTTTTCCTTCAGCCAGGGGATGATTATGGATGTATCCAGTCCTCCGGAGTAGGCCAGGGCGATTTTCTTAATGTTATTGTCTTTCATTTTTCAATCTCCTTGATTGTATTAAAAAGTATATTGACTCCTTCCCGGAGTTCTTTTTCATTTATAATGAGAGGGGGGGCCATCCTGATGACATTACTGCCGGAACGCAGAAGCAGAAGCCCTTTTTCCCGGCAGGCATTAAGCAGTACGGGGATTTTCTCGGCTGTTATCACATCAAGAACCAGTCCGCATAAAAGGCCTTTCCCGCGGATTTCCCCCTTAAGCCCCTGTTTTTCCAGTTCTTCCTGCAGAAGCTTTCTGAGAATGGAACTTTTTTCATTAACAGACTGCAGAAAAGCCGGATCTGTCAGGATCTCCCAGATTTTAAAGGCAACAGCTGTTGTTACAGGTCCCCCTCCGAAGGTTGTCCCGTGATCACCGGGCTTCAGCAGATCGTTGACTCTGGAAGGGATCAGTGTGGCGGATAGGGGCAGTCCGGCCGCCAGAGGTTTTGAAAGGGTTATAATGTCAGCCTTCAGCCCGGCTCCGGCTGAAGCGAACACAGATCCTGTTCTGCCCACTCCTGTCTGTATTTCATCCGCAATAAGAAGCACGTCATTTTCAGCGCAGAAGCTGTTCAGTTCCCGGACCATCTCATCGGATAGGGATACAAGACCTCCCTCTCCCTGAACAACCTCCACTATCACGGCGGCATATTCGTCAGGGTTTTTTAATTCCCTGAGCTGTTCCACGCTGTTATAGTCGATCACATCACATCCAGGCAGCAGGGGGGTAAAAGGTTTTTTATATTTTTCGGTTGCCGTAACGCTGAGGGCTCCCATTGTCCGGCCGTGGAATCCGTTTGAGAAGGAAAGGAATTTATGGTGGCCTTCTCCCTTTCTTGTGAGCGAATAGAGCCTGGCATATTTCAGAGCCGCTTCATTGGCCTCAGCGCCGCTGTTTCCAAAATGAACAGCCGCAAAATCACCCGCGGCGGTGAGAGCTTCCGCCAGCTTAACCGCCGGCTCGGTTGTGTAGAGATTGGAAATATGGATCAGTTTCCTCATCTGTGATGCCGCTATCTCAGCCAGGTCTTCCCGGCCGTAACCAAGGGCGTTTACAGCAATCCCCGAACCGAAATCCAGGTATTTTTTACCGGCTGTATCAAATAAATATACCCCTTCGCCCCCTTCAATCTGCAGAAAGGTATCTGCATAATTTTTTGGAAAAGGGGGATTTTTGATCATGGCCGTGTCACAAGTATCATTCATGTAGTAATCTCCTATGCTTAAAGTACGATTGTGGTTCCTTTTTCTCCGCGCGTAATCAGTTTCAAATCACCCTGTTTTTCATAATTGGTTATCTGAATCCGCCGGATACCGCCTCGTAATGCTGCCAGGGAAGACCTGACTTTAGGAATCATACCGCCCTGAATATCTCCTTCGGCTATATACTTTTCTATCTCCGCTTCATTCATATTGCTGCGGACTTCTTTCTTAATGATAATCCCGGGGATGTCGGAAATAAAGATCAAACTTTCGGCCTGAAGGGATCCGGCTATGGCAAGGGCTGCCTCGTCGGCATTTATATTCATACCCCTGCCGCAGGAATCACTGCATACGGAACTGACAACAGGAAAATAGCCTGAGTCCAGAAGAAGGTTCAACAGCCGGTCATCCGTATGGATTATGGATCCGGTTCTGTTCTCCTCCCTACCGTTTCCCACTGCGTCTGCCGAAAGAAATGTACCCCCGTCGGATCCGCACAAACCTACTGCATTCAAACCGTTTAGATGAAAGGTCCTCACCAGGGATTTATTGACTTTTCCCGCCAGTCCCATATCGACCAGATCCATTTCTCCGGCAGAAGTCCTTCTCCTGCCGTCAACAAAAACAGGCTCTATTCCATACTGTTTCTGTATGGCCGAGACAGTCGTCCCCCCGCCGTGTACAAATATAAAACGGTAGGAACCTTTGTCCTGCATCTGTTTTATCTCCCGGGAAAGTCCTTCTATCGCCTTCCGGGATTCAGCGGGTTTACCGCCGATTTTTATTATTACTGTCTTCACTATATTTCACCATGCAGGTTCAGTCCTTCGGTTTCATTGAAACCGAAACGGATATTCATGTTCTGTACAGCCTGACCGGAAGCGCCTTTTATCAGATTATCGATAACAGAGAAAAGGATGAGCCTGTTTTCTTCCAGATGCCAGCTGATATCACAGCGGTTGGAGCCCCATACCTGCTTCGTTTCGGGAATACCCGGGTAGGCTATTTTTACAAAGGGGGCGGAACCGTATGCCTTTGCATATATCTGTTCCAGTACCGTGTCATCCACAGAAGGATCCACTGCAACAGAAGTTGTAATGGCCATTCCCCGCTTCATGGGAACAAGATGAGGAATGAACTGTAATTGAAGGGAACTGTCGGCTTTCTGCAGCTCCTTCCAGATCTCCCAGGAGTGTCTGTGCTGTGTCCCCGGAGAGTAGGCGCAGATGTTCTCCGATCTTTCCACCAGAAGGTTCCCGATCCGGGCTTTCCTTCCTGCTCCGGAAATCCCGGATAAGGCATTGATAACCGGATCAGATTTTAAAAGGCCCTTTGAGGCAAGCGGAAGGAGGGGTAGCAGGGATGCGGTTGGATAACATCCGGGATTAGCTATAAGATCGGATGATTTAATCCTTTCGCCGTACCATTCGCAAAGTCCGTATACTGCCTGATCCAGAAGATCCTCACGGGGCGGTTTTTCTCCATAGGCTTTCTGAAAAAGCACGGGATCTTCAATTCTGAAATCCGCAGAGAGATCTATGACTACGGATTTACCCAGAAATGGCGCGCAGAATTCGGCCGAAGCAAGATGGGGCAGGGCGGCAAAAACCACATCCGGTTTCAAAGCGGCTGCTTTTTCGACAGACACATAGTCTCCTGTATCCATTTTGTCTGTAACAGAAGGGTGGAGACCGGGATCCGCTTTAAGGACGGACTCACCTGCTCTTGATGAGGATACAGGGATGAGAGTGTCTATATCCTTATGGCAGCTTAACTGCCTGAGAAGGATCTGCCCTGTGTATCCGGTTGTTCCCAGTATGGCTGCTTTCATTATTCCAACTCCAATTCGGGAATCGTACTTTTTAAAACGGAAACAAACTGTTTGCTGCTGAGATTTTCCTTCAGGACAATAAGAATTGTATCGTCTCCGGCAATGGTGCCGAGAATTTCATCCATCTCAAGGTTGTCCAGAGCTATCGCTACAGTATCGGCATGACCTGCCAGAGTTTTCATGATACAGAGGTTCCCGGAAAAACTGATGGAAAGGAAACCCCTGGTTATATCATGAAGATACTGCTGGGTTGTTTCCATCTCTTTTCTATTGCGCGGAAGGGTATAATAGTATCCATTGTTACCGTCCGAAACTTTTCCTACCTTGAGAAGTTTCAAGTCCCGGGACAGTGTTGCCTGAGTAACACTGACACTTTCCTTCTCAAGGAAGGCAAGGAGCTGTTCCTGACTTGTTATATGGTATTCACTTATAATCCGTTTTATGGACTTCAATCTTGCTGTTCTGCTATTCATATTACTGTGTCGTATATTTATTCCTTAATTTTGTATAAACATACAGCCATTGCCAGTATTATGCAAGATTATTTTAATAAAAACTTGAGGATTGGTTTTATTTAACGGCTCCGTACTCTATGAGCAGCCTGCGGAGGGTTTCATACTGACGCCATGTGGCTATCATGAGGGGAGTGTAGCCGTTGCTGTCATGAACATTTACCTCTGCACCTCTTATGACCAGCTCTTCGGCTGTTTCCCTCAGCCCTTTCTTTACAGAAAGCATCAAACAGGATATTCCCGCATTGGAGACCGTATTGGGTTCGGCCCCGTGAAGGACAAGCTCCCGGGATGTCAGTATCATACCTTTTATAATGGACATTACCAGGACACTGTTGCCGTACTGATTAATAAAATTCGGATCGGCGCCATTTCGAATCATGGCGGTAGCGGTCTGTTCCATCCCCCTGAGAACGGCAAGGTAGAGGAGTGAGTCTCCATCGCTGTCGTATCCGTCCGTATCGGCTCCTCCCAGAACCAGAATGGCGCCGATCTGATCATTTTCATATAAAATGGCCAAATGAAGAGCAGATCTGTCCCTTCCATCTCTGACATTGGGGTCGAGCCCCTGAGCAAGCAGGCTTTCGGCCGTCAGGTAATCTGCATTGGCTATGGCTCTGAACATATCTCTGGCTTCCTGACCGGTCAGGGAAAAAAAACCGGTTAACAGGGCAATCAGAAGGAAGGTCTTTTTTAGCATATGTTATTTATTAATCTAAGTCGCCGGAAAGATCAACCTGTTTTATAAAATACAATTCCGGTATAATCCTTTTCATGATAAAAACTGAAGTGAATAATCCCTTCGGACCGTCTCCTGTATTTTATAAGGATATAACCGGGTCCACAATGCACGATATTACATCCCTGCGTGAATATGGTCACGGGACAGTCCTGTTCACAGGGTTTCAGGAGAAGGGACGGGGCCGGATCCCCGGACGGAAATGGGAATCCGAATCGGATCAGAATCTCCTGATGACTCTGCAGCTGGAAGCGGGAATGATGAAACACCCTCCCTATCGGATCCCCCTTCTGACAGGTCTTGGCATCTCAGAGCTGCTTCGGAAAGAATACGGCCTGGATTCCCGGATTAAATGGCCCAATGATGTACTTGTGGACGGTAAGAAAATTTCCGGCATCCTCTGTGAATCCCGGAAGGAATACATTGATGTCGGAATTGGACTGAACTGTCTGCAAAGCAGGTTTGAAGGAGAATTTAAAAGATCTTCCACTTCGATTGCCCAGAATACGGATAAAAAGTGTTCGCCGGGTTTTGTTCTCCCCGCTCTTCTGGCCGAGTTGCGGGCTGTATATGAATCAACCGACTGGAAACGGAAAATAAACGCCCGGCTTTACGGTTTAAACAGAGTTGTTGTCTTCCGGGAGGGCTCCGCAGAAGAGGGAAAGGATATTTCTGTCCGAATTGAAGGGCTTTCAGAAGAAGGTTTTCT
The DNA here is from genome assembly GCA_963663385.2 of Oceanispirochaeta sp. Lineage (GTDB taxonomy): Bacteria > Spirochaetota > Spirochaetia > DSM-2461 > DSM-2461 > Oceanispirochaeta. The sequence goes on along the minus strand of CAXXXD010000003.1, from coordinate 1,616,964 downwards.
TACTGTCAAAGAGCTGTCTTCCGGAATGACCAAAACCGTTCTGGCCGGCGAGATTCGCTTTCCCGGTTATCATTCCGGAAAATTTTCATAATTATTTAGCTAAATATTCCTTGATGATTTGATTAAGAATTAGTATCTTACATTTTGTAGCTCATATAGAGCCTATAAAATTACAATTTTTATTACCTGAGAAAGGGAGTGAAGTATTTATGGCAAAACAGTTAAAGTTTAACGAAGATGCCCGGAGAAAACTGCTGGGCGGAGTTGAAAAACTATCCGATGCTGTTAAAGTAACTCTGGGACCTAAAGGTAGAAACGTTCTTCTGGACAAGAAGTTCGGAGCTCCTACCGTTACAAAAGACGGTGTTTCCGTTGCCAGAGAAGTAGAACTGGAAGATCCATTTGAAAACATGGGAGCTCAGCTTGTAAAAGAAGTTGCCACCAAAACCAACGATGTAGCTGGTGATGGTACAACTACTGCAACTGTTCTGGCTTATTCCATTGTTAGGGAAGGGTTGAAGAGCGTTGCCGCCGGAGTCAATCCCATGGGGATCAAAAGAGGTATCGATAAGGCTGTTGAAGAAGCAGTTAAAGAGATCCGCAAGGCTTCAAAAGATATCAAGGATAAAGAAGAAATTTCACAGGTGGCTGCTATTTCTGCCAACAATGACATGGAAATCGGTGAAGAGATCGCCAATGCCATGGATAAAGTTGGAAAAGACGGTGTTATTACTGTGGAAGAGTCTAAAACCATTGATACGACAACCGACTTTGTAGAAGGTATGCAGTTTGACAGAGGTTACCTCTCTCCTTACTTCGCGACAAACCGGGACAACATGACTACTGTTATGGAAAATCCCTTTATTCTTATTTACGATAAGAAAATCGCCAATATGAAAGAACTTCTTCCCATTCTGGAAAAAGTGGCTCAGGCAGGCAAACCCGTTCTGATCATTGCCGAAGATGTAGAGGGCGAAGCGCTGGCTACTCTGGTTGTAAATACCATCAGAGGCGCTCTGAACGTATGTGCCGTTAAGGCCCCCGGTTTCGGAGACAGAAGAAAAGCCATGCTGGAAGACATTGCCATCCTGACCGGTGGTGAAGTTATTTCCGAAGAAATCGGTCTCAAGCTGGAAAGTGCCGAGCTGGAACAGCTTGGACGTGCCAAGATGATTAAAGTTGAGAAAGAAAATACAACTATCATCAACGGTGAAGGTTCTGAAAGCGACATCAAAGAAAGGATCGGACAGATCAAAGTTCAGATCGAAGATACTTCAAGTGACTACGACAGAGAAAAACTGCAGGAAAGACTGGCTAAACTGGCCGGCGGTGTTGCGGTAATCAATGTCGGAGCCGCCACCGAAGTTGAGCTGAAAGAAAAAAAACACAGAGTTGAGGATGCCCTGTCTGCTACAAGAGCTGCTATCGATGAAGGTATCGTTCCCGGCGGTGGTGTGACACTGGTTCAGTCCTGTACGGCTCTGGATAAAGTCTCTTTAAAAGATCTGACCGATGAAGAAGTTGTCGGTTTCAACATTGTTAAAAGAGCGCTGGAAGAACCCATCAGACAGATTGCTGCCAATGCAGGTGTTGACGGATCTATTGTGGCTGACAAAGCCAAGAATGAAAAGAAAGGCATTGGTTTCGATGCCTATAAGATGGAATGGACCGATATGGTTGCGGCCGGTATCATCGATCCTGCCAAGGTAACCCGAAGCGCTCTGCAGAATGCGGCATCCATTGCCGGACTGCTGCTGACAACAGAATGCGCCATTACGGATATTCCTGAAGAAGCATCCGGTGCTGCTATGCCTCCGGGAGGAATGGGCGGAATGGGCGGAATGGGCGGAATGATGTAATTCCCCCTGATGCAGTCCTACCTGTTTAAGGGAAGGGGAGGCGTTAAGCTTCCCCTTTTTTTGGGCCGAAACAATTGAAATTATCTGTATACTTTTTATTACAGTGCTGATAGAATCATTCAAGCAGAGAGGTTTAGATGAAAATCGAGGAATTCAGCAATACCATCGGATACTCGGGAAACTCTTCCATAGTTGATAAGGGCAATCTGAATAAGTACGGTAGCATGGACGTTGGTCAGCTATTGGAAAAAGGACTGTATAAGCAGGCATTCAGTAAAGCCCTCTATAAGGGGAGCGTTGAAGATCAGGAGGCTGTTCTGAGGAGCTACAATGCAGATTGCGGGTCCCGGTATTCATCTGTTGAGGAATTGAAAAGACTCTTCGGTGTGTTTATTGTTCCGGAAGGAATAAGCCGAGTCAAGAGGATTTGACGTTTCTTGACGGGAACAGATTTTCTGTGATAATTTTACCAAATCTTTAAAATCCGAGGATAGAATATTATGGAATATTTTAATCTGGCTTTACTGATGGGCGCCCCCGCTGGAGCAGGAGCTTCTTCTGCGGGATCTATGACCACCAGTTTAGTAACGTTTGCCCTGGTAATCGGAATTTTTTATTTTCTGATTATCCGGCCCCAGAACAAGAAACAAAAAGATACCCAGGCAATGATCAATGCCATGAAAAAGGGCGATAAGGTTGTTACTATCGGCGGTATCAGAGGTACGGTCCAATCTGTAAAAGATGAGACTGTGATCATCAAGGTTGATGAGAATACCAAGCTGGAATTCAACAAGTCTGCCGTATCTGCCGTACTGAATGCAGAAGCGGAGAAGAAAGACAACAAGAAAGACCAGAAAGAAAAAGCCGAAAAAAAATAATTGCTTACCGGAGATGTGTAAATGAACAAACGATTGAGATTCGTCGTTGTTCTTTTCTTTCTGGGGTTAGGTGCGTATTTCCTGTTACCGACAGTTAAATGGTACTTTCTTACCCCTCAGGAAAAGAAAACGCTTGCAAATGGATCAAAGGAAGAAATTCAGAAATATGCCAAAGTTACGGCATCTGAAGATCTGGAAACCCTTACCGTACTGGTTAAGGATGATCCTGATGCATTATTCCCTGAAGATATCAGTTTTCTGATTGATCAGGCCAAAGAAAATTATAAACTGGAAAAGAAAGATCTTCCTGCCGAGTGGACTGTCAAGAATGTTCTGCAGGGATTTCAATCCGGTAACGAAGTGTTTAATACACTTGAACAGCACTATAGAGACGATATCCTCGGTCTGAAAGAGATGAAGAATAAAACACTTCTTCTGGGTCTGGACTTGTCCGGAGGTATGAGTGTCGTTGTTCAGGCGGATGAAGACAGCCTGGCGGAACGCCTGGGTGAAACTCCTTCCGAACAGGATCTGCAGGATGCCATTACTCTGGCAATGGAAATCCTGAATAACAGAATTGACAAGTTCGGTGTTACAGAACCCTCCATCCGGAAACAGTCCAATGATCAGATCCTTATAGAGATTCCCGGTGAAGTCGATCCTGAAAGGGTTAACTCATTTCTGATGGGAAAAGGTACCCTGAACTTTCATATCGTTGATGATGCGGCCACGAGCAGGATAGCCAAGTATGTTGCCGCCAATCCCGGTGCGGTTTTTGAAAACGGACGGCCTGCCGATCCGGAACTGCTTGAAGCGGGTCTTAAGGTTCTCGGATTCTATAAGAAAGACAGCTACGGAATCGATCAGTTTCAGAGATACATTGTCATTAATGAAGAAGTAGGTCTGGAAGGAAGCCATATTCAGCAGGCCGATACCATTGCCGATCAGGTAACGGGACAGCCTAATGTTATTTTTAATCTGGATTCTGAAGGAGGAGAGATTTTCTACAAATTTACCTCTGATAATACCGGAAAAACACTGGCCGTCGTAATGGACGAAAAGGTAAAGGCTGCAGCAAGGATTTCCGAACCCATCAGGGATTCAGTCCGAATTACAGGGTTTGATACAGCTGAAGCCAACGACCTTGAACTGGTTCTCAGAACTGCAGCTCTTCCTGTTGATCTCGAAATCATCAATGAACAGGCTGTCGGAGCGTCCCTCGGAAGCGATGCCATTGAATCCGGTTTGAGAGCGATTATGTACGGATTTATCGCCGTATTTGTTTTCATGCTTCTCTACTATAAAGGCGCCGGACTGGTTGCCGACCTGGCTCTTATTTTAAACCTGGTTTTTATCGTTGCCATTCTATCCTCTTTTAATATGACATTGACAATGACCAGTATCGCCGGTCTTATTCTTAATGTGGGTATGGCGGTGGATGCCAACGTTATTATATTTGAACGTATCCGTGAAGAACTGGCTCTGGGAAAATCCCGGGCAGCCGCCGTGGAAGCCGGTTTCAAGAAGGCTTTCTGGACGATTATGGATGCCAACATTACAACTTTTATTGCAGCGATCTTTCTGTCACAGCTCAGTAAAGGCCCCGTTCAGGGATTCGCCGTTACTCTTGCTGTCGGTATCGTCTGCTCACTCTTTACAGCCATTTTTGTTTCCCGTCTGATTTTCGATTTCGGAACTGATGTGATGAAAAGAGATAGTATCAGCATCGGTTGGGGGCGCAAATAATGGATAAAGTTATTAATTTCACCAAAAGCAGATTTATCTGGCTGGCTGTTTCCGTCGGTTTGATTGTCCTCTTCTGGGCAGGAACATATGTTCAGGGCGGTTTCAACTTCGGTATTGATTTCCGGTCAGGTCTCAGCCAGAGGGTTGAGGTTAAGGGGGCAGATGATATTGCGGATGTAAAGGCTGCCCTTAGCGGAATTGACGCCCTGCAGGTACAGACCATCGGTGATCCTGCAGACAACAACTACATGATTCGTGTAGGTGAAGATGAAAGTGTTAAAAACTTTCAGGCAGTCGCAGAAGAGAAGATCAAGTCTTCTCTGGAAGATAAGTTCGGGGCCTCTTCTGTAGAGGTGCTTTCAACCGAGTTTGTCGGTGCCCGACTGGCCGGAAACCTGTCATCCCAGACATTTTTTCTGACTATTGTGGCAATGACGCTGATCCTGATTTATATCTGGTTCCGTTTCCGTTTGAATTATGCTGTTTCCGCTATTGTGGCCATTGTTCATGACGTGCTGTTCCTTATGGGATTTATCGGTGTAATGCAGCTGGAGTTTTCAACAGCTACCATTGCTGCGGTACTGACCATCGTAGGTTACTCATTGAATGATACAATTGTTATTTTCGATAGAATCAGGGAAAACACAAGACTTATCAAGGACAAAAAGTTTATGGAAATTATCAATATTTCCATTACCCAGTCTCTGAGAAGAACCCTGATTACTTCTTTTACAACCTTTATTGCGGTACTGTTTATCTTTTTGATTGGAACGGGGACCATCAGGACTTTTGCTCTGAGTCTGATCGTCGGTATAATCGTCGGTACATACTCTTCTATCTTTATTGCATCCACTATCCTTCTGGGCTGGCATGATGCAGAGGTGAAGAAAGCGAAAGCGGTAGCTTCTTCCAGTGCCAGGGAGCCAGCTGCGGTAAAAACTGCTCCGGAAAAAAAAGCGGCTCCCAAGGAAGACGCTGTTAAACAGACAGCCGAGGAGATAGCCGAAGCTACTGCCAGAAAGAAGAAAACCAAAGAGAAGAAAAAGAAGAAAAAATAAATCCTGTCCGATTTTTCGTCCCGGATTTGTAATAACAGGAACGGACTCCTTGCGGGGGCCGTTTCTTTTTTTTATAATTCGGTAAAAGGAGAAAATCAATGAAATTTATCGAATTGATCAGCCGCGCCAGAACGTATAGACGATTCGATCAGAAACCCCTGCCTGAGGGTTTTCTGAACAGGATGGTACAGTATGCCCGTCTCAGTCCAAGTTCCGGAAATATGCAGTTTCTGAAGTTCATCACCATAGAAAAAAAGGAAAACCGGGATAAGCTGTTTCCTTTGCTGGCATGGGCCAAGGCTCTGGAAGACTGGGATGGACCGGCAGAGAATGAGCAGCCCACTGGTTATGTGGTTATTGTGCTGGATAAACAGATAAGCGCCAACCCAAGCTGTGACCATGGTATCGTGGGGCAGAGTATGGTTCTGGGAGCAGCGGCGGAAGGTGTAGGCTGCTGTATGATCGGGTCATTCGGGAAGAGTTCCGTGAAGGTTGCTCTGGGGCTGGAAGAACACCAGGATCCCTGTCTGGTTATGGCATTCGGGTATTCCGGAGAAAAGGTCATTCTGGAAGATATGAAAGAGCAGGGCAGTACCGCTTACTATCGGGATGAAAATGATGTGCACCATGTGCCTAAAAGGCTTATGGGAAGACTTCTGATAGACGAGCGCTGATCAGCGGGGCATGTTTCTGTTTCGTCTTTCCATCTCCTCAATTTCCAGGCGCATGATCATGGGATTTGTCATGGCAGCAGTATCGGGACGATAACGGATCGTTTTTACCGCTCTCTGTTGTTCCTCGCTGTTATGTATGACTTCCATAATACCCCTGAAGATGCAGGATTCGAAAGAGGAGTATGCTTCGTCGGATCCTCTCTCTGTTCCAATAATTACGGAGCCGCAGACGTAGGAGTTGCTTTTAAGGAAATCCAGTTTCATACCGCTTTTTTCCGTGCAAAAATAGAGGATGTCCTCTTCCTCATCGAGTCCGTAATTAAGGGCTATGATATAAGGTTCATTTCCGTCTGTGATGGCAATGCTGGCATAGCTGCCTCTTTTGAGTAGTTCCCTTGCAGTTTCTGTATGTTCCGTTGCCATATAACCTCGCAAACCTGTATTATGCCCTGTCTTTGCGCCTATTTCAATAGGGAATATTTATAACCGGCCTGCTCCTCTTTTCCCATACAGATTGATTTTTTAGCCTCTATTATGTACTATTCGGTGATACATTTTTTAAGGATGGGATAATGAAGGCTATTGAACTTGAGAAAACTTATAATCCGGGTGAATTCGAAGACAGAATCTACCAGTTCTGGGAGGAAGGAAAGTATTTTCAGCCTGCCGGGGACGATTCGAAAGACCCCTTTGTCATAGTTATCCCGCCCCCCAATGTTACCGGTGTTCTCCATATGGGGCACGGTCTTAACAACTCTCTCCAGGATATTCTGATTCGCTATCACCGCATGCAGGGAAGACCCACACTCTGGGTTCCCGGAACGGATCACGCCGGTATTGCCACACAGAATGTGGTGGAACGCAAACTGAAGGCCAAGGGTCAGTCCAGGCATGATCTGGGCAGGGAAAAATTCCTTGAGGAAACCTGGAAGGTAAAGGACGAGCACCACAGCATCATCACCAGACAGCTGAAAAAAATCGGGGCATCCTGCGACTGGAGCCGGGAACGATTCACCATGGATGATGGTCTCTCCGGAGCGGTCCGTGAAGTTTTCGTCACCCTCTATGAAAGGGATTTGATTTATAAAGGTGAGTACCTGGTTAACTGGTGCCCCTCCTGCGGTACGGCTCTGGCGGATGATGAAGTTGAGCACGAAGAGGCTCCCGGAGCCCTGCACCATGTGAAATACCCCCTCACTGACGGAAGCGGATTTATCGAAGTAGCCACAACCAGGCCTGAAACCATGTTCGGGGACACGGCAGTTGCCGTTCATCCCGATGATGAACGGTATAAGGATGTGGTAGGCAAAACACTTGACCTGCCCCTTACAGACCGGAAAATAGAAATTATTACCGACAGTTACTGTAAAATGGATTTCGGTTCTGGTGCCGTGAAAATCACCCCGGCCCATGACCCCAACGACTGGGAGATCGGAAACAGACATAATCTGGAACGGATCAATATACTGAACGGGGATGGAACTCTTAACGGAAATGTTCCCGAACAGTTTGTGGGGATGGATGTTAAAACAGCCCGGAAAGCCACCATTAAAGCTCTGGAAGAGGGAGGATTCCTGACTAAAATCGAGGATCAGCCCCATCAGGTGGGACACTGCTACCGCTGTAATACGGTGATTGAACCCTACATGTCGGATCAGTGGTTTGTTAAGATGGAAGGCATGGCGGAAAAGGCCATGAACGCCTGGGAAAATGACCGGATCCGATTCTATCCCAAACGCTGGGAAAATACCTATAAACACTGGCTCGGCGGAATCCGTGACTGGTGTATTTCCCGGCAGCTCTGGTGGGGGCACCGTATACCCGCCTGGACCTGCAGTGAGTGCGGTCACCTGATTGTAGATAGAAATGATCCCACTGAGTGCAGCCGCTGCGGCTGTTCTGATCTGAAACAGGACCCCGATGTTCTGGACACCTGGTTCAGCTCCTGGCTCTGGCCGTTCTCCACTCTGGGCTGGCCTGAAAAAACGGACGATCTGAAAAAGTTTTTCCCCACATCCACTCTGGTTACGGGATACGATATTATCTTTTTCTGGGTGGCAAGGATGATAATGGCATCGGAGGAGTTCCTTGAAGAAGCTCCTTTCAGGGATATTTATATTACCCCCCTTGTCAGGGACAAGCAGGGGCGGAAAATGTCCAAATCCCTTGGAAACGGGATCGATCCCCTTGATATAGTGGACAAATACGGAGCGGATGCCATGAAGTTTACCCTGGCTTATCTTTCCGCCCAGGGACAGGATATCCCTCTGGATATGGATGATATCAAACTGGGAAGCCGTTTCTGCAACAAGGTTTGGAATGCCGCCCGTTACATCCTGATGAACCTGGAGGGACGGGAGCTGAAAGATCCTTCCGAGGTAGAATTGAAAGCTGCTGACAGATGGATCTATCACCGGCTGAACGGCGCTATCCGCAGTGTGGAAAAGGCGGTGGAAGCTTACCGTTTTGATGACATGTCTCATAGTGTGTATGAGTTTTTCTGGAATGATTTCTGTGACTGGTATATAGAAGCCAGTAAGCTGTACCTCTATAGTAAGGACGAATCTGAAAAGGATCGTGCTGTTACAATCCTTCTGGACGTTCTGAACAAGTCACTGCGTCTGCTGCACCCGTTTATGTCCTTTCTGACCGAAGAGATATATCAGAAAATCCCCGGTACTGACGGTCCTCTTATTGTAGCCCCCTATCCTGAAGCGGATTCCGGTCTGGATAACAGTGATCTGGAAGGCCAGTTTGCGCAGATGCAGGAGCTGGTTCAGGCTGTACGTACCTTTCGGTCCGAGTTTAATATTCCACCCTCCAGGTCTATCAAGGTCAGGGTAAAAACAGAAGATAATGCCTTTGCCGGTTTCCTGGCTACAGAAGGCAGTCTGGTTTCGTCCCTGTTTAAATCCGATGACTTTGCCGTACTGGCGGAAGGAGAACACCATGAGGGCGCTGTTGCGGCGGTTGGCAAGTCATTTGAAGCCTACCTCTTTATCCGTGATCTTATTGACGTGGATAAGGAGAAAGCCCGGCTGCAGAAAAACCTGGACAAGAATAAAAAGCTGCTGATCCAGACAGAAAAGAAACTGTCCAATGACAAGTTTGCATCCAATGCCCCCGAGGCGGTAATCGCCAAGGAGAAGGAGAAAATGGAAGAGTTCCGCAATGCCATAGAAAAGATGGGTGTCTATCTGGCTGAACTGCAGAAATAGTCTTTAATCATTAAAAAAACCTCCGGTCAGTCCGGAGGTTTTTTCAGTGTGAATTCATCGGGAAAAGGGGAATCCCCTTTAGTGAAATGTAATTTTTCCTGTCAGCTTCTGAACAACCCGGTAGTGGGCATCCTCTGCGGTTCCCCAGGGCTTGTCATGATTTTCTGATTTGAACTTCTGGGTAAACCAGTTAATTTCCTCTTCCAGGCGCTTGAGATTCTTTTCCTGAATTCCTTTGATAAACGGGAAGAATTCCGCCTGTTCCTTAGCACTCAGGATTTCTTCGGCCATCAGAAGCAGCTCCTTCATATGGGGAAGACAGAAGCCCCTGGATTCAGCCAGGGTATCCCGGAAATCCTCTTCTTTTTGTTTCCACAGATAAATCGTTGTAAAGGTATAGCGCTTGAGGGTTCTGTCGATCCGGTCGCAAATCAGACAGCTGTTCTTCCGTTCATCCACATGATCGGAAAAAAGTGCCGCAGGAGAAGTCCCTTTTCTGTTCAGACTTCCCAGAAAACTTTTTCCGCTTCCTCCGGGGAAGGATTTGTTAATATCTGTCATCCAGTCCTGCAGATGGGTATGGGCAATCAATCCCAGGTGCTGGGGATTCCGGGCCAGGAGGAGCTGACTGAAGTGTTCCGGACAGAAACCGCTTCTATTGACTTCAACACGGGTTTCCGGGTTCATGGCCGAGTTCCCAAGATAGTATTTAACATACCGGTCCCGGGCCTTTTCCATTAATAGACAGAAGGGGCACTCACCCTCCTCTCCGAAGGCATCCCATACGGGGATGGTTTCCAGTTTGTATTTCATTTCAGGCTCCTTTCCGTTCTTGAGTCAGTACAGGAATCAGTTTTCAAAAAACTCTTTATGTATGGAACGGACCGCCTCTTTTTTATCAGTCCGTTTTACAACTACATAGGAGGCTACATCCGATGCGCCGATGGATACGATCTGTGTATTGATCCTTTTTTCCGCCAGTGCCTTGAGCATCCTGTCTGCGATACCCGGTTCATGAACAATTCCCGATCCAACGAGTGCGACTATAGCCATATCGTCAATTTCCGTCAGATGAGTTATGGTGCTGTTGTTCAGGCTCCTGACCAGTTGGGCGGCCCGGGGCAGGTCGGCAGATTCCAGGTAAAGGTTAATGGCAGTCTGGGATGTCACAACCGACTTGATATTGATAGAGCGTCCGTCCAGGCAGGACGTAACCTTGGCCAGTATGCCAGGCTTTATTCCCACCCCGGGACCGCTTATTCTAAGGATGGCAAAATCATCGCTGCAGGTAACGCTTTTGGCCGGTTCCGTTCCGGTTTCCGATTTTCCGGATATAAAGGAGAGGGGATCCAGGTCCCGCTTTTTTTTATCAATATTGAAGATCCGGACCGGTATACCCATGTCTTCCAGGGGTTCTACCGTTCTGGGATGGAGTATTTTGGCCCCGAAGTAGGACAGCTCCGCCGCTTCGGTATAGCTGAGTTTCTTAACCCGTCTGGGCTGCTTTACCATTTTAGGATCTGCCGTCATATACCCGTTAACATCTTTCCAGATATCCAGGGACTCCGCTTTGATACAGCGGGCGATGCCGGCCGCCGAGTAGTCGCTCCCGCCTCTTCCCAGGAGGGTTATTTTGCCCTCTTCGGAGATTCCGTAAAACCCGGGCACAACAAAAACCTTGTCAGCTTTTAAAGCTTTGCTGACCTGGGAGATGGATTTGTCGAAATCTATGGTGGCATTCCGGAATTCCCCGTCGGTCATCAGACCCATATCTTCGGGGAGGCACTCCTCGGCATCAATACCGTTGTATTTCAGAATTATGGTCAGAAGGAGGGAGCTTAACTTTTCTCCGTAGCTGAGTATCCTGTCCTGAATGAAGTTGGGAATATCCCCTATGTAGTGGATTCCCAGAAGAAACCGTTCCACCTGATCCAGCCGTTCGGAAATCAGCCTGTAGGCTTCTTCCTTGGTTGCAGAATCCTGAATGTTCTGCTCTATGGTATCCTCTTTCATCGTTTTGAGGTAATTGATCATTTTATGAATATGTTTATTGTCGTTCCGGACTGTCCAGATTCCTTCTGTCAGATAGTTGGTAATACCGTAAAATGCCGATACTACAATAACAAGAGGTCTGTTGTAGATCTTGACGGTCTCTACAATCTTCTGAATATCTTCACGGGTTTTCAGATTGGATCCCCCGAATTTCACTACGATTTTTTTCATGTTTATCTCCCTGACAGCTGTTCCTTATACAATCCTGTTTCTTTTTTCATTGCCGGCAAAGGCCCGGATGTTTTCAAATACCTCCCGGACCAGTCTGCGCCGCGATTCCAGACTGCCCCAGGCATTATGAGGCGTTACCAGGAGTTTCCCCGTATCAATCAGACCCAGAAGGTCCGAATCTTTCTGCGGCGGTTCTTCCCTGAGCACATCCAGTCCGGCTGCGCCAATCTTATCACTCTTGAGGGCTTCAATCAAATCCTCTTCATTGACAATGGCTCCGCGGCCCAGATTAAGGAGTATGGCGCTTTTTTTCATGAGTGAGAGCCTGCTTCTGTTGATAAGATTCTCCGTATTTTCATTTAACGGCGCATGAATGGAAACAATATTCGATCGCCTTAGAAGTTCCTCAAGCGTCACAGCTTCATAGGCCTCGTCCCGTTTTATCCCGGACGTACTGGCATAACAGACGCGGGCTCCGAATGCTTCGGCTATGGAAGCGACTTTCCGTCCGATACTGCCCATGCCGATAATACCCCAGTTCTTTCCGGCTATCTCGTTCCATGGCTTTGATACATCCGCAAAACGCTGATCTGCCAGGTACCTCTGCTCCCTGATGTAATCATCGTAATAGCGGGTGTGCTCCAACAGATAAAGCAGCATGGCCAATGTGTGCTGGGCGACACTTTCGGTAGAGTACCCGGCCACATTGGCAACAGCGATTTTCCGTTTGCGGCAGTATTCGATATCCACATTATTATATCCGGTGGCAGTCAGGGTAATCAGGGCAAGATCCGGCGCATTTTTCAGCTCTGCCTCTCCCAGGTTAACCCTGTTGGTAATGATTACATTTGCCTCCCGGATGCGGGAAGGAAGCTCCTCTTTAGCTGTGTTTTCCCAATGGAAAAAATCTCCCGCCTTACGGAAGATGGAAAGATCAAGATCGGATCCCAGGGAACCGGCATCCGGAAAAACAATTTTCATAACAGGCAATCCTCTCTTGCACCGATAGATACCCCTAATATAAACTTATAATGCCGCTTGATTACAAGCCGCATTAAAGGAGTCTGTTGTGTTTATTGAAGTTGATGACGGCAGTTATGTTAATCTTGAAAACATCTTTTCCATAACCTACAAGAGCTACAACAATAAGGGCGTGTGGGTCTTTTCCTCTTCCCATGTTGAGGAGCGGGACAGAAGCCTGGCGGATAAATCCAACCGGAAGGTGTATTCGAAGTCTTTTCCCACAAGGGCGGAGGCGGATACCTGGCTGGATGCCATCCTCAACAGGGTCGGGGTCGTTAAAGAAAAGAAGGGGCGGGGGCATCAGATTAACGTCTAGTACTTCTACCTGAAAAGGGTTTGTGATAAAATCATTTCTTATTTGGTGCCCTTCGGGTACCGCAACTTTAGTAGAGGTGTGGAATGGCTAACTTGAGCGAAAATACGGAAAACGAATCAAAAAAAGGTGTGGACTTTGTTCGTCAGATAATCAACGACGATATTAAAGACGGGAAGGTTCCTCACACGGTTCAAACAAGATTCCCCCCTGAACCCAACGGATACCTTCATATCGGGCATGCAAAGTCCATATGTCTGAATTTCGGGATAGCAGAAGATTATAACGGAGTCTGCAAACTCCGGTTTGACGATACCAATCCTTCCAAGGAAGAACAGGAATATGTAGACTCTATTGTGGAGGATGTACGGTGGCTCGGCTTCAATGCGGACAGGAAAATCTACTTTGCCTCGGACTACTTCGATCAGCTGTATGCCTGGGCCCTTGAGTTGATCAATAGCGGAAAAGCCTATGTGGACAGCCAGACCGCTGATAAGATCCGTGAAACAAGGGGGACTCCCACCGTTCCCGGTACGGACTCTCCCTATAGAAACCGGTCTGTAGAGGAAAACCTGGAACTTTTTGAAAAAATGCGGGCCGGCGAGCTGGAGGAGGGCGAGTGTATCCTCAGGGCAAAAATAGATATGGCCCATCAGAATATGAATATGCGGGATCCCGCCATGTACCGGATCAGAAAAGCCAGTCATCACAGAACCGGGGATAAATGGAATATTTACCCTATGTATGACTTTGCTCATGGGTATGAGGATGCCATCGAGGGGATAACCCACTCGATCTGCACCCTTGAGTTTGAAAACCACCGTCCCCTTTACAACTGGTTTCTGGAGAATGTGAGCGCTCCCTGTCACCCGCGGCAGGTGGAATTCGCCAGACTGAATATCAGCTATACCGTAATGAGCAAAAGGAAACTCCTGGAACTGGTTAAAGAGAATTACGTAAACGGCTGGGATGACCCAAGAATGCCAACCCTTTCCGGATTCAGACGCAGAGGTTATACGCCGGCATCCATCCGCCGTTTCTGCAGCGAGATAGGTGTATCCAAGGTAAACAGCCTGGTGGATATAAACTTTCTGCAGTATATCATACGGGAGGAACTGAACGAAACGGCGGATCGCGCCATGGCTGTTATCGATCCCCTGAAGGTTGTTATCACAAACTACCCCGAGGGACAGATTGAAGAACTGGAAGCGGAAAACAACCCCGGAAGTGCCGAAGCAGGCAGCCGGATGGTGCCTTTCGGACGGGAAATATACATTGAGCAGGATGATTTTATGGAAGAGCCTCCCCGGAAGTTCTTCCGACTGGCTCCGGGTATGGAAGTCCGTCTGAAACATGCCTATTTCATAACCTGTGACGAGGTCATTAAAGATGAAAAGGGCAAAGTTGTCGAACTGCGGTGTACCTACGATCCGGCTACCAGAGGAGGTGATTCCCCCGATGGAAGAAAGGTGAAGGGAACCCTTCACTGGGTTTCTGCGGAAAAAGGCCGGGAGGCGGAAGTTCGTCTGTATAATAACCTCTTTACTCTGGAAAACATGGATGACATGGAGGAGGGGAAGGATTATAAGGATTATCTTAATCCGGAGTCTCTGATTGTCAAAAAATGTATCGTTGAACCTTCTCTGGCGGAAACCCCGGCAGGAAAGTCCTTTCAGTTTCTGAGACAGGGGTACTTTATTGCGGATAATAAGGATCACAGCAGTGAAACTCCCGTATTCAACAGAACCGTAGCCTTGAAGGACTCCTGGGCAAAAATACAGAAAAAATAGTTTTTGGAGGTTTACAGTGGCAGTGAACAGTGCGGCAATCGTCATACTCGGCGCATCGGGGGACCTGGCAAAAAGAAAGCTGATTCCCGCATTGATCAGGCTGCTGGAAAATGGATCCATAGCCGGAGACTGCCGGGTAATCGGTTCGGGACGGACTGATTACTCGGATGTCTCCTTCCGGGAGCATATTGCTGTCCCCGGGAAATTCGCCTCTTTTTTTTCCTATCATCAGGGAATGGACGGACTCTATGAGAAGGTCTGTTCCTGTGGTGAATTTTCCCAGATCATAGTTTTTATGGCACTACCCCCCGGAGTATACGGAAAAACCGCTGAAGCCCTCTACAGGAGCGGCTTTCGTTACAATGTGCGTATTATCATTGAGAAGCCTTTCGGCAGCGATTATCAGACCGCCCGGGAACTGAACCGGCATCTTAAGGAATTCTATACTGAAAAACAGATATACCGGATAGATCATTATCTGGCCAAGGAGGCGGTTCAGAATATTCTGGTTTTCCGTTTTGCCAACAATATATTCTATCCAGTATGGAACAGCTCCTATATTGAATCCATACAGATTAATGCCTTTGAGGAGATCGGAGTAGAGTCACGGGGAGCCTACTTTGATAAATCCGGGATTATCCGGGATATGATACAGAACCATCTTCTACAGCTGCTGGCCCTGATAACCATGGAAGCCCCAGTTTCTCTGGAGCCTGAGAGCATTCGGCATCAGAAACTGAATATACTCAGGGCGCTGACGGTTAAGGAGTGTCATATCCAGCAGTATGAAGGATACCGTCTGGAATCGAAAATATCCGGGAATTCCCAGACGGAAACCTATGCGGAAATGAAACTTTCCATTGATACTTTCCGCTGGTCGGGGATGCCGATCTATATCCGGACGGGTAAAGCCGTAGGCGAGAAACAGACCAGTATTGCCATTACATTCAAAAAAGTTCCCCCCCTCCTGTTCAATAAGGACGGGAAACTGGATAACAACCGGATAATATTTCATATTCAGCCTCGGTCCGGAATCTTTATTGATCATTCGACCAAGATCCCCGGCAGTGAAATGGAGATTACCACCACAGATATGGATTTCTGTTACGCCGATACTTTTGAAGGTGCAGTACCTGAGGCCTATCAGAAACTGCTTCTGGATGCCCTGAAAGGGGACCAGACTCTTTTTGTAAGTGCAGAGGAGACGGAACTTTCCTGGCAGAAAATCGAACCATTTCTGGACAGGGGGAATCCGGCAGTCTATGAAAAAGGAAAAATCCCTGTTTCCCGGCTTGATGCCGAGTGGGTGGATATGAGCCGGTATGCCAATAGCTGCCGCCTGGATTAATCCCGGTGATCCTCCTGTATGGGAAGCACCGTAACGGTTTCTTTTTTACCGAAAAACTTTATTAAAACCGCAGTAACCAGAAAAGTCCCGAAACCGGATCCCAGTGAAATCGCATTAAGAGCCTCTTTGCTTAAAGTACTGTTCCATACAGGCAGGATGGGCACAACAGCAAGAACCGCAAGGGGCAGAACAATCATTAGTGCGAAATGGAGCCTGTAGACAGGACTCCTTTGCAGTTCTACCTTCATACCCTTTTCAAGATTCGGACAGCTCTCCGAAGAGAGGGATACCCTTTTTATTGAGCGTGAGCATTGGCATCTTTCACAGGATCCGGAGCTGCATTGACCATCGCTGCCCAGTATCCGGAATACTGTTTTCCTGTTTGAAATTTCCTGCACGATTGCCTTAATCATTGGAATTCCCTCATTATTCTGTTTCATAAGATACTCTTGAAATATAAATGTAAAACATCTTTCGAATCAAATATCAGATATAATAAAATAAAAAATTGATTGATTTCTTTTTGAAATTTTATTTATGATCATTTTATTATTAAAGAACAGTTCTCCTCAGGGAGATATTGAACCTTGTTCTTACCCGGAGGTTATAAAGTGTTTCAAAAACAGATCATGATGCGGCGGGTCCTCTACTCGCTTATACCAATCATGATATTTTCCGTATACCTTTACGGGCTTCGTTCTCTCCTGATTCATTTAGTTGTTTTTGCAGCAGGGATTGGAACGGAATACTTTTTCATGAAGTCCAGAGGGAAGAAAGTATCCGAGGCGGTTCTGGTAACCTGCGGCTTATACGCCCTTTCCATGCCCCCCCTGGTCCCTTTATGGTTAGCTGTTATAGGTATTGTTTTCGGGGTTCTCTTCGGTAAATGTATTTTCGGGGGATTCGGAAGAAACATCTTTAATCCGGCTATTACGGGGCGTCTGTTTGTCTACATAACATTCCCCTCCTATATGACATCTTCCTGGAAAGTTCCGGGGCATTTCGGAAGGGCAGGGGTGGATGCCGTCAGTACCGCTACTCCCCTGGAAGTCATGCGCAGCGGCGGACTGCCGGATATAGCTGATCTTATAATGGGAATCCGCTCCGGCTCCCTTGGAGAGAGCGCCATCATACTTATCGTATTGGCAGCGGTGTATCTGATTTTTACTAAAACAGCCAGTTGGCGTATCATATTGTCTTCGGTTCTCAGCTTCGGTGTTCTTTCCACAATCCTGTTTTTTGCGGGGATACCCGCTTCTTTTCCTCCTCTGGAAGCTCTTCTGTCGGGTAGTGTTCTTTTTGTTATTGTTTTTATGGCTACGGATCCCGTATCGGCTCCCAAAAAAAACAGGGCACAGATTCTTTACGGCATCCTTATAGGAACCGTAACCTGTCTGGTCAGGATATTTTCACTTTTTCCGGAGGGAACCAGCTTCGGAGTCCTGATGGGGAATACTTTTGCCTCACTTCTTGATGAATGGTCTACTCCTTCCAAAACAGAAAAGGGGGGCGGAAAATGAAGAAAAACGGATTAACCTATACAGTCCTTTTTACATTTGTAACAGCATTCTTTTTTGTCTTTCTCCTTTCTCTGGCCAATGGTGCAACTTCAGCCCGTGTTGAAGAGAATAAGGAGATAGCTGTTCAGGCGGCTGTTCTGTCAGCTCTGGGGATCCTTCCCTCTGATAAAGAAGCCGTCTTATCTGAATATGCGATGCGTTTTAATAAAATTCCGGATCCCGGGGATTTGATGAAAACCGATTTGAATAGCACGTCTATTCTTGTCAAGTATTACAGTGGTCCGGGATTGTGGGGAACTATCAGCGGCATCCTGGCTGTGGATAAGGATCTTAAAACCATCAGGGGGCTTGAGATTATCTCTCACAATGAGACCCCCGGTCTGGGCGGACGAATTGACGAGGACTGGTTTAAGGAGCAGTTCCGCAATGAGAGGATTGTTGAGGGGCGGATAACGGTACGCAAAGGAAGCGGCCAAAAAGATACCGACTCTGCCAACGGGGTTGTCGACGGTATAACAGGCGCTTCCCAAACCAGTCAATCCGTTGAAAAAATTCTAAATTCCCAATTGGAGATTCTGAAAAAGGGAGGTGCGGATCAATGAACGAAAAAAGCCCTTCCGCCATACTTAAAGAGAATATCTGGCATAATAATCCGGTTTTTATACAGATTCTGGGAATCTGTTCTACCCTGGCTGTGACAAATAACATGGCCAATACCATGATCATGACTCTGGGACTGGTTTTTGTATCCGCTTTTACCAATTTTACGGTTTCACTTCTGAAAAGTCTGATTCCCCGAAAGGTTCGAATGATTGTTCAGACTCTTATTATAGCTTTCTATGTGATTATTGTAGATATACTCCTGCGGGCCTACCTGCCTGAAATCAGCAAATCCCTCGGGCCCTATGTAGGGTTGATCATTACAAACTGTATTATCATGGGGCGGGCAGAAGCTTTCGCCCAGTCAAACAGCCCATTCTTGTCGTTCTGGGACGGTGTTACATCCGGTCTGGGTTATATGTGGGTTCTGATGATAATTGCTTTTATCAGGGAGCTGCTGGGATTCGGTACACTTTTCGGTTTTCCCGTACTGCCGGACAGTTTTATAAAATGGACCATTATGGTTATGGCCCCCAGCGCCTTTTTTCTCCTGGGAACATTTCTCTGGATCGTAAAATCGATTATGCTTAAGAAAGGAGGGGCAAAATGACTCCTGACATACACCCAGTGGTTCTTCTCTTTGCTTCCATATTTACCAGTAATATCCTACTATCCAATTTTCTGGGCATGTGTTCGTTTATTTCCATTTCCAAGGATATTAAATCTGCCAATGGACTTGGGATGGCCGTTACGGTGGTTCTTGCCATAACGGCTGTCATAAACTGGGCTGTTCTGAATTATCTACTTATTCCGCTGAATCTGCTCTATCTGCGATATATCGTGTTTATCATTGTTATTGCTGCTACGGTTCAGATTCTTGAAATGGTAATAGACCGGGTTTCTCCTGCTCTGTATCTCTCTCTGGGAATCTTTCTGCCTCTGATTACAGTTAACTGCGCCATTCTGGGTGTGGCCCTCTTTATGGAGATACGTCAATACGATCTTCTTCAAACCCTTTTTTACGGACTGGGCTCCGGACTGGGCTGGTGGCTGGCTATTATGGCCCTGGCCGCCATTCAGAAGAAACTGATGAAATCACCTGTTCCGGCGGGTCTGGAAGGTCCGGGTATTACCCTGATTACAATTGGATTCATGGCAATGGCTTTTATTGGATTCTCCGGAATGCTGAGTGTTCAGTAGAACGGAAAGGGAGGTTTAAACAGGATGAGTTTTATTATAGCACCTTTAACCATTGCCGGTATATCAGCTGTTCTGGCAGCTTTGATTGCCATTGTGGACAGCATTGTCAATAACTATGGCGAGGTGAAAATTGACATAAACAACGGAAAGAAGGAACTGAATGTAAAAGGAGGTGAACCGCTTCTCTCCCTTCTGGCTTCGGAAGGTATTTTCCTGCCTTCCGCCTGTGGGGGAAGAGGAAGCTGCGGAGCCTGTAAATGCCGGGTTCTAAGCAATATAGGTCCCCATCTCCCGACAGAAACTCCCTATCTGTCTAACCGGGAAATTGCCGACAATATCCGCCTTTCCTGTCAGGTTAAGGTAAAAGCGGATATCAGTATTGAGATTCCCGACTCTCTCTTTAATGTAAAACAGTTCAAGGCCAAAGTCATAAGTATCAGGGATCTGACCTACGATATAAAGGAAGTCCTTTTTGATCTGGGAGAGGATACAATAAATTTTGAATCGGGGATGTATATACAGGTTGTGATTCCTCCTTACGACAAAGTAAAGGGAACAACCCAGAGAGCCTATTCCATGTCTTCCCGTCCCTTGGATAACAACAGGGTAGAGGTGCTTATCCGTCTGGTTCCCGGCGGAATAGCGACAACATATGTTCATAAGCATCTGAA
Source organism: Oceanispirochaeta sp. (assembly GCA_963663385.2). Classification (GTDB taxonomy): domain Bacteria; phylum Spirochaetota; class Spirochaetia; order DSM-2461; family DSM-2461; genus Oceanispirochaeta. The sequence goes on along the minus strand of CAXXXD010000003.1, from coordinate 1,596,843 downwards.
AGAAGGGGATACCATGGATTTGATCGGTCCCTTTGGAGAGTTTCAGCGATCGGATACAAAGGCTGTTATGGTCTGTGTCGCAGGCGGTTCGGGGATGGCTCCTTTCAAATCCATTCTGCATGATATGGCAGACAGGGAAATAACCGATCGGGATGTCTGGTACTTCTTCGGGGCCCGTTCCCTGAAGGATATGTTCTATCTGGATGAAATGAAGGAACTCGAAGCACGGCTGCCGAATTTTCACTTTATACCGGCTCTATCCGAACCGCAGCCTGAAGATAACTGGACCGGAGATACCGGACTGATTACAGATGTTCTTGATCGTTATATTAAAGAAAAAATTGGTCCTGATAAGGATATGGAAGGATACCTGTGCGGCAGCCCCGGGATGATCAATGCCTGCAATAATGTAATGACCGCCAATAATATCCCATTGGAAAAGATATATTATGATAAGTTTGCCTGATATCAGGAGCAGGAGGTGCGAATCATGAAAATGTCACCTAACATGAGAAAAGCCCAGGAGAATATGTTTCCGGGTGTTATCACCGCAGACGGATTCCTGGGCGAAGATAAAAGGCCGCTTCAGGATATCATCACGGAAGATGAAGAACTGATGCGCTATTACAAACTGGATCTTGACGATACGGTGCAAATTCTGAAGAATCTTATGGAAGAAGGACGCAATGGTCTGGGCGAGCCGATTACCATAGATGAAAAATGGCTGGTTCAGACTACGGAAGCCCGTGGGCATCTTGCCTGTCCTTTTGAAGACGGGATCCATAGAAAGATCACGACTGAGATTAAGAATATTGCTAATGGTTCTTCCGTTATGGTTTCAGCTTTGTCTCTCCATCTGATGCAGAAACATCATTTTCTGGAGGGAAAAGGTTCTTCCTTCAGACTGGAACCGGAGGTGCTGGTAAAAGTTTTGGAGTAGTGTATGAAGGTTACTATTGAAGATGCCGGTGAGAGCGGTGATTTTTACAGAAGTCTCTGGTTATACCCCCTTATACAGGGGGGGATTGTTTCCCTTGCAGGAATAATTCTGCTGATTTTCCCCAAAGTCGGTTTGATATTCATGTCTGTTATGTTCGGACTTTATCTGTTTATGCTCGGTCTGGGGCAGACGGTTCTGGCTTTCAAGCTCAGCAGCGTTAAAGATCATTGGTGGAAGCTTCTTGTCAGGAGTATTCTGATGCTTATTGCTGGTATTTTTATACTGTGGTACCCCTTCAGCTTTGCAAAAATCGGGATGGGAATACCGCTTATTGCAGGGGGAATATTTCTGATTATAAACAGCATGCAGGATCTTTTAAATCCGGATTTCCGTTCAAAGGACAGGCGGGAACGGATCGGAAGCCTGTTGACAGTGCTTATGGGTATACTTCTCTGTTTTGCACCTGTTTTTTCAGCATTGCTGCTGTTCCGGATAATAGGAACCCTTTCTCTCTTCAGCGGTATCTTTCTGGTTGCAAGAGCCCTGTCCAACAGAACGACTCCTCACTGATATAATTCATTTCCTGTAAATCAGGGGGAACTTATATGACTTCTCCCGGCTTCCCCCTGCCTCTCCAAGAGGGGGTAAAAGCATCTACTTTTCCCTTTGGAGATAGAAAGAGGGCGGGAGATTGAGAGGGGACGGTCTATTATAAACGCAAAGTCTGGCAGAAAACGCTGGTATCAAAAAACTTACAGTCTAGGAAATCTTGAGTGCCAGGAATGTCTGGTCATCATGCTGTTTGGCCCCTGAGGCAAATTTATTGATGAATCCTGTTACAGCATCAGTCAGTTCTTCCGGTTCCCTGTGTGAGTTCTTTGCAAGGAACAGGAGGAGCCTGTCATTGGATAACTCTTCACCCAGGTTGTTACGGGCTTCGGGGAGTCCGTCTGTAAACAGGAATATATAGTCACCCCTGTGAAGCTTTATCCTTTTGTGTCCGAATTGTCCCTGTTTGTCCACTCCAATAGGCAGCCCTTCCGTGTCAAAGCTTCTGAACTGCTGTTCCCTCTTTCTGTAGAGGTAAAGGGGATGGTGAGCCGCATTGGAGTAGGAAATCTCATTTTTTCCGGTATCAAGGATGAAAACAGCCATTGTCGCATACTGATCCACTCCGATTCTTCCGGCGATATGATAGTTCAGTTCTTTCAGAAGAGTATGGGCGGATTTGTGTTTGTGACTGATTGTATGAAGGATCGTCCTGATCATAATCATCAGCATGGACGCAGGAACACCTTTGCCGGCAACATCACAAATCGTATACAGGATTCTGGTTTCATCCAGTTTTATGGCGTCAAAATAGTCACCGCTTATTCCTCTTGCGGGAAGGGAATAAATCTTTGCCGAACCAGTGTTGAAGGCCGGGAGATTTTCGGGGAGGAGCCTTTTCTGAATACCCGCAGCTACGTCAATCTCTTTTTGTATTTCCCTGTTCTCCAGGAGAGTATGGTATTTGTAAACATTATCCACCGACTGGGCCGTATAGTCCGTATAGGCCCGGAAGAATGTATAGTCAAGGTCTGAGAATGTTTCTCCCTGTTTCGTTTTGTAAAAAACAAGCATCCCCAGAAGACGGTTGGAAACAATCAGCGGCTGGGCAACCAGAGAGGAGATGAAAAGCCATTCATAGGGATCGCAATTCTGCGGGAATATACGTTCTGTCTCGTTATCTTTGATAAACAGCCCCGATCCTTCTGTCATAACAGCCCCGAAAACGGGAGAAGATTTATCAACACGATGGGTCTCATAGTAGTTTTCAACATTGGAGCGGTTCATGGTTATTCTTTTATCCATATGGAAGGGGGGAGGGCAGAATCCTGTCCGCTGAACCAGTTCAAGAGATTCTGATTCGGCATCCGCCAGAAAGAGCATCCCGCTGTCAGCGCTGATGGAGTCCATTCCCAGCTCAACTATGGTTTCCTGAAGCTGTGTGATATCCGTCTCTGTTCCAAGCGTATTTCCGATATCCTGTAAAAGGTACTTCAGCGAATCCAGCCTGTCTGACAGTATTCTGGAAAAAATATTGTAATTGCGGAGAAGTTCATCAAACTCATCCTTGTCCTTTTTCTTATCCATATCAAAATTGAGGCGTCCCTGTGCAATGTCCTGTACATGTTTATTCGTTTCTGTAATACGGCGCACCAGATTGTTGGATACCCGGAAACTGAAGACGAGAATACCAAGAAGAATAAGGGAAACGGTTATAATGGTCATAATGATACTGTTCTGGGTATATAAGCCAATCTCCCTGTCGGATTGTTCAATCAGGGATTCCAGCTTAAAAGAGAAGGTTGAAAGGTGGATATATAAATTGTCCTGATGATCCTGGATGGTTTCAAGCTCTTTGACCGCTATCGTATCGCCTTCCGTCTTTTTCTTGAGCAGAGTTGTATAAAACCCGTCTTTTCCGGACTCCAGTCCGAGCTTGGATCCGCTGAATTTATTCATATCCAGCTGAAGGGGATTTATAACATTATGAATCATCTCTTCCCAGGATGTCTTTCTTGTGCCGATCAATTTCTGATAGTCCTTACTGAGACGTTTGATTAGGGGAGAATTCAGAACGATGTCCAGATCGTCGTTGAAGGCTATCAGATCGTCAAACCAGGCTGAAGTCATTTCGATAGCAGGAGCCGGCTCTGTAAAAAGGGATAAATTCCTGTTGATAAACCGGTGCATTGATATTTCCACTTCTACCGTTTTTTCCGAGTATTCCTTAAGCTGGTAAACCGTAAAAATCCTGATGAAAAAAAGGGCTGACGACAGGAGTAATCCCATAATCAGGAGAAAACTTGCAAGACTTATTTTACTCTGTATTTTCATCTGTCTACTCCCTGAAACCTGCTATGAACATGGTCCTGTCCTGGTGCTGCTCCATCTCTTTCTCGAAAAAACTGATATCTTTTACAATGGCTTCCTGAAGCCAGCGGCTGTTCCGTTGTTTATATTTTCTAAGAATCTGCCGAACCGGATCCCAGCCGTAAGCCTCCCCGGATTTATTGACTGATTTGTAAAACCCATCAGTCATAAGTACAAGGTAATCCTTATCTCCCAATTGTCCCTTTATGGTTTTATATTCGTTATGATCGCTTATTTCTGCTTTAACAAGATTCATGGTATCGTTCTTATCGGAAAACACAAGCATATTCTGTTCTTTCGTTCCGCAGTAGGAATAACGCTTATCTCCCGGTTCCATCAGGCAGAGATTTATACTGATTTCAGTATCCAAACCGGTTGTTTCCCTGAAATTCCGTAGAAGATCTTCAAGCAGCTCCGCTGGTTCCTGATCCACCCTGACAAGAATACGTACCAGTGTTCTGAGGATAACCAGCATCATGGATGACGCGATCCCCATCTCTTTTACTTCTGCCATGCAAAACAGCCAGCGGCTCTTATCAACCTGAAAAAAATCATAGATATTACCGCTCATACCTTTTACGGAGTATGTGTTCGCAGCAATATCAAAATTGGGAACTTTGGGAATTTTGGGAGGCAGCAGGCTCTTCTGGATATCAGATGCAATCTGCATTTCCCTGTTCAAACCGGTAGACTGAAGGAGTTCTGAATATTTTTCCAGGTTTTTAAGGGTTACGGCGCTGAATTCGATAAACGATTGAATATTGGAGAAATCCATATCCCTGAACCGGTTTCTGTCGCTGTTTTTCTCAAGGCAGATAATTCCTACAACTTCCCTTTCCGAAATCAGTGGCAGAATGATACAGGAGGATATGAAGTGTCTGTCGAAGCTTGTTCTCTGGGGAATAAGGTTATGGCCTCCCGGTTCCTTTACAAAATACGGCTCCCCTGATACGGCGGACATACCCAGAATGGTTTTTCCAATGGGAACTTCCTCCCGGTATTGTCCTTCATCATAGGGAAGGGCGAATCGGTCGGTCCTGTGGACGGGGACAAGAACCTGCCTCTCCTTTATATGTTTGTAAAAAGCTCCATTTTCAGCCTGTGTATTCTCAATGGCCAGTTGAAGGATGGTTCTCTCCAGATGACCCGGATCGGGATTTTCCGTCAATGACTGTCCGATATCATGAATAATCTTTCCAACCGTATTCAACCTCTGCCAGATTGTTTCAGTCAGGGTATTGAAATTCTCACCCATTGTTGCCAGCTCGTCATTTGATTCTATCCGGATTCGGGTGCTTAAGTTGCCCCCCGATATCAGCTCTATTCCTGTACGTACGTTCCGGATTTTCTGAATCATATTTTTATAAACCAGGAGAATGAATACTATGGAAACAAACAGACTCAGAAAGAGTGTCAGCCCTGTACGGAACAGGATCCGCCTGATTTGAATCGCAATTGTATTATACACTTCGTTGGTAATAATCCGGAACTGTTCAGAAAAAGGGTGATACCAGTTAATATATTCTGTAATCCTGAGCCTTGTGGTCATTATCCTGTCATAGAGCTCCCTGTCAATGGTGATACCGTTCTTCCAGTTCTGATATACCATCTCTATGGATGTATCCGGTATCATGGGTTTAAAGCGGATAATTTCACTGTGTATATTACTGAAGTACCGATCAAAACTCCTGCCTTTGATAAACGTGTAATTATCCTGAATCTTTTTGGCTGTAAGGTCATCAAGGTATTTCAGGGTTTTCTGTTCCGACAGGCTGTCAAGATCCCTGCCCAGTTCATCGTAAAGCCACCCGATTCCATTGACAGGGATATCCTTTGAGACCAACAGGGCATTATTGGCATATTCATACCGGAGGATTGTGCTTCTGAGTTCTTTAATCTCCTTCTGTAAATCCTTAAGATCCATTAATCTGACGGCAGAAAAATAGAAAACAAAAAAAGTTGACGAGAAAAGGGTAAATACAGCCAGGTTCAGCAGAATGAGTTTGCTTTTTACTTTCATCATAGCTCCAGAGCGCATTTATGAGCAGCAGATTCAAATTTACATTATTTCTATTTGAATTTCGGCAGAAAACAGCTTAACATAGAGGGCCGGTAAATCGCTACTCTTTTTTTGAATACTCCAGTAGTAACTTTACATTTTTATGCTTCCCTTTCATAATCACCCGCATGAAAAAGAACTTCAGAATTATCAGTTTATATATATCTATCCTGTTACTGGCTGTATCCTGCGGAAAACAGAAAATTCAGGAGCCCCGTCAGGGTAATGAATTTTTACTGGGTACGAGCTGCATGATAACACTCCAGGAATGGGATGAGAAATCAGATCCGGACAGCATTCTGGCTGATGCTTTTGCCCTGATCGATACTATTGAACGGAGTATGAGTGTAAATCTGGACGGAAGCAACCTCAGCAGGATTAATCAGAATCCCGCTGCAGGCATTCAGGCAGAAGAAGAGGTCCTCACTGTACTTGAATCTGCCTTGAAAATAGCAAAACTCTCCGAAGGTCGTTTTGATCCCTCTGTGGGAGCACTGGTATCCCTCTGGGGGATCGGATCGGATCATGCCGCCGTTCCTTCGGCATCGGAACTGCAGGACGTATTGACCGGGGTCGGGTATAAAAACATACGAATTGAAGGCAGCTCTGTCTATCTTGATAAAAAGGGTACGCAGATTGATCTGGGCGGAATAGCCAAGGGATATGCAGCCGATCGTGTCAGGTCTCTGTTACTTGCCCGAGGGGTGAAAAGGGCTATTATCAATCTGGGCGGCAATGTTCTGATTATGGGAGAAAAGTCTTCGGGGGATCCCTGGAAAATCGGGATACAGGATCCCAGAGAGGTCCGGGGGGAATACCTCGGTATCCTGAGCACGGAAGAAAAAGCTATTGTAACATCCGGTATCTACGAAAGGTTTTTCATGGAAGACGGTGTTCGCTACCACCATATACTGGACAGCAGTACCGGTTATCCTGTCGATAACGGTCTGATAAGCACTACCATTGTCCATAAGGACAGTCTGATGGCAGACGGTTTATCCACGGCCCTGTTTTCCCTCGGTATCAAAAAAGGCATGGCCCTGGCCGAAACTCTTGAAGATACCGGGGTTATCATGGTGGATGAAGACAATATGGTTTACATCAGCTCCAATCTTCGCGACAGCTTCAGTTTGAGTCCCGGCTCGGAATACACCCTATTTATGGGCAACCAGAATTAGCCGCTCCGCCTTGTGATCGTAAAGATCTCCTTTGAAGCTGCCGTATATATCGACCTGTTCAAACCCCGCCTGCCATAGAAGAGAGGCCATTTCGGAAGCGGAAAATATCCTGTGATGAAAGGTGTACTCTGTCATTTTTTCGTTTTGATAGAAAAGCCAGCGGTTATGCAGTTCCGTCCAGTTCAGATCCACAGAGTATTCCAGAAGAATCTTAATGCCTTCTCTTTCAAACCATACCCTCTCTTCAAAATCCCTGGCCAGCACTTCTTTTCCCCACATCTCGATAAAGAGGGTTCCCTTTTCCTTAAGAGCCCTGCGGATCTTTTTCAAAAGAAGCAGATCATCGTCCGGATCTTCAAAGTAGCCGAATGAGGAGAACATATTGATAACACTGTCAAAACGGTTTATATAATCCAGGTCTCTTACATCCATACGGCTCCACCGGATATCCAGTTCCTTTTCGGCTGCTTCCCGGACTGCCTTGTCAAGATAGACTTTGCTCAAATCCACACCGGTCATTTTATAGCCCCTTGAAGCGAACTCCATGGTGTGCCGTCCCATACCGCAGCAGCAGTCCAGAATCTCCGCCTTTTCAGGAAGCTCTGCCAGGCGGATTATCCCGTCCACTTCCCCGGCTGTTTCGGAGAGGCGGTTCTCGTCAAACATCAAAGGGCCGTATGTTTCCCAGAACCATTCATCCGAAAACCACGGTTCTTTCTTTTTTTTGTCCATAATACTCTCCGTAATTGTTGTTTTTTGTTACAATAGGGTTATTGTGTTGATTAAATTATAATGGTTAACATAGTGATTCTTGCCGGAAATTACAAGTTCAGGAGGTTTTCATGAAACAGAATAGCCGCAGGATAGTATTAATACTCACACTAATACTCTGTTTTACAGGAATATACGCGGATTCTTCCGGGGAACTGGTCAAATCCCTTTACTCCCCCCTTTTTCTGGGAGGCGGAACGTCCGTAACCAGAATGGATACGCCCCAGGCAGTCTCACTGAACCCGGCGGCAGCAGGAAATTTTCAACGGCTCATTCTGGATCTGGGGTATATAAATCTTCAGGAATGGAACGGCAGCATGGAAGGTATGGGACATGCCGTCAGTACGGCCATATCTTATCCCGGAAAATACGGGGTATTGACCGGAGCCCTGCGTTTTGCCACAACAAGTGATTTTAGTAATACGGAATTGAACTTTGGAACATTCGGTTCCATGGATGTAGCCTTTTCAAAGGAAATATATAAGGACCTTTACGCAGGTTTCGGTATAGACGGAGCCTTGAGTACCGATCTGGATTGGGGGGCCGGTTTAAATCTGGGCTTTATTCATAAACCGGGTACCATGGGACGGTTCAAAAATCTGGAATGGGGAGGATCTCTCAACGGGATCGGCTGGGAATATGGTTCAAGTACCAGTTACTTTGAAGCTGTTCCCGAAAACCTCAGTCTCAATGTGGGAGCCGGATTTGACCTTATAGAGAAGAAGGGATTTCTCTGGTCCATGACCGGAGATGTCGGTTTTCCGGCATTTTCAGATTTCCGTCTTGAAGTCGGACAGGAATTCCGAATTCAGAATAATCTTCGCATAGCCCTCTCTTCCTCCATGATTCTCACGGATCTTCTGGATGGCAACTATCAGACTCTCATCCCTTCGGCGGGGATTTACTATAATTATAGCTTCAAAGGCGGAAGCAAGGAAAAAACCGAACAGCAGACCAGCGAAATCGAAATGCAGACCGCCTATGCCCCATTTTACGACAATATTTACGGGATAGGGATCGGCGCAACCATGCCATTCGGCGTAAGAGATTCCAATCCACCCAGAATCGTTCTGGAGCAGGGGGATACAGTGTATATCTCTCCCGATCTGAACGGTGTTCAGGATGAAATCAATATGCCCTTCACCGTTGATGACGAGCGCTATGTTATGGGATATTATATGGCAGTCCGGAATGAGGACGGTGATATAGTCAAGGAATTCCGGAACAAGGATGAACGGCCTGAAAATGAGTCCTTCAAAAACATTTTTGACCGCATGTTTTCCGAGAAGAAGGGGACGACCCTTCCTGAATCGTTCCGCTGGGACGGTGTCATGGATTCGGGAGAGAAGGCTCCCGATGGAAAATATACCTACAATCTGCAATTCTGGGATGATAACGACAATGTTTCGGAAACAGGATCCAACCATTTTGAAATCGATACGGTTCAGCCTGCCATAACTCTGGCAAAACAGGAGGGGATTGACCTTATATTCTCTCCCGATGGCGACGGCAGCAAGGATGTTCTGACTATACAGCAGGAAGGTTCATCGGAAAATCTGTGGGAAGGTGAGATCCGGGATCTGTCCGGCGCTCCTGTCAGAACTTTTCATTGGGAAAACGGTTCCCCCGCTTCTTTTGAGTGGGATGGGAAAGATGATGCCGGAACCATTGTCCCCGATGGTGTTTACAGCTATATAATCAACTCCACGGACCCTGCAGGAAATACCGTGGAAGAGTCTCTGGTTGATATCCTGATTAATACGGAAAAACCCCCTGTTAACCTGACAATAGACAACTCCTACCTTTCTCCGGGGAATACGGAAGGAATAGATTCCATCCGTTTTGGAGCGGGAATCCCCGTAACAGCCGGTATTATGGAGTGGGAATTGCGGGTTCTGGATGCCCGCGGCAATACCGCCTGGAGCTATAACAGCCGGCAGGAAGGCGTTCTGGAAGTCCCCGAAACGATTCCCTATACCGGTGAAGACAAGGCCGGCGGGTATCTGAAAGAAGGTAAGTATCAGGGGTATCTGACGGTCCGCTATCAGAACGGTTACAAACCGGAAGCCCTTTCTCCCTGGTTCAACGTGGATACAACAGCTCCCAGGGGAAATATAAGCGGAAACAGCATCCTGACACTGAATGAAGAGGAAGGGCAGTACTCTCTGACCCTCGATCTGAATACAACAGAAGAGGATTACTGGGAAGGTTTTATCCGCAATGAAAATAATGAAACGGTCAAATCCTTTTTCTGGAGAGGAAAAGCTGATCCCAGAGTTGTATGGAACGGCAGTGATAACCAGGGTAAACCCATACCAGACGGTTCCTATTATATGGTTCTTGAAGCAATGGACAAAGCGGGAAACCGCGGTGTTTCCAGCCCCCACCGTATACAGCTGGATACCAGGGAAATGTCTGTTCAGATCTCAGTCAGCGAAGGAGCTTTCTCTCCTGACAGCAATGGTGTTAAAGATAGTCTGACTCTGTACACTGTTATTGATGACCCGGAAAACATTACGGACTGGACCTTATCGGTTCTCTCTGCTGATGAATCAGGAGATGCTTCGCCCGTTAAAACCTGGACAGGAACCGGGGCCCCATCTTCTGAATATGTATGGAATGGTAAAAATAACGAAGGTGCGGCTGCGGCGGATGGATTGTATATAGCCGAAATCCGGGCTGTTTATGCCAAGGGGAACAAACCCAGGGCCCGTTCCACGGAATTCCTGAAAGATACGGAGGCACCCCGCATAAGCAGCAGTGCCAGTACAACCCTTTTCTCTCCCGACGGAGACGGCAATAAGGATATAATCCGGATTTCCCAGGTTTCCAGTACGGAACAGGGATTTGAGGCTGAGCTTAAGGATTCAACCGGTCAGACAGTCAGAAGCTGGTTCTGGAAAGAGAACCTTGAGAGCCTGGACTGGGACGGTACGGATGAGAACGGGAATATGGCACCCGACGGGATCTACAACTACAGTGTCAGTTCTACAGACTCAGCAGGCAATACCAGCAGGGTGGAAATCCGTGGTATAGAAGTGGATACCAAACCCACTCCTGTTTATCTGACAGCAAAAAATACCATTTTCTCTCCGGTTTCGGAGGAACTGCCCGAGCAGGTTTTCACGGCTCATGTAACCAATCCGGTCGGCATTGACCGATGGGTTCTGAATATCCTTGATGAATCCGGCAGCAGTGTGAAAAGTATCAGAGGAGAGGGTTCCGTACCATCCACTCTGAGCTGGGACGGCCGCAATAATGCGGGAACCCTGACAGAAGGGGTGTGCCGCGGATCTCTGGAAGTCGTTTACGCCAAGGGAAACCGTCCCGTGGCCGAAAGCCGTGAATTCGCTGTGGATAATTCTGCCCCTCAGGTACAAGTAAACCTTTCTCCCAGACCCTTTTCTCCCGATGATGACAATGTGGCTGACGAACTTAAAATAGCTATTGCCGTTAAGGATATTTCTCCAATAAGAGATTGGGAGATGGTGATCCGTGATCCCAAAGGAAATGAGTTTATCTCTTTTGGCGGAAAAGGGCGTCCCTCCGAAAGGATCATATGGGACGGTCGTTCCCGTCAGGGGGAACTGGTACAGTCTGCCGAGGACTATCCCTACGAACTTCAGGTTACCGATCTTCTGGGGCATTCCACTATAAGCCGGGGAGATATTCCTGTGGATATCCTTGTCATACGGGACGGGGAAAACCTGAAGGTCATGATCTCCAATATCACATTTGAACCTTATAAGGCTACACTGGTGACAAGCGGTGAGCAGGGAGCAAAAAACAGGGATGTTCTAAACAGGCTGGCTGAGGTACTCAGGAAATACGGAAGCTATAAAATTGTTGTTGAAGGACATGCTGTAAGTGAGTATTATGACAACCCGGCAAGAGCTGCCAAAGAGGAGAAGGACGAACTGCAGCCCCTTTCACTGAACAGGGCCGCTTCGGTTCGAAACGCCCTGAGTGAACTTGGCATACAGGATTCCCGTATGGATGTAATCGGCCGGGGCGGTACAATCCCGATTGTTCCTCACAGCGATCTTGAAAACCGGTGGAAAAATCGTAGAGTGGAGTTTATTCTGATTAAATGATGAAATTTAAAATATTTGCGACCTGCCCTGTCTATCTGGAGGACCTCCTGGAAGAGGAAATCCTCCAGGCCGGTGGATCGATTCTGAAAAGAAGCCCCGGAGGGCATATGGCAGAATGTACTCTGGAGGAGTTGTACACTCTTCTTCTCTGGAGCCGTTCGGCCAGCCGGATACTCCTGCATCTGCAGGATTTCGAATGCAACAGTCAGGAAGATGTTTATACCGCAGCAAGGGGAATTGAATGGGATACTGTTATGCTTTGCAGCAATACGGTTGCCTGTTCCTGTACGGTTAGCGGGAAATCGAAAATTCCACCCAAGTCGGCTTCTTTAAAGAGTAAAGACGGTCTTGTGGATTATTGGCGTGATAAAACCGGAGACCGGCCCAATGTACAGCGGGATAACCCCGATATTGCGGTTCATGTTCATATCCATAACGAAGAAGGGACTCTCTACCTTGATCTGGCAGGAGAGGGGCTGCATAAACGCGGTTACAGACTGGATGCTGCCAAAGCGGCATTGAGAGAGAATACGGCTGCCGCCATTCTGTCACGGGCCGGATGGCCCCGGATTGCCGGAGAGGGGGGCACCCTTATCGATCCCATGTGCGGAAGCGGAACCCTCCTTATTGAAGCGGCTTTTATGGCCGTGGGCATAGCACCCAGAATGCACCGTTCCGATTACGGTTTTTTTCACTGGCTGTCTCACGATCCTGACCTCTGGGAAACTGTTTTTGATAAAGCTGAGGAGAAGTGGAAGGAGGGGATTTCCTCTCTTCCTCAAATAGTGGGATACGATAATGATAAAACCGCCATTGCCGCAGCCCTCCAGAATATCAAACGAGCCGGTCTGGAAGGTCTTATACACCTTGAAAAAAAAGATTTGAAAGATTTCAGACTGACTGAAAAAATGAAATCTGCCCCCGGTCTTCTGGTTACAAATCCCCCCTACGGTCAGCGTATCGGCGAGAAGGGAATGCTTCACTCTCTTTACAGAAACCTGGGGGATATTGCAAGGGATCCCGATTTGAAGGATTGGCATATGTCAGTTATTTCTGATGATGAGAGCCTCCTGCGTTCCATCGGCCTGAAGGCAGACCGGAAGAACAGGATTATGAATGGTCCGATTAAATGCAGCCTTTACCACTATACCCTTTTCGGGAGTTCATCCCGCAGCAGGGAAGAAGGAGCACCTGTCGTACCGGTTCCGGTATCCCTTGAGGCCGATCAGCTTACACCTGAAGCAGAGCAGTTTCAGAATCGCCTGAAAAAGAATCTGAAGCAGTTCAGAAAATGGAAGAAGAGAGAGGGAATCAGCTGTTACAGGCTGTATGATGCAGACCTCCCCAATTTTAATTTTGCAGTGGATTTCTATGAAGATAAATGGATCCATGTGCAGGAATACGCCGCTCCCTCCGGCATTGATGAGAACAGGGCCCGGAAGCGGCTTCACCAGGCTGTCGCCATCCTTTCCTCACTGCTGAATCTGCCGGAGAATGCGGTATACATCAAACGGAGAAAACGGCAGAGAGGGAAAAGCCAGTACGGATCCTCAGAAAGAGCGGGGGACCGTTATCTGATTAATGAAGGAGACTGCCGTTTCTGGGTGAATTTTTCAGACTATCTCGATACCGGAATTTTTCTGGATCACAGGAATGTGAGAAAATATATCCATGATCATTCGGAAGGAAAGACTTTTCTGAACTTGTATTGCTATACCGGAACCGCCAGCGTAATGGCTGCCGCCGGAGGTGCCTCCCGTGTTTCATCGGTGGATACCTCAGCCACCTATCTGACATGGGCCCGGGACAACTTTCTTTTAAACAAGTTCAATCCGGATGACCACAGGTTTATCAGGGAGGATGTACAGCAATGGCTGGGCGGATGCAAAGATACTTTTGATATGATTTTTATGGATCCCCCTACTTTTTCCAACTCAAAATCCCGGCAGAATGTCATGCAGGTGCAGGAAGATCATACGGATATGATTCACAAAGCTATGAACTGCCTGAATAAAGAGGGGGTCCTGATATTCTCCAACAATTACAGACGATTTGAAATGGATCCTGCGCTGGAGAAAGAGTATTCTATCTCAGAGGAATCCTCCTGGACGGGATCTCCTGATTTTGCCAGAAAGGGGGCCTCTCACCGTTGCTGGTTTATCTCCCATAAGGAAAAGGGATAAATTCTTTTGTTTGAAATAAAAAAAAACTGTGTGTAAAATAAATTATGGTACTTAGACGAATCCTTTCATCCCTTCTATTTATTGTGGGTGTCTCCGTTATCCTGAGAAGCCTGATGAGAATGGTCTCCAACAGGAGATTAAAGAAATTTGAGGATGAAAGACAGGACACAAAGCAGAAATGAACGAAGAGGAAAATGCAGTAGAGGAACAGAAGGACGAGGGGGCATCCAATCTGCCAACGGTTTTTCAGATGGATCTGTCCCAGAGAGAAGAGTTTCTTTCCCAGGTGGGGAGCTTTACTCAGGAACAGCGGCGGATCTTTCATCGAATCTGTGATTTCTACGATACTATGCTGGATTACAACAGGTTTGTTCTTCATGCAGGAAAGGATATTCTGTTTGCCAACAATCAGATTGAAGTCCTGATGAAGAAAATCCGTAACGCCCATTATGGCCTTTTAAAATTCAGGAATGATCAGGGTGAGTTGAAGCCTGACAGGATTATTATAACCAACAGGGATTCCAGGGATTTCTATAAGCATCTGATAGAAGATGAAATTCAGAGGCTGATGCTGGATGACAGCAGAGGATTTATTTCCCTTGAAGAGATGGAAAAAATGAATTTCCGCATCCCCTTTGATCTGGTGGAAACCCAGTATCCCGATGTGCTCAGTCCACAATATGTGCAGAAACTGAAAGAAAACGATAAAATTTTTACAATGCCCCTTAAATCCGGCGGGACTATGCTTTTTACCTCCCATTCGATGGAGTACATAGTTGAAATCTGTTATAACCGAATTAAAAATGCTCTGAAAAACCCTACTTTCCTGTCCACGGTTTCCCGTTATATGGATCTGAAAATCAGTGATATCCAGAAAAAACAGTTTTCCAGGGATCAGGGTTTCTGGAAAAAAATGTCTGCGGAGATAATCAGGAATAAAGATGATATCCTTTTGCGGATCAAGCATATAAGTCCATCGGTTATGCAGTCTTCCGAGATCCTTCAGTTCTACCTGGTTAATGCGGAAACAGAGGAGGAGAAAGAAAGGGAGGAAAGCAAGGAAAAACAGTTAGTTATTGAAGAGATCTGCCTGGAGATCCTGAAAAAGGAGAATTTTCTTACCACTCCCGAGGAACTACTGGACTTATTGACACCCTATGAAAAGAAATGGTCCGGCTTCAAAGACCTTTTTTACGAAACGGTTGTAAAGGTTCACCAGAAAATTGGCCTTCCCGTAATTTTATATATTGCTGATAAATATCTCCATCGGGACCATGTTTATCCCTACTTCAGAGCTGAGCTGTCCATACAGTCCAAGGATCTGAAATTCTACTATGTGGAACTGATGGAGCGAATGCTCCGTACAAAGAATAAGGATAAAATTACGGTTTTTTACACAAGGGACAGCTTCAAGGATGATGTGATGGAACAGATAAGTAAGAACTCTCCCATTCTCTTTGAATTTCTTAATAAGCCGAAAATTGTTTCTGAAGGTATCGTTCACTATTTTAAAGACCTCAAAAAAGTGAGAGATGTAAATAAAATAAAAGATTTTATGAATAATTTTTTTGATGACGGTATGATCCGGTTTAAAGATGCCGATTATCTTCTGAATCTCTATCTTCTCGATATTTTTAACGAATCCTACAGCTATCTCTCCTGGTGGAAACGGTTTATGCTTAGAATATCCGGAAAATACGAGAGCTTTGTCAGCCAGTATACCGGAATTGCCGATGAGAATGAACAATTAAGTGAAAAGGTTGTCGAATTGCGTAAGAGTCGGCAGGAAGCTCTCTATGGTGCAGCAGGTACAAAAACGAAAGAGAATCCTCCCTACCGCAGGAAGTATGATGTTCCTTCCACTAAACCCTACCGCAGGAAACAGAATGTGGATCGCTCCCATATGTACAATTTAAAACAAAGAAATAAGGCCTGGGAAGAGTTCCAGGATGCTTTCAATAAGAAAAAATAGTTGCACCCCTATTAAAAAGGAGTACAATTCTAATATAATCCCAGTTTTTATCCGGATAGAATAATGATATTTAACGAAAATGATCTTCTGAAATACACGGAAAACGATGTTTCCCTTTCTACTGAACTGCTTCAAATGGCTATTCAGGATATCCCGGAGTTTCTGAAAAAAACCCGGGAGGAAAGGAGTAACGAACAAATTCAGGCAAGCGCTGAATTCCTCCATAAAATCAAAGGAATCGCCGGTTGTATAGGGGCTGTTTCCATACATCGCATTGCTGCTGAAATGGAGCTGGAAATGAAGCAGAGCGGAAACGGTTATTACTTTGATGAACATATCCCTGAACTGCAGGAGAGTGTAAGGGAATTCTTTAAAGACCCCGCTGTTATGAAGTATTCCGGTTAATTCGATGTACCATAGTTTTTATCATAGATTCAACCTGAAGAATGTCACCCTTCATCCAGGTGAATATATGGCCAGTCAGGAAGATGTAATTATCTCTACAGTATTAGGATCCTGTGTTTCAGTAACACTTTTTGACACGATGAATCACTGGGGCGGGATGAATCATTTTCTCCTGCCGGAAACGGATGTATCCCTTAGGGATACTCAGTTGCTCCTTAAAGACGAGACCCGTTATGGTGTTTACGCCATGGAAATCCTGATAAACAGTCTGTTAAAAATGGGGTCCCGGAAGATTAATCTGAAAGCCAAGGTATTCGGCGGAAGCGATATGTTTGAAATGAAAGAGGATGGGAAAGGCATTGGTCAAATGAATATCCTTTTCGCCTTGAAATTCCTTGAAAATGAAGAAATCCCGGTACTCTCATCCGATACAGGAGGTTCCTTGGGGAGGAAAATTCTTTTTTTCCCGAAAGAGGGCCGGGTTCTGGTAAAGAAGCTGAAATCTGCAAGGAATATCCGCCATATTGCCAAGGATGAGAAAAAATACGAAGATTCATTTATCATTAAAAAAGACAGTAATGATATTGTATTGTTTTAATTTATTGGAATTGCTATTGAATTGAGTCTAGAATTATTTATAAATTGGAATATTTGAGGAGAACTTCATGGATGACAGCAATACAACTCAGTACCTGACTTTTACAATTGATGAAGAAACATATGCTTTAAATGTACTTAATGTAAAAGAGGTTCAGGAATTCACTACTATTTCGAAAGTTCCCAGGATGCCCGATTTTATGAGGGGGATTATCAATCTCCGGGGCAGCGTCGTTCCTGTTATCGATCTTAAATTGAAATTCGGACTGGGAGAAACCCTTAAGGATATCGATACCAGCATCATTGTAACAGAGGTTCTGCTGGATGATGAATCCGTTACCATGGGGCTGCTGACGGATTCGGTAAAAGAAGTTATCGAAATGAACGATGAAGAGATAGAACCCACCCCTTATATCGGTACAAAAATAGATACGGCCTTTATTAAGGGCATGGGCCGGAAGGATGAGGAGTTTCTGATTGTTCTGGATATTGATAAAGTACTGACTGTAAATGAGGTTACTATGGTAGCCGGGCAGGAAAAAATAGCTGAATAAACAGAAAGAATAGAGTAACTATATTTCAGGAGTAACGAATGAAAACAATAATGATAGTGGATGATTCCCGCACAGTTAGAGAAAGCCTGAAGTTTTTTCTTAAGGAAGGCGGATACAATGTTATTGAAGGGGCCGATGGAAAGGAAGCTCTTGATATCCTTGTGAATACAGACGCAGATCTGGTTATTACCGATGTTAATATGCCTAATCTTGACGGGCTTGGTCTGATTGAGGCGCTCAGAAAAACAGACCGCCATAAATTTACGCCCATCCTTGTTCTTACTACGGAATCTCAACAATCCATTATGGAAAAAGGGAAATCCCTGGGGGCAACCGGTTGGATCGTTAAACCCTTTGACAGCGATAAAGTTCTGGCTGTTATTAAAAAAGTCATTGGAGAGTAGATATGCCTCCGAAAAAAGAGAAAGTAAAGCTTGACGGGAATCTGAATATTCAAAAGGTGGAATCTCTTCATACTGATCTGTTGAAGGCTGTTGATGAAAAAAGCAACATACAACTGGATTTCTCAGAAGTCACAGATATTGATTTTGCAGCGCTTCAGCTGCTGTACAGTTTGAATAAGTCCTGTCTGGATAACGGGCGATCCATGGAAATCGTTAATATCAGCTCTCCCGTAAGGGAACGGTTTGTACTTTGCGATTTTTCATCATTGATTGAAAAGTAGGTTTATAATGAATCAGAATCAGTTCAAGGAAACTTTTAAAGAAGAAGCATACGAACTACTGGGGAATCTGGAAGATCTTCTTATGGAGATGGAAGATAGACCCGATGATCCTGAAACCATAGCAGCCGTTTTCAGATCGATACATACAATTAAAGGCTCTGCCTCAATGTTCGATTTTAACGGAATCTCCAGTTTTACCCACTCAGTTGAAACAATCCTGGACGGCGTCCGGGAAGGAAACATGAAAGTTTCAAAAGAGTTGATTGATCTGACTTTGTTAAGTCGTGACCATATAACCAGTATGTTGGGAGCGGAATCGGACAGTACCCCGGAGTTTCAGGAAATTTCCAATGATATTGTAGGAAAATTGAATAGACTGGCTGGTGTCGAATCCGTTCCTGCATCAAATATCAAGGCAGGAAGAGAATCAGAGAAAACCAAAGCTGATGATAAAACCCTCAATACCTACAGGATCGATTTCAGACCCTCCGAAGATATTTTCCTGAGCGGTACGAATCCTCTGCTTCTTTTGAAGGAACTTGAATCCCTGGGGGAGTATCACAGCGTTTGTCATCCGGATAAAATACCCCTGCTGGAGGAGTACAATCCTCATAAATCCTATATAAGGTGGGAAATCTTTCTTATCTCTGAGTATAGTATTGATGAGATTAAAGATGTCTTTATCTTTCTGGATTCTTCCTCCTCTGTGGATGTTTCGATTGTTGCCGACTGGCATGACATCATCAATCCGGGCAGCGGTAAGAAGTTGGGAGAAATCCTGATGGAGAAGGGGCTGGTCAGCAATGAACAGCTGGAGGATGTCCTCAATTCCCGTAAAAAAATGGGAGAAGTCCTGATTGAAAAAGGCCTGGTCAGCGATGCCGAAATCAAATCAGCCCTGGAAGAGCAGAAAATTACCAAAACCCTGAAACAGACCATGAGTGATTCAGGTTCCAGTTCCATCAGGGTTAAAAGTGAAAAACTGGATAATCTGGTGGATTCGGTTGGAGAGCTCGTAACAGCTCAGGCCCGCCTTTCCCAGCTGGCTACACAGATAAAGAAATCCTCTCTCTCTTCGTTGGCGGAACAGATAGAAAGACTGACTTCTGATCTGCGGGACAATACCATGAGTTTAAGAATGGTTCCTATCGGCACGACATTTTCCCGGTTTAAAAGGCTGGTCAGAGATCTCTCTTCCTCCCTGGATAAACGGATTCAGCTGGTAACTCTGGGAGGTGAGACAGAGCTGGATAAAAATGTTATTGAAAAATTGAATGATCCCCTGATTCACCTTATCAGGAATTCCATTGATCATGGAATAGAAGCCCCTTCCGTACGGGAAGAAAAAGGAAAAGGGGCGAGCGGTACCATTACCCTTGAAGCGAAATATTCCGGTGCCAATGTTATCCTTAAGATTCGGGATGACGGCAAGGGGCTGGATAAAAATGCGATTCTGAAAAAGGGTATTGAAAAAGGGCTTGTTTCACCGGATGCCGACCTGAGTGATGAAGAGATTTTTGATCTGATTTTTATGCCCGGTTTTTCCACGGCTGTCAATGTAACCAGTGTTTCCGGAAGGGGCGTTGGCATGGATGTTGTTAAAAGACAGATCGATGCGCTGGGCGGTCTGATTTCTATCGACAGTAAACCGGGTGAAGGAACTGTCTTCTCTTTGAATCTTCCCTTCACCCTGGCTATCATCGAAGGTCTCCTCGTCCGTATCGGAGATGATAAATATGTTTTTCCCCTTTCAGCCGTTCAGGCCTGTCTGGAACTGACCAGTGAAGACCGTGCGAAACACGGTAAAAAACGTTTGATGGAATACAGGGACTCAATGATTCCCTATATCCGCTTGAGGGAGATTTTTCTGGATGACAGTGAACTTCCCCAGAGGGAGCATGTGGTTATGGTTCAGACCGAGAATAATCTGGCCGGTCTGGTGGTGGATGAGGTTATAGGGGATCATCAGACTGTTATTAAAAATATGGGCAAACTCTATAAGGGTGTAAGCTATATAACCGGCGCTACAATTCTAGGCGACGGATCTGTTGCACTGATTCTGGATGTTAACAGAATATCCATTCTGGCCCGGAAGGAAGTTAACTGATGACAGAAGGTTATGACAGACCGGAACTGAAGCAGAAGGATTTCAAGCGTTTAAGCAAGTTCATTGAAGATGAGCTGGGAATCCGGATGCCTGAAATAAAAAAGGTTATGCTGGAATCCCGGTTACATAAACGATTGAGGACCCTTTCAATTAATTCATATAGTGATTACTGTGATTTCCTGTTCAGTGAAAAGGGGATGAAAAACGAGCTGCCCTTTATGATTGATGTGGTTACCACGAATAAAACGGATTTTTTCAGGGAACCGGATCACTTTATCTATCTGGAAAACAATGTTGTTCTCCCGCTTCTTCAGACGAATCAGCCTGTACACCTGGATATATGGTCATCGGCCAGTTCCACTGGAGAGGAAGTTTACACCCTTTCCATGGTGCTTCATCAGATCCGTTTCGAACATCCTCAGCTGCATTTTACCCTTTTTGGAACTGATATCTCCCAGGAAGTTCTGCAGAAAGCGCGGCGGGGAATCTACCATGAGTCCCGGATAGAGAATATTCCTCTTGCTCAAAAAAAGAAATTTTTTTTACGAAGCAAAGATAAGAACAGCGAACAGGTTAAGGTAAAACCTTTTCTGCAGGAAAATATGCAGTTCCGTCAGCTTAATTTAATGGATAATGATTACCGGATCAATAAGAAATTTCATGTCATATTCTGCCGGAATGTACTGATCTACTTTCCCCAGGAGAAACAGAAAAAAATCCTGATGCAGCTGTATAATCACTTGCATCCCGGAGGATATCTGTTTCTGGGGCATTCGGAAACCATCACAGGTTTAAATTTACCCTATTTATCTGTCGCACCTACAATCTATCAGAAATCAATTTCATAGAGGAGCATTTTATGGGAACACAAATCAAGGTTATGATTATTGATGATTCCGCTGTTGTCAGGCAGACTCTCACTCAACTGATTGCAGAAGAGAAAGACATTGACGTTATTGATACAGCTCCGAATCCCATTATAGGTGAAAAAAAAATCGCAAAGAATAAACCGGATGTCATTATCCTGGATATTGAAATGCCCCAGATGGACGGGCTGACTTTTCTTAAAAAGCTGATGGCGGAAAATCCTATCCCTACCATAATCTGTTCCAGTAAAACAGAAAAGGGTGGTCAGAATGCTATTACAGCTATTGAGTTGGGTGCTGTGGAAATTATTCAGAAACCGAAAGTCGGAACCAAAGAGTTTCTGCAGGAATCGAAGATACGTATATGCGATGTTATACGGGCGGCTTCCTCAACAAAAGCGAAAATTAAAAAAAAGGTTCCCGCCGGCCCTGTTCCTCCCAAATTAACAGCCGATGCCATTCTGGCAAAATCACATAGGCCCCTGACTATCGATACGACTGAGAAAATTGTTGTTGTCGGGGCGTCTACAGGCGGAACGGAAGCTCTCAGGGTCTTTCTGGAAGCCATGCCGGTAAATTCGCCGGGTATTGTCATCGTTCAGCATATGCCGGAACATTTTACAAAGTCCTTTGCAGAACGCCTGAACGGTCTCTGTCAGGTCGAAGTAAAGGAAGCGGAGAACAATGATGTAGTATACCGTGGCCGGGCATTGATTGCCCCCGGAAACCGCCATCTCCTCCTGAAACGTCAGGGGGCGCGGTATTATGTTGAAACCAAGGAAGGCCCCCTTGTCTGTCGCCATAAACCTTCGGTCGATGTTCTGTTCCGTTCGGCCGCCCGCTATGCGGGACCAAATGCGATTGGAGTCATCATGACCGGAATGGGTGATGACGGAGCACGGGGCATGGATGAAATGAGAGAGGCCGGCGCCTTCAATATCGCCCAGGATGAAGCCAGCTGCGTTGTTTTCGGAATGCCCAATGAAGCAATCAAAAGGCAAGCGGTACACTCTGTTCTTCCCCTGAATAAAATTGCTCCGGAAGTTGTCAGGAAAGCAGCAAATGGATAATGAAAATCAAATCAGAATAGTTAAAAATCTGGAATACATCGTTGCGGAACTCGGAAATGTCTATATGGGGATGGCGGATAACTATCCCCGGATTCTTGATTTGATGGATGAGAAATTCAGGTCACTAGATACTTCGGATATGCAGAAGAAGAACGCTTTCTGCGGGCTGGATGACATGGAGGAATCAGTTGCCTATCTTCAGAATATTGTCAGTTCGGAAGGTATCATCTTTACGAAACTATCCGAAAAAGATTCCGGCTTTCTTGATAATCTGGAGGTTGAACTCAAAAAATCCAGCCTCTTTGAGGAACATATCAAGGTTATCGAGGATGATTCGGCAGAGCTGGAACTGATTTCGCTCAATGCCATGGTAACCGCTCTCAAGGCTGGTAAGAACGGAGGTGCTTTTCCCTATATAACGGAAGAACTTCAGGCGGTATCGAAGGATTCAGCCTATCTAAGTAACAGACTGAAAGACCATGGTGAAAATATGGATCGGGTATTCCGTTCCTTTCTGTCCAATATTGACAGTGATAAATCCGATTTGAATCAGGCAATGGATATAATCGCTGAAAATCTGAATAATATGCTGAAGCTTATCAAGGAGTATAAGGATAAAATCCATATCCTTGTATCAGAACTCCAGAAAGGAGTCGGGGGTATCAGAGACCCCCTTTACCATATTATTCAGGAGGTTCAGAAGCACGATATTGTAAGGCAGTCCATTGATCATGTAATCCTTTCGTTTCAGAAAGGATTGGAGGTAAGCAGTGTCAGTACAGAGGATGAGCTGGATTATCTGACATATCAATACCAGGTTTACTCGTTCTGTAAAGATATCCTGAGTGAAATCGGAGAGGGAATTGATGAAACCTATAAACTCTTTCAGGAAAAATCGGATGATCTGTCCGAAATGATGCTGACCATTCAGAAATCCGGAGAGACTTTCCTGAATCAGTCAGGGAATGATTCCTATTCTCTGAAGATACGGGAGTTTCAGAAATCCATCTCTCAGAATTCGGAAATATTCCGTAAAGGGTTCAGCAGGGAGTCTCTTAAAAAGAATCTGAGTCATCTTTTAAAGGAGATAGGTAAGCTGGAAGAATCATCCAACGGATTTGTGCGGATAATCAACTGGGTCAAGACAATCAACATATCCAGTCGGGTTGAGGCAGCCAAACTCCCACATCTGGAGAATATGAATTTCATTATTGAGAATATTAATAATCGTACAGACTCGATAGAACAGAATGTTGAAGTTCTTACACGCATCATTGGTGATTTCAGGAAAAGTACCGACAGGTTATTTAACGACTATTTCAAGGATTTTACGGATGATGCAGCCCAGCTTGAACAATTTATAGTAGATTTGAGAAAAGGGCTTGAAGGGGTTTCGGATTCCCATGAGAAAGTAGACTACTGTACCCTGGAAATTGTGAAAGCCGGACAGGCTTTTGATGAATTCTATCAGATGACAAGAAAAGATCTGCGTACAATGAAGGATCTTATGAAAAAACTGTACGATGTAACCGGGATTGTAGATACCCAGAAGAATCAATACAAGGAAAAACTCGATCATGCCCTTGCGGCCAGTCCCTATTCGGAGTGGAAACTGCGGGGAAACGAAATAAAGGATCTTATTGATAAGTTTACGATTTTTATTCACAAGAAAAAGGCCGATATTACAAGTTCTTTTGCTCTGGAAGAAGAGGGCGCAAGCAGCGGTGAAGTCACATTGTTTTAATTGTGTATTGACAGCCTGGCAAGACGCAAATAGAGTATAATGATCATGTTTGTATCCATTGTAATTGATCTTGGGAACGAAGATAGTGAAAAGGTTGTTCAGAACTTGCTCTTCCGTTACGGATTTAAACAAATTCAAAAAAATACATTTGAATCCCTGAGTATAAACGAGAACAATTTGTCCCGTTTAAAACTGGATCTGGACAGGGCAACGGATTTTTATGATTCTATCAGAATCTATCAATATCCTATAGAAGGGAAACTTGTTATTACTTCATTAACGGAAAAACGGTGGAGACGCAATATTTTAAAAGATAAAAATAACGGAGGCACAAATGCTAAGTGATATCTCATCTCAGTTGAAATCCCTTAACGGGGAGATTACGGATACCTGGAGGCGACTTTGACACGGCTGAACTGAAAAGCGCAGCCCGTGAACTGGAAATCGAATCGGGAGATCCCGATTTCTGGAATGATCGCGAAAGTGCCGAAAAAAAACTGGCACAGTTAAAAAGACTGAAAAATAAATATGAACCATGGGAAAAACTGGTTACTGATATGGAGGACCTGATGGAACTCTTTGGACTGGCCGTAGAAGAGGGTGATGAATCCCTTGAAGGTGAGATTCAAAGCCAGTTGGACAGTGTTCGGAAAGTTTTTGATCAGCTTAACTCCCTTGAACTTCTCAGTGAAGAGACAGATGTCCTTTCTGCGTTTGTTACAATCCACTCCGGTGCCGGCGGTACGGAAGCCTGTGACTGGACCAGTATGCTATACCGGATGTATAACCGATGGATTGAGCGGAAAGGATATAAAATAACAGTTATGGATCTGATCGAGGCTGAAGGCGGCATCAAATCCATCTCTTTTCAGGTTGACGGCGACTACTCTTACGGTTATCTGAAGGGCGAGGGAGGTATACACCGTCTGGTAAGAATATCACCCTTTGACTCCAATGCCAGAAGGCATACATCCTTTGCCTCTGTATATGTTTCACCTGTGATTGATGATACCATCGAGGTGGATATCAAACCCGAGGATATCCGTGTTGATACCTACAGGGCCTCCGGAGCAGGCGGTCAGCATGTTAACAAGACAAGCAGTGCGATCCGTATGACTCACCTGGAGACGAATATTGTGGTTCAGTGTCAGAATGAGCGAAGTCAGTTGAAAAACCGTGAAATTGCCATGAAAATGCTGAAATCCCGTTTGTATGAGTATTATAAACAGAAGCAGGATGAAGAAAGGGCTGCTTCTGCGGCGGAAAAAAAGGAGATAGGCTGGGGATCCCAGATCCGCTCCTATGTTTTCCATCCCTATACAATGGTTAAGGATCTTAGAACCAGATGGGAAACCGGCAACATCCAGAATGTAATGGATGGGGATCTGGATCCTTTTATTGAAGCTTATCTGCAGTACCTCTGGTCGGGAAACTCGCAGGGATGAGAATCCTGATTGTGGATGACCTGCCATTCATGCGATCAATCATCTCTGATATCGTTAGCGAAAGCGGTCATATCGTGATCGGAGAGGCGGGAGACGGCATTGAATGCCTTTCCCGCTATAAGTCCCTTCTACCCGATCTGGTTCTGATGGATATTATCATGCCCCGGATGAACGGTGTAGAGGCTCTGAAAAGCCTAAAAAAGGCCTACCCGGACTGCCGGGTCATTATGTGCTCCTCCTTAAGTGATCAGGAAAAGATAATACAGGCCATAAGACTCGGCGCGGTAGATTATATAGTTAAACCTTTTCAGAGAAAGAGACTCATTTCGGCGATCAACCGGGCCGGCAGGGGAAATGAGTAGAATTTCAATCCTCCGGTTCACCTTTTTTTTCTTATCGATTCTAACTTTCAATACCCGGGGATTGAACGCTCGGGAGGGGTCTCTGATTCCTGACAACATAAGGGTGAACAAGGATCATTGGGTTGCCGGCATTTGCCGGCTGGCCGTTTCAAACCTGGATGACAGGTTTGAATATCTGAGCGATAGCCTGCCCCAGTTATTAAAAGAGGAACTACGGGATATAACTGAACATAACCTATCCCTGGAAGAGAAAGACTTCCTTAAATCCTCCTATATTAATGACCAGATCAATCAAACCCGAAACACCGTTGATGCTCTTTATACCCGGAGAGATGAACTGCTTTTTTCTGACAATAGTGATGAGCAGAAAACCGAGACCTATAATGGTTACAGCGAATCCATCAGGGAGAAAATGCAGGAAGAGGAAGCCTGGTACCGGCTGGATGCTGATCTTATTGAACTGGAGGATATTCTTCCTGTAGAGTACATGGATTTTGACAGCTGTCCCAGGGACCGGCAGGTTACCCGTTTTATGGAGAAGAATAACCTGGATATACTTCTGACGGGAAAACTGGAAAGACTGGATGAGCTTTTTTTTCTGGAGCTTAACTGTTACAGCCGGGTTCAGGAGGATCCTGTTTACTCCTGGTCCGGTGTAGGACAGGAAGATGAGCTGAATTCCATTATCCGAAAAGCCGCCGGCGAGATGCGGATAGAAGTTCTGGGGCGAACCTGGTCGGAATTGCAGGTGCACACGGATCCTCCCGGCTGTATCGTTTCTCTGGACGGGGAAGTCATAGGTGTGGGGAATGCCCTGACGAAAATTGCCCAACCCGGTTATGCCACTCTTAAAGTCAGTGAAGACGGTTATACATCCCGGAGTCAGCAGATTTATCTGCCTGGAATGGGCCGTGTCGAACTGGATGTAGCGCTGGAGAAAGAGGAATCTGAAAAAATGTACTTTTTCTCCGATCCTCCCGGTGCAGATGTCTATTTCGGATCCAGTTGGATGGGGTATACACCGCTTGCTGTCCCCGGCCCGGACTTTTCAAATGATGTAAAAATCAGCCTGGACGGGTATGAATCTTTTCATTCTCCCTCCTGGGAGCTTGACGGAAACAGTATTACCGTCGAACTGAGTAAGGAGAAGTATAACAGGCAGCAGGCGTTTGATGATGCCAAAAGCCGATTCTATCGCTCTCTCGGCTGGTTCAGCCTATCAATGGGAGCTCCTCTTATCATCTATGGCATTTACCAAAACCAATACAATATGTATTATAATTACGCACTGGACTGGAATACAACAGGCAGTCAGAGCAGCTATGAAAAAGCGTTGGATGCTCAAAAAGCATCCGAGTCTTCCTATAACTTTTTTCTGGGAGGCGTTACAGTCAGCGGTGCTTTATTGATAAACACGCTGTTCAAGTTGAAGGATTATATAAAAGCTGCTGAAGAATCCACAGAGGATTAGCGAGGAATTCATGTTTAATTGGAAAAAAAATAATAAAAAAACAGAAAATACCACTGCCAGAAAAGGTAACCTGGGCAGCCGGATTGCAGAACTTTTCTCCAGATCCGGCGGGAATCTGGAAGAATTCTATGAAGAACTTGAAGAAGTTCTGATTTCAGGTGATATGGGCGGTGTCGTTACAATGGAACTGGTTGATGAACTGAGGACCAGGGTCAAAAAGGATAAACTGAAAGATAAGAATACCATACTGGCCGAACTGAAACAGGTTGTTTCCGAACACCTTATTACGACAGATCTCATGCCTTCCAGGGATGACTTGAACCTTTTCCTTGTTCTCGGTGTAAACGGTGTGGGTAAAACAACCACCATAGCCAAACTGGCAGAGTACTATAAGAAAAAAGGATTTTCCAAAATTGTTTTAAGTGCAGGGGATACTTTCCGTGCAGCTGCTATCGATCAGCTTAAGATTCAGGGAGAAAGAACCGGTTTCCGGGTTGTAGCCCAGAAACACGGATCCGATCCGGGAGCAGTTATCTACGATACCATTGCATCTGCCCACTCTCAGGGTGAAGAGCTTATTCTGGCGGATACAGCCGGAAGGATGCATAACAAGAAGAACCTGGTGAACGAACTGATGAAAATCAACAAGATAATCTCTTCAAACCTGAAAGGGGACGGGGAGTACAAAAAGATTCTTGTTATCGATGCCACAACAGGTCAGAACGGTCTGCAGCAGGCGGAGATCTTCCATGAAGCCATTGGTGTGGATGCGGTTATTTTAACCAAGTATGATGCAACTGCCCGGGGGGGCCTGGTTGTGGCTATCAATAAAAAACTGAAAATCCCCGTCTCTTTTGTAGGGCATGGAGAAGGATTGAACGATCTGTCCGAGTTCAATGCCGAACAGTACCTGGACGATCTGCTGGCGATCTGATTAATGGGCCGCCTCCCTTTTGTCCTGTTCCTATTAGCAGGGGTTTCCCTGTATTCCGATAGCTTTTACCTTTCCGATGGGCTGGGCAGCCGCCTGGAACCATTGGAAAAGGTTACGGGAGAGGAAGAGTGGTACCTTAAAACAGAAGAGGATCCGGGAGGGAGTGTTAAAACCCTTTTCCAGAACGGGAAGGAAATTAAACGCTGGGAAGAGCAGAGGAGCGGTGACGCCGGTAATAACCTCCTTGAAACCTACTATTACAAGAATGTGTTGAGAGAAATCAACGAGTATGACCCGAACGGCACTGTACTGTCAGAGCAGATGTACGATTCCGGAGCTAACCTGCTGGAACACAGGATTTTCAGATATAGCGGGGACGGCATTCTGATGGGCATGCTGATTCTGAACAAGGATGGTCTGGAAGAGACCCTCTTTGATTTTCTGTACAATGACAGAGGTTCCCTGAGAGAGCTGAAAGGCGGGAGAACCAGAATCCTCTGGCGCTCCTCCAACTATATGGAAGCATTTATTGATCAGGTTCAGCTGGATGAGGGGGTTGAAGGATACCGCTACAACTATGAAAAGGGCAGAGTTTCTCTGCGATCTGTATACACCGAAGGGGCGGAGATAGAAAAGACCCTGTATGTTTACGGAGAAAACGGAGCGATCAGCAACGAAACAACCTGGAACTACCCCGATTCTTCTCTGAAAATCAGTTATTTTGATGAGTGGGGACAGGCTGTGATGGAGAATCTCTTTATTCAGGGTATCCTCCGGCAGTCAATCACCCGGGAATTTCAGGGAGAAAAACTCCTCCGTTATCAGGAACGTTCCGGAAAGAACCGTTTTCAATGGCTCTATGAGTATGAAGACGATACGGCGGACCCTTCAGTCAGCAGCTATTACCGTAACGGGGTACTCATTAAAAAAGTAATTCATGAGGATGAATACGACAAAGAGATTTTTTATCGGAATAATCAGGCTGTTTATGAAAAAAGAATAAACCGGGAACAAGAGGAAGGAGACAAGTCTTGAAAGATAACTGGAGCCTGCATATTTCCCTGCGGTATCTGCTGACTCATAGCGGGCGCAAGGGGCATCTGGGCAATGCTCTGGCGGTGTTGGGGCTTATAATCGGAATCCTGACTCTTATTACTGTTCTTACAGTTATGAACGGTTTCCAGCAGGGGTTTATTACAAGTATTAACGAGATCTACTCTTATCATATCCGGTATAATGATCCAGGTATATCTTTTGAGGAATTCCGGGAAATCACCGCTGAAACTCCCAATATCAAGGCTGTTGTTCCCTTTGCGGATTATCAGGCCATTCTCACTTCCGACAGCGGTTATACCTCGGGTATACAGATCCGGTATATTGATGAAACTGCCGCTCTGGAAGATAAGGGCTTTCTGGAGCAGTTTCAGATTGTAAAAGGATCTTTTCTTTTTTCTCAGCCCGGCCAGATATTGTTGGGTGCGGATCTGGCCCGGGAAGTTAATGCGATTGTGGGTGATACGGTTACTCTTGCCTTTATGAGGGTTCAGCAGGGTAAGGCTGCCCTTTCAAACCGTGAATTCCGGGTAAGCGGTGTTTTCCGAACAGGATACTATGAATATGACCGGAATATGGCGTTCACCTCTCTTCATCTTTCCGGACAGGGTGAGAATAATCCAAATCTGGTTTACGGGATTAAACTGAAGAGACATTTCCGGGATACAGGTTCTATCCGTTCATTGGGAAATCTTCTTCCGGAAGGAAAGGATAAAATCGTGTCCTGGCGGACCTATAACAGTGCTTTCTTCAATGCTCTCAAAATAGAAAAAACATTTATGCTGCTGATTGTCGGGCTCATTTTTATTGTGGTAGCCGTCAATATCTATCACTCCATGAAACGGAGTGTCAGGGAACGGCTGGAGGAAATGGCCCTGCTGAAGGCTATCGGCGGAACCCCATCCGGCGTCCGCAGGATTTTTCTTCTTCAGGGGGGGATAATCGGTTTAAGCGGCTGTTTTCTGGGAACCGCGGCTGGCGTTCTGATCTCTCTGAATATCAATGCCATTATGGATGCTTTTGTAACATTTGTTCAGAATATGCGTCTGTTTCTCTATCAGATCGGGATAGGTTCCTCCTCCGGGGCTTCCCTTTTCTACTTTACGGATATTCCTGTAGAGATAATGGCACAGGATCTGATCATTATTAATGGGGCGGCACTGGTCTCCGTTCTGGCTGCAGCCTACGGTTCAGTCAGAACCTATTCAAATATCAAGCCCGCAGAAGTGTTTCAAAGCGAATAGGAGGAATAGGGAGCTATGAGTATTCTCTCATTACGGAATGTAACTAAAACCTACCAGTCGGGGGACGATACCCTTCTTATACTGGATAGTGTTGACTTCTCGGTTCCCCGGGGATCAAGTCTTGTCATTACGGGGGAGAGCGGCAGCGGTAAAAGTACCCTCCTGAATCTGATAGGAGGCCTGGATGCTCCGGATGAGGGGGAAATCACAGCCTGTGATCAGGTTATTACCGGAATGAATGAGACCGTTCTGTCCCGGTACAGGAATGAAAAAACCGGTTTTATCTTTCAGTTTCACTACCTTTTAAAGGATTTTACGGCACTGGAAAATATCATGATGCCGGGACGGATACAGGGAAGGAATAAAAAAGCCCTGACAGAGCGGGCCGGTGAACTGATTGAAAAAGTGGGTCTGACCGGTCGGAAGGATCACTTTCCCGGGCAGCTCTCGGGAGGAGAACGACAGAGGATTGCCCTTGCCAGGGCTCTGATGAATCAGCCTCCCCTGATCCTGGCGGACGAACCTACAGGAA
This sequence comes from Oceanispirochaeta sp., assembly GCA_963663385.2. Classification (GTDB taxonomy): domain Bacteria; phylum Spirochaetota; class Spirochaetia; order DSM-2461; family DSM-2461; genus Oceanispirochaeta. The sequence continues at coordinate 1,565,658 of CAXXXD010000003.1, read as the reverse complement.
GCCTGGATGAGAAAAACTCCCGTGTGGTTGAGGATCTCCTGTTTCAGTTGACAGAAGAGGCGGGAACGACTCTGATTCTGGTTACCCATGATCCCGACCTGGCGGAACGGGGCGGGCTCCGCTACCACCTTCATGGCGGGAGTTTGAATCGAAAATGAATATACTGCCTCTGGAAATGGCTCTCCGACTGTTTACCAACCGTCAGAGAGGAGAGAAAGAATCCCGTCCGGTACTGGGTTCCGTTCTGGGAATCGCTCTCAGCATGATCCCGCTGATTGTTGTCCTTTTCATGTCCGACGGGATGATCCGCGGGATTACAGACCGCTTTATCGAAACCAGTACCTACCATATTCAGCTCAGAAACTATAACGTTCCTGATGAAGAAGAGTCGGAAGAAATGTATGAGAGCCTGCTCAGTCTGGATGATATTACCCTGGTAACCCTTGAGCATAAAGGGATGGGTATGGCCTATTCTTCCGGGGGGCAGAGTATGGTCAATGTAAGAGGACTGGAACCGGGGCTCTACAGCAGGGATGAGGGGTTCCGGAAATTCCTGACCATCAAAAAGGGGAATTTTGATCTGGGAGACGGGAATTCCGCCATGATCGGAGAGGAGATTGCCCGCAGTCTTAATCTGAAAACAGGAGACGAGTTCAGGATCCTTACGGGTAAAACACTTTCCACTGGCAAATATATTCCAAAGGTTTCCCGTTTTACAGTTATGGGAATTTTCTCAACGGGATACCAGGATCTGGATAAAATGTGGGTTTTTATCCCCTATGAAAGAGCCCTCAAAATTCTTCAGGACAGCGAGGCCTCTTCCGTAACAGGTATAAAAATCCGTTCACCCTACGGGGATATGTCCCCCCTTATGAGTGATATCAGGCAAGTTCTTAAAGGAAAATGGGGTATCTACTCCTGGAAAACCCTCAACCGTTCCCATCAAAGCAACTTTGAAACAACCCGTACCCTGCTTGTATTTATCATGGTCCTGATTGTACTGGTTGCTGTTATGAATATATCTTCCTCAATGGTTATGCTGGTTATGGAAAATGAACAGGCTATCGGTATACAGAAAAGCATGGGGCTCCCTCCTTCCGCTCTCTCCCTGCAGTATGTTATCACCGCTGCTCTGGCAGGGGGCGCCGGCAGCCTGATCGGGATAGGAATCGGTTGTATTCTGGCCTTGAATCTGAATTCCCTTATTCACGGAGCGGAATCCGTTGTCAATTTTTTTGTGTACTCCTTCTCAAGCCTGCCGGGGCGGGGGGGAAGCTATACCCATGTGGAACTGCTCAATCGGGCTTATTATCTGGATGAGTTTCCTGTTGAAATAAAAGTGTCTGTTCTGGCGGTAATCTTTGGAGGAACTGTTCTGCTTTCTGTCGCAGCGTCCCTGATTCCTGTGCTGAAAGCTTCCAGAATAAAACCTCTGGATATTCTCCGGAAACATTGAGAGACAAGATCTCCCCCTATTGATGGGGGGCTTTCACCAAAGGAAGGTATATGTACTGTTTTTTCTGTTGCAGCGATGAAATCCTGATAACTCTGCGGATGACTCTTGAGGGGCAGAAGAAGAACATTCCTCTCTGTTCCCTCTGTGCTGCCGAGAGGGGTATCACCCGCCAGAAGGAGGGGGTCCTTTTGGATTATGATGAGCTCAGCCGTTGTCTGGAGGAGTTTTCCTGTGTTATGGACCGGCAGGCCTGTCCCGGTTGCGGAACTACCAGGGAATCCGTATTGAAACGGGGCGTAACAGGATGCCCGGAATGTTTCAATGTCTTTCGGGATGATCTGCTCTCCATTCTTCAGGGAGAACCGGAAGAAAGGAGAAATCTGAGGATACGGATAGACAGTCTCAGGCAAAATCTGGAAGGACTGGTGAAACATGAAAATTATGAAGCGGCCGTAGAACTGCGGGATAAAATTAATAAGCTGAAAGAACAGCTGAACTGCAATCCTGAATAATGCGAAAATTCATTCAATTGGGAAAAAAACTGTACCCGGGCGTAATAATTTAATAAACTTAATGTATCAGGGGGAATTCTAAACCCTTTTATTTATAAGCGAGGTTGTGATGCTGAAAGGTTTGAGTCGTGAAGCCCAGCGGGTATTATCAGTTCTGGCACAGGAAGAAGCAAAGAAAATTAGGTCTGAAAAACTCCTGCCCGAGCATGTTATCCTGGCTGTTATAAAGGATAAGGAAGGAAGCGGATTCCATCTGCTGCGTAAACTGGGAATTAATGTCAGGGAGATGCAGGAAGAGATTGAAAAATCCATTCCCGCTCCCGAATTTGTCAATCTCACTGTAGGAGAAGTTCCTCCTTCCAGCCGGCTTCGTTTTCTGCTGGAAAGCGCTGCCAATGAAGCGACAGCTCTGCATCATGAATTTATCGGTACGGAACATTTTATTATAGCCGGTGCCGGTGAACCGGGCAGTACCACAGCCATGTACCTCTCTGCCTACAATATAACAACAGAAATCCTCAGGAGCGTTCTATACGATATTAACAGGAAACGCCAGAAAAATCAGAATATGGAGAATCTGTCTCACAGCGTGAAAATTACTCCCTCCTCATCAGGGGGAAACCGGGAAGTACCGGGGCTGCTGAAGGAGTACTCCAGGGACCTGACCGCAATGGCTGCCAAAAACATACTGGATCCGGTCATCGGGCGGGAACGGGAGATCAACCGGGTTCTTCGGATACTCGCCAGACGTACCAAAAACAATCCTGTTCTGATAGGTGAGCCGGGGGTCGGAAAAACCGCTGTGGTGGAGGGTTTGGCCATCCGGATTCAAAACGGATCGGCCCCGGACTTTTTCAGCGGGAAAAAAGTTATCAGTCTTGATCTGGCTTCTATCGTGGCCGGTACAAAATACCGGGGTGAATTCGAGGAACGCCTGAAAAAAATTCTCAAGGAAATAGAACAGAGAGGTGATATCATCCTGTTTATCGACGAACTGCACACCATTATCGGGGCAGGAGGGGCAGAGGGGGCAATCGATGCGTCCAATATGCTCAAGCCGGCCCTCTCGCGGGGAGAGCTTCAGTGTATCGGTGCTACCACCCTGAACGAGTATAAAAAACACATAGAAAAGGATCCAGCCCTGGAACGGCGTTTTCAGAGTGTTCTGGTGGAAGAGCCGACCATTGATGAGACCATCACCATACTCAAGGGAATCAGGCAGCGGTATGAGGACCATCATAATGTGACATACTCGGACGAGGCGGTCAGGGCTGCCGCAGAACTTTCATCCCGTTATGTAACAGATCGCTGCCTCCCTGACAAGGCAATCGACCTGCTGGACGAAGCGGGAGCGGGAAAGCGGATGAGCAACGCGGTACAGCCCATAGAAATTTCCGATCTTGAAGATAAAATCGCCCAGTTGACTGCCGAAAAAATCTCCTTTGTTAACGCCCAGAATTATGAGAAGGCCGCTGCTGTACGGGATAATGTACGCACCCTGAGAGCGGATATTGAAAGGATGAAAAACGATTGGCGAACAACTCTCCGGGAGGAACGCAATCTGATAGGCATAGTGGAGATTCAGAATATTATTTCCGAAAATACGGGTATTCCCATTACTCAGCTTGTTCAGAGTGAATCGGATAAACTGCTGCTGATTGAGAAAGAGCTCCATAAAACGGTTATCGGTCAGGAGGATGCCATCAGTACGGTTGCCTCGGCCATCAGACGTTCACGCACGGGACTCAACTCTCCCTCCAGGCCTCTCGGTTCCTTCATCTTTCTGGGACCGACCGGTGTGGGAAAAACCCTGCTGGCTAAAACCCTGGCCAAATTCCTGTTCGGTTCTGCAGACGCGCTTATCCGCATCGATATGTCCGATTTTATGGAGAAACATAATGTCTCCCGCCTGGTAGGTTCTCCTCCCGGTTATGTGGGGTATGAGGAAGGGGGGATGCTTACGGAAAAAATCCGGCGTCAGCCCTACAGCGTTATTCTTCTGGATGAAATTGAAAAGGCCCATATGGATGTGTATAACCTTCTGCTTCAGGTTCTGGAGGAGGGGGAGCTTCAGGATAATCTGGGGCATCGCATCTCCTTTAAAAACACTGTGGTGATCATGACTTCCAATGTGGGGGCCAGGGATATGGCCCGGACTTCTCCGGGGTTTCAGATTAATAAGGGCGGTCCTGCTTTGAGCGAGCTGCGCTCCACTGCCATGAATGAGCTCAAGCGTCTTTTTCGACCGGAGTTTCTGAATCGTATAGATGAAATCTGCATGTTTCAAACTCTCAGTGAAAAAGACATCCTTTCCGTTCTTAATCTGGAACTGGAAGAGGTACAGCAGCGCCTGACTCCCCGGGGAATCGAACTGGAAATTTCGCGAAAAGTTAAAGATTTTCTTATATCAAAGTGGTATGATGTTACCTACGGAGCCAGACCCCTCAGGAGAGCTGTCCAGAAGGAGATCGAAGACCCCATTTCGCTGGGAATCCTGGAGGGCCGTTTTCAGCCGGGGGCAACCATTGCCGGAGAACTTCGGAACGGGAGAATCCTTATGAAATCCAGAACAAAGGCTCTGAAAAAATAACCCATCGGGAGAACTGTCTTGAAACGACGACCGCTTGCTCTGATTCTTATAACGTTAACAATGACATCGGCCTGGGGACAGACGGGCTCCGCTCTTTTTCAGGAAGGACGCGATGCCTTTTCGGATAAGCTGTTCTCGCGGGCTGTAGAAAGTTTTAAGGAATTTATCGAACAGTATCCGGCGGATCCCCGGGTGGATCAGGCGGATTATATGATAGGTGTCTCCTATTTCTATCTGAAGCGATTCAATGAAACAATCCGGCATTTCAGTTCATACGAATCCAACTATCCCGGGTCGGCCTATCTTAAAAGGATTCACTACTGGAAAGGACTGAGCTATTATGCGGATGATTCCTTCCGATTTGCCATAAATGAATTCCTCAAACAGACGGGTTTCACCGAAGAGATCTACTTTCTTCAGAAGAGTTATCAGTTTCTGGCCTACTGCTACGAAAAAACCGACGAACCGGAAAAGGCGATTAAGGCCTATCAGGATCTGATTGATCTTAAACCGGAAAAAAACATAATAGCCCAGGCTATGGAACGGCAGGGGGTCCTCTATCTGGGAGAAAAGTCCTATGATGAGGCTCTTTCTCTTTTCTCAAGACTGACAGTGGAATTCCGTGATATCCCTCTTCTTCTGAAGGATGTCACTTTCTATATGGGTGAATGCTACTATCAGCTGGGAGACAGACAAAACAGCATACTGAAGTTCGAATCTTTTCTCAGCCTCTATTCCGAATCGGAAAACCGTGAAAAGGCTATTTTCCGACTGGGAAGTCTCTATGCGCAGAACGATAATCAGGAGTCTGCCAAAGAGTATATGAATCTGCTGAATAGCGAATACCCGGACAGTGAGTATACAATGGACGCCCATATTGTCCTGGCAGAGAGTTACCTCCAGTCCGGTGATATGGTTACGGCCAGGGCTTCTCTGAATACACTACTGGCTTCGGAAACGGACCCGGTGGAGATTCAGAAAATCCAGTACAACCTTGCCAGAACCTGGAAGGACACCCCCGATGAGGCACTGAAATGGTACCTTAAAGCGGCCAGGGGACTGGATCCCGATCTGGCTTCGGAGAGTCTCTACCAGAGCGGCCGTCTTTATGATGAAAGAGGGGAGAAGGAGCGTACAATCCTCCTGTATGAACGCCTCTTCAATCAGTATAAAGAGAGTCCCTACCGTGAGCTGACCGGGGAGTGGATGGCTGTTTACTATGATCGCAATGCCCAGGACCTGGCTCTGAAAAATCATCTGGACCGGATGCTGAGTGAATTCCCTGCTACGGAAAAGAAGATACTCTACCTTTATATGAGGGGAAATATCTCCTACCGGGAAGGGGACTACAACAGTGCCCTCCGCTTTTATCAGAATATTGTGAACCTTGATGAAGATCAGCCGGTTCTTCTAAACGAAACCAGGTACAGAATCGGATATATCTACACCCTCAGAAAGGAGTTTTCACGGGCACGGGGATACTTTGAGCAGATTCTGGCCAATTCGGAAAAGAACGAACTCTATTTCAGGGCTCTTCTGTCTACCGGTATCTGTGCCCTGAATGTCTCAAATCGTGAGGATGCCGGTGAAATCTTTACGATTCTTATTGAGTCGGAGAACTCGGATGCCTGGAAAGGGGATGCCTACTACTACCTGGGGCAGATAGCCATGGAAGACGGAAACTACTACCGATCATCCGATTACTTTGCTCTCTCTGTCAAAACAGCCATAACCCCCTACCGCAGGGCGGAAGCCCTGTATCAGCAGGGCTGGAGTCAGTTGAGACTGGTTCAGTTTAAAGAAGCGGCGGAGAGTTTTGATACCCTGGCAGCGGACTATCCGGAAAACAAGCTGGCCGGTGACAGCCTGTACCGGGCCGGTGTAGCTCTTTCCTATCTGGAGGACTGGGATGAAACGCTGGAACGCTTTATCCCGGCTCTTGAGCTTATAGAGTATGCTTCTCTCCGTGAGGAGATTCTCTATCAGATTGCCTGGTCCTACTTCATGAAGGAGGACTTTGAGTCAGCAATGGAATACCTGGAGGCACTGCAGGAAGAATTCCCCGACAGTCCCCTTCCTCCGGACGGTCTCTTCCGGGCCGCTGAAGCTTTTCAGGAAAAAGGTCTGCTTTCCTCTGCTGTCTATGCCTATAAACAGGTTTTCTATCTGTACCCGGATAATCCCCTCTCGGAAACCTCCCTGTTCAGGGCTCTGTCGATTGAACAGAGCATTGCAGAGAGGCTGAAGCTGATGGAGGAGTTTCTTCTCAGTTATCCCTCGGAGCTGAGGGCCCGGCAGATTGGCTCGCGCATCGAAACAATCCTGCGGCAGAATGAACTGGATGAGGATGAACTGTATCTGATTAATGAAATTCTGAACCTTCCCCTGGATCCCGATGTGGCAGCTGCTATCCGTCTGGCTCTTTATTCCAGGGATCTGGATAAGGAAGAAACCTATAATCTCCTGCTTGATCTGGAAAAAACAGAGGGATTGGGAGAGACGGAAATCAGAAGGATCGGGCTTTATAAGGGTGTCTATCTATTGAATAAAGGTCATATCGAAGAAGCCGAAGGAATCTTTACGGATCTTCTTGATGCTGAATATCCTTCTGTTGCGGTAGAAGCGCAGTTTTATCTGGCAGGCATTTTAATCCGTCAGGAGCAGTGGAAAGAGGGGGCTGATGCCTTTTTAAGGATTCGTTACCGCTACGAAAATCAGAAAGAGTGGGTTAGCCGGGGGCTTTATGAAGCGGCTCTGGCCTACCGGAATGCCGGTGACACAGACAGTTACAACCGGACCCGTGAAATGCTTCTGAACGAATACCCCGATTCTGTCTGGGCTGAAAAAGTTCCGGAGGAAGAGATAGAAGGCAGTGATGAGAGTCTGAGTGATATCTCTGACGCCGATCCGGATCTGCTGTCTCCCCCGGAAGATATCCTGCCGATTCTGGGAGAATAGTAGAGGCGGGTTTGAAACCCGCCTCTACCAGAGGGCGAGGGGGGTATTATTAATACTTGAAGCTGCTGTTTCCTATGAATTCTCTCAGTATGGAATCCGCAGGTACCATGTAGGAGGGGATGGGGGAGAAATTTTCAAGGAATGCCAGGAGCCGTTTTGCCTCTGAATACTCTTCCAGATCAGGACTTATCCCTTTTATCAGTGGTTCCGCATATACTTTCAGTACAGCCAGTTCATAATCCAGAGCAGAATTAAACGCGGCATCCGCCTGATCCTGATTGGGGAAGATATTTTTGTCCTCTCCGCGGCGGACAGAAGGCCAGATACGGATGGTTTTCAGGGCCGTATAGTTCCTGAACTGATGGTCTCTTACTATACGCCGTATCAGACGGTTATCGGTTGTCGATATCCTGTTATGGTCGTCCAGATTCAGCTGGGTTAAGGCTGAGATATAGATTTTGAATTTGCGGGATGCGGGGATATCCGGTGTAAGATCTCTATTCAGGCCATGGATCCCTTCCATAACAAGGATGCTTCTTTCATCCATTTTAAGCAGGCGTCCATTTTCCAGGCGTCCGCCCTTTTTAAAATCGAAAATAGGGAATTCCGTTTCCGCTCCGGAAAAAAGCTGAAGCAGATTTTTATTCAGCAGAGGGACATCAAGGGCATATAAAGCTTCCAGGTCGGGTTTTCCGAATTCATCCAGAGGGACTTTGTCATGGCTGAGGTAGTAATCATCCAGTGAGACCATAATGGGGTTGAATCCGACAACCTGCAGCTGGGTGCAGAGCTTCTTTGTGAAGGTTGTCTTTCCCGAAGAGGAGGGACCGGCTATCAGAACCACCTTAACCTCCCCTCTCCTCTGCAGAACCTGATCGGCGATCTGGGCGATTTTTTTATTATGCAGGGATTCGGAAACCCGGATAAAATGGGTGGTCTTCTGCTTGTCCTTTGTCATGGCATTCATTTTACCGGCTGTGTTGGTATTCAGGATCTTTCCCCAGGATTTATACTCCCTGTAAATAGAGAACAACAGGGGCTGGTCCTGAAAGGGCTGCAGTGTAAGGGGGTCTTTGCTGGAAGGGTAGTGGAGCAGGAAACCTCCTGTATAGGGAATCAGGTCGAATACCTTAAGCTGTCCTGTGGAGGGCAGGAGGCTTTCATGTTTCAAAGCCATGTACTCTTCGGTCCGGTTGATGGCAATCCTGCTGTTGTTGTTCTCTTCCAGGAGAAGCACCGTATCCTCCTGTTTTGCTTCCCGGAAATAGTTCACAGCTTCCTGCCAGCAAACTACATCCGGAATGATGGGGAAGTCTTCCCTGATAAGGGAAATCATCTTCTTTTTTATGGAACCGATTTCCTCTTCGGTAAAGCTGGGATCATTGTTCAGGTGGTAGTAGTAGCTCTGGCCAAGGGAGTGGCTGAGAATAAGGGGTCTGTCGGGAAAGAGTTTTCTGGCAGCCATTTCCAGTACGTAACAGAGGGTTTTCCGGTAGAGACGAACCCCGTCGCTGCTGTTCAGGTAGACCGGTTTGATTATGCCGTTCATGTCCGGATGGCTGTTAAGGGAATAGATTTCATTATTGTAACGGGCGGCTACCAGAGAGAAACCGTCTTTGACGGATTCTTTATCGGAAAAGAGGGTTTTCAGTGTCTGACTGGCTCTCAGGGTTTCCGGTTCTGCGTCTGCTGATCTTCTTATGTAGTATTTTTTCATGTGGCACCTCTAATTTAATTGTAAGAGATGGAAGCCTGGAGGAAAAGTAAAAACATCTTCCCTCGACAGTTTCAACGGAAGATTTCTTAATTCATTCAGCACATTTTCCTAACCAGATATTCAGCTCTTTCAAATCCTCTGCCGTATGGAGGTAGTGTTCTCCATCCTTGACAACAGTAATATCGGTTCCATATTTATTCTTAAAACCGTCCACTACATCCTTTTCTGCAAGTATATCCTTATCGCCGTAGATAATATGGGTTTTGCTTTTCCAATCTGCTATTTTATTTTCCCTAACATATTCCAGATATGCCCAGGAGAGTGTTTCTCCATTTGGAATTTCGATTTCTCCCTTCCTTTCAAGATCGTCTTCAGTTACTCCAAACCATCGCATCATATTGGTGATTAATTTTTCCATATCCACTACAGGTGATTCAAAAAGGCATTTGTCGAATGTAATGTTTTCAAAGGCAACCAAACTGAAATACGCTCCAATACTGGAGGCATATATCGAAACTCTTTGCCAATTGTTACTCACATAATTATATACAGCTTTTAAATCATGGACACAGTTTTGAATTATAAACGATCCCCTGCTATTTGTTCTTTCTCCATGTTCCGGAAAATCAAAGCTGATAACCTGGAATCCTTTTTTTATACCTTCCTCTGCCAGTTTTTCCGCTTCTTCTTTACGGCTGCCCTTTCCATGGACATAAATATAGATATTGTCCGACTTTTCACCCCATATGATCGCTGGAATCGATTTTATTTTCATATTTGTTGTCTTCATATTTCTTTTTCCAATTTTGCTCCGCAATTCTGACAGAAAGGAAGAAAATTAATTGTGTCCCCTTTGCACTCGGCGCATTGAATATGCAGATTTGTTCCGCAAATCGGACAAAACTTATTTCGATAATCAATCTTTGTGTTACAGGACATGCATCTATGCTTCTCATAAAGCTTTATACTGTTTTTTTCTTTTGGGAATATCCTTGTCTGAAAGATCCAGATTACAAAAACGATAAACAATATGGAGATTATTAAAACAGCATAATACCAGATTGTTATGAGATTTAATTGTAAAAGAAAATCGTAAATGGTTTTAAGTAATATTTTTGGAATGATCTCAATTATTAATCTGATGCTTTCAAATAGAACAGGTAGAAAAGAAAGAACTATATAATGAGAGCTAATAATGGTCTGAATATACAGATCTTTTCTGATGGATTTTCTATTCCAGAAAATAAATGCCGCTACTATTGGAAGTAAAAACAGAAAATCGAATAAGGTTCTCTTAAGGGCAAATATTTTTCGAAATCTGCTGATATCCGTAGTATAGTCGTATTTCTGATTTTTATATATTAATCCAATAAGATTATTCAGGGAGGGATTATTTAAGAGTTTTTTATCAATAATCCTGATCTGTTCCTGTAACCGTTGCCCTTCTTCTCCTTCTTTTTCACTATGATTCAGTGCATTATAGTTTTTGTGCAATCGCTCATAAATCTGAAAATCCGCAATCAAAGTTTTATCATTCTCAACCTCAGAGAATATAATCTGAATTTCCCTGCATCCGGGATGTAATTTTTCAATCAGATTTTCTCTTTCGAGAGTTGAGCGAATACTGAATAATACTTTATCTGATATTTTTTCCAGTATATTATTTTCAACCCAGTCATCTGATATAAGCATATCTCTATATTCATAGGGAAAATACTCGAACTCATCAGTAAACTGTTCGATTTGTTGACTGAGACCATAAAATAATAGAACAGCAATGAAGATATCTGATAACACCAACAGGGCAAAGGTAATCAGATTTATCTCATTCTTTTTCGTGTAAAACTTCAATGATGGTTTTATATCCATATAATTCTCCGTCAATTTCCCTATGTCTCGTATTATGTATCAATAAAATAAAGTATTAAACTGGCTGTCAGCTGTTGAATACATTATTGAAAAGTTATTTGTTCATTTTACCTATTATATATAAAAGGGGAATAATCTAGCGGATTTCCTCCCTGTATCAGAGATTCGTCCTGTCGAATCAAAACAGATAATCCTCCAGCCCGGCTTTATCCAGAATCCTGATGGAGTTGTTTTCAGCAGTCAGGATACCTTCCCGGGAAAGATCTTTCAATTCCCGCAGAAGAGACGGCCGGGATACATTCATGTATTCCGACCATTTGGCTTTGGAGAAGGGTAACGGCCGAATGCCGGTTTCATCCATTTTCAGAATATACACGCAGTAGTAGGCAATTTTCTGTTTGATGGAAGAGTAACTCATCAGTTCAAGTCGCTGCTGGTAGGCGAGTATCCGCCGGCTGTACATATTATTCATATTCTGCATGATTTGAGGAAATAGGACAGATAACCTTAGGACTTTTTCCTGAGGCAGCTCCATAAGCCGGACTTTCGTTCTGGCAAATATATCGCAACCGGAAGTGGCATTATAAAAGACTGTTGCACCGCCGAAAAGATCGCCTGACGATCTCAGTCCAATGCACAGGTTCCGGCCGTTCAGCAGGGGGCGGTGTATTTCCACTGTTCCATCGAGGATAACGGAAAGGAACGGGTAGAGTCTGTCCGACCGCATTATGTATTCTTTTTTCCGGAATTCCCTGAATAGGGATGCCGTATCGTCCAGTTGCTGAAAGAGCTTCTCGTATTCCACTCCGGTAAATAAGGGGCACTGCATCAGGGCCGGGGCATATTCCCTCATTTTTCCTCCTTCTCTGTATCTGCAGATACTTTTTATGAGCATAAGGATAATCTATCTTAGTTAGGTAATTATAACAAGTGTGGAATTATTACATTCAGGGAAGGAGGTGAATGAATATGAAAAAAAAATTACTGACGGGTTTTATAATCGTTTTGGCTGCTGTCTTTATATATTCGGAAGGAAACCGGGAAGTTGAACCCGTCCGGAGTAGGGATATCCCGAAAAGTGAAGTCCCCAAAGGAATCGTGATAGCCGGTCCCCGATCGATCGCTTCTCTGCCTTCTATCTGGCTGCAGGAAAACGGTTCTTCCGGTCATATCCCTCCTGTTGCAGCAGTGTATTACTCCAGTATGGATGCCATGATGGCATCGGCCCAATCCGGTGATGTGGACTTTGTGCTTATGCCGGTGAATACGGCGGCGGTTCTTTATAATAAGGGATTTAATATTTGTATGATGAATGTTTTCCAGTGGGGCGGCCTTTATCTCAGTACGACTGATCCTTCCTGCCGGTCCTGGAAAGATCTGGCTGGGAAAGAGCTCTTCATTCCGGCCAAAGGAACCGTTCCGGATCTGGTTACCCAGCTGTTCCTGGATGACTGCGGAATGGCCATCGGAGAAGATCTGGACGCCGTCTACTCCAGCCATACGGAAATTGCCCAGCTGCTCGCTCAGGGAATTGCTTCCTACGCAGTTGATGTGCAGCCTTTTGTTACCGTGCACCTGCAGAGTGTTGCGGAATACCGCATTATCAGCGATTACAGTACGGACTGGCAGGAAATCGCCGGAGAAGGATTTCGAATGCCCGGTTTCTGTATGATCTGCCGGAATCCCGACCTCCTGCAGCAGCCTGAGCTATTAAATGATGTCAATGAAGCTTTTGCCGCTGCCGTTACTGCGGTGGTGCGGGAACCTGATGCCGCCGGAAAACTGGCTGAAGATTTTACCGGAGGTAACCGGGACCTTATTGCTCGTTCTATGGGGAATTCCGGATTATCCTGTCTTCCTCTGACGTCGGTCCGGCAGGATGTCTTACGGTATTTTGAGGTTCTACTGGCAATGAAACCGGCAGTAATCGGTGGGAAGCTTCCGGAAGAAGGAGTTTATTTCACATATGAAACGGAATAATAAGGCAGAAAAATCCTGTTGTTGTTACCGGTATGCGCTGACAGCTTTTATCCTTCTTTCTGTATGGCATTTGCTTTCCCGTAGATATAACGCGGTCATTTTCCCCGGTCCCCGGGAAACTTTTCGGAGTCTATGGTTCTGCCTGGGAAGTCTGGAGTTCTATCGGGCTTTGACAGTCAGCTTTATCCGACTTTTCGTCGCGCTGGTTCTGTCTGCCCTGATCGGTTTTCTCTACGGGATCCTGATGGGGGTGAACAAAACTCTGGAGAACCTTTTGAATCCGATTCTCTATCTGATACAGAGTGTACCGCCCATCCTGTATATGACGTTTGCCATGATATGGTTCGGTCTGAACGGGAGAGCCGCCATTTTTATCGTTACGATTGTGTCTTTCCCGGTGCTGGCGGTGAGTCTTTTTGAAGGGTTTTCCCGGATCGATCCCGGGCTGGTCGAAGTAGGGCATGTTTTCCGTTTCTCCCGCAGGAAAATCCTGTCCTGCATCATTATTCCCTCATTGGTGAGTTCTATTAAATCCGGGCTGATGATTATGATCGGTCTGAGTTGGAAAATATTGATAATGAGTGAGATTCTAAGCTCCGGTACAGGCCTGGGAGCAATGCTGACCGAAGCCAAAATGAATCTGGAAACGGACAAAGTGTTCGCTCTTGGAGTGGTAGTTGTTTTTCTTTGTATCGCATCGCAGAAGAGCATGAATAAAGGAGTGAAACAACATGATTCTTGAAGTGAAAGATCTGTACCAACGGTATGGCAGGCATGAAGTTCTGTCGGGAATTTCCATGAATATTTCCGCAGGGGAAAAAATTTGTCTCATCGGTCCTTCCGGGTGCGGAAAGTCAACTCTCCTGGGCGTTCTTTCCGGAACTTTATCTCCCTCGAAAGGGCGGGTTCTGCGCCGATTCGACCGATTGAGTTATGTTTTTCAGGAGGACCGTCTTTTTCCCTGGTGTACGGTGGAAGAGAACATCCATCTTGTCCGTCCCGATGCCGGACGGCGGGAACTGATGGAGATCATTCGTCTCGTCGATCTGGAGGGGTATGAAAAATATAAGCCTTACAGTCTGAGCGGAGGGATGCGGCAGCGTGTGTCCATCGCAAGGGGATTCTTTTATCCGGCGGAACTCATGCTGATGGACGAGCCTCTTAAATCCCTTGACCTCTCCCTGCGGATGAACCTGATCGGGCGGATTCTCCATCTGCTGAGGCAGACAGGAAGGAGTCTGATCTATGTAACCCATGAGATAGACGAAGCCCTTCTGATTGCGGATAGAATTCTGGTGTTATCGAAAAATCCGGCACAAATAGCAGAACAGTTCTCTATTCAGACAGAACAGGCCTGCCGGGATCTGAAGGATCCCGTTCTTACCGATATCCGGAACAGAATCATCGAGTTACTGCATCTCAATTCTGTGCAGCAGTACTGTCCCGAGCATCTGGTCTCTCTATCTGTCAAGTCTGTTGCCGAGAGGACATTCGGGCGGGCTGCACCGTGATTTTATCGAAGAAACAGACGGGAAAAGGTAAGAATGCGCTTGCGTCAGCGCGTAACAATAAGGAGGAGCTATGTTGATGACCGATCGGCCGTTTTTTGACGGGCTGCGAACAATTATACGTCAAATGCATAACCAGTCGGCGGAGGAGTTAAACCCGTACGGACTGAACCGGTTCGAGATGCTTGTTCTGCTGCGGGTATACGAAAAGGACGGCATTTTGCAGAAGGATATCGCTTCCGATTCGGGAGGGGAGGGACTGCGGATCGGAAATGCCGTCAAATCCCTGAAATGGAAAGGATATATTAACAAATCATCGGATAGGCAGGATAACCGGCAGAGTCGTTTACACATCACCGAATCCGGTCTGGCCCTTCGGGATGAACTGCTGGTGATAAAACAGTCGGTTGAGCAGCATATCCTGAGGTGTATCAGCCGGGAGGAGCTTCTCCTGCTGGAACGGATACTTTCCAATATGAAAGAATCGCTTACCCGCCGGGATCAACGGCGAACAAATCCCTGAGAGGAAGGAGAAGAGTATTATGTTAAGTCTGGGTATTGATATCGGTTATTCATCTGTAAAAGCCGTATTGCTGGAAGGCGAAAAATGCCTTTATCAGAAATATGTTCTGCATCATGGTCGGCCCCGGGAGGTCCTGGTTGATATTTTGAAATCCATAGAGTCGGATTGTCCTGACTTACCGTCTCTGGAATCAGTAACGGCAGGAGCCTTTACCGGAAGCGGAAGCCGGTTCCTTCAGGAGCAGGGAAACGGCACATTGGTAAACGAGACGACAGCTTTGATCGAAGGGGTTTCGCTTTTCCATGGATCTGCCCGTTCGATCGTTGAAATCGGCGGAGAAAGCGCCAAATACATTACGGGATTCGCACCGGATAGTACGGGCGGTATCGATATTTCCATGAACTCCGATTGCGCTGCCGGTACGGGATCCTTTCTGGAGGAACAGGTCTCCAGAATGAATTTGAAACTGGAGGATTATTCGACATACGCCATGGCAGCTGCCAGCATTCCCCGCATTGCCGGACGGTGCAGCGTTTTTGCCAAAACGGATATAACCCACCATCTGCAGGAGGGAACCCCCGTAGAGGATATCCTTATGGGACTGGCCTACGGCCTTGTAAAGAACTACAGGGGGACTATTGTAAAGAGACAGAAGGTGGAGAAGCCGCTGATTTTTACGGGAGGCGTCGGGTTCAACCGGGGGATCGTAAAGGCGCTGGAAGACGTTTTTCGGCTGGAATCCGGAGAATTGGTTGTTCCCGAATCCTGCGGTATTCTCCAGGCGGCGGGAACGGCAATTATCGCCCATCAGAACAACCATTGCCTGGATGTCCCGGCTTTGATCCGCTTTCTGGAAGCTCCCGCTTCCCGGTCTCCCGAAAGGGAGAGTACGCTGCTCCCTCTGCATCTGTTCGGAAACGGTGACAGTGAGGGAAAGCATAAACTTCAGGCAGATCCGGTAAACCGGAATTCCCTCTCCTGTCATATGGGGATTGATATCGGTTCCACCAGTACAAATGTGGTATTGATCAATTCCGGAGGCGGGGTTATGGAGTGGCAATATATCCGTACGCACGGTAATCCTCTCGGTGCCCTGCAGACCTGTTTCAGCCGTATACATGAAAAATGGGGGGATACCCTGACTGTTACAGGCGCGGGAATCACCGGATCGGGGCGGTACCGGATCGGGGAGATAATCGGTGCGGACCTGATCCGGGATGAAATCACGGCCCAGGCCAGGGCGGCGGCCTTTCTGGATCCTCATGTGGATACGGTTTTTGAAATCGGCGGACAGGACTCCAAGTTTATCCGGCTGAAAGACGGTCGGGTAAAGGATTTTCAGATGAATAAGGTTTGTGCGGCCGGAACGGGATCCTTTATTGAAGAACAGGCAAAGAAATTCAGTATTCCCCTGGAGGAATTCGGTCCTCTGGCTCTGAAATCAGGGTATCCGCTGGAATTGGGAGAGCGCTGTACCGTATTCATTGAATCCAGTATTGCCGCCGCTCTCTCGCGGGGGACTTCCATGGAGGATATAGCATCAGGCCTCTGTTATTCCATTGTCAGAAATTATCTGAACCGGGTCGTTGGATCAAAGCCGATCGGAAATAAGATTTTTCTGCAGGGGGGTATCGCCTATAATCAGGGTGTGGTCAACGCGTTCCGGGTTCTAACAGGTAAGGATGTTGTTGTACCGCCGTATTTCAGTGTGACCGGCGCTTTTGGTGCAGCCCTTCTGGCAATGGACGAATGCCTGTGCCTGAATTCCGATTTCAGGGGATTTGCAGCGGATTTCTCCCGGATGGAAGAGTCTCGTCCCCGTGAAAAGGCTGTCGATCGGAACGGTCAGTTCAATAAAAGGGTTTCGGATCTGATCTTCAAGGGATATGATACCAAGGCGGATTCTGAGAAAAAAACGGTGGGGATCCCCCGGGCTTTGTTTACCTACGGCATGTATCCCATGTTCAGTACCATATTCCGGGAATTGGGATTCAATGTGGTTCTCTCCGATCCGACAAGTGAAAGAACTATCTCCCTTGGACAGGAGTTCTCCCAGGATGAACTGTGTTATCCCATGAAGCTGATTAACGGTCATGTGGCAGAACTTATTGAAAAGAATGTGGACTATATTTTCTTTCCCGATCTCCATACGATTGAACATCCCGATTCCCAATCCAGGCAGAATTACGGCTGTGCCTACATGCAGCTGGCTTTTAAAATCATCAACCGGAATATGGAACTTCAAAGCAGGGGAATCAGGCTGCTTGCTCCGACTATCGCATTTAATCGAGGTCAGGATTTTATGAGGAGCAGCTTCGCTTCGCTGGGCGCGGAACTGGGACGATCGAAAGAGGAGATAGGCAATGCCCTCCAGAAAGGGATGATGGCGGCCCTTGCTTTTGAAGAGAGGCTCAAAGCCAATGGGAAACAGGTCTGGGAGGATATCAAGCCGGATGAACAGGTCTTTGTATTGATCTCGAAAATCTATGGCGTAGCCGATCCCGTTCTAAACATGGGAATCCCCGGGATACTGATGGACCAGGGATACAAAGTTCTCTCTTTCTTCGAGCTTCCCGAAGGCGATGTTTCCCGGGAGCACCCCAATATGTACTGGCCTTTCGGACAGCATATTCTGGAAACGGCCAAAATGGTTCGCAATTACCCCAATATGCATGCGGTTTTTCTGACTCACCACTGTTGCGGACCCGACTCCGTTTTTATCCACTATTTCAGCGAGATCATGGGAGATAAACCCTATCTGAATATCGAAGTGGATGAGCACTCTTCGGAAGTGGGGGTCATTACCCGGATCGAAGCGTTCCTCGGCAGTCTCGGCGCTCCTTCCGTATCCGCTGCCGATTCTCCGGCACCAGATGAAAAGGATGCCCCTTCTGCTGGCTTCTGCCGTGCGCTGAAGGACCTTTCTGATGATCAGACACTCTATCTGCCGAACCTGTTTCCCTATTCTGATATAGCGGCCGTTCAGCTTCGGAGCAACGGGGTGAAAGCCGAGGTGCTTCCCCTGGCGGAAAATGCCTCCCTGGCGGAAGGCCGCAGGTATACGCTCACCAATGAGCTTCTGTCTCTGACGGCATTATTCGGCGATATCTTTACCCGTCTCAAGACCCTCCGGGAAGAGGGTGCTTCCCAGTCTGCCGCTTTTTTTATCCCTCAATTCGAAGGGGCGGAAGTGGACGGCCAGTTCGCCCGCCTTGTCCGGACCAGGATGGATGAGTCCGGGTACATCGGCTCTCGGGTCTTTGCGCCTTTTGCGGAGGATTTTCCCCTTATGGGAAAGGAGTGGGCCGAACGGTTTTTTCTGGGGATCCTGTGCGGTGATCTGGTCAATAATACACCGTCCCCTATGCGGATGCGCTGTCTGGACAGATTGCTGGATGGTATGGACGGGAATCTTTCCCTTTTCGGTGTTACAGCTCTGGCAGAGGACGTAAGCCGTTTCTGGACCGACTTCTCTGCGGGAAAA
This sequence comes from Oceanispirochaeta sp., assembly GCA_963663385.2. GTDB lineage: Bacteria > Spirochaetota > Spirochaetia > DSM-2461 > DSM-2461 > Oceanispirochaeta. Next base: position 1,547,061 of record CAXXXD010000003.1, on the reverse strand, counting down.
TGTCTCCTGGCGGTTGGCGAACCGTCCATCCTTTATAATCGGAATCTGACCGATCGGATGCTGGCCGGTCTGGAGGAGGAACACCGGATTCTATATGCCTCTCTGGCAGAAGCCCTTCTTATGCTCTGGCGGGATTATGCCGCTGTACAGGCTGCTGCCGGCAGGGCCGACCCGTTTTATGAGGAAATCCTCTCCGGTCTGGAAAGAATCCATGCCGCTGTATCCCGCAGTATGGGGGCGAACTCCGTTTTCCACCCGGATCTTGCCAGACTCCACCGCCGGGCGGACCAGTCCGTCGGGTATTATGCCGGCGCATTCGGCCGGTACCGCTTTGCCGCGGCTGTTGCACCCCATGGGGATGTCGACGGAGTCCTGTCCCTTGCCTCCACTTACGAGAATACGGGTATAACCATGAGCTCCCTGTATAAGGGAGGAACCGACGGGGATTCGAAGCCTCTGTTGAACCTGACTTTTGACGGGACTTCGAATGAAAATACCAGAAAGAAAATCGAATCATTCCTGTTTTATCTATAGAAACGGAAAGGGAGTTATTATGAAACATGAGATAGCCCATGCCTGCCGGAACGGCTGCCGTTCCCACCGGGGACCGGACAGCTTCTGGATGCAGGATCCTGATCTTTTATTCGATCGGCTCAATCTGAGCAAGGGCGATACATTTGCCGATCTGGGCTGCGGATCCGGCAGTTATGCTCTTGCGGCTGCACAGATCGTCGGCAGCAGGGGGCATATTTACGCCCTGGACCGGAATGAAAGCGGGATCCATGCATTAGCGGAAGAAGCCCGGATGAACGGTTCGGATCAGGTAAAAGGTGTCGTTGCCGATCTGACCGGAAAAATTCCCCTTGGAGATGGTCTTTGTGATGTCTGCTTTATCTGCACGGTCCTGCATGCTTTGGATCTGCCCCGGTGTGCGGACGGTTTGTTCAGGGAAATCTTTCGTATTCTGAAACCTTCGGGGAGATTCTTTGTTGTGGAGTGCAGGAAGGAACAGACCGCTTTCGGACCGCCCCTGGCTCGCCGGATATCGGTGGAACAGCTGGATGATCTTGTAGAATCTGCCGGATTCCAAAGGTTCGATTTGACGGATATGGGCCATAATTACCTGGCAGAATACCGGAAAGGTTAAGTAGGATGTTTTCGGGACTGTCTGACGGGGCAGTCTCGAAGGTATTCTGCAGTCTGTTTGGGTTAAAGCATTTATTTTTTACAGATTATTATATCAACCGGTAGTCCATATAGAGATTCCTCTATCAGTTCTTCAACTTTGAATCTTGATTCTACCAGTACTTCTTTTGTGTATAGGGGTCTGCAGTCAATCAGTTTTGGAAAATGCCTATGAGACCATTCATATATTTTTTCCATTATACTCTCTTTCCGTTTAGACATTGATACTACACAGATCTTTCCACTGCTCTTCAGTACCCGTTTACATTCCTTCAAAACGACCGGTATTTCCGGTGTATCAAATAGTTCTAAAGTAAAACTGATAAAAATCTTATCAAATTCCTCATTCCCGAATGGTAAAACGACCGCATCTCCGCAAATTAGTTTGATTCTCTTTTTTTCTTCATTGTTGAATCGTTTTCCCGCTTCAATTATCATCCCGTCAGATATATCAATTCCGAATAATGTTCCTCTATAATCTGGTTGTGTTATGATTTCCTTTAATATTTTTCCTGTTCCAAATCCTATTTCCAGGATCTCGTCTTCAGGCTCAGTCCCCAGTCTCTTTAATCCCAGTTTATTAATTTTATTCTCTTTTTTTCCTGATATAATATCGTAGTATTTGCTTATTCTATTATAGTAATTCCGGGCTTCGCCTTTAGTCCTGTTTATGCTGCTTATTTCTTTCATCTCTTTGTTTATAAAATTTACGATGAAACTATAAAACTCTCAAACATATATTCTTTATATTCTCCTGAACTGTATAATAGTGTTTCCTGTTTCATCTATTATTAACGTACTATAATATAAAATGATTAAACTGATGATCCAGGAAATTACTATTTCTGTACCGAAAGGGCTTTAAAGTGTTTTTTAGCAATAAATTAAAATTTGTTTCTGTAGAAGGGAACTGGGATAAAACAATTCATGATCAAAGAATTACTGATGCGGTAAAAGTACTGGATATGGACAAATCTGCTATTGCAATTGCATCAGTCCATGCATCCGGGACTGGTCGCGCGCTTTGCTTGCTGCTCGTCCATGCATCCGGGACTGGAGTCCGATGCCTCCAGTTCCCCGATTTATATAATAATTACAGATCATCCAGACAGATAATTTTACTGCCTTTACTTTCATAATAACGCAGCATTTCTTCAATTTTCCTTTTATCATAACTGGTAATGCAGTCAGACAGGACATGGACGCCATAATTTGCCTTACGCATGTTGTAACAGGTTGATTTAACACACACAGCGGCATCTGCTCCTGCTATGTAAAAATCTCCTATTTCATTTTGACTGATAAAGTCGGTAAATTCTTCACAGCTTAGGGCATTTCCTTTATATTTTGTAAAAACGTTCTTGGATACTATTTTCATATCGGAAGCTAATTCAGCCCCAAATGTGTCGGATTTAAAATTCCTTGTGCCGGCTGATAAATTTTCATGTCTGATATAGATAACATGAATTTCATTATTGACCGCCCAATCTATCGCTTTATTGATATTGCCTATAATCTCCTTGTAATTCTTTGTTATGTCATTCTGAATATCGATTATGACTAAAGCTTTTTTCTGCATTGTGTCTCCTCCAGACAGGTAAATTGGTTTATTTACTTTTAATATACCCGGTAATTGTTGACATCAGTATGGCAACAATCTATAACAACTATAAAAAATATTGGCAGGCTGCTATCAGATGAAAATTGACAGGCTTGTAAGCATTATCATGATACTACTTGATAAAAAGCGTATAGGCGCACAAGAGTTGGCAGATATGTTTGAAGTGTCACTCCGCACAATCTACCGCGATATAGACTCAATCAACATGGCTGGAATTCCTGTTCACTCAACATCGGGAGTGGGCGGCGGTTTTGAAATCATGCAGAACTACAAGATGGATAAAAAGGTTTTTTCGACTGCCGACCTTTCAGCTATCTTAATGGGGCTTTCCAGCCTTTCCAATATGATACGGGGTGATGAGCTGATAAACGCTCTTGCGAAAGTAAAGAGTTTTATCCCAGTCGACAGAGCCAAAGACATTGAATTTAGAGCAAATCAAATCTATATCGATTTAACTCCATGGATGGGCAACAGGAACATACAATCCTATTTAGAAACTATCAAAACAGCTTTACAGGAAAGCAGGCTGCTTTCGTTTGAATATGCAGACCGCTACGGAAATAGAACGGCACGAACAGCCGAGCCGTATCAGCTTGTATTAAAAAGCAGTCACTGGTACTGGCAAGGGTATTGCCGTAAAAGAAATGATTTTCGTTTATTTAAACTGTCCCGCATATCAAACCTGCAAATGCAGGAGGAAGTTTTTACGCCGCGGGATTATCAGAAACCACAGTTGGATTTTTCGGATATTCTGGAGACTCTGCAGACAAGAATAAAAATCCGTATTCATAAATCCGTCATGGACAGGGTTCTGGATTATTGTACTTATGAACACATTTCGCCAGATGGTGAGGAGCACTATATTGTCAGTTTTCCTTTTATAGAGAACGAATACTACTACAATATCCTTTTCGGTTTCGGGGGTAAATGCGAGTGTCTGGAGCCGTTGCCTATCCGCAGGGAAATGAAGCGCAGGATACATGATATAGCTGCCATATATGAATGTTAAGAGAAATTGAGGAGTGGTAGCTGGAGGTTAGAAGCCTCCGGCTACCCGATTAAATACTGGATATACAGATTTTATTGTTATTTCAGATGCATAAGCTGGAAGTTTTAATACTTGCAAATCTGAAATATCATCTAATTCATATACAAATGAAAAATTACCATCACCAGAAGATATTTGAATTTGATGAGCTCTATTATTTTTTTCGAATAATGTTGAATTTCTTCTTGATACAAAACCATTAGAAATTATTAATCCATTAACTGGAAACCCATCCCAATAATCATGGGCCAGCAGAATAATTAACCTCGAAAGGAACTTGTGCAAATATATTGAATGTACCAAATAGTAGAAAGAGAAATGTTTTTTTTCGTGCATATATTTATCCTTTATATATTAATTGAATTTTGAAATTTATAGAGACGCAGTAATCGCCCTCCCAGGAGAAAGTTATATAGACATCGATATAACTAGCGCGCTATGGGATTGCATGGAATTTCACAGTTTCAGGCAAATGAAGGTTTTATCGGAATAGGGGAGATTCATACAAATGTGAATCAAAAAGGGCAAAAAAAAAACTGTCCGGAAAAACCAGACAGTCTTTCAAGCTCCCCCGAACAGACTCGAACTGCTGACATGGTGGTTAACAGCCACCCGCTCTACCGACTGAGCTACAGGGGAATATCAGTAACGAGAGGTAATATACAAGACAGGCGAAAAACTGTCAACTATTATTGTAAAAAAATCAGAAACGTCCCGGAAGGGGAGTCCCGCACTCCCGGCACTCGCCGTTTTTCAAACCCTCCGAATTAACCGAATAATCGCTTCGATCAATCAACACAGCCCCGCAGCCGGAACAGAGTGTCCGGTTGGGAGCGCCGATATTCCCCGTATACACATACTTAAGGTACTCCCTGGCCGTATCCGCCAGATTAAGGACCGTTTCCCTGTCCGTGGGAGGGATAGTGTAGTGGTACTGGGGATAATAAGCACTCAGGTGAAAGGGAATTTCAGGACTCAGGGAAGCCAGGAATTTGGCACTCTCCCTGATCTCATCGGTGGAGTCGTTCTTGCCCGGGACAATCAGAGTTACCACCTCCAGATGGGTCCTCTCAGCGCAGATCGTAATAAAGTCCAGTACCGGCTTCAGGTGCCCCTTCAGCTCTCCGGCATACCACTCCTCACTAAAGCCCTTCAGGTCCACTTTAACAGCATCCAGGCGGTCGGCAAGGTACTTACCGGGTGTTTTTTCTATGTATCCGTTCGAAACCAGAATGGATACTAAATTTTCCTTTTTAAGAAGCTCTGCGGCCTGAATCAGATACTCGTAATGGATCAGGGGCTCCGAGTAGGTAAAGGCGACTCCGGGGCTCTCCTTCAGCCGGCTCAGCGGTGGCAGCTCCTCCGGCGGGAGATCGTAATATTCGTGGGAAACACTCTGGGCTATCCGCCAGTTCTGGCAGAAGGGACAGCGCAGGTTGCAACCGTCAAAACCGATGGAGAGGATGGAACTCCCCGGGAGAAAGTGAAAAAGGGGCTTTTTTTCTATGGGATCCACCGCCAGGGCGGTAACGGGAGCCGGATGGACAGGTTTTATACCCGAATCGGTTGATATTCTTACACGGCAGATGCCGTGCTGTTCCGTTTTAAGAAGACAGTTATGAGGGCAGAGGAGACATCTGTATTCACCTTCCCGGGAAGTGCTTTCATACAAACGGGGAAAAACTTCCAACTGCCCCTCCTTAACTGTATTATACTACACCGGCTGAACTACAGCAGGGCTTTTTTAACAGAATCCACCATTTCCAGAGATTCCCAGGGGAATTCGCTCCGGCCGAAATGACCATAGGCCGCAGTCTGTTTGTAGATGGGACGTTTCAGATCGAAGGTGCTGATGATTCCCGAGGGAGTCAGTTTGAAAATAGAATTAACAGCTTTTTCGATTTCCGATTCATCCACCTTGCCTGTCCCGAAGGTATCGATGTAAAGGGAGACAGGTTCGGCAATACCGATAGCATAGGCCAGCTGAACCTGACACTTGTCCGCCACACCGGCGGCTACCAGGTTTTTGGCTACGTAACGGGCCATATAGGCAGCGGATCTGTCCACCTTGGAGGGGTCTTTTCCGGAGAACGCTCCGCCACCGTGAGCAGCAGCACCGCCGTAGGTATCAACAATAATCTTACGGCCCGTCAGGCCGGCATCTCCTTCGGGACCGCCAATGACAAAATTCCCCGTTGGGTTGACATGGAAAATGGTCTTGTCGTTTATCATGTCCATGGGAAGGGCTTTTTTGATAACCTCTTCTATCAGGCCTTCCCGGATCCTTTCGTAGGGAACCTCAACATGCTGGTGGGACAGGACAACTGTTGAGATATGGGAGGGCTTTCCACCCACATAGTCTACTGTCACCTGACACTTTCCGTCTGGACCCAGAAAGTCCAGCACCTTGTTTTTTCTGACAACCGAAGCCCGTTTCATAATCTGATGGGAATACTGAATAGGGGCGGGCATCAGTTCTTCCGTATCGCGGCAGGCGTAACCGAACATAAGACCCTGGTCTCCTGCACCCTGCTCTTTGTGAAGGCCCTGACCTTCCGTAACCCCCATGCTGATATCCGCAGACTGGGGCTTGATAGCAGAGAGCACGGAAAATGAGTGGTAATCGATACCGAAACGGTGGTCATCGTAACCAATCTCTTTCAGAGTTTCTCTGGCTACCTGAATAATATCAATATAGCCGTTGGTCGTTATCTCTCCGCCGACCAGAACCATACCTGTAGACGCAAAACATTCACAGGCTACTCTGGATTCGCTGTCCTGAGCCAGTGCTGTATCAAGAACCGCATCAGATATCATATCGCAGACTTTATCCGGATGTCCCTCTCCAACGCTTTCAGAGGTGAACTGGTAAGTATTTCGTAAATTCATGAAAAATCCTCCTAAAGATATTCACAAGACCCATTTTTTACATGGATTCAAATTTTATTATAAATGAGAAAGCGGCCCGGGGCCAACTTCATCATAAATTAATGCCTTAGCCGATCCTAATATACAGTGATTTGGAAATATTGTTAAGACAGGAATCAGTTAAAGGATTGGATTGCCGCTAAAACCTGATCTTTCCAGTCATCTTTGCCTTCCAGAAATTCCAGTTCGAAAATACCGTTGATTTTAACAATCCGGACAGTCATGCTGACAATGGACTCGCCTGTTTTAAGGGAACAACCCTTAAGCTCCACTCCTTCTTTCAACCCTTCCGTCTTGATCCGTTCCGTCGGTTTTACAATAGCCCCATTCTCGGATAACTCCAGAACCCGTGATGTTACGAGCTGCAGATTTTCCGGATTCATAAACATTATATCCATAACCCGGCTCCCCAGAGGAAGAAGGTGCCGTTCTTTCCTTACATCAGGCGAAGGTTTGTAGCGGAGAATCTGGGATTCAAGATCTTTCAGGGAAAGATCCGCTTCCTCTTCTACTTTCAGAATCCCGTTAACTCCCAGAAGATGGGCCTTGTCCAGTTCGGTTTCCGGGAAGTCCCTGTTTACCACCAGGAGGAAGGGGGCGGTTTCTTTCGAGAAATTCTGCCGTAGAAACTGTACCGCCAGCTTCCAGTGGCGGGGATAATCCATTTCATTGAAAATAACAGCCTCCGGCCGGATCTCCCTGAAATTATCCATGGCTTTAAGAGGGTTGTCGTATTGGATGACCGAGTATCCCAGGGGGGTAAAATAGCGGAATACTCTGGCGGTGGTTTTTTCATCCTGATTCACAAAAAGTAGTTTCATTTATTCTGTCCCGACATTCTTAACTTCATAGCGATGGATTTTCCATACGTTATCATATTTATTCAGATAGTACGTGTACCTTTTAATTTCATTGAATCCAATATTCCGGAAGACTTCCTTGACGATGACCGTTGCTTCGTTGCTGTTATAACTGGTTTGGAGAATTTCAAAATCCTGAGGGATATTCACTATATTCTGGTTCTCGGGCATCTGACCCGTTTTAAGCTCTTCTTTATACTCTTCCAGGGAAAGGCGCTGCTCCTCCTCCGACATCTTTTCAAACTGGCGGCGAATCCTGTCATTCTGAAGAAGGATTTCCTTTAAATCAAGATAGAGGAAGAACTTGTTCCACTGGTTTTTCTGTCTGGCCTTAAGCAAATATTCCACGATTTCATCGGGGGGCAGGCTTTCCTGCCTCAGGATCTCGCCGGTTTCCAGATCAATTTTATCAGAATAATCGGAAGCGTACATGCCGGGGCGTATTGTCAGGGAGAGTTTATTGGATTCTATTCCATCAGCCGCCTTATTGTTCAGGTCGGAAAAAAACCTGCCGTCCAGTATGTAGACACCGGGATCGGATACATCTACAAAAGAGTCCAGGTCCAGTATAAAACCAAACTCCTCTCCCGGTTCAAGGGTTACCATCCTGTAGTAGGCAGGCTCATTGCTGCTGTAGTTTATCAGATATTCCCGGGAGGGCGGCAGGGACTCGTTCTTAAGGGTTTTCAGGGTAAAGAGAAAATTGAATGTTCTGTTTTCCGCAATCTTGAAGGAAATCGGCGCGGAATCCGGGTTCGACAGAATCACTTTTATCTGAATGGGACTCTCGGGGTAATAGATTTTCTTATTATAATATCTTATGCTGAATACCGGTTCTGCGGCGACAGCGGCAACGACCGGGATCAGGAACAACAGGAATATTAAGCTTATTCGCTTTCTGGTCATGGGAACTCCCAAACAAATTCTTTTTATTAATTTCGGTTTTTTTAAATGATAACATTATACCAAAATACGATTACAAAGCACTTCAAGCAAAATGATATCTTCAATTCCCTTCTGGACCAGGTCAATTCCGGTCATTTCCCCGTGCATTTAACCGGTTTGAGAGGCAGCTACCTGGCAGGTCTGGTCGGGCATCTTCAGAACCTGTCCCGTAAAAACGCCCTGTTGATTGTTTCCGGCGAAAAGGAAGCGGAAGAACTGGTTCGTGACTTGTCCCTGTTTCATCCGAAGGTCAGCCATATGCCCTGGTGGGGAACCATGCTGTATAAAGGAGTCTCTCCCCAGGCCTCGGTCTTCGGCAGAAGGGTTAAAACCCTCTATGAAATGATGAATGCCGAAGGCGCCGTATTTGTCGCCTCCCTGCGGACCTACCTCTCCAGTCTTCCTCCGGCGGACTATATGAAATCCCTTCTGCTGGATATTCATATCGGGTCGGAAATTGATCCGATTTTCCTGGAAAAGAGGCTGCAGGAGTATGGATACCTGAGGGTTCCCAGGGTCAGTGTTCCCGGAGAATTCGCCCTGAGAGGGGAAGTTCTGGATATCTTTCTACCCGGTTATGAAGAGGCTGTCCGTATCGTATTTGAATTTGATGAAGTAGAGGAGATCAAGTTCTTTAATCCGGTCACACAGGCTTCGCAGGAGAAAATTCCCCGGATCCATATCTATCCTTCAAAGGAAGTCGTGTGGGATGACGAGAGAATAGGACAACTGGAAACCAACCTGGAGAGCGCCGCTTTTGAAAAGATTCTGGATATGCTTTCGGTCAGCGGGGAATTCAGAGGGGAAGAACTATACTACCCCCTGGCTTTTAAAAAACCCGCAGCCCTGACGGATTTTATCGGAGTGGAGGATTTCCTTTACCTTATAGACATGGAAGGGTTCAAATCCGGAGAAGCGGTCCTTCTCAAGGAGTATGACGAACTCTACCTGAAGGCCAGGGAACAGGGGATGATTGTTCCCCATCCCGAAAGATTCATCTCGCCTCTGGACGAGAGGATAAGGCTTCACCGTAAAACCCTCCTTATTCACAACCTTAAACAGGAGGACAGCCCGGACGCCCTCCATTTTGAATGCGATCCGGGACGTTCCTTCTTCGGGAACATAAACTATCTCAAAGAGGAAATGGCCGGATTCCGGAACCAGAACTACCAGATTTTTATCTTTGCCGAATCGGAATCCCAGTCGGACCGGATCGGTTTCATGCTGAAAGAATTTGAACCTGTGGTGATTCCGGAAAGCATTTCGGGCGGGTTCTGCCTTACTGCGGACAAGATCCTCGTTATTCAGGAAAATGAAATTTTCGGCCGCAAGAAGAAGGTTCCCAGTTCTGTCAGCAAGGCTAAAAGCGAAGTCATCGACTCCTTTGTCGAGCTGAATCCCGGTGATTATGTGGTTCATGTAAACTACGGAATCGGGTTGTTCAAGGGGATCGAACGGATCAGGGCCGCCGGCAATGAGAGAGACTATATCTCACTGGAATATGCCGGCGAAGAAACTGTCTTCATCCCCATAGAACAGGTGAACCTGGTCCAGCGCTATATCGGACAGGAAAGCCGCCGCCCCCGGCTGGATAAAATCGGAGGAAAGAGCTGGGATAACAAAAAGAAGAAGGTCCGCAAGTCTGTTGAAGATTTGGCAGACCGTCTTGTCAAGCTGTATGCGGGCAGGCAGACGGCCAGGGGATACGCTTTCCCGAAGGATGACGATTTTCAGATTGAATTTGAAGCGTCCTTTCCCTACCAGGAAACCCGGGATCAGCTCAATGCCATTGCCGATATAAAACAGGACCTGGAATCTCCCCGGCCCATGGACCGTCTTGTGTGCGGCGATGTGGGATACGGTAAAACAGAGATTGCCATGCGGGCCGCCTTTAAGGGGGTTATGGGAGGGCGGCAGGTCGCTTTTCTCTGTCCCACGACGATTCTGGCGGAACAGCACTACGAGAATTTTCTGGAACGGTTTAAAAGGTTTCCTGTACGAATAGCGATGCTGTCCCGTTTCGTATCCAAAGCGGAACAGAAGGAGACCCTGAAACGTCTGACCGAAGGGGAGATCGACCTCCTGATAGGAACCCACCGTATCCTGTCAAAGGATATTAAATTCAAGAACCTTGGTCTGATGATTATCGATGAGGAACAGCGTTTCGGCGTTAAAGACAAGGAACGCTTAAAGGAAATTAAAAATAATATAGACTGTCTGACCCTGTCGGCTACGCCTATCCCGCGTACCCTGCATATGTCACTTGTAAAAATAAGGGATATGTCGGTTCTGAAAACCCCGCCGAAAAACAGGCAGCCCATCGAAACATTTATTCAGGAATTCGATCCGGATACGGTAGCCCGTGCCATCCGGCGGGAAATGGAGCGGGGCGGGCAGGTGTTCTTTCTTCACAACAGGGTGGAGTCTCTGGAAAGCATACAGATATTTCTGCAGGAACTGGTTCCCGAGGTTTTTGTCGAAATAGCCCACGGCCAGATGACCCCCAGGGAACTGGAAGAGATTATGCACCGTTTTATCCACGGAGCCTTTCAGGTTCTTGTCTCTACGACAATTATCGAAAACGGAATAGACATACCCAATGTCAATACGATTATAATTGACCGGGCTGATATGTATGGTATATCACAACTCTATCAGCTGCGCGGACGGGTAGGCCGGTCGGAGCGGCTGGCCTATGCCTACCTGTTATACCCGGAAAACCGGGTCCTGTCGGATATTGCCATGAAAAGGCTTCAGATAATTTCCGATTTTACGGATCTGGGATCGGGATTCAAGATTGCCATGAAGGATATGGAAGTCCGGGGAGCCGGAAACCTGCTGGGAAGCGAGCAGTCCGGTGAAATCCTGGCGGTCGGATTTGATATGTACCTTAAACTGCTGGAAGACGCCATCATAGAGAGGAGCCAGGAGGAACGGGAGGAAGAGCCGCCTGAAGTTTACCTTGAACTGGATTACACAGGTTTTATCCCGGACACCTACATCCATGATCCCACAGAAAAGATGGAAGTTTATAAAAAAGTTGCCTCTATTTCTGAAAAAGAGGAGCAGGACAGGATCTATGCCGAACTGTATGACCGTTTCGGTCCCCTTCCATCGGAAATGCAGAGTCTTCTGGCGCTGGCGGAAATCCGCATTATCTGCCGTCAACTCTGGATCTCCGCCATGAAAGAGAGGCAGGGTGTTGTTTATATCGACTTCGGAAAGGTTGCGATAATATCTGTCGATAATCTTATGAAGATGATTGCCGTTTCCAACGGGCAGGTCAAACTGGATGCGGCCCATCCAGAAAGGTTGATTATTGAAACCGGAAAGATAGGGCTTGTTGAGAAATCTGAATTCCTGAAGGAAAAACTGATGCTGCTGTTGTAGACGGGAATCAGATTTCAATCTCCGGAAAGGAGAGGGATATTTCCGTTCCCCGCGGGAAATCCGGGGTACCGGCTGTTTTTGAACGGATATGAATGGTTCCTCCATAGGCATTCATAAATTTCCTGGCCAGGGGCAGTCCGTATCCGGTCCCTTTCTCACCATTTGTTCCCGGGCGGCTGGTTGCCCTGTGAATATCAAAGAGATAACTCTGTATTTCCTCGGGGATCCCGACGCCGAAATCCCGCAGGGTCAGAACGGTATTCTGGTTCTTTTCCTCCATAGTGATGATCAGTTCTCCTTTCTCTTCCGTGAATTTGCAGGCATTGGTCAGAATATTGTTTAATACGGAGTTGACAAGGGATGTCGGTTCTGCCATTACCTGCAGATCACTGGTATGATGGATTTTTACTCTGATCTTCTTCGAATCAATAAAGGGTTTGAGAATGGTAAGGGATTGATTGAGAGATTCATTCAGATTCGTCGGTTTCAGTTCCAGGGGTTTTTCATTTAAAGAGAGCATGGTTCTTACCAGATCAATAATACTCAATCCGTTCTGGGAGAGGTCTCTCAGACGAAGCTCATAGTTATTCAGGGGCCTTTTTTCCATATCCGCCAGGTCCATGGTCATGGTAATTCCTGAAAGGCTGTTTCTCAGATCATGGGACAGAATGTGCAGCAGCTCCTGTAGCTGTCTCTGCCTTTCCTGCAGCTGATCCCTGTGAATCTTCAATTCCAGATGAGTTTTAACCCGTTCAATTAACTCCTGTCCATGAAAAGGTTTGGTTATATAATCTGAGCCCCCCGCATCAAAGCCTTCCACAATATCGCTGACCTCATTCCTGGCTGTCAGGAATATAATGGGCAAACGGGAGTACTGGGACTTTCCCTTTATTATCCGACAGGTTTCAAAACCATTCATCTCGGGCATCATAATATCCATCAGAATCAGATCGACCGGATTTTCCTCAAGGAGTTTCAAAGCTTTGCTTCCGGAAGTGGCAAAGAGGAGTTTGTAATTCAGAGGTTTCAGATGCTGGGCTACAAGCTGAATATTCTTGGGTATGTCATCTACTATAAGTATGATCCTTTTTTTGTTCATCCCCTATGTCTCCGCAAAATAATCGTTCATCTGATTGGATAGCAAAAGTATCCTGTCCAGGTTATACTCTTCCGCAGCCTTTATCATGCTCTGCATGGTATTCACTGCTGACGGGAATTCCCGCACTTCCCGCAGGAGCAGGAGTTTATGGCAGTAATTCCTGATAGCTTCGGGATCGCCGCTGTCTCTGACTTTGATCCATCGACAAACCAGATCCCTGTCTGTTATCAGTTTCCGGTTATCCCTATTTTTTAATCCCGATTCCACGGAGAGGTTTAAAGAATCCGGAGTCTCACCTGCAGGCATCCCTTTTCCTACACAGGGGACTTTGGGAAGGTTGACTGAAAATACAGAACCCTTGCCGTAAAGGCTGTCTACATGAATGGAACCGTTCATTAATTCCACCAGTTTATTTGAAATCCCCAAGCCTAGTCCGGTTCCCCCGAATTTTCGGGTATCCTGATTGTCAGACTGTTCAAACAAGTGGAATATCTTGTCTCTCTGATCCTCTTTTATTCCGATTCCGGAATCAGCCACAATGAGAGTAATATCATAGTTATCCGAATGGTCCAGTCTTTTAAAACGGGCCGAGATTGAAATAAAACCGGATTCGGTGAATTTCAGGGAGTTTCCAATAAGGTTCATTAAAATCTGTTCAATTCGAAGCATATCCAGTAAAAAATCATATTCCAGCTCTTCCGTTTCGATAAAACGGAAATTCAATCCTTTATCTTCTGCTCTCTGTGAAAATATGACTTTCATGTCATTGAAGATTTTTGAAAGTTTTACAGGAGCTGTGTTGATTTTTGTCTTTCCCGCTTCAATCTTGGACAGGTCCAGAACATCGTTGATCAGAACAAGCAGGACTTCTGCGGAAGTCTTGACCGAATCCAGATACTGCTTCTGTATCGGTGAGGTCTCTGTGGTCTCAAGGAGCTCGGAAAAACCGATTATCGAGTTGAGGGGCGTCCTGATCTCATGAGACATATTGGCCAGAAACTGGGATTTCGCCTTGCTGGCATCCTCGGCCATTACCGCCAGCCGCTCCGCTTTTTCCCGGGCAATTCTTGAAACCTCTTCCGCTTCCCGGGACTTGTGTTCGCTGTAACGGAGGGCTTCTTCCGATCTCTCCCTCTCCTGAATCTCCAGCTTCAGTTTCCTGTTCCAGATAAGAATAATCATGATGATTACGGTAAAAACTATCAGAATCTGACCCAGGAGGGAGTAATTGATCGAATCTTCCAGTCTCAGAGATGTCCATTTCTGGATAATGGATGTATTTTCACCCGGTGATATCTGCTTGAGGGCTCTGTTCAGTATGGGGACAAGTGTGCTCATTTCATCGGGAACAGCAATACGCAGCTCCATATCGTGCTTGATTTCTCCTACCATACTCAGCTGGTTGTATCCTGCTTTATTAATATAATAGCTGCCGGTTATCATGTCTCCCACATAAAAATCCGCTTTGGACTGAATCAGGGCACGGAGTGCTTCTCTGACCGTATTGACCTGAATAAAATCCATTTCCGGGTATTTATTCATCATATACCGATTAACACCCATCCCTTTTACCAGGATAATTTTCCGGTTGGTCATTTCATAAATATTATCTATATAAATCCTGTCGTTTTTTCGGGCAAAAATAACATTGGGTATAGTCAGATAGGGATCGCTGAAGTGATAATCCGCAAGATCCGTATCATCAAAAGTGGTCATGGGTAAGATCACATTTTCAAATGCAGATTTATCCGATAGAGGATTTGGCAGTTTCTTGTCGTTGACGGGGGTGAACCTGATCGAGGTCTGGTCAGTAATTATCCTGAGAATATCGGCGACTATACCAACATAATTATTGTTCTGTTCGAAGAGAATCGGCCCCATGGATGATTCGCCTTTATAAAGGACCTCCGGATTTTCCTCCATCCAGGAGATTTCCCGGCTGCTGAATTTCATCTGATCAAACCTCTGAGTGGGATACAGCCCAATCCATCGGTTCCTTATGGAATAGGATTCATCTTTCCTGATTTGGTTTATGGCAAAATTAAACTGATTTCTGAGAACAGTTGACTCAGGAGGAAAAATCAGAATGTAATGGGATTTTTCATTTTCTATGATTCCTTTTATACTGAGCTTCAAATTCTGGTTATCAGCCTGGTATTTTGTATGGAAAAGGTCATCCAGGAAAAAGTCAATTTCACCGCGGGATAGTCTATAGAGTCCTTTCTCTGTATCGGGAAAAGATCTATAGGGGATATTCAGACTTTTCATATAGGCTTTGGCTGCATCGGATTGCTGTGAAATACCGATCCTGCTGTTGGGAAACTGATTAATCCTCAACTGATAGATACTGTGATCCTGACTGAAAACAGCAAGAGGTAAATCCAGTATCTTTTCAGATTTCAGGTAGCCCTCCGGAAGATCGAATTCATCGCTCTGTACAAGAAGGGCGGAGACATGTCTATTATCAAATCCAGATAGAAGCTCTTCTCTTTTTCCCTGTATCAGTTCAATTCTGGTATTCAGTTTTTTCTCAAGCAGAGATATTATATCATTTTCTATACCATAAAAACCTGTTCCGTTTTCATAGGGGATAATATAGGGGACTGTCTTTGAAAATGTCCCCACTCTGATTACTACCCCTTCCATTTCTTTAGGAAAAAGCGAGAGAACAGGAATAAGGATGAGGTATATCAGGGGCGGAAAAAATTTCATATCTATATACTAATCCAATAAACAGTCTCAATCAGCAATAATTTACATAAGTATTGACAAAATGGAATAATAAATAAATAATAATACAAAAATACGGGTATTGTTTGTATAAATATTCATATATCTGCTGCTTGTCAAACAGAACAGGTTGATCTATATTTGGCAGCATGGACAAGAAACTCAAAGTAATAAAGAGTTATGTATTAAGAGCCGGTCGTATGAGTCCGGCACAGCAGAAGGCTTATGATACTTTACTGGATCAGTTTTCAGTATCCTATCAGGATCGGGTCCTGAGTGAAGATGTACTTCTGGATGGCAGGGAATCTCTGACAATTGAGATCGGTTTCGGTATGGGGGATGCTACCTGGCAGATTGCCCGGGATAACCCGGATAAATCCTATCTGGGAATAGAAGTCCACAAACCTGGTGTGGGCAAACTATTATATCAAGTAGAACAGTATGGCCTCAGGAATCTCAGAGTAATCGAGCACGATGCCGTTGAAGTCCTGGACAGGATGATCCCCTCTGATAGTATTGCGGGATTCCATATATTCTTTCCGGATCCCTGGCCTAAAAAGAAGCATCACAAAAGGCGCCTTATTCAGGATGAATTTGTAGGCAGACTGACGGAGAAACTAAAACCCGGCGGGTATTTATACGCTGTTACTGATTGGGAAAACTATGCAGAGCATATGCTGGACGTACTGAACCGCAGCAACCTTAATAACAGGTACTCTGCCTATGCTGAACCGCAGGACTGGCGTCCCGGAACCAAGTTTGAACGAAAAGGCAAAGAAAAATCGCATTCCATTTATGAGCTGATGTTTATAAAGTAAATATCGGCTCCTGGAACAGAATCATTTGGGAGGTAAATATGATTAAAAGCGAAATGAACGAACAGTTTCTGAAGAAGTACTCGGGAATCATGGATACCCATAATAAAATCCCTCTTGATCTCTATGAACGATATGACGTAAAGAGGGGACTCCGGCACCGGGACGGCAGAGGTGTCCTGGTCGGTTTAACCGAAATCGGAGACGTTCACGGTTATATGATGGAAGAAGGGGATAAAATTCCCGTAAATGGTGTTTTACGCTACCGGGGGATTGATGTCAAGGAACTGGCAAAAGGTTTCCAGAAGGATGGCCGATTCGGTTTTGAGGAAACCATCTTTCTTCTGCTTTTTGGCTACCTGCCTCCGAAAGATGAACTGGATCTGTTCCGTGAAAGACTGGGAGAAATGCGGGAACTGCCCGATCAGTTTACCGAGGATATGATTCTGAAAGCCCCCAGCAACAGTATTATGAATAAAATTGCCCGGAGTGTACTGGCTGCCTATTCATGGGACGAGCTGGCCGATGATACTTCTGTTATCAATA
Organism: Oceanispirochaeta sp.; assembly: GCA_963663385.2. GTDB lineage: Bacteria > Spirochaetota > Spirochaetia > DSM-2461 > DSM-2461 > Oceanispirochaeta. Next base: position 1,529,894 of record CAXXXD010000003.1, on the reverse strand, counting down.
TCCTGAGACAGAGTGTCGAACTGATAGCCCAGCTTCCCACCATGGCCGCCTATGCCTATCAGGCCAAGGCCCACTATCATAACGGGGAAAGCCTTTTTCTGCATAAACCTGATCCCAAGCTCAGTACCGCGGAAAACCTGTTGAGGATGATTCGTTTTGATAAGAAGTATACCAAACTGGAAGCGGAAATCCTGGACCTGTCCCTTGTCCTCCATGCTGAACACGGAGGCGGAAACAACTCTGCCTTTTCGACCCATGTTGTTTCTTCTTCCGGTACCGATACATACAGCGCCATAGCTGCGGCCATAGGTGCCCTTAAGGGACCTCTGCACGGCGGCGCCAATATTCAGGTGGCGCGGATGATGGATGATATCAAGGCCAATGTAAAAGACTGGTCCGATGAAGAAGAGATTAAAGCCTATTTGTCCCGCATACTCAGAAAGGATGCTTTTGACAAAAAGGGACTGATCTATGGAATGGGGCATGCGGTTTATACTCTTTCCGATCCCCGTGCGGAAATCCTGAAGGAAAAAGCGGAAGCCCTGGCCAAAGAGTCGGGACGGATGGACGAGTTTGAGCTGTACGCCATTATCGAACGTGTCACACCTGAGCTTTTTCACAAAATAAGGAACAATGACAAACCCCTTTGTGCCAATGTGGATTTTTACTCGGGATTTGTTTACAGTATACTGAATATTCCTGAAGATCTGTATACGCCGATCTTTGCCATAGCCCGGATTCCCGGCTGGTGTGCTCACAGGGTTGAGGAAATTGTAAGCGGAGGAAGAATCATCCGTCCCGCTTATAAGAGCGTTTCTCCCAAAATCCCCTATTCCGAACTCAAAGATCGTTCCTGACCATCTTCCTGAATCTTCCGGAAATCATTAGAATAAGCTGATGAACCCGGAGATTCAGGATAAAAAGCCCCAGATTTTCCACTTTTCCCGTTCGGATATTCGGGAACAGAATCTGAAGACCCTGCTTCAGAATCTTATCGCTCAGCTGCAGGACGATTTTATTAATAACAATTCCGTAAAAAATACGATTGATCGTTTTACAGCTGACTGGCTCAATGCAATAGAGACCTATTATTATCCCATCGGGATACGTCCCGGTTTCCCTGTTGAGATATGGATTGTCAGCACGGAGCGGGATTTTTTCCATTTTCCCTCTTCCCTTATCCGGAATATTAATAAGGGGTGGATCAGGATTGAAATCGGCAGTGGAGAGGATTTTGAATCTTTTCTTTCTCATCTGAAAAAACTGCCATTTATTTTTATTCGGGAAGAGATACTGTCCTTGTTTCTTCCGGTTTGGCAGAACAGGAGAACAGGCTGGTTTTTCACCTGTTTTTCTTCTCCGGAGCTGGATTCCCTGTCTCTCTATCAGGAGTGGAGCAGAAAAAACAGACTCTCTTTTTTAAAAAGCCCCCCCCTGATAAAAAAAAGTATTTTTCACTGTAAAACAGTACGTTTCCTGAAAGAGATCCCCCTCGCAGAAAATATCTCTCCTCATAAACGGAAACAGGATAAATCAGGCCGGATCCGTAGCAGACGGTTACTGTACTATCGTTGCAGGTATCAGAGACGACGAAAAATCCTGATAGATTCGCTGCGGAAACAGGGACAGCAGATCTCAGATGTTCTGGGCAGGAGTTACAGTTTTGTGCCGGTATATTCCTTTTCTCTGATTTTCTTTGGTATTCTGTTAAGTCTCTATAGCCACGCCCTGCCGCTAAACAGACCGGGGTTTCCTTATTCGGCAGAAGAACCTGAGCCTTTATACGGGGAATTGAATCAGTCTGACTGGCTGTCCGGAGGGAGTTTTGAATATAGGGCAGCATCACTCAGCTGGCAGACATCCCTTTATTCGATAAAAAGGATCAAAGAAATCCCCGATACAGGTAACAGGCTACGAGGGATCTTCTGGTATGAAAAAGAGTTTGATAATAAACTCTATCTCACTTTCGATGACGGCCCGAATATGGAAGAGATCCTGCACCACGGCAGTGTTAAATCGGTCACTTCCTCTATCCTGGATATCCTCTCATATCACCGGATCCGGGCAGTCTTCTTTATTAATGGGAAAAACCTCGCCTTTCAATCCGAGGAAAAGGACCGGCAACTGCGTATGCTGCTTATGCGGATGATACGGGAAGGGCATATTATAGGTAATCACAGTTATCACCATTACAATCTTGCCGGGGATCATTTTACCGATGGAATAGGGGATTATTCAGAAGTTGAAGAAGAATTCGATCTGACACAGCAGGAACTGGACAGGGTTCTCGGTTTTCATTATCCCCTAGTACTTATCCGCCCTCCCTATGCGGAACCTGGGAGGACTCCTGTTCTGGATCAGCTTCTAATTGACCGGTCAATGTTTCTGATCTCCCTTCAATTTGATACATACGATTATGCCTACACAGAAAAAGGGTATTGGCAGAACAGCAGGATTTTCGATCACGTCAGGGAGCTGATCCTGCCAGGTTCCGGAGGCGTTGTCCTGCTGCATGACCGGAAAAACTCCGTTTCTCTTCTTGAAACCATTCTTTCCAGTTCCGAAATCAATATGCAAATGGAATACGGCTATCTTCCGGATCTGCTTGAAGATAGATACAGCGGTAACGGGTAAAAAAAAAAAAGACAGCCCCTTTTGAGGGCTGTCTGATTAACCTAGGTCAGCTTCATGCCTGTTCAGCCTTGCTGGCTGCTATTATATCCTGTGATATTTTGCCTCCAACAGGGTCGTAATGGCTGAATTCCACTTCGAATGCACCAGTTCCGGATGTCATTGACTTAAGATCAATACTATAGCGCATCAGTTCTCCCTGGGGAACCTGTGCTTCTATGGACTGAATGCCGCCGCCGATCGCTTTCTGATTGGAAACGCGTCCTCTTTTGGTGGAAAGGTCGGATAGCACATCTCCCAGATACTGATCTTCCACAAAAACCGTCAGATTCATAATAGGTTCCAGGAGGGTCGGTTTGGATTTTCCCACGGCTTCCTTCAGAGCATGTTTGGCTGCCAGTTTAAAAGCCATTTCCGATGAATCTACGGGGTGTTCCTTACCGTCATATACGGAAACGCCAATATCTCTCAGGGGATAACCTGCTATATATCCTTCCTGCATACCTTCCAGGAGACCCTTTTCAATACCGGGCATGTAACCCTTGCTGATGGAGCCTCCCTTTATATCATTGGTCAGGCTGAAGAACTCACCTCTCTCCAGTGGCTTGATACGGATACAGACCTTACCGTACTGACCGTGTCCTCCAGACTGTTTCTTGTGAGTGTATTCTGCTTCTGCAGGAGCACTGATCGTTTCCCTGTAGGGAACTTTGGGAACCCTGCGGTTAACATTGATTTTGTAGTTCTTCAGGAGCTTTTCCAGGATAATATTAATATGCAGTTCTCCCATTCCGGAAATAACCGTTTCCCTGGTTTCCTCATTGTAATTGATGGTAAAAGTCAAGTCTTCTTCGGCGACCTTATGAAGTTGAGCCGCCATCTTGTCCTCCTCCTTCTGTTTTTCTGCATTAATTGCCAGGGAGTAGACCGGGTGGGGGAGGGCCAGTGATTTATAATGGATCACATCATTTGGCTGGCAGAGTGTATCATTTGTTTTAAGGGTTTCAATCTTTGTAATAACAGCGATATCACCTGCACAAACTTCGTTTGTTTCCTTCAGTTCCTTCCCTTCGCAAAGGAAAATCTTTCCGATTCTCTCTTTCTTTTCCTCCCGGGAGTTGAAAACTTCCGTTCCCGGTTTCAGTATCCCGGAGATAACCTTTATATAGGACATTCTGCCGGCAAACTTATCAATCATGGTTTTGAAGACAATTCCTGAAAACTCACCATCCTGAGAAATCATATGGGATTTTTCACCGGAAATACAGGGTTCTTCCACTCTTCCGGGAGCCGGGGATTCAAGGGATATAAAGTCCATAAGCGGGGTGATTCCCGAATTATCAACGGCGCTTCCGCAAAAAACCGGAACAAACCGGTTGTCAAAGAGTCCTTCCCGCAAACCTTTAATTGCTTCCTCTACTGTCAGGTTCCCCTGGTCGAAATATTTTTCTGTCAGTTCGTCGTCACCCTCAGCTGCCATCTCTATCATCTTGAGATGATATTCTTCCGCAATCTTTTTATATTCATCAGGAATTTCAATGGCATTCTCTTCTTTACCGCCACCGTCTTTCCTGTATGCTTTCATATTCATCAGGTTAATAACGCCCTGATACTCTTCAGCCTGTCCCATGGGGATCGTCAGGGGAATCGCAGTAATCTGGAAATCCTTCAAATCTTCCAGGACTTTATAAAAATCTGCCCTGGTCTTTTCCATCTTGTTAATAAAAGCTATCCGGGGCATATCTCTGGCATCGAGCCGTCTCCACAGTTTCACAGTTTCAATCTGTACACCCGAACGTCCGCCTATAAGCATAACCGCCGATTCTGCAGCCCTGAAAGATGAAACAACTTCACCGACAAAGTCTGAAGCACCGGGGGTATCGAAAATGTTAATCTTTCTGTCTTTCCAAACCACGTTGGTAAGAGAGGAATGGATGGAAATTTTCTTTTCAATCTCTTCGTCTGTAAAATCACTGACAGTCCGACCTGAATCAACTGTCTCCGCTTTACTGATTACGCCGGCATTAAACAAAATCTGTTCAACCAGGGTTGTTTTTCCTGTGTCGCCATGTCCGCAGACTGCAATATTTCTGATGGTATCGGTTGTAAAAGCCACCTTAGATCCTCCTTGATTTGGAAAAATGTTACTTTCATCATAGGACCTGATTTTCTGAAACGTCAAATGAAATTAACATTTTTCTCATGAAAGACCGTTCTCTTATGGCGTTTTCCGCGCAAGAAAAAACCGTACCATGGAAGATACGGTTTTTAATTTTTCCTTTCAGTATATGAAAATAATTAGAGCATGCGAGAAGAGGGGGTTCGATTAATCCGTCTTTGCCGCAAAATGAGAAAATTCCATGGCAAATGTTCCCCTTCCCTGGGTTTGGCTCCTCAATGATGTGGTATACCCGAACATGCTGACCATGGGAGCCTGTGCCTTTACAATCTCAAAAGCCGGTCTGGACTCCAGGGAGTTAACCATCCCGCCTCTCTGGGTTAACTGGCTGATAACGTCTCCAACATATTCGGCCGGGCACATTACATCAATATGCATAACCGGCTCAAGAAGTACAGGAGAAGCAGAACGACAGGCATTGTCAAACCCCAGAGCTCCCGCCGTTTCAAAGGCCAGTTCGGTAGAACTCATTTCGCTATATTCCGCATCTACAAGAGTTGCCTTGATATCAATTGTGGCATAACCCATCAGGGTACCGGACTGCATGGCATTCAGAACGCCTCTTTCTACAGCCTGCTGGTATTCCAGAGGCAGCCTGTTTTTGGGAACATCACTGGTGAATTTATTGCCTTCCCCCCGGGACAGGGGTTCGACTTTAAGGGTAATTACGGCATCGTTCTCTTTCCCCGCAAGGGTTCTGTGAAATTCTTCCTTATGAGTAACCGTATCCGCAATGGATTCCCTGTAGGATACCTGGGGATTCCCGATATTGGCAGCTACTTTGTAATCGTCCATAATCCTGGTTACAAGGACATCCAGGTGAAGTTCTCCCATCCCCGAGATTATCAGCTGTCCCGTCTCATTATTTTCCTTGACTTTGAAGGTCGGGTCTTCTTTCTGAAGGGTTTCCAGTACGTTCCTGAGTTTATCCTGGTCGCTGATGGTTTTAGGTTCTATGGCAACAGAGATAACAGGTTCGGGGAAGTCCATCTCCTCAAGAAGAACAGGATATCCCTCCGACCCTATGGTATCACCGGTCTGAGCCAGTTTCATACCTACAATGACAGCAATATCACCGGCTGAAATTCTGGTTATCTGTTCATGATGGTTGGAGTGCATGCGGAGCAGTCTGTTTGCCCTCTCTCTTTTTTTCTTGTTCACGTTCATTACGGCCGTTCCGGATTTAAGTTCTCCCGAATAGATCCTGACATAACAAAGGGGACCGGCTTCCTTATCCTGCTGAATCTTGAATATCAGACCGGCCAGCGGACCTGATTCGCTTCTCTCCAGCTCTATATACTCCTCCTTCTTCGCGTGAAAGCATTTCACGGGAGGAAGGTCTTCGGGAGCAGGCAGATAGCTGACGACAGAATCCAGAACCGGCTGTACTCCCTTATTTTTAAGAGAAGAACCGACAAACGTTGGCAGAACGTTCTGATTGATCGTTTCGCTGCGGAGGACTTTCTGTATCAGCTCTTCCGGGACATCTTCTCCTTCGAGAAAAAGCTCTGTTATTTCATCAGAATAGGCCGACAGTTTATCAATCAGGTTCTCACGCCAGGTTTCCGCCAGATCCCGGTACCCGTCACGGATATCCCTGTATTCAAAGCTGCTTCCCTGATCATTTATATTCCAGTGGATTTCCTTCATTTTAATCAGGTCAATGTTACCTTCATAATCCGATTCGGCACCAATGGGAATCTGGATGGGAACCGGATTCCCTTTCAGTTTTTCTTCAACCTCTTTGATTACTTCAAAATAGTCAGCCCCGATCCTGTCCATTTTATTGATGAACGCTACCCGGGGTACTTTATATTTATCGGCCTGATGCCAGACTGTTTCAGATTGGGGCTCAACACCTCCAACAGCGCAGAAGACAGCTACGGCCCCGTCAAGAACACGCAGGGAGCGTTCCACCTCTGCAGTAAAATCCACGTGGCCCGGAGTGTCGATAATATTAATCTGATGATCCTGCCAGTAACAGGTTGTCGCAGCAGAAACAATAGTAATTCCGCGGTTCTGTTCCTGCTCCATCCAGTCCATTGTGGCGCTGCCCTCATCAACCTCACCGATCCTGTGGCTTTTGCCTGTGTAGTATAATATCCGCTCTGTTGTAGTGGTTTTTCCGGCATCAATATGAGCCATAATACCTATATTTCTTATCTTCTGTGAGGCCATAAATTTCTCCTGTTGAATTCGATTTGGATAGTAACAAAAAAACTTTGAAAGATCAATCTGCAGGAGAGGCCGCCGCCGCAGGAGAAGAATCGGGAATCAGAAGGGATTCTTAAGAAAAAAGTATTCTCCCTGTCTTGACAGTAGTAGTGGAATTGTGGTGTTGTTAGTTTGAATATACACAATATATGGTGTGATGTGTGTTTGTTATGAATTGAATTGATAATCATTCCAATAAGTTCCGGATCCGGAACTCTATTTTCACATAAGATGATTGAATTACTGGAGGAATCAGGTGAGTAATTTTAAATGGAACCAGAAGCTGAGCGAAGAGATTTTCAAGGCAAAATATATGCTCCACGGAGAGAACACTCCCGAGGAAGTTTTCAGCGGTATCGCTGCAGAAGTTTCAGGTCCCGAAAGAGCAGAAATCAGAGAGAGTATAGAAGCTCAGTTCAATGAACAGCTTCTGTCGGGAAAACTTATTCCCGCCGGACGAATCCTGGCCAATGCCAGACCGGACAGTCCCATGAAAAACTATAACAACTGTTTTACCATTGATGTGGAAGATTCCATGACAGGCATATATGACTCGCTGAAAGAGGATGCCATGATCAGCAAGATGGGAGGGGGCGTCGGTTTTGATATTTCCAAACTCCGGCCCAAGGGGGAAGTTCTGTCACGAGGCGGGAATTCTTCCGGAGTTATCTCTTTTCTCAGGATTTTTGATCAGTCTGCCAAGACAATTATGACAGGCGGGCAGAGGCGTTCCGCCCATATTGCTCTTCTGGATATTTCCCATCCTGATATTGAGGAGTTTATCACTATCAAACAGGGGGATCGGAATAAAGAGCTGACCCAGTTTAATATCTCTGTAAAGATCTCTGATGAATTTATCGAAGCTGTTGAAAAAGATGCCTCCTGGGATCTTGTTTTTGATGGGAAGGTCTACAAAACTGTACAGGCCCGGTATCTGTATGATCTTCTGGCAAAAAACTCCTATTTTCATAATGAACCGGGAATTTTCAATAAAGATCATGTAGAGAAATTCAACAACGGTTACTGGGCTTTTAAAATGGACCGAGTCAATCCCTGCGGTGAGCTTGTTATGCCTCCCTACTCACTCTGCTGTCTCTCTGCTGTCAACCTTTCCAAATTTGTAAAGAATCCTTTTACGGATGAAGCGGAATTCGATTTTAATGAGATGAGTAAAACTGTTCGTCTTGCTATCCGTTTTCTGGATAATGTACTGGATCGAACCGAATATCCCCTTGAAAAGATAGAAACCTTCTCCAGACAGTGGCGTCGGGTCGGGCTGGGGTTTACAGCCCTTGGTAATGTTTTCGCTATGATGAAAATCCCCTATGGCGGTAAGGAATCCCTTAAACTGGCAGAAGATATTGGAAGATCACTCAGAGATACATCCTATGACAGTTCCGCTGATCTGGCCGCAGAGAAGGGCGCTTTCCCGGCCTGTGATACTGAAAAGCTGCTGGAAGCCAACTTCATTAAAACCCTGCCCGAAGAGATCCGTAATAAAATCCGGAAAAACGGACTGAGAAATATTCAGCTTAATACGGTAGCTCCTACCGGTACAACCTCCCTGTCGGTGGGACAGAACTGTTCTTCCGGTATCGAGCCCATGTTCGCTCTTCAGTATGATAGAAATATCAGAACGGGAATCGAAGATGAAACCAGAACGGAAACGGTTTATGATTACTCCTGGATGGCCTATCTGGAGACTCTTACAGATGAAGAGAGGGAAGGAGACGTTACCATTCCTCCCTATTTTGTTACGACTGTGGATATAGATCCCAGGCAGGCCATCGATATGCAGGCGGTTATTCAGAAATATGTTGATCACAGTATTTCAAAGACACTGAACCTTCCTCCGGGAACAAGTTTTGAAGAGTATAAAGACCTGTACATGTATGCCTATAAAAAAGGTTTGAAAGGTTTTACTACTTTCAACCCCGACGGGAGCCTCAAGGGGATTCTTGAGTATTCAGACAAGAAGGACAACCAGACAATAAAAAGAGTACTGGCTCCCCAGCGCCCTGTGGATCTCTCCTGTGAAATCCACCAGATTAAAGTAAAGGGTAAAAAGCATATTGTTATTGTGGGAATCATGAACGGCGGACTATACGAAATTTTTGTCATTGATGATCCGGAAAACCATATTGATCTGAAGAAATACTCTTCCGGAGTCGTTCGAAAAGTCGGTAAGGGGCGTTATGATCTTTTGATCGAATCCGGTCCCGTAGAAGCAAAACTCAAGGATTTTACCCGTACATTTGATTCTCCCAACAGTTCCCTGGCCCGTTTTATCTCAATGGCCCTGCGTCATGGAACTCCCATCCAGTTTGTTGTCGAACAGCTGGCAAAAGATACCAATTTCGAAGATTTTGAACGGGTGATCTCCAGGGTCCTGAAAAAGTATATCGTTGACGGTGAGGAAGTTATTGCAGGAGACTCCAAATGTGAAGAGTGTGAAGGTAAACTGGTATTCAGGGATGGGTGCGTTACCTGTCCAGAATGCGGATGGAGTAAATGTTCCTGATAGGCTGGACTGCAAGCCAAATTGATTGTATTATTTTTATCATATAAAAATGCGATATCTGGGAGAATAATATGGAAGATACTATTTTCGACAAGATTCTGGCTGGAAAATCTCCGGCTGATGTGGTTTATGAAGATGAAAATGTCATGGCCTTCAGGGATATCAATCCTCAGGCTCCCGTACATGTCATTGTTATTCCACGTAAGAAAATCCGGGACTTCAAAGAGCTTCAGGATCATGATTTGAACGATACGGGAGTATTCTTTCAGTCTGTTTCCCGGGTGGCCTCTTCCCTCGGATTGGATAATGATGGATACAGGATTGTTCTGAATTATGGTAAAAACGGTCAGCAGACTGTAGATTACCTTCATGCACACATCCTGGGAGATCGTCAGATGAGTTGGCCTCCGGGCTGATCATAAGGTAAAGAAAATCCGGGCTGGAAACAGTCCGGATGAATCAGATTCACAGGATACTACATTTTATGTACAGGGCATCCCGCGTTATAACCAGAAAAAAAATTATCCTCCTGTTCCTGGTCCTTATTGGAATCAGAGTTTCTGCTCTGGACTTTGCAATATTGAACAGAGGGGAAATCATCTTCCAGGAAATTCTGATTGAAACGGATCAGGAGGACAGTAACTACTATTTTAATTTTGGAATAACAGGTCTGGAACCCGGTGCCCGCCATAACATTCACATCAGTTCAGCAGAGGATCTGATTTTCTGCAGTTTCTATCTGTTCGGTATTTCCAACGAGAACTACATCATTGAGGATGTTGCCATTGAACAGAACTCAATAGTGTATATTCTGCCGGAGCACTATCATGAAGCCTCCGGGATTTACGATGATGTGGATAATCCCGATGCTGTGTACGGAGCCCATTTTTTTGACCGTTCGGATTACGCAAAGATGGATGAAGAGTCTCCGGAGAATCAGTACAAAACAGAACTGGAACTCTTTAACTATACCAATTCCACTATTTTCAGGGTCTATTGCATACCCATTGATAATGCTGTTGCAGGATACAGGGATACAGACGTGATCCCTCCCGAGAATCTTCTGGGCGGCAAGGTTCTCAATCCCCAGGAAAGTATAAGCCTGGAACTGGTACTGGTACCCGATATCAGTTATAAGCTTCAGCTGAAGGGGCCTGAAAACAGGCTTTACGAAAAAGAACTGGACGGGTCTTCTGAAAATGATTTTCTTGTGTTTTACGATTCGGATATGTATCGGGACTGGGAAAATATTCCTTTGAATTTTATCAATACAACAGAGGAGGAATTAAAAGAGATCTTCCTGATTGATCAGGCAACCGGAAAGAGGCTGAAAGTCCTTGACGGGAAAGTCCTCTCGCCCAAAAGTGAGCTGGAGTTTCTTCTGACTGATCAGATAAACCTTTGTGATATTATTGTTATTACGGCTTCAGACAGAAAAAACTATATTTTTGACTGGAATCTGGACGAGAACAGAATGATTGAGATCAAGGACAAATAAGGTTTCCGATCGGGGCAATAGGGGACATAAAGTTTTTTTACGGAAAGCTATTGACCTGTAAAGAACCATATGATAAAGTCCACATCGTTGTTAAACAAAAGGGCGATTAGCTCAGTTGGGAGAGCGCCTGCCTTACAAGCAGGATGTCGGGGGTTCAAGTCCCTCATCGCCCATAAGTTCCTTTGTTTTTCCATAAAAAAGTAAAGGGGCTTCGCAAAACAGGATTATTACAATCCACCCTATTTAAAGGGCGATTAGCTCAGTTGGGAGAGCGCCTGCCTTACAAGCAGGATGTCGGGGGTTCAAGTCCCTCATCGCCCATAAGTTCCTTTGTTTTTTTTCACAGAAAAGTAAAGGGGCTTCGTAAAACAGGATTATTACAATCCACCCTATTTAAAGGGCGATTAGCTCAGTTGGGAGAGCGCCTGCCTTACAAGCAGGATGTCGGGGGTTCAAGTCCCTCATCGCCCATAATAATTCAGGATCCGCAAGGATCCTGTTTTTTTTTACCTTCATGAGGGACTTGAAGCGGAAGAGTGGCGCGAATGCCTGGAGCGTAAAACAGCATGGATGCTGTTTTAACGATGGAGCCGGCTGGTTGGAGATTATCAGGATGATAATCTCCGGACAGAAGTCCCTCATCGCCCATAATAATTCAGGATCCGCAAGGATCCTGTTTTTTTTTATCATACTTACAGATCTTCGAGCGGAGCCGAGAGGATTGGTTATTAAAAAAAAGCCGGCAGTCGCCGGCACTACGGATTCATGCTTTCTTAGGGCATGCAATCTCACTTTATATTTTAGTTCTCTTAAGGGAGAACCGTAGGTTTATTCAGATTCACAGGGCCGGCGTTCACCGGCTTCCTCTTCTAGGTGGAGTATCTTTCATATCAACCTCCTATAGAAATTCCTTACACTATTAATTGTAACATAGTCATGAAGAAAAGCAAGAAAATTGCTTTTAATAGTTTATAGATTATTTTGGAATTCTGGTGTAGAGTTTAGGCATTCAACCAAGGCTTATCATCAGGGGGATTACCTGTCTTGAATCATATACACGGAAAAATAGTCGTCATGACCGGAGGAGGCACGGGCGGTCATGTCTATCCCGCTTTACCTCTCATACGGAAACTCAAGGCTGAGGCTTGTACTATTTACTGGATAGGTTCTGCTGCGGGTATAGAAAAGGATCTGGCGGACCGGTGGGATCTCTCCTACAAAGGTATCAGTACGGGAAAGCTGAGGCGTTATTTTTCATTCAGGAATTTTACGGATATTTTCAGAATCTTATTAGGGTTTTTCCAGTCTCTGATTATACTGGGAAGGCTGAAACCGGTTTTCTTATTTTCCAAGGGAGGCTTTGTCAGCGTCCCGCCTGTTCTGGCGGCCTGGTGTCTGGGAATACCCGTATATACGCATGACTCAGATGTCGATCCGGGGCTGGCCACCAGAATAAACAGTCGTTTTGCCCGCAAGATTTTTGTAGCATACCATAAGAGTCTCAAGTTCTATCCGGCTAAACTTCAGCATAAGATTGTTGTTTCCGGAAATCCTGTCAGATCTGAATTTTCTGATGAATCCCTGAAGCTTCCTGCTTCCTGGCTGGAGCGTATCGGAAGCAGAAAGGTCCTTGCTGTTATCGGTGGCAGTCTGGGGGCAGTTCAGCTTAACAGCCTGGTGAGGGAATCCCTTGCCGAACTGGGAGAGGATATTTTTGTTATCCATCAGATGGGGGAAAAGAATTACACACCCTCCGATTCTGAAAACTATATGCCCCTGCCTTATATAAACGAGGAATTGCCGGCCCTTTTCCGGAAGGCGGATCTTGCTTTTTCCAGATCCGGTGCAGGAACGCTCTGGGAGCTTGCAGCAGCGGGTACGCCGGCTCTGCTTCTTCCATTGGCCGCCGGATCAAGGGGGGATCAGATTCGAAATGCCGCCATATTCGGGGAGCAGGGTGCGGCTGAGGTTCTTCCGGAATCTGTAGACAAGGATCTCTTTGTACAATCCGTCCGGAAAATCCTGGATAATCAGGATATATTGAGCAAAATGAAGCAGGCTGCCGCCGGTTTTGTCAAGAAACCGGCTGAGGACATTATTCTTTCCAGCATTATGGATGAGGAGACAAAATGAGTTGGGCTGTTATTGATATAATCTTTATTGCGCTAATACTTATAGCATCGATCAGGGGGGCTTTCATCGGGATGATCGGTGAACTGATCTCTATTGCCGCACTGTTTATCAGTCTCCTGCTGGCTGCTGTATTTTATCAGGACGGTGCAGAATGGATTCAATCCCGTTCATCCCTCGAGGATGCTGCGTTTATAATTGCTTTTTCGGTTCTCTTTCTCGCTGCCTTTATAGCTTTCAAGCTTCTGCAGAAAGGAATTGTCTATTTAATAAATGAAACACCCTTTGAGAGTGTGGATAAACTGCTTGGTTTTTTCTTTGGTATCCTGGAAGGGATCCTCCTCTGTTTTCTGATAGTGTATCTTTTGAATTTCCAGACTTTTTTCGATACCGGCAAAATAATGAGAGGATCCGAAATAGCACCCTATATGGAGCGTTTTCTTCCGGCGCTGGATGCCACAAGCTGCAATGTTATGGAACAGTTAAATATTTGAGGTTGCCCTTTGTTTGAAAATCTAATAGGCCAGGATGGAATCAGAGACCAGTTAAGCTCAGAACTGCAGAAGAAAGCTCTTCCTAAAGCTCTTTTATTCTCGGGAGAGGCTCATTCCGGAAAACTGACAACAGCTCTTGAACTGGCCAGGAATATTACCTGCGAAAAAAACGGAGGCTGGGATTGCGATTGCAGAGCCTGTCGGGATCATCGTCTTATTGTCAATCCCGATATTCTTATGCTTGGAAACCGTTATTTTATTTCTGAAATAAAGGCTTCCGCTGATCTTCTGGTCAGATCCCGGGCTGTTTTTGCCCAGTATATGTTTATTAGGAATATCAGGAAACTTCTTAAACGGTTTGAACCTATTATCTGGGAGGGAATGGAGAAAAAGCTTTCAAAATACAGTAATACCCTTGCCCAGATCACAGAAAATATAGAGCTTCTTGATCCTGGAAAGGAGCTGCCGGAGGACAAGGAATTACAGAAATTTCTGGATGAAACCATATCCCTGGCCCGTAACCTTGTTCCCGCAGTACCGGCAACCGTTCCTGTGGACCAGGTGCGGAATATCAGCAAGTGGGCGCATCTGACCAGTACCGGTTCTGCCAAGATTGTAATCCTGGAACAGGTTGAAACTCTATTGGAAAGTGCCAGCAACTCTCTATTGAAGATACTGGAAGAACCGCCTCCCCATGTTACTTTCATCCTTCTTACGGAACGGAGGGGAGCAATTATTCCAACCATCCTTTCCCGGGTCAGGACATTCGATTTTATACCCAGAAACCCATCGGTTTCAGCGGAAATCCTCCAGAAGCTCTTCAGAACAGAAGAGGAAAACCTGGGGCTGACTGCTTTCTTTCAAAGATGGAGTGATATCGATTATGGATTTATGAGGGAACACGTCAGGACTTTTGCCGATGCGGTTTCCACCAGAGGATCCATTACAGATCTGGACGACCTTTTCCAGTTTATTGATAATAATAAAGGCAAGGTTGTTCTGAACAGTTTTCTCAGGCTCCTTTCGGAAGAGGTCCATATGCGATTCCGGGAGGATCCGGAGCTGCTTGGAAGTGTGGCAGGACAGTCAGTCGTTAAGAAAATAATGAACGAAATCAATAAGTGTTCCATAAATTCGGAAGTTTATAATCAGAATTCACTTTTTCTTCTGGAATGCTTATTTTATAAAGCAAGAGATATATATGAGGCACTTTGTTAAAAAAGCTATAGAATCCCTGCCTAATATGGATGAGCATCAGATTAAAAATTTGATAGATGTTCTTGTCGAAGAGGTAGAAGATATTGAACTGCTTGAAACGGTCCTCTCATCGCTTCCCTACGGGGTGATAGTGGCTAAACCGGATCACAATATCCAGTTCATGAATATTCCAGTAAGACGGATGCTCCCCATGAGGCAGGTGGACTATTTTAACCGCCTGCCCTGGGATATCATTCTGGACAGGGATATCGGGGCTTTTATAAAAGACTCCCTTACCGACCTTGGTAATATTCGTCCAAGAGATTTTACGCTGGAAACCCCCTCGCGCGATGTGACCCTGTCCATCGGGGTTATGCCTGTTGTGAAAGAGGGGAAGATTCAGGGGGACTTTGTCTATGTGGAAGATGTCACCAGCAAACGGGCGGAGGAAGCCCGATTACGCCGGGCCGAGAGTCTGGCTTCCCTGACTACAATGGCTGCCGGAGTGGCCCACGAAATAAAGAATCCTCTCGGCAGTATGAGTATTCATCTTCAGCTGATGCAGAAGATCCTTAAATCCGAAGGGGGAGGCTGCCGGGAAGAGATGGAGGAGTATCTCGGTATTATCAGCGAAGAGGTGGAGAGGTTGAATGCCATTGTTGTCGACTACCTTTTTGCGGTCAGGCCGATGGATACACATCCTCTCATGGGCAGTCTTAATGACATTATTCGTGAGCTTGTAACTTTTATGCAGTACGAACTTATGGAAGCGGATGTTGAACTGGATGAGGATCTGGATGAAAAACTGCCGGATATCCGTATTGATGAAAAACTGATGAAACAGGCCCTTCTGAATATTGTCAAGAACGCTCTGGCTGCCATGTCCAGGGGTGGCCAGTTGAGTATTTCCACTCTGTATAGGGAGGATCATGTGATCCTCAAAATCAGCGATACAGGGAGCGGGATATCCAAAGAGCAGATTCAAAAGATCTTCGAACCTTATTTTACCACAAAGGATAACGGTTCTGGACTGGGGCTTACCCTGGTTTATAAGGTTATAAAAGAACATGGGGGAGAGATTCATGTCCATTCCAAGGAGAATCTGGGAACAACCTTTACGATTCTGCTTCCTGTTCCCCAGACTGATAAAAAACTTTTAGGATGGGAAGGTGCGGAATCATGAAATTCAATATCCTTGTCGTAGATGATGAAAAAAATATCCGTATGGGGCTGGGGAAGGCTCTGGAGATGGACGGTTATAACGTTTCATTGGCCGAAGACGGCAATGAAGCCATGAAAATAATGGTAAAGACCGATATCGATCTTGTTCTGACAGACCTGAGGATGCCGAAGGTTTCCGGAGAAGAGCTGCTTAAAAAGATCTCATCCGCCTATCCGACGGTGCCCGTTATAATCCTGACCGGGCATGGTACTGTGGAAAATGCCGTAAACGCCATGAGGGACGGTGCGTATGATTTCCTGACCAAACCCCTGAACCTTGACCGTCTCTCTCTGCTTGTAAAAAGGGCTCTCTCTTCCAGGGAACTGGTGCTGAAACACCGGGAACTGCAGGAGGAAGTAGCCCGTCTTGAAAATAAAAAAGAGACATCCAGTTTTATAGGTAAAAGCAGCCAGATGCAGAAAGTCTTCGAACTGATCGATCAGGTTGCATCGACAAAAGCATCTGTTCTGATTACAGGGGACAGCGGTGTCGGAAAGGAACTGGTGGCTGATGCGATTCATCGACAGTCAAACAGAAAGGACCACTCACTGGTTAAGGTTCACTGTGCCGCTCTTTCCGAATCGCTTCTTGAGAGTGAACTGTTCGGTCATGAAAAAGGCGCTTTTACCGGGGCGGTGGGACAAAAAAAAGGCCGTTTTGAACTTTCCGATAAGGGAACCATTTTTCTGGATGAAATCGGGGAAATCAACCAGTCCGTACAGATTAAAATTCTCAGAGTTCTGCAGGAGAGGGAGTTTGAAAGAGTCGGAGGAACGGAAACCGTGAAAATAGATACCCGGGTGATCGCAGCCACTAACCGGGATTTGAAAAAAGAGATACAGGAAGGGAATTTCCGGGAGGATCTCTACTACCGTCTCAATGTCGTTAATATCCATATCCCCCCTCTGCGGGAAAGGAAAGAGGATATACCTCTGATGGCCAGCGCCTTTCTGAAAGAGTTTAATGAAGAGAACGGGAAAAGTATTGAAGGTATTGATAACAAAGCCGCTATGGCTCTCTATAATTACTCGTGGCCGGGAAATGTCAGGGAACTGAGAAACTGTATGGAAAGTGCTGTAGTTCTCTGCCGGGGACATTTTATTATGAGTGATGACCTTCCGCCTTCTGTTATTGAAGGATCGGAAGAAGGATATATTAAAATCAAAATGGGTTCAAATATGGCTGAAGCAGAAAAAGCGATAATACGTTCCACCTTGAATTATGTTAACGGGAATAAGAGCAGGGCTGCCGAGATTCTGGGGATAGGCCGTAAAACCCTGCACAGGAAAATACACGATTTTGGCATGGAACAGGAGTTCCTGAAGAATATTCAACAGGAGTCAAGTGATGGATGACAGGAATTCTATTAAAGAGCTTTCACAGGCTCTGGCTGAATGTAACGATAGTGAATTGATTTACGACTTCCTTTGTAATGGTTTGCTGACCCCTAATGAAACACACGAACTGGCAACCAGATGGGCTCTGGTAAAACTGATAAAAGAGGGCATGTCCCAGCGTAAGATCGCAGATAAACTGGGTTTGAGTTTATGTAAAATTACAAGGGGATCGAAGGAGCTGAAAAAAGAAAACTCCCCATTCGAAAGGATGCTCTCCATCTATGAGGAACGGGAATCATAAAAATGCAGATCCGAATCAACCATTGAATCACCGTCAAAAATAAAATGACCTGTAAAACACTCTCCGTTCAGTGCCCTTGGAAGCCAGTGAATGTCATCTTCCCACATTTTCTCCCAGGGAATTTCGGAAATCGGACACCAGAAGGGATCCGCTTCGTCTGTCTCGATGGGAGTACCGGAAAACCTTTTACTCAGGAATACCGTTCCCTTAAGCTTTAATCCGTCAGTAAAATGAAAAAAAAGTTCTCCCGAGTACTTCAGGTTTTCCGCTTTTAGTCCTACTTCTTCTTCTATTTCTCTGATAGCCGCCTCTTCTGGCGTTTCTCCCTCTTCAATATGACCACCGGGTGCATTCACCTTTCCGGCTCCAAGACCAGTCTTTTTTCTTATAAGCAGGACTTCTGATCCCTTCAGGATATAGGTGATCACTGCAGATTCTGTAGGAACCCATTTACTCCAGTCAATGTCCTTGAGGGATAATTTCAGTTTTGATGTCATTTATTCACCTTTTTTATAGACTCAATATAAAGAGCATAATCGGTCATTCTGTGCATCTGCTCTTTGGGGAGATCAAGCATTACTCTGAAAGTCTGCACGGATTCCCCTTTTATGGGAGGGCCACCGGAGGGGATACAGTCTATCAGGCGGCTGGCAATCTCATTTTTATCCGTATCATACCATTTCGCATTTATCTCCAGCTTTTCCAGGGAATCAATGCTTCTGTTATCCATTTTAATATCCTGAAAGAGGTAGGTTCTGTCATACCCCTCAATCAGATTATGAAGTTTGCTTGTAAACTTAAGATTGATATCGTTAGGGCGGGGAATCTCCCAGAAGGGGACTGACTCTGTCCACTTCGCAGGATCATATAAAGCATCAGACTTTTGTATTGCCGATATTCCCAGTAGCAGGGATTCCTCATCGTTGTAACTGGTCATATGAAAATAGGCCGAGAAGGGAAGAGATTCTCCGGGAAGTAGAATCGGGTCATTATTATCCAGCAGGGACAGTTCCTCCTTGAGTACGGGAGACATAATCTCCCCAAGGGAAAGGCTCAGTACCAGATTTTCCAGAGGACCGGAAAGACTCTGAACATAGCCGGATAGAGAAAGAACGTAACTATCACTGCTTTTTAAAATTTCCGCTTCTCTGATTTCAATATCCAACCGCTCCTTCAGGGAATCTGCCGGCTGTATGAGCATCTCTTTTCTTGTCCACTCCTGTTCCTCAGGGGAATGATCACCACCGGCGGTTTCTTCCTCATTAATATTCCAGAAATCAAAATTCCGGATCCTGGGAATAAGAACAGCTCCCATAATAATGAGAAGAGCAATAATCAGTGGAATAATCCTCCTGTTCTGATCGGTTCCCTTCAGCATCCTGTCCAGATCCTGAAGTTCCTTCTGGAGTTTTATGGCTTCCCTATACCCGGGGTTCAGAATAAGGGTTTCCCTTACTTTATCCCGGGCTCTTCTGAGATCTTTCTCCAGGTAACCATACTGGCGGCTTCGAAGGGTATACAGTTCTGCCAGGTCCAGCCTCAAGTCCGGATCAAGGGGGGTAAAAAGAAGGGCTCGTTCCGTTTCAACTATGGCTGTATCCCATCTTTCCTGTTTTTTATACTGGTCCGCCCTTGATATATGCCTGTGGGCGAGCATGTGAATTTTATCAATCTCTTCCGTAGAGAGGGAGTATATCTCGTTCAGCCTGGCAATATCCTCTTCTGTTATAAGAGCATGGTCCTGTATTTTTATGAGTTCTTTAAGGTACTGGCTTAATACGCCGTTTTCCTGATCATCTTTTTCTTCCATAACAATGACACAATTGTATCGTGGGGGTTAACTTTTTTCCATACAATTCCGATAAGGATAATGAGTAATTCTCTTTTTGTTTTTAAAGGGGTTCTGATTAGTTATTATGAAATTAACCATATTCTGTTCCTATGAAAGAAAAGATATCCTTACAGATCTCATCCCGCTGTTTGAGGAAATGTTTATTGAGTCCCATGCGTATTTTCCCGAAAAAAAATGGGATTCTGAAGCGGTTCTGAAAATTCAGGAAGGATTGGGGTACTCGGATTACTACCTGATTATTCCGGTGGAAGATGATTTGAAAGCCCAATGGTTCTCCTATGTAATGGGGTTTGCAGGCTCCCGGCGCAGGCAGATTCTGATAAATACAACAGAAGATGATTCTTTTCTGCCGTATGGGGATATTCTTTCGCTGTATCCATGGTCTACAACTCAAAGCGGCTTGAAAGACAGTCTGGAACTCATTATGCCTCTTTGGGATAGGGATTCCAGAACCAGTATTGCCCGCCGCTCCCTGGAAGCTAAACTTGAAGAGCATGCTTTTGAAGGTTTGGCCAGAGCCGTAGAAAAAGGCGACCGCTTTATGGTCGGGGTCTATCTGGAAGCGGGTTTTGATATAAATAAAGAGTCCCTTGACAAGGTCACCCTTCTGGGACTGGCTGCCAGAAACGGGTATTTCGGACTGGTCAAAATCCTGGTTGAATCCGGTGCTGTGGTAAATCAGATAAGCACCGACAGGAACAACACTCCCCTGATGGATGCCGCTTCAGAGGGTCATGTCGAGATTGTCCGTTATCTGATTGAAAATGGGGCGGATATCGAAATCCAGAGCAAGAGCGGACAGACAGCCCTTGTGCTCTCGGTGGGAAATAAACAGATTGATTGTGCTGTAGAGTTATTGAAGAAGCAGGCTAATGCGGATATAAATGATTCTCTGGGGTTGTCCGCCCGGAAATACGCAGAATTGTACGGTATGAAGGAGCTGCTAGCCTACATGCCTTCCAAATCCGATGAGGAGTAATTGTTGAAACACAGAAATATTTATTTTTTACACTGGAACAGCAACCGTTGTTTTATAGCCAATCCTCCCGCCAAGGCGGCATTAATAGATTTTCTGGAAAATGAGGATATAAGAGGGTATTACGGGTCCTCTCCTTCAGCAGAAGATATGCAGTCTTTCCAGGCAAACTGGAAAGTTAAGATTGATCTGGCAGTCCGCGCCTGGTTCAATGATTCAAAATTCATTCTGCATTTTATACTGGCTACCGGTATCTTCCTTCTTTCCTTCTATTTTCTTTCGTATGTAATCAGAGATCCCCTTCCTCTGGTGGATGAAATTGTTCTTTCTCTTATTCTGGCTGCACTGGGATGGTACCGCCTTGTAAACCAGGATGTACAATCGGAGAAAGCTCTTTTAAAGAAACAGGAACTGACTCATTCTTTGAACCGGATCCCCTTCGAACGTGTGGATTTTCTGAAACAGGTTGAGCTGTATCTGGAAAAAATCGCGTCAATGAGCAGAACTGAAAAAGCCGAATATATAAAGGAGGGGGGGGTGCCTCTTTTCTTTAACAGCTATAGTCAGGAGATGATGGACTTCCGGAAAGCTCTTGAAGGTTTTCTGAACGATCAGAACCGCAGAGGCCCTGGAAGGTTCTCAAAGAAAAGGGCCTGGGTTCAGACTGAAGACTATCCGGAACTGAAGTTTTTGTTCAAACAGCTTTCCGAATACTTGAAGAATAAATAAAAGGCGGTCCTATTCGTCTTCGATAGTCTGGTTCTGCTGGAGTCTGTTGTTCAGTTCAAGGGTTTTACGGGCTGTCTGAATCATCTCTTTGGCAGGAGTGAAATCTTCCCGTATGGAAAGACACTCCTCCCACAGATCAATGGCTCCGCTAATATTCCCGTTTGCATATGTCTCCAGACCTTCGAGGTAGAGAATCTGGGCTTTTTCGTTTCGGCTCATCCTGCCGAAATCTCCCAGATTCAAACGGAGGGAGAGGCTGAATCTGTCCAGTTTGGTAAACTGCGTGGTTAAATCCAGAGTATAATTTGCAGTAATGCTGAATTTTTCCGCATCAAAAGATGTTCCCACACTGAACCGGGGGAGTCCCCGTTTCAGCAGAAATCCCGACTGTACAGATAAAAACGAGGCCAGGTTAATATCAAATCCGGTAGAATAACTGATCGCTTCGGAAGGCGTTCCGTCCAGGTTGAAGGGGTAGTTGATATCAAAAGCCCAGGTGAGAGGTTTTATAGGAGAATAGGCAATCCCTGTTGAAAATGTGGTGGGCAGAGGATCGGGGGTATCAATCAGTTCACTTCCAATATTTTTTACTGCGAGCCCATAGGAAAAATTCTTTTCACGGGAGCTGTAGTATTTCAGTAGATTGAGCCGTGTCTGAAGGCCTACATCCACCATTACAGCCAGGGCAGACTGGTTCGGGGCTATAGAGTTGGGGATACCCCTGTATCCCAGTTTGAAATTAGTGCCAACCGAGAACCCATGGTAGTAATAGTCGTTCAGAAATGTATATGCCGCATTGGCTGTTGCGATTGTTTCCGTGTAGTAACCGGTAGCGTAGCTGCCGTTGTCATTCTTTGCCCGGTCCCCCCATTCATCAATCCCTGTAAAAGGGAGGTACAGGAATTTCCCCCCGATTCCTACACCGAGATTATCCCACCTGGCGGTGTAGGTTACGCTTTCTATGTTGGTCTCTTCGATCCAGTTATTATGATAAAAGGTCAGTTCCGAGTTCTGAACAAAGGAGCTTCCCGCCGGATTGGAATCCAGAAAACTGGAATCAGAACTCATGGCTGTAAACGCAGTGCCCATTCCCTCGTATTTACCTCCCGCGGGTATGGTAAGGGTCAGGAAGGAATTCAGTCCCGCATTATCATCAATGCCGAAAATCTCGCTGAGATAGGCATATGTAGCGGCAGTATTTGAGCCTGAAAACAAAGAAGCAGTGAGTAAAATAAAGAGTGCTGCGGCTAATCCCTTTTTCATCTTAAATATATTATACCCGTCAGGTGTGGTTTTATCCAGTTTAGTTCCTATGATGCCGATAATAATATAGTATATAACTGAACAGCTTTATTATCGTGATTTTGAAGGTTTTACTTGACATTTAATAAGTGTTTAACATCATCAATTCTCCTCTTTTTTCTGATTCTGGTAAGCCTGTTCGCACAGGATGGGAAAATGAAGGTGTCAGATAAATATAAGGAAGTTCAAAGGCTTATCGAAGTACTGGATTATAATCAGGCTATAAACCTTCTGGTAGATATTGTGAAGGAAAACCCTGAAGAAATGGAGAAAGCTCAGGGTATGATCCAGGATATACGTCAGAAAAAAGAGGAATTCAACGATAAATATGAAGAGCTGATACGGGTCCTTTTTGATGAAAACGATTATCAGAAGGGGCTGGAGATAATCGATGAGCTGGAACAACTGGATAAAAACCCCAACCCTTCCACAGAAGATACGATTCGGGACGCCCGAATCAGTGCGGAGCTTATCTACTTCAGACTGCTTTTTAATGAGGCGATGGACAGGGCCTACGGGTATTATCAGGCCGGTCAGTATAACGAGGCTGTTTCCACCTACCTGACAGCGTATAATTTTCACAAAAGAACCTATGATGAAAGGGATTACGGAGACCTGATCAAGGGCCCTGTAGATAAAAGCCTGGAAAAACTGATGGCAGCAACTGCTGAATTCCTTTCAAGTTATGAGAATATGTCCGGGCTGACAGCTCAGGGGATCGTTACACCGTCCGCACGGACCAGTGAAACACTGGGCAGGGCCAGAGAGCTGATTTCCCGTTTTGCAGAGCTGCGGAATACAGTCTGGCATGCGGGTTGGACATTCCGGGAACAGAACAGGCTGCTGGGAGAGATCAGTTCAGAATATAAGGAAGACTTTTTTCTGGGTTTCGCCTGGAGAATCGTATACGGGAGAACCACGGTAGAACAGAATGAAGGTCTGGTCGTGGCTATGGACGGGTTCTGGGAAAGTACCCTTAATCCGATTATAAACCAGATTGACCGGAACCTTGAAAACTCTCTTACCAGAGCGGAGAGCTCCTATAGAGCAGAGAGCTGGGTAACCGCACAGGAATCCTACGAAGAGAGTGAATACTGGGCTGAGCAGGCTCTTTCCTATAATACTCTCAGGTCAGATATTATGAATCTGGATGAATCCATGGCTTTGAATGATAAGAGCCGGGATATCCTGAATATCTATTACGACAAGCTTGTAGATCTGAATACTAAATATGACCATGCCCGCCTTTTTGCAGTACTGAGTCAGTTTAATGACAGACTGGAGAGTTACAGAGTCTATAACAATAAGGACTATCCTCTGATGACGGGACGAAGGAGTATTCTGAAGGAGGAAATTGAAAATCTTGTTCCTCAAAGGGATTCCTGGAAGACTCTTGAGGATACTATAGGCCGGGACAACCTTTACAAAGGCAGCAGCTCCGGTGAATTGGCGGCTTTCTCCCTTGATCGTATTGAACAGGTTATAGATTCCTATGGGCTGCTGCGAGGTCAAATCGCTCTGGATATGGCCGAATACGTCCTTAATCCTCTGGAAACTGAATATAAACGGATTCTGGATGAACAGGCAAATGCTCTGGAACTTCTGGAGGGGATTACTCCGGAAGAACTGGAGGATGATCTGAATATTCTCTACGTCTATCCCCGGCGTTCTCTGAATCTTCTGGAAATCCTCTCTTCCGATAACCTTGTTCTTCAGGAGAATATTCAGGAATTTCTGGATGACTACAGGAACATCAGGGAAGATGTGCCCCAAAAAGATCCGATGGATCGTTACCTTCAGAGAGGGGAATCCATTCTGGCCGGCTTGAAATCTGCCGGGCAGGAATACGGCAGAATAACCAGACGGGCTGATCAGAATCTGGTGCTGGCCGAACGTTTTCTTAATGAAGCCGAGTACCGTTTCGCCGAATCGGAAGATGCCTTAGGCAGAAAATCATTTGCCCAGGCAATACAGGAACTCACAACATCCCAGGATCTGTTTGTTCAGGCTCTATCCTATGATGAGGATATTATAGCAAGGGATGAAGTGGATAGGAGGATTGCCGATCTTCAGGCCGAAATCCTCCTGGAGGAGAATAAGGAAGTCATCCGTTATGTACGGGAAAATGTCAACCAGGGAAAAAGTCTCTACCTGCAGGGCCGTTACGCCCAGAGTGAAATTGTCCTGCTCAGGGCAGAAAGCCGCTGGTTTACAACCAATACAGAACCAAACAGCGAAATCAATTACTGGCTGAACCTGGTACGCGCCGCTCTCTCAGTGGAATCGGGCCGGACCATTGAGGATACAGAACCCCTTTATGCTGAGATGACGCAATTTCTGAATCTGGCCTATTCCAATTTTGAAACAGGGAAAAAGCTGATTGAAGAGGGAAATACGGCTGAGGGATTTAAATACCTGGATCGATCGGATCAGAATCTGAATGAGATCCTGATTCCCATGCCTCTGAATCAGGCCGCCAGCGTTCTGAAACTGCGGATTCAGCAGCTTCGCGATCCGGATCTCTTTATTGTTGTATTCTCTGAAAAATATAAAAGCGCCAGGAGCAAATTGCAGACAGAACCGGACGAAGCCTACATAGATTTAAAAGACCTTTCTGCCATAGAGCCGGATTATCCGGGAATCGCAAAGGCCATCTATGATGCGGAAATTATACTCGGGATTCGTATTCCTCCACCCGATACAAGGGCGCTTAAAGAGAGTCAGGACCTGTATCAGAAAGCCTTTGCCATTGTTGAAGGAAATGTCCGGTCCCAGTTCCCCGTTGCTCTGGCTCAATTGGATAAAGCTATAGAATTGAATCCGGAAAACAGCCGCGCTATAGAACTGAAAGATCGTATTCAGCTGGATGCGGGAGGACAAACTACCATTGTTTTATCATCTGCCGCTCAATCCCAGTTCAAATCTGCCGAAGAGAAATATATCAAGGGTGATTATTTTGAAGCCTATGCCATTGTACAGCAATTGCTGAAAGATAAGGATAATGCTACTTATCCGCCTCTGCAGGATTTGAAAAGGAGACTCGAATCAAAATTCTAAAATATCCCTGTTGTACAGTGTTACTTCTCCTCTTTGCCTGTCTGTTTCCATTGAATGCTCAGGAACTTTATTGGGAACATCCTCTGGATCTTACCGGAGCAGGAGCCTACTATCCGCAGATAATCACTTCGGATCAGGGATACCTTTTTATGATGTGGCAGGAGTATAACCGCAATGATGATGAGATTATTCACTATTTCGGTTCCTATTCCAGAGACGGTTCCGCCTGGTCGGATAAAATGGAACTGCTCTCCCCCAGGACATATAAGGGAGAGGATCGGGTTTCTCTTTTTTCCCTGACTCAGGATGCAACGGGAACTCCCCTGGTGGCATTAAATGAATCAGAACGTGAAATCGGGATTTACCGGTTAAATTCTCAAAGAAACGGACTTGAAAAAATTTCCCTGGTGGAAACGGAAAATACAGTTGTTGTTCCCCGTCTTTTCCGTGACAGAAACAGCAGGATCCTTATGTTTGTTACTCAGAGGATTGTACAGCCCAACGGAACAGAGGCATTATCAATCTTTCAAACCATATCCTCTGATGGTGTCAGCTGGAGCGGAGTCGACCATTTTATTAATAATGCTGAACTGAAACAGAACTTTCTACCTTATTACACCTATGATACACAGGGCGAATATCTTGTCTTTCAGTCCCTTTATACAGGTAATCGCAATAGTTATCAGATTTACTTCAAGTCCCGTCTGAACGGTGAGGATAACTGGTCTGATGAGGTTCAAATAACTGATTTCAGTGAATATCGGTTTGGCCAGGACTATGATTTCTTTCAATTCGATAATCAAAGGCCTCATATATTTGCTGAAGAGGGCGTGATTCACCTTGTCTGGGAGCGCCGTCTCAGCAGGGAGGCGCCTCAGATCTACTACTTATCCCTTGATGGCAGAGGAAGGGCTGTAGAAGACTTTGAACAGATTTCAAGGGGGACATACTTTACAGCCTCTCCCCGTATTGTCTTACAGAACGGTCTAATACACGTTCTCTATTTTGATAACAGGAACGGTAATCAGGTTATAATGGCTGAAAGGAACGGGCTGTTCTGGCAGGAACAAAACCTCAGCCTTACAGGGGGTGATTCAACCTATGCGCGCTGGCTTAAACTCGGGGATGACCTCTATATATACTGGGAGAATCAGAACCGGGGATACAGGCGTTCCTATCTTCTCAGACCCGATAAAACATCCCCATTTCCGCTTGTCAGAACCATAAACTTTACAGACGGCGGCCGTCAGGCTGAGGACAGGGTTGTTATTGCATGGAAAAAGCCGGAGGACTCCTCGGGTATTCTGGGATTTTCCTATGACTGGGGAAGGAATCCGGATGCTGAACCGGCCGAAGATGTGGATAAGGCAGACTTGAGGGAACGGACCATGACCTTTCGGGCTACAGAGGATGGGCTATGGTTTTTCAATATTAAAACAGTGGACTACGCCGGAAACTGGTCGGATACTGTCAGAATCTCCATTACCCGTGATACGACTCCGCCCGAACCGGTTCAGTTTACTAAGCCTCTGACAGACGAAAAAGGGTATCTATTAAGCAATACTTTTTCCATCCTGTGGAATACAGCGGAAGAATTTCTGGGCGGATTCAGTTACAGACTGAAATTTCTGGGCGAAAATGCCGATTTCATTGATCCGGATCTGCTGAATCTTTCCCTTCCTCCCGACAGGGTTCTCACAAGGAATCCGGGTGTTCAGTATACCAACAGAGACGACGGGATCTGGGCCCTTTCTGTCGTTGCCTATGATGATGTGGGAAATAAGAGCGAACCCAAAACTCTTTTTTTCCGTACGGATAAATATATTCCGGTTACTTACATCAGTGATGTCCAGTCCACCCGGGACCGTCTGGAACGGGTTGTTCTCCGTTTAATCGGCCGCGGGTTCAGTGTGGGCGGAAATATTAATAAAGTTATCCTTGATAGGGATGGTACTGCTCCCTGGGATTACGAGTTTTCCGAAGGGGAATTCAGTATCAGAACAGACCGGATAATAGAAAATGTTACGGTTGAGGTCCTGGAAGAGGGAACCTACCGGGTGGGGGTTATTCACCCGCGGAGAGGCCTCGTTTTTGCTGAAAACCGTTTAAGACTAGACTCTTCGGGAACGGTGCGTTTTGGAGATTTCTCCTACGATTACAAGACCTTCTGGCAGCCAGCCAGAATGGCACGGGATATCTGGGACCTGAATAGAACTCTGTTTACGGCTATTCTGGCCTTACTGCTGGCAGCCACTTTCTTTACAACCGTGATGATTTTCAACATCATCAGGGAAAGCCGCATGCTGGAAGAGGATGTGAAAGCCATTCTCGAAGGAACCCCCATCCCCGGTCAAATTCATAAAGAGAGGTTAAAAGTCATGAAAAAAAGAGGTTTCAGTCTGCGTTTGAAATTCATTCTGGCTATTCTGACTCTGATACTGTTCGTAACCCTGACTATTTCAATCTCCCTCGGACAGTTTATGATCAATACTCAGCAAACCAACCTGTCCGAAGGTTTATATCAGAGGAGCGCTCTGCTTCTTGAAACACTGGCAAACGGCGCCAGAACCTATCTGCCCACCCAGAACCGTCTGGAGCTTGGTCTGCTGCCGGGCCAGATTTCGGCAATGGAAGATGCCAGGAATACGACCATAAGCGGTATCGGAATAAATCATCCTGCGGAATTCGATTATATCTGGGCATCCAATGATCCGGGAGTCAATGAAGATCAGCTCTTTCCCGCTGAAGTACGGAAACAGGACCTTGATAAACCCGAAGATATGGATGAAGAGAGGTTTGAAGAACTGCTGAACAGTTATGCAATCCGAGAGGGATACTATGATTTCTCCCTGCCCCTCGAGACGGACAGGAGCGATTTATACGGAATCCTTACTGTCTCCAATCTGCTGACAGATTTTGAACCGGGTGAAACCAGGATAAAAGATGTTATCAGTGATGAAGTCATGCTGCTGCAGCAGGAAATCAATAAAAACGCCATAGAACTGGTAGGTGATCAGAATGTGCAGCTGGATCAGCTTTCGGAAGATGCTGTGCGACTGGCATTGAAAGGAGACAGGCAGTCCCTTGAGGATTTGAGAATCATCCAGGAAACAATCAGCCGTATAGAAACAGAGATAAATGATAAACTGAAATCCGTTTCAAACGTAGTCAAAACCTATCCGGAGTTTACTGTGGAGAATATTAATCCCTCCCAGAAGACTTTTATATTCTATAAACCTGTAGTGTATCGTAATAAGGGTATTAACACCTATTTCCGTGGAATTATCAGGCTGGAAGTCTCCATAGAGAATATTCTGAATGAGATTATCAGTATTCAGCAGAATATCATCCGGATTACGGTTACTATTTCGCTTATAGCCATTTTTACCGGATTTCTCGGAGCTATCCTTCTGGCTCAAACCATGATCAATCCTATCCGGAAACTTGTTCGGGCCGTGGAGATCGTCAGAGACACCCAGGATAAGTCAAAGCTGTCAGATCATGTAATCGAGATAAAAACACGGGATGAGCTGGCAGATCTGGCCAGAACATTCAACCAGATGACAGAAGGTCTTGTTACGGCGGCGGCAGCCAGTAAGGAACTCACCTTAGGTAAGGAAATACAGAAAAAGTTCATTCCCCTTGAAACAATGGCTGTGGGAAACAGAAAATTGTCCACAGGTGAGATGGAAAATGAAAATGTACAGTTTTACGGGTACTATGAAGGTGCTAAAGGTGTATCTGGAGACTACTTTGATTTTCGTCAGCTGGATGATGAGCACTATGCCATTATCAAGTGTGATATTGCCGGAAAAGGTATCCCCGCTTCGCTGATTATGGTGGAAGTCGCAACCATTTTTATCAACTACTTTAAAACAACTGATATAAAAAGGGACGGAATCCATATCGATAAGCTTGTGTACAGTATCAATGATCTTCTGGAAGAGGTCGGGTTCGAAGGTCGTTTTGCGGCATTTATTGTCATCGTTATGAATGTTAGAACCGGTAAGTGCTGGATGTGTAACGCAGGAGATAATCTGGTGCATATCTATAATCAGCAGAATAATAAAATGTTTATAAAAACCATAAACGAAGTTCCCGCGGCAGGTGTATTTCCTTCATTTATGCTGGAAGGGGATAAATCGTATAAACAACTGCCTCATATGCTGAAAAGCGGGGATATTCTGTTCCTGTTTACAGATGGTATTGAGGAAGCTCAGCGGACTTTCCGGAACAGCCGGTATGAACAGATCGTCTGTGATGACTCCTGTAATCAGGACCAGGAAGGTATGCATAAAACCCATGAGGTTAACAGTGAGTTTGAGGAATTTTCCGTATCCCGGATCCATGATGTAATTGAGGCTGCCCTCCATCGAGAAACCTATACACTGTATAAGTATCATAACCCGGATCCGGACAGAACTTTGTCATTCAATTTTACCGAATGTAACGGAAAGGTGGATCATGCCGTTCTGGCTCTGGTATCTGTTGAAAAAATATTCCGTATGATCCCGGATCCTTCAGCCGGGGCGGATGACCGTATCCGGATAGATAACAAGATTGATGATTTTCTGAAGAAACATTTTGATCAGTACCGGGAGTATTTCCGTTATCCCATTCCCGATGAGGAATTCCCAGAGTACACCTATTACTCCCATCTGAAGGAAGATCACCAGTATGACGACCTGACTATCCTGGGGATCAGAAAGAAGTAATGGGGTTCTACTGTGATAACTGCGGGGAAAAAGTAGAGATTGATTGTGATGAATGCCCTTCCTGCGGAGTTCTGTTTAAAGCTGTAAAATGCCCGCGCTGCAACTACAGCGGTAAATCGGAGGAATTCAGAAAGGGCTGTCCTTCCTGCGGTTATCTGGCCGGGAAATCAGATAATACGGAACGAGTCCCGCTTTCTGTTACGGAGAAGGAAAAACGGGTGTGGAAGCAGTACCTCAGCGACAAGACATTCTGGATTATGGGAACATTAATGCTGCTGCTTATTCCTGTTCTGATTTATCTGCTTCTCTCATCCTGATAAAACCTGTTAAAGCAAAAATCCCAATCCCAGTCCTATAGCCGTATTTTCTTCTCCCTCCCTAATCTCCTGATACACAAGGTAACCATTGAGGTAAAGGGGCGACCGGGGGAGGAATAGGGTGCATTCCAAAGCACTCTGCATAACGATAGGGGTCCCTCTCACAGAACCTGAATGGAGGGCTGAAGAAAAACCTGCCTGAAAATACCGGTCCGTATAGGAAACCCCCCATCTGGCGGTACCCATAAAATCCTGCTTCTCCTTTCCCATATCGGGCAGGACTGGTTTAAAGGAATAAATTGCTTCGGGGGCAATATAGAAGTCCCATAAATTTACTTTGAACTGTACGGGAAAAGCCAGGGAAGCCCCGGCGGGGTCCCGTATAATATTATTATAGACCAGTTCTTCAAAGTCATTTATATCGGCTCTGTAACTGAAGCGACCGTTCAGGGAAAACAGAAACGGACCGTTCCCCGTAATCAGGACTTTCTGGGAAGTATTTAGTTTGATCAGAGGAATACTGTTGTCAGGGTGGATGGAAACTTCTCCCTCAAAGGCTGATTCCCATCTACTGACAGGTGAAAACCTCAGAAAAAATGAAAAGGGCAGGTTGGACGGTTGATCCGAATCAGTCAGATTCATCTCTTTGCTGATAAATGAACCAAACTGGAAACTATTCTGAAATATGGGCTGGGCAGAAGGGACCAGGCATAAACCGGAAAAACCGGAAAAATAGTTGGCCGCTTTACGGGAAAACCGTTGATCCGTATAAAAACGGGAGTTCTGAGCAAAGTCACTTACCGAATAGAGGGCGTACAAACCATCGTTTACAGGATTACCGTCAATATCCTGACCGCTCCAGTAGTATATAAAGTTATTATCTGATTCTTTCTCAGGAGAGAGCGTGATGAGAGGCGTGTTTTCACTGTCTGTCAGTATAAGATCGGTCCGGTCATCTGTAAAAAGCTGCTTGGAAAAAAGGATCCTTCTGTAATAAAGGGGATCAGAAGGATTCAACCACTTATAGGCGGTCCCGTTTCGTATTATCAGATCTGGTTTACTCTCCGAATGCTCCGTTTCTGCAGGAACATACTGAATCGATACGGTAGTCCTCTTACCTTTATTAATATTTACCCAGAAAACGAGATCTTCCCTGCCGGATTTGGCAAGTTTTATTCTATAATGACCGATGGGGATATCATTGTTTTCATAAGGGGTTGTTCCTCTTTCTGAATCGGAAATAAAAACACGTACCCCTTCGATATCACAGACTATCTCAAGCCCCTGGGAAAATACAGCTTTTGCTTTATTATAAAGATCTTCCTCTTCCAGTCGGGGGAGACGGGAATACTCTTCCTGGGTTTGAATTTTTATATCTATCTTCGGATAACCGCTTTGTGAAAAAAGTCTGAAGGCGGAAAGCAGAACGATCAAGCCAAACAGGATTCGTTTGTTCATAAAAATATCATAGTATATGTTTATACCTCAAGTAAACTGATACAGCTTAAAAAAGCTTCATTTACAGTTATAAACATATATATTCATAAAGTGCAGGAGCCGATATTATGAGTATTATGAACCTGCGGATTTTTTATTCAATTATCTTTTTTTTATGCACAGTAGCTTTTAATCTTGCCGGACAAACCGCAATTGATCCTGTGCAGAATGAATCAGACTCTCAAAGCAAGATCTCCACTGAGAATATTCAGGTAAAAGAGGATGACTCTGTTCCTCTTCCGGAGGGGTATCGAAATATCCTATTGGGGATGCCACTGGAACAGGTAAAAACTGCTCTGATTGCGGAATCCCGTTTTGATTACAGAGGTGAACCTGATGTCTCACTTCAGGATTTTGGCAGCCGTTACCTGATTTCAGCCAAAGGGCGTGGTTTTATAGATGAGGGATTTTTCCAGTTTAATGAAGAACAGCTGTATTTAATAATTCTGACCTTTGATCTGGAACAGATGGATTTTTTTACCATGCAGCAGGATCTGACCCGTAAATACGGTACTCCTGATGATCTTTCTCCCCGGGGAATGACCTGGGAAAACGAGACGGTTATTCTGACACTGGAATATCCTCTTACACTTAAATACCTGGATAGAAAAACATTTGAAGGTTTTCTGGAAGATGCCCGTACAAGAGAAGGGTTTAAAGAGATTTCCAGAGAGGAATTCCTGAAGGATTTTTAATGAATATAAAATATCTTCTTATTATAACATCCATCTTTTTTATTTCGTCCTGTACAGCCGAGGAGAAGAATGAGATTCAAAGTCTCAGGATTAATGAAACAACAATACTGGCTGAAATTGCCGATACTCCCCGGAAAAGGGAGAAGGGATTGATGAAGCGGGAGGAACTGCCTGCGGACAGGGGGATGCTTTTCATTTTTGAAAAAGAAAAAAAAGTATCCTTCTGGATGAAGGATACCGGAATTCCTCTTACAATCGCCTATATCAGCAAGTCGGGCCAAATCCGGGAAATTCATGATCTTCAGCCCTATTCGGAAAATCCTGTCTCCTCTGTTTATTCAATCCTTTATGCGCTTGAGGTGAACAGGGGCTTCTATAAAGAAAATGGGATACAGATAGGGGACCAGCTTATTTTTCCTGATGATTTTCCTTAAGCTGTATTATTTTCTGTTCAGCCCGGTTCAGTTCTATTTCAAGACTTGAAGACAGTGTAATACCCTCTTCAAAAAGTTCTGTCATTTCGGAGAAGGTATTCCTGCCTTCTTTTAACAAAGTATTGATCTCTTCAAGCCTGGCCATTCTTTCTTCAAACGTTTTCACTTGATATTTCTCCTTGAATCAGGGCTTCCTTCGAGCCGTCCTGCATGGTGAGGCTTACCAGATCACCCGCCTTCAGATCCTTTGATCTGGAAATGATTCTGTTGTCCTTCACAACCAGGGAAAATCCTTTTTTCAGGATTCTTTCCGGTGACTGGGATTGGATGGCGTTTTTATTCAATTCTATTTTATGCCTGAAATTATTAACAATGTGATCTGTCGTATCCATTAGCTGATACTGAATGTTGTCCAGATGGATTCGCCGGGCCGCAACTATCCCATTATAGTGCTGAATCAGTGATTCCGCTCCCTTATTGTCAATTTGCCATCGGTATTTATCCAGACTATGCTGCATTGTCCCTGTCAGGGACTGTTTTATTTCCATGATTTTCTGTCTGACCTCAACAGCTGACTGGGACAGTATCTCCGCGGCAGCCGATGGAGTTGCAGCTCTGACGTCCGCAGCAAAATCTGACAGGGAAAAATCAATCTCATGGCCGATTCCGGTAATCAGGGGGATGCTGGATGACGCAACAGCCCGAACGACAGATTCGTCGCTGAAAGCCAGAAGATCCTCTACGGATCCGCCGCCCCGTGCCAGTATGATTACATCCACATCTTTTTTCCTGTTAAAGAACTCAATTCCCGATTCCAGGGACGCAGGAGCTTTATCTCCCTGAACCAGAGAGTCGTAAATCTGGAGGGTAAACCCGTTCATTCTGCGCTTCAGTACCTGAATTATATCCTGAATGGCCGCTCCCTCTGCGGATGTGACAACTCCGATTCTGGATGGATAGGGCGGGAGGCTCTTCTTCCGTTCCTGATCAAAAAGTCCCAGGGAGGCCAGTTTCTTCTTTCTTTCTTCCAGCATCATTAGAAGATCGCCTTTTCCGACTTTTTCCATGGTTTCACAGATCAGCTGATAATTCCCCCTCTGAGGGTAGACGGAAATCCTTCCCAGAATGATAACCGATTGCCCGTCCGCCGGCAGAAAATCCAGTTGTTCCGTCTGGAAACGGAAAAGAACCGCATTTATGATACTGTCCCTGTCTTTCAGGTTGAAATAACAGTGTCCGGAAGCGGCCTTCCTGAAAGTGCTTATTTCCCCTTTAACCCGAACAAGGGAGAACTGCTCTTCCAGCTGAGTTTTAATAAGATAGGTTATTTCTGAAACATTATAGAGAGGAATACGGCTGCTGTTCAGGCTGTTATGGTTCATCAGTAATGAAAATACTCTTAAACGCGGTAGAATTTCAATCCTTCAAATGCACAACGCTTTTCATTACCTCAGCGGCAAAGGCGGCTTCCTTCAGGGCAGACTCAAGATAATCCCTTTCTGCAGAGGCAGGCAACTTGATTAAATAAATCAGAATGACCCTGTCGTCAGAATGATCCTTCATATAGGCCCAGTTCCCCATTATCCTTGTCTGGTAGTTATCCTGAAGAAGATAGGAACTGAGATACTCTGTCTGTTCCTGAGACAGAAGAGCTCCTATGGAAAAAATCTCTCTTACCCCTTTGTTGTCTGTGTAGTTCAGTTCTCTTCTGATCCAGACGGCATACTCATTATGATCTTCAAGAGGTATGGTTAATTTGTAATCCCCTTCGGCATCTATGGAATAGGTGTAATGATTGGAAATAAGGAATTTTTCAATCGTCTTTTCATTTTTAAGCGGATCGGATGAACAGGATAGAAAAGGTACTGAAAAAAACAGGATTATTAGTATTTTCCGCATTCTGGACTTCAAGCTGCCTCCGAATAACATCTTTCTCTTACATAAACCTGAAATCCTGACGATAACAGTTTATATGAGGAATATTGCTTTCATAAATCTGACGGGTATAAATGAAAACTGTCAAAAAATAATCTATCGTGATAAAACTGTTGCCCAATCCATTCTGGATTATTGTAACGCCATTCCGGATATAGATTTAATTATACC
Organism: Oceanispirochaeta sp.; assembly: GCA_963663385.2. Taxonomy (GTDB): domain Bacteria; phylum Spirochaetota; class Spirochaetia; order DSM-2461; family DSM-2461; genus Oceanispirochaeta. The sequence goes on along the minus strand of CAXXXD010000003.1, from coordinate 1,494,490 downwards.
TGTTGCATCGCAACTTAGCCAGCTAAAAATGTTTTTCCATGAAAAGACTGTGGAACCCCCCCTGATCCTTAGTGAGAATACTCCCGGAGCCTTAATAAATGCTCTGGCAGCAGCATCCAGGGATTATGATAACTGTGTATATATCTACGGAGATACACCTCTGCTGGACAGTGATCTTACGGACCGGATGTTTGAAAACCATTACAAATATTATGCGGACTACTCCTTTGCCGACGGGTATCCCTATGGATTGAGCCCCGAGATCCTGAGTATTTCCTGTTTAAAGCAACTGGAGGGATTGGCAGGGGATATGCAAGGGCCTATAGAGAGGGATTCTCTCTTTACCTGTATTCAAAAAGATATTAATGCTTTTGATATTGAAACGGATATTTCTCCCAGGGATATGCGTCTGAAGAGGATCTCACTATGTTGTGATACAGAAAGAAACTGGAGGCAGATGCGCAATATTGTTGATAACGGCGGAACAGACAGTGCCTCTATAATTGCAATGGATGACACTATCGAAAAGTACTGCCGGACTATTCCGGCTTATTTTCAGGTACAGATAAGTGAGAAATGCCTTCAAAGCTGTTCCTACTGTCCCTATCCAAAGATCAACCCCGATCATCGAGGCGGCAGCAAGGAGATGCCTCTGAATAAAATCCTGGATCTGGCCGGGCGAATTGAAAGCTTTGCTCCCGATAGTACCATTTCACTTTCATTGTGGGGAGAAGCGATATGCCATTCTGATCTGCCCGGGGTGCTGCAGGGAATACTGGATAGCACTGGTTTAAAAATCCTGATAGAAACAGCGGGTCTCAGCTGGGGAGACTTTATGGCCGGCCATTCATCCCTGATAGAATCAGAAAGGTTGAACTGGATTTTTTCTCTGGATGCCATAAACCCCGATTTATATAAAAAGCTCCGGGGAGAGGGGCAGCAGGAAGCTCTGACTACGGTAGAACATTTTATGAGTCTTAATCCTTCCCATACCTGGGTTCAGGCTGTCAGAACCGTTGAAAACGAGGATGATCTTGAACAGTTCTATCGCTTCTGGAAAGAAAAAACGGATAATGTGATTATTCAGAAATACGATAATTTCTGCGGGGCTCTTGAACAGAAAAAAGTAACCGATCTCTCTCCAGTCAAGCGGTTCCCCTGTTGGCATCTTAAACGGGAAATGGTTATTCTCCTGGATGGCTCTGTAGTAGTCTGCAGGGAGGACCTTGAAAAGAAATCTGTTTTGGGGAATGTTTTTGAACAGGAGCTTCAGGATATCTGGGATAACGGGAGTGAATATTATGACTCCCAGTTAAACTCTTCTTATACAGGAATTTGCGAGCACTGCGATGAGTACTACACCTACAACTTCTGAACCCTCTTCTCCCGGACGTTACACTATCGTCTCGGGGAGTGCCAAAGATGTTCTCTCTTTTGATGGAGTTACTGTTGTAATCCTTAATAGAGGCGGGAAGCCTTTTAAATCGGATCTGCTCAGCAGTCTGTGTGAGCTGCAGATCAGAGAAGTCATTTCAGTTGAAACTTCAAATCAGGTGTTTGAAATGGAAGCGCTGGCTTCCAAATATACAAGTTTGAAATTCCTAATGGTTTCATCGGAAATAAGTATCGGAGAGAGAATAAATATTGCTGTTAAAGAAGCGTCAGGATCCTATGTTCTTGTTTTCTGGAATGATATGAATCTGCAGATCAGGAGCCAGGCCGATAGAATCTTCAGAACTGCATCAGAGGGGGAGTTTCTCTGTCGGGTCCCCTTGCTGATGAATTCAAGAAAAGAGTCTGTCCCAACCAGATTTGCTCCCGGATTCTCCAAGAAAAGGCTTGAGGTTTATCCTCTGGGGGCTATGAAGAACAGAATGCCCACACTTTACCCATATGATTACTGCGGGCTTTACAACAAACAGAAATTTATCCTGTCCGGAGGGTTTGATGTACAGATAAAGACTCCGTACTGGCAAAAACTGGATTTCGGTTTCAGAGTTTTCCTTTGGGGAGATGTAATCGAGACTGGAACAAATATTAAGCTCAGTTATTCCGGAGATATCCCACGGGAAGATACGACACGGGATGAGTATTACAGGCGGTTTTTTCTGAAAAACCTGACATTGAAATTCAATGGAGATTCCTGTAACCTCCCGTTCAGCCGGTTTTTATTTTTCCTTCTAAAGTCAGGCAGTGGAATCTTTCAGGCATTCAAGGATTATAAAGCTATCAGAAACTGGGTTGATGAAAACAGTTTGAGATTTAAAACGGATCCATACAATCTTACAGAACTATGGGAAATGGAATGACGACTTCAGCGGTATTTTTACAAGCCCGGATGGATTCTACAAGACTGCCGGGTAAAGCTTTGATAACACTTCAGGGAAAAGCCATTGTTGAACATGCAATGGCTTCTCTTAAAAAAATCCCTGCAGATGTGCATGTTCTGTTGACGGCACAGGGGGACGAGCCCTTTTTCAGGGATCTGTCCGATAAAATGGATTTTCAGTTATTTGCTGGTTCCCGGGATGATGTGCTGGACCGGTTTATTCAAGCAGGGAGATTTTTTAAGGTTGATAATGTTATCCGGGCTACAGGGGATAATCCCCTGGTCGCCTGGGAACCCGCATCATTTCTGCTTGAGCAGCTTATAAATCATCCTGAATGGGATTATACGGCTATGCGGGGACTACCCCTTGGAAGCGGTGTTGAAGTCTTTCGTTTTTCAGCACTGGAGAAAGCCTACAGTCGGACGGAAGACTCTTATGATCATGAACATGTGACCCCTTATATTTATAACAATCCTGATCAGTTTGTGCTGGAGTACTATGACGCGCCTTCCAGTTTTACTTACGATGGATGTGTTACAATCGATACAGAAGATGATTTCAATTCGATATCTGAGATATTTGACTGTCTATACGAAAATAAACCGATCGGTATTGAAGAGCTGGTTGCTCACTTAAAGAAAAAATGATCAGAAAAGATAAAATACTCTTTATTCCTTCAGCAAGGAGAGGGAACGGCACCGGTCATATCAAGCGCTGCTCTCTATGGGCATCCAGTCTTCCGGTACAGAATTTCTACATTCCCTCAGGTCCGGAAATCATTCCGGATACTCAGATCGAGGAACTGACCGGAGGGTGTTCGGAAAAAAAAATGTTCAGAAACAATCCAGGGGAAGACTGGGATCTGCTTATTCTGGATAACCGCTCCACAGAGAAGGATTCTCTTCACTCCGATCTGGGAAACATACCCCTTGTAGCTGTAGACGAGGGAGGGCGACTGAGGGATACCGCTCCCTACCTGCTTGATATCCTTCCGGGAATCTATAAACAGAACGCAAACTGTGAGGGACTGAATCTTCTGAATCTCGAAAGCAGGGAGGAACATTCTTCGGCTGGAAAAAGACTGCCGGACCTGAAAAAGGTTCTTGTTTCATTCGGGGGGGAAGATCCGGCTGATCTTAGTTCCGGATTGGCGGATGCCGTCAGATCAGGAGCGTCCGGACAGACATGGCAGATTGTTCAGGGACCTGCTTTTCATAAAAATATCAGCCATACCGGAGAGAATGTTTCCATTATAAAAAAGCCCGACTCCTTGAAGCAGCACATCAGGGATTGTGATATTGTTCTATGCAGTTACGGGATAACCGCTTTTGAAGCGGTAGCTGCCGGAAAGCCGGTTATCCTTTTAAATCCAGCTGGCTACCATGACAAGCTGGCTCAAAAGGCGGGATTCCCTTTTTTGAAGAGAGCCTGGAGACATTCCGGAAAAACCATTCTCCGGAAGTACCTGAAGATGGTTCAATCAGAGGATTTTCTGAAAAAAAACGGTATATTACAGGATCGGTACAGGACTCATCCTGAAGAGTTCAGCCAGTGGGTGGAAAATCTCACTCCCTCGGTGAATCGCTGCCCCGTTTGCGGAAGTACCCATAACCCGGTGCTGTACAGGAACTCCTCCAAAACCTACTTCCGCTGTGGTTCAACCCGCTGCAGGATGGTCTATATGATCAACTTCCGAGAGGTGGAAGCAGGTGAAATCTACAACAGTGAATACTTCTTTGAAGATTACCTGAAACAGTACGGGAAAACATATATCCAGGATTTCGGGCATATTAAGAAAATGGGGATAAATCGACTGAATCACATCGGGAAGATGGCATCATTTCATAAATCCCTTCTGGATATCGGGTGTGCATACGGACCTTTCCTGTCCGCTTCAGCAGACTGGGGATATGACAGTTTCGGCATTGATGTCATTCCGGGGGGGATAGCATATATAAAGGATCAATTCCCGAAGGTTCATGCCTGTGTCAGCTCATTTGAAGATTTTGATTCGGCTGGAGAGTTTCAGATGCAGTCCTTTGATATAATTACTCTATGGTATGTAATTGAACACTTCAAAAATCTCCGTCAGGTACTGGATAAGATCGACGGTCTTCTGAATCAAAAGGGGATCCTGGCTTTTTCAACCCCGAACGGAAGGGGCGTTTCTGCTGTTATGAACAGAAAACGGTTTTATGAGAATAGTCCGGACGATCACTACACTGTCTGGGATGCCCGGTCTGTCAGGAAAGTCCTGAAAAAGTACGGTTTTGAAAAAATCCGTATTGTTCAGACCGGATATCATCCGGAAAGGATTCCCTGGAAACTGCCGTTTCGATCGTTTCTTGATAAAACAGTTCTTCTACGGGCTTGTCAAATATTCGGATGGGGCGATACATTTGAAATCTATGCAATGAAGAAGGAAAAACAATGAAACCAGTCATAATGATATTAGGGGCGGGGATGATGCAGCTCCCGGCCTACAGGATTGCTAAAAAGAACGGATGGACTACAATCGGGGCTGATGGTAATCCAAACGCCCCCTGTGCTCCTCTGGCGGATTATTTTCTGCCAATTGATCTGAAAGACCGGATTCAGCTGGCTGAGAAAGCAGGGGAGTTTAAGGAAAGAATCGGATTGGATGGTGTTTTTACCTGCGGAACGGATTTTTCCGCTTCCGTCGCCTGGATTGCTGAACAGACGGGTTTGCCCGGTATCCCCTATAAAACTGCACTTGACTGCACCGATAAAATCCGGATGCGGACAGTATTTTATGAGAATGGCATCCCCAGTCCCCTTTACAGGGAAATATCCGAGGGGATGGATCCCCTTGAGGAATCAACGTCCCTGAGTTTTCCTCTGGTTGTAAAACCGGTGGATAATATGGGCGGCCGGGGTGTTGTTACAGTTTCAGAAAAGGAAGACCTTCCTGAAGCTGTAAAGGAAGCCATCCGTTTTTCACATACTGGCCGGGCCATAATTGAAGAGTATATGGATGGGCCTGAATTCAGTCTGGACAGCCTTGTTTATAAGGGGAATCATGTCATTACCGGTTTTGCGGACCGTCATATCTGTTTTCCCCCCTGCTTTATCGAGATGGGGCATACCCTACCCACTAATCTCGGGGAAGATCAGAAAAACGAGATCGTTCGTGTTTTTAAAGAGGCCGTTAAAGCACTGGGCATTGAAAACGGGGCGGCCAAGGGAGACATTAAACTGACTTCAAAGGGAGTCATGATTGGTGAAATCGCAGCACGCCTTTCCGGGGGATACATGTCCGGCTGGACCTATCCCTATGCTTCAAATGTTCCCCTTGTCGAAAAGGGAATGCTGATAGCAATGGGCAGGGATCCGGAAGACCTTTCCGAATACAGCAGCAGAACGTCATCGGAGAGAGCTTTCCTCTCAATTCCCGGAAGAATAAAAAGTATGGAAAACCTTGAAGAAGCACATGATACAGAAGGAGTCAGAGACCTTTTTCTTCTTGTGGAGGAGGGGGACCGGGTTCAGTTTCCCGTAAACAATGTCAGTAAATGCGGCAATGTTATTGCTGTCGCAGATTCCAGAGAGGATGCCCTAAGAGCCAGTGAAGAGGCTGTCGGTAAAATCCGGATAGTTCTGGAATCAGATGATCCGGACACTCAGGCTTTTCTTGAACAGCCACTTGATACTCCGTTTCCGCCTTCGGCCTATACAATTCAAAATCAGGACTGGCTTGAACACTCCGGTCTGAATGAATTTAAACCGGACTACAATATGAAATATGCCGCTCATCCTCTTCCCCTGCCGGATTCTGCTCTGCTGAATCTTAAGGATTGGCATGGTATCAGGCTGGATACAGCCCTGGATGAAATTGCCGCGAAGAGAAACCTTTCGGTAGAGAAAGACGGTGAATGGACACTGTTTGCCAGACATTTCTGGTACAGTATGATTAGAGGAGGAATTCAGGGAGTTCTATGGTTCCTTGATCATAATGAAGGTCAGTAGAGTCTGTCTCACGTTTCTATTAATTCTTTCTCTCCCTGTATTTACTGAATCCGTCAGTATAGATCAGCTTCTGGAAGAAACGGGGAGCCGCCTGCTCTGGGAACCCATTCTCAAAAAGGGAATGCTTATCCGGGGAACCAGGAGCGTGACTTTTTCTACAGAATACCCTCTGATGATCCTGGATGATGCTACGGTACTCACCGAGGGGGCTGTTCTGTATTCCGTTCAGGGATTGACTTTTTCCCAGACTGCTGCCGGTCTGATTAAAAATTATCTGCTTAAGAAACAGGGCGACACCCGCAAAACTTTCCGGATCGCAGGTATTCTCATTGATCCCGGACATGGCGGTCGGGATTCCGGTGCGGTAAGCAGTTTTCCTGTTGATGGTGTCAATGTGAATCTTAAAGAGAAAAATCTAGTATTGGAAATTGGTCTGAGGCTTGAAGAGATGCTCCGGAGGACATATCCGGATAAAGAGATACTTATGACCAGGAAAATTGATATATACCCGACTCTGGAGAACCGGGTAAAACAAGCCAACGATTTCAGTCTGGATAAGGGTGAAGGGATTATCTATATTTCTATTCATGGTAATGCCAGTCTCAATTCAAAGGCCGAGGGATTTGAAGTCTGGTATCTGCCCGAAAATTACAGACGGGATATCCTGGACTCGGAAACGGAAGGCGAACTTGCTCCTATCCTGAATACCCTGCTGGAAGAGGAATTTACCCTTGAAAGCAAAGAGTTGGCGGAATCCATTCTTCTGGGTTTGAATGAAAAACTGGGTGAATATACATTAAACCGCGGAATCAAAGAAGAATCCTGGTTTGTTGTGCGCAACGCCATGATGGCTTCGATTCTGGTAGAAACGGGTTTTATATCAAACAGGGAAGAAACTGAAAGACTCAGAGATCCCCAATACTTGAAGAATATCACAGATGGAATCTATAATGGCATTATAGATTTTGTTGATTTTTTTGAAAAATAAAGGTTTTTAAATGCATAGAATAATTAAGTATGTGCCTCTAATTTTAATGGGGATATTTTTTATTGCGGGAATAGTCTTTTTAAATCTGGGATTCGGACGTCTGGATCAGGTTCTGTTCTTCCCTCTGGACAATGGAAATGGATTCAATGGCGAAGAGAGGTTGATCAGAAGGTATACAGGTAAAGTCGAAAGAATGAAGCATACCATAAATGAACTGCTTCTGGGGCCTTCCGAACTTGAGCTTGAGAATATAGTCCCCCTGGGAACAAAGCTTCAGTCACTGATTTTAAGTGATAGGACAGTCTATCTGGACTTTTCAAAGGATTTCTTTGAGGACTTCAAAGGGTATTCCCTGCCTTTTCAGGAGCGTCTGGAGTATGTGGAAAGAAATATGTTTTTCAATTATCCCTTTCTCGATGAAGTTGTTATCACTATCGAAGGTCAGCTTCCATTAAACCCTTATTACAGAATTGAACAGGACTTTAATAATGAGAATAGTTAAAAAAAAATTTTAATTCGTTGACAAACGTAGTGGCATCTGTATAATTTTGATTTATAAATAAATATGAATTGTACCTAAAGGAGCTATGAATGAAACGGTTCTTCACTCTCTTGTTTTTGGCTTTGTTTGTTTTGACTGGTTCTTTATTTGCTGAAGAAACAGTTATGATAAACTTTTCTGATCTGGTAGACGACTACCAGGGTGAGAATAAAGCCACCCTGATGGATTTCAGTACTGTTGCCGGTACCCGGTATACTGAAGAAGAAAAAGCAGCAATGCAGACTTCTCTTTATGTCCCCAACTGGGAAGTAAAGTTGACGTCCTCTTCTCAGACTGTAGTGAATAATTCTCTCTCTTATGTTCTTGCTGTTCCCGTAAATAACGATGTTAACAATTTTGCAACTGCCGGTGATCAGCTGATGGGTATGAGAGTACACTTTCCGGAAGCCAGCTTCAATGCTTATGCAACCATCGCTCCTCCCTTTGCTATTCCTGCGTACGCTACCAGCAGTGTAGATGAAAATGCGGTAAGGGGTGATCAGTTTAGTGGTTATGGTGTTGTTAAGAATGTTGGTGTTCTGAAGTCCGTTCGTGTACGTGTTTACGGAATGAATTTCCCCATGGGTATGGGACTTATTTTCAGAGATGAAAATGAAAACAAACATTCTATTTTCCTGAGCTATCTTGATTTTGACGGTTGGAGAGAACTGGAATGGAATAATCCTAACTATATTTCAGAAGTTAGAAACAGGGAACTTAAAAGCATTCCCCTTTATCCAAGAAGTGCTCCTTCCCTGACTCTTGATGGTATCTATATTTACAGAGATGCCATGCAGGAAGGCGGAGATTTCATCTCTTACATAAAAGATATTACTGTTGTTTATGATCAGGCTGTTCTTGATGAACTGAACTCCGACATTGACCATGAAGCTACATGGAATATCCTTTCTGACAGAGAAGAAGCCAGAAGAAATGCTGAATTGAAAAGACTTGGTAATGTTCAGGTTCTCAGATATCTTGAAACACAGAAGATGCATGAGGAAGAAGAAGTTACCCCAGCACCTGCTGAGTAAATTTCGATTCTCTTAAAAACAGAAAAATTGAGCCGTAGTATGCTCTAATATAAAAAAGAGACTCCTTAAGTATTGGAGTCTCTTTTTTCATTTTCCTTATTGAAAATAGAGGCATTAAGATTATTATCGGTAAAGTTTAATACCGGTTGTAAATGTGAACAGATATTCCGGTATATCAGATAAATCTCTTGATCCGGTTGAAAGAGGAAACAGGCGGCTATCCAATCCTGCAAAAACATCGATTCCTCCATTCAAAAAGAAATCCAGCTGCAAACCGAACAGTATTGTTTTTATCTCAATTATATCTTCATTACTTAATATCTGATCCTGAATCTCGTATCCCAGTCTTGACTGTACCTTTAAAAAAGTGTTCTTTTCAAAGAAATCCGTTATAAAAAGATAAGTGTTCTTATTGTTTGTATAACTGTCATCATCTATTTCCGAGTACTGATCCCGAATCTGGGTAAAGTAGCAAAGTATATGATCTCTCTTTATATAGAATCCCAGTGAATAGAAACCGGAGTAGACGGAGTAGTCTTCCTCCTGGAGAAGTGACCGGTAGGGAATCAGTTCTCCTCCCAGTTCCGCAAACATCCTTCCGGGTATCTGAGCTTTTACATTACCGGAGAACCCGGGTTTAATTAATGTCCAGGATTGATTGGTAATGCCGAAGACAGGCCCGAAGGAAATGGAGAAATAGGAGGTGTTGAAACCGATATCCGATTTAATCCTGTTTTTCAGAAAGGGATTCAAATCCAGTTCCAAACTGTAGTCTATAGAATTATCTTCGTTGGAATCTTTGTAATAGACATTTCCTCCCCATTGCATAAAGGGCTTATATTCTGAACTATTAACAGTATACTCCTTTAATCCGTATGATCCGTAATATGTGGAAAAGCCGCTTTCCATTGCATTCAGGGCAAATGGATTGATAAGGAAAGGAAGGGGAAACAGATAGTATTTGATTTTCTTCATTAAAAACTCTCCAGGTTGATACTTCTATTTTCGTAATATTGAGATGATCCTTTTAGCAGAATCAGATAAGATTACCCTGTGGAAGATCAATTTAATGTTTTTTTATTTACATCTTAACTTTTTAAATTGTATAATTATTTTTGTTTTTGTATTTTATAAGATATTAAACTATTATAAAAATAGAAAGTCTTATCTGACAAACGAATAAGAGAGTAATCCTGTATGAGTGACTATCTTGATCCTAACAATGAAGAGTTATTAAAAGATTTTTTTGCCGAGGCGAATTCGCAGGTTGAGATTCTGGAACAGAATATCCTTGCGATAGAGGATAATCCGGAAGACCACGATGCCATCGACGAGATTTTCAGAGCTGCCCATACTTTAAAAGGCGGCGCAGCAACTGTACAGATGTCCGAACTGGCCGAGTTCACTCATCTTGTAGAGGATCTGCTGGATGAAATCCGCAGTGACAATATCAAGATAAATGAGCATGTTGTGGATATCCTGCTGGCCTCAATAGATGTCATCAAGGAGATGCTGAACACCCGTATGGACGGTTCCATTTTCGATGGCGATATTTCAGAGCTTAAGAGTAAGCTGAAGGAGATAATATCCGGTAAATCCGCACCAGCTCCTGAAGCAGAGAAAAAAGCCGTTCCCGACAAAGCAGCCGTTGAAGAATCTGCTGTTGAGAAGCCCGGGTTAACTGAGTATGAAATCCTGGAATTGAAGGAAGCTGCCGCCGGAAAAGACGTTTATCAGGTAACAGCTGTATTCGATGAGGATAATCCGATGAATTCTGTCGGGGGAATTCAGGTTTATGCCAAGATGAAGACTATGGGGCAGGTCTTAAAAACTGATCCTGAGTTTGACAGATTGTACGAGGATACATATTTTCCGGAAGTCCATTATTTTATAACCACAGATATAACTCCGGATGAAATTGAAAATGAAAGTTTTATTTCAGATGTGACAACCTCAATTGAGGCCGTTCTGCTGGGTGAAAAGAAATCTTCAACCACAGCAGAAAAGGTTGTTGCTCCCCTGCCCGCGGCGGAACCCGTCAGGACGATCGTTGAACCGGTTGTGGAGAAACCGGCTCCTGCAGCATCCGCCGAGCCGGGTGAGAAGGAAGTCGAATATAAACCGGAAGAGAATGAGAACATAAACAAGGAAATTTCCAGATCCCAGACTTCCCTGAAGAGTAAGCAGAAAGATCCCAGCGGTTCAATATTACGTGTTGACAGTAAAAGAATCGATAACCTGCTGAACCTTGTTAGTGAAGCGGTTATTAACAAGGCAACATTCAATCAGATCAGTTCCCAGTTTCTGGACATTCAAACCGAATTGCAGAATACTGAGAGTATCTTCAAGGAGAAACTGAAAAATCTTTTTGATGATCTACCCCGTTATCTGGAAGATATACAGCAGAATACTTCCGTTAAAGAAGTAAAAAAAGAGATTAACGATAAATATGATGATTTGTTTAATATCTTCGATGCCTTTGAAAGCAATTTTAAACAGACTGTAGGAACATTTAAAAGTACTGCAGCAAACCTCGGCAGAAACACTGGGGATCTTCATGAAGCTATTCTCAGGATCAGGATGGTTCCGATAAATCAGATTTTCTCCCGTTTTCCCCGGCTTGTAAGGGATCTTTCCAAATCCCTCAATAAAAAGATCCGTCTTACCATTGAAGGGGAAGATACAGAGCTTGATAAATCTGTAATCGAAGAATTGCTGGATCCTTTGATGCACTGTGTTCGAAACTCCCTTGATCATGGTATCGAAAATCCGGAAGATCGTCTGGCCGCGGGTAAATCAGAAGAGGGACAGATCCTTCTTAAGGCCAGTAACGAAGGGAATATGATCGTAATTGAGATTGCGGACGATGGCGCTGGAATTAATATAGATTCTGTTAAAAAGAAGGCTATCGACAGGGGAATTATCCATCCCAGCAAGAATCTTTCCGATGTGGAAGCGTATAATCTGATTTTCGAACCGGGTTTTTCCACAGCTAAAAAAGTAACGAACATTTCCGGCCGTGGAGTAGGCCTTGATGTTGTCAGGAAAGAGATTGAAAAGCTGAATGGTACAGTTACTGTGCAATCCAGTTTGGGTAAGGGAACGAAGTTCATAATAAAACTGCCTCTGACTCTGGCAATAATCCAGGGACTGCTGGTGAGGGTTGGAACGGAAGTTTATGCCATACCCATTACAAGTGTAATTGAAAGCCACAGGATCAAGCCAGAGGATATTAAAATTATTGATAACCATGAAGTTTTCAATGTACGAGAAGATGTTATTTCACTGGTACGGCTCAACAGGCTGTTTCGGCTGGAGACAGATGAAGCAGGGGATTATAATTTTGTTGTTATAGTCGGCAGCGGGGATAAAAAGATGGGAGTTATGGTTGATTCCCTTATCGGTGAGGAGGACGTCGTAATTAAACCCCTGAAAGATAAGTATACCAACTCTCCGGGAATCGCCGGTGCTACCATCCTGGGAGACGGTACGGTTTCTCTGATTCTTGATGTTAGTCAGCTGTTGGATCTGTGTATACAGAAAGAACAGGCTTCGAGACTCAGACGATCTCAAAATTATTAAGGAATGACGAATGAATATGAATCCGGAAACCCTGACTAATTCACAAGAGATAGAAGAAAAGCAGATCAAGAAAGTTGACTTCAAGATGGTAACCTTTACTCTGGCCGGTAAGGATTATGGTATTGATATCATGAAGGTAAAGGAGATCCATAAAGCGGAAAAATTTACCTTTGTTCCCAACTCATCTCCCTTTGTAAGAGGCGTATATAATATGCGTGGTGATATTATATCCGTTATCGATTTAAGGATTTTCTTTAATCTGCCTGTGAAGAGCAATCAGAAAAACTTTGAAAATATGATTATTCTGAGACTGGAAGATCATACAATAGGTGTTTTGGTCGATACCATTGAAAAGGTTATTGGTATCGATTCTTCCAGAAAGCAGCCTCCTCATCCTTTATTCGGCGATATAAACATCAAATATATTGACAGTGTTGTCGAGAACGATAACAGTTTGTATATTATTCTGGATGCTGAGAAAATTTTCAGTTCGGATACTTCAGTAGAATCAAAGAAAGTAGAGCCGATAATGCAGGCTGTCTCCATGGCGGATGATTCAATGTTTGATGCCAGCGCCATTAGAACACAGGATTCGGATAAATCCCTGAATATTGGTTTTATTGAGGAAACTCTGCCGACTTATGCCGGATTTTATCCCAGTCCAGTAAACAGAGACTGGGTCCGGGATCGTTTTGATTCCTGGGAGAAGCAGAGGGGGCATGATAAAATACAGCTGGAAAACAATGATGATGCCACCGCCTATCTGAGAGGCTTTTTCTCACCCTATTCGGGAGAGCTGTGGGGCGATGAATATGTAAATGCCCTGATGGAAATGCTGCCGGGTAGATCCGGAAATATATTTGCCTGGAATCCCGGTTGTTCAAGAGGGTATGAAACCTATTCTCTGGCTGCCATGCTGAAAAAAAAGAATCCTGATAGTATTATTAAAGTTCAGGGTAACGATAATGATCTTATCAATATATCTTCTGCTCCGGGATTGCTGTTTGACAAGGGACGGGTTCCTGATTTTTATCAGCCATTCCTGATTACTTCAGCCCGGGGAACGCAGTTTAATGATGTGATAAAGGATAGTGTTATTTTTGAATATCACGATCTGGCACATGATTCGGCACTGCCTCCATTGGATTTTGTTGTCTGTCGGGATACACTGAGTTATATGGATGAAAAAATGCAGATTCAGCTGATGAATCATATTTTCGAATCTATGAAACCCGGGGGATTATTGCTGCTGGGAGCAAACGAAAAGCCGATAAATGAAAATATTTGGGATGTTATTGAAAATAACAGCCTTAAATTATATAAAAAAAAGTAAAAAAATCTGAGTTTGATAGTATATAATTAAGGGAAGATTAGGAGAATAGCTGCATGAGAGTCGAGTATATTAATCCTTTTGTCGAATCTGCTTTCAATATTATGAAAGAGGTTCTGCAGACTGAAGTAAACCGAGAAGAACTGTATTTAAAAAAATCCACTCAGCCTGTAATGGGAGTGGCAGCCATTGTAGGATTAGCCGGAGATGTTGAAGGGCGCGTCCTGATTGATATGAATCTTGATACAGCAATTAAAGTAGCCTCTACCATGAATGGAGAAGAATTATCCGAAATGGATGAGCTGGTGAAAGCAACTATTACTGAATTGGCAAATATGATAACAGCTCAGGCTGTTACAAAACTGCACGATTTGGGATTTAAGTTTGATTTAACTCCTCCCGCAATTATTACAGGTGATAATATGCAGGTGTCTGATCTGAATGTTGAAGCGCTGATCGTTCCTCTGGGCCTGCCTCATGGTAAAGTTGAAATAAACGTTGCGATAAGAGAGAGAGTAGGAGCTTGATATGAAAACAACCAGTGATTTTCCTTCAATTAATGAAAGAGTGCCCGAAGGCCTGAAAAACGATGGAAAGGCTATACGTGTTTTAATTGTGGACGATTCCATGTTTGTTACCAAGCAGATTAGTCAGATTCTCACTTCCGAGGGATTTGATATTGTAGCCACAGCTGCCGATGGTGCCGAGGGCGTAGAGAAATACAAGGAAATCTATCCTGAAATTGATCTTGTAACAATGGATATTACTATGCCCCGGATGGACGGCGTTACAGCTCTTGAAAAAATAATTGAATTCGATAAAGATGCCAATGTCGTAATGGTAAGTGCCCTGGGAAAACAGGATCTTGTAAAGAAATCTCTTATGCTGGGAGCCAAAAACTATATTGTAAAACCCCTGGACAGAAAAAAAGTTCTGGAAAGAGTGATTAGCGCAATAAAATAATCCAAATATTATTGACAAAAAAGCGAATACCTGTAAAATGGTGATTCCTAAGGGGGGCTAGCTCAGCTGGTTAGAGTACATGCTCGACATGCATGGTGTCGGCGGTTCGAATCCGCCGCTCCCCATAAATAAAGCCATTTATAGTAAAGAAATATTAGACCTTGTCTTCGGACAGGGTCTTTTTTTATGCCCTGTCTCTGATTTAGGATAGTACCGCTCACTTTAAATAAACTTTTCTGCGGCCTTAAGGCCTCTCAGAGGCTCCGTTTTGTAATAGTCGGGGTATTCCCTCAAAAACGAGTAATGATCTGTTACATGGGCATTCTGAGAAAGCAGAGACTAGGTTATTACATGTAGTAGTGTACCAGGAATGAAGTATTTCTAATAGATGATTAAACAGTAGGCGAACCAATCCTGATACTTAATGGTTCTCCCATGGCTTTGGCCAGTTTCTCGAGGGTTTTTACAGTGGGATTGCTTTTTAATGGATTTTCCAGTCTTTGATAAGCCTGATATGTCAGGCCAAGTTTTGAAGCAATAGTATCCTGTGAGTTTTTACCTCTAAGTTTTCTTAGTTGTATGGCAATATCTATATGGGTGGCTACTTCAATGGGATAGAGATTCGATCCCCGTGTTACAGGTTCTTCTGGTAGTTGGCCATGGGCTACATCCACTTCCAAAACACCATTAAGAGCTTCATAGGCGTTTTGGATTGACTCTTCAACTGTACTACCTTCTGTAAATACATTTGGCAGATCGGGAAACTCTACAAAATAGCCATCTTCTTCTGCTATTAATTGACAGTAATATTTCATTTTATTACCTCCTGATTCCGGCTTGTTTAAATATGGAATTAAGCAATCCCGGACCTAAATCTTTTTTACCATGGACCGGAACGGGAACCGATCGGTATCCTTCTTTCCACATGATATGGTGTGACCCGTTAATTCTCTCCAGTTCCCATCCATTTTTCTGAAGTATTTTTATTACTTCTTTTCCGGTCATAAGTCCTCTTATATGATACAATATATATGTTGTATAGTCAATTTTCCAAATGGTGTTTTCTATATATAACTTCTGATTTCATCATGTAGCTTCAATTACAGGAATATTAAATATTTTACCTGTTACTGATTATTTGGAATCAGAGATCAATGTTTGAATCAGGCGGAGATACTATGAAGGGAAGCCTGGAAGGGGCCGGCACATTAGCCATGGATATTAGGACAGCCAATTACCAATGAAGTTCCTGCAGAGAAACGGGCCGAGCTGGAAGCCAAGGCTCTGCAGATTGAATCGGAAGTGAAGAAGGCTCAGTCTGAGGTTATCATTGCAGAGGCGAAAGGGGAGAGCTGGCTGCAGAGGAATTGGCGGCTGGTTGTTATGCTGGGTTTATTTGTGGAAATGGTAACCTGAATTACCCATAGGGTGGCAAACAGAAATGCCCCACCAGTGGTAGAAAAAAAATGAGTCTATCCGTTACTGTTTAGTCACCACAACATACAGGACGGACAGACTCAAAATGGTTGCTATGAACATGTACCAGAAAATCAAAAAATGCAAGAACCGGAAGATGAGTATCAGGCAGACAGCAATAAAACTGGGACTTTCCCGTAAAACTGTCACCAAATACTTCAAAATGGATTCAAATGCCTATCTGCAGTACAAGACATCACTGGAAGACAAGGTAAAGAGATTTGATCCCTACAAGGATGAAATTATCAAAATCTACCGGAAGAACGAAAATAAAGTATACAAATCATCGATCTATGACGTCCTGGAGGAGAAACACGGACAGCTCCCTGGATCTGAGCGGACCCTGCGGAATTACATCAGCTACCTGGCTGAGACTGGACAGTTCTATGAAAACATTCCCATCCGGTTGCACACGCCGGTAGAGGATCTGCCTTTCGGACAGCAGATGCAGTTGGATTTCGGTGAGATTGCCATTGCATCCGGAGAGAAGGTTTACATTTTCGCATCAGTACTCTCAGCCAGCCGCTACAGATATGTTTCGGTTCAAAGAAGACCGTTTAGAACCATCGATATCATTCATCACCTGCTGGATTGTTTTGAATACATCGGGGGGATCCCGAAAGAGATCGTCATCGATCAGGATCGTGCGCTGGTGGTGAGTGAAAATGCCGGTGATATCATTCTGACGCGGCAGTTTAAGGATCTCCGAGACGAGATGGGCTTCTCTCTGTATGTCTGCCGGAAGGCCGATCGGGAATCGAAAGGGAAAGTGGAGAATCTGGTGAAGTTCGTAAAGACCAGCTTCTTCTCAGGAAGGAGATTCTCTTCCTTCGACGAGATTGCTCCCCGATTGGATCAATGGCTGGTTCGAAGAGCGAACGGAAAAATCTGTCAGGCAACGGATATCATTCCTGCGAATCTTCTGGAAAGAGAACAGGAGCAGTTGGCGCCTCTCCGCTCTTCCATCTACAGCAGAGACCATATCCTGGAGCGGGAGGATAGAAAAGTATCAGAAAAGTGCCTGATCTGTGTCAGGGGGAGCCTCTACTCCGTCCCCATGGATTTTCGAAAGAGAACAGTCTGGATTTACTGTACCAAACAGGATTTATTGATCTATGACGGACCGGACGGGAAGGAGATCGCCCGTCACAGAATATCGTCGCTTCCCGGAGAAACTGTCATACAGAAAAACCACTTCAGAAACACCTCTGTAAAGCCATCAGAGTTGAAAAAGGGCTTACTTGGCAAGATCTCTTCCGGATCATGGACCACCTTTGTAGAAGAGAACTACAGAGTGTTCAAACGGTACTTCCGAGATCAACATGAGCAGCTGATTCGCTTTCTGGAAGCGGGTTTTGAGCAGGAGATACTGGAAAAGTCAGTACACTTCTGTCTGGACAGCGGCAAGTATTCAGCATCTGACCTGAGAGCTGGCTGTAGAAATTGGCATTCGTTGTTAAACTCTTGAATGTCTATATAATTAAGATGATCTTCTTCGGGAAGATTCCTCCATACATTACTGATGAGATTAAGCTGTAATTGATGGGTATTCTTAAGATAAAAATTTATAACTAATAATATGTAATAACTCGATCGACTGTGTATAAGTGTTGAAAAGATATGTCTTCTAGTTCTGGAATATTTTCTTCAAAGATAAGCACACCATCTTCAGTTACATATGTATATTCTCTTATTGAACAGTTCATTTTAACCCAGTTGCCAATTCTATCATATGTATAATCATATTGTCTTTCGATTATATGGGAGGTACCCTTAGTATCGCTCTGGAAGTATTTATATTCTTTTTCCAAATTTTGATTCGCATCAAAAAAAATTAGTTGCTTAACATACATCATTCCATTTCGAAAATAAGCAATTTCCTTCCTTAATATATTATCTTGATAGGAATAGTAGTGTTCTTCGAAATAATCTGGTTCAAGAAATTTATTATTATAAGGTTCTCCTCTTTTAATATTTATATATGAATCCGTGGGTTCGTAACGATTATATGAGTATTGAATAAGATTCTTACTTTCAAATACATATGTTGATTTTGATGAAACCAATCTTTCATCATCTTTGTAAAATGGGGTAGTATAAGTATATTTATTAAAAACTCTTAAGCCTGAGTCAGAAGAAAGGACTTTATTAAAAGAACTCCTGAAATAGGAACGAGCTAAAGAATGGTATGGTCGAATAATAGTTTCAGATACATCTGAACGTAAAGAAGTTGTCGTTTTACTTATTTCTTGATCACTATGGTTATACTTCCAAACAATCTTAGTTATACCAAATACTATTGAGACAGATTGAATCGATGTTATTGGGTGAAAGTCTAGATCTGATTCAGGGAATTCTCTTTGATACATACCATCAGTTAATGAATATTCTAAAGACCTAACATTTCCTTTAAGAGTGGTATTAGGAATTGTACGAATTTCAGGTATCCCTCCAGCGAAACAAATATTAAATAACAGTACTAATAGATAAAACTTGATAAATGACCTTAAACGCATCAATTACCTTCCTTACAATAGTAATTCTCTTTAGAAAAATATTTTCTATGATATTAGTAAAAGATAGTATTTTATTCAGCATAATACAATTCTTATATAAATTAATTGCTTATGTTATAGAATATAAAACAGTTTCTACAATTTTTTAGAATTTGTAATGTATACACATTTTGGATCAGATACATGAGAGGGAAGATTCGATTGAGAATATCTAAGAGATCCTCCATAAAATGCTGATGATATCCAACTGGAATTGATGGGTATTCTTAAGATTGCTCTGGGTGGGTATGATATCGGGCAGTCTGCTGAGGTTGTAGCGGAGAAGTGCAAGAAAAGTTAAATTCCAAGCAGGAAAGATATATTAAATCTATCAATAATGAATAAATGCATACATAGTAAATGAGAGAATGTTTAATCATAGTTTGATGTTTTTACAGAAATGCGAGGTACAGTGTGAAAAAAGGACTACTCTTGGTAATTGTATTTTTGGAATTTGCCTGTGCAGGAGCTCATGAAAACCTTTCAGCAGATGAAAACTTTAGAGGTTATTTACAGGAAGACATTGAGATTTCATCAGAAAGACAAATCCCCGGAGTTTATTCTGAAAATGAGCTTCTATCTTTTGCAGTAAAAGAGTTTAAAAAATGGACATTTCGAAATGTTGGAGAATTGGGAAAAGACCACCTATCAACTGACATTGCTCGAATTGGAAAGCCTTTATTAGTAAGAAGATATGATAATTTATTAAGTATGGATGTAAATGATCTTTATTACTTCTATGTCCCAGTTTATTACTATGATGGTAGCCTGGCAGCAGCTCAAGTTATTACTCCCATTTTTGATAAAGACAAAGGAGCCTGGTCAGTTAGTTCATCAACAGGGATTGGAAACATTATGATGAATACAATTTACATGATTCCAGTAAAAGATGCCAAGAAATATCTTGAGGATTATTTAAGTATTAAAATAAAGAAAGAACCAATAGCTGTTCATCATCCATTTAGTATGTTTAATTTTAGATCAAATAATTGGTTCTGGTATTTTCACTTTGATGAACCAATCCTAATTAATGGTGTAGATATCTATAATATTTACATGAATCCATATATTGATAATAAAACTGATAATGATACTGATAGTGGTTTTAGGTATAAACCAAGAAAGGGATCATTGAAAGATATTACTCTTGAGGATATATTTTCAGAACAGACATCACAATGTGAGCAACGGTGCTAGAGTTCCTACATTCAGCGGCGAAAAAGTTCCGCTTTTACTGACATAAAAAGGGGCAAATATCCTAAAGTAGAGATTACCACACCTACTACAAAAGGAACCTGCCCCTATGTGTCAAAAGGAAGATCGCATGCATGTAGCACGCATCATGGCCAACGAAGGCCATACTCAAAAGTATATCGCTGAGTATCTTGGTGTCAGCGACCGGATGGTAAGGAAATACCTGAATCCGGACTTCAGAACCCGTCCCAGGAAATCCCGGGAAAGCATCCTTAAACCATTCTACCCCATAATAGAAGATACCTTGGAAAATGATCCATACTTCAACCTCGTTTATCTTCATGAGAGACTACAAAACTCCGGTTATTCTGGAAAAATGACAATCCTACGTGACTATGCCCGGAAGTACAGGAAGAAACTGATTGAGAAAGCAGTAATCCGCTTTGAAACAGAGCCGGGAAGACAGGCCCAAGTTGACTGGAAAGAATGCGGAAAAATGGAGATTGATGGCAAACTTCAGAAAGTATATGCATTTGTCATGCTGCTGGGATATAGTAGGATCCCGTTTGTCCTTTTCTCCTTGGATATGACCTCGCCGACATTGCTCCAAGCCCATCTGATGGCATTCCGGTTCTTCGGTGCTGTTCCGAAGGAAATTCTTTACGACAACATGAGAACAGCCTGGTACAACAACGGCGGTGTCTGGCACGTGAACTCAAAGCTCCTGGCCTTTGCTTCAGCCTGTGGTTTCACTCCTCTTCGCTGCCAAGTTCGTAGACCGCAAACTAAGGGAAAGGTAGAGCGTTTTATCGGTTACCTGGGCCACAACTTCTTGATCCGTGAAGAAGCAATGAAGAGCCGCTCAATAAACGATTTAAACCTGACTGTCTCCAAATGGATCAAAACAGTAGTGGAACAGCAGATGAGCCAATTTAAACAGACTCGAAAAGAGAGATTTGAGTACGAAAGGCAGTTTATGAACCCTTGGAACCCTGAGGCAGCTCCAGATGTAAGGCTGGTTAAAGAACTGCTTGTCTCCAGAGAAGGGTTTATTCGTTTTGAATCAAACAAGTACAGCATTCCCGCGGACTTCATAGGACAAGTTGCGACACTGAAAGTAGATACGCTGGCAAGAACTGCCGCTATCTTCATTGATGGGGCCCCTGTTAGAACCTTCAAGCTTCTGACAAAAGGTGCGAAATTAGAATCTATCCGAAAGATTGATACCGACTCACTGGTTAAACGCTGGAAGAAAGAGAATCGCATGACAAAAAGGAATGTCGTTGCCAGTGTCCCGGAAATAAAGAATACTCCCAGGTCATCATTGATGCATACAGAGGTTGATACACGCCATCCTGAAAGCTACGACAAGCTTATGGGGGTAACAGCATGAATGTACTGCAGGAGACCATAGAGATCAGGATGAACGACTTAGGGCTGGAGTTTATGGCGGCGGGGTTGGAGAGCTTCCTTGAAGCTCAATCTCACACAGAAAACACTCTCTCTCAGTCAATTGCAGACCTATTGGAACTGGAGTACGTTCCCCGTAAGGAGAGAGCTGCAAAAAGCCGTCTGAAGCTCTCTGGAATGCCATCGATCAAGCTATTAGAGGACTTCGACCTATCCTGGTTGAAGGGAGGATTGACCGCTGCTCAACTGGCAGAGTTTTCTAGTCTGGCTTTCATTGAAAGAAAGGAAAATCTAGTACTGATGGGGCCAAGTGGATTGGGTAAAACCCATTTGATGCTAGCTCTGGCTCATAAAGCCTGTCAGAATGGTTATACTGTATGGTATACAAGCTGCATCGATCTGATGGAGAATCTGACCCATGCCCGGGAGCAGGGGCGGTTGAAGCGACGGCTTACCTGGCTTAGAAAGCCTCATCTCATCCTTATCGATGAAGTTGGCTACGAGAACCTGACGAAAGAACAGGCCAACTTGTTTTTTCAGATTGTAAACACCCGCTATGAACAAGGCAGTATGATCATCACCACAAACAAGTCTTTCGGTCGTTGGGCTGAGATTCTGGATGATGAAGCCATTGCGACAGCGACTATAGACAGGCTCCTTCACCATGCACATGTCCTGAGTCTTAAAGGGGATTCATACCGGATGAAAGACCGGTTGAAAATAGGGATCGTTGATCCTGTTTAATTTTACCCAGAAGCGGAACTTTTAAACCGTTGAAATGAGGAACTTTTTCACCGCTGTTGACATCACAAGGAACTCATGCTTTTTTAAATCAGCGAATTTATACCTCGGATCAAAATGTCAACCTCTATGATTTTTTTGAGGAAATTGAATTAATACGAAATAATAGGTTTTTGGAAATCGAAGAGAAACCAAAATTCCGTCAAGCCAGGTTATTTGAAAAAATGCTTCAGGAGAGAACGGAATCCATGAAAAATGTTATGGAAATGGAATTAATAGAAATATTGCCCATGGATGGATTTTGATAGAAAATATGGACAACTGTGAATCTTAAAAATCTGGTTTTTTAGTAAGTTATATAGAGTACTTATATTGTACATATAATGCCATATTGCTATTCAATTCCCAATGATAATTCAGTATCACATTTATAACAAAAAAGGGGAAAGCCCCGCTTTCCCCTTATCTCCTGTTCAATCAGCCTTAAATATATTCAAGATGCACTTCGAACTCTTTATCGAGGGGATAAATCGGACGAGGTAATTTTTTATAAGGCAGCCGTTCAAAGACTTCATCGGTAGAACCGGTGGTTAGCGCCATCATGGAGCGTTTGGCTATCGCTCTGATCTCCGGCTCAAGATAGCCGAGTTTTACCACAATAACCCTGCACTTTTCGGGAGTAACGCCGAGCACTCTCATCATTTCAGGATCATAACAGCCCACATGGCCGCTTGTAACCACCACATCAACGCCTTCCACATCCAGGAGTACCAGGTCGCTGCCTTCTGCCCCTTCCCAGTGTTCCACAATAGCTTTTACCGTAGCGTCAATTGGGACAGGGCTGCTTTTCTCTTTGTCAAAACAGGCACCGAGTGTTCCTTTTACCTTTTTACCAACTCCGGCCTTCTTAGCTTTTTCGATCACCCCGGGATCATAAAACCCCTGATATACCAGAGGAGGATTGAGAGCCTTTAGGGTTTTATCCTGTAGGATAAGAGAAAGGAAATTGGTCACATCCTGAGAAGAACCTGCGGTGGGGTTGTCACCGGAATCGGAGATAACAACAGGGTAGATCCCATCGTTCAGGCTCTGCTTCGCGGCTTCAAGAGCATCTTCAGGATAACGGGTTTCGTTATAGAAACAGAACCGTTCCCTAGTCTCCTGAAAAAGCTGTGCAAGCTCCATAGCTTTATCTTTCGCCTTTTCTTCATCACCATCGGTAACCACGAGGGCACACACGCCGTTTTCTTCCGTATCAGCCCAGGGAAAGCCGAGAAGAATAGAGCAGGCGAGCACATGTTCATCATTTTTTTCCTCCTCTCTCAAACGGGCGATAAGGCTCTTCATAGGCTCTACAGAAGTTTCACTCTGCTCACCGGCAACGAGGAAAGGGACTCTTACCGCTTTCATAACAGGTCTGAAACCTTTTTCGAGCATATCAATGGTAATTTGAGCAGCGTGTTCTCCCGTTTCATATGTATCGGTATGGGGGGCGCATTTATAGCCGACGAAGGCATCTGCATACTTCATCATTCGGGGAGTAACGGTGGCGTGCATATCCAGACTCGTGACAATAGGGATATCAGGGCAGATTTCCCGGATAGCTTCAAGCAAATCACCTTCAGCTTCTCCAATACCCTTTACCCTCATCGAACCATGCAGAGAGAGACAGAGCGCATCGAGCTTTCCTGCCTTGCGGATGCCGTCGAGGAATTCCTCTTTCAACTCTTTGTAATACCCGGTATCCCATTCTCCGTTTGGGACGGCTCTTGCGATAAGAGTCGGCACTACCTCATATCCGGCCTTCAATAAGGTGGCAATCTCACCGGAACAGGAATCTCTGCCCTTGTGATCAAGAAGTTCCTGGCCGCGGCGAACCCAGATATCCTTTCTCCCGGTAACGATAGGATTGAAAGTATCTGATTCATGGTGTAATCCTCCAACGAGGACGCGTTTTGTATGCATAATGTTTCCTCCTGTCTTACTATCTACTTGTTTACAATATTTTTTACTCTATTACTGTCTGTATGAGAGATGGCAAACTCAGGCTGCCGTAATACTCCGCCCATAAAAATATGGTCCGGACGATACTCCATTTTTGACTCTACATCGTGAGGAAGGAAAACATGGTATTCCTTTGCGTGAATGTGTTCATCGATAAAAGCGAAATTTCTTTCGGTAATCCCACAGCCAGGCATAACAATAATGCGGTCGCCAGCCTGCTTTACCAGCTTTTTAAGCGTCCACATCCCCTCTGGAACCGTTGCCTCAAGTCCGCTTGTCAGCACTCTCTCAACTCCAAGGTCGATGAGAGTCTCAAGAGACTCACTTGCATCCCTTGTCATATCGAAGGCTCTGTGAAAAGTAACAGCAAGAGGCCGTGCCGCTTCGATAATCTGCTTTGAACGAGGTATATCGATGTGTCCATCGGCGGTTAAAATACCAAAAACAATAGCATCGGCCCCGGCTTCCTTAAAGGTTTTCACATCCTCAAGCATGGCTTCAAACTCGAGAGTGCTGTAACAGAAATCTCCGCCACGGGGGCGAATCATTACATTCATTGCAATAGAGCTATGCTTTCTTGCGGTTTTGAAAGCTCCGAGTGAAGGCGTTGTTCCTCCCTCAAAAAGATCCGCACAAAACTCTACGCGATCTGCACCGCCTTTTTCCGCTGCAATGACTGATTCAATCGATTCTAAACATATTTCTATTTTAGGAGCACTCATTGTACAACCTCCTTAAACTTCAGTTCTATATCCTTGAGAGATAATCTGTTCACATTATCCACCCTCAATTTTTTTCCATCCCATATGTCTCCGCACAGAGAAAAACACTTTTTCTCTCACTTTTCATTCACTTAAGAATATCTGCTCTGTCTGGCTCCCGAAAGAGGCAAATTTAAAATTAGGGGGCGATTATTATTAAAGAGGTCGTTTTTCTGAAATTTGGCTCCCTTTTAAAAATTTGACGCCCAAAACCTGTTAATAAGGTCTGTTATATCAATTTCTTACCAGTATAGGGCAGAAATCCCGGCAGGGATTGTATAGCATTTAAATCAGAGGTATAAATTTAAGAAAACTTCAGTCTAGGGGGATTTGAGGGCATGACAGAAAGAGAATTACAGATGTACGCCGACCGCTGCAGCATTGAACTGGAGAAAAAGCAGAAACAGCTTAAGGCTGATTTCGGGTTAAGCGGTCAGGATGAGTATGTGCTTGATCTGGATAGCCGGATCCTCCGTTTTGAAAAGGATAGTGTGCTCAGGTGTCAGTTTTCTGTTATTGTAATCGGATCTCTGGCACCTGTAAGCAAAAACTGGCTCTGGGGCTGGGCCAACGAGAGTTTGAGAGAGGAATTCCGGGAAAGGGCGGCTGTTCTCAATGCGCTCTATGACGAAACAGGCTTCGATATTTTCAAGGTAGGGACATTCAAAGCCGATGCCAATCTGGCACGGGAACTATCCGCATTGGCTGTTCATTCATTGGACGCGGCCGGGCTTTACCGTGTTCCCGGTGGAGAGGATCAGGACGGACAGGTTCAGATTTACCTGGCATTGTTTCCGGCATAAAAGGAGTACTCATATTTATCAGATAGCATAAGTTACTTGTTCATTTTTTTAGTGTTAAAAAGAAAATAGTGTTTATCTCCTATTTTAAAACAGGAATACCTGTCTTATAATTCACTGATGGAAATGACAATTGGAATAGAAAAAGATCGGATTTTTCATACAATCGAAGAAAAACTCAATTCTGTAACCCATAGCATCGGAGCAGGAATGAGTATTGCCGGCCTGGTGTTTCTGCTTGTGCTTACAAGGCTTAACGGGGGAAGTGCCATCCAATATGTCTCATTCAGTCTGTACGGGGCTTTTCAGATTCTCCTGTACCTCTCATCCGCCCTTACACACCAGTTCTCGGATATGCCTCGTATTCATAGAAGCTTCCGTATCCTGGATCAGGCATCCATCTATCTGCTTATTGCCGGTACGTACACACCGGTTGCTCTGCTGGGCCTTCAGGGGGGCTGGGGCTGGTCTATTTTCGGAGTCATATGGGGATTGGCTATTGCAGGAATCCTCTTGAAGGTCCTGATTTTTAAGGAAAAACACCTTTACACGGACCTGTTGTATCTGCCAATGGGCTGGGTCATAATCGTAGCGGCCAAACCTCTTGTGCGTGTCATGCCATTCGGATTTGTTCTGTGGGCTGTCATCGGCGGCGTAATGTACTCCCTGGGGATTATTTTCTACCTCTCAAAACGGATCCCCTTCAGTCATGTCATATGGCACCTTTTTGTACTGGCCGGGAGTATCAGTTTTTATCTGAGCTTTGCCTTTTACCTGATATAAATCCATGCAAAAAATTGTTTTTACTCACGAGATCTGTTAGAATAAGGGACAAATATATTTAGGAGTCCTTATGAATCAATTTAACCTGGGGAAAAAAATCTTTTTCCTGTATCCTCCAGTGGATTTCTCTAAAGCTATCCTGAGAAAACTCTTTGAGGATGGTTATGAAATATATAAATTAAACAATACGGAAAAGCTGTTTCCCTTGCTGGAATCCTATCCCGATTCAGTGTTGTTTATAAACTCGGATTATCCCTATGAGGATTTTGATCTTCAGAATTTTAATGATAAAACACTGCATCTGGGCATTTTCAAGGACCTTCAGGTTTATTCTTTTTTCAGGGAAGGTGTAACCTACGGGGATAAAATAAAGGATTATATCTCTCTGGATCAGTCTGAACAGGAAATTTTAAAATCTTTGAAAGCCATACTGGAAGATGCAGAGGCCCATGGCAAACGGGAACATGTCCGTTTCGGAAGCTATAGTGAAACCATCAGTCAGTTCAGTTTTGAATGCGATGGGAAAAGCTTTACCTGTGATTTGCATGATATCAGTCCGAAAGCTCTCTCCCTATCCGGGGAGGCGGAACTGGAGTCCTGTCTGCTAAAGGAACTGAAAAATATCAACCTGACGGTTGGTGCCTATCAGATTAATGTAAGCGGTAATCTGAGCCAGAAAAGAGTGATAGCCGGTAAGGAACTCTATATTGCCGAATTCGATGGTACTGAGTACGAGGAAGATCTTTATAACTTTATTTATACATCACTGGAAAAAAGGATGGATGAGTTTATTCAGACCCTCAATTAGAGAAAACCCTTCCCGCCCGATTCCCATTGAACCTGTAAGAGACAGGTAGAATACGGTAAGAATCAGCGCTGCAGATTCTCCTGTCTCACAAACCAGTCCGTATACATCCCCGGTTAACCCGTTGAGTTTCTTTGATATCCCTGTAGAAACAAGAACGACTATCAGGCTGTGAGCTGCCAGGATGAAAAGGGCATACCAGGGCAACAAGGACAGAAAGATCAGTATGGTACATAACAGTCCGAAGATTACTTCGTTGGGTCTTATATGATCCCTGAAGAATATCCCCATCCCGTTTTTTCTGGCGGAAGGGTAGTAGTAGATGGCAATCAGCTGGCCCCATCTGCCGCAAACCGGAGCCAGCAGGATCAGCCAGGGGGCAAGGGTATTGATCTCCCGTATAAAAACATACTTCAGCAGAATCTGAAGAATCAGAGAGAGCGCGCCGAATGCCCCTATGCTGCTGTCTTTCATAATCTCCAGCATACGCTCCCGCTCTCTGCCGCTGCCGATTCCGTCAAATGTATCGGAGAGTCCGTCCAGGTGCAGCCCTCCTGTAATAAAAACCCAGACAAGGGTTTGCAGAAAGGCGACCGTCTCAAGGGAGAGCAGGTTCCGGAACAGAGAAAAGGTCCCCCCCAGCAGCAGGCCAATAAACAGGCCCACCAGGGGAAACATCCCGGATGACCGGGAAACCTGTACAAGGTCTTCATTTTCATTCCAGGGGATGGGCAGGATGGTCATAAACCGCAGGGCGTAGATAAGTTTTTTCACTGCTTTTCAATCTCCGTAACGCCAGCTTCAGCAAACGTCGCCATATTATGATAACAGGCAAGGCTGTTTTCCAGCAGGGGAATCACCATTACGGCTCCCGTTCCTTCTCCCAGGTGCATATTCAGATCTACCAGAGGATCAATACGAAACCGCTTGCAGACTTCCTGAAAACCTTTTTCTCCCGAGCTGTGGGAAAAGAAAAGGTACTCCCTGATTAATTCATGGAATGTCATAGCCAGAATGGCTGATGCGCCGGAAATAAAGCCGTCTACAATAATGGGACAGCGGTATACGGCGCCGGCTATCATAACACCGGTCATAGCTGCCAGTTCAAAGCCGCCAACGGCCTGCAGGACCGAGAGAGGATCCCCCGGATCCGGTCTGTTAATATCCAGGGCTTTCTGAATAACAGACGCCTTATGGGGAACCATATTCGGGGGCAGCCCAGCCCCTGTTCCGGTAACTTCCGCCGGAGAGAGTCCTGTCATACAGGAGTAGATGGCGCTGGCGGCTGTTGTATTGCCCACACCCATCTCTCCGGCAGCAATCAGGCTGACTCCGTCCTTAATATGATCCTTTGCCATTCCGTATCCAAGTTCTATTGCGGCAACAGCCTGTTCTCTGGTCATTGCCGGGCCTTCCGCCATGTTCATAGTGCCCGGGGCTATACTTTTCTGAATGACAGAAGGGTGATCGACAACATTCACCATTCCCGTATTGATAACTTTGAGATTTGACCCGGTACAGCAGGAAAGGACACTGATAGCTGCTCCCCCGTTAACAAAGTTTTTAACCATTTCGGCTGTGACGCTCTGTTGGGAAGGGGAGACTCCCTCCTTGAAAACACCATGGTCACCTGCAAAGCAGAGAACCTGTTTCCTGTCCAGGCGAGGCATGGAAGTCCTCTGTATTCCAGCAATCCGGATGACAACATCTTCCAGTTTGCCCAGACTTTTGGGCGGTTTTGTAAGGGAGTCCCAGCGCAGTTCCGCCTGATTCATTGCTGTCTGGTCCAGTCCTTCTATTAAACTTATTTCATCCATAAAACCCATAATGCATCCTTTATTTTAATTTAAGGGCGAGTCCTGCTGTTATCTGATAGACTTCCTGCGCCGCAGCAGCAATCATCTGGTGGGATTTTCCCGCCAGATCCTGAAACGTTCTTCCCAGAAAATGGGGTGATATAAGCCCCACCTCAACCAGATTTGAAACAATAATAACTTCACCTTTATAGGATGATGCCCTTTTCAGGAATCCTGTCAACTTCGAAAGTACAGCCTCCTCCGCTTCTTCCTTTGTCAAATCTTCTCCCAGATCCATTAAAAGGTTGGTAATCCACATGGTTAGACAGTCCAGGAGCACTACCGTATTCTGCTGAAGCGCATCACTTTCAAAAACAGACAGGATATCCCGCGGCTCTTCGAAGGTGATCCAGTGATCAGGACGGGACTCCTGATGTCTCCTGATACGGATTTTCATTTCCTCGTCCCAGGCCTGTGCTGTCGCAAGATATACAACCGGACAGTTGTGTTTCTGTGAATAGGCTTCCGCCGTTCTCTCTGCAAAGCCTGTTTTTCCGGACTTTGTACCGCCTAATACAAGGATCATTTTTTCAGATACTCCTTAATACTGTTTAACAGTTTTCTGTTGGCCCTGTCTGTGTTCACTCCGATTCGGATCATATTTTCCAGGCCGAAGGAACGGCAGTCTCTGACAAGGATAAGATCCTGCCAGAGATGAGCTTTTAAAGCGTCTATATCATCTATCTCCATCAGAAAAAAGTTGGCACAACTGGGATAGGTTCGCAAACCCAATTCATTGAAAACCTTTCGCATATCCTGCATTCTTCGGGCTATTTCCCGCCAGCTCTGTCTGAAATAATCTATTTCCCCGAAACCGGCTATTCCGGCTTCCTGGGCAGGAGCATTTATACTCCAGTCGGGCTGCCATTTTTTTATTTTTCCGATATTTTCCTCTTCCCCCATCAGATAGCCCAGGCGTAATCCGGGAAATCCGAAATCCTTTGTCATAGAGCGGAGAACAAGAACATTTTTCCGAAGGGCGTTATAACGGCTTTCTTCCGGGACAAAACATATATAGGCTTCATCCAGCAGCAGAAGTGTGTCAGATTTGAGGCAGTTTTGACGGATCAGCTCGAAACTCATCTCATCAAGGTAAGTCCCTGTCGGGTTGTTGGGGGAGCAGATCCAAATCATCCGGGGAGAAAAGTTCTCAATATAGGAGCATATCTCTTGCAGGGGAAATTGAAAATCCGGTTTCCCTGTCATATGCAATAAATCAATCCTATCTGTTTTGAGAGAACAGGCATCAAAATATTCGCTGTAGCTGGGGCTTACGATCCCGATCCTGTCCCCATCATTCATAAGAGCCTGGACAATCAGAAATATCCCCTGGGAAGTGCCGTTAACCACCAGGATGTTTCCAATAACCGGAATATTATTGAATTCGGCAATCTTCTCTCTCAGTAGAGTACTCTCTGAATCCGGGTAACGGGTAATACAGCTCCTTTGAAACTTCTCCCTGACCTTGAAGGGGAGGGCCGCAGGATTAATGCTGACACTGAAATCCAGGATGTCCTCTGGA
Source organism: Oceanispirochaeta sp. (assembly GCA_963663385.2). Lineage (GTDB taxonomy): Bacteria > Spirochaetota > Spirochaetia > DSM-2461 > DSM-2461 > Oceanispirochaeta. Next base: position 1,463,828 of record CAXXXD010000003.1, on the reverse strand, counting down.
TCAATTCGTTCGTTGCGCAGCTGAAAAAAGTTTAAACCACCATGTTCAGAACCCATAATCCCCCCTGTACCAGTAAAATCAGAACAGTCATAGTCAAAACAAGAGCTATTACAGTCATTCTCAGGCAGCTTTCGATTTTCTGAACCGTAAGGCGGTCCGATCCTCCGTCCAGGATATACTCGTCCTTTTTTTCCAGTCTGATACTCAGGGTGCCAGCCATAGCTCCCATTGTCCAGCCTGCGTTGGGGCTCGCTGTTGCAAGGCGTCCCGTTTTCATAGCCTTCCAGCTGTTTCTTCCCGAATACCCCGGTGTCAGACAGGAGGCCGCTACTATACCAAAAGCCGTAAGGCGGGCGGGTAACCAGTTCAGGATGGAGTCAGTCCAGGCCGTAAACTTGCCCCCCCATTCGAATTCCTCGTTTCGGTAGGCAATCATGGCATCCCCCGTATTGACAAAACGGAATCCCCAGGCTCCAGGTATTCCAAAAATCAGATAATAGAACAGGGGCGATATAAAACTGTCAGTGATATTTTCGGCCACTGATTCTATTACGCAGGATACAATCTCCTCTTTATTAAGATGTGATGTGTCCCGGCTTACCAGATGGTAGGCGGTCAGGCGGCGGGCTTCTTCAATATTCTCCTCTTCAAGAGCCTTCTTTATCTCTCCGGCAGTCTGCAGAAGGAAGCGAATAGAGAAGGAAACTTTCAGGAGGGGAATGGAAATTAGAACTTTCAGAACCGGCGAGAAGTTGCCGATAATAAAAACAAAATAAACGAGAGGGGCAATAAAAAGGGTTAAACCGGAAAGAAGAAGAAATGTTCCCCAGATAAAATCGCCCGGGGGCGTGTGTTTTCTTTTTAATTGCCATAGGAACTTTATATAGGAACCCATCCAGACTGTTGGATGGAAACGAACAGGAGGTTCTCCCAGGATTCTGTCCCAGAGTATTGCGCCCAGTAGTGTGAGTAAATTCATACAATCTTTATAGCATAGGAATAAAATATTTCATTGTGATTTTTTACAAATTATATAATAAATAAGCAGACTGTTCCGGTATATGCTTGGGCTGAGTACAAGAAAAAATAAAAGGTTTGATTATCTTTATACTTGCATGTAAAATGCTTTTGGAACGGGTTCCTTTGAATTCGAAATCGATATGGATATAGGTTCGGATAAATATTTGACTACATTAGCAAAACTGGAAAACCTCTCATCTCCGGAGTTAATTGAACTTGTTAATGCTCTGGAAGAAGAGAGAGAGAACCTTGTCAGTCAGTTGGGGCAGCTGGCACTGGAACTAAAGAATTTAAAGAAGGAAAACTCGGATCTTCAGCGAAGGGTCGTATTGAATCATAAAACAGGGCTGCCTAATCACGTAAAAGCGAACGAAGATGTTAATCTCCTTCTGGAAAAAAGACTGGAAGCAGACAATCTAACTCCCATAGCTTTTATTCTGATCAAGCTGAATGAAAATTTTGAAGCGATTAATAAAGCTTTAAAACCCACTATCAGTGAATGGGTCTTATATCAGATCGGTGTCCGTCTTTCAGAATTGTGCGGAATGGAGAACCTTGTCTATCATACAAGGGAGGATGAATTCCTCATCGTTTTTCAGGATATCAATGATGAGCGGCGGTTGCAGATGTTTCTTCAGCTGCTGAACGAGGAGATAAAAAGGCCTCATATCTTTTCGGGGTATAATATTTCCATAGACTCAAGCTGCGGTGTTTCCCTGTTCCCCAAACATGGGCTGGATCGAAACACTCTGCTTCATAATTCCGATATCGCTCTCAGTTATGCCTGTAAGCAGAAGATCAGCTATACCATATTCACAGAAGAAATCAGTGATCTGGTTATAGAGAAGATGGAACTGCAGAACAGTATCATTAAGGCATTGGAAAAACAGGCAATCAAAGAGATTGATAAACAGTTCTATCTGAATTTTCAGCCGATCGTAACCATTGAAGTCTGGAAGGATCATTACAGAATAAGCGAAATTAAATCTGAAGCCCTTATAAGATGGAATCATCCGGAAAAAGGCGGCATACGTCCTGATGATTTTATTCCTCTTGCAGAGGAGACCGGGTTGATTATACCCCTGGGTAACTGGGTTATCTTTTCAGCTGCCAAGCAATTGCGGGACTGGAAGGATAAGATGTATAACCATACGGTCCTGTCTGTTAATGTTTCACCCCGTCAGTTTTATAATCCGGATCTGGTTGAGACTTTTATTAAACTGACAGAAAACTATCAAATAGATCCCCGTAATCTGAAAATTGAATTAACCGAGAACAGTCTGATTGATAATCCTGTTAATGCAATCAATAAGCTGAATCAGTTAAAGGAAGCCGGTTTCAGTATATCCCTGGATGATTTCGGTACGGGGTACTCTTCATTGAATTACCTGAAAGATCTCCCTGTTGATACCGTCAAGATTGATAAATCCTTTGTTACGAAAGTACATGATAGTGAATTGGATCACTCCATTCTTAAAGGAATCCTTTACTTTATCAAGGAGCTAAAGCTTGATCTGATTGTTGAAGGAGTCGAATCTGAAAAACAGCTAAAGACTCTGGTTGATCTTGGCTGTCGTTCTTTTCAGGGATTTTACTTCTCTAAACCCCTTACAAGTGAGGATTTTCTGGAATTTAAAAAGGAAAATCTGGGGAAAGAGTTTTCTTTTTAAAATACCCGGATTGATCAAGATAGCTGAGAATCTCATCGCATATAATTTTATATCCCCTGCTGTTGGGGTGAACATTATCCAGGTAAATAAAGAAACTGTTTTCGAGTTTTTCCCGAAAATCCAGAAGAGGGTACCCCATGGATATTGAGAAATCCCTGAGGGCCGGGTAAATCCTGTTCCGTACTATTCTGTCACGGATCCCGAAGGTATTTCTGCCGGAGGGGATGGGAGCCAGGAGTACAATATCAGTTTCACTATCGCTGATTTGTTTCAGGATGTTCCGGTAACCTTCAATAAAATGGTCCCTGTTGATCCAGTTTGTTTGTTTTGAATCATTGCTTCCGAGCATGAAAAGTATAAGATCCGGATTCCATCGGGATATTTCATCAATCCAACCTACAGTAGCGTAGGAGTCTTCAAGATTTTCGCCGGCACAGGAGCCGTTTACACCAAAATTTCTCACAGTAAAATTGTCGGGCAGCTCTCTGTTCAGAAGAGCAGGATAACTATGTTCTCTGTTTATTAATCCAAATCCGTAGGTTATACTGTCTCCAACACAGGCAATTCTGATATTTTCCCTGGAGAAGAGTGTGCCGTTTGGTATAATTAGCAGTAAAATTAATATAAAGGGTCTGACAGAAAGAGCACTATTCATTATATTCTAACATATCAATTTTGCAGGCTTTCAGGAAGGAGTACCAATATGGGTTCATTTAAAAAACTGCCGAAAGAGGTTCAAAAACATCTGAGTTCTCTCACCGGAATTTCGGATCTGACTTCTTCACCTGCCGTACAGGATCTTTTGGCAGATTCCTGGCTGCAGAAAGAGAAGATATTCATGGAACAGGTTCATCTGTATCAGATGCGTATCGAGAGCAGTATTTCCAAAGACGAAAAGCGGGCTTATCTTATTCTGACTTATTCCGGATCCATACTTGGTGTTGGACCTGAGGAAAAGGCAAACCGGCACAAGGTCATCTATGCCAGTATTGGTATCCGAAAAGATGTTCCGGAAAAACTCATTCAGGAAAATCTTAAGATCCGTACTGATATCAGTATTGATCATGAAGTTGAGTTTTCCGGAGGTTCCCTGAAAAAATCCTCTCCCGTATATAAAATAGCCGTTATGCCGGAATTGATGAATACAGGTGATCAGACCAGACAGATTGAAGATGCCACCAGAGTTATGACTCAGGAATTTGTCAGTATCAACAATACCATTATACCGGAATAGCAATGATAGATATAAAAAGTCTTGATTTAGAACTGCAGCAGTTAACACAGTCCAGGAAGGTATCTCCTGCAAGAAAACTTGTCGCCGATCTGGAGAATGCCGTTGAGACCTTGAAAAATGAGAATCCTCTCATCAGACTTTCTGACGATACGGGAAATCCGGGAGGACTGGTGCTTCTTAACCAGGATATTCCTGTTGTGGTGGTCCCGGATCTTCATGCCAGAAGGGAATTCCTGTACCGGGTTCTGAACTGGAAAACCCCGGACAGAAAAACTGTGTTGAAGGGGCTCTCCGAGTCCACGGTTCAACTGCTTTGCCTGGGAGATGGTTTTCATTCGGAAAAACGCGGGTATTACCGCTGGGTCAGAAGTTTTGAGGAATTCCAGGGAAAGTTCAAACGCCATAGAAATATGGATCAGGAGATGAATGAGAGTTACGGTCTTATGGAGATGGTAATGATCCTGAAAAATTCTTTCCCGGATGGGTTTCATTTTTTAAAGGGGAATCATGAAAATATCCGGAACGAAGAGGGACGGGGCAATCATCCCTTCGGTAAATTCGTTTATGAGGGTGAGATGGTCCGGCAGTGGGTTCTCCGTTTTCAGGGAGAAGAGTTTATGAATGCTTACGCGGAATTTGAATACCTATTTCCGTATATGGCTGTTGGCTGGAACTTTATCGCCTCTCATGCGGAACCTCTGGAGTATTACAGTACCGATGAGATTATCAACATTGAATGGTTTGACCATATCAAGCTTGGACTAACCTGGACACGTAATGATCAGTCAGAACCGGGAACGGTTGAAAGATTTCTGAAAATTTATGGAGATGAATTCGACAGGCCTCTGGATTTTTATCTGGGCGGGCACCGTACGATTTCGGAGAAATACAGCCTTCGGGCTGACGGGAATTTTATTCAGATTCATAACCCGGATAAAATGCAGATATACTATTCGGAACGGGGCCGTCTGGCTGATCCTGAGAGGGACATTGTAAATATAGAAGAAGGAGTTCTTTAGGATGGGACGAACACCGACAAAAATTGGAAAATATCCGGTTGAAGATAAAATTGCCGAGGGAGGGATGGGCGCTGTCTACAAGGGAACCCATCCAACTCTCGAACAGCCGGTCGTTCTGAAAAAACTAACCCTGAATAACAGTGATCATCTGACAGAGCGCTTCCGGCGTGAAGCAAAGATAATGATCGAGTTCAGTCATGAAAATATTGTCCGGGTCTATGATCACTTCAAGCAGGCTTCTTCCTATTATATTGTTCAGGAATTCGTTGACGGGTGTTCTGTCGATATACTTCTGAAAAAGGAACGCTATCTGGATATCAATACGGGTTTGTATATTTTCTATCATGCCTGTAAAGCCCTTCAGTATGCTCATAACAGACAGGTCATTCACAGGGATATCAAACCTGCCAATATTATGGTTTCCAAAAACGGCGAGATAAAACTGGTTGATTTCGGTATTGCTCAGGCCGATTCGGAAGAGGAAGAACTGACAAAGGACGGGATGACCCTGGGAACCCCTTCCTATATGGCCCCCGAGCAGTTTGAGGATTCTAAAAATGTAACCTGTCAGGCGGATATATATTCACTGGGTGTCATGCTCTACGAGATGCTGACAGGCAAGAAGCCCTTTCCCGGCAAGATTAACCCGGAGACAATACTGAAAATCCAGAAAGGGCGTTACGTAAATCCCAAAAAGCTGCAGCCGGAAATTCCCGGATTTGCCGTTTCTCTTATAAGAAGCTGTATGCAGGCACAATTGAAGAAAAGGCCGCAGTCTATTGCTGTACTGATGAAAAAACTCGACAGATGGTATCAGGGAGCCCCTGTAGAGCAAATCCGTCAGGATATTGTGGCTTTAATGAATGATGAAGCGGGGCATACCAGAGTCGGGCAGTATAAAACCGGTCGGAAAAAGATGAAATTAGCCGTCGCCGGAGCTGTCCTTATTCTCCTGTTGGCGGGGGGATCATTCGCCTATTTGAAGGGAATGCACTATCGTTACCTGCAGTGCAGTAAATTCGGAGCCATCCAGATTCAGCTTGAAATCGAAAAACCACTTAAAAAGGGCGGTGACATGAATATCGTTACTCATCTTTTTAAGGATGACAATATAACAATTCCGGATATTGACGGAGAGATGCGGTATAAAATCCGGGAGGAAAATGAGGGCCATCTTCTTGTTGAATCGGATGTCCGGTATCTGGAACCCGGTACTTACCGTATTAAAACCACAATAGATAATCAGGTTATATGGACAAATATCTACCTTGAAGCTATGAAGACAGAAGGATCTTTCTTTGATTTCGGGGATATTCGTCATATCAATATGAGTTGGTCCAGTTACAGACCTCTTCCTCTTTCAATTGAAATGAAGGCCCGGGAACGGGGAACAGGTAAGGATCTTTCGGATACAGCGCTTGTTTCCATTCTCAAAGACAATGTCTATGTGCCCCTGGAAGCGGTTGCGGACAAGCTTGAGACGGATAATGTCTATAAAATCCGGGTTAGTGCAGAAGGTTACCATTCCAATGACTATCATCTGCGGATTCAACCCTATCAAACCTCTCTGCAGCTGGATGTTCAACTTGTTCCGAAGGAGGGATTCCTCCGCATCAATGGATGGAACCCTCTGATCCGATTCCGTATTAATGGAAAAAAAACAGTTCTGTCGGGGGGATTCCCCGGTGAACTTACAGCTCTGGATATTTGGGGTGAAACTGGTACTCCCCTGGCCTTGAGCCCCGGTGACTATATTCTCTCGTTCCAGTACAAGGGCGAACCGGAAGATTACCAGATTACAGTAGTTCAGGACGAAACGATCGTGTTTAACATGAACCTGGATGAAAAAGAGAAGACTCTTACCGTGGAAAAGGAGTAATAACACATGAAAACCAAAGGAAAATATATTGTGGGGATGGCCATCGGCTTCTCTGCCGGACTTTTGGGATGGACCCTGCTCGAACTGGTTCTGTCTATTCAGCATAGACTTCCGGGGTACAGGTCTGTCCTGATCCTTTCCGGAGCTGTTACAGGCGCAGCTCTCAGTTCTGTTCTGGCTTCCATGGAAGGGATCCTTCATAAAAATATCGTTAAGATGAGAAGAGAGTGGCTTTGGGGGATACTCTGGGGTGCTCTGGGGGGAATTATCGGTGCTTTTGCCGGACAGTACCTCTTTGTCCTTATCCTTCCGGAAGGATTTTTGCCCGAAGTATACAGGGTTCCCTACTATATTGCCCGTATTATCAGCTGGGGAATTATGGGAGCTTTTATTGGAACCGCCGAAGGTCTGAGAGCCCGTTCGGGTGTTAAGATATCTGCGGGACTGGTCAGTGGCATTACCGCCGGGGTAATTGGCGGTTTTCTGGTAGAAACGGGCATGCTTCTGTATCCTCAGGACTCCTGGCTGAAGCTCCCGGGATTTCTGATTATCGGGTTGGGAACGGCCCTGCTGAACACTCTCATGGAAGAGAAAAGATCCTCCGGATCCCTGCGGGTTCTGAACGGCAGTCAGAAAGGTCGGAAGTACCGCTTGAATCAGAGACGAATAACCATAGGCAGCGGCAGGAATAATGACATTATCATCCAGGGAGACGGTTCTGTTCCAGCGACTGCTGCTCTTGTAGTGAAAAAAGGAAAGGACGTCTCAATTATCAGGCAGTCGCCTGATTTTGATATGCGGATCAATGATCAATCGGCCGGTGAATACCCTCTGAAATATGAAGATGTCATCGGCATCGGGAAAATCCACTTCCTGTACGAGGTAAGATAATGAAGAAAAGACTTATTGCCATAGCATTTCTGGTTTTCTGTTATACCGCAGTATCATCAGAAGAGCCAATCAGTATTACAGGAGTCGATACATCGGGGATCCTGATTAATGGTTCTGCGGATATATATATTTCCCTGCAGACTGAAGAAGAAACAGCTCCCGGAGATTGGGGCGTGGAAGATTTTAAACTGGATGAATTCAATGAAAAAAGCGGTGAGTGGACCAACTCCGGAATCAGGAGTTTTCAGTATAACGGTTTCTCACAGGAAGAGATTTCTCTTCTCCTTCTGATTGATAATTCTGGCAGCATGTATGACTCCATAGCCGGTAAATCCGAAGAAAACCGAGAGAAACAGAGAATTTTCTATCTGGTATCCGCTCTGCGGGACCTTTTCGATAAAACAAGTGAATATAAGGATAATATAAGCCTAGTAACTTTCAATACCTATATTTCCGAAGAGACACCCTTTACTTCAGACAGAAGTACACTTTACAAATCCCTGAATAATATTAACAGACCCGGGAAGGATGAATCCTATACCGAGCTGTACAGGGCCATGAAGGACTGTATGGAAAAACTCAGTATGAGAAGGGGGCGAAAGGTTCTGATTCTTCTGACGGACGGAGAAAACTACACCTACTCGGAAAACAGAAAAGAACCCCACCCTCTCTGGGGAAATAATCTGGTTGATCAGGAAAAACTGGCTGAGCATTTCCGCAAAAGCGGAATTACACTCTACCCGATTTTTTATACAAGAGAAAAAGATCCTGCCCTGGATCAACTGGCTCGGAGAACAGGGGGGCAGAGTTATATGACGGCTTCCCGAAATGAACTGATAGATGCGTATCTTGAAATCCATGAACGTATCAGTAAAGAATTCCGCCTGACCTATACCCCTTGTGTCACTACGGGACGGGAGAAGATTATCAGAGTATCCATGACTGGTGGATATGTCAGTCCGGAATTCGCCTATCTATGGGAAATCTTCTGGGGGCTTCCGCCCGAACTTCCCTGGTGGGTTTTCCTGGCACTGAGCGTACTGGCGCTGGCTGTTATTGTAATCATTCATCATACCCCTTTCGAGCGGTTGTATCCCTTCACCCATCTCGAGGTTCTGTCTCCCGCGGATGAGTCGAGTACGATCCTTCAGATTTCAGAGGACAGAACCCTGCTGGCGGTCAGTCCCCAGAAAACGGAGATTATACATGAGGATAATTTTCAGGACAGAGGGGGGCTGGATGAAACAGGTGTGACGATTATCAGGGAGAAGGATAATACCTACACTTTAAAATCCGATAAGGAAGTTATGGTAAATAATCAGCCTGTCAAAGTCAGGAAGTTAAGTCCTGGAGATGTCATCAGGGCGGAAGGGACACTGATAGTTTTCGATGAACCTGAAGAATAGGGGTATCTGACGGGTTGCCATAGACTGGTAAATCCGTTATGATCCTCCAAGATTAAAAAGAGAAGGAAAGAGATATGGGCCAGAGAGGGGAAATCTTTACATCGAAACGTTTTGCTGAGGACGGAAGCTTAACTTATTTTTTCAATGTGAAGGAGAACCGTTATGGAGATCTTTTTCTGAATCTTGTAGAAAGCAAAAAGAAGGAGAATCAGTTTAAACGATTCTCCCTTATCGTATATATGGAAGATCTGCCGAAATTCCTGCAGTATTTTGAAGAGGCCGTAGGAAAGATGAAAGCCTCCATTCAGCCGTTTGACAGTGAATTGAAAACAGGATCAGGCAAAAGAAAATACTCTTTTATGGTTAAATCTTCCAAATCCGGCGAACTGTATCTTACAATGGCCGAAAGCCGCATCAATAACGATGAAAACTACGAAAATATTGCTGTAAGGGTTTTTAACCGCAACCTTCAGGTATTTCTGGATGGATTTGATCAGGCTGTTGATGTTATTAAAAAACGTCTGAAATAAAAAATTCCTCAATAAATAATACCCATCCCTTTTTCATTCCTGTATGAATTAATAATCTGGCGGCTGAATAATTCGCCGGATTATGTTATGATACGTTAATAATCAGTTGGAGGCTTTGTGTTTCTAAAAAGAATAGAGCTCTTGGGTTTCAAGTCTTTCGCAGATAGAACTCAAATTGATTTTACAGAAGGAATAACCGCACTCCTCGGTCCCAATGGCTGCGGCAAGAGTAATATTGTCGATTCCATCAAATGGGTTTTAGGGGAGCAGTCTACCCGCAATATGCGGGCGGAAAAAATGGAAGATGTCATCTTTAACGGTACTGAGAGCCGTAAAGCTCTGAATGTTGCCGAAGTAACCCTGGTTGTTTCCAATGAAGAAAATATACTGGATCTGGATCTGCCGGAAATCTCAATCAAGCGTCGCCTTTATCGCAGTGGAGAGAGTGAGTATTTTGTTAATAATACTCTTGTAAAACTAAAGGAACTGCGGGAGATTTTTTACGATACGGGGATTGGTAAATCTGCCTATTCCATAATGGAGCAGGGGAAAATTGATCAGGTCCTGTCCAATAAACCGGAAGAGCGGCGTTACCTTTTTGAAGAGGCTGCCGGGATTACACGTTTTAAAATGAAAGGCTGTGAGGCCGAACGGAAGCTGGCAAGAACTAAAGAGAATATGGTTCAGGTTGAAAATATCCTCTCGGAAGTCCGGAAAAGTTATGAGACGCTGAAGAAACAGTCTGAAAAAACCTTGAAGTACAGGAGTCTCCGGGAGGAGATGTACTCAATCGATATAGATATACAGCTCCTTAAATACAACCAGCTTCAGGAAAATCTTGACCGCAAGAAAGGTCAGTATGAAAAGATAAGTACCAAAAAGCAGAAACTGATCGAGAGCATTGATCAGTTGAACGGGAATCTGGCTTCCAATATGGATGAAGTGAATTCCATGGCTTCGGAACTGATTGAAGATCAGAAGAAGCTTTATGGAATCGATCTTGAAAAAGATAATCAGTACAACCGTATCAAGATGCTTAAAGAGCAGAACAAAGAGGTCGAAACCCAGATTGCCGGGTTGAAACAGAAAGAAAAAGATATCAACGGAAAGGTGGATGTCCTCAGGCAGGAAGAGGAGGATAAACGCGCCAAACTGCAGGAGTATAATGATCAGCTCAAGGATATAGAGAATAACATTCTCAATTTTCAGAAAAGCATAGAGACCTCAGAAAGCCGTATCACGGAAAATGGAAAGGTAATTTCCCGGAATGAAGAAAATATTGCCAGGTGGGAGATAGAGCAGGAGTCCCTTCAGGAAAATCTGAGAACATTGACAGATGATATTGTAAATCAGCTGGATACGGGGCTGAAAGAATCGGGAATCTCCCTGAAGCAGCGTTCGGTTCTGAAAGAGCAGATGGAAGAGAATCTTCAGTCCATCCTGATTCAGCTGGAGGGAAAACTCTCTCTCTGGGAAGATGCCGGAAGAGTCGGCGCAGGAAGGGATGATTCGGAAGTCTGGGATTCCGGGATAAAAGGGCTTAAGGGTATAAAAGTATCCCTGGAGAAACTGAAAAAGGATCTAGATAGCTATTCAGGTCTTGAACCGGACTTTCTTAACGATTTTCTGGCTCCGGAAGGAATTATAACCCGCAAAAGGGAGATTGACGAAAAGCTTGTTGATATAAAAAACAATCTGAAAAAATCCCGTGGCATTATTCACTCTACAGCAGAAGATAACAGACAGCTGGTAAAGAAGATTCAGGAATTCAGGGCCACCCTTGAAGAGCTTCGTGTTAATCGTGCCAGGATGGCAACTCAGGTTTCTGCTATTCAGGATAATTTGAAGAGTCTGGCGTCGGAAAAAATCAACTATGAGGATCAGCTCAGGGATAATCTGGAAGAGATTGGGCGTTTGGAAAAACGGATTGAAGAGAGTCTTGAAAAAATCCTTGACGCCGAAGTCCAGGTAAAAAACCTTGATGAAAATAAAACGGCTCTTCAGAAAAAGCTGAAGGAGCTGGAGGAGAGTATCCAATCCCGAAATAGAGATGTCAGCGGAAAGGAAGGGGAGTTAAAGAAGAAAAATTCCTCTCTCCAGGATCTCATCCTGAATCTTGAAAAAATTACAATAGAGATAGGGCATGTGCGGGAAGAAATGGAAAATCTGTCGCAGAATTTCAGGGATAATAATGCTTCCGAGATCAGTAAGTATTTTGACCGGATCCCTTCCATTTCAAAATCCAGACAGGATCTACGTGAAACCTACAATATTACCAGAGAAAAGTTGAAATCTTTGGGGCAGGTTAACCTGATGGCACCTGAAGAGTTTATAGAGATCAAAGAACGCTATGATTTCTTAAACACTCAATTGAATGATCTGGAACAGGCGCGTGAGAATCTTGTAAAGGTAACCATGGAGATCCGAAAAGAATCTGCTCAGCTCTTCAGCCGTACATACAATCAGATCAAAGCAAACTTTCATGAAATATTCCGCAGGATGTTCGGTGGCGGCCGGGCGGAATTGAAGCTGCTTGATCCTGATAATATTCTGGAATCCGGGATCGAGATATACGCCCAGCCCCCCGGTAAAAAGCTGGAGAATATCTCTCTCCTTTCTGGCGGGGAACGGTCTCTGACGGGTGTCGCCCTGCTTTTTGCCACCTATATGGTTAAACCGTCTCCTTTTTGTATCCTGGATGAGATTGATGCGGCTCTGGATGATGCCAATATTCAGAGATTTGTTAATGTGCTGATTGAATTTGGAGAAATGTCTCAGTTTATTGTTATTACTCATAATAAGAAGACTGTAACCGGTGCAAAGACCCTGTTGGGTGTGACCATGCAGGAATCCGGTATTTCCAAGCTTCTGGCTATGAAAATTGGAGAACTGGTAAATGAACCCGCTTAGACGTATTTTTTCAGGTTTGGATAAAAAAGTTTTTATCCATATCGGTATTGGGATGGCATCCCTTTCCCTGCTTATTGTAGGGGTCCTTTTTATCCGGGATCTGCTTGAAGACCGGAGTGTCAACAAGGAAGAACAGAAAAAGATGGCTTATGATCTGGAACAGCTTGATGAGTCCGTAGCCAGTCAGTCTCAGTGCAGTATCCTGTATTTTGAAGAACTGGAGGAGCTGTTTCTCGAGATGGACTATTACCGTACAAGTGAGATCCCCTGGGTTAACGGGGAAGTCAGTGAATTCTGGATTCCGGCGGACCGGAGTGATCTTGATTATTTTACAGAAGCAAATCACAGGCTGGTTTGGGATATTTTAAAAGATGCGCCTTAAAGGGATACTGTATTCACTTACACGTCTTGCAGGAACAGGATTCCTGTTGTCTCTTTTTTTGGCCTGCCAATCATCAGTACCGGTAGAAAATGAAGAGATCCGGGAAGATGCGGTGATCGAAGGTAAGGCGGAAGGCGCGTCCCTGCCTGTTGCTGAACCGGGAGATGATACAGCGGAAGAAGAATCTGTATTGATTCCGCAGGAAAATTTTGAGAAAGCCGGCGGGATAATTGAGATTTCAGCCGGAGAGACTTACAGTTCCTCTTCCAAAGTTGTAAAGAACGAGAATCCAGTAAAGGGTGATCTAAAAAAGGACCTTCCTGCCGTAGAGGAACCTCCTGCCGTAGAGGAATCTCCTGCCGTAGAGGAACCTCATGCCGTAGAGGAATCTCCTGCCGTAGAGGAATCTCCTGCCGTAGAGGAATCTCCTGCCGTAGAGGAATCTCCTGCCGTAGAGGAATCTCCTGCCGTAGAGGAATCTCCTGCCGTAGAGGAACCTCCTGCCGTAGAGGAACCTCCTGCCGTAGAGGAACCTCCTGCACCCGTTTATTCCGGCAGGGCGGATTACTCCCTGCCATCTGAACTAGTAGAAATTCCTGTAAACCCGTTAATGGATAATCAGGAAAAGGCCGCTCCAGTTACAGGTAGTAAGATTGTGCCTCTGACTATAGAGACTGACCGGGATAAATATGAAATTCTGGAACAGGAGGAACGGGGTTTGGTTGACCCAGTTGCAGATCCATCTCCTCTGTCTGAGGATATCCTTATGGATAAAGGGAACTACACCGTAGTTCTTGATCATCTTGAAAGGATTGTTATCTCTCTGGAGGGTTCCGGATGGATATTCCTGTCGGTCTTGTCCCCGGATTCATCATCCCTTTACCTGGCGGATAAAAATTATGATCCTAGCGAAAAGCGTACGAATTTTATTTTCAAGCTGAAAGGCAAGCCGGAAGAACTGGAACTGAGCATGCTGAAACAGAACCTCTTTTCCGGTGAGGATCAGAAATATATAGTTTTAGTTGAAGAAGAGCTGTTTGCCGGCCATGAGGTTGAAACTGCCGGAACTGATGTCGCCGTACAGGATATCCCTGTTGAGGAAACGGAAAAAGTTTCAGATTCAGAGAATAATCCTTTTGAACAAAGATCTGCAGATGCCGAAATTGAACCGGCTGTGTCTAATGACAGTGTTGCGGAGTTACAGGGCCGTCCTGCTGAAGTAGATGTTTTCAGTCCGGTACTCGGGACCCTTGATGCGCAGGAACTGCTGGCTCTGGCTGAAAAATATGAACAGCCGGGATCCGGTCAGTCTCTTGAGCAGGCAAAAGCGTGTTATTTGCTGATACTGGACAAATACCCTGTGTCACTGGAGCGCTTTAAAGCTGAGGAACGGTTGCGTTACCTTGACAGACATTACTTCAAAGTGCAATAAAAGCGTGGTTTAACTCTATATGGTGTTGACAAATTCATGGTTAACGCGGTATAAAATCGGGATAACTTTAAGAGGACGTACTAAAGTTTTATGCTGGAAAAATTAACAGAGAAATTTTCCGATGTCTCCAGACAGCTGGCCGGTAAAGGAAAAATCTCGGATAAAAATATTGAAGATGCTGTAAATGAAATTAAGCTGGCTCTGCTCGATGCTGATGTCAATATCCGGGTTGTTCGACGTTTCGTAAACAGCACAATCGAAGATGCCCGGGGTGAGAAAGTTCTTAAAGCAGTCGACCCCAGTCAAATGTTTATCAAGATCGTTCATGACAGGATGGTCGCTTTACTGGGTGATAAAAAACAGGATCTGGAACTTAAGGGGCCTGATACTGTATCATCCATACTGTTTCTGGGGCTTCAGGGTTCGGGTAAAACAACAACGGCAGCCAAGCTGGCCGCCCGGTTGAAGAAGGAGGGCCGTAGACCCCTTCTCGTAGCCTGTGACCTGGTAAGACCTGCCGCCGTTCAGCAGCTGACTGTTCTGGGTGAGCAGATCGGTGTGGATGTTTATAAGGAAGATACGAAAAATGCTGTTAAAGTAGCAAAGAATGCTCTTAAACATGCCAGGAAATTTCAGTATAATACAGTTATTATAGATACGGCCGGACGGCTGCAGATCGATACGGATATGATGAAGGAAATTCATGATATCAAAAACTCGGTCAAACCGGAAGAAACCATTCTGGTTGCAGACTCCATGACCGGTCAGAGTGCCGTTGATATTGCCAAGACCTTTAATGAGGAACTTGAACTCAGCGGTGTTATATTAAGTAAATTTGACTCCGATACACGCGGCGGTGCTGCTCTTTCCCTCAAGAGCATCACAGGGAAACCAATCAAGTTTATCGGAGTCGGTGAAAAAATAGATGATCTTGAGCCTTTCTATCCCGAACGGATCGCCTCCCGGATACTCGGTATGGGTGATATTGTTTCACTGGTGGAAAAAGCTCAGGAGCAGGCCTCAGAAGAAGATGCTCTGAAGCTTCAGAAAAAGATGGCTTCCGCTACTTTTACGCTGGAAGATTATCTGGATCAGTTTCAGAAAATGCGTAAGATGGGCAGTGTTCAATCACTCCTCGGTATGATTCCCGGATTGGCAGGGAAGGTAAGCGAGGATGATATTGACGAGAAAGCCCTGAAACGGGAAGAGGCTATTATTCTCTCGATGACAATTCAGGAGAGACGGAATCACAGGATTATCGGACCACCCCGTAAGCGGCGTATTGCTTTGGGCAGCGGTTCTTCAGTAGCCGATGTGAACCGACTCTTGAAAAACTTCGAGAAAATGCGGCTGATGATGAAAAAAATCAGCAAAAATAAGAAATACCAGGCTCAGTTGATGTCTCAGCTTGGTGGAATGTCTTAAACTCAGGAGAATTAGTAAGTGGTTAAGATAAGATTGAAAAGAATGGGGTCAAAAAAGCGCCCGTATTACAGAATAGTTGTTATGGATTCAAGAGCTCCCAGAGATGGTCGAACCATTGAAGAGCTGGGTTACTATCACCCCGTTGAAGCAGAAGGAAAACAGGTTAAGTTTGAAGAGACTAAAGTTCGCGAATGGATTAACAAAGGTGCTCAGCCTACTGATACCGTACGGAAGCTTCTGAACAAGAACAATTTTACAATTAAATAGCAACTGACGGGAGTTATCGTGGAAAAAGAATTAGTTGAGTTTATAGCAAAATCATTGGTGGATGATTCAGATAATGTCGTGGTTAATATGATTGAAGGTGAAAAATCCACTATTCTGGAATTGAAAGTTGCAGATGATGACATAGGGAAAGTCATTGGAAAGCACGGCCGTATAGCCAAAGCTGTCCGGACAATTCTGAGTGCATCCGCGAATAAATCCGGAAAAAGATTTGTGCTGGAAATTCTGGACTAATGACTGAACAGATAGCTATCGGCACTGTGCGGACGACTCATGGAGTCCGTGGCTATTTGAAGGTGAAGAGTTTTTCAGGAGAAACGGAACACTTATTCAAGCTGGAACGTGTTTTTCTGAAAAAAGGAAATTCCTCCCGGAGTTTTGAAGTAGAAGCTGTAAAGCCCAACGGGAATCAGGTTCTTTTAAAACTGAAGGGGATTGATACGCCCGAAGAAGGGAAACTGTTTTCCAATTGGGAGATATGGGTTCCCCGGGAAATGGGTGCTTCACTGGATGAAGATGAGTTTTATCATGCGGATCTTTACGGCTGTCATTTAATTCTGGAAGGGAGAAAAGTCGGAGTTGTTCGGTCAATAATCGAAGGCGGCGGCGGAGAGCTCCTGGAAATTGAAATGGATAATGGTGAAAATAAAATGGTACCCTTTTCTGCGGTATTTATTGGTCCAATTGATATTGAGAAGAAAGAGATTGAACTGTTGGAAGGCTGGATACTGGATTGAAGTTTACAATATTGACATTGTTTCCTGAGATAGTAGAAAGTTTTTTTAAAAGTTCCATTATGGAAAAAGCGGTAGAGAAGGGTTTGATTCAGTATGAGCTGGTCAATATCAGGGATTTTGCCACAGACAGGCACAGGACCTGTGATGATTCGCCCTATGGCGGGGGAGCGGGAATGGTTCTGAAGGCGGAACCTCTTGCAGAAGCACTTGACTCGGTTGGCGCCAAGTCAAAAAGAACAGTCTTTCCGACACCTTCCGGAGTAAAATACACTCAGGAGATAGCGGAAACCCTGGCTCATGAAGAAGAGATCGTACTTATTTGCGGTAGATACGAAGGGATAGATCAGAGGATCATTGACCATTATGTAGATGATGAAGTCTGTATCGGAGACTATGTTATTTCATCCGGCGAAATTGCTTCACTGGTTGTTATTGACAGTATCTATCGTCTCTGCGATGGGGTTATTACCAGAGAATCTCTGGAAGAGGAAAGCTTTCAGGGGGCTTTGCTGGAGTATCCTCATTATACCAGACCGGAAGTTTTCCGCGGAGAAAAGGTTCCGGATGTTCTGCTTTCAGGCCATCATGCAAAAATAGAAGAATGGCGGCTGAAAAAGCGGGTTGAAAAAACAAAAATGAATCGTCCAGATTTGCTTGTTTCGAATAAACTGTCTGATAAAGCAAAGGCAGATGGATGAGAAAAATTAGACAGGAGGATGATGATGGATATCATACGTGCTGTTGAAGCTGAACAGTTAAAGGAAAATGCTGAGAATTTCAGAATTGGTGATACAATTAAAGTTCACTATAAAATCATTGAAGGTAAAACTGAGCGTGTTCAGGTTTATGAAGGGCTTGTAATCGCTTTGAATAATACCGGAATCAATAGAACCGTAACTGTTCGTAAAATTTCTTACGGGGTAGGAGTGGAGAGAATTTTCCCTATCCACTCTCCGAAAATTGAGAAAATTGAAGTTTCAAGAATGGGTAAGGTTCGTCGGGCCAAGCTGTACTATATCCGTGACCGGGTAGGAAAAGCAGCAAAAGTCAAACAGCTTATGAAAAGAAAAGAAAAGAATGCCTAATTCTGAGAGCTTCCTTCGGGAAGCTCTTTTTTTATCTAAAAAAGTGCATCATTTATATTTCATTTATGGTATATTTTAAATAGATAATTCTTTTTTATTAAAAGGTTTTGACCATGAATCACTACAAAGTAAGCGATCTTAAACCGGGTTTGAGCTGTAACAAGCCTGTATATATTGATGAGGATACACTTTTTATCCCTGCCGGTGTACCGGTAAGAGAGAAGGATCTGTCCCGGTTGGAAAAATGGGGAGTAGACGAAGTTCTCTCTGAAGGTCAATTTGTTGAAACCCAAAATGAGGATCTTATGAACAGTAAGCTTTTATGGGGTATCCCCTCTGATAAAGAGCTTTCTGCCATTTATAATGAAACCTTAAATAAACTGGATACACTCTTTGCCCGAATTGATAAAATGGAAGATGTTGATATCAAGGAGATTGATCAGATATCTGACAAGCTGGTGGATACGGTTGAGGATAAGTATATTCAGTCCGTGAGAATGGTTCTGACGCATAATAGCGCAAATAAGGCAATAGCAAAAAGCGCTTTGAATACGGCTATTCTGGCCCTTACTATCGGTTTTGCCATGGAGAGGCCAAGACCAAAGCTCCTTCAGCTCTGTAACGGAGCTATACTTCATGATATAGGAATGATGAGGGTTCCTGATGAAATTAAGGCTAAGAAATCGGGGTTGAATCCCGAAGAAATGACAAAGCTGAAAAGTCATCCGGTTTTCTCCTATCAGATCATATCCAAGGAGTTGAAGTACGAGGATTCTGTTGCCCGTATTGCTCTGGAGCATCATGAACGTTGGGATGGTGAAGGTTATCCCCAGGGTAAGAAAACGGAGGATATCCTGCTGGAGGCGCGTATCGTGTCTATAGCGGACGCGTTTGAGGCAATGGTAAGCGAGAGACCCTACAGAAACTCCATGATCGGATATGAGGCTATGAAGAGTATTATCAGCGATAACTCCAGAAAGTTCGATCCTGAAATCCTGCGGTACTTTATTAAGAGCATGGGTATATATCCTCTGGGTAGTATTGTCATGCTGAATGATTCCACTGTTGCCCGAGTTATAAAGGGGAATCCTGAGGCTCCGCTGAGGCCTGTGGTAATTACTCTGATAGACGGGGCAGGAAAGGAGTATCCCGGCGATATGGGACCTGTATTGAACCTGCTTGAAAAAAAGGATCTGTTTATTGTAAAAGCAGTTGACTTGAACTCGCTTCTGGTGGATAAGTAATTTTCTTTTAAAGAAAGCAAAGGGAGGAGTTCGTAAGGGTGGGGCTGATCAGGAAGCCTTCAAATAATTATAAAAGTTGTTTCAGGAAAGTTGTCAGAGAAGACGATATTATATTGTAAGGGATATAAAAACTTTCTTTGAAGTGGCAAATAGCAGATCCTTTGAGGACAGGCTGTTTTGAATGATTAAAACTGTTTTCTTTATTGTTCAGGGATGAGGGAAAGCTCCCTCAATGAGGAAGCAAAACAGGTAATGATCTGATTCTTATGTCATGGAGGATAGAAGAATCGGGTTGTATAGAAATCAAATAGGGAGAAGGAGCTCCGAATGGTACGTATTGCAAAAAATACAGACCCAAAGAAATTGGCAGAGTTAAAGCATAAAATTGATGATAAATCCTATATGGAAAGTGCTATTAGAAGAATAGCTGCTACTCTGACAAATGAAATTGTAACAATGAATGAGGATAAAAGTGGTGTCAAGTTCCAATAGTAAGCCTGTTAAGCGGGGAAACCGGAACCGTTTTAAAGGTAAAAGGAATAATCGGAATATCTCCAGTTATACGGGCCCCTCTTTTTTGTGTTCTATATGTGGTAAAAATATCCGGGATCTGAGTTCTGCCATTACCGAAAAGAATTCGGGTGAACCCGCACATTTTGATTGTATTATTAAAGAAATAGCCAAGAATGAAGCTGTTCAGGAAAACGAAAAAGTTGTTTACCTTGGGCATGGAAAATTCGGTGTAATTCATTATGAGAATAATCAGAATAAGAACTTTAAAATTATTAAAGAAATTGAATACGAAGAAGTAAAAGAGGATCAACCAGACTGGCGGAGTCGATTGAAAAAAGAAATCCTATAAAAAAGGGGACTTGATAAAGTCCCCTTTTTTTAATTGGAAATATTATTATTTAAAAACTTTGTAGGGATTTTAATAATTCAAAAGCCTTCTTTCTGACTACGGTGATATAGCCACTTCTGGGATCTGCGATTTTTGTAAGTTCTTCAAAAACACGAAGATCATCTACACCATCATTATTCTGCGCCAGATTATCAATAGCCAGTATAAAGGCATTTGCAAAATTGTTGTCTTTGTTAAGAGCCGTTTGAGACCGCATTGAATCGGCAATAACTGCCAGTACAACGCCCTGTTCGTCTGGACCAACTTTAGATAGCGCAACAACCGCCTCAGCCATAACCATTGGTTCCGGTTCAGATATCAGGACACTGACAAGAGCCTCCCTTGCGTAATCCCCGCCGATTTCTCCCAGAATCCTGCAGGCTTCTTTACGAACAATTGGGAAATCATTGATCACCGCACCCTGTTCGATTACCTGGTTGGAGATACCTTCTGATCCCAGACTGCTCAGAATTCCAATCATCTGCTTATCGTCACCCGAAATCTGTCCATCCCCTACCATCTCTTCAATATCCTGAAGAGCTATCATTTTCATATCACGGTCAATGGAATCCGCTTCAGCTTTTATAATTTTAACTTTTACCTGACTTTGAAGGTATAATTCTTCAATTGTCTGTTCGTTTTCCTCTGCAGTGAGGCTGCCAATAGCAATGAACACAGTCAGAATCAAAGAAATAAATTGCAATCTTTTCATACTAAACTCCCTAATATCAGTATATAATCCTTTTAATATGTTTACCAAACACTTATTTGCCATTTTTCATCAATATTTTCCAATTGATACAAAATAGTGTTCTTATTGTTTATTTTCATGTAAACAACAAGTCTTTTGTCGTCCAGGAAGACTATGTCATCAACCCTGGCAGCAGAACGGCTAGGTACAACAACCCAGTCGAAGTAATCCTTCAGATTTGTTAAAACAATCCTGTTGTCTGAAAGTATCTGGGACTGATCTGAAATCTGTTTCAATTTTACAGGATCATTGTAAGTTTTGATATACTCTTCCGACAAAAATAATTTCCACTTTTCATATTTTCTGTTGGAAATGATATTGTTGAGTGTGTCAATCAGCTCTCTCATTTCGTCAAGAGTCTGTTCATACTTCTCTTTGGAAACTTCAAACCCGGTTTCTTCATTGACGATGACGTCCTTTGGTTCTTCGGGAGCAGGTTCCTCCGGTTCCGCTTCCGGAGTAGGTTCCTCCGCCATCGGCTGCTCGGAAACTGCTGTCTCCGGTTTGATCTCATTCTGAACAGCCGTATCAGACGGCTCTTTCACATCCGGGCTTGACTGGCAGGATGTAAATGAGATTACGGTCCAGAAAACTGGTCCGAATAGTAAAAATTTCACACATTTATTCATAGAACCCAGTCTATCCATTTCGACTGGAATTGTCAAAAAGAAAAAAAAATGTTCTTGAATTATTGGGGGATTTGGATCTTCTATTTACTAGATTCTGTAAAATAACTATTATACTCCCTGTTATGGTAAAAGCAGTATTCCCCGGATCATTTGATCCTCCGACAAATGGACATCTTGATCTTATAAAAAGAGGGTCTGAATTATTTGATTCTCTCGATGTAGTAATTTCCAATAATCCCCAGAAAAAGTACCTTCTGGATTCTCAGGAGCGGTTTAAGCTGAT
The DNA here is from genome assembly GCA_963663385.2 of Oceanispirochaeta sp. GTDB lineage: Bacteria > Spirochaetota > Spirochaetia > DSM-2461 > DSM-2461 > Oceanispirochaeta. The sequence goes on along the minus strand of CAXXXD010000003.1, from coordinate 1,442,115 downwards.
ACAGGAGATGACCAACGGGATACAGAATGTAAAAGTGACGCTTTGGGATAAACTGATTGTTGATTACGCAGCAACTAACAGTATCAGTGTTATCCTGAGGGGAGTGAGAGCTATTGCGGATTTTGGTTATGAATTTGAACTTTCCATGATGAATAAACAGCTTTCGCCTCATATTGAGACAGTATTTCTGCCAACTTCACAAAAATATTTTGTTCTTCGTTCATCCTCAATAAAAGAACTTGTACAGCTGGGCGCGGATGTCAGTAAGATGGTTCCTCAAAATGTAGAGTCTCTTATCAGGCGCAAAATTATGGAGGAGAAACTAACTGATTAAAGCTTATTTATTTTAACAAAAAGAAGTACCTTGACAAAAAAAAAGAGAAATACTATATTCTTTCAGTCAATAACAGCTAAGCGAGGATTATAAAATGGCAGTACCTAAATATAAAACTTCAAAAGCAAGAACCAGGAGACATCGTTCAATCAATATGAAAATGGGCGTTCCCACTATGGTTTCTTGCAGTAATTGCGGAAATAAAATTCTGCGTCACAGAGTTTGTCCTAAATGCGGTTTCTATAAAGGAAATCAAATAATTGAGCCTGAGGATATGGCTTAAATAGAAGGAGTCTATTAATATGGATGATATGTTTGAAAAACTGAAAAAACTGATTGCTGAAAAGCTGGAAGTAGAAGAGGATAAAATTACTCCCGATGCTCGCTTTAGAGAAGATCTGGGAGCCGACAGCCTTGATACTTATGAGTTGCTCTATGCAATCGATTCTGAACTCGGTGTTTCTGTTCCTGATGAAAAAGCAACTGAATTTGAAAAAGTTTCTGATGCTCTTGATTTCATCAACTCAGAGCTGGGTAAATAATTAAAGAACTATTTGTGAAGCTTTTTCCTTTGAATTCAGGTAATTTTGTAACAATTCCATTAAGCAATGAAAGGAAAAAGTCCCTACAGTCTTTTGAAAAAAAGGCAGCAATAAGGTTCAGGAGATACGATCTTCTGAACCTTGCTTTTTGTCACAGGTCTTATGCCAATGAAAATCAGAGTATTAATGATAACAACGAAAAGCTTGAGTTTCTTGGTGATTCTGTTTTAGGGCTTGTGGCGGCAGAATATCTGTTTAATCTTCTTCCGGAAAAAGTTGAAGGTGATCTGGCCAGAATTAAATCATTTGTCGTAAGCGAGGAAAGTCTCGCGGAAATTGCATTGACATTGGAAGTAAACGAGTATCTTCTTATCGGAAAAGGTGAGGAGAACTCCGGCGGCCGTCTTAAGAAGGCAATTCTGGCAGACTGTATGGAAGCTATATTTGGAGCCTATTTTCTGGACAACGGATTCAAGGAGTGCTCCCGCTTTATTCTGAACCTTCTGATTCCGCAAATTGATAAAGTGCTTCATAATAAACACAAAAGGGATTATAAATCCCTGCTTCAGGAATTCTCCCAAAAGAATTACAAAACCTACCCTAAATACCAAATTGTTAAAAAATCCGGACCCGATCACAATAAAACTTTTTGGGTCGAAGTTGAAATAAATGGTTCCAATTACGGTCCTGGTGAAGGAAAGAATAAGAAAGAGGCTGAGCAGAATGCCGCAGAGAGTGCCTATAAACGTCTGGCTGAGTCCGATTCAATAATCGTCTAAGATCAGTTACTTTGTTATTTCAGTGTATTGTTAAAGTTTCTGGCTATCAGCAATAGCTTTTCCCTGGTGTTCTGGGAAGGGTCTTCAAGAACAGACTCAAGCAGAAATTCCAGTATTTGGCCGATTCTTGGACCTTTTGGTATCTGCAGAACATCTATAAGATCATTCCCGTTAACAGACAAGTCTTTTATTGAGAAGGCATTTTCTTCCTGAAGAATTTTAAGAACCCGTTCTTTAAGCTGATTCAGATTGTCAGAGTTGCATTCCTCGCTATCGGATATGCCTTTAATATCAGCAGACCGCAGGAGGTACTGGTCTTCCAGGTTTTCCAATCCTATTTTCCGGATAAAACGTCTGACAGCGGCATCTGTCCAATCCGGTGTAAAATGGAACATGTGGTTTCGTATTAAATGGAGAATGCGATTCATGCGTTCTTTAGGAAAGCGATAACGCAGCATTATCTTTTCGGCAATCCTTGCAGAAACCGTTTCATGGTGATAAAAGGTTGCAATACCATCCTGATCAAACGCTTTAGCCTTCGGTTTGCCAATGTCGTGGAACAGGGCCGCTATTCTAACGTCTATATTGTTCTTGCGGGCGCTGTCACAGCTCTTAAGGAGGTGAGTGTAGACGTCGTAATCGTGATTCCCCTTCTGATCCACTCCAATGCATCTATCAAGCTCCGGGAAAATAAGCGGGAGGATTCCTGTTTCTCTGAAGAGATCAAAAGAAATGGAAGGTTTATCACTCTGCATTATTTTTATAAACTCATCGTAGATCCGTTCTCTGGATAGCTCGGGGATATTGTGAAGGCAGTGTTTTATTCCAGCAATGGTTTCAGGGAGTACTCTGAAATTCAGTTGAGAGGCGAAACGGCAGGCTCTGATTGAACGCAAACCATCTTCGTTAAACCGCTCTTCAGGTTTGCCAATTGCCCTTATGAATTTATCATTTAAGTCCTTACGGCCTCCATTGGGATCTATTATCTTTTTTTTACCGATATCGTAGGCTATAGAATTTATAGTAAAGTCACGGCGAATCAAGTCTTCATGCAGATCATTGGTATAATGGATTTTATCGGGTCTTCTGCCATCGCTGTATTCGCCGTCAATTCTGAATGTCGTTATTTCATAGGGCGATTGTCTGTAGAGAATCGTCACAGTTCCATGTTTTATGCCTGTAGGGATTACTTTTCTGAAAAGTGAAATAACCGTTTCCGGTGTGGCATCAGTACACAGGTCGTAATCTTTGGCCGGCAGTCCCAGAAGCTGATCCCGGACGGCGCCACCAACCATGTAACACTGATATCCGGCATTTGTGAGTATTCTGGAAATGGATATAACATCATGTGGCACTTTAATTTTCATCTTAAAGGAAGGTACCCTCCATGGGAATTGTTGTCAATAATAATAGAAAAAACCCGGCTGTTTAGCCGGGTTGATTGTAAGGGATATAAATCTGATGGTCTACTGCAGAAGCTGAAGGACCTGCTGCGGTCTCTGGTTAGCCTGAGCAAGCATGGCATTGCTGGCCTGTCCGAGGATCTGGTTCTTTGTGAACTCAACAGTTTCTTTAGCCATATCAAGGTCTCTGATTCTGGATTCTGATGCCTGCAGGTTTTCAGCGCCCACGTCAATGCCTCTGACAGCCATTTCCAGTCTGTTCTGGTAGGCACCAAGGTCAGCCCTCTGTTTGTTGACAATTTTAAGAGCCTGATCCAGAACGCCAATATTTCTGTTGGCCTGTTCCGGGGTCGAAATAGACATGATATTGCCGGTTGCTACCTGCCTGACACCCAGTGCGGAGGAAGTCATGGTTCCGATAAAGACCTGCTCTCTCTGATCCATATTGGCGCCGATATGGAGCCACATGGAGCTTGTTACGGAATTCTCGCCTGTGGAAGCAGCAAAACGGCCCGTGAGCATGTTGAGTCCATTGAACTGGGCATGTGACGCTACTCTGTCCAATTCGTCCACCAGTTGCGAAACTTCAACCTGAATCTGCATTCTGTCTTCTGATGTATAGATACCGTTGGAAGCCTGTACGGCAAGTTCTCTCAGTCTTTGCAGAACATCAGTCGTTTCCTGAAGGAATCCTTCTGCTGTCTGGATAAAAGAGATGCCGTCAGACGCATTTCTCGAAGCCTGATTTAAGCCTCTGATCTGAGATCGCATTTTCTCGGAAACAGCCAGACCGGATGCGTCATCTCCGGCTTTATTGATTCTCATTCCAGATGAGAGAGCGGCTATGTTCTTGGCAGAACCCCAGTTGTTGATCTTTGATGCGCGCTGTGTATTCATGGCGCTCAGGTTGTGATTAATTATCATAGTGTATATCCTCCTTGATATAACTCATAAAGCAAACATCCTTATTCGCTTTTTAAATTTTCGGAACTTGAAAATCATCCTTTAGAAAAATATAATGTTTTTTTTAAAAAGGAGTTTTTTTTGAGAGGGATAGTAATTACCGGAGGAAACCAGCCTCCTTATGACATAGTTAAACCCCTGATCTTTCAGGCAGATTATATTGTTGCTGCCGATTCCGGGTTGGATTACTGCCGGGCTCACAGTATTCATCCCGATTATATAATTGGCGATATGGATTCTCTGGATGATAAAAGCATTCTGAAGGATTATTCCGAAAGTATGATTGAACGGCATCCGGTTGAGAAAGATTATACGGATACGGAGCTGGGGCTTCAGCATCTTTACAGTAAGGGTTGTGAATCAATTGTTCTGCTTGGAGGAGGCGGGGGACGGGCTGATCATTTTCTGGCTATTTACGCCTTATTTCACAGAAAGCAGAAACCGGACTACTGGTTAACCCATAACAGCTTGTTTTCCCTGGTGCAGGGAGAATCCCTTTTTGAGGCTTTGGAGGGAGACGAGATTTCTCTGTTTCCCCTTTTCTCTACTTGCCGTATGAAATCGGAGGGGCTGTATTGGCCGCTTGATGAACTAGAATGGCATATGGGGGACTTCGGGATCAGTAACCGGGTTGTGAAAAATCCCTTTTCCATAAAAATGGAAAAGGGAGAACTTCTTATGATTCAGGATTTGACGCGGGCGATTCTTCCCAGTTAAGGATCATCGGGTCAATTTTCTCTTTTTCCAGATTGAAGTATTGAAGGAGAACAGGATATTCCGTTAGAACTTCTCCGTAATCTTCCAGCAGATTTATCTTGCTGCTGAGCTGTCTTTCCAGCTCGGCATTCTGTTTTTCCAGTTCTGAAGTATAGGCTCTGTTGGCCTGAATCCCCGCAAGGTATATATTTCTGGTTTCTTCATAAAGCTTTCTGTCAGGCAGGCTCATCCTGTTTACAAGAATATCCTTTATTTCTGCTTCCGGGTGAAATTCAAGAATCTTCTCTTTTATATAGGTCCTGATACTGGTGCCGTCTGTGTATGATTTGCCTGACAGGTGGAGGAAAACTGCTTCGGCTGCCAGCAGACGTATTTCATGGTTTAATTCGGTATACCAGTTTTCAATCTGGCTGAACTGAAAATCCTCTCCCTTAATCATCTGTGTAGCATTATCCGGATTAAGACGGTATAAAAGAGAAATAATCATACTATACTGAAACGCATCACTATTATTGTTCTCCAGTAGGCTGGCGTACTGGCTGCCTGAGGGGAGGGTTCCTGAAATATCAATTTCGCAATCGGACCAGGGGAGCTCAAAAATATGGAGGGTCATATTGGTGGGAAACAAATTTTCCCACCTCCAGTTAAATTCACCGGCTTTCATAAGGGCTTGATCGTATCCACCCGTTTTTGTAAATGCCAGGGCATAATGATTTTCCGGTATGGAAAACTGTACCCATCCCCGGTAGAACACAAATCCTGAAAACCCGATAATTATCAGAAAGGTAAGGAAATTCATAAACCGGATAAAGGGATTTTTTCTTCTTTTTCCAGGTTTTACTTTTTCAGAAGATGTTACTTCGTGTATTTTTTTCTGTTTCTTCATTTGTTTGCTTCCATTATAAAAGGCAGAATTTGTAAGAGTTCGGTTATAGTGCAATCAGGGGACATTCCATTGACTTTTGGATCATCTATTCTAAGGCGGAGGGATCGATTGTCTCCTGCAAAAAGGGCTGTTTTAAGGCCGCATTCAGCAGCTGTGTAGATATCATTCAGCATATCATTGCCTATGTAGAGTGTTTCACTTCTATTGATGCCGTAATGATCTTTTAAGATGCTGATGGGCGGGGAGAATATTTCGAGATCCGGCTTTCCCCGATTGAGCCGGTAGGACCAGGAGGAGATTGATTCATCGATTCCAAAGGATTTTAATGAGTCGCCCAGGAGGTGTTCGAGAAATACAGGTGTATAGAACTGGGCATTGGACACTATCCCGGTTGGTATCCCAGCTTTCTTAAGTTCCTTGAGAAATGTTGAGGTTTCGGGCATAAGACTGATTTTATTGGTTTGCATTTCGAAATGAAGGGATGTCTGGATCAGGTCTTCAATCGAATACTCTCTCAGTTCGATGAACTCATATAGCTGCTGCCAGATAGAAATAATATCAATCTCTGGATACCGGATTGTCTGATCCTTCTGAATCTGAATCTTATGATTTTTTCTTATCAAATCATGAAGGATGCTGTGGATCTGTGTATAGGAGTGCTCTGTCGCTTTATTGTTAATAAATATCAGGGCAGGATTCGAGTCTCTGGTATTGAGTGAGGCAAGTCCAATATCTCCTGCTTCGGAAATCAACAGTGTTCCGTATATATCAAGCAGAACCGCTTTTACCGGAAAGCCTCTATCCGGAAAGGAGGGTAACATTCCACTGTTTAAAGGTTTCATATCTATAAAATAGGGATGCATCTGATTTAGAAAGGGTGACATATCCAGGTTTTCAGTATCCATAAAGCTGAATGATTTCTTTGTCATATTCCTGATTCTAAAATTAAAAGCCTCATCTGGCAATACTAAACGTTATTACTGTCAGGCTCTGAAAGGCGGGATATGCACTTTCCTGTGGATTATGGTAAAATACGCCCAATGAACAGAGTTTCTCTTGATACTAAAAAAATTTGGCTACCCTGGTTAACAACACGGCTGGTTTTCTTTTTTTTCTATATGGGTGCTGTAACCTTTTTCCTGTATATTCTGGGAAATTTTCAAAGCTTCTCCGATGAAACCCAATACTTTATATTTGATTTAATGATCTTCTTTTTCTATATCTTTTTCTGCACAGCCTTTGTGGGTATTATTCTTGCCAGTATCGTTACTGTCAGGCGGGCTAAAACAGGATTTTTGTTCTACCTGCGCTATGTCATAATGGTGCTGTTGCTGGGAGTTTTGTATTTTGCTATTAATTTAATCTTTGCATTTCTAAAAACAGTATAAACAATGGAGTTATATATGGTTAAAGCAGTAAGAGGGGCTGTCTCTCTGGAGGTTGACAGTCCGGATGAACTCAGAGAGAAAGTGTGTCTTCTATTTCGGAAACTGCAGGAGAAAAATAAATTCTGTGAAGATAGTATTATCAGTATTCTTTTTTCACAGACTCCGGATATCTCCTATAATCCAGCCAAAGCGCTGAGGGTTGGCGCCGGTATCGGCAGCGTCCCTCTCTTCTGTACTCAGGAACCGGTTTGTGTGGATTTTCCGCAGGAGCGGATGCTTCGTGTTCTGATTACTTTTAACAGGGATAGTGATGATTCCAGGGTTCAGCCTGTATATTTGGGGAAAGCTACCGAGCTTAGAGCCGACTTGATCAGGGGTTAGCTGTGCGGGACCTTTTTCATGATCTGTTTATCCCGGAACATGTGGATGATGCAGACCTGCTGAAACGGATGAAGATTCTCTGTCCGGTCAGTCATGCCCTCCTGCAGGAGGGAAAGAGGTTTATTTCTCCCAATCAATCAACCAGAGATTTGGCATCGCGATTTACCGGGTATCTGGAAGAGCAATGGCATGGCAAATACTCCCTTGAGCATATTCATATCAATGTTAACTCCTGTGCCTTTCACTGCATGCCGGGGGACTTAAAACTTTTACCCGGAGATATCCTTACAGTGGATATTGTGTTAAGTGATTCCCGGGTTTTCAGTGATGGCGCCTGGACCTATCTGGTAGGTGATACAAGCTCTGAAAGACAGGCTCTTGTGCAGAGAGCCTGGGATGTCTCGCTACGGGCAATTCAATCTGTCAGGCCCGGTGATGGCTTTTCTGTTATGCAGAAAAATCTGCTCAATGATTTTGACTGGAATGACTTCTCCCTGGTGCCCGGAGCCTGTGGGCATGGGGTGGGCCGTCAGGTCCATGACGAACCGGAAATCCCTTTCTTTTTTAATAAGAAAAATAGTGGAATCTGGAGGGAGAATCTTATATGCACAATAGAGCCTGTTGTAATTGACGGTGATTCTAATGTTATAGAATGTAAAGATTTATCCTATTCGTCTGAGTCTGGTGCGGACAGCGCTTATTTTGAACATGTGATTTTTGTCGGTCCGGAAGAAGTCATTTGTTTAAACATTCCTGAAATAAATATTACAGAGTGTATTGACATTTTTTAGGGATTTATTTAACTTACTGAACGTCAGCGAGGCGCTAGTCGAACTGACATACAGTTATATATGTTTTTGGGGAGGTTCCCGAGTGGTCAAAGGGGGCAGACTGTAAATCTGTTGCTTCGGCTTCGAAGGTTCAAATCCTTCTCTCCCCACTCAATGCCTTCTTAGCTCAGCTGGCCAGAGCACGTGACTTGTAATCTCGGGGTCGTCAGTTCGAATCTGACAGAAGGCTATAAAAAACATTAATGACTTGGGGAGGTTCCCGAGTGGTCAAAGGGGGCAGACTGTAAATCTGTTGCTTCGGCTTCGAAGGTTCAAATCCTTCTCTCCCCATTCAAGCCTTCTCTTATGAGAAGGCTTTTTTTAGTATTAAATTATGAGTAGTTTTTATAAAAATGGTTTACAATTCAGTTGTACTCAGTGCGGTCATTGTTGTCGTCACGAGCCTGGCTATGTTTTTCTCTCTGAGAATGATGTAAAGCAGGCTGTGGATTATTTATCGATATCAGAAGAAGATTTTCTGAAAAAATACTGTAAAATAGTAGATATCGGTTTTTTTAAAAAGGTTACCCTGGTTGAGAAGAGCAATTATGATTGTGTTTTCTGGCTGGATGGTGTGGGTTGTGAAATCTACCAGGCCCGTCCCCTGCAGTGCAGAAGCTATCCTTTCTGGCCTAACATTATGGATTCGGCAGAGTCCTGGGCTGAGGAGGCTAAGCACTGTCCGGGTATGAATCAGGGAAAGCTTCATAAGGAAAAAGCGATTAACGACTGGCTGGAAAAGAGGGAGAAGGAAAAACCCTACAGGCCGCGTTAATATTTTGGTGTTCTTCGGGGGATGGGATGAGAATAAAAATATGGGGTGTAAGGGGGTCTTCTCCGACTCCGCTCGCTCCGGATGCAGTAAGAAATAAAATCGCTGCCGTCATTCAGAGAGTTAAACCATCCGATCTTGTATCTCAGGAATCACGAGAATTGTTTCTTTCCCATCTGCCGGAATACCTTTTTGGTACTACCGGTGGAAATACGGCATGTGTGGAAGCCCGCCTGCATGATGATGAAATTGTAATATTGGACTGTGGAACCGGACTCCGTGAGATGGAACGGACAGTAAAGAAGCATCATGAGCATATTAAGACCTACCATATTTTTTTCAGTCATTTTCATTATGACCACCTTCTGGGTTTGCCATATTTTGGTGCGATGTACGATCCCGCCTCAGAAATACACTTTTACAGTCCCTATCCTAAAATGGAAGAAATTCTTAATTCTTTCATGAAGCGTCCCTATCACCCTGTCGGGTTTGATTCTTTTAATGCAAATATCGAATTTCATGTACTGACAGGGAATGAAATGGCTTTGGGGGATAGCCGGATCAGCTGGATCAAGAGGAGTCATCCCAACGGTTCTTTTGCCTATAAGATTTCTCAGAATGATCACAGCATTATTTACTCGACCGATACGGAGCTCAGGCAGAAGGATTTTCAAAGAACGGAAAAAAATCTGGCCTTTTTTCAGGACGCGGATGCCATAATCCTTGATGCTCAATATACATTAGGAGAAGCCTTTGAAAAGTACGACTGGGGGCACTCTTCCTATAGTATGGCTGTGGATTTTGCCATAGAGTTTGGTATCAGGGATTTGTATCTGTTTCATCATGAGCCCCTTTATGATGATAAAAAGATGTCATCCATACAGCGATCTGCCAGGTGGTATACTCAGCGTTCGAAGGGGTTGCCTGAAGTTAATGTGAGTCTTGCCAAAGAGGGACTGGAAATATTTTTTTAATATAAATAGATGGTGTAAATCTGGATATGCAATTTGACCGACAGGAAATCCTGACCCTGTACCTGTATCTTTCTGATCATTATGATGCTCTGGACGCTTCACTAAAAGATGTAGCGGGTAAGATGGAAAAATTTGTTTACGCGAATTTCACAATTCAAGAAATTACAAATCTATTGCAAAAGAATGAAGAAGGAGAGCCGTAATTGGCCAAAAATGTATCAATTGTTTTTCTGCTCCTGATTTTACTATCCGCAGCAGGTTGTATGTTTTACTATTTTAATAATATGAGGGCTTTCGACACAGAATCCGTTTCGGAAAATGTTGATTTTGAGATAGGGAAAGGGGAGTCTCTCTTTTCTGTTCTTGAAAGACTGGAATCCCTTTCTCTGATACGTAATGCGAATGTTGTTAAGGTGTATGTTCGTTTTTTTAATTCTTCAGTCGTTAAAAACGGGAAGTATGAGCTGAACCCGGGTATGACTCCTTTTGAAATACTGGCGGTTCTTGAAAAAGGGCGTCAAGATCTTTATAAGATAACTATTCCCGAAGGACTCACATCCAGGCAGATCGCTTTAATCCTTAAAAAAAACGGGATAATTTCATCTGAGGATGCCTTCGGGGATTTGTTGAAATCTACTGAACTGATTCAATCTCTCGGAGTGGCTGGAGATAGCCTGGAGGGATATCTGTATCCGGATACGTATTATTTTCAGAAAGATTTTCCTCCCGAAAAAATAATCAGCCATATGGTTCAGAACTTTTTTTCGGTACTCTCGACCATTTATCCTTATTATAAAGATTTCTCTCCGGGGAAAATGAGTGAAAAAATAATCCTTGCTTCCATTATTGAGAAGGAGTACCGGGTTAAAGAGGAAGCTCCTCTTATGGCCTCGGTATTCTACAATCGTCTGAATATTGGAATGCCTCTTCAGTCATGCGCCACTGTCGTTTATGTATTGACAGAGGAGTTGGGGAGGGATCATCCCGGGCGGATTTACCTCAGCGATCTTGAACTGGAATCCCCCTATAACACCTACTTCAATCAGTCTCTCCCTCCTGCGCCCATTTCAAATCCGGGAAAGGTCGCATTGGATGCGGCATTTAATCCGGCTCAAACAGACTATCTCTTTTTTGTCGTAAAAAATTCTGACGCGGGAACTCATACTTTTTCGAGTAACTACTCCGATCATAACCAGGCACGTGATCAGTATCTAAGCGGTTTCAGGAGTAAATAGGATAATATGCGGATACCGGAATCTGTTATTGAAGAGATCCAGGAAAAAGTAGATTTTCTGGAGATTGTAGGAGAATATACCAGTCTCTCCCGTAAAGGGGGCCGATACTGGGGGTGTTGTCCGTTTCATAATGAAAAAACTCCCTCTTTTTCCGTTATTCCGGATCGAAATATGTATTATTGTTTTGGCTGTCATAAAGGCGGAGGTTTTTTTCAATTCATAATGGATGTGGAAAGCCTTACTTTTCCCGAAGCGGTACGCTTCATTGCTGAAAAAAAAGGCATTGCCATTCCTGAAGACACAGGACAGACGGAAGACTTCAGTTCTCTGAAAGGGGCTATGAAAGAACTCTATAACCGGGTATCGGGAAGTTTTCACTATATCCTTATGAATAACCCGAAAGCTGCAGGGGCGAGGCAGTATCTGGCAAACAGGGGGATACATGAGGAGACCATTGAGAAATTCCAATTGGGATATGCACCGGCTGATTCATTCTGGCTGCATGGTTTTCTGAAAAGCAGGAATTATTCTGATCAATTCCTGCTGGAATCCGGTTTATTTACCCGGAAGAATCCGAGACGCTGTCTGTTTTCTGATCGTCTAATGTTCCCTGTTTATTCCAACCAGGGAGATGTTGTGGCGTTTAGCGGCCGGACGATGAAAGAGGATGTAAAAACTCCTAAATATATAAACTCGCCAGAAACGGTTTTATACAAGAAAAGTGATCTTCTTTACGGTATATGGCAGAGTCGGGAGGGGTTGAGACGGTCAAAAGAATTCTATCTTTGTGAAGGGAATGTGGATGTGCTGGCTCTTCATCAAGTAGGAATTGATACGGCGGTTGCTCCCCTGGGAACAGCATTCACTGAGGGGCAGGCAAAACTGCTGAAGCGATACTCTTCCAGAGGTTATGTGATTTTTGATAGTGATGCTGCCGGCATTGCTGCGACATACAAAGCGGCTATGATCACTGAAAGGATGGGATTGCAGCTTCAGGTTGTTAAATTGCCGGAAAAGAGTGATCCAGCCGAAATAATTGAAAAAGAAGGGCCTGAAACCTTAAAAAAACTGGTGAGAAGCCCTGTGCAAGTTTTTGAATTTCTGTTAGATTTTACAATGGCATCTCATAACACAAGAACACCGGAGGGCAAAGAACAGGTAGTTAAGGAACTTTTTCCATATATTGAATCAATTGCTTCTGAAATAAAGAAGGATGCATGTCTTGGAATGCTGGCAGAAATGTTAGGAGTGAACAATAAAGCTCTTGTTGTGGAAATGAGTCGGCATACAAACAGTTCCAGGAGAAACGTTAAAGAAAAAGCACCCGAACCGATTCAGAATCAGAAAATGACAGATGAATTTTTTCTCTTATTGGTTGTTGCTCTCAACAGGGATTTTTTCCCGTATTTGAAGGAGAGCGTCAGTGGATTTGACTTTCATGACAGGAGGGCCATAATTCTATATGAAGCCCTCAATGATAGTATAGAAAGCAATGAAAGCAGCACTGAGCAGTTATTGTCAAGAATAGAGGATGAATCTATCCGCAGGGATTTGCTGGAAAAAATGTCCACCGGTGAAATTGATGAGAATGCTGAAGTACTGATGCAGGATATCCTGCAGTTAATTAGAGTCAGACACCTTAAAAACAGGAGTCTGGAAATTAGTCGGTTACTTAATCGTGCCGAAAAAGAAAATATGTCCTGGGATATGATTAACGAGCTTATCAATGAAAAAAAATCCCTGGATCAAGAAATTGTAGATTTGAAGGTGAGGGACTAATGTCAGAAATCAATACTGACCCCGCAATTGCTAGACTTTTAGAATATGTAAAAGATAAAAAACGTATAACTTATGATGAAATGAACGAGTTGCTTCCCGACAATATCGTGAATTCCGAGAAAATCGAAGAAGTTATCTCTCTTCTGGAAAACCAGAATATCACTATTATGGAAGATGAACCTTCTATGGATGAGGTGGATCAGGAAGAAGAGCTTGATGACGATATTGATAGTGATGATCTGGACGATTTGGATGATGAACCGATCATTGTCGATGGAGCGAGTTCTGCCACCTCGGAAGATCTGGATAGCGATACAGTCGATATAACCGGTGACGATGAAGGTATTATCGATGAAGATGAGCTGGATCTTGATAAGGAGGACGATTCCGACGACGATACAAAAAAACTTGTTTTTAATGAGAAGGAAGCGTCCATAGATGATCCTATCCGTTTGTATCTTCGGGAGATCGGTAAAGAGAATCTTCTGACTGCCCAACAGGAAGTTGAGCTCTCCAAGCAGATGGAGGAGGGTGAGGAGATTATCAAGAATATTCTCAAAACTTCCGGTATGATCATTCCCGAGTTTTATATACTGGCTCAGAAGGCCTTTTCCAAGGCCGATCCCAGGGATATGAATTTTTCAAAGAAAGAGATCTCTGACTATCTGGCAGAGAAACGACGCTTGAATCAATATTACCGTGAGCCTCTTAAATCGATCTTTCCCAGTTTGAAGAATTATATGGATATGAAAGAAAAGATCGCTTCTACTGATGGCGATATTATTTCCGATAAAAAACTGATAGGTAAGAGAAAGGATCTTCTGGAAGACATTATAAAAATTGATATTCATCAGGAAGAAATCTTCTATCTTTCAGAAAAATATATTAATGCTTCAAAAAAAATAAAGCAGTACCGGCGAAAGCAGGATAAGATAGAACGGACTCTCCGTGTAAAAAATATGAAAGAAGTCCGGAACCTGGGAAGAGGTCTGGCTTCCCGTTCAAAACGTCAGGAAATCGAAGACAACCTTGGTTTAACAAGCGATGAAATCAAGGAGCTTATCAGACAGGTGCAGGTTGCAGAAAAACAGCTCTACGATCTGGAAGTTGAATTTGAAAATGTAGCTGATGATATCCTTGTAAAAGCCCAGGATATAAATCATGGGCGCACCATGATGAAGAATGCCAAGGACAGGCTGATAAAAGCCAACCTTCGTCTGGTTGTCAGTATAGCCAAGAAATATACCAACCGGGGACTCCATTTTTTCGATCTTGTACAGGAAGGGAATATCGGTCTTATTAAAGCAGTAGAAAAATTTGAGTATCGGAAGGGATACAAATTCTCTACCTATGCCACCTGGTGGATACGGCAGGCTATTACCCGTTCTATATCGGATCAGGCCAGAACAATCCGCGTCCCTGTTCATATGATAGAGCAGATCAATAAAGTCGTCCGGGAATCCCGTCAGCTGATGCAGATAAAAGGACGGGAGCCTACAGACGAGGAAATAGCAGAAAGGCTTGGCTGGACAGTATCCCGGGTAAAATCCGTTAAAAATGTTGCTCGTGAGCCGATCTCTCTGGAAACTCCCATTGGGGAAGAGGAAGACTCGCTCCTCGGTGATTTTATTGAGGATAAGGATGTAGAGAATCCTGCCAATCAGACTGCTTTCAAAATCCTTCAGGAGCAGCTGCAGGAAGTATTGGAAACTCTGCCGCCCCGTGAGCAGGAAGTTCTCAAAATGCGGTTTGGTCTTGAAGACGGGTATTCTCTGACCTTGGAAGAGGTCGGATTGTACTTTAATGTAACTAGAGAGAGAATCCGGCAGATTGAAGCGAAAGCATTACGCAGACTGAGGCATCCCAAACGTAGCCGAAGACTGAAAGATTATCTGGAAAACTAATAAGAGGTATTAACCATGCAGGGAACATTTGATAAATTGCAGAAATTGCAGGAAATCCTGTCTCAGAAATTCGATATTGAGAAGGAAATTGAGGGGATCCCCAAAAATCTCGCTACTAAGACTGAGTTGTTAAACCGTCTTAAAAAATCCTACATCGAAAAGAATGAATTGTATGAAAATACAAAAGAGAAGATCAAGGTCCTCAAACATGAGATGGGTGAAGCTGAAAGGCTGAGAGAAGAGTTCGAGAAAAGGATGGATGTTATTTCCACCCAGCGTGAGTATGAAGCTCTTGAAAAAGAGATCAAGGATGCCACTGAAAAAGAGCAGAAACTCCGTCGTGATATTCAACGGGAAGAGAGAGCTCTGGAGGATATGCTTAATAATCTTCAGCGGGAAGAACAGATGATCTCCCAGCAGGAAGATGAGCTAAAGGTTGAACAGGAGAAAAATGACGCTGAAAAACTCAGTAAAGAAGAACTCCTGACAAAGCTTCAGGAAGAAGAAGCGGAAGTTGTACCTGGTATGGAGGAGGATATCCTTTTTAAATTCGAAAGGATTATCCGTAATAAATCCGGTTTGGGTATTGTTCCTGTTATAAGCGGTATCTGTAACGGTTGTCATATGATTCTTCCCCGGCAGTTCGTTAATGATGTTCGTAAGGGTGAAGAGATACTTTTCTGCCCCTATTGCAGCCGTATCCTTTTCTTCCAGGAATCAGAGACAGAAGATCAGTCTACCTATATGACCGCTGAAGTCGGAGGACTTTCCGATCTGGTGGATGACTTCGATCTCGACTAAAGTAAATATTAACAGGTCCGACTGCCGCTGCCGGAATTTTCCGGTAGAGGAAAGTCCGGGCTCCATAGAGAATGATGCCGGGTAACTCCCGGGCATTCCCTTCCGGGGGAATGACAGAAAGTGTCACAGAAAACAGACCGCCCTTCGGGGTAAGGGTGAAAAGGCGGGGTAAGAGCCCACCGCTCCTCCGGTAACGGAGGAGGCAGGATAAACCTCATCAGGAGCAAGATCAAGCAGCAGGCAGGATTTCTCGTCTATTGCCTGCGGGTAGATTGCTAAAGCCATCTGGTAACATTTGGCTCAGATAGATGGCAGTCCTTTGACAGAACCCGGCTTATGGACCTGTTTTTTTTATATTTATGAGGGGAAATTGTGAAAAAAAATGAACGGAGAATGCAAAAAAAAGGGATTTCTCTTCTATTCCTCGTTTTTTTTCTGACTGTTGCACCTCTTATTTTATGGAGTCTGCTGAGGGGCGCGGACAAATTCTCCGAGCAGATTAACTCTCATCCCGCCGATCAGAATCTATTGGAGTACTGGAATAATCACCAGTACAGTGAAATCCTCTCCATAACTCAGAATAATCTTGAAAGCAACCCGATGGAGCCCAACAGTCTTCTGTTTACAGGACTGTCCGCCTACTATCTTGCATTATCACAGATCTCGGTTCAGGAGGAACGGTTTTATCTGAATCTGGCTATTGTAGCTTTAAGAAAGCTCCTGATACTTGAGAGTGTTCCCAAAAAGGAAATAGTATACTACACACTTGGTAAATCCTACCTTTTAAAGGGAAAATACTATGCTGATCTTTCTCTGAAATATCTGCAGAACTCCCGGGATATGGGATATGAGAGCTCAGATACCTATGAACATATGG
Source organism: Oceanispirochaeta sp. (assembly GCA_963663385.2). Classification (GTDB taxonomy): domain Bacteria; phylum Spirochaetota; class Spirochaetia; order DSM-2461; family DSM-2461; genus Oceanispirochaeta. The sequence continues at coordinate 1,425,550 of CAXXXD010000003.1, read as the reverse complement.
GTGAGGCATACTCTATTCTGGGAAATTTTGAAAAGAGTATTGAGTATTATGAACAGGCACTGACTTATTATGATTCGGACCGCTTGTATTTGAAAATCGCTGAAGATTGTTTCAATTACGGTAAATACGAAAAATCCGCAGATTACTATAACATTCTCATTTCTGAAACCAAGGATGAATCTTTAAAGAAAAAGGGGCTTTTTCAACTGGGAAAACTCTATTATGATATAAAAAATCTCTCAATGGCCCGCGATACGTTTATTCAGTTGAATGAACTCGATCCTACTGGAGTTGAGGCTCATTTTCTGTTGGGAGAGGTTTATTTTTATCTGGATCAGTTTGGTGATGCCCGAAGTGAATGGCATAAGACCCTCAGGCTGGATCCGGAGCATCGCGGAGCAAGGTTAAGATTGTACAATTAGAACTAATTATAATTTGAATACTTGGAGGAATTATGGCTCGCTCTAATAATAAACTGTTCAGCGGTTTTTCAACAGATATAGGAATTGATCTTGGAACTTGTAATACTTTAATTTATGTCAGGGGAAAAGGTATTGTCAGTAGTGAGCCTTCTGTTGTGGCCATTGAACGGGGAACAAAGAAAGTTGTTGCTGTCGGAACTGAAGCAAAGAGAATGCTTTGGAAAACTCCCGGAGATATCCTCGCTATAAGACCTCTTCGAGACGGTGTTATAGCAGATATGGAATCAACTGAAAAAATGATCCGTTTCTTTATAGCAAAGGTTCTCCCGAAACGATGGATCGTTAAGCCCAGAATGGTTATAGGTGTTCCTTCCTGTATTACTGAAGTTGAACGAAGAGCTGTTGAGGAGGCTGCTTTTAAAGCGGGAGCAAGGGAAGTCAAAATTATTGAGGAATCTCTTGCCGCAGCTATCGGTGCGGATATTCCCATATTTGAACCTGCCGGTCATATGGTATGCGATATCGGCGGAGGAACAACTGAAATCTCCGTTATTTCTCTTGGAGGTATGGTTGTAACCAATGCCATACGTTTGGCCGGTGACAGTTTTGATGTGGCAATTATTAAACATGTCAGAAATGTTCACAACCTCATTATAGGAGAACAAACGGCAGAGCGTCTGAAGATCAATATTGGCAATGCCGCTCCGGATAATAAAATAGAAAAGATGGAAATTAAGGGTACTGATGCCATTACCGGCCTTCCCAGACGACTTGAAATAGACTCCGTTGAGGTAAGGGAAGCCCTGCAGGAACCAATAAATGCCATTGTGGAAGAAGTTAAAAGGACTCTTGGTCAGACTCCTCCGGAATTGGCTTCCGATATTGTAGAGCGAGGAATTGTGATGACTGGCGGCGGATCTGCTCTGAAAGGCCTTCCCAAACTTCTCTCTAAAGAGACCGGTGTTCCTGTTATCCTTGCTGAGAATCCACTCCTCTGTGTTGCACTGGGTGCTGGAATGTACTTTGAGTACGAGAAGGGAGCAAACAGCAGTCGCAGCATTTATGATAATCTGAACGCCTGATAGCTTAACATGAGTCGACAGATACAGGGCAGCAGTATGAAAAAGCTGCCCACGTTCATATTACTGTTACTGATAAGCCTGACCCTGCTTGTTTTTTCAACAAACTCACGTCTATCCAATCCCAAACAGGTTGGGATGAGTGTTTTATCGGTTTTTCAGAAGGGAATATTCGGTACTGTTCACTGGTTTTCAGGAACAGTAAATTCCATAAATGAATTGAAGAATCTCAAAGTTGAATATGACAAAACTTTGCAGAAACTCAATGAATACGAAAAAATGGATAAGAATATTGAAGAAATCCGAAGAGAAAACATTATGCTTAAAGAGCAGCTGGATTTTTCTGAATCCTTTGAAACGTCTCATATCCCGGCAGAAATTATCGCCAAGGACCCGGTTAATGTTTTTTCATCCTTTATGATCAATAAGGGACGGCGGCATGGCGTCCGGAAGGGTATGCCCGTTACAGCATATCAGGACGGAATAATCGGTCTTGTAGGGAAGGTAATTGACGCAGGTTACGGTTCTTCCATTATTCTACCAATTTATGACAGTACAAGCTATGTTGCGGCTCGGTTTCAGGATGCCCGCTATGAAGGTCTGATAAACGGGCTGGGCAGCAATGAAAAAAACCTTATTATGAATTATGTAAAAAAAATCGCCAAATCAGAAATCCAAAATAATGACCTGATTATAACATCGGGCATGGAGTCTCTCTATCCCAAGGGGATTTATATTGGAAGGGTTCAGAGTATTACTTCCAGGGAATATAATACGTCTCTTGAAATTGAAGTCGTACCGGTGATTGATTTTTCAAAACTGGAATATATATTTGTGCTCACAGAAGGAAATTCAGGAGATCTCAAATGAAAAAACACCTGGTATTGGTACTTCTGCTCTTTGTAGGAATCCTGTTGCAGACAACAGTTTTTCACTATCTGCCCTTCAGGATCTCTCCCGATCTTTCTCTTATTATTCTGGTTTATTTTTCCCTTCGCTTTGGGAGCAGTACAAGTCAGTTCAGTGGCTTTGCTTCAGGATTGATGGAAGATTTCCTTAGTTTGTCACCCCTCGGATTTAACTGCTTTATAAAAACTGTTATTGGATTTTTGACAGGTCTGTTTCATGAGCGTCTTTTAATGGATCCTATTATCTTTCCAATTATAACGCTTATTGTGGTAACGATTTTTAAAGGTGTCTTATCTGTTTTACTTATCGAACTGTTCCATATTTCAATAGATTCTGTAATGGTATTTTCAAATGGTTTCTTTCTGGAAATAGTTCTTAATGCCCTTTTGGCGCCTCTTATTTTCCAAATGCTGCGAGTTCTTCTTGACTGGCTCTTCCCGAAAAGGAAAACATTGTAATTTATGAGTAGTATGGATCATGCGAAGATTGACAGAAGCCGGGTTTATATTCTGGCCGTTCTGATTCTTCTGATTGTAATCTTGTATATATATAAGCTTTTCAACCTCCAAATTGTAGACAATCTCATTTATGAAAAAAAGGCTCGGGAAGTATCTCAGCGATCGAAGGTTATCCCAGCTCAAAGAGGCCGTATCTATGACCGTTGGTTTGACGTACCCCTTGCAATGAATGTGGATTCCTTTGCCATTAACTATACCTCTGCTGATGCAGAGAGAGATAAACTGCCTGAATTAATCAGCCGTTTATCAAAAGTCATGAATATGAGTGAAGAGGATTTATGGAAGCGACTTCCCGGGAAGCAGGTGGCTTCCTATATCCCGGTTGAAATAGCCGATGGGGTTTCCTATGAAACCATTGTTAAAATTGCAGAGAAAATTGATGATTACAAAGGCATAAGCTGGAGTAGCAAGCCAAAGCGGTTTTATAATGAAACCGGATCCATCTCTCATGTTCTGGGCTATGTTGGGAATATTACAAATGAAGAGCTTCAGATTCTGTATAATCAGGGGTATTCTTCAGGTGCTGTACTGGGAAAAAACGGCATTGAAAAAGAATATGATCATATACTGAGAGGAGAGAATGGTAGAATCTTCAATACTGTTGATGTAAAAGGGCGTAGAATGTCCAGTCAGGGGAGTATTCAGCCTCCTGAAAACGGTTATGATCTGGTTCTTACCATAGACCGTCATATTCAGGAACTGGCAGAAAAAGCTTTAGGTCCGCGAAAGGGGTCTGTTGTTGTTCTTGATCCTTCTACCGGAGAAATCCTGGCCCTGGTTTCCTATCCGGGATTCAATCCCAATCTTTTCAATAACCCCGGGCCGGAAAGCTTTGGCGCCCTCTCCCTGAATCCGGATTTTCCCTTTTTGAACAGAGCCATTCAGTCTTCCTATGCTCCCGCATCCACTTTCAAAGTCCTTTTAACTGCGGCTGTTTTACAGGAGGAGGCTGTAGAGAAAAACTTCCTTGTTGACTGCAAGGGGAGTATGGAGTTGGGAAACAGACTGTTCTACTGTCATAAAAGAACTGGTCATGGCAAACTCAACCTGCAGGAGGCTCTGGCTGAGTCCTGTAATGTCTTCTTTGGTACAATTGGAGTGGAATATCTGGGAATCGAAACCATTGCAGAATATGCCCGTTCCTTCGGTTTCGGCAGTCTTACTAATATAGACCTTCAGGGAGAGGTACCGGGTAATATACCAACACCCGCCTGGAAAATGCAGACCTATAACAGCCACTGGACTGGCGGAGATACCCTGAACGCATCCATAGGGCAGGGATTTGTTACAACTACACCAATTCAGATGGCCAATATGATTGCCGCCATAGTCAATGATGGCGAAATATATAAACCCCATATTCTTAAATCTGTTATTAATCCGACCAACGGGACCGTCGTGGAAGAGAGATCTCCTGAGATTATGCGGAGTTCCAATGTAGATAAAGAACAATCTGAAGTTCTGCGTTCCTACTTACGCTCAGTTATAACCGAAGGAACAGCAAAGGTCGTTATACTGAATGATAAGGTAGATATTGCGGGGAAAACCGGAACCGGCGAGGTGGGAAGTAATGAAAACTGGCATTCCTGGTTTGCTTCATACGGACCGTGGACGGAGGATAATACCGGAAAGAAATATGTTGTAGTAACAATGGTGGAAGCCTCGAACGATTGGGAATGGTGGGCCCCCAAGGCGGCAGATATGATCTACCAGGGGATTTTCGGCAATCAGTCGTATGAAGAGGTTGTAAGGCATATGAAGGATCGCGGAGTCTGGTACGCCAGGGATATTCAGTTGGAGGAAGAATTTGAAGATTAAACTGAATTCCATATCCATTTTCGGGTTTGATTTTTTTATTTTCTTTGCTATTGAGATACTTATGTGTATCGGAATCTTTTTTATCTATTCCAGTGGTGTGAATTCCAACGGTATAATAGTTACCAATGAGTATATCAAGCAGATCATCTGGGTCGCTACGGGTACTGTAATCATGCTTGTTTTTGCCTTTACGGATTATAGAAAGATAAAAAGTCTTGCATTTCCTTTGTATTTTATTACCATACTTATGCTTGTTCTCACTCTGCTTTTCGGTGCCGTTGTCAACGGTGCCAGATCATGGCTTGGAATTGGCGCTCTGGGTATTCAACCTTCAGAAATAGCTAAACTGGCTACTATATTCTTCCTCAGTTCCTATTTAAGCGATAACCGATCCCGGATCAGGAGTCCCCTTGTTTTTATTATAGCTTTTACTATCGTTCTGATGCCTATGGGGCTTATTCTTTTGCAGCCGGATATGGGAACCGCTATGGTGTTTATCCCCATTTTCCTTTCGGCTATGTTTATTGCCGGAGGCAAGGTAAGGTATATCCTTTTTATTCTGGTTACCGGCCTTTGTACTATTGTTTTTTCGGTACTTCCCTACTGGGAAATGTTTATTGCTGATGTAAAGATTAACAGTATGATTGTTTTCACAGACCCAATGATTATGAAAATCATCAGCATTGTAAGCTTTGTTATTATAATCCTATCTCTGGTGGGATATCTCCTCTCAAGAAGGGTTTATTTCTACTGTATGATGTATAGTTTTACAATATTCGGATTGTCCTACATCTTCTCTTTTCTTTTCAGAGTGGTCCTTAAAGACTATCAGGTAATGCGGCTTATTGTGTTCCTTGATCCCCAGGTCGATCCCAAAGGGGCCGGTTGGAATATTATTCAATCAGTAACAGCCGTAGGGTCAGGCGGTGCATTCGGAAAGGGTTTTTTGAAGGGGACCCAATCCCATTACAGGTACCTGCCTGAACAGAGTACGGACTTTATTTTTTCAATAATCTCGGAAGAAATAGGCTTTGTGGGTAACCTTGTCATTATCAGCCTTTTTATGATTATCCTATGGCGTTGTCTCAATATAATTATAAAATCAAGAGATGTCTTCGGATCTCTCATTGCAGCCGGAATGGTAGGTATGATATTCTTTCATTTCATGATTAATATAGGAATGGCTATTGGAATTATGCCCATTATGGGTATTCCTCTGCTTTTCCTTTCTTATGGCGGTTCGTCCCTGTGGACTATCCTGATGGGAATGGGGATTCTTCTCAGTATTTATCATAGGCGATATAAAAATACCAATTAGAGAGTAACGTTTTGATATATAAAGATTTAAAAAAAGAATTGCTTCAAGTTTCCAAACCGGCCCGTTATACAGGCGGTGAGATAGGTAGTTATTATTATCCTGAGGAACAACCATTGAAAATGGCCATTTCCTTTCCCGACCTTTATGAGATCGGTATGTCGAATCAGGCTGTCAGGATTCTTTATAACCGCTATAACAGTGTGCCAGGTATTCAATGTGAGCGGGTTTTCGCTCCCTTTATGGATTTTGAAGAGATCCTCAGGAATAAAAATATCCCCTTATTCACACTGGAATCAGGTATTCCCCTGAATAAGCTTGATATCCTGGCTTTTTCCATGGGGTATGAGCTCACCATAACCAATATGCTGACCATTATGGATGTTGGTCAGATCCCTATCAGGCGGGAGGATAGAAACTCTGCCCACCCGCTTATTCTTGCCGGCGGCCCCTCTGCAACAAATCCGGCGGCATTTTCTGATTTTGTGGATGCTGTTTATATCGGGGAAGGGGAACCTTTTGTTGAAAACTACGGCGCAGAGCTTGTTGATGCTAAAAAGGCCGGGGCAATCAGGGAGGATCTTTTTAATATAATCAAAAAGGATCCGGCATACTGGTATCCCGGAAAAGAAAACAGAACAGTCCGGTCTGTCTATACCGGATTCGGGAAATCTATAGAGAAGGGCAGCAATATGCCCCTGGCTTCCTTGACTACCGTTCAGGAGCATGGGGTTGTAGAGATCATGCGCGGTTGTTCAAATGGCTGTAGATTCTGTCATGCAGGTTTTTTTTACCGTCCGTTCAGACAGAAAAATATTCCTCTTATTTTTAAGGAAGTTGAGTATCTGGTTTCAGAATGCGGCTTCAGAAATATTACACTCACATCTCTTTCCTCAGGAGATTATCAGGGAATTCACCCTTTGATTAAAGAGCTAAACCGTCGTTATCAGGACAGGCATATATCTTTCCAGCTACCGTCTCTTCATGTCAATTCTCTAAATATGGATATTCTGGAGCAGCTTTCTGTTGTAAGAAAAAGCGGGTTGACTTTTGCTGTGGAAACTCCGGATAAGACCGGTCAGGCCTCCATCAATAAAGATGTGTCCAGAGATAAAATTATAAGCATCCTGAACGAAGCGAAGAACAGAGGATGGAAGCTGGCCAAATTCTATTTTATGGTTGGATTACCTGTTGATACTGGAGATCGCTCCGAAGGTCAGGCTATTGTTGATTATCTTCAGGAAATTCAGGCTGAGACCCGTATTAAAATCAATGTAACTGTTGCTGTTTTCATTCCAAAACCACATACCCCGTTTGAACGTGCCAGACAGATGACTGACAGCGAAGGATTTAAAGAGATAAAAATTATCAGGGATGGACTGAGAGGAAAAAACTTCAAAGTCGGTTTCCATTCTCCCTATTCATCTTTCGTCGAGGGAATTGTCAGTAGAGGAGATGAGCGAACCGGGGCATTGATCGAGAAAGCCTATGGCTACGGAGCCCGCTTCGATGCCTGGGACGAACATCACGACAGGGATATCTGGAGGAGAGTGGTGGAAGAGGCTGACTGGGATGTCGAAGCTGAAACCTGTCGGGCCAAAGACAAAACCGAATCACTTCCCTGGGATGATATCTCCCTTAGGGTCAGCACCAAATATCTTCGGGATGAATATGAAAAATCCGGGAAATCTGAGCGTACCGATCCCTGCCGTACAGAGTGTGAGACTCCTTGCGGTGTCTGCGGTAAAGAGCTTGGAGTAAAATACCCGGATGAATACAATTTTGATTTTAATGAGTCGGAAAACCCTGAGCAGGAAACTATCTATTCTCAGGATCAGGCTGTTAAGGCGGTATTTTCTTTTTCAAAGAAGGATCGGGCCATATTCCTGGGGCATTTGGATACGGTCCATATTTTTGAAAGAGCTCTGCAGTGTTCCGGTCTTCCAGTCAGGTTCTCGGAAGGATTCAATCCTAAACCGAAGATGGAATTTGCGCATCCTTTATCCGTTGGAATCTCAGGAGAAGCCGAGATCCTCGGAGTTGAAATGAAAATTCATCCCGATTTGAGCAATAAGGAGATTCTGGAGAGGATCAATCCTCATCTGCCTTCCGGGTTTGAGGTGAACCGTCTGGAAATCTTTCCACTTCAGACTGATATGAAAAAAAAGAAAAAAAACCTTATGGGACTTTATGCCGGATCTGAGTATCGTATTGATTTCTGCAATAGGAAATCTGATGATGAACTGAGTAATTTCGTAGAAACGCTGAATACTGCGGCCATTTATTTGGACGTTCATAAGGATTATGAATTTAAAATAGAGGAAAGTTCTCTAATTGTAAGAGCTATATTCAGAAACAAGAAAATGAATAATATATCAAAATTTTTGAAGGAAGTAATGCAGGAGGAGCCTTATGAATCGATGGAAATTACAAGGCTCAACCTGATTGCAAACGGGAAGTTCGGAAAATTGATCAGCTATTTGGATTTGGACTCTTCCCAAAGCTGATCCATCTTTTCAAAATTCTCCTGATTCATCTTCAGATTTTCTTTCTGCATCTTTTCTTCTACGAAGGAGAATCTGGTGGAAAACTTTCTATTACAATCGTGCAGGGCATCCGCGGGATCAACACCCAGATAGCGTGATATGTTTACAACAGAGAATAGAAGATCACCGATCTCTTCCTTCAGGTGATCAGGATTATCAGGAGATACATTTCTGACTTCGTCGATCTCTTCATGTACTTTATCCCATACTCCTTGAATGTCCGGCCAATCAAATCCGGCTTTTGCTGCCTTTTTCTGGATCTTGTAGGCCCTTTCAAGGGGTGGTAAGCCTTTGGAGACCTTGTCAAGGATCGATTTTTTGGGTTTTCTTCCTTCAACATCAATCTTTATCTGTTCCCATTGCTTTAAGACTTCTTCACTGTCGCTGACATCAGAATCGGAAAAAACATGGGGATGCCTGCGGATAAGCTTTTCAGAAATGCTTCTAAGGACATCATTCAGGGTAAAACTGTTCTCCTGCTGTTTCATATAGGAGATCATGGTAACTATAAGAAAAACATCACCCAGTTCTTCCATTAGATGAGAATCGTCCTTTTCCTTGATTGCTTCAATCGTTTCATAAACTTCTTCCAGCAGGTCTCCCGTCATGGATTCGGGAGTTTGCTCCCGGTCCCAGGGACAACCTTCGGGGGAGCGCAGCTTTCTTATTATATCGTATAATTCCTGGAATCCTTCTTTCGCTTGACTCATTTTTAATCCTTATTTAAGTAGACAGAATATATATTATCAGAAGCTTTGTAATATTAATCAGGATAATGCTTACTTACTATCCTGAACAGTATCAAAGATAAAGCTGAGAATAATACAGAAAAAATAATACTGAGTAAAGAAATCCCGCTTTTAAAAATAATGGTACTGAATAAAGCGCCCAGAAAAGAACCGATGGTTCCGACTAATATGGCTCCGTAAGTATGCCCGAGAAAATACCATCGCAAAATATATAACCCAATAAAAGCCACTGTAAATCCGCAAATCGAATATAAAAGTATATAATTCGTTGAATAACTGCCTAACATATATCATTTCCTTTCCTGGTTAGTTTTGTTTATTCAGTACAGGTGTATTGGAACTATTGTCCGTAAAATTATTCTGAGTTACCGTTCCAAGGTATATGGGAACACTCATCATCTGCTCAAGCGTTCCTGCGCTGATTCCATAACTTATGGCTACAAATGCTATTTCTATTGATGTGATCCCGCTTAAACTGCCGCCGTTATTTGCTCTCATGGTTTTTAGATCGGCATCGACCTCATTTTCCGGATTTTCAAACTCATAGTTATTAATAAACCGTTTGAAAGTATTTTCGCTGGTTGTATAGGAATCAATATCGCTGTATAAAACCCCACGTGCCGGGATATCTGAGTATACTGTTCCATCAATACTCAATACGGGATCAGAAATCTGATTGAGAGCTGAAGTGAAATCAATAATTACATTGTGATTCGAACCTGATAAAGGAATATGCGGGTAATTTTCATTATTTGACTGACCAGTAAACCCCAATTTATAGAATTTAAGGCTTTCGGGAAGAGATGTTCCGGAATCAAGCTCACTATCATCATTTTCATAATAGGATGCACTGAATTTCGCTTTATCCGTACTGATGCTGGTATGGTTGTATTCATATATTTTATAATAGATTATATAACCATCAATGGAGCTGTCATCAGGGGTTTGAAATCCAATCTGATAAGATCCCGGATTATACATATCAGGCGGATCCAGCACTTCATAGACTGGCAGTCCGCATGACCCGGTCAAAAGAGATGAGATAAAAATCAGTAAGCAGAACGTGGATGAACCTCTAGTTGTTTTTTGCAGGATCAAGATCTCCTTCAAATGCAACAAGTTCATAAATTCTGACAGGTTTTTTCTTGCCTTTTACACGGATATCATCCAATTCCCTGGCAATGGCTCCCCTGTCTTTCACTTTAAGGTAGGTGGACTCGCTGATGACAATACTTGTATAGTATTGTTTATTTATCCCTTCAAGTCTGGATGCCAGGTTTACATTATCACCCATGACAGTGTAATTCATACGCCCTTCACTACCCATGTTTCCAACAGTCGTTATTCCGGAGTTCAAACCAATTCCAATATGAATCTGTTTTTCCGGAGGCCAGTTCATATTCAGTTCCTCCAGAAGCTGCATCTGCTTAAGGGCACATTTACAGGCCAGAAGAGCATGATCTTCCTGAGGAATTGGTGCACCCCAGAAACACATGATGGCATCTCCTATATATTTATCCAGAGTGCCCTGGTAGTCCATAATACAGTCTGTCATTGCCGTCAGGTACTCATTGAGCAGGTGTACCAGTTCCTGTGGGCTCATGGTTTCTGAAAGGGTTGTAAAACTGCGGATGTCAGAGAAAAAGATAGTTGTATCGTTATCCTCACCACCCAGCTCGGGAGGTTTGTTCATCATCTGATCAACCACAACCGGGCTGACATACTTTCCAAACATCTCTTTGATTCTTCTTTTATCGGACTCTTCAATAATCACTCTGTACAAAACTACAGTAATGTAAGTGAAGAACATGGCGATACCAGGAGTTGCAAAATTTATCATAATACGCTGGAACTCAAAGAGAATGGATATAGTAATAAATTCCCCGAATATAAGAAAAACTGTAATAATCAGCGACCAACCGGCTCCTATCCTAGATGTAATAAAAGCGATGATCATGACTGATGCAAAAAGAATCAGAATATTGTACAGAACCGGCAATTCATGGAGAAAGTTATCCATAAGGATTGTATTAAGGGCATTGGCATGAATCTCAACCCCATACATAAGTCCGAAAGGTGTTGTTTTCTCATCATCCGCAATACCCTGTGCAAAAGCTCCTACCATAAGAATCTTATTGGAAACAGCTTTGGTCTGCGGCCATGTATCAGGGTTCAAACCGGGAACGCGGGCAGCATATCCTGCATAGGATCGTATGGGATAGGTCTGGTAACCCCCGCGGGAAGCATTTGATCGGGTTCCCATAAAATTGATAAGCATCTGTCCCTTTTCATCTATGGGGATTTTAATTTCATCAACTATTTCGTAAACCCCTTCCTTTGTAATATTCCCATCTTCATCTGTCTCGGGGAATCTTTTTGTAATTTTATAGGGTTCCCACTCCCCTGTGTCGGAATTATAGGATTCAATATCAGGAATACGAATATATTCTCCCAGTTTAACTTCAATATCAGACAGTGATTTATTGAAATAGTTTGTAGCAAGAGCCAGTGTAATTGCCGGAACAAAATGATCCTTATAGTGGTATAGTACATAGAATTCCCGGTCCGGGTTCCCATCCCCGTCAGTATCTTCCACCCGGGGAGGAGATGATTCCTCCATGTCCTTTGACAGTTGAGTGATTATCCTGTCTGTCAATGGATACTCAATCGTATGATACTGACCTTCCCTGTCTACCCAGGCTAAGCGTTCATAATTCTCAGTATTGATCTGATAATCCGTTGTGAGGTTTTCAAGCTCGATAGTGTTTACAAGAACAGATGATTTAGCAACAAGCTGCTGTCTTCTGTAGCGTTTATCATAGTCTTCATAAAAATTGGCATGTCCGTAACCGTAAGTTGCCCTGGCATATGGTTTCAACGGTGACTGAAGACCGAAATATTCAGTAATCTGAGAGGTATCTCCTTCTATGTGAAGGATCTCACCATAATTATTATAAAGAGTATCCTGTCTTCCAAAATATTCTTCTGCATCACTGGAAGACATGGGTGTTCTTTTAAGAACCGTTTCGATAAAAACACGCCCATTCTGTTTAATGGATTCAGTCAGGATTACATCGTCATATGCAGTATTATCTGGTTCTATGAAAAAAACGTCTATAAAAAGTGCGGATTCTCTCTCATTCTGATTTTTTATTCTACTGAACGAATCAATCAGATTGGCGTGTCTGTATCGGGGAAAAGGCCATCGTCCAAAAGTGTTCAGGCTGTTGAAATCAATACCGAGTATAAGTATATCCGGAGAAATATCCGGATTCCTTTTTTCGATAGTTACCCCTTCCTGTATACGGGATTGTTCAAATACTTTTTTTAAATTGAAATGAAGATCAAGGAGCTTGAGTTCCATATGATTAAACATGGCCGTCCAGCTGTTCAGGCCCCAGAATAGGAGAAAGAAAAACAGAGCCAGTATCATACTGAAATACTTAACATTAAGTATTTTCGGATGGGAAGCACCTTCTTTAGCCATGAACCACTCCTTGATCTTGGTGGGTATTAGATATTAACTGTTCGTGTTAATAGAAATTATACGGCTTTTTGCAATATTCGTCCAACTGGAAGAGTTGTAATCATCAAGGATTTTCTGATAGCTCACTACAGCATTATCCGCATTTCCCAGTTCTTCGTTTAAGCGGCCTATGTTGAAGAGTGTCTCAGGGATATCGGCGGAAATATCAGAAAAATTCTCGATGATACTTTCATAAAGTGACAGTGCTTTTTCAGTGTCTCCGGATTGGTCAGCTATAGACGCAGCATTAAACAGTGCAACCGGTGCAAGATAGGAAGAAGGGTACTTTTCTGCTACAGCCAGAAACGATGCAATTGAATCATCCCATTTCTGTTCCTCCGCATTCAAGAGACCTTTTGTATAGTAGGCCCGAAGAGCGGCATAGCTTCCATCAAAGTCGCTTATCGCCTCTGTAATCAGTGCTGTCAATTCCTCGGAAACAGCGCCTCTATCCGCTTCGGCAGATGTTATCCACTGCTTGTAGACATCTTCAATCTGTTCAGCATGAAGTAAAGCTTTTTCCGCTCTTTTTGAAGAAACTGTTTCAAAAACTCCAACCAGTAACAGCACAAGAAGCAGGGCCGCGGAAAGTGCTATAAGTTTTCTACTGTTAGCTTTAATTATTTCTGCAACCTTTTCCGCTCTTGTTTTTTCAGTTCCGCTATGGGTGTTCAAAATATTGACTCCTTATTTAATTTCCAGTTCTTTTAATAATCGGGACAAATATGTCCTTTGTATATTCAGAAGCTTTGACGCCTCCGTCTGATTGTCATTACAATCATTTAATATACCCTTTATATAATTTTTCTTAAATAAATTCACTGCATCTTTTAAAGATTTTCCTTCATATCTTGAAAATGAATTATCATTGCTTTTAGAAAGCAGCAAACTGCGGCTTTGAATAATGGGAGTCTCAGAAATAATGACAGCCCTCTCTATTACATTTTCAAGTTCCCGTACGTTTCCAGGCCAGGAGGAATTAAGCAGTACATCAAAACAATCCGGAGAAAATCCTTCGATTTCCTTTCTGTTTTTTAAAGCGTATTTTTTAAGGAAATATTCAGACAGTGTTGGAATATCCTCTTTTCTTTCTCTTAACGGAGGAATCGACAAAGGAAGAACATTCAGCCGGTAATATAAATCCTCCCGAAAGGTTCCTTTTTCAACCATCGCCTCAAGGTTCTTATTTGTAGCGGCTATTATCCTTACATCTACCGTTACTGTTTCTGATGAACCGAGTGGTTCAAATTGCTTATTCTGTAATATTCTGAGAAGCTTGGCTTGAACCGACAGAGAAATCTCACCAATTTCATCAAGAAAGATGGATCCACCGTCTGCCAGGGTAAACCGCCCCACCCGCTCTGTTGTAGCATCGGTAAAGGCGCCTCTGATATGACCGAAAAGTTCACTTTCCAGCAATTCTTCCGGTATGGCTGCACAGTTGAGGCGGATAAATACTTCCTGTGAACGGGGACTTTTTATGTGGATCTGCTCGGCAAACAATTCCTTTCCGACACCACTCTCACCGGTAATAAGTACAGGTGATGATGACTGGGATATTTTATCCGTCATATCAAGAAGAGACTCAATTCCCTTGCTGGAATATATCAGTTTATGATAACCAGTGTCAGATTCGACCCGATCCTGCAAACGAAAAAGTTCATCCTTAACTTTCTTGAAAGATTGGGCATTCTGGTACGCAAGTGATGCCTGGTTTGAGAAAATCTCAAGCCATTCAAGATCCTCTTCGGTAAATTTACGACCGTTTTCCTTATTGATTACCTCAATAACGCCAACACAATGGTCCCTCATGCGTAAAGGAACGGCCAGGATGGATGTTGTTTTGTAACCTACATCCTTATCTACTCCAGAGTAGAAACGGGTATCCTTCTCAACATCATTCACTATGAGTGACTGATTATTCTGAGCTACCCACCCGGCAATCCCCTCACCCATTTTGACAGTAAGCTTTGTAACTTTATCACCCTTTGAACCAAGAGCAATCTCAAAATAAAGAAGATCCGTTTCCGTATCTACCAGAAGAAGTGAGGAAGACTCGCCTCCTGTGAGGCGAGTTGATGATTCAAGAATATGAGTTAATAAGGACCGGATATCCGTGTAATTGGAATTAATAAGATTATTAATTTCAATAAGAGTTTCCAGTCGTTTTTTATCAACCTTATCAGCTAACATAGCGCTGAAAATTAATCTTCTTTATCCTTAAGCATGTCAGCGAGAGTGTAAGTAGTATCATCTCCGTCATCCTCATGGATATATTTAGAGATCTCCTTCTTCTGTTCCCGAAGTTTCATCTCTTTGACAGAGAGGGAAAGTTTCTGCTTTGAAGCCTGTAGTTCGATTACAGCTGCAGAAATCTTATCACCCACTTTATATTTACTCAGCAGTTCATCAGGATCTGCGTCACGATCATCGCTAAGATTGTTTTTATGAATGAGTCCTTCTATCTCTCCCTGTACTTTTACAAACAGTCCAAAGTCGGTGATATTGGAAATCTCTCCTTCAATTACACTGCCCTTGGGAGCAACGTTTAACAGGGTCTCCCATGGATCGTCTGAAAGCTGTTTTACACCAAGCCTGATCCTGTGAGCCTCTGTATCTACAGAAGTTACAGTTACTTCAATCTCTTCACCTTCTTTAAGAACACTGGAAGGATTTTTTACTTTTTTAGTCCAGGAAAGATCATCAACATGGAGAAATCCGTCGATACCTTCTTCCAATTCGATAAAAGCACCGGCATTAGTAACTTTTTTAATAGTTCTGGTTAGTTTGATTCCTACAGGATACTTTGCTTCCAGCTCATCCCATGGATTGGGCATAACCTGTTTCATTCCAAGACTGATTCTCCCATCATGGATGTCATAACCAAGGATCATGGCTTCAACTTCATCACCAATATTCAGAACTTCCTTGGGATGCTTGATCCGTTTAATCCATGACAGCTCTGAAATATGAGCCAAACCTTCAATACCCTCTTCTATTTCAATGAAAGCACCGAAATCAGTCAGTTTTGTTACTTTACCCTTTATTACATCATCTACCTGATAGCGATCTTCAAAAGTTGACCAGGGATCTTCGGTAAAGTGCTTGAGGGAAAGATTGATCTTCTCATCTTCCGGCTCAAGTCTGATAACCTTGAGTTTGATTTCCTGACCTTTTTTGACATAATCCTTAGGCCTGTTTACATGACCCCAACTCATATCATTGATATGAAGAAGTCCGTCAAAACCACCAAGGTCAATGAATGCGCCGAAAGAAGTAAAACTCTTTACTATACCTGTAACTTCATCACCGATGGAGGTATTTTCAAAGAACTCTGTTTTTTTGGCGGATAGAGTCTCTTCCAGCCACTCTCTTCTGGAGAGTACAATATTAACTTTTGACTTCTCGTTATAAAGCCTTTCAATATAAAACTGGGTTTCAAGACCGATATAGTCTTCTGGTGTTTCAATTCTATGAAGATCCATCTTTGAAATGGGGATAAAAGCTCTAACTTCAATTCCGAGATCAACTTCAAATCCGCCTTTAATGGATTTTACAACTTTACCCGGGATCGTATTGTGATCCTGAAAAGCATCTTTCAGTTCTTTCCAGAGCACCTTGGCATCCGCTTTTTTCTTGGATACTACCAGTTCTCCGTTTTTACCTTCTCGCTTTACCAGAACGACGGATATGTCTTCACCAACATTCGGAGTTTCCTTGAACTCGGTTACCGGTACTTTCCCTTCTGATTTATAGCCAACA
The DNA here is from genome assembly GCA_963663385.2 of Oceanispirochaeta sp. GTDB lineage: Bacteria > Spirochaetota > Spirochaetia > DSM-2461 > DSM-2461 > Oceanispirochaeta. The sequence continues at coordinate 1,408,906 of CAXXXD010000003.1, read as the reverse complement.
TCCAAATAAACATACTCGGAATCCACCTGTATAACATGACCTTGTACCAGTTCGCCTTCAACCAGCTGATCCATGCCCTTCAGGTATGCCTCCTGTAATTTTGTTTGATTGTTGTTCTCTGCTGCAGCGGCATCCATTTCTACCATAACCGTTCCATTCTCCTGAATTATTGTAATTCTTTAATTTTACCTGTTACTTTCTCACAAACTTGATCTAACGTCAAGGAGGATGTATCCAAATATAAGGCGTCCTCAGAAATTTTTAAACTGCCCTCTTTTTTGTTTCTGTCAATAACATCCCGTTTCTGAATACCTTCCAGAATCTCTTCGTAAGAGAGTTCGCTGACGCCCTGATCAAAGCGTCGTTTTGCTCTGACTTCGGCTGAAGCATCCAGAAATACTTTGACATCCGCATGAGGGAAAACAACGGTAGTCATATCCCGGCCCTCGGCTACCATATCAAGGTGACTGCTTAACTCTCTGATTTTTTCATTGACAATGTGTCGGACAGGGACAATTGCAGATACCTGGGCTACCATAGCATCAATAGCGTCGCTATGAAGGATATCTTCCACGTCCCTGCCATCCAGTATCATCCTGAAATCCCTGATCTTAATATCACAGGACCCCGCTATTCTGATAATATCCTGTTCATTATCGGAACTGAGTCCATTCTCTATGGATTTAAGGGTAACCGCTCTGTAGAAATTCCCTGAATTCAAATTGAAATAACCCAATTTGTCCGCAATATGCCCGGCGATACTGCTTTTTCCAACACCAGCCGGTCCATCTATGGCTACAATCATCTTTTTATCCTGTTCTGTCTTTTGTTTATTTCACTTTGAGCCAATAGGCTGTTAACTTCTTTCTGTGTCAGCTTCCTGAAATGTCCGGGGGATATTCCGTTCAGGTTTACTGAACCTATTCTTACTCTGTGAATACTTTTTATAGTGATATTCCTTGAAAGAAATACTTTTCTCAGTTCGTTGTTCTTTCCTTCCTCCAGTACGATACTGACTGTTCTCTTCCCTTTGAAGGTATATTTTTTAAGCTTGTATTTAACACCTTTTACCATCATTCCGCGACGGAACTGTTCCATAAGCTCCAGGGGAATCTCTTTTTTGGATGTAACAATATACTCTTTTTCCACATGGGAAGACGGATGAGTCATTACCTTACCAAACTCTCCGTCATTTGTAAAAAATATCAGCCCGGAAGTCATGTAATCCAGCCGGCCGACATTAAAAAGTCTCTGCTTAACCGAAGGGGTTATCAGATCGATGGCAAGAGGTCTTCCGTCTCTGTCCTGATTGGAACAGATAAAACCTGATGGTTTATGGAGCGCCAGGTATATATGCTTTGTGGTCGGTTTTACCCTGTGGTTGTCAAAAAAAACCTCATCTTCAACACTGACTTTAACTCCGGGTTTTAAAACGGTTTTTCCGTTTACCATTACCCTTCCTGCGGCTATGAAATCCTCACAGGCCCTTCTTGAGCCGACACCGCAGCGGGCAAGAAATAACTGAAGCCTAACTAATTCTTTTTCATTATCCATTTAACTCAAACCTGCGCTGTTCCACCTCATCCAGCTTAGGCAGCTCAGCTATACTTTTCAATCTGAACATTTTCAGGAAATCCTTGGAAGTGCCGTATTGAATCGGCTTGCCGGGAACATCTTTTTTTCCAACCTCTTTTATCAGGTTTTTTTTGATAAGAAGGCGAATCATGCTGTCTGAAGAGACTCCCCTGATGTTTTCGATTTCCGCTTTTGTCAGTGGCTGAGAGTAAGCTATTATGGATAAAGTTTCCATAGCGGCTCGGGATAATTTGTCATCATTTTTCTTTCCATAATGTTCTTTAAGGTGTTCCCAAAGCTCCTCTTTAGGACTCAGGACCCATCCCTCGTTCATTTCAATCAGGGAAAGACCGTGTTCCGTACCTTTGTAGTGTTCTTCCAATTGAGACAGCACTTCATTTATGGCATCGCGGGAAAGCCCGCTTACTTTTACCAGGTGCTGAATATTTACAGGATCACTTTCCAGAAAAAGGATCGCTTCAATTATCGACTGTTCCCTGCTCAGGGTCATGATTGTTTAACTCTTCCTTAAAATTTAAAGCTCTGATCAGTATATCACCAAACAGGCGGTTTTGATAAACCAATATCATCTTCATTTTTACAGATTCAAGGATGGCAAGAAATGCGCATACAATTTCCATAATTGATTCGGGATTGATCAGGATATCTGTAAAAGCAAACTCTCCCTTTTCATCCAGGAGTTCCTGAATGAGGGTGATTTTTTCATTGACTGATACTTCTTCATATAAATTGACTATAGTTTCCTGTGTGAGGTTTCCCATAATTTTGGAAAAACTCTGAAGAAGTTCCCAGACTTCCACTTCCTGCCACATGTCTTCATCATGAGAAAATGGAAGCATCCGCTGATCTTTTTTTCGTTCGATTACCCATTCTGTGGATTTTTCCTGTTCGGACATGAGTTCTGAAAGTTTCTTAAACTTCTGGTAATCAATAAGTTTGGCAACCAGTTCTTCACGCGGATCTTCAATTTCATCCGAAAAATCCACTTCCACCGGAAGAAGCATTCTGGATTTAATATAAAGAAGAGTTGACGCCAATACATAAAACTCGGTAATGTTTTCCAGATTGACAGATGTGGAATATTGAAGAAAAGACAGATATTGTTCCGTGATTTTGGTTATGGGAATATCATATATATTAACTTCGTTTTTTTTTATCAGAAACAGCAGGAGGTCCAGAGGGCCTTCAAACTGTTCCAGCTGGAAATTGTAGGTATCAGACATGACGATCCTTGCTTTCTTCAAGTATTACTTCTATTTCAGGCTGATTTATATAACAGATAAAACCCTGATTTACAATAGAATCGAGATATTTACGGTAGAGGATACCCGATGAGGGTTCTGTAATATTTTCCTCAATTTCTGTCAGAGGTGCCAGAACAAAAGCTCTTTTGTTCATCAGAGGATGAGGAATTGTCAGAATTTCTGTGTTGATCTGTTCTTCTCCATATAGAAGTATATCAAGATCCAGAGGTCTGGGGCCCTTTGGGGTTTCATTCTTTCGGTTTCTGCCAGCTTCATTCTCAATGGCCCATAATCGTTCTATCAGATCCTCGGGAGATCCGGAAAACGTACCGCAGAAAACCATATTCAAAAAGGCTGGCTGATCTTCGACTATTTGAGGAGCCGTTTCCCATATGGACGAATATCGTGTATCTTTCAGAAACGAATCCATTTTACGGACAGCTTTTAAAAGAGTTGCCATCCGGTCCCCGAGGTTTGAACCCATCCCTATGTAGACACGGGGATGTCTGTTCTTCATATTAGAATAATCCATCACCTGCACCGGCCGGTGTTGTTTTTTTCACTGTTTTTTTTGCTTCAGGGGCTGTTTCTGCTTTTTTTCCCTCCTTTTTTGGAAACATTAAAGTTCTCAATTGGGCAGAGAGATCTTCGGTAATAACCTTGTTTTCTTCCAGGTATTTCTTCACATTATCACGGCCCTGGCCTATACGGTCTTCTCCAAGAGAGTACCAGCTTCCGCTTTTCTGTATCAGATTGTATTTAAGGGAAGCATCCAGCAGGCTGGCACTGGCGGAAATCCCTTTCCCGAAGATAATCTCCAGTTCCACTTTCCTGAAAGGAGGCGCTACCTTGTTTTTTACCACTTTTACCCGGACTTTGTTTCCAATAGCATCCTCCTGACCTTTTGTAATGGTTTCGATTTTTCTTACCTCAAGGCGAACCGATGCATAGAATTTGAGGGCATTGCCGCCGGTTGTTGTTTCAGGATTCCCAAACATCACCCCGATTTTCATTCGAATCTGGTTGATAAAAATCAGGGAGGCATTTGATTTGGAGATAATACCGGTAAGTTTCCGTAGAGCCTGGCTCATAAGACGGGCCTGAAGTCCAACATGGGAATCTCCCATGTCTCCTTCAATTTCCGCACGTGGTGTCAGAGCTGCTACAGAATCTACAACGATAATGTCAACGGCTCCGGATCGTACCAGGGATTCTGTAATTTCAAGAGCCTGTTCTCCCGTATCCGGCTGAGAGACCCAGAGGTCATCCACATTAACCCCTAGTCCTTTGGCGTAAACCGGATCAAGGGCATGTTCCGCATCAATAAAGGCTGCCACTCCACCCTGTTTCTGGGCTTCCGCTATGGCATGGAGGGCAAGGGTTGTTTTACCGGAAGACTCAGGACCATATATCTCAATGATTCTCCCTTTGGGTAAACCGCCTACGCCAAGGGCTTCATCCAGAAGGATTGAACCCGTAGGGATGGCTTCCACTTCAAGTTTGGCTTGTTCGCCCATTTTCATAAGCGATCCTTTTCCAAACTGTTTCTCTATCTGCAGCCGCGCTGCTTCTATTGCTTTATTTTTTTCTTCCACACTAGCTTGTTTTTCCGACATCTACTGAACTCCTTCTGTTTTCTATCTACCTGATCAACAATGATAAAATAAATTCCGCTTCAGAAAATGTATCATTATGATAAATAGAAAAAGCACTTAACATGCGTATTGCTACCCTAACAGCAAATATAATATTATTCAATAATATTATGAACTGCTACGGCATGCAAGCGAATTGAATTGTCGGGTAGAACTTCAACTGTGCCCAATAGTTCCAGAGGATAGGACGGATCAAGGGATACTGGATAATTAACTGTAACCGGAACAATTCCCTTCAGTACTTTCGAATCCTCGTATCCTATCAGGAAATCAAACTCAATCTTTTCATCCGTGCAGGACAGATTGGAGAATCTGCCCTTCCAGAGGATGGAACAGTTTTCATATAGATGGGGAGTCCGGATGATCTCTTCATAGGTGAAGTGGCTCTTCAGAGTTGTTATATCCGGTTCTTTAAGATAGCTTTCCAGCATCTGTGCTTTTAATTTAACCTGTTCTCCTGCATTTGACTTTTTCAGGCGATTAATCTCTTTTCTTGCTTCATTGTCTCTGAAATCATCAAACAGCTGCTGTGCCAGTTTAAGAGACTTTTTTATTTCATCTTCTGTTAATACAAATTCATATTGAAAAGCAGTGTTACTTTTGATTCCATCATCTGTTATCTCCTTATAAAGATACGGAAGATTCTCCCTGTTCGGCTTTTGATAACTGTTCAGCAGCGGGAACCATTGTGAGGATGAAAGGTAGAGAACGATCAGAGTAAAAAGCAGTGCGAGAGCTAAAGGAACCCATCCGGGCAGCCATCTTTTTGTCCGGGGAAGAATAAAACTGAAACTTCCCTTGTCCAGAAATGTATTAAGCAGCTCCTGGTCTGATATCCTGCGGATCCTGTTCAGTCCCTTTTTTGCTTTTTTACAGGCGGGGTTCAAATCAAGCAGTCCCAGCCAGATTCTAACAGCTTCTGTGGTATCTTTTTTCTTTAAATATACAGAGGCAAGAAACAGGCGGGGTTCTTCCGCTTTTCTGTTAACCTGAATGGCTCGCTTTAGATAGGTTTCCGCACCACCGATATCACCGGAATAAAAACAGGAAACACCCAGCAGGTAGTAAAAATGATAATTTTCTATAAATAGAGGCACCTTGGGTTCCAGCAGGGAAATAACCCTGCTGAATTGTCCGGATTTGAGATAATTATGAGCTTTTTTTAAGGTTTTATTGTATATCTTCATAGTGAGAAAGTTTCTGCTTCAGTTTTTCCAGTTCCCCCAGATAGTATTCAATCTGTGTATTGTAAACCGGATTCTCCAACTGTAGAAGAGTGTTTATCTCATTAATAAATTCATCGATCATTTCCAGATCGTACTGAAAGGAATAATTGAGGATAAGGCTTTTTTCCGATACAGGCACAGCTTTGGGAATTGATATTTCCTTTTCCGGTTCCAGATCATTATCGAGAAGGGTTAATGCTGGACCGCCCGCTGTCAGAGCGAACTGTACTGAAATTTCTGTGCCGGGAGGAATCGATACAGGGTTGTAATAAATGCCGGCGGCAGAATCATCAATTGAATAAGGTAACAGAGAAAAATCCCTCCCCTCCCGTATGTTGAAATCCCAGTCGGAATCACTCAGCCTTTTCCAGTTGGAGAAAATTATCTGATCCGGCTTCCTGTCTCCAAATGGAGTAAAAGATAAACGGAAATCACTATTTTCTGCAGGGGGCGTTTCCCAGTAGGCGGGAATGTCGCCGTCAGACCAGCTTTTCTCTGAATCTACCGGTTTGTCTCCATCTATCAGGAAGTCGGGGCCTTTGGTATTGTTGAAAATATCAATGATCTGTTTTAATCCGATTGACAGGTAGTTCTTGGAAAGATTTCTGACGGAAATATTCACTCTGAATCCCTTAATCTGATGGTCTACCTGGATAGATTGAGTTACATGCAGTATTTTGTTGCTCCAGTGGAGGATTATCAATCCGGGGTATTCCTCAAGGTGCTGATTGAAGAAAGCACTTTTTTGAAGCCTGTACGTTCTGTCATTCAGCTTTACTGTCATGTAGGAGGTTCCCGGGTCGCGGTTCTCAAAAAGGGAGTAGAGTTTACCTTTATAACTATAGTGCATCTCCCAGACAGCTTTTTCCTCGTCAAAGGAAAGATTATAGTTGTTATCCTTCTGTTCTGCACCAAAAAAAGGAAGGACTACCAGTAGTGAAAAAATCAGACAGCTTAAAGTTCTATTCATTGTCTGCCTCGCTCAAACTCATATATATAAGCTTTTCCTTGATTTTAAGAGCTTCATCCTTAATATCGAGGAGGGTTAATCTGTTTTCGTAGATTTCACGGGTCATTGTCAGTTCTTTCAGTTTATCCTGATAAACCTTTAATGCCTGATTGAATTCTTTTTCCTTTTTTTCGTACTCGCTGGAACTTTTCAGAAACTCTTCATGACTCCACTGCAGAAGTTTCAGCAGCTCCTCTTCCCTGTACTTATATTCAATCAATGATATTTTATATTTTGAAGCTTCCACTTTTACGTTTGTGGGGTATTCGTTAACAATCTTAATATAGATTTCCTCGGCTTCTTCAAATCTGCCCAGGCTGTAGAGAGATTCCCCGATCCAGAAAAGGCTGTTTGTAATATAGGGATTGTTAACAGAATTTGCTGTTATGAAAGATGAAAAATAGTGAATGGCACTGTCGTACTCAGCTTCAAGATAGAGAAGCCTCCCCTTGTAGTACTGTCCCTCCATATTGTATTCGTTGTCGGGGTAATTAAGAAGGAATTCTTCCATAATTTCACTGGCTGCCGCGTAATGTTTCATCTCGATATAGGTTCTGGAAAGCCAGTAAGCGGCATTCCCGTAAAGGGAAGATGAATCCAAATCGAAGAGAACTGTTTTGAATAAACGTGATGCCTGTTGATATTTCGCCTCCTTAAACAAATCCAGCCCGTAAAGGTACTCATCCTCCAGGGATTGAGCGGATAGCGTAAAGGAGAACATTGATATCAGCATAGCTGTCAGGCAGATCGTTCGAAGCTTTTTCCAATTCATCAGACATTACCTCTCATATCTCTAATCGGCCTGACAGAGCTATAAATAAAATGAAAAACCGGACCCTAGCGGCAGTTTTTCATGAAAGCGACTTCTTCTGCCGGGTTAGCAGAACCAAAAAAGGCTGAGCCTGCTACAAAGGCATCAATGCCGGAATCTATTGCATCGGATATGGTCGATCTGTTGATGCCCCCGTCCACGGATATAATATAGTTATATCCTTTTTTCCTTTTCAGGCTATCAAGAATTTTAACCTTGTCTAGGCATTGGGGAATAAGCTTCTGGCCGCCGTAACCCGGATTAACTGTCATTATCAGTATCTGATCCACAAAAGGCAGGAGTTCTTCAATTATGGATACGGGTGTGGATGGAACAAGGGATATTCCTGCTTTAGCACCTCCTTCCTTAATTACCTGTACCAGTCTGTTGGCATGTGTTACGGCTTCTGTATGAAATGTAATATAGTCGGCTCCTGCTTTAAGAAAAAGTGGTATCTGATTTTCCGGCTTTTCGATCATAAGGTGAACATCCAGAATTAAATCTGATACTTTTCTGATATGGCTGACCATTTGGGCTCCGAAAGTTATTTCGGGAACGAAGACACCATCCATTACATCCAAATGAATCCACTCTGATCCGGATTGTTTGATCAGCTCTACTTCTTCTCCGATTCTGGTGAAATCTGAAGCCAGAACCGATGGGGCGCATATAATATTCTTTTTCATATTACCAGATTATATTACTTGAATCATTTTGTGAATAAGTTTCTATCCTCCGGCATACTCTTCAATTCGAAATATTCTAAAATCAACTGCATTTCCTTTGTTGACCAAAGTTAAGCTAAATGTATAATAAGAAAGATGCAGTAATAAATTCGCCGGATGGTACTGAATAAAATCTTATGAGCGTAAATCAGGAAAAAATGGAAATTGAACAGTACCTTGAAGAGGTCTGCCGATATGCAGCCAAAAGGGATCTGGATAAGGCCCTTTCTCTTCTCGATGAAGCATATTCAGTTGATTTTGATTCGGTTGAAGTTAGTGAGTTGTTTCGTATGCTGCGGTTTTGGAAAGAGCGCTGGGCCAGGCTTGAAGATCTGGCTAGTCCTTATGAAAAAGGCGATTACCTGTTGAATCAATGGGATCAGTTTTTATTATGGGTTAAAAACAGAAGCTCCGAACAGATAGAAAAAGGCCTTCAAGCCTTAAAATATATGGTTCATTCGGAAGGACTGATTTTTTACCAGCAACTTCACCATGAGGAACTGGATGATCAGGAATTGTGTTTGAGGATAGGACGCTGTAATAAGGTCCTTGGAAACTATGAAAAAGCTGCTGGTATCCTTGAAAAAGGGGCGAGGATTAATAAAGATAATCCACTGGTTCTTGCTGAACTTGCGGATACTTATGCCCTGATGGATGAGATGAAAGGGGCAAAGATCTTTTTCCGGGAGGCGTTTTTTATTGATCCTCAGGAAATTGACCTGACCAGGCTTGAGTCCGGGTTAATCCGGAAGGTCATCAATAAGGTCGGCATGACCGGGATTACCGGTGGGATGCTGAATGAATGGCTGCCTGTTTATGCCGTTTTATACGGTGTCTTTAATGTGAAAAGAGAGCTTCGGCCGATAGAGTATGGTAAACTGAGGCAGTCCATCTATTCACTGCAAAGCGATATCAGGCAGAATAGTGATAACGAGGTGTTGGTACCCCGTTTAATTAATAAGTATTTTTGGCTTATAGATCATTATATAAGTGTAAAAGAAGATAGAAGTACGATTGACGAAGTGCTTATGAATATAAAGTTGTTGAGCCCGTCAATTTACCAACAGTACATCAACTGATTTTGGGGAGTATTTAAATTTATGTCAGAAGAAATTATCAATAAGATTAACGATTTGTTGAATGAAGAAAAATGGACACGTGCCACCCTGGGCAATTATACAATTAATAATTTCAAGGAACTGGATGAAACCATTGATGAAATCTTGAATTCCGAGGTTCAGGATGAAATCCAGGATTTGTGCGAAGAACATCTGGATCATTCCAAGAATAGTATAATAGCTCTTTATATGTCCGGAATAATTTCCCTGAATAAACAGTTGATAGATGATTCTCATTTAGTGGAGCTTATCAATATATTCTCCGGGAATCATAAATGGATTATTGTGGAATATCTCAGCAACCGGATACTTCAGTTTGGTGAGAACAAGATGGCCCTGCGCGTTCTTGCCGAGTGCTATTCCAATTCCGAAAGGGATGGTGAAGTTTTCGATGTTTGGGAACGTCTGATCAAGATCGATTACACCGAAGCGGATATTGTAAAAAAACTGGCAGAAAAGAAAGAAAATGAAGGTAATACGACCGAGGCTGTTAATTACTATAAAAAAGCTATTCACCGGTATATAAATAAAAACCTTTTTTCCAATGTAAAAGATATCTGGGGCAAATTGATTGAACTGAATATTGATGATCTGGAGTTTTTTCAGCTGATCGACAAGAAAATCTCCAAAATCATGTCTCCTGAAAGATCTACCATGCTTCTGGAGGATCTTTACCCCGCCATAGTCGAAACTTCCAACTGGGATGTAGCCATTGATACACTGAAACGAATCCTTCAATATGATCCCAAGAACCCCTGGGCCAGAAAAGAGATTGTAAACTGTTACAGAAAAAAGTATGAAGGCCATAGTCAGCTGGAAGAGTATATCAAGCTCTCCAATCTGAATCAGAGCTGGAGAAATATAAGTGAAGCCATATCGGATTTTGAAAAACATATTTCCTACGATGCAGGTAATTTTGTATTCCATAAAACCTGGGGTGTCGGTGTAATACGCTCTATTAAGGGTGACAACATAACCATCGATTTCTCTGATAAACGCGATCATTCCATGTCACTGAAAATGGCTGTTAATGCTCTTATCAGTTTGACAAAAAACCATATCTGGGTTCTTAAAAGCGTTGTAGCCAAAGAAAAACTCCATAAAAAAGTTAAATCAGATATCCCCTGGACTCTAAAAACAGTAATTCGCAGCTTTGATAACTGTGCGGATATGAAGCGTATGAAGGCGGAACTTGTTCCCTCCATTCTGACACAGAGCGAATGGTCCAGCTGGAGTACCGAGGCCCGACGCATTTTAAAAACAGATGCAGACTTCGGTAATATGCCTGAAAAACTCGATCTTTTTATGGTTAGGGATAAGCCCATTACATTTGAGGAAAAGACTTTCAATAAATTCAAGGCAGAAAGTAACTTCTTTGACCGTTACCAGACTATTCAGGATTTTCTGAGAGAATCTGATCCTGATTCTGATTATTTTGCAGAGATGTTTCTTTATTTTACTTCTTTCCTCAAAGCAGCTAATGTTAATGAGCAGGTCGTTTGCAGTTATCTTTTTATTAATAAAATAATTCAGATTTATCCTTTTCTTAATCCCGGGCTTACATATGGCTTTAAGGAACTTTTTGATGATATTGAGAATCTGGAAGAGCTGTTTAGCAGTATTCAGTATGCTGATCTGAAAAAGGAATTTCTTGTCGAGATTAAAAGGAATATAGAGGGATGGCAGAATTACTATATTCAGCTGTTCCCCTACTATTTGAACAAGAGCATAATTGAAGAACTGATTCATAAAGGCCATGACGATCTGGTTAAGGATAAACTTCAGGATATTATGGCCCATTACAGAGAATTTCGGGAAGCTTTCCTGTGGATCGCCCGTAATGCAGTAGAAGAACCCTGGTTTGATAAGCTGGCTGTTCAGTATGAAAAAATCCTGATCAATATGATTCATCTTCTGGATATCACATTCCGCGATATCAGCAATAAAAAAGATGTAACCGAGAACAAAAAAATCAACAGGGCTATACAGGTATACTTATTTAAGGAAGAACGCCTTGAGTCTTTTATTCTCAGTGGGGATGAAGATACTGTCAGTCGTCTGTTTACCCTGCTTCAGGATGTTAAAGAACTTGATGTTTCTGTAAAACTTAATCTCCGTCAGAAAATTAAAGAAAAATATCCCAATATTAAGTTCCTGGGAGAAGCTGAAGAGACTCCTGTTACAGCCGGGACAAGGTCGCTTATTGTTCTCGAATCAAGTATGCGAGCCAAACAGAAAGAACTCAAGCATATCCTTGATGTTGAAGTACCGCAGAACTCTAAGGAGATCGGTATTGCTATAGAAATGGGGGACTTGAAGGAAAATGCCGAGTATAAGGCAGGTAAAGAGAAGCAGGAAGCTCTTAATATTCAGGTTGGAAAATTGAAGGAAGGCATTGAGAAAGCAAAGATATTTGATCCCAGGAATATTGATCTCAAGAAAGTTTCTTTCGGTACTAAAATCACACTTAGCAATGAAATCACTAATGAAGAAGAAATATTCACCATTCTCGGACCATGGGAATCCGATCCTTCAAATAATGTGATCTCCTACATCTCTCCTTTTGGTAATGCTCTGTACGGCACTAAAAAGAATGGGAAAATCAAGTTTACAATTAACGAAAAGGACTATAAATACAAAGTGCTCTCTATTGAGAAATCTGATATGGTTTAACCTGCTTATAAGGAAATATCCATCAAAAAAGGGATTGCACTGCAATCCCTTTTTTAATTTTCAAGCTAGTAAGGCTGAAAAAAAGCTATTGAAGCCGTTAATTTTCTAACTGCCTCAATAGCTCTGCCGGGCCTGAATAGAAGGAATTACTTCATTACAATGGGCTGCTGAGTCGTTTCCAGAACATCTCTCCATAAGGGGCTTTCCGGGTCGACCTTATTCTTTTTAGAAACAGCCATTTGAATGGGAACATGTACGAAAGTATTATTCCATTCGGATATAAGCATTCCTGTACGGCCAGCCATGGCTCCATGTACAGCGTTCGCACCCAGACGGGCACAATAGAGTGCATCGTTAGGAGTTGCTGCAGACGCCCTGATCATATAGCTGGGATCTATATATTTGAGACTTGATTCGTGTCCGATTTTTTTGAAGTGTTCCGTGATCGCGTCTCTCAGGTACGTTCCAATATCAGATAGTCTTTTATTGCCGCTCTCGTCTGTTGCATCAATTTTTTCCAAAAGCTCCTGGCCGGCGCCCTCAGCTACCAAAACAACCGCATGTTGTCGCATATCCAATCTTCTCTTTATTGAATTAAGCAAGCCGTTTTCTCCCTCCAGGGTAAAGGGTACTTCAGGGATCAGACAGAAGTTTACATCACTGGTGGCAAGGGTTGTATGGGCGGCAATAAAACCGGATTCTCTTCCCATAACCTTTACCAGCCCAATTCCGTCAATGGCAGACTTCGCTTCAACGTGAGCGGCATGAACAGCCTGTTCAGCTTTGAATACAGCTGTATCAAAGCCAAAAGATTTATCAATAAAGCTCAAATCATTATCGATTGTTTTAGGAATGCCGACAATGGAAATCCTAAGTCCCCTTTTTTCAATTTCTTCGGTAAGTTCAAGGGCGCAACGCTGTGTACCGTCTCCGCCGATAGTAAACAGCATATTCATATTAAGCTGTTCAAGCGCATCAACTATTCTGATAACATCCGAACCGCCTCGGGCTGATCCTAGTATGGAGCCTCCCATATTATGAATATCATCCACAATATCCGGATCAAGTTTTTTTGTAGGCATATTGTATTCAGGCAGGAATCCCTTGTAGCCATACTGGATGCCGGAAATCCTTTTGACATTATATCGCAGCCACAAGGTTCGAACGATAGCACGGATAACGTTGTTCAAACCAGGGCATAAACCGCCGCAGGTAACTATTCCGGCATGTGCGTGACCCGGATTAAAGAATATATTCTCTCTGGGGCCGGCCATTTCCAGAGCATATTCATAAAGTTCTTTCTTGTTCTGGTTATCACCGTGAATCACTGAGTGAAGTACATACTGATCATCCCGAACAAAGTTAGCTATATTGTCACCCTGTATGTTTGAAAATGGCATAGGGGACTTTATCTTGCATTCTCCTATTGTTTTAATTCTGAAATCAAGCTTTTTATTCACTCTTCTCTCCTGCAATCAAAAACTCTGGATTAACTCAAATCCATACAGTAATGATTATAAATAAAATCGGAGAATGCTACAATCAGTTTATTTCAATAAATAAATTACCACTCGGAGATCCTGTAATCTGAGAATCATTTTTTTTTAAACTGACATTGCAGAACAGGATACATTGCCTATAATATTAAATATCCAATCAAATATCAGGAAAATAAAATGAACAGAGTTTGTAATGAAATCCTGGAAAAATTGCCTATTTACGAATCAGAACTGGAAAATTTCAAAGAGAGTATAATTACTAACCTTATTATGATCAGTGAAATTCCCGCACCGACTTTTGGTGAACAGGAAAGGACGCAATTCCTTTTAAACAGGTTTACCGAATATAACTTACAGAATTGTTCTGAAGATGAAAAAGGGAATGCTCTTGGTATCATTCCCGGAAAATCACGGGATAGTAACATTCTGGTTGTAGCCCATCTGGATACTATATTTCCGTTCAGTGTCGATCATACGATTACTGTCCAGCCTGATATGGTAATCGGACCGGGTGTAGGTGACGACGGACTCGGTTTGGCTGCATTGGCAACACTTCCCATGATTCTGGAAAAGCTTAATATCCACTTTGAATCCAATCTGATTTTAATGGGTTCTTCCAGAAGCCTCGGCCATGGGGATATCGAAGGGCTAAGGTTTTTTATGGATAATTATAAGAAACCAATAACTGCCGGTGTCTGCGTTGAAGGTGTTAAACTGGGGCGTCTCAGTTACTCTTCTATCGGGATGCTGAGAGGAAAATTGACATATGAAGTACCTGAAGAGTATGACTGGACCCGATTTAATGCGGTTGGTGCCATAGTCAATATGAATGAACTGATCAATAAGATACTTGAAATACCTCTTCCCCGTAAACCAAAAACTAACATTATCCTTGGTTCGATTCAGGGAGGAAAATCCTACAATACGATTCCGACCAAAGCGGAGCTGCTGTTTGAGATCAGAAGTGAATCAGAGGAGATGGTAACTGAGCTGGCCAGCAAAATTCATTCCCTGGCAGAGGAGATGACCTCTATGACGGGGGCGATAGTTGAATTTAAAGAGATGGCAAGACGGGCACCTGGCGGGACTCCGTTTTCGCACCCTCTCAATACTACAAGCCGTGCCATTCTGGATAATCTGGGGTATAAACCACGGTCGTCTCCCAGTACTTCGGAGCTTTCCGCTTTTATCGATAAACAGATCCCTGCTGTTACTATCGGTTTAACAAACGGCGAAAAACTGGGTGAACTGGATGAAGCCATACAGATAGATCCGATCAAAAAAGGATTGGCACAATTGATAGGACTGATCGAAGCTATAGACACGGGGTACTGCAGTGAAAATTAATTCTTGGCTTAAGGAAAACACATATCATCACTCTAATTTTCAGGAACTGAAGGAATTGGTTGAAGCCAAGGAAAAATCTGGTCTGAAAATTTCCCTCTGTATTCCTACACTGAATGAAGAAAAGACAATCGGAAAGGAGGTTGTAATATTCAAATCAGAACTGATGAACCGATACCCTCTGATTGATGAATTTGCAGTTATCGATTCCGGATCAAATGACAGGACTCTGGACGTTGCATCTTCCTTTGGGGCTGATACCTATCTTGCCTCTGAAATACTACCTGATCTGGAACCAATGAAAGGAAAGGGGGAAAATCTCTGGAAAGCTATATATCAGCTGAAAGGAGATATACTTGTATATATCGATGCAGATATCAAGAATATTCATCCCCGTTTTGTTTATGGTCTAGTAGGGCCTCTGATTCAGAGGCCCGAGATAAAGTATGTTAAAGCATTCTATGACAGACCTCTTGCCTTTTCAGATAGTATAAGGCCGTCAGGCGGCGGAAGGGTAACGGAAATCCTGACCCGTCCCCTGTTCTCACTGTTTTTTCCTGAGCTGACAGCAATTATTCAGCCCCTATCCGGAGAATATGCCGTGAGACGGGAGGTTTTGGATTCCATTCCCTTCCCTATCGGTTACGGAGTAGAAACATCCCATCTGCTGGATGTGTACCAGATGTATGGCATGAGTGCTTTCGCTCAAACGGATCTGGATCAGAGGGTTCACCGGAATCAGTCAACACGGGCTTTGGGAAAAATGTCTTTTGGTATCCTGCAGACTTTTCTAAACAGACTTGTTCAATATAATATGATTCAGGATTTATCTGAGCTTCCAACGATTTTCAGACAATTTCAGGTAAAGGACGAAGTCTTTGAGAGTATTGAGTATAACATACCCGAAGTTGAAAGGCCTCCAATGAACACAATTCCAGAATATAAGAAAAAAATGAAAAAAAAGGTATAAAATGTCTATTGAGTTTAAAAATGTTACATTTAGCTATGACTCTGAGAAACCGGTTTTTACAAATCTCAGTGTGGAACTTCCGGGAGGTGTAACTTCTCTTGTCGGACAGAATGGTACGGGAAAATCAACCTTTATGCTTCTTTCCGGGGGGCGCTTGATGCCTCAGAGCGGTTCTGTTCTGCTGGCTGGCAGGGATACTGCCGCACTCGGAAATGAGAAAGAGCGGAATCAACTGGCTTCTTTCGTCTATCAGAATATGGAATTTGAAACAGAGGAAACCGTAAAAGAATTATTGACTCTGGTATTTCAAAACGGACTGCATAGTCCTGATGAAAAGTATTTGGTAGATGAACTGATCAATGAGTTTGAACTGGAGAGTGTTTTAACCCGATCAGTTCAGAATACAAGTAAGGGTGAAATGCAGAAAATTAATATTGCTTTCAGTCTGCTGTACGGTTCAAGGATTCTGTTTATGGATGAACCCGTTTTTGCATTGGAAGACCACTGGAAAGACAGGGTCCTGAAATACCTGAAAGGGTATGCTCACAAAATGTCCATTTCGCTTTACTATTCCATTCATGAATTGGATCTGTCACGGAAGTTCTCGGATAACGGGATCCTGTTCTTTAAAGATGGCAGTATAGCTTGCGGTCCTGCAGAGAAACTTCTCCAGAGAGAAAATGTAGAAGACGCCTATCAGGTACCAATGGAATTATTATATAAGAGGGAAAGACTTTTTCGGGATCATCTCATAAAGCCTATGAATCCCGATGAAATGAAAGCGCTGGATCAAACGGTTAAGGTTATTGATGAATAATCCCGGATTAAAATACCAGCCGGGGTTATCGTTATTGAGTTTTTCCTACTCTGTTTTGAAAAATGATAAGGAGAAACACCAGTGCCGTTAGGACAATTGCTGCCACCCTCAGCCCTTTCTCAATTGAATTAAATTGCATATCCGGGAGAATTATATCTCCCGGATTGTTTACTTTCGGGGTCAGGGAAAGATTATTAATAAAAAGTATCTTTTCATTTTCATTGATATAGCCCAGATCTCTTGCCTGTATCATAATTGTCTCAGAATCGGATCTATAGGAATCCAATTCCCTGTTCAGATCTCTGTTGATTGTCAATAATTCATTGATATTGTTTTCAAGTTTATTTTGGATTTTGATCTGCTCACTCATTGCGTTTAATCCCGTGTCTCCCCATTTGAAAATACAGAGTGAGTTTATAAGGAATATAACCAAAAATAGCCATTTCAAATTAGACTTATTCATGTAATGATTTACGGATAATTATTAAAAACCTTAACACTATATGTCGTAATTCTGTTAAAATATAACTGTTAGAAAGATTGCTATAAATTTTCCGCCCCTTTATGTCGATATTACATTAAAGGTTTATTATTCTATGGATGGGAGTTCTGAATGGGCAGTAAAATAGATAACGAAAACAATGATCTTGAACACTACGGCACGTGGGTGAAAAAAGACTTGCAGAATCGTAATGTCACTGATCAGCCGGATTCCAATATAGATGATCTGGAGATTTCAGATCTGGATTTTGATAATGATGAAAGTGATATATCTCTTGATGATGACTTTTTAAGCGGAATAGATTCTCTTGATTTGGAAGACAGTTCTGATGAAGATGATTTTGATTTAGGTGAGATTCATGATATTGAAGATGATTTGATTTCACCTGAAGAAGAGGACGAGCTAATCTCCATGGCTGAAGATGATTGGCAGCCCGGGGAGGATCAGTTGCTTGATGATTCCTGGGATGATGACTTTGTTCCGGAGGACACTCTTTCTGATGAAGATCTTGATGCTGCCGGAGATTTCCTTCCGGAAGATAATTCAGATGTGATTATTGAATCAGATATAAGTGATTCCACTGTTTTGGGAACCTCCGATACGAAAAACAGTACAACCTTATCTCTTGCGGAAAGACAAACTCTGCTGCTTGAAAAGATTGAAAGTGAATTGTCCGATATCAAGGCGGAAATTCTGGATATCAGATCCAGGTTTATGGAGAATTCTGCTGCACCCGCTCCAGCTTCCATTCATAACAAGGTAGAAAACGAAACAAAAGGGTTCTTCGAAGAGGATGATGATGAGTCAATTGTGCTTACCGGTGATGAACTGGATAACATTATCAATACAGCTGAAATGACTGCAGAAGATGGCGAAATGATTTCGCTTGATGATGAAATGATAAGCGAAGAAGATCCCGGTTTAAGTATCCTGACCGAACCGGATGTTCAGAATGAGATTTCATTGGATCATAATGAATCTTATCCGGATGAGGAGGAACTCTCCCTTGGTGAGGAGGAACTCAACCTTGATGAGGAGGAACTCAACCTTGATGAGGAGGAACTCAACCTTGATGAGGAGGAACTCAACCTTGGTGAGGAGGAACTCTCCCTTGATGAGGAAGAGTTCTCCCTTGATGAGGAAGAACTCTCCCTTGATGAGGAGGAACTCTCCCTTGGTGAGGAGGAATTCAACCTTGATGAGGAGGAACTTAACCTTGATGAGGAGGAACTCTCCCTTGGTGAGGAAGAACTCTCCCTTGGTGAGGAAGAACTCTCCCTTGGTGAGGAAGAACTCTCCCTTGGTGAGGAAGAACTCTCCCTTGGTGAGGAAGATTTATCATTGGATGAAATATCACTGGATGATGAACAGCTGCCGGATCTTGATTTAAATGTTTCTCTGGAAGATGAAGAGGCAGAGCTGACCATGTCTCTGGATAGCGAAGATGATCTGATGGGTATCGATGATATCTCACTGGACCTGGAAGATGTCAACCTTGATGATGAAGAACTTGGTGATGAATCATCTGAGCTGGATGATCTGAAGATAGAAGATGTAGATGATCTTGTCATTGATCTGACTTCAGATGATGACAGGGAGGAAGGAGCCGAATCAACAGTTGTTACAGAAGACGTTGATCTGAATGATTTTGGATTTGAGAATACAGAAGTTGAAGATGAGATATTCGACGATGTCCTCCTTGATGAAGTTGAAGATGTTTCTCTTGACGATCTTTTAGAAGATTCTGAAATAGTGGAATCCCCAACTACAGAAGAGGATTCGGTAGAGAGCGCATTTGATTTTGATATGGATATTACCGAAGTTGAAGAAGAACAGTTTGATGAAGGTGAAGTGGTGTCAATTGATAACGTACAGGATCTTTCAGAAGATCTGATGGATGATTTGTCAAATGATATTACTGCTGATGAAGAACCTGCTCTGGAGGATTTGTCAGATGAGGAGATAGCCATTGAGGAAGATCAGTCTGAACTGGATAATGAACCCCTCCCGGAAGGTTTTACTGCGCAATCTGTATCTCTGGACTTACCTCGTGTGGATGAGAATGAAGTGGATGCAGTGCATCTAGATAATTCAGATCTACCGGAATTGGATAATCTGAATGATCTGAGCCTGGAAGATAATGAACTGCCGAATATTACAGAGTCTGAAACTGAAATCATTCTGGATATTTCCGACACAAATGATGACTTTGATCTTGATGCGACTATAATTGAAGAAGTTGAAAAAGATGAAGATCTGACTGATGATGGGTTTGAGCTGCCTGGTACGGAGGAGATCGATTTGAACTCCCTGGAAGCTTTAGCTATTACAGAGGAGAATGATTCTGAATCTGAGATTACAGAGGAGGAATTAGCAGATATTGCTGAGGAACCTATTGAAATAGATCTGGATGATATTTCCGAGGATATTACTGAAACTGTTTCCGATATTATTGACGATCAGAAAGGTGAAGCATCTGAAGAAGAAGATGATGTTATTGCTATTGATCTACCTGTAGATGACAATTTTGATGAAGAATCTCTACTGGATGATGTAACTGCAGTAGACACCAAAGAGTTGGATGAGGAAGATGAAACCCTTGAACTTACAGAGGAGCCGGAAGAGTTTACTTTTAGTCAGGATGTTTCCTCTGAAGATAAAACTGAGGATGAACACGAACAGCCTGTAGCTGTTGATGATATACAGAAGGTGGTAGAGCATCCCTTCCCTTCTCACTCAGAAGCAGCGGCTGAGATTCGTGATAAAATCCCCAGGGAATCCAGTCTGGATAAACTGCCACCGGATTTAAGATCAGAAATTCGTGAGATTCTAACTTATATGGATCAACTTCTCGAATCCCTGCCAGAAGAAAAAATACAGGAATTCGCCAGAAGTGAGCATTTTGAAGTTTATAAAAAAATCTTTGAGGAATTGGGAATCTCTAACTGATGGGTCTTCTCGATAAAGCAAGAACTTCTCAGGAATTCAAAACAGCTCCGGGAGAGGCACCCTACCATAGTATGACTTCTTTTGGAGAGTATGAATCACTGATATTAAAAATAAAAGAGCAGAAAACAAGTATAGATTACGGAACTCAGATCTACCGTATTATTAGCAGATATCTTTCTATAAATAAGGGAATCCTCTTTTTTAGAGCCGATGATAAAGAAAACTATACCTGCCTATGTTGTAATGGTTACGATATCACGACAAATAATCGATTAAGACTGGATTCAGGATTCTTTAATGAAAGCGAAATAAAGAGTAATCTATTATCAAGACAACCATTTAAATTAAGTATTCCGCTGCCTTATTTTAAAAGTTTTTTTTCTACACGTGAATTCGGCATGATTGAAGGGATGTATATAATCCCTGTTTTTTATAATTCAGCAATAATTTCAATAATGATTATTACTGAATGGGATGATTTTGAACCTGAAAACTGGATTGACCTGTTTAAAAATATCGCAACAGTGATCGCCACACCTTTAATGAAAAGCCGTATCGCCCTGGTGGATAACGAATTCAAATACGAACAAAGTGTTAAAGTAGATCACGAAGTTCTTTTAAGAGAAAGGTTAAATTCTGTAAAAGATAATCTGATATTGATAAAGCTGAATCTTTCTTCTCTGCTTAATCAACTCCTGGAAGATGGAAATGGACTGACTGCCATAAATATTAAAAAGGAAGTTATTTCTGTTTTCAGGACTATGTCCGGCAATGATGCTGAGATAATAGAACTACAGGGGAATAGTATATTGATGATTCAGAATAAAGACAGAATCCCGGATAAGGATCTGTATCTGTTTCAACTGTCGGCTTCTCTGCCATTATTATATACAAATCTAAAGGATTCTCCTGATTTGGGTTCTGAGGTTTTTGAAATTGATGAAACCACAAATACAGAGGTGGTTATTAAGGATTTGCTTTGAATGCAAATAGAAAGAACCAGGGACAATTATTTTACAGCTTCTGTAAATGGACAGTACCTCCATTCAAGATACTCACCCGCAAAGGAAGCTGAGAAATTCTATGAAAACTGGAAAAAAGAGAATCAGGCGGACAGCTCTTGCAATTTGATTGTATTTGCTCCGGGACTCGGTTACCTTCTGAATGCAGTAGTAAAGGATAAATATAAAAGGATACTTGTATTCTTTTTCAGTTGCGATACTTATCATTATTACACTCAGAACTTCCCAACAGAAAATATGTCCATCTGGTATCCTGGGTGTACCCATACTCTTGATGCTTTTATAAGAAACCAGTTCAGTGATAATCTACCTGAGAATATAAGAATCCTTGAATGGAAACCGGGGCTTAGTAGTTTTCCTGAAATGGCAGAACATGTTAACAGAGAGTTTATTAATACATTGAGAATCCTTCAGGGGAATACTCTTACAACGATGAAATTTGGAAAGCGCTGGCTGAAGAACAGTTTCAGAAATTATCTGGAGCAGGATTATTCACTTCAAATTAACCGTATTGAAGCACCGGTTATATTGGCTGCTTCTGGAGGATCTTTAAACAGGCACCTGGATGATATTAAAAGATATGAGAAAAACTATTTTATTGCAGCCCTGCCTTCTTCTGTTGAAGCTCTCACTTCGGTAGGCGTTACCCCTGATCTTATATTTTCCATAGATCCAGGTTACTACGCCTCAGATCATTATAGATCATTCCCTGAAGAATCCCCGATTGCTTCAACTCTTATGGCATATCCAGGAAAGTTCAACAGAAAAATTGCCGGGATAAATCAGAAGACATGGATTGATTCACTTTTTAATACGAATGGTACCCTTTTTAACATGTGTTCTCCAGAAATGGGGACTGTGGCCGCCACTGCCATTCATGTTTTATCACGGCTCAGTAAACAGAGCATATATGTTTTGGGCCTGGACCTTTGTATCAGAGGACTGGAAGAGCATGTGCATCCTCACCCCTTTGATTTCTATTCAATATCTGGTTCAAATCGCCTATCTACCGAAATCGGAAGAAGAATGGAACGTATTAGAAATATGAGCCGTATCTACAGGAACGGGTATTATTATTCCCGTAGTATGGAAACCTATCAGAAATGGTTCAATACTGAAAATTTTAGCACAGAAATTATCAGGGTAGATCCTTCTCCTGTGGCACTGCCCTTTCAGGAAACGGATAAACTCCCTTCTATAGATAGGGAGTGCAGGCCATCTGTTTGTCAATTCACGAATAATCAATACCCAGAGTATTCTCAAAGAAAGAGACTGGTTAAGAGTATTATTAGAAACTGGCGAAAAGAGTTGGATTCTATAAAAAATGCCAATACAATAATTGATAACACTAGTATCAGTGTGATTATAAAGAATATTTATCCCCGTTTACAGGGTGATCGAAATCATTCCGAGAAACTGGAAGCCTATATTGACGATATTAACGGAGTATTGAATAAAATATGTCTCTTATAAATAAGGGTATTCTGGATAGAAATTTATTGGCTTTGGCCAACAGTTCTCCCGACGCGGCGAATTCAATAACCTATTGCGAGAGTTCAGATACGGTTTCTTTTCAGAAAACCAGATCTAATCATGATATTCCGGTTTATTTCAGGAAAAATCAGAATAAAAAATTAATACATTCCTCGTTTGATCCCGTAAAGGAAGGTGTTCGTTTATTTGATCAGTACGATGTGGAAGGTATGCTTCTGATTTTCGGACTTGGTGGCGGTTACCATATAAGGCCTTTCTTAAAGAGTCCCAGGGTCAGTTCTGTTATAGTAATTGAGAACAATAAGGATGAAGTAAGATCAATACTGGGCAATATTGATCTTTCTGATATCTTTCTGGATAAACGGGTATCTCTGTGGATTTCTCCTGATCCCGGAGAGTTTTCCGCCTATCTGTTAAGACATTATCTACCGGTTCTTTCAGGAAACCTTCAGACGATTACTCTCAGATCCAGAGTTATCATGGATAATGATTTCTATTCCAGGCTCACAGCTGTAGTAAAGAACACTATTGATCAGATAACCGATGACTATACAGTACAGACTCATTTCGGAAAAAAATGGTTTGTTAATACCCTTTCTAATCTGAAGAAATCCGAAAAGACTGTTTATTCTCTCAAGCCTATTAAAAAAGCTTATATAACTGCCGCAGGACCATCCCTGGAGAAACAGTTGGGTGAACTGAAAGAACGGGAGCCGGACAGCACCTTAATCGCTACAGATACATCGCTGCCGGTTTTATTATCCAATGCAATAAAGCCGGATCTTGTAATATCCATAGACTGTCAGCATATTAGTTATAACCATTTTATGTGTGGGTATCCAGAGGATGTCCCCCTGATTCTGGATCTGGCTTCTCCTTCCTTTCTTACCAGGTTTTCAAGGTTGAATTTCTTTTTTACCAGTGATCACCCTTTTTCCCGCTATGTCAGCAATGAATTCAGGCGTTTCCCTAAAATAGATACATCCGGCGGTAATGTAACACATGCGGCACTGAGTCTTGCTGAGCTCCTCGGCGCCCGGGAAATCTATTTATTGGGCGCGGATTTTTCCTATCCCTTTGGCAAGCCCTATGCCCGTGAGAGCTATATTTATCCCTACTTCTTTTCCCGGACAGGACGAACAAGTGGTATAGAAGATAAAATTTTCTCATTTGTAATGCATAACAGGAGTATTAACAAAGAAAAAACCGTAAAAGGCTATCGCTATATCTCCAAGCCCATGATCCATTATAAAGAGAGCATCGAAAGGAAAGCCGCTCAATGCCATTCAAAGGTTATTGGTTTGCCTGGTGACGGAGTGAAGTTGAATTTTCCCCTTTCCAGAAAGAATCAGAACCGTGAAATAAATTTTGTCAGTGCAGGGACTCCCTATCAGTCGAGCCGGGATTTTCTCAGGGCATACAAAAATAAAATTGCCGCTCTTCCGGAGATTACAGAACCTGTTAATGAATATATGAACTCGCTATCCCAGGAAGAAAAGGAGGTTTGGGTAACAATTCTCCCAACGGCTGCCCAGTATCGTAAGAAAACAGACACCGGTGTCGAAGCTATACAGAATGCCCGCTTATGGAGTCTTGAACTTATACGGCGTGTTCTGGATTCAGAAGAGTATAGATCCGTAGTTCACAAAATTTGATTTATCCGGAATCTTTTCGTAGCTCCCGGTTAGGGATTGAATTGTTCCCGGGATTTTTCCAAAAGATTTAGCGAAACCCGCTGCTCCAAGAGCTCCCCCCACAGAACAGGCTGTCTGCCACTTCTCAACTGAGTCTATGGATTTATCATAATCTCCTTTAACAAGATACTCCATGAGCTTTCTATCCTGATTACAGGCATCCTGGACAGGATGACCGTTATTCTCGTACTGGAGGTTGCCATAGGATGCTCCGTAATGAGTCAGATCAGTGGAACCAAGAAAAAAAGCTTTTATACCATTTGCTCTGCAATAAGATCCGATTTTTTCTCCCCAGAAAAAAGAGTCTTTTACGGGAGACAGCCTCACTGGCAGAATTTCAACTTCCGGGTTGTTGTATTTAATCAGAGGAAGTTGGATCTCAATAGTATTATCCGGTGAGCTGTCCACATCCAGATCTCCGCAGAATAAATTGAAAAGTTTGTTATTTAATTTCAAGGGTCCCAAGGGCGTTTCATACTCATCATCATTCCAGCAGATACTGTTCTGTATGCTGTGAAGATGTCCTCCCGCAATTATTACTGTTGTACAATTCGCCGGAATTCTACTGATTATGTTCCAGGCAGATCTTCCGGAGAAATACCAGCCTGCATGGGGAACAATTCCGGCAATACTACTGTTACTATAGGTTTCTCCTTTTGTATTCCATTCCCGGATAAACTCCTCTATTCCTTTTTTATCATGCGGATACCAGCCTTCGGGTAGTTTCATTTTTCTTACGGACATAAAAAAACCTCCAAAAAATAATGCACAAAACTTTATTTCTGCGTATAATGTGTACTATGAAAAAGGCGATAACAACAGTACACACCATCTTTGTAATAGTTATACTACTAGCTACAGCTGGATGGTCGGCATATTATCTATTTAACCAGCGTAGAATGAATTCTGAAATAATCGCAAAGAAAATTCCAGTTTTAGCATCGGATGTTTCAGATTTTTTTGTAAAGAACGATTCATTATACAATAATGCGTTCAGCGATAAAATCAAGGGAATATTTGAAGACAATCAGGACTTAACTGCCCTATCGATTTACTCTTATGATACGGGTATTGAATATTTCTATAGTAGAAATAATCAGGTTCGAATCAAAACAGCTGAAGAAAATTCCGATGAAGGCCGGTCTCCTCAGTATAAAGGGCTCGGATTTGTACACAGTATCGGAACCATTCCTTTGAATCTGGCTTCGAAACCGGGAACAAATATTGACTGTGTCTTTACTGTTCTTCCGGGCGGATCGATTTTCTATATTCTGAAAATATCCCTGATAATTGTTATTGCATTGTTTTTTGTAACACTTATTTTAATTGTAGTATTCAGTATGTCAGCAGGACGAACTCATGGGACAATAGAAAATGATGAGAAGTGGTCTCCGGATGAAACCGGATCTGATATAGAACAGGATATACTGCCAGGTTCAGAGGAAAGGGGATTTTCAGATAGTAAGGATACTGATGATTTTTCCTTTAATGATGAAATATCATTGGATGATGCTGGTGATGATATCTCTTTGGACAGCTTTGATAGTGAGCAGCCGGATACTGAACTGGAGTTATCCTCAGAGGACTCGGTTAATCTGGATGAAGATTTTGATATGCCCTCGGATGAACCCCTGGATCTGGATGATCTTAATCTGGAAGACAGTATTCCGGATATTCCGGATAATGATGATCTGCTGGCAATGGATCATGAAGAGACAGCTGCTTCATTCGATGAACTGGACAGCCTGGATCTTCCTTCTGAAGAAGAATTCGGCGATATGTCCTTTGATGAAGAAATTATGGCGGATGAATTATCTGATTCAGATTCAGATATTACGGCCTCCTCCCTCTATAATCCACATAGCGGTTTGGGATGGGAGCATTTTCTTGAAGAACGACTGAGCCTGGAACTTGAAAGGGCCGCTTCTTTTGATCAGGACCTTGTTCTTATTATACTTAAGAACAGTCAGGCTCCAGCGGAAACCTGGGAAAAGCTGACTTCTCTGGTTAAGGAAAAGTTCCGCTACAGTGATCTTGTTTTTGAAGCTGGTGAAAACAGTCTGGCTATTATAGATCCAAATAAGGATCTGGATGAATCAATAGAAGATATACAAAACTTTCTTAAGAGTTTGGAAGAGTCTATTGGTAGTATGTCCACAACTGTTGGGTTGTCCTCCCGAAACGGTCGACTGATCAGTGGCAATAGACTGATTAGGGAAGCAAGTTCTTCCCTTAATAAAGCAGATAAAGAAAACCCAATTGTCGGGTTCAGATCTGATCCTGAGAGATTCAGGGAATTTCTTGGAAAAAATTAAAATTAACGCCCCTTCAGACTTTGCTTGAGGGGCGTTAATAACTATTCTCTATTGGTTCAGTATTATTCGGTAAAGGGAATTTCCAGAATCATCTGGTCACGGCATAGAAAGGTTTCCGGAAAAACAGTTCGTGCTTCTTTAAGGAGATTATGCAGATCCCTCTCTGTATAACGGGGACTATAATGAATCAATCCCATTTTCTTAACACCACCGGCTTTTTTAGCAATTTTTGCTGACTGAGTGGAAGTCAGGTGTTTTTTTTCTTTTGCAGAAATCAGGAGCGCTTGTTCAAACATGCCTTCACAAATAAAGAGATCCGAATCCTTAACTTCCCTTGAAATTGAAGGGATATAGGATGTGTCAGTTACAAAACTGAATTTTCTCCCCTTTCTCGGTTCCCCCATTACATCGGAAGGCTGTATTTTCTGTCCTTCATGCTCAATCGTATTGCCATTTTGAAGTTTGGACCATAGGGGCCCGACCGGAATATTCAGAGAGCGTGCTTTTTCAGGATAGAATATTCCCGGTCTATCTTTTTCCTCCAATGTATAACCGACACATACTTTAGAATGATTCAAAGGAAAAGAACGGATCCGGAATTCATCTGTTTCAAAAACTACTCCAGGTTCAGACGGATTCTCAATCTCCTTGACTATGATCTCATAGTTAATAAACATATCCAGAACCTTCCTGCTGCTCTCAATATACTCACGAATTTTGGGAGGACCTATTATCGTTAAAGGTTCGGATCGCTCAACCTGGGAGGACAGCATAAGAATCCCCGGAAGACCGGTAATATGATCAGCATGGGTATGGGAAATAAATATGCTAGTAATTTTCTTCCAACGAAGATTAAGCTTTTTTAAAGAAATCTGTGTGCCCTCTCCGCAATCAAACAGAAAAAGGTCTCCTTCTCTACGAAGGAGAACTGAAGTTAAAAATCTGCCCGGCAGGGGCATCATACCGCCGGTTCCTAGAATAAATGCTTCCATATGGCATGAAAAATACCAGAAAATGTGGATAAAGGGAAGTTCGTGTGATGAATTGAATTGATAAAACAGGAAACATCTTTCAAAATGGAGTAAGCGGACGGTCGGAGGAATCATGATCAGCACTATTATTGAAAATCTTTATATATTAAACATCTTTATTACTATAATTGCTATTCTGGAAATTATAATTTCCAACAAACAGAGCGAAGCATCAATTGCCTGGATACTTGTTATTCTTATTGTACCTGTGATTGGTATAGGGCTTTATATATTAATAGGTGTGGAATGGCGAAAGTGGAATCGGTATAAGCTTGTTTCCCAACTTCCCGAGGACTTTTTTAAGGAACATCTCGGGAAAGAGCTATCCGATCAGAAATATATGATTAATGAGTCGGAAATCAGTAAAGATGAAACGATGCAGGATGTAATAAAGAACATGAATCTGCTGCTTACTTCCAATCAGGTCCCTTTAACTCTTGATAATCAGGTAAAGGTATATTTCCGGGGAAAAGAGCATTTTGATGACATGCTGAATGAACTGAAGAGGGCTGAAACTTCCATTCATATGGAGTATTTCATATGGAGGTCCGATTCTCTTGGAGAACGAATTAAAGATATTCTGATCGAACGTGCCAGAACTGGCGTTCAGGTAAAGCTTATATTTGACGGATTAGGTTCTTTCGGACGAATATCCTTTAAATACAGACGGGAACTGAGAGATGCCGGTATAGAGTTCAGTTATTTTATGGACTTGAACAGACTGATCGCAAGGCTGAAAATCAACTATAGCAACCATAAAAAAATTGTTGTAATCGATGGTCGAATTGCTTATACAGGCGGGATGAACATAGGCGAGGAATATATAACCGGTGGATCCCATTTCAGTGAGTGGCGGGATACCCATGTCAGACTGACGGGTAGCTGCGTATCAATCCTTCAAACGATTTTTTTAACAGACTGGTTTAACTGTAAAAACGAAATGCTCATAAAGGAAGTTTTTTTTCCAGAGCAGCTGGAGGATATCAGCGGTATACCGATACAGGTTGCCGTAAGCGGTCCCGATTCAAAATGGGGTTCCATAGAGCTTCTCTACTTTAATATGATAACCAATGCCAAACATGAGATTCTGATACAGAGTCCCTACTTTATTCCGGACGATGCCATACTGAAGGCCATGGAATCGGCAGCTTTAAGCGGTGTTGATGTTACATTGATGATGGCGGGTATTCCCGATAAACACATAGCCTGGTGGTCCGCATTCACCTACTTTCAACCTCTGCTGGATGCCGGTGTAAAAATCCTCCACTATGAAGCAGGCTTTCTTCACAGTAAGGTTATTGTTATGGATAATATTGTATCTACAGTTGGTACATGCAATATGGATATCCGCAGTTTTAAACTGAACTACGAAGTGAATGCTGTTTTTTATGATGAGTCCCTTGCTGCTGAACTGAAAAATCAGTTTAACAGTGATAAATCATTATGCCGTGAAATAACATTGGACGAGATTCAATCTTTGTCCCTTTTGAAACAGTTGAGAAACTCTTTTTGCCGGATCTTCTCTCCTCTGATGTAGAATCAGAAGGGAGAAGAAGTCTTTCAGACCAGTTCTCTGGAGATGTTTATTGCAGCAATCGTACGTCTGTCCAGAACAACCCTCAGGTTTACGGGAATCCCTGCAGCAAGGCATTCGGTCACATTATTCGAGATTGTCAGGAAAGTGGGCTGGCCGCCTTTTAAGGTACGTCTGGCATCATGAACAGGAGCCATTCAGTCCAGAGTAATCTGGATCTCGCGAATGTCGTATTTTAAGATTTTAAATTTCATATAACATATAATATATACAAAGTTGTAGATGCTATTAAATGAGGTATAATCAGTGTATGAGTAAGATTAGTCCCTATTTATTGATAATTCTTTTTTTTCTGGCTTCCTGTGCAAGTCTGAACACTGATATTAATGAGAATAAAGATCTTCCCGAACTGACTCCAGCTGAACCATTCACTGTCGATAATACCATAGAGGAAATTCAATCCGGTATTTCGGCAATTGATGATTTGTTATCGGAGGTATCACGGGATATTGACAGTGTGGAGTGGTTGACCCTGAGGGTCAATCTGTTTGCCTCCAGGGATCTTTTTATCGTTGAAAAAATAACAGCTGCCCTTAAATTCACTAACTGGTCGGATTCCGACAAGAGGAAGTTTATTGAATATTATATAAATCCCCATTATGGTCCGGATAACGAATCCTCACCAGCCTTACTCCAAAAACTGAGGATTGAAGTACTTCAGGAAATGTCCTATCTGGTACAGTACAGCACTCTGTTTTCTGATACTCCCTGGATGATTCGCAGCAGGTTTAATGAGAAAAGTGAATTTTCTTACTGGTATATCATATATATATGCAAAAATATCGACCCTTTCTGGGTGGACAACAGGATTCTACCTGGCATGCTTCAACTGATTCCTGCTGATGAGGTTACTCCCGTAACCTATCTGTGGTTAAAGAATCCCTCCAGCCTGGGTGGAATGGAACAGGAAATACTGTTAAGCGGTTATCCCTGGACAAGTCTGGCGGATATCATCCGCATCAACAGGGAACTTATCCAGATTATTGATGAATTGTATAAAGGGGCTGCAGTTAAACCGGGACAGTACCGGGAAGGTATTCTGATTTAATACTATATATCTTTAGTGTTATTGTTACGTATCAGTTTGTACATTTCTAATCCTCTCCCCTGGCCCCTCTACCAGAGGGAGAGAGGTTAGAGATTTGGGAATACTGCAATAAAAGCGTTATATACCCAGATAAGCTTTTTTGACTTCTTCGTTGGAGAGGAGTTTATCCGCATCATCGGTCATGGTGATAGTTCCCGTTTCAAGAACATATCCCCTGTGAGCAATTTTAAGCGCCATATTAGCGTTCTGCTCAACCAGGAAGATTGTTGTATTGTTCTCCTCATTAATCTTTTTAATAATTTCAAAAATCTGCTGAACAATAAGCGGAGCCAGCCCGAGTGACGGTTCATCAAGAAGGAGAAGCCGTGGACGGGCCATAATGGCACGGGAGATAGCCAGCATCTGCTGTTCTCCTCCGCTCAAGGTTCCTCCCTGCTGGTTCCTTCTTTCCGCCAGACGGGGAAAAAGGGAGTAGATATATTCGATATCTTTTTTAATCTCTTCCTTGTCATTTCGTAAAAAAGCCCCCATATCCAGGTTTTCTTTAACAGAAAGTAGAGGGAAAATTCTCCTGCCCTCAGGAACCTGTGATATACCAAGGGAGACGATTCTATCGGGAGACATCTGAGTGATATCCTTACCATCAAAAGTTATTGAACCGCTTTTAACAGGTACGATACCGCAAAGGGACATGAGGGTTGTAGACTTGCCCGCCCCGTTGGCACCAATGAGAGTAATGATTTCCCCTTCCTGAACAGAAATGGAAATATCCTTCAAAGCCTGTATGTTACCATAAAATGTACTGATATTTTGAATATTAAGCATCGATATCTTCTCCCAGATAAGCCTTTATAACCTGAGGATTATTCTTGATTTCCTGGGGAGTTCCTTCGGCAATCATTTTTCCATAGTCAACAACATAGATCCGTTCAGACAGAGTCATGACAAGGCTCATATCATGTTCGATGAGAAGAATGGAAATATCCTCCTCCTTTCGAAGACGAAGGATTAACTCTACCAGTTCATTTGTTTCCTGGGGATTCATCCCGGCTGCCGGTTCATCAAGCAGCAGAAGAAAAGGTTCCGTTGCCATGGCTCTGGCAATTTCCAGCCTTCTCTGCGCACCGTAGGGAAGATTGCTGGCCAGTTCATTTACATATTCATCGAGACCAATCTTTTTAAGAATCTCGTAACTGTCTTCAAGAACCTTTTCTTCTTCTCTTCTGTTAGCCGGAGTTCTCAGTACCGAGCTGAAGATACCGGATTTCAGACACTGGTGCCTGCCGATCATAACATTCTCCAGGACGGTCATGTTGCTGAAAAGACGGATATTCTGAAAAGTTCGAGCCAGACCTTTTTCATTGATCACATTTGGCTTTAATCCATTCAGAATAAAAGATTTTCCCTCGGGAGTGTTAACTTTCACTTCTCCGTGGGTTGGCACATAGACACCTGTTACACAGTTAAAAAAGGTCGTTTTTCCGGCTCCATTAGGTCCAATCAGGGCTACGATTTCCCCTTTGTCAATCTTGAGGCTGACATTGTCCACAGCCTTTAACCCGCCGAAAACCATGGAGAGGTCATTTACTTCCAGTATGGGGGCATTGCTCATTCTTTGATCTCCTTCGTTTTAAACTGATAGTTCTTTCGGATCTTAGGAATGATTCCACCCGGTTTAAAGATCATCATAATAACCAGAGCCAAACCGAAAATCAGCATTCTGTATTCGGAAAACGCCCTAAGATATTCGGGTGTTAAAATAAATATAAGGGCTCCCGCTATTACACCTGGAATAGAACCCATACCGCCGATAACGACAACACAGAGAATAACTATTGACTCCCATGTCGTAAAACTGGCCGGGTTTATAAATGTTGTTTTTGCTGCAAAGAGTACACCCATAATTCCTGCCCATACAGCGCCCATGGAAAAAGCGGTCAACTTGGCTCTGGTAATATCAATTCCCATTGCCTGACAGGCTATCTCATCTTCTCTCATAGCTTCCCAGGCTCTGCCTATCCGGGAACTTTCCATCCGTCTGATAACTATAATAGTCAGGATTGTCAGAAAAATGGCTATGAAGTATGTCAGGGTTGTTACCTCCGCCAGGCGAAGTTTAATACCGAAGAGCATAGGGCGTGGAATCTGGGCTATACCGCTTGGACCAAATGAAAAATCATTCCAGTTCTCCAGTATCAGGCGCACAATCTCTCCAAATGCAAGAGTTACAATAGCAAGGTAGTCTCCCCTGAGACGTAAAACGGGGAATCCCAGGAGGATACCAAAAAGGGCACTCAGCGCTGCTCCGATCGGTATACATACCCAGAAATTCAAACCGAAGTGATAATAGAGCAATCCGTATGTGTAGGCTCCGACGGCGTAGAAAGCTGCATACCCTAAATGCAGGAGCCCGCCAAAACCGACAACGATATTTAATCCCAGACCCAATACTACATACATCAGGGCTGTAATCATAATATTTGTCTGATACATGGACATGACAAAGGGGAACAGAACAACAATTAGTAGAATAACACCCAGAGAAGAGTACTTGATTTTACTGTTTTCCAAGTGTTTTGCGACCCGTGCACTCAGGGTGTCGTCCTTTTTCCTGCCTGATCCTTCGTCTCTTCTTTTAAGAAGATCTTCCCATATCATGGAAAAAAAGAAAGCACCTACACCTACATATGCCAGATTTTTCCAACGCCAGATAACTGTGTTTTCTATTGTATTAACTTTCATCACCATCAGGGGAAATGTCAGAAACATAAACCATAATGCTGTCAAAGCTGCTTTTTTTATTTTTTTCAAACTAATCACAATGTTTCTCTCTTTGTCTGATCAGACTTTTTCATTCTCTTTTCTTCCCAGAAGACCGGAGGGTTTGAAAATCAGGATAAGAATGAGAATGATAAAGGCAAATGCATCTTCATAATCACTGGATATATATCCTGTACCGTAGCTCTCTGTCAGCCCCAGTACAAAACTGCCAAGTACAGCACCGGGGATACTTCCGATACCGCCAAGAACGGCAGCGACAAAAGCCTTGATACCGGCAATAAATCCGATATAGAAGTTAATCTGTCCGATATGGGAGCTGATCAGAACACCGCCCAATGCGGCAGTAGCCGATCCTATAATAAAAGTAAGGGAAATTACACGGTCAACATTAATGCCAACCAGTTGAGCCATATCCTTATCCTGTGAGGTAGCTCTCATTGCTTTTCCCATTCTGGTAAATTTTATAAGGAAAGTAAGAAGTATCATAACCACTGTTGTGCTCACGAGTATGAGAAACTGTGTTGTTGTCAGAAAATTTTCGACCGGTTTGAGAAAATTAAATTCGGGAAGAAGATTTGGAAAAGGTTGAAAATCTGAAGTCTGAGCCAGCAGAACATAATTCTGCAGGAAAATGGACATACCTATGGCACTGATTAAAGCGGAAAGCCTGGGAGCTTTTCTCAAGGGCTTGTAGGCCAGTTTTTCCATAGTTAAACCATAGGCGGCAGAATAGATAACAGCTGCCAGCGCTGCAAATATAAAAATCAGGACAGGGTTTAAACCTGTAAGGGTTAACGCTCCCCCGATAATCAGAGCAGTAAAAGCTCCGATCATGTAAATTTCACCATGGGCAAAATTGATCAGTTTAATGATCCCGTAAACCATGGTATAACCAAGTGCTATCAGGGCATAAATACTACCCCTTGTTAAACCACCAAGAAAAAGTGAAAAAAAGTATTCGAAATTCATGGAATAATCCATCTCCTTTTTTTTAAATACCGAAATTATTAATCAACAAAAGGAGCTAATGCAAAAGTGTAGATCTGTTAAGTTTACCCTGATTGATCTTCCGGTAAATACCGGTCTGCTTAAAAATTTTGACAATTAAAAAACAGATCATCAATGCCGTATAACTAACAAAAATCCCCTTTGCATGGCCCCTTTATTAAATTACTGGTATTACTTCAGTTCAACAAAAGCTCCATTCTGAACCTGATATACAGCAAAACCTACACCAATGGCATCTCCTGCTTTATCAAAACTGATTTTTCCAAGAGGAGTTTCAACATATTCGCTTCTCAGTGCTGCGCTTACAGCATCAAAATCAGTAGATCCTGCTTTATCGATAGCATTCAGTATGGCAACGGTGGCGGCATAAGCATTCAGGAAAAACGCTCCGGGTTCTTCCCCGTATTTGGCAACATGGTCTGCAGCTGCTTTTACAGCCATGGGATTGGATGTTGTATCAACGGGACCGGTAGCATAGACACCTTCCGCGTATTCAGCGGCAACCTTGATGAATGTATCATCCTTAACACCGTCTTCAGACATGAAAACAAGGTCAAGTTTTTTCTTTTTCATCTGACTGATCAGTTTGGAAGCTTCCGGGTGGTAACCACCGAAGATTACACCTTCCGCACCGGAGGCGGCAAGTTTATTAATGATTGCAGAATAGTCTACTGCACCAACCTGAATGCCTTCAAACATCAGGATTTCAACATTACCTTTGGCTTCGAGCATGGACTTGCAGAATTCGGCAAATCCTTTACCATAGTCACCTTTGTCATGAAGGATAGCAATTTTTTTCAGCCCCAGTGTTTCTACAGCGTAATTAACCTCAACTTCAGCCTGTGCATCATCCGGAGCAATGGTTCTGAAAAAGTTGGGGTAATCTCCGCTTTTTGTAAGGGGAGGATTCGTTGCGGAAGGAGAAATCGCAATGATATTTTCATCCTTATAAATACTGAGGGCCGCTTTTGTTGCTCCGCTGCAGATATGACCGACAACAGCTACTACACCGTCACCAACCAGTTTGGAAGCAGTATTTGTAGCAACTTCGGGTTTACATACGTCATCTTCAATGACCAGTTCAACCTGACGACCCAGAACACCGCCATTGGCGTTGTACATATCGACTACAAGTTCGGCAGCTTTTACTGAGGGTAAACCATAAGATGCAAGGTCTCCGGAATGGGCACCGGCTACACCGATTTTAATTGTGTCGCTTTCTTTCTTACAGGATACAAAAGCACCCAGAAGAACAGACGTAATCAGAAGAACAACTAAAAACTTTTTCATACTTTCTCCTTTGAGTATTTAAAACAATTCTAATATTAGTTTAATTTTTTATAGAATTAAACAGGTAAATTGTCAATGTTGAGTTTTTGTTGATATTTTTTCCTGTTAAAACCGATGTTTATCTCATAAAATACGATATTTGTGATATCTGACCTTTTTTTTTTGTATTATGTAGAAAGAGTCTCCCCGTTCTACATAATACGTTTTTTAAAATGTTATTACTTGCAAAAAACATCGTTTAAAAAAAAGTGATTTTCTAATGGGAATAATTAAAATTGACTAAGATTGTAGTTCTATTTTTAATACTTAAATATGATTAATCGGAAAAAGTCTTAAATCATACAAATATGTTGTTAAATTGGGTGGTACTATAATTTAAATTCACCGTATTTTAATCTCTTTTATATACATTCTTCAGTGCTCCCGGGGGAAGAAATTCTGTTTTCAACCGACTGAGAGAGTTAAACATGTTGTTTTTAAGAGACGGGTTGTCAGAAGTCATAAGATCAAGAGCTCTTCTCATATCTTTTCTTCTGGATTTTCCTTCATAAGGGCATTGGCAGGATTCCCTGATTAGTTCCATTTTACCTCCAGCTTCCCGTAGATGTTTTTCAGAAAGAAGAGATAGTGGCCGGATAAGACGCAGAGGGCCATTTTCATACAGTAGATGGGGAACCATGGAGGATAGTTCGCTGTTAAAAATCATATTCATAAGAACAGATTCCAGAATATCATCCATATGATGTCCCAGAGCAAGGCTGCTGTATCCTTTCCGGACGGCATATCTTAAAAGGGTTTTCCGTCTGATGCTGGCACAATGGTAACAGCTCATCTTTTTTCCGGATTTTAAATGCTCTTCAAGGATAAGTGGTATTTCAATAAGGGGAATCCCCCACTCTTCCATTTTTCTTTTCAGGAAATCATTCTCATCAGGATCTGAAAACTCGGACCGGATATGAATGAAATCCGCTTTGAAGGGAACAGGAAAGGATTTCATCATTTTATTCAGGAAATAGGAAAGGATCATGGAATCCTTACCTCCTGAAACGGCTGTCAGGATCCGGTCTCCCGGCCGGATCATTTCATATTCAAACAGGGCGCGGCTTATTTTTCTGGATGTAAAGGAAAGGATCTTCTTCATATGAAAAAACTACCCCGATCAGCATTATTGCTGCAAGACCGGGGCGGTCTGTCGGTTGTTAATTGAATAAATCTGTTTTATATTACAGTTCCGCCTATATCCCGGCGGTATACTTTATTCTGAAAATTGATCTTATCAATATTGTCATAGGCTTTTTTTCTGGCTTCATCCAGTGTCGAACCGGTTGCAACTACATTGAGAACCCTTCCCCCGCTGGTTATCAGGGTACCATTTTTATCCTGTGCACCTGCTATATAAACAGAACAGTCCGTTTTACCTATCCCCGAAATTTCGTATCCCTTATTGTAGGATCCCGGGTATCCTCCCGATGCAAGAACGACACAGCAGGCCGATCCTTTCTTCCATTCCGGCGTTGTTTCTGATAAACGACCCTCGGTACAGGCCCGGATAAGGGTGAGGAGATCTGAATCCAGAAGGTTCAAAACCGCCTGTGTTTCAGGATCTCCCATCCGGAGGTTGTATTCAAGAAGGTAGGTTCCCCTGTCAGTTATCATAAGGCCAAAGAAAATTATCCCGGAAAAGGTCAGCTGTTCTTTTTTAAGACCTTTCAGGGTCGGATTCATAATATCCCGTATAAACATCTCATTTACTTCACTGCTTACATGAGGGTTGGGAGCGATAACGCCCATGCCTCCCGTATTGGGACCTGTTTCGTTTTCACCTATTCTTTTATGGTCCTTGGCTGAGAGCAGAGGTAGTATGGTATTCCCGTCATAAAAGGAAAGAATCGAGGCTTCCACACCCTGCAGAAACTCTTCAATTACAATGCTGGTACCGGCATCTCCGTACTGTTTATCCACCATCAGTTCCTTCAATCCCCTTTTAGCCTCTTCCCTGTTCTGACAGATTAGAACGCCTTTTCCGGCAGCCAGGCCGTCAGCTTTAAGAACTGTCGGATAAGGGCAGTGATCAAGCCAGGAATAAGCTTCCTCATAGGAGGTGAAATTCTTATAGGAGGCCGTTTTTATCCCGTATTTCAGCATAAAGTCCTTGGCAAAGCATTTACTGCCTTCCAGGCGGGCCGCATTTTTTCCGGGACCGAGTACTGCAATGCCCTTTGCGGAGAAAAGATCGGCAATACCCGCCACCAGAAGATCCTCCGAACCCGGTACCGCAAGATCCACTCCGTTTTTCTCGGCAAAATCAGCCAGTTCCCGGGGATCTGTGAGGGGAACATTCAGACATTTTTCTTCTCCGGCCGTCCCGCCGTTGCCTGGGGCACAGTAGATCTGATCAACAGCGCTGTTCCGGTTCAGGGCACGGATAAGAGCATGCTCCCGTCCGCCGCTGCCTGTTACTAATATTTTCATTGTCTCTGCTCCGTTCTATGGTGAATCTTAATGTTTGAAGTGACGCATTCCTGTAAAAATCATGGGGATCCCATATTTGTTACATGCCTTGATCGAGTCTTCGTCCCTCATGGATCCTCCGGGTTGAATAATGGCTTGAATCCCTTTTTCGGAACAGAGTGTAACCACATCATCAAATGGGAAGAACGCATCTGATGCCAGGATAACACCGTCTCCGGCCCTTTCGATAGCCTGCTGTGCCGCCCAGATTCTGTTTGTCTGGCCCGTTCCGATACCGGTAGCCATTCCCTCTTTTACAACAACAATGGCATTGGATTTGACATGTTTAACAACTTTCTGCCCGAAAATAAGGTCATCCTTCAGATCATCAGAAGGTGCCTTGTCCGTTACAACCTCGAAATCAGTTGAAAAGGAGTGATCCGCATCCTGCACAAGGATACCGCCGTCAACCTTTACAATTTCCAGGGAATCGGCCGGAGCTTTCTCACACTGTATAATACGGAGGTTCTTTTTCTTTTTAAGAATATCCAGGGCCTCTTCAGAAAAAGAGGGGGCAATAACTATCTCAAGGAATATCTTGACCATCTCTTTCGCCGCTTCTGCGGTTACTTCCCTGTTAATGGCTACGATCCCTCCGAAAATAGACATGGGGTCGCACTCATAGGCTTTAACATAAGCATCTGCCGCTGAAGTACCCCGTGCAACACCGCAGGGAGTGGAGTGTTTCAGGCCGCAGCAGACCAGTTCTTCAAATTCATTGACAATTTTCCAGGCTACGTCCATGTCCCGGATGTTATTGAAGGAAAGTTCCTTGCCTCCCAGCTGTTTGAAATCCTTAAGAGCGCCTTCTCCCCATGTCTTGGCGTAGTAGGCGGCTTTCTGATGGGGATTTTCTCCGTAACGAAGATCCATAACCTTTTTAAAGGATGTGTGAAAGTACTCGGGAGTAGATCCTTCTCCCAGCAGAAACTGGCTGATAGCTCCGTCGTAGGCTGCGGTCAGGTTGAAAACCTTTCCGGCCAGTTTCTTTTTCGTTTCAAAAGAAACATCGCCCTTTTCCATCTCTTTCTGCACACTCCCGTAGTCCGAAGGATCACAGATAACCGTCACATCATTGAAATTCTTTGCTGCTGAACGGAGCATGGTAGGTCCGCCGATATCGATAAATTCAATTTTCTCTTCGAAGGATTTATCCGATTCCACCTCATCAAAGAAAGGATAGAGATTTACCACAACCATATCGATGGTTTCAATTTTTTCTTCCTTCAGGGTATTCATATGTTCTTCATTGGAGCGGATGGCCAGGATTCCCCCGTGAATAATGGGGTGGAGGGTTTTTACACGGCCGTCGAGCATCTCTTTAGCACCTGTGGACGCGGAGACTTCAATCGGTTCCAGGCCATTCTCTTTCAGATGTCTGTAGGTTCCCCCCGTCGACAGGATCTCCCATCCCTGACTTTTCAGGAATTGTGAAAATTCCAGAATCCCGTCTTTTTTAAAAACACTTATCAATGCTCGTTTCAATGTTTTTCTCCTGTTAATTTATAGTGCTGCACGTAGTGAGCCTTCACTTCTGCCGAGACACTTTATTCGGAATAAGGCTAAATACCCCGAGGCTTTGCCTCGTGATTCAACCCGAATTATGCCGCTGACAGCGGCGACTTTACCGAACAAGAATCCCTCGATCCTAGGGTCGAGGATTCTTATTCTCAATAATATAGGCGATACTTTCAACCAGTAGTATATGTTCCTGGTCAAGAACCCGTTTCTGCAGATCTTCCGGAGTATCATCGGGTTTTACATCTACAGTCCGCTGCAGGATAATATGTCCTGTGTCGATTCCTGTATCTACATAATGCACGGTACAACCGCTTTCAGTACGTCCTGCCTGTATAACAGCCTTATGTACATTCATGCCGTACATGCCCTTTCCTCCGAAATCCGGAAGGAGCGCAGGGTGTATATTGATTATTTTCCCCTGCCATATCCTGATAAAATCCCTGGAAAGGATGGAAAGGTAACCGGCCAGTATGATCAAATCCGTATCGTCGGGAATATTATCAGATATAACCTGACTCAGATCACTTCCATACTTTTTGCGGTCCAGAAGTACAGAGGGAATCCTATGTTTTTCCGCCCTCTTTAACCCGCCCGCCGGACGGTCGGCAATGACTATTGAGATTTCAGCCATCAGCTCTTTTTTTTCTATCGCATCAATAATGGATTGGAGGTTGCTGCCTCCGCCGGATACAAGTACAGCTATTTTAAACATATCTTTTTATCGCCGGTTGTAATTTTTCCCAGGATATGAACAGATTCCCCGGATTCGACAAGATGGCGGCTGATCTCTTTCTCTTTAGCGGGATCTACAACAAGAACAAAACCTATTCCCATATTGAAGGTTCCCCACATCTCATCCTCGGGAACACCCTTCTTTTCAAGGAAACGGAAGATGGGGAGGACGGGGACTGATGTTTTATCTACTTCAGCACAGAGTCCTTCGGGAATCGTCCGGGGGAGATTCTCGGGCAGACCGCCTCCGGTAATATGAGCCATACCATGTATCCCATCCCTGAACTGATCCAGTGCGGATAGAATAGAGGAAACATAAACTCTGGTCGGTTTCAGAAGCTCCCGGTAAACCGGACTCCCCTGGAAATCTTCATCAGGGTTATCCACAAGTCTGCGGACAAGGCTGAAGCCGTTGCTGTGTACACCGTTGGAACCCAGCCCGAGAAGGATATCCCCCTCTTTGACAGTGGTTCCGTTGATAATCCTGTCCTGTTCAACAACCCCTACACAGAAACCGGCCATATCATAATCACCGTCTTTATAAAAACCGGGCATCTCAGCGGTTTCTCCTCCCACCAGACTGCAGTCCGCTGCTTTACAGGCTTCCGCCATTCCAATGACAAGCTGACTGGAAACTTCAGCATCCAGTTTCCCGCATGCCAGGTAATCCAGAAAGAAGAGGGGTTTGGCCCCCTGGCATAGTATATCGTTGGCGCACATGGCAAAGCAGTCCTGGCCAACCGTGTCGTACACTTTCTTCTGAAAAGCCAGAGCCAGTTTGGTTCCCACCCCGTCTGTTCCAGAAACCAGAACGGGATTTTTATAGTTTTTCAGGGCGTAAAGGGAGGCAAAGCTTCCCAGGCCCGTCAGAACATTCCCGTTATGTGTTTCAGCCACTTTGGATTTGATCAGGTCAACAGCCCTGTATCCCTCTTCCTTATCTACTCCGGAATCTTTATATGTAATCATCCGCTATTCTCCTGATTTCTTAATTATTAGGTGACAGGGGATAGTTGCCTGTCATACAACCGTTGCAGTACCCTCTTTCTTCTCCAAGGGCCCTGTTTAAACCGTCAAGGCTGATATAGGCAAGGCTGTCGGCGCCTATCTGTTCACAAATCTGTCTGGTATTTTTACCACTGGCTATCAGTTCCTCTGATGTAGGGGTATCGATACCGAAATAGCAGGAGTAGAGAATCGGAGGAGATACAATTCGTAGGTGAACCTCTCTGGCTCCCGCCTTCCGGATCAGGGAAACAAGGTGCCGGCTTGTGGTTCCTCTTACGATGGAATCGTCGATCAGTACAACCCGCTTACCTTCTACAATGGATTTGATTACATTCAGTTTTACGGAAACAGCTTTTTCTCTCATTTCCTGGGAAGGTGCAATAAACGTTCGCCCTATATAACGGTTTTTTATAAAACCCATTTCAAAGGGTATACCTGATGCTTCCGAGTATCCCTGAGCAGCAGATATACCCGAATCGGGTACAGGAACAACAACATCCGCCTCCTGAGGATTCTCTTTGTAAATCTCAGCTCCGCATCTTTTCCGGGCTTCATACACATTGATACCGTCAATCTGACTGTCGGGTCTGGCAAAATAGATATATTCAAAGATACAGGTGGAAAGCTTGCTGGTTTCATCATGTCCCAGTGAACTCACACCATTCTCATCAATGACAACAATCTCTCCCGGTTCCAGATCCCGTATATAATCGGCGCCTACCGTATTGAGTGCACAGGATTCCGATGAAAGGATCCAGCAGTCCTCCATCTTTCCCAGACAGAGGGGGCGGATTCCGTGAGGATCCCGGATACCTATCAGTTTATTGTCAATAAACAGAACAATTGCATAAGAGCCCTTAATGGCTTTGGCCGTACTCCTCAGGGCTTTTTCAATTCCTTTGGAAGCCCCTCTGGCTATCATGTTGAGAATAACTTCCGTATCGCTTGTTGTCTGGAAAATAGCGCCGCCGTCTTCCATCAGTTCCCGGATAATATCGGAGTTAACAAGGTTTCCATTGTGAGCGACAGCCAGTGATCCCATACGGCAATGCCCCTCCAGGGGCTGCGCATTGGTCAGGTTGCTGTTTCCAGTGGTGGAATATCTGACATGCCCGATAGCCATGTTTCCGCCGTTCAGTTCCCTGATGGCGTTATCGCGGAACACTTCAGAAACAAGTCCCATTCCCTTGCGGGTTGTCATACCCTCATCATTGATTATGGTTATTCCTGCACTCTCCTGCCCCCTGTGCTGCAAACCCAGCAGACCGAGATAGGTAATTTCAGCCGCAGGACAGTCTTTATTGGAATAGACACCGAAAACCCCGCACTCTTCATGTAGTTTATCATCATTCATATTTAATGCTCTCTCCAGATCAGTTTAATCAAAGTTCAACACCTTCCGAATTATCTTCAATGAATTTTGCTTTCATATCAGTTCTGAATTTTATCAGTTTCTGTTTCAGCTCAGGGTATTTTACAGCCAGAATCTGAACAGCCAGCATGGCCGCATTGTAGGAATTATTTACACCTACTGTTGCCACAGGGATGGATTTGGGCATCTGAACAATAGAAAACAGGGCATCCATGCCCTCAAATGCGGCATTTAATGGAACCCCTATAACAGGCAGGATTGTTTTGGAAGCTATAACCCCGGGGAGATGGGCGGCCAGCCCTGCACCG
This sequence comes from Oceanispirochaeta sp., assembly GCA_963663385.2. GTDB lineage: Bacteria > Spirochaetota > Spirochaetia > DSM-2461 > DSM-2461 > Oceanispirochaeta. The sequence goes on along the minus strand of CAXXXD010000003.1, from coordinate 1,366,039 downwards.
GCAATAATAAATTCACAGCCTTCGCCTTCCAGCTTGTTCAGGACTTCCTCCAGACGCTCGGGTACCCTGTGTGCCGACAGGATATGGGCTTCATACCCGATTCCGAATTCTTTCAGACAGGTTGCCGCTCCCTTCATTTTGTCCAGGTCGGAACGGCTTCCGAATATAATGGCACCTTTCATATTAAACTCCTCACAGTCTTTCAGTTAAAGTATTCCACACCCGATTTAAACAGGGGCTGGTATTTTACACCGGGAATATTCCGGAAATTATCTGATGTATAGCGTTCAGTATGTCCCATCTTTCCCATGATTTTTCCACAGGGGGATGTGATGCCTTCAATTGCGAAATCCGATCCGTTTGGATTTACAATCGGATTCATGTCGGCTTCTCCTGCGGCATTACAGTACTGAAAGGCAATCTGACCCTTCTTTTCCAGCTCTCTGATAAATGCTTCAGGAGCTGTAAACCGTCCTTCTCCGTGAGAAATGGCTATCTGATGGCAGTCTCCGGTTTTCATCAGCGATGTCCAGGGGGATCCGATACTGCATACCCTGGTGGTTACCATGCGTGATATATGCCTGTTTATACTGTTCCTGGCAAGTGTCGGTGCTGATTCGGGTATATCCATTACATGGCCGTACGGTAGTAATCCGGACTTGATAAGAGCCTGAAATCCGTTACAGATTCCCAGGATTAACCCGTCCCTTTCAAGAAGGTCTTCCACAGCAGCGGCAATGGCCGGGTTTTTCAGTACCGTTGCAATGAATTTCCCCGATCCCTCCGGTTCGTCACCTGCAGAGAACCCTCCGGAAAGCATCAGAATCTGTGCCTTTCTGATATGATCTGCCATCTCATTCAAGGATGAAATAACGTCGCTCTTGTCTCTGTTCCGGAAAACCGTTAAATCCGTATCCGCTCCGGCGTTTCTGAAGGATCTTGCTGTATCATATTCGCAGTTGGTTCCGGGGAATACAGGTATGTAGACAAGGGGGACAGCCTTTTGTCCGGCAGATCCTTTGCACAGGGGTGCTGAAAAATCCTGAACAAGAGGCGTTGAAACCTTTTCATCCCTATAATCCGGGAAAACGGAATTCAGAGGTTCCTTCCAGGCTTTCAGACAGGACTTCAGGCTTACTTCCGTATCCAGCCATATGATAGAGGGCTCTCTGCAGGTCTCTCCCAGAACCACAAGATTGGAATATTCCAGCTGAAGTTTTTTATCAGACGATTCAAATACAATTCCTCCAGGCAGACTGTCAAATAAGGGAACACTGACATTCCCGCCCCGGAATCCTATTCCATTCCCTATCCCCATTTTAAAGAGAACTTCACCTATTCCGCCTTTTTTCAGTACGGAAGCGGATAGAACAGCCTGTTCCCAAACCTTGGATTCATAATAGTTCAGGTTTTCTTTCAGGGTGTCCCAAACCGGTATGAACTGTTTGTCAACAGCAAGGGGCATATAATAAACTGTACTGCCGGTTTTTTTAAAATCCGTGGAAACTGTCCGACAGATTTTTCCGGTTGTAACGGCAAATGAGATAAGCGTCGGGGGGACGTGTATGTCATGGAACGATCCCGACATACTGTCTTTGCCGCCGATGGCTGGGACAGCCATTTTCTCCTGAGCTTCCATTGCCCCCAGAAGCGCGGCAAAAGGAAGCCCCCAGTTTTCAGGATCTTTTCCAAGGCGTTTGAAGTACTCCTGAAAACTAAGCCTTGCTGTTTTCCAGGAGCCTCCTGAAGCAGCCAGCTTAACCAGAGAGCAGACAACACTGTAAATGCTCCCGTGGAAGGGACTCCAGCTGAAAATGTCCGGATCATATCCATAGGCCATGAAACTGCAGGTTTCCGTCTTTCCTGAAGGAACGGGCAGTTTATGGATGGACACATCCGATTCTGAAAGCTGATTTGATCCGCCATAGGGCATATGTACTGTAGCGGAACCGATAGAGGCATCAAACATTTCTGTAAGCCCTCTCTGGGAGCAGACATTTAAATCCTTCAGATTATTCAGAAATCTTTCATCATTGTTGTTGCCGGGAACTTCCCGGTTGAAGGGGTTCCGGGAAAGATCTACTTCAGGCAGGGAAACGGCATTTTCGGAACGGACACCGTTTGTATCCAGAAAAGCACGACTCAGGTTTACCAGGGTATTCCCCTGCCATGTCATGACAAGTCTTTTTTCTTCACTGACATGGGCAACAAGAGTGGCGTCCAGGTTTTCTTCCGCTGCCATCTGAATCAGGGATTCCGCATCTTCGGGAGCGGTTACTACCGCCATTCTCTCCTGTGATTCGGAAATGGCGAGCTCGGTTCCATTCAAACCGGTATATTTGACAGGAACTTTATCCAGATTGATTACAAGTCCGTCACTCAGTTCACCTATTGCGACAGAGACGCCTCCGGCACCAAAGTCATTACATTTTTTTATAAGCTCAGTAACCGCAGGATTTCGAAAAAGCCGCTGGATTTTTCTTTCTTCGGGAGCATTCCCTTTCTGAACTTCCGCCGAGCAGGTCTGAAGGGATTCTGTGGTGTGTTCCTTGGAAGACCCGGTTGCGCCGCCGCAGCCGTCCCGACCTGTTTTTCCCCCTATCAGAATAATGGTATCACCTGGGGCTGGAGTTTCCCTTCTGACCATGTATTCGGGTACCGCTCCGACAACCGCTCCGACTTCCATTCTTTTGGCTTTATAGCCGGGATGATAGATTTCTTTGACAAAAGAAGTTGCCAGGCCAATCTGGTTACCGTAGGAACTATAGCCGTGAGCTGCAGTCCGGCTGATGTATTTCTGAGGCAGCTTTCCTTTCATTGTGTCTTCAAGGGATTCCGTGGGATCACCGCTTCCGGTAATCCGCATAGCCTGATAGACATACGATCGTCCCGATAGCGGATCTCTTATTGCGCCGCCAATACAGGTTGATGCCCCTCCAAAGGGCTCAATCTCCGTCGGGTGGTTGTGTGTTTCGTTTTTAAACATAAGGAGCCAGGGCTCTTCTCTGCCGTCCACATCAACTTTAATGCGAACGCTGCAGGCATTAATTTCCTCGGAAACCTCCAAATCATCCAGAAGGCCTTCAGCTCTCAGCCTTTTTCCGGATATGGTAGCCAGATCCATAAGAGTAAGGGGCTTTTCCGTCCGGCCCAGTTTCTCCCTGATGGAGTGGTAATGATCTAAACTGTTTTGCAGGGTTTGCTGAAAAGCACCGGCTGGGATGGTAATATCCTTCAGTTCTGTCTCAAAGGTTGTATGGCGGCAGTGATCCGACCAGTAGGTATCCAGAACCCGAATCTCCGTTTCTCCGGGATTCCGTCTTTCTTCATTGCGGAAATAGTTCCTGCAGAACTTCAGGTCCTCCGTTGTCATGGCAAGACCCATCTCAATACGCAGGCAATCAAGGTCTGTATCGGAAAGGGTAATAAAATTCTCCAGTTCCGGTACAGCCTCGGCTTTGGAGCCCAGATCAAACAGGGAGTGACTGTTCATATCTTTTTCGCGGGATTCAACCGGGTTTATGCAGTAACTCTTGATTCTAACCAGTTCGTCGGGGCTGATAGAGCCCTCCAGAAGGATCATCCTGCTGCTGCGCACTACACCTGACCATTCAGGATATATCAGGTGGATGCACTGAGCAGCAGAATCGGCCCTCTGGTCGAACTGACCGGGCAGGTATTCAATACCAAAAAAATCAGCCACTCCCTCGGTCGGTGCAGTTGTGTACACCTGGTCGGCAGTGGCTTCGGAAAAAATTGAGTTTGTCACCTTCCAGCAGGCTTCATCCTCAAGACCCGTCAATTCGTATATATTAACTATACGGGCCCGCAATAATCCCCTTGTCCCAAGGGTTGTTTTCAAATCATCGGTCAAGGCCGTGGAATCACTATTGTGTCCAGGCTTTTTTTCCACAAATATCCGGAAAAAATCGCTCATCTGCGGTGCGCTCCTCCTGAAGGAGATTGTAAATTTAACGGATAAAGACTCTGTTAAAACAGGACATACATTCCGGATAAACGGCTTAGAGGAATTATCAACTCATAGCTGGTTATTTTCGGTAACCTGTAGAAACTTCCAAACCATATTATCGGAAATATATGAGTCTTATCTGTTATGGCGACAACATATCATGGAAAAACTGAAAAGTTCAACAGGTCAGACAACTCAAAAATGATTATTGCAGTTTAATCTTAAATTAAACGGAATATACTGGAAATTTAAAGGATTGTGGAAATCGAAAGAATAATTATACCTGACATATACGTTATATGTGATTTTTAAGTTTATTCATTAATGTCTGAATATTAGCATCCTGCTGGAATTCTGTTTTGAGAAAATGCAGATGGCATATTCAGGGTGACTTTTTAATTACTCTTTCAGTAGTAATGTAAGAAGACCCTGACTATCCCCCTTTATAATTTTGCTGATAATTGAAATCTCTGATTCTCCTGTAAAAGAAGTAAAGATATTGTATTTTTTACTACTCATTTATGTAAATAATTGGTATAAATATAGAAATATTTAAGTTTATACTATTTGCTGGAGAAAAAAATGCAAAAAATCGTTGTTATGATGACTCTGATTGTCGCGGCTCTCTCTCTCTTTGTGGGATGTGAAAAAAAAGACAGTAATAAAATTGTCATCGGTTCAGACTGTACCTGGCCTCCCATGGAATTTGTTAACGAAAATAAAGAAATTGTCGGTTTTGATATCGATATGCTTTATGCCATGGCAGAAGCCGGCGGATTTGAAATTGAAGTTCAGAATACTGCATGGGATGGGATTTTTGCCGGACTGGCAAACGGAAATTACGATGCTGTATGTTCTTCTGTAACAATTACGGAAGAAAGAAAGAATACAATGGACTTTACATCACCTTATATTAACGCCGGTCAGGTTGTTATCGTTTCAAAAGATACAAACGGTGTAACAACACTGGCAGATCTTAAAGGTAAAAAAGTTGGTGCCCAGATTGGTACCACCGGTGCAATCGCTATTAGTGAAGCAGGTGGTATTACTCTGAAAAACTACGATGAACTTGGTCTGGCTGTAGAAGATCTGGCTAATGGCAATCTTGATGCTGTAGTTGGTGACAGTCCCATTGCTGCAGACTATGTTCTGGGTAATGACAACTATAAAAGCAAGCTGAAAATTGTAGGGGAACCCTTTACAGATGAATTTTACGGAATCGCCGTTAAAAAAGGAAATTCTGAGGTTCTAGATAAACTGAACAGCGCTCTCGAAGCTGTTATAGCATCGGGTAAACGGGACGAGCTGGTTAATAAATGGCTTCGCTAAACGATCATGGCAATAGCCATACTCGTATAGAAGTCACTGATGGCGCCCTTATTCCTGCCAAAGGCAATAAGGGCCTGTTCTCGTCGTGGCAGATTACTTTTATAGGTGCTATTGCTCTATTAATACTGCTTCCTGTTGTTAAGCCGGATCCCTACTGGCGTATTATGAAATTCCTTCCTGATGGAATCCTTGTAACATTCCAGGTAACTGTAATGGCTATTATATGCGCTACCCTGATTGGTTTATTAACCGGTCTGGGGCAGATCTCCCGGATTACCGCGTTTAACCGTGTGGCAACAATATACGTCGAACTGATCAGGGGTATACCTCTGCTGGTTCAGTTATTCTATATTTATTTTGCCCTGGGGAAATTCCTGAATATCCAGGGGATGGTCGCAGCAGTAATTGCCATGGCCGTCTGCTACGGGGCCTATATGGGCGAGATATTCCGGGCGGGGATTCAATCCATTCCCAAAGGGCAGATGGAAGCTTCCATTGCTCTGGGTATGACCAGAGGACAGGCCCTGCGTCTTGTTATCCTGCCTCAGACAATGAGGGTTATCCTTCCGGCTATCGGTAATGAGTTCATTGCCCTTCTGAAAGATTCATCTCTTGTTTCCGTTCTGGCTATCGCAGATCTGCTGCGCAGAGGACGGGAATTTGCGTCTACTTCCTTTCTGTATTTTGAAAGTTATACAATGGTAGCCCTGGTTTACCTTGTGCTTACTCTCTTCCTCTCCCGATTGGTTGCCATTATGGAAGAAAGGATGGCTGTTAATGGAAAATAGGATCTCAATAAAAAACGCCGTTAAGGATTTTGGTGTGGTAAAGGCTCTAAACGGAGCCAGCCTGGAAGTCAGGACAGGCGAGGTCGTTCTGGTAATCGGTCCCTCGGGAAGCGGGAAGAGCACCCTTTTAAGGAGTGTAAACCGTCTGGAAGTTCTCACTAGCGGAGATATTGCTATTGACGGAGACAGTGTAACCGATCCCAATTCGGATATACGAAAGATCCGGGAGGAAGTGGGAATGGTTTTTCAGGATTTTAACCTGTTTCCCCACCTGACTGTTCTGGATAATATTACCCTCTCTCCCCGGCATGTTAAAAAAGTGGATAAAGCAGCGGCTGAGGAAAATGCCCGGAAGCTTCTGAACCAGGTAGGACTTTCCGAAAAGGAAAAATCTTTTCCCGGTCAGTTATCGGGTGGACAGAAACAGCGGGTTGCCATAGCCAGAGCCCTGGCCATGAATCCCAAGGTTATGCTCTTTGACGAGCCTACATCAGCTCTTGATCCGGAGATGGTAAAGGAAGTTCTGGATGTTATGATGGCCCTTGCAAAGGACGGGATGACCATGATGGTAGTATCCCATGAAATGGGATTTGCACGAGCTGCGGCGGACCGGGTCGTTTTTATGGATGAAGGTCAGATTGTTGAAGAGGGAACTCCTTCAGAAGTTTTTGACAACCCCAAAGAGGAACGGACCAAAAAGTTTCTGAAACATATTCTGTAATAAAAAGATTAAAAGGTTCCGGTGATTAAGACCCGGAGCCATTTTTTTTTATTATATTTACAGAATGTTGAAAGAATACAGAACTCTACTCCCCTATCTAAAAAAGTATACACCCTATTATATTGCCGGAATCCTCTGTCTGATTATAACGGATGCCGGTTTGCTCTACATACCGCAATTTATTAAAAATGCCATTAATGCCATTTCGACCGGTCATTTTGAACTGGAAGCAATTCGTATTTTGATGCTGCATATGGTTCTGGTTGCCCTTGTTGTTTCCATGGGGCGTTTTTTCTGGCGTTTTTTTATTCATGGCGCCTCCCGGCGGATTGAAATAGAGCTCCGCCGGAATGTTTTCTACCACCTGCTGGATCTCAGTTCCACTTTTTTCGGTAAGAATAAAACAGGCGATCTGATGGCCAGGATGACCAATGATATGAAAGCTGTTAGAATGGCCAGCGGCATGGCTTTTGTCGCATTTATAGACGGTCTTTTTATGGCTCTGGCCATACTGATCATACTTATAGGCAATTACCCTCATCTGGCTATGGTCACCATTATACCCCTGCCTCTGATTACTATAATTGTGCTATTTGCCGGAAAAGTACTGGGTACCCGCTTTAAACGGGTACAGGACGGGTACTCTGCTTTGAGCGAGAGGGTGCAGGAAACTCTTAGCGGTATTCGTGTTATCAAGACTTTTACGCAGGAAGAGCATTTTCTGAAGGAATTTTCCCGGGATAACGACGAATACTGGGAAGCCAATATGTCCCTTGTCCGTATCTGGGGGCTGATCTTTCCCATTGTCTCCTTTCTTTCGGGTGTAACAGTCTGTCTCCTTCTTTATTTCGGAGGGCGTCAGGTGATTAACAGGGATTTAAATCCCGGGGACTTTGTGGCTGTTATGTCCTATCTGGGGATGCTGATCTGGCCCATGCTGGGAGCCGGGTTTACAGTAAACCTGATTCAGAGAGGTGCGGCTTCTCTTGTAAGGATTAATCATATCCTTGATGCCAAACCGGAAATCTCTAACACAGAATCTCCTCTGGCTGTACCTCTCTTTGAAAAACTTACTATAGATTCCCTGGCGTTTAAATACAGCGGGACAGACACCAGGGTAGTAGATAATCTTTCACTTGAAGTTAAAGCGGGAGAAACCCTTGGGATTCTGGGCAAAACAGGCAGCGGGAAAACAACCCTTATCCGGCTGCTGCCCCGTATCCTGGAATCCAGGGAGGGTGAGATTTTATATAACGACAGCCCTATCCATTCCCTGAGTTTATCTGAGCTCCGGGCTTCCATCTCCATGGTCCCCCAGGAGACCATCCTCTTTTCCCACACAATCCGGGAGAATATCCTTTATGCCAAACCTGATGCATCAGAAGAAGAATTGAATGAAGCGATCCGTATATCCACTCTGGACAGAGACCTGAAAAACTTTCCTCTCGGGCTGGAGACTCAGGCAGGAGAACGGGGTGTTACCCTCTCGGGAGGTCAGAAGCAGCGTATCGCCTTTGCCCGGGCTCTGCTGGCAGATCCGCAGATACTCATTCTGGATGATGCCCTGTCTGCAGTCGATACAAAAACCGAAGAGTTTATACTCAGGGAGTTTATGCAAAAACGGGCCGGAATGACCAATATAATAATATCCCACAGGGTCTCGACCCTCCAGGTTTCAAATCATATTCTGGTTATGGATGCCGGCGCAATCGATCAGTACGGGACCCACGAAGAACTTGTTAAACAGGAAGGTCTGTATAAACGGATTTATACTCTTCAATCCATGGAGAAGGATGAACTGTCATGAAAAAACTGAATATTGAAAAGAGCAATGACAGTTTGAGCGAATACAACCATCGGGTTGTCAGCCGGCTGTTCCGCATGGCCGGTCCCTATAAAATCTGGTTTCTGGTTGCGGGTATTGCTTTGCTGATTTCCACCGTGGCCGAGCTGGCTCTTCCGGTTCTGCTGCAGCAGACCATGGATCAGTATATCCTTTCAGACTGGGCGGATGAAACTGTTAAGGCGGTGAATCTAAGAGGCCTTGGAATCAATACTCTTTTCTATTTTCTACTTCTGGGAATTATTCTGATATTTTCCTTTTTTCAGATGTACACCATGTCCTGGACCAGCCAGGGGGTGATGAAAGATCTGAGGATCAGAATGCTCTCCCATGTTATGGATCAGTCTCTGGGGCATCTGGGGGATACTCCCGTCGGAAATCTGGTTTCACGGATAACAAGTGATGTGGAAACCATAAATGAGTTTTTTACTTCTGTAACCATTTCTGTTTTAAAGGATATCGCCATGATGGGCGGTGTGCTGGTAACTCTTTATATACTGGATCCCTCTCTGGCTCTGATAACCATTGCCACTATTCCTCCCGTCCTTATTGCCACAATAGTCTTCCGCAGGCTGGCCAGAACGGCTTACCGGAATCAGCGTCACTGGATCGGAAAAGTAAACGGTTTTCTGTCCGAACATATCGGCGGCATGGAGGTTATACAGATTTTCGGTCAGGAGAGACGGGCCCGCCGGGAATTCGATGAAAATAATAAAAATTTGTTAAAAGCCAGCCTGGCGGAAATGTATGTCTTTGCCGTTTTTCGGCCTCTGGTCGATCTGTTTACTTCTGTTACTCTGGGAGTGGTCATATACCTCGGGGGGGGTATGTATAACAGGGGCATTCTGACCCTGGGGGTTCTGATTGCGTTTATCGACCTGATTCAGAAGTTCTACCGGCCCGTTATGGATTTGAGTGAGAAATTCACCATTATGCAGTCCGCCATGGCCGGGGGAGAACGGATTTTTCAGATTCTGGATGAGAAAGAGTCTCTGGATGATTCGGGGCAGAAAGCCCTGCCCGATTCGGTCAGGGGGCGAATTGAATTCGACTCTGTCAGTTTCGCTTATAAAAAGGAGGATTATGTCCTGAGGAATGTCTCCTTTACAGCAGAGCCGGGCGAAACAATTGCTATTGTGGGATATACGGGGGCGGGCAAGACAACCATTGCTTCATTGGCCGCCCGCCTATGGGATATTCAGGCCGGTCGTATCTGTCTGGACGGTGTGGATATAACGGAATACCCCTTGAGCACTCTCCGGAGCACCATACAGGCTGTGCAGCAGGACGTATTTCTGTTTTCGGGGACCATTGCTGAGAATATCGCTCTGGGATCGGATATCCCTTTTGAAAAGATCCGGGAGGCGGCCGAGCAGGTTCAGGCCGATCACTTTATAAAGGATATGGAAAAGGGGTATGACTCCCCCGTTAAAGAGAGGGGTTCCAATCTTTCGGCGGGCCAGAGGCAGCTGCTCTCTTTTGCCCGGGTGCTGGCCCATAATCCGGATGTGGTGATTCTGGATGAAGCTACGGCCAATATCGATTCGGAAACGGAGAAGCTGGTACAGAAGGCCCTTGAAACCGTGCTAAAAGGCAGAACGTCTCTTGTGATCGCCCACAGGATCAGTACGATTCAAAAGGCGGACAGAATCCTTGTCCTGTCCCAGGGGGAACTGGTGGAACAGGGGACCCATGAGGAACTGATCGCTAAAAAAGATCTGTATTACAGTCTTTACAAGCTGCAGTATGAGAGTACGGTTCAGTAGGTTATTCACTGACACTACCTCAGCGATAGCTTCATAAGATCCAATTTACCTGCAAGCCGATAGGGTTGTCTGGTACAATGTTTTCTTATGATCATGGATTCAGGGAGTGTATTGGTAATAAGCTGGTGAATTTTCTATGTAATATTCAAAAGCAACAGGTTTACCATTGTAAGAGATAAACAAGATTTTTCCATCAGGAACACCGGTTGATCTATTCCCGAGGCAGGAAAACAGTGCCCCTCAGTTCGCCGTTCAGCAGACGGAGAATTATTTCAGGCTGCTTCCCGTTTGCCAGGATCATGGGAATCCCGTACTCATTGACCTTCCGGGCCGCATCGATCTTGGTAACAATCCCGCCGGTGCCAAAGGAGCCCTTCTCCCCCACTTCTATGGAGTTGAGAACCTTGTCCGAGTCATGAACCACCTCCAGCAGCTGTGCGTCCTTCGCTGTAGTGGGGTCTTTATCAAATACACCGTCAATATCGCTCATAACAAAAAGCAGATCCGCATTCCACAGCTCCGCAGTCAGAGCGGCCAGGTTATCGTTGTCTCCGATCCTGACCTCCTGTTCCAGCTCATCAACACTGACAGAGTCGTTTTCATTGATAACGGGGACAACACCTTCATCCAGGAGGGTGAACAGGGTATTGCGGATACGCAGGGTACGGTTCGGGTCGGAAAAGTCATCTCCTGTCAGCAGGATCTGGCCAATCAGAATATCGTACTCTTTCAGCACCCGGCGGTAGGAATCCATCAGCTCTACCTGCCCGATGGCACAGAGTGCCTGCTTGTAATGCATATCACCCTTTCTTTTCCATTTTCCCAGTGTGGATACACCGGCAATTCTGGCTCCGGAGGTTACAACGACTACCTGTTTGCCCGCCTTTTTAAGCTCCGCTATCTGGTAGGCAAGACCTTTGAAAAAATCATGATTAATGGTTCCGTCAGGTTTGGAAAGCGTATTGGATCCGATTTTGATAACAACTTTTCTGCTATTTTTTAAAACCTGCTGAAGCATGTGATTTTCTCCGTAAATAACCTTGTTAAGTGCTGTGTAAAAATATCATAATTGGCTGATTACTGTCTATAAGCGTATTAACAATACTCCTCTTGAAGCGGAAAGTCACAACTTCTATACTGACAATTATATGAAACTCAACAAAAGCATTCTGGATGAAGCCCTTGAACTACAGGCTTCCCTGATAGAATGGAGACGGATTTTTCACAGCCATCCTGAAACGGGTCTGGATGTAAGGCATACTGCCGCGACCATAAGAACCCTGCTATTGGACTGGGACATAGAAATACTGGATGACTGCCCCGTGAACAGCGTAATCGCCCGGATTCCGGGGAACCCCGACGGTGCACCAATAGCTCTCCGGGCTGATATGGATGCCCTGGAGATACCCGAAGCCAACAGGATCTCCTACTGTTCAACCAGAGAAGGGGTTATGCACGCCTGTGGACACGACGGGCATATGAGCATGCTCCTGGGGGCTGCCAAACTCCTTTCTGCAAAAAAGCTGCCACAGGATACTTATATGGTATTTCAGCCGGGGGAAGAAGGTCCCGGCGGAGCCCTGCCCATCATGCAGTCCGGTCTGCTTTCTGAAGTAAGAGGGATCTTTGCCGTCCACCTGGATCCGTCCCTGCCTACCGGTACGGTTGCCGTCAACGAAGGCCGGGCCATGGCTTCGACAGATAACTTTTTTATTACAGTTAAAGGCAAAGGAGGCCATGCCGGTCTGCCCCATCAGTCGGTAGATCCCATTGCCATTACAGCCCAGATAATCAACTCCTTTCAGTTTATAGTAAGTCGCCTGATTGATCCTGTACATCCCGCGGTAATTACTTTGGGGAGTATTGAAGGGGGAACCCGTCCCAATGCTATTGCCGAGGATGTTCGTTTATCCGGAACCATAAGAACTTTTTCCGAAGAAATCCGGGAACAGATAAGAGCAGAAATCAAGGAAACTCTGGATATGTTCTGCAGGCGCTACAGAGGAAACTATAACCTGGATATCCAACCGGAATATCCACCTGTTATCAATAACAAAGAGATGGCCGCTTTTATTATTAATCAGGCAGGACAGTTTGATGGCTGTACGGTTCCTCTATGGCTGGAAGAGCCCAGGATGACCGCAGAAGACTTCAGTTACTACCTGAAAGAAATCCCCGGGGTTTTCTATTGGCTGGGCTGCCGCGGTGGTGACGACAGCAGTTACCCCCTCCACCACTCCCGCTTCAATATGGATGAAAGCGTGCTGCCCCTGGGAGCAGCGATGCATGCTATATCGGCTCTTTTATATAATACCCCCTCTCCCTCTGGGAGAGGAAGGTTACATTCCCGAGCAGTAAACGAAGCATACGACCAGGGGGATTAAGGGGAGAGGGTTTTACCAGTTAGCGCTCCTGGCCCCTCTTTATAGTTGACTAAGGGGAGACATCAATTCGGCCTCCCTCCTTTGGAGGGAGGCAATTCAAGGGCAGAAAAAAACCGGCCTTACAGGCCGGTTTTGCAATAGTTTAAATATTTTCTGTAATATTTAGAAACTTTATGAAGCTACTCTTTTGATCATATCTGACATCATGAACTGCAGGAACTCATCCACAACTTCGGGAGAGTTCTTCTTTTCGGTTTGAAGAATTGTTCTCAAACCGTGAAGAATGGCAGACGCAACCGGAGCTGCCAGGCTGGACTGTTTGTTGTTTTCTGTCAGGACTTCCTTGATTGTAGTCTGAAGCAGAGCATAAACATTGTCCAGGGCTTTTTCGTATTTGGAGCCCTGAGATCCGGCTGACAGAATCAGCCATTCAATTCTGTACTCTTTCTGTAAATCCTTCAGCTGAGTCAGAAGCCAGGAAATCTTGTCTCCTTCCACAGTCTGTATTTCCTTCTTTAATCCCTGAAGGGATTTATAAAGGGGTTCTATGATTGAGCCGAACAGGTCTTCCTTGTTTTTATAGTAGCGGTAGAGGTTGCCGACTGTCATCCCGGCGGATGAAGCGATGGCTCTCATTGATGCTTTCTCAAAACTTTTTTTCCGGAACTCTTTCCGGGCTGATGTTACGATCCTCTGTCTAACGGATTCTTTCAGTACTTGCATATATATCCTCCCAAAAATAATTTTCTGTTTTTATCTGATTTCAATATAACCCTTCTGATCCTGTTATGACAAATAGTGAACATTCATGACCCTTCACAGGATCTTCATGGTATGCTCACTTTAAAGTCAAACAACACTTAAATTGTCAGTTTATAGAATGAAAAATAAACAAATAACAGTTTTCTATAAGGTTTGGACAGGAATTAATGAGGGCAATAACTAGTAAATGCCGGTTTCTTTTAACAATTTCACTATTTTTTCTCTACAAAAAAATCACCATTTTTTTTTCTTTTCCATGATTCTCCTTTCATTTATATATTCGCAGTCACATTTTTGAGGAATATCAGGGCTTTCTTATGGTTCGGGTTTCTGGTATTATACCCTCTGTTAAGAAAGGTTTATTCATGAAATATGTATTAGTATTCGGTACTTTTGATAATATTCATCCGGGGCATGAGTTTTTCCTGGAAAAGGCAGCTAAACATGGCAAATGCCTTATTGTTATAGTTGCGAGAGATAAATTTGTACAGGGATTCAAACATAAGACTCCCCTTCATAATGAAAGCAGGCGCTTACAGAGTATAAAAAACCATCCCCTTGTTTATGATGCATTTCTGGCTGATGAAGAAATAGGAACCTATGGAATCCTTAAGGAGGTTCAGCCGGACATTATCTGTCTGGGGCATGATCAGACAGCTCTGGAAGAAAATCTCAGACAATGGTTGAAGGAGCATCATATGAAAATTCATATTAAACGCCTGCCTCCATACAAAAGGGAGCACTATAGCTCTACTCTGCTTAACAGGATAAAAGGAAAACTGGTTCATGAACAATGACAGAGGGACCGGCTCTTATTTGTTATTTTTTCAGCAATAACCCTACCCGACTGTCAAAGGGAAAACGGGAATATTCTTCATCACGGTTCCGGTACAGGCTGTTCTATCCTGCTGCATGGAAACACCGGTGATGGAAATCCCTGCCTAGAGGCGGGATCCCCACTCCTAAAAGTTTAATTACGGATCAGGATTCGGCGATTTCAAACATCCTGTTAATGCTTATTTGAGCCTTTCGCCTGATATCCTCATCTATCTCTACATAATCCGATGGAAGGGGATTCTTTAAAACCCTTAATATGTCATCCAGGGTATTGGACTTCATATATTTGCAGAGGGCACATGTCCCGACAAACATCTTTTCGGGCATCTCAGCTTCAATTCTGGATATAAGTCCGCATTCGGTAAGCATAAGAAAATGACCCCGGTTCAGGTCCTTAATATAATTATAGAGCTGCGAGGTACTGCCTACAAAATCCGCCTGCTGCAGGACCTGGGGAGAGCATTCCGGATGAACCATTACAGTCAGATCGCTGTACTTCATTCTGAGTGCTTCAATCATTTCCGGGGTATACTCTTCATGAGCATAGCAGGAACCGCTCCAGACCTTAATATCCTTCTTTATCCGGCGTTTTTCCATCTCCTCAATAATATTCTGCCCCATTAAACGGTCAGGAACAAAATAGATTTTATCAGAGGGATATTTTTCAACAATATCGTAGACATTGGCCGAGGTAACACAGGCATCGCACTCAGCCTTTACTTCGGCTGTAGTATTGATATAGCAGAGAAAGGAGTAGTCCGGGTATTCTTTTCTGAGCTTCTGCATATCTTCGGTTGTAATACTGTCAGCCAGTGTGCAGGCCGGGTTTGTTCCGGGGATCAGCACATCCTTCTGGGGACTCAGAATTTTGGCTGTTTCTCCCATAAAGCGGACTGCTGCAAAAATAATCCGCTTCTGTTCCGCTTCCATGGCATTTTTACTCAGTTCATAGGAATCTCCCACATAGTCGGATACGGAGTAGATAATGTTGGATTTTACATAGGAATGAGCCAGGATGACCGTATCGGTTTCTTTTTTTAACTCTTCAATTTCGCGTATGGTTGGAAAGAAGCGTTCGCAAAGAGAACGTAGATGCTCTTCAGGCATCTCTCCGAATTTAATCTTATTAAGTTTCTCATAGAGAGAATCGATGGTCATGGTTGACTCCTGTCAAAAAGATGCCATCATCATAATCAAAGAACAGGAAAAATTCAATCTAGGCTTTTTTGTCTCCATTCCTTTTTTTCAGCCATTTCAGTCTGGAATCGGTAGGATGTTTCGTTCTTTCCGGGTAACCCATAACCCTCGCTACGATACTCCAGGCATGGGATTTTTCCAGAAGCAGTTTTACCGTAACCAAAAGGGGAACTGACATAAGCATACCCGGAATACCCCAGATAACTCCCCAGAAAACCAAGCCGAAGAGTACTGTTACCGTGTTAAGACGAAGCCTGTTCCCCATTACTTTAGGATCAATAACGTTACCGATAATGATCTGATTTACCCCCAGTAAGGCAAAGAGAAGCAGTATCTGCTGGAAGGAATCGAACTGGATTAAACCAAAAATGGAAGGGATTACTGTTGCGATAATTGATCCGATGGAAGGTATAAAGTTCAGGATAAAGGTGAGGAACCCCCAGAAAAAGGCAAACTTTAAATCCATAATGCTGCAGAATACACCCGCAATAATACCTGTTGTCAGGCTTATAACCGTTTTAATACCCATATAGGTGGAAACGTTCTTCTGGAGTGTCTCTATATCATCCAGAAGCGTAAGGTTATCCCCTCCAACGTATTTCACATAGTTTTTATAATGTGAAATGCCCGGGAGGAGAAAGAGAAAGTAGAGCGTGAACATCAGAAAGGAGGACCCGAAATTCCCCGCCCCCTTGACAATGGAAGATGCTGAGGTTGTGATGGCGTCCCTGCTCAGGAGGGAGTTCAGCCCTTCAAGAAGGACCTGTGTATCCAGCTTCAGATAGGGTATCCTGGAAACCAGATCACCGATTAAGAGGAATTTCTGAGTCAGCTTTTCTATAAGAAAATCCATTTGCCCGATGATATCTGTAATAGTGGCGATAAAAATATTTGTAACTGAATAGATAATGCCCAGAGTTCCAATGGCTATTATGGGCACAATCAGTTTCCCCGGGATATGCTTGGATTCAAGATACATAACTACCGGGAGGTAAATGATAGAGAGCATCATAGCCAGTACGAGAGGAAGAAGAATTCCTGAGAGGGTTTTCATTATAACCAGTCCCCCGATTCCTACCGAAAGCAGCAGCAAATTCCTGATAAACACCAGCTCTTTATGTATCTCCATATACCCCCCCCCGATTTAGCTTGTTCCTTAGTTAATATAACAAATTTTCTTATTCTTTAAAATAAAAAATCCCGGCAGAGTATTGCCGGGATTCGAATCAGTTCAGAGAGCACTGGTTGGTGAAACCAGCACCCTATAATGTTAAAAAATCAGGGCGGAACGTCCCCAGTCGTAATCGATCTTTTTCAGCTCATCCCGTGAAGGCATGGGATACATTATAATGTCATCCCCGCTGGATATATAAAGACCATTATCGATAATCTGATAAAAAGAGGAATTGAAGTTTGACCGGTCGACAATCTTAGTCATTTTCCCTTTTCCTGCCTGAAGGGCATGAACACAGCTCTGGAGATGCTCCAGATTCTTGTCATAGATTTGTCCTACGTTGCCGCTTTCTTCAATATTATCCACATTGCCCAGTTTAAGATCCGCAAAGAACAGTGTTGGAACATGGACTTTGTTATTTTCCTCAGTCATATGCTCGCCGTATTTTTTGGGATCCAGCGAGCTGACGGCCAGAGGAGACATGGGACAGTACTCTCTGTAGAGTGCATATCCTTTCCAGTTTGCCGGAGCAGAATACCCCTTCTTCTCCAGAACCAGAGAGCGTCCGTCCTTGGTAACAAGGTAAAGACTGCCCATTGCTGTAAGTTGAATATTTTCGAGGACCCGATAAACGCTCAGGTACAGGGAGTTTTTTGGACGCCCGTCAGAATGGGGAACACACTTTCTTTCAGCAAATTCCCAGTCAAAGTATTTACCGAAACCGCCTTCAATTTCTACAAACATCAGTTGTTCCGCTGCAGCTTTTTTATCACCCAGAGCCATATACGAGGCGAAGTGTTCGGGTTCAAGCTGTGACGCAACCAATGCTTCCATGGGAAAAACTGTCATATAATAATGTAATGCCATAATAGACTCCTAATTCAAATATAGTATGCTGCTGATTAAAACAACAGTGAAAAAAGGTTGAATTTTCCGAATATGGAAACGGAAATCAGGGAGATGACAGACATTATCTTTATCAGTATATCCAGAGAAGGACCAACAGTATCTTTCAGGGGGTCTCCAACAGTATCACCGATAACAGCAGCGCTATGGGCATCAGAGCCCTTTCCGCCGTAGTGGCCGTTTTCAATATATTTTTTGCCGTTATCCCAGGCACCACCGGCATTGGCTGTATAGAGAGCCAGCATAATAGCGCTGAGGGTTGTACCGATCAGGAGACCGCCGACAAATTCGGGACCAAAGATGAAACCGCTTGCCAGTGGCATTACAACAGAAAGCAGTGCGGGAATTTTCATCTCTTTAAGTGCACCTGCGGAGGAGATGGAAATACACTCCCTGTAATCAGGGGTATCGTCACCTGTCAGAATACCAGGCTTTTCAGAGAACTGACGGCGTACTTCCTGAACCATGCTTCTGGCTGCATTTGCCACTGATTCAATAAGGATTCCGGAAAACAGGTACGGAAGGGCTGCTCCTACCAGGGCTCCGGCCAGGGTCATGGTGTTGATCATATTCAGAACAAGGTTGATTCCATCTGCAGCGGATTCACCGGCTTGAGCATACAGGTAGGAGGCAAACAGGGAGAGTGCGGCCAGAGCGGCACTTCCGATAGCGAACCCTTTACCAATAGCCGCTGTCGTATTTCCTACGGCATCCAGTTCGTCTGTGATTTCACGGACTTCGGGATCCAGATGAGCCATTTCGCTGATACCGCCTGCATTATCCGCAATGGGACCGTAGGTATCTACGGATACAGTCATGGTTACGAATGAAAGCATTCCGATAGCTGCCATGGCAACCCCGTAGAGTCCGGCAACGGAATGAGCGGCAATAATGGCTACACCAAGAGTTATTACAGGAGCAATAACGGATTTCATACCGACGGCCATACCCTGAGTAATAGTAAGAGCAGGCCCCTCCTTGGAGGCTGCAGCAATTCCCTTGGTGGGATTGAAATCATAGCTGGTATAACGTTCTGCCATCTGTCCGATCAGGATTCCGCTGACAACACCAAGAACAGCACATATCCAGGGAGACAGGGCGCCCAGCATAAAGCCTGCGGCAGATACATCAATCCCGTTGAAAATCATCCAGGTGAGGACTCCGTTGATAAGGATCGTCAATCCTGCTGCTATAAAGGTTGCCTTATTCAGTTCTTTATGAGGTTTATCGGAAACTTTACTTTTCAGGAGAATGAAAATACCCAGCATGGAGGAAACAAGACCGGCAGAAGCAAATACGATTGGGTAAGTGATCAATGTCCCGACAAGCTCACCGGATACAGGATTTGCGGAATGACTGGAAGAGAAGTAGATATAGGATGCCAGAACCATGGCGGAAATTACCGCACCTACAAAACTTTCCAGCAGGTCGGATCCCAAACCGGCTACATCACCCACATTATCACCCACATTGTCCGCAATGGTTGCAGGGTTACGGGGATCATCTTCGGGGATACCGGCCTCTGTCTTTCCAACAAGATCGGCGCCCATATCGGCTGCTTTTGTATAGATACCGCCTCCAACACGGTTGAACATGGCAATGATGGAACAACCAAGAGCATAACCTGAAACCGTCATGGTAAAGGGGATATCATTAATACCCAGCCAATTTGTTACTATCACCAGATGATCAGGTTTTGTCTGTCCAAGAAGTATTCCGAATACGAAGTAGATAATGGCCAGGCCAAGAAGGGAAAAACCTCCTACTGATAGTCCCATTACACTACCACCCTGAAAAGCTACTTTCAGAGTGGCGCCGATACTCTTTGTCTCCTTCGCAGTGTTGGAAACCCTGACATTTGAAATAGTCGCGATTTTCATCCCGATCCATCCGGCACTGGCGCTCATAATGGTTCCGATGATAAAGGAAACACTGGCGTACCAGGATACAACGACCAGAAGAAGAACAGCAATGATGACAACGATTTTGAAAATCAGTTTGTACTCATGCCGCAGAAAGGCGTCCGCCCCTTCTTCAATTGCACCGGCAATAGTCTGCATCTGTTCTGTACCGGCGTCTTTTTTCTTCACCGCGCTGTAATTCAGTGCGGCAAAAGCCAATGCACCGATTACAACGATTACGATAAATCCAAGCATATCTCTATCCTTTTTATAAGTATTTGTGTTAACGTAATACTATAGAATATGCTTTTTTGTTACAATATCTTAAGGCATGTCAATTTCAGGAAGCCAATCAGTTTCAATGGACAGGTCATTAAGGGATTCTATAAGGAATTCCGGAACTGTTCCGTCATTAGCCCCCTTGTATACAAGGTATAAACGTTTAAAATAGTCCAAAGCTATTTCCGAATCACCGTTTTTTTTATGAATTTGACCCAAACCGTATAAATCCATGGCAATTCCTGCGGAATTTTCAATAAATTTATCTTTCTCTAAAGCCTGTTCCATCGATTCAATAGCTTCGGAATATTTTCCGGAAAGGGATAGAATTGATGCTCTGATATAGTAATCGCTGGCCAGCTCTCCAAGGAAGAGCCCTTTCCTGTCTATTTCAACAGCCTCTTCAATTGCAGTAAGAGCAGTATCATAGTCTTTCTTTTTTTTGTGAATGGCCGCATTAATCCGCCAGGACTCTCCAATCTCTTCCGATTTAATATTTTTACCGACTTTAATGGATTCATTCAGGAACTTGAGAGCTTCAGCTGTATTATTCTGATAAAAATACCACTCCGCCTGCCGGTTCAGGGTCAGGACTCTAAGCGTTTCAGACTCCTGTGCTATCCTGAAAGCTGCGGCAGTTTCTGCATAGATCAGAGACTTCTCTGTTTCTCCCAGTTGATCCATGGTTCGGCTTATCTGAACCATGCTGCGGACAATCCCCTCCTCCCAGTCAACAGAAGAAGATAGAGTCAAAGCCTTGGAATAGAGAGAAAGAGCGGAATCGTAGTTGTTCCACCTGTATTCATTGTTTCCTCTTTCAATATGAAGTGCTCCAAGAGACCGGGTGGCTGTAACATTCTGAACCTTCTCGTCCTTGGGCATGGAAGAACAGCTGATAAAAACCAGTGTCAGGAACAGGTAGATAATACTATATTGTTTCATTTTCAGAACTCCTCATCCCTCAGGGTTCCGTGCTGATAGGAGGCGTCAACTTCTGTACTGATCCCCTTACGGAGAATAGGATTGTTGGAGAGCCCTTCCAGTACTTTCTCCCCCTCACGCAAGGCTCCTGTCGCTTCATCAAGAACAGCATTCAGCTCGGGAGTAATACCCCGTAGATCTCCTGTAATAACAGTCAGGTTGGCAAGGTTGTTATGGACGTCATTTAGCAGAACAATCAGCTGATCAAAGAGAACATTGTCATCATGAAGGATTGTATCGAAGGTTCCTGTCGGATCTATCAGTTTCGGGATTAGTCCGGTAGGATCTTCCAGTTCCTTCATCAATACGGACAGAGAACCGGTCATGCTGTCCACATCCTTCATAATGGCTTCTACCACAGGCAGGATTGTATTAATGTTGGCTGTCGTATCTTCCAGGTTCAGAAGCATTCCCCCTACAGGACTGTTCTGATTACCCATAAGAGCACTATCCAGGGTTGTCAGAAGGCTTGTCATGGATGTGAGCAGGCTGTCAACATCGCTCAGGATGGGATTTATATTCTCCATTATCGCACCCATGGCATCAGCGCCTTCCGGCATATCCAGTTTTTTTGAACTGAGAAGCTCCTTTCCCTCTTTCGTATGATTGGAGGGGATGAAACTGTATTCAGGGATTATCTCTTTAGAGTCCCTGCCCGGATAGAAATTCAATCCTCCTCCCAGTCCCAGCGGGTTGGACGCCAGTTCGATCATTGAATTTTCGACAATTTTATCTATATAACTGTCATAAATCGTAAAAGTGATATCTACCTGATTTTTATCATTCAGAGTCAGTCTTCTGACTTTTCCTATTCCGAATCCCCTAAGCTTTATCTCCATTCCGACACTGAGTCCTTCGGCGCTCCTGAAACGGGTAAAATACTCATACTCCCGGGCAAACCACCGTTTATTGACTCCTGTCACCACCACTGATGCCGTGATGAACAAGATGGCCACAAGAACGAACAAACCTACAAACTTGTCGGCATGTCTGAATCCGAATTTCATATGCTACTTCCTGTTGTTATATGCAAAATTAAATATCCTACTCTTTTCTATCATCGGCTATTGCCTGATCTTCTATAAAAGCCATTAACAGTTCATTATCCGTATTCATGGCAGCATTCATCGTATCGTTTACAACAATTCTACCCTCGTGTAAGAAAACGAAATAATCGGCAATACTCTTTGCCAGAGTCAAGTCATGGGTGACTATAACGACGGTTTTCCCTTCCCGTTTAAAGCGGAACATCTCCTGGATAAGGAGAAGCGAACTTTTACGGTCGATATAGGTCGTCGGTTCATCCATGAAAATAATCTGGGGGTCCGAAATAATTGCTCTCAGAAAGGAAATGATTTTTCTCTCTCCCGCAGAGAGGGCCGCAGGACGGCTCAGTCTTTCCCTTTCCATCTTAAAAGATTTCAGGCTGTTCATAACGCTCTCCTCCACCAGATTCTTGTTCATATCCGGATCTGCGATTACCAGAGGGAGAGATAAATTTTCGTAAATGCTTTTGTTCTGCCACAGGGCTCCATCCTGAAACATAAAACCCGTATGTTTCTGAACTCTGGCAAAATCCTTCTGGTTCAGTTTGTACAGCTTTATATCCCCGTAGTTAACAGAACCTTTTGTAATGGGAATCAGCCCGGCCGCCGCTTTTAGCACAGTAGACTTTCCGCATCCGGAAGGACCCATCATAACTGTTACCTTGCCGGGATGAATATTCAGTTCAATTTTATCAATTATTGTATTCCTGTTATCTATTACTGATATCTTGTCCAGGACGACAGGTACTTTATTCCAGTTCAAAGGGGGCTCCTACATCCTTGTCAGTACAACAATTATCGCATCTGCAATAATACAGAGGGTAATGCTGGAACTGATGGATTTTATGGTTTTCTGGGGAACTTCGGTAACAGCCCTGTTGACATCAAACCCGTAATAGATTGATACGACTGCCACAATAACACCAAAGACAATGCTCTTCAGAAGGGCAGATACGATATCCTCCATAGTCAATGCCTGTATAAGGTTAAAAAGATAATCATCAAAGGGAAGGCTATGGATAAAGGAGGCAACAAGATAGGAACCAAGGAGACCGAAAAGGTTAAAGTATATATTTAAAAAGAGCATGGCCAGCACCACTCCGTATAACCGGGGTACACCAAGGTAGGAAATCGGGTGGAGACCGATGGACATATAGGCTTCCATTTCATGGGAAATAACCATATTCCCCAATTCTGTTGTAATGGCACTACCGGACCGGGCTGTAATTATAAATGCCGTAAGAAGCGGTCCAAGTTCTCTTGTGATAATCATTATAAGAATGGAATACATCAATGAACCTTGGCCGAACATGGGCAGAATGGATACTCCCTGGATTATTATTACAGCTCCAATCCCGAGTGAAATAAGGGCCACCACTGAAAGTGCTTCCACTCCGGTAAAATAGATCTGCATAATAAGTACTTTAAACCCCACTCTCTTGTTCCAGGGAAAGTGGACTGTTTCCTTTAAAAGGAACAGAAAAAAATTAAACGCATACGACATACCTTGTATTTTATTTCTGATATGCCATCCTATTGCTTCAATCATCTTTTTATCTTAATCGGATTCCGGACGACCTGCAATATAACTCTTTTCAAGAGTGTTTTTTTTTAATATTCTGTCTTTGAATTATATCCTAACAATAAGGGAGGATCGGATTGTCTCTGTACAAAGTACATTTCACATGGCAGAAAAAGGATGTTATTCTTAAAGCACGTAATCTCGATTTAACGCACCCTTACTTTGTTTCGATCAAGGATCTGGTTTTTTCCAGCAGGAACAGTCTGATAATTGATCCGACAGAAGATGATTTGAAAAATACCTTCGGGAAAACAGATCATGTGATGATTCCTTTTCAGACAGTTCTGCTGATAGAAGAGATAAAGGAAGAATCAATTGCGGAGAGACCCTTCTCTGTTCTGAAGTGATTGTGAAAAAAAGAATCTGCCTGTTTATTATACTGTTCATTTCCTTGTTTTTCTGTTACCCGGAGAGTAGTGAAAAATATAAAATAGGCCGTGTTGTCTACTATATGGACGGAAACATTCAATCTGCCGCTCTGAATTCCATTTTAAAGTGGAAGTATCATAAAATATTCGATGACCGTTGGGAACTGGAATCCTATTTAAGAGAACAAAAGCAGATCCTGATAGGTAAAAAAGTTTTCAAATCCGTTACTACCGGTTATACCGTATTAAGTGATGACAGAGGGTATTCGGAAGTAGAAGTTGCTGTATCCATGAAGGAAGCCTGGAACATTTACCCCATTCCTATCTATACCTATGATTCCAATCTGGGAATGGTTACCGGATTAAGTATGTACTATAACAACTTTGCGGGAACCCTGACGAATTTAAGTCTGTCCGGTTACTACTCACCAGTTAAATCGGAAATTACTACCGGGTTGACCGGTGTACGTGTCGGATCTTTTGATCTGGATTTCTGTATTTCCCAAATCTGGGAAGAGGTTAAATCCGTTGATGAAGAGGATGAAATCAATCTTAAATATTCCTATGCCAAATCAGAATTCGAAGTCAGCTTTCTCCTGCATCTTCTAAAGGAAATGGATTATATTATATCGCCGCGCGTTTATCTTCCTTTTTCCTATGAATTTGAAACGAATGATACAGAAAAAGAGAATGAATATTATATTGAGGAGGGGATAATCCCGTCGATCAGTCATATGCTGCTGTATGATCAGGTAAACTGGATAGGGAATCTCCGTCAGGGATTTACAGTATCCCTGGAAAACGGTATTGACTACCTTTCGGAAGAGAGGGATTATCTTGTCTGGTTTGACGGTATACTGAAGACATATGTCTATACTCCTGTGTTGAACTATAACAGCCGTTTATCCTACTTCTACTATTACAATGGTTACCGGAAAAACTCCGGAGACAGAATCAGAGGGATACTGGATTATAAACTAACCGGTACAAGAGGTTTATTCTGGAATCAGAATTTTGTTATTCCCGTTGTGAAGATCCCGACTGCAGGAGATTTACACTTGTCTCCTTTTATTGATATGGGTTTTGTCAGCGATGATAATAAAATCTTCACAAGAGATGAAGTTCTTTATACTGCCGGGCTATCCTTAACTGTTTACCCGGCGCCCCTGCCGAACGTTCAGATTAATCTGGACTGGGGAATCAACATTGACGATTCAACGGAGTCCGAGATGATGATTACTTCTGTTTTATATTTTTAGTCTGGCCGGCAGGATTGACTTTTTACAATACAGTCTTTATAGTTCTTTAAGTTAAAACCGGCACTTGTGCTTTAAGGAGATAGTATGTCTAAAGCTCACAGAGGCAGTGGAATACGTGATCAGGTAAAAAGCGGAAGAGGAACTTGTCCTCTCTGTAAAAGAACATCCATTAAAACTGTTTACGAACAGGATTTTGACGGAAAAAAAGTAACTATCTGCAAACAGTGTAATTCTGCTGTTGCTAAAGGTAAAATGAAAGAAGCTATTGCAGCTCTTTAAAATTCATTTTATCGTTAATCCCCTGCTGCGGCAGGGTTTTTTTTTCTTTTATTTCAGAGTTCGAAGGAGTTGTAAAATGAACGAGAAAAACTTACTTGCCATTTATCTGGTTCTTTTTTTTATGGAATTTATTGTCTCGTGGTTTCTATCCATTCTGAACCTTAATAACATCCTTAAAAACAGGAATGATATTCCCGCTCTTTTCAAGGGACTTTTTTCCGAGGAAAAATATGCAGCAACTGTATCCTATAATCTTGAAAAAGGAAAATTTTCACTTCTTTCAGGATTCGTCTCCTCTTCATTTTTGCTGATTGTTGTTCTTACGGGTTTTCTCGGGCATCTTGATACATGGCTCAGTTTTTATTTCAGGGACGGATACATGTACAATATTGTTTATATTTTTCTTGTATCCATTATTTTTTCCCTGGTGTCCCTTCCTTTTTCACTTTTCTCACAGTTTTATATAGAAGAGTTTTACGGTTTTAACAAGATGACAGCTCGAACCTACCTTTCAGACACAGCGAAGCAGCTGCTTATCACCCCTGTTATTGCTGTTCCCATGCTCCTGGGCTTGTTTTTCTTTATGGATAAAACGGGTTCGTTCTGGTGGTTATATGCCACCCTGTTTATTACAGTCCTCCAATTGATTGTATTTATCCTTTATCCACTTGTTATTGCCCCTCTATTCAATAAATTCACTCCTCTTGAGGACGGAGAGTTAAAGGAACGTTTAAATTCATTAGCCCACAGAACAGGATTCAAGACAAGCGGTATCTATCTGATGGATGGCAGCCGCCGCTCCTCTCATTCAAACGCCTATTTTACCGGAATTGGACGGGTCAAGAGAATCGTATTATTTGATACTCTTGTGGAATCACTAAGTGTGGATGAACTTGAATCCGTACTGGCTCATGAAATCGGACACTACAGAAAAAAACATATAGTAAAAAGACTGATCCTCTCGGTGTTTATGATGGCTGTAGGATTTTATGTTCTAAGTCTTTTAATGAATTGGAATACCCTCTACCGTGCGTTCGGTTATGCTGAACCCGGTTACCATGCTATCCTGATTATATTGAGTATATGCCTCTCTCCCTTCTCTTTCTTTCTTTCCCCTCTAGGCAATGGCTGGTCAAGAAAACATGAATATGAAGCGGACCGTTTTGCCAAAGAAGCCTGCGGGGGGGGAGACGCCATGATGAGTGCCCTGAAAAAGCTGGGGCTTGATAATATGAGTAATCTGACACCTCATAGCGCATACAGTTTTTTTCATTACAGCCATCCGGCGCTTTCCGAAAGGCTGGCTGCTCTGTCAGATACCCGGGAAGATCAGTAGCGCAAATTGTAATAGATCATGCCCATGTATTCATGCAGGGCATGATAACTCTTCTCAAGAGATCCTATGGATGGAAGAAAATCCAGAATTCTATAGTCTGTTTGCTCCACTTTAAAATCAACGGGAAAGGGAATCACGTTTATCTCCAGATCTTCAAATACGGCAACAGATCGTGGCATATGATAGGCGGATGTTACCAGATAAAGAGTTTCCGGTTTGAATTTCTCTTTAATAAGCTGTGCGTTTTCATAAGTATTACGGCTTTCTGTCTCCATAAAGAGTTTTGATTTATCCATTCCAAGACTCAGGAGTTGCCGGGCTGCCGTCTCCGATTCGGATGGCCAGCTGTCTCCGTTAAGTACATTCCCGCCGGAAAAAATAAGGGGAAGACCGGTTTGCCGGTGCAAAACATAACCTTCCATAAGCCTGACTGCCGCATCGGGAGCCGGAGTGCTTCCTTCGCTCCTGTTGATCGAACCTCCACCCAGTATAACAATACAGCAGGCCTTTTTTTCAGCCGGATAGGGCCGGGAGTAACGGTTCTCAAGAGAACTCAGCAGAGGATCACTGATAAACCGGGTGGATAAAAAATAGATAAGGAAAAGGAGAAATAGGAGACTGCCTTTTCGAACTCTGGTATTTTCCCTTTTAATTGAAAAAATGAATGCCCCCAGGAGAATAAAAAGTCCCGGGGGCAGGAGTAGATAAGCTAATACTTTGGAAAGGTAAAACATCAGCGGATGATTTTACGGGATTCCAGATAGTACCGTTTTTCTTCTGCTTCACCTATTGAAAAGGTTTTACGGGGCATAGGCCCTTTTTGGCTGATCTGTGAGAAAAATGTGGATTTATCAATACCAGGAAGGTAAAATCCAATATTCCCTTTGCCTGATGAAAGTTCCTTTAATGCATCGTCCCCGTGTATATAATCAATTTCAATTCCGGAATTCTCATTCAGCCATGGGTCAAGAAATGTATGAAAAGCTTCCGATGCAAGGGATACGGTATTGTTTGACATTTCCAGAACATAGAATTTTCCGTTAAGCAGAATACCTGTTCCAAAAACACCTGTTTTACTGCTGAAGCGGTTTACCATCTCTTTCATTGAATCTTCATTTTCCGTTTCCTGAACAGAAAATCCGGAAAATCCCTTCAATTCGGTTAGGAAGCCTTCCGTATCCAGATTGAAAAGAACTCTATGTATAGGTTCGAAATTCAAGCCCTTGTCGTGGATGTTTTCCAATTCTACAAGAGCCCACCTGGCAGGATGATTCATAATATCTTCCCCGCCCTCTTTTTTAATTTTTTCCCAAAGCTGTTTGGCTGCGCCCAGAGAATGATTCCCGTCACCCACTGCAAACAGAAAATCGCTATTCTCCTTGAGTTCAATGAAAAGATCAGACAGTTTTTCCAACAGTTCTGAATCATCAGCCAGAAAACCTTTGAGATGACCGCCCTTCCGGGGGATTTCAAAATTATAGAGTTCAGCCATATTTGCTTTGCTTTCTTCCAAAAGGGAGAATACCCTGTCTTCCGGGTCATCAAAAAGCACAAGAATATGGGGTATATCAAGAACGGCATTTTCTCTGATGGCTGCCCGTACAGGAAGCCTCTCCAGAACAGTACCTTCTGTAGGACGTATCTGGCATTCCACGCCCTTCTCATAACTATAGTCTTCCAGGTCGAGAGCTACAATCAATCCCTTTCTGGAGGATACCCAGGGAGTTGAACGGTCCATGTAGACAAAACCTTTGCCAGCCTGTTTCAGAATCCCTTTTTCAAGGTAGGATCTCATGGTTCTGTTGATTTCAGGAACTCTTGTATCCGATTCATCCAGATAACATTCAGGAAGGATCATGTTCAAAGTTGAGGGAGAGCCGGAAGCATGCTGTTTTACCTTCTCCCAGTACTCTTTATCTGAAGAAAACTGATCACAGGCTATAACGGCCCACTTGGAGTGATCAATCCCCTTTTCCGGCATCAGAATTTCCGGAACAGCCATCCCGCAGGATGCGAGTTTTTCCTTGGCAGAGTTCATTTTGTATTCCTCTTTTTTGGGTCTTTTTAAAGATATGGGGTTTTCAGGTTGAATCCCTTATACACCAAATACGTTTCAATGGCTTCAATGCTTTCAACTTTGGCCAGTTCATTTTTCAGGAAATCCAGCATTTGAAGTTCCTCATTCAGTTGTACCGTAACAATAAGGTCAAACCGTCCTGTTACAACAGAGACGGAAATGACCCCTTTCAATTTGCTGATCTCTTCACCTTTGGCAATATAGTCCATCGAACTGGTACGGATACCGATCATGATAATCTGAAGACCATCAAACTGATCTACATCGACATAGCCTGAAATATCGAGAATCCCGTCTTCCTGCATTTTTCGGACCCTGGAGCGTACAGTATTTTCCGTTACATCCAGCTCCTCCGCAATCAGTTTGTAGGACTTTCGCCCGTCTTTCAACTCTTTCAGTATACCTTTATTTAGATCATCAATTACCATTGTCTATTCCTTGGATTGCCTCAGTTGTATTTTCAGCTGTTTTTCTTCTGGAACTCTTTCATGAAATCGGCCAGAGCGGCGACATGTTCTACAGCTAGCGAATTATAGATGGAAGCGCGGCATCCGCCTACACTCTTGTGGCCCTTGAGGCCCATCATCCTCTTAGCTTTTGCTTCGGCAATGAATCTCTTTTCCAGGTCTTCGTTTGCCATGGTAAATACAACATTCATTTCGGAACGAACGGAGCTTTCTACCGGATTCTTATAAAAACCGTTACTGCTGTCGATCACATCGTAGAGCATTCCAGCCTTTTCACTGTTCCGTTTCATGACACCTTCAAGTCCGCCGTCAGCCTTAACCTTTTGCAGCACTTTGCTCATGGCATAGATGGGGAAGACCGGGGGTGTATTGTAAAGGGAGTCCTTGTCGGCATGAATCCTGTAATCCAGGTAGGCTGTGATATTGTCAGGACAGCGGTTAAGCATATCATCTCTGATAATAACAACCGCCAATCCGCTTGGCCCCAGGTTTTTCTGAGCACCCGCATAGATCATTCCGAATTTTTCAAAAGGAACAGGCCGGCTCAGGATATCGCTGGACATATCACAGATAATGGGTACATCTCCCGTATCGGGGAAGTCTTTCCACTGGATTCCACCGATTGTTTCATTGGAGGTCATATGGAAATAGGATGAACCTTCAGAAGCTTTCAGGTTTTTTACATCGGGCAGAGAACAGTAGCGGTCATCCTTTCCGTCAAAAGCTATGTTGACATTTCCGATTTTACAGGCATCCTCATAAGCTTTTTTTGACCAGGCTCCTGTAAGCGTAAAATCACAGCTTTTTCCACCGGACAGGAAATTCAGAGGGATCATGGAGAACTGCATGGTTGCCCCGCCGCCGAGGAAAAGTATCTTGTAATTATCAGGAACAGAAAAGAGTTCCCTCATCAGATTAATTGCTCCCATATGAACTTCATCATATTCGGGGGAACGGTGACTGGTTTCTACCAGTGAAAGGCCGGTTCCTTTATAGTCGACCATTTCTGACTGGAGACTCTCCAGTACTTCCAGAGGCAGAACAGAAGGTCCTGCGTAAAAGTTTAATGCATGATTCATGAATATTCTCCTACTTATTTTTCTTTTCCGGCATTATGGAATGTCGGAAATAATGTAAAACTAAATTATACTACCAATGATCGTATGCTACAACTCTATTTTCAGGAAGTCTGACTTTTTGTTCGGAAATCTCGCCCTTCTGTCCTATAAGAAGAATCATCAATACTTTCATAGAATAGGGAATTGTTAATAGATTTTTAATTTTATCCTGCTGGAACGTTGTTATAATAGCTGAACCAAGATTTTCATGTTCTGCCTGAAGCATCATAAAAGAAACGGCAAAACTAATATCAACAGGATAAGAGAGTTCCCCGTTGGGCATTCTGTAGCCTATATTCGTGGTGCAAGCCGCTATTGCCAGTGGAGCCTGAAGGAATCTTTCATCTCCATAGGAGGCTTCCATCATTTTTTTCCGCATTTCCCTGTCTTGTATAACAAGGAAGCGCCAGGCCTGTCTGTTCTTGGCAGAGGGGGACATCCTTCCCGCTTTGAGGATGCGATGGACAGATGCCTCGTCTACAGCACCTTCTGAAAATTCTTTAGCTGTTGATCTATTATGAATCTCTGATAACAATTCCATTGCAATATACTATCATAAAAACCTTTTTATAATAAACTGTATTGACCCAATGGATTAGTTTTTCCTATTCTTGGCATATGAAGAAGGGCCAAATACTCCTTATCTTATTATTTCTTCTGCCTTTATCTGTTTTTTCGGCGCAGAACCCTTCTCCGGATACTATCCGATATGTAATGGATTCGCAGATACATTTCAAATCTTTCTACCCATTTAGCGAAGGTTCTTCCAATGAAAAAAAACTACTGGAATATATAACCGAACAGGTTCAGTCCCTGAATCTGGATTATTCTTTTTCATCTCTGGATAAACTGGATACTGACCATTCATTTTCATCCAATCTTATTGTGCATATCCCGGGACAGATCCGGGACCGGTTTATTCTTGTTGTCCCTCTAAATTCTACTTCCTCTGAATCTACCTGGAACATTTCACTTGCTCTCGGACTGATCAGATACTGGGCGGCCGAATCTCCGCCTCTATCGGTTACCCTGCTTTTTACAGGAGCTGACAGCCGACCGGATCATCCTCTGGGTTCCATGAACTTTCTTGAAGACTTCTCCTTTGACAGTCCCTCTATCGTTCTGTACTATTCTATTGATTCCCTGATCAGAAAGGTTGAAGTAAACGGGTGTATTGCAGGCTATTCGGCTCCCGGCTGGTATATGGAAAGGATTCTAAAGGCTGCTGAGAAATCCGGGATTCCGCAATTTCTGGATATCCCTGCTATATTGCTCGATAAAACCCGCATCAGCACTGGATTATATCATCCTGTATCCTATTTCCTGTCTGAAGATATTCCGGCAGTATCCCTTTCCGGATATGGAGAAAAAGTTGAATACGGTGATGAACGTTCTCTGATAAAAAACCATCTGGTTTTTATTAATCTTTTTCTGGAATCCCTTTCAGAGGGAATTCCGGATGAATGGGAAAAAAATTACATATTTATCCACTTCCCGGATTCTGACTACAGATTTATTAGTGAAAAGAAAATAATTTCCGTTTTTCTGATGTTTTTTGCTTTCTCGATTGTTATACCTCTCTTTCAGGAAAGGCGTGTTTATCTGAATTTCCGGAAATTCCGTCATCAGATATGGACTGTTCCGGTTCTGGTATATTTGACTTTTCAGTTTTTTCTTCTTTCTACTCTGTTAATTGAGGAAATCCTTGTTTTCAGGAATCTGACAGAGCTTGTTGTTTACTACCCGCTTCTCTTTTTTCTGTTAAAGATGTCAGTCATTCTTATGCTTACAAGGTTTGTGCTGAGCATGATGAGGGGATTACCCTTTCCTAAAAGTCCGCATTTTTATTCATATATGGCTTTTTTCTTTGCTCTGATCAATGTCCTTCTGGGGACTTTCCTCAATATAAGCCTGAGCCTGTTTTTTTTATGGATTCTTGTTTTTACCATTTTATTTGTAATGGCCCGGGGCAAAACCCGGAAAAATATTTTTCTCTATTGTTCCCTGCTGCCGGTAGGTTTTTTCCTTTTTTTTATTTTCAAGAAACCCTATCCTGATTTGTACAATTTTCTGTTACTGTCCAGAGTGAGGGGGAATCTGATTCTGACAGTGTTTTCCCTGCCTTTTACTTCAATGATAACCAGCCTGAGTTTTTATCATCATCACTATGAAAAAAGCCGTCATGAAGTTCGAGCTGCTGTCAGTACGATCTTATGGATCCTTGTAACAATATACCTGATCTACAGGATTATGATTTTACAGCCTTATACAGAAGAATTACCCCAGGGGATCGTGATGCAGGATATACAGAATCTTGATAACGGAGTAAGGGAGATAAGCATCTACAGTAACGGCCGTATCGGGGATGGTCAGTTGATTCTCTCTGCCAATATTCTGAATCTGGAAGATGTGGATAAAGAGTTAAAAATACGGGGAGAAATTGAAAATGATCTATTGAAGATTACCAGCAGCAGTGATGTTTTCCTGGACAGGAGAGCAATCAGACTTGATATTTCGGCTGTTCTTCCTCCCGAATCGATTCAGGTTCAGGTAACCTCGAAAGAACCGATAGTGTTCTATGACTGCGAGTTCCCATACGAAATCCTTCCCGGGGAAAAAACAGCCAATATTTTTATAGGGATTAATCCGCCAAATCCTCTCTCCATAGCCATGATATTTGCGAAAGATTCAAAGCCGGATTTTTCTGTAATCCTCCAATACGGGGAATCACCCTATACTCTTAAGCTTGAAAAGGAACCGGTTGAAATTAAATCATCCATGATATTGCGCAAGGAGGTCACTTATCAATCAATAGTCGATCCTCAATAATTATCAATATAAAAAGCCCGTTTTATTTTTTTTGTAGGTGTTTTTATAAACTCTTTCTCCTGAAGTTGCAGGATGTTAAGCCTTGATGCGGAGGGCAGACGCTTATTGATATCCCGGCGGATCTCTTCCAGTTCGGCAGTTATATTTTTATCACTCTCGTAATTCCCGGGATATACCAGAGCCTGAAGGGTTTCATCTTTCATAAAAACCAAAGATTCTTCAATAGCGGGATAGGAGTTCAGGAGGGTTTCAATAACTTCCGGGTAGATATTTTCCCCCGAATTCCCGACAATCACATTTTTGCTGCGACCCTTGATATAAAGGTACCCGTCCTTATCCAGAAAACCTCTGTCTCCTGTCTGAAACCAGCCGTCTTCAGAAAATACAGCTGCTGTTTCTTCCGGTTTCTTGTAATACCCTTTCATAATCTGTGGTCCGGTCACTTCAATTTCTCCGATATTGTCACTGTCCTTATTTACAATCCGAATCCCTGTATTTCGTACGGCATGTCCAACAGAACCGAAACGGGCGTTTTTCAGGGAAGAAAATGTCAGAAGCGGTGATGTTTCGGTTAGGCCGTAACCAAGAACATAGGGAATCTTCCCTTCTTTCATAAATGTTTCAACACTTTTACTGAAAGTGGCTCCGCCAATAATAATACATTTTATCTTTCCTCCGAAAAACTGCAGGATAGAGCGGCCTGCAATATAATGAAAGAGTTTTCTGAAAGGGGGGAAAATCATTGATTTTTTCAGGAATCTGTTTCCGTTGATGATGGGCAGGATCTTTTTCTGGTAAATCTTTTCAAAAATGAGCGGAACTCCTCCCAGAACCGTAGGTTTGACTGATCCAAGTACTTTCTGAAGGTATTCGGGAGTTGGTTTTCTTTTAAGAAAACAGATGCGGGGCCCTTTATACATGATAGAAAGAAAGGCTGATGTTGAACCATAGGAATGGGCCATGGGCAGAAGGGACAGAAGTATTGTATTTTCATCAAAACAGGCATCAATCAGATCTGTTCCTTCGTACAAGTTGGTAACAAGGTTGTTGTGAGTAAGGAGAACCGCCTTTGAATGACCTGTTGTACCTGATGTATAAAGGAGTTCCGCTATATCCTCCGGGCTGGTTGTGTAACAGAAGTGTTCATCCGGTTCGCAGTCAGATTCGGAAGGATCTTTAAGAAAAATGGATGCATCTTCCTTATTATAGGGCATATCAAGATCCTGCAGTTTTGAAAAATCCTTCAAAGAGAAGAGGCTTAGATCGGCAAGAGTTTCCATGTTATACCGTTTCATTATACCGGGGTCAATCATACAGGCTCTTGAACCTGAATCGGAAATTATATGCTCAATATCTGCTATGGGAAAATCCTCCATTATGGGAACACTGACCATTCCGGCTGTCATTACAGCCATAAATGAAATGGCCCAGTTGGGTGAAGCAGGACCGAGTATTGAAACACGATCCCCCTTTTTCAGTCCTGACTGAATCAGGAATTTTCTAAGCAGTTCGACTCTCTGTTCATATTCACTGTAGGAAATGGGATCTTCATCTACAAAGTACAGAAATGGGCGATTTTGAAAAGATTCGACCGTTTTTTTATGAAACTCATTAATTGTATTGTTTTTTAGATATAACGGCATTTCTACCCCCGTATTTATTTTATCAATCTCCTAAGTATACACAGGACAAATAAATAATCAATGTTTAATATATTTTTTCAAAAAACCTTGCTATGTACATTGTTTTTCCATATGTGGTGTGTTATATTAAAAAAACAACTTTGAAGCACATTATATAGGGCCCCATATGTGGGGTATGGAGATGGAAATGAAGTGCCCCCTTTGCGGCAATTTAGATGATAAAGTAATAGAGTCTAGGCAGAATATAAGCGGTACTTCCATACGCAGAAGACGGGAATGCGCTTCCTGCGGCTATAGATTTACGTCCTATGAGAAAGTAGAAGAAATTCCTCTGATGGTTGTCAAAAAAGACAATACCCGTCAGCCTTTCGATTTGAAAAAGCTGGAAAGGGGATTGCAGAGAGCCGTAGAAAAGAGGCCGATTTCTCAGATTATGCTGGACAGTATCCTTCATGATATTGAGGATGAAGCTAATCTCAGAGGAAAGTCATCTCATGAAATCTCCTCTGAGGAACTGGGTGAAATGATTATGACCCAGTTATTCGATCTGGATAAAGTTGCCTATGTTCGATTTGCATCTGTATACAGGCATTTTGAAAACGTGGAAGAATTTGTAAAAGTAATTGAAACTCTTAATAATGAATCTCTAAATCATAAAAAGTAAACCCATTGGGGAGGGGTGAGTAAATGGACACTCAGAATGAATGGCGTTCGTTCCTCGGTATAGAGGATAACGTTCCGACGCCTACAGAAGCAATAATACGCCGTGTTGTGAAGAGAAACGGCAGTGTTGTTTCCTACAACAGGGCACGGATAAAGGACGCAATTGCAAAAGCTGTTACCGCAGCCCGTGGAAGCGATCCCGAATTGACGGAATCGCTGACAAAAAGCACAGAAGCAAAACTTATTGTTTTTATGTCGGACAGACACCCGAATTCGGCTCCGGCTGTAGAGGAAATTCAGGACCTGATTGAAACTGTTCTGATTGAAAATAATGAAGTGGAAATCGCCAGAGCCTACATACTGTACAGAGCTAAACATGAAGCAATTCGTGATACCAGAAAACTGATGCTGGACATTGACGAAACAATGGATGGGTATCTTTCTCAGTCCGACTGGCGGGTAAATGAAAATGCCAATGTTAATTTCTCTCTCGGAGGTCTTATCCTTCATAATTCAGGAACAATCACAGCCAATTACTGGCTTAAGAATATTTATTCAAAAAGTGTTGCCGAGGCTCACAGAACCGGAGCCATGCATATTCATGACCTTTCCATGTTCAGCGGTTATTGTGCCGGCTGGTCAATCCGGCAGCTGATTGAAGAAGGTTTAGGCGGTGTTCCGGAGAAAATCAAATCAAAACCGGCCAGTCACCTTTCCACCCTTATATTTCAGATTGTAAACTTTCTGGGAATAATGCAGAACGAATGGGCCGGCGCACAGGCGCTTTCCAGTTTTGATACCTATCTTGCTCCCTTTGTTAAAGTGGATAAGCTCAATTACAAAGCTGTTAAACAGTGTATTCAGAGTTTTATTTTCGGAGTGAATACACCTTCCCGCTGGGGAAGTCAGGCTCCTTTTACCAATATTACTCTCGATTGGAATGTACCGCATGATCTTGTTGAAAGAAAAGCTATTGTCGGCGGCAGGGAACAGGATTTTACCTATGGTGAATGCCGGAAGGAAATGGATCTGATCAACAAAGCTTTTATTGAGCTGATGATTCAGGGAGATGCGGATGGCCGCGGATTCGCCTACCCTATTCCGACATACAATGTAACCAGGGAATTTGAATGGGAATCGGAAAACGCCAGACTCCTGTTCGAAATGACTGCCCGATACGGAACACCCTACTTCCAGAATTTTATCAATTCCGACCTGAATCCCGAAGATGTACGCTCCATGTGCTGCCGGCTGCAGCTTGATAAGCGGGAACTGCGGAAAAGAGGCGGTGGTCTATTCGGTTCGGATGAGTTCACCGGGTCACTCGGTGTTGTTACCATAAACCTGGCCCGTATCGGCTATCTGGCCCGTTCCAAATCAGAATACTATGAAAGACTGAATCAATTAATGGATCTTGCCAAAGAGTCTCTGGTTGTAAAAAGGAAGGTTATTAATAAGCTTCTTGATGCGGGACTGTTTCCCTATACCCGTCGTTACCTGAAGCATCTGAACAACCATTTCAGTACCATCGGGCTTAATGGAATGAATGAGAGTATGGTGAATTTTCTGGGTAAGGATATAACCGATCCCGAAGCCATGGCTTTTTCAGCGGAGATCCTCAATCACATGCGCGATCGTCTGGCTGATTATCAGGAGCAGACGGGAGACCTCTTTAACCTGGAAGCCACACCTGCTGAAAGTACAAGCTACAGACTGGCCAGGCATGACAAGAAGCACTATCCGGATATTATTACTTCGGGAACCGATGATAATCCCTACTATACAAACTCATCACAGCTTCCTGTTGATTATACACGGGACATCTTCGAAGCTCTGGATTTGCAGGATAATCTGCAGACGCTCTATACGGGAGGAACTGTTTTTCATGGTTTCCTGGGTGAAGCTATTAAGGACTGGAGAGCCTGTATGGAACTCGTAAAAACAATAGCCCATAATTATAAGTTGCCCTACTTTACCATTTCGCCTACATTTTCAATCTGTAAGGTTCACGGCTATCTGAGTGGCGAACACTTTTCCTGTCCCCTCTGCCGGGAGGAAGAAAGAAAAAAAATACAGAACAAAATAAAAACTCTGGAAGAGAAAAAAGCTCAGTTAATGACCGAGGGAGGAAGAAAATAATGTTAGAGAAGATCAAAGCAATCGATGAAGAGATCCTTTCTTTGAAAAAAGAAATGGAACTGGTAGAGGGCATGGAAACTGAAGTATATTCCAGAATCGTCGGCTATTACAGATCTGTCAGAAACTGGAACCTGGGTAAACGGGGAGAATTTAAAGTAAGAGTACCCTTTTCTACAATAACCGGTAGGGATATTAAAGAAGTTAATCAGACCGGCGAAGTAAGTTACGAATCCGTTGAAGATGTTACTGACTCTTCTCTTAACTCATATACCTATTTTTTCAGAACCACCTGTCCCAATTGCCCTCCCATGAAGGAAATTTTAAAATCTATGGGTGTGAAGGCTCAGTCTTTTAATGTTGATACCGATGAAGGGATGGAAGAAGCTTCCAGACTCAATATCTTCTCAGCCCCTACAGTCGTGTTTTTTGATAAGAAAGGAAATGAAATTTACAGAACGGGTAATCCGAAAGATGTAGAAACTCGTTTCATCAATTCCGAAGCCACCGCCTGAATTGATGAAACTTCCAGTTCGATTCGGTCTTCAGAAGACCTCGCTGATTGATTATCCGGGAAAAATTGCCCCTGTAATATTTTTCCCCGGTTGTAATCTGCGATGTCCTTACTGCCATAATCCAGACCTGGCTTACGGCAGGACCGAAGGACTGCTTCTCAGGAATGAAGTATTTGAATATGTAAAATTCAGGGCTCCCCTTTTGGGAGGGGTGGTATTATCAGGGGGGGAGCCACTTTTATATCCGGGTACACCGGACCTTATTAGACAGATCCGGGAAGAAACAGGATTGCCTGTTAAGATAGACACTAATGGATTAAGCCCCCGTATCCTGGCAGATCTGGAAGTGGATTATGTAGCTATGGATTTGAAGACCCTTCCCCGCAGGTATTCAGAACTGGGCGGAGACGAATCTTCGGCGGAAAGAATCATTCAATCCATTGGGATCCTGAAAAATGGAAACATTCCCTATGAAATCAGAACAACCATAGTCCCCCAGCTGTTCTCTCTGGATAATGTACCGGAAATGGCGCACTATCTTAAAGGAGTGGAAAACCATATAATTACAGGGTTTAAACCGGGTCACTGCCTTTCCGAGACCTATAATGAAATGCCGGAGGTTCCTGAATCTCTCCTTATTCAATACAGGACGAGATTTCTGGAAAAAGGGTGTTCAACAGAGATTCGGTAACTGTTTAATCCAGAACAGCCGTAAGACGTTCCAGTACTTTTTTCCTGTCCA
Organism: Oceanispirochaeta sp.; assembly: GCA_963663385.2. Classification (GTDB taxonomy): domain Bacteria; phylum Spirochaetota; class Spirochaetia; order DSM-2461; family DSM-2461; genus Oceanispirochaeta. Next base: position 1,327,141 of record CAXXXD010000003.1, on the reverse strand, counting down.
GAGGTTTGATAATATAGTTTTTTGCACCGGCAATAAGAGCCTGTTTTACAAGATCCTGTTTTCCAAGCGCACTTATCATTACAACTTTCGCGTCAGGATTGATTTTAATTATATTTTCCAACGCGGTTACCCCGTCCATCCTGGGCATTGTTATATCCAGGGTGACCACATCTATTTCGCCAGACAATTCTTTAAATTTTTCAATACCTTCGACACCATCTCCGGCTTCGGCTACTATTTCAAAACCTTCAGAAGTAAGAATCTGACTGATCTGTTTCCTTACAAAAATGGAATCGTCTATGATAAGGACCTTATAAGGCAGACCGGCAGCGTTTAATCCATCTGGTCTTTTTTTGTTAATTGTGGGGAAATCAGCATTCGCTTTCATTCAATCCTCCCAGTATAGAATCTATTCTAAATATTATCGGCAGGTTGAGACTATCTATGTAGATGAAAACTCTTCCTTAAAATTTCTAGAATTATATTATATTATCATAGTATAGATCAAAGGAGTATCCTGAGTGAAAGATGAAACTATTGTACAGGACAGTCCGGTAGGAAAGAGACTGAAAAAACTCGGCACCAGGAATATGCGATGTCTTCTGTTTAATGGTAAAGAGATTCAGATGCACAGCCGCTTGACAATAGGACGTGCCAAGGAAAACGATTTTGTCATAGATGACAGTATGGTTTCCAGATTTCATGTGGAAGTTCAACAAATACGGGGCAGTTACTTTATTAAAGACCGGGGCAGTAGCAATGGAACTTATATAAATGGTAAACTCCTCAAGGCAGATAAGTATGTAAAAATACAAAATGGCGATACGATTCGTTTGGGAAACCGGATTGAACTGACTATGGTTTAAAGGATGTTCTAAAATATGAAAGTAAATAAATACTACTGGAAAGAGATGCAGCAAAGTGACCGGGAACAGATATTCGCCCGTTCTGAATTGAATATCCATGCTGTATCGGAATCTGTTAATACTATCATTAAAACAGTAAAAGACGAGGGAGATAAAGCTCTTCTCAGATATAACAATCAGTTTGATAACACTCCTGCCGATATGACGCTCAGGGTCAGCAAAGAAGAGTTTGCCGAGGCTGAATTCCTGGTAAGTGATGAGGTGAAACAGGCGCTATCCTATTCCATAGAAAATGTTAAACGCTTTCATATTGTTCAGAAACCCGAAGCCATGAATATGGTAGAAATACGACCGGGTGTTCTGGCGGGAGAAAAGGCTTCTCCCATTGAATCTGTCGGGCTGTACGTTCCAAGAGGCAGGGGAAATTTCCCTTCCATGCTTTATATGCTGGCCATCCCTGCGATAGTGGCGGGAGTTCCCCGAATCAGCATTGTTACTCCTCCTGATGAGAACGGGAAAGTCGATCCGGCCTGCCTTTATGCGGCTAAACTCTGCGGAATTGAGGAGATATACAAGATCGGGGGTGCCCATGCCATAGCAGCACTCACCTATGGTACGGAAACTATTAAACCCGTTATGAAACTGAATGGTCCTGGCAGTATGTATGTTACCGCAGCTAAACGGCTTTTATCCGGAAAAGTTGATATCGGAATGCCTGCGGGGCCTTCCGAGTCCATGATACTGGCAGACAGTGAGGCGGATCCCTGTAAAGTAGCTCTGGATCTGCTGATTGAGGCAGAGCATGGCTCTGATTCTTCCGCCCTGCTGGTTACAGACTCTGATGAACTGGCAGAGAAAACGGAACGGGAAATAATCCGGTTGACAGAAACTCTGAGTGAACCCCGCAGAACCTTCGTTCAGGATGTTATGAAGGGCTATGGAGGGATTATCGTCTGTGATTCCCTTGATGAGGGAGCTGATGTTGTTAATCAGTTTGCACCGGAACACCTTCAGCTGCAGACAAAAGAGCCCTTTCAGACTCTTTCTCTGATAAAAAATGCGGGAGAGATACTTCTGGGAGATAATACGCCCTTCTCTATTGCCAACTATTCCGTAGGAGCCAATGCTGTACTTCCAACGGGGGGAAATGCCAAAACCTATTCAGCAGTCTCGGTCAGAGATTTTATAAAGTACTCCTCTGTTGTTTATGTTACAGGTGAAGGATTGGAAGGCATGAAAGACCATGTAACAGCTCTGGCCGATTATGAAGGTTTTGAAACCCACGGTGATGCCCTGAAAAAACGCAAATGAAAGAAGCCTTTGACAAACTGGAAGATGGTTTCAGGTGGATTGAATCCTATACAAACCTTGAAAAGAAAGCGGATGAAGTAAAACGTTTCTATCGTCCGGACCGGATGTTCACTCTGTTGGAACTATTTCAGAATCCTCAGAATAAATTTAGAAGTATCCATCTGGCCGGTTCAAAGGGAAAGGGTTCCACTGCAGCCCTTGTTGCCTCGGGGCTGCAGGAAAAAGGGTACAGGACAGGATTATATACATCCCCTCACCTGCTCTGCTATCAGGAACGGATAAGGATTAATCTGGCCCTACTAGATGATACGGTTTACCTTAATCAGATAAACCGTATGCATAATGTTCTCTTAAACTATCCGGACAGGAATCTTCCCGGTGGAAATGATCCTACAACTTTTGAATTGCTGACTCTCCTCGCCTTTCTTATTTTCGAAGCACAGGAATGTCGTTGGGCTGTTGTCGAGACTGGTTTGGGCGGACGGCTTGATGCAACCAATACTCTGTTTCCCGAACTCTGCATTATTACTCCCATAGAAAAGGAACACACCAACTGGCTGGGGAATACTATTAGAGAAATAGCCGGTGAAAAGGCTGGAATTATAAAACAGGAGACCCCTGTTATTTTCGCTTCTCAGCAGGATGAGGCTCTAAGTGTATTAAAGGAAACGGCCGCCTTGAGGAATGCGGCTTTTAAGTATATTCCCGATTGTTTTGATATTATGAACGGAACGCTTTCCAGAGATGGAACCAGCGGCGATTTATTCAGAAAGGCCGGTGGTGAGAAAGTTTCTGTTTTTTTACGGATGATTGGAGAAATACAGCTTTCTAATGCTGCTGCGGCTCTGACTGCCCTGGAAACACTGTTCCCCGGGGAGAATCCTGATGTCTGGATAAAGGGATTTTCCCATGCCCTTTTGCCGGGACGGATGCAGATTTTATCCCGTCATCCCCTGATTGCTGCTGACGGGGCTCATACACCCCGCTCGCTGGGTATGGCTATTCATGACTTTTTCCGTCTGGAAGAGGATGGAAAGGGTATCCTTCTTTTTGCCTGTGGGGATGATAAAAATGCAGACGAGATGGCTGCAATAGCCTGCCGGGCATTTAAACGTATTGTTATCACAACCCCCGGGTATTTTAAGAAGAGTAATCCCCGAAAGGTCAAAAGTATATTTGACGGGATTCATGATAATGTGAGCTTGATTGAAGATCCTGTAGAAGCTTTTAAAACCATTCTCGAAAGTGCACCGGATTCTCCGGTGCTGGTTGCCGGGTCTTTTTTTCTGGCTGGAGAGATAATCGGATTATATCAGAAGATTTAACAGATTGAGATTATATTGGAGGTGCGGAAATGAGAGATCCCAGACTGATAGAGCTGGCTGAAAATATAGTGAGCTACTCCCTGGCTCTGAAGAAGGAGGAGAAAGTCCTTATTCATGCCAGCGGGATTACCTGTGAGCCCCTTATGCTCGAAATTGTAAGACAGGTGTATAAGGTGGGAGGATTACCCTTTGTATCTTATACCAACGAGAGGATACAACGAGAATTGTTAGGTCAGATTTCTGTGGAACAGCTGGAGCTTATGGCCCGTACCGAGTTGACCCGAATGAAAGAGATGGATGCCTATGTGGGAATCGGCGCTGTTGATAACAGTACAGGGACCGCCGATGTCCCCGGAGATAAAATGAATCTTTATATGGAGCATTTCATGACACCCGTTCATGGGGAAGAACGGGTGAAAAATACGCGCTGGGTTGTTATGCGTTATCCCAACAACTCCATGGCTCAATCCGCCGGAATGAGTCTTGACGGTTTTGAAGACTTTTATTTTAAGGTAAGCAACCTGGATTACGCTAAAATGTCACGGGCCATGGATAAACTTGTCAATTTTATGGAATCCACAGACAAGGTGCGGATTACCGGTCCGGGAACGGATCTCTCATTCTCCATCAAGGGGATGAATGCCATTAAATGTGACGGGAAGGTGAATATTCCGGACGGTGAAGTGTATACAGCGCCACTCAGGGAGTCTGTCAATGGCACTCTGGCTTATAACTGTCCGGCCGTATACCAGGGCGTTACCTACGAAAATATCTGTTTTGAATTCAAGGACGGTAAAATTATTAAAGCCGTATCAAACAATACGGAGAGGATCAATAAAGTCCTCGATACGGATGAGGGGGCCCGGTATATCGGCGAGTTTGCTTTGGGTGTAAACCCCTATATCGAAAATCCCATGAAAAACACCCTGTTTGATGAAAAAATCAAAGGAAGCTTTCATTTTACTCCCGGACGTTGTTATGATGAAGCCGACAATGGAAATACATCATCCATTCACTGGGACCTGGTAGCTATTCAAACCGAAAAATTCGGGGGCGGGCAGATCTATTTTGATGATGTACTGATTCGGAAAAACGGACTATTTGTTCATCCCGAGCTATTGCAGCTGAATCCGGATGAGCTGAAGTAGGTATAAATGCAGAAACGAGAGGTTTTCAGAAAGCACAGGCTTGCAAGAGCTTTCAATTTTCTCTTTCTCATCCCGTTTGTAATGGGATTGCGACCTCTTATTATCCGCTACAATCAACTGGATTTTATTCTGTACTTCATTGGTCTGGTAATAATTATAATACTGATTGTCATCAGCAATCACCTTCCCTATGTGACCCTGGATGGAGACAGACTTATTCTGAATCTCCATTATTATCAGAAGCCGGAAGTGCATTTTATAGAAAGAATAACATCCGTAGAAACGCTTTCAAATCACAGTCTGAAAATCCATTCAAGGGACTTTAAACCTGTCCGGATACATATGAATCCGGAGGATGTGAACAGTCTGCTGAAACTCTTGGATAAAAGGAATCTGAAAATAACCTGATTATGAAAAAATATCTGATACTCAGTCTCTGTATACCTCTTTTCTGGTCCTGCTTCAATCAGGAAATTGTTCCGCCCTCTTCTGAAATGAAGGATGAATTAACAACCTTTCTGAAATATAGTTATCTAACCCCCGGAGGCCTGATAAGAAAACAGTCCGTCGAAGCGGATAAAATCACTATTATTGGAACCCGCGGTCTTCGAGGAGACCTGCAGCTTTTAACCTATCTTGTTCCGGTACTGGCAGATATGAATAAAATGACTATGGAGTTGTGGTTTCTGAGCGGTGTGGATCAAACCATCCTGGATTGTTTTTTTTCCGGGGATGAATCGGAATACACAGCGAAAGATCTGCTTTTCTTATCTGATCCATCCCGTACGGGGTATACCGAATATGCGGATTATCTTGATTATCTGAGAGATTTCATCAGTCATTATCCAGAACCGCTGGACTGGAAAATAAGCGGCATTACCGGGTACGGAGCAGAAGAGGAGAGTTCCTTTATCCGGTACATAAGTCAGGAGATATACCTTGCTGATAATGGAACAGCCAAAGGTAATAAAATCCTGATTCATAATCCTGTATGGAACAGTAAGGGAAGAATGGAACTCCCCTTTCAGGGCGCTCTCTATTATATGATGATCCACCAATGGTCCCTCTATCAGTATAGCGGAATACCCCTGGATGATTCGCCTTTCGGTAAACTTTATTTAACGCAAAATGACATTGCCATGGATCATCAGGTTCAAAACGATTTTGATGCTCTTATCTTAATGGGACGGGAAGAGTGGTTATTTCCGTTAAATCCCATAGAACAGTTTATCAATGAATCCAATACGCCCCAGGCTCTTCAGAGTTTCCCTGATCAGCTGATCAGAAAAAAAGCAAAGCCAGCCTCATACCTTATGAATTTCAGCCTGAAACGGGAACAGAAGAAAATACGGAAAAATTTGACCAAAATACAACAAATTTTGCTGGAAAATTATCCGACCGGCGAATAAGAGATAGAAAAATAACGAAGAATCTGTATAATAAATCTCATTATGATCAGAATAAACGAAAATTACACTAAATTACAGGCATCATACCTGTTCGTTGAGATTGCCAGAAAAGTAGCGGACTTCCAGAAAAACAATCCTGGAAAGGAACTTATAAAAATGGGCATCGGGGATGTTACAAAAGCCCTTCCCTCAGCCTGTCTTAAAGCATTTCATGCGGGCGTTGACGAACTGGCCTCAGAAGACTCTTTCAAAGGGTACGGACCGGAGAAAGGATATGCCTTTTTAAGAGAGCTGATTGCCGAAAACGATTATAGTAGCCGGGGGGTCAATATTTCTGCCGATGACATATTTGTCAGTGACGGTGCCAAATGTGATACGGGAAACTTTCAGGAACTTTTTTCAAAGGATATAAAAGTAGCGATTCCCGATCCTGTATACCCTGTCTATGTGGATACCAATGTTATGGCCGGGCGAACCGGTAATGCAAAGGATCAGCGCTATGAGGGCTTGGCCTATATGGAAGGAAACGAGGCTAACGGATTTGTTCCTTCTCCGGAAGGACTGGATGCGGATTTGATCTACCTCTGTTTTCCTAACAATCCCACCGGCGCCACAGCAACAAAAGAGCAGCTGAAGGAATGGGTTGACTATGCCAGAGCCAATAAGGCTCTTATCCTTTTTGATGCGGCTTATGTTGCTTTTATACGGGATGACAGCATTCCCCATACCATTTTTGAAATTCCCGGAGCAGAGGAAGTAGCTGTTGAATTCAGAAGCTATTCCAAAACAGCCGGATTTACCGGTACAAGATGTGCCTACACCGTTATCCCCGAAGCCTGTAAGGTTTGGGATTCCGAAGGAAAAGAATACAAGCTGAAAGACCTGTGGAACAGAAGACACTCCACCAAATTCAATGGTGTGTCCTACCCGGTACAGAAAGCTGCGGCCGCCGTCTATTCCCCCGAAGGGAAAAAGCAGGTGAAAGAGCTGATCGACTACTACCTGAATAATGCCGCTATTATCCTTAAAGCCATGACCGAAGCGGGGTTTGCCTGCACCGGCGGGACAAACTCTCCCTATATCTGGGTCAGGACCGGTACCGACAGCTGGGCCACCTTTGACAAGATTCTGAATGAAGCAGGGGTTGTTGTAACACCTGGAACGGGATTTGGCAAATGCGGAGAGGGCTATATCCGTATAAGCGCTTTTAACAGTCTGGAAAATGTTGAAAAAGCTATGGTTCGTATCTCTGAAGCTTTAAAATAGAATTAAATCTATTATAATGAATAGTGGCTGTTTACAGATAGCCGCTATTTTTTTATAAAGGGAGAGTTCCATGCCGGTAGAACTGTTGGGTACAATATCTTCAATTATTATTGCAATCTCTTTAATGCAGAAAAATATTAAATGGCTTCGTTTGATGAATTTTATCGGAGCCGTCAGCTTTTCCTGGTACGGGCTGATAATTTCCGCCTGGCCGGTGTTCGGAGTTAACATCTTTATTGCCCTGATCGATATCTATTTTCTACTTCAGGAGCAGAAAAAAAAGGACAAATTCGATTATCTTGAACTGCATACGGTGGATTCCCAGTACCTTATCCATTTTTTAAAATTCCACAGGGATGATATAAGGGCGTTTATTCCGGATGCCCAGTTTCCCCCCCCGGATGATTCCCGGGCTTTTGTCATCCTTCGTAATGCTCTCCCCGTCTCTCTTGTTATCTTCCGGGAAGAGAGCAAGGGAAAGTATGAAATCCTTATGGATTATGCTGTTCCCCAGTACAGGGACAAGCAGAACGCCCGTTTCTTCTTTGATTATGTGGCGGGTCATCTGAATCCGGATGAGTTTGTGGAATTCCACAGCCGGGGCGGAACCAGACAGCATCAGAAGTATCTTAAGTCCATGAAGTTCCATCAGGTGGGCGAGGATTCTTTTGTCCGCAGTTGACGGACAAACCGGAGTGTGTACAGCATATACACCAGGAGTGCTGTGAGGAATATCGCCAGGAAGGTCAGCTTAAGGCTGTAGGTATCTCCCAGAAATCCCATCAGGGGAAAAAGTATGATCATAAAGAAGCTGAAAGACATGCTCTGGAAAGAGAGGATAGTTGCCCTGTTTTCACTGGGGATCATCCTGTTTATATAGTCGCTGATAGCCACCAGAAGGATCCCCTCCAGAAATCCTGTCATAATATAGAAAAAGGATTCGCAGGGTGTCAGGGCAATTCCTCCCAGGCAGACAAGCAGCAGAGCCGGCAGATAGATCAGAATATTCCGCTCACCCGCTTTTTTTTCTATCCCGGGTGATATCACACTGCTGATACCGGATAGAGCCGCCTGCAGGGCAAATACGATCCCCATATACCACTCTGTCCGTCCTCCGGACTTCCAGTAATTCTGCAGGTAGAAGTACATGCTGGTGGTAAAGGTGAATATCAGCTCCGAAAAGATTATTAGAAAGGCGATCCGGGGGCGTTTAATTATTATTCCCAGGCTGTCCGCTGTCTGTTTTACAATAGAGGTAATGATTGTACTGAAACGGAAAGCCTCTTTTCCCGGTCTGGCATGGCCTTCTTCCTTCTGTTTCTCAAAAACCGGTTCAGTAAAAAAGTAGGCATTTGCCAGGGACAGGATGCTGAACAGAGCGGTTACAAGGAATACAAGGGGATAGCTTCTGACGGCAAGATAGCCTCCCAGCAGAAAAGCCAGGATACTTGAGAGCTGATAGAGGAATTCCTTCTTTCCCTTAATAGACATGTAGTGCTTTTCTTCTTTCAGCAGCAGGACCGAATCATAGACCAGGGCATCTCCTGAACCTGATTCCAGGTTATAGTTCAGGGCGCAGAGTACGAAACCCAGGGCTTGAACCAGAAAAGAGTCGGCAAAGAACAGGATGATCAGACTGAGAATAAAAAGATAGCGCCCTGCTATGCGGCTTATTCTTTTTCCCCAGATATCCGCAACCGCTCCTGTGGGAACTTCCATCAGGAAGGATGTCAGATGAAAAATCCCCTCCAGCATCCCAAGCTGAAGCAGACTGAAATGCTTGAACCCCGCGAGGTAGATCATCCACAGGCCGTGGGTCAGGTTGAAGAAAGAGAAAAATGAGAAGCTGTAGTCCCAGTAGATATTGGAGTGGATGGAGCGGAGTTGTTTCATTGATTATAGTTATAGCAAATTAGGGCTTTTAATAGAACTGTTGAATAGTTATCAAATCAAAAGGTAATAGAGTTGGTTCAAATTCCACTTTTGGCTGTAAATTTAAGAGGAAAGGAATCCCAGCTATAACTGCCGCTGGATGTGCCCAGAGAAGAATTCCTTCGGTCGTACTTTTTCTGGGGCAACCCTATTGCATAATATTTTTAACAATGTATAATTGAGTCCGTTATTTATTGCCAAAATAGCTCAGGGGTAGAGCAACGCTCTCGTAAAGCGTAGGTCGTGGGTTCAATTCCCACTTTTGGCTTAAATAAATGCTTATTTAGTAATAATTTAAGCTATAAGGCTACCGGAAGACCGGCGCAATCATTACTACTGTAACACGAAGGTGTACACTAAAAATCGTTGTACATTTGAGGCAGTAGTATTGTGAGCGGCCGGTTTTTTCTTTGTAAGTGAATTACAATCTCTTTAAAATACTAACATACAGTAAAATCATACCTCTTCCATTGCAGAAAATAATAAAATAATAGAAAAAGCGCCTATAGACTAAGATACCTTCATGTTCTGTTTCTTTCTTTACAGAACTGCTAATCGGAAAAAATTGAAAGATTTGCGTAATAAAGCTCACATTTTTACATCATCGTTTCCTTCAAATTATAAATAGCGAAGATTTTATACAAAAACTGATAAAAGACCTCATGTACTTCTGAAATGGGAGATCATAAGATGCAATATACGCAATGCGAAGCTGCAGCAAAAACTGATTAAAAAAAATTCAGACTGGGTAAAACCCGTTGTTCCCGGAAAATAATAGTGAGAGGTAATCTCTCTATTGGAACTTAGCCTGAAATATTATTTTTGATCTCATTTACGAGACTTTGTACCCTAAGGAGGGATTACATGAAAAAAGTTCTATTTATCCTGGTTGTATTACTTGTATTAGGTCCGGTAGTTTTGTTTGCCGGAGGACAGCAGGAATCCAATCTGATTAAAGTTGGTATTGTTAACCTGCCGCCGGAAGAATCCGGCTACCGACAGGCCAATGTTGATGCCATGAACAATGTCTTCTCTGAAGACAAAGGTTATGACGCAAAGCAGACCAATACCGGCGACAACAGTGAGCAGATCGCTGCGGCCAAAGGGTATATTCGAGACGGAGTGGACTATCTTCTGATCTCGGCGGCCAACGCATCAGGATGGGACGACACGCTGAAGTCAGCAAAAGATGCGGGTGTTCAGGTTATTCTTTTTGATCGTTTAATTGATACAGATCCATCAAACTATCAGGCAGCTCTTGTCTCTGATATGGAATATGAAGGTAATATGGCGACAGAATGGGTTTTGGACCAGGATATGGATAAAACCAATCTGGTTCTTATTCGGGGGCAATTGGGTTCCGCGGCAGAAATAGGCCGCAGTGCTGCCGTACTTAAAGCCGCAGATGAAAATAGACTCAATATAGTGGCCGATGGAACTGGTGGTGACAGCTGGAGTCTTGAAGAGGCCCGCAAAGTTGTTGAAGCGGCTATTGCAGCAGGTAAGGACTTCAATGTCATCTATGCACAGAACGACGGTATGGCTCAAGGCGCTGTTCAGGCCCTCGAAGCAGCCGGCATCACCCATGGCAAGGATGGCAAGGTTAAGGTAATCGGTTTTGACTTTAACCGTTTTGCACTCAGAAATGTTCAGGAAGGTTACTGGAATGCCAATATGCAGTGTAATCCCCGCCAGGCAGCTCAGATTGCCGAGTGGATTGAAAGCGGAAACATTCCCAGTGGTATACAATATCAGAAAGAACTGCTGGTCACTACCGATACGATAACCGACGATATCATTGACCAGTGGGGAATCAATGCTGACCCCGGCAAGGGCGTGATTACAAGATAGTCGCGGAATAGTACAGTTTACAATTGAAATTTTGTATGTGCGGTGCGTTGTGCGGAAAAGTCTTTGCAAAACGCACCGTGATTAGTCTGTATAGCATCAAGGAGGACTTGGATTGGAGCCTGTGTATATACTCGAAATGGAAGGTATCAGCAAATCGTTTCCCGGAGTATTAGCTCTGGATGCTGTTGACTTTGCACTCCGCAGGGGAGAAATCCACGCTGTAATGGGCGAAAACGGAGCGGGCAAATCAACACTGATTAAGGTCATTACCGGGGTTTATGAAAAGGACGCCGGACGTATTGTCCTTGATGGAACCCCGATTCACTTTAAATCACCCCAGGAAGCCCAGGACTCAGGGATAGGCACCGTCTATCAGGAGATAACCCTCTGTCCCAATCTGACGGTGGCGGAGAATATGTTTATCGGCCGGGGCCGTAATCCCTTTGTCTCCTGGAAGCATATGAACGAAATGGCGGCGCAACTGCTCGGTTCACTCGGGATTCCCGCGAGTCCGACCCAGGAGCTGACCAGCTGTTCCCTGGCGATCCAGCAGATGATAGCTATTGCCCGTGCGGTGGATATGGACTGCAAGATTCTTATTCTGGACGAGCCCACCTCCTCCCTTGACGAAGACGAAGTGAAGAAGCTTTTCGATCTCATGCGCCAGCTCAAAGCCCGGGGCGTTGGAATTATCTTCATAACTCATTTTCTTGAGCAGGTTTACGAAATCTCAGACAGGATCACGGTGCTGCGCAATGGACGGTTGATCGGTGAATATGAAACATCGTCTCTTCCCCAAATTGAACTCATCGCGAAGATGATGGGGAAAAATCTTGATGATGTCACCAAGATAAAAAAACATGAGCCGCCTGAATCCGGTTCCAACGTGCCCGTTTATGAAGCAAAAGAAATTTCCAGCGATGCAGGAGTCAGGCCCTTCAACTTCACCATACAAAAAGGAGAAGTGAACGGCTTCGCCGGGCTTCTCGGCTCGGGACGCAGCGAAAGTGTCCGTGCCATTTTTGCTGCTGACAAGGTGACGGGCGGTGAGATTAGAATGAAAGGTAAAAAAACAAAGATCAAAGCGCCCATCCAAGCCATGAAACAGGGAATAGGCTATCTTCCCGAGGATCGCAAGGGAGACGGCATTGTGGCAGAGCTTTCCGTGCGCGACAATATCATACTGGCCTATCAGGTTCTGAAAGGTTTTTTCAGACCACTTTCGCGGAAGCAGGCTGAAGAATTCGCGGATGAGTACATAAAGAGATTAAAAATCAAAACACCCTCCTCCGAGACACCGATCAGAACTCTATCCGGAGGCAATCAACAAAAGGTTATTCTGGCCCGCTGGCTCCTCACACACCCTGATTATCTTATTCTCGATGAACCCACAAGGGGAATCGATGTGGGAACCAAGGTGGACATTCAGAAGCTGGTGGTGAAACTTGCCGAAGAAGGTATGAGTCTGACATTCATTTCTTCAGAAATCGAAGAAATGATCCGAACCTGTTCCCGGATGATCGTTATGAAGGATCGTGAAATTGTAGGGGAACTCAGTGGAATAGATATAACAGAAAACGATGTCATGCAAAAAATAGCCCAGGGAGGAGAGTAATTATGTGTAAGATAAGATCACACGCCTCTCATCTGTTCCTCCCCCTTTCTGTAATGGTACTGCTTATTATTATAAATCTGATCAAAGGGGCTGATTATTTCAGCATCACCGTGGTCAACGGAGCCTTATACGGGAACATACCGAATATCCTGTTCGGTGCCTCTGAGTTGGTTATTCTGACGATTGGCATGACCCTGGTGACTGCGGCCTCACAGGGGCAGGACATCAGCGTCGGTGTGGCATCCACCATTACATCCGCCGTATTTGTCATGTTCGTCCTGAAAGCAGGCGGGGATGTCACTCTTTTCACTATAGTGGGAGCATTCCTCTTAAGCTGTTTGACCGGACTACTAGTGGGAGCCTTCAACGGCGTCCTGGTTTCGGTATTTAATGTTCAACCCATGGTGGCAACTCTCATATTGTTTACGGGCGGCAGATCCATCGCTTTTATGATCGACGGAAAACTATCACCCATACTGGCGAACGATATATCGAATCAAATCGGCACGGTCATACCGGGCGTCCCGATTCAGACGTCTATAATCCTGACCGTCGTCTTTATTGCGATCTTCGCCGTGGTGCTTAAGACGACGAATCTCAGGCTTTATGTGGAGTCTGTTGGAATAAATCCCGGTGCGGCACGACTGAACGGTATCAGCCCGAAAAAAATCATATTCCTGACATTTTTAATAATGGGAGTCTGTACCGCTGTTGCAGGATTCATTGCTGTAAACAAAGCGGGCCGACACGACAGTGTCAATCTTCTCAAGTTGATCATGATGGACGCGATACTAGCCGTAGCTATCGGCGGAAACTCACTGATCGGCGGCAAATTCAGCATCACCGGTTCTATTCTCGGAGCCTACACAATCGAGGTGTTAAACAGAACCTTACTCAGACTGGAGGTATTACCCGAGACGATTCCCGCCTTCAAAGCGGTTTTCATTATCATCCTCATGGTCGTTGCCTCACCTGTTGTCAGATCTTTTGCCAGGAAAAACATTGAGAGAGTCAGTAACTGGGGTGTTTTTAAAACTGTTTCCCAGAGAAGCACAACTGAAACAGCAACGGAGGAATAGTATGGAATCTCATACCAAAGCCAAAACCCGACTATCGAATTCCAATCTTCTTTTTTTAATTGCCTCAGGTATATTCGTACTGATGTATGTGTCTGCCGTTATTAGCTTCCCGGGCAGTTTCATGCAGTTTCAGACCTTCTTTGATCTGTTCAGCCTGAATGCTCCGCTGATCATCATGACCCTGGGGTTGTGTATTGTTATGATCGGAGGAGGTATTGATATTTCAATCGGTTCGGTGTGCGGACTGGTCACCATGGCCTGTGCCGTATTGCTGGAATCGGAGAGTGGGAGCATTGGAGGATCCTTGCTTCTGGCGGTGAGCATCGGTACCGCTTTCGGTCTCCTGCAGGGATATCTTATCGCCTATCTTGAGATACAGCCGTTTATCATTACACTATCCGGATTGTTTCTGGGAAAGGGACTGCTTACAACACTCCATAAAGATCCGATCAATGTAACCAGGCCCGAATTCGTTTCCCTGAGGGATTTTGATATTGTGGTTCCCTGGCTTGGACGTGTTAACAGACTGGGAGTTTTCATCCCGTTGGAGATAAAACCGGGTGTGATCGTTGTCGTGATCCTTGTTGTTTTCCTTGCTGCCTTTATGAAATGGTCCCGATTCGGGCGCAATGTCTACGCTGTGGGCGGCAATGAACACAGTGCCAGAATGCTAGGCATCAATGTGAAAAGAACGAAATTCTTCACCTACGTGATATGCGGACTGACCGCCGGAATCTCAGGCTTTGTGTTTATCATGACCACGGGAGCCGGTAACATCGGAAATGCGGTGGGATTCGAAATGAAAGCCATAGCTTCGGCCATCATTGGTGGCACTCTGCTCAACGGCGGTGTGGGTAACCTGCTTGGTGCGCCAATAGGCACACTGACCCTTCTGATAATCAATGAACTGATCAGGGCGGGAGGTGTCCAGTCAAATTACCAGGCGATAATAAGCGGACTATTGCTGTATCTCTTTATCGTCCTGCAAAGCGTTGTTATGTCGATGCGTGACAAAAAAAACATTAAAATCACCCTGCCTCCCTGGCTGAAGGGCAAGGCTAAGACCGTAAATTAATGATTTGTCAGTTCGAAGTCTGGACAGACGCTCTGAATACCCTGGGAGATACTCCGGTATTCTTCTTGAAAATAAAACTGAAATAATGTGGATCGCTGTATCCGACTTCGAAGGCAATATCAGAACACTTCATCTTATTATTTTGGAGCAGCTGTTTGGCTTTAGCTATGCGAACTGACGTCAGGTACTCGATGAACGTCTCTCCTGTTTCCTGTGAGAAGATCGTGCTGAAATGATTCGGACTCACGTTCACATGAGAGGCCACGTTGTACAACGAGAGATCCTGCCTGAGATACTCATTGTCAATAAATCTCTTGGCTTCCCGAATTCTTAAATGGTGCTTCGAATGGATCTGGGAATCCCTGTAGGAAATCCATTTCTCAATCAATATTCCTGCTTTTTCTGAAAACTGAAGCTGTGAAATGCCGAGCTCGGCAATATGGTTTCTATCATAAAATTCGGGAACAACACTCCTGGGATTGCCCTGAAGGTCCTCTATCAGGGAACACACCGAGTCGATAATATCACAGTAAGCGATTGTAAAATAACCTGAATGAGCAGTTCCCCGCGATTTATCGCCTATGATGTCTATATACCGGGTGAGTATCCCCGGGATATCCTCCTGCATGGCAAAGCGGATTCTTTCTGTAAAATGATCCCTTTCTGCGGGTAGAGAGCCGTCCGCTCTGTTCCATTTCATGTCACCCGCGCTGATGATATTTTTTTTCCCCGTCAGCCGCATATAACGGATTGCTTTATCAGCATCACTATAGGAATGGATGATTTCTCCTATATGATTCACGACAGATCCTATGCCGATAGCCAGACTGCATTGGGTATTTCGTTCTGTCTCGAATTTTATCCCCTGGGCAAGGGTGTAAATGATCTCATCCTTTGTCTCCTCAGATATATTTTTGGCAAGGATTATCAGTTTTTCCATGCTTTGAGGAAATAAAAGGAAATCTTTTCGGTTATGCAGTATAGTCTCAATAATCTCTTTGACTACGGCAAACTGGGTGTAATCCTCTGAGAAGGTAAAGACTTCAACCACAATAATTACATATCCGCTGGCAATAAGATCGATATCGGATTTCTGTGCGATTTCTATGGCATCTATGGTGTTGATCTGTCCAGTGATTAAATCGCATAACCATTTTTTCCGGAGAATATCATCGGAGGATTGAATTTTCTGTTTTAAGTTTTCGATACTGGCCAGGCGGACCTTTTCTTTTTCGATTTCCCTGGTCACTTTATCCAGGGAGGAAAGCATATCTTCAACGGAGACAGGTTTGAGGAGGTACTCTTCAACCCCAATGGAGATAGCCTGTTTGGCATACTCGAACTCATCATGGCCGGACAGTATGATAATTTTGATCCACGGCTGGTCTCTTTTGACAATGCGTGCCAGGGCTAAACCGTCCATAAATGGCATTTTGATATCCGTAATCAGAATATCAGGTTTGATATCCCGCAAGGCGGGTAAGGCTATTTCTCCATCCGGAGCTTCTCCCGCCAGGGTATACGGTGTTGTTTTCCAGGGGATGCTGTTCCTGATACCTTCCCGGGTTACAATCTCATCTTCAACTAAAAAAACACTATACATTGATATTCTCCGGTAGTCTGATGGTGACTGAGGTACCTTCTGTATAAACACTGGTAATTTCAAGAGTCGCCTTGCCATTGTAGTATAAAGCAAGACGCTTGTTGACATTATACAAACCGTATACATCGTTTACTGTAGACTCATTATTATTAGACGCATCATTATTACTGGCAATCTGCGATTTAATATCTTCCAGGCGCTCAGCGGTCATCCCGATGCCGTCATCTTCCACGGTAAACAGGAGGAACTCCTCCTCCAGCCATCCGCGGACAGACAGCTGGCCACGTCCCCGTTTGTTTTTTATACCATGGTATAATGCATTCTCCACAAGGGGCTGAAGAAGTAATTTCAGCATCTGCCCATTCTCCATTGCATCATCGCAATCAATTGTAAATTCGAGAATATCCCGATACCTGATTTTCTGAATGGCCAGGTAGTTTCGTATATGCTTTAATTCATCCTGTACTGTCGTCCACTCTTTTCCCCTGTTTAATGACGTTCGAAAAAAACTGGAAAAATTCCTGGTCACTGAGATGACCTGATCGTACTGCTTGCCTTCGGCAAGCCAGATGATCGAATCCAGGGTGTTGTACAGGAAGTGAGGAGTAATCTGCGCCTGGAGCGCCTTCATTTCCGATTTCTGCAGGTTTTTCTGCTCCTGTATATTTGTATCGATGAGTTCCTTGATTTTTTCCGCCATAGTATTCAGGTTCAAAGTCAGATTATCCAGTTCTTTCACATTAGGAATACTGGCTCGGGCGGATAAATTACCTGCTGCGATCTGACTGGACAGATATTCCAGGTCCCGGATCGGTTTATTAATATTTCCCGTTACCGATCTCTGAGCAAGAATAGAAAACAGCATGACAAATAGAACGATTACAATCTGAATCGCCGATAGAATAACGGCGATTTGCTTTATCTGCTCATTTGTAACAGCCGCCGATTCTATTTCCAGCACGATAAAATCCTGTAAAATCTCCAGAACGAGACCGGCGACTCCCCTGATTTCATCCAGAATTTTCATATTTTCGGTAACCGGATAATCATTTTTCATCTGAGTTCCCAGAATATCGACGTATTTCGTCAGGGTGTTCATCGCCCTCCCTGCGACTTCAAGCATCTGCCGGCTTTCAATCAATTGGGTATTCTGAAAAATTTCATCGAGACTGGAATTGATATCCTCAATGATGTCGTACTGATTCCCTTCGGTAAATTCCTTGTTACCAGCGACTATGTCCCAGATTTCATTGGAAATATCCGCTTTGACAATCTGGTTGAGTCTGTTCGTCCGGCTAACGTTTGTAATGATCCGGTCATACCTGAGAGTCTGAAACCATGAGGATGCCAGGCTGATGATCGGTGGAATGATCATGAGTATAATAATGATGGCATAGGATGTACGGGTGATTTTACGAATGCTCGACGTTTTAATGGATTTCTGTAATATGTGGTTCTGTAAGCCGAAGAGTCTCTTCACTTCAGTATCCCCTGGGTTCAAGGGACGATAAGTCGTCATATTCGGTAAAGACTTTTTCAAATACATGCTGAAGCCGCGGAATCATTTCTCCCTGAGCCAGTTTGGTCGCCAGTGTAAGGATCGCCGGGCCTGTCTTGGGATTGCACTCAATGACGCAATTCACCTCACCCTTTTTGAGGGCGTCTATCGCTGCCTGTTCTGCATCAATAGTAATGATAACGATATCCCCACCGGGCTTGATTCCCACTTCTTTCATGGCATCAATAGCCCCGAGGGTCATTCCGTCGTTATGGGAATATAAAACATCTATCCTCTGTTGTTCACTCAGAATATCCCTCATAATTTCGTAACCTCTGGAACGTAGAAAATCACCCGAGACACTATAGACTATATCGAACATGGGATCGTCGCCGATTATCTGACGGAATCCACTGGCACGTCCTTCTGCCACCGAAGATCCTTCGGTTCCGCTGATTTCGATGATTTTCACTGTTTTCCCGTCAGGCCGTTCACGGAATTTCTTCAAAAGAAATTGACCGCCTTCACGTCCTTCCTGTTCACTGTCGGTTCCGATAAAGCCCGCATAGAGCTTCTCATCAGCAGTCTTTATTTTTCTGTCGGTCACCAAAACAGGTATTCCGGCATTTCTCGCCTCTTTGAGCACATTGTCCCAGCCATCGGCCACAATGGGGACAAAGGCGATGACATCCACTTGATAGGCGATAAAGGACCGTATCGCCTTAATCTGGTTTTCCTGCTTCTGTTCGGCATTCTCAAACAGAAGCTGAATACCCGCATTCTCAGCCGCCGCTTTGATAGATTGGGAATTGCACCCTCTCCATGCACTTTCAGCGCCTATCTGGGAAAAACCCAGAATCAGCTTTTCATTGGCAGGTTCTTCCTGTTTGGTCCGTGAATCAGAAATCTTAATTACAATGATGATACCGGAGATTCCAAGAACGAGAATAAGGACTCCTATAATCTTTTTATAAAACAGCATTTTCATTTCCGTTTTTGCGTGTACGTTAACAAAATGATAACCGACATTCATCTATAAGGCAAGAATCGTTTTATTCTGCAGATTTATGGAAAAGAACTTCAACAGTTGCAGGTTACTGTTGAAGTTCTTTTAATTATTGATAATAGTGATGTCACTCTATCAGATGATCAAGTATCAAAGCTATAATAGTATACAGGAAATAAATTCCCCCCTGATAAATTGACAGTTTATCCAAATGAAACAATAATTAAGGCATAAGGGGAAAAGATAGTATGGATTCAAAGGATAATAGAAAATTCTACAGAGCTGATTTTAAAACACATGGTTATATTAACCTGGAAGATAAAACCCAGCTGTCTTTTAAAATACTCAATATTTCATTAAAGGGATTACTTGTTGAATCAGATGCCGAGTCTCTAAAAATGGAAGAGTCCTATGATTTGAGAATAAAACTGGCATCAACAGATATCGAAATAAAAACCATTGCCATGCTTGTACATCGGGAAGGCGGAAAACTGGGATTCTATTTTAATGAAATAGATCTGGACAGTATGATTCACCTGCGTCGGCTTCTTGAACTGAATACTCCCAACGAAGGAGAGATTGAGAAAGAGCTGGCTTTTTTAAAAAGGTTTAATTAATCAGGAAAAGAGGGATTAATTTTCTGTTTTTTCCTGTTTCTTTCTGCTTGAAGAAACAAATCTCTTAAAATCATTAATGTTCTTTACAAAAATATGGTCGTTAAATATCTCCACCCGTCTCTGAGAGGCAAAATGTTCCAGTATGGCACGGCATTTTGCCGGAGATATTCCTCCCCAGTGTGCGATATCATCTATGGAATTAGGAAATGTCCTGTTCCCGGATTCTTCCTCTTCTTCCGTAGGTGTCTGTCCTTCCGCAAGCATTAAAAACACATCAGCTATCTTGGCATGCTGATCTTCCAGCGTCAGGATCTGAAAACGCCTTTTCTGATCATAAATTCTCTTTGAAAACAGTTTAAGAAGCTTCAGAGCAATCTGAGGATTCCCTTTCATTAATATTTCAAAGTTTTCCCGGTTGAATTCCAAAAGTTTTGTTTCTTCCACGGCAATGATTGTCGCACTTCTGGGAGCTTCTTCCAAAAGTGCCATCTCTCCGAAAAATTCGCCGGGATGCATAATATCTATGGTTTTTTCAATGTCACCGAAAATTTTGACGATTTTTACTTTCCCGGCCTGAATCAGGTAAAACGAGTCTCCCGGTTCATATTCGCAGAAAATTACATCTCCTGCTTTGAAAGTAACTGCAAATCGGTTGAATACAGACAGATCAAGTGCCATAAATATCAGTCTCCTATCTGGCTAACAAGCATTTGTGCGTCCCGCTGCTCCGGAGTTCCATCCGGTAGCAGGGAAACTGATTTCATCAGAAAACTCCTGGCTTTCACTGTATCTTTATTGGATAGATAGGATTTGCCGATGTAATATAGGCATTCTCCCATCTTCTTATGGGCGGGATTTCTTTTTAATACACCCGTAAAGTGTTTAATTACATCATCCGGTTTTTTCAGCTCTAAAAGGCATACACCAGCCTCGAATTCTGCCTCAAGTCTGATGTCGGGATTATACTGGATAGATTTGATAAAGGTGTTAAACGCCTCGGCATATTGACCGTTCCCTTTTAGTCTATACGCCTCTTCCATGGTAAACTTCTTTGTCTGAACCACAGAAACAGCCGGTTCGGTTTCCCGGGAAGATTCATTCTCCTCATTTTTCCGGAGTTCAGCATATTCCATTTTTTTTCGAACTTCCGATTCAAATCGTCCGTTGGGATAGTAAGTTAGGTATCGGCGAAAAGCATCGGCAGCCTGCTTATATTTCTTATTGTTGAAATAGTACTCACCGACAGAGAATAGACCTTTTTCCGAATCATGCTGTTCCTCTGTTGAGAGTAGATTCTGAACCTGTTTATGTATACGACGAAGCTGATTGGAAAAAACCTTCAGCATTTTCATTATAACTCTGTTGTTTGTTGAAAGAAGTTGTTCAAAATCCTCAACTGAAAACTGAATAATCGTGGAATCTACAAGAACGACAGCCGTTTCATCATGCGGGTATTTTCCGAAAGCTGCCTTAACACCGAAAAACTCACCGGTCTGAACAAAATCATGCATATCCTGCCCGGTTTGAATATCCTGATAATTTAAAGAGACCTGCCCTTTCTGGAGGATAAAAACATTCTCTCCCGAATCCCCTTTAAAGTAAACGATGGAGTTAGCTTTGTAATTGATAGCTTTGGGGGGCATTATATCTCCTAGGATTATTGCTTACTTGAATATTAATTCCTTGTACTCTTGTGTGTCAATCATATTTATGCTCTTTCATCTTAATGAACAGCTTTTAATAAAAAAACAGATTATTCCCATTCTTGAATTTCCAAAATAATCTGACTATGCTTCCCTTATGATAGATCTTCATACTCATTCCACAAAATCAGATGGTACCTGTACTCCTGGAGAATTAATTCATATAGCTTCGACCATCCCTTTATCTGCCATTGCCTTAACTGACCATGATACACTGGATGGCCTGAAGGAAGCTGAACAGGCCGCTTCAACCTGCGGGATAAGATTCATACCGGGGATCGAGTTGGAAATTCAGCATCAACCCGGTGAATTTCATCTGTTGGGGCTTGGGATTGGTAAATGGGAGAATTCTTCTCTGGACAGGACCTTGGGCACATTAAGGAATTATCGAAACAGCAGAAATTCAGAAATGATCCGGCTTATTCAGAATGACGGGATTGATTTAACTGAAGAGGAGTTGAATCAAACAGCCGGCGGAAGGATTATCGCCCGTCCCCATTTTGCCAAACTGCTTGTTGAAAAAAAAGTTGCCAAAAGCATGCGTCATGCGTTTGATAAATTCCTTGGTGTTGAGCAGAAGTATTATGTGCCAAAGAAGGTAATGGCACTGGAAGACGGGATACGGCTGATCAAAGCAGCCGGAGGTTATGCCGTAGTAGCTCATCCTCTCTCTCTATACCTTTCCTGGGGAAAAATGCCGGAACGTTTTGCCCTGTGGAAGGAGATGGGAGTTGAGGGAATCGAAGCCTGGCACTCAGGGGTTAATGAGAATCAGGGGAAACGGTTTCAGAAGCTGGCAGAAAATCTTGGTCTGTTTGTAACTGGCGGATCTGATTACCATGGAGAAAACAGAAAGGACAGAAAACTGGGAATCGGAGGCGGAAAAAAAGCTGTTCCCGATCATTTTCTGGATTTTATTAAATGAAAACGGTTACGGGTCTCCTTTTTTTTATATTACTGTCATCTCTCTATGCAGAGTATCCTCTTATACGCGAAACCAGTGCATTCCGGGATCCGCTTTTCAGGCAGCAGCAGAAGGAAACAGAAAGCTGGTATTACAATCAGGCCCGCAATATACCAGCCCCACCGTTAACGATCTATAAATATATTCCCCATGAAGATGACACTTTAATCCAGCTGGCCGCTGCATTCAATCTGACAATTGATTCTATTGCCACTCTGAATAACTTTGAAAACATACATGATTTTACCACCAGTCAGGTTCTTATAATCCCTTCCGCTCCCGGAATCTATTTTGATACCGATAAGGAATCAAACTGGCAGAAACAGCTGGCTGATACACTGGAAGGCAAAGATTCTATTGTAATTACACTTACTATTAATGATAAAAAAAAGAGTATCCGCTACTATTCGGGAGCGTATCTGCCTGATCAGATGCGTCTGCGATTTGTGAAACACCTTTTTCTGCCTCCCCTGGATGATCTTTATATAACGTCTCCCTATGGGTACAGGGATCACCCCTTTACCGGCCAGTGGGAGCTTCATGTGGGGACCGACTACCGTGCTCCAGTTGGAACTTTAGTAAAAAGTTGTTCAGACGGGAGAATTTTATCTTCCGGGGAACTGGAAGATTATGGTAAATTCGTTATAATACAACATAGAAACGGCTATACAAGCATATATGGGCACCTGAGTCGCATACTCGTTCATCCTGAACAGGAAATCCAGGAGGGTGAGGTTATCGGGCAATCCGGTAATACCGGTTATTCAACAGGTCCCCATCTTCATTTTGAAATAAGAAAAAACGGATCTCCCCAGAATCCGGAGAATTTACTTACCAAGAGTGGGAAATGATAAAGAAGAAGTTTCTGTTTCTGATATTGATGATTTTTCTCAGTCCCTTTGCCGCTGTATCTGAAAATATCAGGGGGCCTGTTGAGGGGATAATTGAATTTGACGGGTATTCATCACAATCCGTTTCTTCGAAAATTGAATCTCTTGTCGGGATAAAGCTTCCCGATACCCTATCCCCCCTTGTTCAGGGACTGCGTATAACCATATCGGGTCCTGATTCGCTTAGTTTGTACAGAAACAGTTTTTCGTTATACATATATAAGAAACTGAATCAGGAACCCTCTTCAGATAATATGTCCTACCAGGGAACCCAGGCATATATGCGTTTTATGGATTTTGAAAAGAGTATGAATTTTCTGATTCCCCTTTCCGCAAACCATACCATGTCTCCTGACCGTTCCTCCTTCATTGTTATGGAAAATAACAGGCAGGAAGACTTTCCTCTACTTGTTACGATTCTACCCATAACCAAGGGAATTCCGGACAGTGTATATTCTGCTGAGATAGATTTCTCCGTTTCACCTGTCTATTTCAACAAAGGCACCATGTCTTTAAAAATCCTGGATAATCAAGGGAACCCTGTAGATGAAGCTCTGTATTATCAGGTTGACGGGAAAATCATTGATGATTTATCAAACCCTGTTATTTTCGATGCCGGATTTCATACTCTTATTATCCGGTCTGATTCCGGACTGGAAGAGAGCCTTCAGTTTTCTCTTTCCCCCGGTGAAAATCTGGTTCTCAATCATATACTTCAGCTGCAGTATCCCACCCTTAAAATAGATACGGTAAAAGGGATGACTGTCTTTCTGGATGGAAAACGTATAGATAATGAATCAATGTCAGACTTTATAGAAATACAACCGGGTATACACAGCATTCGTTTTGAATTCGGTGATTATCAGTTAAGCCGTGAGTTCAATGCGGAGATGCAGGATTCTTTCAGGATTACCATGATTCCGGAAATTCTGATGGAAAAATTACATTAGCCTGACTGCCTTGACAAAGAGGCATGTGACACGTACTTTTAGACTATGAATTTTTCCGGAAATCGAAAACTGATCTTAGTGATTTTTTTATCTTTCTTAACAGTGATAACCATTGGTGTCGGTATCAGTACAGGACTGATGCTGGCTATCAATCATAATATACAGAATATGGAGAATTTCGGAGAAGATAATCCGGCTCTTCCTTCCCAAATCCTGGATATAAACGGGAACCTTATTACAGAGTTCTTTTCCGATGAAAAAAGAGAGATCGTTTCTATCAACGATCTCCCCGAAAGTCTTATCTATGCCCTTATTACAAGAGAAGACAGCACATTTTTCAAACACAACGGATTTTCATTATACGGTACTCTCCGTGCCGTAGTGAAAATTATTACCGGCCAGTATTTTTCCGGAGGCAGTACGCTTACTCAGCAGCTGGCCGGTCGTCTTTATGCCGATCGTAGCGATATTTCTGTAACCCGTAAACTCAAAGAGCTCTGGTGGTCGTTCCAGCTTGAAAGACAGCTTACAAAGTACGAAATCCTTGAAATGTATGTTAATAAGATGCCTTTCGGGCACAATACATACGGTGTGGAAGCTGCTTCCAAGTTCTTTTTCAGACACTCTGCTGTAGATAATACTGTTGCAGAATCGGTGATGCTTGTCATTCAGCTTGTCCGTCCCGGCCTCTACTCCCCTATCCGTTATCCCGAAAAAGCCAGAAAAGTACAAAGTGAGATTATCAGTCAGATGGTGGAAAACGGTTACCTGTTTCAAACAGACGCCGATCTGACCATGACCGACTACTGGAACAATCGCTATGACTGGTCCAGGGATAACCAGACAACTGCTTTTTTTGACAGGGAGGATCTGGCTCCCTGGTTCAGTGAGTATATCCGTACCGAACTGGATGAAATGCTATACGGAAAACAGAATATCTATCGTGACGGTTATAGTGTCTATACCACTTTGAATCTGGATTATCAGCAGAAAGCGGATGAACTGATTTCCAAGGGTCTGATTACCTGGAATAAGCGGTATCAGGAAAATATCGGGAACCGTATGACTGTTGTGGATGAGCAGTATGTCCCTGTTATTGATCTTCTGTCGCTTGCTTTCAATATTGAAGATATCCGTATAGCCGGTTCTCAGGAGCGGATCAGGGCAAAGGATGAGTTCTATGAGGATATCAATCCTGTTATGGATGTGATATCTCTGGTATTCGGTCTGGATAATCTGAATTATCTGTCTCAGTATTCCTACAACAATTCATTAAAAAAGACACAGCAGTCTACAGTAGAATCGGCATTGATTACCCTGGAAAACAACACCGGGTATATTATGGCTATGATTGGAGGAAGCGAATTCAGCCGGACCAACCAGTTTAACCGTGCTGTCGATGGGGAGCTAATGCCCGGATCGGTATTTAAACCTCTCTACTATTCCGCTGCCATATCATCCAGAAAATTTACTCCGGCTACAAGGATCTATGATGGACCGAAGGTTTTCCGAAATCCTGACGGATCTACCTATACTCCCATGAACTATAAGGGAGAATGGAAAGGCAGTGTACTGCTTAGGGAAGCCCTGGCAACCTCCATGAATGTACCTTCCATTACTGTTCTGGAAGGTATTGGTTTTGAAGCAGCCATTAATCGGGCTTCGCGTCTTCTGGGAATTTCGGACCCTGTAGAGATAGGCCGGCGATTTCCGCGATTGTTTCCCCTCGGACTGGGGGTTATTACTATTGCTCCGATTCGTATAGCTCGTGCCTTCGCCACTTTCCCCAATCAGGGTAAAGCTGTAGAACCTATCGCCATTCGTTATGTGGAGGATCGGAACAGGGATATTATTCTTAATCCGGAAAGGGAACTACGGGATCGGCAGAAGGATGAAGACCTGCAGATAATGACTCCAGCGGAAGCCTATATTATGGTGGACCTGCTCCACTCTACCACTCAAATAGGGACACTGAGGCATCTTCCCCGCTATGTTGACGGTTTTGACCGGATGCCCATGGGAGGGAAAACAGGGACTACACAGAACTGGGCAGATGCCTGGACCGCGGGATTTTCACCTTATTACACGACTGCCATGTGGGTTGGCTTTGACCAGAGAGGAAGTTCTCTGGGGGTAAACCAGACTGGTGCAACCGCGGCATCCTGGGTATGGGGAGAATATATGGCATATATTAACAGCCAGCTCCCTGTAAAAGAGTTCACACGCCCCTCTACGGGACTTGTTGAACGGGAAGTGTGTGTTGTCTCCGGAGAGATCCCGACAGATCATTGTACGGACGGGACAACAACTGAGCTGTTTCTTGCCGGTACCGAACCTCATAGCTACTGTTCTATTCACTCTTTTGAAGATACCCGAAAGGAAACCCTGAATCAGAAATTTGTTTCTGATTTCGCTACACAGATGATCTCAGTACCCGGTGTGGAATTGCTTGAGGATCCCTTCAGTGATAATACAGATGCCGGTTACGATGAAATTGATTCGGGAATGATGGATTTCCTTCTGGACGATCCTTTTTCAAATACCAAGGCGGAGAGCGAAAACACCTACCTGCTGGATTAGCCCCTTATGGTAGTCACAAAAAAATCCCGGTTGATACCGGGATTTTTTTTGTGAGTCTGGTTTTCTATATATCCCAGATTTCGTTGAAGGAGTAGCTTTTTTCGCAGTATTTACAGACAAAACGGGACTCTTCCGATCTTGTAAAGCTGGGAATAACATGCTGATATTTATCCGGATGGGATATACAGTTTTCGTTCTTGCAGGAGATTTCATCAAAGTTGTAGATTTTAGGAGGCATATGGAGGCGGTATTTCTCTCTGACTGATTGATCTGCAATAATATTCAGGGTACAGCCCGGGGCAACAGCGGCCAGTTTCTTAATATCAGTTTTATCCAACTCCAATATATCCGGCAGAGAGATGATTCCTTTGAATGTTGTACCGTTGTCCGTATGAAATACCCCGTGGGAACTGCGGCAGTTCAGCTTTAGAATACGGCGGATTTTATCCACCATATTCCAGATGGTCTCCTGATCCTCCCCTTTTCCTATATGATCGATCACAATCCCGTGATCCACAGGTTTAATTCCAACTTTATACTTGTCCTCCACACGTGTTTTACGCTTTATCTCTACCGGTTCAATAAAGTTCTTATCTGCTTTTGCAGGAAGGATTGTTTCACCTGTAAAATCGTTTCCCAGCTTACCCCCCACCATGGCGATCTCAATGGTTCTCGTAAAGAAACCGTTGATGCTCTGCTCATCCCATCCATTGAAGGATGTGTGATCCAGAAAACCCGGTATTACAGGATAAACTTTATGTCTGGGAAGGGGGTGGTAGAATTTGGAAGTAGAAGGGATTCTATCAAGAAAGTCCTCACGAAAAGTTACAGCTGAACGCAGCTGTTGTTCTTTTTCTTTCACCTTATCGCCCATCCGTTCCAGCTGGAGACGTGTAAAATACCAGATTTCTGAAATATCATCCTGCTCAAGGTATTCTTCTATGGAGGAAAATTTTCTGACTTCAAATCCGTTGCTTTCCATTTGACGTTCATAGTAGTCAGGCATGGCCAGTTCGGGAGGAGCTACCAGATCCACTTTTACTTTATTGAATATTTTAAGTCCAGCTACTTTGGAGTGAACCGTTCGCCCGTGATAGAGGTCTCCTGTCAAAACAATATGAATCTCGCTGTTATCCCAGTTCTTCTTTTCAAGAAAGGTAAACTCGTCCAGGAACTCCTGTGTGGGATGTTCATGTTTGCCGTCTCCGCCGTTCAGGAAAGCTGCTTTATCATAACCGGTTTTCTGGGCATACAGATCCAGTTCCTCATCAAGCACCCGGCAGACGCCTTCTTCGCCTGTCCTCATTATAAAAATAGATCTTTTACTGTATCCGAAAAGCATTTTAATAGTATCAAGAAAGCTTTCCTGCTTGCTGAATGATGATCCCTGGGCATCAAAAATATTCAACTTGATATCATGGAACTGAGCCGCATTACGAAAGGATTCCTTCGTTCTGGTGCTGTTTTCCATAAAAATCAGATAGGCTGACATATCAGGGTCAACAATCCTGAATTCAGAAACGTCTTCATTATTCAGGTACTTTTTTTTCAGTTCCGCTGTCTTTTTATACAGATATAACTGTTCATCCCTGGATAGGTCATCTACAACACCGATAGTTCTTCCTGCAAAAGGTCCGGTTTTCACTTGAGCTCCTTGAAATAGTTTTATTCGGTAAATGCATTACAGAGCCGCTAGAGCGGCACCCTTAACCGAACAAGAATACTCCGCCCCTTGGAGCGGCGATTCCTATTGAAAAACTTCCGACAAATCCTCCTTGGATAGTACGGAAATTGTACCGCCGGTATTCTGGATCATCAAAGTCTCCGTGTCAAAGAGTATGGCGGAATCGGGATTCACCTTTGTTTCGCTCGTACCTTCCAAGTCCAGTTTATATGAATATTTACCCAGAACCCAATCGGAATTATTGCGGGTTATAATATAGAGATACGAACTGTCTGTCCAGATGTTACTGCCGGCATAAACCGTCTTGTCAGACATTTTCTTTATTTCCAGTGTTTCGGGATCTATCAAGACAGGATTGACCGTTGTTGAACTCTCATCCTTACCGGCAATCAGAACAATCCCGCTGCCCGTATCGATCGCCTGATTGCCCCTCACGCTGTTCAGTTCGGATTTTTTCAGGATCATTCCGGTTTCGGTTATTTGACACAGGGACCCGAATGAAGCCGGGGTTCCCGCTTTTTCTATAATAACAAACCAGAGTGACTTAGCATCAGTTGAAGAGATCATGGAAGGCTCTTCCGGCTGAGCAGCTTCCTCAAAAGTACTCTTTTCGGATTTAAGAATGTTTTCATCCTTTGCGATCTCTTCGCGCATTTCGATGACCTCATCCTGCTCTCTATCCAGTTCTTTCTGTTCTTCTTTCAGAACTTCCTGTTTCTCCTGAATTTCCTTTTCCTTCTCTTCCAGCTGCTGAATTTCCTCTTTTATCTGTACTTCATCAGGACTCCCTTCCTCTGCAGCTTCCAGTTCCTTTTCCATCTCTGTAATGGCTTCTTCTACAGTTTGCTTTTCTTCGGTCAGAACTTTCTGTTCCTGATCGATTATCTCCTGTTTCTTATCAATCTCCTCCTCCCTGATCTCCACCATCTCCTTGCGGGTATCCAGGGCTTTGTCCTCTTCCTTCTGCATCTCCTCCACCACTTCCGGTTGGGAGATAAGAGAGGTGTCCAGTTCAGCCTCTGTTTCTCCAATGGATTTACCCGCAGAAACAGGTATTACAATCCGGGATTTTCCAGCCCATTCACTGTAATGGGTCGAAAGACCGGCGTTTTCGGATGAGATATACTCCAGCACACCCGTTTTATAACGGGCTCTGAAGTGGTCCATATTCTTATAGTAGATAGCGTTATAATAGGTGATGAATTCGGCCAGAACCGAAGCCTGTTTCTCATTGTAATCATAGACGGACTGCAGGTAGCCTGAAAGAATCATACGGAGGTTCCGTATATGATCCACACCTGCTTTTTCCAGTATAGCCAGTATATCTCCGTCCAGTCCTTCAGGAATCTCTGGTTGAAAAGAGTGGAATAGTTTATATTTTTCTCCCCAGGACGGGGATGAATGGCTTTTGTCTCCCAGAAATTTCCCGATACCCGTAATTTCCTCTCTGGTACTGAATTCCGTGATGGGACCGACATAGTTTTCAAAGACTATTTCGGATGCCCGTGACTTAATGGAAAGGATCTCCTCTTCCGATACGGTCTGAGCCGTTATTAGCGAAGATCCAAAGATAAGCATCATTACAATAGCATACATTTTTTTCAAGGCGGGCCTCCCCTGCTGTGCTCTATTTATTAATCATTATAAAGATGAACAGAAGAAAAATCAGCTTGTTTTTTTATTTATCATTTCCAATTTATCAAAATCATAAAAGTTCCCGCATGATTTTACGTATCACTTCCCGTGTTCGGGGAGATCCTGTCCGTGATGAGACATTATTCATAATTTCAAAGTAGATTTTCATGGAGCGCCCGCCATTATACCGGGCAATATCAAGGGCAGAATAGAGAACTTCCTGGAACAAGAATTCATCGGGAGGATTTCTTGTAAGAGAGTTGTATATAGCTGTAATGGACCGTCCATCCCTGTCCATGCCGATTCTACCCAGACCTCTGTAGATGACACGCAGATTAACCGGATCCTCTTCAGTAGAACAAAAATGGATAAGAGCTTCTCTGGTCTGCAGGTCTCCCCAGCAGGAGAGAAGCCTGTAGATACGGTAGAGGCTGTGAGAGTCTATTTCGTTGTTCCTGTCTTCGTTATGCAGACTTCTGCGGAATGAACGTGAAATCAGCTCTGTAAGCTGCAGGCTGTAATCCGGATAATCGTTTATCAGTTCATAAAAAGTATCTGCTGATTCCATATTCGTTAAAAGAGGATTCAAGTAACGGGAATCACTTGCGATATAGGCCAGTGACTTTAGCCGAATATCTGGAGTTCCGGTACAACTATCCGTAATATCCCGGCTTCCATTGGTTCGGGAGGAATTACATCCCGGCTGGTAGTAGCTGTTATAGGACTCCGCTCCCTGACGGTAGGCCTCCATAAACCAATCCTTTCTGCCGGATACGATCCTGCTATCATCGGTTATCAGTATCCCCGGATCGGGGTAGATCAGGTGATCAGGCAGGGGGGATTCAGCCGGCACAGCTTTCAGGTTTTTTAAATCAAGCTGGTTCCATTTCTCGCTGGTATCCGCCCACCAGAAAGTGTTTTCCCGGATTACAACCCTATCCGTATCAGTCTGAATTGAACCGCAGAGTGTCCCGTTTGTTTTATATACATCCAGTTTGCCGCTTGTTCTGAAGATAATGTTATCCTGACATACATAGAAGTTTGTGTACTGTTCCGGGAGCTGAAACAGTCTTGTGGCGACTCCCCTTCTATCTATGCCGTATAAAAAATTTTCCTCTCCGGTTAAATAGAATATACCCCGGTTATCAATGGCAGGATGAATCCCGGGGATATTTCTGAGGCGGTAACGCCAGAGCTCCCAGCCTCCGGGGCTGACAGCAATCAGATCCTTTTGACTTGTAAGTACAAATATTGTCCCGTCCGGGGAAACTATGGTAAATTCAATAAGCCTGCGTCCGGGACGATAGTTCCAGTATTCCTTCCCGTTTACACCATCCAGAGCGTGCAGAGCCCTGTCTTCCGCGGTACAGTAAATCCTGCCGTCCAATCCTTCTGCAGGAGGTGTTGTAAGTATTCCCGCCAGTGCTGTTTCCCATGTTTCTCCCCATAAAAAGAGTTGAAAAAGTAATACAAACGGAACAAGAATTCTTTTCATGATTTACCTGATAAATCGAATTACCGTTTCCATATGATTGGTCTGGGGGTAGAAATCAAATCCCTTTATGGACTCAATCATATAACCGCTGGAAAGAAGCCGGGCTGTATCTCTTGCCTGAGTGGCCGGATCGCAGGATATATAGACAAGTCTCGGAACAGGTTTTTCACATAAAAAATCCTGAACTGATTTTGACAAGCCGATTCGGGGCGGATCAACCACAATCAGATCCATAGATCCCCTGTTTTTATGGAATCCTCTTTTTAACCAGTTTTCAAGAGATAAACCGTAAAAATCAAAAGAACTCCCTTCCATATTTTTACAGTAATACTCCTCAACATCCGGGTTG
Organism: Oceanispirochaeta sp.; assembly: GCA_963663385.2. Taxonomy (GTDB): domain Bacteria; phylum Spirochaetota; class Spirochaetia; order DSM-2461; family DSM-2461; genus Oceanispirochaeta. The sequence continues at coordinate 1,295,290 of CAXXXD010000003.1, read as the reverse complement.
ATTTCAATCGCAGTTATCTCAGAAAATCGTTCCTTCAGAAAAACAGAGAAAAGTCCTGTTCCACAGTACAAATCCATGGCTTTCTGTCCTTTCAAATCAGCCAATGCAAATTCGATCAGTTCTGGTAAGAGGAAGAGATTACTCTGAAAAAACATATCTGACCGGAAGCTGACCGATTTTTCCAGGATATCCAAAGTAATATCCTCTTTAGTGTCTGCAGGATAGACCCTGTCATCCAGACCAAAAAGGTTGAGTCTATGATTATATTCTAACAATTCCGCTTCTTTAAGAAACTGATTAAGAGAGTCAACAAGAATGGGACAGTGATCAATTGCTATAACCGCATCGGATGATCTTCCTTTGAATCCGATGGTGTGTCCATCACAGTGAATCTGAACCCTGTTCCTGTAGGCAAATGGTTTGGAGGGAATAAATTCAAAGTCATCATCCAGATCAATACCGGCAAATTTATAAAACAGCTCCTGCACAAAACCCCGTTTGTATTCCAGCTGTTTCGGATAATCCAGATGCTGCAGATTACACCCTCCGCATACATTATAATAGGGACAGCGGGGAGCTATTCGGTCTACTGAAGGTGTATGAATAGACGTACAGATCCCCCTGGAAAAGCTTCTTTTCTGTTCGGTTATTTCTACATCAACGATTTCATCCGGTAGAACTGACGGGATAAATACCACTTTCCCTTCATGCCGGATAAGGCCGTCACCGCCGGGGACAAGTTTCTCAACCTTTGCATTCTCGATTCTTGGACGCTTGTATGCAGATACTTCTATATTTCGTCTTTTCATTTCTTCCATATTATAATAAGATTATAGGTATCAAGGATATTAAACCGGAATGAATAATGAGCAAAATTAGTGAAAATTTTAAACAGTCCATAGCCAGTATACCGACTATCAAGAGGCTACCATCCTATCTGAATCTTGTAAAGCGAGCTTCAGAAGAGGGACTTACAATTATATCTGCCACAACTATCGCAAAGGATCTCGATCTTGAGCCTATTCAGGTTCGTAAAGATCTTGCTGTAACCGGCATAACGGGTAAACCCAGAATCGGTTACAATGTATTGGATCTTATACATGCCATTGAATCATTTCTGAATTGGGATACATCTCACAAAGCTGTTATCATAGGTGCCGGTAACCTTGGTTCGGCTCTGATGAATTACCGTGAATTGAAAAATCATGGCCTGTCGATTGTGGCTATTACTGATACGGATCCAGAGAAAATCGGAAAAGAAAAACATGGCCTTAAAATTCGTAACACTGAGGATTTACCCGCTATTATAAAAAAGACCGGTGCGACCATGGCTATTTTGACAGTTCCACCGGTTTATGCCCAGTCGGTAGCTGATATTCTAAATACCACAGATATCCGGGCTATATGGAATTTTACCAATATCAAGCTGAAAGTCGAAGATCATATTCTTGTGTTGATGGAAGACCTATCTTCCGGTTTCGCAGTTCTCTCGCTGCACATGCCCTTTTATAAAGAGAACAGTTAATCAAAAGTGGGGTTAAGGAGGACATAGTGAATATGATCCTCCCATTTTCCATTGATTTTCAGATATTTCCGGCTTATTCCCTCTTTCGTAAAGTTAAGTTTTTCCATAACCCGTTTTGAAGGAATGTTTGAAGGAACAATATTTGATTCAATTCTGTGCAGTCTGTAATCATCAAAGGCTATTTTTACTAATTTTGAAACGGCTTCTGTCATAAAGCCTTTGTTAATTTCATCTTTATCCAGTTTATACCCCAGGTAACAGGAAAGAAAAGGTCCGTAAACTATATTCGTTAACCCGCAGAATCCGATAATCTTTTTTTTATCACCGCCACGCCGGAACAGGTATAAACGAAGGGAACTTTTTCTTTCGTTTTCGATACTCTCAGCCCGGATCATTCTTTCTATTGACTCTCCGGCGTAATAGGTGTCATCTCTGAGGGGTTCCCATTTTCGAAGGAATTCCCTGTTCCTTTTATAGTAGGCAAAAAGGGAATTCGTATCTTCCGGAGTGAGAGTTTTCAGAATAAGGCGTTCAGTTAAATACTGCATAAACCAGGGTCTCTTTCCAATTACCCTGCCCCCCCCCAAAGGGGAAGCTGAATAGTCAGCCGAGGCTAAATCATCATTCTCTGATGTGTTCCGCCGTAATACTTATCTCTCAGAACTCTTACATCTTCGGATTCTAGATATTCTTCAAAAGTCATCCTGCGGTCTATTATTCCGCCGGGAGTGAATTCTATAATCCTGTTGGCTATGGTGTTGATAAACTGGTGGTCATGACTGGAAAAGATTACAACGCCCTTGAAATCCATAAGACCATTATTGAGAGATGTAATGGATTCCAGGTCAAGATGGGCTGTTGGATCATCCAGAACAACGACATTGGGGTTGCTGAGCATCATGCGGGAAAGCATACAGCGAACCTTCTCTCCTCCCGAGAGAATATTTACTTTCTTTAGTGATTCATCCCCGGAAAAAAGCATCCTTCCCAGGAATCCCCGCACATAGGCATCATCCTGTTCCTTGGAATATTTTCTAAGCCATTCAGTCATATTCTCATCGGTATTGAAAAATTCTGTATTATCCTTGGGAAAATAGGAAGTCGTCGTTGTTACTCCCCAGTTGTATGTGCCGGTATCAGCTTCAAGATTTCCCATTATGATTTCCATAAAGGCTGATTTTGACTGGTTATTCGGTCCAACAAAAGCAATCTTATCGGTGTTATCGACTGTAAGACTCCAGTTTTCAAAAAGCTTCTCTCCGTCTATGGTTTTAGATAGATTATCTACTTCAAGGATGATTCTACCAGGTTCTCTCTCGGGCTCAAAAGCAACATAGGGAAAACGGCGAGAGGTTTTGGGAAGCTCATTCAATTCCAGTTTTTCCAGTTCCTTTTTACGGGAGGTAGCCTGCTTGCTTTTAGCCGCATTGGCCGAAAATCGCTGGATAAAAGCCTTCAATTCCGCTGCTTTGGCCTCCTGTTTCTTTGCCTGATCCTTTCGCTGCATAGCGGAGAGCTGACTGGCCTGCTGCCAGAACATATAGTTACCTACAAAAACGGAAATCTTGTTATAGTCGATATCTGCAATATGTGTACAAACTTTATTTAGAAAGTGTCTGTCATGGGAAACAACAATCACTGTATTTTGAAAACTGTAAAGGAAATTCTCCAGCCATTTAATGGATTCGATATCCAGGTGGTTCGTCGGTTCATCAAGGAGCAGGATATCGGGATTTCCAAAAATTGCCTGAGCAAGCAGAATCCTGACTTTGTACGTATCGTCGACATCTTTCATCAGTTTATCATGCATATCCTCTGTTACACCCAAACCTGCCAGCAGAGTAGCCGCTTCGCTCTCCGCCTCCCAGCCATTGAGATCGGCAAATTCAGCTTCCAGTTCGGAAGCCCGGATGCCATCTTCATCTGAAAAATCCTCTTTCATATAAATGGCATCTTTCTCAGTCATAACTTCATAGAGCTTTTTGTGGCCCATAATTACTGTATGCAATACGGTATAGTCATTAAAAGCGAAATGGTCCTGAGCAAGAACAGCAAGTCTCATTCCCGGAGGAATGATAACTTCTCCCGTATCCTGTTCAATCTCTCCGGAAAGAATCTTGAGAAAGGTTGATTTACCGGAACCGTTGGCACCGATAAGACCATAACAGTTTCCTGGGGTAAATTTTATATTAACGTCTTTAAACAGAACTCTATGTCCAAAGCTCAAAGTAATATTACTGGCTGTAATCAAAGGGAATCTCCTACTTTTATATTTTCATCTATTCACGAACAGAAAGTTAGACGTATATATCCATCTTGTCAATAGTTATTCCATCTTAATAAATAACAAAAGGGGCTGACGGCAACACCGTCAGCCCCTTAACACAAATACTATAAAAAGGCTGAAAACTTCAGGCCTTTGAATACATTATCTATTGCGGATAACAGCCTGTGCAGCTGCCAGTCTTGCAACGGGAACCCTGAAAGGAGAACAGGACACAACATTCAGTCCTGATCTGTAACAGAAATCGATGGAATCGGGATCTCCACCGTGTTCTCCACAGATACTTGTTTTCAGGTTTGGTTTGGTAGAGCGTCCTCTCTGAACTCCAAGCTCAACCAACTGGCCTACACCATGCTGGTCCAGAGTCTGGAAAGGATCGGCTTTGAGAATCTTTTTGTTGATATATTCAGGAACAAAACTTCCAACATCATCTCTGGAATAACCGAAGGTCATCTGTGTCAGGTCATTTGTTCCGAAAGAAAAGTAATCGGCGTATTTTGCTATATCCTCGGCTGTCAGAGCAGCCCGGGGAATCTCTATCATTGTACCGATCTGATACTCAACAGTTGTACCTGTCTCTTCAAATACGTCTTTCAGTACTTTTTCCGCACTTTCACGAAGGGGAACAAACTCTTTATATGTTCCAACAAGAGGTATCATGATTTCAGGTAAAACTTTAATGCCTTCCTTCTGTACTTTTACAGCTGCTCTGGCGATAGCTTCTACCTGCATATCGTAGATCTCGGGATAGGTGACACCCAGCCGGCATCCTCTGTGGCCAAGCATGGGGTTTTGTTCCTCCAGGCTGTTCAGACGAATCTGGAGATCTTCCTTACTGATCCCTATGGTGTCAGCAAGTTCCGCAATATCCCGCTTTGAGCGGGGAACAAACTCATGAAGAGGAGGATCAAGGAGTCTGATATTAACGGGTAGACCGTCCATTGCCCTGAAGATGCCTTCAAAATCCGCAACCTGAAGAGCCATAATCTCTTTTAGAGATTCTATTCTTCTTTGTTTGTTATCCGCAACAATCATGATCCGGAAGGATTTCAACTTGTCTTCGTCAAAAAACATATGTTCCGTACGACAGAGACCGATACCCTCAGCGCCGAATTCCCGTCCCTTTTCCGCATCTTTGGGAAGGTCTGCATTAGTTCTTATTCCAAACCCGTCTGCCACACCTTCTCTTTTGGCGGATTTTCTAATCTCATCCGCCCATGTCAGGAAGGTGTTCAGATTGCCGGAAAGCTCAGGCTGAACCAGATCGATGGTCCCTTCGTAAACCAGACCGTCTGTTCCGTCCATAGAAATCCAGTTTCCTTCCCTGAAGACTTTATCTCCAACGGTGAGTGTTCTTGTTTCCATATTGATAACCAGTTCTTTACAACCGGCTACACAGGGGGTTCCCATTCCACGGGCTACAACAGCTGCGTGCGAGGTCATTCCTCCTGTTGAAGTCAGGATACCCTGAGCTACATTCATACCGCCGATGTCCTCGGGAGATGTCTCTTTTCTGACAAGTACAACCTGCTCTCCTCTAAGGAACCATGCTTCCGCATCTTCGGCCGTGAAAACAATTTTTCCGGTTGCTGCACCGGGTGAAGCATTCAGACCGACAGCAATGGGGTTGATTGTTTTTTTAGTCTTGGGGTCAATCATAGGATGAAGAAGCTGATCCAGCTGAGCGGGGGATACACGCATGATGGCTTCTTCTTTTGAAATCATCCCTTCCTTTACCAGATCATAGGCGATCTGTACGGCTGCCTGACCGGTTCGTTTACCATTTCTTGTCTGCAGCAGAAAGAGCTGACCATCCTGAATGGTGAATTCCATATCCTGCATATCTTTGTAATGAGCTTCCAGGCGGTCCTTGATCTCTACCAGCTGGGCATATTCGGCAGGGCTTTTTTCCTTAAGGGTTACCAGCTTCTCGGGTGTTCTGATACCTGCAACAACATCCTCACCCTGAGCATTCATCAGGTATTCGCCATAAAAATAGTTTTCTCCGGTAGAGGGATCCCTGGAGAAACAGACTCCGGTACCGGAAGTCTCACCGAAGTTACCAAAAACCATGGATTGCACATTTACGGCAGTACCAATCAATCCTTCGATTTTATTTATATCTCTGTATTTGATGGCTCTGTCATTGTTCCATGAACCGAAAACCGCATCGATAGCTGCCCAGAGCTGAACTTTGGGATCCTGAGGGAAGGGTTCTTTTACGGCATCCTTATAAACAGACAAATATCTGGAAACTACTTTTTTGAGATCATCCGCATCCAGTTCATTGTCGTATTCTACGCCCTTCTCTCTTTTGATAGATTCAAGAGCACCTTCAAAAGCAGAATGGGGAACGCCTTTGACAACATCTCCAAACATCTGAATAAATCTTCTATAAGCATCCCAGGCAAATCTCTCATTTCCTGATTTTGCAGCAAGTCCTTCAACTGCTTTTTCTGTCAATCCAAGGTTCAGGACTGTATCCATCATACCGGGCATGGACACAGCTGCACCGGAACGTACTGAAACCAGGAGGGGATTATCATGGTCACCCAGTTTCATTTTCATCTGAGCTTCCAGTTTTTTCAGGTTTTCTTCAACAGCTTTTACAACAAACTCAGGATAGGTTTTATCATTTTTATAATATATATCGCAAACTTCTGTTGAAATAGTAAAACCGGGAGGTACAGGAATACCCAGGTTAGTCATTTCGGCAAGGTTTGCCCCTTTTCCACCCAGAAAATCCTTCATCTCGGCTTTGCCTTCTGCCGAACCGCCACCAAAAAAATAAACAAATTGTTTTTGACTCATATCTTCCTTCTTTTATTTCAACAAGATTTGTAAACTTGAAATTATAAAGAAATTCTAAGAGCCTTTTTTTACATTGTCAAGGTGTTTTTTCTACTGATACAAAACAAATGTTTAGCAGTATCGGGGTTGAGAGAGCTGCAAAGCTATACGTATGTATAGCTTCCTCTTTCTTAATGCTATTCATTTGTATAGAAGTAGGAAAGAGGAAGCAAAAAAACGCATTCTATGCTACGTAGGAATCGAAAAAATGAGAGCGTGTGGGATGCTGGAGTCTTTGAATAGCTTTCTTTTCAATTTGCCTAATTCTTTCTTTAGTCAGATTGTATTTATCTCCAATTTCTTTAAGCGAATGCGGTTTTTTTCCATTCAGACCGAAACGGTATTCGAGGATACTGGATTCCTTTTCATCAAGCGTTTCAAGAGCCGAGTTGATATCATCACTCAGGAGTTTTTCAAGAACAATTTTGTCCGGACTTTTATAATGCTCATCCTCTATGAAATCACCTAATACAGAATTGTCATCTTCACTAAAAGTCGGCGCTTCCAATGAAACAAGGTCTCTTGATATGTCGATAAGTGTTCTTACATCTTCGGGAGTCATTCCAACATGAACCGAAATTTCCTCTGCTGAAGGATCTTCTCCATTGAGCTTGGAAAGTTCCTTCCTCACTTTATCTATCTGAACGAGTTCGTTAGCTCTGTTTAGAGGAAGCCTTATCATTCTTGATTTCTCGTAGATAGCCTTGAGAATGGACTGTCTGATCCACCAAACTGCATAGGATATGAAATGGTACCCTTTGTCAGGATCATATTTTTCAATGGCATTCATCAAACCCAGGTTTCCTTCGCTGATAAGATCATCAAGGGGAAGTCCCTGATTCTGATATTTTTTAGATACATTTACAACAAAACGCAAGTTCGCCTGAATAAGTTTATTCTGCGCAATTTTATCTCCCTTTACAGCTTTTCTTGCTATATCATCTTCCTCTTCTCTTGTAAGAAGAGGAATCTTGTTTATTTCCTTGAGATAGAGGGACAGGATATTTTCATCGTCTTTTGTATTTTTCATGTAAGCCATTTTGTACTCCTGGTAAATTATTAGCATCATCCATGCCAAATATATATACAGGTGTAGAATATTTTTTTAAATCATTGCAAAGAAAGTAATTAAAAAAATTAAACTTATAGAAAGGATTTTGTCAATTTAAATATAAAAAAAAGGCACTGTGTCAAAAGTACTCAGTGCCTGAAAAAAGTAGTTAAACTGTATCAAAAGGAACCATTTTCCAGATCATCCAGTTCTACTGTGCGTCCACAGCATTGAATATAAGGGATATCGCTGCCGCAGGGGCACTTCTCATGAATAGATATTTTATTCTTCTTATTGAAATCAACAGGTATTATTTTTTCTTCTTCTGCTACAAAATAGGGAAAGACAATAATGCACTGATAAAACCTATCAATTTTGTTTTCTGTATGACAATCTGCCAGTTCTTCCTTAATATGTTTCCAGTAATCAGAAATGATATCTTTTATAACGTCTTTTTCTGCGCTGCTGCAAAACCTGTGAATGGTTTTCCTTTTCAGATATCTTTCTATCTGAATGGAGAAAAAAGCCCTTTTATCATCATTGATAGAGGAGCTGCGAGTCATTCCATAGGGATTCTGCTTGTTTCTGCTGAAAGTCTCAATAGAGATTTTCTCGATTTTATAATCATTTAAATGATGAAATCGTCTGTTTTCCCTTATCATCTTCATATCCTAAAAGTACTAATTTTTTACCAAATGGCAAAGAAAGTTTTCAAGAATCGGATTTATAATTTCGATTGCTGTTTTTTCTTGACGACCCGACCGGGAATCCGTATATTATCAATAAAACTAATAAATCAAATTCTTTGAGAGGAAAGATATGACAATCAAACCCTTGGGAGATCGTGTTCTGCTTAAAATTGTAGAAGCTGAAACTAAAACAGCTTCCGGACTTTATATTCCTGAAACTGCTCAGGAAAAAACACAGACTGGGACAGTTGTTGCGATTGGAGATGATAAAGATCTGATAACTGTTAAAATCGGAGAAAAAGTTATGTACGATAAATATGCCGGTACAAGCATAAGCGTAAATGACGAAGATCATCTGATTATTAAAATGCAGGATATTATAGCTGTTGTTGAATAATCGTATTCAATAAAGGTATTAAAAAAACCGCCCCCTCCTCGACTACGTTCGGGGAACAGGGCGGTTTTTTAATACCTTAATCAAAAAAAGTTTCTATTTTAACCCTTTTAATGCTTTTACATATTGTAATCGCTGATAATAGATTTTCTTCTCATCATCTTCCAGGCTGAGGAGGCTGAAAAAGTCGGATATGGTTGCATACCCTTTTTTATCCATCCACTCCTCCATTTCCCGGATCATTTCTTCCAGATAGGATATCCCCTTCTTGTACAGGATGGAGCATACCTGGACAGTATCAGCCCCGGCCAGTATCATTTTAATTGCAGTAGATGAGCTGTGAATACCAGTTGTTGCCGAAAAATCACATTCTACCAGGTCAGACAGGATTCCTGTCCATCTCAAAACGGTTGAGTATTCCTCTTCCATGGAAAGAGGATTTCCGTTTTTGAACTCAATGGTATCGATATTGATATCAGGACGGTAAAAACGGTTGAAAAGAACAACAGCAGAAGCGCCAGCTCTTTTCAGTTTTTGAACAATCTCCGGAAGAGAGGAAAAATTCGACCCGATTTTTACGGAAACGGGTATATTTACCGCCTTGACGGCTTTTTTTACAATGTCACAGATCACCTTTTCAACAGATTCCGGGGTATCCTTTACAGAAACCGGTACAATCGCGACATTCAATTCAAGAGCCGCCGCTCCCATCTGTTCAATTCTCTGAGCGTATTCTACCCACCATTTATCAGTGTAGCAGTTCAAACTGGCTATTACAGGAATATCTACCGCTTTAACAGACTGTTCAACCAGTTCAAGATAGCTATCCGGTTGAGAAAGCATTCCGAGCTCATTGATATATTCGGCTGCTTCGGGGTGAATGGAATAGGTATCCATAGAAGCATCTTTTTGAACAGCGCTGACAATATCTTCTTCAAAAAGGGATTTTAATACGACTGCTCCCGCTCCCGCTTCCGCAGCTTTCATCACTTTTTCCACAGAGTCTGTTAATCCGGAACTGGAAACGATAAAAGGGTTTTTCAGTGTAAGTCCCATATATTCAGTTTGCAGATTTGCCATATTATACTCCTTTATATTTATATTCTTTATCGTGCAATCCGATCTGTTTATTGATATATAAAATTCTCCATATCCTCAAGCACAGAACGGAAACTCTTTCTAGATATTATAGTTTCTGGCAGGGATCGAATGAAGAGAGATCCATAATTTTTTTTAACAATTCTTGAGTCAAGGACTATAACGGCACCCCTGTCTGTTTTGCTCCTCATCAATCGACCGAATCCCTGTCTGAATTTCATAATGGCTTCGGGAAGTGACAGGTCACGGAAAGAGTTTCCGCCTCTGTGTTCAACCGCTTCCAGCCGTGCCTGATAAACAGGATCTGTGGGAACACGGAAAGGGAGACGGCAAATTACTACAAGTCTAAGGGAATCGCCCGGTGTATCCACCCCTTCCCAGAAAGAATCCGTTGCAAAAAGAACACTTTTTTCATCATTGGTAAATCTTAATAATAAACGTCCCCGGTCATCATCTCCCTGTTTCATTAAGCTGATATCAGATTCTGTCCAATTCTGCAGAATCTGATTGTAGCAGTTTTTCAGCATTTCATAGGATGTAAACAGAACCAGGGCCCTCCCCTCATTTAATTCGAGAAGTGCCTTAACCGCATCTGGTAGAAATTCTCTGAATTCATCACTGGAAGGTTCCGGAATATCATCGGGCAGTCCCAGAAGCACGTTTTTTCTATAGGGAAAGGGGGACGCAAACTGACCTAACCCCAGACGCTCCTCCTCCAGGAATTGCATTCCCACCCGATTCATCCAGTAATCGAATCGGTTGTCTGTTGTAAGTGTTGCCGATGTGAATACGACTGTTCCGTAAGAGTCGTATATCCCGGATCTCATCCAGGAGGAGATATCAAGTGGTGTAATTATAAAACGTACAGTTCCAATACCGTTCTTGACCCGTTTTTCAAGCCAGTAAACATTTTCATTGTCCTCCCCATCGAATGCACAGAACTTATCAAGAAAAGTCGACACCTGATTTAAACGGTTGATAAGTATTTTAAATTCCAGACTGGCCGGATGTTCCTTGTCTTTTTCCTCTATCAGATCATGCCATTTTGCCAGAGAAACCAGAAGTTTTTTAACCTTTTTTCGGGTAAGATTCATGGGAGATAATATTTTCTGGCTATAATCGGGATCCTTATTGTCTTTGATACGAATCGTCTTTTCCTGATAATTATAATCAAAGGAAAGAGCATCAAGGACTTCGATCTGGGAATTGAGTTCCCGTATCTGTTCTGTATATGCCGTACCTTCCGGTGCGGGGCAGAAGCTTTCAACCTTAACAAGAACTCCCGTAGACCGACCTCTCCTCTGTCTGTAAAGGCGTATAAGAAATTTCCTGAGAATCGACCTTGAAAATTCGCCCGAAAAAAAGGATGTAGCACTGTTTTCAATATTATGGGCTTCATCAAAGATTATCTTATGAAAGGGAGGCAGTACAGCAGCCGTGTCAAAACCCATTCCGTTAATCCTTAATGAAAGATCAGCAAAAAACAGATGATGATTTACCACCAGTATCCCGGCTGACGCTGCTTCCCGCCTGGCTTTCATTACAAAACAGTTAGTATAATGAGGGCACCGGGGACCTAAACAGCTGTCTGCTTCACTGCTAACCTTGGACCAGGTTTGTTCATCCGGAAGGGACGGGAGTTCTGTAATGGTGCCCTCTTTTGAATTCTCAGCCCATTCTTTAAGCTGGTAGAGTTCATCATTTTCATCTCTGAAAAGAGAATCTTCCTCAAGAGCCTCTCCCAAACGGCTTAAACATATATAGTTTCTACGGCCCTTAACAAGTACGGCTTTTACATCGCATGAGGTAATTCTGGCAGCGAGAGGTAAATCTTTTTCCATTATCTGCTGCTGGAGGTTTATGGTTGCAGTGGAAATAACGATTCTCTGCTCATTTTCCTTCGCCCAGTAAAGGGCTGGAATCAGATAGGCAAATGATTTACCCACCCCCGTGCCGGCTTCTGCTACCACAAGTTTTTCATCATTGAATCCGCGGGTTATCAGCCTGACCAGTTCTATCTGGGCCGGACGTTCTTCATAGCGCTCAAAAATATCTGACAGAGGACCGCCGGGGGACAGTATTCCGGTTGTTTTTGTTTCATCCAGAAGAGATTCCGGTTTAACCGGAATAGGTTCCACTACGACGTATACCCTGTCAATCATATTGTTGACAATATAAAATCCAATTCCCCTGTTTCCCAGTATGGAGGCTTGATAAAGATCTGCCTCGCTTGGTCGCAGATTTCCGGAAGGATGATTATGCAGAATTATATCGCCCTTTTCCATATGGGCCATAATGGCAGGAGCGGCATTCTCATGACCTCTTGCTGCTGCAAAGACTGAGACAATCTGTTTTTTCTCATCCAATTTACCGCACCAAAGGACTTCGCGGCCTGATGAATCGGCAACATCCTGCTGCATTTTCTCTCTTACTGTATCAGAAATTCTATTCTCAATCTCAGTCATTAATTAATAAGTACTCCCAGTGTTAAACCTATTATACCAGAGTTTCTCTGGAAATTCAGGGTGTTATTTAAGGAGAGTTAACATTGACAAAGATTCATAAAATGTATAATTTTTCACAAAATATGCATAAAAAAAGGGATACCACCCCCTACAAGGAATAGCCATGATTGTACTGAAATTCGGCGGCACTTCTGTTCAGAACAGCGAATGGATAGATAATGCTCTAAATATCACTATTGAACAGCTGGACAGAGCTCCAGTGCTTGTATCATCTGCCATGGGTAAAACAACCGACCTGATTATCAGGATGATGGATTTGGCTGAATCCGGGGATATGGAGAATTGCCTGGAACTGATTGATCAACTCAAGAATTCTCATATTCAAACCATATGTTCTTTTTTAAGTGGCGATGTCCTCAAGAAAGCGGAATACAGGCTTGATGATCTTTTTTCTCAATTTATATCTCTGCTGAAAGGACTTTCTCTTTTAAAAGAGTGTTCTCCGCGCAGTAAAGATGCTCTCCTGTCGTTCGGGGAGAGATTGTCTACTACTATCATTGCCCTACGGGCGGAGGAACGTGGCATTATGACCGAGCTTCTGGATGCCCGGACTTTTATGACAACAGATGAAAATTTTACGACTGCCACTCCCTGTATTGAAGTGAGCAATGCCAAGATCAGAAAGTTTGTAAAGCCGGAGCCTGGAAAGCTGATTATTACTCAGGGCTTTATTGCCGCTACTGAATCCGGTGTAACAACGACTCTCGGGCGCGGTGGCAGTGATTATTCCGCTTCTATTATCGGGGCGGCCCTTGATGCGGATGAAATTCAGATCTGGACGGATGTTAACGGGATTATGACTTCCGACCCCAGAAAGGTCAGGGGGGTTAAATCCATAAAATCTATAACGTATAATGAAGCCGGGGAATTGGCTTACTTTGGTGCCAAGGTTGTCCACCCAGCTACCATTCAGCCAGCTGTGGGAAAAAAAATCCCTGTTCTGGTTAAGAATACAAGAGAGCCGGAACATACTGGAACAACAATTGAAGAAAAACTTTCCGGTACCGGTTTAAAAGCAATAGCATCAAAAACCGATATCACTCTGATTAATATCAGTTCATCTAAAATGCTGAATGCCTACGGTTTTTTAAGCAAAATTTTCAATATCTTTGAAAAATACCAGACTCCGGTTGATCTAATATCAACTTCGGAAGTATCTGTCTCCATAACGATTGAAAATACCGATTCTCTTGATATGATTCAGGAAGAAATGTCCTCCTTTGCCAGTGTGACTATTGAAAACAACAAAGGCATCATCTGCCTTGTCGGTCAGGATCTGTGGAAGGATTCAAGATTCATATCCCGTGTTTTTGCTGTTCTGGAGGATACTCCTGTACGGATGATATCCCTTGGATCTTCCGATATTAATCTGTCTATGGTTGTCCCTATGAACAGACTTGATGATACCGTACAGAAACTGCATGATCAGTTCCTGCAGAATTAGAAAGACAATATCACGGAAAATAAGAAGTAAAAAAAAGATGCTGATTAATTCAGCATCTTTTTTTTATTAAAAACAATGGATCTGATTACTTCGATTCAACATAATCCGTGATAATACGACTTGTGTTATTTTCCTGAATCTTGACGACATTCATTTCACGTTTGGCATTCTCTACGGCATCAGAAGCATGGGCGGTATTTACCATGACATCATGACCGAATTCCCTGCGAATTGTTCCCCCGGGCGCTTTCGTCGGATCAGTTGGACCAAGTACGTCTCTAATTTTCTGTATAGCATTTTCTCCTTCATATATAAGAACCATACATTTAACTTTACCTGGAGCTGATAACTCCTCCTCGGGGCATTTTTCCGGTCTGGTGCCGGACATAAACTCAATGATTTTGGCAAACTGATCCTGAGCATACTGTTTCCCAAAGGATTCCTGAAGCTGTTTCTCCAGTTCCTCCGACAGGGGAATACTGAATTCCTTTTCCAGTACAACCTTGGCTTTTGAACCGAAAAGCGGCCCGAGCTTAGACATGAGAGCTTCTTCAACAGGACCATAGAATTCTAGGGCTTCCGCCACACTCATCTGATATATTTTACAGCCAATCAATCTCAAGCCTGTACGACTGAACATATCAATAATTGTTCCGGGTCGGGAGCTGGGATATTTCCAGTTATCCGGCTTAATTATAACCAGGGTTCTTTCTATCTTTTTGGGATTGGGGTAGATCATATTTTCAACAATATTTGCTTCTTTCTTGAGAAAGGGAGCAAATATTTTCATATTCTCTATTGCAGCTTTCTGACTTCGCGGAGTCATTACAGCCGGTTCAAAATAAAGGACCTTCCCCTCTTCTCCCCCTTCTTTAACAAGATCTGCATATGTATCGCGGATCGTTTCACCTGTAATCGATTCAATACTTCTGTTCTCCGGGTATAAGGCACCAGCAATATCAGACAGTTTATGACAGGCATCCTCTCCCCTGAAAAGCAGCATCATAACTCTATGACGTCTTCCTTCGGAGGGAGTAAAAGTCTTCAATACGAATTCACTGAGCAGTTTTGCACTTTTAGAGCTGGTAGCAACAGATTGTTTATATAGTGAGGCTGCGTATTCTTCAGCCAGCTCCTGTGAGGGGGCAAAAATCTGAGCCCCGACCAAATCAAGATCCATTCTGGATAGCAGTCTAGAAATTACACCACCCGTTCGGGACTTGGCAATTGTGTAGGGTGTAATGAGAATGTATGACAGTTCTTCAGCCATAAATTTGTTTCCTTAATCTAATCGAATATTTAAAACAATTTAACAGCGAAAGTCCTGCAGGTCAATATTGAATTCCAAAACAGATTGTTTTATATTAATATATATGAAATTAAATATATTTTTTGCATCTTGTTTTATTCTATATTCGAGTATAAATTTGACTGCTCAAATCAATCTCTCAGGGAAACAGACGATTCCGGATCCGGAAATTGAAATTGTATCGGATGAAATAAATCTTAAACCGGGAGAATCCGGTATTATCTCAGTACTCTATCATTTTCCGGAAGGATATCATCAAACTAAAGAAGATAGCATTTTCAGATTAGATGCAGAATCTGGATCGGGTATTATTTTCGGTTCAACACTCTATCCGGAAGGAGTTGTCGAAAAGGGGGTTGAAAGTTTTTACGAGGAGGCTCTTCTAAGGCTGGAATATTTTGTACCTGACACTATTGAAGAGGGAGCCTACGAGATTTCGGTTACCGCCCGTTTCCAGTTATGTGATGAAGACGGGATTTGTTATTTCCCCGGATCAGAAACGCTGTCATCCATGCTTTCAATCAGGGGAAAACCGGTAGGCTCAGCCTCTGTCATCTATTACCTTTTACTGGCATTTCTGGGTGGGATACTTTTAAATCTGATGCCTTGTGTTCTACCACTTCTTTCTGTTAAAGCCATGAATCTTATAAATCAAAGTCAGGGTGATAAAAAAAGCATTCTCATTAATGCCCTGACTTATTCTTTAGGGATAATATTCTCTTTTTGGGCAATGTCTCTGTTTATTGTGATTCTACAGCAGTCGGGAAATCTTCTGGGCTGGGGATTTCAATTTCAGAACCCCTATTTTCTGATTGTTCTTATCAGTGTGATATTTATATTTGCCCTATCCCTTTTTGAAGTTTTTATCCTTTTGCCACCCAGTTCAGGATTAAATAAAGCCAGCGGATTATCGGGGAAAAAGGGATATGCCGGATCATTCTTTACAGGTGTCTTTGCGGTATTTGTAGCCACTCCCTGTACAGCGCCCTTCCTGGGCGCTGCCATGGGATTTGCTTTTTCCCAGCCTCCCCTGATCATAATTGCCATAATGACGGTTACAGGATTAGGACTGTCGCTCCCATTCCTAATCCTCGGGTTTATTCCCGGATTTTTCAAGCACATGCCCAAACCCGGAAAATGGATGGATACTTTCAGAGAAGCTATGGCTTTTCTGATGGTGGGTACGGCAGTCTATCTAAGCTCAACCCTTATAAAACAGATCGGTCTCGGTTTCATCCCCTTTCTGTGGTTTCTTTTGATTCTCTCATTCATAGCCTGGTTATGGGGATGGTCCTCGAGAAATATTCGGAAAAAAAACGGGAAAAGGCTTATATGGTTTACCACTTTGAGCGGTATAGTGTTATCATCATTCTTTTTTCTTTCGCCATCGGTTATACTCGGAGAAAATAGTACAGGCTACAGTCAATCCTTAAAGGGAAACTGGATTGAGTTCTCTCCCCAAAAAATGAATGAATTGATTTCCGGGGATAAAACGGTTTTTCTGGCTTTTTCCGCCAGCTGGTGCACAACATGTAAAATAAATGAAAAGAATGTTCTTTACACGGAAGAAGCGGATCGATTTTTTGAAGAAAAGGATGTTGTACTGGTCAGAGGGGATTTGACCAGTACAAATCAGCCTGCACTTGAATGGATCTACAGTTTTGACAGGGCGGGAGTTCCTTTGTATATACTTTATAAACCGGGAGAAGACCCCCGCATCCTGCCGGAACTCCTCAGCCAGTCGATTATTGAATCCTATTGGTCTGAATAAGGTCGTTTAAAACTGACCAGTTCTTAACAGAACAAGTGTACAGGCTTCCATATAGGGGATTTTTGCTTCTTCAAGAGCTGCTTTCAACTCTTCTGACTCTGTACCGGGATTAAGGATAACCCTGCCCGGATTCAGGTTGATAATATCTTTAATCAGAGGAGAAATCCTCTGGGGACCTACGTATACTGTCAGAGTGTGTATCTCATCATCAATATCATTCAAAGAGGGAAATACTTTCTGTTCATTGATCGATTCAAGAACCGGATGAACAGGGTACACATTATGCTCCTTTTCCAGGAGCATAATTAAGGCTTTATAAGAATAACGGTCTGTTTTATTACTGGCGCCCAGAATTGCGACATTCTCAATTTTATCCATATCAGAAAGATAACCGGAAGTAGAGGGATTGATCAAGGCTGATCCGTTTACTCCAGAAGCATTCTGGTATCCAATGATTCAATCCAGCCCTCCTGACTGTTCTCAAGCCGAATCAACTGCCATCCGTTCCGTTCTTTCAGCAACTGGAAAACTGTCCCCCCCCGAATCCCCTGATTCCCTGTCAGATCATAAGCGATACTGTCTCCTTTTCTCAGCGAAACGTTCCGGGTCAGGATTACTCCTGTTTTTGAGGCTCTGTAATGCCAGATTCCACAAACGGAAAGTATACACAGGGATAAACAGAATAAAACCATGAAATATATTCCCGTTTTTTTACGGGTTAAAAGACCTGCTATCAGTAGAATCCACGACAAGCTGAAGAGAAACAGTCCTCCGTAAAGGGCTTCCCTGTATCCTGAAACAAATATGGGCGCAAACAATACTCTATGAAGAAGGGAATTATTCTGATCATCACTCTGACCATCAAGTGCCAGGGCAAGATTCTCTCTTATTTTACTGTCGCCCGGTTTTAGATAAAGGGCTCGTCTGTATTGAAAGGCTGCCTCAGGTATAAAACCGGTCATATAGAGAGAATTCCCCCAGTTATAGTAAATACGGGCATCCTGGGGGGCTCCTGACTCCATCGCCTTCTTATATTCATCAATGGCGAGAAAAAAGGAATCCATCCGGTTATCAAGGCCTTCCTGGAAAAATTCTTCAGCTTTTTCCAGAGATATTTTCCAATTCTCAGACCTTTGACTTGAGGAAAACAGGAGAAAGGATGATGTTGTTAAGACACATATCATGCAAAAAACAGTTAATATTCTGTTCGAAACAGGAATCTTATTCATGAAATTTTTCTCCCTTTGCTACCCAGGAAGAGATCCGGACAAATCTCCGGCAGGATGGCAGATATTTCCGCATCTTTATCTGATCCCTGATCAGACCAGACCAGCCGATCCATTTTATCCATAAGAACCAGTATTTCCCCGGCACGTTTTGATCCCTTTTTTTCAAGCAGTACTTCTGCAAAGAGTTCAGGAGAACTGTTTGCCTTAATATGGTTATCTTCCTCAAGCCATTCTCGAATGAACATATTGAAGTATCCTATGTTTTTCAGTGATGGTTCCTTATGGAGTTTATTAATCTGTGTTTTGAGCCTTGAATAGGAATCATCCCTTTTTAAAAGGGATACTATTTTCAGTACCGCATTCCCTTCTCTGAGAAGCTGTATACAAATCATAATCATGTACAGTAAGGGAGGAATAAACAGAAACATCCAGAGCGGGACTGTTTCATACCAATGGTTTTTAACTCCATCAAGGGTAGCATTATAGTTTAAAGAGAGCAAATCCGATTCTCCGAAAGATTCTACCGAGTTATAAATCCTGCTGGATAGAACCGCTGCCCTGTCCGTTCGCTGGATGGGAATTATCTCAAGATCGACCGGATCGGTCAGAACGGAATCTATCTTTCCGGTTTTCTGATTGTAGTAGAGAAACTCAAGGGAAGGGAATGCCACGGCACTATCACTCCGAGCTCTTAAAGTCTGCTTGATAACCAGTGTGCCATCTTCTTCGTACGAAATCAGGGAAGAACTGTCCACTCTGAACTGTTCCTGCAGATCAGGGAACTCATGAAGCCCCTTAAAATTGGTCATACCCGGTTGAATCAGATTTTCCAATCTGATTTCCGCTGTTATAGGATCTCCCGGGTAGACCTTACTCTGATCCAGATTCAGGGACACACCCATTTGATCCTTTGAGATCAGAAGGCCTCCGGGAAAGTTCTTTAACTGTTCTGGAACCTCATGAACATTAATTTCGAGCTGGTTTGATGGGATTACTGCTGTTTCATATTTTGCATTGCCCCAGCCATCGCGTCCGACTCCTCTTTTAAAGGAGAGAATTGCCTGATTGATGGATAATGGACCGCTTTTAACCGGATAGATATCCCACTCCATAGTCAGGGAAGCGTACTGCTCCCCCTCATATATTTCTGCTGATTGCGTGGCATAGACAGGATAGCCGTTTATCGTGAACTGATAGATATCATTCGTCTGAACAGACGGGGCCGGCAGATGCCCTATCTTCAAATTCGGATTCTCCAGAAATGGCAGTGAGAATTCCGGCTGTGATACCTGTGAAGAAAAGAGCCATTTTAATGTCAGGCGGATGGGAAGACCGGGAAAGGCAGTAGCTCCTTCTACAGAAAGAAAGAGGTGGTATCCTTCCATCGGGCCTGGTTCTATTACTTCAAGCTTAGCCGGTCTTGTCATTATTTCCTTTCCGTCAACCCGGACTATTACAGAAGGTATGCTTAAATTCCCGAGTTTCACAGGTGTCAGCAGCCAGGTGAATTCGCTTATCACTTCACGGGTACCGTTTCCGTTAAGAAACGAAGAGCGCATGGACGTGGATTCCCCGGCCGACTCTATTGAAAAGCCGGCAAACCCCTCAAGTTCGGGACGTTCTGCTTTTTCCGCCCCTGATATCTGTATGGTATAACGAACCGGTTGGCCAATATAGGCTGAGCCGCTTTCCAGCCCGGCTCTTGCGCTCTGCGATGAGAGGGGGGAAAGTGCAAGTACCCCCAGAAGTATGAGTAAAAAAGAGATCCTATATTTCACCAGTTCTTCTCCACGCTATAAATATTCTGTTGGTTTTGTTCTTCCTGCTGCTGACGCCTGTATTCGTTATTCAGAATCTGCTGTATATCTTCATCCAGAGGTTGATCCCTGTTCTGCTGCTCTTCAGAAGCTTCTTTTAACAGTTGAGACGCTTCCTTCTGAGCTTCCCTTGCTTCTTCGTTTCTGTTTTCCTCCATATGAGATAGAGCTTCTTCCTGTTTTTTGAGAGCGTCCTTCATCTGCTGTTTTTTTGCGGAATCTTTCTCTGACTCCATCTGTTCTCTGGTTTCCTCATTCAGCTTTTTCTGTTCTTCCCTGTGTTCAGGACTGTTCTGATCCTTTCTTCCGGAAAGTTCCTCCTGTTTTTCAGAGAGGCTTTTTTCCTGCTTCTGATTGTCCATCTGACTATTCTGTTTTTGTTGATCCTCATTCTGCTGATTTTCACCGTTCTGCGGCTCTGTCTGGTTTTGTATCTGTTCCATTCTGGCCAGTTCCAGATTATGTGCTGCGGAATCGTTTTCCTTATCCAGCTGCAGAACCCTGTAGTAAAGATCAACGGCTTTACTCAGGGAGTCAGGAGTCCGGTTCTGCCTGTAATCTTCCTGAAAAGCCCGGGCGGCATTATAATATCTTCTACTGAGTGCCTTATCGTCTGCTGTGTTGTCTGCGCTATTCAGAAATTGTTCTGCCGCTTCCGAAAAACTCCCCTGTGAGTACAATGCATAAGGATCTGCTTCTTCGGCACTCAATATCTTGATGCAGAGAAAAAAAACCAGAAACGGAATAACTTTAAATAAGAGACTTCTATCCATATATTTTCCTGTAATATAACCCGGAGAGTAGAAGAATCAGAGCCGGAAGAAGAAACCACTGATAGTATTCAGTATAGGTTACATGTTTAAAGGACCCGGTTTCTTCTCTGGGTCCACTCATTTCCCGGAGTATCCTGTCAAAATCAATAGAACCGGCAGAGACATTGATCATCCAACCTCCCCTCGATGCTTCGGCCACCTCGGCTAGTGTCTGAATATCCGGATAGGAAAGAACAATCTCGTTGTTATAGGTCAGGAATTCACTTCCTTCCGCTTCTCCGGCTGCCGGAATTGGTGTGGCGTCCTTCTCATTACCCATGGCAATCGATATAATCCGGATTCCTTTATCCTTAGCTTTACAGGCTGCTTCAACAGGATATGTTTCCTGATCCTCCCCGTCTGTGATAAGTATTATATCCATCATATCTGTCTCATCAGGAAAAAGATCATTTATTACAAAACGCAAGGCATCACCGATACTGCTGCCGCCCTTTGTGACACTCCGGGTGGAGAGGTCTGAAACGGCCTGGTAAAAAAAGGTATAGTCTGTTGTGAGTGGGCATTTAAGAACCGTATCTCCGGCAAATGCAACAAGGGCAACACGATGTCCTGCCAGGAAAGGCAGGGCTGCCTGCAAATCAAAACGGGTTCGGTCCAGTCTGTCGGGAATCAGATCTTCAGCCAGCATACTGCGGGATACATCAACCAGAAAGACAATATTACGGCCTTCCATTTCTATCTCCTGCTCTTCCGGGTGAGAGACGGGACGCATTAACGACAGGACAATCAGAACTACTGCCGGAAGGATTATCAGAGTACCCGGAGAAAGAGAATTCAACTGTATTTTTCCGGTCATCTCCCTGTAAGCCGAGAAACGTATGCTTCTACCCAAAAAGGAAAACAGGAGAATCAATACGGGTAAAATGAAAAGAGCGGCATACTCCGGATTTAAAAACATCACAGGTCGTGCTCCACAGCAGGTATCAGCAGTTCATTCAAAAGAATACCTGCAAACAGAAAAGCAAGGGATATCAGAAGAACAAACTGAAATAACTCATCTTTTCTGGTAAAAGTAATATTTTCGATTTCAGTCTGCTCCATACGGTCGATTTTACTGTAAATTTTTCGAAGCGAGGATTCGTCCTCCGCATTAAAGTACATACCGCCTGTCTTTTCGGCCACTTCAGTCAGTGTTTTCCCATCAACTTCGTATTCAGGAGGAATCTCCTGCAGAAAACCAAAGGCATTCCGGTAGTAACCGCCACCGAAGCCGATTGTATAGATAGTGATATTCCTGGCTGCCGCCATTTCGGCAGCTTCCATTGGTTTCAATTCACCTCTGTTATTCTGTCCATCCGTAAGAAGAATTATTACAGCATCACTCTTTTTTTCCAGCCCTTTTCTAAAGGACTCTATTCTGGCGATTCCCAGTGCAATAGCATCTCCGATGGCTGTGCCGTCCGCCTCTTTTTCAGCCAGGGAAATTGAATCTATGAACTGGGGGAAAACGCCATGAGAAACTGTTAGAGGGCTCAGGGTGTCTGCGTACCCGGCAAAAATGGTTAATCCAATAATATCGTCCTCTCTCTCTTCCAGAAATTCCAGAAAGGTCTTTTTTACAATATCCAGACGGTTGGTGGTCAATTCCTTGTCCATCCATGTTCCCATACTGCCGCTTCGGTCCAGTATAACCTCCATGACAATACCCTCTTTTATATCCCTGGTATCACCCTGCTGGTAGACAGGTCTGCAAAGAGCCAGGATAAAGCCCAGAACGGCCAGAATATAAAACAAACCGGGAAGGAAAAGGAGTCTGATTCTCCAGGTTTTTAAAAATGCTCCGGAAATAAATGAGGTAAAAAGTATCCCCTGAGGCTTCTTTCTTTTCCACAGGTAAATACCCGGGATAAGAAGAATAAAAAACAGCAGGAAAAGGGGTTGATCAAGTTTATACATCCGGCTTTCCCTCCTCTTTTTCAAGAAAAACCATACACTCCAGAATGGTATTAAAATGACCTTTTTTAATAGTTCCTGAAGGCATGAGAACTCCGGGATTAAAAAATATCTCTTCCATCTCCTTCAATACAGGATAGAGGGTTCTCAGGGCCCATTGATTTAAACTGGACGGCCGTTCCAGTTCAATGATCAGAGCACTGGGATCCAGCCCCTTTGGTATTGACGGGCATAGGGCATGCAGGAATTCTGCCAAAAAGTAATAAACCTGACGATACTGGTCTTTTATTTCCTTTTCATTGAAATCCCGGAGGTTTATCAGGTCAGAGCATGATTCAAGGATATCCCGGCTGAATGGCTCCTCAGGATCTCTTTTTCTCTTTTTCTCCCTCAGGTAGAAGAAATACCCGATTATCAGAAGTATACCCATGAGGGACGCGGCCAGAACCGGAATCCAGACAGAACTGTCTGCAGAATCTGCCATTTCAGGAACGATCAAATCCTCCAGTTCTCCTGAGTCATCCTTTAATACGGATTTTATATTCAGTTGAATAGGAGAAAAACTTACAGATACAGGCTCATTCTCTCTGGTTGTAAGCAGAAGAGAGAGTGGTGTCAACTCCGCCTGCCCTATCTTTTCCGGAAGCAGTATCCAGCTGCAGGATTCATGTGAATGAACTATTTTCTTTCTAACAAGAAAATCCCCCCATTCAGTCCCTTCTTCCGGAAGGTTTTCCGGAAGAAATATACCTTCCGAAAGGTTCAGGGTAATCTCTATTTCATCAATGAAATTATATGTATCTGATGCATAGGCCAAATCAAAAGATCCGTATTCATTCTCAATGGTATTATGGATAAGAGCGGAGGAGGAAACAGTCTTTCTATTCTGAGTTACTGAACAGGAACATAACAGAACAAAACAGAGGATTCCGATTCTTTTCATATTCTGTTTCCTCTGTCGATAAAGAATTTTGTCAGGGATTTTACCCAGTCATCATCCGGTTTGAGAGTTATAAGATCCGCCTGCTTCCGCCTCATGGTCTTTTCCAGTTCGCACTGTCGTTTCCTCATTTGGGTTATCCAGTTTTGGCGAGTTATTTTATCATTGAAATCCACATAGTTTTTCTTCCCGCTCTCTGCATCCCGCAAGAGAAATATCCCCCTGCCGGGAGGATCTATTTCTCTTCTGTCCTGAAGCTGGATACAAACCAGGTCATGTTTCTCTCCCATATAGGCAAGGGCATCCTCATAACCGGTGTCCAGAAAGTCCGATACAAGTATGATAATGGCTCTTTTCTTCAATATGGAGGCACTATAATCCAAAGCCGTCTTTATTGATGTACCCGAACCTGACGGTTTATGTGTCAGCACTTCCCGGATAAGGTGGAGAACATGGCGATTCCCTTTTCCGGGATGAATAACTTTTTCAACGCTGTCTGTAAAAATACTAAGCCCTACCCGGTCATTATTGCTGATGGCCGTATAGGCAAGCATGGCGCATAACTCGGCCGCCATTTCATTTTTTGACTTACTGCCCGAAGAGAACTGTCCGGACGGAGACAGATCCACCATAAGGAACATGGTCAGCTCCCGTTCCTCCCGGAATACCTTTATCCAGGGTTCTCCTGAACGGGCCGTAACGTTCCAGTCTATAAAGCGGATTTCATCCCCCGGCTGATAGGGACGAACTTCCTCAAACTCCATCCCCCGGCCTTTAAAGGCGCTCTGGTAGTCACCGGCAAAAGAAGCGGTAATTTTCTTCCGGGTTATAACCCGGATCTGTTCCATTTTTTTTCTGAGTTCTTTATCAATCATGTTGCGTTATAGAGCAGATACGTTAGATAATATCCTCTGGATCAGGTCATCCGGTGTAATCCCTTCTGCCTCGGCCTCATATGAAATAATTATCCTGTGTCTCAGAATATCCGGGGCGATCTCTCTGATATCCTGAGGTTTGACATAGTTCCGCCCTCTGAGAAGAGCCAGTCCTCTGGCTGCCTGACAAAGAAAGATGGAAGCCCGGGGAGACGCCCCGAACTGTATGTACTCATTCTCTTTTCTACTCTCCTGAATAATATCAACAATATACTCCTCGATCCTGGCATCAATGAAAACATCTTCCGCTTCTCTTCTCAGTTTCAGTATATCCGCAGCCTGGCAGACCGCTGTTACTTCCGGAACTTTTGATTTTCGGCTGTGGGAGCGGATAATCTGCAATTCCTCGTCCTTCTCGGGATAACTGACAAGAAGTTTCATCATAAAACGGTCTACCTGTGCTTCGGGAAGAGGATAGGTACCCTCCTGCTCTACCGGGTTCTGTGTGGCCAGTACCATAAATAGATCATCCAGAGGGAAGGATTCATCCCCTATTGTTACCTGCCTCTCCTGCATGGCTTCAAGCAGAGCACTCTGAACTTTGGCCGGAGCTCTGTTTATTTCATCCGCTAAAAGGATGTTTGTAAAAACCGGTCCTTTCCGTGAATAGAAGCTGCTTTCTGAAGGATTATAAATCAGGGTTCCCGTCAAATCCGCCGGAAGAAGATCCGGAGTAAACTGGATCCTGCCCGAGTCGGCCTGAATCACTTTGGAAAGTGTGGAGACCAGAAGGGTCTTGGCAAGCCCGGGCACCCCTTCCAGAAGAATATGCTGATTACAGATCAGTCCTAAAAGCAGCCTTTCAATGATCCTATCCTGTCCAACTATAACTTTTGAAATTTCCGATTTTATATTCTCCAGTACAGAACTGGTTTTTGCCTGTGATTCTTCAATCATTTCCGTATTCATTTCAGTGTCATTCCTCAAGTTTGCTATTAGTTAAACTACAGAGTCGTAACTGTGTTACAAAAAAGGTTTTGTTTATTTCAAATCGGATGTGAAGTAGTATTTTAACCCCTTGTATTCTTCTACAGTTCTGTCCAGCATCCAGCGACTGGGAGCCAGGTAGATAAGCTGTCCCCTCACATCCTTTGCTATTTTACTCTGGTTGTCTGCACAGAATTTATCCAGGACTTTCCGTTCATCCGCATCAATCCAGCAGGCTGTCTGAAAATCAACCGGTTCGAATCTGCAAGTAGCCTTATACTCGTTTTCCATCCTGTGTTGTATTACTTCAAGCTGAAGAGCACCTACAACACCTATCAGTTTCTGTTTGGTAGAAAGCTTTGTGAAAATTTGAACGACACCCTCCTCTGCCAATTGTTCCAGTCCTTTGTTAAACTGTTTATCCTTAAGAGGATCCTTATTCACAACGGTTTTAAATATCTGGGGAGCAAAGTTTGGAATCCCTTTGAACTGAATAGCTTCCCCTTCGCTCAGGGTGTCTCCGATTTTAAAAGTCCCCGTGTCATGAAGACCTATGATATCACCGGGAATGGCAGTATCAATGATATTGCGGTTTTGCGCCATAAAGGCTGTGGGGTTGGATGTTTTGAAACCCTTTCCTGTTCTGACATGGTTGTAAATTTTATTTTTCTCAAACTCTCCAGAAACGACCCGCATAAAAGCGATCCTGTCTCTATGCCTGGGATCCAGATTGGCATGAATCTTAAAGATAAATCC
The DNA here is from genome assembly GCA_963663385.2 of Oceanispirochaeta sp. Classification (GTDB taxonomy): domain Bacteria; phylum Spirochaetota; class Spirochaetia; order DSM-2461; family DSM-2461; genus Oceanispirochaeta. The sequence goes on along the minus strand of CAXXXD010000003.1, from coordinate 1,269,020 downwards.
TGTGAATTTCTTTTCTTCCGCTTCCACCATTCTCGACTCAGCTTCAAATGCCCCGGGACCGGGCGCAACATCAACGAAACAGTCAAGAAGTTCCCGTACACCAAAGTTATTAATAGCACTCCCGAAGAATACAGGAGTCAACTCTCCGGACAGATATAGATCCTCATCATATTCAGGATAGATTTCAGTGATCAGTTCCAGATCCTCCCGCAGTTTCTCTGCGTTTGATTCACCAATACACTTATCCAGGTCATCACTGTTCAGGTCATTTATAACAATAGAGTTTTCCGCTTCCTGAATCTCATGAGCATTAAACAGTATCAGCCTTTTTTCAAACAGACTGTATACCCCTTTGAGATTCTGTCCCTGTCCGACAGGCCAGCTCATGGGGCATACTGTTACTTTCAGTTCCTCTTCTACTTCATCCAGAAGTTCCATGGGATCTTTACCTTCCCGATCAAACTTATTGATAAAAGTAATAATGGGTGTTTTTCGCATACGGCAGATTTCACAGAGCTTTCTGGTTCGTTCCTCTACACCTTTAACCGAGTCGATAACCATAAGGGTGCTGTCTACCGCTGTAAGTGTCCGATAGGTATCCTCCGAGAAATCGGCATGTCCCGGAGTGTCCAGGATATTCACTTTTCTACCCCTGTAGTCGAAACCCATTACAGAAGTAGAGATAGAGATACCCCTGTCCTTTTCAATCTCCATAAAGTCGGAAACTGTTTTTTTTGTATTTTTACCCGACTTGACGGCACCGGCCGCATGAATTGCTCCTCCAAAGAGGAGAAGTTTTTCTGTTATTGTTGTTTTCCCGGCATCAGGATGGCTGATAATGGCAAATGTCAGTCTTTTATTTTCCATAATTTCTTAATATTCCTTCGGCAGATCGGATTCCGCTTGCCCATGCGCCGGTTATTCCACGACTGGTTCCAGCTCCGTCACCGATCATATAAATATTATCGTGAACCCGGAAATATCTGTCTAGAAAAGTGGGTTTATTGGCATACATTTTGATTTCGGGATAGTACATAATTGTACTTGGATGCAGGACACCGGGTATTATTGTGTCCAGCTGTTTCATTGATTTCCAGATAGCTCTGAGAATTTTCGAAGGCATTGCCAGGGAAATATCACCGGGTGTACAGTTTTTAAGGGTTGGCTCAAAATCATAAAGATCGTGATTAAAAGAATCCTGTTTTGATCTTTTTGAGAGACGAAAATCACCTACCCGCTGCATAATTGGTTTATTTCCGCCTAATAAAGCAGCCTGCAGGCCCAGTATTTCTCCGAAACGGTGTCCGCTTGCAAGTGGTTCAGTTAAACGTATCGTTTTCAGCATGGCGAAATTCACCAGATCATTCTGCCTTTTCTTTTCCTTTGACCATGCATGACCGTTTACACTATAAAAAGTCTGTCCCCCCTGTGAATGGTACTTCTCCTGAACCACATAAGCACTGCCGCTGTTTGTACAGAAAGTTCTTACCTTTCCGGGGAAATGGAATTTTGGATCATAATAATCTTTTACAATAGGATAATGATCCATTCTGGTTTCGACACGGATACCGATATCAACCACATTATCGATAAAATAGATACCAAGAGAGTTCATCATTTTCTGAAGGAACTGGAATCCGTGACGGCCGGGAGCAACGATCAGATGATCATAGATAAAATCACCCTCAGTTGTTACGACAGTATTCCTATCAGTAGAAATATCCTGTGCCTCAATACCCAGTTTGATTGTAACATTCAGCTTTTCAAGCTGCGCACAGAGATCCTTTATCAGCTGAAGTCCCCCATCTGTACCGAGATGGGACTGACGAATGTTCAGAAGATTTACTCCCAGGGTTTTAGCTCTTTCTTCATAGATCCTCAGATTCTTTTTGGACATAAGATCCGGTTTCAAAATGGCTTCGACCATTTCGAGATAGTGATCGGCCTCATCCTGAGACCAGTTGTCCAGAGGGAATCCGATGGGATATGTAAAGTTCATTTTACAGTCGTTACGCAAACCGCCTGTTGAAAAACTCTCTTTTTCCAGCATCAGGATTTTACTATCGGGTTTTTTCTCAATCAGATGAAATGCGGCTCCAAATCCGGCGGGACCGGTTCCAATTATAACAGTATCATAATGGTTTGAATTACTCATAAGGAGGACTTTATTGTATTTTAATAAAAAATTCCAGATGTTCTGTTAATAAGCGGCATCCCAACAGGACCAGAGTTGATAAAGCTTCCATTGTACAGTCGGGATTTCTTTTAAAAGGTCATAGGAGAAGCGGTAAAGTTCAACGGGTGATTCTGAAGTGACATGAGCCTCTATTTTCAGCTTTTTCCATATAGGATAAACCGGATATCCCCCCCAGGATTCACCCCGATTTATTTTTCTCAGGACTTTTCCTTTATGAAGTATATCAATAGATCCTTTATTGATCAGGTATAAATCCCTGGACCATCCCCGGGGGATACAATCGCCGGGAAGCAGATGAATGATACCGGCCCTTTGTGATAATTTAACCAGCTTTCTGCTTGATATACGGGAACCGAAAAGATAGGAACGCCTCAGATTCATGGCTATCTGATTCCTGTCTCTCAGGCTTTCCGCCAGATTATTTTTAATCAGAAAATCCCTCATTAACTTTATCGGGATTCTTAGTGTTTCGATATTGGTGGAAGCCTGATATACTCCTACAGTCGGTTTTTCCCAGATGCTGTTTGTTATCCCGATCATTGTACCGGATGTTAATTCGGCATAAGAATCATCTTCTCCGTAAAAATAATTAAGTTTACCGGATAGAAGGATATAAACAGAATCAAGCATTTCTCCTTTTGAAGCTAAAATGTCTCCGGCTCTGTAACTGATTTCACTGCTGTTCACAAGTACTTTGAGGTGGGATGACCCAATGTCAGGGAAGTAGTCTTCCAGAATCTGACGGGCATGTACCCGGTTATAGTTTTCTTTTGTAGAGATAAGGACATCCTGTGTACCGAAAATAATGCCTTCTCCAATTTTCTTCTCATCTTCTGTCAGCGGTCTGTCGGTATGGCTTAATATCAGTCTTTCGGAAGGATCATTGGCAAAGTCGGCGGCAGCGCCATGTATCAGACCTCCGCCTACATCTATCTTTTTTATATCCGCTTTTTCCAGATACCCGTCCCATATCCTGTCATACCACTCTCTGGTTATACCTATTCCCGGCTCGGAAGAAACAAAAGTTTCCAGGACCCTTCTGGAAATAACATCCGCCAAATGGGCATATGTTTTATAGGAGCGTCCGTATTTTACCCGGAAATACAGGATGGTTGTTTCGACTGGATGAGGAGAGAAAAGGGGCTTCACTTCCAGTCCATCAAGATTATTCCATCTGCCGCAGTCCAGGGAAACAGGATCCAGAACCTGGTCAAACATGGATTCATCCTGCCCCATCAGGGCTGACAGCTTCTTTTTGGCTGTCGTCATTACAGCAGGGGTCGCAAAGTACTTTATCTTGTGATCTGCCATAATCAGATAGGTTAAACCTGCGAAGTGGTCATCATGGATATGGGTATGAAATATCCCCTCAATCTCGTTGACACTTATACCGAGAGCATTCAGGGAGTATTCAATATTCGGGCCTGCGTCTATCAAATAAAATCGCCCTTTAAATGTAATGACACTGCCCATGCAGGGACGGGAATTATCCCATCCGTTTCCCTCTCCCACATGTATAATGGAAAATTCTTCTCTTTTGATCTTCTTGTAGCTTAATTTGTAGGGCGGTTCGTATACTTCTTCTTTTTTAAGATTCAAATCGATATTAACAGATTTGCCATTACAGCTCAGTTTATACTGATTCAGGCCTGTTCGTTCCAGGATGACCCCTGGTTTTAACTCGACGGGTCTGCCGCCTATAACTGTTGTTTCGATTAATTTTTCGGGAGGAAGAATCGTGTTGAAGTTGAATTTCAGTTTGAGCTGCCACATCTGATCAGCCAGATCACTGGAACAGCCGGAAAACATAAGCTCTTCTTTGGACGCCAGACCGTAGTTCCCCCGGAAAATATAGTTTTTCTGGGCCGTTACCTGCTCTTCCGTCCCGATAATCCGGGGTTTATGGCCAGTGTTACCGGGATGTCCGGGAATAACCATCCCCTGCTTATACATCATATGAAGGATTGGGAACTCTGCCAGATTACAGAAATAGCCGTTTTGTACAGATAGATCTGAAAGAAGAATGGCATTGGGGCCGCTTTCCCTGTAATGGGTGCTGCTCTGGAGCTGTTTTATTATACCTTTATTAGTGAGGTGCTTTATACTGTCCATGGGACAGCCGCACATGAGGTAGAAATTCTTTTCCGGTATTTCAATCCAGAATAAACCGGTGGTAACTTTTATGAGCTCCATAATAATATAATATCGGTCATTTTCCAATTAAGATAGATTTATTTTTTTATTGACTTCGAAATTATTGGACAAAATGGGAGTTTGGCTTGATAATGATTTTAAAGATTACGAATTTGATCTTTATTGATTATAATTTGATTGTTTTAGAGGTTTTAAATGAAGTATATCATGGCTTTAGATCAAGGAACCACAAGTTCCAGATCGTTATTGATTGATAGAGAAGGTACAATAAGGAATATGGCACAGAGGGAATTTACCCAGCATTATCCGCAGGAACAGTGGGTAGAGCATGATGCCATGGAAATATGGAACTGTCAGAAGGATATGATGCTTGAGGTTCTGAAAAAAGAGGGTGTGTTCTTGAATTCCGTAGCAGGGATCGGTATAACGAACCAGAGGGAAACAACGGTTCTCTGGGATAAGAAGACAGGCTGTCCTGTCTACAATGCTATCGTATGGCAGTGCAGAAGGACTGCTCCACTCTGTTATAAACTGAAGGAAAAGGGGTATGAAAATGTTTTCCGAAATAAAACCGGACTGCCCCTGGACGCTTATTTTGCCGGTACAAAAATCAGGTGGATCCTGGATAATGTGGAAGGTGCAAGGGAAAAAGCAGAAGCCGGGGAACTTCTGTTTGGAACAATCGACACATGGCTGATCTGGAATCTGACAAAGGGACGGGTTCATGTTACAGATGTAACCAATGCCAGCCGTACTCTTATCTATAACATTCATACCCAGGAATGGGACAGGGAGCTTCTGGATATCCTGGATATCCCTGCTTCCCTGCTGCCGGAAGTAAAATCCTGCAGTGAGGTGTACGGTTATACAGACAGGGAAGAATTCGGGGAGGCTATTCCGATTGCCGGAATAGCGGGTGATCAGCAGGCTGCCCTTTTCGGTCAGATGTGTCTTAACTCGGGAGATGTCAAGAATACCTATGGAACAGGATGTTTTACCCTGATGAATACAGGGGATACACCTGTGGAATCCAAAAACGGCCTGCTGACAACCATTGCCTGGAAGATAAACGGTAAAACAGCTTATGCCCTTGAAGGAAGTATCTTCATGGGGGGGGCTACAATCCAGTGGCTGAGAGACAACCTCGGGCTTATCAGTTCTGCGCCGGAATGCGATGAACTGGCAGAGACAACTGACAACAATGCAGGTGTTTATCTGGTATCAGCTTTTCAGGGGCTGGGAGCCCCCTATTGGGCGATGGAGGCCCGTGCCGAAATTACCGGTTTAACACGTGGTTCGACAAAGGCTCATATCTGCCGGGCTGCTCTGGAATCCATTGCCTACCGTTCCAAAGATGTAATAGATGTTATGCAGCAGGATTCCGGTATGAAACTGACAGCTATCAAGGTAGATGGAGGCGCTTCGAGGAGTAATATTCTGATGCAAATCCAGAGTGATATGAACAGAAGCGACGTAATACGTCCCAAATCAATAGAAACAACTGCTATGGGAGCCGCATACATGGCAGGTCTGGCTGTCGGATTTTGGGATTCAGTAGAAGAAATCCAGAAAATCTGGCAGGAAGATCGGATTTTTACTCCAATAATGAGTGAAACAGACAGCTATTCGTTGTATAAAGGATGGAAAGACGCTGTAAATAAGTGCTTAAATAAATAGCCAGGAGCTTTTCATGCCATTTCGTAACTCTCCCTCCTCTGAAACAGATCTACTGCTTTTTAAACCGGATTTAACCAGAGGGAGAGCCGGCATAATCCTATCCTATACGCAGACTTCTTTTGATTTGTCCTCTTCAGATCTGACAGCCTGGTATACTCTTGACGAATCAGATAAAAAAAATGAATTCCGGCTAAAATCAAAGATGGGTATTTATGAAGTACCCGCTCTTCTTTCGTATCAAATTGAATGGGTGGATTTTATCCTTGAAAGCGGAGAAATCATGATCAGGAATAAAAAAGATGATAATTTTCTGTATCATATGCTTTTTCATGAAAAAATGAACAGCGCCATGGCACTTCCGCTGTTTAAAAAAGGGATTGTTTCTGATATCGTAGTATTGAACAGCCGTAATTTGAATTATTATGGGAGTAAAAAGTACCGGGACTTATGCATTCTAAATGAAATCTGTTCAAATATACTCCAGCAGTAAAAGGTTTGTATCGTGAAAAACAAAAATCTCCTTTTCCAACTGAAAAATACCCCATCAGGCAAAATAAAGCTGAAAGAGCTAATGGGTGATCAGGATATTTTGAACTGGCTTACTAGCCAATTTGAGGGACCAAAATTTTCTGAAATGAATCAACCCTGGAAATCCCTTCTTCTTGACTGGGAGGAAGAACTCCTTTTACTGGCGTCCAGCAGCCGAATCCACCTGCGTTATCAGGCATTGTCTATTCTCATGTACTCAGGTAGCAGTATAGCCAATCGCTTAATCTGGGACTCTCTGGATGACTCTTATTACGGCATACGTATTTTAATACTGAATCGTTTCTGCCCTGAAGACAGACAAAAATTCTATAACAGAATTTATAGAATCTATTTAAGAGATGCCAATTGGGCTGTCCGAAAAGCTGCCCGGGAAAGAATCCGGAAAGATTTTTCGGATCTGTTTACTATAAATCCTGAGAATCTGGAAAGAAGAGAAAAAATACATTGCATAGAATTACTGGATAAAGACTCATCAATGGATCATGATCTGGCCATTCATTTTCTTCAGGAAAAGGATAGCGGCACAGCCTTGGCCGCTTCTCTGTATCTGGAAAGGGAGGGGTGTTTCGATCGTATGATCAAAGAGGCAACCCTATCTGATATGGCAGACTATAATCGCAGGAAAAAGCTTCTGGCCGCCGCTATACACTGCCAGATCAGTTCTTTTCTGGATCATAAGGAGAATTTTAAATCAGCAGGTTCTCTTATTCTGGGTATCGAATTATTGGCAGCCGGAGCTGTCAGCAAGATTGGCGAAACAATAATAGAACTTTTAATGAAAAGCAGTGATCCCAACCTTTTGGTAAAAAAGACGCGGAAAACGGCAGTAGAATGTCTGCTCTCCATAAAAACAAGTAAAAGTTATGAACTTCTAAGGCAGATATTAAATGATCATATTAATGATAAAGTTATATTAAATACTATTCTTGAGAATATTCCAGAACACGGAGCGGTCGAGATTTATCCCCTTCTCCTACAGTTTCTGAAAAATCCGTCATTTGTTTCTGAAAAAGCCCTGATAGACAGTTTTCAGCGTTTTCCAAAATCCTATTCTATACGGGATATGTATGATCTTGTCCGCAGCAATGAAGTGGACAGCAGAGTAAAAAAAAGAGCCCTGTCAATCCTCTGCCACTTTGGAGAACAGAGTACTGTTCAGTTTATACTGGAAAACCTGCCTGTATTTTCTCGTGAGGAGCTTCAGGACATTGGTTGTTCCACTCTACACTGGTCGCGTGAATCATTTCTTGAAACGGCGGCCTACCTTTTTAAAGAGTGTGACGGTGATGTCAGACAGTCTCTGATTCGTTTAATTGCTCTTACAGGAATTCATGACTTCCTTACTGAAATCCAGGAATCCCTTAGTGATAGCGATCCAAGCTCCCGGATTACGGCAATTTGGGCTTTAGTTGATCTTGATAACACGGAATCACTGGATATGATGCAAAATCTTCTCTACGATCCCATAGAAAAAGTAAGAGCCGAGACATCCCGGGCCCTTATTCAGTGGAATAAGGATGATTCTTTTCAGATTCTAAAGGGGATACTGAATGATCCTAACGAGGAAGAAACGGTTCTTCTTTCTATTATCGAAGCACTGGGGTACTCCTGTAATATTATTTCCCTATCCCTCCTTGTCCCATTATTTGAATTGAAACCCGATTTGGAGGATGTTCTGATTCATGCTCTACTCAATAAGAAATCTGATGCAGAGGTAAAGGAACTTGTCATGTTCTTCAAAGACAGCACTCCCGTTTGCCGGCAATCACTTATAAAACTGTTTTCCAGAGGAGGAGATCTCTTTGAAATGCCTCTTATGGAAATACTGGGGAATGCAGAATACGCCGTATTGCATAGATCAATTTCCGAGATACTGGATGAAACAGGTTATGTTGACATCTGTATTAAAAGGCTTAAAAACAGAAAACAGAAAATACGGAAAGATGCGGCTGAAGATCTGATTCTTATTGGTACGGTAAAGGCCTGGCATGGCCTGATTTATGCCGTAAAGGATATCAGCAGGGAAATCCGGATTCTTTCCATACGGGCCATGGAAAAATTACGCAATGATGACAGTGAACAGATCCTGGAAAGTCTAAAAAATGATCCGGACAAAAAAGTCCGCAGATATACATTATGGGCTATTGAAAAAATCAATGCAGGAAAACTTCCATAAAACAGAGCCCCCCAAATATTCTCCAACATTTGGGGGCAGTTCAATACAAACCCGTCTCTAAAAAATTCTATTTAAGATTCAGTATACTTTCATCATAATCCGCAGGAGCTTCAAAGCCCAGCAGGTTAAGACAGGTGGCGGTAACCGAGCTGATTCCCAAACCTTCTTTCAGAGTCGTAGAATAGTCATTCTTGAATTCAGGATCATAGATGATACAGGGAACGGGATTCAGGGAATGAGCCGTCTTGGCTTTTGGCTTTCCATTTTCATTCATGGAAACCTCTCCGGTTTTTTTATTATGTTCGTACATATCATCGGAATTCCCATGATCAGCGGTCAGAAGCAGTACTCCTCCGGCTTTTTCCACGGCAGTTTTCAGACGTCCGATATTCAGATCCATAGCTTCCATGGAACAGACAACAGCCTGGAAAACACCTGTATGGCCAACCATATCTCCATTGGGGAAGTTCAGCTTGATAAAATCGTATTCGCCGCTCCCTATTACCTCAATCAGTTTATCCGTAATTTCGGCACACTTCATGGCAGGACGCTGTTCAAAAGGAACTACATCAGAAGGGATTTCCACATATGTTTCCAGTTCTTCATTGAATTTACCGGATTTGTTTCCATTGAAAAAGTAGGTTACATGACCGTACTTCTGGGTTTCACTGATTGAGAACTGTTTAACACCATTGGCACACAGATATTCTGCCATTGTTCTATTAATGGTGGGGGGATTAACAAGGTACTGAGCGGGAACATGAAGGTCTCCGTCATACTCCATCATTCCGGCGTATTCAACTCTGGGTACCCTTACCCTGTCGAATTTATTAAAATCCTCGCCCCCTTCAAAGGCGGCCGTAATTTCAAGTGCCCTGTCTCCGCGAAAGTTGAAAAGGATAACACTGTCTCCATCCTGAATGGTTCCGACAGGACCGTCTTCGTCGGCAATCACAAAGGGAGGAAGATCCTGGTCAATGACTTCCGCTCTTTCCCTGAGAGAAACAATTGCTTCATGAGCAGAAGAAAAGAGTTCCCCTTCTCCCAGAACATGTGTTTTCCAGCCCTTCTCTACCATTGCCCAGTGGGCTTCATACCGGTCCATGGTTATCTGCATTCGTCCGCCGCCGGAAGCGATACAGGCAGTAAAGGAATCATCAGACAGTTCCGCCAGAAATGCTTCCATGGGGTCAAAATAATCCAGAGCTGAGGTTTCACCGACATCCCTTCCATCCAGAAGCGCATGTACCCGAACACCCTTAACACCTGCTTCTTTGGCTTTTACGACCATTGCTTTAAGGTGATCAATATGGGAGTGAACATTTCCATCGGACAGAAGCCCGATAAAGTGCATTATTCCCTCATTACTTATGGCGTTTTCTATAAGTTTATTCCAGGTGTCCCCTGTAAACATGGCTCCGGTATCAATAGAGTTGGCAACCAGTTTGGCACCCTGAGCAAAAACCCTGCCGCATCCGATAGCGTTATGTCCGACTTCTGAGTTACCCATATCCTCATCGGAGGGAAGACCTACAGCCGTTCCATGGGCTTTCAGGCTGGTAACCGGACAGTTTGCCGTCAAATAATCCAGTGTTTCGGTGATTGCTGCTTTATAGGCATCACCTTCTTCGTATTTACCATATCCGACTCCATCCATAATACAAAGGACAACGGGTCCCCGTCTTTTCTGGAAGGAGTTTAATTTCTTAAGCGGTTCAACCACAATAATACCTCTCTATTTATCAAAAAATGATATAAATTCTTTAATTACAATACTCTGCCAAGGCCTTAAAAATCAAGACACAGCAGCCGATAATGAAGTATGAGCAAAGCAATAGTAGCAATTAAGAGATGCGAAAAATATTCCCCGGATTTACTGGAGAAAGCAATTGAATCAATTACAGATAATACGGATTTCCCCGATGTAAAAGGGAAATCCGTATTATTAAAACCGAATATTCTTTCCGGTTCACTTCCCGAGAAAGCTGTAACCACCCATCCGGAAGTTGTAAGAGCCGTAATTAGGCTGCTTTTTAAAAAAGGAGCATCCCGCATCATGACGGGAGATTCCCCCGGTATCGGCTCGGCGGACGCTGCCGGCAGAAAATGCGGGATAAAAAAAGTAGTGGAGGAAGAGGGCGCCGAATGGGTTGTATTTAATGAATCGTACCTGTTGAAAAACCCTGACGGGAAAAAGCAGAAGCAGTTTTATCCCGCTCTTCAGCTGTCCCAGGCAGATATTCTGATATCCCTTCCCAAGATGAAAACCCATGAAATGATGTACTATACTGGGGCTATTAAAAATCTTTTCGGATTGATCCCGGGGCTGAAAAAATCCCGTTTTCATTTCAACTTTCCCGAAAAGGAAGATTTTGCAGCCATGATTGTCGATCTCCTTTCAACTGTAAAACCATCGTATGCCATTATGGATGGTATTGTTGCCATGGAAGGGCCCGGTCCCGGCAGCGGGTATCCCAAATCGCTCGGACTACTGGCCGGATCTTCTAATCTTCTGGCGCTGGACTGGTCTATGGCAGAGATTATGGGGTATGACAGCAGGGAGATTCCGATCCTGAAGGACGCACTTGAACGGGGCATCTGGCTTGATTCCCCGGAAGAGATCACCTATCCCCTACTTAATCCTGGGGAGCTGCGTTCCAGGGATTTCAAACGGGTCAAAATTCTGAAAGACACAGGATTTATCAGAAAGATTCTGCCTGAAAGGGTTTTTAATTTTCTCAAAGACCTTTATGTACCCCGCCCTTTTTTTTCACATTCCAAATGTATCCGCTGCGGGAAGTGCATCGAAATATGTCCGGCGGAAGCCCTCTCTTTTATAGGGGATACTCAAAGGAAAAAAATCCATATAAATTATCAGAAGTGTATACGCTGTTACTGTTGTCATGAAATTTGTCCTGTTGATGCCATCCGTATCGGACGAATATGAAACCGGTAGAAAATAATCGGATGGAGGAAATGCTCAGGGCATTTTGCCGCCTTGACTGTAACAGGCTTGAATTCCTGAAAACGTTTCTCGAATGGAAAAAAATAGGTTATTGTGAACTGAATCAGGGGGGGCATCACCTTTTAATCAGACCTTCCGGGTGTAAAGCCCCCCTGTCTGATCATTATATGAAAGTTCTGACCGCTCATTATGACAGAGTGGAAGGATCACCGGGGGCCAACGATAACAGCGCTTCGATTTTTATACTGTTAAAGCACCTTGAGATCCTCAGGAATGCCGACTTTTCCCATAATACAATGATACTCTTTACAGATCGTGAAGAGCGGACAGAAGGAAAAAACCTATTCGATCAGGGCGCCTATCAACTGGGACAATACTGGAAGGAGACCCTCGGTGAGGGACACCTCTTCATTGTGCTTGATATGTGTGGAATAGGTGACACTCTGGTTTGGGGAAAAAACACCAACAAGCTGAATACCGAAGAGTCCGGTCAGGAACTGGCTCCCGGACTGGTTCGAACTATTGATTCTCTATATGAGTCACTATCGGAGCTTTTCTACCGCTACAGCCGTCAGTCTGATATGGCGGTGAACACACTGTTCTCTGATGATCTGGGGTTCATTCTGAGCGGTATGCCTGCTATTCAGTTATCTCAGCTTCCCTGGAAAGAAGCTGAGCAGTGGAAGAAAGACAGCAACCGCTTTCCGGAGTCCTGGAAAGTAAACCATACCCTGCAGGATTCAATAGAAACTCTGCAGGATACGGCTATGAAAAATATGTATAACCTGTTACGGGATCTGGCCCGTTATCAGTTACCGCTTCCTTTATAATTATTGATTTTTTGGACAATACCGCGGATGTGGGCAGGATCGGTTCCGCAACAGCCTCCGATTATGGAGACTCCGGCTTCAAGAAGAGCCGGAACATAAGAGGAATACTCGTCGGGCGTCATGGGATAAGTAACCTTGTTATCCATTAATACCGGAAGGCCTGCATTAGCTTTAATCCAGACAGGTTTTTCTGTTAAACCACATAATTGAGAAGCCAGATTAACATAGGAATCAATACCGGTTCCACAATTTGCTCCGATTATACTGGCACCGGCTTCTTCCAGAGTTGCAACAGCCTCTTCAGGGCTGGTTCCCATAACAGTACGAAAGGAACCGTCTTCCATGGGATCGTAGGTCATGGAACATACGACAGGACAGCCGGCACCTTTTATTGCACCTTTTAAAGCTGCTGTTATTTCCATAAGATCAATAAAAGTTTCCAGTACAATCAGATCAGCACCGCCCTCCCTCAACGCTTCGGCTTGACGGGCAAAGGTATCTTCCGTCTCCTCCGGACTGAGTTCTCCCATAAAAATCATTTTACCTGTAGGACCGATATCACCAGCAGTGAGATATTCTCCCCCGCCCGCTTCTTTTGTCAGTCGAGCCCCTGTCCGGTTTATTTCGTACATTTTATCTTCATTACCTGTATGAGCCAGTTTGACAGATGATCCGCCAAATGTATTGGTCAGAATAATCCCGCTTCCCGCCTCCGCATAAGATCTGGCAATTGACTGTACTATTTCTGGCCGGCTTAAATTCCATAGTTCGGGAGAATCTCCCTGTGCCAGACCGGCATTCAGTAATTGAGTGCCCCACGCACCATCTGCCGCTACAGGTGAGTTTTTCCATTGCATTACATCAAACACGCCATTCTTCCTTTCATGAATTGTACTATAACTTAAAAAGCACTATTGAGAATACTCATTTTTTTTGATATTAATCCTGAGATTATATTAAAAAAGTATAAAATAATTCATAGAATACTTATAGTATAGGAGAATACATGAGCATAACAACGTGGTTCTGGACGGTTCTACTCGCTTTGCTTCCCATATCGGAATTAAGAGGAGCCATTCCATTCGCTTTGGCCAATGAAATACCGTTTTATATTGCCTGGCCTGTTTGCGTCGGACTTAATGCGCTTGTAGCTCCTCTGGTTTATATATTTCTTGCAACCTTTCATAAATTATTTTATAAGTGGAGTTTTTATAAAAACCTTTTTGACCGGATTATTGAAAATGCCCGTAATAAGCTTCACGATAAAGTAGAGAAATACGGATATTTGGGTGTGACCCTGTTTGTGGCTATTCCACTTCCCATAACCGGAGCCTATACTGGAACATTGGGAGCCTGGATTCTGGGGCTTGAAAAAAGAAAGATTTTTTTAAGTGTTTTGATTGGGGTAATAATATCCGGAACAATTGTTACATCAATTGTTCTTTTCGGACATGGGGCATTTTCCCTTTTTATTAAAGATATACATTAAATATTTAAGGATTCTAACAGGTGGATTTGAGCAAACTCAGACTTAATCCGGAACAGAAACTTGCTGTAGACACATTAAACGGACCTCTTTTAATAATTGCCGGAGCAGGCAGCGGGAAAACCGGCGTGATTACCAGCCGTATCGCCAACATGCTGAATCATGGCATTCCCCAGTCCCAGATTCTGGCCATGACATTTACAAACAAGGCTGCCCGTGAGATGGAAGAGCGTGTAAAGTCCCTTACGGGAAAAAAGCTGACGAACCTGACGGTTTCAACTTTTCATGCCTTCGGTGTAAAGGTTCTTCGGGAACACTATGCTGATATGGGCTTCCGGCCCAACTTTTCCATCTACGATACGGGCGATAAAATCTCCTGTCTGAAAGAAGCGGCCCGTGAATTAAAGCTGAAATACGAAAATCCCGAGCTGATGGAACTGGCAAATCTGTTTGGTTCCATCAAGACAGAAAGACAGCCCTGGGATAATACGATTGACCAGCATAAACCGCTGTACAGGGAGTACGAAGAGCATATGCGAATCTACAATGCCGTAGATTTCGACGACCTCATTGTATTGCCCATCCGGCTAATGGAAGAGCGGGCGGATATCCTTGAACAGTATCAGAACAGATTCCGTTATATAATGGTCGACGAGTTTCAGGATACTTCTACTATTCAATACCGATTTCTTCACCTGCTGGCTAACAAATACAGGAATATCTGCTGTGTAGGAGACGATGATCAGTCTATCTACTCCTGGCGGGGTGCCAATTATGGCAATATTCTGCAGTTTGAACAGGACTATCCGGAACTTAAGGAGATCAAGCTTGAAAGAAATTACCGATCCACCGGTACAATTCTTAAAGCGGCCAATGCGGTAATTGCCAATAACACAAACAGAAAACTGAAAGAACTCTGGACAGAAATTTCCCATAATGAGATGACGATCAAACACTCCCTCCCTGACGATGACAAGGACGAGGGGGATTTTATTGCTTCCACCATCGCATCCCTGCGGATGAAGGAACATATGAAGTATGATCAGTTTGGAATCCTTATCCGTACGAACAGCTTGAGTAAAGCGATTGAAGATGCTCTGTTGAGTAATAATATCCCCTATACCATGTCCGGAGGGACCAGTTTCTTTCAGCGTGCCGAAATACGGGATATAATTGCTTATCTGCGGGTTATCAATAATCCCGATGATGATGTTAACCTTCTGCGGATTATTAATACACCCCGTCGTGGAATTGGGAAAAAAGCCCTGGAAACCCTTGTTGAAGCTTCTCAGAAAAGGAATGAATCCCTTTATTCCTGTATGACCGGATTGCTTTTTTCCGGTGATGAGAATCTGGCTTCCAAGCTGAAGAACGGAATTGCCGAACTGGTGGATCTTATTGAGGATTTCAGGGATCGTTTTGAAGAGAGTTCGGCTCTGGCTGCCACGGGGGTGGAGCTGGTGGATGAAATCAACTACTGGGACTATCTCCTTCAGGAGCACTCCAGCAACGATAAAGTGGCTAAATGGAAGTACGATAATATCACCATGTTCCTCGACTTTATGGCCCGCTGGGAGAAAAATCCGGACAATCTTGAACCGACCCTGCAGAAATGGCTGAACAGGATTACCCTGATTACCCGTGACGATGTGGATGAGGATGACGCTGGAAAGGTTAACCTGATGACAATCCACGCCTCCAAAGGGCTGGAATTCGATGTCGTTTTTCTGGCTGGAGTAGAGCGGGATATAATTCCGCACGAAAGAGCTGTCAGTGAGGATCCGGCTAATGTGGAAGAGGAACGGCGACTCTTCTACGTTGCAATTACCAGGGCCAGAAAGAAACTCTTTATTACATCCTGTTTGAAAAGGCGGCAGATGCGGGAAATGATCGATTCCGCCCCTTCGCCCTTTCTGGAAGAGATCCCCGATGATCTTCTTGAAGCTATGGAGATCGAAGAGGAAGTGGAAGATGCCAATGAAGCCCAGCAGTATTTTGCCAGACTCCCCTGGAAATAGATGAATGCTCGATACCGCCGGAAAACCTATTACATCGTCCAGAATTGAGAGATCTCTCAAGTATTCCCTTATAGGAGGAACTTTCGGCGCTGTATGGTTTATCCTATGCCAGCCTCAGCAAATCCTGACCGTTTTTGTACGGAACTACCTTAATGCGACAGATATTCAACTGGGAAACTTTGTTGCATTATTAAATCTGGCCGGATTTTTTCATCTGGGAGCCATTATCCTCTACTCATTTACAAAAAGAATAAAAACTGCCTGGATCTGCTATGGGTTATTATCCAGAAGTTCCGCCTTTTTTATTTCTGCCGCGGCGTTCTATGTTTATAAAGGGGGAAATACAACTCTGGCATTATGGGTCGTAATGGCCTCTTCATTTATTTTCAGTTTCATGATAGGGAATATGGCAGGATCCGGCTGGTGGACCTGGATAGCCTCCCTGACCCCGGAAAATGAAAGAGCCGCTTATTTCGGCAGACGATCTTCAATCGCTCAAATGATGAACATAGTATTCTTTTACTCGGCAACCTGGCTGCTGGACTATTTTAACCAGCAGGTTTTTCTTGTTTACACTCTGATATATCTTGCTGCCGGGATTCTGGGCGAACTGGATATTCTTATGCATCTGTTTGTTCCCGAACCGGAAAACGCCCATGAAAAAGAGCCTTTTAATTACTCAAAACTGCTCACACCCTTAAAAGACAGGAATTTTCTGAAATTTGCTTTAATAACAGGTTTCAGTGTTTTATCCATAAATATTATTGTTCCTTTTCAGGCCCCTTATATCACTGATAAAAACAGTATAGGAGCACCTAATATCTGGCTGGGAATCATGTACATCATCTCTCAGCTGGCCTGGGTTCTTGTTGTTCCCTTCTGGGGCTTTGTTATGGATAGAATGGGAAAAAAGCCGGTGGTGCTTCTAGGGCTCCTTTATCCTGTCAGCTTCATCCTGTACTTATTCCTGGACTCTTCCAATTACTGGCTGCTTTTGCCTTTCATTTCTCTATGGAACGGAATGTTTGCGCCGGCATTCTGGGAGGGGATCAACCAGATGATGCTTGTATTGGCTCCGGATGGTAAGAAGACGCCCTACATTGCCTGGTTCTGGGCCTTAATGGGATTAGTCGGTTCTCTGGGTCCTTTACTTGGCGGTATTATTATGGAAAAAAGCGGCAGTATTGAAGTTACTACTATTACAGCCCTGATATTCCTTGGACTGAGTTTTATTATTTTTACAACTGTCAAAACCGCCAGGGAAAGCTCTTTTGAAAATGTCATTAATATGATTACTGCCCCATCTACATACAGAACTTTTTATCAGCTCCCCATCCTTTCCAGTACAAAGAAGCCTGAAAGAGTTCATAAAGCACTAAAGGAAGTAAAAAAAATAACAGGGCAGTTAGCCTTTGATGAAGTAAGCAACCGTATGGATGATCCGGATCAGACTGTTCGAGAGGAAGCCGTACTGGCGATGGGACGCATCGGTACGGAATCCGCAAGAGAAGTTCTGATCCAGCAGCTTAATTCCCTGGATTCACTGGTTAGACCGGAAGCGGCAAAAGCACTGGGTATGATGGGGGATTGTACGGCAATTCCTCCACTGGTCGATGCCCTTTACAATGGTGATGAGGAGCTTCAGGAAGAATCAGCCAGAGCATTGGGGACCATTTACTCTGAGGATTCTGTAAAGGTATTAAAACAATTAATAAAAGAGGATCGTTCAGAAAGAGTTAAAGTCACTGGAGCGCAAAGTATTGTTGCACATGGACGACTGGATGCTGTCGAAGAAGTGATTGATCTGTGGGAACAGACATCTAATCGTGTTCTTCAGAAACAGCTCAGTATCTCACTGGGAAATCTTATTGGGAAACCGGGAGAATTTTACCGTTGTATTACCGGTACTTCTGTAAAAAGAGAAAAAGCTATAAATGACCTTTTTCAGGATGTCAGGAACGGTTTGAAAAAGCTGGAAATCCTTGATTCCGGTTTTATCAATCATATCCTTTGTGAAAGTATGCCCGCTCTTGAAGAGTCCTATGAAAAAAAAGATTATTCAGAATGCTTTACCTATATCTATACAATTATTCTGAACCTGATTTCCAGAAAGCTGGAGCTTACTGAAACAGAATATACAGACAGTTCCGTTCCGGAGTATCTGAAGGAGCAGGACTCTTTTTTATATCTGGGTTTTTATCTTGTTCAGAGATTTGAACAGAATAAGGGCAATTCCGGTCTGCCCTTTACATCAACAGAAATTCTCCTGTCTCTCTATTATCTGAAATATTACTGCAAGAGAGAATCAGGAGAAATCAGATCTGCCAGAAAAAGACAAAGGCTCAGCCACTGATATTGTTTATATCGTAGGGAGTCTCCTGGTAGACATAATAGTTTAACCAGTTGGAGAAGAGCAGGTTTGCATGGCTGCGCCAGCTGACATCGGGTTCCTTTGATGGATCATCACCGGGAAAATAGTTTTTCGGAACAACCGGGTTCAGACCTTTTTCCAGGTCTCTCTCATACTCTTCTTTCAGTGTATGCGGGTCATATTCCGAATGGCCTGTAACAAAGATAAGTTTCCTTTTCTGATCCATTACAATATAGATTCCTGCTTCTTCCGATTCCGATATAATTTCCAGCCCTTCTATATGCTCAATATCCTGTCGTCTTACCTCTGTATGCCTCGAGTGAGGGGCAAGAAAGTTGTCATCAAATCCTCTTACCAGCGGTACTTTTCTGTCGTTAACCGTATGAATGAAAACTCCGGACATCTTCTTTTCTATGGGATGTTTTTTAACGCCGTAATGGTAGTAAAGTCCAGCCTGTGCAGCCCAGCAGATATGCAAGGTTGAGGTAACACTGTGTCTTGACCAGTCAAGAATCTCTCGGATCTCGCTCCAGTAATCAACATCTTCGAATTCCATGGTTTCCACAGGAGCGCCTGTAATGATCATTCCATCATACTTTTTATGTTTTACACCATTGAACGTTTTGTAGAATACTTTTAAATGTTCCCGAGGTGTATTGCGGGATGTATGTGTAACAGGCTGCATAAAATCCACTTCCACCTGCAGGGGGCTGTTGGCCAGAAGTCTCAACAGATGGACTTCAGTATTAATCTTAAGAGGCATTAAATTCAGAATAAGAATTTTCAGAGGTCGGATATCCTGATGAACAGCCCGAGTCTCTGTCATAACAAAAACATTCTCATTTGTCAGGATTTCCGTTGCGGGCAGCTTATCAGGAATTTTTACAGGCATATGTTTCTCCTAGGCTTTAACAAAAGGATTACTGATCTTCTCCTTGCCCACCAGAGTGGAGGAACCGTGCCCCGGATACAGAATCGTTTCATCAGGCAGGGTATAAACCTGTTCACGGATACTTTCCATCAATGAATTCATATTCCCGCCGGGCAGATCGGTTCTGCCGACTGATCCGTCGAAAATTACATCTCCGGTGAAACAACAGAGGGATGCGGGACAGTTGATAATAACACTTCCCGGGCAGTGACCAGGAGTATTGCGTATCTCTATTTCTATTCCGGCAATGGTAAGCCGCTCATTGTGGCCAATTAAAGTATCAACCTTCCCGGGGGTAAAATCCATTCCGGGAATGGCCATGGATTCCTGAATAGAGGGATCCTCTATCAGATTCACTGCCGATTTATGGGCGTAAATGGGGATACCATCTTTTACAAAATAGTGTATATCCAGAATATGATCCCAGTGGGGATGAGTAATAATTACAGCTTCAATTTCAACTCCGTTTTTTTCCGCCTCTTCAATAACCAGTTCGTAGGATTCAGGGCCGGCATCAATAACAAAGGCTTTATTAGTTGCTTTACTCATTACCAGGTACGAGTTTGTCTGTATGGGGCCTGCCGGCAGTATTTCAATATCCATCTTTGACCTTCCTTTTAAGGGAAGCAAAGATTAACATGATTGCAGGGGAATTACCAGTGTTTCAGTACGGATTAAAAGGATATTGGATATAAAAAATGCCGCCTGTTGCCAGACGGCTTTGTATGAAAAACTATCTATTTATTTAGATTTCCCAGCATATGTTGAAGTACTTGTTCCTATTGTAATTGATAAGGATAAGATCTTCCAGTTATCAGAGCCATCCTCTTTCATAGTAGCTGTATAAGTTCCAGTTCCCCCCAGACTGTGGGAAAACGTACCTGAAGCACTACTTCCCAGAACTGTAGGTGTACCAAAATTAAATGGTGCATAAACATCTGATAGAAAACCTACGTTAATGACACTTTCACTCTTATAGGAATCATAGGAAGGCATATCCGGATGAAAATTCAGATAGACGCTTCCGTAATCACCGTTATTAAGATCCGTCTCAAGCTCGGAGATCCTTTCCGGAATGGTTACCTCGTCGATTTCTTCCTCACAGGATGTAAAAACAAACATAAATCCGCACAGTAAAACCAGTAAAACAATAATATTAATCTTTTTCACATAAAACTCCTAGTTTGATTTCAGATATCGGCTTTAACAAGAAACGGTACCAGTTTCCCTTCAAAAACAGCAAGGAAATTTTCATACTCTTTCATAAACTCAAGATATACAGAATTATGCTGATCCATAACATAAGTAGTTCTTATATTAACATACATCATTCCCACCACATGTCTTCTTAAGGATAAAGCAGAAATGGCATAATAGCGAGTATTCAGTTTCAGATAGCTTTCCTGAACATCCAGGGGCGCTACTTTTTCATTATAGAATTCTGTTTTGGCATCACCATCAAGTTTAAAAAGTTCCTCTCTTAATCTGTCAAGTTGATTGGAAACATTCAAAGATTCCTGTTCATAGTACTCAATCTCCTGTATATACTCCTCCAGCTGTCTGGTCATAACTTTCATGGAGGTTACGGGAGAATCCAGAAAGCGTTTTTCCGCATCCTTTTTAATCTGACTGAAATCAATTTTTCCCCGCAATACAGGAAAAACTTCCCCCGGGACAGATCCGGGAGCAACTTCTACCCCCTGCAGGGCTTCCAGAATAACCTCTTCTCCCTCAGCGCTCACTGAAACGCTGCCGTTATCCACCACATAAACGGCAGAGCCGTCCAATCCGGAAAAAACAGTAAACTCTGTACCGCGGATTCCGCAAACAGTGGATGGAGTGGTTATCCGGGGTTCGTTATCCTTCATGGCTTTTGTAAATTTATACTGGACAGAACCCAGTACACACTGAAAAGTATTCTCCTCTTTCCCCTTCTGTTCAAAGGAGGAAAGAGCAAAAATAGAATCTTCACTGACTTTTACAGTTGAGCCGTCTTCCATTTCTAGTTCCGCATACCCGTCATACCCGGTAATGATACTGTCTCCGGTTTCTACAGGCATCCCGATATCGGCCCACTCCAGGTCACCCTGTGCCGTTTTAAGGTCTACAGAACCTTCCACAAAAACAATCTCACCATTCAATGCCAGAAGGGGAAGTCCTGCTGCTATCAGAATAGAAAAGGTCAATACTGCTTTCTTCATTTTGAAACCTCCTTCCATCCGATAATCCTGTAAGAATCTTTTTTATTTCTTCTCAGAATCAGATAGAACGAGGTATTGTCTCCCTCGATAAGAAGAAGTCTATCTTCATTGGAAATATATTTTTCAAAATAGGATTTGATTTCCCATGATTGGGCGAAAAGCTGAAAATCCTTATCTGTGACGGGCTGATTCAATGCAACGGAAGGGTTTTCTACATAGTAACCGGCTTTAACAAGTCCTTCCCAAAGCGACTTTACCTGTGAACCGGAAGCCAGGATTTCCTGCTCGAATACAAAAGGATAATCAGAGTCAGTCGTGAGACTCTCATGCATCCCCTTATTAAGCTGGTTGGCTATAATCAGGCCGGAATCTTCATAATAACCTGCCCCAAGGGTCGAACAGGAGAAAAAAACACCTGCCACTGTCAGTAAAACCAAAAATCTCAATAATATTTTCATGAATACAATTATATCGCTGTGAGCTGGTATTTACAATTAAGTTCAGTAAAAAGAGGATTGAAAACTCTGAATCTGATTGGAATACAGTCTAAGATCATCTCCATTAAGGGTTCTTCCCGGCGGGAATTTAACTGTGGAAGGATTGACCTGTTTACCATAGTAGCGAACCTCGTAGTGGAGATGCGGTCCTGTAGACATTCCTGTCGATCCCACATACCCTATAACCTGTCCCTGTTCGACCTTTGTTCCTCTTTTTATTCCCCGGGCAAAAGATGTCTGATGGGCATAGAGAGTTTCATAATGGTTTACATGGCGGATTTTGATATAATTACCATAGACATCATTGTAACCGGCGGCTACAACGGTACCATCCCCGGATGCTTTTATAGCTGTTCCTCTGGGAGCACCGAAATCAACCCCCTTGTGCATGGTGTTGTATCCGGAAAAGGGATTAGTCCTCATGCCGTAATTGGATGTAATATAGGCTCCATTGATAGGGGTCTTGAGAAGGGATTTTCTAACTGTATGCCCCTGCTCATTGTAATAATCGGTTTTACCGTCAGCAGATGTGTAACGGAATATTTTTATTTCCCTACCATCGGTCTTCAGTTCCGCATTCAGGATAATCCCGGTATCCACAATTTTACCACTTTCGTCATAGACCAGTTCAAAAACGGCACTCAGTTCATCACCCGGCTGGATATCCCGCTGGAAATCCACATCAAAGGAATAAAGCATAATTAGATCCATAATTATGGCATCGGGTATTCCGGCTGCCACCGCACTGCCATATAAACTGGATTCAACAACGGAGCTTTTCTTCATGGGATAAACAATCAGCTCTTTCAAAATCTCCTCAGCCTTGAAACTCTGATCATCTACTTTTTCAATTTGAATATCCTTATCGATAGAAGCCGGAATAACAATTTTATGCACATACTTGTCATCAAAAAAAATATCAAATTTCTGTCCGGATTTCAAACGGGTCAGATCCATTAAAGGAGCCAGTGCTGAAATTATTCCGTTGGTTTCATTAAGGGATATTCCCGCATTCAACAGCAAATTCTGAAGGGTCCCTCCCCTTTTAAGTTCTGTGCTGATTCTCTCCAGTTTTACCGGTTCTGCGACCGTCTGATTGTCCGTTTCTTTAGCCCTCACAGGTTTTTCAGGGCCTGCAGCTGTCAGTTTCGTACTTTTGGGATTAAAAAGAAGAAATAGAAGAGAAAAAACAAGTAGAGATGTCAAGAAAATGGAGGTTCTCTCGGAGGGTCGTTTTACATTGAAAGACTTCATATTGCCATTATCGACAGAACCGGAGAATTTTATGATTTTTTCAATCGTGTTTCGTATGGATAGATTATTTAAGGATTCCCTGATCTTTTTCAGAAAGCATAAGTTCAAGCAGAATACCATCCTCTTCATAAGATTCATGGACGACAACACTGTTGCGTATATAGGCAACTATATCCCACTTGCCTGGAGGAATCAATAAAGTTTTAAGACAGTTTTTCTTCCCGTTATATGAACCGGCTCCTGTTTCTACTCTTGTATATTACCGTTTAAATAATCCTGTGTTCCAAGCTGAAGAGATTTAATCATCCAGATATCATCGTCTTCGTCTTCCTCTTTCAAAGTCATTGTATAATTTACTGCACGATCATCTTTATCTAGCATAACCCCCCTGGCGGTTTTTTCGTTTGTTAATATACTGTCAGTTATACTTGTAGGCTCCGAGAAAATAACCGGTGTGCGGGTACTATCCAGGGGTCCGTTTACAAAAATACTATACCAGTTAGTCTGAAGGGAACTCTCTATTTCTGAATGGAAATTTTCCGGAATTTCAATATTGTCCCCATTATTAACATCTTCTTCAAATTTATCAATTCGTTCTGAGACACTTACACTATTTTTTTCTTCGGTTATTACGCAGGAACTCATTATGGATCCGGTAAGTATTAGAAACATCACCCCAATAATATTTTTACTCAATTTCATTTTAAACTCCTTAAGTGTTGAACCCCCGGAACAGAATAATCTGCTACATTTTATTTATAATCCAACCAGGGATTTTGAGATCAAATTATGATCTTGATTAGTTATTACTTTTTTTTGGCATGACATATTCCTTAAGGATTCTCTGATCCTTTTCAGAAAGTATAGCTTCAAGAAGAATACCATCTTCTTCATAAGATTCATGAACGACAACACTGTTTCGGCGTATATAGGCAACTATATCCCACTTGTCCGGCGGAATTAACAAGGTTTTTACAGGCAATTCCGCTTCCAGAATTCTGTTCAGCCCTTCTTCCAGTTCTTCTCGACCCTGACCGGTATGGGCAGAAATCAGAACTACGGGAAATTCTTCCCTATCCAGAAAATGACGGAATCCCTCAGGATCATCAAGCTTATCTATCTTGTTAAAAACCAGAAGAACCGGTTTATCTCCCGCACCAAGTTCTTTCAGTACCTCTTCGGTAACCTGTTTATGGTGCCGCCACTCATCGTTGCTGACATCAATTACATGTATAATCGCATCAGATAAAACGGCTTCTTCAAGGGTGGATTTAAAGGCTTCAATCAAACCATGGGGGAGTTTCCGGATAAAACCAACCGTATCGGTTATTACAATCTGCCGCCCGCCTGGCAGATGAACTCTTCGTGATGTGGGATCAAGCGTGGCAAAGAGTTTATCCTCCGCCAGGACATCGGCGCCAGTCATCATATTCAGGATGGATGACTTTCCCGCATTGGTATACCCGACGATTGAGAGAGTAGGAACAGGGAGGGCCCGTCTTTTCTTTCGTTGGGTTTCCCTGTTTTTCCTTACTTGAGCCAATTCCTTTTTCAGGGAGGAAATCTTGCTGAGGACCATACGCCTGTCGCTTTCAAGCTGGGTTTCTCCCTTGCCTCTTGTTCCTTTTGCACCGCCCCTCTGTCTGGAAAGATGAGTCCATGCTCTGGTTAAGCGAGGAAGACTGTACTGCATCCGGGCCAGAGCGACCTGAAGCACAGCTTCCCGTGTAGAAGCCCTGTCTGCAAAGATATCCAGAATAACCTCTTCCCTGTCAATTACGGTAATTCCCAGATCCCGTTCTATATTCCTCTGCTGTGAAGGGGAAAGGTCATAGTCGAAAACTATGAGGTCAGCCTTGCAGTGTTCAGCTTCTTCCCGGATTTCATCCAGTTTCCCAGTGCCTACCAGATGACGGGGATGAACTTTGCGCAATCGTACCAGCATAGTCGATACGGCGGGGATTCCCATTGTATCTGCCAGGCTGGCAAGTTCCTTCAGATGACTCTCTGCTGTTTCGAGGCTTTCCTCTTCATCCTGTATTCCAATTAAAAGGGATCTCTCGCATTTCAGAGATAAAATGTCCCTCTCTTCCAGTCTTTCAAAAATCGGCTCCAAATCTGCCTTCCTAATCAGTTCTTGTTTACATCATTTTTACCGGAGATATCCTCCAGTAAGGCATAGGGCATATAACGGTGAACAGGGTTATTCATTGCTTCAAAAATATTATCCTTTATATGAGTCCCCTCATGCAATGCCATTTCATCAATAAAACGACGAACATCCAGCCTCTGAGAAGTTATCCCGAACGAACAGGTGCCGGCAGCATCAAGGAGTCCTATTTTATCGGCAAAATCCATGATTTCACTCTCCTTAACATAGGTCAGAGGACGTATTACGGTGTACGGGTATCTGTCATATTTTAACTTGGGAAGCATAGTAGACAGTTCCGATTTATAAATCATATTCATAAAGAATGTTTCAAGTATATCGTCCATATGGTGGCCGAGGGCAATTTTATTATACCCTTTCTCACCGGCATAGCGGATCAATTCCATTCTTCGCTGGGTTGAGCACCAGTAACAGTTCATGGTTTTTCCAGGCTTTAATCTACCCATAACGGGAATTTCCAGAATTTCAAAAGGGATACCCCACTCTTCCATCAATTCGGCCATGGCAGGGTTCTTCCCGCATCCTTCAAAATCATTCTCAATGTGGACAGCCCCTAATTCAAAGGGAATAGGAAAAGATTTCTGTTTATGCCCCAGAAAATAAGAGAGGACCATGGAATCTTTCCCTCCCGAAACGGCAATGAGGATTCGATCACCCGGTTCAATCAGTTCAAACTTAAGTATCGCCTTATCTATTTTACGGGACAGCGTTTTATCGGATTTGGACAAATGACGTCTCCTGAATAACTATTGAATTGTGCAATAATACCATTTCAGAGAAATATTACTCTTTTAATGGAATAAGATATTTGAAATCGTCCTGAGTCCTGCCAGTATAATAACCGTGATACTTTTCCGGCATTAGCCTTGCCAGGGCAATCATGGCTTCATCTGCAATTTCCTGCCGCTCAGTGGATCCGATCTTTATATCAAGGTCCTTTCTGATCTGTAATGGTTCTCCCACTTTGATTGTTACAGGAGTTCTTCGGAACCTTTTCAGATTCCTTCCAATGGATTCTCCCCCCCAATGGGCTATAGGAATAATGGGAGCGGCTCCTTTCTGGGCAAAAAGGATGACTCCGGCTTTACCCTTTTTCAACAGACCCGTTCTGCTGCGGGTTCCTTCGGGAGCAAGACAGAGAAAATCATTTTCCTTAAGCACATTAAAAGCCATCTTCATTCCATTAAAATCAGCAGCTCCTCTTTTAATGGGAACGACCTCCCACAGATTCATTAAAAATCTTGTAAAGGGATGTTCCCATAGCTCTGCTTTTGCCAGAGCTATGGTACGTCTGGGACGCATAAACAGGTATAGAATTGGTGCTTCAAGAAAATTGATATGATTGGCGACCAGGATAAATGGCCCCTCCATCGGTATCTTTTTTATTTCATCCCGGTCTATTTTACAGGTTACAAGCAGTATGCCTTTGATTATTCCATTACAAATTTTATATATGGTTTTCAAATAATATCTCCTGAACAAATTTTACATTTATATATTCAGTCTTTATTTTTTTCCTGAATCTGAACGATATCATCAATGTTTTCCAGGAATAAATCAACGAGTTTAGGATCAAAATGAAAGCCTTTTTCCTCTTCAACTAAAGAAATAATATTTTCCAGCGGCCATGGCTTTTTGTAGATTCTTTTATTATATAAGGCATCAAACACATCAACTATCGATATGATTCTCCCCATAAGGGATATTTCCTCTCCGGCTTTCTGATAGGGATATCCTGTTCCATCCCAGCGTTCATGATGCTCCAGAGCAATTAACGCCGCGGCTTTTAATACATCTCTGCCAGAGCTTTTAAGAATTTCATAACCAACAAGCGTATGAGTCTTCATAACTTCAAATTCATCCGGATTCAACCGTCCGGGTTTATGAAGGATTTCATCAGGAATACCAATTTTTCCGACATCATGCATGGGCGCTGCCATTTGAAGATTCCTCAGGTCTGTTTCGGAAAGACCGATAGCTCTACCCAGTATTATTGATATTTCTGTTACCCGCTGGATGTGATTGGCTGTCTCTTTGGAACGGGATTCCACAACTTCGCCAAGAGTACATATCACTTCCCTCTGGGTTTCTTCCATTTCCTTATTCAGGTATAAATTGGAAAAGGCAACAGTGGCATTTGCAGAAAAAAGACGGATAAGCTGCTGTTTGAAAGAATCAATATTATGAAGACCATAAAATATCAGAATATTCTGAATGGTGTCTGAAACGGGGAAAAATCCGATGTATGTATCTTCATTGAAATAACTGCCTCTCTCTTCCAGGCATCTTTTGATTTTATAAACTATATCAACATCATCAAGGACAGAAAGGCTTTTGTCAGTATATCCTGTATATTTACCGGAACCTGCCAGAATTACCGAATCTGAAATATTTTCACCATTAATTATTGAATCATACTGAATAAAAAGAGAGTCACCGTTTGCTCCTACCAATCCGGAAATCTGCCCCAGAACTCCCTCGGCAAAACCGCTGATAGAAAAGTTCCCGAAAAGATTGGAAGTGGCATTAAGGACTTTTTCAAGACCATCCCGGTTTTTTTTGATAATCAGCAGATCTTCATAACTTCTCAATGCCGCTGTCACCGCTACATAAAGACGATCGGCAGTTAATTCATTTTTCTCTTTATAGTCGTTTATTTCGTAATCTGTAATGACTTTTCGGAGGGGAGCTTTGCCAGGCTGCCCGGTTCGGAGGATAATCCTGGTAAGGTTATTATTTAATACTTCGCGGATATACTTTACCAGATCCAGCCCGGAATGGTCATTTTCCATGACTACATCCAGCAGAATCAGGGAGATCCCTTTTTCAGCCTCCAGAATAGCTCTGGCTTCGGATGAAGAATCGGCAAAAAGTAATTCCATTCCCCTCTTGTGGTAGACCCAGTCTTTCATAACCAGCCGGGTCATGGCGTGGATTTCGGGATCATCATCAACAACCAGGATTTTCCAGAAAAATTCCGGTGTCTGCAGGTTCTTCTCAGGAGAAGATTTTAAATTCAATTTAGCCATTAAGATCCATCCGGGTTTTGTTTAATAATTATAAAGTATAGTTTTTAATTTGATGACGCAACCAGAAAATTATTTTCATTATACGTTATTTTATATATTCCAATGGAATTTTTTGCATATTTGCTCCATTTCGTTCCTGAGAGGACAGAAAAAGTTTTTTTCCACCTTTTCGACAGGATGCATAAAGTTGATGGAATAGGAGTGAAGCATTAATCCTTCTATACCGAACTCCCTTTCAAACTGATGATTACAGAAAGTATCCCCGTGGGACGTATCCCCTATTATGGGATAGCCGATTCTGGCCAGGTGTCTTCTTATCTGATGAAACCGTCCTGTCTTGGGAGAAGCCTCTATAAGAGAATAGCGTGTCTTCGGGTATTTCCTTGAAGGAAGGGGAAGTTCGATGCTTGCCAGCTTTCTGTATGTTGTTCTGGATTCCTGCATTTCAAGGGTTCTGCTGTTTTTAAGGGCAATCGTAATTTCGCCTGATTCCTCCGGTATACCCCGGACTATGGCGATATAACGCTTATCCACCTCTCCTTCCCGGAAGGATCTGCTTAAGGCAGATGCCGTTTCCGTATCGAATGCCCCCATAAGCAGTCCGGAAACAGGTCTGTCCAGGCGGTGCACTGGAACAGGCGGATTTTCAAACTGCTCCTGCAGCCGGCTAACAAGGGTATCCCTGTCGGAGGAAATCGCTGTCCTGTGAATTATCAGATTGGCCGGTTTATTGATCAGCCCTATGTAATTATCCTGCCAGAGCAGTTCGATTTGTCTGTTGTTCATTGCTATTAGCTATAAAAAAAGGCTAACTTTCTGCCTAGCAAAAAATTAGCCTTCTAAAAATTGTGCCGGTGACCGGACTTGAACCGGTACGGGCTATAAGCCCACGAGATTTTAAGTCTCGGGTGTCTACCAATTCCACCACACCGGCGACACACGATGGTATATTATCTGTCTTTACTCCCTTGGTCAATCCGTTTTATTTAAAAAAAGTCAGGAATTCCAAGAAGATAATCAAGTCTGTTTTTATTAACGCATTTTTAGAATTACAAAGGAATTATGAATTGGGTTCCCTTGACACCATTTTGCCAGATGCCTATATTAATAACAAAATTTATCGATTTACTTTCGAAGGAGTAAATGATGACAAGCTATAAAGAACTTGGTTTATCAAATACGACAGAAATGTTTAAAAAGGCTGTTGCAGGCGGTTATGCTGTTCCTGCATATAACTTCAACAACATGGAACAGATGCAGGCTATTATTCAGGCTTGTGTTGAAACAAAATCTCCAGTAATCCTGCAGGTTTCTTCCGGTGCCAGAAAATATGCTAATGGAACTCTGCTGAGAAACATGGCCAAAGGTGCTGTAGAATATGCAAAAGAACTGGGATACGAAATTCCTATCGCACTGCACCTTGACCACGGTGATACTTTTGAGCTGTGTAAAGACTGTATCGACAACGGCTTCTCTTCCGTAATGATTGATGGTTCACACCACTCATACGAAGAGAATGTTGCTCTTACAAAAAAAGTTGTAGAGTATGCACATCAGTTCGATGTAACTGTTGAAGGAGAACTCGGTGTTCTGGCCGGTGTGGAAGATGATGTAGTAGCCGAGACTTCCACCTACACAAAACCCGAAGAAGTAGAAGA
This sequence comes from Oceanispirochaeta sp., assembly GCA_963663385.2. Taxonomy (GTDB): domain Bacteria; phylum Spirochaetota; class Spirochaetia; order DSM-2461; family DSM-2461; genus Oceanispirochaeta. The sequence continues at coordinate 1,238,857 of CAXXXD010000003.1, read as the reverse complement.
TTTCGTAAAGAAAACCGGCGTAGATTCACTGGCCATCTCTATCGGAACTTCTCACGGAGCTAACAAGTTTACTCCTGCTCAGTGCACCAAGAATGCTGACGGTATACTTGTACCACCTCCCCTTCGCTTCGACATCCTGGAAGAAATCGAAAAGAGAATCCCCGGATTCCCCATCGTTCTTCACGGATCTTCTTCTGTACCCCAGGATCAGGTAGCAATCATCAATGCTAATGGCGGAAAGCTGAAAGATGCTGTAGGTATCCCAGAAGAACAGCTGAGAAAAGCAGCTAAATCTGCTGTTTGTAAAATCAATATCGACTCCGATGGCCGTCTTGCCATGACCGCTGCTATCAGAAAAGTTATGGCTGAGAATCCTGCGGAATTTGACCCCAGAAAATATCTTGGTCCTGCAAGAGAATCTCTGAAGGCAATTTACAAACTGAAGAATGAAAACGTACTCGGTTCTGCCGGGCACGCTTAATAGATTCTTCGTAAAGTAGAAAATTTCATAAAGTAAAAACCCTGCTTTAAGGCAGGGTTTTTTTTGAGGGAAATGGTAATAATGAACCTGCATATTGAAAAAGGAATGATCGACAGTCATTTTCACACTCAGGAGATGATTCGCAAAGGAATTGATGTCCACGAGCTGCTCAGACAATTAGCTTCAGAGGGCATGGATTTTCTATTGGATGCGGGAGTTCAACTGGGTGACTTTGAACAAAGGCTGACCTTTCTCGACGATCATAAGGGGCTTTTTCTGGCTGCCGGTATACACCCCAACATCCCGTCTGGTGAATGGCCGGAAGATTATCATAGTATTCTGAAAGAACAGGCTCAGCACCCATCTGTAAAGGCCCTGGGAGAAACTGGTCTTGATTTCTTCAGAGATCACTCCTGCAGAAAAGATCAGTACTCCCTGCTGGATCTTCACTACTCTCTATCAAAAGAAGTAAAAAAGCCTCTGATTTTTCATTGTCGATCTGCGGAAAAAGAGCTGTCTGAATGGATAGCAGAACGAGACTTTCCCTTTGGTGCCGTATTGCACTGTTTCCCCGGTGATCCGGATCTGGGAAAACTGGCAGTAGAAAAAGGTTTTATGATTTCACTTGCAGGGAATTCCACCTTTAAAAATGCACAGAATATCAGGGATGCTTTAGACTGGATTCCTTTGAAACAACTGCTTACAGAAACGGATTCGCCCTACCTTTCGCCGCATCCCAAAAGGGGTAAAATAAATCATCCCGGCAGAATCGGCTACATCTATGAAATGATAGCCGAGAAAAAGAAAATCTCATTGAATGATTTAATTGACAGAATAAATAGGAATTTCAGATCATTCACTGATTTACAGAACATCTGAATATCAAATAAAAAAGCCTGCTTTAATACAGGCTTTTTTATATATCAAATGAGTTGACTTTCTATCTGATCACCAGGAATCCAGAATATCATCCACATCCCTGCTATCTTCAGCAAACAGATCCGTTACAGCCCTCAAATCATCCAGATAGAAGTAATACTTGCCATAGGTTTCATCCAGATCACAGAGTATATTGAATCCCTGTATGGTAATACCCATTTTATTATTGTAGTGATAATCCCTCTGAACAATTGTCGGAGGAACAGAAACTGTTACTTTTTTCCAACCAACAAAGTTCAATTTACCCATATTTATATAGGCGATATTTCCAAAATGATCTGAAATCTCCAGTTGAAGGATATGGTTGGTATTTCTACCGGCAACCCACACAGACAGGGTCTTTGTGATTCCCTCAATAGGAAGAGGACGAACCGGTCTGATTGAAAAAGTACTTAAGGATCTTTTATAGAAAGAAACCTTAGCGCCAAGAACATTATCATCCGGTTCCTGAATACCGGCTTCAACTTCACCTTCAACAGGTTCCTTATCCAAAGGAGATCCTTCAAAGCGTCTCAACTGTATGATACCCTCATCCGCGGCCATAACGCCATACCACAGTCCGGCATCTTCAAATTTGGAAACGGAAACTTCCTGCAGTTTCTGCTGGGCAGAATCTACTCCAATCTGATTGGCATTTGGTGATCCGGCATCCTGCGCTATAAGCATAGTACCGGTGAAAACAGAGACAATTATTAAGCTACTTAAAAACCTTTTCATCGATTACTCTCCTTGACCCCAGATCTCCTCAATTTTTTCAGGAGATGTTAAATTAAATCCGTCATAGTAAGATTCATGTTTATCAGAAAGTACCTTCAGGTGATCCAGGTAGACATAAAAATTATTCACTTTTTCATCGGGGTGCGTGTATACAACAATCTTGGTTAATCTCAGCCCTTTGTATTCAGGCTGATAAACTACAGACTGTTTAATATAGCTGGGGATATCGAGGTACATATTTTTCCATCCGGAAAACATAATACTACCGACTTCCCTTTTATTATCGGATTGTATCAAGTCCAGCCTGTACGCCAGCCCCTGATAATCCATAAAATGCATTTCTATACTATATTTGTAGCGTGAGCCCCAAACCCAGAGATCAACAGTTTTTACACGACCGGGCAGACCGATTGGTTTAGCTTCCCAATCATCTCCTTCTCCGATTCCGGGAATAATCTCAATCTGATTATAGCCTTTTCTGTCAAATCTGGAATTGACACCGAGAACCTGAAGTTCATCAGCATTTTCCGGATTTGGTCCAAAAAGATCATCCGGCCATTCACCGGGAACGTAGGTCATTCTGGGGAACCCTTCAGTAGAGAACTTACTACCCATTACCTGCCACACTACCGGACTACCATCTTCGTGCAAGGCGGATCCAGGACCATCAAAAGTCTCAATTACATACGATTCAAGCTTAAGAGTTTTCTCATCAGCAAACAGAAAACCTGTGCTAAGAGTAACCAGAATCAATAAGCCTGAAAGAAACAGGCAGCCATGTCTCATTATAAACTCCTTATTATTAAACAAAGAAAACAAAAATATTTTTATTCAAAATGAATTATATTTCTCCACGTATTTCATGTCAAACCTTTTTTAGTTTTTATTCTTGTTAAACAATAAACTAAACCACCATGTTTGAACGTCTATCTATTTTTAAAAATGGCATTTACAACACTGGTTTTCTCACCGGAATCCTGCCCTGACAGACGGGCTGCTTCTTCAATCATTCCTGCGAAATTCCTGCATATTATCTTCCTGACATTTTGAGGAAGTACTTTACTATCCTGAGAAACCAGTATCCCATACACATCTGCTTCATAGGGCCAGGTTTTTATCACTTCAGCCAAAGCCGGTTCTGCATAAACAAACAAGGACCACAATCCGTTTTGAAAATCAATTCTATTATAAAGGCTTTTTAACTTTCCCTGCCGGTCGGAACTGTTCCCATCCAATATCAGGAGATTGCTTTCTAGAAACTCGGGATTCTTTTCTCCCCAGCCTTCTTTCAAGGCGGAAAATTCCCCTGAATAGTGTTGATCCCTTTTCCAGAATACAACAACCGGCCTCCTGCCCTCTTCACTCCATAAACGATAAAGTTCTCTGCCTGCTTCATAAAAAGCTCCCGAATACTCATTTACAACATGTTTTATGTTTTTGCCTGTGTATTCGACAGCCCCTCCCAGAACTGTTATTTCAGAAAAGTCCTTTTCAATATCATCTATAAATAATGCATACGGATAAGTAACCAAAATTGATTCATAATCATCTCGTTTAAGGAGTTCATCATACCATATCATGAATTCGGCCGAGGATCCTGTATAAGTCTCAAAATGAGGCATTACTCCGCTTTTTACAAATGGTATATAGCTTTTTATCTGATAAATAAAAGATGAACTTCCGGAGAAACTGTTCCAGTAAGGATCTGTAACAACAAGAACTTTACCCATGTGGCAGGAACATATAATAAGGATAGAAAAAGTAAGCGTGATTGATCGCTTTAACATTAATAGCTCTTATCCGGGTATCTTGTTCTGTGTTTCCAGTACAGGGCCTGCGGCTGCCATTAATAATACAGGAATAAAAATCAAATAGAAAAGAACTGCCTTGTTAAGATATTCAAAAAGGATAAGGAAATTCAGTATAAGAGGCAGTAGGAATAAAGCGGCTCCATAGTAGTATTTCACCCTACCGGAGGAACGTATTAGGCGATTCAGTAATACACTGGCAGAACTAAGAGTAATAAAACGAACCAATGGAAGCAGCAACAGATCATAAACGGAAAATATATCACCTGTCATTAATTCAATTGAGCTAATAAGGAAAAAATATCCGCAGAAAAGACCAAAGAACTCACGCAGATAGAAGGTTCCATCGTCCTTTTTCCGGAAAACAATCGCCAGCAGCACTGTTAGCGGATAAAAAATAAATCCTTCTTTATTAAGCAGGGTGTAGAAATAGAGACCTGCAGGATTCCAGGACAGAAAGAAATATACATCCATCGCCCAATAGAGGAGAATGACAGGGACTGCAACTACAACACCATATATAAAAGGTAGCAATATATCCTTTATACTGACGTTTGTGTTTTCAAAAAGGCTCTGAACAGCCCAGTAAATTAGTGGCATTACGCTGATAAAAAATAAATTCATACTGAATCAATTTGTATCATGAAAAGTAAGAAGATACAACAATCATATCATCTATGGACACAATCTGATAAATTCGATATATTCCTTGCGGTTAGTTAATAAAGTGTTTAAGCCTGCCCTTTGACTCTTAAGGGCTGACATGTTATATTTTTTAAAATTTGTTAAAAAGGCGTTATTCATTTTTTGGATAATTCTAAGGAGTAGTGTTGGCTGTTAAAGATTTGCGGATAAATGAACAAATCCGAGTGCGAGAAGTAAGACTCATCGACGAAGAGGGAAACCAGAAGGGAATCGTCCCAACCCGGGAAGCGCTGGAAATGGCGAAAGAGGCGGGTATTGATCTGGTAGAGGTAGCTCCTCAGTCCAAGCCTCCTGTCTGCAAAATCCTGAATTACGGAAAATACAAGTTTGACCTGGAAAAAAAGAACCGGGAACAGAAGAAGAAGCAGAAACTTGTAAAGCTTAAAGAAGTCAGGATGCAGCCCAAGATAGAAAAGCACGATCTTGCTTTTAAAACCAAACACGTTCAGGAGTTCCTGGACGGTGGCAATAAAGTGAAAGTTACAATTCGATTCCGGGGACGTGAAATGGCGCATACCGAACTGGGAAGAGTTGTTCTTGATAAGTTAATTGAACTGCTGGAAGAGGGTTCATTCAACATAGACAACCCGCCCCGTATGGAAGGTCGGTTTATGTCTATGCTTTTGAGCCCGAAAGCAAAAAAATAGTAGAGGGATTCATATGCCGAAAATGAAGACACGTAAGAGTGCAGCGAAGCGGTTTAAGATGACAGGAACTGGTAAAGCCAAGTATAAGAAACAGGCGACTCGTCACATCTTAACCAAAAAATCTGCCAAAAGAAAAAGGAAACTCAGACATCCTGATGTTGTCAGTAAAACTGAGATTCCAAGATTGAAAGTTTTATTACCCTACGGTTAAGGAAGGATTAAGTTATGCCCAGAGCGGTTGACGGAAAAAAGAGAAAAGATCACAGGAAAAAAATCCTGAAAGAGGCAAAAGGTTACTGGGGACGAAGAAGTAAGCTTCACCGCGTAGCCAAAGATGCAGTTGTAAAAGCTGGTCAGTATGCCTACAGAGACAGAAAAGTAAAAAAAAGAGATTTCAGACAGTTATGGATTGCCAGAATCTCAGCAGCTTGTAGAGAACAGGGGATTACCTATTCCAGATTTATCAATGGTCTGAATATTGCAGGTATTGAGATTAATAGAAAATCTCTTTCCAACATGGCTATTGAAGATCCCAAAGGATTCTCCGCCCTTGTTGAAAAAGCAAAATCATCTTTAGGAGCGTAATATTCAATGATAACTTTCGATCAGGTTCAATTACTGGAAAAAAAAGTCAGCGACGCAGTTCAATTAATAAAAAAGCTGAAATCTGAAAATAAGGATCTTCAGGAAGAGCTTTCTCTCCTTAATGAGAGAGTGGCGGAACTTGAGAATCAGAAAAGCAGTTTTGACAGTAAACAGGCCGAGATTGAAAAAGGTATTATTGGTGCTTTAAACCAGTTCGATGAGCTGGATGAAGATGATGAAACTGAGGAAGAGGTTGAAAGTTCAGAAACTTCTGAAGTGATTTCCGCCAGTGAAGAAACTGAAATTGCACCATCTGTCGAGACTGAAGCCGAGGAAGAGGAATCTTTTGAGGAGGAAGTAACAGCAGAGGACTCCCCCGTTGTCGAAGAATCGGTTGCGGATGAAGAGGAATCTTTTGTAGAAGCAGATGCAAGTGAGGTATCAGGCAATCAATCGGAACAGCTGGAAATGAGTGCGGAAGATTCTCAGGATGATGAAAGCGATGATGAGACAATCGATATAGATATGGATGTCGAAGAATCTGTAGTTCTAAATTCTGAGAGTGATGATGAATCAGTACCCTCTTTTTCTACCGAACCATTGGAAGATAGCGAACCGGAGACTGAGGAAGTCAAGGATACTGGCTACCCACAGAATCTGGAAATCTTCTGATGAATAGAGATGACCTGTTAAAGGTAAATGTACTGGGTGTGAATTTAACGCTTAAAACAGCTGATGATCCCACTCAACTTAAGCAGGTCATCTGGTTTTTAAATAAAAAAATTGATGAAACCAGAGAGAAGCATAAATCTGTAGATCAGTTGAAGCTATCAATCCTGTCTAGCATTTATATCGTAGATGAACTGATCAATCTTAAAAACAATCAATTTAGAAAATTGACTGATGAACAGCAGTCGACTGAATCAATAAATGTACAGGAAGAGATTGATAGGGCTTTTCAGCGGGTCATACAGGTTCTGGATGACACAGTAAATGATTAAATTACCTGCGGTGTTCGTGTTTTAGGGTATTTTCTCTTGCGACAAGTCGAATCCATGGGATTCCTAAATGCTTTGAACTGAATTGCTATCCCTAAGCGGAGAAACAGGATGTTCAGGAACGGAATCCCACTTGAACAATAGAGTTCAAGAGGATGAACACCCGAAACGGCACTGCGGGTTTTATAATATATTGCAACTTACTAATTGACTGCATATTCAATAACAAGTAGAATTCTTAAATATATGGCAATAGTAACAAATCAGCTTATATCACAATTATATAGTAAATTTAAAAGCATTGATGTCTCATTCAACAGAGATGTTGCTACAACCACAGGATTACAGAGTAAAAAGGTTTTTCTGAAGTTCAAGGAAGGACCGAGACCTTGTGTTTTATATAGTTGCAGCCTTGAGTCTGCTCGTGTTATTGCAGCCCTACCCGCCAATATCCTTGAAAATCTTCAGGATAATGAAACGAATGTATCACTTCGTCTGAGTTTTTTAAAAGATGAAACTCCAAAGCCTGTTGAACACAATTTTTTCATTCAATCGCGGTTAAGTTCCCACAGTAAGATTTCCAAAGATCAACCGGATCTTTATATGCTGAGCTTGAACTATTCAACACGCCCCCCTGATGATCTGATTGAAATACTGGGTTTTCTCCTTGAAGCCAATGTCAATGCAACAAAGCGAAAAGAAGAAAGAGTCTTGATTACCATTGACAGTATGAAGAAACTTCATTTGGGCTCAAAAAACTGTATTCTTGTAATTGATTCCATTCCCAGAAAAGGAATTTTACGGGATGTTTCCTTTACCGGATGCAAAGTGATAATTCAGGGCAATGCAAAGTTCCTTTTAAACAAGGCTGTTATTGTAAAATTAATTAACGACAAGGGTGAAGCTTTTCAGATTCCCGGTAAAATACTGAGATATGAAGAAGTTCAGGGCCGACGGGATCTTGCAGCAATGGCACTCCACTTCGCCCTTGAAGATTTACCGCTTTCCTACAAGATGATGATAAACAATTACCTTTATAACAGGTAAGTATTTAATAATGGAGACATATGAAAAGTAATAAACCTCTTGATTCTATTGTGTATATATCAATACCGGAAAATCTAAAAACGGTTTCAGATTCCCTGATACTGGATCCCGGGATTCTGCTTCCTGTTGAAGTTCCCGAGGGAATAGATCCTGTCAATTGGGATACATCAGATTTAAGCTGGGAAATGATTATTTCCGGTATGTTGAAAATCCTGGCTTATGATTCAGGTAATAAAGATTCTAAGTATTTCAGGGATTTTATTCTGTCGGTTAAGCCGAAAATCATTGAGGAATTAACTCAATCTGCCATTGTTAAAGCCCAGATCCATCATTACGAACTTACGGAAGAGATATTCATGGCTCTGATCGGTTTACAGCCTGATGAACTAAGACACAAACTTAATCTGGCTATTATGTTTGAAAACCAGGGAAACTACCTGACTGGCCTCAACAGGATTGACGAGGCCGATGGAGTCTTTGCCCTGTCAGAAGATCTTTATCTTCAGCTTATTGAAAACGGAGAAAAGCTACCCGATATTTATTTGAATTCAGCATGGTTTTTTTACAACAGGCAGGATTTTTCCAAAGCAAGCGAACTTTTGAATCTCTACATTCAGAGCGGAAAGGATGAGGTTAAGCTTGCCGAAGCAAAAAAGCTCTTAAAAGATACTGCCGCACTTAAAGGACAGAATGATCAATACAAGGAAGCCTACCAGTTGATAACTCAAGACCGCAATCAGGAAGGAATTGAAATTATCAGTACATTCCTGATTGAAAACCCTGAAGTATGGAATGCCTGGTTTTTAAAAGGATGGGGATTAAGAAAGCTGGAGAAATTTGAGGAAGCTCTCGCTGCTTTCTCAAAAGCCTTTGAACTGAATAACGATCAGGTAGAGGTGTTGAATGAGCTTGCCATTTGCCAGATGGAACTAAACAGATTTGAAAAAGCCGAAGAATTGCTTATGAAGGCTTATCAAAGCGATCCGGAGAATACCAAGGTTATTTCAAATATGGGCATTCTCTGCTTGAAGCAGCATAAAAATGAGGAGGCTCTGGGGTTTTTCTATACCGTATTGGAACTTGAACCTGAAGACCCTATTGCTCTTGAATATATTAATTTTATAAAAAAAACTTGATAATTCTCTTAAGGTGAATTATTGCACTCCGAATACTCGGTTTTTTTTTAAAATACTTAATATTTTTTTTCAAGTTTATTATATCTCCATGACGATAGAAATTCCATGAGGGTAAAATCCCTACAGGCATGGATGCCTGAATTCATTATTCATGGAGGAATATATGATAATTAATCACAATCTTAGTGCAATGACATCTCAGAGAAACCTGGGAATCAACAATGCAGGTTCTGCTTCAAACATGGCTAAACTGTCATCCGGTATGCGGATCAATAAAGCTGGTGATGATGCTTCCGGATTGGCCGTATCTGAAAAGATGCGTTCTCAGATCAGAGGTTTGAATCAGGCTTCAAGAAACGCAGCAGATGGTATTTCTTTTATTCAGACAACTGAAGGTTATCTGCAGGAAACTACAGATATTATTCAGAGAGTAAGAGAACTGGCTGTTCAGTCTTCAAACGGTATATATACAGCTGAAGACAGAATGCAGATTCAGGTTGAAGTTTCCCAGCTTGTTGATGAGCTGGACAGAGTTGCATCACACGCTCAGTTCAACGGAATGAACATGCTGACAGGTCGTTTTGCGGCAGATACCGGTTTTAATACCGTAACGGCTTCAATGTGGTTTCATATTGGCGCTAATATGGATCAGAGAGAACAGGTTAATATCGGAACAATGACTGCTGAAGCCCTTGGTCTCAGACAGTTCGGATCCGGTGAAATCATGTCCATCTCTACTCCCGAGCAGTCAAACAGAAACATTGGTGTTCTTGATGAAGCTCTTAAAATTGTTAACAAGCAGAGAGCCGATCTTGGTGCTTATCAGAACAGACTTGAACTGGCAATCAAAGGCATTGACGTTGGTGCTGAGAACCTGCAGGCGTCTGAATCGCGAATACGTGACCTGGATATGGCAAAAGAATCTGTAGACTTTACGAAAAACCAGATCCTGAGTCAGGCCAGCAATGCCATGCTTGCTCAGGCAAACCAGAGAACGCAATCTGTCTTGCAACTTCTCCAATAGCATAATATAATGTTAACTGATGTTCTTTAGTGCTACACTATTGAACATCAGGTGAGAAATGATCTTTGACATAACCTTCCGATGTTTGCACAGGACTGGGAGATTATTCGATTTTTTAAAATCGGAGAATCTCCCTGTTCAGCTGTTCACAGGCTAAGCGGCGCGATTTTGCTTGCCGATGGTCAGGTGCATACAGGTTTGAGGCATGGATGCCAATAACTTCGCAAGGAGGGTGATATGATAATAAATCACAACATGAGTGCCATTAATGCAAACAGGCAGCTCGGCGTTTCCCAGACACAGACAGCAACCAATATGGAAAAACTGTCTTCAGGTTTGAGAATTAATAAAGCAGCAGATGATGCTTCTGGATTAGCAGTATCTGAAAAGATGAGATCTCAGATCAGAGGTCTTAATCAGGCAGAGAAAAATATTCAGAACGGAGTATCTTTCATACAGACAACCGAAGGTTATCTGCAGGAAACTCAGGATATTCTGCATCGGGTTAGAGAATTGTCCGTACAGGCTTCTAACGGTATCTATACTGCAGAAGACAGGATGCAGATTCAGGTTGAAGTTTCACAACTTGTTGATGAAATGAACAGGATTGCATCACACGCACAGTTCAACGGTATGAACCTTCTTACCGGTCGGTTTGCAGAAAGCTCTGTAACTGGTGATATTATGGCGCTTCAGGTAGGTGCAAATATGGATCAGAAAGAAACGATCTTTATTGGTACAATGACTGCTGAAGCACTGGGTCTCCAGAATGAACAGGGTGGTGGCGGAATTGTTACCCTTTCATCTGTGGAAGAAGCTAACAGAACTATCGGTATCGTCGATGAAGCTCTGAAGACTGTTAATAAACAGAGAGCCGATCTTGGTGCTTACCAGAACAGATTTGAAATGGCGGCCAAAGGTATTGCCATTGCTTCTGAAAATATGCAGGCAGCTGAATCCAGGATTCGTGATGTAAACATGGCTACAGAAGTCGTTGAATACACCAAAAATCAGATATTGAATCAGGCTGGTTCTTCTATGTTGGCTCAGGCTAATGTAAGAACACAGTCAGTACTGCAGCTTCTAGGCTAAATTTTAGGGTATAACTTAAAACTGAAGAAGAGATTTCTGGACGTTATCTTTTTTTCATATAGTCGAGGGGGGAGTTCGCGCCCTTCCCCTCTTCTATTTTTACAGGGAGGTCTATATGAATATTGGAAATGTATCCAATTCAGGACCGGTCAATGTTAATAACCTTACTCAGCAACAAGCATTAAAAGCAAAACAACAAGTAGAATTGCACCAGAAAAAAGTTAAAGTTGCCCATCCTGATTTGAATGAAACAAAAAGAATACTCAATGAATTTACTGCTAATACCAGATTCAGTTATTCAATTAATGAAAAAATCGATAGTTTTGTCGTTAAAATCATTGATAGAGATACCGATAGAGTTGTTAAGGAAATTCCTTCTCCGGAGTTACAGAATCTGCATGAAAACCTTAGGGAAGCAATCGGTATATTCATTGATCAAATGGCATAAATTGAAGGCGGGATGCTATGGCTGACATCAGCATCCCCGGTTTAAACAGTAAATACAATACAGAAGAACTCATCAAAGGTTTAATGGACGTTGAAAAAGTCAAACTTGCAGAGATGGAAAATTCCATAACTGAGTTTGAAGAAGAAAAAAAAACCTGGCAGTCCCTAAACCGGAAAATTAGTACGCTGAAAGCTTCATCGCGAAAGCTTTTTGGTTTTGAAAATCCCTTTAATGAAAAGACTGTGGATTCCTCAAATGAGCGGATATTGAGCGCGACTGCTACACGTGAGGCAACTAAGCAGGAGCTCTCTTTTACAGTTCTGGAAACAGCAGGAGCTGATCGTTTTATATCCCCGCCTCTTCCGGATGATTTAAGAGTACCCGAGGGAAATTATGCTTTCTCAATTGGAGAGAGAGATTTTACTTTGCGTTACAGGGGGGGACGTTTATCAGATTTTGCCGAGCGGATTGAAAAAAAATCCGACGGATTCCTTTCTACAACAGTTGTTAAGGATACATCTTCAACTCAGGTAATTCTATTTGAATCACAGAAAACCGGTCTCAATAATAAACTGATTTTTAAAGAGGATACCCTTAAATGGGCTACGGATAACGGGATTCTGAAAGAGGCTGAAACCGAATCCAGTTCGATTCAGTTTGAAAACGTTCTCTCCTCTCAGAAGCTGACCGATAACAATCTTTCCATAACAGAAGAAAATACCCTACTCCTCTCTCCGGGGAGTTCTATCGAGATTCCCCTGAGCAGGCCAATCTATTTTGAAGAAGGTATGCTGCTGGAGTACGATATCAGCGTATCGTTAATGGATCCTGATGAGACTCGTCCGACAGCTCCTCCCGAACCTGAGTTACCGGGGACACCGGATGCAGTTTTCCGGGGCGTCAGTGTTAAAAGTTTTTCAAGTTCTGCAGCCGTTCCGGAATGGAAGGAACCTCCTCCCCCGCCCGTAAATGTGGATAATTCTGTCGGAGAAATTGCAACCGGCACCGGCCTACTGGATTTGTCCCTCCTGAAAGACGGTGATTACTCGGAATCTGTTAAAATTCCTTTATCCGGCAACGGGGACTCTATTGATTCCATATCTCTATTCAACAATAATACGCATAAAAACATAACCATACATAATATAAGGGTTAGCGATCCGAGAACTGCGGATGGTTATATTCCAGTCAATTCTCTTTCAACAGCAGGTAATGCTGTTCTGGAATTCAGCGGTATACGTGTGGAGAGGGAAACAAACAGTATTGATGATCTCATTCCCGGTGTAACTCTCGAACTTAAACGGGCCGATCCGGAGGAAGTGGTTGAGATTTCCATAAAACCTGATACGGAAACCTCAAAAGAGGAGATTATCAAGTTTGTTTACAATTACAATCAAACCATGACACAATTGCTTATCTTGTCATCAGATAATGCCGATATTGTTAACGAGATAGAGTACTTCACAGATGAAGAACGGGAAAAGGCACTTGATGTACTGGGTGTCTTTCGCGGGGATATCACACTTATGCAGATTAAAAACAGACTGCAGAGGATAACCGCTTCTCCCTACCCTACATCACTGGAAAGGGACTTGTCAATGCTGTCCCAGATCGGAATTTCCACCAATGCGTCAGGAAGCGGAGGAAGCGGTGTAAATGCCAGTAAACTGAGAGGTTATCTGGAAATAAATGAGGAAGTTCTGGATAAATCTCTTCAGGAGATGAGTCCGGCAATCAAAGAACTTTTCGGCATGGATAGTGACGGAGATCTTGTTGTTGACAGCGGAATCGGTTTTGAGATGGACAGATTTCTGAATCCTTATATACAGACAGGAGGGATTCTGCCGAATAAGGAAACCCTGCTTGACAATAAAATTGATAGTACAAAAGATGATATTGATGATTATAAAGATCATCTGACTGATTATGAATCAGAGTTGAAACGAAAATATGGAACAATGGAAAGTATGCTGAATCAATTGGAGTCCAGTTCCAATTCACTGGATAGTTTCAATAATCAGCAGAAGAATCAGTAAGGAGAATTAATTGAATATTTTTATCAATCAGGATGAAATTGATTTTACTTTTGAAAATGAAAAAAATCTCGGAGATATTTACGAATCCATTGAAAAATGGTTAGCTCCTCAGGGATTTTCTATTTCAGAGATGACACTTGATGATAAAGAGCTTTTTCTCAACAAAAAAGATGAGTGGTCAAATCAGCCATTCAGTGGTTCTGAGACGATATATTTTACAGCATTAACTGTATTGGAATTGAAGGCACAGAATATTGAGACAATACTAACCTTTTCAAAGATGTTTCAGACGGCCTTGAAGGAAGGGAATCTTTCTGTTTTAAATGAGCTATTATCGGAATATCAGTATATCGAGAGCAGTTATGAACTACTCCTTGATGACAAGAATCATACAATAAAGAATCATATGAGGAATATTCTGGAGGTTAACGGTTTTATCCCGGAAGGAGAAAGAACGGAAAGCAATGTAATTGCTGTTCTTGAAAGTTTCATCATGCTGGATGCTGTGATCCAGGGGCGCCTTGAAGAACTGACGGTACCCTTTAAAGCGGCAAAAGATACGTACGATTCCATTCAATCCTTATTGCCTGCCATGGAGGAAATATCTTTAATGCTGCAAACAGGTAAAGATAAGGAAGCAATGGAGATTATAATTCACTTTTCCGAACTTTTTCAAAAACTCCTGAGGATCTATACCAATATCCCGCATGATGATGTAGCCGGTCATGAAGAGTCACTAAAAGCTTTTATAAAGGAAATGTCTGGCATTCTAAAAGAGTTGGCGGACGCATTTTCTTCTGAGGATTCCGTTCTTATGGGAGACTTAATGGAATATGAAATTATGCCGAGGATGGAAAATTTCCCCCGTTTTTTTGATCAAATAATCAATAAGGGTGATTAGTATGCCGTTAGTAACGTTATTACAAACAACATCTCGTTTTAAAGGTCAGTTATTTACTCCTTCTGATCCAAAGCAGAATTTTATTTTTCTCGGGGTAATGTTTGGAACAATGCTGCTTTTGATTATCGGAAACAAGTTAAGCGGTAGTACACAGAACAGTTCTAAAAAATACAGTAAACGGGCTTTCAGGCGGGAAGCAACCAGAATCGGTCTGAACAAAAAGCAAACACAACTTCTTGAAAGTTTTGTTAAAATTTATCATGTTACAAAGCCATTTGCCCTTCTAAGCAATACCCGGACATTGAATAATACACTGGGGCAGGCTTTGAGGGACATTAGTCATATGGAAGCTCCTCCCTCAATTGTTGAAGAACGGAAATTAAATATCTATAGAATAAAACAACGAATTGAAAGGGTATATGCAGAATCAAATGATTTATCGAACACGAAAAAGCTAAAACTCAGTCAACCTGTAACTTTTAAGATGCCTAATGGAAATCGTTATTCTTCAGTAGTAACAGCCAATTTAAAGGAATTTTACTGTGCCCGTATTCCCTTGAATAAAAATGGAACAGAAATACGGTGGAATAAAGGGTCACGGATTGATGTATTGATATGGGGCAGTGACGGAGAAGAATACTCTTTTACTACAAAAGTTCTTGGCTATAACTCAGTAAAAGGGATTACCAGTGTTTTCCTGCAGCATTCCAATAAAATAAGCCGCTCTTATCAGAGGAAATTCAGAAGAAAATCAATCAAAAGGCCCTGCTATTTTTTCCCTATTCAAATTAAAATCAGCGGATCCGGGAAAAGAGAAAAGAAGGAAGCTGTCGTATTAAAGAATCAGGGACGAATGGGCACCATGATCGATCTTTCTGCTGGAGGATGCGCTATTCAAACAACAAAACCATTGAATAAAGGGGAACTTATAAAAATAAGTTTCGAACCGACAAAAGGAAATCCCGTTATTACTTATGGTAAGATCGTAGATTTAAGAACACAATCCCGCATTTACACTTCTGTACATATAATGTTTACCAGGGCTTCAAGTAAAAATCTGAATAGAATTAATGAATATGTATACGATTTTGAATAGAATTGAATAATAATTAATTTAGGAAAGTTCATGGAATTGCTTGCTATTGAAAAACTGAAAAAAAAAGATACTTTAATATATTATAGAAATCATTATGAAGGTACGGCTGTATTTTCATTGATTGCTGACAGGAAAGCCTCTATCCGTTTTAATTCCACCGTAGAGATTAAACCTACAGGAGAAAGGGATGTAACCGTTGAACTTCTCGATTCAATAGATTATCCTCTATTACCTATTCTTAAATTATTGAAGAATAAGATTAGTTCCATAGATAAAAAAGGATAATCTTTGACCAAATTGATAAGCGGAAGTTTTGAAGAAACGATCAATACAGGAAAAAAAATCGGAGCAAAACTTCAACCGGGAGATATAGTATGTATGGAGGGAGATCTTGGTGCCGGGAAAACCTCTCTAACCAAAGGGATAGCTCTGGCTCTTCATATTCCGGATGAGATAACCAGCCCTACCTATACTTTGATCTCCGAATATTATGGAACCTGCCCTCTCTATCACATGGATTTATATAGAATTGACAGTATTGATGAGTTTGAAATGCTTGGAGCCGAAGATTTACTTTTTGGAAATGGTATATCCGTTATTGAATGGAGTGAAAGAATAGAGGATTACCTCCCTGAAGATAAGAAAATTATCAGAATTACCATTATGTCTGATCTGAACAGAAAAATAGAAGTTGAGGGGATTGACATTTGAAAAATATTCTAGCTGTTGACAGCTCTGCTAGCCTGTTAAGTATCTGCCTCAAATCGGAATCTTCCTATTATGAAGTGACGCTGGATTGCGGGTTAAAACATTCGGAGAATTTATTAAAACAGATAGATCATCTACTGGTAACTTCCGGATTGGAAAAAAAAGATCTTCAACTACTTATCTGTTCCGAAGGACCCGGATCTTTTACAGGTTTACGAATAGCCATGTCGACTGTTAAGGGGATGGCGGCAGCATTGAGTATCCCCTATACGGCTGTACCGACAACGGATTACCTTGCCTATGGGTTCGATTATTTCCCGGGAGTTGTTGTTCCTTTAATTGATGCCAAGAAAAAGTGCTTTTATTGTGCTATATATAAAAAGGGTACACGAATTTCTGAGATCCTGGATATTAGCATCGATGATCTCCTTAGTTTATTGAAAGATGAAAGGAATATTCTGTTTACAGGTCCTGATTGCATTATGATAGACAGCAGTAGTCGAGAAGGTGTATTCCTTGATGGCAACGCATCTGCCGGAAAATCTAGACAACTCCTTGAATTGGGATTGAAAACCTATGCGGCCCGCGGCCCTCTTTCCATTGACTCCGGCCCTGTTTATATAAGAAAGAGCGAAGCTGAAATAGCTATGTTCGGTGAGTAAAATGGCGGATGATCCTCAAGTCATAAGTAATAACTCCAGAGAAACGGAAGAAATTGAAGAACTGATTGAGATTTCTGATGAAGAAGTATTTTCTGATACCAGAGCTTACTGTTGGTCACTGTTTACTGATCTGGAAGATAGAATTCAGGATGATTTGCTTAACCGTGAAGATCTTAGAAAATGGATAAATAGAAACAGGAACAGCATAATACCAAGCTGTCTCATCGATTTGGACATGAATATACAGTGGACAAACCTGGAATTCCTCAAAAACCTGACATTTATGAAGAGTCCTGTAAATCACTGTTTACCGGAGTTATTTAAACTTGACAGCGGGTTCAGATTAAGTAATGAACTGAAATCGGCTTTGGAAAACCCGAACCTGTCCTACACCTGGAAGGGACGGATCTATCCTGTTGAAGATAAGAATTTTACTACCTTTCTCAATGTTATGATCAGGCCCCTTTTCTACAATTCTGAGGATAACCCCGTCATCTATTTATGCTGCTGGGATATCATTACCAGTGATTTTAAAAATATGCTTCAAAGTACTTTTATGAGTTTATTGGAAGCTTCAAAACTCAAAGATAATGATACAGGCGATCATATTGAACGTGTAAATAAATATTCACGTCTTTTAAGTCAGAAATTGAAGGGAAATCCCTACTATCCGGAAATAGATGACGCCTTTATTGAAGATATTTCTTTTCTTGCAGCCATGCATGATGTCGGGAAAATCGGTACTCCCGATGATATCCTTAATAAGGATGGGCCATTGGATGACTGGGAAAGAGAGATTATGAATGAACATACAAAAAATGGGGCTTATATTCTCAGTACCTACCCTAATCCCATGGCTAAGGAAATAGCCCTTTCCCATCATGAAAAATGGGATGGAAGCGGGTATCCCTATGGAATTATGGGAGATATGATTCCTTTGTCAGCTAGGATTGTCGCAATTTCGGATGTTTATGACGCCTTAAGATCCAAACGGAGCTATAAAGCGAATTTCAGTCACAAGGAGGCCCGGAAATTAATATTAAAAGGAAAGGGTTCTCACTTTGACCCTAATCTTGTTGATGCTTTTGTATTTAATGAAGCAAAATTCGAGGAGATTTTTGATATTTCTAAAGATTAATCCTTTTTTCTCATAAGACTTTCAAGAGATAGATTATCCGGAATGGCTGATATACTGGCAGCCGCTTTATTCTCTTCCTGTATAGCTTTATATACTTCCTGACGAAATACCTTTACATCATGCGGGGCATCAATACCCAGTTTAACCTGATCACCTTTAATATCTACAACAGAAATAGTTATATTGTCACCTATTACAATGCTCTCATCTTTTTTTCTGGACAATATCAGCATACACGGCTATCCTTTTGCGAAGCTAACTCTTCTGCAATATTATGCCTTGTTTTCCAATTGGAGTCGATAGAAATACACTGTTTTCCTATCCTGCTGCTTTTATTGATAATCACAGGGCCCTGAAGATTTGCTGTCATTGACTGATCTTTTTCATGGAACGTGACTATACTGAATACCAGTGCATCATCGTCATCCTCTGATTTAAGGTTCAATGATTCCAGTTCCGACTTCATTACACCAGGTTTATATCCCGGTTTAAAAACAGTCGGTTTAATAAGAACGAACGCTACCTGTTCAACGTCCAGAGACTGAAGCCAGTAAAATGGCTGTTGCCTGGCATCCATTAACACATAATCATGAAGGGTTTCAAACCCGAATAAACCGGTGGGAAGTTGTATAATCTGTCTTTCATCAATTTCAACTTCACCGTATGCTTTTGTTTTTACCTGCATTTCTTACCTCAGAAAATCCATCAGTTTTGTATCAAGTATTTTTGATGCCGATTGATAGGCGGCTTTTTGGGTATATTCCAGCATCTTCAGATTCGTAATGGCCTCTGTCATGTCAACATCTGTCAGTTTTGCATTCATGGATATTACATTTAATCTTTCACTGTCAAGACGGGCATAGGTTTGATCCAGTCTTTCACTCCTCGACCCTAAATCCGACAAATTGTAAAGGAGTGTTCCAAGCGATTTATCCAGACCTCCCAGAATCCTTCCGCCGACAGATTCATTATCACCTGCAAGCAGGCTATCCCGGAGGGAAATTATCATATCATATAGAGATCCCCCGCCCACAACTACATCCTTATGAAGATTCGCAGGGGGTCTGCTTCCCGATTCCGCCAGGATTCCAAGATCCTTCAACACCCTGTCATCCGGCGCTTCATCAAGCCATATCTGATGGGGAATGGTCGTCTCCAGGGTCATGCTGTTTGTAACCGGATCAAGAAAAGCCTTAACTGCGATATCGCTGTCATTTATCTTTTGAATGATCGAATGCACATTGTCTCCGGTCTGCAGAGCTATTTTCGTCCCGTCAATGCTAAATTCTGAATCCTGCGTGACTACATATTCCAGAGCGTCCCTCTGGGCAAATATCTGCTGTTTTTCCGCCCAGAAAACTGAATTCCCTTTAAAATTCAAATCGATTGTAGCATTTTCGGAAATATCTGTTTTATTGGCCACAATATTACCTGTATAGTTAACAGAGGTAATTGCGGTACCTTCCATCCCGGGGACCCGTCCCTTCATTACTACAAATGGGTCATCCAGGGTATCATTCCCTCCGAAAAGCGCCCTGCCGTCCGCACTCCTTGCATTTCCGATGGAAACAAGCTCGTTCAGCAGTTCATTCGCTTCCGCAGCCATATAACCCATATCTTCTTTCGTAAAGGTGCCGTTACTCCCCTGTACAGCAAGCTCTCTTAAACGCTGTACTATCTGCACAGACTGATCCATAGATGTTTCGGCAAGGGAATATTCACCTTTGGCATAATCAATATTCCTTGCGTAGCGATCCAGATGCGTGACATAAGACTGGTACCTGGTTGAGTGTGCTGCAGCAATTGGATCGTCCCTCAGATTATTCAACCTGCGACTGCTTCCTATGCTGCTTTGCATTTCATTCATCCTGAAATCACGCAAACGCATTTGATACTGCATATCAGCATTAGGCATTCCTGAACTTATTCGTCTCATACATTACACTCCCATCCTGTTGATTATGGTATCCAGCATCTGGTTTATTTCATTAACAAAACGTGCCGCCGCATTATAGCCGTGCTGGAATTTAATCATTTCGGCCATTTCTTCATCCATATTGACGCCGGATATGGAGGATTGAAAATCTTTTAAATCTTTCATTACTAGCTGCTGAGACTCATTGGCCTGTTGAGCTATTTCCCCTTTTAGTCCGATTTCTGCCACTGATGAGGCAAAATAATCATCAAATGTATTAGCCTGACCAACCATGACGGATTTTTGCCTCAGAGAAGCCATCTCCAGCGCGGCGCTTCCATCGCCGGGAAGTGCGGTTCTTTCATTGTCTCCAAAACCGGATGCAATCGCCGTTGGATCTGCCTGGAGAGCAGGATTGACTCTCAACCATCCGGATGGATGTGCCAGAGGAGCGACACTGTAACGGACATCTCCTTCTCTTAATCCGTCAACTGCATCCGCCCGATTCCAGTCATAGGCATTTTCCGGCCCTGAACCGCTGAGGATTCCCGTATAACCACTTAAAAACTGCCCCGAATCTTCGACATGACGTATAACAAAATCAGGGTTATTCAGATCTGATGAATGGGTAGCCTTTAAGGCAAAATGCCCGCTTCTATCTATAAACGCTTTTACTTCTGCTCCGGCATTATTAATCCTGTCCACTATATCGCTGACCCTGTCAGTCGGATGATAGTTTATTTCGATGTTCCCTCCGGCTCCGGAAAGAGTAATGACTCCTTCGAGACCCGTCTGCTGTTCAGGATCCATCTCGTTGTATCCGTTAATACGAAAAACATAGGAGTGGTCGTACTCCCCATCTCCGTTAAGATCGTAATTTCCGGCCAGATTATTAACAAATGGATACTCGGAAAAGAAATCCATACCGGTCTGTCCGTTTGCAGAAAAGGCAGATCGGTGTACTTCATTTACCATATCCGTAAAATTTACTGTCATCATATCGAGTTTCTGAATTTCTCCCCGGACATCATTATCCCGGAGTTCCAGCAGGGCGGCCAGTTTTCCGTTTCTTATTTCCACAGGTTCATTTGTATCGCCCCACAGGACATCAACATGACCTTCATTCAGAGGATTCGGCTCTGTTTTAAGAAGATTCACCTGTTTCCCCTGAATCAGATGCATCCCCTGTGTATGAATAAGAAACTCATCAGGATCTCTGTTATCTACGGTGACATTCATAAATCCTGATAATTTTTCAACAAGCAGATCTCTCTTATCAAGAAGATCATTAGGATTATCTCCGAGGGCCTGGGACTTTTCTATTTGCTCATTCAGCCTGGAAATATCGTTCAGTAATCCATTTACTTCACCTACAGATACTTTTATATCGTCATTCAGCATAACACGGGTTTCTTTAAGACGCGTGTAGCGGCTGTTTATACCATCGATAAGAGATTCGCTCCGCTTTAAAACCGCCTGCCGGGAGGACATATCTTCCGGATGTACGGATAACTCCTGCCAACCATCCCAGAATTTATCCATGAGAGTTCTGACAGAGGTATCGTAGGGTTCATTATATATCTGTTCAACCATAAGCAGATACTGGTCCCGAGTCTCCCAATATCCTGTTTCATCACCCTGCGCCAGTATCCTGTTATCCAGAAGAGTGTCCCGTATCCGTTCAACCATAGTGACATCGACACCCTGCCCTATCTGCCCGGGTCTCTCTTCCCTATTCAGTTGAGGCATATATATCGGATCTGTTGCAGATAAGCGCACACGCTGTCTGCTGTACCCTTCTGTTGCAGCGTTACTCATATTATGTCCGATTGTCTGCAACCCCTGTGTATGAGCCTGAAGACTCCTTTTCCCTAACTCAATGCCGCTGAATGTTGATCCCATAACCTTTTCCTTTATACCTTCTAGAAATTCCTGCTGAACAGCATTGGATTTGATCCGGTATTAGAAGCTGAACCATTGCGAGTATAAATTTTCCCCTTTTGATCGGGAATCAGAATATCAAGAACATCTTTCAAAGCCGATGTCTGGCTTTCTGTATATTTTCCTATCCCGTTTATTCTGCCTTTAAGCATCATAACGGAATGGCGTATTTCTCGTTTCAGATCATTAGTCAGTCTTTTCTCTACTGCCGGAAAAAGGCTGAGCAGCAAACCGAATGAACTGTGTTCTGATATTTTCATTTCATCTTTGAGAAGATTTATTACCATTTCCCGCTCACTATCTTCTGCAGCCAGGATTTCTGCTTTATTCCTCAGGAGGGATAGTGTTTTTTCCAGTTCCATCCAGTTTTTTGCCACTATAAGTTTATGGAGTTTTTCACAATCCGCATTATATCCTTTTAACAGAGCAAGTTCCCTTTTCAAGATTTGTATCAGCTTTTCGATCAATAAATCCGCAGACATTAATAAACTCCTTCTATATATTTTCGGAATTCTGAGGCTGCAATTTTAGGAAATTATTTTTATTTTCGACTTTATTCCCGGGATTCGAGATTTGCTAAATCTTTTTGGAGAATCGGATTGTCAGGTATATAACTGAGTCCTTCTCTTATCAGGGCTTTCGCCTTTTCATAATCTCTGGAATTCAGGAACGGGATAGCCGTGTTATGTATTGATACAGCATAGTTTTGCTCATAAACGGATATAAGATGAGAGAGATCGGCGCCCATATGGAACCCGGTCATGGCATCCCTCAGAAACAGAAGCCCTTCCAGGTACCCGCCGTTAAGAGATAACCGTTCCGCTTCTTTTGCCAATAGGTATGTTATCATTTCTGCAGCCCTCTTTTCTGTTATAAGACCCATGGAAAAGGAGGCTTCGATTTCATTTACAGTGGATTCGGAATATCCTTCTTTAATGAGTTGATCCAGACGTTTCTCTTCTATTAAAAAGGAAAGTTCCTGAAAGACGTTTTCCGGCAGGAGCTGCTGATACTCCAGCAGCAGTTTTTCAGCCAGATCTGTATCACCTCTATTCAGTATTGAACCACATAGATTGTAAACCAGCTGATACCGTGTTTCTTTCAGGAATGACGGGAGTTCAAAGGACCCTTTTTCCGCTGTATTTATAACAAGAATCCCCTCTTCATATTGATGGAGGTTGTTATACCAGGCGGCTAAATTCTGAACCGAATCAAAGTAGTCTTTTTCCGCCTGTCTGGATCCGGTTAGAGACAGACGATCCGCGGCTAAAGATAGAGCCTCTATATATCTGTTTTTCTTCTGCAGTTCCACAATCCGGTTTTGTAGAATTAAACCGGCCATGTCCTTATCCTCGAGTTTGATTCTGTTTGAGTAATCTCCGGGTGGAACATAGACATAACCTGTACTGCTTGTAAATTCTGATTCAAAATCCTTTTTTTCACCCGGGTTATATCCCCATATATTTGTAGTTTCAACATCTATCGCTACTGAACTTCCGGAAGGTTTTACTGCACAGAATACGTGATCCACGGAATGGATTCCAAAGGTTTCCAGGTTTATAGAACGGCTGAGCAACAGGTAGAGAGCTGCGGAGGAGACACAATTATAACTCCCCGTATCCAACAGCACATCCAACCGGGTTTGGTCCAGTCTATAATTCTTCAATACTTTTTCATGAAGGTAAATTAAAACAGCTTCACCAGTCGGTACGTCACCCTTCCTTTCCTGAATGTAGACTGGAAGCTCGGCAATAAGCGCTCCAAGTCTTTCTGTATTTGCGGGGATTTCCTCATTATCCGTTCCGGATGCCAGAAGGAGGAGTATTATGAGTTCCTGTGTATTTAACGGCTCTGCTATAAGACCCATTTCCGCTATACGGGGATTGCTCTGAAAAGGAACGTTCAGGGCATCTACCTGACCTGCTTCGAGAAGTATCAGAATAAGAGAGAATAGGATTTTTCCAACTTTATTACAGATCATAATTGCATTATATTTCATCTGTAGTCTATTTTAAATGTGTAATAGTGCAAAATAGAACATAATAGACTTAACAGGAATTTGCCTATTGTTTAAGTAGTTGTTATATTATACCTGTAACTTCATGGAATCATATATAGCGTTAAGGAGATATATAAAATATGGAAAAAGATCTGGTCATTATAGGTGGTGGTATCGCAGGGCTTACAGCAGCTCAATATGGAGCCCGTTCAAATCTGAGTACTCTGGTAATTGAAGAAATGGCGCCGGGAGGACAGGCCCTGTTGATAGCAGATCTTGAAAACTATCCCGGATTCCCTGAACCTGTAAACGGTTTTCAATTCTCCATGGATATGCATAAACAGGCACAGAAATTCGGAGCGGAATTTCTGACAGCATCTGTGAAAGGAATTGTTAAAGAAGGAAATACCTTCCAGATTGAAACATCAAAAGAAAAAGTTGCAGCAAAAACTGTTGTTATCGCAACTGGAGCAAAACATCGCCATCTTGGTGTTCCCGGAGAGGAGGAATTTTCCGGGAAAGGTGTTTCCTATTGTGCAACCTGTGACGGACCATTTTTCAAGAACAAGAAAATGCTGGTTGTCGGCGGGGGTGATGCGGCTTGTGATGAAGCCAACTATCTGGCGAACCTGACAGATCAGGTTGTCATGATTCATCGCCGTGACAGATTCCGTGCTCAAAAGGCAGTTGCCGAAAAAGTTCTGAATAATCCCAATATTGAAGTTCGCTTCAACACGGTGGTGAAGGAAATCAAGGGTGATGAAACCAAGTTAAATACTGTATCTCTCAGTAATACGGAAACTGGAGAAACCAGTGATGAAAACTTCGACGCTGTGTTTATCTTTGTTGGCTCCGTTCCTCAGACTCAGCTTGTACCAGATATTGAAAAAGATGAAGCAGGTTATATAAAAACTGATAAAAATATGGAAACTTCCGTAAAGGGACTGTATGCAATAGGTGATGTAAGGGATACCCCCTTCCGTCAACTTATTGTTGCAGCTTCTGATGGTGCGATTGCAGCTCATAAAGCAGCCGGTTATATTGACGACCTCAAAGGAGAAGCCTATATTTAAACCTCAAATGATTTGAGGTAAGGTGTGATAAGAACAATTAGTATTTATCTGCTCCTGTTGTTTTATGCAGGAGCATTTTTATATTCCCAGCAGATAACATTTGAATCGGATCTCCCCGAGGACGAGCTTGTTGACAGATTATTAGAGCAGATGGACCCGGAAGCCCTTCTCGGACAGGTTCTGATGCTGGGGTATATGGGCGAAACAGCCTCCGAAACAATATTGGAATGGATTACCGAATATAAAGTTGGCGGTATCAAGGTTTTTGGCTGGAATGCAAATGATCTGAATGTTCTTTCGGATACCATAGCCGCAATGCAGAGGGCGGCAACCGGGACTGATTTAAAGATTCCCCTTATTGTGGCAACAGATCAGGAAGGCGGATGGGTCAGGCATATAAAAGGAAACACTTCGATTACACCCGGTAATATGGCAATCGGAGCCTCGGGTCTTCCCTACGATGCCTATAATACCGGCCTCTATATAGGTAAGGAACTCCGGGCTCTCGGTATCAATATGAATTTTGCCCCCACAGTGGATGTCTTTCTAAATCCCCTGGCTGATGTAGTCGGTCCCAGAGCGTTTTCTGACAATCCGGTTCAGACGGGACTTCTGGGTACAGCCTTTTTCAAGGGTATGGATGAAGCCGGTGTCATCAGTACGGCGAAACACTTTCCTGGTCATGGAAATGCAGACAAGGATTCCCATGGGACTCTTCCTGTTATCCTTTCGGACAGGGATTTTCTGGAACATAATGATCTTGTGCCGTATCGTATGATGATCAAGGAAGGGCTTCCTGCCATTATGGCCGGGCACCTGGCTTTTCCCAATATCACTGGAGATGAAATCCCGGCTTCCCTCAGTTCTGTTTTTCTGAAAGATATCCTCAGGGAGGAAATGGGCTTTGAAGGTCTTATTATAACTGATGACCTTGTTATGCATGGTGCACAGTACCGGAACAGTAGTTTACCGGTTGTCTGTGAAACAGCTCTACGTTCCGGAAGCGATTTTCTGCTTGTAAGCAGGAATCCTTCTGAACATGAAAAGATATGGAACTATCTTCTTCCCATGATGAAAGAAGAACCTGAATTTTATGAAATAGTATATCAGGCAGCCCGCAGGGTTCTGGATACTAAAGTTTCCTATCTGAAAAGAGAAGATCCGGTTCCTCTGATTCCGGAGTATCAGGAAGAAAAAAGCATTATCCCTGCAGAAGGGAGTCAGGATTTTTTCTTTAATCAGGCCGCCCGCAGTACAACTTTTATCAGAAAGGAAAACATACCCATCTCAGAATCCAAACGTGTTCTTATTGCCGGGCTTTTTTCTGACTATCGCTCGTGGGGAACTCAGTTTTTTCCGGATTCGGATATATTCCGTATTCCCTACTCCTTTGATACATCAGAAAAGTGGTCCCTGATAGATGATCTTTTAAGTTTATCTTCCGGCTATGATTATATTCTTTTCAGTCTTTCCCGCTATCAGGATTTAAGAATCCTTTCGGAATTGGAAGTACTGGCCGACAAGATAATAATCCTATCCTCTCTTACTCCCGTCTATATGAATGAACTGCCCTGGGTTAAAGATGCTGTAGCTGTATACGGAACGGGCAAGGAATCCTATATGTCCGGGTTTGCTGCAATCCGGGGAGATTTCAATCCCATTGGAACTTTACCGATTCCACTGGAAGAATAAGCCGTTAGATGTTAATTTATTGGTAGACTCAGAATAAGGAAGTAAGCCATGTCCTATAATGTCCTGATGATTACAAGCGAAACCGTCCCCTTTGCCAAATCAGGTGGACTGGCAGATATGGTAAGCGCCTTATCCATTGCCCTGAGTCGGAAGAATACGGATGTCCGCATACTGATGCCCCTATACGGATTCATTGATAAAACGTCCCTTACCTTGGTTTCCGATGATTTCAGGGTCTATTTTGATAATCATACAGAAAAGACATCCCTTTACAAATCAGAATTACCGGATTCAACGGTCCCCGTATATTTTCTTTGCAGCAGGAAATATTTTGACAGGGAGGGCATATATGGACCTACTGCTTCTGCGGCTTACCCTGATAACGGCATACGGTATGGTCTTCTCTGCCAGGCGGCACTCTGCCTGAATGACCTGATAGGATGGGAACCTGATATCTATCATAGCCATGACTGGCCAACAGGATTAAATCCTGTATTTCTCAGAAAACAGAAGAGTAGGAAAAGATCCGGTTCTGTTTTTACCATACATAATATTGGCTACCAGGGATTATTCTCTTTGAGGGAACTCCCATGGACCGGTCTTACGGAAGATGATGTAAGCCGGTTTGGATTCAGGGAAAACAGTATGATGAACTATCTGAAAGCCGGGATAGCCAACTGTAACAGCATAACAACAGTCTCCCCTACTTATGCCAGGGAGATTCAAACTGAGGAATACGGTTATGGGTTGGATGCTGAACTTGAAAAACGAAAGGATCATCTTATTGGAATAGTCAACGGAGTGGATTATAACGACTGGAATCCTGAAACGGATGAATATATCAGACCGTATAACTATACAGAATCTACTATCGGGGAAAAGAAGCATGTTAAAAAGCTGCTGCAAAAGGAGATGGGTCTACAGGAATCCAGTGATGTACCTGTATTTTCCATGGTTAGTCGTCTCGTTTTTCAAAAGGGGATCCCGGAGCTTTGCGGTCCCGATTCAGGTATCCTGGAAGATTTCTGCCGGAATAATAAAGTGCAGGTTGTGATCCTCGGGACAGGAGAAGAATGGTGCGAAATCGAACTGCTTCGGTTAGCGGAAAAGCTTCCTAATCTGGCTGTCAGAATTACATATAATGATTATCTCTCCCATCTGATAGAAGCAGGTTCGGATTTTTTTATGATGCCCAGCCGTTATGAACCCTGTGGTTTGAACCAGCTCTATTCTTTGAAATACGGGACCATACCTATTGTAAGACGTACAGGGGGATTAGCGGACACTGTCAGGGAATCCGATGAGAATAACGAAAACGGAACCGGTTTCCTTTTTGATGAAATATCCGGCTCCGCCCTGCTGAAATCGCTGAAACGGGCTTGTTCCTTCTGGTATGAGAAGCCTGAAGTGATCAGTCAGATGCGGCAGCTTGCCATGAATCAGGATTTCTCATGGGGACCATCCGCCGATAAATACCTTGAAGTCTACAAATCGGCTTTGGAGGAGTAAGTTAACATTCTATTCCGGCACGGGCTTTAATCCCTTTGGAATAGTAGTGTTTTACATCCTGAACCTCACTGACAAGATCGGCTTTCTTCATTATTTCCTTGTCTGCGTAACGCCCTGTCAGGATGAGTTCAACACTCTCGGGTTTCTTTTCCATCAAATCTGTTACAGCCTTTTTATCGATAAGTTTAAGGTGAATAGCTATATTTATCTCATCCATAATAACAATGTCATATTCTCCGGAACGGGTTGCAGCAAGTATCCTGTCCCAGCCCTGTTGAGCTGCTTTTACATCCTCAGGTCGAGGGTTCTGGCCAATACAGCGGTCTATTCCGAATTGCTCTACATGAAGGAGCTGTTCCGAATCCAGTATATCCTCAATTCTGGAAAGCATTTTTATTTCACTGTACTCACGATTCTTAAGGAATTGTCCAATAAAAACGGATTTTCCGGCTCCCAAAGCTCTTATGGTTAAACCAAGGACTGCTGTTGTTTTCCCCTTTCCATTGCCTGTATAGATCTGAATATAGGATGGTGACATGACTTTCTCCATTTAATTTTACTGATCCCTGAAATTTGACGATAAAATAAAGTGATGTCAATGGAGGTTTTATCCTGGCACTAAAAGACAACAATTGTTTAATTGCTGTCCCGTCAAGTAACTATTGCTTGTTTAAGCACTAGTATTCTCATATAATGATTTTTATTTTTCACTGGAGTTTTGCATGTTGGATCCATCATTAAAGAATCTATTGATTGAAACCATTTCTGTAAATATTAAAACCAAAGAGATAGATGAAATCGGCAGGATGCTGTCTAAAGGATTTGATCTGAACAAACTCTCGGGAAAACCTTCCAATGTAACAATTGCTCCCCGCTTATCCGCGACTGTTCTTGTAGATTATATGGAGCAGAAAAAGAAAACCGAAGAACTGATCAAACTGATAGCAGAATTGGATAATAATATGATACTTGGAAGAACTCTCAGTATTGATGGTCTTGATTACTTTCTTCAGCAGCTGACTCTGAATGATTATGTTTATGATTTTCAGAAAAGAAAAGTTATTCCTCTAAAGGAAGATCCTTCGGAACTGCCCAATTGGGGGGCATTGAAGGATGGTAAAAAATATGCGGTTACCGTATTGAGCCTGGATATTGTCTCAAATTCGGAGCTGGTAAAAAAACACGGCGCCAAAGTAATGAAGAAGGTTTATACTAACCTCTGGAAATTCCTGAAACAGCATCTTTCTACCTATAACGGCAGAATTTGGAACTGGGCGGGAGATGGAGGTATTCTGGCATTCGCTTTTAAGAAACAGATTGACAGGGCTGTCATGTTTGCTTTTGAAGTTCAGAGAACTCTGGCGATGTTCAATCTCGATCCCCTCAACCCTATTGAGGATGACCTGGAACTGAGAATAGGAATCAATACGGGAAAACTTGTATTTCACAATGATACCGGAAAAATTGTATCTGAAGTGATCAACCTGGCAGCACATCTGGAAAAACAGAGAGCCGAACCCGGGTATATCTCCCTTACAAAGGATGTATATGCAGAGATCTCATCCAGTTATCAGAAACAGTTCTGTGAAATTGAAACTTTTGAAGGGACTCTCTGTTATAAAACAATTAACAGACTGGATCGTTGTTGATTTCTTCTGCTTCTATCTCTCTCTTTTTAAGTCGGGATTCCTGAAAAAGGTCAATCAGTTTCATTCCTGCTGTGGCGCATACTATGACCAATGTGGCCGTATGCCATGTTGCTTTAAATCCTGAATGATCCAGCACCGGTCCCATAATCATGGGACCAAGAGCGTACCCGGACCCCATGATTATGGGAAGTACCGCACTCATTCTTCCCCGATGGGTCGAAGGGGTCATACTCATAATGAATGGCATCAGACTGACTGCTTCCAGTATCTCGCCGAGAGTAAAGATCAGGGTAGATGTAAAAAATGCCGTTCTTGTATCAATAAAGCCCAGTAAACCGAATCCTATGGTAAACAGGATACCTCCGTAAAAGATACGCCTTAAATGACTTTTTTTGTGAAAAATCGAAGTTAACACGGGAGTCATTACAACCACAGTGACAGCATTGAAGCTGCCCAGAAGGCCGAACAGAGCAGCCCCTTCTCCCGGAAAGCATCCTTCTGCATGCAGGGGAATCAGAAAAGGCCAGCAGGAATAAACAAAACGGTATCCAAAGGCGACAAGAGCAAAAACCGGCAGTACGGGACGCTCCATTAGAACTCTGAGAATTGATTTAGTCTCTCCAGTCTCCAATCTATCGCTTATCTGTGATTCTTCATTATGTGAAATATTTATTGTCTCAGGTATGAGAAAAAATATCATCAGAATGCCACAGACAGCCGTTATACCATCAATCAGAAACATCAGGTGGAAATAGTTCTCAAACAGGTATCCCGCAATTACCTGTGCGATGGCAAAGCCAAAATTAAATCCCAGATAGTTCAGGGAATACGCTCCCTCCCGCTGCTCCGATCTGGTTAAATCTGCGGTCATGGCATCATGAGAAGGACCGGCTATACCAAAGCAGAAGGAGTTCAGCATAATCAGGTATACCATTGTCATGGAAGGCTGGAGACCCGTACAGAGCAGATAACCCAAAGCGGCTATGCTTTCAAAAATGATCAGGATTTTCTTTCTGCCGAACTGATCAGACAGTTTACCGCCCAGCAGACTGGCCGGCCCATATATAATACCAGTCAGGGAGACATAGAAACCTGTTTCAGCCCCTGACAGGCCTATCTTCCTGCTTAAAAGAAGGGTCATAAACGGATGAATTAAAGCTCCCATGGCATTTATGGTCTTAGACAGTGCAATAATATATATCTCTTTTCTCATCCCTCTGTAGGGATTTAGCAGCTTTGTAATCAAATTCATTTAAACCTCAATCACCCATTATATTCAAAAAAACAAAAAGAAACAGTTATTTCCCACTAGTTTAGCCGTGTCTTTCTTCTTGACTTGATCACATGTTCAATGCTAATAATTACTAGA
Source organism: Oceanispirochaeta sp. (assembly GCA_963663385.2). Classification (GTDB taxonomy): domain Bacteria; phylum Spirochaetota; class Spirochaetia; order DSM-2461; family DSM-2461; genus Oceanispirochaeta. The sequence goes on along the minus strand of CAXXXD010000003.1, from coordinate 1,207,542 downwards.
AGTGCAAACGCTTGCACTAAGAGTGTGAATAGAGAATAACGAGGTATTAATATATGAAAGGAATAATCTTTGATCTGGACGGCGTTCTGGTTGATACGGCAAAATATCACTTTCTGGCATGGAAAAAATTGGCTGATGAGCTGCATATCCCCTTTTCCGAGAAGGAGAATGAACTTTTCAAGGGAGTTTCCCGTATGAGGTGTATGGAAATACTGGCTGAAATGGGAAATCTGAAACTCAGCCGGAAAGAACAGATCGAAATGACCGACAGAAAAAACAACTGGTATATAGAATATATCTCCCAAATGGATGAGAGTGAAATCCTGCCAGGAGCCCTTGAATTCCTTCAGGAAATCAAGATGGCTGGTATTAAAACATCACTCGGGTCAGCAAGCAAAAATGCCGTAACAATCCTTGAAAAAACCGGATTGGCGCAATACCTGGATGCTATTGTGGACGGAAACAGTGTTTCCAGGGCAAAACCCGATCCTGAAGTATTTATAAAGGGAGCTGAAAAACTGGAACTGGCAGCCGAAGAGTGTGTTGTATTTGAAGATGCCAAAGCGGGAGTCGAAGCAGCACTGAAAGCGGGAATGAAAGCTGTTGGCATTGGGAGTCCGGAAATACTGGGCGGTGCCCATATGGTTTTTCCATCAATGAAAGATCTGAAACTGTCTGATCTGGGAGATTTATAATGAAGAAGTATCTAAAACAGGATCCATGGCATATCATTGAAGAAGGATTCCATCCTGAATTTAATAAGGTCAGTGAGAGTATCTTCAGTATCGGAAACGGCCATATGGGACAGAGGGGAAATTTTGAAGAGACTTATTCGGGAGCTTCCCTGCGGGGAAGTTATATGGCAGGAGTTTACTACCCCGATAAAACCATAGTTGGCTGGTGGAAAAACGGGTATCCCGAATACTTTGCAAAAGTTTTGAATTCAACCGACTGGATTAGTCTTGATATACGCATAGATGACGAAGTTCTGGATCTGAACAAAACTGAGATCAGGGAGTTCAGACGGGACCTTGATATGAAGCAGGGACTTTTAAAAAGATCATTTGCCGTTAATATGGCATCAGGTGCAGAGATTGTATCTGATGCACAACGCTTCACAAGCCTTGCCAGACCCGAGAATGGTGTAATGGTGTTTGAAATCAAGTGCCTGAATCAGGATGTCAGTCTCAGTATTTCTTCATCCCTGAATGGAAATGTAAAAAATGAAGATGCCAACTACCAGGAGATGTTCTGGATGCCCCATATACACAGTGCAATCGGGGATAAACTCTGTGTATCCATGACTACAAAAAAAACGGATTTTACCAATACCGTACAGGCCGCACATAGGTTATTTATCAACGATAATCCTGTTACTGAACCCCTGCAGGGATTCAGCAGGGAAGGTTTCGCCTCCCATAGTTTTAAACTGGATCTGAAGAAAGGTGAATCCCTGCGCATAGAAAAATATGTCAGCTGTCTTACCTCCAGAGATTACGGCAGAGACAAACTTGCTTCAGAAGGAGAACTCAGGCTTAATTCTGCTGTGGAAGCCGGTTTTACCAGCCTGCTGCAGGAACACAGGGATGCATGGGCAAAAAAATGGGAACACAGCGATCTTAGAATCGAAGGGGATGTATCCGCTCAGCAGGGAATCCGCTTTAATATATTTCAGATGATTCAGACCTATACGGGAACAGATGAAAGACTGAATATAGGACCAAAGGGCTTCACAGGCGAAAAATACGGGGGCAGTACATACTGGGACACAGAAGCGTACTGTCTTCCCTTCTACCTTGGTACAGCTGATTCCTCAATTGCCCGAAATCTTCTTATCTACCGGTATAAACACCTGGATCGTGCCATAGAAAATGCCGGAAAGCTTGGTTTTAAAAACGGAGCTGCCCTCTACCCCATGGTTACAATGAATGGAGAGGAGTGTCACAATGAATGGGAAATTACATTTGAAGAGATACACCGCAACGGCGCAATTGCTTATGCCATTTACAACTACATCAACTGTACGGGAGACCGGGCGTATCTGGCAGAATATGGTCTTGAAGTATTAATAGGGATAGCCCGTTTCTGGGTTCAGAGAGCCACCTTTTCAAAATACAGAAATAAATATGTCATACTGGGTGTTACCGGACCTAATGAATATGAGAATAATGTCAATAATAACTGGTATACCAACACTATCGCCTCCTGGTGTATGAAATATACCCGTGAAGCGCTTGGAATTGTTGAAAAGGACTTCCCATCTGATTATCAGCGTATAATCGATAAAACATCCCTTTCCAGAGAACAGATGGCTGAGTTTGACAGGGTTAGCAGTGAAATGTACTACCCTGTAGAATCCTCCTCTGGTATTTTTCTTCAACAGGATGGTTATCTGGATAAGGAAGATTTAACTGTATCTGATCTAAGGGAGGCAGACAGGCCCCTGAATCAAAACTGGTCATGGGACAGGATTCTGCGTTCATGCTTTATTAAACAGGCCGATGTTCTGCAGGGATTGTTCTTTTTTGAAGACCGGTATGACAGGGAAACCCTTAAGAAAAACTTTGATTACTATGAACCCAAAACAGTTCATGAGTCGTCCCTTTCCTCCTGCGTCCATTCTATTCTGGCTTCCAGGCTGGGCTATAATGAAAAGGCATACGAGATGTATTTGAGGACAGCCAGACTGGATCTGGATGATTACAATAATGATACGGAAGATGGCTGTCATATTACGAGTATGGCTGGAACATGGATGGCAATAGTAATCGGCTTTGGAGGAATGAAGTACAAGGAGACCAGACTTTCCTTATCTCCGGTTCTGCCTGCCAGCTGGAAATCCTACTCATTCCATATAGATCATATGGATTCAGTACTTGAGATTGAAGTCAGGAAAAGCGAGGTTCATATATACAATAATGGTGATTTTCCAGTTTCACTTAGTGTTTTTTCAAGAGAAATAACAGTAAAACCAAATAGTTCAGAAATTGTTAAACCATAAGATTGCAGTATTAATCAAAATATCTTAATAAAACGATTGATTAATATTATTACTCATGTTTAAATAACTTAAAATTACATAAGGAGCGGAATTGATATGATGGTTAAAGTAATTATTCTTTCAGATTATAGATTCATAGAAATAAATTCCGGTCCGGTTTGTACTGCATGATATTTAATTTGCAGATATTAGATCCCCGGAATATTTCCGGGGATTTTTTTTAGCCCTTTTTTCTGGAATTGGCGCGCATTTCCAGAAAAAAATTTACAACCGGCCGGTAATACCGTAATTAAGTATTACATCAATTCAACTGAGGACCAGCTGGTCCGGAAACAGACACAGAGGAGCCATATGAGATGATAGCAGTAAAAAGGATTTATACAGACAGGGATAAAAACTCCCCACAGTTTAATGACTTGAAGGAACAGGGGTTCTAGCAGCCGGATATTCTGCCCCCCTGTTGCATGATCGAACCGTTAAAGAGAGTTAATTATGTTTGAAAATGAATACGCATACGAAAAGATTATGCGTAACAGGAGAGAGGAACTGGATAGGAAACTGAACCGTATAGCCCGGTATAATCACTATCCAGAGGCAAGAAAAAATCAGAAGCATATATTGGAGAAACTGGGATTTCTGTTACTCAGTATTCGAAATATATTTGTCAAATAGTTATTTATAAGCAAGGGGCTGACCTCCATGGAGGTCAGCCCCTTCTCGGCCATTATATATTCAGAACATGGATTCTTTTGCCAGAATAATCTTATAAAGAACTTCGTTAACCGGAACTTCTACCCCATGTTCTTTTGCCAGGGATATCAATTTTCCACTGAACCAGGGAGCTTCGGTTTTCCGGCAGGCTTCCATATCCTGGAGCATGGATGTTTTACCGGTCGGTCCGAGACCGTTTAAAATGGGATACCAGTTTTCAATATCCTCATCTCTTAAATCGACTCCGCACTTCTTGGCAACTTTTATTGTTTCCTCCATTGCGGCTTCCATTAATGCCTGGGTCTCTTTATTGTTCTGAAATACCCCATAGTTTGCTCCCGTAACAGCTGAAACCTGATTCACACCTATATTGATCATCCATTTCCACCATAATGAGCGGTGAATATCCTCAGGGATTTCATAGTGTATATGGCAGTAATCAAGAAGTTTCTCTACCATCAGAAGCTGTCTGTTATTCCTGTCATTATCCTTTGATCCGATTAACAGTTTCCCCTTACTTGAATAGGTCAGTGTATTGGAATTGCGGACAGCATCCATACCAACAGCGACAGAATATAAAACATGGGCTTCCGGAAAATTCTCTTCAAGAAACTGTTCACTCTCTATCCCATTTAAAACAGAGAGAACAACTGTATCTTTTTTTATACACTTATTCATAATCCCCAGAACTTGTTCAAGGTGATGATTTTTCACTGCTATAATGACCAGATCGGGGAAACTTTCCAGTTCTCCCGCATGTTTAACATTAAATTTTTCAGGAATATTATTGATAATAAAATCCCCGTTACGGATTCTTTCATACCGTTCATCATCCGCCAGATAGTAAAGGTTGTCTTTCAGCTCCAGTTTCAGAGCTTCCCCATAAAGGATACCCAGTGCACCGGCGCCTATTATAGCGGCCGATTGAATACGTTCCATGATGTTCCTCCTGACTGTTTATACTGAAAACAGTCATCACTTAAGGTGGCTATTATTAAGTATTATCCAGTATAGGAAATATATAAAGCATATTTCCCCTGCAGCATTCGTTATATTAATTTTTTTTTTCCACGAATAAAAGGAAATCCTATATAGTAGGCATGAAAGAGGAAAACCAATGGCATGTCCCTGTAAAATACAAAAAAAACTTATTCAATCCCGCTATTTGCACAATAGCGAAAAAGAGATTTATCTGGATTATAATGCGACAACCAGACCGGACCGGGAATTGCTGGCTGCCTATCAGAATCTCTCCTTAAAAAACTGGGGACACCCCTTGAGCCCGCATGGTGCCGGCAGCGAGGCTTTCAAGCTTTCCGAATCAGCCAATGAGATTCTAAAGAAGTGTTTTCCTTCAAAAGACTTCAGATTCCTATACTTTTCTTCCGGCACCGATTCTTTATATCAGGGTATCTCGCTTCTGAAGGCTCATTTATCCAATCAGAAAAAGCGCTATCAATTCTGCATTTCCGCTCTAAGTCACCCTTCTGCCTATGCTGCACTGGATTTCTTTGGACAATCCTATCGTACCATTCCTGCAGACTCCCGGGGGAGGATGAAGCTGAATCAGATAGAGATAGATTCACCCCCGGTAATTCTATACCCGGCTGTCAACCATGAAACCGGAGGTATTGAGGAAATAGAACAGATACATAGGTTTGCCAGGGAGCGTGAGGGAATCGTTTTTATGGATGTGGTGCAGGCTTTTCCCCGTCTCACAGAACAGCATTGGCTCCCCTTCTGCGATCTGTTCTGTCTTAGCGGTCATAAATTTCATACACCGAAAGGGATGGCTCTTCTGGGGATTAATTCTCCGGAAATAGTGATTCCCGAAAACACAATGGAAATACACGATAGTATTGTAAAATATATTCTGGCCAAAGGCATTCGGAAGCATCAGGAACAGAGAGAAGAGATGAATCGGTGCTTAGTCATTCAGGAAAAAGAGTGCCTTCATTTCTGGAATAAAGCCGGTGTACCCTATATTCTGGAAAGTCCGGAACAGAAAGTCCCGGGAGTTCTGAATATCAGTATTGATGCAGACATTGACATAGAAGATTTTTTTCTCTATCTGGCAAATCACGGTATTTGCATCAGTCGATTTTGTGCCTGTACCGGAACAGTAACTGGAAAGAGTAAAATCCTTACTTATATGAATAGAAATGCAGAGCGGGCATCCCGCTCCCTACGTTTATCCGGCGGCAGGGGAACAAATTCGGGTGATTGGCTCAGGATTGGGAAAATAATAAATGATTACCTGAAATCTCTATGATCTTATCTGTTTGAAGTACCTTTATTCCCGAAGTATTTTAAACTATGCTCCTGAACATTATGACGCAAAGGATACTCTTTAAAACATGGATTCCCCTGGGGATTATGTGGAAGCATTCCTTCTTATTATCACCAAGATTAAACTTACCGGATAGAGACGGTTACGGCTCTCTTTTTTATGTACTAGTGTTGTATATACTATATGGAATTCTTCTAGTACATGAGAACTATTATTGACATTAATCGCAATAGCGTCAAAATAACATTTACTTTTATTAAGATTTTTTCTATTATACCTACAAAATCATAGTTTTAAAGGAGCTCCCATGAGTCATCCAATGATAATACAGGGCGGTATGGGTATCGGGGTTTCCAACTGGCTGCTGGCAAGAGAAGTGTCAAAAACAGGCCAGTTAGGCGTAATTTCCGGTACCAGCCTTGATTCTGTTTTAGCCCGCAGATTGCAGGATGGGGATCCCGGCGGGCATATGAGGAGAGCCCTTGCCGCTTTTCCATTCAGGGATACGGCAAAACGGATTCTGGATAAATATTTTGTTTCCGGCGGGATAAGCAATAGGCACCACTACAAATCGATTCCCCAATTCTCCATTGAGAACAATGATGATTTAAATGAGCTGACCGTTGCTGCCAATTTTACTGAGGCCTATCTGGCAAAAGAGGGGCATAAAGGTAAAATTGGGGTTAACTACCTTGAAAAAGTTCAACTTCCCAGTCTGCCTTCTCTTTATGGAGCCCTGCTGGCTGGTGTTGACTATATAATTATTGGAGCAGGGATTCCCCTTGAAATTCCGGGAATCATCAGAAAGCTTGCAGATAACTGTAAAACATCCATGAAAGTGAATGTAGAAGGGGCTTCAAAGGAAGATAATTTTTTTACCAGTTTTGACCCGACTTCTCTCTTCGGAAAAAAACTTCCGACCCTGGAACTGCCAAAGTTTATGCCGATTGTTTCATCCAATTTTCTGGCGACTCTCATGGCAAAAAAAGCAAGCGGACCCATTGACGGTTTGATAATAGAGAATCATAAAGCAGGTGGACATAATGCACCTCCCCGGGGAAAGATGATCCTTGATGATCATGGAGAACCTGTCTATGGAGACAGAGATGAAATTGATACCGAAAAAATCAAAGATCTTGGTCTCCCCTTCTGGCTGGCGGGTTCCTATGGTACCCCGGGAAAGTTAAAAGCAGCTCTTGCATCCGGAGCTAACGGAATTCAGGTCGGATCAGCATTTGCTCTCTGTCGGGAGTCCGGAATCATCCCGGATCTTAAAAAGAGAATTCTGGAAAAAATCAGGAATAATGACACTGATATATATACGGACATCAACGCTTCTCCTACAGGTTTTCCTTTTAAGGTGATGAAGGTGCTGGATACGATTTCAGAAAAGAACCTTTTTGAAAACAGAAAGAAAATCTGTAATTTGGGTTACTTGAGAAACCTTTATAAAAAAGATGATGGTTCTGTAGGATACCGTTGTCCCGCCGAATCAAGAGAGATATTTGTTAAAAAAGGCGGCAATTCTAATGAATCTGGTAAACGCTGTCTCTGTAATGCTCTTCTTGCGACTGTCGGCTTGCCTACCGAGTATAACGACGGGACTATGGAAAAAGCCCTGATAACTATTGGTTCAAAAGTGGATTCGATCAAAGACCTTTTGGGTAAAGGACTCGATTTTTCCGCCAAAGATGTTGTCGAGTATATTATAAAAGGTAAGAAACAGGATAACTAATTTCTAAACCGTATCAATTTAGAGCATATTGGTAAATTTACTTTCAACAAGGGGATACTGTTGTATAAACAATAGTATCCTCTTGTTTATATCCCGGGGTTAATTCCAGATAGAATCTCACTTTACTATATAAAATGCTGGAATTACATGCTCTTAATTCAGATCAGTCAAGCACTTTCAGAGACTTTCCTTTTTTCCCGTATAAGATTTCATAGCTGTAATCCTTCAAATCAGTTTTAAATACAGCGATTGATCCCTCTTTCTCCCAACGGATCTGAAGGATCCTTTCTCTGGTTATTTCCGTTTGGCAGTTACTGTCAAACCCGAATGCAGGAAATGTATTTCTGAATTTAAGCAGAGAAATCTGCTTCTTCACCAGGTCTGTTTTCAACAATGATTCAACCTCTGCCATAGAAAGATTTGTTCTGTTTATGTCCTTATGACCGATTGTATCGGCCGCGGCATAATCATTCTTGCCACCAAACAGATCCAGATACCATACCTCCGGTATACCCGGCATAAATATCTGAACGGCCCTGGCCAGAAGCATTTTCTGAGGGATTCCATTTAAAGCGCTGAAATAGGCTGCATTAACCTGATAATAGGATATTTTGCTGCCATCCGGTCCATAAAGGCCTTTAACCCTTCCTCCGCGACTTTTTATCAGATCTATCATTTCTTCAATCTCCAGCTCCTGAAGGTAACCTTTTATATCAAGTACCGGAATTCCGTCATGGCAGCCCAGCATATTAACAGTTTTAAAACCCCTGCGTACAATTTCATTAATCCATGAAACCAGTCTGGTCCCATCCATTTTTTCAATAGCATCTATCAGAAGCGCCGGGAAGAAAAAATCATAAATGGGATATCCCTTTTCCGCCAGTTTTTCATGAATTCCTTCTTCATAGGTTGAGTGGATCTCAGGCAGAAGGGTTATATTATGCTCATCAGCCATACTTTGGATTCGGTCCAGATGATCCCAGGTTCCCGGACTGTTAAAGAAATTACTCATTCCAATCTGCTTATGCAGATAGGCAAAGGCATCCAGCCGTACGATACTGGCGCCATAATCCTTCAGCTTTCGAAAAGTTTCCTTATAAAAACTCCAGACAGCCTCGGAACGGGCATTCAGATCCATCTGCCCGAGGTATTCGGTACAGCTGATATTCAGGAATTTCAGTATCCCCTGTTTTAAGGGTGTAAACGACTCCCATGCAATATCTTCCCAGGGAGTTGAATTCCGATAAGCCTTTTCGATCAATGAATACAGGGAGTCAAGGTTAGATATATCGATTCCGGGGATTGTAAGCAGATCATCCTTTTGAGGCATAATATAACTGATTTTCTGATAAAAAGTATTCCAGTAAAACCTGTAGCTTCCATCGGGAAAAGGTATTTTCAGAATGGGCAGGCCGGGTTTTCTCATAAAGAGCTTCTGCAGATATTCATCATTGGGAATAATATATCCCTGGGGAGAGTATTCTCCGTGACCTTCCCAGAATTTATTCCAGTCTATAAAGAAATCCACATAAGATGATTCGTCTCCTTTGTCCAGAAGATCCCTGAATTGAGGGGATTGTACAGAAAGATGATTTAATACAAAGTCCAGTTTAAGTGAGATCCCCATGTTCTGAAGGGCTTTCAAATCTTTATTCCGGACCAGAGAATCCTCTATATCATAGGATATTACTGAAAAACCGCGATCCAGGTCTGATCGGAACATGGAAGGGAGTATATAAATATAGGAAAAAAGATCCTGCATATCCTTTTTTTTCAGCAGCTTGATCAGATTTCCCAGATTCCCGCCGCAGCTGTCTGGATAAACATTCAGCATAACCCCGTCAGCGATTTCTCTTTTATCCCCGTTTATCATGTTTTTTATTCCCCTTTTTTTATATCCCCGTATGATATGACTTCTCCTGTTTCTGAAACAATCAACCGGGCTGATTGAGCGTATTTATTCAGCTTCTCCTGCTCCAGCTGGAGCACAAGTTTTGTAAATGGGTTGTCAACTCCTTTATCCCGGCCTCTCGAAAGGCGATGCGCCAGGGTTTCCTCAGGTGTGCTATAGAGAAAGACAGGAAAATCAACTCCTTTAAGAGCTGGATTGTTACCATGGGTCCACTCAATAATCAGCACGTCAACAGACCTGAAATCGACTGCTTCAAAGTGGATATCATCCGGGACCCGTCCCATCCGCTTCAATACAATTTTATCTTTTCCGCTTTTAAAATCCTCAATGATGGAATTTATCAGAGAAAAATCAATCTCCCTATCCGATCCCAGATAACCGGAAAGGGCATCACGTCCTGCTTTCTGATAGGTTTTTATCCCCGGTTCAGTCACAATATCCGGATCGGCATCTTCGCAGGAGGACCATTTTCCATGAATCATCCTATCCCAGCTGTTACAGAAACCTTTTGCCCGGGACATAGCGGTAAGAGCAGCTAAACGGTATACATTGAGCCGCTCCGCATCGTTTTGAGAGGGAATACGATAGGGATAGTTATCACCGGAAAGAACATAAGCGGGAAAGGATGCTTCCCGACAATAATAGGCAAGAAGGGAACCTATTTCGGATTTTCCCACTCCGGAGCCGCCAAATACAGAAATTACAGTTCTATTCCTGTTCCTTTTTTTCAGGAAGGCATTTATAAAGGGATAAACCACATCAGCCCGTACGATATGGGACTCTCCAATTTGAATTCTGTCACCCGGCATATCACCATGAACAATCCTTTCTTCCTCAATTATTGGTTTAACCCACTTATTATCCCGCTCCATTTTATGAGTCCTCCCCTGATTATATTTAAGAATATTAGCAAAGAAAGATGTTTTATGAAAGTGCTTTCATAAAACATCTCAGCAGTTTTATCACTCCTATGGGATAATTGCAAAAAAAAAGCAAATAACTGTATAGTAAAAGTCAATCAGGGAGTTATTAATGAACAGTGAAAAAAACAATAAAAGAAGCCAGGAAATACCCGGGATGTTTGAGGGGCCTGTAAGACCCGTATTAATCCGCCTAAGCTTACCTATCCTGGCTGGAATGGCATTTCAGCTTTTTTACAATATAACTGATACTTTTTTTGTCAGCCGGATAGATTTGAAGGATCCCTCCTATGTGGGTGGAGTCGGATTGATATTCCCTTTAATATTTCTATTCATTGCTCTGGGAAACGGCCTCTCAATTGGTGTCAGTTCCCTGGTTGCAAGGGCAATCGGAGAAAACAACCACGAAGTGCTGGATAAAACAGCAGAGTCCGGTCTTTTTATTGGGCTTCTGCTTTCCTTTATCTCGGTTGCAGTCTTCTTATTCGGAGGAGAACAGCTCGTTCACCTCCTGGGAGCTGAGGGTGACTACTACCGTCATGGCTACGATTATCTTATTTATCTGCTCCCTGCGGCCTTTTTTATATTTACAGGCAGTACCCTGATCGGAATCCTGCAGGGAGAAGGACTGATGAAGCACGTTATGAATTCAATGATACTGGGAACAGTAATAAATATCATTCTGGATCCTGTTTTTATTTTCTATATGAAACTGGATGTCAGAGGTGCCGCTCTGGCTACAGTACTGGGTCAGATAGGGAGTTTTTTCTATGTGCTGATGGTGTTTCTGAAAAATCAGTCTTCCGTCAGAATACAGTGGAAAATCCGGAATATACGAAAGAATGTGATTAATAAAATTATTGTGATAGGATTCCCCCAGGCTATGGCAATGATTATGATGGCCGTCAGTTTTCTCTTCTTCAACAGACTGGTTGTTGGGATAGATCCTCTTGCTCTGACAGCGTTCAGCCTCTTTGGCCGGTTTGAACACCTTGTATTAATGCCGGGATTTGCTCTTGGAGCAGCAGTAATAACCATGGCAGGACAGAATGGAGGTCGGGGAAATTTTGACCGGATCAGTATCATTATGAAAACAAGCTGGGTGACAGGGGTTGTTACGACAGTGTTGCTCGCTCTTATTATGATGGCAGGGGCTTCCCGTATCTATGCCGTGTTCTCTGATATCCCATCTGTTGTGAATTATGCCGTTCGACAGACTTATACAATGGAACTGCTTTATATATTTGCCCTCACCGGGATTGTAAACAGGAATTTTTTTCAAGCCATCGGCTACCCTGTTCCGGCCTTTCTCCTTACCCTCCTGCGGACCCTGCTCCTGTCTCTTCCCATTTCCTATCTATATGTAAAAGTTTTTCACATGGGCATTGAAGGAGTCTGGTGGGGAATAAATACAGGGACTGTAATAACAGGTTTTTTCAGTATTGCTCTGGTATCAAATACAATAAAAAAGCTTCAGCAAGGTGTAATGAGTATTCGTCAGGTTTAGCTATCTTTTTTACAAATCAGGACAGCGTCTCTTATTCCCGGGAATTCTGACTCATAGCGACCTAACGCTTCATTACCTTCCCCGTTTAATTGATACACCCCCCGGGAAGGGTTATCAAACCAGCCATAAACGTTTTTTGACAGGATACTCTGAGCTTTATTGGCATGGCCCCCCTTCTCCCTGACTGATTTAGGAGAAAGGGGACCAGAATCCCGTAAAATAAAACCTATCTTAATTGACTCCTGTTTGTACGCAGTGATTTTTTCTTTCGTTACTGGAATTCCCCCCTTATGGAATTCTCCGTATCGGCCGTCGATTTCATGCAGGATTGCGGCTTTCTTTTTTCTCCTCATTCTCTGCTTGTATGGTCGTGGATGAAGAGTGACTTCAATTCTGGTTTTTGTCTTCAGAAAGCGGACCAGTATCAGTCCTACCTCCAACTGCTTTAACAGGGTACTTAACCCTTTCTGGTTGGGAAGAGAGTGTTTTCCCGGTGGGACGGGAACCGCAATATAGACGGAGTCACAAATTTCCTTTCTCCGTGCAGCTTGTATCAGCAGGGCTGTTGTGACACGTGTTTTCAACTCAATAATAAGAATTTCTTCTCCTTTTACGGCAACCAGGTCACACTCCTGGACCTCTGCATTAACAGAATATCCCTGCTTTTCAAGGTAGAGCTGAAGCGGTGTGAAAAGGTCTTCTTCTTTCAAAAGTTATTTAACTCCGGTTGATTTAAATCTCTCATAATGTATGATCCCTTTAACTGTCATTATATTGCTGATAAGCGTTTCCACCAGCAAAGTCATCTGTTCGGCATCCTTCCAGAGCCTGTCCCTGTTACCTATCGACCTTCTATTCAGAAGTTTCTGGGCAAAAGCTACGATGGCATTAAACATCATGGAGTAATATTGTCCCATATTCTCCCTGCTTTTCAGTATCTCATCCCGGACTCCCAGGGAGATCATATCGGCAATCTGGCTATTATAGCTTTGTAACAGCTCATCATATTGACTCAGGGTTGAAGGACTTTTATTCAGCCGGGAAATGTAATTATCAAAATCTAACATGAATCTGTATACTTCCGGTTTTGTAATGAACAGACTGATATAACCGTAAAACAGGGAGCATATCTGATCCCCCCCCCTATAACGTTTCCTGCTCTCTTCGGCCAGTGCAATAAAGCCGGTGTTCCAGCTATACAGGGCGGCCTGTATTGCCATTTCCGTTTTATTTGAAAAATATCTATAAATGGTTGCCACACCAAAGTCGGAATCATCAGCCACATCCTGAAACGTGGTGTTATCTATACCCTTTTGACAGAACAGCTTATATACGGACTTGATTATTTTACTGTGCCGGTTACTTTTCAGTTTCAGGTTTTCCTGTTCCAATCGTCTTTTTGCTGCAGAACTCATACTTCCTCTTCGATAGTTAAGCTATCATCAACAAATATATACTATCGCGGATGATTATTCAAATCAAACTATTCAAACAAAACCTGATAATATCCAGGTTCTATCTGGTGTCCGTTTTTCGCTGAAGCATTATGTATAAGTAAATGCATATTTCAGAATCAGGTTTTACAAAGCTATGGTTTTTACTCCCGGTATTTGATAGGATAAGTCATGATTAAACATATAGTAATGTGGCGTTTCAAAGAGAATGCCGAAGGCAAAAGCAAATCGGAAAATATTCAAATTGTAAAAAAAGAGCTGGAAGAGCTTATTGGAGTTATCCCCCAGATCAGAGAAGGCGAGTTTGAAGTCGGTGTAAATATTAATAATGAATCACCAACGGCATACGATGCAGTCCTTGTCTCCACCTTTAATACCTGGGATGACCTTCAGGCATACCGATCCGATCCCCGTCATAAAAAAGCGGCAGCCTATAACAAGCTGGTTCGTTCAGATCGGGTTGTTGTAGATTACGAACTCCCGGGAGAATAATCCATGACCGCATCCCTGCTTCTTTCCGCAGCTGTATTTACTTTTCCCATAGGTGTGCATTATATCCGTTCCGCCTACCCGGTCCTGAGGAGAATCAATCCTATCATTGCAGCCTATGTATTTGGCCTTCTACTTGTGAATACCGGAATAATCGGGGATGATGCCTATCCTGTACTGGATTTAATCGCCACTGTAACAGTGGCCCTTTCCATTCCATTAATGCTGTTTTCCGTCAATATAAAAACATGGTTCAGAGAATCAGGGAAAACCGGGGCCGCCATGATCCTGGCTGCGCTGTCTATTACACTTACTCTGACAGCGGGACGGTTCCTGTTTGCATCTTCCCTGCCGGATTTTCCCAGAATTGCCGGTATGCTGGTAGGCGTGTACACCGGAGGAACACCGAACCTGGCCGCTATCAGAGCGGCCCTGTCAGTGCCGGCGGATCTCTACCTGGCCGTTCATGCTTCGGATATCCTGTTAAGCGCACTGTACCTGATGTTTGTTATCACTGCGGCACGCACAGTATTTTCCATATTCATGAGACAGGAAAATAAAGAGGAGGGGCTCTCTTCCATGAAGGAATCAGATAGTGATATAAAGCCTTTCCGGGAACTTTTTGCAAGAGAAAAGGTGATCCCCCTGCTGGGGGCTCTTGGATTGGCTGTTCTGATTTTCGGTCTGGGAGGAACAGCTACCCTTTTTGTTAAACAGGAGAGCCAGACTTTAGTTGTTATTATGATTATCACAACCCTCAGCCTCCTGACATCCCTGATCCCGCAGGTTCGCAATATCCCCGATACATTCCGGTTCGGAGAGTATTTTATACTTGTATTCAGCGCTTCCACAGGAGCCATGGGGAATTTCTCCCGCATACTGAGTGCAACCCCCATGGTTTTTCTTCTGGTGGGATTTTGCGTGTTTGTTTCCATGCTGATTCATGCTGTTCTATGCAGAATTTTCAGGATTGACGTGGATACCATGCTGATTGCCAGCACCGCTGCCATCTGTTCCCCGCCCTTTGTAGGGGTAACAGGATTAGCCATAAAACGCCCCTCCCTGATAGCGCCGGGCATTACAGCCGGTTTGATGGGTTATGCCATAGGCAATTACCTGGGAGTGATTGTTTTTAAACTGTTTTCAGTGTTTTAAAAAAGCACCTCAATAAAAGTAAATATCTATATACCTGCTCCCCGGCTCCTCATCCTCTACTATGCTCGTATATCCGGGTAGGAACGTAAGAACAATGACTTCTCCCCTTGAGGGGAGATTGAGAGGGGTCCATTTTATTACTTCGTTCTCTTCTGTCTCTTAACGGATCTCCCTGAATGCTTCATTCGCTTTTTCGATTGTTTCATCTATATCCGACTCTTTATGAGCATATGAGAGAAACCAGTTGTGGTGAGGGTGAAGGTAGACACCCTTGAGAGCCATGGCAGCGGAAAACCTCTGGTTCAGATACAGATCGGGGTCTTCCCGGAATGTCATAAAAGGGATAGAATCCGGACCCGACAGGGAAACATCAAATCCGTTTTTTCCAGCTGTATCCTGTAACCCCTGTTTTAAGCGTTTTCCCATCGACAAAACATGATCCTGAACCTTATCCCGCTCCATTGCATCAAGGCAGTGCATGGCTGCCACCATTGGAACGGAGGAGGTCCAGAAAGTTCCCGTTATAAAAAATCCCGCTGCGGTTTTTTTCAACTCCTTCCTGCCCATAAGGGCGGCTATGGGGTATCCGTTTGCCAGGGATTTCCCCATGGCGACCATATGCGGTTTAGCTCCGAACCAGTGATGGGATCCTTTCAGGGATAAACGGAAATTGGCCCTTATATCGTCCATGATAAACAGAGAGCCCTCCTGATCACAGAGAGACTCTACCAGAGGATACCAGGTTTTTTCGGGCAGAACCGAATCGATAAAGGTAGGGTGATGATAGGGAGTCAGAATAATACAGGCGATTTCATCTTTATAGAGAGAAAATAACTCCTTCAGGGCCTCTTCATCCCCGTAGGGGAAAGTATGAGCATAATCTTTTTCATCCAGAATAGGATATTCATTGGATGAACACCAGTTAGCCGAACCATGATACGCCCCCTGAGCCATCAGGACACGGCGTTTACCTGTCTGAACCCGGGCCAGGGAAATGGCAAGCGTAGTGGCATCCGTACCGTTTTTGGCGAACACACTCCAGTCCATTCCGTCTATTGTGTTGCACAGACGTTCCGCCAGATCCACCATAACAGGAGAAGGACAGTTCAGAAGGTCCCCTTTCCGGAGCTGTTCAATGGCAGGTTTGTCCACTTCCTCATTCCCGAACCCCAGTATCATGGATCCGAAACCACACAGGTAGTCAATATAGCTGTTGCCGTCAGCATCCTTTACCCGGCATCCCTCCCCTTCTGTAAAGAAGTACGGGAATTGACCCGGCACGGTAAATCCGGGGCTCTTGGAGCCGTAGATACCGCCGGGTATACAGTCTATGGCTCTGTTGAAAATTTCCTGGCTTTTTTTATATCTCATTGCATTATCTCTCCAAACCGATCCAGCAGAGGGAACAATCCCTGAATCATCGGCAATTTCCCCATAATCATGACCCGGCTGTCCCCCAGAGCTCCCAGAGCCGGAAGGGCTCCTGTCAGTACCTGGTAGCAGACCGAAACAGTGCTGAACTCCAGTACCGCATTTACCTTATCCTGATTTCTTTTCCGGTCCAGTTCCATCGTATTGTTTCCGACCCGTATTACAGCTCCCATATCCGGATGATCTTTGATCCGGACAGCAATGGTCCCCTCAGGAATATGCCGGGATTTTACCAGTGTCCAGTGGTCATAATTATATACTTCACAAACCCCTCTTAAAGCTGCGGTAAGGAGCATCTTCGTTTTCAGTTTCAGTTCGTCCTCATTATCCTGGTCAGGAACAATATCCATAACACGGGAAACGGCAGCGGCACTTTTTTGAAAGGTATTCAGGGCACTCATAAACCGGAAACCCGTTGGGATAGGCAGAACAGTTCCTTTCTCTCCGGACAGAACCCTGATCATATCTTTCCAGGCGGGGAAATAGAGGGTAGCCCCTTTTGTACCGCCTCTGAGGGAGAGTGTATTTCTGATTCCCCCCGGTGCGGCAAGGGTTACAGCAAAGGAAGATGCCGGAAGGGATGCATTCAGCTCCGTATCCTGTTCAAGAAGAGTTTCAATCAGGCTCATAACGACCCCTGACTTCACGGCCGCCAGGGTTTTAGGCTGAGGTGGTTTAATACTGCTCATAAATCCTCCGTCCACAACCATACCATGCAGACGGGAGATTTGTCATAAGCTTTTCCTACAGATTTTTCGCAGAGCTACTGCCTGATCAGCATTAAGTCTGCTTTAAAGGGAGGCTGATCAAGATCCGGGTTTCCTTTTTGATAATTCAGAAGATAAGTATTAAATATTTCCCCCTGGATTGAGATTTTCCTTTTCTTACCAGCTTGAATAATCCAAGAGCCATCTTCTCCACTAATTTCCAACGATTCTTGTTTATTAGAAGAATAATTAATACTCAGATCAATACCGGGAATTTGACCTAATCCTATTCTATCTCCCAAAAATACAGTTAGACCATCAGAATTTGATATTGAAAGATATTCGACTGGTCCCTCCGGAGTTCTTGAGGACATATATATGTATTTGTAACCTACTAACACTGAAGAATCTAAATCCCTCTCAATAATATTTGAGAAATTAATCTTAATTTTTTTATTTTCATCAAGAATAGTTAGTTCTGATCCATCAATCTGTAATTCCTGGATAATACCTTCAGCACTCATATCAAGAGAATCATTTTTTATATCCATTGACTGACGCTGAAAACTTAAACACGAAACCAGAATAAATGGAATTAATACGAGCATATTTTTCATAGATAACTTCATTTCCTTATAACAGTAGGAAGAAAAAGAGGTTTTTCTTCAAATTCAACTTCTAACCGATTTTCATCAATATTTCTTGATTTTCCAGCGGTCCTATTTGCAAAATAATAATATAGATTACTCCAGTCATCATAATCTTGTAATACTGTTGTCGAATCATTTGTATAATTGTTTTTAGTCCAAGAATAATTGATATCATATTCAACTCCAGATTCAATAGAGCCGCTTGCATTCCAATCAATTGAATTTGAACTGATCTGATTTAATCCTAAGTTTTCATTTAGATTGCCACTCTCATCTAAGCTACCACCATCTCCATGCGAGTAATCTATTTTAAATGTTGATGTATAAGGACCATTGATTAAGGCATAATCATTCATATACCAATTAGTAGAAGACGAATAAGTTACAAAATCTTTCCAAGAGGTATTTGTGTTTCCGTTGTAATAATACTGCTGAATAAATTGCTCTTTATAATAACGATCACCTTCATTATTTCCAATTTCTGGTAGACCATCGATTTGATATAAATAATTCATAATACTATAGTAGTTTGGCTTGTAGTTCTCGTTGATATTTCCACCATGTTTCAAACCCAAGATATGCCCGAACTCATGCATTATTGTTGCGGCTTGACCATTTACAGCTCTATTCTTCATTTGTTCAGCGGTCATTTCAATCCCGCCAATAGTCCATCCATCACCAAATACATAGTCCCAATCTGCAAGTGTAACTAAGAAACTTACACCGTTTAACCAGGAAATGCCTGAGGATCCACCAGAACCATCCTCTTCCTGAGAGCTGCCAATTACAAGAAAATAGAATATATTCTCTCTTTTACTGGGAAAATATTCATCTTTATAATCATTAACGAATACATATTCATCCGGATTTGCTCCAGTTTGATTAACAACTGATTCAGAAAGCTGAATTGATTTGGCATAAGGAACCTGATTATCCCGGTCGCTCAGGTTATAGGTGTCCGAACTGCTTTCGGAATACCCTTCATATAACCCTTTGCTTCCCACATCAAAATGCACGGCAATTTCCTGTGCAGCAAAAGCTGCCACAACCTTATCAAGGGCATTTTTCTGCAGAAGAAGTCCTCCATCTGTTTCTTCATCCCCGACTTCCATCGTGGCAACGTGTATAAATAAGTCTCTTTGAGCAGGTCTGGCTCCCCAGTCATATAGAGGCATGTCCTCAAATTTGGTATTGGGTAACTCAGCAACATCCGGGATCCCGTCCAGATCCAGGTCCGGATAGCCGCCTGCCAGTGTATAGTTTGTATAATCATCCGTGGGATCAGAATGATCACTTCCCCCGTCATCCACCAGATTAAATTCAATCATAATATCCCAGGCTTCATCACAGCCTGAAAAAAGCAATAGAAAAGGTAATATTAAAAAAAAAGACTTCTTTATCATCCGAATCTCCTGAATTACATTTTTGAGATATTCTTAATTGTTCTGTATATTCATTATAAACCAAAAGGGAATAGATTAAAGGGTTTATGTTTTTTTATTGGAAGAAAACCGGTCAAGTCCTACACGGTATATTTCTTCCGTATAAGAAAGTATTTTGAGATAACCAGAGAATAAAACAGCAAAAGCAGCTGTCAATTCAACATACCCGCATCACAGGCATAATCATAGGCCTCCGGATAGTTATCCAGTTCGCTGACTGTTAAACTGAACAGGCGGAAGTGATCAAGGGGATGATCCTCTTTGAGAAAGACAGCTTCTTCCCGGGCGTATTCGTGATCCTCGTAAACGCCGACGAGCTCTTCGTTTTCTTCAATAAAATACAGTTTCTGAACCATGGAATCCTCCTATGCAACAGTAGTCCCTTCAGAAAACCAGCAAAAGACGAAACACTTTCTAATACAAATTTAACACATCGTAGGCGCTTGTCAAAGGATTTTGACTATCCTTTGATGAAACGCTATTATGATGGACAGAGAGGAGAATATAATGGATTTTTTCGATGTAGTTATGAACAGATTCAGTTACAGGAAAGCAATGGAACAGAGAGAAGTTCCTCTTGAAGATCTCAAAAAAATCGTCCAGGCAGGATTGGACGCCCCTTCCGGAAAAAACGCCCAGACAACTGGTTTTATAATAATACGGGATAAAAAAATAGTAGAAACCATCCATGATATGCCCCAGGCTAACGGATCCATGGCCAGTGCTCCTGCCTATATAGCCTGTCATATCGCTAAAAAACCCGAAGATGTCTACTTCGGTCATGACTTTGAAATAGAAGATTGCGCCGCCGCCACCCAGAACATACTTCTTGCGGCTACCGCTCTCGGCTACGGTTCCGTCTGGATCGACGGATGGCTGCGCCTGGACAACCGTGCCGACGAAATCGGAAGACTGATCGGACTGGGGGATGACAGGATTATAAGGATCCTCCTCCCTATCGGTAAAATGACCGAACCCCAGAAGCGTCCTGTCAAAAAAGCCTTCGACGAACGGGTAACGATAATCTGATGGCGGGGATTGATTAACGTGGTTTAACGCGGCTGGTTGGTATGGCGTCATACGGGTTTTCCGGCCAGTAATGCTTGGGATATCGGCCGCGTAATTCCTTTCTCACCTCCGGATAGGTGTTTTCCCAGAAACTTTTAAGATCCCGGGTCATTTGAATCGGTCTTCCGGCAGGATTCAACAGGCGGAACAACAATGGAATTTCGCCAGCGATCCTGGGGGTATCGCCTAAACCGAAGAGTTCCTGAATTCTTACATCAAGGGCAGGCTGCTCCGGATCGGAGTAGTCAATCCTAATCCGGCGGCCTGAGGGGACCCGGTAGGTTTCGGGGACGACCCTGTCCAGCAGACACTGCTGATCCCAGGATAGCAGAGACTTCAACCCTTCCCGGATTTTACCTTCCAGACGCCCCTTGACCAGAAGAGGAATAAACCAGTTTTCAATATTTTCAATCAGATTCTCATCAGAAAAATCAGGCCCGTCGTACTGTTCAGGGTTTTGAACTGTCAGAAAACGACAGCGTTTCAGAAATAACTGATCTGCTTTATCCATCGGCAGAATGGACAGGCCTTTTTTCATAAGAGTTCTTTTGAATTGTATAAAGGAGAGATTGGCAGAAGGATTTGTCAGAGGTTGTTCTCCAAGAATTAAAGACCCCAGAGTGGTGATTTTTCTGTATTTTAATCTGTTTTTATCCTCATCCCACTCAACGGATTCATTTGTCTGAATCAGATCGCGGCAGATTTGAAATAACTGATCCCTGCTCAAGGGTAGAGACAGGAATACCATCGACTCCGTACCGGCCCCTCCTGTATCCAGGGCTAAAATAAAATCACAGCCCTGCAGGGAATCTGTTTCGGACAGACGGCAGGCGCCTCCTCCGGAAAGCTGATAGGACAGGCCTTCCCGTTTCATTGCAATTCTGTCGGGATAGGCTGTTAAAAGAAGATCCGCCGCTATTTCCGGTTTTACCTGATCCGGTCTGATATTTCCCCCGGTCAGAGATGCCCAGAGCTTTCTAATGCTTTTTACAGTGGGATGGTTTCTATCGTTTTCGTTTTTCAGGGAAAGCAGACGGGAGCTAAAATCCGAATCTCCCTTACGATTCATCCAGTCCCGCTCTGACAGTATGGCGGCAATACAGCAGGCTGTCTGTTCCTCCTTTTCTCTCTTTCCTTCCAGAATCATGGCTGATAAGCGGGGATGAAGCCCCATTAGGGCCATTTTTTTTCCGTTATTCTGTAATCTGCCATCCCGATCAATAGCCTGAAGCATTATCAGCAACTCTCTGGCCTGATAGAAGTGGGCTTTTGGGGGATTTTCAAGCCAGTTGAGATCTTCCGGTCTGCTGCAGCCCCATACGGCTGCTTCCAGTACAAGACTGGATAGATCTGTTGAAAGCAGTTCCGGCTCCCTGAAGTTATCCAGCCGGGCATGGAAAACCTCCGACCACATCCTTATGCATAAGCCTTCTGAGATCCGCCCTGCCCGGCCCTTGCGCTGATCGGCAGAAGCCTTTGAAACAGGAAGTGTTTCCAGACGGGTGAGGCCGCTGTGCCTGTTGAATACGGGTCGTCTTTCCAGTCCGGAGTCTATAACAGTTGTAATACCGGGTATGGTCAGGCTGGTTTCGGCAATGGATGTAGCCAGAATAACTTTTCTCATGGAAGACGTTTTAAAGACCCTATCCTGTTCTTTCAGAGACAGTCGTCCATAGAGAGGCAGTATTTCACAGGTTTCTGAAAGAACCGATTCCCTTAACCGGGATTCAAAACGGGAGATTTCCCCTTCTCCCGGCAGAAAAACCAGGATATCTCCCGGCTTATCTTTCAATCCCTGAAATACGGCTGCCTGTATTTTTCCATAGTCAATCCTCAGATCGGCAGAAAATGAAGACTCCCACTGCAGTTCGACCGGAAACATCCTGCCGTGAGATTCAAGATAAACCGCATCGACAAATGCCTTTTCCAGCAATTCTTTTTCCGGAGTGGCACTCATGATGATGACCCTCAGATCATCTCTCAGATTATCCTGTACATCCGTTAGAAAAGCATAAGCCAGATCGCTGAAGAGGTTTCGCTCATGGAACTCATCCAGAATGACGGCAGAAACCCCGGTAAGTTCGGGATCCTCCTGGATCATACGGATAAATACACCTTCTGTTACAATTTCCAGTTTTGTTCCGGAACCGACTCTGCTTTCGCCTCTCACTCTGTACCCGATTGACTGCCCCGGGGCTTCGCCTCTCTGAGAGGAGAGAAACCCTGCCAGTGAACGGGCAGCCATCCTCCGGGGTTCCAGCATAATCACTTTCCCCGGACAAAAAGGGGATTCCAGCAGAAAACAGGGAACTGCTGTCGATTTCCCCGCTCCCGGTTCAGCCTGGATGATAAATCGAGTTTTTCCCCTTTCCCACTGTGTTTTCAATTCGGGAAAGATCTTTTTGACAGGTAGAGCCTCACTAATCATGCTTCCTACCTTACCGGAAGGGCCGTTTTTGTGCTACCTTCCAGTCATATGAATAATAAAGCCCTTGACCGCCGTGTCAAAAAACATATTCTGGCAGGAGAACACTCTATTTTCATACCTGTCACCCCCGGACTGGAAGAACCGGTTATAAATGAACTTGAAGCCCTGGGATTACACCCGGAAAGGGAGGAGGAGCCGGGTAGTATTACAGCCCCGGGAAAGATGGAAGATCTCTGGAGATGCGCCTACCTTTCCCGCTGTGCCTCCCGTCTCTACCTGAGACTCCATCAGTTCAGAGCTGAGGGCTTCAGGGAATTCCGGAATAAAACATCGTCCTTTCCCTGGGAACTCTATCTTAAGGAGGGAGCCGAATACCGTCTGCGCTTTTCCCTCCGCCACTGCCGCCTTCATGTTACGGATAATATCGGTAAGTCTCTGGAAAGAAGCATAAGGGTCAGGTTTGAAGAACAGGAAGGACGTTCTCCCCTATTGATCGAAAACAGTTCGCCCCATGTGGATGCGGGAATTCAAACCATACTGATCCGCGGTGTAGATGACCGTTTTACTTTGAGCCTGGATGCCGGAGGGGGGCCTCTTTATGACAGGGGATACAGGCAGTATGTAAATGAAGCGCCCTTGAGGGAAACTCTGGCTGCGGCCCTTCTTATGGCAGCCGGTTTGACAGAGAACTCTATCCTTATTGATCCCATGTGCGGCAGCGGGACTTTCACTTTGGAAGCTGCATCTATCACAGCCGGTCTGCCCGCCGGCAAAAACAGGCGTTTTCCCTTTGAATTATGGCCTTCCTTCCGCCCGGCCCGTTATGACTGGATAGTAAGGAAGGCAGAAGAGGCTTTGTCAGAACCGTGTAAGATTTTTGCATCAGATATCAACGCTGACTCTTTAAAAGCGGCGGAAGCAAACTGGAAGCTCCTGTCAGAAACGGGACTTGAAATTTCACAGTGTTTCAATCAGTATGATTTTTTCAAATCGCCCTGTCCTGTTAAAGGACAGGAGCGGGACAGAGCCCTTCTGATTCTGAACCCTCCCTATGGGATGCGTCTGGAATTGAAGGACCGACTGGCCTTTTTCCGGCAGATAGGATCAAAGATTCAAAGGGATTACAAATCGGTCAGATGGGGCATTATAATACCCGGTCTGGATGCTGAAAAAGCACTGGGGCTGCATTGGGAGAAAAAGTATCTCTTTAAAAACGGAGGGATTCCCGTAAGTTTGCTGACAGGCCGGTGCTGAACCTATTTGACCCATTTATCTTCCACAAGGGGTATATAGCGGCTCATCCTGTCCAGAAGAACAGCCGGATCTTTTTCCACGATAAGAGAGTTTTTATGAGACTCTTTCATAAATCCCTGATCTACAGAATGATTGAGCTGCATTATAAGGGATGAATAGTAGGATTTGGTATTCAGAATGGCAACCGGTTTCTGATGAAACCCCAACTGGGACCATGTAAAAGCTTCCAGAAGCTCCTCAAAAGTACCGATGCCTCCCGGAAGGGCAATAAAGCCGTCTGAACGGTCATGCATGGCCTGTTTTCTTGTATGCATACTGTCTACCACAATGGTTTCTACACCCGGGAGAGAGGGAACCATTGCATGAATCGCCTCCGGAATAATCCCCGTTACTTTACCGCCTTCTTCCAGAACGGTTGTGGCTAAAAGTCCCATCAACCCGACATTTCCTCCGCCGTAAACCAGGCGGATTCCTCTTTTTACCATCTCACGGCTTAAAATAAGAGCTTTTTTCGCATAAATCTCATCAAACCCACTGCTTGATCCGCAGAAAACACATATACTGTTCATGCTTCAATTATATCCATTGTTGAAAATATGTCACGGAGGATAGTTCTCATGTTCAGATTTTGTCCCCATTGTGCCGCACCGGCGCCCCTCTTTCTTAATGAAAAAAAGATTATGTGTGAAAACTGCGGTTTTCAGATTTACCATAATACGGCTGCTGCCGTTGCCGTTCTGATCGAATGCGGAGACCGGTACATTCTGCTGAAAAGAGGAAGGGAACCCGGAAAAGGGCTTTGGGACCTGCCCGGTGGTTTCATCGATCCGGACGAGACGGCAGAAGACGCCTGCCGAAGGGAAATCAGGGAAGAAATCGGTGTGGAAATCCGGGATCTTGCATACCTGACAAGCCACCCCAATACCTACCCCTACAAAGGGATCACCTATAAAACCTGCGATCTGTTATTTACAGCCCGATGTGACTCGGAGGATTTTATCAGACAGGAAGATGAAATAGACGCTATAGAGCTGGTTCAAAAAAACAGCGTCCCTCTTGGTCGATTTGCTTTTAAATCCATAGAAAATATGCTGAAAGTGATTTTACCCAAGCTCGACAATTAAGATCACCTCTGTTATGATCCTGAAACACGGGGAGGATATGTGCTTTCTTTAACAGAAAACATGAAGGAGAAAATTCGTGATGCCTGCAGGGAAATGCCCGAAGGCGAAGTGAACAGAATGATCAGAAAAGGGATTGCCCCCTTTACCCTGCTGATTCTGGGCTGTCAGACAAATTCCATACCCCTTATTGATCAGGCCCTAAAATCCGGAGCAGATATAAACGGACGGGATAATGAGAGCTGGACTCCTCTTATGCATGCGTCCTACTACAGTAGTAAAGAGGCTATAGCTTTTCTCCTGGACCATAACGTCCGGATTCACAGCACCAGCGACAGGGGAGAGTCTGCTGTCGGGATTGCCCGCAACGAAAGAAACGAACCTGTTATGAAGCAGTTTGAAAGTAATCTTGAGAAAGTTAGGCTTAAACATGCCGGTATTTTAATTGAGGCCATGTCAATTCTTGAAAAAGAGAGGCAGAAACCCAGAGACAAGCGGGATAAGACAGCCCTGGCCCTTTCCTGTATAGACAGGGGCTATGTCTGGTGGGTAGGAGAAGAGCATCCCCAAAAGGTGTTATCCCTCTTTAAAAAAGCCTGGGTACTGGATCCGCGGGTAAGCGCCTTTCCCTATGCATCAATCCTGGCGGCACAGGGACACCCGGAAGAGTCTCTTGATATCCTCGAAATAATCCAGTGCAGACAATGGGCGACCATTCCCAGGGAGGGTATGATCGAAAGCGGTCTTTTTGAATGTCTTGAAAACCATCCCCGCTGGAAAAGAATGATCAGCCGGTGGGAATCTCACTCTTCCGAAAATTCCTCTTTAAACTGATTGCTGATCCTGTCTATCTGATTCTGTACATCCTTTATCATGCCTCGAGTCTCGTTCAGTACAGGATCCAGACCTTTCAATGTGGCATCCAGATCCTTCAGGGACTGCCGTAAGGGATCAATTGTTTTCATAAATTGTGTATCTTCGCCTTTCAGACCTTTTTCCAGAGCCGACACCTGCTCCTTCAGATCAGATACCAGAGCCGTTACATCCAGGGTTTCCTCCATCTCTTCCGCCGGAATAATCATCTCCAGTTCGTAAGGCAGATTCTTTTCCCGAGTTATATTAGAAGGTTTTTTCGGGTGACAGCCTGTAAATAATACGGGCAGGATGAGACATAATATAGTAAACCATGAGACGGCAGGTTTCTTTTTCATATTCATTACCTATTTTCGTACCCTTTTCGTGTTTTTTCAATAAGCCGCCTGCGCCGGTGCTGAAGCTCTGATTTTTTGGCAGGATCCCTCAAGGGAAGATTGCGGATCATATACTCTACCAGGACAAGGGCTTCTTCTGGGGATTTATCCCTGTGTTCAAGGTATTTAGCCAGTTCCACCCCGGCAAAATAGCCCGGACGTTTCTGTAAAATATTCCGCCAGATTTTTACTGCTTTACCCCACTCTCCTTTTCGTTTCCAGTAGACCGAAAGATAGGTTTCCGCCCGGGGATCTCCCTTCCGCAGGGCCTGCTCCATTACGGACTCTCCCATAGGACTACCCTGTTCCAGCAGAAAGCGCCCCAGGGCAAAGAGATCACGGTAGGGACATTGTCTATCCGGATAGCTCAGCTGCTCTTCCAGAACAGCCAGAAGATCCGCCATACGGACAATATCCAGTCTGTTGTGCTCGAATACCTTCAATAGAAGATCAGCATTTCCATCTTTCAGAAAATTAAACCAGATATCGGGTATTTCACTCCCGGGGATATCCCCCTGCCGGGGCTTGTTCAATAAAAAAGTTTCGGTCGTACCCAGACGGCAATCCGGCAGGGTCCTTCTGTAAAGACGTCTGACCGGATAGAGAAGATCCAGCTGGGGCCCGAAACGAAAGGGCATTCGATTCATCAGGAAACGGGTCTGCAGAAGGTGACTGTCGTAGGTTTTACCATTATAGGAAATAAACAGACCGGCCTTATCCAGTTCTCTTTTCAGCAGTTCCAGCAGAACGGGTTCTCCCGGATAGTCTCGCAGGAAATATTGTGTTGTCAGAAACTCATTTCCCCGGACACGCCCCAGACCGACCAGGAAGGCTGTATTCCCCGCTCCTCCTGAAAGACCTGTCGTTTCCGTATCATAAAAAAGCCAGTCCTCCATGGGGATATCACAGGGCGCCATTAAGCCGGACAGTTTCATCCCGGCCAGAGGGTTAACGCTCCATAACTCTTTTTTCCAGACATCCCGGTCAAGAGCTTCCCACCCTTCAGGGATGGGAATATCACTCGTCGTCCTGTCCTCTTTGCAAACTGGGAGCATTTTGCTATTAAGCGCTTTCCCTTTCTTCAGCCGGCTCAGCCTGGCAGAAAGATCCGGTTTCATCGCTCCTCCGGAATCCCGTTCGAAACAGATTCCAGCCATATCCTCAAAAAATCCCTGGTCATTATTCTGGGATTGGCATCAAACTGATCCTGCTGATCAACCGGTCCGACGCAGGAGGGACAGCCTTCCCGGCAGGAACAGTCTGTAACCAGATCCAGACCGGCCCTGAAAATCTCTTTCATTTTTTCCGTAAAATTATCAGCCAATCCTATCCCTCCCGGATAGGTATCGTAAATAAACACTCCGGAACATTCAAAATGGGGATCCCGTACACGACCGGAAACACCGATATCCGTTGGACGGCATAGAAGGAAAAGTGGTGCCGTATTCCTGATAAGCGTGGAGACCCTGGAAAGAACCGGAGCCTGCATTAGATCGGGAATCATGGCAAAAGCATCCCCGGCTGGAGTCCCCGGCTTCAGGGATAAAAATACGCTCCTGGTATGCATCTCTTCTTCCGGCAGAAATATATCACCGTAACCGATGTTCTCATGGGTCTGAAATTTAATTTTTTTGTACTTGGACACTTCATTCCGCAGAAGGATATCGCAATGAATCAGGGTCTGCCCCCATTTATCGCTCTCCCCATCCTCTTCCAGAACCTTGATATCCGATTTAAGAATGGAATCGGTATAGTAGTTTACCCCCGACTCCTCTATATAACAGAGATGATTCTCCAGATCCAGTTTCTTTACGATAAACTGCTCTCCCCTGTGCAGATAAACAGCCTCCTCGAAAATAAGTTCCCGGGCGGAATGACTGTCCATTTCCCCGATAACATTGTGACGTCCTTTGGTGGTATCAATTATAACTACATTTTCAGAAGCACCGGTTCGCAGGGATATACCCTCTGAAGGATAGGACCGGTCCGCCCAGTACCAGCTGTTCCCTGTAAAACGCAGGACCCCATTCTCTTCAAGATACCCCAGCAAAGAGCTTACATCACCCGGGAAGCCTTCCCCTTTCCGGAAGGGGATTTCAAATGAAGCGCACTTCAGATGATCCAGCAGAATAAAGAGGTTATCCGGATCTACAAAGCCCGATTCGGGGTTGGCCCCGAAAAAATATTCAGGATTCTGAACAAGATACTGGTCGACAGGAGAACTGGAGGCCACGAATATGGCCAGAGACAGTTCGCTTGTTCGTCCCGCCCGTCCGGCCTGCTGCCAGGATGAAGCTATGGAACCGGGGAACCCCGCCAGTACAGCAGCATCAAGCCCTCCGATATCAATCCCAAGTTCCAGAGCATTGGTGGAAACAACACCCTGAATGGTTCCATCACGGAGTTCTTTTTCTATTTTCCGTCTTTCTCCCGGCAGATACCCCCCGCGGTAGGACTCGACTTTTACACGGTTGTTCTCGTTGTAGATATTGCTCAGCTTTTTATTGATATAGGATGCCACCAGCTCCGTTTTTACCCGGGAACGGGAAAATACAATTGTTTTTATACCCGCTTTCAGAAGTCTCACAGCCAGCTGCTGAGATGTGTTGACAACCCCTTTGCGAATCCCCTGCACTTCATCCACCAGAGGGGGGTTATAGAAAATAAGATGCTTCTCTCCCGAAGGCGCCCCGTTTCTGTCCACCAGGGTTACAGGTTTTTCAATAATAGCCTGAGCCAGTTCTCCCGGATTTCCGATGGTGGCGCTGCAGCAGATGAACTGGGGATCGCTTCCATAAAAGGCGGCGATCCTTTTCAGTCGCCGCAGCAGGTTTGTCATATGGGAACCGAAAACGCCACGGTATGTGTGGACTTCATCCAGTACGATGAATTTCAGGGACTTAAAGAAATCAGTCCACTTGGGATGATTGGGAAGTATGCCCGAATGGAGCATATCCGGATTGGAAATAATAATCCTCCCGGATTTTCTGGCGGCCATGCGGAGGGACCCCGGCGTATCCCCGTCGTAAGTACAGATTTTTACGGGAATATCATCACCCAGTACAATATCGTTCAGAGCAGACTGCTGGTCCTGGCTCAGTGCTTTTGTGGGAAACAGATAAAGAGCCCGTGATTCGGAATCCTCCAGCAGTGTTTTCAAAACGGGCAGATTGTAACAGAGGGTTTTACCAGATGCGGTGGGAGTGACGACACAGAGGTTTTCACCCCTTCCTGCCGCTTCATAACAATCAGCCTGATGACAATAGAGCCGGTTGATACCTTTATTCTCCAGAGATTTCTTTACAACATCAGGCAGATCTTCCGGCAGGGAACGATATTGACCCTTTCGGGGCGGGAGAACTTCCCAGCGTGTTACATTCTCATTAAAAGATCTGCTTCTACGCAAATCATCAAGGTACTGGCGCATATCACTCATGAAATTACCTTAACATATTTTAAAAGTTCCTTGACCTATAATCATCAGGAATTATAATAATTAAAACGGGACAATTCATTCCCGCATCAGAACAGGGTAAAAAGCATAATGCATAATATAGCCCCCGTACATTTAAGGAGAGAATAACATGGCTGAAATTTTAAGTGTAATCCTGGGGGGAGGTAAAGGAACCAGACTCTATCCGTTAACGAAGGAAAGAGCCAAACCGGCTGTTCCCTTCGGTGGAAAATACCGGCTGGTGGACATCCCCATTTCCAACTGTATTAATTCCAAATTCAGAAATATTTATATTCTAACTCAGTTTAATACGGCATCCCTCCATTTTCATATCAGCTCAACCTACCGTTTTGATTCATTTGCCGGTGGATTCGTTGAAGTGCTTGCGGCGGAACAGACCTTTGAGAATTCGGAATGGTATATGGGTACCGCCGATGCGGTAAGGCAGAATACCTACCATTTTCATTCCCATAAACCAACCCATTATATGATACTCTCGGGAGACCAGTTGTATAGAATGAACTTGAAAGAATTCTTCAGAGAGCATTTGCAGAGCGGTGCGGATGTAACCATAGCGTCCACTCCTGTTTCCCGCAAAGATGCGGATCAGCTGGGAATCCTTCAACTGGATAATAAAGGACAGATAAATCAGTTTCTGGAAAAACCGGGTCCTGAGAAAAATATTGATGAATACCGCATCCCCGAATCCAGAAAGCTGGAAGAGAATATACCTGAGGGAAAAGATTATCTGGCATCAATGGGTATTTATATTTTCAATGCGTCGGCCATGGACCGGGGATTGGATAATGACTTTACGGATTTCGGCAAGGAAGTTATCCCCATGATGATAGAAAAAGCCAGGGTAAGAGCCCATATCTATAAGGGATACTGGGAAGATATCGGAACTATCCCCAACTTCTTTGAATCGAACCTTGATCTTGCCAAGCCCTGGCCTAAATTCAATCTCTACGATAAGGAAAATCCCATCTACTGTCACAGAAGAGATCTGCCCGCATCCAAGATTAATTCCTGTAACTTCCAGAGAGCCCTGGCAACGGAAGGATCCATTATAAACGCGGACTCCATTACCGACTCGATCCTTGGAGTCAGAAGTATAATTCACAAAGGAGCCAACCTGGATCAGGTATACGCCATGGGAATGGATTTTTACGAGACCGAAAGGGATAAACAGAAAAACAGGGATTTGAAAATCCCTGATATAGGAATTGGTGAAGGAACACAGATTCGTAAAGCCATTATTGATAAAAATGTGAAAATTGGAAAAGAGTGCCGTATCGGTGTTGATAATATCGTTCGGGAAGATGTGGAAAAACAGACTCATTTTATAAGGGATGGTATTATTATCATTCCCAAAAATGCCATTATTCCGGATGGAACTGTTATTTGATGCTGGAAAAATACTGTACGAATCTTTCTCATATACGCAGGGGCATAGCTTGTTTTTCAGTAACCTGGTCCCCTTTTATTCTGATGGATCGCTTCCTGATTCATGGAATCGTTCCATCAGACGGGGGAGTCTTTCAGATTTTTATGAAAAACGGAAAAAAACTGGATCTGATTATGGTCGAACGTGCTTTTTATGGCGGACTCCGTAACCGGATACGGGAATTGATTGATCCTCTTTATATGGGTTTCAATCCCTACCGGAAAGAGATAGAACAGGGAGAGTGTTACGTCCGTTACTCACTTGTAACCGGACAGGATGATATGGATGATCTGATCTATTATTTTACTGGTAAGGGTTCTACCGGACGTTATAAAGATATAGAAGTAAATGAGATTGAAAATTTTCAGATCAGAAGGGAACCCTGAATAGTTCCCGTTTATTAGGATATTCAGGCCGGAGAAATCTCCGGCCAAATTTTTGATAATACCATTCTATCCGAATCGGCCAGATCCAGTTTATCTATCTCCGCTTTTGAGAACCAGCCGGTTTCCACATGTTCATTCAGATGCATATCCTGCCTGGAAAAACTTACCTGATAGAGTTCCAGAATAAAATCCTTATCATGATGGGTAAAACAACTGCTTCCAAGGAGGACACCGGTTGAGACCTTTATCTCCAGCTCTTCCATCCACTCCCGTTCCATAGCCTGGGAAGGGCTTTCGCCCTCTTCAAGTTTCCCGCCGGGCAGTTCCCATAAACCTCCCAAATCCCCGCCGGGTTTTCTTTTTGCCAGAAAATAGAGTCCGTTTCTTTCTGCCAGACCGGCAATGGATTGGTACTTTTTCATATTACAGGATGATGGCAGTCGGAACAAGAAAATGAATAAGGCCGATGATCAATCCGGCTAATCCAAAAATAAAGCCCCTATCCTCCATTAAATCCACAAAGCTTTTCATCCAGCTTCTGGTCTCTTCAAGGCTGTCATAGAAGAATGACATTATCAGATACGAACCCATTAAAGCACCTGAAAATGCCGGGAGAAGATCACCCAGGATAATCACATCTGCCGGAGAGACTTTAACAAGTAGGGTAAAAAGCGCAGACAGCACTGTTATGATTCCAAGGACAAGTTTAAATCTGGTATTCTGCATCATCACATTACAGGGACCAAACCCGGGGAATTTTTCTGACAGGAAAGCGCCGCTCAAGACTAATCCGGACAGGATATGCGTAATAACAACCAAAAAGTAAATCTGCATGATAAATTATCCTCCCAACCAGTTTCGTTTCCGAAAGCTGATAATAAAATCATATTCAATTGAAAAATATCAGTCAACTTTTTTTATAATTTTCCGCTTAACCGGATGCTTGTCTCTTTCCAGGTAATACGATAATAGATCCCGAGGGGATCATCAATATTCTCCAATCTGTAACGAATAACCCGTTCCTCCCCTGCAGGAGGAGGAAGCTCTTCGAAATACACGGACTCATACTCTCCCGGGCTTAATTCAAGGTAGATGAACTGATCCACTGCGGAAAGACTTTCGGAATTCCGTATTTTTAAAGAAATCAGAAGATCCGATTCGTCTCTTCTCAGTTCCATTCTAAATGCAAGAGACTCAATACGGCCTTTCATATTCCGATTCACAATAAAAGGAACGATAATCCCGCCGATTATAAAAAGAAACAAAAGGTCAAACAGAAGGATTTTCTGAAATCCCATTTTTCTATGTGTACTGTGACGCCCATCGGTAAAACGGCTGATCCGCTCCCGTTCCTCCCTTGAGTATTCAGAATGAAGGTCACCGGGAGAAAATGTTTCAGGGCCCCTATTAATCTTCCGCATACCGCTCTACAATTCGATCAGCCCGCCACCAGGATAAACGCGCCCCCTTTTCTTCGTAGAAAACCGCAGCCAGCAGGCCGCTGGGATCAAGAAACAGTTTTTTATAGATTATATCCTGATCCTCAATACGAAGAACACGGTTTGTTTTTACAGCGCCTTTTTCATCCATAACAGTCAGATAGTATCTACCGCTGTAATTTGATCCCAGGAAAAAATGAAGCCCCCCGGATACGGTTCCAAGGTATTCATTAACCCCTTCTATTACCTGCTCCCCCAATTCAATTTCGAATCTTGGGACATCGAAATAACCGGTATACTCTTCAGCCTGCAGGTCAAGGGTATAAAGCCGACTGAGAGCTATCTGATCCGGAGAATCACTCAAAGGGAAATACCCCACCTTGATATAGAGTTTATAATCAGTGAGGTCTGCAGAAATTTTTTCGGCCTGACCAATACTCCAGCCCTCCTCTTCGATGACCGGGAGATGATCCTTATCAAGAATTACTTTATACAGCAGTTGTCCTTTTGAGGAGAACCATGAAACCGTATTGTCCGAAGCGGACTGTGAAATGACAACAACATCACCCCGTTCCGTAATCTGCAAATCCTGAATATAGGCAAACGGGGTTCCGTTGATCCCCTCCTGCCCCAGAGAATCGCTATATTCACCATCACTGTTAAAACGGAGGATTATACGGTTATACAGGCCCCTATCTGTCAGGGTGGAAAGATTCTCATCCACCTGATCGACAATCAGCATCCCCTCATCAGTAACAGCTATATGCTCTATATTGCGGAAATTCCATTTTTTAATCCGGATCAGGTTTTCTTCCTTGTTATCCTGCTTATGATAGTGTGATGGTTCAGGATTTTTTTCCGGATTGTAAATAAGACTCAGGAGGTCTCCGTAGGAATTCATTTCCATGATTTTACCGGCGTGACTGCTTGTCAGAAAAATACGTCCGTTTTTTACATATAAATCGCTTTCTCCGGGTAAAAGAGAGTTTGATCGATAGAAATAGTCCAGTTCATCAGCCATAACACCCATGGGAATGACAAAAAGATCTTCTTTTTCAAGCAGTTTATTCTCGGATCGGCAGGAGAATAAAATAAAAACGCCAAGCAGTAAAATCGATACGGTTTTTAATCTGGTCATCAACTGTGAACAACTCCTGTCCTATCAGGCTTATAATTAAAAATATCCTACACGCCCATGTTCTGAATGTCAATCTTGACGACCCGGCAGAAAAGCCGTACATTTGTTCCATGATTAATAAGATATTGTCACTTTTCCTGGGTACAAAGCAGGATAAAGATCTAAAACAACTACTTCCGATATTACATGCTATAAATGCAAAAGAGCAGTGGGCCATTGGTATGCCTGTCGAGGCTTTTAAGGAACAGACCCTTTCTTTTAAGAAACGCTTATCAGACGGGGAATCTCTTGATGACATCCTGCCTGAGGCTTTCGCCCTCTGCCGGGAAGCGGCCCGGAGAACACTGGGGGAACGGCCCTATGATGTTCAGCTATTGGGCGGTATCGTCCTGCATCAGGGTAAGATTATGGAAATGAAGACCGGTGAGGGTAAAACCCTTTCCAGTGTTGCCCCGGCTTATCTGAATGCTCTGGCAGGGAAAGGTGTTCATATAATAACTGTTAATGACTACCTGGCATCCCGTGATGCGGCCTGGATGAAACCGGTCTATGACTACCTGGGAATCAGTGTGGGAGTTATCCTCTCCGAAATGGATCCCGAAAGAAGGCAGGTAGAGTACGGACGGGACATTACATTCGGAACAAATAATGAGTTCGGATTTGACTACCTCAGAGATAATATGCGCTGGAGTCTGGATAAAAAGGCCCAGAAAAACCACCCTTTCTGTATTATTGATGAAATTGACAGTATCTTAATTGATGAAGCCAGAACGCCTTTGATTATTTCCGGTCCCATACAGGACGATACCAGCAAATTTTCCCAGGTGAATCAACTTGTATCCTTTTTAAAGGAATGTGAGAAAGATCCGCAAACCGGTGATTATCCCCTTGAAGATCCCATAACAGGAGTTCAACCCAAGGGAGATTATAAACTGGATGAGAAGAGTAAAAAAGTTGTTTTTACCGATGAAGGTATGAACAATATCGAACGGCTCCTTCAATCCAGAAAACTAATAACCGAATCCCTCTTCGAAGAGGAAAACTTCGAATACATTCACTACTTTACTCAGGCCATGAAAGCCCACCACCTCTTTCATAATGATGTGGATTATGTGATTCAGGATGGCGCAGTTCAGATTGTTGATGAGTTTACAGGACGTGTTCTGACCGGTCGACGGTATTCCGACGGACTGCACCAGGCTATTGAAGCAAAAGAAAATATAAAGATTGCAAAAAAGAACAGAACCCTGGCCAGTATTACCTTTCAGAACTTTTTCAGAATGTACGACAAGATCTCCGGAATGACCGGTACAGCCGATACGGAAGCCCGGGAATTCGGCAAGATTTACGGTCTGGAAGTAGTGGTTATTCCGACCAACCGCCCTGTTAATCGTATAGATGCTGATGATGTCATCTATTTAAATGAAGATTACAAGTTCAATGCCATCTGCGATAGGATAGCCGAAGTCCATGAAAAGGGTCAGCCTATTCTCGTTGGTACGGTTTCTGTAGAAAAATCGGAAAAGCTTTCCCAGGTTTTGAAACACAGAGGTATTAAACATGAGATCCTGAATGCCAAAAACCACCATAGAGAAGCCCTGATCATTGCCGAAGCCGGTGCAAAAGGTTCCATAACCATAGCCACCAATATGGCTGGACGCGGTACGGATATAAAGCTGGGGGGAAATCCCGAATCCAGAGCCATAAGAAAAGCCGGATCTGATGCCGGAGATGAAGAAATTAAGGCGCTTATAAAAGAAGAGACCCGAAAATGGCGGGCTCAGAATGAAGAAGTCCGGCAATTGGGCGGTCTTTATGTTATTGGTTCGGAAAGGCATGAATCCCGTCGTATTGACAATCAGCTTCGCGGTCGTTCCGGACGTCAGGGCGATCCCGGGTATTCCCAGTTTTATATTTCCCTGGATGATGATCTGATGCGGCTCTTTGGCGGAGAGAACTTTAAAAATACCATGTCCAGACTGGGGATGGAGGGAGACGAGCCCCTTCACCACGCTCTGATTAACCGCTCCCTCGAAAGAGCTCAGAAACGGGTTGAGGACAGGAACTATGAGATCCGTAAACATTTATTGGACTACGATGATGTTTTGAGCAAACAGCGAACCTATATCTATGAACAGAGAGATGAAATACTTTCCACTGTCGATTTAACCGAAAAGATTCAGGAGACAGGTGAAGAAATTGTCGGAATACTGATGGAGGACTACAGATCCGATAATAAAAGGGGCGATGATGCCCTCCCCCGGCTATTGAACCGTTTAAAGGAAAATTTTAATTATTCCAATGAAGATAAAGCTTCAGCTATTACAGAAATCCCTGAGGAAGAGTGGGAATCTCATCTCATAAACGTCCTGAAGAAGGATCTTGAAGAGAAAAAAGATCTGGTTGGTTCTGAACAGCTGAATCAGTTTATCCGCTTTGAGTACCTCAAAAATCTGGATAACCGGTGGCAGGAACACCTTGAAAACCTGGAAGCCCTGCGTGAAGCTGTTTACCTAAGGTCTTATGCCCAGAAAAACCCCCTGGTAGAATACAAAAACGAAGGGTTTCAGATTTTTGATCAGCTGATTGATGATATGAGGATTGCCCTGGCCCGTAAAATATACCGGGTTAAGGTACGAAAAGCCAGTGATGACAGGTACCGTCAGGCCGGCAGCCGTCCTATTCAGGCGTCCCACAGCGCGGTAAACAGCTTTGCAGCAGGGAGATCCGGCGAAAGAAGTGAGGCTAATGCTCAGAAGATGCAGATAAGAAGAGCCGCTCCCAAGGTTGGACGGAACGAACCGTGTCCCTGCGGAAGCGGAAAGAAATATAAAAACTGCTGCGGGTCCTGACCACTCCGGTCCAGTCTGCCTCCCTCAGAGGAGTACAGGCTGGACCGGATTGGAGGATGAAATATCATTTTCCCGTCAGTGACGGAAGTAGGCTTCTCAATGTTTCCATTCCCCGGCGCATTTCGTCTTCTTCAAGATTACCATAACCGAGAATCATACCGGGATCACTGGATACGCTCCTGTAGGGCCAATAGTGCCGATACACATAATTTGCTACGATACCGGACTTTTCCACCAAATCAGCCCTCCTTGAGTCAAACTCTACTCCCTTGAAAGAAACTGTAAGATAGAGACCGGTATCAATCCCCGATATGGTTATACTTTCTCCGAATGTAGCTTCCAGTATAGTCAGAAACAGAGACTGTTTCTCCTTATACCTCTTTTTCATTTTTTTAAAGTGCTTCTGCAGCTCACCCTGACTGAAAAAAAGAGCCAGCCCTTTCTGTACAGACCGGGTATACTTTGCACCCCGACAGCCTGCAATGCTTCCTAACTGAATCTAACTTTTTAAATAATCATAGTGGCCCTATAAAAAACAATAATATTGGCTCTCTTATGTATCCAATAATGCAAGTATAAAAGTAAGCAAGGTTGTAACAAGTAATTGTAGAACTTGAATCAAGAGAGAGGTTAGTTATGGGTAATTCAATTGACAGAAAAGACAATATGTATTCGCATCTGATGAAACGGGGAACGGAACTGATGGTTCACACAGAGACAAAGGAGAAAGGAACACTCCAGACTGAAAATTCTGAAAGATGGAATTCTATGAAGCGTTATCTGCAAAGATGTGCCTGCGCTTTGTCAGTAAGCAGATAGAAATAAAAAAAGCCGTTCTGAAAACAGAACGGCTTTTTAATATTCTCTTATGAATACCTGTTTAATCAGCAGGTGATTAACTTTCAGGCTCATACTGGATAATCTGCATGGGATCATCAGGATAAGTCTGAGTGTTATAGGTTGCGAAAGCCCGGATTAAATTAAACAGAGCCAACATCGCAATAATAAAGAATACCAGTTTTCTCATTGTTGTCAAACCTCCTGGGGTGGATAACCTGTGGACAACCTGTTATTCATTCTTATTCATATTAGTGCAGATAGTCCAATGGATCAATACTTTTCTTACCTTTAAAGAGTGAAAAATGCAAATGTGCTTCTCTGGCATACCCGCTGGCTCCAACATTCGCTATTATCTCACCCTGTAATACTTTATCGTTCCTTCTTACATTGCTTTTCTCTAACTGAGCGTATAAACTCCTGTACCCGCCTGTATGCTCAAGTATAATATAATTACCGTAGGACGAATTAAATCCCACAGCAATAACCCTCCCATCCAGAGATGCTTTAACCGGATCTCCCAAAGATCCTTTAATATCTATGCCATTATGAAACGATTCAATCTGCGTCACACAGTCTACAATACTGCCGAATCCCTTAATAACGCCTCCCTGAACGGGAAAGATAAAAAGCTCACCCATCTGTTCCCTGAGATCCCCCTCAGGGATTCTAACCCCGGGAATAAATACTTCCTGTCCGCTCTTCAGCACAAATTCACCATTTTCCAGATACATATAGGGATTATGCTGAATCAGTTCACTTATTTCAATTTTATAGGCTTCGATCAGGGACTCTATCGTATCATCTTTGGAACAGGTATACAGAATCCCTTCCAGTTCGGGAATGATCAGCACGTGACCGGGGCTCATCTTCTTAACATTATCAATTTTATTTACACTTAAAATAGTGCTCAGACTGATATGATACTGCCGGGATATCTGGGAAATGGTATCCCCTTTATTAATGACATAGGTAAAACTCGGGATATCCCAGAGAATGGTCTTATCAGCGGTCACCCTTTCAGGAGTTCGGATCCCCGTATCAGCCCGCAATGTTTTAATATCAAGATTTTCCAGTATGATGTTCTCGGGGATTTCCAGATTTTTCAAACCGGGAACATAGGCTGTAGCCATATTATTATACGGCAGATCAAGACCGCAGAGAAATAGGAACAATACAAGTGCCATCATACAGACAGATGTATTACCACCGCGCAGAATGATCTCTGTAATAGCCGGTTCCCCTGCTGATCCGGCAAGGGATATGAACTTTCTGTTTCCCCCGGCATGAGACTTTTTATGCTTTACCTTTCTTTCAGTCACTTTATCAAGCTCCTGACGGTTCATTGCTACAATCATAATAAACTACCCAATATATCGACAAAAATAAGGGTGTGTATTAATATAACTTGATATATGATTCTGAAACTTATCTATCATTACGGTGGACCGGTGGGTATAATTCTCTTGACCGCCCTGATCCTGTTCTCCTGTTTCGATATACTACAGGTACAGGAAAACTCAATGGAGCCTGTTCTGCATAATGGACAGACTATCCTGGTGAACAAACTGGCCTATAAGAGTTTTTTCCATATAGACAGATCCCCCCGTGAAAATGACATTGTCATATTTCGAACTCCCGACGATAACAGACTTGTAGTAAAGCGCTGCCGCCTTCTTTCCGGAGAATCGATTGAGATAAACAGGGCTGGCTGGCTGGTTGTGGGAGAACAGGAATTCTTTTTAACAGACACCCAGCAGAAACGTCTGAGCCAGAATCCTGTAATTCCGGAAAACTATATTATGGTACTGGGTGATAATCCTTTCCATTCTGTTGATTCCAGGGACTATGGTTATATTTCCACATCTGATATACTGGGAAAGGTAATAAGCGCCCCACTTAGGAAAATCTATTGAGTTCTACTGACATTAATACCAGACGTTTCAGAATTTTCCTTATAATCCTCTTTACAGTAACCTTTGCCTTAATTGTTCAATACGGGTTTATCATGCTGAATCCGGCAAACAGGACGCCGCGGGATACACCCCAGTTTCCTACAATGGAACGTGGCGGCATTTACGACCGGAACGGAAGGCTTCTGGCGATCCAGACCAGACTGGATTCGGTAACCGGCTGGATACCTGAATTCAAAGACAGGGAGGAGACGGCAAGGCTTCTGGCCGAAACCCTGGATCTTGACAGGAGTGCCCTGTCCGAACGTTTCAACGATTCGACAAGGCAGGGGTTTCTCTATATCAAGAGACTCATTTCACCGACAGAATCAAAAAACCTTACAGCCCTTATGAATGAGGGGAAGCTGCCGGGTATCCGTCTGGAAAAAGAACACGGAAGAAACTACCCGGAAAAAGAACTTGCAGCCCACCTGATAGGTTACGCAGGGACTGATAATACAGGCCTTGAGGGGATTGAGTATACCTTCAACCAGGTACTGGCCCCTCCTTCCATTACAACGGGAGAGGAAAAAATCCTGTATGGAAATGATGTCTACCTGACCATAGATCTGAATACTCAGTATATAACCGAGCAGATTGCTCTGAAAGCCTTTAAGGAGCATAAACCGGAAGGTTTGATGATACTGGTTATGGGCGCGAAAACGGGGGAATTCTACAGTTACGTTTCCCTCCCCTCATTTGATCCCAATAATTTCTCCTCCTATTCCGCTCAGGAGAGAAACAACCTTCCCGTTACTCTGACCTATGAGCCGGGATCTGTTATGAAGATCTTTTCCATGGCGACCTTTATGGAACTGGGCGGGGTTAAGCCTCAGGACCGTTTTGATACCAGTCATTCCTATAATCCCGAGATTTTCAAAAAATATAATATCCCTCCCATAACCGACCTGGGTAACTACGGCATACTTGATCCCACAGGGATTCTTGTTCACTCCAGCAATGTGGGCACGGCGCTCGCTTCGGACAGTGTGTCCGCTACGGATCACTACAATATGCTGAAAAACTTCGGTTTCGGCAAAAAAACCGGACTGCCCCTGACGGGAGAGTCCAACGGAATTCTGGGCCCCCCCCAGAAGTGGTCGATCCGGTCCAAACCGACTATCGCGATGGGACAGGAGATCGGTGTTTCCGCTCTGCAGATGATCACGGCAGCCACTGTTTTTACCAACAGCGGGGTTCTGCTCAAACCGCACATTATCGATAGAGTGGTTTCTCCGGAAGGTGAAATTATCAAAAAGTACGAAAGAGAACCTGTAAGGGAAGTTGTTTCTCCCGAAGTGGCCGAAAGTATACTTTTGATGATGGAACAGGTCGTATCGTCTCCTCAGGGAACCGTGCGGCGTGCCCAGGTACCTGGACTAAGAATTTCCGGAAAGTCCGGTACAGCCCAGAAGATAGATCCGGAAACGGGGACCTACTCGGACGAGGATTATATGGCTTCCGTACTGGCTATTTTCCCGACGGAGGACCCGAAACTGATTATCTATGTAATAATCCAGTATCCCAAGGGGCAGAGTTACTACGGCGGAAGGATTGCTTCTCCCATTGTCAAGGAGCTGGCCGAAGCCCTGTCGCCCTACTACGGCATCGTGATTGAGGGCAATCAGGTTCTGGAACACTCAGGATCGGTTACCATTCCGTCCGGTGATAAAGAGGAGATAAAGGAAACTCTTCCTGATTTTACAGGTATGTCCAAAAGGGATGCCCTTTTTCTTCTGAACAACAGGGAAATCCCCGTGAACTTTCAGGGAGAGGGATGGGTTGTTTTTCAGTTTCCCCCTGCAGGTGAAGAGATAAGTGAAGAAACAACTGTCTATCTGGAATTCAAATGAACTATTATGAAATTAACCTCCGGGCCCTCAAGGGCCGTTTCCCCGGGATTGAGAAGGTTGTGAAAGATGCCCCCCTTTCCGGGGATTATGAAATTCAGCCGGCCAGGAGCGGCGGGATTACCCTGAAAAAGGACGGCATATTCATCCACTCCCGTCATAACCCGGAGAAGGAAGCAGAAAAACTGATAGACAGGGAAATTGATCCGGAAACGGACTACTGCCTGTTTTACGGTTTCGGTCTGGGGTATCAGATTGAGGCGTTCCAGTTCCGTTACCCCGACGCTCTTTTTACCCTTATCGAACCGGATATAACCCAGTTCCGTCACGCCATCAGCGCCAGGGACTATACGAAGCTTTTCTCTTCCGACTCTTTCAGCATCCTCCTGGGGAGCAAACCGGAGGATGTCACGATTCTTCTGAGTAAGATAAAAACGACCCGAATCCAATCCTGTATGCTCAGACCTCTCTATCTTGCCAACAGAGAGTATTACGACAACCTGGACAAGTGCGTCAGGGACTACCTGGCAAAAAGAGAGATTAACACCAATACTCACCGGAAGTTCAACCGCCTCTGGATCAGCAATATCAGCCGGAATGCGGAGCTATTAAGCCGGGCCGCCGCTGTGAAATCCCTGAAAGACCAATTTCGGGGGGTACCGGCCCTTCTGATTGCAGCAGGCCCGGGGCTGAATGCAATTCTCCCCCGCCTGAAGGATCTGCGGGAGAGGATGCTCCTGGTTTGTGTAGACACGGCTCTCAGGGCCTGCCTGGAATGGGGTGTTGAACCGGACTTTACTGTCCTGACTGATCCCCAGTACTGGAATACCCGTCACCTGGACAGGTGCAATATAAAAAAATCCATTCTGGTTTCGGACGTATCCACCTACCCGTCGGTTTTTCGCCGAACCGAAGGCCCCCTGTTTTTCTGCTCCACCCCCTTCCCCCTGGGACAATATCTGGAAAAGCATACGGAAACAAAGGGTAAACTGAAATCCGGCGGTTCGGTAGCCACGGCAGCCTGGGATCTGATCAGAGTAATGGGCTGCAGGGAAATATTCTGTGCCGGCCTGGATCTTGGTTTTCCGGACAGGCAGACCCATTACAGGGGCAGCACTTTTGAAGAGAGGGTTCATACATTCAGCCGGAGATTCAATCCCGTTGATAACGCAGGCTGGCAGGCTCTATGGAGCGGGAATCCCTACGTAGCGGAAGATTACAGGGGAGAGACAATCCTGACTGACCAGAGGATGAAAATCTATATTTCCTGGTTTGAAAAACAGATGAAAGAACACCCTGAAGTTCAAACCGGAAACCTTTCAGAGCGTGGAATACGTCTGGAAGGAATGCCCTGCCGGGATGTAGCAGAACTCAGAGAATACCCTGTTATACGGAAAGCTCTTGACACCCTCCTTAAAGAGGTATCCCTTATGAAAGCCCGAACAAGCCGTGAAGATGTTGCAGCGGCTCTTGAGGGATTAAGAAAGGAGCTGGGGGAACTGCTGAGCTTATCTGCCGAAGGCTGGGAGATTTCCAGCCGTATGGATGAGAAGGCTGTTAACAGCGGAGATTTTAAACAGCTGGAACAGATTGACAGAAAGATTCTCTCCCTGGGAGGACGGGAAATTGCAGGGTTCTTTCTCCTCCCTCTTCTAGAAAGCTTTCTGGCGGATTCCCGAAAGAGGAAATCACCCGGGGAAATCATCAGACAATCCACCCGCTTCTACGGCAGCCTGAAAGAGAGTCTTGAATTCCATTTAAATGAACTGAATTTGCCAAAAAAATAATTTTTCATTAAAGGTTCTTTCTTACAGGCCGATTTTAAAAGGGAACACAATATGTGTTTATTGCTATATCAGGTCCGTAAGATTCAACGTCCAGACTTACGGGCTTTTTTTATGCCCTTTTGATTTTTTAATTACTCCCTTATCAGCAATGGTGTCAGTATCAGAAGAAACAGAACCGAACCGGCAAGTCCCATACAGATTGTCAGAGAGAGCCCCCAGAGGGGTGATGCTGTTCCGTCTCCCGTAAACAGCAGAGGAATCACCCCGGCTACAGTTGTGGTCAGAGAGATTATCAGGGAACTCCCGTGGGCTTCAAAAGAACGGATAACACTATCCCTATCCAGATCTCCCTTCCCCATGCCATTAAACAACACAATTCCATTATTAACGGAAATACCGATGACAAGAATAAGGGCAAAAAATACAGGAAGAGACAGGGGGATACTCAGAAAATAAAGAGTCATAAGAGGCAGAAGAAGAGACAGTGGTATCTGTATAAAAAGCAGCAGGGGAATTCTAATTGCCTCAAAAAGGAATATGAGGAGAATAAACAGAAGTACCATTGCCAGAACAAGTGCTGATGTCAGAAACAGGGCGGTTTCCTGTTCTTCCTTATACTCCCGTCCGTGGTTAATGGTAATCCCGGGGGGAATATCCATTTTATTCAGCGCCCCGGCTACAGCCGCCTTCTGATCCCTGCGGGATAAAGAAGAACCTGCCAGAGACAGGCTGACCGACCGCACTCCCCGCTCATGCCGTATGCGCCCGAAACTCTCTCTCTCTTCCACCTTGATAAACGGCCCCAGAACTTGAGGCTCTCCCGATTCGTCTAGAATCAGCATATCCCGTATATCCTGTTCGTCTGTTATATTATCCTCCCGGGAAAATATCCTTACATCATAACGTTCCTGCTCCCGTCTGGCAGAATCAGGGGGTACCCATTTTAACCAGACCGGATGATTAAGGGTGCGGGAGAGCTTTTGA
This sequence comes from Oceanispirochaeta sp., assembly GCA_963663385.2. GTDB lineage: Bacteria > Spirochaetota > Spirochaetia > DSM-2461 > DSM-2461 > Oceanispirochaeta. The sequence continues at coordinate 1,162,891 of CAXXXD010000003.1, read as the reverse complement.
AAAATAGCCCGCGGAGTCAACAGGACCTGCCCCAGGGAGGGAATATCCACAGTCAGACACAAATCATCAGGCCTTTCTTTAAAATGCAGGATTACATGGCCCGTACTTTCCGCCTGGAGGGCCGCCGATAGCGTTCTGGCTGTTGTATACAGCTCCTTCCTGTTATGCCCCAGAAGGGTTATATCGTAGGTTTTGCTACGGTCGGGTTCCCTGAAAAACAGAGAACCGCCTCTGGTTCGGTTCATTTCCCTTATCCTTTTTTTCAGGGAATCCATCTGTTTAACCGAAAGTCCTTTTTGGAGCTGAAGATTAAAAGAGCCTTTTTCACTGCGGAATTCTGTGGAAAAATACCGGATTTCATCCAGCTCCTTCAGCTGTTCTTCAAGCGGAGACAGATCTTTTGCTACGAGTTCTTTTGTTGTACCCGCCGGGTATTCCACTGTAAAAAAAAGGCTGTTATCCGGCAGGATCAGATCCTTTTGAAGGTTTACATTGAAAGCGGAAAACAGGGAAAGAACAAGAATACCTGCGGTTGCAGTAATGAATAGAACACGCTTATTCCGAATATGATCAAAAAGGGCCCTGACAGGAAGGTTTTTGAAACCGAATGCATCCTCCTGATATATCATGGCCTCTTTAAGGATTGAAAAAATATAGAAGAGAGACAGGGCAAGGATCAGGGTAATGGGCCAGATAATGCTGCCAAACATTTTTTTTACCGAAAGGGGCAGAAAAATCAGTGCGGTGAAAACCAGAAGCGTGGACATAAGTGAATACACAAGGGGTTTCCGTCCTACCACCGGCCCGCACTCCAGAAAGACGACTCCCCCGTCAATGATCAGCCCCGTGGCGACAGCCACCCCGGACAGGACCATTATATCGATGTCCTTTCCCAGAGCCGATAGAATACCCAGGGCGCAGAGGATGGAAAAAGGGATATTCAGACTGAGAAGAAAGGCATTCCATCGGCTTCCCAGAAAAAAACAGGTTGTAAGGAAAACAGTCACAACCCCGATCAGGATAGCTGTTCCCACCTCTTTCAGAGCTTTCTCCATAAGAGAGCCCTTGTCATAGAGGATTTGGGGAGATTCCAGAACGGATGAAGCCTCTCTGAGTTTACGGCACAGCTCTATGGTATTGGCATCCCCTGTCTGCCTGATTCCTATAAGAGTTTTCTCCTCCCCGTTTACCCGTGAAATCACCTCGGAAGGAGCGTTCTTCCATACGGCCTGACCCAGAAAGCTCAGCTTTGTATCCGGTTTTACCATAGCCTCGGAAAAATCATCCAGCCCCTTGAATCTCATATCTCCCGTAAGGGAATACCCCGGGGCCATCAAAACGCTTACAATCCGGTTCTGTCGGCTGAGGGCCCCTGCAATCCCCGGGGGAGAGAGTTTATAGGAGAGCATTTTCTCCCTATCCATAAGAAGTACTGTATCTTTACGGGGCGCTCCCCCTACATCGATCTGTCCCGTACCGGGGATATTTCTGAAGATATTTTTAATCTCCTCCTCATTCCGGAGGGACGGACTCGGACACATCAGGATAAAAACAGGGGCGGCATTATTGTCGCTTTTCAGGATGCGCGGTTTCTGAACCTGATCCGGAAAACCTGCGGAGATCCGTTCCACACACTCCCGCACATCCAGGTAAGCCTGATTCAGATCAGTTTCATCTTCAAAAAGCAGAGTGAGAGAAGCTTTTTCATTTTCCGATACGGAACTGATATTTTTCAGGCCCTCCAGGGTAACAAGCTCATCCTCAAGGGGGATGGTGATGATTTGTTCGATTCCCTCCTGAAAGGTTCCCCTGAACTCAATAGTAATACTGATTATCCGGGTGTTGCTTTCAGGGTAGTAGGAAAAAGAGGCCTGCCTCATCAGGAAGAGAGCCACCAGCAGCATCAGAAGCAGGAGAAAAAAAGGTCTCTGTTTAAAAGGGAAGCGTCTCATCTAGTTTTATTGTCTATCCGGGTTATCTGATAATGGAACAGGGGTATATAATAAAGGATCAGAGGGGTTCCCGTTAGCATACCGCCTATCACGGCTGCCGCCATGGCCCCTGTCGCATCGCCTCGGAGAAGGGACTGGAAAAGAACGGGGACAAGGGCGCAGACCGTTGTCCCGGTGGTAGCCGCAACCGGTCTGATCCGGCGGGAGGTAACTCTCAGAACTTCGGCTCTGTCCCCTCCTTTCAGCCCGTCCAGCAGGAGGATACCCGTATTGATGATGGTTCCCTGCAGGATGAGGATTCCCATAAAACTGTAGATATTCAGGCTGTATCGGAAGATACCGAGGAAAATCAGGGATCCGGCCAGAGAAACGGGAAAGGACAGCATCAGAAGGGAGGCCCGTTTGAGGGATTCGGTCTGTATTCCCAGAACAAGGAAAATCAGAATGAGCGCAAAAGTATACAAACGGAGAAAAACACCTTTGTCGAACAGGTTCGCATTACAGGCTCCGTTCCCCCTGTTTTCTCTTATCAGCTCCCGCTCTTCCCTTGTCTGTTCCACCTGTAGGAGATCATCCAGAAGAGACCACTGATCGCCCTTTTTCAGTCTGATCCGCCGGATAGCGTCAGGGGTGGAACGGTATTTTTCATCCGCCCGAATTCGTATGGCGATCTTTTCCCTGTCATAAGGGACCTCTCCCGCCTTAATGCCCTGTATTAAAGCACCCAGCTCCTGCTGCAGGGCGGCTGCGGTCCATCCGGAGGCCTGAAGGCTTTTATCATGGGGAGAAAATCGCAGCACCGGCCGGGTTTCATCGCCCTGCCTTGCCAGGGACGGAAGGAGAGCTGTCTCCACTGAATTCCGGATGCTACGCAGCTGGACCTCCGGATACCCCAGAGCTGCAAAGAACTGTTTAAGTTCTCCGGATTCCGGAAACGGATACCCCTCATCCACTGACAGGGAGATATCCAGTTTATGCAGATGACAGGCCGGCCGGCTTCTGTCCCGGATGGAGTCCTTTTCATACCCGGCGGAGATGCTGATCCGACCCTGCGGGACAAACTGCTCCAGCTGAGCGGTCAGCCAGACGCACTCCTTCCCGATTCTCTCAACATCCCACTCCCCGGGAAGGGAAATCTCAATGGTATACTCCCTGTTTCCCGACTCCGGGAGTAGTTCATGGGGAAGAATAACAACCATAAGAACAGTAAAACAGAGAATCAGAATATAGACTCCCCGGGGAATGTGTCTTCCTTTGGGGGAAAGATCCAGGGATGCGCCGAGCAGCTGTCTGTATCGTTTTACTCCCGTGATAAGAAAAGAGCAGGATTTACCTCTTCGCTCCCCCTCTTTTGTGCGGGCACACAGCAGAAAGAGGCAGGCGGGAGCAAAAAAATGGGAAACAAAAAAAGACAGGATAATCAGGGCTATTACGGTAAAAATAAGGTCCCGGAACAGAGCGGAAACAGCTCCCGGCAGAAACAGGGGGGGAAGGAAAACAAGAACGGTTGTCAGAGAGGAAGAGAATACGGCGGGAGAAATTCCCCTCAGGATGCGGCCGCTCTCTTCGGGGGGACAGGATCCGTTCTCATTAAGCGCTTCAAGGACAATAATGGTATTATCGGCAATCAGCCCGATACCGATTATCATCCCCAGAAGGGAAACCAGATTCAGGGAAATATCCAGAATATAAAGGATAAAGAACAGAATAATCAGCGTGAGGGGAATGGTCAGGGCCGTTATTCCGGGGATACTGATGCCTCTGTACAGAAAGAACAGAACCCCCGCTGCTGCCGTTAATCCCAGAAAAAGGGAGATAAGAAGGGACCTTACGGAACGGGAAATACTGCGGGAGGAGTCCTTCAGAACAATCAGGGTGAAACGGTCCTTATACTGTTCATTCAACTCCGGAAGAAGTTCCCTGATCCGGGCGGCCGCTTCCACTGTTCCCGCACTGCCTGATTTATATATCTCCAGGCTTACGGCGGCTTTTCCTTTATGGAAGAACAGGGATGTGGGGTCTTCGCTTTCCCACCTTACGGCCGCAATATCCCCGACGGTAAGGGAACTGCCGTCCTGAAGCGGCAGTTTTTCCAGATCGGAAGGATCTGTCAGCTTTGAATCGATCCTTACCAGGCGCTCCCGCCCGGATTCGCTTATCTTCCCGACAGGCAGATCGACTATATAGTGTCCGATACGGGAGCCGAGCTCCGATACGGACAGGTTCAATTCATAAAGCTGCTCCATATCCGTCTGAATGTGGATTTCGGGTTTACGCAATCCTCCCAGCCTGATTCTGCCTATCTCCCGTATTTCCCGCAGACGGTTTGCCAGTTCATATTTTACAGGAATATAGAGATCATCCGGTTCCACCCCTTCAGCGGGGAAGCAGACCAGCTTCATCACCGGTTTATCCGAAAGGTTCTCTTTGAATACCAGCGGCTTGGATACCCCCTCGGGGAGATAGGGGTAGACCGAGTCAATTGCCTCCCGCACATCCAGAGCCGCTTCATCCATATCCGCATCCCAGTCAAACCGGAGACTCACCGAGGATAACCCGTCACCGGAGAGGGAGGTCATATCCTTTACGCCCTTAACGCCGGAGAGGGCATTTTCCAGAGGGATCGTCAGAAGCTGTTCAATTTCATCAGGAGGGAAAGCCGGGTATTCACATACCACATTGATATAGGGTACGGATATCTCAGGCAGCTCTTCCAGATTCAGCTGGCTGTACGAGACTATTCCGAACAGAAGAAGAGCCGTAAATACCATTATTACGGACACGGGATGCCGCCCCGGTTGTTCCAGCAGCATCAGTGCAGACTCACCGTAAGGGTCCACCTGGGACAGAAGGTTTCATCCAGCGAGAGATTCACAATACCCGGAAGACCGGGGTAGTTTACCTCCGTATACAGGCGGATCAGGCTGGCACCCTCTTCCGGAACCGGCTGGGGGGCAGGAGTCTGTGTACCGTCAAAAACTTCTACAGACAGGTAATCCCATGTAATGACAGAAGACTCAATGCTTAAAGCGTCTATAAACTTTGAGAGATCCGGGACATCCGAAGGAGGATGCTGTATGTAGAAATCGAAAAAGGCCGTCGTCCCGTCTATGGCTCCCAGATTGGAATTCAGGCTTAATGGTGTGAAAACGGGAGATCCAGCTGTGGAGTCGGGACAGAAGTTTACAGCCGAGACGCTGTAGGGAATGCCTTCCTCTCCGTTCATATGAAGGACATAGACTCTATCCAGAACAGAAAGATCATAGTAGCCGTTATAGACGGGAGATTCATCAAAAGTGAGATCAAATGCGGTATAATCTTCACTCCAGTCAATGCTGTACAGAAGCGACGGCTTAAGGGTAATCAGGTTGTTCCGTTCTTCATAGTCCGCAGCCCTGTTCAGGGTTCCCTGCAGGCGATTACCCTGAAACAGCCCTTCATTGATAGCTTCACTATCACTGGTGTAATCCAGCAGCTCTGAGGATGTATCTACTGTAAAGGAAGTCAGCAGCAGGTCCGTCAGGGTCCAGGCTTTATAGTAGAGTTCCACGTCCTCTTCCAGCGCATTGCTGTATAAGTCTTCCAGATCTGTCGAGAGAGTTATCCTGTAATCCTCCCCCTCTTCATAGTCCTCAAGAGGAATGATAGTTATGCTATCTCCCGTATCGCTCCACTCCTGATTTACTGTAATATCCGGAGTGATACTGAGGGAAGCGCGAAAACTCTCCTTATCCACTGCTTCCGAAAAAGTTATAACCAGTTCCTGCCGTTTACCCGTTAAAGCGGAGAAATCTTCAGGATCCGTAGACAGGAGTACGGGAGAAACCGTATCCGAACCTGTTGAGAAAAGGTGGAACCAGTCCCGTTCAAGTGAGTTTCCATAACTGTCCTCGGCATCCTTCTTCAGGCTGATCCTGTACTCCCTGTCCGGAGCGAAACCGTAATAGGGGGTGAATTGCATCCTGTTTTCCTCCCAGCTGAATACGCCGTCCAGATCTCCTTCAAACTCGTCATTCAGGAGGAAAGCGGCTTCTACCGATGGCCTGTTCATCTTAGCTGAGAACTTGATAGCTATACTATCAATTCTATCCGCTTCCAGGATTTCCCCCTCCGGTTCAATGGAGGTAATTTCGGGAGCAGACATATGCTGTAGATCGTCCATCCATTTACAGCTGGCCAGAGAAATCAGAAAGAGACAAATTAAAACGGTTCTTTTCATGATTTTGTCCTGAACAGCTGCTTGACTGTTTCCGGCATAAAACTGCCCTCATCGTTTCTGATTCCTTCTTCACTCCCCTTGATCTCCAGCAGATAGTAGTGTTCCCGGTCGGCTGTGGAATTGAATCCAGTATAGATGATGGTCAGGGCGTAACTGCTTCCCCATGTGCACTGGGATTGCCGGGGGCTGCCGTCGGAGCTGAATGTTTCATATAAACTGATGCTGTTCTGGACATCCTGCTTTTCCCGGTCCGTAACAATGGGTCTGGAAAATGTAAACCGGAATGTCAGTTCATAGGGAGAAGGACCGTTTTCCGGCAGATCCACAGGAGCGGACGAACTGTAGCTGTTCAGAACCAGAGAGTTATCCAGGCACTCAAGAGAAGCAAGATCAAGGGGTTCTATATCCGGAAGAAAAACGGACTCGTAATCCTCTTCCAGGCTTAATCCCGCCGGGTTTTCGGCATCTTCTGCTATCCGGAGAGTGTACTCCGTGTTCATAACCCAGCCGGTTTCCGGAACAAATATCAGGCAACGGTCACTGTCCCAGTACAGATCGCCGGATAAGTTCGGGGTCAGAGAGAACGCATTCTCTACACTGCCCCTGTCCATATCCTCTGAGAAGCTGATCCTTACAGCGTCAGTATACCGGAGCAGATCCGCTTCAAAGGACTTATAGGGAAACCTGGCTGATCGATCATTGTCTGCAGCCCCGCAGGCCGTTACCGCCGGCAGATCCGTATCGGCACAGACCCTGAAGGTTCTCTCTACTTCCGGATCCAGGGGAACAGCCTCCGCATCATGGAGTTCGCTGCTCAGTTTCAGGGTATAATCTGTCAGATTGGTCCATTTTTCTTCCGGTGTGATTGTCAGAGTCATATCTTCCAGAGAACAGGTATAAGCCGTATCAGGAGAAAGGGAAAGGTCCTTGATCAGGGCAGCTTCGTCCGGGGCCCTGTTAAACTCCAGAACAAGGGATTCACCGTCCGAAATGGTACCTCCCTCACCGGGTGCCATGGAAAGCAGCTGAAGAGGGCTGTAGTCCTCGCTCAGATAGTAAAAAGGTCTGTGGATATCCGCCTCCAGACTTCTCCCGTTCCGGCTCTCAAAGTATCCGTCCACACTTATTTCATAGCGGATTCCGGGAATCAGTTCTTTTACCGGATCGACTGTCAGCCGATCGTCATCCTGCCACAGGAAATGGCAGTCCTGCTTACGGTCTGCACTGCTGATAGTGATAATCTGCTCCACCGTATACCGGTTCGGTTTATCCCGGAATTCCAGCGTGATATCTTCATCCGCAGCCAGTACCTGATAATCCTTCGATGGGTTCAGGGTACAGACTTCGTCCGGATCCAGATCAATCAGGGAACAGGAGAGAAAAACAGCGGAAATCACGAGGAAACCGGAATACAGCCGCCTTATTTTCATTGGATGACAACCTCCATACCGTCCCGGAAGCTCTCCCGCGGGTTCAGGACAATCCTGTCATCCCGGTCCAGTCCGCTCCATACGGGCCTTTCGCTCTCCAGTTTCTTACCGCACTCCAGATCCCGCCGGAAAATTCGGTTCCCCCTGAGGCTGTAGGCATAGGGAGTCTCTCCATCAAAAAGCACCGCCTCTTCGGGGATCATAAGCGTTTGTTTTTCTTCACTCAGATAAATGGCTATTCTGATAAACTGACCGACCCTGAAAAAGGCATCCCCGTTCTCCAGATGGATCTTGACCGTACCGCAGCGGTTTTCCTGTTTGACCCAGGGGGATATTTTTTCAATAGTACCGGTTTTAACCTGGTTTGACGTATCCGTAAGGATCTGCGCCTGCTGCCCCTTTTCAAGGCGGAGCAGATCGTTTTCTCCCACCTCGGCCAGAGCATAGACTTCCCTGTCGGGGTAGATCATATACAAGGGCTTTTCCGTTGAAACCTTCTCCCCCTCTTCCATATACTTCTGCCCGATCAGCCCGCTTATGGGGGCCCTGACGGCCGTTTCGGAGAGGTAAAGTTCCAGGGTTTCCTGTTGACTGCGGGCCGCTTCCAGTTCCGCTTCGGCCACCTCCACCTCCGCCTGAAGCATCCGCGTATTACAGTCCAGAAAAAGTTCAATTTTCTCCGCTTCCGTATCAGGCAGAATATACCCCGCTTCAAGCAGGTCCTCATCCCTGTAACCGATCATTTTTACAGCCAGATTGCTCCGGCTCTGCCTGACTTCCAGTTCCTTCTCAAAAAAATCCAGTTCCAGCGACGCCATCTCTTCCCGGCTGATACCGTTAATCTCAAAGAGCTGCTTCTTGTTTTCGTATACACTTCCCAGCCGTTCCAGATCCGCCTCTTTTTTCTGCAGTTCCAGCCGGGCATTTTCAATGGTTAGAAACTGAGCCTCCATATTACGCCGTCCCTCTTCCAGCTGCTGACGGGCCAGATTCAGCCCTGTCTCCCGTATTCTGACTCCCGCTGCGGCTTCCCTGATCTGAATTTCCAGCTTCTGAGGGTTCAGCCTGGCCAGGATATCCCCCTTCCGGACACTGTCCCCTTCTTCAAAATACATTTTCCGGATAACCTCGTTTGACATGGGGAAAACATCCGCTTTGGTTACATAAGAGATGGTCCCGAATGTTTCGTAGGACTCCGCATAATCCCTGAGGGTACAGCGGCCGATCTCAACGGCAGGCGTATACTGGGCGCTGCCGGCCTGTTCCGTCTCTTGTTTATTTTCCGGGCTGCAGGAAAACAGCAGCAGAAGGCAGGCCCACAGGAGTACGGCCGGAATTGTGAGTTTATTCATTAACAAGTTTCTCCTCCTGATTCCCCACGGGATTAAAAGCACAGAGATTTTTCAGTTCCTCCTCCGCGCTGTGCAGTTCCACCAGAGTAGTGAGAAACGCGATCTGTTCACGGGAATAGGCTATTTCGGATTCCACATACTCAAGGCGGGTTATCTCTCCCAGCTTCAATTCGGTTTTTTGGATATTCAGTTTTTCCTTCAGGATATTCAGTTTCTCCCTCTGCAGGTTTATCCGTTCCCCCGCCATCAGCAGATTCTCCGTGATAGACCGGATCTGGAAGAAGACCTCACGGCGGCTCTCCTCCTTTTCCAGCTGCTTGAGATAGAGGGCTGTCCGGGCGTTCTTCGGATTGACAAGGGCTTCGGGATTGTCCAGCAGATCCGTGCCTGTACTGATCATGCGGTTGGTTTCGTCCGGATTGGCCTTGCCCGCCTGCACATCTACAGTAGAAGGCAACAGGGGAAGATCGAATTCAAAATTCAGCCCCAGAGAGAAGGCCGGTTCATCCAGCGGGTAGACCTGCCCGGATACGGAGAAATCTCCCGTAGCCTCAATACGGGGCAGCCAGAAGAGCCGGGCATCCTGCAGCTTCTGACAGGCAAGGATCTCCTCCCGGTCCAGTGACAGAAGATCCTGATTCTGCTGCTCTGCCCTGGCCTGCATGGCCCGGATAAAACCATCCTCTTCAGCCAGGGGCAGCAGTGTTCCCCGGTAGGCGTCATTCAGAGTGCCCGACAGCCGTGGCAGCTGTTCCAGAGTCAGATACAGCAGCGAGGCAAGGGCAAAGCGGCTGGTCAGAAGCTGCTCTTCCGTATCCTGAATGGTCAGCCGTATTTCCGATTCCTTCAGCTGCATATCCAGGTAGTCCACCCGCCGGATCTGCCCCAGCTCCAGCTCCAGAGCGGCGATTTCCAGCTGTTTCATCAGGTTTTCCCGGGAGGCATTCAGGATATCCAGGGTTTTCCTGTTTTTCAGAACATCCACGTACTGCCCGGTTACCTGGTAGGCTACCGAATTCCTCAGGGCGAGGGACGCGAAATCCTTCAGGTCCAGTTCTCGCCGCGCCTGCCTGTAGGCCCGGAGCTCCCGCCCTCCTCCGAATAGCAGCTGGTTCACCCCCAGGCTCAGTTTGTTTACCCGGGAATCGCTGCTACCGACAGTTACCGAATCGCTGCGGGAGAATCCGAGTTCCAGATCGGGCAGAAAATCCCGTATCTGAAACCGCAGCTGCTCCCGGGCGCTGTTCCTTTCCAGGTTGTCCCGGATAAGGGAGCTGTTCTGCTCCCCGGCCAGGGCTATCGCTTCGCTGAGGCCGATTGTCGGGATTTCTCCGTAGACAACAGATGAGGTAATTGTAAAGAGGATAAGAAAGGCTCTCTTCATCAGAACAGTTTCCGCACGCCCTTTTCCAGCTGTTTATACAGATAGGGAGAGGAGAAGAAGCTTTCCTTTGTTTCCATACTGCGGTAGTAACTGCACAGGGGGGTCCCCTGTTCACTGTATACAACTAGATGCAGGGTCAGGGTTTTAAGGGGCTTGAAGTCCTTCATATAGGAGTATTCACTCAGGTAAAGATCCGCTTTCGCGGTCTTTCCGCCCGGAATCTGATTCTCCCGGTTTCCCTCTTCCAGAAGGAGAGTCAGGTTCCGGAGGGCGCTGCGGCTGATCTCCTTTTCATGAAGATCAGCTTCCACTTCCACTTTTCCCGGAACATAGGTGTATAGAGTTTTTTCCTCCTGCCACTCCTGATCGGAGAGGAATTGTCCGGCCCGGGGGCGGAAAGGGTTTGTGGCGCAGGCGGAGAGGAGGATGAGGAGGGAGATTAATATGACTCCTTTATTTACGTGCTCTTTCCGCACCCTCTCCCTTAATCCATCATTTTCTAATAGAACGTATATTGTATTAAATTTCATTTTTATCAGTCCTTTGGAGATTTTCTCTCGGGGGGAATTGCCTTAGAACCCTCTCCCCTTGGTCCCCTCTCCCAGAGGGCGAGGGGAAAGATTTTTATAAAATGGCTGTATGGTTGTATTTTTATTAAGGGAGGAAATTGTTATGCTGATTGAAAAACACGGGACATTTTTGCAAAAAGACCTGATATTTGCCTATCTCGGCTCCGCTCGATAGGCTTTTTTTCTTTTTCAGATATGAATAATAAACACCTACCCGATTGTAATTTCGACTTGATAAAATAACAGTGATTCATTTACATTCAAAAGATCTCATGTTAATATCCATCCAGAACTTCAAATGAAAAGAGTTGATTACTAATCAAATAATGAAGAGCGGATCCAATATTCTGACCAATTCTTCCATTTTAATTAAACGGCTCATTCCCGGTTTTTATAGCCGTACAACATTTGAACTTTTAAATATCAAACGGAGGCTCAATTTGAAAAAGAAAATCTGCATAGTATTTTTGCTCTCTTTCACTCTTCTAATATCTATAGGAGGATGTAAAGAATCCAAAATAGAAACCTATAAACTTACTTGCACAGATGACGGAAATGGAACAGTTACATTTTCACCCGATAAAAAAAAGTATGAAGATGGTACATCTGTAACAATTACAGCTGTACCAAATGAAGGATACGAATTCTCCTACTGGGGAGGTGATGTTTCCGGCATAACAGGTTCAGTTACCGTAGAAGTCAATAACGATATGGATTTTGAGGTTGCTTTTAAGGAAATTGCCTCAGGTTACACTCTTACCTGTACTGCTGAAAATGGATCGGTTTCAAAATACCCTGATTATGAACTTTATGCTCCTGATACTGTAGTATCATTAACTTTGACACCTGATGAGGGGTTTAGATATAAATACTATGAAGGAGATGATATCGAGTTCGGGTTAATTCCAGAAGTCACAATGGATTCTGATAAATCTGTTCAATTTTATTTCACAGACGTTTTTAATACACTAACATGCTATGATCTATATGGGTACGTTACTCGCTCTCCAGATTATGAGTACTATGATGGAGAAACTGTAACAATCACTGCAACCGGTAGTACGGGTTATGTTTTTGACCATTGGACTGGTGATTATACTGGAACTGATAATCCTACAGACATTGTCGTAGATACCAGCAAAACAATTACTCCTGTTTTTAAAACTACTACAACTTACACTATTTCAACAGAAGTTAGCGGTTCGGGCTCCATTACTACAGATCCAGTCGATACTTCATTCAACTCAAACTCTTCTGTATCAGTCGAAGCGGTTCCTGAACCAGGTTATATGTTTGATCATTGGGAAGGAGATCTATCAGGCTCTACTAATCCAAGAGATCTATATATGAGTGCAAACAGATCTATTAAGGCTGTTTTTGTCCCTAGAGAATGGACTGTAATGATCTATCTGGATGGAGATAATGATCTGGAGACAGAAGCTTGTAATGATTTTAATGAAATGGAATCGGCAGATCTGAGTGGTTCTGGTATTCAGGTTGTAACATTGTTTGACAGAGCTTATGGAGAAGATTTTAGGGATTCTGACTGGAAAGATACACGTTTATACGAGATTAGTCATGGCAGCCATTTCTACAACTTCGAATCAAAAAGACTTGCATCTACAGAACTGGGTATAACAACTGATTCTGCAACAGAATTAAATATGGGTGATCCTGAAACAGCAAAAAAATTCATAGACTTCTGTAAATCAAAATACCCTGCCAATAACTATGCCTTCATTTTCTGGAACCATGGAACAGGATGGCGATCATCTTCTAATAGTATAGTTACTTATTCTACTATCAGCAATTATGATATCTTGAAGAACTTGAATCTCCAGGTTTCAGAAAGAATTCCAAGCAATTACAAGGCTGTATGTGTGGATGAATCAACAAGCAACAATGACATGCTCTTCACTGAAGAAATCGGGGATATTTTCAGTACCAGAAGTGTCGATGTTGTCGGCTTCGATACCTGTCTGGCCGGAATGATGGAAGTAGCTTATGAGATTAAAGATCATGCCGATTACATGATCGCTTCCGAGGAAGTTGAAGATGGGGATGGCTGGGAATATGATGACTGGCTGAATACCTTCAAAGGGACATCCAAAACCGCTGAAGATATGATTGAATCAGTTGTTTCTGAATACGCAGATAAATATCAGTTTACCAGTGGAGCGACCCTTGCAGGTATCAAGCTAAGTGAAATTGATAATGTTCATACAGCCTTGAATAACTTTTCAACAGCCTTGTTCAACAGTATAACAACAGGTACTATTCAAGATGAATTACAAACTCTTATCTTATCTGATGTGGAAGGCTATGCCTCGGCTCCTGGTGATCTGAATATCGATATGTATCACCTGGCAGAAGTCGTCAGTGCCAATACCAACTATGCTGATGCGGAAGCGGCAACCCTGAAAACAGCTATTGCAGCCGCAATCAAACAGGATCCGGTAGATAACTGGAACTTTTGCTGTATAAATGGTAATCCCAACTCACACGGCCTTGCTCTGCATTTTATACATCTTAATGATAGCGGAGTACCTGATGGGCATAATGAAGCCTATGCAAGAGATTATACAGGTAGTTATAGCCTTAACTTTGTAGATGATTCCAAATGGGTCATCGATTCAACGGATGGTTTCCTCTATAATCTCTGGTATAAAGAATTTTAATACTAAAAAAGGCACCGTTCATCGCGGTGCCTTTTTTCAGTCCTAGTTAATATTTAATATAAGTCCGGTTTGATTCAGTTGATAATGTTCTATCAAATCATCTATTTTTTCTGGATCCAAATAGACCTTCTTATCTTTAAACTCTACAATCACCCAGCTTTCAGGAGTTTCTGATTTACAGTTGCACTGAATCTCATACCAGCCTCTTTTCAGATCATCCTTACTGACCACTTCAGAATTTTCAGGAATAGGCTTTTCCCTTCCTTCGGGAAAATAACCTTGGTCCTCCCAGTTAAACTCGCTGCGGGCCATCCTATACCGCTTTCCATCTATCAGAATCGAATCAAATACCCCGGAAATCTGTTCATCCTGATACTCAAGAATACCAACACGGCCTTCGCTTCTTGTACCTTTATTTCGTATTTCAATCCGGTATTCCCAATCGGACTCCAAATCATTAGATACGCAACCAGTAACGGAACCTATAATCATAAGTAAACACAGATATATTTTGTTCATGAAAACAATATAGCACAAATCTTAATAATTAAAAGCCATTTTCTAATGCCGGACTTTCGAAAAACACATAACCCGGAATATCCAGTTCAATATCAAAGGTTATATAGACTTATCCGATATTCTTTATTGCACAGCAGCCTTGATCGTTGCGACAGGAAGAAATAAAGTCATTGGTTTTTCTTCAAATGGAATAAACCCGTACTTTACATAAAATGCTTTTGCCTTTTCATCAATAGCATCGACAAGAACGGCATAGAGACCAACTTTTCCAGAGACTTCCACCGCTTTTAAAAGAGCCTGCTTCAATAATCTGCATCCAATACCTGCACCCTGATACTTTTTATCAACAGCCAATCTTCCAATCCGGAAAGCCGGCACCGGATATCGGGGAAGTTTTTTATTTTCTGATTACTAACCATTGTACACTCCCCCACCCTAACCTAAAATTAATACTAACAGGAAAAAGCCCCATAAATTGAAATCCTTTAAAGGAGAGAACAAGTATGGGTAAGAAAAAAAAGAGCATGTTTCGAGACCGGGACAACAGTATTAAGGATTTTATTCCTTTTTTTGTTCTGCTCCCCTTCTTCTTCTATTTTTTTACACCGAACTTCCGCTGGGGATTCAACGATTGGGCATGGATACTTTTTCTGGGCGGAATAATATCGTTTATCCGTTCCATAAAGAGAACGAAAAGACCCCAGCTGGCCCCCTGGATTACCATGATGACAGCGCTGTTTTTGATAATTGTACTCCCCCTGCTGACAAGTGCTGCCATGTTTCACGCTCAAACCTACGCATCCCTCCTGGGAAGTGTGGAAGACGGAACTTTTATGGATGATATGGAAGCGGTTGATCCTTCGCAAATCAGACTGGTGGACCGGGAAATGGCCGGAGTACTGGGAGAAAAAACCATCGGACAGGATCCCTCCCTCGGCAGCAGTGCCAAACTGGGAGATTTCAGCATACAGCAGGTAAAGGGGGAGCTTTACTGGGTTGCCCCCCTGATTCACAGGAGCTTCTCCAAGTGGTGGGTTAACAGACAGGGGACACCCGGATACATAACGGTCTCGGCCACAAATCCGCAGGATGTCAAGCTGGTTCAGAAGACATCTAAAGGCCCTGTCCGGATAAAGTACCAGCCCTGGGGATACCTGGGGACCCGGATAAGACGATATCTCTATTTTCATGGTCATATGGCTGTAGGGTTAACCGATTACACTTTTGAAATTGATGATGAAGGAAATCCCTTCTGGGTTATTTCCCGGTACAGGAAAAGCATAGGATTCAGGGGGGACAACATAACTGGTATAACCCTTCTCGATGCCGCGACCGGGGAGATCCGTAAATTCCATGTTGAAGAGGCACCTGACTGGATTGACAGGATCCAGCCGGAACACATTGTAAACAGGCAACTGAACGACTGGGGAAAATACAGGAACGGCTGGCTGAATGCCGTAACCTCCGAAACCGGCGTGATGAAAAGCACTCCCGGCATGTCCCTGGTTTACGGCGGGGACGGCCGGTCCTACTGGTACACGGGATTAACATCAAGCGGGTCTGATGAATCGACGGTAGGTTTTGTTCTTATCGATACAAGAAACAAAAAGACAAAATACTATAAACAGTCGGGAGCCACGGAATACGCCGCGGCCCAATCCGCGGAAGGGAAAGTACAGGAGAAAGGTTACCGGGCCTCACAGCCTATTCTGTATAATATTCTGGGCAAACCGACCTATGTCTGTACCCTGAAGGACAAAGCGGGATTGATAAAAATGGTTGCCTATATCTCTGTGGAGGATTACAGCCTTGTCGGGATCGGCGAAGACAGGCAGGATGCTCTCAGATCCTACCGTTCTGTCTTGTCCGGCAGCCTGGTGGGACAGGATATGGAAAAAGAACTTAAACTGGAAAGCATTAGGGGTCGTATTTCGAGGATATCCGACTCAGTAGAAAACGGCGAAAGCCTTTATTATTTTATGATTCAGGGAGATAAACGTATTTTTGTAGGATCAGCAGACTCTGGAACAGCCATTGTACTGACAGCAGCGGGAGACCTGGTGGATCTGCAGTTTGAATCGGATGAACTGTCAAAAGACCAGCAGGATATTACTTTTTTCAGAAATCTGAGCATGGAAGAGTAATAAAAAAAGGGCTGTCCCAAAGGACAGCCCCCCAAACTTTCTGAAATAATAAAAACTACTGCAGCAGCTGCAGAACGCTCTGGGTTCTCTGATTAGCCTGAGCCAGCATGGCATTGCTTGCCTGGGAGAGAATCTGGTTCTTGGTAAACTCAACAGATTCCTTGGCCATATCCAGATCGCGGATACGGGACTCGGAAGCCTGCAGGTTCTCAGCCCCCACATCAATTCCCTTAACAGCCATTTCCAGCCTGTTCTGGTAAGCCCCCAAATCGGCCCGCTGTTTATTTACAGTTTTAAGCGCCTGATCCAGTACACCTATTCCTCTGTTGGCCTGCTCGGGTGTCGAGAGAGACATAATATCTCCCGTGGCAATCTGTCTGAGCCCCAGGGCATCGGAGGTCATGGTTCCGATATGAATCTGCTCTCTCTGGTCCATATTGGCTCCGATATGGATCCACATGGAAGCCGTAACAGTGTTAGTGCCTGTATCGGCAGCAAACCGTCCGGTGAGCATATTCATGCCGTTAAACTGTGCGTGTGAAGCGACTCTATCCATTTCGTCAATAAGCTGGGAAACCTCTACCTGAATCTGCATTCTGTCTTCCGAAGTATAAATACCGTTGGATGACTGAACAGCCAGTTCCCGTACCCTCTGAATAATGTCTGTCGTTTCCTGCAGAAACCCTTCAGTGGTCTGGATAAAAGAGATACCGTCCGACGCATTGCGGGAAGCCTGGTGCAGTCCGCGGATCTGGGAGCGCATCTTTTCCGATACAGCCAGTCCCGAAGCATCATCCCCCGCCTTGTTGATTCTCATACCCGAACTGAGCTTCGCCATATTGCTGGCCGAGCTGCCGTTCGCATTTCCAAGTTGCCTCTGTGCCGTAATGGCACTCATGTTGTGATTGATAATCATTGATTATTCCTCCATGAATTTTTAATTACCCCGGCATCCTTGCCAGGTACGAAAACTACGCTTCATGGGCAGTATCGGAGGCATACAGTAGTAAACTTGAAATAAAAGACAGACGTTTTTTAACGGTTTTACCCACCATATATGGTGTGTTTCAGCTTAATGACCACCCTGACAGGAAATAGCACTTCAGTCCTTTATCTGAATGTTTTCCAACATAATCTCTAGGAGGATGCACTTCTTCCATATTTCGAAAGGAGCCGGTAAGGGAACTGTTTATCATTTCCTGAAATTCCTTCCATCCCAGTTCGGAGGCATTAAGACAGAAGAGGCAGGCTCCCCCCTCTTTCAGCCACTCTCCCGTACGCCGAATCAGCTTTGGATAATCCCTTTTATAGGAGAAACTGGCCCCCTGAAAAGGCGGCGGATCCATAATAATCAAATCATAGGGACCGTTTTTCCGGACCTTACCAAGGGATTTAAAAATATCGTAGGCAAAATAACGAGATGCCTTTTGGCGGGGATCAAGCCCGTTAAGCTCATGGTTCTTTTTTCCTATATTCAGGGAGTTACGGTTCATATCCCAGTTATCCACCCGTTCCGCTCCGGCCAGGAGCGCGGAAACGGAAAAGGAACAGGTATAGGAGAACAGGTTCAGCACTGCCCCTCCCGTATTCCTCTCCTTGATGTAACTGGCAATCCTTTTTCTGCCGTTTACCATATCCGGAAAAAAACCGATGTTCTGCCCCCTGCCGGGATGGATATAGAACCTGGCCTCCCCTTCGGAAACAATCAGATTTTCCGGCATGGCGCCTGACACATACACTTCCCTGGCCGGCCCGTTTCCCCTTTCCTGAATGCGGATAAAATTCCCGGGAAAGTGTTTTTCCAGAATCCCGACCAGATCGGAAAGGTCCTCCGGCAGAAACGTTTCATAGGTTACAGCAAAAATTACATAAGCCAGCTTATCTATAATAAGGGACTCCAGACCCGGCAGAATACCCGACGGCCCATGGAAGACTTTATAACAGCCTTCACCGCTGAAAGCACCCCGACCTGCAATGTAACTTTCCAATTCCATCCATCTGCTCATACCCTTATTAATGATTTATATGCACAAAATTAACAAGATGAGGAATAAAATTCATAAAAAGGGACAGATGTCCTTTTTTTTATAGCTATAATTAAACTAATGTCATAGAGGAGAAGAGCTTGTTACGGGAAGAGTTATATAAATACCTGACATCAGTTACGCAAGACCTGGATTATATTAACGATATTCCGGAGGGGATATGGAACACTGCCGTTTTAAAAGAGATACCTCCCCGAAAGGTCAATGCCAGAAAAGGAGAGCTCATACATTTTGTCGATATCCTGATTGAAGGGCATATGCGGGTTCTGAATGAGTTTGAAAGCGGAAAACTATACAGCTTTGCCTATTTGACTCCCCCGGCGTATATCGGCTCCTTTGAGGTTATTGCAGAAAGGGAAACCTATACGGCGACAACCGAAGCGCAGACAGAGTGCCGGATAATTCGCTTGAAAAGAAAAGAATTTACCCGCTGGTTTCAATATTCGGCCCCTTTTGCGCGAGATGTTGCTTACAGAATGGCCGTCAATGTATGCCGGGAATCCTATACTCATGGAGATGTTCTGTATTATCCCTCCGCCTATATAATCGGAGAGTATCTGACTGAAATGTTTGATAGTCAGAAATCCCAAAACCTAAGGATATTAACAGGTCGACAGGAAATAGCCGAGCAACTGGGACTATCCGTTCGAACCGTAAACCGATGCCTTAAAAAGTTCAGAGACAACGGTTTAATTGCTACGGATAAAGGGAAAATTGTTATAAACCGTTCCTGTTACAGGGAACTGAAAAAACATAATGTAAAAATCAGGCAGGAATTCTAAACCTAGGGAGAAAAAAATTATGGACAGAGCATTGGAAATTATCAAGGATCACACCTTAACCTATCATCAGCAGGTATTCGGACTGGCAAAAACAGCAGAGGATTCTCTGGATATTTTAAATATGGATGATAAAGCCCGGGACATGATCGATAAAGGGATGATCTGCACCCTCTTCGAAGGGAACGCACCCTACCGGCCACGGTACGTCATTCCCGACTATGAACAGCTTATGAAAAAGGGGTGTGAATTCCTGGAGCTGGATCCTCCCAACAATATCTGGGAAGCAACGCACGCCCTGATGATCTTCTACTCCCATGTTCCCTCCATAGACTACTTCCCTGTATACCTGGGAAACCTGGACACCCTCCTGAATCCCTTTATCAGGGAAGATAACGAAGAAGAGGCCCGCCTGGCCGTCAGGCTGTTTTTTCAGCATCTGGACAGAACCCAGACCGGATCTTTTGTCCATGCCAATATCGGCCCTCTGGATACACCGGCGGGAAGGATAATTTTGGAAGTATCGGAAGAACTGAACTGCGCCGTCCCCAACCTGACCCTCAAGTATGAAGAGGGGGTTACATCCGATGAGTTTCTGAATTTAAGCGACCGGACGGCCCTTAAAACGGCCAAACCGAGCTTTGCCAATCATAAAATCTATCAGAAGGAATTTGCCGGCACAAAAAACGGCAGCTATGCCATTGCCAGCTGCTATAACGGCCTCCCCCTGGGAGGCGGAGGATTTACCCTGCAGAGACTCATCCTGAGCCGTGTGGCGGAAGAGTCAGCCTCTCTTACGGATTTTCTGGAAACCATACTGCCCGATGCAGCCGGGACCATGCTGAACCTTATGGATGAGCGTATCCGGTTCCTCACAGAAGAGTCGGCTTTCTTTAAAAGCAGCTTTCTGGTTAAAGAAGGCTTTATCAATAAGAGTGAATTTACCGGAATGTTCGGGGTTGTCGGCCTGGCGGAAGCAGTAAACTTTCTTATGAAACGGGAGGGAAATGCAGACCGTTTCGGAAAATCCGATAAGGCGGATAAACTGGGACTGCAGATTATCGAAACTCTGAAGAACAAGGTAGAAAGCCACGTTTCCCCCTACGTGGGCTGCTTCAATGGCCGTCACCTGCTTCATGCCCAGGTGGGGATCGACAGTGATTACGGGATATCCCCGGGCTGCCGCATTCCGATTGGCGAGGAACCGGATACTATGGAACACCTGATACAGTCCGCCCCTTTTCATAAGTATTTTACAAGCGGTATAGGAGATATATTTGTTTTTGAAGATACCTATATAAATAATCCTGAGGCTCTGGCAGATGTTGTCAAGGGAGCCATGAATTCGGGGCTCCGATACTTTTCCGCCTACTCGGGAAGCAGCGATGTAATACGCATTACAGGCTATCTTGTTAAACGCTCCGAAATGGAGAAACTGGAACAGGGCCGGGCGGTGATAAATCAGAGCACTGTTCTGGGCCTTGCCATGAAACAGGACGCCCGCATTATGGAACGGCCCGTAAGGAAGTAGCATAGATGAACGCTGTGATTAACAGAATCATCCCCTTTTCCTCCGTGGATGGTCCAGGTAACAGGATGGTGATTTTTTTTCAGGGCTGCAATTTTCACTGTACCTATTGCCATAACCCGGAAACCATCAATCCCTGCAATCACTGCGGCTCCTGTATGTCCAGCTGCCCAGTCGGCGCTCTTTCTCTCAAAAAGGACAGAATCCAGTGGGATTGTACGGTCTGTACTAACTGCGGAGCATGCCTTGGAAGCTGCCCGTCCCTTTCCTCTCCCAAAACAACTCTTATAAGTGAAGAGGAGATTCTAACAAAGATTACTAAAGCGGCCCCTTTTATCAGCGGCATCACCTGCAGCGGCGGAGAGTGTACCCTGCAGCAGGATTTTCTGATTTCACTGTTCCGGAAGGTAAAGGATCATTTCAAGCTGACCTGTTTTATCGATACCAACGGCGGTGTTCCCCTTAAGGAGGAGCTGCTGGAAGTAACCGATGCTTTTATGCTGGATATAAAAGCCTGGGGAGAAGAAAAACACAGAAAAATCACTGGCGGTGATAATAAAGAAGTCCTTAAGAACCTGAACCTTCTGCTGAATAAAGGAAAACTGTATGAAGTACGGACCGTACTCCTCCCAAACTGGATAAATGATAAAACGGTTCGAAATACGGCCGGGATTCTGGGAGATTCCTGTCGGTATAAACTGATTGCCTACAGACCCAACGGGGTTCGGCAGGAGGGTATCGGACTACATGGAGACATGCCCCTGGATCCGGAAGAGCTGATACGCTGCAGTGATATAGCCCGGGAAGAAGGGGTAAGAGACGTTATCATCGTGTAGGAACCTCCCCTTACCCCTCCTCAGGAGGGGAATAATATTCTAACCTGCATCGCCTATGAAGGGAGAAGTAGATTTTTACGCCCCTCCTGAGGAGGGGTCGGGGGAGGTCCGGATAGAGGACGAGTCTATCCCTTAATTAGATCCTATTTCCTTGATGGAAGTAACAAGTCCCGCCAGGTCCTGAATATTGGAGGGAACGATTATTTTGGTGGATTGACCGTCTGCCACTTTGGCAAGGGCTTCCAGGCTTTTCAGCTGGATGACGGAGCTGTCCACCTGCGCAGCCTTCAGCATGGTCAAACCTTTGGCGGTTGCCTGCTGCAGTTTGAGAATGGCTTCCGCTTCACCTTCCGCTTCTCTAATAGCAGCTTCCTTATTCGCTTCGGCCCTCAGGATAGCAGCCTGTTTCTCGGCTTCTGCATTAAGAATGGCAGATTCCTTGTTCCCTTCTGCAACCAGAATAGCTGACCTTTTTTCTCCTTCTGCCCGAAGGATCGACTCTCTTCTCTGACGTTCTGCCCGCATCTGTTTTTCCATGGCGTCCTGAATATCAGGGGGAGGAAGGATGTTTTTTACTTCCACACGGTTAACCTTGATCCCCCAGGGGTCGGTGGCTTCATCCAGAATGCTTCTCATTCTTGTATTAATCAGGTCACGGGAGGTCAGGGTTTCATCAAGTTCCAGTTCACCAATTATATTTCTGAGAGTGGTAGCTGTCAGATTTTCAATGGCGTTGATAGGTCTGTCTACACCGTAGGTAAACAGTTTGGGATCTGTGATCTGATAATAAACGACAGTATCAATCTGCATGGTTACATTGTCTTTTGTAATAACCGGCTGAGGATCAAAATCAATAACATTTTCCTTAATGGAAACCTTGTTGGCAACCTTATCCACCAGGGGGATTTTCACATGAAGCCCTACAGTCCAGGTACTCTGATAAGCACCCAGTCTTTCCAGAATATAGGATTGGGCCTGTGGAACGATTCTGATATTTTTAATCAGAATAATCAGAATAAAAAACAGCAGTGCAATTAATAACCAGGATTCAAACATAATACTTACTCCTTATACTTACCGGTTCATCCATGAGATAACCGGTCCATTTCCTATTATTTTTCTTCTTCTGCCGATTCGGGAGCAACCAGCAGGGTAACTCCCTGAATACTGAGAATCCGGCAGGCCGTTCCTTTTTCCAGAATCAGATTGGCCGGTTCGGGACGGGCCGTCCATATCTGGCCTCCCACTTTTACCTGCCCCGGTTCATCGGTGCTGACATTTTCCGTTACCAGGGCGCTCATGCCTATCAGACGGTCAGAATTCGTTTTTTCCTTTCCCAGTTTCATCTTTTTTATGGCTACCGGCCGGGTAAAGAGAAAAAGGATGATGGATAGAATCAGAAAAACGGTTATCTGCGCCGTAACAGAGGGGATGATAAAAGCCAGAACCATACTGGCCAGTGCGGCGATTGCCAGCCATATGGTGGTCAATCCCATTGTCATGCCTTCGATAATGGTCATAAGAACCGCGACTCCCAGCCAGAACCAGGGCATATTGTTTAAGATTTCCAAAGGTAATGCTATTTCCATAAATCCTATATTAATCCTTGAGAGAAAGTTTATCCATGCCTATTTAATAATATTTCCATTCCGGATGGGAGAAAGGGCGTATATTTTTCCGGGAACCAGATCTGTTGATCTACTATAAACGTCCAGAATCTGTAACGGAACGGAAATTTTACCCGTCAGATCCGAGGAGATACGGCTCATAAAGGATGCGGCCATTTCCATCAAAGACGGGGAAACAGGGGGAACATACCAGGTATTATAATCCTCCAGATAGGCCAGATCCGCTGCGGCCTGAACAGCCTCTCTCAGAGTACCGTTTTTATCACATAATCCGTAACGGACAGCTTCCTCCCCCGTCCAGATACGCCCTTCTGCCAGAAGGATTAATTCCTCCGGAGGAATATTTCTGTTTTCGGATACAAGGGAGAGAAATGTTTTATATGTACTGTTTACACCGCTCTGCAGAACAGCTCGGGATGATCCGTTCAACGGCTGGTCCGGCCTGCCCTGCCCGCTCATCCAGGTCGTTCCGATGCCGTCTCCCCGGATGCCCAGGTGTTCCTCAAGGAAACTGTCTGTTTCGGGAATAAGAGAAAAAACCCCTATGGAGCCTGTTATAGTTCCCGGAGAACTCCAGAGCTCATCGCACTCACTGGCAATCCAGTAACCTCCGGAGGCGCTTACTCCCCCCATGGAGACCACAACGGTCATGCCGCGTTCCCGTATTCTCTCCAGGGTACGGCGTATCTCTTCAGAGGCATAAGCGCTGCCCCCGCCCGTATCCAGACGCAGTACAATGGCTCGGACGCTTCTTTCATTTTCCGCCTCTTCCAGTCTGCGGATCAGTGTATCGGAACCGATTGTCCACTGAGTGCCTTCGCCCGAATGAATATCCCCGCTTGCGGTAATAACAGCCACTGTCTTTTCAAAGGGTTCTGGCAGTTTCCGCTTAATCAGAACCTGATAATCCAGCCAGTGGATGGAACGGAATCCTTCATTATCCGCATCATAACCGGTAATTTTTACCATTTCGGAAGAAAAGTCCCGCCAGCTTCCCGTATCATCAACCAAACCGGCTTTCAACGCTGATTCAGCTTCGTTATTGTCAGCCTGATTCAGGTATTCCGGGTATTCATCCACCCATTTTATCAGGGATGTTTTATCAATCCCCCTGTTTAATGCGATAGAGTCCAGAAGCTGATTCCAGAGATTCCCAGTCCAGCGGAGGTTCTCTTTCTTTACACCCTCGGACATACGGTCATAAAGGTAGGGTTCAACAAAAGACTTATACTCACCGGCCTGAAAAACAGCCATTCCCAGGTCCCATTTGTCCATCCCCGCTTTAAAATAGGATCGGAATACTCCAAAACCTGAAAGTAGGACCCGTCCCATGGTGTCCATATAGATTCTGTCTGCGGTGGAGGCCAGATAATAGGCGTACTGATTATAGTCGGGAGCCCAGGCATAGATTTTTTTCCCCTTTTCCTTAAATGCAAGCAGATCCTTTTCCAGATCCTGCAGGACAGCCAGTGAGCCATATTCAAATGTGGAAAGATCCAGAATCATCCCGCTGATCCGGTCATCCGCGGACGCATTTCTGATAACTGCCCCCAGATCTATTGCTGATGTCTCAACAGAACGATTCAGAAAGGGAGCCGCATCAAAGGGGTAATCGGGAATATTGAGTGAGTCTACAAGGATACCATCCGGCTTAAGATAAAGCAGGGAATTCTCCTTAACCGGGATCCTCGGGGGTATCAGAGCGATAACAATGAGGATAATAACAGACCAGAAAATAAGATTCAGGACAACTCTCCTGCTTATATCCAGGAATCGTCCCAGCCCTTTCCAGAACCTGCCATTATTCTTCTTTTTATCACTCTTCATTTGTCACTCCCGGGTTACTCTTCAGTGTAATATCATTATAGAAAACATTCTCCTCAGGGGCAAATAGGATTATGAAATGTAGAATATGGTATGAGAAATTGATTTTATTTATTTTTTCGTCAATAATAATTGAAATCAGCAGTATGCCCCCTGAATTCAGGAATAGGAAGAGTCTTTTTTACAGGTAAAATTCCGGGAGCAATGAAAGTTATCTTATATATAATCATTTCCCCGAGATTTCTGCTGAACTTTTTAAGGAGCTGTCTATGTCTGAAATAGCAACAACCCCTGCTTTAGTAGAGGGAACCTATCAAAAAACAAGAGAAAACCTCAATATTGTCCGGGAAAGATTGAACCGTCCCCTCACATTGGCCGAGAAAGTCCTTTTCGGCCACCTTATTGATCCCCGGAACCAGGACCTTACAAGAGGCAGCAGTTTCCTGCTGCTTCAGCCCGATAGAGTTGCCATGCAGGATGCTACCGCGCAGATGGCCCTTCTTCAGTTCATGCTTTCCGGTCGAAAGGAATCTGCCGTACCGGCCACAGTTCACTGCGATCACCTGATCAGAGCCTATTCCGGCAATGATGAAGACCTGGCAAGAGCCAAAGAAGAGAACAGGGAAGTTTATGAATTCCTGTCCACAGCGGCCAGCCACTACAATATCGGTTTCTGGGAACCCGGCGCCGGTATTATCCATCAGATTGTTCTGGAAAATTATGCCTTCCCCGGCGGGATGATGATAGGTACGGATTCTCACACCCCCAACGCAGGCGGTCTGGGAATGATCGCCAGCGGTGTCGGCGGGGCCGATGCATCGGATGTAATGGCCGGTCTTCCCTGGGAAGTAAAGAATCCGGGGATACTCGGCGTCAAGCTGACCGGCAGCATGAAGGGCTGGACATCTCCCAAGGATGTCATTATCAAGCTCCTTAAAATACTCACCGTAAAAGGCGGCACAAACCGTATTGTAGAATACTTCGGAGAAGGATGCTCCAGCATCAGCTGTACCGGTAAGGCAACCATTGCCAATATGGGTGCCGAACTGGGCGCGACCTGTTCCCTGTTCCCCTATGATACAAAAATGCAGGCCTACCTTTCTTCTACGGGTAGAAAGGCCCTGGCTGATCTGGCGGACAAGGCCTCTGATATACTGGCTCCCGATGCGGAAGTCCTGGCCGATCCTGAGAAATACTATGATCAGGTCATTGAAATCAACCTGGATGAGCTGGAACCCCAGATTACAGGACCCCACTCTCCCGATGCGGTTACCTCCCTTTCCGAGATGAAAGAAAAAGCCGTTAAGGAAGGTTGGCCTACAGAGATTACGGCAGCTCTGATAGGAAGCTGTACCAACTCTTCCTATGAAGATATTGACCGGTCCGCCTCAATAATGAAGCAGGCTATTGAAAAAGGGATTGATCCTGCCCTTCCCCTATTGATTTCACCCGGCTCCCTTCTGGTGAAAGACACCATAGCCCGGGACGGACAGCTTGCTGTGCTTGAAGAGGGCGGCGCCACTATCCTGACCAACTCCTGCGGTCCCTGTATCGGACAGTGGCAGAGGGAGGATGTGAAAAAGGGCGTTAAAAACAGCATAGTCAACAGTTTTAACAGAAACTTCCGGGCCCGTAACGACGCCAACCCGGAAACTCTCTCATTCATCGCCAGTCCCGAAATGGTTACAGTTATGGGAATAACCGGTAAACTGGATTTCAATCCCTTAATTGACACTGTAAAAAACAGGGAGGGTAAGGATGTCCGCTTTGATATCCCACGGGGTGAAGAACTTCCTTCAAAGGGATTCCTTGATAACGGAGCCGGTTACCAGGATCCGGAAGGAGCATCGGTTGAGGTAAAAGTCAATAAGACTTCCGATCGCCTTCAGCTCCTAACGCCCTTTACCCCCTGGGATGGAAAGGATCTTGAATCCCTGCCCCTTCTGTGTAAAGCAAAGGGAAAGTGTACGACCGACCATATCAGCCCGGCCGGCCCCTGGCTGAAATACAGAGGACATCTGGATAATATTTCCGATAATATGCTCTGCGGCGCCACCAATGCTTTTACGGATGAAACTGGAACCGGAAAAAATCTTCTTTCCGGAAAAACCGGAGTGTCCTTTTCTGATACCGCCCGCAGTTACAAGGCGGAAGGGGCCAGATGGATCATTGTGGGTGATGAAAACTACGGAGAGGGCAGCAGCCGCGAACACGCCGCCATGAGTCCCCGTCTTCTTGGATGTGCTGCAGTTCTGGTAAAAAGCTTTGCCCGTATACATGAGACGAACCTGAAAAAGCAGGGAATACTGGCCATGACTTTTAAAGATCCTTCTGATTATGAAAAGATCCGGGAAGAGGACAGGATTTCCGTTACAGGTCTTGATAAGCTTTCACCGGGAACAGAACTCTCGCTGGTTCTGACTCATTCGGACGGATCGGAAGAGACGATAACAGCCGTTCACACTCTGAATGAGGAACAGATTCGCTGGTTTAAATCCGGTTCGGCTCTGAATCTTCTGAGAGAAGAGTCTAAATAACAACAGGATGCAGGACCGGTTCAAGAGGCAGCACCAGGAGCCGGTCCTGTTAATTTTTTATATTTCAGGTGGAAGCGAATTTCTGCAGATGTGAAATCTGTTCTTCGTTTCCCAGAGCAATCAGCTGATCCTCTTCCTGCAGACGGATGGCGGCCAGA
This sequence comes from Oceanispirochaeta sp., assembly GCA_963663385.2. Lineage (GTDB taxonomy): Bacteria > Spirochaetota > Spirochaetia > DSM-2461 > DSM-2461 > Oceanispirochaeta. The sequence goes on along the minus strand of CAXXXD010000003.1, from coordinate 1,135,309 downwards.
GAAGCCATGGCCCCCTCATTCAGTCGGGCCTCTCCCCGGGGATTCAGAATTCCTATTATGATAGCTCCTGTATACTGCCCGATATTGCTCTCTTTCAGGGATTTCCCGACAAGGGAAGAGCCTTTGGCTATACGAACCGATTCCAGCCGGATATCCTCATCCCCTCCTCCGGTGGAAAGGACATCCAGAAAATTCACAATAGCCGGTTTAACGCTGACAGAGGCGAGGCGGCGTCCTGCAATCTGGCTGGGAGATATTACACGGTTAGCCCCGGCCTTCTCCAGCTTTTTAACGGTCCGCTCATCGGAAGCTTTGGAAACAATATTCAGAGACGGATTCATCTGACGGGCTGTGAGCACGGTAAAAACATTCTGCGGGTCTTCCGGCAGACAGGATATGAATCCTTTCGCCTTGTGAATACGGGCCTTTTCAAGAGTATCCTCTTCCGAAGCATCCCCTTCAACAAACATGATATCGGGATAACGGTTTTTATCTATGGAATCCACATTGAGATCGATTACCAGAAAAGGAGCCTTTATTCTCTGAAACTCTTTGACTGACTCCTTTCCAACATCTCCAAAACCGCAAATGATGTAGTGATCCTTTATCTGACCGAGAAAATATTTCATCCGTCGCTCCTTCATGGTTTGTAGAAAATGCCCCTCAAAAAGAAAGGAAATAATGGTTGTTATGATATAACCGATAGTCAGCAGACTGATTATAATCAGGAAGATCATAAAATACCGGCCTTCCCTGCTGAGGGGATGGACCTCGCTGAATCCGACCGTTGAGAAAGTGAGAAATGTCATATACACACTGTCGTCCCAGGACCAGCCTTCTATAGCCATAAAACCCCAGGATCCCAGCCCGATAAGTATAAGAATCAGCAGCAGTGCCAGAAAAAAACGTTTAAGAGGTGACATAATTTTACTATCGACAGCTCGGCCTATTACCTAGAGCATGGCCTGAAGTTTATCCAGTCTCTTCTCAACCCTTTCCGTGGAAACCTTCTCTCTGGTTTTCATCTCCTGGGCAAAGAGATAAATCTTATACTCCTGAAGGTACCACCACAGATCTTCCACCCCTTCTTTCCGGGAGGGACTGATCCATTCGGGAAGTTCCTTTACAATTTTTTGATACCGGTTCCAGTAGCGCAGATAAGTGTTCTCCCTCTCCCGGTCTTTTACGGGATCCAGGTTCCCTTTTTCGGCCCGGAGTCTGATAAGTTTCATATACCGGGGAAGCTGACGGATCCTGTGGGAGGGGTATTTTTCCAGGAAATTATCGGGAACGAGCTCTTTCAGGTCTTCCCGGCGCTGTTCTATATAAATCAGCCCTCCGGCTCCCCGTTTCTTTTCCGCCTGCCCCAGAAAAAGGCGTGTTTCCCGGAAATCTTCGATGATCCCGGAAGCCTGTTCATAATAGTCCGAAGCAATAGAGAACAGGCGGGGTGCCAGATCGGAAGCCAGGCTGCGGAATTCGGACTCCTTCCATACGGGCTTCTCAGAGGATTCCAGAAAGATCCGATTCCAGATCATCCTTTCGATTTTATCTGATCCTCCGAAATAAGCCGCTCCGTCTCCCAGAGGATAACTGGAGGAAAGCTCCTTGCGGAAAGCCCGGACCTCCTTGGCGAATTCCCCTCTGAGAAGCCGTGCAAGGCCTTTCTGATGGGTATCCAGAGCCTCGTCCCTGTTCTCCAGCAGGACCAGAGCAGCACCATCCTCGCCGCAGTCCTTAAGAACAGGATAGACCTTGAATATAAGTCCCCCTTTTCCTTTCAGGGTGATCTCTTCGGGAATGTCATCAAAATCCCATTTCTGAATACCGCTCCTCTCCCACTCCCTGCGGCAGCGGTTTAGGGCATTCCTGTCCACATTGGCTTTATATTTTTTATAGAGGACCTCCGAATCACGGGCGGCTTCAATCACCTTTCCCTTCTCGTCAGTTACGGCGATACGGATCCTGAGGTGTTCCGGCAGGGCATCCTCATTCCATTCATCCAGGGGGATGGAGAGTCCCCATTCGGTATAGATAAACTCACTCAGCGCTCGGGTAAGCCTGGTATCGTCCTGATGGGGCATGTTTTTCAGAATCTCCTCCACCGTCGCATTAACGGGGGTCAGTTTTTTTCTGAGATTTTTAGGCAGACCTTTGATCAGGGCCGTAACACGATCCCTGTGAAGCCCCGGTATGGCCCAGTCCAGTTTGGCGGCATCTACATTAACCGCATCCCGAGCCGCCACCTGGAGGGTAACTCCATCCGTTTCATCTCCCGGTTCAAAACTGTACTCCACAGAAACATCCACATTACCGAAGGAGAGCTGATCAGGGAACTGCTCCAGATTCAGATTCTCCGTACTGCCCGACAGAAGATCCTTTTCGGTAATAAGAAGTGCATCCTCTCCCTTATCGCGGATATACTGCTCCAGCAGTCCCAGATCATATACGCCGTCCAGCCGGGATTTATAAATAAGAAACAGCTCTTCATCAGACACCATCAGATTTCTACGGCGTATTTTATTTTCCATATTAACTATTGAATCAATTAGCGCCCTGTTCTTTTCCAGAAAAGGGTATTCCGAAGGATTCTTAACCATTCCTTCCAGAAGAGCGCTGCGGATAAAGATATCCGTAGCTTCCGCCGGGTTGACCGGTCCATAGGGTACGCTTCCCTCGGTGATGATAAATCCGAACAGTCGTTTCTGCTGTACCGCCATAACGGCACCCTTATCCTGTGACCACACGGGAGAGTGGTATGTTTCGGTCATCAGATGAGCTCCCAGATCAATCAGCCAGGAGCTGTCAATATTGGCTACGATACGGGCAAACAGCCGTGATGTTTTCACGATCTCTCCGGCTACAATCCACTCTCCTCCCTTCTGGCCCTGAAACAGACCGGAACCGGGAAAAAGCATCATCTCCCTGTTACGGGTAGCCTTATAGAAGACCTTCTCCTTCTTCAGGGCAATATGAGAGAGAAAACCGCTGAGAATGGCCCTGTGAATGGCGGGATAGAAGTTTTCCTGATTCCCCTGATAAGGTTTAACCTTATACCCCTTCTCTTCCAGAATAATCTTCAGCTGCCTGTATATATCCTGCCACTCCCGCATGCGCCGGTAAGAGAGGTAGTTAGCCTTGCAGTACTTTCTCAGATGCCCCGCTTTTTTTACATCATAATCCTGTTCAAAACTGCGCCAGATATTCAAACGGGTCAGGAAGTCCGATTCCTCATGCCGGAATTTTGCCTGAGCCTGCTCTGCGTTACCCGGTTTATCCGAAGGCCTTTCCCTGGGGTCATGAACATTCAGGGAGGATGCGATAATCAGGATCTCCTCCAGGCAGTCTTCCCGGTCCGCCTGAAGCAGCATACGGGCCAGACGGGGATCAAGGGGAAGAGAAGCCATGGTACGGCCGATATTTGTAAGAGAGTAACGGCGTTTTTTGCCGCTCCCTGTATTCAGAACAGCCCCCAGCTCCAGAAGAGTCTTGTACCCGTCGGCAATTCCGGCTGATGAGGGGGCGTCAATAAAGGGGAATTTGGCCGGATCGTCCAAACGGAGGGAAAGCATCCTGAGAATAACTTCCGCCAGATTGGTTCTGAGGATTTCTGCCGGAGTGAATTCCTGCCTGGAGTTGTAATCCTCCTCTGTATAAAGACGGATACAGATACCGTTTTCCACACGACCGCAGCGACCTTTTCTCTGGTCGGCGCTGCTTCTGGATACAGGAACGACAGGCAGGGCGAAGGTTCCCGTGGAGGGATAGTACTGAGCCAGACGGGCCAGCCCCGTATCTATGACATATTTAATGCCGGGAATGGTCAGTGAGGTCTCTGCCACATTGGTGGAAACGATTATCTTTCTACTGGAGGAAGAAGCAAATACACGCTGCTGGTCAGATGAAGACAGACGGGCGTACAGAGGCAGAATCAGCGCCCCCCCATGGCGGCCAGCTATAAGGTCACAGGTTTCCCTGATATCCTGTTCAGTGGGCATAAAAATAAGGATATCCCCTCTGGGATCCTTACGGATCAGGGTATCGGCCGCTTCAGCCGCCCTTTCCGCCGGGGAGGCGTCATCGTCACTCTCCTCATCCTGATAACGGACCTCTACAGGGAAAGTTCTTCCCGAAACCTCAATAACCGGAGCATTGTCAAAAGCTTCAGAAAATTTCCTGGTATCAATAGTGGCTGAAGTAATAATCAGTTTGAGATCTTTCCTCTTCTGAATCAGCCGGCGCAGTATCCCCAGGATAAAGTCAATATTCAGGCTTCTTTCATGTGCCTCATCAATAATCAGGGTATCATATTCATTCAGCCAGGCATCTCCCTGGGTTTCTGCCAGAAGGATACCGTCTGTCATGATTTTTACGGCTCCCAGGGGATCATCCTTATCCTGAAAACGGATTTTGTATCCCACTGTTTTCCCTGGTTTCTCACCCATCTCCCCGGCGATCCGTTCCGCTACGGAAAGAGCGGCAATACGGCGCGGCTGTGTACAGCCGATTTTTCCTTCCACTCCCCGTCCGGCAGCCAGGCAGAACTTGGGGATCTGGGTTGTTTTACCGCTTCCTGTTTCTCCTGCCAGAACCACAACCTGATTATCACGGATTGTCTGGATTATTTCATCCTTCCGGGCTGTTATCGGGAGAGAGTCATTCCAGTTGTACCGGTACTTCCTGAGCTTCCGGCGCTGCTTCTCTTCTGCAGATGAACGGATCCGGTTTTTTATGCGGCTCAACAGCTCCGAATCTTCGGGAAAGTCCTTTCCAGATGATCGAATCAGTCTGTCCAGGTCTCTTTTCAGGCGAAAGTAGTCACAGCGCCGGACAGTTTTCAGACCATCATGAATTTCCCGCCATTGCACCGGTAGTGAACTATAGGATATGGCATTATATTTACGGGAACCGGTCCCGCTTTGTTTCTGTTTTTGCATATGAGGTTTATACTAGTATCAAATCGGAGGGCAGGCAAGACCACTCTTTCAGGAAAACAGCTCTCCCTGGACGCCCCTTAATTTCTCCTTAATCTGTACTGCGATGGAATTGAGATCTTCAGGGTTTTCAAGTATATCGTAATCCTCAATATTCAGTATCAGAACCTCCGACATACCAAAAGACCTGATCCACTCGTCATAGAGAGAATTTAGGTGCTCCAGATAGATTTCCGGTATTTCAGCTTCAAACTCCCTTTTCCGCTGAACGATTCTCTCTTTAAGAGAGGGGACTCCGGCACGGAGATAGACGACCAGATCGGGAGGTGTGAGGAGAGACACCGCATTCTGGTAGATTTTCCAGTAGGTTTGAAAGTCTCTCCGGTTGATCTCTCCCTGAAGATACAGGTTACGGGCAAATATTTCCGCATCTTCGTAGACTGAACGATCCTGCACAACACTGCCCTGAAAATCCTGCAGCTCCTTATGCATGGTAATCCGGTCGGCAAGGAAAAAAAGCTGGGAGTGAAAGGCCCATTTCTCCATATCCCTGTAGAAATCTTCCAGGTAGGGATTTTCTGTTACAGGTTCATAATAAGGCTGCCAGCCGAGAGTTTCACAAAGGTGCCTGACAAGGGTGGATTTCCCGGCTCCGATATTTCCGGCTATTACAATATATTTCTCCATTACCTGTTCTTTCCTTCCTTCATGCGGTTTTCCTGAATCAGACCGTACAGCTCATTCCGGCTGTTTATCCCCAGTTTCCTGTACAGCTTTTTTATATGGCTCTTTGCTGTATCCACAGAGATGCAGAGACTGTCCCCTATCATCCTGTATGTTTTTCCCTTTAAAAGTTCCCTGAGAACTTCCTCCTCCCTGGTTGTAAGAGAAGCATCTCTCGCCAGGCTTTCCAGCTCTTCCCTGAACCTGAAATTCGTTTCTTTCATTTTATCAAAGAAATCCTGCCGGTTCTTCAGAATCCGGCGTATAATACGCGGCCGGTTTAACAGCAGCAGTCCCAAAGCCATCAGAAACAGGGTACGCATAACCTGATCAGAAAGGCAAGCCCCTGAATAGGCCTCTTCAAAGCGCCGGGGATCACTGATATATCCCGCAAGATACACCGAATTCATACCGGTAATATTAATGACCGAAGAAAAGAGAATCAGTTTTTCGTTTAAACGCAGGGAAGCACTGTATAAAAGGATAAAAAATATCCACAGAAAAGGGGAAATCGCGGAAAAAAGCAGGGATTCCCCGCTGGAAGAGAAAAATACAGCCAGACTGACAGCCAGAGTCTCCGCCATAACGGATGTATAGGATAAAAGCCCGGACTCAATCTGTTTTACTGCTTTTAAAAGCAGATTATAAAGAGCAAGGACAAGGGCTATCGGGAGAATCGACAAATTCCCCTGAAGAAAGCTGATTCCAAGAAAGAATGCCGCTATTCCCCACCGGATAACCCAGGCGGTATGTTCTCCCCGACGGGATTCCAGACTGTAAAGGTATTCAGATAAAGACTGCATAAAGTTGATAAATTATATCCTTACAGTACGGGATAGGGCAAGTTTGGAGTCTCAGGTGAATTTAACAGCCGTTCCGTATACAATAACCTCGGCAGCACCCTGCATAACCGCACTGGAAGCATAACGGATATTGACAATACCGTCGGCGCCCATTTTTTCCGCTTCATCCACCATACGTTTGGTAGCAAGAGCCCGGGCTTCATTCAGCATCTCTGAATACGCTGTGATTTCACCGCCCACCAGGGTTTTCAGACTGCTCATAATATCTTTTCCCATATGCCGGGACTGTACCGTACTCCCCTTAACGATACTCAGCATTTCCAGATTTTTACCGCTGATTGTTTCAGTATTGACTAAGATCATCCTCATCCTCCTCTTCGATCTCCCTCTTCCGCCGTACAGCCGTGACAACCATCATTATCATGACAGGTACCAGTATCAGAAAAATAATCCCCGTGATACCGCCGCTGATAAACAGGGGAACATCATCTTCCTGACTCATAGTCCAGAACAGAAGTATGCCGCACCATCCTGTGAAAAGAAGAAACAGGGCTGTAATAATCCAGGTCAGTATTATATTCTTTCGTTTCACTAGCCTGCCTCCTGACATCAGGATACTCCCTTATGGCCCTGTTTCGATATAACCCGAACAGGTGAACCGTTCTGAAACCGGAAGAATCACCCTTTTGGGTGATATGGATACCCCTCTCTGCCTTGATTTATACTTAAATTATGTATAGTATATAAAAATGAGAAAGATCATCCATGTGGATATGGATGCTTTTTATGCATCTGTTGAACAGCGCAACTACCCTTCGTTAAAAGGAAAGCCCGTGGTAGTGGGAGGTCCGCCGAACAGCCGGGGAGTTGTTTCAACCTGTTCCTATGAAGCCCGAAAATACGGGATCCACTCGGCCATGCCTTCCGCACAGGCCTACAAGCTCTGTCCCCATGCTGTTTTTATAACGCACCATGATTTTTCCGATTACAGGGAGGTTTCCAATCAGATACGGGAGATTTTTCACCGCTATACCGATCTGGTTGAACCCCTCAGCCTTGATGAGGCCTACCTTGATGTTACAGAAAATAAACCGGATATCCCCTCAGCTACCATTATTGCCCGTCAGATAAGGGAAACCATCCTGAAGGAAACCCGTTTAACCGCTTCAGCCGGTGTTTCCTATAATAAATTTATTGCCAAAATTGCTTCTGATGTACAAAAGCCGGATGGTCTTACCGTTATTACTCCCCTCGAAGCTCCCGCATTTCTGGAAGATCTCCCCATCGGACGCTTTTTCGGTATCGGGAAAAGAACGGAAGAGAGGATGAAGAGTCTTGGGATTAACAAGGGACGTGATCTGAAACAGAAAGAACTTTATGAATTGCTGGAACTCTTTGGAAAAGCCGGTACTTATTACTACTATGCGGTCCGGGGAATTGATGACAGGGCTGTTGAACCGAAACGGACAAGAAAATCCCTGGGGCGTGAAAATACCTTTTCTCAGGACCTGACAGGTTTCTCTGAAATAATAAGAGAACTGGAAATAATCGCTCAAATGGTGGAAGAAGACTGTATAAAAACCGGAGTATTCGGATTTCAGCTGACCCTGAAAGTCAAATATCACGATTTCAGGATGTGTACCCGCTGTACCCGAAGCCCCCGCCCCCTGAAAAACAGAGAGCAGATTATGTCTCTTGTTCCGGATCTTCTCAAAAAAACAGATGCCGGTAAAATTCCTGTCCGCCTGCTGGGACTGTCCCTTGGGAAACTTGACGGCAAACTCTACAGACCGCCGGACCCGCAGATGGACCTGGGATTGTTTGCCGCGGAACAACTGATTAGCCGATAAACAGGGGGATTTCTGTTTTTTCCAGAAACTTCAGTCCTGTTTTACCTGCAATCCGCTCCATTAAAAAGCTGTGCTTCAAATCACCGATAATCATCATCCCGTAACTGTCTGAATAATCCAGCAGTTTCTCAACCACATGACCTGTTTGATATTCGCAGTTTATCCGTTTACCTGCCTTTTCCATATATCGCCCCAGATCCAGATGCTTTTCTTTATCTATATTAATACCCAAAGCATCAAACTCCCGGATGTCATCAAAAAGATACATGAAACTGAACAGAGATTTATTTACTTCCAGTCGTTCGTCATCAGCCACTAGAATATTATCCATTGAATAGTTATCTTTTGACGGTACAATTATCACTGGTTTATGATGAGCGCTTAGCAGAGCCTTGATTTCATGTCCTATAAACTTCTGTTTCGCCAGAACAAGTATATCAAACAATCTGAGATGATTCAGAACAATACTGTCCGTATAACCGGTATCAGAGATGAACTCACACCCCGGAAAATGTTTTTTAAACTCCTCCCTCACCTTTTCTTCTTTCTTATCTTCTATGGTTTTCCAGACGTTGAGAAAATCCTGATAGTAGGCATCGCTATACATAGCCGAATTATATTTCAGATATTCATCCGTATTTCTCACATAAAGACCACAGATATCTATACTTTTATACCGATTTTTCAATACATCTGTAAAACGGGCCAGATATTCAACCTCATCTTCAACGGTAAATTGGACCAATACACGATTTAACATATCATTTCCCCCTAAGGATTAACTCTGTTTATAAGTCTAGTTCCTCCGGAGTGAGCAATCAATAATGCCGTTAAAATCATTTTTTATATATAATGATGTTATGAAAAAAACAGAAAAGCTTTATCTGGGTTCGGCTTCTCCCAGACGGTTTGAATTGATAAGACAGATGGGAATACCCTGTGAAGTACTGAGTTTCGAAATGGAAGAGATTATGGATCAGGACAAATCTCCCGAAGATCTGTCCCTTGAACTTTCCAATTTGAAGATGGGAGCCTGTCTCAGTAAATACGGGTGTCCGGGATGGGTTGTTACCGCAGACACACTCATTTCACTTGATGATCATAAAATAGGAAAACCTGCCTCCAGGGATGAAGCCCGTTATATGCTGCAGAAAATGCAGAACAGGATACATCAGGTATATACGGGAATAACCCTTTTCCGCCCCGATGACAGAAAATTATTGTCCCGCTGGGACAGGACTGATGTTCAATTCGCCCCTCTTTCCGGTCAGGAAATGGAGGATTACCTGGATACGGATGAGTGGCGGGGTGCCGCAGGGGGATACAGGATCCAGGAAAAGGGAGGAATGTACATTGTTTCGGTGAACGGATCGTACTTCAATGTAATGGGCTTGCCAATTAATTTATTATATGGCATGTTAAGACTGCTGAAATTCAGCATATAATTTTCCGGCCTATAAGAGACTTAATCTTTATAGCGCTGAGACTAAGAGAAGGACCGCTCATACACAGGAGTGGAATTTAGGAGGCTACATGGCTGTAGTAACAATGAAAAACCTGCTTGAATCAGGTGTACATTTCGGACATCAGACCAAGCGCTGGGATCCCAGAATGAAAAAATTTATTTTCTCACAGAGAAACGGGATTCACATTATTGATCTTCAGAAGACTATTGTCGCTATCAAAGAAGCATACAATGTTGTAAGAGCAAACGTACTGGATGGAAAATCCGTCCTTTTTGTAGGAACCAAAAAACAGGCACAGGCTGCTATTGCAAGAGAAGCTGAACGCTGTGACATGTTCTACGTTAACAACAGATGGCTCGGTGGTATGCTCACCAACTTCACCACGATTAAAAAATCCCTTCACCAGCTGAAGAGAATTGAAAAAATGGAAGTTGACGGAACTTTTGACCAGATGACCAAAAAAGAAGTTTCCAAGCTTCTGAAAGAAAAGGGCAGACTGGAAAAGAACCTGGGTGGCATCAAAAACATGAATGATCTTCCCGGAGTAATGTTCGTAATCGACACAAAAAAAGAAGCAATTGCTGTAGCTGAAGCCAGAAGAATGGGCATCCCCATCATCGCAGTAGTAGATACCAACTGTAACCCCGAAGGGATCGATTACCCCATTCCCGGTAATGACGACGCTATCCGCGCTATCAGTCTGTTTACCTCTATTATTGCAAATGCTGTAGTGGAAGCTGATAATGAAATCGGTCTGGAAGTTATCGAGAATCTTCAGGATGATGAAGAAATATCTGTAATGGATGAGCCCTCTCAGGAAGAGGATGAATCTGAAGAAGCCGATGACAGCGATGTCGTATATACAACCGAATCTGAATAATTTTAGGAGAATATCGTGGCAGTAACACCAGCAGATGTTAAAAAATTAAGAGATAAAACACTTGCAGGAATGCTTGACTGTAAAAAAGCCCTTCAGGCTTGCGACGGTGATTTCGCCGCTGCAGAAAAATACCTGAAAGAACAGGGGCTGGCTTCCGCTGATAAAAGAAGCGGCCGGGCGACCAATGCAGGCGCAGTATTTACAGCAATTAAAGGCAACACAGCTTCCCTCGTGGAGCTGACGTGCGAAACCGACTTTGTAGCCAAGAATGATGCATTCAGAGAATCAGGACAGAAAATCGCTGACGTTGTAGCAGAAAAGAAATACACTGCTATCAATGAAGAACTGGAAACCCTGGTTAAGGAAGCTATTTCCATCCTGAAGGAAAACATGATTCTTAAAAGAATTTCAACCATGGATCTGAGCGATTCGGACTGTGCAGTGGATTACCTGCACAATGGCGGATCAATTGGTGTAATGGTTAAACTGAGCTGCGACAGTGCTGCAACTGCTCAGAATTCCGAGGTAAAGGCTCTGGGAATGGATCTCGCTCTTCATGCAGCGGCTTTCAATCCTACCTACCTGAACAGAGAATCTGTTGATTCCGCTTATGTTAAGGAACAGGAAGAGATTTTCGCGGCCCAGGCAGCCAATATGGATAAACCTGCCAAGGTTATTGAGGGAATCATCAAGGGTAAACTTAACAAGCATCTGGCTCAGGTATGTTTTGTTGATCAGGCATTTGTGAAAAATGACAAGCTGTCTGTAAAACAGGCTATTGCCGAAGTTGCCAAAGCAGCAGGCGGTTCTATCGAACTGGTTGACTATGTATATTGCATGGTTGGCGAAGAAGCATAAATAATTTGAGGACACTGTCCCTGTCGGGGCGGTGTCCTATTTTTATAAAGAGGTGAATACATGGATAGCATAAAGAAGTCTGCAGAAGACAGAATGAAGAAAACCATCAAAGCTCTTAAAGAAGAATTCAATACAATCCGTACAGGAAGAGCATCAGCAAGTTTATTCGATAAAGTCATGGTTGAGTACTACGGTACCCCTACTCCCATGAATCAGGTTGCCAATATTTCCATTCCGGAAGCCCGCCTGATAGTTATTCAGCCTTTTGATAAAAATTCTCTGAATGACATCGAAAGAGCCATTCAAACCTCTGAACTCTCCCTTAATCCAAGCAATGACGGAAAGGTTATAAGAATCAATATTCCCCCTCTAACGGAAGAGAGGCGTAAGGACCTTGTAAAACAGGCTAAAAATATCGGTGAAAACAGCCGTGTATCCGTTCGAAATATTCGCCGTGACGCAAATGATCAAATCAAAAAAGGTGATTTTGCAGAGGACGAACAGAAAAAAGGAATAGATGAAATTCAGAAATTAACGGACCAGTATATCAAAGATATAGGAACCGTTATCGACGAAAAAGAAAAAGAAATCATGGAGATTTAATGTCACTGACAGAAGATCCCCTTCACATAGGCATTATAATGGACGGAAACGGCCGCTGGGCTAAGAATCGCGGTCAGATCCGTTCGGCTGGGCATCGGGAAGGATTAAATGCAGCCAAAGCCGTTGTCAAAGCAGCATCAGACATTGGTGTTTCCTATTTATCCCTTTATGTCTTTTCCACAGAAAACTGGAAAAGGACTCAGGATGAAATTTCTTTTCTGATGGTACTGATCAGAAATTATTTAAGAAAAGAGTATCAGTTCTATAAGGACAATTCCATCAGAGTTGTACACAGCGGTGATATAAGCGGTCTCCCTGAAGATATTCAAAAGGAGATTCAAACCGTAATGGATCAGACTGCCGGATTTACCGGATTAACGGTTAACCTTCTTATTAATTATGGCGGTCGTGATGAAATAATTCGCTGTATGAACCGTTATATAGAGAAAAATCCCGGGAAGCCCATTTCAGAAGACATAATTAATAACTCTCTGGATGCAAGAGACATTCCTCCGGTAGATTTGTTAATTCGCACAGGCGGCGAGAAAAGAATCAGCAATTTTCTGATCTGGCAGACAGCATATGCGGAACTGTATTTTTCAGATAAACTCTGGCCCGAATGGGGCCGGGATGATCTTGTTGAAGCCATCAATGCATTTAAAAATAGAGATCGAAGATTCGGAGGAGTAAAATCATGACAAACAACCAGCAGAGATGGTTATTATTTATTATAGCCCTGCCTGTACTCAGTGCTCTGATTTTTGTAGATTTTGCCAATCACCTTGCTATTAATCTGGTTGTGTTCACCATAGCTATAATAGGAACCCATGAGATGTGCACCATGCTGAACAAGGCCGGTATGCCGGTTCCGACCAAAGTACTTACCCCGGCGGGAGCCCTGCACCCCCTGCTCACCTATCTATCCATAACCGGAATAGTACCAGAATACAGCATACAGATTACCGGGGTTGTTTTCACAGCTTTAATTCTCAGCATACCTGTTTTCACAATGGCTGAAAATAATTTCAGTAAAGTTATTCATACAGCAGGAGGTTCTCTCCTAGCCCTGATTTATCCCGGGTTCTTCCTGACTTATATTGTCAGATTTTCCGGATTTGAATACGCTACTCACATAATAATTGCTTTTATGCTGGCTGTTTACCTGAACGACTCCAATGCCTGGTTTATTGGAAACCTGTTCGGCAGGAATTCCCGCAAAGTTTTTGCCGTCAGTCCCAATAAAAGTATGGCCGGTTTCGGAGGCGGCATATTTGCATCCCTCGTGGTAACAGTTAGTATAAAATTTCTGTATCCTGAGGTCTTCCGCGGGCCTTTATATATTATGGTTCTGTTAGGACTGATAGCCGGATGTACCACCATACTCGGTGATCTTGTAGAATCCGGTATTAAAAGATCTTCCGGGGTAAAGGATTCCGGGAATATTATTATGGGCAGAGGCGGTTTGCTGGACTCCATAGATTCCCTTTTACTCACGGCTCCTGTTTTTTACTATTTTTTAAGTTTTATTTCATTGTAATAAAACTTTTCTTCAGGATACTGAAATGAAAAAAGTACTATTGCTGGGGTGCTCCGGTTCTATCGGATTGAGCACTCTTGATATTATAAATCACCATCAAAATGATTTTATTCTGGATGGAATTCAAGCGCATACAAATGAAGGATTCCTGCTGGAGCAGGAATCTATCCGCCCCGGTCTTAAACTCTGCCTGAGCGGGAAAAAAGCTGATTCTGACCGTATACAATATTCCGGAAGCGAGGGAATTCTCAAGCTGATTGATGATAGTGACGCGGATATAGTTGTAAACGGTATTGTAGGAGCCTCCGGGCTTGCTCCTACCATCCAGGCAATCAGGAACGGAATGGATGTCGCTTTAGCCAATAAGGAATCCATGGTTCTGGCAGGCCCCCTTATCAACCATCTGGCCTCAGTTCACAAATGCAAGCTTCTTCCGGTAGACTCGGAACACTCTGCACTCTTTCATCTGTTCCACAGAAGAGATAAACCCAATGTAGCTGAAATAATCCTTACAGCTTCAGGGGGTCCCTTTCGAAATCTTCCCTATGATGAATTTCCAGGGATTACCCTGGCAGATGCTCTCAGGCATCCCACATGGGATATGGGAAAGAAGATAACCATAGACTCTGCCACCATGGCGAACAAGGGACTGGAGATAATTGAAGCCCAGCGGATATTTGACTTTGATATAAAAAGGATAAAGGTACTGATTCATCCCCAGAGCTATGTTCATTCTCTCATCAGAACAGAGGATATGGCTCTCTATGCTCAAATAAGTGCGCCGGATATGCGTCTTCCCATACAGGGCGCCCTCTATTACCCGGAGATGAAGGAAGTTCCCTGGACTTATTTGGATCTGGCGGGGAAGACTCTGGAGTTTCAGGCCCCCGATTTTGAACGCTTTCCCATGATGAAGATGGCCTATGACTGTGCAGAGATGGAAAACGGTTACCCTATAGCCTACAACGGGGCCAATGAGATAGCTGTCGAAGCCTTTTTAAAGGATTCCATTCACTTTATGGATATAGCCCGAATTACGGAAGAGACCCTGAACCATGACTGGTCAACCAAGCAGGACAGCCTTGAACAGATCCTTGAAACAGACAAAAAGACAAGGGAAACTGCCGGCAGAATACTTAAGGACAGATTTGCATGATACTTTTGAAAATCATATTTGGACTTCTGGGGCTGTCCCTTGTTGTGGTAATTCATGAAGCGGGTCATTTCGTTGCAGCCAGAATGTCCGGTATAAAAGTTGAAGCTTTTTCCATTGGATGGGGTAAAATACTTTATCGCAGGATGTGGGGTGATACGGAATTCCGTCTGTCCCTGATTCCTCTGGGAGGCTATTGCAAGATGCAGGGAGAACAGGCTCTTATACAGGCCTGGGAAACTCATGCAAGAGAAGTTGAAAGTTCTGAAGGCGATATGTATGCGGCCTCCTGGTGGAAGAGAATCCTTGTTTCCCTGAGCGGTCCACTGATGAATCTGATATCTGCGGTTTTGATTTTCTTCTTTATAGGGCTTATTGGCTATAATATTTACTACTACCCTTCCCGCATAGTTCTGGCCTCGGAATATACGGATAGGGCCGACTACCCGGCCAACTTGAGCGGTCTTAAAACAGGTGACATTGTCCGGTCTGTTAATTCAAAAGGAATTTACCGATTTGATCAGTTACAGAAGGAGGTTTCCCTAAATCCCGAAGAAACTCTTATGCTGACAATTGAACGGGAAGGAGCAGAAAGATCCCTGGAAATCGTTCCTGAATTAAATTTACAGTCCGGATCCGGGTATGTAGGCATTTATCCCTGGATAGAACCTGTAGTCCGTAAACTCTCGGAAACCTCTCTCTTTAATTCACAGGGAGTTCTACCCGGGGATAGATTTCAGCAAATAAATGGAATTGATATTTACCATGCCGTACAGCTATCGTCCATTATTGACCGTAATCCTCTGGAAAGTTTTGCTGTTATACGAGAAGGACAGAGAAAAGAGTTCGTTCTTCCGGAAGCTGTAAAAATCAGCGATCCGGGAATTCAGTACGATTTTATAGAATCAAGAACACAGAGCGGGAATTTTTTTCTCTCGCTGAAAGATGGATTCTCTGAGACAGCTCATACTCTGATTTCATCAATCAAGGGGATTGCCCTTCTTTTCCGGGGAATAGACCTGCAGTCAGCCGTATCCGGTCCACTGAGAATAACCTATCTGACTGGAGATCTGGCTTTTTCCGGTTTCAGAAACAGTATGGGAGAAGGGTTTCTGACTTTTTTCCGGTTTATTGCTCTGATTAATGTTGCCCTCTGCGTTATGAACCTTCTGCCCATTCCCGTACTGGACGGCGGACAGATCATTTTATTTCTGATTGAGGGTATTTTCAGACGGAAACCCAATCCTCAAGCAATATACAGGTATCAGCTGCTGGGCACTTTTCTGGTGTTCGGACTGATTATTTTTGCAACCATGAATGATATTCTATTTTTTTCGAGGAAATAATATGTTGAACAGACGTTTTGCCTTACTTCTGATGATATTCACTATCCCTTATCTGGCATGGACACAAAATTCCTCCAGACTGATAATAGACTCAGGACATAAGGACAGTATAGAGTCCATAGTAAGCCATGATTGCTGCAAGACCCTCATTTCCGCAGATAATAATGGTCTTGTTAAAGTGTGGGATCTGACTACGAACAAACTGGTGTACCAAGTCAATACCGGTTTGAAAGGTACAATACAACTGAAAACTCATCCCGAAAAAAAGCAGTTTGCGATTCTGGTATCCCGTCCCGGCTACACTAAAATTGCCGTATGGGACTGGGTTAAAAACAAGGAACTGTTCAGCAGAGAATTAAATGACAAGCCCATTCAGTTTGACTATTCAGCAAAGGGGAAGTACCTTTTTTTAACAAAGATCAGCTCGCCAAGCATGGTCATGATGGATAGCCAGACAGGAAGGGATTTCAGCTATCTGAAGCGTCTGTACGATCTTTTCAGTTATGCCTATATCGGCGGTTCCGAATCCCGGGTTATGACTTACAGCAATTCAGGAACCCTGAAATACTGGGATATCAGAACATCTACACTTCAGAATGAAGCAGACACTCTGACCGACCTCAGAGAGATAACAGTACTGCAAACTGAAGGAAAGAGGTATTTTGTTGCCAGAAAGGCAGAAACCCTGTTTTTGATAGATCGTTTAAACGGTGATGTAAGGGATACCCTTGAACAGGAAAATATGTTGAGTTTTTCGGTGGATCCTGATACCGGCAATATTGCCATCATTACAAAGTCCAATACAGGCAGATTGAAAACTGTGATGGTAAAAACCCCGGAAGCCTTCTTCTCTCCTATGGAAATCGGTTCCTTCCTCGGGCAAACGGAAACTCTCGGTTTAGCGGAGTCCCTTCAGAACAGTACGGAATATTTTAGTTTAAGCGGCAATCTCACAGATTCCAGATTAACCGGCAGACGGCTCTTTCTGGCGGATACTACCGGTAAAATCTGGGAAATTGACAGCGAAACACTGCGCCCCGCAGTATTCAAGAAAAATCTTATTTCCGACCTGAAGGATCTGAACTTTATGGATGACTCCCTCTTTATCCTGTCCGATAAAAGTTTGACAAGACTCCAGAGTAGTCATTTTACCGGCAGCGACACCTCTCTTAGAGGATTTTCAGACCTGAATATTACCCGCCAGGACAGTCCCCTGCCGGGTGATTCGGAAATTGAAGCCGTAGACTCCGAAAAAATGATTATATGGACCAGGAACAGTGTTGAAAAAGGCTATGTCATTTACAGCCCGGACAATAATGCCATTTTAAACAGTAACTATAGTTTCGAATCCGCTCTGAATCAACTTCATGTCCGCAATGACCAGGTTCTGGTTCTTGAAAACAGCGGTGAAGCATCCCTGAATAATATTCATACTGGAATCAGGGATTTCCAATTTTCCGCACTGGGAATGGTAAGTCTGAATTTTCTCAATGATTCCACCCTTCTGGGAGGAAAATCTTTAATGAAATCCGGAAGGAATCCCATGTTTACCGTACAGACAGATACGGGAGAGATCATCCCCCTGCAGGATGATCGTTTTTTAGTTTATGATATTCTGTCCCTGCCTGACAGTAACCGGACTTTTACCATTGGTTTAGCGAATAAAGGGAATAATACTGTAGAAACCAGTATACAAAGTCACAGCATCAACAATCCTTCCAGCGTCAGTACTGTTTTTCTCCGTACAGGAGAATGGATAGATGCGATCTTCACAGCCGATACCAGTTCCTACACTCCCACTCTCTATGGAACGATAACCGGACGGGATATCATACGTATTTCAGGCTCACGGAAAAAGATCTGGGATTATGATAAAAATATAGAAAAGATTTTTTATCATAACTCTCTGCTCTATATACTGAATACCGACGGATCCCTTTCTCTTTTCAATCCCCGTACCGAAAGGATAATTCTGGACTTCTACCTGATGGAAGACAATTCCTGGATTGCCATCCCCGGTCAGGAAGCCAAACCTTATATAAGTTCTTCTTCAGCTTCTGATTTCTTAAATACTTTTCAAAGCAACACCACAAGATCAGTCAGAAACAGTTGTATTATTGTCAGACAGAATTAGAATACCTATATCAGATTCTTTTAAAAAAAAGGGTGACTTAAATCCTATAGGATCAATCACCCTTTTTTTTAAATAACTTAAAGTCAGGATTTACTATGCAGCGGATTCTGACTGATTTTTTCAATTGACAGAGCCACAACTTCCCTTATATCATCCAAAAGGGAATCGGTTTCCGCTCTGGTGTACAAACTTCCTAGCAGGGAGACTGTATACCGGGGTTTAATCTGATTCAGTGCAAAACAAGCCATATCCTGGACACAGTCCTTACATTTACATATATCTTCGTCAGATATATTATTAAGCTGTGTCTCCAGCTCCTGAAAAGCTACTTCTTCCACTTCATTTTTTATTTCATCCAACCCATAGGTTTCTTCAAAATTCATTGTACGACCTCCCACTTAATAATATCAGGTATGAGCTAAAGGAACAAATTTTGTATAATGGGGTATGAAAGCCATTTTTACTGTTCCCACAGGGCCGTTTCTCTGTTTGGCCACAATTAACTCTGTTTCTATATTATCGGGCGGTCCGCCGTCATTATCAATACCTCTGTCGCGATGAAGGAACATTACCATGTCCGCATCCTGCTCAATGGCTCCGGATTCCCTCAGGTCAGCAAGACCGGGAGCCTTTCCTTCGGTCTGACGACCGACCTGGGAAAGAGCAATAATTGGAACATCCAGTTCTCTTGCAAGCGCCTTCAAAGATCGACTGACTTCCGACATCTGTTCATGCCGGGGAATTCGTTTATCTTCAAATGTGATAAGCCCCAGGTAGTCAATGAATATGATTTTTACACCATGCTTACTTACCATTTTTCGAGCCTGGGAACGGAGATCAAGTAGTTTCATATTCGGTGTATCATCGATCCACAAGGGAGCTTCATAAATATGACTGGCTGCATCTGTTATACTGTTAAAATCCGAGGGTTTCAGCAAACCTGTTCGAATTTTATTAGAGTTGATATTAGCCTGTATGGATAAAAGCCTCTGCATTACCGATAGGGTTGTCATTTCAAGAGTAAAAAAACCACAGTTTATCCTGTTCTTGATTGCTACATTGGCAGCCAATGTAAGGGCAAAAGCAGTTTTACCAACAGAAGGCCGGGCTCCGATTACAATCATCTCAGACTTCTGGAAACCTGTAGTCATGGCATCCAGTTCGTCAAATCCCGAAGGGATACCTGTAAAATCCCCTTTCTGGGAGTACCTCTGTTCTATAGCATAAATGGCATCTTTAATAACTTCACCGGCTGACTTCATAGAGTCAATGGAGCGTTGATCGTTAATTTCAAAAATTTTACGCTCAATATCCTCTAAGATTTCATCGGTTTCACGGGAATCATCATGTGCCTGGGCATGGATTTCCCCGCCGATATTAAGAAGTTTTCTGCGGATACTGCAATCCTGCACAATCTTCGAATAGTACTCTATATTGGCCGTACTCGGAACAGAAGAGGTTAATTCTGCGATATACCCCACACCGCCGGATTTTTCCAGAAGAGCATCCGCCTTCAGCTGCTCCGTAACAGTCAGGAGGTCTACACCGGAACCTTTTTTTTCAAGATTTTCAATAGATTGAAATATCTTCTGGTGAGCTGTTTTAAAGAAATCTCCCGCTCTCAGATACTGACGGACCATATCCAGGGAATCGAGGGAAAAATTAATAAGAAGAGCCCCCAGTACAGCAGCTTCCGCTTCTTCATTGTATGGGGGCAACTTATCCTTTAAGGATATTGAATTCATGAAATTCCTTATTATTCAGCAGCTTTTTCTGCGGCGTTTACAGTTACTTTCAGATCAGCAACCTCACCACCGTAGAGTTTAACTTTAACTGTATAGGAACCAACCAGTTTGATTGAGTTCTCGGGAACTTCAATTTTCTTTTTTTCTACGGTCAAACCGATTTTTGCCAGCTCTTCAGAGATGGAAGAAGAAGTTACAGCACCGAAAAGCTTGCCTTTTTCTCCGGCAGGCATGGTTATTGTAATCTCTTCACCGGCCAGGCGCTCTTTCAGGCCCATGGCGTCCTTTCTTTTTTCTTCTTTTCTCTTTTCAATAGCAAGCTTTTTCTGCTCGAACATATTCAGGTTCTGTTTATTGTAAGCAACAGCCATCTTCTGGGGAAAGAGAAAATTTCTGGCATATCCGTCGGCTACGACTTTGATATCGCCCTCTTCACCAAGGTTGGCAATGTCCTGACTCAATATAATCTTCATGGATTTACTCCTTGTCAAATATTCTGTAGTTTACCCAGAGCTCGGATACACCAAGCCCTGCAACGATTACCAAAAGTATCAGATTCACTCCGGGAACAGCAATCAGCATTCCCAGCATCAGTATCAACAGCAGATTCATCTGCCGGGGAATATTCCATCTGCGAATAAACTGCAGAATGATTTTTATCCCCCGTATTCCATACAAACCGCTCATAATAAACAGCAGATTTGAGACGACATAAGCCGGTATCCCCCTCAACAGAAACACTCCCGACTGATTCAATAACCTTTCCGCCAATACCAGCGTCAGGGGGATGAACAGCAGCCAGACCGCCTGTTCGGGAAAATCCCAATTCCCGCTGTTCTGATCCTTCTTTCTACCCTTCACCATACGGAGAAACAGGCGTGAACTGCTCCACCATGTGTAAATCATAAAAAAGAAGAATACGGCCAACACGGAACGACCGAACATATCCTTAATCATAAGATTAAGGGTTGCACCCTGTATTGCCATTGAGCCATCCGGACCTCCCGCAAGAGAGAGGGAACTGGCCAAACGGCTCATCTTTTCCAGGGTCAAAGAAAACTGCGTATCTACAACTCCCGAAAAGGGAATAGCAGCAAGAAGCAGGATTCCAAGAGCAGCTGTTATCATCCCCATTCGAACAGGAACAGAATAGCCGAATAGAATATAATTGGCTATATACATAGCAGCTGCAACGACCGTAACTACAGCGATATCCAGCAAAAAGAGTTCTGAAAATTCTGCTGCAGCTAAAAGTACAAAACGTACTGTCAGAATCATCACTGATGACAAAAGAGAAACGGAAATATAAAACCTTTTATCGCCCCTTAATGCAGCCAGCTGCAGGGGAATAGCATAAAAGAGGGATAGAAAACCGAGGTTGTACATAACAGCAACTGTTATGGATGTTCCGATTACACTCCGTAACTCTTTCTGATTCACAAATCTTCCTTATTTTGTTACAAAAGGAAGCAGAGCAAGGGCTCTGGATCTTTTAATTTCAGTAGTCAGCATTCTCTGATGCTTGGCACAGGTGCCGGTGATTCTTCTTGGAAGGATTTTTCCTCTTTCAGTGATAAATCGTCTCAGTGAATCGGGTTTTTTATAATCTACTTCAATTTTATTGGTACAGAACTTACAAACTTTTTTCTTATAGTAAGTTCTTCTCGGTCTGGGACCGGAGGATCTATCGGATCTCTCAGATCTATCCTGGCTTACAGCCTCTTCTGACACATTAGTTTCTTCAGACATGTTTTTCTCCTGTTTTAGAATGGAATGTCATCCTCAAACCGTTCTGCAGGTCCTGAATCCGGTCTGGACGGACCAGGATTATAAGACTCGAAAGGTTGAGAGTTTCTATTGGCAGGTGTTCCCTGTTGCATCTGCGGGGCTTGCTGACCCTGATAGGAGTAATCTCCTCCCTGCCGGTCATTGCGTCCGCCCAGAAGCTGAATATTGCTGGCTTCGATAACAACCTTGCTTCGTTTCATGCCATCCTGTTCCCAGCGGTCCTGTTTCAACTGTCCTTCCACAGCTACCTGCTGCCCTTTCTGAAGGTACTGACTCAGGGTTTCGCCCCGTTTTCCAAAAAGAGTGACATCAAAGAAGTTTGCCTCATCAACCCATTGATCTCCCTGTTTTCTTCTGCGGTTACATGCCAGGCCCATTTTCAGAATGGCCCAGCCGCTGCTGGTATATTGCAGTTCGGCATCACGCGTAAGGCGCCCTACCAGTATGACTCGATTTAAATCTTCTGCCATGGGAACTCCTTAGGTTTTATTTTTCGTTTTTTACGAAGAGATATTTAAGAAGTTCAGTTGTAAGTTTGAGAGCTTCTTCAATCTTAAGGATTCCTGCGGGATCAGCTTCAATATTGAAAAGGTGGTAGTGACCACGTTCTTCTTTGTTGACGGGATACGCAAGCAGTCTGTCACCCATATCTTCTTCAGAAGCAATGGTGACGCCGTGTTTCTGAAAAATGTCTTTGACAGCTTTCATTCCGGTAGTATAGTTATCTTCTTTTACGCGGAATACGGCAGTAAATTCGTAGGATCTCATATTATCCTCCTTGTGGACTTATTGATTTACTCCTACAGAGCAAATAAAGAGGCTGTGAAAAAATAGCATAATGCTTAATAGATGTCAAGGTAACTTCCCATTATGCCGAAACATAAAAAATATAGGAAGGAGTAAAACCGTATGAGTGAGAAAGTTCATTATGAAGACAACCTTTTTTATCTTCTTACTGATATAACCAGACTGAGAAATGGATTGAAACTTTCCATTGATAAGGACTTTTTTGCGTCCAAATTCATGACCGATCTTTTCTTTGTTGATGATATGCTCACTCGTCATTATGATCTTCTGCAGAATAATACATTCCTTATACGCAGAAAGGACTACCTCTTTTCTATACAGAAGCTGAAAAAGAGACTGACCGAACTGGAAGAGGATGTTCTTGAAAGAACCGTATTTTTCAGCGAAGAAGATCAGGACCGCTTCCCTGATCTGAAACGCCGGATGGCAAAGCACCTTCAGGATATTCAGACTATCAGGAAAGAGATCCGAAGCAATATGGATGATCCCAGAGAGGACCACTCCAGCCTTTCCAGCAACGAGTACTCCCTTCTAATGGATTCATCCGAAGAATAAGGGTCAGGCAGGAATAAACTCGTTTCCCACTTTTCTGGCTCTTAAAGGATTATCCAGATCAATGCCCAGTTTCAATCCCGTCTCAACCAGCAGGTTCCAACCGGCAGCCAGTTCGATGTAGTCCTTGAATTCTTTGTCTTCCGGTATAATAACATTATAGGGGAAGCTTGTTTTTCTGGAAGAAACAGCAATCAGGGTTACCCCGACTCCCTGCTGAAGGCATTCCATAAACTTTTCCTCTTCTTCCTCAAAGGGATCAATCACAACAATGACATCTTTATCGGTCATAACTTCTTCGATCCCGTGAGCGGCATATGTGCCTTCCAGAAAATCCGATTTTTTACGTGTAATCTCATTGGTTTTGAGGGTTAGCTCTTCCGCGACACCATTGTTCCGCCCTGCAAAGCAGATGACGTCAGCCTCTGCCATTTTCTGCACAGCCTCCTCAGGGATATCCAGAGTCAGAGCCTTCTGAATCAGTTCGCCCCCCTTAGCATAATCCATGGGGCCTAGACCTTCAGACTCCCGCAGTACGGCCTCGATAAAAAGGGCCTGTTCTGCTACGCTTTTCGTTGCCGCTACGGCATCTTCGTTTCCGCATGTTAAAACGTTCACGGCCTGACAGAGATCTTCAAGGGGCGTGCCTTCATGAGCAGTCAAGCCGAAAAGATCCTGGTGACCATCTTTTTTCAGCTTGTGAAAGAGTCTGATGAGTTCTTTGGTTTTTCCGGAATTGGAGGCACCGATAATACATAAATCCTTTAGATTATATTCCATAGCCTGAGTAGCACCCTCTGTATAAAGGGGTTTCCCCATCCCTTTTTTATGGGATTCTGTGATGCTGTGTTTGGCTGGAAAAATCCTGCTGGACCCTTCACCCGTCAACATAACACCATCAGCGTTGCTGACAGCCGCAGCATATGTTTCAAGATTGAGAACTTTGAAATTCTTTACAACATCCGCCGTTTCAAGCATCTCACGGCAAAGGGCATATTTCTGATATTTCTTGTCTGAATTCACTGTTTTATCTCCTATTTATACTATGTATGTAGTCTTTTAATTCATCCTGCACCTGGGGATCTTTTTGAAAACCGCCGCCCAGGTGCTGCCAGAAGCATTCCGCATAGGGCACTCCAACCATGGTTCCCAGTTCAACATTGTATTTTTTCATTTCGCCGAAGAAATCATCCATCTTATGCATATGCTTCATCAATTCCT
Organism: Oceanispirochaeta sp.; assembly: GCA_963663385.2. Lineage (GTDB taxonomy): Bacteria > Spirochaetota > Spirochaetia > DSM-2461 > DSM-2461 > Oceanispirochaeta. The sequence continues at coordinate 1,110,909 of CAXXXD010000003.1, read as the reverse complement.
GCTGAGAAACATGGTGCGTAAGCATTTCCATTTTTGTTTCAAGGGTTTCGGTGATATCCACAAAGAAATGAGGTTCCGCAATAGGCGATCCGATGGGATCGCTCAGTGTCATGGGCGCCGTATGATAAAGAAGCGGTGTGACTTCCAGAGGGGCCTCATCTACCGGAGCATTGGGAAGAGAGGAAATCATAGCGGCCGCTTCGGTTATCAGACCGGTAGTCCTGTGATCCGAATGATAATCCGTCGGAAGATGAGTAAAGAGTATTCCTGCCTTTACACGCCTCATCCAGCTGATAAGCGCCATACGCATCTCAGGAGTATCGTACAGAAAGCCGTCTCTCTGATCCAGACAGATATATTCCGCATCCAGGACAGCCGCGGCCTTCCTCGCTTCCTCTTTTCTGATTTCCACCGTCTTTTCTTCGGTAGAGTTTATCCCGCCCATACCTCCCGCCGTCATGGTAAGTATGGTAATCTTGTAACCACGATCCTTTAACAGCTTGAGCGTACCGGAGCACCAGGCTTCCGTATCATCCGGATGAGCCTGCACAACAAGGATTGATTTATTGAAGTTCATAATGCCTCCTGTATTTACAGTGAATAAAAAATCTTTTCCAGAGATGTGAATTCCGGAAGATCGGAAATAAGGGGTTTCATATAATCAAGGAACGCCTGGGTAACCTGATTCCCCTCCTCGTTGATATAATTTGCCGGCATGGCCTTTGCTCTTACCGCAACAGATTCAAGGGGGACTTTACCGGGATGAAAGCTCACACCATCAGCAGTATCCCGTTCCAGGGTCACCATATAACCGGAATCTCCTGATACGGCCAGCCGTACTGCTTCTCTGCCGCATAAAAGCGCTTCCTTTAAATCATTCGGTTCGGCACGATCTATGGCACTCATAATTAGGGATTCAGTAATCTGGAATTCTCCCCTGGCTCCGGGAAGTGCCTCACTCAGGATTCTGTGAACATTGAGAGCAACACTGGCTCCGCCCATGGCGCCGAATTCCGTATTATTGAATTTATCCCGACTCTCCGCCGCACTTACAGGTGTTCCGTCTTCATACAGCAGTCCTTCGCTGACTACAACCGAGACCCAGCCGTATTTCTCAATGCACGATTTGGCATCCCGTATAAAAGCCTCTTTGTTAAAAGGCCGTTCCGGACAATAAATGAGATGAGGTGCGTCCTCCGGATTCTCACCGGCCAGAGCCGTTGCTGCCGCAAGCCAGCCGGCTTCCCGCCCGATAGTCTGATAGACAACAAACTGATCCACTTTTTTCATATCCCTGGCCAGGATTCCCGCTTCCTTTACATTCAGGATGTTGCTTCGCGCAGCAGAAGCGAATCCCGGGGTATGGTCTGTTCCATACAGATCATTATCTACAGTTTTGGGTATACCGATCCCCCAGAGCTCATACCCTTCCTGACGGCAGTATTTCTCAACCCGATGAATCGTATCCATGGTGTCATTACCGCCGATCAGAAAGAAATAACGGATATTGAATTTTTTCAGAACCTCCAGTATCCGCGGAAAGTCCGCCTCAGTCAGTTTATGACGGGATGAACCAAGGGCGGATGAAGGAGTGGATTTAAGGCCTTCGATTACGGATTCGGATTGAACTGAAAGATCGATCATCTGTTCATTCATAAATCCTTCTATCCCATAGTTCATTCCCAGAATTCTATCAATTTCTTGGGATTTCAGAGCTTCTTCAATCACCCCTGCCAGACTTGAGTTAATAACACTGGTCGGTCCTCCGGACTGACCGATAACCGCATTACCTTTTAACATTTTTATCCTCATTTCCTTTAGTTTAATTTCATTTCAATATGGAATCCCAGAAAACGGGAAGGTTTTTCACACCCTCTTCGTAATCGGGAGTTGAAAACATTTTTGCCAGAAAATGACCGGCACTGCCGAAAGATACTTCATACTCTTTCCGTGATGAGAATTCCCACTTTGTAAAGATATCCTCCCTGTTCAGGTAATCACGGATCATTTTTTTGAAATTGCTGAACTGCCCGCCCAGAAAGATCATCTCGGGATCCAGAGTGGAAACGATAGGTGCCAGGGCAGAAAACAGGGAGGAAAAATATCTGTCCAGAATATCATCTTTTTCCGGAGAGACTGATGCTTTATAAATACCGGAATTATCCCGTAGATATCTTAGAAACTCCTCTGTGAGTAATGAATCGATAAGGGAGCCTTTCAATTCCCCGGCAGAATAGCGAGAGCCGTAATAAACCTGTCCATTCTGAACCAGTCCCATTCCTATCTCCTGATCTTCAAGAGAGAAGTCCGTCAGATTGTGAAATTCGAGGATTATACAGAGAATGTTCCTTACATTCGAAGGAGATTCCAGATTTTCACCCCAGGCGAAACAGTTCGCATCATTTTCAACCAGAACCGGTAATCGGAGTGCCCCTTCCAGAGAATCGGCCAGGGGAAAATCACTGAGCCCAAGCGGAAGAGACTGGATGATAATCCCTTTATGCGGATTCACCCTGCCCGGGATTCCAATTCCAAGCCCTTTCACAGGAATTCCCACCTCCTCCTGAACCTTCTGAAGAAGCTGTTTCAGAAGTACTGTAAGCTCCTCAATTTTACCGATTCGTCTGGAGACTTTTTCTTCCTTCAAAACCTGTCCCGACAGATCCAGAACGACATAGCGTATAAAATCGATCTGCCATTCGATTCCCATGATTGTGCAATTGCGTTTCTCAAGGACAAGCCCAATCGGTTTACGTCCTCCCACCTTTGACTCACGGGGGATTTCCACTTCCCCTACGATTCCCCTGCTAAGGAGATCATTTACAATATGAGTGATGGTTGAACGATTCAGGCCCAGATCGGCTGCAATCCTTATACGGCTGATTCCTGGATTCTGACGGACTGCTTTAAGAACAAGAGTCTGATTTCGTTTTGATTCTAACTGTTTATTCTCTGCCATAATTATTGTTTGTTGTTTCAATCAACATACCATAATAATATTTGCCTGTCAAATAAAAAGAGTGGTCCAAACGGGTTGTATTTATATATTGATTGGGGAAAATCAGGTTCAGAACTCTTCCAGAGCAGCCTTAACTTCCCGCCGGACATTAATTGGCTGCTCTTCTGCATCCAGTTCGGCTACCCGATCTTTCAGAGAACTCAACCTGTTGATTTTGACTCCGCGAATTCCATAAATACGGATAATGAAATCCTTGTTCTGAAGCATAGCGTTATAAAAAGGTTCAAGGGCAGCCCACTCGGTAGTGGAAAGTGTTTTACAGAAAGGTCCCAGTTCACTGTCCTTATCCTTATCCCATTTTTCATCGAGAACAGCCTTCAGGCTTTCTATGGCGCCGTCCATTTTTTTATCAAGCATAATATCCAGAGCCTTCGTCCTTATATCGAAGGGATTCCGCGCTCCTTCAAACTGTTCTAGCAGGAAGGCATTCGCCTCTGTTGTGGCAATCTCGCCCAGGGCTTTCATGGATGAGTAGCGCACCTGTCGGACCGGGTCCTTTTTTACTTTATATATAAGAATATTAACGGCATCCTCAACTTTCCGTTCTCCCAGCCCTTCGCTGGCAGCAACACGGATTCTCCAGAAGGAGTCCCTTAAAGCCGTTATGAGAATACTATCAAGTTCTTTCTTGTCGTATTCAGTCAAACCCTTTAAAACATAGGACCTCAGATTGCTGTCTTCCAATATAAGATACTGCTCTTTGAGAAGATCAAAACCGGACTCGGTCTGCAGTTTTCCGATTGAGATAGCGGCGTACTGCCTGTGAACGGAAGGGGCGTCATCATCCAGCAGAATATCTTCGAAAGTATCCGAAGCATCCATGCAGTTCAGTTCACCCATAACAAGAATAGCGGAAGCCAGCAGATCTTCGTACTCGCTGTCCCCTTCGTTATCCTCATAGAACTTCATGATTTCTTCAACACGGGAGTCATCTTCCAGCTTTCCGATACCCCGAAGTGCGGCTCCGGCAAGGCTCTTGTTATTATTGTCCAGCATATCGTAAAAAAGCCTGCCGGCTTCTTTTTCCCTGATTATCCCCAGATAGGATATAGCCGAAAGGATAAGGTTTGTACTGAACTCGTAATCATCAAGGTAATCCTGTACAAGCTGTATGGCCTTCTCACGACCTGCGTCCGATTCATTTCTACCGAAAAAATCAAAGATAGCTCTATTGATTTCAGGATTATCATTTACAGCCAGAAGCTCTTTCAGATCTTCATCAAATGTACTGTCATTCTCTGAACTGATAGTGGAAATAACATCCAGTACCTCTGAATCAATTCCATACATCAGGACATCCCTTTTCTGCTCTCTGAGAGATTCAATCTGAAGGGCATCCTCTTCCGCTTTCTTTTCATCCCCTTCAGACTCGGTATCCCCTTTACCCGTATCTGAGACACCGGCAGTCGCTTCGGTTGTATCGGGGGAACTCTCCTCTGCTATCAGAAAGAAAGTCATTAATGCAAGAATATTCAGAATAAGAAAAAGCCGCTTCATTTTCAGATCTCCCTCTTTTTAAGAATCGTCAGGACATCCAGTTTCATTAAAAGGTAAAGAAAAAACAGCAGTACAAGCGATGCAATGCCCTCTCCCGCGAGAACGAGAAAATTCATCCAACTGCTTCCTTCGTAGAAGGCATTGACAGTTATAAAGTGTTTTAAAAGCATAATAAAGAAGATCATTGGAACCTGTGCCGCAAGAACTCTAAATAGGTGCTGCACCAGCTTTACATATGCCATTTTAATACGCCCCCTGACAGCTCCCGCAGCCATTACAAAGCACCCTGTGGTCATGGCGATGGAATTGGCCCAGGCCAGGCTGGCAACGCCCCATCCGAACTGGATAAAAATAAGAGAAAGAGCTATATCCATTACAACTGTCACAGCCGCCGTATAAAGGGGGTATCTATAGTTTCCCAGGGAGTAAAATGACCGTTGAAAAAGGTTATAGGAACCGACAAACAGCATTCCCGGACAGTATGCCGCCAGAACCCGAGCTGTAAGAGCTGTATCTTCAGCATTGAACTCCCCCCGCTGCAGAGCCGTTGAGATCAGTTCCGGACCGAACAGGGCAAGCAGAATGGATGAGGGGACCAGCAGTACCGCCAGCATGTGGATCCCGTCCTGGATGGTTGAAGAGAGTTTATCCCAGTTTTCCGATCCGGCCAGGCGGCTCATCTTCGGGAAAAGCACCGTTGTAATGGAGGCGGAAAATATCCCGAAAGGAAGCTGCCAGAATACAATGGCATTACTGAGGGCTGTTGTACTCCCTTCTTCCAGTCCCGTAGCCAGAAAAATGGCAACCTGCTGATTGATTGTAAAGATAGAGGAAGTGACCAGTACAGGCAGCCACTGTCTCATGACACGCCTGAAGGCCTCATCCTTAAAGTCGACCCTTGGGACCAGTCTGTATCCCAGCTTTCGATAGGCCGGATACTGACAGATAATCTGGGCGAACCCACCCCCCAGAACTCCAATCACCATGGAAAAGATTCCCAGAGTACTGTGCCATATGACAATAGAGGTGATTACTGAAACAGAAAAGAGAAAAGGCGACACCGCAGGTATAAGAAACTGATTATGAGAGTTGAGTACAGCCATCAGCACTGCATTAATGCTGATCAGCAGAATATAGTGAAACAGCCAGCGGAAGAGCCTGACAGCCAGTGCTGTCATAGCCGGATCCTCAAAACGGATAAAAACCTTTAAAATCACCTGGGGAAAGAATATACAAACCAGAGAGAGGGGAATCAGAATCAGTAGCTGAAGAGCCAGAATGTTCCGGCTCAGTTTTCTTGCTTTTTCTCCTGTTTTATCCTGAACAATCTGCCTGGACAGTTCCGGGATGAAGGCAGAAGAAAGAGCACCCTCAGCCAGGAGTTTTCTGAAGTTATTGGGAATGTTGAATACCGCATTAAGTACATCCGCCTCTCCCCCGGCTCCGAAAAACATGCTGATAAGGGCAATTCGGACAAAACCGAGGATACGGGACCCAAGGGTACCGGTCATAACCGCGATAGTGGAGAGCATACTCTGGCGGCGTGTGGTCTCTTTCAAATTATAACCCTTTACTGTTGTAACGCTTCAGAAAACTGTCTTTATAAACCTTGAATCGATCGTCCCTGATTGAGAGACGGATTTCCTCCATAAAACGGCAAAGAAAGTGAAGATTGTGCTCGGATACAAGCATGGGCCCCAGAATTTCTTTTGCCTTAAATAGATGCCTCAAATAGGATCGGCTGTACTGTTTGCAGACCGGACAGTCACATTCCGGATCAATAGGCAGGTTATCCAAAAGGAATTTCTGATTTTTCAGGGCAATCAGGCCATCACGGGTAAAACAGGTTCCATTCCGGGCAATACGGGTAGGATACACACAGTCAAACATATCAATACCGGCTTCTACTGCTTCCAGCATATAGTCCGGTGTTCCGATTCCCATCACATAACGGGGTTTGTCATCAGGCAGGAACTGAGCTGTATAATGAAGATAGTCTTTGAACATTTCAGGAGGTTCCCCTACAGAAAGCCCTCCGATAGCAATACCTGGCGTATCCAGTTCCAGAATCTCTTCAGCGCTTCTTTTCCGCAGATCTTCATAGAAATTTCCCTGAATAATACCGAAAAGCCTGCCTTCGTACCCTTCAACTCTGCTGTCCCAGCGTTTACGGGCCCTCTTTGCCCAGTTTGTAGTAATTTTCAGAGCATTCAAAGCTTCCTTATGGGAGATATCCGGTGGAGTACATACATCCAGGACCATTTGCACATCACTCCCGAAAGCTTCCTGAGTTTCCACTACACTTTCGGGAGTGAAGATATGATAGGCTCCATCAATATGGGATCGGAAACGAACCCCCTCCTCACGGATTTTACGGAAAGGTGCGAGAGAAAAAACCTGAAAACCTCCTGAATCAGTAAGGATATTGTGTTTCCATGAGGTAAATTTATGCAGACCTCCGGCATTCTTAATAACCTCCATCCCCGGACGAAGATAGAGATGGTAGGTATTCCCCAGTATTAGGGTATAGCCCATTTGGTCTACAGTTTGATGTTTGAGAGCTTTAACCGTCCCGTTAGTTCCGACAGGCATAAAAGCCGGAATTTCAACATCTCCATGCGGGAGAGATAATACACCCGTTCTGGCCCGGGTTTGAGTATCTTTATATTGAATCTGAATCATTCGAATCTCCTGATTATTATGTATGAGCCGTCCTGAACAGCCCTATACCGATTATGAAAAAAATGATAAAGGCGGCCCAGGCCCCGTAGAGGGGCGGAAGATAACCAAGCTTTGCCAATAATACCATTATCATCTGAGTTACGTAATATATAACAGAAACAACCAGACTGGAAAGAAGGCTCATTAAAAGAATATTTTTTTTAAACCGACCTCCCATGGAACAGGAGAGAATCGCAACAACAAGAGGTGTTAACGCAAAAGAAAACCTCTGATAATACTCTGTAAGAGCGCCCTTATAGGGGAAACCCGTCCGCTCAAGGGCTTCTACCCACTCTTTTGCCTCCCGGCTGTTCATCTCTTCCACATCCCTTGTCAGCCGTCTGAAGGAATCCGGCGGTTCATTCAGCCTGGGATCAGAATAGAGGGATTCACTCTCCTCTTCAATATACCCTGTTTCTTCAGAATAGCTGAATATTCGGGCATTATTAATCTCCCAGAGATTTCTATCCCTGTTCCATTCCGCTTTTGAGCCATCTACCCGGCTTTCAAATTCTCCCTGGTGAGTAAAGAAGATAACAGTAATCCCGGTCAGACTCTGTCTTTGATCATTGAAGAAATCCGCATTATAAATAATCTCATTCCGGTTACTTAAAACAGTGACATTAGAGTTACTGAGTGAAACACTCTGCCCCAGAAGTTTATTGGAAAGCTCATTCTTCTGTTTAAAAGTCGGGATTACAATTCTATCCTCGAAAAAGTACCCCCCGAAACTCAGCAGAACGCCGATTACAAGCATGGGTGTTGTGAACTGGTAGAGAGAATACCCTGAACCGAAAACGGCAATCAGTTCGTTGTTGGCATAATAGTTCCCCAGAATAAATGAGATGGTAAAAAGGATTGCTATGGGAAGGGAAAAGGAGATGCACTTTGGTATATAGAGGATAATGACCTGCCCTATTGCCGATAGGGGTACATCAGAATTGAGATAACGCCAGAGATTGGCAAACAGATCCACCAGTTCCAGTATCAGAATAAAAAAAGTCATTGATACTAGTAAAGTGGGAATGAAATCCCTAATTATCATTTTATGCAGTGTATTCATTTTCCGATCCTGAAAAGATAGAGAACGCTTCCGACAGTCAATATCAGGAGGTTCGGAAACCACATGGTTAAACCGGGGGGATAGAAGGTTCTGATTCCCATGGTTCGCCCGGCCACAAGCATTCCCCAATAGATTATTGTGATAAACAGGCCGATCCCGAACCCCACTGACTTTCCGCTTCGTTTTGTAAAGAGTCCAAGAGGAAAAGCAAGGATAACAAAAGGAAGGCAGGAGAAAGGGATAGCGAATTTCTGAAAGAACTCCAGCTTCCATACCTGAAGGGAACGGTCGTGAACCCTTGCCTGAGAGGTTTCCTTAAATTTGCGGTTCATTGATTCAAGGCGCGGCCAGTAACTGTTAAGATTCCGGGGGTTCGCCTCATAATCCAGACTGCTCCATTCGCCGTAATAAGCGGCGAAGTCCTCAAGGACCTTCCGATTCTGCTGCTCTTCCTTTAAAGCGAATTTGACTTCCTTCTCCTTTATAACCTTGTACACATCGGGAGAACTCATCTCCCGGGGACCGGGATTACGGATAGAGGAGGTTATATCTTTTAACAGGATATTATAGATCATACTCTCTGCCCGGCTGTAGGAAAACTCCCCCCTGTTCCTTTTTATCGATTCATGATCAAGGATAGTATCCAGCTTAAAGGAAATAACTCCCTTATCTTCGAAGGAACTGTCAATCTGAGCAGAATCGGCAGTAATGATACGCCGGTTTGATTCGGAGTTTTTCTCTATTATCACCATGTTATCAATGTTTTTTCCATCAACCTGTCCGGTTATGAGGATTTTATCCTGAAAGTATTTGATAGAGTAGGATTCAAGCTCCATTTCCGGGTTTCTATAGATCAGCTCACGATAAAGTTTGGAAAAATTAATGGTTCCCAGAGGAAGCAGATAATCATTGACGAAAAATGAAATAAAAGAGAAGGCAATGCCTATTATAAATACCGGCAAGAATATTCTGTTGTAAGTTATTCCGGAGCACTTCATAGCAAGGATTTCGTTATCCGAAGAGAAACGTCCGAATGTCATCAGGGTACCCACCAGAGTAGCAAAAGGAAAAGATATGGCAATGATGGAAGGAAGTGAGAAAAATATCAGCTTAAGAACATACTGAAAGGGCACCTGTTTTGCCAGAATATCCTCTGCCAGCAGGAGCAGCTGATTAATAAAAAAAATAAAAAAGAAAAAAAGAAAGGAAACCAGGAAAGAAAGAAAAAACTCTTTGGCTATGTATATGTAAAGCGTATTGTAGGAATAGCGTTTACTTAAAAAAGTTCTCATGTACGACTAACAACCCCTGTCCCTGAGTACCGCAGATAATATAGGGTGCGGAATACTCCATTGATGTAATATCGAGAGAAGGCAGACCATCAGCTATACCGGCAGTCCGGATAGTGAGATCTTTTTTATCCATATATATTAAACCATTTCCCAGGCTACTGAAACAATACCCCTCATTTATTTCAATTCCATCGGTTATCCAGCTCCCCTTTGTATGGAACTTTTTAAAATCATAGGGATATTCTTCGCCTCTCAGCATAAAGATTCCATTCCCGTAGGAACCAGCCAGATAATACCCGTCCCCCTTCAATATGGTACGGACAGAGGAGGTTTGCCTGTTATTGCTGATAACCGGAACAGGTCGGAATGCCTGATCCAGCATAAAAAGCCCATCCTCTTCCGTACCTGCCATCAGACAGTTTGACTCAACCCTTTTCAAATAGCAAATATTCCTCAAGCCTTCTATGGGGATGACGGTTTCCTCATTCGGGAGGATGCGTCTGAAGCCTCCGGACTGCGTTCCCACAAGGATTCCCCTCCCCAGAAGAGACAGACTCTGCATCCCTCTGTAATCCGCATGATCCGGAAGGTCTACCGGGAAACTGCTGCCCTGTCTTTTATCGTAAATCAGTACACTCCCATAGGAGAGAAACCATAGCCGGTCCCTGTCGTTTTCAATGGCATTGACTGCTCTAACAACCAGAGAGGGAGCTCCGGTCCGAAGGATGAACCAACTCCTTTCTGAAAGGGAATAACGGGCAATATCACCACTTCTACTCCCTATCCAGATATCATCTCCATCCGATTCCATAGCTGATATATCATAGTCAAATATCCCACTGCCATCCAGAGGGATCTGTTCAACCCAAAGGGCCCGTTTGATTGCAGTCCGGACAAATGCATCCGCCTCATTATTCAGGAGCTTTTCCAGTTTCAGCCTTAACCATCCCATCTGCTGAAAATCGCCCCGAACCCGGGCGATTTCAAGTTTATCCAGCAAACTTCCCGGATTGTCAGTCTCTGCAAAAACAGGAACAGATAAATGAAGGAGAAATAAGAGGAAGGACATAATTGACAGGAGGTTTCGTTTCATCAGGCTCTACCGGTTGATCCAAAACCTCCCGCTCCCCTACCGGTTTCTTCAAGATCGCCGGTCCATTCAAACTCGGCTCTTAAAACGGGAGCAATAATCAGCTGGGCAATTCTCTCCCCTCTTCTGATTGTAACATCTTCCTTTCCCAGGTTAATAAGGATAACCTTCACATCACCCCGGTAGTCCGCATCAATCGTTCCGGGAGTATTAAGCACTGTGACTCCATGCTTAGCCGCCAGACCGGAGCGTGGCCTGACCTGCCCTTCAAATCCGGCCGGTATCGCCATTCTCAAACCGGTCGGAATCATAACGTAGCTGCCAGGAGCCATAACAACAGGCTCATCGATATCTGCTCGCAAATCGGCGCCGGCAGCCAGTTCGGAACCGTAATGAGGAGACATTTCCTTTTTTCCTGTAACAGGAACTGTAATTATTTCCATGAATTTTCCTTTATAATTGAAAAAAGGAGCTGCCCCAGGACAGCCCCTTCTATAATCATGCTTTAGTCAATAACCACCGGCAATGCGGCTTTAAGCATAATTATTTTAGCGTCTGTTGTGTCCGCCACCGGAACGGGGTTTCCAATCGGGATCCTGAGCATCTACAACACTAAGGTTGATACGTCCCATTCTATCCACTTCAATCAGACGAACTTCCACTTCCTGCCCCTCTTTCAGAACATCAGAAACATTGCTGACACGTTCTTTTGAAAGCTTGGAAATATGACAGAGTCCTTCTTTACCGGGCAGAATTTCAATAAAAGCACCGAAATCCATCAGTCGTTTTACAACACCCTGATAAATTCGACCAACCTCGGGTTCTTCAATCAGACCTTTGATCATGGTTTCAGCCATCACAGCGCCCTTCTTTTCCCGGGCGAAAATGCTGACTGTTCCATCTTCATCAATATTGATTTTGGCACCGCTCTTTTCAGACATGCTCTTGATATTTTTACCACCGGGGCCAATCAGCATCCCGATTTTATCCTGGTCAACTTTAAGGGAAAGCACCTTGGGAGCAAAATCAGAAACATCTTCATTTGGTTTACTGATGGTTTCATTCATGATACCGAGTATATGCTGACGACCGGCCAACGCCTGAGCCAGAGCTTTCTTCATAATATCAATACTGATTCCGGGGATTTTGATATCCATCTGGAAAGCTGTTATACCAGCTTCCGAACCGGCTACCTTGAAGTCCATATCACCCATGTGGTCTTCTTCACCCAGAATGTCGGAAAGAACAACAAAGTCATCCCCTTCCTTAATCAGCCCCATGGCAATACCTGCAACAGGTGCCTTAAGAGGAACTCCTGCATCAAGAAGAGACATGGTTCCGCTACAGATGGTTGCCTGAGAGGAGGAACCGTTTGATTCTGTTATTTCAGAGACAACACGGATTGTATAGGGGAATTTCTCCTTGGAAGGCAACACGCCTTCAATAGCTCTCTGTGCAAGATGCCCATGTCCGATTTCACGGCGGCCAGTACCGAGACGGCCTGTTTCACCTACGGAATAGGGAGGAAAGTTGTAGTGAAGCATAAAGCTTGAACGTCTGTCACCGTCAATATCGTCCATAATCTGCTCATCCAGAACGCTTCCGAGAGTGGTTACACCAATGGACTGGGTTTCCCCTCTGGTAAACAGAGAACTACCGTGGGTTCTCTGAAGAAGAGAAACCTCACAACTGATAGGACGGATCTCGTCACTTTTACGCTTATCACAGCGTGTATTGTTTTCAATAATGGATTTACGGATAATTACCCGCTCCAGTTCTTCAAAAAGATCTCCAACAAGCTTCTGCTGCTCTTCGGGAATCTCCTTGTCGTACTTTTCCATCATATTGTTGCGGATCTCTTTGATAGCAAGACGTCTTTCGAATTTTCCATCCAGAAAACAAGCCTTTTCCATAAGAGGATAAGCCTCCGCATACATATCATCCCACCTGTCAAGGGTGATGGTTTTTTCTGCAAAAGGAAGTTTTTCCTTACCGCATTTGGCAGCCATATCAGCCAGGAAGTCACACAGATCCTTAAGAACAGGTTCCGCTGCCTGAATAGCGCCGAGCATCAGATCTTCAGAAACTTCTTTAGCCCCGCCTTCGACCATACAGATGCCGTCGTTTGATGCGGCTACTATAATATCCAGTTCACTCTCTTCAATCTGGGGAAAGGTGGGATTGATAACATACTCACCATTCAATGATGCAACACGTACGGCTGCAACAGGCCCGTTAAAGGGAATATCGGAAATCATAACAGCTGCAAAGGCAGCTATCATCCCGATTACATCGGGTGTATGAATCTGGTCGGTGGAAATGGTCATGGGAACGACCTGAATTTCTCTTCCGAAAGCCTTATAGAAAAGTGGCCGCATAGGGCGGTCTATCAGACGGGAAACCAGGATTTCCTTATCCTTAGGACGGGCTTCTCTTTTAAGAAAACCGCCGGGGATTTTTCCGGCTGCATAATAGCGTTCATTGTAATCCACTGAAAGAGGAACATAATCCAGGCCCTCTACTGATTCTGAACCACAGCATACTGTAGCCATAACGGTAGAACCGGCATATTTTGCAATAACAGCCCCATTGGCCTGTCGGGCAATTTTTCCCGTTTCCAGGATGAGATCCTCATCACCAATTCGAAATTTGAAAGTTTCCATTTAGTTTCCTTTGTCTTATTATTTTCTAAGACCGAGTTTTGCGATCAGTGCCCTGTAACCCTCAAGATTGGTTCTTTTAAGGTATCTTAAGAGTTTACGACGGGTACCGACCATCTTTAGCAGTCCTCTTCTTGAAGCATGATCCTTCTTATGTGATTTGAAATGTTCAGACAGATCCTCAATTCTTTTTGTAAGTAGCGCAATCTGTACCTCTGTCGCGCCGGTATCTCCACCGTCTTTTCCGAATTCTGCTACAATCTGTGCTTTATCTTCTTTAGTTAACATAATTAATATAACTCCTGAAAAATGTAAAAAATTATTAATATACAGGCATTTCACCAATTGCAAGTAGAGTAACACCCTGCAGGAATCAGTACCTGAAATATCCATTTTAACCAAATAACCATAAAAGTCAATCTGACAAATCCTGCTGTCAGGAGAAATTGATTTTATACTTATATCCATTATTCTCATCGGAAAGAAGAGCAACAATCTGCCCGTCCTTCTTTATCAGAGCTGTTAAACCATCCGGTTTTTCCGAAGGATCAGCCAGAAAGAAAGTTCTGAAGGGAACGCCATTTGCAATCAGCGGAACCGCATCATCCGTAACGGTCAACACAGCTGTATGGGGCAGTCTCCGCAGAAACTCCCTCCAGGGATAGAAAGGTGCAGTCTCCTTAAAAACATCGCCGGTTACACTTTCCTCGAGACAGAATGGACCTATTTTTGTCCGCCTCAGCTTTGTGACATATGCCCGGCTTCCACAGGCTATCCCCAGATCCCGTGCAAGTGAGCGCACGTAAGTTCCTTTGGAGCAGTGGACACGGACCTTCAAAACCCCTTTTTCATAAGAGAGAAAATCAAAGGCAAATATTTGAACTGACCTGGCGGGCATTTCCTGTTCAATCCCCTTTCTTGCCAGTTTATGTGCCCGTTGCCCATCAATATGTATAGCTGAATAGAGCGGAGGACACTGTTCTATTTTTCCCAGAAATGAATTCATTGTTTTTCTGATCAATTCTTCATCAGGCAGCGGCGCCTCTGCGATTACCTTCCCTTCCGGATCGAGAGTATCCGTCTCTTTTCCGAACTGGAAGTCCGCTTCATAGACCTTATCCATGCCTGTAATCAGGCTGTTCAACCTGGTAAAACGTCCGGTTAACACAATAAGAAGCCCTGAAGCAAACTTGTCCAGGGTTCCCGTATGTCCAACTTTTTTTATTCCCAGGGTTCTTTTTACACACCCTAGGGACTGAAAGGATGTTTCACCGGTCCTTTTGTTCAGAAAAACAATACCGTCTTTATTCTTCTCCGTCATGATTTATCAGACTGTCGATCTTCCTGTTTAAAGCGATACTGTCCCTAACTGAGGTATCCTCGACAAAAAGCAGACGGGGAGTCTGTCTCATACGAAGCTGCTTTCCAATCCTGTTCTGAATAAATCCGGCCGCATGGTTGAGAGCTTTAACACTTTTGGCCAGCTTAGCCTCCCCTTCAAGAGAAGAGACCATCAGCCTGGCAAAGGTCAGATCGGAAGCAACTTTCACTGTTGTAATAGAGAGAAGGGAGTTGATCCTTGGATCCTTCAGCTCACCCATCAAAATGAGATTACTTACCTGATCCCGAATCAGACTCTCAACTCTTTTTAATCGTAAATCATTCACGACTTGGAAGGCTCCCCGAGTTTCTTGGCAATTTCCTTCATTTCAAAGACTTCCAGTTCATCACCAACTTTAATATCATTAAAATTCTCAAGAGATATACCACATTCAAATCCTTCACGTACTTCCTTGGCGTCATCTTTAAAGCGTTTCAGTGAAGAAATAGGTCCTGTATGGATTTCAATTCCCTCACGAATGACATGAACACTGCTTTTTCTGGTCACGATACCGGAAGTAACCATACATCCGGCGATCAGGCCGATTTTAGGTATTTTGATAGTCTCACGGATTTCAACCTTTCCGATAACATTCTCTTCCAGGTCCGGAATCAGCATTCCTTCCATGGCAGACCGAATATCTTCTACTACATCGTAGATAATATTGTATTTTCTGATTTCAACCTTTTCCTTATCTGCCACCATCTGAGCCTTGGGAGTAGGCCGTACATGAAAACCGATAATAATGGCATCAGAAGCGGCGGCCAGAACAACATCATTTTCAATAATGGCACCGGCGGCAGCATGCTTGCAAACCAGACGGATTTCAGGAGTACTAAGCTTCTCAAGAGCCTGCTGAAGTGCTTCAACAGAACCGTGAACATCTCCCTTGATAATCACATTCAGTTCCTGTACATCTCCGGACTGAATATTATCATACAGGTTATCAAGTGTAATTTTCTTGACGTTCTTGGCATCTTCCATCTTTCTGAGTTCCTGCCGCTTCTGTCCGTACTGACGGGCTACCCTTTCATTCTCGGTAACCTGAAAGGGGTCTCCCGAGTTTGGTATTCCCGTAAATCCGAGAATCTCAACAGGCATGGACGGCGTTGCTTCATCAACATTTTCGCCCTTGTCATTAAACATGGCCCGGACTTTACCGGGGAATACACCGGCAACAAAGGAGTCTCCAACTTTTAGAATACCCCGTTCTACCAGAACCGTTGAAACGATACCTCTACCCTGATCGACCTTTGATTCAATAATTTTACCTTCTGCACGACAGTTCCAGTTTGATTTCAGTTCCATCATTTCGGCTTCAAGCATGATTGTATCAATCAGATCATCCACACCCTCACGCTTGAGAGCAGAGATTTCAACAAACTGCGTGGTTCCGCCCCAATCCTCAGGCATAAGGTTATATTCGGACAGCTGCTGCTTTACACGATCCGGATTGGCATCGGGAAGGTCCATTTTATTGACAGCAACAATAATGGGAACCTCTGCTGCTTTGGCATGATTAATTGCTTCCACAGTCTGAGGCATAACCCCGTCGTTAGCGGCAACAACAAGAACAACAATATCAGCAACCTGAGCCCCTCTTGCCCTCATAAGGGTAAAAGCCGCATGTCCGGGTGTGTCCAGAAAGGTCAGATCCTTTCCATCCTTATTCTTGATGGTATAGGCTCCGATATGCTGTGTTATTCCGCCGTACTCTCCGGCAACAACATCAGTGGTCCGGATGGCATCCAGAAGCTTTGTTTTACCATGGTCAACATGACCTACAACAGCAATGATAGGTGGTCTGCTGTCCAGATCAATCTCTTCATCTTTTTCTGATTCGATAATGGTTTCATCATAAAGGGAAACAATTTTGACCTTGCAATTGAATTCATCAGCCAGAAGAGTTGCTGTTTCTGCATCAATCTGCTGGTTGATGGTAACCATCATACCCATTCCTATGAGTTTACTGATCAGATCGGAAGCTTTGAGGTTCATCTTCCGGGCCAGTTCTGACACAGTGATGACTTCCATTATATCAATCTCTTTTGGAACAGGGTTCGCGTTGCTCACAGTTTTTTTCTTATACTGCAGCATTTTTTCAGATTGCTGGTCTTTCTTCTTCTGAAAAGTTTTACCCTTCTTTGATTTAAAAAATTTCTTCGGTGTGGTCTTCTGAGCATCTTTCATGGATTCGGAAGGACCAGCTCCGGGTCTGTTACCAGCGGGACGTCCCTGAAATCCACCAGGTCTTCCACCCTGTCCGCCGGGTCTGCCCTGATAGCCGCCCTGGCCCTGAGGTCTGCCCTGATAGCCGCCCTGGCCCTGAGGTCTGCCCTGATAGCCGCCCTGGCCCTGAGGTCTGCCCTGATAGCCGCCCTGGCCCTGAGGTCTGCTGCCCTGATAGCCGCCGGGTCTGCCCTGATAGCCTCCCTGGCCCTGAGGTCTGCTGCCCTGGTAGCCGCCGGGTCTGCCCTGGTAGCCGCCCTGACGATCTCCACCGCCCTGGTAACCGCCACGGTTGCCCTGATAGCCGCCCTGACGGTCTCCGCCGCCCTGGTAGCCGCCGGGTCTGCCCTGATAGCCGCCCTGACGGTCTCCGCCGCCCTGATAGCCGCCCTGACGGTCTCCGCCGCCCTGGTAGCCGCCGGGTCTGCCCTGATAGCCGCCCTGACGGTCGCCACCGCCCTGATAGCCGCCCTGACGGTCTCCACCGCCCTGGTAGCCGCCCTGACGGTCTCCACCGCCCTGGTAGCCGCCGGAACGGCCGCCTTCACCCTGACGATTATATCCGCCGTTTCTATTCCGATCATAGTTTCTGCCACCGGGCGCATAATTCCCGGCACGACCGCCCTCACGTGGGCTTCTGCTCAGATTTCCAGCTCTCCCATCACTACTGCGATTGGCATAATTTCCGGCACGGCCCGTTCGTACGGGACTTCCCGTTTCTGCAATATCCTCGCTGCGTGCAGCTGTCGGCCGCTGCTCTTTTTGAGAAGGGGTAGCCACAGTACTGGATCCTTCATCCGATCTCTTCTCGGATGCTCCTTTTGAAGGAGTGTAAGGGGCATCTTTCGTGCTGATTACTTTATGAGCTTTTTTCACTACTACTTTCTTTTTAACAACAACTACTTTCTTTTTGTTATCACCAGAGTCAGCTTTTGCGGGTGAGTCTGTTTTCTTATGCTTAATCAATGTTGCCTTCGGTTGTTTCTTATCCAAGTCTTCTGACATATACCACCTTAATCCTGTTCTTCATCCTGTTCAATTTCTTCTATTTCAAAGCTCAACCCGACTCCACAGCTGGGACAAACCGTCATATCCAATGTAATTGCAGCGCCACACTCAGGACACTCATAGGCTTCGTCATCTTCAATAACGACTTCCTCTTCAACATCCTCATCATTGTTACTTTCCACAATTTCAACATTATCATCTATTATTCCGCGGATCAGTTCAATATCTTCTCCGTTGATTCCTTCGAAAGATTTCAGCTCTTCCAGATTCATATTAACCAGTGTTTCTATCAAATCAATACCGTTCTCTTTAAGAAGGGCAATGACTCTTTCGGGAATATTGGGCAATTCCTCGATCCTTGTAATTTCTTCTTCACTCTCATCAAGATCATTGAAAAGCTCGGAAGCAGCTTTGGATATTTCCTGAGACATATCCATTTCTTCAAACTGCTCTACCGTTTTAACATCGATACTCCAGTCTACAAGCCTGTTGGCCAGACGGACATTCAGGCCCTGTTTACCGATGGCAAGTGAGAGCTGCTGATCCGGAACAATGGCAAGAGCCTGTCTTTTTGCCCCATCCAGGATTATGACATCCGCCACTTCTGCGGGAGACAGGGCATTTTTGATAAAGCCCTGAGGATCCGGATCAAATTTCAGGATATCGATTTTCTCCCCTTCAAGCTCTCTGACGATGGCCTGGATCCTTACACCCTTCAATCCGACACAGGCTCCAACCGGATCTACATCATCCCTGTTGGATATAACGGCTATTTTTGTTCTGTATCCTGCTTCACGTACGATTTTATGAATCTCAATCGTATTATCATAGATTTCCGGAACTTCCAGTTCAAAAATACGTTTTACAAAATCAGAGTGAGTCCTTGAAAGAACGATCTGCAGTCCCGAAGGTGTTTTGTTTACTTCACTGATAAGAGCTTTGATCCGGTCTCCCACATTGTACTCTTCCCGGGGAGACTGGAAACGTTTGGGAAGGATCCCTTCTGTTCTGCCAAGATCGACAAAGATGTTACCGTTCTTTTCTCTCTGATAGTAACCGATAATCATCTCACCGACTTTATCCTTGAACTCGGAATAAAGGGTATCCTTCTGGATTTCCCGCAGGTCCTGACGGGCTCTCTGCTTGGCACTCTGAACAGCAAGACGATCAAACTCGCTGGGATCAATCTTTATCAGGATCTCATCCCCCAGTTCACTTTCCTCATTGTATTCAAGAGCATCTTCAAGAAGGATCTCACAAACAGGATCGTAATAATCATCCTCTGTAACAATCATCTTCTTGGCATAGATGGATACATCAGAATTATCATCATTAAAACGAACTACCGCGTTATCAGATGTTCCGTATTTTCTTTTATAAGCCGCCATCAGAAAATCTTCTATCGTTTTAAGAACCAGTTCTTCGGTAATCCCTCGTTCCTGCTGTAGCTGGCGAATTGCTTCTGCAAAATCTGCTGTCATAACTTAACGGGCCTCCATGGTATAATCGAGTTTTGCCTTTCTTATTGTATTCAATGGTATTTCTCTCTCTTCGTCATCAATTTTCAGGATAAGATTATCCGCTGTACAATCCTGAATCCAACCACCAATCCATTCAGACTGATCTTCCAGAAGCAGGCGCAGGGCCTTGCCCTTGAATATCTGATACTCCCGGCTGCTTTTGATTTTACGGTCAATCCCGGGAGATGTAATCTCCATGGCAGGTTCCCGGGATTCCAGGAGAAGCTCCAAACGGGGCTGTATAACTCGATGAACAGCCTCGCAATCTTTCAGGGTGACCCCATTTTCCTGAAAAATAACCAGTCGAATGGTAAATTTCCGGTTAACAACCGCAGCATTTATCTCTACAACAGAGATCCCCATTGATTCGAGAAGCGGTTCTATATCATCCAGAATTTTCTTTTCTATATCTTTCAAATTCCTGTTTCCCAAAGCATCCGCAGACCAACTTATCTTTAGTAAAGTATTTTGATCCAAAAAAAGGAGCCTGCAAGGGGCTCCTCAATCAAGATGCCATAAATTTTGATTAAGAATAACAATTTATACCTGCTGTGTCAACGGTATATCAAAGGCTTAAGTAACAGAGCACAATACAGCCGCATTTACGGGCAGGGAATATTCGTTTTTCAGGACCGATGCACAGGCTGACAGAGTTGCGCCGGTTGTAAACACATCATCCAGAATTACCAGTATTTCAACTTTCTTTAAATGGGTTGCTCCCCCCCGTTTTAATTCGATATTTTCCTGAAGGTGATGAAGCCTGTCCTCTCTGCTTAGAGATTTCTGCTGTACAGCATCTTTTCTTACCAGGATATCCGCCGTTTTATAATCGTATTTTTTCTGCAGAGTGCGCGCAAGCAGTCGGATCTGATCCCACCCCTGTTTTCGAATTTTATTTTTTCTGGGGGGTACAGGGACGATCCGCACCTCTTTATCTGCCGACCAGGCATGAAGGAACAGGTTATGAAGCCTGTCGGCATAGTAATACCGCAGGTTTTTCATCCTGCCCGATTTATAGAGGTAAAGAAGCTCTCTATTGACTCCCTGAAAACCGGAAAGCGCCATCAATCTATCAATGGATTCCGGTAAAAGATGACAGTAGGCACACTCTTTTTCTTTTAAAACAAACGGAAATGAACAGTGAGGACAAACCGGGAATGCCTTTCTGGCCGAACTTATTTTTTCAATGCAATCAGTGCAGACCGATAGATCGCCCAAAAGGGGAATACCGCAAAAGTAACAGTAATTGTTACAGAGAATATTATCCAGAATCATAATCATTAATAGGCCGGAAAAGAGTTATATAATTGAAAAAAGGAAATTATTTAAGATTTTTCTGAAGAGCGTTTAAAGTAATCAGGGCGTCAAGCGGTGTCATCTGGTTCAAATTAAGATTCCGCAGCTGATCCAGTACAATCTCATCCCCGTTAAACAGGTTCTGCTGAAAAGGTTCCTCTACCGCAGCATCCGGAACGGCCATTTCCTTACCGGATCCGTTTATTTCCATTGAGCTGAGAATCTGCCGGGCCCTGTTTACAACTGATCCGGGCAGACCGGCAAGAGAAGCGACATGAATACCATAAGAGTTATTGGCCGGCCCTTCCTTGATTTTCTTCAGGAAAACAATATCCTCGCCTGTTTCCCTGACAGAGAGAGACAGATTACAGAGAGAAGGATGATGGAGCCCGGTAAGTTCATGATAATGGGTGGCAAACAGAGTCTTGCAGGATACTTCATCCAAAAGAAACTCGGCAATACTCCAGGCTATGGAAAGGCCGTCATTTGTGCTGGTGCCTCTTCCGATTTCATCCATAATAACCAGGCTGCGCTCAGAAGCATTTCTCAGGATATGAGCGGTTTCGTTCATTTCAACCAGAAAAGTGGATTCTCCCCTGGCCAGATTGTCCGACGCACCTACCCGGCAGAATATCTTGTCAACGGTCCCTATCCGTCCCTGATCAGCCGGTATGAAGGAACCGATCTGGGCCATGAGAACAATTAAAGCAGTTTGTCGCAGATAGGTGGACTTACCAGCCATATTGGGTCCTGTGATCAGGGCAAAATAGCCTTTCCCGTCAATCAGAGTTGATGAATTGGGAATGAATTCGCCCTGGGGCAGATAGGCTTCCACAACCGGATGCCGCCCTCCCTGTATATCCAGTTCCTTATTATCAAGAATTTCGGGACAACTGTATCCGCGGGTTGTCGCTGTATAGGCAAGGGACTCGTAACAGTCAAGCTCTGCCAGTTTCTGACAGACATCCTGAAGAAGGGGAATATGCTGCTTCAGGTTGTCCCGGATTTCAATAAAAAGGCTGCGTTCCAACTCAATGATCTTTTCGGAGGATGAGTTGATACTGCTCTCAAGATCTCCCAGTTTATCGGTTGTATAACGTTCAGCCCCTACCAGAGACTGTCGCCTGATAAAACTTTCGGGAACAGAATCGACCTGCCCTTTTGAGACTTCCAGAAAATAGCCGATAATTTTATTATATTTAAGCTTGAGGTTGTTTATTCCTGTTTCATCCTTTATCCCCTGCAGGTAGTCATCCAGGATCCGGCGGCTGTGATTTTTCAGCGTTTTCAACTCATCCAGCTCTGCATGAAAACCATCCCGTATCATCTTACCCTCATGAAGCAGGATAGAGGGTTCATCAGAAATTGCCTGCTTAAGATGATCACATATTTCCGCCAGAACCACTCTCTGCTGTACGGTGCACACCTGCAGATCCGGTTCTTCCCTGTTTATACGGTCTTCGATACTGAAGATTTTTTCAAGAGAGATCCTGAGAGAGAGGAGATCTTTTGCATGAGCTTTATCCAAACCGATACGGGCAGTCAGCCTTTCAACATCCAGAATCCCGGACAGGACGGTTCTAACATTCTGCATCAACAGCTGATTATGATAGAATTTTTTAACCCGTTCCTGCCTGTAGACAATATCATCCGTATACCGGAGGGGATTCATTATCCAGTGTCGCAGCATCCGGGCTCCCATGGAGGTCTGAGTCTCATCAAGAACACTGAGGAGAGTGTAGGAAGGAGAACCGTCATTCATATTCCGCAACAGTTCAAGGTTCTTCTGGGTAGCCTCATCCAGAGAGACAAAACGATCATCTTCATATCGTTTAATCCC
The DNA here is from genome assembly GCA_963663385.2 of Oceanispirochaeta sp. Classification (GTDB taxonomy): domain Bacteria; phylum Spirochaetota; class Spirochaetia; order DSM-2461; family DSM-2461; genus Oceanispirochaeta. The sequence continues at coordinate 1,088,293 of CAXXXD010000003.1, read as the reverse complement.
TTTGAGATGAGTCAGATAATGACGGGCAGTGTCTTTAAGATAGTCCAGAAGCACTCCGGAAGCGGCAAGAGCAGGATCTTTTTCCTGAAAACCGAACCCCTTCAGATTGGAAACATGGAACTGGTCCTTCAGGCTCTGATAACTGCTCTCCCGGTCAAAAAGCCAATCGGGCATTTTATTCAGCACAAGTGCCGGCCGGCTGGCCAGAGAGCGGAAAAAGGCCATTTCCATAAGGGATTCCTGAAGCAGGATCTCCCGGGGATTCAGGCGGCCGATCTCTTTTCTGACAAAATCCTCCTGATGGTCACCAGAAAAGGAGGTTGCCCAGAATTCACCGGTAGAAAGATCCACATAGGAAAAAACCATCTCCTTCCTGATCCGGCCGATGGCTGCCAGATAGTTATTGGATCTTTTATCCAGATAAGACTCATCCACAACTGTTCCGGGCGTGATTATTTCAACCACATCCCGTTTTGCAATACCTTTCCCGTCTTTTGGAAGGGAGATCTGCTCGCAAATGGCTATTTTCTTTCCGGCCTGCAGCAGCCGGCCGATATAGTTCTGAGCCGCATGATAGGGTATCCCGCACATAGGAATCCCATGACGCTTGGTCAGTGTAAGATTGAGGATACGGCTGACCTCTTCCGCGTCAGACTTGAACATTTCATAAAAGTCTCCCATGCGGAAGAAGAGTACCGAGTCTTTGTGTTTCTCCTTGATGGACAGATACTGCCGCATCATCGGGGTATTTTCAGACATGTATTAATCTTTTGATTACCGGATACGGCTCATCAGCCTCTGAATTACCTGATCTGTAATATCAACCTCATAGTTCCACCACAAAAGGCTGGGATCAGATTTTTTAAATACCAGTGAATACCCGTTGCTTTCCGCAACATACTGAATTTCCTCGTTAATTTCATTGACAAGTGTCATATTCTGACTGAGGCTCCTGTTCATTTCAGAAAGCTGGGCGTTCTTTACCCGGATATAATCTCTCAGGTAGTTTTTCTTTTTGAAAATTTCATTATCCAGCTCGAGAGCCAGACTGTTGTTACCGTTATTCTCTGCATCCAGTTTCCGGGCATCCAGAATTTTAATCTCGTCCTGGATTTTCAGGCTCTCATCCTGAAACTGACTTTTAAGCTCTTCCAGCTCTCGAACGGCCTGAGAATCCTTATAAAAAGCGGACAGGATGCGGGAATAATCCAGTACAGCCACCTTGGTTATGTTTTCTGCAGGAATCATGGTCAGTCCCGCCAGTAGAATCATCAGTACAACAACTGCTTTTTTCATTTTATCACTCCAGAGTTTCGGGTTATGTTATTAAAACAGATTCAGGGAACCTGATCAATAAATATCAATTCCAAAAGAGATAACAAGGTTCAGGTTCCCGTTATCAAAAGTCACATAGTCCGGCTCGGGATTCCAGTTTATATCACCGTTTTCTTCAAACTGGAACTTTTTCACCACATATATACCAATGGGAAACTGGGGATTATCAAACCGGATTCCTGTACCGAGACTGAACTTGAAGTCCGGAAGAGACATTTCATCCAGATACTCCTTGGATTTCCACAACCCTACACCATCCAGAAAAATATCATAAGCCAGAATATTCGGAATCAGGGGAAACTTCAGGGTTGCCGTATTATCCCACAGGGATTGACCGTCTCTTTCCGGATACCAGCCGCGGGCAATAAACATACCATCTGCGTAAAAACCATCTTCCTGGGGATCGACCGTATCTTCCGCCTGCCAGGGCTTTTCCGTTAAATAGGAGAATGCCGAGTTAAAAGAGAGGACGGATTTAAAGTTGAAATCCTCGCTCAGGGGTATATCAAAGAGGGTAAAATTCACCTGACCGCGGGTTACACTTTTGAGATAATCCTTTGTCGACTGAGGAGATACTCCTGCAAGGGTTACGGTTTCACTGAAAACAAAACCGGATGACGGGTTGCCAACATAATCCCGGGTATCCCAGGCGCCTTTCACCCACCAGCTGTCATCATAAAGCCATGTATGGTGATTTTTCCGGAGATCACTGCTCCAGGGTCTGAAAATATCTTCATCATAATCCACATATTCAAAACCGGCGCGGAATCCCGTATACGTACTAAGCCGGCCGATTCCCGTATGCCAGGTATAACCTGTATTGACACCAGCGGAAATATCATGTGAGTCATATTCCATCAGATAGTCGGAGGGAACAACCTTATCGTTGTTTTCAAAATCGCTATAGGTTACATAGGGATCAATTACACCGTCACCATCTAGATCCTGATAGACCGATGTGTCAGAGGAGTGGGCATAAGTCAGATCATACCCCACACCCCACCTTGTATCAAACATCCTGGGTTCTGTATAGGTAAGAGAAACTGACTGTTTCTGAGGAGAAACGGTTGATTCAATCCCGACGGTTGTTCCATTCCCCAGAAAGTTGGTGTCATTCCACTGCAGAGTTCCCGCCATGGGGAATTCCGTTCCGCCGGAAAAGGTGATACCGAAAATGATATTGGCTGTTTTTCCCTCTTCCACATCAACAACGATGTCCATAAGGCCATCCTCGCTACCGGGGTATGTCTGGGGATTAACAGCAGCAAAGTACTGTGTATTGAACAGATTTGTCATTCCCTCCAGAACAACGGCCTTATTGAACACATCTCCCACTTCGAACGGCAGTTCACGGACGATAACGGAATCTTTCGTTTTATCGTTTCCGCGAATGACAATATTCTCTATATGAGCCCTGTCCCTTTCTGTAATAGAGACTTCATAACGCACAGTTCTTGCTTCTTCATCCCGTATTTCATCGTAGGAAAAGGAGTTGTAAATATAGCCGTTTTCATAGTACTTGTCGGTAACCTTTTGATAATCTGTCTGAAAACGGGTCTTATTAAAGATCTCACCTTTTTTCTGGGAGATCATCCCCGACAGCTCCTCATCAGTATAAAGATCATTCCCTTCGAAAGTAATCCCGCCGAATGTGTAAGCCTCTCCTTCCGTAATAACAAGAGTGATAATCAAATTGTTAACACCCTCCACTTCATCCCGGACAATGTCTTTTACAACATCCTTGACTTCAGCGTCCATATAACCTCTGTCCCAGTAGTAGTACTCGATTGCCAGGATATCTTCCTGAAGCTGATTCTCCATAAGGACGCCTTTATGAAACAAAGACTGTGGTTTGGTTTTCATCAACCCCTGCAGGGTTTTTGTTGTAACATGTTTATCATTACCGGAAAAAAGAATTTTGCTGATCGTTGTCTGATCCCCTTCCAGAATATCAAAGACAATGGAAGCCGTATTGTTCTCTTCATCTTTTTCTATGGCATAACTGACTTCCGCATCAATGTAACCCTTTTCAATATAGAGAGTTTCGATTGATTGAGCATCCAGCTTTATGGATGACTTATTAACCATATCCCCTTTTGTAAGAAGAATGTTATCAAGAAGCTCACCTTTTCTGATGCGGTTATTACCTGTAAAGACAATCTCTTTTACTACCGGTTTTTCCTTAACCTGAAATTCCAGAATAACCGTATTGTTATTGGGATCGCCCGGCAGAGCCTGAGGCAGTATAAGGTCAAAATACTCCAGGGCATATAGTTTTCCCTGGATTTCCCAGGAAATAGCATCTGTAAACTTAAGAGATACATATTGCCGTACGAGACCTTTCAGTTCGGTTTCAGAAACGGCATCCAGTCCGGAGAACCGGATATCCAGTATGGGTTTATCCTGATACCAGTCAGGTTCCTCCTGGGCTGTCAGTGTAAAAGTAAGTGTTGTCAGGATCACGAGGATCAGAGGGATTCTCACCTTAAGCATTCATACTCCTTCGATCTTAATAAGAAAACTGCCATTCCAGGCTTATTGAATTTCTTGGCACAAAATCTGTGTTATCTATATCTGTAGAATTTTCCTGGTTGTAATTCCACGCAACCAGAAAAAACGGGGTTCTCATCTCCAAAGTCAGGTCCGGAACAAAGGTCATTCCGCCCGTGTAGGAGTTTATACCATTCAGTTCATCGTAATCAACAAGAATACCTGCTGAAAAGAATAGGTAATCTCCAATAAAGCGACCCATATGGATACTTGTATTATCCAGGTATTTTCCCAGATTATAGGAATCCGAACCTGTATACGTACTGCCCTCAAGCTGATTCAGCAGGGCATTCTCCAATATTTCCGTTTTGATGGTAACACTATCCAGTTTCAGGGAATCCTTCAAGGCACTTTCAAAAGGTTCTACCAGAGCATATTCACTAACCATTCCTCCTGTCGCAAGCACTAGTTTGGATAAATCCACCTCTTCCGTATCATAGGGAATCAGGCTCTGACCGAATAAAGCCATAATCTGTTCATCTGTTCGGGGCGGATCAGAACGCATAATCGGCGTAAAATCATCCAGAACAGCATTCCGGTATATCAGATATACTGTCACATCATTCCCATCAATATCGGTTGTTTCAATTTCCGCTTCCATATTCACAAAGGGATTAAACAGATCCTCATTCTCATTGAATGTAATGGATCCCTCCGTTAGTTCGAAGGACCGGTCGAAATAGTTAATCTCACCATTCCTGATATTCACCGCCCCGGTTAAAGAAAAGGTATCATTGAGGGTATCCAGAGTGAGGTTTATCTGTTCGCCCTGCTCGGCTGTTGCTGTGGCTATAGCCAGCTGCGGATTCGGCAGGATAAACATGGCATTCCGTCCTGTAACGAACTTCAGATCAAGCGTAAAGGGATATCTTACCGTATTGCCCTCTTTTGCAATCAGCTCGGTTTTTTCACCCAGAGATCCCAGCAGTTCATTAAAAACCAGAGTTCCCTCCAGTCCCCCCTGCTGGTTTGTTCCGAAAAGTCGTACATTCCCGGTAAAAGCGCCACTGGCCTGCACCCCATAGGCATTGTAATCAAAAGGTGTTCCCGGTTTTCCTTCAGCCCTAACGCTGAGTGAGTAGTCTCCGATACCCCAACCGCTTAAATTCAGATACCCTTCGCCGATAAGCTGACCTTCTCCTATGGGTACAATAAATTGATTGGTCTCAATCCGGTTACCCTTCAAATTTAAATGAATATCCGTTTCTCCAATCTCATCATTTACATAGGGAGTCAGAACCAGAAGTCTGCGGCTGTCAAGCACTCCCTCAAAATCGGGATTAGCCCATGTCCCGCCAATATGCAACGCCCCTTCCATGGCACTGTTTTCTCTGAAAACAACATACCGCCCATCCAGCGCCCTGTCCTTGGGCATAAAATAATTTATGGTATTCAGGTTAATTCTAACATTGCTGAAGTCCATATCCAGCTGTTCCGGATCAAGGTTCCCTTTCATACTGAAGGAAACAGGAAAGGAATCCCCTATTTCGATCTCGATATTTTTATTATTCAGGTTATAACGAAATTTCTGGGATGAATCACTCAGCAAACGTCCTGCAAGCTCCATCCCTTTCCGTTCAAACTCAACAACCCGGGCCGGATAGGTTACAATTCCGTTCCACTGAATCGGATGGGTTCTGAATCTTCCTGTAAAATCCCGTTCCGCCAGACTTTTCAACTGATTGAATTCAACGGCATCCTGCAAATCTATCATAATAGTCAACCCTGTTTCTACGGGCAGTTTCCGACTTCCTCCTTCTTCTCCTCCGCTGTCCGTACTCACTCTTGTTGTCAGCATCAGATTGCCTTCCCGAAAATTAAAAAACCCCAACCCACGGGACAAGGTTACACTATTTCTTTTGACATTGATGTCATATAACTCGATCCGTTCCCTGTTAAGTTGAAAGCGTCCGTTGAAAGCCATCTGGTTGCCTCCATACTCAAAATTACTGGAGGCAAGACTCCCTTCAATAACGGGGGCGGTAAGAGATCCGTCAATGGTTACATCAGAATCAACCGCCCCCTTTAATCCAGACCGGGCGAAACGGTCAAGGAGGGCATTTTGAATCTGCAGAGTGGATGAAAGGATCCCGTCATTATAAACACAGTAAACAGAATAGGTTTCATTAGTTGAACCAGATTTTCCTTCACTCAAATTTATACTGCCATTAAAAATATTCTGGTTAAGGTCGTAGAAGAGAGAACCGCTTCCTTTCAGCACAGAAAAATCATCCCTGTACTCCATGGAAAAGATATTGGCGGCTCCGGGTGCCACATATGCAGTAAGCTTAAGGGCTGGATTCATCAGGATATCAGAATTCTCCCAGAGGAATTCCGAATCTTTCAGATATAACTCCCAATCATCATTCCGGTACCGCCCCCTCAAATTGAGGGATGAACGGAGGTTCTGCCCGTTCCATGTAAGGGGATAGTTACTGGTTTCTACTGTAGCGAGAAAACCTGAGGAGGGGTCCTTATAGACCTGTCCTTTAAGACCGTAGTTCCCGATAAACGACAATTTGCCATCCGAATATACACTGTTTACAAGATAGGTATTGTTATTCAGATTCCATGTGGATTCCAGATTGATCTCACCTTGAGTCAAAAGCCCCTGAAGTGATCCGAGCAGATAATTATCATCCCAGTTCATCTCCAGAGAAAAAATTTCAAACTCTTCAGGAGATATAAACCCGCGGCATTTCAGATTTCTGTTCCCGTCGGGAGAACTGATTCGGAGATCCTGCATCCTGATATAATAATCTCTGCCATCAACAGTAAGGTTTCCATCTGTCTGCAGCACCAGATTTCCAAGCAGGGGATTGGAAAGTACATCCTGATCGACAGGGAGAAAGGCCCTGAGGGTCTCCATGCTGAACTGGTTAATGACATACGAAGATTTTAAACGAAAGGTTTCATTAAATGAGAATTCCCCATTCAATAGAATCTGATCCCTAAACGAATTGGAAGGGTTGAGATCCGAACGCAGGGAATAGACAAAAGAATCTCCATTACGGGAGATCAGAACCTTCAGATTTCCCGGATGCCATCCGCTGCTCAGCTCAAGATTCTCTGATCTTATGTAGAAATAGTCTTCAACCTCCCCGAGAAACAGATTCCCCTCCATTGTAATATCTCCCAACACCGGCATCTGAAAGAACGACAGCTCTCCTTTCGGGAATTTATCAAGGAAAGCCCACTCTCCGGAAAAAGCATAGGTTCCGTATACAGTAGAAACCGTAAGCTGATCTGCAAAAAGGATACTTTCATTGCCGTTAGCCCTGATTTCAGCATTTACCGGAAAAGGAAGAATTTCGTTTTTTACAAAAGCCGTTCCATCGTAACCATACAGCATTGAACCTTCATCAAGGGATATTTCAAAATGCCCCGTCCCGGACAGTATTGTCGATAACCAGGGATCGAAACTTTCGAGAGAACCCTTCAGGGTTATGATTTTACCTGGTGAGAATTGATCGGCATTGAAATCCACTCTAAGTTTATTGCTTTTAAAAACCAGATTCATATCATAAGGCTGTCTGTCCCGAACTTTAGCCAGCTTAAATTCGTTTCCGTCAAAACGTAGATTCAACTCCTGCCGGGGTATGTCAAAAAGGTTGGACTGAACATCCCGGAAGTCTCCAATCAGGTTAAATCCACCCAGGTTGTTCTGAAGGTTTCCGGTTATGGATACATCGAAAACGATTCTACCCAGCGGGAAATCTGAAGCAGAACGGATAAAGCTGAAATGTCCATTCAGCTTTACCCTCATGTAATCATCCTGCTGCTTCAGAGTTAACGTATTACCTTCGAACAGTATCGATTCCTCTGGACCGCGGTAATGTAACGACCAGGACCGTATACGAATACGACCTGAAAAATAACGGCTTAAATCGAGTGGCCCGGAAGAACGGTTATCCCTTCCGGATGATGAGAAGAGTTCCGAAAGCCTCTGGTCCCGTTCCGAATCGAATGACAGGGTTAATCCGGTTATATTTATATGGGAAATGAGTACGTTCCCGGAGGGTTTCAGAAAATAGCTCAGAGGGTTGTAAAACAGCTTCAGATTCCTGATCTGCAGAATTTGCTCCCCGGTTTCCGGATGAGTCAGGGAGAGATCGCGAATTTCAAAAAAACTGAGAAATGAGGGGGATATTTCCTCATACCCGATCTGATATCCCAGCAATTCTTCAACAGAAATGATTACACGGCTTTTCAGGCCGATCATAAGAGCATCGGTATTCTGCTTAATTCGATTAAATCCGAGATAACTGCCCCATATTGACAGGAGCACCAGCAAAATCTGTATTATATGCGGGAACAGACGAGAAAGCTTGTTCATGGCAGGGAGTACTCCCTGACTTTCAGATTAATCGTTATAATTCCTTCCGCAGCAGAATCGTTCTCTTCCCGTTTTTCAAACAGGAGAAGATTCGCCCACTCCCTCAGCTGCCTGTCAACCTGAAAACTGTTACTCCCGGGAGGAACAATCCGGACATTGGAAACAGTCCCGTCGAACTGCACTATAAAACAGATCCGGACCGTATCCATAAGAAGGCTGTTTCCTGATGTGTCCACCTGTGGTGAATCACCATTGAGAAGAGCCCTGTTTTTTCCATCTGCCCAGCTGATTTCCAGGGGACTATTATTTTTCTCATCCTGTGTTATTTCACCGGATTGTCTGACATCGACCATTTCATCCTGCCCGGACGGAAGCGCCGCGGGACTTTTCTCATTAGTTATTGTATCAGAATCAGTGATTAATGAACCTGTGCCATCAGGTATATTTTCCGGAAAATCCTTTTCTTCCTCAACAGGATTCTGCAGGGCAGGATTTTTTTTCTCGGAAATGACAGTTTCTTTCTGAAGTACAGGGATGGCTTCCTGTTCAGATACTATTATTTCAGGCTCAGTCATTTCCGATATAACTTCCGGTACATCTATATCCTGCAGGGGTTCCCGGAGTTCAGGTATCACCGTATTCTCTATTGACTCATGTTCCAGAGCCTGTTCAAAATTGATCCTGAGAACCCTGTAGACGTCCATTTTCACAGGTTTGGGAAGGAGGTATAGCGCCAGAGTAAAAAGCAGAGTGTGAATCAAAATTGAGAGGAATACAGCTTTTTTCATAACGATCAAACGGTAAAATCTAATAAGACAACCAGAGTGACACGCCTCCATCCAGCAGTTGTTCATCCGGGTAGCAATCAGTAAACAGGGTAAGCTGTGTACTATCCCAACCCTTCCATGTTGTAGAAAGACCATACAGGAACTTTTCATTCACCACAAGAGTATTTAAATCGGCTGCAACAGGGTTGTAATGACCAAACCTGAAACCGGCGCTCCAGCTGCTTTCCCGAAAATACCAGAGGACTTCCCCTTTAAACTGCAAATCATTCTTACTTAAATGTTCGGCATGAAAGGATATATCGGTTACCGGCAAAGACTCTTTTTTATAGCGAATTTGCATATCCCCGTAGGAGATTAAACCATTTTCCGTGATATAGACAGAATCGGTTTGTTCAATGAACTCTCCCCAACGGACACCGCCTTTCATATAATACTCCCAGAGGGAGTTTTTCAAAAAGAAACCGGCTCCTCCGTCCTGACAGGAGGAGAACTGAAACAAGCCATCCGGATTATCCTCATACAATCCCAGATACAGCCGTGACTCCCAGTCCGGATCATCCCGCTTTATACCTAGAAAAAAACTGATATCTCCGGGTGTTACGAAAATAAGGTTACCTTCTCCGGAGAACTGAAGGGAATGATCATTATTCTTGTAGGAAAGGGATAGAACCGCATCGCTTCTCCATTCGAGATCACTTTTGCCCCCCCCCTGCCGGGAAGCTCCGACTCCCCCGCGGATCCGATAATCTCCATTGGGGAATTCATCCTGACAGTAGCCGCCCCCTTCCAGCTCCACCCTGGGAGACCAGGGGTTGTCAGTTAGGATCAGGTCTGTGCGGATATTGGAGCGGATCTCCTCTACCCCCTCCCGTCCAGACCTGAGAACACAGAATAAATCCGGGATAAACTGAAAGACCGGAGAACTGTAACTGTCTTTAAAACTTCCAAATCCGTATAATGAGTTTTTTGTGCCGCTACGGAAAGCAGCGCCTGTTTTTATATCAGAACGATCCTGGTAGTGATACCCCCCGCTGATCCATTGGGGAGTGCTCAGATTCCTATCAGGCCAGTCCGTATAGGCACTGAAGAAGATTTCAGAAGGATTCTTTTTCATATTCTGTTCCAGAGAGGCAAGCATACCTGTCCGGGCTGAACACTTCAGAAACAGATCTGAAAGTTTCTGATCGGATATCCGGCGGGAAACCCCGGGAACCGGCAGCAAAAACTCATAAGGATCCAGGATTACATATTGCTGAAGCGCTTTTCTCTGTTCAGGTCCCCATTTATCAAGTGATAGGGTTATATTTAATGTACTATCCGTAAGCTCCGGATAGTTTACCGGCATATAAACATCGGGCAGGGGCGTATCCGGTCCGGTATTCCTGTAATATTCCACATCCCGGCTCATCTCGATTCGGTCTGAGGACTGACCAAACAGGGGCGGAACAGTCAAGTATGTAATTAGTAGTATGGTCAGAATGCGCATTTGTGTATTATTCTATCGTAATACAATGAATACGCAAGGACACTATATGAGTTTAAAGAATAAATTTGTTGTTCTGGAAGGTCTGGACGGTGCCGGGACAACCACTCAGCTGAAAAGACTGAAGGATTTCTGCAATAAAAACGATATTCCCTGCTGGGTTACCTTCGAACCATCCGACGGATTTATCGGTCAGGCAGCCCGGGCAGTACTCGAAAAAAGGGAAGAGGCGGATTTCCTGACCCTGGCGCAGCTGTTTGCAGCCGACCGGAGAGAACATCTGAAAGCAATCAGCAAACACCTGTCACAAGGCCAGTGGGTCTTCTGCGACCGCTACCTCTACTCCTCCCTGGCTTATCAGTCTCTTGATCTGCCCTTTGAAACTGTCTGGGATTTGAATAAGGATTTTCCCCACCCCGATGTCTGCCTGTTCCTTGAGTGTTCCCTTGAAACCTCTGCCAGACGGAGGGGCAGGCGCAGCAGCGAGGATATATACGAAACGGAACAGCTGCAAAAGCGTGTAGCCGGGAATTATGAAAGAGCCTTTTCCACTCTGGATAATAAAAAGGATGTTCTGCAGAGAATAAACGGTGAGATGTCTCCCGAAGCCATAACTTCGGAAATACTGAGTATCCTTGGTTTATAAATCTCCCCGGATAAGCCGATAAGGTTACTGTGAGAACTCTAAAAACAACAGCAGTAATGATCTGCCTGTTATTAACAGCATACCCGCTCTGGGCGTATAAGATTCTCTATGCCGAACAGTGGTACAAGCTGTATCATCAGCATCTGTATCAGTATCCGGAAGACTCCATGGAAAACATCCATTACCTGGGGATGGCCCTCCGTTCGGATTTTGCCAACCCTTTGAATGCCCTGGGAAAGATTGAGGATGAGAGGGAGTGGGAAAAGTACCGTTACCTTTTTTACATGCATGTTAACCTTCGCCTGATAGACAGTTATATCCAATTGGGTAATAAATACAACAAGAGAAATGCCTATTTCTATAACTATCCCTGGAAATACTCGAACCTGGACAGCCTGGATACGGCAGAAGAGTGCTACCGATACGCCCTGAACTTCTGGGAAGACGCCGTTGAGTGGTCAGCCAAAGCCCAGGATCGGAAATTTGCCTGGATGTTTATCGAGGGAATTCAGTTTTGGGAGGATGAATCCTGCAGAATACAGGAAGGCGAACTGAATTACGGCAGAACCCTCGAAAGGGAACTGAAGCGGCTTCAGGAAGTCAGGGAAAAGTTTCAGTCCATGGACGAAACAACCTACTGAACCGCCTATACCTTCTAATAGATCAGCATTGCATCGCCATATGAGAAAAACTTATACTTCTCCTTTACAGCTTCCGCATAGGCATTTCGGATATACTCCTGTCCGGCGAAGGTCGACACCAGTACCAGCAGAGTGGATTCGGGTGTATGAAAATTTGTAAAAACCCTGTCTACCACTTTAAACTCATACCCGGGATAGATAAAAAGGCTGGTGGAATTATATCCCCTGTGAAGAGAACCTTCCCGCCAGGCGGATTCCAGAGTCCGTATACTGGTGGTCCCCACAGCCAGAACAGGCCGGCCTTCCCTTTTGGCCTTTTCAATCTTGTCAGCCGTTTCATCTGAGATAAAAAACTGTTCTTCATGCATCCTGTGATCAAACAGATATTCCGCGCGGACAGGTTCGAATGTCCCCAGTCCTACATGGAGGGTAACGAATGCTGTCTCTACCCCCTTTTTTTCCAACCTGTCCAGTATATCCTGAGTAAAGTGAAGGCTGGCTGTCGGAGCAGCGACAGAACCTGTCTCCCGGGAGAAAACCGACTGGTAACGCTCACTGTCGTCAGCTGTATCTTCCCGCTTGATGTAGGGAGGTAGAGGGATATGACCATGTTCCTCCAGCCACTCCTCATCAATCCTGCCGGAGAATTCCACCAGACGGTGGTTTGTGGACAACTCCTCCAGAATGGTGCCTCTCACAGCACCGGGAAAGATGAGGACTTTGCCTCTGCGCTGTTTTTTGGCCTTTGAGACCATACACTTCCAATGGGTTTTATCCACCTGTTCCAGAAAGAAGAACTCAACCTTCCCTCCGGTTTCTGAATGAGCATATACACGGGCTTTACGTACCCGGGAATTATTAAATACCACAAGGGTTCCCGGCTCCACCAGCTCCGGAAAATCCTGCATATTTCTGTGTTTTACAGTTTTATCTTTCCTGTCCAGAACCATAAGCTTTGCGGTTCCCCTTTCTTCCGGGGGATTCTGGGCAATCAGTTCCTGGGGCAGATTAAAAGAGAAGTCCTTGATTTTCATCGTTACCTTGTTCCAATCCAATATGTTTATAGGCCAGGGGTGTTGCCACCCGGCCGCGGGGTGTTCTTTTCAGAAACCCCTGCTGTATCATGTAGGGTTCATAGAAATCCTCCAGAGAGTCAATCCCCTCTCCAACGGATATGGCCAGGGTTTCCGCTCCCACAGGACCGCCGCCGTATTTCTCGATCAGAGCCCTGAGGATCTCTCGGTCTACCCGTTCCAGCCCCTTTTCATCCACCTGCAAACGGTGTAAACCGGAGCGGACGATATCCTCTGTAATAATGCCCTCCCCTTCCACCTGGGCAAAATCACGCATACGCCTGAGCAGCCGGTTGGCCACACGGGGAGTCCCCCTGCTGGAGCCTGCCAGCAATACCGCCGCATCAGATGTGATGGTAATCTTCAGGATGGCCGCACTCCTGCGGATAATCTGCTGAAGTTCCTGATAATTGTAGAAGTTCATCCTTACATTTATGCCGAAACGGGTATACAGAGGACTGGCGACGCGTCCCGGTTTTGTTGTAGCTCCCACCATGGTAAAGGGAGGTACGGGAATACGAATGGTACGGGCCGAAGGCCCCTGACCAATAATCCAGTCCAGTTCATAATCCTCCATGGCAATGTAGAGCATCTCTTCGATGGCCGGTTTAAGACGATGAATTTCATCGATAAAAAAAACGGTTCTATCGGATATGGTTGTAAGCAGACCAGCCAGATCCTTGGGTTTATCCAGTGCCGGTGCGGAAGTGACCCTGGTTTCCACTCCCAGCTCGTTTGCCATGATACCGGCAAGTGTTGTTTTTCCCAGACCCGGAGGGCCGGAAAGAAATACATGATCCAGAGGTTCCTGCCGATCCCTGGCTGCCTTGATAAAAACCTTCAGGTTACTTTTTATATCTTCCTGTCCAAGGAATTCTTCCAGTAATTTCGGGCGGATGGGATTATCTGCCGGTTCTTCTCCCTGGTAGGGTAATCCGGACAGTATACTGTCTTCCGTCATTCCTGCGGCCTCCTAGGTACTCAACTCAATAATAGCGCGTCTGAGGATTTCCTGCTCTTTTTTCTCTTCCGAAAAGTTTTGAATACCTTCATCCTTCATCAGATTTTTAACAACCCTCTCTACATGACGTTTTTCAAAACCCATGGCCACAAGTGATTCAATCCACTCCACTCCCGGGCCGCCAGTACCAACGCTGCTGCCGGTACCGTCGTCCCAGGTCAGTTTTCCCTTCAGCTGAAGCAGGATTTTTTGAGCGGTTTTCTTGCCAAGCCCGGGAAGCGAGGAAAGGCCGTCCAGGTTTTCATCCTCAAGGTACTGAACAATCTGATCAGCCCTGGCTGCAGAAAGAATTTTTAAAGCGCCCTTAGGACCTACACCGCTTACCGAAATCAGATCAAGAAAGAGGTAACGCTCATTTTTCGTGGAGAAACCATAAAGAGCCATCATATCTTCCTTATGGTAGAGCCAGGTGAAAAGCTTCCCTTCCGATCCGACAGAAGGAGTAGAGCCGACGGTCATAGCAGATGTTTCAAGCTGCCATTCGACGCCCTGAATCTCCAGACAAACCGAATTAACGTTTTTTTCGGTAATGGTGCCGCGCAGGCTATTAATCACAATCGTCCTCCCGTATGGGCATGGCAGATAGCAGCAGCAAGAGCATCCGCCGCATGATCAGGTTTCGGCGCTTCCGTCAGCTTAAGCAGAAGAGCTACCATCATCTGGACCTGGTTCTTATCAGCCCGGCCGTTTCCTACAACCGCCTGTTTGATCTGAAGCGGGGTATACTCATAAGCCGGAACACCCGATTCTGCCAGAGCCAGCAGCAGCACCCCCCGGGCTTCTGCTACGGGAAGGGCCGATTTGACATTTCTGGCAAAATACAGGGTCTCGATTCCGGCTGCTTCCGGCTTATACTCCTCTATAACAGAACAGAGCCCCCTAAAGAGGCTCTGCAGTCTCAGAGACGGGGGCTGATTATTTTTCGTGTTGATAACACCATGAGCCACATACCGCCCCCGCAGTCCATCGTGGCTTACCATCCCCCAACCGGCGTGTGCCAGGCCGGGATCTATTCCCATAATAAGGGGCATTATTCCATTTCGAAATCGGCAGGAACATCCAGGTTGCTGGCAACAGACTGAACATCGTCGTTGTCTTCCAGACGGTCAATCAGTCTCAGAACCTTGGCGGTATGCTCGTCATCCAGGGTAACCGTATTATCGGGAACCATTGAAACTTCCGCGCCCAGCTGTTCAAATCCCGCTTCCTGCAGAGCTGTAAGTACTGTTTCGAAATCTCCGGGTTCAGTTACAACTTCAATAGCACCGTCATCGTCGGTAACGTCTTCCGCACCGGCTTCAAGGGCTGCTTCGAAAAGAGTCTCGAAATCCACACTCTCTCCACTGTAGGAGATAATCCCTTTTCTTTTAAACTGGTAGGACACCGCACCGGTAGCAGCCAGAGAACCTCCCCCCTTGTTCAGGATGCTTCTGACATCCGCAGCAGTCCGGTTCTTATTGTCTGTCAGGGTATCGATCAGCAGGCCGACTCCTCCGGGTGCATAGGCTTCATACTGGAGTTCGACGTAATCCACTCCATCCATATCTCCCGATCCCTTCTTGATGGCTTTTTCGATATTATCTTTTGGCATGTTAGCCGCTTTTGCTTTCAATACAACTGTTCTGAGAGCCGCATTGGCCTCCAGATCAGCACCGCCCATTTTCGCCGCTACGGTAATTTCCTTTATAATCTTTGTAAAAAGTTTTCCTCGTTTGGCATCGAGTGCGCCTTTCTTATGCTTTATAGTATGCCATTTACTATGACCTGACATATATTCTCCTCATGTATAAAAGTAAATCCCGTAAAAAATAACACAACGAAAATCAAGCTGTCAAGAATCCCCGGGGTTCTGTAAGGGCCAATTGACTCCTCCCGCAGGAAAGGTTCCGTCAAGTTCTTCAAAAAAGGTAATCAGTATTGTGTTAAGCATATCCAGACCGGCAGAAGTTGCCTGGAGGGAATTCCCCGCATGGAACAGAAAGCCATTATTCAGGAATTTATTCAAACTTTCCGGGATACAGTCCTCAATTGATCTTCCAAAAATACGGAAAAAAGAGCCGAGTTCAATTCCTTCAGTCATTCGAAGGCCCATCAGCAGGAAGTCCTTGATAAAATCCGTCCCTCCAATGATTTCCCTGCTATCCAGTTTCACCTGGCCCATTGCATAGGAAGGGACATCCGTGACAACTCGATGCCTCTCTATCTGTCCGTCCCTATTCAGAATCATGGAGACAGCTCCGGGGCCACAGCCAAGGTAGGGATACATCTTCCAGTAAGCCCTGTTGTGTCTGCTCTCAAAACCCTCAAAGGCAAAGTTTGATACCTCATAGCGTTTATACCCCGCCCGATCCAGCAGTGAACATCCTTCCTTCCAGATACGGTCCGCTTCCTGCTCATCCAAAGTAAGATTCTGCCTTTTTCCCCATTGATCGGACAACACAGTTCCTTCTTCCAGAGAGAGACTGTACCAGGATATATGATCAGGCTGATAGCTGATGGCTTCCTGCAGATCCTTCAACTGGGCTTTCCGGTTCATACCGGGCAACCCCTGAATCAGATCCAGGCTGACAGTGAAATCCGAGCACTCTTTCAGATATCCGAGAGCCTGTTCAATGGTTTGGCGACTGCTGTTTCGCCCGGCACGCTCTAAAAACTCATCCTGAAAGGACTGGATCCCCATACTGATTCGATTAATACCACCCGATCGCCAGATATCCAGTGAAGATAATTGTATGTTTTCTGGATTGCATTCGAGGGTCACCTCTTCAGGAAGGCACCCGTGATTCACGATTTTTACCTTTTCAAGAATTGAAACGATCAGCTCCGGATTGATGGATCCGGGAGTACCGCCGCCTATGTAAACAGAGGTGAACCCGCCGATACAGTAGTTAGACATGTCCCTCACGATCTGGTTGAGAATGGTCTGAACCACAGATTGGCAATAGCTGTAATCGCAGATGGAAAAGAAATCACAGTAATCACACTTTCTGGTGCAGAAAGGGATATGGATGTACAAGGCAGCCCTGTAGGGATTCATGAAACTGAGATACCCTATCAGATAAAGGGAGCCATTCTGGAAAAAGGAAAATACCTGAAAAGAACCGTTCCCACTATCTGATCCTCATCCAAAGCTCCCCAGATAAGGGAATCATTACCCATACCGCGGGAATCTCCCAGAACAAAATACTCTCCTTCCGCAAGGGTTAACGAATCCAGGCAGCCATCCAGAGGCATGCCTTTTACCCAGCCACCGGGAAGATCGGGATCATTGAGGGAGTAAGCTGCAGTAATCAGATCGAATTCCTGAAACATACCCGAACCATCAGAAGGGATGACATATGCCCGGAAATTCTCAATACGGATTGTATCTCCCGGTAGACCGATAACCCTTTTTATCATATACGGTGTTTCCCATTCCTGCCGGGAATAGGCGCTGAACTGAATTTTCTGAAAAGTAAAAAAACGGACAAATGGATTGATAATATCGAGAAGCTGCTGATTTTCCCTGTAATAGGGAGGCCGTACAACCAGAACATCGCCCCTCTGAACTTCTCTTATTTCCTGGTAAATCTTTGAAAACAGGATCCTGTCGGAAGAGAAGAGAGTCGGTTCCATACTGCGTGTTTCCACCTTCATAGGTGTCGATACATAAATACTGAAGAATTGATAGAAAATAAAAAGAAAAATAATCAGAACAATCCGGCGGGCCCTCCTGCCGGCTATCGCTTTCCGTTCCTTATACGAACGTGTTCTTTTTGTACTATACATGATTCAAACTCTATTCCTCATTCTTAAGATGGACGGATTTTAAAAGCTGTGCAAGCCCCTTTCCTGTTTTTTTCCTGTAATGAGAATTGATAATTGGCATAATCAGCCTTTTCTACTATAATCCCTGTTTATGGCCAAGAAAAAGAAGAAACCATCGAACGTGCTGGGTGAAAACCGGAAAGCCCGTTTTAATTATACAATCTCGGAAAACCTGGAATGCGGTATAGCCCTGAAAGGGACTGAAGTGAAGTCCTTTAAAGCCGGCAAATTCTCTTTCCCCGACTCCTTTGTGGAAATAAGGGACCATGAACTCTTTATACGGAACCTTCATGTCACCCCCTACGATTTCGGAAATATTCACAATCATGATCCTGCCAGGGTCAGAAAACTTCTGGCTCACAAACAGGAAATCAAAAAACTGGAAAGAAAAGTATCGGAAAAAGGCTTTACCCTGATTCCTCTTAAGTTCTACCTGGTAAACGGACGCGTAAAAGTTGATGTCGGTGTTTGTAAAGGCAAGAAACAGTACGATAAGAGAGATAGCATTAAAGACCGGGATCTGAAACGGGATGCCGAAAGGAACTTTAAATATAACTGACAGGGCTGTTGGCAAAACGGACAGATTTTACTGTTTCGCCATCCATGGGGTGACCGTAGTAAAATCCCTGATGGATATGACATCCCATTCGATTCAGAATTTCAATCTGGGACTCCTTTTCGACTCCTTCCGCAATAATCTCCATATCCAGACTTCTTGCCAGACTAATGATGGCCTGTATAAAATTTTCGTTCTCTTCGGACATGGATATCAGGGACTGATCCAGTTTGATATTGTTCAAAGGAAGCCTGCAAAGCAGGGACAGGTTGGAATATCCGGTACCGAAATCATCCATTGACAGACTGATTCCAAGAGCATTGAGGGCTTTAATTTTATCCAGGCTCTCCTCTCCGCCTTTCAATACGGAATTTTCTGTAATCTCAAGTTTGATCCAACTCCCCGGAAGCTCCTCTTCCTGTAAAATACGGGAAATCTTATTAATAAAGTTTTTATGAACAAACTCCTCAGGCGTAATATTTACAGAAATAAAAAGCGGGCTGTCGGAGTGACTAATATTAATGTCCTTAATAAAACGGGATGCATGACGAATAAGGTATTCACTCAAGTCCCCCATGATATTATGTTTTTCTGCCAGGGGTATAAACAATCCCGGAGATAATACTCCATATTCCGGGTGTTTCCAGCGGGCCAGGACTTCATATCCATAAATATAGGATTCTCCTTTTTCCATCCTTATAATAGGCTGATAGTAGGGAAGAATCTCTTCATTTATCAGAGCCTGTTCAAAGTTTTTTTCCAGCTCATTTTCAAACTTGACGGACTGATACAGATCATCGCTGTAGAAAAACAGATTTTCCGTATCTTTTTTCCTGGCTTCCTGCAGAGCGGTATAGCACTTGCGGATTAATTCATCAGCATTTTCTTCGGAATCACTGTTCCACTCGACCATTCCGCCATGAATCTGAATTTTCAATAGAGACCCGTCCAGTAGGAACCTTGTGTTCAAGGCATCCCGGATTCTGTCATAGATCCGTTCCGGATGACCTTCTTCCGTTTCGGAAGATTCCAGAAGGATAAGAAACTCATCCATGGAGTATTGACCGACCGTATCCATCATTCGAACCGATTGTTTAATTATATCTGAGGTATACTTAACAATCTGACGAACCCCATTGTTACCATACACTTCCATCTGATGTGTCAAATCTTTAGGAGAGATCATCAGGAGAGAGAAGGATTTGCCGGGAGTGCGCTTGACTGTAGCCATCAGATGCCGTACCCGGTCAAGTGTAATCTCTCTGTTAATCAGCCCGGTCAGAGGGTCGTAATAGGATAGATAGTTCAGCTGACGGCTGAGGATGTTTTTCTCGGACATTTCTCTTTTAAGCAGGTGTTTCCGATAAGCCAGACTGGATAGCTGATTTGTGAAGAGTTCCAGAATTTCCAGAATCATCTTAAAATCAATTCGGTCCATGGTAGTAATCTCTTCCAGAGAGTCGAGCACCCACCCTCTGTCAAGACCGAGGCTTTCTGTATAGCGGAGGATTTTTCCCAAATCAAATTCGTCCGGTCGCAGCTGCCCTACAATCCAGTTACCGATATGGTTATCCCCCAGAAAGATTTTTGCACCGGCTTCCCAAAGCCCCAGTTGGGGGCAATGGTTTATCTCCGGGTCTTCTGTAAACACGGTACAATACCGGGCATTGATCTCACGGCAGGATGCCTTTCCGTCCGGATGTTCCCGTATGGCCGTACAGAGTTTACAGAATCCTGAGAACTCGGTTATGGGAACACCGTTAATATCGGTTAATACCGAAGCTACCCCGGTTATTTCCGAAAACCTATCTTGAAGGGCCTGGATTTCAGACCTGTCAAGTATGTCGGTCAACCTATTTACAGACACATTTAATCCTAATAAAAATACTTTTTTCCATAATTTTTTTAGAAAAATCTCTGAACAGAATTTTCAGTTTAATATTTAAACACAGGAATATTAATAACTTTGTGAAGCTAATGTGCGGTTTGTTTGAAGATATGTTCAAGAAAAATTACACGTTAACCCGATATCCATGCCGGGTGCGCTGTGTGACCCGGCTGTCCCCTGCGCTTCGATTCCCGGATTTTAGATAGATTCTGTTATGGAGCAAGTCCAATTCATGATATTTTCTGTATCTCAAGTACAGGTTTTATATTAAAAATACGATAATTGAGTAAGCATGAATACTAAATATTCCATAATCCTTATGCTCATCATTTCGGGATTGATTACATTATATCTGTCCATAATCGCTATCAGAAAGAAGAATCTAAAAGGTTCCGTTTTTTTCTTTCTTATGATGATATCTGTTTGCGGATATTCACTGGGATATGCACTTGAACTCTACAATACCACTCTTTCTGGAATAATGATGGCTCTCAGGGTTCAATATCTGACAATTCCATATATTCCGGCATTCTGGTTTTTTTTAGCTGCAGCATACAGCGGATACATCAATTTGACAAAAATCAGACACTATCTCCCTTTTTTTATTATTCCATTAATATCCCAGATTTGCGTTATGACAGCTGAATATAATGATTTTTACTATATTAACCCAAGAGTGGAAATTGTCGGTCCCTATACACTGATCCGTTTCGATAGAGGTGTCTGGTATTTTGTTCAGATGATATTTACAAATCTGATGCTTTCTGCAGGAAATATTCTGTTCGGAAGACTCATATTCAAGTCGTTCGGGAAACACAGGAACCAGGCCATTATGGCATTTGCCGCATCACTGATCCCCTGGATTGGATATATATTATATTCTTTAGGAAAAAGTCCTTACGGGCTTGATTTAACACCTCTATTCCTTTCAGCTTCAGGGATTCTCTTTGCTGTTGCCATATTCCGGTATCAAATGTTCGACCTTACCCCTATTGCCAGAAGCCGGATATTTGACATAATGAGCGATCCCGTGATTGTGTTTGATGATGAGTACAGACTTGTTGATTTGAATAAATCTGCAAGCATTTTTTTTGGCCTTCATAGCGGCAAACCGATAGGTGAAAGTTCTGACAGCCTTTTTGCTGAATACAGTTTGTTAAGAAACCAGATATGCGGCAAAACAACAAATAGTTGCGACATCAAAAAGGGCAATGGTCAAAACACAAAATATTACAGAAGCCGAGTGGCACCGATACTGGGTTCTTCAAAAGAAAATCTTGGTAAAATAGTAATACTCAACGATAATACGACTGAACAACTTCTGATAGCAAAACTGAATCAAATTGCCACAACAGATGAACTGACGGGGATTAATAACCGAAGAAATCTGATGAATCTCTGTTCTCAGGAAATAGCCAGAAGTAAAAGAAATGCCTTTCCGTTGTCACTTCTTATGATTGATCTCGATTTTTTCAAAAAAATAAATGACAAATACGGACATCCTTGTGGCGACGAAACCCTTAAACGTGCAGCGGGATGCTTTCTTAAAAAACTCAGAGAGGGTGATATTCTCGGACGGTATGGCGGCGAAGAGTTTCTAATTATGCTTCACCATTCAACCCGGGAAGATGCGTATTCTACGGCAGAGAGATTCAGAAAATCCATTATTGATGAGGATATCGAATTCAACGGGCAGAAAATTCAGATCAGTGTCAGTATAGGATTAAGCAACTATACAGGCGAAGGAGAAACCAGCCTTGAATCTCTGATTCATCAAGCTGATACAGCTTTATATAAAGCCAAAAAAGCCGGTAGAAATCGTGTTGAGTTTTTTTAATCACCCAGACGTTTATTTTGTTTGTTCTGGAAGGAGATGACTGTAGCGGGAATTCCTTCCAGTCAGCGATATCGTAATGATTCGTTGCAAGCCGGCTTCAAAACATGTCTCGACATCCTGTCGAGTCTTGCTGTGTGACTCGGCTGTCCCCTGCGCTTCGATTTCCCAATAAAAAAAGGATCATGCCAGCTAACTGGAATGATCCCTTTTATGGAGGTGGCGGGAATCGAACCCGCGTCCTGATGGGCGTTGCATGAACGTCTACATGTTTAGTCTCTAATTAAAATTCGAACGGGACGAGGGAAAGAAACAGCCCTGAACCATCCTACTTCCGAAAAAATGTCCCCTCCCAGTCTCGGACTAAAGGAAAGGCAAGTCCTGGTTTCTGGCGGTCAGCCGTACCCTCAGAACAGCGTGTACGGTAACCGTCGCGGCATTAATTAAGCTGCGATTGCAAGTGCGGAGTTATCGAAAGAAACGATAACTTCATCTTCTTTTTTGGCACTTATCAAAAAGACAGTTTAAGGAGGTAACGCTCCACATGCAGTCCACACCCCGGGCTCCAACAGTCGAAACCTTGACACCCCCTTAGCGGAGTGTATAACCATTTTATTGAGTTATTCCCATAGAGTCAATATCAGAATATTAACATGAATATGACAGTCCGGTGCTGTAAAAAAAGGATAAATTGGTTTATATTCTGACAAAACAATATATGAATACTACCTATAAAAAAATTGACACACTGAATCGGGAAGCTTTTCAAAATATATACAAGGATCTTGGCAGAACAGAACGTTTAAGCAGAGAAGCCGGAAATCTTGCCAGAGAAGCACAGTACACCAGAGGTATTGCGTGGTTTCTTATCAATAAAGGCCTTATAGAAATTGAAAAAGGGAATCCGGACAAAGCCCTGGATCAACTGAAACAGGGCAGAAGACTGTTTCTTCAAATAAAAGATGATATCCGGGGAATCATCTGTTCGGGGAATTCCCTGGCCCTGTGTTTTATTCGTCTGGGAAAAATGAAAAGAGCCTTCTACTACCTCCAGACTTCACTTGATCAATGCAGAAGGCACGAGTTCAGGGAACTTGAATTTACAGCCTATAACTACCTGGGTATTCTTCAGTTTAAAACAGAGCACTTCAGCCAGGCCCTCCGTTTTTTTGAAAAGGCTTATACCCTTATTCCTCAGTCAAACAGAACCTCCGTTCTCAACAATCTGGGATGCACACACCGGTCATTAAATGATAATGAAAAAGCCCTGGAATATTTTGAGAAAGCCCTTGCCTCTTCAGTCACAGAGGGACGGAAGGAAGCTCACATCGCCATCCTTGAAGAAATCGGTTTAACCTACGGTCAACTTGGGGATTTCAGGAAAGGGATAGAGAATCTTAAATCGGCCCTTGCCGACTGCGCTCCCGATAACAGACTCAGACTTAGTATCTATATCAATCTGGGCGATTTTTTAATGAAACAGAAAGATTACTCCCCCGCAGAAGAAGTATTGTGGAAAGCCGAAGAACTGATAAACGAATCCAAGTCCATCGAACATAGAAAACTGTACCTTCTTCTATCAGAACTGTGTGAGAGAAACGGTAATTTTCATAAGGCAATCGGATATTTTAAAACGTACCATAATCTTTCCAATGAGTTGAAATCTTCCGAGCTGGTCGAAAAAGTGTGGCTCCTTGAAAAAAAGAGTCTTATGGAGATGAACCGGCGTATGACCACCATTAGTGAAATGGGAAAAAAACTAACCGCTTTTCTCGAACGGAAGGAGATTCTGGAGACACTGGTTGAATCTCTATCATCCCTTTTTACGATAGATCTATGTGTTATTGGTGAACAGACTGAAAGAGGAGGTCAGCTCAAAGCCCGGATGTACAATCTGAACAATAAGAAAGAAATACCTGTAGAAATAGATTCGGGAGATCCGGGAAGTATTATATCCTGGGTGATTCAACATGAAACCGGGCTGATGCTGAACAATATTCCCACGGAGTACAGCTCCTATTTCAAAAGTCTGGACAACTCATATCTACCGTTTCCTGTTTTTTCAGGGTTATGCCTTCCCTGTATGTATGAACAGCGTAGAGGAGTCGTTGCCGTCTACAGCCGGAAAATAAATGCCTTTAATGATGAGGATTGGCACTTTATGGAGATGCTTACATCCTACGCCACTATAGCTTTAAACAACAGCCGACAGACAGATACAATAAAGGCGTATAATAGAGAACTGCTCCATTTAAACCGGTTTGATAATCTTACCGGTATATACAACAGAAGGCACCTGCTTCAGATTCTGGAACAGGGTCGTAACTGGTGCTGCCGCAGCAACTCCTACCTCCATGTGATGCTTATTGATGTGGATGATTTTAAATACGTTAATGATACTTGGGGACATGAAACAGGTGATATCTGCTTAAAAGAGATAGGCCTTATCTTTAAAACGCTTCTTAAGAGAACTCTTGACGGTTATGGCCGATACGGAGGTGAAGAGTTTCTTGTTTTCCTTCAGGGGATGACACATAAGGAAGCCCGGCTGATGGCAGAAAAGATAAGAGAAAATATTGAAGAAAGGATCATTCCACTTGAAAAAGAGGATTTACATATAACTGCCAGTATAGGACTCTACAGCACAATACCACCAAAGAACTCCGATCTAGGTGCCATTATCAGAAAAGCGGATAATAATATGTATCTATCTAAAGAAGCGGGGAAAAACCGGGTAACCGGCACTTTGGAAAAGTAAGGTGTTCTATCCCCCTGTTCCCTGATAGTTTTTATGTAATACAATCACCCTATGAGTAAATTACTTTGTGCATTGAAACAGCATTTCGGCTTTGACTCCTTCCGCAGGGGGCAGCAGGAAGCAATTGAAAAGATAATTGACGGCCATTCCACAGCGGCCATCTTTCCTACAGGAGCCGGAAAATCCCTCTGTTACCAGCTTCCTGCAATGATGCAGCCCCATCTGACACTGGTGGTATCCCCCCTCCTGTCCCTGATGAAGGACCAGCTTGATTTTCTGCATAGTCATAATATTCCTGCCGCCAGACTCGATTCAACTCTTACGGGTGAACAGTATAATGAAATTGTCAGAGCCTCCGTTGCAGGGGACCTTAAGATTCTGATGATTTCAGTGGAACGTTTCAAAAACGAGCGTTTCCGGAACCAGCTGCACAGGATACAGATATCCCTGCTTGTTGTGGATGAAGCCCACTGTATATCCGAATGGGGGCATAACTTCCGTCCCGAGTACCTCAGACTCCCCGATTACCGCCGGGAATTCAATATTGATAAGATTCTCCTTCTGACGGCAACCGCAACAGAGAAAGTAACTGCCGATATGTGTGCAAAGTTTCAAATACGCAGGGAAAATGTTGTTACCACCGGATTCCACCGGCCGAATCTCTATCTCAAGATAAGCCCTGTAGAGGAAAACCGTAAGAAAAAAAAGCTGCTTCAGGATCTGTCTGAAAATCCCGGACAGCCGGCAATTGTCTACGTAACGCTCCAGAAAAGAGCGGAAGATGTTGCATCCTGGCTTACTGAACGGGGTATCAAAGCCTCAGCCTACCATGGCGGTATGAAAAGCGATGAAAGAGTGCTGACTCAAAACAAGTTTATGAATGGAGAGATGCCCTGTGTTGTTGCAACCATTGCTTTTGGTATGGGAATTGACAAACTGAATATACGGAAAATTATCCACTACGATCTGCCTAAATCTATCGAAAATTACAGTCAGGAGATCGGCCGCGCCGGCCGCGATGGAAAACCGTCCATCTGTGAAGTATACGCCTGCAAAAGTAATCTATCCGTCCTGGAGAACTTTGTCTACGGCGATACTCCGACCAGAAAATCCCTGTTTCTTCTCCTGAAGGAGATAAAACAGGCTGGAAACCTGTGGGAGTTTAAAGCCGCCTTCCTGGGCAGGGATACAAATATCCGGCCCCTGCCATTGAAAACACTCCTTGTCTACCTCTCAATCAAAAAGGTTATCAGCCCCAAATACAGTTATTTTGAAGAATACAGTTTTAAATACCTGCAGGATGAACAGACAATCATTGATCAGTTCAGGGGGGAAAGAAAAGAATTTGTCCGGCTGGTACTGCAGAACTGTCAATCAAAAAAGATATGGACTACTGTTGATATGGAATCTCTTGTTGACGGACACAGGGTAGACAGAAAAAGAATCCTCGCAGCCCTTGACTACTTTGATGATAAGAAATGGATCGATCTGACAGCCAGTCAGGCTGTCGAGGTTTATACTGTACTGGATCCGGATTTTGATCCTGAAATACTGGGAGATGCTCTATATACCCTTTTCAAAGATAAGGAAGAGTCGGAAATTGCACGGATTCATCATATGATCCGTTTTTTTGAAGAGGATTCCTGTTACAGCCGCAGACTGGCCGCCTATTTCGGGGAAGATCTGACAACAGATGAGTGCGGTCATTGCAGTTTCTGTTCCGGAGAGACGGTTGTAATGACCGGAGAAGATAATCGGGAAGACCTGGAGAGCCTGGATAAAAACGTATTAACCGCAGAAGCTCTCAGTTTATTACAAGAGGACGGGGATGCCAATAATCTTGCCCGGTTTCTGTGCGGACTGACCTCGCCTCTCTTTACAAGGCTTAAACTTAAAAAGCTCAATGCCTTCGGGGTACTGGAACAGTACCCTTTCAGACAGGTGGAAGAGTGGCTGAAAACTTGATATATCCTATTTCCGGAGGATAGTCTGACTCCCCCGTTTAGCCATTTCTTCTGCATAAACCTCTTTTCCAGCGGCTTTTATCCTGGCGACACAGGCATCCCTGTCAGAATTAAAGATAAGGCTGAAAAATCGGGACATGAAATTATGGTTCAGTTTACAATCGGCAAAATCCATTAGAGTACAGTCAGCACAGCTGTGAAATTCATTTTCCTCGTTGCAGTTTCTGATCTTGCACCAGGATAGTTTATCACTCTCACGGCAGCCGGCGCATTTCCTTTTCAGATAACGGGGGCAGGCTCCGCAATAAAGGCCGCAATAGGCAATCAGATCACTATCCGCTGTAATTTCTTTTTTCATTGTTTATTTCTCCCTGATTATTGATAAACCTAATATACCCCCCTATATATGACAACATTATGTCGTGATTAATCATGAACAGAAAAAAATGCAGCCCTGTACTATATGGACACTTTTAAATTGCTTCCAATGTGAAAGTTATTGGTGTAACCTGAAGTTATGAGAATATGCTGCCTTTTTAAAAAAACGATTATCCTTGTATCCGGGCTTTTCATCATGTCTCTGGGAATTGCTTTGTCTGTTAAAGCCGACCTCGGACTGGCTCCCATTTCATGCATACCCTACATCTACAGTTTACGATTTTCCCCGAGTATGGGAGAGATTGCCATTATAATGATGATACTGTTCATTTTATTTCAGATCATACTCCTTAGAAAAAACTATCAACCTGTACAGCTTATCCAACTCCCGGCCGCCGTAGCCTTTGGATATTTTATAGATTTTTCCAATTTTCTCCTTTCTGATCTGACCATTGCCTCCTACCCCCTACGGTGCACGGCCTGTCTTATCAGCTGCGGGATCATCGGCTTTGGGGTATTCCTGGAAGTGAAATCAGCTCTCACCTACCTGCCTGGAGAAGGACTTGTCGCCGCCATAGCAGAAACCTTCCATATGGAGTTCGGAATGGTAAAAATCCTCTTTGACAGTTTTGTTGTCCTGTTCGGCGCTGTCAGTTCCCTTATTCTGATAAAAAGGTTTGCGGGTATTCGGGAAGGAACCATTGCAGCAGCTGTTCTTGTTGGGTGCCTGGTTCGTTTTTTTGAAAGAAAAATAACTTTTTTTGATGGTTGGCTGAATAGGGATTCTGCTGAATCCCTACCAGCCTGACTAATTTCTGTAATTTGACAGTTCGGAAATGGGGAGTGTGCTGGTATAGATCACAGTTCTTCTTTCAACCGGAAAAATTGTATATTACTGTTTACCTGATCAATTAAATCACTATTACTGACTATGAATTCTTCTACCGCATCCACAGCACTCTTAACACTTTCATTATCTACAGAAACTTTTTCAATACTCTTTCTGATGTGAATGCCGTTACGGGAAAGGTTTTCGATATCCTCGCTGAGACTGTCAACAGAACTGGCCATTACAATAGATTTCTCCTGAATCTGTGAAGAAGATTCCTTCATTTCTGTCAGAGAAGCCAGGATCTGTTTACTACCGGAACTCTGCTCCTGCAGAGACATCTTCACTTCCTCCTCCAATCTGGCTACTGTTGAAATCAGCTCCTGTATATTGGAAAAATTCTCTCCAGCATACCCCGAAGCTTCCGCTATGATCTTTATGGTATTAACAATATCGGTCAAAATGGATTCGATGTTTTTAGACTGTTCACTGGTATCCTCTGCCAGCTTTCTGATCTCATCAGCCACGACGGCAAAACCCTTTCCCGCATCACCGGCGTGTGCTGCCTCAATTGCCGCATTCATGGACAGTAGATTGGTTTGAGAAGCAATATTGGCAATAAGCGTATTTGTCTCCAGCAGGTCGGACGATTTATTATAGATACCGTTTATCCGGGTGATAACTTCGGAAAGAAGAAGCTCTCCTTTGGCGGAAGTATCTTTAAGATCCGAATAGTAACTGCTTGACTGGTTAACCAGAGAAGAAACAGAGCTTATATTTGCCAGCATCTCTTCAATAGCAGACGAGGATTCAAGAAATGTTTCATCCTGTAGAGCTATATTCTTTTTCAGAGAAAGAATTCCTTCATTAATTATACCCACTGACTTTTCAGCTGTCTCGATCTCCTGACTGTTATGGGTCCCGGCTGTTACGACCTTTGAAATGGAATCAGCAATCCCTTCAAATGAGGATTGGGTTTTGTTCATGTTGTCCGAAAGGACTCTGCTGTTCTCCCGAAGCTGGTCTATTGAGTTCTGGACAAGAGTCAGTTTATCACTGAGAATGGCGCTGAATCTGTTAAATCCGGCAGCAAGCTGACCGCTCTCGTCCCGATTGGGAACGGCTGTCTCTATCCGCAGATCTCCTGAGGATATTTTATTGAATGCATCCCTTAGAATCACAAGGGGACCGGAAATTTTATGTGAGGCAAACAGAATCACCCCAAGGAGGATAGCAAGCACTGAAATGATAAAAATCATGCTGAAATTGAATATTCTTCCCGGAATTTGCAGAATATATCTTCTTGGTATATTCAGGATGTAGACAAGACTGGTTAGAGAATCGCTTATACGGATGGCTTTTACCATCTGGAAGATTTCCTCTCCCCCCTTATCGGATAGAATTTCCAGACTCCCCACGGTACTGTCGTTAAGAGAGAGAATTGCCTCATTGGTTTCCGGAGGATACTTGTTTTTAAAATCCTGACCGATTGATTCCTCATCACTGTCGGCGACTATACTGCCATCTGTCAGGGCGATAGTGCTGAATCCGAAACTTTTCTCATCAATGTCTTTCACATGACTGTCAAGAAAATCCAGAGAGATATCTACACCAGCCACGCCAATGGGTTTTCCGCTGCTGTCCCGCACGACATGACTGATGGAAACCAGGAGAATGGAATACTCATCGTTTATGACTTCCTTGGACGGTTCATCGAAATAATACTCCCCCTCGGAAAATGGGATGGCATAGTAGT
The DNA here is from genome assembly GCA_963663385.2 of Oceanispirochaeta sp. Classification (GTDB taxonomy): domain Bacteria; phylum Spirochaetota; class Spirochaetia; order DSM-2461; family DSM-2461; genus Oceanispirochaeta. The sequence continues at coordinate 1,058,650 of CAXXXD010000003.1, read as the reverse complement.
CAGCCTCATATTCCTCAACACCCCAGGCTTCCGTTGTAACAACAGCCTCCTGAGATCCTTTTTCCCGGTACGCCCAGACGGCATAGTTACCGGTTTCATCATAGTCCCCGGTATCAGCATAAAGGGTATCCTGTCCGTCCCAGCCATCCGGTTCAAAATAGACCCATAGAGAGAATATATCGGGAGAGTCTTTCAGGTACTGTAAAAACAGTTCCGGAAGAAGAGTTCTATTCTTAACTCCCTGGTTATGAAGTATTTCAACCGTTCTCATGGACTCGTCCAGCATCTTGAGTGATTCCTGCAGACGATTTTCTATGTTGTCTCCGTTACGTCCCAGAAAAGAACAGGCTGATGTTTCGGCATACTCTACAAGTGCTGCAGATGTAACAGAGTTAATGAATATAAAAGAAACCATAAACAGAAGTGCTGTCGGGAGAAGAATAAAAACTAATAGTTTTATCTGGATTTTTTTCATCTAATAAATACCGCTTGTTCCATTTTAGTTAGATAATTTAAAGCAAAAATGATAAGAATTCCAGTTAAATATAATAATTTTGACTTTATTTGAATCTTATTTTACCTTTCTTTTCTTTTTGTTCATTTTGTTCATTTTGGTCATATTGGTTAAAGATCATACACCCGGCTTTGATTCGTGAAAAAGCGGATCGATTTCGAAACCTGCTGCATACAACAATATATAAACACACGTTCGCCGTAAGCAATCTTAAAATCAAGGTTAATCTCTTTAATAGTTTTCAGTTTTACTAAGCTGAAAGAGTATGAGAAGACAAATTGCCATAATCAAAAGGAAATGTGCTGAACATATGCGACTGATGGAACAGGATTTAGCTCTGACTGACTACCTATTCCAATACAAACAGTTCAAGATCCCCGTTTATAGTCTTCTGATAGAGAAATAGATCGGAAATTCACAGCAGCAATCGTTCATCAATTTAAAAATAAACGCAAATATAGTTTACAAATGAATATTATTGAGGCTATAATTGATTCCATGACATGCAGGCAGAAAAAACAGTTGCTGAAAAAAATTTACAACGAATGGAAAATTGATTCAACCGATTCCCATATTCGATTTGAAGAACAGAATAGAGATGACCTTGAGTTTCTGTATGTAAATGGGTACCTGATAAAAGACTTTTACAGGAAATCCGCAAATGTCAGACTGGAATTCTATCCAGGCGTTCGCAATCCCCTTAACAGTAAGGGCGAGCGCTATATTCATAAACGATTATTTAATAAATTCCTTTTTATTGAAACATCCTATTAACCTTTTGCTGATACAATATGACTGCTTAATTTAAAATTTCCAGTTTTGTATCCCGGCTTTCTTTCCAGATTTTCAAAAAATCCTCTCTTTCCAGAACTTTGGCTCCGAGCCGGATTTTATACGGCATATCAGGATGCCCCATATTCCAGAAATGCATCCCATGCTGAAACATTTTTTGGGCCAGCATAACCATCTGACAGGTTCCGTAGTTTTTTCCCCCACTGTGCCTTCGGCAAAAACCACTGAGGCTTGTATAAACGGCACCAATCTGATAACCGACCTCTCCGGCGACCAGCCTGTCGTTATGATCCCATAGTTCTACAGATAAAACCCTGCATCCGTCCTCCTCTGCCCTATGGAGCTGATCAAGAATGGATATGTATTCCGCTGTAAGCCAGCAGGGATCATGATACTCCTGTATGGATTTTATAACCCCGGGATAGTTCTTATTGACTGTCAGCCTGGGCCCAGCCTCTTTCCGAATCATTTTTTTTATATGTCTGGAAATATGAAGATTATCCCAGTCCAATACGGCATAGGCCCTCTGCATTTCAGGCAGGAGAACAATTTCCCCCTTTTCTGTTTCATAACTTGTGGAGATCAGGCCCTCATAGGCCAGACGGCTGTATAGTGAAGCTGACCAGTCCCTGGTCCAGTAAAAGTGTGATCTTCCGTCATGATGGATAAAATCCAGAATCCTGCGGGATTTCAGATCCTCTTCCTCTATATACAGTATTGTCGACACCCCCCCTCCTCTATTAACGGGACGGGGGAAGTATCACAGGCTTCTGCTCTGAATAAAAAGAATCCACTTTCAGTTCATACTTATATCTGATGTCCGGAGTCTCCCTGAAAACACCCGTAACAGCCACTTCGAGATTCTGGTAGGAAATCAGCTCATCCGCTTTTTCTCCGGTCAGAAGATAGACATTGCCGTCTCCACCTTTCAGAACAATATCCAGGTGAGGTTCATTCCCCACCAGAACTATAACTCCCGTCTGCGTGTAGGAAACGGATTCATGACGTCCGAAAGCAAATAGCAAACTCCCGGAAAGCATGATTACCAGTAAAAAAACTTTCCTCATTATTACCCTCATTTGCTTATCATAATACAGGAAAGATATCATTTCTATAAAGGAACAGTCTATTCAGGCCCTGGTCAGTTCAAGCATGGCTGTCAGATCTGATTCCGGTTTCGGACCTACCAGGAATTCCCTGATTAAACCGTTCTCAACCAGAACTGTTGAGGGTGTCCCCATCACACCGAAGGCCCGGGCTGTTTCCATATCCTTCGATACGTCAACTTTAAAACAGCGGGGGTTGTTTTTTGTATACCGGGAAACCACGGGAGTCATGGACTTGCAGGCACCGCAGGCAGGACTGTAAAAATAGAAGAGGGAGGTCTTTTTGTTTTTTACAGCCTTCGCATATTGACCGGAGAGCGCCGGAGCAGGCTTTCCTTTTTTCAGCTTCATTTTAATTACCATAAAATATTGAAAACCGAAAAATAAAATTAATATACCAGCCAGTAACGCAACTACATTCATAACAATATCCTTATATATATTTATTACAATATAAGTATAGTTTTCCGATTTGTCAAAAGAATCGGTATTTAATAAATTTTAATCTATTAAGTACCGATTCTTTTTTTGCGGCATTCCTGCTGAAAAGATACCATCATTCTAAAAATATCAAGAAGCCCTGAGGGATCTGTCTCTTTCGGACAGACACCGGATTTCCTGAGCTCCTGTATCAGATAGTAGACAGATTCTATTGTGGAAAGGCAGTAATCGGCAGGTTGCGTTTTTATGGCAAATTCAGAACGGTAGGCACGGCTGAAACTTAATCGGGGCAGCTCTTGAAGGCATTTGCTGCGATACATCATTTTTCGCGCCAGAACCCATGTGGCATCCAGCAGAAATACAAGCAGTTTTCGCCCCCCGGAATTTTCCTCAAAATTGAAGGTCTCTGCAAAACAGGCATTCTCTCCCGGATAAAGGACCATAGGATAATAGGAAGAATCCTGAATAAGCTGTTTGACTCGCCTGTTCTGATCAAAACTCTTGCCCACTATAATCTCGGAATTTTCCAGAGAGAGACTTGCCAGACGACCCGTTCCGGTTTTCTGTTTATAAGCCTCCCAGGGATGCATGAGAAAAACAAATTTTACCTGAGTCTCTACAGGATGGATATACCTGCAGTAACAGGTATGTAACGGGCGGAAACACTTTAGACACTTTTCTGACATGCGGATAGTATATTAATAACCCCCTGCCCTGTCAGGCCCCCCCGGTCAAAATCTGATAGAAGAATTGTCTTTTTATTCGTAATATACATGTATATTTATAGACTGAAGAATTATACTTTATTAAAATGAACACTACGTAATTGGAAAAACATCTTTCGGAGCTGTCATGCCTAGAAAACTGCCTTCTTCAAAATCGGATCTTCTTAAACAGACGGATATATTCTCCCTGCTACTGACACATGAAATAAAAATTATTGCCAATAACAGCGAGTATAGAGTTTTTACCAAAGGAGAGCCTGTCTTTTCAGAGGGAGACCCGGGTTCAGCCCTGTACATTGTTCAGTCCGGTGAAGTTGTTGTCCGGCGGGAAGAAGAGTTTGAAGAAGGAGTTGATATCGCACGACTTATACCCGGCAGCTGTTTCGGAGAGCTCGATCTGTTTACTGAAACACCCCGGGAGGCTAATGCACTGGCTATGAAAGAGACAAAATTGCTTATTTTTCCTAAAGCCGGAACCGGTTTCAGGGAAATTTTAAATACCCATCCGGATCTTTCAGCCCGTATCCTTCACAAAATCCTTGTGAATTTTGCCGGCAGGATCCGAAGCGCCAATGCTCTTATCAAAGAGAATTCCCCCCTTATGCAGGAACTGAAAAAACAGGTATACAGGGATAAACTGACCGGAATCTATAATCAGGTTTTTCTTATGGAGAAGATTCGTAAAATGGTGAAAGGGGAAAATCGTTTTGCCCTTCTGATCGTCAAACCGGATAACTTTAAAGACCTGAATGATACATACGGTCATGAGGCAGGTGATTCGGCTATCAGAATAATCGCCAGAAGGCTGCGGGATTTTATCGGGGATGACAACAGGGTGGTCCGTTACAAAGGGAACGCCATGGCAGTTATTCTGAATAATCCATCCCGGAAAGAAGCCTATAGCCTTGGAGTCTCGATCAGGGACTTTATCCATCACCTGGATGTCAGTTCCGTGTGCGGCGGGAAAGATTTCCCCCTTACTGGAAGTGTGGGGATATCCCTTTTTCCGGAAAATGGAACCAGCCCTGAAGCACTGGCCTCCCAGACCCATGAACTCCCTCTGGAGGGAAGAAGACGGGGCGGGGACCTGGTTCTGTTTCCTGAAGATCTGAGAGATAAGCCATGAACCGTACCCCAATTGAAATCCTGCACTCCATTGATATTCTATCCTCTCTTAATGAAGATGAACTGGAAGCCCTGTATACCCATATGAAAGAAGAAAGCTATCGGGAGGGAGAGGTACTGTTTAACGAAGGTGACGATGGAGAGATAATGTATATTGTATTATCCGGTTCCGTTGCCATATCCGTTAATACCAGAGGAGGAGAATCCCTGGAGATTGCAGAAATAACGGAGGGAAATTTTCTGGGAGAAATGTCCATATTTGACAGCTCCGCCCGTTCCGCTACCTGCATTCCCAAATGCGATACTATAGTGCTAAGCCTGAATGCGGCAGATTTTTACGACTACATCGGGAATAAACCGGAAGCAGGCATCAGTATTATGCATAAAATGCTGAATACCCTCACCATCCGCCTTAAAAATACGGGAGCGTTCCTATCGGATATGGTTACATGGGGTGAACAGGCCAGGGTCCGGGCTATAACCGACGACTTTACCGGACTTTTTAACCGCCGTTTTATTGATGAAGCAATAGAAGAGAGGGTTTTAGAATCCAGGAATAGCGGAACACCTCTCAGCATAATAATGATTGATCTGGATCACTTCGGCACTCTGAACAATCTGTACGGCCAGGAAACAGGAGATAAAGTTCTTCTTGAAGCGGTAGCAGTTTTCAAAAAGCTTTTCAGAAAGAAAGATATCCTGGCCCGCTATGGAGGAGACGAGTTTTTCTTCCTCTGCCCTTCTACCGAGGGGAAAGAAGCCCTGGAAATCTGCTCTGCCCTGAATGAGGAACTCAGAACAATCAATACCCTGGAAAATCTGGACGGTTCTCTTAAAAAAGTTACCGCCAGCATTGGTATTTCCTGCTGCCCTGATCATGGCGTTATCCCGGAAAAACTGCTTGAAACGGCAGATAAAGCCCTTTATCTGGCCAAGGAAGCAGGCCGTGATACGGCACGCCTCTGGAGTGTCCGGAAGGGGAAGAAATTGGCCAAGACCCGCATTGATAGTATCAGGCAAAGAAACAGGACTATAAACAATATCCTGGATGCCATGGCAGACAGGGATAATTTCCTGGTGACTGGTCATCAGAACCCTGATGAAGATTGTATATCTTCCATGATCGCCATCAGTATTCTTTTGAATAAATTTTCCAAAACAGCCTGCCTGCTTATTCCCGGAAAGATTCACGAGAACTTTCAGTATCTTCTGAACATCTGCCGTTATAATGATATTCAGATATTCAGCAACAATGACAAACTTCCAGGAAATATTTCCACAATCTTTATAATGGATACCCCCAAACCGGTTATGCAGGAGAAATTCAGAGATTCCCGTCAACTGATGTATGATCCGGATATACTCAAAATTGAAATTGATCATCACCTGGAGGCAGACAGTGCATATATCGGTGATACAGGCTATTGCCTGGTAGATGAAGCGTCGTCCGCCAGTGAACTGGTAGGGATGCTTGCCTTAAAATTGAAGAACCGGGAAGAACTGATACGGTCATTTAATATTCAGGAGCTGTTTTCCCGGAACTTTGTACTGGCCGTTCTGACGGGAATCATCGGGGATTCCAAAATGGGAAAATATCTTAAAACAAGACGGGAGAGATGGTTCTACAGGCTTTTCAGCACCATGTTCAACCAGCTTCTGTCCAATATTACCCGAAAAGACTCCAATAACTTCTCAACCATGGATGAAGTTTTCGAAGGACTGCAGCAGCTATCCTTTGAAGAAGATGAATGCCATCGCCTAATGATGGATCAGAAAGTTGTTATTTCACCCAGAATCGGAACGGTTATTATACCTCAAAGAATAATTGAAGAGATGAGAAAGAAGTACGATCATGAAACGATTGTTACCGTAGCCCGCTATACAGCAGATTCACTGGCAGAAATGAGCCGCCAGCTCAGCCTTGTGGCCTACTACGATGATAAGCAGGATTCTGACCTGATACAGTTCAGAATCAGACGGAGCCGAAGCTACAAGGACCTGGATGTCCGGAAAATTCTGGATGAGTTTCACATTGGAAATGGCGGGGGGCATCCCGGAGCCATAGGGTTCCGCTTTCACCGACAGGAAATCCCGGATCTGGATGCCTATGTCAGGAATCTTGTACCCGGAATTGAAAGGTTAATGGTTGAAGCTGAAAGAGAACAGCTCACTGAATGATCAGTTGAGTCTGTTCTCCTTTTCAGCAGTTTATGTAAGGATTCTGACTGCCTCCTCTTTTTTTACAAAATTCATTACCAGAGGCTGAGAGAGATCTTCCTGACACTGCTGCCAGGTGGTATAAAAGCCCTCTTCTGTCTCCAGTACATCCACATACCGGCTGCATCCGGTACCCCAGGGAGAAACAAACTGGGGAAGAACAGTAGATAAACGTTCCATGCTTTTCAGATTATCCCCTCTGAAAAAGGCAAGACCGCCCAACTCTTCACAGGAGGATCCCCTGGGACGCTTAACTGCATTGGCATGGGCTTCGTAACTGCGCATTGCCTCTCCACCGTCATAAAAACAGAGAGTCAGATCCTCGTTTTCGAATAAACCGATCCGTGGTACCCGGAGAAAAGCGGTTCCTCTTGTTATTCCAACATCCCAGCAGAATCCCCTTGGAAAAAAAGTATTACACTGAGCAGAAAAACTGCTTTCTCCTTTCTTTCTGACCACATATCCCGTATTTGAACTGGCCCAGTTAAAGGGATGAGTACAGTAACCGAGAATAAGATCATCTTCCCTGGTTCTATAAACGAAGGGATCTTTGATATTGAACCAGCGGGGATCGTTTGTTTCCAATATGGTTTCATAATTATCTGTACTGAGGTTCTTTACTGAATCAGCTTTCATCAGCTCAATGGTCCAGGAGCCGGTTCCGGGTTTATGGAATTGTTCCAGACCTTCCGGAAAGGGTCGGTTCAGTTTCTCCGTTGAAATAAACATCTCCACCCCGTCTTCCGTAAGATTTAAGGCTGTTCCCTCTATGGAAAGAATCTCTCTACCATTGATATTCAGATCTTTCTTACTGAAAGATTTTACTTTCTCAAAGTTTTTGCCTTTATCACTGGACTTGAATATAGCCAGTTCCAGTCCGCGAACACCGGCCCCCGTACCAGTACGGGAATCCCCGAAATTTCGGTAGCGCCCGCTTACATAAAGGTCACCTTTTTCGTCACAGATCATTTTCCCGCCCCCGAACCAGAATCCGGTCGAGGCATCCTGAGCTGGTACAATAATTTTCGCGTCTTCCTGATTGACCAGTTTTTCGGAAAAAGCAATCAGCTTTTCTTTCATTTTGTTGTTCATCAAATAACTCCTTATCTTATGATTTAACAGCTCCTGCAGTCAGGCCGCCGATAATATTTTTCTGAAAAAAGAACAGTACAAAAACCAGCGGCAGAACCGCCATAAAAGTTGCAGTCGTAATCAACTCCCAGGGAAAGGCATATTCACCCGGGTAGAGAGCAATTCCGACAGTAGCTGTTCTCAGGTTATCCTTGGACAGAATAATCAGTGAGAGAAGGAACTCATTCCATACAAAGATGGCCACTATCAGTGAGGCCGCAGCCATCCCCGGCAGAGCCAGTGGCATCAGTATCTGAAAAAGGATCCTCAGGGAAGAACAGCCGTCAATCTTGGCCGATTCCTCCACATCCATGGGGATGGTTCTGAAGTAGGTGGAAAGGATCCATATAGCTATGGGCGTAAACAGTCCGGTATAGACAAGAACCAGTCCAGAGAAGTGATTGATCAATTTCAGCTGACGCAGCCACAGAAACAGGGAGGGGGCAACAGAGAGCTGGGGAAACATGGACATGGCCAGAAAGAAAACCAGAAAAAAGGAGGCTCCTTTAAACCTGATCCGGGAGATCCCGTAACCGGCCAGAGAGGCTAGCAGAATAACCAGCAGTGTGGAAAAACAGGCAACAATCATGGTATTGCCGATATACATACCCAGATTGGATTTCAGAAATACCGTCTCATAGTTATCCAGAACGGGATTTTTCGGAATGAACGTGGGCGGCCAGTCGTATATCTCGCCTGTAGTTTTCAGTGAAGTCAGCATAATCCAAACGACGGGGAAGAAGAAAATAGTCATAAGAGCGATCAGCATCAGATAATAGAGAGTTTTTTTCATGACTCATCTCCTCCTTTCAGTACTCTGATATAGATAAGACCCAGTACCAGAATAAACAGAAATTGAATAACCGAGACAGCAGCACCGCGGTCAAATTTCAGGAACTGAAAGAACTGCCTGTATCCGAAAAGACTCAGAGTCTGGGTTGAACCGCCGGGCCCCCCCTGTGTCAGAGCAAAAGGAAGTTCAAAAGAACGCAGAGCATCCATGGAACGGAAAAGCAGAGCCAGAAGGATGGACGGCGCCAGAAGCGGCAGTGTGATACACTTCAATTTCTGCCAGTAACTTGCTCCGTCGATAGAGGCTGCTTCATACAGTTCCTCCGAGATGGACTGCAGACCGGTCAGTAAAATCAACGCAATAAACGAACTGGTTTTCCAGACAGCCACGGCAATCATACTACTCATGGCCAGATCCACTTCGCCCAGCCAGTTGATATTCTGTTCGATCAGTCCGCATATCTTCAGAAAGTTATTAAAGAAGCCGAAATCCGTATTAAACAGCCAGCGCCAGATGATGGCGTTAAGAGCCGTAGGCAGTACCCAGGGGAACAGGATCGCTGTCCGGACAACACCTCTGAAAGCCAATGCCTTATTCAGTATCAATGCCAATAAAAGACCTATCAGCAGTTCGAAAAAGACGGATACTCCCGCAAAATGCAGGGTATTGGTAAAACTGCGGACAAACTCTTCATTGCTGAAGATTGTTTTGTAATTTTCAAGTCCCGTAAAGACTGTCACTCCCTGACTCATGGGAGAAAAAGCCGTAAAACTTTTAACAATTGTATTCATGGCCGGCAGAAACAGCACAAAAAATACGCAGAGAAAAGCCGGCAGAACAAGAACCAGGCCGAATAGTTTTCTACGGGCCATTTCATTCATAATCGAGCTCCTTGAACCATCAATGCTGATGACTCTCTAAACCTTAAATTGAGAAGTAGGATACCGGCGGCCCCTGCAGGGCCGTCGGCAGGATGAAATTACTGCAAGAGGGCTTCCAGCTCTTTCTGGGCTGCGTTCAATGCTTCCTGAGGATTTTTTTCCTGAAGAAGAGCCGCATGGATCTCTTTCTGCATAATATGGGAGAGTTCAGGATAGTTGGCTCCGGCCTGAGCGGAGGGTCGTACATCGCCTACGGCAAAATCCTTATACAGGGTTTCGGCTATGGGGTACGCCTTCAGCAGATCCTGATTGCTTTCCATCCCCTTAACAGCGGGCATACATCCGGCTTTGGTACCGAGGATGGTGCCGCTTTCTTTTGTTGTCAGATAACGGATCAATTCTACCGCTTCAGCCTTATGCTCTGAATAGGGATTAACGGTCAGGATCCAGCCACCCATACAGACGGTACTGGTATCAGCATTACCCTCAAAAAAGGGAACCCTGTCCATCATGACCTTTCCTTTAACAGGAGAATCATCTTCATTCAGCATGGGCCAGACAAAGTCCTGAACAATCATAAATACCGCTCGCCCCTGTCTGAAAAGTGCCATGGCATCGTTGGGTTTGTAGGTCAGTATACTTTCGGGTGCCACTTCGTACTTGTAGATCATATCCACCATGGTACTCAGAGCCTTAACCGCTTCAGGAGAATTGATGGAAGGCTTGCCGCTGCTGTCGAAGAATTGTCCGCCCGCTCCCCAGAGAAACTGCAGATAGTTCATGAAAAGGCCTTCGATCTGAGCCCACATACTGATATAACCGTTTAGGTCAGGATTTTTCTCTTTCTCGGTTACAATTATGGCAGTTTCGATTAGCTCTTCCCAGGTTTCAGGTTTTTCCAGCCCGTATTTGTCAAGCAGATCTTTTCTGTAGAAAAAATGAATGGCATTGGTGTACAGAGGTATACCATAAACCTGACCGTCAAGTGTAACGGAGTTCATCATACCGTCCAGATACTGATCCAGATCGGAATTGTTAAAATAGTCATTCAGTGGTGCAGCCCAGCCGTTAGCGATAAACTCACCTGGCCAGATAACATCAAGGGCCATTACATCAGGCTCTTCGGCTTGAGCCATCAGGTTTGTCACGTAAAGGGTATGCTGATCATTGGGAACACCGGGAACCTTGTTCCATTCTACTTTGATATTCGGATTTTCCGCAGCAAAAGCCTCCAGCAGTTCCGGAAGAGCGGCCCCCACTTCTCTTGTGGAAATACCGAGCTGTATGGTAACAGGACCGGTTTCTGCGGCTTCCTCCTGAGAACCTGCGGCAAATCCGCTTGAGAGCATCAGTAATCCCAGACAGAACATAAATGCTTTATTCAACATAATAAAACTCCTTTAATTATTTATCCGCTGTAAGCGGTTAAGAACGCATACAAGGCCGCCCCTTTGGCGGCGGAGTCCTGTTTATAGGATTGGTAGATCAACTTGTTGGAATAGAGAGAACGGCGGCCTGCTCTGGCATAGAGCGCTTCGTCCAGTTTCTGGGAGAAGTAGGGATTCAGATCCACCATTCGCCCGGTCAGAATAATAGCCTGCGGATCCAGCAGGGAATTGACAGTCAGAATAGCCTCTGCCAGATAGGAGGCGGCACTGCCGACCAGTTCAAGAATATTCTCATCCCGCCGGTCTATACCCTCTTTCAGAATGGCCAACAGGTCTTCACCGCTTATCCGTTTATCCATCTTCCCCGATTCCAGCAGTGACTGGATCAAAGCCTCTTCGGAGGATACGGTTTCAAGGCACCCGCTTTTACCGCATCGGCAGCCTACAGGTTTATCTGTGATATGTATATGTCCGAGATCAGAGGCATAACCGTTTTCTCCGACCAGCAGTTCACCCTTATGAAAGAATGCTGATCCGATACCGGTACCGACAAAAATATAAAACAGGGAGTTGAAGTTCGTATCACCGTAACGGTAGTGGCTGTCATACATCCCCATGGCTTCGACATTATTAATAGTGTAAACAGGCAGAGTCTGAGTTTCACTGAGAAGTAACTTCAACTGTTCCTTCTCATAGGGATAGTGGGGAAGAGCCAGAACGATAGACTGTATATGAGCGCCGGGTTCATCCAGATATTCAGCCATTTCCGTCCTCAACGCAGAAACAACATTATCTGAATTGAAATCGGCAATGGAAATCTCTTTTTCAGACAGAATATTCAGATTAAGATCCACCAGGGCGATCCGGCTGCTTTCGAATGTCAGGTTCACAACCAGAATCCGGGCATGATTTCCATTTTTGGTGAAAATATCTGTTTTCCGCCCCATTCCGGGTGAGCTGATCTGACCGGACTTACGGATTATATCCTCCTCAAGGATCTCCTTCATAATGGAAGAGACTGTGCTGGAGGCCAGTCCGGACTGTTCAATAATCTCCTGTCGAGAGATCTGTTCCTGTGTCAGGATTTCTTTCAAAATAACTTTTCTGTTGTTTTCTCTCAAATCATTTGAACGATTTACCATTATAATTCTCCTGTCGAATTATGTTTATTTATTAAATTACAATAACTTATAATACATTACTTCAACAATATAATCATATTAATTCGCCACTCGTATTATTATTTAATCATGAAATCTCACAGCTGTCAAGAATTTTCAAGAACTCTGTCTTAATGCTGTAGGATAAACACTGTTAAGAAGAGAATAAATACTTAATTCTTCTAATATGGCAGAAATAGATTTAATATTATGAGTATTTATATTTGTATATTCTGGAATATTATTCATAATGAAACTGGATGGATGTAAGAAAAAAATGTTCCAGACATCATTTTTTTTACAAAGAACACAGGAGAAAAAGATGGACTTCAGGACATTAATCAATGATAAAACCAGAATAACTGAAGAACTGGCATCTGTCGCCATGGGTCAGACGGCGGGAGAACTGATTATCCGGAACGGAAAACTGGTTAATGTACACACGGCTCTGATTGAAGAAAACTGTGATGTTATTGTTTATAAAGGATTTATTGCCTATGCAGGAGATGCAAGTAACCACCCCGTCTCAGAGTCAACACAGATTATAGATGCCCGGGGCCAGTATATACTGCCCGGTTTGATCGACAGCCATATGCATGTGGAAAGTTCAATGGTAGATCTCCCTTCCTTTGCAGCAGGAATTCTTCCCCACGGAACAACAACCATCTGTCCGGATATACATGAAATGACCAATGTTTTCGGCGTCAAGGCGGTAGAACTGTTCAGTAAGATCGCTGAAAATCTACCCTTGAAGGTATTCACCGCCATGCCTGTCTGTGTCCCTTCCATTCCCGGTATGGAGGATGCCGGTGCGGAAATCACGCCTGCTGATGTGGGAGAGGCCTATGAGAAAGGATGGGTGGAACTGCAGGGAGAGCAGATGAACTTTCCCGGTGTCATATTGGGAGATTCAGCAGTACATGCCATTGGAGTGGAAAGCCTATCCCGGGACAAGGTCATGACTGGGCACTACTCTTCTCCTGATCTCAAGGGAGGACTCAATGCCTTTATTGCCTCCGGTATGACCGCCTGCCATGAAAGTACACAGGCGGATGAAGCTCTGGAAAAAGCCAGGCGGGGCATGTATGTGCAGCAGCGTTATGGAACAGCCTGGCTGGATCTGCCCAACCTGGTTCCCGCCATACTGGATAAACCTGACATGGATACAAGAATGTTTACTCTGGTAACCGATGATGTCACTCCCTATACAATTTCCAGGGAGGGTCATTTGATCCGTGTTTTAAGAGAAGCCGTCCGTCTGGGGATTTCTCCTGTCAAAGCCATTCAGATGGTAACAATAAATGCCGCCCAACTTCTTGGAAAGGACAGATGGATAGGTTCTGTTGCCCCCGGTAAGGCGGCGGATATCCTACTGGTGGACAATCTTAAGGATTTGACAGTTAACCTGGTTGTTTCCGGCGGAACGATTACGGCTGAAAAAGGCTCTCTCAAAGTGACTATTGAAAGTTACCAGTATCCGGAATGGGCCCTGAATTCCATCTATATTCCGGAGCAGACCGAAGAGAACTTTAAAATACCCATTGAATCTTCTGAAGAACAGAACATACGGGCGATCCGCCTGATTCCGGGCATGGTATTTACACGGGAAGAACACATCTCTATCAAACCGCAGGATGGGGAGTTAAAAGCGGATGCTTCAAATGACCTGGTAAAGATCTGCTGCCTCTACCGCCATGAAAAAACTGTGTCGGAACAGGACAGGCGGTCTATGGGATTTGTCAAAGGGGTGTGCTTAAAAGAAAATACGGCATATGCCTCCACGGTTTCCCATGACAGCCATAATCTTCTGGTACTGGGGACCAGTGACAGGGATATGGCCATTGCGGCCAATACGCTTAAAAACAGCGGCGGTGGTCTTGTAGTCGTAAAAAGCGGTAAAGTGCTGGCCCATGTTTCTCTCTCTTTTGGCGGTTTAATGAGCCTGAAATCAGTGGAGGAAGCGGGAGAGGAGATCCGGGAACTGGAGGAAGCTCTGAAACAGATCGGCTGCCCCCATGAATCGGCTGAAATGACAATCAGCCTTCTGGGACTGATAGTACTGCCCGAGCTTCATATATCCAATAGAGGCCTGGTTCAGCTGAAAGAGGGGCAGGCGCCCTGTTTTGTTCCCCTGGTCCTGTAAAAAAAGGATTCTTGAACAACAGACACAGAGAAGAGTATGATTGAGAGAATATTATGACTGAAAAAGAGACTCAAGCAATACTATCCAATTTAAAAGAGCTGGGATTTACAGAGTACGAGGGGAAAGTCTATATGACACTTATCAATGATCACCCCTTAAGCGCCTATAATATTTCAAAAAACTCGGGAGTTCCCCACTCCCGCGTCTATGACATAACCAGACGACTCATAAAGAAAGGGTACGTCACATCCAAGGGAACCAACCCGGAGCTCTTTTCACCCATCTCACCGGAAGAACTTATTTCCCGGCTGCGTAGGGACAATTCCAAAAGAACGAGCGAGCTGCAGCACCAATTGGAATCCATAAAATTTACAGCGGATTTTGATCCGGTGTGGAACCTGTCCGGAAGATCGGAAGCGATGGAAATGTCACGGCAGCTGACCGAAGAAGCGGAATCTACCATTTTTGTCGGGATCTGGGACGACGAGTTTGCCGAACTGGAGGACAGTTTCCGCAAAGCGTCCTCCCGGGGTGTAAGAATCAATATCCTGCTTTACGGTACGGCCAAACCGGATTTCGGGGAGGTTTACTATCATAACATAGAGAAACTCAATGATATTAAAGAAGTGGGCCGTTCACTGGATCTGGTTATTGACGGACAGGTCTGCATAACCGGAAGTCTGGGGGGAGTTATGCCCTGTCAGGCTGTCTGGACAAGGAATCAGGGACTGATAAAATCAATCGAAGGTTATATAATCCATGATTTTTATATTGCAGAAGTCAGTAACTATCTGGGTGACAAGGTGGATGAACTGTTTGGAACCAACTTTGAAAAACTCAGAAAAAAATACGGCCACTGATCAACAGGACTGCTGCCTGTAATCAGGAAAAATATTCCCTGGGTACCCTTTTATTTATATTACAGGTAATTTCATAGGGGATAGAACCTGTAAGCTCTGCCATTCCTTCCGCATTCATAGCCGGCAGTTCCGGTCCGAACAGAACGGCACGGTCATAAAGTTTCACATCCGTTTCGGGTCCCAGATCAACCATAAATTGATCCATGCAGATTCGTCCGGCCACAGGATAGGAGACACCTCTGATAACCACCCTGCCCTTTGATGACAGCAACCTGTTATATCCGTCGCCATATCCGGCCGAAATAGTGGCAATCCATGTATCCTGCGGGGCATACCATGTTCTTCCATAAGAAATGGAAGTACCCTTTTCAACTTTCTTCAGGAAGGATACCGCCGATACAAATTCCATTGCGGGTTTGAAACAGAGCCTCTTTTCCATTCTGGAATCAGGGTAGTAACCATAGAGGCAGATTCCGGGTCTGACCATATCAAAATGAGCTTCCGGCCAGGCAATAATGGCACCCGAATTGGCCGCATGGACAATTCCCGGATCAATTCCAGAAGCTTGTACAGCTTCAACAGCGTCCCTGAAAATACGGATCTGCCTCTGTGTAAAAGCGACATCCTCGTCATCTGTGCTATCTGAGACGGGGAAATGGGTACAGATGCCCTCCTGGATCAGGCATTCGCACTCCCGTATCTGCAGAGAAAGTTCCGGCGCTTCTTCAGGCAAACACCCTATACGCCCCATGCCGGTATCTATTTTCAAATGGACACCGATAGTCCTGTTCTGTCTGGCGGCTTCCCGGTTGAGACTGTTAAGATAGGAAGAACTCCCGACAAATGGTGAAAGATTGTATTTGACAAGATCAGGGA
Organism: Oceanispirochaeta sp.; assembly: GCA_963663385.2. Classification (GTDB taxonomy): domain Bacteria; phylum Spirochaetota; class Spirochaetia; order DSM-2461; family DSM-2461; genus Oceanispirochaeta. Next base: position 1,042,498 of record CAXXXD010000003.1, on the reverse strand, counting down.
TTTCCCTTTCCAGAGGAAAGCTGAACAGAATAACAGGAGCCTCAATACCGGCATGGCGTAAAACGGCTCCCTCATGAACTGTCGCTACGGCCAGAAAATCAACTCCCCACTCAAGGGCTTTTTTTGAAACATTTACAGCCCCATGCCCGTAGGCGTCTGCCTTGACTGCCGCACAGATCTTCCTCTTACCGGCAAGGGTTCGTATACAGTCCAGATTATGGACAAGGTTATCAAGATGGATAATTGCTCTGGTAGCTCTCTGATCAGTATTCTGCACGTTTTGGCTCCTTCCCGCATATATTATCAAAAAAAATAGTTATGGACAGCAGAAATCCTTTAGACTTTATCTGTATACCGGATTTCAACCATACCTGTATCCGCTTCGAGGTACTGATTCAGCAGCGGCTGGTATCAGCCTGGTTCAGATATATCTGATTCGGAAACATTTTCTTGACTTGTCCTTTATGCCTTGTATAATTGTATTACTATTACAGTAGTAATGATATAATCAGATTAAGGGAATAGTGATGAGTGAAATAAAAGTCATAATATGGGGATTCGGAGCCATGGGCAGCGGTATGGCCCGCATGTTATTGAAGAAAAATGGTGTTGAGATTACAGGGATCTGTGATAATCACCCCGACAGAATCGGTAAAAACCTGTACGAACTCTGCAGTATAGAACAAGCCGGCCGTCCTGATATTATCATACGTCCTGAAATTTCTGATATTGTATCTGAAGGGTGTGCGGATATTGCCCTCCTGGCTACAGATTCCTTTACGGCAAAAGCTTTTCCGAAAATCCGTTTTCTCCTTGAACATAAACTGAATGTCATTTCTACAGCGGAAGAAATGGCATACCCCATAGCCTCGGAGCCGGAACTGACAAGGCAGCTGGATGAGATTGCCCGCATTAACGGTGTGAGCGTCCTGGGAACCGGGATCAACCCCGGTCTCATTATGGATCTGCTGGTAGTGGCCCTGACCGGGGCCTGTATTGATGTGGATGAAATTGAGGCGGAACGGGTAAACAGCCTTTCCCCCTTCGGGCCGGCGGTTATGGAAGAGCAGGGAGTTGGCATAAGCAGGGAGGAGTTCCGGAAGGGTGTGGAAAATAACAGCCTGGCCGGTCATGTGGGGTTTAATGAATCGATCAGGATGATCTGTGATGCCATCGGATGGAAGCTGGATGAACCGGTCAGGCAGACTATGGACCCCATTGTTTCAAAGGTATACCGCAAAACAGACTATGTGGAAGTCCAGCCCGGCAGCATTGCCGGATGCGCTATGAAAGGGTACGGCAAAGTGGACGGCAGGGAAAAAATCCGTATGATCCATCCCCAGCAGGTGGAACCCCAGCTTGAAGGTACGGAAACGGGAGACTACATACGGATAAAAGGAACACCGGATATATCCATGGCCATCCAGCCGGAAATACCCGGCGGGATCGGTACCATAGCCATGTGCGTCAATATGATCCCCCATGTGATCAATGCACGGCCCGGTCTTAAGACAATGCTGGATCTCCCGGTTCCCCGGGCCATAATGGGAGATATGCGAGATCTTGTAAACCGGTAAGGAGTCCCTATGAATGCAAAGAAAGGTGATTGGGTAAGAATACATAAGATTCTCCTTACACCGGAAGAGAGAGCCTCCCGGATACCGGAAGATACCAGAAAGGTTCCCCTTGAAATGTGGGACAAGGGATTCCTTGTAAACGACAATGCGTCCCCTGGCGACGAAGTGGAAATAGAAACCATAATCGGCCGCCGTATTACAGGCTGTCTATTGGAGAAGAACCCACGGTTCAGCCACTCCTGGGGGTTCTGTATCCCCGAAACTCTTCATATCGGCCGTCAGGTAAAACAGATCCTGGCTGAAAGGGAGGCTGCCGGTGAGTAAGGGCAGTTACAATGATCTGATGAAACGGAAAGGCGAGATCATGAAAAAAGCCGTGGGGATTGATTACAGCCGGTTCGAATCCGGATCCATTGCTTTTGATTTCGAGGGCATGATGAGGGATGTCGGGTATTCCCTTGAGGAAATACAGAACATACAGAAGTCAGGGGGGGTTGGAAATACCCCCGTTTATGAACTGAGAAACCTGACGGCCCTTTGCCGGGAAACAGCGGAAACCGGCAAGGGGGCCCGGATCTTCCTGAAAGATGAAGCAGCCAACCCCTCGGGCAGTTTTAAAGCCCGCCGGGCGGCAGTCAGTGTCTACCATGCCAAAAAGCTGGGGTACAGGGGAGTCATAGCAGCCACCAGCGGAAACTATGGTGCCGCTGTTGCCAGCCAGGCTGCCATGCAGGGACTCAAATGCATCATTGTACAGGAGTGTTACGACTCCGGGGGCAAGGGGCAGCCGGAAATCATTGAGAAAGCGAGGAAGTGCGAGGCTTACGGTGCAGAAGTTATACAGCTCTCCGTAGGTCCGGAGCTCTTCTATACCTTTCTGCAGCTTCTGGAGGAGACGGGATTTTTCAATGCCTCCCTCTATACGCCCTTTGGTATCGCCGGAATAGAAACTCTCGGGTATGAAATTCCCGAACAGATGAAGGCTCTCTGCGGAAAAAATCCGGATGCGGTTGTGATTACCACAGCCGGCGGGGGAAATGTGACCGGAACAGCCCGGGGGCTGCAGAAAGCCGGAGCCCCCGGTACGCGGATTATAGGGGCAAGTGTTGACCTTAGCGGGCTGCATATGGCCAGCGACAGGCAGTTTAACCGCAAATCCTTTACAACGGGTCATACCGGATTCGGCATCCCTTTTGCGGTTAACCCGGACCGTTCTGATGTGCCCCGTTCCGCCGGCCGCCCCCTGCGCTACCTGGACCGGTATGTGACAGTCAGGCAGGGGGAGGTTTTTTATATAACCGAAACCCTGGCTCAGATAGAGGGCCTGGAGAGAGGACCCGCAGGAAATACTTCCCTTGCGGCAGCTTTCTCCATTGCCCGGGAAATGGAGGAGGATCAGATTATACTTGTTCAGGAGACCGAATACACGGGTGCGGGGAAACACCTGCAGCCTCAGCTTTCCTTCGCCAGGGAGAACGGCATTGAGTTGCGCTTCGGCGACCCCGGAGAGGAGATCCCGGGTGAATCGATCATCCTTCCTGAGCACCCTTCCCTGATTCGGGCTGTAGATCTTGATCTTAACCGGATCCGTTTATCCTATATCAAAAACTGCCTGGAATCATTAAACGGAACAGAGCCGACGGCACAGGACCTGAAATATATGGCGGAAGAGACAAAAACCGATCCGGTATGGGTCAGCAATGCCATTGAATCACTGATGAGGATAAAAGATGGAACGAAAAGACGATTTTGAACAGAGAAGACAGCACCTGGCAGGTTTAAGTGAGAAACAGCTGGAAGAACGGTTCTGGGAACTGTGCGGCAAACTCATGGATCCCATTGTAGATATGGCCCGGACTCACACCTCCCCATCCATCGAACGTTCGGTTCTTCTGCGTATGGGATTCTCCAGCATCGAAAGCAAAGCCATTGTTCAGGGCGCCATCGACAGGGGGCTGCTGGAACATGGTGCGGGGCATCTGGTATATAAACTCTCCCGGTCCAGGGATCTGGATCTCAGATCAGCCGGGCTGGCTCTGGCTGATAACGAACTCTGGGATGAAACAGCCGCTCTCTTTGTTTCCCCATCCGGTACAACATCTCACATCCAGGCGGGCTGATAATTATGAATGCACTAGACAGAAATGAAAAATTGAACGTTCAGGAAATACTGAAGGATCTGGAGAACTACCGTCCCAGGCGAAGAAACTGGGTATGGCGGAAAGGTGCCGGTCAGAAACGGCAGATAGGAAAATTCGAATACTATGATACCTCCGAGAACCTGAAACAGGGGCAGCCTCTGCCTGCTGGTCACTACTTTAACGATATTGATCCCCAACCCACCAGTACCATAACAACGGAAATTGCATCGGGTCGCTTCGAAGATGATATCAGGCGTATGCGTATGGCCGCCTGGCACGGGGCGGACCATCTGATGGTAATCCGGACAGCCGGACAGAGCCATATGGACGGGCTCATCGAGGGGACTCCTCAGGGAATCGGCGGAGTCCCGATCTCCCGCAAGCAGATCAGGGCTCAGCGTAAGGCTCTGGATCTTATTGAAGATGAAGTGGGACGGCCCATCAATTACCACTCCTACGTGAGCGGTGTAGCCGGTCCGGAAATTGCCGTTCTCTTTGCCGAAGAGGGGGTAAACGGCGCCCATCAGGATCCCCAGTACAATGTCCTCTACCGTAACATCAATATGATTCGCAGCTTTGTGGATGCAGCGGTAGCCAAAAAAGTGATGGCCTGGGCCGGCATAGCCCAGATAGACGGCGCTCATAATGCCAATGCCACCGCAAGGGATGCCTGGAAGGTCATGCCGGAACTGATGGTCCAGCACGGGATCAACGCCATGTTCTCTGTAAAGGTGGGGATGAAAAAGGAGGATATCTGCCTTTCCACGGTACCTCCCACAGCCCCCCCTGGCCCCTGTATGCGCCTGGACCTACCCTATGCGGTCGCCCTGCGGGAACTGTTCAGGGAGTATAAGATGCGTGCCCAGCAGAATACCAAATATATGGGGTCATCCACCAGGGAGGCGACTGTAACCCACACCCTCAACCTGCTCATTTCCAAACTGACCCGGGCGGAAATCCAGTCCACCATTACTCCCGATGAAGGGAGGAACGTGCCCTGGCATATCTACAATATGGAGGGGACCGATACGGCCAAACAGGCTTTTGCCGGAATGGACGGTTTGATGGAGATGGTCGAACTGAAAAGAGATACGGGGGAACTGGCCGAAAAGGTACGGGAACTGAAAGAGAGAGCGGTTCTTTTTCTGGAAGAAATGCTGGAAACAGGAAGCTATTTCAATGCGGTGGAAGAAGGGTTTTTTGTGGATTCCGGCTATTACCCCGAACGGAACGACGATGCCATTATCCGGCATATGGACGGGGGCGTAGGCGCCGGTACGGTGTATGAAAGGGCCGCGGATTATATGGCGCCCGTAACAGCCCATTTCGGCTACAACAACCTGGAGCCCTACGGGGAGGAAGCGGTTAAGGACCCGTCCTCCCTGATCGGCGGCGGGACCTTTGAACACCCGGAGAAGATCATTTTTATTGATGAACTGGATGAAATGGACAATGTGAATGTCCGTATGGAGGAAACCCGGGAATACAGGGAGAACCCTATTGTCAAACCCGAAATGGAATGGCTGGGTGACGGTGTGGTTCAGACAACCATGTTTCTCCCCATCGATGAAAGAACCGCATCCTTTGCAGCCATTGAAGTGGGAAAGAAGATGGGTCTGGATGAGGTTGAGGTTATCCATACGGAAGTGATGCAGGCGGCGGAAGGGACCCGTGTGGAAATAAAGGGGAAGTTCCGGCACACCATTGATCTGAACAGCCTGGTAATTCCTCCGGAACCGGAAATCCTGTCGGATGACGAGATCAGCGCGGATATAAAAGCAGAGCCCATGAAGATTGTGGCCGCTACGGTAGGAGAAGATGAACACTCGGTGGGATTGAGAGAGATTATCGATATCAAACACGGCGGTATAGAAAAATTCGGTTTTGAAGTCCACTACCTGGGAACATCCTGCCCCATAGAAAAACTGGTGGATGCCGCCATTGAACTGAATGCGGGTGCCATTATGATCTCCACCATAATCAGCCATGATGATATCCACTATAAAAATATGAAGAAGCTTCATGAAACCTGTGTGGAAAAGGGAATCCGGGACAGGATTATCCTGATTGCCGGAGGAACACAGGTAACCCCCGAACTGGCCAGAAAAAACGGTATGGATCAGGGCTTCGGAAGGGGTTCCAACGGCACCATGAATGCAACCTTTCTGGTTCAGCGCAGAAGGGAAATGAAAAACTCCGGAGAAACGTCCTGATATGAAAGCGGATGTCCTGACAGCGGAAATCGGCAGTACCACTACCGTTGTAAATGCCTTTGGGGAAATGGGAACCTCTTCTCCCGTATTTATGGGACAGGGCTTTGCTCCCACAAGCGTGGAAAAGGGGGACGTTACCATAGGATTGAATGCTGCCATAGAGAATCTGAAAGATGCCCTGGGCATAGGAAAACTCGAATGGGAACATTTTCTGGCCTCCAGCAGCGCTGCGGGGGGGCTCAGGATGACAGTACACGGTCTGGTATACGATATGACCGTACGGGCTGCCAGAGAAGCGGCCCTCGGGGCCGGCGCGAACATCCACCAGATCACCGCGGGAAGGATCCGCCGGACAGACCTGAAGAAACTGGTGGATATACGTCCGAATATCATTATGATTGCAGGAGGAGTCGATTACGGGGAACGGGATACCGCTCTGGATAATGCGGAAAAAATTGCGGCTCTGAATCTGAATATTCCTGTAATCTACGCCGGGAATATTCAGAACCATGATGAGATCCGGGAGATATTTTCAGACAGGCCGAACCGTCTCTATATTGTGGAAAATGTTTATCCTGTTATCGACCGTCTGGAAGTTGTTCCGGCCAGAAGGATTATCCAGGAAGTGTTCGAAGAGCATATTGTGCATGCTCCGGGCATGGAGAAAATCCGTTCTCTTGTTGACGGCCCCATAATTCCCACCCCGGGCGCGGTAATGGAAGCCTCCAGGCTGCTGAAAGAAAAGATCGGAGATCTGATTACTTTCGATGTAGGCGGCGCTACTACGGATGTCCATTCCGTTACAGACGGCAGCGAGGAGATCAGCCGCATCCTGTTGTCCCCCGAACCGGATGCCAAGCGGACGGTAGAGGGGGATCTGGGTGTTTACGTAAACCGGATGAATGTTCTGGATTTAATGGACAAGTCAAAAAGCGCAGCATTATTATCCCTGACAGAAGAGGAATTGACTGATGCCGTAAAAGGACTTAAACCGGTTCCCGAAACCGACAGAGACAAGCACCTGGTCTCCCTGCTGACCTATACCGCCCTTGAAACAGCCCTGCATCGTCATGCCGGGAAATTCAGGGAGTCCTTTACGACAAAGGGGAAAAGGACCATGGCGGAAGGAAGGGATCTGACCGCAGTAAGCTGTATGATTGGTACGGGCGGCGCTCTTACAAGACTGGAGAACGGAACGGAACTGCTGCGCAGGGTATTCCGGGAGGGAAGAAAGAATGATCTTCTTCCCCGGCATATACCTGCGGTCTTTATTGACAGATCCTACATTATGGCATCTCTTGGTGTTCTGAGTAGAAAATATCCGAAAGATACAGTGGCCCTGCTTAACCGCTATATGATTGAAGAAACAGAAAGGAGCTCCTGCCATGTCCGGTCCTGAAATATTGATTGATATTAACAAGATCAGGACAAACACCAGAAAAATCTGTGATTTCTGCAGACAGAGGGGAATCAGCGTATGCGGGGTTACTAAGGTAACCTGCGGAATGCCCCAGGTGGGAAGAGCTATGCTGGAAGGAGGCGCCGTCAGTCTGGGAGAATCACGGATTGAAAATATCAGACGCCTGCGGGCAAGCGGCATCAATGCGCCTATAATAATGCTGCGGATCCCCCCTCTGTCCCAGGTGGATGAGATAGTCTCAAACGCAGATATAAGCCTGAACTCCGAACTGTCGGTGATTCGATCCCTTTCAGAAGCCGCCATCCGCAGGGGGAAGATTCATAAAATCCTGCTGATGGTAGATCTGGGAGATTTGAGAGAAGGGATATGGCCTACCGATCTGATGGAAATCTGCCGGGAAGTAATCGAACTGAATGGTGTAAGGATTGCAGGAATCGGTACGAACCTCACATGTTTCGGCGGAGTACTTCCCAGTCGGAAAAATATGAACGAACTTGTCGGCTATGCGGAACAGATCGAAAAGACCTTTCATATAAAGCTGGATATCATATCCGGAGGAAATTCCTCCTCCCTTCCCCTCCTTCTGGAAGGCGGTATGCCCGGCAGAATCAACCATTTAAGGATTGGAGAAGCCATAGCCCTGGGAAGGGAAACCGTCAGGGGACGTATCTGGCAGGGTTGTTCTGATGATGCGTTTCAGCTATCCGCTGAGCTGATTGAGCTGAAGACCAAACCATCCGTCCCTATCGGCGAAACAGGAATGGATGCCTTCGGTGTAAAACCGGTTTTCTCAGACAAGGGGAATATAGTCCGGGCCATCCTTAATGTGGGAAGGGAAGATGTGATAGTAGACAATCTTATTCCCCGTGATAAAAATGCAATTATCCTGGGGGCGTCAAGCGATCATCTGCTGCTGGATGTGACAGCCGTATCACCTCCTCCCGAACTGGGAGACTCAATACTCTTTAATATGAACTACGGAGCCCTGCTGGCGGCAATGACTTCAAACTATGTAAAGAAAACTCATATAACGGGAGTGAAGAGTATTATGGATAATCCGGAAATCGTTATGATTGGAGGCTCACCTCTTTCTGATGACCCGAGTCTCCTGAATCATATAAAGGAATTGGGATATACCTATACCGTAAAGGATCTACCGGTTACTCCTGAAAATATTTCCGGAATCGGTAAGAATAATCAGATCATTTTTGTTGGTGGAGAGTTGAATAAAACTTACGATACACTGAAAGGAATGGCACAGGTTTATAATCAGTTGGGTCTGATTATTTTTTCACCATCTCCGTCATTATTTACAGTTGAGAATTCAGAAAATCCTGAAAATTATCTAGCTAAAACTTTTGGTTATTTTAAAAATATTGACGGACTGAATTTCTGTATTTCTCCGGAAAACACCGTATTGGTTGGACTTCGGGAAGCAGAAAAAGAAGAGATTCTAAAAATACGGGAAACCGGCATTCTTGCCTATACCATGGAGGATGTGGATTTGATGGGAATGCGGGAAATCATGATAAATGCCCTGAGGAAAGCTGGAAACGGAACAGACGGATTTGTTGTCAGAATAAGCACGGATGTGGTTAATGCGGAAGGCGAAGGCCTGACCTTTCGGGAAGCCCATCTGGCTATGGAAATGATAGCCGACTCATCACAGATGAAGGGACTGGACATATCCGGCACACCGGATAGAAGCTGGATGAATGATAAAGCCCTGAGCAGTATTGTTGAATCGGCTTTCGGAAAAAGGATTCTGCGGTTGTAGGGCTCTCCCTCACCCCTTAATCCCCTCTCCCAAGGGGAGAGGGGGTATTATATTAATTAGAGGTTGCCGATGGTGGCTACCATTACGGCTTTGATGGTGTGCATTCTGTTTTCGGCTTCGTCGAAAACAACAGAGTGTTTACTTCTGAAAACGTCATCCGTTACTTCCATGGACTCCAGACCGAACTTTTCATAAACGTCCTGTCCGATACTGGTTTCCCTGTCATGGAATGCGGGCAGACAGTGCATAAAAAGCACATCCTCATTACCGGTCTTTTTAATCATGTCCATATTGACCTGATAGGGTTTGAGCTGTTTGATTCTCTCCTCAAACATATTCTCTTCTCCCATGGATACCCATACATCGGTGTAGATAACATCCGCATCCTTTACGGCATCCAGACTCTCGGACAGTTCAATTACAGCGCCGGTTTCTCTGGCGACTTCATTCATTTCAGCAACAAGCTCTTCGGAAGGGAAAAGCTCCTTCGGTGCCAGAGCAACAAAATGCATACCCATTTTGGCCGCGCCAATCATCAATGAATTTCCCATATTATTGCGGGAGTCGCCGGCATAAATAAATTTCACCTTGTTCAGAGGCTTGTCACAGTGTTCCATTACAGTCAGAAAGTCCGCAAGGATCTGTGTGGGGTGATACAGATCTGTCAAACCATTCCATACGGGGACCCCCGCATACCTGGCAAGGTCTTCCACAGTTTCCTGTTTGAATCCACGGAATTCAATCCCGTCATAGAAACGTCCCAGTACTTTTGCCGTATCTTCGATAGACTCTTTTTTTCCCATCTGACTGTTTGTCAGAAAGGTTACATTTCCGCCCTCATCAAAGGCCGCGGTTTCAAAAGCACATCTGGTTCTTGTGGAAGCCTTTTCGAAAAGAAGGACTATATTGCGTCCCTCCAGAAGATTTCCTTTTATCCCGGCCCGTTTCTTGCGTTTCAGATCCAGGGAAAGGTCCAGCATGTACTGAATTTCCTCCGGCGTAAAATCTTTTAATGTAAGAAAATGTTTCCCTCTTAAATTTACAGGCATAATTCTCATCCTCCGTGCATTATTTTTAGCATGTTACAGATTTGTCCTCAACCCCGGTCAATCAATATCTTCTCTTCTCAGGGGCATGCTCATACAGCGGGGTCCGCCCCGGCCTCTTACCAGCTCGGATCCTTCAATTTCGACAACTTCAATCCCGTTCTCTCTCAGTGAGTCATTGGAGGCGGCATTCCTGCGATAAGTCACCACGACTCCCGGTGCAATGGCAAGGGTATTGGTGCTGTCGTTCCACTGTTCCCGGGCAGCTGTAATCTTATCCCCTCCCCCGCTGGGAATAATGGTCACATGATCCAGGTTCAAAGCTCTGCCAAGGGCGATATTCAGATTATCCAGAGCCTTGATTCTCAAACCGCCTGTTTTTCCTCTGGATTTTCTGAGGCTGAATACGTTAACATCCTTTTCTATCCCGGGGTATATGGTAAATTTATCCCTGTCCAGCATGGTAAATACAGTATCAAGATGCATATATGCTCTTTTAAACGGTATCTGCATAACCAGGACTTCTTCAATGAGGGAGTCTCCGTTAAACAGATTTTCTGCAATTTTTTCTATGGCCTGGGCAGATGTTCTGGCGCTGCATCCGATGACGACGGTTCGACTGTTAATCACAAGTATATCTCCGCCTTCAATGGATTCCGATTCTTTATAGCTGTACCATGTGGGATTATCTCCCCCATTGATAACGGGATGATACCGATTAATGTATGAGAGGATCATTGTCTCCCGGTTTCTTGCATTTGTCCTCATGGAATTGATGGAAACAGAATCACCGATGACGGCTCCCGGATCTCTTGTAAAATACAGGTTGGGAAGGGGATTAATATAAAAGGGATAATCATCCGTTATATAATAGGCAAGACTCCGTTTGTCCTCACGATAGCTGATCTCGTTTTTATGCAGACCTGCAATCAGTATCTCAGTCAGCTCCTCCGGACTGCGGGATACAAGATGCTCAAGAATGGCATCCCTTTCCTTCAGCTGATCAATCCCGGTAAAAACTGTAAGCTCCTTTATAAACTCCTGTTTGACATTATTATCCTTGAGAATATCTTCCAGAAGTTCATTGTAATAGAAGACTTCACAGCCCCTTTTCCTGAGGACATCAGCAAACAGATCATGTTCTTCCTGCATACGGCCAAGCCAGGGTATATCATCAAAAAGCAGTTCTTCCAGGTATTGGGGAGTCAGTCGTTCCAGCTCTTTTCCCGGTCTGTGAAGCAGAACGGCATCCAGTTTTCCTACTTCGGAATGTACATGATAGAAAGATTTTTTCGACATTGAATCCTGCCTTTTTGATATTGTAATCATAGTATAATGATTAACAGGAAAAATCAACTTGAATCACTCTTTCCAGATTATAAAAACAGCTTGTTATTCGTACCATTCTGTTAAGGATAAGGATTATTATTCATATGAATATTTAATTGCTGAATAAAAGAATATAATAAAAAAAGGCTCCTTGGAAAATTAAGGATTCCATAAAGTTTTATCCATGGAGTCCTGTAATACCTATCATAATTCAATGACCATTTTTAAAGGAATTATTATACTCTCTATCTGTCCATAATAGTGTCTTCCACTGCAGTACCTTGAGAGAAAGCGCATCTATAATCCCATATGAAAGTGATATTACTTTTCCAGAAAGTCCATAAAGTCTTTTAATTCCTGAGGAACGGGCGTCCGTTTTTTCTGGAATTTATTAATTTTGGACTGCAGCTTAATAATATCCTTCTGCCTTCGGTTTTTATACCTGTTTTCCATTGGAGCAAACGCCGGTTTCTGAGACATGGACTGTCTGATATCTTCCGGGAAGGGACAGTAACGGTAAAAGATATCCCTTACATAATTATTGAATCGCAGTTTTCCCTCATACTCATAACTGACCCATGTCCGGTAATCTATGGCAAAACGGTCCTTATCGGATTTTGTCTTCTTGATAAATTCCTCCAGCCTCTGTTTTGCCTCGGGTATAATATTGGGGTTTTTCTTATAAAAACGGATATAGTCATAGTAGATTCCCACAAGCCCGCCTTCTACGGCATCAGTCCAGTTGTAACCTGCCAGTGTTTTCTGCAGTTCCCATCGGAAGTAAGCCAGCTGAGTCAGCAGGGTTTCCTCCAGTTTTCCTGTAAAATAAAGGGGGAAAAACAGACGACCGGGACTATCTTTACGGGAACCATCCATTTCCTGCCACATAACGGCTCTGGATCCGACAACAGGATAGAGAATAAAGTTCGGAACAATTTCCTTCTGTATGAATTCTGAACCAATGGGGTGTTTAAACAATATTTCCCGATAAAACAGAGAGAAATCACGATGCCGGATTTTTTCAAGCTTGTTAACCAGGATTTCCGGATCTATAAAGTGCCGTTTCAGATTATCTGATATCAGCTCACTGCACAGAAAAGGGAGAGTTTTATTCTTTTTCCCCGATAATAATCTGCTCAGATCCCTGGAAATTCTTCGGATTTCGAAGCGTACTCTATCTTCGGGGGTATTCTCAAAAAGGTATGCTTTTTCCTTTTCCCGCTTGGTCAGTTTCATCTGATTTTTCAGTACCGTATTAAACAGGTCTCCCATTTCAGTCATAGAGGGATTAATTTCAGATTTATATATTTTATGAAGGAAGTACGGCAGAGTCATCACCGGGATAGTTTCATCGCTATATAGTGTTCCCGCATAGAATTCGTCTATTATCTGCAGTTCTTCCCGGGTTATGAGCCTCTCGTCAATCAGACCGAAATGAAGCATGATTCCAGGTATAAAACCCTTCAGATCCGAATCGATGATTTTCAGAAAACAGACCTCATACAGCTCCCAGTACTTTTCTGAGAGATTATCCCGCAGTTTCTGTATGTCCTGACCGGCATCGAATTTATTTTCCGCTTTTATAAGAGTCTCCACCAAAGAGGTAAAACTCTGTTTGAATTCTGGAGATAAACCCGAAAAATCCAGTATCTTCTGAAGGAGTCCATTGTATTTTCCCAGTCTATCAGTTACGGGAGAAGTGGATTTATCTGATTTTTCTTTTTCAGTTTCCAACTCCCGGGAAGCATACTCTTTAAAGAGTTTCAATTCAGAAAATACTTCATACTCTTTCAGTATATCCTTTCCCAGAAGGAGCAGTGTATCCTTCCTGCATCGCCAGGTGAATTTTGTCAGGAAATGGAGAAAGTTCCGTACCCGGGGATTTTCTGTATCATTTTCTGTGATTATTTTTTTTACCCATCCCTTCTCCGAATAGAGAGAATGAATCAGCCTGTCTATATCAGTGGCAAGATTCTTATTGTTTTCCAGCATGTAATTAATGGTTTCACCCAGGATATTGAAAATATACCGGTTTGTAGGTTCATCATTATGGAAAAGGGCCTCCAGGATTTTATCATCTTTCTCTACCAGTCTTTTGATAAAAAGGTACTGACGCTGATCGATTATATCCTCTGTTCGAAGATTATCCTTCTCCTTATAAAGATCCATCTGATTTTGAAGCCGGCCCAGAAAAAGGTTGTAATCCCAGGAGTTCCCCTTCTCAAGGTCCCTATTATTCCTGGTCTTCTCATTCAGAAAGGTGGAATACTCCTCCAGGGAGGAAGTACTCCTGGAGGCGGAACCCTGAAACATAGGGGATTCCGGAATTTCGCATCCCAATGCAAGGGAATCGGCTATGGAAGCGTATTTATGCCATAAATACTTGTAATTATTAAAGATATAAAAGGATGACTCAATCCGCAATATCAGATCCCTCAATACTTTCAGATTCAAAGGAATGTCATCCTGCATTTTACTTATAAATTCTTCAGCAGTGGTGGGCCTGGCTGTGATAATACAGTTTGAAACGGTTCTAACAGAAAAGGAATGGGATTCTTCGCTGTTTAAAAGCCCGATTACGTCAATCAGAGCCTCCCCTTTTATCAGTCCTATCCTTAAACTTCCCCTGAGGATGTCCTCGGGGGAAGAATCAGGTCCGGTTTTTCTGTTATGCAGGATTTCCACCATTCCCGAGTGAAGAATCAGAAATGCTTTACTTATACCTCCCTGAAGAAAAATCAGGGTTTCCGGTTCCAGCGTTTTTTTTACATGGGTCGATTTGATATCCAGTATGTTCAATTGGTACTTCTTGTATAATAGACTTATACCTTTATACTAATTCATTCCATTTCCGAATTAAAGGATTTTGATTTATAATTTCCTGCCCGACAGCCCCCGAAGAAAGTACCGTAACAGCTGATCCCCGCAGGGTCTGTAGTGTTTATGTCCCTTTTTTCTGAACAGTGCGCTTAGTTCGCCCTTTGAAATAACAAACCCGCCGTCTTTTATTACACGAATCATATCCTCTTCCCTCAACTCAAAGGCTATCCGGATTTTTTTCATTACCATGTTGTTATTCATAACTTCATCAGGAACTGCTTTGGTTCCGGGCTTCCGGGGTCCCCTTCTGCTGATGATCAGACCATCCAGAAAGTTCCGGATAATTTTGTCGTCCGCCGGAACAAAACCTTCATCCTCTTCCTGTTTCAGCAAATCGCCTACTTCACCGGCTGTTATGTTATAGCCGTTCAGCTTAAAAATATCAGCGACCTGCTGATCATCTATTTTCATGGCATAGCGGATACTCCGCAGTATTGTATTGTAGTCCATAATCTATCCTTTATTTCATCTGCTAAGATATATACTATAATCTGTCCTCCCGGAAACATCCATAGCGGCTTACTACTCTACGGGTTCTCATTTTTTTTATCAGCCCACTGTTTAATGGTTCAACTGAAATGGCAGTATTCTATTAAAGCCAATCATTCTATTTATACCCTGCTTAACTGTATTTCAGCGGTTACTGATTTTTCCTGGAATATTATTGAAAAAGTACAATTATTACCCGGAAAAATTATATCTCTGTTATTTGTTCGCTGATATTGTATAGCCATCGGGTGCCCGAAAGGGCTTAAAAGAGAATCGTGTGAAACTCACGAGCACCCCCAGGTACTGTAAGAGGGAAGACCATCAGCAAGGTTGAATATCCTGTTCACCAGCCACTGTAATTTATGGGAAGGCGCTGAAAAATCGTAATAACCCTCAAGTCAGGAGACCTGCCTGATAGCCTTTTGTTGAAAGGTTCCAATATCATCACAATCTTCTGGGACGGAGAGGTGAATGTGTCATTCTATACTCTTAAATACAATTATCCTGCTCGACAAATTTCCCGGAAGATTCTGCACCTGGATAGCTCTCGATTGAACCCTTCAGCTATCCTGAATCGGAGGAATAATGAAAAAAGCGACTCTTCTTCTAATCTGGCTTCTGTCAACCTGCGGATTTCTCACTGCCAATGGAGCACAGGAAGAACCATCAGCACCCCCCCCTGTTTCACAGGACTTTGAACCTTTCACGGTAGAAACCTTCGGGCAGCAGATCACCTATGATCATGTTCCTGAAAGAGCGGTCAGCCTAAACGCCCATACCACGGAAATCATGCTGGCCATGGGACTGGGAGACAAGCTGATTGGAACGGCCTATAATAACGCGCCTGTTCTGCCTGAATACCGGGAGGAGTTAAACAGGATTCCCAGGCTGGCGGAAAAGTACCCTTCCCTGGAAGTCTTTCTGGATGCTGATCCCGACTTTGTATTCGGCCGATCCTCCGCTTTTAAGGAAACCGCTGTAGGAACTGTTGAAACCATTAATGAATACGGCATTATGCCCTATGTATGCAAAGGCAGTTATACAACGGGAGCAACAATGGAAGATGTATACGAGGACTTCACCATAATCGGGAAAACCTTTCAGGTTGAAGACAGGGCGGATTCCATTATCACCGGTATGAAGAATCAGATTGAAAACGTAAAGAAAACCATAGGAGATCGTCAGTCGATTCGCGTTTTCGTGCTTGATTCTACAGGAGACACCGCATTTACAGCCTGTCAGGGGCTTCAGACGAGTCTGATAGAAGCGGCAGGAGGCAAGAATATCTTTGATGATATAGATAAAACATGGGCCAAAGTAAGCTGGGAAGAGGTTGTGGACCGGAATCCCGAACTGATTATCATCAATGAGTACGGCAGCACACCATCTGCAGACAAAATAGCCTTTGCCATGGATCTTCCCGCCTTGGCGGAGGTGGATGCTGTAAAAAACAATCGCTTCCTGGTTATCGATCTACCGGCTGTTTTCCCGGGGATTCGGAATGCTGATACAGTGGAAAAGTTTGCTGAAGCTTTCTATCCGGATCTTTTCTGAATGAATGCCATTTTAAAAATGGTTAATAAAACGGGAAGTGTAAAAAACTCCCGTTTTATTACAAAAATCACAGCCCTCTCCCTTATTCTTCTGTTCTCGGTAATTGCCGCCGTGTCTTTCGGCCCGATTAATATAAAAATTTCCGATACATGGAAAATAATTCTAAACGGTATAACTCCGTATGACGGTCCTTTTCCTGCTACCTGGAAGATTTCAACCGGTAAAATTGTCTGGAATCTGCGTTTGCCAAGAGTACTGCTGGGGGGTATTGCGGGAGGGGCCCTGTCTCTGGGAGGAGTCGCCATTCAGGCCGCCGTCCGGAATCCCCTGGCCGGTCCATTTGTTCTGGGGATATCCTCTTCTGCCGCAACTGGTGCGGTCAGTGTTATTCTGCTGGGACTATTCAGCGGTTGTGGTGTATTTGCCCTGTCAGCCGGAGCCTTTACGGGTGCCATGATCGGAATGATAATTGTTGTTTTCATTTCCAATGTGAGAGGGAGGATTACTCCTGTCAGGGTTGTACTGACCGGAGTTGCTGTCTCATCGTTTTTCTCTGCCCTGACCAACCTGATTGTTCACAGCGCCAGGGATGAAGAGGGGATCCGCAGCGCCCTGTTCTGGATGGTCGGCAGTCTGGCCGGAACCAGGTGGGAGTATATCCCTCTTCCCTTTCTGTCCCTGCTCCTGGCGGCTGTTTTCCTTTCCGGGATACACCGTTCCCTGAATGCCATGATACTGGGAGATGAAACAGCTGTTACACTTGGAGTTAACATCCACCGGATGCGGATTGTCACGGTTATAGCTGCCGCCCTGATCACAGGGTTCAGTGTTGCCGTGAGCGGTGCAATCGGCTTTGTAGGACTTGTCATTCCCCATATTGTCAGGATGGTTACAGGTGCGGATCACAGACAGCTTGTTCCCCTCTCTGTTCTTTCAGGAGCCATCTATCTGATTTGGGCGGATGTTGCCGCCAGACTGCTGGTTGCCCCGGAAGAACTGCCCATTGGTATTATAACTTCACTGGTTGGAGCACCCTTTTTCGTATACCTCTTAAGAAAAAGCAGGTATTCCTTCGGAGGCAGATCTTCATGAAATGCAGAACCGAAGGTATCCGTTTTGATATCAATGGAAAGACAATTATTGAAGGTATTGATTTCCGGGGAGAGAATGGAAAACTGACCGGGATTATTGGTCCCAACGGCAGCGGTAAATCCACATTCCTGAAAAACATCTACCGTGTCTTAAGCCCTACCGAAGGAGCTGTCTTAATAGACAATATTAACATTCGCCGGCTATCAGGCAAAGAAAGCGCCAGAAAAATGGCGGTTGTCGCTCAGGAGGAAACGGGCAGTTTTGATTTTTCTGTTAGGGAAATTGTTCTCATGGGCCGTTATCCCTATAAAAAAGCCTTTGATACAGACAGTTCTCTGGACAGGGAGATTGCCCGGAAAGCCATTGCCGATACCGGTCTGACGGGGCTGGAAGACAGGAGTTTTGTCACACTCTCGGGAGGGGAAAAACAGCGGGTACTGATAGCCCGGGCTCTGGCCCAGCAGGCAAAACTGATAATACTGGACGAACCGACAAACCATCTGGATATCGGATTCAAACTGCAGGTTTTCGAGTTAGTAAAAGAACTGGATATCACCATAGTGGCAGCCATTCATGATATTAATCTGGCCGCCCTGTACTGCGACAGGATTTATGTTCTACAGAATGGCCGGGTAGTGACGTCCGGCACTCCGGAGGAGGTTTTTACAAGAACACTGATGAAGGAAGTATTTGGAGTAAATACAGATATTACAATCAATCCGCACACGGGAAAGCCGCAGATTTATTTTACCGGCAATAGAATCCCGGCTTTAATAAGCTGATTGAGGCTTGTAGGGGAAGAAGCTGTATTTCCTTGCATTCCTGCCGCATAATTCATAGAATTTTCCATATGGGGAAAATCATTGTATATCTGATATTTATCCCGTTGTTCATACCCGTTATGCTCTCCTCCCAGGGGATGGAAAGGGAGCCTTTAGGTTCCCGTTTCTACTTTGAAGAGGATTACAGATCCCTCAGCCGGGGGGATGCCCCCGATTTCCTGTCCCGGCCCTACTCCCGTAGTAAATCGGACAGTTATAGACCTCCGGAAAAAGCGTACTTCTTTCATCCGGATCTCAGTTTTTCCCTCAGAACCAATTGCTTAACCGCAGAAATCCCCGAAGATCAGGAAAGCTACTGGTATAACGACTGGCTTTTTAATCATCCCCTTATTATGGTGGGATTCCAGACAGGCAGCGAAAACTTTATTGTGGATTCCCGGTTTGATATACGTCAGGACTTCTTTAATGATTTCAGGACCGATACGTATATCAACATCCCCCCGACTTTTCAGGATTATGATTATAACTTCCCCACCAGAGGATATATAGCCTGGGGAAACAAAAGCCTGCAGCTTTTTGCAGGAAGAGACAAGATCAGCTGGGGCCCCGGCCAGAGGAGCAATCTGATGCTCTCCTCCGCAGTCCCCTACTTTGACCAGATAAACCTGAGCTATCAGAACCCCGTGTTCAAGGGGACTTTCGTCTTTATCCCTCTGGAGAGCTACCTGAAGAAGTGGGAGAAGAGGGTTATCGCCGAAGCCCTGGAGAATGACCTGACACCCGAAGGACACTTTGACAAGGAGATGGACCAGCAGTCCAAGTTCCTGACAGGACACCGGTACGAGTTCAGACTTGCGGACAGTCTGATTCTCGGTTTTACAGATATCCTTGTAGTGGGAGGCCGTTTTCCGAACTTTGAGGATATCCCCCCCACCATGTTCTACCATAATGTCTATGGAGAAAACTACAGCAATGTGATGATAGGATTTGATGCCTGGTGGACCATCCTGCCCGGTCTGGGGATATACGGGGAGTTTATGATAGACGATATCAGAAACACTTTTGAAGACAGCTATACCGTCCCCACATCACTGGGAGGTTTGGGTGGAGTACAGTATCAGCTCCCGTCTAAAGAGGCCAGTATTGTTTCCAATATGGAATTTGGGATAACCGGTCCCTATACCTACGAGAGGTGGCATCCCTACACCAGTTTTTACTCCCGTAGAAAGCTGTATTCCACCAGTCTGGAGAGCAACGAGTATATTGATACACCCACCGGGATGTTTCTGGGTTCGGATGCCCTCTACCTTACCTTCCGGATGGATTATTACCGTGAAAAGTGGAACCTTTCCGGCGGATGGGAGTTCTGGAAGACCAATCCGGAGAGCCATCTGGTCGGTGTGGAAATAATTGAGAACTATAAGGATGAACCGGAGCGGGAGTATGAATATACGAACATCCTGTTCTGCAAAGGGACCTTTATACTGAATGATCACCTCTCTCTGGACTACAGGGAGACACTGCTGCTGGCGGAAGAGACGATATATTACCTCTCCTTCGCTGTCACAGTTGCCTACTGAAGACCGGTTTATGCATGTACCTTCCAGAGACAGGATTCCAGCCTGAAATCGGAGATTACAACATTAAAGGATGATTCCAGGGTACTGCTGGCATAAATACCGAATCCTGCAGATTTTTTAGCCGGGAGAACTGTTCATTATCTTCTACTGATTCATAATCCACGCCAGGACACTGTCCGCTTCGGAGGGATCATAGGGAATGACGATTTCCGGCTGAATACCCGTTCCTTCGTAGCATCGGCCCTCTTCATCGGTGGTGTAACCAATAGTGGTGGAAAACTCCCAGCCGTTGGGAAGTTCATGAAAGGAGACCATTCCCGTGGCGCCTGTAGTCCGCCAGCCGATATGGGTCACATTGTCACTTTTCCTCATCATCAGGGTAAACCACTCGGCGGCACTGACGGTCCGGGGATCGGTCACCAGGTAAACCGGTTTAGTGTAAATCTGCCCCCGAGGTTCGATGTAGTGATCGGTGACGGTACCGAAATCATTATGGTCGGGACCGACTCTCGTTCTGGTTTTCAGGTAGAGACTTTTGTGAGAGACAAAGCGGGAGGCGATGTGCCGGGCATTGGCGCTGTAGCCGCCGGTATTATTCCGGATATCTATAATCAGGGCATCCGTATCCATGTACTGGTCAATAACCCTGTCGACATCGTCTACCCAGGATTCCAGAGTGGTCATCCCCCCCAGATCGGCGGCCATGGAAGAGATATGGATATAGCCGATGTTCCGCTCTGCGAGTATACCGTAGGAGACAAGATCCCCGGCGGTCTGGCTGAGGGGCCCGGTATACTCCCGGACACCGTAGAGGGAGAAGCTGTACCAGAGGGAGGGAATCCCCGGCTCTTCCCAGGTATCGCAGTAGGGATACCCGCCTGTACCGGAAAGCCAGACATGGGCATCGTCCATTGGTTCGATCATCTCCGCAAGGACATCAAACAGGGCATCCTCTGTGGGGGCAGACACGGCCTGATCCCGGTAGGTTTCTCTCTGAGCATCCCAGTCGATCCCCTTCTGCTCGAACAGGGAGTACTGTTTGTCGAAGGTGTCCCAGAAATAATCGAAAACCGATCCGTTGTCCGATCCCGTTTCGGGTCCCAGCACCAGAGAGCAGCTGCCCGCCAGGAGGAAGCACAGGGGAAGGAGAAGGAATTTTACATACTTAGAAAACATAGCGTACTCCCAGGTCTGCGGAGGCGGTCAGAAACTTTGCCTCCTGGGGTAAGGTGGTTCTGATGTATTGAAAGGATCCGCCGCTTATAAGGATAAAATGACGGGACAGTTCTGTCTCCCAGTGGAGGTCATAGACCATTCTGAAGTATTTATCAATACCGGAGGAGTCTCCTCTGAAGAGCACGGACAGGGGGGACTCACTCATCCGGGCATCCAGGTCATCGTCGTAGATGGTCCAGGGGGGACGGTTGACCAGGCTGAAGAGCGAAAACGCCAGGGAGCTGGTGAGCCTGCTCCGGGAAAAATTGTACTCCAGGCCTGCAAAGGGCATAAATGAGAGGTCCCCGTTCCAGTTATACGAATCAATATGGCTGATAAGGTAGACTTCTCCCTGATATTCCGTCCGCAGTCCTGCCAGCAGGAAGGCTTTCTCCACAATCACTGACCGCCGCCAGGCTGTGTTGATATAAAAGGAGGCCGTGCCGAAGGAGTCGTCATGATCGTAGAAGTTGGAGTTGCCGCTGTAGAGCCGCCCTCCCCCTCCTGCAAAGCCTGTATCCAGGGCAAAGGAGGACATTCTCAGGGTGTAGGCCAGTTCCAGTCCGGCTCCCATACCGTGGGTATGAAAGGGTGTGACCAAAGGGTCCGAGAAGTTGGGGTTGAGAAAAGCCGTTGTTAAGCTGAGCCCGTGGACAGGGGCTTTTTTCTGCTCTCCGCCAAACAGGGGTGCCAGAATACAAAGGGGGAGTATCAGCAGAAACAGAAACAATATAAATGGTTTGCAGGTATTTTTCATGTGGGGAGAAATATAAAGATATGAACAGTGGTGGTCAATCTTGGGATGTAACAGGTCATACCTTTATAAGGAAAGGTTCTTTAGAGTTGAGCAAATACTGATCCTTCCCGGAGGGCCTGCTTCGCTGCACTGATTGTAATTCCGCTATTTAAAATCCTTCAATGACATATCAGGTCTTATTTTTTAAAAAGAATCAGTAAGGCAAAAGTGGGTGACCAGGCAAAAAGATTTGCCAGCCAGCGCATTGTTGAATTAGTTAGTAAAGAGGCATAAAGCCCTGTTTTTTCCAGGGTATCGGATTTATTTCCCGAACGATTCAGGAACAGTCTATCTCATCCATCAGATTATGGAGCAGGTCTTCCGCATCGTGGTAGTTGTACCTCCTGATCATGGAGGAAAGCTCTTCTATGGAATTCTGTCTGTCCGCTGAGTATCGATACTGTTCAATCTCCCTAAGAACAGCCTTGCATTTAACAGCCATTTTCTTTTTAAGAAAAGGCCCCAAAGTGTCCAGTAGAGGTTTCAGAACATCATCAGAAACCACCTCTACCTCAACAATATCCTGTTCATCCTCACCCGGACAGGCCTGCGTTATGGCTTCAGTCACTTTATGCAGATGGAAATCAAAATCATTCAGAATTTCAGGTTCAAGATGACTCGTCCATTTTTTCAGTTCGCATTCCAGACTTTCAGCCTTATTCTGCAGAGAATGAGCGCCGATATTTCCCGCTACACTTTTAATGGTATGAGCCAGTCTCTCCGCACTCCTGATATCATTTCTGGACAAACAATCCTGTATCTCATTCGTAACCGAACCGTTATCCCTGGCAAACTGAACAAGCAGATCCCTGTACAGCCTTTTATTGCCTCCTACCCGCTTGAGGCCGTCAGCCAGATCAACTCCTTTTATGGGAGGAATATCCGGTCCATCATGATTGCCTTTTTCAGAGGCAGTCCTATAATTCTCGGGCAGAGGGCGGTTCCCCGGTTTGATCCAGTTCATCAGAGTTTCCCACAACATGGCAGGATCAAAGGGCTTGGTAATATAATCGTTCAGCCCTTCACTGATAACACGTTCCTTAACACCCACCATGGCATCCGCGGTCATGGCGATAATGGGCATATCCGCGTATTCGGGATTCTTTCGTATCTCCGACGTAGCCTGATAACCATCCATAACCGGCATCTGTAGATCCATAAGGACACAATCATAATCCAGGCTGATTCTGTCTACAGCCTCTTTACCGTTATTAACAATATCGATACGGAACCCCTCCTGTTCCATTGTTTCCAGAGCCACCTGCTGATTGATAGGATTATCCTCTGCCAGAAGGATCCGGGCCCCCTGAATCAGACGGAAGTTTTCCGGCCTGGAGTCTTCGGCCCTCTTTTTCCTTACGGACATACCATGACCCTTTCCAAAAACTTCCATAATCGTATCGAACAGAATGGAAGGGCTGACAGGTTTTATCAGAAACCCGTCCAGGCCCATTCCGGCGGCCTGTTTCATTACCTCTTCCCGGCCGAATCCTGTAATCATTATAATTTTTGGCTGCCTGATATTCTCAAGCCCCTCCCGGATCTGCCTGGAAGTTTCAATACCATTAAGATCGGGCATCTGATAGTCCATCAGGACCAGGTCGTAATCCCTGTTTTCTGCCGCTTTGGCCTGATTCAGCTCCCTTAGGGCAAGTTTCCCTCCGGATACTTCTGTCACGGAGAGGCAGAAGTCCTCCAGATAGGAAGTAATCACTTCCCGGGCTGTTTCGTTATCGTCCACCACGAGAACATGCAGACCGTTCAGATCCCGGGGAACAGTCCTCCGGGTCTTTTCTTCACCAACCCCCATCCTGACTGTGAAATAAAAAGTACTCCCCTTCCCGGATTTACTTTTCACCCCGATACTGCCTTCCATCAACTCGGAAAGCTTTTTACTGATAGCCAGACCTAGTCCTGTACCTCCGTATTTTCTGGTGGTTGAAGTGTCTGCCTGTGAAAACGATTTAAACAGTTTATTCTGCTGTTCTTCGGTTAACCCTATACCAGTGTCGCTTACACTGAATTTGATATAGACCGAATTATCTACTTTTTTTTCCAGTTTTGTAGAAACAACAATCTCGCCCTTTTCGGTGAATTTCACAGCATTGTTGGTCAGATTCAGCAGAATCTGTCCCAGACGGAGAGGGTCTCCGATCAAATTGTTCGGTATGGTCAGATCCTGTTTAAATATAAGCTCCGATCCGTTATCCCGGACCCTGTCGCCAATAATATTCAGAAGATTTTCCAGAACATCGCTTAACAGGAAATTTGTTTTTTCTATATCCATCTTCCCTGCTTCGATTTTGGAAAAATCCAGGATATCGTTGATAATCCCCAAAAGGCTCCTGGCGGATTTTCCGATTTTCTCTGTATAGTCCTGTTGTTTTGGGGTCATATCCGTTTTAATCAGCAGACTGTTCAAGCCGATTATGGCATTCATGGGGGTTCGGATTTCATGGCTCATATTCGCAAGGAAATCCCCTTTCGCTTTGGTGGCGGCAATGGCTTCTTCTTTGGCATTCTCCAGATCACTGGTCAGTTTTTTAAGAGTTGTAATGTCCCTGACAACACAGACGACCAGTCCCAGACCGGCATCCAGGGTATTCATGGAGGAGAATCTCCCGTCATACCAGATAATCCCTGAATCTGTATCCAGGGAATACTCCATTTGAACGGTTTTCTTCTCCTCTATAGCCCTGGTGATGGAAGCCTGAATCAGATCGGCCGTTTCCCCGGTCATCACATCTCGGATACTTTTTCCTATTAACTCGTTGATATCGGTTATACCGTTTAACTGGTTATTTTGTGAGTTTTCATCTCTGCTAAGGTATATATTACGATAGTAACCGTTTTCATCATAAATAATGGTAACATCCGGCAGGGAATCGATAAGAGCCTGCATACTGGCTTTGCTTAAATCGAGATCTTCCATAACATTCAGCATGGCTGTACGGGCCTTGGCCAGATCATCAATACGGATTTTCAGTTCATCCGCTGTTTTCTCGGCATTGTTTTTTGCATAAATCAGTTCATCTGCCTGTTTTTCCAGTTTACGGTTATTCAACTCCAGCTCTTTGAACAGGGCATCTTTTGTCGGTTCAGAAAGAGCTTTTCGCCACCTGCTGATACTCTTTTCGTCCGGATAGGAAACCTCCGAAGGAAAGTACTTCACAGCTTCTATCATAAAGAGCCCCGGCCCTGTTTCCTTTACAGTGAATTCATTAAAAAAATGAGAAGCTATAGAATCCGGAAAATCCAGGCTTGATTTTTTTATAGAGAATACAAGGGCAGGTGACAGGTCATTCTGGATGGATTTCCTTTTGAGAGAAAGGGTGATTCTACGGGAAAGATAGTACTGTGAATCCTGTTCAGCCAGTTCCGAGAATACAGTAGTGATTCGAACCGCCTGAATTTGCGAAAATCCCAGATCCTGGCAAAGGTGAAGTATCTTCCGCCGCAGGAGACTCATGGGAATCATGTTGGCAGGAGCAAAGGTTACCAGTTCCGTTTTCATTTTTTATACCTCAAAACAATACAGGAAGCATCATCAAACTTGCGGAATTGCTTCATTATGAATTGAACAACATTCTCCGATTTTCCCCGCAGAATATCCGGATATTCTTCCAGGGGAAAAAGATCCTTAATCCCGTCCGACGTAAGAATAAGCAGATCATTTTCCCTGAGAACAACCTGAATTTCATGCGGCTCGGTCATGGAAAAACCAACGACACCATCCTTTGAAAGAAGAAACTGTTTCTCCTCACCATAAATTCTTGTGCTGATATTCCCCACTCCTACATAATCAAGGTATCCCTCGGCAACATGAATCCTGCACAGACCGGCGACAACACCTCTGGACCCCTGCAGATGGATATGAAGCTGTTTCATCAGTTCAGGGAGCGGCTCTTTATAGTGCTGTTCTAAAAAACTGACGGCCAGGCATGCTGCTTCATAAGCCTTTGCTCCGTGCCCCAAAGCGTCGATCAGGGCTAAAAACACAGATTCCTCATCCGGAAGGATGAGAACCGCATCACCGCATTCCACTTCATCAGGGCCGTAAATGGATTCTTTCCCGGAGGCATAATCCACCTTGTTCAATTGGAATCTCTCCACTTCCGGATCATAACGCGCGTTCCTGCCTGAGGTTCAGTTTCTATTTCAAAATAATCCATGAGTCTCTTAACACTGGGTAAACCCATACCAAGACTCTCTCCTGTGGAATATTCGTCGGTTAACGCCATTTCTATATCAGCGATTCCCGGCCCCCTATCCTCACAGATAATCTGAAGGCCGACATTTTTCGGCGATGAGATCTCCTGTATCGTCAGTTTCCCCCTGCCTGCATAATGCACAATATTGGTAGTCAATTCCGAAACAGCCGTAGCAACCAGATGCTGATCTGTTTGAGAGAATCCCAGATCCGCGGCAAATTCTCTGGCAAGGATAACAACATTTGCCACATCTGCCGAATCTTCAATGGTTTCACAAATCTCGGTCAGGCAGTTTTTATCCCTACCCATTACCATGATTTCCTTCCAGTATGGCGAGACCTTCATTCAATGTCGGAGCGCTGACAATTGTATCCACATCCGCTACAAGTTCCACCATAGCAGAGGCAACCCCCGGCTGAACTCCGATGAATACTGTCCTGGCTCCCATAAGCTCCGCTCCTTTAGCAATATCCTGCAGTATTTTAAATGACATCCTGTCCAGAACAGAAACGGCAGAAATATCGATAACAACTTTCCTGTATCTTCTCCTGTCTATCTCCTGCATAACTTTCTGCAGCATTTTCCCGGCAGACCTTGGATCAATCATGTCCGGAACAGGAACAATCAAGGAAAAACCCATTTCATATAGTCCTATATTGAGTAAATCTTCACTATTATTGAAATTATCCAGACTCAATTTTTCATTCCCTCTTCTTTACTTCAAAATTCATTATTTCAAAAGCGTCAGCAAGAGCTTCCTGCAAATCCGATGTGGTCAGAATATTCACCATTTCAATTCCCAGCTGTACAAGGGTCTGCGCGACTGCAGGAGATATTCCGGAAATAATACACTGACAACCCATAAGCCTGGTTGCTTTTGCAATCTTTATCAGGTGGTTCGCCACTGCCGTATCGACTGCCGCCACACCCTGAATATCCAGAATAATGATTTTTGATGAAGTTTCCTTCAGTTTGTTCAGCATGGTATCCATCATCTGCATAGCCCGGAAAGAATCCACCACACCCACAATCGGAAGAATAAGGATTCTATCCCAAAGCTTGATAACCGGTGTGGAGATTTCCATAATGGTTCTGCTCTGCTGTTTAAGTTTCTGCTCTTTTTTTACAGTTTCAGTAATATCGATAATATACTCCAGCCCGCCGATAGCATTCCCCTCACTGTCTTTCAGAGAGTCCGCCGTATACTCGATTGGCACTACCGTATCTTTGATTTTAATGTTATTTCTGACTGTTTCAGGATCTTCTCCCTTCATAACAGCGCGCATGCGACAATCATCCGTTCCACAGTGCTCTGAACAGAAAACATCATAACATTTTTTCCCGGCTATTTCGTCCCAGCTTCTTCCCAGAAAGTTAAATCCGGCCTGATTCATAAAAATTAAATTATAATCTTTATCTATAGCCATTACCGGCGTAGGAAGCTGATCCAGTACTTTATTTGACAGTTCATCTCCCAGAGAATCTTCCCGTACACTTTTCTTCATAACAAGGCTCCTTATCACATGACAATCTTATACTTTATACCCTTATTCATCCGGGCATATAATTGGTTTATTTCCTGTTTCAGTTCAATCATCCGCTCCTCTCTGTTAATAGTAAAACGGTTGAACTCTTCCAGTTCCCTGATATTGAGTTTCAGCTTCTGCTCAGCCTCCTTCTGCCTGCTCAAATCATAGAAACTCTCCAGCAGCAGATTTTTCCCCTTAATCGTAATCGGTACAATTGTTTTCATAATGGGAAGGGCTTCTCCCGTACTGGTAATAAAGCCGGCTTCCGTTTTGTTGATTTTCTGATGCCTGTCCAGAATAGGGCAGTTCTCATACTCGCGCGGGCAGATATGGTTATGACACATCTGTCCTATCAGGTTTTTCCTGGAAGCCCCGAACATCCTTACCGCTGCCGGATTTGCATCAGTTATCCTGCGGGTTTCCGGATCAATGATTATAATTCCCGTATCAATGCAGCTTATGATTTTCTTCAGCCTCAGTTCGCTCTCCTCCAGTCTGGATTCGATTTCCTTGCGGTCTGTAATATCTATTGCCCAGCCTGCATAATCCACCGTTTTTTTATCGTTTCGATAGACCGGAGAGTAATATTTCAGAAAGGTGTGGGGCTCCCCCTTAACCATCAGACTTAATTCATGAGATTCTTCCACCCCTGTCTGATGCACCCTGTTATCGATTGCATTCCATTCAGCGGCATCCGCCTTTTGGAATATACCGGCGTTGCTCTGACCGATAATCCCGTCCCTGCCTGTACTGCTGATCTTTACAAAGGCGTCGTTAACCTGAATAAAGGCTCCCTTTTCATCTTTGACATAAAAGATAATGGGGGATGTATCCAGTATATGCTGATAAAAAGTACGGCTTTGATTTAACTCTTCCTGGGTGGATTTCAGATTTTTTACCATTCTGTTTGCCATCCGGGAGAGCAGTTTGAACTCATCATAATGGATCTGTCCTGTATCGATCAGAACATTTTCCCTGCTGGCTTTTTTTAAAAACTGCATAAAGAGTTCAATGCTTCTTTTAAAATGCCGGGACATTTTGTGAAACAGGAAGGCGGCTGTTCCCATGGAGAGAATCATTAATACAAAGACACGACGTATCTTGTTAAGGATAGAGCCTTTCAGCTCACGTTTTTTCAATGCCACATAATATTCAATATCATAAAGGGAATCTTCGGCGATAATAATCCAGTTCCATTCGGGGAATACGGATGTATAGGTTATATTCCGGTTTTCTCTGTCCGGAGTCCCCCGGTCATCCCAGAACCGGCTTCGGATTGCTCCATCTGTTCCCAGGGAAGCTACTGTTCCCTGCAGGATTTCAAAAACCGCCCTGTCGTCTATCTCCTTTATGTTCCTGCCTTCGTTGGCCGGATGATAGGGATCAAGAAGGCAGTTATACTGTGTATCGAAAATCCTGTAGGGTTCCTGATTGATAAGATGGTCCTCTCTTACTGTCCGCAGAACTTCGTTTTGTTTTGCCAGCTGAATAGAATCAATATACATCCCGCAACCCAGGAACCAGTCCAGAGCTTCAAATTTCCTGATATAGGATTTTTTGGCCTCCTGACTGCTTCCGCCCGGTTTTATATAATAGTAATCAAAGTAACCTTCATTGTCAGTTTCAAGGAGTTCAATCATGGATTTTAAGGGATACGCGCCATTTATATCTCTGTAATGAAATGAGTCATATGTATTTTCAAGCCGGGAATCAGCTGTATTCAGAAGGCAGAACCCATCCATCCGGTATATAAAGAAATATCCCGGATTATTATCAAAACGCTGCAGTCTCAATGTTTCGGCAACAATGGAGCTGATTTCTTCTCCCGTTACCGTATCGGCCATGTTTTCATAGGCAGCTCGGACAAACTGAAAAGCCTTATCCACCTGAGATTTCAGTTCATACTGGATATCCGGTCCAAGGGATTCCTCCACTGACTTGATATAGTTCATGGTATTTTCTGTGTTATCCTTAATCTGGGCTTTTTTGGCATCAATATACAGCTGCTCGATATACCGGATTTCTCTATCGTAGTTTTTTAAATTATCCTTTATCCATAAATAGCCAAATGACAGCACTACCATCAACAATATTCCGAGGGTTATTAAAAAATTTGTCTGAATGAAGTTTTTCTTCAAACCGAAACGTTTGATACCAATCCTCCCCGACGGATACATGCGATACCATTATTAAACAGGCAAAATCGATTTATCAATAATAATCATACGTCATATATTTCTTATTTAATTATCTGATAGGTAAATTTGAAAAACAAGTATTTTAATGAATGTTCTTTCTTTTTTGATATCAGAGTAAAGGAGGGAGATAAAGTCTATTCCTGGAGGAAATTAATACAGTTATTCTGAATCTGGTTTATATACCACTCAATATTCTGTTTGTAAAGCTTTTTACTGAAAAGCTGTTCCGGGATTCCCGCAAGATGAACTGTGAAATTATACACTAATAGAGAGCGCCCCCTACCCATGCTGATAATATAAACTGTATAGCCGCCTTCCTTGATGAAAAGACTTTTTAAGGGAAGATCATAGATTATTCTGTTAATCCAGCCTGATTTTTTTTCCGGAAGAACCTCAATGGTCACATCCATATTCTGGTTCCTTATCAGCCAGTGTTTTGTAACAAGCAGAGAGAAATTTACAGTACAGGAATTATCGTTTTCAGGGTTACGATTCAGGGAAATCAAGGCCACTTTAAGTTTATTTCTCCGGGCAGACTCTTCTCCCATCCCCTCAAGGAGCCATTGTTCAACAATGGATAGCTTGGACATGGTTTCTGTTATGATTTCCGGATTGACATCCAGAAGAACCGCCCCATTGGTTACATACCCCTCATCACGGGTTAACCTGGTCCTGACTTCACTTTTATAGAGGACGGAAGACTGGGAAAACAGGTTGACGCCCCAAAAAAGGAGCAAATAAAAAATGCCCGACACGAACCGGACATTTTTATCAAAGTGGCATTTGAACAAATCTACTCCCACTCGATCGTGGCAGGAGGTTTGGATGATATATCATAGACAACCCGTCCGACTTCCGGAACAAGGTTTGTAATCTTGGAGGAAATCTCCAGAAGATCCTTAGTTGGAAAGTCATATACGTCGGCGGTCATTCCGTCATGGGAAACGACAGCTCTCAGGGCCAGTACAAATCCATAATCACGGGCATCACCGGTTACACCGACGGAACGAACCGGCAGCAGCACAGAAAAAGCCTGCCAGATTTCATTATACAGGTTGCGTTTTTTCAGCTCGGAAATATAGATGTAATCCGCATCCCTCAGAATCCGGCATTTTTCGGCGGATACATCACCGATAATCCTTATTCCCAGACCGGGTCCGGGAAAGGGATGGCGGAAAACGATATCTTCGGAAATACCCAGCTTCAAACCCAGCTTTCGCACTTCGTCTTTATAGAGCATATCCAGAGGCTCAACAATCAGACCGGCCTGTCTTTTCGCTTCTACAAGGGGAGAACCTACATTATGATGCGATTTAATCACATTCGCCTTATTCCCCACCCCTTTACCGGATTCAATCAGGTCTGTGTAGAGGGTTCCCTGAGCCAGGTAATAATTCCCGCTGATGTGCTTCTCAACTTCCTCTTCCTGCACATGGATAAATCGGTCCCCGATGATTTTTCTTTTTTCCTCGGGATCGGAAACCCCCTTCAAAGGATCAAGGAATCTATCCCGCGCATCAATAAGGTGAAGGTGGGTCGCTCCCAGTTTCTTCAGATTGACTGCTACTTCTTCCGACTCGCCCTTTCGCATCATACCGGTATCTATGTACATCAGATAAACCTGTTCGGGATCGAGGATCTTCAGCAGGAGACCACCCGCCACAGTAGAATCCACACCGCCTGAAATGAGAAGAAGAACCTTCTCCTTCCCTACCTGACTGCGGATCCGTTCACTCACCTGCCCGATAAACAGGTCAAGAGTCCAGTCCTTTGCGGCTCCGCAAATACCGCAGCAGAAGTTCTCCAGCAGCTTGTTTCCGAAATCGCAGTGGGTTACTTCGGGATGGAACTGTATGCCGTAAAAGTTTCTGTCTTTATCCCAGCCGATAGCGGGATGATCGTTTTCACTTCTGCCGATCAGAGTAAATCCGGGAGCCAGCCTGTTCAGACTGTCTCCGTGGCTCATCCATGAAAGGAAGTTATCGGGAATCCCGCGGGTAAGGGGAGATTCCTCAAGATGATGAACTTTGGTCCGGCCGTACTCTTTATGCTCCAGGGGGAGCACTTCCCCGCCGAAATGCTGAGTCATCCTCTGAAATCCGTAACAGATCCCCAGAAGCGGCAGTCCCAGTTCAAATACCTTTGGATCCGGAGCGGGCGCCCCCTCTTCATATACTGAACAGGGGGATCCTGAAAGGATAATTCCCTTCACATCCGGAGTCACTATTTCATCCGTCAGGGCGACATCCCCCGGAACGATTTCAGAAAAAACGCCAAAATCACGTATTCTACGTCCGATCAGCTGACAGGTCTGTCCGCCGAAATCGAGAATCAGGATTTTATCCACGCAGGCTCCTTCATAAATGTTTCATCCCTCAGAGGACCGACAGAATACCCGGCCACGGGAATATTTGTATAATCTTCAATAAATTTCACAACGGCTTTTGCCCCTTCTGGTATATCATCCCAGCAACGGGCGTCTCCTACCTTTCCTTCCCAGCCGGGCAGAGATTTCAGCACTGGTTTTACCTTATCCAGATCAACCGTTGAAGAG
This sequence comes from Oceanispirochaeta sp., assembly GCA_963663385.2. Lineage (GTDB taxonomy): Bacteria > Spirochaetota > Spirochaetia > DSM-2461 > DSM-2461 > Oceanispirochaeta. The sequence continues at coordinate 1,010,115 of CAXXXD010000003.1, read as the reverse complement.
GGAAAATCCGTCGTTTCCACTCCGTCGATCTCGTAGGCTACACAGACTTCCATCTGATCAAAACCGTCGTACAGGTTGAGATGAGACAGAATGAAACCATCCAGACTATTTACCCATCCGGCATATTTAAGAGCTACCAGATCAAGGTAACCGATCCGTCTTGGACGGCCTGTTGTGGTTCCGTACTCATGACCCAGCTCTCTCAGCGTATTTCCCAAATCCAGTTCGGGACCTTCTTTCAGCATTTCCGTAGGGAAAGGTCCGTTCCCGACTCTTGTCTGATACGCCTTGAATACACCCAGGGCTTTATCGATATGCTTGGGACCGATTGAGGCACCCAGCGCCGCGCCGGAACAGGTAGAGATACCTGAAGAAACATAGGGATAGGTACCATGATCCAGATCCAGAAGAGCTCCCTGGGCTCCTTCCAGAAGGATTTGCTTGTCTTTATTTCTCATCATGAACCCAGCCATATTAACCTTCATGTCTTTGAGAAGGTCTTTATACGGCTGAATCCAGTTCCGGTCCTCTTCTGTCATGGATTCCCAGATAACAGAGTCCCACAGGTCTGCAACACGGATTCCATCCCGATCGGCTTTACGGCTGTAGGCTACACCGATTCCGCGTCCGGTTGTACCGATAGGCCGGGCCCGTCTGCTTTCCATCTCCTGATCTTCTTTCTTATAGGAAGGCAGAACCAGGTGTGCCCGGTCGGAGACGAACACCCGGCCCTCCCAGTTAATCCCCTGTTCCTTGATACCCGCCAGTTCTGTAAACAGAGACTCAGGATCAATGACCATGCCATTGCCCAGGGCAACGATTTTACCAGGATAGATGATACCTGCGGGAACAAGATGCAGTTTAAATGTCTGATCTCCTACCTTAATGGTATGACCGGCGTTGGCACCGCCTGAAAATCTGACTACGAGATCCGCATCTTCTGCAAGGTAATCCACCATTTTACCCTTGCCTTCGTCACCCCACTGGGCACCGATAACAACAAGTTTCATTTAATCATCCTTAATGTTTTCTAGGACCGGAATGTATAGTAAACGCTAGTAGCGGCTATAATTAGGAGCTTCCTGAGTAATGCTCACATCATGGGCATGACTCTCTCTCAAACCGGCAGAGGAAATCTTAACAAACTTTTTATATGAGCGCAATTCCTCAATATTGCGACATCCGCAATATCCCATACCTTTTTTCAATCCGGTAACAAGCTGATTGAGATAGGGTTTCAGTTCGCCCTTATAGGGAACACGTCCTTCAATCCCTTCGGGAACCGGATCATCATCCTTTTTCATCTGGTACCGGTCACCGCTGCCTTCCTTGATTGCACCGACAGATCCCATCCCGCGATACTGTTTGAAAATTCGCCCTTCAAAGATGACTTCCTTGCCGGGGGATTCCTTAAGACCGGCAAACAGGTTTCCAATCATTATAGTGCTGGCTCCGGCTGCAACTGCCTTGGTGATATCGCCGGAGTACTTGATTCCTCCGTCTGCTATTACAGGAATATTATGTTTGTCCGCCTCTTCGGCTGATTCCATTACAGCGGAAAGCTGGGGAACACCGATTCCGGCTATGATTCTTGTTGTACAGATTGAACCGGGACCGACTCCGACCTTTACAGCATCAGCCCCCGCTTCAATCAGACGCCGTGCACCATCTCCATCGGAAACATTCCCGCCTATTACGGTTATATTGAATTTCTTCTTGATATCTTCCACCGCTTTTACAACACTCAGGCTGTTGCCGTGGGCCGTATCCAGAACAACAAAGTCACAGCGTTTTTCCAGCAGAAGAGGGATCCTCTGTTCAAAATCGTTGGGAGAGACAGCCGCTCCCGCGATAAGGCTTCCGTGGGAATCCAGAGCGGCATCGGGATAACTTCTGTGTTTTTCCATATCCGTTACAGTGATAAGACCCGTAAGACGCCCCTGATTATCTACAACAGGCAGTTTTTCAACCTTGTATTCGTTGAATTTTTTCTCTGCCGATTCAACAGAAGGCGTTCCTTTCTCAAGAATCATCTTTGTGGTCATCAGGTCTTCAACCTTCATGGAAAAGTCCGTACAGAACCGCATATCCCGGTTGGTTATAATTCCGCACAGTTTTCCATTATCCAGAACAGGAAGTCCTGTGACACCGGTTTCCATCATGATCTTGTCCACTTCTCCCAGGGACTGTCCCAGTTGAACCGTAACGGGATTTTCGATAACCCAGTTAAGATACCGTTTAACACGCCCCACCTGAGCAGCCTGCTCCTGGGGAGGGAGATTTCTGTGAATAACACCGGCACCTCCCTCAAGGGCAAGGGCGATAGCCATCTGATACTCGGTTACCGTATCCATTGCTGCTGAAATAATGGGGGCATTCAGGTAGATATCCCCTGCCAGACGGGTTTTGACATTACTGTCACTGGGTAAAAAATCCGCGTAGGAAGGGACCAGGAGGACATCATCGTAGCTGTATTTTTCTTCAATCTGAATCATGCCAGTTTACTCCTTATTGCTGTGATGGATTCGGTATATTTTTGGCAAAGGGTTCTTGCCTTTTCTGCGGTTTTGCCTCGATAGAGAGAAGGATCCGAGTAAAAGTCTTCCGCATCCAGTCCAGTGACCTCTTTAAGCTGGGAGGAGATTCTCTCCCAGCTCTCTTTCTGCTCTTCCTGAAGCACCTCTTTAATGGTTCTTCCCGATTTTTCACAGGAAAGGGTGATTTTTCTGACAATTTCATGGGAGTCGTTAACCCCGGACATTGCCAGGAGGATGTAGGTCGGTTCTGCCAGGACGAAATCTCCGCCGGCTGTCAAATTTTTTCGAAGCTGTTCTTTATTAACTGCAAGGCCGGCTACTATCTTCTTCATGCGGGCTGCCGCCGCCGCAAATCCGGCGATAAAGTCTGCCTGGAACCGGGCGGAAGCCGAATTGGAAAGGTCTCTCTGATGTTCGGATATCTGATCCATGTAAAATGTCATTACTCTGGGAGCAAAAGCTTTCCACAGACTCTTTACATGCTCGCAGTTCCAGGGGTTTCTCTTTTGAGGCATGGTTGAGGAACCAACCTGGGTGGCAGAGAAGAACTCCCTTACTTCATCTATTTCAGATCTCTGAAGGTGTCTCAGATCATCAGCCAGATTGGCAACAACCCCAAAGGCAGTATTGTATTCCAGAAGAAGCCGTAAAAGGTATTCCGGTTCCACCATCTGTGTGGAATACTCGGAGGGTTTCAGTCCCAGATAATTCAGATACATCTCTTCCATTGCCAGCGGATCCGAAGTAATCATGCTTGTGGCATTATACCCGCCGACAGCACCGGCCAGTTTTCCTCTCTGATCGGCTGAAAGCCTTTCCAGCTCTTCAATTGACTGTCCCAGCCGGGAAACATATTCGGCCAGTGTGAATCCCAGGGTAACAGGAACAGCATGCTGGCCATGCGTCCGCCCTACCTGCGGGGTTTCCGCTTCCTGATCTGCCATACGGATCAGCTCTTCTTCCAGCTCCATAAGGAGAGGAAGTATAACTTCACGGGTAACATCCCGCATTCTCATGGCATTGGCCGTATCAAGAATATCAACGGATGTTGCGCCCATATGAACCCAGGGTTTCAGTTTCTCTGAAACTTTCCTATTAATGACATTAACAAGGGCACGGATATTGTGCTGGGTTTTCTCTTCTTCGATATAAACTTCTTCGGGAGTAATGGACTTTTCCACTTTATCCAGAGAGGCAATTAAAGCATCGTCCCCCAGATTCTGTAGCTTGATATGAGTTTTGAGGAGAGCCATTTCAGCCTTGACACAGTAGGCAACTGACGCTTCTTCACTTAATCTGTCCGACAATTTTTCGAACAGCTCTTTATTGGATTGATAATAACGATGATCCAGAGGGGAAATGTTGCGATATATACTTCTGTTTTCCATACAGAATACTGTCAAAAACCCTTACTTATGTAAAGAGGTCTGACATGGGAAATCCATGCATTTTTTCATGATTTTTATCGATTTAAAAAACCTGAAAATTATTTTTAAAAAAGTATTGACGCCTATTCCGCTTTTTTGCTATATTCCTCCATGCCTAAGGGCAAAAATAGCAAATGCGTCTTTGGTATAATGGCTATTACCTCAGCCTTCCAAGCTGATGATGCGGGTTCGATTCCCGCAAGACGCTTTAACAATTTCGTCCCTCGACTACGCTCGGGAAGCGATATATTATATTTATTATTTGCGTCTTTGGTATAATGGCTATTACCTCAGCCTTCCAAGCTGATGATGCGGGTTCGATTCCCGCAAGACGCTCTACTATGAAAGCTTAAACTATTTCAGTTTAAGCTTTTTTTTTACCCAAATCCGTCTTGCGGGAATCGAAGCGGAATATCCGGCGCGAATCGATGAGCGCAATTCGACAGGGATGTCGAATTAGGATATGGAGCCGGCCTGGAAGGAGTTGGCAGGATGCCAACTCCTTGAAGGGATTCCCCGTTCCCGAAAAACAACCTATCTTCCCCCTCCTCTCCCAAAGGGTGTGAGCGAATTATTTTATTATTTAAACAACTGTCTTGCGGGAGTCGAAGCGGAATATCCGGCGCGAATCGATGAGCACAATTCGACTGGGATGTCGAATTAGGATATGGATTCCCCCCTCGACTACGCTCGGGGTTCGGAAAGCCAGGAAGGCATCTCTGAATCCCTTCCTGTATTTTGACTCTACAGAGCCACATCCATTAACAGAAACTCTATCTGCGGTTTTTCCTCTTCAATCAGCCATGAAAAGCGGAGCCCCATACTCAGGGGGAGGTTTTTCATATTCAAAGCGGTAAAGTCCAGACTCAGCTCAGCCCCCACAGACTGGTAGCTGCTCTGATCGGACCATTTATCATACAGGGCTGTGTAATCATAGAACAGTTTGCCCCTCAACCTTTTAAAATAAAAGTAGGAGCCGACCGCTGCATCGGGGTAGGCAATGGGAAAAGCATAATTTCCCCGGAACTGATACAGCTGCTCCTTTTCGGCAGCTTCATATCCTCGCGAAAACAGCACGCGGCTGGAATACCCCCCTGTCTGATTCTCATAGGCAGCGCTCAGGGAGAGACCGGTGTTCCTTAATCCTCCGGGCATGTAGAAGGTGGAGGAACCGGAAAAGAAATGGTCCTGATCCTGTTGCGGATTGTGTTCAAAATAGAAGGTCTGGCCGGCGCCCCATAGGGGCAGCAGGCTCTGATAGCTCCCCGGCAGATAGGCAGACCATTCCAGGCCGTAATGAACCGGTATATCCATATCGGGATCACCCGTGTTATCAGGATTCACAACCGCATCTATTCCCAGTCCTGCGGAAGGGTTAATTTCATTTATCCAGAACCCCCTGCTTACATTCAGAGGAAAAGATACTGAAACGGTAGAAGATAGATCGTGACTGTCAATACTGTCTATTTCCCGGTACCAGTACTCGTTTTCGAAGGAGAATTCAGGATAAAACTGCTTCCATTCCAGATTTAAAAAAGCACCGGAAGATTTTTCATTTGTATTGTAAGCCCCTCCCAGTGTCCAGTTCATGGTACCCATCAGATCAGCAGATTCAACCTGAAGGGAAATTTCGGTATCGGAAGTCTCACTGCCCACGCCCCAGGAATGAACATTGAAATCCCCCTTGAACAGCGAATAATCCCTGATATCATCCAGGCTGTAATTTCCGGCTTCTTCCCTAAACCGTTCCAGATTCCATTCGGCAGATCCCTTAGTTACATTATCCTCTCCGTAGTAGACAAATGAGAGGGTTTCTATATCCTCTTCCGGAATCCAGGCGGACTCATCCAGATCCTGTACAGCAAGATTCCTGCTGCTCCCCGCTGCAAATTCACCGTATAAAAGGATCTCTTTATCCCCGAATCTCCCCGCCATGGGTTTTACCACACCATTCAGACGGGATGACACCTGATATTTCTTTCCCGTAACCGTATCAACTGCCATAACATTCTCCAGACCGCTCAAATCCGAACTGTACAGGATGTACTGCTCCCAGACATGGATGTTCTTGATTTTTTCCATGGAGAAATCTGTCAGAAGAAACATTTTTCCCGTATCCAGCGGTATACCGGCGATCGCCCTGCCTTCATGTCCCTGAACTGTAAAATAGAGAGTCCTGTCATCATCCGACCAGGCGGGATTAGCCGGGAAGAGATCTTTATCAACAGGAAAACGGCCTGTCTCCTGCCCGGTTGTATCATCAAGCAGAACAATTGATCCTGTTCTCTCCCTGCTCCATTCGACAACGGCTATGGCATCTCCCGTATGGTTATAGGAGGGCATCATAAAGCGCTTCTTTTTTGTGAGGTCTTTTCTGGTTCCGGTTTCAAGGTTAACCGTAACAATGTCCGACCAGCTCTGATCGGCGTGATGCAGAGAAGGCCTTATAACCGACCAGGCTGCTTTATCCCCCCCGATGGTGATGGAGCCGTATCCGGGTACCCGCATCACATCTTCCATCCCCTCTTCTGTAATACGGACCAGTGCCGCCGGTTCCGAGAGGGATATCCGCCTGGCCAGTATCCGGTTGTTTTCAATCGAGACAGGTTCCCATTGCACGACCCGATCATTCGACTCTGAAGTCAGGGCTGTATTATCTATCAATTTCACCCTTTGAACCTGTTCTTCCCATTGGGTTTTAAGATCTTCCGCCATCTTTTCATACAGTCGAGACCAGGAGAGACCTGTAACTTTTTTTGAACCAAGGTACATACCGAAGGAAGGGAACGGAAGAAGAGTGGGCGCTTTCAAAATCCGGTCAAAGCTGTCCTCTCCATAGGTATTCTTTACATAGGATGTTAAAAAATACCCCAGCTCATAATGATCGGGAACCCAATCCCTGCAGGAACCGTTCACCATTTTTGAATAGCTGAAATCCTGATTTGTCACGACATCCCGCATTCCCCGATAAAAAAGGGGATCCCGTCCTCTCCCCGACTCGGAGTAGAGGGTTTCCGTTGCCACCGCATCCCCTTCAAAGTACCAGTCGGGTACTCCGAAAGCAATTCCAAGGTTAATCCCGTTCTGCCCCGAAAGAAGATACAGCAGATGAATCAGGCGGCTGTTCAGGCGATCGTACTGTACCATATGCCTGGTTTCATGAAGCCCCAGAAGGTCATACCATTCCAGCGCCGTACATTCTTCAGCAATCGGTGAGCTGTACCAGATACTCCTCCTGGGAGACAAGGCAACATAACCATTGGCTTCCATGCTGGAATGGGTTAAAACTATAGGCCATTTCGACATCCGTACATCGGCGAAATCCATCGATTCCGCTTCGTATATCAGATCAATTTTTCCAGCCAGGACCAGTGCCTGCTCTGAGATTTCCTCAGGGAATATAATTTGAAAATGTTCCGTATCGACAGTTTTCCAGTCAACTCCCGGAGCGTACTGGGCGCTGAGAGAAGCAATGAGACTTAATAATAAAAATAGTAATGCTGATTTGTTTTTTGAGATCATGGATCCTCCTCGAAAATATCCTGTCGAAGAAAACACCACTCCTGATAGAATCCTCAACAGATTGATATCAGGGTATGCAGATAGACTGCAAGAAGTTCGGAGCGCGAAAAAGCGATTCTTCCCTGATTCTCTTCCGCCGGCGTTCAAACGCTGAAACTTCATCCGGGATAGAACGTATCACACTATACCTGACCGGTTCAATCTTAAGGAATACTTGTAAGACAAGAGGGCTGTTTTTTCCGGTTGTACCAGGAGGTGAAACACCCTTTCTCCGGATATATGTTACCCGCTTATCTAACTGCCGAAGACTGTTCGGATCCTGTCCAGGGCCTCCATCAGAACATCCTTCGGACAGGATACATTCATCCTGACAAACCCGTCTCCACTGCCGCCGAATATGGATCCGCCCTCTACAATGATATGGGCCTTATCCGCCATAACCGCCAGGATCTCACCTTCCGTCATACCGTAGGCACTGAAATCCAGCCAGGCCAGATAGGTCCCGGCCGGTTTATTAAACTTCACTTCAGGCAGATACTTTTTGATAAAAGCGTCCATATAGTTAAGGTTTTCATCTATGGCCCGGTTCAGATGAACCAGCCAGTCCTCGCACTCATTGTATGCGGTTATGGTTGTTTCCAGAGCAAAGGGAGAGATGGAAATATGACCTGTATACTCAATAAGGGTATTTCTGAGATTTTCGTTTCGGATTACCAGATTCGTTATATGAAGCCCGGCGACATTAAACGTTTTGTTTACAGCTGTTGCTACGATTAATTTGTCATTGGATTCCAGATTCAGGGCAGATGTGAATAGACTGTTTTCCCGGATAAGATCGCAGTGAATCTCGTCGGCAAAAAACAGAACATCATTGTCGTTACAGATCTTCAGAAGCCTTTGCGTATCTTCCCTGCTCCAGACAGTCCCGACCGGATTATGGGGGTTACAGTATATGAACATCCGGTTCCGGGGATCTCTGCACTGTGCTTCAAAGCCTTCAAAGTCTATGGAGTTATTGTTGTTTTCATCAACAAGAAGGTTATTTCTGACAACCCTTCGCTTTGTTTCATTTATCTGATTTTCGAAGGGATAGTAGACAGGCGGCTGAATGATGATCCCGTCTCCGGCCTCGGTAAAAGCCCTCAGACAGTTCCTGATGGCCGTCACTGTACCATTACTGTAGAGAAGCCACTCTTTTTTGATCACCATCTGATGCCTTCTTTTATACCAGTCGATAATACTGTTATAATAGGCATCGCTTTCCATGGTATACCCGAGAATCAACCTGTCGACTCTCTCTTTCAGGGCATCCAGAACCAGGGGAGGACAGGAATAGTCCATATCCGCAACCCACATGGAAATGGTATCGTCGTAATAATTCAGATCAAACAGGTTTTTTATCATTTCTTCACTGGTTTTACAGTCCGAAGTTCCCGCCCTGTCAATAACACTGCTGAAATTATACTTACTCATTGGTACTCCCCTCTTCCGTCCCATAATATAAAGCCAACCATGATGGCCGGCTTTATATTAACCGGAAAAGTGGCGGGTTATGCAAGCCGTTCAGCTCCGCAGTAAACCTCATCAACACTCATATAGAAGGCTGCTTTCGGAGTCATCTGGGGATGATTGACATGCACCCAGTCTACAACCTCCGTATACTTGTCGCCCTCGGTAAAGCATTCGGTTTTTCCCTTGATCTGATACGCCTTTTTCGTATCGGGATCCAGTACGGTAACTGTCAGCCAGGGATTGGAATCCAGGTTATTCCGGGTTTTATCAAATTTATTATCCGCAACAACTATTGTATCATCCCCCACCGCTTTTACATACGTAACATATACAAGATTGGGAACACCCTCTGAACTGGCGGTGGCAATGCAGGTCGGCATTGTCTTTTTCATTGCTTCCTGAACTTCAGCTGATAATTTAGCCATTTTGAACTCCTGTCCATATTTATTTTGAGTTATTAGCATATGCCAACATCCGGTTTTTAACAAGAGTTCACCTAAAAATTAAACTCCTCTTCCCAGGGGAAGTCGGCACTGTCCTCCAGCCATTCCGGCCAATGATTACACCATGCTGGCACAGAAACCTCCCTTACTCTCTCGGTACAGGGATGATAGGGCTTGATATCCAGAACCGGGGTCCCCGGATCGGCATCAATGTACGGAACAGTTATTATACCCCTATCCCGGTCAATACTGATGACTGAGACTGCCGTTACCGCAACAGGATTCGGCCTGACCGGAGATCTTGTAGCAAATACGCCCACTTTTTCAGGTCCTTTGCAATAAGGTTTTTCAAACATAAGAAGCTTCCTCATCTCTTCAGAATCGGTTTGATGAGCCCACCAGAGAACCTGTATATAGGAAAAACCTTCCAGTTCGATCAGACCGTCCCGATATTCCGGATCCATGACAATCTGAAATAAACCACCTTTCTGCAGCACTTCTGCAATCGTCTTCAATTTATATTCCATTGAAATCACCTTCTTTATAAAGGAATCACGGGAATGGAGATTATAACTCTCTGTTTCCCCGGAGGCAGACACTTTTGATCCGAGGGGTAGATCTCTGCGGGCGTTCCGTCTGATGGCTGAAAACCGCTATAAGGGAGCCATTCCCTATACAGCCAGTTCCAGGCATGCTGGTAATCCTCCGGTCCCAGAACGCATTCATAACAGGCATACTTCCCTCCGTCAAAAACCATTATTCCCATACCGCGGCCCGTTTCCGTATCCTCCGGGACAGAGAGACAGACAGATAAACGCAATTTGTCATCTTCGGTCAGATCCGGATAGTTGTGATACAGAGTCATAAACCAGGTTTCCTCTGATCCCAGAAACCCTCTTGGTCCTGCCCAGCGCATCAGCTTGTTCCATAATTCTTCAAATAACCTATCATTACCTTTATAGGGTCCCACATAACGGAGGTAGGCCAGAGTAAGCGGCGGTATTGACTTGACTGTTACGGTTTTTTCTAACTTCTCATTAACTGTCCTCCATATCTGAATATCCTTTTCATACTCAATATGGAATAAACTACCACTTCTCTCTTTATCAGAATTGCCTTTGATTTCATTCAGATTGCTATCCGGTATATAGTCAGCGTTTTCTTTCCTCCATAGGGAAGGTGAAACCCTGAAATATTTTTTAAAACTATTGGAAAATGAAGCGGAACTTGAAAATCCGCAGCTCAGTGCAATTTCTGTTATACTGGTTCTGCTGTTTCTTGCCAGTTTGGCCGCAGCAGTCTCCAGCCTGTGCCTCTGAATAAAACCGGATAGTGTTTCTCCTGTGAAGGAACTGAAAATTCTATGAAAATGGTATTTTGAAAAATTGGCAATGGATGCCAGTTCATCAAGGGTCAGAGTCCTGTCCAGATTCCTTTCTATATAATCGATAACCCGATTGATTCTAATGCTGTAATCATTCATATCACTATCTTATCATTGTATATGGTTTCAGCCGGGAAGAAATTGAAATTACTATACCGAAGAATTATTCTTTAAATATGTTTGGCATGTTTGATCCCGGAACGCTCAGTCTAATCAATATTCCCCTGTCTGTTGTTTACAGTTTTCTTATTTTGCTGATAAAACTCCAGTTTCCCAGGCAATTTAAAGGAACGGGATTCTGGTTTTTATCCCTTTTACTACCCGCTATATCCTTCACGTTGTATTATATTAATAACCAGTATCTATCATTTTTGCTTTTCAGCATAATTACGGAATCTTATTTCCTGAGCAATATACTCCTGCTCCTGGGCTGGATTGTATTTTTTGGAGATAAGCCTCCGTACAAAAGGCTACTGGGGTTACTTCTCTGCGACTTAGGTTTAGCTGCCATTCTGAAAGGAAAGGCTATACCGCCCCACGTTTTACATGAAATGTTCAACCTTACGATCTTCTTATTCATTTTTATCTTTCTGATTAGAAAACACAAACAAAAGCATAATTACTCCTCCTCTCTAATCCTTTTTATCTATCTGATAGCAGTTCTGACCACTCTGGTTCCGGTAGTGGAAACAGTCATGTCGGCTGAGAAATATTTTGATCCTGTAAAAAATATGCGAATGCTCTCTGTTTTTTATATGATCAGAAACAGCTTAATTCTTTTTTCTATCTATGTAGCGGTAATGCATCAGTTTAAAGTGAATCATAATATGAGTATGGAAGAAAAAGACCGGCTCATGAGAGAACTGGAAGTCCTTTCGGTCACCGATGTTTTAACTGGTCTTTATAACAGAAGAGGATTCGATAACTATATAAGTTATGAGTTTAAACAATCAAAAAGGAATAACGAAGAGTATGTCATCACACTGGGAGATATTGATTTTTTTAAAAAAGTAAACGATACCTATGGGCATGACTGCGGTGATGAGGTTATAAAACGGGTTTCCTGTACAATAGAGAAAAATATCCGTGAACAGGACTGTCTGGCCCGCTGGGGGGGTGAAGAATTTATCATCATGCAGAAAGTAAGCTCTCCGGAAACCGCTTTCAAAGTGATAGAAAGAATTAGAAATGAGATCGAAAATATGAAAATACTATGTAACAACAGTACCGTTTCCATTACCATGAGTTTCGGAATGGCCAGAATGTACAGTGATAGTCGAAACTATGATCAGGTGATTATTGAAGCAGACAAAAATCTTTACAAAGCCAAACAGTCCGGCAGAAACCGTATTATCAGCTAAGGATTATTCATGACTCAGATTATACTCAAAAACTCTCTTTACACAGTATTGTTTCTTCTGTTCATTTCTCCATCAAATGCTCAGAATATAGATCCGATTCTGGAAGACCAGCTTCAGAAATTTCATTTCTGCGGGCTTAGCTTCGGTCTTGAAACCAGAACACTTGAAAAAGACTATCAGGAGAAATCCAGCGAAGTCAGTTCAGATTCCAAACTGATCGGATTGAATTACTCCTCCCTTATCGGGAGCCGTCTGGGGTATTATTCGGATGCCTTTCTCCTGATACCATTAAAATTCAGCAGCCGGGGTCTGTCGATGGATTATACCGGCGGTATAGGCTGGAATATCTGGCGGGGGAAATGGGGCATTCTTCCGGGAGCCGGTTTTCATACGGGATTCAGTTATTATAAAAATGATGAGTTTGCCGATGGCGAAGATATGTCCTATTTCAGCTTCGGTCCCGGCGCGGGAGTAAAGATACTATATAAACTTACAGACACATTCATCCTCTTTGCCTCGTACTCCTTCAGTTACGATACTCTGGAGTTTTCATCAAACCCCAGCTACACAAACCGGGATAATGCTTTTAAAAGAACAATTGATAACAGGGGAAGCATAGGCCTCGGAATGGAGCTCTGACCTGCGTCCCCTGTAAAAAGTTACCTGCCATCAGTCTTTCTAATAAACAGAGTACTCCGTTTCTACGGTAGAATCCGGGCCGTACAGATCCCGCTCCGGTAAAATGTAAGCCAGAATCAGATATACCGCAACAAAAGGAAAGAATCCTGTAGCGAATACAAGAATGGCCCAGATAGTTCTGAGGACTAAGGCAGATACATTCAGATATTCGGCCAGTCCCTTACATACACCAAATATCAAACCGCTATGGGAACGGTAGAGTTTTCTTTTCAGAAGTTTCATACATTCCTCACCTGGTTGACGCATCTGCATTTGAACTCTTTTTCATGGCCTCAAGTTCTTCATCTACCGATCTATCCATTTCCAGATCCTGAAAAGCTTTTTCACTGGCAGAAAAAGTTTTGTTTCCACTCAATTCGGCCTCGGCCTCCATTCGTTCGATTTTCTTTTCCATCTCATCAAAACGATAGATGGTGCGGCAGCTGCCAGCCTGTCGGATACTTCTGTTAACCAGAAGGGTCTCCTTGGCGTGAACACCTCTCTGAATCAGTAAAAACTGTTTCTGCCCAGCCTCTTCCAGCTTCGTTTCCAGTTCCCGGATTTTACCCCTGGTCTCTGCAATGATTGTTTCCAGATGCTCATGATCAAGCTCCATAAAGTTAATCCGGCTTTCTGTTTTCCTTTTTTCCAGCAGAGCATCCTTTGCCAGATCATCCCTACCCTCTTTTACAGCAAGCACAGATCGTTCGGCCCATTTACGGACCGAGTCCCTGCCCTGTTCCAGTTCCTGTTCAATCCTGACCTTCTCCGATACCCTGACTGCACAGGAAGTACGCATTCTGTTCAGGGCATCTTCCATTTCCCGGATCATCATCCGAACCATCTTTGCAGGTTCTTCCACCCTGTCCAGTGCGGCATTAATATTTGAATTGATGATATCTCTGCTTCTTTTAATAACACTCATCTATTTCCTCCAATGAAATATTGATACATACAATATTGCAAAGGCTGTGCCAGAAAGATTTTCAGGTTTATATACGTAAAAATAGCGGTATTTTTAACCTGATCAGGTTTTTTTGACCATTCTATGCTGCCATTCTTTCAAATCTGACGGTGTATCCAGATCAATGACAGGAGAATCATCCTCCCAGGACAGGGCTTCATACTCCCATTTTTTAAGTTCAGTTATTAAGCGAGTTCCTTTTAGACCCAGGATTTTCTCTTTGTACGAATAAGGACAGAGGATTGGATGGCCCGGTTTCTCCTTAAAAAAGGGCCGGATAATCCGATTCCCGTCAAATCTTTCAAATAATCGTTTGTAATGCTCCACACCTATCCCCGGCAGATCGACAGGGGTAATAAAAAAATCCCTCCTGACCACTCGCAAACCAGTCTGTATGGAAGACAGCATTCCTGTTTTGTACTCTCTGTTTTCAAGAAGAATGACCTGATTCGGGAATTCCAGAAGTTTTTCAATCTCCTGAAAGCGATACCCCCCGACCAGTATGACGCGCTGACAGACAGCCTGAGCTGTTCTAACCGCCCTTTCAACAAGAGAGACCTCCCCATCCGTCAAAAGCCCCGGCTTCCATTTCCCCATACGGGATGAGAATCCTGCAGCCGGAATGATACAATCTGCAGCCAGTTTATTTTCAGTCATATATTAAACTCCGGAATTTTTTTTTTAGGTTATAATTAGATTTTTAACAGGTCTTAGTCTATATTATTATACACAAGGATAGTTAAAGATGACACTTGCCGAACTGGGTGATTTTATTCTCAATAATGACAACTACATAATAACAGCTCATGAAGCTCCTGACGGTGATGCCATAGGTTCGGAAATTGTCTTGTATTCAATCCTTCATTACCTTAATAAAAAAACGGTCATACTAAACTCTGATCCCACTGAAAACAAATACGGTTTTATGGATCCAGACAGTGTTATCCGTCATATTGATGAAAGCGAAGACCTTTCTTTAGATCCAAAAGATTACACCCTTTTTGTTGTTGATACAGAACCTGGGAATATAGGGCATTTAAAATCTCGTCTGAACAGGGATACCCTGAGGGATCTGGTTGTGATTGACCATCATGACTATGAAAGTGACATCCCCTTCAAGGGGGTTTTCATTTCTGATGCATCCTCAACCTGTGAAATACTCTCCAAACTGCAGGCCCATTTTTCGATTCCCTTTTTTGCCCCTCTTACAGAAGCCATGTTTGCCGGGATTGTATATGATACGGGATCATTCATCTACCCGAAAACAAGTGCCGAGACTTTCAAAATTGCCTATAAGCTGGTAAAGAATGGAGCCAGACCGAATTTTGTCTACTCCCAGCTCTACGAAAGCAAATCGACAGAATCGCTGAAATTGAGAGCCATGGTTGGAGCCTCGATGGAATTACACTTTGGAAACCATCTGGCCTACCAGTTTATGTCTAAAAAAGCTCTGATTGATTCGGGAGCCAGATATGAGGAATCCCAGGAGATAGTCAATATCCCTCTTCAATGCAATGCGGTCAGAATATCGGTATTCATCAAGCAGAATTCAGAGGGGATGACCCGCTGTTCCATCCGGACAAAAAATGAAATTGACTGTCTTCCCCTTGCAGCAAGATTCGGAGGCGGCGGACACCCTACAGCTGCCGGCTTTAAAGTTGAAGGGTCTGTGAAAGATGTAAAAAAAATTATTCTGGATTTTTTTGCCCCCTATTTTCCGGGTGTAAGCGGCTAGCTTTTTTTATCCAAGTTCAACATAATATTGCCTATGAAAAAACTCATTGTTCTATTACTTCCACTTATCATCCTCATCTCCTGCCGGAATGATAAAGCAGCTCAACAGCCCCCTTCGACACCCAGGATCATAAACCCCAGTTCCAGCAGCGCTAACCAGTCGGAAGCCGTATCAAATATTATTGAGGAAGAGGATCAGAACTTTCTGGTTCCAATGATTCCCCTTCCTCCGGAAGACACCCTTCTGTTAACAAATGATGTCAACCTTGATTTTGATACAGAGGATGAGCAGATTATCCTCACCCGTAGAACAGTTGATGGTAAAACAGTAATATACCTATATGTGGTAGATTATAACAACGATAAAATGGCCTTCTATTCTGCTCTTGAAACTGGCATAAGCCCCGATAGTACAGAAGGAATCAGTATCCTTATACAGGATCTGACTGGGAACAACCTCAATGAGATTATAATTACCGGTTTTACAAAGAATGAGAACCATACTCTGGATGTTTTTACAATAACTTCTTCCGGAGGGATTCAGGGATTGATGCTGCGACCCGTTTTAAACGTCAGTATTAATGGGATTATAGAGATTCAGACCTATGACCGGTCTCAGGACTATAAAATCGGAAAACCTACAAGCGAAAGCTTCTCAATAATCACCGAAGAGACAGATGAAGTATCGCAGGACAATCTTGACCTTATTAAAACAACATATAAATGGAATAGAAGCTCAAGGGAGTACCTGCCCACCAGTATTGATAAAATTCCGGGAGTATCTATCAGTGAAGAACAGCTTGAAAAGGTCTATAAGGGTTCTCTTGATGATTTTATCGACTACATTGCCGGCCCCTGGTACAGGATTGAAGATCTGAACAGAAAGAAGCAGGCCCTTATGGAAGAAATCATCTTTTTTAATCCCGCCGATGGGCAGCTGATATTTTCGGTTGACGATATTCAGGAAAATTATGATTGGAGCGATACTTACAGAACTATTTTCAAAGGTATAAATATCCAGTCCAAAAACTCCTTAATTACAAGCCAGAGAAGGGATATCTATTTATCTCTGGAGGCTCTGGACAGAATCAAGGTGAATATTCACGGATCTACCGAATGGGACGGCTACTATACTCAGGTGGGGCCCCTCCTCCAGAAATCCCTCATAGCCCATTCAGGCATTGAAGATTCGAACATTCTCTCCCGTCTTTCCGGACAGTTCAGAAACAATAAAGATGAAGATTTAAATCTGGAACTCCCCTATTTTACTCTGAAAACCGGCACCGAACACGTCGCACACGGAGTAATTGAGTTTTATATTCTGAATGACATTTCTATTATGGAGATGCATTACCTGAAGGGAAATGGTTTACTTGATAAACGGGAAATCTACTCGGTGGATTATAATGAGGCCAGAGACAGCTCCCGTATAATCAGAACCATTACCCTGACTCCCGGGATGCTTACGGCAAAAGGTTTTGTTCTGACACCGGGAGAAGTCGTCCATTATGAACAGATTGAAATCAGTGATTCGGATCAGGCGGAAGAGTCCTGAAAACATCAAATCCCCCAGCCCTCAGAACCCCTGAATCCTTATCGGGATCATAGGTTCGGATAAGCACCTTATAGATATCACCGGATTGGATGACTTCGGCATTTAATGGACTCTGTTTATTAATCTCTTGTTTGAGCTCTTCGGCATTCGCCTTCTGACCGAATGCTCCCGCCTGCAGATAATAGAGCTTTCCAGAAGAACCTATACCGCCGGGAAGCTGACAGGATTCGGCAGGTTCTTCATTCGGAAGGGATAAATCCGAATGAACGTCAGTTAAAAGATAGACAGGGCTTGGAAACAGTTGAATATCTCCTTTTAACAGCCCTGTTTCCGGAGCTGTGGGAAAGCGCTCGGCAAGAAGGGAAGAAAAATAATCCTCCTGGACCTCCATATTGCGTTCTCTGGAAAAATACCAGTTCAGAAAAAGCCATTCCGGATAGTTCTGAAGAAAAGGATAGCGGGCATCCATCCTCTCCTGCCAATCTGTTATATCCTGATCTTCAGCGGTAGTTATGTTCAGGTATATGAGATATAAAACCGCCGCTTCTTTAAAATCGGATTCCCTCTGATAGGAAGAGTTTCCAGCCAGAGGATCTTCAAGATTAGTGTAACTGTTATTAATAAGAGAATAATAATTTCCTATCCACGAGGCTGCGGATTCATCAAGACTCTCCAGAAGTGAGAAATAGTACGTTGATCTCTCCTCCATTCCGGATAGGTTAGATAAGTAAGCTCCGAATTTCAGGATTTCAATTCTATCCTGTATATTCCTGACACCGGACAGACAGGAATCTAGAATATTAAAAAGACCCTGTCGATCTCCGCCCAATCGGAGAACATGAAGAAGTGTACGCCCGTAGTCGGAACGGTTCCGGTTTGCCTCTTCATTCAGCCATTGATGATATAGTGACCTTGCACCGGATATATCACCATTTTTCTCCAATAGAGCGGCTTCTGTCAAATCATCTCCAAAAAGACTGACACCGCTAAAGAATATAATCAGCAGAGCACGGAATACCCCCCTACTCTTCCGGATGGACAGATTCAACTTCATTGCTTTCGTTTTTTATCTTTCTGGAGCCTATCTTTTTGGGAGCAGCTGCCAGTTTTTCCGATTTCTTTTCCTTACTCTTCTTACGAAAGGACTTGAACTGATTTCCAATGATATAGGGAACAATGGAGAGAGCACCCAGGATATACATAATAAAAAAACTGACAACAATCGGTACATCTGTAAACTGCCCCTTTTCTGAAAACCAGAGGTTCACATCAGAAGTATTCCCAAGATTCAAACCAATAAATGTCACTAGAAAGACAAGAACAATAATATAGGAAATAAGTCTAAAAGGCATAATTCTCTCCTTAAGAAGAAGTCATAACAGACTGGATAAACATTTTAATCTGTCCCCAGTCATTATTTTTCGGCAACACAATCCAACCGCCTTTGTAAAATCCGGGATCTTCCAGAGCTTTGGCCTGATCCTCTTCACTCAAACGATACAGATTAGTATAAGTCGCATATAATACATTATCGGTATTCAGAACATTCTGTCCATTAATATTATAATCTTTATACACCATAAAATAACGTACCATTTCGGAAGTGTTTAAATTTGTATTCAGATATTTTCCGGCAATCTGCATAAAATCATATATTCGGGCAATATCTGTCAAATCCATGGAACTTAAACTGTCCCGCAGGGCTGCAATGACTTTCTGCTGTCTTACAGCCCTTTCAAAATCCGAAGAAGTATGTCTCGATCTGGTAATCCTCAAGGCAGCAATCCCATCAAGATGGTGTTCTCCCGCGGGGTAGTACAGGGTTGACCATTTACCATTTTCACGTACCTTGTAAGTCGGATCAATCAGGGGTTCATCAAGCTCTACATCAATTCCACCCAAAAGATTTATCACATCAATAAAAGCATACATATCAATGGCAACATACTTGCTGATATTTAACCCGGTAATGGCTGAAAGCTCGGAAACAAGCCGCTCGGGACCGTAGTTTCTGTAAATGGAGTTAATCTTTAAACCATTATAGTACAGATCTCTGGGTATGCTCAGCATCTTTATCTCTTCAGTAATACTGTCGCAATGAACCAGGATCATTGTATCCGCATTATGCTCATGGGAACCGATCATAAGAAATGTTTCCGATCCGGAAGGGATCTCAAAATTAAGATTCTCCCCGTCCGTTTTATCTTCAGCCTGAAAAGAAAAGGTCATTTCATGATTGGGAGCAAAAGTTTTCAGGGACCGGACAGGAATATCATCTTTATCCATCAGGTAAACTTCGCCGAATTCTTTCTGAAGGGCATAGGCACCGGCCAGCTCTCCGTCTCCTTTATAAATATCATAATAGATATAATCGTTATCTTCCCGGCTGCCTTTCTTTACAGAGAATCCCAGCTTTGCCAGATGAGCATTAAATGCCGGATCCTGCATCAGACCTTCCAATTCTTCCAGAACCATATCATCCAGAATTTCCGCTCCGGTTCTCAGATCGCTGGTCTGCAGAAACGTAACCAGCCCCTGGTTCAGCTCTCCTATACTGGAAAAATTCTGACGATTCAGACGGAATCCGGTATTTTCAGAAACAGTCGCCAGCAAAGCCAATACAGTTCCATCCATCCTCATAAGAGGAACAGTAAGGTTTTCTCCTTTATATGAGGTGGATCCCCAGTAAAGGTTCTTTTCCCTGATCATTGTTTTTAAGCCGGGATCCCTGTATATCCCCGCCAGCTGAGTATTATTTAGAGCAACGGTTCTGTAGATAGCATTCTGACGTTCCATTTCAGTATGCAAATAGTCAAAACAGCCTGCATCAGCTTCGGTGAAGGATTTTTCCTTATCAGATAAGCCGGGTTTAATAACCACCCGTTTCTGATCACCTTTAAAGTTCATCGCAAAATATACCCGGCCGTTCCCGTCTGACAGTTCTTTTTTCAGATCGCTTCTCTTTTTCAGAGTTAGTGAATTCACTTTTAAAAAATCTGAAAATTCCCTGCTGTTGAAAAAATCATTAAACCAGCATATCTGATCGAATTTTATATTGTAATCATTCAGATAGGATGCGGCATCGTAAGCTGCTATTTCAAAGCTGCTTACGTTTACCGTTTCATCTTTATCGGAGTTTTCATCTGCTCTTTCCGGGAATGAAAGGGTCGGCAGATTTAAATACTGCCTTACCTGACTGGTATTCTGCTTCACTACTTCCTGTGATTCATTCAGAAATCCCAGGTCATCACGTGTCTGGTCCATAAAACGACTGACAATATCACGCTGAGATTTCAACTCTTTTCTTAAACTGATCTGGCTGATCAGGGTAAATACGGCGGCAGCTGCCACCAGGACAGCTGCCGCTATAATGAGGATTCGATTCTTCATTAAATTATCAAGCTCCGGAAATTCATTTTATCAACAGGTTTTATTTCCTGTTTTCTGCCGACTGAACAGTATTGAACAGCAGCATGGTAATTGTCATGGGACCGACACCGCCCGGTACAGGTGTAATGAAAGAAGCATTTTTCTGCGCTTCTTCAAACTTTACATCTCCCGTCAGCCGGTAACCCCGTTTCTTTGATTCATCGGGGACCCTGTTGACACCGACATCAATTACAACAGCTCCGGGTTTGATCATATCACCGGAAATCATCTCCGGTTGACCTGCCGCGGCAATAAGGATATCCGCTTCAAGAGTTTCCTTCCTGAGATCTGCAGTTCTTGTATGACACACCGTAACAGTGGCATTTCCCCAGGGCTGTTTCTGGATCATCAGATTGGCAATTGGTTTTCCAACGATATTACTGCGTCCTACCACAACAACTTTTTTGCCGGACGGTGAGATTTCACAATACTCAAGCAGTTTCAATATGCCATGGGGTGTACAGGGAAGGAATGTCTCCTGTTCCAGAACCATTTTTCCGACACTGACAGGGTGAAAACCGTCCACATCTTTGGAAGGATCAATCTGCAGAATTACTTTATCTTCATTCATATGGGAAGGCAGAGGAAGCTGAACCAGGATTCCATCGATCTGCTCATCCTGATTCAATTTATCAATAAGATCCAGCAGATCCTGTTCCGGCGTATCCGCGGGCAACCGGATATCACGGGAATACATTCCAAGCTCTCCGCAACTTTTTTCCTTTGCCGTAACATATGATCTGCTGGCAGGATCATCCCCGATCAGAACAACGGCCAGACCGGGCGTAATTCCTTTTGCTTTAAGGGATTCCACTTTATCTTTCAACTGATTTCTCAGATCTGCCGAAACACTTTTTCCATCAATAATTTTTGCCATAAATAAGTCCTTATTTCTCGCTTTGTAACCACATTGATGCTTTGTTGTTACTATGTTATTATCACATATCTTTCGAGAATGAGGAATCAACTTGAAGAAAAAAACTCAACACATCATTCCTGGATCAATTCTGTTTATACTGTTTTTTCTATTATTAACAGTTTCTTTTACAGTAACAGCTCAGGAATCGCAGTCATCAGACGATGATGCAACTTACCAGATTGAATATAACAGTATGGGAGACCAGGTATTCTCCATTAATGCCGGTTTGTTCATCCCCCTTTTCATGCAGGATCCATCCCCCGAAAGCGGAAAGGATGCTATTTCATCAACCAATCTATCCAACGGCGGAACCGGTTCGCTCTATTACGGAGCCTACCTGAACAACAACATCCAGCTGGGAATGGAAATCGGTGCCATGTTTGCCAGAAGTCCCAACGACAACAACTTTTATATGGTGCCGATTACATTCCGGGGAACCTACGAAATTCAGTTGAAGAATAACCTGTTTTCCATCCCGTTGTTTGTGGGAGCCGGTATGAGCATGACATCCTATCTTGATGAATTCCATGTCGATTTGCTCGTAAAACCGGGAGCCGGTTTTTTCTGGAATCATAACACCAGCTGGTCATTCGGCACAAATCTGTCCTATTGGTGGGTTCCCCAGATTTATCCGTCCGATCCCGAATATACAAGGTTCGGGAATTTTATGGATGTCAGCCTGTCAGCGGTCTACCATTTCTAAGAGGTTTTTATGAGAAAAATAATACTTATCCTACTCCCCCTTTTATTTCTGGCCGGCTGTTCCGGAAACGGGATATTCTATCAGCTTGAAAATGAAGAAAAGATTGTCGATGCCAATAATCTGAAAGGTACAACCGCTCTGAGAGATATGCTGGTCTACGATGATCAGTATGTTATCAATGGAAAAAGTGTATGGCACAGTACAATCGGAGAGGACACCAGACACTGGCACAGCTATGGCGTCCCGTCCAAATACCAGGGTGATGCCACCTTTCCTTCCATTGCTGTGATGAACGGGAATCTCTATGCCAGTATAATCAGCCATGATGCGGATTACAGAAGTGGTCTTTTAAAATACAACAGCTCCACCGGAGAGTGGGACGAATTGTTCTTTACAAAGAAAAGCGGCTCGAATTACGATTGCCTATATCTTTTTGATACAAATCAGGGGCTCTATCTGAATGTTGTTAATTATTATAATAACGACAGTGAAGTGTCCATCAATTCCAGCAGCCTTTACTTCTACTCTGGGGATAATGCCGGAGAAACGGCTCTGGCAGCTGGTTTGTCATCTGACTACCTGGTTACTTTTCCAGGATTCGAACTGGATAGCAGCGATGATGACCCCATGCCAATTGTAGATATTATTTCTGCTGAAGCCTCGGAAAGCTACATGATTTACAATCTGGAAGGCAGTAACTTTAACAATGGCGTTATCTGTTATTCAGAAAGTGATCCCGCTACATTTGTTCAGCAGAGCATCGGTTTTGATGATTTAAACTTTACGGATATCTACTACTCCCCTGCACACGATATGCTGTTTATGGGAACTCAGGCGGACGATGATGAACACCCTGTTCTGTATGAAACAGAGGGAACCTGGTACTCGGAAGTTTGGGATAATGATGTTCAGTTTACGTCATTCTGTGACATATCACCTATTCAGACGGATACCATTCTGGCAGGCACACAGGCTTTTAAAGATCCCACCAGCAGCAGTTCCGTAACTGGAGACGGCTATATAGAGATTATCGTAACCAATAAAACAGATCCGGTATTTCAGAATAATGATTTTTCCGATGATAATAACTACAACAGCAGCGAGCTGGAAGATGCCACTATCAAAAACTTTCTCTATGATGAGACATATGACCGCCTGTATGCGGTAACATCCTCCTACGGGCTCTGGCTCAATACGGCGGACGGAAGCAGCAGGGAGTGGGCCCAGGAGTAACCTCTGCTTCGCTCGGTTACCCTGAATTCGATTTCTCAACTTTACTCGGGGAGATCTTAGAGGTGTCGGGGGTGCTAGCACTTTACAGCTCTCATCCCTCCTATCTCATATAACCTGAAAAATGTCCCCAGTTCCCCGAGCGTAAGTCGAGGGGTGGGGACATTTTTTTTATAATTTACGGGATCAGGATTATTTCTGATTCAGAAAATCAAAAATACCCGCCAATTCGGAATCTTTACTGATAAACTGTTCCTGCTGTTCTTCTTTACTCAACCCTACCAGTTCATGGCTCATATAATGAATCCATACATCATCTTCTTCCTTTTCCACTATAAACTTCCGGCAATAGTAGTCCGGTTGTATGGGCAGATGATCCTGATAGGTATGAACCTTATAGTCATGAACGGCAATTTTTATATCTTCCCGGGGTATCCCCTTTTCAAGAATTGCTTCAACCAGATGGTTCAGAGTCCTTCCCGAGTCAAAGATATCATCAATAAACATAACCTTGTCCCCGTTACGGAGGTAGGCGGGATTATAGGTCCAGCCGTCAATCATGATTTTATCCTGCTGCCGGATATCACTGTAGGAACGGGCAACAACTGCTGCATAAAAAACAGGCCTCTCCCCCTTTCTTACAATCTTGAAAAACTCGCTGAAAACATTGCCCATATAAGCTCCGCCTCTTAAGGGGATGTAGATAACATCAGGAACAAAACCGTCCTGGTATACCTTATAAGCCAACTTGAGGGCATTATTCCGAATTTCATCATAGGGGGTAAAAAGTTTACTCATTCCACTCTCTCATCTTGTAGTTTATTTGATTTATTATATAGTAAAAGACCTTATAGTAACATAAAAAAATGGGCTGCCCCTTGTGATAGGCAGCCCATAATCAATATTTACCTAAAAAATTTGAATTTTATTTTCTTTTTATCTTTGGAGTCTCCATTTCGTATCCCTCTCTCAGAAAGGAAAGGTAGAAACGGTCATCACCAATACTGTTAAGACGGGTATAGAAATCAGACAGATTCTCCACACTTTCCCCATTAATACCGGTAATAATATCTCCAGCCTGAATTCCGGCAATCTGAAATGCCGTTTTGGGATAGACTTCCGCTACGAAAACGCCCTTAATATCTTCTTCCAGCTCAAGACGTTCGATCAGCTCTTCCTGTACGGTATAAACGGAAACACCGGGCCATACCTGATTATTCATTTTTCGAACTTCTTCTTCCGTCTCCCGTTCGGTAATTTTAACCTTCAAGGACAAGCGCCTATTATTACGGATTAATACAAATTCAGCTATATCATCGGGACGCATATCACCAATCATTCTCGTAAGATGATTCTTATCACTGGCAGCGATTCCGTTCACAGAAAGAATGAAGTCCCCGGGTTGAATCCCACCCTTTTCTGCGGGAGAATTATTAAATACCTGATAGACAAAAGCGCCTTTTTCTCCCTTTAATCCAAATTCGTCGGCAATAATATCCGGAGCATCACCAATACTGACACCGAGCCAGCCGTAACGGACCTCACCATCGTCGATAAAATCCCTGATGGTACGTTTTACATTATTTATGGGGATACTGAATCCAAGCCCTATGCTCCCTCCCGTAGAAGTTGTAATCCATGTATTAATACCTACAACTTCACCTTTTAAATTAACCAGGGGCCCTCCGGAGTTACCCTGATTAATGGAAGCATCAGTCTGAATAAAGTCGTTTATATTACCGTCCGGTCCATTCTGACGACCCAGAGCACTGATAATACCGGCCGTAACGGATGATTTGTAGCCGAAGGGGCTTCCGATTGCCAGTACCCAGTCTCCAACAAAAAGCGAATCGGAATCGCCCAGATGGGCAATGGCAATTCCCTTGTCTTTGGTTTCGAATTTTAATAATGCCAGATCCTTACGGGGATCAGTTCCCACCAGTTCGGCTTCATACTCCTTCTCATTGTCCATTTTTATCCGGATTTCATCAGCCTGCCCCACCACGTGATTATTGGTTATGACATAATACGTATCTTCGTCCTTTTCAACGATAAAACCGGATCCCAGTCCTGCACTTCGATATTCCCGTGTTTCGGGAGCCTTTTCCTCGCTCTCATCAGGATTTCCGAAAAAGTACTCCCAGGGAAACCCATTCCCTCCCGGAGTCTGCCGCGTTGAAACTTCAACCGTATCGATTTCGACTACCCAGGGAAGTGTTTCAGCTGCTACTCTTCTGAAAGTATTCTGAAAGTTTTCAACTGTCTCCATTTCAGAACTGTTAGGCGCAGCATATACTTCAGCAGCAGGCTTTAAGGCTGGCAGAAAAGTGTATAGAAATAAACAAAGTACAAATCCGGCAATTGTACCGAATAAAGCTGTAAAAATAATTTTTCTGTTATTATTACTGTTACTACTCATAATTGTATTTTTCTCCTGTTAAAAGAATCACAAAATGTAAACCTATAAAACACTCTGTCGTTACATAGATTTTATACTATTGTGAGATTAGAGAGCCGTCAGGATTTCAGGCTTACCCTCAGTAATAAGTATGGTATGCTCGAAATGAGCTGAAAGGGATCCGTCCGCAGTTTTTACAGTCCAGTCATCATCCAGAACCTCTACTTCTGCGGTGCCAATATTTATCATTGGTTCAATGGCCAGAACCATGCCAGGCTTCAGTCTGTGGTTCATCCCGCGGGAAGGGTAATTATTGGGAATCTGGGGATCCTCATGCACATCCAGTCCGACACCATGTCCGCAGAAAGAGTGAACAATTCCGTATCCGAAAGGTTTCAGATAAGAAGTTATGGCCTTGCCTATGTCCTTGATTCGCCCCCCTTTCTGCGCTGCATCGATACCGATATACAGACATTCACGGGTCCGTTTCATCAACAGTTCCGCCTCCCGGCTGACTTTTCCGATCGGATAGGTATACGCCCTGTCACTATAGAACCCGTTAAGTTCAATGCCTATATCACAGCCGAGTATATCACCTTCCTTCAGTATTTCGTTCTTGCTGGGGATCCCGTGGATGACTGTATCATTGACAGAGGAACAGATTGTCCCCGGAAATCCGCCATATCCCAGAAAAGCAGCATTCCCGCCGATTTTTCTAATGAAATCCGCAGAATATTTATCTATATCCATTGTAGACATACCGGGTTCAATAAAGTCCTCAAGTTTCAGAAACAATTCTGCAAGGTACTTGCAGGAACTGCGTATACCTTCTATCTGTTTTTCATTTTTCAGTGTGATCATATTATTAACCTTTCTTTTACTTTATGCGTTTCAGAAGACTTCGGGCACTATGATTCTCAGGATAACAGGCAATAGCATTTTCAAGGTGTTCCTGTGCACTTTTAAAATCCTTCTCTTCCAGAAACAACTTACCCATAGTAAAATACATTTCCGAAAGAATGGGATTAGCATTCACCAGAGAGGGTTCTTTCAGCAGACCATCAACAGCTTGTCCCATTTGTATCATGGCAATATCATTGTGTCCAAGACTATAATTAAATATGGCTTTATTTCGCTCATAAAGCCAGGAAGGATGGATGGCAGACGCCTCTTCCATCTTCTGAAGAGCTTTTTCTGTATCCTTTTCAAGGAATTCCAGTATCCCTTCATATAAGATATACCAGTGCGGTTTTTCCTCTTCATACTCGTATCTCTGCAGTACGATTTTCATACTCTTGCGGTCTTCCACACCGGAAAGATACCAGAGAAGGAACCTTGTAACAGCTTCGTTATTATGGGAGTTATTAAAAAACTCCCATAATCTGGCCTGATACTGTGTGGGATTCATGGGTTCCGGAAAATACCGGATCTGCAGCAGCTTTGCCTCCATATCCTCCGGAAAGCGGCTTATATAAGCCTCCAGAGTTCTTTTCACGGTCATACTGATATCCCGGGAGAAGAAGCGGACATAGTCCTCCAGGAGCTCAACCTGATCCGGGAAGTTGTGTAAACCATCCTCCAATACGATTTTTGCTTTTCTGGAGTACCCTTTTTCAAAATACAGACGCGCTATATTCCTATAGAGTTTCCAGCTGCCGGCTCTATGAAGAGCCAATCCTGCTTCATAGGATTTCAGGGCTTCCCCTTCCCGTCCGAGCATATACTGCATATCACCGATCTGCTGCTTAAGTGAAAATCGCTGATTCTCCTTAATCTCGTCCACTACATCCTGAGCCTTATAGTATTCAAGTGCTCTGGTGATCTGACCCAGATCATAATAAACGACCCCCATCCGGAGCGGAGGAATTCTGGTTGATGATAATTGCCCCAGAATCTGTTCGGCAACATCGAACTGTCCCGATTCCATATAAAGCAGAACCGCATTGTAGAGTAGAGTTTCATTGTCAGAGAGAGTCCCGATAATATGAAAAAAATCAGGATCTTCCTGAAAACTGATTTTGTCCTTGATAAACTCGATGGGATGCTGTTCGCCCAGTTCATAGTTCCTATAAACCTCATAGGAGAGGAGGCTTTCGGCAACCAGAGTTTCATACCCGGGCTGGCTAATTGAATATAAACTGGCGGAAGCTTTTTCATACTGATCCGTCCAGAGAAGAGACGCCGTATACAGGGCATCATGCTCCGGCCCCCCATGGATGAACTTTCTTGAAATATCAAGCAGATTATTAAAACTTCTGTAATCCTTCAGGTTTCGGCAAACCTGATAGGATCTTTTAAAAATACTGAACCACTGCTCCCTTTTATCGGCATAACGGGTAGCCCGCACAAGCAATGGCGGAATTTCGGTAAAGCGTTTCGCTTCAATATAATTATCAACCTGCCTGATATAATACTGAAATCGGTCATCATGGGGCTGAAAGAGGATAAAAATACCCAGAATGGATGCAAGCATAAATAATACAAGCGTCCATATCAGTAGGGATTTAAAATACTTACTATCCTGATCCACCCGGTGTCTATCCATCTATCTGTTTCTTGATATTATCCAAAACTCCGTTGACAAAGCGATAAGAATCGGCCGTACTATACTCTTTTGTTATTTCTACTGCTTCATCTATTGTTACGCCATGAGGAATATCTTTCTGATATAACAAAGCATATGTGCTCATTCTGAGAATAGCAAGATTAACCTTCTCCAACCTCTCAAAATCCCATCTTTTAAGGCTTTCTTTAATCCTGCCGTCAATCTCCGGAAGGTTTTCTATTGTCCCCTTAATAAGAAAAGAAGCGAATACCTTCACTTCTTCAGCAGGCTCTTCCCGAGACCAGGAATAAGAATACAGCTCAGAAAGCTCACTGCCGTTGATTTCCCAACTGTAAAGTGCCTGAAAAGCCAGTATCCTGGCCTTTCTTCTATTTCCTAATGTTTTCATTTACCTATACTATTCTATATTTTCCGGGAATCGTTGAATCTCGGCATCCTCTATCAGTTCCTCAACTACATTTTTGGCAGCAATCTGAAAAGCTTCCTGCTGCTTGCGGGAACCTAGAAGGTTTTTAATATACTCTCTAACAGTTTGGGTCTGTACCGGGCTGATAGGATCATCAAGTTCAAGAAACGTCTTCTCCCGATGAGCAGTAACTTTTACAATATGATATCCCTGATTGGATTCAATCATCCGGACATCCGTATCTACTGCCATGGAAAAAATTGTATTTATGAAATTATCGCCGAAAAGCGAAATGTTCTGTTCACTTCTATCCAGATAACTTCCCAGATCGCCATCTCTTACAATTGAATTTTTATCCTCTGTATTTGCTCTGACAAGATCTTCAAAACTGCTGCTGCCGCTGTTAAACTGCTTCATTACCTGATCAGCCAGAGCCTTTTTTTCTGCTTTCTGTTCCGCAGTTATCCCCTTTGTGCTGAAAAAGATATGACTGAGCTTAACCATTTCCGGATTTAGGAATTTTTCTTCGTTCTGATTATAGAAAAGCTGAATTTCATCAGATCCGGGTGTAGAGGTTCTCAGAATAAAATCCTTTTTCATTTCTGTGACGTATTTTTCCAGAATAAGCTGTTTCCGGATTTCCTCTTTATACACATCATAGTCCATTCCGGTTTGATCTTTAATTATCTGCTTATACTGGGCTTCCGTAATCTTCTGTCCGATCTGCTGCATTAACTGCTGCATGCCCACAGCAAGGACCTGTTCGTCAGAAACAGTTACATTGTCTCTTTCTGCCGCCTGAAAGACCAGCATCTGATTAATGAGAGTCTCAAGGACCTGTTCCTTTTCAGGTTTTGTCAGCGCTCTTCCTGTCTGCTGCTCATACAGGGATATATTATAATTTAACTTCTTTTCAGAAATTACATCCATTTTTGTCAGTTTTACGATGGCTACCGGTCTGTCTATGGCTGTCTGGGCAAACAGATTGCCTGCAAACAGCAACAGTAGAGCCGGAATCAATGCTTTTTTGTACATAACTGTTCCTTGTTGGTAAGTTTATTTATATAACAACTTACTTTATATGAAGTTTCTTTCCGATTAGTTCAGCTTCGTCTGTACCAGTAATAATATCGGATATTTTAAGAAACATACCTTCTTTTTCCATTATTTTCATAAGGTTCTGAAGAGCCTTGCTTACGAAAAAGCCTTTTTTTGCAATAAAGGCATAACATTTCTTACCGGAAACCCTACCGGAGTTCTTTAAGAACTCGGATATTCTTGTACTGATTTTACCACTGAATGCAGAATTTGCTGCGGTTCCTATCAGCAGGTAATCATAAAGGGTCAGTTTGGTATCGGGATCTGTTTCAATATTGACAATAGCAACCTGATGGCCTTCCGATTCAATCCCCCTTGCCAGATGGGTTGCAATATCTTTGACCTTTTCACAGCCGTTTTTGTAATATACAACAGCTACACGCATAATAAAGCTCCTACATACCGGTTCTCTGATTTTTCAGTATGAACCGTTGATGCCTATATATTATTAATTTACAAAAAGAAAAGAATGGGAGCCTATGCTCCCATCCATTTCCATCAGTCCTGAGGAATAATAAGATCTTCGCCCTCATTTCCTGATACAGCTTCGCCTTCCCACCAGTTTGCACCATCGCTATTCTCAGCTTTGATCTGCCTGGCTTCGCTTAAAACGTCACTGCTGTTGGGGGATCTGACTACAAAAGCAACCAGCAGAGAACAAACCATAAACAGACTTCCCAGAATGGTTGTGATCCTAACCAGTGCATTGTTTGCCGCACCACCGAAAGGAGAACCGCTTGAACCGCCGAACAGACCTCCCAAGCCTTCTCCCTGATCATCCTGTAACAATACGAACATAATCAGAAGAATACATACGATTACAAAAAGAATAATCAGTAAAGTACCAATAATACCCATTATATATCTCCCAGGTAATTATTTATTAAAATTAGCCAGAGAAGCAAAAGAGTCGGCTTTCAGGGAAGCTCCCCCGATCAGACCGCCGTCAATATTTTCCATAGCCATTAAATCCTTAATATTTTCCGGTTTCATTGATCCACCGTACTGAATAACGATTTTTTCTGCCGCTGCATCAGAATACATTTCGGCAATTTTCTTTCTGCAGGAAGCATGGATTGCATCCGCATCATCGGGTGTGGCTGTTTTACCGGTTCCGATTGCCCATACAGGTTCATACGCAATTACAACATTGTCAAGTTCTTTTTCAGAAACACCGGCCAGACCTTTCTCAAGCTGTTCAAAACAGACAGCTTCCGCTTTTCCGGCTTCTCTCTCTTCCAGGAGTTCTCCGATACACAGAACAGGCATCAGTCCCTGTTTAAGAGCCAGTTTAACTTTTTCGTTAATCTGTTCGTTTGTTTCACCATAAATATGTCTTCTTTCGGAATGTCCCAGAAGAACGGCTTCGACTCCAAGATCCTTCAGCATCAGAACAGAAGTCTCACCGGTAAAGGCGCCTTCTTCTGTACCGGCCATATTCTGAGCCGCTACAATTACATTACTTCCTTTCAGTACTTCCACGACACCGGGAAGACAGACAAAAGAGGGAGCAACCATTACTCTGTAGTCACTGTCTTTTACCAGGGGAAGAATGTCCTTCGCCAGCTGAACAGCTTCGGAAGGGGTTTTGTTCATTTTCCAGTTTCCTGCAATGAGGTAATTTCTCATGATAATTCTCCTATAGTACCTGTTTTTCAGCAACCCGGTAACCAACAGACTGATAACCGGATTTGCTGTAAAATATTATTTTCTTAAAGCCACAACGCCGGGCAGTGCTTTTCCTTCCAGAAACTCCAGGGATGCTCCTCCGCCGGTGGATACATGGTCAATTTTATCGGCCAGATTGAACTTGTTTACAGCAGCAACAGAGTCTCCTCCGCCGACTACTGTAGTACCGGCACAATCCGCAACAAAATTGGCAACTTCCAGAGTTCCTTTGGCAAACTTGTCAAATTCAAATACGCCCATTGGTCCGTTCCAGACGACTGTCCTGGCATTTGCGATTCTCTCTTTAACAGCCGCAACAGTTTTGGGTCCCACATCCATAGCCAGTTTACCCTCGGGGATTTCAACAGAATCAATGGCTTCAGCCTCTGCATTTTCATCAAACCTGGATGCTACCACATGATCCATGGGCAGAATTACTTCCACACCGGCTTTTTCTGCATTTTTCAGAAAGCTCTCGGCGGTTTCCATGAAATCCTCTTCAAAAAGGGAATTACCGATAGCATGCCCCTGAACTTTCAGGAAAGTATAGGCCATACCACCGCCGATTACGAATGTATTGCATTTATCGATCAGGGATTCAAGTACCGCGATCTTGGATGAAACCTTTGCACCTCCGATAATGGCGACAAAAGGTTTCTCCGGATTTTCCAGAACCTTATCGAAGAAAAGGCACTCTTTCTCCATCAGAAAACCGGCACAGGAAGGAAGGTATTTCGTAATTCCTTCCGTAGAGGCATGCGCTCTGTGTGCTGCACCAAAAGCATCATTTACATATACATCCGCCAGCTTGGCGAGCCGGGCGGCAAATTCGGGGTCGTTATTTTTTTCAGCTTTGTGATAGCGGGTATTTTCCAGAAGAAGAATTTCGCCGGCCTTCAGTTCCGATGCCATCTTTTCCACTTCGCTGCCCACACAATCGGGGGCAGTCGTTACTTTAACTCCGGAAATTTCAGCCAGATGAGATTCCAGCTGTTTCATGCTGAACTGGGGTTCCCTCTCTTCGGAAGGACGTCCCAGATGACTCATAACAATAAGTGATGCCCCATCCTGTTCCAGAATATACTGGAGAGTGGGAAGCGCCCTCTGCATTCTAGTATCATCCGTGATCTTCCCCTCTTTCAGGGGAACGTTAAAATCCACACGCACCAGAACGCGTTTATTTTTAAGATCCATGTCTTTTACAGTAATTACACCCATTTTATTTGCTCCTTATACCAATTTTTGAGCCAGGTCGACAACTCTCGTGGAGTATCCCATTTCGTTGTCATACCATGAAATAACTTTAAAGAAACCTTCACCCATTTTCATGGTGCATCCCGCATCAAATACGGAAGAGTTCGGATTTCCCTTGATATCCATTGAGACTATGGGGTCTTCCGTATATTCCAGAATCCCCTTCATAGGCCCTTCGGCTGCTGCTTTAATTGCTGCATTCAGTTCTTCAACTGTACAGTCTTTTTTCAGTTGTACGGTCAGGTCCACCACCGAGCCGGTAGGAGTCGGAACACGCATGGCCCCTCCGTTCAGTTTACCATTCAACTCAGGGATAACCTTGCCTACCGCTACAGCGGCGCCTGTTGAAGTGGGTATGATATTCAAGCCGGCTGAACGGGCCCTTCTGAGATCGGTATGGGGCGTATCCAGAATAACCTGATCGTTTGTATAGGCATGAACCGTTGTCATTAGGCCTTTTTCGATACCAAACTCATCATTCAGGACTTTTGCCACAGGGGCCAGACAGTTTGTTGTGCAGGAAGCATTGGAATAGGCCAGTATCTCTCCCGAAATCCTTTCTTCATTCACTCCCAGAACAACGGTTTCAATTGCGTCTTTGGCCGGGACTGTCAGAATGACTTTTCCTGCACCGGCTTTAATATGATCCAGGTATCCGCCCTTTTCGCCTTCGGCTGTCCGGAAAATACCGGTTGACTCTACAGCCACATCAACGCACAGCTCTTTCCAGGGAAGATCCTTCGGATTCCGGATAGCGAAAATCCTGATTTCCTTACCGTCTACCACGATAGCATCTTCTTTGGCTTCTACACTTCTATTGTAGACTCCGAAAGTGGAGTCATATTTCAACAGATGAGCAAGGGTTTTTGCGTCGGTCAGATCATTGATCGCGACAATTTCAACCCCTTCTCTCTCCATGGCAATCTTAAATACGTTTCTACCTATTCTACCAAACCCATTAATGGCAAGTTTCACAGAGATTCCTCCGGGTAATAACAAAATTTATTGTAATTTAATATATTAGAATAGCTTGTATTGGTCAATTCCTAGTAAAGACGAAGGAGCTGTGTTTTTAGTTCACTATTCATGGATTCGGGCAACTCTTCCTGTTCTTCTGAATTCTCGGGCAGGGTATAAACCTCATCTCCCGGATTAACCAGATCAAAGGGAGAATTCCTTTTCAGGATTCCCTTTGAAGTGTTTTCCTGAACCTCGGTTATGACTACAGTTCCAAGCACATCCTCAGCCTGATAGTCCCGATAGGGTTCGGCATCCAGCCAGCGTCCGCTTCCCCTGCGCAGGAGAATGAAGGACATGTCCTCTTCCACCTGGCTCAAACTGCCGAGGTTGATCAGAACATCATTTCCTTCCACTCCCATCAGGTGCCCTTTGAGGGGAAGACGGGTTTCAACAGCTACTGCAGCCTTAATAAGGATTTCCCGAACCCGCATATTCCCGGAACGTAAAAGATCAAATGAATCAATCAGTGTTCCCGTACGGGAAAGATATAGTTCACAGCGCAACCGGATTGAACGCTCCATCTCTGTATAGGCCAGTACAAGATAAAAATCCGAACCACTGTTCCGGGCACTGCGATAGGCATCGGAGGCAGATTTGACAGGAATGCTTTCCATAATGGAAAACCGGGGATTTTTCATCAGCGAGTCTCCGACAAACCTGGTAAGATCTTCCTCTCCCCCCTGATGGATCATTTCGGTTCGGGTTGTATCCACAAACAGGGAGAGGGATAGAGAACTGTCACGATTCAGTATGCTTCCCTCCCAGGTCTCGGGATAGGATTGATCATCCGTGCTCATCACAAGCTCATACAGACGTTTAAAGTCAATATTATCGTAGGCTTCGCGATTTAGAGCCTCCAGTTCGTCCCGGAAGCGGTTTGGTTGATCCATGGTATCGAGGATCCGGGCATAGGACCACCATCCATCCAGATTCAGCGGAGCCAGAAGACGTCCCCGCCGGTACTCATCAAAAGCTTTGGCAAACTGATAGTTATCCTGAAGCTTTCTGCCCCTTTCAAAATGCCAGAGGGCTGCCGTATTCCTCTCTGCGTGATTCAACGGGTAGAAACGCATAAGAAGATTTTCCGCACTTATCCGGGAAATTTCATCATTCGGGTCAATAATATTTACGGTTTTGAAACAAAGAAGAGCTTCATCATATTTTCCCAAACCGTAAAAGCTCCAACCCAGGTGATACCATGTCAGAGGATTTTCCTGCTGATGCCGGATACTTTCCTGAAAAAACTCCACCGCTTTGTCATAGATACCGGTATTTTTGTATATCATACCCAGAACAAGAGCAATATCCTTATTTTCCGGTTCAAGAGACAGGAACTGAAGAGCCAGATTTTCGGCTTTTTCCCAGTCCTCCGCATCGACATAGTACGACATAGCTTCCCTGAGAACGACCCTGTCCTGGGGAAAAAGCTTTAATGCCGAAGCGAGATAGGATTCCGCCCTCTCCGGCTGGTCCATCTGAAGGTACAGAACAGACAGGGAGAGCAGGGCTCTTCTGCTGTCCGGATTAATGGCCAGACTCTTTTCAAAAAGATCAGATCCCTCTTTGTAGTTTCCCCTGAATACGGCTATCTCGGCCAGTCCATAGGACGCATCCATATTATTCGGTTCTATTTTCAGCACCTGATTAAAGATTCTCTCTGCTTCATCCAGTTCGGACAGTCCAAGATTGATACGCCCTTCGAGGTTCAAGACGTCTATCCGACGGGTAGCCCCTATTCTTGCTGTTACAATATAGGAGAGTGCTTCATCGTACTCCTGCAGAAGAAAATATGCCCGGGAAATGCCCATAAGAGCATCAACATACCCGGGATTGATCTCCAGAGCCTGTTTATAATAATCCAGGGCCAAATAGCAGTTTCCGTCATCAAGGGCATCATTACCCTGTTCAAAAAGATTCACAGGAGATTCCGCATAAAGTGGTGATATGAGAAGTACAACTATAAGGAACAGCTGCCCAGTTTTAAGTTTTCCCTTGATCATTTAGAACGACCTTTACGGTTTTAATTTTATGCCCTTCCACGGATTGAATAATAAAATCCAGGTTTTCATAGGAAACTTTTTCATAGCGTACTGGGATTTTCCCGAATAAATCGAAAACAAATCCGCCCAGGGTATCGAATTTATCATCGGGCAGATCTTTTTTAATATGTTCATTAAGATCTTCCAGATCAATTCGCGCATCACAGAGGTATGTATCAGGCCCGATTTCAAGGATATCGTCTTCTTCATTGTCAAACTCATCCTGAATATCACCAACAATCTCTTCGATGATGTCTTCCATACAGACTATACCTGAAACCCCTCCATATTCATCAACGGCAATGGCGATATGAACCCGCCGGTGCTTGAACTCCTTCAGAAGAGAATCCAGTTTCATACTCTCGGGGACGAAGTAGGCCTTTCTCATAATATCCCGGATTTTAAAACTTTCTTTTTTAGTCATAAACTCAAGAAGATCTTTGACATAGAGGACACCCACTACATTATCAATGGTATCCTGGTAAACCGGAAAACGGGAATGACCGGACTGAGTCAGTATTTCAAACAGATCTTCCTGCTCACTGTCCACATCAATAAAGACAACATCAATCCGGGGGATAATGACCTCTTTGATTGTTGTTTCAGACAATTCCACAATTCCCTGGATCATTCCCTGTTCTTCCGAATTCAAATCGGTTAATGATTCATGATCGACTATAGTATCTCTTGAGTGACTTCTACCAAAAAGCTGTTTTAAAAAATTCATCAAAAAATCCTGAACGACCTTAAATTGTCCAAAATTTCTTCCTGGTGCTTCAGCATTTTTTCTCCCAGATCGTTTGTTTCGTGTTCCATACCTTTCAGATGCAGAACCCCGTGAATAATAACACGTTTCAGTTCTTCCTCCAGGGACACGTCAAATTCAACAGCATGCCTGTTCAAAGTATCCATTGAAATGACAATATCCCCGGCAGAAAAGAGTTCCGTTTCCTGCTGATTGATCAGCTCTCCTTCATTCTGACAGAATGAAAGAACATCTGTCGGTTCATCTTTGCCCCTGTACAGACTGTTTAATTCCTTTATATAAGGATCATGACAGAGAGTCAATGAAATTTCCCAATTTGCAAGATCTTCCTGCTCCAGAAGTGTATTCACAAATAATTCCAGTTTATCCAGCCATGCCGGTTCCTGCTCCAGTTGTGAAATTATGTCAATCTCGCTCATCTTGATTCCTTTCTCTATCGGGGTATTCAATTCTTGTATGATACTGTCCTGTCAGAACATGTACAAATGATGTTTTAATTGTCTCAAGTTCCTGCAGGGTCATTCCGCACTCATTCAGTTCTCCATCTTTAAAACGGAGCATGATCAGATCCCACAGGGATTTTTCCAGTTTGGCCAGAGTCGGCTTGGACATACTCCTGGTAGCTGCTTCAGCCATATCAGCCAGCATAACAACGGCCGCCTCTTTTGACTGCGGCTTGGGACCTGAGTGAGAATAGTCTTCCAGAGAAACATTCTCACTCCCTTTCTCCTTTACAGCTCTCTGGTAGAAGTATTCTATCACACTCGTACCATGATGCTGGGCAATAATGCTTATAACTTTTCCGGGCAGGTTCAATTCCCGGGCTTTTTCTATCCCGATTTTAACATGAGATTTTATAACTGCAACAGATAGGGTTGTTTTCAGATCATCATGCTTATTATAGTCTTTCTGGTTTTCGCTGAAATAGGCGGACTGATCAATTTTTCCAATATCGTGATAATAAGCTCCCACTCTGGCAAGCAAAGCATCCGAACCGATATTCCGGCAGCCCGTCTCGGCCAGATTGGCCACATTCATGGAATGGGCATACGTTCCCGGTGCAAGAGCCAGCATCCTTTTAAGCAATGGTGCATTCAAATCCGACAGTTCCTGCAGCCGGAAAGTCGTACAGGCATTAAGGATATGTTCGAAAAGGGGCAGTATGGTGAGAGATAGAAAACCGCTGATAATTCCGTTAAGGGCAGCCACTGCAAAAGAGAGCAGCATTATTTTCAAGGGAAGGGGAAAAACAAGAAACAGAACACCCAGCAGTACAATTTCTACCAGAGCCAGAAATACTCCGCCCTTTATCAGGTCGATCCGTTTCTCCGCCCCTTCAATAACAAGACAGGCTCCGTAACCTGTAAACAGGGTCATAAAAAAAGCCTGGGCATGAAAATCCAATACAAAAAAGATAAATACGGATTGTACTGTAATAAAAATCAGAGCAGCTCTTCTATCAGTCAGAATAGCCATAAGAATGGCTGTTAACCCTATAGGCAGATAAAGAACTGCCGGAATTGCGCCCGGATCAGAAAAGAGCCGGAATAAAACAAGGGAAATAGCTATCTGAAACCAGGAGAGGAGAAAAATGAGATGGGGATTCTCAAGCAGTCCCCTGGCAGATGGAAACACAATAAGAAGGACTAACAGAAAAAGGAACACAAGAACCGTATAGAGAAACGGACTGATTATGGAATTAATACGAATCCTGCCCCTGCTGTTCTTAACGGCGTCTATTTTCTTAAGCTCAGACGCTGTGATAATGGTCCCCCTGGTTAAAAGAGAATCTCCTGATTCCAGTTTAATCCAGACGGGAGTCATGGTCTTATTGATCTCCTGATATTTCAGCTCCGTCAGTTCCGAACTGTAAAAACAGTTGGGTTCCAGAAAATAATAGACAATAAGCTCTATGAATTTCAACTCTCCCGGATTGAAATCATAATTACTCAGCATCTCCCGAACCAGAATCTGCCAGTTATCAATTGTAAGGGTTTTATCCGCCAGGACGGTAGATTTTTCACCTATTTCTGTACGGAAGATCTCTATCAGACCGGTTGTTCCGGTTTCTTCATCATTCAGACGGCTCAAAACCCCCCTTGCCAGGAGAGTTTCCAGTGTATCCTGAATAGTAGACATCATAAGGTTCAGTCTGACAGAATCAATATCCCGAAGATTTCCAAGGTATTGAAAACCGGGATACTGTTCTTCCAGAGCTGCCATTTCTCCCGGGGGAAAATCAGTGGCAATAACCTCGGCTAGGCTCTGCTTGAACAACCCGTACTGATCCAGGATCCTCTCATTTATATCTTCTTTAATTACATAGACCGGAAGAATCATCTCCATGGCCAGGGTTCTTTTCTTCTCTGTTGCACTTTCGTCAATGTAGGAGAGGGATTTATCCAGATAAACAGTCTCCTCTACCCTGTCGCCTTCCCGGTAGCCATAGTAGCTGTCACGGAGAAATAAATTATCAAATTGGGTAACAATAAGAATTGTCAGAACAAAGAAAAAGTAATAGAGAACAAGGTAGTGCCTGTTCATTGTCTTATTATCTGAAACAAAAGGGTGTTCCAGAAAACTAGCTCGAATGTTCCTGTTCATATGCCTCTAATATTTTTTTAACCAGGTGGTGCCTGACCACATCTTCTCTTGTAAAGGAGGCAAAACCTATACCCTTTACACCTTTTAATATTCCGATCCCCTGAATTAAACCGGATTTCTCCTTACAGGGCAGATCAATCTGGGTAACATCACCTGTGACAATGGCACGGGAACCCTCTCCCAGACGGGTCAGAAACATCTTCATCTGTTCCCGGGTTGTATTCTGCGCTTCATCAAGAACGATGATACTGTTACGCAGGCTCCGGCCTCTCATATAGGCAAGGGGTGAAATTTCTATCATGTTATTTTCGTGCATCCTTTGAAGAGTTCCCGGCTGCAGAAGATCCTCCATCGCGTCATATAGAGGTTTAAGATAGGGATCCAGTTTCTGGGTCAGATCTCCCGGCAGGTACCCGAGATTTTCACCTGCTTCAATAACAGGTCGGGACAGTATCAGCTTCCGGCAGCGCCTGCCCAGAACTTCACTCAGGGCATAGGCAATAGCCAGATAGGTTTTCCCCGTTCCCGCCGGGCCAAGACCGAATACCAGATCATGGTTCCTCATAGTGTCCATGTAATACTGCTGATTCAGATTTCGCGGGATAATCTTAGATACCCCCCCGGGGATATTCAGCCCGGAATCCCTCAGCTGTTCTCTATCCTTCCGGTCTCCGGACGAACAGGCATCGAATATGGTCTTCACCATATATTTATCCGTAAGTCTGTCGTTTTTTGCGGAATATTCCATTTCTTTTATGATTTGCCGGAAGAGACTGGCTTGATCAGAATTATTACCATCCAGATGTATTTCATTACCTCTGGTGTATATTTTGGAACTAAGGAGATTTTCCAGTTGTTTCAGATTCCGATCATGAGGTCCGCAGATTTTTCTTAAAAGCTCCGGATCATCAATTGTTATCAAGTCTGTTTTTGTCAAATGTGTTCCTTGTTATCTGTCAGTTTAACGTCAGAACCTTCCGGTAGTCAAGAAGGCCCGGCTCAGGACTCGGTATCGACAAGCCACTGTTCATCCTTATATTGGATGTCCGACTGAATCTGGGGGATTGGATTCCATTTGAGGAAGATGGAGAATTCCGATTTCCAGTTATACCTCTTATCCTCCAGCTTCGGAACTCCGGAATAGGAGAGAGTCAGGTCCCATTCCCGCAGATGGTGAACAAGAGTGAGATTTATTTTTTCAAGATTAAAATAGGATTCATAACGCTCCTGTTCATTAAATAGATAAAAGGATTTTTTCAGGTCATCCAGAAAACTGTACTCCTCTTCTATGTCGAATTTCTCTCTATAGTAGGGGATGTAAAGGTACATATTGTTATTACTGGATACCATGGAAAACTTTAAGTCCATAAATTGATAGATCCGGAAATTATAGTTCCACTTGAAGCTTAAGGTATTATTGTTAAACTGCTGCAGATTGACTGACCAGTCCAGTGTAAGGTCAGAGCTTGTGGTAATTCTGTTTTTCCATAGCTTATCCCTATCAAAATCCCATGTATACCCGGTACTGAAACGGGAGGGAACAAATGCCTTCTCCTCTTCAATCCAGTCCAGTTCCTGCCGGTCCCAGGTATAGGGGGTGGTATACTCACGGGTATATTCCATATAGTACCCCCATGCTTTGATATAGGAACGGCTTTTGGAAAGGGAGTCCTCCTCAAAGTCATAGGTTAAATCCTGTTCTAATCTGAGCTTATCAAAAGGTTTATAGATATTGGTAAAAACAAGGGGCAGGTAAGTCCATTCATCTTCTTCCAGAGTAATGGATTGGCTCAGATTTGAGGTCCAGTTGAAAATTGTTAATCCGGCCTGATTCGTATAGGAATCCTTTCTGTCCATAGGGGGAAGATCAAACACGGCATTTGTGCTGATATAGTAAAAATCGGGATTGTATTTTATCAGGATCCCCGTATTGTGCCTGTCGATCCCCTCCTCATCCCAGGAAGCCCAGTTTTCATCATATAGAGGGCTTTCCCCCTCAATATAGCTGTCAAACGTTTTTTCGTATAAAAGATTATCAAAATTGTAAGTCCATTTGGACTGGGAAAACTCCTTTGAAGATTTCAATGGGTAGAAATAGGCATTCAGATCGTTGTTCCAGTTGATGGAATGGTATTGATAGTCGCTCAGATCATCACTGTATTCCAGAAGCGATGTATCGGCCCCCAGCGTATTCAGGTGTGTCCTATAGTTTACCGAGTAGGCATTGGAATTGACGATACCGAAAATATTGTCAAAAAACTGATTATCGAACTTAGTTGACAGGGAATTATTTGTTATGAAAAGAGACTCATCCACTCCGAATTCAACTTCATCCGGAGAGTCCCACTCATCATGACTGGTTTCGGATTCCATATTTATCATGGAAGACATTGTGTAGGTCAGTGAGTTTTTATAAATGGTGGTCGTATAATCCGTAAAACGGGGGCTCCAGAACTCACCGGGCATCAATTTCTCTTCATCCCGAACCTCTTCTTCTTCATCTGGAGCGTCATCAGAAGCCCAGGGTGGGATCAGATCATCTTCCCCGTCAATCAATTCTGTCCGGGTCTCGTTTTTTTTCCATCCCCAGCCTTCAGCGGTAGAATAGGAGAGCGGCGTGCCTCCAATGCTGATCTTGGCATAAGGCAGACTGACACTTTCCGGATAGAAAAACTCCCTGGCAGGATCATTGTCATAAATCAGGCTGTCCGACTGGTTCTCCTTCCTGTTCCAGTCCACCTGAAAACGCACCTCTGAAAGGTTAATACTATTGACTGCAGGAGACAGAAAGGAAGGAGTAAACGTGTGGGAATAACTCAGTATCCAGTCCATATCCGTTATTAGGTCGGGATCATCTTCTTCGCTCATATCATTGGTCATTAATGTATTCAGCCAGTCAAATGACTCCTCCCTGTCCCTGAAATCCTGATTAAAATAGGGATCCGAATAGAATTGGAAAGAGCCGGTCAGACTGTCTGTTTTAAAAGAGAGGGTCTGTCCCCAGCGAAAGGGATACTCTTCTGTTCCTACAACAGTGCTGTTCCAGTCCTCCACATACCCGGATTCATCGAGATAGTAGATATTATTTGCATCACTGATTGTACGGCTTACACCGATTCCGCTTGTGAAATCAATACTGTTCAGAATCCCCTTGTTGTAAAACTCACCGTCGATTCCCGTAAAGGCTCCCAGACGGGAGTACCAGTCGCCCATCACCTTAAGGGAATCATCTGTCTTTTCGTCAGGAGGTTCATTAATCTTCATTAAATACAAGCCTTCCCGGACCAGCTTGTAATTTTGCTCGTTTGTATCTCCAAGTTTAAAAAAAGACAGATCCTGGCTGGCATCTTTCCGTCCTATCAGGTAGGTGGTTGTCTGAATAAAATTGCCTTCCCGCATTCGTGATCCGATGACGGGATTAAAAATCATTTCATTTCCCGGCTTGTAATAGAAGGGAATATAAAGAACCGGAACATGACCGATATAGAGGATTCCATGCCTGATACCCCACTCCTTCGGTCCCATCAGCCAAAGCCTCTGAGCTTCAAGATGGAAGTCCGGATCATTCACATCCTGGGTTTGAACAGAACCATCCTCCAGAATAAAAACGCCGCCCTTTCCAGATTTACGAATCAGTTCGCCGTTAAAATAAAAGGTACGTTCCACACCCTCCACGACTTCTTTCCGATGGGAGGATCCTTTAAAAATGACACCGTTCCAGGAAGAGATGGAAAAGGTTAAGCTGTCGCCGTAAAACAGGTCCTCATAGTCTCCGCTGATCATTTTATATTCCAGATTACCCTGGGCGGTTATGGTTTTCTCCGTCTGATTGAAAATCAGCTCATCCGCGCTTATTATATGCTTCCGGTTGGAATCACCTTCCTCCATCTCTACAAGCACATTCCCTTTCAGACGGATCATCTGATGATCCTTTTCTTCAATGGTAAAATAGTCCGTATCCTTGGCGGATTTAATGATAATCAGTGAACCCGCAGGAGAGGCTTTTCTACTCCTTGTAATCTCATAGAAAGTATAAAGCTGGTTCCTTAAAACATCGATATTCCCCTGATCCGGCAGGTTCAGACTGCGCACCCAGGCAAGGAGTTCATAATATCCGGCAGTCTCGATATCCCTCTTCAGGGTTTTCTCATAAAGAGACTCAGACTCTTCCGCCGCAGGAAGATTCTCTTCGGAACGTTCCGTTTCGTCCCTATCCTCATCCGATATCAGAGGATCATCCTGTGAAGCTGTGTCCGCCTCTGATACCGCTTCTTCCCGGGAAGAAGCACTCACCATTTCCCTGGCAGGAATAAAAGAGACGAGAAGAAAGAATAACACAAAGAAAAGAGCCTGTTTTTTATTTGTCATTTCAGATAAGCAGCTCTTTCAGGAATCGTCCGGTATAGGAATCAGCACATTCCGCCACTTCTTCCGGAGTCCCCGCCTTGACAATATTACCGCCCTTATCCCCGCCTTCAGGCCCCAGATCGATGATATAATCAGACTGTTTAATCACATCAAGGTTGTGCTCGATCATACAAATAGTATTTTTCTTATCAACAAGGGTCTGCAGAACTTCCAGAAGCTGCTTTACATCCGCAAAATGAAGGCCGGTAGTCGGTTCGTCAATAATATAAAAAGTTTTTCCCGTCTGCCGCTTTGACAGTTCGAGGGAGAGTTTAACACGCTGTGCTTCACCGCCGGACAGGGTCAGGGCAGACTGCCCCAGTTTGATATACCCCAATCCGACGGACTGCAGGGTCCGGCATTTATGAGCAATGGAAGGAACCGCAGCGAAAAAATCGACAGCATCGTCTACAGAGAGTTCAAGGACTTCATGAATATTCTTTCCCTTATATCGGACATCCAGGGTTTCCCTGTTAAAGCGCTTTCCCTTGCACACATCGCAGGTTACATATACATCGGGCAGAAAGTGCATCTCAATTTTCTGGGTACCCGCTCCCTGACAGTGCTCGCAGCGCCCGCCTTTAACATTAAAGGAGAAACGGCCCGGTTTGAATCCGCGGGCCTTTGATTCGGGCAGGGAGGCAAAAAGGTCCCTTACCGGAGAAAAAAGTCCAACATACGTTGCCGGATTGGATCGGGGTGTACGCCCGATGGGGCTTTGATCGATACAGATTACCTTGTCGATATTCTCCAGACCGCTTATCTCCCTGTGAGCCCCTACGGGATGCTTGGTCCTGTGAAGCCTATTGCTGAGAGCCGGATAGAGAATATCCGTCAGGAATGTTGATTTCCCGGAGCCGGAGACTCCCGTGATAACAGTCATGGTTCCAAGGGGAATGGCGATATCCACATTTTTCAGATTATGCTCTGTCGCCCCTTTTACGGTAATCAGATTTCCATTCCCTTTCCTTCGTTCCGCCGGGCAGTCGATTCTGACCTTACCGCTTAAAAACTGCCCGGTAGGACTTCCGGGATTATCCAGAATATCCTGAAGAGAGCCCCTGGCGGCTACCTGTCCGCCGTGAACCCCGGCCCCCGGTCCCATATCGACAATATAGTCTGCCGTTCTCAGAGTCTGTTCATCATGCT
Organism: Oceanispirochaeta sp.; assembly: GCA_963663385.2. Taxonomy (GTDB): domain Bacteria; phylum Spirochaetota; class Spirochaetia; order DSM-2461; family DSM-2461; genus Oceanispirochaeta. The sequence continues at coordinate 965,342 of CAXXXD010000003.1, read as the reverse complement.
CAACGACAATCAGGGTATTTCCGATATCCCTCAAGTGCTTGAGAGTATTAATCAGCCTTTCATTATCTCTCTGATGCAGTCCGATGGTCGGCTCATCCAGAATATAGAGCACCCCCACAAGGGATGAACCGATCTGGGTTGCCAGGCGTATGCGCTGCGCTTCTCCTCCTGAGAGAGTGGCAGCTTCCCGGTGCAGAGTCAGGTACTCAAGGCCCACACTTTCCAGGAAAGTCAATCGGTCCCTGATCTCCTTCAGGATCTGCTGGGCAATATGCTTTTCCGTTTCTCCCAGCTCCAGTTTATTGAAAAAAGCAATACTTTCCTTAATGGAAAGCCTTGTCAGATCATCAATATTCCTCTTGTGAACAAGGACATGGAGGGACTCTTTTTTCAGTCTTTTTCCGCCGCAGCTATGACAGATCCGCTTCTCCATAAACTCTTCAATCCAGCTTTTCATGGAGTCCGACGAAGTCTCCCGGTACCGCCTCTTCAGATCGTCTATAATCCCCTTGTACTGGGAATTGTACTCAAAGCGACCGGTTCCCTCCCTGTTTTCGTAGAGAACTTCAATGGCATCGTCCGATCCGTAAAGCATGATATCCAGGAGCCCAGGATCCAGATCCTTCAGGGGCGTATCAAGAGAGAAACCGTAATGTCTGGAGAGAGCTTCAAACCAGCTCCTGTGCCAGTTGGCACTGGGATTGTAGGGAGCTACCCCGTGTTCATTGAAAGAGAGGTTCAAATCCGGAAAGATGAGGTCTCTTGAGAATTCCAGGGTCTGTCCCAGTCCCGAGCAATCCGGACAGGCTCCGTATGGATTATTAAAACTGAACAGGCGCGGCTGCAGTTCAGGCATGCTGAACCCGCAGCTGGGGCAGGAGTTTTTCTCTGAAAAAAACTGCTCCGTATCTCCTTCCTTCCGTTTATCCAGTATGATGACCTGTCCATCCGCGATGGAGAGAGCCGTCTCGATAGACTGGGTTAAACGGGATATGGTCTCCTTCGAAAGTTTCACACGATCCACAACAATTTCTATGGTATGCTTTCTGTTTTTTTCAAGTTTTATCTCATCTTCCAGCGAAAGGATTTCTCCATCCACCCTCACCCGCAGGAATCCCGATTTCAGGGCATCTTCGAATATTTTCCGGTGTTCCCCCTTTTTACCGCGGACAATGGGAGCCAGAATCATCAGCCGGCTCTCCTCCTCCTTGGAGACAACCGCATCAATAATCTGGTCAACAGACTGTTCCTTGATCTCTATACCGCAGTCCGGACAATGCGGAACACCTATCCGCGCAAAAAGGAGTCTCAGGTAGTCATAGATCTCCGTTATGGTTCCGACCGTCGACCGGGGATTTTTGTGAGTAGTTTTCTGTTCTATGGAAATGGCCGGAGATAAACCTTCGATATAATCCACATCGGGTTTATCCATTTTGCCGAGAAACTGCCGGGCATAGGCAGACAGTGATTCAACATAACGCCTCTGACCTTCGGCAAATATGGTATCAAAAGCAAGGGATGACTTTCCGCTGCCGCTCAGTCCGGAAATAACAATGAACTTATCCCTGGGCAGTTCCAGGTCTACATCTTTTAAATTATGCTCACGGGCACCTTTGACTATAATATTTCTCATACGAGATACTATACTCCTGTTTAGTAAATAAGAAAAGAGGTCTGGATCTCCGGATCTCCAAGGGCCTTTTTACTGAGGGTTCTCCAGGAGGTATCCCTGCCGCTCAGGGATACAAGGGTCCAGATCTCCTCCGCTCTTTCCGGAAAGCCCTCATTATAGAGAGAGAGTGCGAGATAAAAAAGAGCCCGATAAAGTTTCCCCGATTCCAAAAAAGCGTCCAACCCGCTCTCACATTCCATTTTTCTCAGGGCATACAGGGAGGGAGACATATGAAAAAAAGGATTACGGGAAAGAATGATCTTCCCGGCCTTCTGAATATCCTCATTTACAGCAAGAGGTGCCAGGGTATCCAGATTCCTCCGGAAAAGAAAGCCGCCCTCAACTTCCTCTGCGTACCCTTCATAAAGTGAAATAAGGAACTCCTGATCCGATTCCAGGATTTCTTCCAGGTCAACGGGAAAAGAGAATTCCGGATCCTTCTCCATTATGAAATCCAGCCCTCCCGAAAAGTAGGTTAAGACGGTATAAAGGTTTTTGATGATGGAACTTTTCCACTCACCCGAACGGGCATAGTAGACACCGAGTTGGGCAGCGGCTTCCTGGGAGAATTCCAGGCGGATACGGAACAACAGAAGGAGTTTATCCATACCACTCTCTTTCAACATCTGAACATAGGAGTGCTCCCTGCGGATTATTTCTTCATTCCTCTTCATCTCTTCATCGAAAATGGACAGGAGCTGCTGCTCGTAGCGATCATTCTCCTTTCTGTTAAGGTATATACCTGCCAGACTGTACTGAATCAGCCATTTATCTTCAGGAACATAAAGAAAACGGGCGTCCTTCAGGGCTTCATTGTAGCGCATCTCCGCCAGAAGATAATCCCCTTCCTCTTCATAGATACGGCCTATTCTGTAGAGGGCTTCAGGAGTCAGAACCCCTTCTTTGGCGGAAAGGTTCAGATACTCCAGGGCAAGACCGAGCTCGCCTCTTTCATAGAGAGACAATCCCTTTTCGTATAAAACCCACCCGGGGAGATGGGAATCCTCCACACTTTGAGCAGCACAGTAAAAGGAAACAAGCAGGATCAGTCCTGCTGCAATCGCGCCAGTTCTTCCAGAAAAGCATCTTTTGCTGAACAAGGATCTTCCCTCCGAATGATTTTTCCATGTCTGAATATCTGAACCTGATTGCCGTATCCTGTAATCCCGAGATCCGCATGGGAAGCTTCTCCCGGTCCATTCACAGTACAGCCCATAATAGCAACAGAAACATCCATGGGAAGGGTATACAGCTCTTCCTTTACAGATTCAAGAAAAGCATGGGTATCGAAACTGGAACGGCCGCATTTGGGACAGGAGATGATATTAATCCGTCCCTTCCGGAGTCCCAGATTACCAAGAAGTTCATTGGCCGCAAGGATTTCATACTCGGGATTGTCCGAAATGGATATCCTGACCGTTTCGCCTATCCCCTCTTTTAAAAGATCGGTCAATCCAACCGTAGATTTAACGATTGCCGGAATTAAGGGCCCCGCCTCGGTAATTCCAAGGTGAAGGGGATAGTCATGACGGTCCCTGAACATTTTATTTGAGTGATAGGTAACATGAATATCCGAAGATTTAAGTGATATAACAATATTCTTAAACCCCGATTGTTCAAACAGTTCCAGATTGGACTCTGCAGCCTCCACCAGAATCCGGGACCGTTCCTGAACCGAATCATCCGAAGCGCCGGCTTTCTGTTCTTTTGACAGGGATCCTTCATTGGCCCCTATTCTGATAGCAGCACCATTATCGGAAGCGGCTTTGATAACTTCCCGGATTTTCCAGTCTGCCCCTATATTCCCCGGATTGATACGGATTTTCTGAAACCCCGCATCCAGAGCCTTCACGGCTATTTTATAATCATAGTGAATGTCCCCTACCATGGGCATGGCTATCTTCGGAATAAGTTTTGAAAGAGTGTCCACGTCATTAAGACTGGGCAGGGCAAAACGGATCAGGTCACAGCCTTTTTTATGATAGGACTCCAGGGTCTGAATCAATGAATCAGTTATCTCCGGAACGGGCCGGTCCCACATGGTCTGCACGCTCGCGGGAGCTCCGCCTCCCATAAGAACAGATCCGACTTTTACTTCTCGAACAGAATACATTTATTACCTCGTAAACACATTATAGAGGATTCGGGAAAAAGACAGAAGTGTTTTTTTCTCTATCATCCGGGGCGGAAAAAAAAGAGCTGTTCTCCCGTAGGAGAACAGCTCCGAAATTTACTATTAAATGAAACGGTTTAGAGGGCACCCATCAGGAATACCATGGCAAAAAGGGCAACAGTTTCAATTACACCAAGTACCATCAGGTAGTTAACAAAACCTTTTCCGGTTTCGCCCATGGCATCGGCAGCACCGGCGCCGGCTTTACCCTGTGCATAGGCAGAAGCACCCATTGCCAGACCGCCGAAAACACCCATACCAAGCAGTTTGTAACCTTCAGCGCCTGAAGCGATCATCTGGTTCATCAGGATAAATCCATAAATGGTCTGAGTCAGCGGCGCACCTACGAATGCAACCAGAAGGAAGGGGGCGGGTTTGTTGTTAGCAAAACACTTTTTCCAGGCTCCAATAGCAGCCTGACCTGCAAAACCTGCACCAAATGCAGAACCAAAACCAGCCAATCCCAATGCAGCAGCAAATCCCATCAATCCAATATCCATACCTATCTCCTTCAAATTTCTTCTTATTTATTCCTGCACCTTTTTAAAAGGCGCATATTTAAAACCAGACCATTCCATATCCAGATGGCCTGAATATTCCAGCATATTGAGCCTTACACCATGAACTATCAGTGAAAGGGCTCCCATAACAATATTAAGCATGTGTCCAAGCAGAAGGATCAAGACTCCTCCAATCATCGCCACACCAGGTTCCGCCATCATCGGCGCCGCCATGGCATTGAAACTGACAGCAATTGCCAGTGAAGCCAATCCCACAGCAAATAGTCTGATATAGGAGATAATATCCGACAACAGACTGATAGAATCCAGAAACAGCTGGAATAAACCGATAGGATTCAATCCCTTAAGCACACCCTTAAAGAAATTCACCCCTTTTTCCTGTTGACTGAACAGAATTATAGCCACAAGTCCACCTCCGATCATCTGCATGGCATAGGTCGGGATGGGTGTAATTCCCAGAACAAGAAAAAGTACTACATGGTATATTCCCAATAGCATGGAGAGCCAGCCCAGCTGTTCAAAAGCTACCAGAGAAGGCATTTTAAAAACGAAATTCTTGAACCTGGCTATACTCAGCTGAATGGTAGCAATAACAAAACACATATATTTAATGGTCGAACCGCTATCTATTTCAGCCCCGAAAAGTTCCGGAAACGCTGCAATCTGCGGTAAAACAAGACCTTTCAGGGGGGCCCAGTTTCCGAGAGCCTGAGAGCCGAACCAGTTGCCTGTTAATACACCCCAGACGATTGTACCGGTACTGAGAAGATACATCAGGTTAAAACCCGGTCCGCCTTTTTTTAATTTAAACCTTGTAAAGATCGTAATCAGAAGAAAAAGCACACCATATCCGGCATCTCCGATTATCATGGCAAAGAACAGGGTAAAAGAGATCAGAAAATCGAGACTGATATCCATCTCCCTGTAACCGGGCAGCACTTCCAGAATATCGAAAAGGGGCTTTATTGTATTCACAACCTTATTGTTTTCAACAAGAGAAGGAATAACATCCTCTTCCGCGGGTTCACTGAAAATCACAGCCCAGCCGTTTTCCACAGCCAGATCCTGGATTTTCTCTTTATCCCGTTCGGGCATAAAACCTGAAAAGTAATCCAGGATCTCTTCGTTCCCCAGACCTGTCCGGACTTCGTGATACTCCACATCCTGCTCTACAGAAACCAGCAGTTTATTCAGCATTTCCCGCTGACCGCTGAACTGGTCGAGAACTTCATAGAGCCCTTTCAGCTTTTCTTCTGTCTGGACTTTCTGTTTCTGAAGCTCCGTTACACCGTATTCGGGAAGTTTAACACTATCCGCTTCGGGAACATCTTCCCCCTCCGCCACAACAATAATGCCGTAAACCGTATTTTTTGAAGAAGAAACAACAAAAGACCGACTGTCCTTCGCATACGCCTCCCACTCGGCTTTATTCGCTTCATAGAAGTGCAGCTCCACCCCTTTGCTTTTCAGGATGGCAATCTCCGAAGGATCAAAATCCCCCCAGGGCTCCCACCAGACCAGATCTTCCTTGATCAGATTCAGCTTCTCTTCCGTCTCTTTAATACTATCCAGAACATCCAGGATTTTATTAGCCATCTCCCAGGCGGATTCTCTGGAATAAGAAACCTTTTCCTGTGACGCTTTCGGATCAAGTCGGCCAAGGGCCCGTTTTACCCTGTCCCTGTCGGCGACCAGATGACTCAGAGTCTCACCGGATCCGGAAGTCCTCTCCAGATGGACGACACCGGCTTTCCGGATCTTCTCCAGGGCGGCATCTTTTTCGGAATCCAGAAAGATAAAAGAGACTTTACTCATTTTTACTATCATATCAGGACACCTTTACCATTTTTTTCTTGGACATTTTTCCCCGTACAACCGCAGCTGTCTGCTGGTCACCCAGGTAAACACCGATTTTTTTGATATTTGCCTTGGTTTCGGGGATCATCACTTTCTCGAACAGATTTACCCTCTGGGTAGTGGTTCTCAGCTCTGCCGCCAATCGCCTTATCTGTTCCTCCAATACTTTAAACTCCAGATCCAGCAGAATTATCTGCTTAAGCTTCTCTGCCGCCTTATCGACCCAGAGAGGCATTTCAAAGAGGTTATAGGAAACAGGATGGAACTCCGCTCCTTTGAATACGGGGATTTCAACACCGGCAATATTGCCGATGCCTGTATCCACGTATTTTACTCTCAACAGGGCTTCATCCAGACCAACGTCTTCACCGAAGACTCCGATCCACTTTCGAAACTCCTGATTAAGGGCTTCCTGTTTCTGACGAACCTCAGCTTCCCGTATTTCCACATTACGGATCTCAATCTGGAGCTGCTGTTTTTTCAGAATAAGCGTGGGAAGATAACGGGTATACATTTTAAGGGCATCCTTCTGTTTCTTCTGCTCATTCTTCGTCAGTTTAATATTTGCCATACATTAACTCTCTGTAGGCCAGAACTGTTCAATCAGAGATGATTTCAACCCGGTTTCTTCCTTTTTGAAACAATCTGACAGAATCTTCCAGCCATTATCCAGGGCTTTTTCCAGGGGAACATTAACAGACAGGTCCATCATTTCCCTCTCAAAAGCCGTTCCATATTTAAGGAGTTTCGTATCCCAGTCAGACATATTGAATCCCATTGACTGCTTCTCCAGAGAGTCCTTATAGGAGGCATACAGTTTGATCATACCGTCCATGAGGGCCCTGTGGTCGTCTCTGGTTTTGTCATTAACCTGCTGTTTCAGACGGGAGAGAGAACCGAAGGGTTCGATTCTTCCGTTTTTCAGGTAGTACTGCCCTTCCGTAATATATCCGGTATTATCGGGAACGGGATGGGTTACATCATCACCGGGCATGGTTGTTACACCAAGGATAGTGATTGAACCGGCGCCCTGAATATCAACGGCCTTTTCATAACGGGAAGCCAGCTGAGAGTAAAGGTCTCCCGGGTAGCCACGGTTGGAAGGAACCTGTTCCTGAGTAATAGCGATTTCTTTCATGGCATCCGCAAAGTTGGTCATATCCGTAAGAAGAACAAGTACCTTTTTACCCTGCAGGGCGAATTTCTCGGCAACAGCCAGAGATATATCGGGAACCTGAAGACTCTCTACAATGGGGTCTGCTGCGGTATGGATAAACATAGTGGTCCGGTTAAGAGCGCCCCCCTCTTCCAGGGTATCCTTGAAGAAAAGGTAGTCATCGTATTTAAGCCCCATTCCTCCCAGGATAATCATGTCAACTTCCGCCTGCATGGCAATCCGGGCCAGAAGCTCATTATATGGTTCTCCGGAAACAGAGAAAATCGGCAGTTTCTGACTTTCCACCAGTGTATTGAACAGGTCGATCATGGGGATACCGGTTCGAATCATGTTTTTCGGGATGATTCTGTTAGCAGGGTTGAAGGAGGGGCCGCCGATGGGGATCAGGTTCTCACTCAGGGTAGGACCGTTATCACGGGGTTCTCCCGACCCGCTGAAAATACGACCCAGCAGGTTTTCCGAAAAGGAGACCTGCATGGGATGCCCCAGGAACCGTACTTCATCACCAGTGGAAATTCCCCGGCCTCCCGCAAAAACCTGTAGGGAAACCATATCACCATCCAGCTTGTTAACCTCTGCCAGGGATTCACCAAAGGATGTTGTGATTTCCGCAAGGTCGCCGTACTTTACTCCGTCGGCTTTGACTGTGATGACGTTTCCAACGATTGAATCAATTTTGCTGTAAACTTTTCTCATTTTTTAACCTCAGATCCTTTCCATTAAGCCGGCGGCATTTTCATCCACGCGGATTTTCTTTTCGGCTATTGTCTTCTTAATCTCGCTTTCAAGCTTCTTGAAGGAATCGCCCTGCCATTCGGAACCATTGTAGTCAAGCACAACCTGACGCAGCTGGTTAAACCAGGAACGGGCTTCATCTTTACTGCTCAATTCCAGCTCGGCCGTAAGGATTTCCATCATCAGACGGAAAACATATTTTTGTCTTTCCGGAGAAACGGCCGCATCAACCGGGTCAAAGGAGTTCTGCTGGAAGTAGGTTGCGTCCAGGAGTTCTCCTTTCTGAAAAAGTATAAAATCCTGCAGAGACGTTCCTTCTTCTCCGACTACCTTCATCATGGATTCAATTTCGTTTGCCCGGAACAGGATGTTGTAGGCATAGGCAGTCATATCCGCATCGATAATACCTTTGTATTTGCTCCATGAATCAATAGGATGGATAGCCGGGTATTTACGGGCATCGGAACGCTCTCTGGAAAGACCGTGGAATGCTCCAACTACTTTAAGAGTGGCCTGTGTTACAGGCTCTTCGAAGTTACCGCCCGCAGGAGATACGGTTCCGCCGATTGTAACGGAACCTTTCCGGCCGTCTTTCAGCCTGACCAGACCGGCTCTTTCGTAGAATCCGGCAATGGTGGATTCCAGGTAAGCCGGGAAGGCTTCTTCACCGGGAATCTCTTCCAGACGTCCGGACATCTCTCTCATGGCCTGTGCCCAACGGGATGTGGAGTCGGCCAGAAGCAGTACATCCAGACCCATCTGACGATAGTATTCGGCCAGCGTAACAGCCGTATATACGGAAGCTTCACGTGAGGCAACAGGCATGGACGATGTATTACAGATTATCATGGTTCTTTCCATGAGGGATTTTCCCGTCTTGGGGTCCAGCAGTTCGGGGAACTCTTTCAGGGTTTCCACAACCTCACCGGCACGCTCGCCACAGGCCGCAACAATTACTATATCCACATCCGCGAATTTGGAAGTAATCTGCTGCAGTACGGTTTTTCCGGCTCCGAAAGGCCCGGGGATACAGTATGTACCGCCCTTTGCGACAGGCAGGAATGTATCAACCAGACGGATCTGGGTTACCATGGGATCAACCGGCCGGAGCCGTTCGGCATAAGTGGTAATGGCTTTTTTAACGGGCCATTCAAAAGACATGGTTACAGGGATCACATTCCCCTTAGGATCTTCCAGTTCGGCAATCGTATCGGTTATGGTATAAGACCCTTTTTCCTTGATGGATTTTACCTTGTAGGTATCCAGCAGGTAGAAAGGAACCATAATATCATGCATAAAGGGACCTTCGGGAACTTCCCCGAGCTTATCCGCCTTTATAACCTGGGCACCTGCTTCTACAGAAGGAGTGAAGTCCCATTTTTTATCTTTGGGAAGAGGATCCAGATAGAATCCCCGTTCAAGAAAGTGTCCGGCTTTTTTTGCCAGATCGGGAAGGGGATTCTGCAGCCCGTCGTAAACCTGTCCCAGAAGCCCGGGCCCCAGTTCCACGGCCAGGAGTTCTGTAGAGAATTCTACAGGATCACCAATACCAATTCCCTTTGTGATTTCAAATACCTGCATCTGAACCCGATCGCCGTTAATACGGATAACCTCGGATTTCAGCTTCTTTCCACCGGTTACGACATAACCGACTTCATTTAACTTAACGTCACCGGCAACCTCGACGGTTACCATATTTCCATTAACACCAACTACTTTTCCAGTACTTTTCATTCTCGCTCTCCAACTGCATCATCATCCAACTGATTCAGGATATTTCGGTAAATTTCCTGATAGCGGGCATATCCGGTTTCCTCTTCAAAGCAGCTCTTCCTTTCCAGGATCTGCAGCTGCAGGGAATAAAGAATCAAATATTCCAGATCGAAAAAGTGCCCTACCTTCAGGTTTTCCAGGAACTGCCAGCGTCCCCGGTTTAACGCATCCTCCGCATCCATTGGAGATTCCTGCTTGAAGGCATGAGCCGCCAGGGACGCCGTTTCAGGATAGCGTTCGCTTTTTACAATAAAATTATCCGCTTCCAGCCCCATGGCGGCAGCCCTCAGGAGAACAAGCTCATTCCTCAGGCTGATCTCCCATATCATGAACTCTTCGGCTACTGAAGAGATGGAAGCCTTAACCGTATCGGGATTAAGCACAGCTGAGGACAGCATCTCCCACTCGACAGGCTTCAGCCATTTCCGGCAGTCGGCCATATAATCGGCCACTTTCAGTCCGGAAGGCTCGTCATAGGACAGCATGGGTAATGATGCGACAGTATAATAAAACTGACCCAAAATTAACTCCTTTTGTTATTTTTCCAGAATGGCCAACAGAGCGGGATTCAAATACTTGGAAAGCATTGTCATCAACTCGTCATCGGAAAAATCATAAAAAACCCGGCCGTCTTTAGAAGAAATTCTGAAACCGGCTTCAATATCGTTAAAGGGTTTGATTTCCAAACCTTTCTCTACTTCGCTTTTCAGCTGACCTTTCAGATCAGACTCGAGTGCTTTGAGGAGATTTTCCGGGACAAGGACTGTCAGGTCCTTAACCTCATCGGCATTCCAGGATTTCAGAACCGTTATAATGCACTCTTTCAGACTGTCCCCTTTCAGGACCTCTGCCGCTCCGGCCTTTACAACTCCGTCAAACAGCGTTTCCACATCCTTACGCACACTTAACAGCAAATCGCGTCCGGCCTGCTTCAAGGCTTCCTTTCCGGCCTGTTCCATTCTGGCTGCTTCATTCTGCGCCTGAGATTTAATCTCGGCGGCATCTTTTTCAGCCTTTTCCATTAATGCAGCAGCTTTTTTCTCTGCATCACTGATAATGCCGGCAGCTGTCTCTTCAGCACTTTTCACACCGTCATTCTTGATTTTCTCAATAAGTTCCTTAACCTGAACATCCATGCGACTTTACCCTCTTACTTAAAAGATATATTTTACAACTTTCTGCAACTTGTGTTCCGCCAAAAGAAAAACCGCATGAGGAAATTGATTCTCTTTTACAAAACTTTCCAGAAAGACTTTTAAACCGGAAACGAAGGATTCATTATCCTGATACTCTTCTGTTGAAAAAGTATCCAGCACCGGAACCATTTTTTTCAGACAGGATATTTCCCGTTCAAGAAGAGCGCCGTTTTCCTGCTGAACATAATGTGTAATTTCGTGCTTTTCATAACGAGACTGATACACTTTGATTAGTATATCGATTTCGCTTTCCACTTCTTCCAATTCCACTTTCAGGATTTTCAGAAATAGCTTCCTTTTATCAGACACAAACTCCTCCTTTAACCATTACCATATAAGGTATACTGTAGGGAAAAAAAATGAAAGTCACTTTTTCATATTGCTCCCAGACTGAGATCGCCCCATATCTTAATCATATTCTTATCTATACCTATTTCAAGTTCTCTGCCGGGGAATTCTGTACCCAATCGCTTCCTGATCATGGAAATAACAATATCATCGATATTTTTCTTAACTTCGGGGCTTACAGTTTCCAGGGTGGAATACTCTATCTCAATAATATATCCCCGCCCCTTTTCAGATCCATAGCCCGGTGTAAAAACTGCCTGGATATTAAACAGTCCGTCCATTTCGGGATTGAAAGTCTCTCCTCTTTCCGGACGATTGGGCCTTAATCGATAGAGATCTCCATACTCACTCTCCAGCCAGGCGTCCACCTCATCACAAATACTTTTAAGCTTATTATCCCACTGCTGCAGTTTATAATGTTTTATCATATTACTGCCACTCCACTTCCCAGATAAATCCGCTGCTCCCGTACAGATCCTCTAAATCACCTGAAAACAGAGCGCCCCTTCCATTTGGACCCGTCTGCCCTCTGTTAACGGAAGTAACAGTCCCGTCAACTGTCAGACTTAGAGACAGGGTATCGTCATCAAATACGGATGAAATAATATTCCGCGATTCGAGACTGACAGGATATTCCGGATCAGCCAGAGTTACACTGAGACGGGTGACATCCCCTTCCTGCATAATCCGCATTGGAATTCCCAGAAAGGAACTGAGATCCTGAAGGGTATCGAAGGAGATGACTGATTCAATATAAATATAATTCGGATCTTCCGAAGAACTTAAGGAAGTGATAGACAAGCCTGAAAGCGCATCAGCTTTCTGGCGGAATTCATTCTGGTTCAGAGGAAGGGGGATAAGGCGTCCATCAGGTGTAGAATCCCTCTGGATTCCCGCCGCCTTCTTGGAAACCCGGTAATCCAGGACAAGGCTGCCACGACCCTGTCCCGATATTCTCAAATCGGAATTAACGGTTAAACAAGAGCTGAGAAAAAAGGCGAAAACGATCAATATAAAAATAAAATGTTCATTTAGATTCATAAACAAACCTATTCCGTTCCTTTTATCACATAAATAAGATCAATACAAGCCGTTTTTATTTTAAAACTGCCGTTCACTCTCCTGAATCTCCGTAAACATACGGGCATAGCTCTCATAACGGTCACCGTTTATTTTCCCTTCTTTAACAGCATCTTTTACAGCACAATCCGGTTCATGGATATGATGACAGCCATTAAAACCACATTGACCGATATATGGTTGAAAATCTGTAAACCAGTGATCCAGATCACAGCTGTCGATTCCCCATAGAAGAAGCTCCCTGATTCCCGGTGTATCAATAATATAACCCTCCTGATTTCCAAAAGGGATCATTACGGCATAATTTGTCGTATGCTTCCCTCTGGCCATCTTGCGGGACACTTCAGCCGTTTTCTGGGCGGCATCCGGTATCAGCCTGTTCAGGAGTGTGGATTTTCCCACCCCGGACTGCCCGGCAAAACCAACAGTTTTTCCTTTGATTTCCCTCAGAAAGTCATCCACTCCCTCTCCGGTTTCCGCCGAGGTATAATATATGGGAACCCCCATTTTTTTAAAATAATCCAGCCGGCCCTGTACGGATGGTTCGATTTTCTGATCACATTTATTGAGTATGACTGCCACATCCAGTCTGCCCTTCTCTGCCAGAATAAGAGCCCTGTCTATAAAACGCGGCCTGAATGGCGGCAGCTCGGGTGATACAATGCAGTAAAGACAATCCATATTGACGGCGAGGGTCTGAAGAGCCCGTCCTTTTTTATTATAACGGGCAAAATAGTTCCTTCTCTCTTCTCGCTCGACAATGATACCCTTGCCCGGTTCATCGGGGATATCTTCCACCTCTACATAATCACCGGGAGAAATCGGGTTATAGAAACGCTCTTTGGAACTGAGCTTCTTTCCCTTGATCCGACACTCTCTGTTTAATCCGTCATTAAAGGATTTTACGGTATAGATATTATTGATTCCCCAAAGAACCAGACCCTTCATAATTGATCCGCCTGTAGTATTTTAAAATTCATCCCTTCAGATTCTGCCAGATTCCTGTACAGGGAGAAAGGCCGGGAACCATCAGTAATATGAAAGATAGCATTATCCGTCCCCTCCGGTCTGTTTCCGGGGGTCTCTCCCTTCCGGTCAAGCAGACTGAGAATCCGCCTTCCGACTCCTTCGGTGGAATCTATTACAGAAAGAGAGTCGGATTTCCATTGTTCAAGCCAGGGCTTCAGAAAAATATAGTGGGTACAGCCAAGAACCATGTGTGTCCACTTCCTTTTCTCCGCCTCCCTGAGATAGGGAAGGACGATCCGCCTTACTTCGTCGCTTTCCGCTCCGGAAAGTCTGTTTTCCACAAAATCAACCAGATCAGGGGCGGCAATACAATCCACTGTTTCCGAATCGGGAACAAATTTCCTGATCAGCTCTTTCAGGTACTCACCCTCAACAGTCCCCTTCGTTGCCAGCACGCCTATCCGTCCGGTCCCTTCATCCTGGGCGGCGGGTTTGACAGCGGGAACCACACCCACAAAGGGCAGACTGAAACGGGAACGAAGATGAGAAAGGGCGGTTACGGACGCGGTGTTACATGCCAGTATTATTATATCGGGAGAGTATTCCCGTATCATCAGCTCCGTCAGATCGCAGAGCCGGTTTTTCAGTTCCTCGGCGCTGCGGCCTCCATAGGGAAAGAATTTGTTGTCCGCCACGTAATAATACTGCCAGCCGGGGCGTTTTTCACGGACCCACCTGAGATAGGGGATTCCTCCGATTCCGGAATCCATAAAGACAAGATTTCGGCTGATGAGCATCAGGAGAAAAGATCCTCAAACTTGCTCCGGGCTTCCTGTTCTTTATCGGTAGACCCGTTTGAACGCTTTTCCCCCGGCATAAAGTAATCACAGAAATTCGCCCGAAGTTTATCCTGAACATACTCGGCCTGGGATTCCCGGCACTCATGATAGGCGGAAGAATCGTAATGAAGGCAGTTCATGCAGATTTTCAGCTCCTTTCCGCAGGAGGGACAAAGTGTTGTTTTATAGATTTTTTCATCAAAGGAATTGCCGCAGAAATAACAATTACACATAAACGGATCTTAACCCCTTGTAAAAAAAAAGGCAATAAATTTAAATTATATATATGTTTGATTTGGATTACTGTTCCCACCCGGACTGCACAAATAAAGTTTCCACCGGTTACAGACTATGCGAAGAGCATCAGAACTGGGATAGCGTTAAGCATTTCAGCAGGCTGATGACGGAGAAAGAGGTTATATGCGATATAAAGGCTCCCGGGCTTGTGTTCAAGGACCTGGATTTATGCAACAAGCACTTTTTGGACTGCTATTTTCATCACACCCAGTGGATTAACTGCCGGTTTGATGATTCGGTTTTTCAGATGTGTTTCTTTGATGAATCTGTAATCATCGATACCTCATTCAAAAGGACCAATATAAAACACTGTGTCTTTACCGAATCTGTAATAACCAATGTGGATTGGCAGGGATCCGACCTGATTGCGGTCAACTGGAATAATATTCATGCCGTCAACAACGATTTCAGCGAGTCAGACCTCTACTATTCCCGCTTTATAGCGGCTTCCCTGAAAAATATAAAAATGATGGACTGCAACCTGAAAAGAGTGGATTTTTCAGGATCGAGGCGGAGCGGCATCAATTTTAAATACTCCAATACCGAGGAAGCCTATTTTGATACGGAAGAGCTGCCATGAAACTGTTTAATCACTTTACCGCTGTCGGATTCAGCAATACCTATCTTATAGGACCGGACGAGGGGGGAGATGCCATCCTCGTTGATCCGGGGTCCATGGATGTCCGTCTTCTGGGACTGATTGAGGATAATAACTATTATATCCGTCATGTTTTGATTACACATGCCCACCCCAACCATTTCAGGGGCATTAAAACAATACTTAAAATATACGATGCAAAGATCTATTCAAAAATCGACGATCTGGAGGGAACCCCCTGCACTCCTGTGGATGAGGGTATTTTGAAACTGGGCGACCAGAATATCGAAGTACTGTCCATAAGCGGTCATTCTTTTGATTCCCTTGTCTATAAATACGGTCATTTTTACTTTACCGGGGACGTACTTTCCGCCGGAAGAACGGGAACGACTCCCGACCGCTACACGAGAGCTCTTTTAAGGGATGAACTGGAGAATAAACTGTTTATCCGGGAAGGACACGGAATCCTCCTTCCCGGCCATGGTCCTCCCTCTACCATCCGGGCTGAAAAAAACATCTACAACAGGATGAAAGAGGAGTATGAGGAGCAGGAAGACTAAGCAGGATCTTCTCAGGTAGTTTCCTCATCCAGAAGTTCTTCCATCCTTGAGAAACGATCGGGAAGAGGTGCGGTGAATTCCCTCTGTTCCTCCTCTCCCGGCAGCTGGATTTTCAGCTTCCATGAATGAAGCATCAACCCGGTATCCGGGTAGCGATTATCCTTTCTGGAATAGATGGGATCGCCAAGGATGGGACAGCCTAGAGACTGGAGATGAACCCTTAACTGGTGAGTTCTTCCTGTTTCCAGCTTTAAACGGAGCAGCGTATAATTGTCCCAGGCTTTTATTACTTCGTAACGGGTTATAGCGTGTTTTCCTTTTGATTCATGTACGGTAAACTTTTTTCTGTTTTTTTCATCCCTGGTAATAAATGTATCGATATCCCCCCGACGGGCAGGCATCCGCCCTTTTACCAGAGCAATATAGTACTTCTCTGTTGTTCTGTCCCGGAACTGGGCAGAGAGGCATTCCAGAGAAGAAGCATCCTTTGCGGTTATTATAATACCGGAAGTATCCTTGTCCAGGCGGTGAACGATACCAGGCCGAATACTCTCTTCTCCAAAAGAACCGGCCAGGGTTTTGTTATAATACAGAAGGCCCTGAACAAGTGTGCCGTGATAGTTTCCGCAAGCCGGATGGACAACTACCCCCTGGGGTTTATTCAGGACAATAACCTGTTCATTTTCAAACAGGATATCCAGGTCCATTTCTTCGGGTCCGTACTCCGGTTCCTCCTGCGGCTCCCATGAGAGTTTTAAAACATCATGATTCCTGATTTTCCTGGAAACCTTAATCTCTCTGCCATTCAGCTCGACCTTTAACTTGCACAACTCAAACTGACTGCGGCTCATAATGCCTATTCCCGAAATATATCTGTCCGCCCGAACAGCTTCCCCTTCGGGCAGTTCTACTTTAATCTCTTTTTCCATTACTGTTTTCCACTCTCAGGGGTATCCCGGATTTTCCTATCCGTCCCCCATCTATCCTTTACTTGTCCGATAATATAATCCAGTACGGCAATTCCAGCCGAAACCGAAACTGACGTAATCAGCATAAACTCGATATCATCCTGATCCCTGGCCGTTCCCATCCTGTACTCGGTTTTAAAATCATGAGAGGCATAAATGGAAAGATCATAGACCAGATTGGTTACAATATAGCTCAGGGGTACCGATCCGAAAAAAATCACCTCGAAACGTCTCATATCATGAGCCCACTCGGGGAACTCTATCTCCTCATAAGGTAAGGGTTCTGTTACAGGTCCGTTAAACTCTTCCGCTCCCAGACAGACTATTCCGCCCCATTGCAGAAACAGAAGAATAAACAGCGGCCACCACTTCAAGAACGTACTCCGAAAATGGCGCTTCCTATTCTGACCTGAGTGGAACCTTCCTGAATCGCCCATTCATAATCCGAAGACATCCCCATGGAAAGAACAGGCATTTCGAGTTCCGGAAACCGGAGACACAAACGTTCTTTAGCCTCCCGGCAGTCTGAGAACGCTTTTCTGACAATCAGCTCATTATCTGTAAAAGGGGCAATAGTCATCAGACCTGTAATCCGCAGCCTGGACATCCCCAGAATAGCTTCAGCTGCGTTCTGCAGAAGATCAAAGGAATCCAGTCCGGTTTTACTCATTTCATCAGAAGTCTTAAGCTGTAACAGGATATCAATACTCCTGTCCCTGAGACAGCACCGGGCTTCCAGTTTTTCCGCCAGCCTGATGGAGTCCACAGTCTGAATACAGTCAAAAACATCCACAGCCGGGTTTAGTTTATTGGTCTGTAGATGTCCGATCATTTCCAGGCGGACATCATCCGGCAGAAAAGCAAATTTCTCTTTTGCTTCCAGAACCCTGTTTTCACCGAAAAGGCGCTGCCCCGCCTCATAAGCCTCTTCTATCAACTCCAGAGGTTTGGTTTTACTCACCGCCATTAAAGCAATGTCATCTGCCTTCCGACCGGACTTAACAGCCGCTTCATTCAGTGAATCCCTTACCCTGGCAAGATTATCCTTAATACTCATGCTTACAATTTAACACAGCTAGGGAACAGAAGAAAAGGGCTCTACTCTGCCGGTGGGGCATCAAGGAGCATTCCGGCACCGGTTTGGGCCTTTTCTCTTGTATCATAGGGATCCAGATAGGTATCCTTTACCCAACCGGTCAGGTCATCCCATTTTATTTCATACCAGACCGTGACATTCCTGCCCCGCTCTTCCTTCAGGTAATGGACCGATTCTATCCGGACAATATCCCCTTCCCGGAGGGTTGTAACAACAAACTGATCATCATCGGGGTCTTTATTAATCTTCAGATAGGCCGTATTGACGACTCCCCACCCGACAGTCCCCGTAAGAATGGGCGTTGAGGGGATTTCCAGTTCCCAGGCAACCTCCTCCTTCCTGCAGGAGACAGAGATAAGGATGAGGCAGAGTGAGAACATTAACAGGGGGCGGGAAAAACCGGGATCCATCAGGACTCCCCCTTCAGATCTTGAATTTCATCACGCAGCACAGCCGCCTCTTCGAATTCCATATTCCTGGCCTTTTCAAGCATCTCCTTCTCGAGAGCCTTTATCAGCTTCTTCTTCTGAACAGGATCAAGCAGATTCACATTTTCCTTCATCACATCAATAGTCATCCGCTCGGCCCCCTTCTTCTTTTCCACTTTACGAACAAGAAGGTCGTGTACAGCTTTCCGGACTGTTTCGGGGGTAATGCCGTGTTCTTCGTTGTAGGCCTGTTGAATCCTGCGGCGCCGTTCTGTTTCCCTGATAGCAGCGGTCATGGCATGGGATTCCCTATCCGCATACATTATAACTTTTCCATTGGCATTTCTGGCAGCCCTGCCAATGATCTGAATAAGAGATGTTTCGGAACGGAGGAATCCTATTTTATCGGCATCCATAATGGCTATCAGGGAAACCTCCGGTATATCCAGACCTTCCCTGAGCAGATTTATCCCTACCAGGACATCAAACTCTCCCAGCCTGAGGTCCCGTATAATTTCGACCCTCTCTATTGTTTCTATCTCCGAATGAAGATATCGGACCTTTAGACCCAGTTCGGACAGATAGTCTGTCAGGTCTTCGGCCATCCTTTTGGTCAGAGTTGTTATAAGGACACGCTCCTTCAGGTCGATACGATTACGGATTTCACCGTACAGATCTTCCATCTGCCCGCTGGTGGACCGGACATCAACTTCGGGATCCAGAAGTCCTGTCGGCCGGATGATCTGTTCCGCCACCAGAGAGGATTTCTCCATCTCCTCCTTACCCGGTGTCGCAGATACATAAAGGACCTGATTTTTCAGTTTTTCAAACTCACTGTAAACCAGGGGACGGTTATCCAGAGCGGATGGAAGCCGGAAACCGAAATTGACCAGATTTGTCTTTCGGGAACGGTCTCCTTCATACATGGCCCGTATCTGGGAAAGGGTTACATGGGACTCATCCACAAAGGTAAGAAAATCATCGGGGAAATAATCCAGTAAAACCTCGGGCCGCTCTCCGGCTTCCCGCCCGGCCAGATGACGGGAATAATTCTCAATACCCGAACAGTACCCCATCTCCTCCATCATCTCCAGATCGTATTCCGTTCTGGTTTTCAGACGCTGGGCCTCTACAATCTGTCCCCGGCTTTCAAAGAAGTCCACCTGCTGAACCATCTCCTCCCGGATCTGGTTCAGGGTACTGTGAATCCTGTCCTCTGGCATAACAAAGTGCTTGGCCGGGTATATGGTACACATGGGAAGATCCTGAAGGATATCACCGGAAACAGGATTAAAACGGCGGACCGATTCGATCTCGCCCCAGTCAAAACTGATCCGATAGGCCTCCTTCAGGTAGGCGGGATAGATCTCCATTACATCCCCGCGCACACGGAATTTTCCCCGCTCCAATACCATATCGTTCCGTTCATACTGAAGGGATATAAGGTTTCTGATCACTTCGTCCCTGTTGTATTCCCTCCCGACAAGGAGCTGTACTCTCATATCTTTATAAGACGAAGGATTCCCCAGACCGTATATACAGGAAACTGTGGAAACAATAAGAACATCCTGCCGTTCCATAAGGCTCATGGTGGCGGAAAGTCTCATCCTGTCGATCTCATCATTGATGGAGGAATCCTTCTCAATATACAGATCCCGGGCAGGAACATAGGCTTCCGGCTGATAGTAATCATAGTAGGAAACAAAATACTCAACCGCATTATGGGGAAAGAAATCCTGAAATTCCCGATAGAGCTGAGCTGCCAGGGTTTTATTATGGGAGATAATCAGGGTCGGTTTCTGTACCTTTTCAACAATCTTCGCCATAGTGTAGGTTTTACCCGAGCCCGTTACCCCCTTCAGGGTTACGGCCGTTTCCCCGCCCAGAAGGGCTTTGGAAATTTTGTCTATGGCCTGTCCCTGATCTCCAGAGGGTTCAAAGGGGGATACAACTTTAAATTTTTCCATATTTTCCTTTAATTTTCAGAGGGCCTTTCGGAAAGGACAACATCAAACTGCCTGGTCTGCTTTCCCCTGACAACCTGTACCGTAATGGAATCTCCGGGACGGGTATTTTCAAGGGCTCCGTAGAAATCAGAAAGGGTGGCCACCGCTTTCCCATTAATACCCACAATTATGTCTCCCCCCAGATAGATAACAGAAGAACCGCTCCGGACGGCCTGCCTGTTTGAACCGCCCTGAACCCCGGCTTTTTCCGCATTGCCTCCGGAAACCACACGGGATACCAGGATTCCCTGAGAGACAGGAAGATTCGCATAGCGGACCAGAGAGGGGAATAGCTGTACGGGAACAATATCAATCCAGCCCCGCTGAACCATTCCGTAGGTCATCAGGTCGGGAACAACCCGCCGGGCGGTGTCAACAGGGATGGCAAAGCCGACCCCTACCGATCCCCCTGAAGGTGTGTAGATCATTGTATTAATTCCGATCATTTCCCCTCTGGAATTAATCAGGGGACCCCCTGAATTCCCGGGATTAATGGACGCATCAGTCTGGATCATATCCCGGATGACCAGTCCGGCATTGTTTTTGAGGGGCCGCCCCAACCCTGAAACGATTCCTGTTGTAAGGGTTCGTTCAAAGGCAAAAGGGTTGCCTATGGCAATGACTTTCTGACCGACCTTCAGATTCTCTGACGTACCGAAGGGGATGGTAACCAGGTCCCTTTCTCCGGGATCAAACTTGAGTACAGACAGATCATTTTCATAATCCGTGCCAATGACCTCCCCTTCATACTGGGTGCCGTCAGCCAGAGTTATATATACTTTATATGCCTTGTCCACCACATGATTATTGGTCAGTACAAAGCCCCTCTTGTCAATAATTGAACCCGAACCGGAGGAACCCTCCTGAGGGATCGGTTCCAGGAACCAGTTATATCCCACAACTTCGGTAGTGATATTCACAACCGCTTCGTTCAAGGCTTCGTATACTCTTATATTATTCAGTTCATCCGCAGAATACTCAGAATTGCTGCTGACATTCAGTCCCAGATTCGGATCAAGCTCGGAAGTATGGAGGATATCCTCAGCCATCAGATCCTGCCGGACCATCTGCTCCTTCTGAATATCCGTTCTACCAGAAAAAGAGAGAGCTCCAAAGCCCATTAAAAGCAGAATCACCACCAGAGCCGTGGCAACCGAATAGAAAAAAACCTGATTCCGGCTATATAATTTCATAAAAAACGATCGATCCTCCCGTAATGGATCCCGGTTGGGATGCTAAGTATTAAAAATACCGGAAAGTTGAGCTTTTTTCAAATGAATGAAGCAGTTTTCTACTTTGTTGCCCCTATTTTATCTGCAACCCACCCTTTCTAGAAGAGCAGGGATTCTGTTAGTATGGAGAGAGATGGATTCAGGAGGACTGAATATTGACTGATACTTTCCGGAAGGATCTGCAGTTCTACAAATTTTCTGCCTACGGCTTTCTCAAGAGTTTCCGACTATTCGACTCCTTTTTCATTCTTTTCCTCCGATCCAGAGGAGTCTCCTTTCTGGAAATCGGAACACTCTATGCTGTTCGGGAGACGGCTATCAATTTACTTGAGATCCCCACAGGACTTTTTGCCGATGGATGGGGTAGAAAAAAAACCATGCTCGCCTCTTTTCTATCCTATATTTTCGCCTTTCTTCTGCTCTATTTTTCAAATTCCTATGCCATGCTGCTTACGGCCATGATTTTTTATGCTTTTGGAGACGCCTGCCGGACAGGAACTCATAAAGCCATGATATTCGACTACCTTAAGGTAAAGGGGTGGGAGGATCACAAGTCAGAGTATTACGGGAATACAAGGTCATGGTCACAGAGAGGGGCGGCCCTGAGCGCCCTTTCTGCGGGACTCATCGTTTTCATTACAAAAGATTACGCCCTGATCTTTCTGTTTTCAATCATCCCGTATATCCTGGATTTCTTTCTTGTTCTCTCCTACCCGTCCTACCTGGACAGAGGTTTGAGTTCGGACGACAGTGCTACCGGAATTCATAAGAACCTGCTGAAAGAGAGCTTCAGGGCAATCAGGAACCGGACAATCCTCAGCCGGATTTCCCATGTTTCCGTGTTTGCCGGATTTTATAAGGCTGTAAAGGATTACCTGCAGCCGGTTCTTCGGACCGCAGCAGTATCACTTCCCTTCCTTATCGAAAAAAGTGAAGAGCAGCGCAGCGCCATTCTGATAGGCGTTATCTATTTCATAATTTTTCTGATCAGTTCTGCCGCATCCCGGCAGGCAGGAGCAGTCCACAAAAAGTTCAAAGACAGAGGAAGGATTCTCTTCTATACCCTTCTGACCGGTGCACTGGCTGGTCTGGCGGGGGGTATTTTTCTCTATATGAACCTTCCCTGGCTGACAGTTCTTTTCTTTCTTCTAATCTACCTGCTTGAGAACATCAGAAAACCAATTGGAGTAGGCTATCTGGGAGACAGTATTGAGCCCGGTATCCTGGCAACCGTACTGTCAGTGGAGAGTCAGGGAGAAACCTTATGGACTGCTGTTTTTGCCCTCCTGATAGGATCAGCAGCAGACGCCCTTTCCCTTTCCGCCGGAATAAGTATTACGTCCGGGATACTGATTCTGACAGTTTTTCTGTTTATGGGGGAGAAGGAGTTCATCAAACATAACAAACAGGAGTGATCCTGTCCTGGTTTCAGGATTTTCTACTCCAGCAGATTCTGTTTCGTCCCATGGATTTTGCCTTATAGAGTTCTTTATCCGCCATGGAAATAAAATATCCCATTTTCTCATTTTCCCGGGGTATCCCGGCGTACAGGCCGCCGCTTACGGTTACGGGTCTGCCGATTTCCGGGTGTTGAAGGGTTTGTATTTTAGACCTAAGCCGATCCATGGCTTTAGCGGCCTGATAAGAATCGGTTCCGGGCAGGACAATCAGGAACTCTTCTCCTCCGTAACGACCCAGCAGATCTATCCCGCGTATCTCTTCGGTACAAACCCCGGCAATCCGTTTTAGCACCACATCACCCAAATCATGGCCGAAATCATCATTAACCGATTTAAAGTGATCAATATCCAGAATAACAAGAGCAATATTGCTTTGCGATCTGATTGCCGTTTCAAACATTAATCGGCCTTCCATCTTTATACGGTGCCGGCTTCCTATCCCTGTTAAAGCATCTTCCATTGCCATTCTGTAAGCTTTTTCATGAAGCCGGGCGTTATCCATGGCAATGGAAATCTGGTTTCCCACAATACCGGCCAGTTCCAGATGATGCTTGTTAAAATGGTTGGTATTGTATGCATCAAGAGCCATCAAACCAATTATTTCGCCCTGGGAAATCAGGGGTATACCTATCCAGGAACAGATCCTTCGGGTGCCTTCCGGCTGAATAAACCTGGGAAAATCCAGGGAGACATCATTGGTCAGACAGGGTTTATTCTCCTGAAGGGCTAAAGTGCTTAAGCTTCCCAGTTCGGGGTATTTGAATTTCAGGGAACATATTTCAGCATTGTTTTCAAAGCCCTCTGCTCCGATCACATGAAGATACCCATCCCTCAATACCTGAATTGACCCCGCTTCATAAGGTATAATCCGCCGGATCTCATACAGGATCTTCTGGACGGTCTCCTCCATATCCAGGGAGGAACTGATAGCGCTTACAACCTGTCTGAGTGTTTCAAGTTCCCGGGACCGCTTCTTCTCCTTTTCAATGCTGATCCGCAGTTTCTCTTCCACCCCCTTAAGGTCTGTAATATCAGAGTCTGACCCGATAAACAGGATGGGTTTTCCGTCTTTCGTACTCTGTACAGTTTTTCCCAGAGAGTAAACCCAGCGTAATGTTCCGTCATCCAGTACGATTCTGAATATTTCATGAAACTCCCGGAGTTTCCCGTTGTATAAATCGGATAGAGCCTTGCAAATTCTTTCCCGGTCATCCGGGTGTATCAAACGGGTAAAAAAATAATCCTTATCGTTAACACGAAAATGATCAGGCAGGTCTTTCCATACATTGCTTACCAGGGTTGCACCATTTGAGTAGTTTGTAATATAGACCCCGACTTCCGAGAGGGTGTTCAGTATTTTTTCATCGTTCAGGGATATTTCATTAAACAGTTCTTCTTCCACAGAGTTATCTCCAAGGACATCATATCATAATAATTTCCTTCCATACCTGAAACTTTTATATTTATTAATAGAGGGAATCCTGTAGATTCATGAGTGGTTGAAACCTCAATCTGCATTTGAAAAACTTCCCAGCACACGGATAAATTCATCCACATATTTCTCTCCGGTCATCCAGGAACATATAAGCCGGACAGAAGAGGTATTGTCTTCCAGTTTTTCCCAGCGGTAGAACTGGAATTTCTTTTCCAGCTCGAGAATGGTATTTTCGGGAAAGATGGGGAAAATCTGATTTGTAGAGGACTCAAATTGCACCTTGTACCCCAGATCCAGAATGCCTTTCTGCAGTTTCCCTGCCAGTCTGTTTCCGTTTTCACCCAGTTTGAAAAATAATCCATCCCGGAAAAGGGTGAGAAACTGAATGGCAAGCAGACGTCCCTTTGCCAGTATACCGCCCCTTTGTTTCATAATATAACGGAATTCCGGTTTAAGATCTTCATTCATGATAGCCAGGGCCTCTCCGAACAGGGCTCCGCACTTTGTCCCCCCAATATAGAACGCATCAAAAAACTCTGCAATTTCCGGGAGAGTTAAATCGTTTTCTGTTGAAGTCAAAGCATAACTGAGGCGGGCTCCGTCCATATACATATAGAGATTAAGTTCATTGCAGATGTCTCTGAGAGCTTTAACTTCCCTGCGGGAGTAGATAGTACCTATTTCTGTTGACTGGGAAAGATAAACCAGTTTGGGTTTTACCATATGTTCAAAGTGATGCTCCTCCACTACGGATCGTATATGTTCCGGCCGGAGTTTCCCGTCTTCCGTTGCCACGGGGAAAACCTTATGACCCGTAGCCTCAACAGAACCGGTTTCGTGCACATAGATATGACCGGAATGAGCAGAGATAACCGCTTCGTGAGGTCGCAGGAAAGCGGAAAGAGCTGTCAGATTGGTTAAGGTTCCACCGGACAGAAAGTGAATATCCGCATCCTGCCTCTGCATTGCTTTTTTTAGAATTTCAACGGCTTCTGCAGTGAAACGGTCCTCCCCGTAACCTTCTGTCTGAAAAGCTGATGTCTCCACCAGGGCTTGCAATATCAGAGGATGTCCTCCGTCTGAGTAATCGTTTTTAAAACTGTACATATTCCACCTTTACAGAACAGACTATTTATAAATGCTTACCATAATCAAGCGCAGAAAACAGCCTGATAATAAAATAATATCTGAATATACAACAAGAGCATTAAAATGAAATTAAGCCATTCTAATATCCCGATATTTTTTTGTAAAACGATTTATAATAATAGATATGACAGAAATGTGTTTTTGAACTCTTTAGTTCATGGGTTCCTGTTGCGGCGGGAAGGGAATAGCCTTTTTCATTTAATTACAAACTACTAAGATTGTACACACGTACTAATTGACATAGGTATACCTATGCTGTATTTTCAAAACCAATGGATATCACTGAAAAACTGCCGACCCTATCCGGTTTTACCATGCATGAAGTAATGGAAACCATCGTCGTTATATTAAACGCCAGAGATCCCTATACCTTTGAACATTCCTGGAGGGTTTCCGCTCTGTGTGAACATATCGCAAGAAATATGAACATTCCCGAACAGTGGCAGGAAATCATTCATATTGCGGCCCATCTTCATGATATTGGAAAAATCGGTGTACCGGATCTTATTCTGAATAAGCCAGGAAGATTAACGGAAGAAGAATTCCGAATGATCAGGAATCATTCGGAAATCGGATATAATATTGTAAACAGTCTGCCGAAACTGAATGAAATAGCCCTCTACATCCTTCATCACCATGAACGCTGGGATGGTAAGGGATACCCCTGTCAACTGAAAGGAAAAGAGATTCCCTTCGGAGCAAGGATAATTGCTGTGGCTGATACATTTGACGCCATAACCTCAAGCCGTCCATACAGCAAGGCTCTCAGTTATGAGGAAGCTTTGGATGAGATCAAAAATGTATCGGATTTTCAGCTTTGCCCCGAAGTGTCAGAAGCATTTCTTGATCTGAAGCATGAAATTCCGTCTATCCTCGATAGAGTAAACTGTGAAATTGCAGCCCGAAACCTTATGTAGGGGCCTGATCTGCGGTATCCCGGGCGGCAGCTGCCGGAAATCGCTTATGACTCCATTACTTTTGCCACTTGGTGATTCAACTCTCTGTACTGATAGGGCTTTCGAATAAATCCACTGAGTCCCTGCTCTTTCATAAGTTCAATGTCTTTTTCAGGAGCAAAACCGGATGAAATAATCACTTTTACATCCGGACGGATTTTCTTTAATTCAAAGAAACAATCCTTCCCGTTCATTCCCGGCATTGTCATATCCAGTAACACCAGTTGAATCAGGGGATTCTTTTTGCGGAATATTTCCAGAGCCTCCAATCCATTCCCTGCCAGAATAACCTGCATGCCCATCAGCTCCAGCATCCCCTTTGACGCATTTTGCATTGCAGGTTCATCATCAACAACCAGTACGGTTTCATTATTCCCCCTATATTCCCTTTCCAACTCCTTTAAAGTAACGGGGTTTTCCTCAGTAACAGGGAATAACAGCTTAAACACAGTTCCTCTTCCGATTTCACTGTATACGGAAATTGACCCTTTATGCTGATTTACCGTCCCAAACACAGCGGCCAGTCCGAGACCTGTCCCCGCCCCCTGTTCCTTTGTGGTAAAAAAGGGTTCGAAGATTCTCTGCTGCAGTTCTTTTGGAATACCGCACCCACTATCCCTTACCTCAACCTCTGCAAAGATACCCGGCGGCAGCGACTGATCCAAACCTTTAATAGTGGGGGTTGTTAATTCGACAAAGCGTGTTTCAATCCAGAGACACCCCCCTTCCGGCATGGCGTGAACCGCATTGATAAATAAATTCAGGAAAGCATTCTGAAGTAAGGAGGCATCGCCTTTGATCATTATTGGTGTATTTAAAATGTTAGGGATGATCCGGATGCGGGGATCGGCCGTATGTTCCAGCAGATCCAGTGCTTCCTTAACTGGAAGGTTGATATCTACTGCTTTCATATCCGATGGAGTGTGTCTTGAAAACATCAGAAGTTTTTTTGTCAGATCCGCGGCCCTTCGGCTGGAAGTAATAATTATATTAAGGAAATCGGCCTGTTTACTGTCCTTTTCCACATACCGTGTCAATAGCTCAGCGCTCCCCATTATACCTCCGAGCATATTGTTAAAGTCGTGAGCGACTCCGCCGGCCAGTTCTCCCAGAGCCCGCATTTTCTGGGACTGGAGAAGCTTATCCCGCATTCTCAATTCCTCAGTCATATCCCTGAAGACAAGCACGACGCCTATTACCGTCCCATCTTCCGTTCTGATAGGAGCAGCTGAATCATCAATAATCCACTGATCACCGTTTTTGTTTATCAGTTTTACCGGTTTTTCCAGGGAAACCTGATTCCCTGTCTGCATGACTTCATTAATGGGATCCTCAATCCTTTCGTTAGTTGAATTATCATAGATACAGTAACATTCACGAAGCGGCAGTCCTACAGATTCGGACTCTATGTAACCGGTAATTTTAGATGCAGTGTGATTCATGGTAGTAATCAGCCCTTCTGTATCTGTTGTAATAACAGCATCTGCGATAGAAGCAAGGGTGACCCGCAGCTGCTCACCGCTTTTCTGCAATTCACCGGTTCTGCGGTTGATCAATCTTCTTAAAAAGCGGATCCATAAAACAAATATGACCAGCAGAGCTATAATACAGAGCAGAATAAACAGTATCAAACGGACTATTGAACTGTAATCTTTTAAATCCTCCCGGTCATAAACACCAAACCATTTGGAGTAGATCTCCTGATACTGACCGGAACTTCTGATTTCATTCAGACCTTCATTTATCAGTGCCAGAAGATCCCGGCGGCCTTTCGGAACGGCGATGCAGTAATTCCGCTTTAAAATGGGGGGACCGGCGATAACAAGGTTTTTGTAATTCTTCTCTTTCTTAATGATGATGCCCTGCAACCGGGAAAGAATAGCGGCATCCCCCAATCCCCTGTTCAGACTGTCCAGCACGGCTTCAGGGGTATCGCAGAGGATCAGTCTTCCCGCAATCATATTCTGAGTCATAAAGTCATAACCCATATCGCTGTTCTGTACAATTATTACTTTGCCATAGAGATCATCAATTGATTGTATGGATGAATTCCTGTTAACAAAAATGGCATAGGATGCCACAAAATGAGGGACTGAAAAATCTGCGGTCTTCTGTCTTTCAACAGTTTCAAACATTCCTATAAGAGCGTCAATCTGTCTGTTCTCCAGCTCTTTTCTCACTTCATCCCACTGACCCAGCTGGATATTGATCTCCAGTCCCAAAACATCCGCTACAGCTTTAATAATGTCAACATTGAATCCGGTTGGCTGATTGTTTTCATCAAGGTATTCATAGGGCGGATACGCATAGTCCCCCCTTATCTGCAGCGGGAATTCAATCTCGTTTAAAACAGCTTTGGAGAAACTGTCGGACGATGATGTTTCCCTAAAAACTTCGGATTCAATCCTGCCCGCATTTTTCAGAGCTATCTGAATTTGTTTATACAGTTCCGGATACGATCTATTGACCGCAAAACGGTAGGGGATAGTGAATACAGTATGATCCACTGGTTTTAAAGAAGTTATACCACGTTTTTTAATATAACCGTCTGCCTGATCCAGATTCCCCAGATAGGCGTCTGTCTGCCCGAATGAAACAGCCTGCAGTGCTTCCTCTACGGTAGTGACGGAAAGCAGTTCGTACTCGTCAATTTTGTTTTTCCTGATGTACTGTTCTGACAGTGAATTCCGAACAACAGAAATTCTTTTCGGATTCTGGAATTCTGTTAATCCCAAATCCAAATCTTCATTGACAGGAATGATGAATCCGACCGGGACCTCGGCATAGACAGAAGTAAAAAACACATTCCCCGCTAATTCAGCGGGCTTATCATATACAGGAAATACAACACATTGACCGGTATCCAGTAAATCAACAGGGTCCGATTCTCCGG
The DNA here is from genome assembly GCA_963663385.2 of Oceanispirochaeta sp. Classification (GTDB taxonomy): domain Bacteria; phylum Spirochaetota; class Spirochaetia; order DSM-2461; family DSM-2461; genus Oceanispirochaeta. Next base: position 935,924 of record CAXXXD010000003.1, on the reverse strand, counting down.
GGGCGACAATCCTTGAAAACTCTACACCAAGCTCTATCTCCAGAATGGAGATCATTTTATCTTCAAGGTCTCCAAAAGACTCGTCCCTTGAAAGATTCTCTGTCACGGATCTATAGGGATTGGGAAAGATAGGAAACTTTCGCCCCTCCCCGGATGTATTGAAATCCGGAATTTCAGACTCATCCAGAGCCTGTAATAACAGGCAGTTAAAGAGTAGCAATAAAAAGGTAAAAACTGTCCGCTTCAAGTGCAACCAATCTCCAAGTCTGTTAATCAAATAGAAATACAATTCACTTAATCAAGCGACTTAAATGCTAAATGATTTTTTCTCAAAGCGCAAATCCGGTTTTGGTCAGATCCGTAATGGCAGAATCCCCTATCTTCCGTTCATCCCGATAGAAAGATGGGTATTCCAATTAGCAGCGGAGATAAAATAAAGGCAGGATCTACTCTAATTTCTCTATTTGAGAAAAGATATCTAAAACCCTAAGGGTTTCAGTCAAAGGGATTGTCTGATGTTCCAGACGCGCATCAAAATAAAATCCGTCCCCTTCGGAAAGTGTGAATTCCTTTGATTCTATTTTCAGAATCATCTTCCCTTCCAGAACATACATAAATTCTTCTCCCTCATGAGTGGTTTTATGAAGCTTATGCTCATCTTTGCGGGTTACAAAATAGAAAGGCTGCATCTTTTTATCTTCATGACCGGCTGCAAAGGGAAAAACCGAGTACCCCTTGGAAGTTTTTATCATCTGGGATTCCACAGCCTGTTTTTTATCAAGAATAAGATCCTCATGTTTCTCTTCATCCAGAAGGATGGATACCTTCGTATTCAGAAAATCTGCAATTTTTGCCAGAACTCCGATAGAAGGCATTACCTTTCCCTTCTCGATTTTAGACATATGGCTTTTAGTGAACCCGCAGTAATCAGCGACATCCTGTTGTGTCCGTTTCTGCTGTAATCTGATTTTTTTAATATGTAAACCGATTATTTCAGGATTCATACTCTTCTTATCACGCTCCTAAAGTAAATCATTATACTGTTTTCAGTATATTCCGGCTAGACGACTGTATATTTTAGCAGCAGATATGACTTTTTCCAATTCCACGCACTCATCAACCACATGTGCCATTTCCGCCCTGGCCGGTCCGATGCCGATTGTAGGAATGTTTCTCTTTCCAGCGCATTCACTCCCGTCTGTACAGAAAACATAACGGCCGAGAACTGCCGTTTCCCCTTCGTCCGAATAGGCCTGAAGGGCTTTATTTACAAGATCATGCTGATCGGAAAGCACCCAACCCGGATAAAACCGCTCGGATTTCAGTTTATCACCCGTATAGGTAGGAAGCTCTTCCACTGCAAAAGATACCTGAGCATTAAAGTTCTTCAGTCTGCCTTTCAACAGTTCGATTTTTTCCCGGATAGGCTTCAAAACGCTTTCCCGGGTTTCGTCCTCTACCAGCCGCCGGTCAATTGTAACACGACAACGATCGGGTATAATGGAAGCCCCCGGATAGGGAGAAGAAACGATATCTGTAGGAACAAGAATTCCCTTTCCCAGAACTTCAGATTCAATAACCGGTATTGAATTGATCTCCTCCAGTAACAGGACCATATGATTTAAAGCATTCACTCCTGCTTCCGGATGAGCAGAATGCGAATTTACACCGAATGTTTCAAGAACAATTTCGGCCCTGCCCTTCTGGGCAATGGCAATCTGCAGATCATTAGGTTCTCCCAGGACAATAGCATCCGGTTTAATTTCATCCAGAACCTTGCCGAATCCCACCCCTTCGAAGATTTCCTCATATACAATCGCAGCAACATAAATATCTGCTTCCAAGGATTGTCCAGCTATCTCGGCAGCGCCGTGAATCATGGCGGCAAGAGCGGTTTTCATATCTGCCGCCCCGCGACCATAGATCCTGTCGTCCTGAATGACCCCTCCAAAGGGATCAACACTCCAATCCTCGGGAGTAGGAACATCCACGATATCCATATGTCCCTCAAAAAGCAGGGACCGTTCTCCCTTCCCGTTGATTTTACCAATAACATTTCCATAGGGATCGGTTCTTATCTGATCATACCCCAGATCCTTCATCTCTCTGACTATCCGCTCTGCCACCTTCCCCTCCTGTCCGGAGAGGCTTTTCAACTGTATTAGATCCTGGCAGAAGCGAATCAGTTTTTCTCTATTCAACATAATATACGATAAATCCTAAATCCAAATTTTTTGCGTTGACGTCAGTACTCGGGGTCCCTCTGCGGTAACCAGAAGATTCTGTTCATAGTTGACAGTTCCCAACCCCGGTTTATACAGGCATTTCTCAACAGCAAGGTACATATTTTCCCGAACAGTCATGGACTCCTCCCGGACAAACCAGGGCCTTTCCCATGTCATACCGATGCCATGCCCCCAGTGGGGCGGGAAGGCGGCATAAATTTGCTCCGGGTCGTTCTGTTCTTCCGCCAGGGAGATACCCCTGGCTTGCAGATATTCATCTCCTGCCGCTACAATATCACTGATTTTCACACCGGGTTTTATTTTGCTGATCACATGATCACAGGAGTAAGTCACTTCTTCAATCATCTTTCTCTGAACAGAATCAGCCTCTCCACCGACAATGGTTGTCCGGCCGAAGTCACAGATATACCCTTCAAAAAGGATAATAAGGTCAACCTTGAAAATATCCCCCTTCTCCATCTTCCGCCGGCAGTCATAACCGGGGAAATCAATACTATGAACCGGAAAACTGTCTGCGCCCCCATTGGTTACAACAAAGTAGAGAGCAGCACCGTTGGAGTATATGAAGTCCATAGCCGACCCCAGTACCTGACTCTCGGTCTTACCGGGAGCCACGCCGTCCATGATAATCCGGACAGCCTCGCTGCCGATCCGGCAGGCTTCTTCTATGGACTCTCTTTCCCTTTCAGTTTTGATTATCTGCAGATCAGAAATAATATCATCACAGGGTATCAGCTCCAGTTCGGGAAGATTCTGCTTCATATGCCGGCTGATCGTACCGTGCAGTGTATCCTCATAGATAATCCCTGCTTCTCCCCTGTCCATTCCCAGTTCTTTCGCCGTTTCCGCGATAAGAGAGTGAAAATCCGTAGAATAGCGGACATCATTTACGGCTACCAGATCTTTCCGGTACTCCAGTGTCGTTACCAGCAGAACAGCGTCTCCTTCTGCCGGAATAAGCAGGAGGGAGTGGGACCTGCCGCTCCAGAGAGGCAGATTATCAGGAAGATAGCAGCGCTGCTGATAATGGTTCGCAAAAAAATCTCCTCCGGCGAATCGATCGAAGGTTCCTCCGCCTCTGGAACAGACAAATACTCCTGTTAGTCCCCGCTTCTGTGCTTCAACCTGGCATTTCTGCCGTCTATCTTCAAAATCTTTAAACGGAACATTATACGCAAACATTAACCACTATCTCCTTGACTATTTAATCTTTACTCGAATAACTCAGAACTTCTCAACTTCTGCTTCCAGGATTTCAAGAAACTCTTTTGCTCTCTTGCTGGATTCTTTCTTGAAGTATTCTCTTACAGGAAGTGCAGCTGCTTTGAACTGAGCCAGAGCGTCGTCTGTGAGTTCTACAACTTCCACATTTTCAGCCAGGATTTTTTCAGCTTCGCTGTTGGCTTTATCCTGCAGTTCGTAGGCATAATTGTGCATTTCTGCAATGGTTTCAGTCAGAATCAGCTGAAGATCTTCGGGAAGTTTGTTGAAGGATTTATCATTCATGAAAACACCTTCCAGATACATGATATGATTGGATTTGATCAGGTAATCCTGAACTTCATACCATTTCATGTCCACAAGAGCGCCAAGAGGGTTTTCTACACCGGAAACCATATTCAATTGCAGAGCGCTGTATACATCTGTATAGGGTACAGGTGTAGGATTGGCATTGTATGCCTCATAGTTTTTAATAATTAGAGGAGTATCCATGGTTCTGAAGGTTAGACCGTCAAAATCAGCAGGAGACTGAATCTTTCTTTTACTCAGCCAGTCACTGGCTCCCAGAGGCCACAGATCTATCAGTTTCAGATTCTTTTCTGCATAAATTTTTGGCAGATCCTGGGTAACGACCTTACTGACAGCCAGGAAGTCATAAGCTTTTTTAACATCAGTCGGCAGCAGATAATGCAGTGCAAAGATCTGACCTTCCGGTACGATGGTTGCCACATTACCAGGGCTGACAATAGCCATCTGGGTAGCGCCGGTTAAAAGGTGTTCAATCAGATCGACACCAACACCCAGCTGACCAACCTGAAAAATCTCGAATTTAATCCGGCCGTTGCTCTTCTCTTCTACACGACGGGCCAACTCTTTGGCATAAAGGTCGGGAACAGTGTCTGCATACTCTTCATGGGTAACTTTAAATGTGTAAACTTTATCTGAACTCTTTGAGGAAGACTGTTCTGATTTCCCTCCGCAGGATGCCAGCAGAGAAGCTGCGAGAACCAGACCTAATAATAATTTTACTCTTGTCATAATAGACTCCTTTTCTTCTATCTTGTTAAGCAGCAGAACATCTATCTTTGATTAACAGACTTATGATCTGCGGCCTGTTAGAAACATAATTACTGAACCAGACTGCCCAGAAACAGAGATATTTGCGGAAAGGCTGATATAAGAAAACAGGCAAACAGCAGAATGGCAATATAGGGCCCTTCATTCCTGATAACCGTTAGAAAAGATTTATCAAAAATGGCGCTGCAAGTAAAAATACTTGTCCCGAATGGCGGTGTTCCCGATCCGATAGCTACCTGAAGGGTAATAATGATTCCCAGATGAACCAGATCGATGCCGGCTGCCGCTGCAATAGGAACAAAAATCGGGGTGAGAATCAAAATAACAACTACCGCTTCGATAAACATGCAACCGATAAAAAAGAAAATATTCACAACCAGAAGAATCATAAAAATGGACGGTGTGCTTCCAAGGATTCCTTCCGTCATCAGCTGGGGAACCCTTGCATAGGAAATAACCCATGAGAAAGCGCCGCCCACAGCAACCAGGATAAAAACTACGGTTGTTATAATTCCGGTTGATAACGCAATTTTATACACATCCCTCAGCTTGATACTTTTATAGATAAAGACTTCCACAATAAGAGCATAGAGCACGGATACAGCAGCAGCTTCAGTCGGGCTGAAAATACCGGTATAGATACCGCCCATGATAATCAGAGGAAATCCGAACGCCATAAAGGAGTTCTTTGTGGCTCTCCAGCGTTCCGCATAACTGGCTTTATCCAGTTTTGGTATTTTCTTAACCTTGGCATAGATAGCACAATAGATCCCGAACAGAATCAGGATAACAACAGCGGGTCCGATCCCGGCAATAAACAGCTTACCGATAGAGGCCCCTGAAGCAACCCCGTATACAACCATTCCCAGACTGGGGGGAATCAGATAGGCCAGGTTGCTTGAATTAATAATCAATGCCATTATTTCGCTTTCACTGTAACCTCGCTCCAGCAGTTTTTTTCTGACCGGACGTCCTACAGCCACTACAGTTGCCTGTGTTGATCCGGATATGGAACCGAAAAGGGCACATGTCAAAGATGTTGTTGTTGCCATTCCTCCCGGGAGATGACCGACAAAACTCTCGACAAAATCCAGAAGGCGTTTTGACGTATGGCCTGTACACATAATGTCCGCCGCCAGCATAAACATGGGGATTGCCATCAATACCGGACTCTGTACCCCCAGAACCATCTGCTGTACAACTGTAAAAACCTCTACATCAGGCATAAAGGCAATCAGATAATAGAGTGTGGCAAAGAGCATTGTCATCATCATGGGAAATCCCATGAGCAGCAGAACCACCATTATTGCTAAAAGACTAAAAACCACTGTCATCACCTCCAGCTGTTTTTTCAGTTCCGATAAAGATTTCCGGTTCTTTAATATTGATGATGATATTCAGAAAATACTGTATAGCGCCCAAACCGAAACCAATGGGAACAACCACTACCCTTATCCAGGCCGGCATTTCCAATGCAGATGTAACCCGTCCCAGCATTTTTGTATAATCTATGTACTGAAAGGCAATGTAGCAGACATACACATAGGTAACACAGGTTACGGCCGAAATCAGAATGATCATTACTTTCTGGATCTTCTTTGGTACCGCATCAAACAGGGCTGACATTCTGATATGGCGGCCTTTTTTGGCGGCATAACCAATCCCGCTGAAGGTTGCAAGAATAATAAGTGTTACACCGACTTCATCGGCAGCGGGGATACTGTTGGCAAAAAGCTTTCTTGCAATAACATTTGCAATCAGAATAATAGCCATCAATATAATGCTGACTCCTAAGAGCCATTCAGTAAAAATTGTGACATATTCATCAATCTTTTTTATAATGTTCATCAATCCTCCTTTTAGACGATTTATAATCAACTCTGTCAACTATGCGGCTATTTCGTTGATTTGTCAAATTTTTTCTGTAATTCTTTTTTACCCTGATAAAAAAAAGACCTCCCGGTTCAGACTGATTCCGGGAGGTCAGGAGTGATTTTTCAGTTGCTCAGATTTCGGCTATTACTTCTATCTCAACCAGGGCATCCAGGGGAAGTCTGGCTACTTCAACAGCGCTCCGGGATGGAAAGTCGCTGCTGAAAAATTCCTTGTAAACATCATTCATGGCAGCAAAATTATTCATATCACTCAGGAAAACAGTGGTTTTGAACACTTTTTCCATGGAAGAACCGGCGGTTTCCACAATAGCTTTAGCATTCTCCAGAGACTGCCTGGTCTGCTCGGCAATGGTCTCGGGCATTTTACCTGTTTCAACATTGATAGGCAGCTGCCCGGATGAGTAAACGCAGTTGTTTACAATATTAGCCTGTGAATAGGGACCGATTGCTGCCGGCGCCTTCTCTGTACTGACAGTTTTCTTCATATAATCCTCCAAATGTACTGCGGGACTCCCGCTGTTTTACTTTTCTTTTATAGTAAAATGATCAAATACAGATACTAATGATTTATATTCAACCATATCAACTATACCTTTTCATTGGCAGTCCAACAGATTATTCTGCCCCGTAATAGATAATATCCTTGTAGTTTTCCGGATCCGTATCCCCTTCTGTATTAAACAGGAGAATAACTGATTCCTCATCCAAACCAAGATACTCTTTTACTTCTGCCAGCTCTTTTCTTCTGACCAGAAAGTCCAGCAGTCCTATCCCGACTGATCCGGACTCACCCGATACGATTTTCCTGTCTTCCCCCCTGGGACAGGCCAGAAGACGCATACCCACCGCCGAAATAAAATCCGGGCAGGCAAAGTAGACAGAGGCGAAATCCCTCAGGATCTCCCATGTAACCGGATTGGGCTCGCCGCAGGCCAAACCGGCCATAATGGTATTATGATCCCCCTTAACCGCATGGGGTTTCCCGTCATTGGTTATGGCTGATTTATAGATACAGGCGGCATTATTCGGCTCCACAATGGCCGTAACAGGATAATCATCCTTGAATTTATTGACATAGTAACCCAGAACCCCCCCCGCCATAGCGCCGACACCGGCCTGCAGAAAAAGGTGAGTCGGTTTTTCAACTCCCATGGCTTCCAGTTGCTGCTGAGCCTCATCGGCCATGGTCATATACCCCTGAGAGATCCAGTTCGGAATCTTCTCATACCCCTCAAATCCCGTATCCTGTACAAGGATCCAGCCGTTTTCATCGCCAGTCCGGGAAGCCAGCCGCACGGCGTCATCATAGTTAAGATCTGTTACATGGATCTCCGCTCCGGCCTTTCTTATGGCTTCAACCCGCGTTTCCGCCGCTCCCTTTGGCATGTAGACAACTGACCGGCATCCCAGCCGGGAAGCTGTCCAGGCAACGCCTCTCCCATGATTCCCGTCCGTAGCCGTTACAAAAACCATATCTTTGATTTTTTCATGGACCTCTTCGGACTTCAGATAGTCAAAGGTGACATCTTCAATGTTCTTTCCCAGTCTTTCACAGATAACCTGGGCGATGGAATAGGTCCCGCCCAGCGCTTTAAAAGCGTTCAAACCGAAACGGAAGGATTCATCTTTAACATAAATACCTTTAACCCCCATATCTTCTGCAAGGGTTTTAAGACTGATAAGCGGAGTTTGGGCATATTCACTAACGGATTTATGGAAATTCGTAACTTTTCTCACTTCCTTCTCATTAAAGAGAGAAGGATAATCCTTATAATTTGTTTCTGTGGCAACAGCTTTTATTCTGAATGCTTCATCAAACATCTTCATTGCATTCCTCCTGGAATATTATGTAGATCATTTTGCAAACACTGTGCCAACTCTCGTTCTGGTGTCTATAATGGAATTACAGCTTTAGAAAAGGGATTTTCCGGTGTTTTTATCAAAATGATAAAGCAATTTTATCATTTTGATATATCATTATCATATTGATAACTCACCGGGGTTCTTCCAGACCATATTTTTTTATCTTCCGGTAGAGGGTTGCTATCCCGATGCCCAGTTTTTCGGCAATGACTTTTTTGGCATCAATATCCCAGCCGTACAGGGCAAAAGCCCGTTCTATCACTCTCCGCTCCATGGCTTCCAGATTCAGATCCTGAATTTCAAAACTCAAAGCTTTTGTCTTAATCTTGTTGGGAAGAAGATCCGCACTCAAAACACCGGTACCGGGAAGCATAATAATTACATATTCGATCGTGTTCTGCAGTTCCCGTATATTCCCGGGCCATTCATACTCTTCCAGGGAAGCCCAGAAGCTGTCCTCGATACCGGCCACATTTTTCTTAAACATTCTGGAAAATTTCTGTATGAAGAAAAGGGTCAGCTGCCTGATATCCCCGTCCCGCTCACGCAGAGCCGGCAGTTGCAGTGGGATTACATTCAGTCTGTAATAAAGATCATCCCTGAATGTCTTTTCGGCAATCATCTCCTCCAGATCCCTGTTAGTCGCCGTGATGACACGAACATCAACTGGAATATTCCTGGTGGAACCTATACGGGTAATCTCCCGTTCCTCCAGCGCCCGTAACAGCTTAACCTGAAGATAGAGGGGCATGTCCCCGATCTCGTCCAGAAAGAGGGTTCCTTTATGGGCCAGCTCAAATTTTCCGATCTTCCCTTTTGGATTGGCTCCGGTAAAGGCGCCCTTATCGTACCCGAACAGTTCACTCTCTATCAGGTGTTCCGGGATGGCACCGCAGTTAACGGCCACAAAAGGCGCACCGGCCCTGAGACTCTCCTCGTGCAGCGCTCTGGCCAGCAGTTCCTTACCGGTCCCGCTCTCCCCGCGGATCAGGATGGTGGAATTGGTTTTGGCAACCATCTTCACCTTCTCTTTTAACCGCTGGATCTGAGGGGAGTCCCCTCTGGTTCTTTCCAGACCGATTTTCTGCTGACTCGTGGAGATCGAAAGGGCGTAGGAACGAACCATATCGGCATCTTTTAAAAGGAACAGGCTGTGGTAGTCACCCATCTTAATATCAAATTTCTTCCCGGTAAAATTATGAATTCTTTCCCCTATCTGAATCTGATACTCTTCCTCATCAAGGATAAAATGACCGGTGGCCCTGATGGAGAGAGGCGTATTTCTGTAATCACCGCTGAACCCCAGCATTTTTCCTGCCAGATCATTCATATTCTGAAGACAGGAGTGACTGTCAAGAACAATAACCCCCTGATCAATCCGGTTATTGATTTTCTTCAGCAGATCCATAAAGGTCAGATTTTTATTATTCTCAATTTTCTCGCCGGCCTTGGAGGATATCAGATCGGAGATCTGACCGGAAAATTCGACAAAGGTTTTAAAGTTATCCAGAATATGCCTTTTCTGTTCTTCCGTAAAACAGACAAAACCGATTACCCCAATAACCTGAGTTCCGATTTTAATGGGAGTGCTGATCTCATAGACCTCTTCACAGTGTCCGAATTTCGGACATCTGGAACAGACCGGATCGACACCGGGGTTCTCGATAATCTGCATGCGGCCGGTTTGAATAACCTGTTCATAAGCACAGCCTTCATGAGCCATGGTCTCATTCACCTTTGCCTTGAAAGATCCCGTTCCGGAAATCCTTTCGAGTGTTTCATCAGCGATTTCCACATCGACCTTGAGAACTTCCGATAGAACTGCTGCGTATTTTTCCACCGAGTCCTGCATAGTTTTAAGAATTTTTTCCACCTGAATCACCCTCTGCTGCCGAAAATATCCTGTCTATTTGACCATAGAATGAAATCCGCCTTACATCAAGTGAATCATCCGGTTCATCTACATTACCGGTTGGAAATATTCACAGGAATCTACTTTCTGCTGCGACCGGGTCTGCGTGACGACATATTCTTTCTGCGGTCAGTTCTTTTTCCGCTGTTCTGACCGGGGCGGCTCCCCCTGCCCGGTTTTCCGGATTGTGCCTGCCTGGCATCACCGCTTTGGGGTTTGCCGGATTTTACTCTGGCGATTCGTTTATCTTCCGGAGCAGATTTTCCCGGAGAACTTTTACGGACAGGCTTTTTTGTACCGGTATCCTTTTCTTTCCGGTTTTTTCCCAGCACCGTGTCGATATCATGCTTTGGTTCAAAACCGGGAACGATTACACCGGGGATCTGATATTTCAGAATTTTTTCAATCTTTTTCAACTGGTTCTTTTCTGAAAAGGATACCAGAGAGATAGCTGTTCCCGACTTCCCCGCCCGGCCGGTTCTTCCTATACGGTGAATATAATCCTCCGGGATTTGGGGCAGTTCAAAATTCACTACATGACTCAGGTCATGCAGATCGATCCCCCGGGCAGCCACGTCCGTAGCGATCAGAGCCTGCAGGTCTCCGGATTTAAAGTTTTTCAAGGCCCTGTTCCGGGCGCCCTGGCTCTTGTCACCGTGAATGGCAGCCGAAGGAACTCCCGCTTTCTGCAGCTGCGAGGCGATCCGGTCGGCGGTATGCCTTGTTTTCACAAAAATCAGAGCCTGATACCACTGTCCCTCCTGTATCAGATGGAGAAGAAGATCGAAACGACGCCCCTTGTCCACATAGTGGAGTATCTGTTTAACATCAGAAGCGGCGGCATTTCTTTTTGTCACTTCCGCCATAAGAGGGTTATGCAGGATTTTTTTTGCCAGTGATTCCACATCCTGGTTGTATGTAGCCGAAAAGAGCAGGTTCTGGCTTTTCTGCGTCAGAGAGGCCAGAATGGCTTTTATATCATTGATAAAGCCCATATCGAGCATACGGTCCGCTTCATCCAGGACCAGAATCTCTATCTGCGAAAGATCAACGCTCTTCTGAAGAATATGATCCATCAGCCGCCCGGGAGTCGCAATAATTATATCCGTTCCGTTTTTCAGACTGGTTATCTGGGGATTCATTTTAACACCCCCGTAGAGCTTTGTTATGGAAAGATGGAGGAACTGACCATAGGAGGCGAAACTTTCGGCCACCTGATCCGCCAGTTCTCTGGTGGGAGCCAGAATAAGCGCCCGGGGGGCACAGGCAGAACCGGCTGGTTCTCCCAGCAGCTGCAGTATGGGAAGGGCAAAGGCAGCGGTTTTTCCGGTTCCCGTTTGAGCGCCTCCCATAACATCCCTCCCATTCAGTATGGCAGGGATCGCCTGAGCCTGTATGGGTGTGGTTTCTGTATATCCTCGGGCTTCCACAGATTTGAGGAGTTCCGGGATCAATCCTGTATTTTCAAATTTCAAATGTATCTCCCGCCGCATAGTGGCTTATTTAAATTTTTACAGAAACAGAAAATAGCATTTGGATGCAGAAATGTACAGCACCCTCATATATAACATTCCCTTTTAACCGGTCGTTTCTATTATTCTCTCATATCACAGCATACTGAAAGCTGTGTAGTTCGAAGGAGTAAGGAACTGAAAATGTTTACAAAAAGGCGTTTATTTATTATTCTATATTTACGTTTCAGTTCTTTTTATGAAACAAAAGGAAACTATATTTGAATTATCTGATCGTTCCGGGTTCTGAACAAAATTTCCGGAAGGAATGATATTCGACCGGTGTCGAGGAATTCCGCTCGGGAATTCAAAAAAGAATAGTACGAATAAATACGATATAATTTATCTATGAATACCCTGACGGGAATCAGTCAAAAAGGTGAGGAGAAACTGATGCTATATTATGAAAGAGGCGGAGAAGACCTCTCACTTACAGATGATGATCTGATCCTGGGATTACAGAAAGCCCTGAACAGAGCCTCCCCTCCCGGTTCTACAAAAAAGGTTCTGGCTATCCCTCCGGACATTACACGGCTCCATTCAAAAGCAGGCATACTGACAAAAGCTGCTGCAGACTATTATGGAGACAAACTGACAGATATTCTTCCAGCTCTTGGAACCCACTACCCGATGGAAGATAGGGAACTGGATGAGATGTTTGCGGGAATTGACCACACCCTTTTCCGTCCGCACAGGTGGCGGACAGACCTGCATACTCTGGGGACTGTTCCCGGGGAGTATATCAGGGAAGTCAGCGGAGGTTTACTGGATTTCGAATGGCCGGCCCAGGTAAACAAACTGCTTGTAGAAGGCGGATTTGACCTGATTCTTTCTATCGGACAGGTTGTCCCTCATGAAGTAATCGGTTTTGCCAACCATAATAAAAATATTTTTATTGGTACCGGAGGTTCCGAGGGGATCCATAAATCCCACTTTCTGGGAGCCGTTTACGGCCAGGAAAGGATTATGGGGCATACCGACTCACCGGTCCGGAAAGTACTGAACTACGCTTCCGTAAATTTTGCCGGGGAACTTCCTATCCTGTACGTCCAAACCGTAATATCCCCGGACAGCCGGGGGACACTGCACACCAGAGGGCTTTTTATCGGGAATGGCTTCGAGTGTTTTGAAAAAGCCGCACTCCTCAGTAAAAAAGTAAATATTACAACTGTGGCGACTCCCTTTAAAAGGGTTGTGGTTTATCTGGACCCCAAAGAATTCAGAAGTACCTGGCTTGGGAATAAATCGGTGTATCGAACCCGTATGGCTATTGCGGATGGAGGAGAACTTATTGTACTTGCCCCGGGGCTCAGGGAGTTCGGAGAAGACGCTCAGATCGATTCACTGATCAGAAGATACGGCTATTTTTCAACCTCTGAAACGATGAGAAAGGTCGAGGAGAATGAAGATCTGAGAGAAAACCTTTGCGCGGCAGCACATTTGATCCATGGAGCAAGTGATGGCCGTTTTTCCATAACCTATGCGCCGGGACGCCTGTCAAAAGAGGAAATCGAGAGCGTTGGATACCAATATGCAGATATAACAAAAGCTATGAATCGGTTTCAGATAGAAAACAAGAATAACGGATTTCACCTGGATCGTAATGGTGAAGAGTATTATTTCATTTCGAACCCGGCATTGGGCCTGTGGTCAAAGGAGAGTTAAATGCCAAAAGCAGATATAGGTTTAATAGGATTAGCCGTAATGGGACAGAACCTGGTGCTGAACATGGCGGATCACGGCTATACAGTTGCCGTATACAACAGAACAACTCAAAAGATGATCGATTTTATGGAAGGACCTGCCAGGGGAAATACGAAAATTATCGGAACAGTAACTATTGAAGAGTTTATATCCCGGCTGAAACGCCCCAGAAGGGTAATGCTGATGGTTAAAGCCGGAGAAGTAGTAGATAAATTTATTGAAGCCATACTCCCGTATCTTGAACAGGGGGATATTATAATTGACGGAGGAAACAGCCACTTCCCAGATTCCAACAGAAGGACAAAGGATCTGGCCGGGAAAGGCATCCGCTTCATTGGAACAGGGGTTTCCGGAGGAGAGGAAGGAGCCCGCCGCGGCCCCAGTATGATGCCCGGAGGCAATGCGGAAGCCTGGCCTCATATTAAAAATATTTTCCAGGATATAAGCGCTAAAACGGAAAACGGAGAAGCCTGTTGTGACTGGGTTGGAAATGATGGAGCCGGCCATTATGTAAAAATGGTTCACAACGGTATTGAATATGGGGATATGCAGCTTATATGCGAAGCCTATCAGCTCCTCCATGAAGGAATAGGCATGAGCCATGAAGAGATGTATCAGGTCTTCAGTGAATACAACAAGGGCCCCCTTGATTCCTACCTGATAGAAATATCCCGGGATATCATGGCTTTCAGGGATGAAAAAGGGGACCCCCTGGTTGAAAAGATTCTTGATACTGCCGGCCAGAAAGGTACTGGGAAATGGACAGGGATAAGCGCACTGGATCTCGGTATGCCTGTTACACTTATCGGGGAATCTGTCTTTGCCCGCTGTCTTTCGGCTCTTAAAGATGAAAGAGTGGCTGCGTCTCGGAAAATAACCGGCCCGGATACGAAATTTTCCGGCAGTAGAGATGACTTTATTAAAGACCTTGAGCAGGCCCTTCTGTTTGCAAAGATCATATCTTACGCCCAGGGGTTCATGCTGATGCGGGAAGCCGCAAAAGTAAATAACTGGGTTCTGAATTACGGCGCCATTGCTCTGATGTGGAGAGGCGGCTGCATAATCCGCTCTGCATTTTTGAGAAAGATAAAGGAAGCCTATGATAAAAACCCTGAGCTTTCAAACCTTGTAATGGATGATTACTTTGGAGAGATTCTGGTTAATGCCCAGGATGCCCTGAGAAGAGTTATATCAACAGCAGTTCAACTGGGGATTCCTGTACCTGCTCTTTCCACAGCCCTTGCTTTTTTTGACGGGTATAGAACTGCCAGACTGCCGGCAAACCTTCTTCAGGCTCAACGAGACTACTTTGGAGCTCATAGCTATGAAAGAATCGATAAGGCAAGGGGTGAGTTCTTCCATACAAACTGGACGGGAACAGGGGGGAATGTATCTTCTTCTACCTATGAGGTTTAATTATGGCCCAAAACCCCAGACACGAAAAGATACTGAATCTTTTAAAGAACTTCAGGCAGATAAGTGTCGCCGACCTGACAGAGCGATTGGGAGTCTCCCAGGTTACCATCCGTAAGGACCTCACCAGACTGGAGGAAACGGGCCTGGTAATCAGGAATCACGGAGGAGCACGGCTGGCACAATCGGTAAAACTGATACCACCTGTCAGTTCAAGGAAAAACACACTCCTCGACCAGAAAAACAGAATAACCGACGCGGCAGTTCAATTGATCGAAGAGGATGATTGTATCTGTATCGATGCAGGTGCGACAAATATGCTTCTCGCAGAAAAACTTGCATCTTTTCAGCTAAGGGTTGTAAGCAACAGCCTGGAAGTACTCAATATGCTGTCTCAATCAAGGGAAATAACCCTTACAGCAATTGGAGGAAATCTCAGAGCCGGCGCCGGCTCCTTTATAGGCCCCCTGGCAGAAGATTCAATCAGTCAACTTCAGTTTGACCTGGCATTTATCGGAACAACCGGAATGACGGCCGATGGGTGTTTTCTTACCCAGAATGCTATCGAGGGGCGGTTGAAAAAAGCCATGTTGAAGGCTTCCAGAAGAAAAGTCATCCTGGCCGACTCCAGCAAGTTTGAAGCCAAAGCCTTTGCAAAGTTCGCCAATGCCGACCTTGTTGACATATTGATAACCGACAGGGATTTCAGCCATACGGAACAATACCGGAAAATGGGAATAGAAGTTATCACTGTATAAACAGGGATTAACAGGACGCGGATGAAGAGCGGATGAGGCGTATCCGGGAAGGGAATACCGCAGAAAAGGGCGATCTATCCTCCGGACCAGAAATAGTGATGATCACCGAATCGTCTGTACAGGGAAGCCTCTTCCAGATCCTCCCGGATAATGGTGCTGCGACCGGACAAATCCGCTATGGTGCGGGAAACCTTAAGAACCGAATGCATAGCATTGGGGGAGAATTTCAGATACCCGGCTATTCGGGAGAAGTAGTTCTTGAGGGAATCAGAAAGAACACAGAATTCCTCCAGTCTGAGAGCTGGTATATCACGGTTACAGCAGAAGGATTCCTTCCAGTACCGCTCCTTCTGATCACACCGGACACAAAGAACCTTCTCCTGTAATTCAGCTGATCCTGAAAGTTGACCGACTGCGGTTTTGCAGATGGACAGAGGTTCCACGGGAATCCTCATATCGATCCGGTTCTTCAGGCGTCCTCCCAGATTGGTCCAGTACCTCTGCAGATCATATCTGCCGCACCCGCAGTATTCATCGGGAATCCCCAGTTTACCGCAGGGGCAGGCATCTGCTGTAATAACCACCTGTGAGCGGGGCGAAAGCCGGTAGGACCGACCGGTCCGGGCAACCATAAGACGATCCCGTTCCGGAAGCGGAAGCAGATACTCCAGAAAGCCGGCGGCGGAATCCCTGACATAATCCTCAGGGCCGAACAGCAGCAGATGATGACCTCCGGCTGCTGCAACCATCAGGGCCCGTTTCAGCCAGGCATAACCCGTCAGATCGTATAAATCAGACATACCCTGTTTTCCAGAAAGAATCCGAATGGGAACAGCTGCTGTCCCCTACCCGCATCAGAGCCTCTTTCAACATGTCGGAACGAATAATCATCCTGCTTCCCTCCTGCACCTCCTATGTTTATTTAGTCAGAGAAAATTCAAAAAAAATCATAAAAAAAATCCCCGGTTTGCTGTGGAATCCGGGGATTGCTATTTTGACAGAATAGTCTGTTTCAGGCAAATTTCATTCTCTCTGCTTCTACCAGCTGGTCGCAGAGCTCATTGTACTTGTCTCCTGAATGACCTTTTACCCAATGCCAGCTCAGATTGAACTGGTCACAGAGTTCTTTCATCTCGATCCAGAGTTCCCTGTTTTTAACCGGCTTTTTGGCAGCTGTCTTCCAGCCGTTCCGGATCCAGCCGTGAATCCACTGGGTCAGTCCGTTTTTGACATACTGGGAATCCGTATAGATCTCCGCATCATTTCCAAGATTCATCTCTTTAATCTTTTTCAGTGCCGTGATGACAGCCGTCATTTCCATTCTGTTATTGGTTGTTGATTCGTCTCCGCCTGAAAAGTGATGTTCCTCACCATTTGCCAGAATCACACAACCCCACCCGCCGGGTCCGGGATTCCCCGTACAGCCGCCGTCCGTGTAAATTATGGTTTTACTATTCCTGTTCATACGCAAAGAATACCTGTTTTTTTCCCTGAGGGATAGGGATAGGAGGATTTTTCTGCTACAATCCTTTCTCATTCAAGGAGATTGAAATTGAATATACAGGAACTGTTAAAAGAATATAATCTGGAAATTGATGATGTAAGATGGTATCTGTCCAATATAATGACAGAACGGCTCCTGTCAAACTCTAATAACCCCGATGAGATAATCCGCTATATCTGGTCCGGAGAGTTAAACGATGAGCTTTACAATATGGAAGAACGATATATCCAGCAGCTGCAGGACCAGAAGGATGAAAATACCCTGGATGAAAGCCATATCAGGGATATTATGAACGATATGGACATGATGCGTCGAAAGCGGTACGGGTATTGATTTTCCCGATTTTCTGCAGAATCCACAGATAATTTTTACATATAATTTATATCAACCAGTCCGCAGGGAATACAGATCCCAGTTGTTGAAAACGCAGATCTGCATCCTCAACAACTGGTCGTTTCATTATCAGCCGATCATCATGTTGATATCAGCTTCCAGCGCCTTGATCTTGGCAGCCACATCTTTCTTTGCTTCTGCCAGTTCCTGCCCTTCTGCGCCGCAGATGGAAGCATAGAACTTGATCTTGGGCTCGGTACCGGAAGGCCGGGCTGTTACAAGGCTTCCGTCTTCCAGAACAAACTGAAGAACATTGGAGGATGGCAGATCAATATCGGTATCCATCTCTCCGGTTTTAAGGTTTCGTGTGGTACCGTCCTTATAATCCTTCATAGCCGATACAGCAATTCCCCCCAATGTTTCGGGAGGCGCCGTTCTAAGATCACTCATCAGCTTATCCATAATCTGGAGTCCGGACTGCCCCTTGAAGTACTGGGAGATCAGAGTTTCTTCATAGTAACCGAATCTTTTGTAGATATCATTAAGATGATCAAGAACAGTTCGCCCCTGAGCAACATTCCATAAAGCCATTTCGGCTGCCATGGTTGCTGCGGATACGGCATCCTTGTCCCGCACATCCCGTTCTACCAGAAAACCGTAACTTTCTTCTCCGCCGAAAATATACTGATAGGAGTTATCCTCTTCGAACTCCCGCATTTTTTCACCGATGTATTTAAACCCGGTCAGAACCTTGAAGGTAGCGGCTCCATAGGACTCGGCAATCTTAATCTGAAGATCTGTTGTTACAATGGTATTGACAAACGCCGGATTGGGAGGCATTTTGCCAGTTCCTTCCTGCTGTGAAATATATAGTCTGCCAGAAGGCATCCCAGCTGGTTTCCCGTAATCAGGGTGTAACCGTCTCCCTCGGGAACGGCAATCCCCAGCCGGTCGGCATCAGGATCCGTACCCATTACCAGATCGGCTTTTTCCCGTTGGGCATACTCCAGTGCCATTTTCATGGCAGGGGTAATTTCGGGGTTGGGGAAAGCAACGGTGGGGAAGGCGCCATCCGGCTCTCTCTGCTCCTTCACTGTAATTACTTCTATCCCCATCCGGCTCAAAGCGGTTTCAACAGGAATGGTTCCGCATCCGTGAAGAGGAGTAAAGACAACCTTAAGATCCTTCCCTTTCTCCTTTACCATATCGGGACGAAGGGATTCGGCAATAACCATATCCAGGTAGGAATCGTCAATCTCCTTATCAATCATGGTCAGCATGCCGGACTTCAGAGCCTCCTCTTTATCCGCCACATTAATAGTATCCGTTACGGCTCTCACCTCGTTGATAATTCCCTGATCATGGGGAGCGGTTATCTGTCCGCCGTCAGACCAGTACACCTTATACCCGTTATACTCGGCAGGGTTATGACTGGCCGTTACCATAACACCCGCAGCGCATCCCAGTTTCCTGACGGCATAGGAGAGTTCAGGAGTAGGACGCAGAGAGGTAAACAGCCATGTTTTAATCCCGTTTCCGGCAAAAACCAGAGCTGCCATTTCGGCAAAAAGATCGGAAAAATGCCGGGAATCATAAGCAATCACAACCTTTCTGTCCCGTTCCGGAACATTTTTAACAACATATTCTGCCAGTCCCTGGGTGGCTTTGGTAACCGTATAGGGATTCATCCGGTTTAATCCGCCGCCGATGACTCCACGCAGACCTCCTGTTCCAAAAGAAAGATCCGTAAAAAACCTGTCATTAAGATCTTCCCAGTCTTCCTCTTGAAGCAGATCCGCCACTTCTTTTCTGAAGTGTTCGTGTTTTTCCAGCTGAAGATAGTTTTCCGCCTTAAGTTTTAATTCTTCAGTATTCATAAACTCTCCCGATTATTCTTTTTATTTTATCAGCTTAGTATGTAAATTATAGTTAATATTACAACGAATCCGCAATAGGATCTCTCAGGATTAAAGCTGCTATTTCATCCGGAAAATTCACAATGTCCTTTTTCGGGTAGGAAGCCAGTTGTTCAGGTGTTCTGAAGCCCCAGGTAACGGCAAAACAATCCAGCTCTCCTGCTGCAGCCGTTTCCATATCAACCTCGGAGTCCCCCACATAGAGAATCTCCCTCTTATCCAGACCGGTTTTCCCTATTACATATTCAATCCCCTCTTTATGGGGCTTGAGAGGTCTCCTGTCTACCGTACCGAAAACATCGGTAAAACAGTTTTTCCCAAACAGTTTATTCACAATGCTTTTTGCAATTGTTTCTGCCTTATTTGTATAGACAAAGAGTTTTACCCCCTCCTTTTGAAGGGTATCCAGCAACTCCCGGATCCCATCGTAAGGTTGGGTATAGACACAGGGATTCAGGCTGTAATATTCCATTAAATCCGGAAATGCCCTGTCAATGAAATCTCTGGATTTTCCGGGAAGCGCCCTCTCCAGCGACACCCGGAGTCCCCAACCGGCATTTCTGCTATGTTCTTCGGTAGTCAAGGGAGTGATCCCCTGTTGCTTCAATGCATAATTGACGGCTTCTCCAATATCACGGATCGTATCAATCAGAGTACCGTCCAGGTCAAAAATTACTGCTTTATACTCAGTTCTGCTCATTGTTTTATCTTACAGAAAAGCAAACCTCCAGGCAAGCAACAGCAGGCTTTCCCAAAAAAGGGAATCCGATTAAAATAGATGAGTTATGGATATACTGTTTCTTGAACCTTTCCATGGGGGTTCCCATGAATATTTTGCAAAAGGAATTGTTAACAACTCTTCATTCAATATAGATTTATTAACCCTGCCCGGTCGTTTCTGGAAGTGGCGGATGAGAGGGGCAGCTATCGAATTCTGCCGTATGACGAATCAGAACAGAAAATATGATCTGATAGTAGCGGGCAACCTGATGGACCTGTGTCAATGGAAGGCCTTTAACCGGAGTATGGAGGCTCCCGTTTTACTCTACGTACATGAGAATCAACTGGCCTACCCCATAAAAGACGGGGAAGTGAGAGATTTTCAATACGGTTGGACAGATTATACCAATATGCTCTGCGCCGACAGGATTCTGTTCAACTCAGCCTATAACAGGGACTCTTTTTTTTCTGAGCTGGAAAAACTCATTACAAAATTGCCCGATTGTAAACCTGAAAGAGATTTCACCTCCATTTTGAATAAAATATCCATTATACCTCCCGGATGTAAAACAGCCGAAACCTGGGACGAATCCTTAAAGTGTGAACAAAACGGACAGGCGCCCCTGATTATCTGGAATCATCGCTGGGAGCATGATAAAAATCCGGAGGATTTCTTTCGAATATTGAGAATACTGAAAAACAGGGGGATTCCTTTCCGTTTGGCCCTTCTGGGAGAGTCCTACAGCGCCAGCCCTGAATGCTTTAAGCAGTCCCGAATCGAGTTTGAGGAAGAACTGATTCATTACGGGTATGCGAAGAGCATAATGGAATATGAAGAGTGGCTCGGCAAGGCGGATTTTGTCATCAGCACCTCTAATCAGGAAAATTTCGGGATCTCCATTGTGGAAGCGGCCAGCCACGGAGTCATCCCCCTGCTGCCCCGCAGACTCGCCTACCCCGAAGTACTGGCCGGCGAATTTCACAAAGACCTGCTCTTCAAGGATCTGCCGGAAGCCTGTGACTGTTTTTTTTCCCTGATGAAAAATCCCGATCTCAGGGGTATCAGAAAAAGACTGAGCCACTCCATGAAACAGTATTCCTGGGAGATACTGATTAAAAAATTCGATAAAGTGTTTTGGGAGACAGCCAACCATGGGAAGTAAAAAAAACAGAATCCCCGGTGCCGAACAATTCGACCAGTTTTACAGAGATATTTATAAAGACCGCTGGGACAGTCTGAAGAGTGCCCTTCTTCTGGATGTGAAGCATATGGAACTTCAGATTGATCAGGAGAAATCCACCTACTACCTTGACAGAGCCTCATGGGTAGCAGCCGGAGCCCTGCCTGTAAAACCGGGTATGAAAGTTCTGGATATGTGCGCCGCTCCCGGGGGAAAATCCCTTATACTGGCTTCAGCGCTTAAAGGAACCGGAAACCTGAACTGTAATGAACTCTCTCCGGCAAGGAGAAACAGATTAAGGACCGTTCTGCAGGATCATCTGCCTGAAGAATGGATGGATTCCATAGAGGTTACAGGATTTGACGGAAGCAGATGGTGTCTCTTCGAGAAGGAAGTCTTTGATGCGGTTCTGCTGGATGCGCCCTGTTCCTCGGAAAGGCACCTTCTCCACTCGCCGGAACACCTGAGAAAGTGGTCTCCCGCCCGGAGTAAAAACCTGGCAGTAAGGCAGTACAGCCTGGCGGTTTCAGCCCTGGATATTTTAAAACCCGGAGCCTTTCTGCTCTACAGCACCTGTTCCCTGTCGCCTCTGGAAAATGACGGTATCATCCGTAAGATGCTGAAAAAAAGAAAAGGTTTATTTGATGTGATCCCCCCTGATGTATCAGAAGGAGAGGATACGGATTTCGGCAAGCTTATCCTTCCCGATAAGGATGGATGGGGTCCGCTTTATTTCTGTCTTCTCAGGAAATCATCTGAAACTTAATTAACCCGATGCCGCTATAAACACGCATCATATTCTGCCTACGACCGCCTCTTTTATCACCCGTTCTATTAAATTATGGATGATGATCTTATCCATTCCTGATAGAATCGCTCACAACAGCCTTTGGCAACAAGTACCGTATCATCGGAGGCTTCCTTTATTTCTACAGTAATGCGCTTTGAGGTCATAGAATACTCTTTGGAAATCTTTATGATATCAGGAAGATAGTTTTTGAAGGAATCAAATTTCCCCCCCCCGAAAATGACCTGTTCAGGATTAAACAGATCTATAAGCAAAGCTGTCAACCTGCCTATGGTCTGCTTTATATACCCTACTATTAATTCTGCATTTTCACTTTCATTCAATATTTCCTGTCTATAGTCCTGTATACTGAGTGCCCCTTCTGCTGCACCTGTCAAAGATTCCAGACAGCTGATCAGATTATCCTCGGATAAAGCATGTTCAACAGTACATATTCCACCGTGGAATCCGGGTACTCCGAGATAGGCAAGTTCTCCGGCATATCCGGCATATCCCCTGTATATCTCGCCTTTAAGAATAAGACCGAGTCCAATTCCATCCGTGAAATGCACATAGATAAGATTCTCAACTCTGTTTTTAAAGAAATGACCCAGAGCGGCCAAGTTGGCATCATTATCAACGATAACCTTACCGGAATAGATCTCACCAAACCTTTTTTTAAAATTCTGGTTTATAAATACGGGATTGTTGCATTCTTCAATAATGCCGCTGTAAGGATTAAAAATGGCAGGTATTGAGATTGAGACTCCGATGATTTTCTCCTCCGGTATTCCGTCGATAATAAAGTTGAACCTCTGTTTCATTACATCAAAGAACTCATCAATGCTCCAATGGGGATCGATTTCGATTATATCTGATGAAATTTCCTCATACCCCAGGTTCATAAGCCCGATATAGGCATGATCCTTTTCACTTAAATCAATTGCTATAATAAACCTTGAATCCCGAATCAATTGCAACCCTAAAGGCTTTCGTCCTCCAGTGGACTCTCTCTCGTCTGTATATTCAATGATTCCGGCCGAAATCAAGTCATCACAGATCTTTGTAATTGTAACGACACTCAACCCTAATTCCCGTGCTAATTTTGATTTGACAACAACATCATGTTTTTTGAGATAATCAAATATCATAGCAAGATTGTTCTTTTTAAGATCTTTCTGATTCTGCACTTTTCGCATTCTGTACTCCTGTGATTCAAAGATCCTTCATCACAAACGCATGTTACATAAGGATTAAGAACTAAATGAGGAGGCGGCAATATTAATTCTGATTATTCAGAAGATCATCCGCATTCTAATTAATTCGATTCCGCAAATTTATATAGATCCCTCGGAGTTTGATAAAGGAATCCTCTATCATCTACAATGACAAGGTCGCGGTCTCCCTTTACCTGAAGCACAGGGTAAACCTTCCCCATGGAGACATGTTCCCGTGCCTCAAGATAGGGATCATCCATTCCAGGGAAAAGGGGTGTTTTTTCTCTTACTTCGCAGTTTTCATCAAAATCGTCTTTTAACTGCACATAAAAAAGGGGCCCAATAGAATCCATACTTCATTATCGGAAATAAAAAAAGAAAATTCATATTTCCGGTGAGATTCAGACGTAATCTTCCAAATCCCTGATAATCTTGAAGTTCCGCATCTTTGAAATAGCCATTTCCTGAATCTGACGAACCCTTTCTCTGGTAATCCCCAGGACCTTTCCCGTCTCTTCAAGTGTTAAGGGAGTTGTGCCATTAAGACCGAAACGCAGCTGTATAATCTTCATTTCCCGTTCACTCAACTGTTTCAATACTGTATCGATCGTATCCTGCAGTGACAGATTAAAAACAGATTCTATAGGTTCTTTGTTGTTCTCGTCCTTGATCAGGTCACTGAGCCTTGTCATATGATCCTGATCAACTGTTGTATCAAGAGAAGCTGTTTCCTGGGAAAGGGACATAATCTCCTTAACCTTTTCAATAGGAAGGTTCATGTACTCCGCCATCTCTTCAGGAAGAGGGTCACGTCCAAGCTCCTGGGTCAGTTGTTTTGTCACCAGATAACTTTTCTTTATGGTATTCAGCATATGAATGGGGATACGTATTATCCGGGATTTATCGGCAAGGGATTTAATAATCGCCTGACGAATCCACCAGGTGCCATAAGTGGAAAAACGGCAACCCTTTGTATAATCAAACCGGTCGACTGCTTCGATCAGTCCGATATTTCCCTCATCAATCAGATCCAGCAGGGACATCCCCCTATGCTGATATTTCTTGGCGATGGAAACAACAAGCCTCAGATTGGACTGAATCATCCTGTTCTTTAAACTTTTGGATTGCTCTTCGAACAGCTGTTTCTGTATTTTAAAATCCTCATGGGACAGATTATTTTCTTCCAGCTCATTCTGCAGTTCATCAATCTGGATACCGATTTTCTCAAGACGGATACCAATATCCTGTTCTTCATGGATTGTAAGAAGACTGTAACGGGAAATCTGTTTCAAATACAGAGCCAATGGATCTGTTTCATTATTCACTTCACGAGTATCATCATCAATGCTTTTCATCATGCTGGACCGGGGCTCCCTAAAATTATCCCCTGGGAGCCGAAACGACACTCACAGGGATACCGTCTTTAAAAACGGAAAAGTACATATTTACAGTTCGGGAAGCTAAACCGGAGTTGCCTAAACGACCGATTCTGGCTCCCGCAGGTACATATTCACCCACATTGACAAAAATATCCTCATTTCCGCCATAAAGATAGATATATCCGTTCACATCCACCAGCACAACCTGACCGAACCCCCTGTAAGGACCGGTCCATACGACTTTTCCAGAGGCAACAGATTGAACAAGCGCAGCTTCTGCCGCTTCAATTGTAATGCCCCTCAGCTTGCCGGTAAGAGTTTTCTTAACCCCTTCAACTGGCCAGGAAACGGATGCGGAAGACGTAATCACTACTCCGCTTTCTTCTCCCCTTACTGGCGGTCTTTCGATTGGCTCTGCTGAAACGGATGTCCCTTTCACAATAAGAACATCTCCCGGCTTCAAGACATTGTTTCCGGAAAAATGGTTCAGCATTAATAGCTCATTAACAGACATACCATGCAGTTTGGCAATGCGGTAAAAAGTATCACCTTTTTTTACAGTATAATTTACATTTTCCGTATTTTCAGAAATTTCTATAGAATTTTCATGATTATCTGGTGTTTTTTCCGTGGGGATCAGTAATTTTAAGCCTTCAATCAGATTTTCCGGGCTGGTAATTTCATTGGAACTCATTAATTCCTGAACACTCACTCCATAAGTTCGGGATAAACTGTAGAGGGTCTCTCCCTTCTTCAATGTATGATAGTAGGGCTGGGCATTCAGGGCCGCCATCAGAAAAATGAGTAGTATAACTGTGAGTTGCTTCCTGGCTTTCAACATAGTTATTTTTTCGGCTTTTTTATTGCGGAACTGAAACGGGAAATACCTGCATGTTTTTTTATTTTGCCGCCATTTATCTATTTTTCATTAAATCCTGCTCTGTGCTTTTCCAATAATCAGATCACTGGCACTCGACAGGAACAGTCTGTCTCATTTCTGATTGAACCATTCCCGGTACCCTGGCTGAGAGGTTTGCTCTTCAATCGAAGGCATCCTGCCTGCTCATTACCGGCCGGCTTCACCTCTAAATCGACATCGTGTCGATTTGCGCTCCAAGTATTCGCGCCGAGGTTCCGCTTCAAATCCTCTCAACAGCTTTCTATGAGCTAAGAAACTTTATATGATAAACTTTCAGATGGGAAAAAAGTCGGGCTGAGAGGACCTGCCGTCTATTCACAGGCATCCTGCCTGCTCATTACCGGCCGGCTTCACCTCTAAATCGACATCGTGTCGATTTGCGCTCCAAGTATTCGCGCCGAGGTTCCGCTTCAAATCCTCTCAACAGCTTTCTATGAGCTAAGAAACTTTATATGATAAACTTTCAGATGGGAAAAAAGTCGGGCTGAGAGGACCTGCCGTCTATTCACAGGCATCCTGCCTGCTCATTACCGGCCGGCTTCACCTCTAAATCGACATCGTGTCGATTTGCGCTCCAAGTATTCGCGCCGAGGTTCCGCTTCAAATCCTCTCAACAGCTTTCTATGAGCTAAGAAACTTTATATGATAAACTTTCAGATGGGAAAAAAGTCGGGCTGAGAGGATTTGAACCTCCGACCTCACCGTCCCGAACGGCGCGCGCTCCCCCTGCGCTACAGCCCGATATAAATTAATCCGGCAGTCCGGTATCAGACTGCCGGATAAAAACGGAGCGGAAGCGACGGGCCTCGAACCCGCGATCTCCGGCTTGACAGGCCGGCGCGATAACCAACTTCGCTACGCCTCCGTACAAGGGCGTACTTTAACCAATGGGCGGGCATTGTGTCAACACCCAGGTAAATCTTTTTTCTGCGCAAGTTGACAGGTATACCCTTTCGTGCTAATTTTTCGTTGCCTTATATTATAAATTACGTTACCAAGGACTCCACATGTCTAAGAAAGAAAAAAAGCTTTCTGATTCCAGAGAATCAGTCTTTAAGAAAGCAGATCAGCACAAGAGAAAACAAAAAAATCTAATGACAGGAACCATAATCATTCTGGTAATAACAGTTATCAGTTTTGTACTGGTTCCCGCCCTGTCAGGCTCTGGAAGCAGCAGGGGATCATTGGTTTTCGGAAAATACGGGAAAACTCCAATTTCTTTTGCACAAGGGAATTATTTTTCTCAACAGGTAGAATCCATCAATAGTATGTATAGGGATTCTCTTGGAACCAACAGTAATGTTGATTTCCTCAGACAGCTTATATGGCGTTCAGCATTCAACCAGACTGTTGTCAGAACAGCTATGCTTGAAGAAATAGACAGCGCCGGGGCCGGTGTATCCTCCAAGAGAATTGACCGTGCTATTGTAACAAGCGGTATGTTTAACTCTAACGGAAGCTTTGATGAAGAAGCCTATATGAATACATCAGGTTCACGTATGAAAGAAATCAGAGACTCCATCGAAGAGGACCTTCGTGTGCAGATTTATTACGAAGATGCTCTATACAATCTTAAAAGGTCCGATAAGGAGCTTGATTTTCTTCTCTCCATGGGTTCTCCTGAAAAAAACTTTTCTTACGCCCTTTACCCCTATTCATCCTACCCTGCAGAAAAAGTGGCAGATTACGGAAATGAAAATGCCAGACTTTTTACAAAAATGAATCTTAACAGAATTACTGTTAAGGGTTCAGAAAAAGAGGCTATTGAAATACTTAATAAACTGGAAAGTGGTTCAGGTTTTGATGAAGTTGCCAGAAATATGTCTCAGGATTCTTATGCCGAAAACGGCGGTTCCCTGGGAGAGGTGGCATACTATAACCTCCTCACCTACCTGAGCAGCGAACAGGCAGATGAAGTATTTGCCTTAAGCAATGGTTCCAGAAGCGGAGTTATTTCTACGGATTCAGGTTTCTACATCTTTCAATCAGCCGGGAATGCTATCGGAATAGATACGGAAAACGCCGATGTGCTCTCGGGCATCCGCTCTTATATGGAACGAGAGGAAGTCGGGTTAATTGAAGACTATCTGATAGGTCAGGCAAAAGCGCTTGCTGTTGTTGCTCAGTCTTCAAACCTCAGCACATCAGCCGCTGAACAGGGTATTGAGACCGGAGAAACCGGATTTATAGCTCCTGCCTACGGCAATATCCCTTTTATTATCAACAGTGCCGGTAATAAAACCGGTAACAGTCTGCTCAGTGCAGCGGCATACAGTGATGACTTCTTCAAGAAAGCTTTCGCTCTCAAATCAGAAGGCGATGTATCTGAACCTGTAATCCTCGACAGAAGTGTTGCTCTATTCTCTTTGATAGGCGAACAGGATGGTTTTGAGTACCCGGAAGAGTACAGGACTTATATTAAATCCCAGCTTGGCAGCGAACTGAATCAGTATAAAGAATCGGCCATACAGTCCGTATTCCTTGGTTCTGACAAGCTGAAAGATAATTTCAACAAAACATTCAATCGGATTTTCAAAGAGTCCTGATTCTATTGCCGCAATATTTATGGAAAATCAGATTGATCTGATACCATCCCGTAATGGGGAGCTGAATATTCAGTATTGCGGCAAAACTCTCTACTCCCGGTACAATCCCTCTGGATCTGCGGAGAAATTGGCCGGAAGTATAATTTTAAAATCCCGCACAATATACCTTATTCCCTCTCCTCTTCTCGGTTACGGACTATTGTCTATTCTGAACATACTGCCTGAGGATTCCATCCTGGTCGGTATTGAGATCAATCAGGAAATAATGGCGGTCACAGCACCCTACATCCATCGTTTCCAGGATCAGAAACGCTGCCAGATTTACCGACTGGATGATGCTCTCAGTCTCTATAAAGTATTCAACAGTATAAATGACGGATCCTATCGCTCCTGCAGACTTCTTCCTCTTAACAGCGGATACCAGCTTCATAAGAATAAATACGACAGCCTTTTTTCATCACTGGAACATTTCCTGCAGAATTACTGGCGTAACAGACTGACATCCGTAAAACTTGGTAAACTGTGGATCAAGAACCTCCTTACCAATCTGTCTGATTCGGAGGGAAGGGGTATAAACCAGTTCAAAACGAATAAAGCCGTCATCCTGACTGGGGCCGGGGAATCTCTGGAAAAGACAATTCAGCTGATAAATGAATCAAGGAATGACTTCTTTATTCTGGCCGTTGATACGGCAATACAAACCCTTGTACGCAGCGGGATTTATCCGGACGGCGTGGTCAATCTGGAAGCACAGTTTCACAATCTGAAAGATTTTTATTCCCTATCGGGACAGGAAGTAAGACAGTTTGCCGATATGACAGCCTATCCGGCCTCGCTGAGAAGTTTTAAAGGGGACAGGTACTATTTCTCGTCCCGCTTTGGAACATGTGCTCTAGTGGATCGGTTGACGAAATCGGAACTGCTGGCTCCGGAGATTCCTGCATTAGGATCTGTAGGCGTTACAGCCCTATACGTTGCAGGAGAAATTACTGATGGTCCCATATTCATGAGCGGATTGGATTTCAGCTATCTGCCGGGTAAGTCCCATGCCAAGGAGAGTCCTTTTCATGACTGGTCCAGATTAAAAGAGAATCGCTTAAGCGGTGATCGCTGGTATGCGTTTACTTCATCACGTCCCGGTATCAGAACACCGGGCAAGAACAATACGCAGAATCTGATAACCAATCCGGTACTGGCTGGATACGGTAAGCAGTTGAAGGATATGGCCAATCTCATGGAACGCTCTGTATTTGATCTGGCGGAAAGAGGTCTTGATCTGAATATCCCCCGGGCTTCCCACCAGGAAGCTCTGGAACTGGCGCATAGCTTTAACAGGGATGAACAAAAGACTTCTCATATATCAGAACAAACAGATAAAAGAAGCCGCATTCACCACTTCCTCAAGGAAGAACTGAACCGGCTCGAAAGACTTATTGCTCTATGGAACAGTATCAACAATAACGAGGAAGAACCGGAGAACCTGCTCCCCCTGTTAAAAGAGTGCGACTATATCTATTTTCATTTCCCCGATACGGGAATTCTACCTAATACGGCACCCGCCTTTCTGGTGAGAGCCGTTCAGTCTGCAAGGTATTACAGAAGGCTTATTTCAAACCTTCTGATCAATTTTCATCGTCCGTCCTGAGAACGGAAAGAAAAGCGGACTGGGGCAGTTCAACATTACCGACCATTTTCATTCTCTTCTTACCTTCCTTCTGTTTTTCCAGCAGTTTCCGTTTTCGGGAGATATCTCCGCCATAACACTTGGAAGTAACATCCTTACGAAGAGCACTAATGGTTTCACGGGAAATAATGGTATTCCCTATTGCAGCCTGTATGGGAATCTTGAACTGCTGTCGGGGGATTTCACCTTTTAGCTTCTTACAGACACCCTTTCCACGGTCATAGGCATTGTCCCTATGCACCAGCTGAGCCAGGGCATCCACCTTGTCTCCATTAATCAGGATTTCCAGTTTAACCAGGTTTGTCTCCCTGAATCCGATTAATTCATAATCAAAGGAAGCATATCCCCGACTGATGGATTTAAGTTTATCATAAAAATCAAAGAGGACTTCCGCCAGGGGCATATCAAACTTTATCTCAACACGTTTTTCGTCCAGATAGTTCATATGCGTCTGGATCCCCCGTTTATTCATACAGAGAGTCATGATACTCCCCAGGTAATCGGTTGGAGTAATGATAGCGGCTGAGATAAAAGGCTCTTCAGCCATCTCAATTGTGCCTGGATCGGGGTATTCCGCAGGATTATCAAGATAATAGGGCGCTCCCTTCTGCGGGGTGATACGATAACGGACAGAGGGGGACGTCAGCACAATATTCAAACCGAATTCCCGTTCAAGACGCTCCTGAATCACTTCAAGATGAAGGAGACCAAGGAAACCGCAACGGAAACCGAATCCCAGGGCCGCGGATGCATCCTTTTCGTATATCAGAGAAGCATCGTTGAGTCTCAATTTATCAATGGAAGCATGGAGTTCTTCATACTGATTGGTATCCACTGGATAAATTGAGGAAAAAACAACCGGTTTGACTTCCCGGAATCCTTCCAGAGGTTCCACGCAGGGATTGGAAGCAAGGGTTATTGTATCACCGACCCGAACATCTGAAATTGTTTTAATTCCGGCAATGATATAACCAACCTGGCCGGCATAAAGGGCTTTTTCTTTTCTGAGTCCCAGTTTAAAGGTTCCCACATCCTCAACTTTATATTTTATAGAATTGGACATAAGGAGAATTTCATCTCCCGCCTTGACGGAACCTTCAAAAAGACGCACATGGATGACTACTCCCCTGTAAGCATCGTAGTGTGAGTCAAAAATCAGACATTTCAGAGGAGCCTCTGCGGATCCCTTGGGAAAAGGAATCCATTTGATCAGTCCTTCAATGAGTTCTTCCACATTCTTGCCTGTTTTGGCTGAAACAGGGTAGATCATCTCTTCTTCCAGGCCGAGATCATGTTCAATCTGCTCCGTAACCCGGGGAAGATCTGCGCTGGGGAGATCCATCTTATTCACTACGGGAATGATATCCAGATCGTGATCCAGAGCCATATACATATTGGACAGGGTCTGAGCCTCCACCCCCTGTGAAGCATCGATCAGAAGCAGAGCGCCTTCGCAGGAAGTAATAGCGCGGGATACTTCGTAGGAGAAATCTACATGCCCCGGAGTGTCTACCAGATTCAACTGATAGACTTCTCCATCCTGCGCCTTATACTCGATAGTAACGGCCTGTGATTTTATTGTAATGCCCCTCTCCCTTTCGATATCCATGGAGTCAAGCATCTGCTCCTGAAAATCCCGGTCCGATACGGTATGAGACTTCTGCAGGAACCGGTCTGCCAGAGTGGATTTACCATGATCTATATGGGCGATTATGCAAAAATTGCGGATTTTTTCCTGATCGTATTTCATGGGTTGCACTATATACGAAGTTATATTTTTTTTCAATCAAGGCAATTAGAAAAAGATAGCAGATTCCAGAGCGGCTCCCAGCTGGATTACACTTTCCAGATAACCGACCTTAACCCCCTTGAACAGGAACTGCATCAAAACATAACCCTCCTCCTCAAAAACCTGCCATTTTTTCAGTGAAATCACATCATTGTTCGAAATGCTGGCTTCGTCGGCATAGCTGCCCGTATAAACCTTGCTTACCCGGTACTGTTCCTTCCTGACTTTTTCAAGAACCATGCCGAAAAAGGCCGGGATCAGATCATCCTTCCTGTCATGATGAATGGCATACACAAAAGGAATATCGGGTCTTTCCGCCAGGGCAATCTTGGAATTGACTGCCTTTCCATTCTTGTCCCACTCCAGATTCACAATTGTACCGGGTTCCAATGCAAGGATCTGATCCCTTGCCTCCTGATTCCTTTCTATGGTAACGCCGTTAATACTGAGAATCGCATCCCCCCTCACTATACCTGCCAGACTGGCAGGTGAATCGGGAACGACATAGAGAGTTTCAAGAGAACCATACTCCTGAAAACCACCAATCCCCAGCCAGGGATGAACCAGAGCGCCCCCTTCATAAAGGGCAGGGAGAAGTTTTTTCACATAACTGCCGTAGATGGCAAAGTTAATACCTTCGAAATCTTCGATACCGGCAAAAATAACCCCCTTCACCAGCCCGTCAGGACTCAGCAGAGGGCCGCCGCTGTTACCGGGGTTAATCGGGACATCAATCTGTACGGTTTCCCCCATGGCAAGCATTGCCCTGTTCACAGCCGAAACAGTCCCGGAAGTGATAGAGTTATTCAGCCCTCCGGGAGAACCGATGGCAATTATCTGCTGTCCAAGTCTGTATTCATCTTCAGAAGAGAAGGAAAAGACATAGGGAGCTTCAATTTCCGTTTTCAGCAGAGCCAGATCGAAGTGACGGTCCCAACCTATGACCCGGGCCGGTATTTTTTCACCCCTGTCATCAGACAGCTTTATAAACAGTTTGGAATGCCCATGATATTCAGGATCCACTTCACTTTCAATTACGTGATAGTTCGTCAGAAGGTAACCGTTCTTGTCAATGAAAAACCCACTGCCGATAACCTGATCCGGATATCCTATTCCGCCCTCCAGCCGAAGCCCTTTATCAACCCAGACTGTTACTGTACCCCTTATAAGATCTTCCATGGTGATAGCTTTATTCAATAACTCAACAGAACTATCATTCATTTCCATTTTCCGTTCCATTTTTTCGGCGACAATCTTACTGAGGGCTTCCCGGTTCTCCCCCGCAGTAAAACTGGATTCCAGATAATCAAGATCTTCTTTACTGAAATCCGCAGTTGAAACATAAGCGTATGATAAAAGTGATGCGGCAGCCCCCACCCTTTCCTTCTCCGCAAGAGAGCGGACATGCGCCGTCTTGATGGATTCCGGGCTGACTCCCTCTCCGAGAATATCATGATGTCCAACAGTTTTCAGGGAACCATAAATTCCAAGAGCTCTAGAATAATCCTTTTCCTCTATTGCCTTTTTGAACAATTCAGCCAGATCGGAAAGAGCCAGCTTTTCCCGCGTATTCAAATCCAGATCAGATCGTTCGCCCCTCTCCCGGTAAAAAATAATCCACTGTAGAGCTTCGGCGGGTTTTTCATCTTCCAGGAGACTATCTATCTGTCCTACAATTCTTTCAGCCTGATCATAATAAACAGGATTGTCTACTGGTTGTTCAGAATCAGTAGCGCAAGAGAAAATAAAAAGAGAAAGAAAACCGGGTACGGAAAATAAAAGAAACTGTATTTTTTTCGGTATCATTCATCACTGCCTGTTTGCATAAAAATTTTGGAATCCAGTGATAACTCAGCCCAGGTTAAATCTGCATTCTGAATAAGTATTGCATCAAAAAAACTGGTCTGGTCAAAATTCCACAATTGATACCGTTTACTATTCCATAAATCATAATACTCTTCAATACGGCTTCTATCACCCTGAACCTCAATCCCGGATAAACGACCTCCGGAATAGATCTCTTTCAGGTCGAAGACACCGTCCAGGTTCAAATCCCGATACCCCTCAACCGGGGCCCAGTCTTCCAGAAGAACCATCCTGTCAAAGTATCCATCAAAATTGGAATCCTCTCTGAACCGTTTAATGGAACCATTTATCACGGTATATTCTCTGAACAACCCGGAAGCCGAATCTGTTACAGAATCTTTTAAGGAGTAACAGTATTTCATATGATCCGATTCGCTCAACCGCATCCAGAAGGGAGTGTTTCCCTTATTGATATCAAAACAACTCAACCAGGTAAAATCCGAAGCGGTCAGGACCGGCAAATCATAGGAACCCGGAAGATAGAGGTATTCCCGTACATTCCGTTCCTCGCCGCCGATCTTTATATGATCCACATGAGGGTAGTCGTAATAGTAACAGCTAAAATTGTAATCCCTAGGAAAATACTCCACAGAGGACAGTTTCTGAACGGATTCCCAGTGGATTCTGAAATCAGCTAATCCATCCTGATTCTCATCCCGTATCCAGATAAAGGAATTTCCCTCGTTTCTGATGATCCAATCCTCGATCCCGTCTCCAGACTGATCTATAAGCATATCCCCGGGAATCAGTTTATTAAGCCCCCCCCTCTGGGATGGAAATTCTTTCCATACTTCCTTTATGACATCAGAAGGCCATACCCTTGATCCGGCAGTATCACCGGGCAACAGGAATTCAGCTGTCTCCTCCTGATTCAATCCCCTTAAATACCAGCTGTTCAGATCTTTAATCCGGCTTATATATTCCTTTGCCAGAGTTTCCGTATCTCCCCCGGACTGAATGATTATACGGGCCATCAAATCAGGATAAAGCATCCCCTGCCGGTTGAGGAATTCATCAAGAATCACAGGATATCCGGAATTTTCCATCCATCCGCACAGCAGAATAAGAAATCTCTGATCCTGAAAACGGTATACTCCCTCTTCAGCCAGAGCTATAGCGGTTTCTTTTTCCTGAAGGGCATAAAATGAAAGTACCGAATAAAAGAGAAAATCCGGATCATCCCGGTTGTCTTCACATGCGGCATAGAAAAGGTCTGTCTGCTTACGGTACTCTCCGAGACGATAGAACATTCGGGACAGTACTGAGAGAATATCTTCACATTTGAGGAATTCCGTTCTATCAGATTGTTTAAAGGCGGCATTGTACTTCTCACTGACACCTCGGAAATCCCGTTCCCGAAGCAGGATCAACCCCTGAAAACAGAGAAGATCAGGATTTTCGCGATCAAATTCAACACCTTTCTCTACCAGGTTGGCAAATTCCTGCCAATCCTTGTCCTTATAGGCATTCCAGGCATAACGGGCGTATAACCTTGCCATTTCGGGATCTGGAGACCTCTGTGCCGAAAGAACAGCAGAACCAGATACCAGGAGCACTAAAAGAAATGTAAAATATTTATTCACTTTTATTACTTATCTTTACTCAACATAAACTGAGGCCCCAGCAATAAGCGGATCTCCTCATCGTTAAGAGTTTCCTTTTCCAGCAGAGCCCGTGTAATAGCCTCAAGCTGTTTTTTGTTTTCACTTAATATTTTCTTCGCCAGTTCCAATGATTCATTTAATATACGACGGACTTCATTGTCAATCAGAAAAGCTGTCTGATCGGAATAATCTTTATGCTGGGCAATTTCCTTGCCTATAAAAATCGGTTCATCATCGCTTCCAAGCGAAATTGGTCCGATTTCATCACTCATACCCCACTCACAAACCATTTTTCTGGCCATACTGGTTGCCTGCTCAATATCATTCTTGGCGCCCGTGGTTGTTTCCTGGTACAGAAGTTCCTCTGCAACATATCCGCCATAGCTTATGGTTATCCTGTCACGCAGCCATCCGCTGCTCCTGGCATAGTGATCCTGTTCAGGCAGCGAGAATGTAACCCCAAGGGCCCGCCCCCGGGGTACGATGGTAACCTTGTGAATAGGGTCTGCATTCTTCAGGTAATAATGCAGAAGGGCATGCCCCGCTTCATGATAGGCTGTCATCTCCCGCTCGTGTATGTTAAGGACGCGGGATTTCTTCGCTACACCCATCATAACCTTGTCCCGGGCTTCTTCAAAATCCTGATTTTCAACTATCTCGGACTCCCTTCTGGCGGCAAACAGGGCGGCTTCATTAACAATATTTGCCAGATCCGCCCCGGAACTGCCCGGAGTAGCCCTGGCAATAACAGACAGTTTTACCTTGGGAGACAGGTGAATTTTTCGGGCATGGATCCCGATTATGGCTTCCCTTTCCTTCACATCCGGCATATCCACCACAACCTGCCGGTCAAAGCGTCCGGGCCGTAGAAGAGCCGGATCCAGAACGTCAGGTCTGTTGGTTGCAGCTATAATGATTACTGCCGATTGGGTATCAAAACCATCCATCTCAACAAGAAGCTGATTGAGTGTCTGCTCTCTTTCATCATGTCCGCCACCGTATCCGGCGCCCCGGGTACGTCCTACAGCATCAATTTCATCAATAAAAAGGATACAGGGAGCGTTCTTCCTCCCCTGTTCAAACAGGTCCCTAACCCGGCTTGCCCCAACACCGACGAACATTTCAACAAAGTCGGAACCGGACATATGAAAGAAAGGAACCCCCGCTTCCCCGGCTACAGCTTTTGCCAGGAGGGTCTTCCCTGTTCCGGGATTACCTACCAGGAGTACACCCTTAGGGATCTTTGCGCCGATTCGGGTAAATTTATCCGGATTTTTAAGGAAATCCACAACTTCCATCAATTCATATTTGGACTCTTCCTGACCTGCCACATCTTCGAAGGTAGTCTTGTCTCTGGTCTGATCATAGCGACGAGCTTTGCTTTTACCAAAACTGAAGGCTTTATTACCGCCGCCCTGAACACTCCGGAACATCCACCATATAAAAAGGAAACTCAGCCCCCAGGGAAGCAGCTGCAGCATAACCAGCCCAAAGGAAACAGACTGCTCTCCCCCCTTGACACTGACTCCCTCTTCAATAAGGAGCTTCATCAGATTATCATCGTAATACGGAATGGTAGTGGAAAAATATATCCCTCCGCGATTCGCATCGGACTGATCAACGTAACGTCCCCGGATCTCACGTTGATCCAGAATCTGTACATCATAAATCATCCCTTTATCCACATACTGAAGAAAGAGGGAATAGGGAATTTCATTCAATGTATTTTGATTGGAAAAGGAAAAGAAAATCATAAAAAAAAGGATCAGGAGGCCCAGAAACATCAGGGCTGTCTTGTTGTTGTTAAAATTGAAATTGTCGTTACCGTTGTTGTTATTATCTTCCTGGGGCATAATTTACCTCTAATTTAATTATAACACAATCTGCATTCAGGTTTGGGATCTTTTCAGATTTTTTCTGATTTCCATACAGAAAATACATAATTTTTCCATTTTCATCCAGTTTCAGAATAGTCTCAAAACCATCCATAACACTGAAATCCCCCTTTTTTCCTGTCCGGACAGACAGATTCGATTTTACAGGCACTAAAAAGTTACCGGGTGATTCATCCTCAACCCCAAAGGATTTGCACAGGGAAAGAGTAAAAGCCTCTGTAACAAGAGGAGCGTCCTCCTCCAGAATATGAAATAATCCGCCTGTATTTTTTTTAATATTTTTCCGGAGAATAACCAGTCCGTCTTTTTTTTCCAGTTCAATATTGTACCCACGCGCCAGGATCCTGTCCGGACCATCCGTATCAGCTGCAAGGTCATCAAGTGGCTTGAGAAATCGCCCCGGAATACGGGTATCACGGGGCATTAAACCCCGATTGATTTCATCCATTTTCCTTAAAAGGACATTTCTCCTGACACCCGGCGGAAGAATCAGAAATTCCTCAGCCTTCAGCTGCCAGGAATCCCCGTTCTTCTGCCAGTGGATAGTGCCGGCACAGAATTTCCCGGCCAGGTGCATTTCTTTACAGACATCAAAAAGAGCCGCATCCGGGTTGGGGAAAATATCAAACAGTACCGGCACGAGTTCCCTCCGGATCCGGTTCCTTCTGTAATCCCCCGTCTCATTAGTCATATCCGTCACATAGGGAATATTCTCTTTTTCTGCATATTCCAGGATCTCATCCCTGGAGACATCCAGTAAGGGTCTGATCAAATTCTTATCTCCCGCGGGGATGCCAGCCAGACCGTCAATCCCTGTTCCCTGAAAAATCCTCATAACCAGCGTCTCAAACTGGTCATTTCTGTTATGACCGAGCACAAGCAGGGAACGCTCATACCTGTTTTTCAGTTTATTAAAAAAATGGTACCGGCAGTTTCGGGCAGCCCCCTCCTGGCTTGTACCTGTTTTCAATGCAAAGTAGTCTATAAATCCGGGAGGATATTTTTTTACATGGAGTTTGACGCCCCACTCTTTTGCCCTTCTAACAAGCTGATCCTGTTCCGATTCCATAACCTCAAAGGGACGTATATTATGATTTATATAGGCGGCAGAGAGAGAATAGGCAAACTTGTTTTGGAGTTTTTTTAACAGATATAACAAAACGGAAGAATCGGGACCTCCCGAAAAAGCTGCTATCAGGTGGCAGTCATCATCCGGCAGACAGGATTCGAGAAATAATGAGACTTTACTTTCAACTGTTTCCTGTATTGATTTCATTCATTACCTGAATAAAGGTCTTTTCCTGCAGTCCTGAAAGTAAAAGGGCGCATCTTTCAAGAGATTCATCCACTTTTACCCTATCCTGCCCGGAAAATTCTCCCAATACATGATCCACCACAGAAGTTCCTTTTTCAGGACGTCCGACCCCTATGTATAATCGGAAAAAATTGCCGGAACCGACGTTATGAATAATGGATTTTAGCCCGTTATGACCCGCGGAAGATCCGCTTGCTTTCATCCTGACTTTTCCAGGAGGTAAATCCATATTATCCGTAATTATCAAAAGACTTTCAGTAGATATTTTTTTTCTTCGAAGCAAACCGGGCATAATATCACCGGAACGATTCATATAGGTTAACGGTTTGATCAGGTGAAGAGAATTGGTTCCTGAAAAATCTCCGGCATATTCATACTGTCTGAAAAGAGGCTTCTTCAGAGACAAAACAAGCTGCTCCGAAAGCAGCTCGATTAAATCAAACCCGACATTATGCCGGGTCCTATGATATTTTGATCCGGGATTTCCCAGACCAGCCATCAGAAAATTCAGAATTAAGCCTCGGCAGCTTCTTCTGATTCGTCCGACGCTACAACTTCGCTCTTGGGTGCTGTTACAACAACAACAGTTCTTTCTTCAGAATCAAGAACTTTTACACCTTCAGGCAGCTCAATATCCCTTACATGAATGGAATTACCCATGGCCAGCTCAGCAATATTAATGGAAATGTCTTCAGGAAGATCCTTGGGAAGACATTCAACCTCAAGCTGATCAATTTTATGCTCCAGAAGTCCGCCTTCTTTAACACCGATAGGATTTCCTACCAGATGAACGGGCACATGTGTTTTAAGGACTTTTCCTTTTTCGATTTCATAAAAATCAATGTGCTTAACAGTTTCAGTAATGATATCTTCCTGAAGATCCTTTACCAGTACTTCAGTCTGTTTACCGCCCATATCCAGAATTATAATGGTATTTTCGGTTACTACCCTGAATTTTTTTGAGAATTCTCTGGCATCTACTGAAATATGAAGAGGAGCCGCATGTCCATAGACAACTGCGGGAATTTTTCCCTCTTTTCTTAACTGTTTTGCAGGTCCCTTTTTGAATTCTTTCCGCTCAACAACAGAGAGGGTTTTCTGCTCCATTTTATCAACTCCTTGCAACGACAAAAAAAGTAGCTTGGACGGCAGGATTCGAACCTGCGAATGCCGGGATCAAAACCCGGTGGCTTACCGCTTGCCGACGTCCAAATTTTTTGTTAAATCTCTTATTTAGTCCGTTGCATCGGCATGAACCTCCGCGTCAGGATCTAAATTGTTATATTCATCCAGGATTCTGTCCTGAAGGACAGTCCTGAATTCCGTATTAATAGGATGAGCTACATCCTTGTATACGCCATTCTTAGTCTTCCTGCTTGGCATAGCAATGAAAACTCCGCTGTCGCCTTCGATAATCTTCACGTTGTGAACCACAAAGGATTCATCAAATGTGACCGTTACGTATGCCTTAAGTTTACCGTCTGCATTAACTTTACGAATGCGGATGTCAGTAATTTCCATTAGCTCCTCCTACCGCTTATGCGCAATAATATATTATTATATTACATTCGCGGCCGGAATGCTATTAAGAGGATTAATTCTTTCCGTAAATGGAAAATATCCTTTTAATTGTACTCTGGCACACTCGGCTTCTTTCCCGGAAGGAAAGATCCCGAATACAGCACTGCCGCTTCCAGACAAACCGGCAAATACAGCTCCTGAATCATAAAGAAGATTGTAAATAAACTCAAGAGGTTTGTATTGATTTTTAAAAGTTTCAAAAAAGGTATTGTAAAAAGGCCATTCAGAAGGTGGGCGGAACTTATAGAAATCAAGCATATCTTCTTTTGATAGAATATTTTGCTTAGAAGGATTATCTCTTTTCCAGAGGTCTACTGCACGGTATGCGTCTGCTGTGGAAATGCCTAAACTGTCAGGTTTGACAAGCACAACTGTAAAATCCGTCCTCGGTCTGACAGGTTCCACAACTTCTCCCCTTCCTGTTACAGCAGAAGCGGATCCATACAGGAAAAAAGGGACATCGCTTCCCAGCGAAGATGCAGCAGTTTCCCGGTCATCCCTGGTCAGGGTTAATCCGGAGAGAGCCTCCATGGCTTTCAGTGCCGCAGCGGCATTGGAAGATCCTCCTCCCAGCCCGGCTTCATGGGGGATTTTTTTTTCAACAGAAACCGAGACACCGGTTTTGTAACCGCTAAGACTCCGGAATTTTTCAACCGCCTTGAAAATCAGATTATCCTCAGAAGAGCAGGGAAAATCCCCCGCTATCCGACACTCTCCGGGATTTGATGTATTTTCCCACACCATTCTGTCAAAAAGCGAAACCGCCTGAAAAAGGGAAATAATCCTGTGGAATCCATCAGTTCTTGCATCCCCTACTTCCAGATGAAGGTTGATCTTAGCCGGTGAGAGGATCTCAATCTTTTTCACGGATTCCCTCTCTGGATACAATGTGATGACACCCCTGGGATCTCCGGTTATTAAAAGCCGCCCTGGTAATGACAGTAGCAGCCAGTACAGAGTTTCGCAGCTCCACCAGCTCCCGTGTAATCCCCGCCTGCCTGTAGAACCGGTCGATCCTGTGGGAGTGATAATTCAGATCAGACAGAGCCCTGGCCAACCTTTTTTTTGTGCGGATAATGCCTACATAATTCCACATTAGACTTTGAATAGTCTGAATATCACTCTTGATTAAAATAGGATCCACTTTGTCTTCATTCTCGGGATAGATCCATTCCGGAATAGTTCGTCTGAGCTCCAGAGAAGTAGACACCCTGTTATCTGCCGCATAATTACCTGTGTTCAATCCGCAGACCAAGCCTTCCAGAAGAGAAACCGAAGCCAGACGGTTTGCACCATGGACACCCGTACAGGCAACTTCACCAACAGCAAAAAGTCCCGGAACAGTTGAACTGCCATTCATATCCACTTTAATTCCGCCGCAGAAATAGTGAGCCGCCGGAACCACAGGGATTGGGTCTTTTGTTATATCCAGACCGACTTCAAGACACTTTTCATATATGCTGGGGAAACGGGAGGGTATATCCACTTTCATTCTGGATGTATCAAGATAGACATAGGACTTCCCGCAGCGTTCCATTTCCATATAGATGGA
Organism: Oceanispirochaeta sp.; assembly: GCA_963663385.2. GTDB lineage: Bacteria > Spirochaetota > Spirochaetia > DSM-2461 > DSM-2461 > Oceanispirochaeta. The sequence continues at coordinate 894,536 of CAXXXD010000003.1, read as the reverse complement.
GCGGGCGACCTCATCCCGGGGAGCCAGATCCTTCAGACTCGGGTTATACCGCTGCATAAAGGGCTCATGCCTGCTGTTCAGGAGAATAGCCCCCTCCCCCCTGACAGCTTCGGAAATCAGAAAATTTTCGGCGTCCCTGTGATAGAGGGTTGTAGGATGGAACTGTACGAATTCCGCATTAATTATGGAAGCGCCTGCCTGATAGGCCATGGCAATCCCGTCACCCGTCGCAATAGACGGATTCGATGTATGCTGATACAGATTACCCACACCGCCGGTTGCCAGAATGACGGCCCCGCCGAAAACAGCACTCACCTCTTTTGTTTCACAGTTCAGTACATAGGCTCCGATTATACGGTTAGATTTATACCGGGCCTGTGGATCCTGAGAGTGATGACAGATGGAAATAAGGTCAATAGCCATATGAAACGGAAAGATCTGAATACCAGATGTTTTTTTTACATACTCGAGCATTCCCTGTTCGATAGCTTTACCGGTCCGATCCTTTTCATGATAGATCCGTCTGATGGAATGAACCGCTTCCCGTGTCAAATCAATTGATCCGTCGGATTTACGGGAAAAATCAATGCCGATCTTATCCACAAGGTACTGATCAACCAGATCAGGTCCTGTTTCACTTACCATTTTGACGGCTTCCATATTATTAAGATAGTCCCCTGCTTTCAGGATATCTTCTGAAAACAGACTGGAACTGTCTTCCGGGCTTTTTCCGACAATCCCGCCCTGGGCATAGAAGGTATTTGTCTCTTCAAGTGATCCTGCTTTGCTGAAGATCCCGACCTGCAGTCCTCTTTCGGAAGCTGTGACAGCAGCAGCAAGACCGGAAATCCCGGTACCTAAAATAATTACATCAAAGTTCCTGAAATCAGGCATCCTTACTCCTTGATTGCTTCTGAGGCTATCGCATTTTTCCTTTCTACCATACGGCCCTGCCCGCTTTCGAGCACTTTTCTTCGAAAAATCTCTACTACAGATGATAAAAGGGACCCGAATACTCTCGGATTCCCCTATTTATCATGTTTCTCCGGTTTGCTATCGAGCACTTTTCTTCGAAAAGTCTCTGCCGCAAATGACTAAAAAAGGGACCCGAATACTCCGTATTCCCCTTTTTATCATGCTTCCATCACAAGGGAAAAATCGAAGGCTGTTACGGAGTGGGTCAGTTTTCCGATAGAGATATAATCAACTCCCGTGTTGTTGTAGCGGCGGATTTTTTCCAGATCCATATTACCGGAAGCTTCAAACTCCACATCGCCCCGCCTGAGAGCTACAGCCTCAGAGGTTTCGGCAGGAGACATATTATCCAGCATAATAACGTCCACTTCACAGTCCAGAGCTTCTTTTACCTCTTCCAGATTCCGGCATTCAACTTCGATACGATACAGTTCACCCCATTTCTCACGGACCCTGTTAACTGCAGGAGTGATTCCTCCCGCCGCATCGGCATGGTTATCCTTAATCATAACCATATCATAAAGGCCCATACGGTGGTTCTGCCCTCCTCCTTTGGTAACAGCATACTTTGAAAGGGTTCTGTATCCGGGAAGGGTTTTTCTTGTATCAAGTATGACCACATGGCCGTTATCATTTGCCGCCTTTATATGTTCTGCCGTAACAGAGGCAATGCCGGACATAAAGGACAGAAAATTAATCGCAGTTCTTTCCGCCTCAAGCACAGATGCGACGGGCCCGCTCACTCTGGCTACCAGATCTCCGGGTTTCAGAGCATCCCCGTCGTTCTTCAGTTTTTCAACGACTATATCTTTATTCACTTTATGGAATACCTGAATAAAAAAAGGAAGCCCTGCCAGCACCCCTGTATCTTTACTCTTCAAAAGAGCTGTAACTGTTTGAGAGTCGTCAAAAATGGCTCTGGATGTAACATCTCCTACATCACCAAGATCTTCGTTAAGAGCCAACTTTAATAATTTGTCGAAATTTGCATCATTCATAATAAAAATTATTTTAAATTATTAGACGATGGTTGGCAATATACTCAAAAAATGATATGAAAAAGTAGTCTAATCCAACGCTATATGAACAGAGGGTAACCACACTCATGCTCCAGTCAGAATCAGGTATTGATGAAATATCAGAAGATGGGTCCTGCTTTTTTGATTTCGAAGAAGATGAAATTTTTGAACAGAATATTGACGATTTCGATGAGGCAATGGACAGGAATTACGATGACGGGATTGCCGATTCGGAACTGGAAGACAGTTACGATGAAGACCTGGATGACCAGCTAGAACCATCGGACAACGATGATGAGGATAAGCTCATCCGGGAGGATGCCCAGGATGAGCTTGATGATTACGACGAACTGGACGAACTGGACGACTGATTCTCTTCTTTATATAACACGGGAGATTCGAACCAGATATCTTCCAGACTGTAATACTCTCTTGCTTCCTCTGTCATTATATGTATTATGACAGAGCCGAGATCCATAAGAATCCAGCGGTTTTCGTCTTTCGTCCCGGGATGGTTATTCATACTGAACTCATCATGATCTTTCATATAGTCAGCCAGACGATTATATATACCTTTCATATGCATCTGACTGCTCGCACTGACCAGTATCATATAATCGCCCCACGAGCACTGGGCCGCCATATCCATAACAATGGGATTATTCCCTTTAGCATCAAGAGCCACTTCCAGCAGCTTTTTCCATTCAACTGATTTATTTGACATACCTTCCATCAAAATCCTTTCCTAAAATTACTATGATATCAACGGTTTCGTCCCGATTCCGGTCTACTTCCGTATGGATTTTCGTACACTTGATCAGATTCGCCACCCGCTGAACAGAAGAGGGATCACCCTTTTTATCCAGGATAACCGTGTTTTCATATTTGGTGGAATCCGCATTTTTTATAGAGGAAATCTGATAGCCGTAACTTTTGAAGATCTCTGCCGTTCTGCCGGCCAGGCCATTCCTTGTTGTTCCGTTCTGAATCTCCAGTGAAACAATCAGTTTCTCATCCTTCAGTATATCAAAATCCGAAAGAGAATCTTCCATCTGCTTAACAGTTTCCTTCAGAAGCTTCCCGTCATAATGGGGAAAAAGAAGAATCTGATTATCAACCTTCCGCCTTGTTCCAAGGACTTCCTGAAAAACCATACGATCCACCTCAAGGGAAGAAAGCTCCGATAGAAAAGACCCGAAGGACTTCTGATCCATATCAGTTCTGATCCCGGGCAGAAGATACATCATCAGATTTTCCGCCATAACAGGACTATAGAGCTGATTGGTCTTCCTGAGGATCCCCATCACAAGCTCATGCTCCCTCCTGATCCGGTCTCCTACGGATTCCCCTTCCTGCTCATACTTCAGATAATCAAGGGCTTTATCTCCGTCCAGAGTAACACTGCCAGAGGGGAGCAGAATCAGTTTGCCCTCTTCCTGTATATCAACAGGATTGGAAAGGAAAATTTCAACCCCTTCCAGAAAGTCTACCAAATGGACCAGTGTCCCCGCAGAAATGATCACATAAAAATCCGAATCGATACCGGTTAATGCTGCAACCTGTTCCAGATAATCTGACGGCTCCTGAGCCTGATAGACCACATCTACCCGGTCAACCCTGTTCAGCGACTTGATAATGGCTCCCGTATCCTCCGGCAGATTCAGAAGAGCCCCCTTTCTGGTTTCAGGATGGTAATAGAACAACTCTGTTACCACCGGCATTCCCTCGTCTTCAATTATAAGGGCAATGGAGATCAGTTTATTATCGTTTACCATCTCCCTGTAGTCATCAATTTTCATTGAAAAAAGGATATACGTTCCCAGGCCTACAAGAATCAGAAAAATGAGACTGAGTATGACCAGAGATGGATCTATGCGTCTGTTGTCTTTCATATGTAATCTTATTCTACCGTGTTGTCAGCTTTTGATACAACTCCCTGCTTTCCGGTGCAAGAGGTATATGTTTTTTATCAAGATAGTGTTTGGTAGCTTCCAGTATAGTCAGAATGAGACGGTCAAGGGGCAGGCTTGACAGAAGATCAAGATCTTTCTTTTTCATATGCTCCCGACCGGGCTCCATATAATCTGCTGCAAAAACAACTTTTGACAGATCGTCCATGCAGGGGGAACCGGTAGTATGAAAGCGAACAGCATTCAATACCTCTTCATCCTCTATTTTCAGCTCATTCCTCAAATACCAGGCACTGGCATAACTATGCAGAACATTGAAATATTTTTTTTCATAATCGGTCAGAAAACCCTTATCCAGAACAGCCCACTCTTTTATTGTCTCTCTCTCCTGGCCGCGGGAGATATCATGAGTCAAACCGGCCAGCCAGGCTTTGTCCTGATCCACCTCAAATATTTCTGCCAGATCAGCAGCGCAGTTCGCGCAGCGAAGAGAGTGACTGAATCGTTTTTCCGGAAGCATATTGCGTACTGCATCGAGAAAAAAACTCTTTTCCCTGTTATTCAAGATAAAGCCCCCGGCTAAAAATATACTCTGCTATCGAAGGAGGAACATACTCACTGATTGAAAGACGCTGCCGCACACGCTGTCTTATTTCGGAAGAAGAAACTGGTATCATATCATTGCTGAGATAAGTATGAGGGAAAGGGAGACCCATTTCGAAATCCTCTCCACGATGAAGAACGATAATATCAGCTTCATTAACCAGTTCGTCCACTTTATGCCATTTAGGAAACCCGTTTATCAGATCATCTCCGATTACAAGACCGGGCTTCGAATCCAGCCGGTAATACTCTTTGAGATAACGAACCGTTTCGATACTGTAGGAAACGCCCTCTCTACGGATTTCACAATCCGAAACAAAGGCATTTTCTATCTCTTCTGCCGCCAGTTGCGCCATATCCAGGCGCTGCTGCGGGGTAATGCCTGTGGAGACTATTTTATGAGCCGGTTGGAAAGAGGGAACCAGTACGACTTTGTCATAGGAACAACTCCTTCGAACAAAATCAGCCATGGCAATATGCCCGATATGGGGAGGATTATACGTCCCCCCCAATATTACAAGCCTCATTGACTATTTTGCCATTTTAAGCATGGCAAGTTTCAAATCCTCCAGCCCTTCGCGGGAAAAGACGGAAACAGCTATTACTTCATGTTCAGGATGCATTTTTCTCAGTTCAGCCAGATTATCTTCTGCACATTCCAGATCCATTTTTGTACCGATAATCAGACGTTTCTTCTCAAGAAGATCCGGATTATAAGCTTCCAGTTCCACAAGAAGTTTCGCATAGGTATCGGTAAAATCCGGTTCACCCAGATCAATCAGGAATGCCAGACAGGCTGTTCTGGCAATATGTTTCAAAAAGCGGATCCCAAGACCAAGTCCGGAAGAGGCGCCCTCAATAATCCCGGGGATATCCGCCAATACAACATCCTTCTCACCAAGCCTGAGCATCCCTAGATTCGGAATCTTGGTAGTAAAAGGGTATGCTGCAATCTTGGGATTGGCATTTGTCAGCGCTTTTAAAAGACTGGACTTACCTACAGAAGGAAAACCGACAAAACCAATATCGGCTATTACATTAAGCTCAAGCTTCAACTCAGCATACTGCCCCGGTTTTCCGGGTTGAGAATAACGGGGAGTTTGTTTCCGGGATGTTCTAAAGTGCCAGTTACCCAGACCGCCCTCGCCGCCTTTAAGGAATGTCCATTCCTCTCCATCTATGTTTTCGGAAAAGTCTTTCAAAATCTCATCAGTCTGGTAATCCCGGATAATAGTGCCGGGAGGCACAGTAATAATGACTGGTTCGCCGTTCTTACCATGCATGCGCTTACCCTTACCGGTTTCGCCGTTTTTACCTTTAAAGACATGTTTGTGATTCAAATGAGATAGGGTTTTCAGATTTTTTTTAACCTGAAAAACAACGTCCCCGCCGCGCCCGCCGTCACCACCGTCAGGCCCGCCCTTGGGGACATATTTTTCTCTTCGGAAGGAGACACTGCCAGCACCTCCGTCTCCGGAATAGACTTCTACACGAGTTTCATCAATAAAACCCTGCATGAATTCTTATTCACCTGCTTCTACGATAGAAACCCGCTTTTTTCCTTTTTTAACATGAAAAAGAACATTACCAGTTTCCTTGGCAAAAAGAGTATCATCTCTACCGATACCTACGTTTTCACCTGGATGGATTTTTGTTCCTCTCTGTCTTACAAGGATTTCTCCGGCTTTTACAAGCTGTCCGCCGAATCTTTTAACACCCAGTCTCTGAGCATTGGAGTCTCTACCATTCTTGGAGCTTCCGCCACCTTTCTTATGAGCCATTATTGCTTCCTTAGGTTTGATTCAATTTTAATACTGCCCGGATATTCCTCTGCGAGATCCCGCAGGCCAAGAAGCAGATAATCAACTGCTCCCCTATACCAATCCAGACAACCGTCGGAAACATCTGTTACTGACAGTACCAGATGCCCCGGTTCATCAGCCGATCCGACAACATGCAAGCCGTCGGTATGGCTGAAAAGCCTTGCCGCGGTTCTCAACAGAATTGAGACTCCCGCGCAAGCTTCGCTTAGTAAGTCATTCGTCCTATTTGCATGACCTTGGGATGTCAGGGTCTCAAGAAGACCGGAATCCGCGAAGGTAAGGACAATCCTGATCACCTCAGGCTCCGAGGATTTCCTCTACCTGAAGCAGAGTATACTGCTGCCTGTGACCCTGTGTTCTTTTGTAGCCTTTTCTTTTTTTGAATTTAAAGACTTTGACTTTACTATCTTTGATAGTGTCTTTAACAACAGCGGTAACTTTTGCACCTTCCACATAGGGCGCACCAACTTTGGCTTCGCCCTCTCCGGAAAGGAACAGAACGGAATCGAATTCCACTTTGTCACCGGCTTCCTTGTTAAACTTGTCAACTCTCAACACAGCGCCTTTTTCAGCTTTATACTGCTTACCTTTGATCTCTACAAGTGCGTACATTCACTTAACCTCAACAATCATTTTTTTGGCACTATGGTGGTATACCATTTATCCCGTAAGATGGTCAAGTGCCAAGAATTATCCGATGATCCGATCCGGCTGTTACAGCCAGATCAGTTCATGAAATTACATTTTACTCAGAAAAGGGATATTAACCAGATTAAATCCGTTTTTGAGCACCTGGAGCACCGCTTTGGTCAAAGCGACCCTCGAACAGGTCAGATTTTTATCGCCGCTGCCTAAAATGGGACAATCATGATAGAAACGGCTGAATGCCTTTGCCGTATCGTATAGATAAACAGCAATTACTGAAGGATTCAGCTCGGCAGCGGCCTGGTTAACCTGCGCCGGGTAGGAGGAAACGAGTTTCATCAGCTCCCATTCCGCATCACTGACAAGAAGAGAGCTGTCCACTACGGCGCCTTCGAACTCTGCAGAACGGGCTTCATATTTTTCGAGCATGCTGCAGATACGGGCACTCATATACTGAAGATAAGGCCCGGTATTCCCGTTAAAAGAGAGAGACTCCTTCGGATTAAAAATCATATCCTTATAGGGGGATACCTGAAGGAGAAAATAGTGAAGAGCAGCAAGGGCTATCTTACCACCGGTTTCATCAACATCCCCTACAGCTTCGGCCCTGTCCTTTGCAATAATTTCCTCTTTAGCCATCTCTGTAAGCTTGGCAAGGATATCATCGGCATCTACGACAGTACCTTCCCGGGATTTCATCTTACCCTCCGGAAGGTTTACCATTCCGTAGGACAGGTGGTAGAGCATATCAGCCCAGGTATACCCCAGCTTCTTTAAAGCATGAAACAGGACTTTAAAATGATACTCCTGTTCGGCACCTACAACATAGATAAGACGGTCAAAGGGATAGTCTTCATGACGGGCAATAGCTGTTCCCAGATCCTGAGTCATATAAACGGAAGTCCCGTCGGAACGAAGCATTACCTTTGTATCCATCTTGATATCCGACAGATCCAGACGGATGCTGCCGTCTTCATCCTTATAGAAAGCACCGCTTTCCAGCCCTCTCAGAACTTCATCCCGTCCGGAAAGATAGGTTTCACTCTCATAATAGTAGGTATCAAAGGAGATTCCTGTATTTTTATAGGTTTCATTAATACCGTCGATTGTCCATCCGTTCATGATTTCCCAGAGCTTCCGGACTTTCTCATCACCATTTTCCCACTGACGCAGCATTTCCTGAGCCTGAGCTTCAGCGGTGTCATCCTCTTTGGACCACTGATTGAATTTTACATAAAACTCCCCTACCAGGTGGTCTCCCTTGATACCGCTGCTTTCAGGTGTTTTGCCTTCCCCGAACTTCTGATAAGCCAGCATTGATTTACAGATGTGAACACCTCTGTTATTGATAAGGTTCACCTTTTTAACTTCAGCTCCGGCAGCTTTCAGAATACGGGAGATACTTTCCCCGATCGCATCATTTCTGAGATGACCAAGGTGGAGGGGCTTGTTTGTATTGGGACAGGAGAATTCCACCATAATTTTCTGGCCGTTTAATAGTTCGGATTCCCCGTATTTTTCAGCTTCGGTCTCCACATCTTTCAGAAGATCCGCAGCCACGGAACCCCTGTCCAGAAAAGCATTCAGATAGGGACCAACGGTTTTCACCGATCCGGCCTTAAACTCACCAAGAGCTTCCGCCACCAGTCCTGCAATCATAGGCGGGGCACCGCGAAAATCCTTTGCAAAGGGAAACATGGGGAAAGCCAGATCTCCCATATCTGCCCGGGGGGGGCGTTCCACGATAATTCGCTCTTCAATATTACCGAGTTCAATTCCTTTGCCTTCGGCAGCCTTTGCCAGTCCATCGGCAATTATTTTAATCCATTGTCTTTTCACATTATCCATTTACAGCCTCACAAGGGGGAGGAGTCGGTTATTTTCCCGGCTCCGAAAGGATCCCGTCAACAACCTTTTCCGTTAAATGGATTTAAACAGAATTCCTTTTAATAGTCAATGAACACCCCTCCGTGAGAGATCAGAGATCATCCTCTTTTTCCTGATTCAAAATATCCTGCAGAGAGAAGGAGAGTTTATGAATATGATCAGCTGAATTCTGTACGGATTCACGCAGCTCGGCATTACTCTTCCCGCCCAGATCGGAGAAATTGGCAAGGGTATCATAGGTTCCGCCGTTCCCCAGAACAATACCATTAAGAAGCCTGCCCATGGAGAAAAAGACCTGAAGCGATTCTTCCAGAATAATCAGGGCATCCTGATTGATCCGTGCATAGATCGGTTTCAGCAGCTCTTCACCAACAGATTCATTGCCTGCAGATTTATGTATGGCATCCCTGATTTTCATCCCGCCCTCACCATCGGGTTCCAGGTAGTGTTCAAACCATCGTATCCTGTCCCCGATTTTCATCATAGCTTCAAATTTCTCCTCAAATTCGGAGCGGTTATTCTTTTTGTAGAATTCACCGTCAACCAGCACAATCCGCAAGGGGTAGTACAGGACTTTCTTCACGATCTCATTAAAAAATGTGTTCAGTACTGCTATGGATACGGCGTATCGATTTTTCGGATTCCGGGAGTTATAGTTGTTCAGAGAGAGAACATCGGCCCTGTCCCAGTAACGAAGAAGTTCATTCTTACCCGCATCAATAACCCTCCTGCGGATATACTTCTTCATTTTTTCAGCTATAAGATCCTGCCAGTACTGGTTATAATAACGAAACCAGTCTTCCCCTCCGCCTATATCATCGGGAACAAAGAAAGGATCCTCATTAACCAGCTTCAACAGATCAGGCAGGTATATATTTCTGTTAAATTCCCTGATTCGCCCTATCAGAAGCTCGGTTTTTACCATGGAGTTTTTAAGACTCTCTTCCATAGGCATTTCCCGGTCTTCCTCTTTAGCCATATCCGTAAGAAAAACAGCTTCAAGCAGTTTGATACTGGGAGGTTTGTTGAAAGACATCAGAATACTGCCCAGTTCATTTAAGTAGTTGGCAACAAGAGAGAGACCGGCGGGGAGAACCCCTCCTTCCGTAGAGGCCGGGAATTGTCCGAGCAGCAGATGAAAAGGGAAAATACTGAGCTGATACATCTGATAGAGAACCCTGGTGGATTCCATCATTCTAACTCTGTCGTTTTTCGTTATACGGATAATGACAGACTCCATCTCCTCGGTCAGATTTTTTCTGACATCCTGGGGATCCATGGTTGGATTCTCCTCACTTATCCGCCAGGGATCCAATCCGGACTCCAATAGATTATGCACTTCAGGGAATTCCAGTTTTCCAAGAAGAAGGTAGAACATCATTTTGTCATTATTAAAACATTCTTCAAGAGGTTTTCTAATATGACCTACCAGTTTAGCTAAATCTGACACTATAGTGAAAAATTCGGGAGTAACAGATTCGTTTTTTACATTAAAATACTGTGAATTCATATACTGAATCCGCCTTGCCACAGCATGTAACATATACTTTTTTGTCAATTCATACTTATTTTGCTTTAAAAATAACATTTTAATAAATATTACAAGCTTTTCCAACCAATTCAGAACCTTATATTGCTCTTCTACAGTTGAGGATACCTCGTTTTCAACATTAATATCGATAGGATCCTGATTGACATGGATATTTTGCTCTATTTTTTCAATCATTTTCAACCGATCTTCACTGGAAAGGTCTTTTACAAGCCTGTCAAATACATTATCTTTATGCATATGGTTATTTTATTGCTAAATGCATGATTTAGCAACGCTTTCTAAGTCGGACCAAAAAAACGTGTATAAGGAAAAGACAAAATGAACAAATCTGAAATTGCTGTTTTTGATACTACTCTAAGAGACGGTACCCAAGGCACAGGAATCAACTTCACCTTAAAGGATAAGCTGGAGATTGCAGAATTCCTGGATGATTTCGGAATTGATTATATTGAGGGAGGGTTTCCTCTTGCTTCTGAAAGAGAAACCGCCTTTTTTAAAGAAGTTAGGTCGCTTAACCTGAAACACTCAAAAATATGCTCCTTCGGCTCTACAAGAAGGCCTGGAAGTTCCGCTGCTCAGGATGCCCATATCAACGCCCTTCTTGAAGCTGAAACCCCTACGGTTGTTGTGGTTGGAAAAGCCTGGGATGCCCATGTAACGCAGGTTCTGGGTACAACTCTGGAAGAAAACCTTGAAATGATCAGCGATTCCATACGCTACATGAAAAATGAGGGGCGGGAAATAATATTCGATCTGGAACATTTTTTTGACGGTTACAAAGGGAATCCGGAATATGCTCTGAAGATCCTTCACACAGCCACTGAATCAGGCGCCGACTGCCTTGTGCTCTGCGATACAAACGGCGGAACCCTTCCTCAGGAAGCTTCAAGAATTATAAGCGATCTGTCATCCATAAACCTTGCCCCTATCGGTGTCCATTTTCATAATGATACTGGAACTGCCATTGCAGGAACCCTGCTGTCTGTTGAATCCGGAGCCACTCACGTACAGGGAACAATAAACGGATGGGGAGAAAGAGCCGGGAATGCCAATCTGTGCGGGATCATCCCCAATCTGTCTCTTAAAATGCAGAAAAAGCTGAGCTGCAGCGAAAATCTGGCTAATCTTACCCAGTTATCCCGGTTTTGTGCTGAAAAAGCCAATATCATCCCCGAGAAGAATCAGCCCTATGTGGGAGAAGCAGCCTTCAGCCATAAAGCGGGGCAGCATGCGGATGTAATTCTGAAAGCACCTGAGCTGATGGAACACATCGACAGCTCCCTCATCGGCAACTCCCGAAAAATTCTTCTGTCCGAACTGGCCGGAAAATCCACAATTGTACGGAAACTGGCCAAGTACGGGGAATTCGATAAAAAATCCGATATTGTCGATGAGCTGACCAAAAGCCTTAAACAGAAAGAGATGGAAGGCTATGAATACGAAGCTGCCGAGGCCTCCTTTGATGTTATCATGCGCAAAGCCCTCGGAAAGTTCACTCCCTTGTTTGTTCTGCAGAATTATCACCTGGAATCCTATAAAACCATGGAAAGCAAAAGTAAAACCGTAGGAAGGCTCTTCCTCAATGCCATGGGTATTGAACATATGGGCGCAGCTGTCGGAGAAGGTCCTGTGGATACTCTGAACGCTTCCATAAGAGATGCTCTGATTCCCAGCTTCCCTTTTCTGAAAAACCTCCACCTCACCGACTATCGGGTACGTGTTCTCAATCCAGAGGATGCGACAGCTGCACGGGTTCGCGTTTTTATTACCTATACGGACAACGAGCAGACCTGGGACACCGTTGGTGTCTCTGAAAATATTATTGAAGCGTCCTGGGAGGCGCTTCTGGATGCTATAAATTATTACTACAACAATTTTATTATTGAACAGTAAACCCATCCTGTACAGGAGCTGAAGACCTTCAGCTCCTGTATAACACCCCCCATTCCTCTTCCCGATTTATCAGTCCTAATCTCTGTTGTCTATTCCCCCATTTAAATTTTATTCTGAAGCGGCTATTCTGCCTATTGACAACCTGCCCTATGCATCATACAGTACTAGTTAGATAGTACACTACTATAGAGGTATATACATGATAAAGATTACAGAACTGGATTTTCAATACGGTAAAAAACCGGTCTTGAACAAACTGAATCTTGAATTGAGCAAAGGAAACATTTACGGACTTCTGGGCCGGAACGGAGCAGGAAAAACCACTCTTCTGAAATTGATCAGCGGAGAACTGTACCATAAATGGGGAGAAATACGGGTTCAGGATTTTATCCCTTCAGAACGGGATCCGAATTTTCTATCTGATATTTTTTATATTCCTGAAGAATTCTCCCTTCCCGGGATGAGCATTGAACAGTACGCAAACCTGATGAGCCCTTTCTATCCGCGATTCAGTACAGAGAGATTTAGCCGGTATATGCGGGAGTTCGAACTCCCGGAAAGTCCGGAAAAACTGACAAAAATGTCCTACGGCCAGAAGAAAAAATTCTTATTGGCTTTCGGTCTTGCCTCGGGGGTCAGACTTCTCCTCCTTGACGAGCCTACAAACGGACTTGATATCCCCTCAAAATCCCAGTTCCGCCGTACCGTGGCAAGCGCTCTGGGAGAGGATCAGATTATTCTGATATCCACACACCAGGTCAGGGATATGGAAAACCTTATTGATCCGCTGATTATCATTGATGAGGGCAGAATGATGCTGAATGCGTCACTGGAGGAAGTCAGCCGGAAATACGTAATGGAGCAGATCCCCAGGGGAGAGATCCCGCAGGATGCGCTTTATGCTGAAACCGTACCGGGCGGGCAGATTATTGTCAGAAAAAAAACGCCCGAAGAAGATGAATCAGCTTTAGACCTTGAAGTTCTTTTTAACTTTACTGTCAGCCTGGGAGGTTTACAAAAATGATTTTTGATGCAAAAAGAGTGTATCTGATTGCCAGAAAAGATTTCTTTTTCACAAGAAAGCAATTTATCCTTGTTCCATCCACGATCACAGCATTCGGCCTTTTCATCGGTATGCTGGCTGGCAAATCCATGCACCTGACCAACGATTTTTTTCTTGGATTTTTTGGAGGCATCCTGTACCTGTCGGGGCTGATTTTAACTTCCTCCACTTTCAAAGACCGTCATAACAGTAACAGCATCCACAACTGGCTCATGCTTCCGGCTTCAACCTTTGAGAAATTCCTTGTGCGCTTTCTCTTTTCAACAGCGGGCATTATAATTGGTTCAGCTTTAACCTGCTGGATATGTTCTCTTCTGACAGGAATCGCCAATGCCATTCTATATAAACAGTCCCTGACCTTCTTCAACCCTTTCAGAATCTCTGTGTGGCATATGGTGCAGGCCTACCTGGCTCTTCAGCCCCTGTTCTTTCTCGGTGCAGCCTGGTTCCGGAAAAATCACTTCCTGAAAACCATCCTGACTCTGTTCATCCTGCAGATTTTTCTCAGCCTGGTCAGCGGGGGACTGGGATACATGTTCCTGTACCGTTTCCTGAAGGGGAATTTCAACAGTCTGGCTGCAGATTTTTTCCTTTCTCACAGGATAATGGACGGGAGAATACTGGCAGCGTCCCTGCGGATTCTTCTCCAGGGGATTATTCCTGTTTCCTGCTGGGCAGCCGCCTATTTTCGACTGAAGGAGGCGGAAGTAAAAGATGGAGTTTAAAGAGAACCGGCCTATATTTATCCAGATAGCAGATGATTTCTGTGATCAGGTTCTTTCAGGTTCTCTGAAGGCGGAGGACCGGATTCCCTCAGTCAGGGAGACAGCGGCTTCCTTTCAGGTCAATCCCAATACGGTTATCAAAACCTACGCCTATCTGCAGGAAAAAGGGATTATCCGTAATCAGAGGGGTATCGGCTATTTCCTGACGCCGGAAGCAGCGCAAAAAACCCTGTCCTCCCGGCAGGAACAGTTTCTTCAGAAAGAACTGCCTCAACTGTTCCGCACTATGGAACTGCTTAAAATAGGAAAAGATACCCTTATTGAATACTATGACGAGTTTAGGAGAAACAGCAATGAAACATAAATTACGAACGAGTACAGCTATTCTGGGAGGACTTGTTATCTTCCTGATTATCCTTATCTTCAGCCTCATCATCTCTTTCCGCTTTATGGCCGGTAACAGGAGCGGCAGCAATGCAATCCTGCTGAACAGCAATAGCAGAACTCTGCAGGGGGATAAACGCACAATCTCCCTTGGCAGCTCTATCGACAGCCTCACATTATCAGGAATCTGGGACTGCAGCATCCGGAAGGGACCTGCAGCTTCGGCCACTCTCACCCTTCCGGACTCTTATGATCCGGAAAGAATTACCTGGGTGGAAAGGGGAGACACCTTTATTCTGGAAAACGATTGGGACAGTAAAAACAGCCGGAGCACACCGCAGTTGATCCTGACAGTTCCCAATCTTGAGAAAATAACCGGCAAATCCGTATGCAGTATCGTTTTTACAGGATTCAAAGGGAAGGAACTGACCATAGACTGCAGCGGTGTTGCTGATATCGAGGGAGAAAACAGCAGTTTCGACAAGGCGGTTATAACCCTCTCCGGTACAGGGAGCATAGACCTTTCTGATGTAAAAACAGTAAACGCCGACGTCCAGTTGAGCGGATTGGGATCGATCACCCTGAATATGGACGGCGGAGAGCTAAGCGGAAACCTGTCGGGACTGGGGAACATTGAATACTCAGGAAAAGCAGACAGGAATAATTTGAAAGTAACCGGCCTGGGTAACGTCAGCCGGGCTGATTAATTGCCAGATCCGGAATAATAAATATGCAGGAACCGGAGATCTCCGTCCCTGCATATTTATTTTAGCCCCAAGGTTAACGGATAGTTTCCGGAAGGGGTTCTACCGAAACTTTTTCATCCTTTAAATAACGGATTCCAACAACCGCCGCCTGAGCAGCACTGGTCGTCGTCGTATAGGGGACCTTCCTTCTGACAGCTTCCGTCCGGATATCCTCATCCTGAATCTGAGAGAACCTTCCGAGGGGCGTATTGATCAGCAGGTTGATCCTGCCGCTTCTCATATGATCCACAACATTGGGATGCCCCTCATGCAGCTTTAGAATAACCTCGGCAAAAATCCCCTGCTTATACAGGAAGTCGGCCGTCCCCCTTGTGGCGGCGATTTCAAATCCCATTTCATGAAGGTCTTTGACAATAGGCAGAATCGTCTCCTTATCCTTATCATTGATGGAAACAAAAACCCGGCCTTTTGTAGGCAGAAAGCAGCCTGTTGCGGCTTGGACCTTGGCAAAAGCCTCTCCATAGGTTTTTCCGATCCCGATAGCTTCTCCGGTTGATTTCATTTCAGGGCCCAGTACAGGATCAAGTCCGGCAAACCTGTCAAAGGAGAATACAGCCTCCTTTACAGCCCACCCGGTTTGGCAGTACCCCTGCCCCATTCCCGAATCATCAACAAGCCCCTGCTCTTTCAGATCCTTCCCGTTCCAGACATTTACAACCGCATCAATCAGATTCACACCGGATGCCTTGGAAAGGAACGGAACCGTACGGGATCCTCTCGGATTGACTTCCAGAATGTACAGAACATTATCCTTGACCGCAAACTGAATATTCAGAAAACCCTTCACCTGGAATTCCCTTGCTATGGAAGCGGCGGCACTTGCCATCTCTTCCAGAATTTCGGGAGTGGACTTATAGGGCGGAAACACACAGGCGGAATCCCCTGAATGAATACCGGCTGCCTCGATGTGCTGCATAATACCGCCTATATAGACATTCTCACCGTCTGATACAGCATCGAGATCATACTCAAATGCATCCTCCAGAAACTGATCCACCAGAACCGGCCTCTCCTGAGAGATGGGAATGCCCTTACTCAGGAAGATTTCCAGCTCCTTCTCGGAATACGCTATAAACATACTCCTTCCCCCCAGAACAAACGAGGGTCTCAATAGAACGGGAAACCCGATATCCTTTGAAAACTGGGCCACTTCCTCGGGGGTTACGGCACTCTTGTTATTGGGCTGGGTCAATCCCAGTTTATTCATGGCGGCAGAGAAAAGCTTTCTATCTTCCGCCATATTGATATTATCCACTGATGTACCGATAACTTCCGCACCAGATGCTTCCAGCTCTTCGACCATATTAAGGGGAGTCTGCCCGCCCAGCTGAACAACAACTTTTCTGACATCCTCCTTTTTCATGATCTGAAGAACACTCTCGGCTGTAAGCGGCTCCATATACAGACGATCGGAAATATTAAAGTCTGTTGATACGGTTTCCGGATTGGAGTTAATCATTATGGTCTTATACCCCTTTTCCCTGTAACTCATGGAAGCAAGGGTACAGCAGGTATCAAACTCAAGACCCTGACCGATTCTGTTGGGACCGGAGGCCAGAATAATCACTCCGCCTTCGCCCGTGGGAGTTCCTTCATCAATCTCACCCCAGGTTGAATAGAAGTAGGGCGTGGAGGCATCAATCTCACCGGCGCAGGTATCTACGAAGTGAAAAGAGGGATCCATACCAAAGGAAGCCCTGAGGACCCTGATATCCTCTTTATCCTTTCCTGTCAGCTCTGCGATTCTGGCATCAGACAACCCGGCTTTTTTGGCTTCCAGAAGAAGTTCCTCACTCAACTCACCCGCCTCTGAAATATCCTGCTCCAGGTTTACCATCGACTTCAGCTGATAGAGAAACCAGCTGTTAAAACCGGTCATATCCGCCAGCACCTGAAGATCAGCTTCCCTGTTCCGCTTAAGCCATGTATAGGCACCCAGCAGACGACGGGGGTGAGCCGTAGTCAGAATGGTATTCAGATCGCTGTCGCTCAGTTCTTTCAGATCGGTCAAGCCGTCAAAACCGGTTTCGGATGCCCGGATAGCTTTATTCAATGCTTCCAGAGTCGTTCTTCCCAGTGCCAGGGCCTCGCCCACAGACTTCATCTGCGTTCCCAATGCAGAATATCCGGTAGGAAACTTCTCCATTTCAAAACGGGGCACCTTCACGGCGCAGTAGTCAAGAGCCGGTTCAAAACAGGAGGCTGTTTTACCGGTAATTTCGTTGGTTACTTCATCCAGGGTATAACCTACAGCCAGTTTGGCGCTGCACCGGGCAATAGGAAATCCGGTTGCCTTGCTGGCCAGTGCGGAAGACCGGGATACACGGGGATTCATTTCAATAACAATCATCCGTCCCGTATCAGGTTTAACGGCAAACTGTACGTTAGATCCGCCGCAGTCCACACCGATAGCCCTGAGGATATCGATTGATGCGGTTCTCATCTTCTGAAACGCCCTGTCATCCAGAGTCTGTATGGGAGCAATGGTAATACTGTCTCCCGTATGCACACCCATGGGATCTATATTTTCAATGGAACAGACTATAATGGCATTATCCGCCTTATCCCTCATAACTTCCATTTCAAACTCTTTCCAGCCGATAAGAGACTCTTCAATCAGAGCTTCCCCTACAGGGCTTTCATTCAGGGCTTTTTCTACCAGATCCTGAAGCTCTTCATGAGAATAGGCAATGCTTCCACCCATTCCGCCCAGAGTAAAACTCGGACGGATAACAAGAGGCAGCCCTACCTCGCCTTCAAGCTTTAAAGCGCCCGCAACGGTTTTAGTTGTTATGGAACGGGGTGATTCCAGACCGAGAGAATCCACAACCTTTTTAAATTCTCCCCTGTCTTCGGCCAGATGAATCGATTTTGTTCCGGCGCCGATTACTTCAACATTGTATTTATCCAGAACCCCTTCAGCTTCGAGGTCCAGAGTCAGATTCAAAGCGGTTTGCCCGCCCATGGTAGACAGGATGGCATCGGGCCGTTCTGTCCGGATAATCTCGGTTACATATTTAACGGTAAGGGGTTCTACATAAATGCGGTCCGCAATACCGGGGGTAGTCATAACCGTAGCCGGATTGGGGTTCACCAGCAGAACTTCATACCCCTCTTCCTTTAAAGCTTTCACAGCTTGTGTTCCCGAGTAATCGAACTCACAGGCCTGACCGATAATAATCGGCCCCGATCCGATAATCAGTATCTTATGTATATCTCTTCTGGCAGGCATTATTTCTCCTCACACTCGCTATCTATCAGCTTTAATTACATCAAGAAAGGCATCAAAAATCCAACTGGAATCGACAGGACCAGGTGCTGCTTCCGGATGGTACTGCACGCACATTACCTTTTTCTCCTTCCATTCCAGGCCTTCCACCGACTGATCGTTGGCATTTCTGAAACGAACAGTAACACCCTCGGGAAGAGTACCCTCTTCTATCGCAAAACCGTGGTTCTGGGATGTAACGAAAACCTTCCCGCTCTCTTCGTCTCTGACAGGATGATTACAGCCGTGATGGCCGAATTTCATTTTATAGGTTCTGGCCCCTATAGCCTGTCCGATTATCTGATGCCCCAGGCAGATCCCGACCAGTGGATATTTCCCCAGAACAGATCTGGCAAAATCTATCTGTTTATGCAGCACCGCAGGATCCCCGGGACCATTCGACAAAAAAACGCCGTCAGGATTGATTTTTTTCAAATCATCCCAATCGGCGTCCGAAGGCAATAGGGAAACTCTACAGTTCCTCGATTCCAGTTCCCTTATAATATTTGCTTTAATCCCGCAATCAAGGAGCGCCACATGAGGTCCGTCCCCATCAATTTCGACAGACTCGGCAGTCCCGACGTCTCCAATGAGATTCTGCCCTTCCATGGAAGGCAGGGATTGTAAATATTCCATAACTTTTTTTGTATCAGTATCATCCCAGACCGTTTTACCGTCATCCAGTTTGACAATTATACCGTTACAGCTGCCGAGATCTCTCAACCTGAGAGTCAAACGACGCGTATCAACTCCGGAAATACCGGAAACCCCGCTTTTTACCAGGAAAGAATGGAGAGAAATCCGCCCTTCGGGCAGAGGACCATCATACAGGGACCGGATAATAAAACCGGATACTTTAATCTCCTTTCGGGAACCGGGTTCCGGTCCGCTTTCAGACCATTCCTGATCGGTTCCATAGTTTCCAATATGAGGATATGTCATTGTTACAAGCTGACCGGTATAGGAAGGATCTGTAAGAATCTCATGGTAACCGGACATTCCCGTATTAAAAACTACTTCTCCAAAAGGTTTCCCAGGCTCATCTGCCAGAGCAGAGACCCTGGGAGCCGCTTCACCAAACCCCTTTCCCGGAAAGACTGTACCGTCTTCCAGAACGAGGTATGCCTTTTCCTGCATATAACACCCCTCAGATAAATATTTATACAGATTTTGTAAATAAATATACATAGCAAAAACCATTTATTTACAAAAAAACCGGCTTAATAATGAGCCGGTTATAGTCCCTAGGGGAATCGAACCCCTATTTGAAGAATGAGAATCTCCTGTCCTCACCGTTAGACGAAGGGACCTCTGTATGTAGGATATCTTCCCGAGGAGGACTCGAACCCCCAAAGGCAGAACCAGAATCTGCAGTGTTACCAATTACACTATCGGGAAATATTTCCTGAAACACCCTGCCGTACCTGCTGTTGCATCAGGCTTGTTGTTTCAATCTGTGGCGATAATATAATGATTGCCTTTTTCTGTCAATACGAATCAAAAAAAAATTCCTCAGATTGATTTTTTATGGTTAAAACCTGCGTCCTAAACAGTTTCACTATGGTAATCGATAAGTGTTTTAACTTCTATATGGGGAAGCTTTTCGGCAAATCCCAGAAAGGGCAGACCGATAACACCGAATATATGTTTTACATTGGCGCCGCCCATAGTCAGCAGCTCCACCGCAGCGCCCATAGTACCGCCTGTTGCCAGAAGGTCGTCAACAAGGAGAACATTTTTACCCTGGGGAACATCTTTCTGATGAATCTCCACTTCCGCTTTGCCGTACTCCAGCTGATAGGATTTTTTGAGTGTGACCCCTGGCAGTTTACCGGCTTTTCGAACAAGGATGAGAGGAATCCCCATCGCTTTGGCAAAGGGGGCCGAAAAAATAAACCCTCTGGATTCGACTGCTGCCACTGCATCAATCTTCTTATCCGCATAGTAAGCACACATCTCATCAATACACCATGAAAAAGCTTCAGGATTAGTCAGAATACTGGTAATATCGTAATAGAGTATGCCCTTGTGAGGGAAGTCCGGAACCTTCCGGATTGAATCATCCAGATTAAATGAACTGCTCATTAGTTTCTCCTGTTATAAAAACAAATAGCCGTGCAATACCATTTGACACGACCATTTACAATAACCGATAAAACCCGATTTATTCAAGTCGGCAGGCTGTCAGGGGTATCTCCGTTTAAATGAAGGTACCCTGGCGCTGGCGCTGAGAGACAGATCATCCCGATCTCCTCTTTTCAGATAATGATAGGCAATACCTGCAATCATGGCACCGTTATCCGTACAGAGTTTCAGAGAGGGATAGTAGGTTTCAATCTGGTTCATATTTTTCAATTCCGAACGGAGATAGGAGTTGGCAGACACACCGCCTCCCGCTACTACCCGTTTAATCCCCGTATCTTTAACGGCCTTCCTGAGTTTCTTTATCAATATCCCGATAGCCCGTTTCTGAAAGGAAGCGGCAATGTTCTCGGGAGTCTTTTCATATTCCCTGTTCCAGAACTGATCCAATTGGTTGACTACCGCCGTTTTAAGACCGGAATAGGAAACATCATAATCATGATCGCCCTTGTGAAGGTTGGGACTGGGAAAATTAAAAGCCCTGGAATTGCCCCTCTGTGCCAGTTTATCTATGGCGATACCTCCCGGGTACCCCATGTTATAGAACTTGGCCACCTTATCAAAGGCTTCTCCACAGGCATCATCAATGGTTGTACCCAGCACTTCTATATCATCGAATCCCCGGACAATCGAAATAACAGAGTGCCCCCCCGATACAAGGAGACCCAGATAGGGATACTCGATATCCTGCTCAAGGTGGGGTGCATAAAGGTGCGCTCTCACATGATCAACTCCCACAAAAGGGATGTCCAGAGCGTATGCCAGGCCCTTTATGAAGGATACACCAACAAGAAGAGAACCAACCAGTCCGGGACGATTGGAAGCTGCTGCGGCATCCAGATCCCTGACTGTCATCCCCGCTTCATCAAGAGACTGCAGAACAACCGAATGGATCCACTCGGTATGAAGTCGGGAAGCTATTTCCGGAACCACCCCCTGGTAGGGCTGATGGAGATCCAGCTGTGTGGCTATTACATTGCTATGGATTATCCTGCCGTCTTCCACAATTGATGCGGCACACTCATCACAGGATGTTTCTATTCCCAATACTTTCATTTATACTCCCTTGTCCGGAACGAAAAAAAGCAGAATCCTCCAAAGGATTCTGCTCTCTTAATTTAAGTATAATTGAAGGTATCGTCAATACGATGGATATCAGGAATGCATATACTCCTTAAGGTCCCCGGCCTGTTCCTTCAGCTTCTTCAGAGCTCTTATTTCAATCTGTCGAACCGTTTCAGGAGAAATTCCCATATGTTCTCCAATTGTCTTCAGTGTATGCTTCTTCCCATCCACAAAATTGTAGCGGAATTTCAGAATATCCCTCTCTTTCTGCTTCAGTTTTCTCAGAGAATCCCGCATATCCTCTTCTGCACATTTTTTAAACAGCTCATTGTCGGGATTATAGTTACTATCCTCAAGAAAATCGATAAGGGTTCCGTTATCAATATTTGTTTCCGAATAGAGAGATACCGGATTGGACGAAAACTCCATTATTGAAACCACATCGCTGTACTTTACTCCCGTACCTTCGGAAATCTCCTTCAGCGAGGGAGAACGCATCTCTTCGGACGAAAAGATCATGATAAACTCCTGAATATGCCGAAGGGCTTCCTCCTTTCTGTAGGGCAGACGGATAGAACGGCTCCTGTCTGTAAGAAATCTGGTAATGGCCTGCTTTATCCACCATACGGCATAGGTACAGAAGCGGACCTTTTTATTATAATCATAACGTTCGGCAGCTTTAATTAAACCGAGATTCCCTTCCTGAACAAGATCCAGAAGACTTACACCTGATACTTTATAGGCTCTTGCCAATTTCACTACAAGCCGTAGATTGGAATTAATCAATTTCTGCCTGGCTATCATATCGCCTTTGCTGATTCTTTCGGCCAGGTCCATTTCTTCTTCAAAACAGAGTAAAGGATACCGGGAGATCTCTTCCAGATAAAATTTCATACTGGAATCGAAACTAGTGTCTGATGAATATTTCATTGTATCACCCCCTACCCTTATATAAGCAAAAAGAGGGCCAAAAAAAAACTTCATCTCAAATAAAATATTATCTCATTACTGTAAAACATTTAATATATAATATTTTTATTTTTCACTTTCAATACGGAGAGTCTAATGTGTATATTTTTTTATACAGAGTCTTATTTTATAACTCATAAATCAGTAGTAAATATGTATTCTATCACCCAAAAAAAAGCCGGCTTTCAATAGCCGGCCGGATTAAAATCTATACAATATCTCCCGGAAGCTGCCGGGATAACTGTTGATACATCATCCTACCGATTCCCAAACCTGCGGTTTCGGTCATTTTTTTGGCGTATTCATCATAAAGCATATCCTCAAAGATATCCTCTCCCATATTCCTCTTGACAAGCTCTGTCTTGTTTACAGTTTTCTTCATGGCATTCAGCATCTGTTTTACAAAGAGGGATTCAAAATCCCTGCACGCTTCTTTCAGTTTATCCATTTCCGCCTGATTCTGACCTTTTGCAGTATTCAGAGAGGCTTCCAGCACGGAACGGCTGTTATTCTGGTAGTAGAACTGACCTGAAGCGCTGATGTTATCACTCATGTTCTATATCCGCCTTATCTTTTCAGCCCATTAGCAATCTGCAGCATGGAATCCGAGGTCTGAATAGCTTTTGAATTCAGTTCGTAGGCCCGCTGAGCCACAATCATACTGACCATCTCTTTTACTACAGACACATTGGAGTTTTCCAGAAATTTGTGATAGACCTTTCCCATCCCGTCAAATCCGGGACGACCGCCGATAGGATCACCGGAGGCGCTTGATACTTTAAAAGTGTTTTCCCCGATAGCCTGAAGTCCAGCCGGGTTTACAAAGCGGAAGAGCTGCATCTGTCCTACCTCGACAGGATCGTCACTCCCCGGCATTTTGACATTAATACGTCCATCCTGACTGATAGCCAGAGAATCCCGTATAAAACCCTCTGGAAGAATCACTTCCGGAAGGACCTTGTTTCCATTGGAAGTTACCAGCTGGCCGTTACTGTCAATCTTAAAAGCTCCATCTCTGGTATAACCGTATGTGCCATCCATCTGCAGGGTTCTGTAGAATCCCTCGCCCATAATGGCAATATCCGAATCATTCCCGGTATTCTGGAGAGAGCCCTGAGTGAACATCCTCTGGGAAGCCGCTACTTTCACACCATGACCGACCTGAATACCTGTGGGAACAACTGTATCTTCCGTTGCAGGAGTACCGGCAATGCGGCTGGTCTGATAGATCAGGTCCTCAAAATCCGCCCTGACCTGTTTATAACCAGTCGTATTCACATTGGACAGGTTATTTGAAATCGTATCGATATTAAACTGCTGACCGTTCATTCCTGAAGCGGCGGTCCATAATGATCTCATCATACCATCTATCTCCTAAACCCTAGTAACGGGCAGCCTGATTTATAAGTTTATTCAGCATGCCGTCCTGGGAAGTAATCACTTTCTGATTGGCTTCGTAGGCCCGGTTAACTTCTATCATATTTACCATTTCGGTTACAGGATTCACATTGGAGGCTTCCAGAAAGCCCTGCAGAACCTTAGGTCTGTCACCCAGGGCTGTTGTGTAGGCTTCACCGGACTCAAAAGTATCTGTCCAGAGGGAACTGCCCTGTTTTTTAAGGAACCGGTTCCCATTCCCCTCAAATCGAACGACCTTCAAATTATCCACCAGCTCGGTTTCGGCCCAGTCGTTCTCTTCCATTGAAACAAGCCGCTGCGGATTATCGGACAGAGCACCGTTCTGAAAGACACGTCCCTGTTTATCTATGGTGAAATTGTTCAGTTTGATCTGTATGGGGCCGTTTTCGCCCAGAACCTTATACCCTTCTTTAGTAAGAAGATACCCTTCCTTGCCCAGGATAAAAGATCCGTTGCGGGTGTAGCGTTCCCCGTTGTTTGTCTGTATGGAAAAAAAACCGTCCCCGTCCAGGGCAATATCAAAGGGATTGGATGTCTCTTTCAGAGATCCCTGATCAAAAACGGTAAAAGATTCATTGTATTCTACTCCGGTTCCCAGTTTTCCAACGATGGGAGCCGAATCGACACTGCCGACAGGAAACTGATGCACATCGTCGTTCATGCGACGGATGAGCATTTCGGGGAAGGCTTTATGGACGGAAGTGTCCCGCTTGTATCCGTTCAAATCCACATTGGCCAGGTTATTTGCCAACGCATCCATTCTGTGCTGCTGAGCCTGCATTCCGCTGGCCCCGGTGTATAATCCCCGAATCATCCGCCGATTCTCCTGTTAAACCTTTTGGGAAACAGCCGCTTAGTTCCGGCCGTGTCTATTTACATAATCGGAAACTGATTTTTTTTCTTAACAGGAATCAGCAGGATTTATTCGGATTACGGGAAAATAAAACAAGGCTCAGCCCCGTGATACCGCCCTGATAATACTGCCAAAGAGGCGACATTGCCGAACAGGAATACATCAGACATCAGTCGAAGTATTCCTTTCAGGATTCCCTGCGGGATTTGCCGTATTTTCCACCGGACTTGTTCTTTTTACCGCCGCTCTTTCTGTCATAGCGTCTTTCACCGCCCCTTCTGCCGCCTTCGAAAGTGGGTGTACCGCCCGGATGGGTTGTTATTTTTATCCGCTTCCCCGCAAACGGAATCCGTTTCAGAGCTTCTTCCACCATATCCAGACAGTCCGCCGCTACCTGAACAGAGGACTTGGTCGGGCCGATATCAATCCTTCCGATCGGAACCTGCAAGCCTTTGGTAGACCTGTTTATAAGACCGATAATATGGGGAGGAGTTACCCTGTCCTTATGACCGATGTTTAAATTGATATGGGCATACCGGATATTCCCTTCACGCTGACGGCCTCCCTGACGGTCTTTGCCGAATTCCCGGCCTTCCCGCTCCCTTCCCCTCTCGGGTTTAACGGGCATCAGATCGGGTGCATTACCGTAATAGTTCAGAAACCGGTTGAATTCAAGGGATATAAAATGCTTTAAAAGAGTCTGGCGGTCCAGATCTTTCAGTTTATCTTCAATCACATCCACATAGGGAGCAATCTGCTCTTCATCAATGTCGACCGTATGAACACGGTCAATCAGATGCATCAGCTGCTGCTCACAGATATCCGGTCCCATGGGAACGGGGGCCTGCAGTATTTTTCTGCCAAGAATTGCTTCTATTCGTTTAATCTTGTAGCGTTCCCGCATATTGATAATGGCACAGGAGGTTCCCCTCCGCCCGGCACGGCCTGTTCGTCCGCTTCTATGATTATAGGCTTCTATTTCATCGGGCAGTTCATAATGGATAACATGGGTCAGGTTATTTACATCCAGTCCCCTGGCTGCAATATCCGTTGCAACCAGAAGCTGCAGACTCTGGTCCCGGAATTTCTTCATTACATATTCCCTCTGCTGCTGGGAGAGATCACCATGAAGGGCGTCCACGTTATACCCGTCTTTAAGCATGCGGTCGGCAATAATCTGGGTATCAGCCCTGGTCCGGCAGAAAATAAGCCCATAGATACCGGGGTTGAAATCAACCAGGCGTTTCAGGGCATTATATCGGTCCTTTGCATGAACCAGATAGTAATAGTGCTCGATAGTATCTGTCCCGGCATTTTTCTTTCCCATGGAAACTTCTGCGGGATTATTCATATATTCGGAGGCGATCCGAGCCACCTCAGCGGGCATGGTTGCAGAAAAAAGCAGATTCTGCCGTTCTTCCGGAGCTGAAGAGAGGATAAAATCCAGCTCTTCCCGGAAGCCCATATTAAGCATAATATCGGCTTCGTCCATTACCAGATAACTGAGTGAACTTAAATCGGCCGCGCCTCTTTTAATGAGGTCCACAAGACGGCCGGGTGTGGCGATGATAATCTGGGAACCCTGTTTAAGGGAGCGTATCTGTGATCCGATATCCGATCCTCCGTAAACGGCTGTCATATGCAAACCCCTGGTGTATTTGGCAAACTGGGTCATTTCCGTATGTATCTGCAGACACAGTTCCCGTGTGGGACAGAGGACTACGCCTTTGGTTTTTCTGTCGGATGAATCAATATTATGAATAAGAGGAAGACCGAAAGCCGCGGTTTTCCCGGTACCGGTCTGAGCCAGTGCAATGACATCTTCTTTTGATTCGAGAAGCATGGGAATAACTTCTCCCTGAATGGGGGTAGGCTCGGTAAAGCCCATTTCGGCGATAGCCTTCAATATGGAATCACTTAGATTCAATTCTTCAAAATTCAATTATTTTCCTTATTATTTCATTTTCATGGTGCATTTTACGTTATCAGGTGATGATAAGGAAATGGACTGTTAGTGTCAAACAGGGATAACTGTTTTTATAGAAAAAAAATAGTGATTATCCAATCCCTCCCCGGATTTCATGAACCTCAGGATTCCCCGGCTGCTTCAAGCGAATTCAGAAGAGGAAGGATTTCATTCAGATTTTGTATATGATGGTTTACAGTCCTTGCCCTCTCCCCTACTTTTTCCGGTCTTGACTTCCGGAGAAACTGACTTGTCAGCACAGCGGTCATCCCTGCTTCTGCCGAGGCAATAAGCTCCTGATTCCCGCCATCTCCCACATACAGGCAGTCCGGGCCTGTCAGTCCCAGACGCCCCAGACATATCTGAAAGATTTCCGGATCCGGCTTCATATACCCCACATAACAGGAAAAAACAGCTGTATCAAAGTACCTTTCGAAACCGGATCCTGCCCATCCCGCTGCCTCTATGACATCCGCATTACTGAGCAGCGCCAGTTTATACCCTGCTTTCTTTATTGCCCGCAAAGAGTCAAGAACTCCATCCGGAGGATTTTTCAGGCAGTAATCAAAACGGATACGCCGTTGGGATGCCACCTCTTCCAGTACATTTTCAGCAACAGAAGGATCAATTTTCCAGGCGACGTCCCTGATGATTTCCACAGGATCCGTAATATTCCCGACCAGACGATCCCGTGACAGATTAAAAAGGGCATCAGTCCACGCTTCCTTTGAGACGCCCAGGATTTCATGGGAAAACCTTCCCGGTGCTTCGGGCAGGTGAGTAAGAGATGTAAGAGTGGTAAAGAGATCGAAGATAACTGCCTGAATTTTTTCCGCCATATCCTTTCCTTTATTATTCGGATTATGCCCCCTTCCGTATTGCCACAGCCACGGGGAGTCAGTAAGATGTACGACGCAGATTGTTAATCTGCTCAGGCGGTGCCAGATTTTACCCGCCTAATTATGGGGTTTCCCCTACGGGACAATCCCTGAATCAAAACTGGGAGTATTCGAATGAACGAACTTCTATGGTTCGCCATGCTTATGGTGAACTTCCTCTCTATTTTACTTTTTTACAGGGTTCTGGGAAAGACCGGACTCTACGTCTGGATTCCTCTTGCTGTCATTGTAGCCAATATTCAGGTCCTTAAACTTGTCGAACTTTTTGGCATCAGTGCGACTCTGGGAAATATTGTCTATGCCACGTCCTTTCTGGTAACGGATATCCTGTCTGAAAATTATGGAAAGAGATCTGCCTCCAAAGCCGTTCTGATCGGGTTTATGTCCCTGATTGCTTCAACCCTGCTGTTTCAGGGGGCCCTATGGTTTGTACCCGGAGCAGACGACTGGGCCCAGGAGCACCTGTCAGCCCTGTTCGGTTTTATGCCCCGTATTGCCCTGGCCAGTCTTACTGCTTTCGGGATATCTCAGATCCATGATGTCTGGGCGTACAACTTCTGGAAGAAAAAGTGGCCCGGCACAAAAATGATCTGGATCCGGAACAATGCCAGTACAATGGTTAGTCAGCTTCTGGATTCGATTGTATTTACCTTAATTGCCTTTGCCGGAATTTTTCCCGTTCCGGTTCTGATGGAAATACTCTTTTCAACCTATTTCATCAAGTGGATTGTGGCCGCCATGGACACACCCTTTATCTATTGGGCTGCTGCGATGAAACGGAATGGGGTCATTCCGGAGGAAATTCAGAACTAATAAAAAACTCCCCCAACCCCTCCATAAGGAGGGGTGCAACCTTAAAAACGCATCCCCCCCCCGGGGGAGACTTTGAGAGGGGTTTGTACGATTATTTGCTTTCGAGGGCTTTCTGTATCAGAAGGTTCTTGACATCAGCCGCACTGGGACACTGTAAGATTTCATCACAGATCCCCGGTTTATTCAGTATGGCGCTTATGGAGGACAGAAACTGGATATGGGGACCGGTTGTCGTTCTGGGAGACAGGGTCATTATAAAGATTTTTGTATCTTTTCCATCCAGAGACTGAAAATCCATTCCTTCTTTTTTAAGCCCCAGACCGACAATCAATTCATTTACGCCGTCAGCTTTACCATGAGGAATGGCTATACCGTTCTGCATACCCGTACTCATAGTTGCTTCCCGGTC
Source organism: Oceanispirochaeta sp. (assembly GCA_963663385.2). GTDB lineage: Bacteria > Spirochaetota > Spirochaetia > DSM-2461 > DSM-2461 > Oceanispirochaeta. Next base: position 865,487 of record CAXXXD010000003.1, on the reverse strand, counting down.
TTTAAGAGCCTGCAGACAGGCTTCATAATCCTTGATCTGCCCTGAATCATAGAGCATGGTACACATCTCTTCCAGGATACTGTCCTTATCCTTCCCTTTCAGATCCATGGCGATACAGTCTTCCCGGATATTTTTGAAGTAGTCCTCCTGCACCCGCGCTTTGGAATCGGCGGCCATATCCTTCATGCCTTCCTTCAACTGTTCGGGTTTCGCGATATCCTTGATTTTATTAATGGTTTCATGCATTCCCAGGAGAGATTCATATACAACGGTTTTAGCATAGAAAACATCAACAGGGTCGGAAACAATTTCCATTATTGTTGCATATTCATGAATTGTCAGGAACACATCGTCCTTTCGGGCCTGGTACAGCAGATGATCCTCCACATCAAGCTCGTGTACATAGAATCCTTCCTCTTTCAGAGCTGAGATAACCCTGGCGATAGCCATCTGGGTCATTTCCCGGGAGGGGAAGTCGAATTTAGAACTTACAGAACTGGATCCCTTCATCTCTGTCCGGGTTCCCATTTTTCCATTTTTCAGAAGAGCCGTCAGCAGTGGCGGCGGAAGCATGGTTGTTACCAGAGTCATGAAAATGACGATACCGAACTGACTGTCATTTAAGATACCGCTGGCAATTCCAATACCGGCGATAATCAGAGCGACTTCCCCTCTGGGAACCATACCGACTCCGATTCTCAGGGCGCCACGCATATTGAAGTTCAGAAACAGGGAAGGACCGCCGCATCCGATAATTTTAGCGATGATTCCGATAAGGGAGAAAAGCACTCCCCCCAGAAGGACTTTGGGATTCAGGAATTCATTTACATTTACCAGCATACCCATGACACAGAAGAAGATGGGAACAAAAAACTCCTGCAGGGGATGGATTTTTTCCTGTATAACAAAGCTGATATCCGTACGGGAAAGAGAGAGGCCCATTACATAGGCACCGATAATCATAGCCAGACCGGCTTTTTCAAAGATTCCGGAAAGGAGAAGAGCCAATCCAAGGCTCATTATGGCTATAGTCGTTTCAGATCGGAAAATTTTGAGTGAGTTTCCGATTTTCCTGGCAAAGAACAGCCCCACTGCGGTAAATCCCAGCCAGACTCCTACAGCCTTCAGGGCAATCATACCGATAGCGCCCCAATTGACGCCATCCGCTCCCCCACTGGTGAGAACGGAAACTATACCCAGAATAATTGCAAGGATAATAATACCAAGAACATCATCAATTACGGCGGCGGCCAGAATTGTTACACCTTCGGGAGAGTCCATTTTTCTCTGTTCCGACAGGATACGGGCTGTAATCCCTACTGAAGTGGCGACGGATATGACTCCCAGAAAAAGGTTAACCGGTGCAAAAGGAGAAAGACCTGTCAGCAGGCTTCCCGCCCAGGCGCCGGAAAGGAAGGATACAATCACCCCTCCGATACCAATAATGGCTCCCTTTACGGAAAACTGGAGAAACAGGGCGAGATCTGTTTCAAGTCCGGAATGAAACAGAAGAATAATAGAAGCGATAGTCGAGATTCCATACAGCTCGGGAGAAACGGGAATACTCCCATCCATCAGGGGAAACAGTCCGAGATGAAACCCGGGAAGAGCGATACTGCCCAACAGGTAAGGTCCGATTACGATCCCCATCAGCAGCTCCCCGAGAACTGAGGGCATGTTCAACTTTTTCATGACGGCACCACCCAGACGGGCGGCAAAAAGGATAATACCAATCTCAAAAACCAGTTCTGTCATTTTTTCAGTCAGGCTTTCTTCACCTCCACTGGCAAAGACCGGGCTTGCCATGAGCAAAAGCAGAAACAGGATTGCCATTGGCAGTTTCAATTTTCTTTTCATTTTTTTGTTATCCCTAATATTGTGAAATTTGCAATCTGAAGCAAGGTTATCACTAATAAAAAGGCTTGCCAATCATCACAGAGGGAGAATACGGAGAAAGAAAATATGACTGGAGTTGTCGCATTTTGCTTATCAGCAGTCGAAAATCATATGGGTAATAGAAATGCTGTGATCATTATCATAGTTTACAAATGAGGAGAAATTACATCCGGTTTCCCTGCAGACTTCCTCAAGATGATTCATATAGTAGTGAAGAATTTCCGGATTGGCACATTCACAGCTATCCTTGCATTCCTTCTCGAGGTAGTCTTTTATGCTCTTTTTCAGGCGTACCGTACTCTTCCTGTGAAAAAGGATATCGTTCATTCCGCGGGACTCACGCTCACCGCTCAGGATCATCATACGCAGACGGCTCATATTGCCCCGTGTCTGGCTGCTCCGGTTTTCAAACATAAAACTGAATCTGGTCTGGGGTGTGATTTTTCTTTTTATCAATTCTTTCCGGATCATCTCATTCATGGGATATTCGGATACCTGACGACCATTGGACTGGAGGATATGGTTATACTCGGCGACAAGGTTCTCCCGTTCGGAACACTGCAGGTATTCCAGTAATACCAGCGCATTGTATTCAGGCAGGCTGAACCGCTTGAGATATAGGGCCAGTTTGCTCAGAATATTCTGGGTGAGTACCCTTACATCCTGCGCTTTACTGTAATCAAGCAGCACAACCTGGGTAAATGGATGGATATTACGCAGCAGTTTCCCGGCCATCCCCATCCTTTTCTGATGATCATCATCCCCCTGAAAGAGATAACCGTGATCGCTCCAGAGTCTATTCATCATAGTCTGGCGGAACAGATTTACTTCTTCTTTACGATTTAAAAGGGATCGTTCCATCTTCATCAATAAGGTATCTGAAGAGGCATCTATCTGCTGACGGGGATTCTGGCGGTTCCACTGCTTTATGAGAGGAGATCGTACTGTCATTTCAAACACTTCACGGCGGAACTGCCTGTACAGTACTGAAAACATAATAAGTTTTGAAAAGTCAATTATCTCACGCCGGTTGGCAATAACGTCATCCAATGAAATATCAATACGGCGCAGGCAGCTCTGAATAAGGAGTTTCTGTATAACCTCCGGTTTATACTCCTTGAGTGTTACCTCATAGGCGGAACTTCCCCTGTCCCTCTTTGAATCCTTGATACTCATCATACTGAGGCCGACCGTATTCAGAACAAGGGTAACAGGGATTTTCAGAGGAACCGCATTACCGGCTGAAACCTCAGGAGTTGCGAATATTGACGTATTTTCGGACTGAGTCACTTTCTGTGCGGTCATATTTTTATTAATACCTTGTTTATACCCGATTTTAATACTCTCCCGATTTATCTGATCGGTCAACTACTTTTTAAGAGGAGCTCCATAAAACTTATTAATCCATAAAACTTATTAAAAGGTGAGTACTATATCAAAGCCACTGTGTGAACGGACATTCCATACATTACCGTTCTCAAACAGCCAGTATTGACCTTTGATTCCTTCCAGAACTCCTGATACAAGAGGGGATTTTTCCAGTTTGAGAGATTTTACTTTATCCGGATAGCTTCTGACAGGATAGTTCAGCTCCAGAGGAGTAAAATCTCCGGTAACCATACTCTGAAAATGATCGGGCAGAGTTGAGATCAACTTACTTTTAACCTCTTCCAGAGAGACATCCAGAATCTGATTTTTCAGCATCCTCTGCCAGTTTGTCCTATCCGTAAAATAATCCTTCAGATACACTTCAAGGGATCCCGCCTCGAAGCGGTTCGGACACTCTGCCAGGATCAGCCCCTGACTGGCTCCCTGATCAATCCACCGGGTGGGAATCTGATCCTCCCTGGTAACTCCCACTTTGACAGCGCTTGACAGGGCTAGATACACATAATGAGGTCTGTCGTGGTGCTTTTTCTCCCACTCGGGATCACGTCCTTCTCCCAGATGGGCCCGGCAGAGTTCCGGACGGATGATACATTCCGCATTTTCCGGGGCATTCCGGAAACAGTCGTAACAGCTTCCCTGAGCAAAGGTTTTATTTATACGTCTGCCGCATATGACACAGTGGATGGAGCCGGAAAACAAAAGGCTCACTTCCCTGCCGATAAGATCATTGATACAGATCTCATCCTGCCCGCTGGTCATATAGTATTTAATGGGAGAACCTTCCTCTGTCCGCATCTTTCTTAAACTGACAGGATATTCCATTCCCAACCTCCCCGGATTCTTTACAGGATCGACAATACTGACCTACAATAGTATTAACAGGTATAAATTTACAAGTCTGCAAACGGGAGATTTCATGTACGCCATTGGAAAGACACAATTCAAGTATTTTCTTTTATGCCTGCTCCTGCCCGCTTTTCTGTCCTGTGCTTCGATTGCCTATAATCCCGAAGACGATCCCAGAAGGCAATCGGAAGGGCCCTCTGAACAGCCTTCCCTCAGCAGCCTTCAATCAGACCTGGTTAATTCGGCAGAATGGGCCCTCGGACGGGAAAATCTTGTGGTAAACGGGAGGAAATTCAACCTGGACTGCACCGGAGTCGTATTGGCCGTATATTACCGCTCGGGAATCGATTTAACCCGGAACCTGGGGTCTTACTCCGGAGGAGGAGTCCAGAGGTTGAATAACTATCTGAAAGACCTGGGACTCCTTTATAATACGGATACTCCGTCCCCTGGAGATCTGCTGTTCTGGGATAATACATACGATAAGAATAACGATGGCCGAACCAACGATGAACTGACTCATGTAGGGATGGTTGTGAGCTCGGACAGAGACGGCAACATACAGTATATACACCACAACTACCGGGAAGGGATTGTCAAAGCATCCATGAACCTGAAGGATCCGGACAACATGGCATTGAATACCCCCATCCGGGCCAGAGACGCAGAACCGGGACACGCCCCGAAATGGTTATCCAGCCATCTCCTCAGAGAGTCGGGAAAAGCCTATAAAATCCCTGCTGAATAATTCCTCTTCATAGACAGAAGGGATAATTCTGTTTATGATTTTCCTGTAAAGATAGGAAGGAGCAGACTCTGGCTGACATATATATTACAGGACACAAGAATCCCGATATGGATTCAGTTTGCAGCGCCTGGTGCTACAGCATACTGAAAAATACAATTGATAAGGAAAACAACTATATTCCTGTCCGATGCGGACGTTTAAATAATCAGACGAAGATGGTTTTTAACAGACTGGGTATTACGCCGCCCCGGCTGATGCGGGATATCAGCCCCCAGGTAGCGGATGTGGCCAAACGGGATATTCCGACCATGGATATGAACGACCCCCTGTTTTCGGCTATCCGCCGTCTGGATGAGCAGAACCTGAGTCTCATCCCCGTGTTCAGGGATGAAACCGAATTCAAAGGGACAGTGAGCCTCCATGAAATATCAGGATTTCTGATCAGTGATAATCTGGAAAACCGTCCCACCTATCATTTCCGGATAAATAACTTTAAAAAGGTTCTGCCCGGGTACTTCTACCGGAGAGGTGAAAAGCAGGAGTTCGAAGCGCCCATTATGACAGGAGCCATGCCCTACGAAATCAGCAAGGAACGGATCAATCAGCTCCTCCCTTTGAAACCCATTCTGGTTATAGGTTTAAGATCAGATATTCTGGAATATGCCGTACAGGAGCAGTTTCCCGCCATCATACTGACAGGGATATCAAAGGACGAAGAGATTCCCATGGATTTCAGTATTTACAGGGGGACTCTGTATGTTTCCCATGCGGATACGGCGGAAACAATCCGTCTGCTCAGGCTCAGCACACCTTTAAAGAGTATTATGAATACTCACCCCCTTAAAATCAGCAGTGATCAGAGCTTTGACGCAGCCAAGAAAACCCTGGTGGAGTCCTCCTTCCGGGGGCTTCCCGTATTCGAGGGGGATCAGTTTTCGGGGATTGTTACCCGCCGCTGTTTTATTGAAAAACCCAGTAAAAAACTGATCCTTATGGACCATAACGAACTGTCCCAGAGTATTCCCGGTGCAGAACAGACAAATATACTGGAAATACTGGATCATCACCGCCTGGGAAACAATAGCACGAGAGAGCCGATTTACGTTTATGCCAGGCCTGTTGGAAGCACCTGTACCATTGTTTATACTCATTTTAAAACACATGGAGTCGAGTTGACAAAAGAGATAGCTCTCCTCCTTCTTTCGGGCATTCTGTCCGATACGGTACTGCTTAAATCTCCCACCACCACCGGAGAAGACCGCAGCGCTGTAGAAGAACTGGCTGCTGTAGCCGATGTAAATCCGGATGAGTACGGACAGGAACTTTTCAGCCAGAATTCCTCTCTGAAAGAGGGGGATCCCGAAGAAATCCTGAAAGGCGACTTCAAAATCTATAGAGAGAACATTGCCATCGGGATTGCCCAGGCAGAAGTTGTTACCCTGGAAGATGTGGAATCCGTAACCCCGGACTACCTTCCCATACTGGATAAAATCCGCAGAGATAATAACCTTGACTGGGCCATGCTTCTTATTACCAATGTTATAAAAGAAACCAGCTATTTGATGATGACATCCTATGAGGAAGGTGAAAAGCATCTGATCTATAATAAAATCATAGAAAATCTATATGACCTTCCCGGGATCCTCTCCCGGAAAAAACAGCTTTTGCCGGAAATACTCAGGGTAGTGGATGAAATCAGAAATAATCCTGAACCATAAGGTTGTTCGTACTCGATTTAATGGAGAAACCGGAAAGATATGAATTTAACAGGTAAAACCGCACTGATTACGGGAAGCGCCCGCCGGATCGGCCGATCCTGCGCCCTGAAGCTGGCCCGGGAAGGGGCGGATATTTTAATCCACTATAATAATTCTAAAGAAGAGGCGGATGAGCTGGCCCGTTCCATCCGGATGTACGGAAAGAAAGCCTGGATTATTCAACAGGATCTTTCGGAGAAGGACAGCGGTAAAAAGCTGATGACCGAAGCCCTTAACAAGACTGAGGGTGTGGACATTCTGATAAACTCAGCCTCTATCTTCCCCAGAGGGACCTGGGAGGATACGGAGATTGAGGATTTTCTAATTAATTACCAGATCAATACCCTCTCTCCGTTTATCCTGTCCAGGGAATTTGCCAGGCAGGAAAACCGGGGCGAGTGTATCATTAATTTTCTGGATACCAGAATTGTCGATAATAACAGCAGCCACCTGGCCTATCATTTAAGCAAGCGGGCTCTGTTCTCTCTGACCAGGATACTCAGCAGCGAGCTGGCGCCCTCTATCAGGGTAAACGCCATTGCCCCCGGCCTGATTATCCCGCCTCCGGGCGCGACTGAGGAGTATCTGAAAAAAAGGATCGATTCCAATCCCCTAAAAAAAATCGGGACCCTGGAACAGATAACCGACAGCCTTGCCTTTCTTATATACAATACATTTATTACAGGTCAGGTTCTGTTTGTAGACGGAGGCCGGCACCTGAAGGGAAGTTTTTATGGACTTTGAAAAAATGGATAAAATTTTTATCCGTGACCTTCTGGTTCGAACCATAATAGGGATTTATGACGAGGAGAGAGTCAACAGACAGGATGTGATTATCAACCTGACCCTTTACACGGATTTTTCTAACGCCATTGACACTGAAGATATAAACGATGCAGTTAACTACCATGCCCTGCAAGTGGCTGTTATGGATATGGTGGAATCCTCCTCCTACCTCCTGGTGGAAAAGCTGACACAGGCCGTTGCGAATCTCTGTCTCTCCACAGAGGGCGTTCAGGCTGTTCAGGTTAAAGTGGAAAAACCAACAGCCCTCAGGTTCTGCAAATCCGTGGGAGTGGAAATTTTCCGCACCCGTATATAAGCAATAGACAGGATTACTCTGATCTGATAAACCGGTAGAGGATCACTGTTTTACTAAAGGACAGGTTTATTCAGTCTGCCCTTGGGAGATTTAAAATGAATAAAGAAAGAGTTACACAATTGGTACATGAACTTCTTCTGGAGATTGGAGAAGATCCCGACAGGGAAGGTCTGGTAAAAACTCCGGAAAGAGTGGCTGAAGCCTATAAATTCCTCACAAGCGGCTACTCCATGGACCTGAATGAAGTAATCAATGGCGCGGTTTTTGAATCGGAAGCCAATAATATGATCCTGTGCAAGGATATTGAAGTATACAGCCTCTGCGAGCACCATATGCTCCCCTTTTTCGGAACCTGCCATATCGGCTACATTGCAAAAGATAAAGTGATAGGCGTAAGCAAAATGGCCCGGATTGTGGACTATTACGCCAGAAGGCTGCAGATTCAGGAGAGGCTGACCTCCCAGATTGCCCATACCATACGGGAGGAAGTCGGCGCCGAAGGGGTCGGCGTGGTTATGGAGTGCCGTCATATGTGCATGATGATGCGGGGGGTGCAGAAACAGAACTCCTCCATGGTGACCTCATCCGTACTGGGCAGCTTCCACTCCTCCACGGCGACACGGGAAGAGTTTATGAGTCTGATCGGGAAGAACCGCTAGTTTAAGGGGCTGTGGCCGCAAGTCTGTGCTGGTTCAAGTCCAGTCTAACGCATGTTTTAATATATAATTACCCAGTTTGCGATTAAATTAACTTTTTTAAAGATACAGTTGCAGCTGTCTTAAATTTCGCAGCGGATTGATTTTTCCTGAAAAAAGGCTTTCCACTTTTCATCAGGCTCAATATCAGTCACGATGATATCCGGAAGATCCCATGTGCAGATCCTGGAAAAAGATGTCTTATCAAATTTACTGCGGTCCGCGGCCAGTATGCGTGTTTTTGAGTGAGAGAGCATTGTTTTCCTGACTTCCGCTTCCTGTTCATGGGCATCGGTGATACCGCAGCTTCGATCCGCGCCGTCACAGCAGATGATGCACTTATCGGCATAGAACGCTCCAATATCCATAACCGTTGAGTGCCCGACAAAGGTTTTGGTTGTATTCCGCATCGTCCCGCCGATACCAATTATTTTGATACTCTCTCCGGCGGCCAGAATCTGAGCGACATCCAGAGAGTTTGTAATAACTATCAGATTACTGAAAGGGATCAGAACTTCCGCAATGGCCTGCGCTGTTGTGCTGCCATCCAGAAAAATGGTGTCACCTTCTTCGACAAGATCGCAGCACTTGAGTGCAATTCTCTGTTTGGCATCCATATTGAGACCTCTCCGGGTGGAGACAGGAAGAACCCGGTGCATGGATTCCCGGATACAGGCGCCGCCGTGGATTTTCTCGATCCGGCCGGCAGCAGCCATTTTATTGAGATCCCTGCGGATGGTTTCTTCACCGATACGGCACAGAAGACTGAGCTCGGAAACCGTGATACTGCCCTTCTGCATCAGGAGTTTATAGATGTACTCTCTTCGTTGTTCAGCAAGCATTTCCCAACCACCCTCTTAGATTTTAACCTCTCCGCCCAGGGAGGCCGTAATATCCCGTTTTCCGTAATCAGACCTGTCACCAGTTCATGAGGAGTGACATTAAAGGTGAAATTCCGGACTTTTACATCTTTCGTTCCTGTTCTCTGGTCTTCAATGGGATATTCTGTACCAACAGGCGTATGATCAAGCAATAAAAATAACCGGGCAGAGCTTTCATCCTGCCCGGCTCTTTAAATTCATTATGCTTATTTAAACTCACCGGTCAAGTAGTTGTAGAATGCCTGGTTAACCCAGAACTCCACACTGTTCAGATTAACCGAAGGATCAATATCCATGAAACCGGCATCAACTTCTTCAGCCCGCTCGTTCAGGGAGAAGGGATGTGCTTCATAATCTCCGTCCAGAATGACATGATCGGTGATTGTTCTATATCCCTCACCCATGGGAGTTGCGGAAAAGTAGAGAGGCTGCCACCAGGAACCGTAAATCAGGCCGGGTTCATCGGTACTGTCCTTCTTGGCATAAGCCAGAATCACACGGTCAAAATCATTCTTTTCTTCAACTGTCTTGAATTGGAAAAGCAGATTGTACTCTTTGGAGTAGGCTACATAATTACCGTTGGGAATCTGTTTTACCTGGAAGGTATCGCTTTCTGTAGGTTCACCCCACTCTTTCAGATATAGGAATGCACTGGTCTTGCCCTGGAAGGCAACCTCTGCATCCAGACCTTCGCTGTCCAGAAGAGCCAGCAGCTGAAGGGCATGCTTGATATCGCTGTGACCGTATGTGATGGTCAGTTCAGGGGCGTAACCGGGATGATCAGCTGTTTCAAGCACGTTGTAACCTGTAACAATGCTTCTGATAACTGCTTCATCTACCGTATCCAGAAGATCGATCCCCCGGACGAGGGCGTAGCTGTTCCAGTCTTCCAGAAGTGCGGAAAAAACACCCGCATCAGAAATAGACTCACCTGAGTCTTCACTGTGGTAAAAACTGTCAACACCACTGAAAAGAGTATCCAGATCGGCAGAAGAGGGTGTTTCCTTTTTAGAAGCTTTGCTATACCAGTCGGCATCGATGATATCGATAACCAGGGCAGCTGCGGTAAAACTGTCGTATTTATCATCGCCGGTGCTTTCAAGTCCGAATCCGGAAAGAATGGAAAGGCTCTTTTCTTTACTGAATGTTTCGGCCAGTTCTGTCATATCAGCAGCCGCAACAGAATGCATTACGGCTTCATAAAAGCTCAAGTGATCAGGAGAGCTGAGAGTGCCGTCATATGTAGGCAGATCCATGGCTTTATAAGCCTCACTCAGCGCGATTTCACTTGTTATTGAATCTACATCTGCGCCACTGCTTGTTGATGTACAGGACACCAGGGCCGCCAGAATAAGGCTCCCTGCAATAAGGGTAAGTATTCTTTTCATTTTTTCTCCTTCACCTGTCAGGCAAACTTGTCTGACAACTATCAAACCACATATTTCAACATATATCAATATTTTTTGTTGGTTTATGTTGATTCAGCTCTGATATTTTTTTAAAGCCATGTTCTACAGGTAAGATAGAGAAGCAATTGCATTGACAATGAGAATTCCTTATAGCGGCAGGGACTGATAACCTGTTCAGGAGGCAATCTATATGATGAAATAAACATTTCAACCTTACAGATAAGGATATGGGTATCCTTAAAATCCGGAACAGATCAGAGATATGGAGAAGCCCGGATATTTCCTGTTTATGGAGGCAGATTGAAATAACGATATGTAAGGGGCCGTCATCTGAGTGACAGGCTCCTATAATTGTAAATAAGTCTTCAGATGCTAAACCCCATCCGATATTTGCATATGCGACAACCGTGAATATAACATCATCACTGCTGTCAGGATTTGTCCGGATTGTTTTTTTTCAGATAGTAGGCAACTTTGTAATATTCAATCCTGTACCCTTTCTCACCAAGTTTCCCGGCAATCCGGCGGGGTCCGTATCCTGCCCCCCGCCACTCTTCTATAAAGGAAGCCGCCTGTTCGTCTATAACTATCTTTTCATCAGGATTCTCTTCGCCCTGCTCTTCCGCAATTTCAAAGGGCAGGTGTTCCAGACCGATCTCGGTAAAAATTTCATCCTGGTCCTGTATATCAGCGATAAGAGGAGCTGCCGCATCGATACTGTAGTTCACCACATCCCGGAATTGCCGGATATTCCTTGAGTAATGGGCATCTATTAGGGCTTTTCTCGCCTCTTCCCTGAATTTCACGTTATACCGGAGCCCCTGAAGCTCCTCAACCGATTTGATATATTTTTCAATGAAGTGGTTCAGCAGATTAGTCCGCTCATCGGCTCCCCTTTCCTGCAGAGACGGCAGATAAAGCTGATACTGGGCCAGTCGCTGGTACAGTTCGGGGAGCATCTCCTCTTTCAGGTTCTTTGTGGAAGCGGCAATGATAATGACATCCACTGAGATCTCCCTGCCCCCCCCTATTCGTCTTATCCTGCCGGATTCTACAGCTTTTAAAAGCATTGTCTGATAACTGCCAAGCGCATGGGCTTCGTCCAGAAAGAGGATTCCGCCGTTAGCCTGTTCAAAAAGCCCCTTTTTCTGTACAGACCCTGTATAGGCGCCTTTTTCGCTGCCGAAAATTTCCACCGCGGCAATATCCGAATTGGTAAACTGCCCGCAGTTTATCTCTATAAAAGGAGCCCCCTTATCGATAACTCCGACCTCTTTGGCATACTCGTAAATCAGGTTGGCCAGCATGGTTTTCCCCGTCCCGGACTCACCGATAATAATGGAGTGCCTGGGACCGGCCAGAGACCCGACTGTTCGTTTGGCTTTAATCAGCACATCTTTTAAACTCCCGTCATTCCCGATTACCGATGAAAACCGGCTTTCCGGCCTGTTCAGGGAAATCTGGATTTCCAGAAACTTCACTTTTCTGTTCAGCTCATCAATTTCCTGTATATCCTTGAAAATGGAGAAGGCACCGGCGAACTGTCCCTCCTTGTAGATAGGAAAGGAGCTTACAACATACTTCTTTGTGCCCACATAGTGAATTGTCTTATCCAGAACAGCATGCCTGTTTTTCAGAACCTTAAGCAGAACCGCATCAGGGTAGAAAACAGAAATATGCTTCCCCTGCATTTTTGAAATTTCCGTAGCAGCATAGTCAGCGGAGATCTGATTGACATAGACGATATTCCCGTCAGTATCTACAACATTGATTCCGTCGTTACTCCTGTCCAGTATTTTTTCAAACAGTCCGGACGAATATAAATCTTCATATTTAAGCATAGCACTTCAATTCTAACATATTTTCTAACACTTTTACTTAATATACTAACATTTACAACACCAATATAGTATCAAACCATTGAAATTCTCCTGTATTGAAGTTGGCATGCTCCTTGTATTTACCAGGACATCCCCTTTTGAAGGGGAAACAAGGAGAATGTCATGTCGAATATACTGGAAATCCGCTGGCATGGACGGGGAGGACAGGGAGCTAAAACGGCCGCCCTCCTTCTGGCGGATGTTGCCTTCAACACAGGGAAATTTATTCAGGGTTTTCCTGAATACGGCCCCGAAAGAATGGGCGCCCCCATTACAGCCTACAACAGAATCAGCGATGAAAGGATCCGTGTTCATTCGAATATCTACAACCCCGATTTCGTTGTGGTCATAGATGAAACCCTGATCGGAAATATCCCCGTTACCAGAGGTCTGAAACCGGAGGGAGCCATTATTATCAATACAGAAAAAACAGAGGAAATGATCCGCCCCCGCCTTGAGGAGTACGGGGGAAAAATCTTTACGGTGGACGCCAGAAGAATTTCGGAAGAGGCGCTGGGGAAGAACTTTCCCAACACCCCCATGCTTGCCTCCATTGTGAAAATCAGCGGAATTATGGATGAAGAGGAGTTCATCGGCGAGATGCAGCACTCTTTCGAACATAAATTCGCCTCCAAACCGGAGGTAATAGAAGGAAATATGAAGGCATTGAGAACAGCCCTCAGGGAGGTCCGGTGATGAGCGGAAAAAGTGTTGTAAAAGAAACGGTCTGCTGGCAGGACATCACTCCGGGAGGAAACATCTGTACCGGAGGAAATTCTGCTGAGTTTAAAACAGGAGACTGGAGAACGGACAGGCCCGTACTGGACCGGGACAAATGCACCCACTGCCTGCTCTGTATTCCCGTATGCCCCGATTCATCAATCACAGCAGTAAATGGAAAGAGATCGGAATTCGACTATGATCACTGCAAGGGCTGCGGCGTCTGTGCCAGAGTCTGCCCGGTCGGATGCATCACCATGATCCCGGAAGGTCAATAAGGAGAACAGAATGCCCAAGAGAGACAGACTATCAGGAAATGAAGCCATTGCCACGGCAATGAGGCAGATAGAACCGGATGTAGTGGCGGCCTTTCCCATTACACCATCAACAGAAATCCCCCAGTATTATGCCAAATACCTGGCTGACGGACTGGTTAGCACGGAGTTTGTTCCTGTTGAAAGCGAACACAGCGCTATGTCAGCCTGCGTAGGATCCCAGGCGGCTGGAGCCCGTACCATGACCGCCACATCCTCCTGCGGCCTGGCCCTGATGCATGAGATTCTGTATATCGCAGCCTCCAACCGTCTTCCCGTAACCATGGCTGTTGTAAACAGGGCCCTTTCGGGTCCGATAAATATCAATGCGGATCATTCAGACAGCATGGGTTCCCGTGATGCGGGCTGGATTCAGATCTATTCGGAGAATAACCAGGAAGCCTATGATAATTTTATCCAGGCAGTTCGCCTGGGAGAGCACAGGGATGTCAGACTGCCTGTAATGGTATGCCAGGACGGTTTTATTACCAGCCATGCTGTAGAGAATATCGAAATAGCCGATGACAAGGCAGTAAAAGATTTTGTTGGAGATTATCTGCCTGACAATTTTCTCTTGGATGATAAGTGCGCCATGTCCATAGGACCTTATGATATTCCCGCCTACTATATGGAGCACAAAAGGCTGCAGGCTGAGGGGATGAGAAACGCTAAAAAAATCGCCCTGGAAATAGCCGAAGAATTTGAAGAAATAACAGGAAGAAAATACGGCCTGTTTGAAGAGTACAAACTGGAAGATGCCGAAGCGGCGATTGTCGTAATCAACTCGGCAGCGGGCACAGCAAAAGATGCCGTTGACAGAATGAGGGCGGATGGGAAAAAAGCAGGTCTCCTTAAGATCCGCTTTTTCCGCCCCTTTCCGGCGGAAGAGATAGCAGATGCTTTGAAACATGTAAAGGCTGTTGCCGTAATGGACAGATGCGACAGTTTCAGCAACCAGGGCGGTCCGTTAAATGCCGAAATCCGTTCCGCCCTGTTCGGGGTTTCCCCTGCGCCAAAACTGGTCAACTACATTTACGGTATAGGCGGAAGGGATGTGAGGGTCGAGAACATCGAAGACGTTTACAGGGCTCTGTTTGATATTATCGAATCCGGACAGACCGGAGAAACCTACAGATACCTCTCTCTCAGAGACAAGGAGGATAAATAATGGCTTACAGTTTAAAAAAGGAACTGGAAAAACCGGAAAGGCTCAAGGGGGGGCACCGGATGTGTGCCGGTTGCGGCGCTCCTGTTGCCGTCAGGGGCATTATGCGGGCTCTGAAGGAGGAAGATAAAGCTGTAGTCGGATGCGCCACAGGATGTCTGGAAGTCTCCACTTTCATGTACCCCTATACAGCGTGGCAGGACTCCTTTATACATAACGCCTTTGAAAATGCGGGGGCGACTGTCAGCGGTGTCGAAGCGGCCTATAATGCTCTGAAACGAAAGAAAAAAATAAATGGTGACTACAAATTTATCGCCTTCGGCGGTGACGGCGGAACGGCGGATATCGGCTTTCAGTCCCTGTCGGGAGCCATGGAACGGAACCATGATATGGTCTATGTCTGCTATGACAACGGCGCTTATATGAATACGGGGATCCAAAGATCATCGGCTACCCCCCGGTATGCGGATACCACAACGACCCCTTCGGGGATCGAATCAAACGGGAAGCCCCAGTGCCGGAAGGATCTTACGGGGATTATGGCAAACCATAATATTCCCTATGTGGCCCAGACCACTTTTCTTAAAACCTTCAAGGATCTGCATGTTAAGGCGGAAAAGGCTCTGTATACCGAAGGGGCCGCCTTTATGAATGTGCTGGCCCCCTGTCCCAGGGGATGGCGCTATCCGGCGGAGGATCTGATGGAGATGTGCCGCCTTGCCGTAGAAACCTGCTTCTGGCCCCTGTATGAGGTTGAAGACGGTGTCTGGAAACTGAACTACAGGCCTGGGAAGAAACTGCCTATTGAGGATTTTCTCAAACCTCAGGGCAGGTTTAAGCACCTTTTTACTAAGGGGAACGAAACTCTTATCGAATCTCTTCAAAAAGATATAGACCGGAAGTGGGAGGAATTGCAGCGTCGTTGCAGTTAGGATAGATTGCTCCCGGTCACCGGCCGCTTACACTTTTATCTTTTCTCCTGAGTTGTTGACAAAACGTATTACTTAGTATTACTCTGACACCATAAGGTAATACTAAGTAATACTATTAAAGGATACGATTATGAAGGAACAAATAGTTACATTCAAAGTTGATGAACAGTTATTCAATCTTCTTAACAGGATTCCCAACCGATCAGAGTTTATACGGAACTCCATACTGAAATCCCTGGATAACACATGTCCCCTCTGCAACGGATCGGGGATGCTGAATACCTGCCAGAAGGATCATTGGGAGTCGTTCAGCCGGCATCATCACCTGGCAGAATGCACGGATTGCAACTCTGTCTATCTAACATGCGATCAGTTCTGATCTAATCAAACTACTAGGAGCATTTATATGACCAGGATCAATTATCGAATAGCCTTAAATCTTATTATAGGTCTTATGTTGACTTTTTCCATTAATGCCGGAGGACAACAGGATACTGAAAGTAACAACCGGGAGAATAGGATTGCAAAACCTCTTGCTGTTTTTACAAGTATTCTTCCGCAGAAATATTTTGTAGAGAAAATCGGCGGCAGCCGTGTTCAGGTAGAAGTACTTGTCGGCCCCGGCAAGAGTCCGGCTACCTATGAGCCCAGCCCTCATCAGATTGAAGACCTAGGTTCGTCAGATATTCTGTTTACCATAGGAGTACCTTTTGAAAAGGCTTTTCTACCGGCAATTGAAAGCACATTGGATTCCCTGCAAATCGTAGATACGTCGGCGGGTATTCAAAAACGGAACCTTAATGAAGCTGCAAAAGATCCTCATATCTGGCTTTCTGTCCGGCTGGTTAAAATCCAGGCGGAAAATATATACAACGCCCTACTCCTGAAAGACCCTGCGGGGGAACAGGAATATACCAGGGGATACACCGCTCTTTTGAATGAGCTGGAGAATCTGGATGCCGAACTGAGCGCTGCTCTGGCCCCCTGCTCCGGAAGCAAATTCTTTGTTTTTCATCCCGCCTTCGGATATTTTGCTGAAGATTACGAATTAACCCAGATCGCGATAGAAATCGGCGGAAAGGAACCCGTTCCCTCCAAACTGGAGGAAATTATCAGGGAGGCAAAGGAACAGAATGTAAAAATCATCTTTGTCCAACCGGAGTTCTCCAGATCCAGCGCCCGGGCGATAGCCGAAGCGATAGAAGGAACTGTTGTTATGCTCAATCCGCTTAATCCCGACTATATAAATAATCTGAAAGCCATATCGGATGAAGTTCAAAAGGCTTTCGAGTAGGATATGGCAAGGGTTCGAATTTCTGTCCGGGAACTCTCATTCTCCTATGGCAACAGTAAGGAGAATG
Source organism: Oceanispirochaeta sp. (assembly GCA_963663385.2). Lineage (GTDB taxonomy): Bacteria > Spirochaetota > Spirochaetia > DSM-2461 > DSM-2461 > Oceanispirochaeta. The sequence continues at coordinate 848,392 of CAXXXD010000003.1, read as the reverse complement.
TCCTTGAGGACATCAATTTCTCAATATATGATAACGAGATTATTACGATAATCGGACCTAACGGAGGGGGGAAGTCCACTCTCCTCCGTTTGATGATCGGGCTGATAAAGCCGGACAGAGGAGCGCTTCAGGTAAGGGGTAATATCGGATATGTTCCCCAGCATGCCGGCTTCGATCGGCATTTTCCCATGACCGTGTTCGATGTAGTCCTTTCCGGCCTTGTACACCGATTCGGGTTCTATTCCAGGACGGATCGTATTATGGCTGAAAAAAGCCTGGAAAATGTCGGCCTTTCATCAATAAGAAATAAATCTGTCAATGCTTTATCCGGTGGACAGACACAGAGAATGCTTATCGCCCGTGCTCTGGTTTCCGACAAGGATATCCTGCTTCTTGATGAGCCGACCTCCAGTATTGATCCTATGGCAGGTAACCAGCTTTACAGTCTTATTAAAAATCTCGGTAAAAAGATGACAATCCTCCTGGTGACTCATGACACCTCATTCGTATCAGATATCACAGACAGGGTTTTCTGCGTAAACAGGAAGCTTAAGGAACATCCGGTTGACAGCAATTTCGGTAATGTGATTGCTTCTGCTTACGGACAGCACAGCCGGATAGTCCGACATGATTTAAATATACAACCTCAGAATCAGGATTCAACATGTTAGATTTTTTCAATGCCCTGACAAATCCCCAGGTTCCGTTTATCCGTTACGCACTGATTGCCGGTCTGCTGTCCAGCGCCCCTTTCGGCATTATCGGTTCTTTTGTCGTTGTCAAACGTATGAGTTATATCGCCGGAGCAGTCAGTCACACGGCTTTGGGCGGTATCGGCATGGCCCTTTACCTTAACACCGTAATGGGGCTTGGTTTTCTATCCCCCCTTGGAGGGGCCCTGCTCTTTTCCCTGAGCTCCGGGTTTATTATCAGTATTAATCTTGTAAGGAAGAAAGAGCGGCTGGATACTACAATCGGAACAATTTGGGCTGTTGGAATGTCAATAGGTCTGATCTTTATCTACCTGACCCCCGACTACATCGATCCCATGAGCTATCTGTTCGGTAATATTCTTCTTATTTCCCGAAAAACACTTGGGATGATAGCCTTGTTAAATGTTCCTGTCACAGGAGTCAGCGTTATACTGTTCAATCAATTCCTGGCAGTATCCTTTGATGGAGAATTTGCCCGAACCCGGGGAATCAACAGTTCTTTTTTTGAAATTGTACTGGTTATGCTGATCTCCCTTACAGTTATTCTTATGATTACTACAGTTGGAATCGTTATGGTTATCGCATTGTTGACCATTCCACCGGCAATTGCCGGTATCTTCTGTAAACGCATGAAGACGATGATCCTTATTTCAGGGTTCTTATGCGCAGCTATTACGACGATGGGTCTGATTCTCAGTTATATCCTGAAACTGCCCACTGGTTCGACGACTGTATTAACCGGCGGTTTTCTGTATATGGCAGCCAGATTAGTAACAGGGCTCCCCCGTTATTCTATTTACAACCGTAAAAGACTGGAATAAAGATTTAATTAGTCTATTCCCTTTTTCTCACCTGTATAAAGCAGTTGTACTGCTTTTGTAAAGTCAATCATTCATTGGAGAACATATAGTGATATTTGAAAACACCAACCCCCGGAAGGAGAAGATGTTTCCTGTATTCCTGACCGGATTGATTACTGTTATATGTTTAACAGTTTTGAAGACCATAAACACCAACTGGGTTAGGGAATTTTCCCTTTATACAACATCAGTATTCTTTGAATCCCTTGGCTTTGTATTGATCGGCTGCCTGGTTGGAAGTCTGATCGAAACATACCTGGACAGTAGTATCCTCCTTAAGCTCTCGGAAGGACACCGTATATCAGGCTTCTTTCTGTCTGCGCTTGCGGGTATTGTTTTTCCTGTTTGCGAATGCGCCATAGTCCCGGTGGTAAAGAGTCTCATCAGAAAGGGAATGCCCCCTGCTATGGGTATAACCTTTCTCCTCTCAGTTCCGATTGTAAATCCGGTAGTTGGACTCTCCACTTATCTGGCCTTTAACGGATCATGGCAGGCCGCCGGCCTCCGTCTTCTGACCGGTTATATGGTATCTGTTATGATAGGTCTTTCAACAGATTTTATCCTTAAGGATAAAATTATCAAGACTTCCGCGGAGAGCGTCGGCAGTTGCAGTTGCGGGCATAATCACACCCATGAAACATGCGGCTGCGGCCATGACCATGAAATAGAACAAACCAGCGGGGAAGACAAATCATTTCTCAGAGAGCTGTTCAGACTGACGGCTCACAGCTGGAATGAATTTCTTCATATTGCACCCTATTTTATTACCGGGATCTGTGCCGCCTCCCTCTCCAGAAGCCTTTTCAATTTCAAAGCTCTCCAGGGACTGTTCAACCATGAAGGCCTTTCTTCTCTTTTTATGATGGGAGGCGCTTTCGCTCTGAACCTCTGCAGTGAAGCCGATGCTTTTGTAGGGGCCAGTTTCAGGAGTATTATCCCGGGAGCGGCGATTTTCTCTTTTTTAGTCTACGGACCGATGATGGACCTTAAACTCCTTGCCATGTACCAGTCTCTGTTCTTCCGAAGAACCAGCGTATTTCTATTCGCGGCAGTGACTCTTTTTACATCCTGCGCAACCTTGATCATCAGCCTATTGAACTGGGGGGGATTTTTCGGACTATGAATAGAAAAAATCTATTAACAGCCGCTTTTTTTGATTTACTCTGGGTTGTAATAATCGGATTTCTGCTAATGAAAAACAGCGGAGAAACAAAACTTATCATACGTCTGTTGAGCCCCCGTTACTGGTGGCTGCTCTGGATGAGCTTCGGAGCTTTTATTCTTTTCTTTTTGAATAAAATAACAGCTTTAGCGGGATACTGCCGTTTCAGCATGGATAAATTGAGCCTGAGAAAAATGTTTTTTCTCTTTATTCCGGCCATTCTTCTCCCCTTTTCCCTGGATGAATCCCTTGGCGCTGATATTCTGGATAAAAGGGCCCTGAGCAATACGGTAGACAGTGCAGAAGCTGATGCCGGGTCTACTGCGGAATCAGTGGTCGACCAGACAGAAACAGCTGAACAGATCTATAAGACGGATAGCAATGGTGACCTGGAAATGATTGAACTTCTGGACCATTCAGACGATTTGCTCGGGTCGACAGTCTCCATCGTTGGCATGGTGGGAAACTATCCTGAGCTGCCACCGGATACAATCTGTCTGTTCCGTTTCTTCTCCTCCTGCTGCGCAGCGGATGCCTTTCCTGCGGGACTGCTGGTTAGAATGCCCGAAGAAGCGGAGAATTATCCCGAAAATGAATGGATCCGCGTAAAAGGAGAGGTGACACTGATTGATTCGGAAGGAAAAGAATTCGCCGGATTAAATGCCCAAGCTCTTGAATCGGCAGAAGAACCGCCGGACCCGATTGTATATATCAACTATTAATTTAAGACTGTATAGTATTGCGGAGAAAATGACACATTTCAAACAGGATTTTTTTGGGCAAGTGTTTCAAAATGACATATCTATGGCTGCACAGCTCCGCAGCACTATTCCAGTTTATCCCAAAAGATCATCAATAAGACAACTATCCCAGCTTAAAAAGACTGGAAAATCCCTTTAAATAGAACCTATCCCGCTTTCACAATACTTTTATTTAATTGGCACACTTCTTGTAATAGTATTTATAGATATTATATTTTGGAGGTGCTGATATGGCCATCGTTAAATGGAAAAACAAAAATCTTTATGATCCCTGGGCAGAGATGAGAGATCTGCAGAATGAGATCAACGAGCTGTTCAATTATGACCGTTTACCCAATACAACAGGTCTGTTCGATCACAGTGTGACTCCTCCGATTGATTTTATAGAAAAAGAGAACGAGTACACTGTAAGCTGCGAACTCCCCGGACTGGAAGAAAAGGATATTGATGTATCCATAGCTTCCAACGTTCTGACTATCAAGGGAAACAAGGAAAACTCACGGGAAGAGAAAAAGGGTAAATACTACAAAAAGGAAATCTGGAGCGGAAGTTTTCAGAGAACCCTTTCCCTGCCGACTATGGTGGATGCCGAAAAAATCTCTGCCAGACTCAAGGACGGAATTCTTCTGGTTACTCTTCCGAAAAAAGAAGAGATGAAACCCAAACAGATCAGTGTCAATGTAAAGCAGGAGGGGTAAGATGAACGGAAACAGAGAAATTGAAAACAAAAAAATAAGTTTTCCCGCCTGTACGGACATATACCATGATGAAGGATCGGTCGTACTGACAATGGAAATGCCGGGGGTTGGCAAAGAGGATCTGGACATTAAAGTGGACAAGGATCTTTTGATTATTGACGGAAAAAGGAATTCTGAAAACAAAGAGGGAGATTTCAGAATAAGAGAGATCAGACAGGGGGATTATCATCAGGAATACACCATCGATGACACAATAGACCGGAACAAAATTGAAGCAACCATAAAGAACGGTCTGGTTAAGCTGACTCTGGGACTGAAAGAATCGGAAAAGCCGAGAAAAATTTCCGTCAAAGTACAGTAATGACTGAAAGAGAGGGCGATTTCATCACCCTCTCTTTCTATTTCGGGAGGTAAGTTTTGAAAAACACAGCATTATTAATACTATTATTAACAATAAGTTTAAGTACTGGTTATGCTGAAACTGGCGATAATTCCATTACAGACAATGATTACATATACGCTCTTCAGGATAAATACCGGGAAGTGGCACAAACCGTTCTCCCCACGGTTGTAGAGATTAATGTAATTGAGATTGTAAGACAGCAGATTCCCGGACAGACTTTCTCTCCCCGGGATTTTTTCGGTTATTCCTGGCCTTTTGTTATTCCTGATCAGGGAAACAGCGGGGAGAATCCGCCTGAAGAGAGGGAATTCAGAAAACAGGGACTGGGATCCGGAGTAATTATCCGCAGGGAAGGAAAAAAATATTTCGTTATAACCAATAATCATGTTGTCGGGAATGCTGATGAAATCAGTGTAAGACTTTATGACGGCAGGAACTTTGAAGCTAAAGTGGTCGGAACAGACAACCGGACAGATCTGGCTCTGGTATCATTTGAAAGTCCCGAGGTTATACCGGTTCTGAATACGGCAGATTCAGAAAAACTTATGGTGGGAGATATCGTTTTTGCAGTAGGGAATCCTCTTGGTTTTGAATCGACCGTAACGCAAGGTATTATAAGTGCTCTGGGAAGAGAAGCGCAAGCCGGCAGCCGGATAGCTGATTTTACAGAATACATCCAGACAGATGCTTCCATTAATCCGGGAAATTCGGGAGGGGCTCTTGTTAATCTGAAGGGAGAACTTGTCGGAATTAATACCTGGATTGCTTCCCGGACAGGAGGAAGTGACGGTATCGGTTTTGCCATACCGGTTAATAAAGTAAGAAAGGTTACAGATGATTTTATTTCTAAGGGGAAGGTGGAATATGGCTGGCTTGGTGTTACAATAGGACCCCCGCCGGAAGAAGGTATGGACTTGCGGGAAGAGGCAGGTGCTTTTATTGGCAATGTTTTCTTGGATTCCCCAGCCGATAAAAACGGGCTTAAACCGGGAGATCTGATTATTCAGGCTGACGGTAAAGTAATAGAGAACAGCAATCAGCTTCAGAAAGTTATAGGAACTTTAGATCCGGGAAAACAGGTTGGTCTGAAAATAATCCGCCAGGGAAACGAACAGAATATAATAGTATCTTTATCAGAAAGAAAATCCGAAGAAGAAATCAGTCAGGAGCATGGATTGTGGCCCGGTATCGCTGTCATTGAACTGAATAATGAGATTCGAAGCAGAATGGAACTGGACAGGCGAATAAAAGGTGTCATTATCACCCATGTGTCGGAAGGGTCTTCCGCCTATTCAGCAGGGCTTAAACAGGGAGATATAATTACTGATATCAATGGAGAAAGAATACGTTCCCTCAAAGATTTTTACAATAAATTAAACAAAAAAGAGCTTGATAGTATTGAATATTCAATATACAGACAGGGACGGGAGGATTTAACAGCAACTGTAAGGAAATAAAAAAATATAGGGCAGACTGTTTGAATCAACAGGGGCTATCCCATGAAGAGGGATATGCCCCTTTTTGTATACCCTTATGGTTCCATTTTAAAACCGGACCTGATTAAATTTGAAACCTTCTGTAATCTCTGTTCTCTGGAACTGACAAAACAGGCAAGAGAAACTACAGGATCTAAGGACAGAATCAGTTTGAAAAGCACACCGGGCTCCTGCTGCAGAATTAAGTCATTTCCGGTGGAACTGCCTTACCGGTATTTTCAAGTTTCCCGGGAATGATAAACCTTAAACAAAGTCCGGCCAGCATAACAGCCGCACCTGTCACAACCCTGTAATCCACAGCTTCATGACGTACAAGATCCATAAAATACCCTGTGATAATCTGCGCGGCTAAAAGAATAACCGTAGAATAGAGAATGGAAATATGAGGCAGGGAGAAGTTGATTCCCGAAACCACAGCTACACCGCAGAGCCCTCCTCCCGCCAGAATATACCATGGAATGGAACGAAGGATATTCAGTGAGGGGATTTCTCCTCCCGTAATACCTGTAATCCCCAGAAAAATAAAACAGCCGATTAACCCCGTAATGTAATTGATCCGGGTTGAGTGGAGCGGTCCCACAAGTGTACCCAGCGAGGCGTTCAGCGAAGTGGACGATGCGACAATAACACCGGAAAGAACGGCTGCGGCTACAGCAAAGGAGAGCAGACGGGACGGATCAATCATAATGAGACAGCCTAAAACTGCGGTTATCAGGGTCAGTACCCGCTGAAGGGTGACAGGCCGCTTTTCAAGCCCGGGAAGACCTGTGATATCATAAACAAATGAGGCTGTCAGTTGCCCCAGGAGGCCCAGAGCCAGCATAAGAGTTACCCCGAGGGTATTTACACAGTAAATATTGGCCCAGGTAAGAATGACACCGATAAAGCCGGGAAGAAAAAGATAGAGAGGTATCTTTACAGGTGGGTATTTCTTCTCCCTGTACAGTATCAGATGGATGCCGACGAGTCCGGCAATATGGATAAAAATCAGAGACAGGGCAATTCCAGCCATTTGAGCGAGCATTCCGTTCAGTGTTACCATAACCGCAATCAGGGCGCCGGATAATGCAAGCAGTGTATAGTACATAATCAACCTCTCACCTATTTATACGAGGCTTTCAGAAAAATTAACAGGACATGTGTCCTGTCCGATTATTTTAAATGTGCGTGAAGTGGGGATACGGTTTATGTCCAGATGGAAAACCGGTTTCTACCGCCTTTTTTAGATTTATACAAAGCCTTATCCGCCCAGGAAATCAGTTCCATCATACTCTCTTGATCTGCCGGTTTACCACAGGCAATACCGATACTGACTGTTAGATGGGATGCAATGGGAGAATCTGCATTCTCGATATCCAGGTCATTCACCTTTTTCAGAACCTTCCGGGCAATCCATTCGGCCCCGTGATAGTCGGTATTTGAAAGGATTAGTAAAAACTCTTCTCCCCCGTAACGGATGCTGGAATCGGTAGGTCTTGTGGCTACACTTCTCAGTAACTCGGCAACGTTCCGGATACAGACATCTCCGGCGATATGCCCATACCGGTCATTATAAAGTTTGAAATGATCTATATCCACCATTAAAACAGCAATAGGATTATTGTCGGACCGATTGAAAAACGAATCCGAGTTTAACCAGTCGGTAAAATACCGCTTATTATACAACCCTGTCAGTTCATCCGTATTCGCCTGCTGATGAAGGGCCATATTTTTCCTGGTCAGTTCAAATGTCTGCTCTTCGATAACCTCGAGAAGACTGTTGAAACTGCTGCAGAATTGACCGAATTCATCTGAGGTATGGACCGGAATCCTGTAAGATAAATCACCATCCCTCTTTATCCGCTGAATATCCTGAAACAGCTCCTTAACACGCTGTATGTAGTTCCGTTTTAAAAATCGGATTGTTCCATACCCCATAAGCAGTAATCCGGATAACGAAACCAGAATATATAGAATAAAACTCTCCCGTCCCAGAGCCATAACCGTACGGGGGAGTTTCAACTCAATAGCGATTAACGAATCATTATCTGTAATAACAGGAGTTTTGACAAAAGAAAGGAGCCAGCCTTTCTTCCTTCTCACCACTCGTCCGGTTTCATTCAAGCACACAAACTCTGCATCCGTAAGGGTCTCTTTAATCTCCCTCAGGCTCAGTAGGCGGAAATCAACCTGAGCGATTCCATTCAGTCTGCTCAGCATTGATTTGCTCAGATCTCTTCCGACAAAAAGGGTTCCGACGGAACCGCCGCTGCCATCGCTTCGAGTTATGGACTGGTACGCTATCAGCATCAGGCGATCGTCAATTAATGCAATCCCTGCCTCAGGAGTATCAGATTCGAGTGTAAAGAATTGTACGGGAAAGTGCTCTATGGGGAATTCCGGACTCTGTCTGACGCTCTGTTCATCCAGATCCGCTTCCATCTGCCATTTTATTGAGCCGTCAGGATGAACAAGGGACATAATGTTCAAACTAAGAGCAGATAGTGTAGTCAGTCCCAGATTGCTGGAAATATATGCCTCGTTTCCATCCTGCATAAAGACCCATGTGTCGGTCCAATAGGCCCAATCCGTGCAGATATCACCGAGATATCCTATTTCTGTGTCCAGAATATTATTTATACTCAATTCATCGCTAAAAAGAGCTTTTTCCTCCAGCTGAGTAAATTTACGTATATATATAAAATATCCGATACCGAAACTGAAAACCATCAGGACCAGAAATATCAGAATTATAAAATAAATCAAACGCCTGGAAGCCTGTAATTCGAAAGGCAGTGAACAATCAGATTTCATACAGTTTACAGTATAACAGATTGCAGGGAATTCATCATTTTTTATTTCAGTTGCCCTGATAGAAATTATGTCTGCGGTAACGGGTCAGCTTCCGGCATAACTGCTCTTCCGAAAAGATCTTATTTTCCAGAAAAAAGCGGCCGATAGGCAGTCCCATCAGCTTCTGCTGACGGACAAGTTTATCTACTGATTTACGGTCCAGTTTGCCTAAACGGATGGCCGCCTCGCCAAACATCTCGGTAAAATGTCTGTTTTTAATAATGTAGAGTATATCATTCTGATCCAGAGCACCTGTTTCTTCGGCAAGTTCTCCCAATTTGGGACGATTTCGGTACTGCCACACCAGGGCATGAACCAGATCTTCCCAGGAGATTTCCCCCGCATAATAGAGATATTCAGCAAACCGCAGTATTCGGCCCGGCATGGGACCTTTATAGTACTTTGGTCCTTCCGCTGAAGATGCAGCCCTGGCTTTAGGACGACTTGAATAATTTGTATATTGAGAATGGGTCTTTTTTGTCCGGGGATCCTTCTTTTTCTGGTAATTGCCGCTGCGCTTCTTTTCTGCATACTCTGCACCGCTATACCTGTTTCTGGTATACTCCGAACGGGCATGCTGCTTCCGGGTGTTCTGAGAAGTCGGTTTATAGGCGCCGGGACGGGATTTCCTGTATACATGTTTAGTGTAATCATTGTTATCCTGGCGTATTTTTTCAAGAAGGAGGTGAAACGCATCATTCAGCTCCTGAAACTGCAGTTTCATTAATACAGGATCTTTTCCCAGGCTCATGGCCAAATCCGGATGAGATGTTTTAACCTTCCCGCGGTAGGCTTTTTTCAGGCTGTCCTCGTCGTAGGATCTATCCGCTCCCATCAACAGCATTACAGCCTGTCTCTCTTCCTGTGTAAGACTGAGCGTCAAAATACCCTCCCGGTTTCCATTCCCCAATAAATTTTAAATATAAATTGAACTTATTACCATTATAATCGACAAATCAGAGATATTTTCAAGAGTATTTTCAATCCCCGAGGATTATAATATAATCCAGTAATTATGAAAAATCCCATCCCCCGAGTAGCAGCAGTCCATGATCTTTCCGGATACGGCCGGTCTTCCCTGACCGTAGTTCTGCCAGTTCTATCAGCTATGGGAATAAATGTCTGTCCCCTGCCTACAGCCGTTCTTTCTACCCAGACCAGCGGTTTTGAAAATTATGTCTTTCAGGATCTTACCGATACAATGAAGGGAATAATTGCTCATTGGAAAACCCTGCCCCTTCAGTTTGACAGTATCTATTCCGGTTTTCTCGGTTCGGCCGACCAGATAGACCTGGTAATGGACCTGATCAGGCACTTCTCCAGGGAGGATCAGCTGATTACTGTCGATCCGGTTATGGGAGACGACGGAGAACTGTACGGTCCCATCACTACTTCCATGGTTAAAGGAATGAAGGAGCTTGTAAAAAAGGCCGACCTGATCACCCCGAACTATACGGAAGCAGCCTTTCTTCTGAATCGGGAGTATAAGGAAGAATTGGGTCAGCATGAAGCTATACAGATATTAAAGGAATTGTCTGCGGCAGGACCGGAGAAGGTGGTAATTACCAGTGTTCCCCTTAAGGGAAAGGGTGAAACCAGTGCGGTCATGGCCTATGAAAAGAAAAACAATCGATTCTGGAAGGTGGAAACTGCCCACATTCCCGCTGCCTACCCCGGTACGGGAGATATGTTTGCCAGCGTTATTACAGGACGCCTGCTTCTGGGAGACAGCCTTCCTGCCGCACTGGACAGGGCGGTTCACTTTGTAGTCCATGCCATCCGTAACACCTTCGGTCATAACACACCCCAAAGAGAAGGTGTCCTGCTGGAAAAATCCCTCTATCAGCTGATGACACCCGAAAACCTGTCCATCTGCGAACTGCTGGAGGAATGACAAGAAGCGGGACCGGAAGAGTTATGACACCGGTTCCGAAATCTATTTTGGAGTGATTTTTAAATGAAAAGTTATACAGTAATCGGAACCGGAGCCGTTGGAGGTTACTATGGCGGCCGCCTTGCGGAAAATGGAAGGACCGTGAATTTTCTGGCCAGAAGCGACTACAGGCAAATCCGTGACAATGGTATAAGAGTGGATTCTCCCCGCGGGAATTTTCATCTGAAAGATGTAAGTGTATATGAAAAAGCAAAAGAGCTCCCTCCGGCGGACGTATTGCTTATAGCTTTGAAAACCACATCCAATAAAATGCTGAGAAATCTGATCAGCCCGATCCTCACGGATAATACGGCCATACTGGTTCTTCAAAACGGTCTGGGGATGGAGGATGAGTTTAAACGCTGGTTTCCGGAAAACCCTGTTCTGGGGGGAATGTGCTTTATCTGCTCGCGGAAAGCGGGACCCGGTCATATCCATCACCAGGACTATGGACTGATTACTCTGGGCTGCCTGAATGAAAAAGATGCAGATCTCCGTAATGCCGTAGGGCTGGATATGGAGGAATCGGGTGTCCCGGTTACCCTGATAGACGACCTGCACGAAGCCCGGTGGCGGAAACTCCTCTGGAATATTCCCTATAACGGGCTATCGGTAGTTCTTGATGCGAATACAAAGCGGATTATGGATACAGCCTCTTCCCGCAATATAATAGAACGCTTAATGCGGGAAGTCATTGCCGGCGCAGGAGCCTGCGGTGTATCCATTGAAGATGAGGCAGCTGATAAAATGCTTGCTTTTACCGATAAAATGATCCCCTACGAGCCCAGCATGAAGCTGGACTTTGACAATAACAGAACCATGGAACTGGAATATATGTACAACCGGCCCATCAGGGAAGCAGCTGATAACGGTTATGAGATGAGAAGTGTCTGGATGCTCTATCAGCAGCTACTGTTTCTGGAAGAGTCCCGATTTAACGGATCAGGCCAGGCGCAGGAGTAGTTTCTTCTCCATATAGAATTCCGTAATCCTTTCGGGAGGATCGTAAATTTTGACAATCTTCCTGACAATCAGCCTTTTTATTGTCTGCTGTACCATTTCATCGGGATGCCCCAGATTGCGGGATGACCATCTGAGGTAATCCCTCAGGGTAATTTTACACTCGCCGCTTCCATTATCACAGTCGGGATGGGCTTTTACATAAGCCGCAATTCCTGAAACAACCTGTTTTTCATCATTGGAACCGAGGATATACTCAATCAGATGATCAGCCTTCCGCAGGCGGGAGGAAAGGGTCTTAATCATTTTAACTGCAAAATCGGAACTTCGTTCCACCATGGTATAAAAGGCGTCCGTATCGAGAGTAATCAGGGTACTGGGCACTTTGGCCACAGCAGTTGCCGTCCGGGGTTTATTCTCGATAATGGCCATTTCACCAAAAAAGTCTCCCCCCTTCAGGGTTACCAGAATTTTATAGGAGTTTTTCCCCGTTCTCTTTCGGATCTCAATCTCCCCGTCCAGGATAACATACATGGTATGCCCCCGCTCCCCTTCCGAAAAAATCACACTATGCTGCGGGAATGTCTGCTTCATCTTATTGAACGTATTATCCTGATTGTTCATCTTTACTGCTCCTGTTACCCAGCTGTCCGCAGGCAGCCATGACGGTTTCACCCCGGCTGACTCTTGTCCTGCAGGAAATGCCCCTCTCTATCAGGGTATTCCACAACCTGTCGATCTCTTCCGCTTCGGGTTTCCGGAAAGAAGGATCCTTACCTGGATTATAAGGGATAAGATTGATTTTGACTGCCATTCCTTCCAAAAAATCCAATAAATTATCGATTTGAGCAGGAGTATCCGTTATCCCGGGAATAATAATATATTCTATATACAGCCCATCCTTTCTCCGGGCATAAGGGGAATCCAGAAGACTTTTTTTCAGTTGATCCAGAGGATAGGTCCTGTTTATAGGCATCAGTGTGTTCCTGGTTACAGGATCTGCCGAATGCAGGGAGAGACTCAAATACAGTTTTTCATAATGCCTTTCCGGATACCGGCGGCAAAGGTCTGTCAGAGTTCTGATTCCCGGAATATATCCGGCGGTCGAAATCGAAATATGTTTGGCGTGAATACTCAATCCACGGGGATCTGTGGCAATATTGATGGATTCCATCAGGGCATCCATATTCTCCAGGGGTTCTCCCATCCCCATAAAGACAAGGTTCCTGAGGTTATCCGCCTTTAAAACAAAACGGGCTGTCAGAATCTGGGCCATAATCTCTGCTGCTGTCAGGTTTCGAATATACCCCAGACGACCGGTTTCACAAAAACGGCAGTTCCACCGACAGCCCAGCTGAGAAGACAGGCAGAGGGTTGAATACCCTTTCATGGGGATTAAAACCGTTTCGCAGTTGATCGACCGGTCCAGATCCAGGGTAAACTTTTTCGTTCCCTCTTCCTGCTGAATTCTCCGGATTTCCGGCAGATTTAATGGCACTTCCTGTTCAAGCAGTTCGGCGAAAACTCTGTTATTCTCAAAGGGAGAAGGAGAGGACAGATTCAGATTCCCCTCGGCGTATATATGACGAAAAAGGGCATCCCCATGGTATGCCCTTTTTCCATATCGACCGGTAAGAAATCCGATCAGATTATCATAACTGTAGTTTAACAGTTCCATTTCTGTGCAAAGACTCCTAGAACTCACAGTTCCGGGCAGACCGGGCATAGGGGATAACATCCCGGATATTGCCCATGCCGGTTACATACTGTATTAGCCTTTCAAATCCCAGTCCAAATCCCGCATGAGGAACGCTGCCGAACTTGCGCAGGTCAAGATACCACCAGTAGTCTTCCTCATTCAGGCCCATCTCCTTAATCCGGCTTACAAGGGTATCGTAGTTGTTTTCTCTCTCGCTGCCCCCGATAATTTCCCCAAGCCGGGGAACCAGCACGTCCATGGCCCGGACAGTTTTCCCGTCCTCATTAAGCTTCATATAGAAGGCTTTAATATCTTTGGGATAGTCCGTAATGATAACAGGACCCTTATAAACCTTTTCGGTTAGGTATTTCTCATGCTCCGAAGCCAGATCAATCCCCCAGGATACGGGGAATTCAAACGTTTCTCCCGAAAGTTCCAGATCCTCAATCGCTTTAGTATAGCTGATCCGGGTAAAATCGGCGTTAATTACAGCTTTAAGATCATCTATAATGCCCTTCTGAACAAACCTGTTAAAAAACTGCATATCCTCATCACAATTTTCAAGGACATAGCTGAGAACGTATTTCAGGAACTCCTCTGCCATGTCCATATCCCCGTTGATATCGCAGAAGGACATCTCCGGTTCAATCATCCAGAACTCCGCCAGGTGACGGGATGTATTGGAATTCTCAGCCCGGAAGGTGGGACCGAAGGTATAGACCCGTCCAAGGGCAGTGGCATAGGTCTCGGCCGAGAGCTGTCCGCTTACAGTCAAAGAGGCCTGTTTACCGAAAAAGTCCCTGGAGTAATCTATCCCCTGAGAACTGTCAAAGGTATCGAAAGGAAGGGTTGTTACCTGAAACATCTCTCCTGCGCCTTCACAGTCGCTTGCTGTGATAATAGGGGTATGTACATTGAAAAAGTCATTCTCCTGAAAATAGGAGTGAATAGCCTGGGTCATGGCATGACGGATCCGGGCTACAGCCCCGAAGGTATTGGTTCTGGCCCTGAGATGTCCGATTTCCCGGAGAAATTCCATGGAGTGACGCTTTTTCTGGAGGGGATAATCACCCGGACAGTCACCCAGAACTTCTATAGACGCAGCCTGCAGCTCAACAGCCTGACCCTTGGCGGGAGATTCCACCAGAATTCCCGTTACAGCACAGCTGGCTCCCGTTGTCAGACGATGGAGAGTCTGTTCATCTATTTTATCTTTATCGGCAATAACCTGAATATTTCCCATACAGGATCCGTCATTAAGGGCTATGAAGGCAATTTCTTTTGTATCCCGCTTGGTACGGACCCAGCCCTGAACGGTCATTTTTTCACCGATGCTTTCTGTTTTTTGTAAAATTTGCTTGATTGTTTCCTGTTTCATAGCGGCATTATAATAGGGCATACCACTCTGATCAATAGAAAACTGCGAAAATAGAAATATTCAAAAATAGAAACACTGAAATTTTCGTGCTAACGATGGGCATGAAGGTTCAACTGCCAGGAGCCGATATCGATCCATCGGCCAAACTTCAACCCGACTTCACTGTAGTGGGCCACTTTTTTAAATCCGAATTTCTCGTGAAGTTTCACACTGCCCTCGTTGGGCAGGGAGATAACCCCTATAACCCTGTGAATGCCCTGATCCTCCAGCATCTCCAGAAGCCGGGCATACAGTTTTGAACCGATTCCCCGTCCAGTGACTTCCTGATCGAGATAGACAGTTGATTCGAGGGAGTACCGAAAGGCACTGCGGTTTCGCCAGGTATGCGCATAGGCATAACCGAGAATCCTGCCATCCTCTTCATAGACAATCCAGGGATGCTCTGATGTAACCTCCCGGATCCGCCCTTCCATTTTATCAGAATCTATGGGTTCTTCTTCGAAGGTAACGATTGTTTCTTTAATATAGTAGTTATAGATTTGGCAGATTTGAGAGGCATCATTCGTTGTGACATTTCTGATCATACCATTGTCTCCAGGCCCTTCTCGGTCTCCTCGAAAAAGAGAAGAACTTCAATGACGCCCCTCCCAGAGAGAGAGGGACTTATAATAATCAGGGAGTCGTCCTTTTTCTGTCTCTGGGGAACAGGGAAGCTTCCTTGACATTCTGCAGTCCCAGAATTTTCTGGGTCAGACGTTCCAGCCCGATGGCAAATCCGCCATGAGGGGGACAGCCGTATTTGAATATGGTCATATAATCCCCCAGTTCCTCTTCGGTCATACCGAATTTGGGAAGGGTTTCCTTCATCATCTTGTATTCATTGATACGGCGGCCGCCGGTAGTGATTTCCAGCCCCCGGAAAATCAGGTCGAAACTCATGGTTTTCAAACCTTCGGGATAGGTATAAAAGGGACGCTTTTTACGGGGGAAGGCATTGATGAAGACCATGGGAATCCCATACTCCTCTTCCGCCCATTCACAGATAATCCGTTCCGCTTCGGGATTAATTTCAAAAACCCTCCGGCCCAGTCGTTCGGATACGATTTTTTTCGCCTTGTCATGGGGGATCACGGGTATATTCCTGCATTTATCGGGATCAGGAGTTACAGCTCCCCAGGCATCCAGATCCTTCTGGTTGTTCTCCCTAACCCTGCGGAATATATACTCCATCATCTGTGCTTCCAGAGACATCAGTTCTTTCTCGGATTCGATAAAACCCATTTCCACATCCAGAGACACATACTCATTGATATGACGGGGCGTATCATGCTTTTCCGCCCGGTAGGCATGACCGATTTCAAAGACCCTTTCCAGACCGCTGGATACCATGGTCTGTTTATACTGCTGGGGAGACTGTGCCAGGCAGACCTTATCGTCAAAATACTCAACCTGGAAAAGGTTGGATCCCCCTTCCGTACCGCCGCTTACCAGCTTGCTGGATTTAATTTCTATAAAATCCCTGGATCTCAGGAACTCGGCGAAGTACTGCACAAGAGCCGCCTGGAGTCTGAATATGGAGAGTATCTTGGGATTCCTCAGGGCCAGCATACGGTTATCCAGTATTGTATCAATCCCGGTATTTTCAGGGTCCTGATTGACAGAAAAGGGAAGGTCCGGAGCCGCCTCCGCCAGAACCTCCATTGAACCAAGCTGCATTTCAAATCCGCCGGGAGCCTTTTCATTCTCATGAATAACACCCGAAACAGAAACTACAGACTCTACTGTCAGTTCAATATTATCATTTGTTACAATCTGGACCATTCCGGTTCTGTCCCGCATGATAATAAAACTCACACCGCCCAGTTCCCGGATCCGGTGCACCCAGCCGCTTATGGTAATTTCCTTACCCGCATAATCCTTTATATCTTTCGCTAAAACGCGCATATTCCCTCTCCTCCTGCAATCCGGTTTATTATTTCTGCCATTTGAAACTACCGGCTGCGGTTTTTTGGTACCGGCAGTTTCAAACTGCCGGCTTAACTTGTTACCCTAAAACCTTCTCTTTTAAAACAGTTTGGACAACCTGGGGGGCGGCTTTTCCGCCTGAAGCCTTCATAACCTGTCCCACCAGGAATCCCATCTGTTTCATATCCCCGCCCTTTATGGCGTCAACAACGGATTCATGATCGTTCAGAACCTTGACAACGATGGCCTCTACAGAGGCTTTATCGGAGATCTGAATAAGGCCCTTCTCTTTTGTGATAACATCGGGATCCTTATCCTCTTCAAAAATCAGATCCAGCACATTCTTGGCAATTTTTCCGCTGATCTGCCCCTCATCAATCAGGGCAATCAACCGGGACAGTCTCTCTGCGGACAGAGGAGACTCTTCCAGAGACTGACCTGTTCTGTTCAGCAGTTTTTTAACATCCGAAGAGAGCCAGGAGTAAACCTGTACCGCTTCGGCTCCGAGGAAAACAGCCTGTTCAAAAAAATCGGCCATATATTTCTCTTCATGAATATATTCCGCCTGCTCGGATGTCAGCCCGTGACCGCTCATCAGGCGCTGTTTCCGGGCAAAGGGCAGTTCGCAGAGACTATCGTCAACAGATTTCAGGAATTCTTCGGATGGCCTGAATGAAGGCAGATCCGGTTCGGGGAAATAACGGTAGTCATCGGCCGCTTCCTTCCGCCTCATTGGGGCTGTTGAATCACGGTTTTCGTTCCAGAGACGGGTCTCCTGGATAATTTCTTTTCCTTCATCCATCAGGGCTGACTGCCGGACAATTTCATAGTCCAGTCCCTTCCGTACAAACCGGGAAGAGTTGAGGTTCTTGATTTCCACTTTTTTCCCGAGACCGGCACCCTGATGGTTGATGGAGATATTGGCATCACATCTCATGGAACCCTCTTCCATGTTGCCATCACAGACACCCAGGTAACGGACCATTCTTCTGAAACTTTTCAGAAATGCTTCCGCATCGGCGCCTACGGTCAGATCCGGTTCGGTAACGACTTCCAGCAGAGGATAACCGGCTCTGTTGTAATCCAGAAGAGACATATCCCCCGCATGGATCATCTTGCCCGCATCTTCCTCAAAATGTACGTCATGGATACGCACTCTCTTGATAGAGTCACCAACTTCTATATCGATATAACCGTTTCGGCCTACAGGATCAGAGAACTGACTTATCTGGTAATTTTTCGGCATATCCGGATAGAAGTAGTTCTTCCGGTCAAATTTCGTATTCATACTGAGTTCGCAGTTCAGTGCTTTGGCCACCATGTAGGACATATGTATCGCCTTCTCATTGAGGGTGGGCAACACTCCGGGAAATCCCATGCAGACAGGACAGATATTTGTATTTTCCTCATCTCCGTAGTGGGCTTTACAACTGCAGAACGCTTTGGTTTCCGCATCCAGGTGTATATGTATTTCAAGACCTATAAATGACTGGTACACAATTCAACTCCATTCCATGGTATAACCAGAGGGTTCGGGAGCCTGGAACTCCTTTTCCAGCGCAGCGGAAACCTGAAACAAACGATCCTCTTCAAAGGGAGGAGCCATAAACTGAACCCCCACGGGGAGTCCCTTTTCTACTGTAGAGGGTACCGCCAGAGCCGGGTGTCCCACAAGATTGGCTGTACAGGTGTAAAGGTCGGCCTGTTTCTGCTGAAACTCGTCCATGTCCTGTCCGCCATGATGAAAGGCGGGTGTGGGGAATACAGGCATCATCAGAACATCCGCCCTGTCATACCATCGTTCCACATCGTTTCGGATAGCCGTACGGATTTTCTGGGCCTTTGTATAGTATTGATCCTGAAATCCGGAACGGAGCACATAGGTTCCCAGCAGGATTCTCAGTTTTACTTCATCTCCGAAACCTTCATGGCGGGACTTCTTCATCAAATCCGCCGGGTTTTCTGCAAAAACAGGGGCATGACCATAACGGATCCCGTTATACCGGGCCAGGTTGGCGCTTGCCTCACCGGTGGCTATGGTGTAATAGGCCGGCACGACATATTCCAGGGTCGGCAGGTCAATTTCGATGGTATCGTATCCCAGTTTTTTAATGCGTTCTATGGAAGCCTCGTAGGAAGTCTGGACTTCCGGATTGAGACCGCCTTCGGGAACTTTCAGAATACCGACGGTTTTAACCTCTTTACCGCTTGGAGTATAATCCAGGGAGGTATGATCCATCGGATCTTTACCCCTCATGGCCTCAAATACCCTTTTCGTCATTTCTGTTGTACGGGCCAGCACTCCGATAACTTCCAGAGAGGAAGCATAAGCTGTCAAACCGTAGCGGGAAACAACGCCGTATGTCGGTTTCAACCCGTAAACACCGCAGAAGGAAGCGGGCTGACGAACGGATCCTCCCGTATCGGATCCCAGAGCAAAGGGAACAAGACCTGCCGCTACAGCCGCTGCGCTCCCTCCGGAAGAACCGCCTGCTACCCTTTCCGTATCCCAGGGATTGCTTGTAATTCCCAGCGCCGAATTATCTGTGGACGATCCCATACCGAATTCATCCAGATTACACTTGGCAACAGGAATCGCACCGGCGTCCTGCAGTTTCCTGACAGCTGTGGCCGTATAGGGAGAAACAAAGTTTTCCAGCATTTTGGACCCGCAGGTCAGTTTATAGTTTTTAACGGCAATATTGTCCTTTACGCCAAAGGGTATCCCAGCAAGAGGGCCTTCTTTGGCTGAGTTTTCGACAACACGGCCGGTATCAAATTCCAGAAAGCTTCCGATTTTTTCTTCCCAGTCGCTGACATATTTTTTATAAGCTTTCAGTCGTGCACTATCGGACAGTACACCAGCCCATTTTTCTTCCATTTCTGACATATCATACCTTTCCGGAGCTTAATGTCCGGTTCTAAATAATGATTGAATTGTTTAAGTGAGATGTGGATATTAGAGAACGTTGGGGATGAGGATAAACCGGTCTTCCAGATCCGGAGCACATTCCAACAATTCATCCGGCTGGGCTTCATTAGAATGCCTGCGATCTTCACGCAGGCGGTTCTCCTTCTGAAGGGCATGAGTCGTGGGCTCGAGGCCTTCGACATCAACTTCTGACATTTTTTCAAAATACGTTAGCATACGGGAGACTTCATCTCCGAGTTTTTGAGCTTCCCCTTCTTCCAGTTCGAGCCTGGCGAGGGATGCTGTGATGAATAAATCATTCTTTTCCATGATTCTACTTTTATACCCGTATAAATATGTAGTGTCAATGAGACAGAGATTATCCTGCATCGGATGTATTGTTTTTTATGCAAAGCTATATTCTTTCACAAGAAACAGATAAAGCATCTGTATTCTTTTCTGATAAATTACTCCGGAATTGTATATTTATCCGATTTATCTCGATTTCGTATTTTTTATATAAAAAATTACATGTTTTCTGGAAAAGTAATCGGCAATTGTATTATTATATAATTATGAGTCAAATAGAAAACGCAGATGCAATTATTTATATGGTTGATGAAGCGGATCCTTTTTCTCTTGAAGACCTTGCAGACAGGATTAATTTCTTTTTTAAGTGGGAGAACGGTTTTATCCCCGATACGGAGAAGTCTGACAGTACGGAAAAGGAACCGGCCGAAGCTTTAAAGGTGGGTTAAGCGGCTCTTTCAAATCCGGGTATTACTTTTATCAAATCTGCCAAAAAAATCGGACAGCCATACAGCAGTTATGGCCTTCGCACCATCCGGAACCCCAGGTTATTCCCCCGCCGGTCCGGTTCATAGGCAATACGGAATGTACTGCGGCTGTACTCGGCCGGATGACTCCAGCTGCCCCCCCGGAAAACCCTGTAGGTCAATCCTTCATCACCCCGGGGATCCACCTGCTTTTCCGCTGGATAGCGGGAAAACTGATCCCAGCACCATTCATTAACATTACCGCTCATATCGTATAATCCCAGTTCATTTGGAACTTTCTGACCGACTTCCTGTGTTTTAATTGTTGAATTCCCGTTATACCAGGCAACAGAATCCAGGGTATTTGATCCGGCATAGGTATAATCCCGGCTCCTGTTCCCGCCCCGGGCGGCATACTCCCACTCCGCCTCTGTGGGAAGCCGGTAACCGTTGGCGGCAAAATTACATACAATATTCTCATTGCTTCCGCTGTAGCAGGGATCATAGCCATTCAGTTTAGAGAGTTTATTACAGAACTCAACGGCTTCATACCAGCTGACATAATACATGGGGAATCCCCAGCCCTTGCCCTTCAGCCGGCCGGCAGGTCTCAATTTGGCACGCTGTGCGTCAATGCCGGTTTTCATCACAGTCTGCCAGAGCCCCTGTGTTACCTCGTAGGGACTGATATAGAAAGGACTCAGCTGTACTTTATGTACCGGAGCTTCATGCGTTTCTCCGGATTCGGAACCCATATAAAAAGCCCCGCCTTCTACCAGGACCAACCCGTCACCGGCGGGAGATTCCTGAGAATAAAGGCTTAATCCGAAAATAACTGATATAAGAATGAAAACTGCTTTTCTCATCTCAGTTCTTTAAGACTCCAGTCAATTTGCTCCAGATCCTCATCAGCTTCATAGAGAGGAATACTTTTCTCGGGAATGACTTTCTGCAACCGCTCTGCAATCGACTTCAGATTCTCGGTAAATCCGGTAGAATGATCCAAAGCATAGGGTTTCCGATTGATTATAGACCGGGATACTTCCTGCTCGTAGGGAAGGTATCCCAGATACTCCAGAGATATACCAAGGTTCTTTCTGCTGATGAGACGCAGGTTCTTACCCAGATTCTTATCCTGAGGATTACGTCCCATATTTATAATAATCCCCGGATAGAAAACCTCCAGCATTTTTCTTATCTTCTCTCCATTCTCCACAGAGAGTTCTCCAAGCTTGTCTGCCAGTGAAAAAAGACTGTTCCCCGATCCTTCCAGTCTCTGCCTGAAAAAATTCTGAACCAGAAGACGCTCATCGCTTTTGGGAGGAAACATCCGGTATGAAGATCTGTAAAGAGCTGTTTTCAGAAAGGAATAGGCATTCAGGATAGCTGTTGTTTCGGGAACTGTGACAATAATTCCCTGAGGAAAGGGGATAAAGAAGTCCACTATATTATTGTTTGTTCCCGCGCCCAGATCCAATAGAATAAAATCGGCCACCAGATGGGGTATTTCCTTCAGGATCTTCGTTTTCTGGAAGTAATGCATATGTGCACTGCCTGCAAAAAGACCGTCACCGGGAATAAAATAGAGCTTATCCGTATCGGTAGGTATTATCAGAGATTCCAGTGAGTCTGCCTGCTTATTCAGATAATTCCCGATTCCCGCTTTACTGTTCCGGATACCCAGAAAGGTATGCAGATTGGAGCCGCCCAGATCCAGGTCGATCAGGATAACCGTTTTACCCATTTTAGCCAGGGTAACACCGAGATTTACTGTAAGGAGAGATTTACCGACTCCACCTTTACCGCTTGCTACGGGAATGATTCTGTTCATTTGCTACTACTATCGGCAGAGGATGGTTTAAACTCAAAAAGTGGAATAAAAACTCTTTAAATTGAACGGAATATACCAGATGGCCTATTTAACAGGCTCACTTTGCCATCGATACTGAATCATCAACAATCAACGGCTGCTCGGATTTGAGCAGCGTATTCGTAAACAGGGAGATCAGGATGGAACATGTAAACGAAGTAACATGCGATAATTGCGGGAGAGTTTTCAAAGCAGCTGCCAGACGCTACTACTGCAGTCACTGTAACAGGTATTTCCATGTTTGCCCCGGCTGCAGCAATGCCCAGGCAAAATGCCGGTTTTGCGGGATTAAACTTAAAAAAAAGAGAGAACCGGTCATGACAGGAACGGCCCGGAAGAGATTACTTCAAAGAGTAGGATAGTAATATCCGGATTAACCTGGAAACTGTATTTCCTGCAGGTCCAAAAAACTGCGGGAAACACGCTTCAGGACCTCTATGAAGCTCTTCATCTGATTTTTTCACCTTTCTTTTACCTCTTCACAGTAAAGATTCAAAATCCCCGGTATAAAAATCCGGACTGGTCGAAGCTGATAGTGTGAGTATAGTATCCTATCAGCCTGACGGCTTCTGAATTCTGCTCCGTAAAATCCAGAATAAATAGAAACCCGGCCTTTCGACTATCAGTGAAAATGGAAAAGGTTTTTATGATCTTTCCGGAATAATGATAATGTATTTTAACGCTTAAATACCCCTCCCCCAGAGTTTTCAGTTCCTACCTCTGATTAATTCGATATTTTTTTATCTTTTTTTAATAAATAAGGGTTGCTAATACCTGCACTTTAAGATATTTTACTATCGATAAATCAATATCGATATATAGGAGCGAATAAAAAAATGGCTACCCCAAGCTTGACAGCTGAAAAACTGGATAACTTCAGCAAAGTCTGCGACATACTGGACAGGTTCGACAGACAGCCCTCCAAAATTATCCCCATCCTTCAGGCAGTACAGGAAGAGTACCGGTACCTCCCCGAAGAAATCATGACTTTTGTGGCAACAAGTCTGGGGATATCTCCTGCACGGGTTTTCGGAATTGCGACGTTCTACAGTCACTTTTCTCTGGAACCCAAAGGAAAATACGTAATTAAAGTATGCGATGGCACAGCATGCCATGTTAAAGGGTCTTCCGGCCTGATAGATGTCATCCAGAGAGAACTGGGACTCTCCGACAAGGTTCATACGACAGAAGATCTGCTTTTCACTCTGGAAACCGTTTCCTGCCTTGGTGCCTGCGGTCTGGCTCCTGCAGTCGTAATAAACGACAAAGTTTACGGTCAGGTATCGAAAACACAGATGAAGGAACTCATTGACGAATACAAGGCGAAGGAGGACTGATCGTGGAAACTGTATTACTGGATAAAATTGTAGAAGACTATACCAATAAGAAAAACAGCCTGGCCCACAGAATTGTTATCTGTGCCGGAACGGGATGTATCGCCAATGGAGCAATGGAAGTTCATGACGCTCTGGCGGAAATCATTAAAGAAAAGGATCTCCCCCTCACCCTCTCTCTTAAAAAGGAAGCCGAAGATGATTCGGTTCTGCTGAGCCGGAGCGGCTGTCAGGGATTCTGCCAGGTTGGTCCCCTGGTTACCATCGAACCTGCGGGTATCCTTTATGTCAAAGTAAAACCCGTCCATGCACGGGATATCATAGAAAAAACCATCCTGCAGGGCGAAGTGATAGAAGAGCTGCTGTATAGGGATCCGGCAAGCGGCAACAGCTGCCGCAGCCAGAAAGAGATTCCCTTTTACACCCGTCAGGAAAGGACCGTACTGAAAGCCTGCGGAACACTGGACCCGGAAGATGTGTCCGACTATATCCATGGAGGCGGGTACAGCGCGGCCAGAGAGATTGTGCTGAACCGGACTCCCCTGCAGGTTTGTGAAATGATGAAAACAGCCGGGCTCCGGGGACGCGGCGGCGGCGGATTTGCCACTGGCAGAAAATGGGAACTGGCCCTCCGTCAGGAGAGCGATGCCAAATATATTATCTGTAACGGTGATGAGGGAGATCCCGGTGCCTTTATGGACCGTTCCGTTATGGAGGGAAACCCTCACAGCGTACTGGAAGGTATGATTATCGCCGCAAAAGCCTGTGGAGGAACGGAAGGGCAGATCTATGTCCGGATGGAATATCCTCTGGCTGTAGCCAGAATAAACAAAGCTATTGAAGAAGCCCGGGAAAACGGTTTTCTGGGCAAAGGGATTTTCGGCTCCGACTTCGATTTTGACATTTTTGTAATGGAAGGCGCGGGAGCCTTTGTCTGCGGTGAAGCCAGTGCCATGACCGAAAGTATTATGGGCCGTCGCGGTATGCCCCGGGTAAAACCGCCCCGGACAGCGGAAAAGGGTCTGTGGGGAAAACCCACGGTTGTAAATAATGTTGAAACACTGGCCTGTGTTCCCCTTATCGCCCGTATGGGTGCGGATTCCTATAAAAAGATCGGAACCGATGGTTCCCCCGGAACCAAAACCTTTGCACTCACCGGTCATGTGGCCAATACGGGGCTGATAGAGGTACCCTTCGGAACGACCCTGCGGGAAATTATCTTCAATATTGGCGGCGGAGTACTCAACTCCAAAGGCAAGATAGACAACAGCGATTTTAAAGCTGTACAGATCGGCGGCCCCTCCGGAGGCTGTCTGACTGAAGAGCACCTGGATATACCCCTTGATTTCGATTCCCTGAAATCAGTGGGTGCCATGATCGGCTCCGGGGGTCTGGTTGTAATGAACAAAAGTACCTGTATGGTACAGATAGCCAGCTATTTTATGAAGTTTACCCAGCATGAAAGCTGCGGTAAGTGCGTACCCTGCCGGGAAGGAACCAGACAAATTCTCGAACTGATTAACGATATAACCATGGGCAAGGGCACGAGAAAGAGTTTCGAACTGCTGAAATCCCTTTGTGAAACTGTAAAGGATGCCTCTCTGTGCGGTCTTGGTAAATCCGCCCCCTCCCCTGTTCTATCTTCCATCAGGGAATTTGAAGAAGAGTGGCTGGCCCATATCGATAACAAAGTCTGTCCCACCGGAAACTGTAAGGAACTGGTAGAGTACAGCATCATCGCCGAAGCCTGTAAAGGGTGTACAGCCTGTGCCAGAGTCTGTCCTGTAAACGCCATCTCCGGCGAAAGAAAAGAAGCCCACGTCATTGACGCGGAGAAATGTATCAAATGCGGTGCCTGTGTCGAAACCTGCCGCTTCGACGCCATCAGCTTTGGAGGAAATGCATGAACAAGAACGGAAGCGTAAGCATAAACGGAAAAAAAGTTCCCCTGGAAGGCGAGAAAAACCTTCTGGAAGTTATCAGGAAGGCTGGTGTGGAAATGCCCACCTTCTGCTATCACTCCGAACTGAGTGTATACGGCGCCTGCCGCCTCTGTATTG
The DNA here is from genome assembly GCA_963663385.2 of Oceanispirochaeta sp. GTDB lineage: Bacteria > Spirochaetota > Spirochaetia > DSM-2461 > DSM-2461 > Oceanispirochaeta. The sequence continues at coordinate 822,581 of CAXXXD010000003.1, read as the reverse complement.
TGGAGATAGAGGGTAAGGGCATTGATACAAGCTGTTCCACCCCTCCCCGGGACGGGATGGTTGTAAAGACCCATACCCCCAAACTGCGGAAGATGCGGAAGTCCCTTATCGAGCTGCTACTGGCCAACCATGACAACAGCTGTACCACCTGTGAAAAATCCTCAGCCTGCAAACTGAAGGATCTGGCAAGCGCTCTGGGCGTGACCGAAATACCCTATAAAAGGACAAAAGAGTTCAAAGCTCCCGATATGCTGTCTCCCAGCCTGATCCGGGATCCCAACAAGTGTGTTCTCTGCGGTGACTGTGTCCGCTACTGCCATGAGATTCAGGGGGTGGGTGCCATTGATTTTGCCTACAGAGGGGAAGATGTTGTCGTTACCCCGGCCTTTAACAAAAGCCTGAGTCAGGTGGACTGTATCAACTGCGGTCAGTGTGCAGCAGTCTGCCCCACCGGCGCTATTATGCCCAAAAGTGAAATAAGCGAAGTGTGGGATGCTCTGGCGGACGACAGCAAAACGGTTGTGGCTCAGATCGCCCCTGCCGTCCGTTCGGCCATTGGTGAGATGTTCAGCATTCCCGAATCCTCCGTTACTGTAGGCAAGATAATGAATGCCCTGAAATACATTGGGTTCAAGGAAGTATACGATACCTCATTCGGTGCGGATCTGACTGTTCTGGAAGAGACCAATGAGTTTTTGGAACGCCGGGCTAAAGGTGACAGCAGAACCATGTTTACCTCCTGCTGTCCGGGATGGGTCAAATATGCCGAACAGTTCCACCCCGAACTTCTTCCTCAGCTCTCAAGCTGTATGTCTCCCCAGGGGATGGTCGGTTCCCTGGGCAAGAAGCTGATCAGCCAGACAAACGGGATTGAGGAAAAAGACATTGTCATGGTATCCATCATGCCCTGTACAGCCAAGAAGTTCGAAAAGGAAAGACCCGAACTGAGCCGGAACGGCGTTCCCAATGTGGATTACGTTCTTACCACTCAGGAACTGGGTAAGATGATCAGGGAAGCAGGTATTGTGTTCGAGGAGATCGCTCCTGCCGCTGCTGACCTGCCCTTCGGTCTCTACTCTGAAGCCGGTCTGGGATTCGGCAGCACCATGGGAGTGGCTGAAGCGGTTGCCCGTTATGCTTCCAGAACCATCAATGGAAAAGAGCTGGACAGCTTTATCCCCGAAGCCCATGAAACCTACCCCAGCTGGAAGGAAATTGCCATCAATGAGGGCAGCCTGGATCTGAAAATCGCCATTGCCGCCGGCATGAAAGATGCGGAAGAACTGATTCGGAAAATACAGTCCGGCGAAGTGACATACGATATTGTAGAGATTATGGCCTGTCCCGACGGTTGTATAGCCGGAGGCGGCCAGCCCGTATCCTACGATAAAGACGTGATTGCCAAACGGAAGAAAGCGCTGAAAAATGCCGGCAGGATTACGCCGATCCATGCCCCGGAGGAGAATCCCTATATTCAGAGGATTTACGAAAAAATGCTGGGGAACAGGGCGGGAAGCCATGAAGCCCACGAACTGGTACATACAAAGTACCGGAACCGGAAGAGGATTGACCACGAAAATATGCCTTTGACGGAAACATCCGACGAAAAACCTGTAGAGGTGAATGTCTGTGTGGGAACCAGCTGTTTCTTAAGAGGATCTCAGGAGATACTTTCCAATATGAGAGACAAGGTGGAGCAGGAAGAGTGGAAAAACCGGGTTGCCCTTAAAGCCACCTTCTGCAGCGAGAACTGCAGCCATGGCCCCACCGTAACGGTAGGGGGAAACAGGATGAACCACGCCACCCTGGAATCGGTAGTGGAGGAAGTGGAAAAACAGCTGGGTGTAAAAGTTCCCGCAGGAGCTGTGAAATGAACAAAATAGTAAAGAAAGAACAGCTTTCTTCTGATGTTTTTCTGATGGAGATAGAAGCAGCCCCTATAGCTTCCTCCCGAAAAGCTGGTCAGTTTATCATCCTTATGCTGGATGATGAACACGGGGAGAGAATCCCTCTGACCATTGCCGATGCGGATGAAACAAAGGGTACGATTACAATAATCTTCCAGGCAGTTGGAGGAACGACTCAACTTTTAAGTCACCTGGAAGAGGGCGAGGCTATTGCCCATGTTCTGGGCCCTCTAGGTTCTCCAACCCATATCCGGAAACATGACGGACCCGTTGTCTGCGTGGGCGGCGGGATTGGGGTGGCTCCCCTTCACCCTGTTGTAGAAGCTTTTAAAAAGGCCGGCAACAAGGTTATTACCATTATGGGAGCCCGAAATGAAGACCTGCTGATTCTGGAAGACAGAATGACGGCACTTTCCGATGAACTCATTATCTGTACCGACAACGGCAGCAAAGGGAGGAAAGCCCTTGTTACCGAACCTCTGAAAGAGCTCTGTGAATCAGATACCCCTCCTGCGGAAGTTGTTGCCATTGGTCCTCCTATTATGATGAAGTTCTGCTCGGAGACAACCCGTCCCTTTAAGGTTCCTACTGTGGTTTCCCTGAACACCATAATGGTGGACGGAACCGGAATGTGCGGCGGCTGCCGTGTGACCGTCGGTAATGAAACAAAATTCGTTTGTGTTGACGGCCCCGAGTTTGACGGGCACCTGGTGGATTTCGACTCCATGCTGAACCGCATGAACTCCTATAAAGAACAGGAAGAAGAGCATAACTGCCATATGGAAAAGGTAGCCAAAGTTCTTTTGAGAAAGGAGGCCTGATCATGGCTGAGTTCAAAGAAGCGGAAGTTCTTGAAAAGGAGGCGGATGAACTTATTACCGCCCTGAATCTGCCAGCAGGACTGATGGATTTAAAAGCCAGGGACAGGGCGGGGATTCCCCAGCAGGATATGCCCTCTCAGATTCCTTCCATACGGGCCTGCAATATGAACGAAGTAGCTCTGGGATATACGGAAAACCAGGCCATTCTTGAAGCCAGCCGCTGCCTGCAGTGTAAAAATGCTCCCTGTATCAAAGGCTGTCCTGTTAGTATTGACATCCCGGGATTTCTGGCTGCTACGGCAAAGGGCGAGTTTGATGACGCTCTGGGAATTATCCGGGACAGCAGCATGCTCCCGGCCATCTGCGGCCGTGTATGCCCCCAGGAAAAACAGTGCATGGAACTGTGTACAGTTGGAAAGATGAAAAAAGATCCCATGCAGTCTGTTGCCATAGGCAGGGTTGAGCGTTTTCTGGCCGACCGGGAAGGCGCTTCCGAAATGAAGGTGGACAAACTTCCTCCTACCGGGAAAAGGGTTGCCATCGTGGGAAGCGGCCCCTCCGGGCTGACCACGGCGGCGGACCTTGCCCGTTTCGGGCATGATGTAACCATCTTCGAGGCTTTTCACAAAGCCGGCGGCGTCACAGTTTACGGGATCCCCGAATTCCGGCTGCCCAAATCCATTGTTCAGAAAGAAGTGGAAAAACTGGAAGAGATGGGTGTGAAGTTTGTGTATGACTACCTGATCGGAAGAACCCGAACCATCAGGGAACTGATGGAAAAGGACGGGTTTGATGCGGTTTATGTAGCTAACGGCGCAGGGCTCCCCAAATTCATGAATATCAAAGGCGAAAACCTTGTCGGTGTGTTTTCGGCCAATGAGTATCTGACCAGAGCCAATCTGATGAAAGCCTATGACAGGAAGGCAATGACCCCTATCTATAAATCGAAGAAGGTTGCTGTTTTCGGCGGTGGAAATGTGGCTATGGATGCCGCTCGGACAGCTCTCAGACTGGGAGCGGAAGAGGTGCATATTATCTACCGCCGGACCCTGAGCGAAATGCCCGCCCGTGTGGAGGAGGTACACCATGCACAGGAAGAGGGGATTATTTTTGACCTTCTGACCAACCCTACCCGTATCATCGGAGATGAAACCGGACGGGTTAAGGCTATTGAATGTCTGAAATACAGACTGGGAGAACCCGATGCTTCGGGCAGGGCCCGTCCGGAACCCATTGAAGGCAGTGAGTTCCTGATGGAGATTGATACCTGTATACCTGCACTGGGCAACAGTTCCAATCCCCTGGTAACGGGTACCACCCCGGAACTTAAGACCAATAAATGGGGGAATATTACCGTTAATGAGGAGGGAATGACCTCAATGGACGGTGTATTTGCCGGAGGAGATATCGTGCAGGGCGCTGCCACGGTCATCCTGGCTATGGGCGATGGAAGAATCGCTGCTAAAGGGATAGATGATTACCTGTCGTAGGCAAGGGAATTTCTATATAAAATATTGATTGACCGGGTCCTTCGTTGAAGGACCCGGTTTTTTTGGTCTGCAGCAGGAAAAATCCTTTTTATTATTTAAAAACTAATAGCTTTTTTCCGGAAAAGTTCCTATTCCCAACCTATAACAATTGCAGCTTGTCGCATTCCATTGGAGTAAACGGTTATTATAAAAAACCTCCGGTATCAGAACTATACCGGAGGAATGGGAAATTGTGTCAGAAATAGTCTGAGAATCAACCCTTGACGGCTCCTGCGGACAATCCTTTTACAAAATAATTGGAAAGGAGCAGGTAAATAACAATAACAGGAACAGTGGCCAGGGAAAGAACGGCGAACACAAGATTGAGCTTGGTGTCGAACTGTCCGAAGAGCTGTCCTGTGGCCAGTGGGATCGTATAGTGCTCCTTGCTCTTGATCAGAACCAGGGGAAACCAGAATTCGTTCCAGTTGGGAATAAAACTGATAATCCCTGCCGCAGCCAGCCCGGCCTTTATCAGGGGCACCATAATTTTGCTGAAAATACGCGGTTCACTGCAGCCGTCGATCCGGGCGGCGCTGGAAAGCTCTTCGGGAACCATTTTAATATAGTCATAGAGTATAAACACGCTTAAGGGGATGGCCATGGCAATATAAACGATGATCAGGGCCCAGAGGCTGTCGTAGACGCTCAATCGCAGCATGGTAATCATAATATCGATAGTTCCCAGCTTAATGGGTACCACCAGTCCAATCACGAAATAGATATAGAGAGCTTTGCTGTATTTGAAGTTGTACTTGCTTATTGCATAAGCGGCCAGAGCCGAGATGGTTACCGCAATGGCGAGAGAGAGAATCGTTACACCCATACTGTTCAGGAAAAATTTCCCGTAGTTGGCAATAACAAAAAGGTTAATATAGGCTTCCATACTGAATGACTCGGGCAGTCCGAAGGGATTCCTGAAAATCTCTGCATTTGACTTGAATGAAGTCATGATCATAATAAACAGCGGAATGAGTATACTCAGGGCATATAGCACCATAACAATATACAGTCCCCCGCGTAAAGTTTTCTTTTTCAGACTTGTCATCTTTCCAGCTCCTCCTGTTTTTTCCTGAAGAAAGCAAGAAAAACACCAACGCCGATGGTAACGATAATAAACATCATGGTAGCAACAGTGGCGCCCATACCGGTCCCCCAGCCTCCCCTTTCACTGGAAGAAAAAGCAGTCCGGTAGAATAGAGACCCGAACAGATCCGTACTGTAGCCGGGATCCCCCCGTGTTCCTGTCATGGCAAAGATAATATCGAACTGAGTAAAGTCTCCGATAAAGATCAGAATGGTAACGATGCTGACAATAGGAAGAACAGAGGGCAGGATAATATGCCAGATTTCCTGCCATATATTGGCACCGTCAATCCGGGCGGCTTCCATAATGGAGTCGCTGATTCCGTCAATACCCGAACTGTAGAAAAGTACTGATTCACCGAAGAACTGCCAGCTGACTGCCAGGGCTACCACATATATGGCGGTTCGGGGATCACCCAGCCAGGGCAGAATAATATCTTCAAGTCCGATGGCAACCATAAATTTATCAAAAACTCCATAATAGGGGTTCAATATCAATTTAAAAATGTATCCAACCACAAGAACAGACAGGGTTGTGGGGAGAAAACTCAGCTTTCTCATAAACTTATTCCCCCTGAATTTCCTGGAAATCATAACAGCCATAAAAAAGCCCATAACGTTCTGGACCAGTGTGACTATGATAAAAAACTTGATATTGTTCCGGAAAGCATTCCAGAACTTTGTATAATACCGCTCTTCCGTAAAGAGTCTGATATAATTATCCAGCCCCACAAATTCATTGGGAACCAGACTGTCCCCGGTATAGAGGCTGTATCTCATAGAGTTCAGGATGGGCAGAAGCATAAATACCGTGTATACGATAAAAGCCGGAAAGATGAACAGAAATAAAAATCTGGCATGCTTCTTCTGTGCCTCAATCATAAAACTCCTCCTTGTCTTTTTTGTATATTGACGTCCGTTCAGCAAGCTGTACCGAAACTCTCGGAATTATTTTATATCCGGAACTGCCCGGTGGTCCCGGTAGTAAAGCATTTTTAAATTCCCTCCTGTCTCAGGAGGGGAATTTTAACAGGATCGTTTAACGACTCCTGCGGGAACAGAAGTTCCTTCAGGAGATCAATCGGGTAGACGTCTCAGTAATACCAGGCCAGACCGTCGTCTACATACTTGCAGGCTTCTGCCGGGGTAAATTCTCCGGCATACATTTTCTGAACGGCTTCGCCCAGAAGCTCATTACCGGAGGGAGACTCGGCTGAGAGCTTTTCCCAGACAGTTCTGACTGTAGGAACAGATTTGGCAACATAGCTCTGCATCTGCTTGGCCAGTTCATTTTCAAGGGTATAGTTTCCGGGTGTGTAGCTGAAAAATCCGGGCAGTTCGTTCATGTAAAGCTGTGCGTATTCGGATGATGCCAGCCATTTCATGTAAATCAGAGCCTCTTCAGGATGTTTTGAGTTTTTATTCATACCGATACCGGCATCAACATGGAAACAGTACTGCAGAGTGTCGCCCTTTGCTGCCAGGGGGGGAGCAAAGTATCCGACATCATCCAGCCCGCCCAGGTCATCGAAAATTCCGATTTCCCAGCTTCCGCCCATAAACATGGCGGCATTTCCTGTTCCGAAAATCTGCTGCATCGTTACATAATCAATTCCTTCAAACCGGTCGGGAAAGAAAGGCTGCAGGTCCTTCATCCTCTCCATAGCCGTAACGAAAGCACTGTCGGTAAAGCGGATTTTCTTGTCCATCAGAGCCTGACGGGCTTCTTCTCCACCGTAAAAGTTGGCACCCAGTCCGGAGTACATAACTTCATACAGCATCCAGTTGTCTTTGGTACCCTGTGCAAATACTGTCTCGCCGCCGTCTTTGAGGGTTTTACATGCCTTCATAAACTCATCCCAGGTTTCGGGGATAGTCAGATTATATTTTTTGAATATGCTTTTTCTGTAGTAAACGCCATGAACAACACCGGCCGCCGGTATGGCATAGCTGATATTATCAGGAGTGGCCCAGGCTGCCACGGCTGCAGAGGGGAAATCTTTCAGATTACTGATTTTGCTGTTCAATTCGGCCAGAGAACCGGTCTTGTAGATCTGATAGCCTGAATCATAGGAACGGAGAAAGATGATGTCTGCGCCTACTCCGGCAGCCAGGGACTGTTTAAGCTGTGCATCGTATTCCGTATCCTTAACCGGCTGAAAATCAATAACTATATCAGGATTTTCTTTTGTAAATGCTTCATTGATGCGGTTCATACGCTCGATATCTTCTGTTCTCCAGCTTGTAAAAACCAGTGTGACCTTATCTCCATCGCTCTCTTCCGTAGGCAGCTCCGTAGAACCGTTGGCAAAGCTGAAATTTACTGCCATAATCAGCAATAAAGCTCCCATAAGTAATTTTTTCATACAATCTCCTTCCTTTTAACGGGATTTGTTTCTGATAGGATTTAATTTTAAGTCCGTGTTTCCTATACAGCAAGGTACTCCAGTACCGATATCCGTACCGATTTGACAGTACAGGGTTTTCTGCCGGTCCGGCGGGTTGTCTATCCCTGGTTTCTAAAAATACTCTTTTGCAATGCGGATAACCTTAAGACGATCGCTGGTTCCGAGCTTGTTGTATATGAGACTGACGTGATTTTTAACGGTCTGGTCGGCAATAAAAAGTTCTTCGGCAATCTCCTTATTGTTCAAACCGCTGGAAAGGAGCTGGAGAACCTGTTTTTCCCGTGTACTCAATTCTTCGAACCAGAGAGGTTTCTCCTTTTTGTCCCTTTGGGGACTACCCTCTTTTGTCAAGTGTTTGATAATGACAGGGGAGATTAAAACAAGCCCGTTCAGCACCGCTTCGATAGAGGCTATCAGTTTTTCGGGTGAGGTATTCTTAAGCAGATAACCGTCTGCTCCGTTATTCAGAGCATTATAGATATATTCATCGTCATCAAAGGTGGTAAGCATAATGACCTTGATTTCCGGGAATCGTTCCTTGATGACACCGACCGCTTCCACCCCGTTCATACCGGGCATCCGTATATCCATAAGGATCAGGGCGGGTTTATGGATTTCCGCCATCCGCACCGCTTCCCTGCCATCGGCGGCAATGTCGATAATCTGAAACCCATCGCTGCGCAATTCCAGAACCGTTTTAAGGCTTTCGGCAAAAAGGATCTGATCGTCCACTATAAGGATATTGGTTTTATTCATTACTGCTCCATGGAATTTCCGCCCAGATTACAAACCCCGACGTACTGTTATTATAACTGAGCCGGCCTTCAACTTCCGACAGGCGTTCACCCATCCCCTTTATGCCGATGCCCTGTTCGATATCCTCGCTTCCCTTGCCGTCATCTTCGATACTGATCCGGATCATTTTATCATTCAGCCAGAAACGGATATCAATACTTTTGGCTTCCCCATGTGCCAGGGCATTCGTCATGGCTTCCTGAAGGAAACGGTAGATGATATGATCAATTTTACGGTTCAGCCTCCAGGGAAGGTTGCCGAAATCCACACGGACTTCTACCCCGGTGGACTCCATGAAGATACCGGTCAGGTGCTGAATTGACTCAATGCTGTTTTTTTCCTTCAGGTTTGTATTCCGGAGAGTTCGCAGGGATTGGCGAATTTCCTCATGACCGCTTTTGGAAATGTCAAGAGCCTGATAAAGCAGCTTTTCCAGTTTTTCAGGATTAACCTTCAGCAGATCCGTACAGGCTTCCAGCATCATCAGCAGATTGGTCATGGTATACCCCACGGTATCGTGAATTTCCCGTGTCAGCTTCAGCCTCTCGTTTATCATACTCCGCTCTTCCGCCAGGTTGGCATAACTCTGAAGCTCCGTATTGGAGGCAGAAAGCTTCTGAATAATCCTTTTCTGATTCACGACTATCTCTCCGGTTCTCAGGACTACGGCAAAAGCCTGTTTGATCATAATGCTAAGACCAGAAATCAGCATGGTCAGCAGAAAGAGAGAGCTCTTTGTTTCCCGGCTCCGAACTGGAATTTCCAGTCCCCAGAAGACGCCATTGTGATTGGTCAGAAGTACAGAAAGAGCAATCCCCAGGGTCAGAACCAGTGTTTCGTCAGTTTTTAAAACAGGAATTCCCTCCAGCAGCAAAATAATGATCAGAAAATACTCAAACCAAATATCGCTGCTGAAAGGTTTTGTCATTATATATTTTAAAGCCAGCTGAATCAGGAAGAGGCCGGCCACGACCAGACCATTGGCGGAACTGTTCTTCCTTTTAATCAGAAAAAGCAATAGGGTGCAAAGAAAGTTTACAGACAGAAGCAGCAGAAACTGAATATTCCAGCTCGCCGGAAAGGGGCGGTCCCTGCCCATCAGAAAAAGAGCACCCACGGCAAAGTAGCAGAGACAGATCATGGGAAAGAGGATTCTTTTAAGAAACCTGATGTCCATCAGGAGAAAGTTATCTTTCATTCTTAAAATTATTTAATACTCTAATCAGGAGAAAGTCAAATATGAATTGTCAAACCGCCTGCTCTATCTCCAGCAAGGCCTCCGCCAGCGAATAATCGATAAGCAGATGATTGGCATAACCCTTTTTAAGGGAAAGGTGCACCGGAAGGGCTTTATGCTCCCCCGCGGCTGCAACCATAACCCGGCAGCCCCTGTCCGCCTTCTGGGAAAGAAGATCCAGATTGATTGCCTTGATTAAGGAAGAGTTTTCCGGGTGTCCCATGGGACTGATGATTTCGGGGATATCGATCTGATTCCCCTCTCTGTCCAGCAGATTATAGTTCAGGTCGCCGACAGCGCCGGCTTTATGGATGATATCCATCCTGGAGCTGCCGAGGGAAGACCGGATCATGGTTTCGTACAACCCCTCTTTCTGAAAGGTCCCGACACCGAGAATGACCGCATCAGCCAGCAGCATGGAACCGTAAATCTCCATCTCACCGGGTGTGTCCATTACATTGCCGTATCCTTCGGTTTTATAAAGAAAGGAAGAGATTAATGAGTTGGAGGATATGGGGAAATCCACCTGGGTATTTGAAAAGTTCAAAGGAAAAAGGTTCAGATTTCGAACCCTGGATCTTTCCAGCTGATCAAAAATCCTGGCGACCGTATACCCGTTGCTTATTCCCAGCCTGAACCCCGGTTTATCCGAAACCCATTCGGTTAAAGTATCGGCCCCCGGAAACGAGAGCAGAATTTCTTTTAACAGCTGATACTGTATCTTCTCTGTACAGACAACTGATACAGCCTCTGCGGGGATATGATACCGTTCTGAAATCAACTGTTCCTTTTCCCGGCAGAACCCGGGAAAAACGGCTTTAAGAACGTCCGGATGGGTAAAGTAAATGTCCAGAATCAGACGGTATAGAATATCCTCAGTATTTTCATCGGTACTCTGAAAAATATCAGGATATCTGTCGATCATGACATCCAGTGTTCCTCCCTCCATCAGAAAGTTCAGTATTTCCTTTTCTTTCCCGAAGGGGTTCTCTTTTTTAATTACCCTGTCTGATCGGTTTTCATCCTGCCAGCCGGAAAAAAGTTCCACCGGTGTAATCCCGTAAAACATACAGATAGCTATCAGGTTATCGATATTGGAGGTATAGGCGGCCTCCCAGCTCTGGTAGGTACGAACCGGTACAGAGAGTCCATTTGCCACGGCACTCTGGGACAGTCCCCTCTCCTGACGCATCTTTTTTAATAATTGGCTGATTTTTTTACCTTCCCTGTTCATAGCCAATAATATAGCACAAATGATCATATTACGCAATATAATGCGTTTTAATTTAAAATAACTTTTATCTATCTGTTGATTAATACATAAAACCGCAATATAATGTGCATATGCATTATATTGCATAGGAGGAGTAATATTATGAAAAAATTATGTATCCCTATTTTTATTGTCCTTTCGACACTATTCCTTTGTCCGGTATTTGCCGGAGGAGGACAGGAAGTCCCGGAAGGACCGGTCAGTTTAAACTGGTATGCCCATGCCTCTACTCTGGATAACACTCAGGAAATGATCATCAAAACCTTCAATGAAGAGTATCCCGATATCTCCGTTAATCTTATAGAGCTGCCGGAGAATACAACCGATAAACTTCAGGCCCTGCTTATCGCTCTGCAGAGCGGGGATGATTCCATTGACTTTTTTAATGCGGATGTAACATGGACACCCATTTTTGCATCGGCAGGACTGATAGAAAACCTGGATAAGGCCTTTCCCTCATCCGAAAGAAAAGCCTTTCTTCCCGGAACAATTGCGGCGGCATCTTATAATGGAAGTATATGGGGGATCCCTTTCCGGACAGATGCAGGTGTTCTGTTTTACAGAAAAGACCTTCTTGAAAAATATAACAAACCGGTCCCCGAAACCTGGGATGAACTTTTTGCCACGGCAGACGAAATTATTCAGGCCGAAGAAAAAGCGGGATCCGAAGAAATGTACGCCCTTGTGGGCTCAATGAAACAGTATGAAGGCCTTACATGCAATGCGGTGGAATGGTTCTACTCAAACGGCGGTGAAGTGATTGATAAAAAGGGAAACATCGTAATTAACAGCCCCGAGAACGTGGAGATCCTTGAACTTATGCGTACAGCTTATGAAAAAGGTCTTTTCCCGGAAGGTGCCCTCTCCTACGGCAGCGGTGATGCCCGGGCTTCCATGTTCCAGAACAGACAGGTTTTTATGAGAGCCTGGCCCAAAGCCTACGCCCTGGGCCAGAACCCGGAAAATTCCATGGTAAGCGGTCTGCTGGGTGTTGCCGAACTTCCCAGAGGAGAGAGCGGTAAAAGAGGTCACAGTACCCTGGGCGGATGGCAGCTCTTTCTTAACAGGCACTCTAAAAACAAGGAAGCAGCCCTTAAATTCATGAACTTTTATGCCGGCGAATATGCCATGAAGCTCCATGCTCTCAACGATTCCTACCTCCCGGCCCGCAGAAGCCTCTATGATGATGCGGACATTCTGAAAAAGAATCCCTTTTTCGGTATGATTACGGGTGTCCTGGAAAATGCTGTTCCCCGGCCTCAGTCTCCTTTCTATGCTGAAATTTCCTCCGTTATCCAGGTTGAGGTTCAGAACGCCCTGAGAGGCGAAAAGTCTCCCGCCCAGGCATTGTATGATGCCGAAAAAGAGATGAATAAAATAGGACAGTAGGTATTACTTTCCCTAACGAAACCACAGGGGCTGCCGCAGTACTGTACTTCTACGGCAGCCCCTGTTTACCCGGAGTTAATAATGACCAGAAAACAACTTGGTTACGTTATGATATCACCTACACTTTTAATCTTTCTCATTTTTGCCGTTTATCCCGTATTCAGAACCCTGATGCTCGGTTTTTTTGAATACAGGCTTCAGTTCGGAGAGATGAAACAGTTTGTCGGAATGAAGCACTATATCCGGATGTTTACAACCGAACGTTTCTATTCGGCCCTGAGCTTCACTCTGATTTTTACACTGCTGACAGTTCTGTTCGAGGTGGTGCTTGGGCTGTTATTCGCCCAGTTTATGAACAGGGACTACAGGGGGAAAGCCCTGCTGCGTGTCGTGGTTCTGATCCCATGGGCCATTCCAACCATTGTCAGCGGTTTTATGTGGAATTTCATGGTTAATGATCAGTACGGCGTTATGAACCAGATTCTGACATACGCCCGGATAATCCCCGATTTTATTCCATGGCTCAGTCAGACCGAAACAGCACGGTTTATTCTAATTGTTGCCGATATATGGAAAACAGCACCCTATGTATCCCTGCTGGTTCTGGCAGGTCTTCAGAATATTCCCAAAGCCCTGATGGAAGCTGCGGCTATCGACGGGGCGGGAGGAATATCCCGCTACTTCAGGATTACACTGCCCCTTTTAAAGCCGATACTCTTTACAGCCTTGCTGTTCAGAATGATTCAGTCTTTTAAGGTGTATACAATTATTGTAGCCCTTACAAACGGCGGTCCCGCCAATACGACCGAATCTCTTACCCTCTATACTCTGAGAACCTATTTTGATGCGGGGAATTATGGATACGGTTCCGCCCTGGCAACAGTAACTTTTATCCTGACGGTTATTATCGCCCTGCTCTTTCTGCAGGTTATTCAGGAAAAGATTTCCCTTGAAAAAAGGAGAGTGCGATGATCCGAGGCGAACTGCGCGACAGATCCATCTTTTATTTATTTTCACTGTTATTTATACTGGTGATTGGTTTCCCTTTTTTTTGGCAGGTATTGAACGCATTCAAACTGGAACGGGATATTTTTTCTCTGAAATGGCTGCCCGCTCCACCCACTTTATTGAATTTTGAGAGAGCCTTCCAGTCGCAACCCCTGGCCGGATTCCTCTATAACAGTGTTGTTATTGCCATCGCAGCCACTCTTATTTCCCTGGCTCTTGGAAGCATGGCAGCCTATGCATTGGCCCGTACACCCATAAAGGGAAAAACCATGATGTTGCTTCTGGTCCTGTCTATATCCCTTCTTCCGCCCATTGTAATAGTCAGGCCAATCTATAAAATCATACAGACAGCCGGTCTTCTGAACTCTCATGCGGGGCTCATCATAACCAATACCCTATTCAGCCTTACAACATCCATCTGGTTTCTGACCCCCTATTTGCGGTCGATTCCCTCAGATCTGGAAGATGCCGCGGAAATTGACGGGGCTTCTCCCTTCGTCAGCTTTACAAAAATCATACTGCCCCTCCTGGGTCCGGGAGTTTTCACCGTAGGGATCCTGGTTTTTATACAGGTATGGAACGAATACCTTTTTGCCCTTGTCCTGAATCCGGTACGTGTCAAAACGGTAACCGTGGGGCTGAAACTCTATGAATCGGAAAATTACATCCCCTGGGGAACCATAATGGCAGCATCGGTTGTTATCGTTGTGCCCCTTATATCCATTGTGCTGATCCTTCAGAAGAAAATCATCAGCGGGTTGATGGACGGAGGATTGAAGGAGTGAGACTCCCCTGTGTATACGGAGATCTGGCTGGAACATCCTGGTACAACAGGCTGATCGCGGCCGAATACGATATCCGTCTTGATCATTACCCCGAAAGAGAAACCCTTCTGGATTCCCGCTGTCCCCTCGAGTTAAGGACCGGCAGGCGATGGAATGAGTACAGGAAGGTGCTTCTGACCCTTCTGTCTCATCCGGATAAGGAGAACATGACCCCTCTCGATTTCCTCCTGCTGTTCCGAAAAGCCCGGCGGAGGATATTTCCGGAAATTCCCAGGGAGGAACCATTACTGCAGGATTCTCAATCCTGTACGGGGTATCCGAACCATGGCTGGTCCTCTTTTGTATCCAATGCTTTAAAATCGGACAGTATTATCTCGAAAGCTCCTGATGAAGGGTTCAGGAATCTTATGGAGAAAGCGGAAAAAATTGTATTTATCCCTTCAGGCAGTAAAAAAGTCAATCTGGATATGGATAGGTACCTGTATCCCTGGCGGGGGAAGAAATGGGAAGTCCTTGTTTCCGACAACCCCGATCTTGACCTGCCTGCGCCGTCAGATCTCTCCACGGCTCCTTTTGATTTAAAACCGGTAAATCTTTCGGGGATAGAGAAAATCCCGGACCTTTTTGATTCCCGGGCGGTCATTCTCTGCTGCCATCCCTGGCTCTTATACCCTCTCCTGGAAACAGATAGGGAATTCTGTCTGATTACGGATAACAGGGAGTGGTATATAAAAGCATTTCTGAAATGTTCTTCCAACAAATCGGGAGAAATTTGTTACCCGGAGGTCTCTCAGTACGGTGAAATGCTGAATCTTAGGCCTGAAAGGCCCGATTACGGTCTCTATTTTTTCACGGCATCCGACTTCCCGGAAGTCGGGGATTCGGGGCATGTGGAACCCGAATTCATACCTCCGACAGAACGTCCTGTATGGATAAAAAATCCCGGTAAACAGAATGGTGTCACTTTTTCTGAAGGATTCTGGAAGTACAAGGGGTTATGGAAGCACTCATCTTCCCCTGAAACCGGTGCCGTACATGCTTCCCTGCTGTCCGTTTCGGAAAAGCAGGTGGAAATAGCTCCATACATTCCGGACAGGATGACATCGCCCCTTGAACTGGAATCGGAGGATCCGCTTTTTATAAGCAGCTTCAACTACTATTTTACCAATAATCTGAAAGCCCGTTACAGACAGACAGGAAATAAACTGGAAAACTGGGAAAATTTTCTAATTGATTCTCTCGGGTTTTATTCAAAAAGGCATAGGAGATTCATCCAGTCTCCCCCTCTCTATAATAAAGCCTTCCTGGGACTGACAAAAGAAGGACGGCTTTATGGATTTCATGATACTATCCGCGCCCTGTCATGGAATCAGGAAGAGCGGGACACATCCCGGCGAAGACCGCAGATTAATCCGGAAGGAAACCCTTCGGAAGCGGTGTATCTACCCTCCTCCTCCTTTGAAGCAGCAGGAGAGAACAGGGACTGCGCTCTTGTTATACAGGATACGGTAATTTCTGTTCAGAAAGGTCCGGTAGGGATCCCCCCGTTCGGGCTTGTCATAGTATCGGAAAATCTTCCGGAAAGAGGATACCCCGTGAACTGGCATATGGAATGGGAAAACCCGCCGGTTCCCCAGGAGAACTGGGCCTGGCTCTACGGAGGTTTCAATCTGCTGATTGAAAAGGGAAAAAACCTCTACGCCACACCCGCCTCCGCCACCTCGGCATTGGACAAAGAGGGTTGGTCATTACCTTCCTCCAGAGAAACCCAGGAAACAGATCTGACAGCCGGGGTAAGGCAGCCGCGGGCTGTCATCGGCAGAACAGAATCGGGAAATATTTTTCTGGCGGTTTTCTCCGGAAGGAGCCGGCTCTCCCGGGGAGCAAGCTTTGAAGAGTGCGCCTCTCTTGCAATGGAGTACAACCGGGATGATCCGCTTGAGTTTCTGCTGAATCTGGACGGCGGAGCGTCCGCTTCACTTACGGCTATTCTCGGAAAGGAGAAGCAGATACTCTCCTACCCGGCTCCATCCGATTCGAATCCACCGGGAATTCCCCGTATGGTTCCGGCTATGCTTACCATAAAAAAACGAAAATATAAGGAATAAAATAATGCTGTACATCGTAATACCAACCTACTGGACCGGTTCATCAGGCAGAAAGCCTCGCAAGGATGATTTGATTTTTGATCATCCCACCCCTCTGGATGGAAAGGATACTTTGACTAACACACTGGACAGCCTGTGCCGTATATCCTCGGCTTCTCCCTTTCGTGTACTGGTCATTACCGCTGCGGTTCATCCCGAACTGCAGGAAAAAGCTGAAAAAAAAGTTGAAGAACTTCTTATGCCCTTCAGAAACAGATTGGATATAGGACAGTTTTCCTATAGTAATCTGAAACACATCCGGCGGATTCTGAAAGAAAAAGGTATTGAGGAAGAGAGTATAAGTCTGAAAGGTTATTCGGCCATCCGGAACTGCCAGCTTCTGATACCGGCCCTGCTCGGGGCTTCACGGATTGCCGCCATAGACGATGACGAGTTGGTCTATCCGGATTTTGCCGATAAAACGGGTGATTTTGCCGGAACCCGATACGGGGGAGTCCGTGTTGACGGTGTAGCGGGAAGGTATTTCTATGAATGGGGCAGTTTTTATGTCCGTGAAAATGAAAAAGACAGAGAATCGGACAGGCTGTTCCCCCGGAAACAGGTTTTTCAGAATGATTCCTACAAACTTTTCGATTTAACCCCCGGACGCCTTGTACCTACGACCATTACCCTGGGGGGAAATATGGTTTTTACTCCCGAGCTCTTCCGGAACGTTCCCTTTGATCCGGCTGTGACAAGAGGGGAAGATATAGACTATATGATCAATTCCATGATGCTGGGATACACCTGGATGATGGATAAGGAGCTTAGAATTGATCACTTTCCACCTCCCTGCCGCAACAATGCAAAACTTCAGGAAGATGTTATCCGCTTCATCTACGAAAGAGAAAAAATCCGCTGGTCCCGGAGGTCTGATGCTGTCTCACCGGTAGCGGCGGAAGATCTGGGCGCCTATCCCGGGAACTTTCTGAAGGACAACCTGGAAGAAGAGGCCCTGATCTCTCTGAATGAAAGAGAACTTACCGGAAACGAAGAGTATTACCTTTCTCCCGAGGATGTTATAAGCCTTGGAAAAGAGAGGGCGGAAAGGCCGGAAAAATACTACGAATATGTACAGACCTGGCGCAGGATGATCCGGTCTCTTGAAGAGGAAACGGAACTGATATCTCTGCTGGATGGTATTTTTCCAACCGATACCCCCTAGCGCAGCGCCCGGCAGGACCCCCTGTCAACAAGCTGCTGAGCGACTTTCAGAGACACCAGTTCATCCGGAGGATTCTGAATATGCTTGAAGATCTGGTCGGCAGCAAGAGCTCCCAGCAGATTTGTATCGATTCGCATAGTTGTAAGAGGAGGGATATAGGGCAGACTGTAATCCAGAGTATCTCCCGGAGCTATCAGGGAAATATCCTTTGGTACAGAGAGCCCTTCCTTCTCAAGGATAGAGTAGATCCTTATGGCAAGGCGGTCATCATGCGCAAAAATAGCCGTTGTACCCGGAAATTGTTTAAGAGCGCTTTTAATACTGGATCTCAGTTCCGCAGTTTCGTCTATATCCGTAGTGATACGCTTACTGTCCGGAAAGGAAACACCATATTCGTCCAGAGAACGCTTGAACCCGAAGAAACGATCCATGACGACAGCGGGCTGGTCCTGCCGCCAGTAGTCCATATACAGGATATTTTTGTGCCCCAGAGAAACCAGATACTGAGTCGCATCGCTGGCCCCCTGATAATCATCCACACATATGCTGTGAAATTTATTCTGGCAGGAACTGTTATTCACCACGATAACAGGCAGTCCCATCTGACACATCTGCTGAAAAAAATTCTCATAACTGGCGTGAATTGAGATTATTCCCATGGCCTGTGACTGAACAATGGTCTCTTTCAAATCCTTTTCGGTAGTGAAATCTGTTATAGGCAATATGATGGGATAGAAGCCGTTTTTAAGGGCGGCAGACTCAATCTGAGCATAAATGGGAGCCACAAATTTCCCGAGATACGCCCAGGAGGGATTCACATAGGAAAGAATTGCCAGGCACTTTGATTTGGAGTATCCCCTGCCGGATGAAACCCGTCTGGTGTATCCCATATCCCCGGCAATTCTGAGTATCTGGTCTCTCAATGCATCCGAAATATTCCCTTTTCCCGATAATGCCATGGAAACAGTCGCTTCTGAAACACCCACTCTTTCGGCAATATCTCTCAGTCGTACACGGGCCAACAGAACCTCCTTATTAACCTCATATTAACTATCAACTATTCTTACATCCTTCAATTCATTAAGTCAACCTTTTTTACCCGTCTTCAGATAATTACATCATTTACTTTATATAAAACAAATTAAAAAAATACACATTAAGATTATTAGTTAATTATCTTACATTTCTTATCCTTTATTAACTTAACTTAACTATTGACCATTAAATTTAATATGATAATATTAAAACAAAATACATAGTTTTTTACAAAAAGGAGTGTTGTATATGTTTAAAAAAATCGTATCAACCGTACTATTTTTACTAGCTGGAACTCTGCTGTTTTCCGGTGGTCAACAGGATTCGTCCACCGGCACCGCAGCATCTGCCGAATCGGAAATTACCCTAATGCACGATAAAGCAGGCTCTCCCAACTGGCAGCCCTTCTTCGAGGACATGAGCCTGAATATCAGGGAAGCGACAGGTCACAAACTGGTTCCTACCTCATATCCCTCAACGGATGTTTATATGGCTCAGGTCAGGTCATCCATGATCACTAAAGATGCCCCGGGTATGTTTACCTGGTGGTCTACCTACAGAATGGAAGAGATGGCCAATCAGGGCGTTCTGGGCGATTTATCATCCACCTGGGATAAACATAAAAACGAGTATTCCTCCGATCTGAGAGCAGCCTTTACTTTCAACAACGCAGTACATGGTTTCCCGATCAGTGTTGAATACTGGCCTGTATGGTATAATAAGGAGGTTTTTTCCGAATTGAACCTGACCCCTCCGGAAACATGGGAAGAACTGATCACTATCTGCGACACCATGCTGGCAAACGGGATTACACCTTTTATGTCTACCGTAGAAGGACGATGGCCCACATTTATCATGTTTGAAGAAATGATTATCGGTCAGGATCCTGATCTCTATATTGACCTCTGCGAAGGACGGGCCAAATACTCCGATCCCGGAGTACGGGGAGCATTTGAGGTATGGGCTGATATGATCGGAAAAGGCTATTTTACCGATCCCGGAACAGATGTATGGGCCGGAGGAGCGAGAGATTTCAATCAGAAGAAAGTCGGTATGGTTCTTATGGGAACCTGGTATCTAAATTCCACTCTGACAGCCAACGGCGTTCCCGAGGAAAATGTCGGTGCATTTATCCTGCCTTCCCATAACGGAACAGCAGGGAAAAATGTCATATTGGAGATTACCCCCATCCTGACCAGCAAAAAGGCGCAGAATCCTGAAGCAATCAATGATGCGGTAGATTACTGGATGTCTCCCGAGGGTAATGGAGCATTCGCCAAACTTCTGAATACCTATCCGGCCAACCCCAGATCCGATATCAGTCATCTGTCAACGGTAAAAGTGGAAATTGCCGATACCATTAACAATGGAGGGTACAGGGTACTGAACAGATACTGGGAAGCGACCCCCACACCCATCTGCGAAGTTGCTGTGGACCAGTTTGCCAAGTTTGTTCTGAACCCGGACTTTCTGGATGATGTTCTGAAAGAGCTTGACAGGGTGGCTGACGCCTACTGGGCTTCCAAGTAACAAAAGAGATAGAGTATGGCCGGAAGTTCAGTTCAGGCCATACTCATCGTTTTTCATGAATCAAAAATAACGGATTAAAAATGAAAGAAAAAAACCTATACACCCTATCCGCCTATTTATTTATTTTACCTGCCCTGCTGTTGGTATCCATTCTACTGCTCCTTCCCATGCTGCAGAACCTTTACTACAGTTTTTTCAAATGGGACATGATAGGAAAACCGGAGTTTACAGGTGTAAAGAACTACCTGGGATGTTTCAGGGATACCAATTTTCTAAGATCTTTCGGAAACACAGTCATCTGGGTTCTGTCGACACTCTTTTTACCGGTTTTCGGTGGATTGATTATCGCCATATTTATCCGGGGGATAAAAGGTGAAAATATATTCAAATCCATAATATTTTTTCCTCTTGCCATTTCATTTGTATCTACGGGAATCATCTGGATCAATATGTTCACTACAAATTCAGGGATTCTTAATGGTTTCGGTTCACTCCTGTTTGGAGACAGAGGAAAAATTCAATGGCTGACTCAAGTCCCTCTTAATACAATATCCATGATTATAGCCTGGACCTGGCAGCAGACCGGGAGCAATATGGTCCTTTTCCTCATGGGATTGACAACGATTCCCTCCGACCCCATTGAAGCGTCCATTATTGACGGTGCCACCCCCTGGCAGACCTTCCGCTATGTAACCGTTCCCATGCTGAGCCCCATCACGACAGTCGTAATCGGACAGGCGATGGTTAACTCCTTTAAAACCTTTGACATTATCTATGTAATTACCCGCGGCGGCCCCTACAGATCTTCCGAGACCCTGGCAGTAACTATGTACAGAGAGAGCTTCACCATGTTCAGAATGGGTTACGGTGCCGCCATTGCGGTTATCCTGTCCGCTATAATCATCCTGATTTCAGGCTCATATGTAAAGAAACAAACCGGCAAAGATACTTTGCATTATTAGAGAGAAAACGATGACAACAACAAACAAATCATTGAAAATATTTACCTATTTTGTCCTGATATCGCTGGCTCTCATTTGGCTTACCCCCTTGTTTTTCACCTTTCTGACAGCCTTCAAGGACATGAATGATTATGCCAATCAACATTTTTATCAGCTCCCGACACACTTTGCCTTTTTCGACAACCTCACAGTGGTAATGGATCAGTACCGCCTGAACCACCACTTTGCCTCATCCCTCTGCTATATGAGCCTGGGTGGTCTGTTCTGCATCATCGCCTCTTCTATGGCGGCCTACAGTATTGTCCGTTTAAAACCGAAAGGGAATTTCTGGCTGTTTCTCCTTATCTACAGCGGAACAGTATTCCCCTTTCAGATGTATCTGATCCCTCTCTATAAGATGTACAATACTATCGGTCTATATAATACAAGAGCGGGAATGATACTGATCTATACGGCTATCACAATACCCTTTGCCCTGTTTGTCTATAAAGGTTTTTTTGTTACGATCCCCAAGGCAATAGAGGATGCAGCCCGCATAGACGGATGTACGCCGACTAAAGCCTATTACGCCATATTCATCCCCCAGGCTGGTGCTCCCACAGCAGTGGTCGCCCTTTTTCAGATGAGCTGGATCTGGAATGATCTGCTTTTCGGTATGATCCTGAGCCGATCCGAAGATGTTAGACCCATTATGGTTGCTCTGGCCACCATGTCAGGCATAGGCGGCAGCCCCCTTACGCTCCAGATGACCGGGGTGATCCTGACTTCTATTCCCACATTAATTATTTTCATAGCTCTTCAGAAATATTTTATTGCGGGAATATCGAATTCATCAGCACTCAAATAATAAGGATAAAAAAGAAATGAACAGCAGAGAACGAGTATTGAAAGCGATCAATCATAAGGAACCGGATAAACTGCCCATCGACTGCGGAGCAATGCGCTCTACTGGGATCATGGGCGAAGCATATAATAGTCTCAAAAGATACCTTGGAATCCAGAGCGGTCAGACCCTTATGTACGATATGGCGCAGCAGCTGGCTATTCCCGAAGAGTGGTTTAATGAGAGATTTCAGATTGACACAATGGATCTGGCCAGACATTTCGCGCAGAATATGGAAGACTGGATCCCATGGCAACTGCCGGACGGCTCTCCCGCCATGCGCCCCAAATGGATCCCCCTGGAGTTTCAGGACGGAGGATGGGTGAGCTATTCCGATCAGAATGAGGAAATTGCCCGTATGACTGACTCAACCACCTATTTCAGTCAGTCCCTCTATCCCCTAAGGGGAAAGGAGTACAACTCCTCGATAGATCTGCCTGCAGAAATAAGCCGGTCCATGTGGTCTGCCTTTACCGATCCCCTTTGGCGTTATGCGGAACAGAAGGATTTTCTCTCCTTTTTAAATACGGAAGCTGCAAAAGCCAGGGCTGCATCGGATAAAGCAATCATGCTGGGTTTTGGGGGGAATCTGTTTGAAATGGGCCAGTTTCTCTACGGAACAGATGATTTTCTGGTAAATCTGATGATCAATGAGAAGGAGATGGAGGATTTACTTGACAGAATTACGGAAATACACCTTGAAAACCTTGGAAAGATACTTCCTGTTCTGGGTGATTCCATTGATATTATCCAGCTGGGAGATGATCTGGGAACCCAGTCCTCACTTATGATCAGTCCCGAACTGTACGTTAAGTTCTTTTTCAGAAACCACAAAAAAATGTTTGATTTTATTCATGCCAATTCAAATGCCAAGGTATTCCTCCATAGCTGCGGTGCCATATCCCCTCTCATCCCCGATCTGATCGAAGCGGGGGTTGATATACTGAACCCTGTTCAGATAGGTGCGGAAGGAATGGATCCGTTTTTTCTGAAAAATGAATACGGGAAAGATCTGGTATTCTGGGGAGGCGGCATAGACACTCAGCATGTGCTGCCCAATGCAAGCCCGCAGGAAGTGGAGGATGAGATCCGGAAGAACTGCGAAATCCTAATGAAAAACGGAGGCTTCGTATTCAATCAGGTACATAACATCGTATCGGGTATCAGGCCGGAGAATATCGTGGCGATGTATTCTGCTGCAAACAGCATCAGATACTGAAGCTCTTTGGCTGCACTCTCTGGAATCAGATATAAAAAAAGGGAACCCTTTTATTGCAGGTTCCCTTTTTTATCAGACTATCCTCTTATCACGAAACTGATTTAACAATTTCCCGGGTCTCATCAAACGCCTTCAGAATTTCTTCAGAGGGTTTCCGGGTAAACAGACTGACAACAACAATGGTAATAAATGCCAGGATAAATCCTGGCAGAAGTTCGTATATATACACCCCTTCCATACTGACATAGTTTTTAACGGCAAATATCGTCACGGATCCGACAACCATACCGGCGAGAGCTCCCCATTTGGTTGTACCTTTCCAGCAGAGAGAAAGGATCATAAGCGGACCGAAGGCTGCGCCGAAACCGCCCCAGGCATACCCGACCATATTCAGAATGGACCCTTTATCAGTGGCTGAAATGATAAAAGCCAGCAGGGCAAAAGCTGCAACACCAATCCGGCTGATCATCTCTTTTTTCTTATCATCCATTTTGGCTATTCCGGGAATATCAGCCGTGAGGGATGAGGTCAGTACCAGCAGCTGTGAGTCCGCGGTAGACATGACGGCGGCCAATACGGCTGCAAGAACCAGACCGCCGAATACAGGATGAAAAAGGGCGCTGGTCATGGCCAGAAAGATTTTTTCACTGTTTCCGTCAGGTCCGGCCACACCGGGCAGAGGATTGATTGCGGTATATCCGATTCCGATAATACCTATGGCAATTGCAAGTCCCTGACAGATGGCCATCCAGGAAATTCCGATACGACGGGCGTTCTTTACGGATTTTACATCATCAATTCCGATAAAACGGGCCAGGATATGGGGCTGACCGAAATACCCGAACCCCCAGGCCATCAGGGAAATACCCGTAATCCAGTTGAGGGATATTTTAAAAGCAGCAGGATTGGCCGCAGAAATATCCGTACCCGTACCGACAATAGCGAAAAAGCCGATTAGAGCGCAGAACGTCAGTGCCGCCAGCATCAGGATCCCCTGAATCAGGTCTGTCCAGCAGACAGCTACATACCCGCCCAGAAAGGTGTAGGACACTACAACCAGAGTGGTAACAGCCAGAGCGGTCATTTCACTGGCACCGAAAGTGTGGGAGAAAAGCAGTGTCCCCCCCTTCAGACCGGATGCTACATAGAGGGTAAAGAAAAAGAGGATTACCAGGGTGGAAACCAACTTCAGAATATGCGTATTGTCATCAAACCGTTTGGCAATAAAGGAAGGCAGGGTTACGGCATTCAGTTTTTCTGTCATGACACGCAGGCGACCGGCTACAATCAGCCAGTTGAAATACGCGCCGATAAGCAGTCCCAGACAGATCCAGACACCTTCCGACAGTCCTCCCGCAAAAACAGCACCGGGAACCCCCAGGAGCAGCCAGCTGGACATATCCGAAGCACCCGCCGAAATAGCCGATGTAACGGGACCGATGGTCCTCCCTCCAATAATAAAATCTTCGTTTGTTTTAGTCCGCTTCATAGAGATGTAACCGATGGCCAGCATCATTACGAGGTAAAAAGCAAACTGAATATACAGAATCGTCATGTTTCATCCTTTTGTGATAATTTTTGATTCTTTAACAATTAATGATAATTTGCTAAGATAGGGAATAATAGAATATCTGAAAAAACATGTCAAATATGCCGTATATTTATACACCGGTTAAGTGTCAAGATGGATTCTGAAGACAGGATGCAATATTTTATTTTGCATAACTCCAATTAAAACTTTATTCTTATGTTATAAACAATAAGGGAGTAATAGCCATTTTGAACCGGCAGAACAGATCCAGATTTAATCTGTTATCACTAAAGCTGACCATTTACATCATCATAACAGGACTGGTGTTTTCCCTTATAAGCTCCACAATTCAGCTTGCCATTGAATACAACAGAGGATTGGCCAATGTTGAGAGCACAAAAAGGATCATACAGAACAGTTATCTGGATTCCATATCAAACAGTGTATTTCACTTCAACGAAGAGCTTCTGAAAGTACAGATCAATGGTTTACTGCATTTGGACTCGGTAGTCTATATTGTTCTGGAAGAAGTAAAAGGTGAAGAGATTACCCTGTTCGAATCGGGCAATCCTTCTGCCGATCGGTCATTCAGTGCAGAATACCCTCTTCTGTTTGATATAGAAGACTCTGAAACATTTAAACTGGGAACCTTAAAGGTTTATTTAAATCTGGAATCCTATTTTATGGAGATGAAAAACAGGATCATGCCTCTGCTTGTAGAACGGATTGCCCTGATAATGATGATCTCTTTTGTAATCTACCTGATTACGCACCGGATGATCACAAGGCATCTTTCGAAAATTGCCCAGTTTACCAATTCCTTTAAACCCGATCAGCTGAGTCACAGTATTAAACTGGACCGCAAAACTGCCGGTTTTTTCAGACCCGATGAATTTGATTTCCTTGAGGAAGCCCTGAATACAATGAGTATCCGGCTCATAGAAGATCAGCTGGAAAAGAACCGGATGATTTCTGCAATCAACCAGAGCAATGACTCCATTATTGTTATGAACGACCTGGGAATAATACAGTTTTCAAACCCGATTTTTACAGAACTTACGGGAATAAAGGACAGTGAGTTACTGGAACACAGTTTTATGGAAATCTGGGACAGCATAGAATCGAATCCCGTAAAAGAGGTAGAGAATGCCATTAGAACAGGACAGAACTGGACCGGTCGTCTTCAAATGAAGGGGAGAACGGGTAATATTATCCTTGAAGATGTAAGCATATCAGCCGTGAAACACGCAAACAGTGCAGTTTCCAATTGTATTGCAGTTATGCGTGATGTGTCCCGGCGGGAGCTTCTGGAAAAGGAAAAACGCTCTCTTCAGGAACAGTATTACCATATTCAGAAAGTGGAATCTCTTGGACGGCTTACCGGAGGTATCGCTCACGACCTGAATAATCTGATGACACCTGTTCTGGGATTCAGCGATCTTCTGAGAAACAGGTTGAACGAATCCGATTACGCCATGCCGATTTCGGAAATATACAAAGCCGCATTACGAGCTTCTGAACTGATCAACCAGCTTTTAACGTTCAGCCGGAAACAGACTCAGAATACTGTCAGAATAAATCTGAACACCATAATACGGGATTTTGAGCAATTGATCCGGGGATCAGTCCGGGAGGATATACGCATCAGCATCAAACTGGCCCGGGATATGAAGGATATTTTCGTTGACAAAGGGCAGATAGAACAGGTTCTTATGAATATGACCATAAACGCCAGAGATGCCATGCCGGATGGCGGTGAACTGACTATCCAGACAAAAATGCTTTCTCCCACTGAAGCACAAATTGCAACAGCCGGCGAACTGAAGCAAATCCATTATGCAGCCGTCAGTATAACGGACAATGGCATGGGAATGGACAGGGAAACCAGGAATAAAATATTTGATCCTTTTTTTTCAACAAAAGGAGAGTTGGGCACCGGATTGGGCCTGGCGACCAGTTTTGGAATAATCAAGCAGCATAATGGATTGATTACCGTACAGAGCGAACCGGGAACAGGCTCAACATTTACCATTCTTCTCCCTGTAATTGAGTTGGAAAACCGGAAAAAGGAAAAAAGCAGTGAAATTCACAGGGATATCAACAACATTATTAAGCCCGAATCCATTCTGCTTGTCGAAGATGACATATCTGTCAGGAATTCGACTGAAACCATTCTGAAGAGATACGGATTTACGGTTGTTTCCGCAGGCAGCGGAAGGGAAGCCCTGGAGATTCTTAAGAACAATCCTTCCCGGTTGTCCCTGTTGCTGACAGATTTAATTATGCCTGAAATGAAGGGGCATGAACTGTGCAGGGAGGCGCTGAAAATTAATCCGGTTGTGAAAATACTGATAATATCCGGTTACACAGGCGATCTGATTCCTGAAGCCGAAAAGATTCCCGGACACTTCCTTCAGAAACCCTTTACCATCAATCAGCTGATAGATGCTGTAAACAAGTCGCTCTACTCATAGGGCCGCACTGATCAGGGAGAATAGCGCCCGAAAATATGAAGCAGATTTTCTTCTATGGAATTTTCAATTTTAACGGAACTATGTGCGCCTTTGGTTGTGGTGTCCGGTTTATCAAGTTCGATCTCCCCTTTAAGGGCCAGTCCCAGCGTCTCCTCTTCCAGAAACTCGACACTTGTTTCAAGAAGGGATTCACCGGCAAAATCATAGAAAAGTTCAGGTTCTCCCGACAGAAGGTCCCGTACGGTTTTCCCCATGGAGAGAAATTCCAGGCGGAAGCGGAAAATACTCTCGCTTATTTCGCCGGGTTTCAGAACAACAGGTTTTTTAAGGGCGAGTCCGGACCAGTTTTCGTTATTCACAATCAGCCAACCCTGAAAGTCCTTCAGAGTAATATCAAAATCGTTGTTATTCAGGGCGTACATCCAGACTGTTATATCAGCCCCCATCATCCCCAGACTGTTAACATAGAGCCTCTGAAAATGGTATAGGGGTTTCTTTATAAGGGGGACAACGCCCTCTGCTGCAGCAGAAAATGTTTCTTCAATCCCGTCTTCACCGGCGGGCTGAATATACCGGAACCGGGTATCAATACTGTAACCGGATGCATGCTTTTCTTTCAGGGAATCGGAAATTTTATAGAGGTCTTTATACGACAGGATAAAAGGGATGGTCAGTTCCAGGGTTTCCTTCGGCGCCAGTTGCACAGGGGGCCTGTATTCCTCTCTCAGAAAGGAGGATCCGCCAATGATCAGACTGGAGTCGCAGGACGTCAGCTCTACAGGAACAGCATTGGGATTAAACAGCACCAGTCTCTTTTCAAGGGTGACCTCGGAAAAAGAGAGGTCTGTTACACCTGTTTCCGCACTGATTACTTCGGGAGGATATACAGGCTCCTCCACACTGGCACAGGCTGCCGCCAGAAATATAATGGAAACCGCAATGAATCCTTTCCAGATAATCCTGATCATGAAAACTCCTCGGATTACCATTCTAGTGAAAGTTTCAAATCGTGACCAGCAGAATCGGTCCGGCAGAGACGGGTTTCGAAACCCGACTCTGCTGAAGCAGACAGCCTCTCGGGAATTATACGTAACCGTGAGCCATCATGGCATTGGCGACTTTAATAAAACCGCCGATATTCGCACCGTTTACGTAGTTGATAAAACCGCTCTCATCCCTACCGTATTTTACACAGGTTTCGTGAATATCCTTCATTATCTGCTGCAGTCTGGCATCGACTTCCTCTCTTGTCCAGGACAGCCGCATGGAGTTCTGAGTCATTTCAAGACCGGATACGGCAACTCCGCCGGCATTGGCCGCTTTTCCGGGTCCATAAAGGATTTTAGCTTCCATGAAGACGTCCACAGCCTCGGGTGTTGAAGGCATATTGGCCCCTTCGCTGACCACATAGCATCCGTATCTTAACAGGGTTCTGGCATTTTCCTCATCAATCTCATTCTGTGTGGCACAGGGCAGAGCAACATCACACTTTACCTGCCAGGGACGTTCCCCTTCGAAGTACTGAGCATTATATTCCTCGGCATATTGAGCAATTCTCCCCCGTTTAACATTTTTCAGTTCCATTACATATTTCAGTTTTTCACTGTCAATACCTGAGGGATCATAGATATAACCGTTGGAATCGGACAGGGTAACAACCTTCCCTCCCAGTTCAATAACCTTCTCGACTGCATACTGGGCTACATTCCCGGAACCGGAAATAGCTACTATTTTTCCTTTCATACTGTCATTTCTGGTTTTCAGCATTTCATCGGCAAAATATACGGCTCCGTACCCTGTTGCTTCAGGTCTTATAAGACTCCCGCCCCACTCCAGACCTTTACCTGTTAATATACCGCTGAATTCGTTTCTGATTCTTTTATACTGACCAAAAAGATAACCGATCTCACGTCCCCCCACACCGATATCTCCGGCGGGGACATCTGTATTGGGACCGATATGGCGCTGCAGTTCTGTCATAAAGGACTGGCAGAAGCGCATTACTTCGTTGTCGGATTTTCCTTTGGGATCAAAATCGGATCCGCCCTTTCCTCCTCCGAGAGGAAGGGTTGTCAGACTGTTTTTAAAAACCTGTTCAAAAGCCAGGAATTTCAGGATCCCCAGGTTAACAGTCGGATGGAATCGCAGCCCTCCCTTGTAGGGGCCAATGGCGCTGTTCATTTCAATTCTGTAGCCGCGGTTGATCTGGATTTCTCCCTTGTCATCTACCCAGGGCACCCTGAACATGAGAACTCTTTCGGGTTCGGTCATCCTTTCCAGGATTTTTGAAAACTGATATTCGGGGTTTTCCTCCAGAAAAGGCATCAGGGATTCCACTACTTCCTTGACCGCCTGATGGAATTCTGTTTCGCCCTGATTTTTTGCGATAACCTTCGCCATAAATTCTGTTACTTTAACATTTGTTATATCTGCCATAGATTTTACCTCTTTTTATTTTAATCAGTAGCCCATTTATATCACGGGAAAAAGAGGTTTTCTGTTTTTTACGTGAAACACGGAGAAGATTCCGTATATCCCCTATCTTTCAGACTTCAATGATATTGTTTTTTATGGCGAACTTGACCATATCCACTGCTGTTTTCAGGTTCAGTTTCTGCATAATATGGTTTTTATGGGATTCCACGGTACGCACGCTGATAAACAGTTTTTCTGAAATTTCGTTATTGGTATAACTGTTTCCCCAGAGAGTCAGGACCTCCAGTTCCCTGGTGCTCAGCAGTTTCATCTCATCCTTTTCATCAGCCGGGTCTCCGGATTTCAGATCGGACAGGTACTTTTTCAAAAGCAGGCTGGTTATGGATTTGCTATAGTAATCATGTCCGTTCCGCAGGGTGTACAAAGCTTCCAGCAGATCATTCCGGTCGCTTTCCCTGGCCAGGAACCCCTTTGCTCCCGCTTTAATGGTTTTCAGAATGATCCGTTCATTTTCCGTCCCGGAGAGGATAAGCACTCCTGTTTTGGGATAGAGAACCCCCAGCTGTACTATCATATTGAGAACCCTGGCATCTATTTCATGAGGATTCAGTATGAGTATATTAACCTGTTCCAGTCCGGGTGATTTCAGGAGCATTCCCATATCGGTCTCTTTCAGGGGGATAGTAAATCCCTCCGTACTTTCGATCAGCCGACAGACGCCCTCCAGAAGCAGCTTATGATTGCTGCACACCCCTACGCTTATTGTATCCATAATCAGTTGTTATCCAGTATTATAGATTTTTTCTCCTTTCCGTCCATCAGAATTTTCAGAGGATTCCTGAAACGGACATGGCGAAAGTACCTGGTCCTGTGAACAGCCTCCTCCCTGTGAAGCCGATCCCAATTGATAAACTCCGCGTCCTTAATCGTATTGATGGAGAAATAACCAATATTCATGGAGGTTACATTATGAAAGAAATGAGATCCCAGAGAAGAATCCAGTGGAAAGTTGGCCAGACTGATTTCCACTATTATCCTGGCATGGGATATCTGGGCCCAGGTAACGGGGATCCCCAGAAACCGGTCCCTTGTCCCCCAACGCCCCGGACCTATCAGAATATAGCGGCGGTTCTCCTTTATCAGAAGATTGTTGAGGTATTCAATCTCTCCGGCCATATCCAGAGTTTTCATCTTGTCAAATTTCTCCGTGTCCACATAGATCACGTCATATACATCATCGATACAGCCGTTCCCCAGGCTTGTTTCCGTATAGAGCAGAGCCTCATCCCTCTTGAACTGTTCCAGTTCGAAATGCATGCGCCCCCTGTTTTCCACCATAGGCTTGGTCTGAAGCAGATAAAAAGTGGGAAGCCCATTCTCGGCCCTGTTCAAATCTACAGCGAATTCGATCTCGACAGGCGATCCCAGGGCCTCCTTGATTGTTCCAAGAAGCATCTCCAGGGTTTTCGCCAGTGGAATATAGTCATATTTAAGGATATTGGCAAAATTCAGAATGCGCGGTCCCGGAACCGATAATCCCGGCAGGATCCTATCATTCTGATAATCGTATACGGAGGCGCAGTGTTTGAGGGAACCATGTTTTTCCGCCTCGCTTATATCAAGCAGAACAAGAGACGCCAGCTCGCCGTCCGAGGCATAGTCCATATTGATTTTTGTACAGTCTACCGCATAGAATTTCACCTGGGAGCTGTTGATCATATCCTTAAGGGAATACATCTCCGTTTTAGGGTATTTGGGAGAAAACCTGTATGAGGACATCCCGTCCACCACATAGGTGCCCAGCCCGAGAGCAGCCATGGCAAACCCCTCCTCCGGTTCCATATGGGCAACGGGGTAATAGTTATACGAACAGGCTGTTCCGCTGATATGGGGATAGTAGTAATCCCCATACCTGTTACCCACCAGCTCCTGCAGAACAACTGCCATTTTTTCATCTTCCACCCGGTGGTGTATGGCATTGAAATAACCCTTTGCCTCTGATGAGAATATGGAAGCAAATACCAGCTTGATAGCCTGCTTCATTTTTTTCAGCACCACATCCCGCTTATCGGGGCTGTTGGGTATGATATAGGTGTGGAATACACCTGCAAAGGGCTGGGTAAAGGAATCTTCCGAAAGGCTTGAGGAGCGGATGGCAAGGGGCTTATCCACCTGTTCCAGAAAAGCAGCCAGTTTCCTCTCCAGCCCCGGAGACAGCTTACCCGACAGAAAATGTTCCTTGATACGGTCGAATCCCTGATCATTTCCCATTATCAGATCATACAGGCGGTTCTCCTGTATAAAAGAATCAAACTCATTTGTTCCTATGATCACTGTTTTGGGTGTTCGGATATTGATCCGGCCGGAGACAGCAGAAAAATCAAAGTTGTAAATCAGGGTGTTTATAAACGCCAGACCACGCCCCTTCCCGCCAAGAGAACCCTCTGCAAGGGTTACAATGTTTTTCTCATCTACCAGAGGGGTCTCTTCAAGACGGAAGATCTTCCCCCGCTTTTTTTCCTCCTGATAGTTTCTGATTGTATCAAGAACGTCCTGCTTGAATTTAGGAACATTTTCCAGGGTGGAGACTTTCATGGGATTGATGGTTTTGGCCAGTTTGATCTCCCCCCGGGACATAAGCCATATGGAGAACTGATTCTCGATAGCATGAAGGTAATAGGTTTCATCCGGAATAATCTCAAGCTGCTTTTCGAACTCCTTAAGCGTCCTGGCTATACCGATCTGATTCCCGTTTCTGTCCCGGAAAATAAAATCGCCGAAACCGAGATAGGAAGTCAGATAGTTTTTCAGATCATTCATCAATGTTTCCGAGTTCTTGTTTATAAAAAAGACATCCAGATCATCCGCCTGACGGAGGTTTTTATTATCAGAAGACTGCAGAATGATAGGCAGTTTCATCATATGAGACTTTACATATTTGATGAAGTTTATACCCGCTTCTTTTTCGGGCATCCCCTGATGTTCGAACTCGATATCCGATATAACACAGAGCAGATAATCCTTGTATTTATTGAACAGGTGCATGGCATCTTCATAATTCCGGGCCAGAAGGATTTTAGGGCGTGAACGCATCTTGCATATTTTATCAAGCTCGTTCTTCTCCACCTCCGGCAGAAGCTGCTGAACCTGACCGAAGACAATTTCATAGAGGATCTGAAGGTATTTGGAGTAGTAGAGAGCGGAATCCTCCACCAGAAGGATAACCCTCACCAGCCCTACCTGGGTATCATTGGCGACATTGGCTTTATCTTCAATGGATTTAACAATAGAGAATATGATCTGAGAGTCCCCATTCCAGAAAAAGACATTATCCAGGTAATGGGAGGAAGCCACCAGCTCTTCAAAATGCCTGATCTGGTTCTTCTGATTCAATAAAAGGTAGACCGGCAGGGACGGAATTTTCTGTTTGACCCGCCTGCCCAGGGATTCGGGCATATCCGTATCCAGACCGACCATAATCAAAACCAGATCAAAGGATTTGGTTTCCAGCATATCAAGGGCTTCCTCTTCCGTGGTTACTCCCGTAATCCGGGGAAGGGAAAAAAGACTGTACTGGTATATTTCTCCCATAAAACGCTCAAAAAAACCGTCTTCATTCCCCAGAATGAAAGCGTCATAGAGGGTTGATACAAAAAGGATCTCCTTTACCTTGTACTTCATCATATCCAGGTAGATATACTTATCCAGCACCTGCTGATTAAAAAACAGCTGAAGAGGCCCCTTGTTGGTGACAAGAGATTTTTTATACTCCTCCTGTTTCTCGATCTCCTGCTTTTTATGGATACTTCTCCTGTATATGTCCCGGCCTTTGGTGTTATTCAGATACCCGCTTATCAGTTTGCTGATATTCGTCAGGAGGTCCCTTTCCTCCCTCAGGAACGGCCCTTCATCGCAGGGAGGGAATTCCTTCAGGTAGACCACCTGAATGGAACCTTTTTTATTATCTATGGTGATAAAGTTCTGTTTCTGGTTCCAGATAGTTTCCCGGAACCCGGGAGTGGTATAATCCTCCCCCTCAAAATGTATATTAACTTCCGTATACTCCGGATACTGCCAGGACTGACTCAGGATACCCGCCACCTCAGTGAGGGTTTCGTTAACAGGGCGGCACTCGGAAATCAGCCGGGATGTTCTGTTTATGGCCCCCAGCTCCTTGAGACGCTCATTATTCTCATAAAGCAGTTTTTTCAGAACATCCGACCCGGCGGAACCGCCGATCATGCCGGCAATGTTATTCAGGAGGTTTCTCTCTTCCTTAAGGAAAGGTCCCTCATCCTCAGGGGGGAATTCATCCAGCAGGAAAACCTCTATCAGCCCCTGTTTATTACGGGGAGCCTCAAAAGTCTGACTCTGCATCCATGGGGTCTCTTCAAAATCCCTGCTGAGAAAAATCCGGTCGTTGTACCGGATCCGGACAGCAGTATGCTCCGGATACTGCCAGGCTTCCGGCAGGATTTTACACACCTGCTTCAGCATATCTTCAAAGGATGAACAGGACTTCAGTATTTCCGAAGTCTGATTGATGCAGCGCAGTTCCTTCAGACGTTCCGTATTGCGGATAAGCAGATCATGCAGAGATCTGTTCGTATAGGTTCCGGAAATGATGGATGCCAGGATATCCAGCAGAGAACGTTCCTCCTTCAGAAAGGGACCTTCATCCGCCTCCGGGAATTCCCTGAGATAGAACACCTCAAGCAGGCCTTTCTTCCCGTCCGGGGTTTCGAACATCTGTTTCAGTTCCCACTCGGTCTCAGCAAATCCGCTGCTTTCAAATACATTCCCGTCAAAAATAATACGTGCCACCGTGTCGGCGGGGTACTGCCAGGCTTCAGGCAGCAGAGAACATATATCCTGAAGGGAATCCAGGAGGGTTCCGTTCCTTTTCAAAATGGAATTCGTCAGGTTTATGCTGTTAAGTTCCTTAAGACGCTCCCTGTTATCATAATGCAGTTTTTTCAGACGGATGCGGGCGATATAGCCACTCAGAACGTTCGCCAGAAGACGGGAGAAAGCAGTATCATCCAGAACAGCCGGAGCAGCATTGCCGCTGATACGGGGTTTATGAAGGATTTCCAGACTGGCGGTATTACAGTCCGGCACATCAAGGAGAAGGGTATCCTTACGAAGGCTGTCCGACAGGGTTTCGTTAAAGCAGCTGCTTTGAAAGGATTGTTCATCCAGCAGGATGCGGACAGACTGAATTCCATCCCCCCTTCCATAGTCCGTAATAAGATCGATGAAATCTCTCATCGTCTGTTCAAAGGAAGTGTTTCCTGCAGTCAGATTTACCAGAGACGTAATCAATTCCATCTGTTTTTTTCCGGCTGTTTCGGTCTCTTTCATGCTCACCTCTCCTGTAGAAATCCCATGGGCTATTATGAAGCGGTGCAGGATCGGAAGTCAATCAAGTGTTTTAAACAATCCTTCCATATAAGCCGTTCCATCCGAAACGGCTCTATTGCCGTATTTCAGGCGCTCTCTTTCCGGATCTTATCGGACAATGACAAAACTTCCCTGGATTGGGGATGATCCGTATACAACTCACCTGTATAGGGGTTCCTTCCGGTTTGTATCATTTTAGTAAGCATATAAACCACCAGGGCCGTATTGGCAGCCAGAGAAAGCACCCCCAGCGTCCTATAGATGGACGGATTGAAAGTGGATGTAACAGAAAACAGGCTGTCGTCCTGAAAGGAAGGAAAAGTCTGGGCAAACATACACCAGATGGCCAGGGTATGGGCCCTGTGCTGCAGCCAGGCTCCTTTTCCGATTGTAAAGGCACAGAGAGTCGGCGCCAGCAGCAGGGCAAGCCCGCAGTACCAGGCATGGTGAGGCAGGCAGTTGTAGGTGTACACGAAGTTCCACAGATCGTAAGCGAGAATCCAGAACCAGAGCATATCGGGCCAGAGCATATCCTGACTCTTGTCTCCGGCGGTTTTCTTTCTGATAACAATACCGAACCAGCCGGTGATGGCAATAATATTGAGGATTCCTGCCATCCCGTTCATATGATTCCAGATCCCGCCCAGCACATACACACCTTCATCGGCGGTAATTCCGCCTCCGGTATAATTCAGACCGATCTGGAAATCCCGCACACAGGCTTCCATTATATTTATGGCCAGAATCAGGGGAGGAAAACAGAGGGCCCACTTTTTATCGGCCAGATGCCACTCCTGTCCGGTAGTTTGATTTTTTCCCTTCAGGTGCCTGATCAGCCAGAAGCCGATACACCCGGCTGTTGCAGAGTACACTTTAACCAGATGGAACCAGTCCGTATAGGTTGTGTTCCTGAAAACAGTAAACCACAATACAGTCAATACCAGGGGCAGAACAACGAAAGAGATAAAACCTGCTGTTTTCCAGCGCCTGGACAGTTCATTGAAAAGAAAGAGTGCGGCAAGAACAAGAACCCACATTCCCCAGATGGAGAGCGGCGTGGCTCCGGCTGCCGTATTAAAAGTAAACATTAATAAGCCTCCAGAAGAATCTGTTTATAAAATTGACTGGACCAGTCTATGTTTACAGGAATAAAATGTCAATAATTTTTTATCTAATGTATATTATTTACTTGTTATATATTGATTTCTATTATTTTAATCATTAAAATAAGGTTCGTGGTATCTGGTCTGACCAGATAAAAGGAGTTCAAGATATGGAATTTTCAAAACTGTCCTCCCCCTCTCTGAAGGATCTCTTTGTCAGAGAGATAGAGAATATGATCCTTTCGGGTAAACTCAGCGTGGGAGACAAGCTTCCTCCCGAGAGGGAGCTGTCAGAAAGAATGTCCGTCAGCCGTACCGTTGTCAACTCGGGCCTTGCGGAACTGGCCAGGATCGGCTTTATAGAGATACAACCCCGGATTGGAGCCTTTGTGGCAGACTTTCACAGAAAGGGAACCATAGAAACGCTCAATGCCATACTGAAATACAAAGGGGGAATTCTGACAAATTCAGAGATGAAATCCCTGCTGGAAATCCGTATGGTCATGGAAAACCTGGCCATCGATCTGGCCACGCCCCTGCTTACGGAAGAGAGGATGGATCAGCTGAAAATCCTTCTGAATAATTTCACTGCTGCCCGGGGAGCTTCCGAATCGGCGGAGTGCATATTCCGCTTTCATCATGAATTGTGCATCCTGTCGGAAAACTCCCTGCTCCCGGTTGTTTTTTATTCCTTCAGGGAACTGTCCGCAGGCATGTGGGAGAGGTATTTTTCCCTGCACGGCAAGGAGGATTTACTGGAGAATACCAGAGAGCTGTACACCCATCTTAGAAACAGAGACAGGGAAGCCGCCCTGGAAACATTCCAGCTATCCCTTAAAAAAACCATTGAGGGGGTTGTTTCCATCTATCATTGATCGGGCTGCTCTCGCTGATCCAGGCGGGATAAAACCTTATGCCTCACATAGGTATGGATGCTTCTGTTTTCTTCAAGGTTTCCAGTGGGCAGGAATCCGCCGGCCATGGTTTTGTGCCCGCCCCCGAATCCTCTGCCCTTGAGGATATACTTTACCAGTTCTTCCGCACTGATATTCTCGTCAATACTGCGCAGGGAGAATTTGATACCTTCCGCCCTTGGAGAGTAGGCAACGACTATGTTGACCCCCGCTATGGAAAGGACAATATCCCCGGCGGCCCCCAGAAGGGAGTCATTGCAGTTATCCAGATAGAGAAAACCTATCTCATCATAGACTTCCACGGTCTGAAACGCCCGGGCATAGTCTGCCAGGTCATTCTGGCTGATCTGATTCCCCTTCAGCTGGGTAATCCGGGAGATATCCGACAGGCGGTAAAGGTGATAGAACATATTGATATCAAGCTCGGAGACCCCGCGGGAAAGGTCATCTGTATCCATAAAGATCCCGTACAGGAGTGCCGTAGCCACATTGCGGGGAATCTCAATTCCATTTTCAATAAAGTACTCTGTAATGATACTGGAGCAGGCACCGGCTTCGGGTCTGATATCGGTAAACCCGCACCCCCCGTCCTTTCCGTTCAATTCATGATGGTCGATACAGGCCACTTCATCAGTTACCAGGTCTGTCACATTGGAATTGAACTTCTGTACATCCACCAGAACCGTCCAGTCCTCCTCTCCCAGAGTCACCACCTCTGCTGCCGGCACTATTTCGATCCCGAAAAGCTCAAGCATTTTAAGGGAGTTGGCCTTCTCCACCTCATTTTCATAAATAATAACAGTTTCGATCCCCCGCACTTTCAGCAGATGCTGCAGGCCGAAGGAACTGGCGATGGCATCGGGATCCGGAACATTATGGGGTTGAATGAACACTTCATCCGGGGCCTTTTTCAGCAGATCAACCAATTGATCCAGTTTTGTCATAATCCCTCCTGTCCGGTTTTGTTTCCGTATTTTCAGAATTTCCTTTTTCTCCTGCCGCAGCCCGTGGTTTTGCCGCTGCTGCCGTAGGCTATCGTAATCCCCAGAATAAATCCCAGGTTATACCATCCGCCGTTATTATGGACTTCATAGACACTTACCTTATCATTAAACAGGGATATGATAAAAGTTATAAACGAGATAGCCCCATGCCAGACCCCCAACAGGAATCCTGCCGTATTTCCCTCTCCGTCCGGAATTCCCCTGTAACTGTTCGGACCTGCCGTACAGCCCGTCAGAAGAATCAGTACCAGCAGAACAATAATGATAAAATCTCGATTTTTCATAATGACTCCTTATAGAAGTTTAACCCTTATCCGGTCATCCATTGTTGCCGTGTACAGGCAATATTTTACATTATAACAGGAACAGTTCCCTATTCGGGAGAGAATTTTCGCCCATGTCTTGCATTTTCAGGATAAAAAAGAAACACTGTCCCCATGATAGCGATTGATACACATACACATTCCATTGCCTCGGGACACGCCTACTCTACTCTGGAAGAGATGGCCCAGGCCGCCCGGAAACAGGGACTTGAGGGTTTTGTTTTGACCGATCACAGCCCGGGGATGCCCGGAGGGGCCCACCTTTACCATTTTTATAACCTGAGGGTGCTTCCCCGCAAGATCCACGGGACACTGGTATTTCACGGAGCGGAAGCCAACATAATTGACAGCAGCGGAGAAATTGATATGGACAATGATGTTCTCCAGCAGCTGGAAGTCGTCATTGCCTCCCTCCATATCCCCACCTTCCCTCCCGGAACCATGGAAGAGCATACAAATGCACTGATATGTGCAGCGAAAAACCCCCATGTAAAAATACTGGGACATCCCGATGACAGCCGTTTTCCCTTTGATATACCATCTGTAATCAAAGCGGCGGGAGAGACGGGAACCCTTATTGAAGTCAATAATACCAGCTTAAGCCCCAGGGGATTCCGGGTCGGTGCCGAGGAAAACTGCAGGAATATCCTTTCGGAGTGCCGGAAACAGGGTGTCATGATCACACTGGGCAGTGATGCCCACTACAGTTCCCGTGTGGGAGAAACAGATTTCAGTGAAAAACTTCTGAAGGAACTTCAGTTTCCGGAAGAACTGATCGCCAACACCACTCTGGAACGTTTTCTGGACGTTATGAAACTGAGCCTTTGACAGAATTTGTCGGGCTCAACAGTATATCCCATAAAAAAACCGGTTTCCCCTCGACTACGCTCGGGAAACCAGGCGATTTTACAGGTCGGATAATTCTCAAGCAGGATTATTTTTTATCCATTCTGTCTTTCAGTAGTGCGGCAAATGGATTATAGGTTTCCGTATCACTTTCCATATATTTTTTAAAGCTCTCCTCTTCCTTCGCCCTGGAAGCCGGTCGGAGGGAAATTCTTTTTGTCTCCTCATCCACACTGTTGATCTGAATATCAATGGAATCGCCCTTTTTCAGAGTATACTGAGGATTATCCTCCCGGGGATCATCCCCTTTCAGTTCGGAAACATGGATCAGTCCGTCCAGTCCCGGTTCCAGGGAGACAAATGCGCCAAACTCCGTAATCCGTACAATTGTACCGGTATGTTTGGAGCCTTCGGGATAATTTGCTTTTGCCTTGTCCCAGGGATCGGCTTCCAGAGATTTCATACTGACCGAAATACGCTCATTCTGCCAGTCAAGGTTAAGGATAACCGCTTCGATCTCCTGTCCCACGGATAGAACGGTTTTAATATCGTCTACACGGCTTCTGCTGATTTCCGAAATGGGGAGCAAAGCCTGTATACCATCAATATCGACAAAAGCGCCAAAGTCTCTAAGGGACTTGACAGTACCCTTAACGGCGGCACCCTTCTTCAGGGTCTCTTTCAGAACTTCAATCTGTTTCTTATGCTCATCTTCCAGTATGGCTCTGCTGGAAACAAGGATATTCCGTCCTCTTTCACTGTGTTCAATGATTTTAAAAGTAAGGTGCTGCCCGATATACTCGGCGGCATTCTCCACACGTTTCAGGCCTATCTGGGAATAGGGGCAGAAGGCTCTGGAATCGCCTATCTTTATTTCAAATCCGCCCTTTATCTCTTTTTCAACAACACCTTCTACGGGGATGCCGTTTTCAAAGGCATTTTCCAGAACGGCCTTTCCGGCTTTTTCACCGCTGATACGGGTTGTAAAATGCATTTCGCCGTTTTCTGCATTAAGAAAATACACCTTGATGGTTTCACCCTCCTGAACAGTGACATTACCATCCTTATCCATCATTTCTTCAATATCCATAACACCTTCGCTTTTTCCGCTCAACTGAAGGAAGATGGTATTGCCGGAAATGGAAACGATTTCCGTCTCAACCTGCTGTCCCGGTTCAAAAGAGTCTATTTCAGCGATACTATTTTCAAAAAGGTCTGCAAAATTTTCTTCTTTTTCTTCAAAATCATTCGTTTTCATAACTGTTTTTACTCCAATTTTTTATCTGGAAGGGATATTCCGGTTTATTATATTTAAACAGATATGTTTAGCCGGAAACGTCCCGTTTTTTATTCGTCCCTATAATATATATGGTGTGGAAACATTAATACAAGACACAAGGGTTCAGTAAAAAGCCGAATTACCCGGTAGTTTCACTCCTCCGGCAGTTCGACTGCTGTAGGGTGTTTTATGTATGACTCTGTCCTTTTTACCAGACAATCCCCGCATTTACACCAACCATGGCGCTGTTTCCTTCCGTATCGAAGTAGTACATAAAGGGGACATCCAGTTTGACAAGCCCCAGATTAAGGCTCAGTCCCGCTGTAAGCCTGGGCCGTACAAATTGCGGCCCCTCTCCTTCCGTCCCCGCATCTATTTCTACAGAGCCCTCTGTAAAGCTCATGTTATAGTCGCTGGACTGGGAGGCCCGGACAGGGCTTCCTATAGTAACATCAATATCGGAACCGCCGAATGCCAGGTCGACGCCCGCCCCCAGATTAATGTCCAGGAGCCACAGGATACGAAGCCCGGTGGTTGCCTCGATGGGAATGGACCAGGAGCTGGATGAAGCGCCGAGGGTTAGTTCAGGATCCACCTCCAGTACAGCAGTCAGATCCGTATGGGGATCCGGGAGATCAACCGTATCGGTTTCCACCGGATCAACGGGAAAATTGATTACAAAAATGGACTCATTGCGCTGATAAAGGAGCCCGGTTCCAGCAGAAAGGCCGCGCCAGCGGAGAAAACCGAGGGGCATCTGCCGTGCCTTCAGCAGCTGATAATCCAGCATGGCCCCCAGACTCAGGGATTTAAAGGAAAAGTCCTCTGTCAGTGTGCCTTCCTGAATATCGGCGTAACCGAATTTAATGGTGCCGTACAGGTTATCTACAAAATGCCCCAGATTGATCCCCAGAGAGGCGGCTATGGGCTGTGCGGCTGCACCGAAGTAGATGTCCCCCTCATCCTCTATATCGTTTATGGCCTGTTCTATCAGGGCGGGATCGCTGGAAGGGGCGGACAGGGCAAAACCGGTTCCCAGGGTAAAGGCAAAAATTTTATAATCGTTAAAACTCCTCTGGGTTCCGATGTGAGCCGCCGAAGCTCCCGCATTGGCAAATCCCCGGGCCAGATCGTCCTGTCCCAGATAGGGATCGATTTCCGTATTGATCTGGTTCTGCATCTCCAGAGAGGCAAAAATCAGGATCTCGTTTATAGCCTGTTCCACAGCCAAACCGAAGTCGCTGCTTCCCGGTACAACCGTGGGAGGTTTTATTGTTACCTGAGCAAACAGCAGACCGGGCAGAACAAATACTAATAGTCCCGCAAGAGTTTTACCCTCTTTTTTCATAGAATCCTCCTTGAAACAGTCACAGGATCATGCTCTCTATATAAAACCTTAGTAGATTGGTATTTGCATTTCTACCTTATAATAATCAATAGTTCAGGATCAGACCTACCCCCACTTCTTCCAGCGGCGCCGCAGAAGCCAGTCTGATTTTTGAAGACAGATCCGTACAGTGACAGGGGTGTATTACATGAGGTTTCAGCTGCCTGAAATAATCCATTGTCCCCTGAATCTGTTTTTCAGAAGGCGACAACAGGTGAAAGCCGCCGATAATATCATAGACCCGTTCCTCACGGCAGACCTCTCTGGCATACTCTGCAATATTACAGATACCGGAATGGGAGCAGCCGGTTATTACAACCAGACCTCTGGAGGATTTATAGACAAGGGCGGAATCTTCCGGAACCGGATCGTCCTCGTCCGCCCCCTCCTTTCTG
Organism: Oceanispirochaeta sp.; assembly: GCA_963663385.2. Lineage (GTDB taxonomy): Bacteria > Spirochaetota > Spirochaetia > DSM-2461 > DSM-2461 > Oceanispirochaeta. The sequence continues at coordinate 780,307 of CAXXXD010000003.1, read as the reverse complement.
CCGAATGTATGGGTCCCCTCAAAACTGTTTACCCGCGGGATCTCCCCCAGAAAAACCAGGTTCTCACTGATCCATTGAGGCGTTCTTTCCAGACTCATTTCAAAATGACGACGCAGTTTCTCTTCCGGCAGAAGGCATCCTATTTCCGGAATATCCGGAGCCGCAACAGTTTTAAACAGTTCTGTATGCCCCATGAGAACGGGAACCCTGTGGGGGATATTTTCAATTTTCATTTCCGTGTAATACCTTATCAAAGGCTCCAGTCCCCAGGTGTGATCCAGATGACTGTGGGATAAAACGAGGTAGTCCAGGTTCCTCAGGGAGAGTTTCATTTTATTAGCATTCCCTATAAAGATATCCGAATACCCCACATCCAGCAGAAGATTTGTATGACCATCCTGTATGTGAAAACAGAGCCCCGGTTCTCCCGTAAAGTAACGGTCGATCAGTGTATTATTATCCACCAGTACTGTCAGTTTCATATGCCAGTCTCCTTTTGAAATTAATCCTGTATTAAACGTACCATTAACAGAAAAGTTTGTATGCACCGTATTGCCTATGTTAAAAAACAGGCGCACAATTGTTTACAAATTCGAAAGGGAGAACAAAGGAAGTACCATCCCCATGAACCTGAGCCCGAAACAGAAAGAGGAAATCATCTCCTTTACACAGGAACTTATCCGATCCCACGGAGAATCGGGAAATGAAGGAAACACCGCCCGCATTGTAAAAGGAAAGATGGAAGAACTGGGATACGATAAAGTGGTTGTTGACGACTTTGGAAATGTAACCGGTCAATTAAAGGGAGCCTCTCCGGGCCCTGTCCTTCTCTTTGACGGGCATATGGATGCTGTTCCTGTTCGGGATCCCGGTTTATGGAAACACGACCCCTATGGGGGAATAATAGGGGAAAACAGAATCTGGGGGAGAGGCGCCAGCGATATGAAGGGAGCCCTTGCCGCCATGATCTGTGCACCGGCCTTCCTTAAACGAACGGATTTTGCAGGGACCGTTCTGGTATCCGCCAGCGTGGCGGAGGAGCTGCTCATTGGAACAGCTTTCAGCAGCATCCTGGACCGCTATAAGGTGGATGCCGTTGTGATAGGAGAACCTACTGATCTGAAACTGGGTATAGCCGAAAAGGGACGGGCAGGGATTGAGATAACCAGTTACGGCAGGGTCGCCCACAGCAGCCGCCCCGATCTGGGAGATAATGCCGTATACAGGATGACAGAGGCGGTTGAGAAAATCAGAAAGATCCCACGCCGGACAGACCCTTTTCTGGGAGAAGAAGTGATTGAACTGGTGGAGATAAGCTCCCTTCCCTCCCCCGGCAACGGCTCCGTTCCCGGTGAATGCCGGAGTTTATGGGAGTGTCGTCTGCTCCAGGGAGAAACAAGGGAAGGCTTTATAAAACGCCTGGAAACGGCTCTCGGGGACAGGAATAAAATTCAGTTGAAGATTGCCCGGTATGATCTTCTGTCCTATACGGGTAAGCGGATGATCATGGAGGATTTCCTTCCCGGCTGGCGGGGGGATAAGGAAAGTCCATTTGTTTCCCTTGTAGAAAAGTCCTTAATGGAAAATGGAATGGATGTTGAGTTGTATGCCGCCCCTTACGGCTGCAATGCCCTGGCCAGTGCGGGGAAATCGGGGATTCCCACTGTCATCCTCGGTCCCGGAGATATCAGCCTGGCCCACAAACCAAACGAGTGCATCAGGATTGAACAGCTGATAATGGCTGCAGAAATTTACAGATCAATTATCAAAAACGGGAACAGCATTATAAAAATATCATGAAATTCCGTTATATCCGGAGAATTGCAGGAAATGGGGGCTTGCGTATATCACTCTAAGTAGTGATATAATCGATTAACTGGATATTTAATCGATTACGTGTTAAAATCTGATTTTTTGGGAGATCACTATGCAGACACTGAATAACAGTATGAAATTTGCTTCTAAATCCCCGATCCTGCCGGGTATGGAAAGAGGTGAACTGACCAGCTCCGTCGTACATATCGGGGTGGGGAATTTTCACAGATCCCATCAGGAGGTCTTTTTTCAGCGGTATATGGAAAAAAGCGGCGCCCGGAATCTTGGTGTATACGGAATAAGCACAAGGGATAATGACAAGGCGCTGGCATCCCTGCTGAATGAGCAGGACTGTCTTTATACGGTACTGGAACAGAGTGACTGTGATGAAACCGGGGATTATATAATATCTTCCCTTCTATCCCACAATATCCTCTCGGAAGGGTGTGCGCAGATTATGGAAAAACTCACCGATCCCGGGACAACCCTTGTGACGCTGACCGTGACGGAAGGGGGATACAATTTCAATGATTCCACCGGCGAGTTTCAGCTCTCCAATCCGGATATACAGCATGACCTGACAGCCTCCTCCGGACCAAAGACATTTTACGGTTTAATTTACGAATCCCTGAGATTAAGAAGAGAAAAAGGGATTCCCCCCTATGACCTCCTGTCCTGTGACAATGTGGAAAAGAACGGACGGATGCTGAAAAAGGGAGTTCTTACCTTTGCCGGGGAAAAATCCGCAGAAATGAAAGAGTGGATAGAAAAAAATGTGGCTTTCCCCTGTTCCATGGTAGACAGGATAACCCCCCTGACAAGCGACGCGGATAAGGAGTATGTTAAAGAGACCTATGGCTACAGGGATAATGCTCCCGTACCATGCGAACCATTTATCCTCTGGGTAATTGAAGATGAGTTCAACAACCCCCGTCCGGATCTGGATATTCTGGAAGAAGTCTACTTTGTGAAGGATGTCTCATCCCATGAAAAAATGAAGATGCGCCTTCTGAATGCCGGGCATGTTGTATTTGCCCATATGGCTCTTTATGAGGGGCTTGAGTTTTCCAGCGATTTTATGACGGCGTCCCCCTTTGACAGAGCCGTTGAAACAATGATGAGAAAAGAAGCCCTGCCCTTTGTCGGCGAAGTTCCCGGCTTTGATGTTACAGGATTCCTGGAGAATACGGTCAGAAGATTCAAAAATACCCGGATCAAGGACCAGACTCTCAGACTGGCAACCGATACATCCAGCAGAACCACCAAGTTTATACTCCCCACCATAGAAGACTCCCTGAAACAGAAGAACGAGGCGCCTCCCCTTTTGACTCTGGGAGTGGCAGGCTGGGCCTATGCCCTTTCAAAGGATCTCTTTTTTGAAGACCCCCTGAGAAACCGACTGCTGGCTGCGGCAAAAAAGGCTGCAGATGAGGGCGGAAGATTTTTCATAGAAGCTTTTCCCGAACTTTTTTCACAGACCCTTCGCACCAGCCCGGTCTTTCTGGAAAGATTTGATGAATCCCTGAAACTGATTCAGGAAAACGGTCCGGCCGAAGCCATTGCCCTGACACTGGAACGGTTTTATTAAATCACCCTCCGCAGGAGGGAATCCTTACCGACGTCTCCCCTCCGGGGAGATTGAGAGGGGTATTCAGCCCCCGACTACCCGACTCCCCGACCTCTCAGCTTCGCTCGGGGATCCCGGTTTTTTTCATTCGATACTATCCCAATATCAGGAATTATCTGATGATTCCACAGATGTTTCAGCTGTAAATTCGGGTTTAAAAACGGGCAGGTCCAAACTTGACCATTCGATCCAGGCGCCGTCATAGATTTTCAGGTTGCGGTAACCCGCATTATACAGGGCGGCATAGGTATTGGCTGCCCGGACAGAACTCTTGCAGTACATAACGATTTCACATTCCGGTGTAATTCCCAGCTCCTTATACAGAATTCTGTTGTGGGAAACCGGACGGAAGGTGCTCCCCTTTTCTTCATTGATAAAAAGGTTCTTTTCATGATTGATATGGATGGAACCGGGGATTGTTCCTGCATGATATTCCTCATCGGAACGAACATCGATCAGCACAAAATCAGCCGCGGGATCATCAATCATGGCCAGGATTTCTTCCTTTTCAGCTATCATCGAAGTATCAAGAGGACCGGTTATATAGGCGGCCGGAGTGATATCCGTTGCTGCATCCGTAATACTCAGACCGGCATCTGTCAGACTGCGGAGTCCTCCGGAGACAATAACCATGTTCCCCTTGTGCCCCCATATTTTCAGGGTCCAGTATAAACGGGAAGCGTCCATATTGTTATTGTCGTCGTAAATGATGATATCCGATTCTTCGGTCAGTCCGGCATTCCCCGCTGCCTTTGCTACAGTATCCCCTGAGGCAAGGCTGTTGGCAACCGGCTTACTGCCCATAATATCCTTACGCTGAATATTAACGGCCGATTCAATGTGCTCCTTGTTGTAAGATGACGTCTTCTGGGCATCAACAAGGATATACCCTTTATCCAGCAGTTTCACCGCGTCTTTTCCGCTGACTATAAGGGTGCCGGACTCGGCATAATCAATAAAAGAACAGGATACGGCGGTCAGAAGCACCAGCGCCGTAAGGATCAGTCCAGAATAAAATTTATTGTTTCTCATTTGATAATGTCCTTGTTAAAAACTAGAATTATAAAAATCCTGATTAAATAAATTATTAACGATTTTAGAGAAATCGCAATGATTTTCTCTATTTTAGAGGGAATTTACTGGTCATGGCAAGTATTTTACAGAATTTACTGGACATAGCATCTATTTTGCAGTTAAATAATTTAGATAAAGTTATATAAATAAGATTATATACATAAAAAAATATCTATTTTCTTTATTTTTTTTTGTATTCTTGATAAGGAGTAACCATATGTCTAGAAAAATCTTAGTAGTCGGCGGAGTTGCCGGCGGAGCATCAGCCGCGGCCAGATTAAGAAGATTAAGCGAAGAAGATCAAATTATCATGTTTGAAAAGGGGCCCCATGTATCCTTTTCAAACTGCTGCCTGCCCTACCATCTAAGCGGACTTATCCAAGAATCTGATGATCTGGTCCTCATGACACCGGAACTGTTTAAAACTCAGTACAATATCGATGTCAAAACAGAAAACGAAGTGGTATCGATTGACAGAAAGAAGAAAGAAGTTACTGTAAAGGATTTAAAAACAGACAACAGTTACACCGAATCCTATGACAAACTGGTACTCTCTCCCGGGGGTAAACCCATTGTTCCCCCGATCCCCGGACTGGATAAAATTAAACACTTTTCGATCAGAAATGTTGTGGATATTTCAAAACTGGCAAAAGCGGTAAAAGAAGAAGGCGTCAGAAATGTTTCTGTAATCGGCGGCGGTTTTATCGGCGTTGAAACGGTAGAAAACCTGAAGGAAGCAGGCTTCAACGTTACCCTGATTGAAGCGATGCCCCAGATATTAAGAATACTCGATTACGATATGGTTCAGATACTTCATAAGGAAATTTATGATAAGGGAGTCAATCTGATCCTTAATGACAAGGTAACCTCCTTTGATGAAAAAGGAATTATCCTGGAATCCGGGAACAAGGTTGATGCGGATCTGGTAATCATGGCAATTGGTGTTTCTCCCGAAACCGACCTGGCCAGACAGGCCGGACTGGATATTGGCAAAACCGGAGCCATGAAGGTAGATCAGAACTACCGGACCAATGACAGGGATATCTATGCGGTGGGCGATGCCATAGAAGTCTACAGCTACCTCTTTAACGACTATTTCAAACTCCCCCTTGCCGGACCGGCGCAGAAACAGGCCAGAGGGGTGGCAGACCATATTAACGGTATGACCATTGACAACAGAGGGTATATCGGTTCTTCCATTCTGAAAGTATTTGATTATAATGCCGCCTCCACCGGTCTGACCGGCGGATTCATCCGCAATGCCAATCTGAATATCGACTTTGACTGTGTCAGAATTATCCCCGGGGACAAGGTCGGTTTAATGCCCTCCAGCCGGAGTATGCACTTTAAACTGGTTTATGAAGTTCCTACAGGAAAGATTCTGGGAGCCCAGGCTATCGGCAAGGGAAATGTGGACAAAAGAATCGACGTTATTGCCACAGTTATTAAATTCGGCGGGACCATCCGGGATCTGAAAGATCTGGAACTCTGTTATGCCCCGCCCTTCGGAACAGCCAAGGATGTTGTCAACTTTGCCGGTTATGTAGCCACAAACCTGATGCATGATGATTTCAGACAGGTGCATGCCTATCAGGTCAGAGAACTGATAGAGAATAAGGCAGCCATCTTTGATGTAAGAGAAGAGGATGAGTATGAACTCTCTCATCTGAAAACAGCCAAAAAATATCCCCCTGAGCCAGCTGCGGGACAGAGTGGAAGAAATCCCCAGGGATAAACCGGTCTATCTGCACTGCCGGAGCGGTCAGAGAAGCTACAATGCGGTTCTGGCTCTGCAGAACCTGGGATATAAAAATGTCTGGAATATTTCCGGCGGCTTTATGGGTGTTTCCTTCCATGAATACTTCAACGATAAAATTACGGGCAGAGAGCCGATTTTAACCGACTATAATTTCGATTAGGAGATTGTTTGTGAATAACAAAGTAGAAAACATTATCGGATTTGCACTGGTACTGGTTATCCTTGTTTTCGGCGGAGCCTTTCTCGGGTCCCAGATGCTTTTCATCAGACTGATGGCAGGTATGGGATTCGGATACGCCCTGACAAGAGGCTTTATGGGTTTTGCGGGCAGCGTAAACAGACCTTACAGAACAGGTTCTTCCAAACTGATGAGAATCCTGATGTGGATGTTTCTGGGAACAGCAGCTCTGTCCGTATCCCTCCTCTACGGATCCGATGCAACCAGTTACGACTTGTGGGTTAACCCTATAAACCTGGGACTCATTCTGGGCGGTCTGTTCTTCGGTTTCGGTATGACCTTTTCATCCTGCTGCGCATCCGGTGTACTGACAGACCTGGTGACAGGTCTGCCCAGAGCCATTACAACACTGGTATTTTTTGCCCTCGGCGTTTTTATCGGATTTCCAGTACAGAAGACGGCCTCCTGGGTTACAGATTCCTGGTTCTCCTCTGTAACGGGGGAACAGCTCTATGGCGGGGTGTACCTGCCGGACTGGTTTATGTGGGATGGCATGAGCGGCTACCTGGGAGCTCTTTTGCTCACAGCCTTTTTTGCAGCGGTAGTCATCTACTTCTCCAGAAGGTTTGAAGACAGTGTAAAAGCCGGAGGAAAATTTACGGGTGTAGGATCTGAAATCGAACAGGAAAAGGAATACGAAAGAAAGCCTTTCAAACTGTTCAGCAGCGAAACCTATGAGATCCTTTTTGTAAGACCCTGGAAGATGCAGACCGGAGCCATTATTATTGCCTCCGTTTTCACCCTGCTTATGGGAGTGACCAGAGCCGGTTGGGGAGCATCCACCATTTACGGTTTCTGGTTTGGGAAAGTCCTGATGCTCTTTGGTGTGTCTCCGGAGTCTCTGGCGTCCTTTACGCATATGTCTGCCGGATTTTTCGAAACCTCCATTTTTGCCAATCCCGTATCGGTACAGAATATCGGTATCGTTCTGGGAACCCTGATCACCCTGCTGCTGGCCGGGACTTTCAGGGCAACCTTCTTTTCCGAGTTCAAAGTCACTGTCAAGGATCTTCTGCTCTTTGCCATGGGCGGTCTTTTTATGGGATTCGGAACCAGACTGGCCAACGGCTGTAATGTGGGAGCCCTCTACACGCCGATAGCCAACTTCTCCCTCTCGGGATGGATCTTTCTGGTCTTCCTGGTAGCCGGGGGTATTGCGGGTAACCGTGTTGCCAAAATGACAAGTTCCCGCTGTGTGAACTGATTCAGGTTCCAATTATTATCCGATTCGGACAGGCCGGTTTCAGGATTCGGCTTGTCTGAACGGTTCGTTTCTAACTATAATTAATTTACATGAATAAATATACCAAGAGAAAACTAGCGGAATTTTTCCTTTCTACATCTACTGTCCTGGTAATTTTCCTGGTGTGGTACACCATTGCCAGACTGCGGATATTTCCGGAATACTTTATTCCCTCACCGGCCAGCGTACTCGATTCCTTTAAGGATATAGCCCTTTCCGGGTATAGGGGGGGAACTCTCCTTCAGCACCTGGGTGACAGTCTGTTCCGGGTTATATCCGGTTTTATTCTGGCTTGTCTGATAGCCATCCCCCTCGGTATGTTTATGGGATACAACTGGAAGGTAAAGGCCGTTTTTGATCCCATCGTTGAATTCTACCGTCCCCTCCCCCCTCTTGCCTACTACACCATACTGGTCATATGGCTGGGAATCGGGAACGAATCGAAAATCACCCTGCTCTTTCTGGCGGCGTTCCCTCCCCTGTCCATCAATGCCATGTCGGCTGTGGCATCGGTTTCGATGGAAAAAATTCAGACAGCCCAATCCCTGGGGGCAGGAAAAAAATACATCCTCAGGCATGTGATCTTCCCCTCCTGTCTTCCCGGTATTTTCACAGGGATGCGCGTCAGTATAGGGTTTACCTATACCACCCTGGTTTCCTCCGAGATTGTCGCGGCGACCTCGGGCATAGGCTGGATGGTTCTGGACGCGGGAAAATTCCTGAGAGGGGATGTTATGTTTATGGGTATTATTGTGATGGGCGTCACCGGTATAATACTGGACAGGATTATAAGATTTGCCGAAAAGATTCTGGTTCCCTGGAAAGGGAAAGAGTGTTAGGTCTGGATTTTTACTGTAAAAGTCCAAAAACAAAAAAATAGGAGCTTAAAGATGAAAAAGAGAGCAGCCCTTAGCCTGCTGGTGTTTTTCTGCCTCTCCGGGATAAATGTCTCTGCAGCCGGACAAGGTGAAACAGCCGGCCGGCCGGAAAAAATCGTAATCGGCTACCAGGCCATCCCCAACGGACAGATAATCTCCAAGGATTTCAGCTGGTTTGAGGACGCTACCGGAATTCCCGTAGAATGGGTGCAGATCAACTCAGGCTCCGAACTGAATACGGGCCTGGCCGCAGGCAGCATCGACATAGGGCTTTCCGGAAGCAGCGGCATAGCGGCGGGTATCGCCAATTCGGTTCCCTTCGATGTCATCTGGATTCACGACATCATAGGCGACAATGAAGCTCTTGTGGTAAAAAAGGGCTCCGGTATAAACGATCTGAAGAGCCTGGCCGGCAAAAAAATTGCGGTTCCCTTCGGCGCCACAACGCATTACCATCTGCTGGCCGCTCTGGAACTGGAAGGGATTGATCCGGAAACGGTGGAAATTTTTGATATGCAGCCGCCGGATGCCCTGGCCGCCTGGCACAGGGGGGATATCGACGGCAGTTTTATTTGGGAACCCACACTTGCCAAGATGCTGGAAGCGGACGGCAAGGTCCTGGTCTACTCCCGCAAGCTTGCTGAAGCAGGTTATCTGACAGGCGATATAACGGTAGTCAGAAAGGGTTTTGCCGAAAAATATCCCGAACTGGTCGTGGAGTATCTGGCCGGAGAGATTAGAGCGGTAGAGCTTTACAGGAGCGACCGGGATAAGGCGGCCGAAGCTGTCAGCCGCCAGTTTGACATTCCCAGGGAAGAAGCCCTCAGGCAGATGAACAGCCTCCTTCTGCTTTCGGGAGAGGAACAGCTGGAATCCCGGTTTATGGGAAAGAAGGACGCCATAGGCGATCTTGCCTCCGTTCTGAAGGCGACAGCCGATTTCCTTGCAGAACAGAAGACCATCAGATCCGCACCGGATGTGGCTGTTTTCAAAAAGGCGCTGCACCCCGAATACATACAGCAGGCACTGGAGAAATAGGAATTGGACAATCTGCTTGAACTAAAGGATATCTGTGTTGATTTCAGTACCAGGAAGGGCCTTCTCAATGCCGTAAAAGATGTCTCCATGACCGTTGAAAAGGGAGACTTTATCAGTATTGTCGGCCCCTCGGGCTGCGGAAAATCAACACTCCTCAATGTTATCGGCGGTTTTCTTCCTCCCACAAGGGGGACGATCTTTGATAAGAAGGGGCCCTTAGAAGGTCCAAGCAGAAACAGGGGGGTGGTTTTTCAGAAACCGGCCCTCTATCCCTGGCTCAATATAGAACAGAATGTTGCCTTCGGTCTTAAGGCGAACAGGGTTGAAAAGCGGAAAAGGCAGCGGATCGTTAAGGAGAATCTGGAAAGGGTCAAGCTTACGGATTTCGGCCATATGCACTGCTACGAACTGTCGGGGGGGATGAGACAGAGAGTGGCCATTGCCCGCATCCTGGCGAACGACCCGGAAATCCTCCTGATGGACGAACCCTTCGGAGCCCTTGATGTTCTTACCAGGGAACATATGCAGGATGAACTTCTCAAAATCTGGCGGGAAACCCATAAAACCGTAATACTGATTACCCACAGCGTTGAGGAGGCCATCTATCTGTCCACTTCGGTTTATGTGATGTCAAAACTGCCGGGCCATTTTATCAAGAAGGTGGAAACCCCTTTCAGTACGAAGTACGCAGACAGGGACATACGGCAGGTAAAATCACTCCCGGAGTTCGTAGAAATGCGGGAAGAGGTTTTAAGTTATATCTGGTCCTGATTTGAGAGGAAGGTATTCCGCAGTCTCTGCTATTCAGCTTTTACCATTACGGATTCTATTTTCAGGAATTTCCCGCCTATGCGCCTGTCTCCCTCTATCTGTATGGACGAGGCTTCCTCCGGGGTTGGAGAAATACCCGAAAACAGTTTCCATGCCGCATTGTCTGTCATGGTTATAACTGCATCTGCGGGTTTTCCCTTTTCCGGTATTCCAAAGCCATTTTCACTGCTGATATTATAAGTCTCCGTTCCGATCTGAATCCTTAAAATAACTTCATTTTCTTCTGATTTAAACAGCCTCCTGACGGCCAGCAGGCATATCCTGTGAAACAAAGTGGAATACTGCTTTTCGAAAGGGAATGCTATATCAAGATAACCGCAGATCTGGGCGGTATGCATCCATAATTCGGTATATTCCCGCGCCATATCCAGCCACCAGGGAGAGGGATCATCGCTGTACCACAAAACATCATGAACCGCGTGAGACTTCAGATCTTGTATTTTTTCAAACTCCAGGAGCATTGCACTATACGAAGACTCATACAAATCCAGAAGGACGGTTTGATCAAGGTAATCCAGCGCCTCGACCCACCGTTCATTGTTTGCGTTTATGATATGCGCCAGGGAATCAAAATCGATGGAAGATTTCTCCTGCTGTTCTGCCATTCTCCTGATATCCGTAGTTTTATATAAGGCATTTCCGGTAAGATGACTTATTATGTTGTTTACTTTCCAGGATGGAAGCACTGTGGGGCCATAGAATTTATCCGACGGGATTTTGGCAAATTCTGTTATTGTCTGATCAAAAAGCTGCCTGTAAATTCTTCTTACATCCATTATTTCATGCATCATCTTACCCTCTTCTTCCTGCATAATACCCCTGCCTACCGCCTGCTGTATACCGGACAGGTCGTGGTTCAGATGCCACTACGTTACTGCTCTATTTTCTTTTTCCAGATCATGTATGATTCATTTTCACCAAAATAGTTTTCTATTGTCTTGATCGGTTTTCCCATAACCCTTTTCCAGTATTTCTGGCTTGTTGCATACCCGCAATCCAGGTAATACTCCCCGATACCCAGAGAAGCCATTTTATTTATCAGCCTGTCAACAAGATTCCCGGCAACGCCCTGTTTCTGATATTCGGGATGAATATACACGGAACCCAGTTCCAGAGCATGACTGGAAATATCATTTGTATTATCCATTATCAGTTGTTTTACGGGATAAAATACCGGCGATTCCCGCTATTCGGATTTTATCGACAGCTATCAGAAAAAAAGAGTCCTTTAATTGATGATTCAGATATTTATCAATACGATCGCTTTTTTCATTTATCTCATAGGCCAATTCTTCTTTATCCATAATACTGTTCTGTTTAAAAGCTCCCGCTATTGCGTCTTTAAACAATGTCTGAATATTGTGGAAGTCGTGAATATTCGGTTCTCTATAAGATATTTCCATGTTCTTTATACCCGGTTATTTCAAGCAATATTTTTTTTCATGTAAATTATGTTAAAATATCTGCCAAATTTTATTCCGGCATTTTCCAATTCTCCGTATTTTATGAAACCGTTTTTTTCATGAAATCTAATACTGCCTTTGTTATCGGAGGTAATATTGGCTACTATTGTTTTTATTCCTTTTTGTTTAGCATCCTGTTCCAGTATTTCCAAAGCCATTTTTCCAATTCCCCTGCCAATATATTCCTTTTTTATAAAGTATGTTACCTCGGCGACTTCGCGAAATGTTCTTATTGGCATGAAGTATTCCAACAAACAGAAACCAATTATTTCTTCTCCAATTTTCATAATATATTTGGCATCACCAATAGCGTCTTCAAACAAATCATCAAAAAAAGAGTCATCAACAATATCTTCTCTATATGCTGCTGTCGTATTTTTTATATAGTAGTTAAATATATCAAGGACTTCTTTACGGCATTCTTCATAAACTCGTTCAATTCTCAATTCCATTTTTCCACCTGCTTTTTCATCTTATTAATTATTATATTTTTCATATAATTTCTCATCCAATATTATTTACCAATAGTATTTTCAGTAAGATATTATAGCTCTAACACGCCTCTTTATATTTTGATTCATTAAATTTAAGATATTCTTCTATCGTATTTACTCTTTCTTCTCCTCTTCGTATTCTACTTGAATTTTGCTGATATCCAATAGGGAGGATTCTTATTTTGCATCCATTCCATTTTATAATTTCAAGATTCTCTTTTACTGTAGATCCGCAGTCAACAGGCTTCTCACACTTAGCAGTAACCGTTTATATAGCCATCGAAGAATTATCCCTTAATTCCGGAAGATATAAATAACATTGTCGGTGAATAGGACCAGTAATCTCCGCTGCTTATATCATCAACAATTCTCTGTATTTTAACTTTTTCTGATTCAGAAAACTTAAATGGATAATCGGTAATCAGAGATTTCAACATTCTGATTTTCCGCTTTTCTGATTCAGAACTGTATGGACTGGTCAGTCGAGTAACTTTGTCATTTAAATAACACTGTATATTTTCCAAACCGATCTGTTTCAGATATACAGGAATCAATTCTCCTATCGAGTTATTTCCCTGACAGCTTTCTATTTTTAATTCATCACTTTTCATTTTTTCTCTGATAAAGTGTATCTTCTCGTCGATTGATTCTTTAATGTTTATGCTATTAATAAAAACCGCCTGAGCTAGATTATTAGGTTCTGATATTAGAATCAGGCCGCCCTGTTTTACTACCCTCTTCATTTCAGCTAATGTTTCCAATGGATTCTCCAGATGTATCATAAGTGTCTGACATGTAACCAGATCAAATGACTCATCATCGAAGGGAAGTTTATCAGATGATGATTTTATAAAGTTCAGTTCTCTGATGGTATCTTTTGCAGCGGCCTGTAAGCCAGATAAGATTTCAGCATCAATGTCATTGATATCTATACCTGTAATTTGCGCATTCTGATTAAAGAAATTGATAAAATTGAGTATCCAGTGATACTCCCCGCATCCCACATCGAGAATCTTGTTTTTTGATTTAAAATCATACCTTTTATTTAATAATTCCAGAAAGTCAGTGTTGTACCAGTCATTTCTATAGGAACCCAGTATTTTCTTATGGTTGATCACTGTTTATATTTTCCTTTTAACATCCTACCCGACTTATTTAAATTTTCACAGGTGCTTTCTAAATACATTTGTCGTAATCAATTTCATCACCTCAGTGTCAGATGCAGATTTGATCTGATCCTGTCGATTTTTGACAACAATTCATCCAGATCTTCATCGCTGATATTGTAGGGCACCCGGAATTTCATGCCGTCTTCGGTCTCAATATCAATATATTTTTCTTTTTTATCTTTGATGTACCGGGCTATGATCACCAGGATCTGACCAAGTGTTCCGCTTGCAAAGGAACCCAGGATGACCGCCCCTACATCACCGAAATCTTTTTTCTCCGAGAGTCCGGGCCTGACCGTCTGTTCCCTGTACTCAAAGGAACCCGGCAGAAGCCCCGACAGTATTTCCAGTTCCGTGGATGGCCCTACAATCTTCAAATTATGCATGATTACTCCTTAAATGATCTCTAACCAGAGAAACAATATCCATTCCCGCCCGGCAGATTCTGCCGGAGTTTCGGAAATAATCCGGGAATCGCCCAGTGTTTACAACCTTGATATACCCGTATATAAACTCGATTCTTTCACGGGAAGTTGGATGACTGTCGGACTCATCGATTCCCAGGTAGTAATTCTTGATCTCCAGTATAACCAGATTCATGATTATGCCGTATAGAGAAAGGTAGAATGGTTCTATACGGGATAATCCGCCCAGCAGGCGGGAACAATTCATATAAGAAAAATTATCAGCAAAATACTCTTCATATTTATCGGGACACAGCGACCCCATATGGTTGTCTTCCACAATTTGTTCAAAGACCCTTCTCTTCTCATTTATCCCGGAGTCCTCCAGCAGATATTCGGGGATGTCCTTTATGATTCTTCCGTTGTAAAGGTTATAATAAAGGTGCCCCAGCTCATGGTAGATCATGACGCTGTATACCGGCTGAATGGTAACCCTGTCGTCCTCGTTCAGCGGATCTTCAAGGTGATCCGTATAGGTTATTGTGGAATAATCAAACTCACTGTTGATCCGGAATTTCCAGATGGAGAGCAGACTGTCTATTGAGTCTTTAAAACTTTCCGGGAGAGCGAGAACGGATGCCTCATCTCCATTGACCATCGCCAGAATCTCCTGTCTGACTGATTTCAGATAGGCAATCAGATTGTAATGGCTGTATTTCAGATAAATATCGCCGAGATTGTCCTGGAGAGGACTGATATTCTGAGAAAGATTGATTCCGCCTTCGGCTGTCAGACTGTCTCTGCCGATGTATCTGTGGGGGCTGGAGGTAAAGGTGGATCCGTACAGATCAATATTGTCTATCCTGTCTTTCATGGAATAATGAAGGTTGTAGGTGGATGAAAAATATTCGGCACAATTTGCGGTGCACTGGTTCCAGGCATTTTTCAGAAAATCATTGTGTCGTTCATTCCGAGACATTGAATGCACCTCCTCTTCCTTTTCACCAAACGCATCTGATGGGAATACCCCTTTTGCTGCGGAAAGCCTGTCTATTCCACGCAACCGGTCCGCTTTTTTAATTATTGCACATTCATTTTTAAATGCAAATACCGCAGAGCCACTGCAGTGGTCCCGGTCAGATCTGTTTTTAAGAGCTAGAAACCATAGGAAGACAGAAGTATATTTGAAAACAGCTATCCTGGAGGCCGCCTGCTTTACGGCGGTCATTCGGATACTGACCTCTGATAGAGTCTCTTCTCAGGTCAGCCGGAAAACAGAGAAATATACCTGATGTGGTGCGGGAAAAGCTGAACGAGCTTAAATCCCGTACCGGCCCAATTTACCTATAGTTCCGTGCGGGTATTCTTCACCGCACTGTTTTCCATTCTGTATTCATTAAAAACCATTTATATCCCTTTATAATTGAATATATTCCGGTGAGTTGATTAATGAAGTTGACACTGAAATGATCAGCTAATGGATATCGTGTCGAATACCCCGGTCTCCGCATTGTATATAACCGGTTTGAATGAACCGCTTCTGAGAGCTGAAATCAGTTCTCTCTTTGTTCCTATCCTATCCCGGAATTCCGTTGCGTAAAGGCCTATCCTCTCCAGACGATGGGAATCACTGGAGCCCGTAACGGGAATACTCTGTGATTCAGCCATTTTCAATGCTTTCAGATTATTCTCATAAGAGGTATTTCCATTCCAGGCTTCAACGGCGGAAAGCCCCGGAAGCGCGGTGATCAGCTCCCCCACGCCTCTGTCGTTATTCCTGAAAGGATGTGCGGCTATGGTGGCCCCCCCCTGTTCCGCCACCCGGTTTACAAGCGCAGCGGCATCAACTCTTCCCGAAGGAAGCCTGTCGAGACCGAAGCAGAGTATGTCTCCCTGAACCGTATAAATTTCCACACCGGAAAAGATCCTGATTCCAAATCGCTTTTCTAACTCTGGAATCTCCCGGTACCGGGGAAACACATCGTGTTCAGTAAGACAGATGGCATCAAGGCCAATGGAAGCAGCCCGCGCCACCCCCTCTTCCAGGATGATGCGGCTGCAGGAGGAATAAGCTTTCGTATGGAAATGCAGGTCAATTATCACGGATCTACCCTCTCTACAGAACGGAGAATATGAAAATTTTCACTTTTCACCTTGAGAAAAACGGAATGGCCTGGAGAAAGCATGGCACCGTCACGGCAGTTGAGAAGGGCGACATCAAACTCCGCTTCTGCGGTTTTCACTTTATACCGGATAACACTGCTCTGAATTTCCACATCCGTTACGGTTCCGCTTAGAGCGCCCTGCGGTGGTTCACCCGCTGCCAGAAGCTCCAGATCCTCAGGCCTGATAAGTACGGAAACCGGATCCGATCCTCTTCCGGGTGAAACAGGGACTTCCTGACCGAAAAGAAAAAACCGGCCGTCCCGCTGTTCACAGGTAAAAATATTCCCGTAACCGAGAAAGCGGGCGACATAGGTATTTGCCGGCTTGAAGTGCAGCTCCCCGGGAGTTGCAATCTGTTCGATCACCCCCTCTTTCATCACAACAATCCTGTCTGCCATTGCAAGGGCTTCGTTCTGGTCGTGGGTTACATACAGGCTTGTGACATTGGCATCACGCAGAATGGTTCTTATCTCTCTCCTCATCAGTTTTCGCAGGTTTTCATCCAGGTTGCTCAGGGGTTCATCAAAGAGGAGAACCGAAGGCCCTATGATCATGGCACGACCGATAGCGACCCGCTGCTGCTGTCCGCCGCTAAGCTCCGTAACCGGTCTGTTCTCAAACCCTTCGAGTTTGAGAAGTCTGAGAATATTGCGGATATTTTCACTGCGGTTCTCCGGTTTCCGGCCTTTAACAGTCAATCCATATGACAGATTTTCCTCAACAGTCATATGGGGGAAAAGAGCATAATTCTGGAAAATCATAGCAGTTTTTCTTTCCTGGGGAGGAAGAGCTTCAACATTTGCGCCGTCGAGAAGAAGTGTTCCCCCATCGACAGGGACCAGCCCGGCAATCGATTTAAGCAGAGATGTTTTACCGCACCCCGAAGGGCCGAGAACAACCAGGGTTTCTCCTTCATAAATATCCAGGGAGATCCCTTTCAGAACCGGTTCTCCTCCGTAATTCTGCCGAAGCTGACTGATGGATAGTTTTACTTTTTTCATATTCTCTTCTTTGCTATCAATGCATTTAATAACCGGAATATACCGAGCATAAGCCCGGTAGTCAGAGAAAGAAGTAAAGCCATTGAAGCCGCTACCCCTCTTTCGCTGCTCGTGATAATCTGAAATATAGACTGAACAGCTACTTTATTTGAAGGGAGCAGCAGGAATATAATTGCCCCGAGAGTGGTCATGGTTGTGGAAAAAACCTTGAAAAACGATGTCCGGAAAGCCGGAGACAGAAGGGGCAGCATGATACCTGAGAAAATTCTGTTTTCACTTTGTCCCAGATTTCTGGCTGCTTCCTCGATATTGGGATTGATATGCTCCAGCAGGGCATACCCGGTTCTCAGCCCCACATTCATATACCGGAAAATACAGATGATGTAAATGATGATTCCCGTACCCAGAAGAATAAGGGGTGACAGGTCCTTCAGAATAAAACGACCGATCCCCAGCACAGGGTACTTAAACGTAACCAGATACCCGATCCCCAGAAGTATTCCCGGAACAGCGGCGGGAAGAGTCGCCAGAACATCGGAAACAGCCAGAAAAGCCCATTTTTTTGTTTTTACGACATAACTGAGAAAAACACCCGCCAGCGAAGAGAACAATGCTGTAAAAAATGCCAGAAGCACACTGTTGACAAAGGGGGACAGGTCTTTCTGAAGAACTTTTATCAGATGGCGCAGAGTCAGAGAATAATCGTATCCCCAGTGCTCGGTAAAGGCACCGATAAAAATAAAGCCGTATTTGAGAAGGATAAAAAGAGTATAGAGCAGGGTTATACCGACAGCAGGGATCTTTACAAAGCGGCTGAAATGCCGGAAGTGAATAGATCCGCCGGAAAGAGCCATGGCGTAATAAGCCTTTTTCCTGTTGAGCCGCCTCTGATATACAAAAAGGACTATGCAGGGGACAAGAAGCAGGATTCCCGAAACAGAGGCCGATCGCATATCGTATAGTCCGGTAATCTGTATGTAGAGATCGGATGCCAGAGTCTGAAAAGGACCGCCGATAATTAAAGGCGTACCGAAATCGGCCATCGATGCCAGAAAAACCAGGATGGCTGCGGATGAAAGTTCGGGAGACATGGATCTCAGGGTGATATCCCGGAAGATTTTCCATTCAGAGATTCCAAGGTTCCGCGCCGCATCCTCAATAAGGGGATCTGATTTCCCTACAGAGCTGGAGATGATAAGATAAGCCATGGATCCCATTCCCAGAAACTGCATCAGGGCTATTCCCTGCCATCCGTAGGGACTGACGTCGAGATGAAGCAGATCGTGGGTTACAAGCCCTCTTTTACCGAAGAGCATGATAAAGGCTATACTTCCCACAAAAGGGGGATGGATCAGTGAGAGAAGAATTACAGGTCTGAAAAATCTGTTAAACGGAGATGCGAACCTGTGAACGGCCAGTGTGGCAGCCAGCCCGATGAGGACTGCTGCCGGTGTGACAATTAAAGCAATAAAAAAGCTGTTTTTCAGATAGGGTAGAGATCTGAGCACCATGCTCCCCAGCTCCCCGTCTGCCGAAAGGGGGAATAACCCGTACAGGAAAACGGAGAGGACCGGAAAAGCGGTAAAGCAAAGGAGAGCAAAAGCGAGGAGGTAATATACCCCCTTCATGGCATCGGCTTTCACGATTATTCTACATATTCAGCCCATTGTGCGAGAATAGCGTCACGCTCCAGCGCATTGGCCTGAAAATCAGTGGGAAACAGAGCAATATCCTGAATGTCCTCTATTCCCTCGGGGATTTTAACATCCTTGCGGGCTACCGCAGCATAACGGGATGAGGCTACAGTTTCCATCCCCCTTTTTGAAATGATCCAGTCGATAAAGACTTTAGCTTCCTCTTCGTGTTTTGTCCCTTTGATAATAGCCGCAGGCTGAGGCCACCATCCGGTTCCGTCCGAAGGATAAACCAGTTTGATATGGGAATTGTTGATTTCCAGCTCCCGGTCACCATTACTGGCATTGATACCGACAATAGCCTCGCCATTGACAACCATATTGGCGGGGTCACTGCCACGGGCCGTAAAGAACGGAACCTGTCCGATAAGTTCCTTGAGGTAGCCCCAGCCCCTCACTTCCCCTCTTGTCTGCAGCACGGCACTGACTACATTGTATGCGGTACCGGAGGAAGCCGGATTGGACATGGAAACCTGCCCCTTCAGGCCCGGTTGAAGAAGATCGTCCCAGACTTCAGGCATTTTCAACCCTTTCTCTTCGATTAGCTCTTTGTTGACAACCCAGTTGACCAGAGTCAGGGATGTTCCGTACCAGTAATGATCGGAATCTTTCATATCCTTATCCAGAACATCTCCGTTGGAAGATTCGTAAGAGAGCAACAGATCATTCTGCCCGGCTATGATAAATGTGTCAGCTCCTCCGGTAAACCAGAGATCGGCGATGACGACTCCCGAATCGGCTTCGTGGGTAAGCCTCTGTAGAATTTCCCCGTTTTTAAGAGTCAGATGCTCAACCTTGATACCTGTATCTTCTGTAAAAACATCAAGTATGGGGCGAACTTTGTCGGTAACCCCGTAGAGATTCAGAACTGTTCCCGCCATATCCTCCCGGTAATGAGGGGAAGACCAGTCCTGCCCCAGATATACGGTCTGAACAGCAGGTTTTTCATCGGTCTCCTTTTCTTTTCCGCATGACAGGAAAAGCAGTGCTGTCAGCAGCAGAAAAATAAAACCTGACAATTTTCTCATAATGTCTCCTCTTTATGTTTGGAATGACTAATTTACAAACAATATCCAAGCATATAATCTGCAGGTTGGCGTGTCAATTCTCTTTTTTCCCGACAGCTTTCCCGGAATAAAGAGAATATCCCTCAGACAGGGAGGGGCTGGTCGTCATTGCTTTTAAAAGTTGGGAGATTTAAGCCGCATGGCATAATGTTTATTCAAATGTTCCTGGTAAAATCTGTTATTTGAAGCTTATTTAAAATTTTATAAAGTCAATTACCTAAGCTGTCTTTTCATCATTATTTCTTCAATATTTCTTCTGCCATCTAATATTGCTAATATCAGAATTCTCGTCTCTTCAATTCGATACATCATTCGCCATGGCGTTAAAACTATTTCTCTAAATTTTATTATATTCTCATTCTGCAATTCTGGTATTATTCTTCCTTGTTTTGGGAATTTTCCAATCTCCAGAGATGTATCCTTAATTCTTTCATATTGCTTTAGTGCGATATCTACTGAATCCTTTGCGATATAACCAATTATCTCGTCTAAATCATCTAACGCAGGTTTCGTCCATATAACTTTGAATTTATCCATTCTATTCTTTTTCTTTTAATTTTCTTAATTTTTCTTCCATGTAGTCGAAAACTTCATCTTGAGTATATACTTGTCCATCTTCTGCAGCTTTCTCACCTTCTGCAAGAATCTTTAAAATTCCTAAACTATTACGCATATCCTGATATGATTCAGTGTCTAACAATACTGCTTTTGCTTCTCCGTTTTGAGTAATAACTATTGGATTGTGTGTTTCATTCACGCGTTTAAGCATATCAGCAGCATTTGTCTTTATATATGAAATTGGCTTTATATCGTCTTTTAAATTCATTTATCAACCTCCAAGTGCATATATTGTACCACATTTAGACTTAGCCATCAATCCTGAATTATTCATAACGAGACTGTAGAAAAACTCAAACTGGGTATTTTCATTTTTATTAGTCTATTTTTTGAAAACAATATATAGAATTTCCATCTGTTTAAGTCCCTGATTCTCTGTTTCTTGAATAGATTCATCGCCAGTAGAATAAAGTTCTCCTGCTTTCAGATAAGAATATTCCTGATTTACTTTTATACCTAATTTTCCTGATAAAACAATAATGAGTCCGTCTCTATGTAAATTTTCACCTGATAATTTTTGATGAGAATTCAAAGTGATTCGACAGGCCATTATTTCATCTGATTCAATCTCAATCTTACCATAGATATTCTTAACTCTGTATTTCATTTGATTTGAATACAGGACTTCAATTCCCATTAAATCCATATTGAAACCGTTTTTACTTGAGGCTGTTGCCTTGTGAATTACAGGATTCCTTTCACTTGCCATGTAAAATACAAAACCGTTGAAGAGATTCAGGGAATTGGAAAAAATTTTTTGAAACAATAAACAAATACGCTTAATCAAAGAAACCCTCTTTGATAGAACAGTAGGACAAGCATGGGTTCCTTTCATTGTCCTTGTCATTATGTTACCTCCCCGAATGGTAACATATAAAGTATTTTTTGAATGTCTATGAAAATCGGTAGAATAACCAGGCTTCAATATAGCACGATAAACACGAACATGATCATTTCTATATACTTCCTGATGAAGGGGTTCATCACTTACTTCTACAAAGGCTGTCCTGGATTTCATGAATTTTCCTTTATGGTAAGACCTTCCTGCTGTAGCCATGCATAGGAATCACTTAACATCTCTTTCATACTGGAAGTCTGAAATGACAGTTCCTTCCTGGCTTTTTCATCATTGCAGATAATTCTGCCAGTCAGTCTTTTATATCTCGGATATGTCAAAATAGGTTCTTCCCTTTTCAAAAAGGCTTTCAATCTTATTAAATACATAGCCATTCGAAAAACTGGACTGGAAACAGTTCTCAGATTCATATCTTTACCCAGTATTTCATTAATTTCCCGGTAAATGTCTCTGAATACTATTTCAACGCCGCCTATTAAATAGTTTTCCCCTTTTTTCCCGACTTCTGCAGCTTTAATATGAGCCTTTGCTACATCGCGGACATGAGCGAAAGTTCCAACACCAAGGGAAACAGCGGGAACATCGTTATTAAGTACACTCTTAATAAGCGTAGACCATCCTTTTATATCAAAGGGCCCCATCATATTACAGGGATTGAGAATGACAGCATTTAAACCTTTTTCAATAACCTTATGGACTTCCAGCTCTGCCAGATATTTGGTCTTGTTGTAATTCATTTTACATGTCAGGGCATTCGATGGTGTTTCTTCATCGATCCTTTCTGAATGATATCCATAGGCAGATATAGAAGACGTAAAAACAAATTTTTTCACGCCTCTATCCAGAGCCGCCTTGGCGACATTAGCCGTTCCTTTTACGTTGATCATGTATTGTCGCTCATTATGTCTGTCCCACATGCTTGTGTCTCCGGCAATATGAAAGACAATTACATTCTCATCCTGAGGGATTGAATCAAGTAAAGACTGATAATCAAGAATGTCACCTTCTGCAAACTTAATATTCAAACCAGATAAGTATTTCAAATTGTCTGAAGGCAAGTGAAATGCCGTAACATCCCAACCTTGATCAAGCAATTCCCTGATAACATTGTTTCCCAGGAAGCCTGCCGCTCCTGTTACAAAAGCTTTTGACATATTGTTCTCCCAATATAGATTTAAAAAAAACAATACAATCGAAATAAACTTCTGTAATTATCCTAGGATAATTGATCTGATTTATTTTTTTTTAGCTTTGACCTGATCCTACTTAATGAAACCGGTGTTATTCCAAGATATGATGCGATGATAAACTGCGGAATTCTTTCCTCGAAATCCGGATTTTTCCTTACAAATTCCAGATATCGGGTTGTGGCATCATCAAGAAGAAAAGAACGTTCCCTTTCTTCCTTCTCAATAAACAATCTAGTCATGTAGTTTTTGATTAATTCATTCCAGCTATTCGAATTTCTCTCCAAGTCCAGATAGTCTTCAAACCTCATTGCGAGGATTACACTATCCTCAAGAGCTTCTATCGAATACCAAATTTCTTTGTTTTCTATAAATGGGGAATAACCGGCAAGAAACTGACCTTGACTTCTAAAGGCCAAAGTCTTTTCATCTCCTGACAAATCATTACAATATACCCGGAACAAACCTTCCCTTATCAAACAAATACGATTTATATTATCACCCTGATTTAGAAAATGATCATTTCTATTGATATTCCTTTTTATAATTTTAGGCCTGATTAGATCGATTTCATTATCAGAGATGTGACAGTATTGCCTTAATGTTTTTGAAAGGAAATCATTATGTTTCATTCAATGTATTTTACCTTTGTCTTTAGAACACCGTTTTCAGCAGCAGACCGTAAAGCTGGAAGTCAAATTCCGTATATTCGTAATCACCTTTGCGATTGTCGTCTTTACAAAACACAATTTTTGTCTTCTCAGGATGCACCGATAATTTGCAGTCACTTAAACGATTTTTAACTCCCGAGAGCAATGACTCTGCTTCACTTCTTCTCCGACAATGAATTACAACGTCATCCGCATATCGAGCAAACTCAACATGTGGATAAGTCCTCGTCATCCATTCATCAAAGGCATAGTGTATAAACAGATTCGCCAACAATGGGCTGATAACTCCGCCCTGTGGTGTCCCCTGCTCTCGCTTAATCACAACTCCATTCGAATCTTCTGCAGAGGCCTTTAACCATCTAGCGATATAGAGAACTACCCAGGCAGGAGGATTATGAAACCGCACTGCTTTAAGCAATAACTCATGATCAATTGTGTCAAAGACCTCATCGACGGTTCACTTTTGTTCACCTTCCAAAGACTCACCTGACAGGTTCTAATTCCTGCTTTTTCCGACAACGTTCACCACAAAGGCTCTTTACCAATGCAGCTTGCGGTGGTTTGAAACCTGTTCCTGAAAACCGATCCCGAGGGTCCTTCCCTCATCAATATTACAGTTATGAAAATACCTCCATCTTTTAGATTAAGGTGCCTTCTCGTGGCACACGCTGCAAGTTTTTGTTATCCATCCCTTTTATTTCTATATTTTGTCATTCTCCCCTTTCCGGAAGATTCAATTCTGTTTTCATCAAGTAATTGCTTTAAATCTCTGCTCGCTGTAGCACTTGAGATTCCTTTACAGACTTGCATGTACTCTTTTCTATCAAACCAACCATCCAGCTGAGAGAGAGCTATCTCTGAACGTTTATGAAAATCAGGACTTGTTGGCTTTGATTTATTAATTGTATCTCTTAATGCTTCATTTATGACATTCAACATAAACTCGATAAATACGGTTGATTTGCCTGTATTCTCTGATAGTGCTAAGGCATGGTAATATTCTTTTTGATTATCTTTTATAAGTTTCTCAATGGGTACAAACTCAAAGATTGGGTTTACATTCATTAGTATTCGTGTTTGCCAATATCTTCCCATTCTTCCATTACCATCTTCAAATGGATGGATGAACTCCACCTCATAATGAAAGACGCAACTTTTAATAATTTCTAAGTCGGAATCTTCTTTCAAGTATTTGAACAAATCATTCATAAGACCAGGAACCATATCTGATGTGGGAGCAATATGTGCTACTTCTTTTCCCTTCATTATTCCAACCTGGGATTTTCTATATTCTCCAGGTGTTTTCACTAAATCATTCATTAGTATTTTATGCGCTAAAAGGAAATCTTTTTTATTGTGAGGCTTTAATGTGATCAGGCTCTCATATGCCTTTATGGCATTTTGTACTTCAATAATATCTTTTTCAGGTCCAATAATTCTTTGATTATCAAGTAATGCTGTTACGTTCTCAATATTTAATGTATTACCTTCGATCGCTAGAGATGATTGTATTGTTTTAATACGATTTTGCCGGCGTAAACGAGCTTCTGGTTTTACAAGCATTAAACTCTGGCATATTCCTAATGCTTCTGTTATTTGCCCATATAAATCCAATATCGTTTTAGTTATATCATACGGTGGTTTCATATACTAATAATAGTATCATATGATACTATCAACAATCCTTTTCTTAATAATTTTTCCGAAGTCTCAACATCGCCTTCAGCTGCATGGTGAATTGGCGCAGAAAATGCCAAGCATTTTCTGTGACAGTTTGCCATGACAGTTGCAAGGCTTTGATACTAAATAAGGCCCACATCGGTACATATGTATGAATTAGGTGACTTCTTTACCATAAACCGTCATGAAGAATGTGAACCTTCAACAATTTTTATCTCCTCTTCATTCAAACCATACAATTCATAAACCAATTTGTTTATTTCATTATCTGTATTTACAATTAATGTTTTTAATGCCTGAACTTCAGTTTTTTTTGTTTCAAATAGTTCCATCCATTCCATTTCATCAGACTTGGAGAGTTTGTTACTACCTGATTTTTTAATGCCTATATTCAGTTCTTTTAAGAAGTTTGAGAAATCTAATTCTGACCAGTTTTCAAGTTTTTTAGTAAAATTTTCTATACTAAACTTTGAAGACAAATATTTAAGAAACGATCTTGTTCTAGCCTGATGAACACTAGTTCTATCCAACATTGTTTCCACCAATTCAGTTAATTCAGATGAATCAATATTAGGTATAGGGATTTGTCCGAAGTATTTCCAAATTAACTGGCAGCCATTTTGTATTTGTGTACAGTATTTTGTTATTAGCCACCACCCCATTTTTGAGTTCAATACACCTAAAAGGGCTTTATTTTCTGTTGGTATAATCCACATGGAATCATTACAATACAATCCTTGCTCATCATAAATAAAGCAAGGTTTTACTTGAAATTTTTGATACATTATTTTGGGCTTAGCAAATTCTGAATAATAATCGCAAGCCCGTAGTTCCCACCAGTAATCTCCTTTGTCTGTACGTTTCTTACCTTTTTCTTCAAATGGAGCTAACCAGCTTGCAATTGATGGATATTTTGAATTTAACCAGCTTGTAGCTTGTGATGAATCCTTAATATGTTCATTAGTAAAACCTTTTTCGAATAAAATTAAATGACTTGATGGTGTTACAGTATTGTATCTGATGATATCCCGTCCTTGCAGAAATGGCTCAATTCTTTCACTTGCTTTTTGATCTTTATTTATGATATTATGCTTTGTTTCTTCATTAATTAAAAAAGCTTCAGTCAAGCCTGTTTTTAACCCATAAAAAGCCTGTCCATCTATAAAATCAGATAGTTTATTATATTTTTTTTGTAGTGTTTCTAAAAACGCTTTTTCCTTTTTTGAGGTTATTACCCAAGTATCACCACTAAACGTTTTTGCATCAAATATTTCAGCTGTTTCGGTTACATTAAATTTAAAGTCAATTGAATTTGATTCTTTTAATACTGAAATAGAAATTTCTTCTTGAGGTTCTGCTTTTTGAGAAATAAAAATACAAGGATAGGTGGTTGCTCCTTCAAATATTTGAATATCACCGAAATCAATTAATTCTAACATTTTGTATTTAAGAAAATACTCTCTGAGAGGTCTTCCATACCCTGCCTGCAACCACTTGTTTGGCATAATATAAGAAATCAACCCATTCTGTTTTAATATATCAATTCCTTTTTCTACAAATACACAATAAATATCACCCTGGCTATGGTAAGTTTCGTATTTTGCATCTTTCAATGCAACAGATGTCTCTTTTATTTTTTCAAGGTGAACATATGGCGGATTCCCAATAATCACATCAAACCCACCATTCGCAAATATTTCAGGGAATTCGTTTTCCCAGATAAATGCTTTTTCACCTGCAACTTTAGGATCCACAATCAATGAATTTCCGCATTTAATATTTTTGCTGAGCGAATTTAGTTTCCGCCCTTTTTCGGCTGTACGTAACCAAAGAGACAGTTTAGCAATTTCTACTGATTCTTCATTTAAATCGACACCGTAAATATTTTTTTCAAGGATTTCAGTTGTTATATCGGAAAAAACCAAACTATCTTCATACATTCGAGCACGGAGTTCGTCAATTTTCTTATGTTCTTCAATTAAGAATTCTACAGTCTGATTTAGAAATGCACCAGACCCACAGGCTGGGTCGAGTATTGATAATGACAACAACCATTCACGATATATGTTTAGTTTATCATTTAAGTCTATTATGGTTGATTTCTTCCGATTCTTACGACCCTTAGCATATTCCTCGTCAATAATGTCAAGCTCTTTTCGCTTTTGCTCACAAAACTTGCCCAATGTGTTTTCAACTATGTATTTAGTAATATATTTTGGTGTATAGAAGATGCCATCTTTTTTACGTTTGGTCTTTTGATTATCAACTTTCTCGCCTAAGATTTGAGCTTGTACATTTTCGATTTCTCCTAATGAGTGTTCAAAAATATGCCCGAGAATATTTACATCAACTTCTGTATCAAAATCATAAGTACTGAGCTTAACAGTATGTTCATGGAGAATTTCATCATCGATACAAATATTATCTAGAATCTCATCAGGTGCAAAAAGCCCGCCATTATAGGCATAAATTTCATACTTTTTACCTTTAAATCCCTTGTCCATATAACCGAAATATTTCTTGAATCTGTCATAAAGTGGGATATACTCGTCTAATTCTTCTTTTAAAGTGTAAGCGGTAATTCTCTCCATCTTGCGTGATTTCGAAATGATTATATACTCCATGAAAAATCATGGAGGAACCTAATATGACCAACTGGAATTGGCCTGAATTAATCGAAGAACAAAAACAGAGCGGGAAAACAATTTCTGAGTTCTGCGCAGATAAAGGAGTTCACTATACATCTTTCTACAAGAATCGAAAAAAATTAAAGAAAAGCAGTTTTATTGAAATCAAACAGAAAGCCCCGGTATTACAGCCACAAAACCCCACAATGATACTCAGATACAAGGATTTCTCATTGGATCTGGCATCAGGTTATAACAGGCAATCCCTGATAGATCTTCTGAAGATTCTGAGAGAGTTGTAATGTTTGTTGACCTGAACGAATACCGGATCTTTCTGAGACCCGGCACGACAGACTTAAGAAAAGCGATCAACGGATTATCTCTGTTTATCCAGAATGAAATGAATCATGATTTATTCGCCAAATCGCTATTCCTCTTTTGTAACCGGCAGAGAAAACTTCTGAAAATTGTCTACTGGGATAATACCGGTTTTTGTCTCTGGCAGAAGAGACTGGAAGAGAACAGATATCCCTGGCCGGAAACAGATGAAGATGCTAAAGAGATCAGCATGGATGAATTGAAAATGCTCCTGACGGGAATAGACTTTTTCAAAGCGCATAAAAAATTATCATATTCCCGT
The DNA here is from genome assembly GCA_963663385.2 of Oceanispirochaeta sp. Taxonomy (GTDB): domain Bacteria; phylum Spirochaetota; class Spirochaetia; order DSM-2461; family DSM-2461; genus Oceanispirochaeta. Next base: position 752,067 of record CAXXXD010000003.1, on the reverse strand, counting down.
ATTTAGAGATTTTATAATTATAGAAACTTTGATAGAATTCCCCGTATGGAGAATGAAGAACAGCATTTAAGAGAACAACTTGATGCACAAAAAATAGAAATTGCTGAACTGAAAAGACTTAATGCCATTCTCCAGGAGCAAGTAGCAAAACTGAACCTCCTGCACTTTGGAACAAAATCAGAGAAGATAACTGCCGAAGATAAGAAACAAGCTTCTCTCTTCAATGAAGCGGAAGATAGTGCTTTTGCTCAGAATGATGAAGAGCAGGAGAAAAATGTTATTGAAACGGTTGAGGTCGGTTCCTACAAGAAAAATATTAAAAAATCCGGCCGGAAACCTCTGCCGGCAGATCTGCCGAGAGAGATCGTGGAATATGATATTCCGGATAAAGATAAGATCTGTGCCTGCGGAACAGAAAAGACCTGTATCGGTGAAGATGTTTCCGAGAGAGCAAAAATTATTCCGTCAAAAGTCGTTGTTATTCAGGAACGTAGAAAAAAGTACTCCTGCAAGAATTGTGAAGGGACGACTCTTGATGAAGCTGCTGTACAGACCGCAGAAGGAGCAAAGCATCTGGTCGCGGGCAGTATTGCCGATGAAAGCCTGCTCGCTTGGAGTATAAGCGAAAAGTTTGAGTTCGCTCTTCCTTTCTACAGGCAATCAAAACGGTTAAACCAGATAGGCATACCGATCCCCCGGGCGACATTGAGCAATCTTACGATAAAATCGGCAACGGCATGTAAGCCTCTATATGATTTGCTGAAAGAAAACATTAAATCCGGTTCCATTATTAATGCCGATGAGACGAGAGTTCAGGTTCTAAAGGAACCGAAACGAAAAGCTTCAGATAAATCATGGATGTGGGTCTTTCTCAGAGGAGATCCCGATAAAAAATGTGTCATATTTCAGTATGAGCAAGGCCGATCCCATGCAATTCCGTTGGATTTCTTGGAAAATTACTCTGGCTGGGTTCAAACTGATGATTTTGAGGCCTACCATACTGCCCGAAAAAAAGTTGATGGAGATATAAAGCATGTCTTATGCTGGGCCCATGCCAGAAGAAAGTTCTTCCAATATTGGGAATCAACCAAGAAAAAAGATGCAGAAGCAAAGCAAATTCTCGACCTGATAAAGGATCTGTTTGAACTGGAATCATTACGGGATAATTATTCGCTAAAAGGGTTTCATAAACAGCGACAAAATAGAGCAGAACCGATACTAGATAAGTTACAGAAAAAACTGACGAAGCTTTATCCTCAAGTACCTCCTTCTTTAGAGTTCGGTAAGGCGATGAAGTATACATTGAGCAACTGGGAGCAGTTGGTTCTATATCTGAAAAATCCTGTTTTGACTCCTTCGAACAATAGCGCTGAAAATGCAATCAGACCCTTCGTAATCGGGAGAAAAAACTGGCTTTTTGCCGGAAGCCCGAAAGGTGCTGAATCATCGGCAATTCTGTACAGTCTCGTTGAATCTGCGAAGATGAACAATCTTCCAGTTTATGCTTACTTGTACTTTATCTTCCGGGAATTGCCCTGCTGTGAAAAACAGAGTGATTATGAAAAATTACTTCCCTATAACTTAACTGCTGAAGATATTGCAATCTGATCCATCAGTCCTAAAATGCTGTCAATGTGGGAAGAATTACCGCTTACGAAGAAGAATCCGTATGTGCTACTGGAAACAGTGGCGTTACCCCAGAACAAAAGTCAGGAAACTGATGGAGCTGGGTATTCCGAAAGATTTTGCCATTATGACAGGAGCAAGTAGTAAGTCCTACTGGCATCTGTCAAAAGGCTATGCGTAAGCGGTAATTCTCTCCATCTTGCGTGATTTCGAAATGATTATATACTCCATGAAAAATCATGGAGGAACCTAATATGACCAACTGGAATTGGCCTGAATTAATCGAAGAACAAAAACAGAGCGGGAAAACAATTTCTGAGTTCTGCGCAGATAAAGGAGTTCACTATACATCTTTCTACAAGAATCGAAAAAAATTAAAGAAAAGCAGTTTTATTGAAATCAAACAGAAAGCCCCGGTATTACAGCCACAAAACCCCACAATGATACTCAGATACAAGGATTTCTCATTGGATCTGGCATCAGGTTATAACAGGCAATCCCTGATAGATCTTCTGAAGATTCTGAGAGAGTTGTAATGTTTGTTGACCTGAACGAATACCGGATCTTTCTGAGACCCGGCACGACAGACTTAAGAAAAGCGATCAACGGATTATCTCTGTTTATCCAGAATGAAATGAATCATGATTTATTCGCCAAATCGCTATTCCTCTTTTGTAACCGGCAGAGAAAACTTCTGAAAATTGTCTACTGGGATAATACCGGTTTTTGTCTCTGGCAGAAGAGACTGGAAGAGAACAGATATCCCTGGCCGGAAACAGATGAAGATGCTAAAGAGATCAGCATGGATGAATTGAAAATGCTCCTGACGGGAATAGACTTTTTCAAAGCGCATAAAAAATTATCATATTCCCGTATTTAGAGATTTTATAATTATAGAAACTTTGATAGAATTCCCCGTATGGAGAATGAAGAACAGCATTTAAGAGAACAACTTGATGCACAAAAAATAGAAATTGCTGAACTGAAAAGACTTAATGCCATTCTCCAGGAGCAAGTAGCAAAACTGAACCTCCTGCACTTTGGAACAAAATCAGAGAAGATAACTGCCGAAGATAAGAAACAAGCTTCTCTCTTCAATGAAGCGGAAGATAGTGCTTTTGCTCAGAATGATGAAGAGCAGGAGAAAAATGTTATTGAAACGGTTGAGGTCGGTTCCTACAAGAAAAATATTAAAAAATCCGGCCGGAAACCTCTGCCGGCAGATCTGCCGAGAGAGATCGTGGAATATGATATTCCGGATAAAGATAAGATCTGTGCCTGCGGAACAGAAAAGACCTGTATCGGTGAAGATGTTTCCGAGAGAGCAAAAATTATTCCGTCAAAAGTCGTTGTTATTCAGGAACGTAGAAAAAAGTACTCCTGCAAGAATTGTGAAGGGACGACTCTTGATGAAGCTGCTGTACAGACCGCAGAAGGAGCAAAGCATCTGGTCGCGGGCAGTATTGCCGATGAAAGCCTGCTCGCTTGGAGTATAAGCGAAAAGTTTGAGTTCGCTCTTCCTTTCTACAGGCAATCAAAACGGTTAAACCAGATAGGCATACCGATCCCCCGGGCGACATTGAGCAATCTTACGATAAAATCGGCAACGGCATGTAAGCCTCTATATGATTTGCTGAAAGAAAACATTAAATCCGGTTCCATTATTAATGCCGATGAGACGAGAGTTCAGGTTCTAAAGGAACCGAAACGAAAAGCTTCAGATAAATCATGGATGTGGGTCTTTCTCAGAGGAGATCCCGATAAAAAATGTGTCATATTTCAGTATGAGCAAGGCCGATCCCATGCAATTCCGTTGGATTTCTTGGAAAATTACTCTGGCTGGGTTCAAACTGATGATTTTGAGGCCTACCATACTGCCCGAAAAAAAGTTGATGGAGATATAAAGCATGTCTTATGCTGGGCCCATGCCAGAAGAAAGTTCTTCCAATATTGGGAATCAACCAAGAAAAAAGATGCAGAAGCAAAGCAAATTCTCGACCTGATAAAGGATCTGTTTGAACTGGAATCATTACGGGATAATTATTCGCTAAAAGGGTTTCATAAACAGCGACAAAATAGAGCAGAACCGATACTAGATAAGTTACAGAAAAAACTGACGAAGCTTTATCCTCAAGTACCTCCTTCTTTAGAGTTCGGTAAGGCGATGAAGTATACATTGAGCAACTGGGAGCAGTTGGTTCTATATCTGAAAAATCCTGTTTTGACTCCTTCGAACAATAGCGCTGAAAATGCAATCAGACCCTTCGTAATCGGGAGAAAAAACTGGCTTTTTGCCGGAAGCCCGAAAGGTGCTGAATCATCGGCAATTCTGTACAGTCTCGTTGAATCTGCGAAGATGAACAATCTTCCAGTTTATGCTTACTTGTACTTTATCTTCCGGGAATTGCCCTGCTGTGAAAAACAGAGTGATTATGAAAAATTACTTCCCTATAACTTAACTGCTGAAGATATTGCAATCTGATCCATCAGTCCTAAAATGCTGTCAATGTGGGAAGAATTACCGCTTACGGCTATGCAACCAATGCCGCTATGTCCAATAAATGGTTGGAAGAGCAAGGATTGATCAATATTAAGGCCCTCTGGTGTAAAATCCAGGGCTACACATGATCAAATTATAGTTTCGTTTGCTCCATGGAGTGAACCGCCCTGTGCGGACCCGCATGCAGGGTGGTGTGGGGGCTGGAGGTTAAAAGCCTCCGGCTACCCGATTTATACGGATTTCTATGTAGAGCTCACAAACCCTTTATCTATTAGGAATTGAATATCTTCAAGTAAAGCAGAGGGATCTTTCCATATATCTGAGGAATAGTTCTGAATTGCCTTTCCTAGATCCGTAAAAGAAATTCCCATCTGATTACCTTTACCTGGTATAAAAAAACATCCTTTATCTCTTTTACTTTTTTCATTAGAATGATTTACTATAACATCTAATAAGAAATACTTTTTAGCAATCCTAATATTATCAGATGCAATTGATAGAATTGAATTATCATATGATATAAGATGTCTAGAAATAGCATTGCTAATGCTTCTTTCAATTTCAGATTCACTATAACCCTGCGATTCTAGGAATTTTTTACATTTTTCTTCATGATTATTACCAAGTAGAATACCATGAAAAATCTCCATGGGAGTTATAAAACCAATCTCTTGAAGGTAGAATCTTAATTTTACAACTGATGTCTTTACTTGGAAAAAATCTTCTGTATCATCCATAGCAAGAATTTTCTTTAAATCTCCATTTAAGGAGCTATAATATCCGGCACCATCAACATATTCCAAAAAGATAGGTTCTGAAATTTTTGATTTGACATGAGATCTTGAAGTACTTATTTGATCAACATTTTTATGACTTACACTTCCACTATCACCTGCATAAAACTGACTTTGAATAAATATTTTTTGGCTCCAACTATCAATCTTATAGGGTAAGACAAAATCATAAGCCCTTGTTTTAGATTTTTTATCTACTTCTCCAACAATCACATCATTAGTATTAAAATCTGTTTCTCTTACTAATCCCCATTCTATCATTCGATCCCGTAATATTTCTTCAGGTTCATGACCTCCAGATGCACTTACAGAACCCCTGACTCTATAAACAACAAGTGGTAATAAAAATGCTTCTTGGTAGCCAATTTCTTTTAATTGGAAATATGTTCTACCTAATGACCACAAAGAATCTATGTATGATTTTTCTTCCAGTAGAAAATGAATATATGAAGACAAAAAATCATATTGTTCTAAAGGTGATTTATCTAATGAGGCAACAATTTTTGCGACTCTCGAATCATTTATAGTTCTAGGAATAGGAATATTTTCGATTGTGGAATTCGAGTTTATCTTTGGAATAGAATCCTTATTTAATTGCTTGTGCAAATATACTGGAAACTGACATTTACAGTTATTATCTGATTTCCCGGTAACCATAAAAATAAAGCTGATTAGTCCAAGGATTGCTACTTCTTGTTCTGTTCCAGTCTTACCCTTTACATGATAAATAATAGATTCTGATATTTTCTTAGGAGATACATCCTCGATATTATCAAAATTAGAAGTTCGAGTTCCCAAAACCTCTATGGCATTAATGATTTGATTAATCTCTGATTTAAATTTTTCTGAGTCTTTAATTTCTGATAATCTGGAAGTTATCCAAAAATCAAATTCATTGAGCTTTTCTGTTAATGTTAATGTTTTCAGTTCTAGTTTCATTAAAACCTTCTTTATTTAAGTAGTTAAAAATAGCTTTTTCTAAATGAGAAGCAAGTAAAGGAGGAACAGCATTTCCAATTAATCTATAAGCATCCTTTATAGAAATACCTGAATTAATAAACTCAAAACTATCAGGAAAAGACTGTAATCTAGCGGCTTCTCTGATTGTGAATGGTCTATTTTTTAATGGATGGAAAAAGAACCTTGGATTATCAAATACAGTAAGAACAGTTGGTGAAGGTTCATTCCAATTAGGTCTTTTATATATTCCAGAAGCAAACATTGCACCTTTTAAGTCATATTTATTATTTTTTAATTTTAAATATCCTTTATCGATAAGAGAATTGAGTTCATTTGGTAAAATATCAAATCCAGATAATTCCTTAATAACTTCAATCGATAATGGATTACCATTTGGTATATTTCCATATATTTTTTTTCTGCGATTTTTACCTATTATTTCCAAAATAGCTTTTTCTTTTTCAGAAATCTCTCCAAATACTTTTGGTATGTTCCAAGTATATACAGATGTATTAGAAAATCTTACATTGCATAACTTCTTACCTTCTCCAATATTTTTCATTATCTCAACATCTTTCTCTGAAATTGGTAAATGTATATGATCAGGAATATTGGATTTTATATCTAATAAATCCTCAATACTATCTTTTATTGTTTTGCTAGGTAGAATCTCATGTTGAAAAAACAACGAATCGCGATCAAATACATCCCATTTTGTTTTGAATTCTCCATTCCTACTTTTTCCTTCATGTTTGGGTTCAGGCCAATCAAATTTAGAATTTGATTCCTTTTTTTTACCAACAAAGAATATTCTTCTTCTATATTGTGAAACACCATAATTTACTGCATTTAGGATTCTATGCTCGACATCATATCCGATTTCATTAAAATCTGTTATTATTTGCTCTACAAAAGATCCCTTGAAATTCTGAACTAAGCCATCGACATTTTCTGCAATGAATATTTTTGGTTGTAAAATATCAACTGCATTTAGCATCGACTTATATAATTTATTTCGTGGATCATTCTCTTTTTTAGGACCTGATTTTGAAAAACCTTGACACGGAAATCCTCCAAGTACAATATCAGCGGAACCAACAGCCTTCATTTCTGGAGTAAAGTCCTCACTTAAAACATCTAGAACTTTAGCATTGCATCGTAGATTATGATTTAAACATTTAATAGCAGCAGGATCATTATCATATGCTCCTGCAAATTCATATTTATCTTCTGAAAAAGGAATATCTAAGCCACCGCACCCACTAAAAAGGCTAACGATTCGATATTTCGTATTATTATTCATCATTTTTGTATTCTAACAGTCTCAATAATTTCAGACAATGGAATTATCTCCGATACTATTCATTTGTATATCTTTTTCCGTATAACATCGCTATCAGCTGCCCAATTGTCCCGAAGGGTTGGCGTGATTTTTGAGTGTAGGAACGATTAGTTCCGTAACGGCCGAAGGCAAAAATCGTGACAAAAATTGGGTCAGTTGCATAGCTTTGTTATACCGTTGTCTACATATGCAAATGATTGAGGTGGTTTTATTCCAAAGCTTTTAAATAAATCATATTCATCTTTATATTGTTTTAGGTTGTTTATTTTTATTGCAAATGCTTTATCCTTCCCGTCAAAATATTTCCTAAAGAAAGTTTCATCAATTCCAGATTCTAATTTTGTATTCTCCCATATCTCATCAGGATTGGCACAATAAATATCTTTAATCTTGAATTCACCTACAACTTTCATTACTGGAGATGAAGAATATATTATGACTTTCTCTATGTCATTTCTTTTAAATATACTTTTTCTATATTCAAATGTTTTCTCACCTTTGAATATTTTATCAACATACTTTGGTTTAATGGATAAAATAACGTTCATCAGAATTGGTCTCCTTAAGTATTGTGTCAAATTTTGAGTCTGATAATGGCTCAAACCCTCTGGGAGCTGAGAATCTATCCGGTATTATACCTAAATTTATTAATTTTTCCATATTTATCCGTTTAGGGAAAGAATATGAATATAGAAAATTTACTATAAAAGGTCTATTCCCTCGATTATAGTTCCAATGTTCTGATAATTCTTTATCAGTAAACACTGATCGTTTTCTACAAAGACTTAAAAAGTCTCTTTCCGAACTAATATCGTCAATAACAGAATGCACAATACCTATTGTAGTAATAACACTTTTATAGAAACCACCTGTTCTATAAAAAACAATAAGGTCATTTTCTTTAAATTCTCTATTTATCGATCGTGAGATATAAACTTTTTGTATCGCATTTCTAAATGGTTCATTCTCGATAAAATCTATTGGGCTTTCATTATTTAATATTGAATCAGGGAAAAGATTTGTATGATATGCAGGATATATAGGGACAATATACTTATCTGTATTTAAGGGTATCTTTGGAAAAATATTTTTACAATATCCATTTTCAAATGAAGATATCTTACGTATAAAAACTAATTCATTTCCATAAGCATTATGTTTTTTTCCAAATTCTGTAAAACACCAATCGCATAGAAGATTTATCAACATTTTTTTCTCTAAGCTATTTGAGAATATTGTAACATATATTTCATCAACTTTGTTTATTACAGCATTATCGAAGATTATTTTTAGGAATCGCTCACCTATTTTATATCCATTAGAAATAACCTTAAAAGTTCCAATTTTCAACCTTCTATGAGGTGCGAAATTTGGAGTTATATTTTTATAATTTTCTCTTTCGTCTTCAATTTTGATATACAAAAAGGCAACAATATGATTACTCACTTCTGAAATATATGCTTCATTCTCCGATTTTTTATTGAACCATTCGTTAAATCCTGGATAATCCTCCCGAAATGAATCGAAGAAAGATTGATTTACATCGATATTCCCAAAGTAAATTTTCTTAATTGATGGGATTGGATACTCGATTAGATCTGGATTTTCAAAGGTTAATTTTTCGATAATAGAATCTATTGTGAAAACTTTATCATGAATATTTAAACTTTTTGCTTTCTTATGTATTTTTCTATCTTCTGTAATGAAATATTCTATTCTCTGATTATGGACTTCTTTTAAAAGGTTAGTATCTATTTCATCATTTCTGTTATTATCAAATTCTTTTCTTATTCTTTGAATATCAACATTGTCTTCGGATAACGTATTTAATAATCTATAATTTTGTATTTTAGCTCGTATGGTTTCAACAACAATACGATCTTGGTAATTTTCAATTTCATTTATTGAATCTGGGTGTATCCATTTTTCATAACCCATTTTATCAAGCCAATAAAAAAGAAGACCTATATCTTGATTTATGACTCGATTTGATTCTCGATGTATTAGAATATTTGTATCAAGTAAGATCTTCATTTTTTAACTCCCTGTATCGGTATAACGCCAAAATATGCTGCGGAGCGGCCTGGCCGAAGGACAGGTACAGGCGCTTTTCTTGCAGACTTATTTTAAACAGTAATTTGTTTTTAAGAAAGAACTATTTATCAGCATACTGTATCTCTGCAAGAAATGTGATCTGTAGCGACGACAGTATCATTTTCTTGTTATGTCTACAGCATTTTGTAAATCACCGATGCCATATCAGGCAAGAATATCTTAATAAACGTAGGTGAAGGCGAATGCCCTTATTTCCACTTCTGCCAGCCGCAACCGGCGTCAAAGATTGTCAACAGCGGTGAAAAAGTTCCTCATTTCAACGGTTTAAAAGTTCCGCTTCTGGGTAAAATTAAACAGGATCAACGATCCCTATTTTCAACCGGTCTTTCATCCGGTATGAATCCCCTTTAAGACTCAGGACATGTGCATGGTGAAGGAGCCTGTCTATAGTCGCTGTCGCAATGGCTTCATCATCCAGAATCTCAGCCCAACGACCGAAAGACTTGTTTGTGGTGATGATCATACTGCCTTGTTCATAGCGGGTGTTTACAATCTGAAAAAACAAGTTGGCCTGTTCTTTCGTCAGGTTCTCGTAGCCAACTTCATCGATAAGGATGAGATGAGGCTTTCTAAGCCAGGTAAGCCGTCGCTTCAACCGCCCCTGCTCCCGGGCATGGGTCAGATTCTCCATCAGATCGATGCAGCTTGTATACCATACAGTATAACCATTCTGACAGGCTTTATGAGCCAGAGCTAGCATCAAATGGGTTTTACCCAATCCACTTGGCCCCATCAGTACTAGATTTTCCTTTCTTTCAATGAAAGCCAGACTAGAAAACTCTGCCAGTTGAGCAGCGGTCAATCCTCCCTTCAACCAGGATAGGTCGAAGTCCTCTAATAGCTTGATCGATGGCATTCCAGAGAGCTTCAGACGGCTTTTTGCAGCTCTCTCCTTACGGGGAACGTACTCCAGTTCCAATAGGTCTGCAATTGACTGAGAGAGAGTGTTTTCTGTGTGAGATTGAGCTTCAAGGAAGCTCTCCAACCCCGCCGCCATAAACTCCAGCCCTAAGTCGTTCATCCTGATCTCTATGGTCTCCTGCAGTACATTCATGCTGTTACCCCCATAAGCTTGTCGTAGCTTTCAGGATGGCGTGTATCAACCTCTGTATGCATCAATGATGACCTGGGAGTATTCTTTATTTCCGGGACACTGGCAACGACATTCCTTTTTGTCATGCGATTCTCTTTCTTCCAGCGTTTAACCAGTGAGTCGGTATCAATCTTTCGGATAGATTCTAATTTCGCACCTTTTGTCAGAAGCTTGAAGGTTCTAACAGGGGCCCCATCAATGAAGATAGCGGCAGTTCTTGCCAGCGTATCTACTTTCAGTGTCGCAACTTGTCCTATGAAGTCCGCGGGAATGCTGTACTTGTTTGATTCAAAACGAATAAACCCTTCTCTGGAGACAAGCAGTTCTTTAACCAGCCTTACATCTGGAGCTGCCTCAGGGTTCCAAGGGTTCATAAACTGCCTTTCGTACTCAAATCTCTCTTTTCGAGTCTGTTTAAATTGGCTCATCTGCTGTTCCACTACTGTTTTGATCCATTTGGAGACAGTCAGGTTTAAATCGTTTATTGAGCGGCTCTTCATTGCTTCTTCACGGATCAAGAAGTTGTGGCCCAGGTAACCGATAAAACGCTCTACCTTTCCCTTAGTTTGCGGTCTACGAACTTGGCAGCGAAGAGGAGTGAAACCACAGGCTGAAGCAAAGGCCAGGAGCTTTGAGTTCACGTGCCAGACACCGCCGTTGTTGTACCAGGCTGTTCTCATGTTGTCGTAAAGAATTTCCTTCGGAACAGCACCGAAGAACCGGAATGCCATCAGATGGGCTTGGAGCAATGTCGGCGAGGTCATATCCAAGGAGAAAAGGACAAACGGGATCCTACTATATCCCAGCAGCATGACAAATGCATATACTTTCTGAAGTTTGCCATCAATCTCCATTTTTCCGCATTCTTTCCAGTCAACTTGGGCCTGTCTTCCCGGCTCTGTTTCAAAGCGGATTACTGCTTTCTCAATCAGTTTCTTCCTGTACTTCCGGGCATAGTCACGTAGGATTGTCATTTTTCCAGAATAACCGGAGTTTTGTAGTCTCTCATGAAGATAAACGAGGTTGAAGTATGGATCATTTTCCAAGGTATCTTCTATTATGGGGTAGAATGGTTTAAGGATGCTTTCCCGGGATTTCCTGGGACGGGTTCTGAAGTCCGGATTCAGGTATTTCCTTACCATCCGGTCGCTGACACCAAGATACTCAGCGATATACTTTTGAGTATGGCCTTCGTTGGCCATGATGCGTGCTACATGCATGCGATCTTCCTTTTGACACATAGGGGCAGGTTCCTTTTGTAGTAGGTGTGGTAATCTCTACTTTAGGATATTTGCCCCTTTTTATGTCAGTAAAAGCGGAACTTTTTCGCCGCTGAATGTAGGAACTCTAGCACCGTTGCTCACATCAAAGATTGATAATCAGTGTAGTGTGAGCATCAATCAACCCGTATCAAAACCCTAAAACCTACTAAATCATCTGGCAATTATGAAAGAACCAGAAGTACAAAATGTGTTCGATATAACGTCGCCTTCAGCTGCATGGTGAATTGGCGCAGAAAATGCCACGCATTTTCTGTGACAGTTTGCCATGACAGTTGCAAGGCTTTGTTATACAACAATTTATTCATCATTTGCATAATTTAATTCTACAGGGAAATTCTTTTTTGAGTAATTTACATATTCTCCCTTATATCCAATAATTTCAAAGATTATCAAATAATAAAGTGTTAATACATCATTGGTTAATTTTAAGAGATCTGAAACCTCAAAATCATATGAACCATGTGCTGTAGAGTTTCTAAGTTTGTCCCATGATTTTTTTTGCTCTTTTGTAATGACTCCGTTGTTCAATAATTCATTTAGAATGTCTTTTGCTCTTTTGGGTGATTTACGTATTGAATTTAAAGATCCTAAAATTCTATTTTTTATTTTTTCCTCAATATTCTTTTTTCTGACTAATGTTATTATTGAATCAACTTCAGTGATAGTCTTTTTATCTTTCATATCAAACCGATTTTTAATCAAATTTTCGATACAAGTTGAAAGTACTAATGAATAAACTTCCAATATTGTTTTATTAGAAGCAATAATTTGATTTTGTATATATATCAACTTATTCGCTTCATTATCAATAAATTTGAAATACTTATAAAAAAGTTTGTCATAATTATCTTTATGCTCATGAGTTTTCATTACAAGTGGTGTATTGAGCTTATTATTATCAGCATTTGGAGAATTAAATAATTCTATACTTTTTTTATCATCATATAGATATTCAATATATTCATATTCAATTTTTTCTCCCCACATAAAGGATATAGTACCAAGTAAAGATGCTATTGTCTTTTGAGGAAATAAATCATTTGTTTCGAACTTAATTATTGTGCTTCCATTTAAATTCATTATTTTGAAATTTTCATTTTCTTCCCTTATATGCCAAATTCCAACATTATTATCTGTAAATGTAAAATTATCGGTTAAACATTTTTGACAATAGTAGTCATTAATTGGAATTTCTAAATTATTTTTAACTGATATAGTCAAATAATTTAACTTTTTTGCAGCACCCACATCCTGCATTGAGAATATTGTTTTTATCGATCTAATAGAACAATTCCAAATAACTTCATTTTTTGGTAAAGAAATTGTTCTTTTTGGCAGAAATCGATCTGTTTCCCATAATTTTCCATTTTTGTCGCTGAAAGTAATTTTATAATAATATTCTTTTTTTATTATTGCTCCAATTTCATATGGAGGGTAGAAAAAATCTAATTCATCATTTGTTGGATAAAAAACTATTTTTAAAATTTCATTCTCAAAAAAGATAGTTGCTGTTCCATTTATCGTATTAGGATCTTTTTCAATACATTGTGTAGCTGTAACATTTATTGAATCAATTCTAGTAATCCTTTTGAGAAAATTATTCTTGAATTCCGAAGATATCATATGTGATCCTTGATTCTTGTTGTATAACGAGACTGTAGAAAAACTCAAACTGGGTATTTTCAAGGCTCCCCTGAAAGCACTCATTTGGAAAAATCATTCATCTCTTTGATTTCAATATTAAATCCGATTAAAACCGGCTATATTCAACTACAATTGGTTTTATCCAACGCTATACCCATTCTTTAGCACTTTTCCGTATTCCTACGCACTATACTGCTGGATTTTCCCGATATTATGCACCATACAGTACAACAACCACTGTGTCCGGACCTTTTCCGTACCCCGTAAAGTAAAGCGATTCAGCTTTTTCATTCCGGCAATATGTCCGAATACAGGTTCTACCGTACTCATCCGTTTTGCATAAACTGATCGTCCATAGGGCGTATCAATTTTCTCCTTCATACCGGCCATGGGATTGCTCCCTTTTCCATCCGGCACTTCCTTCAGTATGGCAACCTGACGGGCCTTTGTCGTTTCCTTTCTTATACATTTTGAACGAAGTTTACAGTCACGACAATTGCGTATATGCCCTTGATAGGACTTTCCGGTATACCGACCGTCATTGCTTCTGAAGTTGGGGGATTTCAGCCACATGGCATGACCGGCAGGGCAGATAAGCTGGTTGGTTGCCGTATCCATATAAAAGTCTTCCGGACTAAAATAGTGTTTTCCTTTTTCCGGTTTCCAGTTGGCGACTTTCTTTTTGTATCTGCCGGCATCCTGAAAGGCTACGTGCCTTTTTCTGAACTGATTGTCCGGGATATAGGCATCTATCTTCTTCTCGCAGATCATCTGCATGTTCTTTTTATTATGAAAGCCTGTATCAGCAGTTATGGTGACATTATTATAGATGTGGTCATCTATGTGAGATTCTTTGCAGCTCTTATCAATCCCCTCAAGTATCTCTGTTAGGTGTCCTGATTCGTTTACATCACCGTATGTATCGGCAAATATAATTAATTGATGCTTGTCGTCTACTGCAGCAATGCCATTATATCCCTGTATAACGCCATGTCCGGTGGACATTTTAGCGCTTTCGTTATCAACTATATTGCTTTTAATGGGCTGATCCTGACTCCCGAAACGGTCATAATGGGTATCAAGCCATTTGTAGATTTTATCTGTTTTAGTCTTTAGCTTTTTGATGGCCTGCTTTTCTTTTTTCCGCTGATTCTTATCATCCCATTTAATATCCGTGCTTTTGTGTTTCTCAATCAGGTAGTTTACGGATTTCTCTATTTTTTTTGTTTTGGCAAATAGTTCAGCTTTGGTTCCGCTCCATTCCTTAGAGCAGTTGGAGGAGATTTTACAGCCGTCTATGGCAAACATGTTTTTTCCAATGAGTCCCTGGGAGTAACAAACAGAGAGTATCATGGTAAAGAGGGATTGGCACTCTTTGTGACGAGAAGAGATAAAGTCGGCGATTGTTGTAAAGTGGGGTCTGGAATCGGCGGCCAGTGCCATACAGACTATGTTTTCCCGACATAATTGTTCAATTTTTCTGCTGCTGTTTATTCCTTTTGAATAGGCGTAAAGGACTATTTTTAAGAGGATGGCAGGGTCGTAGGCGGGAGCTCCGGTTTCATCATTTTCGTAGTGGTTTTCAAAAACTGACATATCAATGTCAATTTGATTGTCTATCAGATGGCATAATGTATATTCGAATGTTCCTGGTAAAATCTGTTTTTCAAAGCTTACGGGGATCATCATTGTTTGGGCATAAGAATACTCTTTATATCTGGCCATTATTGAAAACCTCCCTTTTATAGAATTTTACCATGTTTTGGCTGAGAGCTGTAGAAAAGGTGACTTTTTCTGTAAGCGGTAATTCTTCCCACATTGACAGCATTTTAGGACTGATGGATCAGATTGCAATATCTTCAGCAGTTAAATTATAGGGAAGTAATTTTTCATAATCACTCTGTTTTTCACAGCAGGGCAATTCCCGGAAGATAAAGTACAAGTAAGCATAAACTGGAAGATTGTTCATCTTCGCAGATTCAACGAGACTGTACAGAATTGCCGATGATTCAGCACCTTTCGGGCTTCCGGCAAAAAGCCAGTTTTTTCTCCCGATTACGAAGGGTCTGATTGCATTTTCAGCGCTATTGTTCGAAGGAGTCAAAACAGGATTTTTCAGATATAGAACCAACTGCTCCCAGTTGCTCAATGTATACTTCATCGCCTTACCGAACTCTAAAGAAGGAGGTACTTGAGGATAAAGCTTCGTCAGTTTTTTCTGTAACTTATCTAGTATCGGTTCTGCTCTATTTTGTCGCTGTTTATGAAACCCTTTTAGCGAATAATTATCCCGTAATGATTCCAGTTCAAACAGATCCTTTATCAGGTCGAGAATTTGCTTTGCTTCTGCATCTTTTTTCTTGGTTGATTCCCAATATTGGAAGAACTTTCTTCTGGCATGGGCCCAGCATAAGACATGCTTTATATCTCCATCAACTTTTTTTCGGGCAGTATGGTAGGCCTCAAAATCATCAGTTTGAACCCAGCCAGAGTAATTTTCCAAGAAATCCAACGGAATTGCATGGGATCGGCCTTGCTCATACTGAAATATGACACATTTTTTATCGGGATCTCCTCTGAGAAAGACCCACATCCATGATTTATCTGAAGCTTTTCGTTTCGGTTCCTTTAGAACCTGAACTCTCGTCTCATCGGCATTAATAATGGAACCGGATTTAATGTTTTCTTTCAGCAAATCATATAGAGGCTTACATGCCGTTGCCGATTTTATCGTAAGATTGCTCAATGTCGCCCGGGGGATCGGTATGCCTATCTGGTTTAACCGTTTTGATTGCCTGTAGAAAGGAAGAGCGAACTCAAACTTTTCGCTTATACTCCAAGCGAGCAGGCTTTCATCGGCAATACTGCCCGCGACCAGATGCTTTGCTCCTTCTGCGGTCTGTACAGCAGCTTCATCAAGAGTCGTCCCTTCACAATTCTTGCAGGAGTACTTTTTTCTACGTTCCTGAATAACAACGACTTTTGACGGAATAATTTTTGCTCTCTCGGAAACATCTTCACCGATACAGGTCTTTTCTGTTCCGCAGGCACAGATCTTATCTTTATCCGGAATATCATATTCCACGATCTCTCTCGGCAGATCTGCCGGCAGAGGTTTCCGGCCGGATTTTTTAATATTTTTCTTGTAGGAACCGACCTCAACCGTTTCAATAACATTTTTCTCCTGCTCTTCATCATTCTGAGCAAAAGCACTATCTTCCGCTTCATTGAAGAGAGAAGCTTGTTTCTTATCTTCGGCAGTTATCTTCTCTGATTTTGTTCCAAAGTGCAGGAGGTTCAGTTTTGCTACTTGCTCCTGGAGAATGGCATTAAGTCTTTTCAGTTCAGCAATTTCTATTTTTTGTGCATCAAGTTGTTCTCTTAAATGCTGTTCTTCATTCTCCATACGGGGAATTCTATCAAAGTTTCTATAATTATAAAATCTCTAAATACGGGAATATGATAATTTTTTATGCGCTTTGAAAAAGTCTATTCCCGTCAGGAGCATTTTCAATTCATCCATGCTGATCTCTTTAGCATCTTCATCTGTTTCCGGCCAGGGATATCTGTTCTCTTCCAGTCTCTTCTGCCAGAGACAAAAACCGGTATTATCCCAGTAGACAATTTTCAGAAGTTTTCTCTGCCGGTTACAAAAGAGGAATAGCGATTTGGCGAATAAATCATGATTCATTTCATTCTGGATAAACAGAGATAATCCGTTGATCGCTTTTCTTAAGTCTGTCGTGCCGGGTCTCAGAAAGATCCGGTATTCGTTCAGGTCAACAAACATTACAACTCTCTCAGAATCTTCAGAAGATCTATCAGGGATTGCCTGTTATAACCTGATGCCAGATCCAATGAGAAATCCTTGTATCTGAGTATCATTGTGGGGTTTTGTGGCTGTAATACCGGGGCTTTCTGTTTGATTTCAATAAAACTGCTTTTCTTTAATTTTTTTCGATTCTTGTAGAAAGATGTATAGTGAACTCCTTTATCTGCGCAGAACTCAGAAATTGTTTTCCCGCTCTGTTTTTGTTCTTCGATTAATTCAGGCCAATTCCAGTTGGTCATATTAGGTTCCTCCATGATTTTTCATGGAGTATATAATCATTTCGAAATCACGCAAGATGGAGAGAATTACCGCTTACCTTTTTCTACAGTCTCAACGCCAAAATATGCTGCGAAGCGGCCTGGCCGAAGGACAGGTATAGGCGCTTTTCTTGCATTCATTCTAAACAGCTATTCTCTTTTTGAGAAGCAATAATTCTTGATTGAAGCAATATCAGCAAGAAATGTGATCTATAGCTTCGACTGCATCATTTTATTGTTATGTAGTACTATTCTCTATTCGTTAGAGAAATGTACATTATCCTGATTTATCCATCCAATATCGCCATTTTCTGTTAACACAAAAAATTTTGAATCATAACTTTTTATAACATGTGCTTTTACAGTATTTTCAATTGAAGCAGAGTATATATACTCATCCCTTTTCAGTGTCATTAATATTGTTTCTTCAGAAATAATGATTTCTTTGTCCACGAATTCAATTTCATGGATTCTGATATTTGGCGCATCTCCGAATCTTAACTGAAAATTATACTCGCCAGCTTCAGCTTCAATGAATTCCATTTCACTTAGTGAATTAGTCTTTATATGTATTGTTGCAGGCGAATTAACAATTTTTTCAATTCTTGCATCATATACAGTGAAATAACCTGAAAATTCGATGATATTATCATTCAGTTGATTTACGTCCTCAATTGTATAGCCATAACTTAAACCATTGAACTCAATTCTTGCATATCCGAAATCAATTATAATGCCATCTCTATATGAATTATCTTTTCCCCAACTATATGTTTCATCTACAGATCTAGGTTTCGAGTTATTTGTATCCCATACACCGTTTAATAATTCAAAAATCTCAATATTTAGTCCTTTTATATTTTCAGAATAAATATTTACAAAGTTTATAAATAATAGAATTATACAATAAATTATTCTCTTCTTTTCAATATTCATATTACCCACTTATCATTTGATAAAGATTTTTACTATTTATGGTAATCATATAAATTCCAATTATTTCCATTACGTATTGCTAGTGAATAACTACTTCTTAAGGTTGTGCTTAATTGATCTACAGGTATTTCTTCTCCAGTATATTTATTTATCACTAAATACTTATATTTTGGATGGTTTCCTAGGCTACAGACAATATACTCATCAATAATTTTAAAGCCACTTAGAAACATCCATTCTGAAATGAAAATTGTAAATTTATTGAATCTTTCATCATAATATATTATTTCTCTTGATCCTCGTATCTCGCTTCTACTACGTGGATTTATTATGAATTCCTTATTATTGGTGAATACTTCAACAGCACTACTAGCAAGTTCGCATATGACATGAGATCTAATTCTTTCATCATTATCAATATTGACAAGGTATACATCACCGTTTAAGAAATAATCACTATTTATCTGGCTTTTCTGAGACTCTTTAGCGTATATATATAGTTTTGTTGATTCTAAAGGTACTTCAATAATAGGCATATAACTATTTGCTTTTAAATATTCTCGTATGCTACTGATTTGAGATTGTGAAAAGATGCTTTGTGTTATCAATATAATTATTATAATCGTTACTTTTTTCATATTTACCTTTTAACACCTTAGTTCTACATAACGCCAAAATATACTGCGGAGCGGCCTGGCCGAAGGACAGGTACAGGCACTTTTCTTGCAGACTTATTTTAAACAGTAATTTGTTTTTAAGAAAGAACTATTTATCAGCATTCTGCATCTCTGCAAGAAATGTGATCTGTAGCGACGACAGTATCATTTTCTTGGTACGCCCGACATGGCTGTACGCTAATGAGGTAAAAGTCCTCTACAGGTGCCCACGTATAGTGAACATGCTATACCAACTGTTAGCTGAAGGCAAGGGCATTTCCGCGAGGGAATGTCTGGAGGAAGCCGGAATGCAAAACCGGGAGCCCATGTACAAGAATGTGATAGAAGGCTCAGTTCCAGAGGCGAGTCAGCCAATGATGACGATGCCCCGTGGGTATGGAATAGGGTAAATCACAGGGTTGTCCGGGGACAGTGTACAGTCTTATTCGGGGAGATCTGTCTGCGGGGCGGTAATGTGTTCTTTTAAACTGAGAATCCGGTAGGGAACCGGAAAACCAATCCCCGGCTTTTCAGAGGGTGACACTCTGGAAATGAGCAAGATTATCTTGAGTACAAATAAGTCGTCACAGGTTTAAAAGCACGGTATAGCATCAACGGGAGCAATCTCGTTGATTAGCAGGCAGAAGTCAGCAGAAGGCATAGTAACCAACGCCCGGAGTAATGTCCGGTTCACGGTGAAGGCCTGAACATTTCACAAGGAGGAGCCTTATGGTTCTCAAAGGAACAATTTTAGCACTGGCCGAAATAACTTTTGGCGAATTATGGAGAAACCAGCCTTGAACGATTCTATGATGGATTTGATTTTATCATCTGAAAACATGCGTAAGGCCTGGAAACAGGTCAAACGCAATGGCGGCAGTCCGGGAGTCAATGGCATGACTATTGAGAAATTTCCGGAATATCTACGCAGAAGATGGAGTAAAATCAAGCAAGCTTTGCTTTTGGGGTACTATGTACCCTCTCCGGTGCTCAGGGTGGAAATCCCCAAGAGATCCGGAGGTATGCGAATGCTGGGTATTCCCACTATTTTAGACAGGGTTATCCAACAGGCTATTTCACAGGTTTTGAATCCTCTATTCGATTCGGATTTTTCGGAAAGCAGTTTTGGATTCAGGCCGGGAAGATCGGCTCACGGAGCAGTACGACAGGTAAATACCTATGTTAAATCGGGATACAAGTATGCAGTTGATCTGGACTTGGAAAAGTTCTTTGATACGGTAAATCACGATATTCTGATGCATTGTGTGGCTAAGAAAGTCCGGGACAAATCAGTCCTGAAATTGATTGGCCGCTACCTGAGAGCCGGTATTATGGACAAGGATGGGATTAAAATCCCTACTGAAATCGGGACTCCTCAAGGAGGGCCATTGTCGCCTCTACTTTCCAATATCCTTCTTGATAATTTCGATAAGGAGTTGGAACGGAGAAACCTGTGCTTTGCACGTTACGCAGATGATGCATTAATTGTATCAAAACGCCTGTGTGATGGAAAAGCTATATTGACTGAAATAAGTGATTATCTCAGTCGCAGGTTAAAATTGGTTGTAAACCAGAAGAAAAGCAAGGTGTGTAAAATCTCCGAATGCAGTTTTCTGGGATTCACTTTCAAGGGTAAGAAAATCCGATGGACTGAATCATCCTTTCGGGAGTTTCAATATCAGTTAAAGCATTTGACAAGACGGTCTTGGGGGGTATCAATGGAATATCGATTCCGGAAACTTAACGAGTATATCCGGGGGTGGATGAACTATTATGGTATTTCCCAATATTACAGACCTCTACAATCAATTGATGAATGGCTGAGAAGAAGAATCCGTATGTGCTACTGGAAACAGTGGCGTTACCCCAGAACAAAAGTCAGGAAACTGATGGAGCTGGGTATTCCGAAAGATTTTGCCATTATGACAGGAGCAAGTAGTAAGTCCTACTGGCATCTGTCAAAAGGCTATGCAACCAATGCCGCTATGTCCAATAAATGGTTGGAAGAGCAAGGATTGATCAATATTAAGGCCCTCTGGTGTAAAATCCAGGGCTACACATGATCAAATTATAGTTTCGTTTGCTCCATGGAGTGAACCGCCCTGTGCGGACCCGCTTGCAGGGTGGTGTGGGGGCTGGAGGTCAAAAGCCTCTGGCTACCCGATTTATGTCTACAGCATTTTGTAAATCACCGATGCCATATCAGGCAAGAATATCTTAATAAACGTAGGTGAAGGCGAATGCCCTTATTTCCACTTCTGCCAGCCGCAACCGGCGTCAAAGATTGATAATCAGTGTAGTGTGAGCATCAATCAACCCGTATCAAAACCCTAAAACCTACTAAATCATCAGGCAATTATGAAAGAACCAGAAGTACAAAATGTGTTCGATATAACGCCGAAATGAGCTGCAAAGCCGTCCCGAAGGGTTGGCATGTATTCTTGCGTAAGCATTAATCATGACAAAGGATTTGACTGCTCCATTTCTTTGTTATATTGCCTTTGCTTTGCATTAAATAATTGTTCAATTTGCTGTTTATATGTTTCATTGTAATATGGTAATTTATCAATTGTATCAATTTTAATAACTTTTTCATCAAAAGGAAAATCATCAAATACAAAATTTTTTGGCTGATAGTTTTTAATATTGTCAAAATCAGTGATTTTCACAATCTCAATTGGTGATAAACCGACAGCATCATTTGATATTCTTCCTTTGATCAATAATGCCTGAAAAATTGATATGTCATAATTTTTTATTTCATTATATATTTTTTGTTTATCCTCTTTGCTCATTAAAGAACCAAAAATAATAGAATCAATAATTTTGAAATCCAGTTCACATGAATATATATTTGAATCATTAAAATCAAGGTTTTCAGGTTCCTGATAATTCGGAAAATCAGTTAATGGTTTTATTAGACGATATTCACATTCGTAAGACCAAATTTCTATTTTTTTGAATACAGCGTCATCGATATAATCATTTTCTGTGAAGTAACCAGCATTATTACTAATTTTCCCTATATCTAATGTATATTTAGAAACATAGTCAACTTTTTTTAACTTGAACTCTTCTCTTTCCGATCTTATGAAATTATTCATGTGAAAATCATTCTTAAATTTTATTATGAATCCTTTATGTCCATTTGCATAATAATTCCACATATTGATCGATTTACAATTACTTGTAAGTGATAAAATCCCATACCTATTTACAACTTGTTCAACTAAAATTAACTGGTACCATTTATTCATAGATGGCATTTTAATTCCGTTAATTTCATAAGAATTATTCTTACAGGCTTTATCAAATTCGAGTAACGGACGTAATTCTAAAGGATCGTTCAATTGTGATGGTTGTGTAAATCTTAATGTTTTATCCTTGAAAATATACTTTATATTAGATTCCGGACAATATTTGAATAATGCAAGATTTTCATTCTCCATCTTCTATTCCTTCATATTTAAATAGTCAAGCTTCTTTTTCCCAAAACTCTTCTTTCTGATAAAGCATTTCTCTTTCTTCTATAAATTTAAAATAGTTATCATCATTGAGATATCTAAAACAATCTTTATCGAATAATTCATTTCTAAGAATCTGACACTGCTGAATTAAAATTTCCTCGGCACTCGCTGTTTCACTTATTCTGATAAAGGTTCCTGTCCAGTATCTTCCAATTCCAGTAATCTCTTCTATCAAGTCATCTAATATTCTTCGATATTCTCGAATAAAATACTCAATAAATCGGCCAGAATATGAATTTTCATCAAGATATTTTACAAATGATCTAGCATTCTCAATTGAAATTTGATTCTTACCAGATAAATAGTATTTATAAAATAACATCAATCGGTATTGGTATTTATAATCATTTCCAATACCATTCGGATGTGCAACGATTGGGTCAAAACCCTTTGATTTGGCCCAAATCGCGAGATCTATTTTTTTCAACTTCTCAACACTATCAATCTTCTTTGGTTCTAACGAATTATCCTTCATACAAATGTCCTAATTTAGTATTGAACTTCAGTTATTACTTCATTTGTAGCTTTATCATAAATTATAAACTTTAATGTCTCAGCAATAGGAAGGGGGTCAGTAAATTTCCAACCATTTGCAACAACGGTGAATATTCCAATATCGGATATTTTCATTTCTTGTTTTAAGATAATATTATTATTATGCTCAATCTTGCCTGCAACATCTTCGGGGACAGGGATAAAAAGCATATAATAAGTTATAGCACTTTTTTTTGTATAAATTTCTACTTTATCACATAGGAAATTATTTAGTGAAATATTATCTCCATCATTATATGAGTCTCCGATTGTAACCCAAAAACCTCTATTCTCAATATCATAATCGGAAAATTGTGCTTTCCTTTGCTCATAAACAGTTGTAATTCCCTGAGTTTGAATAATATTTTTTAATTCCTCAATTTTCTCTTGATAAACTTGAGCCTCATCTGTTTCTAAAAAATTCTTTTGCTGTAATTCAGTTTCATATGTCTTTAGATCATTATAAAAAACATAGAAAATATTTCCGTTTAAGATTGCCACTATATCCCTAGAATTATTAGCTTTTATGTTATCTAAATCAATTGATGTACCAGGGTAATTTTCTGCAAAAGCTGAAATTGCCAGCACTAGTAACAATAACTCTACCATTTTTCTTTTCATTTTTTCCTCCATTCTCTATTGACTGATATTTTGTCAATATAACGCCAAAATATGCTGCGGAGCGGCCTGGCCGAAGGACAGGTACAGGCGCTTTTCTTGCAGACTTATTTTAAACAGTAATTTGTTTTTAAGAAAGAACTATTTATCAGCATTCTGTATCTCTGCAAGAAATGTGATCTGTAGCGACGACAGTATCATTTTCTTGTTATGTCTACAGCATTTTGTAAATCACCGATGCCATATCAGGCAAGAATATCTTAATAAACGTAGGTGAAGGCGAATTCCCTTATTTTCACTTCTGCCAGCCGCAACCGGCGTCAAAGATTGATAATCAGTGTAGTGTGAGCATCAATCAACCCGTATCAAAACCCTAAAACCTACTAAATCATCTGGCAATTATGAAAGAACCAGAAGTACAAAATGTGTTCGATATAACACCAAAATATCCTGCGGAGCGGCCTGGCCGAAGGACAGGTATAGGCGCTATTCTTGCATCTTTATTTTAAACAGTCATTATATTTTTGAAAAGAACAATTTCTCATTAAAGGACTTACCTTGCAAGAATCGTGATCTATAGCGACGACAGGATCATTTTAATGTTACGTCAGCATCATTTTGAAAATCACCGATGCCATATCAGGCAATAATATAAAAGCTATCGTAGGTGAAGGCGAATGCCCTCATTTCTACTACTGCCAGCCGCAACCGGCGTCAAAGATTGATAATCAGTGTAGTGAGAGCATCAATCAACTCGGATCATATGCCTAAAAACTATAAAATCGTCTGGCAGTTATGAAAGAACCAGAAGTACAAAATGTGTCGATGTAACTTATTATCTCTTGAACAAGGTATTCCACATTATCCGCAAATACCCTGCAATAATATCCACATAACCAATAAATAAACACCCAAACACAGAATCACTCCTGCAAAAAGTACAAAATCGATTCATTTTACAGTAAAAAGTCATTTTTTAAAAGAAAATACACAACTAACTTTAGTTAGCACCGCCCATAACTTCTTACAAAATAAAACGTTACATAATCAACACAGCAAAATCAGACAACACAAAACTCATTTCTGATTATAATAACCACCCCAAATAGGGATCGACAGGGAGGCATAGCCTGTATTTGCCCAGGCAAATACCGAAGGCGGCAGCCGCAGCCCGAAAGAGCCCGGGCCCGCAGGGCATTTGCCGGCAAAAGGATTTATAAATAAAAAACCGCCCCTGACAGAGGCGGCCGCGGTTAGAGGAATTTATTTTAAAAGCTGATGCCCGGAAACAAAAGGAGAAGTTTCCGGACACCGGGGAATAGACCTAATCGTACTGCCCGGAGGCAGCCCGCATCAGCCCGCTTTTACAGATTTACCCTCACTCTTTACCACATGCATTTTGCCGTAGAAAGCATTCAGATACATCTGCTTTATTTCGCGCATCAGGGGATACCGCGGATTCCCGCCGGTGCACTGATCATCAAAAGCCTGTTCGGCAAGCATATCCACCTGATCCAGGAAGACAGCCTCGTCGATACCGTACTCTTTGATGGAAGCAGGGATATTCAGCTCATTCTTGAGCTCATCCAGTTTTTCCGTCAGTTTTTCAATCTTGTCCATATCGCTCTTTCCGCCCAGTCCCAGGTAGTCGGAAATTCTCGCATAACGGGAAATCGCCGTAGGGTACTCGTACTGGGGGAAAGCCGCCTGCTTAATGGGATTATCTGTAGCATTAAAGCGGATAACCTCGTTAATCATAAGCGCATTGGCCACACCGTGGGGGATATGGAACGCTGCACCCAGCTTGTGGGCCATAGAGTGACAAACACCCAGAAAAGCATTGGCAAAAGCCATACCGGCTATACAGGAGGCATTGTGAACCTTCTCCTTGGCCTTTTTATCGTCCGCTCCGTTTCTGTAGGAATCGGGCAGGTATTTGAAAAGGATCCGCAGGGATTCCAGAGCCAGTCCGTTTGTATAGTCCGACGCCATAATGGAAACGAAAGCCTCCAGAGAGTGGGTAATCGCATCGATACCGGAAGCGGCGGTGAGCCCCCTGGGCATGGACATAACCAGCTCGGGATCCACAATAGCCATATTGGGGGTCAGAGCGTAGTCTGCAATAGGGTACTTAAGACCGGTTCTGTCGTCTGTAACAACAGAGAACGGCGTTACCTCGCTGCCCGTACCGGACGTGGTGGGGATAGCCACCATCTCGGCTTTTTTACCCATATCGGGGAAGGCGTAGATCCTCTTCTCGATGTCCATAAAGCGCATGGCCAGCCCCTCGAAGTGAACTTCCGGGTGTTCGTACAGCAGCCACATGATCTTGGCCGCATCCATGGGAGAACCGCCCCCCAGACCGATGATCACATCGGGTTTGAAGTTGTTCATAACAGCCAGCCCTTCATTGATGGTGCTCAGAGTGGGATCGGGCTTAACCTGATGAAAGCACTCTACCTCGATACCCATGGGCTTGAGGATACGGGTGATCCTGTCTACGCAGCCGCTGTCGTAAAGGTAGGAGTCTGTTACGATAAAGGCCCGTTTCTTTCCGTCCAGCTCCTTCAGAGCGATGGGAAGACAACCGTACTTGCTGTAAACTTTGGGGGGGATTCTGAACCAGAGCATATTCTCTCTCCTTTCCGCAACGGTTTTCACATTCAGAAGGTGTTTGACACCAACGTTTTCACTGACCGAGTTTCCGCCCCAGCTTCCGCATCCCAGGGTAAGGGAGGGTTCCAGACGGAAGTTATAAAGGTCGCCGATGGCGCCGTGGGAGGAAGGCATATTGACCAGCACGCGTCCGGTTTTGATAACATCCCCGTAGCGTTTGATCCTGTCCACGTTCTTTTCGTCCGTGTAGAGTACGGAGGTATGGCCGATACCGCCCAGTTCCACCAGCCGGCGTGCCTTGTCAAGACCGTCTTCAAAATCGTTACACTTGTACATGGCCAGACAGGGGCTCAGTTTTTCGTGAGCGAAAGGCTCGGCGTGGCTGATATCGCTCACCTCTCCAATCAGAACCTTTACATCCGGATCCACGGTAAAACCGGCCATGGCGGCTATATCCGCGGCTTTCTGCCCTACGATTTTGGGGTTGATCGTTCCCCGTTCGGGATCGATAATCAGACCGGCCACCTTTTTGGTTTCCGCTGCGTTAAGGATATAGGCGCCCCTTAAAAGGAACTCCTTCTTCACCTCGTTATAGAGGGACTTATGAACAATAACGGACTGCTCGGAAGCACAGATAACACCGTTATCAAAGGTCTTGCTCATCAGAACGGAGCTGACGGCCATGCGGATATCCGCAGTTTCGTCCATAAGAGCCGGAGTATTGCCCGCCCCTACTCCGACAGCCGGTTTTCCGGAGGAATAGGCCGCCTTAACCATGCCGGGTCCTCCCGTTGCCAGGATCATATTGATATCGCTGTGCGCCAGCAGGTGCTGGGAGAGCTCCATGCTCGGTTCTTCCACCCAGCCGATGATATCCGCGGGTGCTCCCGCCTTGACCGCGGCTTCCAGTATAATCTGCGCCGCCCTGACCGTACATTTGGCCGCCCGGGGATGGGGTGAAAAAATGATGGCGTTTCTGGTTTTCAGCGCGATCAGGGCTTTAAAGATAGCCGTCGATGTGGGGTTGGTGGTGGGTATGATACCGCAGAGAACCCCTATAGGTTCGGCGATTTTCTTTATACCGTATGTCCCGTCGTCTTCCAGGATACCGCAGGTTTTGGTGTCTTTGTATTTATTGAAAATGAACTCGGAAGCAAAGTGGTTCTTGATTACCTTGTCTTCCACAATTCCCATACCAGTCTCTTCTACTGCCATTTTGGCCAGTGAGATTCTGGCATCATTGGCGGCGATAGCGGACTGTCTGAAAATTTCATCAACCTGTTCCTGCGAGAAAGAAGCATAGAGTTTCTGTGCATCTTTTACTCTCTGGATAGCCGCATCCAGATCCTTCTTCATTTTAAGGGCTGTCATTTCATCTTTTGCCATTTGAATCTCCTCAATAAGAGTAATTATTTATCGATATAATTTTACAGATTTATTTTTTTGTCAATAGAATTGGTAATTTTTTATCGATTTTATTATATCGATATATATTTATTGACTTAATCCTGTTTTTATGCCACCATACAGGCTGTCCGGAGGTCGCTAGAACATGGATAAGAAAAAGATTACCATCTGCATGGGAAGTTCCTGTTTTACCAGAGGAAACAATACGAATTTGAAGATTATTCAGGACTATCTGAAAGAGAACAGTCTGGAGGCGGACATCAATCTGTCGGGCGCCCTCTGTCAGGAAAACTGCCGGAAAGGTCCCATTATCTATCTGAACGACCAGATCCACACCCATGTGGAAGCGTCAGATCTTCCCGATCTGCTGAAAGGCTTTTTATTGAACGATACGGTAGAGGGGAATTAATGCTGAACCCCATATATACAGAAGAAACAGAGTGTCAGGACTGCTACAAATGCCTCAGACACTGTCCTGTAAAAACCATCGAGGTTAAGGATGGGCACGCCAGAATTCTGACGGATCACTGCATACTGTGCGGCAACTGCGTCCGGGTCTGTCCCGTGGGGGCAAAGAAAATCCGGAACGACCTCTCCCGGGCCAAAAAACTGATCGACCGGAAAGAGGAGGTGATTCTCTCCCTGGCGCCCTCTTTTATAAGTGAATTCCCCGGGCTTGAAGCGGGACAGCTCATCAAGGCTGCCAGAAGGCTGGGATTCTCGGGGGTTTCGGAAACAGCCCTGGGGGCTCAGGAGGTCACCAGGCACACGGTCTCCCTTCTGAACAGGAACAACAGGGAGATACATATCTCCTCGGCCTGTCCCACCATTGTGGAATACATCAACAAATATCAGCCTCAGTATGCCTCCTATGTATCAGAAAGCCTCTCTCCCCTTCTGACCCACTGCCGTATACTGAAGCAGATATACGGAGAGGACGTCCGCATTGTCTTTGCAGGTCCCTGTATATCCAAAAAACGGGAGGCCGATCTGCGTCCCGATCTTTTGAATCTGGCCATTTCTTTTGAAGACCTGCGTCATTGGTTTGATGATGAACTGATCGATCCCTACAGGCTGACACCGGAAAACGATGACATTTTTATTCCCCGGACATCCGGGGACGGAGCCTATTATCCCTCGGAAGGAGGGATGATAGAGAGCATCCGCCGGCAGGATGCCCATACCCGGGGAAGGATGCTCAGTTTTTCCAATATCCACAAAATGGATGAGATCCTGAAGGGACTGGATAATCTAAAGGGGGACGGTCCCCTCTTTCTCGAACTGCTGGCCTGCGAAGGGGGATGTATTAATGGACCGGCGGCGGCCAAGGCCGTCGGTTCCGCGGTCAAACAGTGCCTGGTTCAGGATTACGCCCAGTCCAGGGAAGAGAAAAAACCCGATCCTGCCCTGCAGTGCAGGGACATCAGCTACAAAAGGGAAATCACGGTTCCCCCCCAGCTGGATTTTAAGGAGGAGGATATCCGGAGGGCCCTGCGCCGCATTGGAAAG
This sequence comes from Oceanispirochaeta sp., assembly GCA_963663385.2. GTDB lineage: Bacteria > Spirochaetota > Spirochaetia > DSM-2461 > DSM-2461 > Oceanispirochaeta. The sequence continues at coordinate 722,818 of CAXXXD010000003.1, read as the reverse complement.
TACGACAGCGAAGACGAAAAAAACTGCGGCGCCTGCGGTTACCATACCTGCCGGGAGTATGCCCGGGCTTTTCTGGAGAACAGGGCCGAAAAGGATATGTGCGTGAGCTACCTCAAAAAGCTCTCGGAAAAGAAGGCCAACGCCCTGCTCAAAGCGATGCCTTCGGGGGTGGTGATTGTAGACCAGGATATGCATATCATCGAGTGCAACTGGGCCTTTGCCAGACTGATAGGGCCGGAAACAGAAACAGCCTATAAGGCCCGTCCCGGTTTGAAGGGAGCGGTGCTGGAAAAGATACTCCCCTTTGCGGCCGTATTCGACGGGGTGCTTCGAAGCGACAGCAGCCTGACCGGAGAAACCTTCCATATCGGAGACAAAATTCTGGACGGTTCTGTTTTCTCCATAGAGAAGAACCAGGCGGTGGGAGCCATTTTTCAGGATGTCACCTCTCCCCAGGTTCAGAAGGAGAGGATTATCCGCCAGGCCAAGCAGGTTATGGAAAAAAATATTGAATCGGTTCAGCAGATTGCCTTTCTCCTGGGCGAAAATGCCGCAGAAAGTGAGGTTATGCTCAATACCATTATTGAATCCTTCAGCCCCGGCGGAAAAGGCGGGGAAAAACACTGATGAATCAGACCTTTCTTGATGTAGGCTACTACCAGGTTATGAAAAACGGCGAATCCGCTCCCGGAGACGCCTTTCTCTCCCGAAAAGTGGAGGGCCGGCAGCGGATGATCTCCGTTCTCTCCGACGGGCTGGGCAGCGGGATACGGGCCAATGTGCTCTCCTCCCTGACAGCCACTATAGCCCTCCGTTCGGTTGAGAAAAACCTGTCTGTTCTGAAAACGGCGGAACTCATATCCCGCACCCTGCCCGTCTGCAGCGAGAGACAGATCAGTTACGCCACTTTTACCATTGTGGACATTGACGAGCAGGGGGAGGTTCAGATACTGGAGTACGACAACCCCCATTTTATTCTTATACGGGACAATGAAATAGCCTCGCCCGATGAAACCACGGTCACCTTCAAGCCGGGGACGGTAAAGCGCAACAAGGTGACAAGCTGCCATTTTACCGCCCGCCCCGGAGACAGGCTGATTTTCTTTTCCGACGGGGTAACCCAGTCGGGGCTGGGAACAACCATGTGGCCCCTGGGCTGGGGAGATGATTCGGTGCGCCGTTTTATCCGGGGCATTCTGGCGGAGGAACCCAATATTTCATCCGACGCCCTGACCCGGAAAGTGGTAAACGAGAGCCTGAAGAATGATGTATACAGGGCCAAGGATGATATTACCTGCGGGGCCGTCTACTTCAGGGACCCCCGCAAGCTCCTCATAGCCACCGGACCTCCCTACAACCCGGAAAGGGATATCTCCCTGACCGAGATGATACGGGATTTCCCCGGAAGAACCATAATCAGCGGGGGAACGACAGCCAATATTGTTTCCAGGGAACTGGGAAGGGAAATCCAGGTGGATCTGGATTCCCAGTGCGCCGACATCCCCCCCGCCTCCACCATGGAGGGGATCTCTTTAATAACGGAAGGGATCATTACCCTGGGAAGGGTATCCGAATACCTGCGCTGTCATAGGATACCCTCTTCCATTTATAAAAACCCGGCGGAACAGATTGTGGAAGCCCTGATGGATTCGGATGAGATCCACTTTGTGGTGGGAACAAGAATCAACGATGCCCATCAGGATCCCAATATGCCCATGGAACTGGAAATCCGGCGCAATGTGGTAAAGAACATAGCCGGCACTATGAAAGAAAAGTATTTGAAGAATGTCATTATCAGCTTTATCTGAGAAATCCCTGTAAGGAGTAGGAATTATGAAGAATGAAAGAATCAAAGTCACCATCTGTACAGGAACAACCTGCTACATCCTGGGGGGAAGCAACTACCTGATGCTGATGGATAACCTTCCGGATACCGTAAAAAACAGGGTTGAGATTGAAGGAAGCCCCTGTATGGGCTACTGCCGGGACAAGGACAGGATGAAAAGGGAACCCTGCCTGGCCATAGGGGGGACCACCTATCACGGGCTCTCCCTGGATGAGGCTGTACAGAAAATCACGGAAACCGTGGAAGCCCGGGATTCCGGGGTAGAAAGCGCTTAACCGGACCACTCGATTTTCAAGGTCATGGAGAAGGGCGACCGCGCCGGGTCTCCCCACTCCATCATTTCATAAGCGGCTGAGGCGCTGAAGTTCCACCTTCCCAGGAAAACAGTGCCGGACCAGGCCGGCTCCCAGCCGGTTCCGTCCTCATCCGCCGAACAGGAGAGTTTCAGGCTGTTCTGAACCAGTCCTTTTACCCTGTGCCGCAGCAGAATCTCGGCATTGCGGGACAGAGGCCAGAGGGGAAAGCCCTCCCACTGCCCCCCTCCTCCCCCTTTCAGATACCAGCTGCCCAGACGAACGCCCAGAGATCCCTCAGCCCCCAGCTGATAAGGAGAGGATTCCTCCGGATCCAGAGATCCTGTTCCCTTCAGCTGCCAGTCCAGCCTGTCTCCTTCCCTCTGCCATTTGAGATTATACTCCTGGCAGGGCAGGTCACAGGTTTGGGGGGAGGGAGGAGATTCCGGTCTGGGCCGGCCCGTTAATCCCTTCAGACTCCAGAAGCCGCAGCCCGTATAGTAGAGGGCTTCTCCCTCAAACTGCCAGTTCCAGTCCGGGTACTCCATAAAGCGGGTCCGGTAATCCGCGGAGTTCCGCCAGTAACGGGTATAAAGGGCAACCCTGTCAAAAATAAAATGGATTTCCGGCAGCACAGAAACACCCGGAAAGTAATGGTCCCCTACCGACAGGGAAGTTCTTACCCTCAGGCTCAGAAACCGGTAATCAAAACGCAGGTCCGAACCGGCATGAAGGAGGGAACCCGTCACATCGGAAGGGGACTCCCTGAACCATTCAGCTTCTTCCGGATCTTCCGTTTCCTCATCCTCCCGGATGCTTATATCCAGGGCACAATCCAGATGGGAACAGGAACCCGGTTCCAGGCTGAGCCAGGTTCCTCCGTTAAAATACTGCTGCCGGTTCGTTTCAAAAAACAGGCCTCCCCACTCCGGCCAGAAAACTGCGCCACCCGGGTTATCCAGGGACTCTGCGCTCCTGTCCGCCCCGTAGCGGCTCCTGTCCTTAAGAGACTCCCTGCCGATAAGCGAGTCCAGTTCAAACAGTTTAAACATCCCCAGAGGTTTGATTGTCCCCGCCAGGATAAAGGGCGAATCAAAGATAAAGCGGGCAGGCTCAATCCCGTTAAAGGATTCGTCCGCGCGAAGCAGAAGCTCCGTAGAAACATCATCCTCCTCCAGGCGGTAGAAAAATGAGGTAGAAGATTCCTCAAGACGCCACTGGCTTCGAAGAGTCTGTTCTGCTGCTCCCAGAAGAAAAAATTGAAACCCGAGAAGGAAGATTACCGTAATTTTCATCATATCAGCTTCTACAGCACGGGAAGCCGGGATGATTCAAAAAAAAGAGGCTGTCCCGGATGAGACAGCCTCCAACTCCTTTTGCGCCATTAATTCCCTATGAAATTAAGGCAATTCCCCTTTTTTGCCGGTTTTATAAAAAACTCAGCCGATCACTTTTTTTTCCATCCAGTCGGACAGAATATTATAGACTTCTGATTTGTTGATTTCATTAAGGCATTCGTGTCTGCCCTCTGTGAGCAGATGAAGGGTTATATCCCGTTGACCCGTTTTCCTGTACAGATCATAGACTTTCCGGACGCCTCTGCCGTTATTCCCCACAGGGTCCCTGTCGCCGGAAATCATAAGCAGGGGCAGTTTATCTGTAGTATTCTGAAAAGCCTTTAAACTGTTAATAATCTTCACACCCGAAAAGAGGTCTTTGAAGTGACCCGAAGTACAGATAAACCCGCACAGGGGGTCACTGGTGTATTTCTGAACCTGTTCCCTGTCCCGGCTCAGCCATTCGAAGCCACTGGTGCCTTCTCCCTTAAAAGGCTTGTTGAAGGAGCCGAAACTCATATTGTCCAGCACCTTGCTGCGATTCCGTTTTCCCTTCGTCCTGATTTCAAAGCTGGCGATCAGACTGCCGATAGAAGCCAGGGCGCCGGAGGTATATCCTGTTCCGGAAATAATAGCTCCGGCCAGACCGTCATCTCCGTATATACTGAGGTAGTGCCGGGTCAGAAACGACCCCATACTGTGCCCCATCATAAAAACCGGAATGCCGGGATTCTCCTCTCTGACCTGAAGGAACAGACTGCGGATATCCTCCACGACTTTCATCCAGCCTTCGGAATCGGCAAAATATCCCAGATTGGTTTCTTCTCCGGCGGTTTTCCCGTGTCCGCGGTGATCCTCGCCCCAGACGGCTATTCCCTTTTCATTCAGGAAAAGGGAAAAATCATTATACCGCCGGATATGCTCGGCCATACCGTGATTGATTATTAATATGCTTTTTACTGTTTTTTCTGCGGGTATCCAACGGCATCCATGAATCATAACACCGTCTGCTGCTTTAAATGTAAAAGCTTCTCCGCCGGATTTAAGGGAACCATCACTTTCTTGAATCACCGGATAATTATATAACAGGAATTCGGATTCACAAAGTTATTTTTTTTATAAATGTAAAAACTGCAATATAACAGTGAAGAATTAGCACAGATCTAAAAGTAAAAAAATACTGATAAACCCCTTTCCTTAGGTACACTGACTTGAATTTTATTTTCCATACTGTACAATAAAACAAAATTTTAATTTTACTGCCTTTTACCGTACAAATTACGGATTTAGATTTAGCAAGTATTACTCTGGAGGAATGAAATGGTTATTTTAACACTGAACTGCGGAAGTTCTTCTGCAAAATTTCAGGTTTATGACTGGGACAAAAAAGAAGTCCTTGGTGTAGGAATGGTAGAGAGAATCGGACAGGATATATCCAATATCGAACACAAACCCCTTGATAAACCCGAGTTTGAAGAAAAGAAGGCCTGTCCTTCCCACAAGGAAGCCATAGAATGGATTATCAGTACCATTCTGGATGAAAAAGCCGGCTGTATCAGCGATATGGGCGAAATCAAAGCTGTTGGTCATCGCGTTGTACACGGAGGAGAAGCTTTCAAAAAGTCCGTAATTGTTAATGATGAAGTTCTGAAAGAGTTTGAAAGCCTCAACCACCTGGCGCCTCTGCACAATCCCGCCAATATCACTGGTATCAGGGCAGCAATGGCGGTTCTTCCTTCCGTTCCCCACTGTGCCGTAATGGATACAGCCTGGCACCAGACCATGCCTTCCCTGTCCTTTATGTATGCTCTTCCCTATAAGTGGTACAAGGAAAATAATGTAAGACGCTATGGTTTCCACGGGACATCCTACCTGTACACTGCCAAAAGAGCCTCTGTTCTTATGGACAAGGATCCTGCCAAAACAAACGTTATCATTGCCCATATCGGTAACGGCGCTTCCATGTGTGCCGTAAAGGACGGCAAGGGCTTTGATACCTCCATGGGAATGACTCCCCTTGAAGGCCTGATGATGGGCACCAGATGCGGAGACATCGATCCCGCCATCGTTACCTATATGATGAATGAAACCGGTATGGATGCCAAAGAAATGGATGACACCATGAACAAGAAAAGCGGAGTTTTCGGAATTACGGAAGGGACTGTGGACAGACGGGATGTTCAGGCGGGAGTCGAAAAAGGCGAAGAGAGAGCAACCCTGGCTCAGGATATGGAAGCTTACCGTATCAAAAAGTACATTGGTTCCTATTATGCCGCACTGGGCAGAGTGGACGCCGTTGTATTTACAGCCGGTGTAGGAGAGATGAACCCCACCTACAGAATGAAATCCCTCCAGGGACTGGAAAACATGGGAATTATTCTGGACGAGAAAAAGAATGCCGCTTCCATTTCCAGAAACTGCGAGACCTGTATCTCAGCCGACAATTCTCCTGTAAAGGTTTTTGTTATTCCCACAGATGAGGAACTTGTCATGACAGAAGATACCTATGCCCTGATGAACGGCAGCTACGATGTTCACACAAACTATACCTACTACTTCCAGAGTAAAGAGTATAAAAACAAGGCCAGAGAGAGAGCCCTTCCCGGTAACATCGAGAAGAATCCCGCTCTGAAAGATGTAATTGTAGAACTGTAATTCTTCCGTCTTATAAACAACAAGGCTGTCAATTCCCGGTTCGAACCGGGTTTGACAGCCTTTTTTTAGTGGAGGGGGGAAAACCCCCATAAGTCATGATTTTGATCAAAGACAAGACAGAAAATGAACCGGGAGCGGAGTGTATCTTTGATACATGAGCACCCCGTGCAGTTTTCTAACGCAGTATTTGATCAAAAGGGGACTTATGATTTAGAAGTTCAGACGCAGCCGCTTAGCCAATGCAATCAGAAAAAGGCCTACATCGCTGACGATACCTACTGCCTGCCCGCTGCCCCTGTCTGCCAGCTTGGTAACCACAGCCGGGTTGATGTCAATACAGACCGTTTTTACCCAGGAAGGGGTCATGTTTCCCGTACCGATGGAGTGCAGCATGGAGGAAAGCATCAGGATCATATCCGTATCCTTTATGATCTCCGCATACTGGGACTGGGCTTCAATCATATCCATTACCGTTTCTGGAAGGGGGCCGTCGTCACGGATTGACCCGGCCAGACAGTAGGGGATATCCGCCTTTATGACTTCATACATCAGGCCTCTGTCCAACTCGCCCGCATTGATGGTTTCCCTGATCGAACCGTAACTGTTGATTTTGTTGATGGCACGCATATGGTGATTATGACCGCCGTGAGTCGGTTTTCCCGTTTCAAGGTCTACCCCCAGGGAGGTTCCGTAAAAATAGGATTCCAGATCGTGAACGGCAACAGCGTTCCCTCCCAGAAAGCCCTGAATATACCCGGCTTTTATCAGCGCTGCCAGAGCGGGAGCACCTCCGGTATGAACGACCACGGGACCGCAGACTACAACGGTCTTGCCGCCTCTGTCTTTTATCTGCTGGAGTTCCGTGGCTATGGTATCCACAGCAATATCATAACTCCGCTCGGATGAGACCTCATTGGTCATAAACGCAAAACCGTCGTCCTTCTTCTCGGCCTGGGGAGGATACACATGAACCGACTCACTCCCGCAGAGGACCTCGTCGCCTTTTACAATATCCCGTATTTTTGTACAGATTAAGCGCTCATCCTTACGAACTATAACAGCATCCATCCTCTGATGCTCTACAGGATTCCACTTTCCGTCCCTATATACTTCCGTCCGGTGGTTGGTGGTGGAATAGAACTTAACAGGGGCCGTTTTATCCCGGGGAGCGGCTTCAAACTGGGCATTGACGGCCCCCTTTTCGTAAGCCCCCAGGGGAGTCAGCTTCGTCATAATCTCCTGCAGGCTCTCATCGGTTGTTCCGAATACCAGGATTTCCGCACGGGTAGTTTCATTCTTCGTTTTTCCCACATCCATTCCGGTAATACGGTAGTCCATCCCCTCTTCCAGGATAAAATTGAGGATACTGGACAGAAGGCCCGAATCAATAAGATGGCCTTCGGCAATGATCGTCATCTCTTTCATATCAGCAGCCTGCCTGCAGGGAGCCGCGCATTACTTCATCTGCCCTGCTTTTTCCGGCAAGGGCTGTAATAACAGCCGCTGTAAATTCAGCCGCCCCTCCGGGACCGCATCCGGTTATAAGATTCCCGTCTACCACGACCCTTTCTCCCGTATACCGTCCATCAGGCCCGGCTTCGGACTCCATTCCGGGGTAGCAGGTGTAAGACCGGTTTTTCAGAATACCCGCAGCCTTGCCCAGCACCAGAGCAGGTGCGGCACAAATTGCCGCAACCAGTTTACTTTCCTTATAAAATGCTCTCACAAGCTCAACAATATCCCTGCTGGCTGCAATATTGGCCGCTCCGGGCATTCCTCCGGGAATCAATATACAATCGACCCTTCCGTCAAAATCAGACAACACCGTATCGGCCAGAATCGTAATACCGTGGGCGCCCGTTATTTCTCTTCCCGTCAATCCGACGGTTACCACGCTGATACCGGCTCTTCTTAAAAAATCTATGGGGGTAACGGCCTCAACTTCTTCCAGTCCCTCAGCCAGAATAATTGCAACTCTGCTCATAATTAATCCTCCGTACCTATTCTATCTGTTATCTCTATTTTATCAGCATTTTATAAAAAAGGACTGCAGCAAAAAAATATTTTTTTTGCAGGCAGTCCTCTATTTTCTTCCATACTCATCTCAGTCACAAGACCCCTCTCAGTCTCCCCACAGGGGAGAGGTAAGGCTGTCGCATTTCACAGCCGCCTCTCAGCCAGGGAATCAAGACACTCTCCCCTCCTGAGGAGGGGTCGGGGGAGGTTTACTTTTCCAGCAGGTCCTCTATTTCTGAAGCGTACAGCTCGTAGATTTCCGGTCTTAAAAGCTCCATCTTGGCGGACAGCTCTTTTCCCACTTCAAAGGAGTTCTGAAGGATGGTGAACTGATAGATCCTTTCAAATGTGGAAAAGCCGTTGCCCGGGGAAACAAGATCGGCAATCTCCTGATTGATCATTTCCCTGATTTCGGGGGATTCCCCCAGGTGCTCCCTGTCCTCATACATGATCCCGTTCTCCTTGGCATAAGCCTCCAGAGTATCGAAATCGGGAACAATCAAAGCAGACAGGTATTTTTTATCCTGCCCCAGTACCACAGCATTATCGATGTAGGGAGATTCCTTCAGCTTCGACTCCAGGGGAACTGGTTCGACATTTTCACCGCCCAGCAGAACGATCGTATCCTTTGCCCGTCCGACCAGCGTTATTTCGTTGTTCAATGAAATAACCGCTATATCGCCCGTATTCAGCCATCCGTCTCCGGACAGGACACTATCGGTCAGTTCCTGATTTTTATAGTACCCCTTCATAACCTGGGGGCCCCTGATATGAAGAACCCCTCTTTCTCCCGCAGGAAGAACCTTTCCATCCTGATCCAGTACTTTAATCTCGGTTCCGATAAAGGCGGGCCCTACTGTATTCACGACGGGATGGTTCTCGTCACGGACACTGATGACAGGGCCGGATTCGGTCAGGCCGTACCCTTCCAGAACCTTTATGCCCACGGCAGAGTAGAATTCGTCCACATTTTTCTGCAGAGCCCCTCCGCCGGAGATGCCGGCTCTCAGTCTGGGAAACATCCCCTCCACTACTTTGCTGAACAGGATTTTATCCCCGGCTTTCCTGAGAGGCAGAGTACCGATCCGTCCCAGAGAAGCGCTGAATTTCCTAAAAGAATTGGATTTTCCCGTATAATCGGGATAGCGGTCTTCCAGGATTCTTTTAAAGTGCTCATCCCGGGTCGCCACTTTGAGAAAGAAGTTAAACAGTTTTTCGACTTTCTCTCCCTTTCCTTTGATATTCCGGAAGATCCCCGCATACAGGGCGTCCCACAGCCGGGGCACAGCCGTAAAGAGGGTCGGCTGAATGACCTGGAGGTCATTGAGCAGGGTTTTTCCAACAGGTTTTGAGTAGCCTAGACAGGCTCCGTTCAGAGCGGAAACATACTGAATGATCCGTTCAAAGGAGTGCCATACGGGCAGGATGGTCAGCCAGGTGTCATTCTCGGTTACGTCAATAACATGCAGCATGGCTTCCGCCTGGTAAACATAGCTTGAGTTGCTGAGCATAACCCCTTTGGGTACACCTGTTGTGCCGGAAGTAAAAATAATGGTGGCAATATCTTCGGGCCGGCCCTTTGCAATCTCTTCTTCAATCATGGAAGGGGATTCAGAAAGTTTCTTTTTTCCCATTTCCATAAAATCGCTGAAATTAATGATCCTGTACTCTCCTGCTTTTGAAAGAGTCTCCTCTTCTGCCGGCTCCAGCATAATAATCTGTTTAAGCGCCGGCAGCTCATCCCTGACCTCCAGAACCTTATCCAGCTGATGAGAGTTTTCCAGAATAACAGAGGAACATTCGGGGATACCCAGAATATGAACCAGAATTTTTGTTGTGATATCACATCCCCTGGGGGCATCGCTGGCACCGATGCAAAGAAGCCCCATATCGCAGATCAGCCACTCTTTTCTGTTGTCTGCAATTATCCCGACAGTCTCTTCCCGTCTGATGCCGATTTCCATAAACCCCGCAGCCGCTTCCTGAACTTCCTGATAGAAGGTTCTGTAACTGGTGGTTTGATAATTGCCATCCTTATCCTTGCTTTTCTGAGCCGGCTGATCGGGAAACTGCCGCACGATTGTCTGCAGCTGCTTCATGATAGTTGCTTCCATACAAGTTAACTCCTCATTATTTGCTTTACTTTATAGAGATAGACTTTAAAACCTGTCCAAATAGGTATTTATCCACTAACTAGTTTATAGTCACTATGCCGAATAGTTGTAAATCACTATACCCCGGCGCTTTCTGGAGGTCAATTGAATCTTAAAAAGTTCACTCATTATTTTTCTGCTTCCCCGAAGCAGGATTCTTTCCGCCGGGAGAAGCGAATAAACCCGATAAATCTCTTGATATTTAAATTCGTTTCGGATATGTTTAAGTTCATACTGTTATATGGAGGTAGTACCCATGGCCTATGTAATCAATGCAGAAGATTGCGTTAACTGCGGTGCCTGTGAAGGCGAATGTCCGGTTGAAGCTATCAGCGAAAAAGATGATGCAAGAGTGATCGATCCTGATCTGTGTACCAGCTGCGGAGCTTGTGCCGATGTTTGTCCCACCGAATGCATCAGTGAAGGTTAATTATTAATATTTTCCTAATAAAGCCGTCTGTCAGCAGACGGTTTTTTCTTTTATAAGAAAACATTTCAGCATTTATGATAATCAATCAACAAGAGGCAGTTATGGACCTTTCGCTTATCCGTCAGCGGGCAGTTATAACACAGAAAATCAGACAGTTTTTTACAGGCAATGGGTTTCTTGAAGTGGAAACGCCGCTTCTTTCTCCCCACCTTATACCCGAATCATCCATAGAAAATTTCAAATGCGATCTGATATCCCCCTATGGACCGTCAAGGCCTCTCTACCTTACCCCCTCACCGGAAGTCTGGATGAAGGCCCTGCTGGCCGGCGGGTCGGGGGATATTTTTCAGATCTGTAAAAGCTTCCGCAACAGTGAGCAGATCAGCCCCATACACAACCCCGAATTCACCATGCTGGAATGGTATAGAACAGGGATAACCGCCGATGAGAATATCCGGATCACCGAAGCTCTGGTAAGGACCCTGGCAGACCGGGAAACCCCCGAAAATGTGAAAGCCCCTTTCAGAATCTGGACAATGGAGGATGCTTTCTGCGAACTGGCGGGATTCTCCCTTTCGGAAAACCTTTCATCTGAAGCTCTGAGAATGAAAAACAGGGAGCATGATATTCCTGTGGACAGGGAGGATGACTGGGAAGTTCTGTTTCATAAACTCTTTCTTACACTTGTGGAACCGGAACTCCCCACGGACGCCCCCCTGGTTTTGAAAAATTACCCCTCAGCCCTTAAAACCCTGGCAGCCGATATCCCCGGGACCCCCTGGTCCGACCGCTGGGAACTCTATATGAACGGAGTGGAGGTCGCCAACTGCTATACAGAAGAGACCGATCCGGAAAAAGTCCGTCTGTATTACTCCACCGAGTGCAGGGAAAAGAATCTGAAGGCCCGTATACCCGTACAGACCGATCCGGATTACCCTGATCTTTTCAAAACATTCCCCTCCTGCTCCGGTACTGCCGTCGGGGTGGACAGGCTGATCGCGCAGATATTGGGAAAGAGGGATATACAGGGGGTGATTTTATTTCCGCTTAGTGATATACTCGCCTGAGCAAAAAATTATGCCAAATGATTTTATATAAAAAAGGGCAGCCGACATACCTGAAGTTCTGCAATGATTTCAGCGGCGCCCCATATGAAAAGGATTAACTATGGGACAGATTAAAGCCGGCTCAATTGCCAAAGGAACCTTCCTCCTGGAAAAGGAGATCCCCTTTATCGTAACAGAGAGAGAGTTCGTTAACCCCGGAAAAGGATCAGCCTTTGTAAGACTGAAACTGAAGAACCTGAGAAACGGTTCGGTACTGAAAGTAACCCACAAATCACAGGATATCGTAGAAGAGATCGATGTACAGGATGTAAGTTCCCAGTTTCTCTACTCCGACGGAGAAAACTTTTACTTTATGAATGCCGATACTTATGAGCAGTATGAAATTCCCATGGCAGCCATGGAGGATATGCAGTACTTTCTGAGAGAGGGCGAAAGCTATAAAGTTGTCCGCTGGGGTGAAGAGTCTCTGGATATCAAACTCCCCCCCAAGATGGATCTGATCGTAACCGAAGCGGAAGACGCAGTAAAAGGCGATACCGTTACAGGTGCTACCAAATTCGTAAAAGTGGAAACCGGCCTGACCGTAAAGGTTCCCATCTTTATCAAGCAGGGTGAAAAAATACGTATCAATGTGGAAACCAAAGAGTACCAGGAACGGATTAACAGCTAGGATATGAAAAAGAAGGCCTTTGATCCCCGACTCTCTGTTTACTCCAACAAACAGGTTCCCTTTCAGTTCTACGGCGAAAAGATGACTTATCATCTCTCCATGGGATTGTTCAGCAGCTTTGATATCGATTCGGGAACAAGGCTGCTTTTAAAAACCCTTGCCAAAGAGGCAAACCTGGATTCTGTTAAAAATGCTGTCGATACGGGATGCGGCACCGGAGTGATAGGTATCAGCCTGAAAAAGAAGTTTCCCCGGATGGAGATGCTTTTTCAGGACAGGGATGCACTGGCCACGGCCTATACGGCAGAGAACAGCATGTTCAATGGCGTAAAGGCCGACAGAATAGAAAATGCCCTTCTTCTGGAGGGGCTTGAAAGATCCAGTCAGGATCTGATAGTTTCCAATATTCCTGCAAAAGCGGGAGAGAAGGTTCTAAACGACTTTTTCTCCTATGCGGGATACTTCCTTAAAGAGTGCGGCCGGGTTGCCGTCGTCATTGTGGATCCTCTGAAAGAAACAGCCGAAAAGGCTCTTGAAAACGCGGGATGCCGTATCCTGTATAAGGAAAGCACTAAAATGCATACGGTTTTTCACTTTGACGGAGGAAGGGATTTTCCCGGGGAAGATTTCGGACGCTATGTCCGTCATAAGGGAACTTTTAAGCTGGCGGAAGAGAGCTATCCGATGGAGACGGTGTATAACTTACCCGATTTTGATCAGCTCAGCTACTCTACCCGCATATCCGGGGAACTTTTGCGGCATACAGCCTTTACGGGAGAAGCCCTCTTCTGGAATGCCGGGCAGGGACATATTCCTCTATGGATGGCAAAACGCCCCTCCAATCACCTTAAAAAGATCCATCTGGCTTCCAGGGATATCCTTCAGAACAGAATAACAAAAAGGAATCTGGAAAACAGTTCTGTTGAGGCTGAGATAGAGTGCCATGAGCTGCCGGGAGAATCCTTTTTAAATGACAGGATTGAAGAGAAGAGCCTGGATTTTCTCTATCTGAACCTCAGCCCCATCCCCAAAGCAAAATGGCACCAGGATGTAATGGATACAGCGGCCCGTCTGGTTAAACCGGGTAAGTACTGCTATATCATGGGACGCAGCTCGGATCTCTCCCAGCTTGTCAGATTTCTGAAGGGATTTACCTTCCGGGAAGACGACCGGTTCAAGGGAAACCGGGGGATACTTCTTCAGAAGGGCTGATCAGAACTGCCCTGCTCCTGCTTTCGGGATTTCCTCCTTTTGCAGAAAGGCGAAGACAGGACAGTAATCCGGTCTCTCTACAGAACGGACTTTTTTATTTTTTCCGGATGGGTATCCATACTTCAAAAGGACAGTCGTCAGGATCTCCGTTATCCGGCAGATACACTTCCAGTTCCGGTCCGTCCGCATGTACATAGTCCATTGAAGGAAACCATTCGGAGAAGATCCGCTTCCAGACCTGCTGGATGGATTCGGGCATCTTGCCGTTTCCCGGAAATACCGCCCATGTCATAGCCGGAATCGATCTTGTTACCAGGTCTTTATGATCAGCGTCTTTATCCGGTTCTACCGCAATCAGAAAATTGAATTCTTCCTTCTCTTCTTCGAAATCGGCGCAGACCCCCAAAAGGCATCCTGCAAAATGACCGGACTTCCCGTTCAGATGCATCAGCCTGCCAATTGTCCCGTCTTTATCCTTCTCTTCAAAAAAGGCCGGGATATCCCTGAGGTTCTGTCCATCTGCAGTCGTGATTCTACGCACCGCACCGGCAATTTGAAAACGTTCAAAGTCTTTGATCTGATATTCCATACTGTGTACTCCCTGTATCGATATATTGAAGGTAAGGGGTGGATAGGCTTTCAGTCTGGCACCCGGTTCCCGGGCTTTGGCAGGTGTCAGACCATGCAAGCGGCCGAAAGCTCTTGAGAAAGAGGCTTGAGACTCATATCCGTATTTCAGAGCCGTTTCCAGTATATCCGCCCCCTGCTGAATATCACCGGCAGCCTGAGTGAGCCGTCTTCTTCTGACATAGTCCGCAACGGTTGTATCAGTTATCACATGAAACAGCCGCTGAAAGTGAAAATGACTTGTATTGGCTGCCCCGGCTATTTCCCTGATATCCTCACTGCCGCAAAGGTTATCCTCAATATACTCCAGGGCCGCGTTAAGCCTTTCTATCCAATCCAAGGGGTCCTCCAGCTGCTACTCTACAGTATTATATTGTTTGATTTTTGATCCTTTGTGCTCTCCTCTGTTACAAACAGCTCGTTGCAGTAAACGAGCAGGCCGAGAGCTGAAATAACTGGAAAGGTCAGGAATTCAGACGGGGAAATCCTCTTCCCGATCCCTGTCCCGATTATCCGTATTCCCCTCGTCCGATGCTTCTGCCCCGGGCAGGGAAACCACATGCACATCCATCTTGGGATAGGGAATCTCGATACCGTTATTCCTGAACTCCTTCCAGATTTCCATATTGGTCCAGGAGTGGGATACCGCTTTCAGAGCAACATCCCGGATCAGGGTCCGCAGGCTCAGGGTAATCCCCGAGTCATCGAAGGAGAGCACACGAACCACATTGTCCGGTCCCTCTATCCGGTTGGGATTCCGGCTGCCTATCTCTTCCAGAATTTCAACAGCCCTTTCCAGATCGGAATCATAGGCAGCCTGCACCTTATTGACAATAACAACCTTCCTGTCCGAATAGGAGTAGTTATGGACAGGCTGGTCCACAAAGTGCGAATTGGGGATAATAATATTTTCATTCTCAAAGGTTCTGATATCCGTGCTGACAAAGCGTATATTGTGGACAATCCCGTCGTATCCGTTAATCAGAACCCGGTCGCCCTCTTTGATGGGACGGGTGGAGATGATAATCAGACCGGCGAAGAAGTTTGAAACTATGCTCTGCAGACCAAAACCGAGACCGATACCGACAACTCCGAACAGAACCCCCAGCACGGACAGATCCAGCCCCACAATTGACAGACCGAAGAGAAAGACAATCCCCATCACCGCATAGCGGGTAATGCTGCCGAAGGAGAATTTTCGGGCGTCATCCAGCCCCAGCTGATCGAAGATTGATCGTTCCAGCAGGGTACGGGAAGCTTTTCCCGACCAGGAAGCCAGATAGAATACGGGAATCAGCATCAGCAGGGTGATGACCGAAACATGGGTATTCCCCGAGGAGAAAAAGGGCGCATTCAGTATATTTAAAAAGCTCCCTATATAGTAATGCAGCCGGCTTCCCAGCAGATTCCCTATGAAGGTTATCAGTCCGATAAAGACCAGGAACTTCAAAGCCATCCGGCTGTACTGAATAATTTTCTTTCTGACATCCTCTTTCAGCCTGGTCATATTCACCAGTTTCCGGATCAGCCACTTCAGGGTGAAGTAGAAAATCAGCACACCGATAAAGGGCAGAGCCACCTTGGTTATGACTTCCAGGATACTGAAGGAGAGCTTCAGATTCCCCAGAGTGATGGAAGATGTCAGCAGCAGCCAGAGGGTTTGAAGGAATTTCACTTAAATATTACTCCTGTGCGGCATAATCCAGCATATCCCTAAGCTGGTTTTCATCTATCAGCCCCAGCTCGTGACAGGGCTGCAGAAGCTCTTTCACATGGGCATAGCTGTGGAGGGCGATACCGGCTGCTTCCATGTCCTTACGGCCCTGGGCGCCCCTTTCCAGTAGGACAGCCAGTTCTGTAACAACCAGTCCCGCCTCCCGCAGGATTTCAATGGCTTCCACCTTGCTTTTCCCTGTTGTAATCAGATCATCCAGAAGAAGAACTTTTTCACCTTGCTTATATTCTCCCTCAATGCGGTTGCCGGTTCCATGATCCTTCATGGTCATACGGGGATAGATCAGGGGAATACCTGTTTCAAGAGAGACGGCTGTCGCCAGAGGCAGAGCCGCTACGGGAATACCGGCGATTCTGTCATAGTGTTTATCCTTTATCAGCTCGGCATAGCCCCTGGCTACTTCCGCCAGAAGAGCCGCATCGGAGGAGACTCTTCTCAGATCTATGTAGAAAGGTGATTTTTTACCGGATTTCAGGGTAAACTCGCCAACTCTGAAACATTCGGTCTGAATCAGTCCTTTCATGATCTTTTCTTTCCGGAAATCCCGGGTTGTAAACACTTCACCTGAAACCAGCTTTTTCCGTGCTTCATTCAGTTTATCCCTGAACTCCTTCGCCGCTGCTCCGGGATCATCCGCTCCGGCGATACCCCTGGATACATTGGGGAGGATTCCCATTCCGTCGGCCCGGCAGCCGGCTGAAACAGCTTCCAGCATATCACCTCCCTGGGCTCCGATACCCGGTGTAAGAAACCATGTTTCAGGGCAGACTCTTCGTACTTTCCGCAGAGCTTCCGTATCGTTCCCCGCTACTACCAGACCTACCTGACTTCCCCAGGATATACACTCCCTGGCTGTGGCAATATACATATCCTCAAAAACATTGCCGGGCCTTTTCACCTGCAGATCCTGAATGGCCCCCGCTCCCGGATTTGTGGTCCGGCAGAGAAGGAATACACCGTGCTGTTCCCCTTTTTCCAGAAAAGGATCTACCGCATCCCGCCCCATATAGGGAGAGAGGGTGACAGCATCGGCCTTGTAGAAATCAATAAGGGAGTCCGCGTAAGCCTGGGCTGTGGAACCGATATCGTTTCTTTTGGCATCAATGAGTACCGGGACTTCCCGGGGGATAAAGGTCAGGGTTTCTTTCAGGGCCTTCAGCCCTTCCGGTCCGAAAACTTCATAGAAGGCAATGTTAGGTTTATAGCAAACCGTGTAAGGCAGTGTTGCCTCAATAATCCGGCGGTTCTGTTCTACAATCGATCTGAGAGCATCTCCGGGAGCCTTGTACTCTACGCGGGGGTCCAGACCGACACAGAGAAGACTTTCCTTCTCATGACATACTTTTTCCAATTTTTCAAAAAACTTCATCAATTATTCTCCGGATTATCTGCCTCTCTAGGGGCGTGTTTTGCTTAAATTGCTCCCATTATATTCATTTACTCCTTATCTGACCAGTAGAAAAAACACCGGATTTCATAATGGTTCAGGAAGGAGTCTAAAATATAGGATATAAGAAATACGGTTTTACAATTTATGATTGATTGGATCGGGATTTTTTCATAAACTTTGAAACAGATTATGGTTAAAAAAATACTTTATGCTGCAGTAATACTCCTAACGGCTAACATATGCCTCCCGGTTTTCGGAACCCCCGCGGAAGAGGGTACCCTGTCCGTTAACCCTGCGGAACTGGTAAAAAACATCCCCCTGAAGGGGGAGTGGAATTTCCAGTGGCAACAGTTCTGTGATCCCGATGCCCCGATAGAAGCGGGGACGCGGCTTTCTGTTCCGGGGAACTGGGCTGCAGACGAATCCTTCAGCGCTGAAGGATTCGGAACCTATCAGCTGGTCCTTACCGGGCTTTCAGAGGGAGAGATTTATGCCCTCTATGTCCCTGAGATGATCTCGGCATTCCGTCTTTTCATCAACGGGAGAGAGTATGCCTCCAATGGAATCCCCGGAAAAACCAGAGCGGACACCACGCCCTTTTTCAGCCCCGAAACCGTGGAGTTCATCTCCAATGGAAAGAAGGATCTCCTGACCATCTGGGTCAGCAACTTCGATTACAGAAAGAGCGGAGTCTGGCGGAATCTCTACCTGGGGCATCCGGATACCATACAGGATATGCGGCAGAAGAAGATGCTGCTGGATATGTTCCTGATCGGCCTGCTGCTGTTCGTGAGTATCTATCACGTCAGCCTCTACCTGTTCAGAAAGAAGGAAAAAGCCCAGCTCTATTTCGGTCTGATCTGTCTGGTCATGGCGATCCGCATCCTTTCCACGGGAGAACAGCTTTTAAGTTACACCCTCCCGGGAATCCCCTGGGAAATTGCCAGAAAAATGGAATTTTCCCCTTTCTTCCTGGTTGCGGCTCTGCTTCCTCTCTTCCTTCAGACACTGTTCCCGGTGGAAACCAACAGAAAAATCATACGCCTGATTCTGGGTATAAGCGGTCTTTCGGCAGTTATCTTCCTCTTTCTTCCTGTCAGGATCTCCAATCATCTTATTGTGATTGCGGAACTGGCTGTGGTAATCAACATGATCTACTGCATCTCCATTATGATAAGGGCCATAAAAAACAGAAGGATCGGATCCCTGATGATTCTGCTTGCCATGGTTATCCTGCTTCTGTCCATTACCAACGATATGCTCTACTCCAACCAGGTTATCAAAACCTTTTACATGACCCAGATCGGTTTTATCCTGTTTATTGTCATCCAGGCCCTGATGCTCTCCAGGCGTTTCGCCGTATCCTTTAAAACCATAGAAAACCTGACAACCAACCTGCAGGAGTTTAACGACTCCCTCTCCCGGTTCGTCCCGTTTCAGTTTCTGAAATACCTTCAGAAAGCGAGCATCCTGGAAGTCAATCTGGGGGATCAGGTGCATGAGGAAATGACCATCCTTTTTGCGGATATCCGGTCCTTTACTTCCCTGTCCGAAGATATGACCCCGGAGGAAAACTTCCGTTTTCTCAACTCCTTCCTTTCCAATGTGGTTCCTGTTATCCGGGAGGAAGGGGGATTTGTCGATAAATTTATCGGTGACGGTATTATGGCCCTCTTTCCCGAATCCCCGGACAGGGCCCTGTCTGCCGCCATAGGTCTTCAGAATGCGGTTACCCGGTATAACAGAAACAGAGACAAGGCGGGTTACCGTGAGATCCGCCTGGGAATAGGCCTTCATTCAGGCAGCATAATGCTGGGAACAATAGGAGAACATGACCGGATGGAAACTACCGTTATTTCCGATACGGTGAACATTGCCTCCCGGATGGAAAGCCTTACCAAAAACTTCGGAGCCTCCATAATCATAAGCCGTCAGACCTATACCCTTTTAAAACACCCGGAAAGGGTGGATACCCGCTTTCTGGGAGCCGTCGAAGTAAAAGGGAAGAAGAAACAGATGGAAGTGCTGGAGGTTCTGAACAGCCTTCCGGAACCGGAACGCAGCCTTAAAATCAGTTCCTGCGGGGAGTTTGAAAAGGGTGTGGAGAATTACCACAAGGAAGAGTTTGAAAAATGCCTTACCGCCATGCATACCATACTGAGCGGAAATGCCTCCGATAAGGCGGCGGCTTTCTTTATAGAAAAGTGCCGGGATAAAATGGAGTGTTCCGATTAACCCAGTAGAGACAGGCTTCAATAAACCTGTCTCTACTGTTCCTCCGGGGCAAAAATCTGTATTGATTAATCCCCTCCTTTTGGAGGGGTAAGGGAAGGCCTCAGAACTGAACCCAGAAAACCTCGTAGGGCTCCAGGGTTATGGTCCAGCCTGCTTCGTCCCCCTGAATCGTACTGCCCCCCTCTGTCAGGCAGTAATATTCATCATTTAAGGGGACAGGACAGTTCCGTCCGTCCAGAGTCATATACAGCCGCCTCCGTGAGGTATTCTGCAGACAGAGAACCGATTCGCTGCCGTCATAGGCCGTACGGACCAGGGCAAAGACTTCGGGATCAAGTTTCAGCACGGTCTGGGGAGAGGTGGGATCAAACGCCCTGTGCGCCCTGCGGATCTTCAGAAGATCCCTGAACCCTGTATAGATCAGCTGCCTCAGGGAACCCTCTTCGTTCAGTTCGGCGACCAGTTTATCCCTGTCCAGTTTTTCCCGGTTGATGCGGCGGTTGATACCGGACTCGGTCACACCTTCCTGCCAGTTTCCGGAACCGAGAAGGCTGTGGACATAGATTCCCGGCACACCGGCCATACAGAGCATAACCGCCTGGGAGGAAAGGAACTGCATAGCCCGCAGATCCACCGGCAGATCAGGATGCGTAACAGCGTCCCGGTAGTTGATATTCATTTCGTAGGGAATCTCTCCCGTGGGGGTGGCTTTGTAGGAGATCCGTCCGCCCCTGGATTTTACAACCTCCAGCATATGATTGACTTCCCGGTCGCTCAAATATCCTTTGGCTCCCAGAATCCCTATCCCGTCGTGGGAGGACATGAAGTTGAAGAAGGTATGTTCATCGTTTGTCTCCGGCAGGGAAGCCGCCCATTCGGTAAGGTGTGCGGCATTTTCTTTAATATACGCCTCAAGGGTCAGGGGCGGAAGGGTAAACTGATAGACCATATGGGCCTCGTTATACCCCTCTCCGAAGTAGGAGATGTTTTCGGCATGGGGCACATTGGTTTCTGTCAACAGAACCACATGGGGTGCCGCCTCCTTCAGGATGGAACGGAAAAGCTGAACCATGGCGTGAGTCTTTTCATGATGCATACAGGACGTGCCGATCTCTTTCCAGAGGAACCCGATGGCATCCAGGCGGACTATCTGCGCTCCCTGGGCTATATAGAAAAGGATAATATCCACAAATTCAAGGAAAACATCGGGCCGGGAAAAATTCAGATCCACCTGATCGGCGCTGAATGTTGTCCACACGTGCTTTTTCCCTTCGGATGTTTCAAACTCCGTCAGCAGAGGAAGAGCCCTCGGCCTGAAGACGGAGGAAAGATCGGCGGAAGGATCCACCGAGTGAAAGTAGCTCTTATATTTCCCTTCCCCTTTCAGATACCGCTTGAACCATTCGCTCTGGACGCTGCAGTGATTCAGCACAAGATCAAACATGAGCTGGAAATTTTCACCCAGTCCTGTCATATCATCCCAGTCGCCGAGAGCCGGATCAATTTTACGGTAATCAATTACAGAAAATCCGTCGTCCGAGGAATAGGGAGAAAACGGTAGAATATGGATGCCCGACACCATCTCCCGCAGCCACCCGTCGGCAAAATCCTTCAATGCCTTCAGCGGTGGTTTCCCCTCTTCCTTAATGGAGTCCCCATAGGTAATCATCACCACATCTTTTTCATCTACCGGCAGTTTTTTTACCGGTTTATCCGGCCTGTGGATCAGCGGCTTCCACTGTTCAAGCAGCAGCTCAAGACGCTTCCGGATCTCTTCACTCTGTTCACCGTAAATATGCGATATTAATTGTTCTTTGGTCTTCATAATAAAAATTATATAACATTGGTTTACGGAATGATAAATATTAATTAAAAAAAACGGTACCGAAATGGTACCGTCTGATTCAGGAGCTTACCGGGACTTGCCGGGAGATAGTGGACTGCACCACAAAACTCTCCTCGAATCCCTCCAGAGACCTGACCTGTACATTGAACTTGTCCGCCTCCGCTTTTGTGTTAAATGCTCCGATACGGACCCTGTAGCGGGCCGTTCCGTCAACGGACTTGACCTGGACCGTACTGCTTACGCCTTTATCTTTCAGAAAGGCTGTCACACTTTCCGCTTTTGTCATGGAGCCATAGGATCCGACCTGAATCCAGTATACCTCAACAGAGACTTCCTTATACCGGACTTCCGGTTCAGCGGGCTTTTCCGGTTCCGGAGTGACAACCGGTAAGACAACCGGCTCCGGCTCGGGAGCCGGCTCAGCCTGGGCGGCAGCCTCTTCTTCCGTTATAAGTTCTACTATAAACGAATCGTCCTGAACGCTCTCTTCCTGCATTTCCGGATACTCTTCTGATTTCCTGGCCCATTCAATGGGATCAAACTCCTCCGGGGTTTCAGCCGGCAGAGCGGTTGTAGCGGCGAGCACCGGTTTGGGTTCTCCCGTACTTCTATCGGGAGAGAAGAAACGAAATCCCGCGGTTCCCACGATAATCAACAGCCCGAGGACTGACAATAAAACCCATAGTACCTTCAGAGGGCTTTCTACCTGATTTTTATTTCTTTTATCCATTTCCATTCTTTCTATCTCACTCCGGAGGAAGGTTCCAGAAGCCATTTGTCAATGGACTTTTCCAGTCTCTTCCTGCTTCCGCCATTCTTTATAATATAAATATCGACCCGCTTAAAAAAATATTGAGGTTTTAGTTTACCCTGGGCCCTAAAACGTTGAACCAGCTGCCTGTAAGGTTTTTTATCCCGCTTTCTGGCCCGTAACAGACGCACCGGCCAGGGGGCATCAACCCAGAGAACCAGGTCACAGATTTTCCAGAAATCACTTTTTTCCAGAGCGGCCGCATTAATCAGCAGAGGCTGCCCGGTCTTACGGTTTTTCAGATAATCATCCAGACGGTCATGAAGAACGGGATAGATAAGATTTTCCAGATCCTTCAGTTTTTCCGGGTCGGAAAACACGATCTGCCCCAGGGCTTTCCTGTCTACCTTCCTGCTGTCCGTCAGGATGGCGTCACCGAACAGGACTGCGGCTTCTTCAGAAAGTCCTTCCAGCACTTCATGGGACATTCGATCCATATCCACCGCATCCCAGCCCCGGTCCTGAAGGATTTCTGCGATAAGGTTTTTTCCGGCACAGCTTTTCCCGGCCAATCCTGCTATCATTGCTAGTGAATATCTCCCCAGCTGCGGCCTGTTTCCACATTGGCCTTGAGAGGGACTTTCAGTTCCATAATCCCCTCCATAACCTCACGGAGCAGCTTTTCACAGAGAGAAGCTTCCTCTTCCGGGACCTCCAGGATTATCTCATCGTGCACCTGAAGCAGGACCCTGGCCTTCAGTTCAGACTCCTTCAGCCGTTTGTCCAGAGCAAGCATGGACATCTTGACAATATCGGCAGCAGTCCCCTGAATCCGGGAGTTTACAGCAGCCCTTTCAGCCCCGCTTTTTTCCATCTTGTTTTTACTTGTTATCTGGGGAATAGGACGAAACCGCCCCATCACCGTGTGTACACCGCCCTCTTTTTCGGCCTGAACAATGGTATCGTCAACGAATTTTTTTATACCCCCATACTCCTCAAAGTATGTGTCAATAAACTGTTTGGCTTCGGCCCTGGGTATTTTCAGCTCATTGGAAAGGCGGAAGGCCGACATACCGTACATCACTCCGAAGTTAATGGTTTTGGCAATCCGCCGCTGGGAAGAGGTTATCTCCGAAACAGGCTGTTTATAAATCAGGGAGGCCGTTTTCCGGTGAACGTCTTCTCCCGTTGTAAAAGCTTCAATCAGCCCGGGATCCTCCGAAAGATGGGCCAGAACCACCAGCTCTATCTGGGAGTAGTCGGCCGAAAGGAAGAGACTGCCCTTTTCCGGGTGGAAGGCTTTTCTGATGCGCCTGCCGTTTTCATCCCGTACAGGAATATTCTGCAGGTTGGGATCCCTGCTGGCCAGACGGCCGGTAGCCGCTCCCGTCTGTATATAGGAGGTGTGGATTCTGCCGGTACTGGGGTTGATCATGCCGGGCAGGGTATCCACATAGGTGGACTTCAGTTTGGCCAGACCGCGGTATATCAGGATTTTCTCGGGAACGGGATCCTCCTGGGCCAGCTGCTGCAGTACAGACGTATCGGTTGAATACCCGCTCTTTGTCTTTTTTACGGGCTGAAGCTTCCGGTCTGTAAAAAGCACTTCCTGAAGCTGCTTTGTACTATTGATATTGAATTTCCTGCCGCAGAGGGTATAGATCTCTTTTTTCAGAAGATCCAGAGAATCCTCCAGTTCACGGCTGTACAGGTCCATCTCAACCTGATCCAGAAGGATACCCCGGTACTCCATCTCGCCCAGTATGCGGATAAGGGGCATCTCCATTGTATCAAAAAGGTTTTTCAGTTTTTTCTCTTCCAGCAGAGGATCCAGAACTTCATACAGACGCCAGGTAATATCCGCATCTTCCGCCGCATACTCCACCGCTTCTTCCAGGGGAACGTCCGAGAAGAGTTTACCCTTGGGGACTATATCCTTGAAATGAACCGTTTTATAATCCAGATAGCGCTCAGCCAGAAAATCCATATTCACCGCTGTCCCGGCGTCTATCATCCAGGCGGCAATCATGGTATCAAAAAAAACATCTCCCAGATGAATCCCCCAGCGTTTCAGCACCTTCCAGTCATACTTGATATTCTGACCGATGATCTTCAGCGATGGGTCTTCCAGCAGGGCTTTCAGCTCTCCCTTAACCAGATCCATGGGCAGACACCTGGCATCCGGCGCCGTTAAGGGAATATAGCAGGCTTTTTCTCCCCCGACGGAAAGACAGATACCGACCGGGTTGGCCTGCATGGGATCAAGGCTGTCTGTTTCACAGTCCAGGCTGACCGCGCCCTTTTCCCGGATTCTGTCTATCCAGCTCTGAAGAGCCTCCGGAGTAAGAACCGCTTCGTATTCCCCTTTCCTATTATTTTTAGGAGCTTCCGGTTTTTCTTCCGCCTGAATTTCAGGATCCAGTTCCCTGGCCAGACTGGCAATCCCTTCCGCCAGAAACCGGGCGGCGGCTTCCTGTGTCCGTTCCCCCCGAATAACAAGATTCTCCTCATCATACTCTATGGGGACATCCGTTTTAATCTGTACCAGCTCCCGGCTGAAAAAAGCATTTTCCCTGTTATCTTCCAGTTTCTGCTTCTGACTTTTGCTTTTTATCTCATCCAGATGATTATAGACCTCATCCAGGGTTCCGTAGGTCTGAAGGAGTCTGGATGCCGTTTTAGGTCCGATTCCGGCTACACCGGGGACATTATCCGCCGTATCCCCAACCAGAGCCAGGTAATCCACAATCTGCTCTGGCCATACTCCCCGGTCATTAAACACTTCCTCCCGGTTCATTTCGACCAGCTCACCCTTATCGGGCTTCAGAATGGAAATATTTCCGCCGGCAAACTGCAGAAGGTCCTTGTCTCCCGAGATAATATAGGCCTGCCGTCCCTCTTCCTTCGCTTTTACAGCCAGGGTTCCCATCAAATCATCCGCTTCATACCCGTCTGTCCGCAGACAGGGGATTCCCAGGATCTCCAGAAGCTCCTCGATAACAGGGATCTGTTCATGCAGGTCATCAGGGGTTTTATCACGGGTGGCCTTGTATTCGGGATACATCTCATGACGGAAAGTCTTTGTTTTCGAATCCATCAGTACGACGAGACGGTCTGTGTTCCTTCTTTTTCGAATACTGAATACGGTACGGAAAAAACCGAAAATAGCCGAGACATTCTTTCCTTCCAGGTTCCGCATAGGCTGTCTTATAAAAGCAAAATAGGCACGGTAGATAACGCTGTATCCATCCAGCAGGTAGAGGGGTTCTTTCATAATTTAATATCTATCAGTGTCGGTACTGATTCCTTTATTCTGGGATTGCTCCGGGGCAGCCGGAGGGAATTCTGTTCCTTTTTGAGAGTATACATAACGCAGCGGATCTCTTCCATCATCTGCCTGTTTTCCTGAAAAATATCTTTTCTGCGGACAGCCAGAAGGGAAATCTCCGGTGAGAAGCGGGTTCTTAAAGATTCCTGATCATTCAGCCAGGCGGAAAGTGTTTTTTCATAGGATCGTATGCGATCCATTGATTCCTTTTCCACAATCCGAAAATGAGACAGTGAGGTATTATTCCATTTTTTCAGATTATTCTTTGCTGTGCAAAGTATTTTACCATACTCTTCATATACCTGATCCAGCTCCAGGATCAGGGAATGAATATAGTCAGCTGCGGAATGAACCGGCATTCCTTTCTCCTGGATCAACCGGCTATATTTACACCCATGGCAGCAGATTTTTCCGGTGCAGCGGCTTTTCCTTCAATGGAAGACCAGGCTTCTCTGAGTTCAGACATGAGATTACGTATCTCTTTAAGATTTTCCGGTTTCTTCTGAATATTCGCTTCCATCAGCTGCTGATTGAAAAACATATAAAGATTGTAGAGATTCTGAGCGATATCGCCGCCTTTTTCGAAATCAAGGGATGCCATCAGTTCGGTGATGATATCCTGTGTTTTCACGATACAATTATGAACGGTATCGAGTTTTGATTCGGATTTTTTCAGTTCCTGGCCAGCATGATCCAACTGTTTGATTGCCTCATCATAGAGCATGACAATTAGTCGGCCTTGTCCTGCTGTTTTGACCCTGGTTTGACGATAGGCGTTTAACGGATTTCTGTTCATCTAAAGGCAGCCCTCCCCTAATTCTTCAATATATTTTCGGCAAGCTTTCATGTATTCTTAAATAGGAATGTTAGAAAATCTATAACTCCTTGTCAGAATTTGCAACCCTGAAGCTGCCCGATCCATAAAATATTCGCAGTTCTTTGATACCGGGTAATTCTTCACCTTTTGAATTGTAGTGCATAAAAGGACTATCTACAAATAGAAAGCCGATCATTACTCCATCAGATTGTAGAGGGGGACAATTTCATACCCTTCGAGAATCAGCCCCTCTATCAGCATTCCCAGTTTCATGTAAAGGTAATCATCCCGTTCGGCGAAGCGCCCGAGAGTAAGCGGGATGATGGCTCCGGGTGTTACCTGATCCAGAATCCTGTCTATCAGCTCAAGGGATTCGGCATACCCCGATCGTCCGTTTTCTGCGGAACCTTTCCCGATCCAGTCCGGAATTTCCATTTCCTTTCCTACATAGGTATAGTCCAGAATACCGGTCGTTTCCAGAATCTCCCGGTTCAGGTAGTAATAGGGAGCGTGCCAGAGCATGGCCATCTCTTTTCCGGTAACAATAAAGTAATCATCCTCATTCCGTGCCAGTCCTTTTTTCAGAAAGTCACGGTTAATCTGATACTTGGGATCGGACATATCAAAATAGGTATAAAAAAGGGAACCCACCGTATGCCCGGATTCGGCAATAAGCCTTGTTCCGTCGGGATAATTGTTAATAAAGTCTCCGTTCAGAAAGAAGGCGGCCCTTATTCCGTAGCCGTCCAGGGTTTCCATCAGCCGGTTCAGGCCTTCTGCAGAGTTTACAGCATTGATTACCAGACTGACCTGTCTCCGTCCCTGTCTGTTACCGTGACTGAAGTACCAGGGGATATCCTCCTGATTCCGGAGATTCTGCGGCAGAAGCTCATCCAGACCGGTTATCCTGAAGGGCTGCAGCAGATCATCAGTTGTATAGCTGTCATTCTTTCTTACCTTAAGGGACTGAGCATACCAGCCCTCGGGACGGTCTTCCAGATAGATTCTGTAATCATCCGTACTCTGACGATGGGGTCTCAGGGATTTATCCTCTGTCTTTTCCCAGGAGAAATCCCTGTTATAGGTAAAAGATTCTCCGGATGAAACCACGACAACCCTGTTGTCCGCATCAAAGGCATAGGCATCCACCTGACTCAGTCCGATAATTTCACTTTTGCCTTCCTCCTGCCTGGATAAAACATGCCCCCCCAGTATCAGTAGTCCTTCATCGATCCAGTATACCTTCCTGGGAGAATCCAGCTTATACGTGTTCAGTTCCTCTTTAAAAGAGCTGTCCACAATAGTCAGATGTTCCCTGCTTAACAGGGCTATCTGAGAATTATCCGGACTGAGGGCAAATGCATTTATCTCATCTGCTGTAACAGGAGAAAAAGCGGTAGATTCCCGTCTGTCCATCTGAT
Organism: Oceanispirochaeta sp.; assembly: GCA_963663385.2. Lineage (GTDB taxonomy): Bacteria > Spirochaetota > Spirochaetia > DSM-2461 > DSM-2461 > Oceanispirochaeta. The sequence continues at coordinate 694,989 of CAXXXD010000003.1, read as the reverse complement.
ACAGGACTCCGGATTTTTTCAACCTATCCCTGGCCATGGTCAGAACCCTGTGGTTATCAACCCATGTGTAGTCGCTGAGAACCTGGCCGGCCGGAAGAGACAGGGTTCCGGATTGCCGGACACTCTCCTTTTCCTCATAGATCTGGTTCAGGGCGAATACAAAACCATGCCTGTCATCTTTATCCACAAAAATATCTGTTCCGGAAGGATTAATGGCAAAACCGTCAAACAGGGGATCGTAATGAATGGGAATCCGCCCCCATACGGATCCTTTATGAAAAGGGTCTGCATAAAATGATCTTGTAAAAAACTCGGAACTATGGAGCCTGTAAATCAAATTATCACTGATAAGATAGAGATAGTTTCCCTGACCCCAGCAAACAGAGTTCATATATTCGTGGCCCAGAGTCCTGAAGTCCTCTGCAGGGATACGTCCGCTCATATACTGCTCAATGGAAAAATAATAGAGATCTCTGTTCCGCCTGTAAACAAAGTACCGGGAATCGGGAGACCATTTTGCCATTTCGGAACTGAAGTCCCTCGGGACGGATCCTGTTACAAGAATAGACTTGCTTCTGTCGTGATCATACAGATAGAGAGAGACACGGACGCCCTCCTCTTCTTTCAGATACAGACTGTATTTTCCGTCGGGCGAGTCGTATACTGGCAGGAGCGTCAGGGGTGAAATACTGACACCCTGTTTAAAAGAGGGGAGAAAATCCGCCCTCTGCCAGCTCTTATTATCTAAATCATAGGAGAACATTCCGTAATGGTTGTGAACTCTCAGCTCCCTTCTGGCCGGGAAATAACCACTCTCCTCGGGAAACAGGGTCAGGGGTCCATATTCAAGGGTTTCCGCATTTCCCAGAATAAGGGTTTTATAGGAATAGCCCCCGGTCAGGGGATTCTCGGCGGCTACAAGGATATGGTTATCGGAACTGATATCCGCCAGGGATAACTGAAACTGCCTGGATTGAGAGAACAATCCGGCCAGAGGTATAATCAGGAATAGAATAAGTATTTTAAATCGGTACATTACTGGAATTATCGGAAACAGAGAGCTTAATGATGAGATTTTGCCAAAAAAGCTTCGATTTCCTCTTCAAGGGAATCCAGACAGGATTGAAGCTTATCCAGAACCTCAAGCCTGTCTTCCGCCTGAATTCTCTCTATTTTATCAAAAGATTTATCCAGAGCATCCGCCAGGTCGGTTTTATTTTCAAGACTTTTTCCGCACCACGGACAGTAGGCATAACAGGAGCTTGTCAATTTACCGCAGTATGAACAAAATTTAACTTCTTCCATAAGTGCCGCTCCTTATATATTAATTTCAGTCCCTACTTTAAATATTAACCAAGTCGATTAAAATCTCAATAGAATTATAAGCTTCCGCAGATAAATCTTCTTTTCGAATATATCCCTGAACAATTCCTTCCGCCACCGGCACTCCCGGGTCACCGTCCTCGATATACTGTTTCTCAAGCTGATCCCGTCTGAAGGATTTATGCTTTTCAATGGCGATTTCCAGTGTATCCGCGCTGATCCTTTTTTTTTCCCATCGGTTAAATTCCCGGGCCAGATCGCTCAATGCCTTTTCCTGGGCAATTTTAAAGGAGTTTTTTTTCCATTTATTCAGTTCACTCAGAACCTTTTTACTGTATTTTGGCATCCGATATCCTTTACCGACTTTCTATAGCAACTCTGATGCCAGTTCAGCCAGCGGACTTCTTTCCGAGTGCCCAAGAGTAATATGCCCGGCCAGTTCCACCTCGCGGAATGCTTCAACCAGACAGGTAAGTCCGTTGGATTCAGCATCCAGATAAGGGTTGTCAATCTGGTAGGGATCGCCGGTCAGTACAACCTTTGTTCCCTCCCCGGCCCGGCTCACAATGGTTTTAACTTCGTGAGGACTCAGGTTCTGTGCTTCATCAATGATTATATACTGCCGCGGAAGCGAACGGCCCCGGATATACGTCAGCGCCTCGATTTCGATAACCTTGTTATTCATAACCTGATCTATACTTTTCAGATTCTGCCTGTGGGCTACATCGATAATATACTCCAGGTTATCGAACAGAGGCTGCATCCAATGGCTCATTTTCTGGTTTTTGGCACCCGGCAGGTAGCCGATGTCTTTTCCCATAGGGATTACGGGACGGCTCAGTAATACCCTGGTATACTTTTTTTCATCCATTGTCTTCTGCAGGCCCGCAGCCAGAGACAGGAGGGTTTTACCCGTTCCGGCCTTTCCCACAAGGGTCACCAGTTTGATATCGTCATTCAGCAGCAGATCAAAAGCTATTCTCTGCTGGGCATTCAAAGGCCTTATGCCCATAATGGCCTCATCAAGAGAGGACGGAACATGCACCACCGTATTATCATTTTTATTGTAACGTGCCATATGAAAAGTCCTGGATTCTCCCCCTTCTTTCAGCATAAGATACTGATTCGGGAAAATATTAGCGTCCGGAGCCTCGGCTACACCTTCCGAGAGAAGGGTATCAATGCATTTTTTCTCTCCATCAAGTTCTCTGAAACCTTCGTACAGGTGCTGCATATTAACTTTATGTTTTTCATAATCCACCGCTTTAATACCGATGGAAATTGCCTTTATCCGTGCATTTATATCTTTGGAAACAAAAAAGACATTGCTGTTGTGCTTTTGCAGGTATTTGGCACAGAGGATAATCTTGTTATCCATTTTAGAGGAAGTCAGAGACTCCTCCACGGATTTATCGTACTCAAGTATGACTTTCAGGAGTCCTCCGTTTTCAAGCTTTACCCCCTGCTGCAGGTTCCCGTGACGACTTACTCCGTTCATAAAGCGAATGGCAGCTCTGGCGCTCCGGCCCCGTCCTTCATGTTCGGTCTTCAGCTTATCCAGTTCTTCCAGAACCCATATGGGAATAACAACTTCGCTGTCTTTAAAAGACATAATGGCATCCGGTCTGTGAATAAGAACATTGGTGTCGATAACAAAAGTCTTGGCTCGTTCTTTCATTTGGCTGTAACTCCTCCGATATGATACATAATATATTATAAAGTGAATGGAGAACTACCGCAATATTATTAAGTTCCTTTCCTGTAACAGCAGCACCCTTGATAAAATCTTTTAATTCCAATTATTAAAATACGATTTTATTATTATATACTTAAATTGACAATTTTCCGTTTTTCCTATTATCATCTTGTCATCATGTACGTTGTAATACTTGGTGCCGGTCGTGTAGGTTCACAGCTGGCCCGGCAATTAATTGCCGAAAATAAAGACGTCGCCCTAATCGAAAGAGACCCGGATAAAGCCCGGGACGCTGCCAACAGACTGGATTGTCTTGTTATCAACGATGAAGGTAATAACCTGGAAAGCCTGATAAAAGCCGGTATTCAAAAAGCGGATATTTTTGTCAGTGTCACAGCTTCGGATGAAACCAATCTTATTTCCTGCGGACTTGTTTCTGCAGAGTTCGAACAAGTCAGAACCATTGCGAGGGTTCGAAACCTGGATTACTCCCGGACCAAAATGATTTCCAACTCCTTTCTGGGAATCGATCATGTAATAAATCCCGAAATTGAAGCCGCCCGGATTATAACTTACGCAGTCAATCATGGTGCCAGAAGCGATATTATGCTTTTTGAGAATACCAGCCTGCAGATGCGGAACCTTACCATAAGAAGGGACTCGGTTTTTCTGAACAAGGATCTGAAATCAATACGTCAGGAAGTGAATTTTGCCTTTCTTGTCGCAGCGGTTATGCGGGAAGACCATTTTATAATACCCTCCGGGGAAACAACGATCCTTGAAGGGGATGAGCTATACCTCCTTTCAACGGAAAAAGGATTTGAAATGATATTCCATATGGAGTATCAGGAAAACAGGGAGATCAACAGGATCCTGATGATAGGAGGCGGTCACATAACCTCCTATGTGGCAGATGAAATGCTTCAGCAGGAATCGGGGGGGTACTCCCGTCTGGGGCTGACCCGTCTTTCCCGCTTTTTAAACAGAAAAAACAAAAAACAGATTCAGATTATCGAAAAGGACTACGAACGCTGTAAAGAACTGGCCGAACGGTTTCCCCTGGCCCTGATTACTCATGCGGATGTAACGGAAGATCATTTTCAGGATGAGGAATTTCTGAACGACACAGATCTGATTATTACGGCTACCAATAATCAGGAACTCAATATCATCACAGGCATCTATGCCAAAACCCTGGGGGTACCCAAGTCGCTCGCCCTTGTAACCAGAAACAGCTACAGGACAATGGCGCATAATTTGAATGTGGATATGACTGTCTGCCTGAATGATACGGTAGTCAATTCCATTCTGAAGATAATCAGAAAAGGAAATATCAAGAATGTTCATGCCCTTCCCGGAGGAAAGCTGGAGGTAATAGAATTCCTGATAGGCAACGAATCCCCCATAGCCGGTAAGAAAATAAATGAAATCCGGCTGCCCGCCAAGAGTCTGATCATTTTTATATCCCATGACGGTAACGATATTATCCCCACTGGGGATACGGTTGTTCAGAACGGTGATTATCTGGTTATGATTCTGGAGCGGAACTCCATCTCTAAAATTGAATCCATCATAAGCGGTTAAACCGAATGAAATACAAACTGATTTTTCACGTTCTGACCATTCTGCTGCTTATAATTGCGGCATTTATGCTTATTCCGGCCGGGATTGCGCTTTTTTACGGAGAAATGGACAGTTTCAAGGCCTTTATCGAACCGATCCTTATGCTCCTCCCTGTTTCAGCCGTCATCTACGTATTAACCAGAAACAACAGAGATAAAGTATTAACCCCACGGGAAGGGTTTATGCTGGTAACCCTCAGCTGGATTGCCGCTTCTGCGCTTGGTGCGGTTCCCTTTTACATCTCAGGCACAATTCCCTCCTATACGGATGCCTACTTTGAAACCATGTCCGGTTTTACAACAACCGGAGCATCCATACTTAAGGCGATTGAAGGCCTGCCCTATTCCATGCTGTTCTGGCGCAGCCTGACCCACTGGCTGGGAGGAATGGGAATCGTTGTTCTGACGGTTGCCATATTTCCCCTGCTGGGAATCGGGGGCATGCAGCTTCTGAAAGCAGAAGCCCCCGGTCCTTCGGTTGACAAGATTACCCCGAAGATTACTCACACGGCAAAAATCCTGTGGTTTATCTATCTGGGTTTGACGATTGTGGAAACAATCCTCCTGATGATGGGGGGAATGAACCTTTTCGATGCCCTGACTCATACGTTCGGAACAATGGCAACCGGTGGATTCTCCCCCAGGAATACAAGTGTCGGGTTTTATGACTCCCCCTGGATTCACTGGGTTATTACCATTTTCATGGTTATGGCGGGTATGAACTTTGCCCTCTACTTCAAACTGCTGACCGGCCGTTTCAGGGATCTGGCTGACGATACGGAAATGAAAGCCTATCTGGGAATTTTTGCTGCGGCATCCCTGGCCATAACCTTTTCCCTTATGAAGAACAGTGTATTCAAGGGATTCTGGGAAAGCCTCCGGTATGCGGCATTTCAGGTCGCTTCCATTATTACGACTACAGGGTATGCCACCGCGGATTATGATGTTTGGCCCAACTTCAGCAAGACAATCCTTTTTCTGATGATGTTCATCGGAGGCTGTGCCGGATCGACCGGAGGCGGTATGAAAGTTGTTCGTATTGTTACGCTGTTCAAACTGGCCTCCAGGGAATTGAAGCACCTCATCCATCCGCGCGGTGTTTTTCATCTCCGCCTGAACAGGATGGTTGTACGAAAAGATATAATCAGTGTGATTACGGGATTCGTGTTCCTTTATATGGTCAGCCTGCTGACGACGACTGTCGTGGTGGCGGCAGGAGGATATGATATCCTGTCCTCCTTCTCTACGGCCCTTGTTACCGTAGGAAATATCGGCCCCGGTTTTAACCTGGTAGGTCCAACCATGAATTACTCGTTTTTCCAGGACGGTATCAAATGGTTCCTCAGCCTGGCTATGATGATGGGCCGGCTGGAAATCTATACAGTACTGGTAATCCTTACCCCCTGGTTCTGGAAGCGCCAGTAACAGGGCTGCAGATCTGCCCGTATGTTCCCGAAAGCAAAGGTAGGAGGAAATCTCCTACCTTTTTTTATATCCTCCTTATAAATACCCATTTACGTATGATAAAAATTTTGACTTATGGATTTGATTATTCAGACTTAGTATTAAATAAATACTTAAAAGGGGGCTATATGAAAAAAATAGCTGTTTTATCTTTAATGTTATTCGTACTGGCATTACTTCCTCTGACCCTGTTCGCTGCCGGACAGCAGGAAGCTTCTCCCGGTAAGGAAGGAGTCACATTCTGGATGGCCGATTACGACGGTATGCGCGGCGGTTACATGACGAACCTGGAAGAAGCCTATAACGAAGCTTATCCGGAATATGATCTGAATATCGTGATGGTAGACTGGGACAATCTGCTTGACAAACTGACAACGGCTCTGGCCGGTAAACTCCCGCCCGATGCATCAGTTATCGGAACAAGATGGATCCTGGACTTTATGGAACTGGATGCTATTGTAGAACCCGGCGATTATATTGCCAAAGAAACCCTTGATAACATTGCACCCGGTGCCATGGAAGCTAAGGTGGACGGCAAACTGATGGGTATTCCCTTCGCTGCAGGCGCCCGCTTTCTTGCATACAACGGAAACCTTGCTTCAAAAGCACCTGCAACAATGGAAGAACTCCGCGATCTGGCAATCGAAGCCAACAAAGACGGCGCTTACGGCCTGATCATGCCCGGTGGAAAACACACTGAGCTGACCGACTTCTGCTACTATTTCTATGCCGCCGGCGGTGAATACTTCGATGCAAACGGCAGAAGCACTGTTAACTCTGCAGCCGGTGTTAAAGCTCTGGAATATATGGCCATGCTGGCAAACGATGATAAGGTTGTACAGGACGGTTACATTTCTCAGGATAGAAAACAGTCCCATCCCGTATTTTTCGGCGGAAAGGCAGCCTATGTAATGATCGGTGCCTGGGCTGATTCGGAACACAAGAAAGTCAATGCCGACTGGCCCATCAAATATGGTCAGATCCCAGGCTTCAAAGGAAACAAATCCACTCCTCTTATTATTACCGACTCTATCGTTATCTATAAAGACGGAAAGAGCCATGACGGTGTTGGAAAATTCCTGGATTTCTTCTATCAGGATGAATGGAAAGCCGCTCTTGACGAAGCTATCGGATTTCCTCCTGTCACAATCAGTGCGGCCGGACTCCCCCAGTTTCAGACACCCATGTATGCTGCCATGGCTGAAGCCAACCTGAACGCCAGGGGCTGGCCCCTTGTAAGCGGCTGGACAGAAGCTTCCGACATTATCTGGGACGCCGTACAGAAAGTATTCCTGGAAAAAATGAGTGCCCGGGAAGCCCTGGACGAAGCTGCCGCCAAAATTGACGAAGCCCGCGCGGACTATATTAAATAATCTGATTCCTGAGTTTTAATCGGGAGCCGGGAAACCGGCTCTCCCTATCAATTTTCTGGAGAAATAACGTGCCGGAAACAAGTTTGAGTAAAAAAAATCATAAAGAAGAAACAAAGCTGGCTTTTCTGCTGCTGGCTCCGTCGGTGCTGCTGCTTCTTCTGTTTATGGTTTATCCCATTGTTTATGTTTTTATCATGTCCTTTTTCAAAACCGATAAACTTTCCAATCTGAAAGCTTTTGTAGGTCTTGCCAATTATATCAAAATACTCTCCAACGGAGAGACATGGATTGTTATCCTGAGAACAATCCTGTGGACGATCTCGGCGGTGTTGCTGAAAACCGTTATCGGGATGATCATCGCTCTTCTTCTTAATGTGCCGTTTGCCGGGAAGAAAGTTGCCCGGATGCTCTTTATAACGCCCTGGGCCTCCTCTGTACCCATAAGCATTATGCTGTGGCGCTGGGTTTATCACCATGAATTCGGTTTGCTGAACCACACCCTTAAATCCCTGCATTTATGGGCGAAACCTCCGGTCTGGCTGGGAGAAACGGCTTCAGCCCTATTTGCCACCCTGTGGGCGGATGTCTGGCTGGGCGTGCCTTTTATGGCTCTGGTTTTTCTTGCGGGTATGCAGGCGATTCCCGAATCCCTCTACGAAGCCGCCGAAATGGATGGTGCCAGCTGGGGACGGAAATTTACAAATGTCACGATCCCCGGCATCCGGGAGATTCTGATGATTGCCACCCTGCTGTCGGGCTTATGGACTTTCAATGACTTCAATACGATTTATATCCTGACCAAGGGCGGACCCGCCGGATCAACGGATATCCTGATTACCTATATCTACAAAAACAGCTTCGAATGGCTTAAGTGGCAGAATGCGGCTGTACTGTCTGTAATCACGTTCCTGATCCTCTCCCTTTTCAGCATGGTATATGCGAAATTCTATTTTGCAAGGGAGGAAGAATAATGGTTACCACTAAAAGGAAATTCCTTCTAAACAGATCGTTTGTCTATACGGCTGTAATTTTTCTGCTGGCTGTCATGCTTTTTCCCTTTGCCATAATGATCGTATCCATGCTGAAATCTCCCAATGAGATATACAGCATCCCCACCTATTGGCTGCCCAAGCAGATCCGGCTTCAGAATTTCAAGGATGTCTGGGCTGTACTCCCTCTGAGCGTATACTTTAAAAGCAGCCTGATTATTGCCCTGGGTGCGGTTGTGCTGAATACAGTGGTCAGCATCCCAGCCGGTTATGCTGTTGCCCGTCTGCGTTTCAAGGGAAGAAAAGCCATATTGTACGCTTTTCTTGTAACACAGATGTTCTCTCCGGTAATTGTCGTAATCAGCCTCTTTAAAATCGCCGTATCCATCAGAATCATCGATACCTACTTCAGTCTGATACTGTCCAATGCGGTTTTTACCATTCCCTTTACCATCTGGATGCTGAACGGTTATTTTGCCGCCATCCCCAAGGGAATTGAAGAGGCGGCCCGCATAGACGGCTGTACCCGTTTCGGCGCCATGATAAGGGTATTGCTGCCCATAGCTGCACCGGGGATAGTGACAACAACCATATATACCTTTATTTATGCCTGGAATGAATTCCTCTTTGCCCTGACTTTCATTCAGTCCAAGGGGAAGACTCCGCTTCCCATCGGGCTGTTCCAGTTTGTCGGCCGCTTTTCCGTTGAATGGGAACTGCTGATGACAGCTTCCTTCCTGGCTATCCTTCCGGTACTGATCCTTTTCTATCTGGTTGAGAAACAGCTTGTATCCGGATTGGCAGGCGGCGCTCTCAAAGAGTGATCTTCCCTTTGCTACAGGCAGGACTCTGTGCTATCATGTATACCCAGATGAACCGCAGAGTCCCGCTTCTCCTGACTCCTGCTCTGGCAGGAGTTTTTTTATTCCTCTCTTGTACACCTCGTTTTCCGGATGATGAAAAACGTATAATCGAATACGTCTCCATGTGGACCGAAGGAGAGCCCCAGGCTCTTTACCTGAAAGAGCTGGGGGACAGCTTTCTTCAGGATCGAGGATACAGGATTCAGTTCACTTTCGCAGGAAGGGAAGTTCTGACCAGCATACGCGGAAGGATACTGATGGAAGATCCTCCGGATCTTGTGGATCAGGATTTAAGTGAACTCAATGGCGCCTTTCTGGGAGGGAAAGAGATTCAGGCCGAGGACCTGACGGACCTTTTTTATAAAAGCCCCGGCCCCGAAGGACAGAACAGGTTGATAGATATCTTCTATGAGCGGGCCATGGATCTGTATAAAATAGGCGACAGGGTCTATTTTTTTCCCTACGAACTGATTACTTCGGGATTTTTCTATAATAAGCAACTCTTTGAAGAGAAAGACCTGTCCGTCCCGGAGGACTGGGACTCTTTCATGGACCTCTGCTTTCGTCTGAAAATAAAAGGATTCAATCCCCTGGCTCTCGACGGCTCCATCCCCTACTATAACGCTTATTACTACTACTGGTTCCTCAGCCGTCTAATCGATCCGGAAGCCTTTATCAAAGCAGTAATGGACCGTAGCGGAGAGACATGGCAGGAAGATGACTATCTGATGGCGGCCCGTTATGTGGCTTCCCTGAGTGACCGGCACTACGCTTTTTTTCAGGACGGTTATCAAAGGAGCATTTTCCCCCTTGCCCAGAAACAGTGGGCTTCAAACGAAAGCGCTTTTATCCTCTGCGGCAGCTGGATTCCCTCGGAAACAGAGAAATACAGGAAATTTACAGCAGGATACTTCCCTTTTCCCAATTTGACGGAAGAGGATAAACGTTTCCAGATGGAGGCTTATCTGATCGGATGCGCCATTCCGCTGGGAGCAGACAACAGAGAAGGCGCCGAAGAGTTTCTCCAGTATATGATCCGAAGGGAAAACAGCAGATTCCTTGTAGAAAAAACCGGGAACATTTCTGCCCGTAAGGATATCCCCTATCCCGAAGCCCTTAAGGATATTCGTCCCTATATCACAGAAGCAGAACAGTTCCATATACCCTACGGGGGAGTTCTCCTCCATTACCCCGAATGGTTTTCCAGAGTATTCAACCCCCTGAATGACGCCCTTGTCTTCGGGGAGATATCTCCCGTTGAGTTTATTGATGAACTGCAGCGGAGATCAGTCCGTTACTGGAAAGACCAGGACTGATGTTTCCGTTCCTGCTGATATATACCCTTCTGGGGATTGCCATTCTCCTGACGAATTTCCGGAATCCCCAGAGTTTCTGGTTTTTTCTGGTTTTTGCCGGTTTTCTTATCGGCTGCGGAGGATTGGCTGTTTACAGCGAATACCTGGCCTATTCCACTTTTACCGAGAACAATCTGTTCAGCGGTTTATCGGATATTATCTGGAAGATCAACTACCTGCTGGATCTGGAACTCTTCGATGTGTACCGGATTATGAACCTGGGAACAGTTCTTTACACCATGGGAGCCCTTTATTTTTCGGTAACCCTGATTCCCGACAGACGGATCAGGAGCAAGAAGCGAAGCATTCTTTTTCTGGGTGTACTTTTTCTGATTCTGTTTGATCCTGAGTTTATCAGGACTTTTTTTGCCATTCCCCGTACACCATTCGATGGTCGAACCGTGAATGCAAATACCACAAATCTGCTGAAATTCTGGAACCTGATGGGAAATATTCTCCTTAAAACCGGCATACTCCTCTCCATATACCTTATGTTCCGAAATTACCGGAAAGTAATTCCCGTTAACAAATCCCGTCTGATGCTTACCATTATCAGCCTGGCTCCCATTCATATGGTATTCCTGGTTCTTTTCTACTGGTTTCCCAACCATAGTGTCTATTATACCCGCTATGCCTTCCTGCAGAGTATCAACATGCCCTACAACCGGGAGGTATATCTGCTGATTCTGGTAATAGCTTCGGCATCCATACTTGTACTGACATACTCAATCTACCGCTTCAGAATCCTTCAGATGAGCACACAGCGAAAGGAACTCAATTTTTCAACCAGAGTCAACACGGCGGAACAGGGTATGAAAATTTTCTCTCACTCCATCAAAAACCAGTTCATTGCCGCCCGTCTTCTGGTTTCACAAATCTCACAGGGGAAACTGAAGGATGAGGAAATCCGGGAAACCGCTCTCAGAGTTGAAAAGATCTGCAGTGATTCCATAGACCAGCTGGGCAAACTGACTCGAAAAACCGGAACCCTCAGCCTTAATTACACCATGGAAGACCTTTACCGGCTCCTGGAAGAAATTATCAGAGAGTACAGAGTCGAATACAGGGCCTGGGATTTTCACCTTAAGGGTGAATACGGGATGCTTATGATTGACAGGAACCATTTTCAGGAAGTCATCAGGAATCTCCTTTCCAACAGTATTGAAGCCTCTGAAAAAAGCGCCCTGAAAATTATCTGGGTCAAACAGTATTTTAAACAGAACTACTGTATAATCTCTTTAAAAGATACAGGATCCGGCATCCCCGATAAAATACAGAAACAGGTATTCAATCCCTTCTTTACAACCAAACCTTCCATCAGTAACTGGGGACTGGGTCTTTCCTACTGTCGTAATGTAATGGAAGCATTCGGAGGAAGCATTGAAGTTGCCAGCACTGCCGGAAACGGGACAACTGTAAATATTTATCTGCATACCACGGAGAGAAAAAAATGATTAAATGCATTGTGGCTGAAGACTTTTCAGAATTGAGAAACATCTACTCAAATCTTCTGGATCATGAGTCAGGTATCAGTGTTGTCGGTTCCGCAGCTGATGGTGCGGAGTTATTCTCACTGCTGAAGTCCACAGAAACAAATGTTCTCCTTCTGGATATAGAAATGGATTCCCCCAATGCAGGGATCGAATACTGTCAGAGAGTTACAAAAGAGTATCCTGAGATTACGACTATTATGCTGACCTGCCACGAGGAGGAAGACAAGATTTTGAGCGCGTTCAGGGCAGGCGCCGTAAACTACATACTTAAAACCAGTTCTCTCTCCGACATAATCGAAGCTGTCCGCAACGCCTATGAGGGTAAGTCCAGAATCCATCCCCACGCTTCCGAGGTCATCCGCCGACAGCTTCAGCAGGTCCGGGAAGACAAATCAGCCATGATGGAGATAATGAGAATAGTCACCTCCCTCACAAATACAGAAACCATTATATTAAGTTATCTCCTGGCCGGAAAGAAGCAGAACCAGATAGCTTCCATCAGGAATATCGAGATTGTCACGGTAAAAACCCATATTACGGGAATCCATCGGAAATTCGGCTGCCGGAAAACAACGGAAGTTGTTAAACGCATCCGCCTTTCCGGTCTGGACGAGTTTATAGCCAATCAGGCGGAACAGTTCATTAACAGTTAATTGTTCGAACATAGTAATTAATTTGTCTGTCAAATAGCCGATCAACCCTTGATTTCTCAGAAGAACTGATATAGTATTTTATTTGTTCGAACAATTAAATCAGTTTATGAGAATACAATGGGAAAAGAAACAGAAACCACGATTGGAAATAAACTATACCAGACCCTGAAGAACTGGTTTGTCAGGGATTTTAAACCGGAAGACCAGCTGCCCACTGAACATGAGATAATGGAAAAATTCCAGGTGGGACGTGGAACGGTCCGCTCATCCCTGAATGAACTGGTACGGGAGGGGATTATTGAACGGTCTGCCGGAAAAGGGACTTTCCTTACATCAGATTTTCTGATCCGTCTGAAAAACTGCAAGGTGGGAATACTGCTGAGCAACAGGGAGTTTTCCGGTTCCGATACCTGGGAGTATACCTGGCACAATCATATGGAAATGCTTAACGGTGTTATGAAGAATGCCCTGGATATGAATATCTCCCTGGAAATGATTCCAGAAGGAGCTGTCAATCCCGATCTTAATAAAGATTTCGATGGATTCATCAGTTTTCGCTGTATTGAACCGGAGCGGCTTGCTCTCCTGGAGAAACCTGTTATCCCTCTCCATTACGAACTGGATCTGGCCGGAGGGCTCAGGGGGATTGTGAACCATCTTGTTTCCAGGGGATTTCATAGACCTGCCTATATCGGAACAACTCAGAAAAACCGGGTGTCCCTGATTAATCAGAGTCTGATTGACAGGGGATACCCGGAGATAGGACAGGAGAATATTGCCGAGTGTAACGGAACTATACAGGATGGGTATGACGCCTGCAGCAGGCTGCTGGACGGGAATATCGATGCGGATGTACTGATCTGTTCGACAGATCTGAGAGCACTGGGAGCACTGTCCTGCCTGGAAGACAGAGGAATTTCCGTTCCTGATGAGATGGCTGTAGCAGGGTTTGACGGAATCCGGGAAGCGGCCTATTGCCATCCCGGGTTAACAACATGGTCTTTTCCCTGGCAGCATCTGGGAGAGATAGCCCTTCAGGAGATAAGATCCGTACTGGACGGCCTGCCCCCCCGGACCTATCAGCCTTTGTCCGGACAATTAATCCCGCGGGACAGTACTTCAGCCAAAAGGGTGACTCCTGCAGCCGATGCTGATCAGAAGACCCTTTCGGAATATCTGAGAAATATAGAAAACAGGGACTGTCTGAACAGTGCCCTGGAAGAGCTCTACAAGTGGTGCTTCCGGTCAGGTTATCTCACCAGAGAAAAGCTTGAATCCAATGACCGCTTTACCCTCTATGATATGGACAGGGATATCAACCTGGTCTATCAGATAAACTACGCACGGGCCCGGTATCAGGCGGTAAAAGCCCCGGATGCGCCGGGAGCCTCCTGCCTTATCTGCCGGGAAAATGCTGGAGCCAGGGGAAAGGAGAATCTCAGGGTTTATGATATTCCTCTGGAAAACGGCAGGAACTATTTTGCTCAACTGACCCCGTTCCCCCTCTCTCCCCGTCATTTTGTACTGATAAACCGGATCCATACTCCTATGGATATAGGCAGAGAGGCACTGGAAGACGGGCTGCTTCTCCTTAAAAAGATGCCAGGTTATACCATCTGTTCCAATTCGGACCGGGCCTGGGCGGGCGCTTCCATTCTCTCCCACTCCCATTTTCAGGTATTCAAGGACCACAGGCTCCCTCTGATGGATGCCTCCCCCCTGAAGGGAGTGCTCCATCGGGAACGGGGGATTACCGGAGAGATGCTGAACTTCCCCATGCCGGTACTTTGCCTGACCGGACAATGCAGAGAAGACCTGGTGAATAAGGGAACACGGATTATCAGAAACTGGAAGGACAAGTGTCCGGAAAAGAACACCTTCAACCTGCTTTTCTGGAAGAATGGGGAAAATTATAAAATGGCTCTTATCCTGAGGAATTCAGACCATCGCAACCCCGAAAACCGCAACAACATCAAATCAGAGGGAATCGGCGTCGTAGAAGCCGCCGGAGAGTGGATTTTCCCACCGCCGAAAGACCCGGAAACAGCAAAAGAACTGAAAGAGAATACCCGTGAAGTTCTCAGGGATTTTTATAAAGGGATATCCCCCTTTGATATGAGCCTTGAAGGAGAAGCGGAAAGAATCTTAACCATGCTTTGGGAGGATAATAAATGAATAATCGAACAATTACAGAATACCTGACCGGCCCCGAAGGGAGTGAGTGGATGTCCCGTATCTATCGGGAAGAAGATATACCCGCTCAGAAAGAACGGTATAAACAGATTTTTGAGCGTTTCAGCCAATGGAGCGGCAGTGAGAAATTCCTGCCCGTTCGTTCCCCCGGCCGGATTAATCTGATAGGAGAACATACGGACTATAATCACTGTCCCGTATTCCCTATGGCGGTTGACAGGGATATTATCGGTTTTTTTTCCCCCAGGAACGACCGCAAAGTCCGTATCGCTGATTTCAACCCGGCCTTTGGAGAACGGGATTTCTTTCTGAGTCGGCAGATACAGCCTCATCCGGGGGGAGACTGGGCGAACTATATCAAGGCAGCCGTTCAGGGTTTGATTGAGGAAACTGTAGTTCCTGCGGAAGAAGCTGTCGGATTTAACCTGATGTTCCATAGCCAGATCCCTCCGGCGGCAGGGATGAGCTCTTCATCCGCACTGGTTGTATTAACTGCCCTGGTATTCCTTCATGTGAACAATCGCAGGATGGATAAAAAGGATCTGGCCGACCTTCTGGCCCGGGCCGAACGGTATACGGGAACCCAGGGAGGCGGAATGGATCAGGCGGCCATCCTGTTGGGCGAAGCGGGAAAAGCTGTGAAGATAGATTTTGCCCCCCTCAAAACGGCCAGCTTCCCCCTGCCCGAAAGATTCGAAATACTGGTGGCCCATTCAACTGTGGAAGCCCCCAAAACCCGGGAGGTAATGGATAAATACAACCGAAGGAGCATCGAATGCCGCCTGGCAGCCGCTTTGATAAGCCGTTTTCTGGAAGAAAAAGGTCAGCCGGCGATAAATTTTCTGGGAGATCTTTCCGGTTCCTGGTATGAGAGCGGAAAAGGTGCGAAAACAAAACTGCAGGAAGTTTTGAAAACCGACGGGTATTCAAAGGAAGAACTCTGCCGCATCCTGAAGGTAAACGAAAAGGAATTGAACCGGAAGTGGTGTTACCGCAAAGACGGAACGGATTTTCCCGAACCCGAAGAAGGCTTCCTGCTCTACAAAAGAGCTTTCCATGTATTGACCGAATGGAACAGAGTGGAAGATTCTAAAAACGCCCTCCTGGAAAACAGGATAACAGACTTCGGACGCCTGATGAACGAATCCCACGGCAGCTGCCGGGATAATCATGAAATAAGCTGCCCCGAACTGGATAAACTGATTACCATTGGAAATGAGAACGGTGCGGAGGGATGCCGTTTGACGGGAGCCGGATTCGGAGGATGCAGTGTCCACCTTGTCAATAAAGATAAAGGAGAAACATACCGCAAGGCTCTGCTGGAAGAGTACTACAATAAATACCTGAATTACCCTGAAGGCGGGAAGATGCTTTTTTCTGTAAAACCTTCTGATGGGGCTGCCATACTGGAGGAGTTGATTAATGAGTAATATATGGCTGATCAATGGTACCGTAATTACGGGTTACCTGCAGCAGGAAAAATGCTGTATCTATATCGAAAACGGCGAAATCGGGGATGTTATCAGCCTTAAGCGTTTTCACGAAAAAAAAATCTCTGCCGATGCCCTGGTCTATGATGTAGGCGGGGCCTGGATAGCTCCGGGGTTTATTGATTCCCATATCCATGGTTTTGGGGGTTACGGTACGGAGGATGCCGATAAAAACTCCATACTGGGCATGTCGGAAAAACTGGCCGGATACGGTGTAACATCCTTCTGCCCTACCATATACTCCAATACGGAAGACAAAATGATCCCGGCTATCAAGGCCATAGTTAAAGCTAAAGGTCAGGAGAAGGGAGCATCCATACTGGGAATACACCTGGAAGGCCCCTTTATTTCTGAAAAAAGACTGGGCGCTCAGAATAAAGATGGCTGCAGCCCCGTTGATATGGAGCTGATGGAACGCCTTTATCAGGCGGGAGAAGGCCTGATTACAAATATGACGGTTGCACCGGAACTGAAGAAGATGCGGGAACTGGCTCTCTACTGCCTTAAAAAGGGGATAACCCTGCAGGCCGGTCATACGGATGCGGCCTACGAGAACATGGTGGAAGGCATGCAGGCGGGGATACTTCACTCCACCCACTTTTTCAATGCCATGAGCCGTCTTCACCACCGGAATCCCGGTGCGGTGGGCGCCATTATGATTCATCCTGAAATGTCCTGTGAAATCATAGCTGATGGAGAACATGTACATCCGGAGCTTATCCGGCTTTTAATGAGGGATAAACCGGTCAGCAAGGTTGTACTGGTAACGGACGGGTTGAAGCCTACGGAACAGCACAGTGCTCCTCTTTTAGCCAATAATGAAGAGGTAATCCTTGATGAAAATGTATTTAAAAAGAAAGACGGAGTTTTTGCCGGATCCTGTCTGACCATGATCAAGGGAATTCAGAACCTTGTCTCCTGGCAGATTCCCATTGAACAGGCCGTTCAGATGGCGGGGAGCAACCCTGCCCGGATTCTGGGCTTCCCCAAACTGGGAACCCTTGTCCCGGGAAGCGATGCGGATATTACCGTATTTGACAGACAGTTCAATGTGCTGGTTACAATTGTCAAAGGACGGGTATTAAAGAATCTGATCAGCTGACAGCCTAATCAGGCATAGCGGGAAGCAATCGCCTGAACGCTTCCCGCATATCCCCCACCAAACAAATTCAGATGGTTCAGCATATGATACAGATTATATAAATCCCGCCGGACCGCATAGCCCGGTTCCAGAGGCCAGGCCTCGTTATAGCTGCTGTAGAATGACCTGTCAAATCCGCCGAAAAGTTCTGTCATGGCCAGATCAGCCTCTCTGTGCCCGAAATGGGCAGCCGGATCGATCAGGCAGGCCCGCCCTTCGGGGCCTTCCAGAAAATTCCCGTTCCACAGATCACCGTGAAGCAGGGATGGCCTGTTATCATCCGGCGGTATAAGGTAGTCATCCAGTTTTTCTGCCGTCCGGCTCACAGCGCGTACCATGGTGCTGTCGGCCAGTCCCCGGTCCCGGGCGAGCCTGAGTTGATATTCAATCCGGTATATCCTGAAGAAATCAAACCATGATGATACAGGCGTATTTATCTGCGGGGTGGCGCCTATATGATTATCATGGATGAATCCGCAGAGATCGCTTCGGCCGTTCCGGTGCAGCACTGCCATTTCCCGGCCGAAGCACTCCCAGAAATCCTTTCTCCGGGAAGAAGACGGCAGGAACTCCATCAGCAGAAAAGAAAACGCCCCGTCCACCCCCAGGGCCATCACTTCCGGAACACGGGGGGCTCCTTCCACCGCACCCAGAGCATCCAGCCCGTCAGCCTCCCGTTCAAACAGTTCCAGCCGGGCTTTCCCGTTCCGCTTGATAAAAAGTTTTTCTCCATTACTGAGGGTCAGAATCCCCGTATCGTTAATACAGCCCCCACCGACACTTCTTTCGGTTCCGGGCTCTACCCCGGGGCCGTAAAGGGATTCAACGGCGTTTTTCAAGGACAGATGTTTTTTACGGTTCACGGTTTACCTCCTGACTGAGCTTGCTGGTAATACCCTCTCCCCTTAATACCCTCTCCCAGAGGGAGCTTGCTGGTAATACCCTCTCCCCTTAATACCCTCTCCCAGAGGGAGCTTGCTGGTAATACCCTCTCCCCTTAATCCCCTCTCCCAGAGGGAGAGGGGTTATTGTATTAATCGGGATTTTACGTCTTCCAGAAGAGCGGTACAGCTTCTTTCCACAATGGTGAATACAGTTTCAAAACCTTCGGGGCCGCCATACCAGGGGTCGGGGACCTCCCCGGGACCTTCCGGATCCCAGTCCCGCAGAAGGACAACCTTATCCCGGTGTTCCGGATGCATATAACGCTTCAGATCTTTCAGATTATTTTTATCCATAGGGACAATAAGGTCATATTCATCCAGATCCGAGGGTTGAAAGCGCCGGGCCAGGTGGTCGATGATTACGCCATGCTCCCGGGCGGTGCTCCTCATACGGGAATCAGCCGGTTCTCCCGTATGCCAGCTCCCGGTTCCGCAGGATTCGACAAATATATCCAGACCTTCCCGGCCGGCCATTGTTTCAAAAACAGCATGAGCCAGAGGAGAGCGGCAGATATTCCCCAGACAGACGAACAGTATTTTAAATTGATTCATAACTCATTATATCCATTTAAATATAGGAGAGGGAAGCGATAATCAGATGGAATATTCCGCTGGATCTTTCGGCTATAGCCTTTCTGGAATCGGCATTGCCGGAATATGACGGGACCCTGCTTCTGGTATCCCACGACCGGGAATTCAGGGAGAAACTCACCAGTCAGGGTAGTATATGGAGATACAGGGAGAGGCCCGTCTATTAATTAAGAAGTTTTAAAGCATCCGCTTCAGGGCATCCGCAAGGGTATGCCAGATCTGAAGGCGTTTGGCATCATCCTGTTCCAGCAGAGTACAGCGGAACCCGGGCAGATCTGAACAGAATCCGCTCAGAGGAACCGTACAGATCCCCACAGCGCCCAGGAGGTTGTAGACCAGCTTTTTATCTGCCGGGGCATGTCCCATCTTCTCATTGAGATACTCTTCCACATCCCGTCTCATGGGCAGAGGGATAAAGTTCCGGATCCGCTCCTTATCCAGGAGCACGGTCAGGTAGAAAGCGCCTCTGGGAAGATTCACCTGAACACCCTGTACGGCATTTAAAATTTCCGCCGCTTCCGCCGCCCGCTCTCCGAAGATTCTGTTCCGCCTTTCCAGGTGCTCCCAGTAACGGGGATCACTGTACACAAGGGGGATGGAGAGCTGAGGGAGGGTTGTGGAACAGACTTCCAGACGTTTGGCATTAACCAGAGTCTGGATAAACTCATTGAAATTCTCATCTTTGTCCCGGTTGAAAACCTCTATCCATCCGCAGCGTCCGCCGGGCCAGGGGTACTCCTTGCTGATACTCCGCATGGCTATTCCCGGAACGTCCCCGATCACTTCGCTGAGGTGGCAGCTGTCCGCTCCGTTATAGACAATATGGGCATAGGTTTCGTCACAGATAACAAAAAGGTCGTACCGCCGGGCGATATCCACAATTTTCAGCAGTATGTCTTTCGGATAGACAGCTCCGGTAGGGTTATCCGGGTTGATCAGCAGTATCCCCGCAATGGAGTCATTATAGCGGACCTTGTTTTCCAGATCCTCCAGATCGGGCATCCAGTTATTATCCGGATCAAGGGTATAGGTGGTATGGGCATAGCCTGAATGAGCCGCTTCGGCCGATGAGAGCGTGGAATAGGCCGGAGAAGGGCCGATAACCCGGGCTTCCCTCTTTAAAAAGGCAAATACCGTTGAAACCGCATCCCCCAGTCCGTTAAAAAAGATTATATCCTCCGGTGTAATCTGACAGCCTCCCCGGCCGTTTACACTCTGAGCCAGATACCGGCGGGTAGTCAGATCCCCTTCGGTAGCGGTGTAGGCATAGCTGCTGCTTTCAGATGCCAGTCCCGTAATAATATCCCGAATCCAGAGAGGGACTTCCTCCCCTTTCTGCACGGGGTCTCCAATGTTTTCGAAGATAATATCCCTTCCAAGACGCTGAAGACCGTGGGCGGTCCCCACAATTTCACGAATTTCGTAATGGAGCTGATCGGCTCCCTCCCAGACAATGTTTCGACGCATGATACACTCCTTGTGCTGCCTGAGTCCTTTGGGAACCGCTGCTGTTCTGGTAAAAAAAAAGCCGCGGTTCCCTCAGGAACCGCGGCATAATTAACTAGTTAACAGCTCAGCCGGCGATTCCTCCATAAGAGGCCGCTGCCGCCGCTGCTGCGTTGAGATGACTGTTAATAGACAGTTGTTCTCGCAATTTCATTGGCCAATGATACTCCTGCTGTAAAAACTGGTCAAGTAGATTTATATATATTTATGAATTTCGTAAGAACATCAATCACCCTGAACCCACAGATACCGTCTGAGCTGATCCGCATTTTTTGTAATCCCGATACGGGGAGTCAGTTTCACATCTTTATCAGATACGGTAGAGCCGTCGTCCAGTATCCTGAGAGGCTCTTCGGACAGATTATGCCCGTTCCAGCCCAGATCAAGATTCAGGGCCCGGCAGATTTTCCCCGGACCGTCACAGAGGGAAGCATCCCGTGCTGTTCTGTGTACTCCCCGGTTCCGCCGCATTGCCTCTGCTCCCTCCAGGGGAATCAGGGAACGGATCAGCACGGCGCTTCCCTCCCCGGCCGGTCCTGTTACCACATTAAAGCAGTGATGGATTCCATAGATAAGGTAAATATAGGCGATTCCGCCCTTATCAAACATGGGGGCGTTCCGTCTGGTCGGACCCGGATAGGAGTGAGAGGCGGGATCCTCCTGGCTGTAGGCTTCGGTTTCACAGATCCGTCCGGAAAGTACCGTACCGTCCGGGAGTCGGCGTAAGAGGATTTTTCCCAGTAGTTCCCGGGCGACAGGATCGGGTGTTTGCAGGTAAAATTCAACGGGGAGCCTGTTCATTGTAAGTTATTCCTCTACCGCCGTATCCACGATAAAGTCGTCTGCAATGCAGCCGATTAACACGCTTTGTTCAGAATCCCCCATTTAAGCCTCCTGTTTTATGTTTACAGAGTATCCTATCAGATTTCTGTGAAGTCAATGAATCATCTTTCGAAACTGATTTATTGAAGCAGATATAACCAAATCCCTGTATTAAACAGGAAATACCAATTATAATAGAGGAGTAAAATAATGGGAGAAGCGCAGGTGGATCAGAATCAGTTGGAACAGATAGGGAACTATGTAAAGATCCATATCGGCCAGTGGATAAAAGAGCAGAATATATTCCCCTATCCCCAGCAGGAAAGAAGCAGGGATACGGAATTACTGGAACGAATGGTGACAGTGGAACAACAGCTTAAATTTCAGAATGAAAAGCTGGAGCTGATGATGCAGCACTCTGACAGACGTTTTGAAGAACTCCAGAGAACAATGAATCAGAGATTCAACAGACTCTACGGGTTCCTTTCAGCCCTGTTTATTACCATGCTGGGCGGGTTTATCCCCCTGATTATAAAAGCGATCTAGCGGACACATCCAATCCATTTTATATAAAAATCCTTAATTCATACAATCTGTTGACACCTGCAGCAGGGTTTTCTATTCTTTGGATAGCGAGGTAGAAATGAAAAAACTTGTATCCTGGAATGTGAATGGAATCCGTGCCGCAGAGGGCAAAGGACTTTTTGAGTGGATGGAGGATTTCTGTCCCGATATCCTCTGTCTTCAGGAAACCAAAGCCCGGCCGGAACAGCTGAAACCCCACTTTCTGGAAAGAAAGGGTTACCATATCTATTTTGTATCAGCCGAAAGGAAGGGATACAGCGGAGTAGCCCTCTACTCAAAGGAAAAGCCTATTTCCGTAAGCAATTTAGGCATAGCGGAATATGATGCGGAAGGCCGCACCATGGTGGCTGAATTTGAAGAGTTTACCCTGATCAACTGCTATTTCCCCAACTCACAGCATGAAGGGGCCCGGCTGGATTATAAAATCGGTTTTAACAAAGCGGTTCATAATCTGGCGGATACCCTGGTGAAGGAAGGAAAGAATGTCCTGATCTGCGGGGATTACAATGTGGCCCATAAACCCATAGACCTGACCCACCCCAAGAGCAATGAGAAAAATCCCGGCTACCTGCCCGAAGAACGTGCCTGGATGGACCACTTTACCGGATCCGGCTGGGTGGATACCTTCCGTCATTTTCACAAGGAACCGGAACAGTACACCTGGTGGTCCTACCGCATGAAAGCCCGTGAGAAGAATGTGGGATGGAGGATCGATTACTGGTGCGCAAACCCGGAATTTATGGAACAGGTGGAAGACAGCCTTATCCATCAGGAAGTATTGGGCAGTGATCACTGTCCCATAGAACTGATTCTCAAATAGAGGCGTCCGGGGAAAATTAACGTAAACTGCCTCTGTAAATCCACCGACAATCGAATCAGGAGAACCCGATAGATGAGATTGAAGTACAATGCCCCCGTTTCCCTCAGCTTTGCCCTGGTATGCACATTTATACTGGTGTGCGATCAATACCTTGTTCCCGGAATGGTTCAGGGCGTTTTCACGGCGGAGGGGGCATTAACGTTCAAGCTGGATGACTTCCCGGCCTATATACGCC
Source organism: Oceanispirochaeta sp. (assembly GCA_963663385.2). Lineage (GTDB taxonomy): Bacteria > Spirochaetota > Spirochaetia > DSM-2461 > DSM-2461 > Oceanispirochaeta. The sequence continues at coordinate 671,831 of CAXXXD010000003.1, read as the reverse complement.
TGGTAACCCATGCCTTCGGCCATGCCAACTGGGACCATCTGATCAGCAATCTTACATTCATCCTCCTCCTGGGACCGGTACTGGAGGAGAAATACGGCAGCGGACGCATGGCCCTGATGATGATCATGACGACCCTGATAAACGGCATCCTGAATGCCCTTTTCTTCCCGACCGAACTCCTGGGCGCCAGCGGCATCGCCTTTATGATGATTCTCCTTACCTCCTTTGCCAATTCCAAGGAGAGGGAAATACCCATCTCCTTCCTGGCCATTTTAGGTTTATACCTTGTAAAGGAAGTAATCAATATTGTTAATACTGATGATATTTCACAAATGTCCCATATAGTCGGAGGCCTTTGCGGCGCCATCTACGGTATATTTCTGAATGTTATCGGTATGAAACCCTCCCGGAAAAAAGGCGGAGCCTCACAGAAACCCGGTCCACCTCCTCCCCCTCCCGGTAACGGTACAGTCATACAGTAATTTCGGAACAGCTCATTTTCCATACGTATCTCTTGACAGAAACACTTTTCCATAGTATGTTTCTACACACAAGAACGTTTCTATACGCAGATACACTTTGGAGAAAAGACCATGACCGAACAGAACAGTTCCAATAGATATTTCCATAAAAAGGTGCCTGGAGATAAATTCACCCCCTGCGCCCTGTCTATCAAACTGGAAGCCAGATGCCTTCTTGAGTCCTCCTCCCTGTCCGGCGGCCATTCCCGCTACTCCATCCTTCTGGTGGATGAAGCCTTCAGGATTGTGCAGGAGGGGGACATCTGCTACAGACGGTCTTCCCGGGGAGAGGAAAGGATAAACCATGAAGGCGAGGATATCCTCCATATCCTTGAAAAGATGGCTTCCTACCATCAGGATATAGATGAGGAGTTTCCCGTACCCGCAGGAGGCCTGGGATTCCTTTCCTTTGAGTTTGCCGCCTACTGCGATGATATCCCTTTTGCCGACAGGGAAGATGCTCTGGGGCTTCCTCTGGGAGAGTTCCTTTTCGGGCATGTTATGCTGATTTTTGATCATTACACCGATGAGATAACCCTGATCGGTCTGAATTACCCCGACTTTGAAACAGATCTGGTGAAAGCCGTGGAAGAGGTGGAGAGGAAGATCTTTGATTTCAACTTCAACTACCTGACGGAGCAGAGCAGAAACAGCAAAGGGACCCTGCTGCCGGACCCGGAAAATGAGAAGTTTTATATGGAAATGGTAGGAGAACTGAAAGAGGAGATTATCAAAGGCAACCTGCTTCAGGCTGTTCCCTCCCGGCGTCTGACGGTTCATACGGAACAGAGCGCCATGGATGCCTACCGCAACCTGCGGTCCAGCAACCCCTCCCCCTACCAGTTCTACCTGGATTTCGGCAGATACCAGTTACTGGGGGCCTCTCCGGAAGTGCATGTAAAAGTGGAACACGGCCAGGCGATCATACGCCCGATTGCCGGAACAAGACGACGCGGCAGGAATGAGAAAGAAGACAGAGCCCTGGAAAAGGAACTGCTCTCGGATGAAAAGGAGAGAGCCGAACATATCATGCTGGTAGACCTGGCCCGGAACGATCTGGGGAGGGTCTGCCGGGCCGGCACTATCAGGATCAGCGAAATGATGTGCATCGAGCGGTACTCCAAGGTAATGCATATTGTATCGGAAGTAGTGGGAGACCTGAAAGAGGGTGTCAGTGCGGGAGACGTTATAAGGGCGACCTTCCCGGCCGGGACCGTCTCGGGGGCCCCGAAAATCCAGGCTATAAAAACCATTAGCCGGATGGAAAAGATCAACCGGGGCTTTTATGCCGGGCTGGTCGGCTATATGGGAGCCGACGGGAGTCTGGACAGCTGCATAACCATCCGCAGCGCATTAAAAAAAGATGACTTCCTCTACCTTCAGGCAGGGGGAGGCATAGTATACGATTCCGACCCGGCCAGAGAGCTGGAAGAGACCAAAGAAAAAATGCGGGCCATCGCACTGGCCGCCGGAATAGAGGTTTAACCATGATTGTAATGATTGATAACTACGACTCCTTCACCTTCAATATCTACCAGTACCTGAAAGAGATTACCGGGGATGAGATACAGGTCTACCGAAATGATAAAATCACCCTTCAGGACCTTAAAAATCTGAACCCGGACCATATCATCATATCCCCCGGTCCGGGCAGACCGGAAGAAGCGGGCATATCCCTGGATACAATCAGATATTTCAACGGCAAAGTTCCCATTCTGGGAATCTGTCTGGGACACCAGGCTATAGTTCAGGCCCTGGGTGGAAAAATAGTATCCGCCGCACGGATTGTTCACGGAAAAGTGGAGCCTATGGAGCATGACGGAAAAGGGCTGTTCCGTAATATCCCCCGGAATACACCCTATACACGCTATCACTCCCTGGCGGCCGAAGAAGCCAGTCTCCCCGAATGCCTGGAGATTACTGCACGTTCTGCAGACGGAGAGATAATGGGTATACGCCACAAATCCCATACTCTGGAAGGCGTGCAGTTTCACCCCGAATCGATCGGAAGCGAACAGGGTCATCAGCTTTTAAAAAACTTCCTGAAATACAAAAGGGAACCTCTTGCCAAAACGGCTCTTCTGAAAAAGGTTCTGGATAGGCAGGATCTGAGTGAAAAGGAAGCGGCCGATTTTATGGATGAACTGACCGAAGGAAACCTGTCGGAAGCCTTTATGGCCTCCATGCTGACCGCCCTTAACGCCAAAGGCATCCGTCCCCAGGAAGTCGCCGGCTGCGCCAGGATACTGGCAAAAAAGAAACTGAAAGTTCATATCCCCGGAAAGTCCGTGGATATTGTCGGAACAGGCGGAGACGGGAGAGGGACTTTTAATATTTCCTCCTTTTCAGCCCTGATTATGGCAGCCTGCGGTGTTCCGGTAGCCAAACACGGGAACCGGGCGGTCAGTTCCAGGAGCGGGAGTTTTGATTTTTACAAAAGCCTGAGCATACCTGTAGACAGCGACCCGGAAGAAGCGGCTGAAATGGTGAAAAAATATGGTTTTTCCTTCCTCTTTGCCCCTATCTTCCACGGGGCCATGCGTTTTGCCGCTCCCGTCAGGAGGGAGATGGGGATTAAAACCATAATGAACCTGATCGGCCCCCTCTCCAATCCGGCGGAAGCAGAATGCCAGCTTATAGGGGTATGGGACAGGGAGCTCTGTCCCGTTCTGGCCAGGGCAGCCCGTCTGCTTGGTGTCCAGAGGGTGATGGCCGTACACAGCGAAGACGGCCTGGATGAAATATCCCCGGCGGCTCCCACAAGGATTTTCTTTATAGATGAGCACGGGATAGAAACCGATACCACCTTCCATCCTTCCGATGTGGGGATCAGCGGTATAAAAACAGAGGATCTGGTCGGGGGCAGCGCTGAGGCCAATGCCAGGGCGGCGATTGCCATGCTGAAGGGAAAAGGCAGCCGGGCCCTGAAAGAAGCCTGTTATCTCAATGCAGGGGCAGCCGCCTTTGTATACGGCAAGACCGAATCAATTGAAGAGGGGTATAAAATGGCCCGTAAAGCCCTGGAAAGCGGCGATGTTACCAGGCTTGTACAGAAACTGCGCAAAGTTCAGAAGGAAAAGAGCGCATGACCGACATCAGACGGAGAATTGCTGATCAGCGCCTGGAGAGGATTAGCAGACTGGGGGCGGAGGAAGGGTTTACCATACCCGAAACCCGGACAGTTCCCCGTGTGCCCTTTGGAACAGATCCTCTTCTGATCTGCGAAGTAAAGCGCAGAAGCCCTTCCAAAGGACACATCAGCGAGATCCCCGATGCGGCGGCCCAGGCGGAAATGTACCGGAGCCACGGCGCCGGGCATGTGAGTGTTCTGACGGAACCGGATTATTTTGGAGGATCCCTGGAGGATCTGATGCAGGTTAAAAGAGCCTGTCCGGACCTGGCTGTTCTCAGAAAGGATTTTCTGCTTAATGAAGAGGATATTGAAGTGTCCCTCAGGGCCGGTGCAGATGCCTGCCTGCTTATTTCCTCTCTCCTTTCTACGGAGAAGCTTAAATCAATGCATGATCTCTGCCTCGAAAAAGGGATGACCCCTCTGGTGGAAGTCCATTCAGGGGAGGATGTCAAAAAGGCATCGGCGGTTAAACCCGATCTGGTGGGAATCAACAGCCGGGACCTGAGGGACTTCAGGATATACCCCCTTCAGCCCCTGAAAATCCGGGGGCTCATAGACTGGGAGTGCCGGATAGTCTACGAATCGGGTATTTTAAAAGATACGGACGGGGCTTTTGCTTCAGAAGCCGGTTTTGCCGGCCTGCTGGTGGGAGAGGGAGTCGTAAGGGACCCCTCCCTGATAGAAAAACTGAAGGGATTCCTTACCGGAAGGAATGAAAGCCCGTCGGGAGCGGCCTGGCAGAAGCTCTGCAGCCGCTGGGTGCCGGGACGACCTCTGGTAAAAGTCTGCGGGTTAACCCGTGCGGAGGATTACGAAGCGGCCGTCAGCCTGGGGGCGGATATGACAGGTTTTATCCTGGCCCCTTCTCCCCGGCGGACAACTCCGGATTTTATCCGTTCCCTTCCCAGAACAGCCGCTCTGAAAGTCGGAGTGGCAGTCCTTGAAGAGGGAGAGGATCTGCCCGGGGAGATACAGAGCCTTCTGGATGAGGGGATACTGGATATGGTGCAGTTTCACGGCAGGGAGTCATCCGGTACGGTACGGAACCGCGGCTACAAAGCCCTGCGGATCAAATCCGGAGAGGATATTGAGAAGATGACGGCCTACAGTCCCCTCCCCTGTCTGCTGGATGCCTTCAGCCCCGATGCGGCGGGAGGAACCGGCAAACGTCTTGATCCAGGCCTGGTACAGAAGGCCCGGGAGAAGGGAGAACTGTGGCTGGCCGGCGGTTTGAATCCCCGTAATATCAGGGAGATACTGGAGACATGGTCTCCCGAACTGGTGGATCTTTCCAGCGGTCTGGAATCCTCGCCGGGAATCAAGGATTTGGAAAAAATGAAACAATTTTTCAGGGAGATAAACGATTATGCCCGCATTTAATGATTTCTTCGGCCCCTACGGCGGCCGTTATGTACCGGAAGTGCTGCAGCCCCCTCTGGCTGAACTGGAAAAAGCTTTCAAGGAGGCCATAATAGACCAGGATTTCCTCAGAGAGTGGAAACTGTTCCAGAGTGAGTTTATCGGACGTCCCACCCCCCTCCTTCCGGCACGGAATGCCTCGAGGGAACTGGGAGGCGCCTCTATCTATATCAAAATGGAAGGCCTTGCCAATACGGGGGCCCACAAAATAAACAACGCTGCCGGTCAGGCCCTTCTGGCCAGACGGATGGGGAAGAAGCGCATTATAGCCGAAACCGGAGCCGGACAGCACGGTGTGGCCACTGCTTCGGCCTGCGCCCGTCTGAACCTGCCCTGTGTTATCTATATGGGAGAAGAGGATATCCGCCGGCAGCACCCCAATGTGTACTGGATGCAACTGTTCGGAGCGGAGGTCCGGCCGGTTACCTCAGGTTCCCGTACCCTGAAAGATGCGGTAAACGAAGCCTTCCGGGACTGGACCGCCAACAGTGAAGATACCCACTACCTGCTGGGTTCCGCCCTTGGCCCGTCTCCCTACCCGGATATGGTCCGTGAATTCCAGTCTGTCATCGGAACGGAAGTCCGTCAGCAGGCGGATTTCAAAATTGATACCATGGTAGCCTGCGTTGGGGGCGGATCCAACGCGATCGGTTTCTTTTCCCCCTTTCTGGAAGATACGGATATCCGGATGGTTGGCGTGGAAGCGGGAGGAAGGGGCCCCGGAAAGGGCAACAATGCCGTCAGGATGACCGACGAAGGGAGACCGGGGATTATACAGGGGTATAAGAGCCGCTTTCTCAGAGATGATGACGGACAGGTTCTGGATACCCACTCCATATCGGCCGGTCTGGATTATCCCGGGATAGGCCCGCAGCTGGCAGATCTGGGAGAGTCGGGCCGCCTCGAGTTTACCCATGCCCGGGATGATGAAGCTCTGGAGGCCCTGAAATTTTTCGCCCGGACCGAGGGGATTATTTTTGCCATGGAGTCGGCCCACGCCGGGGCGGCCGCCATGAAGCTGGCAAGAGAGATGAAACCGGAACAGAACCTGATTATCAATATGTCAGGGAGGGGCGATAAGGATATTTTTATATCTGCAGCCGCTCTGGACGGCGAAAACTGGAGAGATTTTCTGAAAACCGAAAGCAGGAGGAATTATGGCAGCTGATATTGTTTCTCATTTTATTGCGGGATACCCCGACCTGGAATCTTCCTTTGAAACCGCCTGCGGACTGGCCGAAGGGGGAGCGGCCTATCTGGAGATGCAGATCCCCTTTTCCGATCCAAGCGCCGACGGTCCGGTTATTGAAGGGGCCTGCCGGGATGCTCTGGCGGGAGGCTTTAAAGTGGACGATGCCTTCCCTCTTCTACAGCGGATCAGAAAGGAGACGGGAATTCCTGTGTTCCTGATGAGCTATGGAAATATTCTGTTTTCACGGGGAATCCCTTCTTTTGTCAAACAGGCTAAGGAGGCCGAAGCGGCAGGGCTGATTATCCCTGATCTGGTCTACGGCAGGGATGAAGGCTTGTATGAAGAAGGCCGCCGACAGGGGGTTCCCATTGTGCCTGTGATGACCCCTTCCATACAGGAGGACCGGCTGAAAGAGCTTGTCGCGCTGGAACCGGAATGGTTCTATACAGCCCTTCGCAGCGGTATAACAGGAAGCTATACCGTGATTGAGGAGGCAAGTCTGAATCTGCTGAAGAAACTGGCTCCTGCCCGCAGCAGGGTGATGGCGGGATTCGGTATATCCGAACCGGAACAGGTACAGCTTCTGTCCGGATACTGCGATGCTGTTGTAGCCGGATCTGTATTTGTCCGGGCAGTCACAGCAGCCCGCAGGGAGGACCGTTCCGTAAGGGAAGCGGCCAGAAAAACGATACGGCACCTGCTCACCTGACAGTATTTCAGAAACAGTTTAAAAGAGAGGCGGACGAAGAGATTCCCATAAAACCGGAAACCCGTCCGTCCTTGTTCCTGCTGAGATTAAACTGAATCTCTCCCAGAGTCGTATTGAGAACGACACCGGCGGCAACCCCGAAGTACGAAGTCGGATCTTCATAGGTATCTGCAGCATCATCCTCCCACATGTAGGAGTAGTTCCCGGCAAGCTGAAGGTATACTTCCTTACCCAGTCCGAGTGGCAGGCTTGTCACCTGTTTTCTGAGTTCCAGGCCGCCCGTAGCCACATTCTCATTCCGGAGTTCCTGGGGGTAATATCCGTAAGTTGTTACCGCCTCACCCAGGGTCGGCATTTCGAGGATATTCAGCTCTCCCCAGAGAAGTCCCTGAGCCTCCCACCTGGGTATGATCACAAATCCCTTGAGAGGAGACAGATACACTTCCCCCGCCATTTTGTAGAGCCCTTTTATCTCTGAACTGTCATCCAGACCACAGTCCATCATGAAAGCGGCATTAATCCCGCGGCGGGGAGCAATACTCCTGTCCAGTGTATCAATAGCCAGAACCCCGGTAATCCCGGTTTGATGCCAGGACTCCTCAGGCAGAAAGTCCTCACCCAGGCGGTGATCAGCCCAGGAATAACGGGAGTAAAAATTCAGCCCCAGTTCAAATCTGTTAAAAAAGGGGCGGGACGAAAAGAAATCCCCTCCCACGGTATTCAATCCGTAAAGGGATTCTACAGCATCGTTTTTAAAAAAATACTGGGATTTCGCCTTCATATAAGTTTCGAATCCGGTTTGCAGCAGGGCGCCCCTTGGATTATGACTCACCCCCGTAATGAGAGAGGGAAAGTCGGAAACCCATAATTCCACAAAGGCCTGACTATTCTTTGTCCCCCCCAGCCATCTCTGGTAGGAGGTTTTAAGATTGAAATCCGTAATCTGACTCTCTATCATCTGATTTGAAAAATCCAGAGAAGCGCTGAACATTTCATCAGCCTGAGGAACCGGGGGAGCCTCCACCACCAGTTCGTAAGCCCCGGCAGATTCCGGATAGAGGCGGTACCAGATCCGGGTAAAATCACCCCGGTCATATATGCTGTATATGGCATTACGCAGCTCTGACAGAAAGGGGGTCATTCCTGCTGTTCCGGTAATCTCCCTCCGGACCTGTTCCTCCATGGAAGCATTACCATCACAGTCGACAGTAATACGGGAAATACGGATTTTCCGATCATCACCCGGCGGTTCTGTACAGTTCCGGTTCCGCGTCCCGATGGTATCAGCCAAAGCCCTGATTGCCTCCCTGTTTCTGTCCGCTTCCTTATACCCCAGCGCCATCAGGGGTTTACCCTTTTCAAAATCGGCCATGGTATATCCTCTGAGATCAGGGGTAATAATCAGGTCAGCCGCAGCTTCGCTCGCCCGGTTCTGATCCAGGGCCCTTATCTGATAGGCCTGTTCCGAAACCTTATCGACAGATGTCAGGTTATTAATATCCTCTTCCATGGAGAAGAGGTTCACCGCAATAACAATATCCGCGCCCATATCCCTGGCTACAGTGGTCGGCAGATTTTCGGTCCATCCCCCGTCTATAGCATAACGGCCGCGGTACTCTACGGGAGTAAAGACACCCGGAACAGCCATGGAAGCCCGGATGACTGTTTTAAGATCTCCCGAATCGTATGTGATTTTTTCTCCTGTGAGCAGGTCTGCAGCAACAGCCCTGAATTGAATCGGCAGATCATCAAAACTCATCTCAGCTGAATACGGGGTCAGAAGAGTATCGAGGAGTTCAACCACATGCTGGGCCTCGGAGAATCCGGCTTCGGTAATCAGTCTGCCCTCTTTGAACCCGATATCGATATTATAACTGGCCTGCCTTTTCTTCTGATCAAAGCTCATTTTATTGCGTTGAGTGCTGTCAAGCATGGTTTCCTTCCAGTCAATCCCATTTATAAGCCGCTCCATTTCTACCGGATTGTATCCGACACAATACATCCCGCCTATGATACTCCCCATACTGGTCCCGATTACCATATCCGGAAAAATCCCCTCTTCCTCCAAAACTTTCAGAGCCCCCACATGGGCAAAACCGAGGGCTCCTCCCCCGGCCAGGACAACCGCAACGACCGGTTCTTCCGATTCCTGTGCCTGCAGAGGATATATTATTGAAATCAGCAGTAATACTGCGGATAACTGAAATCTGTTAATCATTTTCAAACCCTTTATCCGATTAATATATACGATTTGATATTTATCAGTACAGACGGAGAGGGTACGGAAGCTGCAGTACCCCGAACGTAGTCGTTTTCTCCTGAGCCTAGTCGTTGCCTCCCGAGTGTAGTCGAGGGGGACTTTCATTTTCTACAGCCTTGGTACTATACTCTTCTTTATATGTTAACGGATCGAATAATCATTCAAATAATCATAGCTCTGGTACAGCAGGCCGGACTGATCATAATCATTGCCCTTCTCCTCTCCCAGCTGGGAATATTCACCCGGATCATTCAGAAGGGAAACCGGCGCCTGAAGGACTATCTGTTCCCGGTAATGGTTCTTGGACTTCTGGGTATTGTGGGCACCTACACGGGAGTTCCCATTCAGGGGGCCCTGGCCAACGCCCGGATGGTTCCGGTATTTGTAGGAGGCCTTCTGGGAGGTCCTATTGTGGGTGTACTGGCCGGTGTTATTGCGGGAATCCACAGATGGGCATTCGACATCGGCGGATTCACAGCCATATCCTGTATGCTGTCAACCATTCTGGAGGGAGCCCTGGCAGGTATTTTAAGCTCAGCCTTCTATATGTCCCGCCGGAAACCCCTCTTCGCCCTTTTGACAGCCGCACTTGCCGAGTTGATGCAGATGCTGATTATCCTGGGTACGGCCCGGCCCTTTGCCGACGCACTCTCTCTTGTCAGTATAATTATTCTTCCTATGGTTATTGCCAACAGTATAGGATGCTCCCTCATTATCCTGGCCTTTGAAAACCTTTTCAGCGAAGGGGAAAGACGGGCCGCCCGGCAATCCCATCAGGTTCTGAGAATTGCCGATCAAACTCTTCCGCTTCTCAGAAAAGGCCTTACAGCCGAAACAGCCGAGAAAACAGCAGCCATCATATTTAAGGAAATGTCTCTGGAAGCGGTTGCCATTACAAACAGGGATACCATCCTGGTTCACTATGGAAAAGCCAGTGATCATCATATCGCCGGAGTCAATCTGCTCACAAGGATTACCAGAGAAGTTATGAAAACAGGAGAACTTCAGGTTGCCATGACCAGCGAAGAGATAGGCTGCAGCCATCCCGGATGCTGCCTTAAATCGGCCGTAATTGCTCCCCTCAAACGGGAATCCGAATGTATCGGAACCCTGAAACTCTACAGGGGAAAGGAGAATGTTATCAATCAGGCCGATATTGAAACGGCCAGAGGTCTGGCGACCCTCTTCTCTTCCCAGCTGGAGCTCAGCCGACTGGATGAACAGAAGGAACTCCTTCGCCGGGCTGAACTGCGAGCCCTTCAGGCACAGATTAATCCCCATTTTCTTTTTAATGCCATAAATACAATAGTATCCCTGATTCGCAGCGAACCGGAAAAGGGAAGAAACCTGCTCCTTCATCTTGGAACGTTCTATCGGAATAACCTGCAGTCAGGGGCTATTTCCGTCCCCCTGGATACGGAGATCAATCACATCAGATCCTATCTGGAAATTGAACAGGCCCGTTTTGGGGAAAGGCTTGAGATACGTTATGAAATCGAGGAAGGACTGAACCTGTCCATACCGCCCCTTCTGCTCCAGCCTCTGGTTGAAAATGCTGTTATTCACGGGATTCAGCCCCTGCCGGAAGGAGGATGTATAACCATAAAAGCTTCTTCCCTGGAAAAGGGGATAATCCTTTCTGTCAATGATAATGGACAGGGTCTCGATGAAAAGGAAAATAACCGCTGTATGGATCCGGAAGACGAACAGACCGATTCCATAGGGTTAACCAATATACGGCAGCGCCTGCTCAATACCTACGGTCCCTCCGCCGACCTTCAGCTTGAATACAGCGTAAAAACAGGAACCACGGCCAAGATTTTTATTCCCGCGGGGGATCTGGAGACATGAGAGTTCTGATTGTTGATGATGAAAAGCCTGCCAGGGATGAACTTCATTATCTCCTGACGAAAGAGAGGGATATAGAAGAGATCCTGGAAGCGGAAAACGGTATGAAAGCCCTAGAAATACTGGAAAATGAAAGGGTGGATCTAATTCTTCTGGATATACAGATGCCCGGACTGACCGGTCTTGAAACAGCAAGGCAATTGATGAGTCTTCCCCTGTTCCCCCAGATAATTTTTATCACAGCCTACGATCAGTTTGCCCTTGAGGCTTTTGATGTGAACGCCCTGGACTACCTGCTGAAACCTGTTGAAACAGATCGTTTAAACCGGGCCCTGAACCGGGTCCGTAACCGCCTTATGAAAAAGGACAACTCACCTGATCTTGAACTGGCCATACAAAGAGTACTGGAATCAGCGGATGAAAAAAAACAGAACCTTTTTCGTAAAATTACTGTCTATAAGGAGGGGCGGTTTATCCCCATCGACTTTGACAGCATTGTAATTCTGGCAGCCGAGGAAAAACAGTCCCGTATCTATACGGAAAACAAATCCTACTCCTACCGGAAATGCCTGGGAGAACTGGAGAAACTGGTCAGGGATCCCGCCCTTTTTAAATGTCATAGAAGTTATACTGTCAATCTCAATTATATTGAGTCGGTGGAACCAGGATTCAATAATGCCCTGAAAATCAGAATGAAAGGGGTAAAAGAGGGTATACCTGTAAGCCGTTCCCACACGGCAGAGCTGAAAAAAAACCTCAATATGGACTAATTGAACCGATTTCCGGAAGGGACAACAATAGAAAGCGGCTATAATTACCATTCACTCCCGAAATTCTACCATTCATTCTTTTTTACAACACAGACAAACTTCTCCTATGCAGAATGGCGACAGCTTTTAATTAAGGAGTCATTATGTTCAGTTTCCTGATTTGTCTGGTTATGCTTGTAGCCGGTTATTTCTTTTATGGTAAAATTGTAGAAAAAATTTTCGGAATCGATCCTGCCCGTAAAACACCTGCTTTTACCCGGCAGGACGGTGTGGACTTTGTTCCCCTCAAACCCTGGAAGATTTTCCTTATCCAGGTTTTGAATATTGCCGGTCTCGGCCCCATCTACGGAGCGGTAATGGGAGCCCTGTTCGGAACAGCATCCTTTCTGTGGATTGTTCTGGGGTGTATTTTTGCCGGAGCAACTCACGACTTTTTCTCCGGAATGATGTCTATCCGTCATGACGGCAAGAGTATCTCCGAAATCAGCGGTATGTATCTAGGCAATGTGATGAGACAGGTTATGCGCGTCTTCTCGGTTGTTCTCCTGATTCTTGTCGGCACCGTATTTATGGCAGGACCCGCAGGCCTTCTGGCAAACCTCGGCCTGACCGGTATTTTTGCCAATAAATGGTTCTGGCTTGCCATTATCCTTGTTTACTACTTTGTAGCGACCATCCTGCCTATCGATAAGATCATTGCCAAACTCTATCCCGTATTCGGTATTGTTCTGCTGATTATGGCTGTCGGCGTTGGTGTAATGCTCTTTGCCGGCGGTTACGATATCCCCGAAATCAGTCTGGCCAATCTTCATCCCAAGGGTCTCTCGTTCTTCCCCTTCCTTTTTATCACAATCGCCTGCGGTGCCATCAGCGGATTCCACGCAACACAGTCACCTATTATGGCACGCTGTCTCCCCGATGAAAGGATGGGCCGCCCTGTATTCTACGGTGCCATGATTGCAGAAGGGATAATTGCCCTTATCTGGGCGGCCGCTTCCGTAACATTCTTCGGCGGTGTTGAAGGCCTGGCCGGTGTTGTTGGTCAGGGAGGAGCCGGTCTGGTCGTTAAAGAAATATCCGTCGGACTTCTGGGAACAGTCGGTGGTCTTCTGGCTCTCCTTGGTGTTATTGCCTGTCCCATCAGTTCCGGAGACACAGCCTTCCGTTCTGCCCGTCTGACCATTGCAGACTCTATGAATATGAAACAGGACAAAATAACCAATCGTCTGATGGTTGCGATTCCCCTCTTCCTGGTCGGTTTCACCCTGAACTTTGTTGACTTTTCCATTATCTGGAGATACTTTGCCTGGTCCAACCAGACACTGGCCACCATCGTCCTGTGGACCGCGGCGGTATACCTGGTCAAGAAAGAGAAGATCCACTGGATCGCTTCTGTCCCCGCCACATTTATGAGCGCTGTTGTTACCACATATATACTGCAGGCACCTGAAGGATTCAAACTGCCCGCTGCGGTTTCCACACCCGTTGGGATCATAGTTGCAGTCGTTCTGTTTGCCACATTTATCGTTTTCTCAAAGAAAGATAACAGCACTGTACCCGAAGCAGCGTAAGCTGATGAAGTAAAGATAGAAACCGTTTTAATACCGGAGGCTGTTTCATGGCAGATGAAACAGCCTCTTTTTTTTTATCTGCCCTCTCCCAGAGGGAATCCTGTCGGGTAAACCCTCTCCCCTTAATCCCCTCTCCCAGAGGGAGAGGGATTTTATATTTATTGTTCATTTATCCCGTATTTTTTTGGTATTATCGTATATTTTATATGTAACAGAATTTCCTATTCTGTGTGTTTTAGTAATAGATTCCCGGATTAAACGGTGATCCTGACCATTGACAGGTGATTTTGCCGCCCGATATCCAATCAGGAGTCAATGGTAAAGCATTAGTTTTTTTGGCACAGGATTTGCATTTGCATAAATACAGAAATACTGAGTTATATACCGGGGCCATCCGGCCCTGCTGGAGAGATGAATGAAACAGTTTTTTAAGAAAAATAAAAAGTCCCTGATCCTGATAGGTGTTATCCTGCTCCTGTCCGGAGGGGCAACAGCCTACCTTATTGGCAATTCCGCAGAGGTGGAAAAGCCTGAAGAGGAGAAAGAAGCCCGTCTTGTAGAAACAGAAATACTCAAATACTCCCCTTATCCCCTGCAGATAGAAGGGCATGGATTTGTTCAGTCTTCACGGTCTCTGGTTCTGTCCGCACAGACCGGCGGACAGGCTGTCTACTGCCATGAGGATCTGAAAAGCGGAACGGCCGTATCAGAGGGCGACCTCCTGATTAAGCTGGATGACGAATTGACCATAAACAACCTGGCCCTCGCACGGGTACAGCTAATACAGGCTACGGCATCCCTTCTGTCAGCCATGAAATCGGAGAGTTCGGGTACAATCTATCAGAGGTGGAATTCCTATTTGACAGTCCTTAACACGGATACGGAAAAAATCCCCGCCCTGCCTCCCGTACAGTCGGAAAGGGAGAAAATCCTGACCAGTACCTACGGGGTGCTCTCGGCCTACTATCAGGTCAGAGAACTGGAAAACCTGCTATCCTACCATCACATAAGAGCGCCCTTTTCCGGTCATCTGGAAGGGGACGGAATCAGACTGTACAGCTTTGTCTCTCCCGGCCAGTCCCTGCTGACTCTGACCGATACGGAACACCTGGAAGTATCGGTTCCCCTGACCCGGGAGGAACTGCTTCTTCTGGATGAGCTGGAATCTCCGGTTACCATCTATCCGGCCGGTATGAAAGAGTATACCCTTCCCGGCCGCATTACCAGAAGGGATGCGGTAATGGACAGAAGCTCACAGACAATCATGGTTCATATCAGATTTGACAATCCGGAAAGACAGGCCCTGTTCATGCCTGGTAATTATGTAGATATTTCCGTATCGGGTAAAACAGTGCCCCATGCCTATGCGATTCCCAGGGCTCTGATCAATGCGGATCAGACCGTAAATGTCTACAGGGAAGGAAAGCTGGAATTCCAGCCTGTAACAATCCTGGCCCGTCAGGGAGACAAAGTAATCCTGGCTCCCACACTGCCCGAAGGAACAGAGATTGTTATTACAAGACTTCAGAAAACCTTTGCCGGTATGGCATTGAGAAAGCCCGGAGAAACGGACGAAGCAGAGACCCCTGAAACTGATTCGGAAGAACAGGACTGAAAGGAATACTCATGAAAAAGCTATTAACCTATTTTGTAGATAATTCTCTTTTAACCAACTGGCTTATGATTCTGATTTTTGCGGCAGGTACCTTCGGGCTGCTTAACCTGCAGAAGCGGATCTGGCCGAAAATCGAATTTGATTACATCTCCATTGAACTCTCATGGCCCGGGGCCTCTGCCGTTGAAGTGGAGGAAGGGCTGGTCCTTCCCCTTGAAGAAAGACTGCGCGGGTTGGAAGGCATTGTCCAGGTAACATCCACAGCCCGGGACGGAGGCGCCTGGTTCGGTTTGGAAACATCCCCCTGGTATCCCATGGACAAACTCCTTGACAACGTCCGTTCCACTGTGGAAACAACACCGGAATACCCCTCGGAAGCGGATAAACCCGTTATATACAGGGAAACCGAGTGGAACCGGGTTATGCTTCTGTTTATCTACGGTCAGGAAAATCTCCGGCTTCTGGAAGATGTGGCAACCGAATTCAGGGAGGACCTGTCCAGAACAGGGCAGGTAACCCAGATTAACACCTGGGGCTTCCCGGGGGAACAGATAATAATAGAACCCCTCCCCTCCACCCTGGAACGGTACGGCCTGACTCTGGATGATATTGACGGCGCCATCCGGTCTGCCAGTCTCAATATGTCTGCCGGATCCGTTCTTACCGCTGATGAACAGATACAGATACGCTCCTACGAAAAAAAGACAACCATCCCCGAACTGGAAGAGATTGTCATTATGACCACACCGAACGGCCGGAGTATCCGCCTTAAGGACATCAGCACCATCAGGATGGGCCGGGCGGAAAATGCCATCTACACCAGGGCAAACGGCCAGGAAGCTATAGGCCTTCAGATAATGTACAGCAATACGGAGGATGTAATATCCATATCGAAAATCGTGGATGCCAAACTGGAGGAATACCGGGTAAAATACGGGGATGCCTTTACCTTCCAGACCTATATCCGGGATGTGGATGATCTGCACGAACGGCTGGGAACCCTTACCAAAAGCGGCCTCGGGGGGCTGCTCCTTGTAATACTGATTCTGGGGCTGTTTCTGAATACACGTATCTCTTTCTGGGTAGCACTGGGAATCCCCATCTCTTTTATGGGACTGATTTTTCTGGAATGGATGATGAAAATTACCATCAATGAGATGTCCCTGTTCGGAATGATTATGATCATCGGTATACTGGTGGATGACGGAATCGTTATCGGAGAAAGTATCTATGATCAGTGGCACCGTCTGGGGAAAACCCGGAAACAGGCAGCCATAGACGGAACTCTGGAAGTCATGTCTCCTGTACTGATCTCCATTGCCACCACAATGGTTGCCTTTGCTCCCTATTTCTTTATCTACGGAGATATGGGAAAGTATACCGCGCAGATTGGTACGGTTGTGGTAATCAGCCTGGCTTTCTCACTGGTGGAAGCCATGATACTTCTGCCGGTTCATCTGGCTCACTCTAAAGCCCTTACAGCCGAAGCACGGAGGCCGCGTCCCCTCAGACAGAAGCTTCAGCAGTCTCAGGATTTCCTGATCTACAGAATCTATCAGCCTTTCCTGGACTTTGCCCTGAATCATAAAGCGGTGATTCTGACCCTTCTGGCCTGTTCGATCATGATCTCCGCAGGAGCGGCTATGGGAAATCATATAAAAGCCGCCTTTTTCCCGGATATTGAAGCCCCCTATGTGTATGCCCAGGTCCAGTTCCCTTCCGGAACTTCCGCGGATGTTATAAATGAAACCCGGGAGGATCTGGAACGGTTCTCTATGGAATTCGGCAGGGAGTACGCCCTGAAAAGCCCCGATTTTGATAATGCCATAGTGGACTACCTCTCCTGGGGAAACAGCAACCAGATGTATATCTACCTGATCCTTCAGGATAACGAGATTCGGGATTTTACGGTAAACGAATTTTCCCTCGAGTTAGCCAGGGCCGTTCCCGAATACCCTGAAGTAGAGTCAATGTTTATAGGGAACGATTCCATGTTCGGGGGGGATCCTGTTTCGATCCGCTTTCTGGGAAAGGATAAAACACAGCTGAAGGAAGCGGCCGACCTCTTTAAGGAAGAGCTGGCCAGGATAAACGGTGTCAAGGATATCCGGGATGATACGCCTCTGGGACAGAAAGAGTTTATAATCCGGCTTAACGAAAAAGGGATGGCCCTCGGGCTGACAACCGCATCGGTTGCCAACCAGGTGCGTATGGGTTTCTACGGCAGCGAGGTTATGAACATCCAGGACGGAAGAAATACCATACCTGTTATAATCCGGTTCTCCCAGGAAGAAAGGGACTCCCTCAGCCGTGTGGAAGATATGATGATCCACACGCCCGCCGGCAGTCTGGTTCCTTTCCGGGAGGTAGCAGACTTCTCCCTGCAGAGAAGCCAGAGGAGTATCCGCCGGGAGAACGGCTACCGTTCCCTGCGTGTAATGGCAGGAGTGGATACGGGAGTAACAGAGATAAATATTGTTATGAAAGAGGTGAACGACAGGATCCTGCCCGATATCCTTTCCAGAGTTGAAGGGGTTACCCTTTCCCAGGGCGGCCAGGCGGAATGGGTCAATAAAATGATTAAGTCCATGGTCTTCAGCATGGCCCTGGCCCTGCTGATCATGTTTACTCTGCTGCTGTTTCAGATGAAATCATGGGGTCAGGCTCTGCTTGTATTAACCCTGATCCCCCTGGGCTTTCTGGGTGCTGTATACGGCCATATGATTATGGGAAAACCCATTTCCTTCATCTCCTTTCTGGGAAGCGTTGCCCTGGGCGGTATCATTGTTAATGACTCGGTGGTTCTGATCGACTGTTTCAATAAAAAGATCCGTTCTGGGATTCCCAAAAAACTGGCAGCCAGAGAAGCGGCCCTTCAGAGGTTCAGACCCATTCTGATGACGACACTGACAACCTCCATCGGTCTGGCGCCCCTTATATTCCAAAAGAGCGTGGGAGGACAGATGATGGTTCCCGTAGGAATCTCCATTGCCTGGGGACTGATTTTCGGAACCTTTCTGACCCTGGCGGTTCTGCCTGTGGTTCTGGCCATGATGCCGGTCCGGAAACAGCCCCGGGAGTTTATGTCGGACAGGGAACTCCTCATGGAAGCGGCTCAGGAGACAGAGTATTCTGTTGTGGATAGGCAGCAGACCGTTTTTCTGGCGGAGTGATTTAAAATAGCAATAGGCCTCCCTTTATCGTTGTAATTAACCCTGATGAGGAGGCACTTCTGCTGTAACCTGGGACAACCTTTATTAAGAACTTCAGGTCCACATTCTCAGTGGCACAGTCCTCATCGGAGGCAGCAGGAACAGCTATAGGACAGCTGATCCTCTATAGATCAAGTTCCGGTTCCAGCTCGGTGACCATAAAAACCGAACCAACCGGATCCTCCAGAACCATTAGCCCGCGAATCCCGGAGATCTCTTCTCCAAAAATCAGGCACTTCAAGAGAAGAGAGGCCAGGTTTTCTGCAACGCTTCTCTTGTAATCGGCCGATTTGGCCCTGACACCGAAAGCCGGACAGCCGGGTTATCCTGTCCCCTGTTCGAAGGGAGTCGGCTTGAGCTGCCAAGTATGTATTGCCTTCATCTGTTTCGTCAGAGGCCAATCATACAGGGAACCTTCACGGATTGTCGGCTTCATAACCAGGAAGATGGAGGAATTGGAGATTATGATGAAAACCTTGCTGAGTCTGGTTTTGGCCTCAATGGTAAAGCTCTATTGACAAAATGAGAATAAAAAAATAGTTTAACATAACTTTAGTAGACTATACTATTTATAGGATGTATAGAAATCGACTATGCTTGATCACTTGAAAAACCGGTAGATAGCGCCGCTCGATGGGCCTGCTGGCAGGGGGACAGATGAAATGGAATTAATAGAATACATCCGCCTGGGAGGATTGATAGGATGGATCCTCACAGGCATGCTCTTTCTAAGTATGACCCTGATAATAGAGAGGAGTCTCTATTTTCTGATAACCTACCGTAAACTCGACTCCCTTGCGGGAAGCCATACGCCATGTCGATCCCAGATACAGAGGCTGTTCAACCGCTATCTGGAACTGAAAGACTTTCCTCAAGATCACAAGAATGAAGAATTGGAAAGATTCGGCGCCCTGCTGAATCATGAAATGGAAAGGGGATTGTGGCTGCTGGAATTCATTAGCGCCGCATCTCCGTCTCTGGGTCTTCTGGGGACTGTTTTCGGTCTGATAAAGAGTTTTCAAGGGATGGCAGGAGCGACCTCCCTGGATATCCAGAATTTTTCAGGGGGAATCTGGGAAGCCATGCTTACAACGGCATTCGGATTGATCGTAGCCCTTCCTTCCCTTTTCTTCGTCCATTACTTTCGCAGGAAGCAGGAGGTAAGGTTACTCCATATGGGAATGGCTGTTCCCGCTTGTGAAGATGAGGATGAACTTGATTATCCGGTAAAAAGGAAAAACCATGCTTAACATGGGTCAAGGGAAGAAAAAGAAACAAGCTGGAATGAATGTGACTCCTCTTATCGATGTCATTTTCATATTACTGATCTTTTTCATGATCTCCACCCAGTTCAGACAGAATTCCCTTCCCCTCGATTTGCCCCGTTCCTCAGGAGAGGAAAAGGAGGAGAACAAAGCCGTTACCCTCACTGTATCCAGGGAGGAAGTCATCAGCCTGGACGGGCAGATCATAGTAAGGGAAGAACTGGAATCCAGTCTTTACAAACTTAAGAAGAAAAATCCGGAGGTGGCTCTGGTTCTCGCCTGTGACCGAGACATTGTCTTTGAGACGGTGGTTCAGATCCTTGATGAGGTGAAAAAATCCGGCATAGAGAAAATAGGGATTCGTCATGATCAGATGGATTCTTAGCGTCCTGTTCTCCGCTTCCCTTTTTATGACACTGTTCCTTCTCCCTCCCCCGATAAAGACAGAGGAAATGGCCCAGGATACCGTGATAGAAGTTGCTCTGAAGGCCATGTCCTTCTCTCAGACTGTATCTGAGCCGGAGCCACTTTCCGGGCCGGAGCCACTTTCCGGACCGGAGCCACTTTCCGGGCCGGAGCCACTTTCCGGGCCGGAGCCACTTTCCGGGCCGGAGCCACTTCCCGGGCCGGAGCCACTTCCCGGGCCGGAGCCACTTCCCGGGCCGGAGCCACTTCCCGGGCCGGAGCCACTTCCCGGGCCGGAGCCACTTCCCGGGCCGGAGTTTACACAGCTGAATAACATTCAGTCCCCTATAGATACACAACCGCCCCGCCCCATTGTAAAAGAGTTAAGCCCCGCCATTGTCCGCTATCAAACCAAGGTTCTCACACGTATCGCACGAAAAAAGATCTACCCCTCGAGTGCCCGCAGGAAAGGTCAGGAAGGTCTTATTAAACTTCACCTGGTCATTTCAGCCGACGGAGAGTTGACTTCCTGTCTCATAATGGAGCATTCGGGCTACTCTCTTTTAAACGAAGCTGCCGTGAAAACTGTTGAAAGAGCGGCTCCTTTTCCCGGATTACCCGATGGGAAAAGCGAATTCGAACTGACTTTTTACCTGGAATACAGCCTTGATTGATCCTCCCCACTCTTTGTCACTGGGATTTTACAAGGCCGATTTTCAAGCTGAATTCAATTCATAATCATAAATTATTCCACCTGGTAATCAAAAAACACTGAATTCTCTTGACACATATTCCCCAATCAGAATATGTTATCTTATATTAATTATGTTAGCCATGCATACTTTTATTGTGCACTACTAATTTTTCATTCAGCAAGGGAATTATTGGAACCCTTTCTCATTGAGTCCAAACCGGGCTTATTGACAGGCAACCATCCCTGGCAGTGTTTAAACCTCGGAATGAATATATACATAATTCTATATATTGGACTAATAATTGAGGAAAAAAATGAGGACAGCTCAAACGATCAAGAACGGCATGATTATCGCAACAATACTCTTTTCTGGTTCTTTTTTTCTTTATGCTCAGGATAGGACCGCTCCGGACGGAGAGGCCGTAATTGTTATAACTGGGAGCAAGTTTGCTGAAACATCAGATGAGGCAAGTGAAAAAGTCGAAGTTGTGACAGCAGAAGAAATCCGGGAGTCTGGGGCAACGAATCTCTCCGAGGCCCTGGAGCAGATCCCAGGTATTTCTGTGGGCGGACGGATGTCGAGTTCCATCATGATGCAGGGATTTGAAGGAGAATACATCAGATTCCTGGTTGACGGTGTGAAACTGGTTGGAGATATAGCCGGTTCACTCCCTACAGGACAGATCCCCGTTTCCAATATAGAGAGAATCGAAATCATCAGAGGCTCAAGCTCCGCTCTTTACGGTTCTGATGCGATCGGTGGTGTCATTAATATCATTACAAAAAAGGAAAAGCCCTCAACGCCTGAATTCAGCGCTAATGCAAACTCTGAGATCTCCACGAATCTCAGAACATACACAACAGGTGCGCTCAGTTATACAACGGAAGGATACAGCATAGGTACCACAGCGTCCCTGGATTATGATAACGGAAAGAAAAAGTCCTATAATCGAGGACGGAAAGAGGAGGAGTATTACGAGCTTCCCTCTTCTTTCTTGAGTTCACTGGGGCTGACAGCCGATTTCTTTAATGATCAGGGAACGTGGGGCATTTTCGCAAACTATGACCAGTACATCAGTAAATACAACTCCCTTTCATCGGCAGGAATTCCCTCCTCAGAATCTACATATGATAATCCCCGCATCTACGGCGGTTTCAGAGGAGACCATGAGATCACCGACCGGTTATCCGGCAGCGGCTTTCTTTCGGGTAACTATTTCGGCCTGAATCTGGAAAGCGGATCGTCATCGTCCGAGAGGAAGTATGCCGGTTTCGAGGGGGAATATCGTATTGAAATGATTCCTCATATTTCCCATACCCTGCTTGCGGGGACCCACATTGAACTCGAAGCTCTACAAGACGAGGTGTCCTTCGGAAAAGAGGAGTGGAAAAAAGCGCTTCATCTCAGCCTGTTCGCACAGGACGACTGGAATATAGGCTCCCGGGATCTCTTTCTCCTGACCCCCGGTTTCCGTTTTGATTTTACTCCTCCCATCGGAGATGAAGAATCGGGGCTATCCCAGTTTACGCCCAAGCTGAGCCTGAAGGCGGATCCAACGGAAGATACGACAATTCGTGTCTCCTATGGGATGGGGTATAAGATTCCCACTTTAAAGCAAAAGTACTGGTTTTTTCACCATACCGGCGGCGGGTCTGCGGTTTTTAATATCTATGGGAATCCCGATTTGAAACCGGAGAAATCCCATGGTTTCAATATTTCGCTGGAACAGGAATTCCTGGAGCGATTCAGCTTTTCAGCCGCAGCCTATTACAACTATATAATCGATCTTATCGAAACCCCTTCCAATTCCGACGGCAGCGGGGGCTATGTGGACACCAGCTACGAAAATATCGGAAAGGCCGTGACCTATGGTGGAGATACTGCCATTCACTACAACCATAACGATTATTCCGGTTCCCTCTCATACGCCTATACAGCCGCCAAGAGTTATGAGGATGGTGAATACACAGACTTGACTGGCCGAGTCCCTCATACAGTGTGTTTAAGCTCCAGCTACAGGTTCTCAAAGATAGCATTAAAAGTCTTCGGCTCGACGACCTGGGACGCTCCCATGAAGCTGACGAGTTCAGGAGATGTTAAATCTCCCGATAAATTGCTCTTGGTTCTGGGAACTGAAAAAGGTATTGGAGAGCATTTTTCCGTATATATCCGCGGCGAAAACCTCCTGAATAACTATCACTTCTTAGAAGGAGAGGGCAGTAGTTATGAAGGTATGAATCAGGAAGATTACTTTGGTTATTATGACGGCGTCATCGGAACGATCGGCGGCCGCATAGAATATTAATAGATTTAAGGAGTGAAAAAATGAAGAAAGGTTTTTTCAGCAGTTTTCTGGTAGTGTTGGTAGTTTTTGCATCCCTGGTGTTCGTTTCCTGCGATGATGGTTCTTCCTCTTCCGGTGATGATGATTTTCCTAAAACGATTTCCGAATATGACGACATGATGGGTGTTCAATGGACAGGTAATGCAACAATTCAGGGTGAGGTAAGCACACTCAACTATGAACTGAAGGAAGATTCCTATGTGTCGTCCGGGGGGATGGGAGAAATGGCATATATCTATACGACGGATGTTACCACTACAGAAGAAGATGGTAAGATTATTTTTTCCTTCAAAGCCTACTGTCCAGATATGGGAATGACTGCTGAATCAGCATCCGACAAAGTATTCACCATCCTTGAGGATGGCGTTACTATGGAGTTTACTATTATGGGTAACATAGTAGAATTTTCTCAGGTAGAAATGTAGATTTCCTATGGGATTGCCGGTCATTATCTACCGGTGATCCTTCTCTCTATACTCTAGGCATGCATAGGGTTAATGCATAAGAAATTATGTAATGGCCCTCTATTTTTTTTACTGCCCCACTCCAATAACTGAGGAAACATCAAGACATTCATTGAGGAGTTACATATGAATAACATAAAACTTATATCACTGCTGATGATCAGCATATCAGGATCGGCGATAGCCCAGGATAAGCCGGCCTGGCGTCTCTATTCCAATGAAGGAAAGCCTATCAAATATGAAGAAATGATCAGCAATATTTCCCGATCGGATATGATCTTCTTTGGAGAGTACCACACCAACCCGATATCCCACTGGCTTCAGCAGGAGTTGAGTCACAGTCTATACGAAATCAGAAGAGATGATCTGTTTTTTGGAGCAGAAATGTTTGAAAGCGGAAACCAGTTGGTGCTGAATGAATATTTAGAAGGATTCTATGAGGAAGATAAAATGCTTCCTGAAATAACTCAGCTATGGGGAAACTATAAAACGGATTATAAACCGCTTCTTGATTTCGCCAGGGAAAAGGGCCTCCGCTTCATTGCCACCAATATACCACGCAGATACGCCTCCATGATCAATAAAGGAGGTATTGAAGTTCTTGATCATTTGAGTCCTGAGGCTTTAACCATGATCAGCCCGGATTTCAAAACCCGTTTTGATCATGAGGTGAAGTGTTATGCCGATATGGCTTCTATTATGGGAGGCCATGCAAATCCTAAGATTAAAAATCTCCAGGCCGCTCAGGCTGCCAAGGATGCGACAATGGCCTATTTCTCCCTGAAAAACTATCAACCTGGAAACCTGCTTTTACATTTTTCAGGTTCCTACCACAGCAACAATCGCCAGGGGATTATGTGGTGGATCAATGAAATACAACCCGGGATAAACATCAAATCAATCACTACTTTAATGGAAAGTGAATGGGATATGATGACAACCGAAGAGAGAGAGCAGATCGCCGATTTTATTATTGTTGTGCCGGACAATATGACCCAGACAGGAAGGAGCTGATAAAAAAAGAGTTAAAGTCGTATCTGCTTTTTTAGCAGCAGCTCCTCGTTTTCCGACTCCTGTAAACTACGACTTGTTGCACTGCGGGATAATTTTCTGAGAATGAGAAGAAATTTTATAAAGACAGATACACAATTTAACTTCTGGTGCGGCCCGTCCTCTTCGGGACAGGGGGGCACAAGAGTGCTATGAGAAAGATTCTTTAAGCTTCAGAAAGGACTCTCTAACTTCGGGAATGATTTCCCGTTTTTCATTGCGTCCCAGATAAAGAGCGAAAGCGACGCTGCCGTCCTTGGCAAAGAAGGTCACGTTATGGCTCTCCCGACCCATAAAAGGTATGGATACGAAGGCCAGGGAATCCAGATTGTCGACTATCACATGACCGTGAACGGGGGCATCCCTGTCGGACAGATTGAACATGCCGTGTCCCTCCTTTCCCCGGGAAAGTCTGCCCGGGACTTCCATAACCAGCCCTGAGTTTACGCTTAAGAATTGCACCTTCTCCCAGCTCGCCATCTCTTCCCAGATTTCCTTAAAATTGGATATATCAACAAATTTCACCGTTCCTTCCGGCAGGTTCTCATAAACTTCCTTCTCACTCACACCAAATTTCATTGCCGCCATGGCCGGCATTCCCGGATCCTGAGCGAGTGCCTCTTTCATGGCAGTCTTTATCTTCTCTTTATAGGGAGCAAAAATCTCCCTCATTTCCATCGCTTTAACGGCGAACTCAGCTGCCTTTTTCAGATCGTTCTCATCGGGGCGGCTTGCCCCGTTGGCCCAGCGCTTTTCACTCTCTTCCGAGTTTCCATGGGGTATGACTGAGTTTTTCCGCATCATTTCAATGATCTTCGGATCGATCGCTCCCTGACAGATATAGCTGGCCACAACCTTCGTGTTCTTTCCGAAGCAGCAGGCGGCACCCACAAGGCTCTGTCTGGCATGATCAGACTCAGGATAGGCTCCCAGAGTGGCGAAGATAGCCACCTCCTTATTGGTGATCTGAGACATCACCTTCTGAGCTTCCCGATCGGCAGTACCCTTATCAACCCAGTAGCCCATAAAGATGAAATCGTAATCATGGCCCCCCTTGAAATCTTTGGCTTCGATCAGATCTGTGGTCTCGGGCAGGGCATCTTTTATAGCCCGGGCCACTTTCTTTGTATTTCCGGTTTTAGAGGAGTAGATAACGGCAATCTTCATTTTTAACATCCTTATTTAGCGGGAGTTCCCTTGCGGACATCTCCCAGATTCAATATATAGTCACTTGCACTTGCGATAAGCTCAAGGTCGTGTGTGATGAGAATGACGCAGCTCCCCTCTTTTCCTATCTTCTCAAGGGTGTGGGCTATGACAGACATGTTCTTTCCGTCCAATCCGCTGGTGGGCTCGTCAAGAATCAGGATGTCCGGCTCCTTCATCAGAGCACAGGCGATGACCAGACGCTGCTTCTGCCCTCCCGAAAGGGACTGGGGATGAGCATGGAGGGAATCCTTCAGATTGAAGTGGGTCAGCAGATCTACGGCCTTCTTCCTGCGTTCTCTTTTTCTAATTTTCATGCCGGCTGTTTCCATCTCTTCCAGAACGGTACTCATAAACAGCTGATGATCCGAGTTCTGAAAAACCAGTCCCGCCCGTTTACACAGTTGTTTCGTACTGAGACTCTCGGAGGCAACACAGATATCCCCTGTTTTTAACTTACTTAAACCAGTCATAAGCCGGGCCAGAGTGGTTTTTCCGCATCCGTTATGCCCGATGATGGAACTGACCTTACCCATGGGGAAGCGGAAATTATCATTCTCGAAAAGCAGGTCCTTGCCCTTGTAGCCGAATGTCAGACCCGAAACGGTTACGGCGTCTCCCGTCCATGCCTCCGTAGAGGGAATCCCTTCGATATGCCTGTTCAGTCCTTTGATATCCGGTGATCTCAATCCAAACTCTTTTCTCAGCTCCTTATTATAAAGTTCTTTAAAAGCGCACTGCCTGACGATCCGGCCCTCTTTCATGATCAGGGTCGCATCAACAATCCCGTCGAGCCAGTAGAGGCGGTGGTCCACGATGATGACAGTGATCCCTTCTTCCTTTAAATCCCTTACAAACCCGGCCAGATTCAGTGTCGATTCGTGGTCCAGATTGGCCGTCGGCTCATCCAGCAGGATTGCCTTCGGCTTCATGGAGAGAGTCGAGGCCAGGGCCGTCTTCTGTTTCTCCCCCTCGGAAAGGGTAAAGAGGGAGGATTTTAAAATATGGGAGATGCCCAGACGTTCGGCCATCCGGGTAATGATAGAGTTGATCCTTTCCGCTTCCACACCCCTTTGCTCATGGCCAAAGGCAATCTCGCTTTCCACATCCAGGGTGAAGAACTGCTGCTCAGGGTCTTGAAAGAGGGAGCCCACCTTGCAGGCAATCTCCGGTATGTTCTCATCCCGGCTATCCGTTCCGTCGATGAACACCTCTCCCTGCAGCTCTCCCTGGAAGAAGTGGGGAACAAGACCGTTGAGACAGCGCATGAAGGTAGACTTCCCGCAGCCGCTTGCCCCGGTGACAAGTACCACATCCCCCGGAGAGATGTGATAATCCAAACCGGAGAGTACATTCTTATCGCTATGGGGATAGCTGTAGGATATATTCCGTAGTTTTACCATTGTTAAACATCCTGTCCCGGAGAGGGGCTGATCTTCACTTCCGTGTTGTATCCCATTCTTCCGTGCATCATCGATTCTTCGGGAGGGGCCAGAGACTGAAGGTAAAGAGACGAAGTGAGAAGGAGGACTGAGACAAGGATCATAACAACGTCGATCCGGCCCATTCTGTTGGGCCTGAAGGAGGTGGTCTTCTTTAAATAACCGACCCCTTTCAATTCGGAGGCAACGGCCAACTCATCTGACGACCTGAAGGCTCTGAAGATTAGGGGAATGACACTGCAGCGGATGGTGAGACCGGGACGGGTTATCAACGTCAACAGATTGACCCGCAGACCCCGTACTTTCAGGCTCTCATTGATCTGCTTCATATCGTTGATAAAGGAGGGAACGAAGCGGAGCATCACCAGAACGGGGAGGTAGAGGAAGCGGGGCAGTCTGATGCTTTTAAGATTAGTAAGGATCTCCTGGGGGCTGGTGGAGAGGGCCGTTACCACCAGGACCTGCATTACTGCGATAACACGCATAAAGGGGAGGAGCATAACGAAGGCGTTATATCCGGTAAAAGCGGGGTGGATATTTGAAGCAAGCCGCCCCAGCAGGGAGGCAAAGCCCACAGAGAGGGCCGACATGACTCCAATGGCAAGATAAAGAAAAAGGATGACCCGCAGCTTCAGTTGAGAAAAGGCGAAAACCGCTCCCGCTGCCAGGAGAATCATAAGGGCCGGCTCATGCTTAAGGAATAGGGTTACCACGGATACGGCTGTACACATGCCCAGCTTGGTCCAACCGCTCAGTCTGATGGCGAATGAGTCTTCCGATCTGTGAAATTTACTTCCGAATAATCCCGGCATGACGCAGCTCCTTCAGCAATTTGGCTCCACTGTAAAGGCCTATAAAAGATCCGATAAGTCCAATAACAACCACGATAGTCGGCATGATTAAAAGCCTTATATCCTCCCTGACGAACAGGAACGAGTAGGCCAGTCCGAATAGCTTTGTCCCGATTTCATAGAAGATAACCGAAAAAAGAACCGCCCCCAGCCGTTTCTTTCGTCCTCCGAAGTACATCAGTGTATCCGACAACAGGGCGAAGATCAGAACAACAGGCATTGAAAGGGTAAAGCTGCCCGATATGATCATGGAAAACAGATAGGTGACGGCGGAATACAGGGTCAGGACTCCGAAGCGGGTTACCTTATGACACAATACAACAATGAGGCTTATTCCGATGATATTCTTAAGGATGAAAGCCAGGGGATTCATCCCCCCGCCGCAAATGGAGATAAGATAGGTGGAGACTCTTATCAGGGCCGCAAAGGTCCCCACTGATATCAGGTCAATGTTCTCCCAGTAAAGGAATTCCTTAATTTTCTCCTTCACTCCTCTCCTCCTTTCTTCCATTCATAATAATCAAGTAAGTTCTGCTGGATTTGAGGCGCATGAAATACACCCGCATCAGTCAGCCGCACAAGACCGATTTCCCTGTTGTATGAAACCATCCCCGCCTCATCCCACTGTTCGAGAAGAGGGGCGAAGGTTTCATTCAATCCCACTTCGCCCGTTCTTCGGGAGTGTTCAATAAGGTTGATCCCCAGATTCAGGTGAAGCTCTCCGTTGAGCATGGTAAGGGCCCGGTTCTGTTTCTTTTCGGCAATCATAGAACCCAGGGGCTTTAGCCCTTTTTCTATATAGCCGGAATATTCTTTAAGGCTCATCCTCTGCATCACGCTGTACTTTCCTAAATTTCCCCCGGCGCCGCAGCCCACGGGCAGGATGGAACCTCCGTAGGCCGATATGGAGTTGTACACACAGCGCTCCCGGTTGGTGAAAGCCCAGTGGGTCACACCGGCACGACGGGCATTCATAGAACGGAAAAAATCGTTGGAGAGGCCGAACTGCTCGGCCTGAACATCCATAGAGGCAGGAGGAGCGAGTCTGCCCTGCTTCACCAGTTCCTGAATGGGAGAATCGGGCATAGGTTTCAGACGATAGATACTGGCTGAGTCTACACCGCTTTCCACAGCAGACTTCAGGTCGTCGAGCCAGATCTCATTACTCTGTTCGGGAAAACCGTAGATAAGGTCGATGGACACATTGGCCCCATTGGTTTTCAGTATCTCATCAAGGCGTTTGAGAAGGAATTCCTTCTTTTCAATACGCCCCATCGAACGGCGTATCCGGGTATTGAAGGACTGTATTCCGAAGGAGAATCTGTTTACTCCCTGGTCAAGGCACACCGCCATCTTGTCGTCGTCAAAGCCGTGTAGACGGCCTTCCAGTGTTATTTCGCAGTCGTTGGCCAGATTCCAGCGGCTTTGGAGATGGGTCATGATCCGTTTGAGATCTGCCGCAGCTATATCCGTGGGCGTCCCTCCGCCGAAATAGACCGCATTGAATGGGGTCGATGAGGCATAAGTTGAATCCGCTACCATATCCATTTCACGGAGGAGTTCGTCCACATAGGCGGAGATTGCTTCTTTATTCGTCTTCGAGTGATAGAAGCCGCAGAACTTACAGCGAGCCAGGCAGAAGGGGATATGGATATAGAGAGCCCTGACTTTCTCGCTGTCAATCTGCCTGGAAAAATCGTCCCAGATCCGGGAACTGTCCTCTACAGGTGCCATACTCCCCATACCGGCATGGGGAGTTTTACTCCTCTTTTTGAATCCGGCCAAGATGGGTTCTTTGTCAGTCAAAGCATAGAAATCACTGATGCCCCTCTCTTCCCTCTCCGAATGTCGGGGAGACCCTCTCATCATACTTGATTTAATATCATTTAATAAATCACTGGTAATCCTTGCCATACCCCTTCTCAGGGCTTCCTGCTCAACCTTTTTTTTGACTGTCTCTTTCATAAAAGAAGGCATTCTATTCATCATATCTTCAGCAGACCTTTCCCATTTGCCTTTATAGTCCATTTCTTCTACAGTCATTATTTGATTCTCCTACAAGCAGAATCGAAATGATTCTTTTTTATTATTTATAGTTAATCTGGATTTACCTAAGTTTTTCCAAATATATTATTGCTAAAATAATTATTTTAGGCAAGACTAATTTGAATATTAAGAGAGATAGCTGCTTACTCCGCATTTCTTTCAGGAGTAAATCATGACTATCCACACCTAGAGAGTTGCAACCATTCCTGAACTTAACTATTATCCTGTGAAATCCACGTATATCAGAATTTAAGGCCGTTAATCATCCCGGTTTCTGGTTCTTAACAGTTATGATACTCTGGAAACTGTAAAAACCATTCTCCACTGACCGATCCATCCTGTCAGGGAGCACTGGCTGATATATAAAGTATTATAAAAAAAACCCGGCTGATGCCGGGTTTCAGATAACAAACAGTCAGGATTATTTGGAGTAGAACTCAACAACCATCTGTTCATTGGCAACGCTGGCGATGTCTGTCCTGTAAGGACTTCTTTCCACACGGCCAATCAGGTTATCTTCAGACAGAGTCAGCCAAACAGGAACGGGCATGTTGTTGGAAGACAAGCATTCCCTAATCAGTTTCTTTGTTCTGTCATTATCTTTGACGGAGACTTCATCACCCTCGCGAAGGCTTCTTGAAGGAATGTTACAACGGCGGCCGTTCACATGAATGTGTCCGTGACTTACCATCTGACGAGCCTGAGCTCTTGTAGAAGCGATTCCCAGTCTGTAAACGATGTTATCCAGTCTTCTTTCGAGAAGGATCATCATGTTATCACCGGTCAGTCCGCTCATTTTCTTGGCTTTCAGAAACAGGTTATAGAACTGTTTCTCGCTCATGCCGTAAGAAAATTTGATTTTCTGCTTTTCAGCCAGCTGTTTACCGTAGTCACTCTCTTTTTTCCGAACCCGTTTACCTTTTTCCTGTCCGGGGGTATGAGGTTTCTTTTTAAGTAATCTATCATATTTACTGTTTCCGTAAATATTGACACCTAAACGGCGGACAACTTTTCCTCTTGATTTGGAATTTCTTGCCATTACTTTACATACTCCTAAAATTTCTTAACACCCATACAGGGCATCAGTGCAACATATTATAGATATAATTGATATGAGTCAACCAAGGCGAAAGTTGTTGAAGATTTTTCCCTGAAACCTTATTATGTTATTTTCATATTATAATAAGAATAATGCTGAACTAAAGGAGAGTGTTTTGGAAGCGAACCAGATACCCCAGACAGATCTTGAAAAGGAACTGGCAAGAGAAGTTGAGGAGTTTAAAAAAGAGAAAGAACGAGTAAAGAAACTCCTCGGAAATCTTGGCGGCAGCATGAGCCATCGCAAGGAAAGACTTATTAATATCTTTTTTCTGGTTGTAGTTCTTACATTTTTCACACTTGAGATAGTCACTCACTGGCTCCCCCCTTTTGTGTCCCTGGAAATAGGGATTCTTTTTCTATCGATCAAGATAGTATGGATGATGTATACATCCCACAAGGTAAACCATTTCCAGTTCTGGATTCTGAACTCTATTGAATACCGCATTAATCAGGTAGATAAAAAGATCAATGACCTGGAAAAAAAGTTATATGACAAATAAGGAAAAACATTGAAAACCCTTGTTCTTATCCGACATGCCAAATCAGACTGGGGACATCATGAGCTTTCTGATTTTGATAGACCTTTAAACAAACGGGGACAGAAGGATGCTCCGGCAATAGCCAGAAGATTAAAAGGAATGGGGATTAACCCGGACCTGATATTGAGCAGTCCCGCCAACCGGGCCCGAACTACGGCCTGTTTGATTTTATCAGAATACAAGAATGAGGCAGGCAAGGAAAAAGAGATTATAAAGGAGATTCCATCCCTCTACCTGGGGAGTCCGAATGACCTCACGGCGGCCATAGACAGAACGGAAGAGAGGATTGAAACCCTTTTCCTGATAGCTCATAACCCGGGGATCAGCTATCTGGCCTCCATTCTGGGAGCAAAAGAGATCCCTATGCCCACCTGCTGCGCCGTTGTGCTGACCCTGGAAGGAACATGGAAGGATTTCAGGACTGAGCAATTCTGCGTTCTGAAACCAAAGGATTTTAGCAGGGGAATTCTATAATAAAACAGGTATACCTGTCCGGTTTACTTCTGACCTGAATCGTCCCTTTAAGTTTCTCTGTAATCAGATTGTTCACAACACTCAACCCGAGACCAGTATTCCCCTGACTCCTGTTTGTAGTAAAAAAAGGTTCGAATATATGCTCCTTGATGTCTGGTGAGATTCCGGCTCCGTCATCTGTATAGATAATTCTGCAGATACCGCCGGAAGCCAGTACCGAGATATACAGGTTCCCCGTTTCGCCCTTTCTAAAGGCATGGCTCAGGGAGTTCATGACAAAATTAACTATAATCTGGGTAAATACGGCGGCATAGGAAGTTATTTCCTTATCTGTAAAATTGGTGTGGACCCGTAAGCGGGTTTTCTTCAATTCGGGAGAAACGGTCAGAAGAATACTGTTGAAATACTCCTTCAGGTTAACGGTGATTAAATCATAACGGACCTGGTCGGAAGAGATGTTTTTAAAATTCCGGATCAGATCAACTGCCCGGCGGATATTCTTCAGACTGATAGTCAGGGATTCCCTGGAGTTTTTTATATAATTATCAAAATCATCCGTAGAAAGCTCATCACTCCGATATGCTTCTTCAAGGTTGGCCAATAACTCCTCGCTGTAGGACATGGATGTTAATGCCACCCCTATGGGAGTGTTGATTTCATGTGCTATTCCGGCAACAAGACGGGATGTTAAAGCCAGTTTTTCTGATTGAATAAGCTTTTCTGATGTGTCCTTGAGTTCCAGTGTTCTTTCGGCAACTTTCTCTTCCAGGGAATCATTTAAATCTCTTAACGCCCTGGTGCTTAATTCAATTTTTAAACGCAGAATTCTGGAAAAAGAATAAAGCAGCAGAATAATAGAAAAGAGAAAGATAAAGAATACAGTGACCCATTGGGGAACCACCTTCTTCTCCACCCTTTCGGTTGACATCCATTTTTCATAGAGCTGCCAGTAATAGGAATCCGGATCATTCTTCAATTCGTGCAGACGGGTACTGATGGCATCCACCCGCGGGATCATATCCTTATTCCGGGCGCCCGTGGTGGCATAACTGGATAGAGGAGAAAATACAATAGTAGTAGGCTGTATCCGGTCTTCTTCCAGCAACCGGGTATTATGCGCCACGCCACCTATAACGGATTCATCCCAGACCGCCTGAATCAGCTTCTCAAAACTGTCGAAATAGACCACTTCGGTCTGTATATTCAGAGATTTCAAATACTCGATAAAATTCTGTCCCTCAGCTTCCTCCGTTACCAGACCTATCTTCTGATTCTGCAGGGTTAGGATATCGTTAAACGAGTTTCCCGGTTTGATAAAGAACTGTCCCCATCCTGTGGTAGCCGCCTCAGACGGCCAATAAATCTGATCTTCCCGGGACGGAATTCTCAATAGAGAACAAAAAAAATCGATTTCATTATTCAGGATTCCTTCGTACAATTCTGTAAACAGACCAATCTCATACTCGTATTCATAACCCAGATCATCCATAATTCTGGAAAAAAGCTCTATAAAAAAACCTGTGGGTGTTCCGTTTTCGTCTACAAACGTGGTTGGAGGATAGTCCGGAACAAGCCCGAAACGGATAACCGATTCGTTCTGGGAGTATATATTTGAGATAAAGGTGCAAAAAAAGATTAGTATTACTGCCTTTTTCATGGAGTTTCCTTTAAATCTTTTACCCGTAACAGGTGCATTCTCAATAATTATACTCTTTTAGGGAAAGCATTTCATGTAAATAAATATATTTACAGAGCTCCCTTTTTTCAGCATAATTTATACAAGTTGAATTATAAAGGGATTATGAACGGATCTGCCCTGCCCCCTGGATCAGACTGTCAATGATCTCCAGAACTTTATAATCTTTTTTTATCAGTTCCTGCTCCGTTTCATGGATACGCTCCGAGGTTTCGGCAATTTTCTGCATATCATCCTTAATGCGTTCAGATTTACCCCTCTCTTTACCTGCTGTCTGATTGAGGTTATGAACCTGACCCGACAAAGCTTCCATTGCGGGCAGGATTACACGGGCTTCATCCATTTGCTCTGTCAGACTCCTGTCCATACCATTTATCAGTTCATCAGATTCCCGGACTCCCCGGGTTATTTCTGCAAAGATGGCTTCCGTTCTGCCGGAAAGATTGTGCCCCGTTTCAATTCTTACAGACATTTCCTCTATCTGCTTTGCAATAAATCCGACAGCAGTTCCCGCATCAGTGGCCAGCTTTCTTACTTCTCCGGCGACAACAGCAAATCCCTTGCCGGATTCCCCGGCATGAGCGGCCTGAATCGCTGCATTCATAGCCAGTATATTTGTCTGATCGGCAATTGATGAAATCTGAATCAGACTCTCCCGGACTTCCTGGGCCACTTCGTTAATTTTCTCAATAGAAGCGACAGTCTGCCTGATCGTCTGATCTCCTTCTGCAAGGATTTTTACAAGCTCCTCAGACCGCGCACTGCTCGAAGCGGATTCCTCCCTCAACTTTCCGGTTTTCCTCAGGAAACTCTGCATTCTTGGGATTGTTTCATTAAGGGATTTGGCATTTTCACTCATTTCAGCTGTGATATGTTCTACAGAATCAGCCACGTCGGAAGCTGTCTGAGCCGCATCCTCAACCAGAGCCATCTTATCGACAGTCATCCGACCGACTTCCGCCGCTTTATCCAGAATTTCATTAAATTCGTTTTTGGCAGTCATCGCTTTCAGGTACAGCTGCTTTATCTGATCCTTGTCTGGTATTCTGCCATTGAGATCATTCAGAGTATTACGGAGACTCCTATCGCTATCAACCAATACCTGAATCAGAGCTTCCAGGTTATACCTGTCGGGTGTTCCAGGGTCCAAGCCCTTTAAATACTTATACAGCAGGGAACAGTTTCTTCGATAGGCCGATATTTCTCTGAGCAGAAGAAAAACAGAAACAAAAAGTGCAGAAAAAAGAAGTATAACCAGTATATTCATATTTAAACCCCGCCGAACCATTTTTTCAATAGAGTCATTATAAATGAGATAAGCCAGAATACAAGCCAAAAAATTTTCTGTATTAAATTGGCAGGGTTCGGTTTTACTGCAGGGTGGTCCACCGGGTTTCGGCTCTGCAGATATCCTTATCATTACTTATGATGGTATGGGCATAGATCTCTTCATTTTTTTCCAGATGAGCAGAAATACCATGACCATATAAGGCTTCTGCCAGAAAATTGATTGTAATTTCCGCGGGAATATGAGTTTTTCTGAATTCAGGGTCCAGGCACTCCAGGATCCATTCAATATACTTGATGTTATTGACATGATTATTCATGTCCAGATCATTATAACGAACCTGGAAGGCGATAATTTCCTCAGAGTTTTCTGAAGCTTTTAACTTACCGGGATTCTCTTCAATAGCCCGTTCCGGGTTTTCGGGGATAAAGGAGATCTCTCCGGATGAAGGATGAACCGGGCGATGAGTCTCCAGATTCATATAAACCCAGCTGCTTACGGCAGCTCCAAGCACCTCGCCGTTCTTATTCATAATGAGAAAATCCCTCAGCAAAAAGAAGCGCTCCACCCCGGAAGGCCAGGTTTTAATAATAATATCCTCTCCGACTCGAGGGTAGGAAAACATATTGACCTTTAGACGGGACAGCATCCAGGTTCTCTGATTGGAAAGGAGCCAGGTCATGCCGAATCCAAGTTTTTCAGCATGATTGGAGGCAACTTCCTGCAGATACTGGCATATGGTCTGGAGAGTTGCTCTATTTGTCATATCCACTTCATATGAATAAATCCGAAACTGTTCTGTATACTCCATGATTTAACTCCTGGATTTATCATATACAAAAAACAGGAAAAATAAAGGGACCCTGAACAGGATCCCTTGGTTTATCAGAACTCCTCAAAAGCATCATCTGCCGTGTATGCGTACCCGGGTTCACTGATTTTGTCCGGTCCGGCAATCTTTCTGACAGTATGCTTCTCAGCTCCGAAACTCTTTTTATCAGAACCCTGTACCTGATAGCCGATAGCCGGCCGTAGATGCCTGTTTTTTACCTTGAAAAAACTGATGGTGTCTTTCATGGAGGAAGCCTGTGAAAACAGTTCTTCAGACATGGAGGCAAGTTCCTCCGATGCGGAAGCATTCTGCTGAATTACCGTATCAAGCTGAACAATGGCTGCATTAATCTGCTCTGCTCCCTTACTCTGCTCCTGACTGGCCATGGTAATCTCCTCCACCAGATCTGCCGCCTTCCGCATGGCAGGAACTATCTGTTCTATCTTTTCCTGAGCAGCTATTGCCCTATGCACACTGGACTCTGTTATCTCTGTAATATCCTTGGCAGCGGACCCGCTGGATTCTGCCAGTTTCCGGACCTCGGAAGCAACAACGGCAAACCCTTTTCCCGCATCACCTGCCCGGGCCGCTTCAATTGCCGCATTCAAAGCCAGCATATTGGTGCTCCTGGCTATTTCCTGAATAACCGAGATTTTTTCTGCAATATTTTTCATGGCGTCTACCGTTTCGGCAACTGCGAGACTGCCCTCCTGAGAATCTTCCGCAACTTTTTTTGCCATAAAATTGGACTGCTGTGAATTATCCGTATTCTGCTGAATATTGGCGTTAAGCTGTTCGATCGAAGCTGAGACCTCCTCCATATTGGAAGCCTGCTCGCTTGTTCCGGATGAAATTTCCTGAGAGGATGAAGAGATCTGCTCGCTCCCTTCCGTAACCTGATCCGCCGCCCCCACAATGTCATTGACAATCTGTGTCAGTCTGGCAGTCATATGTTTCATGGACTGATAAACACCTGTCAGTTCCCGGTCAGGAAAATTGATATTCAGATCACCCTCGGCGATTCTACTTGTCAGCTCGACTATTTCATATGGTTCGCCGCCAAGCTGCCTTGTCAGGGAGCGGGTAATTATGATTGCTATGACAATACCAAAAAGCATGGCAGCCGCCAGTATGGACAGCGTGACTATCAGGTTCTGTCTGGAAAGGTTCTCTATGGATTTTTCAACCGCATCAGATGCTGAAACACCACTTTCTACAACCTGCAAAGCCATTGCTTTAATGGTGGGCATCAGGGCTTTCTGCTCAGAGAGAGTCACAGTATAAGCTTCTACTTTCTCAATATACATATCAGTATGTTCAATAATCCTCTCCAGGGACATCCGCTGTTTGAAACTGATATCCTCCGTGGCAGCTGTTTCTGCCATACCGCGGAAAACATTCAGATTTTCCAGCCAGACTGACAACTCGGAGTCCCGGGTATCCTGTGTTGCAGCCAGCATGTAACGGTAAGCATTATTATGAAAAAGATACACCTGACTCTGCATTTCCTTTAACGGAAGAAGGAATGATCCCCGGGTATTTTTTTCTTCAAGGGAGATCATCTCGTTGATTTCGGACAGAATTACTGCTGCCGCTTCGGCTCTCTCATCTGAAAGGTTCTGAAGATTTCTGCCGAAATCCAGATACTTGCTGTTATACTCCTTGTATACCTCAACAGCCTCAATCATTTTGCTGGAATCTGCCAGGATCTCTTCCAAACGACTTAAAGCCATGGCATTCCGTACATTGGCAAGAGCCCTGTCACAGTGGGCGTTCAGCTCTTCCATATAGCTTTCTGATCCATATATCACATAGCGCAGCGAAGCAGCCTGGGCATCCTGAACATTCACCAGTGAAGATGAAATGAAGCTGCGAATCTGATTCTGCTTATTAATGGATTCAATGCCGCTTTTTCCTGAACCCCCTACAACCATGGTAAATATAATCAGTATTGAAAAACTGAAAAGCATCTGAAACTTGACGGACATTTTCTTCTTCATAATTAAACCTCTGTATAATTATTGTCTTTAAAAAATTATAGGCATTCATATTTGCAATTGCAAATATCACCGGGATAAATAAAGTGAATATCAATAAAAAAACAGCTAATTGTTAAAAACAAGTAACGCCCGGATCCGCCTTAACCAGCCTATCCGGGAAACATATAAATAACAGAGTTTGAAAAACCCTGATAATTCCTCTACAATTAAGAGAATAATACTGAGAATTTTATCCGGGCTGATCCCGGAATACATCAGAGGATAGAATATGAAAATACTAGTTGTGGATGATTCAAGAGCTGCCAGAATGCTTATATCTTCCCTGATCAGAGAGTTTGACCAATCTATTGAGATTGAAGAAGCCTCAAATGGTCGGGAGGCGGTTGAAATTTACAGAAAAACCCTTCCGGATATTACATTTTTAGATTTAACAATGCCTGTTATGGACGGATATGAAGCCCTGGAAAAAATTATAGGAATAAATCCGGAAGCAACTGTAATAATACTGACAGCGGATATACAGAAGAAATCAGTGGAACGGTGCAAAAATCTTGGAGCTTATGAGGTAATAAGGAAATTGCCCCGCAGGGAGGATATATCCGATATTCTGGCAAAGAGAATAAACAGGTAACTGAGTAAAATGGGCAGAACGAATGACAAATTTACAGAGCTGGAACTGGATGCTCTTCAGGAAATCCTGAATATATCTTTTGGTTCAGCCGTATCAGATCTGGCTGATTTGATGGATATTTTTATTAATCTCAATGTCCCGTTTCTGAAAATCCTCAAGAACTCGGTTTTAATAGATTATGTACAGAACGAAGTTTCGGATTTTGACAACTCCAGCATAGTCGAGCAGAAATATCATGGCGACTTTAGTGGAATTGCCTTTCTTATTTTTCCCTATGGAATGGAAAAAGAGTTGATTTCCTACTTTCAGCATCCTGAAGTAATCAGTTATGAATCGGATGAACTGATTGAACTGGAAAAAGAAGTCCTTATGGAAATCGGGAATATTCTGATCGGGGCATGCATGGGGAAAATATTTGAGCTTCTTGAAAGTGACATAATATATATGCCCCCCCAATCCATGCGGGGAGAACAAATGCGGGATTCTTTTGCCAACAGCGGCCTGAAAGACGAAGATATTGCGATTGTCATGAAAACAGGATTCAGTTTCGAAGACAGAAAGGTAACCGGTTATCTGTTCCTCCTTAACAGTCAGGAATCAGTCCCCCATTTAAAAAAAGCATTAAAAAAATTCCAGGGGTAAACCATGTATAGACAGATTTTGAATGTTATCAGTTTGGGCATTGTTATTCTGGACAGTAAATACACGATTGTCGACTGGAACAGATGGATGGAAATTCACAGTGGAAAGAAAAAGGAAGATATGATCGGCACTGTAATTTTCAATCACTACCCCCACCTTAGTTCTCCCAGCTTTTTAAGAAGCTGTAAATCCGTTCTGAATTTCGGGAATTATGTGTTCTACTCTCAGAAACTGCATAACTACCTTTTCCCTTTTAAGGCAGCAGGGTTTCATGCCACTGCATTTGACAACATGCAGCAAAGCTGCACCATGACCCCTATCAGGGATGACAAGGGTAAAGTGTCACAAATAGTCCTGACCATTCAGGATGTGACAGAAAGCGTTTATCTGGAAAAATCCCTGAAAATGATGACCCAGCAGGACAGTTTAACCGGGATTCATAACAGACGGTACCTGGACAACAGACTATCGGAAGAACTGACCCGCTATAAAAGGAAAGGGCGTTTATTCAGCCTTTTAATGATTGATATTGATAACTTTAAATATGTGAATGATACATACGGGCATCAATTCGGAGATATAATTC
This sequence comes from Oceanispirochaeta sp., assembly GCA_963663385.2. Classification (GTDB taxonomy): domain Bacteria; phylum Spirochaetota; class Spirochaetia; order DSM-2461; family DSM-2461; genus Oceanispirochaeta. The sequence goes on along the minus strand of CAXXXD010000003.1, from coordinate 632,024 downwards.
TGAAAGAGATTGCCCATACCAGTTCTACCATAATCCGGGGCAGCGATATTCTGGCCCGTTACGGCGGTGAAGAATTCTGTATAGCCCTTCCCGATACGGACAGCGATGGGGCCTATTCCTTTGCCGAACGGTTGAGAAAAGAAGTGGAAGCTGCAAAAACTCTTTTTGAAGAAGGGAAAGAAGTTGGTGTGACAGTCAGTATCGGGATTGCAGAAGTTGGAGAAGAAATCAAAAAAGTGGAACAGCTTCTGGATCATGCCGATTATGCGCTTTACGAATCAAAGAGAAACGGTAAAAACAGGATAACCGTATTCACCGAAAAACGGCATGCCCCTGAATGATCATTCAGTTTTCAGAAGCCTCCTGTTATACAATAATGCGGGGAGACTGAATGGGGATTAGAGTTCTTCTGTCGGAAAACTACTGTGAAAAAAGTATTTCTATCCCGTATAACTAATGTAGTTCTAAAGGACTCTCAGGAGAATAGGCATGAAGAAGATACATCTTGTATGGGGTATTATTCTTTTAATCACAGCCTGTGTCACCAATGAAGAGCCTCTTGTTTCTCGAATATGGGAAATGCAGGAGACAGTCCATTACTTTTTTGAAAGCAACAACCCGAACAATACGGGAATGGTGTCGTATAAAGGGTGGTCCGGTTTCCATAAGGACGCTCATGCTCTGTCTGTGGAATATACCCCCTATTCCGGCGGGAGAGGATTCCTCTTCGGAATAAAAATTGATACAGATGAAAAAACCTCTCTCCCGCTGTTTGCGGTGGATTATAAGGGGCATGATAACTTTCCGGACCCCCAAACCCTCTATCCTCTCGAAGATTCATGGAGAGGATATGGCAAATACCAGATGGGAGAGCCTGTTAAGGTTCATGCCAGACTGAAAAGTGGTAAATGGAATTTCTATATAGAGAATGAACTGGCAGGATCCTTTGCCGGTGAATTCCGTGAAGCCCGTTTTGGAAGCGTGGTATTTACAACATACGCCCAAGACAGAGGCGCCAGAACTGATTTTCCCCGGGAAAAGATTCTTCTGGAAATGAGGATCCTGAAAGAGGAATAAGACTTTTTTTCTTGAATATACAAATACAGGGGAATCAGTGTAGCATAACGGAATACTTACAACTCTAACAATCGGGCATAAGGAGGCATTGCATGGAAGTTGAACTATCCGGATTCCTGACTCGGCACAAAGAAGCTCTTCAAAAACTCATAAGCATGTTGTCGGAAGATTTTACATACGTCTCAATTCTTGGGACAGATACCAGGGGAACCCGTTACCAGGTAGCCAGGACCGGTTCCGCTGTCAATGAATCAGCCTGGGCGGAACGTGGATTTGTCTGCCGTGTTTATAACGGATATTCCTATTCTGAATATTCCTTTAATGAAACCGGCAACCTGCTGGAGGTAGCTGATGCCGTCCGGTCAGTTGCTGAAGATCAGAAAACACTTGCAGAAGAAGGAAAAGCTGTTACCTACCCACTTATTGAAGAGGAGGAGATTACCCGGTCCTTCAACGGCAGCGTTCAGATCCATCCCGATTCAATACCGGCCAGAGAGCTGATAGAAACTCTGACCGAAGAGATGGAACGGGGTATGGCCCTGGCAGACTATCTGATAGATATCCGGGTAATTTATGAATATGCCCATGTTTCAAAAATATTCCTTTCAAGCAGAAAAAATCTGGAACAGTCCTACATCTGGTCCCAGGGGTATGTGTATCCTATCGGTAAAAACAGTGAAGGGATGAAATATACCTACCGCAGTTTTTCCGGGTTAAAGGGAGCAGAACTCCTGGATGAAATGAAAAGCGGGATTGAACCGGCCGTCCGGGAAGTAAAAGAGTTACTGGAAGCGGACAGACTGGTGCCCGGTGAGTACGACATCATCTGTGATCCCTCCATGTCGGGGCTAATCGCCCATGAAGCTTTCGGTCACGGTGTGGAAATGGATATGTTTGTAAAGAAGAGAGCCAAAGCAGTTGAATATATGAATAAAGGGGTAGCCTCGTCCAAAGTCAGCATGCATGACGGTGCCGCCGCAGCCAGCCAGGTGTCCTCCTATCTTTTTGATGACGAAGGAACCATAGGAACGGATACTCTGGTTATAGACAGGGGCATCCTGAAAAACGGGATTTCCGATCTTCTTTCTGCTTTACAACTGAATACGGTTCCCACTGGGAACGGCAAGAGGGAGTCATTCGAGAGAAAGGCCTACGCCCGTATGACAAACACATTTTTCAGTCCGGGCAGCGACTCTCTGGATGATATGGTCAGATCCATCAGAAAAGGGTATCTGCTTGAAAACTTTACATCGGGAATGGAAGATCCCAGAAACTGGGGCATCCAGTGCGTCGCATTAAAAGGGCGGGAAATACTAGACGGGGATTTCACCGGCCGGATAGTGGCCCCTGTATACCTCACGGGATTTGTTCCGGACCTCCTGAAATCCATCTCAATGGTCAGCGGCGACTTTAAACTTTCCGGATCGGGAGCCTGCGGCAAAGGCTATAAGGAGATGGTAAAGACCTCCACCGGAGGTCCCTATCTGAAAACCAGAGGGAGATTGGCATAATGGTTGAGATAATCCAAACACTTTTAAACAAGCTTAATATAGATCAATGGAAAATTCTGGAAGAAAGAACAGAGGCCAGAGAGCTGTTTTTTATTAAACAGGACCTGGATATGAACCGGGCAAAACAGATCAGAAAATATATCGTTACGGTTTACCGGGATTTTAAAGAGGGAGAAGATCGGTATAAGGGATCCGCATCCCTTAAAATCCTTCCCACCATGAAGGAAGAGGAAATCCGGAAGGAACTTGATAAAGCCTATTATGCCGCCTCATTTGTTAAAAATCCCTACTACCCTCTTCCCGGAAAGGGAGAACAGCCTTTTTTCCGGTTTTCAAGCCGCCTTGCATCGGATGAGTGGACGCAGATTCTGCAGGGATTGACCGGAAGCCTTTATAAAAATGATACCCCGAATACCCCAGGGAGAAAAGGAGGGATTAATTCTGCCGAAATCTTTGTATCCCGTATGGAGTACCGTTTTATCAACTCCGGCGGAATCGATGTTTCCTACAGTGCCAGCAGGGGTGATATTGAACTGATTACCGAGTGGCAGGAGGGAGAGGAAAGTGTGGAACTGTATAATATGTTCTCCTTCTCAGATTACTGCCCCGATCTTGTAGAAAAAGAATGCGCCGAACAGATTGAGAACTGCCGGTTAAGAGCCCTTGCCCGGAAAGCCCCTGATCTGAAAGGGGTTAATATTATCCTCAAAGGGGAAGCGGTTGGAGAAATGATGGATTTTTATGTCCATCAGGCCAGTGCCAGGGCAAAATACGAAGGTTTATCCAGAGCGGAAACAGGCAGGCTCTTTCAGGGAGATGATGTTCAGGGTGATGTGATTGATCTGACCCTGAATCCCGCTCTTCCCAATGCGCCGGGCTCGGTTCCCTATGACAGGGACGGGATTACCCTGAAACCTGTCATGCTCTACGAAAAAGGGGTATTGAAACAGTTTCACGGAGATATCCAGTACTCATATTACCTGGGAATCAAGCCGACGGGCAGCATTCCCCACAGGGAGGTAAAACCGGGAAACGGAGAGGCATTTCGAAAGTACTGTGAAGAACCCCATGTGGAGGTTCTGGCCTTTTCGGATTTTCAGATGGATTCCCTGACAGGTGATTTCGGCGGAGAGATCCGCCTGGCCCGGTATTTTGACGGGAAGGAGTACAAACCCATTACAGGAGCATCCCTCTCGGCCTGCCTCTTCGATGTTCAGAAGGAGATATACCTGTCGGACAGAATAATACAGAAAGACTTCTATAAGGGGCCCGATGCGGTACTATTCCGAAATGCTCACATTGCAGGGAGCGGGGAGTAAAGGGATTCCCGTTACACGGAAGGCTGACTGTAATACAGCAGATGATCGCCATAAAAGCTGTCAGTTTCCGAAACGGGAGGGGGATTCATTCCTCTTTTTCCACTCTTCAAAACTGTTCCGTTCATCCTGCTTGAAGTTACGGAAGGCTTCCTGTTCCTTTTCGTAGAATTCCCGGAACCTGGCCATGGTATACTCGTAGTCAAAGTAGTCTGTTCTGTGGAATTCTCCGGAAAAACTGTTCTGTCTATTCCCGTAAGCGGCCACATCGTCCCTGGTATCGACTGATACAATGACAACGGGAGAGCTGTCATCTCCGGATTCAGGGAGCTCTTTCAGAACACTCAGGTTATCTGTGGCATAGCCGGAACCGTAATCATTATACGCTTCCACTATGTAATAGATAATGCCGCCCCCGGGGATTTCCCCGAAGGAGCGGTCCAGGTAGGTGGAATCACCTGACCGGCCGATACCGGAATACTCTTCCTTTTCGGCATCCCAGCGATAAATGTTATACCCCTCGGCCTCTTCCACAGGATCCCAGATCAGGAGGGGATTCTCCTTATAGAGGGTATAGGTCAGATTGGAGGGAATACCGGGAGGAGACCTGACTTCTGCCGTCCAGCCTTCGCCTATCTCGCTGAATTCACTGATCAGATTTCCGGTCTTTTTACTTTTACCGCTTTTTACCGCATAGATATAGCTGACCCCGGGAGGCAGAGATTCATCGGTATAGGCCGGTTCGGTGGTTCGGGAGATCTCCTTCAGCACTCCTTCCTCATTATTGACTTTGTAAACCAGATAGAAATCTGCGCCATCGACCCCTTCCCACTTCAGTTCGATCCTGTCCCGGTAGCCCCCCTTTGAAACCCTCAGATCAGGAGGAGCCTGAACCAGTTCGGGAACAGAATCGATTTTGTCATACATCAGGGCGCAGTTATAGGTGCAGAGCGGCTCGAACAGATCGTATGCCAGCCAGAGGAACCCCTCCTCGCCCCACCAGGTACCCCAGGAGTTTACAATACGAAGCGCTCCTCTGGCATCATCATAACCGACAATACACATGGCATGTCCCCCCGAAGGGGCGCCGGCGGTCCGGTTATAGATCCCGCCCCTGTAGTCATAGAAGTTTTCATAAATCTGAAACCCGCCCACAACAGGAAACCCTTCAGCCAGAGCCGTTTTTACGGCAGTCAGATCCACAGACCAGGTTCCGGTTTTGGCATTGTACTGATCCAGATTCCTGTGTGAGAGAGACCTGTACTGTTCAGCCTCTTTCATGACGGCTTTTCCGGGCTGAATATTGATATTCTCTGTATGAGGGAAAGCACTTAGAGGGGGAACGCCCTGCTTTTCCAGGATGATCATATGATCGGTTATGGCTGTGCCCTGATTCACACCGCCGGTAATCTGATTGTATGTAAAGAGGGGGCTGTACTGATGATCAGGCGTATCGGCCCCCCACTGACGTTCCTGATTTTCCTGTATGGTTTTGGCATAGTAAACGGTGGACCAGGCGGAACAGCTGCCGATATTTCCCTGACTTCCCACCGGCGGAAGATAGGATGAAAGGTCTACTCTGGGGGGGAGGGAACGGGTTTCGATTCCGTCTCCGGGGATAGCTGCCTCGGATGTGATCACTCCCCTGGGCTGGGCCTGCGCCATGGACTGATTCAGTCCTTCGGGCAGAGGATCCAGCCCCTGTGCCTGCTGGGCTCCCAGAGCGAAAGCCGATATTAACAGGATAGAAATCCATATGGACAGCTTTTGCATAACTCCTCCCCGGTTCTCCCCACGAAGGGATTTTCCATTAAACAATTATAGGGGAAACAACAGGGAAAAGCGAACAGGAATGCCTGCTTAGATAACCATGGTTACAGAAGTCGAACTTTTGAGGGCGGCAAACAGGATATTCCTCTCGTTTCTGGAGTCCACGTCAAGAGAAAGATTCAGGGAAAGATATTTCCCCTTTCTGTTTGACTCTCCCAGAGTATATGCTCTATCTGCCATAATATTTCTAATGTCCCCTGTCATGGCCTCTTTATCCAGTCCGATGACACGGAAGGACCATTTACAGGGATAGGTAATTTCTGCTTTTTTCATAACACCGGGAGTTTAACAGATTCCCCTGTTTCCATCCAGAGTTTCCTCCCGGCAGAAAATCAGATTTTCCCGCTTAGAACAGAGCTGGCAATATAGATCAGGATCAGCGCCGTATACTGCAGATAATCGTAAACGGCAAAACGGATATAGAAATCCAGATAGGAGGAGTGGTCAAAATTATGATTCTTATTAGCCCTCACGGTAAGCCAGAGAGAAAAAAAGGTGCTCAGCAGAATCGCAAAATATATAAAAGGTTCCTCACCGATAACCGGAGGATGGAAATAAAACAGGCCGTAAACATGAATGAGATTATAGGAGACCAGCAGTTTCAGGCTCGCCTGCAGCACAAATAGCCCGGCTAAAGGGAAAATCTGATTTTTATTCCTCCCCCTGTTCATCAGACGGTCCATCAACAGGGACAGGCTGACAGGAACAGGAATGATAACAAGGAGCTGGAGTGCTCCGACTATCAGTGATACCAGATAAAGGAGCAGAGTCGTGCCAAAGGGGTACCAGAACCCTATGCTCTGCAGACTGGTGGTGGAACGGATCAGATCCGGATCCCCCGATGCAAACAGCAGGGTTCTTTTATCATAATCAATATCGGAGAAGATAATCCCGGCATACTCCCCCGATGTAAAAAATCCGCCCAGCTTACTCATGGATCGGGTTTTAGTACAGGGATCGGTATGAACAGCTCCTTTTTCGGATACTGTGGTCAGCCCCAGGTTGATCCCGTTCCGGTCGCTTATCTGGTGAATGAACTGTACCTGTCCCTCACAGGCGTCTGTAATTTCATAACGGCTCTTCAGGCAGGGAAAGGGCATCCTGGTATTCTGCAGGATCTCACCATTATCCCTGTCTATTCGCAGAAGGGATATATAATTTATCTTGAATCGTTCATCCCGGTAGAGGCACAGGGCGTATAAAATATTACCGTCAACATAGGTGTCGACAATCCTGCTGAAGTATTTCCTTTCTCCTTCGGGATGAACGGGAATGGTCTCAAATGTTATAAAGTTATCCCTGCTGTCGACATAGACAAGGGGCGAAACAGAATCACCGTCCTTTACAGAATACAGAAGGCACTGCCCCTCCCCGTCGCTGCATAAACTGAAGGAATCGCTCCTTTCCTCTGTAAGCTGAGCCGGTTCCGGATGGACATTCCCCTCATAAAACGGGATTCCCCAAAGCCCTTCGCTGTTGCAGAATACCAGATAATCTCCCAGGGATGAAAAACCGGTGATCTTCTCTGCCGGAATACCCTCGGCCACGATCTGCCCCTCCGGATTTATTATTATACCGTTAAGAGAACGGTGTTTGTAATAGAGGCTGATATACCCCTTTTCTGTCATATGGGCTTTTAGATCAGATGCCTGGGAGAGATCAAGGTTCAGAATAAAATCCTTCAGGATTTCTCCCCTGATATCCACCAGGAACAGACGGGTTTTCTCACCGTCTACCCCCAGCACCCAGGCACCCCTGCCGTCAGGATCGGAGAGGACCTGTATATGCGTGTTATTGATTTTTGAAAAGCCGTATTCCAGCCTGTCCAGCAGAATCTCCCGGCTGATGGATTCGGAAGGAGGAGAAACCAGCTTGTGGCTGAAAGTAAACCCGTACAGGCATAACAAAGCAGCCAGTACAAGCAGAAAGAGTAGATGTTCAGCGGAAGAAGTAAAGCTGATCGGGCATTTCTTTTTCATACGGCATGCTATCAGCATTCCTGTCACTCTGTCAATTTAACCAGTATTGAGAGTGATCACCGTCCTCCCGGAATAATTTATAAGGGAGATACGTTCTTGTCCCGGAACTGATTAATCCCCTCCCGGAACCATAACCACCAGGGAGGGAGAGACCAGGAACGAGTCCAGCTCCCCTCCTCTGAGAGCCTGGAGAAAAAGGGAACACTGCGCCCTGTAGTCCCCTTCCTCAAAATACCCGTAATCCCAGTTATCCAGCCCCCGGGCAATAACAAATCCTTCCGATATCCCGGCCGCCCCGTTTTCTGATTCCAAACGGATGATATAGGGGTTTAACGGATTATAACTTTCAGAGACTCTTCCTGACCCGTCAAGGAGATACCATCGTCCTCCTATATAGGCTTCCACCATATCATGCCCGCTGGCTATACTCTCGCCTGCTTCTGTCTGCCGGGCTGTCGGCAGGTCCACCGTGGAAATATGGGCAGCCGGAATATCCAGAGCACGTAATACGGCAGCCAGAACGAGAGCATTCGTCCGGCAGCCCTGAATCATGCGGTATTTAAAAAAATCATTGACAGTAATCCTGTCATCCCCCAGCAGACCGCTTTGAAAATTTTCATTTACCCAGTGCATAATCCGAATAAGCCCTTCCGCCGTATGAGGGCATTGAGACAGCTCATCCCTTATCCGGACAGCATAGGATTCATCCAGCTTTGAGCGGGGGCCCGCGTTCAGATAATAGGAGGGAGGCTGAATCTCCGGAAAAGAAAAGAAGGATTTCCCGGCCTCCGGTATTTCCCGCTGCCTGCGGCCGTACTGCTTTTTTTGAATGCCATACTCCGTGAAATCAAAATCGAGAGGGTACCCGGCGGCATTATACCAGCTGTTTTTATCATAACGATTACAGGCCACTCGCTTTACCAAAATCTTCAGAGTTTCATTATTCTCACAGGCCTGTGAAAGAGCCTCTGCATCCCGAGCAGAAATCCAGAATAGAGAGGGATAACTCATCCAGAAGATCACGCCCTTTTCCTCTGTCAGCCTGATCAGTTCGTCATGGCCTATTCCGGGGAACAGGTAAGGCTTATCGGTTTCCGGATTTTCACCGAAGCGGACAAACACACTGTTTGAATCCCGCATATACCAGTTTGCCCCTCCTCTGTACCAGTCCTTGAAAAGATTCTTCAAAAGAGGCAGCTTCTCCTCCTCGCAATGGACCGTGAATCCCGGAACTCTCCAGAGGAAACATGCCTTCTCCGGGTAGGAATCCTGATGAAGAGACAGAACCAGTCCGTCCTGATTCAACCTGTATCCTCTGACGGAGGAGATTTCGCCGGCAGGTTCCGGATTAACAGGCGTATCCCTGTACAGGGAAGCACAGGAAGTCATACTGATCAGTAATATCAGATAATACGGGGATTTCATAAACCATTGTATTCCTCTTTCCGGAAGGAGTCCCCTTTTTTCTGCAATCGGATACCTTTATTTGACAGGAAGGGCTCCTGCCTTTATGTTTATGACTGATTCTCAGGAGAAAGACGTAAACCATGCAGACTGATATTTTGATTTTCTTCCAGTCCCATGAAACCCCGTTGCTGGACCATATAGCGGAAGCCTTAACAATGCTGGGAGAACCGGGTATTTATATTCTGATCATCACTCTTTTTTTCTGGGGGATTTCAAAAAGGGCAGGCATATGCATAACCTTTGCCCTATCGGTTTCAACCTTTTTTAATTCACTGATCAAGATTGCCATTAAGGCTCCCCGACCCTTCGAAGCAATGCCGGGACTTCAGGGTAAACGCCTTGAAACGGCTACGGGCTACTCCTTTCCCAGCGGCCATACCCAGGGGGCGGCTTCTTTTTATACCTCAGTTTTCCTCCTCTTTAAAAAAAGGGTCATCCGTATTTTCTGTACACTGGCCATAATTCTTGTAGGAGTATCCCGTGTTTACCTTGGCGTCCACTGGCCGAAAGATGTTCTGGCGGGCTGGGTGCTCGGGATTGGTCTTGCCTGGTTTCTAACGGGAGTAATAAATAAAAAATGGGATAATAAGGCGAAATTGCAGGGACTGATGATTACATGCCTGTCAATTGTTGCTTCTACTGTTATTTTTATGACCCTGATAGAACTGTTCCAGTACAAAGGAAGTGTAAAAATCCAGGATTTCTTTAAAAACTCCGGTCTGTTGCTGGGTACTTTCGGAGGGTTTGTTCTGGAAGTCAGGATATTCGATTTTGATGCAGCCAAAGGTTCCATCTCCCGGAAAGCCGTTCGTATAATCCTGGGGTATACGGGAATTATTCTGATTCAGGGAGGATTAAAGCTGCTGTTTCCGGACTACTTTCTCTTCCACATGCTCCGGTATGGGATAATAGGTTTCTGGATAACCTTCCTCCTCCCTCTCGGGGGGAGGAGAATAGGCCTGTTTTTTAACTGAAATCAGTCCTTCTCATCCTTCCGGTTATCATCCATAGGTTTTTCAGGACTCCCCTCGAACCGGTTATCGCGCCAGTGATTTCTCAAACGGCTCCTGAATTCTTTCCTGAAATCATCCATATCACCGGGATTATTAAAATGCGGTTTATAGCAGGAGTCTCCCCATCTGTCTCTTCTGCTGCGGATATGTTCCTGCGGCCCTCCATGCCCGCCGCCTTTAAACAGAAGGTGGCAGATCAGGATAAGCCCCCATCCCTGCCAGTAGGTAATAACCGGCAGATTAAACAGAGCCGGCATAAGCCAGTTCCATAAAAGCATCAGTACCCAGCCGAAAACCAGGGCGAAAGCCGCTGCAAAAACCAGAGCGCCCAATCCGAACAGGATTCCTCTTCCGATAAATCCGATTCTTCCTATATTTTTCTCTTTCATACCTGTTTCTCCTATAATTCCCTTTTTATATCATTCCAGACATCCGTAAATTCTTCCAATGCGTCCTTCAATAAGCGTACAGCTTCTCTTTTCCGGGACAGAAGGGTCCCTTGCGGAATATCCCACTCCTCAGCCAGTTCCCTGAAAGTACGGCCGTTCAGTGACTGTTCCACAATAACCGCCTGCAGCTTACAGGGCAGCGCCTCTATGGCCAGATCGAGGGCTTCCAGCAGTCCGTCCCGGAAAAAACGGTTCTCAAGATCCATATAGGGATCTACCAGCATGTCAACCAGAGCGGTATCCTCTGCAACCGTTTCATTGAGGCTGGTTTCCTTTCTGCGGCTTTTTTTTCTGTACCAGTCGGTTACTTTATTGTGAGCAGCCCGGAACAGCCAGGCAGCCTGATCCTCTGCAACGGAAAAACTGTCCAGACTGCCGAGAACAGACTCATACAGATCCTGCAGAAGGTCCCGGGATTCCTGTGGATCTCCTGTTTTTCTGAGAAACAGGCTCAATAAGCGCCTTTCTTCCTTCTGTAATAGTCTTGTTACTGCCCCACTCATACCTATAAAGACGATTATATTCCGGAATTATTTATAAAGAATTCTTTTTCTTTAACATTGACAGATTTCCATGCTTTTCTTATAGTGTTCCTATTCAGGAACACTATAAAACGGAGATACTGTATGAATCTGATCGAAGGACTGACGGAATTCGGCTTAACCAATCAGGAAGCGGCCATATATGTAACCCTCAACACAGAGGGAGCCCTCACAGGCTACGAAGTATCAAAACTAACCGGTATTTCCCGTTCAAATGCCTACACGGCCCTGGCCTCTCTTACGGATAAAGGGGCTGCCAACCTCATCGAAGGAGAGAAAAAGCTGTACTCTCCGGTTCCCGTTCAGGATCTCTGTTCAAACCGGATACGGAGGATGGAGAAAACAGCCCGGAAAATCTTCAGGGAAATGCCGGACCGGAAGGACAGGTATCAGGGATATATAACGATTCAGGGCAGGAATAACATTTTTGATCAGATGGTTAATACAATCCTTAAAGCCGGGAAAAGGATCTATCTCTCCATGCATCAAACGGTTCTGAATGAACTTGAAGAATACCTGAATGAAGCGATCCGGAGAGGTTTAAAGGTTGTCATCATTACAAATACGGCAGTGGAACTGACAGGGGCAACCATCTACAGAACAGAAAAACGGATGGATGAGATACGCCTGATAGCCGACTCCCGCGAGGTAATTACCGGTGATATCAGGGACGCCGCCTCCACCTGCCTTTATTCGACCAAAAAAAACCTGGTGGAACTCCTGAAGGAGTCTCTTACCAATGAAATTGAACTGATCAGAATAAAAGGAGAAAAATAGATGAAAGAAACATTCCTGACAAAGATGCAGCTGGAGAGAATTGTAGAGACCCACCCGACCCCCTTCCATCTTTATGATGAAAAGGGCATCCGGGAAAATGCCAGAGAACTGCATAAAGCTTTTTCCTGGAACAGGGGATTCAGAGAGTACTTTGCGGTAAAGGCCACACCCAATCCGGAAATCATGAAGATACTGAAAGAAGAGGGATGCGGAATGGATTGTTCCTCCTATACAGAACTGCTTCTGTCCGAAAGGTCCGGCTTCTCCGGCAATGATATTATGTTCTCATCCAATGTGACTCCGGCCGGGGATTATCAGTATGCCGGCAAACTGGGAGCGACAATAAACCTGGATGACATTACCCATATAGACTTTCTGGAACAGACGGCGGGAATACCCGAAAGAATCTGCTGCCGCTACAACCCCGGGAATTCCTTTACCAGCAGCAATGATATAATGGACAGCCCTTCGGATGCCAAATACGGTTTTACCTACGAACAGCTGGTGGAAGGCTTTAAAATACTGAAAACCAAAGGTGTCAGACAGTTCGGTCTCCATGCCTTTCTTGCCAGTAATACATTGAATACCGTTTACTACCCCGCCCTGGCAAGGATGATGTTTGAAACAGCCATCGATCTGGAGAGGGATACAGGAATAAAAGTGTGCTTTATCAACCTGTCGGGAGGCATCGGTATCCCCTATTTACCCGACGAGAAGGGGATCGATATTTTTGAAATGGGGAATATCATAAAAAGGCACTATCAGGAAATTCTGATAGAAACAGGCTTTGGAGACGTTGCCCTTTATACGGAGCTGGGACGATTTATGCTCGGCCCCTTCGGGGCCCTGATCACAACAGCCGTACATGAAAAAAAGATACACAAACACTATATCGGCGTGGATGCCTGCGCTGCCAATCTGATGAGACCGGCCATGTACGGAGCCTATCACCATATTACGGTTATGGGAAAAGAGGAATCAGAAAGAGATCAGCTCTACGATGTAACAGGCGGTCTTTGCGAAAACAACGACAAATTTGCCATAGACAGGAAACTTCCCCCCATAGACAGGGGGGACCTGATCTATATCCATGATACGGGAGCCCACGGGTTTTCCATGGGCTACAACTATAACGGAAAATTAAGAAGTGCGGAGATTCTGCTCAGGGAAGACGGCAGCAGCAGGCTGATCCGCCGGGCGGAAACAGCTGAAGATTACTTTGCCACTTTAATCTAGGAAGGATCAGATCGCTCCCGTTTTGAAGGGCGATACAGAGTCCTGGAGGAGATCCATCTTCTTATTGTTTGAGACTGATTCATTCAGGATAGCAGAGGAGTGCTTTTGAATCAGTCCGAAACCGGTTTCCACCCGTCCCAGGGTATCTTTCATATTCCGGGCCAGTTGGGTCAGTTCGGAAGCGGATTCTTCCAGGATTTGTACCTTTTCAAATGCCTGAAGGGTAGAATCCTTTGTTTTATCCGCTCCGGCGGTCAGCCGGGAAAGCAAACTCTCCACCTCCTGACTTCTGGCGCGGATACTGCTGTTCTGATCTGAAATTCCCTCAATCCCCAGCAGCACATCCCTGGAGAAATTCTGAATATCTTTGAAAGTTCCTTCCGCCTCTTCCGTCCTCTCCCGACCTGATCTGATAGATTGCGCGACATCCTGAAGCTGCTGCCCGATCATGGCCATATTCCCCCTTGAATTCTCCGCCAGGGTTCGTATTTCCTTGGCAACGACTCCAAAACCATTACCCGCGGTCCCGGCCCGGGCCGCCTCGATGGAAGCATTAATAGCCAGAATGTTAGTCTGTTCAGTCAGGTCGCTGATCATTGAAATAGCTTCATTGATGGTTCCCGCGGCCTTGTCCGCCGCTTCCAGACTCTGTACGGCAGTACTGATACTTTCTGAACCTCTGTGAGCACGACTGTCCAGTTCACTGATCAGCTGATGGTACTCATTGATTCCCTGATCCACCTGTTTTATCTCATTCTGCATAGCATCTATATACCGGACAGAATTATCAACATTTTTATACTGTTCATAAGCGAGGGTTTTACTCTCTTCCAGAAAGGCTTTTAAATCGACACTGATCCGCAGGTTGGCGCCGGCTTCCGTAGTAAGCTGTTTTTCGGCAACTGCGATTCCCTGAAGGGACATCCAGGAATCGGCCAGTGATTCACTGATATCTTTAATGGAGACATTCATGGAACTGCTTGATTCAATAGATCCCTGTACCGCCTGCTGTACACCTCTGATTACCGAAGTGAAACGAACCAGAAGATTAGAAAAACTCTCTTCCAGTATTGAAACTTCATCGGGGAAACGCCTTCTGGTCAGCTGCGGGATAACAGTGAAATCTGTTCCATTGGAATCCCGGGCAATCCTGCTTAGATGGACAATGGGAGAGACCACCCCCCTTATAAGACGAACCGCTACTGCGAAGAGCAGACCCGTAACAATCAGCATCAGCCCCATTAGAGTACGGGTAAGCTGATTATACGTTTGCTGAAGGGGGGCAATATGCTCCATGATATGCTGATCTATATCATCAATATACACACCGGTTCCCACCCAGATATCCGTACCGGGAACCATCATGGCGGTTCCCAGCTTCGGGAAAACCTCGGCAGGGTCCTCTCCGGGTTTAGACCAGTAGAATTCCAGAAACAGGGATCCTTCCGCGGCAATGGCGTCAAGTTCCCGGATAATATACTGCGTTTTATCAGGAGACTGCAGGTTCCACAGGGATTTTCCCTCATTGGTTTGAGTTTGCCCGTGAATCAGATTCACCCCGTTACCGGCGCTGTAGGCGTAGAAATAACCCTCCCTGCCAAAGCGGAGGGGACGAATCGTTTTACGAATCAGTTCGAGCTTCTCCTCATCAGTGAGATCCGGGATTTGATAGATGGATTGTATCAGGGACACGGCGATATCCGTCTCCCCCTTCAGTTCCTGTTTGTATCCCTCCAGCAGGGCGGTTCTCTGAACCGAGATAACATAGTCTTTGTACCGTTTCAATCCAAAGGAAACAGAGAACTGGATGCAGAAAAAGAATAAGAGAAGGATGCCGATTATGGGGATGGATAGTTTATACTGAATCTTCAAGGATTTTCTCCCTTCTAATGTAATTACAAAGCTGTTGTTAATTCCCAATTTACTGAATTTTATATACCTTGAATAGAGTTAATTTATATAAACTCTGAAATTCGACCATTTCCCCTGAAGCACTCTGAATGACGTAAAAAAAGTATCAGATGATCCTGTTTTCAAGAAAAACTTATAGACCCCTCTTTGAAACTACATATCAGACCTTATGATCATAATTTTATCCGAAGTTGAAGCATAACTAATATTACTCCTGTCATACTCTGTATGAAGAATGACCTGAATCAGTACAGCATTACATCCCGGGGGGAACTGCTGCCCCGGGAAAAGGCGAATCAGTATGGGATTTCCGTACTGAATGATAAGGAACTCCTTAAAATCCTGATAGGAAGCGGGCAGAAGAACTGTCCCGTTGAGAATATTGCCGGAAATCTTATGAAACTGCTGGATCAGACGGAAGGGATGCCGGCACTGGAAGAGTTAATGACTATCAAGGGAATGGGAATGGCCAGGTCATCCCTGATTGCGGCAGCTCTTGAGTTCTCCCGGCGCTACTATCTGCCCCATCATATCCGCATCTCCCATCCGGGAGAGATCTATCCTCTCCTGAGCCATATGGCGGACCGGCCCCAGGAGTATTTTTTCTCAATCAGTTTGAACGGCGCTCATGAGCATATTAAAACCAGACAGGTCAGTCAGGGCCTGGTGAACAGGACAATAGCCCATCCCCGTGAAATATTTACAGGCCCTATCACCGATTTTGCAGCAGCGGTAATTGTCGCCCACAATCACCCCTCGGGAAACCTGGAACCCAGCCGCGAGGACATAGAGATAACCAGGCGCTTAAAAGAGGCGGGAGAGATCCTGGGGATTCCTCTGCTGGATCATATTATCTTCAGCAAAAAAGGGTATTTCAGCTTTCTGGAAGAGGGAGAAATATAATCTGTTACTTTAAGGGGGGTATGGATTCCGGAGTGATATGGTATTCCCGGATCAGAGCATCGTAGGTGCCATTATTTCTGATCTCCCTCAAACCGGTATTAAAAATATCAAGGATCTCCCGGCCCCTGGGGCTACTTTTACTTACCGCAATATGAAGCGGCTTCTGGCTCAGGGGATTGTCGACAAAAGTAATGCTGTTACGCAGAGACTCCTCCTGCCGGTTGAGAAGCATCCTGGCCACTATAAGATCCTCCACAGCCAGATCGATCCGGTAGGAGGTTAACAGGAAGAGACTCTGTATCAGGTAGGAAACAGTTACCTTCTGATAGTTCGCAGCCGCCAGGAACTCTTCGTCATAACTGTATCCCCTTATAAGACCGATTTTTTTGCCGGACAGGCTGTTTAATCCGGTGTACTCGAATTGATCGGCTGCTCTCTTGATAATAACAATGGTGTTTATCAGAAAGGGATCGCTGAAATCGTACTTTTCCTCCCGTTCCCTGCTTTTCCATATTGTGGGAATGATATCGAAGAGCCCCTCCTGCACACTCTGCATCGCCCTCGCCCAGGGTAGAAACTTCATTTCCACTTCATACCCCCGACTTTCAAAAGCAGCCCTTACAATCCGGATGGCCAGTCCCTCCCCTTCCGCGTCAGGATCGGCAAAAGGAGGCCACGGATCGGCTGCCAGGGTTATCAGGTTGCTTTCGGGATAAGCCGATAAACAGGCAAACCGCATAACCAGAATCAAAAATAAAATCCAGCGTGGTTTTATCATTTCACTATTAAAGATAGTAGATAGGTTGTTCAAAAGCAATACAGCATCCCTGCATCAGTTCAGGCTGACCGACCCGAAATGCAACGGTATACTACGGATTATGATAAAATCAATGGGTAGATTAAAAATATTCTTATTTATTGCCCCATATACTTTTCTTATTCGTAAAAAATGTTATATTTCCCGGAGTTTGATTGAATAATTTAATAATTCAGGAGAATAAACAGTGGAAAAACGACAACAGTGGGGAACCAGAATGGGCTTTATAATGGCCGCCGTCGGTTCCGCCATCGGGTTGGGAAACATCTGGCGTTTCCCCTATCAGGCATATAGTAACGGAGGGGGCACCTTTCTGATCCCCTACTTCTTCGCCATGCTGACTGCGGGGATTCCCATTCTTGTAATGGAGTTCGGTCTGGGTCATAAATACCGCGGGGGCGCACCCAGCGTATTTGCCAGATTGACAAAGAGTTACAGACATTTGAACAAATTTGAATGGGTCGGCTGGTGGCAGGTTCTGGTAGCCCTGGTGATAGGGCTTTACTATGTAATTATCATTGCCTGGACAGTATCCTATACCTTTATGGCTTTCGGACAGGTATGGGGTTCGGACACGGGCGGCTTCTTTTTCAATGATTTTCTGAAAATCAGCAGCAGTCCTCTCAGCCTGGGGGGAATGAACTGGCCTGTCCTGGCTGCTCTGGCAGCGGTCTGGGGTATCATGTGGTATATCCTTTTCAGCGGTGTATCCAAAGGTATAGAGCTGGCCAACAAGATTTTTATGCCCACCCTGATCGTTCTGGTTCTGTTTCTGACAGGACGAAGCCTTTTTCTGGAAGGAGCGGGCGTTGGTCTGGACTGGCTGTTCAAACCGGATTTTTCAAAACTGTGGGACGTTTCCGTATGGACCAGCGCGTATGGACAGATTTTCTACTCCATGAGTATCGGATTCGCCATTATGATCACCTACTCCAGTTACCTGCCCAAGGATTCGGATATTGTCAACAACGGATTTATGACCGGACTTCTGAACTGCGGTTTCAGTGTCATCGCCGGAATCATGATTTTTGCCATCCTCGGCCATATGGCTCAGGCTCAGGGCGTTGGAGTGGATCAGGTGGTTTCCGCCGGTATAGGTCTCGCCTTTGTTACCATCCCGCAGGCGATTAATTACATGCCTGCCCCCTGGCTGATAGGCCCTCTCTTCTTCCTGTCCCTGACGATTGCAGGACTCTCTTCCGCTATCTCCATCAATGAAACCGTCATTGCCAGTTTTATAGATAAATTCGGTCTGCAGCGGAAAAAGACCGTAACCGTCTACTGTAGCGGCGGATTCCTGTTCAGTACAGTGTATGCCACCGGGGCGGGGATCTATATCCTTGATATTGTCGATCATTTTATCAATAACTTCGGGATTCTTTTTGTGGGACTGACAGAGGTCATCCTGTTTGCCTGGGTGTTCCGTCTGGATGACCTGAAGGAACATATCAATCCCCTTTCGGATTATCCTGTAAAAAAATGGTGGAATTTCTGCCTGAAAGTCCTGACCCCTGTTGTTCTGGGAAGCATGGCCATTACCAATTTTGCTTCAGAGCTGCGAATCGGAGCAGCCGGTCTTCTTGCGAAGGTCAATGCATTGGATATCCTGGTGGACAACGGGATTGTCATTACCATTGATCAGGTTGCCCCCGGGTATGAAGGGTATGGAAGCAGGGAACTCATTCTCTATGGCTGGATTTCCGTCATAGGAGTTTTTGTTTTCTCTTTTGTTTTTCAGAAATTGAAGAGTCATAAAATACACCTGGAAGGAGAAAGCGCATGAGCCTTGAAGCTGTAATCATGATGATTTTCGGATTGGCTGTGACATGGGGCGGAGCCGCCTTCTGTCTGTATATTGCCGTTAGAAAACAGTAAAAAACCAGAGGGTGTACTGTAAGGTATGCAATCCCGCACACTTTACAGTACACCCCTGAAGCTGATTGACGGGATGTCCCGGGACCACTTATACTTTTTGCCATGAAACGTGTATTCCTCATCCCGGTTCTTCTGTTTTACCTGACATCCGCATCTCTGTCATCGGAAGAGATTAAAACCAGAGATGACTTCAGCCCACCCCCGCCTTCCGAAAAACCCCTGACAGACTATCTGCCTGATCATTACAGCGACAACACGGGATTATGGATCAGCGCAGCAGGAACCCTCGGTATGATGGGCCTCTCCCTCTGCACCGCCCATAACACAATTGACAAGGGATTAAGCAATCCGGATGGAAGGGAGATGCAGAACGGAATTATCCTCACAGGAACCTGCCTTATCGGAACAGCCCTGTTTGCGGTTATGGTTGATTATTTTCTTAACGGAGAAGAATAAATTCCACCCGCCGGTTTTTCCAGCGGTTCTGTTCATCCGAAAAGGGAACCAGAGGAGACTCCCCCCCTTTGCCGGAAACATCCAGCCTGTCCGGGTCTATCCCCTCTTCGATCAGCACCCTCTTTATCTGCATGGCCCTTGCTCTTGAAAGGGGGATAAGAACATCCTCCTGCTCTTTCTGCGCTTTCTCTTTCGACGCCCAGTAGATCAGGTTCCCGTGACCTTCTATCATGATCCGGTAGTCGGGGAATTTATCCAGGATAGTGCTCAGTCTGGCTATCTTTTCCCTGTTTTTATCTATCTCCTCCCGGCTGAGCAGTGAAAAATCCGCCGCTCCCGGTGAGAACTGAATTCCGGGAATCCGGATTCTCAGCTGCCCCCCCACGTTTTCGACAAACACATCGGTTACGAATTCTGCCGTATCCGAAAGGCGGTTACCCAGCTTGTCGGTCATTCGGATTTCAAGATAATAATCGGAAGCGGAAAAGACCATACTGTTTTCGCTGGAGTAACCGTCCCAGCGGATTTCTCCGGGAGGCTCCCCCTTTCCCGACCAGGTTTTAACGGGATTCTGATGATGATCCCTTATTTCAACCGTCCACTCCCGGCAGGATGAACCGTTTTTCGTCTGCAATGCAATGTCCAGAGTGTCATTCACGCCGTCACCGTCGGGAGAAAAAACAGTAGTGGAGAGCTCGACTTCCGCATTCAGGGGCGGGAATTTGCGAAGAACCGGAATGCGGTGCTTTATCCCTATCCCTAAAGAGAAATGGGGTTTTACAGTACTGAAGGGGATTTGAACCGCCAGATCCAGAGACAGGAAATTTCTGTCAGTGATATGAAAATTCAGAGAGCTGCCTAAAGAAAGAGCCGGAACGGACAGGTTCAGAAGGGAGAGGGAAAGAAAGGGGTCCACACTGAACAGGAAAAAGGGGGTATAACGGTAAGCCCCTTTTAAAGTAATCATTGAAAATGGCCGGGGATCCTCTCCTTTTTCATCCAGAAAGCCGTAGCCTCCTTCCATACCGAATATATAGGAATCTACCAGCTGGGAGCACTGCAGCCCGGCCCGAAGTTCCCCTCCTGCCGCATCAGAACCGGAAAGAAGGTAAGCACTGGAAAAAGAAGGGGTAATATAAAATACGTCACCCGGGTACACCCCAGAAGGGGTGTCCTCTGCACTTATCAGGTACGGGGATAGCACAATTGTCAGGCATAGTATGAAACAGGGATTAAAAAAACGGATCACAGGGAAACCCCCATACTGATCCCGCCGCTGATACCGGTTTCAGGATTATACTGAAAGGGGATTCGCAGAAACAGGGAGCTGATGTCGAGTTGAAGGCCCGTAAAAAAATAGGGAAGCAGAACCACAGGGGCTGATCCCTCAACGCTTCCGCTGATAATAAAACGTCCCTCCTTTTCAATCAGCCCCGAAAGGTACCCCATCACGGTAATTTCATCCGAGCTGTCTACGGCAATATCCGTTCTGCCGAAGGCTGTGCTGATTCCGGCGCCGATATAGCAATGCAGGAAATCCAGAAGAGTGATTCCCGATGAGAAGGCGGCCGTCAGAGTCCCTATCCGGGATTCCAGCCCGAGCTTTACCAGGGGATCAATTTCAATGCTCACATCCTGTGCTATCAGGGGACCGTTCCCGTCGGGATCCAGTTCAAATTCCTCTTCGATGACACCTGTTTCAAATTCGGTACCAAGACGGCTTGAGCTGTAACTGACAGCGATCTGCCCGTAAAGGGGGGACCACTTGAAACTGCGGTTAAGTTTTTTCTCCCGGAAAGGCATGTGTCCCAGAGCGGTTTGAATAAAGAAACTTCTGATAAAGACCTCTTCTCCCGACAGATCGGAATAGGCAAGAGAAACAAACCCGGAAGAGCAGGGATGAAGTTTTTTCAAGGGAAAGAAAAACCCTGCATTTACCAGATGGATATTGACTCCGAACTCAAAATCGTCCTCTTCGCTCAGCTGACTGAACCTTTCTTCCAGAGCATCCGTATCAAATGTATAGGAGTAGAGTGAGGCATAACTGCCCAGGGAAAGGCTGTATTCGGATGAAACCATCCCATTTCCCTGCAGGGGGAGGGAGCTGCTCAGCCCGGCAGCGGTACTGAAAGCTCCCGTAAGCTTCGGTTTTTCCAGCAGATCCGCAACGGATGCGTCAATCTCCGCCATGGCGGGGGCAATGTTTTCCGCCAGCAGGGCTTCCAGGCGCCCCATGCCCTCGCCCAGCTCGGGCATCTCCAGGGAAACCGCTATTTCCGCAGAAATTCTCTGACAGAAGAGGAGGAGAACCAATATATAAATCCCTGAAAATTGTTTTCTGATAATATCCTCATCCCTTTTGATTTTACGTATGTATTGGGATATATTAATACAAAGAAATGTATTAATAAAGGTGAAAAAATGATCCGTAAAGCAGGAATGTTTACGTCTCTTATTCTGTTGATTTTGATACAGAGCTGTTCCCTGGATTTTCTGGATGACAGCGGGGATGATGAAGGCGAAGCCGCATCCTATTACAGATACGATTCTGAAAATGATATAAAATACTACTACCAAGGCGACGGGACGCTCATCTGGATGGAGTACTACGATTTTAATGCTGATGGCCAGTGTATTTTTATGAAGCACTGCCTCCCCTCGAACAGCGTTTTATGGTCCTATGTGTACGGCTGGAGTGGAAACGACCTTGTTATGGAAGCCTACTTTGACAGCGACAATACCCTTTCCTGGTTCAATACCAATGTGTATTCCGGCGGGAAAGCTCTGCAGCAGAATAACTATGATGAAAAAAGCAGCCTCAAGTGGTTTGAAACCTGGACTTATGACGGAAACAGCCGGACTCTTACATCCGCCCGATACAAAGAGACCTTTTCTCTGGAATGGGCTTACAGCTATGAATATGACAGCGCGGGAAATACAACCCTCAGCTCCCTCTATGGTCCGGATTCTCACCGGACTGCCTATATTGCAAGCTCTTACGACGGCAGCAACAGAAGCATAAAAAACACAGGCTACGGTTCGACGACCTCTTCCGATACTTTTAAATCCTGCTTTTCCGCAGAGAGCTTTCCTGCCTGGGGCGGTGTAAATACGGAGAGCCGCAACAGCGCCGGTCTGACCGCCCCTGCAGCACCGGCAGCCCCGTCCATCCCGGTTCTGAATCTGATTGACGACAGCAGGGATTACAGCTGGATGAGTCTATGGGTTTACGACAGCTTCGGCTATACAATGGCGACTCTGAACAGCAGCTACCTTCCTGTTTACCTGAAAAGGAGCGCCCCCGAACAGCTGAACGATCTTCCCATAGAAACGGTCATTGCCTATGAAAACAGCAGGGTGAAGAGTAAAAACACAACGTATAACGGAGAAACGGTTCTGAAACTTGAGTTTACTTACGATTCCAACTCTTATCTGACAAGCCTTAACACATCAGGTGACAGCCTGTATATTCCCCTGCGCTATGATTTTACCTACACATCGGGTGTTCCCGCCGGCATCTGTATTTATAACGGGGATACGCTGCTGCAGAGATTTGTCTACGAATACTCTGTTACACCTGCGGTATCGGAAGACTATGCCAGGAGTATCCAGACAATCCGGCACTACGATGGAGATGACAGTTATATAGGGTACTATTCCTTTTCTTACGATGAGGCAAATAAAAAGATCACAATTGCGGTCTGGGATGCCAAAGGCACAACCGATACATCGGATGACAGGGAAAACGGGTCTTTTATTCTGCTGTACGATGATGACGGCCATACGGCCAGCCTCGGCAGTTACGACAGCTCCGGTAACGGGGTATGGAAATTTGAGTACAGTTACGACGATTTGGGAAACAGGATTGGAGAAACCCGGTATGATGCGGATAACCTGCCTGAAGTAGCCGCATCACTGGATGTGGAGACCCTCTTTGAAGATTTAAGGAGATTCCTTCCCTGAATCGAACATAAATGATAAAATTCGATAAATCCCGAATAGAACAAGAGGTCCCATGATAAACCTGCAGAACAAGAATGCTTTTATATGCGATATGGACGGTGTAATCTACCACGGCAACAAGCTGCTTCCCGGGGTTCCGGAATTTGTAAACTGGCTGAAAGAAAGGGATAAAAAGTTCCTTTTTCTGACCAATGCCTCCGAGCGGTCTCCACGCGAACTCCAGCAGAAGCTGTCACGTCTTGGTGTGGAAGTAACGGTTGATCATTTCTATACAAGCGCCCTGGCTACCGCCGATTTTCTGAAGAACCAGTGTCCCGGAGGCAGCGCCTACGTTATCGGTGAAGCCGGGCTGACCAATGCCCTCTATGATGCGGGGTTCTCCATGAATGATATAAATCCCGACTATGTGATTGTGGGAGATTCCCGTACGTACAATATGGATACGCTTATTCATGCAGTCAATCTGGTAAAGAACGGAGCCAAATTAATCGGGACAAACCCGGACCTGACAGGACCTGTCGAGAAAGGTATTGCCCCCTCCACAGGCGCTCTGATCAGTCCAATTGAACTGTCTACAGGGAGTAAAGCCTATTTCGTGGGAAAACCCAATCCGTTAATGATGCGCAGCGCTCTTAAAAGGCTTAATTGCCGGAGAGAGGAAACTGCCATTGTAGGAGACAGAATGGACACGGATATAATTGCCGGAATTGAATCGGAAATAGAAACTGTTCTGGTTTTAAGCGGTGTTACGGACAGAGCCGAGATAGAACGTTTTGCCTATCGCCCCCATTACGTTTTAAACGGCGTTGGTGAAATCCCGGAAAAATAACAGGACCGAAACCGGGAGGGGTACTCCCGGTCCTGTCAGGGTATAAAAAATCAGGAGTTTTCCGCTATTACGGCGTAGGCCTGCATTTTCTGGTCCGGGTATAGATCGGCGGGTATATGTTCCTTACCGACCGCGGTCGCTATCATATAGCGGGCGCAGTTCAGGTTGTTGCTTTTACAGTATTTTACTTTCATTTCTTCAACAGTATCTGGCCTGTTACCCAGAGCATCGTTGAAAAAAGGGCATTTTTCAATTAACTCACATTCCGTCACGAACTACCTCATTTTTGTTATTGGTTAATTATTAGTTATTATATATTGGCTGTATTTTCAATCACTTCAGCCGTATAATCAGGCGATTCCCCGTAAAAGTCAGGAATCCAGAGCTTCCCTGACTTTGTCGATCAGCAGATTGATGGTAAAGGGCTTCTGAATAAAGTAAACTCCCGGTTCCAGATCCTGCTCGGGAGAAATAATATCATCCGTATAGCCTGACATATAGATGACCTTTATGGATTTGTATATCTTCTTTGCATTTAAGAATAGATCCCTGCCGTTCATTCCCGGCATAAGCAGATCTGTCAGAAGGAGATCTATCCCTCCTCCGGAAGTCTGCAGTATCTCCATAGCTGCCTCGCCATCTTCTGCAGCCAGTACGGAGTAACCATTGTTTTCAAGGATAATCTCTGCCAGTTTTCTGACCTGTTCGTTATCTTCTGCAATCAGGATGGTTTCGTTTCCATCTTGATTCCTACTCAGTGACTCCTGCTGTTCCATTTGTAACAGGCTCCTTCCCAGAACTGTGAATTAAAGAATATTATATTAATTATTATAGAATAGAAAACGAACTGTCAAACCTTAAAAGACTCAATCATGACACGGGTCTGTCTGTTCAGCTCCTGAGTGACGGAAGAGACATTCTGCAGCTGCTCCAGCCCTTTTTTGACAAGGTTGTTTTTTTCTTTCATTTCCGCACCGTACTCCAGGGAGATATCCGATTCATCATCCAGTACTTTCAAATCATCGATCAGACTCTTACTCTGACTGGTCAGGGTCTGTGCAATTTGATCAAGGTTTTCCGCCAGCTCCCGTGTATGGGTCAACTGCTTGAGCACTTCCCTGTTGGTCCTGTCGTGCTCGGACATGGATTCTGCAATAGAGAGGGTTTCATCCTGAATATGCAGGACCCCTTCTTTCATGCCATTAAAGGAAATACCGGTAGACTTGGCAGCCTTGAGGGATACCTGAATCTCATCCAGGATTCTTTTAAGGTTTTCGCTGCTGGATTTTGTATGGGAAGCCGTATTTTCCGCCAGTTTGCGGATTTCATCGGCTACGACGGAAAATCCCCTTCCCGCATCTCCCGCATGAGCTGCTTCGATTGCAGCGTTCATAGCCAGCAGATTGGTTCTGGCGGCAATTCCGGAAATCAGCTGGTTGATTCCCATCAGGCCTTCGGAGAGCTCCGCCACCCCTGAGATGGAGGTAATGGTTTTATTGACCCGGTCCTCGCCGTCCTGAAACGATCGTACCAGATTATCCGTATTTTCACGGACATTCCCCGTTCTTCTGGTTACTTCGGAGATGGAGGCAATCATCTGCTCTACCGCAGCAGACGATTCGGCGACACTGGCAGACTGCCCTTCCACGCCTTCCACAGTTTTTGCCACGTTTTCGGCAAGGGATTTTCCTGTGATTCTGTTTTCCTTGACAATTCTGTCTACCGACGCGACAGATTCAATCGTCTTGTCCAGCAATGAGGATATTTCCCCGATAGCAGAGGAGGATTCGTCTACGCACAGGGATAGTTCCTTCTGGTTTTTATCCAGCTTTCCGTAAACTTTTCCGGTTTCCCTTATATAGTCGGCAATCATATTGCTGAATTCATTAACATGACGGCTGATAACAGACAGCTCATCCACTGAGGATATGTAAATACGGCGGGTCAGATTCTTATCATGGGAGACCATGTCTTCCAGCCGGTTTGTTATCATCTTATGCAGGGTGGAATTGTTCTTCGCCCAGTTCATCACCAGAAAAAGCACAACTATAAAAAAGAATGAAATTGACGGCAGCACCTGAACAATAAGATACTGAAAAATGGCGGTATCATTCCCTCTTGTGACCAGAGGGGCATTATAGAGCATCATCAGAGAGAGGAAGAGAGTCGATAACAGGGTTATTATCATAATAAACAGAGGGACAATAATATTTTTGGATTTTTGCCGGGCAGCTACTTTTTCCAGGGGAAAATGCACCACTTTCTGACTGTACAGGAAATCCGTAATATAGTGATCCAGCGAAACATAGGTAAAGCCCGCAGCCAGAAAGCCATATCCGATCATCAGCCCTGCAAAGGACAGAAGAACAGCTGGAGGAATTATCAGGCAGAAACTGTAAACAAACTGAAACAGGATCTGTGCAATAACCATTGTTAACATACTCGTTAAAAGAGAGCGGACCGGTACAGCCCCCAGATTTTTCAGATAGTCGGAAAACACGGCATTGTCACCCCGGATTTCCGAAATATCAGCCAGGGCCAGCTTTCTGAATTTCAGTATTATAACATAAAACGATACAAGGCAGATAACTGCGACGATTCCGTAATAGGGCAGGATTCTGAATAGATCTCCCCGGGAGGGCTTTATCAGGTATTGTAAACTGAAAAATTGTATAATGAAAAAGATGGCTCCCGGCAGAAGGGTAACCATGTTGAATTTTGTTCTATTCTGCATTTTAATCCTCAAATTAATCTATTATGAATTCTTTCTTATATCATTTCTTTCTAATTAAACCATATGATGAGGGGATTTAAAAGCAGTATTTTTTCAAGAGTATCCGGTATATCATAGAAAATACAGCTGATGCAGCCTTCAGGCTATCAGATGAAGATTGAAAGGAGCCCGGATTTTGGATTCGAGTTATTTAAACAGAATTACCTTATCTCCGCCTTCAGGGGAACGAAAGGATTCCTACCCCTTTAATATTCCCGCCATCGGAAATCTGAAATCCCTGAGATTCGACTCAAAGGTCACATTCCTGGTGGGAGAAAACGGCAGCGGCAAGTCCACCCTGCTTGAAGCTATCGCCATTGCTCTTGGTTTCAACCCCGAGGGGGGATCGAAAAACTTCAGTTTTTCTACAGAAGATACCTGTTCGGAACTGCATGAGTACCTTAAGGTTTCAAAAGGGTACATCCGCCCGAAGGACGGGTATTTCCTGAGGGCCGAAAGCTTTTACAATGTGGCCACCAATATTGATGCGATGGACCGGGAAGGCTCCTTCGGCGCTCCTGTAATAGGCTCATACGGAGGAACATCCCTTCACTGTCAGTCCCACGGGGAGTCCTTTTTCTCTCTGCTGATGAACCGCTTTTTCGGGAGCGGCATCTACATTCTGGATGAGCCGGAAGCGGCGCTTTCTCCGGCCAGGCAGCTGTCGGCCATAAGCCGGATTCACCAGCTTGTAGAGCAGTCTTCCCAGTTTATCATAGCAACCCACTCCCCTCTGCTCCTCGCCTACCCCCACTCTACCATCTACAGCTTCAGTGATACGGGGATATCCCGGGTGGATTACGAGGATACAGAACATTTTCAGATTACGAAGTACTTTATGAATAACCGGGAGAGGATGCTGAGGGAGCTGCTTTCGTAAGGTTGGATTCTACAATAATATAATCACAAAATCTTCTGTCTGCGGATGTCTATTTATGATATATTCGTTGTATCCGTTATCACGCAATGGGTGTAGTTGGTGTTATGTCCAATTTTGGTTTTTTTTCATTTATACAACAGTGGAAATTCTTGAAATTATATACTTATTGATTGAAATGCCTTCTACTGCTGATTTTACAGCCAGACTCTTATGCAGTTCCGGAGTGTAAATGAAAACCAGAGAGGAAAAGGCATTGGAATAGTAGAGACTAGGTTATAGAATGTGTTATATTGGCAGGGAACAATCGTAAACCGGGGTAATATTTTAAATAATAAATACCCTGATTTCTTGAGTAACCTATTATAAAGAGAGTGCTATGAAGAGTATATTGAATTTAAAGCCCGATTTTCTTATAAACGTATTTTTATTGATACAGCTTGGTTTACATATATGCGGTGAAATATTCCATTGGGCAGCCCTCTTTTCCTCTATTTATTCCATTATCATTGGAAGTACGATTGCCCTTCTGGGCTTTTTAATACATATGCGGTGCCATAAACACCATAAGGACGGGCATAGAACTTCTGACAATATCAAAGCCATAATATCCTCCGGTATATTTTCTAAAGTTAGACACCCAATGTACTTAAGCCTTTTTATGATTACATGGGGAATATATATTGCCTGGAATTTTGTTTTTACCGTTCCAGTACCGACTCTTTTATCCATTGTGTTATTCAGTTTAGCAAAGGAAGAAGAGAAGTTTTTAATTAGAAGTATGAGTGATTCCTATCGAGAATATCAGAAATCAGTAAAATGGATGTTTATTCCCGGAATTTTATAATAGTGCTTAGCGCAAATCGTGTTATCTGAAGAATTCATTTTATATGAGCAAACAGGAAAATATTATACATTTTGGAGATAACCGCCTGAGAGCGCAATGTTCACCTGTCACAGTATTTCATAAGGGCTTGCACAGGAAAATTGATATAATATCAAATACATTGAGAAAGCATGGCGACGGCGCAGCGCTGGCAGCTCCTCAGATTTCTCTCCTGAAAAGGATTGTCGTTATTGATTATCTGGGAGAATATTATGAACTGATAAACCCGGAGATAACAGAAATGTCTGGAGAGGAATCAGGTTTTGAAGGCTGCCTTTCCCTGCCGGGGTTTGCTGGAAGAGTTATTCGGCACAAAATGGTAAAAGTGAATTACCAGGATAGATTTGGAAAACCTGCTCGCCCTATGGCATAGGGGAAGAACTGGCTGATTTTTATATCAGAGTAAATGCTGGACTTCGTACACATATTGAGAGGAACAGGAATTATGAAATACCCAGAATTGACAGTCAGCGCAGTCATATTTAATCCGGAAAACGAAGTGTTACTGTGCAAGTCCCATAAATGGGATGATAAATATGTTATCCCCGGCGGCCATGTCGAATTTGGAGAGAAGCTGGAGGATGCCCTGAGAAGGGAGATACTGGAAGAAACCGGATTAAAAATAAAAGACATAAAACCTCTGGGAATTAAAGAGTGTTTCTATAATAACGGTTTTTACAAAGACAGGCATTTTCTCTTTATGGATTATCTGTGTAAAACGGATTCTACAGAGGTAACCCTGAATGATGAAGCCGAAGAATATGTCTGGGCAAAACTATCGGATATACATCAGTATGAGCTGGGAGGCTTTACGGGATCTCTGCTTGATAAATTAACAGGACAGGAAGACGGAGATAAAGCCGAAAGCATCTATTACAATTACGAATAGAGAGTTTTATTATCCGGAACATGTAAAACACGACGTTTCGCATATACTATTCCGGATTCATCTCCATTACTGATGGCTTTAACATATCCCCGGCCTTTAAACCAGGTCGGGAATTCCCGTCAGGCTGGCGCTGAACTGCCTTTCCAGAAAGAGGCTTTCCCCGCCGGAAGCTTCTGCGGTACGGTTCTGAATCAGGATTTCCACTCCTGTGGAACTGGTTCCGGCTGCCCGGGCCTTTTTCAGGATTTTCTCATTAAGAATCTTAAGGCAGTAGGACTCGGTTTCCTCAAGGGATTCAAAATCATCCGCCTCATGGGCGATCCCCTGGATACGGAACAGCCCCTGAGCTGTCGTGACAATGGATGCGCTGGTACTGACGGAGACTTCACTGGTAACGGCTCCCACCGCGTTGGCCACTTCGCTGTTTTCGGGGATGATCAGTTCTCCTCCCAGGCGGGTTACGGCGTCTTTCAGCATCAGCCCCGCAGGACCGCCCAGACCGATAACAGGGACATTAAGCCGGGGCTGCAGCTGCATCCAGCGGTTCCCCTTCTCCAGCAGACGTTCCTGCTCCCGCTGACTGTTCCCGGGAAAAATCCGGTCTAACAGAGCTCCTCCTGCCTGGCGGGAAATCTTCTCTTTTAAATGTTCCAGAAACAGGTCCTCTGCCATGGAACTGACAATGGCCGATAAAGAAACATATTCCTTCAGCAGAGGGGAGTCCCACAGGGAGAGAGCCCCTTCCCTATGGTAGAGATCTGTCGGGGTCAATCCGATCCGGAGCAGACAATAGGACTTTTCAAGCCGTTCTGTTCTGAGCAGTTTCCATACGCCGTCACAAATCAGATCGCCCAGTTCCCATGCCATCATAGGTCGTTCTGCAAGTGCGTCCAGTATCCTCTTTTCCTGCCCTGTCAGTTCAAAGTCCGCTTTTTTACCGCTCAGGCAGAACCATTGCAGGGGTTTGAAGGAGCCCTCCCAGCGTTCCGGTTTCTTTAGAGCTTTCCCCAGAGCCTCCTCCAGGTTATTGCGGCTGTCCAGCCAGCAGAAAGGTGTTATCCGTCTGGGACCGATCCGCCAGCTCTGCCTGTCAAAGAGGATTTCACTGTCCCCTCCCAGACCGACGGTTAACATATCCACAGCCCGGACATGGGTTTTCCATCTGCCGATGGCAGCCCCGTCATCACAAATGGAAACCAGTCCCTCTTCCAGAAAACCGATATCCGTAGTTGTGCCTCCCACATCGGCTACCAGGGCTTCCTTCTGATCTGTCAGATGCCTGGCTCCGGCCATACTTGCCGCAGGACCGGAAAGGGCTGTCTGTACAGGAAAATCACTGGCATAGGATTCAGTCATAATGGAACCGTCCCCCCGGACAACGAGGATAGGAGCTTTGACACCTATCCCGTCCAGAGCCGCCTTCATCTCCCTCAGGAACTCCTCCATGATCGGTATGGTCCCCGCATTCAGAACAGCTGTTCTGGCACGGATATAGAAATTCAGAGAGCCCGACAGCTCATGACCGCAGCACACATCCAGCCCTGTAGACTCCCTGATAATCTTCTTTACTTTCAGCTCCAGCCGGGGATTCACGGATCCGCCGTAGCCGGATACGGCAAAGGCCCTGACACCATAATGCGTTATCATCTCCTCTGCCCTCTGACGGATCTCCTCAGGATCAATATCTTCCACCATCGCGCCCTCGATAGTCATACGCCCCTGAATGACACTGGCAGGAACATGTTCAATATCCCCAGCCGTTAGACGGCCGGGAGGCATGATCAGAAGCCCGACCGGATGGGTATTTGACTCAACAATAGCGTTCGTAACAAGGGTTGTGGAAAGGCTGACCAGATCCACACTGGACAGCTCCTCGGCGGGGATGTGCTCCAGCGCCGCCATGATCCCTTCGGAGTACTTCCATTTTGTCGTTAATGCTTTTGCCCGCGACAAAACAGCGGATTTTTTAAAATCATAGAGAACAGCATCCGTATAGGTTCCCCCCGCATCAATCCCCAGGCCTCTGGTATAGCGGGTTTTCAGGCTTTCATCTCCTTCGCCGGTTGTCCGGATAATCCGGTCCCGGAAGAGAGTATCCTCCCCTTCCGGAGTGGCGCTGCTTAAACTGGAGGAGGCGGGATCGAATGTAACCTTGCGGCCCGGAGGAACGATCAGAAGATCATCCCCTTCCGGATTTTCATCAAAACAGCGGCGGATCATCGCGGTTGACCCCTTCAGTTCCGTATACTCCCAGCCATTCTCCTCCGCAAGGGCTCTGGCATATTTTTCGTATTTATCGGACCGGGCCGATCCGGTATCGATATAAACGGCCCGGGTATAGTTTTTCTTCCAGGAATCAAAAAAACCTGTTATTTCTTTTGTATTATCCTGCCCGAACCGCTCCTGCCAGACCTCCTGGTCCATGGTATCCACATACTGTCTGGGAAAACCGGTTTTATGTTCCTTCAGAAGAGAAGTGCCTTTCTGGGAAACTTTGCCCTTAGGCTGGACCTGCTCATCGTACCAGCCCGGCGAAATATAGTAGGTGCCCGGTTTATGGGAGAACTGTTTTCTGTACTCCGCCGTTCCTCCCAGGAAGAGGCTGATACAGTCGTGTACCCGGGGGATCAGAAGGGTTTTATTCCCGGAGTTCAATCCGACAATTCCCTTGCCGCAGACTCCGTACAGCAGAATAATCCTGTCATATCCGCAGGGAACCTCGTCAATGGCAGCCTGCAGTTCCCGGCGAAGGAAATCCGGATCAGAGTGCAATCCCCCCTCCAGATAACGGACAAAGGGTCTGGATGCCAGAGTGGGCAGAATCAGTTCAAGATCTGTTCGGAAAACGCCGCAGGCTATACAGTATTGGTTCATATAATCAGGATAACAGCTCCAACCGCCGGAAGTCAGGAAATTCTTTACACTTTTTTGTAATTTCCTGATGAGATTCCCCGATTCGCCGGGGGAGCTGTAACCCGAGGCTCCTGTCGGGCTATACTGTGAACAATTCACTGGACGGGATAGCAGGAATTGGCGGAAAACAGGAATTTCGACGATCTGGCCTTAAGGCTGGAAGAAAAAGTATATGCATCGGAAAAGGGGGTAATACGCCTGAAAAAAGGCATTAATGGTCAGCTTATCTCTCATAAGAAAGCCTCTTCAGGTCCTCGTAAACTGACCCCTCCCGGCGGACTATCGGGAAAGGAAATACAGAATGTTCTGAACCGGCAACCGGGGCAGATCCTGCTGCAGTCGGGAATCCGTGTTTTCCAGGGCTTTTTTCTGCAGTGGCAGCCTCCCGGAATCGACAGCGAAGGGTGGCTGGAACAGGAAAGGCAATACTACCGGCAGTCTCCGTTCAACAGTCTGGGCGAGCACACGCACTTTCTATGGATAAAAGGAACAGCACCGGTTTCCAGAAGGGGCAATCCGTCAGTGTAAAGTTCAAGTAAAATTCACTGCATGTTCCTTGATTCCCTACTCTGAAATAGTTACTTTTTTATATATGACTTTTCGTTTAGGTTCCAAGCTGCTCCATCTTAAGCAGACACTTCTCTTTGTCGTTTTCGGGATGATTATAGGGTATATATCCTTTATTTCAGGAACCCTGCTTACCAGCATGGAAGTTATCAGGGAATTCCGCAGTGGAATTGAAAAGCTTTTTCATGAATCCCACTACGAAAAGGACTGGCTCTACAACGCTTTTATCGAAAAACCCGAAATCGGCGCAAAGCTGTTGGAACAGATCATAACCATAATACCGAATGAACAGTCTCTGGATTTTCAGCTTAATCTTTTTATGAAGAAAGACGGAGAGGAAGACTGGGTGATGCTCGCCTCCTCCGAGAGATCATTCGCAGGCATGATCCTTCCGAATGAAAAACAGGTTGAATCCCTGAACAGGAGTCTGTCAGAAGGCATATATATAGAAAAACAGCTTTTTCTGGGACAGGAGAATAAAAGAAGCATACTTCTGGACATTACCTCCAGAGAGGATGATAACGACTATGTTATTCAGATGCTTCAGAAGCAGGGCAGTATTTTTAACTATATTACTAGTGAAAAAGATACCATTATGGTTTATGGAATTGTTGTTCTGATCCTCTCTACCTTTCTCGGTTCTTTTTTTGCTTCCCGGTTGTCCAGGCCTATCAAGCAGATGGCTGATACAGCCTTTTCCATGGCTTCCGGTCATTTCGATACCCGCATGAACAGCAGGAGGCGGGACGACATAGGGCTTTTGTCCCGCACTATGGACGAAATGGCGGCCAATATTGATCATCGAATAAAATCCATGCAGACCATGAACAGAATTGACAGGACTGTACTCTCGTCGGTATCCCGCAGGGAACTTCTGTACAAGGTGGCCGGTCTTATATCCGATCAGTTTGATCAGGCCCCTGTTACGGTTCTGGAAAAAGTGGAGGAAGCTTTTCATATAATAGCGGCTGCCCCGGCTGAACGTGAAATAGAAAACCACATAATCAAAATGGAAAACGTGCCGGACAGGCTCCTTCAGAATATGGAAGTTCCATTTGAATTTTCCATTGGGGAGGATACTCCTGCCGTCATGATCCTGACGGATAAGGCCTGTAAAAAAGTTTTAAGTGTCCCCCTCTTTCAGGATGAAACTTTCGTCGGCATATTTGCCATTTCCCGGAAGACCTTCAGCAATCAGGACAGGGAAGCCCTGGGAATGCTCTCGGATCAGACAGGGGTCGCCCTGAAGAGTCTCCATGATATGAAACGGAGGGAGTCTCTCTACAATGCTCTCTACCGGTCTCTCATCAGAAGCGTGGATGCCAAATCCCGATGGACCGCCGGTCACAGCGACCGGGTGGCGGAAGTCGCCGATATCATAACCGAAAAGATGGATATATCCGACGAAATGAAGTCAGGCATTCATATGGGAGCCATGCTTCATGATATAGGGAAGATGGGTGTACCCGAAAGCATCCTTGATAAACCGGGTAGGTTGACTGATGCGGAATTCAGTATAATCAAAAGCCATCCCGGCAAGGGCTACGATATTTTAAAAGATGTTCCGGACTTTTCCGTAATCCGCCAGATAGTCAAATACCATCATGAAAGATGGGACGGTACAGGATACCCGGAAGGTCTGGCAGGCGAACAGATCCCCCTGCCCGCCCGGATTGTCACCATAGCCGACGTTTTTGATGCCATTACCGAAGACAGGCCCTATCGACAAGGTTTCAGCATAGAAGAAACACTGGACTTTCTCAAAGAACAGAGAGGAAAACTGTTTGATCCGGAACTCCTGGATATCTTCCTTAAAATCATCAGTCAGTAGGAATCAAACCGATAAACAGCAGCCCCTGATGATTTTCAATCTTTCCGGAATCTGATATAAAAGTGTAACTATGAGTAATGATTTCCTGAATCGAATTAAAATCGTTCTGTGCCGCCCCGAGGGAGGGCTGAATGTCGGCTCCGTGTGCCGGTGCATGCAGAATATGGGATTGAAGAGACTGGCTATAGCCGGGGATATATCGGAATTGAATCTTGAACATGTCCGGGATATGTCCATTCATGCCAAAAGCATATTCGACGGGGCAGAACGATTTGACACACTGGAGGAAGCCCTGAAAGATACGGTTCTGGCGGCAGGGATAACCCGCCGCAGGGGCAGTCGGCGCAAGTATTTTTCCTACCTCCCGGAAGAGCTGGCGGAGAAAGCCGCCGAATATACGGAAGGAACCATTGCCCTTGTATTCGGCAATGAACAGAATGGACTGAACGACCGGGAACTTGCCGCCTGTACGGCAGCCTGTCATATACCCTCGGATCCGCAGAATCCCTCTCTCAATCTTTCTCATGCCGTTCAGATTATGGCCTATGTGTTCTACAGAAAAAGCGAAGAGAGGATTGGCCGGTATACTCCTGTGAGCCTTGAGAAGGTAGATGAACTCTCCTCTGCTGTATACGGGGTTCTGGAAGATATCGGTTTTTTTGACAAACCAGACAGATTTGACACCAGAGGATACTTCAGGGATATATTCGCCCGGTCCGGCATGAGTCTGAAAGAAGCCCGCCATATGGAAAAAGTGTTTAAGAAAATCCGTTACCTTAAAATGGACAGCAATGAAACAGAACAATAAAGCTCTCACATATGCACTGACTGCCGTTTTTCTCTGGTCAACTGTAGCGACAGCCTTTAAAGTAGCCCTGCAGGAAATGGATTCGTTTCATCTTCTTCTGCGTGCTGTGATCTGGTCGGCCGTGGCGCTTTTTATCCTGATTGCCGTTCAGGGAAAAACGGCGTCTCTTCTGAAAATGAAGAACAGGGATTGGATCAGAATTGCCTTGCTGGCTCTGGTAAACCCTGTGGGTTATTACCTGATCCTTTTCCGCAGTTACGAACTGCTTCCGGCACAGATTGCACAACCCCTCAATTATACATGGCCCGTTATGCTTGTCCTCCTTTCCGTACCCATTCTGAGACAGGCTCTCCGCAGGATTGATATCCTCTCTCTTGGTTTGTGCCTGACCGGAGTCATCCTGATCAGCCAGGGGGGCAGCGGCAGTACAAAGGAATTCTCCAGAAGCGGTATCATACTGGCTCTGTCCAGCTCTGTTCTCTGGGCCCTGTACTGGCTCCTGAACAGCGCTCAGAAGGGGAATGAGATTATCAGGATGTTCTGGTCATTTACAGCGGCCATCCCCGTACTGCTTATAATAAAGGGGTTCCTCGGACTGGAAACACCTGCATGGACCCTGAAAGGCATTCTTTCGTCAGCCTATGTGGGATTGTTTGAAATGGGGATAACATTTGTATTCTGGGCTATGGCCATGAAGCTCGCCAGACGATCCGCGGATATCAGCAATATAGTGTACCTGGCCCCGTTCCTGTCCCTTGTATGGATCAGTATTATTCTGGGAGAAACAATTTACTGGACGACCGTTGCCGGTCTGATCACTATTGTCACAGGCATCCTGGCAGGAAAACTTTTTACGTCTCGTCCCTAGGAAGTTGTCTGGCTATCTCTTCGGGCATCTGTGCCGGGTTATAACCGGTTTCCCGAATCCTTCCCTCTCTGAACTGAAGTATGGTTTTTCTGGCACCTCGCTGGTCCGGTGCAAATTCAAACAAACCGAAACTAACCCTGGCGCCTGAATAAATCATATCCTCCGCCAGCACAAAACACTCGGAATCCGGTTCCAGTGTTTTTCTGATCTTCTTGATTCGCCTGGCATGTTCCTCTATCCGGGAAGAGATAACCTTTAATTCCTTTTCCAGAATCTGAATATGGATGGAGAGCTTCGGAACAGAACCGTTCTGATTCCTTTTCTTATTGTAATACCGAATCTGTTTGTCAATATTATCCTGTTGATCCCGTAAATCATCCAGTTCTTTCAGCAGATCCAGAAATTCTTCCAGCTCATGGGGTTCCACACCAACAATAAGATTCGTCTTTGTTTCATAAAGGCTCCCGATTTTCCGGCATTTGACCCAGCCCCGGACGATGGCCAGACCGCCCAGGATTTCACCCCGTCCCCCTTCCAGCAGAAGGTGTCCCGAGACCTTGATGGTAGAGTGAAGAATGGCCCCTGTTACAATCAGGCTCCCTGTCGACTCAAGAAAAGCACTCTCTGCAAAACGGGTGTAAATATCTCCGTCGGCTTTTACCTTCCCCTCTTTGTCTCCGTTTATTCCCGCCTGAAGGATAACATTCCGACCCGATTCTATCAGAACCCGGCCGACACTTTTGCCTATCTGGATATCCCCGCTGGCCTTGATATGAAATCCGTCTGCCACAGTACCCTTTACAATAATGGACCCCTCGAAATCAAGGTTCCCTGTTTCGTAGTCCACATTATTTACGGTTACAACCGGTTCTATAACCACAGCGCCCCTGTCAAGACGGACATTTCCATCTTCCAGGGCATAGATGCCTTCATCCCGCAGTTCTGTCATTTCCCCGGAAACCAGCGGATCTTCCTCATCCATGGGATTGGCAGAAACAGCATTTCCCCGCACATCATAACCATCCTGGGGCAGCACAGG
The DNA here is from genome assembly GCA_963663385.2 of Oceanispirochaeta sp. Taxonomy (GTDB): domain Bacteria; phylum Spirochaetota; class Spirochaetia; order DSM-2461; family DSM-2461; genus Oceanispirochaeta. The sequence goes on along the minus strand of CAXXXD010000003.1, from coordinate 594,622 downwards.
CGCTTCCCTTTCGGCTAAAAGGTCCCCTTTCCGCCTGAACTGAATAAAGTTCAGTTCCTTCAGATCGATCCTGCCATGGGGCAGTTCCCTGAAAGGCTTGCCCGTATCGGTGCTGAAGTTGTATTTTACCCTCCCGCCCCGTCCGTGAACGGGTGGACGGCCATTAGCGATAGGTATCCAGGCATTATAACATTCATTATCCGTACAGGCTGTAATACGGTCCCAGTCTATTCCCGAACTAATACCGTTATCATCCATCAGGTGTTCAAACTGTTCTCTGGTTACAATCCCGCCGCCAATCTTCGGCGGATCTATAAAAACCTCAACCAGCATAAGATCCTCGCTGATTCGAATATTGATATGAGGACTGAGATGTACGCCGGCGGGCCATTCAATAAGTTTTTCCCTGCTCCCGTCAGCCCGTTCGATAATATCATCGATAGTTTTCATGCGGACCATGGGAATTTGAAGGAGCTTCATCCTGTTGACAATTTCTTCGGCGTATACCTTTTCATCAGGAGAAGAGGGAGGAAAAACCCTGAGTACAGCATACCCGTTGCGGTAGTAAAGACTGAATCGTTGGTGTTGTTTACTGGACATCAGGGAAATAATAAAACACTACCCGGGGAATCACAACCCCGGATAGGAATCAGGCTTTCACTTCTGAGCTTTTTATTCGCAATCTCTGGTTCAGATATACCAGTACCATTATTCCCATTCCCGCCAGATTGATGAAGTAAGAAGGCAGATCGGGCCTGTTCAACCACGAATTAAACAGATCAGCCCTCAGGAGGGTCAGCGTAACAACAGCCAGGAGTACACCGTCGTACCATTTGTTTTTCCCGGCAAAAAACCCCTGAGTCAGGGCTGCAAAGGCAAACATGGCAAACAGGGCGGCAATAAACACCCATATGGCATGGAAAACACTATCCACACCGATCAACAGGAGATCCGTATTGAAAATAAACATAAAAGGCAGTATGGCTGTTCGAATATCATAGGTGAACCCCTGAATACCAGTCTTAATGGGGTCTGATTTGGCAATAGCCGAAGCAGCAAAGGCCGCCAGACCTACAGGAGGTGTATCGTCCGCCAGTATACCAAAGAAGAATACAAAGAGATGGGCAGCGATCAGGGGAATCATAATACCGTTCTTCTCCCCGAGGGATAGAATGACCGGGGCTGTCAGAGAGGCCATAACAATATAGTTTGCGGTAGTGGGCAGTCCCATTCCCAGAATAAGACTGGCTATAGCCGTAATGATAAGAATCAACAGGAAGTTCCCGCCGGAAAGGACTTCAATTACTTCTGTAATGATTCCTCCCAGTCCCAGTGTTACAACACCTACAATAATACCGGCGGAGGCGACAGCCACACCGATTCCCATCATGTTTTTTCCGCCCGCTTCAAGGGACGTCAGGATCTGATAAGCCGCATGCTTCAGAGCCTTGCCGTAGGATGAGCCTTTTTTATATGCCTTATACAGATTCTGCAGTACAATCAGCACTGCCAGAGCCATAATGGCCCGGAACGCGGCCAGAGCGGGAGAGTGCCTGAATACAACCAGTTCCACGATAAGAAATAACAGGGGGATCAGAAAATGTATACCCGCAATGAAAGTGGGCCAGAACCGGGGGAGTTCTTCCCGGGGAATGCCCGTCAGTCCCAGTTTGGAAGCTTCCAGATGAGTTATATACATCAGAGCAATATAGGAAACAACAGCAGGGATAAAAGCGGCACGGATCACTTCGACATATTCCAGGTTACAGTATTCTGCGATAATAAAGGCAGCCGCCCCCATAATGGGAGGCATCAGCTGACCATTGGTACTGCAGGCGACTTCTACGGCGCCTGCTTTGTGAGCCGGATATCCGACACTTTTCATAAGGGGAATGGTAAACGTGCCGGTTGTAACCGTATTGGCGATACTGGATCCGGAAACCATCCCTGTCAACCCGCTGGCCAGTACGGCGGCTTTGGCCGGTCCGCCTTTAAAACGTCCCAGAAGACTGAAAGCCAGATCGACAAAATACTTTCCGGCTCCCGCTTTATCGAGCATGGCGCCAAAAAGGACAAAAAGGAAAACGATGGTAGCCGAGACATCAAGAGGCACACCGTAGATACCTTCTGTGGTCATGGTAATCTGACCGATAAAACGGTTTACAGAAACACCCTTGAAAGCCAGAACAGAGGGCATGTAAGGTCCGAAAAAACTGTATAGGATAAATACGACTGCCACAATGGGAAGAGCTGGCCCCAGGGAACGCCTGGCAGCTTCCAGGAGAAGAACAACCAGAATAAACCCGAACAGGAGATCCCTGAAAATCGGAGACCCCATTCGATTGCTCATACCGATATAGTCAATGGCAATATACAAAGCAAGCAGAGTAGCAGAAACAGTTATTATTATATCGACAACGCTGAAACGGTCGTTATTGGCAAAATAATTCAGAAAACGGTTTTTCCTGGGTTTTTTAAAAAGAGGGTGGCTCAGAAAAACCAGACAAATGGCAAACCCCAGGTGGATGGACCGTACTATTGTGCTTTCCAGAAGCACTACGGAAGAAATAAGCAACTGGAATATGGACCAGGATACGGCTACTGCAGGTATCAGCCAGCGGGACCAGCCGGATTTGATATTCCTGGTACCACCCTCGGCTTCATCAACTATCTGCTGGGCTTTTTTAAGATCCGCATCGCTTTGTTCAACTTCTAGTTCTTTAATCATAAGAGAAAGATTCCTTTAAATCAGAGGCGATAAGACAGAAGCCCGTCACGTCAGGTAACGGGCATTCTGCCTACCCTTCAATGAAAAATGGCTTATTTCAGCCCGACTTCCTTAAAGTACTTCATGGCACCGTCGTGAATCGGTGCAGAAAGACCGGTCAGCATGCTTTCCTTTGTCAGTACAGCAAAAGCAGGATGCAGTTTTTTGAAATCCTCAAGATTTTCAAAGACTTCCCTGGTAATGGCGTAAACAACGTCATCGGGAACATCGGATGATGTACACAGTGTCGCTTTTACACCGAATGTATCAATATCGCTCGTATTGGTTGCATTGGGATATTCCTTAACGGGAATATAGGATGCCGCATAGTAGGGAAAGTCAGCCAGCAGGCCGTCGATTTTGGTAATGGGCACAAAGTGGGCTTTTCTGGCGCCGGAGGTGGCTTCCTTAAAGGAACCGTTGGGGTGCCCGACAGTATAGAAGTAAGCATCTATTCTGCCGTCCTGAAGCATTTTGGCTGCTTCGGATGCCTTCAGGCCTTCTGCTTTAATATCCTTCTCCCAGTCGATACCATAGGCTTCCATAATATCCTGGGCATTCCCCCTCTGACCGGATCCGGGGTTTCCGATATTGATAACCTTGCCGACAATATCTTCGAATTTTTCAATACCCGAGTCATCTGCTGCAAGCATGGTGACGCATTCGGGGTGGATAGAGAACACGGCTCTGAGTTTTTCCTGCTTTCCGGCAGATTCCCAGTCGGCTGTTCCGTTATAGGCCTGATACTGTTTGTCGGACTGAACGATACCGAACTCCAGATCACCCGCCATAATGGCATTGACATTGAATACTGATCCGCCTGTGGATTCAACGGTTGCCTTGATTCCGTATGTATCGAAGTTCTGGTTAACCATCTTGCTTATCGCTCCACCGGTAGGGTAGTACACACCGGTTACACCGCCTGTTCCAATGGTAACAAAAGTTCTCTGCGGAGCTGCCTCTCCCGCTTCTTTTTTTTCACAGCCCGTAAAGAGCACACTGAAAACCAGAGCTATTGCAGCTATACTGAATGCCTTTTTCATTCTTACATTCCTCCAAATTGGTTGTATATTTATCATATGGATATATAATCCAAATAAATCCAGATGTTTAATGGGGCGGAACCCGAAATAATCCGCTAAAGACCGCCGGGACAAACCATCCGGTCTATATGAAAAGAAATTCAAACTCAGGAGATTGAGCCGGTAATACCGGAATGAACTCTCTGATAACGATAATCCGGGAAAAAGATCCCTATATTGTTAAACATATCCGTGCAAGAACCGCCGCAGTACTTGATTAACTAGGCAGTTAATAGGTTGAAAACAGATGATTGTTGAAGCTACCGGAGTTTAAGATACCGGTAAGATAACAAAAAATATTACCGTAACTTTTCGGAATATGCAAGAAGTTGAATAAAAATACATCCGTTTTTATCAAATATACTCCTATCCCCGCAATCTGTAACTTTTATAGCATCTTCAGAGTTGAGTTTTCCGGGATAAGGAACAAACTGGGAAGGGATGATTGATAAAGTTCATAATTCCTTATATGATGATTTTAGAATCAGGAGAAAGAATGAAATTAGAAGAAATTCTGGCAATCACCGAAGCGGAACTTGTATGCGGAACCCTGGATGACAGGGAAATCGTACAAGCCTTCAGTTCGGATTTAATGAGTGACGTACTGACTGTAGAAGCCGATGATGCCGTTCTTATAACCGGTCTGGCTAATATTCAGGCAATCCGTACAGCCGAAATGGCAGATATATCCTGTATTCTTTTTGTAAGAGATAAAGAAATTACTCCCAATATGATCCGTTTGGCCGACGAGAGCGGTATTATAATTATGAAAACCAGAAATGCCATGTTCACAGCCTGCGGTAATCTCTTCAGGGAAGGACTTAAAGCGGTTTACTGAAAAAGCTCATCCAGTAAACGGAAAAAATCCTTTTCATCCCCCATATCCCTCAGTTTTGCTTTTATTCTATTCTCTGCTGCTGAACCTTTGATAATCAGAAACAGAATTCCCTTCATCCAGTTTGTTCTGTGTTTAACCGAGGGAATTCCGGATTTATAGGCGTTGTATAAATCTGCAAGAAAAATACGGAACCGCTCCTCTTTCAGAGGATAAAAATCCCTGTGGCAGGAATCAGAATGCCCGTTCCCCCAATCCCTGATCTGTTCGGGAAGAAAAGGATTACGGAGTATTCCCCGCCCTATCATCCATCCCGAAAGGGAGGGAAAACGTTTTTTCAACTTCAGGAAATCTTCGATTGAAAGGATATCCCCATTATAAACCAGAGGCAGACGACAGCGGTCCCTGATACGGGAAAAGCCATTAAGGTCAGGTTCTCCTCTGTACAGGGCCGATCCCAGTCGGGGATGGCATATCAGCTCTTTGATCGGGTAGTCATTCAGACGGTCAACCAGTTTTTCCGATTCAGAGGGGTGGTGCATACCCAGGCGGATTTTCAGGGAAATTTTTAAGGGTACAAGGGGAAGTATATAATCCAGAAGCGAGAGAATATCTTCTGTATAGGGCATCATGCCGGCGCCTTTGCCTTTATTGACAACCCCCTTTGAAGGACAGCCCAGATTCCAGTTCACTTCGGTATAACCGGCATCCGCCAGAGAACGGCCTGCTATCAGAAAGGACTCCTTCGAAGAGAGAAGCAGCTGAGGAATTTCGGGAACCGGGGATTCTCCCGGAAGAGCCACATCCCGAAAAGATCTCCGGGGCACTTTGACAACACTGTCCGGTACCGGCAGAAACGGAGTAACAGCTTCATCCAGTCCCTTAAAATGTCTGTAGTAACACTGACGGAAAACCGAATCGGTCATTCCTTCAAGGGGAGCCAGTATAATTCTGTCCATCAGGGAGAGTCCTCAAAGAGAAAAATCAACTGATCTACTCACTATCCGGATATTTTTCCTGAATATGGTGCAGCATGGGAACAATTTCAAAGAATATATCCACCAGCTCGGGGTCGAACTTCGTTCCTCTGCAGCGGCGGATCTCGTTAAGAACATCATCTTCTGTCCAGGCCTCTTTATAGACCCTTTTGGAAGAGAGGGCGTCATAAACATCCGCCAGAGCGACAATCCTGGCAAAAAAAGGGATTTCCCCGCCCTTTAGGCCTTCCGGTTTTTCCGATGCGCTGCCGATTGTTTCCTCCAGAGAGTCATATTCATGCCAGGGAATTTTCCCCGGGTATCCCGTGCCATCCCAGTTTTCATGATGCCGCAGGGCAATATCCCTGGCGATAATATCCAGATCGGACTGCTTGTTATCGAAAAGCCTGGCTCCGATATAGGAATGAGACTGCATGATATAGTATTCTTCGTCGGTAAAACGGGCGGGCTTTTTCAAAATCAGATCGGAAATCCCCACCTTACCCACATCATGGAGCATGGATGCCATACGGAGGATATCCTTCTCTTTCTGAATCTGTTCTTCCGGTACTTTATTCTTTACAGCCCAGGCCTCATAGATTTCACAGGAGATAGCTCCCACCCGGTTAACATGGGCTCCCGTCTCCTTGGGATCCCGGAGTCCTGCCATCTGTATCATCCTCAGCAGGAGAGTTCGGGTCATACGGGTCCGCTGCAGGGCCACAGTAGCCGAACTGGCGAAATGAAGGACAAAAGGTTCATCCTCTTTCATAAAGGGAACGATTTTCCCGTTTTTCCCTTTGGCATTCAGCAGCTGAAGAACTCCCAGCAGCTCTCCCTGATTTGTTTTAAGGGGGAAGGTAAGAGAAGAAACGGTTTTGTATCCTGATACCTCATCATAATGGGTGCTGAAACTGTAGGGACAGCTTTCGGGGATATTGTACATATCCGGTATATTCAGATGGGTCTCCCTGTCTGCCACAAATCCGGAGATGGATTTTTCATTTATGGGAATCCGGAAAATAGAATAGATCAGCTTCTTTCCGGGGGCCAGCTTTTTCTGGAGGGTATCATTCTGGGAGTGGCGGATTTCAAGCTCATTCCCATCCTTGATATATATCGATCCGGCATCCGCAGAAACAGCCTGCCTGGCGTAATACAGTATCCTCTCCAGCAGCATATCCACATCCTGGATCCGGTTCAGATCCTGGTCAATCTGCAGAATTTTATTCAGTCTTCCCTGCATCCTGTTTTATCCTTATGTCTCCTAGAATCCGTTAATCCATTTCAAAATCAGTGACATGGCGGGACATCGCGGCAGGTCCGACAATCTTTTTAATCTCCCCATGCAGGGGATCATCCTGGTAGGTATCCAGTTCGGTACGGCTGTTATGGGTCGATATCAGAACAAGATCACATGCAGCTTCTCCGGGGTTAAAGTTAATTCCGCATTCTACATCAACCATTGAAGAAACCTTCCCCTTCATGGAATATATTGCGTCTTTTAGCTCTTCCGCTCTGTTTTTATCCTTCAATTTCCACATGACAACATGTTTTACCATACTGAGTTCCTCCGTATATTTTTAAATATTAATAAATATATATTCTATGCTAATAACATAATTCCTATGTTCTATAATTTCAATCATTATTACAATTATAAAACGGCCTCAAACCGGCCTGATTCGGCTGACCGGAAGATTGCTTCCAGAACTTTCATATTCCGGATGGAATCCTCCATAGTCATAACCAGTTCATCCCCTTTCCTGACAGCTCTGGCAAAAGATTCCGCCTGCAGCCCGTACTGATCACAGATATCAAAATCAAGCAGCTGGTTCTCCGCCTGATAGAACTCTCCCTTGGAAAGGAACATATGGGTCTTTCTGTCCGGCGGAGCATTGAAAGGAATCTCGATTTCAAGGCGTCCTTTTGTTCCTATAATGTTCATCCTCTGAAAGGGTACCATCTGTGTTGAACAGACAAAAGAGGCCTGTCCGGAAGGGAATTCCATAATAACAGATCCCAGTCGATCTATTCTGAATTCCGGATCCTTTTCCAGAAGAGCTATGACACGCAGGGGCTCCTCATTAAAAATATAGCGCGAGGTTACCACAGGATAACAGCCTATGTCCAGAATACCGCCTCCGCCGTATTCCGGAATATTCCGGATATTCCCTTCGTCTCTGTTGAAATAGCTGAATACCCCCTGAATTGCTTTTAATTCCCCCAGGGTTCCCTTCTGAACAACCTGTCTCGCCGTCTGCCATTGAGGGTGATGCTTAACCATGAAAGCTTCTGAAATAATCTTTCCTGTTTTCAGACTGACATCTTTCAGCTTCCGGATATCCCCGGAACACAGGGCTATAGGCTTTTCGCAGAGAACATGTTTCCCCGCTTCCATGGCTTTCATACTCCACTCCACATGCATATGGTTTGGCAGGGGAATATATACAGCATCTATATCCTTATCCGAAAGCAGCTCTTCATAACTGCCGTATGAAACAGGGATTCCTGCTTCTCTGGCGGCTTGTGCTGCGGTGCTGCTGTTTCTCGATGCTATGGCATGGACGGTATTTCCCCGGGAGTTCTGAATACCCGGTATAGCTTTTTTTATTCCAATAAGCGCAGTACTTAACACACCCCATTTCAGATCAGACATGACACACTCCTTGTAACTTAACCGTTCATACATAATAATACTTATAAATATTTAAAATTGGAACGATTAATAAAGTAATGGATAATTATGACAAATTTCTAAAGAATATCCCCATAATGCCTGATGTGGCGACCAAGATACTGACTTATGCAGAAGATCTGGGAGATGTTTCATTTTCGGAGCTGGAGGATCTGATAAGCCTTGATCCGGGTCTTACAGCAAAAATACTGAAGGTTGCCAATTCGGCTCTGTATGCCAGACAGCAGCAGATAACAAAATTGCAGACAGCCATTTCCCTGATGGGATTTAAAGCGATCAAAAGCCTTGTGATGCTGATTACAGCCTCCAATATGTTTCAGAAGAATACGGTAACGCCCTTTTACAAATATTTCTGGCAGCACTCCCTTATAACGGCTTTTATTGCCAGGAAACTTTCGGATATTGCAGGACAGTCCCGCTGGAAGGAAGAAGTTTTCCTGGCCGGACTCCTCCATGATATCGGACAGCTTGCCCTTTATGAGTCAAAACCCGGCAACTATGATGGCGTTATGGAATTTATGAACCTCAACGAAAGGCTCACCTGCAAAGAGGAAATCAGAATTTATGGAGCAGACCATCTGAGTGTGGGACGGAAAATCATGGAAAGCTGGAATTTCCCCAGCATCTATGCCGATGTGGCCGGAGAACACGGCAACAGCAATATCCAGTCTCCCCATAAAGAACTAATTGTTCTTATATCTATTTCTGATATATTGACAACCACTCTCCACGAGTTTGAATTCTCCGAAGAAGTTCAGACGGTCCTAAAACCTTTTCTGCTCTACAGCGGATTAACCCTGAACAACCTGCACTATTTTCAGGAACGTTTCATGATAGATCTTCAGAAGGATCCTCTTTTCCAGGAGTGTAAAAGCCTGTTCAGAATCGCTTAGACCTCTCCCCGGCCCTCTCCTCAGGAGAGGGCGAAGAGTACTGACTCTTCCTTCGTAGAATAAAAGGCTTTCCTGTTGGGAGACTGAGAGGGGTCTAGGGAACCAGAAGGGACGGTACGTTTACCTTGCATCCCAGGGTAGCAGACAGTTCCCAGAACATGGGATCATCTGCCAGCCCTTCATCATATGTGCCGTACCCGCCTATAAGGAGATAGAGCATCATGGTCTCTTTCACATAGTAGGCGCTTAACTGTCCCTCCACCTTTAAAGCGGGATCCCCGCCGGCGCTCCGGTAACTTCCGGCGCTGCCCCAAAGGCTGATCTCGGCGCTTTCCGTGTACTGGGCATTATGCACACCGAGAGTTCCCCTCAGCCCTCCTTTTACTTCATAGACCTCATCAGGTGCATAGTAATCCGTTACATCCGTATCCAGACTGTCCTCATAGTTGAACTGACCGTTCAGGGTCAGTCTGAAGGAAGGATTCCGGGAAACCAGATACCCCGCGGCAACCTCCTGCACAACCTGACGGATCTGATTAGTACCGGAAACATCTTCGCTCTGCAGGATTTTCAGGGATCCGAATGTCCTTGTTGTTACCGGTCCGATATTGTCATCGGATTGTATGGGGAAGTAGGTACTGGCATTGAGCTGCACCCCATGCCCGTTTGTCAGGTTTCTGCCGTAGAAGAGGGAATCCTCCTCCAGGGCGTATCTATACTCCATATCGACAGCCAGAAAATCATAGGTCCAGTCGAGTCCGAGTCCTCCCGTAAAGGAGGATGTCAGGGCGATCAGGTTATCCTCGACAGAAACCGGTTTGTAGGGATTGAATCCGTAATCCGAACCAAAAAAGGCATTGCTCACCTGCACACCCCCGAAGGGGGTAAGCTGCAGATTCCAGTCCGACAGCCGCAGAGGAAGATCAAACACAGCCGTATGAAGCTTGAAGGATGAGGGGTCTTCGCTCCCGTAGGTTCTGTACTGCCGGTCAATATCCAGCTGATAGTCGAGCCCCCACCCCAGCCAGTTGTTCACTTTACTGTTGTACTCGGCTGTTCCCGTATAGGCGATACGGGAGGGATCCGTAACATTCTGAGCTGTTATATGAACATAATCCGCATTCGCCCGGGCCAGCTGATTGTAGTAATAGGCGGCGTTTTCGTAGAGAGGGTTCTGAAAGTAGACCTTCTCGTACTGATTCATGGCCCTGTACCAGTTGCCGTAGCGCTGACTGACTATCCCCAGTTTGTAATTGGCGCTTATATTCCAGGGATCCATAGCCAGAACCCTGTCAAACTGACGGGATGCTTTCAGGTTCTCTTCCATTTCCAGATAGTAATCCCCCAGTTCGAACCGGAGCATATAGGTTTCCTGCTCCAGGTAGTAAATACTGCGGTTGAGTTTTCTGTCTATGGCTTTACCGATTTTCCCCGCCAGCTTATCCAGTTCTTCCCGGTCCGTACTGAACTCTTTAATCCGCTGATTCATAAATCCGGTCAGACTCGCTACCTCATCATCATCAGGAAGGAAAGAGCCCGAACCCGGTTCGCTCCAGGCTGTTGCCTCCAGATCGAAAAGATGCTGCCGGTAGAGTGTCAGGACATCCGCTTCGCCGGCCCACATTTCATCCTGTTTTTTTTCATTGTTCTGCCAGAGAAGGGCTTCATACAAGCCGTACCGGGCAAAGGGAGAATCTTCAAATGTATCGGAAGAAAGAACCCGGGCAGCTTCTTCCATCCGACCTTCGAAAAGGGCCAGACGCCCCAGTATATAGCCGGCGAGAAAGGGCTCGTCCCTCTGAACCTGCCTAAGTTCCATTTTGGTGAAGCTCCTGTCCCAGGACCACTCCAGATCACCCATAAGCTGCCGGAACAGTTCTTCGTCCTCCTCTTCGGCAGAAGAGAGAGATTCCCAGTTGTCTTTAAGGTCCTCCAGTACGGTTTCCTGCTCTGCAAGGCGGTCTATCCATACCTGAGCCATATTATAGGCATCCGCATAAATCAGATACTGTTCATCCATTTTGGCTGCCAGTTCCGTATCTCCGGGCTTTTTCTGAACAGCCGCTTCTGCCTTTTTATAAGCGGACTGGGCGCTGCTTAACTGTTTTGAAGCATCTCCGCAGGAGTCCATAATCCTATGGTAACGTTCCATCGTGTAGGAGAGTTTATCCCTCAGGGTTAGCAGCTTTTCCGCTTTGCTGTCAAAATCCTTAAACACATGGAACATTTTATTAACCAGAATACGCAGGGATTCATCAACAGCTTCTTCCTTTAGTCCGTTCCAGAAATAGGTTTGGGCCAGTTCCTGCCTGAGATTGATGTTATCGGGGTTCTCATCCAGTGCTATGCGGTAGCCGTCCAGAATATCCTGTTTCATCTGAAGCTTCTCTTCATAAACATTCATATAGGATGAAAAAGCGCTGCTCTCTTCAAAGCTGTCGTAGATCAGGGAGATCAGCTCTTCCGCCTTATCCCTCTCCCCGGTATCCCTGTAGGCCTTCTCCAGATTGAGGTAGGTTTCCAGATACTCCGGAGACTGGGCAATCTCTTTTTTATAGATTTCCACGGCATACTGGGGATAACCGTTCAGGGAGTGAATATTTCCCAGTTCCATTGCCCGTTCATGGTTCCCCGCCGAACTCTCTTCAGCTTCGGAAAAAGCAGTCTCGGCCTCTCCCGACCGGGACATCCAGAGATAGGTAAGCCCCAGGTTTACCTTCAGGTTCAGATCCTCGGGAAACTTATCCAGTCCCCTTGTAAAAAAATCGATGGAATCGCGATAGTTGCCTGTCCAGGCGGCAACTTTACCCGCCTCGGCCCAGTAAGCGGCATTATCCGGGGCAAGGATAACCAGCTGTTTATAAAGTGTCAGTCCGGCTGTAACCTCTCCATTCCAGATTCTGTTTTTAGCCATCAGCAGAAGAGGATAGGAATCCTCCGGATCCAAGTTAACCGCACTGTTAAGATTTTTTATGGCATTTATATAGTCTCCCAGGAGGGAGTAGATCATGGAAACCACAATATAGGCGTCCTTGTTGCCCGGGTCTTCCTTGATCCTGCCTTCATAGAAGGCAATGGACTGAAAAGGGTTGTCCAGGGAGCGGTCCAGACGGTTTTTCGGGAAAACGTCCGGAACCAGAACAAGTTCTTCTTCCATCAGGTCTTCCCGCAGAAAGAAGAAAGCATCCATAAAAAAGTAGTACTGCCCGTCGTAGCGCCGTTTATCCGAAACTTCCAGGCGAAGCTTATGTACTCCTTCGGTCAGGGTGATCTTCCCCACTTCCATCCAGTAATAGGAGGGCGTGTAGGCATCTACGACCGAGAGGTCCTCTCTGTATACGGGAACAGCTTCCCCATCATCCAGAATATATTTGAAAGGGCTGGCATAGGAGGGGAATACATCCTCTTTCGGCCCGGGAGGGGTTCCACCGTACCAGAAGTAGTACTCCCCCTCCTCTTCCACATAAAAAGCATACTCCGCATAGTAGGATTTCCCCCCGTAGGGGGCATTCTGCTGAATCAGCTGCAGGGAACGATAGGCGGAAGCCCCATAGTTATAGATGGGAGCCGTAGCGAAGTTGGTTGAAACAGCATCTTCCCCTTCTATATAGATCAGCCCTTCCTCCGAATCGGGAAAAATGGGTGTCAGCTTTACCTCGGGAACTTCCGGGAGGGCTTCAGCATCCTGCTCCTCCGTGTTTTCCTGAGCTGTAAGAGCTGATGAAAAAAGTAATATATAAAAAAACAGGATTCCTGCAATAAGAAACCTGTTCCTTCTGATTGTTCTCTGCATCGTTATTCTCCAGACAAATATATACAATAGTGACATTTTACATTATAATCTAAAACCCGTTATGCAACTGAAAAAACGCAACATTATTCCGGAAAGTATAGTAATAGCTCTCATTATCGGCGTGTCGACCCATATTCCCGTAGTGGAAAGTTATTTACCCGAGCCGGTAACACTTATATTGATAACGTCTCTTTTTCTGGCCTTCTGGCATGGAAGAGTTTCCGGGCTGATCTGTTTTTTTACGGCTTTTTCCCTAAATGTGGCGGGTTTTATCCTGTTACACAAAGATTTACCCGAAACAGGACGGCTTCTTGTCAACGGCACCACGGGAATTGTTCTCTCCTATCTGGGGGGATCGCTTAACCAGTTCCGTCTCTATCAGATTGACAAGATACTGACCCGATACAGAAAAATATCAGGCGAAAAAAGCAAGCTGAAGGATGTCACTCTCTCCCAGCACGATATAATCAGGGAACTGGAAGAACGCGTAGTCCGTCAAAGATCGTCGCTGAACCTGATGTACGACCGGATTCAGGAAGTGGACTGCCTGGATACAAATAAAAGTATCTCTACCCTGCTGGATACAATTGTACATTTTACGGAAGCAACAAGTATATCCCTATGGATCTTCGACAGCCAGAAAAGCAATCTGAAGCTGAAAATGCGCAAAGGGGAAGAGACGGAAAACAATAAAGGAGATGTGCTCGATCTTAAGGAGACAATTGAAGGATGGGTTTTCCGTAATAATCAGATGTTTTCCATCCGGATGGCAATGAACTACGATTCACTGGCTCAACTGAATACTGAGGACAGCATCATATGCTGCCCGGTTGTTCTGGATAACAGAACCTGGGGAGTCATCAACCTGGAGTCTCTGCCTTTTATCAAATACAGCAGCTATACGGAAAACATGGTTCAGATTATTATAAGCCTCGCCCAGCCTGCCCTTAAACGGGCTCTGGATTTCGAGTCTCTCCTTTCTGAAGAAGAAGAGAACGAATATACAGGTCTTCCCCAGTTCACTCAGCTGTACAGGGTTATGGAAGGGTATAAATATAATGAATCGGGAACCTTCAACTCCTCCAGCCTGATCCTTCTTGAATTCCAGAACTTCCGGGATCTGGTCGAACAATACAGCCTGGAGGAAGTACAGTTCCTTCAGGGGCAGCTGATGGAAGAACTGGCATCCCGCAGCAAGAGTAAACCGGAGCTTTTTCACTACAGGGAGGAATCCCGGGTAGCCCTTTTTATTCCCTACCTCGATTATGACGGGTGTTCCCTGTTCTGCCTGGAAAGCCTGGAATACATAAACAACAGAACCTGGACCATAAAAGGGGAATCTCTCAACCTTGAGATAAATCTGGGATACTCCTCCTGTAGTACCAGTGAAAAAATGGACCCGGATGACTTGATTAAAAGAGCGGAATACCTGCTGGAGATCCAGAAGTTATGAAAAAGGATTCCCCCTACAGATACATTGAAAAACTGAATACCATGTTCATACCGAGAACCCCTACGGCAGCCCTGCAGGCGATCCTTGAAGATGTGCTTCCCATTGAAGCGTTTATCTATAAATCTACCGGGCTGAATCCCATAATGAAGAAGCCCTATAATCTTGACGAGATTGAGTGGCTCCTGTCCCGGAAGGACAGGGATCTGGAAACCAACCTGCTGCTCAGTGAAGTTCTGACGGAGATTTCCCAGTATAAGGACAAGGAAGTGGCCCTGTTTGCCGCGGAAAGCCTGAATGCCATGGAGAAACAGTACAACTCCCGGCTGGTAGCCCTGAAAGAGAAGATGGCGGCAAAACAGGATTCGGCCCCCCGGCATAACTCATCCCATAGCAGTTTTTACCAGCATTTGGTAGCCCTTAATGAAAAACAGGAAACAAAGCCGGAGCGTGAAGATCAGTCTGCCGCCGCGGAAATTTACTACCACCTGGCGCTCCTCAATAAAAAGGAGACGACCCTCTATCATTTTTACCTGAAAGAGGCTTATCTTCTGCTGATGGAGCTGAAAAACCGTCAGGTGAGCACAGATGAGGACCTCTACCTGCTGATACGGGTTCTGATTAATCTGAAACTCTATGATCAGGCTGAACAGCTCCTGCCGGATGCGCCCTCAAACCGCCTTGTCAAACTGGAACTGGCCTATGAAAAAAGAGACTCCCGGAAACTGAACAGGCTTTTGAATGAGATGAAAGGCAGGGATGACCTGACGGATCTGGAAAAGGAAACCCTTGATTTCTGGACTGGAAAACATGAGTGACCGCCGCATGACAGTCTGTATTGTTCTGGAGGGATCCTACCCCTACATTACCGGAGGAGTTTCCGCCTGGGTACACGATCTGATCATAAATATCCCCGAAGTGGATTTTAAACTCTATACGATCTCCCCCAAATCCGGTCAGCCTCTGCGCTATAAGCTTCCTTCCAATGTCATTGAATCCGTGGATATCGTATTGGGGGAACCAACAGGTAAAATCTTCAAATCTCCCCCCCGGCCGATGAAACTGCTGAAGGAGATTGCCCGCTTCCATAAGCTTATGGCAGAGAACAAGGATCCCGATACAAGAAAGATGATTAGAATGATACCGGAAAATACCTTTCTGTATCATCTTGCCGTAAAATCCCGGATAGGCTGGAAAATGATAGTAAACGGGAATATCCGAAACAACCCTCTCTACCCGTTTTCCGACTACTACTGGGCCTGGAAGTCCTCCCATGACATGCTGTTCAGCGTATTGGGAGCCACTCCTCCCGAAGCGGATATCTATCATGCCGTATCAACGGGCTTTGCCGGTGTGGCAGCCCTGGCAGCCAGTTCCAGGCATAAAAAACCCTTCCTTTTAACAGAACACGGCCTTTATCACAAGGAACGGGAGATGGAAATCCGCAAAACCCAGCTGGTCAGGGGATACCAGAGGGATATGTGGACCAGCATCTACAACAAGATCAGCCGGATCTGTTACACCCAGGCCGATCATATTACGGCCCTTTTTGAAGAAAACCGGCAGAAACAGCTTGAACTGGGGGCTCCCGTAGAAAAAACAGAGGTAATCCCTAACGGGATTGATGTGGAGCGTTTTAAACTGGAACGCTGCCCCCGCCCGGGTTTTCATGTAGGGCTTGTCGGACGGGTTGTTCCCATCAAGGATATAAAAACCTATATTGCCGCCTGTAAAATTGTCGCGGACCGTGTTCCTGAAGCCCGTTTCTACTGTATCGGACCGACGGATGAAGACCCGGACTACTATGAGGACTGCCGGCTTCTGGTTGAAAACCTCAAACTGCAGGATGTATTTGAATTTACCGGAAGACAGGATGTAAGGGATTACTACAGTTTTATTGATGTTCTTGTCCTCACCAGTGTGAGGGAAGCACAGCCCCTTGTAATCCTGGAAGCTTACTGCTCGGGGATTCCCGCGGTATCCACTGCCGTGGGAAATGTTCCCGAACTCCTGAATTTTGATGAACGCTTTCTGGCTCCATCAAAAAACAGCAGTAAGATAGCCGATGGCATACTGACTGTTTACAACAATCCCGAAGAGATGCAGAGACTGGGTAAAAAGAATTTTCAGAAGGTGCTCAATTTTTATGATAAAAAAGACCTGCATAGAAAGTACCGGGAGATGTACACAAACCTCGCTCAGATGGAGATAAAGTAGATGGCAGGCATTGGGTTCGAGCTGAGAAAGGTTGCCTCCCTGGGAAGCGCCCGGGGCCTCTTTCAGGCTTCCCTTTCGGGGATCATGATTGTGGCAGGCCCCTGGCTTATCTCAATAATCACCATTCTGATATTTCAGCAGCCGGTTCTCGGGATTCCCGTAGAGATACGGAACCTTTTTATTTCGTCCACCATCTATATCTATGCCTCATCCCTTATACTCAACGGCGGTTTTCACTATATCTTTACCCGTATACTCTCGGACTACCTTTACAGAAACGAGATGGATAAGGCCATGGGGTTAACAGTCCGGTATCTTCTGGCTTCCATGTTTATAATTGTACCGGTTGCAGTTGGACTTCAGAAACTCTTTCTGGGTGGTCCGGCTGTCGGAATAGTACACAAAACAGCCTTTATCCTGTTATATACCATTATAAATCATGTATGGGTTCTGATGCTTACGGCTTCTGCCATGAAGCGTTACAATCAGCTGCTGATAGTCTATTCATCTGGAATGGCAGCATCCCTCCTTTTTATGAAGGGAGCCATGATACGGTTTGACAGCGGTTATATTCTAATGGCCTTTACCATGGGGCAGCTCCTTCTGATGCTGCTCCTTTTCTTCTATCTCCGGAAGGAAATGGGGTATAAAAAAGTACCTGTTCTTAACGATTTTATCCGTTATATAAAGCGGTACAGGGCTCTTTTTATTACGGGATTCTTCTATTACGGCGCTCTCTGGATTGATAAAATTATTTTCTGGGGCTTGAAAGGGGAGTATATTGCCGATACGTCCATGAAACTCTACAAGACCTACGATATCATTGTGTACCTGACCAATCTGATGATGATTCCGGGACTTGTTTTTTTCACCATATTCTCGGAAACCGAGTTTTTCCTTGTTCTGAAAAAATTTCTGGACAGTCTGGGCAGAAAACCTTTAAGGCATATCAAAACCAATCAGTACCAGTTGAATAAGACAACCCGTTTCGTACTGCAGGAGCAGGCGGCCCTCCAGGGCTGTGTCACCCTGATTTTTCTATCAGCAGCCTGGTTCAGACCGGAGATGCGGGAAGTTTTTCCCATGGTTGTCTTTACGGCTGTAAGCATTATGGTCCTGGGCCTGTTTCTGACAGTCATGAATTTTCTATTCTACATAGAGTTGTACGGCAAGGCCCTTCAGGGAGTCCTTCTGTTTTTCCTGCTTAATACGACGGGCGCGGCATTAAGCCCGTACCTGCCCCTCTTCTCCACGCCGGGGTTTTCAACCCTTCTGGCCTGTTCTGTAGGTGCGGTTCTTATGACAGTCCATCTGTTTCAGGCCCTCAAATCCCTGGACCGGATCATCTTTACGGCCATTACGGATAACCGCCTGAAAGACATCAGAGAGCATCAACGCTTAACGACAGGTGCTGATAAATAAAATCTCACATTTTTGTGTTTTTTTTCAATATGGTGTATATTTAATATATCCGATAAAGTATTAAGATATTGTAAAATAAAAAAGTAAAAAGAATTAAAAGTTAAAAAGATTTTCGGAGGTACGATATGACAAATAAAAGCATTATTACGCTGTTAACAATCATACTCATCACAATTTTTTCAATTACATCATGCAGTTTTGACAGCAGTGATTCAAATGCGGATCAGGATTATATCCTGTCAGGTTACTACTGGATGGCTGGAGACGATGTGACCCTCAGCGAAGGAAACGATAGAGCAGCGATTAATACCTATACGTTGACAAAGGAACTTACAACAGATGAAGAGTTAGCCAATTACAGCTTTACAAAACTTATCGGCAAAGGCGAATACGGCAACAAAGTTAATAACTATCCAGAACAGGGGCAGAGAACCTATTATACGGTAACCCTTTACGAACAAGATGTTGTGAACCCCATGACTTATACCGGAACATTTAACGTTTACAAAATTTCAGCCAAAACAGATTATCCCAAAAAGGAAGAGATTTTTGACTACTACCTTGAAGAGTATTACATCCTGGATGTAGACAGGAATGAAGGGGACACCCCAACGGGTGGAGACGGGTTCTGGACTTATGCTGATCCTATAACGACAAAAGAGAACGGAGCCTGGGTATACAATTCCAAAGCCAGGGAAACAATGGAGCTTCACTACCAGGACGGCAGCGTCCGGTATGAATGGATTACATCCGACTACAATGACGGGACACAGTACGACCATTTTCCTATTGACGGGGATATGACAATACAGGATGCCCCCGCTGCCACTGCAACTGGTATGAACTGGAGCAGTGAAGTCAGATACCATCAGAAGATTGAAGAGTGGATTGATTACTGGTACAGAGAGACAAAGGAAATCTACGGTGTAAGATATTACACAGAATCCCTAGAAGATAATGGCAAAACCAACCGGACCTCACTTGCCTATGAGAGGATAGTTTCGCAGGAGACAGAATTCAATCAGAGCAGCAGTAATGCGCTCCTGATGATTCTGGACAGGATATTCGGAACAAATCTGGCAGTCAGCACCACCGCCGAAACACTGGCGGAAACGGTTATCCGATATGAAATCCAACCCAATAACAGGAAAACGGTCAGGACGGTTACGAAAGTTGTCCCCACCTTCGGCGACTCCTTCAATATTGAAAAAGAGACCATTTACACAATTCCCGAATAAACATGCCCATTTATCTATTACAGCTTTCCTCCTCCCTGAGGAAAGCTTTTTTATTTTTACTCCTGTCAGGATTCCTCCCTCTTTACTCTCTTACACCCGGCGAGGAACTGACAACCGTAACCGTACAGTTCGAAATGAACAGGGATATGATATTTTCCGAAAGGGCCTATGAATCGGCCGTCCGGAAAGCTGTAGAAGCGGCTATGGCGGAAGGACCGGCGGATCTGCTGATCTTTCCGGAATACCTGGGCGTATTTGCCTCGCTCATTCCCTGGAACAGCTATCTGCTGGAAGATAAGCCGTTTGAGCAGGTCTGGCAGGATATAATCCGGGACCGCCCCGCCCTGACATCCCTTAAGGATCTTTTCAGCTCCGGATCGTCCGATACAGAGGATTTTCTAGATAGCCTATGGGGCAGTTTATCCCGGGAATACAGCGTATATATCCTGGGGGGAACCCGCTTTTATTATGATACAGAAAAAAGAGGCGTCTTTAATCAGGCGGTTGTATACAGTCCGGAAGGGCGGGTCTTATACTCCCAGTATAAGTACTTTCTGACCGAGTTCGAAGAAGATATCCTCGGCCTGTCCGCGGGAGATATTAAAGATGCAGACGGCTTCAGGGTAAAGGACCATCATATACGCCTTACCATCTGCCGGGATACATTTCTCAGGGAGTGGGAGGAGGTCAACCGGACCGGGGAGCTCTGGATTGATATAAAGGCAAACGGCACAGCCTATACGTCAGATCAGGTCAGTCTCTTCTCAAGGGCCCTGCCCGCCCGGTTGATACAGACAGAAATTCCCTATGGCATTACAGCCTGCCTGACAGGAGTTTTTTTGGATTTGCTTTGGGAAGGGGAATCCAGTATTATTTATAATGATAATAAGGAATCTATTATCTGCCTTGCTAAAACAGAATCCTATGACCGGTTTGAGATTTTAAGGAATACCATTCCTTAACAGGCGGTTTGAATTGGGGAAAACAGGATGCCCCCTGAAATGAAAAAAAAAATTGCAACCTTCTTTCTCATGCTATTCCTGCAGTTTTACTGTACTGCAGCAAATGCCTACCTGCCCCCACCAGGCAGCAGAGAATCCTCCTTTAAAATAGAACAGGAGGAGACAGACCCCTCATACCCGGTTCTCCTGCAGTTTGATCAGATACTTTTTGCCGTAATTTTCACCCTTCTGATAATCACCTACACCGCTGCCTTTACTCGCGAAAGAAAACGATTCGCCCTGCTTATGAGCAATTCGAATGATACGATTCTCCTGATTGACCGGAAGGGGAATATACTGGACTGTATTTCCGGCTGTATTAAAGTTGAGCGTCTGGAAGATATGTTTTCGGGTGAAACAAAATGGGAGCTTATCTCCACCATAGAGAAATGCGGTATCGATCATAAGGGGACCCTGTTTCATCTTACCCTGCAGACGGATGAGGCCTATCAGTCCCGGTATTACCGGATACAGTTGAAGAATATGTACAACCGCCGGGAAATTCACGGGATAGTAGCAACACTGCTTGATATCTCCGAGGCAAAAAAGCTGGAGAACGACCTGAAAACATCTCAGGAGCTGGCCTTTCATGAAGCCCGCCACGATATGCTGACAGGCGCCCCTAACCGCCTCTACTTCAATGAGATTGTATCCAGAAAATTCATCCGTCTGGAAAGGCATCCGGAAGAAACAATGTGCCTTCTCATGATAGACCTGGATCATTTCAAAATGATAAATGATACCTGGGGGCATGATGCGGGCGACAAGGTTCTGAAAAAACTGACAGGTCTGTGCTCTGCCGAAGTCAGGGGATCGGATATGTTCGCCCGGTACGGGGGGGAAGAGTTTATTGTATTCCTTGACGACCTGCCCCTTGCAGAGGGGGTGCAGGTAGCCGAAAGGATGCGCCTCAAGGTTGAACAGAACAGGGATTGGGAAAAGGGTATTCACCTTACCATAAGTGTGGGAGTAGCCGAATACAGCAGGGAGAATCTCCTGGACGATCTGATAAAGAACGCGGATATTGCCCTCTACCGGGCTAAGGCCATGGGCCGCAACCGTGTATGCCTGTATGATTCACAGTAAGAACAGTTCTGAGACATCCCGCCGGCTATCTTGCGAACTCCCGTAAATTCTGGTATAAAAGGTTTTTACCCACCATCCCGGTCAGGGATGGTACTGGAGAATTTTAATGCTTAAAAAACTGGAAGGCCTGAAAGGCCGGTTTAATGAACTGTCTAAAATGATAGCCGATCCTGATGTTGTCAGGGATCAGAAGAAATATAAAACCATTATGCAGGAATACACTCATCTGGCGGAAATAATGGAAGCCGGAGATGAATATGCCGGTCTTATTGCCAGCCTGGCGGATGCAAAAGGGTTGATTGAAAACGAAAGCGATCCGGAAATGAAGGAGATGGCCAGGGAAGAAGCGGCTGAACTGCAGGCAGCCGTTGAAAAAATGGAACAGAAAGTCCGTCTTCTGATGGTCCCCAAAGATCCTCTGGACGGTAAAAACATTATCATGGAGGTCCGAGCCGGTACCGGCGGAGACGAAGCGGCCCTTTTTGCCGCAGACCTTTACAGGATGTATTCCCGTTATGCCGAAACAAAAGGCTGGAAAGTGGAGATCCTGTCTTCCAATGAAATCGAGCTGGGCGGATTTAAAGAGATTATCTGTTCCATCAGCGGTAAAAGCGTTTATGCCGATCTCAGATACGAATCCGGTGTACACCGGGTCCAGCGAGTCCCTGCCACAGAGTCGGGAGGCAGGATTCATACCTCTGCCATTACAGTTGCGGTTCTTCCCGAAGCAGAGGAAGCGGATGTTGAGATCCGGAATGAGGACCTTAAAATTGATGTCTACCGGTCATCCGGTCCGGGCGGGCAGAGTGTAAACACGACCGACTCGGCCGTAAGAATCACCCACCTCCCCACAGGGCTGGTTGTAACCTGTCAGGATGAAAAGTCGCAGATTAAGAACAAAGCCAAAGCATTCAGAGTACTCCGTTCCAGACTGCTGGAAGCGGAAGAAGCCAAAAAGCACTCGGAAAGAGCGGAAGCAAGGAAAAGTCAGATCGGTTCGGGAGACCGTTCCGAGCGGATCAGAACCTACAATTTTCCCCAGAACAGACTGACCGATCACCGCATCAACCTGACCCTGTACAAACTGGACAGTATAATGCAGGGGCACATGGATGAAGTCTTCCAGGCCCTGAAACTGAGCGCTCAGGAAGAAGCCCTTAAGAAAGAGTAAATCCTTTGACCTATAGAGAAGCCCTTATGGAAGCCTCCTCCCTGCTGGAGGACTCCGATTCCCCCTGGCTGGATGCCACACTCCTCCTTTCCCATACGACAGGAGAAAAACGTGAAAAGATACTGGCCTCGTTTCCCGATGAATTATCGCAGGATAACTATATCAGATTCCTTGAACTGATACGTCTGAGGCAGGAGGGGCACCCGGTTGCCTACCTGACCGGAAAGAAAGAATTCTTCGGACGGGACTTTTACGTCAAGCGGGGCATCCTCTGTCCCCGGCCGGATACGGAAGTGCTGATAGAAGAGGCTATGGAAAGGATCTGCCGTTCAAACTACAGAAGTGTGCATGATCTATGTACCGGAAGCGGCTGCATTGCCCTTACCCTTGCCCTGGAAAATCCGGAGATAAGCGTTTCGGCCTCTGACATTTCTCCGGTATCCGAAGAGATTTTCCGGAAAAACCGGGAAGAACTATGCTCCGACAGTTTACGTGTACCTTTTACAAGAACCTCCCTTTTTGAGGAACTGAAGGGACCTTTCGATCTTATTGTAACCAACCCTCCCTACCTGACCACAGATGAAACGGACCAGCGAATGAATGAAGGCTGGAAAGAACCCTCATTAGCCCTGGACGGCGGAGTTGACGGCCTGGACCTGATAAGGATCATCATCCCCGAAGCTTTTAAAAGACTGAATACCGGAGGCTGTCTGATGATTGAAGCAGCGCCCCCTCAAATGGGAGAGATGGAGAAGCTTATGAATGATGCCGGATTCGCTCAGATCTGTATCTTGCAGGACATCGAAGATAGGGATAGAGTGATAGCTGGAATAAAACAATGAATAGTCAGAAGCTGGTTACAGAAGATCAGATTGAAAAGCTCATCAAGAACTTCTCGAAAACCTTAACAGATTATACAAAAGAGGAAAAAGAGGAGATCCTGCAGGCTGCCTACTGGGCCCAGTCACTTCATGCCGGTCAGAAGAGAGCCAGCGGCGAACCCTATATTATCCATCCTATCAATGTTGCCAGAATTCTGATAGGGCTCCAGCTGGATGCCACAGCCATTACGGCAGCCCTTCTTCATGATATTCTGGAGGATACAGACACAACCAGACAGGAAATATATGAACGTTTCGGCAGAGAGGTGGAACACCTGGTAAACGGTGTGACAAAAATCAATATTGTCAACGTCAAGAACAAAACTGTTCAGGAAAGAGAAACCATCCGGAAAATGATCCTGGCCATGGATAAGGATATCCGGGTTATCCTGATCAAACTGGCGGATAAACGCCACAACATGAATACCCTGCAGTATATGAGGCCGGACAAGCAGAAAAGAATTGCCCGGGAGTGTCTCGATATCTATGCTCCCCTTGCGGGGAAACTGGGAATCTATACCATTAAAACAGAACTGGAAGATCTGTCTCTCAAATTCCTGAAACCCGATATATACAATGAGATAAAAGCGTTTCTGAGTGAAAAGAAAGGGCAGCGCGCGGACTTCCTTAAAGCCGTGGAAAAGCAGATTGTTGAAGCCTCCCAGGAAGAGAAAATTTCCATTCAGATAAAAACCAGAGCCAAACACTTTTTTTCCATCTATCAGAAAATGAAGACTAAGGGTAAGGAACTGGACGAAATCTATGATTTTCTTGGGATCCGTATTCTCTGCCAGAGTCCGCAGGAGTGCTACACCATTCTGGGGTTGGTACACCATCTGTTCAAACCGCTGGCCGGGCGTTTCAAAGACTATATTGCCATGCCCAAGGAGAATGGGTACAAGAGCCTTCATACGACTGTAATGACCCGCATAGGAAAACCCCTGGAAATACAGATCCGCACTGTAGAAATGAATGAAACCGCAGAATTCGGAATAGCGGCACACTGGGCTTACAAAGAGGGTAAAAAGGGTTCTGAACTGGACAGTTTCAATCAGAATCTTCTGCAGAAACTCAAAGATATAAACAGCGAACCCTATACATCGGGTGATTTTATGAACAGCCTGAAAGAGGATGTTCTTTCGGATACAATCTTTGTTTTTACACCGGAGGGGGATACATTCGAGCTGCCTCAGGGATCCACCGCCGTGGATTTTGCCTACCATATTCATACGGCTGTTGGAGATCACTGCCTGAGCGCCAAAGCGGATGATTCCATTATTCCCCTGAATAAACCCCTTAAGAACACTCAGACTGTTTCCATACAAACTTCTCCCAATGCACACCCCCATCTGAACTGGCTCCGCTTTGTCAAAACAACGAGAGCCCGTTCAAAGATACGGAACTGGCTTAACAAGCATGACAACGATCTGATAATAGACCGCCATGTTGTTGCCAAAAAACATCACTCGTCCCAGAATACTGAGACAGGTCCGTCTGAACAGAAAAAAGTACAGTTTTCTGAAGAAAAGGCTGTTCAGAACAAGATGATTGATACCACCAAGGTCGGGGTCAGCATCAACCATGAAAGGAATATCATGATTCGCCTGGCCCAGTGCTGCAACCCTACCCCCGGCGACGACATTATCGGTTTTATTTCCCGCGGCAGGGGCATTATCGTACACCGCTCCGACTGCAGCAACCTGAAGGGGATCAATGACTTTGAAATACGGAAAATCGATGTGGCATGGGAAAGTTATTCCAGCAGGGCTACCCAGCGATTCCGGGTTATGGCCCACAATGTTCCCGATCTATTTTCTGAAATAGAGGGAGCTATCCGTAAATACCAGGGACACCTGATTTCGGGCAGCATCAATGAGACAGACAGGGGGGACCTGGAAGGGTTCTTTACGGTCGAGATGAACAGAACCGACGATTTCAAGAAAATTGCTAAAAATATACGGTCCATACCGGCTATTCTCAATATTCAGAAACTGGCACAATTATAGGAGGGATTCATGGGTTTGAATATCGTTCTTCATGAACCGGAAATACCACAGAATACGGGGAATATTGCCCGAACATGCGCTGCCACAGGGACAGCCCTCCACCTAATTGAGCCCCTGGGTTTCTCGATCGATGAGAAATCTGTCCGACGGGCCGGACTGGACTATTGGGATAAACTGACTCTGTTTGTCTATACCAGTCTGGAAGACTTTTTACATCAGAACAGCAACGGGAATTTCTTTTACTGCTCAACCAAGGCCCGCCGCACCTATGCGGATGTCGTATACCCGCCCAACAGCTATATCATTTTCGGAAAAGAGTCTTCGGGGCTCCCGGAAGAACTGCTTAAAAAAAACCCCGAGACCTGTATCCGTATTCCCATGAAAGAGGATATACGCTCCCTGAATCTATCCAATGCAGCAGCCATAGTCTGCTACGAAGCCCTGAAACAGAGGGAGTTCAGGGGATTGGAGACGGAGGGACAGCTACACCGCCTCAAATGGTGATTTCGGCTTCGCTCAATCACCTGCACCTCCCCCAGCCCCTCCACAGGAGGGGAGAACGTCTTGCTTTTCACTCTATATAGAGAACTTAAGACCAGAAGTTCGGAAAAAAAATTGTATCAAACAACCTCACCCCATGAGGGGAGATTGAGAGTGTTTTAAAACAGGCCGGTTATTCTGCCGGTTTCGGGATCGATATCCATATTCATAAAGGCAGGCTTGCTTCCCAGCCCCGGCATGGTTCGAATGTCTCCTGCCAGAGGGTAGATAAACCCGGCACCCGCACTGACACGTATGTCCTGAACAGGAAAGATATACCCCGGTTGAGGAACATTTTTAACCAGGGGATCATGACTCAGGGAGTACTGGGTTTTAGCCATACAGACAGGAAGATTTCCAAAGCCCATTCCTTCAAAACGGTCCAGGTTTTTCCTTGCTTCACGGGTAAACTCAACCCCTCCCGCACCATATACTTCTCTGGCCAGGATTTCAATTTTCTCTGTCACAGGCATATCCAGTTCATAGAGGTAACGGAACTCCGACGGTTCATCGGCAGCCTTTTCCACAACCTTCGCCAGTTCGGAAGCGCCTTCTCCCCCCTTCTCCCAGTGACGGGACACAACCGCGTCGACAGCGCCCGCTTCGAGAGCGGCTGCCCGGATAATATCCCATTCCTGCGGATCATCCGTGGGAAAAACATTTATGGCAACCACAACCGGAACACCGAACTTCCGGGTATTTTTGATATGCACTGCAAGATTACCGCAGCCTTTCTTCAACAGGTCGATGTTCTTTTCTTTATAGACAGGATCCAGAGGTTTACCCGGGTTGACAGCAGGACCGCCTCCATGCATTTTCAGGGCCCTTACAGTAGCCACCATAACAACCGCATCGGGGACCAGACCGGACGTCCGGCACTTGATATGAAAGAATTTTTCCATCCCCACATCGGAACCGAACCCGGATTCAGTCACCAGATAGTCACCCATTTTCATTCCAAGATAGTCTGCAATCACCGAAGAGTTCCCGTGAGCGATATTGGCAAAGGGGCCTGTATGGACAAGTGCGCCCTGTTCTTCCATGGTCTGCATCAGATTCGGCATAAGGGCATCCTTCAAAAGGACAGCCATAGCTCCGGCTACTCCGAAATCCTCCGCCGTAAGAGGGTTTCCCTTTTTATCCATGGCCATTACCATACGGCCGATCCGCTCTCGCATATCCTTCAGACTTGTGGAAAGGGCCAGGATAGCCATGAGTTCACTTGCCACTGTAATATCGAACCCCGACTGCCGGATCGGGCCGTCTCCCAGCTCACCCAGCCCGGTCATTATATTCCGGAGGGATCTGTCATTCATATCCACCACCCGACGCCACAGAACGTTGTAGGGATCCGCATCAAGCCGGGAGAGTCCCTGCCTGGCCAGAAAGGCATCGCTCCACCTTCCTTCGTGATAAATACGGGCATCCACCGCAGCCGCCCCCAGATTATGGGCGGCACTGACAGCGTGGAGATCTCCTGTCAGATGAAGATTAAACTCCTCCATGGGTACAACCTGACTGTATCCGCCTCCTGCGGCGCCGCCCTTGATTCCGAATGTCGGGCCCATTGAGGGCTGTCGTATGGCACAGAGGGATTTAAAACCGTTGTATGCCAATCCTTCGGTCAGACCAACGGTTGTGGTAGTCTTCCCTTCGCCCAGAGGCGTTGGGGTTATTGCTGTAACATCTATATACTTTGCTTTTTTCCCGGAGCAGGCTTTTTCCAGCCGATCCAATGCGGACAATCGGATTTTAGCCTTTGTGTCTCCGTAGGGAATGATATCATCCTTATGCAATCCGAATTTTCCGGCAACCTTATCGATGGGAAGTATGGTGGCAGACTGAGCAATATCCAGATCCGAGGGTACGGGCGATTTTTTCTCTACAGACATAATTCACTCCTGTTCAAAGCAATTAGGTATAATGCTTGTTTTGAATAAATTATAGTCTGAAAATGAGTATACCTGTTGGCATTTTTTCCGGAGGTATGACAAGTGGGGGTCTCCGGAGGCCCCTACCCTCTTTTTTTCCAGCTTTTATGATACCAGCGCCGTCCCGCCTCCATAAGCCGGTACAAGCCATAGAACAACCTGCTGTATGGATAATCCCAGGCCCCGGTCCGGTGACGCAGTTCTCCTCCGAAACCGGTTTTAAAACGGAACAACCCTGCCATAGGATGGTCCGGATCGGCAGAGGGAGGACAACCGTAGAGATCATACTCTTCACAACCGGCATCAGCAGCATCCCGGATAGCCCGTGCCTGAAGGGCATAGGCGGGCATCAGATTCCGTTTGTTATTGGAGGAGGCCCCGTACAGATACACGGCTTCCTTTTGATTGAACAGAACAATAATCCCAGCCAGAAGTTCTTCCCCATGATAGGCCAGGTAGAGGGTCAGCTGCGCGTCCTCTCCCTCCAGTTCCCGGAACAATCGCTCATAGTACCTGTAGGGACGGAGGGCTATCCTGTCCCGCTCTACAGTAACTTTATTCAGTTCATACCAGTCCTGCAGTTTTTCTATCCCGGCCGTTTCGACTCTTACCCCTTTCTTTTCAGAAAGACGGATATTGTAACGGGTTTTCTTATGCATCCCCGGCAGCAGGGCTTCATATCCCTCCCTGAGGTTTAAAACGACCGTATCCGGGGGCTGAATATCCATGGGCGCTTTTTTCAAAACATCCCGAAAATCCGGCAGAACATCTTCTTCCGTGGAAAAATCCGGCATATCGTAACGGATAAAGAAACACCCGAGAGGCAATACCCCCCGGAGTTCACGGGAAAGAGCCTCCAGAAAACCTTTTCGGTCTTCTGCTGCCGTATCCAGCGAAGGAGCACCGGGGATATAGGCAAAAGCCAGTCCGGCGGGGAGTTTTTTTATCAATACGAGAAGAACCCCTCGCTCCTCGCCCTGCCGCCATTTGACCGCCTCGGCCTTCCAGCCGAAAGCTGCCTTCTGGCGGGCCCAGAAGGGGGTTTGAAGAAAACCATTATAGAGAGAGTCAGATTGAAGGGCCGAGAGTTCACAACGCTCGGCTATTACGCGATCGGCCAAAGATCAGCCTACTTCACCGGCTTCAACCCGGCTGGTTTTAACGACATCTCCGTTAATGGTCAGGGCTGTTCCCCCGACCTTTACTTCATACCCCTCCACTTTAATGGGAATCTCAAAGAAACGGTCGATTTTAATCTTTTTGGAAGGAGCGTCCGTATCGGGGGCATCTCCATTCAGAAGAACACGGTCGCCGGGTTTTCCATTTGCAGGGAAAATCACTTCCATATCCTTTTTGTTTTCCGCTGCCAGAAGCATTCCGTTGGATTTGATTCCACGGAGCTTGGCCGGTTTCAGGTTGTAAGCCAGAATAATATTCCTGCCGTTCAGTTCGTCAATGGTGTAGTGTCCGACCAGACCGCTGCAGATAGTCCGGTGTTCCTCTTCTCCCGCATCAAGGGTAATCACATAGAGCTTTTCCGCATCGGGGTGCTGTTCGGCTTTCACAATATTGGCAACCCGAAGATCTATGGTGCTGCGGAATTCAGATTCTGCAGAGGATTCCGCTTCGGCTGCCGCACGGTCGGCCTGACTGCCGGAATAACGGATTCTCAGCTCTTCTATCAGCTCATCTTCCAGTTTCTGAAAGAGGATTTCCGGATTGCCGATGGTTCCGATTCCCTCCATCTGTCCAAGGTGTTCCCATTTAAGGTCGCTCAAACCAAGCTGGGCCGCCATTTTTTCAGCAGTCTCGGGAATGTAGGGATGAACAAGAATCGCCAGGTCCCTTACCAGATAGATCAGATTCATCAGCAGAGACCCCGCAGCCTCGGGATCGTCTTTACGGGTACGCCAGGGTTCCCCCTCCTGAAAGGCTTTGTTGCCCAGAGAACTCAGCTGAAGCATCTCTTTAAAAGCATCCCTGAGTTCTGCCCGGTCCAGGCGTTCGGTAATATCCTTCTCCCTGGCTTTTACTTCAGCCCAGAAAGCTTCGTCAACCTTCCCTTCGGGCACCTTGCCGTCAAAGAAGCGGCTGGTAAAGGTCAGGGTCCGGTTTACAAGGTTACCCAGGTTGCCAATGAGTTCGGAATTAACCTTTTCCTGAAAGTCGGACCATGTAAACTGGGTATCCGACTTTTCGGGTCTATTGTAGAAAATATAGAAACGCCATACATCGGCAGGAATTCCCGTATCCTGACAGTCGTTGCCAAAAACACCGATTCCCTTGCTTTTGGAGAACTTTGTGTTTTCGTAATTCAGGTATTCACTGGAAGACATGTGATGGAGCATGGTCCAGTTTTCTCCGCTCCCCAGCAGTGTGGACGGGAAAATAACCGTGTGGAAGGGAATATTGTCTTTTCCAATAAACTGAAAAAGCTCTGTATTATCGGGATCCTGCCACCAGTCCTTCCAGTTGTCCGTATGACAGGACGAAATGGAAATATAACCAATGGGAGCATCAAACCAGACATAGAAAACCTTGTCTTCATAACCTTCCCTGGGAACGGGTATTCCCCATTTCAGGTCACGGGTGATAGCGCGCTCTTTCAAACCGTCCCGGATCCAGCTTTTTGTCATCTGAACCGCATTTTTGGCCCAGAAACCGTCGACGGAAGCTTTTTCCATCCAGGCTTCCAGCCTGGGAAGAACCGCAGGCAGATCTATATAAAGATGCTTTGTACTCTTTATTTCGGGGGTGGCTCCGCAGGTTCCGCAGCGTGGATTGACAAGTTCAGTGGGTTCCAGGAGTTTACCGCAGTCTTCACACTGATCTCCCCGGGCATTTTCACTGCCGCAATGGGGGCAGGTCCCTTCAACATAGCGGTCGGCCAGAAAACGTTCACAGCTGTTGCAGTAGAGCTGTTCTATGGTTTTTTCGTTAATCAGCCCCGCTTCATCCACTTTCCTGAAAAGGTGCTGAACAATTTCTGTCTGCTGTGGAGTGGATGTCCGTCCAAAGTAATCAAAGTTGATATTGAACCACTGATAGATTTCTGTGTGAATCCTGTTAAAACGGTCACAGAGTTCACGGGGAGAAACGCCCTCTTCCAGGGCTTTAGTCTCGGTTGCGGTGCCATATTCATCGGTACCGCATACATAAAGGGTTTCATAGCCTGCCTGGCGGCAGAAACGGGCAAATACATCGGCAGAAAGAACCTGTATGATATTTCCCAGATGGGGGATATTATTTACATAGGGTAAGGCAGAAGTTACGAGTCTTTTTTTCACGGCAAAACCTCTTGTATTGAAATGATTTATAGGATCGGCGATACGCCTTGAGCATACGTCGTTGAAGCCTTGGAATATCATAGTTTCAGGCCTGTATATTGTCAAGATGAGAGGAGAATGCCATTACCCACAGGCAGATCTCTACCGGTAAAGCTTACAGAAACAGGACGGCGTAAATCATATATAACACAATTCCTGCAGAAAGCAGTAATAATCCCGTAAAACGGCTGAGGGATGTTTTTCTTTTTTTCTCTTCATCAGGGAGACTTTCTGAAATCTTCAATTTTCCGGGAACAATAAACAGAAAATTGACTGAGAAGAGCAGACATACAGTTCCTGATATGAGAATTAACACTTCATTTACCATAGTGCTCCTCCTGTCTTCTACCTTTATTATACCATTATAAAAAGAATTACGCCTGAATGAAGGAACCGGGGTACGAACATAAATCAAACAGCCCCGGCAAATTCGAACAACCCGTTCATAATCCGGATTTAACTTGACCCATCCCATAGGGTTTTGTAAGTTTAATGAATGGTAAGAAAAAGAATTGTTTCTTTTAAACAGAGATTCTTTTATACTACCTGTAAAATTTGAAAATGGAGGTGAGCTATGCCTGAAAGAGATGTCTCTCCGCAAAAGGGAAAGATAAATCTGAATATGAAGCCATCGTTTATTTGGACAGCTTTGATCGTAATTGTCATTGCTCTCAGTATTCTGAGCGGAGTATATGTAGTGGATCAGACGGAAGAAGCCGTCGTTCTCACCCTGGGACGTTACAGCCGGACCACTGGTCCCGGTCTGCAGTATAAACTGCCCCTCGGTATCGAAAGGGTCTATAAAGTACCAACTAAAGTTATTCAGACCATGCAGTTTGGTTTCAGGACAGACAGTGCCGGAATTCAGACTATCTACTCGCAAAAGGATTTTTCCAATGAGTCTGTAATGCTGACGGGAGATCTGAATATCGTGGATGTATCCTGGATTATTCAGTACAGGATTGTCGATCCGAATGCCTGGCTCTTTAATGTCAACAACAAGGAAAAAACCATACGGGATATTTCCCAGTCTGCTGTGAATCAGCTTGTTGGTGACAGGGCGATTCTTAACGTTATCGGTTCAGAGAGAACCAACATTGAAGATGAGAGCATTCAGATGATACAGAAAATTCTGGACAACTACGGTCTCGGGATCCAGCTGACAACAGTCAAATTGCAGAATATCGTTCCTCCTGAGGGAGAAGTTCAGGATGCTTTCGAAGACGTTAATAAAGCCATTCAGGATATGAATCGTCTGATCAATGAAGGAAAGGAAGCCTACAATACGGAGATTCCCAAAGCTACCGGTCAGAAACAGCAGATAATCCAGATTGCCGAAGGTTATGCCACAGAACGGGTTAACCGGGCGAACGGAGATACAGCGCGGTTTGCATCTGTTCTTGAAGAATATAAAAAGAGTCCTTCCGTCACGAGGGACCGGCTCTATTATGAAATGATCGAAGAGGTTTTTGGACAGAAGGGTACGGTTGATATCCTGGATAAGAACCTGGAAAATTTCCTGCCCTTTAAATCGATAGGTCAGGCAGGAGGTGTTCAATGAACAAAAGCGTCAGGCTTCTAGTTATTATTCTTGTCCTGATTGCCCTGGTGGCATTCCTGGGCCCATTCTACATTGTCCCCGAAGGGGAACAGGCGGTTGTAACCCGCTTTGGTAAAATTGTAAAGACGGAAACGGATGCCGGTTTGAAAATCCGTATGCCCTTTGTGGATAACATAAGCCGTTATTCAAGCCGTATCCTTTCCTGGGATGGAGACCCCCAGCGGCTTCCCACTTCCGAAAATCAGTTTATCTGGGTGGATACTACAGCACGGTGGAAGATTAACGATCCGGCTAAATTCTACGAGTCCGTGACAAGCATGAATCAGGCTTATGCCAGACTGGATGATGTTATTGATTCGGCTGTAAGAACCATTATTGCCCAGAATCCATTAGCGGAATCAGTAAGAAGCAGTGATCAGATAATAACGGCGTCTCAGGAAGATCAGGCAGCTCAACTGGTTTCTGAAGAAACAGAGGGGGGCCCCAATTTCTCTTTTACAACCGGTTCAACCTTTCCCAAAATCAATATGGGACGAAGAAAAATTTCAGATCAGGTGCTTGAAAGAGCACAGATCATCGTCCCTCAGTACGGTATTGAACTAATTGATGTTGTTATCCGGCAGATACGATACTCCGATGATCTGACCCAGTCCGTCTATGCCAGAATGATTTCGGAAAGGAACCAGATTGCCCAGGCCTACCGTTCTTTCGGAGAAGGCCAGAAAGCCGAGTGGATGGGTAAACTGGAGAGGGAGAAAAAATCCATTATATCCAGCGCCTATGCAGAATCGGAAGAGATCAAGGGTCGGGCTGATGCCCAGGCCACCAGGATCT
Organism: Oceanispirochaeta sp.; assembly: GCA_963663385.2. Taxonomy (GTDB): domain Bacteria; phylum Spirochaetota; class Spirochaetia; order DSM-2461; family DSM-2461; genus Oceanispirochaeta. The sequence continues at coordinate 560,913 of CAXXXD010000003.1, read as the reverse complement.
ATGCCGAAGTATTCGGACAGGATCCTGACTTCTACAACTTCTGGAAGTCCATGGAATCCTACAAGAATATCCTGCCCTCTCTGGAAAAAACACTTACTACGGATATGGAATATTTTGATTACCTCTACGATCCGGGAAGATAATATTTAGCTTATTACTGTTATAGGGGCTGCTGCAAAAGGATAATTGCAGCAGCTTTTTTTAGATTATAAACAAAGCGGATTATTGCCGTTTTATACAAGCCTGAAATAAGGACTCTACTTCAAATCCTTCTGATGAAGCCACAGATCGGCCGGACGGTTGAAACGGTTTTGACCGGAAAGCCACAGGTAAGCGGCAAAACAGAGGACCACATAAAAAGCATACAGCCCCAGCACTATATAGGTTTCTGTCAATGATCCTTTCAGAGCCCCGTAGGCCGGCATATTGGCCGTTATCAGTATGGGGATAACAAACAAAAAGACAATGCCCGAAGCATACATATAATCTTTGGAAGCAGGTGTTTCAAATTGCGGATCGATAATCCTGAGCAGAGCCAGCCCGGTAGGCAGAGTTCCTGTGACACAACCGTATACCAGTATGGCTCTGTAAAAGGAGTGATCATCAAAAATCCTGGATGAGAGCCAGATATGGGTAATGATGGTAACCACCCCTACCACACCTGCGACAACAAGGATGGGGATCCAGTAGCTTTTTAATACAGCGATGGAAATAGCACCCACAGCGGATGCCACCATAAAATCAACGGAAAAACCGGCGATGCGCGTCAGCCTCTGATCGTCCACAATAAACTCAACCCTCAGAATCATCATAATTTTTTTAACAACCATGGCTGTCAGGGCGCAGAAAATAAACATAATGCCCCACAGGTTAACCGCCAGTTCCTGTCCCATGGGGCCGGCCAGCGCCAGAAGGAGATTCAAAAGTTTCATAACCAGAAAGGAGAGCAGATAAGTGCCGAGTACCAGAGCGGCATTGAAAGAAAAAGGATCGATCGCTTCGGAGGAGGTTTTATCCTGAACCATTCCTTCCGGTATCTCATCCCCTCTTTTTACAACTCCTTTCATAATGGTGCGGGACTTGAGCCCGGTCAACTGCTCCGGATATATCCATTTTTTTCTCAACCCGAAATTGATAAGGAATATACCGCCGAAGCAAGCCAGCAGAAACCCTATGGCTCCGAAAGTCAAACCGACAGAGCTCAGCCCCTCAAAGCCCATGGCCTCCCATCCCGTACCGATGGCAAATGCCTGTCCCGGCCCCAGAGAAAAACCAAGGGTTGAAAACAAACCGAATCCGGGAAACAGATCCGGAAAAAACGTTTTAATCAGAAACAGGGTCAGGGCTGTTCCCAGAAAACACTGAAGCCCGTACTGGGCGATAAGTGTTGTTGCCATGGAAATTACAGCTTTTTTATCGGAATGAACCTTACTGCCTATGCGGAGGATCATGGCAATAAAAGACAAATTCAAAAAATGATAGACAATATTTTCAAGAGATACCGTATTGATCCCCAGTCCGGGAGCTATCCAGTTATAGAAGATAAGCAGCATAAAACCTGCAGTCAGGGAATTCGGTATAAGATACTTCTGAAAAAAACGTACTTTGGAACGGATCATCGTTCCCAGAAGCAACCCCAGAGAGATAATTCCAAGATCAACAAATAAAGTCCAGTGAAAGTTCATGCAGGCCTCCGAATTTATAGTAACGTGATATATACATACAAAACAACAAAATTTGATTAAAAAAAGCCCGGAAAACAGTTTTCCGGGCTCGAAATAGATCAGATACAAAAATCAGGACTCTTTGTTAACCTCATCCTCCTGCATGGCCAGAGGAACCTCCCTTGTAAAAGGGGTCTCCTTTTTATGCTCCGTATTAACCTGGGGAGGTTCGTTTTTCTCCGCCAGTTCTCGGGCTTTATTACGGGCGATGATGGCGTCATTCCGCTTGCGGCCTTTCTCCTCCGCCCTTTCAGAAACTTTCATGTCCCGCTCTTTACGGGATTCCAGCTCCGTAGCGCCCTTCTCATCTTTCCCGATCAACTCAAGAAACTCTTCGGAAGAGACAACTTCCACATCCATCAGATGATCCGTAATGCTTTCCAGAAGATCCCGGTGCCTGTTCAGAAGCTTCAGTACGGCAGTATAACGTTCCTCCATCAAACGAGAGATTTCTTCATCAATATACTGCTGAGTAGACTCGGAATACTCCTTGTGAGCCCCGCCGCCTTCCAGATAGCCACCGTTCCTCTTGGTCAGGGTCACATTACGAAAGCGCTCGGACATTCCATATTCGGTTATCATATTCCGGGCGATATCCGTTGATTTCATTATATCGTTGGAAGCACCTGTCGAAAGTTTTCCAAATACAATCTCTTCGGCCGCACGTCCTCCCAGAAGGATGTCTATTCGTCCGATAAGCTCCTCCTGGGTCATAAGGAAACGATCCTCCGTTGGAGTCTGCAGGGTATACCCCAGAGCGCCCATCCCGCGGGGCACAATGGAAATTTTCTGTACCGGGTCCGAATCGGGAGTAAAAGCCGCTACCAGAGCATGTCCTGTCTCGTGATAGGCTACGATTTCCCTTTCCCGGGGATTAATCAATCTGTTCTTTTTTTCCAGTCCGGCTATTGTTTTTTCTATGGCTTCTTCCAGATCCTTTGTTTCAACAGCACCCCTTCCGCCTCGGACAGCCAGTAATGCCGCTTCATTGACAATGTTTGCCAGATCGGCTCCAACAAAACCGGGGGTTGCTTTGGCAATGTCTTTCAGATTAACAGAGTCTCCCAGTTTTACATCACTGGAATGAATCTTCAGGATGGCTTCCCGTCCCAGAAGGTCAGGTTTATCCACCAGCACCTGCCTGTCGAATCGCCCCGGTCTTAGAAGAGCCGGATCCAGTACTTCCGGTCTGTTGGTGGCGGCCAGAATAATAACACCAGACGTGGAATCAAAACCGTCCATCTCAACCAGAAGCTGGTTCAGTGTCTGCTCACGTTCATCATTGGTGGAAATGGCCCCGGCACGGCTTTTCCCGATGGCGTCCAGCTCATCGATAAAGATGATACAGGGCGCTTTTTCCCGCGCCTGTTTAAACAGATCCCTTACACGGGCGGCACCGACACCCACAAACATTTCCACAAAGTCCGCACCGCTCATGCGGAAGAAAGTGACACCTGCTTCACCGGCTACGGCCCTGGCCATAAGGGTTTTACCTGTTCCAGGAGGGCCTACCAGGAGCACCCCTTTTGGAATCTTACCTCCAATGGAAGTATATTTATCGGGAGTTTTAAGAAAGTCCACAACCTCAACAAGTTCGTCCTTGGACTCTTCGCATCCTGCAACGTCCTTAAAACGTGTGTTAAGATCATTTTCCGCTACAATCTTGGAATTGTTCTGGCCAAAGCTCATGACATTTGAACCGCCCATATTTCCCATTCTCTTGAATATCATCCTCCAGATAAAAAAGAGGAAGAGAAGAGGTACAATCCAGCTTACCAGGATTTCAAGGAAGTAATTTCTTTTTTCCTGTTCCGCATAATACTCGACCCCCTGACTCTCCATCAGGGGAACGAATGCTGCATCATTGATAGGGACTGTTTTGTAGACAATCCCGGCTCCGGACAGGGAACTGTCATTTCCGGTTAAACGGTCCGTCAGGGAATTAACCACTTGAGTCGTGTATTGATCGGAAGTATAGGTCATGCCGTAATAGAACGAATTGGTGAGTTTAACCCGTTTTATCTCTCCCTGAACGACCTTCTCCTTAAAGACGCTGTATTCGATAACTTCATCGGGAGTCCGCATAAAGAGAAAATTCAATACGGTTAATACAAGGATAACCAGAATAAAATACCAGAAGGAGAAACGGTACTTGCCGTTACGGAATTTCTTTACCCGCTGCTCCATTTTTTCCGGATTCAATTCATCCTTAAAGCGCTTTCGCCAATCGTCATTATTATCCTGGCCTTTACTGTTCATTTTTTTATCTTCAGGATTATTTTCCATCTATTCACCTCATACCCGTATCAGGGTCCTGTCCCGCGGAGTTTATTCTCCGGGGAATTAAGACCAGGCCGATCCAATGGATCGGCCTGGCAATATATAAAAAGTAAGAATTGATTCGCATTAAGTAAAGCAAAATCGACATGAACAACGCTGGAACAAAAAGTCCCGGTTTATTCTTTTTCTTCTTTTTTTGCCTTTTTATCTTCCTCTCCGGGAAGAGGTTTGGCATTGCGGCATTTTGGAAATCCCGTACAAGCCAGGAAAGGACCGCGGCGCCCCATTTTTACATCCATGGGTTTACCGCATTTTTCACAGACCTCACCTTCCACCTTAGGCAGAATAACCGGTTTCCCCTCTTTATCCAGGGGCATGGTATTTTTGCAGTCGGGGTATCCCGTACAGGCAAGGAAGGGACCTCTCCGGCCCATTTTAACTTCCATAGGCTTACCGCAGACATCACAATTCATTTCAACCTTGGGCAGTTCTACCGGTTTCCCCTCTTTATCCACAGACAGAGTTGTCTTGCACTCGGGATATTTGGAACAGGCCAGGAATTTTTTCCCGTACCTTGAGGTTTTCATTATCATGGGGCTGCCGCATTCCGGACAGTCTACATCCGCCTCCGGTTCAGCCTCCTCCCCTTTCTCTCCGGGCATGGGGATCAGACCTTTACATTCGGGGTATTTTTCACATCCCAGAAAAGCGCCGTTAACCGAATACCTGACGACCAGGCCGCTGCCGCAGAGGGGGCACTTTTCCTCGCCTTCCCAGGGACGGCCCTTCAGGGCCTCGGCTTCCTTTCCGGCCTTATCCAGACGTTCCAGAAAGGGCTGGTAGAAATCATCGACCAGTTTCACCCAGTCGGTTTGGCCATTTTCCACCTGGTCCAGATCGCTCTCCATCCCGGCGGTGAACTTCAAATCCATAATATTTTCAAAATTCTGAACCAGGATATCGTTTACAGCCATTCCCAGTTCGGAGGCATGGAAATAGCGGTTTTCCAGGCGCACATATCCTCTGTCACTGATTGTTTTAATGATAGGGGCATAGGTAGAAGGACGGCCGATTCCCTCTTTTTCAAGAGCTTTTACAAGGGACGCCTCGGAAAACCGGGCCGGTGGTTTTGTAAAATTCCGGGTGGTATCCAGATTCAGCAGATCCAGGGGATCCGCTTTCTGCATATCCGGCAGGTCCTGATATTTACCATCATCCTTTTTCCCCTTCTGTTCTTCGGGAATCAGTATGGTATACCCCTTGAAACGGGTGATACGTCCTTTGGCTTCCAGCTCGCCCTCTCCGGCCTCTATCGTCAGTGTTGTGACATCATACAGGGCCGGAGGCATCTGGGAAGCCACAAAACGGCGCCAGATCAGCTCATAAAGACGATACTGTTCCCTGGTCAGAAAGGGCTTAACTTTTTCAGGTGTCAGTTCAACAGAAGAGGGTCTGATCGCTTCATGGGCATCCTGGGCATTCTTGCTGGTACTGTAAATCTGGGGTTTTTCCGGAAGGTATTCGGGATCGAAATTGTCACTGATATATGTTCTAACCTCATCCATCGCTTCCGGAGCAATCCTGGTAGAGTCGGTTCTCATATAGGTAATCAACCCCTGGGAAACACCGTCAATCTCCATACCTTCGTACAGTTTCTGGGCCACGCTCATGGTTTTGCTTGTACCAAAGTTTAGGGCAGTACTGGCCGCCTGCTGCAGGGTCGAGGTAATAAAAGGAGGACTTGTCTTTCCCTTTGCTTCCCTTGTTTCTATTTTCAAAACCCTGAGGGGGCTGTTCTGTATATGTTCCGCCACATCTCTGGCGGAAGCCTCTGTCTGGGCGACAGGGTTTCCCAGTTCGAATTTTTTTCCCTGCCAGCGAACCAGCAGGGCATCAAATTTATCCTTTTCCTTTTTTTCCGGAGAAACCAGGGCTTTAATTCTCCAGAACTCTTCCGGTACAAAAGCCTTGATTTCCCGCTCCCTGTCTACAACAATACGAACGGCAACAGACTGAACCCGTCCGGCGCTGAGATTCTTGGCTACCTTTTTCCAGAGGAAGGGAGAGAGACTGAAACCTACAAGCCTGTCCAGAATACGACGGCCCTGCTGGGCATTCACCCTGTCCATATCAATTTTACGGGGGTGTTCAAGAGCCTGCTGTACGGCTTTTTTTGTAATGGCTGAATAAGTGACACGATGGGCTTCTTCATCGGTTAAACCGATAACTTCCTTCAGGTGCCAGGCTATTGCTTCTCCTTCCCGGTCCGGGTCGGGAGCCAGGTAGACTTCATCAGCTTTGGCTGCCGCATCCTGCAGTTCCTTAACGGTCTTTTCCTTGCCTTTAATAACAATATAATCGGGCTTATACCCGTTATCCGTATCTATACCGAGGGCTTTTTTACCACGCCCCTTGCTGTTAAGATCCCTGATATGACCCACAGAGGCTTTTACAGTAAAATCCTTACCCAGAATTTTTTTGATAGTCTTGGCTTTTGCAGGACTTTCCACAATGAGTAATTTCTTTTTAGCTGCCACATATGCCTCCAGAATGGCTGAAATAGCGTAATTTCTTCATTTTAAAAAGTGTTGAATGTAAAATAGATAAACAAGGTTTTCAGTTCTGTCAAGTTAAATCTGAAATACAAAAACATTTATTTTCCCTATAATTCATTGACACAGGTAGTGAATTCCCCAAAATGAGAGGTTTGAGGAGGAAGTATGATAGGCGGATTCGGCGGAAGCTCCCTTGACAGGATACACTATATTAGCCACTGGCCGGAACAGGAAGAGACGAGCTATATAAAAAGCAGTTTGACTGTCCCCGGAGGAATGACCCTGAATGCTCTTATCGCCTCCTCCCGTCTAGGGGCGCCCTCCTCTTACTACGGTGCCCTCGGAAAGGATGAAGAGGGAGATTTACTGGAAAAGTACATGAGGGAAAAGGGCGTGGCAACCGGCCAGTCCCTCCGTTTTCCCGAAGGAGAAACCCCTGTCAGTCAGATTATGACAACCCCGGACGGCAGGCGAACCATTTTTCATAAAAGAGGGATCCGTGGTATGGGGTACCGGAAGGAACTCCGGCCCCGGCTGAATGGGATTTCCCTGCTTCTCCTGGACGGGAGCTGGATAGAAAACTCTGTGGAATGGGCAGAGGAAGCAGCTTCGCGTAATATACCGATTGTACTGGATGTCAGTCCCAACAACTGCCACCCCTTCAGGGACAAATTGATTTCTCTGGCTGACTACTGTGCCATATCCTGTGATCTGGGCAGAAAGATCACCACTCTGGCCCAACCGGAAAAACAGGCTGCCGCACTATATAAATCTTACGGGGGAAACATAATTGTAACACACGGACCGGAAGGTCTCTGGCTTTACAATGCAGACGGCCCCGTAAACAAACCGGCCTTTTCTGTTAAAGCCGTAGATACGACCGGTGCCGGGGACACCTTTCATGGAGCTTTGGCCGCGGCTCTTTATCTGAAGCAGTCCCTTCCGGAAGCCCTTGATACGGCTATGGCAGCGGCAGCAGTAAAATGCACAGGAAAAGGACATGCCGCTCTTCCGGATCTGGAGGAGGTCGGCCGTTTTATTAAGGAAAATAAAAGATGAAAAAAACAGGACAAAACGAGATCGATATAAAACTCCCCTGCGGCTACAGCGAGGGAGATCTGAATCTTGCCATCCGGAAGCAGATCCGGATACAGGATTTTTCCTATAAGATCATAAGAAAAAGCCTGGATTCAAGACGAAAAGACAGGATTCACTGGCAGATCCGTGTTCTGGTCAGCTCCCCCCTGCTAAATATGCCCTCCGTTAATACTGGGAGCCGTCCCGTTACGCCCCTTTATCCCCGAAAAGTGCAGACAGGAAAGAGAGCTGTCATTGCGGGAACGGGACCCGCCGGGATTTTTGCAGCCCTTTTTCTGCAGCAGTCGGGTATTCAGGTTACCCTGCTGGAACGGGGACAGCCTGTGGAACAGAGGAAAAAGGATATTCAGAAACTGGAGGAAAAGGGGATATTTACACCCGACAGTAATTACAGCTTCGGGGAAGGAGGAGCCGGAACTTTTTCCGACGGGAAACTCACTTCCCGGAGCAAACATATAAAAAGGGAAAAACAGTATATTCTGGAAGAGTTTGTTCGTCAGGGCGCCCCGGAAGAGATACTTTACCTGACCCATCCCCATATCGGCAGCGACAACCTGATCCGCATTGCAGCCAATATGCGGAAAACCTTTCAGGAAGCGGGAGGAGAAATTCACTTCGGCTGTACGGTGACAGACCTGGATATCAGGAACAGAAAAGTCTGTTCCGTTACCTCTGGAGGGAATAGCTACAGCTGCGATTTTGCCCTACTGGCGACAGGACATTCCTCCTTTGACAGCTACAGGATGCTGATTCGAAAGGACATAGACTTCCGTGCCAAGAACTTTGCCCTCGGTTTCAGAATGGAACACCCGCAGGAGCTTATTAATAAGATACAGTGGGGATGCTCCGCCCTACCCGGGGTCAAGGCGGCGGAATACAGGCTGACATCCGGCCAGGCTCCTCTGCCTGTCTATACCTTCTGTATGTGTCCCGGAGGTAAAGTTGTTCCGGCCGCTGCATATAAGGATCAGAATATTGTAAACGGGATGAGCTTTTATAAACGGGACGGCCGCTTTGCCAATGCCGCCCTGGTGGCGGGAATATCCCTTGAGAAGCTGACAGGCAGAAAGTTCAATGCTGTGGAAAGTCTGAACTGGCTGAAAAACCTGGAAAACAGTTTTTTTGAAACAGCTTCCGGATATAAAGCCCCGGCTATGGCGATCAGGGATTTTCTCGGGAAAAAACAGGAGATCCCTCTGAAAGAGAGCTCCTACCAGCCCGGTTTAATTCCCCGGGATCTTGGGAAACTGGTTCCCGAAGCCGTGGCTGAATCCCTGAGAACAGGGCTTGATGATATATGCCGCAGGCTGCCGGGATTTGACTCTGGTCAGCTGATGGGACTGGAGAGTAAAACCTCCTCTCCCATCCAGGTTGTCCGGGACAGGGATTCCGGTCTGACAGAGGGAACGGAGAACCTCTTTATCTGCGGCGAGGCATCCGGCTATGCAGGGGGAATCATCAGCTCTGCTTCGGACGGACTTAAAGCAGCTCTCTCCATAATGGCTTCCCTCTGATTTCTCTTGAATTTGCCAGATGGTACTGTTAACATATTGGAATGAAAACTATTCAGGAAATTATTCAGGACATAAAACCCCTAAAAACCCGGGGAGACATGGAGAAAACGGTAAGCTCTCTGGAGTATGATTCCAGAAATATCAGCGAAGGTTCTCTCTTTTTCGCTCTGGAAGGGGTTCATACAGACGGCCATGATTATATTGCCGATGCCATTCATAAGGGAGCCGGCGTGATTGTTCACTCCCGGGATCTGGGATTTTATACGGATGGCATAACCTATGTTCAGGTTGAAAACTGCCGGAAGGCCATGTCGCCCCTGTCGGCGGCCTATTATGACTATCCCTCCAGAAAACTGAAGGTGGTAGGAGTTACAGGAACAGACGGAAAAAGCTCCACCGTTTCATTTATCCATCAGCTTCTGGAGTTCTCCGGGGAAAAAGCGGGATTTCTGTCCACAGTCAATTACAAGTCCGGAGACAGAATTGTTCCCAATCCCTACAGGCAGTCCACGCCGGAGGCGACTCTTATTCACAAGATTCTCAGAGAGATGGTGGATAACGGAAAGGATTATGCCATTCTGGAAGCGACATCCCACGGGTTGTCCGAAAAGAATTCCCGTCTGGCTGATGTGGAATTCGATGCCGCCGTACTGACGAATATCACCCATGAACACCTGGAATTCCACGGCAGTATCGAGCAGTACCGCCTGGACAAGGCCAATCTGTTTAAAATGGTAGCCTCCTCTCCCAATGATGACGCCTTTGGCGTTATTAATGATGATACCCAGTGGAGTGAAATTTATATGGATGCCATCGGTGAAAAGCCGGTGTTCCTCTATAGCCTGAAAAATAAGGAAACCGACCTCTGGGGCAGTGATTACTCCTCGGATCATCAGAATATTACTTTTACCCTCAATGTTCCCAACGGCAAAAGAGAGGTAAAGCTCAATATGCCGGGGATGTTCAATGTAGAGAATGTCATGGCTGCGGTGCTGGTTGTATCAGAACTGCTGGAAGAGGATATTATGGACATGACCGGGTACCTGAACAGACTGGTGGGAGTCAAAGGCCGGATGAGTCCGGTCGAAGGGGATATGCCCTTTGATGTTATGGTGGATTACGCTCATACCCCCGGTTCTTTTGAAAAACTTTTCCCCATGATTAAAAATGACACAAAAGGCCGGCTGATTGTTCTTTTCGGATCAGCGGGAGAACGGGATGTGGAGAAACGGAGTGAACAGGGAGAGATAGCCGAAGAATATGCGGATATTATCTTTCTCTGTGATGAGGACCCCCGCGGGGAAGATCCCATGGATATCCTGAGGGATATTTCTGAAGGGATTTCTCATAAGACTCCGGACAAAGACCTTTTCCTCATTCCCGATCGCAGGGAAGCCATGAAGAAGGCTCTTTCCATGGCAAAGGAGGGAGATATGGTTCTGGCCCTGGGCAAGGGGCATGAAAGTTCCATTATCTACGATGACGGGGCCCGCCCCTGGGATGAAAAATCCGTTCTGGAAGACCTGCTTAAAGAAATGGGATATAAAATAAGATAGTTTCAATTCAGGAAAGCCAGGGCTGCCCGGAGGGGCAGCCTTTTTTTATTTAACCCGGACCTCTTCCTGTACCGGCGGTTCAGGTATAGGGGACGGAGGATTTAAAGTATAACTGATTTAAAGTATAACTGATTTAAAGTATAACTGATTATCGAGTAGTGATTTAGAAACTGCCTGTACAGGCATAACCGACCAGAACACCCAGAAGTGTCCCTACGGCAACCTGAGGATAGGTATGCCCCAGAAGGGTTTTAAGCGCCTTGGGTTTGTCTCCCTCCTCAAAAAGATGGGAAAGCTCGGTAATAAGGCTGTTCAGAATTTCCGCATGCCGCCCTGCCGCCCGTCTGACTCCGGTGGCATCGTAAATAACAATAGCGCCGAAGACAAAGGAAATGGCAAAATAAGCGCTTTCTACACCATAGGTCAGTCCGCAGGCTGTAGTTAAAGCTGCAACGGTTGCAGCATGGGATGAAGGCATCCCCCCGGTTTCTGTCATCCGGTCCCAGGCGGCACGCCTTTCCAGGGCAAGTATTAAAAGGAATTTGGCAAGCTGTGCAATAACCATCCCCATAAACCCCGAAAGTATAAGGGGATTAAAAGTAAAGAGATCCATGAAATCCTCCGGGAGAATCCCTGAAAAGGATATTCCCAATTTAAAGGCAGAATAACATGATCCGGTTCTCTTGAGAAGGGCTGAAAAAAATGTTAACGTTTCGAACATGAGTAAAAGATCCATTGCACTACTTTACGGCGGACGCTCGGGAGAACATGAAGTATCTCTCCGTTCCGCAGCATCTGTCCTGAATCATCTGAAAAAAGATCTGTATGAGATAACCCTGATTGGCATAAACAAATCGGGAGTCTGGTTCCTGCAGAAGGCACCTGAATCATCAGGAGAGGCTCTGACTATTCTGGAAGACCCCGATAATACGGTTTCAGCAATACCTGCCCGGGGACTCTACTGCGGAGGAGAGAAGCTTGATATAGACCTGGTTTTTCCCGTTCTTCATGGAACCTTCGGAGAGGATGGAACAATTCAGGGACTCCTGGAAATTGCAGACCTGCCCTATATAGGCGCTACCGTTGGAGGCAGCTACCTTGGCATGGACAAGGATATTGCCAAAATCGTATGGGAGCATCACAAATTGCCTGTTGTCCCTTTCAGAACCCTGCGGAAACAGGAAACCCTTGCCTCCGGTTTTTCGTGGAATACTCTGACAGATAAGATGGTTGAAACTTTCGAACTGCCTCTTTTTATAAAGCCTTCCCAGTCCGGTTCATCAGTAGGGGTTTCCCGTGTGGATAGCAGGGACGGATTTCGACAGGCTGCGGAAGAAGCCCTGCGCTATGATAACAAGATTCTCATAGAACCGGCCGTTGATGCCAGAGAAATCGAATGTTCCGTTATCGGGAACAGGGATCCCCGCTCTTTTCCCCCGGGAGAACTGCGCCCCTCTCATGAGTTCTACGATTACGAAGCAAAGTATATCGATCCCGACGGAGCAGCCCTCATTATTCCTGCCGGTATAAGCCAGGATCTGTCGGATAAAGTACGCAGGATAGCGATAGATGCCTATAAGGCCCTGGAATGCCGCGGTATGGCCCGGGTGGATTTTTTTCTGGATAACAGGAACGGCGGAGTTTATCTGAACGAAATAAATACCATCCCCGGTTTTACAAATATAAGTATGTTTGCTCTCATGTGTGAGGCGGACGGGTTATCCTATACGGACCTGCTGGATGATTTGGCTGATTATGCCATGGAAGAGTACAGAAACCGAAGGACCCTCTGTTTTTCCCTGACCTAGATGAGTTCTTCTGACATACACTCTCCAAATACTATATACTTATGAGTATTAACAATTTTCTAATATTCACCCGTATAATGGAGAGCATATGTCAGAAAAACAGTTGAAAATAGGAATTCTAACTGCCGGAGGCGACTGTCCCGGTCTCAATGCCGCCATCAGAGGGGTTGGTAAAGCGGCCCTGCTCAAATACGGGATGAAAGTTTACGGTTTCTCTTCCGGCTACCTTGGATTGATTAATAAGGAGTATATGGAACTGGACGAAAAGTCCCTTTCCGGTATTCTGACAGTAGGGGGAACCATACTGGGCACCTCCCGGGAGAAACCCTTTAAACACAATGAATATGATGAATACGTCCAGAGTAAACCCGAGCGGATTATTGACAATTATAACGAAATAGGGCTGGACGGGCTAATCTGCATAGGCGGAAACGGAACAATGAAAACCGCCGGGAAACTGCAGGAACTCGGGCTTAACGTCATAGGCATACCCAAAACAATCGATAATGATGTGTGGGGAACAGATATGACCTTCGGATTCGATTCAGCTGTAACCATCGCGACGGAAGCGATAGACAGGATGCATACCACAGCCAACTCACATAAAAGGATCATGGTTGTAGAAGTGATGGGGCATCACACAGGCTGGCTCACTCTTTATTCCGGTATAGCCGGCGGAGGAGATGTCATTCTCCTGCCCGAAATAGACTGGGAGCCTAAAATTCTAAAAAAATATCTGAAAAGAAGGGCGGATGCGGGAAAACCCTACTCCATTGTTGTGGTTGCCGAAGGAATCAGGATTCCTCCCAAAGCCAACGGCAAGAAGAGGACCATATCTGCCGGAACCTATGTGGCAAAGAAAATCCAGGAACTGACCGGGTTCGAAACAAGAGAAACAATACTCGGCTATATTCAGCGGGGAGGATCGCCTTCTCCCGCTGACAGGGTAATTGCCACACGCCTCGGCGCATTTGCCGCCGAAATGGCAGTCAAAGGGGATTTCGGTAAAATGGCTGCCTTTGAGGGGTATGACCTTACAGCCATTCCCTTGAAGGATGTGGCAGGCAAAACAAAAATGGTTCCTGTTGATCATCCGCTGATTGGCCAGGCCCGCTCCGTCGATACATGTTTCGGCGACAGGCTGCCGAAGAATATGAGTACCAGATAACAGGATAAATGAATGAACAGAGCTAAAAAAAGTAAAACCCGGAACTACCCTTATACCAACAAGGAAATCAGCTGGCTCTCATTTAACGAAAGAGTGCTGCAGGAGGCTGAGGATCCCCGGAATCCCCTGGGGGAACGGATGAAGTTTATGGGAATATACTCTTCCAACCTGGATGAGTTTTTCCGTGTCCGGGTTGCCATGATGAGAAGACTCTGCCAGATGGGACAGGAGGGGGAGATAGCTCTTAAAGAACCCCCGGGGCAGGCTCTGACAAATATTCAGAATGTAGTTAATGCTCAAAGGGACCGCTTTAACAAAACCCTGAAAGTTCTGTTCGGGGAGATGACCAAGGAGAACATCTTTATTCTGGACGATCATCATCTGACGGATGAACAGAAAGCCTACGTTATCAAGTATTTTGAAAAGGAAGTCCGTCATAAGATTTTTCCCATTATGATTGATCAGCGCTACCGTCTTCCCGATCTTAAAGACAAAACCCTCTACCTGGCGGTGGAACTGAAAAAAATGGTTAAGGGAGAACTGATGAAGAAATACTCCATCATTGAAATTCCCACCAAAGTTATTCCCCGCTTTATTAAACTGCCGGGCAGCAGTGATAAGAAGTGCATCATCCTGATTGATGAAATAGTACGGATCGGCCTCCATTCCATATTCAAGGATCATAAATACGTCGGGATAGAAGCCTGGAACATCAAGGTGGTACGGGACTCGGAACTGGAAATCGATGATGATGATCTTACGGTCAGCTATCTGAACAGGGTGAATCAGAGCGTTCAGAAAAGAAAAGAGGGAGCCCCTATATGGTTCCTCTACGATAACACCATGCCCGAGGATTTCCTTGAATTATTTATAAAAAAGCTCCGTTTCAGAAAATACGAAACCATAACCGCCGGTGGAAGGTATCACTATTTCAGTGATTTTATCCGCTTTCCAAAACTGGTGGGCCTCCCCTGCTGCCACAGCCATTCCCCTATAGATCACAGGCATTTTCCCGAGAATAAAAAGATATTTTCCGCCATAAAGGCAAAGGATACCCTTCTCTACTTTCCCTATCACAGTTTTGATACGGTAATAGATCTTCTGCGGGAGGCTTCGATTGATCCCCATGTGGAGGGTATAAAGGTAACCCTCTACAGGGTGGCTAAATTCTCAAGTGTTGCGAATGCCCTGATAAATGCCAAAAAGAACCGGAAGGAAGTGCTTGTTATCCTGGAACTGAAAGCCCGTTTTGACGAAGAGAATAATATCTATTGGGCCAATATACTCAAAGACAACGGGATTAAGGTGATTTTCGGTGTGGAAGGATTGAAGGTTCATTCCAAACTGCTCCTCATCAGCCGGAGGGAGAAGGGTAAAATGCGTCGTTACGGAGGTATCGGAACAGGAAACCTGAATGAAGATACAGCCCGTCTCTATACGGATTGTTTTTTAATCACCGCCCACCAGGAGCTGTGTGAAGAAGTGGATTCCCTTTTTGATTTCTTTGAAAATAACTACCGTCACAGGAGGAGTAAGCACCTTGTTGTTTCTCCCTACAGTTTACGGGAAAAAATATATGAACTGATCGATAATGAAATAGAGTTTGCCAGTCAGGGAATCAAGGCTACCATACGGCTGAAGCTGAACAATCTGAGTGATGAAGGGGTTATACAGAAACTGTATGAAGCTTCCAACGCAGGTGTGAGGGTAAAGATTATAGCCAGAAGCCGTTTTTCTCTCGTAACCGGAGTAGAGGGATTCAGTGAAAATATCCAGGCCCTGAGCATTGTTGACCAATACCTGGAACACGCCCGTTTTTTTATATTCCGCAACGGAGGGGACAACCTCTGTTATATAACGTCTGCCGACTGGCTCAGCAGAAATATTGACCGCAGGATTGAAGTGACTTGTCCCATATACCGGAAAAGTATTAAAAACGAATTAAAAAGCATTTTTGATATTCAATGGAAGGATAATCGAAAAGGCAGAATACTGGATAGTGAATTGAAAAACGAATATCAACCCGTTCCCCCGGATGGAGATGTTGTCCTGTCCCAGCAGGCCGTATACGATTATCTGGTAAGACACACAGCCAAAGGATAAACTTGTTATGCCCGTTTTCATTAACCGCGTTCTCAACATGAAGAACATCAGATTAATAGGCTTTGATATGGATTACACCCTTGTCCGCTACAATGCGGAAGAGTTCGAATCCCTGACCCACCGTTTAGCTTCGCAGCGTTTGGCAGAATGCTATGGTTATCCCCCGGAAGTGGCGGATCTGACCTTTGACTTTCAGAGAGCCATAGTTGGTCTTGTCATCGACCGGCGGAACGGCAACCTTCTTCAGGTAAGCCGCCACGGGAAGGTAAAGATTGCCTACCATGGCCTGAAGGCTCTGGATTTCCATAAACAGCGGCAGATCTATCAGGAAATGGCCATAGATCTTCGGGATCCTGATTTTCAGAGTCTGGACACATCCTTTGCCATTTCCAATGGGGTCCTGTTCTCCCAGCTGGTCCAGTTGAAAAGCGACGGGATAGAGATGCCGCCCTTTCATATTATGGCGGACGATGTTAATAAGGTTATTGATACGCTCCATCAGGATGACAGCATCAAATCCTGTTTAAGAGAGGATTTTGAACGTTATGTGATTCAGGATCCTCAGGTTGCGGGGATGCTGGAACGCTATAAGGATTACGGCAAAAAACTGATGATTATCACCAATTCGGATTATGCCTATACCCGCCAGCTCCTGGATTACTCCCTTAATCCCTATCTGAAAAAGCACAGGACCTGGCAGGAGGTTTTCGAGCTTGTTATCACATTTGCGGACAAGCCGCGCTTTTTTGAACGAACCGGCCGTTACCTGAAGATTAACCCGGAAACAGGACTGATGAGTAATTACAATGGAAAAGTGGACAAGGGAATCTTCCAGGGTGGATGGTTCGGCAAGCTGCAGCAGGATCTGGGTTATTCGGGTAGTGAGATTCTCTACCTGGGAGACCATATATACGGCGATGTAGTCTCCATCAAAAAGACCTGTAACTGGAGGACTGCCCTGGTTCTGAATGACCTGGAAGGTGAAATCCGGGGGCTGGTAAAAGCCAAACCTTTACAGAGGGAAATTACCGGACTTATGCAGAAAAAGCAGATTCTGGAAAGGGAGATAAACCGGCTGGACTCCCTCCGTTTCGAGGGTCAGAATATCCCCCGGAACCGTATCAATACCCTGTTTGACCGGATGGATGATCTGAATGTCCGCATTTCCGAACTGCTGGGGGAATACAAGAAGCTGTTCAACCCCTATTGGGGAGAGATACTCCGGGCCGGTTATGATGAGAGCCGCTATGCGGAACAGGTAGAGAAATATGCCTGCATCTATATGACAAAAGTGTCCGATCTGTATGACTACTCTCCCAAAACCTATTTCCGTCCCTACCATAGGACAATGCCTCATGAGGAAGCGGCCTTGAGAGAAGAAATTATATAACTTGTATTGAGTTGATTCAGTTTCAATGGCTGTAAAGGAAGTTGGTTTTCAACGCCTTTTTTATACACTTTTTTTCTTGACAGATAAACGAACTGAGTTATACTGATGTTAGTTGGTTTTAAATCCAACCTACCAAACAAGGTGGCTCCGGCTCAACTTTTAGGAATCGGAGATGGTATAATCAAGGAGGCATTATTAAATGAAAAAACTTTTATCACTGGCAATGGTCTGTATGATGACAACATTAATCTGGGCAGGGGGCCAGCAGGAAAAAGCGGCGGAGGATGGGAAGATTCATCTGACAGCTATGCATCAGCTCAATATTACCGATGAAACAGCCGTTGCAAACTGGGACATTATCTACCCCGCCTTTCAGAAGGAAAATCCCGGTATCGAGATTGACTGGGAGTTTATTGCAGACGAACCTTATCATGACAAACTTCAGGCTATGTCTGTAGCGGATCAGCTGCCGGACCTGATGTTCCTGTGGCCAGCCAAAAGAACCGGAATGGTCACCGGATCCGGAAGGATCAAGGATCTCCGCCCCTGGCTTAAGGGTCATGAGGATGAATTCGCCGCAAAGGCGATGGATCCCCAGGGAGTAAATGGCGAAATGTACGAACTTCCCGAACAGGTAACGGTCTGTCATGTCGTTTTTGTAAATGAAAGGCTTCTGAAAGAACTGGGTCTGAGCTACCCTGAAACGATGGAAGAGATGATAGCCCAGGGTGATAAAATCAGGGCAGCCGGCCTGATTCCCATTGCCATGGACAATGGAGACGGCTGGCAGATGCAGTCCTGTTTCCTCTCTACCCTGACCGAAAGAGCAGGAGGAATGGACTGGTTCAATAAAGCCATCAGCGGAAAGGGAGCCGGCTTCAGCGATCAGCCCTTTGTTGATGCACTGGATGTAGTTAAAACCCTTTCTGATAAAGATATGTTCTCTCCCGGAATCAATCAGGCTTCCTACGGACTCGCTCTTGATGCCTTTGTCAGAGAAGAAGCGGTATACCTGATTGACGGCGGATGGAGAGCCCAGAACCTGGCAACCGAACTGACTGTCCAGCAGCAGGATTATGTTTCTCTCAGGACCTTCCCCGATATACCCGGACAGAAAGGTATGTCAGGGTCGACCGATGCGGTTGCCGGTACAGGATTCGGTATGAATGTCAAGCTGGAAGGCGAAAAAGCCGATGCCGCATGGGAATGGATCTGGTACTGGGCCGGTCCTGTAGGATCTGAAATCAAACAAAGTCTCGGCTGGATTCCCTCATACAAACTGGAAGCTCCTGCAGATCTTCCCGTTCTGATCAAAAAACTGATTGCCTTTCTGGGAGAGACCCCCATGACACCTGTTATCGATGCGGTAATGGATGGGGAAGGTATGGGAGTTCTGCATCCTGCCATACAGGAAATGATGCTCGGGGCTAAAACTCCCCGTCAGGTTGCCGACGAGTACGAAGCCTGGGTTGCAGCAAACGATACAGCCCGAAAATAGTATATAATACACCATGATGCAGATCCATAACACGGATCTGCATCTTCTATCTATTAAAAAATGGAGCCGTTATGACAGAAAAAAGTCTTAAAAAGACCAGTTATGCCATATTAATTGCCCCTGCCGTATTAATTTATGCTTCGGTTATTGTTTTACCGATTCTATACAGTTTCTTTCTGAGTTTTACAGAATGGACAGGATACGGCTTACCTCAGTTTATTGGTTTGGAACATTACAGAAACATGATAAGCGATCCCCGCTTCCTTCATGGTCTGAGAAACAACCTCCTGATTGTTGCCATATCAGTATTCGGCCAGATTCCTCTTGGTTTCGTACTGGCTTATATCCTCTATCGAAAACTTGTCAAGGGAGGGAATTTCTTTCAGTCCATGATCTTCCTCCCCATTACCATATCAAGTGTTGTAGTTGCCAATCTCTTCAGACAGATTTTTTCCAGCCAGGGTCTGTTTACCCAGCTGGTCAGGGCCATTAAAGATGATCCGCGTTTTGTGTTTCAGATGTTCGAAGATAAACAGCTGGCAATTATACCCATACTGTTTGTCATACTCTGGATGTACACGGGAATGTATATGATCATGTTTATTGCCAATATGCAGAAAGTATCCCCTTCTGTTATTGAGGCGGCAATTATAGACGGAGCCTCAGAGAGTCAGATCCTGTTTAAAATCATCTTTCCCTCCATGCTCGGCATTCTGTTTACAACGAGCGTATTTGCCATATCAGGAAGTCTGAAGAGCTTTGACCTGATCTATGCCATGACAGGCGGTGGACCGGCCAACTTCACAGAGGTAATTGCTATCTACATGTACCAGACAACATTCAAATACTACAACTACGGTTTCGGAAGCGCTGTATCCATGGCTATTGTTGTCATGAGTGTGGGTTTGATTACACTTGTGCAGCAGATTTTCGGCAAATTCGAACGAAGATACGAGTAGGAGCTGTTATGTCCAACACACAAATCAATAATAAAGCGGAAAATATTCCCTGGAAAGTGTTCTCCTATATAATCATGATATTTTATACCATTTTGACAGTAGGCCCCCTTTTCTGGATGATCTACAGCTCGTTTAAACCTCATAACGATATCATCAGAAATGCCTTTTCTTTTCCGACCAGTCTTTTTTTCAAAAACTATGCCGATGCCTACAAGCTGGGACACCTGGGACCATACTTTCTGAACAGTGTGTTCTATTCTGTTGTGGCTACCTTTGCCACTGTAATTTTTGCTCTCATGTGCGGATACGGATTTGCCAAGTTTGAATACAGAAAACTGACTGCCGTTTTATATCTGTTTTTTACTCTGGGGCTGTTGATTACCGTGCATTCCGTTCTGGTTCCCCTGTTTGTCCTGGAACTGAAGCTGGGGATCGATGATTCCCGGATGGGGGTGATTATCCCCTATATTGCTTTTGGACTGCCAATGCTGGTTTACCTGGCCACAACCTTTATTAAAGGGATCCCCGACTCTCTTATTGAAGCGGGGGTTATCGACGGAGCCGGGTATCTGACTATTTTCAGAAGACTGATCGTTCCCATCTGTACGCCGGTTATTACAACCATGGTTATTTTCTGTTTTATGGGAAACTGGAATGAGTTCGTTCTTGTTCTTACCCTGACCAGCCGGGCAGCCATCCGAAGTCTTCCGGTTGGGATCAACTCCTTTGCGGGAGGCCGTTCGAGGGACTACGGGATGCAGCTGGCGGCGCTGGTTATGGGAACAGCGCCCATGATTATCTTCTACATATTCTTTCAGAAACAGATTGCAGCCGGGTTTACCGCCGGTTCAATAAAAGAATAAGCAGGAAATGGCGGTAAAAAGCATTTTTTACTGCCAAACAGGGGTGTTTTCCTGTATGATTTTATCCTGGCTATTCCTTTGCGGATTAGTCGTATCCCAAGGGATAAATTAATAAAGTGGAATAGTATGGCAATTAAAGTTACAAAAATGATTAATACTTCAAATGTTCTCAAAACCATATGGATGAATAATGGAATCAGCCGTATAGAGATTGCCAGAAAACTGAAACTGGATAAATCCACAGTAACAGTTATTGTAACCAACCTTCTGGAAAAGAAGAGTGTTTTTGAAGTGGAAGAGGGAGAAGCCGGTCCCAAAGGCGGCCGGAAACCGGTAAAACTGATGATCAATAAATCCTACGGCTGTATTGCCGGAATAGAAATCCACCCGGATTTCTATATGGGTGTTCTTGTAAATCTGGAGGGAGAGATTATCTCATCGGTTTACCGGAAATCCCTGATAACCCGTGAAAACTTCTTCTCCTATATTGATGATATAATGGCAGAACTGCAGATTTCAGACAAACCCCTCCCGCCTCTTCTGGGAATTGGTCTCGGCATTACGGGTATTGTTAATTATCAGAAAGGATGCATTGCGTACTCCATCCCGTTGGGTATTGATAATTTTCCGGTAACCGATACCATCGAAAAAAGATTCGGAATTCCCTGCATTATCGATAACGATGCCAATGCCTGCTGCTGGGGAGAAATCGTGTTTCACCGTACATCCTCCCTGAAAAACTTCATGTTCACCCTGATAGAGTTTCATAATGCAACCAGTGAAGAACAGAATTATATAGGACTTGGTATAGGGTTTGTACTAAACGGAAAACTTCACAGGGGAGAGGATTTTTCCGCCGGTGAATTCCGGAGTATCAACCTGGACGAAGGAAGCAGACAGTTCTCCATTGAGAATAAAAGAATTATACGCATGGAACACGACAGGGATGCCCTTATGGAATTTCTGGACGAGCTGTCAAGGCATATGGCCTTTCTGATCAATACCCTCAACCTTGATCATATATTTCTGGGCGGGGATATTGTCAAGTACAAGGAAGAACTGACACCTGTTCTGGAGGAAGCCATTTCCAAAAACTGGGCCTACCGGAAAATATTCAAGGACAGATGTACTATCCACTACTCCACTCACGGGAAATTTGCGGTTGCCTATGGAGCCGCAGGTATGATGATTAACAAAATATTTATGAGCAAGGAACTGATTCAGAAGTTCTACACCTGATCCTGAAATTCCAAGGAGTCCAATCTGATGAATTATATAAATCTGCAGGGGAAATGGGAGCTTTGCTCCGGAGACAGGAAAATCCGTACGGAAATAAACCTTCCCGACGATACAGCCAATGCCTTGATCAAGAGCGGTATCCTGCCACACCCCTACTGGAACCGGAACGAACTTGCTGTACAGTGGATCAATAAACAGGACTGGGTTCTGACCCGCACTGTACACTTGCAGGAAGAAGATACAACCTCACCTTCCATTCGTCTCAGAATACAGAGTATGGATACGGTGGGACGAATCGAAATCAACGGGAAAACCGCTTACACCTCTGATAACATGTTTGTCCCGGTAGATATCTCTGTTAAGGAGTTCCTTCAGCAGGGCAGTAACACCTTTACCATATACCTGGATTCGGCAGAACAGGCGGCTCTGGATAAGGCGGAAAGTCTTCCCTACCCTGTTCCGGTTATGTACTACCCCGTCTATTCTCCCGGCAGGAACCTGGTACGGAAAGTACAGTGCCATTCCGGCTGGGACTGGGGACCCTGCCTTATGACAGCCGGGGTCTACGGAGAAATTGCCCTGATACCGGAAACTATCCTGATCCGGGATTTTCACTATGACCTGAAACGGACAGATTCGGATAACTGGAATCTGAAAGTTTTTTTCAGTACGGAAGCCTCAGCCGCGGCCTCACTCCCCCTTCTTGTCACTGTTGCTGGCAGCACTCTGGAAGAGAAGGTATTTATCCCGGCAGGCTGCAGTTCTTATACAAGGGAGATGAATATCCCCTCTCCCGGGCTGTGGTGGCCTAACGGGCAGGGAGAACAGCCCCTTTATGACCTGATTCTGAAACTGGGGAATCAGTCGCAGACACGGCGTGTAGGCTTCAGAACTATTGAAGTTATTGTGGAAGACGATTCTGTAGGACGCTCCATGACTTTCCGTGTAAACGGACGGGATATTTTCTGCAAAGGGGCAAACTGGATCCCTACCGATGCCCTGCCGGGAGAACAAACCCGAGACAGAACGGCTCATCTTCTGAACTCCGCCAAAGAGGCTCATATGAATATGATAAGAGTCTGGGGCGGAGGGCAGTACGAACCGGATTATTTTTATGATATCTGTGATGAACTGGGTATTCTGGTCTGGCAGGATTTCATGTTTTCCTGTTCTCTCTACCCTGCGGACAGGGCGTTTCTGCAAAGTGTGGGCAGGGAAGCCCGGGCACAGATTCTCCGCCTGAAGAATCACCCGTCTCTGGCGCTCTGGTGCGGAAACAACGAAGATGTGGGAGCCCTCACATGGTTTGAAGAGTCGAAGAAAAACCGGGATATCTATCTGGTGGACTACGACCGCCTGAACGAAGGCATTCTGGGAACCGCTGTCAGGGAACTGGATCCAGAAAGGCAGTGGTGGCCCAGTTCTCCCTCAGCCGGAGAAGGAGACTACTCCGACTGCTGGCACGATGATACAAAGGGGGATATGCACTACTGGAGCGTCTGGCACGAAGGAAAACCCTTTGAATCCTACTACGACATCCTTCCCCGTTTCTGCAGCGAATTCGGCTTCCAATCCTTTCCCTCCCTGGAACAGGTAAAAACCTATGCCCCCGAAGAGGAATGGAATGTCAGTTCCCCATCTATGATGCATCACCAGAAAAACGAACGGGGCAATGAGATCATCCTATCCACCCTCTGCCGTTATTTCCGTTTCCCCCGGAGTTTTCCGGATTTCCTCTACCTGAGCCAGGTCCAGCAGGCCTGGGCCATTCAGACAGCTGTAGAGTACTGGCGCAGCAACCGCCCGGTCTGCATGGGAGCACTCTACTGGCAGCTCAATGACAACTGGCCCGTAGCCTCCTGGTCTTCGATCGAATATTCGGGAGACTGGAAGCTCCTGCATTATAATGCCGCCC
This sequence comes from Oceanispirochaeta sp., assembly GCA_963663385.2. Lineage (GTDB taxonomy): Bacteria > Spirochaetota > Spirochaetia > DSM-2461 > DSM-2461 > Oceanispirochaeta. The sequence continues at coordinate 537,243 of CAXXXD010000003.1, read as the reverse complement.
GTTTTTTCCGTCCCGTGCATATTACAGCCTGGATGAAAGAGGGAAAACTGAATGCATTCCTGATTAACGATAAACCGGAAAGCGTTAAAGCCGCCTACAGACTGAATTTCAGGTCCTTTGACGGATCCCTGAAACGGGAACTGACGGGGAACCTGTCCCTTGAGGCCGGCAGCGCCTTACAGATACTGGAAGAGGATCTCTGCAGCGAGGAAGAGAGACGGGGGGAATTCCTGGAACTTATTCTGGAAAGGGAGGATGAAACACTCCGGAATTTTCTGTTCCTCCATGTCCCCCGTATGTGCGATCTTCAGGCAAGCTGTATTTCCAGGAAGGTCCGGTCCGATGGAGAGGAATACGAACTGATCCTGACCTGTGACAGGCCGGCATTCTTTACCTACCTGACAGCCGGTATTCCGGGGCATTTTTCAGATAACGGTTTTCTCCTTATGCCGGAAGAGAAAAAGATCGTCCGCTTTATCCCGGCTCCTTCAGGGGATAAGAATAAAAAACCGGAGTTCAGGGTAACCCATCTCAGAGAAACCTACTGAAAACCGCTGTGCTTCTTCCGGTATCGGAGGGGGGATTCGCCCGTATCGCTCCGGAACTGATGGTGAAAGTGGCTGAGGTTTTCGTAACCGCACTCCTCGGCCACTTCTCCCACAGTCAGATCCGACCCGACCAGCAAGGTCCTGGCCAGGGCTATCCTCCTGGATCGGATAAAGGCCGAGGGGGATTGTCCTGTATGCTTTTTAAACAGCCGCGAGAGGTGTTCGTAGGAAACAGGGCTGGCTTCTTTGAAAAAACCGGTTCCCTCCTTAAGTGTGTTCTGTTCATCCAGACGATTCATAAGCCTGTTAAACCACAGAGGAGCTCCCTCGCTGACGAAAGGGTGAGATTCTCCCCAGAACTGCAGAACCATCCGTGAAAGAAAATTCAGGCAGCCCTGACGCCGGCTGGATTCATTCTCCAGACGGATCAGCCAGTCCAGGGTATAACGGCAGAACTCAAAATCATCGCCCTGGAGATTCAGAAAGCGGGGCTGCTCCGCCCGGGTCAAACCGGAAAAAGGCAGTGTGGGAGAGAGACGTTCCAGCTCCTTCCAGAGGGATTTCCGGATAGTCAGATTATAGAAGACAAACTCCTCCTTTCTCCATTCGGGATACCCGTGAAAATCACCGGGACGGATCAGCAGGCTGTCGCCTGTTTTCAGGACATACCGCCTGCCATTCCGGTTTTCGGTTAATGACCCGTCTGAAAGAAAAAAAAACTCATAGAAATCATGCCCATGGTACCGGGTAAAACTGTTCTGTTTGGTCAGACGCATCACCGACAGGTCCCGGTTGGCGGGCATGGTCATATCCTCTTTGAAAACTAAAACACCCATATCAAAATAATACATATTTTTACCGATCCTAAACAAGTATTCGTCATTATTAAACAATAAAATAAGACAAAATATTTACTCAAGGAGAACATGAATCCATGAAGGCATTCGATTTGGCAGGAGTATGGCGGATTCGTTCCGGTTGCGGAACTTACGATATTGAGGGGAATATGCCCGGAACACTCTTTCAGGCGCTGGAGGAGTCGGGTTACTGGGGAGAGAAAGACCTTTTCTGGAGAGAGAACAACAGGAAATGCCCTGAGATAGCAGACAGGGACTTTATGTTCAGCAGGAGATTCACACTGCCCGATGATTTCCTGACAGATTCAGACCGGATATCCCTGGATGCGGAGGGTCTGGATACCCTTACGGAGATCCGCATAAACGGCACTGTAATAGGCAGGACAGAGAATATGCACCGCCGCTACTACCTGGATGCTACCGGAGTTTTGAAACAGGGTGAAAACAGTATCGAAATAACCTTCTTCAACAGCCTGGCCTATATCCGGGAAAAACAGGAGAAACGGTATATCTGGAGCGCCCCGGATAATATCATCGACGGTTTCAACAGGATCCGCAAGTGCAGCTCCTCCTTTGGATGGGACTGGGGTCCTCAGGTTCCGGATCTGGGCATCTGGCGGAGCTTAAGCCTGAAGGCAGTCAGAAGAGCACGACTGGGTGATACAAGGATAAGCCAGGAACACCTGAAGGATAATGGCGGAACAGACAGGGTCATCCTCTCCTGCAGCAGCACTGCCGAAGGGAATACTGAGGGAACGTCCATCCGGTACACCCTGACATCTCCTTCCGGTAAAACCTGGCAGATGGAATCCGCACCCGGAAAGCAGGCAGATATTGTAATCGGGAATCCTGAACTGTGGTGGCCCAACGGTTACGGGGGACAGCCCCTGTATACCCTTAAGAGCGAACTCTTCCACAAGGGACAGCTTCTGGACCGGGGGGAACTGAAAACCGGATTAAGAACCGTGGAACTGGACCGGACCCCGGACGAATGGGGAGAGTCTTTCGGTTTCAGAGTGAATGGCATAACCCTGTTCGCCATGGGGGGAAACATTATTCCCCGGGATGTCTGCAATGCCAGAGCCGGTAGAAAAACAGCAGAAGAACTCCTTGGAAACTGCCGGGATGCCAATTTCAACTGTATACGGGTCTGGGGAGGCGGGATTTACCCTGACAGAGACTTCTACGAGATATGCGACCGGTTCGGGCTGCTGGTCTGGCAGGATCTGATGTTTGCCTGTGCCCTCTATGAAGCGGACTGCCCCGAATTCAGGGAGGAGCTCAGGCTTGAGATTACGGACAACCTCAGCAGGATATCCCATCATCCCAGCCTGGCTCTTATCTGCGGAAACAATGAGATGGAATGGGCCTTTGAAGAGTGGGAACAGATGAGATGGGACGGGAGGAACAAAGCGGAATATACCCTGCAGTATGAGTACTTTCTCCCGGAGCTCTCAAAGAAAGTAACCCCCCTGACCCCCTACTGGAAAGCGTCTCCCTCATCTGGCGGCTTTTTTGACAATCCCAATGATCCTGACCGGGGCGATGTCCACTACTGGGATGTCTGGCATGGAGGCGCCCCTTTTACGGATTTAAGAAAGCATCACTTCCGCTTCCTGTCCGAATACGGTTTTCAGTCGTTCCCGTCCTATAAAACAGTCTGCTCCTATACGGAAGAAGGAGACAGGAACCCCTACTCTCCCGTAATGGAAGATCATCAGAGAAACGGGGATTATGCGGGTAACCGGAAAATCATGAAGTACGCCGCCGAGTACTTCCGCCTGGGAAAAGACATGGATGCCAACTGCTACCTCTCCCAGCTGAGCCAGGCGGAAGCCGGTCGCTATGCGGTGGAACACTTAAGACAGAACAGAGGCCGGTGCCTGGGAAGCACCTACTGGCAGGTGAATGACAACTGGCCCGTGGCTTCCTGGTCGTCCATTGACTACTATGGGCGCTGGAAGGCCCTTCACTATGCCATGAAGAGAGCCTATGCGCCTGTACTCCTTTCCTGCAGGGAGGAAGGGGCGATGGCGGAAATCTATGTGTCCACCGAAGGAATGGATGGGTTTAAGGGTACCCTGAAATGGGCCCTTAAAGAGTGCAGCGGCAGGATTATCCGCAGAGGGGAAGAAAGTGTTCAGGTTGCCCCCCGGACATCCCGCAAATTGGCAGCGGAAGATTTCAGCAGAGAGCTGGCCGGTGACAGAAACAGGGAGCGCTACCTTTCGGCGGAACTGACTGATGAAGGAGGCAGACATATCTGGCGGGATACGACCTGGTTCGTACAATACAAAAAGATAGATTTGCCCGATCCGGAGCTTAAGGCAGGTTTAAAGCAGGCTGCGGAAGGGTATGAAATAACCCTGACAGCAAAACGGTATGCAGCATTTGTGGAACTGGATCTATATGAGGGGGATGCTGTTTTCTCGGATAATTATTTTGATATGGATGCAGGGGAAGAACGCAGGATTACCCTTTACTGGAACAGTCCGGAAGAATTGTCAGAGAAAAAATTGAAAATCCGGACACTGCGGGACAGTTACCGTTAAATAATCGAATATTTTAATTCAAATACTCCCGAAATGTATTACACTGAAAGAGTAGAAAATCATTTCGGGAGTTTTACCATGAATGAAAAAATGCCTCTTACCAGCAGAGCTCTAACCTTCGATACGGATATTTCCATCCTCCCGCAGCTGAAAAAAATATTCGAAGAGAACAATCTGAAAGGTATGCGTTCCATAGGATCGCCCGATCTTGTTGATATCATATTGGACAAAAATATCCACCTGGGCGCTCTTTTTATGAATAACAGGGGGGACTTCATCCCCCTGGCGGAAAAACTGAAACAGCAGCGCCCGGAACTGCCTCTCTTTCTCAGAGTGGAGGAGCCTGGAGAGGAGGAGAACCTTCCGGAAAAAAAGACCTGGCTCTTTGACGGGGCATTCCACATAGAAGACAAAGAGAAAATCAGCTCCCTTCTGAAATCCCATATATTTATCCATGAATATCCCTCTGAAATGATACGGCAGATTCAGGATTTCTCCATATCCGGCATCAAGTCCATGATCAATGGAGTTCAGGTTCACTGCCCGGCTCCCTCAATAATCAGGGATAAGGTCATATACGGCGAAATCATGACTCTCATACCTGTCAATACAAATTGGTGCCGCGGGTATATGATGCTGCAGTCCGATGTGGATGAACTTCATCAGTTTTTAGTCAATTCCGGAAAAAACCCCCATTTTTCAGAGCCTGCCGAGTTTGTGATCCCTCCCCTGATAGGCGAACTGACGAATCTTATGTGGGGCGGTTTCAAGACCGTCTTTATAAAGGAAGGGTTCTATGAAAACGGAGGGCCCGATATTCAGGTTCCCATTATCATCAACCACAAACAGAAATATATCTCCTTTGGAGGCGATATCCCCCAAATCTGTTTTGAATACATTTTAAAGGATAATATTTCGCTGAAACAGGATGTCCGCATTGTTCAGAAATTTATTTTCAACCTGAACTGGAATCCGGAGCTGGTGGATGAATTTGATTTTACCGGCATGGTTTCCGACGGTACGATAGAACTTTTTTAAGTACTTTTGCACTACTGCGCCCTTTGGACTAGAATTAATCCAGGAGCAGCGGATGAAAAACTGTTTTTTTCCGTCCCGTCCGGTTTTAGTATTACTCCTGCTGCTGATCATAACGCCGGTTCTTCCGGGACAAACCTATATTATTCCCCTGCAGGGGGATATTGAGCCTTTCCGTCTGGTTTACCTGCGGCGCAGCATCGAAAAAGCATCCGATGCCAGTAGGATTATTTTCGATATAAACACATTCGGAGGCCGGGTCGACACAGCCCTTCAGATAACCACTCTGATAGGTTCCCTAAGGGATGTTGAAACGATTGCCTTTATCTCGGCAGGAGCAGAAAAACTGGGAGTCAGCTGGTCCGCCGGAGCGCTTATCTCTTTTTCAGCCAAAAAGATCTATATGGCCCAGGGGACATCCATGGGAGCCGCAGCCCCGGTCTATCAGAGCTCGGAAGGTATGGAGATGGCTCCGGAAAAAACGGTTAGCGCCGTACGGGGACAGATGGCAGCCCTGGCTGAAAAAAACGGTTATCCCGAAGCGGCAGCCCTCGGTATGGTTGATATGGATGTCATCGTCAGAGAAGTCACTATTGACGGCAGGGTGCAGCTGATTCAGGATTCACAGCTGGATTCACTAAAAAAGAAGGCGGAGCAGGAGAATAGAAGCTTCGAAACAGGCCCGATAATTTCCGGTGCGGGAAAACTCCTTACCCTGACCGCGGGGCATATGGAGAAATACGGTATTTCCCGGGGGACTGTTGCGAACCGGGAAGAGCTGATTGCCCTGTTCGGACTGAAAGAAGAGGATGTCATAGTGATGGAGGAATCCCGGGCGGATAAACTGGTTGCCCTGATAACAGGCAGTGTGGTAACCAGTCTGCTGATTATGATAGGACTTGTTGCGGTATACCTTGAAATCTCCAGCCCCGGATTCGGTTTTCCCGGAACTGTCGCCATCATTGTATTTTCCATAGTTTTTCTGGGGGGAGCCCTGATGGGTACAATGGACTCCCTGGAACTGCTCCTTTTTATACTGGGGGTTATTCTGCTGGCGGTGGAAGTATTTCTTATACCGGGATTCGGAGTCACAGGAATAATGGGACTGATTCTGATTTCCGCAGGACTGATCCTCTCCCGTCAGGATTTCATAATCCCGGACTTTGAGTGGCAGATCGATGTATTTTTACGCAATCTGATGGTTGTAATGGCAGCTCTGGTTGGATCGGGGGGACTGATTGCCCTGATAATGGCCTTTTTCCCCAGGCTTCCCCTTTTCAACCGTCTGATCCTGACCAGTCCTGTTGATATGAATCAGGAAATAATCCCTCAGAAAGAAACAAAGCAGAAAGAGATGACCGGGACGGCCCTGACAGACCTGCGCCCTGCAGGAAAAGCCCGTTTCGGGACGGAAGTGCTGCCTGTCGAATCGGATGGGGAATATATCCCGGCAGGAGAAAAGGTCCGGGTTCTGGAACAGTCAGGGAACCGGATAAAGGTGGAACGGATATGACCATGGTTTATGCCCTGCTGCTGGCTGCTATCGGGTTGGCAGCCATTATAATCGAACTTTTCGTTCCAGCTGCCGGCTTAATCGGAATTGTGGGAATAGCCTGTATTATTACGGGGATCTCCATGAGTTTTATAACCTATGGTACTGTGACGGGTCTCCTTTTTCTCCTGGGTATGCTCATCCTTATTCCTCTTGTCATTATTCTATGGTTCAGGAGGTTTCCCCGCAGCATGGTTGGGAAAAAACTGATCCTTTTCAATCCCGGAGAAAAACCGGGAGAACCGCCCCAAACGCTGTTTTCCCCTTCCCCCCTCCTTCACTGCAGGGGGACCGCTGTCAGCGACCTGCGTCCTTCCGGCTCCGCTGTTATAGAGGGAAGAAAATACAGCGTGGTTACCGGAGGAGAGTATATTCCTAAAGGAAGAAGCATCCGAGTTCATAGTGTAAATGGAAACCGGATAGAAGTCCGGGAAGAAATATAAACAGGGAAAGAACAGGGAGGATTAAATGCTTCAAATAATAGTTTATGTACTGATCGGGATCATTATACTGATCTTCGTCGCATTTTTTCTCAAGTTTTTCAGCTTATGGTTCAGGGCCCTCCTGTCGGGAGCTCATATTGCCATGGGCCGTCTTGTAGGGATGTGGATACGCCGTGTGAAATCCACAATCATCGTGGACAGCCGTATAATGCTGACAAAGGCGGGGCTGCAGACCGATTCGGATCTTCTGGAGACCCACTACCTTGCAGGGGGTGATGTTTTCAAAGTCAGCAAGGCTCTGGTAGCTGCCAACAAGGCCAATATTCCCCTTAACTTTCAGAAAGCGGCGGCCATAGACCTGGCCGGGCGGGATGTGCTCGATGCTGTCCGAACCAGTGTTAATCCCAAAGTAATAGACTGTCCCAATCCAAAAAAAGGCCGCATTACCATAGATGCGGTTGCCAAGGACGGGATTCAGCTTAAAGCCCGTGCGCGTGTAACAGTGAGAGCCAATATAGAACGGCTGGTGGGCGGCGCAACGGAAGAAACGATAATTGCCCGTGTGGGAGAAGGGATCGTTACTACCATAGGATCGGCCAATACCTATAAGGAAGTACTGGAAAACCCCGATCTAATTTCCAAACGGGTTCTGGAAAAAGGTCTGGATGCGGGAACGGCATTTGAAATTCTCTCCATTGATATTGCCGATGTGGATGTGGGAGAAAATGTGGGAGCCAAACTCCAGGCCGATCAGGCAGAAGCAGACAAGCGCCGCTTTCAGGCCGTTGCGGAACAGAGACGGGCGGCGGCACGGGCACTGGAACAGGAAAACGTCGCCCTTGAAAGAGAGAACCGGGCAAAGGTTGTGCTGGCGGAAGTAGAAGTACCCAAGGCAATGGCCGAAGCCTTCCGCTCCGGGAATCTGGGCATTATGGATTATTACAGGATGAAGAATGTCCAGGCGGACACGGCAATGCGGAAAAGTATCGGAGGTGAAACCACAACAGCCCCCCCGGGGGAAAGTAAATAATGGCAGCCGGTGAGTGGAAAGAGATCCTTGAATTCCTCCCCCCCCTGCTGATGCTTTTCTTTATTATTCTGAGTCCTACCCTGATGGGGATTATACAGAAACGAATCAAGGAATATGAGGACAGGAAAAAAACCGGGGGAAATAGGCCCCCGCCTGAAAAACTCTTTAAAGATGCGGAGGAAGATCAGGTTATACTGAAACAGCCGGGGCGAATCGTGAAGGATATCCGGGAAACTGGGGAAAACACGACAGCCCTGGAAAGGATAGAAAAATTGCCGCCTCTTCAGAAAGCGGTAATCTGGGCTGATATTCTCGGTCCTCCAGGAGGAATTTCTTCACGCTAAAAAACATTTGGCAAATCCTCCCTGACAGACTAAAATTCTAATATCATCAATGAAAGGGGTTCTTCATGAAAAAAATCGGTTTTATTTCCTTCAGGATCGCAGGAACAGATGGTGTCAGCCTTGAAATTGAAAAATGGGCGGAAGTTCTGGAGAATATGGGGCACCAGTGCTTCTACCTGGCCGGTGAACTGGACAGGTCCCCTGAAAGGTGTATGGAAGTAAAATCCATGCATTATCAGTATGAAGAAGCCAGAAAACTCTACAATGAATGTTTTAACAACAGTGTAAGAAGCAGGGAATTAACCGATCAGCTGCACCACTGGCGGGATATTTACAAAACATCCCTCTATAAGTTTGTGGATAAGTTCAAAATTGACGTTCTCATTCCTCAGAATGCCGTTACCATCCCCTTGAATGTGCCTCTTGCCATGGCTATTACAGAGTATATTGCCGAAACAAACATTCCCACCATTGCCCATCACCATGACTTTTTCTGGGAAAGGAAACGTTTTCTGACTAACTGCGTATGGGATTATATCAACTCCTGCTACCCCCCTCATCTAAGCAGTGTCCATCATGTTGTAATAAACTCTTCAGGACAGAATCAGCTGGCCCTGAGAACGGGAATATCCTCCACCCTGATACCCAATGTAATGGATTTTGAACACGATCCTCCCGGAAAAGATGACTACAACAGCGATATCAGGCAGTCCCTGGGTATAGCCGAGGATGAACTCCTTATCCTTCAGCCGACCCGGGTTGTCCAGAGGAAGGGAATCGAGCACGCCATTGAGATGGTTTCCCGTCTGAAAAAAAGAAAATGCGTTTTTGTTATTTCCCATGCATCGGGCGATGAAGGCTTTGAATATGAAAACCGGGTTAGAGAGTATGCGGAAATGCTGAAAGTAAAAGCCATTTTTGTAGACAAGCTGATACAGAACCAGAGAAAAATCCTGCCGGACGGCCGGAAAGTATACACCCTTCAGGATCTCTATCCCTATGCGGATTTTGTCACTTATCCCTCATTAATCGAAGGATTCGGAAATGCTTTTCTGGAAACACTCTGGTTCCGGAAACCCATTCTTGTTAATAACTATTCCATTTATGCAACCGACATCAGACCTAAGGGATTTGAAGTTATAGAAATCGATGATTTTATTACCAATGAAACCATAGTCCAGGTAGAACGGCTTCTGGATAACCCGGATGAGGTAAAGAGAATAACCGATAAAAACTATGAACTGGCTCTGAAATACTACTCCTATGCCACTGTGGATCAGAAGCTTCGTACGATTCTGGGGAATTTCTTTGGTCAGGCATCCTATGTTTGAAATCGGGGATTACAAGAACTGATATTCAGATTCTCAGCAGAAAATTGCATTTTTCAGTATTTATTATTAGAAAGGTGTTGCATAATTAGTTAATACTAATTATATTATAACTATCTAAGACAAGATTTCTTCTTGCTGAAGATGATCAATGACATGATTCCTTATAACAGTTTCCAAACCCCTCTGTTGGTGTAGCAGAGGGGTTTCTTTTTACTAAATAGTCTATGCTTCCCTATATATAGTTTATTTATTATATTCAAATTATGAAATTTACAGAAAAACTGAATAATCTCTTTGAAGTACAGAAAATTATGAATGAGGACATGGGTCTTTCTCTTTTTTATTTTACCCATCCCGATTGCGGAGTCTGCGGGGTAATAAAACCGAAAATTGAGGAACTGCTCGATAAATACCCGGAAATAAAGGGGTATAACTGCAGCCTGGCGGATGATCCGGAGATTGCAGGGCAGCTGACCCTGTACTCCGTGCCTATGCTCCTGCTGTATATAGAGGGAAAAGAAGTTCTGCGGGAAGGGAAATTTATCGTAATGGATATGATTGAACCAAAGATAGAACGCCTGGTGGAAATCTACAGTAGAATGTAATACTGGTTGCATTTCTCGTTATTTTTTTATCGATTGAACAGCCTGATCATTGACAAATTCAAAACTTTAGTAAAATACTGATACGTGATCTGAGAAAGGCGGCATACCGGCTTTCAAGGTGAACCAATAAGACCGGGCCCAGCCCCGCTGACACTGAGGAATGAGAATTCTGAAAGAGAGGAACCATGTCGTACCCAGATTTTCTTAATTATGACAAAATTCACCGTCTGGTATCCAGACAGGCACCTTATAAAAAAATGCTTGAGGCAGAATCCAGGAAAACCATAAAGACCGTTTTACCGTTATTGATCCACAAGACAGAATATCAATATATTTACAGGAAAGTTCATGACTGAAAAAGAAATGACAACGTCCTGCTCTCCCGCTCCCCTGTCGCCGGAGGAACTGACCGACCTTTTCTACCATGCTCCAACAGATGAACTGGCCGCTATGGGTAAAAAAGTCTGTACGGAAGTACACGGACGTGAGGTCCTGCTGCGCGGGCTGCTGGAGTTTACCAATTACTGCAGCAGCAACTGCCTGTACTGCGGTATCCGGCGGGAGAATAAAAAGGTGCACCGCTACAGAATAGAAGAGGCTGTACTCCTGGAAGCTGTTCAGACCGGATTCGACAGGGGACTTCGCACCTTTGTTTTGCAGGGCGGAGAAGACCACCGGTACAGAACGGATCGGATCTGCCGCCTGGTGGAAGCCATAAAGATACAGACCAGGGGAGAAGCGGCGGTAACCCTCAGCTGCGGGATGCTCAGCAGGGAGGAGTACAGGGCGTTGGTTCAGGCTGGTGCTGACCGCTACCTGATCCGCTTCGAAACATCCGACCCGGAACTGCATGCGTATATCCGGGACGGAAAAACCCTGAAAGACAGGCTTCAGGCTCTGGAAAATGTCCGTCTGGCCGGATTTCAGACGGGAAGCGGTTTTATGCTGGGGCTTCCGGGAGAGACGGCAGATACAAGACTGGAGAATATACTGCTCTGTCAGAGGCTGCAGCTGGACATGGTGGGAATCGGTCCTTTTATTCCCCACCCGGAGACTCCTTTAAAGGATGCCCGGCTTCACTCAATCGAAGAAGCTGTGAGAGGGGTCGCCCTGCTGCGGCTGGCCCTGCCCGAAACCCATATCCCGGCGACAACCGCCGCGGGAACACTGGAGCCGGATGGACGGGAGAGGATGATAAACGCAGGAGCCAATGTGCTGATGCCCAACATCACCCAGGAGGATTTCAAAAAGGACTACCTTTTATATCCCGGCAAGATCTGTCTGGATGAAAGCGGAATCCAATGCATCGGCTGCCTTTCCGCCCGTGTAAAACCGCTGGATAGGGAACTCGGTTTCAGCAGAGGGGATGCCCCCCGTATTGCAAGGATGGGAAAATGATTCTGTACGGACAGGAAACAGAGAAGGCTATGGAGATACTGGGCCCCGGACAGACTCCCCGGGTAATCATCAGAGCCTACGGCGAAGTCAAACTGGCGGCCGTCAGAGCTCAGCAGGAGACAGCCGGTCTCTACCCTGATGACTATTTTCCCCTGCTGGAAGAGACCTGCCATGAGGTTATCAGGGGTGATCTGGACCGGCATTTTCCCCTGCCCCTCAGTCAGGGGGGAGCAGGCACCAGCCTGCATATGAATATATGCGAAGTACTGGCCGAAGGGACAAACCGGAAATACAGCGGGGATTTCCGGGCCCGTCCCCTGGACCATCTGGCCCGCTTTCAGTCCACCAATGATACCTTTCCCACGGCTGTCACATTAATGACCTTCCGCTTTCTGGAGGAGATTGAACAGAAAACGGTCCGGCTGCAGGAGGAACTGGTAAAAAGGGAAACAGAATATGAACAGTGGCTTATGTGCGGCCGTACGGAGCTGCAGGATGCCCTCCCCCTGACTCTGGGACAGTTGTTCTCCTCCTGGGCCGGTCCGGTTGAGCGGGATCGCTGGCGCCTGAACAAACTGAAAGAGAGACTGAGAACCATCCCTCTGGGGGGAACCGCTATCGGCACGGGGTATTCCGCTCCCCGCAGCTATGTATTTGCAGCGGAAAAACAGATCAAACGGATAACAGGCCTCCCCCTCTGCCGGAGTCAGAATCTATGCGACCAGGTGGCTCATACGGACAATCTGGCCGAATGTGCCGCGGGGATGGGATTGTGTGGGGACAACCTGTATAAAATGAGCTCTGACCTTCTGCTCTATACATCCTCCCTGAGCGGAGAAATCCGCCACAGAGAAGTCCAGTACGGTTCAACCATAATGCCGGACAAGAGTAATCCGGTTCTGCTGGAACTGATACGGGGCCTGTGCATGGAGTGCTCCTCCACAGCAGGGCTGATTAAAGAGTACAGCCGCTCGGGTCAGCTGCAGCTTAACGCCAATCTGCCCTTTCTGGCTGAACAGATGATCCGCCTGGCCGAAAGGCTGACAAGGGCGCTGGATTGCGCCTCAGGTCCCCTGATGGAGAACCTTGAACCGGACAGGGAAAAAATGGAAGCCCGGCTGGCTGTAAGCCCGGCTTTACTGAATTCACTTAAAGATACCCTGGGCTACAGCAGCCTGAAAGATCTGATACCCCGTATAAAAAAAGCTTCTCCAGCCAACCTGGAGGAGCTGATAGAGTGGCTGTCAGAGAATACAGAGCTCAAGGCCGACTACCTTAAAAACCGGTTCAGCACATATAATCTGACAAGTTTCGATAAAGGAGAGACCCCATGAGTTCCACCCCCCTGGCGGAGATGACCCGCATAGTCCTGGCCGGTGTCAGGAATGCGGGCAAATCATCACTGATGAATAATCTTTTTCAGAAGGATATTGCCATAGCTTCCAGTACCCCCGGAACTACCACCGATCCGGTCACCCGGAAAATAGAACTGGGCAGACTCGGCATGTGTGCCGTTACAGACACGGCGGGTCTGGATGATACGGGAGACCTCGGGGCGCAGAGGGTTGTAAAAACAAGAGAGCGCCTGGAAGCGGCGGATATGATCCTTTTTGTATCCCCCGGACACAGTTTCCCGTCACAGGGAGAGAAGGACCTTCTGGAATGGCTCGGGGAAAAACAGCTGCCCTGGATCGGGGTTCTGACTTTCGGTGATCGGCCGGTCAATCCGGAAAAGGCGGATTTCTTCCCTCCCCAGAACAGGATTGTTCTGGACAATAGGCAGGAAAAGAGTTCTCTCCCCCTGATCAGCCGGATGGAAAAGCTGGAAAAGGAGATCCACCGGGAGATGACCCCTGTTGAAGGACTGGTCAAAGAGAATGATCTGGTACTGCTGGTGACTCCTATCGATCTGGCGGCCCCGGCGGGTAGACTGATCCTGCCTCAGGTGGAAACAATCAGAGATCTTCTGGACAGGGACTGCGCCGCACTGATTGTAAAAGAGAGAGAACTCTACTCCCTCTATAACAACCTGGGAATTAAACCTTCCCTTGTTATCACGGACAGTCAGGCTTTTCATAAGGTGGCGGCGGATATTCCGGAGGATCAGCCTCTCACGTCCTTTTCCATCCTTTTTGCCCGCAAAAAGGGAGACCCTGCGCTTTTTATAGAAAGCCTGAGGGCTTTAAGGGACTTTCCTGAAAACGGACGGGTGCTGGTAATGGAGTCCTGCTCCCATCACAGGCAGGCGGATGATCTGGGGACCGTCAAGATTCCCCGGCTGTTCCGGCAGCTGGTGGGTTCTAAAGTGGAATTCGGCCATACCCGGAAAATCCCGGAAAATCCGCAGGAGTGGGACCTGATTATCCACTGTGCCGCCTGTATGCTTACCCGGAAAGCCATGGATTCCAGACTGGATATTTTCAGAAAAACAGGGGTTCCCGTATTGAATTACGGGCTGTTCCTGGCCTGGGCCAACGGACTGCTTCCCCGCGCTCTGGAACCGTTCCCCGAACTGGAAGAAATTTACAACAGATCAGCCCTTCCCGTCTGACAGGATTCTGATTGGTCAGAGAAGAAAAATTTCAGCCAGGACGCTCTTTACCTGTGTAACCGAGTCCTCATCCAGATGCCCCAGCCGCCGGATAATCCGGCTGTTGCGGATGGTTCTGATCTGATCCAGAACGATCAGGCCCTTCTTGCCTTCCAGGGTGACATTCAGCCTGGTGGGGCCGGGCATAACCCTTGTGGACATGGGTGCAATCAGCACCGTGGACATGGAATTGATCATTTCACAGGGAGAGAGTATCAGACAGAAACGGGTTTTGGAAATATTCATGGATACCACACTGTCCAGGTTTATCAGACAGATATCAAATTGCTGTACTACCATTCCCAGTCATCCATTTCTATAGCGGAGGGCTCCTCTATCAGGAGGCTTTCCATCCCTTTCCGACCGCTATGTTTTATTTTCCCGGCCCAGTCCGAACGGAATTCGTGGTTTTCCGGTTTTACAAGCAGAGCCCCTTTCAAAATATCCAGATGGACCACATCACCGCTTTTACACCCTTTCAGAGCGTTTCCCGGCAGCCTTATAATGCGAGATCCCTCAAAGTCTTCAATTTGAATATCCATGACCCCTATCCTCGGTTAAACCCATGCTTTCAATTATTAAACCATACGTCCTTTAACAGGTTGGGGTCAATCTTTTTTTATGTTTCCGTCAATGTAATCAGCGTTTCAATAGCCTTAAGGGTGGATTTCTCCATTTCACCGGCAGCCTCAAGGGACTTGTTCAACTTCTCCGTGCTGAGGAGCATCTCCTCAACCCTCAGGTTTACTTTCTGACTCAATTCGCTTAGCTGTTCGAGGCTGTGTCCCGTAACCTCCCGGTTCTTCCTTATTTCACCCGATTCCAGCAGGACCTGATCGGAAACGTTCTGTACCGAAGACAGGCTGTTTCGGATTTCATCGCCCTGACGGTTCTGCTGATCCAGCGCATTCTTCATCTCATCCAGATCGGCTTTAAAAGCAGTGACTCCCGTTTGAATGCTTGTGAAACTGGATTCCACCCTCTCTGTTGCGCTGACCATTTCCTGGATTTCACTCAGAATCTCCTTCAGTTCCTTATCCGATTCGGAGGACTGCACAGCAGTCTGCTCGGCCAGTTTCCGGATCTCTTCAGCTACTACAGCAAATCCCCTGCCCGCCTCTCCGGCATGGGCAGCCTCGATAGCGGCGTTCATGGCCAGCATATTCGTTTGACTGGAAATACCGGCTATCAGCTCGTTCGTTTCAACAAGCCTTTCGGATCGTCTGTTCACGCCCTGAACCAGGTGACTCATGCTCTCCAGCAGGGCCTCGCCCTTTTCGCTGGAATCAGACAGAAGATTAAAGGAATTATCCATTCCTTCAAATCGGGAAAACAGCTGTTCCGTTTCACTGAGAAGGGCTTTTATGGTAAGGGAGGCCCTGTCTGTTTCTTCTGATTGCCGGTGAATCCCGGCATCCAGACCGCTGAGAAAGGAGTTCATAAGCTCAGATGCCGCTCTGGTATCCTGAAGGCCCCTGTTCTGACTGCTGATTTCACTGTTAACCCCGTGAATATGCGCTGTTATTTCCTCTACCGAGCTTTCAGCGCTGATCATACTGCTGTTAAGGGCTTTCCCTGATTCAGACAGATCTCTTCCGGAACGGCGGATCTCCTGAAAGAGGGATTCAAGCTTTCCCGATGAAATTTCCAGATCACGGCCGAGCCGGTCGCTTTTCTGTTTCTCCCGGGTAAAGCGTCCGGCCAGGAGAAAAGCCTGACTGAGCAGGAATCCCAGCATCCCGTAGCTGAGGACACCGCCTGTATGCAGAATAAGCATGGCATTCAGCAGATCGTTGACAAAGGCCATCAGCAGCAGGGAAACCCCGATGAAAACATAAGCGGTCCCTTCCCGTTTCCTGCGGACAGTCCGCACCATAATGTAGACAATGAAGAAAGTCTCCAGAATCATAAGCACCTGCTGAACAGTCATAAAGGAAGTAAAAAAAACGGATGATGTAAACAGAATGATAACGCCGTACAGACAGGACAATCCGAAAATCAGGTTGAAAGGGATTTTCGGAACATCATCCGGATAGAGGCTCCGGAGGAAAGCGATCATGGCCGTTATAATAAAAGCGAATGTCAGGTATTCCAGACGGATCATTATATACCAGTTCATAAAGGGAAGGAGGTCCTGAAGGAAGTAGGACTCTGTAACGAGGGATCGTATAACCGCCGTCATGGTAAACAGAAAAAAGTAAAGATAGATCTTCTCACTGGGCATATACAGAAACAGAACAAGGAAATAGAGCATCATGGCCAGGGAAACACCGATAAGCATCATCTCAATGCCGCGCTTCAGATTCCACCGCCCGGAAATCCGGCGGTATTCACCTATCATGATCTTTTCCTGAAGCCCTCCGGAAGCCTGATGAAAATTGCTGACCTGGATTCCTATTTCCAGTTTTTTTATCCCGGGAGGGACCGGATAGAGGTTGCGGTCGTAGCGGGGTACTGTAGAATCTTTATCTGTACCCGGCACACCGGCCTGCCCCATTTCCCTGCCGTTTATAAAAAGCCTGTAAGCATTATTGGGCCGGTTCAGTTCAATAGCCAGAGCCGGTTCGTCCCCCCGGAGCAGCACGGTCAGGCAGAACGTCCCGTAACCGGTACGGCCCATCACCTTTCCCTCTTTGCCGGTGTATGAATTCCATTTTGCAGGAACCGGTACGATAACTGCCGAAGACGGATCCGGCCCGGAAAGCTGTTCTTCGAAGTGAAATTCCCACTCTCCATTCAGTTTCGCTATGGCATGACTCCAGTCCTGATTCCGTAGATCCAGTACACCTGTCACTGCGGTTTGTGCGAAAAGAACAGAACCGGTAAATAATGAAAGAATCAAAAGCAGACCGTGTTTTCTCATGCCCCTATTATTCCTTAATATAAGTAATTTTGTAAAGATTTTTACCAGGGAAGTTTGGATTCTCTTCTTATGGCAATATGGTCGACCATACCGTTTCCTTTTACGGTTAACAGAAAACGGACCCATTCCGCCAGTTCCTCCGGAGCGATCAGTTCTTCCGTATTAATATCGGGCCGGACACCCGTCACCATTTCGGTTGCCACCCCCCCCGGAGAGAGGACATGGATACGGTATCCCCTGTCCTGAAGTTCCCGGGCCAGGGACTTGCTGAATCCTATAAGAGCATGTTTGGATGCAGTGTAGGCCGACTGCAGAGGATACCCCTGAGTCGCTACAACGGATGCTATATTAATTATTGTCTTTACCGGTGATGATTCCATCAGGGGCAGGGCTTCCCGGCAGAGAAAGTAGGGGGACCGGGCATTGATCCCCATAATCCTGTCCCAGTCATCCCCGGTGGTTTTTTCTATGGGAGCGGACAGGGCCACTCCCGCGTTATTGATCAGAACATCCAGATCCTCCGACTGTTCCTTATAAGAGGAGATGAGCTTTTCCACTCCCCCGGGTTCGCTTAAATCTGCTGTGAGACAGACGGCCTTTCCGCCCTTCTCTTCAATTTCCTCTTTCACAGCATTGAGAGAGGACAGGGTTCGTCCCGACAGATAGATAATGGCGTCTTCCTCGGCCAGAGCCAGGGCGCAGGCTTTCCCGATTCCGCGGGAGGCGCCGGTAACAAGAATTCTGTTATTTATGAGACTTATTCTTTTCATGAGGGAATTATACCTTATTTATTAGGTGGTTTCACGTCCATGGGTAGAACATTGACTGGGACGGCTCGGAAAAACTGGATTCTAAGTAGGTTGGAGCGATTTATGATCTATTCGGGACAGTCTCTGATTTTACCGAACAGTTCAAGTTTATTTTTAACGGAACACTTTCGATAGATATTATAAATATGAGTCTCCACCGTACGGGGAGAAACAAATAGCGCCTCCCCTATCTCTTTATTACTCTTTCCGTTAACGAGAAGGCCTAACACATCTCTTTCTCTGGGGGTTATCCTGTACTGAGCTGTGAATGATTCCGAAACAAGTAAAACACCACACAACGACTTCCCCGGATTTTTCCAGAAAAGATACAACAGAGAAAGGGCTCCCCATAAAAACGAAATGCATCCCGAAGTAAAAAGGTTCAGCTTATTATTCAGTGTTTCCGATACAACCATCGGCATTACAACACTCTGTAAAGCTACGATATAATAAAGCAAACAGCTCATGTAAAGAAAAGGAATCACAATACCGGCATCTTCCCGATCACTGACTGTGGAATGCAGTCGCAGCCGGATCAAACCATTGAGAGTTACAGTCCCGAGATAAACATTCATATAAACGATCGCGACGATACTGATCCTGGTAGCTACAGCAGGAAATAGAACTGAAATGATATACATTGCCAAAAAAAGGATCCCCATCACGAAGGAAAAGGATCTTTGTTTCCATGTAACATTTCCAAAACAGAGTGTCCAGATAAAGCGCGGTACGACTATAAAAAGAAGCAACGCAACTATCAGGGCCAGCATCATAGACTGCGTATCCATAGAATAGAATGACAAAGTTAGATAGACCTTTCTGAAAAAACGGTATGTATTAAGAATCATAAAGGAAGCATAGACAATAATATATAGCAGGTAGGATCCTAACCAGTCAGGCTTTATCGGCTTATATACAATATAAGTAGATCCCAGAGCTGCAAATAACAAGGCAAAGCCCAGTATATTAAACCAGAGAAGATATTGTTCCATAGAGAATTTTATCATAGCAAATATCACGGAATAACAATAGACTGCAGTTATTATTTGATCCAGAAAGATCTAAGAAAAACTACTGAACCTGATCTACACCACATCACAGGTAAATCATTTTCAAAGGCAGGACCGAATCTGAAAATGGTATTCAGAAAAGACTGCAGAAAAAATCAGCCCGGTTTTTTTGCAAATACGTAATATTACGTAGAAGCAGAAACTGTAGATTACGTAAGATTACGTATATACGATTGAGATTATTTATCCTATGATCCTTCTCGTTCACACAAAAACAGGCGGACACAGGATAATTTCAGAATAATATTAGATTTTTGCAATTTCGTTTTTCTTCCAATGCCCTTGTTCAAAACGCAAACGAGTTTATTAAAAAAATACTCCAGCTAATCCTGAATCCTATTGATATGCCTCAAAAAAGCAGAAACACAGAATCAAAAAATACAGGTTATTAAAATATGAAAAAAAACGTATCCTTTAATACTATCCTTTATTGCCTCAGTATCCTCGTGGTTCTAACACTTTTGCTTTCCGATTTAAAAGAACAATTTATCCTGCAGGAGACACCACCCGATAGTCATCCGTTTTCTAAATTGGAAAGTTCAAATGCGCTGGAACCTAATGGGAATACAGGAATCTGGAACTGGTCCATTTCACTGGATGCCTATCTTCATGGGATGCTGATCCTGATTTTAGTCACCGGCTTAATAGTAACCCGAAAGTTCAGCCCAGCCGCATGGATAACTTCTTTATATCAGAAGACAAACTATTTCAGAGGCAGAAACCGGGAAGGAAATCCCTCCGGTGAAATATCACTCCAATTTAGAAAAAACAGAAGAGCCTACCGGTCGGAGACGTGTGAACAAAACTCAGATTTTATTAATGAAGACTCTCTATTCCGCCAAATAGGAGAAATAGATATCCATGGCAATCTTGAACAGGTCATGGTTAAGTTCAAACAGATTCTGGATCAGAAAATGAAAAGTGATAAACTCGGATTAGCTTTTCTGGACAGAGAGGGCAAGTACAACGTTGAGACAATTTATGAAACTGCCTGGGATCTGAAGATGGAAACATTTTATAAGGGTCACTTTGACGGAAAACTACTGAGAAGACTTTTACATGATAAAGAAAGCCTGATTATTAATAATCTTGAAAACTTTGCCGTTAAGAATCCTGTTTCACAGCTGACTATGGAGATGATAAACCAGGACTATAAAGCCTGTGTTATTTTTCCAATCCGGTTCAAGGGTCATTGCGTAGGTTATGTCCTTGCCCTGAGAAAAGAGGGAACGTTCTGTAAACTGGAGACCAACTTTGGCTACCGTGTTCTGGATGCAATAAAGCACAAACTTTATATGGAGTACATACTCCAGTATATCGTGGTCTTTATTTCACAGGCCTTTGTAAAAATTTCTCATGAAAAAGACGATGAAACAGCCCGTCATATCCAACGGATGTCTCGTTATTCCCATATTATTGCCTGTAAATACTATGAAAAAAACAATGATATTCCTCCCAGACTGATCCGGGAGATTCTCTGGTTCGCTCCTCTTCATGATATCGGTAAGATAGGGATCCCCGATTATATTCTTAATAAACCTGGTTGCCTAAGCGCAGAAGAGAGAAAAAAGATGCAGAGACATGTCACTATCGGAGAAGAAGTCATCCGGCAGATCAGTGATAATCTTTTACAGTATTCCTCGCTCTCCTTAATGGAAATGGCTGCAGAGATTATTAGCAGCCACCATGAGAAATTTGATGGGACAGGATATCCAAGGGGACTTTCCGGCCAGGAGATACCAATAGCAGGCCGGATTATTGCAATAGCGGATGTTTTCGATGCGCTGACCTCAAAACGATCCTATAAAAAAGCTTTTTCCATAAAAGCGGCCTTACTGATTATGAAAGAGGATATGAGCGGGCATTTTGATCCCGAAGTATTTAAATGCTTTGAGGAGTCTCTGAAGGAAATCGAATCGGTATACGAATACCTCAAAGAGGTTTGAACCCCAGATCAATACGAATGGATCAGATAAAACAGAAGAGGATTTAAGGAAAAATAAATAATGAAAAAGATAAAGGATTTAATTTTTACGATTCAGGCCAATATCCCAAATGAGATTTTTTTTTCAGATGGAGATTCCATTGTTCAGGTTGTATTTCTTCTGGGACTGACGGCTCTGACTTTAATTATTCTCAATGCAGCCGTATTTACCCGTCGGATGAACAGGCAATTGAAACTGGAAATCGATTTTGCCAGAGCTCGGGTATCCGGAGATAATGATGAGTTCATTGAATATTAATAAGAAAAAAATAAAGAATAGAATTGTTCGAATTGTCATCTTCCAAATGCTGCTGATCTTTTCCATTGAAACAATACACTCTTTGGATCTATCTGAAGAAGAAAGGGAATGGTTGGCTCAGGAAGCCCGTCTGCGATTCAGCGAAGTGAATTGGGAGCCTCTCTCCAATACATTTGATGAAACCATATACAGCGGTATTATCGCCGACTACCTGAAAATTCTAACAGACTCAACCGGCCTGAAAATGGACTATGTCCGGAGCAGCACCTGGCAGGAAGTTCTTGAAAAATTCAGAAATAAGGAAATAGAAATTATACCTGCTATTGCAGCGGAAGATGACATAGGAACGGAAGTCCTGCTGACAGACCCCTATTTATCCTTCCCTCTGGTCATTGCTACCCAGGCTGGTATTGATTTTATAAACAGTACCCGAGAACTGGAGGGCAAACGGGTTGGAGTGGGGGAAAATTATACCAGTCATAATTTTCTGAAGCAGAACTATCCGGGGATTGAGCTGGTTCCCGTAAGGAACGTCGAAGAGGGACTGCGGCTTTTAAATCGGGGAGAACTATACGCCTTCGTCGGGCATATGGCAGTCGTTGTACACAACATAAAAAAAACGGGATATGATCTGCGGATTGCCGGAAAAACAGAGTTTGTATTTGAACATCGTCTGGGCCTTCCTCCGGGGCATGAAAAAACGGTAGCCATTTTTAACCGGGTTCTGAGCCAGATAACACCCCAGGAACATAACCGTATATACAACAGGTGGATAAGAATTAATGTTGATATAGCCGACTATTCTCTGATTTGGAGAGTGCTGGCTTTTGCGGCAGTCATAATTGCAGCATTTGCTTACTGGAACAGAAGAATATCCAAAGAGAAAAGACACATCCAAAGCCTCCTTAATGATCTGAATACGCTCAAGAGGACTCTGGAAAAAAAGAATACCACATTGAACAGGATGGCTACAACAGATCGTTTAACAGGCATTAATAACAGATTCAAACTGGATGAAATTTTAAAAATGGAGATGGCCTGTTCATTACATACAAAGCATTATTTCGGCATTATTCTGCTTGATATTGATCATTTTAAACTTATCAACGATACATACGGGCATCTCATGGGCGACCAGGTTCTAATTCAATTTACACAGTTATTGAAAGAAAATGTCAGAAATCAGGATGTACTGGGACGATGGGGAGGAGAAGAGTTTTTGATTATCTGTCCTCTTACGGATAAAGCCGGGATTCTGAATCTGGCAGAAAAACTCCGGAAGATTATCGAAAGTCATATATTCCCGGAAGTCCATTCCTGCAATGCAAGCTTTGGATGTACTGTCAGTAATCGTAACGATGACATAATAAAACTGCTGAAAAGAGCTGATGAAGCCCTCTACGAGGCTAAGGAAGCCGGTAGAAACACCGTTGTTTTTTTTGACCGGGAACCGAAGGCTGCCGGTTAGAGTTTTACTGCAGTGCAGGGGAACATTCTATGTGATTTTGCTGAAACGGAAGGTTCTTTTATGGTTTCAGATTCTTAAAAAAAAATAGTAATAGGATAGCACAATGAAAATAAGCACGAAACTGTTAATCCCGGGAATTATACTATTGGCTGCCGCATCATTCGTTGTATCATTTATCGGGTATACAAACATTGCAAAAGAGATTGATTCAACTATGAGGCTTTCCACTCAGGCAACATTGAGCGATATTGTTATGAATGTGGAAATGAATCACAAAATTACCAAAAAACTTGAAGAATCGCATAATATGAATCTTCTGAGGGTTACCAGAAGTATTCGAAACCATATAGAAGACTGTCCGAAAGACATGACTGCTGAAAAAATGAAGGAAATAGCTTCATCAATAGGAATTGAAGAGATACATGTTGTTAATCATAATGGAATAATTATATCCGGGACGAATCCTGAGTTTTTCGGTTTTGATTTTAATTCGGGAAAACAGACAAAGCCGTTCCTGCGAATGCTGACTGAAAAGGATTATGAGTTAGCCCAGGAACCGCAGATGCGGACAGCTGATAATGCTTTATTCCAGTATTTAGGTGTCCCCCTGATGAATAGTAACGGACTTGTTCAGATTGGTGTAAAACCGCAGGAATTACAGGAGCTGTATGAAGCTTCTGATCTACAGACGATGATTGATAATACACATTACGAAGAGGGCGGTTATGCCTATATTCTGGATGCAAAAACAAAAACATGCTTGTATCATTCCAATCACAGGCTGGTCGGTTCCAATATGTCAGTATTTGACTTTTCAGATAGGATCTTTGAAATGAGAACCGGAAGTCTATACTATACCTGGAAGGGGACGGAAGTCTTTACGGCGTTTCAGGACACTCATTACGGCATAGTTGCAGCGGCTGTTCCTGTAAACAGCTTCAGGAACAGACTTAAACCGATTCTCCGTGCCCTATTAATCTCTTCGATTGTATCTCTTGTTATTTTGATGACAGTTATGACACTGTCTCTCAAGATTATTCTTTCGCCCTTGAACAATATAAATAGATCGCTCTCTAAAATTGCTCATGGAGATGCGGATTTAACAAAAAGGATAGAGAATGTATCAAAGGATGAAATCGGCGAAGTAGCTGATAATTTTAATCAGTTTATAGAGAATCTGCACAGATTGATTTCTGATATTCAAAATGCGATCGAGGACACCGCCAGAATAAAAGACGAGATGCTTGAAAGCACGTTCCTGATGGCGGAAACCAGTGAGGGTATAAAGGGCAATATTAAGAATATTGATTTGGACTTAACAGAGATGAACAATCAGTTAGAAAGTAGTGCTACTGCACTTGAACAGATAGCAGCCAGTACGGAATCGTTTGATAATATTACATCATCGCAGACTGCTGCAGTCGAAGAATCTACAGCCGCCATTAATGAGATGATTGCATCACTGAATAATGTGGGTGTTATTACAAACTCCAGGAAAGTTTCTACTCAGAAACTGAAAAAGGCGATAGATGACGGGGGGATACAGGTTCGGGAAACTTCAAATGAACTTTCCGGTGTTGTCAATTATATCTCGAATATCAGAGAGATGACTGAAGTGATCAATGATATTGCCGACCAGACGAATTTACTCTCTATGAATGCGGCAATTGAGGCTGCTCATGCCGGTGATTCGGGCAAAGGCTTTGCTGTTGTTGCCGAGGAAATACGTAAACTTGCAGAAACATCAGGCAGCTCGGCTGATTCAATCAGCAGGATGATAACTGAAATGACATCCGGTGTTGAAAAAACAGCCCGGAGTATGGAGAACACACTTAATACTTTTGATTCCATCAGAAATGAGATTGATTCAACAGTTAATGCATTCTTTGAAATTGAAGAAGCTGTATCGGAACTGAATGCAGGGGGTAAGCAGATACTTGAATCAACGGAGCTGATTAATAGCATCACAAACGAAGTAAATTCCGGTTCAAATGAAATAAGCAGCGGAATAAACTCAACAAACCAGGCACTTTCTGTTGTAAATAACAAATCTGTCACTATTTCCGAAAACATGCGAAAAATGAATGCTTCTTCCGAGCAGGCTTCCGATTTCATGAACAGGACAGCCGAAGTAGCAAAGGAGCTTGATAATATAGTTTCCGAACTTTCAGGAAAATTCGGAAGGTTTACAACCAGTTAAGTTCAGATCAACGACAGATTCTTCTCTGTATGGATTTAATATGTATTGAATATTAAGTATAATCAACATCTAATATAATCTCTGCTCAATTGGAATCGTATAGGAGTTTCCGGTGATAGATTTACATGCGCATACTACTATTTCTGACGGAACTGTCAGTCCGAGGGAATTGATACAGGCGGCAAAGAAAGCCGGACTGACAGCTGTTGCCATTACAGATCATGACAGCATTGACGGGATTGATGAAGCTCAATCCGAAGCCGATAGACTGGGTATAAAACTTGTCAGAGGAATTGAATTCAGTGTCGCCTACGGCAGGAACCGGTTGATCCATATCCTTGGCCTGGGAATTGAACCCCGAAATGAGGGCTTTATGTCAATTTATACACGGTACAGGCAGGTTCGATCTTTAAAGCTGACCCATGTTTTCAATAAAATACACTCCATGGGAGTTCAATTTGAACATGAAGATGTGGAACCCTATATCACTGGCGGTTATATGGACCGTCAGGCTATTGCAAAGTTTTTATTTGCAGAAGGTTATGCTCCTTCCATAAAGCATGCCTGGATGAATTTTCTGGACCATATAGAGTATACTGATGGAGAACTTATAACACCGGAAGACGCGTTTTCGGCTATTCATGAAGCCGGAGGAAAAGCATTTATGGCTCATTTCCACTTGCCCATAGGTCTGAAAGGTTATTCCGATGAGGAAACGTTTATACGTCTGAAAGAGCTGAAAGAAATGGGATTGGATGGCATGGAGTATTTTTATCCCTCCTATTCGGAAAAAGAGTCACTGCGGTGCGCTCAATTAATTGAACATTTCGGCTTTCTGAAGTCAGGCGGAACAGACTTCCATGGAGCAAATAGAGAGCATATCAGACTTGGCATTGGCGAAGGAGACTTTGCAGTACCGGATGAACTGCTGGAGAATATTCTGCCCTGTGTATGCACCCCGTAGAATTGTTTTGTATCGGTAAAAAATAAGATTTTTTCCTGATATAAAGCTTCTAGCACTCAGAGTCAACATTATTATTCTAGAGAAATCACCTAATAATATCATGCGAGATGCGAATACCGTCCGGGGAATTGTCTATTTGCCGGATACTTATCACCCGTGACAGATAAACTGCATAAGGAGCAGATTTGCTATCCCTGCGGGAGAACTGACTGTAGGGAGTTCATGCGGATATTTTACTTTTTTCACCCCGATGTTTCACGCATTCCCGTACAGCAACCGTATACTGTAGACATGAATATAAAAGACCGCAGCCTGCTGCAGAAGGCTGCCGCAGGAAACGGTACTGCCATCCGCCAGCTATGGGACCTCTGGTCTCCCCGGCTGGATCTGTATCTCAAAGCTGTATCCGGTCTCACCAGAGAGGACCGGGAGGATCTGGTTCAGGAGATCATGCTGAAAATCTACCGGTCTCTGGACCGGTACAATCCTCTCTACGCCCCGGCGACCTGGATCTACCGGATAGCGGGCAATACCCTGACAGACTGGCGGAGAAAGGTGTTCGGGTTACGGGAGAGTCAGATTCTGAACAGTACAGATAATGGAAGAGACGAAAGAATCAACGGGATACCGGATAACTCTCCCACACCGGAGGGCCTCTACCTGATTCGGGAAAGGGATGAAGCCGTCAGAGAGTTTCTGAACCGTCAGGAGGAGAGGGACAGGCAGATCCTGTTTCTGACCGGTTTTGAAGGTCTGTCGGGACGGGCCGCCGCAAGGGTGATGGGGATTCCTCCGGATACCCTGCGCTACCGGCTGAAGATCCTGAAAAAGAAACTGGAGGAGGAGCTGAAATGAAAAAAAGTATATTCAGGAAAATGATCCGGCGGGGTTTTGAAAACGAACTTTCCCGGTCAGCCCCCTTCCCCTTCAGGGAACAGGATCTTCCCCGACCAGATAATTTTTACCGCCGGAAACAGAAAGAACTGGTTCAGCGCTGCGCCGGTATCGTTCTGGTCCTGGGGCTGACAACTCTGCTCTCCGTTATCTGGGGGAATCCCCGCTTCAGTCCCGCTTCCCGGCAGATGGACGGAGAGCTGTTCCGTATCCGGATGGAAGAGGTCCGGACATTTTTAATCGATTCTGTTACTTGAAAAAAAATAGTGAGGTTTTTTATGAAAAAGAGTGGTTATTTTCTGTATTTGATTCTGTTTTCAGGTGCCGTTGTAAGCCTGATTGTTCTGACCCGAACCAATCCGTTGTTCTATGTCGATATGGCCAGTCTGCTGGTGATTCTGATTTTCGGTCTGATTGTATCCCTTTTCTTCTATGGTCTGACACCCGGTTTCCTCTACTTCAAGGCAGTGTTCCAGATAGATCCGGAACCTGAAATCACCAGGCAGGCAGTAAGGTATTTTAAAAATATGGGAGCCTATACCCTGGCGGCGGGTCTGTTCGGATTTCTGACGGGAATGATAGCCGTTCTGGCGGATATAAGCGATACAGCCAAAATCGGCCCCAATCTGGCTGTCGCCCTTATTACCATGCTGTATGCAGTGATACTGAATATGGTTGTTTTTATTCCTTTCCGGATGATTCTGGAAAGAAAGGAAAAGTAGGATTTTCCGGTTTTATCCCAGAGCCACATCCAGCGTCATCATAACGGCGAATCCCAGCATGGCACCGATTGTGGAGATATCATTATGGTCTTCATCCGCCTGGGCGGAGGGGACCAGTTCCTCCACCACAACATAGATCATGGCGCCTGCGGCAAAGGCCAGGGCGTATGGCAGAAGGGGACGGAAGAGAATAACCGAAGCAGCGCCCAGCACTCCGGCAACCGGCTCAACCATACCGGAAAACTGTCCGTAAACAAAACTTTTTTTCCGGCTGAGCCCTTCTCTTCTCAGGGGGACAGAGACAGCGGCCCCTTCCGGAAAGTTCTGAATCCCTATACCGATAGCCAGAGCGACGGCCCCGGCGATTGAAGCAGAGGGAAGACCGGCCCCTACGGCTCCAAAAGCCACACCGACGGCCAGACCTTCGGGAAAGTTATGAATTGTGATAGCCAGGACAAGGAGGACACTTCTCTGCCAGCCTGATTTAATCCCTTCCTGCTCTCCCTGTTTAAATCCGGGATGAACATGGGGTAAAGTTTTGTCGATCACCCAGAGAAAGCCACCCCCCAGGAGGAATCCCACTAGAGCGGGAACCCACTCCGGGCCGGGCAGTTC
The DNA here is from genome assembly GCA_963663385.2 of Oceanispirochaeta sp. GTDB lineage: Bacteria > Spirochaetota > Spirochaetia > DSM-2461 > DSM-2461 > Oceanispirochaeta. Next base: position 509,110 of record CAXXXD010000003.1, on the reverse strand, counting down.
TGCCGACATTTCTATTGCCGGCGCCAGGAGGGACCAGTATGAGGCGGCTATCATAACTCCTGCGGCAAAACCGAGCATCCCGTTCAATACTTTTTTGTTTATACTTCTGAAGAAAAAAACCATTGCGGCCCCCAGTGCCGTGACACCATAGGTAAATAGCGTGCCCATTAAAGCCTGAGTTACGGGATGGAACTGAGATAACCACTGAATCATTTTTACAACCTCCACATACTATAGAATTATATTAAACGATCTGCAGAGTTGTGACAATTTATATTGATAGTTACATTTCCGGGAAATGTGTTTCAAAGGTCCGGTGAGAAGCCGTATGGATGTCTCCTGGGAGAGGCTAACTGAATGGCAAACTCACCGCTGGAACAGCCGATATCAAGGATCTGCTGAGTCAGGCGTTTTTCAAGGTACGATTCAACAAAATCCGCTTTCTCCCGGGAAGAAGGAAATACCTCCGTATATTCGGCTGCCAGTACTTTATATAGTTTCATTACCGCAGATTATAAATAAGATTGCCTTTCACTACTGTAACATATGGTACAATCTCTAAAACTAAATGGTAAGAGATCTTGCTACAACATCCTCCAGCTGATTCAGATCATCGAGGAATCTATTGAGCTCATCATCCCCTGCCGTTACCTGCAGTATAATCAGCCCTGCGGGAGAACAGGCTCCTTCCGGGAGATCATGCAGACCAAGCCGAACCTTGATGCTGCACCCGAAGGATGTAAGTATCGATTGGACCTTTGAAGCGGAATCCTCCCGGTGTCCCACTTTTACAGCGACTAGTTGATATTCCATACTGCCTCCTTATTCCTTAATCTGAATTCTATGGGAGTAAAGGCAAAATGCAATGTTTGTATAAAAGAAAGCTATGTATTTTCACTTCCGGTCCTGCCGTATTAACAGTACTGCAAACCATGATTTGCCAGGGTTTCCTTGATAAAATCCAGACTGGAGTATACCATTTCCCTCAAGTCCGGCGGCAGGGAGTTCCTTACCCGCTCGATGGATATCTGGGAAAGGATAATTCCGTCGTGGTCTTCTGACAGCCGGGCAATGGTCTCGGCCACCTCACGGTCATGGCTTTCCTGATCACCATTCTGCAGGGCTTTGAAAGCATCCTTGCAGACAATAAACGGCACTTCCGCCTGCAAACCGCAAAGGGCTTTCATCTCTTCAGTCAGAACCCGGGCGGGGAATTCGTTTGTAGGATTCGTCATGAGTACGGCAGGACGGGAACAGGTGGAAAACACATGATGGTACAGGACTTCATCAATACGGAGGACGGGCTTTTCAAACAGGGACTGAATTTCCCGCACCCAGGGAGAGAGGGAGCTGCAGGTTACGATAATTCCCTCGGCTCCTCCCCTGAAAGCGTTTTCGACAAGACCCGCCAGCCAGGGAATGGCAAGGTCCCCGGTATTGCCGTCCTTCATCATCCTTATCAGAACAGCTTCGTCCAGCATATGAAAAAAGTGATACCTCTCCCGCAGGGGATCCAATGCCTTCTGTACAGGTTCCAGAACAAGAGGTGTCGTATGAATCAGGGCTATTTCAGTTTTCATACAGGGGCACTCCATAGGGCCCGTCGGCCATCCAGCAGACAGAGACTTCTTCTCTGCCTGTTTCCAGCTTAACCTTTTCAATAAGGTTTTCCAATGCCAGGGAGATTTGTTCCGGGATGGAGGCTGAATCGGATCCGCTGAGCTTTCTCATATCCTCTCCGGCGCACACCATATACTCCCCATCCGAAAACTGGGGGGCAAAATAGTAGAAGTGGTCCTGTGGAATCAGTTTGAACAGTTTGGTCCACATCTGAACCTGCCACTGCTCCAGAATAAAAGCCCAGTCCGGGGAAGTCAGGATCTTCTCAAAGTTCTCAGTCCCCTGAATTTTCAGCAGCTGCAGGGCGGTCCGGTAGTAAATGGACCCCACCGGATCCGTATCGGTATTGTCACCGCCGATCAGAACATAACCGTTCTCCCTGACAATTCGGGAAGCTTCCACTCCGGCTTTGGCAACCTGATAGTGATTTATCCCTACAAATCCGCCATGACTTACAACAATGTCGTATTTTTTATCAACGGGAATAGCGGTATAGCTTTTCAGATGTTCCACAGCCGCTTCATGGGCTTTTATCAGATCCCCCGAGAACACACCGGTCAGGTTGAAATCCCCATCCAGAGTGACATTGCAGATAAAATCAGCCCCGGCTTTCAGAGCCATCTCTTTGGACTCTTCATGGCAGGGATTGCCGTCCAGAAGCAGGGCCCGGGAATTCTCATGGGCCAGCATGGGAGCCCCGTGAAAAACAAAGGTGCTCTCCTCCCCTATCAAACCGGGACAGATGGACTTACGCCCACCCGAGGCACCGGCCATAAAATGACTTTCCACCAGCCCGGTCAGGATCCTGATATCGCTCTCCATATAATCCCGGTTGATAATAATGTTACCGCCCTTGCTTGTTGTGCCGAGGTTCACCAGCGCCTGTTCATTGGTACAGTCATGGTTGGCAACCCGGATGCCATTTTCAAAGATACGGGTATCCAGCATATCCCGCAGCTCTTCCTCAGTCTGCGCCCGGTGCGTGCCTGTTGCAACCAGAACCAGGATATTCTCAGGCTCGACTCCCTCTTTCAGCAGGATATCCGCCAGAGGCCAGAGAATGCCCTGTTCTCCCTTGTAGGGAACGGGACGGGTGCTGTCGGATATGACAATACAGGCGGACAGTTCGTTTACACTTTTCCCTCCGGCAGTTTTGGAGCGGATTATCTGTTCCAGCCGTTCTGATGCAACAGGTTCTGCAAGGGACTGCCGAACAGCAGAAGCATAGTCATCCAGTCTGGGAGGATGGGGCATCCTCAGGATATCCGTCCCGTCAGGCAGCTTCAGTCCGTCTTTTTCAGGACCGATTGGAAAATCTGTTTTAATCATCTTTGTATTATCTCCTTGGAAATCAGGGCTGATAAACTCCCCTTATGCTGAAGAACCGGAGCTCTCAAGAGGAGGAGAGAGCTCCGGTTCAATGGGTAAAATATTATGCAGTTTTAAACGTTCAAACTTTTTATGAGAGAGAGATCTCCCGTTTTAGCCGCCTGCAGAATGGGTCCCATATAGTCATCGATCAGATCAGCATTCAGGGGAACAGGCATATTCTGCAGTTTCATCTTCAGCTGAGGGTTTTTGGCAGCCGTCAATGCTCTCTCGATATGAGCATCCGTAAATCCGTCCACCTCTCCCAGGGTCAGGGGAAAGTCTACCGCCTCTGCCAGACCGAACATTGCCTGGGCGGCCGCTTCTCCCAGCTCTTTTCCACTGAGAGATTCGAAATCCACATCGGAATAACCGTACTTCTTAAAAATATTCCCAACGATTCTCAGCTCTTTCTCTACCGCCGGAGCAAAGAAAACGGAGTAGTAGGGATTCATAATGGCGCAGGCCCGGCCGTGGGAGAGGACATCAACCAGAGAGAAACTGGTCAGATGACCGCCGTTGGTACCGCCCACCATAATGGCGTAACCGCCCATATCCGTAGCCAGACACAGGGCATTCCGGGCCTCAGTGTCTCTCGGATCGTTAATGACCCGGGGAAGATACTCAACAACCAGGGAGATTCCCACTTCGGCAATCTCTCTACTCTTTTCATAACCGTCAGTCCCGACTGCACTGTAGAAAACTTCCAGACAGTGGGCGATTCCGTCCAGTCCGCCGTCCATTGATACACCTTTGGGAAGACTATAGGTTACTTCATAATCAAAAACAGGATGGGAAGGAACAATGGCGGGGTCTACAACCAGTTTTTTCTGACCTGTTTCAACATCGGTAATATTGGAGTACTTGGTAAGATGAGCTCCCGAAGAAGCAACCGTCTCCACTGCAATATGGGGAGTCAGGGTAATCCCTTTCTCTTCACAGGCTTTGCTGACCAGTCCGACACCGAAATAATCCTCAATGGTTCCGCCCAGGGTTCTCAGAACTTCTGCCGCCTTGGCTGCATCGATTGTGCTTCCCCCTCCGAAACTGACAATAATATCTGCTCCGGATTCTTTCAGCGCCCCCGTAATCCTTTCCAGATCTTCCAGAGGACAGTTCGGTCTGGCGCCGTTCTCTTCCCCAACTATCTCCACACCGGATTTTTCCAGGGAGGAACGGATGGTTCCGACAAAGTCATCCGCCCCGGGGAAATTGTCCCGGATAATAATCGCTTTCGAGCCTATCTTTTTTGCTGCAGCTCCGACTTCCGGTAGAACGCCCGCCCCGAAAAGGTAATTTTCGCCTTTAAATTCTCTTAACATAGCCTGTGCTTTTTCAATATTATTCATCTCAATTCCTGTTTTTACAGCTTTAGAGCATTCCCTGCGGTAACACTCTGCTGTTTTTCTGTTTTGATTTATCTTGCAGCCAGAGCCTTTGCCTTGCTGCAGATAGCTTCCACACTGACGCCGTATTTTGCCATCAGTTCGTTATAGGGACCCGATTCGGTGAAGGTATCGTCCACTCCCACAAAATCCATGGGTACGGGATACTCCCTTGCAAGAACTTCACTGACAGCGCTTCCCAGACCACCCATGACAGAGTGCTCTTCAACAGAGAGGAGGCAGCCGGTTTTTTTAACCGATCTGATCACCGCATCACGGTCCAGGGGTTTAATCGTAGCCATATTTATCACATCCGCTGTTACTCCTTCTTTTTTCAGAGCCTCGGCTGCTTCCAGAGCCATGGGTACGGTAACGCCACAGGCTGTAATGGTTACATCCGCCCCTTCTGCCAGTAGATCGGCTTTCCCGATTTTCAGAGGCTTTTTCCCGGCTACTTCGGGTGTGGGGTTGCGGCAGAGCCGGAGATAAACGGGACCGTCAATTTTCAGGGCTTCTTCCACAGCTTCTTCAACCTGCTGCGCATCGGCGGGTACTATTACTGTCATATTGGGAAAGGCCCGCATTATGGCAATATCCGTAAGAGCCTGATGGCTGGCGCCGTCAAATGAGTCGGACAAACCGGCATACCCGCCGGCGATAATGACAGGAAGATTATTATAGCTGATGACATTCCGGATCTGATCGGTAGACTTCAGGGCCAGAAAGATAGCGAAGGCGCTGATTACCGGACGGTAACCGCAGGCAGCCATACCCGCGGCTGTTCCGGCCATATTGGCTTCCGCTACCCCCATATTGAAAAAACGATCGGGAAATGCCTTGCCGAACAGTCCGGTTTTTGTACTGCTGGATACATCCGCATCCAGAACCATAAGCTTATCGTTGGTTTTTCCTATTTTAACGAGTGCCTCTCCAAGGGCTTCTCTCATTGCTTTGCTCATGCTTACTCCCCCTTCTCTTTCAGGATCGCTTCCAGTTCGGGAAGAGCCTTTTCTAGGTGTTCGTCCTGTACAGGAGCGCCATGCCAGGTATTGGTGTTCTCCATAAAGGAAACCCCCTTTCCTTTAACCGTATCGTAAATGATAACCGAAGGACCGGTTTTCTGCTCATCAAGCCAGGCAAAGGACTTCCGGATCTCATTAACATCATGTCCGTTATAGGATGTTTCTGCGACATTCCAGTTGAAGGCTCTGAACTTGTCGGCCAGAGGATCCATCGGCATAATCTCATCGCAGGTGCCGTCCAGCTGAACCTTGTTATAGTCAACAATCAGACACAGACGGGTAGGAGCGAACTTGCCCGCAGCCATAATAGCTTCCCAGCTCGTACCTTCCTGAAGGCAGCCTTCGCCCACGATAACATAGGTCCACCAGGGGTTGGCTGCTTTTTCAGCCATCAGGCTCATCCCCAGACCAACGGAAAGGCCGTGTCCCAGTGCTCCGGTTGACATATCGACTCCGGGGGTTTTCCGCATACAGGGGTGTCCCTGCAGAGGACTGTTGATATCCCGCAGTTGAGAGATGTTCTGTCCCTCCCGGAAAAATCCTTTTTCCTGCAGAACCCGGTAGAGGATCGGGGCGGCATGGCCTTTACTCAAGACGATTCTGTCCCGTTCGTCCCAATCCGGGTTATCGGGATCTACATTGATTCTGTCAAAGTACAGAGTTGTCAGAATATCGGCGACTGAAGAAGAACCGCCCCAGTGACCGGATCCTTTTTCGTGCAGTGTTTTTATAATATCTATGCGGAATTTCTGAGCCAGGTTCTGCAGCTCTTCCGCTGTTAGTTTTTTCATAGATTACTCCAAAAATATAATTTACCAGGGCATTACGGGCCTGTGGATAAGGTGAATCCAGTTCCCTTCAGGATCCTGAAAGAAAAGCGCCCTGGCATCCATGAACAGATTGATGACCTGTTCCCGGAATTCCACTCCCTGCTCTTTCAGGTAGTTCACTGCTTCTTCAAAATCCGTAACAGAGAGGCTGAGATGCTGCATCTTCCTTACCTGATCATCGGGCTTAATAATTTCCGGATTCATGGGAAAGAATTCAATAATGAGACCGTTACCATCTTTGATAAAAACAGGAAACTTTTTCCCCTCGGGAACGAACAGATGCTCAAAACCGAGAACATTACGATACCAGGAAGCAAGTTTTGCCGGATCTTCAGCCATGATCCCCCAGTGTTCTGCAGAAAATTTCATGATCTTCTCCTCTACAGATACTTCCGGATGGTATTAACAGCCTCATAGGCGGCTACATCCGGATCCGGGAAAGGCAGGATTTCGGCAGAGACCCACCCCTCATACCCGATCTGTTTCAATGTGGAGATAATGCTCTGGAAATTCAGATGCCCCCGTCCGGGAGCCCATCTGTTGGAGTCGGCCAGGTGGATATACTTTGCATGTTCCGCATATTTCCAGAGGGAACCTTCTATGGAGGGATCCTCAATATTCATATGAAACACATCGGGCATCATACCCAGATTTTTTCTTCCCAGTGTACGGATGACATCAGCACACTGCTCACAGGTATTGAGAAAATTAATTTCATAGCGGTTGACCGGTTCAAGCACCACAGAGACACCCAGTTCATCCGCCCGGTCCATCGCTTTAGCCATACAATCCATGAAATACTCTTCCGAAGGACTGCCTTCATGCAGTTCCCCTCTGAGCCGCCCTATGTTGATCAGGCTTCCCAGTTCAGCAGCCACTTCCATAAGCCCCATAAAATCCGAAAGGGCTTTCTCTCTTTTGTCCCTATCGGGATGGGTGAAATTCACTCCCGTATCTGCAAAAATCTGTCCGGTGGAAACCATAGGGATTTCCAGTCCGGTTTCCTTCAGAATTCTTTTAACTTCGGTCAGATTGACCTGGTCTTTTCTGAGCAGAGCCAGTTCAACCCCGTCATATCCCAGTTCTGCCGCCTTCTTCAGGCTCACATCGAGTCTGTCCCTGAAAACCACGAAAGCTGACATCAGGGCATTTTCGGGAGCCACGGCCAGTGCGAGTTTTATAGCCATATGGTCCCCCTTTACTCAATAACTGATGAAAGGACCAGTTTCAAAGCCTGCATAAGGGCGTTGGCATCGGCCTTGCCCGTTCCGGCAATATCGAATGCCGTGCCGTGTGCACAGGTTGCTATGGCAACAGGCATTCCCCCGTGTACAGTCACACCCTTATCAAACCCGATCAGTTTGGTTGCCACCTGGCCCTGATCGTGATACATGGAAACCACAGCGTTATACTCCCCTTTCCGAACCTTCAGAAAGATAGTATCAGCCGGAAAAGGCCCATCTACCGATATTCCGGATTTCCGGGCTTCCTCCACGGCAGGACGTATTTCATCTATCTCTTCCGTTCCGAACAGCCCCTTCTCTCCCCCATGGGGATTAAGAGCTGCCACAGCAATTTTTCTTTCTTCCACACCGAACCGTTCCATTTCCGTATCAAGAAAAGAGATCGTTTCCAGTATCCGGTCTTTTTTTATGAAGGAGGGAATGTCCTTGACCGCGATATGGCTGGTCACCCGGTTAGCCCAGAAAGGTTCCAGGTAGTTGATTTCACCATTCACATCGGGGCGGTTGAAGTGAGCTTTATACATTTCCAGCTCACTGCTGAAAGGACATCCGCCCTTTTTCAGGGCTTCCTTGTTAAAAGGAGCAAAAACAAATCCCTGCACCAGATCATCATCCACCAGAGCCAGTATCGTCTTCAGCGATTTGTACACCATGGCGCCCGCTTCTGCGGAAACTTCTCCAAAAGGGATTTCCTCTCCCCTTTCAACCGGAATATCCAGAAACTGGAGAGGCGCGTCATTCTTCACGATTCCGGCTTTATCAACTTCTTCAAAGGAAAGGGAAATTCCTGTAATGCCCAAAGCCCTGTCAAAACTCTTCCTGTCTCCCACCAGAAGAATGGAAATACCTGAATGGGGTTTGTAGGCGCTCAGACATTTGGCGGTTATCTCGGGGCCTATGCCCGCGGGATCGCCGATCATGAATGCTATTTTCCTGTTCATATAATTTACTCCCTGACAGAACGGACAATCCGGACTGTCTCCGTATGATTCTATTTGAATTCTGCCGGAATTCTCTTACCTACACTCACATTGCACATTGTATACTATTTTAACTTATTGTCAATACTTTTTTGGAGAAGCCATCACTCCACAGACTCAATGAGACCAGAACAATACCTTGAAAAAGATTATTCACCCCCCTGGCAACCCTGTACTCCTCCATTTCAAGGTCATTCGCTACCAACCAGTATTTCCTTATATTGCAAACATATAAAAATTATTAATCCTAAGTTATCCTTAATAGGAGACTTATTTTATAATGTTTAGGCGATTCTTTGACTTATTTTTCATACAGCCTTTTTTGTACCTTAAAAAAATTCTTCCAATGGTATACAATTTTTACTTGACAGCTGAAAAAAGCAGGGCTATACTTCAGGTGTATTTTGGATATGGTATACAATACACTATCAAAATATCAGCCGGAATTTCTAATGCTCTGCACAAGGAGATTTGATGAAGAAAATAAATTCCAGAATGATTCTACCCGCATTGACATTCGTTACGGGAATTGTCTGGGTAGTTCTTGGAATCACGAAATACGGATGGTGGAGTGACAACGGTCCTGCCAGCGGTTTCTTTCCATCCATCATAGGACTGATTCTGTCCGGTATCAGCATACTTGCGATTCTGGATGAAAGAGGGAAAGATTCCCCCGGATACTTCCGTGAGCATATCTACCCGCTTCTGGCTGCAACGGGAATAATCATCGCAGCCATGATTATCGGTTTTTTTCCGGCATTAATGCTTTTTGTATTCGGCTGGTTGAAATGGTTTGAAAAATACAGCCTGAGATTTTCCCTTGTGACCGGGACCATTACGGTCCTTTCCCTCTATGGGATATTTGTCCTCTGGCTCAGAGTCCCCTTTCCGGCGGGCTTAATCTATAACGCAATAACAGGTTGAGATTTATGGAAACATTACAATTACTTTTACAGGGGTTTCAGATAGCCCTCTCGTTTCAAAACCTTCTTGCGGCGGCTGTCGGCGCTCTTCTCGGCCTTGCCGTGGGTGCCATGCCCGGTATCGGTTCCCTGGCCGGAGTAGCCCTGCTTCTCCCTCTGACCTTCAAATTCAATCCTGTTACGGGAATCATAATGCTGTCCGCCATATACTATGCCAATATGTACGGCGGATCCTACAGCGCTATTCTGATAAATATCCCCGGTGACAGCCCCGCTGTCATGACAGCCCTGGACGGCTACCCTCTGGCCCAGAAAGGAAAGCCCGGAAAAGCCCTTTTTGCATCGAATTTAGCTTCCTTTATAGGCGGAACCATCGGAATCATCATCCTGACAATAATCGGTCCCGGTCTGGCAAGGATCGGTCTGAAGTTCGGACCTGTAGAAATGGCAGCTCTCCTTATGGTTGCCATGACCTCACTGGGATGGCTTCTGGGAGGTAATCCCACTAAGGGACTCGTCGCCACTATGATCGGCATAGTACTGGCTACTATCGGATTTGATATTGTCGTGGGTACTCCCCGCTACGATTTCGGCTCTCTTCACCTTTTGGGAGGTATCAGTTTTATTCCCCTCGTTATAGGAGCATTCGGATTTTCACAGGTTATTGAGATGATGGAAACCAGAAATAAAGTGACCGAATTCGAGCAGAAAAAGCTCTCCCTGAAAGACAGTACTCTCAGTAAAGGGGAGTTCAAACGGATTCTCGGTCCCTCACTCAGATCCAGCTTTCTGGGAACCTTCATCGGGGTCCTGCCCGGAGCCGGTGCCACTACAGGTTCCTTCCTCGGATATATGCTGGAAAAGAGGGTGGGCAGGAAGAAAGACCTTATGGGGACAGGAGTTATAGAAGGCGTTGCAGCGGCGGAAGCAGCCAACAACTCGGCAGCGGCCGGAGCTTTCGCTCCTCTACTCTCTCTGGGAATTCCCGGTTCCGGAACCGGAGCTGTCCTCCTGGGCGGTCTTCTGATGTACGGCCTTACTCCCGGACCGCTCCTCTTCCAGAATGAGCCGGAATTTACCTGGGGACTCATAGCCTCCCTGTATCTGGCCAATATCATCACTCTGGGAGTTGCGCTGGCAATAATCCCTTCTCTGATCAGGATACTGAAAGTTCCGACTAAAGTGATGATCCCTATTATTACTGTTGTCTGTATCATGGGGTCCTACAGCGCCAGCAACTCCCTCTACGGAGTCGGTTTGATGCTGGCCTCGGGTATCCTCGGATTTGTCATGAAAAAAAACGGCTACCCGATAGCGCCTCTTCTTCTGGCATTTGTTCTGGCACCCACGCTGGAAAGGGATTTCCGGAGGTCCTTCCTTATATCTGATGGAAGCCCCTGGATATTCTTTCAGAGACCCATATCAGCAGTGCTGATGGCGTTTCTTATTCTTACTGTATGTTCTCCGATTATTCGCGCGGTATTCGGAAAATATAGAAAAACCAAAAAAGCTTAATGAAAGGAGCTTAAAATGAAAAAAATTATGACTATTCTGCTTATGACCGCTTTCCTTGCTTCAGCTGTTTTTGCTGAAGGTCAAAAGGAATCTTCCGATGGCCCCTGGAGTCCCACCAAAGGTGTTGAATGGGTAGTAACATCCAGTGCCGGAGGCGGATCCTCTATTTTTACACAGACTATTGTAGAAATCATTAATGAAGAAAACCTTGTAGACAAGGATATTATCATCAACTATAAAACCGATGGCGGCGGAGCCGTGGGTAGAAGAGCTGTGAGTATGATGAAAAATGAATCCCATACTCTTCTGACCTTCAATTCAGGTGACCTGGAACCCCTCGTAAAAATGGAAGGCGGAGACCTGGACGGCCTGACTCCCCTGGCTGTAATGGCACTGGACGGGCAGATCCTCCTGGTAAACCATGACTCTCCCTACAAATCCATGGAAGAGATTATCACAGCCATCAAAGGCGGAAAGAGATTTATCATCGGAGGTTCCAAATCTGACGATGAGGCGATTTATAATGCCATGGTTTCTGAAATCGGCGGTGATCTGGAATACCTGAGATCAGACTCGACCGGAGAAGCCCTGACCCAGCTTCTGGGAGCTCATATTGACCTGGCAATCGCCAAACCCGCCGCTTCTTTCGACCTTGTTGCCAGCGGAGAACTGGTTCCTGTTGTAACAGCAAGCGCTTCCCGCTTTGCCGCCCCCTTTGATGCTCCAACCTTCGGAGAACTGGGATACAATATAGAGTTCCAGATCTACAGGGGAATAGTAGGTCCTGCCGATATGCCCCAGGCAGCTGTGGATTTCTGGTCTGACGTATTTGCCAAGGTTGCAGCTTCCGGCAAATGGAAAGAGGGATATATCAATAAGTTTCTCCTTGTTCCCAATCACCTGGCAGCCCCTGAAGCCAAAGCATATATGCAGAAGTTCGAAGATATATATACCGCTTCCAAATAAGCAATTGATATTAAATATTACATGAGCCTCCTGATCGGGGGGGCTCCCCATGGAGAAACACAAATCATTATTGACAATAATGGTTTATTGTATACAATAATAACATGGAAGAATTAATCACAAGAAAGAGCCTGTCCGATCAGGTGTATGACCACATTAAACGCATGATTCTATCGGGAGAGTTGAAAGGAGGAGAACGGGTCCCCGAAGCATCCCTGAGCAAACTCTTCGGTGTCAGTCGGACCCCCCTCAGGGAAGCTCTTAAAAAGTTGAGCGATTACGGGCTGATATACCTGAAACCCCGCAGCTATGCGGAAGTTGTAATCATCAGTGAAAAGGAAGCCCATGAGATCGGAGAAGTCAGGACCAACCTGGAAATTCTTTCGGCAAAGCTTTTCAGCCGTAATGCGGCCCGGGAATATTATGATGAACTGAGGGCTATTTCCGATCAATGTCTGGATTTAAATGCCAAAGAGGACAAAGCCGGTTCCTTCGAAATGGACAGCCTCTTTCATCTAAAAATCGCAGAGAACTGCGGCAACACCTGTCTTTTTGAAATTTTCGAAAAACTGGACGCCCGGATTCAGCTGCTCCGGCTTAATCAGAAACTGGAATCCGAATCCCTGAAGGAGTATATCAAACAGCATAGTGTTCTGATTTCAGCCATGGAAAATGGAGAAGAAAACCTCATAGAATCCATTCTCAACACCCATATTATGCACGACTTCAAAAAGTAGCAAAACCCTGGTAATAATACTCTGTTCTTGCAATCCTCCCGGGCCTGCTCTACAATCACCCTCATGAATAAGATAAAAATGACTACCATGGACTGGGCCTCTTCCGCCTACCTGATTACTTACGCAGCCAGCGCCGTAGCCACCCCCATCTGCCTGATGGTTCTTTCCCGGGAAATGGACCTCAATCTGACCGAGGGGGGGACTATAGAAGCGGTCAGGGCCATCCTTCTGGTGGCTATTCTGCTCTTCAGCGGGATGGCGGCAGTGCGCTGGGGGAAAACGTTTGTACTCTATATGGGAGGAATAACCCTGACAGCAGGCCTACTCTGCTACAGCCTGGCGCCGTCCTACCTGTTTATCCTTTTTGCCATGGTCCTTGTCGGACTGGGAGGCGGATTAATTGAAGCCCTGATCAATCCCCTTGTACAGGATCTTCATCCGGAAGATTCCGGAGGCTATCTGAATGTGGTGAATGCGTTTTTCTCAGTGGGCGTTTTAACAACCGTACTGATAGTGGGAGAACTTCTGACATGGGAGGTCTCCTGGCGGAATATCTTTATAGGACTGAGCCTGACCAGTTTATTCTTTACCCTGTTTTTTCTGGGAAGCAGTATTAAGGCCCATCGCAGCGGACAGATCCCGCCTGCGCCCAAGGGGAATCCCCTCCATCATACCAGGGATATTCTAAAAGACAGACACTTCTGGGTGTTTGGACTGGCTATGGTTTGCGGAGGCGGAGCGGAAGCAGCTTATACCTTCTGGAGCGCCAGTTATATACAGATATACTACGGTACAGCACCACGTGCCGGAGCCATCGGTACGGCCATCTTTGCAGGCGGTATGATTACAGGACGTATTGCCGGAGGATCGGTTAAACAGAAGAATCTGCATAAACAGATCCTCATATCCGCTCTGGCCGGCTTGATATTCAGTCTGGGCTTCTTCCGTATTAACTCCCTTACGACCCTCTTTCCTCTGCTCTTCCTGGCCGGTCTGGCCTGTGCCTGTTTCTGGCCCAGTATCCAGTCCTATGCCGCAGACAGAATTAAAGGTGAATCCACCATGCTGTTTATTCTGCTTTCGGCCATGGGGATTCCCGGATTCGCCCTGACAAGCTGGATTATGGGATGGATTGGTGACCGCTGGGGTCTGCGGGCCTCCTTTGGAGTAATACCGCTCCTGTTTATCCTGCTGACAATATCGATTTGTATTGATCTCAAGATCGGCAGGGAAAGGACTCTGCCTCCCGGCAATGCAAAATCCGGGATCAATGACCCATTATAGAGAAGAAGTTTTATGGGAGATACTGTGCTGCTGTCTGTAGGACCGCGGACTCATACCGGTATTTTTCCTGAATACCTTGCTGAAGTGATACACATCCCTGTAACCCAGAGATCCGGCTATAGCCGTAATGCTTGATCCAGCCAGTACAATCTGCTCCAGCGCCCGGTTGATCCGCAGTTCTTCCTGATATTCACGGGGAGAACGTCCGGTTTTGTTCCGAAAGAGAGTTCTGAAATAGTTCTTGCTGATGCTGCAGTATTCAGCCATCTCTTCCACGCTGCGCCAATACCCCGGATTTTTCTGAAGGTCCCGGATCAGCCTGTTTAAAGAGTCCTCATGACTGAGAACCTGACCGAACCTCCGGTTTTCCAGATAGAGATCTGTAAGCAGACTGATACACTCTGAATTGGCCTTTAACTGCCCGTCATCCGACGGATCCCCGGCCAGATCCATAATCGGCAGCAGACGCCGGTCCAGACCGATATTCAGAAGATCCGTCCTGAGTATCCCTGTTTCCCGGAGAAAGCTGGTCATAGCGCCGTTGAAGCACAGAGAATCCTCCACATACTCCGTTCCGTCTCCTCCGTAGCAGTGAATATCTCCGGGGGCAATCAGAACCCCCTGCCCGGCAGTAAACTTTCGCCTGCCTCCTCCGGGAGTCCAGAACCATCCCTCCCCTTCAATCAGATGAGAAAGGGAATAAAAGCGGAAGATCCTTTTATAAGGCTTTATAAGAGCGGGATAGCAGGAAGCCCTTTGAAAAGAGCTTATCCGGAAACCCGCCTTGCGGTGTATCTCCCGCTCCCCGGGAAAGGGGGGCAGATCAATCAGATTATTTTCTGTTCTTTCTTCTATCATAAATCCATATTATACAGCTGTAATGCTTAAAAAAGAAATTGCAATTGTGTTTATTGACATCTTTTCTGTGTTTTGTTCCATTCCGGAATGGGATAAAAGATTCTTTAATATACGAAGGAGGCAGAGAATATGTCAGTAACTGGTCTGATTCCACAGTGCAGGGAGTACGAAAAAAAAGAGGGTACCTTCCCGTTAGATAGTGGATTTATTCTTAAAGCAGATAAACTGTCCTTTCAACAGAGTGGATTATTGAGGCAGTACCTAAAGGAACTCGGTCTATCCCCCGATGAGACATCCTCCCGGATTATCAGTCTTATAACAGAAAAAGAGTCGGTATACGATGAAGCGGGATTTTCCGAAGAAGCGTACACAATTGCCGTAAGCCGGGAATCCATAGAAATCAGGGGAGTGACAAAGGAAGGGCTGGCCAGAGGGGTTCAAGCCTTCCGGCAGATGCTGATCAACGCAGACAGTACAGAAATCCCCTGCTGCCGGATCAGCGATTCCCCCCGTTTCCGCTGGCGCGGCATGCACCTGGATGTATCCCGTCACTTCTTTTCAGCAGAACAGATCAAGAGATTTATCAGTCACCTTGCCCTCTACCGTTTCAACCGGCTTCACCTTCACCTCACAGATGATCAGGGGTGGAGGATTGAAATAAAAAAGTATCCTGAACTGACCCGGACAGGCGCTTTCAGAAGCCATACCCTTAAGGGCCATTACAGCAAAACACCCCGTAAATATGAAGAAAACAGGTACGGCGGCTTCTATACACAGGAAGAGATGAAGGATCTTGTGGCCTATGCCCGGGAACGGGAAATTGAAATTGTGCCTGAAATAGATATGCCCGGCCATATGCAGGCGGCCATTGCCGCTTATCCGCAGCTGGGCTGCGGATTCAATACACCTTCCGTCCGCCCCCTCTGGGGAATCAGCCAGGACATACTGAATGCGGAAGAGTCTACAGTCTCATTTATGCAGGATGTGCTGGAAGAGATACTGGCTGTCTTCCCCGGGAAATTCATCCACATTGGCGGCGATGAAGTCCCGAAATACCAGTGGGAAAACAGTATCCGCATACAGGAGCGGATGGCTGAGCTGAATCTGGGGGACGAAGAGGAGCTGCAGAGCTGGTTTATCCGACGGATGGATAGTTTTCTTACATCAGAAGGAAGGAGAACTATCGGCTGGGATGAAATTCTCGAAGGAGGTCTGGCGGATAATGCAGCCGTCATGAGCTGGCGCGGAGAAGAAGGAGGGATCAAGGCAGCCGGAATGGAACACGATGTTGTTATGACTCCCCAGTCCCATACCTACTTTGATCACTATCAGGCCCGTCCCGAAGAGGATGAGCCCCTTGCGATAGGAGGATACTCCCCTCTCTCAAAGGTATACAGCTACGAACCGGTTCCGGAAGAACTGTCTCCCGACAAAACAGAAAGGGTTCTGGGTTCTCAGGGGCAGTTATGGACAGAGTACATACCGGATCTGCAGCAGCTGGAATATATGATGTTCCCCCGCGTCTGCGCTCTGGCGGAAGTTCTCTGGCTCCCCCCGGAAAAAAAAGATTATGAGGATTTTCTGAAAAGGCTCTCCCTGCATCGCCGTTATTTCAGAGAGAGCGGAATTAACGCCCATCCGGGGCAGGAATAAAGTTCAGGACTCTTCCCGGTCGAGTTCTTTAAGGATATCTTCCAGCTCCTGCCTGGTGATACCATAGTGGTTCAGCCGGGCCAGAAACTGCTTTGCATTCCCGTATCCGATCCGAAGCCGGTCTCCCAGCCTCTGTCTGAGGTCCCGGGAACCGGCATCGCCGGAGAGACCGTAGTAGTCCATATCCTGAAGGGAGAACTCCTCCCGCTGTTCCATCATCTTATACCGGGCTTTTTCCAGGGCGGCGCAGATAGCTTCGGGTGAGGCATTTTCCACACCGATGTTATCCCCTTTTGTTCCCTCTTTGCGGGATATATAGGCATGCTTCACCTGGGGTACGGCTTTCTCAATTGTCTCCCGGATCTGACGGCCTGCGTAATCGGGATCGGTCAGTACAATTACCCCGACCCGTTCACTGGCAAAGCGTATCTTATCCAGAGTATCTTTTGACCGGACGGCAAAACCATGTACAGGCAGGACCTCCGCCTGTACGGATTTTTTCACAGCGGCTACATCATCAGCCCCTTCCACAACGATCAATTCCTTAATTGTCAGCATCTACAACTGAACCGGACGTACTCCGGCCTCCTGTATTCGGATTTTCTTAAGCACAACAAGGTTGTACCCTGCTTCCCTTGAAAAGATTTCCCGGACGGGTTCATACCCCATGGATTTATAGAAGTTCTGATTATGCTCGGCCCAGACAGGAGTGTCCAGTCCCCAGCTGGTAATTCTTGAATGCTTCTGCTCCAGCAGAAAGAAAACACGCCGGCCAATGCCCCGTCCCTGAAAATCCGGTTTTACAAATATTCTGTTGACCCAACCCGAACGATCCGTTTTCAGGGAGTAAAAGAGCCCGCCCACGATCTTATTCTTCAGACGGATTGTATAAAACCTGCCGCGGCTGACCGCTTCCCGGTGCCAGGGTATGCTGTCATACCCTTCCGGTCCGCCCTCTCCATAGGGAGAATTTTCCCGGGAATCCTGAAGAAAAGCGTCCCTGGATATCTGAATCAGTTCTTTTAAATCATCTTCCCTCAGTTTTTTAAGTGTTACATCCCTACTGGCTGCGAAACTCTCTTCATTAAACAGAAAGAGCCCTTTTTCAGCCAGTATATCAGCACAGATCCCCTGTCCGGGGATAAGCTGTCCCCTGAAATTTCCATCATAGATTTTTCCGAATCCGCAGGAGGGACTGCCGTTTTTTAAAACAGCACATGCAATCCCCTCCCGTTCGGCCAGACCGGCCGATAAATCCGCACCGATTATGAAGGCTGCGGTAACATCCTGTCCTGCTTCGGTAAGAACTTTCTTTTCTCCATCCATCATCCGTATTTCAGCCGGGTCCCGGGGAATACTCAGTCCCCCCAGAACTTCCGGACAGAAAGGAACCGCTTCTCCGTTTTCCAGCATCTCCTTATAGAGGGGATGAACACAGTGAGATCCATTATACCGGCAGGATCGGCCGGTTAAACAGGCACTGACAAGGTATCTCATGATTCAAAAGGAATCCATTCAAACCAGTCCCGGATACCCAGAAACTCCGCCCAGGTTTCGATCATCCGCCGGTCTCCTGCAGGGGAATCCTCCAGAACAGCCAGAGAAGCCTCCAGCAGACGTCCGATTTTACGGCTTAAAGGCAGTTTTTCTATCCGTCCGATAAACCCTGTACCCAACTGCTGATCCAGAAGATTCAAATATACCGCATTCATAATCAGGGAGGCATCATAGATCACTTTAGGGCTGAACAGCTTTACTTCCTCTCCCGTTGCGGATATAAAATCCGAAAACTGTTGCTCCAGAACAGAATCCTGTGCCTCTACCAGATCGGGGTGATTCTCCCTGACGGATTTCTGGATATACACATCCCCCGGCTGACTCAATAGCTGATTGACTACGCCGAATACCCAGCTTTTAACAATTTCCTCTTCGTTCAGGGCCTTCGCCAGATCAGGCCTGCCCTGTGTATCGACAGCCAGCCGCATCCGGGCATTATTCAGCTGATCCTGCCCGGCAGACGGAACCAGCCGGTCTTTTTCATCCTCCCGGAAAATACGGAGAATCTGATACCCCTTGCAGGCAATCAGATGCTGTCCTTCCGGGTCCTTAAACTCTTTCGATATATAGATCAGATGATCAGGATCCGCCTTTCTGGCGGGCCTGACTTCTACCATAGAGGGCATTCCCTCCGCCTGAATCCAACGGACCGGTTTTCCAGTTTCCTCTTCTACCCGTTGAATCAGAGCTTCGACGGAATCGCTTATTTCCAGTTTCATTTACATCCTTATTTGTCTACTGCAAAACGTTTTATTTTCTTAGTTGTCGTCATTTCCATAGGTTTGTCCAGGACCTTGAAACGATTGATTTTCTGATAGGGTTTCAGCTCATGGTTTACCTCATCGATGATCTCCTGAAAACGCTCTTCACTGGTTCCCTTTCCATCTTCTCCGGGATAGATCAACGCCTCAATAGCCTCTACCTTCATTTTTTCATCCAGCAGGAACCCTCTGACCAGAATCTGTTCCACCTCTTCAAAAAGCTGAAATTTATCTTCAATTTCTTCGGGAAAAACATTCTTCCCACCCTCTGTAACAATCATGGACTTGGCCCTTCCCGTCAGATAGAGGTAGTTATCACTGTCCAGATACCCCACATCTCCGGTTTTAAGAAAACCGTCATCCATAAGGACTTCCCGGGTGGCCTCCTCATTCCTGTAATACCCCTTCATAATCATGGAACCCCGTATGGCAATTTCGCCGCAGCCGTTTTCATCAGGATCAAGAATTTTTGTATCCGTTCCGGGAATCATTTTTCCCACAGAGGATTCCTTATAGGCTTCCTTCGGATTCAGGGCGACAATGGGAGAGGTTTCGGTCAAACCGTATCCCTGTACAAAATCAATACCAAGCTGGTTGAACATTTTAAAAGTGGACGCCGGAAGAGGTCCGCCTCCGCAGATACAGATCCGGTTCGTATCCAGAGAAAGTTTGGCCAGGAGGCCATTGAACATTTTCTTTCCCGGATTCACATGGAAGTATTTTTTAATAATCCCGCTCAACCACATCATTGTTCGAATCAGCCCGTAAACAACAATCCCCTTCTCACGAACGCCCTTCATCAACCCTTTAATCAGTTTGTTGAACAACATGGGGATTCCCAGAAACATGGTGACTTTTCCCTGTTTCAGATCCTTCAGGATCTGCTGTATAGCAAGATGTTTGGCAAATACGACTTCAGCGCCAACCGCCAGGGATTCAATGAATACAGCAAGCATGGAATAGGAGTGATGCAGAGGAAGGAGGGCATAAAATACATCTGTATGAAAGATATTCATATGCGCCTGAGCCTGATAGGCGTCGCTGACAAAATTCTGATGAGTCAGCATTACCCCCTTGGCCACACCGGTCGTTCCGGAAGTAAACAGAATGGCAGCCAGATCCTCTTCCTTTGGCAGTTCGATCTCTTCCTGGGCATCACATTTGATATCCAGGATATAATTATCTTTTTGGGGAGAAAGACTGATCATTTTCCTGAGCCCCTGCTCCTTGAAAAAATCATATTTTTCTTCATCACAGAACAGGATCTCCACTTCGGAGATTTCCATCAGTCCCTTAATCTCTTTGCTTTTCAGACCGTAATCCAGAGGAACGACAGTCCCTCCGGCAAAAAGCACACCCAGATAACCGAGAGCCCATTCGGGAGAGTTCTTGCCGGTTACTCCGACTCTGTCCCCCTTCTTTACACCAAGCGAGTGCAGGTACTGTCCCAGCATTTCGGATTTTTCCAGAACCTCTGAAAAGTTGAATTCCAGAAGGTCCGGTGCATATGAGGTAAAAGACCGCCTTTTGGGGTAACGGTTTGCAGTGATTTTAAGGACTTCCGGCAGAGTCGGCCATTCTCCTGTAAAAAAATCCCCTCTGTACTCTTCCAGAAACTCCCAGGGTCTGCTATTCATGATGTCCTCCTACGATAAAACACAGTTGATGCAATTAGTTGATCCGCACAGCTGTGCCTGTCAACGGTCTTTCAGAAGTAAAAGTCTATTACAAAGCGGATAAAATGAAAAGCAAAATAAAAAGGGATAAACAGGAATAATTCAAAGCGATTCCTGTCTTTCACCCCCTTGACAGGTACAACCGCCGACCCTATAGCCAGCTGGACCGAAGCCGGAAGATCATCGATAAAGCTGGCGCCGGTACCAGCCGGAATTCCCTTCTTGTAAGCTGCTGAAATAAGTAATACATTGATTTTCAGTATAAACTATACAATAACAGAAATCCGTTTTTCAGGTGTTATACTGAATATATTCAATGGGAGAAATGACTAATGAAATCAGGATTATCCTCTTTACTTTTAATTTTTATCTGCCTGGGAGCGGGGATCGCTTCAATCTCAGGCTTCTTTCCGGGAGAAAGGACAGTCCCGCCCCGGTCATACGAAACGGTCCGGAATGAAATAGTCCAGCTGGAAAACAGGGGATTATACAAAAACGACTCGGTATCTGTAGCCGCCCAGGCACGGGGACAGGATGCGGTTACTCTGGTATTCGGGATCCCTCTTTTTATCGCGTCATTCCTGTTTAAGCGAAAAGGTTCCATGAGGGGCCGTCTTTTATACATGGGCTGTCTGGGTTATTTTCTCTATACCTACAGTTCCTATGCCTACCTCAGTATTTTTAACGAACTGTACCTTCTGTATGTGTTTCTGTTCAGCCTTTCCCTGTTTGCCCTGATCCGGGAATTCATGAGAATAGACAAGGAGGAGGTAAAAGCCTCCCTGTCACATCGTTTTCCCCGCCGTTTTCTGGGATCCTATCTGATCGGGATGGGGATTCTGCTGACCCTTCTATGGCTGGGGAGGATTGTTCCCGCCCTGCTGAGCGGGACAGCTCCCTACGGCCTGGAACACTACTCGAGCCTGACCATTCAAACCCATGATCTGGCAGTCATCGTTCCCGCCTGTATCCTGGCGGGGATTCAGATTCTGAAAAGGGAAGCCTTCGGAATAACCCTGGGAGCTGTTCTATTGATGAAACTGCTGACTATGGCCCTGGCCCTTACAGCCATGATGATTACCATGACCCTGTCCGGGATTTCCCTTAATCCTGCAGAAGTAGTCATTTTCGGGATAATCCTTTTTATCGGTATAATTTCATCCCTGACAATGATCCTCTCCATTAAAAGCAGGATTTATTAAATGCCCCGTATCCGGATCGACCGGAGCAGATAGAATCAGGACCGGTATTTATCCAGACCGGATACCCTCAGGATCTCTCCAAAGTAGATCCGGTGATAGTCCGCGGCTTTATAGTTGTTATCCAGGGCTGGATCCTTGAAACCTTCGGGGCGCATTTTATCCGTGTAGAGGGTGCGGCATTCCAGAATCAGTTCCGCCTCATCATAAGCGGGAGCCTGCACTATTTCCGAAGCCATAACAGTCAGTCCGGCCTCGGAAATTTTATCCCTGTCCCTTCCGGAAACGGAACCCATCAGCTGCATGGCTTTCTTCTGCTCTGCAGGCAGTACGGACAGGGTAAAATCCGGGTAGCGTTCCATAAATTCAAAAGTATATCGTTGAGGCCGGACAACCACCTGGGCAAAGGGTTTATGCCACATGGTCCCGATACTGCCCCAGGCCACTGTCATGGGATTATATTTACCGCTTTTAAAATCTCCCGCCGTGAGGATAAGCCATCGATCAGCCCAGATATCCGTCGCCTTAACGGTCAGATCCTTCGGTTCAATATTTATACGATTCATCGGGTATACTCCTGTTTAATGTTTATCTACAGAGGACAGTCTCTGTTCAGCGGGGCATGTTTAAAAGTTCTTTCCCTGCTGGCATACATGGCGGCCGTCTGACCGCTGCCGAGGACCTTGTATTTATAGATCATCAGGCCCTCAAGGCCGACAGGACCGCGGGCGTGGATTTTACTGGTGCTGATACCGATTTCCGCCCCGAAGCCGAAACGGAAACCGTCGCTGAAACGGGTGGAACAGTTCCAGAACACCCCGGCCGCATCCACCAGGTTCATAAAACGGGCGGCGGCCCCCTTGTCTTCCGTCATTATGGAATCTGTATGCCCCGATCCGTATGTATTGATATGATCAATAGCCTCGTCCAGGGAATCCACCACCTTTATAGACAGTTTATAGTCTACGTATTCGGTAGCCCAGTCTTCAGGGGCAGCGGAAGGGATGTCTATAACTTTACAGGTTCGTTCACAGCCGCAGAGTTCCACATTCCGGCTTTCCAGAGACTCTTTTATCTGCGGCAGAAGAGTTACGGCATCCTTATGAACAAGCAGGGTTTCCACACTGTTGCAGGCTGCCACATACTGGGTTTTTGAATCTATCAGCACCGGGATGACCTTGGCAGGATCCGCATCACCGTGCAGATAGATATGACAGATACCGTCAGAATGCCCCAGTACGGGTATGCTGGAGTTCTCCATAATATACTTGACAAAAGCATTGGATCCCCGTGGTATCAGCAGATCGATACTTTCGCTGAGCTTAAACATCTCGTTTACATCAGCCCTGGTTTCCACAAGCTGAATCCAGCCTTCGGGAAGACCGGCTTCGACCGTGGCGTTACTGATTATATCCGCCAGAATCCGGTTTGTGAGAGCCGCTTCCGATCCGCCCTTCAGAAGAACGGCATTTCCGCTTTTCAGACAAAGAGAGGATATCTGAACAAGCGCATCGGGACGGGATTCAAAAATAATCCCCACTACCCCGATAGGGCAGCTGATACGGTACAGTTCCAGTCCCTCATCCAGCTCTGTTGACAGCTGGGTTTTTCCCACAGGATCGGGGAGTTTTTTAAGACTAAGGATGCCGTCAATGACCTGAGCGATCTTTTCCTCTCCAAAAGCAAGGCGCTTTAGCAGCGGTCCGGGAATATTCTCCCTCTCACTCCTTTCGCAGTCTTCCCTGTTGGCATCCAGTATTTCCTGCATACGGCTCTTCAAACCATCCGCCATGGCATCCAGGGCACGGTTTTTCACACTCCCGCCCAGAGCTGCCAGATTCAAGGATGCCTTGCGGGCATCTGCCGCCCGTTCCTGTATGGTCATAGTCCCCACTCCCGATAAATTGAATAGTATTATATTATCATAGCGGAAGGGAGTGTATTTGTGAATAGATTCCAGGGTACGGTTTTCTCCTTAATAGAGGCCTGTCTGGAATAGTTTTTCAGACAGGCCGGTTCATTTTGACTGATCTGATACAGAAAAAAGGGTACGGGTTTTCGGGGAGTGTCAGTATGACTCACATTATTCAGCCTGGGAGAAGTTTGAATCAATCAGAAACAGAAAAAAAGGAAAATCGTACTCCCCTGGAAACAGCTCTATATGAAAAATCAATCTATTTTCTTATACTGAAACACATTAGAAAAAAACAGAAAAAATTGGCACAGGGATTGCAATATAGAATGCAGATTAAGCAAATAAAATCTGGAGGTCAGATATGACAAATATTGTAGTAAGAAGAAAACCCGCTGTAGCGGTAAATCCCTGGAACGAGATGGACAGAATGTTCAATTCCTTTTTCGACATGCCCGCAGGAAGAAGAGAAGAAGAAGTGCGTAAACCCAAGGTTAACGTATCGGAAGATGAAAAAGCTGTAACCATGACTGTGGAACTGCCCGGCTTTGGAGCTGAGGATCTGGATCTGCAGGTAAAGGATAATCTTTTAACCATCAAAGCACTTCACAAAGCGGGACTGAATGAAGAGGGGAAAGAAGAGGAAAGAAAAACTGCCTTCGAGAGAAGTTTTGTTCTGCCGGAGGATTTGAAACAGGACGGCATCCAGGCTGAAATGAAAAACGGTCTGTTGACCCTGGAACTCCCCCGCAGGGAAAAACCCGCCCCCCTTTCCATAAAGGTTAACGGATAAGTTTCGCCGCCTGCCTTGCAGGCGGTTGGGTCAGTCGCGGAGATCCTTTCAGAGGATTATCCGTTTATATATAGATATTGATAATAGGACTGCTGCAATAGAGACAAAGATCACTTTTGCAGCAGTCCTTTTTTGCTCTGAAAAAGCACTGCCTGATTATTTTCTAGATGCCTGTTCTGCCATTCTGTTCAGCCAGTGCTGCAGAATCTGTTCAAAGAAGTCTTTCTGTTCAAAAAAAAGATTATGCCCCGCATCGTCCATCTGGATAAAATCGGCACAGGGATAGTCTTTTTGAAGAACCAGAGTGTCTTCGGTTCCAACAATTTCATCCTGACGCCCCGTTAAAAACACACAGGGACTTCGGAAGGGCTTTTTCAGTCGATTAATATCTACGGAACAGGAGTACCCTGATTTCTGATAGAATTTCAGATTCGCCCGGTTCTGTCTCTCCAGAACCGGCTTGATATACTGAAGATACATCTTTATTCCATACTCTGATTCAATCACTGCGGTTCTGGAATAGGATTCATAGTCTTCAGGATACCTTGATTCAAGGGATTTGTCCCTGAACCGCTGTTCCCGCGGGGGCAGGGTCCTCTCATTTATCATGGGATAGATCACCGGAGCGGCAAAGAAAGCCCCAATAATTCTCCCGGGGTGAGAATAGATCAGATGGCGGGTAATATACCCTCCAAAGGAATGGCTCACCAGACCATAGGGTTCGCCCGGAAAAGTGTCCTCCATGAAACGGCTTAACAGAGCACAGGCATCATCTGCGTATTTATCCAGCGGAAGGGAATCGCTCTTTCCCATACCGGGCAGATCAACATACACCCTCTTCCACAATTCGGATCTGCCGAGGACCGGTTCCAGAAAAGCTTCCATCATACTGTGATCCACAGCAAAACCATGAACAATCAGCAGAGGAGTCCCTTTTCCGGTCACCTTATAAAATAACTTTCCACCGGGGAATTCATAAAACATGGCATCAGACCCCTTTTAACTCAGGCTTTCTGCATTACATAGAAAACATAACTGAAACAGGTAGGGTAATCTTTCTGCATCTGCATTTCCAGGTATTCCGATCCGAGGCAGTTCATCTGACTCTCTGTAAGAGGCCGGCCGACTTCCTTCTGCATATTCTCCAGTAACGGGTTGTAGTAGCTCTCCGTCCAATCCACCGCGGGAAGCACATAGATCCCCTGAATCCGGTAACCTGTTTTTTCTATAATCTCCAGGTTTTCCCTTATATCCTTCATATCGGGATAGTTATCAAACCAGTACTTCCTGAGTTCATCAGGACGATTTACCGTCAGCCAGGTCAGTTCTGTAACAGCAATACACCCGTCTTTTTTCAGAAACCTCCTCCACTCCTTAAGGCCCTCTTCAAACCCCATAATATAAATAGCACCCTCCGACCATATCAGGTCGAAAGTATCAGGTTGAAAAGGAAGCTCCGTCATGGACCCCCTGCATGTCACTACATTTTCTATTGACCTCTGCCGGCAGGATTCTTCCAGCTGATTCAGAAAGACTTCATAATAGTCCAGCCCTGTGATACTGCTTTCCGGATAGAGCTCCGCCAGGTCCATCGTCTGCATTCCGGGACCACAGCCTATATCCAGAATGGATTTGTAGTTCCCCCCGGGCAGTAAACCTGACGCAATACCTGTAGATCTGGCAGATCCCGGTCCCTGACGGGGCATATCACGGTGAAGATACATATAATATTCATCAACCACTTGTGTTACCTCATATTCTGTATACAAGTATTATTAGTTTCCTGAATCATAATGAAAGCCTTTTTAAGTAATAATTTCAGACTTCGGCCAGATTCCAGCCGTTAAAAACCTCTTTATAACGACTTCGACTCCCGTTTTTTGAGAAATTTGTCAGACTATAGGCAAAATCCACAAAGATCTGTTTGTTTAATCTCTTTTTATCAACTTCCTCTTTTAAAAGGGCCAGAGCATCAAGAGGTTCCATGGCGGATCTATACAAACGTTCATCATTTGTTATCGCTTCATAGGAATCAATAATACCCAGTATCTGACCGATCTCTGAAATTTGACTTTTATTGCCGGGGTATCCGGTTCCGTCAATTTTTTCATGATGCTCCATAGCTCCGGGAATTGCTGAATGTACGGCCGGTCCGTTAAGCTGCAGAATCTCTGCCCCCAGTACCGTATGGTTCTGCATGGTATGAAATTCACTGTCCGTCAGTTTCCGGGGAGCCGCCAGTATATCAATGGGGATCTCGGTCTTGCCGATATCATGAAAAAGAGCCGCCAGTCCGTATTGTACGGTCGTATTAAAACTCATATTCTTGTAGAAGCAGTACCCGACAGTCAGTGCCATTACATTGATGGAATGAATGGTTGTTGTATAATCGCTGTGGGATATTTTTGCCAGGTTTTTAATTATCTCCGGCTGCCGGGAGTAACCGTCCACAATGGCCTCCATTGTTTCAGGGACAACCTCCAGACCGCCGGCTCTTGGTTCGTTCAGGGTTTCATCAATCAGATTGATTAAACCGGCCTTTACTTCTCCCACGCCCTCTTTCATAATCTTGTGAGTCAGATCAACACTGAAACCCTTCTGAGCCGCTCGCAGACAGGTTTTCTTGTCTTCCGGACGTATATATAAATCTCCCGTATAGGGTTTATCCTTCAAGCGGGAATCGGAAATTTTCATACCCGCCGATTTATAAAGCATCACG
This sequence comes from Oceanispirochaeta sp., assembly GCA_963663385.2. GTDB lineage: Bacteria > Spirochaetota > Spirochaetia > DSM-2461 > DSM-2461 > Oceanispirochaeta. The sequence goes on along the minus strand of CAXXXD010000003.1, from coordinate 482,108 downwards.
TTCCCTGATGTTTTATTCAGATAGTATAAACTCAGATCATCATAATATTTCAGATTGGATTTCCGTACAGGAATCCATTTTTCTTTTTTTCGAGTATACATTTCATACACCTGTTATTTTAGTATAAATCCGGAATTCAAAAGATTCCACATTTCAGCAGGAATCCCGTGGATTTCAGCAGAGTTCCGTGTTCTCCTGCCGATTTCCCAGAATACTGCCTGCCGTCAGACAAGACAGGAACCAAAGGCAGACTGTTCATTTATTTTCAACGCTGCTCTCCTCATTATCATCCCAGTCCAGATAGTGAAAGACATTGGCATATATGCCGTTGGCTATATATATGTAGACTCCCACAATCATACTGACAATCATATAAACCAGGCTGTCCTCCACAAGAAAAACAGCCGAATAGTTAATCAACAGGGGTATCACGATAAAAATGCCCAGCAACCGGATCATCAGCTTTCTGTTGGAAGAAAACAGAGCGGCGCTGTAGCGGGCGGCTTTAAAATTCCGGATTCCCTTCATCAGATAAAACATTGTCGATGAATAGTACCTCATAAATGTCCAGCAGAAAAGGAAAATAAAATACGGAATAAGAATCCACTGTAAAACGGCATAGGTAAAACCCGCGGCAGCCAGAGATACAATCAGAAAGACAGCGGGCAGGAACAGCCCCAGCACGGGCAGAACTATACGCACAGCCATGGCCAGTGATGTTGTAATAAAAAATGGCAGATGCCGGAAAGCATCCATTACCAGACCGTCATATTCGTCACTCTCCTCCCGCATAAGAAGGGCAATGGCAATCATAGGAATATATCCCAGGATATTGAGTAGCAGCATGGCAAAGGCGACATCCCCCCGGAAATTCAGAATATCAGCCTGTTCCAGATAGGGTTCCAGGCGGAAGTAGGTAAAAAAATTGGTGGGTATATAGAATACAGCCCATAGAATTAACAGGAAGCGGTCATGCCGCCGTATTTTCTCCCACCCCTCCCGGAGCAGGAAAGGCAGATCCCGGATTATACTGATCTGCATTGCTGAAGTTCTCACGTCCCCCCCCTCAATTACTGAACCGCTTTTCTGCCAGAGATTCAATACTGTCTATCCTTTTTTTTATCAGCGAATAAAGTTCTTCATGTTCCGATTCTATCCGACGGATCGCTTCCAGGTAGTGGTAGAACCTGTTTCTGTTCTTTTTATGGGCCAGTTTTTTAAGACGGTCCGGTATAAGACGGATAAAATAGAGGTTTCTGTCCGTATCCCCGTCGATCTTGTCCAGTATCTCATCCAGCTCCTCTTCCTTGGTCATACACATGGAACCTTTCAGTTTCATCCCCAGCATATAAGCCTCTTCCAGATTCAGATTCTCCATACCGGACGGGGGGGTAAGTTCAAAATAATCCCTTGTATCAATCTCCATTTCCCTGTCTATTATCTTGAAAACCACTTTACCGCCGCTGATTGTCAGGGCATGTTCCCTCAGTTTCGCTTCGGAAAAACTGTTTTTAAAGAGCAGACGCAGCCTGTTATGTTCAATAACCGTATCCACCTTCCGCATGGAAGCTGTCGTCGGTTTTGCCGTAGTATCCACAATCAGGATAAACTCGATATTCGTATTCAGGCGGGAGTTGCTCTGCTTTCCGCCCCGGTATTTGGTGTATTCATTCGTTACAATCTTAAGTCGACCCTTCCGGCGGCAGATCTCTTTCATCTCTTCAAAGGGGATGATACCGTCCGTACTGTAACTGATAAGAATATACCTGGCATCCAGGTTCTGGAGCAGATCGGCAAAGGATGAAGCCGCCGAGTTCCTGTAGCAGTAACTGGACCGGGTATCCACCCAGTCTTTCCGGATCGCCGCTTTTTCCTTCAGCTCCCCTTTGGAGTTCAGATCAAGGGGGGCGGCAATTTTATCCCAGCGGGCAATGGTGTTAAGCATATGATAATTACTGCCGTACTGATGCTGGTTATAGGGAGGGTCCAGGTAAGCGATATCCACTCCCTTTACGTTTTTTACAAGATCGTTGGCATCCTCCCGGTGAATATGTACGGGAAAATCGGAATTTATTAATTCAGGCTTATTAAGACGGATGGGAGCCAGAATACGGGTTAAGGCATCACGGCTATGACCGCCGAACCCCTTATGGAAGGCTTTGAAAACACCGGATGTATTGGTATGGGTAGCAGCTTCATATATAAGAAGACTTATCAGGAGATCCCGCTTCTGTTCCTGTTCGGGTATCCCGGAACCTGCCGGGTAGAGTCTGTCTATTTCATTCCGGATTTTATCAATAACCAGGGCATTGTGACGCGTGTAGAACAGACGCTGGGTTTTATAATCCACATCCTGCAGATCAAAAGTAGCAGGAGAATAATATCGGGCAATATATGTATCCGCTTCGCGCGGATCCGGCAGGGAATTCAGTCTATCCAACTCTGCACCAAAGGCCTCTTCGCTGCCGAAAAGGCGGGTAATGTCGGAACGGTTATTCAGGATAAATCCCCTGTTGAGAATATAGGAGTAATACTCCCAGTCGTTGGAGTGGACTTCCATATTCAGATATTTTGCCAGACGGGAGACTACACCGCTTCCGGCAAATACATCCAGAAATACCAGACCGTCCTTTTTTTTCAGGCCGAGAGAGTCTATGGCTCTGGCAATCAGGTTCAGCAGTTTTCTCTTATTCCCGATGTAAGCGATAATCTGACGGCTAAGATAAGGATCATCAGGACTCATGCTATCTCCCTTATACCGATTACGGGAATGGCTACCTTGAACCGGGACTGATACAGATCGGATGTTTTATTTTCACAGAATATATACTTGCACTTCATCAGACTCTCAACGGAAGTATCATGGGACTTGAAGGAGGACTGATTATACTCCGCCTCCACCTCAAAGAAAAGGTGCCTGAACCGGGGACTTTCTGAAAGGATAAAAGAGGTGTACTCGAAAAAGGACCGCCCCCCCCTCTTTTCAACTTTCTCTGCATCCTCCAGGAAGATACAGAGAAAATCCGGATATTTTGTACCGTTAAAAACAATCAGACAGGTTTTCTCTGCTCCATACTCAATAAACCCTTCGGAGGTTCTTTTATAGTCACGCACCTGAAGGGTCCCCTTGTTGCTCTTCTCTATGAATTTCATTACCGTATGGCTTTCTTCTCCGCCATGGCTTATACGCCGCAGTTTAAAGTCAACATCCCTTTTTACCCGGCTGGAAAGCTGCTTTTTCACGGCTTCTTCCGTTTGGGTGTGAAAGGTCAGATTGGGATTGAAATTGGCCAGGTCCAGAAATTCGGAAGCCTCCTTAACGGCGATATCGGAAATATCAATCATTGTGCCATCCTGAAAAACTAGGAAATTATCCAGCAGGGTAAACATATACTGATAGTTCAGGGGTGTTTCCACATGATCCAGAATAAGAGGCTTAAGCTTATCCTTGTTAATAAGAATAATATCCTCCATCTCCAGCAGGCTGTTTATAGCGCCATTTTTTAATACAGGTCTGTCATCATCCAGAAGGATTCCCGTGTTGAAAACGGTCTTATAATCAAAATCAAACGCCCTGTTCCTCAGGATACAGTAAAAAAGGTTATCCTGCTCAATCAGAAGACTCCGGAGATACAGTTTATAACGAAGATTCTTGAAGTTATAATAGTTGGGTTTCAACACATCAAACCAGATATTTCCCCGGTTATAGATGGTATAACGGTTGAGTATAGCCTGTGATCCAGTTTGTCCCCGGCCTGTTTCCAGAGCCGGATGGGGGGGAAGTTCTTCCAGCACCAGGCTGAATTTCCGGCATATTTCTGCCAGCCAGCCCTTTTCGGCATCCTGAAGATTCACCTTCCTGTTTATCATGGCATTGACAGGCTTAAGATTGAAAAAAACAGAAAGCAGCTGAAAATCCTCTTCATACGGGATGCGGGAGATATAGCAGTAGTCCGCATCAAAACGGATCCGGACTGTTTTTAAATTCAGCAGTGTATTTTTCAGGACAGGATCCAGCACTTTTGAGAATTTATTCATATTACCCGAAAGGGCTTCATCCGAATCAAAAATAAGAGCCAGGTTCCCCGCATAACCGGAACGGAAAGATTTCATATCCTTGTAGCGGGGTGTAAATGTGTCCCTGAAAGTTTCCAGGATGTAATCGCATATGGTCGTATTACTCAATTCCTTTTTCAGGTTGCGCAGATCAGACAGATAGAGAAAGGCACGGAGGGATACGTTGTCGATTGGAATTTTCAGCTTATACATAAATCCTCATGCAGGATCATAACACCAAAGACGGCGGAATTCCATAGAACCTGAAAGAATAACCGTCTATAATAAGTTATGAAATATATATGGCAATCCCCTTTCGGCGAACGGAAACTGAACATAGACACCCGGGACAACTCCCTGCGGCCCTGGGATGCTGCAGACGAATACCTGCTGCAGCAATCAGCGGATTATCCGGAAGCCTCAAGAATTCTGATAATAAATGACAGCTACGGCGCTCTGGCCTGTGCCCTGAAAGATAAAGTCACAGCTTTGTGGGTTGACTCCTGTTGCAGCAGAGTCAGTATTGAGGATAATCAGAAAGAAAATGATCTTCCCCTCTCGTCCTTTACCAATTCAATAGAAACATCATCTCTGGAAACAGATCTTGTATTGATGAAAATACCAAAATCCCTTGGACAGTTTGAGAACCTGTTAAAGAGTATTCAATCCAGGATTCCTCCGGGAACAGTTATTCTGGCAGCTTCCCACTCCCGGAATCTGCCCCCCTCCTTTTTTGAATGCTTCAAATCCGGGTGTTCAGATGCATCCTATTCCCGGATCTGGAAAAAAGCCAGATTTTATACAGGAAAGAGCCTGCCCCCATCCGGGGAGATTGATAAAGCCGCCCAGCCCCAGAAATGGAAAGGTTTGAACATTACGGTCATCCCGGGTGTTTTTTCCGGCAGCCGGATTGATCCGGGCACACAGTTTCTGCTGGATCACTTTCCCCGGGTAGAGGCCCCCCGTACAATTATTGATCCCGGCTGCGGAGCCGGGACCCTTTCTCTGGCTGCAGCCGGAAAATGGCCGGATGCACAAATAACGGCTACGGATGATTCGATTCTGGCTGTGGAAAGCACCAGGTTATCGGCTAAAGCCAATGGATTCAGTGACAGGATCAAAGTCATCCATACAGATATACTGACTGGAATTGATTCGGCTTCCGCCGACCTGGTGATATGCAATCCGCCCTTTCATCAGCAGCAGAAAGTATCCATTGAGACTGGGCTCCGTTTTATCAGGGAGTCAGCCCGCGTATTGAAGGATGGGGGACAGCTTTTTCTGGTAGCCAACCGCCACCTGGGTTATCTGAAGGAACTGGAGAAGGTATTTGAGGGAGTCATAATTATAGCTCAGAACAAGCATTACCGGATTTTTATGGCCCGAAAATAAAAGATCAGAACCACAGGTCAGCCTGTTTCAACAAATTATAATTCCTCATCAGCTTTGCTTTTTAGAAGCATTTGAACTAACCTTTTTATTATGGGAAGAATTTAATAATGTATTCCGGAGGAATCAAATGGACCCTCTAATCCTGATAATTGACGATACAAAGCTTGGACGTCTGAGTGTAAGGAAGAACCTTTACTCTTTGGGAATTACACAGATTGATGAACTGGCAGATGGCAGCAGAGTTCTTGAACAGCTTGAGCAAAAGGAATATTCCCTTATTCTGATGGATATACTGATGCCCGGACAGAACGGAATGGACCTTCTGAAAGAAATCCGGAAAAATGGATATGACACGGCGGTTGTAATGATTTCGGCGGATATTCAGGAGACCACGAAAAATCGCTGCCTCCAGTCCGGAGCCAACGGCTTTCTCAATAAACCGGTTAAAAGGGATCTATTGCAGCAAACCCTGGAGGAACTCAAAATCCTATGACCGGGGATAACAATCTCAAGCTGAATGATGATCACCTCGATTTTTTAAAAGAACTGTTCACTATCGGCGCCGGTAAGAGTTCGGAAATACTGAGTGAGATGCTGGGGACTCATATACAGCTGAGTATCCCCTTGATACAGCAGCTTACCGTACATGAAGTTTCCGATCATTTTTCGGATCTGAAAGACAATCAGATATCCCTTGTGGACCTGCAGTTCAAGGGGGAAATCAACGGGGACAGTATGCTTATATTCCCTCAGAAGAGCGCCCGGCTGCTGGGAAATATCCTTCTGGAACAGGATGAGGACGAGGATTTTGACAGTGCAAAGATAGGAGTTCTGACTGAAGTGGGAAATATTGTGCTCAACTCCATAATGGGGACTATTTCAAACTTTATGAAAATCCGGTTTGATTATCTGATTCCGGTTTACCAGAATCAGTTCAAACAGGACCCTTCCTCTGATCGGGATGATCCGAATAACATGATTCTCCTGGCCAATACGCATTTTACAGCGGAGGATATAAGCATTGAAGGGGATATCGCCCTTCTTTTTTCACTTAAATCCGTAGAGTATCTGACATCTTTGATGGATTCCCATCTGAATGAATTATGATAGAGAATTACGAAGTACTGGATGCCCTTCCCGAGGGTATCATCTGCACCGACTCCGCTATGAAAATAGTATTCTGGAATCAGATTATTGAAGTCTGGACAGGAATAAAAAAAGAAGAGGTCACAGGAAGGGATCTTTGTGAAATATTCACTTCCCTGAAAAAGAAATTTTATCAGCTGATGATCAGGCAGGTTCTGGAAACAGGATCTACCGCTGTATTTTCCTATCAGCTCCATAAAAAACTGTTCCCCATAACACAGAAGAATGGAGAACCCCTCTATATTCAGACCCAGGTTACACGTACCCGTTCTCCTGATAACAAGGAAGAATATAATGCTGTGTTTTACCTGCAGAATATAAGCGGTCTTATACAGCAGATTAAACAGAACAAGGATGTGAAAGATCAGGTTTTAAAACTTGTGGAACAGATGAAAGTTACCGAAGAAGAACTCCGGATGACCAATGAGGAGTTGCAGAGGGCGGCCAGTACCGATCCATTAACCCGTTTGTCCAACAGACGATCCATGATGTTTTCTCTTGAAAAAGAGGTGGAGAGGTATAACCGCTATAAAACGAATTTCTCCATACTACTGACAGATATCGATGATTTCAAGAAGTATAATGATAAATACGGTCATGCCTGCGGGGACTATCTATTATCCACATTGGGTGAGATTTTCCTTAAGATAGTCCGTCCTATCGATGAAACCTGCCGCTGGGGGGGAGAGGAGTTCCTGTTCCTTTTACCCGAAACAGAAACTAAAGAAGCAGGCAAGCTGGCGGAAAGGATCCGGAAAACCGTAGAGAAGTATCCTTTCAGTTTTAACGGGATTGCCCATAAGGTTACCATGACATTCGGTGTAAGCTGCTTTGAGGGAGTAACCAGTCTGATCAGTATGATCAATAAAGCGGATGAAGCTCTTTATAAAGGCAAGGATAAAGGAAAGAACTGTGTTGTCCTATCCCCGGAACTGATCCAGTAGACCGGCCATATTCATTATGAGAACAGGCTCTCCCGAGCCAAGAACGGAAGATCCCTGAAGCCATGCCTCCTTTTTCAGAAAAGGATGAAGAGGTTTTGCCACAGTCTGAATGGTACTGACCACTTCATCACAGAGAATTCCTATTTTATCGTTCTGATTGTTCACAACCACGATATTCCAGGCATCTCCCGTTTGTTTCATAACCCGTTTCAGATTGATCAGAGGAAGCACTTTATTATTCCAGCTCATGGATGTTGTCTCCAGACTCTGATCAATATCATTTCTATCTATGGCGATACACTCCTGTACATCCTCGGAAGGAATAATATAGAAATTATCACTCATCTTAATCAGAAGCCCCTCTATAAGCGCCAGGGACAGAGGGAATTTCATATGGAATTCCGTACCCTCCCCTTCTCTGGATATAACAGACAACGAACCCCTTAAATTCTGAATACTATCCCTGACGGCGGACATTCCCATGCCTCGTCCACTGATATTGGAAACCGAGTCGGCCGTGGAAAATCCGGGTTCGAAAATCAGGTTAGCCAGCTCTTCCTCCGAATCGGTTCCAGACCACCCGGGAATGAGAACCGCCTTCTGCCGGATTTTATTATAATCCAGCCCCTTCCCGTCATCACTCATAGTTATAAGGATGGAATCATTATCATAACGGGCATTCAAACGAACAGTACCATAAGCCGGCTTCCCTTTTTCCAGTCTGACTTCAGGCAGATCAATTCCATGATCGATACAATTGCGAAGCAGATGGGTAAGAGGATCGGCAATCTTTTCGGCAATAGTCTTGTCTACCTCTGTCTGTTCTCCGCTGATTTCCAGATTGACCTGTTTCCCCGTGTTTTCGGCAAGATCATGTACGGTTCGGCTGAACCTGTTCATAACTGAGGCAAGAGGAATCATTCGCATCTCGAGTGTTTTTTCGCTGAGCTGTTCTATCAGATTCAGTAGCTGCGAAGTTCTGTTTCCCAGACGGGAATCCGTTATTTCCTCAGAGAGCTGGCGAAAAGAATCACCGGCCGTAATCAGTTCCCCTGTAAGATTCAGCAGTTCATCCAGTTTGCCCGAATCAATCCTCAGCAGATTTGTCTCGACACTTGCGGTTTGATGAACAAACGGAGCAATCGGTCCACCAGGATCGCCCTTATAGAGATCCTGATCCAGGAGTTCCTGAAAATCCCGGATGACCTCATCATTAATTGATTTTTCACTCTCCTCAGCAATGACCTGACGAACATAGTCAATAATGACAAAGACGATACGGACAAATGTCTTAATCTGTGTAAAAGGTTTTTTCCGGCATTCATGAAACAGATCTTCTGTTTTATGAACCATGGATCCCAGGCGGTCAAAGCAGATAATCCCCAGACTCCCTTTTATGGAATGAATCTGATGGTAGGCGTGATCCAGAACCTCCGGATCACGGCCTCTCTCGTAGTTGAGAATGGAGTTTTCCAGAGTATTAGTAATTTCCAGGGTTTCGGAAGTAAAAACATCCCAAATATCAGCATCCATGAAGCATCCGTTTAATAGTTTTTTTCTTATTAAAGTATAATCTGAAAACAGCGGATGCGAAACTAATCATTGCCTTTATTTTCTATAAAACTCATCAGCTGAAAAGGGAGGTCATATTTCGACTATTCCAGAAACGATAAAAAGTTACAGATACCCGAAACCGCTTCTTATGCTGAGTCTTTCTCCACTGATACCTCCGAACACTGCCTTCCTTTCTGCAAGTTATAGTAAATCCGTTTGCTTAATTCCCTTGGTAAATGAGAAAAGAAAACTCTTGAAATTCCCTCTGTGTATTGATCAGAGCAGAACAAAACAGTATAAAAAAGCTGTGGAAAACAGGAAAACTGCTTTTTTAAGAGGGGTCCGATCGGGGATCCCTGTATTTATCGGATATTTCTCGGCATCTATTGCTTTCGGCCTGCTTGCCGTATCAGCCGGGCTCAGTATCCGGGAGGCGACCCTCTTTTCACTGGTTAGTACGACAGGAGCCGGTCAGTTCATGTCCATCAACCTTATGATCCTGGGCGTATCCCCGGCGGAGGCCGTATTCTCGGTTTTTCTGCTGAATTTCCGCTATATGCTTATGAGTATGTCCCTCTCCCTTAAAATTGATTTTCCCCGGAGAATCGACCGTTTTCTGGCAGCCTATTGCATAACCGATGAAAACTTTTCTGTTATAAGCGCTCAGGAGGGAAAGGTTCCTATCTCCTTTGTATACGGAGTACAGATAACAGCCTACGCCGGCTGGGCCCTGGGAACCCTTGCGGGAGCGCTGGGCGGGTCAGTGCTGCCCCGAACCTTTCAGGAGGCCACCGGGATTGCCCTTTTTGCCCTGTTTACAGCGTTGCTTGTTCCCGAAGTGCAAAAGGAGAGGAAAAACCTTTTGGTTGCCCTCACCGCGGGGGGATTGAATTGCCTGTTCAATCTGCTTCTTAACTGGCCGGCCGGATGGTCTTTTGTTGCTGCCATGCTGATCACGGCAGCGGCTGCCAGTCTGATTCTGCCACCATCTTCCTCTGAGGAGGCATACGCTTGAGTACCTATCTGGCTGTCATTCTGTTTGGAACAGCCGCCCTCACTTACGGTATAAGGGTCCTGCCCTTCCTGTCGGAGGGAGTAAAGAGACTCCCCGATCCCGTCAAAAATATTCTTAAAATGATGCCCGTGGCCGCACTGGGGGCCCTGATCTTTCCCGGAACGTTTCAGGCCCTGCCGGAAGTCCCGTGGGCCGGACTGATCTCCATCGGGGCAGCCGCCCTTATTTCCTGGGTTCTCAGGGGCAGCCTGGTTCTTCCGGTCCTGGCTTCAATCGGTTTAACCTGGCTGATCCTGATTTTCCAATAACTAAGCGGCTCAGTTCCGGTCCAGCATCTCCTGCAGTTTTGTTTTGACTTCGGAAAATTCGATTCCCTGTTCACTGCAGTAATCCCGGACAGTCATGGCCCGGGTTCCCATACGTAAACCACCCAGAGCCTCCTCAATCTGCCCGGATTCCAGTCCCCAGTCCAGAAGATCCGCAAAAGTAGTCTTGCCTTTTACCAGCATTTCCTCCGATTCCTCATCATGGCTTTCTTCCGAATTGATTTCACTGATACGAACCCCGTCCAGGGATACAATCCGCCCGGCATACACGGCCAGCTGCTCTTCACTGGAGGCTCCCTCTTTTTTAAGAATATTGTAGGCCGGCTGCGGCAGGGCAGTAGTCGGTTCCGGCGTATGGGGGCGGTCAAGATAGAGAGCAATGAACAGCCTCACGCTGTCGGTTCCCACCTCCATGCCGTCGAGCTCTCCAAAAACCTCTTCCAGGATTTTAATCTGTGCGGCAGCGGGGTTTTCTACTTCTGAAAGACCGAACGCTTTGGCCAGAGTATCCACAGGAATACCAAAAGCATTCTCCAGATCTTCCAGAGAGTAGGATCCCCTGATATCGCCCGGATCGTTTTCACCGGCCAGAGCGCCTGTTGCATATTTTGCGGGCTGCTTTGAACTTTCTGTTTTCCAGTAACCGGTCATCATGGTCACCAGAATCCCGATGAAGAAAAACAAGGGTAGAATCAGAGCAGCCTGTTTTGCTGTTATTTTCATTTCCGGACCTCCTCAAAACGGTTTGTTCTGAATTCCAGCGTATCCGCGACGGGACACTCACCATCACCTGAAGTACACTGATAACAGCTGATGCACTGATGATTCCTTACCGTCCCCAGGGATGATACGGGAATATTCATGGGACAGCTTCTATCGCATTTTCTGCAGCTGATACAGGTTTTGGAATTCCTGCGGAGGGGAATGATCCGGAACAGATTGAAGATTCCCAGTACAGCGCCGTAGGGACAGAAGTATTTGCAGAAGGGGCGTTCCACAAAAAAGGAGGCGATCATTACAGCAAAAAGCATGATAATTCCCGAAAGGGCGACCTCCCCCGTCCAGAACTGAAACAGGGCGTAATAGGGATCAACATTTGCAAAAAGGATCTCTCCGGAACGGGCGGTCATAAACAATACCCATACCAGAACAACATAGCGGAGATACCGCAGATACCGGTCGTACCTGTAGGGAATAAAGCGGTTATGTTTTTTCCCGAAGATCCTTTTCCCGATCCGGCTGATCAACTCCTGGAAGGTTCCGAAAGGACAGATCCACCCGCAGAAAAGGGGTCCCATCAGCAAAGCCGCCGCAAAAACGATATACATAAGCACCAGGCTGGATTCGTGTATTTTCCTGACAAATGTTCCGGCTGTTAATAGCTGATAAATACTGACGACCCCGCCGAAGGGGCACACGGCATGAAGGGAAGCCTCTGAGATAAAAGGGATTCCCCCCCCGGTTTCCGCCAATGTATGGTTTACTGCAATAAGAGCAATAAAAACAAGAAACAGAATCTGAATGATAAACCTTGTCCGCGGTTTCTTCTTCATGAAACAACTCCTTCAGTATTTGGAAAGTAATGTATGAATTCAAATATAGTATTTCCTGAACCTGTAAACAAATCGTGAACGGAATATAAACAATTATTATTTTATCCCCCTGTGACCTGTTAGATGATACTATAATTTAAGAGACAGCAATGAAAGGATTTGAATATGAAGAAAGACCGTCTCGTTTCTGATGAATCCTATAAGAACTACTGTGACTATATCCTGGACAATATATGCTTCGACGATGAAGATGATGAAAATTCCGTCTGCCGGGAGATAATCCACCATAAAATACTCCTGGACCGTAAACTGGGAAGGGATGCGGGAATTGAAGTGGCCATGGTTGATTATATGAAGAATATCAACAGCCATGTGCATATACCCGATATCCTGAACAGTGCGGATATCCGCAGGCTGGTGCATCAGGGACCGCCGACCAATCATCCCAGGGCTTATGACGCGTCGGTTCTATCACGGGATATCCAGATAGAGATAGAACGGGCCCACCGCTACGGAGCCCCCTTCTCCCTTCTTCTGCTGGATCCCATCCTGAAGAATTCTCCCCGGACAGAAGCTATTCTTGGCAGTCTCGTATCCAGTTTCAGCAGCCATGTCAGGCTGACCGACTCCGTTTATACCTATGACAGGAACCGCTTTCTCTTCCTTCTGACCGAGACAAATGTGAATGCGGCCATACAGGCGGCTTTCAACCTTATACACCTAATACTGAACCCTCTGAAGGAGAGATTTAACGACCTTGATTACCGCATTGGCATTGCTTCTTTCGGTCTGTTTCATATCGATACGGATTACAAGCTTCTTACAGCGGCAGATAAAGCCCTTGAAAAAGCCCTGCAGTGCAGCAGTGAATCTATATGCCTCTACCACGGCAAGGATATTCTGGATGTCAATGAGGAGTATGAATCGGCCGGTCCACTAAACAGCAGCCGGGAAAGAATGGAGATGAAGGGGACTCCCATTAACAGGGGACTCGCCATGGGACGAGCCTTTGTATACAACGATCTGATGTCCCATGAGCTGGAGAGCTATGATATCAGCGATGATGCCCTTGATGAGGAGTATGACAGAATAAAACGGGCTATCCACGAGGTTGAAAAAGATCTGGAACAGATGGAAAAAGCTGTAGACCGGGAGCTCAGCAGCGAACATGCCGTAATATTCCAGGCCCACCGGCTTATACTGAATGACCACGAAATTCTGGAGGAGATCAAAACACAGCTTTTTGAACGGAAGATTAATGCGGAAGAGGTTATCCGGGATGTGTTCAAACGCTGGGAGAAACGCTTTCTGGCATTTGATGATGAGATATTCCGGAATAAATCCCAGGATATCGCCGATATTTCCCGGAGGGTTCTTACGGAACTTCAGGGAATTGAAAGACACATTCTGGAGGATGTTCCGGAGGATTCCCTTATTTTTTCCACACGCCTTCTTCCATCGGATACGGTGCATATAGACAAAAAGAATGTACGGGCCATCGTAACCAGAGAGGGAGGCCGCTTCTCTCATACCGCTATAATTGCCAAGGCCATGAATATTCCCATGGTTGTAGTGGAAAATATGGATCTGACAGCAATTCAGAGCGGTTCCCCGACCTACCTCGACGGTACGAGCGGCCGGATTATTCTGAATCCGGAAGGTACAGAAAGAGCCCAGCTTGAAAAAAGCGTAGAAGAATTCATAAAACTCAGGGAAGATCAGAAAAGGAACGCCCGAAATCATAACCGGCTGATCTATAAAGGAGAAACGGTAGAACTCCATAGCGTAGTATCGAATCTTGATGATGCCCGGGAAGGCGCTGCCGCAGGATCCGACGGAGTCGGTCTTTTCAGGTTGGAAATGCTCTATCTCTCCCGGGACAGCGTGCCCGATGAAGCCTGGCTGTATAAACAGCTTGAAAAAATCCTTGAACCCTTTGAAAATAAAGAGATAACCATCCGTCTTCTGGATATAGGGGGAGACAAAACCCTCTCCTATCTGGATATTTCCGAAAGGTATAACTCATTTCTGGGGGTTCGGGGTATCCGGCTGCTGATAAAATACCCGCAGCTGCTGGAAACCCAGCTGCGTGTCTGCCTGAAGCTTTCCAGACGCTATAATCTGCGGGTTCTGATTCCCATGGTCACCCTGGTGGAGGATATTCTTTATGTTAAAGAGCTGTACAAGAATCTGAGAAATGTCATGAATATTCAAACTGAACTGCCTATAGGAACCATGATAGAAACCCCGGCTGCCGTCATTTCCTTTAAAGACATTCTGAAGGAGTCCGACTTTATCAGTATCGGCTCCAACGATCTGATCCAGTATACCATGGCGGCGGACCGGGAAAAGCTGAATGTGAGTCAGTACTTTGAACAGGGGAACAGGATGATCCAGGAGTATATAAGGGAGATCAGCACCAGAACAAAGGCGGAAGGGAAGACCTGTTCACTCTGCGGGGACCTGGCGCAGAACGGGGAATATACTGAGGATCTGCTTAAGAACGGGTGCCGGCGTTTTTCCATCGATCCGGTTTTTATACCGGAAATCCGCCGGAAGATTCAGTCTCTTTCCGAGTCTTCCTAAAGGGATAATTGCAGAATCATAACCAGAATACCGAAATACAAGGTAAATTCGGCTTCAGTAAGGCAGAAAAGAAAGGTTAACCGCTCAAAACCGGAAGTTCGATACGGGACTGGCCCCAACAGACAGGGTTCAGTATACTGAATCCGGAGTACAATATGAAAAGAATCCTTGCAATCCTGCTGCTGGCCAGCCTTTTTCCGCAGCTGAATCTATACGCCCTGAGTTCCGACGAGCATATGAAAGAAGTCAGGAACCTGATGGATGAAGGGCAGTATAAGTCCGCCTGGACCTATCTGCATCAATATGCCGAAGAGATTGAACTTTCCCGGATGATTATCTGTAAATCCGAGCTCTGTATCCGCTATTATGCCACAACCAATCTGCATCAGATGTTTGCCTTTGCAGACCTGGCTCCCGGGGAAACTCTGAATGACATCCGCCGCAGGAACTCCATGGAGGATATGAAGCTGTTCAACCCGGGTGAAGCTCTGGAAACCCTGCTCAGGGAGAACCCCGGAAACAGTGAAATCCCCTACTGGCTGGGGGAGTACTATTTCGGACTCCTGCACCTCTTCGGCACCGAAAGCGGTCTGGGAGAAGGGGAACTCGGTTACCGTATTATCATCAGCTACCGTCTGGCCCTGGACGGGGGATGGGAGGATGAAAACCTCTATGCCAATCTTGCCTATACGGAGATGACCCTCGGCGAGTGGTCCTCGGCCGCCCTGCACTTCGAGAAAGCCTCACACCTGAATCCGCACAACCCGGCCTACCACTACCAGGGAGCAACCGCCTGTATGCGGGACAATCAGCTGGAGGAGGCTGACAGGAAGATACGCCTGGCCCTCCCCCTCTATCACTCGGATAAATCCAGAGCGGATGCCCTTTTTCTGGGATCCACCATTGCCCTGATGCAGGATAATGCAGAAGAGACCCTGGCCTATCTGAAAGAGGGCCGAACCCTCTGTCCGGGGGATTACCGCTTTCCCGAAAGGCTGATTCAGGTATATCTGGTAGAGGGGAAAAGGGATGAGGCCCTGGAAAACGCCGTTTACTTCTTCGATCTGCACCCGGAAAGCCCCGAAAGCTGTCAGACCATAATGAATCATTACAATGCCTTCAACCGGCTGAATGAGCTGGTTCCTTTTTTTGAAAAACAGATTCCTCTTTACTCAGACAGGCCCGAAGCGTTGGGGAACCTCTACTACCATCAGGGGGTGGTCTCCCTTCTAACCGGAAAAGAGGATCTGGCAGAGGAGCAGCTTGAACTGGCCCGGGGCGCGTTCAGCAGGGTATTTTCCGCGGATCATCAGATATTCGGAATTATTGAAGAATTGAAGGAAAAGATCAGAGAGGAGTGATCCCGGCGGGTAGCTCAATCTGAAAACAGGCTCCCCCCTCTCTCCTGTTGGCTGCCCGGACGGTTCCGCCGTATCCCTCGACAATGTATTTGACAATGGACAGTCCCAACCCCGAATGGAGGCGTCTCTGATCTTCCGGTCTATCCGAATAGAAACGGTCAAAAATCTTCTCTTCCATCCCGGCAGGAATACCCGGTCCCTGATCAAGCACCCGGATAAAAACCATACCGGCCTTATACAGAAGTTCGACCTGGATTTCTCCCGGAACGGGTGTAAACCCGGCAGCATTATCCAGAAGATTAACCATACATTGATGCAGACGTTCCGTCGAAATTTCGATCCGTGGATTCCCTTCGGAACAGCCTGTAAAACCGAAGACCATTCCCCTGCCGGCATTCCCCGTATTCCTCTCATCGACCAGGTTATATAGAAAATCATTCAGCGGGATGATCTGCCTTGGTTCGGATTCCAGGGTTACATCCAGACGGGAGATATCCCTCAGATCATCCAGAAGTTTCTGAATCCTG
Organism: Oceanispirochaeta sp.; assembly: GCA_963663385.2. Lineage (GTDB taxonomy): Bacteria > Spirochaetota > Spirochaetia > DSM-2461 > DSM-2461 > Oceanispirochaeta. The sequence continues at coordinate 465,648 of CAXXXD010000003.1, read as the reverse complement.
GTAATTTCCTGTTTCATCAGGACAAACAGCGGATCCTGATCCTCACATTTTTCCTGTTCTGCCAGTTCCACCGCATTGCGGAGTACCGCCACAGGGTTCTTCATTTCATGAGAAACATCCGAAGCAAAACCGCTGATAAACTTGATATGCTCCTCAAGCTTTCCCGAGAGTGAGTAGAGAGAGCGGGAGAGGTCGCCTATTTCATCCCGGGTTTTCAGCTGTTTGAATTCCCCCTTCAACTGCCCGTTGTGAACCAGAAAAGATTCTGCCTGAATTTTAAGCTTCTTTACGGGGATTGTAATGGTACGGGCCAGCAGAAGGGAGAGAACTGCCGCAGCTCCCAGTGAAAACAGGAATATCCGCACCATATCCAGACGGAGGCTGTACAGGTCTGTTAGGATTCTGTAGGTTGAACGGGAAACAAGGACAGCTCCTGATACGCTTTCACCCTGACGGACAGGTATGGCCGAGTAGAGGTTTACCGATCGCTGTCCGCCCGAAGAGTACCTGGTCCAGGCACCGTATCGTCCTTCCAGAGCGGCCTGAATCTCCGGACCGTCCAGGACTCTGGCATTACTGTAATACTCGGCGGATCCCAGAGGAACTGCCTGTGGCAGCAGAAGGCTGCGCAGAATATTCAGAGGGTAGACGGCTATCTGATACAGCCATTTTTCACGCAGGCTTTCCGGGGCAGCGCCCTGTATATCCTCATAGTAATCTGCAGCAGAGCCGACCCGTTTAACCGGAGCGTTTCCCAAAAGCCCCTGATCCCCGGAGGAGAGGGACAGACGGGGGTCACTGGAATCAGCCAGGAGCTCCCCCGATGCATTCACAATCCGTATGCGGGAATCCAGCCGGCCCTCCAGATTCTTCAGAATACGGAGTCCCTCCTTCTCAATATCCCGTCCGCTCAGGGCGGCGCTTAACACCCGCCCCTGCTGCACCATGGACCGCTCCATCCCGTCCAGAAGCTGCTTTTCGTAGGTATCGAGGATCAGCATTCCTCCCACCGGAAAGAACACCAGCAGAATATTGAAGAACAGAAGCCTGAGGGTAAGACTGCGCATCAGCTCTCCCGGAACCTGTATCCCAGTCCGTACACTGTTTCGATCCCCTCGAAACTACTGTCTGCGGCACTGATTTTACGGCGGAGTCTTTTTATATGGCTGTCAACGGATCTGTCTGACACATAACTATCCTGCGGGAAAGCCGCCTGCATCAACTGCTCCCGGGACCGGACGACTCCGGGCATATGGCATAGATCCCGCAGGATACGATACTCACTGATGGTCAGGGGCAGGAGTTTGCCCTTCCAGAGAGCTTCGTAACGGGAGTCGTCAAGGTGCAGTTCTCCCTGCCGGAGGATATCTTCCGATACAGTGGTCCGGACAGGAGAGGTTCGACGGAGAAGCACTTTTACCCGGGTGATTAACTCTCTGATTGAAAAGGGCTTGCACAGGTAGTCATCTCCCCCGATCTCAAGACCGAGGATACGATCAAACTCCTCGTCCCGGGAGGATAAAAACAGAAGAGGGAGGGATTCGTTTCTGCTGCGGATTCTACGGCAGAGTTCCAGACCGTCCATCCGGGGCATCATAATATCCAGGATCATAAGATCCGCCGGTTTTTCACAGAATCCGTTCCAGGCGTCTTCTCCGTTTCTGAAACAGAGGACCTGATGCCCCTCTTTCTTCAAAGCGTATGTCAGGGTTTCCCGTATTCCCGCTTCATCATCTACGACTGCAATCCTTGCCATGTTTTCAATGTATCACAGATAGGTATATTTAACAGACTGGAGACTCTTTTGCCATATTTCCGCCATATTTATGACTCATCCCTGCCGGATTGCCGGGGTATTCTCTGAAAAACCTGATAATACAAAGGAGAATTCCATGAAAAACACGATTACAGACAAGAAACGAATAAAGGTTCCCCCTCTTAGTTCACACTCTTTCGGATTAAAAATCTCTCTTATCTGCCTGATACTCCTCTGCTTTCAGCTTCCCATGGGGATGATCCGCACAACCGTACAGGAAAGACAGTGGCGCAGAATAGAAACGCAGGATGAGATAATCAATTCTCGGGGTGGAGAAGTCTGTCTGGGAGGTCCTGTGCTGGTAATTCCCCGGGAGTGGAAAGAAACGGCCCTTGATGAAGAAGGTAGGATTGCGGGGGTCCGTATGAAAAGGGAAGACATATTCCTCCTCCCCGATTCCCTCAATATAGAAGGGCATGGAAGCAGTGAAATCAAATCCCGGGGAATCTATTCGGTACCCGTATATACTCTCCTTCTGGAAGGGAAAGGAGTGTTCAATCCCGAAGAAACCCTTTCACAATACAACCCGGATGAAATCCAATGGGACAGCATCAGGGTTCAGATAAGCTATCCCCTGCTCAAGGGAATGAAAAGGATAGACCCTTTTTTATGGAACGGAACAGAACAGGTTTTCCAACCCGGCGGCCAGGGCGAGTCCATCTACCCCGGTGTAATATCCGTACCGGTTAAACTCGATAAAGCTCAGAATACCGCCTGCACCTTTCTGTTCAGACAGGAAATACAGGGGGGAGAATCCATCAGCTTTCTTCCTCTTGCCAGAGAAACGAAGATTTCCCTGGATTCGGACTGGGCATCTCCCTCCTTTAATGGTTACTACCTGCCTCATGCAAGCACACTAAGCGATACAGGCTTTACGGCGGAATGGGAGATCAATTACCTTAGTCGTAATATTCCTCAGTCCTGGACCAGTCCGGATTCCGCAACAATGGAAGATATCAGACAGACAGCCTTCGGGGTCCGCTTTTTCCCTGTTGTCACCTCCTATGACAAAATAAACAGAACCCTGAAATACAGGCTGCTCTTTTTAATGCTTCCTTTTTTGACCTTCTTTCTGTTTGAAGTCATCCGGAAGCACCGTATCCACCCTGTTCAGTATATTCTGTCAGGAGCAGGAAACATGATGTTTTATCTGCTTCTGCTTTCTCTTTCCGAACATATTTCCTTTAACGGGGCCTACTTCTGTGCTTCCGCAGCGGTTACTGTAATGCTGACTTTTTATGCTGTATCCGTATTGCAGGCCCATAAGGCGGGATTGATTCTCTTTCCCGTATCAGCCCTTTCCTATGGATTCCTGTATTTTGTTCTTCAATCGGAAGATTACGCCCTGCTGATGGGTTCTGCAGGACTCTTTTTCCTGATCAGCCTGGTGATGATCCTGACCAGGAAGATAGAGTGGTATGGAGCGGAAAAGACAGCCCCTCCGCAATAGATGAAACCAAGGCCGAATACTAGTATTCTATTCGGTTCCGGCCGTTTTCCTTGGCAAGCAGCAGCTTCTGTTCAACCCGGTTGACAAGGATATCCACGTTTATATCCTCCTGGCTCTGAGCCAGACCAAGGCTGAGGGTAACGGTTTTATTAATACCCTTAAAACTGTTTTTTTCTACATTTTTTCTGATACGTTCTGAAACTGAGGCTGCTACATCCAGAGGTGTCTCCGGTACAATAATAAGGAATTCCTCCCCGCCGAAACGGTAGACTTTATCGGACAGCCGCACCGCATTCCGCAGTATGGCCGATACATCCCGAATAAGCTGATCTCCTGCGGTATGACCAAAGATATCGTTAATATCATGAAAATTGTCGATATCAATCATCATTATACAGAAGGGCGCCCCTTTCCGTTTGCTTAAAGCCCACTCCTTATTCAGATCATCATTCAAAGACCGTCTGTTATACAACCCCGTAAGAGGATCGGTAATACTCTCTGTAGCCAGCTGCGTATACTGTTCTTCGAGGGAGACCCGATTATAAAAATTCTCCATCAGAAGAGAAGTCATGCTTAAATAGAGAAACCATCCCACAGTAAAATAAAAAAAACCCTGAATGACACTGCTTATCAGTTGTTCCCTACTCCCGGCTCCTATATACATAAAAAAGAGAATAAGCAGAAAGGAGAGAATTGAAAAAAGACAGTACTGTGAGGATTTCATCCAGATTACTAGACTGATAAAAAGAACCAGAATCAGGTAGACATTCAATCCTCCAGAGAGCAGAACACCGATTATCGATAAACCTGTCAGAAAAAAGAAGAACATAGTAATGAGGATCAGCTGAAAAGAACTGTAGGAAGAGAGGCTGAGCCTTTTTCGAAAAGTTCTGTTGAAGGTATAATATATAAGGGCGTTTACCACAATCCCGGCCAGTAGGAAAGGGTAGAGAAGAGAGATAAATCCTTCCTTTGAGTCTCCTCCACTTAATAAATACCGGAGCATCAGCACCAGGGAAATAAATATGGCTATAAGACCGCCATATTTTATCTGCTGGGAATTATAGCTGTTCCGTTCCGCCTGATAGGCTTTCTCCATTCCGGGTTGTACCGGGTAGAGTCCTGAAAATATACGTATACTCATACCTTATTATAGGGGCAGAGTTTATGGTCTTACCACAAAAAAATATCTCCCCCCTGATATTTTCCCGCCCCTGTGATAGGATATACGGGAAATGAAAGATTTATATGTTATTCGCCACGGCGAAACGGAATGGAATACACAAAGGCGCTATCAGGGACAGCTTGACTCTCCCCTGACGGAAAAAGGGCGCTCCAAAATAGAAGAGCAGAAAGGACTTTTGAGGGATTTATCCTTTTCCCGGGTATACTGCAGCCCCCTCGGACGCTGCCGGCAAACCCTCGAACTGCTGTCTCCTGAAACAGTTATAGTGGATTTTGACGACAGGCTTATGGAATTTCACCTGGGTGTTCTCCAGGGAAAAACCCATGATCAGGTACCGGAGCATCATCAGGACCAGCAGAAGATTTTCTGGGAAGATCCCGATAATTTCGATCTGGAAGGAGCGGAAACCTTTGAATCCCTGGAAAAAAGGGCCTCCAGTCTTCTGGATGAAATCCGGGATCAGGAAGGACCGATCCTGTTCGTGACACATACCGTTATTATTAAAATGCTGCTGAAAATACTGGAGAAGAGGGAACTGAAGAACCTCTGGGACGATCCTCATCTCTTTCCCGGTACCCTGATGCACTTTACTCTGACAGAGGGGCATTATAGACTGACAGAAATTTTCCATCCAAGCGGTCAGGGAAAACCGGTTAGAAACTATACAGCCTGATTCATAACAAGATCAATCTGCTCGTCCAGCTTCTCTGTCAGTTCAGCATAACCTCCCGGGTAGTTCCTGTTCTGATAGAGAAGCATCAGTCCTGAAAATACAAACAGCAGCTGATCTTTCCGCAGGTTTATTTCCCGTTGTTCCAGATTTTCATTCGAACAGAATTCCTCCCACTCTTTTTCAATCAGTCTCCCGACCAGAGAGGTGACGGTAGAACTGCTCTGCGCCCTGTTCTTCGATGTTCCGATTTTTTCCAGATAAAAAAGATCATAGATTCCCGGGTACTGGATAAAATACTTAACCAGGGAATTCAGTTTTACCTTTATACCGTTCACAGGGTTGATTCTGTGGGCCATTTCAGTATCTTTTTCCACAAACCTGAGCGTATCAACGGAAAATTCATCAAGGCAGACAATAACCAGGTCGCCCATATCCCTGAAATAATTGTACAGGGTTGCATAGGAGTATCCGGCCCGTTCGGCGACATTCCTTGCGCTTATACAGCTGATTCCCTCCCCCATAAGGATTTCCTTGGCAGCTTCTACAAACAGAGCACGGGTTCTCTCTTCCATTTTTTTATTTTTACTCATCCTATTCCTCACATATTAATAGTGTTAATATTATTAACATTGTTAATATAATTAATAGCGTTAACTGTCAAGTATAAATTATGCATAAAGAGAAATAACTGAAAGGAACCTTATGCCTCCAATATGACGGTAAAATCGTTATCAAGGTAATCGCTGATAATATGAATCCGGTTCTCTTCCAGATGGAACTGCCGGGAGATGGACTGCCTCACCCTCTCCCCGTTGTAATAGAAGTACCCCTCTTCCTGATTCCTGGAATGATCGCTGAGAAGGTTAAATACAACATACTTTTTTGACAGGGAAAAGAAAAGGTTCAAAGCTCTCATCAGAAACCCCATATTGTTTCCAAGATTAATATTGAATATTCCAGAAGCATAGACGACATCAAACTCTTTCTCCCGGAAGGGAGAATGACTGAAGATATCACAACAGAACCACCGGGCATCGGGGTATCGCTCCCGGGCCTGTTCAACCATATGGGGGATTAAATCAATACCGCTGTATTCAACAGGGATATTAATTTCCTGAAAGGCATCCAGCAGATTCCCCAGTCCGCACCCGACATCCAGTACAGACATTCCGGGAAATGCCGTATTATCCAGGAGGATATCGAAACGGCGGTATTGGGCTTCCCGGCTCTCCCAACCCAGTTTCTCATGATCCTTTTCCCCATCACTTAAACGGGGTACGTAGTAGTCGTAGATGACACTGGTTTTTGTCTTTCCGCAGGTACAGGTGCATCGATTCATGCCTTAAGTATACAGCATCCCCTCCATTTATGACATAATTACTCTTATATAAAAATAGAATTCCCTGTCTCCGCGAAATAACCGGAAGGCTTACTCCGCCGCATCCTCCATCAGGCTCTGCAGATTTTCAGCCATATCGGAAATATTCATCTCATTCTTCAGACTTTTTTCCTGATACATCTCTGTATCAGCCCTGCTCATAAGATCGTTGAAACAGCTCCCGTCGGATTCCTGAATCCCGATGCTCAACTCCACCCGAATATCCTGAACCTTATTCTGCTTCCCCAGCTCCTTTTGAATACGTTCTTTCAGATTCTCAGCTTCGGCCCGGTTTGTCTCTGGTAGCAGAATGGCAAACTCATCCCCTCCATAGCGGGAAGCAAAATCGGAAGCCCGTAAATTATCCGTTAAAAGACCGGCCACCCTTTTCAGAGCGTCATCCCCCGCCTGATGCCCATACTGATCATTAATCTTTTTGAAACCGTCCAGATCAATCATCATAATGGAAAACGGATGATTATTCCTTTTGCACCGGACGGCCTCTTTTTTGTAATACCCCATAAAGGCACGCCGGTTGTTTAAACCGGTCAACGGATCCACCGTTGCAATCTTTTTAAGCGCCCTTAGATAGTAGGCCTTTTCAATGGCAATTGCGGCAAAATCGGCAATTGTCTTTAACAGGTTCAGTTCCAGCGATGTAAACGGCTGCCCGTCCAGCTTATTTATCAGCTCGATAACCCCGAATACCTTATGGCCGTTCATAAGGGGGACCCCTATTATGGACTCCGTTTTAAAACTGTTCATTTTATCCATCTCGGGAGAGAAGCGGGAATCCTTGCTGACATCTTCAATTATCAGAGACTTCCCCTCTTCTGCTATCCAGCCTGCGATTCCCTGTCCCCTGGGTATTGTTACACCTTTCAATTTATCCACACCGCTCCCGACAACGATTGAGAAAGTCAGATCGCCTGTCCGGGGATTCCTGAGGAGGAGAGACCAGTATGTGGGGGCAAATATAATACCGACCTGCTCCATTACAGCATCAAGGGTTTGTCTGACCGTTTTTGCAGAACTGATTGCTTTGCCTATGTTTGTGAAAAAAGAGAGTTTGACCAGATCATTCAACTGTTCCGTACTGCCTGTATTATCTGTAATCCTGTCATCCGGAGGTTCAAACTGCATTTATATATCCTTGTTAAGCTTCATATTGATGTTTTTTCAGCTTTTTTCTTAATAACCCCTAATAGTACCAGGCGTAACAATAAATAGCAGATGAATTTGAAGATAAGTTGTATACCTGATGAACGATTAAGTTTATTTTTATTATAGGCCAGAAGGAGCAAGAAGTGAAACGAGTATTTTTCCTGTCCCCAATATTTACTTTTCTGATAATACCCCTGTTCGCAGAAAGCGGAACACAGCATAAGACTTCCATAACCGTTCAGTCAGCCTGCTATTTTGATGATAATAAGGGGGGCGATTCTTCCGCCGGATGGATCTGGCCCTCCTACTCCCCCATAGATTGTCCCGAAGAGGATTATCCCCGGGGCGAAGATGAAGGCCGGAATCTTGGAAACGGCTGGGGCGGCGCCAAGCTGCTGCTATCCCTGGAACACCGGATCATATTCCCCTTTCCGACAGGGGAGCCTCCCCTGACAAAAGACAATAATCTGGCCGTCAGTTTTAAAACAAACCTGGCTCCTGTTATTCTGGAAGGGGAGATAAAGGCCGTACTGACCCCCATAGCCTTTTTAAAATTTGAAACCGGCGCTTCTGCGGGGACCGGGTGGACCCTGGGGTTCAACGGACTGGGAATAAACAATGACGGGAGCGGGATAGCCGATACGGATCCGTTTCAGGGTATCGTTTCATCCCTCTGGTTGAGCGGGATTTTTCAGTTTGATCTGGCGGCGGTTCTGCCGGGAGAATGGAATCATCTTGTAACCGTGGCAACAGCCCAGTTCCGTTACAGGAATTTTTCTGCTGCCGGGAAAGAGGAGCCCTGGCTGTACAAGGCTGATGCCGGAGAAAATTTCAACGGATTCCAGTACCTGGGAAGTTATGTACTGGGTTACCAGATGCCCCTGAAAATGAATCTCGCCGGGTTTATGGTGGAGACAGAGCAATACCTTGGAGAAACGGCAGACTTGTCTCCCATGGGGACCGGCGGCGGATGGGGTTCCGACTTTGTGGAAATCACCTTTGGCCCCCTGATAAATCTGGCATTGAGTAATAGTGATAACCTGACCGTTCTTGTACAGATGAAAACCCAAAAACGCTATACGGATGAAACCATCCACAATAACTATTTTCTAACCCGGGATTATGATTCAACCTATGCCAAACTGGAGCGGATCGCCCTCTCCTATTCGCACCGGTTCTGATTCTGCGGTTAACCCTTTAACCTCCGATGGCATCAATAAGGATTAATTTTCAGCCCCGGGCTAACGAATACCGAGACTGTAACAGTTCTTTCCCCGGGCTTTGGATCTCAGCAAAGCCTGGTCCGCCCGCTTAACCAGATTTTCAATGAATTCACCCTTTGACCATTCCGCTATCCCGGCAACCTGCAGCAGGTATTTCTCAGTTTCCTGCGATACAGACTCTCCCGGCAGAAGAAACAGATCAGGATAGAACTCCCATTCCCCCTGAAGGGCGTGGGGTTCTGCGATCTCCCGGGGAGTCAGACTGGAGAGATCGAGTTGTACATTTTTGATTTTCAGAGCACTGCACGAGCTGAAATGAAAAAAATACCCGCCAGAGCGGAAATCAGCACCCCGAACAGCAATCCATAGTGCCAGAAACGGATATTCACAGATATGACTCCTATAACGAATATCAGTTCAACTCTTTGTATTCTGAAGTTCCTCTCCGGCTGTGCGGATAATAAGGCGGCTTAAATAATCCAGTTCCACCGACTCAATGGACCACCGGTGCCAATAGAGGGGAACCATTACCGGCTGCCCCAGTGACAGATCAACCAGTCTCTTCCCGCCTCGATAACTCGAAAACTGCTCATCCGGAACCATCCCGCACACATCTCCCCTGCCGATCAGGGGAAGAAACAGTTTGGAAGATGGAGCAAAATGGCTGTTTGCAAATCCCTTTGCTCCGGGAAACAGATTTTCCGCCCAATTGTTAATCAACTGATCATCCCGGTTGAAATTCAGTTTCGGCGCCCGGTTGAGACTCTCCAGATCTACCCCTTCCGGAAAGAATCTGCGTTTATACTCTTCCGTACAGACAAAACGGTAAACCATCTCCCCCAGGAATACTGTTTGACAGGCTCTCACCGGCGAAGCTGACGCACTGACACAACCCATAACCTTACCCTCTGCCAGCAGTTTATGAGTGACATCCTGATCGGCGCTGACAATGTCCAGCAGTCCGGTGCCCTCCTTCAAATACAAAGCCATTACATCTGCAAACCAGGTAACCAGGCTGTCCGCATTTATGGCAAGAGGAATTACAGGGTTTTCACAGTTCTGCTCATTCTTTTCGGCCAGCTCCTGCTCCAGAAGCTTTACCTTCCGGAAGTGCTCCAGAAGAACACTGCCCGGACCGGTTACATCCGGCGGCTGACTCCTCACAAGAAGGATCTGTCCCGTCAGTTCTTCAAGCTGCCTGATCCTCTGGGTTACCGCAGACTGGGATATGTGCAGCTTCTGACCGGCCCGTTCAAACCCCCCTTCCTCCACAACAGCCGCAAGGGCTTCCAATTGTTTATAATCCAGCATAATTTAATATTAGCATTACTTATGATTATTTATAATAATTAATTATACTAATTACAACATATATCCTATCATACAGGCATGTTTACAACCTATATAACCGGACTGGGGACAGGTGCCGGACTGATTATAGCCATAGGAGCCCAGAACGCTTTCGTTCTCAGCCAGGGGATACGGAAGAGATATATTTTTACGGTTCCTCTTATCTGTGCCTTATGCGATACCCTGCTTATAATTGCAGGAGTCGCCGGAATGGGGGCCTTAATTGAGCGGTCTCCCCTACTGATAAAGGCCGCTTCCTGGGGAGGCGCCGCCTTCCTTTTTTTCTGTGGAACCCGGAATTTTATTTCCGCCTGGAAAAATACAGGCGGACTGAACAAGAAGGAATCCGGGGAACAGAGCCGGCAGCAGGTTGTTTTGATGACCCTGGCCGTTACCCTGCTGAATCCTCACGTTTACCTGGATACGGTTGTACTGCTGGGCAGTATGAGCGGGACTTTCCCCGGGATGGGCCGCTACTACTTTGGCGCCGGTGCCCTGACCATGTCATTTCTCTGGTTTTTCGGGCTCAGCCTTGGAGCGGGCAAACTGGCTCCATTCTTCAGGACCCCCCGGACCTGGCAGGTACTGGATACTCTGATTGGAATGATTATGTGGATTATTGCCTTCAGGCTTTTGAAGCTGGCCGGTACGACTTAAGGGATTCCATCCATTTACAGAAAATCACCCTTGGGTTATCCTAGTAAAAAAGAACTAATCTATTTTAGGAAAATTATGAAAAAACAGGATAAACCCCGTTTAAGAGAGCTTTTTTCCATTTTTTTCAAGATGGGAGCCATTACATTCGGAGGAGGCTATGCCATCCTCCCCATTATGCAGAGGGAACTGGCAGAGACCCGCAGGTGGGTTACGGAAGAGGAACTGCTGGATTTTTATGCCATCGGCCAGTCAACACCCGGTATTATTGCCGTAAATACGGCCACATTTGTGGGTTACCGGACAGCCGGGATTCCCGGAGCCCTGGCGGCCACAGCCGGCATGGTCGCCCCTTCCCTGATCATTATAACTTTTATAGCTGCGTTTCTGAAAACCTTCAGTGATAACAGCTATGTTCAGAAAGCCCTGAGGGGCGTCAATATCACAGTTGCCGTTCTTCTGATTCACTCGGTCTATAAATTCGGGATAAAATCCGTGACCGGTAAAGCCGGGCTTGTGATCTGCCTCCTGGCTTTCTCCCTGGTAGTTCTGTGCGGGTGGTCTCCCATCCCGATTGTGGTACTGTCCATCTCGGCGGGGATAGTTGTCCACCTCATCCGTAAGGGGATAAAGGCATGAGTCTGATTACCCTCTTTGCGGAGTTCTTCAAAATTGGACTGTTCACCATAGGCGGCGGTCTGGCGACCCTACCGCTCCTGCAGGATGCAGCTCTGTCAAACGGGTGGTTCAGCCTGGAGCAATTCTTTCATATGGTAGCGGTATCCCAGTCCACCCCCGGTCCCATAGGAATCAATATGGCAACCTATGTGGGATTTGAATCGGCAGGCATCCCGGGGGCTGTTGTTGCCACTGCAGGGCTGGTTGCCCCCTCAATAATAATCATTGTACTTGTGGCTAAATTCTTTTTTCATTTTAATGAAGCCCCCCTTGTCCGCTCAGCCTTTCAGGGGCTGCGGCCCGCTGTAACGGGTCTAATTGCGACAGCAGCCTTCAATGTTCTGACTGTGGCGGTTATCCCCTGGCCTGTCTACCGGAGCAGCGGCATTATCAGCGACCTGATTGATCCCGCCAGGCTGGGGATATTCGCTTTTATCCTGACGACCTATCTGGTCTTCAAAAAGCACCCGGCCCTCTATATTGCAGGGGGAGCTGCACTGGGAATTCTGTTTCTGTAAAAAGGAGTGTCAGAGTGAAAAAAGAGAGAAATACCAATATACCCGCCAGTTATCTTGTTCTTATCAATGAGGGGAAGGTGCTGCTCCTGCAGAGACAGAACACAGGTTTTATGGACGGCTGGTACAGTTATATTGCGGGTCATGTGGATAAGGGAGAGTCCTATACCCAGGCGATAATCAGAGAGGCTGAAGAAGAGGCGGGAATTCTGTTAAAACCTGAGGATCTCACAGCCTCCCATATAATGCACAGGAATTCGGATGATTCGGTCCGGACAGATGTTTTTTTCACAGCCCGTAAATGGGAAGGGAATATCCGGAACAGGGAACCCGGAAAATGCAGCGACCTGTCCTGGTTTTTCCTGAATGATCTGCCGGAAAAAATCATTCCCTACATAAAGGATGCCCTGGACTGCATAGGACAGGGCATTTTCTACAGCGAATACGGCTGGTAGAACAGGTCCGGTTACCGGGTTACCATCCTCCGGAGGCGCCGCCTCCGCCAAAGCCGCCTCCCCCGCCGGAAAACCCTCCTCCGCCGCCGAAGCCGCCTCCGCCGGAAGACCAGCCGCCGCCGAATCCCCCTCTGGAACGGGAGGCGTTACTGAAAAGGCTGCCCCAGAACAGCATACGGAGCAATCCGCCCCGTCTCCCAATCCTGCCGAAGGAGTTCAGAAAAATGACAAACAGAATGATTATAAAGTTCAGGGGAAGCGACCGGGATGAATGCTCCGTCCGGCTTTCCTGTATCCGGGAAGGAGTAATATCTTCGCCGCCGCTTATAACACCTCCGATGGACTGGATACCGACCATAATACCCGAGGCATAGTCTCCTTCCTTAAAATAGGGCGCTATCAGGTTCCGGATGATATAGCCGCTTTTGGCATCCGTCAGCTGCCCTTCCAGACCGTATCCGACCTCTATCCGGATTTTTCTCTCTTCCAGAGCGACAAGCAGCAGAACGCCATTGTCTTTGCCGGACTGCCCGAGTTTCCACTCATCCGTTACCCGGATGGAATAATCCTCCAGAGAGTCGCCCTTCAGGGAGGGAATGGTAAGTACAGCAAGCTGCGATCCCGTAGACTGTTCAAGGGATTCCAGGTAACGGTTGAGTTCCTTCTCTGCGGAAGTACTCAGAACCCCGGCGTTATCCACAACCCGCCCTGTCAGGGAAGGAACAGACAGGGCATTCAATGAGACTGTCAGAAAAGACATTACAAGAAGAATTATCAGCAGTTTGTTTTTTTTCATCATCATGACTCCAGTATGTCCACACTGTTTGAAAGCTCGTTGGTATCATCCGCTTTGATGGGAAAGTGCCCGGAGAGTTTCTTTCCGCAGCTCTCAACGGCCTGACACAGCCCGTCTGCCATGGCGCCGGCTTTTATTGCGGCGGACAGGTCAGCCACCAGACTGTCCCACTGGTCCTGCGGGATTTTTTCGCTAATGCCTTTATCTGCCAGGACCTCTACCCGCCGTTCCAGGAGGGAGATAAAAATTAGGATACCCGTATGGTCTCTGGTAGAATACACACCGGATTCTGCAAAGTGCTGCATGGCCCTGCTGCGAACTTTCTCTTCCATGATCCTGCGGGGAACAATCAAACGGTCCACAAAGGGCAGATTGCTGAAAAAGTAGGTCAGACCGATAAGCAGAATTGTTGTCAAACCGTAGAGAGCCGTAACATACCAGCTCTGAGAGCTCCAGAAGAGATTTTCCACCCAGGAAGAAACGGCAGGATAGAAAATCAGCAGAATTGAGAAATAAATAAAACCCGCCATCAGCGAAAAAGACAGCTCATAAACCGCATAATCCGAACTCTCTTTAATAAGAGCGGTAGCTATCTCTCCTGAAGTTTTTTTTTCAGCCAGTTCCACGGCTTTTGCTATACGGTTCTTATCATCATCGCTTAAAGGGTATTTCGATCTTACAAGTTGAGACATATCTTCTCCTTTCTGTTTTGCTTAAAGGGGTCAGTCAAAGGAAACAGCAGGAGCCTGTTCAGCTCCCTCGGCAGCCTGAAAGTAACTCTTCTCCCGGAATCCTGTCATATTGGCCATAATAACCCGCGGGAACTGCTTTATATAGGTATTATAGGTTTTGACCGATTCATTAAAACGTTTCCGTTCAACAGCAATCCGGTTTTCCGTACCTTCCAGCTGGTCCTGCAGAGCCAGGAAGTTCTGATCAGCCTTCAGCTGGGGATAGTTTTCCGTAACCACCAGCAGCCTCTGCAGGGCGCTGCCCAGCTCACTCTGGGCCTGCTGAAATCGTTTAAAGCTTTCCGGATTGTTCAGGACCTCATCCGATATCTGCATGGTACCTCCGGCTTTGGACCGGGCATCGGCAATCTGTGTAAAAGTTTCCTGTTCATGGGAAGCATAACCTTTCACCGTTTCAACCAGGTTGGGGATAAGGTCCATTCTTCTCTGATAGACATTCTCAACCTGACTCCAGGATGCCTTTACCGATTCATCCATCCCTACCATGGAATTATATGTCCGGGAAAAAGAGGAAAACCCCATCATTCCCAGCAGTACGATAACTATCAGGACAATCAGTCCCGTTCTTTTACCTTTATTCATTATAAAGCCTCCAGTGAATAATATAGTAACAGGAATGATAATCGTCTATGAAAGTTTTGAGATTAAAAGGAAACTGCCTTATAGTATTATTATAAACAAGAAGGAGTCTTCAATGGCAAACAGATCCATCAATACCAGTTTTTTTCTCCAGATCGCTCTGGCTCTGGTTCTTATCACCTTCGGCCTGCTGGCTGTAAACGGATACAATTCAACCGGAGCGGAACTCCTGCGGGGGGTGAATAAAATGTTCGGCAAATCCGGTAATGTATTCCCCATTGTTTTCGGGATTGTCCAGCTTTTAGCCGGTTTTTTCCTGGCGGCGGAACTATTCGCTCCCATTCCCGGCAACCTTTTCAGAATCCTCCATATCATTATCTGTGTTTTCTGGCTGATCAGCATTGTGATGAACTTTTTTATGTCCAATCTGCTGAAACCCGATCTTCTGCGCTGGCTGGCGGCCCTGTCTCCCCAGCTTGTGATTTTGCTGTCCCTGTGGAGCGTGGGAGAAAGGAAATAGAAAAAATGAATTGACATATCCCTATGCCGGATTAGAATTTACGGCATAGGAGATATATGTGATGGGAAAATACTCTTTTAGAGAGGCTGTCAATTATCCCCCCTGGATCGGCAGGGATTACGGAAACAACAACAGCAGAAAAACCCTCCTTGTAGGCAGAAGCTATTTCGATGCCCGTTACGGGAACCATACAATTCCCTCGTATATTTCTTCCCTAATAAAGAGCGGCAGGGAAGACCCTCTTTTCAATGCCATGGAATCAATCGTTTCTGAAAAACAGCACTGGAAGCAGTCCCTTCTGGGAAAGTCCGGTCTGGACCGGAAGAAATTCTGGAACAGCACGGCCTATCATCAGTTTCTCCAGGGGATACTGGAAGAACCCTACTCGGTTCCCTCCAGACAGATGTGGAAAGAGTCCCAGGAGATTTTCAAACATGTGGTTGCCTCGCTGGAACCGGATATTATCGTTATTTTCAGTCAGGAGGTTTTTGACAGGATCCCTACCATGGGAGGGCGGAACGGCCCTGAATTCACCCATGAAGGGGAAACCATGAGCACCTGGGAATTTCAGGTTAAAGGAACCGATGCCTCCATCTGCTCGGTTATGAATCCCCGGAAAGGCACATTCCGTCTCTCCACCTGGAAAAATCTCTACTATCAGTTTTTAAGCGATTACAAGGACCGGTTCGGGAAAGTGTATTTATGAATACCCTATGCGGTACTCTTCCAAACGACACAAACTCCTGATCAATCATGGAATCCGCTACTTTTGGAAACCCGGCTATATTGGACCCGTTTACAAAATTCCCGGGGGTTCCGACCATATCCGCCGCATCCCGGCAGCTTTGATGGATATCTTTCATAATCCGCTTCAGTTTTTCATTAACCTCTTCCCGGGTCCACTTCAACCGCATACTGTTCAGACCCATCTCCAGTCCGCTTACGGCTACGCCTCTGAAAGGTCCCTCTGAGTTTTCTATAGTACAAAGCTGTTATATTGCAAGAATCCCGACTTATTTCCTATTAAAAAGAAGGGCCCCCCTGTTGCCAGGAGGACCCCAAAGGAGTTAATTAGAAACTATCACTTATTAATTGTCGATTAATATTCAACTTTCACAGGTTTACCGGTTTTCAGAGATTCTCCTGCAGCCATGGCAATCTGCACTGGCCTTATGGCATCAATTCCGCCAAGGGGAGTTTTCGCATCATTCTGAATGGCATCAATAAACTCTCTCATTTCCTGTACAAAGGAATCCATATAGCGTTCCAGGAAGAAATGGAAAGGTTTCTCTGTGGTTATACCGTCTTCGGTGCTGATAATAGCTGTGGACGGATTATCATTAGCTGTCGCCACGGACCCTTTACTTCCAAAAACTTCAGCTCTCTGGTCATATCCGTAAGCAGCTTTTCTGGAGTTATCAATCATACCGATTGCACCGTTGGCAAATTTCAAGCTGATCAGGGCAGTATCGATATCTCCGGCTTCACCAATGGCGGGATCAACCAGAACGGCTCCCTGTACATATACTTCTTCCACTTCGCTGCCGCTGAGGTAACGAACCATATCGAAGTCATGAATGGTCATATCCACAAAGATTCCACCTGAAACTTTGACATATTCAATGGGGGGAGGACCGGGATCTCTGGAAACAACTTTAATAATCTGAGGATCACCTACTTTACCGGCATCCACTGCATTTCTGATTGCTCTGAAGTTATGATCAAAACGTCTGTTGAAACCGATCTGGAACTTTACACCGGACTCTTCAACAATTTTAAGGGTTTCCCTGATTCGTTCCACATCCAGGTCGATGGGTTTTTCACAGAAAATATGCTTGCCCGCTTTGGCCGCTTCCTGTGTAATATGAGCATGGGTATCGGTGGGAGTACAAATCAGAACCGCTTCTATTTCACTGTCATTCAGGATCTCTTTGTAATCCTTTGTTGTTCTTTCCACACCCATGCCGGAAGCCCACTCTTCGGTCTCTGCATTCATAAAAGGATCAGCCAGAGTCTTTACCCGGGCTCCCGGAATCTTTGTACAGATACTCTCTACATGAACCTTGCCAATCCGGCCGGCTCCGATAATTCCCATAACTAACTGTTTTTTCATATCATTATTCTCCAGGATTCTATTCATTTTATTCTATCCCTCCCCCCTTAACCCCCTCGACTCCGCTCGGGGATCGATGGAAAAGTATAAAGGAGAGGGATACTTATATTAAATATCCGTATGTTTCCGGATATACTCGCGTGCCATCTTGGCATAGGCAAAAGGATTGGCCTTGGCCGGATCCTGTTCCGCTTCTACAACCATCCATCCCTTGTAGTTATTTTCTTCTAGGATTTTAAAGATGGAAGGGAAATCCACATCCCCGTCGCCGGGAACAGTGAAAACTCCGTCTCTTACCGCATCCAGGAAGGATGAGTTTTTCCTCTGGACTTCTGAGTATACACTTTTACGCATATCCTTAAGGTGTACATGACCAACCCGGCTGATGAATTTTTCAAGGGCTTTAACAGGATCCTCTCCGGCAAAAGAGAAGTGACCGCAGTCATACAGAAGGGTAACCTTATCCGGATCCGTATCATTGAGGAAACGTTCCGTTTCTTCCATGGTCTGTACGGCAGTACCCATGTGGTGATGATAAGCCAGGGTCAGACCTTCTTCTCTGGCAATATGCCCCAGCTTGTTCATGCCGTCTGTCAATCTTTTGAATTCTTCCGTATTGAATTCCGCCTTTCCAGAAAAAATGGGAACATCCAGCTGCCCCTGGCAGGACCGGGTCTGCTCGGAAGGACCGATAACGTCCGCCCCCATGGCTTTCAGGAACATCAACTGATTTCTGAAATCCTTTTCGACCTGTTCAAAAGGCTGGGAAGCCAGAAAGGAACTAAACCACTGGTTACAGATCTGGATCCCGCGGATATCCAGATACTCTTTCAGAACCGCCGGATCTTTCGGATACTTGTTCCCTACTTCCGAACCGGTATACCCCGCCAGAGCCATCTCGCTCACACACTGTTCAAAAGTGTTTTCAGCCCCCAGATCAGGCATATCATCATTGGTCCAACCAATGGGAGCCATGGCCAATTTAACATTCTCTTTGTTCATAATTTTCCCTTATATATTCAGTTTCCCGGAGTAAGTATCCCTCCGGGAAATAAAATTGAACCTTACCGGAATCAGTACTGTCGGGCTCTTTTCAGCTCGTTTTTCATCTCTTCCGTCTTTTCAACAACGGATTTGCTTTCAGCAACTTCCGCCTGCCCGCAGCGCCAGAATCCCTTGTATCCGCCGGTCATTGTTTTAGGTAGAACCTTTATATCAATCACTGTGGATACAGTCTGTTTTTTTGCATCCTCAATGGCAGCTTTAAGCTCTTCTTCGTTCTTGACCGTATAGGTTTTACAGCCGTATCCTTCACCGATTTTGGCAAAATCCACAGAAACCAGAGGACCTGCCAGTTTACCGGATGCGGGATCCCTGTGACGGAATTCAGTACCGAAGCTGCCCTGTCCCCTTTCCATCTGCAGGTTGTTGATACAGCCGAATTCAACATTGTCAAATACCAGACAGTTGATCTTCATTCCCTCCTGTATAGATGTCGCCAGTTCGGAGTGGAGCATCATAAAGGAACCGTCACCCAGATGGGCATAGACTTCACGTTCCGGCTCCGCCAGCTTGGCCCCCAGAGCCGCGGCGATTTCATACCCCATACAGGAGTAACCGTATTCCATATGATAGGACCGTTCGCTTTTTGCCCGGTAAACCCTCTGCAGGTCTCCCGGAAGAGAACCGGCGGCTCCAACACAGATAGAGTTTTCACCCAGAACTTCGTCAAGGATTCCCAGTACCCTGGTCTGGGTCAGTTCAGATCCCAGAAATTTGCTGTACTCTTCCAGTTTTTCTTTCAGACCGTCCCTGATTTCCGGCTGAAATCCGGATCCAGTATATTTCAGATTGAAAAGCCGGTTCAGTTCCCTGTCCCATTCATCCTTGGCGGCCTTGATCTCAGTGGTATAGGCAGATTTATATCCCTCTTTCACAAGAGCTTCCCTTAGAGCGGCAAGGGCCATTTTTGCATCCGATGTGACGCGCACGGCATCCAGTTTATAGGAGTCGAAACCGGCAACATTTATATTGATAAAATCCACATCGGGATTCTGATACAGCCATTTTGACGCTGTGGTAAAATCGGTATACCTGGTTCCTACACCTATTACAAGATCTGTCTCCTGTCCCAGTGTATTGGCTGCCAGACAACCTGTTGTACCGACACCGCCGATATTCAGGGGATGGGAATGCAGGGTAGCACTCTTACCGGCCTGGGTTTCCGCATAGGGGATATTGAACTCCTCGGCGAATTTTATCAGTTCCTGTCCTGCTTCGGAATAACGAACCCCACCGCCGCAGATCAGCATGGGCTTTTTCTTTGATTTAATCATGGCTGCCGCTTCTGCCACCATCGCATCCGTCGGCGCTGTTCTTTCCAGTCGGTGAACCCGTTTCTGAAAGAAATATTCGGGGTAGTCATAGGCTTCCCCCTGAACATCCTGGGGAAGACAAACCGTTACAGCACCGGTATTGGCCGGATCGGTAAGGGTCCGCATGGCATTGATCATGGCAGACATGAGCTGTTCGGGACGGTTTACCCTGTCCCAGAATTTACTGACCGGACGGAAAGCATCGTTCGTAGTCAGAGTCAGATCATGAAACTGCTCCATCTGCTGGAGAACCGGGTCCGGCTGTCTTGTAGCATAGGTATCTCCGGGCAGCAGAAGCACAGGGATCCTGTTGGCGGTAGCGGTTGCGGCCGCAGTCACCATATTGGCAGCGCCGGGTCCGACAGAAGAAGTAGCCGCATAAATTTTACGCCTGTGATTCTGTTTGGCAAAACCCATGGCAGCCGCAGCCATTCCCTGTTCGTTTCTTCCCTGATGGACTTTGAGTGTCCCGGGGTCTTCTTCCAGAGCCTGTCCCAGACCAACTACATTTCCATGTCCGAATATGGTAAAAATACCTTCTACAAATTTATGTTCCTTCCCGTCAAATTCCAGATACTGCTGATTCAGGAATTTTACCAGCGCCTGAGCGACTGTCATTCTGATTGTTCCCATTATTTCTGTTCCTCCCCGTATTTTAATTCTGGCCAGATTTTGACATCCGGTTCCTTGAGCCATTCATGCTCCTTCCGAAAGTACCGTGTGGTAGGCAGCCAACGGTCGTTTTCCAGATGAGGAATCATCCAGATGTAATACATGGCATATCCGGCACCAGCCACCTGAGAGTGTGTTCTATCGGGTAAAATCAGTGTTGTATCCCCGTTTTTCACATAGTAAGGTTCTTCATCTATAAGGGAGACACCAAATCCCTGCTCGGGAAAATGTCTGTAGTGATAGATTTCCGGCTGGGGATGATCGTGTGGAGGGTAGCTGGACCAGCGCCCGGGGTGATTGATCACTTCTCCCATTACCATATTGGAATAGGGAGCTATCTCTCCGTCAAATACGGTACGAACGGTCCTCTTGGCGGCATCATGCATAATCCCTCCGCCGAATATGTCGCAGCGGACATCCTCCGGTTTATAGAGCTTACAATCAAAATCCTTGTCGTTTAACTTCTTTTCAACTCCGAATTCAGTGTCCTCAACCGCTCTGATTTTCACTTTGACACCCTGGGGTACATGTAATACAGAAGGATTTTCATCAAAGCAGGATCTTCTTGTCACTTCTTCGGATTTTCCTTCCCATTCAAATACGGCGTTGCCCCTGATCAGCAGCCAGGCTCGTTCTTTTTGTTCTTCACAGGTCCATTCCTCACCAGCTTTCAGATTGAGAAGTCCAAAATCCAGAAGCATTTCGGAATGTTTCCCGTTCTCTTCGGTTATAGCCGTGTACCCGGATTTCATGTTTTTTTCATTTCGAACTACCAACTCAACCTCCTTGTCGTATCTTCTTATTGTATTATTGTCTGATATAGTATCAGCAGTATTAAATATTGTGAAGCTTTATTTTCATATTTATGTCGACTCCCGCTCCAGAAGAACCGGCTGTATGCTGATTCTCTTTTTAATAAACTCCTCGTCCTGCCTCTTCTTTTCCATCTGAAGAAATAGACGGTCGCAGGAAATATGCGCCAGCTCTTCTCGAGGCTGATGAATAGAGGTAAGGGAGGGGTTACTGTAACGGGCGAATTCACTGTCATCATACCCGACGATAGCGATATCGTCGGGTATGTCAAATCCCTTATCCTTCAAAGTCCGCATAGCGCCCAGCGCCATCAGGTCATTAATGGCGAAAAGGGCATCACTGGATCTGGCAGCAGCCAGATGCTCTTTCATTACCTCTTTGGCCGAATCAAATGTTGAATCACTGGTAATCCGTTTTACCTTGTGACCGGCCCTCTCAACGGTTTCTATAAATCCCCGCTCTCTCAAGAGAAACTCGTCATGCTCCACTGCCATTGCCAGCAGAAGGAATGATGTACGTCCCCTTTCAAGCAGATGTTCTGCCACAAGCTGACCGCCGATATAATGATCCGTAAAAATCACATCCTGATCTTTGATTGCAGGTCCGGGCGGGTAATGGGTACAGACAAAAGGAAAATCCCGGTTTTTCATGAAGTCCAGAGATTCCGGGGAGATGTACTCATCCAGAAGAATCAGACCATCGACCTTTTTCCGTGTTATAAGCCGTTTTATATTATTCTGCTTGCTGAAATGGTTATTCTGATAGGTGACAATCAGATCCACATCCGCTTTTTCCAGGTAGGTTCGGAGGCTGTTCATCAGCATCCCGTGGTACACATTAACATTTACAAGGGTATATTGTTCGGGCAGAACAATCCCCACGGTTCCGGCACGGCTCGTAATCATACTCCTCGCGCCGGCATTAAATTCAAAACCCAGGTCTTCCGCAATCTGACAAATCCTCTTTTTTGTTTTTTCCGAAACTCCGGAACTGTCGTTCAGGGAACGGGAAACCGTCGAAAAGCTGACTCCGGCGATTTCCGCAATATCCTTTATGGTAACCTGGGTATTTTTCATTAAAACCTCAATTGATTGCCGGTCTCGAAAGACTCTTTGCACCTGTAGGCGATTTCGGATACTTTGGTCCCGTCATATACGGTTACTTTCGGTTTCCGGCCTTCCAGGATACAGTCCACGAATTCCTGCATTTCATTTACATAGGAACTTTCAAATCGTTCCAGAAAGTTTTCGCTGCATTCCCGGCGCACACCACTGTTATCAAGGACTTCCACCAGATTTTTCTGCGGAACAGAAGCGATTCTCAGGATTCCTTTTGTTCCAATGATTTCAGTCTCCACATTGTAACCATGGGGAGCCGTCCGGCCTGCAAACAGAAAAACCATAGCATCATTCCTGAACTTCATCAAACAGGAAACATTATCCCCGTCCTTATATTCAGCGAATTCAGGATGCGCATAGCAGCCTCCCATGGCTGTAACGCTTTCCGGCTCTGACTGGAGAAACCAGCGAGCCAAATCAATATCATGCACAGCCATATCCAGAAACTGCCCGCCGCTATGACCGGCAAAAGCAATAGCTCCGTCAATAAATTTTTCGGGGTCCTGACTGTAGGAGCGGAAAAGAACCGGCTTACCGATCTCTCCGGCCATCACTTTTTCATGAGCGTACACATAGGAAGGATCAAAGCGGCGCATAAAGCCCAGCATAAAAACCTTATCGGAGTACTTTTCCACAGCCTTTTCCGCTTCTTTGCACTCCTCTACAGTTACACCAAGAGGTTTTTCCGAAAACACATGCTTCCCTGCTGCCAGGGCAGCTGAAATCTGACCTGTATGAAGATGCGAAGGAGAGACAATGGATATGGCATCCAGCTCTTCAATAGCAATCAATTCCTCAAAACTTTTACAGCGGTGGGTTACTCCCAGTCTGTCCGCGGTTTCATTTAAAAGGGATTCATTCAAATCACACAGGGCCGTCAGTTCGGCATTCATGACCCTTGTGGCTATATTTTCCGCATGCTGCAGGCCCAGACGTCCCAGACCGACTGAACCGATTTTAATTTTTTTCATAGCTTCTGTTCTTTCCTCTTATCAGTCTTTTTTAGCGTTTTTACGCATATCGATGATAACAGCAACAACGATGATGACACCTTCGGTTACCTGCTGCCAGTAGGCATCAACACCAAGAAGAGTCAGTCCGTTTCTGAGTACAGCCAGTACCATGGCACCTACAAAAGCGCCCCAGATTGTTCCGATACCGCCTGAATGGCTTGTTCCACCGATTGTGGTTGCTGCAATGGCAGTCAATTCATATCCGAAGGCAGCACCGGGATGAACAGAACCGACACGGCCGGCAAATACGATTGCTGCCAGACCGGCCAGCAATCCACAGAATGAATAGATGGCAATCAGGGTTTTGCTTACATTAACACCGGATACCTCGGCAGCCTTGATATTACCGCCGACCGCATAAACGCTCTTACCGAATCTTGTTTTATTCAGCAGGACGGAACTGATAATAATCATGACAAAATAGATCAGTACGGGAATAGGAAGGAAGCCCCACAGTTTGCCGCCGAGACGTGTCATGGATGGAATCAGGGTACTGACAGGTTTACCATCCGAGTAAATCAGGGCAAAACCTCTCGCCACAGTCATCATACCTAAAGAAGAGATAAAAGCGGGGATATTGGTTTTAGCGATAAGGATACCCGTAACCGCACCACAGGCCGCACCTACACCCAGAGCTGCCAGAATGGGAACCAGAACAGGCATTTCAGCCAGGTTGGGATAGTATTTTCCGGTAGCTTCAGCCGTCTGAGCCAGACTGGCTGCGACAACACCGGCAAAAGCCAGAATAGAACCGACAGACAGGTCAATTCCCTTGGAGATAATAACAAATGTCAGTCCCAATGCCATAATCCCGAATATGGCGGACTGTGTCAGAACATTAAAGATATTGGAACTGCTCAGGAAGGCCGGTTCCAGGACACTTATTCCGATTACCATCAGAATAAGAACAAATACAATACCGTATTTCTGCAGGATCTCTTTGGACCCTGTTTTCTTTAATTTTAAAATATTTTCTGCTGCAGACATAATTTACGCCCCCTTCTTCCCAGCTTTTCCAGTAGCATAGGTCATTAATTCCTCTTGAGTGAGGTCGTCCCGGTTATCAACGATACCGGTTACTTTCCCTTCATGCATTATCATAATGCGGTCACTCATCCCCATTACTTCCGGTAGTTCGGAAGAAACCATGACAATAGATTTTCCCTCTCCGGCCAACCTGGTTATCAGACGATGGATCTCTGATTTTGCTCCTACATCGATACCACGTGTCGGTTCATCCAGAAAAAGGATATCCGGATTGGTCATCAACCAGCGGGAAACCAGTACTTTCTGCTGATTTCCACCGGATAGATTCTCTACCCGCTGCTGCAGACTGGGTGTTTTCACCTGGATTTTTTTAACATATTCATCACACTCTTTCTTTACATCCCTGTCCCGGATCAGTCCGAATTTATTCAGGAATTTCGGAAAGTTGGTAATGGCCATATTCAAGCGGACCGACAGCATGGGGAAGATCCCCGAATGACGGCGGTCTTCTGTCAATAGAGCCATATGATTGGCAATAGCATCCCTGGGAGAGTTGATTTCAACGGGTTTCCCGTCGATCAATACTTCACCGCTGACTTTTTCCCGAATTCCGAAAATTGTTTCAATAACTTCCGTTCGGCCCGCTCCAATCAAACCGGCGACCCCCAGGATCTCGCCTTTCCTGACTGTAAAGGACACATCCCTGAAATGCCTGCTGTGGGTCAGACCCCTTACTTCCATCTTTACATCGCCGATAGGACAGGGTTCCTTGGGAAAGAGTTCATTGACTTCCCGTCCTACCATCATCTTAATGAGCTGATCCTCTGACAGCTTGTCAGTATCCTCCGTTCCGATATAAATACCGTCCCGAAAAACGGAAATACGATCAGTAATCTCATAAACCTCATCCAGTTTATGAGAGATATATATAATGCTTTTACCGCTTTCTTTCAGCTTCCGCATAATGGTAAAAAGCTGATTTATCTCTTTGTCAGCCAGGGCAGATGTGGGTTCATCCATAATAATCAGTTTGGAATCAAAAGAAACAGCTTTGGCTATTTCTATCATCTGCATTTTTGCTACAGTCAGATTTACCATCTCTGTTCTGGGATCGACATCAAGATCGATCTCTTTCAGAACTTCCACGCTCATCTCATACATTTTCTGGTGATCAACAAGACCGAATTTGTTTAAAGGTTCTCTGCCTAACCAGATGTTTTCCATGATCGGTCTGTGAAGAACAGGACTCAATTCCTGGTGTATCATAGAGATACCCATTTCAAGAGCCTGAATTGTATTATAATTTTCTCTTACTTTACCATCATATAAAATGGTTCCTGAAGTTTGTCCATGAACTCCTGCCAGACAGTTCATAAGTGTAGATTTACCGGCGCCATTCTCCCCCATCAGAGCATGGATCTCACCCGGTTTGACCTTCAGCTGAACACCCTTGAGTGCCTGTACGCCGGGAAAGGTCTTTACAATATCCGTCATTTCCAGGATATATTTTTCCTCTGCCATAAATCCCTCCATAAAAAAGGGGAAAAACCTCCGGCTTTTCCCCTCGGCTATTCAATTACTGAAAATCAGCCAGGTTTTCCGGTGTAATAAGTACAAAGGGTACCCAGGTAATCGGCTCGGGAGTTTTTCCCTGAAGCACACTGTGGATAACTTTTGCTCCGCCTTCTCCCTGTCCAACAGCATCCTGAAGTACAGTAGCAGCCAGAGATCCGTTTCCGACAGCTTCTTTTGCATCGGGAATGGCATCAACACCCATTACGAAGATATCTTCTCTTCCGGCAGCTTTCAGAGCTTCTACAGCACCAAGTGCCATTTCATCGTTGTTAGCCAGGATTCCATTCAGATCGGAACCGTAAGCGGTCAGCCAGTTTTCTGTCAGAGTCATGCCCTGGTCTCTCTGCCAGTTACCGGTCTCTTTTGCAAGAATCTTAATGCCGGGAAACTTATCTGCAATAACAGCTTCGTTTCCTTCTGTTCTTTTCAGAGCGCCTTCGTTGTCCAGTTTACCCATCAGGATACCGACACCGCCTTTTCCGCCCATGAGTTCTCCCATGTATTCCATCTGCTGCTGTCCGGCGATGATTTCCTGAGAACCTACGTAGAAAACATTTTCAGGAAGGGATTTTCCTGCATAGGGGTTTCTGTTTACGAAGCAAAGGGGAATTCCTGCTTCGTCAGCTGCTTTTACAATGGGTTCCATAGCGCTTGTATCAACAGGCACAACAATCAGTGCATCAACTTTCTGTGCAATCAGTGTATTAACAAGGTCCTGCTGACGAATAACATCCTCAACGGAGTCCTGAAGAACGATTTCCACATCAGCTACATTATTGAAGTAGGCTTCTGCCGCATCCATTACATAAGTCTGAAAGGTATCATTAAAGTTGTTACATACATAACCTACTTTATAACCCTCATCTTCCTGCTGTCCATTTGCGAATACAGCCCCTGTCAACAGAGCCATCATCATCAGCGCTACTAAAAGCTTTCTCATAAATTCTCCTCCTGCCTCTCGGCATATACCGGCATTCCCCTGCCGGTTCTTTTTTTTTACGGAATACATTACATTTACGCAAACGTTTCCGATACTTAATCATTATCACTCCTAGTTTGATTTTCTGTCAAGTTTTTTCTGATATATTTTATTTTTTCATTTTTATTCATTATATTAAAACAACTTAGCCTATTTACATATTATCAGACATTACAATTTGAATATTATATTCCTTTAAAAAATCATTAAATAAATATCGATAAAAAAATCACTTAAATATCAAACGTTTGCGCCAGTAATCTTTTTCAACAGTATTCTATACAAAAAACACTGTTTTATTTATAAATAAATATAAAACAGATAAACAGAATAATTCTGTTGTTGAATTTGTATTAATGTTATATTATCATACAATAGGAGCATAAAAAATGGTTCAGAAGATAAAACAGAAAACGGTAGTGGAACAGGTAATGGAGCATATCAAAGATCTGATAGCCTCCGGAAAATATAAACCGGGAGATAAAATCCCGACAGAAAATGAGCTGGCAGAGCGGTTCGGTATCGGCCGTTCCTCCATTCGGGAGGCCATTAAAATTTTTAACTACC
Organism: Oceanispirochaeta sp.; assembly: GCA_963663385.2. Classification (GTDB taxonomy): domain Bacteria; phylum Spirochaetota; class Spirochaetia; order DSM-2461; family DSM-2461; genus Oceanispirochaeta. The sequence continues at coordinate 438,247 of CAXXXD010000003.1, read as the reverse complement.
TTGGCGTGCTGGAATCCAAGGCGGCCAAGGGTACATTTCTCTCGGACAGAGCCAATATCTCCGCGGAAGCCCTTTCCTGGTCCATCCTTCTGGGTAAAGAGGAACAGCAGGAACTGATCGAAACAAGAGGGGCCATTGAGCTTTGGAGTATTATCACCCTCACCCATCTGCAGAACGAAGATCCTGATAAAGTAGCCGGTATAATAAAAGAACTGCAGAAACAGGTGGACCATATGAAGATGAGCCTGGACGCGGGGCAGCGGGAAAACATGATTGAGGCGGATTATAATTTTCACAATATCATTGTGAAAAGCACAGGGAATACCCTCTTCTACTCTATCTATAAAACCCTTAAGTCTTTTATGTTCGAAGAGATTGACCAGTCCCAGAGCGATTACAACGACCCGGCCCTGATTGTCAGCGAGCATCAACAGATAATCGATACTATCGGAACAGGCGAAGTATCCAACTCGGTGGATACCTTCAGTTCCCATATTGAAAATATCAAGAACAGACTGCAGATCAACAAGTGACACGGCCATCAAAAACTGAGTCTGAATGATGAACCCTGAGCTTCTTCATTCAGACCCTGTTTTAACTTCTGATCCGGCGTATACTGGTAAAACACATAAAAAACCGGTACCAGCCCGGAAGGATCTCTCTGCAGTTGGGGCTGATACCGGTGAAAACCGAACATTTTTTAAATAGTATTTATGAGTCAGAAGCCGGGATTCGACTGCAGCTGCAACTGATTCAGCTTGCTCGCAGCCCAGATCATGGCATCGCTGTACACACCGGGAGTATAATCTACAGGAGCTTTAACCTCCCGAGCCTTTAAGGCTTCCTGTTTTTTTCTACCAAATAATCTTTTCATCATGCGACCTCTTCCTTATCATAAGTCAAACACTAAAGGGGAATATTCCCGTGTTTCTTTCTAGGCAGATCTTCCATCTTATCCGCCATCATCTCTACAGACCGGATCAGTTCCTTCCGGATGGCTTCCGGTGCGATAACATCGTCCACAATACCCTGGGAAGCCGCCGCAAAGGGGTTCATAAACTTCTCCTGGTACTCGTGGATCTTGATCTCACGGATAAGATCGGGGTCCCTGGCGGCGTTGATATCGTTCCGGAAAATAATATTCGCCGCACCGGCAGCTCCCATTACGGCAATCTCCGCCGTGGGAAGGGCCAGCACCCTGTCATAACCAAGAGCCTTTGAGGCCATACCGATATAGGCGCCGCCGTAGGCTTTCCGCAGGACAAGGGCAATTTTAGGAACCGTAGCCTCGGCGACCGCGTACAGCAGCTTGGCTCCGTGGCGGATAATACCGCCGAATTCCTGAACCGTACCCGGCATATACCCCGGAACATCCACCAGGGAAATCACGGGGATACCGAAGGCATCGCAGAAGCGGATAAACCGGGCCGCCTTGTCCGAGGAGTCCTTATCCAGGGATCCCGCAAACACCCTGGGCTGATTACCGTATACACCGACCGTCCGGCCGGCCAGGCGGGCAAATCCTACGACCATGCTGGTGGCAAACTCTTTATGCACCTCCAGAAAGCTCTCCTGATCAAAGATCAGATCAATCACTTCCCTTATATCATAGGGCTTGTTCGCCTTATCCGGAAGGATATGGAGGATCTCTCCCGTATCCCTGTTCGGATCGTCCGTACACTCAATCCGCGGAGGCGCTTCCCTGTTGGAGGAAGGCAGGTAGGACAGCAGCCTTTTAAGAGTGGTCAGGCACTCTTCTTCGGAGGCGCAGCGGAAATGGGCATTACCGCTTTTGCTGTTATGGGCTACTGCCCCGCCCAGACCTTCGCCGGTCACATTCTCTCCGGTCACAGCTTTGATCACGTCGGGACCGGTTATATACATCTGGCTGGTCTTGTCGACCATAAAAACAAAGTCAGTCAAAGCCGGCGAGTACGCGGCTCCTCCCGCACAGGGACCCATAATCAGGGAGATCTGGGGAATCACACCCGAGGCCAGCGTGTTGGCCCGGAAGATACTGCCGTACCCTTCAAGGGACATGACCCCTTCCTGAATGCGGGCTCCGCCGGAATCGTTGATCTGCACAAAGGGCTTGCCTGTTTTCAGGGCATTCATCTGCGCCCCGGCGATCTTGGCGGCATGCTGCTCGCCCAGTGACCCGCCCAGTACGGTGAAGTCCTGGGAGGTCAGCCAGATCTGACGACCGTCCAGAAGAGCGCTTCCGGCAATAACACCGTCTCCGGCAAACTTCTTCTTATCCATGCCGAAGTCATCGCTCCGGGTGGTAATGTAGGGCTGGTTTTCAACAAAACTGCCTTCATCGGTAAGAAAATGGATTCTCTCCCGGGCCGTCTTCTTGCCCTTGGCCCTCTGCTGAGCCTGGCGGGACTCGCCTCCGCCGGCCAGCATGGTGGCTTTTCTCCTGTCCAGATGGGAGACCGCTTCCCTGTGAGCTTTGGGGATTTCCCTTTTCTCTTCTTCCGGGACTGAGTCCCCGCCTCTGGAACGTTTTTTCATATTAGCCTTTTCTAACGCTTTCACTGAATAACTCCTCATCCGAAGGCTGTCGGTTGGCGATGGGAGAAGAAACCCAGGTTGTGTTGATCAAATGCTTCCAGGTGATGTTCTCACTGGCAATATTTCCTCCCCAGGAACCGCATCCCAGAGTCAGGGTGGTGGGCATGGCATTGGTCCAGGAACCGCTGTTGGCCAGACACTGGGGCTGGTTAACCATAACCCGTGATACATGAACCCTCTCCGAAAGCTGGAGGATTCTCTCTTTCTTTGTTGTATGAATACCGCAGGAGTGGCCTGCTCCGGAGTAGTTGGTGATATCATTTACCATCTGAACGGCCTGATCGAAGGTGTCCCATTTGTACAGGGTGGTGACAACAGACAGTTTCTCTCCCGAGAAAGGATAGTCCGCGCCGATTCCCGTTTCTTCCACAAAGAGAAAACACTTTCCTTCGGGCAGATCGATTCCGGCAATGGAGGCAATCTTTTCGGCAGGCTGGGCCACGATGTCCCGGTTCAGGGTATGTCCGTCGGGCCACATGGCTTTCTGGAGTTTATCCTTTTCATCCGCCTTAACCCTGTAACCCCCTTCGGCTTCCAGTGCGGCGCACATGTCTTCATAAATCTCTTTCTGAAACAGGCAGGAGTTCTCGGCGGAACAGCTGGTGGCCAGATCGAAGGTTTTGGACCGTTTGATTTTGTCTGCCACAACCTTGGGGTCCTGCGTATCGTCTACAATAGTTACCGCATTACCTGCTCCAACTCCGTAGGCGGGGGTTCCGCTGGAGTAAGCCGCTTTCACAAGACCGCCGCCTCCTGTTGCCAGGATCAGGTCGCACTGTTTCATCAGCTCCTGTGAGTTGTCCATGGTAACCTCATCCATATGGATGATCAGGTCTTCGGGGTACCCAAGCCCTTTCAGAATGCCGCGCATCATATCGATCACCATTTTATTGGTTTTGATGGCACGGGGATGGGGGGCCAGGATAATGGCATTCCGGCCCTTGATGGCGCTCATGGATTTAAGAACCTGAGTGGCCTCGCAGTTGGTACACGGAACCATGGCCCCGATAACACCTACGGGCTTGGCGATTTTGATCAGTCCCAGCGCTTCGTCTTCTTCGATAACACCAGCGGACTTCTGGCCTTTCATATCGAACCAGCCACCGCGGGTCTTGTTCATCATTTTTCCGTATTTGCTCTGGAAGTCGCCCATACGGGTTTCTTCCACGGCCAGTTTGCACAGTTCTGTGACAAAGGGTTCCTGAATGGCAGCCCAGGCGATGCTTTCGCAGATCTCATCCACTTTTTCCTGGGACAGGAATTCTATTTCCGCCTGGGCCTTGCGGGCCCGGCTTATCAATCCGGTAATATAGTCAGACATTTTAACTCCTCAATTTACTTTTCAAGCCTCTTCTCAAGGGTAGACTTACACCCTGATTGATAAAAGGGCGCCTTTACCATAAAACGCCCTTTCCGGTTATACACCCTTTCAGCTTATGCGTCGGGATTGGGAACCATCAGATCCCGTACAACACTGAGCAGCTCGGCATAACCGGCCAGGAATCCACGGAGGGTTCTGGCAGTGGCTCCATAGGAATCAAACTCGGCAGGAGTCATACCATCTGGTTCGTAAGCTCTTACGAAGTCCGGGAAAAGTCTTGTCAGCTCATCCATAATGGCAGGATCAACAGGCTTGTCAATTGTTACTTCCGGCTCGATACCACTTTCGTTGTACAGTTTCTGCCACTTGCTGGGGATAGTCTGAACAATATCGTCACCAATCAGCTGAGACCAGTGCAGATGACTTCTGTAAGCAGCAGAGAGAAGTCTTGTTCTGTAGCCTTTCTCTTTGAAAATTCTGTAGGCATTCTTGAAAGCTGCCACACCGGCCCAGTCAAGGACTCCGGGGGTTACGGCAATTTTTTCCCTGGCAGCAACAACTTTCAGCCAGTCATCCAGACGACCAACCATGATTGTACAGACAGGCGTCATATTGGAAACATCTTTCCCCTCGGCTTCTCTTCTTTTAAGACCTCTTTCTACAGCTTCGGCTACCTGAACAGCCTGGGGAACAGTAAAACTTACGGTAGCATTGATATTAACGCCATGATAGGTTGCTTCTTCGAAAGCTTTGATACCCGCTTCGGTAGTTGGCATCTTAACCATCATGTTCTCGGCCAGTTTGTTGAATTCTACAGCCTGAGCTGTCATGGCCTCCGCATTGCGGTAGAGCTGAGCATTTGTCTGGATGGAGATCCGGCCCTTCTTGCCATTGGTTTCATCAAAAACAGGTTTAAGGATGGAAGCGCCTTTAACTGCCATTTCCTCAATAAGTTTCCAGGAGATTTCAACTTCTGATGCGGTAGGCATCTCTTTAATGATTTCAAGGATTCTGTCTTTCCAGAGGTGCATTTCCTGTTTTAGTACATTCAGTACGATTACGGGGTTGGTTGTCGCACCGGAAGCGCCGTGGCTTATAGCATAGTTCAATTCTTCAACTGAACAGGAATCGTTCCATACTTCCATTTTGCATAAATCAACTGATTTTTTCAGTGGGCTTGATAAACTCATTTCTTAATCTCCTTAGAATTTTCTATCATTAAGTACAGTAATATTTTCTTATTGTCGTATTGTATGATAATAGGACATCGTTAATTTGTAAAGGGAAATTTTTATCTTTTTTACTATTTATCCGAAAGGGGTATCCGGACCCGGTTTTGTCTGCCCCGCACCTTTATAAGCACTGGGAGACCATCCGGTAATCCGGCGGAATTGAGCCGAAAACTCATAGGGACTGTGGTAGCCAAGCTGCAAAGCTATCTCTTTAACAGTAAGCCTTCCTGTCCGGAGCAGCCGGCAGGCTTCATCCATCCGCCTCTGTATCAGATACTGACCGGGGGAGATCCCCATCCTTCTGACAAAGGCTTTCCGGAAGGACTCGTACCCCCAGCCGTTCTCACGGCAGTATTCCTTCAGATCAAACCGTTCTGCACAACGCCCCGATAAATCCCGGCAGCTCTTTTCCACCATAATCCAGAGAGGGTCTCCGGCCTCCGATTTGGCCCGTTGAAGGATTGAAGCGCAGAACTGAAGCATTTCCAGACCGAAAAGGGAAAGTTCCCTCTCCTTTACGGTTTCGAGAGATCTTTTATAATGATAGAACTCTTTTTCAAGCCCCTTATCCGGAGGAAGCCAGTAAACATACTTATCAGGTTCCACAATACGCATGGCCACAAGAGCTCTGTAGAGCTCTGCTCCCAGATCAATGAAACATTCCGCCCACCGACTGCCGGGGTCAAGAATCGTTGAATGATTTCGCTCAGGTATCCGCTGAAAAAGGCTTCCCGCTTTCAGAGGATACCGGTTTCCATCCTCATCCACATATTCACCCTCTCCCCGGATAACATAAACCAGAGCATAAGTGGATAGACGGGTATCTTTTTCATCAATACGTATCCCATCCTTATGCATGAATCCGCAGCCCACGCGCTGACGGGATTCCAGCCCTCCCAGTGAGCGAAAAATGAGCTGTTCCTTGATTTTATCAATGCCAGGATATACCATTTAACATATGATATATACCAGAACACTCATTTTGAAAAGTACTTTCCCATGGTATATATGGGTTATAGAATAAACGAATCAGGAGATTGTTATGGCATTTTCAGCACTATCCGGCATAAAACCGTGGGTCATCCCCGAAATTCCCTCAATCGGAACCATAGCCCCCCGGGCTACACTCTACCCTTTCCCCGATCTTGAAAGCGCTTACGGCAGTAGAAGAGAGGATTCCCCCTGGTATTATTCTTTAAACGGCGACTGGGAATTCCTTCTGAAATCAAATCCCGACGCTGTAACCGGAGATGAAATGAAACCGGGATCATTGCTGAAAGGCAGCAGAACCATACCCGTTCCCGCCAACTGGACAATGGAAGGTACGGGAGATTATCCCTGGTATACCAATGTGCGTATGCCATTTGATCAAATGCCTCCCCAGGTTCCCGATGAAAACCCGACAGCTATTTACAGACGGGATTTCGATCTTCCTCCGGGATGGGAAGGCAGGAGGACCGTGATCCATTTTGATGGAGTAGAGAGCGCCTTTTTCCTCTTTATAAACGGAAGGGAAGTCGGATTCAGTAAGGATTCCCGTACCCCCGCCGCCTTTGATATCAGCGAATATGTACAGGAAGGAAGCAATACCCTGACAGCCGTTGTTATCCGCTGGTCCGACGGCAGTTTTCTGGAGGATCAGGACCACTGGTGGATGGCCGGTATTTACAGGGATGTCTACCTCTACAGTACGGACAGGGAGTACATTCAGGATATATCCGTACTGGCCGAACCGGAGGACAACGGGAAGGGCTTCCTGAAACTGCAGGTAAGAACGGAATCCGGAAAAATCAGTAAGGAACCCTATACCCTGGGAATCCGGCTGCAGGACAGCCAGGGAAAAATGCTGATGGAAGATCACTATGCGGGGAAGACCTGTTTCAAATCGGTGAGAAATACAGATAGTGATAAAGAGGGAGACAGTCTGATCCGGCTGGAGTATACCCTAAAAAATATCTCCCTGTGGAGCTCGGAAGATCCCTGTCTCTATACTTTATCCATCAGCCTGAACAGACCAGACGGCAGCCCCGTAGAGGCATTCTCTTTCAGAATCGGTTTCCGGAAAGTGGAGATCCGGAACAGGGAGCTTCAGATTAATGGCAGGGCGGTTATGATAAAAGGGGTCAACAGACATGAGCATGATGATAAAACCGGCAAGACTCTTACCAGAGAGAGCATGATTCAGGATATCCTCCTTCTGAAACAGTTCAACTTCAATGCTGTCCGGACATCCCACTACCCTAATACACCGGAATGGTACGATCTCTGTGACGAGTATGGGATCTACCTGGTGGATGAAGCCAATATTGAAGTCCATGACTACTACGATCAGCTCTGCCGCGATCCCCGCTGGGCATCCGCATTTACAGACAGGGTAAGAAGAATGGTTTTGAGAGACCGGAATCACCCCTCCATCATACTCTGGTCTCTTGGCAACGAATCCGGTTACGGCGCCAATCACGATGCAGCCGCCGGTTGGATCAGGGGCATCGATTCCAGCCGCCCCCTTCACTATGAAGGAGCCTGCCGGGAGGAGTGGACCCAGGGGATCAATGTACATAAAGCAGGCTGGGGTGCCCGTGCTACGGATATCTACTGTCCCATGTACGAATCGGTGGAGGATATGGTCCATTTTGCCACGGAAGTAGATGACCACAGGCCCTATATAGCATGTGAGTACTCCCATGCCATGGGAAACAGCAACGGCAGCCTGAAAGACTACTGGAAAGCCTTTGAGGAAACCCCCGGACTGCAGGGCGGTTTTATATGGGACTGGGTTGACCAGGGACTGGTAAAAAAAACGGATGACGGCCGGGATTACTGGGCCTATGGCGGAGACTTCGGCGAACCTGTACACGATTTTGATTTCTGCATAAACGGGATGGTATGGCCCGACAGGACCCCTCATCCTGCCATGTGGGAGTTTAAAAAACTGGCCCAGCCCGTAACAGTGGAACTGCGCAGCGGCAGCCGCCAGCATCACCCTCCCGTCCTGACTGTTACGAACAAGCAGGACTTTACCTCGCTGGAATGGCTGACCGCAGAGTGGGAACTGCTCCGGGACGGGGTATCCGACGCCAGGGGGAACTTCCCCCTCCCCTCTCTGATTCCCGGGAATTCTGCGGTAGTCCCAATGCCATGCGGTGTTAATCCGGAACACGAAGGAGAAGAGATTCACCTGAATATTTCTATCCGGGCCGCAGAAAGAACCGCCTGGTGCGATAAAGGGCATATCGTGGCGGCAGAGCAGATCCGCCTGCACGGCGGATTCCGACCGGTAAAAATACTCCGTTATAAGAAAACGAATATGACTTTTGAGCCCAACAGTATAAGCCTGGATAATAATGAAAAGGCCTATATGCTTACCAGCGGAGACCTGAACCTGACTGTTTCTGAAAAGGACTGCCGGATTACGGCAGTAACACTGAAGGACGAAACCATCCTGGTCGACGGACCGGATCTGAACCTCTGGCGCGCTCCTACTGATAACGACGGCATACGCGGCTGGAGCGGCCAGGATGACAAACCTCTTGGTCAGTGGCTTAAAGCCGGGTTGAACAATCTGAAGCTCCGGGATGGTTCGGTAACCATAGAGAAACAGGATGACCATCCGACACTATTAATTGACCGGACACTTATCGGTACGGATCCGCAGAAGCCCATACGCTGTATCCAGCGGATAAGCTCCCTTCAGAAAAACGGATATATCCTTGATACGGAGGTTCGTATCCATGAAGGATTACCTTCCCTTCCCCGGATTGGATTGATAATGAAAGCCGCTCCGGGATTTACCAATATAAACTGGTTCGGCCGCGGCCCTCATGAGAATTATATAGACAGGGCTGAATCAGCATTCTTCCGGGTTTATGATCAGAAGATTGAGGATCAGTATGTTCCCTATATCCTTCCTCAGGAGTGCGGCAATCATACGGATACCCGCTGGTTGAAGTTGAAAGGAAAAAACACCCTTCACATTGAAGGTGATTTTCCCATGGAATTTTCCGCTCTGAATCACAGTCCTGCCGATCTTTACGAAGCCCGGCATACAACCGATCTGATACAGCGGAATGAAACCTGGCTTTCACTGGATTACCTGCAGAGAGGTCTCGGAACCGGCAGCTGCGGCCCCCAGACCAGAGAGGAATATACTGTTTCGACCGGGCACTACAGATTCCGGATCCACTTTAAAATCGACTGATTTTTCAGTGTAGCGAAAGGCAGAAAAAGCTGCTGCTTCCCCTTGGGATCAGCAGCTTTTTATTGTATTCACACAAGAAAAACACAAAATAAAATCCGGAAAACCAGACCTATTAAAAGACTATTCGTACACTTATACTATTTACATGACTATCAAAGCAATAATTATCCTTAAAAATATTTCCTTACAAAACAATATTATATTTTAATATATATTTTTCAATATATTTAAGACATGTAAACACCCGATACTGTATTGCTAAATTTACACAATTTTAGTTGACATAGCATGTATTTGAAGATTAAGGTTTAAAAAGGAAATAGGTAAAAAAATATTTATAGTTTTTTACCGTATGATTTATGTGAAATATGACTTGGTTCCTATTAAAATTTGAGACTGAGTCAAGTATCGGGAGAGTTCAATTCCCCGAACATAAGGAGAAAATGAAATGAAAAGATTTCTAGCATTGTTTATGGTAGTGGCTCTTTTTGCGGGATGTCAGAAAACCGAGGCTCCTGTTAAAACAACAGAAACCAAAGAAACTGTCAAAACTGTTGTAACTGTCAGCCCCCTTGAAGAAGCTGCCAACGCCTACTTCGGTGAATATCCCGGATCCCGGATTGTACCTGCTTCCAAGATTTTCGAGCTGATTGACGGCGGTTCCGAACCCTTTATTCTGGATATCAGAAGTGCAGACGATTATGCAGCCGGTCACCTTAAGGGTGCGGTTAATGCGGCCTGGGGAACTCCTGCTCTGGCAGATGCCCTGAACTGGCTTCCCGATGATGAACCTGTCTATGTAAACTGCTATTCCGGCCAGACAGCCGGTCAGACTATAGCCGTGCTTAATGTAGCCGGTTTTGATGCCACATCCATTAAATACGGATGGAAACTGGGTATTGCCAAAACCGAAGGTTATGAAAATTACGTGGAAACAGAAGAGAATCTGGCCCCCGAAGCATCGGGTGTTAAAATTGATGCGGAAATCAGGGCAGCTGCTGAAAACTACTTTAATAACCTGAAATCCGATCCCGAAACACCCAGCAACCTTATTGCTGCTGCCAAACTGAAAGAGAAACTGGATGCGGATGAAGAGATGACAATAGTCTCTGTGAGATCCTCCGAAGACTATGCAAAAGGTCATATCGAAAGTGCTATCAATATCCCCTTCGGTAACAATATGCAGGAAGCTTTTGCCGATCTGCCCCGGGACGAAAAAGTATTTGTATACTGCTACTCCGGTCAGACAGCCGGTCAGACTGTTGGTATCATGAGACTGCTGGGAATTGATGCCGCCTCCGTAAAGAGTGGTTTCGGAACCACTGGAACAGGCGCTACCGGCTGGAGCAACGAAGGTCTCCCCACTGTTCAGTAAGATATATTAATTCAATTGCAGTAATCCCCCGGCAGAAACATTTCCTGTTTTCTCCGGGGGATTTTTCATTTTCCTGCCAAAATGGGATATTAAATGATCGCTGTTAAAAGAAGACTCCTTACACCCGGACTCCTTCTGCTCCTCTACTGTTTTGTCTGGTTTATGCTCAATCTCCTTATACTAGCAGACTACCCCTTTATGCACAGTGACGAACCCTGGTTAAGCGGGTTAAGCCGTCAGATCATGTCTGAAGGGAGACTGGATGTAACCGAACCCTTCTACGATCTTCACAAGAGGCATCCTCATGCCATAAAAATACTCTTTCATCTGGGTCAGATTGTCTTTATAAAAATACTGGGCTACTCTCTTTACTCAGTAAGATTCTTCTCACTCACAGGAGGATTTCTCTGCCTGATAGGGATCAATTCCTTTTTCAGGAATCTGACAGGTTCGGAAAAATCAGAATGGTTTTCTCTTGTTATGACCATATGGTTCTCACTGGATATTCAATTTATCTATGCTTCCCATACGGCGCGACAGGAGATATTCCTGTTGCTTCTGATGATTCTAAGCTGTGTGGTACTGCAGAAAGGAAAAGGATATTTACCTGCAGCTGTTTCGGCTCTGCTGACAGGGATAGCCATAGGGTTCCATCCCAATGCTTTTCTGGTTGCCTGGCCAGCGGGGCTTTATCTGCTGACTGAAATAATCAGAAGGAGAAGATCTGCAGCCTGCGGAGCTGTTTTCCTGATAATTGCGGCAGGAGCAGCTGCCTTTTTCCTCTGGCTGAGCTTTTGTTTCAACTCCCATTTCATCCGGGATTATCTGACATACGGCAGCTCCCTCGGCGTAACAGAGACTCCTGATATAAAACTTCTCAGGTGGCCCGGATTTCATCAGAAACTGTTTACCCAGAAAGGCGGAACCTACTATCTGCCCGACATACGCTGGCAGTATATCAGCCTGCCCTTCTTTCTCCTTATGCTGCTGCTTCCCGGCCGCTCTCAAAGGACCCTTATTTTCTGCGGTCTGATCGGAATCAACATCGGGCTGATGATCCTGGGGAAATACAGTCAGCCTTCCATCATCTTTCTCTTCCCCTTCTATTACGGGGCTGCGGCTGCGGGAATTGTCAGATTGAAATTCCTGTCGGGCCCACTGACCCGCCTGCTTCCTATCCTGCTGACAGGAGTAACGATCCTTTTTACTTCAATGGAACTCAGGAAGGAGCTTAATCGGAGTAACGAAAATTATGCCGACTATATCAGTCAGATTTCAGAAACCCTTCCGCCGGATAGTGTCTGCCTGGGAAATCTGACTCTGGAGTATTATCTTGAAAACGGAAATCTGTATCATTGGAGGAACCTGGAGAATCTGCCGGACAAAGGGGATACTGACGGGGATTCTCCCCTGTCCGGCTATATCCGATCCAGAGGAATCAACCGGATTGTCGTACCTGCTGAAATTCTCTATATTTACCGCAGCCGCCCTGTATGGAATGTTCTATACGGAAACCCTGCCCACTGGTACCCTCAACTGGAACAGTTCCTTGAGGAAGAGTGCCGTCTGGAAGCCGAGTTCCCCAGTCCCGGCTACGGCATAAGGATCGCCTCTTTCCGGAACAGCAGGGAGTGGCCGGTTAAAATTTACAAAGTCATCCCGGAAGACTCCAGATAGGAGTACATCCTGTTCTCTTCCCTAAGGAACTCTTCATCCATCCTGCGACGTGGACGGGGAAGCGGGTTGTCCAGGATCCTGGGTTCTCTGTTCATCTCTGTTATCACCATCAGACGGTCCGACAGAAGCAATGCTTCGGGAATATCATGGGTGACAAAGAGGATGGTTTTTCCTCCGGTCGTCCAGAGTTCCAGAACAACCTTCTGAAGAGCGCTCCTGGAGGGAGCATCCAGACTGACAAATGGTTCATCCATAAATAACAGATCAGGCCCGGCAAAAAGAGCTCTTGCCAGGGCACAACGCTGTTTCATCCCCCCCGAAAGCTGCGCGGGATAGAAATTCTGAAAGTCTGACAGCCCTGTCAGTTTCAGTAACTCATCCGGAAGATCGGATACGGATCGGTTTCCCGCGGATGGAAAGATACCCCATCTCTTTCTTTTAAGGGGAAAGAAAATATTCTCTTTAACCGTAAGCCAGGGGAGCAGCTGGGCCGTATCCTGAAAAACCATCTGCCCCTTGATAAAGGGAGCGCGGACAGGATGATCCCGATAAAGGACCTCTCCCCGACCGGGAGGCAGAAACCCCGCCAGGATTTTAAGCAGAGTACTCTTGCCGCAGCCGGAGGGCCCCAGAATACAGAAGATTTCCCCCTCCCGTATCTGAAGGTTCAGGTTACTGAATATTTCCAGTTTTCTGTTCCCGGCGGGATAGTAGGAGAAGCCAAGGCTCTCTGCCCGCAGTACACTCATAGAGTACCACCCCATCGGAGGTTCATCCTCTGTTCCAGTTTCCGGAAAAGCAGATCATCCACAAGCAGACCGATAAACATAAGAATGACAATCCCGCCGTACATGCCGGGGGTATCCATAAAGATACGTTTGTTGAAGATATACCACCCCAGTCCCCCCGCACTGCCTATGGTCCCGAATATCATTTCCGCTCCGATAACAGCCCTCCAGGCCCTTGCCCAGCTGATCTTCAATCCCGCCAGGAGGGAGGGCCAGGCACCGGGGAGGAGTATATGGATAAAGACCTCCCGGCTGTTTAACTGATTGTTCCGTCCCAGATCAAGCCAGAGGGGAGAGATTTCCCGGAACCCGCTCCTCAGGTTAATATAGAAAGGCCAGAGAACAGAGTGAAAAACGATAAGGACAATTATATGGGTCCCCAAACCGGTCCATAATACCAGTACAGGGAGCAGGGCAATACCCGGCAGCGGATGAGCCAGAGCGGAGAGGGCTTCCCAGAGCTGATCCAGCCGGGGGAAGCGCCTGGCGCCGACAGCCATAATAAAAGCCGTTGCAACAGCCGGCAGGAGCGCTGCGAAAATAATATAGAAAGAGTGAAAAAGACCCGCCGGAATCTCCTTGTTCCTAATATCTGTCAGAATCTTCAACCCCACCTCGCCGGGGGAAGGCAGCACAAGAGGATGGAAGAGATGAAGAGAGTGGACCCCTCCCCAGAGGATAAGGAACAGCAGGAGCCATAACAGGCGGGGGATACGTTTCAAAAAACCACATCCCCGCTGTTTTCCAGATTTTTTACAATATTCTGCTCTTTCATAAAACCGAGGAACCTGTCCAGTCCCCGTATTTCCGTTTCGAAAACCATACCCGGCCGGTACAGGTAATCCGCAAGGATATCTTCCTCCATACCATAGGCTTCCGCCAGGATCCGGACGCTTTCACTCCTGTTGGTGTTGATAAAATCCACAGCCTTATCCAGGGCGGACAAATAATCTCTGTAAAGCTCCGGTTCCTTTTCAAAGAACTCCTCCGTTGCCATACCGACAATAAATGTGAAGGGTTCTCCCATAGCCTGTTCTCCGCTTATAAGAACCGAAAAGCCCTCCTGGTCAGACTCCTGAAATATATAGGGGGGAGAAGTGAAGTGTCCCTCTATGGAACCGCCAAGAAGAGCATTCATCCCGTCGGGATGTTTCATGGAGACCAGCCTGTTATCCAGCATGCTGTAATCACCGAACATATTCTGAAGGGCCATTCCCAGCAGTATATGCTGTATGCTGCCCGGCTGCGGCAGCGCCAGTTTCGTATGGGGGCCAAAATCTTCCACCTTGCGAATATCCGCATCGGAGACAACAAGCCCCAGCGGGGCCTGGCTGAGACCGGTGGCTATTTTCCAGGGCATTTTCTGATCACAGGCAATCAGAAAGGGGGGGATTCCCAGGAATCCCGTATCAACATCTCCGCTTAATACGGCTTCCCGGATTGCCGCGGTATTGGCCAGTTTGACCCAGGTAACCTTTGCATCAGGCTGCAGTTCCTCCAGATACTTTTTTGCTTTCATTATCTGAAGGGGGGCATAGGCCAGTCCGTACTGTTCGGCGATGGTTATGGAGGAAACATCCTTTTTATTATGACAGGATACATTCAGACATAAAACTATACACAGCAGCAGAATTACTTTAATTACTCTCGTCATGGGGAAACATCATCCTTTCGTACCATTGAATCATATTACGCCCCTGGGGATCCCCTATATGGAGTTTCCCGCAGGACTGGCTGATAAGGGTATTCAGTTCGCAGGGGTTCCGGCCTGAGGCAATATAATAACCCGCCCGCTGGGTAGAATTTTCCCTGCATCCGACCACTGTACCCTCATTCAGCAGAAAGCGTCCGTTTAATATGCCCTCCTGACTCAGAACGTCTTCCATGCCCGATTGCTCCCGGATAGTTCCGGGGCGGCAGAAAAACATCTGCAGGGAAAGGTATTTACCTCTCCGGCAGGTTGAAAGCCGATTCAGATAATCCGCATTATAATCTCTGCGGACGGTCATTTCAATCATCAGATCAAGCAGGGGAACCCCGCAGAGCCATGGCAGGAACTCATCCTCATACGCTCCGCCCAGGCGGCAGGCTATCTCGTTTACCCTGTAGCCGTCCCTGCCGTAGAGAATCTGGAAATAGAGGGGACCGTACTGCAGGCCGATCATGGAAGCCAGTTTCCCGGTCAGATGTTCCAGTTCCTCCCAGTCGCTGTGACAGACAGAGGGGTAACGATGAGAAACACAGACTCCCAGGTGGGGGCCATTATCAACGGTAACACGGTCTGTAATGGAAAAAATGTACGGGGCCCCTCCTTCCACCCAGCCGCTGACGGTCAGTTCCGTGGAAGGGTAATACTCTTCCGCCAGGATTTCACTCTCCCGGGAGTAGCTGAGAACTTCCGCAAAGTTTTTTCTGATATCATCGGAGGTCTTCACCTTCAAAACTCCCCGCTGCCCCTGGCTGTCCAGGGGTTTGATAACAAGGGGAAAAGTCAGATGTTCCAGTTCGCTGTCTGAAAAATCTTCCTTAAGGAAAGTAAAATCCACAGTGGGGATTCCTGCGGAACGAAAAACCTTCTTCATAACCTTTTTATTTGTTACAGTCAGAGCCTGACGGGGAGAGAGAAAATAGGGCAGATTCAGTTCGGCGGAAACCTCTGCCGCCGTCAGAACCGGCTGGTCCGTCCCGCTGGTTATTAAAAAATCCGATCCGATTTCCGCGGCATCCTTCAGGACAGCTTCCCTGTCGAAGGAACTGGCCAGAGATATATGATCAGCCTCTTTTAAACCGGGGGCTTCCGGGTTCCTGTCGGAAACGGCTACCTGAAATCCCAGTTCCTTCGCCCTTCTGATCAGGCCTAATTGGGCGGGACCGCCTCCGAGCACGTGCAAAATCATAACATATCCTCAATGGTGTAAGGTTCTCCCCTGAAGGGAATCAGTTTGCGAAATGGTCCGTAATGGATAAACAAACGGAGGAATACGCCGGCTCTGCGTTTCAGGGAAAAGCGGCTGCTCCGCATTGCTTCTGATTTTTCCGGCTCATAACGCAGGGAACAGACGGCCGCTTCAGGCATGCTTCGGAAGATAAGAGCCGAGATATAGACAAAACGGGACGGGGTCTTTTCAAACCGTTCCACAAGGGTTCTTTTCATGATTCGGTAGCTGCCGATTTCCACTCCCGCCGGTTTACCGCAGAAGAGCCTGAAAAACAGATCCGTTAGCCCCGTACCAAAGCGCTGGATTCCGCTTCGCTTCCCTGTCCGGTTAACCATATAGACAGCATCCCACCCCTTTTCCAGAGTCTCTATCAGATCGGTCAGACGGGAGAGAGGGTGCTGCCCGTCGTCATCCATTGTTACAATGTACCTGCCCCGGCTGGACAGCAGCCCGCAGTAGATGGCATTCTGCTGACCCCGGTTCTCGGACAGACGGCAGCCCCTGATCCGGCTGTCCTTTCCATTCATTTTCCGAATGGTATGAAAGGTCCCGTCCCCGCTGTGATCATCGACCAGAAAAACCTCCCAGGTATGATCCGTCTTCTCTAGACAGGTAACCAGATTGTCCAGAAAACTCTCCAGATGGGAAGCCCCGTTGTAGACGGGGATAACGACACTCAGATTGACCAGAGGGCTATCCCTCCGGCAATCAGCATAAGACCGGCCAGATGCAGCAGGCTCCCCTTCTCTTTCAGAAACAGCCTGGAGAAGGCAAAGACAAAAAAGTAGCTTAGACCGTTTAGACCGTACGTACCGCTCAGTCCCAGAAAAACAAGGGCCCTTATATATACAAGGGGAGCGGTCAAAGCCAGAAAGAGACCGGACAGTATCCGGATATTCAAACAGAAAAGGAGCATCCTCCATAAACCGGAGGGGCGTTCCCGGCCCTTCATCCCCAGCTTGAGAAAGATCTGCCCTCCCGCAGTCATAACTCCCATCAGAACCATTAACAGGAAAGCCTTCACAAAAGGACTCATAAAGTGTTCTCCCCATGGTTCACGGATAAGCGCTGTTCGGCCCGGCCGTAAAGGGTTATACCCGCCAGGATTAACAACCCTCCCGGGACAAAATTTTCTCTAAAAGGTTCCCCCAGAACAATCAGGGACAATAGAGGGATGATCAGGTACCCCAGACTGGAAAGAGAATAAGCCAGACCGAGTTCCATATCCCTCAGAATAAAAAGCCAGATAAATCCCCTGAGGATAAAACAGCCGTATAAAAGAGGCAGAAAAATCAACTCCCGACCTCCTTGAGACACCTGAAAGGCAGCATACTGCCCTCCCCACTGAAAGAGGAAAAAGAGAAGGAAAAACAGAATTATTCTATATGGCAATTTTCGTATCATCCCGGAAAGACAGAATAGCCTTATTCGGCTTAACGGGTAAATACCCCGTGACAGAGAGTCTATAAAGAACTCCTCAATATACCCGATCCTGTAGTTAGAAAGGTATAATACTGTCCAGTTTACCCTTTATTTGTAAGGCAACAGCTGCCGGGTCTTTAAGTACCTCTTCATTTGAAAAGCGGATGACTTCAAATCCTGAGCTAGTCAGGATCTCAGTTCGATATTTATCGTATTCTTTTTGCTTTATATGAATCCCTCCATCTATTTCAATCACAACTTTCTTTTTTAAACATACAAAATCTGTAATAAAACATTCTATAATATGCTGGCGTCTTATTTTATATCCAGTTTTTTGATTCCTTAAATATTCCCACATTAGTATCTCTGTTTTTGTAGGGTGATTTTTCTGATGAATCTGCATCTCTTTTATTTTTTTATAGATAGACTCGTTTGCTGTCATGTACCCCGGTCTCATTGCCTCCTCACGAGCCTCCCCCGGCCACTGGCCATTCCGCTTCGCTCCATTTCTCGGGTGTGCAACCGGCCCCTCCAAAGGAGGGGTGAAGTCAGCTTTAGCGTCTTTCCCACCTCTCCCCTTCGGGGAGATCGAGAGGGGCCGGGAAGGATATAGATTAGCAAGTCAATAAATCGGAATTAACCGCAGGTAAGATAGTATGTCATGGAAGGTAGCGCTCAAACCACTCAGCCGGAACAGTGCTGAGAGGAATGATATACCCCATGCTTTCCGTATCCTCCTCTATTACAAAGGAGGGGATGCCCAGAAGACGCCAGGAACTGTCCATGGCAGCACCACCGGAATTCCCTCCGCTTATCATGGCATCGGTTTTCAGGACATGGATGCGGCTGATATTCTCTCCACCCGCCAGAATACCCCTGGATAAATTTATGGTCGCCCGGGATCCGGAACCGCCGATAGTCGGGAAGCCGAGGATATTGATCTCATCCCCCATACTCAGCTCCTCTTCCCCGACCAGGGAGAAATAGGGAAAAACGTAATCGTCCGGGATTTCCTGCCCGTAGTAGCCCCTGACAATCTGAAGAATGGCGCAGTCAAGATCTTCAGAGACAGCCAGGACCCGGGCTGTATAGGATTCCACCGCAGGAGCATAGGTCTTCTGCACAACAGCAACGGTCACCTCGTTATAATAGCCCCCGTCTGAAGCTGCCAGAACATGGTAGTTTGTCAGGATGACACCCCTGTCGGATAGAACAGCACCGGATCCGCCGCTTTCGGGAGTGAGAATTTCGACGGTGGAATACAGGGCATTTTCAAAGGGATTCCGCGGGACGGGAAGAGCGGGGAGAACGTTCAGGAATTCCGGGGCAGCTTCTTCAAATCCGGCGACAAGGGAAAAGGTCTGTTCCCTGTCGGAGGCAATACTGTCAAATACGGTAAGGTAAAGGGTTTCGCCCCTATAGACTGATGCAATATCCATGACAAAGCTCTCATTCCCCGCCACAGTCTCCGCCAAATAGATAGGATGTGCATCCGCCGGAGCAACAGGAGAATCCGTAACCATTACATCAAGATCTCCGCTGCTGTTATAAAGGTCAACCCTCAGTTTATCCGCATCTCCCGGAATCCTTACAGGATAGATTTTCTGCATAAAACTCTCAGGCTGCAAAACACCCGAAACAGGATCCCCAGGCTCCAGCGCCTCTTCCTGCTCTCCTGTTACCAGTTCGAAGCTGATAGTATAGGGAATGGTTTTCATCACTTTCTGATCGGATACAGGCGGTTTTTCCAGCATATAGGCGACATCCACATAGGCGTAGCCGTTTTCAAGACCAATCTCGTCATAACGGTAGATCTGCATCACTTCATTGAAAAGATCCTGCTCGCTGTATACATCGGCTTCACTGTAATCCTGCATGGGTGAACCGAAACGCAGATAAAGGTCCAGATCCGCCCCGGCTCCGTTTAAACGGAGGGTTACACCAACCGCATCCTGGGGGATTCTGATGCGGTAGGTATCGTACCAGGCATTGCTCTGTATTCTGATCGCCCCTCTCCGGGGTACCCCAGGCAGGAGTTCGGGGAAGTTATCCCGAACCCGTTTTTCCGCGGAAAGGGACGAGACTCCCCAGAGGAGCAGTAAAGAAACTGTAATGGCAGTAAATCTGGAGTTCTTTGCGATTGAAAACATGGTTAACGGATATCCTCTTGCATTCTTTCAGTTCATTATCAAGACTTAACTATAACACTATTAGTGCAAGGGAGCGAGCCATGAATGAACGTCATGAAAATCTGAAATATTTTAAGGAAAATCACCGGGAAATCTATAAATCCTATGAGGAGTTTGGCAGAAATCTGCATGACAAAGGCGGTCCGCTGGATGAAAAATCCCGCTGGCTTATTAAAATTGCGGTCTCCGCTGCCTCTCAATACGAGTTTGCCCTGCAGACCCATATTGAAAAAGCTCGAAAAGCCGGTTGCACACGGGAAGAAATAGAACACGCCATCCTTCTGATCGCTCCGACAGCCGGATTTCCCAGAATGATGAATGCCCTGATGATTTTCAGGAATACAGCTTTCTGAATACGGCTTCTACAGTATATGCAGGTAGACTCCAAAATAGAAACAGGCGCTTCCCAGAATAACAAAACTGTGCCAGATAGCATGATAGTGAGGAATCTTTTTTATCCCGTAAAAAATGGTTCCTACAGTATAGGCAATCCCGCCGCTAAGTATCCAGGGCAGGAATCCTGAAGGAATATGCGTTTTCAGTTCTTCAAAATAGAAAACGACAAGCCAGCCCATCAGTATATAGATGATTGTATGAAGAGGTTTTATCCTTCCCCAGAAAACCAGTTTGAAAATAACACCCAGAAAAGCGATAACCCAGACCAGCAGGAGGAGCTGATTACCCGCAGGACTGTTCATGGCCAGACAGATAGGAGTATAGGTGCCGGCAATCAGAAGATAAATATTCACATGATCCATAATCCGGAGAAAACGCTTCCAGTTGGATGGCGGTATAATATGGTAGATAGAGGAGGAAGTATACATCAGGATCATGGCAGAGCCGAAAACTACTGCGCCCATGACCGATCGGGAAACAGCAGAAGGAACAGTTTTGATCAGCATAAACACCAGTCCCGCAAGAGAAAGGAGAGCTCCCACTGCATGGGTGATACTATTGACCGCCTCCTCCTGCCGGCTGTCATGATTATGAAGTGTAATATGGGCCTCCAGCCACTGTCCGATTGATTTCATCAGAATCTCCTTGGTCTTTTGGAAACTATACTCTTCCCTTCTTATAGTGACAATACGCGCTCAAAACTGACTATTTAGTCAGTTTTGATGTTTTAATCAATTACTAACATTAAAATTGAGTAATTAAAACTTTACAACAAAAAAATTCAAGGCTATTCTGAAATTATGAAAATACTTATAGCTGACAAATTATCCGATACGGCTCTGAAAGACCTGAAATCTCTCGGAGCGGAAATCACTCTGGAACCCGGTCTAACCGCCGGAGATCTTCCCGGTGCCATCGCTGATGCGGAAATACTGATAGTACGGTCTACAAAAGTAAACGCTGAAACGATTGAAAATGGATCCGATCTTTCTCTGATTATCAGAGCAGGGGCCGGAGTAAACACAATAGACCTGGATAAGGCATCCTCCTGCGGGATCCATGTGGCAAACTGCCCCGGTAAAAATGCCGATGCCGTTGCCGAACTGGCCATGGGATTGATGATTGCTGCCGACCGGCGTATTGCGGACGGAACAATGGACCTGCGCAACGGCGTATGGAACAAAAAACTCTATGGCAAGGCAGCCGGTCTGAAAGGAAGAACCCTTTCCATCATCGGTATGGGGTCCATCGGACAGGGAACCGCAGACAGAGCCAGAGCGTTTGGTATGAACGTAGCGGCCTGGTCCCGCAGCTTGACTCCGGAAAAAGCCAAAGCCTGGGGTGTGGAATACTGTGCCACACCCTTGGAAGCCGCCTCAAAAGCTGATGCTCTTTCCATTCACCTGGCCGCAGGAAAGGAAACAGTCCACTTTGTGGGAAAAGAGATGCTGGATGCCATGAAAGAGGGCGCGATTCTGATTAATACCTCAAGAGGTGAAGTTATCGATACGACAGCCCTGAAGGAGGCCATTAAGAATAAAGGCCTCAAAGTAGCCCTGGACGTTTATGAAAATGAGCCCGGTGCCACAGACAAGGATTTTGCCGATACGGAACTGGCTGCTGCGGTAACCGGAACCCATCATATCGGAGCCTCTACGGATCAGGCGTCCGAAGCTATTGCCGGAGAAGTCGTCAATATTGTAAAAGCCTATATGGAAACGGGAAAACCTCTCCATCAGGTTAATCATCAGGACAAGAGTTCAGCCGTTATCAACCTGGTTGTCCGTCACTTCAATAAAGTGGGAGTTCTGGCATCCGTACTGGATGAGCTCAGAACAGCCGGAATCAATATTGAAGAGATGGAAAATGCCATTTTTTCCGGCGGAAAAGCAGCTGTCTGCACCCTGAAACTGGATGCCAAACCTGAAACATCTGTTCTGGATAAAATCCGAGGCACTGAAAATATTATTCAGATTGCTATGAAATAAATTCATTTATCCTGAAACGACAATCCATTTGAGGCGGATGTCTGTACCGGAACAGGTGCGGGTATCCGCCTTTTTTGATAAAGTAACAGTTCTGCAGGGTAAGCTTGTTATAATACTGTATGAGAAAAACAAGAGTAATACTATTTAGCAGAGGTTTGAGATGAAAAAGACAGCTTTATCAGGACTGCTTCTATCCATATTATTTACAGGGAATCTCTGGGCATGGGGCATGCAGGAAGATATATCCCTGCGCACAGATTACGGCACCTTCCGGGCGGTTCAGTTCAGAATTCCCGCGGACGTTATAATAGAAAGGGCCGATACCTGCCGGGTGGAAGCGGATATCCCCTCACGCTACAAAGGGGATATAGAAATTTACAATGACCGGGGCATCCTGGTTGTCAAAGCATCCCGGCATAAAATCAGTTTTTTCCACTCTGATGATATCAGGTTTATAATCTATATGCCCCTTTTAAACGAAGTAGGCATGAGCAGCTCCGGCCGGCTCCGTTCCAACGATAACTGGGAGGCTGATACATTCAGAGCTACGCTCAGTTCTTCCGCAGATGTTGAGCTGAAGGGTATACTGGCCGATACGGTAGAGTTGAGGACCAGTTCTTCCGGCAGCATCCTGATAAACGAAATAGACTGTACAGCGGCAGAAATCCGTGTCAGCTCGTCCGGAGACATCCGGGCCGGAGAGATAATCTGTACCGAAGCGGATTTTAAAACCAGCAGTTCCGGGAGTATTACGGCCTGTCTGCAGACGCAGCAGCTCCGATCCGTTCAGTCCGGCAGCGGCGATGTGGAACTCAGGGGGCGCTGCAATACGGCGGAAATTAAAACTACCGGATCGGGAGACTTCGACGGAGAGGATTTTCTTACGGATACAGCAGATATCACCATAACCGGCAGCGGGGATGTGTCCCTGCAGGAAGGCAGCCGTCTGAGGGAGATCCGTATAACCGGCAGCGGCAGTTTTTCCAACTACTGATAAAACAGGTCTCTCAAACGGAATACAAGGGGGACTGATTCGTGTATCCGCGAAACCGTCCTTCTCCAAGGATATAATCTGATTTTCAGAATGAAAGTGTTCCAGAAGACGATCTGTTCTTTCGGGAAAGAGGTTAATAAAACACAGCAGTGTAAAAAGTATCAAAATTAATAAATCCCATAGTCTGCTCATTATACCTTTCCTTTTCTCCTTCACGGGTTCCTCATCCTTTTGAATAACTGATAGATACAACACACCTGCATTAAGCAACACCCTGTTGTATATTCAACTTATTGTTTTATAGAATAGCTGTCAAACAACAGATTCAGTGGATTTGTCGCACAAGCCACAGATGAAAAAGAGGTGTCGCATGGATTTACGGGTAAAACGGACCAGAAAGATGTTACGGGAAGCGCTCTGGGACATTATACAGGAAAAAGGGATCGAAAGCCTATCAGTCAGCGAACTCTGTGAGCGGGCTATGATCAACAGAGCTACCTTCTACCGGCACTACGAAGATATTAATGACCTGCTGCTGCGTGGACTGGATGAGTTTTTTGATGAAATACAGGGCGATCCCACTATGAGCGAAGAAGAGATAGTAAATAATGAGATCAGAGAACCTTCAAGCAAACACTATCAATTTATGACATTTCTGGAAGAGAGAAAAGATTTCTTCAAATTAATGCTTTCGGACAAAGGACTCCCCTCTTTTCAAAACAGACTGCTGAAGTATATAGAGGACGCCATTCTATGTGGTATGAAACAGGAGCTCTCCAGTCGGGCAGTTAAACCGCAGTCCCTGGTCCCCTCTGAACTGTTAGCGTCCAGTATAGCCGGAAGGTTTATGGGAATACTCAGATGGTGGTTTTCCATCGACTGCCGGATTCCCTATGAAGAGATGGCCTATTATATGATAGCCCTTTTCTATTACACTAACTATGAAATATTCAATATGCCCCGTCCCCGGCTGCAGTTTGATCTGAAAAGGAAACTGGAGGAGGCGAACCGGCGTTTTCAGGATTCAGGTAATCAATAAATATACTGTATCCAGGACATAAGGGATATCTCATTATTCGTATCCTGCCCATTCCCCGGGGACCCAGACAAAGGTGTCCGGCTCGTCTCCAGAAATGCGTCTCAGGGAGACCAGAGCCACTTCGGCCGGCTCTGATGGAATCTACTTTGGTTTCACCATTTTGACAGCGTAGTTATCCAATTATCAGATTCTAAAACCGATGCCGGCTATCAGAGTCTCAACCTTCAATTATGATGTATTTCCCGGATAATAAAACGGGCATAGCTGTGCTCACCATCGGGCAATTTCCAGACAGACTCAACTTTCATTGGGATTTTCATACCATCAACCTCTTTGTAATTACTAAAACGGCCTACCCATGTTTCCAACCGCCCTACTCTCATGTACCTCCTGGTTTTCAGCTGTGTAATCTCACCGCCTGTATTGAAGCTGACATCGCAAGACAGTGCTTTCCCTCTATATACTAAAGAGAGTTTCGCCTTATTCTCGTTTATAGGAACCCATTGCAAACGTTGACTGGGCAGAAGGTTAGTAGGAAACCAGACACTTTCTCCAATCCACCTGAGAAGTTCCCCCTGATCATATCCAGGACCTGTTCCATGATATAGATTGAATAAATTTAAAAAGGAGCCCCGGGTTTCCCCTTTTCCGGCGATATACATATCCTGAACTGATAAAAAAACAGTCATTCCACTCCACAGGAATCCGGGCTCCTCAACAGTAAAGTGCTGTTCTCCCTCAATATTTATCCAGTTTTTACCTGGTGCCGTCTTGAACTGGCCGTCATGTTTAAGATAAATGGTGCTGATGTAAGGCTGTCCGTCAGTTAAAACATTTTGAAAATACCGCCGCACCGGAGCAGGAAGGTCTATAATTTGCTTTTCTTTATAGATTTTACCGGAAAGATCAACAGAAAGAGATCGCAACAGAGCCTTTTTCCTTTCTATTAGAAAATGCATATGGAACATTCCTGAGAACAGAGTCACAGGTAATAAGATCAGGAGCACTAATATTAATGAAACCACCTTCTTGCCCTAAACTGGATTGCTGAAGGTTCTACCATTCTGATTATTTTTTGTATCAGACCGAATTTCCTGGTACTGATACAGGTATCATCTATCCGGGAACCCCTTCTTACTGTCTCCCGGATTTCTACTTCATGCATTATTGCTAACTTCTCTATTATATAGATGTTTTCAAGCATACTTTCCGCTCCATTCTTCAGTGTAGATTATGCCCCGATCCAACTGTATTTTTACCAGTCTCTTTAAACCTGTATTCAGGAGTATGAAGCCATTCCGAAATTATCTGTTCTCTTTCGAGTACATCCTTTTTATTCCCTGTATAACGTCCGATCTTTTTTTCTGAGACAATCTGACCGTCCACCATATAGATCACCCGGTCACTCAGCGAAGCAACCTGCGGATCATGCGTAACAAGCAGAACAGTGGTTCCCGAATTGTTCACAGTTCTAAGCAGTTCCATAATTTCAGCTGAAGAATGAGAATCGAGGGCCCCTGTGGGTTCATCACCGAAGATTATTTCCGGATCATTTATCAGGGCTCGGCAGATTCCCACCCGCTGAAGCTGCCCGCCGGATGCTTGTGTTATATCGTTTTGAGCCAGAGATTCTATTCCGGTCATCTCCATCAGCTTCCGGGCCTTATCATTGATATCCCTTCGGCTTTTTTTCCCGTTAAGGTATCCGGATAAGATTATGTTATCCTGTACAGAAAGGTTTTTTAGAAGATGTATCTGCTGAAAAATAAATCCCATTTCCTCCAGCCGCAAAGAAGCAAGAGACTTTTCTGACAGATCAGCCAGCTCTTTTCCATTGAAGTTCACCCGCCCGGAGCTCATGCGGTCCATACCGCAGATATTATAAAGCAGGGTCGACTTTCCGGAACCGGAAGGTCCCATGATTGTTGCGAATTCTCCCCGCATAATCTCAAAATCCACATCCTTAAGAACATGCAATCTGTTGTTCTTACCGAGATTGTAATATTTATTCAATTTTTCCGATTTCAGTAGTATACTCATTTACTTATTCCTTTATTCCTGATTTATTATTCCGTGACTGCCGCAGCAATTGTATAATCTCTTATTCCTGTTATGCTGATAACAGTGGTTACCGCAACTGTCCCTGTTAACAGGACGGGCAACAGAAAAGAGGAAAGCAGCGGGTTTATAATCAATTGGATACGGGCTGCTCCCATAAATGAAATGAGAAAGCTTATCAAAGTCTGCCCCGCAGTATTGGTAATAACGGTTCCGCCGATAATTCCTAAAACCAAAAGGACTATTGTAGTAGTCAGGTATTGCAGACGAAGATGCCTCAAAGAAAAACCAAGGCTTCTCATAACGGCAATACGAACTTTATCACGGCTTATCATCATATTGAGAAAGAGCGAGGTAATCAGTATGGCTCCCGATAACCCGATAATGACGGCCAGAATTGCAATTTTCCGTACCTGTGCAATTGTATTTCCAAGAGTTTGAGAGAGATAAGACTCAAGATCAGTAACCCTTGCCGGTGAAAACAGGCTACTGTACTCGCTCACAGTATCTGCAATGGAGACTCCCGGCTTCATATTAAGGCTCAGGGTATACCATAGGACCTTCCCGCTATTGTAGGGAATTGAAGCCTTGGCTGTATGTCCGCCGTTCGTTATATCCTGATAAACTCCGCAAACAAGCATCTCCTGCTTTTTACCGTTAATTTCCAGGATCAGGGGATCTCCCACATTCTTGCCCAGGTCCCGACTATTCAAATATGAGAGGGCAATATCTCTATTGTTCTGCGGCTCTCTCCCTTCCATATAATCCAGGGGAAACAGGGAGAAGTCTCCCGATTCAACTGTCAGGGGGTCGGTTTCGCCGTTTTCTTTGATAATGGTGAATTGTGATGTGACAAGAGGCGATATTAGGTCAATGTCCGGTTCATCTCTTAAATAATCTATCATTGAATCAAAACGTTCCTGAATCTTATCCGTCTGATGCAGATCAATCCTGATATCACTCCGTCCGATTCCCATATAGGAAATAAACTCTGTCGATGAAATAGTGGACAGGAAATTAACAGGCAGGATAGTGATGAAGCTGGATATAACAAAGATAAATATTAAAAGACCGTAGTTTTTGAAGCGTTCAACCGCATCGCGTATACCCAGAAACAGATTAATATTCATTTTGCCGCTTCTTTTCAGCTCCAAACTACCGGTTTTTCGGGGAGCCTCCGTTTTGTCGCCTGCCTGTAGAGCCTGAACAGCGCTTATGCTCTTAAACCGTCTCAGCAGAAGGACCACCGAAAGGATAAGAAAAAGGAAAATACACATGACAGCCGAAAAGGGAATGATTATAGAGAACAGTCCCACAGGCGCTTTCCCCATATAGACTTCGCTGTTTGCCATCAGGTACCGATTCGCAAATAACGAAATCAGATAACCGCAGATTGCAGCAGAGCCACCGACAGCAATATATTTAAGTAGGTAAATCCGTCTGATTTTCCTCTGGGGCATTCCAACGGCTTTCATCACACCGATCTCTCTGAAGTCCTCTTCTATAGCTGTTAAAACTGTAAATCTCAAACAGAGTATGGCAATCATCATCAGCAAAAAACTCAGGATAATAATAATCAGACCGGCGAGCCCATCACTGAGACCGTTGAGAACCTTGAATAGCCGGTAATCGACAGTCGGCCCCCTCTGGGGCATCCCCATGGCGAGATACTCATTTGTAAAGCTCTCCAGCTTCTCTTCATCTGTCAGCCTGAACTCAATAAGGTATTCAGTTTCAGGAAAAAGATTTCTCATATTTTCAAAATCCCGATCATTGAGAAGAAAACGTTTAGAATGGACGATCGCGGGATTCATCTGGGCATCCCTGAGTATCTTTGTGACCTTAAAAGTCTGCTCCCGATCCCCGGTTCCCACTCTGATCAAATCCCCGAGCTGAACACTCTTCTGCCGGGCATAATAAACGGGGACTCCTATCTCTCCCGGTAATAATTCAATAATACGGTTTTCGGTATCCAGAAGAAAATCAAAGATGCTGTTCTGCTTTACAAAACTGATATCCATAATACTGTTTTCTTCACTCTCCCCTCCCTCCTTCAAAAACAGAGAAGATCCTTCTATTGAAACCATTTCCACAATCTGCCTATCGGCTATAAGTTCATTTTCGTCGGCCCAGGCGTTCAGTTGCTGAATATCAAGATCCCCTGAATGCATCTGAACAAAGTGCGGGATTCCGGCTGAAGAGAACAGGACGTCCAATGCACTATTAAGCTCCAGGATCATCCTTGTACCGCTTGAGATTAAAAGGGAAGAAAGCATGATAAACATAAAGACAACGACCATAGTCCCCCTTTTTCTGCTCAATTCCTTTCTGATAATTTTAAAAGACAACATTGTTTTACTCCTGTAAAAGCTGTGAGAATAAGACCCAGACCGCATATCATAAATACCAAAACGGGTCCTCGCCCGGGTCCAGTCCCGACAATGTGACCGAGACTGGATGCAAGCACTCCCTGGTCGAAAAGGAGGGGACTGAATACCTGATCCGAAAGAAACCCGGCACTAAGGTAGGCGGCAACATAGCCAGTCTGGGTAAGCAGTCCTGTCAGCCCCCATACACGCCCCTGCTCATGGTTCGGGATTCCAGTTCGGATTAAAACCTCCGCACTGGAATTGATCATGGGCAGGCAGAAGAAAAATAAAGAGAAGAATATTGTAATCAGAAGGATATTTGTGCTCATCCCCATAACAGCCAGAAAAACTCCCCCCAGGGCAAGTCCCAGGCGCAATGGGACCAGATAGTCCTCTCCTAGACCTATGACGCTGATTATCAGGCTTCCTGCAAGCATTCCCAAAGCACTCACAGACTGAACCATCCCCAGGGTTTCCACATCCGTTATGGTCAGCATCATTGGAGTAAAAAGGGTCTGAATACAGCCTACAAAAAAGGTGACGATAGCAAGTTTTATGACCAGATGCATTACGCCCGGTTTTCCCGAAAGGCTTTGCCACCCCTCTTTCAATTCAGTCAGGATTCGAGATTCTTTACAGCTATGGCTTATCTTCTCTCTGGCGGGCATAAACATGACTGCCGCAACGGCAAATGCAAAAGTTACGATATCCAGCAGCAGTACCCATTCAATTCCTGAATAAGCTAGCAGAAATCCTGCGCTTACCGGTACTACAAGATGCTTGACAGAAGAGGACAATTGCATTAAACCGCTGCCCTTTGCAAGCTGGGACTCCGTAAGCATATCCGATAGAGAAGCCTTGTAGGCAGGCCCCTGGAGGGCTGTGAACGCAGAGCCTAGAGCTACTCCCATGTATATGATCCAAATGGATAGTCGGCCGTAAACAGTACAGAACAAAAGAAAGACAACTGCAGCGGCCGAACCGGCATCCCCCAGAATGATCATAAGCCTCCGGTCGAACCGATCGGCCAATACACCTCCCACGGGACCAATAAGAATTGCAGGAATAAACTGCGAGGCCATGACCATGGCAAAATTCATGGCACTGCCGGTTAGTTTGAAAACATGAACCCCGAGTGCAAAAGCTGTCATCCCTGTTCCCAGCCCCGAAAAGAACTGGCCGGTCCATACAACAAGAAAGGGTGTAAAAGATTTTTCCTTCATACCGGTTTCCTTAGAATTGATACATAGCCTGGATGTTCATGAAATATCCATTTCCGAGATCTTCCGGCGACGCCTTTCCCAATCGCTCCTGTCCGTTGAAGCAATATCCCCCGGAAATCTTGAGAAGAGTCAAATCAAGTTCTGAAAAAACCGAGTAATACTGAATCTCGTAAGGTTCGTCGCCCCCTCCGGGAGTAAAGCCGAAACCGGTATTCGTGATTCCAACTGCTACGCCGGCAAAATCATTAGAAGAATCTGCCCCGGAAAAGAATCTGTAGTGAACGGATGTCGTAAAAATAAGATCCTGCAGATCCCTGTAATTATTGATCTCCGCTT
The DNA here is from genome assembly GCA_963663385.2 of Oceanispirochaeta sp. Lineage (GTDB taxonomy): Bacteria > Spirochaetota > Spirochaetia > DSM-2461 > DSM-2461 > Oceanispirochaeta. The sequence continues at coordinate 408,126 of CAXXXD010000003.1, read as the reverse complement.
CACCAGTGAAACGGATTTTTCTCTCGGGAAAGATAGTAAGACTCAAGTTCGGACCGAAGACAAAACTGAAATCAGCCTGAATGATTCGGGATCTGTATTCCATACCCAGATATGGCACAGGGATGAGGGGCCAGTTCTTCCCATTATCTAGATCAATACCAAAATCTCCGAGAGAGGCTCCCAGACCGAGTCTGACATTAAGCTTCTTGCCTTTCATGACTTGATAGTTGTATATACCCGTGGCCTGAAGTGTCGCCCATCCTCCTGTAAAAGGTTCATCCGATTCTGTTTTGAAACTGGAAAGAACCTGATGTTTTCCCCAATGAGTCTCAAACATTGTATCTATAGAATGGTAATGCCCCGGATACCCCTGAGGGGACTCGTCAATAAAAGAACCATATTTATAAATTCCGGAAATTAAAAAATCCTCGCCTATAACCATAGCGCCCAGGCTGGGGGATTGAACCGTGCGGGATTCAAGGGTTACATACTCATACTCCCCCAGCGGTATGTACATATTCTTTTCTTCAGCCATGGCCGATGTGGCGGTAAGGCTGAGAAAACATAATAAAAAAAATCTTTTCCAGATAGTGATTTTTCTATTCATCTATTCCTCCGTATCAACTTTTCACTACAGAGGATAGAGCCCAATGGCAGGGATTCACATCGGATAAGTGTCGTAATTTCAATAAGAGTAAACTAATACATTAATCGTAGAGTCCATCTGGGGGCGGTACATGCCCGTTTCAGGAGTTTAGAGTTGCTAAAGCGGTTACTCGATGAACATCATTAAGTTAACGGAGCTAATCTCTCAGCATATTGAGAAGTTCTATTCTGCTGCTCGCTCCCGTTTTCTGATAAAGGTTATAAATATGAGTCCGCACTGTTGCAGGAGAAATGAAAAGCTGTGATGCAATCTCCTTATTGGAAAGACCCCGACCTATCATAACGGCCATTTCGACTTCCCGGGCAGAGAGTTTAAAGTTTCTGATCCGTTCTTCTGGAACCGTTTCAAGAAGCGGTTGCCCTATTTGAGATGGCCTTAGCATCCTGATAGCTGCAGACATGGAAATAATATTCCATGTCAGATAAAACAGATGATCCAGAGACAGCATCGCGAGCCATGAGATTCCAGAAGATTGTAAAGCTGATTCGATAAATCCCGCAGGGGCAAAAATGATAGCGCAAAGACCGTAGGCTTTCATCAGGGGGCGAATTGCAGAGGGTTCTCCCGAGTTGAGGGGTCCTCGGACAATTATTCCAAATGAAACCATTGCCAATGCTGTCAAAACATGCCCCCCTATATTCCAGACCTGTAAGCCTGTCAGAGCTTCCACTCCGGCCGCCCCGCTTTGCACCATCAAAACCATTAGCATATTGGCAATGCTTTTAATAATAACAAAAATAACAAAAGACGAAGCCAGTGCGGGAAAACCTTTCAGACGGGATCCTGACGGTGAAACCCGCTTTATAAGAATAAGAACAATCGCCCAGATTGCCGTATTGGTTGCTAATGCAAGAAAAAGCATGATCCGTTCTGCCGGATCAAATAATCCTGAAGGGAAATTTTGAAAATAGTACATGATCATGATTAAACCGGTACCAAGAATAAAGAGTAGCTGGAAAACAAAGAGCGGTGTCAGCAGTGTACTTTTGATACGCATCTTCAATAAAAAGATAGCTGTACTGCCCATAAATCCTGTAGCAAAAAAAAGGATATAGAAAGCCATAAGGAAATGCTGCATTCAAACCTCCAGAGATACCTGCAATACCTAATATATTCCTTTGGCAAAATTCAGGTCAATCTTTAACAGGTAAATCGCCCTATTTACCTGTTGCTTATATTAAAATTATACATCAGAAGACGGGATACAATAGCAAAATGGAAGATTTTCTTCCAAGTCAGGAAATATCCTTTTATCTATAATAAACTCGGATCTATAAATCCAGACGGATGCTTACCGTTTACACTCATTTTTTCAATACACATACCGCACTCCCGTCATCAGGGAAACACCGTTTACCATATCCTGCCCTTCCACCCAGGCATCCCCCCGGTCCCAGGCGAAGGTATCCGTCTCCTCTCCTGTAAAACAGCTCAGGTAGGCCTGAAGGGTGAAACCCTGATAGATATTCCATCCCGCTCCGCCGGTTATCATGGCCGAACCGTCCAGGGGTGAAACTACCGACTGCAGGGAAAAAGTAACACTTGCCCCCCTCTGCCAGGTCAGCTCCGGATAGAGATAGACTCCATAAACAGTCTCCCGGTCAACTTTACTTTCCCAGTTCTGATAGGGGAACCAGAGGGTTTCCAGTCTGAAGGTAAGGGTATTGTTTCTATTCACTTCTGCCAGATGAAACAGGCCGAAAGTGATATTCCAGCTGTCCTCCCAGTCCGCATCGGATCCTTCACTTCTCTGCTCTTCCGTAAGAAATGCGGCGGAAGTAGACATGTACCAGTCGGGACCGATATTACCCTGCAGGCTAAGGTAGGGCCTGTGACCTATGACATCTATGGCAACCTTCTCTTCGCCCTTGTAGAGGTATCCCATCTCCACTTTGGTATTGAAGACGGTAAAATATACCCGGCCCCCCGCCGAAGCCCTGCTCAGATCACCAATAACCGGAGCGGAAGAATCACTCATATCATATCCCGGGGGTAGAACCACCCCTTCCACAAAGGCGAACGGCCCCAGGGGTACGTTGAGGGATGTAAGCCAGGCAGTATCGGACCGAAGCTCCTGCCGGGTCAGATCCAGAATGGGATTGAGACTTCCGAACAGTATATCTCCCGAATTGAATACAATTCCGTCCCCCCAGGCCAGTCTGGTCTTCCCCAGAGTCATTCGAAGTCCGGGAAACCGGACTTTCACATAGGCCTTTTTAACATTCACATAGGAGTAGGACACACCGGATGTCCCCGATGTACCGCCGGACAGATCTATGGGAACGAAATCCATAACCAGGGCCCCCTGAACATTGGGATCCCGGGGGGATTTCAGATTCAGGGAAGCCTGACCCGTACCGGCAAAATACCAGTCATCCTCGCCCCTGTAGAGAGCGTCATTCAGCTCAAGACTCAGATTCAGGCTCGGTTCGGCCCCCAGAGCACACAGAAATAGAAACAGATACAGGGTAATCAGATATTTTTTCACGTACAGCTCCTTTATTGGGCGGCTCAGTAATGCCTCAGATCTTCTACTATGGAAAATTTCAGGATTTTCCGTACCGAAAGCCTGGAAACAATAACAGTAACGGCCATACCTGTCAGCAGGGAAAAAATCATGGTATCCGGCTTCCAGACCCCCCACATCGCTCCGGAAATGCGGTATCCCATATCGTACTGGTCAGTGGAAGCCGGAAGAGGAATGCCTTTGAGAACCATAGGGATATTCCCCAGAGCTCCCAGAATAATCCCCATAAGTGATCCGAGAAGTCCGATCCCCCCCGCTTCCATGAGAAACATCCTTTTCAGATCCTTATCGCGCATCCCCATGGCCCGCATCATCCCCATCTCCCTTGTCCGTTCCATAGCGGACATAAGCATCGTATTGGAAACCCCTACAGCGGCTATAATGAAAACCAGAAACAGGATGACCACTGTGCTGTACCGGTCGCCATTGGATGCGGCAATATAAACCAGCGCCTGTTCTTTCCAGGTATGATAGACCATACCGTCCGGAACAAGGGACTGAACTGCGGCTTTTTCCCGGGAATCCACGGTCCGGTCTCCCGGCAGTTTCACGACAACTTCACCGACTCCTCCGGCCATATCCAGAGAATAGTCGGCGGTATCCAGAGGGACCAGAAGGCTGAGCCGGTTGACCGAAGGATTGGGCGTATCGATGATACCGACGATTTCCAGATCCATGGTCTGATAGTAGCCGTCCCTGGTCCGGCAGACCAGGGTAATGTAATACCCGATATCAGCACCGATTTCCGATGCCATCCAGCTCCCGATCACCGCCTGCTCTCTGCCCGGTTCCAGCCAGGCGCCTTTTTTAAGGGAGCCTTCCAGGTCGAATACCCGGCTGTCACGGTCCGGATCTATAGCCGTTACAACCACCTGCATACTGCCGTCTTCCGGGAAGGGATCCCTGTAGAGGATCATATCTCCCAGGAATTTCACCCTCGGTGCCGCGGCAATACCGTTCCGGCCGTTCAGGTTGTCCGAAAAGGCGACTCCGTCGGGAATGGGAGAGTCCAGAGGAAAGTAGTCCCTGTCTTCCCAGGTCTGCTCTGTGGTGATGCTGCCGTGACCCATTTCATATTTCAGAAGATTATCCTCCGACATATCCATGCTTCCCGCTATCATAGAGTCCATCAGAATATAGATCATCACTCCCGCAGCCAGGGCGGCGCTGGTGATTATGGTTCTTTTTCTGTAGCGAAAAAGGTTTTTCAGGGATAACAGGAATAAAAACTTCATCTGCAGCTCCTCGGTACTGTAGTCCTGCCCGGCCCCTCCTTCAGGGAGGCGGAAGGTTGGGGAAAGGCCTACCAGGACAGGTTATCCAGAGAGAAAAAGTTCCGGTCCAGGTTTATATCTGTTTCCAGATTTTCCATTATCAGTTCTGTACTGGAGTTCTTTTTCAGCTTGTCCTCCAGGGTCATCCGGGTTATCACGAATTTACCGCCGATCCTCTCGATGGCATCGACCTGCATCTCCTTCAGAAGCTTCCCGGATTTGGAAAAGTACTGCACCTGCCGGGGGACAAGGGTATCCTTAACCACCCATACAATCTGTTTCGGATAGGCCACATCACGGGATTTGGCTGTCATCTCGAGAACATAGCAGTTTTCCCCTCCTGCCGTCTCCTCTCCCGTCAGCTCCACCTCGTATTTGCTCAAGGTATCGTTCCCTTCAGTCATATCTTCATAGGATATATCCGACCCGAGCATGGACTGACGCAGGGCCGCTCCCTGAAGGCGGATAATCTCTTCCGCGTCGGGGTAGTAAAGATAGAGTTCCCTGGCGGTACGGAGAATCTTCTGCCCCTGTTCGGCCGCACTGGTAAACTCGATCAGAAACTCGTCGTTTCCACGGGACCAGCTGATAAAATCGCTGACCTTGGTCCCGAAGCGGTCATTGGTTATCATGGAACCGCTGGCTTTCATGGTGGAAAAGCTCTGCTGCCGGTCCATTTCCCTGACAATTTCCTCCGCAGTGATTCCGAAAAGCATGGATAATCCGCTCAGAAGCCAGAAAAGTGTAAAGATCCTTATCAGTATTCTCATTTTTTACTCCCTTGAGTTCAAAGTTTTAAACTGCCCTCAATGCAGCCACCGGATCTATCCGGCTGGCCCGCCGGGCCGGTAAGATGGCGGTTATGGAAGCTACTGCCACGGAATAGAAGAAAACCACCACGGTGGATTTCAGATTAAGTTTGGGATAGAGGATCGTGGATATCTCAAAATCCACCCCCTCCATGGCCTCACCGAAATTGAGTCCCACCTGCGAAAGGATCTGGGTAAATCCCATTCCTAGGAGGACCCCCACAAAGGAACCCGCCACACTGATGATAAAAGCCTCTATGAAAAAGAGCCGGACCAGATCTTTTCCCGACATACCCATGGCGCTCATGGTTCCGATCTCTCTCATCCTTTCGAAAATCACCATTATGGTGGTATTCAGGATGACCGAACTTCCAAGGATAAAGAAGAATAACGCCACAATATCGTAAATGGTCTGAGCCATTTCAATGAAGGAATAACTGGTCTCAAGCTCCATCCAGCCTTTTATTTCCACACCGTATTTGTCTGCATATTTTTCCCTGAGTCTTTCGGCCAGAACTGTGGAATCCACGTCCTCTCCCACTTTCATTATAATTTCCTGTACCTGACCGGGCATCCTCAGAAAATACTGGACCCGGTCCAGAGGAGCCAGAATCGTGGTGTTATTCAAGCCTTCCATGGGATAGGCCAGAAGTCCCACAACAGTAAAAGTTATGGCGTTGGTTCCTCTGGCGGCCGTGGAGGAGAGGATTGTGATCTTGTCGCCCAGTCCGACCCCCACTTCCTCAGCCAGCTTGTAACCGATAAGAACCTCATTGGCACCCGTTTCAGGAATTCGGCCTTCCGGGACCAGCTCGGGACCCAGGTTCTGGTAAGCTACCTCAGTGGAAAAATCCACACCGGTACCGAAGGCGTTGTAGTTTTCACCATCCCGGTAGATCCTGGTGGGAAATCCTATCCTGGGACTTAGAAGGGAGATCCCCTCCTCTTTTTTCAGATCCTCCATCAGCCCGTCCGAGACATCCACTGTCAGATGCATGGGATTCAGCCTCTCGTAGCGGGAGAAATCTTTGTGCCTTATCCTGACAGCGCCGGTCGTATAGGTATGGAAGTTATACTGCATATCGTCAATCATACCGGCAATGAAGGAAAACAGGAGCACGATACTCATAGCGGCCACGGCGATGGCCGTTCCGGAAAGGATGCTCCTTCTCCGGTTTCTGAATATATTTCTGAAAGCTATGTTGCTCAGTTTCATAGCATACCTCTCTTATTACGTTTTCGGGAACATTTCACAGGAAAGTCCCGGTGACCGAAGGGGAAAGGGGTTGATCGGCCCCTGAGTTCCCCTGCACCATGGTTCATATAAATCTCAGACATGCTGTGATATCCAGCTTCAATGCCCGTCTGGTGGGAAACCAGGCTACAACAAGAGCTATCAGAAGCCCCACCAGGAATGCGGTAGCAAAGGTCTGAGGATACCAGGCTCCGTAGACGATTCCGGCTACCCGGTATCCCATATCTCCCGATTCCATCATGGAGGAGTAATCAATCCCTCTGTTCACCAGGGGAATATTGATCATAACTCCTGCAATCACACCGCCCAGAGCACCGAAAAATCCGATTCCCGCCGACTCCATCAGAAACATCCGGCGGATCTGTCCGTTTGTCATTCCCAGGGCCCGCATCATTCCCAGTTCTCTCACCCGCTCCATAATGGACATCAGTATGGTATTGGAAATACCCACGGCAGCAATCAGAAAAACAAGGAAGAGGATCGTACTGCTTCCCTGGGATTTGGCTTCCGCCAGGGCGACAAAATCCTTTCCCATAATCCGCCAGTCAAGCACATCCAGCCCCAGAGGTCCGGCGATCTGCTGCATCCGGGCAATACCTTCCGCCTCTGCTTTCCCCCTGGGGAGAGAGGCATAGACGCCGGTAGCATACCCGTTCATATCCAGGGCATACCGGACCGTATCCAGTGGAATATAAACTCCGTATCGGTTAACGATAGGATTATCGCTCAGCAGGATGCCCACAATTTCCAGATCCATTGTCTGAAAATAGCCGTCCATGGTTCTGGTCACCAGAGTCAGGGGATACCCCACCTGTGCTCCAAGGTCCTTTGCCATCCACTGACCGATCATAACTCCTTCCTCTCCCGGCTTCAGATAACGGCCGTCCACAACCGTCTGGTCCAGGCGGAAGACCTGCTTGTCCCTTTCCGGATCTATTCCGATGCATTTGACCTGGATATTACCGTATTCGGGAAAGGGGTCCTGATAAACCATCATATCCGCGGCAAATTCAATCCTGGGTACGGCAGGGATACCCTCCCTCTCCATCTCCTGGATAAGACTGTCCGGATCCTCAACCGGTCGGTCCACCGGCATCAGATAGTGATCCTCCCAGTATTCGGGGTGGAAAAAGGCGGCCGATCCTGTTTCGTACCAGATCAGATTCCTTTCAGAATCCTCCTTGATTCCGCCCAGAAGGGAGTCCATCAGAAGAAAAATCATAATACCGAAAGCAATTGCTGCGGAAGTAATCAGGGTCCTTCTGGTATAGCGGAAAAGGTTTTTTATGGCTAAAGAAGGAAGAAACGTCATACTACTGCTCCTTTACAGCTTTCGCCTGCGGTTCAGGTCTCCTCGTATCCGACTGGAACTCTCCGTCATGCAGATAGACCAGGCGATGGGCAAAATCCATTACCATCCTGTCATGGGTTGAAAAAACAAATGTCGTACCGTGCCTGATATTCATGGCTTCCATAAGTTTCAGGATATCCTCTCCCGTATGGGAATCAAGATTGGCGGTCGGTTCATCCGCCAGTACTATGACAGGTTCCTTTACCAGGGCCCGGGCAATGGCGACCCGCTGCTGCTGCCCGCCGGAAAGCTTGCCGGGACGGCGGTTTTCCATCCCCTCAAGGCCGACCTCTTTCAGAATGTTCATGGTCCTTTCTTTGATTTCATTCTCCTGCAGTCCGAGAAGCTGCAGGGAGAAAGCGACGTTTTCATAGGCGGTCAGTACGGGAATCAGATTATAGCTCTGAAAGATAAAGCCCAGCTTCTCACGGCGAAAGGTTGTTTTCTCTTCCTTTGTAAGGGAGGAGACAACTTTCCCCTCTATCAGGATCTGACCATCATCAAGTGAATCGATACAGCCGATCAAATTCATAAGGGTGGTTTTTCCCGACCCCGAAGGACCGGCAATAGACATAAACTCACCGCTTTCAATTTTCAGATTCACACTCTTCAGAGCCTTTACTTCCGTATCTCCTGTCCTGTAGGTTTTTGTTACACCTTTAATCTCGATCATGAATGAACACCTCCTGTGTCTCCGTTTTCATTCCGGGGATTCTCTTTCCGCATCTTCTGCCAGGCAGCCATTCCCAGAGTGCTTCCCAGGTTCATACTGTCCAGCGCACTGGACGGAAGAAGTATAAGTGAACCATTCTGACGAATCCCTTCGTAAACCATATTCATAGCCCTGAGCTGCAGGGCTTCCTGACTGCCTTCATAGATCTCCGAGGCCTCCCGGAACTGGCTGGCCACTTCCTTTTCCGCCTCTCCCAGAATAATACGGGACTGTTTCTCCCTTTCAGCCTGGGCCTTCTTGCTCATGGCATCTTCCAGTTCCCGGGGAATAATCACATCTGTAAACTCAATGGAGAGGATGGTAATCCCCCAGGGATTGGTTTTGGCATCCAGAACCTTCTGTATTTCATGCCCCAGTTCCTCCCGGCCCGATAACAGCGTACTCAGGTCGTTCCGTCCTATAGCATCCCGCAGGGCGGTCTGAGCAGACAGGCTGACCGCCTCCTGATAGTTCTCCACCTCCAGAACAGCCTGCTTGGCGTCCCATATCATCCAGAAACAGAGGGCGTCCACATGAACCGGCACCGTATCTTTTGTGATGGTACGCTCCGCACTGAAGTCGGTTACCCTGATACGGGTATCCACGTACTCCGCCACCCGGTCGATTAATGGAAAAAGAGTGAATAAGCCCGGTCCGTACACGCTTTTAAATTTTCCCATCCGAAGCACAACCACCTTATCCCAGTGATAGATCAGCTCCATAGAGGCTGAAAACAGGATTCCCAGGGAAGAAAAGATAGCCATGGGATAGTAACCCGTTGAGAATTCAATCGGCAGGACTAACCAGCAGCTAATGATCATAAGCACTGACATGACCCAGAGAGGGAGTATCATCAGCACAATCCCCGCGATGAGAATACCGCCGCAGTACTCGACAATCAGATCCATATCAAAGGGTCCGCCCGAGTAGTACTGGGCAGCAGTCGCCGCAGCCAGAAAAATCCCCAGGATTATAAAGGAAAAGGCATTATAGGTATAATCCTTTTTCAATAAAGCCTTTTTCTGATTCTTCACCCTTTCCAGTTTCTGTTGAAAAATATTCATCACTTTTCCCCCTTTTCGTCAGCTCCGGAAGCTGTTTCGTTAATATTCTGCATCTCCTGCAGATAACGGACCAGGTCCTGTATTTCGAATCCATATGAACCGGCTTTACTGACAAGAGGCCTGACTATCTGCGCCAGAACCCGCGCCCTTTCCAGTTCGTCCAGTTCTACCGTTTTGTCACTGATAAATGTTCCGGTTCCCTGCTGGGTCGTGACAATTCCCCTGATCTCCATCTCATTATAGGCCCTGGCAACCGTATTCGGGTTAACCCGTATTTCAACGGCTAATCCCCTGACCGTGGGAAGCTGCTCCCCCTTTTCCAGACGGCCGTCGGCAATGGCCAGTTCTACCTGCATAATAATCTGTTTGTAGTAGGGCACGCCGCTTTTCGGATCCAGAGTAAAATCCAGTTTTTTAATATCAGCCTCTTTCAAAGCCATTGTACTGCTCCTAATTGTACTATTGTAGTAGTACAATATAAGAATAATACAACAATACAATTATGTAAAGAGCGGAATTCTTCATATTTGAATTTTAAAAAGGATAATGGGTATAAATCTTTGCAAGTAGTATAGCAATCATCTAAAGAGAGGTTATTTTATGGAGGTAGTGATTAAATCAGCGAGTTGAATTCCCGGAATTTGTTGGGGCTTAACCCTTCCTGTTTACGAAAAACCGTGGAAAAGTAACTGTTATTATCAAAACCGACCATAGCGGCAATTTCGCTGATCTTTTTAAGGGGCTCCCGGATTATAATCTCCTTTGCCCGGTCAATCCGTCTCTGATTGATATACTCTGTAGGTCTCTGATTGGTAACTGTTTTGAAAATTTCACAGAAATACTGGGGAGTTACACCGGCTGTTTCTGCAAGCCTGTCGATACTCAGGGCTGTATCCAGTTCCCGGTCTATCTGTTCAAAGACAGCTTTAAGCCTTTTACTGTACAGGCTGTGGTCCTCTTTTTCATCATTCCAGACATATTTAAACAGATCCATCAGCAGCTGATAGGCGGCAACAGAGCCGCTGAGTCCTGTTGTATCCGTGGGATTCTTAAGGAGATGCACCGCCTTTCGTATATGAGAAGCCAGAACAAGGGGTTCGGAAATGGCAAATACCCCGCTTTTTTTGAGACCGATATACTGCAGCATATTCTCTATATGGTATCCGTTGATGGTTATCCAGTTCACATGCCACTCGTCGTCCAGAGGATGATAGGAATGACGGTCACCGGGATACAGGAGAAACCCGTGTCCCTCCGGAACGGGATAGGTTCCGCTTTCCAGTTCCAGAATCCCTCCTCCGGACTGTGTCTGGATCCACTGAAATACAGGATAACCGAAAGGCCTGCTCACCGGGTACTGATAAAAATCACATCCCGCCCCGACAAGGTGAAAGGGAAGTTCTTTTTCCATATCCGTTAAGCTGGCAAGGTAGAATTCTCCGTCCCGCCTTCCCTGGGCATGCTGATCTTTTAACATTGATCTCCCTCGATTCTGAATATATTAAAACAGATCTGAAATTTGTTAAATATACCATGCTTGATTAATATGAAAGAAAATTTTTTTCCCCGTATTTATATATCTTTTTACGTTAATTCAGGGGGGTTATTCTATTTTTATACAACACTTATACGCTCTGTAACACGTGTACATATTTTATCTGAAAATAGTGAAACTTCGAAGAAAATCTTGTCGTTGACGGTAAATCGGGAGGATTTATACTATTACATACAAACAAAAAGAAGGAGTCTCTATGAGTAAACGCCTAATTATTCTTATGATTTGCCTCAGTATAACCCTTACAGGAGCATTTGCCGGAGGTCAGCAGGAATCGGATGAAAAAGTACTGATTATCAATTCAAATCAGTCGGATCCCGCCCCCAAAGCCGGTCTTGCGGAAGCAGTTGAACTGTTTAAAGCGGAATATCCGGATATAGATGTACAGCTGAATACATTTGATCACGAAGCCTACAAAACCGCTATTCGAAATTTTCTGGCCACTGAAGCACCGGATATCTGTTTCTGGTTTGCCGGTAACAGAATGAAATTCTTTGTTGATCAGGGCCTCCTGATGGATGTCAGCGATGTATGGGAAGAGGAGGGACTGAACGACTCCATGTCATCCTCAATTGCTGCCATGACAGTAGACGGGAAAAAATACGGAACACCCTGGTCCTACTACCAGTGGGGTGTTTACTATAGAATGGATGTATTTGAAAGTCTCGGACTTTCCGTTCCCAAAACTTGGGATGAATTCATGAATGTGAATGACACTCTGGTAGCCAATGGAATCACTCCGATTACTATTGGAACAAAATACCTCTGGACTGCCGGAGGCTGGTTCGATTACCTGAACCTCAGAGTCAATGGATATGATTTCCATATGGACCTGATGGGTGGAAAGATTTCCTACCTGGATCACAGACTGGATAAGGTATTTGAAATCTGGACTGATATGATCAAGCGAGGCCACTTTCTGGAGAATCATGCCACCTACTCCTGGCAGGAAGCTCAGGCTCCCCTCATCAGCGGAGATGCCGCCATGTATCTGATCGGAAACTTCATGATTCCCGATATGACAAGCGCCGGGGTTGTTGACAATATCGGATTCTTCCAGTTCCCTGTTATCGATCCTTCCAAAGGCGTATACGAAGATGCCCCTACAGACACAATTCACATCCCCGCCAAGGCAAGACATACTGAGGAAGCCAAACTCTTTATGAAGTTCCTGGCCCGTCCCGATGTTCTGGATCTTATGACCGAAGCCGCAGGAACCCTGTCTCCCAGCAAAAACTCTGCCGCTCCTGCGGACCGCTTCAAAAAAGCCGGTTTCGAAATGCTCGGAGCCTCTGACGGCCTGGCTCAGTTCTATGACAGGGACACCACGCCCGAAATGGCAAAAGTCGGAATGGAGGGATTGCAGGAATTCATGGTCAATCCCGAAAGAATTGATGCTATCAGACAGAGAATTGAAAACGAAAGAAAAAGTTTGTTTGAATAATTCCGTTTCTAATCGCATATAACCTGAAACGGCGGAAGAGGATAATACCCTCCGCCGTTTTTTTAACTTGTTAAGGAGACCTGTTCATGGATAAAAAAACCGTGAATCACATACTGAAACTGCAGCAGAAATTTGCTCCGGCCTACTTTCTGGCACCGGCTCTTATTTTATTTCTGATATTTGTTATATGGCCGATATTTCAGAGTATATTTATCAGTTTTCACAAATGGGACGGTTTCGGACCAATGACATTTGTGGGATTGAAAAACTACAGAACTCTTTTCAGTGATCCGAAATTTTTTACATCAATCACAAATAATATTTACTGGCTTGTTTTTATGATGCTGGCACCGGTAATCGGTTTGACACTGGCACTGTTTCTTAATCAGCAAATTCCGGGTATGAGAGTAATGAAATCTCTCTTCTTTTTTCCCTTTGTTATAAATCTTGTTGTAGTAGGATTGGTATTTTCCTGGTTCTACAATCCCGACCTGGGCATTCTGGCCCATATAATGAAAGCCATGGGAATGAAACCTATCCCCATTCTGGCAGATGAAAATATGGCGACCTTCGGTATCATCATAGCCGGACTCTGGCCGCAGACGGCCTACTGCATGATTCTGTATCTGACGGGTCTGGCAGGGGTCAATACACAGATTGTAGAGGCCGGCAGAATCGACGGCGCATCAGGCCGCAGCATGCTGCGGCATGTGATCCTGCCGCAGCTCCGGCCGGCTACTATTGTAGCCCTGACTGTAACAGTTATCGGAGCCCTGAGAAGTTTCGACCTGATCGCCACTATGACGGCAGGCGGTCCATGGGGCAGCTCCTATGTACTGGCCTACCATATGTATGATGAAGCCATCTTTAATTTCAAGATGGGATACGGGGCTGCTCTGGCGGTTATCCTGTTTCTGATTATGTCAGTCTTTATCTATTTCTTTCTTAAACGAATGATTGATACGGAGAGTTAAGCATGTTCCCTACACCAATACAGAAGCGGGCAGTTCCCGTTAGAGCCCTTTATATTTTTGGGGTCATACTGATACTTGTGATCTGGCTGCTTCCCATGATCGCCATCATTTCCACATCTATCCGGCCCGGTTCGGATATATCAGCCGGTAATTACTGGGGAATTCCCAGCAGGATCGCTATTGGAGAGAACTACAGCGAAGTGTTTAATCCGGACAGGAGCCCCATGCTCAAATATTTTATAAACAGTACCGTCATGACCCTTCCGGCCGTATTTTTCGCCATCCTGTTCAGCGCCATGGCGGGATTTGCCCTGGCGGTTTACCCCTTCAAAGGGAGGATTGCCCTGTATGCCATGTTTATTGCAGGGAATTTCATACCTTACCAGATTCTGATGATTCCCGTCAGAACCATGTTTGTAAAGTTCGGCCTGTTTGATACCATCTTCGGCCTGATTCTGTTCCATGTGGCCTTCCAGTCAGGGTTTGCCACATTCTTTTTACGTAACTTTATAGTGGAGCTCCCCTTTTCTCTGATAGAGTCTGCCCGTGTAGAAGGCGCCACTGAACCAAAAATATTTTTTTCCATCATGATTCCTCTGCTGAGACCGGCACTGGCCTCTCTGGGGGTTCTGCTGTTCACCTTTATCTGGAATGATTTTTTCTGGGCCCTGACTCTGGTACAGAGCGATAAAGCCCGCCCGATTACCTTCGGATTAAGCGCTCTGAAAGGGCAGTGGCTTATCAGCTACAACCTGATTGCCGCAGGATCCATCGTTGCGGCCCTTCCTTCGGTACTGGTTTTCTTTGTTCTTCAGAAACAGTTTATCCAGGGGCTTACATTCGGCGGAGTCAAGGAGTAATCCAGCCTACCTGATTATGATATAACGACACAGATCCGGCTCTCAGGAGTCCGGATTTTTTTCCCGAAACATCCTTTATATAAATGGAAAAGCATATTACTGTTTGTACATTACAATCTGTTTAAAAGGAGTTAAATTATGCCCTCTGTAGATATGCCCCTGGAAAAACTCAAACAATACCAGGGAATGACACCACGGCCCGATGATTTTAATGCCTACTGGGAAAGGGCCCTGAAGCAAATGCATGCCATTGATTCAGACATCAATCTGGAAGCGGCCGATTTCCAGGTTCCCTTTGCCGAATGTAATCACCTCTACTTCTCCGGAACCGGCGGGTCCCGTGTTCATGCGAAGTATCTGAAACCTAAAACCAGCCGCACGGAAAAACACCCGGCAGTACTCATATTCCATGGTTATACAGGGCGGTCACCCGAATGGAGCTCTCTCCTGAACTGGGTAGCGGCCGGATACAGTGTGTTTGCCATGGATTCCAGAGGACAGGGCGGGCTTTCCAACAATACCGAAGCGGTTACAGGTACAACCTGGAGCGGCCATATTATACGGGGACTCTCCGACGGCCCCGATAAACTGCTTTTCAGAAATATTTTTCTGGATACGGCTCAGCTGGCCCGTATTGCCATGGGTATGGACGAAGTGGATGCCGACAGAGTCGGCTGTCTGGGCGGATCCCAGGGCGGAGCATTGACATTGGCCTGTGCTTCCCTGGAGCCCCGGATAAAAAAAGCCGCTCCAACCTACCCCTTTCTCTGTGACTATAAAAGGGTGTGGCAGATGGATCTGGGAGAGAACGCCTACAAGGAACTTTTCTACTACTTCCGGGCTTTTGATCCGACCCACGAACGGGAAGATGAAATATTCCGGACCCTGGGTTATATAGATTTACAGAATATGGTCCCCTGGATAAAGGCGGAAGTGCTGATGGCAACCGGACTAATAGACGAAATCTGTCCGGCGTCCACCCAGTTCGCCGCCTATAACAAAATCACTTCAAAAAAAGAGGTTGTTATTTACCCGGACTTCGGCCATGAGAACCTGCCGGGATTCGATTCCAGGGTTTACCGCTTTATGATGGGACTGTAATAGCTTATTCAAAGTATTCGTAACCGTCAATAATATCCAGGTAGACACCGTCGAACCCGGCGGCCATGATCCTGTCCAGATAGGAAGAGGGAGAGCCGAATATAATGTTCTGCCATTCCGTATCCCAGTAACGGACCTTATAATTCCCCTCCCAATGAGGATTCTCCTCCTTCAGCCAGGGAGGGGGATCCTTCTCCCAGGAACTGTCCCAGTAAAAACGGTAGTCTTCCGCTTCACCAATGCTCATATAGCAGATAAGAAGGCGTTCTCCTCCGTTTTTTTTATACCTTATCCGGTCAAGTTCCTGTCTGGTATAGGCTTCCTCATTATGAAACAGATCCATAATAACCAGATCGTAGTTTGTTTCTGCCACCGCCTTCAGGAATTCTGATTTTGTCGAATAGCATTCACTATTGATCAAATAGAGGAAATTCCGGGCATCCCTCAGCATCCGTACTGAGTCGGTATTTTCCTGATACACCGGATCCGGATAATCCGGAATAACATTAAGATTCCTCTCCGGGGCGGCAAAGGAGATAAACCCTTCATCATGATTCAGGCTGTAGGATTCATCCATTTTATCCGGATCATCGCAGTAGTCCGTTGACAGCACAGCAGCGCCGTTCTGATGGAACAGCCGGCACAATTCCAGCATATACGCACTGTCGGAGCGGGGTGTTTTTCTGTTATCCCGTTTATATCCGTAAAACATATCTTCCCGGCCGCAGCCGTCAACTGCTGTCAGGTAATCCTGTTCCAGGGTACCGTCAGCCTCTCCGTCCCGGGTTACCAGTTCCTGCCCGTTCTGAGGGATAATATTGAAGGCGGGTGTATCGCTTTTTGCATAAAGAGAGATAGCCTGGACGAACTGTCTCATATCCTCTCGATAATCCCTGCCGGATATCCCCTTATTCTCACCTGCAAGATTGCAGGAGAATAAAAACAGGAATAGAATCGTTAGAACTTTCTTATCCATCAGATCGAACATAGGACCTCCCGTGACTCCTGCAGTTTCAGAAAGAAAGCAGGGTCTCCGCCCCTGTCGGGATGATAGCTGCGGCATAATGAGCGGTAGGATTTCATTATAACCCTTTTTTCAGGAAAAGAAAAAGGATTGGCAGTCGGAACAAGCTCCAGCATACTGCAGGCAGCCAGCTTCTCCGCCAGGGGGGCTGGTTTCAGATGATAATGCGCTGCCAATCCTGTCAGGTAGGTATAATAGAATATATACCATTCCAGGGAATTAAATTCTTCATACTCATGCAGACGCTTCTTCGTACGGGGAAGAAGGTATTTCATCCAGTAGGGGAATTCCGATTTCGGATTCAGCTCCTGCTCCCACTCCGCCAGGAACCGGATAAAGCGGACTGTTTTAGGGGGAAGGGCTTTCATATGTTCCCAGATAAACCTCTCCCGTTCTATCTGCCATTTTATGCGCTCCATAAGATAGGAGCGCTTTATGCTGAGGAAAAGGGGAAAAAACTGATGCCGGGGCAGCCGGTATGTCCTGTAGAAGGAATTCAGATTCTCCGGATTAATCAGGGCTTTATCCAGCAGCCTGAAGCAGCGGCTGCTGATCCGGATACGCTGAAGGGATTCGGAACTCAGAAAATACAAAAGGAGTTCACGGTAACGGCTGCCTTTCTTTAGAGAACGGGGCTGTCGGCTGAGCAGTTCATCCAGCGAGTAAATTCTCCTGCTGCTTCTGCGCTGTGTTCTCCGGTAAGGACGCCTTCCCTTCATACAGCCGGTCAGCGGAAAAAGTCGCTCATATCATCGGGGTGATCAAACAGTACATCCGGGTTCAATTTCTGCAGCTCTTCCCGGGAATGAGCTCCCCAGCTGACCAGCGCCGCTTTCAACCCTGCCGCCATGGCTACTTCATAATCCGGCCTGCCGTCACCGATATACCAGCAGTTTTCAGGTTCGGCTCCCAAACCGGCACAAGCCTGAAGAAGCCCCCGGGGATCCGGTTTCGGGACGGGAACATTCTCCTCTCCCAGTATCACTTCAAAGTCGTAGGCATAGCCCAGGCGGGCTGCGGCGCGCCGGACAAAAAAGCCCTGATTGTTTGTCAGCATCCCCAGTGAGTACCCCCTGGATGCCATAATATCCAGATTCTCTTTAATACGGGGGAATATCTTAACGTAGTCCACACCTACCTCATTCATAACCCTATAAAAATCCGTCTGCATCTGTTTCAACACATCAAACTCTTCTATACCGGAATGATAGTTAAAACGCTCGAGTGTGGGAAAAGCCATTCCCTTCCGGATTTCCTCTTCCGAAACAGGATCACAGCCTGCTGCTTCAAGAACCTTATTGGTGCTGATGGTTACACTGTCGAAAGAATCAACCAGAGTACCGTCGTGGTCAAAAATAAGTGCAATTTTTTTCATAATCCCTATTATAGACAAATTTACATCAGATATACAGCTCGCTGTTACAAGGACTTTACAGGATTGCGGTAAGACCCTTAAAAAAAAACCCATCCTGCAGCATTTCCACGGTATACCACAGGACAGGCTGATAACACAGATTACAAAAGTGACTATTTCATGTTCTTCCCGATCATAATCATCCGGAAGGCCCTTTCAGCCGCTTCCTCCAGCAGTTCGCTGGAACGTCCCATCGCTTCGCTCAGAGGCATAGCCTTGTTAACCGTACTCATAACGGAGTCAATACCATAGTCATAAAGGGTGCTGATTCCGGGACCGATATCGCCGCAGACAGCCAGAACCGGCAGATTCTTCTTCTTGGCACGGGCGGCTATTCCCACGGGGACCTTACCGCGTATTGACTGACCGTCAATTCTGCCTTCTCCTGTAATTACGAGAGAAGCCCCTTCGATAGCCTGGTCAAAACCAAGGCTGTCCAGTACCAGATCTATACCGGATTCAAGTTCGGCATTGCAGAATGCCATCAAACCGAACCCGAGTCCGCCGGCAGCGCCGGCGCCGGGAACCTCTGACATATCCTTACCGGAAGCTTTCTCCATAATCCCGGCCAGGTGAGCCAGGTTGGCATCCAGCTGTTTTACCATTTCGGGTGTGGCTCCCTTCTGTGGACCATAGACCGCACTGGCCCCGTGTTCCCCGCAGAGGGGATTATCCACATCGCAGGCAACCTTGATTTCCGTCTCTTTCAAACCGTCCAGCATTCCGGAAAGATCCACAGAAGCTATCTGATCCAGGTTTCCGCCGGCCGGCGTCAGTTCCCTTCCGGCAGCATCCAGAAAACGGGCTCCCAGGGCCTGGGCCATTCCGGTTCCACCGTCATTGGTGGCGCTGCCGCCTATACCTATCAGAATCTTGCGGCATCCCCTTTCAATGGCATCCCTCATCATTTCACCAGTCCCGTAGGTCGTGGCGATTCGGGGATCCTTTTCACCTTCCACAAGAGGAAGACCTGAGGCACTGGCCATTTCCAGTACGGCCGTATTATCATCCATCAGAGCGTATTCAGCCCTTGTCTCCATTCTCATAGGACCGGTTACACTGAGACGGACCCATTTATCTTCATCGGGAACCAGAGCCTGAACCAGTCCCTCTCCACCGTCGGCCACAGGGATTTTTACAATATCCAGATCAGGCACGACTTTCTGTATTCCCTTTTCGATAGTTTCCGCAACCCGGAGGCTTGTACTGGAACCCTTGTATGAATCTGACGCAATAACTATCTTCATTTGCAACTCCCCTTCTGCTACAGGTTTAATTCCCTTACTAATCCCGTTACTAATAATAAACTATTATTTTGGTCTAAACCGTAAATTCGCTGTTTAATATGGCTTCTTTTCCATACCACACATGATCCCGGATAACAGATTCAGCCCGGTCAGCGCTTTCCGCCTCCGTAAGACGCTGAAGCAGTTCCACATGGTTGTCCCGCTCTGTTGCAAGATGTGCCGGGATGATACGGGCCATGGCATAGAAGAGATTCACCTTCATGATATGATCAAAAGCTGCCGTCAGAGCAGGAATCCCGGCCAGGGATACCAGCTCGCGATGAAAAAGGATCTCTGTTTTCCAGTCCTCCAGATTATCCGACGGGGCCTGATCCACCTGTCTGGCAAAAGGTTCCAGTTCTGCCAGGTTCTCCCTGAGAAGCGGACCGAAATAGATCCTGGCCGCTTTGGATTCAAGGGCGTCCCTCAGGACAAATTGGCCGCGTACGTCTTCTTCCCTGATTAAACGCACCTGAGTCCCTTTACGGGGAATTGTTTCGAGCAGTCCTTCATGTTCCAGAAGAAGCATAGCCTCAAGTACGGGTGCGACGCTTACATCAAATTCCGCGGCAATCTGTCTCCGGTTGATAATCTGCCCCGGCAGAAGCTCTCCGCTCAAAAGCATATTCATTATCTTTTTATATATATCTTCGGACAGGGACATGCTGATACTCCACGTGATATATCACATAATATACCTGAAATTCCCCGCTTGTCAAACAAAACCTTTTGGTATTTTTAAGAAAATATGTTCCAATCGTGTAATAAGATTGTTAAAGGAACAGTTTTTTATTGACCTATAACGGGTTTCCTGTTAAAACTAAAAATAGAGACTGAGATGTCACGTTGCTCTTTATATCTGCTATTTGTATTCTGTTCTGATTTCCGTCACGCCGTGTTCTGCACATCCTGATGAGTTACTGAAGATAATCATATGACAGCAAATATAATAAAGCTTGATACGTACTCTTAAGTGAATTTATTTTGAAATTCCGGTTAAACCGGTAAGGATGTACAAATGCCCAAGAAAATCTATGTAGGAAATCTGAGCTACAACACAGATGAAGACAGATTGGCAGATCACTTTGCACAGTTCGGTAACGTTCTGAGTACAAAGATCATTTTCGACAGAGAGACAAACCGTTCCAAAGGTTTTGGTTTTGTAGAAATGGAAGAAGATGAAGCCGCAGAAGCAGCAATCTCCGCCCTGAACAACCAGGATCTGGATGGTCGTAATCTTCGCGTTAATGAAGCAATTGAAAGAGAAAGAAGACCCCGGAACGATAACTTCCGCTATTAATATTTCTTGACTTTTAATGAAACCGGAGTTTTTAACTCCGGTTTTTTTTGTGTCCTTCAAAAAGATACCGATTCTATCAGCTCCGGTAAAGCCGAATTCCTCTTCGCTAAATTGAACAGATACCAATTATCACGAATCCCGCTCTTTTTTTTTATTTCTTTGTTGACTTTGCCCCAAGGGAAAACTTTACCCTGAAGACGGATATGGAAGGGAGGGAATGAATATGATTACTGGATCTTTTTAAATTATTACAGTCATAATAATATTTAATTAACTATATCCGGGAACAGGAGTATTTGATGTATCAGATAGGGCTTTTTTCTAAAATCAACCATATCACCACAAAAACCCTGAGACACTATGATGAAATAGGTCTGCTGAAACCAGATTTCGTGGATTATTCAAGCGGTTACCGTTACTACACAAGTAAACAGTTACCCAGACTGCACAGGATTCTGGCTCTTAAACAGCTGGGACTCAGTTTGGGGGAGATTAAAGAATTAATTGAAAATCCCGTAAATATTGAGATGTTTCTGAAAATGAAAGAAAAGGAACTAATCAAACAGATACGGGAAGATGAGCAGAAGCTCGGTCAGGTCAGATCCTGGCAAGAGATTCTGCAAGGAGGAAGAATCATGAATTATTCAGCAATAATAAAAGAACTGCCGGCTGTTACAGTCGCTTCTATGAGAACCATAGCCCCATCCTATAATTCCTACTTTGAACTTATGCCCCGAATGGGGGAGGAGATGAAAAGACAGGGGGCAATCTGCGCCAAACCCGAATACTGCTTTACGATCTATCACGACGGAGAATACAGGGAAAAGGATATTGACATTGAAGTGTGCGAGTCTGTTGTAAAATCCTGCAAAGACTCGGATCTGGTGCGATACAAGAAGGTAACGCGGGAACCACAGGCGGTGTGTGTTCTGCATAAAGGACCCTACTCAACTATCAGGAATGCCTATGCCTTTGCCTTTCAGTGGATCCGGGAGAATAACTGGGAACCCTCTGCTAATCCCAGGGAGTCCTATATTGACGGTATATGGAACAAAGAGAGCGAACAGGAGTGGTTGACGGAGCTGCAGATCCCTGTCAGACAGATATAAGATAAGGGAGATTACCCCCACCAGGGAAATGATCGGCAGAATCAGGAGTATCCCTGCCTCTGCCGATTTCCCGAAAAGTAATCATGCCCCAGCAGATTGTCCCAAATGAATGGGAAGCACACTGGGAGAGGGAACCCTTCCTTTTAACTCGTTATCCATAGTATAGAGAGCACTGGGGTCGCTTTGAATCAGCTTCAGACGGCTTAAAAGTTCATCTGCCGTAGCTTCCTCTTCAACCTGTTCATCCACATACCACATTAGAAAACTCTCGCTGGCAAAATCTTTCAATTCTCTGGAAAGGTACATCAGGTTGTTTATCAGTGAAGTAACATGGGCTTCGTGGGCAGCTACCTCTTCGAATACTTCCACAAAGGATGCCCACTCGGTCTTTGGCCCCTGAATTGTATCCAGGAGGACACGTCCTCCCCTGTCGTTCACAAAGTTATAAATCTTCATGGCATGCATATTCTCTTCCAGATACTGACAGCGGAACCAGTTGGCAAAACCAGCCAGGTTTTTCTCTTCAAACCAGCTCCCCATGGAAAGGTAAAGATAGGCAGAATACATTTCTGCATTTATCTGTTCATTGAAAGCTTTTGAAATTTTATTGTTCAAACTCATAAATACCACCTTATATATTACTATTTTTATAGTATAAATCATAATGATAATTATTACTAATATTTGTTTGAGTATTTCTGCCGGATGTCTCATCAGTTTCTCATATTAATATTAAACAATGAATCAACGGCAAATCCTGTAAAAATCATCTAAAATTAATAACAGGTCCGCTGAAGGAGAGATTAATGAGTCAGATTCAACTCCCCGACTGCTCTTTTATCATTAATCCAAGCCGCTTTCCTCAATATGCAAGGATACTGAAAAGGATCCTGAAAAAAGCCGAAGTACCCTATGTGATAGAAAGCGAGAGCCGTTCACATTTTGCAAGAGAAGTAAGACGCTTCTGCCTGTCCGGTCCCAACAGGCTGCTGGTATGGGGCGGAGACGGAACAGCAAATGAAGCAATCAATATGTTTATGAAGGTGGGAGCCGAAACCCCCGGGATTCTTGAGAAAAAGGCAATCGGATTTCTAAGAGGCGGATCAGGCAACGGAGTACAGGACTCCTACGAAGTTCCTGTCAGGATGATGAATCAGTTGAAATGTTACAGCACCAGCCTTAAGGATGGCTATATTCTTAATGTTGATCTCCTCAAAGTTATACATGGAAGAAGGACCCATTACTGCCAGCTTACAGGATTGGGGATGGATGCCAGGATCCTGGATCTAAGGAATCGAAACACCTATGACAGCGGTCCCTACGCCGGATTGCCCAAAAGCGGATTGGCCAGTTACATCCATTCTGCTGCAGCAGCCCTTCTGACTGAATATGACAGGAAACAGCAGCAGTTCCAGATAGAAATGAAAAACGGTAAGTTCGCATTCAGAGGAACCAGGGTTAATGCGGAATTCAGTTTCAATGATCTTCAGATGCCCCAATCCCCCCATCTGATCGAAATTGGCACACGCCCCTACTATGCCAAAATGTTCAGGATCTGTCCGGATGTGGTCTGCAATGACGGATTGATGGGAGTCTACCTTTTTAAATTTCCAGGCAGACTTGCGCTGGCCAGAAATCTGATCTGGTTATGGATGGGACGGCATGACCAGATTAACAAGAAAGCGGCCAGAAAAGGACCGCCTTATATTGAACGGTATGAAGTTGAAAAGACATATATTTCCTCTGCCTCCCCCTTTCAATACCATGTTGACGGCGAACTGATGCAGGCCGATCAGTGCAGGAATGGAACGTATTCTTTAAATGTAAAAATAAAGAAACAGGTTCTGCCTCTGATCGTTCCGCCGACCTTTTATCGGAAATTCCATATGATTGACAATCAAATAGCCCTTCTGAACGGTAAAGTGCCTGAAGTGGATAAAGTATAAGAATTCTGTACCGCCGCTGCCCGAATCAGAATATTTCACACTGAAAAAGGTCTGACATATATGCAATTTTTACGTTTTGACTGGACGAATGGAAAGTATGATTCTAAACTTTAGTTCATTCCTAGGAGGAGAAAAAATGAAAAACAGTAAACTACTGGTAACAGTAACACTTCTGTTCGCCCTGCTTTTTGCTGGCTGCGCTTCTAACGAAATGATCAGCACTTACAAGGCGGGTCCTGCAGAATTCACCCTGCAGCTGCTGCACTTTGCAGACATTGACGGAAATGAAGAAATTGCCCTTGCTTCGGTCGATGAATTTTCCGCACTGGTTGAAGCCTTTAAAGCCGATACTACATACGGAGCCTCTACTCTGGTTGTCAGCTCCGGTGACAATATTATCCCCGGTCCCCGTTTTTACGCGGCGGAACAGAAAACGGTGAGAGCTGTAACAGGAAGCGACGAACCCGGACATGTGGATATTGCGTTCATGAACTACCTGGGCGTACAGGCTTCTGCCATGGGTAACCACGACCTCGATGCCGGTCCCGACGAATTTGCCGATGCCATCCAGATTGAGGAAAAGAACGGAGTTGAGTTCCCCGGATCCCAGTTCCCCTATCTTTCTTCCAACCTGGACTGGAGCACGGACGGTGAGATGGCCAAACATATGGGCGAAAACGGCGCCAATGTTGCTGATCTTAAAGGAAAAGTGGCATCCTATGCGGTAACCGTGGTTAACGGTGAGAAAATCGGTCTGGTGGGTGCATCCACTCCGCTCCTTGATACCATAACGAGTGTCGGCGGGATAACGGTTAATCCCGTTTCCGATAAATCAACAGAAGCTCTGGCGGCAGTCATTCAGCCCTCCATCGATGCTTTGAAGGCCTCCGGTGTTAACAAGATTATACTTTTGGCTCATATGCAGCAGATCCAGATCGAAATGGCCCTGGCCAATCTTCTGACAGATGTGGATATTATTGTAGCCGGAGGTTCCAATACCAGAATGGGAGACAGCACAGACAGCCTGTTCGGTACTGACGATGGATTTGAAATGGACTATCCCTACGAAACAATGGATGCCAACGGCATGCCGACCCTTGTAGTCAACGTGGATGGGGACTACAAATACCTGGGCCGTCTGGTTGTGTCTTTTGATGCGGATGGATACCTGATTACAGATGAACTGAAAAAAAATAAAGAAATTAACGGTGCCTGGGCCGCTACTGCGGAAAACGTAGCCGCTGCAGGCGGTACACCCAATGCCGACATCATAGCTGTAAGGGATGCGGTACAGAATGTCATTACAGCACAGTATGGAAATGTACTGGGTTACACCAGCGTATACCTGGACGGAAGACGGTCCCAGGTTAGAACCCAGGAAACCAATCTGGGAGATCTGACTGCCGATGCCAACCTCTGGTATGCCAATCTGCTCTCCCAGGTACCCGTTGATGTATCACTCAAAAACGGAGGCGGTCTCAGAACAGAGATCGGATCGGCGGTTGTTCCTCCCGGATCAACCGACTACAGTCAGGCTGTCTACTCTGCTCCCGCTCCCAATATGGAAGCCGGAACAGAAGAGGGCGCCGTAACAGAAGGACACCTGAGGGCCACACTCCGTTTTGACAACGGGCTGGTTACATTGAATGTTACAGCTGCCGAACTGAAAGGTTTGCTGGAACATGGTGTTTCCGAAACTGCCGAAGGAGCAACCCCAGGCAAGTTCCCCCAGCTGGCCGGTATGAAAATGGTTTTCAATGCATCCAAACCAGCAGGCAGCCGCATTACTTCCCTGGATGTTCTGAATGCGGACGGATCCGTGAAAGATACGGTTGTAGCGGGCGGAGCTATTCAGGGAGATCCCTCCAGAGTATTCCGAATGGTAACCCTTAACTTCCTGTATAACGGTGGAGATGCCTACCCCTTCGGCGATCTAAGCAATCCCGACCGCTATAACATGTACGAAGGTACTGCATACGGTGAAGATATGGATTACCCCGATGTAGAGCTGGCCAAGGACCCCGGTAAAAACAACAGCTTCAGCTATACCGGCGGTGAGCAGGATGCCCTGGCTGAGTTCCTGATGGAATTCCATCCGACCATGGACAAGGCTTATGCGGTTGCCGAAACCGACCGCAATAGTGATATGAGAATCAGATACTGATATTCGAAAGGATTGGATAATAACAGGGAGCTGCTCCATCTGGAATGGGGCAGCTCCTTTTTTATCAGCTTGAGAAAACTAAGCTCAGATTGAGAATTCAGTATCCCGGTCCAGGGGATAGAGCGGCCGCGTAACCTTTTGATACGGAAGAGATTCCAGGATTTCATTGCTGCTGCCGGATGAAAGCGCCATAATAGCCCGGGCTGCGACTTTCTTATGCATGGCTGTCAGATATCCCAGTTTTACCGCAATGATCTTCCTTTCAAGAGGATTTACGCCTAAAGCATGGAACATATCGGGGCTGATAAACCCTATATGTTTCGAAACAAGAATAACATCCGTATTCCCTGTTCTGAAAAGAACCATATCCGTCTTATAGTCTCCCCACCCGAGAGCTTTTGCTTCTACCCGTCCCTCAGCTGTCAGGGGTTTTGTTGTCACTTTATCAAAGGATGCACCGAAAGTCAGCTTGAAAAGCGTTCCCTCCTCCGCATCAAGACAGGTTTTAACTGCCTCTGGATCATAAATTCCCCCGTAAAGAAGGGGCTGTTCCAGCTTCAGGACTTCCGGACTCCCCAGAATGATGTCCAGCAGCTCCGTGCAATCCCCGGAAGAGCCTGCCGTGGGATTATCTCCCGAATCAGACAGATAAACCGGCTGCTCCGGCGCGGCCAGAGCCATATTCAGAGCTTCAGCAGGGGGATAGCTTTCCGTATGAAACTGGAAATTCTCCCGCTCCTCCCAAAACCGGAGGGCCAGATCATCAGCCTTTTTATCGGCCAGTTCCTGATCATCCAGGGTTACCACCAGAGATGTAACCGAATTCCCCTCGCAGTCCGCCCAGGGAAATCCCAGCAGGTAGGAAGCAGCCAGAACACCGTCAACAGCCTCTTCCCTGCGCAGTTCCTCTATCAGCTGCTTCATGGGTTGAGTATTGGTTTCGGATTTTTCACCGGCGATCAGCATGGGAATCCGGCGGCAGGCCATCCGGAGGGGCTTCCCGCTTTCCAGGGTTATCCTGGTCATCTTCGCAGCAAGGGCGCCTGTTTCAAAACAGTCCGTATGGGGAGCCTGTTTATACCCGCAGAAAGCATCAGCATGTTTCAGCATTTTTTCAGAGACAGTGGCATGCATATCCAATGCGACTACGATAGGAATATCCGGAAAAATTTGACGAATTGCCTCCAGTAGATCTCCTTCCGCTTCTCCCAGCCCTTTAACCCGCATGGATCCGTGAAGAGCCAGGGTTACCCCATCAGCTCCCTCTACAGAAACCATTCGTGCAATCATCTCGTTTTTCAGTTCATAATAAAGATCCGGATTGATTACCCCGTTTGGAACAGCCCTGGCAAAAATGGTGGGAATGACTTCATACCCCTCATAGCTTTCAAGGGTTTCCACAACACCGCGGACACTTTCATAGGTTTTTATGGCATTATAGATCTCTTTTCCACGGTAGATATTGAAATCGAACCTGTCGGTAATAATAGGATTGAATGTATTGGATTCATGATGAAATCCCGCTGTAACTATTCGCATATTTTATTCTCCAGCTTTCCCCATCAGAAAATCGTACCAGGAGGAGGATTTCTTTGAATCTCCCACATGGGGCATGGAAAACAGCTGTTTCTGAGAGAGAACAGCCGCCCCTTTGGCACTGTCAAAAGCGCAGTCTTCGGAAACTTCCAGACCGCAGAGCATCTTTTTCCTGAAGGAGTCTTCGTTTTTCAGTTCCTTATCCAGAATATCAAGGATAAGATCCTTATGGCTCCCCAAATCCCCTCCGATATAGATGACTCTCGGATTGAGAACAGGGATAAGAAAGAAAATGTTCCGGAGTATTTCAACAATCAGCCGGCGTAAGACCTCTTTGTCCGCAAGTACACGTTGCAGTTCCTGTTTGGAAAGAGACAATTGGCCGGTACCGGGTTCTCTGTAGAATATACTGCGGAATTCACCGGCCATATGCCGGAATCCTCTGAATACTTCCCCCTCCAGAACAAGACCGAGACCGACTCCCACGGGAGGCATATCCTCCGGAACCAGTTCAGCTCTATGAAAACGGGTCAGCAGATATAGGAATGAGTCGTCCCTGTCGTCTCCGTCGTCCCACAGCTTGTGCCAGGAACAGCAGTTGGCATCGTTTTCCAGATGAATCGGAAAGTCATATCGTTCCGATATTTCCTCGGGAAAAGAGTAGTTTGTCAGAGAATGGGTCCAGCAGTCCACGACTTCGGAATTAAGGGCATCAACCACACCCGGCAGGGCCAGTCCCAATCCAAGAACCTTTCCGTCGATCTGTTCCAGAATTTCATCAATTACGGATATAACCAGATCAGAAAAAGACAGACTCCTTCCGGTATGTTCCCGCCATCCTGTCAGGACAGTAATCCCCCCCAGATCGCTCACAACGAAATTGTAATAGTCCGCCTGCAGGTCCAACCCGATGCTGTAGCCATACCCTCTGTTTAAAGCCAGGAGAATGGGTTTGCGTCCGCTTCCGGACTTCTCAGCTTCCTTGGTTTCATAAACCAGCCCCAGATCCTGCAGCCGGTTGACGATATAGGTTACCGTTGAGGGCTGCAGTCCCAGGTTTCTGGAGAGGAGGGCACGGGAACAGTTTCCCCGGCTCCTGAGATAATTCAGAATCAGAATTGTATTGGCTGCTTTCTGGAACCGGTTGTTCCCGACGACTTTCACTTATTGCTGACCTATCCTTTTCATCTGGTTCATCCGGGACCGGTCTGTATACTGGTTAAAGAACTCAGGCTGCCTGAGCAATCCGCCCATATAAATATGGTCCGGCCGGAATTCCATGGCGCTTGCCCGGGGGGAATGAATATAGATATGATATTCGGATGCCCCTGTTTCCCGGATAACCTTTTCCAGATTCCGTTCGCTGATACCGTTCCCGGGCATTATAATAATACGATCTCCCGCTTTCTGCACCAGCTTTTTTAAAAGATCCAGTCCTTCCGGCACCGTAGCTTCCTGACCGGATGTGAGGATCCTGCTGCAGCCGAGAGTAATAATATCTTCCAGAGCCTCGAAAGGATCCCTGGTCATGTCAAAAGCCCTGTGAAAGGTAACATTCATATCTCCAGCCAGCTCGATCAGCTCGGCGCAGCGTTCCTTATCCACACGTCCGTCAGGTTGAAGGATTCCGATAACGACTCCATCGGCGCCCAGTTCCCGTGCGGTGACAACATCCTGTTTCATTACTTCCATTTCCACATCGCTGTAGCAGAAGTCCCCTCCCCGGGGGCGAATGATAACCTGAAGGCCGATGCTGAGCTTTTCCCGGGCCAGCCGTATTGTTCCGGCACTGGGAGTTGTTCCTCCTTCAAAGAGATTATCGCAAAGCTCGACCCTGTCTGCTCCTCCGGCCTGGGCTTCCAGAGCGGATTCCACAGAATCAAGACAAACTTCAAAAATCGGTTTTTTATTCATATTTTATACTCCTATAAAGGGTTACTCTTTCAGCGCCCCTTCTCCAAATCCTTTAATCAGTAAATTGTGGGCCATTATATAAAAGAGGATCATTGGCAGCGTACCGATTACAAGCGCGGCAAACTGCATGCCGTAATTTACATTCAAACGGCCCGCAAAGGCATTGATCGACACGGGAAGGCTTCTCATATTTTCACCGGAAGTAAGGATGAACACAAGGATGAACTCGTTCCAGTTCCGCAGAAAAGTCAGTACGGCAATGGTTGCCAGTACGGGAGAGCTTATAATGATGATTATCCGCTGAAAGATCTGCATATAGGTAGCGCCGTCAATTACAGCCGCTTCAATAAGGGAATCGGGGACCCCCCTGATATAGGAAGCAGCAAGCAGAATAGCCATGGGCAGACCGAACGCGATATAGGGCAGAATGACTCCCCAACGGGTGTTATACAGCCCCAGATTGGTTTCCAGTATAAACAGGGGCGCAATTACGGAGTTTACCGTTATAAGCAGCCCCAGTGTAAAAATAGAATAGTACACCTTTGCAGACTTATACCCGAACTTCGTCAGTGAAAAACCGGCTGCCAGTGAAAGCATAATGGTGAGGAATGTGGCAACAGAGGTATAATAGATACTGTTTATGCCGGCCATTCCCATATTTCCCAGGCCCCAGGCATCCCTGTAGTTCTGAACAGTCGGATCTTTCGGGAGTCCAAGAGGAAACAGCATAATCTCACCCTGCAGCTTGAAAGAAGAGTATATCAGCCAAACCAGCGGCATCAGGGTGATAAAAGTAAACGCCAGCAGGAAGGTGTAAGCACCGATTTTCGTTCCCGGGGATATTCTGTTTTCATCCAGTTGAAATATCTTATTCATGGTTCCTCTGATACCGTTCGTATGCGGAACGGGTAAGTAGAATCAGCCCGACACTCAGGGCTACTATGATAACGGAAACAGCACTGCCGTATCCGTAATTATTGTAGGTAAAAGTATGTTTATACAGGTAAATGGACATAACCGATGTATAGTGGACCGGACCGCCTCCTGTCATGGCATACACCAGATCGAAACTCTTCAAACTGCCCGATATGGCAAAGATCGAACTGGTAAAGATAACACTGGCAAGAGCAGGCACTACCAGCCGGAAAAATATTTTCAGCTCTCCCGCCCCGTCAATAACAGCCGCTTCCATCATGGATTTCGGCAGCCTCTGCATATTGGCCAGAAACATGACCATATACAAACTGGTATGCATCCAGAGGAGCACAAACAGAATGGGTATCATGGCCAGATCGGGATCCTCAAAAATCCGTACAACATAATCCGGATTGGCAGTCAGGGAACGGACAAGACTTGTATAGATTCCTACAGGAGAGAAGATCCTGTTCCAGAGGAGCGCTACGACAACTGATGAGATGGTAATGGGCAGGAAGATCATCATTTCGAAGAACTTCGTTCCCTTAACCAGTTTGCGATACAGAATATAGGCCAGGATGATTCCCAGAGGGATCTGCCCCAGCACAGAGATAAGCATTATTTCCACATTGTGCCACAGGGCCTGCAGAAAAACAGGATCTTTGAAAATATTCAGATAGTTATCCAGTCCGACGAATCCTACCAGGCGAAAGTGTTTCCATTTTGTAAAACCAAGTCCGAAACTGACAACAATCGGAAACAGGATTACAGAAACAAAAACCAGAAACGCCGGATAGAGCAGGATGTAATAACTGATTTTCTTATGTCTTGATTCAATCACGATAGTATCCTTTTCCGGCGCCATCCCTGAAGGAACGGAGCCGGAAACTGTAATTTTTTAATTTCCTCTGTTGGAATCGTTAGCGGCTACCCATTCTTCATAGTGGGCGGCGACTTCCGCAGGAGTCAATTGACCGAACATCATAGCCTGGATTTCGGGGTTGAGGAGTCCCATCCCTTCACCGTCCATCTTGGCATCGATGATGTAACCCATGGGTTTTGATGTTGAGAACTCGGCATACTTTTTCTGCAGACCGGGCATATCAAAGTCGGCATAATTGAGTTTATATGTGGGGATTTCACCGTATTTCAGTCTGATGGCAGCGCCTTCGGCGCCATTATAGAACTTCAGCAGTGCCCATGCGGCATCCGCTTTGGCTGTTCCTTCCAGTTTGGCGCTGATTCCGAAACCTTCTGACGGTACAGCAGCGCTGGAACCCGGAGAAACCTCACCGTTAATGGCGGGAAAAACGCCCATTTCCACAGCATCCTGCTGCTCGGGAGTCAGAATGCTGATCATGGCGGAAGTTCTCCATCCGGCATCGATCAGATAGGCAGATTTCTGCTGATAGAATTCCTGGTCCGCTTCGGTGTTGGACATCTGATTTACACCGGGAGAGAAAATGTTCTTTTTAGTCATCTCATCAACAATATCAAGAGCTTTGACAAACGGAGCATCCGTAAAGGAAGCCTTTCCGGTCATGGCTTTTCGGAACCACTCTTTTCCGCCAGTACGGTCTACGAGGGCACTGAGAAGCCAGGAGTTTACAACCCACTGGTCTTTGTTTCCCATGGAAACGGGATAGTAACCGGCATTGCGGATTTTATCGGCCTGAGCCAGAAGTTCTTCATAAGTGGAGGCGAAGTCCAGTCCCAATTCGTCAAGGATCAGACTGTTTCCGTAGAAAACATGACAGACTGCCATTGAGGGCGGAATTGTATAGATCTCACCATCAGCTCCCTGAGCTTCCCATGCAGCGGGATTGAAGGAAGATTTAAAGTCGTCTGTCAGGTAGGATCTCAGATCAAGAACCATACCGGTTTCGGTGATATAAGCAGTTCTCTTTCCAACATATGTGGTAAATACATCCGGCATCTGACGGGAGGCTGCCATGGCCTGGAATTTCTGGTGAAAAGCTTCTCCTGTGGCATACTCATAATCCATTTTGATGTCGGGGTTGGCTTCTTCGAAAGCGGCCATCGTCTGATTGTACCCTTCCGACTGGGGGTTGGCGGGATCGACCTGAAAATAGGTAGTTAAAGTAACAGGACCATTGTCTTCCACTGCTTCCTGTGATCCTCCGGCGAAAACCGGTACTCCCATTAAGCAGACACTCAAACATAAAAGAGCTACTCGTTTCATCTCTTTCTCCTTATTTAATTCATTGAATGAATAAATACTATAACTGATTTTCCTCTCTGTCAATCATAATTGAAGAATCACCCCGGAAGCCGAGTTGCCAAGGATTTTAACAGACTTTATACTGGTTATCCCAAGGAGGACTGATGGATTTCCCAACCCTTTTAGTGATCGCTGTTGCCCTTTCCATGGATGCTTTTGCCGCATCCCTCTCCTGCGGCTGTACCATGGATGATTTTGTACACTCCCACTGTCTGCTGACAGCAGCCCTTTTCGGTATATTTCAGGCTGCCATGCCCCTTATCGGCTGGTTCGGGGTCAGCTTCCTTCAGGCTGACTGGATTGAATCCCTGAACCACTGGATCGCCTTTATCCTTCTTGGCTTTATCGGTATCAAAATGATATGGGAGAGTTTCCACCCCGATAGAGAGTGCAGGGATCCTGAAGATGTGTTCCATATTAAAAACCTGCTTATCCTGGCTGTTGCTACCAGTATTGACGCCCTGGCAGTAGGGATCAGCTTCTCCTTTTTAAACTACCCTATCCTGTCATCCGCGGCTGTTATCGGTTTAACAACCTTTGTCATATCCTATGCGGGCGTAAGGACAGGACATAAGCTGAGTCATATCTTCGGGGAAAGGATGGAAACGGTCGGGGGAGCCGTTCTGGTTCTAATAGGTATCCGGATACTGTTTCAGGGATAATCCACCTCCCGGGCTGGCCTCTTCCAAAATCAATGATTTGCTATTTGAGATAAAAACCCTTAGTATGAATTGTAAAAATGGAGGAAAGCTTATGCATTTTAAACCTTCCGATTCCCGTTATCAAAACATGATATACAACAGATGCGGCGCCAGCGGTCTTAAACTGCCGGCCTTATCCCTGGGTTTGTGGCACAACTTTGGGAATGTAGACAGTTTTGAAATAATGGAAAGCCTCATAATCCGGGCTTTCGACCTTGGAATAACCCATTTTGATCTGGCCAACAACTACGGTCCTCCTCCGGGATCTGCAGAAGAGAACTTTGGTAAAATTCTGAAAAAGCACTTTGTTCCCTACCGGGATGAAATGATCATATCCTCTAAAGCAGGATACACCATGTGGCCCGGTCCCTATGGGGATTTCGGAAGCCGTAAATATATGATTAGCAGTCTGAATCAGAGCCTGAAGCGCATGGGACTTGAGTATGTGGATATTTTCTACTCCCACAGGCCCGATCCGGAAACTCCGATGGAAGAAACAATGGGTGCTCTTGATACGGCTGTTCGCAGCGGAAAAGCTCTCTATGCGGGCCTATCCAACTACAACCCGGAGCAGACTAGACAGGCGGCCGCCATTTTGAAATCTCTGGGGACCCCCTGCCTGATCCATCAGCCGAAGTATTCCATGCTGAACCGAACACCCGAAGAGGGACTGACTGATGTCCTGCGGGAAGAAAAGATCGGCAGTATCGTCTTCTCTCCCCTGGCACAGGGGCTTCTGACCGACAAATACCTGAAAGAGATTCCCGAAGACTCACGTGCGGCCAAGGAACACGGTTTTCTGCAAAAAGAGACCATTACGGTCAAGCTTGTAAAAATGCTCAACGACCTGGATGCACTGGCCGAAAAAAGGGACCAGTCTCTTGCGCAGATGGCTATAGCCTGGAACCTGCGGATTCCCGAGGTAACATCCGTTCTGGTGGGAGCCAGCAGGGTCAGCCAGCTGGAAGACAGTGTGAAAGCCCTGAATAACCTGAATTTTACCGGAGAAGAACTGAAGGAGATAGACCGGATACTCGATAAAGGTGAATGATGATGAAAAAGAAAGCCCTTCTGCTGTTTCTGTTTTTTACAGTGTCCTCCATTCTGTGCGCTCAGGAGTCCCGTTACAATCTGATAGAATTCAGGAACAAGACAGGCAAAGAGATCTGCTACCTCTTCTTCTCGCCCGGAGACAGTGAATACTGGGGACCGGATGTTCTGGGAGATACCAGAACCCTTTATGCCGGTGAATCAGTTGAGTTTTTCATTTCCTACCCCGAATACTCGGCTACCTTTGACTTTATGGCTGTAGACGAGGATGGAAATATGTATGAACTGTATGATATGGAAATCAATGATGATGAGGAAGCCCGCATTGTAATCAATGATTCCTATATTACCGACTTCTGGGACCTGGACGAACTGGAATCCAGCCTGATCTCCCTGGAAATCAGCAACCATACGGGATTTGAACTCTACTATATGTTTATTTCGCCCTCGGATTCACAGATATACGGAATCGATTTTATGGACAGCGAAACAACACTGCTTGAGGATGAGTCCCTTTCGGTACTCCTCTTCCGGTCCAATGCGGAAGTGGATTATGATATTCAGGGCGTTGATACGGAGGGGGATACCTATTCCTTCAGCCTGACCCTGGATCCGGAACTGGAGTATCAGTATACGGAAATTACCATCGAAGATATTGATTAGGACAGGATATATTCCATGAATCCATACAGAGTGCGGGAACTGAAGAATTTTTACTGCAATGAGCTGCTGACGGACATCGTTCCTTTCTGGCTTTCTCACGGAATGGACGCTGAGGAAGGCGGTTTTTATACCTACCTGTCCAGAACCGGCACCCCTCTCTCTGATGATAAAAGGGGAGAGTCTCAGGGGAAAGCTGCCTGGCTCTTTTCGATATTAACCGGAGAGCTGGAAGAGAGAAAAGAGTGGCTCCAGGGAGCCGGTTCGGCTGTAGATTTTATCAGAGAGCATTTCCGGCGCCCCGGAGATGGGAAACTGTATGCAGAAACCAGCAGAGCGGGAAAAGCCCTGAGACAGAAAAGCAGCGGGAAAGCCCTGTGTTCAGCTGCCATGGGGATGGCCGCTTATTCCGCCGTTTCGGGAGATCACAAAGCCCTGGAAGAAGCAAGGGAGCTCTACGCATTGGTTCTCCGTTCATCAGAAGAACAGCCTGATTCCTCCTTTGAGGATTATCGTCATGTAAAAACCCTGTCGCACCTATGCGGCTTTCTGAATCTCTGCTTTGTGCTCAGAAAGTATGATACGGACAACCGGGAACACTATGAGAAACAGCTTGATGAACTGGTAGAGGAACTCTTCCGGGATTTTGTCAAAGAAGAGGGTCGTATCATCCTGAACAGGGTCAGCCTGTCCGGAGAGATCCAGGAAGGCCCCAATGACCACTGTATTAATCTGGCCTTAACTTTCGAGATAATATGGATACTTATGGAAGAAGCTGAACGGAACAATGATCACGCATTGATGGACCGCCTCCTTCCGC
Source organism: Oceanispirochaeta sp. (assembly GCA_963663385.2). Classification (GTDB taxonomy): domain Bacteria; phylum Spirochaetota; class Spirochaetia; order DSM-2461; family DSM-2461; genus Oceanispirochaeta. Next base: position 372,452 of record CAXXXD010000003.1, on the reverse strand, counting down.
TGCTTGACACGGCCTTACAGCTGGGCTGGGATAGCGAGGAAAAGGGATTTTACTCCTTTGTTGATAGCAGAGGCTGTCAGCCGGACAGGCTGGATTGGGATATGAAGATCTGGAAGGTTCACTGCCACGGGACATACGCTCTGCTTCTTGCCTTTTACCTGACCGGAAATCCTCTTTATGAAACCTGGTTCGAAACAGTTCAGGAATATACATGGGAGGTGTTTCCGGATAAAAAGAAGAAAGAGTGGTTCGGCTTTTTAAGACGGGACGGATCGGTGCAGATGGATCTGAAAGGAAACTCTGCTAAAGGAACCTATCACCTGCCTCTGTTTCTTCTGAAAACCTGTTTTCTTCTGGAAAGGATGGGCTCCCGGGGGTGAATTCAGGAGAGAAAAGGGAACCCTGTATATACCACCTAACCTCTCCGTCAATCAGGGAGATAGTATTATCTATATAAAAAAAGTCCTGCAAAGGGAAATTTGAATATACAGAGGCCACGTTCATCACTTAAAATGAAGTGTAATGAATATAAATGCCATAAATTCTTCAGGCGTCCGGATTTTCAGCGGCGATGTGTTGAAGGATATTAATAATAAAAACGCCGATATCAGTATTATTATCAATGACGAGTATATAAAATCCATGAATTATCAGAAGCAGATCCGGAATCAGGGGATGTTTTATATCGGAGGCGAGCTCCTTTATACCCTTTTATCGGAGCTGTTTGATTATATTGCGGAGATGTTTGATAAGATCCGCCTGGATGACGTAAACATACATGATGAGGAGAACAGGACTCTCCTTTTTCTGAGAAAATTCTCCCGATCCTCCGAGATCATTGAAAAAAAGATACAGCTGAGGACCAGTGAAACCACCCGATACAGTAATAGCGAAACATTTCAGATACATATAAGCGGCAAGGAAAACAGCATCAGTTTTGCCCGAAAAGAGGAGAATCAGTCCAGACTGACGATTGCCATCCCCCAGCAGTACCTCTATAACCGGCTGATCTCCCATATGGATAAGATGGAATTTACCGATCTGATGCAGCTGGATAAGAACATCAGGCATGCTTTTTTAAAAAACTTTATCGAACTGAATCAGAAAATCGGGGACAAACGCAATCAGATTGATATCAGATATGCCCTGGAACTGGCGCAGGGCCGTATCCAGGACCTGGAAAAGGAGAATTCCCGGCTCCATAACAAAGTATCCCTTATGGACTACCAGAATAAACTCTACAAACGTTCCTATTTTTCTCTGAAGAACCGTTACAGCAAAATGCTGGAACGGTTCCATTCCAAAGAGGAAGACGAACAGGATATTGAAGAAATTACGCCTCTGCCCACTTGATATCAGACACCTCCGGAAAATGCCTTCATGGTAAAATAGAGGTCATTCCATCTCAGTTCCCGCTTGAAATCCCGGATTTTTGTATCCCTGTCAATAACAAGAATTTCCAGTCCGCACATCTCGGCATAATCTATCAGCATTTCAACAGAGACATCCTTACTGTATGCCGTATGATGCGCTCCGCCCCCCAGAATCCAGGCGGCAGCAGCAGTAGGCAGATCAGGCTGAGCCTCCCAGAGACAGCCTGCAACCGGCAGATTCGGCATCTCATGTTCCGGTTCCACCGTATCTACCTCATTCACAATCAATCTGAAACGGTTTCCCATATCAATCAGGGAGGCATTCAGGGAAGAACCGGCTTCCGTATTGAATACCATACGGACAGGATCCGCCTTTCCACCAATCCCCAGAGGGTGAACCTCCAGTTTGACTCGATGTTTTCCCGCAATGGTGGGACAGACTTCCAGCATATGGGCGCCAAGCACAAGGGGATTTTCAGGATCCAGGTGATATGTGTAGTCTTCCATAAAGGATGTTCCGCCGGGCATTCCTTTTCCCATGGTCTTCAGGGCACGGACTAGAACCGCCGTTTTCCAGTCCCCCTCCCCTCCAAATCCATAGCCCTTTTCCATAAGCCGCTGGCAGGCTAATCCCGGCAGCTGAGCCATTCCAGCCAGATCTTCAAAAGTTGTGGTAAAAGCAATAAAGTCCCCTTCCACCAGAAAGGCTTCCATACCTGCTTCAAGCCGGGCCGCTTCTATAAGGGATTCATGTTTCTCTCCGCCGGGCAGCAGTATAGGGTCAATTTCGTATAAATCGGAATATTCCGAAATCAGTGAGCTGATCTGTTCATCCCCAACGGCGTTGATTTTCTGAACAAGATCACTCACACCAAAGCCGTAAACATCAAACCCGAGGGCTATCTGTGCGGCGACCTTGTCTCCTTCGGTAACAGCGACATCCCGCATATTATCCCCGAAACGGGCAACCTTCCCTCCTGTCAGGTCTTTTACGGCAGCTGCAGCCCGCATCCAGGCATCAATATGACTGATAACAGCCTCATCCTTCCAGTAACCGACGACAACTTTGCGTTCAATTCTCATCCGGGTATTAATGTAACCATGCTCCCGTCCGCCATGAGCCGACTGGTTCAGGTTCATAAAATCCATATCGATTCTATCCCAGGGGATTTCACGATTGTACTGGGTATGAAGATGCAGTACCGGTTTGGTCATCACATTCAAACCGTTTATCCACATTTTGGAGGGAGAAAAAGTATGCATCCAGAGTATAACACCGCCGCAGCTCTTATGAGCACTGGCTTCCATACAGAAATCCGTAATTTCCCGGGGTGTGGTCAGAATCCCCTTATACTCGATGGCAGCGGGAATATTATCTCTGGCAGAGAGGTATTCTGCGATCTCCCGGGTATGGGAACGAACCTGTTTCAATGTCTCTTCACCATAAAGGTGCTGACTCCCCGAAACCATCCAGATTTTCATCTCTTCATATACTTTCATAGGTCACTCCTTTTTTATTAAGCCCTTGTTACTGTCCGTAATAGGCGTTATTTCCATGCTTTCTCTGATAGTGTTTATTAATAAGTGATGTTTTGATCCTGCCCACAGTAGGGCAGACCTGCTCCGTAATAACTGCCATTTTTGCAATCTCTTCCAGAACCACAGCATGATATACAGCTTTTTCCGGTGTTTCTCCCCAGGCAAAAGGGCCGTGACAGGCCACCAGAATCATCTGAATATCCTTATAGGAAAGATTCTGATCCTTCAATGCATTCAGAATCTGATAGCCGGTCTGCTCTTCGTAATTTCCCCGGATCATCTCATCGCTCATGACCGCTGTAACGGGAACATTACAGGTCTGATGATCAGCATGGGTTGTTCCGTAAAGGGGGATTTCCCTTCTGGCCTGCGCCCACCCGACAGCATAGGGGGAGTGTGTGTGTACGATACCGCAAATGCCGGAAAAAGACCGGTACAATACGGCATGAGTCATGGTATCCGAGGAGGGATTCATCCTCCCCTCTACTTTTTCGCCCTTCAGATTTACCAGAACAATATCATCCGCCTTCAGCTCATTATAGGAAACACCGCTGGGTTTGATGGCAAAAATCCCCTCGTCCGGATCGTAGGCACTTACATTTCCCCAGGTATGAATGGCCAGCTTCTGCCGGGGAATCTCCATATTGGATTCGTAACAGCGCTCCTTCAGCTCTTTCATTCTGCCGTTCATGACTTAATACCTCCTGTAATTCATAAAAGTGGGAAGATTCTCCCTGGTAATAATGTTGAGGGGAGTAATGACCTCTTCAGCCACATCCTGTTTCAATATCAGATTGTCATAGAGCATAATGATTCCCCTATATCCCTGCTCTTCCGGCTGCTGGGTCAGGATAAAATCAATAACCCCATTGGTAATCATCCCCTCCCGTCCGGGCAGCAGATCATAACCGATCAGGGGAATATCTGTATATTCAGCGCCTCTTTTCTCCAGAAAAGAAGCCACATAGTAGACACTTGAATTGGCAACAAAGATGCCGTCCGGTTTCCAGGCTTTTTCTGGAGAGAAGTTTTCAAAGTACTCCCCGAGATAACGATGAAAATCCTCCTCATTATCACTCTCCTCCTTAATCTGAAATAGTTCAGCCTGAGGCCATGCCGCCTTCAGGGACTGTCTGAATCCTTCCATTCTGCTTTTCAGATGACTATTGCTTCCGGGAGGATCCACCACCAGAACGTCCGGTTGATCAGAAGAGAGGGTCCGGCTGCTCAACAGTAAGTTCATCAGCCTCCCCGAAAGGATACCGCTCTGGAGGGAATCCTGCCCGATATAGGCAATCTGCCCGGTCATTCCGGGGATGTCGGAATCAATAAAAAGGTACGGTAAAGACACGGTTCCCAGCATATTCCTTGTGTCATCCGGGCGGACAGGAGCAATAAGCAGCCCCTCAGCCTCGGAATTCACGGCCCTGCAAAATGCATCCCTGAATGACTTCTGCGAGTAACGATCAAAACTGAAAATACATACACGACTACCGTAGGATTCCAGTGTCTGGGCCGCCCGTTCGATCCCTTCCTGAACCAGTTCCCAATACCCGCCATCCTGATCCTGTCGAGGAATAAGAGCTGCAAATGTATATTTTTTAGTCTGCTTGAGACCTCTGGCATGAATATTGGGAGTATAGTTCAACTCCTTCATGGCGTTACGAACTTTTTCGGCTGTTTTTTCGGAGTACCGACCCCGTTCATGCAGTATGCGGTCAACCGTTCCAATTGATACGCCGACTGCTTCTGCAATATCCTTTATTGTCGCCATAATCCCTCACAGAATGCGTTAACGATAACGCATTTTAGTATGGAAATGAAGTTTTGTCAAACAGCATATTCCATCCAGCTTTTTAATCCTGAAACCCTCCTGTTTTCAGGCAAACAGGATTCAGTCTTTACCAATACGCCTGATAATATTATCGACATCTTCCGGCAGCTGGTCGGTGGTTTGAATCAAGGGCAGTATAATTGTAACAATAACCCCGCCTTCATCCAGATTCCGGAGGGAAAATGACGCATTCCCGCCAAAATAGAGTTTAATCCGGTCCGTTACATTCCGAATCCCGATACTGTTGTGCATTTTCTTATGATCGTAGGAGCTTATCTGATTAAGATAGTCCTTTTCTTCATCAAGCCCGATGCCGTTATCCATGACCTCCAGAACAAGTTTTTCCTCCTGTATAAGCGATCTTATTCTGATAATTCCCTGGTAATCTATGTTATCAAAACCATGGAAGATGGCATTTTCAATCAGAGGCTGAAGGATAAATTTCAGAATATATAATTTTTCGGTTGCCTCTCCAATTTCATAAATTGTGTCGAAAGCATCCCCAAAGCGGAATTTCTGAATTTCCAGATAATCCCGGATACTGTTAATCTCATCGCTCAGAGTAACAAGCTTGGTTTTCTTGGAGATATTATATTTAAGCAGGTTAATCAGAGACGTGGCCATATCACTGATATTTTCAACATTCTGAAACACAGCCAGCCATTTAATGGAATCCAGGGTATTATAAAGAAAATGAGGATTAATCTGGCTCTGAAGAATCTGAAATTCAAGGTCCGATTTCATTTTCTGCTCCTCCAGGGTTTTCCCCATCAGGTCGGATATCCTCTGAACCATATGATTGAAGGATGTGGCAAGCTGTCCAATTTCATCAGGCCCCTCCCCCTGGGCCCTCACTCCGAGGTTCCCCATCTCTACCTTTTGAATTGTATTATTCAGATTTATAATAGGGTTGGTGATGGAGATGGAAAGGGCATAGGAAATTCCGAATGACAGGATGATGAATATAATCCAGATCAATGCCCCGATCCTCGTCAGGTAGTAAACGTTGTTATAGATCTTATCCTTTGAAATTATACGGATAATCATCCAGTCGCTGTAATCCACCCGGTTAGACAGTATAATGCTCTCTGCTCCGAAAGCCTTTCCGTGAACCGTATGATTATCCTCCAGAAGTTCCGGGTATTTATCGACGATATGTTCCATGGATGTGTTGAAAGGAAAGGTAAATATGGTTTCTCCGTTTTTATTCATGACCATTGTCTTCTCAACATCCTGCTGAAGGGAAGAAAATGTAAACATCTCGCGCAGGTAGGTATAGTTCAGATCAATGATAATCAACCCGAGCCCCAGATCCTCCGGATAAAGGAATATCGGTCTGGTATAGGAAATGACATTCAAATCGAAAAAAGGCAGATACGTAACAATAGGCTCCCCATTGATATATTCCTGATGCTTCTTCTGATTTTTTATCAGATCATCAAAACGGGATTCAATCTCCTTCTGATCGGCCCCCCAGTAACTGGAATAGAATTCACCATCGCTGCCCAGAATATAGATATTATCAATATATTCATGCACGCTGATAATGCTTTTGAGCATTATATCAATACTATATTTTGAAAAAACATAATCCCGGTCTTCGGTAATAGTTGTCAAACGCAGGGCATCAAGCAGTGACTGCTGATTAGCCAGCAGAGATGCCGTGTTATCTGTCATATTAAGAAGAAACTCGATACTCTGTTTTGCCCTGTCGGAACTGTTTACGGCATGTTCCGTTAATGAAGTTACATATTCCTCCATCAGTATTTTTGATATAATAAGAAATCCTGTAAAAGTGAAACTCAATGAAAATATAAGAAAATAGATGAATATCCTTTTTTGCAGGCTATGCTTGCCCAGACGTACATAAGGAAGGATCCTTTTAAAAAGTTTACATTGTTCCATAGTACTTGTTCCGGAATTCCTTGCATGTAATACCAGTTGTTTCCTTAAAAACCTTACTGAAATAATAGGGGCTGTCAAACCCCACTTTATCGGCAATTTCATATATTTTAAGATTTGTGGAAGTCAGCATATCCTTGGCATTCCGGATTCTCGTTTGAGTCAGGTAGAAACTGAAATTCACACCCAGCTCCTGTTTGAAAAGAAAACTTAAATAACTTCTGCTTACATCCGCATTTGTAGCCAGGTTGTTCAGGGATATATTCTCATTATAGTGAGAATCTATATACGTAATCGATTTTCTGATGATATAGGAAAAATTGGTCTGGGTCTGGCTGGTATCAGATACTTTTTGAAGAGAGTTTATAAGATTCAAAACATGCATTTTTACAGCATCCATATCGTACAAACTGTAAAAATGCAACTTATCTATTCCGTATTCCTTCAGATCATCCCCATCATTCCCCGTATCTAACCCCGTAAGATAATTTTCTACCGTATCCATAAAACTATAGAAGAGTGTTTTCACATAGTCGTAGTCTTTCAGTCTGGAGGCATGGGCAAAGATATTTTCAATATAGGGAAAAAGATCCTCCGTATTTCCGGAATTCAGGCAGTTCAACATAAACTGATCATCCGGAAAAATCTTCTCACCCTGCCTTTCAAACTGAGATTCCTTGAACAGGGAGATATGATCGGTTTCGAAAAAAGCCCGCTTTCCGGCAATCCTGGCCTGTTCATACAATGTATTTATTTTTCTAATATCGGATGACGAAGAACTCAGCCCTGTGAGCAGATAATAATTCAGGTATTTTTTAAGATTTGATTTAAGAAGCAGCATATACCGGGATATTCTTTCATCAATACCGTCTGGATGCTTTTCCGAATCATAATTGAAGAGATAAATTATCTCATTTCTGTGTACGGTCCTTACCAAAGGAAAGGGATTATCCGACAGGACCTGAAGGGACACATCTTCAATAACAGACCGTTGTTTTCTGTCCAATTGAGAGTTTTCATTGACCTTTATATTCAGATTGATGGAAATAACCGCGACTTGATACCCTTTATAAGGCAATACCTCCGCCAATATTCCCGCCCTGTCATCAGCCGGGACATCCGTTTCTGTTTGAAACAGGATGGAATTCAGTCCTTTTTCCAGTTCAGCAGAATCCGGAGAGAGCTCCGGTGATACGGGATGGATATCCAGAGGAACCGAACGGCCCCGCATCCTGGACAGGGCCCCTTCCGACTCCTTCAGAACCTTCAGCAGGCGTTCGGGCGTTAGATTAGATTTGACAATGTAATCCCTTACACCAAGGGATACAGCTTCCCTGGCATAATGAAAGTCTTCATAATGGGTCAGAATAATGGATTGCAGAAAAGGATTTCTTTCCCTGAGCATCCGGATCAGTTCAAGCCCGGTCAATCCGGGCATGGAGATATCAGTCAGAAGGATTTCCGGATTATAACGTTCGAAGAGCTCAATTGCTTCCTTGGCATTTTTAGCTTCCCCCACCAGAGTATAACCATGTTCTTCCCATCTGAGTGTTGATTTAAGCCCGATTCGAACAAGAAGCTCATCATCAACAATGAGTATCTTAATCAATGCAGTATTCCATAATTTTTATATATATTCCTTCAGGCGATTATGATAGCAGTAAATATCTGATCTGGCAAATAAAACTGTTCCGTAGATCCGATGCTCTGTTTCCTCTGATAAAGCAGGATCAATATCCAGATTATCCCGGTCTTTCCTCGCCGGGGAATACCGGATCCGTGCCGGGAGGACCGGAGTTCCGGAAAAAAGCCGGAACTCCGGTAGAAAAGATTTTATCCCAGCAGTTTCTTAATGGTTTTAGCCATATCCTCTATAATCAGAAAACAGGAAACAGCACCGGCATCCAGAACCCCCCGGGAACGTTCTCCCAAACGGGCCGACCGGCCTACTTTGGCAATCATATCTTTTGTGGATTCCATTCCAGCCTTCGCGGCAGACGTCATCTCATCCAGGCATTTCCCGAAGGGCTTATCAGCATCTACAGCCGCTTTCAGTGCATTGATTCCGGGAATCATGGTATCCAGCATGGTTTTATCGCCCAGCTGTGCCGATCCCAGAGAGAGGACAACCTCAAGGGCTGTTTCGTAGGACTTCAGAAAAGCGACTTTATCAACCTCTTCCTTCCCCTGACAGCCGTCTCCCAGCTCAATAAAATAACTGCCGTAGATGGGCCCCATGGAACCGCCTATCTCCGAAACCAGTACATCTCCCAGAACATTCAACGCTTCCGTATAACTGAGAGATTTTCCTTCGATCCTCTGACCGGTAATAGTAAATCCCTTCTGCATATTGATCCCATGGTCTCCATCTGCGATCTTCCCATCCACTTCACTCAAATAATCGACATTGCTTTTTATACAGACCACCAGGTTGTCCACTACTACCTGAGCAGAACTGTTCTTAAATGTTTCAGCCATAATTCAGCTCCTAAAAATATATAAACTCCCCTCGCCCTCTGGGAGAGGAGTCGGGGTGAGGGTTGGCTGGAAATCCCGAAGACTCTTCTTCCAACCACTTCATTATTTATGAAAATTGTTTGAGGCCCATGGTGTTGATTTCCATATCCATCAGCGGTTTCAGCTCGTCATCAAGCTTCATAACCGTCAGGGTCGCTCCCATCATTTCCAGTGAGGTAAAAAGATTTCCCACATAGGACCTGTATACGGTAATCCCTTTTTCCGCCAGAAGCTCTTCCACCTTGTTATATAGAATGTACAGCTCCATTACAGGGGTAGCTCCCAGACCGGAGAGAAGCACAACCACTTCATTTCCTTTTTCAAAGGGCAGATCCGGCAGAATCACATCCACCATCTCTTTTGCCATATCATCTGCGGATTTCAGATCCTCCACTTTAATTCCGGGTTCGCCGTGATGCCCGATCCCCACTTCCATCTTGCCGTCTTCAATAGAGAAATTGGGGTGTCCCACAGCCGGGATGGTACAGGAGGTGAGACCAATCCCGACACTCCGGGTATTGTCGATGGCTTTCTGCGCTGCGGCAATAACTTCATCCAGTGTCCCCCCCTGAGAGGCTTTGGCTCCCCCGGCCTTCCACATCAGGATTTCACCGGCCACACCGCGTCTTTTTTCCAGCTCGGTCTTTGGCGCTGAAGCGGCATCATCATTGGCTACAACGGTTTTAACCTTTATACCGGCTTTTTCCGCCATCCTCACGGCCATTTTGACATTCATATTATCCCCGGCATAGTTTCCATACAGACAGGCTACCCCCTGACCTGAATCCGCCTCTTTCATGGCCTGAAAGAAGGCTTTGGCAGTTGGAGAGGCAAAAACCTCTCCAACCGCAACTGCATCAACCATGTTCTTTCCTGCATACCCGACAAAGGCCGGCTTATGACCGGAGCCTCCCCCCGTTACCACACCGACTTTACCGTCTACGGGAGCTTCTTTATATTTGATAACCCTTTCGTGCTCCGTGGAGGAGACAATATCCTTATGGGTTTTAAGAAAGCCTTTTAGCATATCTTCAACAACCATGTTGGGATCATTGATAATTCTCTGCATGATTCGTACTCCTATCTTTTTCAATTGGCCTTTTTATGGAGTTCTTTCTCCCACTCCATGATTTTATCTACCTTGGGTGCTGAACCGCCTCCCTGAAATTCCGATTCCATCCAGATATCCACCAGGTTCTTGGCCAGTTCCAGGCCGATAACACGGGCCCCCATGGTCATAATCTGGGCATTGTTGCTTTTCCGGGCCCTCTGGGCCGAAAAGGAATCATGGCAGGTAGCGGCCCGAATTCCCGGAACCTTATTCGCTGCGATAGCCATTCCCAGGCCGGTACCGCACATCAGGATTCCCCGTTCATTATCTCCGCTGGCCACTGAGGTCCCCACGGCCACGGCGATATCGGGGTATAGTACAGGGTCGGTATTGTTTACACCAAAATCCTGAACCGCGTGCCCCATCTCCTCCAGATGCTGTTTTATACAATTCTTCATATCAATGGCGGCTTCATCACAACCTATTGCTATTCTCATAAAAGCTCCTATTACACATTTAATACGCTGCCAAGATCTCTTCAGCGTTATACAGAAAGACAAACCGGTGTGGTTCTGGCAAATTCCTGAAGATGCTCCCAGCTTACTATTCCGGCGTCCGAACCAAGACCTGAAATAACAAGAGCTCCGCAGGCACTGCCCATTTCGCCACAAATTTCCAGAGGGAATCCACAGGACAGAGCCTTGATAAATCCAGCACAGAACGAATCACCGCATCCGGTTGAATCAACCACACTGGTTTCAAAACATGGAATATGGATTTCTCTCAACACTCCGCTGTCCAGCCATGCTATAAAAGTCCCGTTTTCACCGTTTTTGAATACCGTATGCCCGGCGCCCCTTTCCAGAAAATATCTGTGGATATCCTCTCTTCTATCCAAACCGCAAATCATGGCGGCTTCTTCCAGCCCGGGCATAAAATAATCCACAAAAGGTAAACAGGGTTCTATTAATGAGTTTAATTCAACCGATTCCAAAGCGATCAGATCAAAGGTCGTCGTAACATTATGTTTTTTTGCAAACGCCAGAATGTCCCGGCTGGCTTCCCCGTCCAGTCCCGGCATGAGCCCTGTTCCTCCAAAGTGAAGAAAATCCATTTCTGCCAGAAGGGTAAAGTTTACATTTTCCCGTGAATAAACAGCATTTGCTCCCGGTACATGAAGTGCCGGTCTGTCTCCGTTAGGACGGATCATCAACATGGAAGTAGAAGTCTGCGCAAGTGATGTTCTGACAAGTCCTGCGGTATCAATTCCATAACTGTTCATGGTACTCATAACAAAATCACCTATTGTATCCGTCCCCACCGCACCAAAGGCGTATACATCCAAACCGAGTTTAGCCATATCGACACTCGTTCCTGCAGCCGTTCCTGCAACTGTCATTCTGGTTTCTTCCAGAATATCCAGATTCTGTCCTTCAGGAATACCTGTTACAGGCCGCCCCAGGATATCGCAGATATGCAGTCCCAGACTTGCCACCTTCATTTTGGGGGGGGATTTTCTATCTTCTCTCATTTCAGTTTCCTATTTCATGAATCTACTCGAGATTTTAAAGTTTCGTATAACTTATTGACGAATCTTTCATTACACTTATTTGTATTATCAAGGCACTAAAACAACCTTGAGTGATCCTTCTCCTTTTCCTGCCAGTTCAAAAGCTTTCCTGTACTCCTTGAGGGGTAAGGTGTGAGTCACAACTCCATCGGTTGGAAGTTTTCCGTTTCCAATCCACTCAATAACCGGTTCATAACAGAACGGACTGAGATGAGCTCCGAAAAGATCCAGTTCTTTGGTATCACTGATAATGCTCCAGTCAACCGTGGTAAGCTGACCAAACACGCTGAATTCAACAAAAGTCCCCATTTTTCTGATAGCTTCCAATCCCTGCTGAACACTGGAGGGATGCCCCGTCGCCTCAATGTAAATATCACAACCGTATCCCTCTGTCATCTCCCTGATCTTGCTGACAACATCCTCCTTGGCGGGGTTCATTACTACATCTGCCCCGAATTTTTTTGCCAGCTCCAGTCTTTCATCCTTCATATCCAGAACAACAAGGGTCTTGGGATTTTTCAGTTTGATGGCTCCCACCATACCCAGTCCAAGGGTTCCGGCTCCGGAAAGGACAACCACATCCTCATTCCCGATATTACCCCGGTCTACAGCATGTTTTGAGCAGGCGAAAGGTTCAACCAGAATAGCCTTTTCCATGGGAATATCCTTTGGAACATTGTATACAAGGGCTTCTTTGGGGAATTTCATATATTCGGCCATTCCGCCGTTTACATTGTACTGGAACCCGTACACATCGTGTTTTTCACACATCCAGTGACGTCCTGTTTTACAGAATTTACACTCCCAGCAGGGAACGATCTGTTCGGAAATGACCCGGTCTCCCAGTTTAAAATCTCCTTTAACATTTTCCCCCATTTCAACAATTTCTCCAAGAAACTCATGACCGGGAATAACAGGAGCTTTTATATAGGGCGGAGTACCGTCCCCTCCCCAGAACCGGGACGCACCATGTTCGGCTTTAACATCCCCCGCACATACACCGCAGGCTTCCACTTTTATCACAATCTCTCCCTCTCCTGCTCTGGGAACGGGAGCATCTTCATACCGGTAGTCTCCGGGGGCATAGGCTACAATTGCTTTCATTGTTTTTGGTAAATCACTCATTCTTTTCTCCTTATCCTTTGTTAAAATTTATGCGCGGATTTTATCGCCCGTTTTCAGATCAAACAGATGGGTTTTCTCCGAAAGGAACTCTAGTTTAATGGTATCGCCGGGACGATAGAATATTTTCTCTGTTGTAATCAGGGTCAGGAACTCCTCACCGACTCTGAAATGAAGCCGTCTCTCTTCTCCCAGTCCCTCAAATACGGTTATTTCCACATCCGTACCTTTGCTGTTTTCCCGGCCTATCAGAACATCCGTGGGACGAACGCCCAGACGAACTTTCATACCGTCCTTTAAAACCTTGTTATACCTGACGGGAACAGGTACCTGCAGGTTATTATCTGCAAAAACAAACAGATAATCATTTCCGGTCTGTTTAATTGTAACGGTCAAAAGGTTCATGGGGGGTTCCCCGATAAATCCGGCAACAAATTCATTGGCCGGATCATCGTAGATTTCCAGAGGGGTTCCGAACTGCTGAAGCAGACCGTCCTTCATTATGGCCATTCTGTCGGAAAGAGACATGGCTTCCAGCTGATCATGAGTCACAATAATCGTTGTACTGTTGATCTGCCTGTGAAGACGTTTGATCTCGTCCCTGAGCACCTGCCGCATTTTTCCATCCAGATGAGAGAGTGGTTCATCCAGTAGAAGGAGTTTCGGTTCCCTTACAATCGCTCGGGCAATATTGACCCGCTGCTTCTGCCCACCAGACAAACTGATGGGCTTTTCTTTGAGCAGATCATCCACTTTAAGCAAAGGAGCAATCTTATTTATCCTTTCCTTAATGGCCTCTTCCGAAACTTTCTTCGCTCTCAGATTGAAGGCAATATTGTCATACACATTCAGAGGAGGATACAGGGCATAATCCTCAAAAGCCAAACCGATATGACGGTCTTTCGGCTCAAGATTATTAAGCTTCATATCGCCGATATAGATGTTTCCGTCAGTAATCTCTTCCAACCCGGCAATCATTCTCAATGTAGTGGTTTTCCCACAGCCGGAAGGTCCCAGGATTCCTATAAACTCCCCTTCATTACAGTGAAGAGAGAGATCATTTACCGCAAAGTCATTGAGCACTTTGGTATTTTTCTTATTTACATATCGTTTAAATACATTTTCCAGAATGAGATCAGGCATGTGTGCCCTCCTTAACCAGTTTTTCCTGATTGTGCCGTATCAGATACTCTTCATTTTCACTGTTGAAAAAAATAATATCCGTAAAATCAAGATCGATATAAGTATCAGAATCCATTTCCACATCGTAGCTGTTGGAAACAATAATCCGTATTTTCTGTCCTTCCACATCGGCAGTCAGAATAGAGCGGTTGCCGATCGGTTCAAGAACATATACCGATCCTTTAATAGATTTGTCATTCCCGGATGTCCTGGAACAGGTAACATCGTTTCCCCGAACTCCAAGATTTACGCTTTCAATGGTATTTTCTCTAAAAAAATTGGCCACATCTTCCGGCAGATCAAAAAGGTGATTCTGATGAGACAGTTTTACCTTGACTGAACTGTTATCCCGGATAATTTCCGCCGGGATAATATTAATCTCAGGTTCTCCCATAAGACCGGCAACGAACTGGTTACAGGGGGTATAGAACAGCTCCTCTCCCGTACCTATCTGTATGATTTCACCTTCATTAATGATAGCGATCCGGTCTCCCAGACTCAGAGCTTCCATGTAGTCATGAGTTACATAGATGGTTGTTGTATCAAAGGAAGCCTGCATTTCTTTCAGTTCGGCCCTCATAAAGTGCCGCAGTTTGGCATCAAGGTGAGCCAGGGGTTCATCCATAAGAAAGACATTCGGTTTTCTTACAAGACAACGCCCCAGGGCAACCCTCTGACGCTGACCGTTACTGAGCTGGGAAGGCAGCCTGTCCCACAGGTGGTCAATCTTCATCTTTTTGGTTACATCAAGGATCGCATCATGAATATACTTTTCATCCTCCCTGTAGAGGGAACTCCTCATGGGGGAAGCAATGTTGTCATAAACCGAAAGATGGGGATAAAGGGCATAGTTCTCAAATACCATAGATACATTTCTATTGGCCGGAGGAACAACATTAACGATTTCCCCGTTAATTTTAACCAACCCTTCGTCCGGGAATTCCAGACCGGCGATCATCTTGAGTGTTGTTGTCTTCCCCGCCCCAGCCGGACCGAAAAGTACAAGGAATTCCTTATCATGAACGGTCAGGTCCACATTTTTCAGAGCCGAATGCTCTTTATAGTTTTTTGTTAATTCGTTTAATTCAATCTGAGCCACAATTTCCTCCAATTTAACCTTTTACAGCACCGAAACTGAGTCCCCGTACCAGGTGTTTCTGAATCAGAAGCGCCAGAATAACTTCCGGGGTAGCTGCTACAGTTGCCGCTACAGCCATCTGGCCGTAGTGAACGGTATCGGACGCTATATATTTCAGGGATGCGACAGTTACAGTTTCCACATTGAAGCTGGTCAGCAGCAGGGGAAAGGTAAAACTGTTCCAGGCAAAGATAAATGCCAGAAGAGCAGATGAAACCAGTCCCGGTTTGATCAGGGGCAGAAGCATCTTATAGAAGATCTCCCACCAGCGGTATCCGTCAAGTCGGGCAGCCTGCTCTATCTCTACAGAGATATCTTCAAAATATCCCCTGACTACCCATACAAGAAGGGGCATGGTAATCAGCTGATAAACCCAGATAAGACCGAAATGGGTATCATAGATCCCCAGTTTCTGATAAATCATAAACAGGGGCAGAATAACCAGGATTTCCGGTGCGAATTTGAAAGAAAGAATGGTAAAAGCCAGATCCTCTTTCCCTTTAAAATTAAACCGGGCCAAAGCATATGCCGCAGGCACACCGGCTATAACCGATACAATAACAGCTCCGGCACTGACGATTATATTATCCAGAAAGGCACTGAAATAGTCGGTACGGAATAGAACCTGTGTATAGTTTTCCAATGTAGGAGTAAAGAAGAAAGTAGTTGTAAACATTTCCGCATCACTTTTAAAAGTAATCAAAACCATCCAGAATATAGGGAACAGAGCAAAGATGGCCCAGAGGGCGAGGAGTAAGTTCCTTGCGACTTTACCTGTATGGTGCATTTTTTCAATAGTCATCAATCTCTCCTTAATTCGCTTCACCGGAGGCTTTTTTCTGCGTCAGAAGATAATCGCCTACCAGTTTTTTACTGATAAAGTAAATAACCACCCATAAAACCAGTACATACGGCAGTGATTCACCGAACTTAAGAAAAGCAAAACCTTTGTTGTAACCAGACAGGGAGAGGTTCATTAGAGTATTTCCCGGACCTCCCTTGGAAAGGGCGAAGATAATGGCAAACTCCTGGAGAGCCGCCATAAGGCGGAATATCAGGGCGATATACATGAATGGTTTCAGCATGGGAAGTGTCAGATTTTTAAAGGTAAACCATGCCGATCCGCCATCAACCTTTGCCGCCTCGAAAGGAGATTTGGGCAGAGACTGAATACCTGCTGAGACCAGAACGATAACAAAGGGAGCATAAACCCAGGTATCGATCAGGGCCGCCGTAAACAATGCGGTATGTGATGATGCAGCCCAGGGAAAACCATATACACCGAACAGGTTCAGAAACTTTTCCAGAATACCTACTGACGTATTGGTCATAAGCTGCCATATCAATGTGGCGATTACAGGAGCAATCATCAGGGGAAATACCAGAACGACTTTCAGTATTCTGGTAAACCAGTTTTCTTTGTTAAGCAAAAGGGCAATTCCCAGTCCCAGAAGTATTTGCGGAATGGTTGTAGCCGCTGCATATTTGAATGTTACCAATAGAGCATGCCAGAAATCCACATCGGTAGACAGATATTTCCAGTTTCGAAGTCCAATAAATTTCCAGGTGGGATTCCTGAAGGAATAATTGGTTAAAGAATAGAATATGGCGCTTGCAAATGGGTATAGAATACCGATTGTGATAAGCAGACAGGGCGCCATGATAAAATATGGACGAGCCTTAACTGTCCAGTGAACCTTTGTTAAGCTGGTTTCTGTACCTGTCATACCAGTCTTAAGGCTATTTTCATTTATATTTTCAGACAAAACAGAACTCCTGTTTATTTATATTTATTGTAAATAGCCGAATAATCGGTATCGGACTGCTGCAGAGGCAGCCCGATAGTTTATCTCATTTTTTTAATTATTCGACTTCAATGTCTTCGACAATACGGTCCATCTTCTTCTTGAGAGCATTAAGCCCCTCTTCGACAGAGTCGTATTCTCCGGATACGATATCCTGGAGGGTTGCAGCCCACTCGGTTGTTGTTTCAAAAAAGTGGGGCTGGGGAGTAAACTGAATCGTGGTTCCGGCAACTGAGTCCTGGAAAGCCTGTCCGTAACCTTCGGATTTGGACAGTACCTGCTGGAAGTCGGAACTTTCAAAAACAGATTTTCTGGCGGGGTCTACAGTTTTACCAACTGTGGAAGCCCACTGATTGAACTCTTTTCCGGTAAAATACTGCAGAAAGAGCCAGGAAGCTGTTTTATGCTTGGAAGCCTTATTGATTGCCATTGCCCATGTCCAGAGGTTGGCATTAACCTTGTCCTGTCCTGAGGGGAGAGGAGCATGAACATAAGCAAGGTTTCCGGCTTCTTTCGAAGCCCCGGCGGGGTTCTGAAAATAACCGTTACAGTCTGCATCAAAGAGCATGGCGGCTTTTCCGGCACCCAGGTCAGCACCAGCCTGATACCAGGTATAGCTTGCCCAGGTGGGGGATCCACCGGTTTTAATCAGATTTACCCAGTCCTCGGTCATTTCAATAGCCGCAGAAGAGTTAACTTTGGAAATCAGTTTACCATCTTCAATTTCAAAATCTACGGCACCGTAATTAGAGTAGGTTGTCATATAACCGGCATGAATGGTACCCCAGTTTCTGGAACCGCGGATTGCCAGAGCATATGTACCCGGACCATCGAATTCCTGAAGTTCTTCACAGAGAGCCGCCAGTTCCTTCATGGTTTTGGGAGGTTTCAGACCTCTTTCATCAAAGATTCTCTTGTTATAGGCAAGAATATTCGTTTCAAAGCCCAGGGGAAGAGCCCAGAGGCTACCTGTTCCGACTTTATGACCTGGAGTCAGGTCCCATTTCAGAGAAGAAATAACACCAGGGTAGAAATCGGCAAAATCGTAGTCGGGAGAAACCAGATTGGGATCATTGACAAACTGGTCCAGTTCCTGAACATACCCGGGGACTGCATATTCCCAGATCTGATAGGCACCGCTCATAAAGAGGTCGGGATCACCGGAACGGCTGTTAAGGGAAGTGGTTACCTTGTCGAAGTAGTTTTCTTCAGGTGTAATGGCGTATGTTACCTTAATACCTGTGGCTGCTTCAAACTCGGGAATCTTCTTAATAATAGATTCAGCATATGGATGCTGATTAAAAAGAACCTTGATTGATTCTCCTTCCGCCATTTTCCAGCTGAAACCTGTCTTGGCAGCCTCGCTTTTTACGGTGTCTACGGTATCTCCCGATCCGGCACCGTCATGCTGACCATTAGCGGACACTGAACCCAAAGCACAAATCAGCAATAGAGCCACTGCTGTAAACAATTTGTGTCTTTTCATTTAGAACTCCTTTAAAATATTAATTTATCCGCATTATATTTCAGCCCCTGTCAGAACAAAATGGAGGATATTTCTAAAATCTGGAATATCGTATTCGTATTTTTTTTATGTTTTCTGTACCTGAATTACCATGGGATATTTAATATGTCAAATCAATAATAATATAAAATATTACGATTTTCTTAATCATAATCTCCTCCCGGATCAACTGAAACAACGAAAAACATCAAATCTTTATCATATTTCTAAATAATACAAGATATTACTAATACACTTGTGTTCCTGTGAAATGCCTTTACTATGAAAAAAAACTTTCAGGGGTACAGATATGACAATAAAAGGCAAAATGTTCGGTTTATTCGGCGGACT
Source organism: Oceanispirochaeta sp. (assembly GCA_963663385.2). Classification (GTDB taxonomy): domain Bacteria; phylum Spirochaetota; class Spirochaetia; order DSM-2461; family DSM-2461; genus Oceanispirochaeta. The sequence goes on along the minus strand of CAXXXD010000003.1, from coordinate 353,564 downwards.
CGTTTTTTCGATTCTCCTCTCCATAGGACTCTTTTCGTATCAGAGTCTCAAAGTCAGTCATATAAAAATGGAGGAAAGCCTGCTGGAGGATGTAAAAGTCTCACTTCAGAATGAACTGCTGACTTTATGTAAAATAAGCAACAATCCCTACTCTCAATCCGTAACATCCTATTACGATTCAGTGGAAGCAACCTATCAGTCCTTTTCAAAATTATCATCCATTACGCTGCTTCCCTCCATCAGCCCTTCTGTGCGGGAAGCACTGGAAACCATCGGGACCCTGAGACAGATATCACAGGAAAAACAGAGCACCCTGGAAGATCTTCTCACTCGTTTTGACAGACTCATTGGTAAAACCGGTATCGATATTAACTATTTTACCTGTTTACCCTCTATTCTGAAAATATCAGTAAAGGGCAGATACAGGATCCTGAACAGTTGAAAACTATTTTACAGCTGACAAGAGATATCTCCGTCAATCTGATAAACCTGGATTACAGCCTTTCCACATCCATAGAAACCCTGGAAAGCAACAGTTTGATTATACGCAGTGAAACCCGACGCATAACCAGAAACGGGTCTATTCTTTCAATTGGAATTGTTGCATTTTTTATTCTGACAAGTCTTTTTCTGCTGCTCTATCTCACCACCGGAATGAACAGGGGGATTATGAAGATTCATAAGGGATTAGATTATATGAAAGACGGTCATCTTAATCGTTCGGTTCTTATAAATACAAAAGATGAACTGATGCAGCTAAGCACTTCAATGGAATCCTTCCGGAATGCCCTTCTGAATACAATAAACAAAATAAAAAAAGGTTCGGTGGAGAATGTTCTGATAAAAAACGAATTGGATGAAGCAATCGATCAGATATCAAACAGCACCGGCCTGCTTAATAAAAATGTTGAAAATATCAATAGTCAGATACAAACCCTGAACAATCATCTAAGCGATGCGGACAAACAATTCTCCACCATTAACAGCAATACAGCAGAATTAAACGAAGTTATACAGAAACAGATACGGATTATTGAAACGGCGGACAGTTCCATAATTGAAATGTCGGATTCGGCGGATTTTATAAAGCAGGTTGCAGAAACCCAGACCATTTCATCGGAAAACCTGATTCAGACGGCCCGTATCGGGGGTGAAAGCCTGGGCACAACACGCGCCATCATGTCCGAAGTCTATGACAGTATCGGGATTATTGAAAAGGTAGCCGAAACGATTAAGGGAATAGCATCCCAGACGAATCTGCTTGCCATGAATGCCGCAATCGAGGCGGCCCATGCCGGTGAATACGGAAAGGGGTTTTCTGTCGTGGCAGATGAAATACGGCAACTGGCTGAAATTTCAGCCGAAAATACCAATCAGATAACCAGTGCCCTGGATAAGATTATCGAAAGGATTGAAAAAAGTCAAAAATCCGGACAGAACACCCAGCAGGCTTTTGAAAGCATAAACAGAGAGATCCTGGAATCAAACCAGTCCTTTCACGAAATCCATAGGAAAATTACAGATTTCTCCAGGATAAACAAACAGATCCGAAAAGATATGGAAGAGCTGAATACAGTATCTCTGAGAGTTCTGGATAATAGCGATATCATAGCCGTATCCACGGGTGAAACATCAAGCAGCATGAACCAGATTAATACAATTTCATCCAGTGTTCTGGAAAAGATTGTACTCTTTACCCGGGAATTCAGTCAGATAGACTATCAGATGAAAAAGATGACCCGTCTTACCAGAAGGATCCACAAAGCGACCATCCTTTTAAATGATCATATAAACTGGTTTAAAACCTCCCGGCAGAAGAATATTACCAGCTCTGAAGAGCCTTCAATATCTCCCCTCTCTCCTCTTTGCCAAATCCCGGAACAATAAGCTCCGCCAGACTCAGATCCTGATCTCCTGATGAGGGATTCCTTACCCCGATAGAAGGCATCCCCGCCAGAGAGGCAGCTTTCAATCCCAGAGCAGAGTCTTCAATAACGGCGCAATTCTCCGGAGATTCATTGAATATCCCGGCTATTTTCAAAAAGAGATCCGGTTCGGGTTTACCCTTTTTCACTTCATACCCGCTGACAAGGTGATGAAAAAAATGATCAAGCCCCAGTTTGCCGATTATCAAACGAATCAATTCCGGTGATGAAGAGGAACCTACAGCCAGATTAAACTGTTCTTCCCTGAATAATCCGAGAAGCTCTTTTACTCCCGAAACGGGAACCAGTTCCGACTGTTCAAATTCTTTATATAGCAGAGCGCCGCATTCGGCCATCAGCTCCGGAACACCGGCTTTAAGATTGTGTTTCTCTTTTAGATAGACCATCATCTGTTCCACGGGCAATCCTACAAAGTTACTGTTATAAAACTCACTGCCGACTTCAGTGCCAATCCTGGAAAAAAATGACTGGTTTACCCTTTGATGTATCGGCTCGCTATCAATTAAAACCCCGTCCATGTCAAAGATGACAGTACTGATCATACCCTGTTCTCCCGTAACAAAATGCATTTTTATCTGCCCCAATTTTTACCGGACAGTCCGGTTCTAATCAAGACAGTGTTAAATATTTTTCAGGGAAGCTTAAAATATTATATGAAATCGATACAACCGGTTAAAGATATTATATTGCTTTCGGAACTCAGGAAAATATAATTGAACAATCATGAATACAACCTTCAAATACAAACTTGGATTATACGAAAAATCCATGCCGCCGGAAATAGGCATCCATGAAAAACTTAAGGAGACCCGGAAAGCCGGTTTTGATTTTATGGAACTGAGCATTGATGAAACGGACGAGAAGCTGGCCCGGTTAAAATGGGATCGGGAAGAGCGGCGTAAAGTATCTCATGCTATCTGGGAGAGTGGAGTTCCCATAAAAACCCTTTGCCTCAGCGGAAACAGAAAGTATCCGCTGGGCAGTGAATCCCCTGCCGTACGGAAGAGAGGGATGGAAATTATGGAAGATGCCATTCAGCTGGCCGGCGACCTGGGCATCAGGATTATACAGATTGCCGGGTATGATGAATATTACGCACCGTCCAATAGTACAACCCGTACCAATTTTGAAAAGAATCTTAAAGAAGCTGTCGAGCTGGCATCCAGGGAAGGAGTCATCCTTGCCTTTGAAACAATGGAAACGGATTTTCTTAATACCGTATCCAAAGCCATGGAGCATATTCACAGGATTGACTCTCCCTATCTGCAGATTTATCCGGATATCGGAAACATAAGTAATGCAGCCCTGGCAGACGGGCACAGTCTGACTCTGGATATTGCCGCCGGCAGGGGGCATATGGCAGCCATGCATCTTAAAGAAACCCTTCCGGGCAGGTACAGAGAGATTCCCTATGGAACAGGGCATGTAAACTTTCAGAAAACCGTAGGAATTGTCAGGGAACTGGGGGTTTCCCTTTTTGTTGGGGAATTCTGGTATACAGGCAGTTCAAACTGGCGGGAAGATTTATCCAGGGCAGCCGATTTCCTCCGTACAGCCATCAGGAATTCAACAGGAGAAGTAATATGACCAAATATTATATGGGAATTGATAACGGAGGAACTTTGTGCAAAGCTGTTATTTTCAACTCAAAGGGAGAAGAGATCTCGTCTTCATCCTGCAAACTGGAACTGCATACGCCCCATTCCGGCTATACAGAAAGGAATATGACGGACCTCTGGAACAGCAATGCAAAAGCTATACGCAATGCCTTGGACCGGGCTGAAATATCTCCGGAAATGATCAGGGGTGTAGCCTGCAGCGGCCATGGAAAAGGGCTTTACCTCTGGGGAAAGAACAATACCCCCTGCTACAACGGCATTGTATCAACCGATACGAGAGCCTGGGAGTATCCAGTAAAATGGGAGAAAGACGGAACAGCCCTGAAGGCGTTTGAAAAAACATTCCAGAAGATTCTCGCCTGTCAGCCTGTTTCCCTTTTAAACTGGTTCAAAGATAATAGCCCGGAAGTTATAGAACAGATACAATGGATTTTTGAAGTCAAGGATTATATGCGGTTCCGGCTCACCGGCGAGGCTTATTCAGAAAGAACAGACTATTCCGGCTCCGGTATGATGAACCTGAAAACCTGTGATTTTGACAGAGAACTGTTAAAACTCTTTGACCTGGAGGACCTGTATGAAAAACTGCCGCCAATCAGAAAGTCTACGGATATATGCGGATACATAACCCGGGAAGCAGCAGAACAGACGGGTCTTGTCCAGGGAACACCTGTTGCAGGAGGGATGTTTGATATAGATGCCTGTTCAATTGCCATGGACATAACGGATGAGAAAAATATCTGTGTTATTGCAGGAACCTGGAGTATCAATGAATACATATCTAAAGGACCTGTAACAAATCATAGCGTCATGATGAATTCCCTCTATTGTCTGGATGGTTATTACCTGATTGAAGAGTGCAGCCCCACATCAGCAGGCAATCTTGAATGGTTTGTAGAAACCTTTCTGGACAGAGAGAAAAGGGAGGCGGACATATTGGGAATAAATATTTATCAGTACTGTGACAAACTGGTTAATTCAATAAATCCGGAAGATCATTCCCTGTATTATCTCCCATTCCTGTTCGGTTCCAACTATAATCCCAACGCCAGATCCTGCTTTATCGGACTGGACAGATCCCACACAAGAGCCGATATGATCAGAGCTGTATTTGAGGGGATTGTTTTCTGTCATATGGTGCATATCGAAAAGCTCCTGCAGAACAGGGAGGAAACCCGGGCAATCCGGCTGGCCGGAGGGGCAGCCAAATCGTCCGTATGGGCCCAGATGTTTGCGGATATTTCTGATTTACCTGTCGAAACCATTGAGACGGAAGAGCTCGGGGCTCTAGGCTGTGCCATGGCGGCATCTGTTGCAGAAGGTGAATACGACAGTCTGAATGCAGCAGCCCTGGAAATGGTTAAAATCAGAAAGAAAATTCAACCTGACAAATCAAGAACAGAAGTCTATTCCAGGAAATATACCATTTACAGAAAGATTTCGGACTCCCTGGACGGACTATGGAAAGGAATGGAGTAGAACAGTGCTGGAAGAATTAAAGGAAGAAGTATTTCAGGCAAACCTGGAATTGCAAAAAAAGAATCTTGTCATTTATACCTGGGGCAATGTCAGCGCCATTGACCGGGAGAAGAAACTGGTTGCCATAAAACCAAGCGGAGTGGAGTATAATCGGATGGTCCCGTCAGATATTGTAATTCTGGATATGGAAGGCAACGTGGTGGAAGGGAACCTCAAACCATCCTCAGATGCGCCGACCCATCTGGAACTTTATAAAGCTTTTGAAAACATAGGCGGCGTCTGCCATACACATTCCAGATGGGCAACCATTTTTTCTCAGGCTAAAGAGGAGATTCCTCCGTACGGGACGACTCATGCCGACTATTTCTTCGGACCTGTTCCCTGCACAAGAGATCTCACAAGTGCAGAAATCCAATCCGGGTATGAAAAAAATACGGGCAAAGTTATAGTCGAACGATTCTGTACTAAGGACCCTATGAAAATCCCCGCGGTTCTGGTAAGCAACCATGGTCCCTTTACATGGGGAAAGAATGCTCATGACTCTGTTTACCACTCTGTCGTGCTCGAAGAGGTGGCGTTTATGGCCTGGGTTCTCGAAACCGGCAGCCCTTCTGTACCGCATATGCCGGAGCAGCTGTTAAAAAAGCATTTTCTGAGAAAACATGGCGAGAACGCCTATTATGGACAAATGTAATGGTACAGTCTGAGCCGTGAGAAAAACCGGAATCCCGGACTGTATGGAAGTTGGATGGAACATCCGATTTTTTCTTTCACAATAATTACAAAAATGCATTTTACAAAATTATTTTTCATATTATTATATATACGATATCCCCTGAAACCCTCTATTATGATGGTTTCAGGCCTAATTTTAGGAAGATAAAGGATTTAGTCACTGTTTTGAGGTTTCCGGAACCATACAAAGCGATTGACAGATCCCGGAAGCGCTATTACAATGCGTTATCGACCACGCACAAAAAAGGGGAAGATAAATAATGAGTATTGAAAAATCTGAAGTCACCGCAATTATTAAAAACGGCGAAGCTGTTGTTGGAATTGAAATGGGATCCACCCGAATCAAATCCGTATTGATAGGTCCTGATAACAACCCTCTGGCCTCGGGAGGTCACGGCTGGGAGAATTCCCAGGTAGACGGCATATGGACCTACCCTCTGGATGAGGTCTGGGAAGGACTGCAGTCCAGCTATGCGGATCTTGTGAAAAATGTTCAGTCCGAATATGGCGTGACAATTACAAAACTGAAAGCCCTGGGTTTCAGCGGTATGATGCACGGCTATATCGTTGTTGACAAAAGTGAGAAACAGCTGGTTCCCTTCAGAACATGGCGGAACAATTTTACCGGACAGGCTTCAAAGGAACTGGCAGAACTCTTTCAGTACCCTATACCCCAGCGGTGGAGTGTGGCCCATCTTTATCAGGCCATCCTCAATGGGGAAGATCATGTAAAAGATATCGACTATCTAAGCACTCTGGCCGGATATGTTCACTGGAAACTGACAGACAGAAAAGTTATGGGAATCGGAGAAGCATCCGGAATGTTCCCCATTGATCTTAAAACAAGCGACTTCAACACCGATATGTGTGATAAATTTGATAAAAGGATTTCCAGCAGGGGATTTGACTGGAAGTTGAAAAATATTCTGCCGGAAGTTCTGGTAGCAGGGCAGAATGCCGGGTATCTTACCGAAGAAGGAGCCAAACTGCTTGATCCCAGCGGAACACTGCAGGCCGGCATTCCTGTCTGTCCCCCCGAGGGAGATGCCGGTACCGGGATGGTCGCCACCAACAGTGTTGCCGTAAGAACCGGAAACGTCTCGGCAGGAACATCCGTATTTGCCATGATTGTTCTGGAAAAGGAGCTGTCAAAGGTTCATCATGAACTTGATCTTGTAACAACACCCGACGGGCATCTGGTTGCCATGGCTCATTCCAATAACTGCAGTTCCGATTATGATGCCTGGATCAATCTGCTGGGAGAAGCGGTAAAAGCCCTCGGATTTGAAGTATCCACTCCCCAATTATATGATACCCTTCTGGGACAGTCCCTGAAAGCAGATCCCGACTGCGGCGGCCTGCTGAGTATCGGTTACGTTTCAGGAGAGCATATGACCGGGTTTTCGGAAGGAAGACCCCTGTTTGTCCGCCCCCCCGAGGGGAAATTTACCCTGCCGAATTTTATGCGCTCCCACCTTTTCACAGCCCTGTGCGCCATGCGTACGGGATTGAACATTCTCTTTGAGGAAGAGGGCGTTGAAGTTGATGAGATTCGCGGTCATGGGGGGTTCTTCAAAGCGGCAGAAGTGGGATGCCGGATCATGGCAGCGGCTACCAACACACCCATCTCCATACTGGAAACAGCCGGAGAAGGCGGCGCCTGGGGAATCGCCCTGCTGGCTTCCTACATGGTCAACAAAGGGGAAGATCTCAGTTTTCCGGATTTTATCAGTACAGTTTTTAAAGAGAGCATGGGAGAAGCTGTTAAGCCGGATCCGGCCGATGCAGAGGGATTCCAGGCTTTCTTTGAACGTTACCACAAGGGCCTTGCCATTGAACGTTCAGCCGTTGAAAACCTCATTTAATATAAACGCCCTCCCCAGCCCCACTCAATCTCCAAAGTAGGGGGGCAAGGGGAGACCGGGAGAGGGTTGACGGCAGAGGACAACCTATCTCAACTGTTAAGCACCCGGCGTATCCTGTTATTAAGATCATCGATTGTAAATGGCTTGGGAATAAAATCCAATGCGCCGGCATCCCGGAACTGGTCACTCCTGGATTCACTGGAATACCCGGTGGCAATAATGACTCTTACCAGGGGATCAATCTCTTTCAATGCATTGAGAACATCAAGGCCGGACATATCCGCCATTACAGCATCAAGTATGATCAGAGAGATTTCACTCTCCCTGGCTTTGTACATCTCCAATCCGTCCAGGCCGCCGGAGGCTATATACACATTGTATCCGAGCTCGGAAAGAATAGCTCTCAGAGAATTCCGTATAATTTCTTCATCATCAATCACCAGGATGGTTTCCTCTCCCCTCATAATAGCCAGTTCATCCGGCTCATAAAGGATTTTTCTGGATTGGGCTATAGGAAAATAAAGATTAAAAGTCGTACCTTTCCCGACTTCCGACTTTACTTCAATCATACCATTGTGCTCAGAAACAGCTCCGAAAACAGCCGGAAGACCCATTCCCGATCCCTGACCGACCCCTTTTGTTGTAAAAAAAGGTTCGAAAATATGCGGAAAGGATTCCTTGTCGATACCTTCACCCGTATCCCGGATAGTGATACAGATATGCGGTCCGGTTATCATCTTGATCCCTGTGGAAGTTTCCACACTTTGAAGCCCCCGGGTTAAATCGGTAATAAAACTTAAAGTTCCCCCTTCGGGCATGGCATCTCTCGCATTAAGGGCAATATTCATAAATACACTCTGAATCTGAGTCGGATCCCCTGCAATATTAAAGGATTTTGCATCCAGATTTTTCTCAATATGTATGGATTTATTAATAGTCCGTTCAAGAATATCAACTGTAATATCTATCACCTCATGAACATCAAAAACCTTTGAGGTCATTTTCCCTTTTCTTGAGAAAGCCAGGAGTTTGCGTGTCAGATCGGCCGCCTTACCTACAAGAGTAGAGATTCCCTGGGAAGATTCACAAGCGGGAGAGTCTTCCGGCAGATCGGACAATATCATCTCATTCAACCCGATAATACCCGCCATAAGATTATTAAAATCATGGGCAATTCCGCCGGCCAGCTGTCCGATGACTTCCATTTTCTGAGCCTGACGGAGCTGCTCCTCCAACCTTCGACTCTCTGAAATATCCCTTATTACAATAACAGCACCTCTGATTTCCGACTCCTGGCTGATTCGGATCGGTTCAGCTCCCAAAGTAATATTTCTGACATTCCCATCCAGATCCTTCAAAATATAGACTTTCCCTGACACCAGAGACGTCCCGCGGTTTAGAACACGATCCAGAAAGCCGGAAGGAGTGATACCTGAAAATTCCTCTTTCAGATTCAGAATATCCTCGATATTGTGATGTAAGGCATCTTCCAGTGACCAGCCGCTTAAACTGGAAGCAACCGGGTTAAGATTTACAATTTTGCCCTTTGCATCGGTCACAAGAACACCGTCTCCAATAGAAGCCATTGTAATACGCAGGTTCTCTTCACTTCTTACAAGAGCGGCATTCATTCCGGATAATTTATTATTCTGCTCCTGCATAAGGTAGGAACTGGTTCTCTGATCCTCCACAATATTCCTGATCCGTTTTATCAGATTATGAAGTTCCAGAATTGAGGTTTTCGGCCATTCCGAGTCCGGCAGAGGATCATTTGCCTGCCTCATACTTACTTCGATAAGATGTTCCAGGATCCTTCGAAAACCTCTTAAGGAGATTTTCATTAATGGAAGCAGGATCAGGATAAGCAAGATGGCTATAAGGTTATTGCGCAGGCTTATATTCAGGAAAATATCCGCCTGTTTTTTGAAGGATTCCTCGATATAGATTGTCCAGTTCAGATCGGGTACCGCCGATTTATAATAAAGGAATGATTCTTTGTAACTCTGCATAGCCGACGGAGCATCTTCGGGAAACCAGTGAATCACTCCTTCACCAAGGGCCTTGCGCGTCCCCTTCTCTTCAGTTCGGAAGAGATCCATTGTTTTAAATTTACCGGTTGAAACAATCACTTTTCCATCGGGATCAATGAGGGTCAGGGTTTGTTCCCCGCTATTCTGAAATTCCCGCAATGAGCTCTCGATTCCATCCAGTTTCAGTCCCCCGAAAAGGTATCCCTTAAAGTCACCGTCAATCAGAACGGGAGAAGCTATTCCTACAATCGGTTCTGAAGAGTCCCGGGAAATAAGCAAATGAGAAAAAACAGGAGCCTGACTGTGCAGAACCTGTTTATAGTAAGCCCTGTCAGACAGATCTTTTCCAATGTTGAACTCTCCCTGCAGACTGAGTTTCGGAGAAAAGGCAATAGCAATCCCTTCCCTGTTTCCCACATAAAGGTTCTCATGATCCGGAGTAATACTATGTATCTTTTCAAGAAACCCCTGAAGTTCAGCCGTATGGGATCCGCTTAAAATCTGCCCCACTTCATAGGACATTCTAAAGTGAACGAACTGATTCCTTTCTTTCCAGCTGTTTAAATGAGTTATCAGGCTGTTATTTATTGTAATGAGTCTTGATTTGACGTCGTTAACAGAACGTTTCTCAAAATCCCTGTTTTCCACAACAAGGATCAATATAACAGTACTGACCATAAAAATCACGAAAACAGAACTGAAAAGATTGTAGGCCGGAACCAGCCGACGGGATGGATGTTCTTTTCGAAGTTTCAGAAAAGAAAGAGGACAGTATAACAGGAGTCCGCAGATGGAAGCACTGAACACAGAATTAATAAACTGTTTTGACACAGTCATTAAGTATATAGTCATACTCTGCCCCATCCCCAGTCTATAGGCAAGGAAACTGACAGGAATCCCCAGGGTAAACCAATAAACAATAACATAATCAATGGGATTCCCCTTCTTCCGCTTTTTGAATAAAAGAGCGATCATCAATGCTTCACTTATAAACACGGGAGAAACCATTAGATGACCCCAGAGGAAATAGGACACTCCCGAGGAGAGGATCCCCGCAAACAGGGCCCATAGAGGACCATAAATAAAGGCGATCAGAAAAACCGGGATATTCCCGAAGATGAAGTCCACTCCAAAAAAGAGATGAAGGGGAAAGAGATTCCCCGGAATAATCAGTAGAAGCAGAAGAGTAAGAGGTGCAAATTCGTTTACCTTTTTTTTCATCCGGGAACAATCCTTTTCTGTTTTCAGATATAATAGAATTTAATTGATATTCCCCGCAAATACAAAAAAAAGGCGATTCCCGCTTTTGGAGAAACGCCTTTTTCAGGATTAGATTTTCTAACCGGGATTAAGCCATTGCTTTTTCAACAGCTACCGCCACAGCAACGGAAGCACCGACCATGGGGTTATTTCCCATACCGATAAGTCCCATCATTTCCACGTGAGCGGGAACGGAGGAAGAGCCTGCGAACTGAGCGCTGGAGTGCATTCTTCCCATGGTGTCGGTCATACCGTAAGAGGCGGGACCGGCGGCCATATTATCGGGATGAAGGGTTCTGCCGGTTCCTCCACCGGAGGCAACGGAAAAGTAATTTTTCCCCTGCTCGTTACACTCTTTTTTGTAGATACCGGCAGTGGGATGCTGGAATCTTGTGGGATTGGTTGAGTTTCCGGTAATGGATACATCAACACCCTCTTTATGCATAACAGCAACACCTTCGGAAACATCATCCACACCGTAGCAGTTAATGGAACCTCTGTCTCCTTCGGAGAATCTGGTTTCATTTACAACAGAGAGTTCACCTGTTTCGTAGTTGTATTTGGTTTCCACATAGTTAAAACCGTTGATTCTGGCAATCAGGTATGCCGCATCTTTGCCCAGACCGTTCAGGATTACTCTCAGGGGAGCTTTTCTTACGGTATTGGCGTTCTGGGCGATTTTGATTGCACCCTCTGCCGCAGCAAAAGATTCATGTCCTGCCAGAAAAGCAAAACAGCTGGATTCATCACTGAGCAGACGGGCTGCCAGGTTTCCATGGCCAATACCTACTTTTCTCTGATCTGCAACAGAACCGGGGATACAGAAAGCCTGCAGTCCCTCGCCCAGTACTTCGGCCGCTTTGGAGGCTTTGGTAACGCCTCTTTTTATCGCAATTGCCGCACCGAGGATATAAGCCCAACAGGCATTTTCAAAGGCAATAGGCTGAGTTTCTTTAACAATGTCATAAGGATCAAAGCCTTTCTCTTTACAGATTTCCCTGGCTTCTTCAAGAGACGCAATCCCATTCTCGTTCAGAACAACTTCAATCTGTTTAATTCTTCTTTCATAACTTTCAAACAGTGCCATAAATATTCAGCTCCTCCCTACTCGTGTCTCGGGTTAACAAATTTAACACCGTCGGCGAAACGACCGTAGCTGTTTGTATTGGCTTTAACAGCTTCGTTAGCGTCAGTACCCTTGGCTATCATATCCATCATGGGTCCGGTTTTAACGTATTCGTAACCGATGATTTCATTGTTTTTATCCAAAGCGATTTTGGTGATATAGCCTTCGGCCAGGTTGAGGTAACGGGCACCTTTTTCCCTGGTTCCATAAGTGGTACCTACCTGGGAAACAAGCCCCTTTCCAAGATCTTCCAGTCCGGCTCCGATGGGCAGTCCGCCTTCAGAGAATGCTGTCTGAGAACGACCATAGGCAATCTGCAGGAACAGTTCCCGCATAGCCACATTGATAGCATCACAAACCAGGTCGGTGTTAAGGGCTTCCAGAATGGTTTTTCCTGTCAGGATTTCAGATGCCATGGCAGCTGAATGGGTCATACCGGAACATCCGATTGTTTCAATCAGACACTCTTCAATAATACCTTCCTTGATGTTCAAAGAAAGTTTACATACCCCCTGCTGAGGGGCACACCATCCGGCTCCATGTGTAAATCCGGAGATGTCTTTTACGTCTTTTGCAACTCTGAACTGCCCTTCCATGGGGATGGGAGCAGATTCATGCTTGGGTCCTCTGGAAATGGGACACATTTCTTTTACTTCTACAGAGTATTCCATTTTCACTCCTTGCGTGATGAGTCATTCCATTATCTGGTTTTATTAGAGGTGTAGAAAAAACCTGTTATGGTAATGCTTTATGACAATAGCTTATAAATTGTTCCGGTATAATATTCTAAAAATAGGAATATATAAAGGACTTTGAGAAAGAATAAATAAAAAAATATCCAGGAAGAGAAAAGCTCTCGGTAATAGACATTTCCATCGAGTAAATTAAAAAAAATCACCAACGTGAGTAGTAGTCGGGTTCATGCAGACAAAGAAAAACATCCTATTGCGCTACTTTGGCTAAGACGCCAGATTATCAATCATTTAACTGTTGAAATATCCAAATGGTTTTCTGTAAATCCACACTGGGAATTCTATATAAAGGGTGATTTATCCTATAAAAAAACAACTCTTCTAATAATAGCTTTACTTATCTATGTTATGATACGTTACAGATGTAGCTGGACTTAGATATTTATCACTATAATAATTGATGATTAATAGATTTCACAGGACTATAGCTGCATTTTATTAAAAACTCTCAGTTTGTGGACTCTCTTATTATTAGTTTTCCGGATGTCATGATTGTATAAGGTGGGTGTGTAGGATTTTTTATTCTATTGAGCATAGCATTAACAGCCATTTCTCCGATTGTACTGCATGGCTGACTCATTGTAGTTAGAGGAACATGTGCCATACTGGCATATTTCAGATTATCAAAACCAGCAATACGTATATCACTAGGAATGGATAGACCCAAATTTTCAATTTCAAGCATCAAGAGCACTGCCGTTTCATCATTTGCGCATATAATATTTTTTGCACCGCTTTTTATTAGTGCCTGTACAAAAGATTTGTCACGGGGATTTCCTTCATGCTCATAATTACTGTCAGGACAAATTCCGGCTCTGTTTAATGCCTCCCTGTAACCTATTAATCTAAGTCGGTATGTACCAGCGGTATTAGGTTGGCATAGAAAATCAACTCTTTCTGATTTTTTAGAAAGAAAATGTTCACATAATATAAGACCGGCTTGTACATTATCAATACCTATCAGGTCATGGGGACTTCTCTCGGGATAATTTAAAAAATCACTATCGATTAATATGATTGGTATATTGGAGTCAGTGAACATATCAATGATTTGCTGGTTTATTGGTTCCTGAACAGATTCCCTTTCTATAGGCTGGAAAAACACACCATCTACATCATGGTCTATAAACCTTTGTGCTGTCTGCTTAAGTCTTTCCTCAATTTGCGGTGAATGAACATTGGGTATGCTTCCCCATATCAGATTGAATTTGTATTCATCTGATAATTCTGCAATTCTGGTACAGATTGGTTCAAATATCTCTCCCAAGCCCAGCCCGGGTACAAAAAGACCAAAAGTTTTATGACTTTCAGATTGTTCAGTATTTTCAGTAAGATAAGTGCCAGCTCCAATTACACGGCGAAGTAAACCTGCATCCCTGAGTTGATTCATAACTCGGCTAATAGTAGGCCTGGATACTCCGTAGTATTCTGAAAATTCTCTCTCTGTTGGTAATTTATCACCGTTTTTCCATTTTCCTGCTTTTATTTGCTGAATTAAGTCAGAATATATTTCGTCATACCGCATAACTGTTGACTCCCTGTCCCGTGCACTTCAATAAGAAGTTGATTTTGTTGTGTGTACTAAATATACAGCATTCTATCTCAAGTCTATAAGGAGTATATCTCCTAAAACTAAAATAATTTGATCATTATTAAAAGTCTGGATTCCCCTGTGAACAGGATATTAAGTAAAATCCAGGACTATAATAAAAACCGGAAACTGCATTTCTCTAAGTAAAAGACATAAATATTATATTCTCAGTTATTACCTAGATCAAATGGCAATGCCATTGTATTACCAATTATCTTTATATGCAACATATTTATTTACATTAATAAAATATTGGTATTGACAAATCAAATATACGAGCGTAACATATTTTACAATCAAGTAAATTGAATATGGTATTTTACATTAACTCAACAGAGGGAGGTTTTAATATTATAAGTATCTATCAGAATTGTTTAGAACTACATCCAGTTTTGGAATACTGTAGTTCTTCGCCAGTTTAACTTCTTAATAAATAAGAAGATAAAAATCTTAACAGTTTAATATTGTTCAATAAAAAAAGGAGAGTTTCTTAATGAAATTGAATTCAAAAACTTTAAAAAGTATTCTGTTTGCAGGAATATCCATATTAATGGTAACTGCACCGGTTTTGGCAAATGGTCAGACAGAAGATCAAGGTAAAAAACTTACCATTGCTACTACATTTGTAAATTATGATAATGAGTTCTGGGCTGCCTTAACAAAGGGAGGGGAAGTATTTGCTAAAGCCAATCTTCCTGCTGACTCTTATGAACTTGCTTTGCTTACAAATGATGGAGATGAAGTAAAACAGATAAATGGGGTAAAAGCTCTCATTGCAGCCAAAGGTAAAGGCAATATTGTCTTTTACATTGAACCCGCCAATGCTGCCAATTTGATCCCTCTTGCAGAGATTCTGGAAGAAGCTGAATGTTACTGGTCTGCCACATGGCATTGTCCTCCTGAATTTAATCCTACCAAATATAAGTATTTTGTCAGTTTTGCCTCTGTTAATGGTGTTCCTCAGGGGTATGAGATTGCCAAGAAGATGTTTAAACGTTTTGACACTCCCAATAAGGGAAATATTCTTGCCCTTCAGGGTGTTTTGGGACAGGATTCAGCTAATGAACGTGATAAAGGTCTCGATATGGCTCTTGCAGAATTCCCCGGTGTAACACTTGTTGACAGACAAGTTGGTGACTGGAGCGGACCAAAATCTCTTGAAATTGTAGAAACCTGGCTTGCAAAGTATGATAATATTGATGGCATTTGGTGTGCCAATGATACTATGGCTCTTGCTGCTATTCAGGCTTTAAAAGCCAAAGGGCTGAATAATAAGGTAAAAGTTGTTGGTGTAGATGGGGGTTCATTATCATATAAAGCTATTCAGGATGGCGATCTTACAGCGTCCGCTTTTATGAACGGTGTTAAAATGGCAGCCTATACCATTGCTTATGCCTATGAGGCTAAATCTGGCCAATTAAATGTAGCAGATTTAGCTCTTGAAAACCGCTACTGGAATATGTCTTCAGAAGTACTGACTCAAGATAATCTTGATAAATATCCTGCTTCCATGTTTGGTTACGGCGGGGGAGCTTTGCCTACCTTTAACTTTGATGATCTGACTGTTGCCAGTGCTGGTCCGTTTACCAGACTTGTTGAGCAGCATAAAGAATTCGCTAATAAATAATATTTATTTAATAAGGCAAAGTCTGTGTGCTTACAGTCACAGACTTTGTTTTTTAACCTGTCTAATTTACTTCTGTTTAAGAGGGGGTGTATATGGAAGAAAAAGTTAAATTTAAGAAAACTGTAACTGATGAAATGACAATAGCCAGGGAGTTCTCGGAAAAAGTTAATAAAGAGCGAATTAAATCCAGAATTATAGATGTTGCACCACTCATAACATTAGGCATTATTTTTTTAATTATGTCCTTTTTTATTCAGGGTTTTTTTACCCAGGATAATATCAAAGGATTATTAAATCAGATAGCCGGGCCACTTGTTTTAGCTACAGGGCTCACTTTCGTTATTATTATCGGTAGTATTGATCTCTCGGTAGAAGGTGTTATGGGGCTAGCAGGATCAGTTGTGGCTCTTTTGGTTGTTAATACGAAAAACTCAAATAATTTTGGACTTTGGTCTATTTTTTTTGTTATTACCATCGGCCTTTTTATAGGTTTTTTAAACGGGCTGCTTCATGTTAAGCTGAGGATTCCTTCTTTTATGGTTACATTTGGAATGTTCAGCATTACCCTGGGGTTGGCTGTTTTAAGCTATAGTGGAGCACCTCCGGGAATTATGGAACCTGCTTTTGACAGAATTGTTCAGGGTTATTTTCTTGGTTTTCCTTTTATAACAGTTATTGCCATTCTAATTTTTCTCATTGGTCTTATTTTGCAGAAATTTACAGCTTTTGGACAATATATATTTGCTATCGGAGAAAATGAAAGCATTTTATCCTCAATAGGAATTAATGTTCAAAATGTTAAAATAAAGGTTTTTATGTTTTGTGGATTTTGTGCAAGTTTCGCAGGAATCTTTGGAGCTATGAGACTGAATAGGGGCGATGCCACTCTGGGCACCGGAATGTTATTTACTGCCATTACTGCAGTTGTACTTGGAGGAACTTCTCTCTCTGGGGGAAAAGGAGGACTTCTTCAGACATTGGTGGGTGTTGTTATAGTATCCTTGATTCGTAATGCAATGATTCTTTTAGGTGTTAATCCCTATATTCAACCTGCTGTTCAAGGTTTGATAATCATTCTTGTTGTATCGCTTACTGTTACCCGCGGTCGAAAACTGATAGTGAAGTAGTGAGGAGTGATTATGAATGATGGCGAAGTTTTTTTTAAGATAAAAGATATTGAAAAACAATACGGAGATAATACAGTCCTTCAGAATATAAATATGGAAATACACCGGGGTGAAATTGTTGGCTTGATAGGTGAGAATGGCGCTGGTAAATCAACACTGCAGAAAATAATTACCGGTGTTGAAATGCCCACATCCGGTACAATGGAAATGAATGGTAAACCCTTTAGTGTTTCAAATACTGTTCATGCTAATAAGTTGGGCGTTGGTATGGTTTTTCAGGAACAATCACTCATTAAAAATCTGACAGTCAGTCAAAATATATTTCTCGGAAGAGAAGCCAGATATTCCAGATTAGGATTAATAAACTGGAAAGCTATGAATAGTGATGCCAGAAAAGTATTAAGCTCCATTGGAATAAATAATATTCAAGTTGAAAAAAAAATAATAGATCTTGATTTTGCGACCCGTCAGATGGTTGAAATTGCCAAGGTTATTGATATTACGGGAGGCACTTCCGGTTCCAGTTCTCTGGTTCTTATGGATGAACCTACTTCAGTTTTGAGTGACAGAGATATTGCACAGCTCTTTTCAGAATTACGTAAAGTCAGAGACAAAGGGAATTCTGTTCTTTTCGTTTCTCACCGGCTGGATGAGATTCTCTCATTATGTGACAGTATTTTTATTTTTAAAGATGGTAGAAATGCCGGATTTTTTAAAACGGAAGATGCAGATGAGAGTATTCTTTATGATAAAATGGTTGGTCGTGCTACTTCCGGAACCTATTATAAAACTGATAAACAAGTAAAACCTCAGGATGATATTGTACTATCTGCAAAAGACCTGGGACAGCTTGGTAGCTTTAAGAATGTGAGTTTTGACCTGCATAAAGGTGAGATACTGGGTATCTGCGGGGTCGTAGGATCTGGGAAAGAAAGGTTATGTGCTGTCCTGTCCGGAGACGAAATTGCTGAACGGGGAGAGCTATATGTAAAAGGGTCTTTACAAAAGTTTTCCTCACCTCATGATGCTTTGAAATGCGGGATTTTATCAGTACCAAAAGAACGCCGGGATGAAGGTATTGTCGGTATTCTTGATGTAACAGAAAATATCTGTATGTCAAACTATGAAATGGTAAAGAGAAATGGCTTCATATCTTCTGTAAAGCAAAGGGAACTTGCTATGAAATGGGTTCAAGACCTAGAGATTAAGTGTGCGTCCATTAATGAACACGCCGAATTGCTGAGTGGTGGAAATGCTCAGAAAGTTGTTTTTTCCCGTGTTGTATCCAGTGATGCCGATATCGTGATTCTAAATCACCCGACCCGTGGTGTTGATGTAGGTGCCAAGGAAGATATTTATTCTTTAATAAGAGAACTGTCATCAAATGGAATAGCGGTCATTCTTTTGGGTGATACATTAGATGAAAGTATTGGAATATCAAGCAGAATAATTGTAATGAAAGATGGTTTATTCCAGAAGGAATATGATGCCTCGGTTGATAATAAACCATCTCAAGTTGATATTGTTAAATATATGCTGTAACAGGAGATTTGATATGAATTCCATAACAATAAAAAAAATAAATATGAGAACGGTTGTCAATGATCTTGGAGGCCTTATTATGCTTATTGCAATAATAGGGTTATTTACAATAACTAATCCAAATTTTATAAATTTTCAGAATATTAAAAATATACTTTTTGACATTACTCCTTTGCTTTTTATGGCTCTTGGAGTGACTTTTGTTTTGCTGATTGGATCGATAGACTTATCTGTTGGCAGTATGACTTCTCTTGCCTGTGTCATGACAGGTTTATGGATGCCTGGGATTGGGTATGGGATTATACCTGTTATTTTTCTTTTTGGCCTTTTAGCCGGTTTTATAAACGGTTTTCTACTTGTTAAATTCAAAATACCTTCATTTATAATAACGTTGTGTACAGCCAACATATGGGCATGTATTGCTCTTATAATTTCATCAGGAAGATCAAAAGCAATGCCTCCGGAATTAACTTCAAGACTTAGTTGGAACTCCATTACCATAGGACCTTTTCCTCTTGTTTTTATTTCTGGTTTGATAATTCTCGGTGTTCTTTATTTTTTTCAGATCAAGACAGCGACTGGAAGATCCATTCTGGCTGTAGGAGCTAATCAGCGTGTAGCCCGTGTCGCAGGAATTAAAGTTGATAGTGTGAGGATTTCAGTTTTTGTTATCAGTGGTATTTGCAGCGCATTCAGTGGTTTCTTTTTATCTGTCAAAATGTTTAGTAGTCTTCCAAGGATTGGAGATCCCATGACTCTCCCGGCTATTGCTGCTGTTATACTTGGAGGTACAGCATTAACCGGTGGTAAAGGAAATGTATTAAAAACATTTCCGGGTGTTCTGATTGTATTAGCAATACAAAGTGGATTTAATGTTGTTCAGCTTGATCCTTACTGGCAAAGAATAGCATTTGGTGTTTTGGTTTTATTCGCTGTCTTTATCAATACAGACCGAATTGGGAAAAATATAATTATTAAATAAAAAAATGAAAGGGAGTGAGTAAGAATGAGTTTAAATACATGGAATGAAGAAGAGAACGGTTTTAGCTATAATAGTAACTCAACAGATGTATTTATTACCCGTCTGGGGGCTCATTGTGCTCCAGTGGTTTTTCAAAAAGAGAGAGGAGGTTTTGCTCCTTACTTTATTAATCCATGGCGAAATGAAAACCTGGATCATAGTAATGATCCCGTCTTAAACTCACTAAGGGGGAACTTTTTCTGCCTGCCATTTGGAGCTGGAGGGTTTGACGGTAAAGACCAGTTCTTTAATACACACGGAGACGTGGCTTCCGGTCGGTGGGATCTGGCAGGTATTGAGTCTACAGAATTAGGAGATACTCTCACATTAAGTATTAATCCAGAAGATATAGGTGGATCTGTCAGCAAAAAGATTACTATAAAGAATAATATTATTTACACATTAAGTTCTGTGAAAGGGGTGGATGGCTGCTACCCTGTAGGTTATCATCCAAACCTCAGAATGCCAGAATCCGGGCGTATGTATGTATCAAATAGTCCTTTTGAGACAGGAAAAACAGATGGACAGTCTGTCTCTCAATACAAAGGTGGTGAGTATTTTTCTCTGAAACCCAATGCATATTTTACTGATATGAGTAAAGTGCCCATGATTAATGGAGAATCTTCAGATTGTCTGGTTTTTCCCAGGCTTGAAGGGTTTGTAGATATAATAGCAGGGTATCGTGCCCCAGTACCCGGTATAGCATGGAGCATTGCAGCGTATCCTGATGAAGGATTTCTATATTTTTCATTAAAAAACCAGAAATTATTCGGAACATCTCTTTTATGGATGGAAGATAAAGGCAGACATCAAACTCCCTGGAATGGGAGAACCAGAGTTTTGGGACTGGAAGATACATGCAGTTTATTTGCCTCTCCTGTCGTAGATTGTCGTAATTCGAATCCTATGAGTGAAAAAGGTTATAAGACTGTTTGGTCTTTTACTTCTAGTACTGTGTCCTCTTTTCCTTATATAGAAGGAGCATTACCAATATCTTCTAATTTTACAAAAGTTGAGAAAGTACAATTTTCGTCGGATTCTATGAAAATTATATCAATCTCAGGTGAAGTCGTTTCTTCTAAAGTTAATTTGGATTTTATAGATATTTGAGTTTCAAGGATTAAACCTGAAAAGTATTTTCTATGCCTAGTCTGTCCTGTAAAACCACGAATGGACTCACGTTTGGCTTTATAATTTTGAGGTTCGTTGTCAATGTTATCTCTATAATCATGTAATCCCATAGCGCCAGAGAAAAAAAATAAGTAATCCCCCACCTATTGAGGCTAACAGACTGTGTTTTCTAAAGATGCAACCCGCAGCAACCGCAGCTATTGCACCAAAAAGATAAGCATTGCCGACACTTAGTTCCATCTGCCCGTGAGGCATAAGAACCGCAGGCACTGTAATAGCCGTCAATACGGCAGGGGGGACATACCCCAGAGCCCGTTCCATCAGGGGCGGCAGGGAAAAACGGTCGGCCAGAGCAAGCAGTATATAACGAATACCAAAGGTAACGGCCGTCATTCCAATTATCATAATAGTTTCACTGGATGTCATGACAAGTCTCCCTTCATTTCCTGACGTTTTTTATCTGCATACTCCACAGCCAATCCGGTCAGGATACCGGCCAGGGCAGAAACAATCAGTCCCAGTTTATAGGGCATCCCTCCCGTTATAAGAGACGAGGCCCCGGCTATCATTACACAGCTCAGGGCGGACCTGTTTTTGACAAAAGGTATGGTTATACCGATAAATGTAACGGGCATGGCAAAATCCAGTCCCCAGTTCTGAGCATTCTGTATTCTGCCACCGACAAAAAGTCCCAACCCACACCAGAACTGCCAGTTCAGATACATAGCCAGTGAAGACCCGAGCTGAAACCAATGTTTATAGGAGGAGTGATCTTCTTCATTGTACCGAACCACGGTTACAGCAAACGTTTCATCCGTTAGCCAGAAGGCCAGCGGGATCCGCCAGCGCTGAGGAAGAACCTTCAGAAAGGGAAGTAAAGCAGCACTATAGAGCATATGCCGCAGATTAACCACAAAAGTGGTCAGGATAATGATCAGAACGGGAGCCTTAACGGCAACCAGTCCCACAGCTATAAACTGGGATGAACCTGCAAAAACAAAGGCGGACATGGCCAGAGCAGCCGGAACAGATAGCCCGCCGGTAACAGCCAGGGTGCCGTAGATCAATCCGAAAGGCGATGCCCCCAGCAGCAGAGGCAGGGATTTAACAGCCCCCTCCAGAAGCTCTTTTTTCCGTGAGTAAATGTTTTGTTTCCCCTTCATGTACTGGGATTATACTAAAGATAACAGATCTCCTGCAATCTTCAGGGAGGGACAAAAAAACAGATTGTACGATCCGGAAAGATCTCCAATCCGGTTTCAACTGCCTGATATGTTACGTCAACGGTTAAAACACAAATCCGATTCCCAGCATCAGACCATGGGTTCCGAAACTGGTATCTTCGTAATCCTCGGTAAAAATCAGGTCTCCTGTCATATTACCGCTCCTTGTAAACTTGTAGCGGATATCAAGACCGAAGGGGCCCCAGTAAAAGGTTGATCCCAGCTCAAATCCCAGGGTGGCGCCGACCGCCGCTTCTCCCTCATCCTCCCAGAGAGCTCCATCGGCGTATCCCCCGTAATCCGAACCCAGGACAAAGATATTGATACCGCCCAGAACACCGCCGTATACATTCATGAAGGATGTGGGGGCCACAATAACCCCCAGTCCCAGATACGGCTCATAGGTAGAGAAAGTTTCGTACTGAAACAGATCCCCGTCTGAGTCATCAAATTCAACAACCTGCTGGGTATAGGTAAATCCTACGGACATATAAACAAATCCGGCTACCGGCTGAAGCAGATGAACATCGATGCCGGTATGAGTATTGGAGGCATCATAATCATCATCAATATCATTAAGAAATTCATCCATTGTATAAAAAGAGTAGCCCCCTGTAACCGAATCCTCCGCTCCGCTGTAGGCGGGAAACATCCAGGAAGCCAGGAAGTGCCCTTTAACCTCTTTCTTCGGTTTCTCCCTGCGGGGCTCCGGAACAGGTTCATACCGGGGTTCCGGTTCTACCCGGGTTTCAGGCTCAGGTTCTACTGCAGGTTCAGGCTCAGGCTCCGGTTCCGCAACAGGCTCGCTATGGATAAATGCAGAAATATCTGCCCCTACCAGTTTAGCTCCGACAATCTGGGCTATTTCAAAGAGTATGTCGATCTCCCCTTTGGCATAGTGGGATTCCTGGGAAGTGACTTCGGCGGTGCTGACTTCTATAAGCCTGGCCGAAACGGTATAGGTAGATCCCAGGAGACTGACATTGGCGACGCAGAGATAGTCCGCTCCGAAAGTGCTACCGATTTCCTTTATGTCCGCTTCGTTAACATCACCCGAAAGCTGGAATTTTTTCTCTTCCTGAATTTTGGATATATAGGCACGATCAATAGCTGTAAACTGGGGAGCTTTTACAAACTGCTCGTTAATGGTATCCGCTACTATCGCACTGGCATTGGGAGAAACGCCCTGACCGGTAGTGGCATCCAATACAGCGATTTTGGGCTGAGCTGCCAGAGAGATGGAAATGAATATAAATAATAAAGGCAGCAGTATTCTTTTCAACATATGAGTCCTCCGATTGTCATGATAATAACAAGCTATTACCAGTCAGCTTAAATTTTACATTCACCTGCCCAACAATTCAAACCGATATTCACTTTTTTAAACCAATCGCCCCTGTTTATTTCAATTGCAGGAACAATCTCTTCTTGTTATAATAAAATTGAACTGTTTATCATATATTAAATATAGCACTGTTTATCCTGTCGGGATACATAGGAAATGACCGAAAAGGGAGCACAGAAAAAATTATGAAGAATGTCTATGGATTTTGTATTGCAATTCTTTTATCCGGGATAATATTATCCTGTGCTTCCGGAGGATCACCGGGTTCTGAAAAGGCTGAAAAGCCTGCCTGGATTACAAGTCAGCCGTCGGGTTCCCTCTACTATATCGGGATCGGAGGATCCAACACGGGTAATCAGGCGGAAGACAAGGAACTCGCCAGGGCCAGGGCTCTGGCTCAGATATCCTCCGAAATTTATGCCTCTGTCGAAAGCAGCCTGGATATTAATGTTACGGACAGTTCCGAAGAAGGTGAATCCCATCTGATTGAACAGAATATCAAACAGAATGTTGAACAGGATCTGGAAGCCCTGGAAACGATGGGAACCTGGTACTCCGAAGAAGACGGCTACTGGTATTATCTGAGGCTGAATAAGATGGAGTGGGAATCCATACAGGAAAAAAGGGCTCAGGATATGATCCAGAGAATAGAAGAAATGTTTTCGGATATCTTCCGTGATACATTAAGCGAATTGAAAACCATTGACAGGGCCTATACGGATTATAAGAATAACTACACGGGCCGCAAGGTAAAAATAGAACTGTTCGGACAGAAAGGTTCTATTGATACGCTCCTGCTGATACGCGCGGAAAACCTTATTAACGGACTGAATATTCCCGTAGTTCCTTTTCCTTCTGAAATGACACAGATGCAGTCGGTCACCTTTAAAGGTGAGATTGAAAGTGCAGAAGGCAGGAATGCGGGATCTCTGATTCTGAACCTGAGCAAAGACGAAAACCACCTTCTGGGACAGATCCCCACCAATCCCGACGGAAGCTTCGAATGGCTTTACAGGGTTGGTGAAGAACCGGGGGAAGTCAACTACAGCCTGGTACTGGCATCACCCTTCGAAAATCCTGCTCTTAAAGCCCAACTGGATTATGCCCTGCCTCGGGTCTCTTCATCCGTACTGATTAATCCCCTCCTTGTACAGCTGGTACTGGAAAATGAAGGGACCGATAAAGCCCTTTACGACAGAACCCTGGAACTCCTGAACAGACAGACTCCTTTTTCGCTTACAAACGGTGCATCCGACAAACGGATCAAGTTGTCTTTTTCCTATCATGAAGCGCCGGAAAATGATTATGGCATCATTATTGCCTACGGGAGATGCTTTATTGCTCAGATCTCGAAAGAGGGCGAAGCTGTACTCTGGCAGAGTACTGAGGAAAAATCCGGAGGACTCACGGTTGAGCAGGCCCGGGGAAAAGTAGCGGACAAACTGCTATCCTGTCTGGAAAATAATAAAGAGCTGGCCGGGATTCTGGAAGATATAACTTTTTTTTAAAACCATTTCCTTTACTTATATTAAAAAACTCATGGTATACTGAATGTATGTTAATCCATGAGAACACCAATCTGACTCTTGAAGAATGCCAGGTTACTGAGGAAGTTATACTTGAATGGGACTATTCCAGGGATGCTATTGAGTACATTCATAAAAGGACTGGTCTTAACAAAGGAATGATTCTGGCAGACATCAATTCCGGAACGGGAAATCTTGCCCGTCATTTTATGAAACTGGCCAATACTGTCTACTGTATTGAACCAGACAGGGAAAAAAGACAGGAAGCAGCCGAGAGGTTCTGGAAAAACAAGAACTTCATAGAGATTAACGGAACAGCTAATTGTACAATGATCGGCAGACAGTCCGTTGACGTGATCACCTGCGGAAGCGGCATCAGTGACTGTGAAGAACATGCCGCTATCAGAGAGTTCAGACGGATTCTAAAAGATAACGGCTGGTTGATACTTATTGAAAATAAACTTCTCATGGATAACCTGACCAAATCGGATCCTTACCCGCCGGAACTTATGAGTTTTTATTATCCTCACAACATTTGGGAAAGGCTTGAGTATCCCTTTCGCTTTTTTGCCGATCGGGAAACACTGCTGGGAATCTGCCCTCATGCCTCATCACAGCAGAATATTGAAAAACTCTTTGCCGGCAGGAAAGAGGAAAGAATTATAGGAGAGGGTATTACCATTCTGCATATAGGCCAGCCCGGATATTAGCTCGAATTTGCTAAACTTGAGAAAAGAACTGATTGAAACTGGATTTAAAGGTAACATTGGTATATATTAAAACAATCACAGCTTATTAATTATTCCCTTTCTACAAAAGGACTTCACAAATGAACATCTGCGCAGATAAAGAAAACAGAAAAGATCTTTACAGCTACAGGATCATGAAAGATAAACGAATGCTGGTTTATAAAGATCGAAAACTTGTCAAAATGATTGATTCCAAAACATCAGAAAAACTGATAGGGAATCTTCATGGGAAAGATTCCTCCGAAACTCATAAAATATTGGCAAAAGCAGCCTGTAGAATCTAATACAGAAAAAGCTGGCAGATCTTTCCGCCGATTTGAATACTACCTCCCCCGGCAACCTGCACTAATCCTGATTTCAGCTTTTTGGGTGAACCAGCCGGAAAAACTGAAAAAAACAAAGGCTCTTATTTTATATTTTTTCGATCATTTTAATTCATCAATATAGCATAGACAACTGAACTTCATTACAATATAATTCATATATGATCTCTTACGATCATATCAATAGAGGAATTTATATTTAAAGGAGCTTCTCATGTCCACCCCCGCCACCGGGAGCAGTACTATTTCCATTACGGTAGACCAAAAAGACTACCAAATCCATCAGAACCAGACAATCCTCCAGGTTATCCTGGATCAGGACATTCCCCTTCCCCTTCTGGGATTCGATCCCAAATTCCGGGACTGGAAAGACAACAGCGGCCTGAGTATGGTCGAACTGGGAGACGGCTCCCTCGTCCATCCCGGCATAACCCTCTGTGACGATGGCATGACCATATTCACAAAAAGCGAAAATCTGGAAAACTTCAGAAAGTACCGCCTCAAGGAACTTCTGGAGGACCATCAGGCGGACTGCACCGCCCCCTGCCACAGAACCTGCCCTGCCGGTGTGGATATTCAGGGGTACCTGAAACAGGTAGCTGTGGGCAACTTCAAAGCCGCCTACGATATTATCCTGGACAGCAACCCTCTCCCCGCCATCTGTGGCCGGGTCTGCCCCCACCCCTGCGAGGCTGCCTGCCGTCGCAACCTGGTGGACACCCCCGTAGCCATCAACCCGGTCAAACGCTTTGTGGCCGATCTGGTTGAGCAGGAACAACCGGTATTCCCTGAAGTGGAAAAAACCGGAAAACGCCTTGCCATTGTGGGCGGAGGCCCCTCGGGGCTGTCCGCAGCCTACTATTCCGCCCTGAAGGGACACAATGTCACCCTCTTCGAGAGGCAGGAGAAAGCGGGAGGCATGATGCGGTACGGAATCCCCTCCTACCGCCTGCCCGAAGATGTTATGGACAGGGAAATTGCCCGTATTGAGAAAGCCGGAGTGACCATCGTTACCGGAAAAGCGCTGGGACAGCACCTGAGACTGGAAGACCTGCAGAAGGATTTTGACGCGGTTTATATGGCCGTAGGATCCTGGGAACCCAGTTCCATGCGGGTGGACGGCGAAAAGGTGGCCGGTGTACGGCCGGGCATCCACTACCTGGAACTGGTTACCAGAGGCCGTGAGAAGCGCAACGAGGGTCATGTGGCTGTCGTCGGAGGAGGAAACACCGCCATTGACTGTGCCCGTACTGCCCTCAGAAACGGCGCGTCCAGGGTAACTCTGGTCTATAGAAGGACACGGGAACAGATGCCTGCCGAACCTTATGAAGTGGAAGAAGCCCTGGAAGAGGGAATCCAGATGCTTTTCCTTTCGGCTCCCAACAGGATTGTTCTGAACGAAACTAACGACATCGCCGGTCTGGGCATTCAGAGGATGGAACTGGGTGAGCCGGACAAATCCGGACGCCGCCGTCCCGTTCCCGTGGAAGGTTCGGAATCGGTCCTTGCCTGTGATATGATTATCTCCGCTGTAGGACAGAAGACCAACACCGACTACCTGTGGGACGACCTTCCGGTTAAGCTGAACAAGTGGGGGGACATTGATGTTAACCCGAAAACCATGGAAACCTCGGCCAGAGGGATCTTCTCGGGAGGGGACTGTACCACCGGTCCCGCTACGGTTATTCAGGCGATCAACGCCGGGAAGATGGCGGCAGATTCCATGGATCATTTTCTGACTCACGGCTATGCTCAGCTGCCGGGAAAAGAGTACACCTGCTACATGGAGTCCTTTGAAGACCTGCCCAAATACGAGTTTGCGGATAAACCTGAAATTCCCCGGGTTAAGCTGAGTCATGCGGAGATGAAGGCAAGAAAGGAGACTTTTGACGAGGTGGAATACACCATCGCAGCCGAACAGGCCATGGAAGAGTCAAAACGCTGTCTCAGCTGCGGCTGCAGTCAGGAAAAGCACTGCTCCCTCCGGGCAGCAGCCACGGAATACGGAATTGAATATAGAAAGGTCAACAAGGTGGCCAACTACCTTCCCATTGAGAAGGATCACCCTTTTATCCGCCGGAACCACAACAAGTGTATCGGCTGCGGTGCCTGTGTAAACGCCTGCTCCAATGTAATGGGTGTGGATGTTCTGGCCATGACCTCACTGGACGGGAACTTCAAGGTTACCACCAAAACAGGCAGGCCCCTGACCGAAACCAACTGTATTGCCTGCGGTCACTGTGTCAATGTCTGCCCCTGCGGCGCTCTGGACTTTGTCCGGGCGACAGACAGGGTCTTCAGTTCCATCAACTGCGGAGAGGACTGCAGGACCGTCGGTTTTATTGCCCCCGCCGTAAGAGCGCTGGTCGCCGAACGCTACGGGCTGACTTCGGCGGAAACCTCCGGTTTTATCGCCGGGCTTCTGAAAAAGATCGGCTTTGACTATGTATATGACTTCGCCTTTGCAGCGGACCTGACCATTGTGGAAGAGACCACGGAATTTCTGGAAAGACTGGGTAAGGGAACCCCCCTTCCTCACCTGACCTCCTGCTGCCCAGGATGGGTGAACTTTGTGGAAAAATCCTATCCGGAAGTGATTCCTCACCTTTCTTCCTGTAAATCTCCCCAGCAGATGATGGGAGCCGTGGTCAAACGCTATCTCCCCGAGTTCTACAGGGATATCGACCGGGAAAAACTCCATGTGGTTTCCATTGTGCCCTGCCTGGCCAAGAAAAAAGAGGCAGACCGCCCGGAGATGTACACAGGCGGTCTGCAGGATGTGGATTCCGTTCTGACTTCCATCGAACTATTTGAAATGGCAGACTGCCTGAGAATTACCAAAGATCAGGTCAAACCGTCCGAGTTTGACAACCCCTTCCGGCAGAGCACGGGAGCGGGGATTATCTTCGGTGTATCCGGAGGGGTGTCCGAAGCGGCTCTCAGGATGGCGGCATCCAAACTGGACCCCGCCTATAAATACAAACCCCTGGAGTATACCGAAGCCCATGGTATGGAGGGCGTCAAGATCAGCCAGGCCAGACTGGGAGACGCCACGGTCCGTATCGGGATTATCAGCGGTATCAGCAATGCGGTTCCCATTGTGGAGAGGATCAAGAACGGCGAAGATACCGGACTGGACATGATAGAGATTATGGCCTGCCCCGGCGGCTGTATCTCCGGAGCGGGAACCCCCAGTGTCCGGACCAAGGACGACTGGGCCAAAAGGTCCACCTTCCTCCATGAGCAGGATACGGATGCGCAGATCCGGCAGAGTCAGGACAACCCGGATGTGCAGGGGCTGTACCGGCGCCTTCTGGGTGAGATCCGTTCCAAAACAGCCAAAGAACTGCTTCATACAACCTATAATAATATGAGGAAGGTTGCCGAACCCACGACCCTGAAGACGGGAGGCAAGAAACATATTCATGTCTGTCTCTGCGAGGAGTGTGTCAGGAAGGGTGCATCCGAAGCAATCGGGCAGATAGCTGCAGCGATTACAGAAGGGAACCTGGATGACCGGTTCCGGTTAATCCCCGGCCCCCAGGCGGGACACTCTGTGACAGATGAGGCGTTTATCGCCTTTGAAGAGAGGAAGATTTCCCTGGAGGAGATGCTGAAAGTCCTGAAGGGGTAATCCGCTGAATATGACTAATCACCAGTTCAGTTGCGTTTTTGAATAGTAAAGGAGGAATGATAAAAAGTCTTCATAGGCTTGTGGATTGATACAATGTTCTAAACATCGTTTAGAACAGCCAGGTTACTGTTCGCCATTTTTACTGGTCTCCGAGACCGTACAGGAGAATGAAGAGCCGTGACCGAAACATTCAATGGTCTTCGAGACCGGATAGGAGAATGGAATCAATTCACCGTACAGGCGCTGTTTTAGGCAATAGGAGCGAAGGTATGAAGATGAGTATCGGAGTGGATCTGCACAAATCCCAGTTAACAGTCTGTTTCCTGAGTGATGATAGAAGCATTTGTGAATCAGGAATGTATCCGACCTCTGAGGACGGTTACAGAGCATTTCTTGAGAAAGCAGTGTCCTATACAGAAGAGGGCCTTGATGTTAGGGCTGCAGTGGAATCAACAGGAAATGCCCGGTTCTTCCGTAACAAGCTATTGCTAGCAGGGATTGAGGTGGTGGTTGTGAATACACTGAAATTCAAAGTTGTAAATGAATCAGTGAAAAAGACGGATAAGCATGATGCCAGAACTCTAGCAGAGTTCTTGGAAAAAGATATGCTTCCCGAATCACAGCTTTGTTCTCAGGAGAGTGAGGATATCCGTAGAGTTCTTAAATCCAGAACTATCCTTGTTAAATCAGTCGTATCTTTGAAGAATCAGGTTCACGGACTGCTTCTAGGGTATGGAATTGAAACAAAAAGAGCTGCGCTGCAGAGTAAAAAAGAAAGGCAGCGCATCCTCATCGGTCTCGTGGACCATAGGAGTTTCGGAAGCGCTGCCAAAGCGATAGAACCGCTGCTTTCTACGATAGATCAGGTTTCGAACCAGGTCAAGCAGTTAGAGAAAGTCCTGCTGGAACTTGTAAAGGAAGATGAGGATGTACAGTTATTGCAGACGATCCCGGGAGTCGGATTGATAACGGCATCGACTATTAGGGCCTATACGGATGATATCAAGCGGTACGCCAGTGCCAAGAAGTATTCGGCTTATGCCGGTCTTGTACCATGGGTGCAGAACTCCAATGAGACGATTCATCATGGGCATATAACAAAGAGAGGGGCTGTAGAACTGAGAACGGCATTTGTTCAGTGTGTTATGGGAATGGTTAGAACTCGGAAAACGACTGGCAATTACCGTATCATGACGAAGTACAGAGCGATGAAGAAGAACAAGGGCAGCGGCACGAGTATTATCGCCTCTGCAAGAAAGATGAGTACGGTAGTGTACTCCATATTGAAAACCCGTGAACCCTTTGATCCGTTGAAGATGGTTCCGGATGATAAGTACTTGAAGATGCAGGCGGCTGCATTCAATGCCGTAAAAACTGGGTAATCCGGTTCAATTGTAAGCTTGTTAATAGGCTTATGATTGACTTTTTATAGGAGATCAAAAATGAATATGAATCAATTCATACCCATAGGCTTTGCCGCTGGAACGGGTGCATTGATTTTTGCTTTAATTACAAGTTTCCGGATATACAGACAACCTGTTAACAATCCGGTTTTACGGAAGATTGGTGGATATGTATCGGAAGGAGCCATGACGTTCCTCTACAGGGAGTACAGGATTCTTCTTCCTTTCATTGCAATAGTATCCCTTTTTCTGGCATTGGCTAATAAAGGATTTCTCAGATTTCAGTCCCTGTCTTTTATTGTAGGCGCGGTATTGTCCGCTCTGTCGGGATACATCGGGATGAAAATTGCGACGGCATCCAACTCACGGACAACCCAGTCCGCCCTGGATTGCGGTATGAACGGCGCCTTAAGGATAGCCTTTTCCGGAGGAACCGTAATGGGAATGTGCGTTGTAGGCCTCGGCCTGTCCGGTCTGTCTCTTTTACTATGGATATTTACAAATTTCCTGGGAAGCACCGAAGAAATCCTGATAGAGACGGTATTGCCCATTATTACAGGATTCTCCCTGGGGGCTTCATCCATTGCCCTTTTCTCCCGCGTAGGCGGAGGAATCTTTACCAAGGCGGCCGATGTGGGAGCCGACCTGGTGGGTAAGGTCGAAGCCGGAATTCCCGAGGACGACCCCCGTAATCCGGCCACTATCGCCGACAATGTGGGAGATAATGTAGGCGATGTGGCCGGGATGGGGGCTGACCTTTTTGAATCGTATGTGGGTTCCCTGGTCGGGGCCATGATCCTTGGCCTGACAACCGATGCTTCAACTCCGGTAAAAATGAAACTTCTGCTTTTGCCGCTTCTGCTGGCCTCTGTCGGTATCCTGGCATCCATAATCGGCGTGTTTTTTGTGAGAACAGGACCGGGAAAGGATCCCCAGAAGGCCCTGAATACGGGAACATTCGGTGCGGCCGGGCTGGCTGCCCTCTTTGCCTTTATCCTGTTCAGATTTTTCCTGGGAGATGAACAGTATGGTAACGGTACCGGCTGGCTGGCCGTATTTCTGGCCAGCTGTATGGGGCTTGCTGCCGGTACTTTGATCGGCCTGATAACCGAATACTATACAGGGACAGGAACCCGTCCGGTGAATTCCATTGTTAAGAGCTGCGAGACAGGGGCCGCCACTGCTATTATTACCGGGATAGGCGTCGGTATGATGTCATCCTTTCCGATTCTGATCCTTATTGCCGCAGCCATTCTGGGAAGCTTCACCCTGGGAGGAATGTACGGTGTCGCCATGGCCGCCATGGGCATGCTGGTAACCCTCGGGATTCAGCTTGCCGTTGATGCTTACGGACCGATTGCAGATAACGCGGGGGGATTGGCCGAGATGTCTGAAATGCCCCATCAAGTCAGGGATATCACGGACAGTCTGGATGCCGTTGGAAATACAACGGCAGCTATTGGCAAGGGGTTTGCCATAGGTTCGGCGGCTCTGACAGCGCTGATCCTCTTTACATCCTTTAAGGAATCCTCGGGAGCCGCGGTTATTGACCTGACCAGCGTTCCGGTTCTGACAGGACTGTTTGTCGGTGCGGTCATTCCCTATCTCTTTTCGGCTCTTTCCATGGGAGCTGTGGGCAGGGCCGCCTTTAAAATGATAGAGGAAGTACGTCGCCAGTTCAGGGAAAAACCGGGGATTCTGTCTGAAACGGAAGAACCCGATTACAACCGGTGTATCGATATCAGCACCGCAGCGGCACTCAGGGAGATGCTGCTGCCGGGAATCATCGCGGTTACAACGCCCCTTCTTGTCGGCTTTCTGGGCGGTCCGGGAATGCTGATAGGCCTGTTGGCCGGAGTCACTTCATCCGGAGTCGTACTGGCCATCTTCATGTCCAACTCCGGCGGTGCCTGGGACAATGCCAAAAAATCCATCGAGGGAGGAGAACTGGGCGGTAAGGGGTCCGATTCCCATAAGGCCGCTGTCGTCGGTGATACAGTGGGAGATCCCTTCAAGGATACGGCGGGGCCGTCCCTGAATATTCTGATTAAACTTATGTCCATGGTGTCGCTGGTAATCGCACCTATGTTAAAATCCTTTTGGGGGTAATCGAATGAATTACGAAAAACATCTTTATGCTATTCTCTATCCGAATATGGCTCTTGTGGCTTCTCAGCTCCCTTACGATGAGTTTGCCCGGCACTACACCATGGGATCCGCCCGGCACTACGACGGGAAGGTAATATTCGCAGAAATTGATATTGCATTCCGGGATCCCTATTTCTCTATTGACGAGGTACTGAACGGACTCTGCCCCCATGAGGACGGGAGGCCCCATGCAACGAAATTCATCTGCTCCTACCGGGTACTGGAAAACATGGATTTCGACTATATCCGCAGGCTGTACCTCACCAACCCCGACGGTACCTGCCTCCCGCTGGACCCGGCTTCCTACGATAAAACCCATCAGCCTGATTTTCTCCGGGTTATGGCAGAAATTGACCCGCTGAGAATGCTGGTGCTGACCTCATACGATTTCAGCCAGTACGGCAAATGGATCACAGCCCCGGGAAACTCCAAGGGCGCACCTAAGGTCCTCTATACCCAGTTTGATCTGAATATTGCAGACTTTCTGGCGGATTTTGAGAAGAATCCCCTGATGCACCCCCCGCTCCCCAGCCTTCATCCGTCAAAACTGCGGGATGCGATCCGTGAACTGGAGGCCAGGAAGGATAAAAAAACGAAGGGTATGGGACTGGACTGCAATCTGAACAAGAAATCCTACGCCCTGATCCGGCACGGATTTATGTTTGCCTCCCAGAATCAGGAGCTGTTCTTCCCCATGCCCTCTCCCGAAGAGATACAGAGACGGAACTACCGGTTCTGGAAAGGGATGAACTGAGAAGACTTACGTTTTGGATTGTACAGACGGGTTTGCGGAAGATGACTTTAAGACCCGTATTTTATCCTGTTTGTACAGCCTCAGCAGATTATCGCGTTAAATCTATTAAGATGATGGCCTTCCTGCAGGAGGATCCGAATCAATCCCGGAAAGTTATTAAAATCAGAAAAGCCGTTTATAGATCTAAATCTGAATATTCAGGGATTCGACTGACAGATAATTTCCGGGAGCATTTACTTGCAGACAATAATATCAGTCTGCGTAAAATCATCCCCCTTAAACAGCAAAGGCTCTTTCAGATACGCAGCTTGAGCATAAGCACAGCAGCCACCCATATTCAAAGCAGCTGGATGACCTCCCTTACCGTATTTCAACCATGCTTCAAAAACCAGAGTATACATGGCTGAATCAAAGGGAAGGCTCTTTATCCCTGAATGATAGAACAACAGCTATAGAGCCTTATATCCTTCGCCTCCTTTTCTGGCCTGAATCACAATATCAGCCTCCAGAGCATTAAAAGGATATATTACCTTTTCTTTCCTCCCTGGCAAGAAGGCCTATTTTACATAGAACAATATCCGCCCCTTTACCAGAACAGGAAAATACAAAAAAACTGCCCTTCTACAACCAAGCCTTTAATTTTAGGATGTTATTGAGATTCGATATCCCCTCCAGTCTGCTTTGTCTGAATCCTGAACTGTATAGGCTGTGTATGAAATTTCTTTTTAAAACACTTGGAAAAATAACTTCCGTTTTCAATGCCGACACGTTCTGCCACCTCCTGTATGGACAGGTTACTGGAAATCAGGATCATTGATGCCTTATTCAGCCGGAAATTGATCAGATAGGAATTCAATGTATCCCCCACCTCTTTTTTAAAAAGGCGGGAGAAGTAGTCCAGACTCAAATTCACATGATCGGCTATTTCATTCACACTGGAAATTGTCTGAAAATTCAATTCAATAAATTCAATAGCATTCTCTACTGCAGGAGAGTATTTTACCCGGTCTACCAGATCCGTACTGTTTTCTATTGTTCGGATAACCCATCCGGATAAACTTCCGAAATCTTCAAAGCCGCTGATTGTCGCTCTGATTGTATTCAATTCTTTTGTAATAGTACGGGATTGGGTATTATTGTATATAAAGAATGTATTTAACAAAGCCTGATAAATATTAATAACCGACTCTACATCTGAGGGACAGGAACCGGAAAAGAACCGGTTTAAGTCCTGAAAATTCCTCAGGGTTTTCTCTTTTAGATAGGATCTTATATCAGAAATAACTGTTTCACAAAGGTTATCAACAGCCGTTGTATTAAAATCCCGGAACTCATTATGTCCTGAACAGTATTGTTTGCCACTGTAGAAAAGGCTTTGATACCCAACCCAGCTGTTCCGGCATTCAGGAAGGATATCATCCGCGGTCCTGCACAGCCTGCCGCAGGAAACCTTTTTATCCAGACTTTCGGATAAAAGCCGGGCATAATCGTAGTTGTAATTACCTGACTTATCACGACTTTCGATACTGAACAGATAGAATGAAAGCTTTCCGTTATTGCCGATAAGGCCTTCCAGGTCTAAAGAAAAACTACCTGCACCATATTTCCTCTGCAGGTCCTTCGGGTCTATCTGAATAGCCACGGTAAAGAACAGCTTTCCCTGAATTGCCGGAAACATCGCCTGAATCAGGCTTAAACCCTTTGCCGGCGCATGATTATTCAGAACACGCTCCATAAACTCCTGTGTCAGACTTTCGCCCGGTTGCCGATTACCTATCTTCTCCCGGCAGGAAGCCAGGATCTCAGTTAGTTTTTCTTTTGAACACTCATTTTTCAGTACGTACTCTTTTATGTTGTATTTTATAGCTTCTCTGGCAAACCGGAATTCATCGTGACTGCTTAAAACAATCAGCATTGAATCGACAGCCTGTTCGTATATTCTTTTCAAAAGTTCAATCCCATCCATTTTAGGCATGGTGATATCAATAAAGATCAGATCATACCGGCAACTTTTAACCTTTTCCAGAGCTTCCATACCATTGGATGCCGTTTCTATTCGGGTGATTTCAAACTCAAGTGTTTCTATCGTATATTTCAACCACTCCCTGATCATCATTTCATCATCAACAATCAGTATTTTCATATTCCTCCAGAGTTCTGGGAACAATGATATGTATATCTGTACCTTCCCCTTTTTGGGATTCTATCTTCAATGAAGCACGGCCTTCATAATAGAGCTGAAGTTTTTTATGGACATTCAGCAGACCGATATGGTTCTCTCTTTTAACTTCCCTGGAATTCAGGATACTTCCAATCAGATCCTCCGACATCCCGCAGCCGTTATCACTTACAGTAATCTCCAGAAAATCCGATCCGCACCTGTGAAAAGAGATCCTTATAAATGAATCTTCCCTGAACCCGTCAGAAAAACCATGAAATACACTGTTTTCAACCAGGGGTTGCAGAATAAACTTCAATATTCTTTCCTTTTCTATCCCCTTTTCAACCTCGTAATCCAGAGAGAGGGAACCAAACCTCTGGGATAAAATAAAACTGTAGTCTTCCAGATAATCAATATTATCCATGATTGTTATCATGGGTGATTTAATACGCAGAACTTTCTGAAGCATACTGGAAAAACGCGTTGTCATTTCACTGGCTTTCTCATTACCTCCCATATCTACCATACAGCGGATGGAAAACAGGGTATTATAGATGAAGTGGGGGTTTATCTGCATCTGCAGGAATTCAAGCTCACTGTTCTGCTTTTCCTGCTGAATCTTCTTGACCTCATCAATAAGGGATTGAATCCGGATAACAAAATTCTGGCTGCTCTCAGCCATCAGGCATGATTCCTGACATCCGGATTGACTGAAACTAACCGAAATGTCCCCCTTGCCGGCCGATTCCATCGTATCCGCCAGCCTTTCAAAAGGACGGGACACCATTCTGGAAAAAAACACAGCAATAATAAGGGTGAGGAGAAGCAGAATAACCGTCATAAAGTTAATTGTCTTTGTAATATCAACAAGCGGATTGGTCAGAACAGCCAGAGGGATCTCTTCTACAACGATCCAGGGGTTGTCCCCGGATGAGAACCGGGAAAAAAGGTACTCCTTTTCTGATTTAGTGATTTGAGCCCAGTCCTTCTCCTGGAAGAATGCATTAAATATTTCCATATCATAGAAAAAACGGCCAACCATTGAAAGAGTCGGATGCGAGACGATCTGTCCGTTTTTATCAACCAGATATATGGTACTCTGGAATCCGATTATCTGGGAGTAAATCCGGTGAAGCTGCCGTTCATCCAG
The DNA here is from genome assembly GCA_963663385.2 of Oceanispirochaeta sp. Classification (GTDB taxonomy): domain Bacteria; phylum Spirochaetota; class Spirochaetia; order DSM-2461; family DSM-2461; genus Oceanispirochaeta. The sequence continues at coordinate 316,297 of CAXXXD010000003.1, read as the reverse complement.
ATTAATTAAAATAGCTCCATTGGTGCTCCCTTCAGAATCCCTGATTAACTTGACAAGAGAAATGACATTTGTCTTTTTGTCATCTGCCTTAAACAGGATATTTGACTGCCAGAGGGTATCCTCATTATTTTTCATGGCACGATAAAACCAGATTGTACGAGGCAGGCCCATAAGGGTGGACATATGATCCATATTGGATGAGTAGGATAATCCGTTCATGCACAGGATCTGCAGTTCGTATTCAATTTCCGGAAAGAAGAAAGACCTGTCAATATCGGTTTTCAAGCTGTCGATGCGCCCCCGGAACTCACTGATGTCTATACGATCTTCAGGAAGGGCGGCCTGATCCCGTATATAATCTATACTGGAATAGGAAGAGGAAAGGAGTTCGATTTTCCGGCAGTAATCCGTAACGCTTTCGCTTATCTGCAATAACGTATCCTGTCGGCTGTCGGCAAAGCTTTCAATTGTTCTGTTTTTAAACAGAGACAGAGACAGCTGACCCAATCCGGGGATAATGCATAGCAGGATTAAAGAGATGAAAATGGATAGAATGGTATGAAGTTTCAGTTTGTTTTTTCTTTTCACCACAGCGCCTTATCGTGATTCCATTCTAACACCGATACCCGAAAGAGCAAGGAAGGATGCTGAAATTGACTGAAAATTGCTGCCCGTTGAAGGATAACTTACGGAATCGTTATAATCCGTCACCGGAATTATACAAACATCCCGAACCGGAATTTTACGGCATACTGAATAGGGAAAAAAGAGGGCTTCATTCTTACTATCTTTTAGGGAAAAGCTGAACAGATAATATTACAAAACGATTAAGGAGTTACTATGAAAAAACTATTAGCAGTTCTGTTGGCATTTGCCATATTTGTTCCCCTTTTCGCCAATGGCACACAGGAAGACGGAGAATCCGCGAGTACTGAAGCAAAAGCCAGGTTAGGCGTTATGGTCCAGCCCTATTTCAACGGTGTGGTAGCCATGTATATCAGAGACAAAGGATGGGCGGAAGAAGCAGGGCTTGATATTGACCTTCAGGTTTATTCCAACGGTTCAACAGCCAACGAAGCTCTGGCTGCCGGCCTGTGGGATATCGGGTTCCAGGGAGCCGCTTATGTATTCGGAGTAATCAATACGGATGCAAAACTTGTGGGAAACTATGAAGAAACCCGCGGTGACACTCTTTTTGTAAGGGCCGACAGCGATATACTGAAAGATAAAGGTTTTAATCCAACCTATCCCGGTGTTTTCGGCAGCCCTGAAACAGTTAAAGACAAAACCATCATATATGCCCCGGGAACCTCCCTGCATCAGCTGGTTATTGAGTACCTGGAACGAATTGGTGTAGCTGTAGATGATGTGAACACAGTCCCCATGGACTATCAGACGGGAGAGCAGGTTTTTGCAACTGGCGAAGGCGATATAGCTGCTTTCCCCACTCCCTGGTCACTGACTGTTGAAGACAAATACGGATGGGTCCCCATCGCTACCCTGTCTGACTTTGTCATGTCCACGGGAGACCTGATTGTTTCCAGAGAAGCTTACGAAAGCAAACAGGAAGCTATCAAAACCTATATGAGTCTTGTCTACCGTGCCGCGGAAGAACTGGAAGCCGATCATAACCTGAAAGCCAAAATGCTTGTTAAGTGGTATGAAGAAAACGGCCGGGAAGGTGATCTGACAGCGGCCCTGCAGGAAGCCAAACTGAGAATTCTGATTACCCCTGAAGTACAGAAATCCATGGAATACGGTAAACCCGAATCCGCCATTGCCGACTTCTATGCCTACATTGGAAACATTGAACCCGAACAGGCTGAAATGTTCAAAAAGAATGTGGTTGACGACCTCTGGAAAGACGTACTCGCTGACTGAAAGCATTGATTCGATTTCCATATAGCAAAGACTATAACATATGAATTGATGTAGCAATTCGACAGCTTTCATCCAGCCCTCACCCCGCCCTCTCCCCCTTCGGCTCCGCTCAGGGATCAGAGGGGAGAGGGGGTAAAATACCTTTATTTTAAAAAAAACATATGGCTATTATCCTTTCTCCCTCTGGGAGAAGGGCCGGGGATGAGGGAGGGGGTGAAAGTATTATTACAAGGATAAGAAATTGAAAGAGAAAACAAAATACATACTGATTTCAATAGCTTCATTACTGGTATTTATATTCCTCTGGCAGCTCATATCGACAGCAGGAATAATATCAGCCAAAAAACTGCCTACTCCGATCAAACTGTTTGATACGTTCATATATAAGCTGAGCAATAAAAATCCCGACGGGAATGTATTGGGCATTCATATCTGGACCAGCCTGAAAGAAGCATTGATCGGATTCTTTTTTGGAATCGTTATTGGAGTCCCCCTGGGTATAAGCATGGCCTGGTTCGATAAGTTCGACAAATTCTTCCGGCCTCTGTTCGATTTGATTAAACCCATCCCGCCTGTCGGCTGGGTTCCCATTATGATCACCTTTTTTGGAATAGGAATCATGTCCAAGGTTTCGGTAATCTTTATTGCTTCCTTTATACCGGCTGTTATCAATTCCTACAGCGGGATAAAACAGACGAAGGATGTACATAAATGGGTAGCTCTCACCTTTGGAGCATCCAATCGTCAGGTTCTGTTTACAACGGCCATCCCTTCGGCAGCTCCCATGATTTTTACCGGTGCCAGAGTAGCCTTAAACGGGTCATGGGTATCCCTTGTTGCAGCCGAACTGATTGCCTCAACCAAAGGCCTCGGCTTTATGATTCAGATGGCCCGCCTGGTCGGAAGAATTGACGTTGTATTCGTGGGTGTTCTGGTTATCGGAGTTTTCGGAGCTGTAATGATGGAAACCCTAAGCTTTCTGGAAAGGAAGTTTGTAAAAGGAGGCCGAAGATGATGCCTAAAATAGTTTTGACAAAAGATTCCAGGGATACCTGGATGTACGGATTCCTGGGAATCCTTATATTCCTGTTTCTCTGGCATATAGCCTGCCTTTTTACCAATTTCGGGAAAATCTTTCCTACTCCCGTATTTTCCTTTAAGGCATTTTTTTCAGCCTTTATTAATCCGATTGGTAAATATACCCTGCTGGGACATATACTGGTCAGTTTAAAGAGGGTTCTGGTCGGATACATTCTCTCATCCCTTACCGGAATTCTGATCGGTCTGGCCATGGGGCATTCAAAAATGGCTCATGCCATTATCTATCCCCTGTTCAGTATAATCCGCCCTATTCCCGGAATCGCCTGGATACCTCTGGCTATTCTATGGATTGGTATCGGAGAACCCACGATCTATTTCATTATCTTTATGGGAGGTTTCTCCCAGATGGTTATGAATACCATGGATGGGGCCCAGCATGTCAGCAGGGAACTGATCGGGGTAGCCAAAGTGCTGGGGGCCAGAGAAAACCAGATATTCAGAAAAATCGTACTTCCCTACAGCGTCCCCTATATTTTTACAGGTCTGCAGACCTCTCTTTCCACAAGCTGGATGGCCGTTCTGGCTGCCGAAATGATTACCGCAAGAGAAGGAGCCGGATGGCTGATCCTGGCAGGAATGCAGACGGGAAGAATTGAAAATAACGTAATCGGCATGATTGCCATCGGAGCCGTCGGACTGATTCTGGCTTCTGTTTTAAGAGAGATTGAGAGGAGGTTGTGCAGATGGTCAGTACGAAGCCGCTAAATAATACAAAGAATATCATCAATCTGGAGAATGCATCCAAATCCTTCCAGACCGAAGGGGGAGAAGCCCTGATTCTTGATGATATATCCCTGGATATAAAAGAGAATGAATTCCTGGTTCTGTTCGGCGCCGGGCAGTGCGGAAAAACGACCCTGCTGAAAATGCTGGCCGGGCTGGAATCGGTTACGAAAGGTCAGATATCCATCGAAGACAAACCTATGACAGGTTTTGATTCACGGGTCGGGATGGTTTACCAGACAACAGCCCTTTTCCCCTGGCTTTCGGTTATGGGAAATGTCGAGTTCGGCCCCAAAGCAAAGGGGATCTCCAGAAAAGAGAGACAGGAGAAGGCCCGGTACTATATCGATCTGGTTGGTCTGAAGGGTTTTGAAAAGCACTATCCGGTTATGCTGTCCGGAGGCATGCAGCAGAGGGTGGGAATCGCCCGCGCCTACTGCGACGATCCTGAAATTATCCTGATGGATGAGCCTTTCGGCCACCTGGATGCCCAGACCCGCTACATGATGGAAGAGGAAGTTGAAAAGATCTGGGAAAAAGAGAAAAGAACGGTCATCTTTGTAACGAACAACATAGAAGAAGCCCTTTATCTGGCAGACAGAATCGTCATCTTAACAGAGTGTCCGGCAAAAATCCTGAAAGAGTATATAATAGACCTTCCCCGCCCCCGCAGTCTGGTTGCACCGGAATTTCTTGAACTGAGAGAAGAGATCAGTTCCCTGGTTGATTTAAGGGAGGGTGTATAAATGGTCAAAGAAAAAGTACAGGTTCAAAACCTGACCAAGAGCTATGGTGATCTTCTTGTACTGGATAATATCTCTTTTTCCGTCAAAGAGAGTGAATTCCTTGTCATCGTCGGACCGACCGGGTGCGGAAAAACAACCTTTCTGAACAGTCTGACAAAGATTATCGATATCAACAGCGGATCAATCAAACTGGATGGTGAAGATGTGGACCCCAGAAAACACCATCTGGCCTATATCCTTCAGGAATATTCCACCTTCCCCTGGCTGAATGTGGAGCAGAACATCGCCTACGGCCTGAAGATCAAGGGATATGATCAAAATACGATAGACGAAAGGGTAGAAGAAGCCATTGCCATGGTAAACCTGGAAAGCCACAGAAAGTACTACCCCGGCGAACTGTCTGCCAGTATGCTGCAGAGGGTGGTGATCGCCAGGGCTTTTGCGACAAAGCCGGATCTTCTGTTAATGGATGAACCCTACGGACAGCTGGATTTAAATTTAAAGTACAAACTGGAGGACGAACTGCTGAACCTGTGGGAAAAGACAAAAACAACCATTGTTTTTATTACTCATAATATTGAAGAGGCCGTCTACCTGAGCGACAGAATTCTGGTTATGACCAATAAACCAACCAAAATTAAAACAGAATTGATGAATGATCTGCCCCGTCCCCGTAAGGTGTCCAGTCAGGATTTTGTGGATTTAAGGAATCAGGTAACAGATCTGATTAAATGGTGGTAAGTTATGAATAGGAAGAAACCAAATATACTCTATCTCATGTGCGACCAGTTCCGCTATGACTGCATCTCCTCCCTGGGGAATTCAACAATTCAGACACCGAATCTGGACCGTCTTGTCGAAAGGGGTGTAACCTATACCAATGCCTACTCCTCCTGCCCGGTCTGTATACCCGCCCGTTACAGCATACGGACGGGGCGGGACTCCTGTACAATGGGCTGCTACTGCAATGAAGAGCCTCAGAATCCCCAGAAAACCGGGGAGGAAGGTATGGAGAACTGGTCGGGACCCTACCTCCCCCGGGTTATGGGGAAACTGGGATACCGGACCTTCGGTATAGGCAAATTCCATACCTTTCCGGACCAGTACGAAGAGCTCGGGTATGAAACCCATATCCACACGGAAGAGATGTGGGACAGCCCCGAACTGAGAAGCCGGGACGGTTTTGCCGGCTACATAGAGCAGGAACACCCCGAATACGGACATCTGGAACAGCTCCACGGGGAGCGGACCAATATGTACTATGCTCCCCAGGTCAGCCCTCTGCCTGAAGAACTGACTGTAGAAAGCTTTGTGGCAGACAGAACAATCGAGCAGCTGAAAGTTCAGGATGAGCGGCCGTACTTCGGGCTGGTTTCCTTTATAGGCCCCCATCCTCCCTGTGCACCGCCCATTCCCTACAACAGAATGTATGACCCTGACGGTATGCCCGATCCGATCAAGGGCGATCTGGCGGACGACCACTACGACGAGCAGATCCCCTGGATGAACTATATCGTCTATTCGGATGAGATTAATGATGCCTGGGCCCGGAATCTCAGAACCCGCTACTACGGGGAGATCTCCTATATCGACTCCTGCATAGGACGCATTCTGGATGAAGTTGAGAAACACCCCGATGCGGACAACACGATGATCTGCTTTTTTACGGATCACGGGGATATGCTGGGAGATCATCACGCCTGGCAGAAGGAGTGTTTTTATGAACCCTCTGTTAAAATCCCCTTCATTGTAAGCTATCCGGCCCTGCTGAAAGGTAACACCAAATCCGATGATCTTGTCAGCCTGACTGATCTGTTTGGCCTGGCTACCAAGCTGGGCGGCAAAAAGGATGTACGGGACGGTATCGATATCCTGGAGGATAAAAGGGATTTCCTTTTCTCCTTTCACGGCAGACCCGAGACCCGTCAGTTCAAGCTGATGGTGCGCCATAAACAGTGGAAGTATATCTATATGGCCAACGGCGGCAGGGAACAGCTTTTCAACCTGAACGAGGATCCGGCTGAAATGGAAAATCTTATCGTCCGGGAAAAAGATATAGCGGAACGTCTGCGCTTTCAGGCCGCAAAAAAGTGCGGGACTGAAACAGATCTGCAGAGTATGGTTCAGGACGACGATCTGGTGAAGTATCCCTTTATCGCCCGGCCTCTTGGCAGGCTGCATCAGTTTGCCTTTTCGAGAGGGGTTACAGACTATATTGTCCCATCTGGAAAAGCCTTTATCAGCGAGGCTCTGCCTAATGCTACGGAATAGTTATAAATCAGAATGAAAAGGGATTGGAAGCCATTCCACCTGTAATTATGGGTAGAATAAAAAAGGACCAAAAAATTGAAATCCAGGTGATGGGGAGAGGTTGTAAAATGAGTAATGGGAATAGGGCCGCCTTTAAAATGCAGCTGAAGAAGGGGAATGAAATGGAGTATAAAAATCGCCATGATGAGATCTGGCCTGAACTCCTGGTTCTATTAAAGGAACAGGGAATTTCTGATTACGCCATATTTCTGGATGAAGAGTCAGGAACCCTTTTCGGAGTCCAGAAAATAGCTGGTGATTCCGGCAGTCAGGATCTCGGTAAGAATCCTGTTGTTCAGAAGTGGTGGAGGTATATGGCCGATATTATGGAAGTTAATGAGGATAACTCACCGGTTACCATCCCCCTGAAGGAAATATTCTACTTCGATAGTTGAAATCAAAACTACAGGAATTAGTACCGGATTCTTTGTGAATCCGGTTTTTTTGGACTCTCCGGAGGACGTTCAATCTTTCAGTTATCAACCTACTACAGAGATTGACTGGATTCTGTCCTCCGGGATTCTCTTCTTTCCTGTTTGAGCTGTTATCTTATTTTCTTCATAAACGCTGTTCTATAATCCTTCAACCCTTCCAACCCCACAGCTTCAACCGGATTCATATCAATTCTTACCAGATCCGCCAGGTCTTCCAGCTCCACATCATCATACGCCGCCTTACCCGCTATGGCGGCCCCATAGGAGGAAGCCTCTTTAATACTGGTGGTATACACAGGAGAATCCGGATACAAAGAAGCAATCAGCCGTTTGTACACATCGTTTTTACGAAATCCCCCCTCTATATAGATGGGAGTTCCAGCTTGAGCAGAAACCCTGTCCAGAGCTACAGATGTCTGCATTAACAGAGAAAGATTCAGAACAGCATGGGCGTATCTGAAATCTGAAAAGAAGGCAGGAACCTGACCGTTTCGTATATCTTTCAGGGAATAAAACCTCTCCCCTTCGTACACGCCGGGTTTTGAATCGGGAAACTGACCAGCCCCCCGTACAACTCCGGGAACAATGAAATCGCAGTTTTTATCCAGAACAGACTGTACAATATCCCTGTTGAAGCCGGGGTATTCATCCGTATTATTCAAGTTCTGAAGAATTGTCATATAGTTTTCAAATTCCAGCCCACCCATAAAAATGGCCGTTTTAACCAGTTCCTGCCGGGCAGAAATATTATAAAAGACTGTTTTCCCTATCTCTTCCTCACTAAAGGAATACTCCCTTGTAGGATGCATTACCACACACCAGGTACCGGTGGAGTTAAGGATAAAGTCCTTTTCTCCTTTAACCAGATAGGGTATGAGGGAGGAATTCGAATCATGGAGCCCCACCGTCACGATAGTTTCAGGTTTAAGGCCAGTGCGCAAAGCCATTTCGGGACTTATGGTGCCCAGAATATCCGCCGGATTCTTCAATTTTTCCGGCAGCTTAGGCAGTATACCCAGCTTTTCGGCTACAGAAGACCACTGCCACTTATCAAAATCCCACAGGTAGGTATGACAGCCCGTATAGGTATAATCGGCTGCGGCCTTACCGGTCAGTTTGTACCCGAAAAACTGGGCGTAAGGGAGAATCCTGTCCGTTTTCTCATAGTCCGAGGGAAATCGTTTCTGCAGAAAATAGATCAGCTGGGCCAGGTTAATCAGGGGTTTGACCTGGGCCGTACCGGTTTCTCTCTGCAGAGTATGACAATTGCCGACCAGCTCATAGAACTTATCATGAAAATCCTCGGGAACTTCATTGGTATAAGCCACAACAGGAACAGCCAATTCGCCCGCTTTATCTACACAGGCACAGGTTGCTCCATGAGCAGAAACGGAAAGGCTGCGAATATCATATTTCTGACTCAGAGCCTTCAGATTTTCATAGAACCAGTCCTCAATCCTTTGAGTATTTTCCACATCCAGTTCTTCAAATTGAATAGTCGGGATGGACTTGTAAACAGAATCTATCTGATTAAGCTTCTCATCATATATAACGATTTTTTTGTTGGTCTTTCCAATATCCAGTACGGCAATGGCATATTCCATAATGACTCTCTTATCCTGTTTCTCTTATTTTGACAGGGAAACGCGGTATTTCTCCACTTCCCAGTTTCGTATAAAGTCGATCTGATCCTGCGGCATAAACTGATACCCGCCGAAACTCTCTGCGTAAACAGCTACCTTCACATCATCCAGAAAGAGCATCCGTGCCTTCTCCGTAAGGGATTCACTGCTGTTAATGGCAAAAGCCCCCACCCCTTTGACAACAAGCAGACGGGGATTCATTCCATTCTCTTCGACAAAGGCGGAGAGTGCATCTTCCAAAGTTTCAAGCCCCTCTGCATAAGCCGGTTTAAATCCGTAATACACAATATGGTCCGGGGTCATGGCCAGTTCCAGAGGTGCAAAAGCCTCCCGGGATTCAGACAGGGACAGGATATCCCTGTTGGCAAAAGACTTAACCATCAGATCACCATCAAGAACGGCTTGAACAGATAGAGAGACAGTTTCGGCAGTCCTTTCTGCCACAGGAATTTCTTCTGTAACGGGAAAGGTTTTAATCTCTTTTTTAATGGCCTGAAACATATCTGTATAGATGGAATCAATCTCCTGCTCTGTATTTCCCGATACAAAAACCCCATGGTTCTGCAGAAAAATCATCTGGGGGAAATCATGCCCCGCGGTCCTATGCTTTTCAATTTCATCCTTAACCTCTTTGGCCAGGATATAACCGGGATTTGTAATGGGAACCCATATGGCTGAATCTCCAAATAGATTCTTTACAGCTTCCGCTCCTTTTCTGCTGCAGGTAATACCGTTTACCAGGGCCGGATGGGTATGAACCACATAGTTGAACGGCAGAAGAGCGTGCAGAAGAGTTTCTACACTGGGTCTTTTGGAACCTTCCGAAGGGTAACGGGAAGCCATCAGATCGGCCAGAACCTCCTCCTCTCTCCGGTCGGAATCACTGGAATAGGATTTAGACCAGATCTGGTCCAGTTTGGCCAGGTCAACCTTTACAAAACCCTCTTCTTTAATGGAAGCCAGCTCTGTCCCGGAACCTTTTACAAACATATACACATCATTCTTCCAGGAGGTATTACCCCCGCCGGCAATAACATATTCCGGATCTGCCCCATATACATTGGACAGGCTTATCAGTTTTTCCAGACTCATCTAGTTTCTCCCTGACATTTCTGATTCTTCGTAGGAGAGAACTTCCTGAAGCATTTCCCGATCTGTCAGCGTTCCGGATTCCAGACAGTACTGATCCCAGATAACTCCGAAGGGTTTTGTTTTTACTTCTTCCAGAAGAGCCAGACGGCCAAAGTTATTATTAGCTTCTTCATAGGTTTTAAGCTGTGAATAGGGTTCGAGGAGAGCAAAAAGGAGAGCCTTCAGAGAGGCTCTGGCGCCGACAACCCAGGCACCCAGACGGTTCAGGGTAGCGTCAAAAAAGTCCAGCCCGATATAGGTGCTGTCAATTTTTCCGGATCGTACCAGTTCCTGCATAAGGGCGTATACTTCGTCGTTCAGGGTAACCACATGATCAGAATCCCAGCGTACAGGCCGTGATACGTGAAGAAGAACTTCGTCCAGGAACTGGTAAACAGAAGAAATTTTGTCAGCTACGGATTCTGTGGGATGAAAATGTCCCATATCCATACAGAGGAGTTTGTTTCTTGTAAGAGCATACCCCATATAGAACTCGTGGGATCCTACAACATAAGATTCACTTCCAATACCGAAGAGTTTGCACTCAACCGCATCCTTAATCTCTTTATCGCTGTATTCAACGGAATAGATCTCATCCAGTGCATCCTTCAGTATGGTCCGGTGATCCATTCGACACACCACATTGTCTTTGGCTCCATCGGGAACCCACAGGTTATGAACAGAGGGAGAACCCTGCTCGTTTCCCAGATAAGCGGTAATTTTTCTGGCCTGTTTGGCATGCTCAATCCAGTAATCCCTTATGTTTTTATCTTTGCTGCTCAGGGTAAAACCGTCTTCCGCAAGAGGGTGGGAAAAGAAACTGCCGTTAAAGTCCAGTTTAATCCCGTTTTCCTTTCCCCAGTCCGCCCAGGAATGAAAATGCTTCACATCTATCTTGTTTCTCTCTACTTTTTCTCCCTGAAAATCCCCGTAGATGGTATGCAGATTCAGTCTGTGCTGACCGGGAATAAGGCTGTACATCTTCCCCAGATCTTTTTTCAGCTCACCCAGATTACGGGCTTTTCCCGGGTAGTTTCCTGTAACCTGAATACCACCGCCCGAAAGGGTGGCATCGGGGGATTCAAATCCGCCTACATCATCCCCCTGCCAGCAGTGTACTGATAGAGAAATCTTTTTCAGTTTATCTATGGCTTTATCAACATCAACGCCGATTTCCGCATACTGTTCTTTGGCATATTCATACATATTACTCATGGTTTAATCTCCTATTGATTAATAGATTACCCGTAGAACAGGGATTCAACCTTGAGATTTCCTTCAATTAATAGCACAATACAGTCATGTATGAAAAACATCATTTAATGGGAAAAGACTTCTTTAAACCCAATGAAATCAGGATAAAGATCCTCCACAGAAATCCGCAGCCCCCCTATCCTATCCATACCCATGATTTCTCCGAGCTTGTTTTAGTATTAAATGGTCATGGAACACACTTTACAAGAAAGCATACGTTTCAGGTGGGACGGGGAGACCTTTTCGTCATTAACGGAGACAGGGCCCACGGGTATCAGGACCTGGACAATCTTGTACTGATCAATATTCTCTTCGATCTGAAAAAACTCCATCTCCCCGATTACGATATTCATCAGTCACCGGGGTTTCATACTCTTTTTACCATTGAACCCCTTATGCGGGAGGATGCCAGATTCTCCAGCCGTCTGAAGCTTAATGAAAGACAGATAGAAGAGATCAAGCAGATTATACTGAAGATGGAGAGGGAACAGTCCCTGCAGAAAGAGGGTTACAGTTACCAGACAGCCGCCTACTTTATGCAGATGATTACCTATCTGTCCCGGGTATGTTCCGAGAATTCCAGGTCCGGAAAATCCAATCTCTACAACCTGGGAGAAGCCATCAGTTTTATGGAAAATAACCTGGACAGAAGTATCAGCATCGCCGAACTGCTGGAAATTGCCCCTATGTCCGAAAGCAGCCTGCTCCGGGCCTTCAAGAAGATAACAGGCACATCCCCTCTGGATTACCACCTGAGGAAGCGGATAGACAGGGCCTGCTCCCGGCTGGAAGTTTCTGAGGCCCCCATCACAACCATTGCCTACGATCTGGGATTTACAGACAGCAACTACTTTTCCCGGCAGTTTAAACGGGTTATGGGGGAGACTCCCCGGGAGTACAGAAGGAGAAATTACACTCTGTAATTCTGAACCGTCTCAATCAAAGCCATAATATTCTCAACAGGAGTTCCCGCCTGAGCGAAATGGCAGGAACAGGGCAGATATCCCGCAGGCCCCAGTTCATCCAGACACATTTTTGTTTCGGCAGCCACATCGGCAGCTGTTCCAAAGGGCAGGACCTTCTGGTTCTCCACTCCCCCGTGAAAAATCAGCTGGTCTCCATATTTCGCCTTGATCGACTGACAATCCATCCCGTCACAGACATGCTGAATCGGATTCAACACATCCACACCCGCTTCGATCAGACGGGGAATAACAGGTTCGCAGGCTCCGTCCGTATGGAACAGGACTTTCGCTCCGTAGGAGTGAATCATATCGCACCACTTTTTTATCCGGGGAAAGAGGAATTCATCAAAAGAATCAGGCGACATCAGAAGGCTGTTCTGAGAACCCATATCATCGCTGAGAAAAACCAGGTCTATGGCCCCGTCGGCAGCTTCCAGAAAGCGGCGCACCATCTCCCCCTGGGATTCCGCAATATAATCCAGCGCCCTGTGGAGGAATTCCGGATTCATCACCGTATCCATCAGAGCTTCTTCCAGGCTGCGCATCTGGCAGTAAACCTCAAAGAGGGAGACCCAGGGTCCCAGAGTAACAAACTCCTTCGCCAGAACTTTTGCCTCCGCCGCAGCAGTAACATAATCAAAATCGTCGGGATCGGGCCAGGGATAGGCATCCAGCTCTTCCGGCGCATTCATCTCCTTGAGAGGATTGAAGCAGACCTCACCGTATTCCACTCCCTGATTGGCCTGAACCGCTTCAAACTTGACACCCCAGTGGTTGGTCTCCTGATGCTCATTGGGATCCTTAAGAATAACCCCTTTATAGGGTATTCCGAGCCAGACGATCTTATCCACATCCAGTTTACGGTAGATATCCAGTTCATCTTCCACATTCAGTTCTTTTTTTAACTGTTCAACCAGTTCGGGAACCAGCCATATATCTACAGGAGTTCGATCCGGTGTTTCCCTGTTTAAAACAGCTAAGACTCTTTCCCTTGCATTCATGCAATGCCTCCTTGATTTGTATAAGATAAACCTTTATTTCTCTCAAATCTTGGTCTATATTTACATTATGTCTGGCAGATCTTTACAGGGAATAAAGAAACCCAATATAAGAGCGATTGAAGACCGTCTGGAAAAAACAGGTCTGGCCCTGGAGTACTTCCCAGCCTTTGAACAGGAAAAACATGACTTTCACGGCCATGACTTTATAGAGATACTCTTTGTATTCCGGGGAAGCTTCAGGCATGTTACGGCAGACAACAGTTATGATGAAACCGCGGGGAGTCTGACAATCATCAACGATAGGCAATACCACTCTCTCAGGACACCTGATGGTCCGGTTGAACTTATGAATATCTATCTGAAACCGGCGCTCTATCCCCTCCCCGGGCTTCCGGAACCCCTTGCCGGGCGTCTGTACGACCTGATTCCTCTCCACCCGCAGCTGGGAAACCGGCTCAACAGTATCAGACACCTGACTGTGCCGGACAGAAAAAAGATGGAGAACCTGTTATTGATGCTTTTTGAAGAACAGAATAAAAGAGAACCCGGTCAGGAAGCAGCCATACAGTCCCTGCTGCAGCTTCTTCTTATTGAGCTGTGCCGGGCGGCTCCGGCCAGGAAAGACCTGTTCTCCTCAGTCTACAGCTCAAGAATCGAAAAAGTCTGTACTTTCCTGGAAAAAAACTATGCCGGAACTGTCCGCCTGGAGGAATTATGCCGTATCAGCGGTCTGAATTCCGCCAATCTCTGCCGAAGATTTAAAGAACACACCGGAATGAGTACCGGAAATTATCTGAAACAGAAGCGCCTGGCAGCGGCTGTTCAGAAACTGAGATCCGGAAACGACAAGATTCTCACCATCAGCCATGAATGCGGTTTCTCCGACATATCCCGTTTCAACCGCTTTTTCCGGGAAGCGTTCGGCTGCACCCCTTCAGCCTACAGAAACAGATTCAAAGACCGAACGGGGGAAAGTGAAATTTAAAAAAGGCCGGATTCCGCAAATCCGGCCGGGTATTACACAATTTTAAAAAAAAGGGATTTATTTCAGGAAGAACACTTCCCTGAGGGGGATGGTCACAGGCGAGTTATCCTCATTCACTTCCATGATATCCGCCATATACTCCCACCACTTCTGAACCACAGGGTTCTGCCCCATATCCTGAGATCCGGAATCCCCCCTGACCGTCTGTACTCCGAAAAGGACTCCGGTCTCCTCATCCAGGAATATGGAATAGTCGGAAATCCCCTGCCCCTTCAACAGGACCACGAGCTCCGGCCAGATCTCATCATGCCTTTTTCTGTATTCCTCTTCAAATCCTTTTTTCAGCTGCATCCTGAAGGCTACTTTATCCATGTCATCCCCTCTTCTGTACCCTGAGTTTATAATACTTTTTCACATTATCCACGATCACAGGAAGAAGTACGGCCAGAATAAGCAGAAATCCGGTTGTAATAACCATGACTTTGGCAGACATATTAATCAGCCCCATACCGAATTTGAGGTATCCGATAAGAAAAACCGACAGCAGAACACCCACAATATTCCCCTTTCCGCCGGTAATGGACACTCCCCCCAGAACAACCAGGGTTATCGCTTCCAGTTCCCAGCCTGTTGCGATATTCGGCCTGGTACTCCCGATCCGGGATGTGAGAAGGACCGCCACCACACCCGCAAAGATTCCATTCAGAACAAAATTGGTAAAACGGATCCGGTCAACTTCGACACCTGAGAATCTGGCGGCAGTCGAGCTGTTCCCTATGGCATACAGCTTTCTGCCGTATGTTGTAAAATGGAGTACATAGGCAAATCCCATGGCAAGAACCAGAAAGAAGATAAGTTCAAAGGGAATAATTGTCCCTTTGATATATCCCTGGCCAAAATAACTCAGTCCTTCGGGGTATTCCGTGTAAGCCTGATCTTCCAGTACGGCCTGGGAAATCCCCCTGAAAAGGGACAGGGATGCCAGTGTAACCGCAATGGCGGGAATCCTGAATCGGATAATAAACAAAGCGTTAAAAGCCCCAGCCAGAGCTCCTACAAGCACACCGATCATAATTATCTCGGTAGTTCCCATTCCCAGGGATGACGCAAAGCCCATGGCAAAAGAAGATAACGCAATAATGGCTGCAACGGAAATATCAATATCGCCGCAGAGAATGATAAAGATCATAGGCAGAGCCAGTACAGCTTTCTCCATAAACGTAAAGGTAGCGTTCATCAGATTAAAATAATCCAGGAAATAGGGAGAAACATTGGAGAAGATAAGAACCATTCCGATAAAAATCAGTGCCAGCATCCCCTCCCATCTTGTGACAAGGGTAATTATTTTATCCCTGAACCCTTTATTTTCGTCTATGAGCCTGGACTCGTTCGCCAGGGTTTTACTTGTTTCTGTCATTGTGATCTCCCCTTCAGCAACTGCTTCTCTTTGCGATTGTCCATCATGGTATTGATAAACATGGCTCCCAGAACAATCAGTCCCTGTATAAACATCTGAAGAAAGGGCGAGAAGTTTACAACCGGAAGGGCGTTATTAATGATTCCCAGAAAGAGGGCGCCTATAATAACCCCGGGGATTGCACCGGAACCGCCGGCAATATTGACTCCCCCCAGAACACAGGCGGCTACAGTCATCAGTTCAAATCCTATGGCCGTTTCATTCACTGCGGCGGCATAACGGGCGGTCCACATAACGCCGGCAATTCCGCAGAGGGCGCCGCTGATGGTAAAAATCATCAGATTGACCTTGGTTTCGCTGACCCCCACAAAGTGGGCAGCCGTTTTATTTCCTCCGATGGCGTACACTTCACGTCCGCTTCTGGTATACCGGCTGAAATAGATCATTACAGCAGAAACCAGAACCGCCATCCAGATCAGGTTGGTTATGCCCAGGAATGTTCCTTTGGGAAGGTTCATATAGTGCTCTGTCATTTCATGGGCCGTTACCCATTGCCCCTTGCTGAGAACGAAGGTAAACCCTCTGTAGATACTCATGTTACCAAGTGTGGCAATAATGGGAGGAACCTTTCCGAGAGCGACAAGGAGACCGTTAATCGCTCCCAGAACCAGCCCGATAGCAATACCTATTAATAGTACATATAAAACCGGGATTGCCGGATGATACTGATTGAGCATGGAAGCCGCCATTCCGGAAAAAGCAATAATGGATCCCACAGAAAGATCTATCCCTCCTGTAAGAATAACAAAAAACTGACCTATGGCTACCATGATCAATATGGATGAATCGTTGATAATCCGTCCGATATTCTCTCCTGATACAAACCCCGGGGCTCTCATATTGACGGCAAGAGTCAGAATGAGTACCAGCAATACGAGGGTTATCTCTCTTCTTTTCAGAATTTCTTTTAGAGTATTCATTTATTTATTTGCCTCCACGATATGTCCGGTTGCAGCCCTGATAATCCTGTCGGAATCTGCTTCCTCCCTGCTGAACTCTCTGGTTTTTCTTCCTTCATGCATGACAACCACCCGGTCGCTCATGCCCAGGATCTCAGGCAGTTCCGATGAAACCATAATAACAGCAAGCCCCCTGGAAGCCATTTCAGAAATGAACTCATGAACAGCGGCCTTGGTTCCCACATCAATACCCTTGGTGGGTTCATCCAGAATAAGAATTTCCGGCTCCGTTGCCAGCCATTTGGCCAGTACAACCTTCTGCTGATTTCCTCCGGAGAGTGTTTCCGCATTGACATGCCAGCCGGCGGCTTTGATTTCCATCATTCTGCCGAATCGGGCCGTTCTTTCTTTTTCCTCTCTTGTACTGACTTTCCCGAAACGGCTGATCTTATCAATGATGGGCAGAGTGATATTGCTGGTCAGACTCTGTTCAAGAATGACCCCCTGGGTCTGTCTGTCTTCGGGAACATAGGCCAGTCCTCTGGCCATCGCCTCTTTGGCGCTCTTAATCGATACATCCTTACCCTTAAGCCGGATGGTCCCTTCATCAAGGCTGTCGATTCCGAAAATGGCCCGCATCACCTCACTCCGTCCGGCTCCCACCAGACCGAAGAAACCTAAAATCTCACCCTTCTTCAGTTCAAAGGAAATATCCCTGAAGGAACCGGCTTTGGAGAGTCCTTTTACCTCAAGAACGGTTTCGCCGATATTCACTTCTGCTTTGGGAAACATCTTATCAAGGCTTCGGCCGACCATCATATTGACGATCTGATCGATTCCTGTCTCGGCGACACGGCCTTCTCCGATATATTGTCCATCCCGGAGAACTGTGAAACAGTCACAGATTTCCTGAATCTCTTCAAATTTATGAGAGATAAAGATTATGGCTTTATTCTCCTTTTTCAGCTGCCGGACTATTTTATACAGCTCTTCAACCTCCCGCAGGGTAAGGGCGGAAGTCGGTTCGTCCATGATAACGACCTTGGCATCAATGGAGAGGGCTTTGGCAATCTCCACCATATGCCTCTGGGCAACTCCCAGATTTTTAACCGGCGTATCCGGGTTGATATCAATTTCCATTTTATGAAGGAGTTCCCTGGTCCGGGCTCTCATTCCCTTCCAGTCCAGGACCCCGTTTTTTTTCAGGTGGTGCCCCATAAATATATTTTCCACCACCGATAATTCGGGAAACATGGAAGCCTCCTGATGGATTGCCGTAATCCCGGCTTCCTGGGCCTCAATCGCATTCTTGAATTTCAGTTCTTCACCCCGGTACAGGATCTTTCCTGAAGTCGGAATATAAACTCCGGTCAGGATTTTAACCAGGGTGGATTTCCCCGCTCCGTTTTCTCCGATCAGGGCATGGACTTCACCCTCCCTGATATTCAGATTTATCCCATCGAGAGCTCTAATACCGGGGAAGTATTTGGTTATGTTCTGTAATTCCAATATTTTATCTGACAAAATGAAGACTCCTCTCAGGACAGATCTCTACTGTATGTGTGATGTGACATATTTTGTTTAATTGTTAGAAATAAGAAGCCCCGGACCTCCCCTGCCCCCTCCTCAGGAGGGGAATAAGTTTCGTATGACTTCTCCCATGAGGGGAAATCGAAAGGGGTCCGGAAACAGGCCTCATCCTGCCCCCTCCTTAGGAGGGGAATAAGTTTTTTATTACTTCTCCCCTGAGGGGAGATCAGAGAGGGGTTAGAACATGGCTGCGTATTTGGCGATGTTGTCTTTGTTGAATACAAAGGGAGTGCTCATGACTGATACGCCGTCTTTACCGATAGTAACTTCACCCATTCTGCCGACCTTGATAGCTTCGCCTTCGTTACCCTGTACTTTTTCTGTAATCAGGGCTTCAAGAATCATGGTGGAGGTATAACCGAGATCAACGGGATTCCACAGAGCCATCTGACCGCAGGTACCGTTTTCAATATAATGCTGCATTTCGGAAGGCAGACCGAGACCGGTGATCTGGACTTTCCCTTTCATCCCTTCATCTTCGATAGCTTTTGAAGCAGCCAGGACACCGATGGTTGTGGGAGAGATAATTCCTGTCAGTTCAGGGTATTTCTGCATAAGTCCTACGGCTTCCCTGTAGCTCTTATCCGCTGCATCATCACCGTATACAACTTCTACAAGTTCCATATCTTTATATTTGGGATCTTTGATTTCTTCATACATCCATTCGATCCACTCATTCTGATTGGTTGCCTGGGAAGTGGCGGAGACGATACCTATCTGACCTTTATAGTCAGTCAGTTCGGCAATAAGCTGAACCTGCTGTCTGCCGATCAGTTCTGAAACGGAAGGGATAAGATCTACAATTCTGCCGCCCTTTGCGATACCAGAGTCAAAGGATATAACCTTGATTCCGGCAGCCATGGCTTTTTTGGTTACGGGGATAAGAGCATCCCTGTCATTGGCGGAGATGGCGATTCCATCGACTCTCTGGGCAATCAGGGTTTCGATTATTTCAATCTGACCTTCTGCAGTTGAAGAACTGGGACCCATATAGATGGATTCCACATTGCCGAGCTCTTCGGCTGCTTCTACTCCACCGTCTGCCACTGCTTCAAAAAAACCGTTTCCAAGACTCTTTACAAGCAGTACGATTTTCAGGGGCTGATCACCTGTTGCTTCCTGCTGTCCACCGGCAAACAGACCGGCAGCTAGAGTAAGTACCAATAAAACTGTTAGTAGCTTTTTCATTTTTTCCTCTCTTTGTTTGATTGTTAAATTTATGGTACCAGCCCTTTTTCAAATGGTGTTAGGACGAGAAACTATGGAAAGGGGTCAAATTCTACTCTCTTTAATGTATTCCGAGGGAGACTTGTTGAATTTCTCCCGAAAGAGACGGGCAAAATGCCGGCTGCTCTGATACCCCAGGCTTTCGGCAATATGCTTTACATTGGCTCCGGGCAGCTGAAGCATCTCTTTTCCCGTATTCAGACGCAGGTCTGTAATAAAGCTCGTGAGAGTCTGATTCCTGTATTTTTTAAACTGGGAACTCAGATAGTTGGGGGACACATTAAGCTCCTCCGCAATCTGGGCTACCCCGATCTGCTCTTTATACCGTTTATATATGACTTTTTCCGCATCGTGTACCAGATTGCTGTCATTCTCACTCTCACTGGTTCGAAGCGGTACAGAAGGCAGGAGTTTTTTAATAACCTCCAGCAGTTCATCCCTGGTTACCGGTTTCAGCATATATTCGGAAACCCCCAGGGTAATGGCCTGCCGGGCATAACTGAACTCGGAATACCCCGATAGGATAATAACTATGGTTTCATGGTTAGGCAGGTCGTACTCTTTCAGGATTTCCAGGCCGGAACGCCCGGGCATCCTGATATCCACAAAGGCCATATGAAAACAGCCCTTGTCAAGTTTCTCCTTCAGCTGAGACCCGTTTTCCGCTTCCTCAATCTCAGCCTGGGGAAGCAGCTCTTCAAGGAGGGACCGCAGCTCCAGGCGTACATAATGTTCGTCATCCGCTATAAGTATATTCATATCTCTATTTTCACCACTGTCCCCTCTCCGGGGCGGCTTGCAATATTAAAGATCGATTCGGGATAGGCGATCTTCAGCCTCTGCTGAACATTCAGGAGCCCGATATTCATTTTACGGTCCATATTCTCTGAATCAAACCCGATTCCATTATCCCGGATGGTCAGATTGAGCCCCTTTTCGCCCCTTATTCTGGTGGAAGAGGCCGTAATTTCCAGAAGACCGCCTTCCTCAAGGGGCTCTATGCCATGGATAATCGAGTTCTCCACCAGGGGCTGAAACAGGAGCCTGGGGATCTGAAAGTGCCGGGCTTTATCATCCACGGAAATAGTATAACTGAACCTCTCGCCGAACCGGGTTTTCTGCAGAAGGCAGTACTGTTCAATAAACTGACACTCCTCCTCCAAAGATGTCCAGCTGTTCTGGGACTGAATATACCGGAGCATCTCCTTCAGGGCTGTTACGGTAGCGCTGATTTTTTCGGATGCCCCCTCCCTGTTCTGTCCCAGAATAACACTCAGGATATTATAGAGGAAGTGGGGCTGAACCTGGGACTGAAGGGCCTGATACCGGGCATCCCGCCTCTCCAGAATCTCCTGGTACTTAAAGAAATTGTCGATTGTAAGAGAGGCGTACTCGGCAAAGGTTGCCAGTCTCGTTATTCCCAGATCCGAGAAGGATTCCCCCTCTTTCCGGAGAATGGAGATCAGGTAGCCGAATGATTTTCCCTCCACCACAAGAGGAACCGCCAGAACGGCGCTGATACGCGGGAGATCCAGGAGAACTGAAGCGTCCTTTATAGAAATCTGCTTGTTATGGTGCATAATCTGAGCGCTGATGCTGCCGATGATTTTCTGTTCTTCCTCGCTGCTCAGGGGCTCTCCTTTTTCCGCTTCCCTGGTAAATCCGTCTTTGTCATTACGGTAGACAGCCGCTGTTTCGGCGGTGGTATCCTGCACCACAGCCATGGCAACCAGTTCATACAGGGAGTTTACATCAGACTTATCGGAAATAAACCCTCCCACATCCCGGGTCAGGTTCAGGATGCTTTCCACATTCTCCTTCAAATCGGAAATAAGCTCGTTGAATGTTTTGGCAAAGGCGCCGAATTCATCCCTGGAATGAATATCCATGTGTGTGGAGAAATTTCCCCTGGAAACCATGCGGAAGGAATTTTCCACCAGTTTCAGTTTGTTTACCAGACTGCGGGAAAGGAACAGGGTAAAAAAAAGGGAGATCAATAGAATGGACAGGGAGGAAATACCGAACACTATGCTTAATCGCCTTTGGATCCGTCCCCCCTCCTCCCGGATGGATTCTATAAAATAGTTCATAAAACTCTCAAAACTGTTTTTAAAATAGTAGGATGTCTCCTGAAATTCATTGAAGAAAGGTATTAGGGAATCTTCCTTCTGCATCTCATTGTACAGGTTGTCCGCAGTCCGATACTGGCTTTTAAGGATAATCAGGGTTTCTTCCATATTGGAGAGCATCTCCATGGCCCGGTTATTCATGGTTATGGCCGTAAAATACTGGTCCCGGATAAGGTCCTCGTCTTCCCGGAAAAAATGATCCAGCTTCATAAACTCATCAAATGTCTTATTGTATTCATGAACAGCCTCCTGCCACTGCCGGATTGTAACGGCGGAACGGGGAGAAAAAGTAAGAGACCTGAGCTGGTTGTACATTTTGGGCGCAAAAAGATTAAAGACGATATCCTTCATATGACTCTGAACTTCCCGGGATTTGAGCTGCAGTTCGGAGCCGAGATTGATGGAGTTCTGTATTTCCTCAGCTTTCAGACGGCTTTGAATGGACATAGTAGCCAGGAGGGTAATACCGAATATATAAAAGAACATCAGAATTATAAGCTGATAGCGGATCTTCATGGGGTAATCATAAGGGGAGAGGGTGATTTTTGACAAGGAGATTAAGAATTCAGGATATACAAAACCGATGCATTAAAGAAGATGATTTCCCAGCTGAGCCAATCTATGCGAAAGCTCCTGCTTCTCATGCCCCGAGTGCCCTTTTATCCAGTGAAACTCCAGCAGCTTTCCCTCACAGAGCCGATCCAGCTGCTGCCACTGCTTTTCAAATTTCACCTTGCTACCGTAGGCGGTCTGCCAGTTATTATGCTTCCAGAAGTGAACCCATTGAATCAGCCCCCTGATAACGAAGCGGCTGTCCGAATTGATCTGAATTTTTTCGGTTTCCTTCAGTTTCTCCAGGCCCTCCGTTACTGCCAGCAGTTCCATAAGATTGCTGCTCCCGCCTCTGCACGAAAAGGAGAAAAACTCCCGGTTTCCCCGGGGATCTTCAATAAATCCTCCATACCCGGACAGCCCCGTGCCTTCACGAAATGACCCGTCAGCATAAATCCTGCTGATGGAACCGATTTCCTTGTCGCCTACAGAGATATCCAGCTGTCCCCGGCGCCTGTCCATCATAATATAGTTCTTGAAATCGGTATCCTTTAAAAACTGAAATCCCTCAATAAAAACGCAATCGATTCTCTGACCGGGAGTGACCCTTCTCTTAAGAGTGGATTGAATCACTTTGTTAAACTGCAATTGATTCTTTTCAAGAACATTCGAAACGGAATTCTTCTGATCGAATTGAATTGTCCTGCTGTCGGGGAGATAGGAAAACCGGACATGATCAGTATCATTTACGGCAATGATCTCAATCTCATTATCTTCTACAGTATCAATAATTACAGAAAGGCTTATGACCTGCATATTTATTATCTCCACTTCAAAGTAAGCGTTTATATAATATCATCTTTTTACATCTGTATTTTACACACTTCGTACAAAGGATTATCCGGGACATTTTGTAAGCGGTAATTCTTCCCACATTGACAGCATTTTAGGACTGATGGATCAGATTGCAATATCTTCAGCAGTTAAGTTATAGGGAAGTAATTTTTCATAATCACTCTGTTTTTCACAGCAGGGCAATTCCCGGAAGATAAAGTACAAGTAAGCATAAACTGGAAGATTGTTCATCTTCGCAGATTCAACGAGACTGTACAGAATTGCCGATGATTCAGCACCTTTCGGGCTTCCGGCAAAAAGCCAGTTTTTTCTCCCGATTACGAAGGGTCTGATTGCATTTTCAGCGCTATTGTTCGAAGGAGTCAAAACAGGATTTTTCAGATATAGAACCAACTGCTCCCAGTTGCTCAATGTATACTTCATCGCCTTACCGAACTCTAAAGAAGGAGGTACTTGAGGATAAAGCTTCGTCAGTTTTTTCTGTAACTTATCTAGTATCGGTTCTGCTCTATTTTGTCGCTGTTTATGAAACCCTTTTAGCGAATAATTATCCCGTAATGATTCCAGTTCAAACAGATCCTTTATCAGGTCGAGAATTTGCTTTGCTTCTGCATCTTTTTTCTTGGTTGATTCCCAATATTGGAAGAACTTTCTTCTGGCATGGGCCCAGCATAAGACATGCTTTATATCTCCATCAACTTTTTTTCGGGCAGTATGGTAGGCCTCAAAATCATCAGTTTGAACCCAGCCAGAGTAATTTTCCAAGAAATCCAACGGAATTGCATGGGATCGGCCTTGCTCATACTGAAATATGACACATTTTTTATCGGGATCTCCTCTGAGAAAGACCCACATCCATGATTTATCTGAAGCTTTTCGTTTCGGTTCCTTTAGAACCTGAACTCTCGTCTCATCGGCATTAATAATGGAACCGGATTTAATGTTTTCTTTCAGCAAATCATATAGAGGCTTACATGCCGTTGCCGATTTTATCGTAAGATTGCTCAATGTCGCCCGGGGGATCGGTATGCCTATCTGGTTTAACCGTTTTGATTGCCTGTAGAAAGGAAGAGCGAACTCAAACTTTTCGCTTATACTCCAAGCGAGCAGGCTTTCATCGGCAATACTGCCCGCGACCAGATGCTTTGCTCCTTCTGCGGTCTGTACAGCAGCTTCATCAAGAGTCGTCCCTTCACAATTCTTGCAGGAGTACTTTTTTCTACGTTCCTGAATAACAACGACTTTTGACGGAATAATTTTTGCTCTCTCGGAAACATCTTCACCGATACAGGTCTTTTCTGTTCCGCAGGCACAGATCTTATCTTTATCCGGAATATCATATTCCACGATCTCTCTCGGCAGATCTGCCGGCAGAGGTTTCCGGCCGGATTTTTTAATATTTTTCTTGTAGGAACCGACCTCAACCGTTTCAATAACATTTTTCTCCTGCTCTTCATCATTCTGAGCAAAAGCACTATCTTCCGCTTCATTGAAGAGAGAAGCTTGTTTCTTATCTTCGGCAGTTATCTTCTCTGATTTTGTTCCAAAGTGCAGGAGGTTCAGTTTTGCTACTTGCTCCTGGAGAATGGCATTAAGTCTTTTCAGTTCAGCAATTTCTATTTTTTGTGCATCAAGTTGTTCTCTTAAATGCTGTTCTTCATTCTCCATACGGGGAATTCTATCAAAGTTTCTATAATTATAAAATCTCTAAATACGGGAATATGATAATTTTTTATGCGCTTTGAAAAAGTCTATTCCCGTCAGGAGCATTTTCAATTCATCCATGCTGATCTCTTTAGCATCTTCATCTGTTTCCGGCCAGGGATATCTGTTCTCTTCCAGTCTCTTCTGCCAGAGACAAAAACCGGTATTATCCCAGTAGACAATTTTCAGAAGTTTTCTCTGCCGGTTACAAAAGAGGAATAGCGATTTGGCGAATAAATCATGATTCATTTCATTCTGGATAAACAGAGATAATCCGTTGATCGCTTTTCTTAAGTCTGTCGTGCCGGGTCTCAGAAAGATCCGGTATTCGTTCAGGTCAACAAACATTACAACTCTCTCAGAATCTTCAGAAGATCTATCAGGGATTGCCTGTTATAACCTGATGCCAGATCCAATGAGAAATCCTTGTATCTGAGTATCATTGTGGGGTTTTGTGGCTGTAATACCGGGGCTTTCTGTTTGATTTCAATAAAACTGCTTTTCTTTAATTTTTTTCGATTCTTGTAGAAAGATGTATAGTGAACTCCTTTATCTGCGCAGAACTCAGAAATTGTTTTCCCGCTCTGTTTTTGTTCTTCGATTAATTCAGGCCAATTCCAGTTGGTCATATTAGGTTCCTCCATGATTTTTCATGGAGTATATAATCATTTCGAAATCACGCAAGATGGAGAGAATTACCGCTTACGACATTTTATACGAAATCTCCTGATATCCCGGTTTACTCTACAAACAGGTACTGAGTAAATTCCAAAAAATAATCGTTTCCCTAGTATAGATTTAGTAGTATAACATAACAGTTGTTATCAGAAGAAGCATTTTAATCTTTGATACAGAATATAATAGTTTAGAAATTACATCCGATGGATAAAGTGGTTGCTTGCATTTCATCAATCTTTATCTTTATATAATAGAAATTCTTTTTATGCACTCCACAATATATAGCCGAATAAGGTATAAGGTAAAATCGATAGGGTTCATCTCCGCTTACATATTCTTCGTCATGAAGTGCAAATGGAAGATAGCTGTCATACATAGCGGATCCTATCGCGACTCTGGTAAACATTGCCAGTTTTTCTGGATGACTCCAATCTGTTACATCTATAAAAATATTCATATTCGAACACAAGCCTGTTTCTCCCAGATTGTTATAACTTTCAAGAAAAAAGTCTTCTGACTCTATTTCTTTCCTATACTCTCTATAATCTCCTAATGCTTCATAAGAAACTGTATATGCAAAGCCGCTGGTAATACCCCAATTCTTTGGATATATAGATATACTGGATTGTAATTGCATTGCTCCGCCAAAACTATAATAGTGCTGATTTTCAGAATCTTCTTTAACTTCGGCAATTCCGCCAAGTAATGAGGGGGATAATATATTATTTATATAGATTATTTCCCCCAACCTTCTCTGCATACCAATATTAAATGCAAATTGATATGTATCAAGATGAACAGGAAACCGTGTCAGTAAAAATAAAGATGACGAACTACGAGAATCTGCCTCGACAGTAATTGATACAGTATTACTTTTTTTTTCATTTTCCTTAATCTCAATTGGTGTATAAACATCATCACTACTGTAGAAAGCGGGAAGATAAAGTGATCTACAACTTGTAAATAAAAAGCTAAGAAATAGAAATAATACAAGCATGATGTCTCCTAGTCTTTCAGAAAGATTATGTCCTAGTTAAAACATAATAATGATCATTTGATTTTAGTCAATGAATAAATAAACACTAAGAAATACTGAAACATAACATTTCTAAGAACCAGAAATCCGAGGAATATTATCCTCCGGCTAAATTATCAAATGAGATTAAGCTGAAAGTTCCGCAAACCAAATAGAAAAATACTTCAAGAGTAACGAAAAACCATCGGTTTTATAAATGGGCTTTATCGTAGTAATACTTACAAGCTCAAATACCTTTGTCAATAAAAAAAATGACTATACATAAAAGCTTAAAACAACAAAAAGTAAACTTTGTTTACTGATATAAATTACCCCTTACAAACCGATTGATATCCAGTCAGGACATAAAACACTTCCGAATTTTACTGGCTGTTTTTTTATTATCTGAAAAATGTCAGTTTTATTATATATTCATTATCGCTTTCAGGAATTGTCGTATTCTTTTCAAAAAACAGTTCCGTCATACTCCATAATAAAATCCATTGTTTTCAAGTGTTCGGGCCTTCCTGTAATAACGAGACTGTAGAAAAACTCAAACTGGGTATTTTCAAGGCTCCCCTGAAAGCACTCATTCCTAAAAATCATTCATCTCATTAATTTCAATATTCAATCCGATTAAAACCGGCTATATTCAACTACAATTGGTTTTATCCAACGCTATACCCATTCTTTAGCACTTTTCCGTATTCCTACGCACTATACTGCTGGATTTTCCCGATATTATGCACCATACAGTACAACAACCACTGTGTCCGGACCTTTTCCGTACCCCGTAAAGTAAAGCGATTCAGCTTTTTCATTCCGGCAATATGTCCGAATACAGGTTCTACCGTACTCATCCGTTTTGCATAAACTGATCGTCCATAGGGCGTATCAATTTTCTCCTTCATATCGGCCACGGGATTGCTCCCTTTTCCATCCGGCACTTCCTTCAGTATGGCAACCTGACGGGCCTTTGTCGTTTCCTTTCTTATACATTTTGAACGAAGTTTACAGTCACGACAATTGCGTATATGCCCTTGATAGGACTTTCCGGTATACCGACCGTCATTGCTTCTGAAGTTGGGGGATTTCAGCCACATGGCATGACCGGCAGGGCAGATAAGCTGGTTGGTTGCCGTATCCATATAAAAGTCTTCCGGACTAAAATAGTGTTTTCCTTTTTCCGGTTTCCAGTTGGCGACTTTCTTTTTGTATCTGCCGGCATCCTGAAAGGCTACGTGCCTTTTTCTGAACTGATTGTCCGGGATATAGGCATCAATTTTTTTCTCGCTGATCATCTGCATGTTCTTTTTATTATGGAATCCTGTATCAGCAGTTATGGTGACATTATTATAGATGTGGTCATCTATGTGAGATTCTTTGCAGCTCTTATCAATCCCCTCAAGTATCTCTGTTAGGTGTCCTGATTCGTTTGCATCGCCGTAGGTGTCGGCAAATATGATCAGCTGATGTTTGTCATCTACGGCGGCAATGCCGTTGTAACCCTGTATAACACCGTGTCCGGTAGACATTTTGGCGCTTTCGTTATCTACAATATTGCTTTTAATGGGCTGATCCTGACTGCCGAACCGGTCATAATGGGTATCCAGCCATTTGTAGATTTTATCTGTTTTAGCCTTTAACTTTTTGATGGCCTGCTTTTCTTTTTTCCGCTGATTCTTATCATCCCAACTGGCATCCGTGCTTTTGTGTTTCTCAATCAGATAGTTTACGGATTTCTCTATTTTCTTTGTTTTGGCAAATAGTTCCGCTTTGGTTCCGCTCCATTCCTTTGAACAGTTTGAGGAGATCTTGCAGCCGTCAATGGCAAACATGTTTTTGCCGATCAGCCCCTGGGAGTAGCAAACAGAGAGTATCATGGTAAAGAGGGATTGGCACTCTTTATGACGGGAAGAGATAAAATCGGCAATGGTTGTAAAGTGGGGTCTGGAATCGGCAGCCAGTGCCATACAGACGATATTCTCCCGGCATAACTGTTCAATTTTTCTGCTGCTGTTTATGCCTTTTGAATAGGCGTAAAGAACTATTTTTAAGAGGATGGCAGGGTCGTAGGCGGGAGCTCCGGTTTCATCATTTTCGTAGTGGTTTTCAAAAACTGACATATCAATTTGATTGTCTATCAGATGGCATAATGTATATTCGAATGTTCCAGGTAAAATCTGTTTTTTAAAGCTTACGGGGATCATCATTGTCTGGGTATAAGAATACTCTTTATATCTGGCCATTATTGAAAACCTCACTTTTATAGAATTTTACCATGTTTTGGCTGAGAGCTGTAGAAAAGGTGACTTTTTCTACAGTCTCAACATCCTCATAATCTATCCAGACACATAAGCGGATTTTAAATTATGTCTCACCTGAGCCGGTAATAATGCCGGGGCCGGCCGACTTTTCCATACACCTGTTCAACTTTCAGAAAACCCTGTTTCTCCATAAAATCCAGATACCGGCGGATAGTAATTCTTGCAATACCCAATTGGTCCCCCAGGTGTCCGGCCGTAAAGGCATCTTTTGACTTCATGACTTCTTTATAAACCCTGCTGTAGGTAATAGAACTTAAACCCTTATCCAGATTTTCTGCAAAGAAAACAGGCTTTGGCAGATCCTGCTTCCCGAACAGGGCATCCAGAGACTCCTGATCCAGAATATTTTTACTTTTACGGGAGACAAGACGTGTATGTATTGTATTAAGTGAAAACTGAAACCTCTGGAATATACAGGGTTTCACAAGGTAGTCTGCCGCCCCCGTTTGAAACGCCCTCTCTACAGTATCAAAACTGCTATCTGCCGAAATAACGATGATATCCGGAGACAGAGCATGGTTTCTGATCTGCTGCATAAAATCCAGTCCATGACCGGAAGGGAAGTTCATTCCAAGAAGAAGCAGATCAAAATTTTCCTTTTCCAGTTTCTCCCTGGCAGACTCCAATGATTTAACAACCTGAACGGTATCCACAAAGGATAGCTGCTCAGCATAATAACTATTGAGAATGCCATCTATCGGGTTACTTTCTGCAATTAGAATATTCATTCCCCGTTTCCCTCCCTTTTCGAATTTCATTTCCTGTCCTGACGTCTTTCATCGGGTTCAAATCTGTTCCCCTGAGAAATTCAGGATTTTTTTATCGATTTAATTGATTTTCCTTTTATCCGGCTGTATACTGATTTCAATTTTTACCGAATACATTCTGCGAATATATTCGGTAAAACAATTTTATTCAATAATAGGAAAGGAATGATCATGAAGAAACTCAAACCCATGCTCATGATTGCAGCACTGTCTGTATTCATTTCCGGATGCGGCAGCAAAGCCGTCTTCGAACCTGGAACCTACACGGGAGGAGCGCCCGGTATCCATGGAGAGGATGTTGTTCTCGAAGTTACTGTAGACAAAAAAGAGATTAAAGAGATCAAAATCATTGAAAACCATGAAACACCCGGTGTATCTGATGTGGCATTCGAAAGAATCCCTGCAGCCATTATCGAAGGTCAGACTCTGAATGTTGATACGGTTTCCGGTGCAACCTACTCCAGCCGGGCTATTATCGGAGCTGTTACAGAAGCCCTGACAGCGGCAGGAGCCGACATAGCGGCCCTCTCGGAGGGAAAAACAGAGGCTGATGCTGTTTCGGCGGCAACTGAAGTCTTTAATGCGGATATTGTTGTGATAGGTGCCGGCGGAGCCGGTCTGGCAGCCGCTGTATCCGCCAACCAGAACGGCGCTTCTGTCATCGTACTGGAAAAAATGCCCCAGGTGGGTGGTAATACCATAATTTCCGGAGCGGCCTATAACTGTGCGGACCCGGAATTCCAGGCAAAATTCGGTGTAGAAGACTCTGTTGACAAGCATTATGAACAGACCTATAACGGCGGTGATCAGATGGGAAATCCGGTTCTGATCCGAACCCTGGTTGAAAACGGCCTTCCCACCCTCAAATGGCTGGAAGGTATGGGAATGGAGTTCAAAGATCATATCTTTACCGTTCTGGGAGGACTCTGGCCCCGTGCTCACAAACCTGTGAAACCTCTGGGAACCGGTTTTATCGAAACCTATATGAACTATATAAATTCTCATGATGATATAACTGTTCTGACAGATACAAAGGCAACTGAGATTTACCTGGAAGAAGGAAGAGCCAGTGTTGTAAAAGCCGAAGGTTTAAAAGGAACAGTTGTTGCTCAGGGCCATAAGGCTGTAATTATTGCTGCCGGTGGATTTGGAAACAATGTTGAGATGCGTCAGAAATACGACAAACTATGGGGAACCCTTGATGAAAGCATCAAATCCACCAACCATCCGGGAGCTACCGGTGACGGTATTGTAATGGCTGAAAAGATTGGCGCGGATCTTGTCGGGATGGAGTATATCCAGCTCCTGCCCATGGGTGACCCCGACACGGGAAGCCTCTCCGGAAATATTGAGCAGGGTGTAGAAAACAGAATATTCGTCAACAAGGACGGCAACCGGTTTGTTGACGAAGGGGAAAGACGCGATGTTATGACCAAAGCTCTTTTCGAACAGGAAGATTCCTATATGTGGATTGTTCTGGATTCTCACAACTATCCGACGATGGATACGAAAAACAACTTTAACGAGTCCATTAAGGAACTGGTTGATCAGAATCGCGCGTTTATGGCGGATACCCTGGAAGACCTGGCAGCCCAGATCAACGTTGATCCCGCCAACCTGAAGGCAGCTGTAGACGAATTCAACACTGCCGTAGAAAACGGAGGACCCGACGCTTTCGGCAGGACCCTGTTTCAGCACAAAATCGATACACCTCCCTACTTCGCCGGAGCAAGAATGCCTACGGTACACCACACGATGGGCGGTATCAGAATCAATGAAAAAGCCCAGGCCCTGGATAAAGACGGAAACGTTATTCCCGGTCTGTACGCAGCCGGAGAAACTACCGGCGGGATCCACGGTACCAACCGCCTTGGGGGAAATGCACTTCCCGATATCAATGTATTCGGTAAAATTGCCGGAGAAAATGCAGCAGCTGAGTAATCAGGCTATCTGCTTTCTGTAAAAGGCTGTCCGGTTTTCCGGACAGCCTTTTTATTGTTCGATCCCCCGCAACGCCCGGTCTGCGGATTCCACCATTTTCTCTTTCAAATCAAAATCCCCCTCATAAAGGCACCAGTGGAAAACTACCCCCCGGGCACAGACGAAAAGCCATTCACAGGCTTCTTCCGGTGTTACAGTCAATGCAAGATTCCCCGCTTCCAGCTCCGCCTGAATCAGATCAATCAGCCTGGTCTGCATGGGACGGCCTTTTTTAATAAAGATTTTATTCTTCCATGTATAAAACCGCTTGGTGAATTCCAGACCGGTATTCTCAACAAGCTCCGCGTATACCTGCATATATTTTAAAACCACTTCCCGTCCTTTCAGATTCAGATCCTCCGCGATATTCCATACGCTGAAATCGTCATCGGCCAGACGGAACGTTTCTTCCAATATACTCTCTTTGGAAGAAAAATGATGATAGAAAGCGCCTACCGAACAATTCGCCTCCCGGCAGATTTCGGCGATGCTGGTCTGATCGATCCCCTGCCGGGAAAACAGGTCCAGACCTGTTTCATAAATTCGTTTTTTTGAGAGTTCCGCCTGTTTATCCCGGGATGTCTTCTTTTTTCTGCTTTTTGCCATAGGATTAATAGTTCTATGATTCGGGGAAAAATACAAGCATCAGGAAGGTTTGACAGGGAAGATTCGGTGTCATTTACGGCCGGCCTTTTCCATCGCTTCAATCAGGGGCAGTTTCCTGCCGGACAGGAACCTGACCATAGCCCCTCCGGCTGTGCAGATATAGTTCATTCTGGCAGGATCCGTAAAACGGCCTGCCGCACTGACGCTGTCCCCTCCGCCGATTACGGTATAACCGGGCGCTTCGGCAATCCCCCTCCAGAGGTCCCGTGTCCCGTCTTCAAAAATCTCCTCTTCGAATACACCGGAGGGCCCGTTGACGAAAACAGTCCCCGCGTTTTGAATCTCTTCCAGATAAATGGCGATGGTTTTTTTGCCGATATCCATATACATTTCATCCCCGGGAAGGTTGTCAATGGAAACTTCCATGCGCCGGCCCTCCTTTTTATAAGCCGCATCGACGGGCATCAGAATCTTTTCAGGGTAGGTTTTCAGGTATCCGGCGGCCTCTTCAATAAATACATCCAGGGAACGGTCCTTCAGGAATTTCGCCATTGAAGGCCCCAGATCCAGACCGGAGGCAATCCGGAATACCTGCCCGGTTACACCTGAGGTGAGAATTTTATCGGCTGTACCGCTGGCAAGAACCTGCTCCATCATACCAAAGGCATCGGAGATTTTGGCTCCTCCCAGGAGGAAGACGGCAGGGTGTTCCGGCGCCTGCAGGACTTTGGTCAAAGCAGATACTTCATTGAATAACAGGGGACCGGCAGCACTGGGGAGAAGTTCCTGAAACGCCACCATACTGGGACAGTTCCTGTGTGCCGCTGCAAAGGCATCGTTAATATAGAGGTCAAACAGGGGGGCCAGGCTTCTGACCAGCCAGGTGTTGACCATTTCGGGAGCAGTCAGTTTTACCGCATCCTCAAAGGTGGAGATCTCTTCGCAGAGGTAGCGCAGGTTTCCCAGAAGAACCGCTTCTCCCTCTTTAAGGTTTTTCACGGCACCCTGAGCGGCGGGTCCGCAGACATCGTCAATATAGGATACAGTCCGGTTCAGCTTTTCTGACAGTTTCCCGGCATGCTCCGCCAGAGGGATCAGATTCTGATAATCCAGGGTATCCCCCTGATGGGCGATAATGGCCAGTCTGGCTCCCTGTTCCAGCAGCCATTCCACTGCAGGAAGACTCTTGTTTATCCTGTTTTCGTTTACAATTTTTTTTGAAACCGGATCTAAGGGAGAGTTGATATCCACCCTTAAAAGAACCCTTTTCCCTTTTACATCAAAATCTTCCATCGGTTTAAAACCGGGTTTGCCCCTGCTCATATGTACTCCTCTTCAGATTCATAAAACTCCCTTTGCTTATTTCATATTCAGATATTTATTGGTTGCGGCCGTACCTTCTTCCCGGGTGGTCTGCATTCCGGTGGCAGCTCTGACAGCATCGATATTTTCGGGAATAACAACAGCTTCCTGTGGGATATTGATGGCGAACATGACATCGTCACCGGACTCTACAATGGACTCTTCCCAAACGGCGATTTCATACATATCGCCTCTGGGATTACCCAGGTCTCTGGCATATTTAAACAGGGAAGCGTTTCCGAGGAAACCGTCTTCCAGTCTTACCACCCGGATTCTGGGATGGGCATGAAACAGGTCCAGCAGCTCTTTTTTGCTGATTTTAGCCCCGGGGGAAACCACAGAGGTAATAATATGTCCGTGAGTGACTGGAGTATGCACAAGAATACCTGTTGCATTTACATGGGGCATAATGGTCATCAGGTCCAGAGCCTGATGGCTGGGCGCCTTATCCACCTGCAGGGCATTGGTCAATCCTCTGTGATAATCCCCGGGATCGGCCACACGACGGATAATGGTAATGGCTGTTTTCACCACGCCCACAGCTCTGTCAATACAGTCCATGGCCCGGATCAGACCGGTTGTATTACAGCTGGTCAGCTTAAGGTAATCCGCCCCGACACCTTTTTCGTAGTTGGCATACCCATGAAAGAAAACATCGGCCACATCGTTCGTTTCACCGCCCTGAAAAACAGCTTTGGTATTGTATTTTTTATAGAGTTTCTTATTTTCAGCTCCGATACCGGCGCTGGTGGCGTCCAGAATCAGATCACACTCCTGCACCATCTCTTCCAGAGTACCGGAAACAGGAATGTTCAGATCTGTCAGCAGATTCTTCTTTTCCGGTGCTGCTGTAAACAGCTTATAGGGCATGCCTTTTTCATAAAGGGCTCTTACGGGAAGAGTGGGAGCCACATCGGCTACTCCAACCAGCTCCATATCCCCCTGCAGTGCAACACCGTCCGCCAACCTCTGACCGATTACGCCATAACCGGCTACTCCTACTTTTACCTTTGCCATATGCTTCACTCCTGTATTGCTTGTATGAATATATCTCTACTTAAATCCGATAATCAGACAATATATACATTCATAATTAAGGGGAATGAGCGAATTGTCAAGTTTTCCCTGTATTATCATCTCTCCCCTGAACAAAATCGTAGTTCCTTGAACCGACTAGTGCCTATTGGAAAACGGCAGCACGACAAGACCTGCCGGTATTGAGACTCCCAATTATGCTGCTTCCACATACCTATATCTTTCTGGAAATAGCAGAATAACCGTGATATATTATTTAAATTACAATAAGTTTTTGAGGTACATTTATGAACTCCTTCCGGATTTACCTGTCCGCACTATTAAGACAGGAGACGGCGGTATGACTCCAGGACGCATTAGATCGTTAATTCTTTCCATAATAACCGTTTGCCTCTTTATCAGCTGTCCCACCCCCTTTGACAAAGACAAGCTCCTGACCCTGCAGGACCTGAACCCTCCGGTTATCACCATCAACTCCCCTTCTCAGGGTTCCCTATTTGAATCATCCCTAACGGTAAGCGGGACGATTATTGATGTGGACAGCGACGGAGACAGCCGTGGAGCGGAGGACGCCGACCAGTATATTGGCAGTGCCTCTTTTATTATTAAAAACCAGGAAAGCAATTCCACAGCCATTACTGTGGGAACAGACGGCAGCTTCTTCTTTTCCGTTCCTACAGCGGAATACGATAAGCAGATAACCATCCAGATTACAGCGGTGGATATCAACGATAACGAAGTGGAGGCAACGGTTATAGTCGATCCAGACACGGACGGCCCCAATCTTGTTTTGACTTCTCCTGTGGACTACTCGGAATACGCCACAGCGGTTATCCTTTCGGGGTATGTAACAAACTCACTGGAAACGGAATTATTTACCGAGGTGAACACAAAGATAAGCTATGCCCTTCCCGGAACCGATATCAGCGGGGAACTGACCCTGAGCGAAGAAAACGGAACCTTCTCTACTGTTCTGGATGTTTCCGCGCTGGAAGGTTCCAGAACAATAGAGGTAACGGCACTGGACCTGAATGGAAATGAGACAACCCTTGTCTGTACCATTACCAAGCCGGCCGAAGGCGGGGACATTTCCGGATTTTCCGTTGTACCCGGGAATAAACAGGTAACAATCTCCTGGGATGATGTATTATTTGCGGAATCCTATACCCTTTTCGAAACAAACTTCGGGGTAACCCGGGAGAATGTGACCAGTCCCTATGTGTGGGACGGGCTGGATAATGGAGAAATATACAATTTTACCCTGACGGCTAATATTCCAGCGGATTCCGGGGGGAATGCGTACTTAAGTTCTATTTCCAAGATGCCGTTGAGTCCGTTGACTCTTACACCGCAGATAAGCGCGACCGGGTATGGGTCGATTTCGCTGGAGTGGCAAGCTTTGTCACAGGTTACCTATTATACGATAGAACGGAGCATCTCTGCTTCCGGTCCCTGGAGAAAACGGCAGAATCTGGCAACTACAGAATTTACTGACTACAATGTAGAATTTGACACTGATTACTACTACCGTATTATTCCTGCAGAATGTTCGGAGATCCCAAGTAATTATGCAGTTTCCAAACCTGGACGATTTGGAACAAAACAAGTATCTTCTGTCAATTTACCACATGCCCCGAGCAATATTATCATATCCGGGAATTATGCCTATCTCTGTCAGAGTTCATACGGTGGGTTGAATATACTTGATATTACGGATCCGGAACAGATAAGTTCTCCGATTACAATACTGGAAGGAGAGAAAACTTATGATGGTGTGGTAGCGGACGATTATGCTTTTGTTATTTTGGGTGACTTGAACAACTTAAAGCTGGCCATCATGCAATTGATTACGCCTCAATATCCAGCGGATCCTGTTTATGTCGAATTGGGCGATTACGCCAAAGGTGTAACCGTGTCAGGAAACTATGCTTATATTGCAGCTGATAGAGATGGTTTGGGGATTATAGATATCACAAATAAATCAAATCCGGGATCGGAAAGTTTTTTAACACACTATGGATATGTAAAATGCCTGGCTTCTACTGATGATTATTTGTATTTAGGATCCGACACAACTTTTTACATTCTGGATATTTCCACTACTCCAGGAAGCCCAATTCTGAAAGATACTGTATCGTTAGAAGATCATGGATCACTTGATATAATAAATAGCATTGTAATTAAGGATAACACGGCCTATCTGGCAGGTCAGTTTACTGAAGCCGATTTAACCACAAAATATGGCCTGGCCCTTATTGATATCACCAATCCAACAGATGCAGGTGTTCCCATTTATGCTGCGACCCCTAAATCAACAAACAAATTGATTCTCTCTGGATGCTATGCCTACCTTGTTGCTTCTAATCAAGTTTTTATCGTAGATCTGTCGGATCCTTCAAATCCATTATATTCAGAAACTATGGCATTTTCAGCTGCGCTCTTAAGTGGTATAGCTATTTACGGTAAATACGCTTTTATATCAAATTCTTACAATGGACTGTTCGTATTCGATATTGCCAATCCAACCAATCCCGGATCGCCAACCAATATCCCCACCAGCGGGGAATTCACTAATATTGAAATATTGGGTAGCACTGTTATTGCTTTAGATTACCAGGATGGTTTGGCAGCTATTGATATATCCAACCCGAAGCAACCAGGTTCACCAAACTACTTTTATACCTCATCTAACATACAAATGGTCAAGATTTATTCCAATTATGCTTTTATTCATGAATCTGGAGTAGGAATAAAAGTCCTGAATATTTCCGATATCGCTCACCCCATAGAACTAATAACAATACCTGAATCTAAAAATTCTTATGAGGTCTTTGGCAACAACCTTTATATCCCGGCGCCGAACAATTTAATAATCTACGATTTTACAGAATCAGAGAATCCAGGTGTACCTGTATCCATCAACACCGGGGCAGCTACGATTGATGTTGCAATAGGAGATCATTATGCTTTCGTTATCGATGGGGATGGTATGGCCAGTATCGATATATACGATCCGGAGAATCCCGTGCTATTAGATCATTTAAATACACCATCCAAACATCCCTCTAACGTAACAGTTTCCGGAAATTATGCCTATCTGTCCTTTTCCACAGCAGAATTTGCCATTGTTGACATATCCGATCCGACATCTCTTGGATCCCCCGTTTATATACCTTTAAGCAAACCTCCTTTCAATATAGAAATTTCGGGTAATTTTGCTTTTATTTCTGTAAAAAATGACGGTATCGCTATTGTAGATATTCGAGACCCTCAGAATCCCGGGACACCCATCTACCGAGATACGGCCTCCTATGGTTATGATGTAGCTGTTTCAGGCAGCTATGCCTATGTGGCGGACGGAACAGCCGGACTGGCTGTCATCCCCCTCCTGGGAGACGAATAATGAAAAAAATGAAATACATCCTGACAACTATTGCACTGATGACTCTGAGCCTGAATCTCCCTGGAGAATCAGAGAAAATCAACTACAACACCCACTACGCCTACCCCTTCTCCATGGGCATTCAGTACCTGACTCTGGGGACCATAGGTAAAAGCTCCCTCTCAGATTTTACCATCAGCGAAGTGTCGGGAGATATCCGCATTCCCTTCCGGAATGCCCCCACCCTGCAGCCCATGCTGCGCCTGGGAATGACCAGCTACATTTTTGACGGGGATATGGATGAGTTCCATCAGGACTGGACCCATCAGCACTATTTTGCCGCAGCCGGCCTGGGTTATATCAACCGGATATCCGGGGAATTCGAGCTGGGAGTGGATCTTGTGGGAGGAGTATCCCAGAGCTATTATACGGAGCTCAGCGAAAACGGATTGGATGAAGATCTGGGGCAGCTGGAAGCCATGGGACGTGTTACGGGTCGCCTGGCCCTGAACCCCTCCTATAATGTCAGCATTTCCGTCAGCCCCGCCCTGAACTACTCCCGGGCCCTGGGGATAATGGACGACTATGACGGGTTTACCTTCGGTGTCGGATTCTCAGCAGCCTACCGCTTCGGAAAAGACCCGGACCGGACGCAGAACGCTATCAAGGCCATCCGCTTTGAGGATATAAGCGTCCCCCCCCTCTTTTCTGCCATGCAGAGCTACTATGTGAAAAATCCTGCAGGAACACTCAATATCAGCAACAAGGAGAAAGCTCCCCTGGAAGATCTCTCTGTCAGTTTTCTGCAGCCGGGATTTATGGACTCTCCCAGTCCGGTTGCCCAGAATCTTAATCTGGAAGGGGGAGGAAATCTTGAGATTCCCCTCTATATAACTTTTAACAATGAAGTTTTTTCCACCCAGGGAGTCACTCCTCTTACAGGGGAAGTTATTACAACTTACACCATAAAAGGCCGGGAAGTGGAACAGCGTCAGTCCGTCTCCTACGATCTGTACGACAGGAATGCCCTGACCTGGGACGACGACCGCAAGGCAGCGGCCTTTATTACACCCCAGGACAGCGCGTTAAGAAATTACGCCAGCCATATCCGGCAGATCCATAAGGAGGAGGTGAATCCCTACCTTAACGGCAGCCTGCAGTATGCCATGCAGGTGTTCAACGCCCTGGGAGAACTGGGATTGATGTACCAGGTGGATCCCGGGTCCCCCTTTACGCAGGCCCAGGAAGATGCCCTGCTGGTGGACTCCATCAGCCTCCCCCGGGAAACCCTGATCCGGAAAACCGGCGACTGCGACGATCTGACGGTTCTGTTCTGTACCCTCCTGGAATCAGTGGGGATCGAAACGGCTCTGGTAACGGTCCCCGGCCACATCTACTGCGCCTTCAACACGGGGGTCCCCTCAGGGGATTACGCCATGATCAACCCCGACCGCTCCATGAGCCTGGCTATGGACGGGGAGCTCTGGGTTCCCGTTGAAATAACCCTGATAGGATTGAAGAAATTTTCCGATGCCTGGCGGATCGGCATATCCGAATTCAGCAAATGGGAGGCGCAGCCTGAAGTCCGCGGAGTCTACCGGACAGGAGAGTCCCAGTCCCTCTACCGTTCCATAGTTTTGCGGGAAACGGACCTTGGCCTGCAGTACGGCGATTCAGAGGAAATCCAGTCGGCCTTCCGGGATGATCTGAGTTGGCTGAACAACACCATTCTCCAGTCCTTTCAGCAGGAAGCCTACAGTAAGGGAAGCCTGGGGAGCTGGAACGCGCTGGCTGTGGCCGCTTCCAAAATAGGGGCCTATGATATTGCCGAAAAAGCCATAAAGGAGATGATCCGGATGCGCCCTGACAATGCCAGGGCCCAGTTGAATCTGGGATCCCTCTACTACACCCAGGAGAAATACGGAGCCGCCTTAACCCAGTTCAAAAAAATAGAGAAGTCACAGGGGGATAAGCTCAGGGATAACAGCCGGCTCAGCCTCTATCTGAATATCAGCAAAGCGGGTCATGCCCTGGGAGAACATGAGGAAGCAGAGGTATACTATCAGAAAGCCTATGAACTGAAACCGGATGCGGCGGTGGAATTCGCCTTTCTCGGCACCGGTTCTGACAAGGTCAGGGCGGCGGAAGCCGGGAGTGATCTGATTGAGTTTTTTGAGTAATTAACTTCTCTTATGCCGGGCCGGTATCAACAACCGGCATATTTTTTCCATCTACAACTCAACCGCATCAATCATGGATATCAACTGCCCCGGCATCACAACCCTGATACCATCCTTTTCAGGATAATCTTTGATATTTCTGGTGGTTAATATGTCAATTTCCCAGTCAAGAGCAGAATACAGCTGTATCAGGTCTTCCAGGTCTTTAAGCTTCTCTTCGGCAAATGCCTGTAAAATTGTATCCGAGTCAATCTTCGTAATGGAAAGGATCTGCAGCAGATTCCTGAGAAGCTGAATACTTTTTGATTTGCCCAGAATTTTTGTAAGTATATAGTGCAGATTGGCCATAACCAGGGGAGAGGTATAGCCTTTGATCTTCTTCAGTTCGATTCTGCGAAACAGCTCATAGGCAGCCTCTTTAAAAGGCTCTCTCTCCAGAAGCAGATCCAGAATCACATCAGTATCAACAAAGACCTTATGCATTGATATATTTATCCATCAGGTAGTCACTCTTCAGTTTTTCCGCATCAGGGTCTTCAACTTTAACAGAACCGAGCAGTTTATCAGTTATAGGAGATTTTCTGTTATCTTCCTGAATATTTACCGGGGATTCTGCCGTAAGCAGGCAGAAATAATCCTCCACCAGATGGGAAAGACTGGTTTTCCGGATTTTGGCATAGTCTTTCGCCCTGTTTATTACTTCCTTATCAAGGCTTAATGTTAATTTGGTTTCCATACACGCCCCTATACGTATAATTATATCACATTTCACACGTATAGCAACTTAGTTCCCCTCCTTATTTATTGAGTTTCTTAAAATCCGAATTGCGCTTGTAGTAAGCCTACGAGCTGAAACCGGAAGCGGCGGAATTCTCCTTTCCGGGGAGTGATCTGATTGAGTTTTTTGAGTAATCTTCTTATACAGGTTCAGAACCAGGATTCAGGCAGATAAGTCGACCTGAGGGTATTCCTAATCCAGAAGAGAAGGTATCCCCAGCAGGGAGGATTTATAATAGATTTCGCAAATTTCCTCCAGAATAATGGCCCGGTCCAGGGCCAGCTGGAGGGTTTCCCCCGCTGTAAAGGGACCGTGGTTCCGAACAGCGGCAGCTACCCCTTTTTTAAAAGCGGGGACGATGTTTTCCGCCAGTTCCCGGGTACCGTTATCCACATATTCCAGAACTTCCACCCCTCTGAGAAGCAGTTTCCGCCCCAGGGATGTTATACCGCAGGGAATGACAGCCATTTGACTTGAGAGAATATTGACATATTTGGCATGAGTATGGACGATCCCATTAATACACGGATAGCACTTGTACAGCTCAAGATGAGTAGATGCTTCAACACGGGGAGATCTGTCGGGATCCCCTTCAAAAACAGACCCGTCGGGATTGAGAACAAGGATATCTTCAACACGCATATTTTGATAGGGAACTCCCTCCGGCTGCATGATAATCCGGCCGCTGAAGGGATCCCTTGCGCTGACCTCTCCGGCCATACCGGTAACCAAACGGCATTCAGGCAGCATCCGACACACTTCCAGTACCTGTTCTTTTAAATCTTTTATATTCATAGCTTATTAAAAAACCGGGAGAGGCAGATTATAATACCTCCCCCGGAAAAGGAGGATCCTTATTTGTTGAATTCGTTAAACAGTTTAACCCGTTCCCGGGCGACAGCTCCAAGGGTGGTCGTATCGGAAAAGAAGTTGATCAGACTGTAACCCCTTTCATACTTTGCTTTGGCATCATCCCAGGTTCCGGCAACGGTAGCCAGGATTTTACCGGAGGCAAATACCTTCTCTTCCACTTTCTTAATCGCTTCCTGTACTTCGGGAGCTTTGGGATTACCGAAAAATCCCATATTGGTGGCCAGGTCCATGGGGCCGATAAAGATACCGTCCAGCCTGTCAACGGACAGAATTTCATCAATATTTTTTACCGCTTCCGGTGTTTCCACCGCTGTCATCAGGAATACCTCATCGTTGGCTGATTTCAGATAGTCCATGGAATTATTGCCGTAGTGGGCGGCCCGGGGACTTCCCGCGACACCGCGGATTCCTTCCGTGGGATAGGTTACAGCCGCAACAGCCGCTTCCACTTCTTCTTTAGTGTTAACATAGGGAACCAGCATGCCGTATACACCGGCATCCAGGATTTTTTTCAACTGTACAAAATCATTCCAGGGAGCCCGGCAGAAAGGGACCGCTTTCTCGTTTTTCATAGCCATAATCTGGTTGATCGTTGTCATTATATTCCCCGGACCGTGTTCCAGATCGATCATAAGTACATCAAATCCAGCTTCCGCCATAACTTCAGCGGTTACAGGGCTGCCGGCCTGCAGCCAGCCTGATGAAACTTTCCCGCCTTTTTTCAATATGTCTTTTACCCGGTTTTTATTCTTGTCTAACATTTGTTTACCTCTTTTTATGCAAAAACTTCCGCTTCGATATCCAGAACATTACAAACTTCCAGCAGTTCGTTCAGATACATTCCTTCAACACCTGAAATATGATTGGAACCATACTCATTGATAAACCTCTCTATATCCAGGTTGCACTTGGCAAAAAGGGTCGGCAGCTGGTGGGGACCGCGGGCTTCTATAAACTCATCCAGCATTTCCTGAGTCGGCTGTACCGCATCACAGGGGATAATGGCCATTTTGTACTTTCCGCCCTTCCGGTAGAGGCGGGCCAGCTGCATGGGACCAGTTGAAGCATTGAAGTATGTAATTCCTCCACCGCC
Source organism: Oceanispirochaeta sp. (assembly GCA_963663385.2). GTDB lineage: Bacteria > Spirochaetota > Spirochaetia > DSM-2461 > DSM-2461 > Oceanispirochaeta. The sequence goes on along the minus strand of CAXXXD010000003.1, from coordinate 273,614 downwards.
GGGACGGACAGACTGATTGATAACGATATTTTTCAGATTCTCTTCTGTATTCTGACTGCGGCCGGCATAGTAGACGCAGATGGCTCCGCAGTTCACACAGTACATAATGTTCTTTTCGTTATCGATGTGGCTGACATCCGCAAAAAAAGTGGGTTTTCCGCCGGAAAGGATACGCAGTATCTGTTGTGTAAGAGCTCCGTCCGCATCGGCTTCACAGGCGATGGGTGTGGGAGTTTTCGGTCCTTCCGCATCTTCGTGGTTGGCCAGGAATGCCTGGGTCATACACTGGGGAACATAGGAATTCGACAGTTCATGCATACATTTGAGGGACACATAGTCCATGCCCCACTCTTTTACCATATCCTTGGTGGCCAGGTAGCAGGCGAGCTGAAAATCAAATTTTTCTTTTGTCAGCTTATCATCATTGTACCGGACCTCTTTGGCGCTCTTTTCGATCCAGGTCCGCATTTTGTCGATTCTTTCCCGGGGAATCTCTTTAGCCAGACGGATAATTTCCACCTGATCCAGGTGTTCGCTGTCGATGCCGAATTTGGCCTTCCACTGCATGGGGTCAAACTGACTGGTGTCGATACCGATGGAACGGCCGCCGAACAGCCCCATCACGGAACCTTTCAGTTTTTCCTTAACAGATACTGCTTTAATAAGAGGCAGCACTTTTTCATTGTATACGTCTACATCGTACTCTTCCCGTATACAGCGGTGGGGAAAGTCAATCTGTCCCAGAGCACCGGCGGCACCAAGCAGTCCCACACAGCCGTGAGTACCGGGATCCCGGTTCCCCAGGAGGATGGTATAAATACCCATTCTCTGAATACCGTGTACAACCAGGTTGGGACTGGTCCAGCAGGGAATATGAGCTACAAGAACATCAATATCCTTACCCTTCAAGGCGTCAATGGCTTCATTAATCTGATCCCGGGTTCTGACAAAGTCCTCGGCAACAATCAGTTCAATATCCATCTTCCCCATCAGTTCCAGCGCTTTGGTATGCAGGGGGATAGTTTTATGAGAGAAGACCTTCTCCCACATATCAGGGCGGTGGTCACCAAATGTGATAAATCCAACCCTCGGTTTTTCTGATTTAATCATTTTACTTTCTCCATCATTATCAATTCGTCTAACTTTTTAACAGAATCCTGTATACGGAGGATGTCGCCGTCAGATACAGCTCTTCTTCTGAATCACCGCATGTGAAATTGGCAGCAACCTCCGGGACGAACATTCTTCCCAGTTTTACACCCGTTTTATCCAGAACATAGATCCCTTTCGGAGCTGTACAGAGGATTGTTCCGTCCTTCATACATTTCATACCGTCCAGACAACCGGGACCGTCATACTGAAACTCGGAAAAAATCCGCCGGTTTTCCAAACCGCCCTTTTCATCCACATCAAAAGCCAGGATATTAGCTTTCCGGCTGTCATTGACATAGAGGGTTTTTCCATCCGGTGAAAAACATAAACCGTTGGGAAATTCCATCTCTTTTTCCAGCAGGGTGACCGCGCCTGTCAACCGGTCAATCCTGAATACACCCATAAAATCCAGCGGCCTGGGGCGGGGAATCCCCACCCGGTGAGCCCTTCCGGCTTCGGGATCGGTGAAATAGACATGTCCCCCCGCATCAGCCACTACATCGTTGGGGCTGTTCAGCTCTTTTCCTTCGTAACGATCGGCCAGGACCGTATAGGTTCCGTCTGTCAAATCCGTCTTTGTTACACGGCTTGTCCCGTGTTCACAAGTCAGCAGATAGCGATCATTAACCAGAGTATTGCCGTTGGCCAGATAGCTGTTGGGCTTGTAGAGCTCCACACCTGCCTTTTCGGACCAGGTATAGATTCCGTTACCCGGAATATCACTGAAATAGAGCTTCTGTTCTTTCCGGTTCCAGGCGGGACCTTCCAGAAAACGGAACCCATCCGCCAATGTCTCCAGAGAGGCTCTCTTTCCCGTATATTCATCCATGCGGGGATCAAAACTTTCCCATTCCAGATTTCTTTTGTTTCTCATCACAGCATTTTCCTAAATCCTCAGATGGGCTGGCCTGATACAGCGCCTTTCAGGCCGGCCCCTGACAATTACATTCTGTCCTTTATAAGCTTTCTGGCTTCGCCCCAGGCTTTTTCAAAGGATTCACGGAACAAGACGACCGGACCGAACTCTTCATACTCGGCAGGTTTCAGACCGTTAACGTACCAGCCGCGGCTGAAATCTTCCATTTTCTCCAGACATTCATCCAGAACGGATTCCGCTACAGGAGCATGGAAGCGGTCTATTACTGGTGCATCCTGTTCAATCAGCTTATCCGCAGTACCTGTCCAGTTGATTGTGATGCAGGCATCAGCTCCAACCATTTCGGTAAAGTGGTGCAGCCCTCTGGCACCGCCCCCGATAAATCCGACAGCGCTGTTCCGCTCTTTCACCAGACGATGCGTTTTCTTGGCAATGACCATACCGGCCTGCCAGAGTGTATCCTGACTGATTTCTATCCCCTTCTCTTTAACATAGTTCTGAAGGTATTCATCGTAAATACCGGTAATGTGAGAGAAGTAAACAACTGGCATATCTTTTACTTTTTTAGCCACCCGGTCATATACGTCACAAACATCCATGGCCTGTCTTACACCCATAACTTCTGTAGCGTTAATGGGGGTTCCCTCTGCCAGAAGAACTTCAATTGCTTCAAGACCTTCTTCTGTAGCGGGTACCTTGGCCATAATGTTGGGACCGGCTTCCCGGTTGAATCGGGCGTTGCGGATGATATTTTCCATATCTTCCTTAAAGGGATTACCCTGAACACTGACGTAACCGGCTTTACCCTGGCTGGCTTCATACAGGGGCATAAAGTGCTTGGCTATATTCCCGACCAGCTGCTGCTGCAGGATCTCCTGAACCATATCCTCATCGCCGGGTCTATCCTTCAGAATGGCATCCAGTTTTTCAAAGGCGAAGGATTTCTCCTGATTATTGGTCAGCATCTTGTAAACATAGGAAGGGTTCTGGGTACAGCCGACTGCACCGGCTTCCAATGCAATATCCGCTTCTTCTCTTGTTACATTATTTATCCAGAAACGGGTGGGTGTCTGCTTGTTGACTCTGTGAAAATAACCTTTTTTCATTGTATTACTCTCCTAAATTAATCTCTTCTATCTGATGATCCGGTTTTCGAATCCTATTACCTTACTTACTAATTTGTGCATACGTATGCACAATATGTATTCAACTACTCCATAGTCAGTAAAAAATACTGTATCAGCGTCTGTCTTTTACTGTAGATCTCTTTACCAGCGGACCGGGTATCAGTTTTCTGGAGACCTTCCGCTTCTCATATTTAATGGAATCCATAAGAATTCCGATTGTTTCTTTAACCATCTTCTCTATCGGCTGGGCAACTGTTGTCAGGTCATAGCGCGGCCAGGACGCAATTTCAATGTCATCAAATCCGACAACAGATATATCATCGGGAATCCGGATACCATAAGCACTCTGTGCCCGGTCAATAAAACCCGCGGCCACTTTATCTGTAATGCAGAAAACCGCATCGGGGATCTGTTCCTTCCCGGCCAATAGCTTATCCGACGCCTTCATACCTGTATCATACCCGAAACCGCCGGCAAACTCATCAAATAATACAAGACCATTTTTCTCCAGTCCCAGGGTCAGCCCTTCCCGCCGATCCCGGCTTGTAGAAGATGCATTGGAACCGGATATATAGGCAATCCTCCGATGCCCTGTTTCCACAAGATAACGGGCGACATCCTCGCCAGCCATCCGGTTATCCAGACAAACCGAATCTACGTTCTGATTCTCTGAATAGCGGTTATACTGAATCACCGGTGTATTATAATCCCGACAGTCATCAGCCAGATGGGAAGTCAGAAAAACAGAAGTCAGCACGATGCCATCCACCTGATATTCCAGAGCTCTGGGCAGCACATCATCCAGATGAGCATCGGAAGAGAGGTTCAGCAGCAGGGTTGTATACCCGATTTTTTGCAATTCCCTTGAAAAACAGTTAAGTGATTCAGTCTGAAATGGACTTTCGAAGTTATGAGTAACAATACCAATAATGTTGGTAGCCTGCTGCTGCAGCCCCCGGGCCAGGATACTGGGCCGATAATTCAGCTTTTCCGCAGCAGCCATAATCCTTTTAAATGTATCTGGAGAAACATTCACCCCTTTGGAATTATTAAATACCCTCGAAACAGTAGACTGGGAAACACCGGCTTCTCTGGCGACATCTACGGAGGATATTCGTTTCTTTTTCTGTTTAACATCAAGGTTTTTCATCATCACATCATCCATTGAGGGATATAACAATAATATCAGATATCCCTTATTAACTCCATAGATTACCGGTTCCCTAACCCTTCTCTATTAATTCCTTTTTCCCAGTCTCCCCCATCGAAGGAGTGCTGGGGCATATAATCCTACAGTTAGCGCTGCAACTGGACAATTTCCCCTTTTTGGAGGGGTCGGGGGGAAGGTTTTTTAATCAATCACCCGGAAGAGCTGGTTGGTAAGAACACTTCTCCCTTAATCCACCCCTCTCCCTGAGGAAAGGGGTTTTATTACTATTTTCTTTCAGCTACGATTTCGGCCTGAACCATATCGTAGATTTCAATACCGCATTTGGCAATGATTTCAGCGCTTACGGCACCGTTCATTCTTTCACCCATGGCAAGACGGGTTTCAAGGGGAACTTCGTTAACGTCTACACCGTTACCGGGCAGCATGGCCAGAGTTTTCTCTTCCGCTTCACTAACCAGTTTTCTGTCCAGAGCAATGGCCTTTTGGGCTGCATCCATAATAAGGGCTCTGTCAGTATCAGACAGTTCTGCCATAAAATCCTTATTGGCATACCACAGCCAGTTGGTATAGATGTGTCTTGTTAAAGACCAGTATTTCTGAGCTTCGTAGAACTTGGCATTGTAGAAACTGGATGTAGCACATTCCTGTCCATCAATCAGATTCTGCTGGAGGGATGTAAATACTTCAGACCAGGAAAGGTTTGTCAGAGAACATCCGACTGATTCCCAGGCTTTGATCTGCATGGGGCTGTAACCTCTGATTTTAAGACCCTCAACATCCGAAGGATCAACAATGGCTCTTTTGCTGTTGGAAAAGTTTCTGAAACCGATCTCCATATAACCGATTCCTTCCAGATTCATTTTATCCAGGGGTTTCATCAGCTCCTGACCGGCTTTACCATCAAGGACTCTGTGGGCATGAGCCGCATCTTCAAACATATAGAAAGAGTCCCATACAGCAAACTCGGGAATTGTCTGTGTAAACAGGGTTGTTGCACCGACACTCATCTGAATATCACCGCGCCTTGTCTGTTCAAACATATCCTGAACACTGCCGAGCTGTCCGCCGGGGTAGATCTGAACTTCAATTCTTCCATCGGATTCGGCTTCAACGATTTTCTTGAACTCCATAAAAGCCAGATGCCCTTCAGCCTGGACATTATTATCATGCGCCAGTTTGATTGTTACTTTTTCAGGTCCTTCCTTCTGCCCTTCTGCAACTGCTGTCGAAAGCCCGATCACCATCAGTAATGCCATCATAACTGTCATCATTTTCTTCATAATTTCCTCCATTTCTCCTTCAATAATTACTTTAACATATTTACATCCGGCTTGAATACGTATGCATGCCGGGTAAATAACAATTTTTTTACAGCCGCCCCCCCTTAAGAGCCGGCCGTCATTCAGTCTAAATAGGGATACCCATAACCTTGGGCAGCCACATCGTAATTGCCGGGATATAGGTTACAAGCATCAGAACGATTACCATAACCAGAATCCAGGGTACAATTGCCTTGGCAATGTCATCAAACCTGATATCGCTAATCTGACAGGCCATAAAAAGGTTGGCACCCAGTGGCGGTGTCACAAAACCGATAGCAAGGTTCAATACCATCATGACACCAAAGTGTACCGGATTAACTCCCAGGGAAGTAACAACAGGCAGCAGAATCGGCACCAGAATAATTATGGACGCATTTGTTTCCATAAAAGTTCCCACAATCAGCAGCAGAATATTGATAAACAGCAGGATCAGAAACTTGCTGGTTGTAATATCCAGAATAAAATTGGCTATGGCTGTAGGGATATTGGCGATAGTCAGTATCCGGCCGAAACCGGATGAAATACCGATAATAACCAGTACCGCGGCGCAAAGCAGTGCCGAATTGAATCCGATAAACGGCAGCTCCGACAGTTTTACCTCTTTATAGACAAAAACACTGACAAAAATACCATATACCGCCGCAACGGCTGCCGCTTCTGTCGGGGTAAATACACCGCCGTAGATTCCGCCCAGAATAATTACGGGAACCAGAAGTGCTGGAATGGCATCCAGAAAGATAGCCCCTACTTCTTTCATGGTGTAGCGGGTCTGATCCCCTTCATACCCTTTCTTTGCAGAATAGAAAACTGTATAGATGGATAGAGCCAGTCCCACCAGCAGTCCGGGGCCTATTCCGGCCATAAACATACCGGTTACAGAAGTTCCTGCAGCTACCGCATAGATAACCATGCAGATACTGGGGGGAATGATAACCCCAACCGTACCGGCAGTTGCCACCAGAGCACCGGAAAAGTCTTTATTATATCCCATACGGACCATCTCGGGGATCATTATCAGACCGATAGCCGCAACAGTTGCGGATCCGGTTCCGGAAATGGCCGCAAAAAACAGACAGGCAACAATAGAGACAACACCCAAACCGCCCTTAAAGCGGCCGAACATTACACCGGTAACATTCAACAGACGTTTGGATATTCCGCCCCGCCCCATAATATCACCGGCAAAAGTAAAAAGGGGAACCGCCATCAGGGGGAAGGAATTCAACCCCTGGATCATTGTCTGCGTAAAAGACTCTATACTGATGGGATCGGATGTGAAAATCGTAAGGATTGATGCGGTTCCCAGAGCAATACCAATGGGAACCGCTGCCAGAAGCAACAGCACAAGAGAACCGAATAATACAAATGTCATGCCTCAGCCCCCTTTATTCCTGCCGTACAGGCATTTTCAGCTTTCTCAATGCCTTTTTTTTCTGATTCCGGCAGAAAGAAAATCTTATCTGCACCGGTATAGGAACCGCCTCGATTCTCATAGCGGTCCATCTCTGCATCAAAATTCCTGATTTTCCATATGAGAGTCTGAATCAGGCGGATAACAATCAGGGCGTATCCGACAACTCCCGCGCCATAGACAACATTCAGAGAAACCTCAATGGTAACTGCCATATCGGCATATTTGATTGCCGCCTGACAGACCCTTATGGCAGCCATAAATATCAGGCTGGAAAATATCAGAAATACCATATCCGACAGTATCAGAAAAATCTTCTGAACCTTTACGCTGAACATATTAATGATATATGTAATTTTTATATGCCGCTGATTCCGGGTTGCATAGGCAATACTGAAGTTCATCAGCCAGACGAACAGAAATCGCGCCACTTCCTCTCCCCAGGAAAAACCGGTGGAAAAGACAAATCTCAGAATAACCTGAAGGGTAATCAGCATGGTAATAGCATAAAAAAGAACCGTCATAACCGTTGGTTCAAAATTAATATCCAACCATTTAAAAATCTTTTTAAACAATTACGTCCTCCTCTATTTGTAATTATGGAACTTTCTTGAATACGTATGCATTTGAATGCTTAATAAATAGTAGCATGAGATATCCTCTGTGTCAAATTATATTTTGCATTAATATAATTATTATTAATGCAGCACATGAGGACTTCTAACATCGTTCTAACAGACTTATATCGATATTCAACTTAAAAAAACTGCTTGAATAAGATTTTATGCAATGCCTTATATAATAATTTTAATATTCTATCATAATTATTATCAAACATTTCCATAATTACTGTTGTCAAATTCTATTTAGCATATTATGCTGTAACTATGAACGAACAGATGTTAACTCCTGTTAAAGAGAAAGTATGGGAGCATGTTTACAGAAAGATCAGGCAGAATTTCTGTGATAACAAATACAAACCGGATGAAATAATTTCTGAAATTGAAATTGCGAAGGAACTGCGTGTAAGCCGGACGCCTGTGACCATGGCTATCAATGTCCTGGAACAGGAAGGTCTGATTATCAACCATAATGGAAAAAAGACGATTTACCGCCCGACTTCGGAAGAACTGGTTCAGTACTTTGACGCAAAAATCAGCCTGCAGTGCACCACTGTCCGTCTGGCCATTGAACGAAAAACAGAAGGGGATGAGCAGGAGTTCAGGAAGGTTCTGGAGGAAATTGAGCTGTTCCTGAAATCAGACTTCAGCAGTTTTGGCATCAATCCGGAACTGAACAGAATCTGGGAAAACCTTGATACCCGGTTTCATAATACAATCAGTGAGATGACAAAATCTCCCTATCTTAAAAAACTGATCGATGACATTGATATAAAATGGACCCGCATCCGGACAGGTGTTACCGCCATGGGCGACAGAACCCAGAAAAATGCGGAAGAACACCTTATTCTGGGTGAGATGATATTGAACAACAAGGTCGAGGAAGCGGAGGGTTATATGACTCATCATCTCCAGAATATCCTGACCACTGTACTTCATCTTATGACTATTTTTTAACCCCCCCTGAGCTCCCCCGCCCCCCCCCGGACGGAAGGGGGTGCTGTCATCCGGTCATATCCCGGTTCGGCGATCCGGGGAGAGGCCCAGGCCTCTGCATGAAAAAAACAACCTGGCTGCTGTACCGGTATTCAACTCCTTGACCGTTACGGCAGCTTTTTTATTACTGTTGTTTGGAAAAAATCCATTTTCACTGAATGATCTCAGGCCTCACCTTTTCCCTCAAAATGATATGAGACCTTTTTACGGACACAAAAATACCGCCAGACCTTTGATCAATCACGGTCCGGCGGAGTCCTTCCTGTTTGCTATATCTGTCAGATTTTAAAATCGTCCGCTGCTTTAAACATGGCCATCAGGTTTGCATTGGGCACCTGATTGACTGATCCGCCCGCAGCCAGCACAAACTTACTGTTTCCGTTAAAAGATTTCAGCACTTCGATACACTTATCATAAGTCTCTTCTACGGTCCATTTCTGCAGATCCAGAGGACTCAATCCACCCAGCAGAGTAACATTTCCTTTGGTTAATTCAAAGGCATCCCGGGGAGATATACCGGGATGATACTGCCAGACTGCCATTCCGGAATCACCGATAGCCGGTGCCACATGACGTGCTGTAGAATCATTATGCAGCCAGGGTTGGGTATCAGGAAATTCCGCAAAAATCCTTTGATATCCCGGAAGAATAAATTCCCTGTAAACAGGTTCGCTCAGAAAAGCTGAGAGGTCATCTCCCACCAGAACATGATGGAGTTTACCCAGAATTTTTTCCTGGGCCTTTAAAAACCGTATCTCTGTTTCTATAACCACATCCAGAATTTTCTTAACCAGATCCGGCTCTACCAGGGTATCCGCGCAGAAATCACTTATTCCCCTGATATTGGCTCCAACCGTATAGGGCCCCATAATGGGATGGGCATTAACTCTATACCTATCGGGGCAGTTATCCACCATGTACTGCAGGGTTTCAAGAGCCCTGGTCATATAGTTGTCAGCATAGGGATCTCCCGGCTCCAGCCAGTCCAGATCATCCACCGTTGTTGCAGCGGCAATTTCCGGATTGGGCTGAACATGAATAAACCCGGCATCATCAAATCCGACGATACCCCCCAAACCGCTTGATACGGCAACCGAACCCATATCCGGAACAGGATTACCGATTCCTTCAAGCTGGTCAAGCGCCTCTATCTGACATTTCAGGGCTACTTCGGGTTTATGAAAAAAGTCATCCAGGTTAACACCTGTAACAGATTGAAAAAACGGGAATGTATAGTAATTGAATACCGCGTGGGCATCCGACTTGACTCCGTCGATACTTTCCTGGAGACGTCTGAAATTTCTCTCTCTTAAAGTAGACATAACAATACCACCTTTTTTTGAATTGATACCCTTCCCCCCCTCTTCTCCGAATACAAGGGCGAGTCTTATGCATACTCAAGCAATAAACTGGGTTTATGACCAAAGCAGAAAACCTGCTTCCGACCAGCCCGGATGGCGAAGGGAAGAAAAATCTGATTAAAACAATTCTCCCCTCTCCCGGCCCCTCCAAAGGGAGGGGTATCAATACTGCCTTCTCCCCTTTTGGGGAGATTGAGAGAGGCCGGGAGTGAGGGTTAGATAAGAATCAGCCTTTGGCCTGCATCAGGATTTCATAGTCTTCATCGGTTACTGTCTTATACCCGGGATTAGGAAAAGCCTGAAAACCGCGACCGCCATCGTTGTAGATAGACTGACCAAAGATAAAATCCGAGTCTTCACAGGCCAGGAATACAGCCAGTCTTCCGCACTCTTTGGTGGTGCCGATACGACCGATTGGGGTCCGGGAAATAATCGTATCCATCAGCTGCTTGTCCGAACCAACCCGTCTCATGAGATCCGTTTCGATTGGACCGGGAGCCATAGCATTAACCTTGATCCCGTAGGGGGCCAGGGCAACAGCCTGTACTTTTGTAAGCTGCTGAACGCCTCCCTTACTGGCGGTATACACCATCTGGGAATCGAGCGCCAGGTGAGCGTTAACGGAGGACATATTGATAATGGCCCCCCCCTCGCCCTGGGCTTTCATAATACGGGCGGCTCTCTGTCCGCCGAAAAACATTCCCCGGAGGTTTACGTCCATGATTCTGTCATAGGACTCTTCGGTAATATCCAGAAAGTGTGTTTTATTGGAATCGTTGATTCCCGCATTGGCCACGTAAATATCCAGCCGGCCGAAAGCTTCCACTGTTTTATCCAGTATATTCTGCAGATCAGAGACCTTAGCCACGTCACAGGGTACGAACATGGCCTCGCCGCCGAGGTCCTGAAGAATTTTCAGTCCCTCCGCGCCGGTTTCAGGGTCCCGTCCGCCGATACATACTTTGGCACCTTCCTTAATGAATTCCTCAGCTATCCCGAGGCCTATTCCTTTGGTACCGCCGGTAATAACGGCAACTTTACCCTTCAATTTCATTTTTTCAGCTGTCCTTTGCTATCGTGGTCACTATCGTACACAATGTTATGAGAGTTGTTGGATCCCATAGGGTTTCTGAATCCCAGAGGATTGATTCCACAGGGGTATTTGGATTTTACTTCTTCAATGAATTCCGCGTAATGATCAACAACCTTGTCGATACAGGCTTTTCCCTTTTCGTAGGTAGCTTTGGTGGGATTACCGATTACACCCGTAGCCAGGTCATCTTTTTCGGGGAGACCGAAGGTTCCTTCGAAGTGATACATCATACCGGCACCGGCAGCCTGACCGGGGGCGATTTTCCATTTGGAATCAACCAGAGCTGTTCCGCCGCCGTCTTCTACCAGATCCATATTGATCCATTCGGGGTACATGTAAAGACCAACGGAAGTTTCCGCTTCGTCTGCGTGCCACATATAATCTTCCAGTTCGGTTTTGTCATCTCTTAGAAAGTCATACCAGGTGGAAGAGATGGTAAAGAAACCTTCAATGCCCAGTTTGTGGGTTGCTACGATCATGGAAGAAACCTGTCCGTGAGCGGAAATGATGATAAACTTGTTGTAACCGGCAACAGCAGCACCGCGAACAATATCCATCAGCAGGCCGATGTGTGTTTCATATGTCAGGGGAATGGTACCGGGCATTCCCCAGTGGTGGTGGGGGTGTGATCCGTACATGGGACAAGGCAGAATCATGGCGCCTGTTTTTTTGGCAACCCTTTCGGCGATACCGATAGCATTGAAGGTATCCATACCGGTGGGAGCATGAATAGCGTGCTGTTCAATGGCACCGATGGGCAGAATGGCCACGTCACATACTTCTTTTGCATAATTGACACAAACAGGCGCACTGTTCTCGTGAAACCAGATGGAGTCTCTTTTGTCTAACTTGAATTTAGTCTGCTTTTTCATTTTTATAAACCTCACTATTTGTAAAAAAATTACTATCTGGATCGCTTCAGCTTCCTAGAGCTTTGCGGTCATTCCCAATTTCTCTGAAAGTTCATTCAGATCCTTTACCAGTTCTGACGGAATGGGGAGTCCCTCTTTCCTTCTCTGCTGCTCGCAGTTATATTCGATCTCTCCGGGGATAATCTGCTCCGCCCCTTCTTCGGCCATGGGAGTGGCCTTGATCATACGGGCCCACTCTTTCATCCTGACATCGAATTCTTCCTTTTCCAGGAAAAAACCGGGGTCCATGACCATAAACAGGTGGGATGTTTCACTGGGATCATCCGGGTTTTTATACATGCTCTTCAGGTTCTGCAGAAAAGGGCCTCCGCTTAAAACACCAGTGAGAATGTCGATAAACAGGGACATCCCCAGTCCTTTATGCATTCCCGCGGGAAGCAGAATTCCCGCAAATCCGGCAATGGGATCGTCCGTGGGGTTTCCTTCCTTATCAATCGCCCAGGTTGTGGGAATCTTCTCATTCTTTTTCTGGGCCAGAAGGATTTTCCCGCCAGCTACAGCACTCATGGAGATATCCAGAGAGAAGGGATACTCTTTGCCCATGGGAGCCGCCATGGCAATCGGGTTGTTTCCGGTAACGGATTTTTTGTTGCCGGGCATCCCGATATTGGGAATAACATTGGTAGTTACCAGTCCAAGCATCCCGACTTCCGCCGCCTGTCTGGCAAAAAGGGAGGCGGCACCGAAATGGTTGCTGTTTTTTACGATAACCATGCCGATTCCGAACGTCTTGGCCTTGGAGATGGCAGTCTCCATGGCTTTCTGTCCGACCACATACCCCATGCCGGCATCGCCGTCCATCAGGGACAGCGGACCGTCTTCACCCTTCAGAAAACGAACCGATGCTTTAGCATTGACAGCACCTTTCAGGATCCGGTCAACATAGGCTGGAGTCCTCAACACTCCATGGGAGTCAACTCCCCACAAATTTGTTTTTACGGTACATTCCGCACAGGTATGGGCATCGTCATCGCTCATACCTGCCTTTTGATAAATTTCAAAGATAAAGGCTTCCATCTTTTGCGGTGAAAACCTGATCTGCTCACTCATTTCATGATTCCTCTTGATACTTTAATTAAACAATTCAATTTACATGCATACGTATGCATATTATGATCACACAAATCCCTGTTTGTAAAGTTATAAATTTGCCTAAAAAGCGGGATTCTCTTTTTAATAGTCTTATATCATTATATTAAAAGATATTAGCTAAATTATTCTTATCAATGAGAATAGAATCAAAAATCTGATTTATCGGGATTTATATGAATTAATTATAATTTTACGGTCTTAACAATTTCACAAAAAGAATATAATCCATTCAGGAATAGATATAAACTGATTATTTTTCAAACGTTTATTAAACAGAAGATATACTTATCTATCAAGAAAAGGGTTGTTACAACAGTAACTGGAATCCCCCATTGCAACAACCCTTTTCATATATTATTCCTCTTTCCGTTCAGACATCAGAGCCAGCGCCGCAGCCTCTATAATATCGGCCACGTGATACTGATCCAGACGGTCCGTATTGATAATCAGGTCGGCAAAACTGTAATCGTCATTATCGATATGGTACAGCTTTTTGTAACGGCCGTTGTCCCGCCTGTCCCGCAGGGCCGTTTCTTCCGCCCGCTGCTCCAGAGTGCCACCCTCCCTGTGCTGGATCCGGGCGGCCCTTGTTTCGGATGAAGCTGTCAGAAAGACCTTAAGATCCGCTTCTTTCAGCATCCAGATAGCCAGCCGGGACCCCAGAACGGAGGAGCCTTCCATAGCCAGTTTCACCTGGTTTTCATCTACAAAGTAGTCCCACTGGGGATCCTCCTCGGCCATGCGGCAGAGTTCCCTGAAGTCGATCCCCCGGTCCTCCGCAATATTATGAAAGGTGTAATTAATCATCTTTATCTGCAGCCGTTTGGCCAGAATACCCGTAACTGTCGTATTCCCGCATCCGCTTTTACCGGAGATGGCTATCCTGAATGGTTTATTACTCGACATTACGCAGCTGCTCCCTTACTTTTTCCAGAGAATCCTTCATATCCACCACATAGCGGTTTATCTCCACCAGGGTACTCTTTGATCCGATCGTATTGATTTCCCGGTTGATCTCCTGACACAGAAAATCCAGTTTTTTCCCCACTGGTTCGTCCAGCCCCGCCACTTCCCGGAAGCTGGCGAAATGTGTCTTCAGCCGGACAACCTCTTCGTTGATATCAAAGCGGACCAGCTGAACCGCAATCTCCGAGAGGAGACGGGTTTCATCCACCTGTCCCTCCAGCAGTTCCGCAAATTTATCCCGCAGGGACTTGTCAATGTTCTTTTCCATCTCCGGTGCCAGTTTAGCAATGTTGCCTACCCGGTCCTCCAGAAAAGCGACCTGTCCCATTATATCCTTCTCCGTGCTGGCGCCTTCCCTGCGGCGGTCTTCCATCAGCTGCTCCAGAACATCCTCAAACAGGGGCTTCAGGATCTCCCAGTAAAGTTCCAGATCCCGGTTCTTTTCCGTTTTTATAACGCCGTCCATGGAAAGGATGTGCCCCAGAGAAAGAGCCCCGTCAATACCGGCTATACCCTGAATCTCTCTGAGAGTTTCCGCATAGCTTTTTACAGCAGCCGGATCAACTATAAGAGAAAGATCCTCCTCCAGTTCCTTCATCCGGAGATAAACTTCCACACGCCCTCTCTTCAGTGTTTCATTCATCAGGCTCCGTACCCTGGCTTCCAGGGGAGAAAGGGGGGCAGGCATATTCAGTATCAGATCAAGGTATCTGTTGTTATAGGTCTTGATTTCAAGGGTGAATCGTACTCTTTCATTCTGAAATTCCCTGTAACCGTATCCGGTCATGCTGATCATATATTCTTCTCCTAGGATAGTGCATTATACAAACTGCGTCCCAGGGGCCAGTTGTTACCGGCTCCCATGGTAATAAAAAGGTCACCCGGACGGAGCTCCTTCTTCAGATAAGGCAGAGCTTCCTCCGGCTCATCAAAATAGCGGACATTCCTGTGGTGCCCGCAGGTTTTATTATACAGATCTTTGCCTGTTATGGCACCACTATACTCCTCTCTGGCGGAAGCATAGATTTTATGAAGGATAACCTGGTCGGCAGCCCCGAAGGAGGCGGCAAAATCATCCAGAAGAGCTGCTGTACGGGTATAGGTATGGGACATAAAATCCACAACAATCCGCCTGCCCGGATAAAACTCCCGGATCCCTTCCAGGGTTTTTCGCACCGCCGAAGGGTGATGCCCGTAATCGTCCATTATCAGGATACCCTTCCTTTCTCCCACGATCTCGCTGCGGCGGCGGCTTCCTGTAAAATTATAGATTCCTTCAGCCAGCTGATCCGCAACATTTGAATTGATCTCCATACCCATGGATTTGAGTTGATCACATACCAAAGCCAGAGCGGCGGCGGCATCCTGAATCACATGATCTCCCGGAATCCGTATACGAAAGGTTTTATCCAGAGCGTTAATCCGGAACCGGTTTTCCCCTTCTCCGGCTTCTTCCTTTGAAATACCCCATGCCCCGTCAACGGAAAAACCGTAGGGAATACAGTTCAGGTCCTTCCGCTTCACACGGGCTTCTTCTGCAGCGGCCGCTGCCCCGGGATCATCCCCGCAATATATCAGAGTGCCCCCCTGCGGTAGTTTTTCTATAAAGGAGACAAAGGCTTCGCTGATATCGTCCATATCCTTAAAATAATCAAGATGATCCGGCTCCACACTGGTAAGGATCATACGGTCCGGAAAAAAATGCATAAAATGGCGGCGGTACTCGCAGGTTTCGGCAATAAAGAAATCGCCCCCCTGAATCAGGGTGGAACGGTTCCCGAAGGAGGGAACCGCGCTGCCCACCAGCACTTCACCGGGCAGGTTCAGGGCCTGAACAAGGCAGCCGGTTATGGCCGTTGTGGTTGTCTTGCCATGCACGCCGCTTACGGCTCCCGCCGGAACATTTTCCGAAAGCAGTCCCAGCGCTTCGGGATAGAGCAGAAGCGGAAGGCCCTGTTTCCCGGCGGCGTCCACCTCGGGATGCCCCTCACCGTAGGCGGCGGAACGGACCACGAAGTCCAGATCATCAGTTATATGAGAGGCCTTGAATTCCGTTTTATAGGGGATGCCGAGGCTTTTTAATACGGTGTCCGTATAAAACTCTTCGGGGACATCCGAACCGGACACCTCCACTCCCCGGGACTGAAGGATTTCTGCCAGGGCGCACATTCCGGTGCCCTTTATTCCGATAAGCCAGACCTTCTGACCGGCTTTGATAACTGGAGTTGGATTCTGAGTCATAGAAGGATCATATAATTCTTTGTCCATGGTGACAAGGCGGACCTTTCACCCCAGAGAATAGAGGGTGATCGGCCTGGATTTTCCCCTGACGATAACCGGTTCGTTCCGCATGGTTTTTATATTTCCCAGAAAGTCCGGACTTAACAGATCACAGGTGGATTCACTGATTAGAATATCCGTGTTGTAAACCTTTGTCTGACTCTCTATACGGGAAGCCACATTAACGGTGTCTCCAATAACAGTATATTCCTTCCGGCTTTCCGCGCCCACATTCCCGGCTATCAGAAGACCCGTATGAATCCCGATGCCGTGCCGGATGGCAGGGTATTTCCCGGAGCGGTTAAACTCCTTTAATACTTCCCGCATGGCCAGAGAGGCCTTAACAGCCGCTTCCGCATGATTCTCCAACCCGAAAACCGGAGAGAATACGGCCATTATGCAATCCCCTATAAACTTATTGATAACCCCTTCATTCTCCATAATCGGTTTCACCATGAAGGAAAAATATTCATTGAGGAATTCGATAAGCTCCCTGGGAGAGTACCCCTCGCTTAAGGAGGTAAAACTGCGGATATCCGCAAACATGACGGTGGTCTCTATCTCCTCCCCCGCCAGATCAATCCCCTGGGTTTCCGTCAGTTTTTTGGCGATCTCGATTGAAACAAACTTCCCGAATGTATCCCTCAGTTTCTCCCTCTCTTCCAGTCCTTCCACCATGTTATTAAAGTGCCCTTTCATATTCCCTATTTCATCTGAAGAGAGAACGGACGAACGACAGGAAAAATCCCCTTTCGCAACCTGCTGCATCCTTTCTATAAGAATGTTCAGAGGCCACTGGATATTCTTTTTGAAAGAGAAAACCGCTGCAATCAGACAGAGCAGAAAAAAGGAGTTTACCAGTGCAACAATAAGTACGGGTCCCACAATCCGTCCCACATCCATGACATCTACCGGCTGATTGGAGGAAAGGGCTTCAAACAGCCAGAAATTGAAAACCACTGGAATATATACACTCAAAATCAGGGGTATCATTCCCAAGGAAAAAATCAGGAGCAGCATCCGGGTCGTCAGATTCAGGGAACGGCCTTTTTTCAGGGTAAAAACATGTTCCCCCCTGAAAACTTTCCGGGCAATCCCGTTATTAATGTAACGGGAGGTATACCAGGAGTTAAAAAAACCGGCCAGGCTGCCGTACATCAGATAGGATGCCAGAAAGTTCCCCAGCACAGCTCCCGAGGAGTCGTACCCTTCCAGAGAACGGAAATGGAGTTTGACAAACAATCCCCATAAACCACTTATCCAG
This sequence comes from Oceanispirochaeta sp., assembly GCA_963663385.2. Classification (GTDB taxonomy): domain Bacteria; phylum Spirochaetota; class Spirochaetia; order DSM-2461; family DSM-2461; genus Oceanispirochaeta. The sequence goes on along the minus strand of CAXXXD010000003.1, from coordinate 255,950 downwards.
GGAAGAATAAAAAGGACAAGGGAAAGGTTAAGCACCCGTCGGGCCGCCCGATCGGGGGTATCCGTATCCCTGCTGAAAATATGCCTGTATACAGGCCACAACCATATCAGGATCAGAAGATAAAGAAAAAAAACAGGGGATTTTGTCCTGTAAAGGGGATATTTATCATAAAGGATATGTTCCACCGACATCCGTCCCTCTTCGCCGAAACGGCTTGCAATCTCCTCTTCCAGCTTCATTTCACTCTGCAGAACTTCCGGGGAATCTTCCATCTCTTCACCGGCTTTGAATATGGTTTCGATATTGCTCCTGTTATCCTTTATCAGCTCAGTAATCTCAGCAAAAGGCATAAAGGAAAAATGTTCGAAAAATCCCGATACAATACTGCTCAGGATAAGGGACAGTGTGAAATAAAAATAGAGGGGAAGCAGAAGCTTCCCCGCCAGTTTTCTGATTTTAATCATCTTCCATCAGCTCGTTGATTTCATCCCAGGCGGCCGTATCATCACGGCGCAGACGGTTCAGCAGTTTATAATGGTAAACAAGGAGGGATACCTGTTTCTCCAGGAAGGATTCGGCTGTTTCCCCTTCCGGAAGTTCAGTTAAGGAAGAGCCACCCTGGATCATACGTTCCACTTCAGAAAAGAAGCGTTTGCTGTCTACTCTGAGGAAATCCGGAAAATCACTGAGGAGAACAGGTGAGTATTTCAATCCTTCCAGCACTTCTGCGGTTTTGCTGATGACAGCGGGGTCATCCAAAATAATCAGATCGGCAAGTTTTTCCTGTAAATCCATAGCTCCCTCCTGTTCATTCAGTTACTTGTCAGATTCCTCTTCAATTCTAACATCCCCCTCCGGGAGATTCAAATCGGATTCCCCTGTTTCGTCTGAGCTATCCTCGTCTGTATCCTCAGCTTCTCCCGGGGCAGTTTGGGGATCCTCCCCTTTTTCATCAGGATCACAATCGGCGCAAAGGTTGGCATCAAACATAAAAATCTGATTCATATTAAGTTTGGCACCGCAGTTACGGCATCTGCGTTCATAGGGCAGCACTTTGGAACGGAAAAAATAGAGGATACCCGCCACAATGGCAAGGGGAATCACAATCCACTTCTCCTCCAGTCCCTCTTCCCGGATGACCATGGCGCCTATGTAGACAATAAAAATCATAACACTCTGAATAAGTGTCGCAGTTCTTTTCTTATCCCCTCTGCCGCGATGCCGCCGCTGCATAAGGCTCAGTACAATCCATGCCAGAAAAACATAGTAAAAATTATCTGCTATAAAATCGATCATTAAATCCTCCCATAAAAGCTTTCGAACAGTATTACCAGTTGGATGCTATTATTTTAGAGAGTTTATCATTTCCGCTTATATAAGGGTCAATGGTATATCCGACTTTTTTCTCCTTGAGAAACCGGGCCGGCTCAAGGTAAAGCCCTTCGTTTTCGCTTAAATTAAATCCCAGGACAAGGTAATCCAGGGCTTTTTTCCCATCCCCGTCGGATGAATCCGGATCCGCCCCGTGCTCATCCAGAATACGGAGGGTTCTCATATCTCCCGTAAAGGCGGCATAGTGAACCAGACAGGCCCCGAGCCTCCCGCTCTGCCGCGGGTCCGCCCCGGCTTTCAGAAGGGTCTCCATAACCTTATGCCGTCCCCCTGCAAAAGCGGCAAAGAGCGGCGAGTTTTCCAGAAAATTCCCCTGAAGGGATACTCCAGACTCAATCAACCGCTCAACCAGATCCGCCCTGCCCTCAAAGGACGCATACCACAGACAATCCAGTCCCATGGAATCACGGCGTTTATAATCCGCTCCCCTGTTCAGGAGCAGGTCAGAAAGGTAATGATCCGGCAGCGACGCAGCCATCATCAGGGCGGAAACACCTTCCGTATCGGCGGTATCCGGAGATACCCCGCCATCAAGCAGGGATTTAACCGTCCTGTAGTTCCCCTGCAGCACCTCATACAAAAAGGCATAGCCTTCCCAGCGTTTTTCAGGAAGCCTGAGTGCCTCTTTATAATGCTGCCTCCTCGTCCAGATCTCACTCAGGACAGGGTGTTCAAAATACCCTTCCAGGATACGGCCGCCTTTGTCTTCCAGGTAGGAAGCAAGCTCCCAATGCCCCGAATTGACAGCTATCTGAAGAGGGGTATTCCCGAAGGAATCCTGCCAGTTAATTTCTGCTCCCCTCAAAATAAGGATCTGCGCAATATCCCTGCTGCCGATGAGGGCAGCCTGCATAAGGGGCGTCCTCCCGTCAGATCCCACCAGATCGGGATCGGCTCCCTGATCCAGAATCCAGCGGACCACAGAACTGCGCTGTTCGCCGCACATTATCTGAAGAGCCGTACGACCGTTCTCTATGGCTTCATTAATATTGCCGCCGTTTCGGAGATACACTCCCGCATCAGCCAGACGGGATTCCCTCAGAGCTGTCATAAAATCCTCCTGAGGTGTGGCTGTCAACAGCATAGGCAGAAGGAAGAAGAGTGTAAGAAGAGCTGTCTTTTTCATTTTAACTCCGTCACAGAAAAATACAAAAATATTATAGAATTGTACAAGATTTCCCTTACAGTGAGGTTTAACTTTCTAATATAGTAAAAACCATAATATAGGAGCCCGGCAAATGGAAACCGTACATTTAACTTTACATGATGGAAGCCGTATTATCAATGAAACGATTCGGAAAGATATGAATTTGCTAGAGGCGCTTAATCATATTCCGGAGATCACCCTGGATGCGCCCTGCGGCGGAAAGGGGACCTGCGGCAAGTGCCGGATAAAAATCATAGGAGGAGACATTTCTCCCCTCACCCCGGAAGAGAAGAAACTCCTGGATGAAAATGAAATCAGCAGGGGAGTTCGTCTGGCCTGTCAGGCAAGAGCGATGGGACCGGTGGAACTGGCCTTTATCAACACTCTGGAATCCGGGAATATTCAGACCGAAGGCAGGGCTTATCAGGGTCCCGTCGATCCTCTTATAAAAAAAGTATGCCTTCAGACTGAAGAACCGACTCTGGAAGATCAGAGACCGGATGAACAGAGGCTTCTTGAAAAGCTCCCGGAAGGATCCCGTATACAAGATCATAGTATCAGAAAACAGCTGCCCTTTGTAATCAGAGAAAGTGAGCTGATTACGGCAACCCTCTGCGGCAGTGAAATAACAGCCCTGGAATCCGGAGATACATCGGAAAAGCAATATGCCCTGGCTGTAGATATAGGGACAACAACGGTTGTTGCCTATTTGCTGAATTTAAAAACAGGAGAAGTTGCCGCTACAGAATCCGGATTGAACAGACAGAAGAGTTTTGGCGGAGACGTTATTTCCCGGATCGATTATATCGGTGAAGATCCTGAAAAACTGAAAAAACTGCAGGACCGGATCCTCAAACAGATAGAAACACTCTATACGGACGCCCTGATGGATGCGGACCTGGAAGAAAATGATATACAGGGGATTTTTCTGGCGGGGAATACCACAATGATGCATATTTTCAGCGGTCTGAATCCCCGGCACCTGGCCGTGGCACCCTTTATCCCGGCTTCAACAGAGAAAATGATACTGACTCCCGGAGAGCTGGGTTCCCGGCTGCCCCGGCAGATCCGTTTTATCCTGCTGCCCTCCCTGTCGGCCTATATCGGCGCCGATATTGTTGCCGGTATACTTTCAACCGGCATGAGCGTATCCGACGATATATCTCTTCTGGTGGATATCGGAACCAATGGAGAGATAGCCCTCGGCAACAGGGACCGTATCCTTACCTGCTCTACCGCAGCCGGTCCGGCTTTCGAGGGAGCGAATATACAGTGCGGAACCGGAGGCATCCCCGGGGCTATCAGCAAAGTCTGCGGAGAAGACGGGGTTCTGGAATGGGAGACTATTCAGGACCAGCCTGCAACGGGCATCTGCGGATCCGGTATCATCGATATGACAGCCTATCTTCTCAGAACAGGAATCGCCGACTATACAGGCCGGTTTCAGGATGAATCGGACTGGGGAGATACTCCTCCGGAGAATCTGGGTTTCCTTGAATCCGATGAGAATAACAGCCGCTTTATAATAACAAGGGATAATAAGGAAGTCTTTTTCAGTCAGAAGGACCTGAGGGAAGTGCAGCTGGCCAAAGGCTCCATTGCAGCGGGGATACAAACCCTTATCAAGGAATCAGGCCACTCCATGGATGAAATCAAACATGTTTTCCTTGCAGGCGGGTTCGGATCCTTCATCAATAAGAAAAGCGCTCTTGAAATCGGGCTGCTCCCTGAAGAGTTGAAAGACAGGATTGTGACCGTGGGGAACTCCTGCGGTTCCGGAGTTATCTGCACGGCGCTGAACAGGGATGACCTGAAACATTGTGAAGAGATCCAGAATACCGCGGAATACCTGGAATTATCCTCTCACAAGGGTTTCCAGGACGAATATATTATGAATATGTATTTTCCAGAATCCCTTTTATGTATAAAATGAACTAATGAGTAACAAAGCAAGAGATTATATTTCTCCCTTTTTTGAAAAGGCCATAGAGATGGCTGAAACCTACACCCGGGCAACAGGGATAGAATGTTTTGTTATAAATAACAAGGGAAACCGCCTTTCCAGAGAGGGTGTCATTGACTCCTTCTGTCCTGTCTGCAGCCGTATGGTAGAGATTACCGGCACCCGCCTGAACTGCCGCCAGTCACACCTTTACGGCGGGTATCAGTCCGAAAGATTCGGGGGCAGCTATATGTATTTCTGCCCGGTATCCCTGCTTCACTGGTCTTCGCCCCTGATGGAAGAGGGGCTGATGTCCGGAGCCCTGGTGGCCGGTCCCGCCCTTATAATAGAGCCGGATGAACTGGTTGATGAACTCAGAATGAAATACGGCCGTGATCTGCCGGATTCAGAGGATTTCCGGCGGGAACTGTCCCGAATACCGACACTTACCACGGAAAGGGCCAAGGCCCTCTCCGAAATGCTCCTTATATCCGCCAGCTATCTGACGGAGGGGCAGACCTCCGAACTGGTTTCCAAAAAAGATACCATGGATCAGCAGGCCCAGATATCCGAGTATATCCAATACATTAAACGGATGGAACATTCGGAGATTGAAATATCCCAGTACCCTGTAGAAAAAGAAAGGGAACTGCTTCACCTGATTCAGATTGGTGATTCCCAGAATGCCAGACGGATCCTGAACGAAATTCTCGGAGTTATTTTCTTCTCCTCCGGCGGGAATTTTGATGTTGTCAAAGCCCGGGTTCTGGAACTCCTTGTCCTGCTTTCCAGGGCAGCTGTTGAAGGCGGAGCCGATGCGGAACAGATATTCGGTATGAACTTCAACTACCTTAAAGAGATTAATTATTACACATCCATCGAGGGGATTGCCGGCTGGCTGGCAAAAGTGATTGTCCGCTTTGCCGACCTTGTATTTGATTTAAGGGATGTCAAACACGCGGATGCCATCTTCCAGGCCATTCAGTATATCAACAGGAATTTCGCCGAAAAAGTCTCTCTGGATGAAGTGGCATCATCGGTTTACCTGAGTCCCGCTTACTTCAGTAAAATTTTTAAAGAGGAGATGAAATGCAACTTCAATACCTACCTGAATCAGGTTCGGATTGAGAAAAGCAAAAACCTCCTGTTAAACAGCAAATTCTCTCTGGTTGAAATTGCGGGTATGGTCGGTTATGAAGATCAGAGCTATTTTACAAAGGTATTCAAGAAAATTGCCGGACTTTCCCCTGGAAAATACAGGGAAAAAAGGGGCCGGATTGACCGGGAGAACTCTGAAATCCATAGCTGATTATCCTGCCTGATCTGTTACAATCTGTATTTATGAGAAAAAAACTAGTATTTTCCCCCTGAAATTGGTCTTATTTTTACATAATAAAACAAGATTTTCCAATACGACCCGGTATTTTCAGAGGGATACTGTTATCAGTTCAACAAGCGAGGAAGCGAGGTGAAACTCCTCCACGAACCCGTCACTGTGAGCAGGGACAAACCTGAAAATGCCACTGATACTAAACCATCGGGAAGGCTCAGGCAAGAATGATCTGCAAGTCAGGATACTCGTCTTGAACCCCACTGTCAGGTGGATCGCATTTCGCACTTCGAGGATTAAGTCGAATGTAATACAGCAACTATTACGATTTAAACTTAAGGAGACAAAAATGGCAGATCTGGAAAAAATTTCTGAAATGATGCAGAAGGGTAAAGCAGCAGATGTAAAAGAACTGTGTCAAACCAGTGTGGATGCCGCATCCGACAAGGGAGCCGAAGCACAGAACATACTGGACAATGCCCTGCTGGCCGCCATGAGTATTGTAGGAGAAAAATTCAAGAACAATCAGGTGTTTGTACCGGAAGTACTGATTGCCGCCCGTGCCATGAATGCCGGTCTGGAGATTCTCAAACCCCATCTGGAATCAGAGGGTACAGAAGGAAAAGGTACAGCTGTAATTGGCACAGTTAAAGGAGACCTCCACGATATCGGTAAAAATCTGGTAAAAATCATGCTGGAAGGAAAGGGGCTGGAAGTTATCGACCTGGGTACCGACGTATCCCCCGAGAAGTATGTGGAAACAGCCAAAGAGCATAATGCCAACATCATTGCCGTATCCGCTCTTCTGACAACAACCATGACTCAGATGGAAAACGTTGTTAAGGCAGCACAGGATGCGGGAATCCGGGATAAAGTAACAATCATGATCGGCGGAGCCCCTGTAACCCAGTCTTTCTGTGAATCCATTGGAGCCGATATTTATACTCCTGATGCCGCGACAGCAGCCGACAGGGCCCTTGAGGTTTGCACCGCCTAGACCCTGTTCTAAAAAATACTTATTGATTAAAATTAAGATCCAGCTTCCGGGCTGGATTTTTTTAATCGAGATTCAGTTTGAAAAGGTCGGAGGATAGAATGAAGGTAAGTAAAGAGAATTACGGAACACTTCCCAACGGAACAGCAGCAGATCTTTATACAATAGAAGGAGATAAGGGTTTTACTGTACAGGCAAGCAGTTTCGGGGGGATTGTAACATCCATAAAGGCACCGGACCGGAACGGAAAATCCGAAGAGATAACCCTGGGATTTGAAACACTCGAAGAGTATGTTCATTCCCGCTACTACTTCGGTGCGGCTATCGGGCGTTTCGGAAACAGGATTGAGGGAGGACAGTTTCAGCTGGACGGCAAAAAATATACCCTGGCTATTAATAACGGTCCCAATCATCTGCACGGGGGAGAGGAAATGGCTTTTGACCGTAAAAACTGGATGGTAACCCCCTTTCAGTCAGACAGGGAAGCCGGCCTGGTTCTGACTGCTTTCAGCCCCGATGGAGAAGAGGGGTACCCGGGGAACCTGAATGTCACCATGATCTATACGGTAACAGATAAAAACGAACTGAAATTTGACTATAAAGCCGTAACGGATAAACCGACACCTGTCAATCTGACAAACCATACCTACTTCAACCTGGCCGGGGTTAAAAACGCCTCAATCCTTGATCATATGATACAGATGGACTGTCCCTGGTTCCTCCCGGTCGATGAAAGCCAGATTCCCACAGGAGAGATCCTGTCTGTAAAAGAAACCCCGATGGACTTTACGAAACGGCAGAGAATAGGCAGCAGGATAGAAGAAGTCCGGGGCGGGTACGATCACTGTTATGTTCTTACTCCGGCTCAGGGGCTCCGCCTCTTTGCCCGCGTGGAAGAACCCGTATCGGGCCGGGTTATGGAAGTGGAAACCGACCAGCCGGGGGTACAGTTTTATACAGGGAACTTTCTGGACGGGGTTCAGGGCAGGGAAAATGTCAAGTACATTAAGAACTGGGGTTTCTGTCTGGAAACCCAGCTCTTTCCGGACTGTATGAATCAGCCCCACTTTCCCTCGCCGGTAATCAATCCGGGTCAGGTTTACACCCATACCAGCGTCTACAGATTCTCAACGAAACAGGCTTGATATTCATTGAACAATCCGGTTTAAACCGATGCCATGGCCGGAAGGATTATTGTAAACTCACACCCCTGTCCTTCCCGGCTGTGAACCGTAACAGCACCGTTATGGATTAGCGCTATGTGTTTAACAATAGCCAGCCCCAGTCCTGTGCCCCCCATGTCACGGCTGCGGGCTTTGTCTACCCGATAGAAACGCTCAAAGATACGTTCCTGATCTTTGGGAGGGATCCCGGGTCCATTATCCTGGACTATGATCTGCAGAGTGTCCTCTTCCTGAATTCCTCTGACGGAAATCCGGGCTCCTTCGGGCGAGTACTTTACGGCATTTTCGATCAGGTTCGTCACGGCCTGCTCCAGAAGGACCGGATGAGCCTTGATCATGGCATCGTTGTCACAGAAAAGATCGACACAGCTTCCCTTCTTTTCCGCTTTATGCAGGCAGACAGATATGGCACTGGACAGCAGATCCCCAAGGGGAAACACTTCCATTTTAAAACGGCTTCTTCCGTCTTCAATCCGGGACAATGTCAACAGATCTGCAATAAGGGCATTCAGATTACGTGTCTGACGCAGAATAATATCCACAAACTCTTCCGCCTTCTCCCGATGATCCAGGGCACCGGCCTTAAGGGTTTCCACATACCCCATAATTGAGGTAACGGGCGTTCTGAGCTCATGGGAAACATTAGCCACAAAATCCTTCCGCATCTCCTCCAGTTTCTTGATCCTTGTTATATCATTCATAACCAGTAAAACTGAAGGAGGGGTATCCTCGTCACGAAAGAGATAGTTACCGTACACCTGAAGGTACAGATCCATCTCTTTAAAACGGATAAGATCTTCCTGGTCTTCTTCTGACTTCAGGGTCAGTTCCGCCAGGTCGCACACTTCGACGCTCCGCATAATCTGCAGAATCCCTTTGCCTATAAAGGGAGTACTGTCATCACGGATAAGCATCTTTATCGCTGCAGGGTTCATCTCCCTGACCTCAAGACGGTGATTCAGGAGGATAACAGGTTCCCGCATGCTGTTGAGCATACCCTGCAGTTCATTCTTCTGATAGGTGACAGTACTGATCTTATCCTGAAGCTGCCTGCCCATGGCATTGACAGAACGGCTGAGGATGACAGCCTCGCGGGATCCGGACAGATCCAGCTCAGTTTCAAAATTCCCCTTGGCATACTCAACGGCAACTTCCCGGACCGCGGTCAGATTACCGGACATCTTGCGGGCTATCAACACTGATAGGACAGTACCGAGGCACAGAATAACAAGGAAAATTACAAGGATCTGGATGTAGATGCGATCCAGGTCCTGACGGACTTCCTCCACGGACTGGGACAGACGGATTACAAGCTCCAGATCCTCCCGGTAAACAGCCGTGTAAAGCATCATTTTGGATACGCTTGTGCTGAAACGGGTTGCCATTCCTGTCCCGCGGAACCAGGCCTGCCTGATCTCGGGTCTGTCCGAATGATCGCTGAGCAGGTCCTTATCTTTGGAGGTATCCGCCACAACCCTTCCGTTCCTGTCAATCAGGGTTAAACGGGAAATCGTATCGGATACGATCCTGTTACTGAAAATCAGGGCTTCTTCATCACTGAAAAAACCTTCATCCGGCACCATATTGGCCACTGCACAGGTCATATCCATCTGCCGCTGCCGGGTTTCCCGGTTCAGAGCCTGTTTAACGATTCCTACAGTCAAAGCTATATACAGAACGACCGAAAGCAGCATCAGTAAAAATATGGTGTAAAAGAGCTGCTGAAAAAATGTACGGTTCACTCTACTCTCCTTTCATTCTGTAACCGATTCCCCGCACAGTTTCGATAATATTCCCCTGATTCCCCAGCTTTTTCCGTATGCCGAGTATCTGAACATCCACAGAACGGGCGGTAACGGGGTAGTCCTCCCCTTTTACGGAGTCAATAATCTGATTCCGTGAGAATACCCAGCCGGGATTCTCCGCCAGGAAACGCAGGATTGAGAACTCTGTGGCCGAAAGGTTCAAAGGCTCTCCCTCCAGAAGGGTCTCATGCCTGGCTACATCAATCACAAGATCATGAATGGTTATCCTGCTGGAGGTTTTTTCACCGGATTCGGTCTTAACCCTTCTGAGAGCGGCCTTTACCCGGGCGATCAGTATACGGGGACTGAAGGGTTTGGTTATATAATCATCCGCTCCGGTTTCCAGCCCATTCACAATATCATCATCTTCCGAGCGGGCCGTGAGCATTATGATGGGAATATTCTTCGCCTCAGGGTCCTTTTTCAGATGGGAACAGACTTTGATACCGTCCATTCCGGGGAGCATCAGGTCAAGTATAATCAGATCGGGCATTTCTGAACGGGCCATGGCCAGTCCTTCTTCTCCGTCCCGGGCTTTCAGCACTTCATACCCGCTCATTTCCAGGTTAAAAGAGATTAGTTCTCTAATATCAGCTTCATCTTCAACAATCAGTAATTTAGCCATATTCAGTCCTTACAGGTTTTCGTGTTCTCCGGTTTCATCGAATACAACCCATTCACAGATGTTCCTGACATGATCACCGGTTCTTTCGAGGAAACGGCTCATATACATCAGGGACATTCCCCCTTCGATTTTCCCTGGATCCTGCATCATGTATGTCAGCAGTTCCCGTACAATCTGTTTGTGAAGATTATCAATCTCCTCATCCTCTTTTGCGATGGCAACGGCAATATCAGCGTCCTGCTCAACAAACGCGGTGATAGCCCGGGACAGCATACTGCAGCTCAAAGTTCCCATCCGGGGGATGTCAATAAGAGGCTTGATATACTCTTCTCCGGCATTATTAATGGTACCCTTGGCAATATGAACAGCATGGTCTCCGATTCTCTCAAGGTCGGTAATAATCTTGATTCCGCTTATCAGGTGCCTCAGGTCTCCTGCGACAGGCTGTTCCCTTGCTATGATAAGGGCGCACTGATCACACAGAGATTTCTCCATATCGTCTATAATACTATCTTCTTCAATAATTTTCCGGGCTAAATCCGTATCTTTGTTTTTTAACGCTTCAACGGATTGGGTTATAGCCTCTTCCACTTTAAGGCCCATTTTCATTATGGCTCTGTTCAATTCGGCCAGGTCATCTACAAAGTGCTGTCTGATCATTATTTTCTCCTTCAGTTCTTATCGGATAGATTTCATTTTATTTTCCGGCTCAACCGAATTTTCCGGAAATATAGGCTTCGGTCTTGCTGCTGGCCGGATTGAAAAAGATCTGATCTGTCGCACCGAACTCCTCAATCTTTCCATGGAGGAAAAATGCTGTTTTATCTGAAATACGACCGGCCTGCTGCATATTATGGGTAACAATAACAATAGTATAATTTTTTTTCAGTTCATCAATCAAATCTTCTATTCTGGAAGTCGAAATGGGATCCAGGGCGGAAGTAGGTTCATCCATCAGTACCACATCGGGCTCTACGGCCAGAACCCGGGCAATGCAGAGTCTCTGCTGCTGACCTCCGGAAAGCCCCGGAGCAGGCTTGTGAAGCCTGTCTTTCACCTCATCCAGAAGAGATGCCTGATACAGGCTCTTTTCTACAATGTCATTCAGCTTCTGACGGCTTTTAATCCCGTGAGTCCGGGGTCCGTAGGCGATATTGTCAAAGATTGACATGGGAAAGGGGTTCGGTTTCTGAAATACCATCCCCACTTTTTTCCGCAGCTCAATCAGATCCCACTCATTGTAGATATTCCGCGCATCGTAATGGATATCTCCGTCAATTTGCACGATATCAATCAGATCATTCATTCTGTTCAGGGTCCGGATAAAGGTGGATTTTCCGCATCCCGAGGGCCCGATCAGGGCTGTAACTTCCTTCTCTTTTATTTCAATATTTATGTCATGAAGCGCCTGAAAATCCCCATAAAACAGGTTCAGGTTATTGACTGTAATTTTATTTGTTTCCATTTTTCTTAAACTCCTTGGCTCAGGCGCCGGTGTTTTTATTCACCCGCTTGATAATCCGCGTGGTGGACAGGTTTGTAATAAGGACGATGATGACCAGGATCGCTCCCGTGGCAAAGGTCCGGTCAAAGGACAGGGCTTCGGAAAACAGCATGTACAGATGCAGAGACAGTACACGGGCTGAAGAGGTAGGCCCTCTTACAAGATCATAGTTTGATCCCAGGGTGTATATCAGAACGGCTGTTTCACCGACTGTCCGTCCTATTGCCAGGATGATTCCCGTAAGGATACCAGGGGAGGCAGCCGGGAGAACAACCTTGAGAATGGTCTGCAGTTTGGTTGCGCCCAGAGCCAGGCTCCCTTCCCTGAAGGACTGGGGTACAGATTTCAGGGCCTCTTCGGATGTCCGGATAATCGTGGGCAGAACCATCAGGGTTATAGTAAGGGTACTGGATATAAATCCGATTCCGAAACCGCAGATCTGAACAAAGAAGATAAAACCGAAAAGCCCGAATACAATCGAAGGAATCCCTGCCAGGGTTTCCGTTCCCATACGGAGGATCCGCATCAGCCGCCCCTGTCTGGCATATTCCACCAGAAAGATGGCCGCCATGATTCCCACAGGCGTGGAAAAGAGGATTGTAAAAAGAATCAGAAAGAAGGTATTGATAATAATATAGGAAATACCGCCCCACTGCCCCGACCGGGCAGGCGCTTCAAATATAAAGTGCCAGGTAAGATTCCAGCCTTTCTCATTCCGGAGCACGGGAATATAATCAAGAGCGCCGGCTTCCAGGCTTCCATAGCTGCCTAGAGCGGCGGCCCCTTCGGTGTTCCTGATCAAACTGTAGAACTCGTCTTCGCTGCGGGCTGTAAGGATTTCGGCTTGAGCACCGCTCCCCTTTTTCAGGGAACCTGTCAACTGACCGGAATCCCACTGAATCAGGGTAACCGGAAGATCAATACCGCCTATTTCCTTCCAGTTTGAAATCTCTCCGGCAAGAAGTCTGTCGGAATCAGCCTGGGCAAGTTCCCGCAGCATCTTTCCGTTCTGTATTTCAAGAACAGAGGGATTCACGACCAGAGACATCCTCCGGACTCCAAGCACTTTAACATTCCCGGGCAGGTTATCCGCCCTGTCGGCCGGGATGAAACCGAGTCCACCGGGGGTCTTGCCTATCCTGGCAATCATATCTTCCCAGGAACTGGTCTTGTTGACATTCTTCCTGTAGTCTTCCAGATCCGTTCCGGTTAGAATAAAGTCCTTAATGCTATCGGAAAATGAACCGTCCCCCTCATAGGCAAAAGGCTGAACTTTCAGATTCTGCTGGTTATAGAATCCCCAGTTTTCATTGCGCACTTTATTATAGAGCTTTCTTAAACCGTCAACAGGAATATCCTCCGAACGGATCCTGCTGTTTATGATAAAAACAACACTTTCATCGCTGTCCGGAAGGGAAAGTTCCCTTTCCACCTGATTGGTTACATCGTAGACAACATCGTTGTTATACCTGAGACCTTTTATCATCAGGTATCCGATAATCCAGGCCAGAATGGCAATGGTTAAACCGGCCAGAAACCAGATGACAGCCTTGGCAACAGTTTCCTGCCTTGTAATCTTTCTCGATTGGGGAGAAGTCTTTACAGAAATACAGCCCCTGTTTTTCAATGTTTCAATTCCTGTCATCTCAAGATCCTTCGTTTACAGCTTTTTTCATGAGATACTGCACCAGCATGTTGATACCCAGAATAAAGATAAAAAGAACGATACCTGTGGTAAAAAGGCTGACCGCATGGTCATCCGCTGCATATTTCATATCGGTTGCAATATTCATTGTCAGTGTTCTTGCCAGAGACAGGGGGCCTTTCGGCATGGTAACCGCATTTCCTGCAACCATCAGGACCGCCATTGTTTCCCCGATGGCACGCCCCATACCAAGAACGATACCGGCCAGGATTCCTGAGCGTGCGGCCGGTACCATCACCCTGTAAATTGTCATCCAGTGGGTTGCTCCCAGAGCCAGAGAGGCTTCCTTCAGCTCATAGGGAACCGCCCGCAGTGAGACCTCTGTTATATTGATAATGGTAGGCAGGGTCATAATGGCCAGCACGATACTTGCCGTTAAAACCCCCAGACCGGTCGGGCTGTCAAACAGTCTCCTTACAACAGGGGAGATTGCGATGTATCCGAACAAACCGTAGATTACGGAAGGAATGCCGGCCAGCAGTTCCACAACGGAACGAAGGATTTCAGCCATTTTCCCAATGGCCATTTCGGCCATGAAAATACCTACGGCCAGCCCGATGGGAACAGAAATGATCAGGGCGCCGATGGTAATCCATATTGATCCCATGATAAAAGGAAGAATACCGTACTGAGGGGGCTCTCCCGTAGGAGCCCATTTGCTGGAAAAAAGGAATTCCAGAGGGTTTACAGCTCTGAACAGCGGCAATCCCTCCTTAAAGATAAAAACAGTGATAAAAACAACGCTGATAACAGAAAGCAGTGCGCTGATGAGAAGGACTTTCTCCACTGTTGACTCCATAAAACTTTTGGAAGATTTCAATTCTTTAATCTCCTGAAAACTAATTTACTCACAATTTAAAGATAGAAAGCTGTAACTTTGTTAAAGAAATGTTAGAGTTCCGTTAAATTCATAACACAACAGAAAGGGCTGCCATTCGGCAGCCCTGATCTTTTTTACCTCCGGAGGCAAGGACTAGTTCATGGGAATGAACTTCTCTTCAGCAACAATTTCCTGTCCTTCATCAGATAGGATGTAGTCGATGAAAGCTTCTTCCAGAGAACCGGCAACGACTTCCCCCCTGGTGATCAGGATCAGGTCTCTCATAACAGGATAGGAACCGGAAAGCACATTCTCAGCTGTGGGAACAACACCGTCCACAGTGGTAGCCTTGGTTCCGGCATCTTTTCCGATGTAACCGAATCCGCAGTAACCGATGGCATAGGGAGTGGATCCGACTTTGGCAACCATGTCTCCGTTGGAGGTTACGATAGCAGCTTTTTCGGTAAAATCTTTTTTAGCTTTTTTAACAGTGGCATCTGCAAAACAGGATCTGGTTCCGGAAGCTTCATCTCTGTTGAATACGACGATTTCCGCATCGGGTCCGCCGATTTCACTCCAGTTGGTCACTTCACCGGAATAGATGGCAATGATCTGGTCTCTGGAAATATCATCCATGGGAACAGTGCTCTTGTTTACCACAACAGCCACACCGTCTTTGGCGATAGCATAGGGTACAGCACCGGCTTCCACTTCGGAAGATTTCAGAGAACGGGAGGCAGCTCCGAGGGAGTATGTTCCGGCAAGAGCGCCTTTAACACCGGCGGAAGAACCGGGAGCATCGTAGGAAATCTTTACATCGGGGTACATTTCCTGGAAAGCTTCGGCAGCCGCTCTGACAATGGGCTCAACAGTGGTTGATCCGCCGAAAGCGTAATCTCCGGCAAAAGAAGCTTCTGCAGCGGGAGAAGCAGATTCCTGCTGTCCTCCGGCAAAAGCGAAGGCAGCAACAAACAGTACCATAAGTACAGCAATAATTTTCTTCATGATTTAAAACTCCTTGTAATAATCATTAACATCAGGCTATTTAAGTTGAGCTCATAATCCTGTTTAAACATCAGGATTTATTAAAAGAATTGTTAGATTACGGTTAAATTACTAACTGAAAGGAGCCTGTTTTGGCATTTTCGGATTATTTCGGGAGATTTCAGGTTTTCCCCCCCCGCAGAGACATAGTTGCAATAAAAATCAGGGAACGGAAAGGATAGAATACAACCCGCCGAACAGCATTCGGATTCAGATCCGGAAACCGGCTTCTGCCGACCAGCGTACGGTTCCGTAGGCATCAAATACATCGTTATTAAACCCTTCCGCCGTTTCCACACCGAACAGGAACCCCTGAGGCAGGAGCAGTACTCCGGCCCGGAACTGTTCTGTCTGAATCAGGTCGACCCCCGCACCGGCATCGAACCCGAATCCGCTGAGAAAGTCTGTGTAGATGGTATCATCACCGGCGATCAAAGCGTTCTTATAGGACCAGGCCAGAACAAATGCAGAGACACGCCCGGTCAGATAGGGAGAAAACAGGGTCCAGTCTTTCAGCGGATAGAACCGGGTTTCCAGACCGCAATGAAGGATAAAAGGCTTATTCTCTATGCTCTCGTAAATATCATCGTCTTTTTGAACTGTCAGGGCTTTAAATCCGGCAAAAAGGAAAAATCCGAAGTTGCCTTCGCTGCTGCTGCCGATCAGCACTTCTCCATCCAGGGGATTATCAAAATAGGGATCGCTGACCAGGGAAGCCCCGCCCCTCAGCAGGATAAAAACATCCTGGGCTTCCGTAGGATAGGATGAATAGTAATAATCGGGAGCGCCTTCCTCAGAGTCTTCATATTCCGGTTCTTCTTCGGGCGCATCGTAGTACCACTCATCCTGCTCGTCCGGCACAGTCCGTTCATCCTCATAATCATCCCGGGACTTATCCATGGCGTCACTGAGGCTTCCCCTGTTGCGGGGGGAACCGGTGGTACAGGAAACGTATATCAGGGCAATTAATAGAAAAAACAGGACTTTATTCATAGTTAAAGTATAGTATATTTTTTTTATCCTTCCCTTCAATGTCCCTCATTAGAAAACCGGCCCTCTTTCAGTAGGAACTACCCCTTCAGACCGGTCATGGCAATCCCGGCGACAAAATACTTCTGTAACAGCGTAAAAATAAGAAGTACCGGAAGGGTAGCCATAACAGCCCCCGCCATAATCTGATTATAGAATATTCTGTTCTGTCCCTGCATCAGGGCAATCCCTACGGAAAGGACACGGGTTTCGTCGGAGGAACTGATAATAAGAGGCCACAGAAGATCATTCCAGGAGTACATGACAGTAAAAATAACCAGAGCCATAACAGCTGCCTTTGTTAAGGGGAAAAGCAGTTTTCTGAATATCATAAAGTAGGAACACCCGTCAATCTTTCCTGCATCCATCAGTTCATCCGGAAGGGTCATATAGAACTGTCTGAGCAGAAACATCCCGAAGGCGCTGAACATCCCAGGAAGAGCCACCCCGGTCAGGGTATCAATCAGTCCGAGATTTCTCATAATCATATAATTGGGAACGAGGATCATCTGGGGCGGTATCATAAGAACCGAAAGAAGGCTCAGAAAGATGATCTCCTTCCCCTTGAAAGGGATTTTTGCAAAGGCGAAGGCCGCCATGGAACAGAACAGAACCTGTGCTGCCGTTCTCATCAGGGTAATGATGATTGTATTCCGGTAGAACAGCAGAAAAGGGATGTTATACATAATATCCCCGTAATTCTGCCAGTTCAATATTTCGGGGAAAAAGCTGGGCGGTACCTGCATAAGTTCCGTTTCTGTTTTAAAAGATGATAGAATCATCCAGATAAAGGGCATGGCCATTATCAAACCGAAAAACAGAATAATCGTATCGAGCATATATTTTTTCTTTGTATTATTCATAATGAATTACTCCTAACTGTAATGGACCCATTTCTTCTGGCCTCTGAATTGTATAACCGTAATAATCAGGATAATCAGAAAAAGAACAAATGCCTGAGCAGCGGAATATCCCATTTTAAAGAAAATGAATCCGTTCTCATAGATACTTATAACCAGTGTATTGGCGGCGTTTTTCAGCACTCCCGAAGGAGAAGCGCCGAGAATAATGAAGGCTGTATCAAAAACCTGAAAACAGGCAATCAGCTGGGTTACAACCACAAAGAAAATCGTCGGAGTCAGCATGGGCAGTGTTATTGAGAAAAAGCGCCGGAAAATGGAAGCTCCGTCTATCCTGGCCGCTTCATAGTAGGTTTCGGGAATCCCTCTCAACCCGGAAATGACAATAATCAGATTAAAAGCGAAACCCAGCCAGATCCCGATAAACATGACGGAGATCAAGACATAATCGGGACTGGACAGCCAGGGGACCGCATGAAAGCCAAGAGTTTTAATAACTGTATTCACCAGACCGAATTCAAGATTCAGCATCCACTTCCAGATCAGTGCCGCCGCAGCGGGCATTGTCATTACAGGCAGCAGATATAGCAGACGCATATATTCGCGGCTCCGACTCTCTTCACTGACCAGCAGAACACCGAAAAGAATTGTAAAAACGACAATAACAGGTACAACCGTAACAGTGTAGATAAAGGTATTCTTCAGGGAGTGGTAAAACAATTCATCCCTGAATATGGCAGAGTAGTTACCCAGACCTGTCCAGACCGGAGAAGATAAGCCGTTCCATTCAAAAAGCCCTAAGAATATGGAAACCAGAATAGGAAAGATGTAAAAAACTATCAGACCGATTGAGTTGGGAGCAATCATCAGATACCCCTGAACCGAATCCTTCTGCCAAAACTTGATATTCATGATTTACATTCCTCCCCCGTGCAGTAAACAGGGCCCTGCGGGGCCCTTGGTATTTATACAATATGTTAGATTATTTTTCTGTTTCCAGGATTTTATTCATCTCTCGGGCAATGGTCATCATGGCTTCTTCCGGTGATTTGTATCCAAGCCAGACGTCCTTCAGTTCTCTGGTCTCCACTGCCATCCATTCAGATGTTTTATGGGATACAGGATAGGGGTGAGAGTAGGACTGAGCATCCACAAAAATCTGCAGATTCATGGAGGGTATAGCCTGTACCCAGTCTTCCGCCATCCCTTCATAACTGGGAATGGTAATACCGGATTCCGCCAGATCGGCGCTGAATTCCCTCGAAGTCATTGCTTTCAGCAGTTTCCAGGTTGTATCCTTTGCCTTGCTGTTGCTGTAACCGGCCCAGCCCAGACCGTGAATAATGGTTTTCCGCTCGCCTGTTGAAGGACTCATAGGCAGAGGCGCTACATCGACCTTGTCCCCCAGAGCCTGATAGACAACGGGAACATACCAGGAACCGATGGTGATCATGGCAGCCTTTCCGGAGCTGAACATATCTGCCGGATTATTCAGTTCGAGAATCTGCTGTCCTTCGGGAGCGCACTTGTCCTTATACATCATATCCACCAGAAACTGTATGGCTTCAATACTCCCTTTTCTGTCAAAACCGGACTTTTTCCAGTCAGCGGATATAATATCGCCGTCGTTCATGACCATAAAGTTATAATAGCCGCTCTGACTCTCATGGGTTGAAACAAAACCGAACTGTTTTCCGTCGGGAGTCTCTTTTGTCAGCTGAACAGCGGCATTTCTCAGGTCTTCCCAGTCCCAGGAATCATCGGGGTACGCCATTCCGGCTTGGTCGAACATAGCTTTATTGAAAGCCAGGGCGATTGTGTCGAACTGCTCGGGAATAACCTGGATATCACCATTGTATGAGTATTTTTCAATAAGAGCCTGAGGATAAACGGAAGTGTCGATTCCATCCTGATCCAGGTAGGGCTGAAGGTTAAGCAGCAGCTTATTGGATGAATATTTCGGAAAATTGGGCACATTCATCCAGAATACATCGGGAGCGGTTCCGGCAACAGCTGTTGTCTGAAGCTTCTCCCAGTATTGTCCCCAGGGAACTACGGTCGTATTAACCGTTACACCCGGATTAGCCGCTTCAAA
Organism: Oceanispirochaeta sp.; assembly: GCA_963663385.2. Classification (GTDB taxonomy): domain Bacteria; phylum Spirochaetota; class Spirochaetia; order DSM-2461; family DSM-2461; genus Oceanispirochaeta. Next base: position 236,474 of record CAXXXD010000003.1, on the reverse strand, counting down.
CTCTTCCAGAGTTTTGTCTATAACCGGTTTCTGCACATTATCCCAATACATCATATTCAGGGATACATCCTTTCCTCCGTCTTCCCCCTGCCCGTTAGCCGCAAGGGTAAAGCAGGCCGACACAATAAATAACACACAACAGAATCTTTTCATATCCGTTCTCCTCTTTATTTTAAAAACCGCAGTTTTCAATTCCTGTTAAAATCCTTCATACTCACAGACCGGTCTTCCAGCCTGGAATGATCTGCAGCAAACGCCATCATATGGCTCTGAAATGCCTTGTCCAGGCTGCTGGGAAGTTCGACCGAACGGTCATTCAAGTGGATCAAAAAATCCCTGACAATGCCCGTATCACCGCCGCCATGACCTTCTGCAAAATCACCCAGCTCTATTTTTCGGGTCTGACGTGTAGAGAAGTCGAAGATCTCTATCTCCCTTTTTTCCATATGCCCCCGCAGCTCCGCTTTATCGCCCAGGATTTTAATGGTACGGCAGGTTTCTCCCGTAAAAGCGCTCATGGTAAATACGGCGGGTATCCCGTTTTCAAATTCCAGATTTACAGTCTGATGCTCTATCACATCGTTGTCACAGGCATAGACACAGCGTCCGTAAGGCCCTTCTTTCAAAGCCTTGCTGATCCCCTCTGCACTGAGATCCGCGGTGATCACGTCAACTGGCCAGTTTTTTGATCCGCTCTGGTAGATTTTGGGTGCGAAATAAGGGCAGCTTACACGGTGAGGACACCCCTGCAGACAGCGGTCGGGAGCACCTTCCGGCCTGTTTTCCGGGCGGAATATATTACGGGCGCCATAGGATGACAGTTTGAGACAGTCCGATCCGGCCAGATAAAGGAGGATATCCATATCATGACAGCTTTTGGCCAGAATCATGGGGGAGGATTCGTCCCTCCGGCGCCAGTTGCCCCTGACAAAGCTGTGGGAGTAATGGATGTGTCCCACATTTTCGTTGTGCTGAATACCACAGATTCTTCCTAGAACACCCTTGTTGATTAAGTCTTTCAATGTCATAAAAAAAGGGGTGTACCTGAGAACATGGGCAACTGCCACAACCCTGTCATGCTTCTGATATTCCCTGAAAAGGGTTCTGCAACCCTCTTCATCCGGTGCGATCGGTTTTTCCAGAAACAGATCATAGCCTTTGTTCATGGCGGCTGCAGCCGGTTCCACATGCATGGCATCCTGAGTACAGATAAAGGCTACATCTGCCATTTTATCCTGTTTCAGAAGGCTTTCCCATGAATCAAAGCACCTGTTTTCCGGTATATCATGCTTTACCGCCATACTGTTTCGTCTTTGCGGATCCCTGTCCGCCAGGGCTGTAATTTTCAATTCCTGAGGATATTTTTCAGCATAGGAAGCATAGACGTTACCACGCGAACCCGCTCCGATTATGACTGCAGTAATTGGTTGCATTTTTTTATATCCTTATTTTATTTATAGATTATGAAGGTATTATCTTGCTGTTCTTTTGAAAAAGGAATAGCAAAAAACACTTGTATTTTTAACAAATCCGGGACATAAATAAGGAATGACATACGAAAAACTGCTGGAAAAATTCAGAGAACTTAAAAATCCTGAAGATTATTTTCAGGGGTACGGAGAACCCTATTTCTCCCCTCCCCGGAATATCCTGATGTTTTACCGTGACACCGTATCGGCAACAGAACTTCAGCTGTATACGGATTTCCATTACAGGAATGTTCTTGTTATGAATACGGGGGTTCCCATAAGGATGCAGCTGGACAGTAAACATATATACCTGGACCATCACTGCTATATACTGATACTGCCCTATCAGTATCACCGTTTTATTATAGAGCAGGAGAAGGGGCTCTCCCTGACATTAATCACATTTGAAATGACTGATAACCTGTACTGGGAAACCTTCCGGTACATGGCGCGTCAGTTTGATTCCGGTTCAATCAAACTGCTGGAATCCTGCTATACAGCCTTTACGGAAAACAGAACAATGGAACTCCCCTTCCAGGTTGGTGCGTTAATGGCCAATCTGGCCGGACAAAAGAGAATTATAGAGGATGATCTGTATAAAAAAATGAAGAGCTCCCAGCTGGTCGGAGACCTTTGCCGCCGCATTTACAAAAACAAATCATTAACTATAAAGGAATTGAGCTGCGAAGTCGGTTATTCTGAAAGCTACCTTCGAAAATCGTTCAGGAAGGTTATGGGAATTGCACTGGGACAGTATATGATTGAAGTTCGCCTGACTGATGCCATGTTCTACTTGTCCACATCGGATAAATCCATTACGGAAATTGCCGAACTCGTGGGATATGAAAACGTCTTTTCCCTCAGCAGAGCATTCAAGGTTCATATCGGACTCTCTCCCACCGCATACAGACTGGAAAGGAAACGGCATTTTAAAAGCCAGGAGATTTACAGATTCAGAAATAAAAAGGGACATTTTATGGAAGCGGAGAGACACAATTCATCTGAGTTTCACTTTTTTTAGATGAGAAGCCCCTTCGAAATTCAGAAACAGTATTGACTCCTCCCCTATGCCAATAGCCCCAGTTCTCTTTTAATCCTGGAGTCCAGTACCGGAAGCGCTCCGGAATGGCTGACAATATAGTCAGCCATTAAAGAAGCCTTTTCGGCAGCCTTATACAGACGATCCCCATTCAGAAAAAAGTACAGGAAAGTTCCGGAAAAACTGTCTCCCGCCCCGACTGTATCAACTACGTCCACACTCCCCGTTTTACAGGAGAACACTTCATCCGGTATAGCCTGGAAGTAGAAATCAGAACCCTCGGCTCCCCTGGTCAGGATCATCAGTTCCAAAGGATACAGGGCGATTAACTCTGCAAAAAAGGAGATATCATCCAGTTCCTTTTCAAAAAGCAGGCGACTGAGAACCGGCTGCTCCTGAACGCTGAGCTTCAGAATCGTGGTATAGGCCAGGGTTTCTTCGATAATTTCCCTTGAAAAATAGTGCTGCCTCAGGTTTACATCAAAGAAAAGCTGCCTGTAACACAGGTTTTCCATAAGGTATTTCAGGGTATTCCTGTTCTCTTCCGTTCTCTGTGCCAGGGTGCCGCAATACAGGAGATCCCACTGGTGATTCTCAATAGCCGCTTTATTCGCTATTTGGATAGAGTCCCAGGCAACATTTTCCTTTATATCATAAAAAGGCATACCATCCCGGATAACAGCATCTACAGTACCTGTGGGTTTGGAAGAATCGGTATGGAGGAAATTTGTAACAACCCCCTCCTTCTCCAGAACAGACAGGGCCTTCAGACCCAGTTCATCCCTGCTGACAGCGCTCAGTATACTGCTCCGGGCGCCCAGCCTGGCCAAATGAATAGCCACATTGACAGGTGCCCCTCCAAAGTGATAATCCCCATCAATGCGATCAAACAGAATCTCTCCGAAACAGAGGGTTTTCAGTTTATCCATTATCACCTCAGTTAATATCAATAAAAACTTTCATAGCCCGGTCTTTTCGCTCATCAATGTAGGAGTAAGCTTTTTCATACTCTTCAAATGCAAAGTGATCGGTCATCAGAGGATCAAGCAGTACTTTTTTTTCCTGCACAAGACGAATGGCGTCCCTGTAATCCCCGGTCTGATACATAGCTGTACCGATAATCCTGAGCTCCCTGTCCTGCAGAAGCCCCAGGTCCACCATAGGCTTATCCCCGAAAACACCGACGATTACAATATCAGTACCTTTCCTGGCACAACCAATGGCATTGTCAATCGTTCCCTGAGCTCCGACGCATTCAAAAATGGCATCCGCTTTATCCCTGCCGAAAGCCTTAATAACCGCATCATTCAGGTTTCCCCTGCCTGCATTAACAGCATGGTCTATACCGACTCGGGAGGCTATATTCAGTCTGAAATCGCTCAGATCCGTTATCATAACGGATTCGGCGCCCTTTCCCTTTGCAGTCTGGGCAACCAGGTTGCCGATGGGACCGGCGCCTATGACAAGAATCTTCTTTCCTTTAAGGTCCGGAATCCGGGAGAGGGCATGGCAGGCAACGGCAGCAGGCTCTATCATTGCGCCTTCATCAGGGGTCATTCCTTCCGGCAGTTTAAGAACCCTGTCCGCATCGCAGCAAAAATACTCGGAAGCCATTCCCGTTGTCTGAAACCCCATAACCTTCAGGCTGTCACAAATATGATATTTCCCGTGTGTACAGGAGTAGCATCTCCCGCAGACAACCTGAGGCTGAATGGTTACATGGTCCCCGACTTTAAATGTCTGAACTTGGGAGCCGCATTTTTCAATAAGGGCAGAAACTTCGTGCCCCTGCGTAACAGGGTAGGAAGTATAAGGGTGTTTCCCGTGATTAACATGGATATCGCTGCCGCATACTCCGATCCGCTGAATCTGTACAAGCACTTCATTTTCTTTCGGCTCCGGAACGGGTATATCCCTGAATTCAATAATCCCGGGGCTTGTCATTACCTGCTGTATCATGGTTTTTCTCATATTTATTTCCTTACTGTTTTATAGTTTAGAATCAATCTGCCCATAAGGCATTGACAGTTTATTAAATACTTTATTAAATAGTTTAGTAAAGTAATGAATATACAATATCATCTATACAGACAGCTGTCAAATGAATTCTTCGGCACTGTATGGATCATTAATAGGCAGGAGGATATGGCGGGGCTCAGCTTGATAAATATAATCGGGAAGAATATAATTTTATGAGGATTCCCCCGCTGTAATAAAGGAATAAAGTGAAGAATAAGAGAGCCAGTAATATTGAAGTAAAAAAGATAAACAGGAACAGAACATTCCGTTATATAAGTAAATTCGACAGGATCTCCAAACCGGAGATTGCCGCAGCCCTCGGCATCAGCCTACCCACAGTACTCCAGAATACAAAAGACCTTATATCCCTCGGTCTTGTTCAGGAAGCGGGAGAATTCCAGTCTACTGGCGGAAGAAAAGCATCAGCCATCACTATTGTAAAAGATGCCTATACGGCTATTGGCATAGATATAACAAGGCATCATATAGGACTGGTCCTTACGGATCTCTCCGGCAGGATCCTCATTCATGAAAGGTTCTACAAACTGTTTGAAAACCACAGCACCTATTATAAAGAGATGGCCCAGCGGGTACAGCAGTTTAAAGTTAAATATATTCCGGAAGGAACCAGGTTCCTGGGATACGGCTTGTCTGTTCCCGGTATTATCGACAAGGAAAATAAAACCATCCTTTACTCTCATGCGCTTAACCTCAGCAACCTCCCCTGCTCAACTGTGTCTCAGTTCATCCAGGATCCCTGCGTGTTTATAAACGATGCCAATTCGGCGGGATTTGCCGAAATATACCATGAATCCCATTTCGAGAATGCCATCTACCTACTTCTCAGCCAGAGCATGGGAGGAACCTTTATCCGGGAAAACAATGAAATTCTAAGCGATGAACCGCTGGGAGATACTCTATATATGGGAGATAACAACCGCAGCTGCGAGTTCGGGCATATGACCCTCTTCCCGGGAGGACTGAATTGTTACTGCGGAAAATCCGGCTGCGCCGATTCCTACTGCTCCTCCAAGGTTCTTTCCCGGGAAACAAAGGGAGATCTGGAAGCTTTCTTTAAAAAACTGGCATCCGGAGACAGCCAGATGCAGCCTATATGGGAGGAATATTTAAATAACCTGTCCATTGTTATAAACAATCTGAGAATGCTGTACGATTCAAAGGTAATAATCGGGGGAGAAGTAGGCTGCTTTATCAGTCCCTATCTGGAACAGCTGAAGGAGAGAGTATCCCATAGGAATACCTTTGAAAATGACGCCTCCTATGTAACGGTGTGTACCTACAATGTGGAGTCATCCGCACTGGGGGCAGCGCTGGTGCAGATTGAAAGGTTTATCAACAGAATCTAATCCAAGGAATCGGCCTTGAGTTATTTACCTGATTTTATTCCAGGCCCTTAAGCTTTAAAAGGTAAGGATTTCATAGTCCGTTATTATACCGTTATAGGAATAACTACCCTCTGTTTCATCGTATACGGCAGAGGACAGGGTTGCCGCAACCATAAAGTCTCCGTCGTTTCCCCAGTCTCTGGCTGTCTGTTCAACAGTAAAAGTAATTGTATCAGCTCCATTGGAAACCAGCTGTACGGCACTGCCGGATTCCGGACTGTCCCGGGAGTTGACAGCGCTATAATTAAAAGTAATCAGAACGGCCCCGTCCTCAAGACTGGTAAGATTATAGGTAACTTCTATAGTAAAAGTGTAGGTATCACCATTTATTAAACCGGAATTAGGGGTAACCGTACCAAGGGCGATTTCATCGGATGCCCCTTCACTCTCCGGATCACTTATATCAAAATCCACCAGAGGATCGTTCCTGTCAAATTTATTGAGAGGTTCGAAATAGACGGAGCATGCTGTTGCCAAAGCTAATATTAATATTATTAATAGAATGAATATATTCCTTTTCAAAACAGGACTCCTATGGAGGGAGAGTAGACAAAAGCCGGAGAGCTGCTGTCGGTATAACTGTCGGCCAGGTCTCTGGCCATCATATAAAGGTAGTTATTCAGGGTCAGACTTATCCTGCCCAGATTCAGATCCATTCCGATATTAAATCCGAATGCCGTTGGCAGACTGTCGTCACTTACAGCCTGATATTTATTCAATTCTTCAATGCCATTGCCGTAATAGGACAGAGGCAGATCAAGTACAAATCCGGTATACATGGTAACAATATCAACTGTCTGACATAAATCCAGCTCAATAGGGATGGAGAAAAAAGCAGTATCTGAGAAGTCCCAATAGGTACTGACTCCCGAACGCAGAGCAAACCAGCTGTTACCCGGACGCCACTGAAAACCGCCTGTTACAAGAGTGCCGCCGAAAAGATCCACCCGCCCCAGCAGAGTACGCCTTCGATTATATTTATAGGTATAATTGGAGGCGGGCTTAAGAGTCTGATATTTTGCCATCAGCTCGGGAATATCCTCCCGGCTGATTTCCAGCCTGCCCTTATTATGTTTCCCCAGGATCTTCCAGAAAACCCTGTAATACTTCTCCATAATACGATTGAACTGGTACTGATCCCCGGCAGCCTCTTCTTCGAGATGAGCTTTATAGAGGCTGTCAATGTAGTGCCTGTCCCGGCTGTATAAATCGGCGAATCTGTTACTTGTCAGCTGAGCAAGCTGAGTGATATCCATACGGGATGGGGGATAGCGCGTGTAATATTTTTTTTCAAAAAATGAAACCTCCTCCAAACGCTGCAGAAGGTAGAGGGATTCCAGAACGCCCTCTGCTTCATCCTGCAGTTCCGCCGTTTTGAGTTCTTCCGGAATAACCATTTTCCGGGAAAACCAGCAGGGATCCATAGGCAGCCTGAGATTAAAGCGTTTTATCCCCTCTCTCAGATTCTCTTCCAGGGAGAGGCGATAGTCGGCCAGAGAAATGACAGGGATTTCGGATGCCACAGCCGGACAGAAGGAGAGATCTTTCGATTCGGAGAGAAGGATGTCGATTTCTTTCCGCAGGTCGCCGGTATAGGAGCCAGTACTGATAACAGTGTCGATTGCCGGCGCCAGGGCTGCCAGACGCTCCCTCTCTTTATCCGTCAGGTAGGGGACAGCAAATTCAATGACCTTCTCCTCGCCTTCCAGCACCTGAATATTTTCCCTGTAAAGAACTGTTTCAAGCCCGAAGCGGATCTGCCTGATTTCAAGATCATAACTTCCATTTAATACCCGGTCGATTCTCTCACTGTTTTCAGCCACCGCTGTATTATCAAAATAGATTTGGTAACGCCCCTTTTCTCCTGTGTTCAGGAAATTCAGTGAGCCGAAGGCAATGTGTTCATCACTCAGAGATCCCAGGATTTTTACAACAAGATTATCGGTAGCATCAAAAACCCCAAGGGCATTTTCGGCCGTCTCCTCGGGAGATGAAACGACCGAGGCTGAAGCTCTCTCAAAGAGATAAAGGCTCATAACCAGCTTTCCCGATTCATTCAGGCTGAGGGAACCCCAGATGATATTATCGACGGCATGTGTATTCGCATATTCAGTAACAGTGGATCCGGCAAAAAGTTCCTCACCTGAAAGTTCCGAACTGATCACGTCGTACCTTCCAATCAGTTTAAGGGAAAGCTGCAGAATATCCCGGATGGTTCCGGCCAGGATATCATAGGATTCATTTTTCACCGTATTCTCTATGGGGAGGCTGAGGATCCGTGGCTTTACCTCTTCTGCAAAAAGAAAACTGATCGATGACAGTATTAAAAATAAATATATTCGGGATTTCATTATAATTCATTCAAGTATTTATGGGGTTCTCTGTCAACTTGGGTTCAGACTTTTATCATAGAATAAAACGATTTAGCGTCCCCGGAAATAGAATCTACTGGGAAATGCAGGAATAGATGCATGGTTGTATAAGATCCTGTTTTAACTGTTGTATGGGGACGGAGGCTCAAATACAAGAAAAGATTACCTTATTAATGCCTTTCCTTGTTCTTTTTTACCAGATGTCCCCTTCTTCCCTAATCTGCGGTCCTGCAAAAACGGAAGCCCAGATTATAGTACTCATTATCCGGATTAGCATTATCTCCGACTCCAATTTGCATACCTCCCGCAGGGCTCCCCCAACCACAGCTTTTAATATCCCACATTGATCCATTATTAGAAAAACACCACTCCCAAACATTCCCACTCATATCATAGAGCCCCAAAGCATTGGCACTTTTACCGGCTACGGCAGCAGCAGATGAGCTATCAAAGACCGCAACATCAGTGCTGTATTCAATATCACCATCACCATCGTAATCATCAGCTCCCGATATGGTATCGTATTTGGCATCTGCCCCGCTGGCAAAATTTCCGGGATAGTATTCATCACTATCTGAAATATCACCATCACTGTTGATATCATTTATATAGCGTGCGGCCAGTTCCCATTCATCAATTGAGGGCAGGCGATAACCGTTTTTGCTTGTGTCTTCTAAAGTCTCGCTGCCTATCCAGGTTGTATCGATACCTGTATAAACAAGATTATTGCTATTTCCATCCCGCATTTCGGTTAGCCAATTGCAAACCATTACCGCACCGTACAATGTAACATTGGTAATGGGGTGATTCTCATAGCCGCTTTCGGCCGTAAAATTGCCGTTCCCGTCATAATCAATACGGCAGTCTGCGTGAGCAAGATTTAGTAGCTCCTGACCGCCCTGTTTTACTGTAGAGACATCAAGGGCATTATGATCTGTCAAATTATTACTGAATCTGCCATATCCATAGGCCCACTGAAGTACGGCAGCTATAACAGCGTTGGTAACTTCAGTTTCTCCCATCCAGAACCGTGTAGTTATAGACGCTGTACCGCTGTCATCCAGTCCTGTGGGAAAAGTGATGCTGTCAGAATTATTGGCGCAGACCATGGTAATGGTTTGAGATGATTCATTCAGTGTTAAAACACCGGTATCTCCTGTAGCGGTCGCACTGTCAAACCCTGAGTTCTCTGTTGCAAAGGCCAGGCTTACCGTATAATCCTGAGTACTACCGTCCTCTCCGCTTACCTGATAATTGAGGGGGCTTGAAAAGTCATTTACACTTATTCCGCTGTTCTGAATGGTCTCTCCCACAGAAACATATTCACCGGTAATTGTAAAACTCGCTATCAGATTTGTAAGATCCGTACCATTAGGAAGGAGAACGGCAATAGACGAACCGCTGATCGTGCCTGCGACATCACTTGAAAGCACCGGATTCGCCGCTGAGGTAAAACTGAAGGCAATAATCCCTTTTTTACTTTCCTGCTGCGGAGCTATCTCTACACTAACCGAATAATCCCGTGAGCTGCCATCCTCGGCGCTTACCTGGTAGATTACGGGGGTTGAAAAATCATTGGCGCTTAACCCGCTGATCTGTTCCGTATCATTTACACTTAAGGAAACACCGGAAATGGAAAAGCTTGCGATCAGGGCTGTAACATCCGTCCCGAAAGGTACAGTCAGGGTAATATCCGGTCCGCTAATAATTACCGAGACATCACTGAAAAGAGCTTCATTTAAATCAGCGCTGAAACCAAAGGAGGTCAGTGCGTTGTCACTGTTTTCCACCGAGTCGTTGGCCGACGGACAGGCGGTTAACAGAAAAAGGACTATAAGGCCCCAAAAAAAAGGGATGAATGGTGCAGACTTTCTCATAAATAAATAACCTCTTCTGGATTTGTGAATTCTACCAGCCATTATAGTACCCGCAATTGAACAGAGAGGCGTTCGGATTTATAAATCCGAACGTTTTTTATGCTTTTTTCCACGATATTGGGAGGGGGAAAGGCCGGAAAACTTTTTAAAAGCCGTGTTGAAGGTTGTTTTTGAATTAAATCCGTTATCGAAGGCTGTTTGAAGGATACTAATGTCGGGAGACTCTCTCAAAGCCTTTTTAACTTCTTCGACTCTGTGGAAGTTAACATAGTTATTAAAGCTAGTCTTATAATGGCTGTTCAACAGCTCCGAAAGCTGAGAAGACGTGATGCCAAGCTTGCTGCTTAACTGTTTCAAACAGAGGGTACTGTCCCGATATATTCTTTCCCGATCCATAAGAGAATCCAGTTGGGCAATAACAGATTCCTTGTTAATACTCCCTAGCTGGGAATTAAGATACCTTAACTCTTGGGACTCCTTTTGGGCATTAACGAAGAAATCGGGGTAACGAATCAGGAAAAAGATAAAAACCATAGGAATACAGAAAAAAGCAATATGGCCTACTAATTGCAAGTCACGCCAGAGGGCAGAAAGCATTAGTACGAAAGAAAAAATAACACAGCATACAATAATATAAAGCAGCGTTTTAATTTCAGTTGATTTATTCTTCTTCCAGTAATAAGAGTAAAGGATTCTGAATATCATTACTATATATAAGGACATAGAGAGATAAGACAATGGTTCCAGGAAGTTGATAATACCAAGACCAGCCTTATCATCCAAAGAAGGGTAAGCAAGATTGATCCCTTCTATGAGAATCAGAGCCAGGAAGAAAGGAGACGCATTCAACACTGTTCTTGTTCGTGAGACTTGAGACTCCGCGGTAATTTCAAGAAAATACATATATAGAAAAGGACCGATCAGAAAAAGGAAGGCACTGTCGGAAAAGTAGAAATACTTTTCAAAAATCGGACTGACCCTGAAATACAACCAGAAAGACAAATACTGAACAGCTACTGCAAAAAAGGTTATGGAAAGTAAATAATGTGACCTTTGGATCTTTTTATGTATTAACTGAATCAGTGAGAAAAAGAAAAAAATGACAGATACGATAAAAGAGATATTCACTGTGACAATGATTACAGAAGCGCTCAAATTCTGGATAGACCTCCTGTGTTGTTATAAGCGGATATTATAAAAAGCAATATATCATATCCAACAATAAAAAACATGGAATTAATTTAGCAATTAGTGGAATTACACTCCACGACTCCCTTGCCGTCTTCTTGAATCGTGCAAGGGCTGAGGATGAAGGCTATTGATGACACGGTACGAATCCCTTTCGGACCGTATTTCCGCTTCAAGTTCTCTTGGATTTAATAAAAAAAAACCCAAAATACTTTCGTATTCCGGGTTTTTTTATTATGCGGTAGAGAGGACTTGAACCTCCACGACCTTGCGGCCACCAGCCCCTCAAGCTGGCGTGTCTACCAATTCCACCACTACCGCGAATTGGTAATCGTGATAATATATAAGACCCCTTTTTTTGTCAACGGAAACAGGATTTTTTTTTGTACGGACCTTTCGAAAATCTTCAGGGAGACCTTGATGGAAGAACAGACCAGGAGAGAAACAGGCCTCGGGAACCTGCCGCCGGATTCACCGGCAGTCACAGAAATTGGATAATATCAGGGAGATATCATGGCGCATGCAGCTTCTGAGATCGGGCTCTCCTTCCCTCAGGCACCAGTCAAAGATAGCGCTCCGGGATGTGCGGATAAGGGTATCCGTCAGATCCAGTACATCCGTATCCGCGTGAAAGGTTCCTTCCTGAATCCCCGATTCAATGGCTTTCCGGACTTTTTTATAAATGGGTCTTTCCGGGTTGAATGTGTATTTGTTTTTAGCCGATAAAAGCTGCTGATAACTCTGGGAAGCCAGCTCCCAGCCTATTCCCGCAACCTGATCTGCCGCCTCCTCAAAAAGGAACAGAATATCTTCTTCGGAATTTTTACTCCGGTAATCTGAAATCCGTTCGTCCCATAGCATATCAATCTGCGTATAGGCCGTATTGACAATCTCATCCTTTGAAACGAAGTGATGGTAGAATGTCCCGACAGAGATGGAGGCTTCTTCACAGATATCCCTGATGGTCACATCGCTGAATCCCTTATTCTTGAACAGATCTGTTGCTATCTTTGTAATTTTGAGCTTGGTTTCAATACCCTGCCGCTGTCTGGGGGTAAGTTTCTCCACACAATAACCTCTTTCGATATGCTTCCGCCCGAAACTGATTCTGCCTCTAGAATACTGCAGAACCGATCGATTTTCCATAATACGGATATCTTTTTTTATAGATAAAATTTTATTGACAAAATCCTGTGCTGCCGCCTATTATAATTACCGAACATTGTTCGGTGAATTATGTTCGATTTTTTATTCTCTGTACAGCGGTACAGATATAAAAAGGTTCAGATACGGGCTGAAAGCCTGATGTTATAGGTGGTAATGCAGAAATGAATGAAAAATATAAAGTTATCGAAATTAAAAAGAGTGTTTACGAAGGGAATGACAGACAGGCTGAAGCCTTAAGGTCTCAGCTTAAGGAAGACAAGGTATTTCTGCTGAATCTGATGTCCTCTCCCGGTTCCGGAAAAACAACAACGGTTTTAAAAACCATTGCGGCTCTCGGGAATGAAATGAGCATAGGTGTGATGGAGGCCGATATCGATTCGGATGTAGACGCCCACACTGTGGCAGATACAGGGACGAAAGTAATTCAACTCCACTCGGGCGGGATGTGTCACCTTGATGCGGATATGACCAGACAGGGTCTGGCTTCCATGGGAACCGAAGGAACGGATTTTGTGATCCTGGAAAATATCGGCAACCTGATCTGTACAGCCGAATTCGATACGGGAGCCGCAAGGAACGCCATGATTCTGAGTGTTCCGGAAGGACATGACAAACCCCTCAAATATCCTGTTATGTTCAGAATGGTGGATGTACTCCTGGTGAATAAAATTGATGCCATGGATTTCTTTGATTTTGATATGGAAAAACTTACGGAGTATGTAAAAAAACTGAATCCGGAAATTACAATCATCCCCATCTCCGCCAAAACGGGCGAGGGAATTGACGATTGGGCGGACTGGCTCCGCCATGAAATAAAAGAGTGGAACAAGGCATAAAAAGGGAAAATTATATGGTTAATGAAAAACTTCTGGATCTGGCAAATAAAATTAGCAGAACAAAACGCGGAAGCAGAATGGAGATCAAACCCGAATACCCTGAATACAGGATTCTGGAACCGATCTGTTCTGACGAGATGGCAGATGTGGCCCTCTGTCTGAAACTGAGGGAACCCCTGAGCGCAGAGGATATTGCGCCCCAATGCGGAAAAACCGCTGAAAAAACCGAAGAGCTTCTATGGGAGCTGGCTATGGTGGGTCTGGCCTTTGTCAACGAAATCGACGGGGTTAATAAGTACTGGAATGAAATATGGGTCCCCGGTCATATGGAAATGATCGTTAACAATAAGGAACAGGTAGAGCGGCTTCCCATTCTGGGAGAGCTCTTTGATGAATACGGGAAGAGGAAAGGACCTATGGCGGCCGGGAATATCCCGGTGGGAATGGGACCCATGCGCGTTATCCCCATAGAAACAGCCATTGACGGTAAAACAAGGCATGCCTCCTACGAGGAAGTGTCAAAATACCTTAATGATAATACAGTTTTTTCCGTTTCCGACTGTGCCTGCCGGACGTCCCGGGAAGCGGTCGGGGAAGGGTGCGGCCACCTGAAAGAGGATATCTGTATCCAGCTGGGTCATGCCGCCGAATATTATATAAAAACAGGCCGCGGTAAGGAAATAACACGGGAAGAAGCCTTTGAAGTAATCAAGAGAGCCGAAGCAAACGGCTTGATGCACTCCATCCCCAACCTGGACGGTTCCGGAAAAACCCATGCTATCTGCAACTGCTGCGGGTGCGGCTGTTTTAATATGAGACTGGCCAACATGTGGGACAACCACGATATGGTCCGCTCCAATTATGTGGCTGAGGTAAACAGGGACAATTGTGTGGGATGCGGAGAGTGTGTTGAAACCTGCCCCACCAATGCCCTTAAACTGGGACAGAAGATCTGTGAAAAGAACCCCGTTGCCCTACCCGAACGAAAAGAAACGCCCCGTGATACGGAGTGGACAGAAGAGAAGTGGAACACCGATTACAGAACAAACCGGGAGGTTGTTGTTGAAACCGGCTCCAGTCCCTGCAAGGCGGAATGCCCTGCGCATATAGGGATTCAGGGTTATATCAAACTGGCAGCCCAGGGCAAATATACGGAAGCCCTCGAACTGATCAAGAAAGAGAATCCCTTTCCCGCCGTCTGCGGGCGTATCTGCCCCCGGAACTGTGAATCCGCCTGTACCAGAGGGGATATTGACGATCCCATTGCCATTGATGATATCAAAAAATTTATCGCCGAAAAGGACCTTCACAGCGAAACCCGCTTCATTCCCCGCCAGAAGCATGAATACGGCAAAAAGATTGCCATTGTAGGGGCCGGTCCGGCCGGTCTGTCCTGCGCCTTCTACCTGGCAATTGACGGGTACAAGGTGACTGTATTTGAAAAACAGGAAGCCCTGGGAGGAATGCTTACTCTGGGGATCCCCTCTTACAGACTGGAAAAAGATGTGATCAGGGCAGAGATCGAGATACTCCGGGAGATGGGTGTCGAGTTTAAAACGGGCGTTGAAGTCGGCAGGGATATTACCCTGAACGAACTGAGGGGCCAGGACTATAAAGCCTTCTATCTTGCCATCGGAGCCCAGACGGGAAGAAGCCTCGGTCTTGAAAACGAAGATGCGGAAGGCGTTGTAACCGGAGTTGATTTTCTCCGGGATGTAAACCTCGGCAGGGCAGATAAGATGAGCGGAAAGACCGTTGTTATCGGCGGGGGAAATGTCGCTATAGACGTTGCCAGAACTGCTGCCCGAACCGGTTCGGAAAAGGTGGATATGTACTGCCTTGAAAGCAGAAAAGAAATGCCTGCTCTGGATGAAGAGATTGAAGAGGCCGAAGAGGAAGCGATCGCGATCAATAACTCCTGGGGACCCAAACGGATTATTTCGGAAAATGGCAGAGTGACAGGCGTCGAATTCAGAAAATGCCTCTCCGTTTTTAATGAAGACGGGAGATTCAGTCCCCGCTATGATGAAAGCAGCACAAAAATCGTCGAAGCGGACAATGTTCTGCTCTCTGTCGGACAGGGGATGGACTGGGGAAATCTGCTGGAAAGTTCAAAAGTTGAGCTCAACCCCAACCGGACCGTGAAAGCCGATCCGGTGACATTCCAGACCGGCGAACCGGATATCTTTGCCGGCGGTGACGCCCTGACAGGGCCGAAGTTTGCCATTGATGCCATTGCCCTGGGCAAGGAAGGAGCCATATCCATTCACCGTTATGTTCAAAACGGTCAGAGCCTGACCCTGGGGCGACTGAATCGGGATTACCGACCTCTGGACAAGACAAACCTGGATCTGGCCGGATACGATCGTCTTCCGAGAGAAAAAGCCGCCAATATCAGCACGGACAGAAAATCAACCGAAACCTTTGACGATTTGAGAGGGATCCTGACGGAAGAACAGATCAGAAAAGAAACGGAACGATGCCTTGGATGCGGCGCCACTGTTGTAGACGAGTATGCCTGCATCGGCTGCGGGTCCTGTACCACCGTTTGTAAGTTTGACGCCATCTCCCTTGTACGGAAATACGATGCGGAAGGTGTTGATCTCAGTGAGATGAAACCGAAGGTCATCAAACACATACTGAAGCGAAAAGCAAAAATAGCGGTAAAAACCCCTATCAGAAAGCTCAAGAAAGCCTTTGCGGGGGAGTAATCCCTCAACTTCGCTCAGGAGCAATGTTCGATTCTGATTAGGGAAATGAGGCCTCTCCCAGGGGGAGAGGCCGGATGCATACCTGAGCAACAAACGAAGTTTGTGACCAAGGGGATTAATATTATTAGAGGATAGAATATTTGCATGAATTAGGTGTTGTAATAGAAATCATTAAAACCGTTGAGGACTTTGCCCTGAAGAATGGTCTGACCAAAGTGGATACAATTATCCTGCAGGTGGGGGAACTGTCATCCATGATTCCCCAATTCCTCAGGGACTGCTATCCCGCAGCGGTTGACGGTACTGCAATGGAAAATACAAAACTGGAAATTGAAATACTCCCGGGCAATGCCCTGTGCGGCAGATGCAGTAAAGTTTTTAATATAATCAGGAACAAAAGCGTATGCCCCCACTGCAGCAGCAGGGAGTGGGAAATTATCAGCGGAAAGGAATTTATGATTAAGGAAATTGTTGCCTGCTGAAACAGGATCAACCAAAAAAAGATTCCCCTTGTCTTCTCGGCACGAAGATGGTAGTTTTTCTGTATATTAAAACTCAATGCTGCCTCGTCCGGCTTCTGACAGACAGCAAAACAGTTCAATCAGCTTTATTTCAGGGAATGATTCCCATATATAAGAGATTGATTGCAAAAAGGAAGGAATTGTGAGCGCTGAATACTATTATCCCCCCCATTATAAATCCATTCTGACACTGGAAGAAACAGAAAAAGCCATTGCCGACATCAAGGCATTCTTTCAAACCTATTTTTCCGCCCAGCTCCGGCTGCGCCGTGTAACAGCGCCCCTGTTTATCGAAGCGGGTACCGGTATCAACGACGATCTGAACGGAATTGAAAAGCCCGTATCCTTTACTCCCAAAGGGATGGGCGGTTCCGCAGAGATACCTCAGTCCCTGGCCAAATGGAAAAGGATGATGCTGGGGGATTACAAGATAAGCCTGGGTTACGGCCTCTATACGGATATGAATGCTATCCGTCCCGATGAGGAACCGGATAACCTCCACTCCTACTATGTTGATCAGTGGGACTGGGAAAAGGCAATCCGGAAAGAGGATAGAAACCTCGGTTTTCTTAAATCCGTGGTAAAGAAGATATATGCCACACTGAAAGCCACGGAGTTTATGGTTTATGAGAGTTATCCTGAAATTGAACCGATCCTCCCCGAAGATATAACCTTTGTTCAGTCCGAGGAATTATGCAGAATGTACCCCGACCTGAGCCCCGTGGAAAGGGAATCGAAGGTTGCCGAAAAATACGGAGCCGTGTTTATTATCGGAATAGGAGCAGCCCTCTCGGACGGGAAGGAACATGACGGCAGAGCGCCCGACTATGATGACTGGAGTACGGAAAACAGCGCCGGTACAAAGGGATTGAATGGGGATATAATCCTCTGGAACCCCGTTCTGGGAAGAACCTTCGAGATTTCCTCCATGGGTATCAGAGTAGACAGGGAAGCCCTTCTCCGCCAGCTGTCCATCCGGGACTGTGAGGAGAGAAAAGAGCTGACCTTTCATAAAAGGCTTCTGGCCGGAGATTTCCCCGAATCCGTGGGCGGTGGAATCGGTCAGTCCCGTCTGTGTATGTTTCTGCTTAGAAAAGCTCATATCGGGGAGGTTCAGGCAAGTCTGTGGCCCGAAAACGTCCGCAAAGATTGCTCTGAAAACAGCATTACACTGATGTAGCGCTGTCCGGAAAACCCGAAAATTAAAAATGTTCCGGGTTTTCCAGTTCCAGGAGTTTTCTTTTTATATTGATTCCATAAGCGAATCCCGTCAGCTTCCCGGAACTCCCTATAACCCTGTGGCAGGGGATAATAACAGGAATGGGGTTTCGGCCGCTGGCTCCGCCCACAGCGCGGGAAGCTTTGGGATTCCCGAAGGCGGCAGCCAGTTCTCCGTAGCTGCGGGTCTCCCCGTAGGGGATATCCTGCAATCCGGTCCAGACTCTCTTTTGAAAATCTGTACCCTCAGGAGCCAGTTTTACATCAAAGACCCGGCGTTCTCCCCTGAAATACTCCATCAGCTGTTTTACGGTATCTGCAAAAAAACGGTCATCCCGTTTCCATTCAGAAGAGATCTCAAAGGATCCCTTCCCTTCTCCCGTATCCAGATGAAGATTTCTGAGGCCCTGTTCGTCTCCGGCCAGGGTAATTTCGCATAGTATCGAATTGAATCTTGTGTAGTACATGGAATTCCTCTCAGAATTTTACAATAGCCCTATCAGGCCGATAGAACAAGAGTTTCTGTTCCGGAATAATTCAAGTTATTGAGAAATATAGAACCCGATATGCCAGGGAGAATCTTGCCAATAAGGGATTTGTATGAAAAAATCAGCTTATGGAATTGCGAATCGAAGTAAAGGATATACTCTCCCACACCAGTCAGTTTTATTCTTTCAAACAGGACAGAATTTTTCTGGGAAGAAATTCCGAACACGATATTACCATTCAAAACAAATATATATCAGACACCCACGCCTCCCTGATTATAAAGGACAACAACCTCTATATTAAAGATGAAAGATCCTCCAACGGAACCGAGGTTTATATGGATTACCGCTGGAATCCCCTGAAAGGCAGGCAGATGAAGTTTCACCTTCCCGTCCAGATCAAGCTGGCAGAGGCGGTGGTTGTAACGATTCAATCGGGAGAGTCTCAGATTATCTCTCTGTCCGAAGTGGAAAACGAATCATCAATTATGGTGCTGGATCTCTGCGATTCCACCACACAGGCCCGGAAAGACGAACAGATAGCCTTTCATTCAAAACAGCGTCTGAGCAATATAACCAAACCGATACTCTACGGAGCAGGTATTCAGTTCTATAAAAATACGGGAGACGGTTTTCTGGCGACCTTTGCCAGTTCGACACAGGCTGTCAATACGGCCATGGAAATCCTGAAGGTTCTGGAAAAAAGGAATAAAAAAACTAAAAATCCTCCCATCAATGTCCGCATCGGCCTGCATAAGGGCCGAACCTATGTTATAGATCCGGCAACCGAGGATATTCATGGCATAGATATCAATATTACTTTCCGTATCGAAGGGCTGAAAAAGACAGCTTTTACATCTGTCAGAAAAGCAATCGGGGAACAGAACAGGATCCTTGCATCCAAAACCTTTTACGATGATTACCAGAAGAAAACCCGCAGGAAGAAAGAACTATTTGATCTATGCGGATCTGCCAAATTAAAGGGGATTAAAGAAAGGATCCCGATCTACCGTTTAAACTGGCGCTAGGGAATTCTCTCTCTAGGATGCCTTTTTAACCTTCATCACCCGCGGAAGCAGCAGGGCCATAAAAATCATTCCCACCGCAAAAAAACCGCTGATTATATAGGTCCGTTCCAGCCCCAGATGATCCCCTGACAATCCGACAAAAAAAACAACCAGAGAACCGACACCGAAATTCACCGTCATATACATACTGTTCATAAAGGTGGGCATGGAGGAGCTGGTATCCTGAACACAGGCCATCAATACGGGTCCGGTGGAAAGCAGAAACAGCCCGAGAAAAGCGAGAACAACAATATGATGAGTCAGAATAAAGAGGGCCATGAAGACAATCGAACCGGCGGAAGAGATCAGAAGGGTATTGCGGCGTCCGATACGGTCTGAAAGATTACCCGAAAAAAAGGCACCCAGAACGCCGAACAGCTGAAGCACAGAGAGGGACCCCCCGGCAAACCACAAGGAAGCTCCCTGGCCGGTAAGGTATACAGGCAGATAAAGGGTAAGGGAACTTTTCATGGCGGCCTGAAACAGAATGAATCCGCCGATGACCGCCAGAAATGAACCGTTCTCCTTCAGAATCCGTCCCGTATCTCCCAGCTCTTTATCTTTTTTGGGAGGCCGCTGAACATCCAGATCTTTCAATTTAACATAAAGGATCAATGAAGCCAGAACTCCCAGGGGAATCAGCTTGTAGATCTCTTCCAGGCACCACCAGGATACGGCTGCCGTAATAAGCAGAGGCCCCAGCGTTCTGGCCAGCTCTCCGCCGACCATGAAAAAACTCATCCCCGTACCGATTTTATCTCCCGAAGCCTCTTTAACCAGCACCGGGGAGGGAATGTGAAACAGGGTGGCTGAAATACCGGCGGCAAATAACAGGATAATGAGCATAACAACCGAATTGGCCTGCCCCAGCAGACACATACTGACAGCGGTAACAGCCGGAGTTAGAATAACAAAAAACTTGGTTCCGGTCCGTTCGGCCAGTAACCCCAGAAAAGGATTTAGAAGAGAGGGAAGCCGGCGGGTAATATCCAGAAAGGCCGTGACAGAGAGAGACATCCCCAGTTTGGCAATAAGCAGAGGAAGAATGGGAGCCAGAAAAGCAGAGAAAGTATCGTGCATAAGGTGTGCGGCAGAGAGAGTTACAACGTCCGCCTTATTAAAGGATTTGCTCAAAGGAAAAACCGCCTGACTAAGTAATAATTTACCGAGATAGGCAGAGTATATAACTTTTGCTGGAGGGGGTACAGCGGCTGACGGGAATCGAACCCGCTTCTCCAGCTTGGGAAGCTGGGGTAATACCATTATACGACAGCCGCGTATAGACTTTCATATTAGAGGATCAGGATCTTCCGGTCAAATACTTTTTTGGAAATACAGCCTTTCCGTGCTGATACCAGTCCCCTTTCAGGTTTTTACGGGAATACCGGAGGTCCAACCCAGAGCAGCTGCGGCAGGCAGTTTCAGCCAACCGGGAAAATTACTGCCTACATGGAGGATTTCAACCTTCTCCCTTTCCATTTCATCTGTAGACAGAACGGCTTCCGGATAAACGGGAATATCCGCCCCCTTCCGGATATACAGGGGCATGCTTTCCAGATCGATATTCTCAAGGAACAGATTCTGCGGTCCCCGGATGCTTTCCCCTGTCCAGAAATCAACCCACTCCCCTTCCGGAACATAGACGTCCCTCTCGTTTCGACTGTTCATCACAGGACAGACAAGAATATCGCTGCCGCAGAAAAACTGATCATCCCTGTTCCAGCATACAGAGTCCTCGGGATAATGAAAAATCATTGCCCTGAGCAGAGGAAATCCCGTTTCCGAAACCGATTCAGCCTGCTTCAGGAAATACGGGATAAAATAGTAGCGCAGCCTCAGCCACTTGCGGACAGCTCCGGCAATCCCCGGAAAATGCCAGGGTTCCCGGGCTGATGTTCCATGATAACGCAGGTGGGAGCTGAAAACACCGAACTGGGTCCAGCGCAGATACAGATCATCCGCAGGAGGCGTATTCATAAACTCCGGCAGACCGTGAAAACCGGGAACATCATGACTCCAGTACCCGAATCCCGAGAGTCCCAGATGAAGTCCCCCTCTAAGAGAACCGGCCATCCCGTCCCAGGTGGCGGCAGCATCGCCCCCCCAGTGAAGGGGATAACGCTGACAGCCCGCCCAGCCGGCCCGGGCCCAGATGATTCCCTCGCCCGTACTTCTTTCCGTCTCCTCAAAAGCCGCTTTCTGATATAGAAGACCATAGAGATTATGCAGCGCATCAGGGGGCATATTCAGATAGTCCGCATTCATCTGTATCCGCTCGCCAAAATCTGTTTTAATAACCGAGGCACCCTTTTTGAGGAGATCCCGGATCATGGACTGATACCACTCTACAGCCTCGGGATTGGTAAAATCAATCTGACCTCCAAAATCCTGACCCGAAAAATCGGAGGAGGAACTGACGGCTTTACCCCGGGGAGGCGCCAGATAGCGGTTCTTCAAAGCCTCTTCCAGCAGTTTGTTCCCTTCACCTATATTCGGGGTCTGCCAGAGGGAGACTCTGAAGCCCTTCTCCCGCAGCCTCTTCATAAATCCGGAAGGGTCGGGAAAACGTTCCCTGCTGAAAGTCCACTCACAGACCCAGTCTTTTTCAAACCAGCCCGTATCGATATGGATCAGATCACAGGGATACTCCTCCTCCCTGAGGCGTTTGCAGATATCGTCGATTTCACCAGCGGAGAAATAGGTCATGCGGCTCATCCATGTGCCGTAGCTCCACAGGGGAAGCTGGGGAGGATAACCGCTTAGACGCCTGTAGTTGTTCAGAATCCTCTCGGGGCTTCCGCCTCCGATAAGAAACAGATCCAGTTCCCTGTCCTCGATCCTTCCCTGAGCCGCCCTTGTGGAGATATCCCCCAGGGAAAGGCGCATATGCCGGGAACTGTGTATAAAGACGCCGAATCCCCGGCTGGAAAGGTAGAAGGGGACATTTTTATAGGCTCTGCGGCTGTTCACTCCCATGGCATCGGTATTTTCCAGATTCAGGGTTCTGCCCCGCAGATCCTGGGGAGCGAAACGCTCTCCTGTCCCGGCAAAATGTTCATCGTATTCCGCCTCGAATGAAAAGAGTACCGATTCCCGGTCCTCCCCCTCTTCGCTCCAGGTCAGAAATGCCAGAGGCAGGGATTCCACCTTCTCGGGAAAAAACTGGTCGTGGGAACTGAACGAAAGGGATGTTCCATCAGAAGGGAAAAAATCCGCTTTCAGAGAATCGAAAGCGGGAGTAATCTGATTGCTCCATCCATCGGGGGTCTTCCTTTTTTTGTGGAATCTGGCCCGGCAGACGCCGGAGCCGTCCAGTATGGACCAGAAGTGCCTCTCTTCCCTGAGCGAGAGGGGCCGGGCCTGCCTATCCTCCTGCACACTGAGCATAGGGCTCTCCGGATCATGATTCGAGTAAAGATGGAGAATATCCCTGTCGGGGCAGGCAAGCTTCAGAGTTTGCAGGCGTGTTTTCAGTCCCGATGAAGGTTTCAGACTGCCCTGCAGGGTATAGGGGGCAAAGGGGATGACTATTTCGACAAGACCATCCCGGACCGAAAGAGACTGCGGGGATTCCGCTCTCCAGAGGACGGCGCCGGGATGCTGGTCCAGATCTGCCATATCCGTTAAAAAATCATTGAGTTGTTTCATATTCTTTTCCTATCTGAATTGTTCCAGCTGTTTCATCACTTCATCCACCTCTTTCCGGTTTTTGAAATCCACCATGACATACATTCCCTCGGGACCCACCTCGTTCAGCAGGGGCAGAGCCTCTTCCGGCCTGACCCAGGGAGCCTGTACGGACTTCCCCGCCGCTTTGATACGCTTGTACATATCGTACCAGCAGGGATCGCCTCCCTGGGGGCGCTGGGGACCGGGGGTCCACTGTATGGCATCCAGGCTTTCGATTTCCAGCAGGATATCCAGCTTGTTCAGGGCATCAGGACCGTCCAGATGAAAAAGAGTGTTGTCCAGAGTATCACAGTGCTCCCTCAGATAGGGTGCCTCGAACTCTTCAAACATATCTGGACTGATCATGGCACAGAAATCGCACTGGGCCAGGGAGGTCTTCCCGGGCCCCCAGATCATGAACCAGCCGTTCATACTGCCGCCGTCACTCCCCTTCAGTTCATTATAGAACTCGTTGTAGCAGTCAAAAAAACAGGTGTTGATTTCAGCCTGCTTCTCCTTGACCCATTCAGGGTTCAGGATAAGATCCATCAGCAGCTCCTGGGTGCCCCGAAGTTCGGCAAGCACATCCAACCCCGGCATAAAGGCCGGATAACTGACAAAATACCGTCCTTCCGACCTGTCCCGGAGATTCAAAGCGGCATTCCTTATGGTTCTGTAACTCTTCCCGTCCCTGTCCAGAGTCAGAGTTCTGTTGTTTTCAGGACTCAGACCGGTGGGATGATAGAGAATATACTCATCCTCGAAACGGGGTTCCACTCCCATAAAAGTAGCCAGTGAAACGGTGCCGTAATCGGGATAGGCAATGGGCAGGAAATCCGCCCCCTGCCAGTTCCGCGAGAGCCGGTAAACCTCATTTCTGCCGATCCATTCCACATCCGTATGCCTCTGGACAGGACTGGCAGGTTCTTCCACAGCATCAATGCCGTAGAGGCTGCCGCCCGTATCCATTCCGGTTCCCCAGTGACTCAGGACAAATCCCTTATGATCCCACCAGTCCAGCAGATGCTGCCTTGTTTCAGGCC
This sequence comes from Oceanispirochaeta sp., assembly GCA_963663385.2. Classification (GTDB taxonomy): domain Bacteria; phylum Spirochaetota; class Spirochaetia; order DSM-2461; family DSM-2461; genus Oceanispirochaeta. Next base: position 212,384 of record CAXXXD010000003.1, on the reverse strand, counting down.
AGTTTGTTTTCCATTCAATACTCATTGTTCAGTCCTTGGTGTTTGTAAGATCCCGCCTCTTCATAGAGAGCCGGAATTCGTTCTCTTTGGTTCATTTAATGCTTTACCCCTTTACGGCTCCGGTTGTAGAACCCATATGTATTTTTTTCTGGAAGAAAAAATAGAAAATCAGAGGAACCACTGCTGATACCAGAATTGCTGCAGTCAGAATGGGAACAGGAATCCCGTGCTCGCCCTTCATAATGGCAATCCCGAGAGACAGAGGCCGTTTGGAAGGATCCTGAATCAGAAGCAGGGAAAACGGGAGTTCCGTCCACATGGCGAGAGAGCCGACTATACTGACGGTGCCTATCATGGGCGCAGCCATGGGGATCATTATTCTGAACAATTGACGGAAGACTCCAGCACCATCGATTCTGGCCGACTCAATCATGGACCGGGGCATGGAGGAATAATAGGTGGACATGATATATGTCCCGAAGGGAGCAAAGTAGGCAACCCAGACCAGAATCAGTCCCATATGGGAATTCATCAGACCGATTTTTGAACAGATTCTGTAGACCTGCGAGGCAATGACCATCTGGGGGAATATCTGAAAAAACAGAATAAATGAAAAAACGGGCAGTTTAAACCGGAACCTGAGCATCCCTAGAGCAAAACCCGCGGCATTGCAAACAAACAGATACAGGATCATTCCCCCGAAAACCAGAATAACAGAGTTTAAAAGATAGGATAGAAAATTAAGATTTCTGAAAACATACGCGTAATTCTCCATCACCCAGGATGCAGGAAGAGCACACTTGCTGAATGTATACTCCTGAACAGTTTTAAAACTGGAGATGAATGAGAAAAAAACAGGATACAGACTGATGAATGTTATAAAAAGTAAAAAGAGATATACCGGAAAGCGGTTAACAATAAAACGTTTTAATACCCTGTTCATGACAGCTGGTCTCCCTTTCCGAGCACCTGAATCTGAGCCGCTGCGATAACTGAACAGAAGAGAAAAAGCACCACAGCCCAGCTGGACGCATAGCCCATCTTGAAAGCCTGAAACCCCTGCCTGTATATACCGAATTCAAGGGTGAATGTTGCAAATCCCGGTCCCCCGTAGGTCAGGGTATAAATGAAGCTGTACATTCTGGCAAAAACTTCAATAAAAGAGAGAACCAGAAAAAACTGAATGGAAAAACTGATACTGGGAACTGTTATATGAAGAAACTTCTGCCACCAGCTGGCGCCGTCAATTCCGGCTGCGTCGTACATACCCGCATCAATACCGCTCATGGCGGATAGAAAATAGATGCAGCCGAATCCCATTTTTGTAAAAATAACAAAGATCATGGCTACCGTGTGTATAGCCGATCCGGATTTACCCAGCAGGTTGATTGTGTTGGCGCTTTGAACTCCCAGAGCTGTCAGAACTTCAACCATGGAGCCGGTCTGACTGAGAATAATACTGAACAGGGTTCCCAGAATGACATACCCCAGAATTGTAGGCAGGTAGATCACCGACCGGAAGAAAGTCCATCCTTTCAGGCCGTCCCTCAAGATGGCGGCAATAAGGAGAGGTATAAAAACACCAGCCGGGATATAGAGAACAAGTACTCCCAGGTTTTTCAGGGAGTGCCAGAATTTCACATCCTGGAACATACGGATATAGTTCTGGAATCCAACCCAACGGGCAGTGCCGAATCCTTTCCATTCTGTCATACTGTAATAGAAGTTGGCGAGAACCGGATAAACTGTAAAAACAAGCATCAGAGTCAGTAGAGGTGCCAGCAGAATAAAGGCATCCCGTTCTTCCTGCTGCTTCATTAATCTTTTCTTGAACATTTTTTCCTCTCGGATTAGTTGAAATCGGCAGGATTTATGCCTGCCGAATATGGATTTTTTTTGAAATATCGGGATTAGAGATTCATTTCATATGCCTTCTGGAGGCTGTCAATGTATTCGTTCAGACTGATTTCATCTGCCAGAAAGAAAAGCTGAAAATAGTTATACATTTCCGCACCGAAACCGGCATCAAGCTGTACATAGAAGTCGGGAACGGCATTTTTACTCATAAAACCGACGACCTCGGCAAGCGTCTCGTTTTCGATCGGCAGATTTTTATTGGGAACAATAGCGCCTGTTCTGGCGAGAAAAAGGTTGGCTGATTCACCATGAACATACTCATATAGATAATCCACCGCCGTATCGATATTCCCGGAATCTTTCATAACGGCAAAACCGATACCTGCCCCCTGGGAACTTTGTCTGTTCCTGTAGGCAGCACCTGAGGCATTAATGCTGGGCATGTATCCCAGGTTTTCATAACCGAAGGCATCTCCAAAATCCTTCCAGTGGGCAATATCCGATGTCAGGCCAAAGAAAAAGCCGCCTTCTCCGGATTTGAATACTTCGATGGCATCCATGAAATAGGGCATGGTACTGTTTTCTGTAATGACATATCCCTTTGTGAAGAGAGTTTTCAGCATACGGGATGCTTCGACAAAGGCATCATCGGTAAAACCGGCGGAACCATCACGGAATCCTGTCAGATCAGGACCGTAAAAGTTGGCGAGCAGGGTTCTGTAGGCAAAATCGATTCCATAGGGCTGACCGCCGTTGCCCATAACGACCGGGGGAATCCCTGCGGATTTCAGTTTTTCACATGCTCCGAGGAAATTATCCCATTCACTGAGGTCCCGGGTCATATCAGCACCGGCTTTCGCCATGTTTGCCTTGTTGTAATAGATTCCCAGCCCCTGAGCGGTTAAAGGAACGATTTTGATATTTTTACTGCTCTCCTTTGTCGAGGAACAGGCAGCCCAGGCTGAATCGGCAATATCATCCTTCCAGTCTGCTATATACGGATCAAGGTTCAGAAGAAACTCTTCCATATTCCAGATTCTCTGATCCGTGTGAGCCATGATGACATCCGGAACCTGACCGGAACCGACTGCCGCAGCCAGGATTTCATAATAGTTGTCATGAGGCTGGGCAATGTGCTCAATTTCCACACCGGGATTTGCAGCCAGATACAGGGAATCCATATCCTTTAAAGCGGATCCTACAACTTCTTCACTGTATTTAAAGTCCCATACAGTCAGTTTAACTGGTTCTTCAGAACTACCGGAATCGGAGTCTTTCTGTCCTCCGGCCATTAGAAATAGTGAACTTGATACTAATGCAATACATAACATGAAACCTTTTTTTTTCATTCAGGTCCCTCCTCTTGGAATGAATTCAGTGTGAGGGAGAAAGTTGAAATCTGAAAAGTTCCAATACGCCTAAGTACTCTTAAAAGCAGTGAAACAGGAATCTTAAATTATGTAAAAAGTACTGAAAACTGTAAAATAAACATAATTTTTTACACAAAAAAGCAAGTATTTAATACAGCCTCAGCTCATCGATAATCTTAAGGAGATATTCATCTGTTGTTATTTCCTGCGTATTTATCAGCAGATCATCCAGCCTGTATTGTATATCTGAAACATAAGTAGAGGGGATGTAACGCTCGGGATCTTCTCCCGTGCAGTCCAGGGCCTTCCTGATTGAATTCAATACGGGATATTTATCCGTATTAAAACTATGGTTCTCAACAGGCAGGAGCATTCCGAGATCCTCCATAAGTATTCTTTGAGAACTGTCGGAATAAAGGTGCTCCATATATCTGAATGCCGCCTCTTTACTGTCCGATTTCCTGTTCATACAGATCAGGATACCCGCATCCTGCAGCAGCTGTACTCCCGGCCTTGCCATATCCGGATAATGAAGATTCGGGAAATACCCCACGGAATTTCCTCCCAGAGCATCAGAGAAGTTTTTCCAGTGAGCAATATCGGATAACAGTCCGGGGATAAAGGCTGCACGACCTTCACTGAAAGTATCCGGAGCAAAACTGAAATAGGGCCGGAAAAGGCCTTCCTCATGAAAATATCCCCTTTCTCTCAATGTCCTGCAGAATTCTATTATAAGCCTGTAGCGGGGTGATCTGACGCCTCTGGCCTGTTTATAGAATGTTCTGATTTCATCATCCGTAAAGAAAGCCGAGATCAGGCTCCTGCGTATAAACTCCGTCGTCAGGGGCCGGTTGTTGCCTGCTGCGATGGGAATAATGCCGTTGTTTTTTAAAACTTCACAACTTTCAAGGAAATCATTCCAGTCGACTGGAGCTTTTTCCGGGTCAAGCCCGGCCTGCCTGAACAGATCCTTATTGTAATACCATCCCATCCCCTGAAAAGTCAGGGGGAATCCCATCAGCCTGCCATTCCCGGCTCTGCAGGCCTCAATGGACTCATTACGGAATTTTATTTCCGAAGCTGCCAGATAGGGATCCAGAACTTCAAGGTAGGATTGAAACTCGGTAAATTCAATACCGTTATGCAGCCAGAGTATATCCGGACCTGTGCCCGCTAACAGAGAGGTCCGGAGAGATGGTATATACTGCTGATCATAGAATCCCTTATGTTCCAGGATAATCCCGGGATTCTCTTCCCGGAAGAGATTATCTACACGGTTCATAGCCCTGTTGGTCCGCAGATCCGTAAATTTAAAATCCCAGACAGTCAAAGTCTCTTTTGATTCGGTAGAAACGGATTCTGCAGAAAGAGTTAAGGAGCTGAGAACCAGAAACAGGTATAAAAGAAAACGTCCGGACATAATTGGGCTCCAATCCTTGATAGCGAAAACGATAAGTACATGATAGACTGACAGGATGCTAAAAATCCATCGTTTTTTCGTTCTGTTTACGGCAGTATTTTTGACACTTGCCCTGCTGACAGCGGGGATTGTTTTTTATAATACACATTCCAACCGGGTACAGTCACTGGCTCTGGAATCTGTAAAACTCCTGGCAGACTGGAATAAACTTCAGAATGAGACAAACCAGATACTTCTGGACCGCTATACACTCAGGGGCGACGGCCCCCCCTCCGGGATAGTGGAATGGTCGGACCATTACAGGAGTTTTTCAAAAGCACTGGACAGCTTTGCAGAGAACCGGCAGATTCAGAAACTGGACAGCATACCGGAAAAACTGGAAGGGATTATCCGGGTCTGGCGTTTCACAGAAGTTCAGCTTAATAACGCTGACCATTTCTTTCTGCAGATCCTGCAGACAGGACTGGGAGAAAAAGTTATGGTAAATGGTTTTCTTCACACCATGTATAAACTCAGAATGACCGATCAGCTGACGGTCAGTGAAATATTCCTGCTGGATGATACGGTTTATGCCCTGGAATCCCTGGACAATGCCACGAAGGAGTTTGACACCCTCTTTACTTCAGTTATGACGGATCTTGAGCAGGCCGGAACACTGTATCTGAAAAAGGTTCGAATCATCTCCGTCATATTGTCATTCACTGTTCTGATAACCCTCGGCCTTCTGTTTCTGATTCAGAAACAGCTGAAAACATCTCAAATCAACCGCATCCTTTATCTGAAAGACCAGAAGAATCGGCTTTTCAAGAAACTTGTCTATAACAGCTGCGATGAAAACCTTGAACGTTTTAACAGCAGAAAAGGAGAACTGGGGATAGATCTGAGTTTATCCGCCCCCATACAGCCCGTTGCTCTGCAGCTTGATGACTACTCCTCATTTTCCCATCAGTACAACATCGGGGAACAGACAGGCATTATGGAAAACCTTACGGAATACATGGAAGGAATCATCAGAAACAGAGGGATGGTTTTTGAATCATTCCGCTACAGTGACGATATGATTGTATTTCTTGTAAATCTTTCCCATGTTGATGAACAGGAGGAGTTGAAAGAGTGGTTTGAATTGAATCATGGAATACTGCTGGAAAAAAATGATGTTTCCGTCACCATGACCTTCGGTTTGCTTAATACCGAAGCCATTGATCTGGATCAGGACTTCTCCCGTTTGCTTCAGATTGCAGAGTACCGCTTTCTGTCAGGAAAAGGTTCCTTTATCAGTTCAGGATCATCCTATCTGAACAGTCAGGAGAAATTTCATTATCCTCTGGAAAAGGAGAAGCGTTTTGTAGAGGCGATGCATACGCTCAATGAATCAGAATCATGGAAAATACTCAACGATCTTATCTCGTCCGGCTTTGTTTACGGTCCCCGTAATATGCGGAGACTTATAATCAGATTTACAGCAACCCTGATGACAACTGTAGAAGCCCTTGAAAGGACCTGGCATATTCCTTCCATTGAAAATGTAACCCCCATGATCCTGAGAATACAGAATCCGGAAACAATAGAAGGAGTAAAAGAACTGCTTGCTGAAATCATCCGGAAAGTGCTGCTTGAATGCAGCAGAAAAAAGGAAGCAAAACATGATACGACGGTTTTACAGGTAAAGGAGATTATAGAGACGGAACTCAATGATTTTAATCTATCGGCAGATACAATTGCAGACCGATTTCAATTGACTTCCGGTTATCTGAACAGGCTCTTCAAGCAGCATAGTTCATACAGTATCGCAGGATATATAAATCACTGCCGTCTGAAAAAGGCAGAACTTAGACTTCATACATCCGATGATTCTGTAAAGGAAATTGCCGAGGAATCGGGCTTTGCCAGTATGGGAACGTTTTTCCGTCTTTTTAAAAAGGAGTATGGCCGTACCCCGGGAGATTATCAGAAAGAGTTTCAGATGCTGTCAGCCTGTTCCCGTCAGATCACGGACAATTCCAGTTCGGATCAGTAATAAGCCGGGTCAGGACCGGCTTGATGCGGACGACCGGGAAGCGATTGTGAAATATTCGAAGAAAATATCATTTTTATAGAAAATACTCTATTCATGAAAAATGGATCGGGAAATTATCCATCTGCGAAAGTATGGATAAAAAGTTTCCCCTATCCCTAAGATTTCCGGTCTCCCATAAAGTCTTACCCTGAAAGGACCTCCTTGAAAAAGGTTCTTCTTTCCATTATCAATGGTGACTGATTCAGTTCTTATACATAAAAAAAAGGAGCATAAAATGGAATTATTCACCTCAATGGTTTCAAAGATCAATAGTTTTGCCTGGGGACCTGTGATGATTATCTTCCTGGTGGGGACCGGGATACTCCTGTCGCTTGGAACAAGGTTTATCCAGTTCAGAAAACTGGGACTTGCTTTTAAACTGCTTTTTTCCAAAGACCATAGCGGCAGCGGGGATATTACACCTTTTCAGGCATTGATGACCTCCCTGTCCGCCACAATCGGAACGGGCAATATCGCCGGAGTCGCTACAGCTGTAGCCCTGGGCGGACCGGGAGCCGTTTTCTGGATGTGGGTTACTGCAGCCTTCGGAGGAGCGACCAAATTCGGAGAAGCTGTTCTGGCTATCCGCTACCGGGAAGTAAATGAAAAAGGAGAACAATCCGGCGGCCCCATGTACTACATTAAAAACGGAATGAAGGAACGTTTCGGCGGGAACTGGTCCTGGCTGGGATGGCTGTTCGCCTTCTTCGGGGTCTTTGCCTCCTTCGGGATAGGGAGTATGGTTCAGTCCAATTCTGTTGCCGATGCCCTTCAGCTCAGCTTCGGGATCCCCTTATATGTTTCGGGAATAATCATAACAGTGCTTACGGGGCTGGTAATTATCGGCGGTATCAAATCCATAGCCGGGGTAACATCGAAAATTGTCCCTTTTATGGCCCTTTTTTTCGTTGGCGGTTCTCTGATCATCCTGATCAGCAGGTTATCCACTGTTCCTGCAGCATTCCAGCTTATATTTTCCCATGCGTTTTCAAGCACAGCGGTCAAGGGCGGTCTGATCGGAACTGTCATCCGCCTTGGTGTAGCCAGAGGTGTTTTTTCAAATGAAGCAGGTCTGGGAAGCGCCCCGATCGCCCATGCGGCCTCCACTAACGACAACCCCTATACACAGGGGCTGATTGCTTCCCTCGGATCTTTTATCGATACCCTGGTTATCTGTACCATGACAGCTCTGGTGATTATGGTTTCGGGTCTGATCAGTTTCGGGAGCGATGGTCTCATGGTTGTTACCGGAGGTCTTAACGGGGCGTCTCTGACAACCAGCGCTTTTGATATGGCTCTGCCAGGATTCGGGAAGTACCTGGTATCAATCGGCCTGATATTCTTTGCCTTCTCTACCATCCTGGGATGGTTCTATTACGGTTCCAAATGCCTGGAATATATTGCCGGAACAAAATCCATTGCCCTGTATAAATGGGTATTCCTTGGGGTTACACTCCTTGGCTCTATAATGAAAATCGGAATAGTATGGGATCTTTCGGATACCTTCAACGGCTTGATGGCCATCCCCAACCTGATTGCCCTTATTTCGCTGAGCGCCATTATTTTTCAGACAGCAGCAAAAGGCCGGATAGCGGCGGAAGAGAAGCTTAAACCGGCCACGGAAATAGGCTGATACAGGCAAAGCAGATAACCGAATCTTACTCCTTCTCCCTCCGGGAGAAGGCTGGTATGAGGGCCGGTATTAAGTCCCGTTTGCAGTTCCCTTTTCAGGGAGCTTTAATCATATCCGGTTTGGCGTGTTTCCCGCCGAAAAGGTGAACCCCCTGGTACACCAGCCAGGCAACGGGCTTCCACATCCCGTCTTCCACACAGATTTCACGGATAATCTCGTCGGCCCGTTTTCTGTATTTCTGATCCAGAACACCCTCTCTCAGCAGCTGGTAAAGGGCGTCATGGACAAGGGACCCCCGCATGAAGTCCTTAGTGTCAATGGTCGGACCGCTGGGTCCGTCCCAGGCATATCCTTTGCGTATCGTTAAAAGCCCGTCAGTTCCTATTTCGATGAACGCGGATTTATGCTCTTTCTCGACCTTAATGCCTGTATGATAGGTACAGACCGAATGGAGATTATACTTGTACTTTCTTCTCTTCTTATACTGAATCATGAGACAACTCCTTTAATCCTTGTCATGGACAACATTATCCTATGATTAAATTGGTTTTTCAGTCAATTATGAACAGGCTCTACCGCTTTCCCTTCTTTATGGAAAACAGATTAGCCAGTTTTTCCGGAAGTTCTCCAGTAAAAAAACAAGGGAGCTGATACAGAATCCCGTATTTCTGCATCAGCTCCCCCGTGGTCAGAAAAAATATTTCTATTCAACTGCGCCGGCGTCCGCTGCCGGCGGGGTTTTCCAGCTGTCTTTCAAAGGCGTCCAGATGCTTCTCCGATCCTGCCTTTAACAGTTCAAATACTTCGGCTACATCGGCAGGCAGATCGTTCTTCAGAAAAAGCTCATACATATCAATATTGTTAATCTCGGCCTTAACGCCGATTTCAGCAGCTTCCTCCAGACTGGAAGGCAGAACCATATGACCTTTTACATTAACTGAAGGAAGGGGCAGACCATGGGCTTCATACAGTTCGGTCAGCAGAGCGATATGAGTCTCCTCAGACCGGGCGATATTGGCGTAAGGACGGTCAACCTTGAATTTATCCATAATAGCCTCATATTCCGCCAGAGCCATATGCTCATCTTCCCAGGCGTAACGCATCATCTCCTCAAGATCAAAGTTTCTCTTATCCAGAGCTCCTGCCGATCCGAAATCATCCGCAAATATTCCAGCGCTTAAAAGGGCAATCATAACTATCAAAAAGTATTTACTGTTCATAATGAACCTCCATCTATCAGATGTTTTAAAATTAGAGTATACATATAAATAAAATATGAACTATATATGTTTTATTTAATATATTTATATTCCAGTCTGGGGAGAGAATCCGGACAGCCCTGCGACAGGCTGTAAAACGGTATGAGACTGCCCCCTTCGAAGGGGGACAGCCTCATACCTTTTTAAGGGGATAAAGGCGTAAGGCACTGTCAGAAATCAATAAACTCCTGGTCGTCTGCATAGGACTCACCGGTATGGATATCCTGCGGTGCCGGGATATCGGCTTTATGAAGGGCAAAACGGGGAGTCTCCTCTTTTGTTTCATAGCTGACGGGTTTTATCTTTTCCGTTTTATCTCTCCCTGACAGTTTAAAGAAACTGATCGTCTCTTTCATGGAGGTAGCCTGGGAGAGCAGCTCTTCTGACATGGATGCCAGTTCTTCCGAAGCGGAAGCATTCTGCTGGATAACCGAATCAAGCTGGACAACTGCGGAGTTTATCTGCTCGGATCCTTTGTTCTGCTCCTGACTGGCCATGGTGATCTCTTCCACAAGGTCTGCGGTTTTTTTCATGGAAGGCACGACCTGTTCTATTTTTTCCTGAGCCGTTATAGCCCGGTGAACACTGTTTTGAGTGATTTCCGTAATATCCTTGGCGGCGGACCCGCTGGACTCGGCCAGTTTTCTGACCTCAGAGGCCACAACGGCAAATCCTTTTCCCGCATCACCCGCCCGGGCGGCTTCAATAGCAGCATTCAGCGCCAGCATATTGGTACTCCTGGCAATCTCCTGAATAACAGAGATTTTTTCTGCAATCTCTTTCATGGCGCTGACAGTTTCGGCAACGGCAATGCTGCCCTCCTGGGAATCCTCGGTAACTTTCTGAGCCATGACATTTGATTGCTGGGCATTGTCCGTATTCTGCTGAATATTGGCATTCAGCTCTTCGATTGAAGCGGACACCTCTTCCATATTGGAAGCCTGCTCGCTGGTTCCGGAGGATATCTGCTGAGCCGAAGAGGATATCTGTTCGCTTCCGCTGGTAACCTGATCGGCCGCACTGATTATATCATTTACGATATTTATAAGCTGGCCTGTCATATCCTTCATGGATGAGTATACGCCGGTCAGTTTTCTATCGGGAAACTGAATATTCAGATCTCCTCTGGCAATGCGTGATGTGATATCCACGATTTCATAGGGTTCACCCCCAAGCTGGGAAGTAATGGATTTTGTCAAAAATACGGCAACCGTCAGACCTATAACCGCCGACAGAACAGCCAGAATAACAGCAATCATTGTATTGGTTCTGGTTACCTGCTCAATAACACGGTTAACACCGTCCCGTACGGAGCGGGCGCTGGCCATTACCAGAGCAGCTTCTTCCCGCTGCAGGTCCAGCAGTTCGTTCTGGGCGTTCTCCAGCTTTTTGTATGCCTCCACATGTTCTTTATAGATATCGATATCCCTCAGACTCTGATCGAAGTACCCCAGAATGGCCGCATCGGTAAACAGAGCTTTCCCTTCAACCAGAAGGTTCCGCACCGTATCTATCCCCAGATTCCAGGCTTCACCATAAGACGCCTTCTCGTCTGCCGTTTTAGCAAGCTGGAATTTTTGAGAACTGATTCTGAACCGGTTTGTAGCGTTCCGGATCTCCTGCAGATGCATCAGACTGTTCACATTCCTTTGGGAAACCAGGCCGTTGACAGATTTTTTATTCATTTCGGAAGATACATTGGCAATCAGATTTTTTATCTTTTCAAGGACATCATCCGCTGCGGCAGATCTTTCCGCAGAGGAAGTATAGATTTCCTCCTGAATATCCCGGTAGGATAGATTATGGGAGTGATAGCTTTTCATTGCCGCAATAAGAGCCTGAGTGTATTGTTTATTCTCTTCGCTCAGCATCAGTTCTTCCGCGGCTCCGGCCTGGGTTATGACATTTTCCGCTTCTTCGGAAGCCACATCTATATAGCTGTCGTCCTTATAGATAATATAGCGCAGCGATCCGGCCTGAACATCCTGGGCATCCACCAGACAGCGGTTGGCCAGGGCATTTATCTCATTCTGATAATTGATCTGATTAATCCCTCGTATCCCCATCAGTCCGACGATAATCGTACAAATAACCAAAAGGGAAAAACTCCCCAGCATCTTGGTCCTTATCTTTACCTGTTTAACCATAATGATCCTCCGTTTCTTTTTGCCTAGTATTAAGGATAATATCCGGACCACCGGGATTTCAAATAAAAAAGAACAGATGTTACTGGAATATTTTAAAAATAGGAGTCTGCGAATGATCTGTTCTGATTCGTCACTGATATTTTTCACTGTCCGATAGGAAAAGGAGTATTTGTTTCGCCCGTTCTGGTTCATAGGACAGCTTATGTTTATTTCAAAAGGAGATGAACTGGCGCGATGGCAACCGGTTGGAGGTTATTGAGGAAAAAAATCCTCTTCTATCTTCGAATATCGTTAATGTGTTTTTCGATCTTATCCAAAACACGTTTAATAACGCGCTCCTCCTGAGAGAACTTCAATTCTGAAAGACTCTTTCTTTGAAGTGCCATGCGATAGATGATTCCCCACTGCTGAATCTCAGCCTGTTTTTCACTTTCAGATAACATCAATATCTCCTTTTCCAGAAATATAGGATCTGCAAGTACAATGTATCGGGTATATACAGTATATCACTATTTTTTTAATGGTTGGCTTTTTTCGAACATATGGCAAGAGAAAAAGTTCTGTCGGGATCGATTCCAGCCCTCAAAGAGTGAATCTCCTTATTACATTGCTGTTTCAAGTGAAGAGGATAAGGATTTTCCGGTGCTTTTGAAGGGGATTTCTATTCCCAGTCTCCCTATAAAAATGTTAGTTTAGGGGCACAAATTATGAAGATACGCAGATATGATATTGCCGCTATACTACTTTCGCTTCTGATCTTTTCCGTTTTTACCTGGTATGGGTGGAACAGATCCGGCGACAGCGGTTATTTATACATTGAAGACAGAGACGGGGTAGCCCTCTACCCTCTCTCGGAAGACAGGGAGATTCATGTACGGGGCCCTGTCGGGGAATCGGTTATTCAGATTTCCGAAGGAAAGGCAGCCTTTATCCATTCAGACTGTGACGACAACCTCTGTGTCCACATGGGACAGATCTCAGAATCGGGGGAGTGGGCAGCCTGTCTGCCCAATGAGGTATTCCTGTATATTGACGGCGGAGAGAAACAGGAGGTGGATGCCGATGTTTACTGAAAAACAGCTGAACCGTATTGCCATGCTGGGTTCCCTCAGTCTCTTCCTATCCACAGTGGAGTACCTTTTTCCCCGTCCCATTCCCTTTATGCGTCTGGGGTTGGCCAACCTGCCTGTTATCCTGGCGCTGGATCTCCTTCCCCGTAAAAAGGGGGATCCCCACGTGCTGCCGATGGCTTCCTATTTTCTGCTGATACTGCTCAAGGTGCTCGGCCAGGGAATGGTTAACGGGACTATGGCTTCCTATATTTTTCTGTTTTCCCTGAGCGGATCGTTAGCAAGCGGGATTATAATGTTCCTGGCGTGGCATTATCTGACTCCGTATATCTCCTTTATAGGCATAAGCGTACTGGGGGCCCTTGTCAGCAACATGGCCCAGATAACACTCTCCATAACATTCATCTTCGGGATGTCCGCCTGGCGTATCCTTCCGCTGTTTCTGGGAATCGGACTCGTGTCGGGACTGTTTATCGGTCTGTTTGCCCAGCGGTTTTCCGAAAAGTCCCTCTGGTGGGCGCAGATGAGGGAGTCCCTGTGAGAAAAGTCGACAAACTGGGACGGATCATTTCTCCCAAAGCCCGTTTCTGGACAGGACTGAGTCTGATACCAGGATACTTTCTTATAGACTGGCTGATTATAAAACTGCTTCTTGTAGCTGTATTTGCTATTATGGTAACCCTTGCGGGCAAAAGGATTCGATACATCTACTTTCTGATGATGACCGGCTCCATAACCTTTTTCCATCTTCTGACTCCCGCAGGGCGCATCCTCTGGGAGATAGGTCCCTTAACAATAACAGACGGTTCACTGGAAACGGGGATCCTGAAAGGGATAACCCTGATGGGACTGGTGTTTCTCTCACTCTTTACAGTAACCCCGTCCCTGCAATTCCCGGGAAAGCTGGGCGGATTGCTCGGCAGAATGTTCTACTACTTTGAAGAGATACTGGACGGCAGAAAGCATGTAAAAGCCAGGGATTTCATAGGCAGTCTGGACAGGATCCTGATGGAAATATTCCCGCCTGAAGCTCTCTCTGATCCGGAACTGCCGGAGGCAGATACCGGCAGATCCTATCCTCTGGCCTTTCTCTATATTCTGCCTCTGGAAATACTGGTATGGGGGTCGGTATTACTGGAGAGATTTTTCTAGAGGATCTGCTGCAGTTCGATTCTCTCTCCAGCAGGTCCCCGGAACATGATGATCCGACAGCTTATGCTTTGAAACAGCTGCCGGATCTGATAACATCTGAAAAGTATAAATATAAATCAGCAGTCCCGCTTCTGAAACGTCTTAAGGACTCTGAGAAAAATCTCTTTTGAAGCGCATTCCGGCAGGGAGAGCAGAAGCTCCTCCGCTTCCTTTTTATAGGAGTCTGAAATTACTACTGCTTTTTCCACATACCCCTTGCGGATAAGGTACCTCTGAAGAGATCCCGGGAAGATACGCCGAAAAGAGGACCCGGTATAGGCCAGGACTTTTTTATCCCCCTCTTCCAATGCCAGAATAAAAGGCAGAGTCGGGATTCCCTCTTTCAGGTCTTTTCCGGTATTTTTTCCGAGCAGACCTTCCGATCCCGTATAGTCCAGAATATCGTCATCTATCTGAAAGGCCATCCCGAAAAGGATTCCCAGTTTCTGAAGGTTCTCGACCAGAACATCTTCACATCCGCTGACGATTGCCCCGATCATACAGGCCAGACCGAAAAGCTCGGCGGTTTTTCCTTTAATACGCTTTAGATAGGATTCACGGTCTATGTTCATGCTCTTTCCGGAAAAATCCTGATCGATCTCACTTTCCAGAAGACGATTGAGGCTTTCCATCATGACAGGAACGTTTTCTTTACGGAATTCGCTCATCCCCAGCTTCATGGCGACCCCCAGAAGATAATCTCCTGTAAGGACCGCCTTTTTAATGCCCATTGTCTGATGAAGTGTGGCGACCCCCCTGCGGGAAACAGCCTCATCCAGAACATCATCGTGTACCAGAGAGGCAAGATGAAGCAGTTCAACAGCAGCAGCTACAGCAGGAAGATTCTCGTTCTGTTCCTCTCCCCAGCCCGAAGATAAAATGACAAAAACGGGACGCAGCATTTTACCCTTGCTCAGGAGGAGGCGGGCCAGATCATTCTTAATTGCTTCAGGACTCTGTTCCACAACCCTCCTGATCTGATCCGATACAGCTGCAAGATCAGTCCGGAGAGAAGGGAAATCCTTCCAGATGGGATGGATGGACAATGATTACCCCTGTTTTCTTTTTCGGATTTTCGGTTCACCCTTATACAGGTACGTCTTATGGGCAAGGGATGTCCCATTCCACCATTTCTTCAGCCAGGGCATGACCCAGTAGTCAAGGCCGGTATTCCGTCCGGCTCCGCCCAGCATCACAATAGCCGCAAAGATAAACCAGAGCTGACTCCAGCTGAATAGACCGGAAAGGATAAAGACCAGACACATAATAATGGAAACGCCCGCAGCAGGAAATGTAAAAAGGCCTCCCATCAGTGCAAGACCAAGTGCGACTTCCACAGAGACAACCATTACCTGAAAGAACTGGAAGGGTATATAGGCTGCCATACCATCCATAAAGGTCTGCCGGAACCAGGTTACCAGAGGATTATCCCAGGACAGGATGCTTAAAGAAGTATCCCAGACAGGTCCCCATGTACGGGCGACAGTCTCGACAACAGCGTCAGCCGCTCCCGAAGCGGCGCTGACGACATCAGCCGCTGTTTCCGCTGCGGCATGGGCAGCCTCACCTACCGCACCGCTTGCCGCGCTCACCGCTTCAGTCACAGGTTCTGCAACAGTTTCCACAGCAGCTTCCGATGCTGCTGATCCGGCATCAGCGACAGGCAGACCGGCCTGGATGACCCCCTGGGAAAACATCCAGGAGGAGCTGGAACCCTTATCAAAGTTAAACCAGCCTTCACCGATTTTGTTCACCCCTTCTATAACCCACATAAGGCCAAGCCAGAGTCTCAGAAGGACGGCCCATAAACCGTTGATCTTTCCGGCAACCAGACCGCCCAGAAAGGAACGTTTGTTTTTGATATTGAATATTTCATGTTCCAGATACTTCCACCACGCATTTACGCCCGCTACGGTTTGAAGGTAGTAAACATTAACCAGATGCTTCAGAGCCATAGCTGGTTTTCCGGACAGAGCGACCCCGCCTGTATAGGAAACAGCGTAACGCCCGCCGATGGATACCATAAAACCGTGAAAATTGGATTTAAATGATTTGACTTCTCCCCTGCCTGTTATTTCACGGATAATATTGTGAGCCGCAACGGCAGCAGTCTGTTCTGCCGCTTCCACAATCTGGGGAACAGGCCGTTCATCCTCCAGAAACCAGATGGCATCCCCCGCCAGGTAGATATTATCAAAGTCGGGACACTTCATGGTTTTATCAACCTGCAGACGGTCCACATGGCCGATAGTCAGCCCTGTGGAGGCCCCGAAGGAACCGCCCTTGATTCCGCAGGTCCATATCAGGGTACCGCATTTGATGACCGTACCGTCTTTCAAAGTCAGGGAGCCTTCGTCCGCTTTTACACAGAGAGAATTCAGCATGATTTTTACACCCTTCTTCTCCATATAACGCTGAGCCTTGGCACGGGGCTTTTCGGGAATCATACTCAGAATATTCCCCAGTCCCTCAACATTGATCAGCTGAACCTCTGCAGGATCCACCTTATACTCAGCAGAAAGAACAGGGATATTCTCAATCAGTTCACCCACCATCTCGACTCCGGTGAATCCGGATCCGGCTACAACAAATGTCAGATACTGTTTCCGTTTTTCCGCATCTTTTTCATGAGCGGCTTTGAAAAACATCTCCCGCACATGTTCCCGGATGTGGATGGCATGGTTGAAACTCCACAGAGGCAGGGAGTGCTCTTTAATTCCGGGGATTCCGAAATCGGTTGTTTCGGCTCCGGTTCCCATAAGCAGATAGTCATACCCGTATTCGGCAGTTTCGGAATAGAGTTTTCCTGCTTCAGGATCCAGTTTTACAATCTCGTCCTGTACGACATTTACAGTGGTCCCGGCAAAAATCCGGTCAAAGGAAATGCGGACGCTGTCATCGGGAACCCGATCTCCCGCCACTTCGTGCAGTTCTGTCATCAAAGTATGATGATGGTTTTTGTCAATCAGGGTAATCTTCACATCCTGATTCTTTTTAAAAGCTTTATGGAAGTGCTTTGCCGCATGGACACCTGCGTATCCTCCGCCCAAAATAACTATCTTTCTCATAATCCAGTCCTTTATATGTTAACGCATAAATAATTAGCCAGAAATCGTGCAATATTTACCGATTCTACTTTTATCAGTTAAAACTCTATAAATCAAGATTTCCTATTATTTTGGTCTTATATTTCTTAAATATTATAGGAGATTTCACCCGCCTTTGCGACCAATAAGATCTAAAAGCTCATTATCTTTCTAAACATTGCGGTTTTCACTTTAACATTGTAACTTTTAATCGTTATTTTTTTATCGCTATTTTTTTATCAAAAACATGCAGGAGATTTTTTATAATGAAAAAAATGATTCCCCTTTTGAGTGCGCTGGCTGCGGTTGCACTCCTCTTTATGAGCTGCGGAGCCAAAGATGCTTACACTCCCGGAACCTACCTGGGAGAAGGTCAGGGTCACGGCGGAACAATCGTTGTTTCCGTTACTGTGGATAAAAAGGCCATCCAGTCTATTGAGGTAACAGAAAACCCCGAGTCTGAATTCAGCCTCAAACCCATGAACACTCTCATTGAAAAAGCCATCAAGGCCAACAGCGGTGATATTGACGCTGTCAGCGGCGCTTCCGAAACCTCAGCCGGTATGATTACCGCCATTCAAGCCGCTCTTGCCAAGGCTTCCACAGGAAAAGCCGGCGCCGCTTCAGCAAAAACTGAAGCAGCAGTCAAACTGGAAGATGATTCGGCAGATGTTGTCATTATCGGAGCAGGGGGCGCCGGTCTTTCTGCCGCAAAAGCCGCAGCCGATGCGGGCGCTAAAGTTATTGTGCTGGAAAAAATGCCCCTGGTCGGCGGTAATACAAACTATGCCACAGGCGGACTGAATGCCGCAGAAACATCTCAGCAGAAAGCCAAGGGTATCGAAGACTCGGTTGAACAGTTTTTCAATGATACCATGAAGGGTGGAAAAAACCTGAACGATCCCGAACTGGTAAAGGTCCTGGCATCCAAATCGGCCGAGACTGTAAACTGGCTTGTATCTCTCGGTGCGGACCTTAACGATGTGGGAAGAATGGGAGGCTCATCCAATAACAGAACACACAGACCGACCGGCGGAGCCGGCGTTGGCGCTCATGTTGCCGGTGTTCTGGATAAAGTGGCCGAAGAAGTGGCGGACATCCGCACAGGCAGTAAAGTTGTTGCCATTACAGCTGATGAGAACGGTGTAAATGGTGTTGATGTTGAAACAGCTGAAGGAACCTATCATATCACAGCAAAAGCTGTCATAGTGGCAACCGGAGGATTCGGCGCCAGTCAGGAAAAGGTTGTCCGTTTCAAACCTGAACTGGAAGGCTTTGGAACAACAAACCATCCCGGCGCTACAGGTGACGCCCTTGACCTGGTTGCTCCTTTTAATGTTGCGCTGGTGGATATTGAACAGATTCAGACCCACCCCACAGTAGTGCCTGTCAAGAACACGATGATTACAGAAGCGGTTCGCGGAAATGGCGCCATTCTTGTAAACAGGGATGCTGCAAGATTTGTATCCGAGCTGCAGACCCGTGATGTTGTATCCGCGGCCGAGCTGGAGCAGACCGGAAAGACTGCCTTCCTGGTTTTTGATCAGGGAGTACGGGAGTCACTCTCGGCTATTGAAAGCTATGCAAAAGCCGGGCTTCTGACCGAAGCAGCCTCTCTGACTGAACTGGCAGCTGCCATGGAACTTGACGGAGCAGCGCTGGAAACCACAGTAAGTCAGTACAATACTTATGTAGAAGCGGGAAATGATCCTGATTTCAACAGACCTGATATGCCCCGGAAACTGGCGACGGCGCCCTTCTATGCGGTAGAAGTCGGACCTGCCGTTCACCATACCATGGGCGGACTCAAAATTAATACGGAAACAAAAGTTATCAATGAGTCAGGCGAATGGGTAAAAGGCCTCTTTGCTGCAGGTGAAGTTACCGGCGGCGTTCATGGCGCCAACAGATTAGGTGGAAATGCCATGGCTGATATTACAACCTTCGGTAGAATTGCCGGAATTCAGGCTGCAGCCTATATCAAATAACTTCCAATCCCTGTAATTTTCAGGGGGCAGCCTGTAACCGGGCCGCCCCCTTTATATTTTGATGTCCTGAGCCTATACTGAGATCAAATGAAACTGAATCGGAAAATATCCCTGGCTACCAGTTTATTTACAACCGTCATGATCCTTATGATCGGCTTACTCGTATTCAAACAGTGGTTCAGCACCCTGGAAACACAACTGGAGTTTTCTGCAAGGGACCTGGCCATAACCATTTCCGGGATGGAAGCTGTTCAATTCAATCTGACACGCTCCAACGGCAGTATTCCCATTCAGAGGAAAGCGGAAGAACTGAAGCTGGCAACCCGCACGCAGTATATTCATATCATAAATGCAGAAGGGATTTACTATGCCCATACCTACCCCGGTTTTCTTAATACCCGTGAAAAAGATCCATTTATACTGGATCAGCTGAAGACCCCCTATCCCGAGATGGTAATACGACACCTGGATTCATCCCCGCTTCCTTCCATCGAAGCCATCGCTCCGGTCTACTATCAGGGCGAACTGGCGGGACTTGTCATTGCGGGTATGCTCAACGGCAGGATCTATCAGGATATCAGACTTAACCTGGATACGTTTATCCTTTTTATTATCCTTGCGGTTTTCATCAGTATCTATTCATCCGGGATCCTCTCCTACAATATAAAAAAGTCCATGCATGGTATGGAACCGGAAGAGATATCCCGTCTGCTGGGGCAGAGAGCCATGACCCTGGAAAATCTTAAGGAAGGGATTATTACCATAGATCAGAATGCCCGGATTGTCTATTTTAACGCGGCAGCCCGGTTTCTGACGGGGCTGAACAGTTCCGATATGAATCAGCCTGTAGATCTCTACTATTTTAAAGAAGAATTTAATCAGTGCCTCGAGCTGAAAAAGGCCCTGCATACAGACCTGGTATCCCCTTCCGGCCTGGCCCTCCAATGCCGTTTTGAACCGATTCTGGATGATCACGGTACGGCTGTGCTGGGGGCGACAGCCCTGATGGAAGATCTGACGGAAGTGCGTGCCCGGGCGGAGGAAATAACCGGAATCCGTCAGATTAATGAAGGTCTGAGGGCCCAGAATCATGAGTTTCTGAATAAACTCCATACCATATCCGGACTGATACAGCTGGAAGAGTACGAAGAAGCCATACAGTTTATTACCGGAATCAGTCACAACAGAAAAGAGATGATCGCCAGACTGAACAGCCGTATTAAAGATCCTTCCGTTGCAGGTCTGCTTTTGGGCAAATACAATAAAGCCCAGGAACAGAAAGTTTCCTGCTACCTTGAGGATAACAGTTTTCTTGAGGATAATACGGGTCTGACCGATCAGATAAATCTGATTCTGGGAAACCTGATTGAGAACAGTCTGGAAGAGTTAAGAGACAGTGCGGAAGGTTCCCTTATGGTAAAGATTCATCAGAAACCTTCCTCTGTAACACTGCAGGTAGCCGATACCGGCTCCGGCATAAAAGATACGGAAAGTATTTTTCTAAAAGGGTTCAGTACAAAGGGTCCCGGGAGAGGGCTTGGGCTCTACCTGATAAGGGAGAAAATTACCCGATCAGGAGGGTCTATTGAAGTAAATTCCCAGCCCGGGAATACCTGTTTTACAGTGAAACTGCCCCTGCCGCAGAAGAAGGAGAGGGAATGAATATACTGATAGTGGAAGACGATCCGATGGTTGGACAGATCAATCAGAGATTTGCGGAAAAACTCCCCTTTGTTGGAGAGTGCGACATAGTAACGTCAACAGAGAAAGCCCGGGAAAAACTTCTGGAAACCTCTTACGATCTCCTGCTGCTGGATGTCTATTTTCCCACGGGCAGAGGGCCGGACCTTCTGCAGTGGATACGAAACGAATCAATCCCGGTGCATGTCATCTTTATAACCGCCGATAACAGTCAGTCTACGGTGGAACGGGCCGCCCATCTGGGAGCTCTGGATTACCTTATAAAACCCTTTACATTTGAACGTTTCCGGGATGCCCTTGAGGAAGCGGAAGAAAAAATCGCCTCTATCGGCAGCAGCGATGAATTCAGTCAGGAGAACCTGGACAGGGTCTTTCGTAAAAACTCTGAAATATCAGATGAGAAAACCGTCGATCTGGATAAGGGAATGAGTTGCAAGACCTATGAAATGGTAAAAAAAGAACTGGCCGGGATGGAAGGCAGTTTTACGGCAGAACAGATAGGGGAAAAACTGGGTATGGCCCGGGTAACTATCCGCCGGTACCTGGATTTTATGGATAAACAGGGAATCCTGGATGTGAAACTGCAATACGGAAAAGTGGGCCGTCCTCAGCACTACTACCGCTTGAAAAGAAAACAGTGAAAGCCATTACAGCCATTTTTCTGATAATCCTGACAGCTTTTTTTCTCCTGACAATCCCCGGATACCTGCCCGAAAGGACGGATGTCGTTGTCATCGGGGCTGGAACAGCAGGCATGAGGGCCGCCATAGAAAGCAGAACCCATACCGCCAATGTCATTTTACTGGAAAAGATGCCCTACTCCGGCGGGAACTCCAATAAAGCCACAGCCGGCTTCAATGCCGTTACGGAACAGAGGGACATGGAAAGCTATATCAATGATACCCGTACAGCCGGCGGCTTTATCGGGAATATTAATCTTATAAAAATAATGGCGGAAAAAAGCTCGGAAGCTTTACAGGAATTAAGAGAAATGGGCGCTGATCTGGAAGACAGAGGACTGCTTGCGGGGCATAGTCACAGCAGAACATACAGACCTTCCGGCGGCTCCCCTGTAGGGAAAGAGATCAGCAGAGTACTTTATAGTCATCTGCGAAATAACCAGATCGATATCCGCACGGAAAACAGAGCCCTTTCGATTCTGCAGAAAAAGGATAAACTGGAAGTCCTTGTAAAAAACAGGACCGGAAAAGAGTACAGGATACGGGCTGGAGCAGTAATCATTTCAACAGGCGGATTCGGGGGCAGCCCTGAACTGGTGACACGTTTTAATCCGGAACTGAAAGGTTTTCATACAACAAACAGCGCCGGAGCGACAGGAGACTTTATAACTCTTACAAAAGATATGCCTGTCAAACTGATCGACCTGAATGAAATACAGACCCATCCGACAGTTGAACCGGAATTCAGTACCCTGATAACAGAAGCCCTCCGGGGAAACGGCGGGATCCTTATCAACAGCCTGGGCCGGCGTTTTACAAATGAGATGGATTTCAGAGACAACCTCAGTCGGAGCATCCTCAGTCAGAAGGATGGATTTGCCTGGCTGATCTTTGATCAGGGCGTCCGGGAGAGCCTGAAGGCCTCGGAGTACTATATAAAAAATCAACTGACTAAAAAGGCAGATACAATTCCGGATCTGGCTGAAAAACTGGACCTGCCTGAAGAAGATCTTGCAAACACGATTGAACGCTGGAATTCCTTTGTTATGTATGAAAATGACCGGGATTTCCAGCGGAGAGATCTTAAAGCGGCTTTGAACAGTTCCCCCTACTTTGCCATAAAGGTAACTCCCGGAATTCACTACTGCATGGGAGGACTGGCCATCGATGAAAAGGCACGGGTACTGGATGAGAATGATAATCCCATAGACGGATTGTATGCCGCTGGAGAAGCGACAGGCGGTATTCACGGAAAGGACCGTCTGGGGGGAAACTCTCTGGCTGATGCTATGGTATTCGGCAAAATTGCCGGCCGGGAAGCCGCTTTATATACCCTGAACAACCGTTAGAAGGACATGATGTCTATTTTGCTGCTCCTGTCATACCTCATTAAGCCACTGATAAAAATACCCGCGTAACAGTTCCCGCGGGTCAGTATCCGGCACAAAAAAAGAATCTATCAGCTCCTCAATTTCCCGGTCATCCATCTGATTGAACAGGAATTGAAAAAAATAGGGATAAAACTCCTTTACATTTAAAACCTGACTCACAGGATACACGGTATTAAGGGAGGGATGCTCCTATTTTCTGTCCATACTCTTTTTACCCCCGAAATCCGTCAGGCTTATGAACATATAAACAGAAAATAGAGTGGTTTAAATCAATTTCACAATAACAATAACAAGAACAACTACTACAAGTAATGAAATAAGGCTCATACAAATAACTCCTGTTTTTTATTTACCTTAATATACCCTCAGTTTTTAAAACTATCAAGGAAGCTCACGGGTCTGCTGTTTTTGAGAATCCCGGACTCCTTCTGAAACATGCGAATTGCCAGAAAGGTAATAAAAGCCAGATAACAGATGATCCAGATAAAAACAGTCACTATATCAGAAAGGAGGATACGATCCAGAGCCGTTTCCCGAACAGCCAGGGCGATATTGACCAGCGGAATATGGATATAAAACCAGGCCCTTCCGGCAAGATCAAGATTCTGGGAGATATAGACAGCCCCCATGCCAACCGTAAGAAGAGGCATGGCCAGCAGCTGCGCTTCCCGGACAGATCTGGTAATAAATCCGGCAAAGATTTCAATGGCCGCAAACAGACAGCTAAGGAAGATCAGCAGCATAACAAGAATTATCAGCTGCGGACCGGACAGGGAAAAAACCATGGCTGCCTCTCCCAGAATTTCGGGAGTAATCCGGCAGGACAGGTAGATTCCCAGCAGATAGGCGGACACGCTGCCTATGCCGGTAATAGAAGCCGCCAGGAGTTTTCCCATGATAATTGTATGCCTGGGAGCCGCCGTCGACAGAAGGGGTTCCAGGCTGCCCCGCTCTTTTTCTCCGGAACTCAGATCGGCAGCTCCCGGCAGAGGGCATGTTATGGCAAAGACAAAGAAAATGAAGGGCAGTATGGTCCCCAGGAACACCCTGCCCGCTGCTTCTTCAGGCTCAAATAAAGGTCGGCCCCGGTTTATTTCCCTTTCAACCGGAGCCGGAAGATTTACGGGAGAGGCGATTTTCGGACCGTTGAGGGATTCCAGGCAGGAGTAGGCCGCAATCGAACGGGGATTGGAATTATCATAAACAATCAGAGGCATATCCGCCTGCGGATCATCTATCAGCAGGGCATCATACTGGTTTCGCCATTCAAAAGGGTATTCCTGGTCAATAAGGGAGAGGCTGATCCTGTCACTCCCGTAAACAAAGGAATCGGAAGAGATATCCGGATCGACTCCGATACGGTATATCTGGTTACCGGAATCGTCAGATTCCGTGTCTTCTGCCAGAACCCAGAACAGCAGGGGAAACAGCACAAGGGGGAGAACAAAAGAAAGAACCAGGGAGCGGGGATCCCGGAAGAAATCCTTCAGCTCCTTTGCTGCCACAGCAGCTGTTAAACCCGGAGAATCCGTTTTCACAGGGCGGCCTCCTGCTTCTGAAAGAAATACTCTTCCAGAGAACCTGTACCGGCAATTTCCAGAGGAGTTCCGCAAACCTGAAGCCGTCCTTTATGCAGCAGCAGAACCCGGTCGGATATCTGCTGGACAACATTCAGATCATGACTTGAAAAGACAACTGTCCTGTTATCATCCCTGCACCATTTAATAAAATTGTGGATACTCCGGGCACTGCTGACATCCAGCCCGGTAGAAGGTTCGTCCAGCAGCAGCACTTCGGGATTATGAATGATGGAACGGGCTATCAGAGTTTTCTGCCGCATCCCCGTAGAAAAAGTACCGGCCCGGCGATCTAGAAAATCATCCATTTCCAGCAGGGAGCTGAGTTCTGCCATCCTACTCTCCCCTTCCTGTCGGGAGAGTCCGTTAAGCCGGGCAAAGTAGAGGATGTTCTCCCTTGCGCTGAGCCGTTCATACAGCCCGCTGTGCTGCCCGAACAGTATCCCCATAATCCGCCGTACCTGTCCGGGATGGGTCTGTGTATCATAACCGGCCATACTGATGCGTCCGGCACTTGGTTTCAGCATGGTAGCCAGCATGCGTAGCAGTGTGGACTTTCCGGCGCCGTTCTCCCCTATAAGGCCTATTATCTCACCGGCTTCAGCCTGAAATGAGAGGTCCTGAACAGCCCAGCGGTCGGACCCTTTAAATTTTTTGCCAACCTTTTCCATATGTATCAGCGGTTTTCTGACAGGTCTATCCTGATAATGCCTATTCATAATCCCATATTATCAGTTCCCGGAAAAAAGTCCATTCCGTTCTTGCTGTAAATCCTGTGAAGCCTCCCGCTAAGCTAATGCCTCAGGGAATCACAAGGTGCTATAATAAAGTATCATGGCCTTTAACATTACCATCCGGTTTTATGAGGAACTGAACGATTTTATAAAGAATTACCCGCCCAAGGAGGATATCCCCTTCTCATTCCGTGACAGACGGTCTGTCAAAGACCTGATAGAGAGCTTCGGGGTTCCCCATGTGGAAGTGGACCTTATACTGGTAAACGGGGAATCCGTGGATTTCACCTATATTGTTGAAGACAGAGACAGAATAAGCGTTTATCCCGTCTTTGAAAGACTGGATATCCACGGTCTGAGCCCTTTAAGGGATAAGCCTCTGAGACAGACCCGCTTTGTTCTGGATGTTCACCTGGGCAGACTGGCACGGGATCTCAGGATGCTGGGATTTGACTGTGATTACTCCAATAGCAGGGATGATCCGGAACTTGCCGCCATAGCCGCCTCGGAACAGAGGATTCTGCTGACAAGGGACAGGGGGCTCCTCAAAAGAAAAATCGTTACCCGGGGCCTGGCCGTCCGCAGTGATGATCCGGCGGAACAGCTTGTGGAAGTCATGACGAAACTGGATCTGAAAAATCAGATTTGTCCGCTGACCCGCTGCCTTGAATGCAACGGGAAACTTGATAGGCTGGAGTCAGAAAATCCGGCTTTCAGCAGATTGAAAGAAAGAATCCCTCTAAAGGTTTTGAAGTGGTGTAATGACTTTTCCTATTGCAGCACCTGCGGAAAAATCTACTGGAAAGGGAGCCATTATGACACCATGATGATTAGAATCTCCAAACTGGCTTGACGATCAGGCAGTTGCCATGCTTACTCTTCCTGATTAAGATTCGAAACTTTTTCCAGAGTTAAACGGATATGATGCTCCATTGTCCTTTTCGCCCTGTCCGCATCTTTTGCTACAATAGCTTCCAGCATCTTGTGATGATCCGAAATACTGGTCTCCAGACTCCCTCTTACATAGCCTGTTTTGGAAAAACTGCGTATCATAAGAGTTGTCAAATGCTTGTATAAAGAGATTAATATTTTATTTTCTGTAGCATTGATAATCATTTTATGCAGTTCAAAATCCAGAACATTGTACTCATCGATCTTTTTTTCTGCAGCTTTACTGTCCAGATCTTCTACGAGTCCGGCAAAACCGGCTACAAATCCACGGGGAGGATTTGCCGCCACATCATAGATTGCCTGGGATTCTATAATCCGTCTGGTATTGGTCAGATCAATTAAAAGGTCTTTCTGATTCTTGAAATGGAAAACAAAGGATCCCATGAGGGTTTCAATAAAGTAATCCATATTTATCTCTTTTACATAAACACCCTTCCCTTGTCTGGTCTCCACCATCCCCCTGGACTCCAGCGAGCGGATCGCTTCACGAATAGACCGTGTCCCGACCTGCAGTTTTTCTGAAAGTTCAGACTGGGATGGAAGCTTATCCCCTGGAGAAAGATTGTTTTCAATTATAATATTTTCGAGAGCATGAGTGACTTCATCAGAAATTTTAACTTTTTTCAGAGGCGCAATATCTTTATACATAGTTCCCACACTGATCATTATAGATTATTTATATATTTCATTGTACCCCTCATAAGACATGTGTCAACACTTTAATTATAAAGTTGACTTATGTCATAAGTCATAATACAATACCTCTTAGCCGATTACAGTTCGGAAACACTATACAATTATCTAAAGGAGTCAAGATGAAAAAACTGCTACCCATGATTTTAATTTCCGTATTTTCCCTATCCCTGGCGATTGCCGGGGGACAGCAGGAAAGCAGCGAAGAAAAAGTTATTGAGATAAATTTCTCATCCGTAAGTGTCCCCGGAGATGCTCATACAGAAGCAATGAACGTTTTCAAGGAAGAGCTGGAAAAACTTTCCGGGGGTTCCATGATTGTAAATGTTTATCATTCCGGTCAGCTCTATTCCCAGGAAGGTGAACAGTCGGCCGTCAGACAGGGAACTGTTGATATGGTTTATACAAGCGCACCATGGCTGGCTGAATTCGTTCCCTATTTGTCAATGTTTGGTGCTGTTTACACTTTCCAGGGCTACGATCATATGACTGAAGTTTTCAATGGCGAAATCGGAGAAAAGGTATTCCAGGACGTTGTCGACTCTCAGGGAATTCGCCCCCTGGGCGCTTATTACCTGGGAACAAGACAGCTGAATCTGGTTGAAAAAGTAGGTCCTGTAAGGACTCCTGCCGATATGGCCGGTGTAAAACTGAGAACTCCCGGAAGTCCTTCCTGGATTGCTCTTGGTAAAGCCCTCGGCGGAAACCCCACACCAATGGCATTCGGCGAAGTGTATATGGGATTGAAAACCGGTGCTGTAGAAGGCCAGGACAACCCTCTCGGAACAGACAAGAACGCCAAATTCTACGAAGTAACAAAATACATCGTACTGACGAACCATGTTGTCGACTCTACCTGGCCTACCATCAATGAAAAAAAATGGCAGTCTTTTTCGGAAGAACAGCAGGGCTGGGTATTGAAAGCTGTTGATAAAGCCAGAACTTACTGCGACAAGACCAACCTGGAAACAGAAGCCGGTATCCTGGATTTTTTCAGGGGAGAAGGCATGATTATCATCGATGATCCTGATGTAAAAGCATTTGCCGAGTATGCCAAAAACTCCTACATGACAGAAAGCAAGGATATTTCCAAAGACTGGGACTGGGACCTCTACGAAAAAGTACAGGCAATGGTAAAATAATTTAAATTGAAGGAGTACCGGTGCCGATCAGTCGTATGGGCACCGGTATTTATACTATTAAAAGGTATTTTAATGAAAACATGGTTAAAAAGAATTGGTAAAGCCCTGATAGATACAGTTGAGATCTACATACCCTTTGCCGCCTTTGTTACACTTTTTTCAGTTTTTCTTATTGGTATTTTTTTCCGCTACTTTCTGAAACCCCTCACCTGGACTCTTGAGCTGTCCCTGATCTGTTTTATATGGACATCCCTTCTGGGCGGCCTCTTTGCCAAGCGGGAAGAGTCTCATGTTGTTTTTACAATGATTTATGATATCGTCAGTCCGGTAAAACAAGCCTGGATGCGTATCAGCGGACACTCCCTCCTGGTCATATCCTTCCTTATAGGCCTGGTACCGTCCTGGAAATATGTCATGTTTATGGGATATAAAAAATCCAATGTATTGAAAATCCCCATGGATCTGGTATTTTTTCCCTTCGTTATATTCCTGTCTTTTATGATAGGCCGTTATACCCTGGATATTTATCGGGATATACGTAAGCTCGTCAAGGGAGAGATATCGTGAACATTGCACTACTGGTTTTTATTCTCTGTTTTATTCTTATATTCCTGATCAGGATTCCCATTGCTCCGGGTATGCTTATGGCCTCCCTTTTCTACTTTGCCCTTGCTTCAGGTCCTGCAACCGACATAAGCATGGCAGCCACACAGTTCCTGACGAATATGAACTCTAAATTTGTCCTTATTGCCGTACCTCTTTTCGTCTTCATGGCCGAGGTCATGAACAGCGGAAAAGTTACGGATATGATATTCCGCTTTGCCAATGCTATTGTAGGCAGGAAACGGGGAGCCCTCGGGCATGTCAACGTTGTTGCCTCCATTATTTTCTCGGGGATGACCGGATCAGCCCTGGCGGATGCGTCCGGATTGGGGATGATGGAAATCAAAGCCATGAACGACCATGGTTATGAAAGGGGATTCAGCAGCGCCATCACAGCGGCTTCGGCGACAATCGGCCCCATTTTTCCTCCCAGCATACCCATGATTTTCTACTCCATGCTGTCGGGAGCCTCCATCGGAGCCCTGTTTATAGGAGGGATGATTCCCGGTATACTGATCGGGTTGGCCCTGATGGGTTATATTGCTGTCGTAGCCCGTGTCCGGGATTATCCCAGAGGGGAAAAGCTGGCTTTGAAGGCTACACTTGCCATTACATTAAAAGCGTTCCCCGCTCTTCTTTCCATCGTGGTACTCCTGGGAGGCATATATTCCGGTATCGTAACACCTACAGAAGCAGGTGCCCTGGCGGCTCTCTATGCCATTCTGGTCTCTTTCTTTATTTACAAGGCTATGGGATTCAAAGATCTGCTTCAGGTCATCATGAATACAATCAAAACAACCGGAACCCTGTCTCTTCTGGTCGGAACAGCTTACGCGTTCTCCTATATTGTGGCAATCGAACACATTCCGGATGCAGTGGCCGGATGGCTTTTAACTGTTACAGAGAATAAGTACATTCTGCTTCTGCTTATAAATATTGTCTTTATTGTACTGGGAATGTTTATCGATACCATGTGTATTACCCTGGTTTTTATCCCTATTGTACTGCCCCTGGTCAATGCTCTTGGAATCAACCTGGTTCACTTTGGTGTAATGATAACCCTGAATATGATGATAGGATTATCCACACCTCCCTTCGGGATGCTGCTATTTGTCGTCTCGGGAATATCCAAAACACCTCTGAAAGAAGTGATTAAGGAAATACTTCCCATGCTTCTTGTTCTGTTCGGGGTTTTATTTCTGGTGACCTATATCCCCCAACTTGTAACATTCCTCCCGACACTGGTCGGAATGTAAAAAAGAAAGGTATGCTTTTATGAAAAAAGAAATTAAGAACGGGGTATACCCCACTATGCTTACCCCCTTCCATAAAGATCTATCTATTGACTACAAAGCCCTCGAACGGTTAATCGAATGGTATATAGCAAGAGGAATAGACGGCCTGTTTGCCGTTTGCCAGTCCAGCGCCATGTTTGAACTGAGCAGGGAGGAAAGGGTTGAGCTCTGCAGAAAAACCGTTGAGATAACAAATGGTCGGTACCCTGTTATGGCTTCGGGTCATGTATCGGATACCCTGGAAGGTCAGGCAGATGATATGAAAGCCATGGCAGATGCCGGAGCAGATGCCCTTGTACTGGTCAGCAACCGTCTGGCGGCACCCTGGGAGAACGATACTATTTGGCTGGACAATCTTAACAAACTGCTAAAGAAACTTCCCTCGGATATTCCCCTGGGTTTTTATGAGTGCCCCTACCCCTATAAAAGGGTTCTGTCCCTGGAGGTCGTAAAGGAACTGATTGCCATGGACCGCTTTGAGTTTATCAAGGATACCTGCTGCGATCCAGAAATGATAAAAGAGAGGGCCCGTCTGTCCAGAGGTACCAGAGTAAAGTTTTTCAATGCCAACGCGGCAACCCTGCTCATGAGCCTGAAAGAGGGGTTTGCCGGGTATAGCGGCATCATGACAAACTTCCACAGCGACCTCTATTACAGGCTCTGTCATGACTGGCAGGAGATGGGAAATGAAGCAGAAAATCTCCAGAACTACCTGGGATTTGCCTCAACTATCGAGAATCAGTTCTACCCGGCCAATGCCCGCTACTCCCTGATGAAACAGGGGGTCATGACAAATCTGGTCAGCCGCCGTCAGGATGCCCGGCTGAGGCAGATGACAGCCTCCCAGCTTCTGGAAATAGATCAGTTCTGCGTTATATCCGAAGAGATGAGTAAACGCTTCGGCAAGAGCTGATTACCTTCCATATGCACCCTGCCGGACTAATCCCTGCGCTTTAAAGCATCACTTACGGCTTTGCTTAAAACAGCACTGCCGTAGGGTTTACTCACAATCCCGGACAGTCCGGCCGCCCGCATGGATTCAATCTCGTCCTCCCGGGAAAAACCGGATGAGACAAGGATCTTCACACCGGGATCTTTCTCCTTTAACGCGAAGAAACAGTCCCGTCCATTCATCTCCGGCATTATCATATCAAGGATAACCAGATCAATACTTTTAACATTCATGGAAAAAACATCCAGAGCCTGTCTGCCGTTCTCCGCCAGTAATACATGGTATCCCAGTCCTTTCAGTACGGTACCGGTTGTCATCCGGACAATAGGTTCATCATCAACAAGCAGTACGGTTCCGCTGCCTTTAATGATTTGATCTGGTGGTGCCGATTCAGCTTGGATCCCCTCTTCCGCCAGAGGAAGGAATATATGAAAACCTGTACCAGCGTCTACCTCACTGTAAACAGTTACGGCGCCCTTATACTGCTGAACCATAGCAAATACCGAGGATAAGCCGAGACCGGTTCCCTTCCCCCTTTCCTTTGTCGTGTAGAAAGGTTCAAAAATACGTTTCAGATCTTTCTGAGGGATTCCGCATCCCGTATCGCGGATTTCAATTTCGATATAGGGACCGGGTGTTATGTCCATTGCCGTACTTTCGCAGAATTCTTCATCCAGCGTAAGGAGATGGGCATCAATGTGAATATCGCCTCCGTCCGGCATGGCGTGGGTCGCATTAATCAGAATATTCATAAAGGCATTCTGCAATTCCGAGGGATCACCCTGCACCAGGACTTCCTGCTCAGGCAGGTTTTTAAAAACATTGATACGTTTATCCGCCGTACTTTCCAGAAATGACAGGGCATCAAGGAGAGAGCGGAGCACATTGGTAGCGGAGGAGGAAAGCGGGGTTTTACGGGCAAAAGAGAGAAGCTTCCTTGTCAGCGAAGCGGCTCTTTCGGCACTCTCCAGTATCATTTTTACGTATACCAGTGAATCGGTTCCATCATTTTTATATAAATGCTGAAGCAGTTCTGCTGCCCCTGTTATACCCCCGAGCATATTATTGAAATCATGGGCCACACCTCCGGCCAGCTGACCGATAGACTCCATCCTCTGAATGTGGCTCAGCTGTTCCTGCAGTTCCTTTTCCCTGGTGATATTCCGGAACACAAGAACCACACCGGTAACATCCCCTGACTCTGAAAAGATGGGAGCCCCCGAGTCGGCAACCAGGTACTCCGTTCTGTTCCGGGAAATCAGAACGGAATTATCAGGGAGTTTAACAATGCTCCCGGTTTCGATCACTTTTTCCACAATGTCGGGAACCTCATTCCGGGAATCCCTGTAAATAACATTAAAAACGTCTGAGAGCGGTCTGCTCCGGGCCTCATCCAGGTACCAGCCTGTAATCGTTTCGGCAACATGGTTCATAAGGGTTATCCGGCTTTCTGTATCCGTAACGATAACGCCGTCTCCGATGGATTTCAGGGTGGCTCGAAGGCTCTCTTCGCTGGCTCTCAGGGAAATCTCGGCACGTCTTCTTTCATCGGTGACAAAGATCTGACCGGCCAGGGTTGCGAGAGAACTGACAAAGGCCTGCTCATCCGCCTGCCATTGCCGTTTCGGTCCGGTATGCTCACAGCTGAAAAGCCCTAAAAACTTTCCCTCCTGCATAATCCCTGCATCCATAAGAGACGTAATTCCTTTGGGAATAATCCACTCCTCCCTTAACTCGGCAAGGCGCTCGTCGGTAAAGGCATCATGGGCATCTATTCTGGTTTTATAACGGATGGATTCCCAATAGCCCGGGTAGTTATCCAGACACAGGGTTTCCCCGGATAAATGCTCTTTACTACTGGCAAGATACAGATCCACATTGAAGATTTCATGGCTTTCCTCAGAAAACAGCCAGGTGCCGACCCTCTCAACCCCAAGGGCTTTTGACGCCTGTTCAGCCAGCTCAGGAATGGCTCTGGCTGCTATCCCGCTTGCCAGGGCTTCACTCTCTGCAAGAGCTGACAGCGCTTCCCTCTGGGCGTTCATACGATCAGAAGTTTTAATGAGTTCAAGATGGGCCCGTTTCTGATCGGTAATATCAATAGTCGCCGTTAAAACCGCTTCATCATTTTTCCACTCTATCAGACAGCTCGATATAAGGAGCCAGCCTGGGCCCCGGTCTGTATCCAGATAGATTTCCTTTGCCGAGACGTGCCCGGTTGTTTCAAGTTCCCTGACCAGTGCATCCTGCTTTTCAGGGTCCATATACCGGTGAAGATCAGAGGTTGTTTTGCCGCGTATTTCCTCCTGAGACAGACCGGTCACCCTGCAGTGATACTGATTCGCCTCCAGGATTTCCCCGCTCTTTCTGTTTATAACGCACGAGAAGGGAAGCAGATCAAAGAGCGTTTTAAAGCGCTGTTCGCTTGTACGGATTTCCTTTTCGCTCTGTACTCTTTTATTCCGGGAGGAAATAGCAAGAAAAGTCATAACGCTGACCCCAAGGATTGTAGACAGGAGAATAAAAAAAATTGTAAACAGGATTTCTTTCCGGAGGCTGGCAATATCTTCATTAATATCATCAACATAGGCTCCCGTTCCGATGATCCATCCCCAGGGTTCAAAGGATTTTACATAGGAGATTTTTGGCTTAATCTGACTTCTGTCATCCTTGAACTGCCAGTCATACTCCAGGAACCCCTCCCCGGCAGGCGAATCGGCGATAGCTACCATTTCCGTCAGAATCCCTCTTAAGTCCAAATCGAATATTTCTTCAAAGATCTCCCCTTCAAGATCAGGACGGTAGGGGTGCATAATAAAAACCGGCGATTTATCCAGTATCCAGTAGTAGTCTTTTTCCTCCTCCCCGTATCGGATCTTCCGGTAGCGGTCAATGGATCTGCGCTGGGCTTCTTCCAGTGTGGTCCGGCCATTCACGACATCTTCCTGACGGGAGTTCAGATCACTCATAATCAGTTCAGTCATCCTCTTGACCATTTCATACCGCTGACTATAGAGGGATTCTTCAATCCGGGGGAGAAAGAAAGCCAGCAGTATCCAGCTGAAAGCTCCAATGATAAAAAGGGCTGTCAATGCAATGCCGAGAGATGAGCGGTATCGTCGAATCAACCGGATCATAAGAATACTCCCCTGCAGGTTATAAATACATTATAATCAATTTGACACCCTGTTCTGAAAAAATTTCAAAACCCCTTTCAAACCCTTATCCTGAAAAAAGATAACTGTCAGCCAGGGGCTTTGGTCTGAAGCGGAAGCTCAGTATTTCAGAGTTGAAATGGAGCGGAGGATTCTGACTTACAGAGCAGGATTTCCTGCTTCCCTATAACGAAAACAGTCCATTGTATGATCATTCACCATCCCCACAGCCTGCATAAAGGCGTAACAGATCGTAGATCCCACAAAGTTCAGCCCCCTTTTTTTAAGGTCCTTACTGATCCTGTCGGAGAGTTCTGTTGAAGCTGGAACTTCACCCAGGGATTTCCAGCTGTTCTGCAGGGGCGTTCCGTCAACGAAAGCCCAGAGGTAGGCATCAAGAGAACCGAACTCCTCCTGAATTTTCAGAACGGCCCGGGCATTTCGGATGACGGAGCGGATTTTCAGTTTATTCCGGACGATCCCCGCATTCCCCAGCAGACGCTGAAAATCATCCTCCGTATAGGCGGCAACTGTTTTTATATCAAAAAAGTCAAAGGCTTTTCGGTAGTTCTCCCGCTTTTTCAGAATGGTCAGCCAGCTCAGACCGGCCTGGGCTCCCTCCAATACAAGGAATTCAAAAAGGAGACGGCCATCATGGACAGGAACGCCCCACTCCTTATCGTGATAGGATATATATAAAGGATCATCACTGCACCATTCACATCGTTTCTTCATCTGAATCCCTTCCTTTCCCGGAGAATCCTGAGCATTATAACATGGGATGGTCTGTTTAAAGGTACAGGATTTAATTATACTTCAGAACTTTATTGAGGAAACGGTACACACGGGGTTCCCCTCTTTTTTCAAAAAGGTCATCCGGGGTTCCCTGGGCTATCAGACCTCCGTCCCCCACAAACAACAGATAGTCCGCGGCCTGCCGGGCAAAGCCCATTTCATGGGTCACCAGAATCAGGCGCATCCCCTCGTTCCTCAGTTCACCGATCAGATCCAGCACCTCCGAAGTATACTCGGGATCCAGAGCCGAGGTAGGTTCGTCCAGCAGAAGGAATTCCGGCCGGATGGCTACGGCCCGGCAGATGGCAATCCGCTGTTTCTGTCCCCCCGACAGCTGAGCGGGCTTTTTAAGGGCCTGATCGGCCAACTGAAACCGCTCCAGCAGAACCAGGGCCTCTTCGGCCGCCTGAGTTTCTGTATAGCCGTGAACTTTCACCAGAGGCAGGGTAATATTCTGCAATGCTGTAAGGTGGGGAAAAAGATTGTAGGCCTGAAAGACTATTCCGATCCTTTTGCGGTACTCCCGCAGGCTGTCCTCACTGAAATATTCAATAGGGTGATCGTTTATAAGAATACGCCCCGATTCGGGTTTCTCCAGACCGGCAATCAACCTGAGGAGAGTGGTTTTTCCTCCCCCGGAAGGACCGATAAAGACAAGGGATCGCACATCCTCCAGCAGAAGGGAAACCCGATCCAGAACCTTCAGGGTTCCATAGCGTTTGGACAAACCGGCCAGTTCAAGTTTCATAGCTGAATTTCCTTTCCAGGATTCTGGTTAAACGGGAAATAGGAAGAGTCAGAAGCAGGTATCCCACAGCCAGGGGGATATACGCCTCCATGGTGGAAAAGGTATTGGCGTTCATCTCCCGGGCAGCCATGGTAAACTCCTTGATGGCAATAACGGACAGCAGGGAAGAATCCTTTATCAGGGAAGCCAGCTGCCCTGCGAGAGAGGGCAGAATTCTGGTAAGCACCTGGGGAAAGATTATGTAGCGATAGGTCTGATAGGGAGAAAACCCCAGAGACCGGGCGGACTCCCTCTGGCTCTCTCCTATACTCTGTACCCCGCCACGGATGATCTCGGCGATATAGGCTCCCGAAAAGAGAGCCATAATTACAACCCCCACCACAAACCGGTTATTCATTCCCGCCGCATTGGCGATAACATAGAAAAAAATCAGAATCTGAACGAGTAGAGGGGTCCCCCGTATCAGTTCCACATAAAACAGGGATAGATACCGGTAAGGCAGGAAAGAGCTTCCCTGGCCCAGCCCGAAAAGAACACCGAGTATCAGGCTGAGAATCAGGGCGAACAGGGAGATCAGGAGGGTCATCCCGTACCCCCTCAGGAAATTGATCCTGTAGGAGTAGATGGTTTTCCAGGCGAAGCGATACCCCAGCCGGCTGAAGCCGAACCAGAAAACCGCCGTCAGCAGCAGAGCTATAAAAAACCAGCTGAAGAAATGGGCAAAGCGATTATCCCTTCCTTCCCGTTCTGTCAGAATATTCATAACCGGTCCCGGATTCTACAGGTCGAAAAACGAAGGCAAGCCCTCTTCGTCAAATACCTGCTTCATCTCTGTCAGATACTTTCTTTCCAGTTCTTCAAAACCGCCCTTGTTCCGGAATTGCGTAATAAAGGCATCCACATCTTTTTTCAGGTGGCTGCCCTTTTTCATGGCCATGCCCCAGTCTCCGCTTGTTCCGGGAAGGTTTTCCAGGTTAACCCGTGTGGAATCGGGGAACTTCTTATGAAGGCTGAAGGTGGTAAGGCCGTCATAAATAAAGGCATCCGCCTTTCCCTGGGAGACTTCGAGGGCACAGGCGGCCACTTCATCAAATATATGGATACTGTCGGAGGGAAGGTAATCCTGAGCCCAGATAGCACCGATTGTTCCCGATTTGACGGCAACAGTAACACCTTCGGAAAAAAGATCCTTATACCCCGCAACCTTTGAATCCTTATTAATCAGGAGGGTCAGACCGGAGGCGGCATAGGGAATGGAAAAGTCCACTACTTTTGCTCTCTCTTCGGTAATACTCATGGAAGAGATGATCAGATCGGCTTTTCCCGATTGAACGGCAGGGATAAGCCCGGTCCAGGAGGTATTCTCAATTTTAACGGGGCGTCCCAGGTATTCGCCCAGAGCATAGGCCGTATCCACACTTATTCCGGTTGGAGTTCCGTCGGCTTCGGCCATTTCAAAGGGGGGGAACTGGAGTTCCATAGCAACAACAAGCATCTTCTCCTCTTTACCGGAACAGGATGAAATCATCAGGGCAGAGATCAGGGCTATAAGTACAGGTACTGTTTTCTTTTTCATCATTGCATTACTTCCTTACCCTTCATTATAGGCTTACCGGATCGGGTTTTACACGGATTTCATCAGAATAAGGATTCCTTTTTTATTAAACTATACCCATATCAGTAATATTTATCAAATGCTGTATTGCTTTGATAGCGACTTAAGTACTGACACAATTTGATTTGAGGAGTCTTTTCAATTTTATTTACAGATAACAGTCTTCCTGCATTTACCATTAGCGTTTTATGCCGAAAGTAAATGATTAATAAGAATAGATTATTTATTTTTACCTGATTGCATCTTCCGCCTCTTGTTCCGCGCCCTTCTTATATGATAAAACCAATTCCTGTTATACGGAGGATTTTACGAATTGAATAGATTTCTGAAAGGACGCAAAGCCCTGATTCTCAGCATTATAAGCATATCTCTGCCGGCTATCGGCGAAATGGCTCTGAATACCATGCTGGGCGTAAGCGATACCATCATGATCAGCCGCATGGTGGGAACCGAAGCCCTGGCGGCAGTGGGTTTTGCCAATCAGATTGTCTTTGTTCTGATATTTGTTTTCTCCTCTTTTAATACGGGAGCGGTTGCCCTGATTTCCCGCAGCCTGGGAGAGAAGGATTATTCAAAACTCAAAATCATTGCCCAGCAGAACGTTATTCTCAACCTGATTATCTCTTTAGTTATTATGGGACTGTCCATTGTTTTCGCTTCCAGAATACTGGGGATTTTTGATACCTCCCCTGACATTTACCGGAACAGCCTAATCTATTTCCGCATAATCCTGGTCGGTTTCGTTCCCATGTTCCTCAGTTTTGCCTTTGCCGCTATTTTAAGGGGAGCCGGTGATACGGTCACCCCCATGGCGGTAACAGGGATTGCCAACGGAGTAAATATAATTGGAAACTATCTGCTGATAACGGGAGCCGGTCCCTTTCCCGTTCTGGGCATAGCCGGTGCCGCCTGGGCAACATCCGGGTCCAGAATACTGGGTATGGTAATCTATATTTTTGTTTTGTATGTAAAACCTTCCAGGATCAGACTCCGTCTCCATCTCTTTTTTGACAGATCCATTCTGGATCCCCTCTGGAAAATAAGCCTTCCCGGCGGAATTGAACAGGGGTTGATGCAGCTCAGTTTTCTGGCCATGTCCGTGATTATTTCCCGGCTTGATACGGCAGCCGAAGCAGCTTTCCGTGTCCTTATCCAGATAGAATCCCTCTCCTTTATGCCTGCCGTAGGCATCTCCATCGCTACGGCGACTCTGGTAGGAAAAGCTCTGGGAGAGAGAGAGCCTGACAAGGCTGTGGCCACCGGTTACCTTTCAACGGGAATGGGGATACTGTGGGGTGTTCTGATCGGCGCTGTGTTCCTCCTCTTTCCGAAAAGTATCCTGACCCTCTTTTCCACGGATCCGGCCCTGATAAAAGCGTCTCTGTCTGCCATGATTTTTTTAGGGCTTAACCAGATGGGTCTTAATATGAATATCGTACTGGGAGGAGCTCTCAGGGGAGCCGGAGATACCAGAGCGGTGATGGTTAATACGGTAAGCCGGCTGTGGCTGATTTTCGTTCCCCTGTCCTATCTGTTTGTCATATATATGAATACAGGGATTCCAGGAATCTGGTATGCCGAGATGATATCCTTTGCTGTATTCGGAACCATTCTGTACCTGCGGTTCCACAACAGAAAATGGCTGAACCTGAATATTGAACCGGACGATACAAACAGGGAAGGGAATCCGGACAGAATCGCGGTTTAGATAGAGAGTAAGACAGAAAGTATTCCATACCCCTCCGGTACCAGCCGATACTGAAAGGGTATGGATAATTTTACACTTCTATATACTCTAATCATCATATTGGCGGTTAATACCCTTTTTACCTCCATTGTCACACGTAATACGGACAGTCTTGGCCGGATGGAGTGGCTGGCCTCATCGTATCTCCTCTTTGCCGGGTTTTTCCTTATATTAATGCAGCAGAAACTCCCCCCTTTTCTATCCATCTGTACTGCCAATTACCTTCTTCTTCTGGGGTTCTTTTTTCAGATCTCCTCAACTCTGAGTATTGAGGACAGGAGGTATTCTGTTAATTATCCTTTTCTGCTGAGTGTATCTGCGGTTTACTGGGTCCTGTTTGTCTACTTCAGTTTCATAAATTTTAATACCTCCATAAGAATCATTATTATTTCCAGTATACTCATGGTTTTCTACTTATACGCGGTATTTCTGATGATCAGGATCTACTCCACCCGGAAAAAGAAGACAAGGGATACACGGGAACTATTATACCTGTTCAGCTTCTCCATCCTTTTCTATCTGACCCGTTCAGTTGTCACCATTTCAGGAACGGGTGCGGTTAACTCCCTGTTCGACATAAACCTAATGACTACCATAAGCTTCCTGTATCTTATTATTTTCAATCTTATGTACCTGATGGGCATGTTCAATGCCTCTCTGCGAAAGAAGAATCATCTGATAGTCAGGGAGAAGGATAAACTGAAATACCTCTTCAACTTCCTCCATAACACAGCCAGGCATTTGGAACTGGAAGAGCTGTACAAGTCCATTGAAGAGATACTGAAGGTATCCATGAACATCGACACAGCGGCAATCTTTCTGGTGGATAAAGAAAAGGAAAGCCACTCCATTGCCTATATTTTCAATGAGCTCGACCTGCCTCTGGATGATGTTACGACACTGAAGAAGGGAGAAGGTGCATCGGGCAGAGCAATTGAAGAGGACCGTGTTATTGTGATGAATGTAGATAATTACCCGAACCGGAGTATTGCGGAAGCGTACAGAGCCAGAGGGGTAACGGAATTTGTCAGTATTCCCCTTAAAACCTCAGAAGGTATTATAGGGGCCATATCCATTGTATATACCAGTAAAATGAGAATTGATGTACTGGACCGGGATTTCTTCTATTTCATGGGAGAACAGATCGGTCTTGTCCTTCATAATGCCTTTCTCTACGAAAAAGTTTCTCTCCTGGCCAATACAGATTCCCTGACGGGTTTGCTCAACCGCAGAAAGATGCTGGAAATTTTCAATCAGGAGATCCACAGAACAGAAAGAAGCGGCAGGACCTTCTCCCTGGCCATGGCGGATCTGGATTTTTTTAAGAATGTCAATGACACTTACGGTCATGAGTGCGGAGACGAAGTTCTGAAAAATACGGCGGCCCTGCTGAAGGAGGAATGCCGGGATACAGACTTTATCTGCCGCTGGGGGGGAGAAGAATTCCTGCTGCTCTTTATTGAAACCGATCTGTCCGGAGCCGTTTCCATCTGCGAACGCATCCGGCATAACATCCGGCAAAAGGAATCGGGCTGTTTAAAAGATGGGAGCCTGACCCTCAGCCTGGGAGTAACAGCTTACGATCCGTCGCATACGGTCGAACAGATGGTTGATCTGGCAGACAGGGCTCTGTATAAAGCCAAAAGGAATGGACGGAACAGGATCGAGACAATTACTGATAACTGTTGATTCCTCTTCAATGATACCCCGGAGAGACCCATAGGGATCCCCTTTTTATGTTGGGAGAGGTTCGACATGAGTGCTTGCATATCCCCATACTTCCGGCACGATTTCGGTACCGGACCATCTACCCCTGTTTAAATACAGCTGCCCGGACAGATTCCCAGACTCCCGCGATCGATGATTTCGGGCTTTAAAAGCATAGTGACCTGTCCGGACGTTCTCCCGAGAATATGATCAAGAAGAATGTTAGCCGCGTAGTAGCCGACACTCTCAAAAGGCTGAATGACTGCGGTTATCGCTCTGCGGTCCACTTCTTCGGAAAAACAGTGGTCATCAAACGAGCAGAGGGATAAATCCCCGGGGATGCGGATATCGAAACGGCGGAAGAGGCGGTTCATCTCGAAAGCCAGTTCACAATTGAGGCAGAAAACCGCCGTTATTCCCTTCTCCGTAAAGTCCCGGAGGATCCGGAAGCCCTGTTCGGCAATGTCCCCGGGGTCAACACCTATAAACAGAGGGGGCGGAACGGGCCTGCCGAAAGAGGCAACCGCATCCTCCACCCCTTCTATCCTGAGACTGATGGAAGGGGGAATAAATCTTTCATGAATGACCGCTATCTTCCTGTGCCCATTCTCAAGTATGAGCCGGGTCATATCAGCCGCCCCCCTCCTGTGATCCGACATGACGCAGGATCCCTTGTCTCCGGTGATGAACTGATCCACCTGGACAAGGGGGATGCCGGCTTTTTCCAGTTTACGGAATGACGCCTCAAGAAGCCTGATGAAAGAGACAGTCCTGTCTATAAGGGGAACACAAAGTACCCCGCATTTCTTCCCTTTTCCCGCATTCTCCAGAATTTCCCTGTATTCCGAAAAGCTTTTACCCGGCCGTTTAAGAATGAGATTAATATGACTGTAGCTGCAATGGTCCACGGCTTTTCTCATTCCCTGAATGATTCGGGACTCAAGAAAACGGTTGTAGTACATTATCACATTGATATTGATCTCATCATCCGGCATATCCTCTCTGACATAGGAACCGCTTCCATGGACTTTTTCGATATACCCTTCGGCAGCGAGTTCATCCAGAGCTTTGCGTACGGGATTCCGGCTGAAGGAGAATCTGTCCGTCAGTTCGGCTTCCGTAGGGATTCTGTCTCCCGGAACCAGCAATCCCGATTGGATCTTTTCCAGTATATACTGCTTTACCTTTTCAAATTTCTTCATCTGTTCCTTCGACCCCTTATTCATACTACAAAACAAGAAAGTCAGCATCAATTAATGATACAATTATATATATTTTGTTGCAAATAAAATACCTCTTTTGATACAACTTATCAAACATAAAAAAATTATTCCTTTATCTTAAAAAGAATTAAACAAAACATCCCCCTCTCATTCCATAAATTGACTGATCCAGCAACTGTTCATAGAATGGGTTCATTATGAAGAAAACAATTCACGTGGTTTTTAAGACCCATCTTGATATAGGGTTTACCGATACGGCGGCGTCTGTTACAGATAATTATTTCCGTAACTTCATCCCGGCGGCTCTGGATCTTGCCGAGAGAACGAGAAAGAAAGGCGAGGGCAATCGCTTTATATGGACGACAGGATCCTGGCTGATTGAGGAATACCTGGAGAAGGGCAGCAGACAAATGAGGGGAAAGATGGAGGAGGCCATCCTCTCCGGAGATATTGCCTGGCACGCCCTCCCCTTCACAGTCCACTCGGAGTATATGGACAGCAGCCTCTTCCGGGCGGGGCTGGCCATTTCTAAACGCCTCGACCAAAGATTCGGCAGGAAAACCATAGCGGGGAAAATGACTGATGTCCCCGGTCACTGCAGAGCTATCATTCCGCTTCTGGCCGATGCGGGTGTCGAATTCCTCCATATAGGAGTTAATCCCGCTTCCACAACCATCGACCTGCCCCCTCTTTTCAACTGGCGGTCTCCCTGCGGGAGTCAGGTGACGGTCAATTACGTTTCAGGCTACGGTCAGCCTCTGAAAATCGACGGATTCAACGATCTGCTCTTCTTTGCTCACTCGGGAGATAACTGCGGCCCCCCTTCGGTAGAGGAGCTGAATCAGGAATTCGGAAGACTGCACGACAGATACCCGGGCGCAACCATCACCGGATCGACCCTCGACCATTTTGCCGAACGCCTGCGAACCGTAAGCGGAAATCTTCCCCTCGTTACGGGAGAGATGGGAGACACATGGATTCACGGAGTCGGTTCGGATCCTCTTAAAACGGCCCGGTTCAGACAGTTAAGCCGTCTAAGACGGAAATGGGAAGAATCCGCAGAATGCAAAGAGGAACCTGGATTTAAAGAATTCACAGGAAAACTGCTCATGGTTCCCGAGCACACATGGGGAATGGATGAAAAGACTCATCTGAAAGACTATGTTAATTACAGCCGGGAGGATTTTACCAGTGCGAGACAAAGAGATTCGGTGCCACGGGATATCACTACCGGTGCCGATATGAGATTCTGCGCCTTTAAACTCGATGAGGACGACCATAGCTCTGAAAGAGACGATCCTATCGGACCTTCATACAGCAGGTTCGAATCCTCCTGGAAGGAACAGCGGAACTACATCGATCAGGCTGTAGCGTCCCTTCAGAACGACCGGTTCAGAAGAGAAGCCGAAGAGGCCCTGGCCATGATATCCCCCGCCCCTCTTTCCCGGAAAAAGATGATGGCAAAGGAATTCAGGGAAATCGATCCCCCGGATGAAATGGAAATGGGCGGATTCCGGTTCTCCTTCTCACGGAGCACAGGCGCTCTGACCTTCCTGGCAGATACAGGAACGGGGCGGTCATGGTGCGAAAAAGGAAAGGCTCTGGGGCTATTCAGATACGAACTGTTTACAGCCTCCTCCTACAGGGTTTTTCACGAACGTTACAATATCAACAAGGACTGGACCTCAGGCTGGGCTGTTCCCGACTACACCAAACCGGGGTTGGAGAATCTCACAGATCTGAACCATCAATTCTTCGAGGCAGAGAGGGTCTCATTTTTCCGGAACAGCCATGGAAAGGAACGCCTTGCGGTATTCCTGGAAATGCCCGGAGAATGCACAGAGAGATTCGGCGCACCGAAGTATGTGGGAATTACATACACATTTCCCGGCAGCGGAGAGATTGAGATCGAACTGAAATGGTCGGACAAGAAAGCCTGCCGCATACCTGAGGCGCTCTGGTTTTCCTTTATCCCGCAGTTTACGGAACAGGCGGAAT
Organism: Oceanispirochaeta sp.; assembly: GCA_963663385.2. Classification (GTDB taxonomy): domain Bacteria; phylum Spirochaetota; class Spirochaetia; order DSM-2461; family DSM-2461; genus Oceanispirochaeta. The sequence goes on along the minus strand of CAXXXD010000003.1, from coordinate 168,600 downwards.
GGAGTATAGACAAAATGGGAATATCCGTCTCTCCATTCGAAATCATCAACGGAGGCAACAGGGCTCTCCACTGCACGGAGAGGGGAATCAGCTGCCTCGATGGCGGTGAATCCCTGAGAATCGAAACCCTCGACATACCTCTGCTGAGTCCCGGCAGGCCGAGGATACTGGAATTTGACCAGTCCCAGCCCGATATGCGGGAAGGAGTCCACTTCAATATCTCCAATAATCTCTGGGGTACCAATTTCCCCATGTGGTATGAGGATGACGGGCTGGCCCGGTTCCGGATGGTTTTTGAGTGAAAGAAATGATATAAGGTTACGGTATCGGAAACATCGATTCAGAGGCAATCCCCGGACTAGGACCTCTCTCCATTCCGGAAAGCCCCCGGACTGACACCGTAACGCTTCCTGAAAGCCTTTGAAAAAGCGTAAGGCGTAGAGTAGCCCAGCCTGTCGGCGATGTATTTCAGGGGATAATCGGAATGATTAAGGAGCTGAACGGCCAGCTCCATTTTCATCTGTGTCACAAATCCCTGAGGCGAAAGATCAAGGGTACGCCCCGTTATCTTGAAGAGATAGGATGGTGTAATATTTGCCAGTTCAGCCAGTTCACCCACAGTCCAGTCCCTGGACAGATCGCGGCTCGCTTCCCGGCGAAGCCTTTCTATAATCTGCCTGTCCCGGCTCTGCCGCACTCCCGATGAGGGGTAAGCCAGAATACGGCGTATCATTAAAGCAATCAGACTCCCGAGATTATACAGGATCATACCGTTCCTTTCCCCCTGGCTCTCCCTCAGAAAGGTCAGGGAAATTCGGTAAAGCGATTGAATCAGCTCCCCATCGGATCTGATAAAGAAAGGGGACTCCGTTTCCTTCCGGAAACAACAGTCCAGGTGAAACCACAGAATTCGCCAGGTTCCCGAAGCCCGGTAGATATGATCCTCGCCGAAACGGATCATAAGGATGTTTCCCTCTTTCAGGGCGTGCGGCTTCCCGTCGAAATAACAGAATCCCTCTCCTGACAGAACGCAGATAAGCACGGTAAAGGGGCAATCCCGCCGTCCCATCTGATAGCCTTCGGTCAGATCGCTGATGCCGGCCAGCTGAATGCCCCACTTGCCGGCAAGTTCCGCTCCCGGAATATCAACGGGTATGAACTCCTCTCTGGATTCTGCAGGAATATTATTTCGGATATCTTCCGTATATATCATAAAGAAGATTATTGCTCTTAAAACACCTTGAAGTCAACAAAATTGATGTTTTTGAATATCTCAGAATACAAGCAGTATAGTATTGGATATCTATTATACAATTTCAGCCATTTTCCTGATGTCTATCCCGGCATAGGATATTTTCGGAGGATACAATGACAAAAACAAAACGATACCCCGCCGTCCCCCTGGTGACGCATGACCCCTATTTTTCGCTCTGGTCCCCTTCGGACAAGCTCTACGAAAGCGAAGTGGTTAACTGGACAGGAAGAAAGCAGCCCCTGACCGGTACGGCCCGCATTGACGGAACCGTCTACCGTTTTATGGGACTCGACAATTCCGGGAGAACCATGGAGCAAACCGGTTTTGATCTCACGGCCCTTTCATCAATCTACACTTTTGCAGCCGAAGGCATAGAGCTCTCAGTTCGCTTTACCTCCCCCCTTCTGCCCGATGACCTGGACCTGGTTTCCAGGCCTGTAACCTATCTGTCCTTTTCCGTTCGGCCGATGGACGGAAAAACCCATTCCGTAGATCTGAGCATTACAATGGATGAGTCCCACTGCAGAGGTGGAGACAACCCGGAGAATATGGTTGTACGGGAGCATAAGCTCGAAAGTCTCAGTGCCATATCTCTGGGAAAAGCGAAACAGACTCCGCTCAACCACTCGGGTGACGGAATTACCATTGATTGGGGGTATCTCTATCTGGCCGTGGGAAATGACAGCGGTCACCGTCTTTTTACATGCGATACCGAGCCCGGATCGGAGATGGCTATCGGAGCTCTGCTGCAGTTTCATGAGGTTTCGGCAGAAACGTCGGCCAGGCTCCTTCTGGCTTATGACGATACCGCCTCTCTGGTTTATTTCGGCGAAACGTACCGGGGATACTGGGCCCGTGAAGGCCGGACCATATTTGAAGCGCTGGAGGACGCGGAAAGGGATTACCAGACCGTCATGGAACGGTGTACCCGTATGGATGAAGAGGTGTCCCGGTCAGCGAAGAACGCCATTTCCGGCGAATACGCCGAAATCCTCTCGCTGGCATTCCGCCAGTCCATAGCCGCCCATAAACTGATCGCCGACCGGAACGGGCATCCGGTTTTTCTCTCCAAAGAGTGCCATTCCAACGGCTGTATAGGCACGGTGGATGTCAGTTATCCTTCCGTACCGCTCTATCTCCTCTATAATCCCGAACTGGTCAAGGGCATGATAAGACCGGTTCTAACTTTTGCCCGCAGACCCGTATGGGAGTACGACTTCGCCCCCCATGACGTGGGCCGATACCCCTATGCCAACGGTCAGATCTATGCTCTGAACTCCGAGCTGGCCCCAGGTAAAAAAGACGGTCAGGATAGAAACGACACCATTCCGCCGTATTACTCCTACCCGAAGGGTTCCAACCTCTATGATTTTGACCGCCAGATGCCTGTGGAGGAGTGCGGGAACATGCTGATAATGGCGGCGGCCCTCTATCGGGCCGACGGCGATCTGGCATTCGTCGGGGAAAACCGGGACCTCTACGGCAGCTGGGTGCGCTACCTCCTCGAGTACGGGAGGGATCCGGGCAACCAGCTCTGTACCGATGATTTTGCCGGCCATCTGGCCCACAACGCCAACCTGGCGGCCAAGGCCGTTCTTGGAATAGCCTCTTATGCCATCCTGCTGGAAGCCCTTGGAGAAAAGGAAGAGGCTGAAGGATACAGGAAGCGCAGTGAATCGCTGGCGGCTGACTGGGAGGAACGGGTATTTCTCCAACCGGATCATTCAGCGCTGACCTTTGACAGACCGGAGTCCTGGGGACAGAAATACAACCTCATCTGGGATCTGGTTCTGGAGACAAACCTCTTCTCTCCCCGCATTTTTGCCAGGGAGACCGCCTGGTACCTGCGGAAACAGGATAAATACGGAGTGCCGCTGGACAACCGGGCGAAATACACGAAAAGCGACTGGATTCTATGGTGCGCCTCCTTCGCCGAATCGAAGGAGGACCGGGCAGCCCTGATTCGCCCGGTATTCCGCTTTTTAAGAGAGACTCCGGACAGGGTTCCCTTCTCGGACTGGTATGAAACCGATACAGGGCGGTGCCGGGATTTTCAGAACCGGACCGTGCAGGGCGGTCTGTTCATGCCTCTTTTGAGGAGATCATAACAGCCCTCTGCAGCTATGGCATTATGCCGGAGGCCCCAAACGCTGCGCTTTCGGCATTATGCCATTTAACGGTTTTTCTGAATTCCGAAGGAGAGAGACCGAAACGCCTTTTAAACACCCTCCAGAAGTAATGGGTCGTAGTGAAGCCGCACTCTTCGGCAATTGATTCTATTTTGGAATTATGATTCAGAAGGCGGCTCTTTGCCTGATTCAACCTGAACTCCAGAAGATCGGCCAGAGGTGAAATACCGAAGTACTTCCGGTATAAAACGGCAAAACGGTTCGGACTCAGCGATACGAGAGCGGCCATGTCTTCGACCTTCCAGCTTTTTCCGGAGGCCTTGTGAATCTCAAGGCGGGCATCCTGAAACAAAGGGATCAGCTCTTTTTCCCTGTCGGTAAAATAACGGTCCTTCTGATGTCCCAATCCCCTTGCCGCCTCCAGAAAAATTTCCCTTACCAGAAGATCGATTTTCTCCTTCCAGTACCTGTCCGTCAGAATCTTCTCCCTCTGGATATCGGAGAAGAGAGAGAGGAGGGCTTCTCCGTTTGTAAGAGTAAAGGGGATATTAATCGGGATATTTAAAACCCCGAGGAATTTTCCTATTTCCGGATCATTGAAAATAAACCAGTCATTTTTAAAACACATTCCGATCCCCCTGTGCCACTGGGGATAATCGGGAGAATTAATCAGAAAATCGCCAGATGGACGATCCATGGCTCCCATAGGTGTTTTGACTCTGAAAGGAGTAGTAAAATGCATAAAAACCCATTCGCCCAACCCATTATTGGAAAATGTATCTTCTACAGTCCTTTCGGGGTAGTTGACCGCGGAACCGATATTACTCAACTCAATCATGAGTAAACAATAAAAGAATAATGCAATATGTCAAGAGAATAATCTAAAGATAGATCACGTCGATTTAACTATAATATCCCTATGAAAAACAGAGACTTGCCATACAGACAGATACACCTGGACTTCCATACCTCCCCCGCCATAGAGAATATCGGAAAAGAATTCGACAAGAATCAATTCATTAATGCGCTCAGAGCCGGGCATGTAAACTCCATTACATGCTTCTCGTCCTGCCACCACGGCTGGAGCTACCATCCTACAAAGGTCGGAAAGATGCATCCCCATCTGGACTTTGATCTCCTGGGCGCCCAGATCAAAGCCTGCAAGGAAAACGGAATAAACGTTCCAATCTATCTGACGGCCGGCGTGGATAATGTCGCCGCGGAAGAGCATTCGGAATGGCGGGAGATAGACAAGGAGGGAAGATGGGCCAGCTGGGAGCCCTCCCCTCTGCAAGCCGGCTTTAAAAACCTCTGCTTCAATACACCGTACCTGGATTATCTCTGCGCGAAAATCGAGGAAGCCGTGACACGATACGGGAAAGCCGACGGCGTTTTTCTTGATATCATTTCCCAGAGCCAGTGCTGCTGTCCCAGCTGCCTGGAACTGATGAAGAAACAGGGGCTCGATCCCCTGGTCGAAGAAGACAGGATCAAGTGTTCGGAAATCGCCCTTAAACGATATTATGAGAGAACGACTGCAGCCTGCAGGATAAATAATCCGGATATGCCTGTTTTTCACAACAGCGGTCATATTTTCCCAGGCCGGAGAGATATTCTACCCTATTTCAGCCATCTGGAGCTTGAATCTCTTCCCACGGGGGGATGGGGATACGACCATTTCCCTTTCTCTGCCAGATACGCCGCGGCGCTGGGAATGGATTTTCTCGGCATGACCGGGAAATTTCATACAACCTGGGGGGAATTCGGCGGATTCAAGCACCCCGACGCCCTCAGATATGAGTGTTCCGCCATGATGGCCTTTGGCGCGAAATGCAGCATAGGCGATCAATTGCACCCCTCGGGACTGATGGATGAGTCGACTTACAGAATCATCGGTCAAGCCTATGGGGAAGTCGAAGAGAAAGAACCCTGGTGCAGCGGCAGCAGGAATGCAGCCGATATCGCCCTATTGAACCGGGCGGCCAACCGCGAAAGACTGAGCGGTATGCAGGATCCCCGTAACAGGGATTATCCGGGGGATACGGGAGCCTCGCGCATACTGCTGGAGGGGCATTTCCTCTTCGACGTCATAGACGAGGAAACGGATTTCAACCCCTATAAGCTGCTGATCCTGCCGGACGAAATCGTCGTCGATTCCAGACTTAAAAGAAAACTTGACAGCCATTTACAATCGGGAGGCAAACTGTTTATAACCGGCGACAGCGGTTTTGACGGGGAGGGAGATTTCCTCTTTGATATCGGCGGAGAACTGGGGGAACCGAGTCCCTATTGCCCCGATTATATCAAACCGGAAAAATCGCTGAGTTCCGATTTTCTCTCCTCCCCCATGGTGATGTACTCTCCGGGAAGGCGTCTCAAAGTATCTGAGGGGAGATCTCTCGGAAAGGTTTACGATCCCTATTTCAACCGCCGATACGATCACTTCTGCAGCCACCGGCACACGCCCCACAGGCTTGAAGATTCGGGATTCGACTGCGGCGTTCTCAAGGGTGGAATTCTCTATCTCCCCCACAAGGTGTTTACCCAGTATTATGCCTACGGAGCAGTCGTTTACAAAGATTTCCTGATCAAATGCATAAAGTCTCTGCTCGCCGATGAGTTGTCGGTTGAAACAGACCTCCCCTCTTCGGCCAGGCTCACAGTCCGCAAACAGGATAAAGAGAACAGAATGATTGTTCACCTGCTGTACGGAAACACGGTAACCCGGGGGGGATATTACGGACCGGAAACAAAACCGGTTGAAATTATCGACGGGCTGCTTCCGCTTCACCATGTGACCGTAAAGATCAGAACAGCCAGACCGCGAAGAGTCCTGCTGGAACCGGAGCATAAAGAACAACCCTGGATATGGCGGGACGGGCTGCTTGAGCTCCGTATCGATTCCTTCACATGCCACCGGATGGTTGCCATAGAGTATTGAGCCCCCTACCGTGATCTGCTTTTTCTAAGGCAGAAGTTCTTGACGAAGTAGACCAGCAGAAGGATTTCCGGAGCTTTCAGCACCCTGTTCTGATTCCTGTAAATACGGAGATTTTCAACGAGATTCGTTCCGAGACAGGAATAATACTCAACCGTCTTCTGGAAATCTATTCTGCGTTCTTTCCCTTCTCTATCGATCTTTACACCGGATTCTCCTGTCTGCACTTTCCCTATGAAGCCGAGCAATCTGTCAAAACAGCTGTTAAATTCCCCGTTGTAAAATTCCATTTCCAGAGAGGGAAACGTCTCATCCAGAAAGAACCGGACAAAGGCGCTTCCCCCTGCACCGGTTTTCCTCAGCGCCGATTTTGTGTCGGCGAACAGCTGGCTGATGGCGGTTTCCTGCTTTTCCGCCGTTCCCGTGAGCAGTTTGTAGATCTCCCCCGGTTTCCCGATCAGATTGCCCATGGAAATGATCAGCTGCTTTTTGAGAACTTCGTTTTCCGTCTTCATCCAAAGTTGCAGAATCTCCTCAACCGCTTCAATTTCCCCTAAAGACGCGATGCTCCGGGCTCCCGCGACTTTGACGGATTCGCTTCCGTCCTCCTTCAGCAGAGTTTTAAGGGCCTCCACAGATTCTGTTCCCGGAATTTTCCCCAAAGCCGCAGCCGCTTCCTTCCGGACCTGTTCGCTTTCTCCGTAAAGGCTGCTGACCAGAACGGGTGTCGCCCGGGGATCTTTCAAGTCGCCAAGAGCCTGGGCGGCCTCAGCTTTAAGCAGCGACTCCGAAGATGTGAGCAGATTCATCAGTTTATCCCTGGCTTCTGCCGTGGCGACCCGGCCCAACGCCGATACAGCCTCCCTGCGCACATTCTCTTCAGGATCATCCAGTCTGTTTATGATCTCATCCATAACAAGGCTTCCTGTCTTCTGGTTGATGCTTTTCAGGGCTTTTTCCACTTTTCCCGGTTTGGAAGTGCCCGATAATATGGGGATTTGTGAATAGGTCCTGAATGTCGACGGGGTCATCATAAGAAGAGCAATTCTGGAAAAGGGAACGGATTCGTCCACTTGAATGGTCAGACACAGGAGAAAGGAAAGAGACACCAGGGCGAGAGAAATTGAAATGGTCATCGACAGGTTTCCCCATGTCAGCTCCATGATATAACCTCCCGCAATGGGACCGGCCGCGCCAAGGGCTCCTATCAGAGCGTGAAACCAGCCGATATAGGAGATGCGGTTCTCCTCCGGAGGGAGGGAAAGCATCAACTGGGATACGCCTATGCCGTAAGCCGGCGTCAGTAAACCGCTGAATACGGCTATAAGCGGCAGTATCAGGGAGCAGTTATCCGGTGAGAGGAAAATAAACCCGACATAGGCGAAAGGGGCCGCAAGACCTAAAAGAATCATGGGTTTCTTGCCGAGACGGTCAATCATGGTCCCCCAGAACGGAGCCATGATGATCCAGGAGACCTGAGATAGGACAAACATGATGCCCAGCCAGAGATTGGCCGCACCGATTGTCCCGGGATTTGTAATATAGGGACCGTGAAAGGGGACACTGATTCCGATGGAGGCATTGGTCAGCCCTATGATCAGGGCGAATTTCATAAATTTTCCATCCCTGAATGGCGCAAAGAAACTGCCGATAGTCAGTGTTCCGCTTCGCGTATGTTTCGGTTCGGGAACAAAGCAGTGAATGATAATATCGGACATGCCGGCTATCCCCGCCATAAAATAAAACAGACCGTAGACGAAAAAAAGATTTATGCTGAAACGGTCGAGGCAGAAAGTAGCGGCGAAAAACATGAGAATGCTCGAAGCCTGGGAAACCGAAGTGCGGATTCCGAAGAAGGACGCTCTTTTTTTATCGGGGATCAGATGGCTGATCCAAGTCCACCAGAGCGGACCGGTCAGATTATTGGCGACCGATGAGAAAAGAACGGTGGAAACTACGATAACCATGAGCGCGATCTCCCGGCTTCCTCCGCAGTGAACATAAAAAGCGGCGGCGGAAATAAAGAAGGCAGAGGTTTTCGACAGCAATGTAACAGGAACGAAAACCCTTTTTATTCTTTTAGCCCGGTAATAAAGCAGAATGGCACCGAGATTGAAAATCCCTATGAAACTGAGAAATCCGCCGAGGATCCCCAGCGTGCGGTCCGAAGCGCCCAGATGGTTCTGAACCAGAACATTCATGATCTGCCCGTTACTACAGAATGTGAACCATACGGATCCCGAACCGCCGGTAATGATCAAAAGAATGATCGACCGGCGTATTCTCGATGGTCTGATCGGTTTGTCTTTGACATCCAGCATTACATCTCCTCAATCCGGAATTCCGGATAATGACAATTGATCGCCCCGGCCTGAAAGCTCAAGGCGGTGCATTGCTAAAACAGGGCGGTAAAAAACAGACCGGCAACGATAAAAACACATCCGATAATCCTGGGGATATACAGAGTCTCCTTGAAAATGGTCCCCCCCAGCAAAACACCCAGTGGAATGCTCAGCTGTCGGAATCCAGCCACATAGCTGACATTGGTCACGTGCTTCATTGAGGCCAGGACGAACATATAGGAAAGACTGACCGCCAGTCCGGCAATCAGGGGAGAGAGGATCTTCCTCCCCTGAAAGTTTTTCCCGTCGCCCCAGCCCGACAGCAGGGAGACAGACAGCATCAGCCAGGGCAGTATAGCCAGGTTGATGAAACCGCTGTAGACAAGGCTGATCGGCAGGGGGAAAAAACGGGGATCCAGTAGATCCATGGCAACGCTGTCGATAATGGTGTAGCCCGTCGTCCCGACGGCACCGGGCAGCACCCAGAGCAGAGCGGGGCCTGAATAGTCACGGATATGCCATGTTTTAAAATTCCTGACAGGTATGAAAATGCAGCCGATTCCGATAAGAGTCATACCGGCCAGAGCCCGTCCCGACAGGGGAGAACCGAGATCGGCGGCTGATGTGACCAGAGGCACCATCAGCACGGGTATGGCTCTGATCAGCGGATAGACCAGCGAAATGTCCCCATGGCTGTAGGCTTTGGCCAGACCGGTGTAATAAAGAGCCTGAAAGAACCCTGTAAGGGTCAGTAGAAACCAGAACCGCCCGGGAATAGTCTGCCCCCCTCCTCCGTTCATCACCAGAAAGGGAAACAGAATCGTTGCCGATGAGAGAGTGAGAATAAGAAAGTAGAGAGGAGACGGGTTTCCCGATTTGGAAATAAGGTTCCAGCCGGCGTGAAGGCCGGCTGAGATCAGAATCAGTATTATTGCCATAACAGTCATCAGGGAGATACTAGTTTCCAATCAGGAGGATCAATAGAGATGCATGTTGTCTATTTATGGATATTTGTGCCTTTATCCGAATTCTGTCTCCCTTTCAGTCTGTAGCTCCTGGGCGAATAGCCGCTGTACACCTTAAAGTTACGGCTGAAATGGAGAGGGTCTTCATATCCGACAGATCCGGCAACAAGCTCGACGCTGTACGTAGTGGAAAGCAGCAGCTCCATGGCTTTGTCCATACGACAACGATGAAGATAGTCTCGCGGGGTCTCTCCGGTCTGTTCCTTGAAAATCCGAGAAAAATAGCTCCGTTCCAGGCAGACATGGGCAGCAATATCGGTCACGGCAACGGGCCGGGTGTAATTCCTGTCCATAAACCGGATGGCTTTTTCCACAGGCTTAAGCATCTCTTTATGCCGACTGCCTTGAGTAAATCGTTCTATCTCCCCGATGACTTTAAACAGATTTCCCGTTACCCGCCACAGGGCCCCCGGAGATCCATTCCGGTTTTCCAGAATCTCATCCATATAATAGAAAGCGCGGCATGTATCATCAAAGGAAAAGACGGGAGAATCGGGAGACAATCCCCAGGAATTGAAAACATCGGCCAGTCCCGGCCCCCGGAAGCCGATAAGAGCGATACTCCATGGATTGACCTCATCGGCCTGGTAAATCAGTTGATCACCGGGAAAACCGATAAAACACAATCCTCCGGTCAAAGGATAAGGCCGTCCTCCGATTTTCAGGATTCCCCCTCCCCGTTCCACGAAGAGAGCGGTGAAGCAGTCACTCTCCCCGGGACCGGTCATACAACCGGGAGAGGGATCTTCTTTTCTGCAGAAACGTACTTTATAGGATAAGTCATCCATAGGCGTCAATATAGCACTTTTATTGTGTTGAAGCGCCCCAGTCATTGCGCAGATACGGCGTTTTCAGAAGCGAAACATTCATCATAATAACTGAGAAGCTCCGTCTTCAGTTTCTCTGTTCCCTCAGGGCGCTCTCCCGACCGCAGGGCCGCTTTATACATTCCGCCCAGTGCCGCGCAAATTTCGTCGTGCCTGGGAAAAAACTCTCTTAGGAGGAAATAGCCGTACTCCACCAGTTCCGTATCGCCTGTCGCAACGGTATCGTCTCCGGTACCGGAAGTAACGCAGGGTACGGTTCTGCCCTCCTTTATTGCCTGAAGAACTCCTTTACGGCTCAAAGTATCAGCAAAAACGATAGTCCATATTTGTCCCATACTGTGACGATGGGCCTTGTGAGCATCGGAACTGCCCAGCAGGGGTGCTTTGGAGTTTTCCGCACAGTATTGGCTTATCCTGGCAAGAGAGAGCATGTTCTTTTCAAATCCCTGATCACCGAAAACTTCAACGGCATCAAAAATCCGGCTATCCAGTACCTGTTCATAGGTTTTCCTCATCAGATCATAGGTCCCGCCGGAGGTCCAGCAGGGGTGTGCCGTGACGGCGAAACCTCCGGCCTGGTGAATCATCTTTACAATCCCGTAGTAATAACCGAATAAAGATCTGTCCGTACCAGGCATTAGTTCCAGTTTCCGGAGATCCTCCCGGACTTCCGCCGCGATGCGATGGGTCAGCTCGTCCGTGGTGCAGCTCATGCCGAGGACCATGTCCTCAATCGATCTGTCCGCATTAAGCGAAATAATATGCCCCAGCCCCAGGTAATAGTTTACTTCCTCTCCCGGGAACAGCAGAATATCCATATTGAACTGCTCCGCCCTCTCCATAGCTTCCAGAGACGATTCGTAATAGCGGTGATCGGTTATGGCTGCAAAATCAAGTCCGAGGGATCTGGCGTGGGCAACCATATAGGCGGGGGATTCTCTGCCGTCGGAATAGTAGGTATGTAAATGGAGGTCCCCCTTATAGGGCCGCAGATTCAGAAGGTCCCTTCCCACTGCGTAAAATGCCGCAGCGATCAGGGGTTTATCCGGTCTTTCCGGAAAATCCAGTGAAACCGTATACTCTCCATATTCACAGGGATTTAAGCGGAATTGGAATTCACCGGAGGGATCGGAAGTAACGGGGATTTCCCTGATATCCCTGAAATTATTCAGAGAACGTATTTTCAGAATCAATGAAGATTGCATTGCTGCCGGGTTCGGTTCATACAGGGGCCGCAGTTTAAAATCAACGGCATTCCCCTTTAGCACTACTTTAGGCGTCAGGTCGTAACAGCTGTCCATTATATCTCCTCAGGCGGCTTCCGGACTCGATCCTCATCACCTTGTGATCCCGGAGCGACTTACCGGCCGGCAGAAGACATGCCTGCAGCCAGCCTCTTTCAATATACTAACATAACTAACTTACACGTGAAAGTAAATTCTTTTACTTACAGGGGAAAATGGTTGAATTTTATAGAAAATGATTCCTTGACAGCTGAAAAAACCCGTGAGAGTATTACTTACACGAGTCAGTGACGCGTGTAAGTAAGGGAGATAGCTATGAACGAGTTGTTTCGGCCATAGGGATTCCAAAGAAAATGAATTATCTGCTGTCGTAACACATGACAGTGCAATGGCGGCAGATGCAAAAAGAAGGAGACGCAAATGAAGAAAGTATTCACGTTGGTTTTACTGATGATCAGTTCGGCTGCTCTGCTAATGGCTAACGGCCAGCAGGATACCGCTGAAACTGCAGTAAAAGGCGGCAATGAATGGCATGAAGCGCCAATGCTCCATGAACTGGTAGAGGCTGGAAAACTCCCCGCCCTTGATCAGAGGATTCCTAAAGATCCCATGATCGAAGAAGTGGTCGAAGAGATCGGCCAGTACGGGGGAGACCTGAACTATGCCTGGAAAGGGATGGATGATAAATGGAAAATGGGAAACATCAGTGTAGAATGCCTTTTCCGATTCACCCCCGACGGAACGGGACTGATCCCCAACGTCGCCAAAGGGTATGATGTCAACAGCGACAGCACTGAATACACCATCTATCTTCGCGAAGGAATGAAGTGGTCCGACGGTGTGGATTTTGACGCAGATGACGTTCTTTTCTACTGGGAGCATATGCTTATCCCAGGTACATTCGGAAAAAAACTCTACAACTGCTATTATTCCGTTAATCCCGAGACGGGAGAGAAGGTCCAATCGGAAGTGGAAAAAGTGGACCGGTACACTGTAAAGGTAACACACGCATATCCCTTCCCCCTCTTCCTGGAAAGGTTGACCATTGACAACAAATGGTTTTTCGCGCCCGCACACTACTACAAAACCATTCTTCCCGAATTCGTCGGAGAAGAGAAAGCCCTTCAGATCGCCAATGAGAAAGGATTCAACGATGTAAATTCCATGGGCAAATGGACCGGTTATTACTACTGGATCTGGCCCGACAGACCGACTATCCGCCCCTGGGTAGCAAAAAACAGCCCCGATGAAGCGCAGATAATCTGGGAAAGAAATCCCTATTACTTCAAAACGGATGCCGAAGGAAACCAGCTTCCCTATATCGACAGAATTGTTCTGGAAAGAGTTGAAGAGGATAACAACAGAGACCTGAAAGCCATTGCCGGGGAAATTGATATCCACGATGTGACAAGCGTTGAAAAATATCCCCTTTTTATGGAAAACAGGGAAAGAGGCGATTTCAGAGTTGTAAAATGGAGGGAACCTAAGACTGAGAGTGTGGCATTAAACCAGACTGCAGAAGATCCCGCCCTAAGAGTTCTTTTCCAGGACGTGAATTTCCGTTCCGGACTCTCCGTTGCCATTAACAGGGAAGAGATTAACGAAATTGTCTATGACGGTTGGGGAGAGCCCCGGCAGGCATCAATGAGCGAAGGCATGGCCAACTACTCGGAAATCTGGACAAATAAACTGACTCAATACGATACTGATATGGCAGCCAGGTTTTTTGATAAGGCGAATCTGTCCTGGGACAGCGCCCGTAAATACAGGACTCTGCCCGACGGCTCCGACCTGACTCTGATTCTCCATTACAACTCTACAGATGGAGCCCATGTAGAAAAGTCCATGGAACTTGTAAAGAGCTACTGGAACGCTGTGGGAATAAAAACAGTCGTAAAAGGTGTCGACAGAACTCTTTTCGATGAACTTAAATACAACAACCAGCTGGAAGCATCAACAAATGTTTTCAGCGTATTCAACGTAGCCCTCAGACCCGATGTGGTTGTTCCTCTCAGAGTTCTTACCGAATGGTACGGATCATACGGGCTCTATACCTCCACCAAAGGAGCGGAAGGGGTCAAACCTGAGGGCGATGTTGCAGCTCTCCTTGACAACTGGAACAAGCTTGCCTCCGCGACGAACAAGGAAGATATCAATAAATACGGAGATGAGATCATGTCTCTTCATGAAAAAAATCTCTGGATGATCGGTTATGTCGGTAATCAGCCGAAGCTATGGGTCGTACAGAACAACCTCAGAAACTTCCCCGAAGGCTTGTACCAGACCGATGAAACCCGCTACCTCGGCGTAGCCAATCCGAGCCAGTTCTTCATCAGGCAGTAAATAAGCTAATTATATGGAAGAGTCCCCGTCCCGGGGGCTCTTCAAGGAGACATAATGTTACAGTATATTTTGAAACGGTTTCTGGTAATGGTTCCGACCGTCATCATCATATCCATAATCAGTTTTTGGGTCATTCAGCTTCCCCCCGGAGATTTTGTTTCCACCTATGCCGCACAGGCCGCACAGGAAGGGGAGGTTCTCGATATGGAAGAACTGCAGGAGCTTAGGGAGACATACGGTCTCGATGAGTCCTTTTTCTCCCAGTACAGGAAATGGATATCCGGAATTATTTTCAGAGGCGATTTCGGCTTTTCCTTCAAATGGAACAAAAAAGTAACCGATCTGATACTGAGCCGCATGGGACTCACTCTGGCCGTATCTCTCACCACCATGCTGTTTACCTATCTGGTTTCAATTCCCATCGGGATTTACGGAGCCACTCATCAGTATTCTTTCGGCGACTACCTGACAGCCTTTATCGGTTTTATCGGTACGGCGACGCCCAACTTTCTCCTGGCCATAATATGTATGTATTTCGCCTTCAGGTATTTCGGAAGCCCTATGATGGGTCTCTTCTCCCCTGAATTCACAAATGCCCCCTGGAGCATTGCCAGGTTATTTGATCTTTTAAAACATATGATCATTCCGATTATCGTTATCGGAACGGCTGGTACTTGCGGACTGATCCGCGTTATGAGGGGCCAGCTCCTCGATGAAATTAAAAAACAGTATGTAATCACAGCCCGTGCCAAAGGTGTCGGAGAAAAAACACTTCTCTACAAATACCCTGTAAGGGCTTCGTTAAATCCGATAGTAAGCACCATCGGGTGGTCTCTGACGGCCATCTTCTCCGGTTCAACCATAACGGCAATCGTACTGAATCTCCCGACACAGGGACCGCTGCTCTACGGAGCGCTATTAAGTCAGGACATGTACCTGGCAGGAGGCCTGCTCTTTATTCTGACAACACTGACAGTAGTCGGAACTCTGCTTTCAGATGTGCTTCTGGCCTGGCTTGATCCGAGAATAAGACTTGGGAAGGAAGACACATAAAATGGATACCAGTGTAAAGGAGAAGATTGTTCCCCATTATAAGGAAGAAGCCCCGGAAAAAAGGGATGAGATACACTCTATGGAAAAGAAACAATCGATTGTCGAACAAATAAAAAAACATCTTATCCGGCTTAAGGACAAAAAGAAGCCGGACCTTGATGAAAGCTATTATATGGCTTCCCAGTGGCAGCTTATGGGACGGCGCTTCAAGAAGCATAAACTGGCTAAATACAGCCTTATCATTCTTGGATTGTTCTATTTCGGAGCCGTTTTTGCCGGATTTCTGGCGCCCCAGGGACTGGTCAGCTACGATTCGAAATTCACAAACTGCCCCCCTACAAAAATCCATTTTATCGACAGCAGGGGGAAATTTCATCTGACTCCTTTTGTCTACGCCATAAAATCGGAAAGGAATGCCGAAACATACCGTAAGGAGTTCATTGAAGACAAATCGGAAACCTACCCTATCCGCTTATTCACACACGGTGCTGAATACAAATTCTGGGGACTCTTCAAGACGGATATTCATCTCTTCAATGTCAATGATCCGGGAAGAATTTTCCTCTTCGGAACCGACAGCATGGGAAGAGACCTCTTTTCCAGAATCCTTCACGGAAGCCGGATTTCCCTCTCCGTCGGTTTCGTCGGCGTTTTCATAAGCCTTATTCTCGGAATCATCATCGGAGGGATTTCAGGTTATTTCGGAGGAATCCTAGACAATGTCATACAGAGAATCATAGAGATCCTTCGCTCCTTCCCGACTATTCCTCTCTGGATGGCATTAAGTGCGGCCATTCCGCCGCAGATTCCGGTTGTTCAGATGTATTTCTATATAACCATTATACTCTCATTCCTTGGCTGGACCACTCTCGCCAGGGTCGTCAGAAGCAAGTTTATGTCCATGAGGGAGGAGGATTATATTATGGCGGCCAGAGTGGCGGGAGTCAGCACGCCCCGTATTATAGCCACCCATATGGTACCGGGATTTCTGAGCTATATTATTATAAATATGACCCTGGCCATCCCCCAGATGATCATAGCCGAAACATCACTGAGTTTCCTGGGCCTGGGGATCCGTTCTCCGGCGACGAGCTGGGGAGTTCTTTTGCAGGAAGCGCAGCAGATTCAGAACGTGGCCCTCTATCCGTGGCTGCTTATACCCCTTCTGTTCGTTGTCGTGACGGTTCTCAGCTTTAATTTTCTGGGAGACGGTCTGCGCGACGCGGCGGATCCCTATAAATAGGCAAAAAGGAAAGGCAAAACAATGGATAATTATATCGAAGTAAAGGATCTGAAAATCCACTTCAAACTGGAAGAAGGAATTCTGAAAGCCGTAGACGGCGTTTCCTTCTCGCTGAAAAAGGGGAAAACCCTCGGTCTGGTGGGAGAATCAGGGTGCGGAAAAAGCGTTACATCCCAGGCTCTCCTCAGAATCGTCCCGGAACCGGGTTATATCGAGGGAGAGATACTTCTCCACAGAGACGGCGGAAACAGACCCGAAGACCTTGTAAGTCCCGAACGGGACAGCGCCTTTATCAGGGGAATTCGCGGAAAGGACATCTCCATGATCTTCCAGGAACCGATGACCAGTTTTTCACCCTATTACACCATGGGGAACCAGCTGATGGAAGCAATCCTCCTCCACAGAACAAACGATAGAGACGAAGCGAAACAAATCGCCATCGAGATGATGAGAAAGGTGGGCATAGCCAATCCGGAAAAGAGAATAGATGAATACCCTCATGAATTCTCAGGCGGCATGCGCCAGAGGATGATGATAGCCATGGCTCTCTCCTGCAACCCCGGGCTCCTGATTGCCGACGAACCGACCACAGCCCTGGACGTGACGATCCAGGCCCAGGTTCTGGAAGTCATGCAGAATCTCCAGAAGGAATTCGGTATGGCCATCCTCTTCATCACCCATGACCTTGGTGTCGTCGCCGAGATGTGCGACGAGGTAGCGGTCATGTATCTGGGGAGGATTGTGGAGAAAGGCTCGGCCGACGAAATTTTCTATAATCCCCTCCACCCCTACACAAAAGGCCTCCTCCGTTCAATCCCCAGGATTGGAAAAGACAAAAAAGCTCGGCTCGAGTCGATCGAGGGAAATGTCCCCGTTCCCCTCGATCTGGATCCCCGGTGCGGCTTCTGCGACCGCTGCAGTGAAAAGATGGCAGATCTCTGCGACAGGGAGGATGTTCCTCTCGTGGAAATTACACCGGGTCATATGGTTCGATGCTTCCGCTACGAGAAGGTTCTGAAGACATTCGAGCGGGAGAAGCAGTCATTGAAGGAGAGTCTGGTTTAATGGAATCAAACGAAGTATTACTGGAAGTGAAAAATCTGAAGAAGTATTTTCCCGTAAAGAGAGGATTATTAGGCGGAGAGAAAGGGCATGTCAAGGCTGTCGATGATATCAGCATTTTTGTGAAACAGGGTGAAACCCTCGGCCTTGTCGGTGAATCTGGCTGCGGCAAGACGACCCTCGGGCGATGCATCGTCAGGGGTATCGGAACCACGGAAGGGGAAGTTCTCTACAGGACGGAAAAAGGAGACATCCTGAATTTTCTGCAGCTGAAAGGGCGGGAACTGAAGGCTGTGAGAAAGAATATTCAGATGATTTTTCAGGACCCCTTCTCCTCCCTCGACCCCAGAATGACAGTCTACGACATCATAGCCGAACCGCTGAAGGTGAGTGCCCGGAAAAAGGATATCGATATCGACGAAAGAGTGAAAGAGCTCGCCGAAACAGTAGGACTGAATGTGAAACACCTCAAGCGCTATCCCCACGCCTTTTCGGGAGGACAGAGACAGAGGATCGGCATAGCCCGGGCCCTGTCGACCAACCCCAGACTTATTGTCTGCGATGAGGCGGTCTCAGCTCTTGATGTATCGGTACAGGCTCAGGTTATCAATCTGCTGGAGGATCTGCAGGAGAAATACGGACTGACTTATATATTTGTGGCCCATGATCTTTCGGTTGTTGAACATATCTGCGACAGAGTAGCTGTTATGTACGTGGGTAAAGTTGTGGAAATGTCCGATACGGAAATACTGTTTCATTCGCCCTGCCATCCCTATACGGCGGCTCTTATGTCGGCGGTGCCCAAACCGGATCCGAGGAACAAGATGAAGAGGATCGTTCTGGAAGGGGAAGTTCCCAATCCGGCCGATCCTCCCTCGGGCTGTTTCTTCCATCCCCGGTGCCCCCATGCGAAACCGGTGTGCTCTGCCGCAGCCCCGCCTCTCCAGGAGGTCGGACCGGATCATTATGCGGCCTGCCATTTCGCAAAAGAGTTGACTCTGGGAGGGATATCGTAGCAGACATGGGCCGCAGTTTGGTACTATACTGCTTAAAACAGGATAAAGGTTGATTATATGAAGAAGGTTACGAGCTTTGATGTTGCAAAAAAGGCCGGTGTCTCAAGAGCCACAGTTTCTTATGTACTGAATAATGTGGAGAAAGAGAATATCAGCCAGAAAACCAAAGACAAAGTGCTCAAAGTCGTGGATGAACTGGGTTATGTGCCCAACGCGGCGGGAAAGGCGCTGGCCAGCCAGAGGACCCGGAATATCGGGGTAGTCTGCCTGGAAAGCCATTTGTCCCACTCCTTTCTCCTCCAGATCATGCACGGCCTGACCGGCGTGGTCCGCAAGTACGATCTGCGCCTTCTTATCGATACCTTTCCCGACGGAGGGGACGGCAGCGCTATTCTCAATCTGAGCCGCACCAAAAGCATCGACGGTCTGATTCTCTTTGAAACGAAAGAACACGACAGAGAGTTGCAGACACTTATAAACGAGGACTTCCCCGTCGTTATCGTCGGGGAATACTCGGACGGCAGGGTCTGTTCCGTCGATGTGGACGTTCCTGCTTCGGCCAGAATGGCCGTGGAGCACCTTATAGAGCTGGGACATAAAAAGATAGGCTGCATCACCAATGCGCCTTTAATCTATACGGCCGGATCAGGTCGGCTGAAGGGATACAGGACAGCTCTGGAAGAGGCCGGACTCAGTTATGACGAAAGCCTGATCCGCCACGGGGATTTTACAGCTCAAAGCGGTTTCGATGCCATGAATGATCTGCTGAAAGAGAAAAAGGGCCGGTTAACTGCGGTTTTTGTTGCCAGTGATACGGTTGCTTTCGGTGCCATGAGAGCCATCGATGCAGCCGGATTGAGGATACCCGAAGATATTGCGGTAATGGGATATGACGATGTTCCCCTGGCTCCATTCAGTAATCCCCCGCTTTCGACAGTACATTTTTCAGGAAAGGAACAGGGGATTCTTGCCGGAGAGATGCTCGTCGAGCTGATCGAAGGCAAAATCAAACCGGGGGTCAGAAGACTCCAGGAAGTACAAATCATTAAAAGACAATCAACACTGGGAAAATAGCAATGAAAAAGACATATACGGTTTTTATTGATTGCGGCGATACCCTCGCCGACGAGGAATCACAGGTTTTTATCGAAGGGGAACTTGTCAAATCCGCCGATCTCATACCCGGAGCAAAGGAACTGATACTGATGCTGAAGGAACGGGGATTCACTGTGGCCCTTGTGGCCGACGGTCTGACCCTGTCTTTCCGGAATATCCTGAATCAGCACGGTCTGTGGGACTGTTTCGATTACCACGCGATTTCCGAAGAAGTCGGCATATGCAAGCCCCATGAGGCGATGTTCAGGAACGCCGCTGATGCACTGGGAATCAAAGACGAGGATTTCTCCAAGGTAGTCATGGTGGGCAACAATCTGAGCCGCGATGTAAAGGGAGCCAATGCACTGGGGATGAAAAGCGTCTTCCTCTCCTGGTCCCCCCGCTACCCCAAGGTTCCGGCGGATAAAAGGGAAAAACCCGATTATACTATTGCCATGCCTCTTGATCTGCTTGATCTGATGGAAAAACTGGAGAAGGAAGCTGTTTCCTGAAGTTAGATTAATAAAATTTCACTATTATGAGAACACCGAATCTCCTCCGGGTTGAATGATTTCCCTCCTGACTCTGTTCTCTGAAACTTCAATATAATAAGGAAACGATATGACAGATATATATTTATCAGGCGATAGAGAAGATATAAATAAAGCCTTTCGGGTCGCCATGGGCGATATTACGGGAAACGTCGCCCTCTATCAGGGACAGACAAGAAAGAAACCGGAACCGGTCATCCTGGCGGGAATGGGTTATGACCGCCCATGGACCAGGGACGCCGCCATAAACGTATGGAACGGCTGGGGCCTGATCGACAGGGAGATTTCCCGCAACACCCTTAACGCCATGGTCACAGAAGACCGGTGGGGAAAGAGAATCGGAGGCCAGTACTGGGATGCGGTTATCTGGGTAACAGGCGCCTGGCACTACTACCTCTACAGCGGAGACAGGGAGTATCTGAAGGAAGCTCTGGAAATATCCCTCACCAGCCTGAGATTTTTCGAAGAAACCGAGCATGATCCTGAGACGGGACTATTCAGGGGGGCCCCCTGTTATGCCGACGGGATCTCCGCCTATCCCGACAGGTATACGGCAGTCGGCCCCTACCACGACATCCAGTACTGGGCGGAACACAATCCCGAGCAGAGACAGGAAAAGGGAGAGGGGCTGCCCATCGAAGCGCTCTCAACAAACTGTCTCTACTGCAACGCCTATAAACTGCTGCCCGCCATGGCTTCGGAACTCGATCTGGAAAGTGATCCCCGGTGGGATGAGATGGCGGAAAAGATTAAAACGGCAATCAACAAATTCCTGTGGATAGAGGACAAAGGACTCTACAGATATTTTATCGACCCCTGGGGAGGGTGTGATGCCCAGGACGGACTGGGGCACAGTC
Organism: Oceanispirochaeta sp.; assembly: GCA_963663385.2. GTDB lineage: Bacteria > Spirochaetota > Spirochaetia > DSM-2461 > DSM-2461 > Oceanispirochaeta. Next base: position 147,620 of record CAXXXD010000003.1, on the reverse strand, counting down.
TGGCTATCCTGCTCGGAATCGCCGACAGAAGGAAACGGGATAGGATTCTGGCGAATCAGCACGTTTCACCCGCAGGTATCCCCTGTCTCTGGCCCGTATTCGACCGCTACCTGGGACGGGAAGACCATGTGGGGCGGCATAACGGAACAGTCTGGCCCCATATACAGGGCTTCTGGGGTTCCGCTGCGGCACTTGAAGGGAACAGGGAGGCTTTTGTCAAAGAGCTGGAAGCTCTGACCCGTTTCGCCCTTCGCGACGGGCAGTTCGGCGAAGTCTTTCATCCCGAAACGGGGGTTGAATACGGGGGACTGCAGGAGAACTCCCTGGGTGAAATCGAGGAATATTTTTTCTGCCACCGTCAGACATGGAGCGCCACGGCCTACCTGAGGCTGTTGTTCACCGGAGTGTTCGGCATGAGATTCTCCGAAGAGGGGATTGATTTCATACCGCTCCTCCCCGAAAGCTGCTCCCGGATATACCTGCAGGGACTTAAGTACCGGAATATGAATCTGAATATTGCCATTGAAGGATCGGGTACCCGCATTCAAAGCTTCAGTATAAACGGCAAGAATACGGACAAACCGTTTCTCCCCTCCTCCCTGGAAGGGGACGTCAGGGTTGATATCGTTCTGAATTGAGAGGTTGGCAATGCTGGGATATATCTTTCTTTTTATTATTCTGATGTCGGTCCTGACGGTTTTCTTCGTCAGGGGGCTGATCCGCATCATGGGCAAATACGGAGGCGAAAGCATCGCCCGGCTTCACAGGGATTCGGAATGCATCACCAACAGAGGGATGGTCCCTCCGGACTGGGTGACCCCCTGGCTGGAGAAAATAAAGGCAGCGGAAAAGAAGGATTCTTCTGAAAGATTCCTTGACGCCCTCAAGGAAAAAGCCAGGCTTGACTGTCTGAAAAAAATGGATAAGCTTATCGTGCATTTTAAAAGAACCTCCATTATTGAGGATGAAGAGGTCCGCGGGATTCTCATCAGACAGCTTTCGGGAACCCGCGAGAAATGGCAGAAACAAAACTGGGAGGAATTAATATGAAAATCCGAATTCTGGGAACCGCCGCCGGGGAAGGCTGGCCGGCCCTTTTCTGCGACTGCGCCGTATGCCGCAAAGCCCGTAAACTGGGAGGTAGAAATATCAGGACCCGGAGTTCCCTTCAGATCGACGGGGATCTGAAAATCGATCTGCCCCCCGACACCCTGTCCCACGTCCACAAATACGGACTGGAACTGCATAAGCTCCGTTACCTCCTGATAACACACTCCCACTCGGATCATCTGCACGCGGCTGATCTGGAATGCATCAGAGAGCCCTTCGCCGTGCCTCCGGTATTCGATTCCCTCAAAGTCCTGGCCAACAGAAGAAGCATCGATATGATCCGGAACGCCATAGACGATCCCTGTTCCGGTCAACCCGGATTACTGAAGGAGCTCTCGGCTTTCAACTCCTACAGCCTTCCCCCTTATAAAATCACGACCCTCAAAGCCCGTCACAAACCGGACGAGGAAGCCCTCAACTTCATTATTGAAAAAGAGGGCAAAAAGGTTTTCTATACCTGTGATACCGGATTTTATCCTCAGGAAAACTGGGATTTCCTCCGGGGGCAGAAAGTGGATATGGTTATTTGCGAGTGTACCGAAGGTCCCCGGAGAGCCGACTACGGACACCACATGGGTTTGCCCGATGTGTTCGACTTTAAACAGAAAGCCGAGGAAACAGGATTAACCGGTCCGGAAACCCCGTGGATTCTGACCCATTTTTCCCATGGAGGCGGGCTCCTCCACGAAGAACTGGAGAGCCTGACCGGCCCCCACGGATTCCAGGTGGCCTGGGACGGGATGGAAATCGATCTTTCCTGACGGGCGGCTCTTTATATAGCCGGGATAGATGAAATTAAACACTCTGCCCGGCGGACCGGTACTGCCGGGGACTCATCCCTTTTTTCTTTTTGAACACCCTGGAAAAATAGTAAATATCGCTGAAACCGCATTTTGCGGCGATATCTCCCACGGGACAGGCGGTTTTCTTCAGGAGCGCACAGGCCGATTCCATCCTCAGAGAATCCCTGTACTCTATGGGGGACTGGCCGAAAAGCTCCTTGAACCGTCTTGAAAGGTACTTTGTATTGAACGAACCGATTGACGCCAGATCGTCCAGATTCAGGGGCAGCTGATAATTGCCGCGAATATAATCCCGTATTCTCTCCATGGGATTCCCGTCCTCCCTTCCGGCCGGGTTCCGGAAAAAACTGACGGTCATATCCAGGAGCAGCTTTGCCAGGAGGGACGACGTTGACAAATGAAAAAGAACGGGACGGGGAAGCAGCGGTCTGAAGCTCTCCAGTTCGCCCAGGATCGAAGCGACTCTCTGGGCCATCCCTGTCCCGTCCGTATGCATGGCAGCGGGCGCTGTTACGCGTTCCCCCGCCAGCCGGGAGAACAGAAAGCCCCAATCACCGGTAAGGGGGATTCCCTCCTCATCCAGGAATTCAAAGGTAATCTCGCCGTAGATAATTCTCTCCCCGCGCCCGACACCGAGACTGTGACGCTGCCCCGGAGAAATGAAGAGCAGTGTGCCCGGTTTGACCTCTACCCTCTTCCCGTCCACGGGAAAAAAGCCTGTCCCTTTTTTTACAAGTATGAGATGGTAGACGGAATGGCGATGTTCACAGCGATTCGCCACCGCCCCGGCTTCCTCGTTCCCGTCTGCATGGATAAAACGGAGAACGAACGGCCTCCCTTCTGTCTGGAGAGAGAATCCCCCCTGCCCCCTGATATCTCCAGTCGTATTAATCAGAACCATAAGTAGATATTATACAAATTCATCAATATATAATCCATTTAAAATTGATCAATTTATTGGGATAGTACAAATAAAAGGAGATTCCATGAAATACAAAATCGATTTTGATCCCACCCTCTACAGAAAAGGCGCGGGAAATGATTTTATAAAAGCTGAAGCGACTCTGGACGGAGACTGGATCTGTCATTTCTTCGATGTGCCCATGGACCGGTATTACAGCGACTATTCCTACCAGAGAGAGATCAGAGCCGAGGCCGAACAATATGTTATAAAAACAACGGGATTGGATATAGTCGGCAAACCGGTCTTTGATACGGGGGTGGTCCTCAACGCCTCCCTTTTCGGGGGAGAACCGGTCTACCACAGTAATTCCACACCGGTTCTTAAACCGGTAATCGCAGAACCGGGAGATGTGGGCGCCCTGGAGAAACGGATCGACGCGCTGTCGGATGAAGCACTGATTTATGAGGGGAACCTCCACAGACGCTACTGGGAAGCGGCTCACTGCCTCAACCGCGAGGAGGGCAGACCACTCTCAGCTCCTGCGGCAACGGGAACGAAGGGTATCGCAACGATCTGCGGCCAGCTCTGCGGTGTAAGCGATTTTCTGCTCTGGATCATGACTGATCCCGCTGAAATGAAGGCTCTCACGTGGCTGGTCGGAAGAACCCTTAAACGATATATCAGGGCCTGCCGTTCCCATGACGGGAAAGAGGATGCCAACCGGTTCTCCTTTGCATCGGATCTGACGGGGCTCATGTCTCCTCAGAGCTACGGCGAATTCTGCGCGGTTCCCGAAAAGGAGCTCTATGAGACCTTCGCCCCGTCGGGAACCCGTTACTACCATTCCGATTCCAATATGCGCTATCATATGGGAAAGCTGAAAGAGATCGGAGTGACCGATGTAAATATCGGCCCCATGATTTCCGTTCGGGAGATTCTGAATGAAATGCCGGCCGTTAAAATCCACGGCCAGGTTCCGCCGGTGAAGGTTCTCTGGCAGGGAACCGCCGACCTCGTTGTGGATGCGGTGCGGCAGGATATCGAAGATGTGAAAGAAGCCGGGGCGGACCTGCGGAATCTGAAAGTCTGTACCGCCGGATCGATCAATCCCGGAACGCCTCTTGAGAATATCCGGGCCCTATACTGGGCGGCCATGGAATTCGGCAGGCAGACAGGACCGGTTTCTCCGGTTCTGCAGGGAATTCCCGTGGAGTTCGACAGGAAAGGCCTGGTCAATCAGGTTTCCTGAGAAGAAAAACCGGCCCGTCCGCAGGCAGGCCGGAAGCAGTCAATCGGCCGGATAGGGGTTGACCAGATAATTGAGAGAATAGAAGCCCTGTCCGATACCGCTGAAATTCTGCTGAAAATGGAGAGCCGGATTGTGAAAGGGCGTACCCTCATGCCACATCCAGGGAGCATTGGCGCCCCGGCCGTTTGTATCTCCGCCGAAATTGCCGTAGGTATAGAACGGATCGTCCCCCGTATTGAAACGGCGTGACCACAGCTCGTCTATGCTGACCAGGGCATAGGAATACTGATTGGCGTACAGGGGCGAAGTGGCTGCCGGAACCTCGGCCGCCGTACCGCAATTGTAAACGATGGCGTCATCTCCCGTATTCTCTCCGCCTCCGTAAGCCTGGATTCCGTGTCCGTGATCGTATCCCGTTCCATTACTGGAGATGTAAATTTTCGGATGGCTGTCTTCGAAGGATATCGTTCCGTCGGCTGGATAGATATTGGAATACTGCAGAATATCGCTGTGGCAGATTGTCTGCATGGCTTCGAATATCCCGAAGGAGCCGTTTTTCCTTATAGCGATGAATACACCCTCCATATCGTTTTCATGGCGGTCGAAAACCACCTCCGAATCATCGATGGCATGAAAATAATAGTATCCCAGAAAATAATGGCTGTCCGTTTCCTGAAAACTGGAATAGGCATAGGCTTCCAGAGGATAGGACCGGTAGTTCTCCCAGTTGTTCAGCGCATTCCAGTCCCCGTCGAAATTCACTTTGGAGAAAAAATCCCCTTCCGAATAGAATCTGTAGGTCCAGGACGTATCGTTACGGGTATCCTGGTAAACCCTGGGAGCCCAGTAACGAAGCAGTTCCGCCCGGGTGGGAATGACCGGTCCGGAGACTTCCTCTCCCGTCACTGTTACGTCGTCGACGAATGTATCGTACCAGTTATCATCCACATTTCCCCCCTGGCCGGTAAAGCGGATTTTCATGTTGTCGGACGGAGCTATATAAAGATCCAGGTCATACTCGAACAGAGTCCAGTCATCGACGATCATGATATGGTCGAGATTAACCCAGCTCTCGCCGCCGTCATTGGAAATATATACGTAAAGGTGATTGTGGTAATTGCTGCTGGTCCACCAGAAGTTTTTCTTCCTCTCCTTAAGATAGAAACTGAGTTTGTGGTTTTCCGTTTCCGAGAAGTCCAGCACCGGAGAAATCATGTGCCCCAGACTTCCTGAATTATAACAGTCATAACGTGCGGCATAACTGCCTGAATAATGCTCCAGAGTACTGCTTCCCGGAGAAGTGTCCCAGCGCTCTTCATTATTGAGGTCTCCCGTCCAGCCCCGTGTTGTCAGATCGGTCGTCTCAAAATCCTCGTTCAGCAGAACCGTAATAACCGGGGGATCCCCATCGGCGAGGGTCCTGGACGGATCCTCCCCCGCACCCCCGATAGAACCGACCGGGAGTTCGCAGGCTGCGAACATCAAAGCGAAAGTAAAAGCGAAAAGAAACGGAGTTCTAACCCTTTTCATACAATAAATCCTCCTTATTTCGCATCAAAGACGGGGTATCCGTATAAGCTGCCTCCTGGTGTCACAGCCCGCACTGACGCGCGTAAGTAATATAATAACAACCGGATACGCATTGACAGACAATGCGGTGAACCGGCGGTTTTCAACAAGTCACAAAGGTTTTGACAGCGCTGTTAAGATTATCCATTCTGGAGCGGCTTTCATGACTGATCTCGGCAAGTTCGTTCACAGCGTTCAGGATTTCCCTGGTACCCAGGTCAATTTCTCCGATAACGACCACCATCTCCGACGATACAGCTTCTATTGATTTCATGGATTGCTCGATTTTCCGGGAATTCTCGCCCATAACAATAGAGCGCTTTTTGATTTCGGCCGTTTTACCGGATACTTCCGCGGCGCTCCCGAGAACCTGATTCCCGGCGGAAGCCAGTTCATCCATACTGCTGGAAATGGTCTCCATATCGCCGGCAAAGAGGGAAACTTCCCGGTTGATATCGGCAAAAGCCTCGGCGCCCCGGCCGCTGGACAGGAGAGCTTCTTCAATCATCGCCGTTATGGTAAGAATGGAGTTCTTGATAATGCGGGCCTGTTCGGCTGAATCTTCCGAAAGCTTGCGGATTTCATTGGCCACCACGGCAAACCCCTTGCCGGCATCCCCTGCATGGGCGCTCTCTATGGCGGCATTCATGGACAGCAGACTGGACTGGGACGATATACCGTTGATAATTCCAATTATCTCCAGTATTTTATCCACTTCGTTTGAAATCGTCTCGACAATTCTGTTCGTCTCCATAACCTTCTCGCCGCCCGATTCAACTGTGCGGAGCATTTCCGCGGCGCTTTCTCTCTTGGACCGGGACAGGGCAGCCACCGCTCCGATGGACACTGACATCTGATTTATGGCGGTTTCCGTTTCGACAACCGAATCGGCCTGAACGGCGACATTCTCCATCAGTATCCCGATCTGATTTCCGATCTCCCCTATTGAACCGGAGGAAGAGGCAATCTCACCGTAAAGGTCCTGAAATCTTTTTCTTATTGATTCGATATGCCGGGAGATCTCGTTAACGGCAGCAGCTGATTCACTGCTGGCTGCCGAGAGAGATTCACCCAGGGACCGGTTGTGGGCGGAGGCGTCTTTCACTTCGTCGAGGAACCCTCTGAGGAATTCCAGAACATGATTGACATGACTGCCCAGAGCCCCCAGCTCATCACGTCCGCGTACTTTGGCGCGCCCGGTCAGATTCCTGTCGGCCACATGGCTCATGACGGTTTCGATGTCCTCGACCCTCCCCGCCATGTGTTTCGAAAAAAGCAGCACAAATACTATGGCGAAAAGCAGAGCGAAACCAAGTGCAGCCGATGAAACGATTCTGTTTCTTGCCCTGTTTCTTCCGGCCTCCCTCGTAACCGAGTTCTCCAGAAGCATCAGTTTCTCACGATAGGCCTGGGAAGCCGATTCAATAAGGGAGAGGTTTTCCCGGAAGTCCGCCAGTTCCAGGTAGAACCTCATATCATTTCCCTTTACTGCGGTGCTATTATCACCGCTCCGTTTTATCAGTCCGTCCAGCCCCGTTTCAGGGACCAGATTCACAAGGTTGTGCCCGGACAGGCTCTCAAGGTCATCCAGTCCCCGATTCAGCATGGATTGTAATCCCGACCAGAATGCAGTCAGCTTCTCGATTTCTCCAACTGTTTCTCCGGAAAGAACGGCCGTGGAAGCGGAAATGGCATCAATATCGGCTTCACACTCTTCCATGGCTGTCCGCAGTTCCTTAATCAGGGTCTCCAGACTCTCCCTTTTTGTCAGAATATCCTTCTGTTTGTAGTTGAGATGATTCATATTGGACAGAGCCCGCATAAAGAGCATAGCTGTTTCGTTCATACGTTCATTGCGCGTTTCCGCCCCAATAATGGCAAATACCGCTATGGAGAAGCATAGAATGATTACAGATACGGCCAGAGTCAGTTTTCCGAAAAAGTTCATAACGTTCACACCCTGAGAGTCTTTTGAATAACGCATCATATTCAGCAACACTACCTTCCGACACTCAGAAAGAGAGATATCTCCGGTAGGTACCGTCATTACTGACACGCGTAAGTTATTATACAATCACTTTTTTTGTAAGTCAAAAAGAATTATTCCGGATGCGGATGTCCCGGCCCAGGTGTTCGTAAGCGACTCTGTCCCGATATGTTGCTGGTTCTGATTCCGGAGGCCCAAAGGAACAGAAGACTTCAGGCTGCCCGGGTGTTCATTTTCTTTACTCCAGATGAACACCGTCCGTTTCACAGATCTTCGAAGTTAATATAATCCTCCCAGTGTCCAATCCCTGAACTATAAGAATACTCGCCCTCATAGACTAATGCCTCTGTTCCGTCCTTGTTAACAGCGTATCCGTCTATATATCCCAGATTAGTTGTACTGATCAGGGAATGGTCTGAGAGCTTATATTTGTAAAGGTATAAATTGGGATAGCTGCGTTCAGATGTAAAAAGGAGATCAGATTCCGGAAGAATGGCATGGAATTCGCCACTACCCTCGAAAGATGATTCAGAAAGATCAGATGTATTAATATAATGGAGTCCATCCGAGTCAGCATAATAGATTTTACTGCCGTCACCATTCATAACCAGCTGCACATGAGAAATGGATGATGATGGACTTGATGTCTCTTCCGAAACGGTATCACCGGCAACACTGTATCGATATACGCTTTTGCTGTTTGCTGTGTATAGAAGATTTTTTTCTGCATCAAGTGCAATTCCATTAATATTTAATGGTAAATCAGCGCTATTAATTTTAACTGAATAATCATCCATATCAAGGGAGTATAATTTATATGTATTTGTCAGAATATAGATGCGGTTATGGACTGTATCAAGCTCCAATGCTTTTCCATGGGGAGAGTAAGTGCTGGAAAGTGTTTCTGTACTGGACTTCAAAGTCCCGACATCCAGAATAGTGAGTTTTAAAGAGGAAGAACTCAGGATATAGAGAACATTCTTATCCGCACTGTATTCCATATCCGAGATATCATCCAGGGATATACTACACTCCCTCGTAACAGAACAGCTGTCCGAATCAATAACAAGGATCTTATCGTTTTCCGTATCGACTACCAGGTATTCATGTGCACTTAACCAGCAGACTCTCGAAATATCCAGACCAGATTTAGAATAGGGGTAAAGCAGATCTCTAGGGATAACCAATGTCTCCGAAGCTTCCTTGTTATAACGGTTCAGGTAATCATCTTTATTAAAAGAGAGTTTTATTGTTTTTTCCGGTATAGTGATTTCAATATTTCCCTGTCCGCCTGGAATTATGGTAATCTTCAATAAAGAATGGTCATATTCCCGGCTTTCTGAATTATATATGTCTGTGTAATAAAATGCGCTAACAGAGGCATTCTCCACCTGTATATTATCCATAATGTTTTTTTTCAGATCCAGTATCTGGGAACTATTCAAATTCAGATAATCATCAAATCTGATATACACGTCAAACTCATTTGTTTCCTGATATCTATCCACAACAGAATAGAGCCGGAATTCAACATCCAGGACTTCCATATCCATCTTATCCCCGTACTCTTCAAAGTCCATGACATCGACCATTCCAAGATCGCATGACAAGACAGATATAACTAAAAACCCAATTAAAATAATATATTTATTCATAATGAAATTCCTTATTCAAACCACGACGCGTTTGCCGGCTGCGACATAAATTTATTAACCAGTTCCTTCTGTTCATCCGCCGATACGGGCTTGAAATCGATACTGCTGATATACCGGTTGGGAGCGACCTCCTCCATCTTCTGAATGATCCTGAAATCACAGGCCACCACCTGACCGGGGCTGTAGGGAAGGTCTTTGAACATTTCATCATTGGACGATTTTCCGGTAAAATTACTATCCGTTATTTTACTCTTCAGAGCTATGATATCCTGGGAATCCCTCCTGATTTTTACCTCGATATAACCGACCGCTTTTTTGGAAATTTTAATACTCTTATCCAGACCGGATACATGCAGGGTATAGGTTCTGGCAGTATGTGTTCCGACAGGCCGGTCAACTCCTACCGGGATCAGAACCATGCAGTCATCGGATGTCAGTTTCTCCTTATTGGAAATTGTACTGCAGGAGATCAGCTGGACCATGACTGCAAGTATCAGGATAATTTTCAAGTTCCTCATTGAACGCCTCCCCGGACTTCGTTGTATCTGTTTCTGGATTTGCTGTGGGCGGCCCATTCCAGAACAGCCGGAATCAGCATTAACGCCCCGGTAATTATCATACCGCCGCTCATGGTGGCGATGCGTTCCTTTTCGTCTTTGTATTCACTGTAGGTATTGGAATGAGATAAGGCATAGGGATCCGTATCCAGCAGCCCTAATGTCAGTCCGGCGCCGATTAGGGTAAGGCTGCCGCCTCCCCAGAGAGCGGACTTGGCAGAATGCCCCATTCTCGGTTGAAATGTAATAAAGGCGCTGTCGTTGTTTCTGATGGTAATATCTGTTTCGCAGGGAAGCTTTCCGTCCTGCCAGATATAGACATCACGGATCCCCAGAGGCAGTTCGGGGAGGACTTCCGCGGGATTCTCGATCCTGGCTCCGTCAATAAAAACTTCCATGCCTTTTTGAAAATTCCGTATTGCAAGGGCTCCGGTTCCTCCGGATTTTCTCAGATCAAGGGTTGTTTCTCCCAGAACCTCGAATTCAATCGGACGCCCCTCCCATTCGGGATCTCCCGGGATTTCAAGCGTCCAGTTTCCTTCCTGCAGCACAATCGGATCGTTATAAGCGGCCTCTACTTCAACCGGACCGGAACGGAAAAGGTATACTCCCGAGCGGCAGGTGGTGGCTTTACCCAATATCAGATCAAGGTCATCCTGCGCGGCCGTCCCCGTCAGGATCTCATGATTTACGACATGCAGAGGGTAACCGGGCTCTCCCTGAATAACTATCTCATTGGGATTATCCTTACTCAAACTATGGTTTATACCGGGATAAACGACACTCTCCGATTTAAAGGAGAGAGCGTAGTCGTCACAGGGAAGCTCCAACCTTAGAGGAGTGTCGCCGAGATATCGGCCGTCCGCGTAAACGGCGACGGACTGTCCTTCCGATTCCGTGATTGAGAGAGGGATAAGGGGATTTTCGAAATCCGGGACCAGTTCGGTTGTACCGCTCAGGGAACCGAGCTTTCTGATTTTTGCCGAAAAGATGCCTTTGCTTCCTACAATCCTTATTTGACTCAGGGGCATCGGAAGGTCCACATACATGGGAGCCCTGCCGATGTAATGCTCATCCAGATAAATATCTGCGCCTTTTTCTCCCAGAATAAGCAGATCCGAAGATGATTCCAGTTCCCCTAATGAATTGGTTTTAAGATTAACCCTCACGCCATCCGGCTTAAGATTTCTGGCGTTCCATTTTAAAATATCTGAATATCCCCTTTCGCTTAAAAAGGTGACTGCCTTATCTATGCCGATAGAGTAGAAAAGGCTGTTACCGCCTTCCAGCAGAGCCGTATTGATACCGAGAACTTTTTGGTCTTCGTTTACAAGAGGTCCACCCGAGTTTCCGCTGCTTATGGCGGCATTATGCTGGATACTCAGTTCGTCCTCCCGGAAGGCTGAAATGTTCCCTTTATTCATGGACACGATTCTGTCCTGAAAGATCCGGGTAAGGGTTGCTCCGAGAGGATAGCCGAAACTGTAGACTGTCTGGCCGATAAGAGAATTGTCTATAACTTCCGAAGCGGCAAGAGGCAGGCCGGAAAAGTCCGAGTCTCCCTTGAGACGGATCAGAGCCAGATCATCCGAATCTTCCGGAGAAACCTCCAGAACTTCAATTTCATATTCCTGTTCGGAGAGTATTCCCGTAAACTGGTACTTTCCTTTTGTAAACATGTTATAGAAATCATGACGTATACTGTTTTTTTCCGACTCGCTGAAGCTGTAGCCGTACTCCCCGATTATGGATTCGGCTATATCCAGTCCGATGCTGTCCCTGACTTCATTCAGATCCTTGAAAAGTACCACATGCCTGTTGGTCAGAGCGTACCCCCGGGGATCAATAATAAATCCCGATCCTGTCTTAACAGCCATGGGTGTGTTCAGAAAGTCCTGTTCTGTCAGTTCTTCCAGTTTACGAATTAGTGAGGGTTGCTCGCAATCGGCGGCATCCAGGTAAAACATATGCTCCAGGCTGATTACCGAGTCTTTCACATCCTTGTAGATGTTTTGAGCGAATCCGCTGCCAATGTTTATGAATAGAAAAAATAACGGGAGTAAATATTTCTGCACTTAGCTTCTCCTGGTGTTTATTTACTGTGAGACACGCGATTATACTCCCGGTTTCCAATAAATAAAAGCAAATTTACTGCTAACTTTAGTTAGTATCCCGGAAAAAAAGTCATTATGTTTATTTTCCAGTACCAGGGTTTAAAACAGGAGATGTTATTTATCAGCTCTATGTCGGGCTTTCTTCTACAATTTCAGATTTGAATCTTAAGGCAGGGCATCAAAAAACTTTATCTATGATAAAGCAAATCACCCTATCCTGAAATTTTTTCAACTGTACCCGCTTTCTAGTAAGTGTATATAGCATATTGCCCTTCTCATTCATCAGGATAACGAACTGCTTAACCTGCTCCTTGTTATCATTTTGGCATATGGCATATTCATAGGTACTGATATACGCATCTAAAAGGTTCTGATTTCCTGTAGATTGTGTATAGGAGTTGAATAAAGCCATTCGCTGAATGCCCTTATGAGGAGCTTGCAAAAGCCCCTCTGTCAGCGAATAAAAGAACCCGAATAGAGATTCATGTTCTTATCCCTTATAAAATATTATCCCTGAAAGAGAATCAGCTCTGTAGATTCTCTTTCAGAAAGAAGTTAGATCGAAACTATTCCTTTTTATAGTTGACCTGATTCTTCCTCACATGAAAGAGTCGGATAATCCGTGAAACCCAAACGACAAGGAAAATCGGGAAACTTCGCCGGAAGTTGTGGAAAACAACATTATACTGTTTTTCCATTAGACGCTTCATTTTCTTTAGTCCTTTTATAAAATGGAAATACCGACTATTCTCTGTTTTGGTCCAGGCTACTTCCGAACCAGCAATCAGTCTGGGGAAAAGATGAGTATCCCGACCTTTTCTATCATGAATCCATTCTGTCCATAGTAAAAATTCCGTACCCAGGATAGAGATGGATATATTTCTCGTCCTTTTCAGCTTACGACTATAATTGTAAACCTGTTTCACTCCGGTAATCCGATGGGGCAAGTCGAAATATGAATGGAAATAGTCGGAAAAGATATATGTTTTCTTTGCTTCAAGCGCTTTATTCCGCAAATCCCGTTGTGGCGTCCATACCTGGCAGAAAGCGTCTCGTGTAAGCGCATCGTCCATGCAATCATTCCAGAGGATCAATGTTCTATTTTTCATTTTAAGATATTCTGCAACAGTATTGCAAAACCATATATGAAGTTCCCTTTCATGATTCAGCCCCAGGACTTTCCGTTTCTTTTGACACTCACGGCATTCCTCCCATCTTCCGGTTGGTATTTCGTCCCCGCCCAGATGAATCCAGGGAGATGGGAAAAGAATACTGATTTCATCCAGCACTTTGTACACGAATTCAAGGGTTTCAGACTTGCCTAGGCATAAAACATCTTCAAAAATTCCCGCTCCGGGAGGAATAACGAATGAATCGCCCGTACAACTCAGTTCAGGATAGGCATTCAATGCAGCCGTAACATGACCCGGAAGATCAATTTCCGGAACAATAAGGATTCCCAGATTCCCGGCATACCTGACAATGTTCCGAATCTGTTCCTGCGTATAGAACCCTCCCATCTTGCCGGGCACAATCCGCGTCCTCCCGAATGACCGGCTTTCCGATCCCTCCCGGAAAGCGCCCATCTCCGTCAGCTTCGGATAGGCTTTGATCTCAATCCGCCATCCTTGATCATCTGTCAGGTGCCAATGAAGCCTGTTGAATTTAAGGAGAGAGAAAAGGTCAAGGAGTCTGTATATTTCCTCCACCTCGATAAAGGTACGGGCGGAATCCAGCATAACCCCACGCCATTCATACTCCGGAAAATCTTCAATCCTGCACTTAGGAATAGACGGAGCATCTTCGGCCATTAGCTGCTTCACTGTTTGAACCCCATAAATGGCACCGGCAGCCGATGCGGCCTGAATCTCGCAGACCAACTCTGTACAATGAATTCTGTAGGCTTCGGAGCTTCCCTGAAACTTGCCTCTGACAATACGGAGAACAGGCTCGGTACAGGTAACCCCCGAAATGGGGGTCACTAACAGATTGAGGTGATAATGGTGTTTAAAGAATGCATCCATCATTTCAGCGGCCGAAACGTAGTCCGATTCATATTCGATCACGGAGACCGAAGTATAAAGCAGACTGTCATCCGAAGAAATCAGAACTTCTCCATTCGGTTGGGGTAAAAGAGGTATATGTGTATTTCCCATATGGCTTTACTCTTTGGAAATCCCGGCAGCGAACCCTTTTTCAAGCTGTTCCCGGAATGATAGATACAGGAGAACCATCGGTAGTGTACCGATTACAAGGGAAGAAAACTGAAGCCCGTAATCTCTGGACATCCCGCCGGCAAATGAATTGATTCCCACCGGAAGTGATCTGATGGCGGCTTTGCTTGTTAATGTCAGAACCAAAACGAATTCGTTCCAGTTTCCCAGAAAAGTATAGATAAACATAGTTGCCAGAATAGGTTGTGACACAGGAAGAATGATATGAGTAAAAATTTGGAAATAGGATGCACTGTCGATCAGGGCTGCTTCTTCCAAGGCATCAGGAATCCCTTTGATATAGGTCGTCGCCAGGAAGACGACGAAAGGAAGCCCGAATGCAATATAGGGAATTATAACACCCAGCCTCGTATCATCTATCCCGAAATGTGTCTCCAGTATGAATAAAGGGACAATGACAGAGTGGACAGTAATGAGAAGTCCGAGTGTATATAATGCGTAAAAGATCTTTGAGAATCGATTACCGAACTTAGCAAAAGCATACCCTGAGCTCATTGCCAGTAGAACAGTGATAATAGTGGCAACTCCAGAATAGATGATGCTGTTCAGACTGGATATTCCCAGTTTTCCCTGTTTCCATGCAATAGCATAGTTTTCAAAATATAGTTTCCCCGGTAAACCGAGAGGATCCTTAATAATTGCGGCATGCGGTTTGAAAGAGCTGTAAAAAAGCCAAACCAGCGGTCCGACCGATAATATGGTGAAAATCAGCATAATAGGATAGGCGAAAGCCTTCCAGGAATATATGGATTTTTTTATTGGCACGAACGTCCCCCCCTTTTATTCGAATTGGCGTTCCAGACGCCTAGTAAAATTATGTAGTAACAGGATTAATCCTACGCTCAGAATTACAATAATCGTAGAAGCAGCACTTCCAAAGCCATATTTATAAAACTTAAAAGTATTTGTATACATATATATAGCAATAACTTCCGTATAGTGAGCCGGTCCGCCTCCAGTCATTGCATAAATCAGGTCAAAAGCTTTCAGACTTCCAGAAATAGCAAAGATTGACGTAGTGGCAATGACACCCAGCATGTTGGGAAGAATAATGCGGACGAGCGTTTGCATCTCACTGGCCCCGTCGATACAAGCGGCTTCCATAATTGAAGGTGAGATCTTTTCAAGATTGGCTAGATAAATAATCATGTATGTCCCTGTATACATCCACAGGATAACGAACAGGATAGGGACAACAGCCAGAGTCCTATTCTCAAAAATATTAACCACATATCTCATGTTCCCCGTTATTTCACGAATCAGAGATGTATATAATCCGGAATTAGAGAAGATCTGATTCCATAACAAAGCAACGACAACGGCAGAAATCGTTATGGGAAGAAAAATCATCGTTTTATAAAATTGGGTCCCCCCCACAATTCTGCGATGCAAAATATAGGCTAGAACAAATCCCAGTGGAATCTGTCCGAATACGGAAATTGCAACTATAAGCAGGTTATTCCTTAATCCATGAAGAAAAACAGGATCGGTTACAATAGTAAGGTAGTTTCCTATCCCTACAAAATTGAACGAACCATACCCGCTCCATTCGGAAAAGCTTAATAGAAAGCTATAGATTACCGGGAATATTATTACCGATGAAAAGATCAATACACCGGGAATAACAAACACACAATAACTTAATGTTTTTTGTTTGTTTTGTTTCACTCGTAAAACTCCAGTTTTTTTCTGAGAGTATGGAACTATTGTAAAAATTAAATTCAGAGGAAAAATGCTTATTTAAGCTAACCTGATATTCTACAACAGTTCCATTTCAATGAAGGGAATTACTTCCTATCGTTCGCTTCAACTAGTTGCTCTAATTCATCCGCAACCTGTTCCGGCGTTTTCAAGCCATACATCATTTCCTGTAAGCTCACATTGAACTTCCCGATGGCTTCAGAACCGATGACCGAATCCAGAACATATCCCATAGGAACATTTCCAACAAAACTAATGAGTTTTTTAATCATCGGATCTGCGTCCTCTGGAGTATTCAGCAGATACGCCGGAAGTCTTCCGTATTTCTGTCTAATTGCAGAGCCTTTTGGTCCGGCGTAGAACCAGATCCATTTCCAGGCAGCTTCCGCTTCTTCATTAGTTAATTTTGCATTCATACCGAATCCCTGCCCGGCTGTAGCGGCAACCGAACCGCTTTGGCCTTTCTGACCGGGAACATCCGGAAAAGATTCCAGAGAGATATAGGATTTCTGATCGTTGCTCAATTCTCCCACCAGATTATTGACCATCCATCCGCCATCTATAAAATAGACAGCTCGTTCATTAACAAAATCATCAAGCCCCTGCATATAAGCCAATTGATTAATTCCGGGAGAGAACATCTCTTTATCGTACATCTGTTTGATCAGTTTCAGGGACTGGATAAATTCCGGATCCCGAAAGGATGACCCGGCACCGTCAACAGCACTTTTATACCAGGTCATTCCTCCGGTTCTTTCTACAAGCATACTCTCCAGACAGGACTGTATGGGCCAGGCATCTTTGTTTGCAAGAGAAATAGGCGTATAACCGGCATTCCTGATCAGATCTCCCTGTTTGATAAGTTCATCGTAAGTTTTCGGAAGAGTAAGACCAAGTTCCTTCATAAGCCGATTGTTTGAATACATAATTGATGTTACACTGATGTCCTCAGGCAGCTCCCAGATTTCTCCGTTATCCCCTTGAGGAAGCATTGCCATGGGGGCAAATTCACTTTCATGGTCAGCAAGCCATGGTCTTAAATCCTTCACGAGACCGGCACCTGTTACCTGAGAGGTTCGCTTTCCCGGATACAACAACACAATATCCGGGAGTTGTCCTGAGACTGCCAACATTTGTAGTTTGTTGTGGTAAGCTTCCCCATAACCATATTCGAATTCCAGATGGATTCCCGGGGTTTCCTCATAGAAAACATCGACTAACGCTTGAAAATTCGGTGCGGTTGTCTTGTCCGTCTGATCAAGATAATGATAGACCGAGAGGGTATTCCCATCCACCGGAACTATTTGCTCCTGCTGACCAGCGGCAAAGATCCGGAACGGCAGAACATAAAGTACTGCAAGAATGCATAACCATTTTACCTGAGCTTTCATAAAGCCTCCTTAAAATATTTTAATCCCACAAAACGAGAGATTATCCTTTTTTATGATCCATCTTCCATGAAGTATAACGGCCTCAGATGCGCTTCATTTGCCGAATCCAGCGGTTCAAGATTCATAAAAATCTGGTCGAGAGACAAAGCTGCTGCTCCATATGCTACCGCATGATATCCCAGAGATGAAAACTGAATATGACAATCCGGAACCGAGTTGGTAAGAGAATTCAATCTCAATTCTTCTTCCAGGAGAGTAATAATGTAAGATTGAAAGGGTTCCGTATCACCGCCGATAAAGATATTCCCTATATCAAGAGTATTTACAAGGAAAGCGATATTGGTGCACAGATCCCGGATATACAGTCTGAGCGAAGAATTATCTTCAGTAATGTGTTTTGTTCCATGAGGAAGTTCAATTTCAATTTGACGGGAGCTTCCCTGTTTTCTATTCAGTACACTTTTAAACTCGCCGGCAGCCCACTTTGAACCATGATAAATCCTTCCGCCGAAACCAAATCCGATACCGATGGTAGGATGGGATGTCTCCTTATCGGAAGGGCTTCGTTTCCAGAATTCGATCAGGAGAAAAATAAAATTCTTTAACTGCTTTTCCCTTTGGAAGACGACTTCGCCCCATGCTCCACAGCTTGCATCATTCTCCAGAATTACTGGAAAATCAAAGGCCCCTGCAACTTTTTTTTTGAAATCAAGGGGATCATGAATATCAAGGGAAACGGATCGGATAATAATCTGGTTATCCCTGTCAACAATACCCGAAAACCCTACACCGATACCAAGAAGAGGGCGATTGAGAAATGCCAGTTTTTCCTGCAGGTCCTTTACAATAGCAATAAAATCCTTGGCAAGGTTATCTCGGGTTAACTCCCGCTGTTCTGTCTGTGAAAAAAGAACATTCCCCTGTATATCAACAGCAAGAACCGTGTAGGAATCTGATCGCAGCTCAAATCCGAGGACATAAAACCAATCCTTGTTGAGAGAAAGTCCCATAGCAGTCCGTCCGCCTTTAGGACCAGGCAGAATAGGTACTTTTTCTTCCACGACAGAATAGGTTATTAATTCCTCAATAATATTAGAGACTGAGGATTTATTCATATTGAGGTTTTTTGCCAGTTCTGCCTTACTCAATACATTATGAATCCATAGTTCACGGATGATTCTCGAAGAGTTAATAATACGAGTTCTTCTTGGTATAGGCATATTCTTTCCTTAGTTAGTATGTTTTTGTACTTACTAAAAAAAGAGTATTTCTATAAAATCATTTTGTCAAGATAAATTTACTGAAAATAATTATTTCCGGTGCTTACCAATATTGCGCCCCCTTATATCATATGTATAAAGAGGGTAAGCTAATTTCAATCTGTAAGGTTTTCTGGTTTAACTATTCTATCCAGATCCAAATATTATGGCAGGGCATCAAAAACTTTATCTATGATAAAGCCAATCACCCTATCCTGAAATTCCTTCAGGTTTACCTGCTTTTTCACTTTTTCTGTCAGCAGGACAGCCTGCAGAAGCTGTTCTTTCTGCCGTAACAGGCTGGCATATTCTTTCTGAGAAATCTTAGCGTCTGCCAATGCCCGGGTATATTTCTCTATATCCTTTTTAGTATTCTTATAGAAATCCCTGATTACATCTGTAATTTCGTCTCCATACTGTTTCAGCTCACCTTTCGCCAGATCTGAGATCTCTTTAAATAAATCATCTACATTCATCCCCTGCTCCTTTTATGACTCGGGTATTTCCTTTCCGGATTCCAGTGCCAGCATGACATCGAATAATATCCTGATATTTTCTGTGCTGTTTTCAATATAAAAGGGAGAAATATATTCATCGGATTCCCAGCTTTTAATAAGGGCATAGAGCATATCACCCTCCTCATTCATCAGGATATCGAACTGCTTTACCTGCTCCTCGTTTTCAGGGCGGTTTCTGGCATATTCATAGGCGACCGCTATACGCATCTTCAGGTTTTTGATTTCTTCCTGTGCTGCTGCGGGGATTTGTACATCAGATTGATCGGATTCTGATTTTACCGCTTCTTCCAGCATTACGGCCAGTACGGCTGACGACAGGACCTTCAACTCGCACAGTTCGGCGTAGGCTGCCTCGTTAAAGACCGGGGCCGTTATACAGGCTGAAAGGGATAGCACGGTAATAAGTACCAGGGTGGCCAGGCGCTTTGCAGAGCTCATTTATTCCTCCATTTAATGTAAACATGCATATATTATACAATACTTTTTATAATGTCAGAATAAATATATTTTTACCGGGTCCCGGTATTGATGCGATTTCCATTCCCGGGAGATTCCACTGGAACTGTTCAATTATATTTACATCAGGCAATTCAGGAGTAAATCAATTATCCGAGCTCCAAAAATCTATAGATTATTGAAAATATCGATAACCTCTGCTTTGTTATAGATATCCGCAATATCCATAGCGGTCCTCCCTTTATTATTTTTCAATTCAAGATATGCACCTCTTTCTAAAAGAGTAGTAACTATATCTGGGTGTGAATAACAAGCTGCGAACATTAATGGTGTCCAACCTTCATCATTGCTTGCATTTACATCTGCTCCTCTTTCAATTAGGAGTTGTGCACATTCCGGTTGATTAAAACTCAGAGCCAACATAAGAGGTGTCCTGTTTTTATCATCTCTAGCATTTATTTCGACACCTTTCTCAATAAGAAGCCTTGCATTCTCCGGCTGATTATATCTCAATGCAAACATTAAAGGTGTCCAATCATCGTCACCTTTGTAATCCAGGTCTGCTCCATTCTCGATAAGTAGTTGTGCATTATTTGGTTGATGATACTTCAAAGCATACAGAAGCGGTGTCCAGCCATAATCATTATGCATATTTATTTCTGCTCCCATTTCAATTAAAAGCCTCGCATTTTCTGGCTGATCATTTCTTAAGGCGTACATCAATGGAGACCAATGATCATTATCTACTGTATTAACTTCCGCGCCCATCTCGATAAGAAGCCGAGCAATCTCTGGTTGGTTATATCTCAGTGAGAACATCAGTGTGGTCCAACCATCAGAACTTACAGAGTTTATATCAGCACCTTTCTCCAGGAGTTCATAAGCGATTTCCGTATGATAGTTTCTCAGCGCATAAATAAGAGGAGTCCAGCCATTTTCATTGGCGACATTAACCTCTGCGCCCTTTTCAATAAGCATCCTGGCAATATCAGGCTGATTGTATTGTAATGCATATATAAGCGGAGTCCAGTTTGAGGAGGTTATTGCATTAACATCCGCATTATGCTGAATCATATATTCCGCCAGTTTATAATAACTGTTTTTTATTGATAACATTAGAGGTGTATGCCCTGAAGAAATTTGCTGACGGATGTCTGCACCTCGTACTATTAGTTCTTTTGCAATATCAGGTTGTTCATATTCCAGAGCAAACATCAAAGGTGTCCACCCGAGATCTGAAGGTTGATCTATAACTGCACCTTCCTCTATCAGCTTCCAGGAAACCTCTTCCTGTTTTGTTCGTACAGAAAATAATAAAGGAGTCCAATCCTGATTGGTTGTCCCATAAATTGTTGCGCCTCTATCAATAAGTTTTATTGCCAGATCCGGCATATTCTGTTTAATAGCATATATCAGGGGCGTCCATCCCTGGATATCTGTTGATGAGAGATTAGTACCTTGATCAATTAAGAATTCAGCTAACTCCTTATGATCATAGCTGATAGCCATTAATAAGGAGTCGAGCCCTAAGGAATTACTGTAATTGATATTTGCACCATGATCTGTCAGGTAATATACGATCTCTACCTGATTCTTTTCTATAGCATACTGATATGGTGTTAAACCGAATGCTGCTTGAAAATTGGGATCCATTCCCCGTTTTATCAGTTTTTTAATCTCTATAAGATTTCCATCTTCAATTAACCTGAATGAATTCAGTGCTTCTTCCTCTGTTACCTGAGGTCTGAATGATGTACATGAGATTAATGAAAGCAATAAGAATAGTGAGATATATGTCCCTTTTTTCATTTGATTTTATATTCCTTGTATAATTATTAGAATCTAAAAAAACTTTAGGATGATTCTGATTATCCATCATCGTACTATACCGCTGTATCTTCCCGATATTATGCACAATGCAATACAGCAAACACTGTATACTGACCTATGAATTACCACTTATAGTAAAGCAGGAATCAGATTTCTAATCTCCGTTTCCTCTTTCTCCTTTTGATTTTAACTCGGGATCTGCCCTTCCTTATCATTTTCCGGCTCTCTACTTCTTCTATAAACCCCGAACTTATAATACCGGTCGGCAGGGCCACTAATCCAATTCCCAGAAAGGCGATCAGACCGGCCATGATTTTCCCCAGAAAGGTAACGGGATATACATCGCCGTATCCAACTGTGGTCAGGGTGGCGATGGCCCACCAGAAAGAAGCTATGATATTGGAAAAGGCATCGGGCTGGCTTTCATTTTCGATGTAATACATCATGGAGGAGGCCAGGAGCATAAGGATTCCTGTTATAAATACAGTAACCAGCAGTTCTTCCTTCTTTCTTTTTATTACCCTTCCCAGCAGTTTCATGGATTTTGTATACCGGTTCAATTTGAGTATACGAAGCAAACGTACCAGCCTTAACATTCTCAGGACTCTCAGGTCGACCCGGATTATAAAGGGCAGATAAAAAGGCAATATGGCCAGAAGATCTATAACTGCCATAGGCGAACAGATATACAGGAGATAGGGCATCCAGGCTTTCCCATGGGAAAATTTGTAAGCCGCCGTTATCAGCCGCAACAGATATTCCGCTGTGAATATCACGATGGATACGATCTCTATAAAATCCAGTACCCCGGCTGTACCCGGAGTAAGATTGGAAAAAGAATTTAATATTACGGCAAAGATGTTGATGATAATCAGGAGTATGATTGAGATATCGAATATTCTGCTGGCTTTATCGCCGCCTTCTGCCGGTTCAATGATTTTGTATATACGTTTCAGATCCATGATTTCATTTCTTTACATTTTCTTAATGTTTTCATTACAGCTGTATTTAATTCCCTGTTTCAATAAGTAATAAAATCCCTTCAAATATGATGTAATCTTTCGTTGTGTTTATAAATTATCCTCATAGGCATCGATAAAGTCTTCTTCTCTCACTATCTGGATTCGACTACCCTGTTTTCTTTGATTTGTGGCGTATTCTATCTTTCTTCCATAGCAGGAAAAGGCCCATGCTGGGTTTCCTTCTGTTCCAACTATCAGATAATCAACGTCCTTACTCATTCCACTTTTAAAAGTACCGCCAAGATCCGTAATCATTTGTGCAATATCACTTCTTTTATTGTCCCTGAACTTTCCGGATATACAAAATACTTTATCCTGAAATACAATATCCGGGTTACTGGTTGTTAAACCAGGAATGATAATTGCAGATTTCAATTTTTCTATTTCGGGATAATCGATTGTAGAGGAATCTCTTTCCGGAATAAAATCGCTAAAGAATACTTTAAGAATATTTCTTTCCGTATCCGTAATAATATTGTCTTCCAGTACGGCAAGTAAAAGACTGTAAAGTTCATCATAGGGGTATAAGCCTATCAGATGATCATTTTGCTCAATCCAGGTATCCAGTTCGTGTATCTCTTCATCAGAGATTTCATTATTTGCCATAATTCCGTGCATTATCCCCTGCAGCCTTTGCAGGTCGGATGTCACTATGTCGTAATACTTGCTGCCGCTTTTAAAATACTTGCACATCTGGATTATGTTATTGTGCTCTTCCTCATCCAGATAATCATCTTCCAGAGCTTCTATGATATAGGGGATAAGGTCTTTAAACGGTTGTTTCTTCAGGAATTTATTATTGTCACTGCACCAATTTTTTAATTCCTGCAGTTCTTGTTTGTCTATTTTATTATCTATTGATATTCCTGATAACAGGCCTTCTAGGGTATGAATTGCTTTGTCATATTCGCTTCTTGTTGTATATTTCCTATAGTCTTCAGAATCCAGTTTATTTTTCATGTATTTCTCCTTTAACATGGATTTCTGCTGATTGCCGTTAGTGTCATGATCCCTATAATTATAAAGATCATGATCAGTTGAAACTGACAATCTATAACTTTTTATATGGCAGCATTTTCTTTTCCGATTTCCAAAATGTATCTAATACGTTTTGTTAAATGCGGATGAGTAGAGACTTTTTCTGCAAACCATTTTGCAAATGATTTTTCTTTAACTGACTCTCTTATATATTCATTAATATCAATATGAGAATAAAGGGTTTTTCCTGCTTCAATCTCACTGCAACGTCCCCAACCACCAAATCACTACACACAGAATAAACACTAATAAACAATATTCTCAAATAACGGGAACAAACGCCTTGATTAGTATACCAATATTCTCTATAATAACAATTACAAAATTTAAATATGCCTGCAAAACGAATGGTGTAAAATAAACCCGGACATCAAAGGCTTACACCGGTCCTTTATTGAAGGCACTCGCTATTTTATGCCTGTTTCCCGTTCTGCAAAAGCATATAACCGACTAACTTTGGTTAGTACCCTCAAAAACAGCTGTAAAACCCCGTAAAATACGGCCTCATTCCTACTAACTTTAGTTAGTACATTAAAACAGTATTTACTTATACTAAAAAGAGATAAAGAAACCTGTTTTTGAACCTGTCAATATCAGCGATTCCGAGTCTGTACAGCTAATATTCCGCGTCTTACAATATAGTTATCCTCAAACATTCAGGAGAATATTATGATTCAGGAAAAAAAATTAAAGGCTGAACCTCCACAGGAAGCGCTCTTCACAGAAGAACAGTGGATCGATATGGTTGACAGGATTTCGACTCTCTTTCATTTCTCTCCAATGAAAAGGGCCAGAATGACCAGTCATAAAATAATGAAACTGGTTGCGGCCCTCCCCTTTCTGGCCGACTGCCGCAATCCTCAGCGGATAGCGCTCTCTCATCTTGCCACATATGTAATAGCCGCCTCGGATAGAGGAAAGGACATTTTTCTTCATAATTTTTCCGATAACGACAACCTGTTCACCCGACTCGAACGGATCAGTCACTTTGACGGAGGGAATGAGATTATTATAAAAAGGGGGATGAATATCCTGGCCCTGGCCATGCTGGCGGACCACAAAATGGACAGCGTAGAGGACAAACGGAACAGAAAGTACAACCCCATTAATATGGGCGCATGGAAATTTGAAAACGCCAATGAAAATCTGAGAAAAGAGGTCCTTTCCGTGTCCTGCCCCAAAATGGATGAAATACTGGATATAGGCCCGGGGATTGAATCATATTGGGATGTATAATATTGTTTAACAAAATTCAATAACCATTTTAAAATATAGTATTATGAAAAAAAGCGAAAACATTGAAATACAAAAAAGGGTGTCCCTGTTTGTAGCCCTGATTGGCTTCGCCGTAAGTATGGTAAACTTCATCTTACTGGTATCTACGTGGCATGCGACCGTACTGGAAGCATTGATTTTCCCGTCATTCCTGTTTATCTTTCTGTTTTCGCTTATCCTGTTTTTTACCAGAAAAATACAGAGCCCCCTGATTCAGTACCTGCAGATTGCCATTTTTCTTATTAACGGGGCTCTGTCCCTGATGGATCAGTATGATGCTTTTCACGGAATGGGATTTATCATGCTCTCACTGATGCTTGCCTACCGCTACGGACTTCTGGAGAAACATACCCGGAAGAAACTAATCCTGCTGGGCCTGTTCACAATGGTTTTTCTGGAATTCTCCATATCCGTATCGGGGGACGACCATATAGGGTCAAGCATAAATATAACCCTGTACCTCATATTCTTCCTGACCATTATCTACCTGATATACACCAGCGAAATAAACCATATTCTCAAGTTCGAAAAGACCACACAGGAGACCTTTTCCGCTATGGAGAAGGAAAAAAAACAGCTGGAAGAAGAAATCCGGGAGCATCATCAGGAGATACAGAGCAAAGCGTTCCGCATAGAAGAGCTGGAGGAACGGATAGAGAAGCTCGGGCTTTCCAGAAAACCTGTGGATCTGAAAAAGTTTAAAATTACCCCCAGTGAGGAAGCGATTATCCGGGAGTTCTGCCAGAGCCCCCATCTGACCAACAAAGAGATTGCCCACAACCTCGGAACAACCACCGGAACAATAAAACAGTACTTCAGTAAAATATTTAAAAAAATGGAAGTACGTTCCCGTCAGGAACTGCTGGATAAATGCAAATGGAATTTCTAGGGTCCTGGATTTCTACAGTTTTCTGATGCTCCCGTATAGACGGGAATCCCTGTCCTTGTGATAGATCATCACCTTATAATCCCTGCCTATCATATTATGAACGGAACCGAACCGATCCGGTAAAAGCTCGCTCTTGGGCAGAATAACTTCAAACTCTTTGCCGTACAAACCAAGCATATAGCAGTGATTTTCTTCTACCACACGGACATTGGCAATGGAATACACCTCCGGAAAACCGGCCCGTTCCCTGGGATCTGTTTCCCTGCCCCTGCCGGTCAGAAGGATGCGCCCCCTTACCCAGTCGATGCTTTTTATGGCCAGAGTACACTCCTCACCCTCAAAGAATTCCTTCAGTCTGCACTCCCGGAGACTCCAGCTGTACTCCTCCCTGTAAAGAACCCCTCTTAAACCGTTCCGGTCAAATACGGAAGCGCCGGGACCCGACATCACCATCCGTCCCGTAAAGGTCCCCCCCGGTCTGAGATCAGCATCAAGAACAAGATTGCTGAAGGTTCTATAATCAATCTGGCGTCTGCTGGCCGGCAGGATATTGGGCACTCCGACTCTGTAGAAACGTTCACAGACAGCTCTCTGATACACAGAGAGAATAACCTGGGGATCCCGCGGGAGCAGGCCTATACGGATAGGACCTTTCAGGTAGCACTCCCCCCTTGAGGGATCTTCCAGGTAATCCAGAAGCCCCGCCAGATCCTCGCTGTAATCCCTCCCGTCAGCGGGCAGGTAATCCAGTTCTGTGAGAAAGACAGTGCGAAGGAGATTCTGTTTATCCAGAGAAATCATCTGATTGTATACCCGCTTCAGTTCGGGATTCCGGTCTGTTGCGGGAGCGTAATAAGTATAGAAGGCCTCCTCGGCTTCGGATCCCATGGAACAGGCGAACCCCCTCAGCAGAGCCGCTTCCAGAGCCCTGTAGTATATGCCTGTAATTGTCCGGGCCCTTCTTTTATAGGAGATGGACAGGTTGAACTGATAGGCCTGCAGAGACTGGATGGCGGGAGAATCCGACTCGTTGAAAACCGGAATAAAGTGAGCATCCTCGATTTCTTCAAGGGGAGAAAGGAGGTCTTTATGGTGCAGCCAGTGTATGCAGAACTGACCGTAACCTGATCCGAAGAAATTCCGGATCCGCCTGCACACAGCATATTTTACCGCCACCCGGGCGATGCGGGCATACAGTTTATTCATGGAAATTCTCCATTAAATAGTGAATACAGGAAGCATTTCTGCAACTGCAGGCAACCCTTGTATGCCCCTTTGCGATAACCCCGACCTCCCGGGATTCCAGTTCCATGCCGCAGCAGAAACAGGTAACGGGCTGATCTTTTATCAACAGATATTTCAGATCGCTTTTAAGTATTCCCGGGATTCTATGACTTCTGAATACCCCGACAGGGGGCTGTAAGGATCTCTTTGACAATACCATAACACATCACTTGATTACTTATTTGATACAGTAATTGTACCCCCTGCTCCCCGTGAAGAGAATACTAACTTTAGTTAGTCATCGGGAATTTTACTTCCGTTCCGAACTGATTTAGACTTTAAAGCAGGGACTCAAGCTGTCTGCGCTGCACTGTCTCCCGGGGGAGGGCTGCATGGCTGAGAATTTAAGCCTGGATTATCACGTCAAACAGGTTATTTCCGGAAAGAGAAAATTCGAGAACATCTACCAATCGCTCTGTCACCTGATTCTGGATGATCCGGAGATGATAGAAAAAGTCAAAGTCAACGGACGGACAACCTACGATTTCAAGGTTTTCCGACAGGGGCCCAAGCATATAATCGGCATGTACGACGAGATCAACAGTTTTGTCAGCTATGTAAAAGACGCCGCGGAAAACGGATCCTCCTCGGAGATGGCCTATGTTCTGATCGGGGAACCGGGAAATGGAAAAACTTTTTTTGTGGAATACCTCTGTTCCCTCTACCGCAGCTATCTGGCACTGCCGGAGTGTCACCGCTATACCTTCCGGTTCAATAACCTGGACAAACTGGAAACCTACGGCATGATAGGGCGTATAGAGTCCCAGACCTATGAGGACCCCATGCGACTGGCCATGAACCTCTATGAGACGAAAGAGGAAAACCGTACCTGGCTGGGAAAACTGGGATTCGGGGATGAAGCCCTGGAAGCGCTTTATGCCAACTACGCTCCCCTGGGGGCCTGCTCCTCCTATATTCTGGAAGATCTGCGCCGCTATACAGGCGGGGATGTAGAGGCCATGAAGGGATTCATCACTATAGTACCCGTCCCCTTAAGCGAAACACTGGGAACCGTGACGGGGAAATACCCCGCAAAGGATAAAATAACCTCCTCCTCCGTTGACCTTCTGGGAGAGGAATCCATCCAGCGTCTGCTCCATATCTCCGATACCAACAACCCCTACCGTTTCGACCTGAGAAGAGGGGCTCTGGCCAGGGTGGCCGGAGGGGGAATCCATTTCAGCGATGAGATTTTCAAAAACAAGAGAGACCTGGTCCAGATATACCTGGGGGTCATTCAGAACAGGACCATTGAACTGGACGGTTTCAAATGGCCCATAGACACCCTGATCATCGCCACCAGCAATAACGCCGAGTTCAACAAGTTCCTGTCGGAGAGGGAAGAGGCCCCTATCGTTGACCGCTGCCGCCTGTGCTATGTGTCCCACAACACCGATTACAAACTGCAGTCGGATCTGACAGGATACGCTCTGGGGGGAAGGGAGAAGACAACCTTCAGCAAGTCATCCCTGCACATTGACCCGAATTTCAACTACGCCTCATCCATTGCGGTCACCCTGAGCCGCCTGCCCCGCTCAGACAAGATGACCCCCATCGAGATGATGAAGCTGGCTGCCGGGGAAGTGGCGGGAGAAAAGAGCATCAAATCCCTCCGGGAGATTATTGACGATCTTCAGTCCGAAGCGGATATTACCAAACGCTTCGGTCAGAAGGGCCTGGGACAGAGGAACCTGGGGCGGGCCATTCAGCTGGTACTGGAAAGCTCGGAAACCAATGAGGGGGAATGCATGTTTGCCAAGGACATTTTCAAAGCCCTCAAAACCATCATTCTGGACTATATACAGGAACCGGGAGACCGGGCCAAGTATCTGGAGGATCTGAAAATTGCCCAGGGGCTCTACAAGGAAAAGATCAAGGTTGAGATTTTCGACGCCTATATGGACGAGCCCAAGGCCATAGAGAAAAGCGTGATGAACTATGTGAATATGATTGTGGGAATCGACGCGGAAACCCTGGGATCCGACAAAATGTGGAAGTACCCGGATCCGCAGACGGGGGAACTGACGGCGATCAAGATTGACGAGCGGTATATCGAAAGCGTGGAAGAAAGGATGGGACTGAAAACGAAAGAACAGCGGGAATCCTTCCGGACCACTATCCGCAAGCTCTACGGTCAGAAGATCGCCACAGAGAAAAACTACAATTTCATGGATAATCTGGAGCTGGTTATGGCGGTGACGGAAGTTCGGCTTAACTCGGATATCGGCAGCGCCGGGAGCCTGGTGGGAGCCCTGGCCAACCGGACGGATGAAGAGAACCAGAAGCTC
Source organism: Oceanispirochaeta sp. (assembly GCA_963663385.2). Classification (GTDB taxonomy): domain Bacteria; phylum Spirochaetota; class Spirochaetia; order DSM-2461; family DSM-2461; genus Oceanispirochaeta. The sequence goes on along the minus strand of CAXXXD010000003.1, from coordinate 118,487 downwards.
TACAACCGGTTGATGGATACCATGATAGGGAAACTGAACTACTGCCGGACCTGTGCGGAAAAGACACTGGAGTATTACACGACCCTGGAGGATGAATCCTGAAATAGAAGGTTTTATATGGCGGATAAGGATCGGAACAGCTACTATCACAAGGCTCTGAAATCCATTGACGACCTTCTGGACAGGGATAAACAGCGGGAAAAGGACGGTTTTCCCCGGAAGATCCGACTGGGGCGCATCTTCCGTCCGGGGAAAGCGGGAAAGGACAAGATAATCATCGTTCCCACCGTGGACGAGGAGAAGTTCTACCACGATACGATCCGCTTTAAGGACAACAGCAGCGAAAACGAAAAGACCGGTGGAGCCGGGGACGGCGAAGAGGGCGAAGTCCTGGGAGAAGTCCCCGTCCATCAGGAAGAGGGAGAGGGGGACAGAGGAGCCGGACAGGGAGGAGGGAGCGAACATGAGGTAAGTTCCTCCGCCTACGACCTGGGCAAGATCCTGACGGAAAAGTTTAAACTGCCCAACCTGCAGGACCGGGGCAAGAAAAAAACCTTTACCCGCTACCGCTATGAGATGACCGATAAAAACCGCGGTTTCGGGCAGTTTCTGGATAAAAAAGCAACCCTAAAAAGAATTGTGCGGACTAATCAGGCCCTGGGAAGGGTACCGGACATCAACAATATCGATTCATCGAAGTTCCTGGTGGATCCGCGGGACAAGGTCTACCGTGTTCTCTCCCGGGAGAAGGACTATGAGGCCCAGGCTCTGGTGTTTTTTATCAGGGACTATTCGGCATCCATGTACGGCAAACCGACAGAGATTGTAACCTCTCAGCATCTGATGATCTACAGCTGGCTGTCCTACCAGTATGAAAAACAGGTGGAGACCCGCTTTATCCTCCACGATGACGAGGCAAAGGAAGTGCCCGACTTCTATACCTATTACAACCTCAGCATCGCAGGAGGAACTTTTATCGCCTCGGCCTACAAATTTGTCAATGAGATTGTAGAAAAAGAGACCCTGGCCCGGGATTACAATATCTACATTTTTCATGGAACAGACGGGGACGACCTGGACTCCAGCGGAGATGAAGCAGTCAAAGCCCTGGAAAAAATGCTGACCTACGCCAACCGTATCGGCATAACAGTGGTTGCGGCACCCTACCGGCAGCCGGGGCAGACGACAGCCGAAAAGTATCTGGAAAAATCCGGATTCCTGGAAAGCAGAAAGGACAGGCTCCGTCTCTCCACCCTGAAGGAGGATTCCGATGAGGGGCAGGTTGTGGACAGTATAAAGGAGCTGATAGAAGAATGACCCTGGTAGATCAGCATGTAAAAGCCATAATGGAAGAGTGCAAACAACGCGCCCGGGACGAAGGCCTTCGTTTTGACAATGAAACCCTGGAGTACGTCGTTACCAATCAGGATATGCTGGAACTCTCCCCCAAAATGATGATCCCCACCATCTACGACTACTGGGTTCATGATGTCAGGGTGCTCCAGGAGAAGGGAAAGTACAAGCTCTACCCCACCAATCCCTACGAGACGGTTATCAATACACGCCCGGCCGTTTCGTTCTATAACGACAACAACCCGGACTGGCTCAATGTGATGATCTTCTACCATGTTCTGGGGCATATCGACTTTTTCCAGAACAACACCTTCTTTAAACATACCTGGGGAGATGATTTTCTGGGACGGGCCCGGGCGGATAAGCGGCTTATTGCCCGGCTGCGGTCGGAATACGGCCGCTGGGTGGATTATATTATCGAATTTGCCCGGGGAGCAGACAATATCCTCGGGTTCTATAGAGTACTGTCAGCCCTCCACACACAAAACACAGGCCGCTACAGTCCGCAGATGGATTTCTACTTTGACAGCTTTCTTCAGGATATCAGGAAGGTCTCTCACGGGGAGTACCTGAAAAACCTGAAACGCTATAACGAACTGCAGAAGGCGTCTCCTGAAACAGGAGAATCCCTCTTCTTCACGGAAGCCAAATCCCTCTATCCCGAATTCGATTCATTCTTCGAAAGATACAAACAGAAGAAAGAAACCGTCTCCCGGGATGTTCTGGAATATATCCTCAATGCCTCCCCTTTTCTGCAGAAAGAGGAAAACCGATGGATGAAATCGGTTATCCATGTAGTGCGGGACACGGCCCTCTATTTCGATCCCCAGAGACGGGACCATATCTTCAATGAAGGCTGGGCCAGTTACTGGCACGAGCGGCTCTTTCTCAAAGATAAAAGAATATGCGGACATGAAGTGGACTTTGCCAGGGTTCATGCCATGGTGACATCCCTCCCCCGGATAGGGCTGAACCCCTATGCCATCGGGATGCGTCTGATGGAGTATATTGAGGACCTGGCCGAAAAAGGACGGATCAGTTATGAGTTTGAAAAACTGCACGAGATAGAAGACCGGAAGCGGTACAACCGGAATACCGGCAAGGGAACGGATTTTCTGTTTAAGCTGCGGGAGGAGTATTGCGATTTTACACTGATAAACCGCTTTGTCGATCAGGATTTTATCAACCGCAACAAACTCTATACGGTTGAAAAACGGCTGAATGCGCCCCGGCAGACCTGGGAGTATGTCATAAAAAGCAAGGGGGCCGATGCATACAGGGCCATGCTTTTGGACAGCCTCTGGCACCCTCCGGATATCCGGGTTGATAAGGAGAAGACCGATGAGAATACCCTCTACCTGTGTCACCGGGACGAGGGGAAACCGCTTATGAAGGAGTATATCCCCAACACCATGATGGGACTGGAATACCTGTGGGGAAACCCTGTAAAACTGGAAACGACAGAAATGTACTACGAAAAGAAAGGGGAGGAAACGATACTGATGAAACAGAGGGTCTGTTACACCATGAAAGACCGGAAGATAAGCCGCAAACAATTGTAAAAAACCCCCTCTCCCTCTGGGAGAGGCCGGATGCATGCCAGAGCAGTAAACGTAGTTTACGACCAGGGGGATTAAGGGGTGAGGGTTAACCATCCGAGCCCCTCTCAATCTCCCCAAAGGGGAGACGTCAATTCGGTTCCCCTCCCATTGAGGGGATAATGGGGAGGCCGAGGACGATTAAGGAGTGAGGGAGGTCAAAATGGCCGGAGTAGAGGAAAACCTGAATGAACTGTACCGGAATCTCAGCAGGGAGAAGCAGCTGGTTAAAATATCCTTTTCCGACTATCTGGAAAAACTGAAGGACCGGCCCAGGACGCTTCTGCGGGATATTTTTCAGCTGGTTCACGATATGGTTCTCTACTATGTTCCTCCGGGAGTGGATGAGTTCCCTGATGACCCGGAAACCGTCAGCTACATGGCCTACAATTTTACAGACCTTTTTATCAGGGAAAGCGAATCCCCCTACTTTGCGGACCGCCTCTTCGGAAACCGGTTTATGGCTCTTATCAACTCCTTCGACCAGGTGGTGGACCGGAACAAAATCTATATATTTGAAGGCCCTCCGGGGAGCGGCAAGAGCACTTTTTTAAAGAATTTTCTGGACCGTTTCGAATCCTATATGAAAACCGATGAAGGTGAAATTTACGATACGACCTGGCGGATTGAAAAATCCCTGTTTCCGGAACAGATGCGTTTTCTCAAGGAGATGCAGCAAAACAATAATTTGCAGATACGGCCCCTTCTCTCCCACGATGCGGTAGTTTTAAACTGTCCGAACCACGACCCGCCGATTCTCCAGATACCGAAAGAGCAGAGAAAAGAGTTTCTGTACAATCTGATTGACGATGAAGATTTTAAAATAAAACTTTTTACAGAAAAAAAGTATAAATGGATTTTTAAAGACGAACCCTGTACCGTATGCACCTCTCTCTACAAGGCCCTGATTGATCATACGGGCTCCCCCAAAGATGTAATCAATATGATTCATCCCCGCAGGATGCCCTACAGCCGCCGTCTGGGAGAGGGAATTTCCGTCTTTAATCCGGGGGATGTGATTTTAAACAAACCAGTGGCCAATCCTGCGGTTCAGCAGGCCCTGGATGAGCTTTTCGGAGACTCTAACCTTATAAGGGTTATTCACTCGGAACATGCCCGGACCAATAACGGCATCTATGTGGTAATGGATGTAAAACAGCATAATAAAAACAGGCTGCTGGATCTTCACGGCATTGTCAGCGACGGGATTCATAAGGTGGAATCCATCGAGGAAAATATCAAAACCCTCTATTTGGGTCTGATCAATCCGCAGGACAAAAAGTTTATGGAGGATAACCAGGCCCTGAAGGACCGTATTATCTATATCAAGATGCCCTATGTTCTGGATTATAAGACGGAAGTGCAGATCTACTGCAATATTCTTGGATTAAGGATAAAAAACCGTTTCCTTCCCCAGATTCTGGAAGATTTTGCCAGGGTGATTATAGCCTCCCGCCTGAACCGGGAATCTCCGGCCCTTCACGAATGGATCGGGGACACAAGTAAATACAGCCAGTTCTGCGACCCCCAGCTCCTGCTGCTTAAGATGTACATCTATGCGGGGATCATCCCGGAGTGGATTAAGGATGAGGACCGGCGGACTTTTAAAGCAGCCATCCGCCGGAAGATTCTCTCGGAAGGGGAAAACGAGGGTTTTCAGGGGATCACAGGACGGGAGTCCATCCGCCTGTTCCATGATTTCTTTTTCTACCATTCCAAAAGCGAAAAATTGATAAATATGCAGATGCTCCTTGATTTTTTCAATAAAAATGAGGATATCAAGGAGAGGATCCCGGAGAAATTCCTGGAATCCCTTGTGGATTCCTATGACTACACCATACTCCAGCAGGTTAAGGAGTGTCTCTACTTCTACAACCGGAACAGGATATCAAAGGATATTCAGAACTACATATTCAGTATGAACTTTGATATCGGCGCAGTGGAAAAGAACAGTTATACCAATCAGATTGTAGAGGTGAGCGAGGATTTTCTTCACAGCATTGAGGATTTTCTGATTGAAGGGAAGCCGGACGATAAAAAAAGGAAAATTTTTCGCAACGAGATCCAGCAACGGTATATTTCTTCTACTGCTGCCGAGATTCAGGTGGAGAAAAAGAAACTGAGCCAGACCGTTCTCTACAGGGATCTGCTGGAAATGTACAGTCGCAACCTGAAGTCCGGAGCGCTGGAACCTTTCAAGGAGAGCGACAGCTTCCGCAATGCTGTTAAAGAGTACGGGACAAAAAACTTTGAAAGCCATGACAAGAAAATCCGTAAGGATGTCACTTTTCTGATCCATAAACTCATGAGCCGCTACAAGTATACGGAAAACGGGGCGAAAGAGGTGTGCATGTACGTAATAGACCGGGATATCGCGGGGAAATTCGACTGATACCGCCCCCTCGATTTACTTAACCGCTGGAATTAACTATGATTATTCAATAAGGATTCAACTATTATAAGGAGAAGATCCATGCCCTTAGAAGCTTCAGGAGATATCCCGATCAGGGAGTTTCAGACAGTACTGGCCAAACTAGGCATCTTTCTTCACAACTACGAAACAGGAGAATCCTTCGCCAATGAACTCTGGAAAAACTTCGGCTATACCGAAGAGGATATGGCGGATAGAAACTGGCTAAACCTTCTGCACCCTGATGACAGGGAGAAAGCCGAAGATGCCATGAGCAGCATCATAGCCAATGAAACAGATAAATTCGATGTCATCTACCGGGTTAGAACTGTGAAGGGAGAGTATAGATGGATCTACAATTCCGGGATATTCCTTTCCCGTGGTAAATTCGGCAATCCGGCTCTTTTTCTGGGATCAGACCGAGACATTACAGCGTTAAAAGAGTCTGAACAGAAGCTTTCCGAAGCGCTCCGGGAATCCCGTAAGAAAACCCTCGAACTGGAGACCCTTCAGGCAGCAGGGAAAGCGGTAACATCCGTACTGGATTTGAAACAGAGCGTAGAGATTATTCTGGAGCAGGTCGGCAAGGTTGTTCCCTATACTCTTGCCTCTGTTCAGCTGCTGAAGGGGAATGACCTTCACTGTATCGGAACCAGGGGATGGGGAGATATTGCTCCTCCCGTTATTTCGGCTGATTCAGAAACCCCGAACGGCCGGGTCATTACAGAAGGGAAAGCTCAGCTTGTTCATGATTTAACGGTGAGATCCCACATGGAGGCCGCCTGCCTTCATCAGGAGATCAGCTCCTGGATTGGAGTTCCCCTGATACTGAAAGAGAAGACTCTGGGGCTTATATCCTGCAACCTGGCAGGCCCCGGCCGATTTGAGGAAGACCATCTGCGGCAGGCAGCAGGATTCGCTGATTTTATAGCCATTGCCATAAACAATGCAAGGCAGCATGAACAGATATATAAGATGGCCACAATCGATCCCCTGACAGGTGTCCATAACCGCCGGTGGTTTTATGAGAATGGCATACACCTGGTTCACCAGGCCGGACGCTATGACTGGCCGCTTACAGTAATGATGCTGGATCTGGATGATTTTAAGCAGGTTAATGACCAGTACGGACATGAAACGGGAGATGCAGTACTGAAGGAATCAGCCCGGATCTTCCAGGAGGGCATCCGGAAATCCGATATGCTCTGCCGGTACGGGGGGGAGGAATTCTGCATCCTCCTTCCCCAGACAGACCTTCAGACCGCCCGGAGTATAGCCGACAGGATTCTTATACAGATCAGGGAGATGAAAATACCGGAGCTGAAGATGCAGCAAACCGTCTCAATCGGCATGGCAACCCGTGTTCCCAGGGGGAACCTGAACCTGGAAAAGGTTATCGCTCTGGCAGATGAAGCCCTCTACAGGGCAAAAGACAGGGGCAAAAACTGCCACTTCAGCCATTAGGCTGTTTTTTTTCTTCCCTTTCTGCGGTGATTCCGATAATTACCCGCGGCTGTACCTGCATCCCGCCGGTTTAATCCTTCACCGGAAGATCCGGAATATCTGCTCCGGGAATCGTTACTGTTCCGGTGCTGGGTGTCAACTTCCACAGGGATGAATCCTTTTACATCTTCCAGGGGGATCCGGTTTTTCAACAGTTTTTCAATCCTCTGTATCTGTTTTATCTCGTCGGGAGAAACAAATGAGATAGCCGTACCGGATTTTCCGGCCCTACCGGTCCGTCCTATCCTATGAACATAGTCTTCTGGAACCTGAGGCAGATCGAAGTTTACAACATGGCTCAGCTCTTCCAGGTGTATCCCCCGGGCAGCCACATCTGTTGCAATCAGAGCCTGAAGATCGCCCTGTTTGAACTGAGTGAGCGCCCGGGTTCTGGCTCCCTGACTTTTATCGCCGTGAATGGCGGCTGAGGGAATATTTTCTTTTAAGAGCTGTTTGGCCAGGCGGTTGGCTCCATGCTTTGTCCGGACAAAAACCAGGACCTGATACCAGCCTCCGGTTTTGATCAAATGAGCCAGAAGATGGCGTTTCTGGGTTTTGTCTATATGATGAACCTTCTGTTCCACCATTTCTGCGGCTGTATTCCGTTTGGCCACCTCTACCGAGACGGGGTCATTTAACAGACTGCCCGCCAGTTTTCTGATTTCCTTTTCGTAGGTGGCGGAAAACATCAGGTTCTGCCTCTCCGGAGGCAGGAATTTAAGGATACGCTGTATATCGCGTATAAATCCCATATCCAGCATTCGGTCCGCTTCGTCCAGAACCAGAATCTCGATTTCGGAAAGGTTTATGGTCTTCTGGTCAAGGTGGTCCAGAAGCCGTCCGGGGGTGGCAATAACAATATCCATACCTTTTTTAAGAACGGAAATCTGGGGATTGATACTGACCCCGCCGTATATGGCGGCACTGCGCAGGGAGAGGTATTTCCCGTATACCCTGAAGCTCTCGCCCACCTGATCAGCCAGTTCTCTGGTGGGAGTCAGGATGAGGGCTCTGGGCTTTCGCCTTCCACGGGAAACAGGAGCGGCATCCAGCATTTCCAGTATGGGAAGAGCGAAAGCGGCGGTTTTGCCCGTACCGGTCTGTGCACCTCCCAGTACATCCTTTCCCTGCAGAATGGCGGGGATGGCCTGAGCCTGGATGGGGGTCATATTCTGATAGCCTCTCGCTTCAACCGCTTCGAGGATCTCCGGGCAAAGGCCCAGTTTATTAAAATTCATGATTATCTCCTGTCATGATGTAGATAAAGGCATACCTCGCTATCCCAGGATATCCTGAGTTTCAGGTGAGGTTTACCAAATCAGCCCGCAGTAGTTATCTGCTCCAGTCCAGGTGATTTATAGAAATGAGTTGTTAACCGGAAATTCAACGAGATGAGAAGTGAAGATAACATGTTCCCGGTTTTATGTATAGCCCCGGACAGGCCCGGGTTCCGGAATTGTCAGAAACTATCTGCAAAATAGTATAAGAATCGCCCGGTTTTCTGACTTATACTGTCTAATAATGAACAATCCTCCGCCATTTTTCTTATATTTTCGAATACGGCGTAGGATAACAAGAATCTCCGTCCCGGGGGACGGAGATTCTTGTTCGGCAAAGTCGTCGCTTTCTGCGACATTATAATCGGATTATCACGGAGCAAGCTCCGGGAATATTACCCTTTTCCGAATAATCATTAAGGAGTCCTGATATGCTGAAAACATTTCTGAAAGATTCTGTGCTGGCGGAGAAACTCTTCGTGCGGACGGATCTGGTCCTGAGCCGGAAACATTTCAGCCCTGAAAAACTGGATAAAGCCCTTGCTTCGGGAGAACTCTCCTTTCCCGGCAAGGGAAGAAAGAATGTATTGCTTGAAACCAACGGAATGCCTGTTGCCAGAGGCCGAATCATCCGCAGATGGGGAAGGTATTATTTCAAAGTGCAGGAAATTCATAAAGGTTAAAGGGAGTTGTTATGAAATTGGGAAAGGTCAGTGAAGTTAAAATTCCCGTACAGGTTGTATTGGGTGACAACAATCTCAGTCTGGAAGATCTGTCCTCCATGGGAGAAGGCAGCATTATAGAACTAAGCAGGATAGCGGGAGAACCGGTAGATCTGATTGCAGCAGGCGAAAAAGTTGCCCGGGGAGAGGTCGTCATTATTGACGAACACTACGGCTTGCGAATTACTGAAATTTACAATGAAAGGGGGCAGTGATGAAACAGTCTGTAATCAGGACCTCAGAACTGCTTCCGCGGACAAACCGGAAAGACAGGGAATGCAGGCTGGCGTATTACGATTTCCGCCGGCCGGATAAACTCTCGAAAGAACAGATTCGGACAATAGCCGTTGTTTATGAAACCTTTAGCCGCCTTGGCGAAGTTGTGCTGTCCGCCCGGATGCGGGAACAGGTAAAAGTTCATTTAAATTCTGTAGACCAGGTAAACTTCGGTGATTTTATCTCCTCTCTGGAAAGCCCGACCATTATGGGCCTTGTTAATTATAAACCTCTTATCTGTTCAACCATGATGGAGCTCAGTCCGGAGATTACCACGGCCTTCTGCGACCGTCTTCTGGGAGGAAAAGGTACCGAACAGAATTTCAACAGGGAACTTAGCGCCATAGGTTACGAATTGGTTCGGGAGCTGTTCTGCCGGCTTATAATGAGCCTGAAGGAGTCATGGAAAAGTATCTTCGACATGACTCCCGAGATGGGAGGAATGGAGCAGAATCCCCTTTTTATGCAGATTGTCCCCCCTTCGGAGATGGTTGTTACCGTAACCCTGGATATCGAAATGGGAGAATGCAGAGGACATCTTACATTCTGCCTGCCCTACCTGACTCTGGAACCCATAATGCATAAACTTTCCCGGCGCTGGTATAATAATTTGGAGAAGACTGGCACAGCGGAAATGGCAGAAAAGACACTTTCTCTCAATCTGGACACAGTGCTGGTTCATGAAGCCGGTCCTGTAAATCTGAAAACTCTGGGCCGGCTGAAAAAAGGAAGCCTTCTGCCCCTTAAATCCTTTAAAACGGGAGATGCCTATATAAGGATGGGAGGAACGCCCCTTCTGAATGGAAAGTTTAAAAAAGCAAAAGGGTGCCTTCTACTGAGTATCCCGGAACAGTTCAAGCGGTTAGTCAACCGGGATACAGTACTGAAAAAGAAAATGGACCGGCCTGATAAACTGACAGAAGAGCTGACAAGGCTGGCAGCGAAACTGGATAGGACAAATGACCTTTTCATGCAAAAAATCGATCTGCTGAAGGACGGCCAGGATTATCTGAATAATCAGCTTCTTCTGGGACAGCCCGGGAATAAACCTGTCTCGCAGGAACTTACAGGGCTGGATGCTATAGGTATAGATCAGATCCCCAATCTCTATCTCATCCTTCAGGATGATTTATTACAATTATCAGCCCTGATCCTGTCAAGACTCGACACTGTTCCCGCCGTAAGACTTTTTGAAATGTTCCCTGCGGAGAAACAGGTGGAATTAATGCAGCGAATCAGCCAGACCGATAGGATCGCACCGAAAACCCTTATGCTGATTAAAAAGAATCTGCTATTAAAACTGGAGCAGATGGGAACGGACCTGGAAAAAGACAGGGACGGAACCCGTATTGCCGCGGAGATTCTGAACCATACCGGCCGAACCGTGGAAAAAACGGTTATTGAATTCCTGGAACAGACCGAATCCGAACTGGCGGAAAGACTGAAGGAGAGGACTGTGAAGAGGATCTGAACTCATCCTGCAATGTCTCTTCATATTCGTAAAATAGATTCCTATATTCGCTTCATACGGTATCCTATGGACCGACCTACTATTATTTCCATAAAGCAGGGATGCCCCTGCAAAAATAAAACTATGGAGATACCATATGAAAAAGACAATTTTAGTTTTACTTGCTTCATTTATGGTTCTGGCGGCACCTGCTTTTGCTGAAGTTACTGCCTCCGGAGAAGTCAACTACTACTGGATGTTCAATGCTGACGATTATGCCGAAGCCATTGATACTAACGATGTTGTGCTGGACCTGGGAGCAACTGTGGGAGAATACACTTCCGTCAGCGCCGAATTTGAAGCTGAAACAGATTTGAGCGGCCCCTTTGTAACTGACCGCGAAGTATTAGGTTATGATGAGAATGGCGACGCAGTATATGGTGAGAAAAACGGATCTGCTGATACACCCGTTAACATGAACAAAGTAACTTTGACTCAGGATGTAACCGGAGCGCTTGGTGTAAACGGACCTGTTTCTCTGGCTGTTACTTTCGGAATCAGCGATTTTGATCCTGTTGAATACAATGACCTGACCTATTGTGACTTCGACAGAGACGGAGAACTGGATCCCGGAACTCTTATGACCAAAGCCAGCTTCGGATTTGCCGAAACCATGAATCTGGACCTCGTAATGTACGAAGATCAGGCGATTGGTGCCAACTTCTACGGAAATTTCGCCGACATGGTAGACCTTTCCGCGTACTACCTGAACAATTTTACAACAGGGAGCTGGGACTATTCAAAATATGTTCCTGCTGATGCAGACGACCCCTACATATTCGGTGCCAATGCGGCTGTTGCAGCTATGGAAGGTCTGACTGTAGGTGCCGGTTTTGAGTATGCCAGCTGGGATACTGATACTGAAACTGAATATATTACTCACTTCGGTGGTTCTGTAGTTTATACCTATGATGCTCTTACCGCCGGTGTCGGTGTCTGGAGCAGTGATTCCGACAGCGATGAATGGGGAGATTTTGCCGAAGAAACAGTGGCCGCTGTAAACGCTCAGTATGCCCTTTCCGAAATGGTAGCTGTTAACGGTGCGGTAGGTTCTGTACTGGATGCCGGTGATGACGACTTTGAAGACGTAGTTTTCTACGAAGTCGGTGCTGAACTCTATATCGACAACGTAACCTACGGCGCAGGTTATACCCTTGAATCCGATAACTGGGGTTACTGCGGTAAGTTCACTGATGACGATGGCGAGAGAGCCGGCAACGTTTATATGTACGTAAAAGCTTCTTTCTAATTTGAACAGTATAATCTAATTCTATAGCAAACCGTCCCGATGTAATTATCGGGGCGGTTTTTTCGATCAGGTCGCATTAGATGTATTTAATTGTAAAATCTTTGTAAAAACATGAACGATACAGGAACATAACAGCCCAACTGATTGATCATCAACTGAATCTGGAAGAGAATACTAGGCATGTATACGATTCTGCTAATTGAAGACTCTGCCTCCATCCGGGAAGCGGTGGAAAACTACCTGATACTCAATGATTACAAGGTCACATCCTGCCCGACCATCAAGGATGCAGAAACAGCCCTGGAAAAGGAGATGCCCGATCTGGCCATAATAGATGTAACCCTGCCGGATGGAAACGGATTTATCTTTGCCAGGAAGATTTTCTCAAAAAGAACAGTTCCCTTCCTCTTTCTTACCAGTAAAAATGAGGAGTCCGATCGGATAATCGGGCTGGAACTGGGAGCGGCGGACTATATAGTGAAGCCTTTTTCCCTTAAGGAGATGATTCTGAGAGTTCAGGGCATTCTGAAACGGAATTCCTGCGATACAGTCCAGAACAACGGAAATCCTGTCTGGCAATTGAATAATGACCTGCTGGAAATAAATACGGACAATCACAAGGTAAAGCTTAATAATGAACCTGTTAAACTGACCCCTACGGAGTGGGAGATTTTAAACAGCCTGATTTCCCATGACGGAGCCATACTCTCCAGGGAACAGATTCAGAAATCCCTCTGGTATCTCTCGGATGAAAAAAGCCTGAAAACTATCGATTCCCATATAAAAAATATCCGGAACAAACTGAACAGTCCCGAATGGATTGAAGCGGTCAGGGGATTCGGATTCCGTTTTACCGGAGTAACCCACGATGCATAATGCCTTTACCAGACTGTTCACGTTTTTTATGCTGTTATTAACGTTCAATCTTATTCTGTTTGCCGGAGTCAGTACAATATCTATCCGGTTTCTGATGCACAGCATTCTCGAGAAAGAGGAAGAATCGGATATAGCCAAAATTCAAATAGCTTTAAGAGGATACGGTGAAGAGTGGACATTTGAGAGTATCCCCGAAAAACAGTATACTTTTTTTCTGGACAATATACTGTCCGTGGTTTCCTTTATCCGGATTTACGACTGGGATTACAATATTCTCCAGGAGAAGGGAGAGATCCCTCCCGGCATGGATGAAAAACGGTTGTCCCGTCAGGGCCGGGAATTGCACTCCCTTGGGATTGAAGGTATTGATCCTGCTTATATAGAGGTTTTCTCCTCCCCTGAAAAACTTATCGAAAAACCATCCCTTTTTCAGATAATTAAACAATCCATGTATCTTATCCTTCTTGTTCTGATCATCACGTTCCCCCTGATAATCGGAGCAGCCTATCTGGGATCCAGAAAGCTGACAGTCAACATCGGAAAAATATCCGATACGATTTCTCAACTGGCAGACGGGAAGAGGGATATACAGTTTCCCGACGCCAGAATCAGGGAATCACAGCAGATAGTAAAGGCTGCCGAAAATCTGCAAAGACAGCTGATTTTAAAGGATGAACGGGCAAACCACAGACTTCAGGAACTGACCCACGACCTGAAAGGTCCCATAGCGGGCCTGTATAATCAACTGGAAGCAGTGGAACTGGGAGCCATGAAACTGTCTGAAGAGCGTTTTGATCACTTTTACAGAGAGTTAGGCTACCTGAACCAGCTTATAGACGATATGTCAGTTTTATATAAGCTGGAGGATACCCTGGGCAGCCATAACTGCCAGTTCCTGCAGACAGAAAGAGATCTGATAACCCCTCTTTTAGACCGTTTTATTCCTCTGGCCGAAGAGAAGGGAATAGTGATCTATACGGATATTGAAAGAAAGGAAATATGGGGGGATCCGATCCTTCTGATGAGAGGGATAAGCAACCTTATCCAGAATGCCATCCTTTACGGAACAGGCCTCGTTATCGATATTAGCATATTCAGCCATGAGAAAACCGGATGCGATATCATCGAAGTCAGAAACAAGGGACAGATTGCGAAAGAGGATCTACCTCATCTTTTTACCCGTTACTGGAGAAAAACCCAGGATAGAGGCGGCAGCGGACTGGGACTCTCCATAACCAGAATGATCGCCCGCAAGCACGGCGGTGATCTGACCGTCCGAAACCTGGTGCCGGATCAGGTTGTTTTCGATCTTTCCATAAACGCCGTGAACAAGGGGCGATCCTGATTTCAATCAGTTGAATTCGGGGATGTAATCCTTCTGAAGATCCAGCATATAGTCCAGCATTTTCTCTGCATTAACAGCTGAGTCCACAACAGGATCAAGCAGCAGGGCCTGGAGCAGCAGCTTTCTCGATTTTGTCATCCAGGCATCGGATATGATTTTCTGTATGGAGTTCTGAAGTCTGATCTGAGCGGCCAGTCCTTCATCCAGAGATCCGATTCTTTCCGGGTGGACTCCCTCCTTATCCACTACAGCCGGCACTTCAATACAGGCATCAGAATCCAGATTCACAATATACCCGTCCGTATTCAGTACATTAACCGCTGCCCGCCAGCGTTTTCTGTCCAGAACGATATCGGCAATAACAGGCACAGCCAGTTCACCGGAAGAAACAATATCACCCGGAGACAGCTCTGCCCGGCCTTCCAGCTGATCGTTAATCTTTCTGCCATAGGAACCGTCAAGATATTCCGCCACATCCACATTGTAACGCCAGGCCTGAAAGGCAACGTTGGAATCAACAAATCTTTTATCCTGCAGTATCCTGCGTTTCTCAATACCGAACTCCCACTGCAATCCCGTAAAATCATGGGCATAGGAAAAATACTCACCTATATGATGATCCGAATCAATACCGATCACTCCGAAGTTTTCCCAGACATAACGAGACAGAGGGGGCAGCAGCTCGGGCTGCTCCTTCAGCTTTTGCTTCAGCAGGGGAATCATATCCCGGCCGCTGCCCTTCTCTTCAATTCTATAAAAAGTAAAGAGATGGTTCATACCGGCCGTACGGATATCAAACTCTTCATAGGGGCGGTCGAAAACCTTTGCTATGAAGTTATAAAAATCGTAAAAACCGTGGCACAGACCGATGGCTTTCAGTTTAGTGTGCCTCAGTATCGCCGTAAGGATACGGGCTTCGGGATTGGTGAAATTGATGATCAATGCATCCGGACAGATCTTCTCTATGTCCTCAAGGATGGGAAAATAGATGTTATAGTTCCTCAGGGTATGAAACAGGGCCCCCGGTCCCCCGTTTTCCCCATAGACCTGTTTGAAACCGAATGCCTGGGGAACCCTGAAATCCTGTTCCCACAGATCCATCCTGCTCTGTTCAACGGCAACAAGAACATAATCCGCCCCTTCCAAAACTTTTGTCCTGTCGATTGAGGATTCTATTTTGAGGGGATTCCGGAACAATGCGTTAACCCTTTCGGCATAACCCGTCATTACTTTGAGAGCATCCTCATCAATATCACATAGTCCCAGGGTAACTTCTCTACCCTTAAACAGATCCTCTTCCAGAAAAAGATCATGGATCAGTCCCCTGCTGAATTCGCGGCTCCCCGCTCCGATGATAATAATTTTCAGTTTATCCATTATGCATTTCCTCTATCTTGAGTTTTTAAGTATAACCGATTCACCGCGTCGGCAGATGTCCCGGAGTTCCCTGATGTCCTCTTTGCTCCTGGCAAAAGGGGTTTTCTCACACTGCCTGCGGATCTCCTCACCGGCTTTATCCAATATCGAGGGCTCTCCCTTCTCCCGCCACTGACCGAGATTCGAAGCCGGGAAAAGGGGGTTATCCGTAAAGAAATCCCGGAATTCAGACAATGTGCTGTCATGGGCCAGGTAATTGCCTTCGGACAGTCCCTCCCGTATAAGTTCCAGACTCTCATCCACGTCCATTTTAGGGGTCAATCCGGTCCGGAGACGGTCCACATTCCTGACAATGGCACGGTCGATGACAACCTGCTCCATACTGTATACCTCATCGGATGCCATCTGACCGCTTCCCTTAAAGTATGTAGCGCCGTTAAGAGCCTGAAGCCAGCAGCTGATTGTTCTCTCATGAGCGGCCTGAACATCCGGCTTCTTACTCATAGTCAGCAGATACCCCCACCAGCGGGGTGAACCGCTCATCCATTCATAGAGCTTTCTGTTCGCCATATCAAGCATGATATACTCGGGACCGGCAATGGCATAGTTGGCATATCGCATATCGAAAGGATCCCCCCGCAGGTAGGCGGGTTCATAGATATTCATGGAAGCTTTCATAAACAGGGATGAGGCCAGATCCTCCGCCATGCCCTGTATATGCACCGCCGGGAAAACCAGCGGACTTGTACTGCCCGGCGAAGGAAGCCCGCTGACCATTTCAATATCAAAATGAGGATTGAACCTTTGATCAATGACAAAATCGAGAACCTTGTCGTCAAATTTCATAGGATTGATAACCAGCATAGCCAACACCCACATCCTGCGATTGACCACCTGGGCCATATCGGCATAGATCTGCGCTTCTTCAGCTTCCGGAGTATGGGTGGGAGCCCCGTATACCGGAGAGTTCTCCAGACAGATTCTTGTGCTGTGCAAATCCCGGAGTGAAGCAGGGAATTCACTCAAAGCCACAGGCGGAACCTTCCCCTTGACGCCATAGGCATCAAGGAATCTGAGAATCCTTATCAGATCCTCCTCTTTGGCGGGACGGATCTGATCGGTTTCCCCGTCATAATAATTCAGACAGGACCAGGATTCCCCGTGATCCAGAGGTTTCTCCAGGGGATTACATTTCCTGAAGTTCTGCTTTAGCTCTTCCAGAAACGTATAGATCAGTTCCCTGGAAAAATAAACCTTATCTTCCGTATAACGCACACCATTCAGATTCTCCGATAGAAAAACCTTGGCCCTGGAAGAGGTGCAGCCGATTCCATCCTCTGACAGTAACCGTGCAGCACCTTCTATCACCGCATTGTAATACTCTTCCGTTATTGTTGTATCTGTAAAGACACGCATCATATTATGCATTCTATTATCTCCTTATTTATCCGGTACCCAGCCCACAGAGCTGGCTATATAGTATTTTTGAAGCATAAGAAAAACTCCCAGGGGAACTGACGTAACCAGCACGGAAGCTGCTGACAGGCGTCCCCAGTCTGTCACGAATTGGCCTCTCAGCATGGGAATGACCTGTACTGCCGTATACTTGTCAGGCGAATAGAGAAACAGCAGAGGCAGAAAGAAATCTACCCAGCACCAGACAAACTGAAGCACAAATACAGATATAAATGCCGGCCAGGTTTGAGGAAGTACAATACTGCGCAGTATCTGATAGGTATTGCAGCCGTCTATTTTGGCAGCTTCCTCAACTTCCAGAGGCTGGGCCATAATAAAATTCATAATAAAAAATATAATCCATGGTATGGAGGTAGCTGTATTCAGAATGGTTACGCTCCAGATGGTGTCCAGCACATACATGGCATTCATCATTTTGAATATGGGAACTGATATCATCTGAAGAGGGATTGCCATGATACTCAGCAGAATGACCATAATAGTCTTTTTCCCCGGAATATAGTTCCGCGCAAAAGCATAGCCTGCAGAAAATCCGAAAAAAATCGGAATTATACTTCCCAGTAAGGATATAATCAGCGAATTCAGCATCGGCCTGGCTAAAGGAATAGAGGCCGTAAACAGCACATCAAAATAGTTCTTCAGTGAAAAGGAAAATTGATCCAGGACCCACCATCCATTAATCAGCTCCTCTCCCGGTCTGACAGATGCCATAACCAGTCCCAGAAATGGCAGAACCCAGACAAATCCGAGAAACCAGCAGAATAGGGTGTTGAATCCTTTCAGGGCTTTATTCTTTTTTAATCTGAAACCTCTCATCAATCCAGTCCCTTTCTGACAGAAAATGCTATGGGAACAGCTGTTATGAGAGTTAAAATAGTAGCAATAGCTGTTCCTTTTCCATATTCGAGAAACTTGAATGATGTCAAGTACATTTCCAGAGCCATTACATTTGTTGCTCCTCCCGGGCCGCCGCCGGTGGAGGCATATACCAGATCAAACAGTTTCAGTTCCCACAGGATAGTCATAACGATAATGACACCCGTTGCCGACATAAGCATGGGAAATGTAATGTTTTTAAACTGCTGCCATTTGTTTGCGCCGTCTATCCGGGCCGCTTCATAATAGGAAACAGGTATAGTTGTAAGGGCTGCCAGGTACACAATCATACAGTATCCTGTCCATAACCAGACACTTATCAGAATCAGAGCAATCAGGGCAGTCCCCGGGTGAGCAATCCAGGTAGTGTTCAATAAATCGATCCCCAGAAATCCCATGAAATGACTGATCATTCCGGCGTTTTTTGAAAACATGAAGCGAACAATTACACCGCCTATAACCATAGGTACGACCATACCCATAAAGATAATAGACTGGATAATTCCGCCGCCGGGAATGTTCCGGAATAAAAGGGCAAAAATCAGCCCGAGAAAAATGGTCATGGGAAGATGTATCACAATCCAGATCAGATTATGAATCAGAGCCCCGAAGGGAGGCCCATCAATAAAACCTCTCAAATTGATTATCCGGCTGTCCTGAAATACATCAATATAATTTTTAAGTCCTGCAAACTCATTGGAATCGGAAAAAAAACTCATACCGATACTGCTGAACATGGGATATACAAGGAATACCGCAACCAGGATCAATGAGGGCGCTATCAGAATAACCGTATCCCTTGAAATTCTTTTTTTCATAATTACCACCTGTATAGAATCCCGGGCTGTTTTATCAGCCCGGCTATACTTTTATTTATCTAAAGTATCATCAGAGGCTTTCTGTATCTCATCAAGAACTCTATCAAGAGTCGTTACATCCGGTTTTGACCAGATAAGCCCGAGCTGGTCCCAGATAACAGACTGAAATTTCCCACCAATCGTATCATCCATATCGGGCCGTACGGCTGCATTCCGGATTACGGAGAAAACTTCCCTTTCAGAAGCAGGGTAAGCATCCACAGGTACTTTGGCATAAGTAGCTATTCGCCCTCCGCCCTTGATCTGCATGACCTGCCCTTCCGTTGCCAGGAACGTGAACAGCTTCTGTGCTTCTTCAGGATTTTCAGAATATTTAGGGGCGAACCAGAAATCGTTCCATAGTATTGTGCCTTTCTGTCCGGGAAGAAGGAAAACACCCCGGTCTTCGGC
This sequence comes from Oceanispirochaeta sp., assembly GCA_963663385.2. Taxonomy (GTDB): domain Bacteria; phylum Spirochaetota; class Spirochaetia; order DSM-2461; family DSM-2461; genus Oceanispirochaeta. Next base: position 99,371 of record CAXXXD010000003.1, on the reverse strand, counting down.
AGGTGACAGCATAAGGTTATCCGTACTGTCCCCCACATACATCCCGTGCTTGCCATTCCACATGGCTTTCAGAACAGCATCGAATTCATCGGGTTCACCGAAATATCCCTTCTGCAGCATGGGCAGAAGTCTTTCCACAAAAATATTCCGCACTGAAGGATCGGTCCACTTCATCGTCCCTTCGGTCAGAGCCTTGTGCATTTCCACCCCGCCGAAAGTAATAATATAGGTTTCAATAATGCTGGTGAATGTCCAGCCTACACCACCGCCGCTGCCTATGGCACCGTCTACTCCCGGAATAAGCTGGATTTTATCCAGTAATGCCAGGTACTCATCCCAGCTGCCGAGGGAAGCAGGATCGGGAAGATTCTTCTCCCTGAAGAAAGACTTACGGTACTCAGTAATTGTAACACCGCCCACACTGGGAGCCCCATAGGGAACACCGCTGACTTTTACCATATCCAGTGCACCGGGAAGAAAATCTGCATCGGAAACAAGCCCTGAGACATCCATCAGATGCCCCTTTTCACCCTGTTCCCGGATATACCAGGAAAAAGATGTATCAATCAGATCAGCCGGAGTCCGTTTAACGGCGAACTGTCCGGCCAGAATGGTAGCCGTATCTTCCGGTTTACCAGTTCTGTACTCAATTGTCACTCCCGGATTAGCCTCTTCATATGCCGTAAGAACCGGCATAAACGATTCCAGCTCCTGATCTGCCCAGGGCGCCAGAACAGTCAGTTTAACCTGTCCATCGGCTGCTTCTTTCTGCCCGCCGGCAAATAGAGTTCCACTTACCAGCAATACCATCATTACGGGTAAACACATTTTTCTTAACATATAATCCTCCTTAATTTATCAGAAACCAATCTGATAAAATAATTACTGAATAATCTGATCCTCTTTAATCCAGTACTGATAGAACTGTTCGCAACAGCCGATAATAACAAGATTACGGTCATCTGCAGTTCCTGCAATGCCTCCAATTTCCCTTTAAGGGCCTGCAGAAAATCATTCAGATTCCATCTGTCCGAAATCCGGACAACCTCCGAAGCGACTTCTTCATAAGCCATGTTCATAACCCCGAGATATGCCTGATCCTTTTCACTCAGATCCAGAGCGATTATCACTCTGGAATCTGGAATCAGACAAACCCCTACAGGTTTACGTCCACCCGTCGACTCTCTCTCCCCGGTGTACTCAAGGATCCCGGCCTCTGCCAGATCATCACAGATCCTGGTAATGGTTACTACACTCAGCCCCAGTTCCCTGGCCAGAACCGATTTAACCGCAATATCGTTTTTTTTAAGGTAATCAAGAATATTGACGAGATTATTCAATTTCATCTCTTTCTGATTTTGAACCTTACGCATTCAACAGGTCTCCCACTCCACCAATGATGCGGCAGCCCTATCGCAGACACATGTTACATGGGGATGAAGCCACAGGAATGATGCCGGGAATTCCGTGCTGACCTTTCCGGACATGAACCTTTTGAATTGCCCGGATTTATGTTCACCGCTGACAAGAAACAGGATCTGCCCGGCCTGTAGGATTTCAGCCATCCCTGTGGTCATTCCGCGGGAAACCTTCGACTCAGCACTACTCAGCATGGTATGAGATTTGGATTGCTCACTTAAATCAATCATATGCGTATAGGGAGACAGAAAAGTATCCGGTTCATTCAAACCCAGATGACCGTTTGCCCCTAGACCTAAAATGCAAAGATCCGAAGGTCCTTCACGCTGCAGCCGTTCTGCAATACGCATACATTCTCCTTCAGGATCTTCAGCCTCGCTGTTTACCCCCCAGTACCTGTCCTCAGGAATATGGAGGGGATCAATCAGGAACTCCCGGATAAAACTATCGCAGCTGGCGGGATCTCCTTTTTTCAGAGCGGCCCACTCATCCAGTTTATGAAAACGGAGAGTCTCAATATTCAGCTTCTCTTCCCGGACTCTGCGGCAGAAATGCCTGTACAGACCTTCGGGAGTCGAACCGGTCGCTATAGTGAGCAGAGAATCCGCTCTGCGGTTGACCTGTTCGATAAGAATCTGTGCCGCACTCCTGCTCATTTCATCATAATCATCTGCCAGGCAGAATTTAATTGTTCCCAGCTGGATTTCTCTATTCATTTCAGTTTCCTTTTTGTTTAAGTAATTGCGATTCCATCAGGGCAGCTGCGCCCAGAACAGCTATATCACCATTTATTTCAGACCTGATCAGATTTATCCTGTTCCTGTAGAATTCAGAAAAAGTAACAGACGGATTATGCAGCTTCACGTACCAGGGGAAAAATCTGTCCATAAATCCACCACCCAGAACAAAGGCATCAGGTTCAAATATTATCTTGTATGTCATCAGCCCCTGATCGATAATGGCAGCAACATGTTCCGCCAGATTCAGAGCCTTTTTATCTCCCCTTTCCAGAAGCTCATAATAATCGTCCAGCCCCCGATACCCCTCTTCCTCAACCATTCGGGAAAAGCGTTTACCCGAAACCTGGCTTTCGAGACAGCCGCTGATACCGCAATAGCAGCTCATCTCCCCCTGTCCGGCAGGGATGTGACCCAACTCGGGATGACGTTTGGCACCTATACGGAAAAGTTCCCCGTCTATCAGAACAGCGCCGCCTATTCCTGTCCCGAATGTCAGCATTACCGCGTTTTTCAAATCCGGATATTCAAAGTGGGCAATCCCTGCCAATGCGGCATTGACATCATTATCCAGTAGAACAGGAACGGAGAATTTCTTCCTGAAGAACGCTACAGGATTCGCCCCCTGCCACGCCGGCAGTGTATAGGGGTTTTCTATAGTTCCTTTCAACGGATCCAGAGGGCCGGCACAACCGATCCCTATTCCGTCTATGATAAGGCCTTCTGTAATCTCAATAATGCCCCGGGATAATTCGCGCATCTTTTCCTGAAAGGATCCGGCGGGATCTGTATTAATCCTGCTCTGTTTTTTTAAACAGCCATCCTGAATTAAACCGAAGGCTATCTTCGTCCCGCCAATATCAATACCAACAATATTCATACATACTCACACAACTTATTTATCATGATATTAAATCTTGTTTAATAAGTTGTCAAGAAATATTTCAGAATTGCGGTCTTATGCCGTTTCAGTGCCCTGACTGTCCCGTAATACTGCATTCCTCATACTTAACATGATGAATCCTGCACAATCTTCAGAGTGCAGGATAATTAAACTTAATCACCTTAAAGGGAAAAGGGGTGAACACAAAATACTAAAGAACCCTGAATCCGGCTTCGGTAACGGCAGCTTTTACTTCTTCAATAACCCGGCTGCCATCCCCTATCTTTATATAAAGTTCCTTTTTCTCAAGATTTACAACCGCCTTCTCCACACCTGCCACAGCAGACGCCGCCTTCTCCACGCTCATTTTACAGTGATTGCAGCTCATACCTTCCACTGTAATAATCCTTTCCATATTATCCACCTTATTGTCTTTTTCTGATTCCCGGTTTTCTCTGCCGGTTCCATGATCCGCCATAAATCTGAATTTCTTTAAACTGAGAGAGTTTGAAACAACCGAAACAGAACTGAAAGCCATGGCAGCTCCGGCAATAACCGGGTTCAGCAGCCCCGACGCGGCAAAGGGAATACCGATACTGTTATAGAAAAAAGCCCAGAACAGATTCTGCCGGATTTTCTGCATGGTTTTGCGGGAGAGCTGAATAGCTGCAGCAATCTCTCTCAGATCCCCTCTCATCAGGGTGATATCCGCCGTTTCCATGGCAATATCCGTCCCCTGCCCCATGGCTACCCCCACATCAGCCAGAGCCAGGGCAGGCGCATCGTTAATCCCGTCCCCAACCATAGCCACAGTCAGTCCCTTTTTCTGCATCCTCCGGATTTCCTCTGCCTTTCCTTCAGGAAGAACATCCGAGAGGATATTCTCTATTCCGGCTTTACCGGCTATAGCACGGGCGGTTCTTGCGTTATCCCCCGTAATCATATAAACCTTAAGGCCCATCTCCTTCAGGGCAGCCACTCCGGCAGCAGAACTCTCCTTGATGCGGTCTGCCACAGCGAACAGCCCCGAGATCCGGAAATCACCAGATTCATTGGAAGCCAGAATCATAACCGTATACCCTTCTTCCTCCAGCTTTCTCTTTTCATCCAGTATGGGCTCAATGGTTATACCGGCTGATGTTATCAGAACCTCCGTCCCCATCAGATAGGAGTTCCCTTCAATGTTACCCCTGATACCCTTACCGGGAACTGCTGAGAAATCACTGCAATTCTTCAGATCCAGGCCTCTGTCCTCTGCCGTATCAACAATTGCCATTGCCAGGGGATGTTCGGAGTTCTGTTCCAGAGATGCGGCAGTGATGAGCAGCTCTTCCTCGGATAGTACGACCTCCGTCCCTCCCCTTACTACGGGGATAATTTTCTGCAGCTCGGGACGCCCCTGGGTTATAGTCCCGGTCTTATCCAGAACAACAGCATCCAGTTTACCCGCCAGCTGCAGTACTTCTCCGTTTTTAATAAGAATGCCCCGCTGCGCACCCATACCTGTACCAACCATTATAGCCGTAGGCGTAGCCAGGCCCAGCGCACAGGGACAGGCGATGACAAGAACCGCAACGGCTGCCACAACAGCGCTGGAAAACGATCCCGCAGCGAGCCACCAGATCAGGAAGACCGCCAGGGCAATCCCCAGTACGGTTGGAACAAAAACGGAAGCAACCTTATCCGCCAGTTTCTGAATGGGAGCCTTGGACCCATGAGCCGCTTCCACTACGGCAATAATCCTGGCCAGAACAGAATCCTTACCGGTATGGACCGCTCTGTAGCGGATTGAACCATAGGAGTTGATAGTACCGCTGACAACGGAATCTCCTTCCCTTTTTTCAACGGGCATGCTCTCTCCGGTGATCATGCTTTCATCCACAGAGGTATGACCGCTCAGGATTTCACCATCCACGGGAATCCGCTCTCCCGGTCTGACAAGGATAATATCCCCCGGCTGTACATCGCTTACAGGAACCTGTATAGCACCTCCGTCCCTCTCGACTCTCGTATATTTCGGCTGCAGATCCATCAGCTTGCGGATTGCCTGTGAAGTTTTTCCCTTTGCCCTGGCCTCCAGGAATTTTCCCAGAAGAACCAGGGTTATAATAATGGCGGAAGCTTCAAAATAAAGCCCCGTACTTTCAATTCCTCTGGATGAAGCAAAGAAACCGTTAAAAATACTGAAAAAATAGGCTGAAGAAGTTCCCATAACAACCAGCAGATCCATCCCCGGATTTCCTGCCTTAAGGGTTTTCCATGCTGTCAGGTAAAACTGACGCCCCACATAAAACTGTACCGGGGTAGCCAATGCAAGCTGAAGCAGGGGATTATGCAGGAACATAAGGGCATCTATACGAAATATCGCAGCAAACATTGCCAGCAGCAATGGCGCACTCAAAAAGCCCGAAAGGGTTATTTTGTATTTCAATCGCCTTTCACCCTGTTTCCTCTCAACCTCGGCCTCATCAGCAGGAATGTCTGCAGCTTCAGCAGCCCTGTACCCAGCATCCATAACAGCCCGGATAATAGCAGCCGCCTCCACATTATCGGGGTCGTAACTGATCGTAGCTTTTTCTGTGGCAAGGTTAACCGATGCCATATCGATCCCTTCAAGCTTTTTTATACCTTTTTCTACATGCGCCACGCAGGATGCACAGGTCATGCCCTTTATATCAAGTTGCAAAATTTCCATAAAACCTCCCGGGGGGAATTTATTTCGTCATTTTTCCGATAGTTGCCAAAAGTTCATCAATTACTTCCAGCTGGCCGCTTTGAATCTGATGAACCACACAACTTTTCATATGCGCTTCCAGCAGGGTTTTCCGCACACCGTTTATTGCGGAATCGACACTTTTAAACTGATTCAGAATGTCATCACAGTAGATATCCTCTTCAATCATCCGGGCTATTCCCCGAATCTGCCCTTCTATCCGGTTCAGCCTGGTAATCATATTAGCCTTTGTTTCATACGGATGATGTGCTTTTCTTGTTTCTTTAGCCATATAGGATACCCCCCTACCCTATAATAGTTTCACATTTGTTTTACCAGGTCAACACCCTGATAGCTATATATGGATTTTTTTATATTAAAAAGGGAAGCTCCCTTATTCCAATAAAGAGACATTAATCCTACAATCTCCCTATGAAAACACTATATATGATACGTCACGCAGAAAGCGAAGCCAATAAAGCCAGGATCCTGGCCAGCCGCGGCCCCTTCCCCCTTACAGCAGACGGAAAAGCAGATGCGGATCTTATAGCAGATGAATTGAAGGGAATTGTCAGAATTGACCGGATAATATCCTCTCCTCTGGTGCGGGCCCGACAGACTGCGGAATCCTTTTCCAGAGTTTATTCGCTGAAAATAGATGAGGATGAACGCCTGTCTGAACAGGAACTGGGGAAATTCTCCGGAATGTCCTACGATGAGGTAAAAAACCACAGCGATTACGAGATGGATGCCCTGAAGCGCTGGGACTGGATCCCGGAAGGGGGCGAATCTTACGAAATGATCGCCCAGAGGCTTCACAGCTTTTTCCGGGATATGGAAAATCAGCCGGAACCGGAAAGTATACTGATTGTAACCCATGCTGTCGCCTTCCGGATGATTCGCGGGATACTGGAAAATACCCTGCCCCTCTATCCTAAAGCCTTCCCCAATAATGGAGAAATCTGGAAGGTAGAGTTTGACAGGCTGGGAAAGGTTTATACTATTGAATCCCTGATGCTGGGAAACAGCCATAGATTTGTCCACAATCCCTGATTGCTGCAAATCCTGATAGATTCAGGCTATTTTTCAGTAATTTTAATGCAGAGATGATATGCATGGGTTGTTATCAATCTTGATAGGAAAATCTAATAATGTTAGCTTTTAAATATGAATAATATCAAGCAGCTGTCTCCCAGTCAGGAAGATTATCTTGAAACAATCCTGATACTTGAAGAAAAAAACAGAGTAGCAAGGGTTAAAGATATTTCCGAGAGGCTTTCGGTAAAAATGCCGTCTGTTACCGGTGCACTGAAGAATCTGAAAAAAGCAGGATTTATTGAATATGAAAAAAACTCATATATAACTCTTACAGAAAAAGGCAGAAAGGTTGCAAAATGCATCTTGAGCAGACACAAAATAATTCTCCGGTTTCTGAACAGAATCCTGGGTCTGGAGGGTGCATGGGTTGAGAATCAGGCTTGTCGTATAGAACATTCCATAAATCATGAGACGGCTGTTCGTATTTCAGGTCTTACCAAGTGGCTTGAAGAAAATATCATTAATAGTAATGAAATGAACAAAGGTGAATGGAATAGGATTCTCAGGGAAAATGGATTTTTGGATTCTGAAATAGAATAAAGTTTTCCAAAAGCGTCCCCGGGAATCCTGATTACCTCGGATAACCCGTCATTTATTCGACAGTCTCATCATTGTCGTCCATTTGTCGTATGATCAGATATATAATTATCCTATCTTCCCAACAGAGATACAGCAGGAGGCAGAATGTGCTGATTATTAAAAAATTGAGACTTCAAAGGGGCTGGTCCCAGTCAGAGCTGGCTGAGTTCAGCGGGTTAAGTACCAGAACGATTCAGAGAATTGAACGGGGTGCAAAACCCGGACTGGAATCCCTTAAATGCCTTGCTGCTGTATTTAATATGGAAATTTCTGATTTTCAGCTGGAGGAGAATAATATGGATAAGAATACCGTATCACTGGAAGAAGAGCGGGCATTTAAACAGGTACAGAATGAAAAGGGATTTTACGGACATCTATTTACCTACCTGGGAGTTATCGCCCTTTTATTTGCAGGGAATCTGATTTTCGAACCTAGATATATATGGGCGAAATGGCCGGCCATGGGCTGGGGAATCGGCATACTCACTCATGGAGTAAGGGTATTCAGTCCTATCAGACTTTTTGGCCCTGAATGGGAAAAAAAACAGGTTGAAAAAAAACTGGGAAGAAAACTTTAATGACCCTCCTCCCTTAATCAATAAGGCTGAGTACCTGCCTGTGCAGATACTCAGCCTCTAGTTAATAGCGATATTTAATCAGAGAAGTAACAGTTACTGTAATCCGTCCAGAATTGTATTAAAGGTGCTGCTGGGTCTCATTGCCTGAGAAATCAGTTTTTCATCAGCATAGTAATAACCGCCCAGATCAACGGCTTCACCCTGAACGTCATTCAGTTCCTTCAGTATCAGGCTCTCCTTTTCGGCAAGTTCCCCGGCCACGCTCTTAAATATATTCTTCAGATCGTCATCATCATTCTGCTCTGCCAGAGCCTGCGCCCAGTACATGGCCAGGTAGAAATGACTGCCTCTGTTATCCAGCTCTCCCTTTTTCCGGGAAGGGGCTTTATTGTTTTCCAGAACCTGCCCGGTAGCCCTATCCAGTGTCTCGCCCAGGATTTTAGCCTGAGGATTATTACAGGCCCCTGCCAGATGCTCTAAGGATACAGCCAGGGCAAGGAACTCGCCCAGAGAATCCCATCGGAGGTGCCCTTCCTGCACAAACTGCTGCACATGCTTGGGAGCAGAGCCTCCAGCTCCGGTTTCAAACAGTCCTCCTCCGTTCATAAGGGGAACGATCGACAGCATTTTGGCGCTTGTTCCCACTTCCAGTATGGGAAAAAGGTCCGTCAGATAATCCCGTAGAACATTTCCGGTTACAGATATGGTATCTTCTCCCCTGCTGATCCGCTCCATAGAGAAACGGGTTGCCTTGTCTGGAGACATAATCCTGATATCCAGACCGTCCGTATTGTGTTCAGGAAGGTATTTATTAACTTTTTCGATCAGGTTTCTGTCGTGAGCCCTGTTTTCATCCAGCCAGAAAACGGCAGGAGTCCCAGTTGCGACAGCCCGTTTTACAGCCAGTTTTATCCAGTCCCGGATGGGAGCATCCTTGGCCTGGCAGGAGCGGTAGATATCCCCCTCCTCCACAGGAATTTCCAGCAGAACAGCACCGTCTTCCCTGACAACCCGGACTGTGCCGTTTACCGGAATCAGAAAAGTCTTGTCATGAGATCCGTACTCTTCCGCTTTCTGTGCCATTAATCCTACATTGGAAACACTGCCCATAAGGGTAGGATCAAAAGCGCCGTGTTCCTTGCAGTAGTCAATGGCAGCCTGATAAACACCGGCGTAAGACCTGTCCGGAATAATGGCTTTCATATCCTTGAGCTTGCCATCGGGGCCCCACATCTTCCCGGAGGAGCGGATAGCCGCCGGCATGGAGGCATCAATAATCACGTCGCTGGGAACATGCAGGTTTGTTATTCCCAGATCGGAATTGACCATAGCCAGTTCCGGTCCTTCATCATAAGCCGCTTTTATGGCTCCGACCACCTCGCTTCTTTCCGCATCAGGAAGGGTCTGCAGTTTATGAAGGAGGTCACCCATTCCATTATTGGGATCAACACCCAGTTCGGCAAAAAGATCCCGATACTCTTCAAAAACATCTTTAAAAAATACCGATACCGCATGACCGAAGATAATAGGATCCGATACTTTCATCATGGTTGCCTTCAGATGAACAGAGAGGAGAACATCCTGTCTCTTGGCATCGGCGATCTCCTTTTCCAGAAACGACCGCAGGGCCTTCCGGCTTAACACCGCCGCATCCAGGATTTCGCCTTCAATAAGAGGAAGGCTCTCCTTCAGGACTGTTGTACTGCCGGAAGTATCAAGCAGTTCAATTCTTGCCGTACAGGCTTTATCCAGAATTATGGACTTCTCACTCCCGTAAAAATCCCCCTGATCCATACTGGCAACATGTGATTTGGAGTCCTTACTCCACTCTCCCATAGAGTGAGGGTGTTTCATAGCGTACTGTTTTACAGCTTTCGGCGCCCGGCGGTCGGAGTTCCCTTCTCTCAGGACAGGGTTAACAGCGCTGCCTTTAACCTTATCGTAACGCTTCCTGATTTCCTGCTCCTCGGGAGTCTGAGGTTCTTCCGGGTATTCGGGAAGCTTGAATCCCTTATCCTGCAGTTCTTTTACAGCCGCTTTTAACTGGGGAATGGAAGCGCTGATATTGGGGAGTTTTATTATGTTGGCCTCAGGTCGGTTTACCAGTTTACCCAGTTCATCCAGGTCATCCGGAACCTTCTGCTCATCCTCAAGATATTCGGGGAATACTGCCAGGATACGGGCAGCCAGTGAGATATCCCGTGTTTCTACAGTAATTCCGGCAGCTTTTGCATAACTTTGAACAATCGGCAGTAATGAATAAGTTGCCAGAGCCGGCGCTTCATCCGTTTTTGTATAAATAATTGTTGATTTCATACACGTTCCTTGTTTGTGACCTTGGATTCGACCAATTTTATGTATTTTTATTTATTCTACAGGAATCGGAAAGAAAGGAAAAGCTCTGCCTATTGATAGTGAAATTCTGTTCCCTCAAGTGCCAGGGGAACCGAAGAGACTTTTTTATCAGGAATAATAATCGTAAAACAGGTTCCATTGCTGTCGGATTTTAAACCAATGGAACCATCCATGGACTTTACCAGATTACGTGTTATGGAAAGCCCCAGACCGATTCCCTTGTTCTCTTTCGTATAGGAAGCATCAAGCTGCAGGAATGGAAGAAAAATATCCTCCATTTTATCCGGAGGGATACCGATTCCCTGATCCTGAACTTCAACATAAAGGTCGTCTTCAACCCTGTATCGGATTGTAATAGTCCCTTTTCGCGAGTATTTAACGGAGTTGGATAGAAGGTTGGTCAGGATCTGATACAGACGTGTTTCATCTCCTGTAAAAAGGGATTCCGTATCCGGAGAAACGATGTGGATATCCAGTCCTTTTGCCTGGGCGTCGTCCCTTTGAATAGTACACAGTTTTCTTATCATTTCCCCTATGTCTACAGGGTTGTAATGAAAAATCATACGGTGTGTTTCAAGTTGTGAATAATCCAGTATGTCACGGATTATAACAGACAAATGATTGGCTGAATACTCGGCCAGAGAGAGGTAGGAGGCTCCCTCCTGATCCATCGAAATATCCCGTAACAGATTCAGCATTCCCAGAATCCCGTTCAGGGGAGTTCGCATTTCATGGTTGATATTGGACAGGAATTCCGTTTTTGCCCGGTTGGCCCTTTCCGCCTCCTCCTTGGCCGATTGCAGTTCCCGGGTTCTCTCTACAATACGGGATTCCAGATCGGTATTAAGAAGCTGTAATTCCTGCAGGGATTTCCTGAGTTTCATATGAGTCTTAACTCTGGCAAGGACATCCGACTTTGAAAAAGGTTTGGTAATATAGTCTTCGCCCCCCGCTTCGAATCCCTCTTTTTTATCAGAATCCTCCATGAGGCCACTGATAAAAATCACAGGAACCAGATTCAGAACAGGGGTCTCCTTGAAGCTGCGGCAAAGAGCCAGACCGCTCATACCGGGCAGATTCACATCAAGAAGAAAAAGATCGGGGATAAAAGATAAGGGGACATCCCTGAGAACAGCCTCCGCTGAATCGTAGGTTCTGACATTATAGCCGTAATCACCAAGAATGATATCAAGGATATCAAGAATATCCTGACTATCATCCACAACGACTACATCAATGTGGTCTGAAGGATTCCCGTTCATTTATTCCCATTCTCTTTCCTGATTTTCTATACAATAAAGACCTTTACCAGTATAACCTGAATCACTGAAATGACAAGATTTTCTCCCCTTCCGCTGGAATAATTCCTGCAACCTGAGATACTATGCTCAGAAAAGGGGACGAACTTCATGCCGGTACTATACTTTTTCATCAGCCTGGGAGCATCAATCGTAGGAGCAATCAGCGGAATAGGGGGAGGAGTCATAATCAAACCGGTTCTGGACGGGATAAGTTCTTTCGGTGTGAGCACTATCAGCTTTCTTTCCGGCAGCACAGTCCTTTCCATGACAACAGTAACCCTGATTCGCAGCAGAAAATCCCCTGTCAAACTGAATAAACGCATCGGTACCCTGATGGCACTGGGAGGTGTTATAGGCGGCTTTCTGGGTAAGATGCTGTTCGATATAGTAAAATCCGGTTTTGGGAATGAACGGGTAGTGGGCGCAACTCAGTCACTTATGCTTGCTGTTATTACCCTGGGGGTGCTGTTCTTCACCATCTGTAAAGATAAAATCAGACCTTTTCATAAAGACGGCAGCCTGTTTACGGTTTTTATCGGTCTGATTCTGGGGGGGATTGCATCCTTCCTGGGCATCGGCGGCGGACCGATCAATCTGGCCGTTCTCTACTTCTTCTTTTCCATGGACTCCAAAACAGCCGCCCTCTGTTCAATCTTTATTATATTTTTTTCTCAGGTAACAAACCTGATATTTACCATTCTGGCCGGGAATGTACCCCATTTTGAACCGGCCATACTGCTTCTTATGATTATCGGCGGCATCAGCGGAGGAATCCTGGGCTCCCATTTATCACACAGGATGACCCATAAAGAAGTAGATAAGCTTTTTATAGGAGTAATGGCTGTCATCATTACTATTTGTATCTATAATTTTACGGGTTTTATCAGATAATTTTTCTATAGAATAATTCCTGATAAAAAAAGATTTTACTCTATTTCCATTGGGAAACAGCAAAGAATTTCATCAAAAAAATTTGCATTCTGCTCTGGAAGAGACTATATTCAAAATATGTTCATGAGAACAAAATTCTGATATTGAAAGGAGTTTTGAATATATTATGAATAAGGAAAGTGAACCACCTTACAGAGTAGCGTTTCTGTTGTCAGTATAAAACGTACTGTCTTGTAAAAGATGGAGTTGAGTATCAGCTCAAAGTGAAAAGCACAAATGTTCAAGTCATTTGTGCTTTTTTTTTCGAGACAAAATCCTTCATTTTAATTTAATATTAAGTGATATATTATAATAGAGGGTAAATCCCATATGAAAGTTCGATATCTGTTATACATCCTTCTTCTCCTTTTCCTGGCCTGTGAATTTCAGACGGAAGACGATTCGGAAGAGGATAAAACAGAAGGCGAAGATGAAATATCCACCTGCAGTGTTGCCCTCTCGCTCCCCTGGACGGGAGATTATTCAATCGATACAGCCGCCTATACGATCCGGAATGTTGAAACCGGAGAAGAGTTTACCGGAACGATGACCTGCGATACCGCAAATAAAACGGCAACGGCGGCCCTGGAATTAACCGAAGGGTACTGGGAAGCGGAGGCACGGGTGGAACATACCTATACGGAAACCTCCGGAGCTGCCTTTGCCTTCGATACAGGAATCGGCAGTACTTATGTCTGGAGCTTGAATGAGAACAACTCTCTGGAAATGCCCGATCCGTTCTCACAGGATATTAACGGGCTGGTATTGGAAGCGGATATTAGTGAAATGGTTGCAGACGGCCGGAATCCGGCCTATGTGGGAGCCTGGCTTTACAACCCGGAAGACGAAACCCTCTTCTACTTTGAACTGAAAGAAGGCACCGGCAGTTACAGAAGCGGAAGCTTTCCCTCCATCAAAAGAGGTAAGTATGTCATGTGGATGCGGGCAGAGAATTCAGCCCATCCCGACTGGGCGGATAACCCCTGGCAGGAGGGACTGACAACAGTCACCCGGTATGCTCAAATAGATCTGAATGACTATGACGGCTCTGTAAGGTATGAGAATTTCACACTGAAGGGAGAATTTGTATTAAATCCCGATACCATGAACGGACAACCGGGAACAACAAACACCACAGATGATGATCTTTTCAACTACCATACGGAAAACGGTTCATTATTTTCTTTTGAATACGGCATGGCCCCGGATTATTATGTAAAACTAAACGCTGCCAATTTAACCACTCCCGCCACCTTCTCTCTGGACGGTTATCAGGTGGGGGAAAATAAAATAATATACTTTAAAATGCTGCATACGGCACTGGCCTTTCCGGCCGAACCCATAGTCAGACTCCATCTGAAAAAAGATATAGATGATTTTGGCACGAGGATTACAGTAGAGCTTCGTTCGGCAGATATGATAGTAAAATCTTTTGTAGAAGATGTGGAAATGACTTCCGACAGCTGGCCCGTCGGTCTGGCTCCTGCGGTTTGGGATGAGTTGCATTTTATTATTAGAAATGACAAGGTCGGCGCTTATCTCAACGGAACAGCAGCGCCCATTCATATTTTTGATATAGACCCGGCTATCCCGGATGACCTTTACCTTCACTTTGAAACGGTACAGACCAGCGAGGTGGATCTGATGAATGTGTCCTGTATCAATAACTTTCACAGCACACCTGTTGTAACATACACCTGGTAGTGACCATATCAATTAAACATTCTTCCCCTTTTTTCAATAAGTTATCTCTTTGAATTATGAATTAGTAAAAGTAGTAATTTAATAATAAATATTTGATTTCGGATACTCACTCTTTTATAATTTACTGTTTATACAGGGGATTTTTCGGGGGAAAATAATGAACGGGTGGAAAGATATCAAAATTTCTAAAAAAATGTATATCGGGTTCGGTATGATTATACTCCTTCTGACAGCGATTGCCGTCTGGGCCTTTCTGGGGATTTCACAGATCCTGGATAATGCAGGGGAAGTCATTGAGGGGAATAAACTGGATGCGTCCCTGGCTCAGAAAGAGGTGGATCATCTTAACTGGATGCAGGAAGTCAACGCCCTGCTGACAGACAAAAACATAACCGAACTGAATGTGGAAATGGACGATCATCAGTGCGCCTTCGGTAAATGGCTCTATGGAAAGGAGAGGGAAGAAGCAGTCAGTATGATTCCTTCACTGGAACCTATACTGAAAAACATCGAAGAGCCCCATAGACTACTCCATGAATCCGCCTCGGAAATAAAGTCGATTTTCAGGCAGGCCGATCCCATGCTGCCCGGCCTGATGGCAGCCAGGGCAAACGACCACCATGTCTGGGCGGAAACCATACAGTCGGCGCTGCTGGCAAAAAAGACATCCCTTTCCGTAGAAAAAAATCCGGACAAGTGTGAACTGGGGCAGTGGCTCCAGTCACCCGAAGCGGAGAAGATCTACCGGGAAGCCGGACCGGAATTTCAAGCGGAGTGGGACCGGATGATAGCTGTTCACGAACAACTCCATGAATCGGCTGTTACCCTTGAACAGCAGATGAAAAGGAGCAATACAGCGGGAATTGCTTTCTTCACCAATACAACGTATCCTCTGCTGGAACGCACACTCGAACACCTGCGCAATCTGAAAGCACTGGCAGAAGACGATCTGATTAATATGAATGAAGCCAACCGTATTTTTACGGAAAAAACCCAGCCGTCCCTGGTCGGAGTTCAAACGATTCTGGGTGAATTGAGAAGTGAAGTCCGCAGCAACCTGATGACCGATCAGCAGATGATTGAGGCTGCCATTATAACAAGACAGGGTGTCCTGATAATGAGTGTTATTGCGTTTGTGATCGGGATACTCCTGGCATACATAATAGCCAGAGGGATTACGGTGCCCCTTCTCAAGGGAGTAGCTTTTGCGGAGAAACTATCAAGCGGAGACCTGACTGTTACAGTGGACCTGAATCAGAAGGATGAAATAGGACAGCTGGCGGATGCCCTGAATCATATGAAAAGAAGCCTGACAGAGGTTGTCTCCCAGGTTATCCGGGGGGCGGACAACGTGGCCGACGGCAGCATCCAGCTCAGTTCCACGGCTCAGCAGATTTCACAGGGCGCCGCCGAGCAGGCCGCTTCGGCTGAGGAGATATCCTCCTCCATGGAGCAGATGGGAGCCAATATTGAACAGAACTCGGATAACTCGGTACAAACCGAGAGCATCTCCCGGGAAGCGGCAAATGTGGTGGAACAGGGAGGGAGTTCTGTTCTGGAGACCGTGGAAGCCATGAAGAATATCTCCGAAAAGATCAGCATTATAGAAGAGATTGCCCGCTCTACCAATATGCTCAGTCTGAATGCCGCTATAGAGGCGGCAAGGGCGGGAGAACATGGAAAAGGATTTGCCGTTGTAGCAGCGGAAGTGGGGAAACTGGCTTCCAGCAGCAAGACTGCCGCCAATGAAATATCCGAACTGGCCGGCAGCAGCGTCCATCAGGCCATCAGGACGGGAGAGCTGATGCAGGAGATTGTTCCGAAGATCAAGAATACCGCCGATCTGATACAGGAGATAAGCGCCTCCAGCAAGGAGCAGAAATCCGGAGCCAGTCAGGTCAGTCAGGCTATCAACCAGCTGGATACGGTGATCCAGCAGAATGCATCTGCATCCGAGGAAGCAGCCGCCATGGCGGAAGAGCTCTCCTCCCAGGCGGAGAACCTCAAACAGCTTATCTCCTTTTTCAAAATTGATGCCTCGGAGACTACTCCGCTTATACAGAATGGAAGAAGTCCTGCGGGGAAAAGAAAGAAGAAGACAGAAGTGGAATATAATCCTGTATCCGGATTCCAGTCTCAGCCGAAATCTCAACTGCCGAAGGAAATGACAGAGATTGAATATACCGCAAGTCATGAAGATAGTTTTGTAGAATTCTGATTACCCGTTAATTCCTCCTGAGGGATGAACTATTTCTCCTGTCCTGATACAATCGGGACATGGGGATTACGAAAAACCTGTTTCTTGATGCATTATCCTGCCCGAGTTATGCCTGGCAGTCTGTGCATAGGCCGGAACGGGTTACAATGGACAGAGCAGATGAGTTTAAAATCGAACAGGGCAGGGAAATAGGAAAACTGGCCAGGTTGATCTATCCGGAAGGGATCCTTATTGAAGAGAAGGATATGGTCCGGGCCGCCCGGATAACCGAATCCCTTATGGGTTCTCCCGATGGAACCGTACTGTATGAAGCGGCATTCTGCTGCGGCAGCTACAGGGCAAGAGCCGATATCCTTCATAAAAAAAACGGCTGCTGGAACCTTGTTGAGGTAAAATCCAGCATTAGAGATAAGGCCCTGTTTATTGCCGACCTGGCTTATACCTCCATGGTAATGGAGATGTGCGGTTATGCAGCGCAGGACAGAATCCTCTGGCTTCTGTCAAGGGAATATACCATTGATCAGAACGTGGAAAATCTGTTCCAGGCAGTTGATCATACCAAACCAGTCAGGCTGCGCACCGGGGAGTTTCTCCGCTCAGCGCCATGGATAGAACAGATGCTGCTGGACACAGACAGACCGGAAGCCCCTTTCGGTCCCTCCTGTAAAAAGTGTGAATACTCTTCAAACTGTTTTGATTTTCCCGTTCATGAGCACATTATCAGCCTGCCCTTTCTCTCCCGCAAAGTCTATGACAAACTTATAGACAAGGGAATCAGCATGATCCGCGATCTGCCGGAACAGATGGAACTGACCCCTCATCAGGAAATGATGAAACGGAGTCTTCTGGAAAACAGAACCATTGTATCGTCAGAACTGGAAAGTATGCTTGAATGCATTGAATGGCCGGCCTTCTACCTGGATTTTGAAACAACCATGACGGCCATTCCCCTCTTTCCGGACACCCTGCCCTATCAGCAGATTGTCACCCAGTACTCTGTTCATATCTGTTCGGAGATAGGGGAAGTGACGGATCACAGGGAGTTCCTGGCGGAAACGGACAGGGACTGCAGAAAAGATCTGGCGGAGAAACTGATTCATGACCTGAAGGGATCGGGCAGTATTGTTGTCTATTCCGGTTTTGAACAGAGCACCATAGGAAAGCTGGCTTCCCTTTTCCCGGAACTGACAGAAAGCCTGAAGGCCCTGGTTCCCCGTCTGGTGGATCTGGAGAAGATCATTAAAAACGGGATTTACCACCCCGAGTTTAAAGGAAGAACATCCATAAAAAAAACCCTGCCCGCCCTGGTTCCGGATATGCATTATGATGACCTTTCCATAGGAAACGGTTCATCCGCCCTGGCGGCTTATGCCGGGATGGCCCGGGGGGATATCCCGGATGAACAGATACCGGGATTGAGAAAGGATCTCCTTGACTACTGCGCCCGGGATACCCTGGCAATGGTAAAACTTCATGAAGCCCTTTTCAGGGCTGTCGAAAAGGAAAAAAAGAATGGCTTATAGAATAGTGACACACGACAGAAAGGCTCATATGGATGAGCTGCTGGCTTCAGCCCTCCTCTCCATCCACCTGGGTGAGGAGCCTGCCGAGATACTGCGTATCCCCTCTCAGGAAGCCGCGGGAATGGTCGGCAGCGGAAATTATTCGGAAGAGGACTGGTTCCTTGACTGCGGAATGGTTTTTCATCCTGAGGGCAGGCTCTTTGATCACCATCAGGACAGCACCCTGGGCAGCGCCGCTCTTCTGGTTTTTGAGAGCCTTTTCCCGCTTCTGCAGGAATCGGAACTGGCCGACTATATCCGTCTGGTATCCAGGGTTGATACGGGTGGCCTCAGGGTTCTGGACGACTACGAAGCGGTCAGCGAAACCCAGCACTACTGGTCCTTCAGTCAGAAGCTGCTGCTGAAAAGTTTTGAGAAAAATCCCAAAATGATTCTGACCCTCTTCAGGGAAGGCCTGGAGGATAAAATCCGTTTTGAAAGGGCTAAAAAAAGAGCCTCCGAATGGCTGGAGACGGAGCATCATACGGAAATACGGAAAATCGGCGGTTTGACAGTTCTGATCTATCATGCCCAGCCTCCTGCCGAACTGGCCTCGGCAATCCGGGCAGTAGATGGAAAAATCGTGGATGAGAATGAAGTGGATGCCATTTACTCCCATGATGAAAGAGTGCCTGAGAACCGAGTCTTCTTCAGGACCAACTGGGGGCATGACCGGGTGAATTTCAATCTGGCCAATCCTCAAAATCCCGTTTTCTGCCACCAGGGCGGATTTCTTATGAAATTCATCCCCCGGGACGAAAACGAGTGGATAAAACTGATGGAAGAGTCCGAAGATTAATAAGTCCTCTCCGAACCCCTCTCATTCTCCCCTCAAGGGGAGAAGTAATTACATTATGTCCCCTCCCCGGATACCCGAGCGGAACCGAGGGTGGAGAGGATTAAGGGGATCTCCGGATCAGATAAACAGAAGCAGGCTGGCCGCCATAACGGCCATACCGCCTATCAATCCCCCGATGGCAATATGGTGTTCCCCGTATTCTTCCGCTGTAGGAAGGAGTTCATCCAGAGAGATATAAACCATAATACCGGCTACACCGGCAAATATTATACCGAAGGTGGCCTCGTTAAAGAGGTTTCGCAGAAGGAAGAATCCGATCAGGGCCCCCACCGGTTCGGCGAAGCCGGAAAGAAAAGAGAGCCAGAAAGCCTTTCGGCGGCTTTGGGTTGCGTAGTAGATGGGAGCTGAAACAGCGATTCCTTCGGGAATATTGTGGATGGCGATGGCGACCGCAATACTGATACCAAGGGTGGGATCTGTTAAAGCGCCCATGAATGTGGCCAGACCTTCGGGGAAGTTATGAATACCAATAGCCAGGGCGGAAAACAGGCCCATGCGCATCAGCTTCTGATCGTTCCCCGACTTTCCGGGTACTTCCTGATTAATATTTCCTATTTCATGAGGGTTCTCATAGGAAGGTATGAGCTTGTCAATTATGGCAATCACTGCTATCCCGGCAAAAAAAGCTAAAGTTGTATAGGTATAGCCCTGTTTAGGGCCGTAATAAGCCTCCAGAGCATCCTTTGCTTTTACAAATATCTCAACCAGAGAGACATAGATCATCACACCGGCAGAAAAGCCAAGAGATGCCGCCAGGAATTTGGGATTGAATTTCTTTGATAGCAGGGACATCAGGCTCCCTATACCTGTCGAGAGTCCCGCAAAAATGGTCAGTCCCAATGCAAACATGATATTTCCGGTATCCATAATTACTCCTTCAAATTGATTTTAGTTCAGCTCGCTATTAGGGGTGGCTAATAATATTATATATACCTACCATTCTCTTTTTTTTCAAGTAAACAAACAGATTTTTCACTCGGTAGATTAAAATCCGGCCTGATTTGTCATAATCTGATTTTCAGCCAGGTTAATACACTCTTTTTCGGCTTCTTCCTCTAGTATTTAGGAGATCCCGTCCCGGGCAGCGGCTGGATTTCACTTCTAATTATTAAACTCCTGATTCAGAACTTCACTCTGAGTCTTCAGCTCACTGGACAGCTCGCTGATTTTATGGATTGACTCCCGTATCAGTGTTATGCCGACTTCGATCTCTTCCATACCCGTATTTAACTCTCCGGAAATACGGGAAACTTCACCCATATCCGCAACAATAGCGCCATGATGTTCCCGGACATTCTCCAGCTGACGATTCATATCACCGGTGATGGAGGTTAACTGTCCTGTTGAACTCAGAATTTCCGCAGTTCCGGAGTTCAGCTCTGAAGCACTTATTTCGATTTCCGAAATGGCATGAGACAGCTCATTAATCTCATCGTGTATTTCTGAAAAGGATTTACTGGTCGAATCAATCTCTTTATCCGCAGTATGGATGGAACTCACCAGATCTTTTGTTGTATCGGCAATATCCTTGGCATTACGGGAGCTGGATTCCGCCAGGTTGCGGATCTCCGAAGCCACTACGGAAAAACCTCTTCCGGCATCTCCGGCATGGGCTGCCTCAATAGCCGCATTCATTGCCAGCAGATTGGTCTGTGCGGCTATTTTGGAAATCATCCTGGTCATGTCCGCAATGGAACCGAGCCTTTCGGTAACTTTCCCGAAAGCGTCTCTTGTCTGATTAACAACAACATCCCCTTCCCGTGATTTGGAAAGCAGATGATCAATCCCTTTTGTCTTTTCATGAATAATAACGGTAACATTGTTAATCGACGCAGCCATTTCCTCAATGGCCGAACCTGATTCATGAATCTGATCGCTCTGATTCCGGGAAAGAGAAAAAAGAGTATCCATACTGTTACGAACAAGCCCGAGCTCCTCCTCGGTGTGGGTAAAACGGTTGTTCTGATCCTGAATCCGGTTATTGAGATTCTTGACATTCATCTCTATCTCCGTTCCGGCGCTGGCTGTTTCCCTGGCTTCATGCAGCAGGATATCCGCTTTATCCAGCTGAAGAGCTGCCTCTGTCATAATATTGTGGTTTTTTTCATTCATTGACTCGACATCTTCAAGGGTCCGTTTTACCCGGGAGAGAAGTGTATCTGAGATCCTTCGTATAAAGACAAGACCTGTGGAGATGGTAATAACCGCAATGGAGGGATAGAGGATTTGGAGATTAACCTTATCTTCCAGCCCCCTGGCAGAGATCTGAAAAAAAGAGAGAATAATAAATAGAATAAAAGTGACATCGTAAATCCCTATCAGGGTTTTCATCATCCCGGGGGTAACAAAAACAGAGGCAAATACAACAAAGGAGCCGATGATAACGGCAAAAAGCGGGAGAGATTGCGGTCCTTCGTAACCTGTCCGAATCCGCAGTAAAACAAGGATGATAACACAGAGCGAAAAAAACAGATTACTCGTTACAGTATAATACTCTTTTCGGATCCCCATGAGGGCTGACAATATCACCAGAGGAAGAACTCCGTGTAGAATAAAGGACTCCAGTACTGCTCTCTTCAGCACATCCTGCGCAATAATCAGGAAAGAGAGGAAAAACAGGATTATCAGAATTTTTTTCAGTAAAGGAACTTTAACAGCCAGCTCAAAATTCCCATCAATATTATCTTTACGAATTGTTTTTTTCATAACTCCATAGTAGATAGAGCGTATAAAGCATGCAAGCGTTTTTTGCGTTTTTTAAAAGAACTATCCCGCTTTTACGCAAAAATCCCGGTGAAAACGGAGGGTTTCACCGGGATAAAAAGGAGTTGGATTTTTAATGGATCAGGCGGAAACCGTAGCCCGCCTTTTATTCAGCAATCCCCGGATGATTGGATAGGCAACTGAGAAGACTGTTAAAGCAAACAGAATCAGACAGATGGGAGAGCCGAAAAAGATACCGATATCTCCATCCGCGATTTTATAGGCCCGTCTGAAGGACTGTTCCATATTGTTTCCAACGATAACCGCCAGGATCATGGGGGTGGCGGGGAACTTTGTCTTGCTCATAAAGTATCCGGCAAGTCCAAACAGAACGAGCAGGTAAAAATCCATAACACTGTAGCTGATGGCGTAAGCCCCGACAAATGCCAGTCCCAGTACAATCGGGTAAAGAATTTTGGGCGGGACGGAGAGAACCCTTACAAGCAGTCCCGCCAGAGGTATATTCATCACGGCCAGAATGACATTCCCGACAAACATACTGGCAATAAGTCCCCAGATAATCAGAGGCTGCTGCTGAAAGAGCATGGGGCCCGGCTGCAAACCTAACAGAAGAAGGGCCCCCATCATTACCGCTGTCGTCCCCGAACCGGGGATCCCCAGGGTCAGCATAGGAATCATGGCACCCACGGAAGCCGCATTATTGGCGGATTCGGGAGCAGCAAGCCCCTCGATTGCCCCTTTTCCGAATTCCTCGGGATGTTTGGAAATCTGTTTCTCATTGTTATAGGACATGAGTGAAGCCATTGTACCACCGGCGCCGGGAAGAGCTCCCACAAAAAATCCGACAGGAGCGCTTCTCAGAATGGGCCACACAGAACGTTTCCATTCTTCCCTGGAGAGCCATATCCGGCCGAACTTCTTCTGCACATTTGTGTTGCCTGTATCGATATTTTTAAAGCTCTTGAAAACCTCACCCAGAGCATACACGGCAATTATCACAATCAGAAAATCAATTCCGCTCTGCAGTTCCAGTATGCCCATGGTAAAACGGCTTACCCCGGACTGACCGTCTATACCGATAGTAGCGATCATCAGCCCCAGGATGGTAGCGATAAAACCTCTCAAACGATTGCCTTCCGTCATGGATGCGGTGGCGGAAAGAGCGAATATAAAGAGCATGAAGTATTCGGCGGGGCCGAACTTCAGGGCAAACCGGGCCACGGGGATGGCAATGACAACCATACAGAAGGTTGCAAAGACTCCGCCGATAAAAGAGGCGATTGCCGAGACGGCCAGAGCAGACTCGGCCCGTCCCTTTAAAGTCATGGGGTAACCGTCAAAAGTTGCAGCAACGGCAGCTCCGTCACCCGGTGTGTTGATCAGGATAGACGCTCTTGAACCACCGTACATGGCGCCGTAATATACGCCGCCCATGGTAATGAGGGCAGCGGTCGGACCCATTGAAAAGGTAAGGGGAAGGAGTACCGCAACGCCTGTTGCCGGTCCCAGACCGGGGAGCATACCTATGATGGTTCCAAGAAAACCGCCGATTGTGACCCATATCAGATTCATAGGGGTCAGGGCGACCATAAATCCATCCAGCAGAAATGATAATGTTTCCATACTTATTACCTCAAATCCAAATGCCCGGCGTCAGGGGAAGATAGACACCCAGGAGCTTGGAAAACACAATATAGATAAACAGGCTGAACAGAAGAGCAACAGCCGTATTGACTTTCCAGTTTTTTCTGCCGTTGAACAGCACCAGTTCCAGTTCCAGAAAAATAACCGTGCTGATCACATATCCGATTTTATCGAATAACATGGCATAAATGACAGAAAACAGACAGGTTAACAGGATTTTACGGAATCCGGCTTCTTTATATAAAGGAAGCTTTTCTTTCTTCTGTTCTGTTTTCTGCGCTTTGAATTCTCTTGCCAGAAGGCTGAGAGACAGAATAATCAGGGCGAATCCCAGCATCATGGGAAAGATTTTAGGTTCGTACGCTCTTCCCACGGAAGCATCAGGCAGCATAAATGTCGCTGTGGTATAAACCACCCCCAGAACAAAACACATCAGGGACGGCAATAAAGATAAACTCACAGTTTCCTCCAGTATAAAGGGACCATCAGAAAAGCCGGGTTAAACAGCCTTTTGACAGTCCCTTTCCTTTCAATTAATACATTCCGATGTCAGACAGAATGGTCTTATAGTTTTCGTTGACTTTTGCCAGAAAAGCATCAAATTCAGGAGCATCCAGATAGGCATCGTCCCACCCGTTTGTATCACAGGCTGCTTTCCATTCGGGAGTCTTAACCATTTCAGCCAGAGTGTTTCTCCAGTATTCAACGGCATAGTCGGGCATATCAGGTGTACCGAACAGGCCTCTCCAGTTTACAAAAGTTTCATTAATGCCCTGTTCTATACAGGTGGGGATTTCTCCCACAACGCCTTCTCCAACACGATGATCAGCCGTCTGGGCAAGGGCCCTCAGGTCGCCGCTTTCGATCAGCCCGAGAACTTCGGACAGCCCTGTTGAAAACATGTCGATATGCCCTCCCAGAACCTGTGCCGTAGCGGAATCATCAAAGCTGACATAGTCGATTTCATCCAGATTACTGATCCCCGCGGCCTTGGCCATCATCAGGAACTGAATATGATCCATGGAACCGACTGAAGAAACGCCGCCGATTTTTACACTTTTAATATCTTTTTTGAGAGCATCCATCAGATCGGCCATAGTCTGATAGGGAGAGTCTGCGGCTACAACAAACACGGCATAGTCTGCTATCAGTGAAGCCAGGGGTGTCACATCCTGATACCCAAGATCTGTTGTGCCGTTCAGCTGTGTCAGAATAAGAGGAGAGGAATATACCGTAATGATTTTGTCTGAACCTTTTTTCTCCTGCAGACTGGTAAGATGAACGGAACCGCCTGCACCGGGGTTGTTTCTGACAGGCATGGGAACTTTTACCAGACCCGTGTCTTTCAGAACCTTGGCAGTTGTACGGATGGTCAGGTCCCAACCGCCGCCTGCCCCGCCGGGAGCTACAAAATCAAGAACACCCTTGGGGTACGCAGGATTCCCTTTGGCAGAATCTTCGCTCTGTCCTTCTGCAGCCAGTCCCATGGATAAGGCAAAAATCAGGGTCAGGATAATGGAAAAAATTTTTCCCTTTCGCATAACAAATCTCCTTTGAATCTTTTGGTATATGAACCGGTTTCTCAGCTCAATCTGAAAATATTGTAAAAGGGGAATTCAGGAATGGGATGTAGGAGGTGAAAGGAAAGGTCTGTAGGATTTCTCCTACAAAACAGAGAGTTCGGAAATCAGGTTCCGGATATAAGATTATGCTTTACCGCATAGTAAGTTAACTGAGCATTATTCTTCAGATTCATCTTCTGCAGCAGCCGGGACCTGTAGGTGCTTACCGTCTTGATACTGAGGTTCAGCTGCTCCGAAATTTCACTCGAAGTCATCCCCGATGCAAGCATAATCATGACCTGATACTCCCGTTCGGACAGATGTGTATGGGGTTCGTCGGCATGGACATTCTGGTAGTCCTCCAGAAGCAGCTGGCTTACCTTTGGAGAAAGATAGCGCCCGCCCCGTAAAACCTGACGAACCGCATCCACCAGTTCCTCCGGAGCCGAAGCCTTGTTCAGACACCCCGAAGCGCCCAGTTTCAATGCCCGGAGGGCATACTGGCTCTCAGGCTGAATGCTCAGGATCAGCACGGGAATTCCGGGATGGTAGAAATGGAGATCCTTCAATACTTCCAATCCGTCTTTTCCCGGCAGGGAAATATCCAGTATGATCACATCGTAGGCAGTCTCTTCCACTCTGGGAAGCACATCATTCCCGTTAAAAAGCTCATCCAGTACGGCAAGGGGGATTTCCTCCCGGAGAATCTGACAGAGTCCTTTCCGTACCAGTGGATGATCATCAACAATTAGAAGCTTATGCACAGTCTCACTCCTTCAGAGGCAGGATAATCCTTACCACCGTTCCTCCCTCGGGATGATTATCAATCAGAAACCGGCCGTTCAGATGACGGCAGCGTTCCCGTATACCGATCAATCCGAAAGAGTTATTCTTATTTATATCAAATTTTCCGATTCCTATGCCGTTATCCCGGACCATAAGACGGAATTCCTCACGGTCCCGGGTGATTCGAACTTCAACAGCATCGGCTCCGGAGTGCCGGATAACATTGGTAAGAATCTCCTGATACATACGGAAAACCGCTGTTTTCACCTCTCCGTCAGGATCATTCCTCATTAAAGGAGTCTCCATATGTATATCCAGAGCCAGCGGGATGGCAGTCCTTTTGGTAAAACGGCGGCTCTGCCACTCAAGCGCCTCCTTCAAAGAGAGGTTATCCAGCACCTTGGGACGCAGATTGGTTGATATGGACCTGACCGATCCGATGGCATCGTTTACCACATCCAGCAGGGAGGCGATTTTTTCCCTGCGAACGCCCTCTTCCGCCTGGGGGTGCCCGTTAAGCCAGAAAAGATCGAATTTCATGGCAGTCAGCTGCTGTCCCAGTTCATCATGATACTCTCTGGCCGCGGATTTCCTTTCCTCTTCCCTTGCCTTCTCCATATGCATGGTGAAGTTCCGGAGCTGTTCATTGTTTTTATGGAGGAACCGGAGGCGGAGCCAGAATCCCAGAGCAAAAAGGGAAAAAACGAAGAGCAATGAAAAAGACAGGAACAGCGGATTCATCCAGAAAGGCGCCAGAACCCGGATATGCAGCTCCTTTTCCTGAGTGGTATGAAGCCCGTTATGATCCGTTCCGGTCAGCTTCAGGGTGTAGTCACCGGGAGGAATCAGGGCATAGCTGACTTCATTACGGTTCCCCAGAAACCGGGGATGCTCCTCCAGGCCTATCAACTGTACCGAATAGTGATGCTTGGTGGGATCAATATAGGAGAGGATGGAAAAACGGAAACTCAGATTATTGGCTGTATAGGGCAGGATAATCTCCTCCTTCAGGGATACATCCTTATCAAGGAGAACCCGGCCATCATATTCCTCTCCAATGCCTATGGGAATATTGTGAATACTTAAACCTGTTATAACAATATCCGAAGGATGGCTCTCTCCGGACAGAGCAGAGGGATGAAACGAGGAGATCCCCCTGGGACCGCCCCAGAAAAGGGTTCCGTCGGAAGCTTTGAAGTAGGCATTCTGGGAAAACTCATTTGCCAGAAGACCGTCAGCCCGGCTGTAGTTCAATACAGAGTCAATTCCCGGTCCTATACGGGAAAGCCCTGTATCTGTGGATAACCAGATATTTTTCCGGCCGTCTTCCAGAATACCGTATATATTGTCTCCGGCCAGTCCGTCCTGAGTGGAAATATTCTGAAAACGCCCCTCTCCCGGATCATAAATGTCCACACCGCCGCCGGAGGTTCCCACCCAGAGCCGGCCGGAAGAGTCTTCCAGGATAACATTAACGCTGTTATCGCTCAGGCTTCCGGGAAGAGATGCGGAACGGACAAATCTTTTGAATTTACCGGTATTCCGTTTATACAGGTTCAGGCCGCCGTCCCAGGTTCCAACCCAGATTTTGCCCCGGGAATCTTCAAAAAGACAACGGACGGCATTGCCGTTCAGGCTTTCGGGATCTTCCGGCTCGTGTCCGTAATGGCTGATATTATCCCCCTGTATCACATAAAGGCCCTCACCTTCTGTCCCGACCCAGACATTCCCATCGGCATCCTCCAGTATCGCCCAGACAGTCATTCGCCTGGAAGCTCCCGTATCCGGGTTATGCAGAGGGAAATGCTCCGCCTCCTCCGGTGATTTTCCAGGGGGCAGACGATAAAGGCCGCTCCCGTCGGTACCGATCCAGAGAGTGCCCCCGGAATCCTCCATAAATGAGTAAACATGGTCGTTATCCGACTGAGAATCAGAAGGGCTGAGGACGCAGGATTTTATCCGGCCGCTCTGTCTGTCCAGTACACCGATTCCGCTCCCGTCGGTACCGATCCAGATGGATCCGTCCCTCCGTTCAACCATATTACGGATATCCTTCAGTTCATTATGGGTTTCCATCAGAGAGA
Organism: Oceanispirochaeta sp.; assembly: GCA_963663385.2. Taxonomy (GTDB): domain Bacteria; phylum Spirochaetota; class Spirochaetia; order DSM-2461; family DSM-2461; genus Oceanispirochaeta. Next base: position 71,635 of record CAXXXD010000003.1, on the reverse strand, counting down.
CCGCCGGATTGTAGAGGTTAACCCCGCCTCCTCTGGTAGCAATCCAGACAAGACCGTTATGATCCCTGTAAAGGCTGCGGATTTTATCATAACTGAGAGAACCGTCCTTTCCGGTTGAGCGCAGGGTATCCCAGGAGTCCTTCATAAAGTCATATATGAGAACACCCGAACGCTCCGTTCCAATCCAGAGGCTCATACTGTCCAGGCTGATTGAGCGGACTGAGACTTCCCGGGGAAGGGAGAAGGAAGATAAAACGCCCTCCTTCCTATTAAACAGAAAGAGACCTTTTTCCGTACCAAGCCAGACATTCCCCAGGGCGTCGGCTTTTATATCCCGTATAAAAAGATTGTCCAGCAGGGGCATGCCTGTTACGGAGTCGGAAGATAGGAAATGCCCGGATTCCGTATCATAAAGGGACAGTCCTTTTTCGGTTCCGATCCAGAGGATTCCCTCTTTATCACAGTAAAGGGTCCGGATTCTGTTGCTGACCAGGGAGGAATTCTCCTGGTCTAGTATGAAGAAGAGCCCCTCCCCCCGGTAGAGGCAGAGTCCTCCTCCTGCCGTACCTATCCAGAGACGGCCGGAATGATCCTCCTCCAGAGCGAAAACCTGATTACTTGACAGGCTGAGGGGATTGTCCGGATCATTACGGAAAGAGGAAAAATCCAGGGTCTCCCGGTTGAACAGACTCAGGCCTCCTCCATCCGTACCGACCCAGAGCCGGCCGTCCCTGTCTTCCAGAAGAGAGAAAATAACAGAACTGCCGAGGCTGCCGGAATCGCCGATACGGGGTCTGAAAACCTGGGTGCTCCGGCCGTCGTACCGGTTGAGTCCGCTGAAAGTACCAAACCACATATACCCGGAAGAGTCCTGAAGCATACAGTATACCGCATTGCTTGAAAGCCCCTGGTCCATGGTCAGATAGGAGAAGTGATAACTCCTTTTACCCGGTTCAGCAGCAGAAAGAAGGAGTGAAGGGATAAGAAAACAGAAGAGAATGAACCGGCTTTTCATTACCATCCATCTTACTATGGAACAATTAACTCGCATAGTCCGAAACATTCACGCGTGATCCCTGTAAAGGGCATCAATATAACTGAGGACCTCCTCCAGGGAATGCTTCTTCGATCGGGCACAGGCATGGGCGGAATCGCCGCACAGAAAACATTTTCGTTCATCCAGGCCGATATCCTGCCGGGAAACCGAACTGACGGGAGTGGTAAAAACATCGATATCCCACAACCGCCCCAGGGGGTGTTCTTCCTCCAGACGGCAGACAACCTCTTTAATCTCCCGGGCCGGTTCACAAAGGCTGATAAACCCCTCGGGTCCGCTGTTTTTATTTCGGGATGAAACGGGAAGAACCTTTGCCGAAGGAAACTCTTTCCCTATCAGCATTATACAGGTATCGAATATATGACGGATTTTATCACTGTTTTTACCCGGACCGGGACTATTAACTGTTATCTGCAGTAAAGCAGGGGTATTGGATTCCTTCTGAAAAAACACCCGTCTTACGGCAAAACGCTCCTCCCTGGCCGCCAGCATTTCCGGCAGGGTAACCAGTTTATCCATGGTCGTCCTCCAGAGCAGCAAGAAAGAGGGTCAGCGCCAGAAGATCGGCACAGCCTCCGGGAGAGATATTTTCCCGGATAAAAAGGGAATTCATCTCCTTCAGGCAGGAAAAGGCATCCTTCCGGAGCATACCTCCGGAGAGAAGGAATTCCCCGGCCAGACTTCTCAGTATAGCAAGCCCTTCCATACCGCGGCGGTGAAGGACATTGCTGTCCTCCGCAACCGTCATAAGGGTCATAAGGGCTTCCAGAGCCGCTTCCTCCCTGTTTCCGCCACAGGCCAGGATACGCCGGTAGGCTGGCAGGGCATGGCAGCGGACAGAGGGAAAGCCCCTCTCTGCTTCGCCCCTTATCCCGGTGCTTCCGTACTTTTGAAAAGCCTTCTGACCATTACTGACTGATTCATCCGCCGGACCGGGAGAAATATGAAGCTCTCCGCTTATGCCTGAGCAGATACGGGATGCTTCGTCCAGAACACACAGAGCCCCTCCCGGAGTCCGTTTGGCCGCCGCCGTACAGATCCCCAGCGAAAAAATCTGGCCTTTATGGGTATTCACACCCCCGGTAGCCTTAAACATGGCCTGTTCCGCCAGGATCCCCACAGGCCGGATTACTTCGAGTATGCTCCGGGAATCCCCTTCAGAGGGAGTCACCCGTTCGATTTCCTCCAGATAGGGCCGAACAGTTTCTGCGCTTGCCAGAAACAGGGACAGATCCATATCCGGGTGAGCGCCGTTGTCCAGGGCATCCACCAGTCCCGGTTTGGGAGAGAGAAGAACCTCCTCTACCATGGAACGGGCGGCCAGAGAGGCCGGGCGGATCTGAACAGGGAGCGCTTGCGTCATTAATCCAGCGCCTTCACCTGCCGGACCGTATCGATAATTGTTCCGTCCCGATATTCCACCAGACCGACAATACGGTCTGTAAATTCAATGGGGTCCGGTTTTCCCACAAGCCGTTCCGCCCTGTCCAGCAGTTCCTCCATGGTACAGAAGGGAAGACGGACTCGGCTGAAATGCTCCAGAAGGTCCTTCCGGCGCGGATTGATGGCAATGCCCCTGTCGGAAACAAAAACATCCACACTCTCCCCGGGGGTTATAACGGTCAGGACCTTCTCCGTAACAGTGGAGGTCCGTCCCCGTATCAGCGGAGCCACGACCACGGAGAGTCCCGAGCCGATGGCCGTATCCGAGTGACCGCCGGAGGCTCCCATAATAACACCGTCCGAACCGGTCAGGACATTCACATTAAAGTCCAGATCGATCTCCAGTGCACTGAGAATAACCACGTTCAGTTTATTGACAGCGCAGCCTTTATTCAGGGGATTGGCATAGTAGGAGGCGTCAATCTCCGTATGAAGACGGTTTCTGCCGATAGAGGCGATGGCTTCCTGATCAAAGCTCTGCACATCCAGCAGCTTACCGATCAGCCCCGCCTCATGCATTTTAACCATCTGACTGGTAATTCCGCCAAGGGCCCAGCTGCAGGTAATTCCTCTTTTTTCCATCTGTTCCGTCAGAAACCGGGTCGTAGCCAGAGAAGCGCCGCCCGATCCGGTCTGCATGGAAAAACCGTCTTCAAAGTAGGGACTGGCAACGATAAAATCCGCCGCATTCCGGGCAATCAGCAGATCCCGGGGATCCTTGGTTATCCGGGTGGCTCCGGTACTGATCTTCTCCGGGTCGCCCACGGCGTCTACTTTTACAATGTAATCCACAAGGTCCTGGTCGATACTGAAGGGAGTGTTGGGATAATCGGCCAGATAGTCGGTGATCAGAACAACCTTGCTGGCGTGTTTGGCATCCACTTTGGCATACCCCAGGGAACCGCAGGCGGAAGGACCGGTATAACCGTTGGCATTTCCATAGACATCACAGGAAGGGACCCCCAGAAAGGCAACATCAATCCTGATCTGCCCCACTTCTATTGCCCTGGCACGGCCGCCATGGCTGTGGAAGAGAACGGGTTTTTCCATTTTACCGGCAGAAATAAACTGGGCCAGCTTTCCCCGCAGACCGCTGGTGATCAGCTGGCTTACCGTTCCCTTCTCAATATGCCGGATCAGTTCATCATGTACCGTGGTCAGTGAACTGGATGCGATGGTCAGATCCCTGATTCCCAGATTGGAGACAACATCCATAACCATATTCAGGATATAGTCCCCCGAACGGAAATGGTGATGAAAAGAGATGGTCATACCGTCTTTCAATCCCGTTTTCAATACCGCCTGTTCAATCGTATCCACCAGCTTGTTCAGTCGCGGAAGCTGTCTGTTTCCCTTATCCTGACGGACCAGAGGCGTTCGTTTAAACGCGCCCTCGAAGGGAAGCAGTTCTTTACCGTCAATTTCAGCAGGGATCTCCCGGCCGATAGCATTTTTACTCATTACAGTACTCCTCCAGTTCATTTACCCGGATCCCCGATGCATTCGCCATCTCCAGAACCCGGCGGGCCCGGTCTACAATGGGTTTGTCCACCATCTTCCCGTTAAGGGAGATGACACCGGAATTTTTCTGCTGCGCTTCCTTTATGGCCTGAATAACCCGGATGGAGTGGTCGATTTCCTTATCGGTAGGACAGAAAATATCATGAACCGGGAGTATCTGCCGGGGAGAAATAACCGATTTCCCGTCGAACCCCAGCTGTTTGATCAGTTTCACTTCATTGATAAATCCCTCTTCGTCATTCACATCCGAATAAACCGTATCCAGAGCATAGATACCCGCCGCACGGGCCGCCGCGACAATCTGGGAACGGGCGAAAAGGATCTCGATTCCTTCGGGGGAACGGGTGGTTTTCATGCTGGTAACATAGTCCTCAGCCCCCAGAGCTATACCGATCAGCCGTTTGGAAGACGTGGCGATTTCATAGGCATTGAGAACTCCCAGGGGGCCTTCAATGGCCGCCATCATCAGAATGGTTCCAACTTCAAGGCCCGACGCTTTTTCCTCTTTCTCTATCAGTGCTTCCACATCCAGTACATCCTGAGGGGTCTCGGTTTTCGGGAGCCGGATCACATCCGGTCTTGCCCGGACCATTGCCCTGATATCCTCCCGGCCGTAGGGCGTATCCAGACCATTGATGCGCACAACCGTTTCAATTCCGCCGTAGTCCAGGGTGGTCAGGGCATTAAACACAAGGAAGCGGGCCGAATCCTTTTCCGTCAGGGATACCGAATCTTCCAGATCAAACATGACAGAATCGGAGCGGTAGATATGGGCGTCTTTCATCATCCCCGCATTATTGCCGGGCACATAGAGCATGGTTCGTCTGAGTTTCATGACAGGTTCTCCCAGGGATAGGTTTCACTTCCGGCAGCCCGGTAGACGGCCGCTTCAAGCCGGGCCCGGATCGTACAGTCCAGGGCGCCCTTGTCTTCCAGACGGACTTTCACATCCTTGATGGACAGGGTATCCAGGGTATCATCAACCACTTTCAGGATCTGTTTTCCATACTGTCTTTTGACAATACTGCTCAGGCTGACGTCACGCCCTTTACCGTGATTGCTGTCGACAGTTATCAGGACATCACTGGATTCGAGAGATCCGGCCATACCCGTTTTTACAATTTTCATTCTCTACTCCTATAAAAAGTCAATCATAAGCCTATTAACAAGCTTACAATTGAACCGGATTACCCAGTTTTTACGGCATTGAATGCAGCCGCCTGCATCTTCAAGTACTTATCATCCGGAACCATCTTCAACGGATCAAAGGGTTCACGGGTTTTCAATATGGAGTACACTACCGTACTCATCTTTCTTGCAGAGGCGATAATACTCGTGCCGCTGCCCTTGTTCTTCTTCATCGCTCTGTACTTCGTCATGATACGGTAATTGCCAGTCGTTTTCCGAGTTCTAACCATTCCCATAACACACTGAACAAATGCCGTTCTCAGTTCTACAGCCCCTCTCTTTGTTATATGCCCATGATGAATCGTCTCATTGGAGTTCTGCACCCATGGTACAAGACCGGCATAAGCCGAATACTTCTTGGCACTGGCGTACCGCTTGATATCATCCGTATAGGCCCTAATAGTCGATGCCGTTATCAATCCGACTCCCGGGATCGTCTGCAATAACTGTACATCCTCATCTTCCTTTACAAGTTCCAGCAGGACTTTCTCTAACTGCTTGACCTGGTTCGAAACCTGATCTATCGTAGAAAGCAGCGGTTCTATCGCTTTGGCAGCGCTTCCGAAACTCCTATGGTCCACGAGACCGATGAGGATGCGCTGCCTTTCTTTTTTACTCTGCAGCGCAGCTCTTTTTGTTTCAATTCCATACCCTAGAAGCAGTCCGTGAACCTGATTCTTCAAAGATACGACTGATTTAACAAGGATAGTTCTGGATTTAAGAACTCTACGGATATCCTCACTCTCCTGAGAACAAAGCTGTGATTCGGGAAGCATATCTTTTTCCAAGAACTCTGCTAGAGTTCTGGCATCATGCTTATCCGTCTTTTTCACTGATTCATTTACAACTTTGAATTTCAGTGTATTCACAACCACCACCTCAATCCCTGCTAGCAATAGCTTGTTACGGAAGAACCGGGCATTTCCTGTTGATTCCACTGCAGCCCTAACATCAAGGCCCTCTTCTGTATAGGACACTGCTTTCTCAAGAAATGCTCTGTAACCGTCCTCAGAGGTCGGATACATTCCTGATTCACAAATGCTTCTATCATCACTCAGGAAACAGACTGTTAACTGGGATTTGTGCAGATCCACTCCGATACTCATCTTCATACCTTCGCTCCTATTGCCTAAAACAGCGCCTGTACGGTGAATTGATTCCATTCTCCTATCCGGTCTCGAAGACCATTGAATGTTTCGGTCACGGCTCTTCATTCTCCTGTACGGTCTCGGAGACCAGTAAAAATGGCGAACAGTAACCTGGCTGTTCTAAACGATGTTTAGAACATTGTATCAATCCACTAGCCTATGAAGACTTTTTATCATTCCTCCTGTAAAAGCTTTCGAGCACTTTTCCTTATAGTTTCTGCGATTTTCCGTCCTTCCTGAGAAAGCAGAAAATCCAGTGTGGTACGGGGCACCCACTCTTTCAGCATGTCCCACTGTTCATCTGCCATGGCACGACGGACTTTCGTAGCGCTTACCGCTTTATCTCCCACCGATTTACGGGGAATCTCAACAACTTCTATTCCCTTTTCCGGAAGAATTTCCTTCATCATCCGGTTGTACCGGGATGTTACAATGTCAAATGGTTCTTCTCCCACATACCGCTTTACAATTGATAGAGGGGGAGCGATTTTCCCGGCAAAAAGATCCAGATCAATCCGGGTATGGCTGTCGTTTATAATTTTACTGTCCTTGATAAAATAGGTCGGGAAAGTGGCACGGGAAATAATATAATCCCGGCCTTCATGAATAAAGAGATTTTTCAGATCCTCCGTTCCTTTCCGGATCATTTCCATTCGGGCAGCAAAGGGGAACACAGAGAGATCCTCTTTTACAACAAAGAGATGAACCCTTTGGTTCTCTTTACAGGCCGTCTCTATCAGATAGCGGTGCCCCAGAGTAAAGGGGTTGCAGTTCATTACAATTGAGGCGGCCGGGATACCGTCTGAAGGGAATTCCAGGGATTCAATATAGTTTTCACACCCTTCGGGACTGTTTTCCATCAGAATGGCATCGGGAGAAGCCGCCAGGGTATAAAAACCCAGCTCTGAAAATACGGTTTCGTTTTTCGGTTTTGTAAACAGAAAAAGGGAGGTGTAACCTTCATGATAGGCTCTAAGCCGTAAATAGGATATAACCCGGTTTGTCAGGGCCTGCCCCTGGTAATCGGAATCAACAGCGATGCATTTGAGAACATTTCCCGCGGCACACCCGGAAGCAATAATTTTATCCTCATCAAACAGACAGACCGCATAGTCAAGGTCCTGTTCCATGGTAAGCTCTTCTTTATCAAGAAATGCCTCCAGCGCCTTCCTGTCCGATTCCCGTTTTAAATCCATAGTTCGTGTTTCATACTGTTCGGTAGACATAAAAGTATTTTCAACCCCGCCATTAAATCTGTAAGTAGGAACTTACTGTTTTTTTTGTAGGACCAGTCCTACAGAAGCAATAAATCAGAAGGAAACCTTCAGAGACCGCACCTGTTCCGGAGTTGAACCTAAACCGGCTGGATCGGGATTCAATACTGAACGATTTTCCGGTAGACCGTCTCAAAAACAGTTCTATCCATCTGAAGTTCGTTTTCCTTGAATCTCCTGGCAAGGGAGAGGCTGTCCAGTACACCATCTGCCACCAGTACGGGACTCTGCTTATAACGTCCGGGGTCCTCTTCGCCGCTGTCGACTCCGCTGTGAGTGTATCCTGCAGCTCTGTCCCATATGATGGACCGCTCATTGTTCTGTTTGTCGTAGCAGAGTTCAAAACCGGTTATCTCTCCATCCGCCCTGTCATACCAGACAAAGAGATCAAAAAATGTATCCATAAAATATCGCCGGAAACCAACCTGTTCCTGACTGACATGTTTACACTCTATCAGCACGGAAAATCCCCTCCTTAAAATAGAATAAAATTACCAACGTACATTTTATTCTATCACCTAATCGAAGATATTAAACAAAAAAACCGTATTTCCCTTCAAGATTCTCTGAATCGGTACTATAGTGTTAAAAGATTTTTTAATTCAGGAGGCATTTACTATGACATGGCTTTTATACAAGTCCGTTGGAGGAAGACAGCTCGGGAGCTTCCGGACATAAAAAAGGTATGAGAAAATTAAGATAAATTACAGATAGACACATCTCATATCCCTTTTCCTCCGGAAGCGTGGCAAACGCTGTTTTCTTACAATGGAGGAAGTTTTATGGATTTAATCAACGCAAACAATGTGAACCTGCATAACGGTTCCAGAGAGATACTCATCAACGCCGGCTTCAGGTTGCTGGAAGGCGGAAAATATGGTCTGATAGGTCCCAATGGAGCAGGAAAGACAACTCTTATCCGCTTAATTACGGGAGAGGACGAACCCGATAAGGGACGCATCATGAAAAAACCGGGGCTGAGATGCGGCTACGTTCCCCAGCAGCCCCGCTTCGAGCCGTCCCGGACGATTGAAGAGTTCCTGGTGGAAGAGCTCTCCGGCCTCAGCAGAGAGATGAAGAAGATGGAGCTGCGAATGGCTGATCCCTCGCTGGCAACCGATCCGGAAAAAATGGGAAAGCTGCTGGCCGGGTATCAGAAGGTATGCGACCTTTTTGAAAGTAAAGGAGGATACACCGCTCTGGATAGAGGAAAAGCCCTTTTAGCGAAACTGGGGCTGGATAATCCTCTGACCCAGCCGATGGGCTCCCTCTCCGGCGGAGAACGGAGCATGATCTTTTTTGCCAGAGCCCTTCTGACTGAACCGGAACTGCTCATTCTGGATGAACCGGGGAATCACCTGGATTATCTGGGGTTGGCCTGGCTGGAATCCTTTCTGGCGTCCTATCCGGGCGCTGTTCTGATTGTTTCTCACAACCGGTATCTTCTGGAAAAGACCTGTCCCGTTCTGCTGGACCTGTTTGAGGGCAAACTGACTGAATTTAAAGGGAGCTATACGTCCTTTAGAACAGAAAAATACAGAAATGCCATTGCGGAGCAAAGCGCCTATGAAGCAAGCCGCAGGGTTCAGGCGAAACTGGAAAAGGAGATAAAACAGCTCCAGACCATAGCCATGAACCAGTATAATCCGCCGGCCAGTGTCATGGCGCGCCTGGGTACGGCGAAACAGAAACTGGCAGAAGAAAGAAATAAAACCCTTGAGAAACCCCGCCTGGAGGAAGAAGCCCTCAACCTGGATTTCGGAGACGAGGATTCCCGCTCACACATCGCCCTGCAGGTAAAAGATTTTAATTGGAGTTTTGGAGAAAGAACCCTCTTTGCCGGGGCTGATCTGGAAATCCGTTGCCGGGAGAAGGTGGCTCTTGTGGGACCGAACGGCTGCGGGAAATCCACCTTTCTGAAAGTTCTGCTGGATCAGGGGAGATGGGACAGTACTCACCTGCGCCTGGGCCCCAGTCAGATAGTGGGCTACCTTTCTCAAACACCGGAATTTCAGGAAGGAGCCCTTACAGTAGAGGATGAAATTCGAAGCTGGGGAGCTCTGTCAAAGGACGGCGCTTTTTCCCTGGCCAGAAACTTTTCCTTTTCCTGCGGGGATATGGAAAAACCTCTTTCCGTTCTCTCCGGGGGAGAAGTCAACCGTCTCCAGCTGGCCCGTCTGATGTACAGAAAAACCAACTTTCTCATACTGGACGAGCCGACCAATCATATGGATATCCCCAGCCGGGAGATGATTGAACAGGCTATCGAAAAGTTCAGGGGAACCGTTCTGGTGGTCTCGCACGACCGCTACTTTCTGGACAGACTGGTAGACCGGGTTATAGAAATTGATAAGGGGCGATTCAAATCCTATGAGGGGAATTTCTCCGGGTATTTCAGAACGAAGTATCCCGTTCTGCCGCGGCTCAGCGGAAAGATTTCAAGACGGGGAGCTGAAAGGAAGAAAACGGAACCTGCCGCAGATGACAGGAGCCGGGCTCTGGAAAGACGGATTCAGGAAGGAGAGAATGAAAAATCCAGACTGGAGGAGTTATTAAAGGAAGCCTTCCGGGATAAGGACAAACTGAAAGGCCGGCAGACCGCCGGCAAGCTGGATAAGCTGACCTCCCGCCTGGAGAAGATGTATACGGAGTGGGAAGAGATGATTCAGGGATAAGATTGCGTCAGTCCGTAAGGGACGACTCTCTTACGGGCTGACGGTTCTTTTTCATACCATGGGATAAACGGAAAAAGAATAGCAAAAGGATCAGGGCTGTCAGGATAAAAAACGGTATGACTTCCAGCCCGAATATTCTGGCGAAAACACCCGCCAGTGACGGAATAATGGCGGCCCCCACACCGGCGGCCGCTATCTGCATCCCGATTGTATGCTTCTCGAATTCCGAACCGACCCGGTTTCCCGTATCGGAAACAAGCCCCGGAAAAACAGGGGCGATTGCCAATCCTGTTAAAACAAAACCTGCCACGGTCAGGACGTTATGTATGTTGCATAAAATTAAAAGGACTCCCGCAAGAGCCAGAAAGATACTGATATAAATCAGATTCCCCACAGACAGTTTCCGCGCATACCATCCGGCCAGGACTCTTCCCAGCGTGAACATTCCCCAGTAGCTGCCTGTTACAAATCCGGCTGTCCCCGGCGAGATTCCCCGGGACTCGGTAAGCAGTGTATAGGACCAGAGTCCGGTCCCCAGTTCCACACCTGTGTATAACAGGAATATCAGCATACCAAGCCAGGCGGCCGGGACTTTGAGGGTATCCGTTAAACTGACAGGATCTGTTTCCTGAACAGCATCTTCGTATTTCCGACCCTTCCACCATGATCGGGTCGTAAAGAAGACGACGGCCAGAACCAGCTGCGCTGCGGCAACAGTCTGGTACCCGCGCTGCCAGAATCCGGTATGAACAATGCTGAATGTCATGATAAGTGGGCCGAGGGTTACTCCGATTCCAAAGCTGGCATGAAGCCACTGCATCATCCTTTCACTATGGTTCCCGGCAACATATGTATTAATACCCGCATCAATGGCTCCGGCCCCGACTCCTCCCAGCATGGAGGAGAGAACAAAAAGAATCCAGAAGGGTGTAAATGAGTAGATCAGAAGAGCCGATGCCGTAATGAAACAGCTGATGCTGAGAAGGCCTCCCAATCCGAGCAGCCGGACAAAGGTTCCGCTGAAAAAACTGGACAGGATATAACCGGTCGTGGAAAAAACCAGGAGGGATCCCAATGCATCAAGGGGCAGGAAAAAATCCTGACGGATCCCCGGCCAGGCGACTCCCAGTAAGCCGTCGGGCAGTCCCAGGGAGATAAAGGCAATAAAAGAGAGCGATAAAAGGCCGGAAATCACAGGGGTTTTCTTTTTCATATCCCTACTATAAGCCCTGATCCCCGATATCTCTTCAAAATATATGATCTTTAATACCACTTATTTGATATGCCTTTGACTCCCGGGAAACGTATTTTTAACGGAGCTGAATTGAGCTGGTGTTTTTACCGGGCAGGATGGCCGCTGTCATGAGACGGGCCGTTCGGCCTTCACAGAATTAACAAACGGGCATTACTATCCCTACTCAATAATCACAATACTTCATAGAGATACCAAGCACTCTATACCACGTTTTTTTAGGATTGGTTTAGATAGTTCATTTATACGTTATTTAAAGTGAACAGATTTTTAAATTCTATTACAGGAGGAATGATAAAAAGTCTTCATAGGCTTGTGGATTGATACAATGTTCTAAACATCGTTTAGAACAGCCAGGTTACTGTTCGCCATTTTTACTGGTCTCCGAGACCGTACAGGAGAATGAAGAGCCGTGACCGAAACATTCAATGGTCTTCGAGACCGGATAGGAGAATGGAATCAATTCACCGTACAGGCGCTGTTTTAGGCAATAGGAGCGAAGGTATGAAGATGAGTATCGGAGTGGATCTGCACAAATCCCAGTTAACAGTCTGTTTCCTGAGTGATGATAGAAGCATTTGTGAATCAGGAATGTATCCGACCTCTGAGGACGGTTACAGAGCATTTCTTGAGAAAGCAGTGTCCTATACAGAAGAGGGCCTTGATGTTAGGGCTGCAGTGGAATCAACAGGAAATGCCCGGTTCTTCCGTAACAAGCTATTGCTAGCAGGGATTGAGGTGGTGGTTGTGAATACACTGAAATTCAAAGTTGTAAATGAATCAGTGAAAAAGACGGATAAGCATGATGCCAGAACTCTAGCAGAGTTCTTGGAAAAAGATATGCTTCCCGAATCACAGCTTTGTTCTCAGGAGAGTGAGGATATCCGTAGAGTTCTTAAATCCAGAACTATCCTTGTTAAATCAGTCGTATCTTTGAAGAATCAGGTTCACGGACTGCTTCTAGGGTATGGAATTGAAACAAAAAGAGCTGCGCTGCAGAGTAAAAAAGAAAGGCAGCGCATCCTCATCGGTCTCGTGGACCATAGGAGTTTCGGAAGCGCTGCCAAAGCGATAGAACCGCTGCTTTCTACGATAGATCAGGTTTCGAACCAGGTCAAGCAGTTAGAGAAAGTCCTGCTGGAACTTGTAAAGGAAGATGAGGATGTACAGTTATTGCAGACGATCCCGGGAGTCGGATTGATAACGGCATCGACTATTAGGGCCTATACGGATGATATCAAGCGGTACGCCAGTGCCAAGAAGTATTCGGCTTATGCCGGTCTTGTACCATGGGTGCAGAACTCCAATGAGACGATTCATCATGGGCATATAACAAAGAGAGGGGCTGTAGAACTGAGAACGGCATTTGTTCAGTGTGTTATGGGAATGGTTAGAACTCGGAAAACGACTGGCAATTACCGTATCATGACGAAGTACAGAGCGATGAAGAAGAACAAGGGCAGCGGCACGAGTATTATCGCCTCTGCAAGAAAGATGAGTACGGTAGTGTACTCCATATTGAAAACCCGTGAACCCTTTGATCCGTTGAAGATGGTTCCGGATGATAAGTACTTGAAGATGCAGGCGGCTGCATTCAATGCCGTAAAAACTGGGTAATCCGGTTCAATTGTAAGCTTGTTAATAGGCTTATGATTGACTTTTTATAGGAGTTTGTATAATGATAAAACTCAGTGTTAAAACTAAAATATTGCTTCCCATATCAGCGATCCTTATTGTGTCGCTCGTTCTGGTTTCAACCTATTCCTATGTACTTCAGAGAAATTCCATCGATGACTTGATGCTTCTTACAGCTGAAGAGCAGCTTTCTGAGATTACCACGGCATTGAAGGATTCCCAGGAACAGATTAATATTCTGAAAGAATCCCTTAATAAAAATTTCATCCGTATTGCCAAATCTGTTGCAGAAACAATCCAGACAGATCCCGCTTTAATCGAAACGGAGAACATGGCTGCCCTGGCCGAGGCGATCGGAATAGACGAGATTCATGTAACCGACGGCGAGGGTGTACTCCGGTGGGGGAATATTCCCGGATTTTTCGGGTTTGATTTTGCAACCTCGGAGCAGACAAAACCCTTCCTCCGGATTCTGAAGGATCCTGACCTGACCCTGGCTCAGGATCCGGCGCCCAGAGGTGTGGATAAAGTACTGTTCCAGTATATAGGAGTGGCCAGAAAAGATGCTCCGGGGATTGTACAGATTGGAATTACGCCAAAGGAGCTGCAGAGTGTAATCGAATCCAGTTCCGTTGCCAGTACTTTCGAAGGTCTCCAGATCTCGCACAATGGAACAGCCTTTCTTATAGATAATAATTTTACAATTATGGGACATACCGAATTGAACAAGGTTGGAAAATCCCTTAATGACGAAGAGCTTAAGTTCTTTTTACAATCTGTAAGGGGAGAGGGTTTTAAGGTGCTGAACGATACCTTTTACGGTGCCATGAAATATGAAGAAGCCACATGGATCGTTGCCTACCCGCTTGCGGAATTTACCTCTACTCTGACAGCCTTTGTCAGGAATGTCATTATCCTGCTGGTTGTCATAGTCTTTATTTCCCTGTTTGTTTTCATAACTATATTAAACAGAATTACCAGATCTCTGCAGAAGGGCGTACAGTTTGCCAATACACTTGCGGGGGGAAACTTGAATGCCACTCTGGATGTTTATACGAATGATGAGGTGGGAGACCTTGCCAATGCCCTGCGGGAAATGTCTGTCAAGATAGCCGATGTTGTCGGGAAGGTTATGGAAGCATCCGGTTCTGTTGCATCGGGCAGTGTTCAGCTCAGCTCCAACACAGCACAGATGTCGGAAGGAGCTTCCTCCCAGGCGACAGCAGCGGAAGAGGTATCCGCCTCTATGGAGGAAATGGGCTCGAATATTTCCCAGAATGCCCACAATGCCATGCAAACCGAGAAAATGGCGGAACAGGCTGCCAGGGATGCAGAAGAGAGCGGAGCCGCTGTAAAAGAAGCTGTGGAAGCCATGAAATCAATTATAGAGAAGATTTCCATTATTCAGGAAATTGCCAGAAATACAAACCTGCTGGCTCTGAATGCCGCCATTGAGGCAGCCAGAGCGGGAGAACACGGCAAGGGTTTTGCCGTCGTGGCATCTGAGGTCAGGAAACTGGCGGAGAACAGTCAGGAAGCCGCAGGGGAGATAACCGAACTCTCTCAGGAAACGAGTAAAAGTGCGGAATCCGCAGCTGAAATGATCTCCAGACTGATAGTGAATATTAAGCAGACATCCGAACTGGTAAGAGAGATAAGCGCAGCCAGCAATGAACAGAGTTCGGGTGTCGAACAGGTAAACAGCGCGATTCTGCAACTGGACAGGGTTGTACAGCAGAACGCCAGTTTTTCGGAGGAGATATCCGCTACCTCGGAAGACCTTGCGGAACAGGCTAATATGCTGGAAAGAACGGTATCCTTTTTTCAGTTAAAAGATCAGCAAACCAGGGCTCTGCTGAATTAGCCGGCAGTCCTGGAAACATACCTTTGACAAGAGATGTTTCCAGGACGTACTATATTGATCATGAGAAAAAAGTATATTCGTAATAGTGCCGGGCTTTTTATACTGGTAACACTGTTTTTCGTTTTTATTGGAACTGTAGCCTTCATTCAAAAGCAGAACAAGAGCAGAGAAAGAAACCTTTCCATCCTGTCGTCATTAAGAAACCGGCTGGAATATTCCATCAACAGCAATTTTCTGATCATATATAATATAGCCGCGTATGTGTCGCTTCATCCGGAAGCAGCCCATGAGGAATTTTACGCCCTGGCGGAGCAGCTATTCAGGCAGTATAATAATCTCAAGAATGTTGTGATCGCACCGGATCTCATAATCAAGGACGTGTATCCCCTGGAAGGGAACGAAGCGGTGCTGGGAGTTGATTACCGATCCCTGCCGGATCAGTGGGAACAGGTTAGGAAGGCGCGGGATGAAAACCGGATGATACTGGCAGGCCCCCTGGAACTGATTCAGGGAGGTGTCGGTCTTATCGGCAGGGTACCCGTTTTTCAGGATCATGACCCTGACCGTTTCTGGGGGATTGTGTCATCTATATTGGATTTTGACAGTCTAATCGCTCCCATTAGCGATCTGGCCCGGGAAAACAGTGTTTACCTGGCTATTATGGATAACAGAAGTGAATCGGACACTCAGATCCCCCTGTTCGGATCATCCGAAATATATGGGAATGATCGCGCCCTATCGACTCAGGTTGTTCTTCCCGACAGGGAGTGGACAATAACAATTGCTCCTTATAAAGAAAATAACTTGCAACCCATGGAGGTGGTAACTCTCGTTCTCATATACCTTTCTATTCTGTTTTTCCTTGAATACCTCATCTATAAACTCTATGAAAAATCCGAAGAACTCCGGGTAAATCAGGAACGGTTTGAAGATTTTGCCATGGTTTCCTCCGATTGGGTATGGGAGTGTGACAGTAAGATGAACCTGACCTACTCATCCGGCTCGGTTATGAATCTGTTCGGTTATAGTCCTGAAGATTTAATAAGAAAAAATCTTCTGGATTTAATGAGCGAAGAGTCTAAAGAGAAAATGACCGCCCGGCTGTATCAGGTGAATATCAATGAAGATGAACCATGGATCCGCGGGTTGGAATTGTGGATGGAGGGAAAGGAAAAGAAAAAGCTCTGTCTGCTTATGAACGGGATAATCGTCAGGGAATCGGAAACACTGAAAGGGTACCGCGGTGTGGCCAGGGACATTACAGAACAAAAGGCAGCGGAACAGCAGCTTAATGCCTATGTGGATATTATAAACAATAATGTGCCCATCATCCGGACAGACTGCAGAGGAACTATAACACAGGCAAGCAAAGCCTATTGCAGTATATCCGGTTTTGATGAAACCGACCTGCTATCCAGAAACTACGAAACCACTCTGCACCCGGATATTCCTGCATCATTTCTGGAAGAGTACCGTGAGAGTATATCCAGGGAGGAGCTCTGGGAAGGAGAGATCAAAAACTTAAAAAAGGACGGGTCTTACTACTGGTCAAAAGCTTATACCCTTCCCCTCTATAATATCTTCGGAGAGAAAACCGGCTATATAACTGTGGGGCATGATATCAGCGCAGAAAAGGAACTGTCCTCCCTATCCGAAACAGATGCCTTAACCAGAATTTACAACCGGAGGAAACTGGACAGGACGCTGGAAACACAGCACAATCTTCGAAAACGGGTAAATATAAACTATGCCCTGATAATGTTTGACATAGATCATTTTAAACTGATTAATGACAGTTTCGGCCATCTGGAGGGAGATGAGGTACTTATAACCCTTGCCAGACTGGTGGGAGAAAAGCTGAGAAGAACTGACATTTTCGGCAGATGGGGCGGAGAGGAATTCCTGATTATCTGTCCGGGTACCAATTTAAAGGGCGCGGCCTTTCTGGCCGAGACCCTGAGAAAGGTTCTGGAATCCCATAATTTCAAAACGGTCGGGCCGGTTACATGCAGCTTCGGGGTAGCCTCTTCCGAAGAGAGCGGGAAAAGTGAAGATCTGTTGAAAAAGCTGGATAATGCCCTCTATTTTGCCAAACAGAACGGCAGGAACAGGGTTGCTACAACTGAAGATCTTTTATGATTACCATATATTGTAACGCAATCATAACTCCCCCATCACCTTCCGGAACCGGACAGGACTCAAGCCGATTTTTTTCTGAAATACCCGGTGGAAGTGGGACCTGTCGAAAAAACCGCACTGCTCGGCGATCTCTTCGATTGTAAGGGATGTCCGCTTCAACAGATTGGCAGCACGGGTAACCCGCAGACCCTGCACATATTTCTGGGGACTTAACCCGGTCTCCCGGATAAAAATCCTGTTGAGGGTATCCTCGGTGTAACCGGAAATCCCGGCCAGCACGGAGTTCCGGCAGTTTTCATGCAGGTGCTCCTCCAGCCAGAGAAAAAGATCTCCCAATGGATCGGGGTGATCCTGATCAAATAGACCGGTAGGCAGATGCCCCAGAGAGTAGCAGATTATTTCAAGCAGCAGAAAACCGGAATCCGTCCGGGATACCTGTTTATAACGGAATCTGCCAGTCGGGATTTCCCATATGCCCTGGGGCGGAGAACCGTACTCCCGGGGCAGTTTGAAATGAATATAGAAATGTTCCACATTCTCACGGCAGTAAGGGACATAGCGCGTCATGGGAGAAATCAGATAGAAACGGTCCGGCAGCAGCTCTACTTTTTTTCCCTGAAAGGTTAAAACCGCACCCTCCCGCTTGTTCCAGTAGAGTTTCCAGACAGGACGGATATGTTCCTCCGATTCCCAATAGCGGTTAATAATGACCCGGTCGACGTATTCTATATGAGGCGCCCCATAGGGCTGCTGAACTAACATACGTGAAATATACCTATTTATCTCAGGAATATCCATCTTCTAATGATCATTCCCGAGGTATATACATATTATTCCTTTAAAAAGGAGTTCCCGGCTGCAGACCTTCCCCAACGTACTGATTACAGCTCACCAGGCCTTTTTCACCAGAGAGGCGGTAGATAATATCCGGGATACGACCTATGAAAACCTCCTGACTCTGGAGAAAGGCGGAAGATGTATGAATCTGGTGTGCTTGAACAGGTAGTGAACGGGATCAGACCCTTTCAAACCAGAGGAGTTTTTCCAGCGGAGCATCAACCTCCTGTTCGCCCGGTCCTTCCCATATTGTCCCTTCAGAATCCTTCCACAATCCGGAGGGAAATAGAACGGGACGGGACCTCTGCCCTTTCCTTACTACCGGGGCGACCATCAGGCTCTCTCCGACAAGAAACTGGTCGGCAACCTCTTCAAAGCCTTCTCCCGGGAAGGAATATTCCAGTGAGCGGACAATCGGTTCCCCCGTTCGGGCCGCTTCATCGGCCAGCCGGAGAAAGAGGTTGCCCCGTTCAGTATGTAACCGGGCCGCTTCCTGGCAGAGTTTACGGTGCTTCTCATCCAGTATCCGCCAGGGTGCGGCGGAAAACTGCATCATGGGCATTAAGGAGGAACACTGGGCGGAACGGACAACCAGCTCCTGATCAATGGAATCCAGATTCAGAAACGAGAGGTATTCTCCTCCCCCGATCATATCGGGACAGGAAAATGGATATCCCGCCAGGCCCTGTATAAGGGTTTGCGGGACCAGGGCTGCCAGATCCTCCCAGGTATGCTTCTTATCATGTAGACGCTGAGCCAGAGCCTGCCCTCCCATTTTCCAGCAGGCCCGGTACTCGTTCAGATCATAACTGAGACCGATACGGGCATACAGGGAACACTGCTCCTCAGCGCTGACCGGTTTATATGTTTTATAATCTCCCCTGTAGAAAACAGGATCCCCCGCATCAAATTTAAAACCATCCACACTATACTCATTCTGAAGCCGGTCCAGCTTATCCCGGAACCAGCTCTCCGCCCCCGGGTTGGTCAGATCCAGAACACCGCTGGCCCCGTTCCACCAGCGTATAATGGCTGGTACATTGCTTGTATTCGACCACAGGACATCGCTTTCTCCCTCCTGCATAAGAAGATACCCATCCTCTGCCAGGCAGCGGTACTCAATGGAATCAGCCGAAACAAAAGGACAGACCCAGAGCATGACTTTAAATCCCCATTCATGGAGGGTTTTGACCATACCGGCAGGATCGGAAAAGCGGGAGGGGTGAAAATTCCAGACGCCGTAGTCTTCCTGCCATGTATCGTCTATCATCAGGATACCCGGCGGATACCCTTCCTTCAGAAGTTTTTCCGCATACTCCAGAATGTCCTGTTCATTCTGATTATACATAAGTTCAATCCAGGTATTGTACTGGGGTTTCCGGAACAGATCCGGATCGGGCGTTTTTCCCGATGGAGGGAAAAAGGTACTGCTGCAGTGCAAAGCGGCCTCCTTCAGGGAACTGCCTGCCCGGCCAGTCACAATTTCTCCCCGGCCTTCAGCCGATATAAGTCCGTTCTCAAGGTTGAAGCGAAAAGGTTCCTCACTCCATATCCAGCGTCCTGCAGAGGAAAGAAAGAGAGGCTGCATCTGATTGGCGCCCCTCACGGCAGCAAAGTCCAGCGAATAGGGTCCGTTCAGAACAGGGTAGACTGTTCCGTCAGTCACCCGGCCTCCCCACCAGTACTCATTTTGCTCCTGCTTCAGTTCCAGCATAATAAAAAAAACCTTCCAAAAATATTATTTAACTTGTATTTTAATAAGACAGGTTATAATAATATATGTTTATTACTCGTAAAACATGGATATAAATATGATTTTATGGAAAAACGGCAATTATGTTTTTATCTCTCCGGAACAGCGGGGCAATCCCGGACTGCCTGTGAACCTTTTTGGTACAGGGCATGAGACAGTCAATTCCGCAGACTATATCTTTGATAATGAACGATTGAGCCGCTATCACAAAGGCGAGGTTTTTCAGCTGACCCTCAAAGGAACAGGATGGTACTCTGAGAGCTGCAGGGAACGCATGCATCCGGTTCCTGCGGGTTGTGCTTTTCTGGCATCTCCGGAAGTGCCGTTCTGCTACAGGCACAGAGGAAACGATCCATGGGAGTTTATCTATCTGACCTTTACGGGCCCTGCAGCGGTCTCCTTATTCAGGAAATGGAGAGAAGAAAACGGTTCCCTTATCCCTCTGGCGGATCCGGGGAAAATAATAAAAAGAACAAAGGAACTGCAGGAAGATCTGAACGGCAGGGATGTGAAAGATTTCCGGAGCAATTCCCGGACAGCCTATGAACTCCTTCTTCTGATAGACGCCTCCATTGCCAGAGCGAAAATGGACCCTTCCGTAAGAAAGCAGACTGAAGAGATGATTAAGAAAAGCCTGACATCCGCTTCAGTTGACAAACTGGCCGCCCTGTGGGGATATGAACCTCACTACTTCATAACCTGGCTGCGGCAGAACACGGGGATTACCCCGGGGAAGCTGATCCGGGAAGTTCAGCTGGAATCAGCGGCGGAATATCTGATACACTCTGCCCGGAATATTGCGGCTATTGCGGAACTGTGCGGATTCGAAGATCCCGGTCTTTTTTCCCGGAGTTTCAGAAAACAGTACGGCTGCCCCCCCCGTGAGTTCCGAAAAAGAAAAAGGGCTCCGATTCTGGGAGAACCTGTTTTTTTGACAAAAGAGGAGAAATCGTGAGAAAGATCAGAGTCCCCCTGCTGAGATGGTTTGAAAGCAGTTTAAAAAACAGGCTGTTTGCCACCATTTCTCTCCTGACGGTTTCTCTTCTCCTTCTTCAGAGCCTGCCTCTGATCCGCTCTTCATCGTCAACTATGGAGCAGCTGATCCTGAACAGCGCCACCACAACCCTGCGGCTTGTCAGACAGAATCTGGAGTTTTTTATCGATGAGATGACCTATGTCCCCAATGATCTCGAACAGGATCCGCTTTTTATGCGCCTGCTGGACGATCCGGAAAAAAACCGGAAGGAACTGACGGCCATCCTGCTCCGTTATATCAGCCGGAGAACCAGACTGTTATCCATTACCCTTTATCCGGGAGAAAAAGGGATTCTGTCTACGACCTATACCTTCGATATCCAGGAGGAAAACATACGCAGCAGCAGCTGGTTCCGGAAAGCGGAAGAAACGGGACATACCCAGCTGTTCTATATGGACGTCAAGAATTTTTCCCGTACCGAAGCCATGCCGAGGGAGGGGAAAACCCAGTATATCAGTCTTGTACACCCCCTGAATGACCGGCAGGGACAACTCAAGGGAACCCTGGTCATTTCTCTGGATTATTTTACGGTTTTTGAAGAGATTATCCGCAATCTGCCCGCCCGGAAGGGAAGGAGGATCCTCCTGTTTAACCAGAAGGGAAGCATTCTCTTTCCGGCTCTGGCCGGGTTCCCGCAGGAAATACTGGACAGAATCCTGAAGGAACAGGGCAGCGGCAACATGGAGCAGAACCTTGAGGATGAAAGATTCTGGTACTCCTACTCCACTTCTTCCGATGGTATTATCCTCCTTGAGGAGATCCGGAAACAGGAGTTGATGGCTCCTGTCAGTACTATCCGTAAACTCTTTCTGGCAACCCTGTTTGCCTCCGTACTGGCCGCACTGCTGGTCAGTTCTATCCTGTCATCCCGTATCACGTCTCCCCTGAAGGGACTGGAAAAGGAGATGCATCAGTTTGAGGATAAACAGTTTGAACTCTCGGTTCTGACCGGAAGAACCGATGAGGTCGGCTCCCTGGAACGCTCATTCAACCGCATGACCCTGAGGATGCGGGAGTATCAGAGTCAACTGCTGAGAAACCAGGAGGAAAAACGGCAGGCCGAACTTTCTGCCCTGCAGGCCCAGATCAGGCCTCATTTCCTGTACAACACCCTTGATTCGGTTAAATGGATGGCCATGATACAGGGGAGTGATTCTATTGTGGAAGTCATTACATCCCTGACAAGCCTTTTGCGAAACAGCATCAACCGGGATGAAGAGCTGATCCCCTATCAGCAGGAGTTGGAAAATATCCGTCATTTCGTATCCATCCATAATATCCGTTACGAGAACAGGTTCACACTGAAAATAGCAGGGACAGGGGAGTGCGACAATTTCCCTATACCGAAACTGCTGCTCCAGCCCCTGGTGGAAAATTCTTTGTTCCATGCTTTCGGAGAGGCGGGAGGCCTCATCGGGATAGAGAGTGAAATAAGCAGGGACGGAATGATCTGCCGCATACGGGACAACGGATCGGGTTTTCCGGCAGATCTGCTGGAGAACTGGACAGGGAACGGTTCCTATATGATTACGGGAAACGGAATATCATTGAAAAATGTGAGAGACAGACTGAAACTGTACTACGGAGAGAAGAGCGAGCTGAAACTGGCCAATCTTCCTGAAGGCGGGGCGCTCTGTACACTGCTGTTTCAGGGAGGACCCCATATATGCTAGATATACTGCTGGCTGATGACGAACTACTGGTAAGAACCGGAATTAAAATGCTTCTGGACTGGAACAGTGAGGGCTGCCGTATTTGCGGAGAAGCGGAAAACGGGATGGAAGCTCTGGAAATGGCGGAAAAACTCAAGCCCCACGTGATTCTGACGGATATTCAGATGCCCCTGATGAACGGTCTGGAACTGATGAAGGAATTGAAAAAACGGAGCTTCCCGGGGATAGTGGCGGTATTAAGCAATCATGGAGACTTCCAGTATGCCCAGGAAGCCATCCGCTGCGGAGCTGCCGATTATATACTGAAAACCGATCTGAACAGGGAGAATTTCCTGGCCTTTATCCGTACCCTCAAACAGAGGATTCCCCCGGGGGATAATGGTATGCGGCCGGACAGGGTTCCCCGTCACGGCAGCCATATCCTGAAAGAGATCCTGCTGAATTCCTCATCCGGAATACGGCAGAAAAGCCTGGAAAATCTGGAACACTCCTGGAAGGAGTTATCCTACAGGCCGGGGATACTGCAGATCCGCCAACCCATGGCGGGAAACGAAGAGAAGATGACCCTGCTTCAGATAACCGAAGGCGTGGCAAGAGGAAGCGGGATCTTTTTCTATGATCCGGGGCCGGAAAAAAACTACTGGATCCTTCTGTTATACGGAAAAAAGGAAGAGCTGACAGAACAGAAAATCCGGGCTATGGAGAAACGCCTTCGCAATGCCCTGGCTACCTATTTATCTCTGCCTGTTTTTTGGGGGATCGGCCCCCTGACAGACAATCTGTGTTATCTGAATGATGCCTACCTTGAAACGGAGATGGTAATGTGGGACTCCTTCTTTCATTCTGACAGTCCCCTGGGATTCTCCGAAAATATGAAGGCGAGCATCCCTGAGGAATCCCCGGAATGGATGGACGATTTCAGACTCCTGATCAGTCATTCGACCACGCCGGAGGAAAAGGAGCAAATCCTGACCGGGGTTTTTCTTCACCTCCGCAGACTGAAGGATGCAAAAACCCTTAAAAACCTGTCTCTTCAGTTTATTGCCTACCTGAACCGGCAGAAGGCCGGTCTGGCCATGGAAGGATCAGCCCGGTCGCCCCGGCAGCTGCCGCTCTGTTCCCTATGGCATATATCCTCGCTTGATGAACTGGAGAAACTGTTTCAGGATGCCCTGAAGGGAATAGAAGATCAGGCAAAATGCCAACCTGTTAATCTGATAAGCCGCTGTCTTGCCTTTATTGAAGCGAATATGTCCCGCCCTCTCTCCCTGCAGGAAACAGCCGGGCAAAGCGGCTTGAGCGGGAGTTATTTCAGCAGCTGGTTTAAGGAAAAAACAGGGGAGAATTTCAGTGACTACCTGATCAGGAAACGAATGGAACTGGCCCGGAAACTTCTGGAATCCCGTCCGGAGCTGAGGATTTACGAAATTGCGGCTCAGTGCGGCATTCCCAACGAAAAGTATTTCAGCCGCCTGTTCAAAACCCATACGGGGTTAACCCCCAGAGAGTATAGGAAGGAAATGCACCAAATCGGAAATTAGTGCACCTTTACAGAACTGAGGTTGAGAGTAATCAAAAGATAATCCTCCTTTTCATTAAGATTGCTCACTACGCAGCGTTTAACAGCGCTCCTATACTTATGAAAAAATATAAGGAGCTGAAAAAATGAAAAAGTTTTTCTTGATGATTCTGACACTGACTCTGATCGGCACAGCCCTCTGGGCATCCGGAGATCAGGAGAGCAAAACCGAAGGTCCCTCGACCATTACCTATGCCTTCTGGGATAAAAACCAGGAACCCGGGATGAGGGCCATGGCTGAAGCTTTTATGGCACAGAATCCCGATATTACTGTTGAACTTCAGGTTTCAAACTGGGGCGATTACTGGACCAAACTGGAAGCGGCTACCCTGGGCGGCAATATGCCGGACGTATTCTGGATGCATGTTACCCGTTTTCATAAATACGCCGATGCGGGTAAACTTATGCCCCTCTCGGACAGAATAGATGAGGATCCCGAGCTGGATATGAGCAACTACCCCTCGGGAGTAACCAACCTGTATAAAATCGGAGACGAGAGTTACGGGATCCCCAAGGATTTCGATACAATCGCCCTTGTTTACAATAAAAAGATGTTCGATACGGCCGGCCTGGCCTATCCCGATGACAGTTGGGACTGGAACAAACTGGTCGAAACGGCGGCCCTTCTGACAAATGAGGATGAGGGAGTATACGGATTTGCCGCAGCTGTGGACAGACAGGAGATGTACTATAACATCATGTTCCAGAACAATGCCCAGGTAATCAACAGCGAGACCAGCCGTTCCGGTTTTGACAGTCCGGAAGCGATCGGCGCCATTCAGTTTCTTCACGATCTGATCCATAAATACAAGGTATCTCCCACGGTACAGCAGATGGCGGATACAAAACCCAACATCATGTTCTCATCCGGAAAACTGGCTATGTACTACACCGGGGCCTGGAATGTTTCCTGGCTCTCCAAAAACGAAGTGACATCCGAGATTGCCGACCTTGCGGTACTTCCCATGGGTAAGCGCCGGGCAACTGTTTACAATGGTCTGGCCAACTCTGTGGCAGCCGATACATCCAACCCCGAAGCAGCCTGGGAATTTGTCAAGTTTCTGGGGACCTATGAGGCTCAGCTGATCAGTGCCGAAGAAGGGGCTGCCATCCCGGCCTACAAAAATACCCAGGCTCCCTGGATTGCCTATAATAAGAAATTCAATCTGAATGCCTATGTTGAACAGCTGGGAGACGGATTCCCCTACCCCTACACCAAGGAAGCACCCAAATACATGCAGTTCGAAAAAGAAACCATGGTAAAAATCATGAATAATGAAATCAGCGTGGAAGACGGGTGCCACAGCATCGCCGCCCGGGTAAACGAAGTAATGGGCAGCAACTGATAAACAGTATTATACAAGAGAACCGGTCTCTCCCGGCGGGGAGAGACCGGTTCCTCCCAACCTATCTAGGATAACAATAAATATTATGAGCAATATAACTACACGCCGCTGGGCTGCCATCGGCTGGGGATACTTCATGATCCTCCCCACTATTCTGGGCCTTATTCTTCTGAATATCTGGCCCATGATACAAACATTTTATCTGAGTCTCTGCAGCTCGGGAGATTTCGGCCGCTTCGACTGGGAAGGACTGAATAACTACAGGGTTCTTATAAAGGACAGGGATTTCTGGCGTTCTGTTTATAATACCTTCCTGTTTACGCTGCTGACCGTGCCGCTGGGTACGGTATTCTCACTTATTGCAGCTCAGTTCCTCAATCTGGGAATCAAAGGGAAAGGACTTTTCCGCGCAATCTTTTTTCTGCCCGTCGTATCAGCTCCTGCCGCAGTGGCCATGATCTGGCGCTGGATTTACAATGCCGATTACGGGATCCTGAATCAGCTGCTGGCTGTATTCCACCTGCCCGTAGCGGCATGGAATACAGATCCCGTATGGGGGCTTCCGTCGGTAGCCGTTATCGCAATCTGGCAATCTGTCGGATACAACATGATTATACTCCTGGCCGGTTTGCAGGGGATTCCCAAAATGTATCATGAAGCATCCCTGATTGACGGGGCTTCTCCTGTCAGGCGATACCTGTACATCACCCTGCCCCTGTTGACGCCCTCAATCTTTTTTGTAGTCATTACAAGTATTATCAACGGACTGAAACAGTTTGATCTTATCTATATGATGTATCCCCCCACCAATTCGAATCCGGCCTATCCCTTTGCCAGGACCGTAGTTCGCTACTACTATCAGCAGGGATTTGAATCCATGAACAAAGCCTATGCCTCATCCCTGATTATGGGACTGCTTATCCTGATTCTCCTTGTGACGGTCATACAGTTCAGAATGCAGAAGAAATGGGTCCATTATGGAGATTAATTAAAATGATACGAAAAAAACGAAACCAGCACTCAATAGTATATATACTGCTCCTTCTGGGAGCTCTGACAATGGCAGCCCCTTTTCTCTGGATGTTTCTTACTTCCATTAAAACCCTGGCCGAATCGACACAGATACCCATCAGATATCTGCCGGAATCACCTCGCTGGGAGAACTACCGGGAAGTATCGGGACTCCTGCCCTTCTCCAGGCTGTTTATCAACACCATGGGAATGATCGGCGGACGGATGATTCCGGTTCTCCTGTTCAGTTCCATGGCGGCCTACGGTTTTGCCCGGCTCAAATTCCCCGGAAGGGATCTTCTGTTTTATCTGGTTTTAATACAGATGATGGTTCCTCCCCAGATATTCCTGATTCCCCAATACCTGATAGCCGTAAAGCTCGGCTGGCTGGATACCATTGCCGGCCTTGTTCTGCCCGGTTTTGTCAGCGCCTTCGGAACCTTTCTTCTCCGGCAGTTTTTTATGAGCATCCCGAAAGATCTGGAGGAGGCAGCGGTAATAGACGGCTGCAACCCTTTCAGCATCTACTGGCGGATAATGCTTCCCCTCTGCGGGAACGCCCTGGTCTCTCTGGGGATTTTTACATCCCTTTTTGCCTGGAAAGAGCTTATGTGGCCTCTTATTGTCAACACCTCTGTTGAGAAGTTCACCCTCTCTTCCGGACTGGCGACTTTACAGGGACAGTTCTTTACGGACTATCCCCAGTTAATGGCAGGAGCAACCATTGCCATCTGGCCCATGCTGATCCTTTTCATCCTTTTCCAGAAACAGTTTGTCAAAGGGATCGCCTCCACCGGTATCAAGGGCTGAAAACATGACTGCCTCTTTCCCCGATCTGCAACAGATCGAAGGAGAAGAGGCAGCGATCCTGTCCGAAAGAATCAGAAAATACAATAATTATTCTTGAATATTGCTTCGGAAGAAACAATATTTAAATTGATGATTATTTTTCTAATGAATATAACTTGGTTCCCGAGGTTGAAGAGTGAGTAAAATATCCAGAAAACTGTACATTTTATTGATCCTTTCGGTCGGGATATCCGTCACTGTTTCCTCCTGGTTTATTACGGCTTATCTGCTGGTGAAATCCGAACAGGATAACAGGATAAAAGACCGGATCTATATCGACGGCCTGGCTGAAAGCATGGAACGTTTTCTGGAACATGCGGTAACCCTGAACTATCAGTTATCCATCAATCCGGAAGTGAGAAATTCCCTGATTGAAGCGGAGAGCTGGGAGAGGCGCAAAACTGCTTATGCAGAGGATTATGATACCTCAGGGAGCCTGGGCAACAGTTCCGGCTTCCCCCTCTTCGCAGCTATGCAGCAGAGGTACAGATTTGTGGACCTCTTCTTTCTCCAGGATGCGGAAGGCAACCAGACGGCTCGCAGTTACGGGATGCTGGGACAGCGCTCCGAACGCTGGTGGTTCAAGCAGATTACAGAGGGCAGGGATTACAGGCCGTTTATCTCCTTCTCCTACTACTCCCTTACAGGGAATAAGCCGGCAGCTTCTGTATTTCATCCCATCCTGGAGGGGGATTCGCTCATCGGGATTCTGGGGATGGACATCAACTTTCAGCATATACAGAACCTGGTTGAGAGCTATGTAAAATCCAGCGATATGTATGCGATTGTAACTGATATGAACGGGGTGATTATCGCTCATCCGGATGCGGAAAAAATTGCGCATATATACAACCTGATTGAGATGACACGCTCGACCCTGCTGGAGGACAGGGGGAAACTGAATGGGGACGGTTTTCTGAATCAGGAAAAAACCGTTCTGGAATGGCCCCCGGAAGTCGGCCTTGCCGTATCGGCAGCAGTAAAGGGAGAATCCGGGAGCATCAGGAATATCAGACTGGAACAGGAACTCTGCCATATCTATTACGCCCCGATACCTCTGGCAACAGAAGGCAATACAGGCCAGAATTACTCTATTCTCCTGGTTCACAAAAGAAGGAATCTGATCTACGCGCGGAATATGGTTATTCTTTCTGTTATTGTTTTTATTATAACAACAGTGTTTCTTCTCTTTTTCCTTTTCAGGCATCAGTTCAGCAAAAACATTCTTGATCCCCTGGAAACCCTTATCCAATCCATGAAAAAAATGGATGAGGAGGAGTTTGAAGAGATTACCCTGGATACGGGAGATGAATTCTACCTTCTGGCGGAAGCCTACAATGATCTTCGAAGGAAACTCAGTTCCGCCAACAGAGAGCTTTTGGAGAAACTGGATATCCTTCATGAAAGCGAAGCCGGGTACAAGGCCTTTGCCGATATAGGCCTGGCCCTTTCTACTGAGAAAAATGTTATTCATCTGCTGGAGATCATACTGAATGAAGCCCGGAAACTGACAAATGCCGACGGAGGAACCCTGTACCTGTACAATACGGAGAAAAAACATCTGGATTTTGTCATCCTTCATACGGAAACCATGAATTTCCATATGGGCGGGACCAGCGGAACCCCTGTTACCTTTCCACCGGTTCCCCTATACGATGAATCGGGAAATCCCAACCATTTCAATGTCTCCTCCCATGCGGCTCTTACGGGAGAGGTTATCAATATCCCGGATGTATACAGCACGGATAAATTCGATTTTCAGGGAACCCGGAATTATGATTCCCGCAACGGCTACCGCTCCCGGTCCATGCTTGTGATCCCCATGAAAAACAACGAGGGGGAGCTTATCGGGGTTATTCAGCTTATAAACGCCCGCGTAAGATCAGGAGAAGTGATCCCCTTTTCAACCATAACCGAGAGTCTTATTATTTCACTGGCCTCCCAGGCGGCTGTGGCGTTAACGAATGTCCAGCTCCAGAAGGACCTTGAATCCCTGTTCCATGCTTTTATTAAAAGCATCGCTATGGCCATTGATGAGAAATCCGCCTTTACCGGAGGTCATATCCGGCGGGTTGTTACCCTTACCGAGATGATTGCCCGGGAGATTAATAAAGATGAAACAGGTTCCTATTCGGAAGTATCCTTTTCATCCGAGGAGATGGAAGAACTCTATATGGCCGCGTGGATGCATGATATCGGAAAGATTACCACACCGGAGAGCCTGATTGATAAACAGACCAAGATGCAGAAATTCCAGGATGGCATTGACAGGATTGTTATGCGTTATAGAATGCTGCTGGAATTAAACAGAAAAGAGACAATATTTCCGAAAGTCGACGACTCTCCGGAGGAGTTGATGGAAGAGCTTGAGTTCATTAAAAGCTGCAACATCAGCGGAGGATACCTGACAGATGAGGATCTGGAAAAACTGAAGCGAATCCGGAGCAGGAGTTTCACCATGGGAGAGCTGACACAGCCGCTGCTGACTGAAGAGGAATTCGATCTTCTATCCATCAGAAGAGGCAATCTGAACAGTCAGGAGAGGAAAATCATCGAGCACCATGCGGAGATGACAAAGCGCATCCTCAACGAACTGACCTTTCCCAGACACCTGGGCAAGGTCGCCCGGTACGCCTCCATGCACCATGAGAAACTGAACGGCACCGGGTATCCGGAGGGACTGAAGTACGAACAGATCCCCCTGCAGGCCAGAATCATTGCGGTTGCCGATATTTTTGAGGCACTGACCGCCAAGGACAGACCCTACCGGGAGCCCCTGAAGCTTTCCAAAGCATTTGAAATCCTGCAGAAGATGGCAGAAGAGGAGCATATCGACAAAGAGATACTGCATTTAATGTACCGGACCGGTTTAATATACCGCTACGCGGACAGGGAATTGAACAGAGAACAGATCAATGATATCCAATGGGTTATCTGAACTAGCCTACGGATATTCATCCTGCAGAACCCGAGGCAGATCCTTCCCGCAGAAGGGCTGAAGAAGCCCCTATCCCAGTCACCGTGAAATAAAACAGGGAAGAACATCTTCTTCAAAATACGGCTCCTGATCCACCCAGAACATATACTGAACGTTCAGAAAATCCCGGGCGAAAGCCTGAAGCATGGGGACGAGATTCGTCCTCTTCTCCTCTGCCTCATCCTGGACCGTATAGTTGCCGGTTTCTCCAATATAGTTCCCGTCCTGTACGGCAATCCCGAGGGGAACGCTGTAATCCGATTCATGCATCATGGCCAGGGGATGATTCAGCTGCCCTTTACGGTGAACCATCAGGTCCGGCGCTCCCAGACCGACACCTATCTCTTCTCCGTATTCATAGAGAGATTTCAGATACCCTTCATCCTCCCAGGGCAGCCACTCTCCGGGCATAAAATTGGCATACTGCATGGTTACCGACCGGGGAAAAGCTTTTTTCATAGCCAGCATATTGGCTTTCAGGGATTCTGCATAAAGAGCCGGAGAAAAGGATGGATCATAAGCCCGGGATACACCTACAGCCGATTCCTGCAGGTTAATCCCTTCAATGACACCGTCGAATTCATCTCCCAGAGCTTTCATCAGCAGAGCAAAACGCTCCCGGACGACAGGATTCCAGCGCTTGGCCGTCCATCCCTCGTGGTTTCCATCATCATCCCGCTGCTCAATAACTCCTCCTTCAAATTCCTTCGTCAGCAGATAAGCCGGAACACCCTTATACCGCGTGGAGAAGGTGGCATCCTGAAGCTGAATAAACAGTTTTTTCCCTCCGGACTGAAGGCAGGCCAGATCCTCACGGATCAGGGAGAAGTCATACTCACCGGGGGCTGTTTCCAGCTGCGCCCAGGAGTACATGATCTGAGCCCCTGCAAAACGGGAATTCTTCAGAAAAGGGTGGTTGCGGATCCGGTCCCGATCCCTGGCAAAGTAGACAAAATGTTTAATTCCGTCCTCTTCGATGGGAACCGGAGCGCCTTCATATGCTTTATAGGCATTGATGTACCTGTCGGACGGGTTCTCCCACTCGGCAAAGACCTGAAAACAGCTGAGAAAAATCAGCAGCAGCAGAAAAACAGTTCTGTATCCATTAGTATTTTTCATTTGATTAGCTCCCTGCCCCCAGTATCTCCTGTTTGGGATAAGGAGATCTCAGCGGAAAGATGAAAAGAATGTCACAATAATGTGACATCAGGCATTGTTGAAGGTAAGGATGAATACGGCTCCCCGGGGAGAGTTTTCCTCATAGCGGACGGCATGCCCGTTGTTAGTCAG
The DNA here is from genome assembly GCA_963663385.2 of Oceanispirochaeta sp. GTDB lineage: Bacteria > Spirochaetota > Spirochaetia > DSM-2461 > DSM-2461 > Oceanispirochaeta. The sequence continues at coordinate 40,088 of CAXXXD010000003.1, read as the reverse complement.
GATTTTCCAGACGATAGATAGACCCAGACCGGAATGAAGATTGCTCTCATCTTCAGGCTCTTTCCGGCAGGAATAGAACCGCTTGTAGATTTTCTCCCTGTTCGACAGGGGGATCCCCGGCCCCTCGTCCCGTATTGTCAGAAACGACTGTGTGCCCTTATCTGTATATTCGATAGAAACAGAGCCGGGAACAGGGGAAAACCCGACAGCATTATCCAGAAGGTTTGTTAAAAGGGAGATGAACTGATCCTCAGGGAGTTTTACCGGACGGGAACCCTTAAGGGAGCAGCTGATATCCCACTGCGCATAGAGAGACAGGACGCCCTCTATAAGACTCGTCGGATCAGACCAGGCGGAAAGAACCTCTTCCTTGCCGGAGAGACTGTATTCCCGAATATCATAAAGCAGTTTTTCAATACGCCCGGTTTCCCGGGAGAGAATTGAAAGCATCTCCCTGCTCTCGGAACCCGCCCTCTCCTTTCTGTTCAGAATCTCGATCCCGTTTCGAATCCCCGTAAGCGGATTTTTCAATTCATGCAGAATATCCGCTGTAAAGTCTTCCAGTGATTCCCGACTCTTAACCAGTTCCCGGGTCGTGATTGAGAATGCCCTTGACAGGAGTCCGATCTCATCAACCCTCTTTTCCATGGAGAAGGGAACCTTCGGAGGTTCTCCTGTTTCCTTTATACGCAGAGCTTCCTCCGTTAAAAGGGTTAGAGGTTTTATGAGCAGTCTGAAGTATACTGTGCTCAGAATAAAAGCTGTCAGAAGGGAAATCAGAGTAGTCATCAGAAGTAGGATTTTATAGATTTTCGTACTCTTCATCAGATCCGATTTATCCACCAGAAGGATAAGAGTCTGTATCCGCCCTTCCCGGGTTTGAAAATTCCTGAGAGAATACAGGAAACGGTAATCGATAATGCTGAATTTATCTTCTCCCGACTGGATGTAGCGGGTCATCCGCTCCAGAATCGCCCCTCCCTCCAGCTCGGGATCAGGAACGTCTCCCAGAAATCGGCTGATATGGTTTGAAACAGGCAGTTCGTACTCGAAAGAGGCAATCGTATCATTTTTCCGCCACCCCGAATCAGACAGGATACGGAGATTATCCGGATCGGCAAGGAGGATTCTCTGCCAGGGAGCAATCACGGGACTGCTGCTCAACAGATCCGGCGCTGCTCCCTGCTCCAGGAAGCTTATGATACTTCTGCTCAACTCCCTGACTGTCATGCTTCGTATATTCAAGGCCTGGTAGTCTCTGGAACGGATCAGAATCATGCCGCTTACCGGAATCAGGATAAGAAGCGAATTCAGTATAAAGATCCAGAGGACTTTACTGTAGAGGATTCTTTTTATTTTATTTCCGGTACCGGTAACCAAGACCATAAACTGATTCGATTCCTTTAAATTCACAGCAGTGCTGTTTTATTTTCTTTCTGATTCTTGTTATATGGCTGTCCACATTCCTGTCCGAAATATAACCGTCTTCCGGGTAAGCCGCTGCCATCAGCTTGTCTCTTGAAAACACTATCCCCGGATGACTGAAAAGCGCCCGGAAAATTCGGAACTCCGTCACCGAAAGATTGATCAGATACCCGTCATAATAGATCTGGTAAGCCCCGTCGTCGATATGGAATCCTTTCTGCTCTCCAACGGAGCAGGCAGGTATCTGCGAAAGCTGCTCCACCCTCCGCAGACAGACGGAAATTCTTACCAGCAGCTCGTTGAGAGAGAAGGGCTTGCTCATATAATCATCACCGCCTCTTTTCAGGGCTTCCAGCTTTGTCAGTTCATCCACACGTGAAGACAGAAAAATAATGGGAATATTCTGATGGGTCTCTCTCAGAAGCGAGCAGAAGGTAATCCCGTCGATACCGGGCATCATTATATCCAGAATAATCAGATCGGGCAGATTCGTTTTTACCTTTTCCAGGGCGTCTTCACCGGAGCTGTACAGACTGATAGTATACCCCTGATCCTCCAGGGCAACGCTGAGAGTTCTCTGTATGCTTTTTTCATCATCAACAACGGCGATATGCTGCTTTCTGATCATAACACTGGTGATTATAGCGCAGAATTGTAGCAGAATTGTGACAATCCCCTTCTTTTTCCGCTGCAGATTTGGATTAAGAGGTAATATCCCTTGACCTACACGCCAGCCGACTTTACAATTACAGCCATAAGGCCAACAAGGAGATCCAATGAAAAGCACTGTTCTGGATATACTGGGAGGAGATCAGGTTCTGCATCATCCCCTCAATACAACTCTGGATTATATTGAAGTTGTAAAGGAAGGCCTTCCCAAAACATCCCTGCTGACTCTTCAGAAAAGGATCAACATTTCCATACCCCAACTGGCCAAACTTGTAGGGACCAGTCAGAGAAACCTCTCCCGTTTTAAAGAAACGGATCCCCTACCCTCTCCCGTAACTGAATCAACCCTGCAGCTGGCACAGATTGTAGCAAAGGGAATGGAGGTTTTTGATGATGCCCATAAGTTCAATTTGTGGCTGAATGAACCGAACAGTTCAATGGACGGGGCTGTTCCACTGGAGATTATGGACTCCCGTTACGGCTCGCAACTTGTTCTTGATATACTGGAAAGAATCGAGTGGGGAATCTATTCCTGATGGTAATACACCGGATTGCCAGCAGAAAACATATCCGGGACCTCTCCGGGGAGGGGGCAAGATTATTTGGAGGACGATGGAATTCTGCCGGAAAGAGAATGATCTATACCTCTGAATCCGTATCCCTCTGCGTTTGTGAAAATCTTGTTCACTTCTCAACAAATACACCGCCCGGAAACATGATGCATATCAAACTGGAAATCCGGGATGATCTGATTTCAGAAGAGTTCAGGGACCATGATTATTCATCCGATCCCTATGCCTACGAAAAGGGTGATCTCTGGCTGGAGAGTATGAGTTCACTGGCCATAATCGTCCCGTCAAAAGTGGTACGGGAAGAATACAATATCCTGATCAATCCCCTTCACCCCCGGTTTGAAAGCATTAAAGTAATAGATCTGAAGGAATTTGATTTTGATTTCCGTTTTTTTGCAGGCTCATGATATGGAGGAATACAGAGGATAGTGTTTATCTGTTTTCCACCGGTTATTTAACAGTGCATACATCCGTTTATTCTTCTTCTCAAACCGGAATGTGCTGACATGATTTCCCGTACCTATCCTGAGCCGGTCATGTTCGCTGCTTAGTTCTTCCGTTTCAATAGATGTTATGTTTGAAGCACTGATGTAATTATAATGATAGGAATAGACATCGGTAGAACATTTTTTTAGATAGAACGTTCGCGAGATAATCGTTAATTCATGCATATTGGTCAGAACTGCAAAGCTGGATTTAACTCTTTCCATTGGCATCAGCCTAGCTAAAACGGAATTAGATGTCTCTTTTGGGATTTTATGACTGATCTCTGGCTGATAGGCAGCAAGGTAACAACCGGGATTCTCATCAATAATAGTCTGAACCTCATTAACGAAACCAAACGCCATTGTTTCAAGGTTGAAATCCATGGGGCTGATGCCTGTAAATCTATTGATATGAGCTTGATTATCTCTAATGATTTTTACTGCATGCCGTATTATATTTTCCGACACAGTATTGTATGGGATTTTCACACTTCTGTTTTCTGTATAAAGGGTAAGCCTGCCGCTGAGTAGACAGGTATAGTTTTTTATTTCTTTAATCTGATCATAAGGAAGGAGCGTTTCACAGACCTGATCTTCCCTGCGTTCAAGAAGAAGCAGTTCCGACTTATAAAGTCCAAGTACAGCATCGTACAGATGCATATCGGGGCTGGCATTGGCCCTCTCTATATCCCGGGGAATCTTCAGCACAATCAGAGCAGAATCGAGCCTGTTCGAATACCCCTTATATAAAGGAGGAAGAGGGTATATTGCATTAACCTGATATATCCAGGGTCCAAAAGCATCAAATTCAGATGGATTATAGTTCATCAATCTCCTCCCTGCGGTTTCCAATTGTGCTTAATGATTTTCCAGCAAACGATAATAATCTCTGATGCGTTCTTCCAGCTCTTCCTTCGTCACACTTACAGCATTGAAATGAAAGGAAACACATAGACCTATTGTGAAGATCATCATCTTTTTTAATATTTCCTGCATGTCAGTTATTTCCCTTTCAGTACAGGAACCGATTTTTCTGAGAAACTCCGTGATTTCCTCTCTGGCCTTATTCTGCATTAAAGCTCTTGTTTCTTTTTGTCCAGGATCGTCATTGAGCATCATAACTTTAAATAACTCTTTCTCATTGAGAGAAAACCGGAGAGTTCCCAGCGAGATGGATAAAACAGGATCGTCTGCGTATCTGGTAATCTGGTATTTAATGAGAAGATCCAGAGATTTACCTGCCACGTCCCTTTCCAGAGCTTCCATATTCTCAATTTCAGAATAAATAGGCATTGTCGAGCACTTCATATATCCTGCCAGGTTCCTTGCTGTGAGCTGCAGGTAACCTTGTTCTCTTACAAGATTGAACGCACTTATCAATATCATATCTTTTGTAATTTCTTTTTTTGGAGGCATGTCTTTTTATACCCGGATTCCTTTACTTTTATAAACATGGTGAGTTCTTCTTAGTAATTGCAATTTACTGAACACTTCTTTTCCATATGAAGACGCTAGTTAAGCTTCCTTTTGATACGGATAGACAAAACAGGATTATTCCCAACAGAGCAGTCAGGGCATCTGCAACGACAGAGCCAGTCCATATGCTCTCAAAGGGATTCATAAAATAATTAACAGTAAGAAGCGAAGGATAAAGAAATATAAGATTGCGTGATGCATTTATTAAAGATGAAAGAAACGGGTTCCTGTCTGAAAGAAAGTATCCTCCGATTATTATACCAGCGGGCCAGAAAAGCATGGAAAATGCCATAATCCGAAGATTTCTGACTATAGAAGGTATAGCCCCCAGAGAGGGAAGAAAAATACCAATTGTTTTATCCGGGAACAACTGAAGGATCATAAAACCGGCGAAGCTGATAAACAGTGATGAAAAAAATGAATAAGCCAGGGTTTTCCTGAAATATACAAAATTATTCTGCCCTTTATAGTATCCAAGCAGAGGTTGCATCCCCTGAAGGATTCCTATATGCAAAAGCATAAAAAGAAAACTGATTTTGTAAAAAAGCCCAATGGCTGCCAGATGAATGTCGTTTGTATTGTTCCTTGTAAAAAAGTAGAGCATTAAAAGTCCCAAGGCTTGAGAGAGTTGATGAATAAGCACCGGAATACCAAACAAGAGTATCTTTTTTATAACGGTTTTACCGGAATACCAGGAGAAATAGCCATTTCTTCCGAATAGGACTGCCATATTAAATATCATGCAGCATGTTTGAGAGAGAGATGTGGCTATGGCGGCTCCTGTAACGCCGAACGGGAGAACTATAATAAGCAGATAATCAAGCATTATATTAAAGGAACCGCCTATTATCATGGATTTTAAAGCCAGATTATATTGTCCAGTAGAACGACTCAGATTTTCCATAACCATTGTTACAGCAAATGGTATAATCCCCGGCAACAGAAAAAGCATATATTTTTCGGCTAGTTCACTTTCAATTTGTCCGGCCCCCATACTGTTGAAAATAGTCTTTCGTGAAAGGCTTAATGCTGTAATAACTATCACACCGAATAATACGGCCAGTTTTATACCGGATGTAGCAGCTATATGTTGAAAGGAAGACTTTTCTGAACCGCGGTCAAAGGAAATAAGGATTGAACATCCTGTACCGATTGTTTGACTGACAGCAATAACTATCATCATCAGAGGCAGGACCATACCTACCGAAGCAACTCCAGGGATACCCGTCCCTTTTGCCACAAAAAAGGTATCGGCAATGTTGTAGAGAGCGGCCATAAAGACAGCTAGAACAGCTGGAAAAACAGCCGATATAAATTTAGAAAAGTAAGGCTTATCCGGTTTCATATTGATCCTGTTTCTTTTGATTTTTATATAACAGCTGTTGTATAACACATGTTATATAACAGTTGTTATACTTTGAATATATAATGTTGTCAAGAAGTTTTTAAACAGAAAGAACCTGAGAAATAAGCTGATCAACAGCCTTTGGATCTGAGACGGGAAGAGCCTTTTTTACCAGAAGAACCGTTAAACCGTGCACCAGGCACCAGGGCCGGAGGGCTTCCCCCGGAATACGGCCGTCCAGATGGGAAGGATCCATGGAAAACCCCTCAAAATCAGAATCTCTTTCGGCAAGAAGCTGAAAAACAGCCGCAAGGTAGGTTTCCAGAGATGAACCGTCTGAGTGATCGTGTTTGCCGCAGGATAGATCCCACAGCTCGGGTGTCAGGAAAAGCAGCTCCAGAAAATCCGGATTTTCCAGAAAAAAATGAACATACCCCCTTCCCATAGCCAGGATTTTTTCGGTTTGCGTTCCCTCTGTTGAATTCAGAGCATCCCTGAGAGCCGTATTGAATTTATCCTGTACGTCTCTCGCAATAGCCAGTATAAGCTCATTCCTGTCAGAAAAGTGCCTGTAGGGCGAGGTATGCGAAACCCTGCATCGTCTCGCCAGCTTACGGAGAGAGAAGTTGTTATACCCCTCCTCCGCCAGAAGCTTGATTCCTTCCTCGAGCAGCAGCTGTTTCAGGTTCCCATGATGATAATTATTCATATCAGCCCGATTATAGACCTTTTATGTTGACAGTGTAAACATAAAATTCTAAACTTCAGAAATGTTAACAGCGTAAACATCAATACAATGTAATCGATAGGAGATTAATTATGAAGCACCTGATTATTCATGATACCTCTGATCCTCAGGGTCTGGAAATCCTGGGGTATCTGAAAGACAAAGCCTCGGAATCCGGCAGGGAGGTAAAGTTTCTTGATCTTGGAAAAGTGTCCCGGCATCCCTGCAGGGGATGTTTCAACTGCTGGGTGAAAACTCCCGGAAAATGTATTTTCAACGACGATGCTCAGGCTGTTATGAAAGAGGAGATAAACAGCGACAGAGTCATGTATATCTGTCCGGTCACATGGGGAGGTTACAGCCCGGCTCTTAAAATCCTCCTGGATCGTTCCATCGGAAAGGTGCTCCCGTTTTTTGTACGCTACAAGGGAGAAACCCATCACCCCGGGCGGTATGACTCCAACCCCGTCCCCTACCTGACCGGTTACGGGAAAGGAATTGATCAGGAAGAAGAGGAACTGTTCAGACGCTGTGGAGAGAATCTGAACGACAACATCCACAGGGATGCAATGAACACTGTGGTTATCAGAGAAAAAAGTGATTTTTCCGCACTGGACAGATTTCTGGAAGGAGAAGAGGCATGAATAAGATTCTTTATATAAACGGCAGCCCCCGGGGAGAGAACAACAGCACATCCGCTCAAATATTGAAGGATATTAGAGGTTTCCTTTCCGAGGAGGATGGGAAAATACAGCATACGGACATTCTGACACTCCCCGTTAAACTTGACGGAAACACTGAAGAGGTCCTCTCCCAGATGGAGGATTCCGATATATGGATCATAGCCCTCCCCCTCTACGTGGATACCCTGCCGGGGCACCTGACCTGGTGGCTGAAGCAATTTGAATTAAAAAGAGAATCCCGTAAAGAGAAGAAGGCCATCCGGGTATATGGTATTGTTAACAGCGGGTTTCCCGAAGCGAGGCAAAATGCTGACGCCCTCCATATCCTGCAGCTTTTCTGCCGGAAAAATGCCCTGACATGGCGTTTTGGGATCGGCATGGGGATGGGAGAGCCCTATAAACAGATGAAGGATATGCCTCTCAACTCCTATATGAAAAAGGATATACTCCATGCCTATCAGTCCCTGAAGGATGATCTGAAAAATGAGGAGGCCCCGGAGACGGAAAATCTTTATACAGCAGTCCGTTTCCCCCGGTTCCTTTATACCCTGATGGGATCTGTCGGATGGGTTTACCGGGCCCGGAAGAACGGTTTGAGGAAAAGGGACCTTTATGCCCGTCCCCTGTTGAAGTAAACCGGTAAAACCATAGTATTCTATGGGTAGCCCATTCAAAAGGCATTACGTAGGTATCTACCCATAAAAACACCTACATTATACCTATTTTTTATTTGACTTATAATAAAATGTAGGTATATTATAAATTTAAACATTTATAGAAAGGAGTTTTTAAATGAAAACCTGTAAAACTATCTACGTTATACCTATTTTATGCCTATTTGTAATGGCACTTTTCCCCTTATCCGCATCAGGAGTCCAGGATGAGAGTGAAGAAAATTTTGTTTATGAGACTGTCGGTCCCATGGGAGAAGCTCCAACCAGTTATGATGAAGTAAAACTCTCCCCGGCTGATAAAAAAACTCTTGAACAGGGCAATTTCAAAGCAGCCATTCTGATGCATACCTCTTCGGACTGGACCAATGCGGTAATTGCAGGGGCTGAAGAGACATTTTCAAACCTTGGGATCGAAGTCGTGGCTGTAACAGATGCGGAAATGGATCCCAACAAGCAGAGAACGGATGTGGAAACGACACTGGCCCTGAAACCGGACATTATTGTCACACTTGTTATAGATCCCGTGAGCGGTTCCGTTGCATTGAAACAGGCCATCGATAAAGGCGTCAAGGTCGTTCTGATCAGTAACCTTCCCAGCGATTTCGTCCATAACCGGGACTATGCGGGAATCGTAACGGACGATCTGTTCCAGATGGGCAAGTCCACTGCCGAAATGATCGGTGAATCCCTGAACGGCAAGGGGGATGTCGCTCTGATGTTCCACGATGCCAACTACTATGTGACCAATCAGAGAGACAGGGCTGTGGAAGCTGTTCTGAAAAGAGATTACCCGGATATCAATATCGTGACCAAGAAGGGAATTGTAAATCCCAGCGATGGTGACGTGATTGCTTCTGCCATTCTGACACAGTTTCCCGATGTGGATGCCATCTATGCCCCATGGGATACAATTGCAGAAGGAGTTGTTGCGGGTGTTCGGGCTGCCGGACGCAAAGATGTCGGAGTTTTTACAATGGATCTGGGAGCCAATAATGCCATGGATCTGGTTAAAAACGGCAACATGAAGGGTATGGTAGCGGATCTGCCTTATGTACTGGGAGAAACCCTTGCCAAAATGGGTGCCCTTAGCGTTCTGGATAACGAAACACCCGCCTTCGTAACCGTACCCGCCATTAAAGTAGATCGGGAAAACATCGAATCCCACTGGGAACTGTCGTTGAACAGACCCCTTCCCGATGATGTTCGAAAAGCAATGAAATAACTATTACTATGAGTTCGGATCAGCCGGCGGATTCCAGAAAGGGACGGCCGGTTGATCCTTTCAGAAAAGGAATTAGAATGAGCGAATATTCAATAGACGCTTCAGGAATAAGTATCAGTTTCGACAACGTGAAAATTCTCAAGAACGTAGACTTCAGGGTCAAACCGGGAGAAGTTCATGCCCTGGTCGGAACCAACGGCGCCGGGAAATCCACCCTGATGAAAATCATAAACGGCGTCTATAAAAAAGATACCGGACAGATCTCCCTGTTCGGCGAAAATAATGATTACAGCACCCCCGAAGAAGCCAGACAGGCCGGAATCGCCATGGTATTCCAGGACTTGAGCCTGATACCGAGTCTGACAGTAGCAGAGAATATTTTTCTTCAGACCCATCCTTTCAGGAAGGGACTGCTGATTGATGATAAAAAAGGATACAGAAAAGCGGCGGAACTCCTCGCCCTTATCGGAGTGGATACGGAAATCCGCCCGGGAGACAGAGTAGAAGACTTAAGCGTGGGAAAACAGCAGATCATTGAGATTGCCAAGGCCCTTTCCCACAATCCCCGTATCCTGATACTGGACGAACCAACAGCCTCTCTTTCAAGTGCGGAAATCGAGAGTCTTTTCAGCGTTATAGAAACCCTTAAAAGCAAAGGGATCTCAATTATATATATCACTCACTATCTGCAGGATATATTCAAAATCTGCGACAGCCTGACCCTGCTGAGAGACGGACAGGTAGTGTTCCGGAAAGACACGGAAAGCATTGATCTTCAGTTTCTTGTTGATGCCATGGCAGGTTCCGAAACAGAGAATATCTCCTGGAACCGGAACAAGACCCGGAGAGAGGGCACTCCCCTGCTGGAAGTCAAAAACCTTTCCACTTCCCGTATAAAAGAGATATCCCTGAAAATATACCCCGGTGAAATCGTTGGTATCGCCGGCCTGCTGGGTAGCGGAAGATCCGAACTCCTACAGGCCCTGTTCGGCATAGACAGGATTCAAAAGGGTGAGATACTGATAGAAGGAGAGATGTCTGATATCTCGTCTTCCTCAGATGCGATCAACAGCGGAATCACACTGGTCCCGGAGAACAGACGGGAACAGGGACTGGTTCTGGACTTCCCGGTGGAAGACAATGTTGTTCTATCCATTATCAACAGGATAAAAAAACACTTTGTCGTGGACAGGGAAAAAACAACTGAGATTGTGAATCACTATATTAAATCCCTCAATGTTAAAACTCAGGGACCGGAACAGATTGTCAGGTATCTGTCCGGCGGGAACCAGCAGAAAATAGTGGTAGCTAAATGCCTTGCCAGCGATTCCAGGATTCTGCTGCTCGACGATCCCACATTCGGCGTGGACGTCCATGCCAAACATGAAATAATGCGAATCATTAACGATTACGCATCCCAGGGGAACGGGGTTCTGTTCGTCTCTTCGGAATTCAATGAAATCGCGAATTTCTGCGATTCCATCTATATAATGAAAAAAGGGAGTATCACCGAGTTCCTGTCGGATAAAGTCAGTGAAGATGACCTTTTGTACAAGGTTCAGTAAACGGTGCAAGGAGAAATATTTATGAATCAGAAATTAAAAGGGGTTCAGTGGCGCAACCACGTAATCTACTTTATCTTTACCGGAATTATCCTGTTATTTTCCATTCTGCTCTTTGACAGGGGATTTCTGACAGGCTCCAATATGATGAATATTGCCAGGCAGACGGCCATGATCTCCATAATGGCTGTGGGTATGACATTTGTTCTGGCTGCCGAAGAGATAGACCTCTCCTTCGGTTCCGTTGTGGCCCTGGCTGCGATTATGACAGCTCTGGTTCTCCGATGGACAGACAGTATTCTGCTCAGTATTTTATGCGGCCTGCTGACAGGGGCCCTTATCGGCACGATAAACGGGCTCTTTGTTGCAAAAGTGGGAATCCCCTCCTTCCTGGTAACTCTGGGTATGAGCGGTATCATCCTGGGACTGGCCCGCTGGATCAGTCATCTTCAATCCATTCCCATCAATAACGAGGCATTCACCTTCATCTTCGGATCCGGAGATATCGGCCCTGTTCCCGTTTTGTTTGTCTGGATGATCCTTGCTGCGGCGGCAGGGCATATTATATTGAAGAAAACCCCCTTCGGCAGAAAAGTGCTGGCAACCGGAGGCAATAAGATTTCAGCCCTCTATTCGGGAGTAAAGGTTTCCCGGATGAAACTTTCGGTTATGGTTATCAACTCCGTACTGGCCGCATTCGCGGGGATACTGTATGCGGGAAGACTCCACGGCGCCCGCTACACCCTCGGAGAGAGTGAAGTCATGATTGTTATAGCTGCAGTCATCATCGGCGGAACCAGTATGTTCGGAGGAAAAGGATCTGTTATCGGTTCGGTAATCGGTGCCCTTATTATGGGTATCCTGAACAACGGGTTGATACTCATGGGCCTCTCGGTAGATCAGCAGATGATTTTCCGCGGGTTGATTATCATTATTTCGGTATCCCTGACAATGAGGGAAAAACGGGCCTGATCCGGCCTGTCACCACGTGAAGGATAAGAAAATGAAAAAATACTCTGACAGTCAGATCCGGGACATTATCAAAGGGATGTCTCTGGACTATAAAGCAGGTCAGCTTTTCCTGCTGGCCTACCCGGGAAAGGATCCTGAAACAATCCGGCCTCTGATTGAAAAATACGGAATCTGCGGCTGCTACATCAGCCAGGATAATGCCGATACATTTGAGGAAGCTGAAAAATCCTCAGCCCTGCTGCAGAAGATGGGCTCTGAAACACCATGGAAAATCCCCCTGCTGCTGGGGGTGGATCAGGAGGGTGCCTGGGGGGTTCTGGTTCCCGAATCCCATACGGGACCGGGCAATCTGGCCCTTGGTGCCCTGAAGAATCCGGACAGGATCCGGCAGATGTACAGTCTAATGGGCAGGGAGATGCTCTCGGTCGGTTATAACGCCCTTCTGGGCCCCTGTGCGGATGTGAATATCGACCCCCTTTCTCCTATAATCGGAACAAGATCTTTCGGGGAATTTCCGGACAGGGTCGCAGCTTGTGTACAGGAAGCCGTTCGGGGAGGCGCTGAATCAGGGATACTGACGACTCTTAAACACTTCCCCGGCCACGGAGGGACCAGCGGGGATACTCACAGAGAGATCCCGGTGGTGGATAAATCCCTGAAGGAACTGATGGAGACGGACCTGCTTCCCTTCCGTGAGGGAATAAAGGCGGGGGCAGACATTATAATGACATCCCATATCCGCTACCCCCAGATTGATCCGGATAATCCGGCAACCCTTTCACAGGTCCTTTTGAAAGATCTGCTGCGCGGGGAGCTGGGATTCCGGGGATTGATACTTTCCGACAGTATGAACATGGGGGCCATTCGCCGCTTTTACGATCCTGCGGAATCAACGATTCTCGCACTGAAAGCGGGTGTCGATGTTGTTATGCTTTCGGAAGAGCACTATGACCATAGCAGCGATTACCTTCCCAAGCAGATAGCATCCCTTGAAGCGGTCAAAAAGGCTGTAGAAGAAGGGCGGTTGAGCGAATCCGAAATAGATGAAAAACTTTTCCGCATACTCGATCTGAAACTGAACCGCATGAAACTCGACGGTCCTGTCATGGATACGGAACAGCAGAATATGGCAGTATCCATCGAAGAATCCGCGGCCGGAGAAAGTTTCCTTCTTCTCCAGAAGGGGTTATGGCCTCTTCCGGCAAAAGGCCGGATCACCTGCGTTAACGCAACCCCGCGGTCCTCCTACAGGAACCTGATGAACAGCAGAGGGATCGGCCCCAACCAGGAAAAACCCGCCTTTGACAGTTTTAGGGAGGAGTTCGGGGAACTGGAGGGTAAGCCGGTATTTCTGACTCATGAAGAAGCATCCGACTCGGGGAATCAGCAATTGAAAGAAGCGGATGCCATAGTTGTCGTGACAGAGGATTATCCGCTCCCGGGAGAGGATTTCGAGAAAGCGGCTCAGCAGAAACTGGTCAGGGATTTATCCACCCGATACGGTGATAAAACCATAATCCTGGGCCTCAGGAGCTCCTACGAACTAAGCGGCTACCCCGAGGATATCAGCTACCTCTGCTCCAGCTCCAGCCGGAGCTGCTCTGCCAGGGCAGCGGCGCGGATACTCCACTCCCGGCAGGAAACATTCGATGCAGCCCCCCCGGTCACGCCCCGTGTCGGGTAGGCAGCATTAATACAAAAACAGGCTTTCCCGCAAAGCCTGTTTTTAGATCTCTCTTTATGATAGAATGGGAACCCTATGGAGAATGATACTGACAAACAATTACTCTCGATGCTTCATGGTCTGGTAGAAGAAAAGGAACAGTCCCGGACAAATCTCGCCCTTCTGGAAAGCGTACTGATCAGAAACAGCATCTACTTTATTGTTTTCACGCCTGAAGAGAAAATCATATACCACAACATACCAGACAGACCCGGCCTCAAATCCCTGGGAGACTGCGAATATATCCTGAAAATGGAAAATCTGAACAAAATCAGAAATTTTATGTCCCTGTCCGGCAGGGAAGCTTTCGAGATTACACTGAAAAGCAATATCCTTGATTTTACTTTTTATACCCAGGAAAATTTCGACAACCTGTTTTTTCTCCAGATAACACTCTTCAATCAGCAGAAAATATCCCAGCACCTCAGTGAAGAAACGGAACTGGCCCAGGCGGAAACCGGCCTGGAGGATATTCATACGGCCCTGGAACTTCTGGATGAAATACGGAATATCGACTCCAGCGAAAAAAAAGATAAATTAAGCAGTGAAATTCAGGACCATTATCTGGTTGGACTGACCCGGCTGCAGAATACGATTCATGATCCCATTGTGTCCCTCTGCCTGGAGATTATCCAGAAAAATCTGGAAGAATTTGTAACCCCGGCCGGGTCCCTTTCCCGACTCTACGATGTTTTAACGCCATCGGAAATTCAGGTTGCCGAATTTATCCGTATGGGCAAAACTTCCAAGGATATCGCCGACGCTCTGGATATTGCTCAGAAAACAGTTGAAAACCACCGCAATAAAGTCCGGGATAAGCTGGGGTTGAAGAATAAAGGGGTAAACCTGCGCTCCTACCTGATGCAGCTCGATAACTGAAAACCCGCCTGGCCGTTATTATCCCCCGATTTAAAACCTTACATTTTTCTTACAAAGCTTTTACACCCGGCTGAACCATAGTATCCTATAGAAGGATAAAATCGGAAGTATATTCCATATGAGGGAGGGAAGGATTATGAAATCTTCCGTTAAATTTGCAGGGCTTATACTTCTGACTGCCGTTTTCTTTACAACATTTATACAGGCTCAAACCATTGAACTTGATGTTTCCGTGACCAATTCCTGGCTTATTGCCGATACAAACCAGAAAACCTATCTGAAGGTGGGGTTAACCGGCTTTGAACTGAATAACAGTGAGGAAAGAACCCCGTCCAATATCGCCATTGTTCTGGACCGGTCCGGTTCCATGGACGGCGACAAGATCGAAAAAGCCATTGAAGCGGCCATGCTGGCTGTGGATATTCTGAATGAGGATGATATTTTATCCATCATCACCTATTCCGATTCGGTGGAAGTGCTGCTGCCGGCCACCAGGGTAACGGATAAACCGGCTATTAAAAGAAAGATCGCCTCCATATACTCCGGCGGGAGCACCGCCCTGTTTGCGGGCGTCAGCAAAGGGGCGGACGAGGTGGAGAAATTCCTGGACAGGAACAGGGTAAACAGGGTTATCCTCCTTTCCGACGGGCTGGCCAATGTGGGCCCGGAAAGCCCTTCAGCCCTGGGAGAACTGGGAGCTTCCCTTAAAAGGATCGGCATATCCGTTACCACCATAGGCCTGGGCCTGGGGTATAATGAAGACCTGATGGTTCGGCTGGCCCAGAAGAGCGACGGAAACCATGCCTTTGTGGAAAATTCCCGGGACCTGGCCAGGATCTTCGAGTATGAGTTTCGGGATATTCTGTCTGTGGTCGCCCAGGATGTAACGATTGAGATCAATTGCCGGGAAGGCATCCGTCCCGTACGGATTCTGGGAAGAGATGCCGATGTCATCGGCAGCAGGGTTTACACGTCCCTGAACCAGCTGTACAGCAATCAGGAAAAATACCTCCTGCTGGAAGTGGATGTGGAAGGTTTCGAAGAGGGAGAATCCGTTGAGATAGCGGATGTCCGGATGAGCTACAGCAATATGGTCACCCGGAAAAAAGAGAGCCTTTCCGGATCGGGATTCGTTACTTTTACCAGGGATAGTGAACTTGTGGAAAAAAATGTCGACAAGGAAACCATGGTATCCGTTGTGACGCAGATCGCCGCGGAAAAAAGCGAAGAGGCCCTCCAGCTGCGGGATGAGGGGAATATCGAGGAAGCCCGGGCAGTGCTCAATGCCAGCTCGGAATACCTGATGGAACAGGCGGAAGCACTGGAAGCTCCGGAACTGGCCGGATACGGCGCAGAGTACGAAGAGGATGCCCGGGCCATTACGGATGACGAGATGTGGAATGCCACCAGAAAAAAGATGAAGGATGACCAGTTTGAGGTACAGAATCAGCAGAGTTATTAAGGGGATGATGTGAAGAAGAGGATGCTTCTTGTATTCCTGTTCATTATCCTGATGCCCATCACCGTTATGACGGTGATGGCTTTCTCGTCCTACAGGGAGAGCAGCCGGCTTGAAATGGAAGAACGGAAGCAGGAAGCCTACCGTTTTCTGGTGGAGAACGCCCGGCTGCTGCAGGACCAAATAAACCGGATAGAAGAGGAAATGGATACGTCTCTTGTGGATGAGAATACCCCGGCGGAGGAACTGAGAGCCCTTATGAACAGTAAGAGGCTTGTAAAACAGGCCTTTCTCATATCCCCGGACGGGCAGTTTCTCTTTCCGGAAGCAGAGGGAGAAACAAGCGGAAGGGAAAAGAATTTTATAGAGGAAGCCGAATCCATCGACCTTGCGGCAAATCTGAGAGCGGGTTATTCAGTATCCGAAGACGGCATTACCGAATCTCACTGGTACACCTGGTTCAGGGGAGACGGTATCAATTTTATTTTCTATACCATAGAAAACGGTTATATCAGAGGATTCCTGATTGAGAGGTATGCCCTTATATCCCGCCTGATAAACGTACTGCCCGATTCATCCCGGACAGATAACAGTTTCAGGGTGCAGTTGACCGATGCCCGGGGCGACGTTCTCTACCAGTGGGGGAAATACTCCTGGGATGACCGCCCCTCTCCTCTGAGGGAGTATTCCCTGAAAGCCCCCCTGGGTTCCTGGAGGCTCTTCTACTACCGGAACGACGCGGCCGGTCTGAACAGCACAGAAAATCAGAGCGCCTTTTCCCTTATACCGGCTCTGGCCCTGTTCACTCTGCTGATCCTGCTGCTGGCCGTTTATTTCTACAGGGAAAACACGAGACAGATGCGGACCGCCCGGAATCAGGTTACATTCGTCAATCAGGTTTCCCATGAGTTCAAAACCCCTTTAACCAACATCCGCCTCTACTCGGAGCTGCTCCAGAACAGGATCAGCGATCCGAAGGACAGGAAGTACCTGGACATCATCATTCAGGAGGGAAGCCGTCTGGGGCGGATGATCAATAATGTGCTGACCTTCAGCCGGGGCGAACGGGGAGAACTGAAAAAGAGGATTGTCAAATTCAGCCTGAATGAACTGATCCGCGATGTCCTTGGCAAGTTTACCCCCCTTCTGGAGGAGCACGCTATGGAACACTCCTTTCAGGCGGGGCGGCTGCCCGAAATAGAGTCCGACCGGGATATGATGGAACAGATACTGGTCAATATCATCGGCAATGCGGTGAAATACGGCAGCTCGGGCAAATACCTGGGGATAGAGACAGAAAACAGGGAGAGGGAATGCATAGTGTTTATCCGGGATAAGGGCCCCGGCATTGCCGAAAGGGAAAAGAAGAACATATTCAAACCCTTCTACCGCATCGATAACAGCCTTTCCCAGAGCAGTTCGGGAACCGGGATCGGTCTCTCCATTGCAAAAACACTGGCTGAGGAGACCGGCGCCTCCCTGAAACTGGAGAAATCAGACCGGGGAGCCTGTTTTTCCCTGACAATACCCGTTACCCCGGAAAAGGATGATACACCATGAAAATACTTATAGCGGAAGATGATCAGTATACCAGGATGGGACTCAGTGAGATATTCGAAGGCGAGGGGTATGAAACAGTCTGTGCCGCAAACGGCGAAGAGGCTTACAGCCTGTATCTGGAGGAAAAACCCGATCTTCTCTGCCTGGATATAATGATGCCGGTGATGAACGGGTATGACCTGTGCAAAAAAATCAGAAAGCAGAACAGGCAGGTCCCTGTCCTGTTTATCAGCGCCAAAACGGAAGAAATAGATAAGGTTGTAGGGCTGGAACTGGGTGCGGATGACTATATTACCAAACCCTTCGGCGTAAGGGAAGTGATTGCCAGGGTTAGGGCCGTACTGAGAAGGAGTTCCCCTGGGGCGGCGGAAAAAGAGGAAAGCTTCCGGTTCGGCCCCTTCCTGATCAATACGGGGACACTGCAGGGTTCGGACGGCTGCAGGGAGATAGTACTATCCCCCCGTGAGATGAAACTTTTACTGTTTTTTCATAATAATAGGGGGAAGGTACTCAGCAGGGATCAGCTGTACGACCACGGATGGGGTATGGACTACCTCCCCAGCTCCCGCGCCCTGGATCAGTTTATCTCCCAGCTCAGAAAAAAACTGGAAGAAGATCCGGTTCATCCCCGTCTGATTGTTACGGTGCCGACGGCCGGATACAGGCATCCGGATTGATAATGCGATTTGAAAAAGGGAGAACAGGATGGCTGATTTGACTGACAAGACAGCGCTGGTGACCGGAGCCTCATCAGGGATAGGGAAATCTACAGTAGAAATGCTTCTGAATGCAGGAGTTAGGGTCTATGCCGCGGCCAGACGATTGGAAAAAATGAAAGACCTGGAGGAAAATGGTGCCCTGACTGTCAAAATGGATATAACAGATAAAGACTCCATGAAAGAAATCATAGATCGGATTCTGAATAGAGAAGGATCAATTGATATACTTATAAACAACGCCGGTTACGGTTCCTATGGTGCGAATGAGGATGTTCCCATTGATGAAGGCCGCCGTCAATGGGAAGTAAACATATTTGGTCCGGCATCACTGATTCAGATGGTTCTTCCCGGAATGCGGGAGAACAGATACGGGAAGATTATAAATATCTCGTCCATAGGCGGTAAAATCTATACCCCCTTCGGCGGCTGGTATCATGCCACCAAACATGCTCTGGAGGGGTTGACCGACTGTCTCCGCCTGGAAGTAGCCCCTTTCGGGATTGATGCCGTCATAATTGAACCGGGAGGTATAGCCACGGACTGGGGAGTGATCGCTGCGGATAACCTGAAAAAGACATCCGGCGGAGGAGCCTATGCGGAAAGAGCTGGCAGAAGACCTGAAACCAGGATCAGAAAGAAGAAAGAGAAAAAGCCATCCTTCCAGCGGCCGAGTAACTGTTTGGGAGAAGCGGTTTTTAAAAGATTGAGCATAATAAATTCCAGTTCAGGATTTTACAGGACTCTACCGGAACAGAATGACATCCCGTTCCAGTAGTGAAAAACTGATTCTATCAATTCGATTTACTGTATTTTCTCATATCTGCAAAAACGGCAATGAGAATAATGCTCCCCTTCACCAGTAACTGGAAGTAGGAATCCACTCCAAGGTAGGTCATACCGTAATTGATAATTCCCAGAGTAAGCACACCAATCAGCATCCCGCCCATTGTGCCAACACCTCCGGTCTGGGAGACACCTCCGACAGTTACAGCCGCAATGGCATCCAGTTCCATTCCGTTAGCCGTCATGGCGTTTGCCAAACCCAAACGGGAAGCCTGCAGAACCCCGGCAATTCCATAGAGAATTCCCGCATAGAAATAGACTTTAACCCACTCCCTTTCTACACGGATTCCTGTAATCCTTGCCGCTTGGGGATTGCCACCAATGGCATACAGATGTGCCCCCTGCTTTGTATGATTCAAAAAAGCCCATACAATAATACAGGCAATAAATACATATATAGCCAGATTGGGTACCGGACCGATACTGCCCTGGGCAATGGTCTTGAATTCTGGCTTCAAACTGCCTATAACATTTGCCTTGGTATAAATCAGCTGCAGCCCTTTGGCAATGGACATGGTCCCTAAAGTGGCAATAAAGGGAGGCAGTTTACCATAAGAGACAAGCACTCCATTAAGCAGACCGAAAGCAGCTCCCGTAGCAATCCCCGCAAGAATGGGTAACACAAAGGGAAAAGGAACTCCTGCATACAATGCCGCCGAATAGTCCAGGGTTTGTGCAAAGGATGCGGCTACGCTGGCGGAAAGACACACGACATAACCGATGGAAAGGTCTATTCCGCGACTGATTATGATAATCCCGACCCCCAGTGAGGCAAAGGCCCTTATGGACTCGGCAATTACCAGATTCTGAACAGAATCCCAGCCCAATGATCTGCCCCCTGTCAAAAAGGCAAGAATCAACCCCAGCAGAATAAATGTTAATAGATTCGTATATTTACTGGCATAATGCCTTGTCCTTTTAAAGGATAATTTAAAAGCCATGTTCTTCTCCTTCTGTAAAGCGTGAAGCGAGTTTCATGATTTTCTCCTGATCAGCTTCTGAACGATCCAGTGTACCGGTATGTCGTCCATTGCATAAAACCATGATACGATGGGACATTCCCAAAAGCTCCATCATTTCTGAAGATACCATGATGATGGATTTTCCCTGCTTCACCAGCTCGGCGATAATTGTATAAATTTCAAATTTGGCTCCCACATCGATTCCCCGGGTCGGCTCATCCATAATGAGAATATCCGGCTCAGTCAGCAGCCAGCGTCCGATTAGAACCTTCTGCTGATTTCCTCCCGATAGATTCTGGATAAAAGCACTCATCCCGGGTGTTTTTGTTTTGAGCGATTCATTAAGTCTCAGGGTATCTTTTCTGATATCCCTATGTTTAAGAAAACCATACGTGCTGAGAAATTTTCCCAATGAAGCCATGGCCGTATTCATCGTAATATCCAGTAGAGGAAAGATCCCGGAACCTCTCCTGTCTTCAGTAATAAAGGCCATCCCCCGGGATATTGACTCATGAGGGTTGGCTTTTAATATTATTTTATCCTTAATCCGGATTGTACCGGACAAGGTTTTTCTTAAACCGTAAACAGCTTCGACAAGTTCTGTTCTCTGGGCTCCAACCAGACCTCCGATGCCCAGAATTTCCCCTCGTTTCAATTCAAAGGAGATATCCCTGAAAGATGTTGAATCGGAAGATGTCAGGTTCTCGACCGATAGAACGGTTTCGTCCCCCGGTTTATTTAGATAGGGAAAAATCTTGGCATTTTCCCGCCCGACCATATGCTTGATCAACAGATCTTCATCAAGCGATTCCGTCGGGAATGTGCCTATCATTTTCCCGTCTCTCATAACCGATATTTCATCAGAAATCTGAAAGATCTCATCCATTTTATGGGAAATATAGATAATAGCGACTCCCTGAGACTTCAAATCGTCAATTATCCTGAAAAGATGATTAACCTCCTTTTCAGAAAGGGAAGAAGTGGGCTCATCCATGACAACCACAGAGGCGTTATAGGAAACAGCCCGGGCAATCTCGCATGCCTGCTGCAATGAGATGGAAAGGGACCGCATTGGCTGATCCGGATCAATGTCCATTTCCAGCTTTGCCATCAGATCAAGGGTATCCTTGTGCATCCTTCTATGATCAATGAATTTCAGGGGGCCCGCTTTTCTGACCGGTTCCCGTCCCAGCCAGAGATTTTGTTTGACACACCTGTCGGGAACATTCATCAATTCCTGATGAATCATGGATACCCCGGCTTCCAGAGCATTCTGGGTTGAATGAAAAGCCGCTTTTTCCCCGTTCAGAAAAAACTCCCCTTCATCTATTTTGTAGATACCGAAAAGGCAGTTCATCAGGGTAGATTTTCCGGCACCGTTCTCCCCCATCAGTGCATGAACAGTGCCGGATTTTACATTTAAGGAAACATTATCCAGGGCTTTTACACCCGGAAAACACTTTGTTATATTTTTGATTTCAAGAACATAGGGTCCGTCCATGAATACCTCATATTTTTTGTATTAAAAATCCGGGGGATTTCAATGCCCCCCGGAAATGGTTACAGTTACTTCATAAAAGACTGGTAATTCTCTTTAGTTACAGCTTTAAACGGGACAAGGTAGCACTGACTTACAACCGAAGGATCATTCGCCGGAGCCTCGGCGATGGGGGCGCTTAACGCTTCGATTCCCCATGCGGTTACTCCCTGGGCTGATCCGTTAACAGCAATATTATAAGCCAATTCGAAAGCGGTCGAAGCCTGCCCCTCCGCATCCTGAAGTACAGTGGCATACAATTTGTTTTCCGACATGGATTTCAGAGCTACCTGTGTGGCGTCTACTCCCAGAACAGGCACTTTCAATACGGTTCCGTCGTTATCAGTATCTTTGGTGACATCAGAAGGATCATCCACATATTTTGCTGTCATCATGGACTCGACTGCACCAAGGGCCATAGCGTCATTATTTGTAATAACTACGTTGAATTTCCCTTTGTAAGCTGTCAACCAGGCATCCATCTTCGCCTGAGCTTCATCCGGCTGCCAGTTGGCAGTGTCCTTGGCAATAATATTAACGGTATATCCCATGTCTTTTAAAGTAGCCAGAACAGCTTCTGTTCTGTATACCTGAGCAGGGTGACCGAGCTGTCCAAGCAGCATGAGAGCATTAATACTCTTCCCCTCTCCCAGCTTTCCGGGATTCTTCTTAAAGTAATCATCAATTATCTGAGCCTGGATTTCCCCGGCAACCGACTCGGGAGATGAGGCAAGGTAAAACTCCTTACCTGTCTGAAGAGCTTTCAGTGTAGGCTGGGTATTGGAGAAAGCAGCGCCACCATTCCTGGCAGCAATAGCTTCCGCAATCTGTTCCGATCCTTCACTTATAGCAGGAACAACTACAAAATACTTGATTCCCTGGGTTAAAAGAGTGTTCATCTGATCCAGCTGGGTGGCCAGATCGCTATGAGCATCCATCACTTTCAGCTTTACATTTTTTTCGGCAGCATTGGCTTCGAGATACTTGGTATAATCATTTAAAAACTGATCATCCAGATTCCTTATAAGAGCCCCGATTTGAACCGTTTCATTCTTCTCAGCCTCCTTTTGCCCTTCTGCAGCTACAGAAAACGCCACTGTGCAGAGTATCAGACTCAGCAATAAAATTCTTTTCATAAAACTCCTCCGTAATTTGACAAAACATTCTGTCTGTTTTTTGTGATTTCATAGTATCACAGCTTTTTTAAATGTGCAAATTATTTGTAAACAATCTGTAAAGCATAAGAAAACGATCTGTTATATACTTGTTAAAAATATTAAAACTGAATTAGAATTAAAAAAAAATTCCCCCAAGCGGGTGAGTATTTGTTTATACTGTGCAACAATTAACTATTTAAAGAGGATCCTACGATTAAAAAATGAGCCAGTTCCAGAATTTAAAATACCTGACAATTTACCGGGAATTACATAAAATGCTGCAGAACGGCAGCCTCGATCCGGGAGACAAACTTCCCACCGAAACAGAACTGGCAAATCAGTACGGAGTCTCCAGACCGACTGTTACCCGTGCCCTGAACACTTTGAAAGATGAAGGGTTGATCTATCGGATAACCGGTTCGGGCAGCTATGTTTCCCCTAAAAATGAGAATTTGGGTCTGGCATTGAACAGAATGGTAGGCCTTATTATCCCGGACCTGGGTCAGGGGGCCATATTCGAACCCATTTGCGCAAGGATTGCCGAGCTGTCAGGCTCAAACCATTTTTCCCTGCTATGGAGCGGAGGACTGCAAAGTTCAAGCAGGATAAGCTCCCCCGATGATTTAATTCAGATAGCCCGTAAATATAAGGATCATAAAGTCTCGGCTGTCATCTTTACTCCTTTGGAACACCGGGTAAACAAGCTCGAAATAAACAGGGTGATACTCAATATTCTGGACAAAGCCGGTATTCCTGTCATTCTTCTGGATTCCGACTATACCACCTTTCCCGATAGAAGCAGCTATGACCTTGTAAGCATGGACCACTACCTCGGAGCATATCAAATGACAGAAATCTATCTGAAACAGGGCTGCACAAGAGTAGATTTTATACACAAACCCTTTTCTGCGGCATCCATGAAGCTCAGGCTTGAGGGGTATCGGTCGGCACTCGTTGAGTATGGGATCCCCCCCCAGCAGTCCTGGATTCATGAGATCCATCCGAATGATAAAGCAAGCGTACAAAAAATGATTAAGGAGAGAATGGCTGCAAACCTGATTTGCGGCAATGACGAAACCGCAGCCGATCTGCTTCAGACAATAACAGAACTGGGATACAGTATACCGGAAGATATAAGGTTATGCGGATTTGACGATATCAAATACGGAGAAATTCTTAAAACACCTCTTACAACCTACCATCAGCCCTGTAATCAGATTGCGGATGAAGTTGTGCGCCTTTTAGTTTCCCGGATCAAGGATAATAACCTGGGGCCCCGGACTGTAACCCTCCAGGGATACCCTGTTATAAGGAAATCTACAGACTGTTGAAAAGGTAAAACATAAATATCCGATGAACGACAGGAAAACTATATTTAACATATTTAAACAGACTGAATCCGGAGAAAATTAACTGATCTTCATCAGCTTCTTCAGCAGGTACTCTTTATGGGAAGCGGCGTACTCTTCAAACCGATCGAAATTCTCCGGTGACTCCGATGCGGCCCCGGACAGGATCAGCACACGGTCCACCCAGTTGAACCAGAGATGGTGGACCTCTCTGACTGCGTCCCTCCCGCTGGCAGCAACTTTGCCCTCCAGGGCTTTCTGCATCTGCTTATGGTTTTCGGTTCCGGCCATAAAAAGGACATCCCCCTCCTCTGTCAGAACAACCACGCAGCGTTTGAATCCCTGAGCGGCGGACTCTTCATTTCGGAAACCGTCCACCTTCAGATCCATGGGACGGATCTTGAAATTATACCCCTTCAGCCTGAGGGACTTCCGGATTTTTGAAATATAGACCCGGACTTTTTCAATCTCTTCCCTCTGATCCTCCCCGGCCTCCAGAATCTCCCGCAGCTGCAGAAAAGCCTCATCATACTGATCGTAGATCTTTGTGTTCCGGATAACATACTGTTCGGTTTGCAAAAGCAGAGCCCGGGTTTCAGAGAGATACCCCTCCAGGCTTTCCTCCTCCATACGATTATGCTTACCGGCCATATATTAATTATATATAAGAAAAGGAAACCTGCCGGAAAACATTATTAAAGCAGGACAGGACATTCTGTTTAACCCTTAATTCCAATTGGTCATTTCCAAATAAATTTTGAAAAATAGGTAATATTGCTTATACCGGATTTTCTAATATAAGTTTATTGTATTGAAAAAATGAAAAGAAACAAATTCCGATAGTATATTTGTTTAACTTTTTACCAATCCTGGCACAACAGCTTACTGCGGATGTCCTGAAAGATCATGCATAAAGGAGTGATTGTTTATATTGTGATATCAATCGGATATAATCGGTATGAATGGAATGAACGATTTACAGTTTTTAAAAGAAAGAACAATGAATGTCTCCGAATATCTGATCGGATTTATAAACGCTCTTGAAGTTGATACAGTATTCGGGGTATCCGGCGGCAGGATTGAACATTTCTTCCATTCCATTCACGCATCAGCCGGTCCTGTCTCGCTTGTTACGGCAAAGCATGAATTCGCGGCCGCCGCCATGGCCGATTCCTATGCAAAATGCGGAAAAGTACTGGGAGTGATGGCAACCACCTCCGGGGGAGCAGCCCTAAATATCGTTCCGGCTCTCGGAGAAGCTTATACCGAAAAGAGCCCTGTCCTCGTTCTGGCAGGGCAACCCGAGAATAACAGGGAACTCCATGGAGCCTTTCAGGAGACCAGCGGCCAAAACGGGACTCCCGATCTGGCTGCTATTCTAGGCTGTGTTTCACGGTACTGTAAAATTCTGAAGACCCCCGAAGAGCTACCCCGGATCCTGAATGAAATTTATCAGAAACTGGTGATAAACAGGGAAGGTCCCGCTGTTCTTATGATCCCCCAAAACCTGTTTGCCCGGCCTGTTGAGGCGCCTCTGCCGGTAATCCCCTCGCCTGCTTCTGCAGAAACCGGGGTAATGATGGATAAGACCTGTCTGCCCGCCGGGCCTTTCACCATAGTGGCAGGCAGCGGTGTGTCCGGTCAGAAAGCAGCGGCCGGGCTTCAGGCTCTTGCTGAAAAACTGGACTGTCCTGTGGTGACGACTCCCGACGGGAAATCGGCTTTTGACAATTTCAGTCCTTTATATGCCGGATCCATCGGAATCATGGGTAATCCTTCCGCTTTTAAAGCCGTAAAAGAAGCCGGAACCCTGATCGTGGCAGGCGCAAAACTTAATGAAAACGATCTTTACGGGATAGAGGACGCAGAGAAGAATATCCTCATTCTGGGAAAGCCCCCCCTTTTTAAAGGGACGTATTATCATGTCAGCGAATCTGTTGAATCGGGTTGCCAGTTTTTAAAACGCCACCTTCAAACCGTAAAAACGGAGAAGCGGACGGGCCTCTCCTTCTCCAATGAGGCAGCCAATCCATACGTCCGGATGCTGAAGGTAATTGAAAGAGAGATAGAGCCTGATATGAATATAGCTGTTGATGCGGGTGTGACAGGAGCATATGCCCTCCATAATCTAAGAGTGAGAAGCTCTAACACCTTCAGAATTGCATTGGGAATGGCCGGGATGGGATACAGTTTCGGTTCTGTCATTGGTGCGGCAAAAGCCAACGGGCATAAGGGGATTCTCATTGCCGGTGACGGTTCTTTCTATATGAACGGTTTTGAGATCCACACCGCTCTTGAAATGAAACTGCCGATTACATACATTATATTCAATAACAACGGACATAAAATGTGCAGTTACCGGGAATCCGGCTTCTTCCATACACTAAGCGGTTCCAATGATTTTACTTCGGCAAACCTGGGAGACGGATTTAATAGAATGTTTCCCGGTTTACCATCCTGTGATGTAAATTGTGCAGAGGAACTAGAAAAGGTCTTTAATGAGACACGCCTTTCGGACGGCCCTGTGCTGATATCCATTAATATTGATGACAGGATTGGTGATAATGATCTGCCCCCCTATCTGCCACTTTACAAAGGAGATGCAAAAACATGAAAACCGAAAGCAGGGACATAGAACGGATTCCCGGTGTAAAAAGGCAGGAATCCTATCCGGCGGGTCAGTTCCAGGCCGATATGATGGAATCCACCCATACCGTATATCCCCATGATGAAATATTCGGATCCTACTGTACCGTTCAGACATACATTGACTGCCCGCCTCTTGAAGTATTCGATTATATGTCAAATATCCATAGTTTATCCGAATGGACATACAGCACCAGAGACTACCATGCTGTCGGAGACAACCTTTATAAGGGTACAGACCTGGTTGTGGAAAACACAGACATATACTGCTCCGTAAAGTCCAACAGAGAAGCCATGACCGTGGATTATCACTGTGCCTGGGATCAGGGTGAGGATCTGTGGATGGTCTACCTGAACAGGATTGTCCCTGCCGGTCCTGTTCTGGGCAAACCGGGTTCCGTTGTCTTCTGGCAAAACTGCAGGCATCCGCATTACCATAAGAATCCTTATCCGGAACTGTCGGAAAAGGGACGGATATGGGTGGGCGAATTATGGGACTTCTTTTATGCCGGGCATAAGGCAGAACTGGAAAATCTCAAAAGAATCCTGGAGTACCGCTGCAGCAGAGACCTGCCCCTTGGCCCCTATACCGGGGAAGAAGGAAGAAATCCGTGAACATTATAATCAGGGGAGTTGAAACCTGTCTGCCGGAAAAAGTGATCCCCAACAGTTATTTCGGCAGTGAACAGGTTGATACCAATCCCATGTTCAGGGGGACAAGGGAGAGACGGCACTGCGAAAAGGATGAGACAGCCCTTAAATACCTGACAGAGGCAACACGGAAGCTGCTTGAAAAGCATAAGGTGAATGCCTCTGAAGTTGACCTTTTCCTGAGTAATTCAGCCATGCTCGATATCCCCTTTACAGGTCCGGGAGCAGGATGGGCCTATGCGGTTGAATCGCATCCCCGTTATATTTACGATATCCATAACAGCGGCTGCACGTCCTTTGTGAACATGCTGGAACTGGCGGATATCCTGATGCGGTCCCGGAACATCCGATACGCCCTGATTGGGAATACCCAAACCTCTGCGGGGAAGATTTTCGGACACCCTCAGAACAGAAAGAAACAGCAGTCTGTTGTACCCGGAGACGGCTGCGGCGTTACTCTGCTTATGGCATCGGAACAGGAAACCGGAGGCCGCCTTCTGAAATCAGCGACCCGGTCTCATGGAGAATTTGCATCGGATATGAATATAGAGAGACCCGACGGCTGTTACTGGTGGGAACCTTCCGACAGGATGGGAATCATTGAGTTTAATCAGACCAGAATTATGAAAATCATCTCCCGGGGGAACCGCTCTGTACCCGAGCGGATAAAAGAGGTCTGTGAGAAAAACGGAAAAAAACTTCAGGACATTGATGTACTGATCACAAACCAGCCGAATCCTGTATTTTTAAGAAACTGGAGGGAATTTGTCGGGCTCCCTGAAGAAAAGCTGTACCATACATTTGAAAAATACGGGAATCTCTTCAGTGCCGCCATGCCGATTAATCTGTCGGAAGCCCTGGAGAAAGATATTATTCAAAAGGGGAATCTGGTTTGTATAGCCGGATTTTCCCATGCCGGGGATTACTCATCGGCCATACTGGTGCAATACTGAATCTGAAAAAAGTACCAAGGTTCTCATTGCGGTACAGGAGTTTGACATTTACTATAGGTAGATGAAAAAACAGAATCGTAAAGATGATAAACCCGGGTATCAGGGACCGGAGAAGGACTGTATGAGGTACAGAATAACCTTAATCGTCACAATCATTACCGGCTCGCTTCTTATCGCTTTCGGGATTGTCAATCTGTTAACGGGAAAGTATTACGCAGGGTTTCCGGAAATTATCCTTGGTTTTACTGCGTTGATATCCAATATCTATATACTTATCGTCAAAAAAAAGTATACAGCTCCGGCTTTGACAATAAATGTTTTAGTCATATTCCTGTCCATATACCTCTACTGGGATGGAGGATTATATAATACGGGAATATACTGGTGTATTGCGTTTCCGGGTCTTTTTATCTCTACACGGGGTGTAAGCAGGGGAGCGAAATGGGTAGCTGTTCAGATTTCATCCCTGATAATACTGTTTATTCTGTCCCGGTTATCCATTATTACGGTAGCCTACAATGTATTCGAAAGCTTTGCCTTTCTTATCGTATACGGATTTTCCTTTTACATACTGTACAGTTATGAACGAAGCAGGAAGGTATACCAAAGGGAGATACGACGCCTCAACGAAATGCTCCCCATCTGCTCATTCTGCAAAAGGATCCGGGATAAAAACGGTAAGTGGCATTCACTGGAGAGCTATCTGAACAGAGAAGCCGATATTGATTTCAGCCACGGGGTCTGCCCTGAATGCGGAGAAAAGCATTACCCTGAATTTATGGGCAGCGAAAAAGATTAAACCTCTCCCGCCGAAGAGTGCTCTGCAGCAAAAGGCAGTCTTATGGTATAAAAAGGCTGCCCCTTCCCGGAGTTGAACTGACATCCGTCATATTCAGGTAAAATTAACAGATTATACTTCCCATTTGATCTTCAATGAACTTGTGATTTTTCTATTTTCCTTTATAATAGCTACTTAATATGAAGGTGGAACTCGATACCAATCTGGAAGCCTATATCAGAAGCGTACTCTCTGTGACGACAAAAAGCATGATCGTAGCCATTTCATCTGCCCTGACAATAAATGCGGCATGGTTTTTTTTCGATGATTTTACCAAAACCCTTATCCAGGAAGTCGTCATACTCACCGCCCTTACTTTCAGCATTTTCAATTACCGTTCACTGAAAAGGGGAAATATTATCAGAGCGGCCAAAACCTATGTACTGTTCGGGTCCTGTTTCGGAATGATTGTCATCTGGATGTCGGGGGATCTGTTTGTATTTACGGGTTTCTTCGTCCATACCATAATCTCTCTATTTTCCGTATTTACATTCCGGAGAAAAGAAGCGAAATATATGATTCTCCTCAATTTCATCACCGGGACCCTGGGCCTTTACCTTCGGTACGCCCTGAACATTTGGGGCTCCGATTATACACCGGCCGAACTGATACAGCTGTTCTTCTTTATGTGCCTTATTATGGGATCAATGGGATTTTTCGGGTATAAAATCTCTCTCCTTCTGAAAACGGCTCTGATAAATGTTAATGAAAAAAATACGACCTTATATCAGTTATCCATAACCGACAAATTAACGGGACTCAATAACCGGATGAGGCTGGACAGGGTTCTTATGGATGAAGCGGAGCGGGCCCGGAGATACTGCTCTGTATTTTCTGTTATCCTGATGGATATAGATCATTTTAAAAGAGTCAATGATACCTTCGGTCATCAGATCGGAGATGAGACATTAATCCGGTTTGCCGATTTGATTCGGAACAATATCAGATCAACCGATATTGCCGGCCGGTGGGGAGGCGAGGAATTCCTTGTAATCTGTCCTGAAACGGATCTGGAATCGGCCCGGAACCTGGCGGAGAAACTGAGAGTAAAAATAGAAGATTACAGTTTCCCCGGGGTGCCTGGGCAGACAGCCAGTTTCGGGATCAATCAGTTTTATCCGGAAAATGAAGTTTCCCGGCTTATCGGCCTGGCCGATGATGCCCTTTACAGGGCCAAAGAAACCGGGAGAAACAGAGTCTGCTCCGAATCCCCCGCCCTTATTACAGCAGAATATACAGAATAGCCATAAAAACCGCCCCCAGAGTCAGAACCAGAGAGGGACCCATAAGCCGGCTGAAACTCTTGAGCAGGCCTGTTTTGAAATGCTGATTCGTCACAATAAAACAGACATGGACCGGAGACAGCATCATGCCCAGCCAGCCGGATGCCACTGCAATAAGAAGACCCGCGCTGTAAAAGGAGGGATCCATCTGTCCCAGCAGCTGCACGACAATAGGAAAACTGGCTCCTACCAGTCCAACGGTGATTCCCATGGTAAGACCGGTTATAAAAGGCAGAAACGCCAGGGTCAGCCAGATGGGAATCCCCAGGGACTGCAGCTCATCTCCCATGACTGCCATAAGAAACCGGCCGTCCGGCCCGGCGGATTCAACATAAGCGCCATAGAGTTTAATGGAAATGATGAGAAATACCATAATAAGGGTCTTTGGCTGAATCATTACAGAAAACATTTCCTTAAGTGGTCCGGGTTTCTGAATCTGCAGGACCGCAAGGGAACCGATCAGACCGATAAACATGGCCAGATATTTACTGATATCGGTTATGCCGGGAAGAAAGATTTTAATCAGCGTATAGATCACCAGCACGGTGATAACTGGGAGCAGCAGTAGAAACAGGGAGACCTTTTTATCGGCAGGCTCACTCCGGTCCGGACCTTTCACGGAACCTTTCACTTTGTGCAGAAGAAAAAGGTACCCTCCCCCTATGGCAAAAAGCGACAGGGGCCATGTGATTCGGATATAGGTCAGTACGGGAAGACCGGTAATGTCGATTGCCAGGAGAATCCCCGGATAGATGGGCCAGAAAAACTCCCATATATGGCGGTACCAGAAATTGATAGCAGCCTTCCGCTCGGCTTCCACGATCCGGTCCGTGTCACAGTCATCGACCAGGGGAGCGGAAAACAGGGCGCCCCCGGGCATAGGCAGCAGACCGATAATGGCCGGCAGGACAGCCATGGATATGCGGGTATGCATACGGGAAGTCACCCATTCCACCATGTCATTCATGACGCCTCTGGCAGCCATAAGGTGACTGAGTGTTATAATCAGACCGATGGATAGAGCCAGAAACAGGGCATCCCAGTTTAAAACGGCATGAACAGCGGTGCTGAAAAGAACAGGAAGGCTGTTTCCCGTCCAGAATCCCATAAGTACAGTGCCGCACAGAACAGCCAGGGTCAGCACTTTAGTCTTCTGATTGATTATGAGTATAAGCAGAAGAGACGATAGCATCCGTACAAAAACGGGTACGTTTTGAATCCAGTCCAAAATAAGCTCCTAATAGAAACCCAATCGTACCGTTATCAGAACATCGGGGCAAGGTGTTTCAAGCCCCGGAAGCATTACTTTTCAAGCTTTTTGATTTACAGGTTCAACTCCCCTTCTACCAGTATCTTAACATCCCCTTCAATATGGATATCCGATGTCTCAGTATCCATCCAGGCTGTTATTTCACTTGGTCTTCCCGCGTATTTTCCCTGTCTGATTCGGACTTTCTCACCGATTCCCAGTTTTCCCTGCCGGATTAAATAGGCGCACAGAGGGCCCGCGGCGCTGCCGGTGGCCACATCTTCCACAAGGCCCTGATTGTCCCAGGTCCGGCACTCCATTGTCTGAGGATTAACCAGATAGACGAATTTTGCCGAAACCGCCCTTAACTGTTCTTCAAAGTCATCTGTCAGGATCCTTGATTTCGCCAGTGACTCCTCATCCTTTACGGGTATAATCAGGTAATCCAGTCCGGTTGAGACAACTTCCATGGGCAGGGTCTCCGACAGCTCGGATTTTACAAGATTCAATGACCGGACTATTGTATCGATGCTTTTCTGACTGACAACTTCCTTATAGTCAGGCTGTCCCTGGTTCATGATGACCGAGTAGTAGCCTTTATGGCATCTTGCCCTGTTTTCAACGATTCTGTTTCCTGTTTTGAATTTGATTCTGCTGTCGAGACTCCCAGTCTCTTTTAGTACGGCAGCTGCTGCCCCCAGTATGGGGTGACCGGCAAAATCCAGTTCTTCATCCACTGTAAATATTCTGATGGGATAATAGCCGGCTTCTTTTCCGTAAATAAAGACCGTTTCGAATTGTTTGAATTCTTTCGCTATTTCCTGTAATTGATTTGTATCGTTGCTGTCGGTGAATATGATAGTCAGTCCGTTTCCCTGTAAGGATTTATTTGAGAAGACATCAGCGTGTAAATATTTCATTTTTTCTCTGTTCCTTTATTCTGGATAACTTTAAGAATGGCTATGCCTGCTTAATTTGATTCCAATGCCTAATTTATCTATTCCATAGTCAACAATCAAATCAATTTCTTTTTTATGGTTATCCCGCCGGAAATACATATCGGATTTCTTACCAGTATTATAACACCCTTTAATAAACTCAGATATGACAAATGTATCAGTGAAATACTTTTTAAGTTCTTTACCAATCGTTTATTATAGTTTTTATAATAGGGTCTCTATTCATAGATGAGCAAAGCTAAACCGGCTCCTTAAAAAATAGTCAAACCGGCCCTCTGTTTCTCCTTCTTCCATCTTTCATTCCGGCGGTTCGCAGAGAACAATCCGTTGTTTGCATATGGTACGGCTGTCATGTTTTCGATTACAATGATTCCGATGAATAAAAAATTGATATTCCGAATAAAGACAATTGATCAGCTGTATGCAGCCATGGGACTGGAGCCCCCCTCCAACCCTTCTGTCGCAGTAATCGACTTCGCCAGTTGAAAGGAGAGATCGGATTCGGGCATGCGCAGAATTTAAGCTCTCTTTTCAAAAGGAAGGTCGGGATGACTTCGACACGCTTCAGGGCCGGGTGAGGATTGATCATGAAGATATATCGCACAAATGGTATAATCGCCGGGGCGCTGTTTATCATAACGATGATGCTTGGCATGTTTGATGCTTCGTCGGTTCAGCCACATATCGAAGAGACTCTGCAGGAGATTACAGCCATTGGCGATCTACTCGTCCCCGGAGCTATGGCTGTATTTGGAATGGCAATCGGCATCGTCGGCATTGCTTTGGCCCTTTTCCCCGTTGTAAAGCGCCAAAGTGAAACGATAGCTCAGACATACCTGGCTTTCCGATTCTGATGTTTTCAAGGGGATTCAGGTTCCCCCCGTCGCCAGAGATTATCCCGACACAGTACTAACCATTGGATCAGTCCCGTGGGCATCCCTTCTGAATAACAGAAGATTGGCCCCCGAAAAAAGTACCTGATTGGCCCTCCGGTCCTCCTCTTGAAGCGACCATAATAAGTTCATGATTAAGGAGGTATAATCTATGAAAACCATTGAATTAGGTCAATCGGGCATACAGGTCAGTCCCATATGTCTGGGATTAATGCTTTTCGGTTCGGCCGTCGATGAAAAACAGTCCTTCCGGCTTCTGGATCAGTTTGCCGATGCGGGGGGAAATTTTCTTGATACGGCCAACAACTATGCTTTCTGGATGGACGGATGTTCCGGCAATGAAAGCGAAGAACTTCTGGGAAGATGGCTGAAAACGAGGAGTAACCGGTCAAAAATGGTTGTGGCAACCAAGGTTGGAGCCAAACCGAAGAGACCGGGAGATGGTTTGGATAACATTGAAGGGCTTTCTGCCCTATCAATCAAAAAAGCGGTCGATGCCTCTCTCAAACGCCTTCAGATCGATTGTATCGATTTATATTACACTCATATTCCCGACAGAAGCGTTTCCCAGGAGGAGATTCTGGATACTATGAACGACCTTATCCGTCAGGGAAAAATCAGAAGCATGGGAGCCAGTAACAGAAATTCCTGGGAGATGGCGCAGGCAGACAGCATTGCCTCCGCGAAGGGGATAAAAACCTATAGTGCCCTGCAAAACAAGTACACTTTTTTTCAACCGAAAAAAGGCACGATTTTTCTGGACGGACTGAACAAGGTAATATCCGAAGAAATGATAGACTGCGATTCCGAGCTTCGGAATTTCCAGATGCTTGCCTATACTCCCCTGTTGGGAGGTATCTACAGTCGTGAAGATAAAGAGTTGCCTCCGGAATATCAAACGGAAGCGAATCATAAGAGGAATCGAATCCTTCAGGAGATAGCCGCGGAAACAGGGCATACGGCCAATCAGATAGTTCTGGCCTGGATGCTCAACTCAAAACAATCCATTCTTCCCATTACAGCAGTCAGTAAGGAGATACAATTAACTGAAAATCTTGATGCAGTCGACATCAACCTGTCAGAAGAGCATATGAATCAATTGAATACTCCTATGTGACAGACTTGAGAAAGAAAGAGAAATAAAGATATCATGAGGATATGCTTCACATCCCCATTGATAAAGAATCTTCTCTACCATTGTTTCGTCAAGTAACAGAAGGTCTCCGGCAATTAATTCTAACCGGAGCCCTTCCTCCCGACTTCAAGCTTCCTTCCAGCCGGAAACTGGCTCTTGAACTGGGTGTTTCCAGAAATCTCGTTACGAATGTTTATGAGCAGCTGGAAGCGGAAGGGTATCTTGTTCCCCGAAGGGGCTCGGGAACGTTTGTGGCTTCCGGATCGGTTCTGAATCACTTTAACCGCGATAAATCCGGCTCCAGATCCTTGCAGAGAAAGAGCTCGGAAAAAAACAGAACCGATACGATATTTTTCCGGACTGCAGTTCCCGTAAATCATTTTCCCAGATCAAAATGGGCGGAAACTCTCCGCGATGCGGCTTTGTATTCTCCTGACGAGGACTGGGAATACGGCCAAAGAGAGGGTTTAGCCTCCTTAAGGAATGAACTGAAAACCTACCTTCATCGCGCCAAAGGCATCCAATGCAGACCGGATCAGATATTCATAGTTGATGGAACCAGCCAGGCACTCATCATCTGTTCACAAGTACTATGTCTGCAAACAGGGACCATTGTTGTTGAAGATCCCCTGCTGGATCATGTCACGGGAACCCTAAAGAGCCGATGCACCAATCTTGTTCCCATTCCCGTCGATGAGCAGGGATTACGGACAGATCTCCTGCTAGGGCAGAATTATGATGCCGTTCATGTCACACCGTCCCATCATCATCCCCTGGGATACTGTATGCCCGTACAGAGACGGATTCATCTGGTGGAATCTGTCAGGAATAGAGATGCGATCATTCTGGAAAACGACTATGATTCGGAGTTTTTCTTCTCTCACAGTCCCCTCAGCAGCCTCCAGTTGCTGGCTCCGGATATTGTTGTCCATATCGGAACATTCTCCGGAACCATGTATCCCGCCATAAGACTGGGTTATCTGGTGGTTCCTGAAACATTGGTCGATGATTTTAAAACCCGAATGACCGAATCCGGCTACTATACATCCATGATCAAACAGGCCGCCATGGCCCTGTTCCTTGAGCGCGGTTATTATGAACGTCATGTCCTTCAGTTAAAAAAAATATACAGGAAGAAACACGACATTTTAAGGCAGGCCCTCAACCAGTATATCAGAGAACCGTACGATTTACCGGGAATCATGTGCGGACAGTACCAGGCTGTCCGCTTTCCCTGTCTGGATTTTCATTCCGATTTCGATACCATCCTGAAAAAAGAGGGAGTCTATTGCGAAAGGGCTTCGCAGCATTCGGGGAATCCCGAAACACACAGAGATACCCTGGTACTCAGTTTCGGAGCCCTTTCGGACAATGAAATCCGAGAGGGAATAAAACGGCTGGCCTCTGCTGTTGCCCGCTATACAAGTCATTAATATATTCATTACTCTTATATCAGTAATGACTCTTGCGACAGACCCGATTTTACATTCGATACGTAATCTTGATTCGTTTTCCAGCCAAATGGTGCAATTTATTTTTGACATCTGATGCTGCTTTAAATATTTCTTTTGCAATTTCGTTCGCATTTTCCCCTGAAGAGAGAACTCTTTTCATCTCCGGTATAACTACTTTATTGATATAATCATAACCGTTGATTCTTTCTCCCGGAAAAAGAAGCTGTGATTTCAGGAAATTTGATTCGACGGCTCCCAGCAATATCAATTTCGTTTTAATATTGAGTGTATTCAATTCGTACATCAAGGATTCAGAAAGACCTTCAACTGCATATTTACTCGCGGTATATATACTGTTGACCGGTACGGCAAGTATTCCGGACTGCGAACTTATATTAATTCCATTAATAATCGAAATATTCATTTTATTCTCCCGATATGATGGAGCTGTTGCAAAAGTTGAAACTCTTGCAACAGCTCCGGTTTTATTATTTTTTTATGGGAACATAAACCGTAGCCGGAGGATTACCGCTATATCCCTCGGCTTCGTATATGGATTTAAACCTTTGATCGTAATAGATAAAGGCCGGGCCATCTGCCAGCTGCCAGCCAGATTCGGGCAGCCAATCTTCAACAATCAGCGCAAAAGCCCGGCCGACATCCTCATTACCCCGTTTGATTATTTCCAGTGAAGCATAGGTCTTCGCTTCGATCACATGAGAGATTAACCCGTCAGCCTTTATGGATTCAGAATCAGTTTCCACACCCATAAAATAGGTAAAATCCGGTGATTCCGGCTTTCTGAAAAAAACACACAGTGTGTTTTCGTTGATTCTGCCGGGAATATTACTCAGAACTTTATTCCCGTAATTGCCATGAAAGAAAGGCGGAATTTCCCTTGCCTGTCTGCCTTCTGCAAATGATGTTTTCAATTCAATTCCCGAAACAACCATTTTCTCTTTTTCAGAAATTACGATCCTTGATTTCAGCTTATCTTTTGTCATAATTCATACCTCTTTTCTCATTTTTTTTGGTGACACACCCGACATACAGCCAGACGAGAACAGCTATTAGTGCTTAATCATTTATCAATAATACCTCCTCCTGAGATCAAAGAGATCGTACGATCTCTTATAGAGCAAAAAAAATAAGGAACAACAACCCTTGATATGATAATTGACAAATTCAGTTACGGCTTTGAAAAACTTTTGAGGATCTTCATTCTGCAATACCAATTCCGCTATTACCGCAAAGAAATTTCTTGCCAGAATCCGATTCAGCTCCTCATCCTTTATCAAACGGGCTATGTGAATTGTCAGCTTATCAATCAGCATAATTCTTTTACCATCCAAGTTAGAACCATTCATACGGAGGAAAAAAATCAGGAATCGATTTCTGTTTTTTTTCGTATAGGCTGAAAAGCCCTTTAGCAACAGCCTCCGTTTCACGTTTTAGAAATCACCTGATCTCTAATATAGTTAAAGAAAGAAAGACCGTCAAGTAATATAATAGATTAACGGTCTATCCTTTTTAAGGAATAGATTGTTTCATTTCGTTACACGTCTTCTCAGGATACGGGAGAATACACCCAAAAGCAGTATCCTGATTAATCCCGCTCCCCTCTTTGCATCCTTACCGGCAACACGACATATCTCAAGCGAGATTTTTTGCTTACTGCCGCATTTATAGATCACTTCAGCGGCAATCAAAGGATCTGCCAGTTTATCTATCTCGTTTTAATAGGTCTTCAACCGCCCATACCTAGCCCAGTCCCATTCCCTTAGAAACTTCAGAGTACAAGGTTCATCTATGTTGACAAATTCCGCATTCAGTGCTCTG
Source organism: Oceanispirochaeta sp. (assembly GCA_963663385.2). GTDB lineage: Bacteria > Spirochaetota > Spirochaetia > DSM-2461 > DSM-2461 > Oceanispirochaeta. The sequence continues at coordinate 2,188 of CAXXXD010000003.1, read as the reverse complement.
CTATACTTTTTATATTCTAAATTTAAATAAGGGCTATATTGAAAAAGATATTATTTTTAGGGATCATATATCTCTCAACGCTTGTTTGTAATGTATTCTCATATGACTCTTCATTATCAATTGATTTTGGAATACCTCCGACAGGATTTTCAGCATATGGAGGCAGTCTTGAGGGTCCTAGCCACAAGACTGCAGAATTATGGGATAATTTTCATTTAACTATCCTTGCCACAAAAGAATCTCAAAAATATGAATCTTTCCATTTTGGGCTTGGAATTACATTTGTTGGTCATCCGATAGATGAGATCTATGAAATAGAAGATACAAATATAAGTGCTACTGTTACAGGGATTGTTCTAGGATGGACTATAAATAATTGGACTGTTGATATTACTACAGGATTGGGTAGATCCAGTGTTTTTGAAGGTGATAATATCGATCCGGAATATATGTCAGATTGGGGATTGGGGGTCAATTTAGGAATAGGTTATTTGATTGATCTGAAAAAAGGGTTATTCATTCAACCCAAATATCAATCAGTTTTTAATGCAGTAAACTTCTCAAGTGGATCAATAAAAAATAAGTCCATATCGATATATAGCGGGACTTTCACTATAGGAATTGGAAAGCATTTTTCGTTTAATAGATGACCTTATTTATTTAATGAAGAGGTATCAGAACTACTTAACACGGAAAGACCGGAAAATGGTTCTCGGCTATTGCCTATATTTTCTTCGTATATCTGCAACTGAGAATCAGCAGAGTAACAGGGGATGATATAAAACGTATGCCCTCTACTATAAAGCTGAAATATCTGAAAGTTTCTGCTGCTGTAAGGATAACAGTCCGGAATGTATGGGTAAGTCTACCGGAGAGTTTCCCGTACTGGGATATCTGGATTAAAACATCGTAAGCGGTAATTCTTCCCACATTGACAGCATTTTAGGACTGATGGATCAGATTGCAATATCTTCAGCAGTTAAATTATAGGGAAGTAATTTTTCATAATCACTCTGTTTTTCACAGCAGGGCAATTCCCGGAAGATAAAGTACAAGTAAGCATAAACTGGAAGATTGTTCATCTTCGCAGATTCAACGAGACTGTACAGAATTGCCGATGATTCAGCACCTTTCGGGCTTCCGGCAAAAAGCCAGTTTTTTCTCCCGATTACGAAGGGTCTGATTGCATTTTCAGCGCTATTGTTCGAAGGAGTCAAAACAGGATTTTTCAGATATAGAACCAACTGCTCCCAGTTGCTCAATGTATACTTCATCGCCTTACCGAACTCTAAAGAAGGAGGTACTTGAGGATAAAGCTTCGTCAGTTTTTTCTGTAACTTATCTAGTATCGGTTCTGCTCTATTTTGTCGCTGTTTATGAAACCCTTTTAGCGAATAATTATCCCGTAATGATTCCAGTTCAAACAGATCCTTTATCAGGTCGAGAATTTGCTTTGCTTCTGCATCTTTTTTCTTGGTTGATTCCCAATATTGGAAGAACTTTCTTCTGGCATGGGCCCAGCATAAGACATGCTTTATATCTCCATCAACTTTTTTTCGGGCAGTATGGTAGGCCTCAAAATCATCAGTTTGAACCCAGCCAGAGTAATTTTCCAAGAAATCCAACGGAATTGCATGGGATCGGCCTTGCTCATACTGAAATATGACACATTTTTTATCGGGATCTCCTCTGAGAAAGACCCACATCCATGATTTATCTGAAGCTTTTCGTTTCGGTTCCTTTAGAACCTGAACTCTCGTCTCATCGGCATTAATAATGGAACCGGATTTAATGTTTTCTTTCAGCAAATCATATAGAGGCTTACATGCCGTTGCCGATTTTATCGTAAGATTGCTCAATGTCGCCCGGGGGATCGGTATGCCTATCTGGTTTAACCGTTTTGATTGCCTGTAGAAAGGAAGAGCGAACTCAAACTTTTCGCTTATACTCCAAGCGAGCAGGCTTTCATCGGCAATACTGCCCGCGACCAGATGCTTTGCTCCTTCTGCGGTCTGTACAGCAGCTTCATCAAGAGTCGTCCCTTCACAATTCTTGCAGGAGTACTTTTTTCTACGTTCCTGAATAACAACGACTTTTGACGGAATAATTTTTGCTCTCTCGGAAACATCTTCACCGATACAGGTCTTTTCTGTTCCGCAGGCACAGATCTTATCTTTATCCGGAATAT
>CAXXXD010000002.1:0-1873023 GCA_963663385.2 Oceanispirochaeta sp. | reverse complement strand
TCACGTTGAAGAAGTCTTACCGGCAGTAATCGCAGGCCGAACCTCCGCCGTCGTGGCTCCGGTTCTAAACAGAAAATGCGTTATCTGCAGCTGCCGTCCCTGGCAGCTGTCCGCTTCGCCATATAACGAATTCTCTGTTCACCTGCTTTTAGTGGTAAGTTTATAGATTCCAGAATAATTTTATACAGGAGCTGGCGGAGTGTTTTCTCTTTTTATCATAATTGCAAAAATGTAGTTACAAATAGTATAATTATATTATGACCTTTGAATGGGATAAAGAAAAAGACATAATCAACCAGAAGAAACACGGATTGTCATTCAAAGACGCCAAGTATGTTTTTGCCGACCCGTTTGCCCTGGTTCGTGAGGATTACACGGATTCAGAGCCCCGTCAGCAAATTATGGGGCATATCGGCGGCATTCTGCTGGTGCTTGTGGTTTACACCATGAGAGATCAGCAGGATGAAGACGTTTTCAGAATAATATCTGCCCGAAAAGCAACAACGGCAGAGAGGAGGAAGTATGAAGCAGGAAAATGGTTTTAGTCCTATGGATGAAGACACAAAGGCAAGACTCGCCAAGCTTGCCGAATTACCCGACTCCGAAATAGATACCAGTGACATAAAAGAGTGGTCTGATGAGGATTTTTCCAGGGCCGTCCCTTTTTCACGATATTTACAAGCCCAGGAAAGAGCAGATAACCACCCGAATCGATGCGGACATTCTTCTTTGGCTAAAAAGTCATGGTAAAGGGTATCAGACTTTGCTGAATGATTTACTTCGAAAAGAGATGAATATGGAATGCAGTAAGCAGTAAGCAGGGTTAGGTTTCTCATTCTCTTTGTAATAGCCGGATATCGAAAGAATATCTATTTGGATTGATTTTCCTTTAATTCATTCATGGCTCTCAAATCCTTGATATGCTCAAGGATTTTTTTTTGGTCTGCCGGTGGGAGTTCTTCCAGTTCTTTCAGGCGTTTTGTAAGTTTCAGATTTGTATCCTGTGCAAGAATATTTTCATCCTTCAGCCCGAAAAGAGTGTCAGTCGAGACATTCAGAGCAATGGCGAATCTTGCTATCATTTCATCATAAAGTCGGACTCTTCCGCTTTCATAGGCAGATAATGCGGTTCTTGTAATGCCAATTGTTTCAGCCAATTCAAGCTGTGTAAGTCCTCTCTGTTTTCTTATTTTGGCAATGATTTCACCAATGCTTTTGTCACTGATTTTTAAAGGGGGTAATTCTTTCTTCGGTACTTGAGGCATGATTTATCTTATCATATAACTTGACGAGTGATACATGATGTGTCATTATTAAACAGTCAAATGCTACTTGACACACTTTTGAAATATTGCCGTTGGCAATAAAAAAGCCCGTTTCCGAGTGTTTGGCGACCTTCGGGAAACAGGCTTAAAAACAACATAGGAGTAGAACTCCATGCACTTACAATTCTACCATAAATTCTTATCCCCGCAAATGCCGTTCTGCTCCTTCCGATGGAGTAAAGAATGGAAATCCGCACCAGCGACCTGTACGAGGCCGCCTACTACCTGACTAAAGGGGTAACGCCCCACCTGGTTACCTGCCGCCTTCTGGCCGGGAACGTCACCAAAGATATCATCTGCGACTTCTACTTCGAAGGAGAAGTCATTCCTCATCTTCAAAGCGACTTTTTGAGAAGTGAAGCGGTTGTCAATCTGGTTCTCTTCCGCCGTTGTTACGGAGAGATCAACAACTACGCCAACAATGCCAAGCGGGACTACCGGAAAAGCATGAAAGGGGGCCACCAGTGAAAGACAGCCTCATAACAGCCAACCTGGCCGAAGTCGCCTACCTTTTGGATCAGCACCACCGGCTGGTCGATGTTTACCTGAGCATGGGAACCCTGGGAGCCCAGGAGATGGTTTTCACTCTGGAAGGAGAGAACATTACCGGAGACCGTAAACTTTTTCTGGGTACCTGCCGGACTCCTTTGAAGAAGATCCCCGAGACTCTGGAAGTGATCCGGAACCTCCTCTGGAAGAAGGAAGAGGAGGCCCAGTGTGAATCTAGATAAAATGGGTGATGCAAAGCATCAGGGCCCCATTCTTAGTCGCCAAAAGATCGTATTTACCAACCAGAAAGGCGGGGTCGGCAAGACCACCATGACAAGAGAACTGGGCTGTTACCTGGCCCATGATAAAGGGCTGAAAACCCTTCTGGTAGACTGTGACAGCCAAGGCAACCTTTCCAGAAGTTTCTTCGACCAGCCGGGAAAAGGACTGTACGAGGCCATTACAGAAGATGAAATTCACGTTCAAAGTGTCAGTGAGAATCTTGAGATCCTTTCCGGATCGATCTATCTCAGCCTGCTGGAAAAACAGCTTGTGGGAGAGTTCGACGGCTATGTACGGTTTAAGGAGCTTTTCGAACGGGAGGAGTTCGAATCCTACGATTTTATCCTGATGGATACTCCCCCTTCCCTGGGAATCCTCACGGGCAATGCCCTTGTAGCCGCCGATCACCTTGTGATGCCCATTACAGCCAGTCAGTACGCCCTGCAGGGAGCTTCGGACCTTCTGGAAACCATGGAGAAGATCAGGCGGAGCCTGAACCCGACTCTTTACGCCCTGGGAGTCGTCCTTAACAGCTACAACCCGGTTACCCTGATCGGCCGGGAGCTGAAAGCCGAACTGACCGGGTTCTTCGGAGAAACCTGTTTTGAGACCGTGATCAGCCGGTCGATCCGGATCGAGGAAGCCATTGCCGAGAGGAAGGGCCTGGTCCAGCTGTCCGGTAACCAATGGAAAAGGCCCGCGGAGGAAGTAAGGGCTCTGGGGAATGAACTTTTATCCCGGTGCGGTCTATGACTTCTTCAAAGCTGAAAGGCAGGAGCCCTTTGAAGGGGGCTTCCCTGCTGGACGAGTTTGAAAAAGACCGGATCAAGGCACAAACCGATATAGTCAGTGTGATTACCTCCTATGGTATCTCTCTCGAGAAGAAAGGCTCTTCTTTCATGGGGCTGTGCCCCTTCCATGAGGACAAGAATCCTTCTCTTTCGGTGGACCAGTCCAAGGGACTGTTTCACTGTTTCGGCTGCGGGGCCGGCGGGGATGTGTTTGACTTTGTGATGAGGCACCAGGGCGTGGAGTTTAAAGAGGCTCTGGCTATCTTGAAAGGAGATGAGGGAAAGGCATTCAGGCCGAAGGAGGTACCGGCTCCGCCGGTGCCACTGGAGGGCGAACCTCTGCTTAAAACAACCTCATTGGAAGATGTAACGGATTACTATCACCGTCAGCTCTCCCATCCGGAAGCAGTTTCCTACCTGAAAAAACGGGGGATCTATGCTCCGGAGCTTCTGGGACGGCTGAAAGTCGGCTACTGCCCCGGAGACTTGAAAGACAAACTGTCCGAAGTCCAGTTTCAGGAGCTGAAAGAGGCGGGCCTCTTTACGGAAAAGAACCTTGAAACCTTCCGGGACTGCATTGTTTTCCCACTCTATTCTTCCGATGGGAAAGTCCGGAGATTTTACGGCAGGAAGATAAATGAAAGGTCCAGGGTGAAACACCTTTATTTGAAAGGGCCCCACCGGGGCCTGTTTAACCACCAGGCATTCAAGGTTTACCCGGACCGGATGATCCTGACAGAATCGGTGATTGATGCCTTTTCGCTGATGGTTTTGGGATGCGAAAATGTTTCCTGCTCTTACGGCGCCAACGGGGTGACCAGTCACCTTGTAGAAGCTTTGAAAGAAAACCGTACAAAGGAAGTTGTCCTTGCTTTCGACGGTGATGAAGCGGGCCGGGAGGCTGCAGAAAAGGTCGGAAAAACTCTTTTCGAAAAGGGTATTGCCGTCAGAACCATCTTCCCGCCTTCCAAGGACTGGAATGAGTCATTACCAAAAATCACAAAGGAACAAGTTCTATCCCTGATCGAGAGCAGCATTCTGAAACCGCCGGAGGGTGATAAAAGGCCACTGGTGGCCGATGGTAAGTACCTGTTTCATTGTTCTTCTCTGGATTACCGGATCATCGGAGTTAAAGAAGGATTTGTCAGTTCCCTGAAGGTGAATGTCCGCTGTCAGAGGCCGGCGGATGATACTGTCAAGTTCATCGACAATGTAGACCTCTTCTCCGCCCGGAGCCGGACCCTTTTCTCTGTCGCGGTCGCTCGCCGGTTCGGCGAGGAATCCGCCAGGATTGAAAAGGATTTACTGGATATCCTGGACTATTTGGAAGAAGAGTCTGAACGGGCCCTTTCGGATACCGGTTTAAAGAAGGGGTCTTTGACCCCTGAGGAAGAGGCAGCTGGCCTCTCCCTTTTACAGGATCCCAATCTTTTCGACAGGATTGTCAGGGATACGGAAGCTCTGGGCTACGTGGGAGAGGAGGAAAACAAGATCCTTATGTACCTGGCCGCCTCCTCCCGTCTGATGGCCGATCCGGTAAGCGTAATCGTCATCTCCCAGTCCGCCGCTGGTAAAAGCTTTCTGATCGATACGGTAAAAAAGCTGATGCCCGAAGAGGATGTGATTTCCATGACCAGCCTTTCCGACCAGGCCTTGAACTACCTTCCCGATGAAGCTCTGCTGCACAAGTTTCTGGTCATGGGAGAGGCGGTCCACTCGGAGAGCGTAGATCATCAGATGCGGGAGATGTTATCCGGAAAAGAGCTGTCCCGATTGGTGACCACCAAGGATGAGAAGACCGGAAGAATGACCAGCAAGCTGGTACGGAAAAAAGTCATTGTTTCCGCCGTGATGTCCTCCACTTCGACGGAGATCAACCCGGAGAACGCCTCCCGCTGCTTTGTGGTAAACACAGACGAGAGCCGGGAGCAGACCAGGGAGATCCACCGGAGGCAGAGGGAGAAGTACACCCTGGAAGCCTACCGGAAGAAGGAAGAAGATCTCCCGGAAATCATTAAGACCCACCAGGCCGCCCAAAGGCTCCTGAAAAACCGGGTAATTGTTAATCCTTTCGCCGGGGAGCTGGACTTTCCCTCTTCCATGATGCGGAGCCGGCGGGACCATGAACGGTTTGTAGACCTCATTGCCTGCGTGTGCTTCCTGAGGCAGTACCAGAAACAGGAGAAGAATGATCAGGGGAAGCATTACATAGAGTGCGACCTGGAAGACTACAAGGTGGCTTACCGGATCATGAAGACCCTGCTTTCTTCCACCATGACCACTTTACCCCGTTCGGCTGTCATTTTGTATGAGGAGCTCCGGGATCTTCTTAAAAGCAAAGCGGAGAAGGACGGGCTATTCCTGACCGATATCTGGGTGACCCAGCGGGAGATCCGGGAGGTCTCCGGATTCTCCCATGAGCTGATCAAGAAGAATATGAGGCTTTTGACAGAGTATGAATACATCCGGAGCAAAGGATCGGGCCGGGGTATGACCAGGCGTTACGGACTGGCGGCTGATTCTGACCTAGTTCTTTTCGATGACTCGGTGATTCCTTCACCTGACCATTTAACCAGGGAACCGGGTACAAAGCGGGTACGGAATGATGAAAAACAATAATTGTTGTTCTGGTAAGGGATTAGCCGAAAGTGGGAAAACCGGGTACAGGCCGACTATTCGGCTTAAAGTTAAATCCGGTAAAGGTTTAGGAGAAAGTGGGTACAAAATCCCGGAGAGAGACAGAGCATGAATAATGATAAAAGGCTGACGCGAGAGCGTCAGGGTTCCTTTTCTCATAAAGCGGCAGGAACTTCCCGAAGGGAAGTGTCCGGAAGCGCAGGAAACATACATAAAGCCCATCAAACCCTGCTAGACAGCTATCTGGAAGAGAAAAAAGCCCTGGGAGCTTCTTCCCAGGCTCTCCGGAACGCCCACAGCCGGATTCCCCATTTTCTGGCCTATCTGGAAGAAGAAGGACTGACGGCGGATCAGACGGACATCCGGGCGGCCAGAGGCTTCATGGCACACCTTACAGAACGGGGAACCGGAAGCGGAGAAGACTACAGGGTAAACACCCTGGCTTCCTACCGTCAGGCCGCTTCCTCCTTCAGCCGGTGGATGAGGGATTCGGGAAAGCTTGTTTCCGATCCCTTTACCGCCGTCAAAGCTCCCCGGGGTGAAAGGATCATTCCCAGGGATTTACCCATGGAGAAAGAACTGGCCCGGCTTCTCTCCCGTCTGGCGGACTTCTCTGCCGTGAAGGGACTGAAAGCCCGGAAAAGGCGGTATTTGACCCATGTGCTGGCCGAGCTGCTTTACGCCTCGGGCCTCCGAATCAGCGAAGCGGCTGACCTTCAGGAAGAGAACCTGAATCTTGAAAGGAAAGAGATCACCGTTATCTCCGGCAAGGGAGGATTCGACCGGAAGGTCTACCTGAACGACTACGCCGCCAGTGTATTAAGGCGGTTTCTAACCGTTCGGGATGAGATCCTGACCGGCAAGAGCAACAGGGAAAGGCTTTTCGGCTCTTCCTCGGATGAACTGGGAAAGGCTTTCAACAGGGATCTGAAAGAGGCTTGCGAAGAAGTCGGAATTCCTTTTATGACAGCCCACAGCCTCCGGCACTGTCTGGGCTACCATCTTCTGAAACAAGGCTGCCCCTTGAGGCAGATTCAGCAGATCCTGGGGCACCGGGCCATCGGGAACACCGAGATTTACACCAAAGTGGATGTGAAAGAGGTAAAGGAGCAGCTGGACCGCCACCATCCCAGACAGCTGGGAAAAAGGAGATGAAAAGACTCTCAAGGCAGAAAGCCCTTTCCCTTTTCGCCGGATACCTGAAGGCCCAGGGATTTAAAGAGGGAACTATTCGGACAAAGAAAGCTCAGCTTACCCCCTTCTTTACCTTTTTGGATGAAACTGGCACGAAAGACATCCGGGATGTGAAAAGGAGTGATATTGTCTCCTTCCTTTCCTGGCTGCAGGAGCATCCCGGAGAGAGAGGACGGGGCTACAAGGACTCAACGAGGATGAGTATTTTCACCTCCGTGAAAAAGTTCTATCTCTGTTTGTATGAAAACAACCTGGTTTTGTCCTCACCGGTGGAGACAGTCCGCTTCGGGAAACGGCAGGAGCGGATCAAAGAAGTTTTGAGTGAGGACGAGACCGCACTCTTTCTGGATTCCATCGATATTCACCAGCCCCTGGGGCTCCGGGACAGGGCCCTGTTTGAACTGATTTACTCTTCCGGTCTCCGGTCTTCCGAAGCGGCCCATCTGGATGTGAAAGATTACGATCCGGCCAGCCGGTTATTGTGGATCCACCAGAGCAAGTTTTCCAAGGACCGCCGGGTCCCAGTGACCAAGGCGGCCGCCTGGTTTCTGGATAAGTATCTGGAAGGCGTGAAAGCACACCACAGGCCTCTGATCCTTTCCGGGGGCTACCGGTTTACTCACGGAGGGATCAACAAACGGTTTAAACTGCTGAGTGAAAAGTGCGGACTCTACCGGAAAGGGCTGACCGTCCACTCCCTCCGGCACGGCTGTGCTTCCCATCTTCTGGCCCACGGGGCGGAGATCCGCTATGTTCAGGAGCTTTTGGGGCATGAATCGGTGGAAACCACGGTGGTTTACTCCCGGCAAAGCGAAGAGAACATCAAGGCTTCCTACAGGCAGTACCATCCCAGGGAGAATTTCCATTTCGCCGAGGTGACCGACTCCTATCTTGATTCACTGGAAACTCTGGTTCGGGACAGTCTGAAGCAAAGAGAGAAGAATAGAAAAGCGCTTGCCCGTAAGATAGGTAAATGATAGTTTATTAACGTACCATGACAGCTACTAGAGAAATTCCAGTTTCAACGCCTCCTTGCAGGTCTCCTTTTTGCAACGATTTAGGGGGAGAGGGTGATTATTACTACAATGCAAGGTGGTATGATGCCGGAACCGGTAGATTCATCAGTGAAGATCCCGCCAGGGATGGCCAAGCGTGGTATGTTTATTGCTCAAATAATCCAGTGAATTATGTTGATCCAACAGGTCTTGAATGGGTACAAAATCCAGATCGTAGTAATCCGGATCAAGAACATAAGACTGATGGCTTTGGGAATAATTGGTATTGGGAAGATGATGGCCCAACTAATCAGTCTCCTGAAACTGAAAATTCTCCACCCTCGAATCCTCCACCTTACAATCCCCCGGGGTATAATCCGAGCGGACCCGGAAATGATCCAGGAAATGAATCACAGGAAAATACACCGTCAATGGTAGTATCTCATAGTGAAAATTCAAGTGATCATCGTTCTAGTAGAATGCAAAACTCATGGATTGAAGACACTTATTATGCTCAACCATCTGAAATGCCAAAAGATTGGGTACTTGATAAAGCCAGAAAATCAGGTCTTCTTGGAAAGCCATATGTAAATGGAGAATATATGTGTACACATTTTGGTGCTGATATGCTTAAGATTCTTGGAGCTGATGTTCATCGGTATCTTCCCCTTGGGCCCAATGCATCAGTTGTTGATAATATGAACGCATTTTTAATGAAGGGGATGCTTAGAAATACACCATATCCAGGTTGGAATGTTTTTTATAAACATTACACAAGTAGTAACAATGGTAAATATGAAGGGCATTTTGGATTTGTATATATTGATGAAGATGTCGTTATTATTTTACATAATGGTTATGCTCCAGATTCTATTCCAAGTGTAAATATATATGAAAGACATGGACGACCTTTTGAAACATTCTTTTCAAGAGATATGTTAATAGATCCTAAGTTCATGCCATTAAGGAGAAGGTTTTGAAAAAAAGTATGTATATTTTTTTTATTCTAGTTATTTTTCCACTTTATTCTAATGATATTACTGTAAAGAAAGAAATAGCAGATCCCTTTGGCAATCAAAGTATATTTGATTATGAAAAATTTCTTAATGAAAACAATTATAGTATTCAAGAAGGACGAGATTATATAAAATTTATGGATGATATTTTTTCTGAACTTGAAGTTATTCAAAATCAAAACAACTATGTTTTAGAAGGCATTTGGGTTTCTGTGAATTACATTGTGCCTAATCAAAAAAATATTTTTGATTTTTTATTAGAAAAAATAAACATTAGCAAAGATAAAAATGATTATCTCTGGTTGCGACTCTCTGGGCCATTTGCTTCTTGGATGATCTATAAATATGGAGATTACTATATCTCATCTTGGAATGGTATGGGAGGGATTGGACCATTATTATTAATCAACGTTATTGAAGATAGATGTTATTTCTATACTCTGGAAGGAAGTACTTGGAAACTTCTTCCTTATCATAAAGGGGGAGATGTCTACTTAGAAAAGGTACTACCAAATTCATAACCATGAGCTCACCTGCCCAACAGCTGAACAATCCGTTCCGGAACCAGTAAAACGGACAGGTGCAGCGCCCTTGTTATGATTCCCAATTTTATTTTCCGCCGGAATAACATTTCACGTTGAAGAAGTTTTTCCGGCAGGTACCACAGGCCGCCCCTCCGCCGTCGTGGCTCCGGTTCTGATCAGAAAATGCGTTATCTGCAGCTGCCGTCCCTGGCAGCTGTGCGCTTCGCCATATAAGCGGAGCATGTTCCAGTGAGATGAGTATGAATATTGAAGTTCATTAAAATGAATGATCTTCAGAGGAAGGAAATGATACGGAAATCAACTTTCCTTATGGAGAGAATAAGAATAAAAAAGATTAAATCCTGAAATGATGTATTTCCAGATCCTGAATAATGCGAAAGTGTTTAACATTTCCCGTACAGAGTGCATCCCCCTCCTCTACTGCCGTTGCCGCAATCAAAGCATCCACTACTGAAATATCATTCTGCAGACAGTTCTCTTCCATATAAATAGATGCTCTTGTGGAGATATTCTCTGTAACAGGCAGTGTTTGAAATCCAAAGTCTTTCAAAAAACGCCGTATTAGAATCAGTTCCTGTTTAGTCCGGGCTCCCTGAAGTAGCTCCATATAACTTACAAGGGAAACTCTGCGAACAGAGGTTTCTTCGATAACTTTTGCAGCTTTCGGTTTTCCTCTGAAGAACCAGATAAGAACATCCGTATCAAAGATCACTGTAACGTCTCTTTCTCAGATCCCTGACAAGCTCATCTGCCGGCCGTTCATCCCTGTCTGCCCATATACCGTATGCCGGATGCTCTTCTGCCGCCATAATGGGTTTCGGATATTCTATGGAAGAGATTCTGGCTACATCACGACCGCGGGAACTGATAATGACATCCTCATTATGTTCAACCGCCTCAAGTATCCTTGAAGGTTTCTTTCTGATATCAAGCAGGGATAGCTTCATAAATTTACCTCTATCTGAAGTATACACTTAAAGTAGACACTTATCAATCTATAAACTGCGGGATTACCATACCTGCTTCATAGATCTGTTATTCAACTTCATCTATATTAATATTCCAATAATACACCTCCCCTCTCCTTTTAGGAGAGGCTGGATGCCTGCCTAAGCAATTAAACCGTAGATTTTATGACCATGGGACCGGGGGTGAGGGTTGGTACAAAGGATACAATAATAGTTTATTCCGAAAAGATTAATATGCTTTTTTACCGGAACGCCCTCTCCTGACCATAAAAAGCCAGAATATTCCTGACCGGCACATCCCCCTGGATATAGTGGGCGGACGCACAGATATAACCGCCGTTACGTCCCAGGGTTTTACACAGGAATGAAACTTCATCCTGCACGTCCTGTACCGTTCCGTAAGGCAGGGTTTTCTGCAGATCCCCTCCCCCGTGAAAACAGAGGCGGTCTCCGTAGGTGTTTTTGATATGCGCCATATCCATTCCCTTTGCACGGGGCTGAAGCGGATTCAGAACATCAATATCCAGTTCATCTATAAAAGCGGGTATCAGATCGCCCACGGCGCCGCAGGAGTGATACATCAGTTTGACATCGTACTCCCGGATCACCTTATTGAGCTTCCGATGGAAGGGAAGGATATACCGGCGCCACATGTCCGGGGACATCATCAGACCGTCCTGAACGGCTACGTCGTCGTATGTGTAGACCATATCGACCAGCCCCTCGGCTTTTGCCATAAGGGATTTGAAGTTTTTAATAAAGATCTGGGTAAAACAGTCCATAATGGTGCAGACAAGATCGGGATTTTCATAGAGACCGATGAGGAATTTATCGAGTCCGTACAACCCCCAGGCGGATTCAAATATACCGCCTATATCATAGCGCAGATGGTAAGGGGCTTTCCTGTTGGCTTTAGCCGCTTTGGCAGCGAAACTGTTCCAGTCCCACCAGGAGCTGTCCGGCCATTTTTCCCACTGCTCCACCTCCCCCGGCGTTGCCATCCCGGCCAGAGGAAACCCGGCATACTCCTCATAGCGGGAGAACCCGTTGTCCACAATTTTTCTGAGAGATCCCCAGATGCTGTAGAAGGTCCCGTCCGGAAGGACCTCCGGCTCGGGGCCGATATAATCGGGTGAAATTATCCGGCAGTCCACGCCGAGCAGATCCATAAGATCGTGTCCGCTGGTCAGGGAGAAGAACGTCATCAGGGCATCCCATGTTTCGGGAACACCCCAGAAGTCAAAGGGGACGCGGTCCGATTCCTGACGGTTCAGACTGCGCAATACACGCTCCCGGGGGGTATAATCGTCCCGGGAGGGATCTCCATAGGCCCGAAGGAACCACTCCTTCGCGTCTTCAGGAGTGACAGTGTTCCAGTCCGGGCTTTTTATCATAGGAAACTCCGTCCTTTCGGCATGGCCGGTACACCAAAGTACTCGGTCAGGGAAGCGGCCAGATCGGCAAAACTTTCCCTTATACCGACAGATCCTGTTTTTCCGCCCTTCTGATACCAGAGGAGGGGAACATATTCCCGCGTATGATCGGTTCCCTTAAAAGCCGGATCGCATCCGTGGTCACCGGTGATGATCAGAACATCGCCTGATGTCATATCGCCCATCAGCCCGGGCAGGATCCCGTCAATCACACTGACCGCATCACCGTACCCTTCTGGATCTCTTCTGTGACCGTATACCATATCCGTATCTACCAGATTGACAAATACAAACTCTTTTCCCGAAGCTTTTTCAGAAAGGATTTTCTGCGTTCTTTCAATACAGGCGGGGTTTCCGGCATCATGATAGCTGTCATCGATTCCCGATTCGTTGAAAATGGAACCGATTTTACCGACAGCTTTCGTCTTCACGCCGTTTTTCTGCAGATGATCCAGGATGGAATCCCCCGGCAGGGCGATGCTGTAATCATGACGGTCCTTCGTCCGGAAAAACTCTCCCGGTTTCCCGTCAAAGGGACGGGCTATGACTCTACCCACCGCCAGGGGATCACAGAGATCCCGTGCGATTTCGCACATCTTATACAGTTCTTCGATGGTGTACTTTTCCATATGGACAGCAATCTGGAAAACCGAATCTGCTGATGTATAACAGATGGGATAACCAGTCTTCAGGTGTTCTTCTCCCAGCTCTTCGATAATGGCAGTACCGCTGGCCGCCTTGTTTCCCAGAATCCCGCCGCAGCCTGTTTTTTCAACAAAGGCACTGACAAGGTCCTCCGGAAAGGAGGGGAACTCTTTGGGAAACTGGGTAAACGCCTTATCCAGTTCAATACCGGCCATTTCCCAGTGCCCTGTTGTGGTATCCTTTCCCGGAGATTTCTCCTTCATTACCCCGAAAAGAGCCTCCGGAGCATCTACAGCTTCGCATCCGGGCAGTGCATTCCCCAGCAGCAGTGAGGCATTACCCAGTCCGAGCTTTTTCATATTGGGCCAGAGGGGACCTTCCACTTTTTCACAGATATGCAGAGCCGTATTGGATCCGACATCTCCGTATTCTGCCGCATCAGGCAGTTCGCCTATGCCGAAACTATCAATAACCAGAATTGTTGCCCGCATCACCGTCTCCTTTTACAATGGCGATTCCGGCGCTGGCTCCCAGGCGATCAGCCCCGGCTTCAATCATGGCGAGAGCGGTTTCCCTGTCACGGATGCCTCCGGCCGCTTTAACCTGCAGGGACGGCACAGTCTTTTTCATAAGCGCCACATCTTCCACAGTAGCCCCGGATGGACCGAAACCGGTGGATGTCTTTACAAAATCCGCCCCCGCTTCTTCAGAAAGGAGACAGGCTTTGGCAATCTCTTCCCTGGTAAGGTAGCAGTTTTCCAGAATTACTTTTACAGCAGCACTGCCCGAAGCATCTACAACAGCTTTAATATCGGAACGGACATAATCATAGTTGCCTGCTTTCATCTGCCCTATGTTGATAACCATATCCACTTCTTCCGCACCATCCTTAACAGCCTGAGCTGTTTCCGCAGCTTTTATGGAGGACATATTGGCTCCCAGGGGGAAACCGACAACCACACAGGTCATGACATCACAACCCTTCAGCTTATCCGCAACAAATGCCGTATTGACAGCATTTACGCAGACGGAGGCAAAGTTATACTCTCTGGCTTCCTCACAGACTTTTTCAATTTCTGAAGGAGTAGCTGTTGCTTTCAGCAGTGTATGATCAATATATTTTGACAGTTCTTTCTTCATATCATCCTCTCCCGGTAATATTTCCTGTTTGATTCCTGATATTTTCTTTAACAATCAGGTGTAAACTTAATTCTATTACGAGAACGGTAGGAGATCAATGTGTTATTAAACCTGTCGGACAAGTCCTATTCTTCTTCCTGAACAGACAGGATGGCCAGTCCCCCGAGAGATGTTTCCCGGTATGTACTCATAAGGTCCCGTCCTGTCCGTGTCATGGTTTCAACCGCTTCATCAAACTGGATTTTATGGGTGCCATCGCTTAATAGAGAAAATTCCGCATTGGCTATAGCCCGGCTTGCCCCCATAACATTTCTTTCAATGCAGGGAATCTGCACCATTCCCTTAATGGGGTCGCAGGTTAGTCCCAGATGGTGCTCCAGGGCCATCTCTGCGGCATACTCTACCTGACGGGGGGTTCCACCCATCATCTGGGCGGCGGCTCCTGCCGCTATGGCGCTGGCAACGCCCACTTCTCCCTGACACCCCACTTCGGCACCGGAAATGGACCCGTTGGTTCTCACCACATTGCCCAGGATTCCGGCTGTTGCCAGAGCCCGTATCTGATCGACCTTTGTCAGATCGTAAACCTCTTTCATGGAACGGAGGACCGCCGGCAGGACGCCGCAGGCACCGCAGGTAGGGGCTGTAACAACAATCCCGCCGCTGGCATTCATTTCCGAAACAGCTAGAGCATAGGAAAACAGTTTGGCCGAGGTGGACAGGGGCCTTTTCATCATCCCCGCCCGCTTATAATACATACTGGCTTTACGGCTCAACCCGAGTCCGCCCGGCAGGACCCCTTCCGTAGCAAGGCCTTCGCTCATGGTTTGCATCATCTGATCAAGGATCTCTTCAAGAAACTCCCTTATCTGCATCCCTTCGAATTCGTACACGTATTCCCAGAGGGCCATACCGTTTTTACTGCAGTATTTCAGAATTTCTCTCATTGAATTTTGCGGATATATCTCCTGTGATCCCTCAACAGCTCTATCTCCGGATGTCCGGATGGATCCGCCTCCGATACTGTAACCTTCCCAGCTGCCCTGTAGTTTCTCCTCTTTCCATGCCTCGAGACGCAATCCGTTGGGATGTTCGGGCATCTCTTCTTTGGGATACCAGATGAACTCGACATTTCGGTCACCCAGGGTTTCCTTTATAATCTGATCGGTCAGATGCCCCTTGCCCGTAGCAGCCAGGCTGCCATAAAGACTGATCTTATACAGATCTGCCTTGGGATAGTTGATCAGAAAAGCCGCGGTTGCCTTCTGAGGCCCCATTGTATGACTGCTGGAGGGACCGTTCCCCACCTTGTAAAAACTCTTTATCGAATCCATAGGCTACCACCTTACTGTACGGCCGTTATCTTCCAGCCTTTGTTCCAGATACTCCCTGTTCAGGTCCAGTTCCTCTGTCATTTTTCGGAAAAGATCGGCATTGATCAGATTCTGTTCCACATAGATATACAGCAGGGCTTTTTCCGCAATACAGGGGACTCGAAGTGAATTCATGATTACCTGGGAGTGGGAATAATTCTCCTCCCCTTCGTTTAGTATGCTCTTATAGAGATCGCTCTGCTTTATTTCATTATTCAGGTAGAAGAGCTCCCTCTTCAGCAGTTCGGAATTGCCGAGGGCAGCCGCTTCTCCCAGGGGTTTCAGAGTAAAATAGGTATACTCCTTTCCCGGCAGAAAGTGGTGTTTATCACACCTTGTGCAGTAGTTGGGTTCCAGGGGATCATCCTTCTGCCGGTCCCCTCCTATGATAATCAGGGGATCGAAGTAGAGGGCCGGACACTCCTGTCCGCTTACCCTGTAATACCGGTAGGTATAAAATGAGTCCTTTATACAGTCAGGGTGTTCACAGTAGGCAGTGAGCGGGAACACATCTGTAGCGGTCTCAATAAGGAGCCGGGCGGTGGAATTGAAAATATCCCTTCTGAAATTCAGGATCAGAGTAGGATAGACAAAAACCAGTCCTTTTTTTTCCGAAGCATTCTTGATAACATAAGCAAGCCTTTCATCAAAAAAAGAAGCTTCATCAATAATCCAGGTTCCCATTTCCGGAAAGTCCTCAATCAGTTTTTCCAGATCAAAGGAGTTGCGGATCTTTGCCAGCTGCTTTCCCAGTCGTTCGTACCCGCCCCGATACGCCAGAGCATCTTCCGGATACTCTTCAAAACGCTTTTCATCCAGAGAGGACCGTACAAAAAACACATTCCGTCTGTCCGCCTCTCCGGTTTTCGTTATATCCGCAACCAGTTCGGACTTGGCCAGGGTAACCCGGGCATCACGCCAGATCCGGGCCGAATATTCCGTTTTTCCGGAGCCCATGGGACCGATGACAAGAATACGTCTCCGTGAACGGGTAAAATCAAAATGGTTGAATGACTGGTGAACCTGAATAGCCGGGAATCCCAAACTTTTTAAAAAATCTGTGGAATCCTGAACCGGCTGAACGTCACTCATGTATCTTTCCCTGCCCTTTTTTGTTTACTGTTTGAGGTTTTTGATATTTTCAACAGAATCCAGTTACCAAAAGCGGAGTTTATCAGAATAAATGCGCCTGCTGGCAACGATGAGATTGCTGAAAAGATAATTTTTTACACAAACCTCATTGATATGGATGAAATAATACTTCCATCGGGAAGAGAATACTACCCTTCCAAAGGAAAGATTTCAATATATTAAACACCTGGAATGATTCATCCGATCATACAGTAAGGACACTTCATTAATGAGAAGGAATATATGAGACGATTAAACATATTATACGTACTGCCTACAGCTTTTTTTCTGATTTTTCTAGCGGGATGCACCAGTACCCCTCCCGAAGAGGAGGTTGTGGAAGAAGCTCCGGTGGAAGAGGAAGTCATTGATGATCAAAGCCTTCACAGCATGGTTCAGAATAAAGATCAATCAGGACTGGAGGAACTGTTCAAGGTCGATGTGGATGTAAATGAAAGAGATGATCAGGGCCAGACACCTCTCCATATAGCGGCAGCCGCTGGAAATACGGCTATTATGAAACTGCTTCTGATGCAGGAAGCCGATCCTGACAGCAGAGACAATAACGGTAAAACCCCCCTCCACCTGGCACTGTCGGGCAATCATGCCGACGCGTCCGGCCTTCTGGTAGAGAATGGTGCAGATATATTTGTACCCGACAACGATCAGCTGACACCGGCTGAAGCAGCCTTTGACAAGGGTCTGACTTATCTGAAAGCAGTTCTTACCGCAGAAAATGTTAACGGCGGCACGGTCTCTCAGGGAACCCTGCTTCACCTGGCTGCCAAAATGGGAAACCCCGATGCGGTACAGCTGATGATCGACCTCAAGGCGGAAGTAAACAGCAGAAACAGTGAAGGACTGCTGCCTGTCGATCTGGCACTGGATAACAGAAACAGCCTGAATAAAGCCAAAACAGCCTCACTGCTAATGAAAAACGGTTCCTATCGGGGACGGGACGAGGATTTTTTCTATGCCTTTGTTCTTTTTAATCAGAGCGATATCAACACAAGATTCGAGTTTGGTCAGACAGCCCTGCACCTGGCGTCCGAAAGGGGACACGAAGGGATGGTTCTGCTCCTGCTGGAACAGGGAGCCGACCTGACAGCACGGGATAAACCGGGGAATACTCCCCTTCACAGCGCTGTACGCGGCGGCTACGATAATATTGTATCCATACTCCTTGGAGCGGGTTCTGATGTTAACGCCACAGACTATAACAGCAATGTCCCCCTCCATATGGCTTTAACCCTGGACAATAACCTGGAAATTCTTCAGATGCTCCTGAATGCCGGCGCCAACGTCAATGCAAAAAACAGCTTCGGGAACACGCCTCTCCAGTTAACCGTAACCCTGAATAAGGACAGGGCATCCGCCGAACTGCTGCTTCAGTATAAGGCTTCGCTGGAAAGCCGTAACAAAAGGGGGAATACGGCCCTCCTTGAAGCGGTCGATAAGGAAAATTCCGAAATAGCCATGCTCCTTCTGCAAAGGGGTTCGGATATTTTTGCCCGGAATAAACAGGGTACGACTCCCCTCTCCCTCAGTATTTCCAGGGGTGTTCCTGTTCTTTCCTGGTTTCTGGACAGCAGTAATATTAACAGTCAGGACAATGAAGGCAACAGTCCTCTCCATCTGGCAGTAGCCATGGAGGCGCCTCTTGATGTTATCCGTTATCTTCTTGAAAACGGAGCCATAATAGACAGCCGGAATCTGTCGGGGGATACTCCTCTTCATCTGGCTACAGAGATGGAGAACCTGGATTATACGGGGATTTTTCTTAAAAACGGCGGGGATTTCTATGTGGAGAACAACAATGGTGAAACACCCCTGACCATTGCTTTCGATAAGGGTGCCGAATTTGTCGACTCCTTTCTGATCGATATGACCCTGGAGAGAGCCGATGCTCTGATGTATACGCCTCTGTTCCATGCCGTCCTCTGGGAACGGGCCGACATTGTAAGAGTCCTTCTTAACAGAGGGGCCGAGCTGAACGGAAAGAGCCTGATCGGATCAACCCCCCTTCATGAAGCGGTCAAGACAGGTTCTCTGGAGGTCACGGGGATTCTGCTCCGTGCCGGCGCCGATATAGACAGTACGGACAATCAGGGTAACACGCCCCTTCATGAGATTGTCTACTGGAACTCTCTGGATCTGGCGGAACTGCTGATCTCCTCCGGGGCGGATATCAACAAGAAGAATCTGGAAGGGCGGTCACCCTTTTATGAAGCCGTACTGAGCGGTGACTTTGAGATGACCAGCTACCTTATTAAAAAGGGAGCTGATATAGATACCCGGGAAAACACGGGAAAAACACCCCTGTTCGATACCATCATAAATGGTAATACATCCCTGATGGAACTGCTGATCAGCCAGGGCTGTTCCATCCAGAAGAGGGATGATCAGGGTAATACGCCCCTTCATGTGGCAGTTATTGTAGAAAACAGACAGGCTGTTCAGTACCTGTTCAACCTGAATGCGGATATTTTCGCCAGGAATAAACAGGACGTTTCCCCTCTGATACTTATTATCAAGAGCGGAAACGAAGCCCTGGACTGGTTCATATCGCCCAGGAATATCGGCTTTATGGATAATAATGGAAACACACCGCTGCATATTGCGGCCCGGATCAAAGCCCCTGTCAGCATCCTGCAGCTGCTGATCGACAAGGGAGCCGATCTTGAAGCCCGCAACAACAGGGGGGAGACAGCCTACGATACAGCTGTAGAGGTCAAGTACGACGCCGCACTGGATGTGCTGCTTCCCTAAACAGGTTTTAGTATAGACGGGTTTAAAACCCGTCTTTACTAAATCCGGCTCTACAAACCCTAATCAGTCAGATCGGGTGTTTTATCGCTGACAATATCCTTTACAAATGTGGACAACACCTGAAGGGCGTTGGCATTCATGCCGCCTTCGGGGATGATAATATCTGCAAAGCGTTTGGTTGGTTCGATAAACTCAAAGTGACCTGGGCGAACCACGTCCATATACTGTTTGATAACGGACTCCTGCGTTCTCCCTCTCTCATTGACATCCCTCTGTAGACGCCGGATAAAACGGATATCATCGGGGGTATCCACAAAGATCTTCAGATCCATTAACTCCCGTATGGCTCTTTCGGCAAAAATCATTATACCTTCGAATATAATAACCTTTTTGGATTTCACTTCGATGGTTTCATCCATCCGTCTGTGATGAACAAAATCATACTGGGGCATATGGATGGTTTTGCCGTTCTTCAGATCGGTCAGATGACTAAACATCAACTCTTTGTCGAATG
This sequence comes from Oceanispirochaeta sp., assembly GCA_963663385.2. Classification (GTDB taxonomy): domain Bacteria; phylum Spirochaetota; class Spirochaetia; order DSM-2461; family DSM-2461; genus Oceanispirochaeta. Next base: position 1,853,776 of record CAXXXD010000002.1, on the reverse strand, counting down.
CATTGGGATGGTCAAAATTGAAGTCCGTAATATTCTTGTTTGTTATAAACTCGGCTGATCGATAGTAGTTATCCTGGGGAATAAAGACAAAATCCGAAATACTTTCCGATATTTTCCTGACAATCGTTGTTTTTCCGGATCCGGATCCTCCGGTGATTCCTATCAGTACTGGTGAATCATCCATAAAATACTCCCCCTCGATTTATTCGCTTTCTGTTTCCCTGGCTTTTTCTTCGTCAATCTGCATTTCCAGATCAGCAAGCTTAATCTGCATGGACTGGATACTTTTTTCCAGACGTTTTTTCTGGGATTCCAGACGCTTCAAGGTCATAACAGGTTCGGGTTTGCTCTGACGGATAGTCTGTTTCACCATGTCCTGGCTATGTCCTTCCTTGAAAGCATTCTCCAGTTCCTTCCGTTTGGCCGGTTCCTTGACACCCGCTACGATTTTCATGTTTTCGTAACCGATTTCCGGATCAACATCCATGGCGTATACTTTCATAATCGATTTGGCGGAATTCCGGTTCATCCCCAGAGCACGATCTACATAGTCTTCGAATATGGCATGATTCTGCTGACACAGATCCAGCGCCTGTATCAGGAGTTTCCCGAAATCCTTCATTACCTGTCCGTTTACAGAAAGAAATTTACTCTTGATCTCATCAGTCAGTTCCTTGAAACGGGCATCCTCCTCGAAGACATTAAGATAGATTCCCATCTCTTCCCCTTTTTTCAGGAGCTTATGAAAAATATCCCAGAACAGTACCGTATGGGAGCGGGAAGTCACCTGCCCTTCATGCTGAGTAAACTGAACATGGTGAGCAAACTCATGGATTGCTGTATATATCAGAGCGTTGTCATCTTCAAAATTTTTATTATGTATAACGATTTCCTGCTTTTCGGGATGATAGAGGCCGTCTACTTTTTTACTGTTTTTTCCAGAAAAAATAACGGAAAAATCCACTACTTCCGAATCGATCTGAAGCAGTTTTTCTTTAACCTGATCCTGATTCATTTTTATACCTTTTTCTTGACATGGAATTTGTCATTACTCTACTGTTTACTGACCGATTTGTCCAGATCTATGGAAATGGATCGGGAGTTGTGCTAGGATCACTTCATGAATTTGATCTCTGTTGAAAAGCTGAAAATCAGCAAAGGCGGCCGGACACTGGTGGAGGACGCCTCTTTTGGAATAGATACGGGCGACAGGATAGCCCTGATAGGCGCAAACGGTTCCGGAAAATCCAGCCTGCTCAAAGTTCTGACAGGTCAGGAGTATCCCGATGATGGAACGGTTTCCCGTAATAACAACCTCTACCTGAGTCAAGTGGAGCAGCATCCTTCTTTTAATGAAGGAGAAACCATTCTGGACTTTATTTTCCGTGACGCCACACCGCAGATGCAGCTTGTCAGGGAGTATGAATCCGTCACTTCTCAAATGGAGGCGGGAGAAGCCGGAGACGCCCTGATGGAACGATTCCATGATCTGACGGAGCAGATGGAAAATATGAGCGCCTGGGAGCTGGAGGGCCGGATAAAATCCCTCCTGTCCGAACTTCACCTGCATAATTTTGATGCCCCCATGCAGAGTCTTTCCGGAGGAATGATAAAAAAGACGGCCATCGTAAGAGCCCTGAGCCAGGATTATAATCTGCTGATTCTGGATGAGCCCACCAACCACCTGGATATCCCCACCATTGAGTGGCTTCAGGATTTTCTGGTTAAACAGGACAAAGCGGTCATCCTGGTTACTCATGACCGCTACTTTCTGGAAAATATCTGTACCAGAATTCTGGAGATTGACGACCAGTCTATCTATCAGTACAGAGGAAACTACAGCAAATATCTTGAACAGAAAGCCATCCGCCAGAATATTGAAGAGAGACGGCAGGCCAGGATTGAAACAATTTTACGGAATGAATTGAAATGGATTATGAGGGGACCACGAGCAAGAGCCGGCAAGGACAAAAAACGAACGTCGAACTTCTACAACCTGATGGACCAGCAGGTAAATGATCAGGTAGCCAGCGCCGAGTTTTCCTCATCCTACAGGAGGCTGGGAAAGAAGATTCTCCATTTAAAGAAAATAGGATTTTCCTACGGAGATTCCAGGATTATCAACCCTTTTACCTACCAGTTCCGCCGGGGAGAACGGATTGGGCTGATCGGCCCCAACGGCTCGGGAAAAACAACGTTTCTTAATCTTATAAGTGAAAGGCTGAATCCGGACGAAGGAGTCATCGACAAGGGTATCAATACTCATTTCGGTTATTTTGATCAGACCGGAACCGTACTGGACGGGGACCAGAAGGTTATTGACTATCTGACGGAGTACGCCGAGAATATAACCCTCAGTGACGGATCCCGTCTGACCCCTACCCAGCTGCTGGACCGTTTCCTCTTTCCCAAATCTTTGTATTACACACCTGTCAAGGATATTTCCGGCGGTGAAAGACGACGGCTCTACCTCATCCGGATTCTGCTGACAAATCCCAATTTTCTCCTTTTTGATGAGCCGACAAACGATCTGGACCTTCAGACACTGACCATGCTTGAAGATTACCTGCAGGATTTCCCCGGCTGTGTCATCCTGGTATCCCATGACCGCTATTTCCTGGACAGGGTAACGGATTTTCAGTTTGTTTTTGACGGAAAGGGAAACATCAGCGGATATGCCGGCAACTACTCCGACTATAAGGCAGCGGATGATGAAGAAAAGGTTTTCGAGAAGCGGCAGGAAAAACAGAAGAAAAGCGAAACCCGTCAGAAAGTAAAAACCGAATCCCCCCGAAAACTGAGTTTCAAGGAGAAGAGGGAATTTGAATCCCTGGAGGGTGAAATTCTGACTCTGGAAGAAGCCATTGAAGAACAGGAAAAATCCTTCAGCTCGGGAGCTTTCGACGCTGCCGACAGCGGCGAAAGCGTCAAAGCCTACAATGAGAACAAGATATTGCTGGAACATAAATACGCCCGCTGGGAAGAGCTGGCGGCTCTGGATCAGAACTGATATTTAACCCGGAAATCCCGCCATGCCAGAATAAGATGGTCCCGCAGTTGCTGAATGATATTCCCCCGGGGAATGTCTTTTCCGGCTGTAATGGACACTTCTTCCAAAAGGCAGCCCTGCAGATAGAAGGAAACGGTTCCGATTTTCCTATCTGCTGTAAGGGGGGCTGTAATCTCTTTATCAAGATGTACCATAGAGTAAACCCCGTTGATTTCATCTTCTCCCAGAAGAGCCTCTCCCCCCTCCTGAACAGCAGGAACAAGTGAGGACTCACTGCCCATCCATACCCGGATCTCCGGCAGCACCGGAACAGACAGTTCCCTGTTCCGGTAGTTGGCAAAACCATAGTCCAGCAGCATGGCTGATTCATCAGCCCTTCTTACAATACCCTGAAAATAGGAGTCTGTAAAAACACCCATAATTACGGAAATCAGCCGGTTTCCCTCACGAACAGCCGTGGCGGAAAAATTAAAACCTGACTCATCGATATAACCGGTTTTCAACCCGTCTATACCTTCATAGGTACCAAGGAGTCTGTTCGTATTCTGCTTTTTGCGGGGAACCTGAATCCGGAAAGTCCTGTCTTCCGGCATATTCACGGGAAGCGGATAAACCAGAAAAGGGACAGAATGAAGCTCTGTCAGAGCTTCCGGATAATCCCGGATATAACTCCGCGCCAGAACAGCATACTCTTCGGCGGTAACCAGATTATTCTCGCTCCAGCCGTCGGGATCAACAAACACGGTCTGTTCCAGCCCCAGTTCCGCAGCTTTCCGGTTCATTTTCTCAACAAAGGCATCCGTACCGGGGCCGATGAGTTCAGCCAGAGCGTAGGCGGCGTCATTACCTGAAGCGATGGCCAGTCCTTCCATCAGACCCTGAACCGTCACGACCTGCCCCTCTTCCAGCAGCATCAGGGAAGATCGGGGCGGACGGGAAAAGGAGGAACCCGCCTCATCTATGGTCACAAGCTGGTCCTTATCCAGCTCCCCCGCTTTAATGGCATCATAGGCCAGGTAAAGGGTCATAACCTTCATCATGGAAGCCGGAGGAATCTGAAGGTCCCCCTCCCTTTCGGCCAGGATCCGGCCCGTGTCAAAATCCATCAGAACTGCCGAACGGGCTGTAATCCCTTCCGGAATATCACACCATACAAGAGAGAGGAGAAAAAGCTGTGACAGTATAAATATTTTTTTCATTTTTACGAAGTCTGCATCAGATGTCTTTTCATGATGCGGATCATATCCTTATGGTCTTCAATCCCGGCGGTTTCTCTTACACTGTGCATACTCCACATAGGGTTCCCTACATCTACTGAAGGAATACCCAGTTTTGCAGCAGCGATAGGTCCGAGGGACTGACCGCCTTTCACATCGGATCGGTTAAGATAGACCTGACAGTTAACACCCTCTTCCAGGCACCAGTTCCGGAAAAGAGCCGCGGTTTCGCCAGTGGAAGAGTAGTTCCAGCCGGCATTCATTTTCAAAACAGGCCCCCCATTCAGAACAGGCGCATAGGCATTATCATGAAGATCCGCAAAATTGGGATGCACCGCATGGGCACCGTCTGCCGAAAGCAGAAAAGAGTTACTGCAGCTGCGCAGGTATTCATCACGGCTTCCTCCGGATGCCAGAACAATCCGCTCAAGGATATGTTCCAGAAAGGCTGAATCGGCCCCCTGGGGTGTCCGGCTGCCAATTTCTTCGTTGTCGAACAAAGCGGCGAGAGTCACCCCCTTCTGCCCTTCTACAGAGAGAACAGCTTCTAGAGAGGCATGACACATGGCCAGGTTATCGATCCTTCCGGAACTGAAAAACTCGCGGTTCCAACCGGTTTTCTCAGCCTTTGATGTATCATAAACAACAAGATCGGCATCCAGGATGGAAGAACTCTCTATCCCTGTATCCCGTGCAATCAGATCATACACGGAGGTTTTATCGTCAGAGCTGTTTCCGATCAGCAGGGAAAGGTGCTTCTGCGGATTATATTCAAACCCCTTGTTGGCGTCCCTGTTTAAATGGATAGCCGGATTAGGAATCATAACAGAAGGGCCGGCTTTACGGTACAGGCGGGATTCCAGTCCGTTTTCCGTTTTAACGATAATTCGTCCCGCCACGGAGAGATCCCTGTCGAGCCAGGTGGAAAGGATGGGACCGCCCAGCACTTCCACTCCTGTTTTCATCACACCCTTAACATCCTTAACAGTACCGCTTTTAAGACGGAAGGTAGGGCTATCCGTATGGGCTGTAATAATCCTGAAACCCTTTTCGGCAGGATTCAGAATCCCCGTATGAAAAGCTATCAGACTGCTGCCGTTTCGAATGACAAAATACCCGGCATTTTCTTTCAGCTCCCAGGAAGACTTCTCGCTCAGTTCTTCCCAGCCCTTGTTTCTCAGTCTTTCAGCAGCCTCAGCCACCCCGTGGTAGGGAGTGGGAGATGCATCCAGAAAAGAGAAAAGATCGTTTATTAATACGCTATCCATCCTGTTTTATCAGTCCCTTCTTCCCAGAATCCGCAGGATAAAGAGGAACATATTGATAAAATCGAGGTAGAGCTTAAGGGCTCCGATTATAGAGAGTTTCATAAAAGTGGCTTCATCTGCCTGCCGGCTCATCTGACGGCTCATATTCTTTATCATCTGAGTATCATAGGCCGTCAGCCCTGTAAAAAGGATAACCCCTGCATAGGAAATCAGGTAATCCAGCCCGGAACTCCTCAGGAAAAAATTGATAAGGGAAGCTGCAATCAGACCTATCAGCCCCATAATCAGGTAGTGACCGAGACCGGACAGGTCCCTTTTGGTGCTTACCGCATAAAGGCTCATGGCAGCAAAAAGGGTGGCCGTTGCAAAAAAAGCATTGTATACCGTTCCCAGACCGTATACCAGAAAAATACTGGACAGATTAATCCCGTTAAGAGCAGCATAGGCACCAAAGCTGATTACAGCCGAACGGACGGACATCTGCATAATTCTGTCGGACATTCTGAAAACAAGAACCAGTTCCGCGGCAATCAGACCGAACATAAGAATCGGGTTGCGAATCAGCTGATAAAAAAGGGCGGTTCCCACAAAACCTCTGGCAACTACAGCTGTCAGGAACAGACCTGCCGTCATCCAAAGATAAACATTTTTCAGTATGGTTCTTTCCTGGACGGCAGTCTGAGACTGTGCGCCCGTAAATACGTTACTCATAATTTAAACTCCTGTTTTGCATTAAAGAAGCGACCCTGAAGAAACACTTCTTCCTACTGCATCAAATATACTAATAATCATAAAAAAAACAAAGGAGATTGAGGTTTCAGAAAGTTTTATCTTTTTCTGTTGACACCAGTGGTGTTTCTATGGATAATAACACCAATCGTTTCTATGTATAGGAACACCAGGAGATAATTGATGAAAAAGAAATTGTTAAAGTCCCTCCTCATAGCTTCAATGGCTATGATTGCCCTATCCAATATCTGTGCAGCAGGTGCCCAGGAGGAATCCGCCGATAAACCCCTGAAAATCGGCATTACAAAAATTGTTGCCCACCCCGCCCTTGATGCGCTGGAACAGGGAGCCATGGAAGTCATTCAGGAAACCTATCCCGATGCCGTATTCGATCTGCAGAATGCCAATGGCGAAATGTCGACGGCAACTTCTATCGCCCAGAAATTTAAAGCAGATAAAGTTGACCTTGCAATCGGGATAGCCACTCCCACCGCACAGGCTCTGGCCAATACAATAAAGGACGCTCCCGTCCTGTATTCTGCCGTTACGGATCCTGTTGATGCCGGTCTGGTAGACAGCTACGATCAGGGAGGAGCCAATGTTACGGGAGTATCCGATATGACTCCTGTAGAAGACCAGATCAGGCTACTGGCTTCACTTACGGAAATTAAGACTATAGGCCATGTCTATACAAGCAGTGAGGCCAATGCGGTGCGTCTGGCAGAAATGGCCGAGGAAGCCTGTAAAAAGCTGGGAATAAACTTCATCGGTACCACTGTTTCCAATTCGGCAGAGGTAAAACAGGCTACCCAGACCATTATCGATAAGATTGACGGGATATATATCAGTACGGACAACACGGTTGTTTCCGCCCTTGCTGCCGTTTCCGATGTAGCTGCCAGGGCCGGTAAACCTATCATATCTGCCGATCCCACCTCCGCCATCGATAACGAAGTACTGATCTCCTGGGGATTCAACTACTATAAAATGGGTAGAGCCGCCGGACGTATGGCCGTTGAAATCCTTCAGGGCAAGGCAACCAGTGAGATTCCCACTATGTTTATGACCAGCGTGGAAGATATAGATCTGCTGGTGAATCTGGACAATGCTGACAGGCTTGGAATCACGATCCCCGAAGATCTGATTGCCAATGCGGCAACAGTAATTGAAAATGGTGAAGTGATTACAAAATAAAAGACGTCTCCATTAAGGGACCTCCCCGGCCCCTCCTCAGGGAGGAGGGTATTCACGCGACTTCTCCGGCCTCCCCCTGGTTATAAAACTGACGGTTAAATTACCAGGGGTTCGGCAGGAAACTATTTTATTTGTTATTATGTAAAATACCATTATAGAAAACTGAAAGAGGTTAATATGATTGAAGGAATTCTGGTTGAAGGGCTGATCTACGGGATTATGGCTCTCGGCGTTTTTATAACCTTCCGGATACTGGATTTTCCGGATCTGACTGTTGACGGGAGTTTCCCCATGGGGGCCGTTATTGCGGGCAGCTGTCTGACTGCCGGGATCTCCCCTCTTCTGTCCCTGCTGATTGCCTTCGCCGGAGGCTGCATGGCCGGTTCGGTTACAGCTCTTATTCATAACAAACTGAAAGTCCCCAATCTTCTGGCGGGAATTCTGACCATGACCATGCTCTATTCCATCAACATCAGGATTCTGGGAAACAAGGCTAACCTTCCCTTAATGAAAACAAGAACCATTGTAAGCGATATGATTGGATTGACCGATGGGATTCTCTCCTACACCGCCACACTGTTTCTTTTCTTCCTGATTGTATTCTTTCTGATCAAGGTACTGCTGGATCTGTTTTTTCTAACCGATATGGGTTTGTCCCTTGGGGCTATGGGGAATAACGAACAGATGATAATTACCCTTGGTGTTAATCCGGAAATCATGAAGATTATAGGCGTCGGATTGTCTAACGGACTGGTTGCCGTTGCAGGTGCCCTGGCCGCCCAGTACCAGGGGTTTGCAGACGTTAACCTGGGCCAGGGGATTGTTGTTCAGGGACTGGCCATGGTTATGCTGGGGGAGTTCCTTCTATCGTCCAACAAGATCCATGTTCTGACCTTCCGTGTTCTATTGGGTGCTATCCTGTTCAAAGCGATTATGTATTACGGCCGTTACTACGGTTACTATATTCACCTGACACCCAATGACTTGAAACTGATTACGGGCTTACTGATTATTCTCTCCCTCTACCTTTCAAAATTCCGTAATAAGGGAATACGTAAACTGATTATGAATGCCCTGGGAGGTAGGAAGAAATGATTCAGCTTAATAATATCGATATGGTTTTCGGCGAAGGAACTCCCAACCGGAATCATGTTCTGCGTAATCTTAGCCTGAAGGTAGATCATGGAGACTTTATAACTATTGTCGGCTCCAACGGTGCCGGCAAGACTACTCTCTACAATGCCATTTCAGGACATCACCCCGTTACAGCGGGTTCAGTTACGATGAATGACAGGGATATTACCAGAATGCCCGAATATAAAAGGGCTGAGATGATAGGCAGGATCTTTCAGGATCCACTGCTGGGTACTGCCGGTAATATGTCCATCGAAGATAATATGGTGATAGGGCGGTATAAGGGAATTAAAAAGATCCGCCGCAGCCTGAACAGAAAGATACGGGAAGAGTTTAAGGCTCTGCTTGTTCAGCTTGAGATGGATCTGGAGAACCGTCTTAAAAACAATGTAGCCCTCCTTTCGGGAGGTCAGAGACAGGCGCTGACCCTGCTGATGATGGTTATGTCACAGCCGCAGCTGATTCTGCTGGATGAGCATACGGCTGCTCTGGATCCCCGTAATGCCGCCAAGGTTATGGAGCTGACACTGAAGTTTATTACCGAATATGACCTGACAGCCATGATGATTACCCATAATATGCAGCATGCCATTGATTACGGTAACCGTTTGATCATGATGGATAAAGGAGAAATCATCATGGATATAAAGGGTGACGAAAAAAAAGTTCTGACTGTTCAGAAACTGGTCAGCAAATTCCATGAGATCCGTCATGAAGAGTTCTTGAATGACGAGGCTCTTCTATCCTAGTATGACAGGTACTTATACACCGTAAGAAAACCGAAGGAGATCTTTGTGTCCAAAAAAGTTGTAATAGCCAATGATCACGGCGCTGTTGAGTTAAAAGATGAAATAAAAAAGCACCTGGAAAGCAGGGGCTATGAAGTAAATGATCTGGGGGTTGCCCCTGAAGAAGCGGCAGATTATCCGGATAAGGCGGAGGAAGCCTGCCTGGAATACCTCAAGGGGGGGTATGAGTTCGGAATAGTATGCTGCGGGACGGGGATAGGGATCTCTATCTCGGCCAACAAGGTAAAGGGCATCCGCTGCGCTCTGGTTCAGAACTGCTTTGCAGCAGAAATGACCAGAAAGCATAACGATTCAAACTTTCTTGCCTTTGGAGGAAGGATCGATTACCCCGAAAAAGTAACGGATATGGTAGATGCATATGTGGATGCCGCCTTCGAGGGCGGGCGTCACGAAAGACGGGTCAGCAAAATGATGGCGCTGGAGGAGTGACCCCTCGGCGACGCTCGGGCTCAGTCGATTAGAAACCCCTCTCCGGCCTCCCTATATCCCTCCGAGGGAGGGAAACCAAATTGATGTCTCCCCTTTGGGAGATTTAAGAGAGGCTGGGAGACGGGTTATATTATTAATCAGGCTATGGCGGTTTCCAGGGCCAGTTCCATCATCTGGGTGAAGGTGTTCTGTCTTTCCTCGGATGTGGTGGCCTCTCCCGTTACCAGGCTGTCGCTTACGGTGAGGATCGTCAGAGCTTCAATGCCTTTTCTGGCAGCGATGGTATACAGTCCGGCGGCTTCCATTTCAACACCGAGAACTCCGTGCTGCGACCAGAGCTTCCACTCTTCAGGGTCATTGTTGTAGAAAATATCCGTAGAAAGGATATTTCCCGCATGAATGGGCAGATTCAGTCCCCTGGCAGCCTCTACGGCTTTGGAAAACAGACTGTAGCTTGCTGTGGGAGCAAAGTGCATTCCCTTGAATGTTACATTGTTCATGCAGCTGTCGGTGGAAGCGCTCATCCCCAGTATTATGTCCCGTATCTTTACACTTTCATGCAGAGCCCCGCAGGATCCGATACGCATAATCCTTTTTACACCGTAATCGTTAATCAGTTCATTTACATAAATACTGATAGAAGGAACACCCATGCCGCTTCCCTGGATAGACACCCGTTTCCCCTTATAGGTACCGGTAAAGCCGTACATTCCACGGACTTCGGTATAACACTTAGCTCCTTCCAGAAAATTCTCTGCAATGAATTTTGCCCGCAGAGGGTCTCCCGGCATCAATACAGTTTCTGCAATATCTCCCTTGGATGCTCCAATGTGTATACTCATTTCAAACTCCTTTTTTTACAGAATCCCGGCTGTTGATTCTATTGTAATTTTGGTCGTTATATTTTCAATATAGATCATAGCGGTATAGATTAAAAGAAAAAAGGTGTTCCATATTAAGTCAGACCTCTAACCTCCCTGTTTTTTCCCTATCCGCAACTTGACAGAGCTTCTTATTTTCATTATTCTACTTTCCAGCTGGTCGACTAGCTCATTTGGATAGAGCGCTTCCCTCCGGAGGAAGAGGTGGTGGGTTCGAATCCCGCGTCGATCAATTAAAAGCTTGGATATCTCTGATATTCGAGCTTTTTTATTTATAAATAAACGGGGTTCGAAACGGAGTTACGGCGCGAATACCTGGAGCACAATTCGACACGACGTCGAATTAGAAACGAAGTCGGCTGGGAGGGAACCATCAGGATGATGGTGACACCACAGTCGAGAAATAAAGAAAGGCTGCTGCAATTTTGCAACAGCCCCCTTTAATTATCAATAAAATGGTTTCTTATCCAACAATAAGATTCATAACGAAAAGTGTGACGGCGCCGGCGCCGGAAAGAGCAAGAACGGCTCCAAACCAGTGCCAGAGCATCTCTTTCACATCGGTCAGACCGGTTGTCCGGTTTACAACCCAGAAATAGCTGTCATGCAGGTTTGTGATTCCGATAGAACCGATACAGCAAGCTAAACCGGCCATGTAGGGATTCACTCCAGCCATCGTCATCAGTATAGGTGCGGATATGGATCCGGCTGTAAGCATACCTACCGTGGCCGACCCTGTAACAATTCTTAACACAAAAGCCATGATATAGGGCAGAACGATACCGGGGATATGAAGCTGAACCAGACAATCGGCAATAGCCGCTCCGGCACCGCTCGCTTTAAGCACCGCACCCAGAGCACCGCCCGCACCGGTTACGAATACAATGATTCCTGCATCCTTGATTGAATGGTCCAGGGTTTCCACAACCTCTTTCCGTTCTACTTTACCGGCCAGTCCGTAGATGGCAATCAGAAGTCCCAGACCAACAGCAACAACCGGATGACCCAGAGTACCGATGATATTCTTGACTGTACCGTTCAGCTCCAGTGCTGCCGATACCGTATTCAGAAGAATCAGAATTATCGGGATGACGATTGGTGCAAAAGACATAAACGTACCGGGTAGGTTCTTACCGTCGATCTGAATGGTTTCGGCCATTTCCTCTTCCGTATAGGGTCTGTCGATCAGAACACTGGAATCCTTGGGATCGGGCAGTTTATATAACTTCTTTCCCACCCATTTGGCATAGGCAAGCCCGGCGAGAGTGATAGGAATGGCAGCGATCAGACTGTAAAGCATGAAAATACCGATATCCAGCTGAAAATAACTGGTAATAGCCAGAGGACCGGGAGTCGGCGGAACCAGAGAATGGGTAACCAGAAGAGCGGCGCCCAGCGCACAGCTGATGGTAATCAGACTCTTCCCCGTATTTCTGGCGAGAGATTTTGCCAACGGAGAGAGAACCACAAAGGCAGAGTCGCAGAAAACAGGAATGGAGACTATGAAGCCGGTAATAAGCATGGCTACCTCTTCCTTTCCTTTTCCCAGCAGTTTAATGAAGGTCAGTGCCATTCTTCTGGCCGCCCCGCTCAATTCAAATATCGCTCCCATCATAACACCGAATCCGATTATGATTCCGATACTGCCGATGGTTCCTCCGAATCCCGCTTTAACTGTATTGACCACATCCACAGAGGGAAGACCGGCAACCAGACCGGCAACGATTGCCCCAAGAATCATAGCCGGAAAAACATGAATTTTTGTTCGTGTCACCATATAGAGAATGAACCCTATAGCAACGACCAGTCCGATGACTACTCTCATGACATTAACATCCGTCATTTCACTAAACCTCCTAACACCTTTTTGTATCTTATTTAAATCGATGAATATTGCCTTTTTTTCCTAGATGACAGGACCGAGACAATAAAAATCCATGGATTTCGTATATTTTATGGCTTCTCCCTTGCTTGTTTCTCCCGAGGCAACCCGCAGAAGCATTTCAAAAGTTTCCTCTCCTACCTGCTCAATAGACCTCTCCCCGGTCGTTACGAGTCCGGCGTTAATGTCCATATCATGACTCATTCTTTCATAGGTAATTGGATTTCCACAGATTTTGATTACGGGAACCACGGGAAATCCCTGTGGAGCACCCCGTCCGGTTGAAAAACAGATCACCTGGGCGCCGCCCACGGCCATACCGGACAGGAGTTCAATTTCCCGGCCCGGAGAATCCTTTATCCAGAGTCCCTTTCCCCCCGGGACCTCGGTATAACCGATAACGCCATCAATAGGCTTTGTACCGGATTTGACAATGGCTCCCAGAGATTTTTCCTCGATTGTACTCAATCCCCCGGCGATATTGCCGGGAGTGGGCTGGCCCTTTCTCATATCCACACCGATAGCCTTGGCTCTGTTTTCCATCTCTGTTACAATCCGGCCGATTTCCGCAGCGACTTGCGGAGTTCTCGCCCGGCGCTGCAGAATATGTTCGGCTCCGATGAACTCTGTGGTTTCTCCGAAGATAACCGTACCCCCCAGTTCAACCACTTTATCGGCTACATATCCAATAACCGGGTTGGAAGCGATACCGGAAGTTGTGTCAGAAGCGCCGCATTTGATTCCCATTACAAAAGTGGACATGTCCACTTTCTGTCTCTGCTGTCCGGAAATCTCCATAACAAGTTTCTGAGCCTTGTCAATTCCCTCCCGGATGGCAGCACTGGTTCCTCCCAGTTCCTGTATATTAATCCGTTCCACAGGCTTTCCTGTCGCACGAAGCGCTTCTTCAAGCCGGTCTGTATCAACCCCTTCGCAACCGAGACTGACAATAAGAGAAGCCCCCACATTCGGGTTTTCACCAATTTTAATTAAACAATCGGTGATCCTCTCCAGGTCGGGAGGGGTCTGGCAGCAGCCCTGATGATGGATGATGCCCTGGGTCATTACCGTGTTGGCAACAATGCTTTCCACTACCTCATTGGCACACACGACTGATGGGATAATCGCCACATGGTTACGGCTTCCCACTTTTCCGTCCTTTCTTACATATCCGAAATAACTGTAATCTCTCACTCTTTTTCTCCCTTATCCCAATCGCCTCTTCCTCTGATACTCTCGATATTATGGACATGGACATAATCACCTGTTTTGATTTCTTCTGAGGCAATACCGATTTCCTCTCCATATTTTGTTACCTGTTCACCCACAGCAATAGGCACAAGGGCGATTTTATGCCCATAAGGAATCGCGCTGTTGGCTTTGTACTCTTCAATGGAGCCCTTTTTGTCCAGAACTGAAACGATAACCCCTTCTCCGACATCGCCGAATACGGTAGCCACATTATCATCGTCATGGTTTTTGATAGCCTTCACTTTCTCCGCCATCTCTTTTATCTCCTTATAATTACTGATACGCCGTTTGGAATAACCGTAATACCCGCATCGGCCCCTTTCAGAGACCGTGCCTGATTCACAGCGGATTCCAGTGTATCCGCATATATAAAATTCATCTTTTCCACCAGCTCCCGGTTGAGACCGCTGGTAACAAGGATGATTTTGTACTTAAGCAGGGCGTCGGCAAAACGCTGAACGCACCATTGTTCGGATATAGTCTGCTCCGGTTCGATGGCCATAATTCTGTCCATAAGTTCCCGTGGAGTCCCCTCCAGCATCATTTGTCCGAAATTCTCTCCTCCCAGCCCGTCCGCACAGGCGGCGACAAGGATGATAACACCCCCCTCTTCCACACAGGCCAGGGCAGCATCCAGCCCTTTAGGGCACTGATAAAGATTCTGATCCAGCGGATACCCCCCATTGGAAGTAATGACGATAGGGGCGGGAACCGGATCGACTCCGCAAAGACTCAGCAGTTTTTTGCATCCGGCCCTGTGGGCCTTATCCGCATCCCCGCAGTAGGCAGCGATAACCCGCTTTTCCTCATCCAGAAGCACATTGAAAATAAACGCCAGTTTTGCCAGTCGGGCCGCTCTGATCATATCCTCATGAACAGGATTTCCATCCAGAACGCCTGTAGCGGCTTTCGGATGGGCGATTGCGGGAGCACTGTGGTTGATATTCACGCAGTCCTGGGAAGCGATTCCGGGAAGAACACTTTTTCTCCCCCCGGAAAAACCGGCAAAAAAGTGCGGTTCGATAAATCCTTCCGAGACAAGAAGATCCGCCTCTGCAGCGATTGTATTTATTTCGCATTTGCTGCCCGAAGGCAGAACGCCCAGATTTGTGAACAGCTTCGGATCATAGGCATAATGGTTTATGATCTTCTCATTCTCTACTACGGAAGCACCGAATTTGCCTTCCATTTCTTCCGGAGTCATACCCCGGTGGAGCCCGGTCGCCACTACAATTGTGATATCCGCCCGCGGATTCCCCTTCCGGATTTCTTCCAGAAGCAGAGGAAGAGTCAGCGCTGACGGAACAGCCCGGGTGTGATCACTCGTTATAAGAACAATTTTATCTTTTCCCTCCGCCAGTTCGGAAAGACGGAGCGAACCGACCGGATGCTCAAGAGCATCCAGAATAATTTTCTTCTGATCCGGCTCCACTTCCATACCGGATTCGCCGGGAGCCAGAACCCCCCTCAGGATCTCCGAATCAATTTCAACTTCAATATCACCCTTGTCGTAGGGTAAGGAAAGGGGAGTTTTCACGATTCTGTCTCCCCGGCTTTATCTCTGCATAATGTATTATGTATCATGTATACATGATACAACCGCAAAAAAAAGCTGTCAATGAAATTCTTTCGAATCCCCTATTCACCCATGTCCTCGAGAGATTTGACAATCTCCTCTTTTGCCAGAATCAGATGAGTCCGGCAGACTTCCCAGGCCTTATCGCCGTCTCCGGCCATAAGAGCATCGATAACTTTCTCATGCTCATCGATGGATTCCTTGAAGCGGTTGTCGCTGTTAAGGGAAATAATACGGAAAGGCATTATCAGCATGGCTACTTTCTGCAGGGATTCCAGAATGACTGCGTTATCTGCGGACGAAACAAGGAATTCATGGAACTTCGAATCAAGCACGACATATTCCTTTAAAGTACCTCCGGCCTTAAACGATTCAAACCGTTTCCTGTATGCTGCCAGCTTTCCGGAAAGTTCATCATTCATGATCGCTGCCACTTTCTTTACGGCATATTTTTCGATAATCAACCGAAACTCGAAGGTATCCACAATCTCTTTCTGACTGAGTTTTCGAACCCTGACGCTTTTATTCGGTATGCTTTCCAGCAGCCCCTCTCCGATAAGCTCATTGATAGCGCTTCGAACGGGAGAACGGCTTACCTGAAGCTGTTTGGCTATTTCCAGCTCCTGAATACGCTGGCCCGGTTTAAAATGCTCATTAAGAATGTTTTCTTTTATAACTTCGTAAACCTGATCTTTTATAGTCGATATGACCCTTCGTTTAGGCATTTCCATAATTCGAAGAATACTCGATAGTACCCGTTTATGGCAAGATTGATCCTTAAAGATGTTGCTGCCTGTTTAATGAACCTTCCTTTTCCAGACGAATTCATCATGAAAAATAGTTAGAGGATGTTCTGTAAAACGGCTATCAGTATATAATAGAGGTATCAGACAATAGATAACGATACAAAATTAATAATAAGGAAGAAAAATGGATCTTCTATGTCAGGCTTCCAGCTGGTCAGCAGATTATATTAACGGGTTTAAAACAGAGAATACCTATATAAGTAAGAATATTGATTTAAAGGAGGAGCATACTGAAAATGTCGTTCTTGAAGCTATTTCTTTGGCAAGAGCTCTGAAATGGACGGAAGACGACGTTTGTTTAGCCGGTCTTATTGCCCGGTTTCATGATCTGGCTCGTTTTGAACAGTTCTCTCAGTATCAGACTTTTAAAGACAGGGATTCCAGGGATCATGGAGATTGGGGTGTAGAGCTTTTTGAAAAACTTAATCCACTCCCTCAGCTTATCGGGGAGGACCGTCGAATCCTTCTTTCGGCTATTCGTTTTCACAATAAAAAATCGATTCCGGAAGGATTAACTGGAAGAGAACTGCAACACTGCCGTCTTATAAGGGATGCCGATAAAATTGATATATATCGGGTTGTTACTCAATTCAATGTTTCTTTCGATGGATTTGGAAAAAAGGAGAGTATTGGGCGATCTCCTCATATACCTCTTCTTGTAGATAATCTGCTCAAGGGAATCCAATCGGATAATACGCACCTAAGAAGCCGGGAGGAGTTGATCCTTCTTCAGCTGGGATGGATTTTCGATCTTAACTATACAGAAAGTCTCCGGAAAATTAAAGATCGGGGGTATCTTAATCAATTGATAGACGAACTCCCCGAAGGGCATGATCGGATTAGAATTGAAAAGCACATTCAGCAGACCGTTGAAAAAAAATGCTCCTTAAGCTGTTCTCTTTTATAACGTATTTCAAACATCTCACAGGAGTTGGGAAATAATAATATGTCAATAGGAGAAAAAATAAAACTATATATGATATAAATTAAAACGGACTGAATCAGTCCGTATATGCAAATGGAGTCAGCCTGGCAAGACTCCTTGTCATGAATTATCAGATCCTGGTCTAAAGCGTTTGAAATTCTCTTTTTTATTTAAAAATTCTATTTTTCTCTTTTTATTTTACCAGTATAAACATACAATATAAACGTATAAATATACTACACAAATATTACAAAGAGGCGTATTATGAGTATCAATTTTTCAGAAATAGCACTGGAAGACATTTACGGGGAATACTGTTTCAGCGAATCCCTGATGAAACAGAGGCTCCCCAAAATGATCTTTAACGATTTCAAAGATGTCCAGGCCGGAGAAAAGGAACTTTCACGGGATGTGGCGGAAGTAATAGCCGGAGCAATGAAGGATTGGGCCATTGAAAAAGGGGCAACCCATTATACTCACTGGTTTCAGCCGCTAACGGGTCTGACAGCCGAAAAACACGACTCTTTTATCTCCCCTGCCCCTGACGGGACCGTGCTGATGGAATTTTCCGGGAAGGAGCTTATAAAGGGAGAACCCGATGCCTCCTCCTTTCCCAGCGGCGGGCTCCGCTCCACCTTTGAGGCCAGAGGGTATACCGCATGGGATACGACATCTCCCGCTTTTCTGAAACAGGATAGAAGCGGGTTAACCCTGACTATTCCTACAGCATTTGTTTCCTATACGGGTGAAGCCCTGGATAAGAAAACACCCCTTCTCAGGAGTATGCAAGCTGTAAAAGGAGCCGCTGAAAAAGTCCTTAACCTGATGGGAGACGGCGAAGATGAAAAAGTAACTGTCTCGGTCGGGCCTGAACAGGAATACTTCCTTATTGACAAGGAGTACTATCAGAAGAGACCGGATTTGCGGCTTACCGGGCGGACCATTTTCGGAACCATGTCCGCAAAGGGACAGGAACTGGACGACCACTACTTCGGCGCCATAAAGGACCGGGTCGCCCACTTTATGAAAGACCTGAATACGGAATTATGGCGTCTGGGGATCTCAGCGAAAACCCAGCATAATGAAGTTGCTCCCAACCAGTTTGAACTGGCAACCATCTATTCGGAGGTCAATGTGGCCACAGACCGGAACCAGCTGGTTATGGAGATGATGAAAAAAGTGGCAGACCGTCACAACATGGTCTGCCTCCTCCATGAGAAACCCTTCGCCGGCGTTAACGGGAGCGGCAAGCATAATAACTGGTCCATAGACAACCGGAAAGGCAGCCTTTTAAAACCGGGAGAAACACCTCATGAAAACGCCCGCTTTCTGCTTTTCCTTTCGGCAGTTATCAAGGCGGTCGACTGTTATGCGCCCCTTATCAGAATGTCTGCAGCCAATACCGGAAATGATCACCGCCTGGGAGCAAATGAAGCCCCTCCCGCCATTATTTCCATGTATCTGGGGGAACAGATAACAGAAATACTGGATAGGCTTTCCAATAATCAGGAAGTAAAAGCACGGGAAGGCGGCAGGCTGGAAATAGGGGTCACGACACTGCCGAAACTGCCCCTGGATGTGGCGGATAGAAACCGCACCTCCCCTTTTGCCTTTACAGAGAACAAGTTTGAATTCCGCATGGTAGGCTCATCTCAGTCTATTGCCGGTCCCAATGTTGTTATTAATACGGCAGTAGCCGAAGTTCTTACTGAAATCGGAGAGAGACTTGAAAAATCAAATGATGTGGATAAAGAGATCGGCCGGATCATCCGGGAGTTCTATACAAATCACAAAAGGGTTATCTTCAATGGAAACGGGTATTCTGCTGAATGGGTAAAGGAAGCGGGAAAAAGAGGTCTGCCCAACCTGAAGTCAACCGTTGAGGCTCTGAAAGAACTGATCAAGGAAGAAAATATCGCCCTGTTTGAGAAACATAAAGTCTTTAACCGGAACGAACTGGAATCCCGTTATGCCATTTATCTGGAAAACTACAGCAAAGAGATTAATATTGAAGCAGGTGTTGCTGTGGAAATGGCCCGCCGCCTTATCTATCCTTCTGTTTTCCGTTATGCCTCTGAACTGCAGAGCTTTCTGAAAGAAGCCCGTCATTTTGCGGGTGATGAAACAATGATGGAACAGGAAAAACTGCTTAAAGCCCTCTATAGCGACATGGAAGGACTGGCTAAGGCAGCCACCCTGCTTGAACGGGAAATTCAGAACAGCCTGGCCCTGGAAGAAAACCTGCCCGCCCAGGCTGAATCCTACAAGGAAAAAGTTATTCCTGCCATGCAGGAACTGAGGATCTGTGCGGATATGCTGGAAAAACTGACGGATAAACAGTGCTGGCCTTACCCGTCCTATGAAGACCTGCTGTTTAATCTCTGATATAGTTCCTTAGTCTCCCCCATCCCGGAACAAATTCGCATGGAGGGGGGGGGACAAACCTATATCAACAGTTCCCGGGTTTTAACCTTTTTTAACAGGGGAAAAAGATTTGTCAGCCACTTCCATCTCGGGGAAATGTTTTTTGCGACAATCCGGGCAGATACCATGGGTAAACATTACATCAGTATGCTCTGAAATATACTGCTCCACCTGATTCCAGTACCCGTTATCGTCCCTGATTTTTTTGCAGTAGGAACAGATTGGAATTATACCCTGCAGAACCTTAATCTCATCAAAGGCTTTCTGCAGCTTCTCGACATATTCCTCTTTTTCGTCTTCAATTTTCTTACGTTCGGAAATATCCCTGACAAATGCCAAAAGAATCGATTTTCCTTCCCTGTACAGGATTTTTGCACCTGTTTCGACGGGTAGAAAGCTGCCGTCTTTTCTTTTATGTACAGATTCCTGATAGACTATATCACTTTGCATCAGGAGCTTATCCATTTTATTCCTGATCATAGGCAGGGAATCATCAAAATCCGTAATGGAAAGCTTTAAAAACTCGTCTTTTGTATATCCCAGTCGCTTGTATGCATTGATATTACAATCAATAATCGTGTTTGTGGCAAGATCAATAACCATAATGGAATCTCCCGCCAATTCAAACAGGTCTTTTCTTAAATCTTCCGATTCTTTCAATGATTTCAGAACCTGAGCCCTTGATGCTTCAAATCCCAGTATGATAAATCCGGAAACAAGGTAACTCATATAAAAAACGATTCTGAAATCCCCAATAAAGGGTGACTGGAAATTCCCTGTAATATTGAAAATTATTAATCCGGTTGCCAGAGATAAAAAGGAGAACCATATGGCTCCTTCCCTGAATCCCAGAAAAAAAGTATAGAGGAGCGGTATCATGAATACCCAGAAAACTCCAACTACAGGCTTTTTTAACAGAGATACAATTATCATTACCGTTATAATTGACAGATAAATCCTGAAAATACTTTTATCCCAATTTGTTCTGATTAATAAAATATATATTAAAGTCAGGGCAACAGGTGCGAATAATCTTACCAGTGAATAAAGACCACTTCCTGATAACAGTTCATAAAAGAGGAAAAACAGGGATATGGGAGTCATTATATAGATCCCATACCGGATAAAAAGGATCTTACGTCTTTTTTCGCTATTCATTAAAATTTGTCCTCTTCATCATTCTGATTTAACGGTCCACCCGAGCTCCTCCGCCGCCTATGATTTTCTCCACTTCTGCCAGAGTTGCCATAGTTGTATCCCCGGGTGTCGTCATTGCCAGTGCGCCATGAGCCGCCCCGTAGTTGACGGCCCTCTCTGCATCGTTGAATTTCATAAATCCGTAAATCAGACCGGAAGCAAAGCTATCCCCCCCTCCGACTCTATCCAGTATTTCAAGGTCAGGTCTGTTTACAGCTTCAGCAATGTTCCCGTTATACCAGGCGATAGCGCCCCAGTCATTTACAGTAGCTGTTTTCACTCCCCGGAGAGTTGTAGCGGCTGCTTTGAAATTGGGAAATTCGACAACAGCCTTATTTATCATGTTTTTAAATTTCTCGCTGTCCAGATCTGTCAGATTCTCATCTGTTCCTTCAACCCTCAACCCCAGACAGGCTGTAAAATCCTCTTCATTCCCGATCATAACATCAACATACCGGGCGATTTCCCGGTTGACTTCCTGAGCTTTTGCCTCGCCTCCTATGGCTTTCCAGAGGGAGGGTCTGTAATTCAGATCGTAGGAAATAACGGTTCCATGCTTCCTTGCCGCTTTCATGGCTTCGATTACAACGCCGGGAGTAGTTTCGGAGAGGGCGGCAAAGATTCCTCCCGTATGAAACCACCTTATCCCCCGGGAAAAAATGCCTTCCCAGTCAATATCCCCTTCCTTCAGCTGGGATACTGCCGTATGCCCCCGGTCTGAACAGCCGACGGCTCCGCGTATTCCAAATCCCCTCTCTGTAAAATTGAGGCCGTTTCTGGTTTCCCGTCCGCACCCGTCGTATTTCATCCATCTGATATAAGAGGGATCCACACCGCCCTGCAGAATCAGATCTTCGACCAGACGGCCCACCGGATTATCCGCCAGGGCGGTTACGGCAGCGGCTCTCATACCAAAACAGCGCCTTAGGCCACGGGCGACATTGTACTCTCCGCCGCCCTCCCAGACACGGAACTGACGCGCTGTATGAATCCGTCCTTCTCCCGGATCCAGACGAAGCATAATTTCACCCAGTGAAAGTATATCGAAAAGGCATTCCTCTTCCTGTTTAATTTTCAGTTCAGACATTCGGAGTCCTCTCCTGACAGCTCGCTGCCAGCTTTACCGCATCTTTAACCAGACAGGTTATTTTTTCCCAGTTTCCTGCGTTTATATCTTCGGCTTTTCCGAGCCAGGTTCCGCCGGCACAGGGAATTTGCGGAAGGGAAAGGTAGTCGATCAGATTATCGGGATTCACGCCGCCTGTCGGCATAATACGGATTCCCAGATGTTTATAGGGTGCAATGATGTTTTTCAGCATTCTGGTCCCGCCCATTGCCTCGGCGGGGAAGAACTTCAGCATATTTATACCGAATTGAACAATCTGCTCCAGCTCGGAGGGAGTACAGAAGCCGGGGAAAAAAGGATATCCCGACATGACCGCCTCTCCTGCCACAGCCGGGTTGAATCCGGGAGCTACCGCAAAAGAAGCCCCGGCATTAAAAGCCCTGTGAAGATCCTCCCGATTCAATACAGTCCCGGCACCCAGCAGGAGTTCCGGAAACTGCCTGGCCGCTTCTTTTATAATTCCTTCGGCGGCCTTTGTTCTGAAAGTGATTTCAGCAGCCTTTAATCCGCAACTGTTGAGGATTTCGCACATTCTGATACCATCTTCCACTTTATCTATGGCCAGTACAGGCACAACCTTTACTGTCCCGAGGGCGTCTGCGATACGAGCGCATTTGCTTTGATAGTTTTCCACATTATTCTCCATTATTATTTTTAATACGGGAATCTGAATATTTTAACTGTTTGTTCAGTTATTTTCATAAAATAATTTCTATTATTCCCTAAAACGTAATTCACCATTCAAAAAACATCAGAATGTATCATCTTTTTCTTCCAGCCAATCTTCCACAAGATTAAGAAAAGTTTCCGGCTGTTCCTGATGGGGCAGGTGCCCCGCCTTTTCTATTGTTTTCATGCAGGAAAAGGGCTGAAGCTTCAACTGCTCCTCCCCGTTCTTTCGGGGGCTGATATGATCATTCTCTCCCCAGATCAGCAAGGTGGGAACCTCACAGGCTTTCAGTTGTGTACGGAATTCGTCCTGTCTGCTGCTCAGCCATTTTTCCAGACTGCGAAGCAGTGAGAAATAAGCATGTCTCTGCCTCCTGTCGGTTACTCGTCTGTTCACTCTTTCATATAAAAAGTTTTTGTCTGCTTCGGGCAGACCGTCCAGGTCGGCATAGTAGGGACGAAGGGATCGAAAGGCTTTTTCAGGCTGTAACGCAAGGGAGGAATAGAGTATTTCCCCCAGGAGGGGTGTAAAGAACAGACGGGTAAAAAGATCCGCTTTTTCCGGTTGACTCAGAAGCACTCCGTCTGCCAGAATCAGCCCGTTTACCCTATCCGGAACCTGCAGGGCAATATACTGACTGATCATCCCCCCCAGAGAGCTTCCAATAAGCAGGTAATGCTCCTTTTTTTTCATATCCATCAATTCGATGATACATTCACATAAAAAAGGAATTGAATAGGACCTTCGCGGTTTATCGCTCCGCCCGAAACCGGGCAGATCCGGAGCAATAATCCTGTACCGGCGGGATAAGGGCGCAATGATATGACGCCAGGTATCAGCTTCGTCACCCAACCCGTGAAGGAGAATGCAGACAGGAGAATTCCGATCGGGTCCTCCCGTATCAAAACAGAAAACATTCAGACCGGATTTTTCCAGAAAAATGCGGGATGAGTACTGTTCGAGTTCCGGCCAGGGGTTCACTTTCTTATGCTCCTAAAAACGTATCTATATATTTTCCCTCTTTCAGGTTAAAATATAATCCTTAAATTAGCCATATATTAAGGATTTTTTTTGATGCCATCAATTTCAGAACAGCTGGATCCGGCCGATTATGTGATTGGGCAGATCAGCTGTATGATTCAGGAAGGGACATTCTCACCGGGAGACAGGTTCCGTTTATATAGCAGATGAAAAATTGTACAGAAATTATTTCCTTTTATTTATGAAAAAATAGCCCTTATCCTCATTTAGCAGATGCGAAAATATCAGTTCCTGGGCTATAAAATGCAGTAGTTCGATTGAGTCGACATCCCCTTCCTGAAAGAGCAGAATAAGATCATTCATACGGAGAATCAGTTTCCTGTGCCCCTGCGCATGATCCTTCAATTGGGGAAAGCTGTATTCCAGAAGGGTGGCTTCTTCGTTTTTGAAATGTTCCTTAATAACAGCCAGCATCACCATAAGCGATTCCAGTACAGCTTCATTCCCGGCATTATTCAGTACCGTATCGATTAATAGATTGGCATAATGGAACATCTCCTGATGCTGTTCATCAATCAGATCGATACCGGAAGAGTAGCGGTTCTTCCACTCCAGACGCAGAATACTCTGGATCATCCCCCTGCTCTTCTCTACCACATTGTCATCGGGGTGTATGATAACCCGGTTTCGCCCTTCATCCTTGGCATAATACAGAGCCGTATCGGTTCTGTTAAACCAGTCCTGAAAACTCTCTCCTTTATGATGGGAACTGGCACCTATACTCACCGTCAGATCATCAAGGGTATCCACATGGGAACTTTCAATCTGCCGTCGTATTTTTTCAGAGAGGTAAAATGCATTGGCTGCTGTGGTATCAGGGGCAAGGACGAGGAACTCCTCCCCGCCCCATCGGGAAATACTGTCGGTTTTACGACAGATTCCTTTTATCGTTTGTGCTACATGTGTCAGTACTTTATCACCGAAATCATGTCCGTAATTGTCATTAACCTGTTTAAAATGATCCAGATCCAGAATCAGGAGACTGACGGGGGAGTTATATCGGTTTGTTCTATTTATCTCATTGTGAATTATAGGCTCGATTGCCCGCCGGTTCATCAATCCAGTAAGAGTGTCTGTCATGGAAAGGTTATTAAGCTCCAGGTTTTTACGTTCCAGTATCCTGAATTCCTCTTTCAGTTTCCGGCAGCTTTTACAGCTCCTTGAATTCCTGATAATCAGAAAAGAAAATATGGTTATAACCAGAAGCAGAATAAGAATATGAACGATAATCAGTGAATTTGTCATTCTACAGCAAACCGCCTTCCCGATAATTTCTTCCCCGCAGGAATCTTTATCACTAATAATAAACACAAAAACAGGATCAGTAAATTTGAATTTCTTAAAACTCAGGGGATTTCTGCTGTGAGCTTTGCCCGAAGGGCTGTTAGAGAAGGAAAAAGGGGGTGATCCTTATTGAGGAGAGAGGCGCTTTTTTCTACAGCCTCAACAGCCCTGTCGTAATACCCGAACTCCTGGTAGAGCGAAGCCTGTCTTAGATAGATTTCACACTCCCGTTCAGACAGAACGGCGGCCTTCTCCAGAAGCGTCAGACCATCACTTAACGCCCCTGCCGCTATCCGGGTTTCGGCCAGGAGATAGAGAAGCCCGGGATCTTCCGAGGAGTAGGACAGGGCCTGTAAAAGTAACGCTTCTGCTTCCACGGTTCTTCCCTCTCCCAGATAAAAGCGGGATAGGTGTTTTACCGCATCAATCTGATAAGCCTCTTTACAGCATATGGACTCCCATAATGAAACGGCTTTCTCCGTATCACCCGAATAATAGAGAGCCCTGGCGTAGAGACTGGTATTTCTGGTAAAACCGGGATTCTCATCATAAACTGATTTGAGAATACCAATAGCCGGTTCCGTGTCCCCCCCGTAATAAAGGGATTGAGCCGTCATATACTTCAATACCATTTTTTCTGACAGCGAAACTGTTTCATCCCTTTCACAGGAAACCGTAGAAATCAGAAGGATAATTATACAGAATATTTGTAAGCGACTATTCATACCTCATACAGAATGATTTTTATCTTTCTGCTTCAAAAAAAAAAATAGATTTTTTCCATAGTTTTGAATTTCCGTTCCTTTTTAAGGAGTAGAAGTGGTAAAAACTTTTTACATAAAGAGGCCTGCCATGCAGAAACGGATCATCCCGGCTGTTTTTATTCTACTGCTTCTCCCTTTCCTTTTATGGAGCGGACAGGATGACCTGACCCCTGTGGATTCCCTGTCCGGGGACAGTCATCCGGAACTGACGGAGAGCAGTATTAATCACTACCTGCACATAAATATGGAACAGGCAGATCTGTCGGTTCTTATCCAGTCTCTCAATAAATGGGAAGAAGAGTATACCTATTTGATCCAGGATGACAGGATACTCTTCGATAACGCGGGAGATCCAATAATACAATCCGGAAATTCTGCGGAGATTCAATCAGACAGGGAAGCACTTAAGCAAAAGGCCGACAGCTGCAAAGATGAGATACTTGCCAAATGGACTTTTTCTGCAGAAATGATGCTGACATCCCTAAAAAATGAAGTATCCCTCTCTTCCCTGGAGTCCATACAACAGAAGGCTGCTGTCTATCTGAAAGATTACAGGAATACCATAGAAAGAGAAATGGACCAGCTGATCTGTTTCAGTCTCAGCCAATTCCAATATATGAGAGAAAAGGATAACTATTCTCTCAGGAAAAAGAGCGAAGATGATACGGCCATGGCTATTACGGAGAACCTGCTGAAGGAAACCCGGGATGAACTTGAATCCACCGAAGACGCCCTGAAAAAGGATATGGAGGATTGGCAGAAAGCTTCGGTGGAAGAGGCTGTTTTTTCCATTGAGGAATGGGACGAGAGTTTTCGCCGGGAGTTCGAGTCGGGACTGGAAAAGTGGGATCGGGCGGAAAAGGCCCTGATGGCCGAACGGATAGACTGGGAGCTCCGGCTTGAAACCAGATATCTGGCGGCGGAACAGTCCTGGGACCAGGCTTTTGAAACCTTCTCCCGGAGGAGGAAGGAATGGATCAGGGAGATCAGCCTGGAACTGGAAAAAGGCAAGACCCTGTGGGCCGGTAAAAAGGAGAATTTCAAGGAACAGTACGCCCTGTTGAGCCGGGATCTGGAAAAGGCGGCCCAGGAACAGGAGATAAAATTTTCCAACCAGGTTCAGAGCATTCTAACCATATTTAATGAAAGCGCAGCCATGCTGGAATCGGCAGAGGACAATATTACCTTCTACACAGATAAAGTTGCTTTTTATGAGGATGATCTGATCCCTCTCCGATCATCCCTGGCAAATTACAACGCCCTGATTAACAGTAAAAATACCGAAATAGCCAATACGCAGCTGGAAATGGAAGAATTAAGGGAAATTATGTCACCTCTGGATTCTCTTGAAATTCTGGTCTATCTCGAAGATTTTAAGGAATTGAGCGATCAGTTGACAGTGCTAATAGCCCAGAAAGAGACTCTTGTGGCAACAAAAGCTGAAATACAGGCAGAGCATGACAGACTGACAAACCTGCAATCCCCCTATAAACTGGAACTCCCCGGCTGGCTGTCTTTGAAGGAGTCCTTTCAGGAACAGATGGATGCAGCCCAGACCATGCTCCTTTCTCTGAAAAGCGAAGCCATGAACTATGACAGCAGCGTTTCCGCGGGGTCCCTCCAAAATGAAATTGACCGTTTAAAGGTACTGTCCAACAACCTCTACCTGCAGTGGCGGATATCGGAAGCTGTCATAACCTACGCGGAAACCGACACTTCCGAGCGGCCCACCGAAGCAGAATCAGAGAAGATTTACAACGAAGCCGATCAGGAATTAAGCAATGCCGAAACAGAATATAATACAGCGATTCAGGCCCTGGAAGAAGCCCGGGAAGCCCTGAAGGATCAGCAGCAGATACTCAATAAAGACCGGGATGCTCTGGCGGCAGCCCGGGAAGCCATGGCCACCGCCCAGGAGAACTACGATACCTCCACAGCCATTTACAACGGCAAGGATACGGAGATTCTGGATAATGCCATTGCAAACCTGGCCGTTGAAATACAATCCTGGCTGGGAGCAAACGGAACAGCAGGCGACCGGGACAGCCTTTATGAGAACTACCTGGCCGCCGCCGAATGGGAGAGGCGTACGGGAGCCCGGGAAGAGCGGGAGAAACTGCTGCGGGACCTGCGGGGAGAAGAGACCATTACGGAGTTTGATAATGAGGCGGATCTGACCGAGCTTCAGGAGAAGCGGGATGCGGTAACGGCTCTTCAGCCTAACCTGGCAACGGAGGACATGACAGACTGGGAAACACAGCTGATTACCGCCGGTTATGTGGAAGAATCGGAAGATACTGATCCGGATAACAGAAAATGGATAGAAGAGACCTATGCCTCACTGACACAGCTGTACAGGGACTGCTTTAAACAAACGGAGGAAGGCGAGGATGCAACCGACGGGTCGGAAGTTCTTAAACTGAAGCTGGCCCTCTTTCGGCTTGAACAGACCTGGCAAAGCAAAATCGATTACAATCAGTCATCCTGCCTCTGGCTTGAAAAAAGCACCTTTGAACCGGGTGAAAACTCCGGGGCTCTGAGAGAGCAGCTGAAGGAAGAGACCCGGACCGCCCGTAACCGTTACGATCTGGCCAGGGCCGGGTTTATCCGGGACGTTCTGGATCTGATAAAAACAGGCAGCCTGCCGGAACCGGCGGAGGGAGAGGAACCCCACCCCTACAGTGAATATGCGGCGTATCTGCTGAATACAGGATACAGCGTTCCCACCCCTACATCATTGGCAGGGCTGGATAATCTGATATCCGGGCTCACGACTCTGACAGGAGGCGGCCGGGACAGGATCGATCTGTGGAACACCGTTAAGGATGACAGCGAAACCCTTTACTGGCTCCGTCTGATCAGCGGAGAGGATACCTCCTCCCTTCCCCTGTTTGAAGCTGCGGACCTCTTTCTGAGCCATGAGATCGACAGTTTGGAATCGGCCAGGCAGAAAGAAACGGCCTGGGCTGTCTACAGCCGCTTCTCTCCGGCCCAGGATAAGATCTACCTGCAGTCAAACAGCCCCGATACCGCGATCCTGACGATCGATAACCTGGATGATCTGACGGACTGGCTCTCATCCCGTCCGGACTGGTCGCCCCTCTCTTCATCCCTGCAGCTTCTGCTGGACCGGTACATCCGCCTGAGATTTTCCTCCTCTATCCAGGGGGATGAAGCAAACCGGCTTGAAATGGCCGCCCGGCTTGAAGCATGGGAGAGAGATCAGGGTTTTCTGGATATAAATCCCCTTTCAAATAACTCTATGTCTATTCTGTCTGACGCTGGCTACACGGATGAACTGGCGGAAATGGACCTGTATGAAAGGCTCCCGGATATTCGTATAAAATGGGAGGATTTCCGTATGGAGGCGGAGGATGAACCCAGACTGGATGAAGAGGGAAATCCTCTGCTTGATGAGGATGATAATCCGGTTATGAAAACGGAAGAGGAGATCTGGCAGGAGTTCCTTCTGGTATCTACATCAGAAACGGATGAGGAAGGGAACCCGGTTGAGCCCCTCTTCTCAATGGACGAGATATCCGTAATAAGCGATCTGGAACAGTATATTTATACTCCTGCGGACTACAGCTATCTGGCCTCCTACAGCAGCTATACGGAGGAGACTCTGGATGAGTTTATCAGCCGCCTCTCTCCGGATGCGGATTTTATGGAGAGGGCCTATATCAAAGCCCTCTACAAGGGCCATGGGAACCTTTTACTGGAAGCAGGAATGTCCCTGGGGAATCGCCATAGGGAAACCCTGATGGCTCTCCGAACAGAAAAAAAGAACAGGTTTCTTCTGGCAACCTATTCTGAACTTCCGGAGAACTATGTTGATAAGGCGGAAGAACTGGCCTATACGACATCTCAAATCAGGACCGCCTTCTCCCTGCTATTGGCAGCAGAAGATCCCTCTGCTCCGGAGGAGACCCCGGAAGAACTGTATGGAAAGATTTATAACGGAACAATTACCTATATAAGCAACTATAACAATAAGGCCAAATATGAGGCAGACAAGGAGAACCTGAAACTCGGGTTTCGCAAATACAAAGAGGATACAGTAGACCGGGACAGGGATCTGCTCAATGCGGCCATTGAGGTATTTGAACATGAAAATACAGCTTACCGGAATGCCCTGGGCGCTTTTAATACGGTAGTAAATGCCTACAGAACGGCCCAGAACAACCTGGACACCTCTTTTGCCCTGTATAAGGATAAACAGAACAAGCTGCAGACAGCAAAAGAGATTCTGGACTACGCCCAGTGCGCCTACAGACCTGAAACCCTGGATATATACAGTATCCGGGACGAAAGAAAAGAGGCCTATGACAATGTGACAAAAGCCCTTGAGGTTCTGGAAAATATAAAGGCAACAGGCGCCACAGAATCCCAGCGTGATACAGCCTGGCAGAACGCGGTCAATGCCTCTGCAAAGCACAGGAACCTGCAGAATATGGTAATCAGCGCCCAGACGGAGCTGCAAAGGCTGCTGGACAGGCAGGAAGGTTTGATCAGCAAATCCACCGATGAGATGGAGGATCAGCTTAATACTATTTTCGATCTGTCCAGGATTGGAAACAAACTGACCTGGGATGACAGCTTTGTGAATCAGGGGATGAGTGATTTTTCCGGTATAAGCAATTTCCGCGCTATGACAGAAGAGGAGCAGAACACTCAAATTAACAACTATTTCTCACAGGAGAATTCTGAAGAGATTTGCTCCCGGGATATGATACTCTGGGCACAGAGCCTTCAGAGTTACGGAGGTAATACGGCAGAACTGCTGAAAAGTTTCTCCTTCGCCCTCTACCATGAGGCCTTTCAGTATTTATCCCCCGAAAGCCGGGATTCCCGGTACACGGTCGCCCTTTTTGAGAATAGGCAGCATATTCACCTGCTGGATAAGCAAGGGGATTTCTTTAGAAGCTGCCATATCGGGTATAAGGGGGATATTGATAAATACCTGGCTGGTGGCTATACGGAAAAAGTCGAAGTACTTTACAACAGTAATGGCACGATCAAAAAGGTTCTTCTGACTCCTGAAGAGTGGCTGAAAGAGGAAACAGCCGCCGACTATAATGCCATTGTATCAGATGCCCAAAAGAAAAAGATGTATGATTTTTACAAGTTTATGATGCAGGCGGGAGTATTGAATAGTCACTTTAAAACAACCCTGTCCATGGATCTCTCCTATCTGGCCTGGGAAGAGTTTAACAAGGCTGCCAAAAAAGAGCAGAATAGGCATAAAGATATTTTCGGAAACTACACTCCCACAGGAAAGTATATAAAAGAGGAGCGGCATAATCTGAAAGAAACGGCAGAGGGCTATGTGGGAGGCGTTTATATTACGGAAGAGCTTCTGGCCCTGATAGAAGTGGACAGTCTGAAAAAAGAGATTGATCAGATCAAAAGCGAGTTGAATGAAAACCTCGGCTCCGGAAACCTGTCAGGGGCAACCACAGGCGATCTGATAGGAAAACTGATCGGCCGCCCCCTGAACACGGCGGAACAGAGCCTGTTAACCAGCAGTTACAATACAATGGCCGGCAATTTTAAGGGCAGTAATGCAACGATTCTGGACGGCCTGCTCCTCCACCTGCGGAACCTGAATGCCGCAAATGAACAGACTGTCACAGTGCGCGAGGCAAATCTGGAGACTGACAGAGCTGCGGATTACGACAAACTTCTGGTCAGCTTGAATGCGGACGAGTTTGATGCGGCGGCTTACAAAGCCCTGGCGGAAAAGCTCTATAAGAACCCGGCGTACACGTCAGAAGATTACAGTTCCCGCCTGATGGACGCCTATACGGGAACAGCCTCCTACTCCGCTCAGGGGAAGGCCCATAATCTGAACTATTACGCCCAGAGCCTTCTGGCTGCCTTCAGCAGCCGGATGGAAGTGGTTAAAAAAGAGCGCTACGATCAGCTTAACAACAGTCTGCTGGAGATTTCCCGGCAGGAGAGTTACTGGCGGAACCGGACCGACGAGCTGATAGCCGAGGGAACAACCCAGTGGCAGAACTCCATGGAACGCCTGATAGGCAAAAGGGAGAAATGGCGGGGAGACTTTCAGAGGGAGTACGAAAAAAAGGAGATTCTCTGGCAGGCCCGGTACCAGCAGCTGGTATACAACAAGAACGAATGGGTGGACAGGAGTTCAAGAGCGGCCGTATCCACCGGGGCCGAATCCCTAGCCTGTGATATGGGGTTTGAAGCGGACAGGCTGATCGGCCAGGTCAATTTCGCCCTGATTCCGGATATGACCACGGAAGCGGGTTCGGTACAGGAGATCGTGTCCGACGCCCTGGAAGGCACCACCCTGAAACAGATGATGGACAGTGTGAAAAGCCTTACCTCCCGGTCCGGCGGACACGATATGATCCTGGCCGCCGCCCTCCCCCACATCCCGGATAAAACCAGCGACATTGCCAATCTTCGGGAAAAACAGGCGGATTTGAAAGAGGACCTGCAGAAGGCCCTCGCTACGGCTCAGGCCCTCCAGATGGCGGAGCTGATTGACGAGATGGAAGAAGGTATCGACGACAGCATTGACGATGCCAACAAGGGCGTGGACGACAGCGTGACCAATACCATGAATAATGCCGGTTACGTCCGGTACGGCGACACCTATACCAGACGGACCATTATCGATTCGTCCCTGATGGGAGGCCCGGAGTCGGAAACCCAGGAGGTAGGGGTCTACAACGACTTTATCGCCCCCGATTTTGACCACGGCGTGGATCTGTCCCAGGCAAGCCTGGAAAAACTGAACAGCACATTGATCAATGTGAAGGTGAAAAAGGCTCAGGAAAATCTGGAAAATTATATTGGTCTGGTCTTCGGCCAGGATGAAGCGGAAACCGACGGCCTGGACAATGAGTTTCTGGCTCATCTGGAAGCGCAGCAAGAAGCTTTTGAAAACTCTGCCCAATACAATACAGGGTATTATGATGAGAATGATATTTGGCAGGAGACAGGAAAGCATACAACAACTTCCGGTCTGTTTTACTTCCATGTGGGTTATGCTCCGGAGATGGAAGAAGATGATCCGGAAGATGTGGAGACCGAAGGTTACGGCGAGATGGGCCGTATCTATAAAGACTACCTGATTCAGCAGGCCCGGATGCAGAGGGGATTTGCCACGGTGGACCTGCCCGCCTACAGCCAGAAAATATGGGATGATGATGCGGATAATGACGGGAGTTCCGACAGCCTTCTGGCAGCTCCGACTATCAGAAGTTTGACGGATATAGCGTTAAATATTGCCTTTACGGCTATGGCTCCCGGGGCCGGGAATGTTCTGGCTGCAGCGTTGATGTCCACAGCGGCCAATATGGTGGATGATGCGCTGTTTACGGCTCTTGATGTACAGAACGGACAGATGGAAGCTGGAGATGCCTGGAGCGGTTTTGCCAGGAAAGGCGCAACAAGCCTGGCGACTTCGGTCATTGGAAGCTCGTTTAATACCGGTTTCGGAGGTGAGTTCAAGGGGCTTCAGAATAACCCGTTTATCCAGAATTCAGTTTTTGCCTCAACAGGGCTGAAAGCCGTTGAATTGACAGCAAATATGGCTGTTTCAAACGGGATAAATGCCATTGAGTGGGATAATGGTCTGGATTTCAATCAGAAGGGTTTCTGCAAAAGCTTTGAGGGAACCGATGCCTGGACTGGTGTTATTGCTGGAACGGCAGAACACTTCGCAAGAACCAGCTTTCAGACAGGAGTATTAGGTAATGCTTTCACCATGAAAAATCAGACAGCACTAAAAGACAGCGGCTGGGGGAGTATGGCCTACAATGTGGGAGCCATCGGCAATATGGCCGGTTCCGTAACCAGAGGGCTGACCGAATACGCCATGACGGGGAATACCACTGTCAATGTTCTGGACTTTTCCATGTTCGGATTGAAAAACTCTGATAATGCGGCTTATCATGGCGGACTTTTGGAGCTCAATCTGGGAAATAACGGGCTATCATCCAGAATAGGGAGCGGCGGTATCAAAGCCGATTACTCTACCTTTGCCTCTTTTGTGGAGGGAATGTATGTATTGGGTTCCGAGCGAAGCATTCAGAAAAATGTGGAAGCCTTTACGGATAACGTGAACAAATATGCTGCGGATAAACAGACTGCAGAAGATATGGCCAGATTGAACCGTATGCAGAGGGCCTACGGCAATATTGCCGCCAAGAGACAGGCTGCCAGTATGATGCATCTGGATACGGAGCTGAGATTTGATCAGGATGTGGATGGAAAGGCAGAAACCGTACTGGAAAACGGGAACAGGGTTGTATTTTTGAATAATGGCGTTAATATGAATGATATGGCCAGTGTTGTAGATACGCTTGTTACTTTAAACCACGAAGCGCACAGAGATGGAGACATCAGCAGTGATTATTCTCAGAAAATGGAAACCCGGCAGGCTGTGAAGGGGCATATCACAACTCTGGATAAGCTGATGGGTGATTATGGGAGCGCTATTTTTAATGGAAATGATGAGCTTCTGAAAGATTATGTATCCTATAAAACCGGCGGGAATAACTATGTGGATGGGGCTTATGATTCAAGTGCCGACTACTGGCGTGTTGTACTGGATGAAAACGGAAAAGTTCAGCAAGTCCTTGATGATGGAGATAAGCAAACCTTAATCTTTGTGGATGAAAATGGTGAAACCCAGACTATTAGAAGAGCTAATGGATCGCTGTCAGGTCAGATTGCGGCGATTACCGCTGGTTTTCAGACTGGTAATGACAAGCAATCAAAATCGGATATCAACAGTATCATGATGAAGTCTGGACTTGATTATAATAAAGATAAAGGCGGTTGGTATTCTGAGACAGAAATTGCAAAATATCATGGTTCTGGATATGATCCGATCTATCTAGCCATAAGAAACGGAAACTACAGTTATCTGGATAATCTCGGTCGGAACAGCGAAACAGATATCTCTCAGGAAATGGTAGAAGAAGCATTAGGCCTGGATGAACACAGTGCTTGTGCAATTACAGCTTCTGCTGAATATGCGAATAATTACTTTCAGGAAAAATATGGTGTAAGTCTAGGGCCTGATGAGCTGATAGATGTACTTCGAAATGCTCAGGGAGAAATGTTTAATAATGATAGTGAAGTTCTTTCCTATAACGGTCTGAATGCTATGATTGGTGATAAGCTTGGCATTGATAATTATCCTTTATTTGAAACAACGTATGAAAGCTATGAAGCACTTCAAAACGCGGATATTAATTCATATATGGAGAAGTATATTGATGTGAATGATTCTGAACATACTCATTTTGCAAGTTGGTCTAATGGTGTCTATGATGATCCATATACAACATATCAAGAATATAAGTGGTGGGAAAATGCTGCTGCATTTAACTCGAATTATTATAGTTTTAAACCTAAATTCTGAGGGAATCAAAATGAAAATATTTAAGAATGTATTTATAGTACTGTTATTTATTTGTACATTTTCTTGCCAAAAGAGTGAAGATAAAAAAAAAGAGCCTGAACCTGTGATCGAATCTGAAACTACAACTACACCTCTTTTTAATATTTCAGAAGGGTATTATCAACCTGAAATGGTACTCGTTGATGGCGGCGAATTTATTATGGGAAATCCTGATATAAAAACCAATCAGCCCCATAGAGTAGATCTTTCTTCATTTTTTATGTCTTCCTATATGGTTACTGTTGATGAATGGAAACTTTTTTTAAATGATGTAAAGCTTAAATTTACATGGGATTGGAATATAGATGGATATGGGCCTTTTTATGAAACTATTCCAACTGATGACTGTCCAGCTCAAGGATTGAATTGGTACTATGCCATAATTTTTTGCAATTGGGCAAGCTTAAAGGATGGATTTAATCCAGCTTATATAATCACTGAGCTACCTGATGAAGAATTTACCGAAATATCTGTCAAATGGGACAAAACCGCAAATGGTTATAGATTACCTACCGATGCCGAATGGGAATATGCAGCACGAGGTGGACGCCAATCTAAAGGATTTAAATATCCTGGCAGTGATGATCCCAATGAAATTGCACGTTTCGGTAAAGAGTTTAAAAGCTCTTATCCTGTAGGAGAGTATATACCTAATGAATTAGATATTTATGATATGGGTGGAAATGCAAGTGAGTGGTGCTGGGATTGGTATGATGAAATAATGTTTGAATGGCTACCAATAGAAAATCCATCAATTGATCATGCTGAAGATGTAAAACAGAAATCAAGATACGGTCATGATTTTAAAGTAATAAGAGGTGGATCATGGTATGGAGGTCCTATTGAAACCTCTATAAGGGGAACTTATAGACCAATGAATATTTTTTCTACAGGAATCCGCCTAGTTAGAAACGCAGAATAACATTTCCATAATCGTAATATTGCAAAACTAATTACCCGGAATAACCAGTTCAAAATCATGGGTGATATAGACTCAAATGTATGGCTTCATTAAAAAAATAGAGAAGAAAAGGAAAAGTTATAGTTTTCTTACCAGAATATTAATTCAAAACAGTATTTTTCCCGAATTGACGAATTATTCCGGACACAGAACAGACATACGAAATATAAATGAGTAGATTCTTCTGGTTTTAAATAATTAAGAAGCGTTTCGGTAATACTGATGATGCAAACCAAATATTACAGGACCTCAACAGTAAATACCCTGAAGCTTTTTTCTTTAGGTATATGCTTTAGAAAGATCTTAAATTTTCTTTTAAAACCCCATATTTTTCAAACATTATGAATATCCATGAAGAAAACTTCCCGGAACCGTAAGCGATAATTTCCATTATCTACCTGAAGTTAAAATTAAAAATTATTTAAAGCAGTCTTAAAAATATCCTTGTATCAACAGGCAAGGAGAAAAAAAGTCATACAGGAAATTATTTTTATCACTGATTTTACTGCCTCTTTTTAACCGGTTGTATGAGTACAAAGTCGAATTCAAACCTGATCGATTTTGACATGATACAGAATAAAGAACTGGTAGGTATTAACGATTCAGCAGGAAGCTCATTACATTTAAAGAAGATGGAACTTTGCTTATTAAAAGAGAAGCAGAAATATTCGAAGGGACATGGGCATATAAAAAATCTGCCAAAATGTATCCCTATTCTATTTGAGTGGACCGAAAATGAAAAAAAGCGAGGTTACATTATTGATTTTTTTGATTTTTCAGGAAACAAAAGCATTTCATTTTACTGGACCGTAACAGATGCTTTTAAAAGAATTAGCTTCAGAGTTTTCTATTATAGAATAGAAAAACTATCATCAATTATATAATTCACAATTTCCTTAATAACAAATACTAATCAGTCTTGATACATAATGCTTTAAGACTGATTATGCATGTATTGATTTTTTGATAAAACGCGCATATTGAGACAATAGAAGGAAATCTACATCCCGATCTTCTTTTAAAAACAAAATGCATATCCGAATATATCTACTTTTCTACACCCATTCCACCCAAAGGCAGAAACAATTCAATAGCCAGTCCTGCGGGAACGACCCGGTTTATAACAATATGCCCCTTATGCTGATGAACGACACCATATACCAGAGAGAGCCCCAAACCGGCATGCCGGACTCCTTTTGTTGTATAGAAAGGCTCCAGTAGTCGGTGGTTATCAATATCTTCACAAAACCCATCCCCGTTATCCTCAATCCTGATACACAGCCAATCCCCTTTCATCAGCCTATTGCAGATCATACAGGTTGAATCATCTTCTATACGTTTCTGAACCAGAGTGACATTCACAATAGAAGCACTGGCTTCGGATGAGTTCTGTACAAGGGTATGGATTGCACCTTCCAGCTGATCGGTATCAATATGCAGGACAAGTTCATGGGAAATACGGTAGTCCGTATTCAGTTTTAAATCAAAATCCGAATTGATTTTATTATTGATACTATTAAAAAACTTAACAGCATTGACATCACTCATATCACTGAATCTGCCGCTAGTAAAATGATGCAGTTTATTTATTACTGATGTAGCTTCCCAGCTGGTTTTATGGATAATTTCAAGAGGTTTCTGAATTTCTTCCGAGATATCCCCTTTCAATAATATTTCTGTGTACCCTATAATAATATTAAACTTGTTATTCAGATCATGAGCTAAACCGGCACCTACCTGGGCGATAGCAGAATACCGTTCATTTCGAACATCCCGATTATGCAGTTTTTCAATAACAGAAATGAGTTCTCTGCTGAAATGAAAAATGGTAATATGCGAAACAATCAGTAGTAAAACAAAAAAAAGAATCATCCATTTCAATATCATAAAATAATGCTGGTTGATTCTACCGGTTTTGATTGTGTCATCGATCTCCGCTGTGAGAAAAAAACCTGTGCATCCGATTTCAATCATACTGATCTTTTCATACTCTTGAGGAACAGGATTTTTTATAAAATTTACATTTTTAAGAAAAGTACTATCAAAAGTATTTAAAGGTATTTTAAAAGCAGCGCAATCGTATCCGATATGAACCCCACTATGTACAATTTCATTTTCCAGATACAAAAGGAAATCATTTCCATTTTTTTGAATATCCAAAGCTTGTTCTGTTACAGGTTTTATTTCCGTTGAGTCTGCTATTGAAAAACTACTAATATACTGTCCTGTAAGATCGTAACGAACTGCATATATAATATCATCGTAAACTACCGCACCATCCCGGTATTTATCCCTTGTAAAGTTCTGAACAGCCTCTAACGAGATATCCCTGTTATACCATCTATTCAATTCCTGTCGAATCATTGTCCGACTTGACATTGCTTTTACATGCTCAGATTTTAACTTGATGTCGTAATTTATTGAGCTGGCAGTTTTTTCAAGTTCGTGGTTGAAATCCTGTAGAATCATCTCATTGATATAACGTCGATCAATGGTAATTAATAATGAGGTGAATATGATCACTACCGAAATCAGGAAGAACAGGATCTGATAATTAAATTTGTTTTGATATTTTGTATTCATAGTATTAATTATATCTTTTTCCCCAATTGACGCCAATTCCATAAATTTTATGAAATATAAAGAAATCCGTTCTATTCTCCCGTACTGCTTCTCAAAGCCATCCTTAAGGACAGCATCCGGGTCTCCTCCGAATCGGAGCGGGAAGTAAGCACAACGGGAACCTTCAAACCAGCCAGAATCCCCGCATGCCTGCACCCGGGGATAAAGGACAGGGCTTTATATACACCGTTGGCCGAATTGAGTTCGGGGAAGAGCAGGATATCCGGATCCCCGGCGACAGGACTTTCTATCCCTTTAATCCGGGCTGCTTCAGCGGAGAGCGCCACATCAAGCGCCATGGGACCATCAACAATTGCATGCCCGAAGTCCATCTGCCTCAGGGCATCCGCATCTACGGTACTGAGAATCTTGGGGTTGATCTTTTCAACAGGAGCAATACAGGCCGTTTTTGGCGCATTAACTCCCAGAGTCCTGCTGATTCCGATAGCATTTTTTAATATCTCCACCTTCTGTTTGAAGTCCGGTAGAATATTTATGGCGGCATCGCTTAAAAGAAAAGGATGAGGGAATCCCGGAAGATCAAACAAACCCGTATGACTGATCAATCCGCCGGGAGAAATCAGCTTTCTCTCTTTATTCAAAAGAGCCCTTGTGAAAACCGAGGTATGAACCAGACCTTTCATAACCACATCGATTTCACCTTTTTCGGCCAGAGAAGCAGCCAGGTTCGAAGCCTCTTCATCGCTCTCCGCTTCCCTTATTTCCACCCCGTCCAGTGATATTTCAAGTTCGTCCGCCTTGAGGCGTATTCGTTCGGAATCCCCTATGAGGATGAAATCCGCCATCCTTTTCTGCAGGGCATCTGCCATCGCCCGGAGAGAGTCTTCATGATCCGCCTGAACAATTGCTACACGGCCGGTTTTATCGCTTCTCAGCATCTCATCAAGATTTTTCATTCGTACTCCTTAACAGGTTGAAGACCCCTGAGGGCATCCAGAGCATTACCGGACAGAGAAGCCATCTCCCGTTCTCCCGGAATGACATAGATCGGTGCCAGAAAGGATACACGTTTTTTTATTGCCTCTACCAGATCCTCGCTTCTTGCCTGACCTCCCGTCAGAATGATTCCGTCTACATCTCCTTCCAGGGTAGCCCCGTGTCGGGCAATTTCCTGGGATATCTGGTAGGACATGGCATTAAAAACCAACCGGGCGCTTGTATCTCCTGCCCTGATCCGCTCCTCAATCATCCTCATGTCTTTCGTTCCGCAATAGGCAATTACTCCGCCCTGCCCTGTAATCATCTTTTTCAGCTCTTCCAGACTGTACTGCCCGGACAGAGCGAGTTTTACCAGCTGCCCCGCCGGAAGTCCGCCGCTCCGCTCGGGAGAGAAGGGACCGTCTCCATCCAGAGCATTATTCACATCGACAACCCTCCCCTTTTTATGAGCTCCCACCGAGATGCCCCCCCCCATATGGGCGACAATCAGGTTCAGCTCTTCATAGGGTTTACCCAATTGTCCCGCCACATTTCGGGCAACTGATTTCTGATTCAGCGCATGAAAAACACTTTTTCGTTCCAGACCGGGCAGGCCGGAACAGCGGGCTTCCGGGCAGAGTTCATCAACTACTACGGGATCGGCAATAAGCACTTCACAGACATTCCCTTTAGCCTTCTGTTCGTCCCCGATTCTCCGGGCAAGCACAGCCCCCAGATTACAGGCATGTTCACCATAGCGGGCCTCCCTTAAATCCTCCAGCATAGCTTCGTTAACATGGTAGACACCCCCTTCCATGGGATGCAGCAGCCCTCCTCTGCCGATTACGGCGTCCAGCCGGTCAAAACCTTTATCATTCGTTTTATCCATCATGGTACGGATAAGGTTAAAACGATACTCTTCCTGATCCGACACCAGGGGAAACAGATCCAGTTCATCGTCCAGATGGGTAATATTCAGGGAATGGATCTCATTTTCATCCTCAAACAGGGCCAGCTTGGTCGAAGTTGACCCGGGATTAATAGCCAGAATTCTATATGTCTCAGACATTCCCTTTAATTTCCTTCTCAAAGTATTCCAATGCCTTTTCCACCATTTTAAGATTCAGTTGAACCGTATCTTTCCTTTTCACACTTCCCGGAAGGACTTTTTTCAGAACCTCATGATCAGCTACACCTGTAATTTTCAGATAAATGGTAAGAAGAATGATATTGGCTGTGGCCAGAATTCCGCTCTCCTTGGCCATATCAGATGCGGGGATGTAAAAAGTCCGTACATCGTCTCTTTCAACCTTGTGATTTACAAGAGATGAATTAACCAGAATCAGCCCTCCCGGCATCACATTTTTTTCAAAAGAAAGAAGTGACGGCGTGTTCAGGGCAATAAGAACATTGGGATAGTCCACAACTGGAGAACCGATCACATCACGGGATACAATAACGCTGGCATTAGCCTTTCCGCCCCTCATCTCAGGCCCATAGGAGGGCAGCCATGTGGCATTAAGTCCTTCTGCAATGGCAATATTCGCCAGGAGTGTACCCGCAGACAGAACCCCCTGACCACCGAATCCGGCAATTTTAACCCTCTGCTCTTCAAAATACGTATCCCTGTGAACATTGGGAAGGGAACCGCCCTGCTGCAGTGTTTTTTTCAGTTCATTATCATCCAGCCAGGGAAGGGAGTCGTCAGGAGGCGCCGGTTTTTCACTGTCATCCCTGAAGTTCTTTACAGGATAAAGGGGTTCCAGATAATCCTGCATCCACTTACGGGCCTGTACAGGATCCATCTTCCAGTTAATGGGACAGGGAGAAAGGACTTCCACAAAGGAGAATCCTTTTTTGTCAATCTGATTCTGAATGGCTTTGCGGAATACCTTGCGGGCTTTCAGAACCTTGCCCGGTGTGGAAAGGCTTACACGTTCGATAAAAACCGGAGTTTTCAGAGCCGACATAACCTCGGCCATTCCGATGGGGTGCCCGTCCCTGCCGCCGGAACGCCCAAGGGGTGTGGTCAGGGTTTTCTGGCCTTCCAGGGTTGTGGGGGCCATCTGCCCTCCTGTCATACCATAAATTGCATTGTTAATGAAAAAAACAGTCAGATTTTCACCGCGGTTGGCGGCATGAATGATTTCAGCCGTGCCGATGGCTGCCAGATCCCCGTCTCCCTGGTAAGAGATAAGGATGGCTTCCTTATGAGTCCGTCGGATACCGGTTCCCACAGCTGGGGCCCTGCCATGAGCGCACTGTATATTTCCCGTATCCATATAGTAATAGGCAAATACGGAACAGCCTACAGGAGACAGGAAGATGGTGCGATCCTGAATCCCCATATCCACCAGAAGTTCGGCAATCAGTTTGTGGGCTGTGCCATGACCGCAGCCGGGACAGTAATGGGTTACCTGCTGCCCTGCTCCTTTCCGCTCAAATGTATCATAGAATGCTTTTGGTTTTTCGTGAACAATCACTGCCGGCCTCCTTCCAGATCCTTCAGAACCTTTTCGGTCACTTCCTGAACAGACGGGATAATTCCTCCCAGCCATAGATAGCGCAATACAGGAACCTTTCCGGCAGCAAGCCTTTCCACATCATCCGACAGCTGACCATTAGCAAGCTCAGCCGATACTATCATCCGGGTTTTTCCCGCCAGTTCCTTCAGACGCGTTTCGGGAAAAGGAAAAAGGGTCTTTGGTCTGAACAGTCCGGCTTTGACACCCTTCTGCCGGAGCATCTGAACCGCAGACAGACAGACTCTGGCCGTAATACCATAGGCAGTTATTACAACTTCCGCATCATCGCAGTCAATCTCCTCCCACAGACAGCACTCCTCTGCCATACGTTCATATTTTTTCTGGAGCTTCCAGTTATGATCACTCTGCAGTACCGGATCCATCAATATGGAAGTAACAAGATTCCCGCGGCTCTCCTTATCTCCGTATAAGGCCCAGTCTTTCCGTTCCCCATGGTGAATCTCATCGGGGAGTTCAACAGGTTCCATCATCTGTCCTATATAGGCATCTGCCAGTACGATAACAGCCGTCCTGTATTTATCCGCCAGGTCAAAAGCCATATAGGTTAAATCACACATCTCCTGAACAGAGTTCGGTGCCAGTACAAGATTCCGGTAATTCCCGTGACCTCCCCCTTTGACTGTAATATTGTAGTCACTCTGCTCCGGCCAGATATTCCCCAGTCCCGGGCCGGCCCGCTGCACATCAACCACAACACAGGGCAGTTCCGCACCGGCAATATAGGAAAGCCCTTCGGCCATCAGGGACATTCCCGGACCG
Source organism: Oceanispirochaeta sp. (assembly GCA_963663385.2). Lineage (GTDB taxonomy): Bacteria > Spirochaetota > Spirochaetia > DSM-2461 > DSM-2461 > Oceanispirochaeta. Next base: position 1,810,884 of record CAXXXD010000002.1, on the reverse strand, counting down.
GAAGATGCGGTCATAACCCGGGCTCCCGCTCCGGCGGCCCCATAAAGCATATTTACCACAGACACTTCCGATTCGGCCTGAAGGAAATGCCTGCCGGTAGTCGTAAAATACAGGGCTGCCGCATGGGCAATCTCACTGGCGGGCGTAATGGGGTAACCAAAGAAATGGGTAGCTCCGCCCATAAGGGCTCCATGGATAACAGCTTCGTTTCCCTTCATTAATCTTTTGGTTTTCTCAGACATCCGGCGCCTCCCCTTTATATACAGTAATCGCCCCCGGCTCGGGGCAGACATAGAAGCAGATACCGCAGGCGGTACAGCCCTTGGATTTGGAAACGGCAAACTGATATCCCAGCTTATTTATTTCGGATCCTATGGATAAACAATGATTAGGACAGGAATTAACACAGACCCGGCATCCCTTGCACAGATCGGGAGTGATTACAGATCGATTCATCCCAGACCTCCGAACAGATCTTCTGTTCCCTCGCCAAAGAAATTAATTCCGCTCAGAGACTCGCTCAACTCATGAGACAGGGAATTGACATCAAGCAGATGACCCGGACAGCCCAGGCTGGCACAGACCATAACTCGTCCGGCTCCGTTGGGCAGATGCAGGGCCAGTCCCGTATGGGAACCGCAGCCTTCTTCATGGCAGTGATACTCCTCTATCAGGGGAGCATGGCAGTAGGGACAGAACCCCTCAAGCATGGTCCCTTCTCCGCACTCCGGCAGAAAACTGAAAAGTTTGGCATGACTGCCCCAGAACGCATCAATAAAGGCAAGTCCTTTTCGTCCGTTTATTTCAAGCTCCAGTTTGATAGACGGTTCTCCGTGTATATGAACACTGTCTACCAGGAGATTATGCCCGCGGGGACAAAAGATTGACTCGACCAGTAAAAAGTCCTGCTCATTCCTGTGTACCAGTCGCAGACCTCTTGGTATCACGGTCCTGAATTCCTCCGGGATTTTATTCGATTTCAATTCCATTAATGCCTCCCTTTTTATCTACTAAAGCTTTTTTTTGTTAACTCTTACCTCATTGGTTTATTTTTCTTTGTAAATTTTAATGTTACACACTTGCATCAGTCAAATTTCATTCAAAAAAAATCATTTTCGTCTGTTATTGATATTTTTTTACTAAATAGTTATTAAGTAACTTGCGGATTAAACAATTATTAACTGGATGGAGATTATATAAACACATTGTGTAGAATGTAGAGTCTGTGTAGAGAAAAGCCTGGATACAGTCCTGATTGTTGACGCCGAAATAGATATGGATTTATAGTCAGACTGTATTCAGGAAGAAAAATCCTGTCAGTTAAAGAATTTGTAGAAACATAAAAGATAAGAAAAAAGTCGGCAATAAAAAATTCTATTTAAAAAACAGACCCGCGGATAAATCTCGCGGGTCTTTTTTTAACCTTAATTCCTTTGTATGGCAAAGACGGTATAGAGTCCTATTTTACAATAAATCGGAAGAACCGTTTCTTACCTGCTTTCAGAACGATCTCTTTTTCTCCGCCCTCTTCGTTAATAGCCTCGACACCGATTATGGCATCCACATCCGAGTATTTTTCACCATTGATGGAAGCTCCGTTCTGGCTTACAAGACGTCGGGCATCACTTTTGGAAGAGCAGAGTCCGGACTGAACAAAGAGATCCATAACATTGATACCCGCTTCCAACTCGGATACGGTCATCCCGGCTGAAGGCATACCGGATTTATCCTGGGTTCCTCCGGCTTTGAAAGCCGCTCTGGCGCCTTCCATGGCTTTATTGGCTTCCGCTTCCCCATGAATAATCTTGGTAAGCTCATAAGCCAGAACTTCCTTGGCTTTGTTAATTTCCTGATCCTTCAGGGCTCCCAGTCTTCTGCACTCATCGGCGGGAAGGAACGTATAGAGGAGCAGGAATTTTTCCACATCCGCATCGGCCACATTTCTCCAGTACTGAAAAAAGTCGTAGATACTGGTCAGTTCCGGATCCAGAAAGATGGCGCCCTTTTCGGTTTTCCCCATCTTTTTACCGTCAGACCGTGTTACCAGAGGAAAGGTCAGACCGATTGCCTCGCCCCCTTCCATCCGGCGTATCAGCTCCATACCGGCTACAATATTTCCCCACTGATCGTCACCGCCGATCTGGAGAATACAGTTTTCCCGTCTGTACAGCTCCAGAAAGTCGTAGGACTGCAGCAGCTGGTAGTTGAACTCGATAAAGGAGAGTCCCTTCTCCAGACGTTTTTTATAGGCTTCGAAGGTCAGCATTCTGTTAACGGAAAAGTGCCGTCCGATGTCTCTCAGAAAATCAATATAGTTCAGGTCCGCCAGCCAATCAGCGTTATCCACCAGCTTGGCCTTGTCTCCGTCAAATTCAATAAAATTGGCAATCTGCTTTTTCAGATTTTCAGCATTGGATTTAATCTGATCTATGGTCAGCATCTTCCGCATATCCGTTTTACCGGATGGGTCGCCGATCCGTGCGGTACCACCGCCGACCAGAACGATTGGCAGGTGTCCTGCCTGCTGCAGATGATGCATAGCAAAAAGAGGAACCATATGCCCGACATGCATGGAAGGTCCTGTGGGATCTACGCCTACATAAATCCGTACGGGTCCTTCATCTAGTTTTTTGTTCAGTAAATCTTCATCTGTACACTGTTTGAAAAATCCCCGTTCTTTCAGGGTGGCCAATGCCGCGTTCATATACGTATACCTCCATATTTAATATTTTGTTAGAGGATTGTAACGGATTGAGGGGTTATATACAAGAAGACTAAGAACGGTTTGACGGCTCACCCCTGGCATACAGTTCCCCCACCGTTCCGGAGGAATCCTTTCTGAAATTATGGAAGATCAATGCTCAAGGGGAATCCTGACCGCTTTGAGCGGTCAGTGATTGGATCCTTTCAATCAGAAACTTGGAAAAAAGCTTTTCTGCAAGGGTGGGAGTTTTATTCAGAATCTGAACAAGGGAGATGGTATTGATAATATCCGGCCGGGAAGTCTCGATTTTTATCATGACCCCCGAATCCAGTTCCTCCATGACCCTGTGAGTCGTTACAATACCCATCCCGATATTATGCATAATGGCCGAAACCACTGCTTCGTGGTTATCCACAGTCATAACACTGTTTACATTAGTAAATGACCGCGAAAAGTGAGCCTTGCACCACTCATTCAAAAATTGCCTGTCCATGGTGTAGCTTATAAAGTTCTGCCTTGACAGAGATGAGTAGGAAATCTCACCTTTAATATGCGTCTGATAGTACTCCCGGGAGCAGGCCAGAATCACTTCCTCTTCAACAACAGGTTCAAAGAGGAATTCTTCAAGACTGCCGCTGTAGGGACTTTTGGCGAGAAACTCATCCAGCAGGATAAAATCTATCCGCCCCTCCCTCAGCATAGGGAGCAGTTTGTCCGGGTGACCGAATTCCAGAAAGAACCTGACATCCGGATACATCTCCCGGAACTCGGCTACAACAATAGAGAGGTAAACCTTTCCGAACTCCTATGGCGCTCCGATCCTAAGCTCGCCAATGGGTGTATCCTTCGACAGGTTCAGTTCATTCAAATAGGCATCCAGCTCGGACATAAATACTTCCACTATACGGAACAGCTCAATCCCGGCGGCTGTGGGAATCAGTTTTTTATGGAGCCTTGTAAACAAGGGGGATTTTATCTCCTGTTCCAGCTTCTGCAGGGACTGACTGACAGCCGACTGACTCACATGAAGGGTATTAGCAGCAGCCACAATGCTCTGACGGGAAAAGACATAATAAAAGGTTTTCAAACGGTCCAGATTCTGCAACATAAGTATAACTTAACCTATAATCAATTTAATATAACTATACTTATACTATAGACAATTCTATAATACAATTAGAATATTAATACGCCGGAGGAGAGATTAATATGAAATTACCGTATCTGATTACCCCCGAAGACAGTAGAAATCAAGCTGGCTTTGATATAACCACATCATTCCATATCAGCGGAAAAGCGGCTGCCAAAATTAGTTTATGGATCAGTGTGGGAATTATACTGACAGCTCTTTTAAGCAACCTCAGATAGTTTGATTATACGTATTTACACTTATTAAGCCTTTGTGAACTATAGCTGCCCATTCCTTTTTTCTATAAAATAGAGCATAAGGAGTGGGATTTTTTATGCCGGAAACAGCAGATCAGAACATGGAATTAAAAAAAGCTTTAGTTGTAGAAGGCGGCGCTATGAGAGGCGTATTCGCCACAGGCGTACTGGACAGATTTTTATCTGAAAACTACAATCCCTTCGATTTCTGCATTGGTGTTTCCGCCGGTGCAACCAATCTGGCAGCCTGGCTTTGCAGACAGAAAGAAAGAAACCTGAAAGTCTATATGGATTACTCCTGCCGTCCCCAATTCATCTCCTTCAGGAAATTTCTGAAAGGCGGCCATGCACTGGATCTGGATTGGCTGTGGGATATTACAATTAAAGAGATCAGACTGGATCTTGAACAGTTCAGAAAGCAGAAGACAACCCTTTACGTAGTTACAACCAATGCTCTGTGCGGTAAAGCAGAGTATATCAAAGCGGAACCAGAAGGACTGGAGCAGCTTCTGAAAGCTTCCAGTGCCCTGCCCGTATTCTACAGAGGCTACCCGGAATATAACGGGGTACCCATGTCTGACGGAGGAGTGGCCGATTCAATCCCCGTAATAGAAGCCTACAAAATGGGAGCCCGGGATATAACAGTGATTCTGTCCCGTCCCCGAGGATACCGTAAAAAGGAGAAAAACAACTCTCCCCTTATGAATTATATGCTTAGGTCCTACCCGGCCCTTCGATCCTGTATGAGCAATCGGGCATCCCTATACAACAAATCCATAGACTTTATAGAAAACCCGCCGGCAGACTGCAAAATCAGAGTCATAGCTCCTTCGGAAGGGTTTGATGTGGGACGTACGACCAAAGATAAAACCAGGCTTATGGCCGGGTACGAAATGGGACTGGAAATGGGAAAACTATCCGAATACGGTTATGTATCCACTTAAACCGGTAATTCCTTTTTAAAATTCCGCCGTTCCTCCAGCCATTTCATCAACCCCTCATAGGTTCTATTGACAATCCTGTCTGCGGGAAATCCCTCTTCCTTCAGAAGGGCATCCATTGCTCTGGTATCTCCCAGTTCGTTTACCGTATGGGCATCCGTATTAACCGCAACCAGACAGCCCTCTTCCCGGCAGATACGGATAAAGTGCTTCTGCTGTTCCGGCGATATTGACCCCAGGCGTATTTTTGAATTATTGAATTCCAGGGCCTTCCCCGTCTCTTTCGCAACACGTGCACACTTTCGCAGATCTATTTTATACTCGCCGCAAAGAGGATGGGTGATAACATCCAGCCAGGGATTCCCTCTCATGGCGGCGATAAGAGCTTCGGTAGCTTCTTCATCACTCCACTCGTCCCGGATATTGTCATGAAGACCGGCCAGCAGTACATCACAATGGGGTATCATCTCCGGATCCATATCAAGATGACCTGCTTTGTCTGTAAGATTACACTCCATCCCTTTAAGCAGATGTATCCCCTCCACGGGATCCTGCAGTCGCGTGAAAAATGTTGTATTAATACGATCAACCTTGGCGGGACCATGGTCTGTAACAGCCTGAGCTTTCAGTCCTTTTCTCCTGGCAGCCTCCAGCAGTTCTATTACAGAGTGAACTCCGCATCGACTGAAAAAACTGTGACTGTGCAAATCAACTTCGTGCATAAAAAAGACTCTCCCTGATGTAAAAACTGGCTATATTTATACTCCGGATACACCTTATATCCAAGCCGTCTACCATTTTTTTACTCCTTTAGGCAGGTCCTCTCTACTGGTGATTTTTATATTTATTGCTGATTATTTATGTATTATATATGTATATTAACAAAAGGGTTTGACAAACAATGTATTTCTAACTATAAAAATTTTACATAATTATGAAAAAAGATAGTATAAAAAAAATAACCAACAGGCATTTTTACCTGTTGCTTTTCAATATAATATTAATCAGCGGTTTTACTTTGTTTATATTCCTTCGATTGTATTCCAATAACAATTCAGAAATGGAATTCAATAAAACCGTTTCACATATAAACAGTATTGCCTTAGCCCTGAATAATACCAGGGACATAAAAGATTATAAAGAAATACGAATTCTATACAGAGAACTGATAGAGGAATTCTCCCGCTTGAACCCAAAACTTATCAAAAATATTGATTTGATGGTTGAAGAACCGTCAGAAACTTCAGACAGAGAATTCCTGTATCAGTTTTATATTACAAAGATTCGGGATTTTGCCTCTCAGATCAGGAGGAATAGAGCGGATATTCAAAATAGTACAGGAAATACCATCCGTATAATTGTAGTAATAATCCTTCTTATTACGATTATAGCCCTGATCAACCTTCTCTACTGGAAAAAGAAACAAAACCAGTTTTTAAAGGAAATAAAGAGCGGGGTTGACTCTGTTGATAATATTCTTAAATTCAACGATATCTACCTGATTTCTCCGGAAGATGCCTCTGTAATCGAATCCAGGCAGTTTTTACTGGATGTCGGTAAAATTGTTGAGGATATCAGTTTTGACAGAAGCCTGCAGGATATCGATGTATACGGTAACCTGGATGGGGTTCTGAAAGATCTGTATTATATATTAAACAGAAAAATCTGCTGCGACAGGGTTGCTCTTGCCTTTATTGGCGACAATGGAGAGATAACTGCCGAAACCGCCTACACAGAATACAATAATCTTCAGCTGGAACCGGGTTACTCGGAACCGATTACTAGTACAAGCCTCGAAGAACTTGCCAAATCCAAGGATGTACGGATTATTGCGGATCTGGAAAAGTACACCAGCTGTAAAAAAAACCACTCCCGTCAGGAAGCTTCAAAATCCACATTGAAGATTCTCAGGGAGGGAATTAAATCCAGCCTGACCATACCTTTCTATATCAACCATCGCTGTGTGGGATTCCTTTTCATATCCTGCAAAAATAAAAATGCCTACGATGAAACGTCGGCTCTTTATGCCAAAAGGATCTTTTCTCAGGTTAAAAACAAACTGTATCTGGAATACACAATTCAGGATATAATTGCCGAGATAGCCCATTCATTCGTCACTCTGATGAATGAAAAGGATAACGAGACTTCCAGCCATATAAAAAGGATGTCCCTTTATTCCAGCATTATTGCCAAAAACTACGCCAGGCTCCATAAGGAAATTACACCGCGTTATGTACGGGAAATCCTCTGGTACTCACCTCTCCACGATATCGGAAAGATAGGCATCCCCGACAGTATCCTTATGAAGCCCCGTAATCTTACTGATCAGGAAATGGCAAAAATGCAGGAACATGTTCTGATTGGTGTAAACGTAATCCAGGATATAAACCGGAATCTTTCATCCTATTTTTCCGAACCTGTCATGAAGACAGCTATCGAAATCATCACAGGACACCATGAAAAATTTAACGGGACAGGATATCCGGGCAGCCTGAAAGGAGAGGAGATTCCCCTGGCAGGCCGGATTGTGGCTGCCGCAGATGTTTTTGATGCCCTCAGTTCCAAACGCCCCTACAAGGAAGCCTATTCCATTGAAGAAACACTGAGAATTATGAATGATGAGATGGAAGGGCACTTTGACCCTGCTGTGTTGGAATGCCTTGATTCTTCCATGGATGAGATAAGAGAAGTATATAATCAGTACAAGGAAATATAGGCAGAAAAATCCCCCGCTATCCTAGACCTCCACAGGCCTGCAACAGGAAAACAGGGGATTTATCAGAATTGAACAGCCTGACTTAATCGAACCATAAAAGGGACTTATCTGTTTCAGGATCAAAAAACTGAAAAGCTTTATTATCCAGATCCAGACCGATAATATCACCGCTTCTGTGTTTTTCTTTCGGATCAGCCAGAATGGAAATATCCATATCGCCGATACGACACTGCAGAAGGTCATCCCTGCCCAGAGGCTCAACAATAAGGATTTCCGCCTTTATTTCCGAGGCCGGGTTAATTGTTATATCTTCCGGACGTATCCCCAGTAGAACAGATCTGCCGCCCTTTTCCGGCTTACGTCCGGCATCCACATCAATTGAAAAACCGGGATGAACGGCTTTCAGACTGTCACCTTCCCCTTTTAGTTCGATATTAAAGAAGTTCATAGGCGGGTTACCCACAAACTGGGCTATAAATCGGGTTCTCGGTCTTTCATGAAGTTCCAGTGGGGGCATAAAAGCCTGCAGCCTGCCGTCTTTCATAACAGCAACCCGGTCTGCCATCGTCATGGCTTCCACCTGATCATGGGTCACATAAATACTGGTAATCCCGAGATCCCTCTGCAGGCGTTTGATTTCACTCCGCATGGTGATTCTCAAACGGGCATCCAGATTCGACAGGGGTTCATCAAAAAGAAGGAGTTCCGGCTTTTTTATCAGGGCGCGTCCCAGAGCAACACGCTGCTGCTGCCCCCCCGATAGCTGCCCGGGTTTCCTTTTAAGCAGATGACCGATTCCCAGGAGACCGGCCACACGATCCGCCTCCTGAATCATCTCTTTTTTAGGCTTTTTCTGTAGTTTCATTGAAAAAACGATGTTATCAAAAACGGACATATGGGGATAAAGTGCATAACTCTGAAAAACCATTCCAATATTCCTGTCCTTGGGCTGGAGTTTATTTACCAGACGGTCACCAAAGTAGATTTCACCGCCGTCGGGTCTATAAATACCGGCTGTCATTAAAAGAGTTGTTGTTTTACCGCAGCCGGAAGGCCCCAGGAAAGCGACAAACTCACCATCTTTTATATCAAGATTCATCTTATCAACGGCTGTATCATTGCCGAATTTTTTTGTCAGATTTTTAAGTTTTACATCCATTTCTGTCGCTCCTTAAACGCCGCCATGGCTGCCGCCGCTGAAAATTTTCATTAGATATTTTTGAGTAAATGAGTAGAAAAGCAGTATGGGAATCAACTGAAAGAGGCCGATCGCCGCCAGGACCCCATACTGAATAGATACGGTATCGCTGCTCATCATGGCATTCAGATAGGTAGACAGTACCGCTTTATTCCCTTTTGTAAGAAAAGTATAAGGAATCAGAAACGAGCTCCATCCCGTCATAAACGAAAAAATGGACAGCGCTGCCAAACCGGGTTTGATCTGGGGCATCATGATCTGCCACCAGCATCTCCAGCGGGAACAGCCGTCAATCAGGGCCGCTCTTTCCAGATCCCATGAAACACCGTCAAAGAATCCTTTCATCAGCCAGATCCCGAGGGGAAGCTGCAGGGCGATACTGACCAGTACGACTCCTCCGATTGTGTTATACCCGAACAAAAAACCGAGAAGGGGAACGCCCGATATAAAACGAAGCACAAAATAGATAGCTATCAGAAGGGTGACGCTGGGAAAAGCATGCAGAATGAGCGTCATGGACAGAAATGTCTTTCTTCCTCTGAAATTCACACGGGACAAAGCATAACCGGCCAGGGATGAAATCAGCAGAACCCCCAGAGTCAGAAATGAAGCCAGCAGAAAGGTATTCATGGTTATCAACCAGATATCCGGCTCCGCCAGGAATGCCCAGTTTTTCAGGGTTAACCCGCCCAGATTACCATCTATATCCACCGGTTTCAGCCCGTAAGTCCGTTCCGAGAAGGTAGAAATAAACAGCCACAGATAACCTAAAATTATCGGCGCTGTTACTACAATAAGGATCACAATGGAGAGCCATGTAAAATTATCTCTTTTTACTTTCATCTCACCTTCCTTACAATTCGTCGATTTTCGGCTCTTGAACAAGCGCGTCGAATTTAAAATATTTCATATAGATAACACCCATAACAGTACCTACCAGAACCAGAACAGCTGCCAGGGCAGCGCCGAATCCATACTGGAAATTCCCCCAGTAATTGTTCAGGGCCTTATGATAGGACCAGAGGGACCAGACTTCCGTGCTGAAATTCCCGTCAGTCAGGATCATGATGTATTCAAACGATGTAAGAAGAGAGAGTGTCTGGTAGGTAACTACAAAAAGCAGAGGCCATCGCAGCTGGGGAATAATAATATGTTTGATCCTCTGCATGTAGGATGCCCCGTCCACAAGGGAGGACACCATGATATCCCGGGGAATCGCTTCAATTGCCGAGGAAAAAATAATCATACCGAATGAAGCCCCGATATAACCGTTTACCAGAATGATAAACAGAAAGGCATACTCGGGAACCCAGTTTGTCGTAGATAGTCCGAAGGGGATTCTGAAAAGCTGATTAATGACACCATAGGGGGCATCAGCCGCCAGCATGGACCACATGAGAACGTATACAACCGGAGGAGTAATACGGGGAAGCAGCCAGGCCGCTCTGAAAAACCCGCCCACTGTTTTTTTGAGATGATTTGTAATAATGGCAATAAGCAGCCCCAATCCCACATTAAAAAAGATCAGGGTAAGAGACACATACTTCAAAGTAGCAATGAAGTTGGTAAGTGTATCGGGGTGCTGGGCAATTTTCTGATAGTTTTTCAGACCGATCCACTTCCAGGCGGAAAAGCCTGTTACGGAGCTCATGTCCGTTGTAGAAATTCCAATGGTCATGATAACGGGTATAAAGAAAAACACAATGACCAGCACTATAGCGGGAAGCATAAACCAGATACCTGTTAAGTTTCGCTTTTCCTTTTCCATTCAGACCTCCTTTGTATTATATTTTTTTATACTCGAACCTGAGTGAAATCAGGCAGGGGAAAACCCTCCCGATCCGTTTGAATCAGGAGGGTTAAGATGTTTAATCAGTGATAATTCAGCGGATGATCAGTTGATCATCAATTTCCACTTTCATAACCTTTATAGTATCATCTGCTGCTTCTTCAGGTGTTTTATCTCCCTGTTCCGCCGCTACCATTCCATCCCAGAAAGCATCAAACCACAGTCCGTACATTACATGGTTGGGCTGATAGAAATTATTATCCAGCAGATACGTGACATCGGCCAGGAATTTGCTCTCTTTATAGTCTGCAAAATCATTCTGGGATTTCAGGATTCCCAGGTGTCCGCTTTCAACAGCATGACGGGTATTCCGCTCTGTTTCAGACATCAGGGCAATCAGACGAATAGCAAGATCCTGATGCTTGTTTCCGGAAGCGTCTTTACTGGATACCAGATAGACAAGAGGATGAGAGAGGGTTACACCCTTTTCTCCCCTGATCCCGGAGGGTTCATAGCCAAAACCGACATTCGCCCAGAGTGTATCCTCTCCGCCAACCGCATAATTCTTGGCCCAGTCAGCCCACATCCATGTTCCGCCGTTCCAGAAAAGGGCTTTATTGTTGGAAACAACATCGTGCCAGATTTTCCATTCCGTACCGATGTATTTGGCTGGAGTAACTCCTTCGGTAACGGTCCGTCTCTGGAAATCATAGAATTTGACAAGAGCATCCCTGTCGATAATCAGTTTATCCTGAGCCGCATCATAAAGGTCACCGCCGTATGCTTTATAGAACTGTACAAAATCTCCGCCCTTGCGGGGTCTGTGCCAGTAACCGTATCCGGGTTCAACAACACCCTTCTCTACAGCTTCTTTTGCCGTGGCAATTACATCGTCAAGGGTAAAACGTCCTTCTGCCATATCAGCAGGCAGAGAGGCAATGCGCGCATCATCCCATCCCAGTTTCTTCAGGTTTGTTTTACTGAAATACATGGGTCTGGCTTCCGTATCCTGAGGAACACCCCAGACTTTATTCTGCCAGGTGGAAGAGTTCCACAGACTTTCGATAACATCGTCAAACTGGGGAGCCAGCGCTTTCATATCACTGACAGAGTCTGCCAGCGGAACAATATAACCGGCCCGGCTCCAGACGGGAATATCCTCATGTCCTGAACAGATAATGGCAGGAGCTTCACCGGCATCGGCAGCCAGGGAATATTTCTTTTTAAAGTTCCCCCAGTCTCCCTCATCCAGATAGGGATCCACTTCAACTGTAATCTCGCTTCCTTCCGCCTTAAGCTGGGCATTCAGTTCCCTGGCTGCCTCTGCAGCCAAATCTGCTCTCCAATGATTAATTCCGCCTTCTCTTGTCCAGACTGACAGTTTGACAGTCTCCGGTCCGCCGGCGTTTTCCTGTGATCCGGACGCCATAATCGGAAGCGTCAATAATGCCAACAATAGAGTTGCAATGATTTTTTTCATACATTTCTCCTTTTTTCGCAAATCGTTCGAAACTTATTGCAATACATTTGCATTGGGTATATGATTACTTTACATTAGATTTGAGAAATGTCAAGGTATAAATATGGATAAGCGAGTCAGACTTAAAAGTATTGCAGATAAACTGGGAATATCCCTTTCCACAGTTTCAAGGGTATTAAACGATAAACCCGGTATCAGCCAGAAGACCAGAGATCTTGTACTGAACGAATTGAAACAGCATAAAGATGATTTCTCGCCGATCATTCAGACAGCCATGCCGTCTACCGGCAGATTTATCGGTATAATCGGCCGTCAGAGAATGGGACAGTATGATTCCGTCTATTTCCATCATTCCACCCTGGCTTTTGATGAAACCTTCCGCAAAAGAGGCTACCAGAGTCTGGTTATCCCGGTAGAACTGGAAGATTTTAATAACCCGTCAAAGATCCCTGCCATTCAGTCCGACAGCTGCGATGCATTCATCCTGCGCGGGCAGAGCCTCAGCCCGCGCTTTATTATGGAGATCATGGCACTGGGAAAACCGGTAGTACTCCTTGAAAACAAACTGCCCGAAACCCGTGCCAATACGGTAATCTGTGATGACCGTATTGGCGCTTTCAACATTACCGAGCATCTGATAAACCGGAACTACAGGAAAATAATCCATATAACAGGGCCTGTTGAATGGTACAACAACAGGGAGCGCATTCAGGGATATAAAGAGTCCATGGAAAAAGCGGGGCTTACCCCGTTTATATTAAATAAGGAAGATACAACCCTTCAGACAGGCGAAATGATTTTTGACGAAATAAAAGATGAGATAGCAGAAGGAACCGCCGTATTTGCCGTAAACGATGCCATGGCAATCGGATTATTGAATCGTGCCAGACAGGAGGGGATAAAAGTACCTTCCACGCTGGGGATTGCCGGATTTGACGATATTCCCTGGGCATCCATGTCCTACCTCCCCCTGACAACGACTCATATTCATATTGATAAAATGGGAGAGCTGGCTGCCATTAGACTGCTTCAGCTTCTGGATGATCCCGATTCTCCCCCCGTAGAGATGATTATGCCAACAGATTTAAAAATACGTGAAACAACTTAGCACAGGAGGAATGATAAAAAGTCTTCATAGGCTTGTGGATTGATACAATGTTCTAAACATCGTTTAGAACAGCCAGGTTACTGTTCGCCATTTTTACTGGTCTCCGAGACCGTACAGGAGAATGAAGAGCCGTGACCGAAACATTCAATGGTCTTCGAGACCGGATAGGAGAATGGAATCAATTCACCGTACAGGCGCTGTTTTAGGCAATAGGAGCGAAGGTATGAAGATGAGTATCGGAGTGGATCTGCACAAATCCCAGTTAACAGTCTGTTTCCTGAGTGATGATAGAAGCATTTGTGAATCAGGAATGTATCCGACCTCTGAGGACGGTTACAGAGCATTTCTTGAGAAAGCAGTGTCCTATACAGAAGAGGGCCTTGATGTTAGGGCTGCAGTGGAATCAACAGGAAATGCCCGGTTCTTCCGTAACAAGCTATTGCTAGCAGGGATTGAGGTGGTGGTTGTGAATACACTGAAATTCAAAGTTGTAAATGAATCAGTGAAAAAGACGGATAAGCATGATGCCAGAACTCTAGCAGAGTTCTTGGAAAAAGATATGCTTCCCGAATCACAGCTTTGTTCTCAGGAGAGTGAGGATATCCGTAGAGTTCTTAAATCCAGAACTATCCTTGTTAAATCAGTCGTATCTTTGAAGAATCAGGTTCACGGACTGCTTCTAGGGTATGGAATTGAAACAAAAAGAGCTGCGCTGCAGAGTAAAAAAGAAAGGCAGCGCATCCTCATCGGTCTCGTGGACCATAGGAGTTTCGGAAGCGCTGCCAAAGCGATAGAACCGCTGCTTTCTACGATAGATCAGGTTTCGAACCAGGTCAAGCAGTTAGAGAAAGTCCTGCTGGAACTTGTAAAGGAAGATGAGGATGTACAGTTATTGCAGACGATCCCGGGAGTCGGATTGATAACGGCATCGACTATTAGGGCCTATACGGATGATATCAAGCGGTACGCCAGTGCCAAGAAGTATTCGGCTTATGCCGGTCTTGTACCATGGGTGCAGAACTCCAATGAGACGATTCATCATGGGCATATAACAAAGAGAGGGGCTGTAGAACTGAGAACGGCATTTGTTCAGTGTGTTATGGGAATGGTTAGAACTCGGAAAACGACTGGCAATTACCGTATCATGACGAAGTACAGAGCGATGAAGAAGAACAAGGGCAGCGGCACGAGTATTATCGCCTCTGCAAGAAAGATGAGTACGGTAGTGTACTCCATATTGAAAACCCGTGAACCCTTTGATCCGTTGAAGATGGTTCCGGATGATAAGTACTTGAAGATGCAGGCGGCTGCATTCAATGCCGTAAAAACTGGGTAATCCGGTTCAATTGTAAGCTTGTTAATAGGCTTATGATTGACTTTTTATAGGAGATATTAATGCTGATAATCGGACACAGGGGCGCCTCGGAGCTGGCTCCTGAGAATACACTGAAATCCATCAGACAGGCTCTGAAGGATTCCGTTGATATGATAGAGATTGATGTGGCTATCTGCAAAACCGGTGAAGTCGTAGTCATGCATGATGATAAAGTCGATACCACGACGAACGGCAGCGGTTTCATAAGGAACCTGACTTTTAAGGAAATCAGGGCACTGGATGCAGGCGAAGGAGAACAGGTTCCGACCCTGCAGGAAATCATTGATCTGATTGACAGCCGCTGCCCCCTGAATATTGAAATTAAAGGAAACGGATCAGCCCTTAAAGTCTCCCATATCCTAGATGAGGAAATTAACCGCAAAGGACGCAGTTGGGAGAATTTTCTGGTTTCTTCCTTTGATCACTTTGAACTGATGCGTTTTAAAGAATTGCGACCTGAAGTACGGGTTTCGCCCATTATCGGCAGCCTGCCTCTGGGACTGGCCTCCCTGACGGATGGCATGGGAGCCTGGTCTCTTAACATGAACAGGGAGAATATCAGCCGGGAGATAGTGGAGGATGCCCATTCAAGAGGGCTGAAGGTTCTCGTTTATACGGTTAACCTGCCCGAAGAACTTGCTGCCATGCAGGAAATGGGAGTGGACGGGGTGTTTACCAATAACAGACGGAGGGTATTATCCCTCCAGTTTTGATGCAATAAGGGTGTTTATTCAGTAAACCTAGTGATAAGATTGAATACATCTACACTGATCATTAGGATATATACAATGAATAAAAAAAGAATCATTACAGGAAGATTCATCACAATCCTGCTGCTTACGGCTCTTACCCTGCTCTCCTGCAAGGAAGGGTCATCCGGATCCGGTCTGAAATGGGATGAATCTCCTGAAAAATATGTCTATACAGATGAGTCAACTCCCTACGGCGTCCTGATAGTGGACAATGCCGAAAAGGAATACGATATATTTGCCGAAGTCCAGTCGGATGCCAAAGATCTTTATGTTGGGGTCTACAACTCAGGTACAACTTCAATAACAAATCCGGAAATCGAGGTGAGTGAATTCGACAGCAGAAAATTTCTCCCAGACCAAACAGAAATCAGTTCCAGAATAGAAAGGATACAGGATAATAATTCCCGACTTGCAAATAGAGTTATCAATACTGAAAAATCCTGGAATCGAACTCAGACAATAGAAAACCCTTATTCGTCAGAAGTTGAAGGAACAAAAATAACATTTAAAGATGGAGAATTAGTAGATAGTAATAGAGATGGCTACATAGATTCAATTAAAAGATATGATTATGAATCAACACTGCAAAAAATCACAACTGTTGGTGATAAAACGTTAAAAATATGGGTTGAAGATACATGTTGGCATATAAATGGAAATGAAAATTATTTAATAACACCTGAAATGATTGATTTTATTGGTGAGAATTTTCTAACAGAAGGCACTTTTAATGATATATACGATTGGGTGACAAATATTTATGGAGAAGAATGGGGAGTTCACAATTACACGGATGATCTGATCGGTGATTACGATGAGATTAATATTGTTTTTGCAGATATTATGAATGATGATATGGAAGATGGAGTAGTTGGTTACTTTTGGGCAAAGGATAATTGCAAAATTACTAGTGAAACAGATGAGACTGTCAGTGAAACAGATATTTCAAACCAAAGGATTGTTTTCTATATAGAAGCAAACTACCTGGCTTATACAGAAGCGGGAGATACATGGAGTAATCAAGGTTATTATGCTAAAGATACCCTCTCCACCCTGGCCCATGAATTTCAGCATATGATCAACTTTTATCAGGCTTCTGTGATAAGAGGCAACGAACCTGAAACGTGGCTTAACGAACTGCTGTCCATGGCAACAGAAGATCTGCTATCGGATCCTGATAAACTTAATACAGATGGCCCTAAAGGCTTTACAGGCATCGATGGAAAAAGTTTAAACACCGGCAGCAATATTACTACTGGAAGGATCCCCCTATACATATACTGGCCTGATTTTCCATTCAATTTCTGGGCCAGCGGGGATTATGCTCTGTTTAGTTATTCTCTTATGTATGTATATGGCGCTTATCTTATGCGCAATTTCGGGGGACCGGAAGTTCTGCAGAACCTTCAACATGAAGCTACAGGAGCAACTGATCTACCGGCAGCTCTCAGTTTTGGAAATAATAGTGTAGCCAAAGCGGAAATAACCATACCGCTCCTCAATGCAGCTGTTCTGCTCTCACAACGGACTGATGTAGAAGAATATATGCGTTTTAACATTGATGGCTGGTTTAAGTATACCTTAAACGGTCATCCTTATAAACTGAACTCACTCAATTTCTTCGCGTACAGTTATACGGATTCCACCGGATCGGTTTATACAGAACCTTATGTCTATACAACTGCCCAGGAAAAAGAAATAAGTAATATACCGGCAGGAATATTCTATTTTACAGAATACGTAACGGATATGACCGGCCGCTACCACATCGGTTTAAGTTCGGATTACCCCGATGCGGATGTGGTGGAAGTCCTTCTTAAATAACCCCTGATCCGAACCTCCCCGGGCCCCTCCACAAGGAGGGGAAGAACAATATGATTTCTCCCCTTGAGGGGCTGGTCGTAAACAAGTATACTGCTCGCCCATGCAACCAGGGGAGAGTGAGAGGGATTGAGGCCCAAAAAAACCGGAGATATTAAATCTCCGGTTATCAGGATCATAGAATAAAAGAATCAGGCCCTTTTGTAATTCCGGATCTCTTCTCTCAGACGGCTGGCAAGCTCGGAGCGGGGCACACGGATCTGCTCCATGGAATCCCTGAACCGAAGGGTAACCGTATTGTCTTCTTTTGTATCGTAATCCACAGTAATACAGAAGGGAGTCCCAATCTCGTCCTGCCTTCTGTAACGGCGTCCGATGGCGCCGGACTGGTCAAAGAAGGTATTAAAATCGGCAGAAAGGTCTTTCTGAATGTCTTTTGCCAGTTCGGCCAGACCGTCTTTCTTAACCAGGGGAAGAACCGCCGCCTTGACGGGAGCCACATTGGGGTGAAGGTGAAGAACGGTCCGCACATCGGGATTGCCATTTTTATCTTCGCCGATAGTTTCCTCGTGATAGGCATCCATAAGACAGACAAGCACACTCCGGGTCAGACCGGCAGACGTTTCAATGACATAGGGAACATAGCGTTCATTGGTCTGGGGATCGAGGTAGTTGATCTCCTTGCCGCAGTATTCACCGTGACGGCCCAGGTCGAAATCCGTTCTGTTATGAATACCTTCCTGCTCTTCCCAGCCGAATGGGTACTTGTATTCCACATCATAGGCATCTTTGGCATAGTGGGCCAGTTCGCCATCGCCGTGCTGATGGAAATGCAGGTTCCGAGGCAGGATACCTAGCTGTTCCGTATAGTAGTTCATCCTCTGTTCTTTCCAGTATTCGAACCATTTATCATCGGTACCGGGTTTTACAAAGAACTGCATCTCCATCTGTTCAAACTCACAGGTCCTGAATATGAAGTTCTTGGTTGTTATCTCATTTCTGAACGCCTTACCGACCTGGGCAATTCCGAAGGGAATCTGGACCCGGCTGGTATCTACAACATTCTTGAAGTTTACAAAGATACCCTGAGCGGTTTCGGGCCGCAGGTAAACAATGGAACCCGAATCGGCGACAGGACCGAGGTGGGTGCTGAACATCAGGTTGAACTGACGGGGTTCGGTCAATTCCCCTCCGCATTCGGGGCATATTTTGCTTTCGATTACTTCGGGAGCCAGTTTATCCTCCCGAAAACGGGTTTTGCACTGTTTACAATCAACCAGGGGATCGGAAAAGTTTTCCACATGACCGGAAGCTTCCCATGTCCGGGGGTGCATCATAATAGCCGCATCCAGACCTACGATGTTGTCCTGCAGACGGGTCATTTCACGCCACCAGATCTCCTGTATATTTTTTTTCAGTTCTACACCGAGGGGACCGTAATCCCAGGTAGCGGACAGTCCGCCGTATATTTCACTGGAGGGGTATACAAATCCACGGCGTTTTGCCAGAGATACAATTTTTTCCATGGATGCACCAAACTCGTTGGCAACCTGATTTGCTTTCTTTTCTTTAGCCATAATTATAATGTCTCCTTGGCAATTTGTTCACTCAACGCCCGGATACGGGCTTCTGATTTCTCTGCCCCCAGCAGGCGGATGGATTCGAACAGGGGCGGGGAAATATTCGTTCCTGTAACTGCCACTCTCAGGGGCTGCAGAATCTGCCCCATCTTGATTCCCAGCTCCTCCGCTTTATCATAGAAAAGCTTCTCGTTCTCTTCATCGCTTCTGGCTTCAAATCCGTCCAGAAGAGCCGCACAGGAATCCAGAATCCCGGGGACATCGGAAGCCTCCATTTTTTTGGGAACCGCATCGGCTGTGGTATAACTTTCAATCTCCTTAAAGAGAAAGCGGATCATTTCCGAAACCTGGGTCGTCAGCTTAAGACGTTCCCTGATCAGGGGAAAAGCTCCGTCAAAAATAGCCATTTCCTTATCTGTTACAGGATCGGAAACAACTCCGTCAGCCTGAAGAATGGGCAGGAGAAGCGCTTTAAGGGATTCGGGATCTCTCTGACGGATGTAATGCCCGTTGAACCATTCCAGTTTTCTGTAATCAAAAACGGCAGGAGCCTTGTTCAGCTTTTCAAGGGTAAAAAGCTTTTCCAGGTCTTCCCGGGAAAAAAATTCTCTTGAATCATCGAAAGACCACCCCAATAAAGAAATATAGTTGATTATCGCCTCGGGAAGATAACCGCCCAGCCTGAAGTCCCTAAGGGATGTAGCCCCATGACGCTTGGAGAGCTTGGATCCGTCCTTTCCCATTACCAGGGGAAGGTGACAGTACCTGGGAGCTTCCCAGCCGAAAGCCTGATACAGCAGAACATGTAAAGGCCCTGAGGGGATCCACTCCTGGGCCCGCATGATATGGGTAATCCCCATCATATGATCATCAATGACATTAGCCAGGTGATAAGTAGGAAAACCGTCGGTTTTAACAATTACCGGATCAGGACTGACATCGCTGTTTTTCCGGGTAATATCTCCCATAATCTCATCGTGAAAGGTGGTTTTCCCTTCCATGGGAACCTTCAGACGGATTACACAGGGTTCTCCCGCTTCCTTTCTCTTCAGAGCTTCTGCAGGATCAAGATCCCGGCAGTGCCGATCGTAACCCTGATTCTTCGATTTCTGCTTTTTCTGCTCCTCACGAACAGCATCAAGCCGTTCGGCCGTGCAGAAACAGTAGTAGGCTTTGCCATCATCCAGAAGCTTCCGGGCATACTCCTGATAGAGATCGAATCTTTCGGACTGCACATAGGGTCCGTAATCCCCTTTGCCGGGTCCTTCATCCCAATCGATTCCCAGCCATTCCAGGGTATCGTACAGATCCTGGAGGGATTCATCGTTATAACGTTCCCGGTCCGTATCTTCTATTCTCAGAATAAACTGGCCGCCTTTGGCCCGGGCATAAAAGTAGTTGAAAAGCGCCGTTCTGACTCCACCGATATGCTGCAGCCCGGTGGGGGACGGAGCGTAGCGAACACGCACTGACATGATATATCCTTTCAGATTTGACAGAATTTAATAAGTGATTATATTCATTTCCCTTCGAAATGACCAGAGGGCCTGTTTATAAAACAGAAAACCCGTCCGGTTCGGACGGGTTCAAATCAGATCTGATTCAAAAGATTATTCAGAAACAGGATTCTGGCTGATCAGGCTGTCAACTTCAGACTGAAGAGTCTGGGACTGTTCAATGGTAGAGTCCAGAGATACACTTTCGCTTTCGGTAAACTTGATGCTGGCATCCAGAACATCGATTCTGTAGGTGTTCTTGTCAATCTGAACATTGTTGGCGCTGATGTAGCGGCGGTTCAGTTCTATCTCACTCTGATGATCATTGATCTGCGCCGACAGCTCATCGGATTTTTTCTCCAGGGCATAGCGCTGTTTTCTGTTTTCGCTGATCTGGCCGTTCAGTTTGGATTTCAGTTCGGCGTCATTTACATTCTGGAAAAGGCTGTAGAGTTCTCCGGCATGTTTTTTTACCTTGCCCATGGTAATAGCAACTTCTCTTTTCAGAGCTTCCATATCCGTGATTTCTGTTTCCAGTTTGTCAATTTCCGCCTGCATAGTTGCATTTTCAGCTTCCATATCGCTGTTTTTCTGGGAAAGTGATTCGATTTCTTTCTGAGCTTCGGGAATATCTACCTGAAAGGGTGTTATTCTTGCAGCAAATACACTGGTGCTGAACAGCAGCAGGCTTGTGAGGATTAATATAGTCTTTTTCATTGAGTTCTCCTTAAAAGAAAAGGTTTATGTGTGATGTGTAAAATATTAGCAGAAGAAACAAAGAGATTCCACTTTATTTTTTAGATAATTTGATTTTTTTATATAAATACAGATCACCCTTCCCCGGTGGGTTTCCTACTGCTTATACAAAGCAAAAAACTTCTCCAGACGTTCCGCTACCAGAGCGAGAACTTCCAGATCCGGCAGAAAAACCATCCTGAAATGATCGGGTGCATCCCAGTTGAAACCTGTACCCTGAACAAGAAGGGTCCTGGTCTCCGTCAGAATATCGTAGATAAGCTTTTCATCATTTCTGATATTGAACTTTTTTGTATCCAGTCTGGGAAACATATACAGAGCGCCTTTTGGTTTGACACAGGTGATTCCGGGAATGGAAATCAGTTTTTCATAAAAGAAATCCCGCTGTGCCAGCAGACGGCCTCCCGGTTTAACCAGATCTTTTATGCTCTGATATCCACCAAGAGCAGTCTGGATACCGAGCTGTGCGGGCACATTACTGCAAAGACGCATATTGGACAGAATATCAAGACCTTCGATATAGTCTCTGGCATGCCTCTTGTCGCCACTCAAAATCATCCATCCGGCTCTGAAACCGGCGGCCCTGTAGGATTTGGACAATCCGTTGAATGTTATAATAAGCAGATCATCCGCCAGAGATCCCATCGGGTAGTGAACACTGTCATCATAGAGAATCTTGTCATAAATCTCGTCGGAAAAAACAATCAGGCTATGTTTTCTGGCAATGGCAAGGATCCCTTCAAGAATCTCTTTGGGATAAACGCTGCCTGTAGGATTATTGGGGTTGATAACCACAATACCCTTTGTTTTCGAACTGACCTTACTTTCAATATCCTTCAGATCAGGGATCCACCCGGCTTCTTCATCACACCTGTAATGCACCGCGCTCCCCCCTGCCAGAACAGAAGCGGCCGTCCAGAGTGGATAATCGGGCATGGGGATCAGGATCTCATCTCCATTGTCCAGAAGCCCCTGCATGGCTATTGAAATCAGCTCGCTCACACCGTTTCCCAGATAGATATCTTCAATATCCACCCCTTTGATTCCCAGCCGCTGACACTCATGCATTACAGCTTTTCTGGCGGAAAAAACACCCTTGGAATCACTGTATCCCTGAGCATCCAGAAGGTTGCAGATAATATCATGACGTATTTCATCGGGAGCATCGAATCCGAATACAGCGGGATTCCCCGTATTCAGCTTCAGGATACGATAACCCTCTTCTTCCAGACGGACAGCCTCTTTCAAGACGGGTCCCCGGATATCGTAACAGACATTATCCAGCTTATGGGACTTTTTAATATTACGCATCAGCTTCTCCATACATCCATTTCAAACTATCATCCAGTATACTGGAAAGAAGAAGTACTGTAATATTATTGCTGCGTGTTTTATTCAGTATTCGTTCCAGACTTTTTTTATCCGGGAATCGCTTCAGGAAATCCTCTTTCAGCGAATTCATTTCATCCGCTTTTTCACTTCCTGCTTTTGTAGAGTCCTGTAAATAGAGAGAGAGCATCTGCAGTACGGGGTCCTTTACACTGCTTCCCAGGGTTTTCAGGTAGGGAAACGCGTCTTCCAGCTCCTGGTTTGAGATAAGAATAAAGGCATAACACCATTGAAGCCAGGGAGTATCCCCCGGTTTGGCTTTATTCAGACACTCCTGAAAGAAATCCTTTCCTTCTTTATAATTCTGACTCAGAAGGTAGGGGATACCAAGCATGGTGCCGTAACGGGATAACCAGTCATATTTTTTTTCCCTTATCTCCTTCTCCAGACGGCTTATCTTATCCAGATTCGAAACAGTAAGAGATGTATTCACCATCATACGGACATTTCTGTGGGTGATCCTTTTTTTGTCGTAGATCTGCTGCTCCAGGTAAGCGGTTAAACCGGGCCAGTCTTCCTTCTCCAAAAGAGAAAACATCTTCCAGTTGATAATGAAATAGGTATCAAGAACCGATATAAATAGAAGGAAGATAACTGCGAGAAACCAGTTTTCTCCCCAGAAAATCAGTGTGTATTCCCCTCCGAGAACAAACAGGGGCATAAGAGCGATAAATAGGAAAGAAAACAGTATTATTCCATTAAACAGGAAAAAAATGGTTTTAAATTTCATCGTAGTTGCTCCTATAATGGAAGTAGTGTAGATTATATCCATTACTGGGTCAACCAAGCGAAAGTAGGAGAATAATGAACAGGATCGAGACAAAGAGCCTGAAAGAGGGAATGTATTTTGAATCTTCCGTCTTTCTTGGCGAAAACTACATACTGCTTACACCCGACATACCTGTTTCGGCAGAACTTATCAGAAATCTTGCAGCATGGGGATTTAACGATCTTTCGACAGAAGGTTCTCCCGTCGGCAGGGAAGCCCCGGCCAAGTCCCCTGCCTCAACCTCCAAGGGGGCGACACTTGATCAGAATGTGAAAGACCGAGAAGGTCTGGCACGGGCTCAGGCGTTCTATGATGGACTGGTTCCCTTTACAGAAAAAATCCTTAACCGTTTTAAGGAAGATAATATACTCAACGTCAGTTTTATTACGGAAGAGGTAAAAAAAGCCATTTCCATTATCCGGGAGGATGAAAAATATGTCCTTCGTTTTCAGGAATTGAATTTCGAGAAAAACATCGATTATAATATTGTTCACTCTGTACGCTCTCTAGTTCTGGCTCTTGCCATCGGAGAGAAGATGAAGATGCCCAACTTTAAACTGATAGAACTCGGTATAGCCACCCTGCTTCATGAAATCGGCATGCTGCAGATACCCAGTAAAATATACCAGAAGGAAGGGGCTCTGACCGCTGCAGAAAAGAAAGTGATAAATGCCCATACGGTACTCGGGTTCCGTTCTCTCAGAGACTTCTCACTGCCCCGTGATGTTCTGCTTGGTGTACTGGAACATCACGAAAGGACTGATGGTTCCGGCTATCCCCAGGGATTGGATGCTTCTAAAATATCCCGTTTCGGAAAAATCATTGCGGTAGCCTGTTCCTACGATGCCCAGATATCCCACCGTCCCTTCAGAAACAGCCGTGACGCCCATACCAGTTTAACCGGAATGCTGAAGGAAATGCGCTCTCATTATGATGAGGAAGTAATGAAGGCTCTCCTTAGTCTTCTCTCTATCTACCCTCTCGGGAGTTATGTGGTTCTGGAAAACAACTACACAGGAGTAGTAGTAGATACAAATTCTGAGGATTTTCGCTATCCTACGGTGAAACTGCTTCTGGATGCCAATCACAACCAGCTGCAGGAACAGCCGGTCATTCAATCCCGGGAGGAAGAGGGGCTCAAAATTACAACGGTCCTTAATAACCGGGAAATTCTTGAAATACGGGGTAAAATACAGACTGCGGATTCTTGACAGAACATCTAATGCAGTATTATTTTTTTCCCGGAGAAATTCATCAGAGAGTAGAAATTTGTCATTTACCAGTCAATTACAGAACAAACTGAAAAACTACATACAGTCTGAAGATTCAGAACTGCGGCTCAAATTGAAACGGGAACTGGAAATGGAGATTCCCCATCCCCAATTTGTAACGAAATGTGATTTTATCCCCCACGAACACCCGTTAAAAAGGGATGCATGGATTATTTCAGATGCCTTTGAAGCGGTTACAAACGGTATGTTTTCCGCGGAGCTTTCGGGTGAGTTGAATACAATCGGCGAGGATTCCCTGTTTATGCCCTGGGTTCCCCTGATTAAGGGAATAGATACATTTTATTCGGGGAATTTCAGTGAGGTTCTTCCCCTGATGGAAGCAATCCCCGACTGGTCTGCTCCCTACGCCTACATAGGTTTTTTCAAAGCCGTTATAAATAAAACGGCTATGCCCGAATCGTGGAAGGAGCTGGCGGAATCTGTTCTTGATGATAACAGGGAACTGGCCAGCTCAATGGAACAGCTGACAGAGGCCGCCCAGGCCGGAATGGAGGATATACTCCTTGAAACAGCCGGAATGATTATCAAGGATATCTTGCGGGAGCACCCGGAAACAGCTCAAAAGATCCTCATCTGGTGCTTCCATCAGATTCAGGAAGAAGAGATTCTCCCTGATAAAGCGGCAGATAAAGCCCGTCTTCTCTTCGGCAACTCAGAGGGGCTGCGGTTAACGGCTCTTGCAACTTTATCCTATGATCAGGATAAAAGCCTGGTCTACTGGCTCCTAACCCTTCAGGCCTATCTGGAGGGCAACAGCACATCCAGGGCGGAAGTAAAAGCCTACCTCCGCATTATCAAGGATGTCTCTGAAACGGTAGCACTGGAATTTGAACTGACCGACGAATACCTGAGCCTCATTACAACCCACTCGGTTTCTCTTATTGCCGGGCTCAATCATCTTTATCCGGATATGGTAGTAAATGTTGACAATAAAGAGCAGCCGGAACCGGAGAACGTAATGAAACTTCTTCAAAGCCTGGCGGGTGAAAAAGAGAAAACTCCGGCCTCATCCCATAAAAAGATAACCCAGAACAGTTCCGCTCCCGTACAGCTGGAATTGTTCGCTTTCTGACAGGAGATGTTTTGAATACCTTAGATATAATAAACCTTACCATAAACCCCTGGGATCTCCTCGGCGTCAGTATCGATGCGGATGACAGGGAGATTGAAACGGCCTGGAAGAACCTTTCCAGGGGGCACCGGAAAAATGATACAATCCGCCAGGCCTATCAGCTGATTGCAAAAAGCGAAGACCGGGCTCTATACAAACTGCTCTCTCCTCACTGTGTTGATAATCCCGGGGAGATACTCAACAGCCTCCCTCCCAGTCCGAAGTATTCCGGTCCGGGAATCTGGAATAAAACTCTGGGCAATCATTTGAAAGAGCAGCGGAGGAAACTGTTGGCCCATTTCGAAGAGGCATGATACACTCAGGGTATAATTGACCCGGGAGTCTGAATTGATTACAAAAGAAAACCTTTCACCCCGCGAGCTGGCATTAATGGGTAAAACCGGTATTGATGTAGACTTGTCCCTGTCCATACTGAATGATTACAATGCCGGCAAAATCGGCCGTACTCCTCCGGTTGTTCCTGTTGGAGTCCCCTCTATTGACGGGAAAAGGATTCTGGATTTGAGAACTCCTGAAATCTTTCGTTTCAGCCGCTCCGAAATATTGAAGTTTTCTGAACGTTTCCCGGATATCATAGAGGATTTTGAAAAACTCACCTCACCTGAAAAGGTGTTATCCCTGACTGTTGATGAACTGAAAAATATTGGAAACAGGCTTTTTCCCCTTTACTCCTATGGTTTTTTAAATGGCGGTTCCGCCACATCCTATGCGGATATAAAGAAAAACAGAGGGTTTAATCCGGAACTGTTTGAACTGTATAAAAAGGCTTTTGAAGAGATGGCGCATCTGGCCAAGGGGCAGCCAAAAGGGACCACACCTGCCTTTGTCCAGCCGGATGGTTCGGCTGGTCCTTCCTATATGGAGTTGAAACTCCGGGCCGTCCTTTTAAAATCCCGGGCCTGTTCTGCCAGGATTCCCTTCTTTCAGATGACAAGCGTTTCCAATGACGAAACGGTTCAGAATGCCTTGAAGGAGTACAGCAGCAGTCCCTGGCTCAAATCACTGGCAGCGGAACTGGATTATCCCGTATGGAAGGGATTGACAGGGATCCAGCCCATGATTACTGCCTACACCCACAGCCGGGAGGGAACAGAGAAAGGTATATTCCATCCGTCATCGGAAGATCCTTCCGGAGTTCTGCCGCTTCCCGGAGGACACGGCCAGAGTTTCCGGGTTCTGAAAGAAGCCTTCCAGATCCTTCATTCCCGGGGTATCCGTTTTATCAGCCTGGGAAATATTGACAACCTGGGATATACTCCCGATCCCCTGTCCCTTGCCCTGCTGGCCCTCAGGGGTAATCCCGCAGGTTTTGATTTTTCTTTTAAAACACCTGTGGATGTAAAAGGGGGTATCCTGATAAAGGATAAAGACGACCGGCTAAACTGCGTCGATCTGGGAGTCGGAATATCTACTGATGATGCAGCAGCTCTTGAAAAAAAAGGAGAAAAGATTCTGTTCAACTGTGCAACGGGACTCTTCGATCTGACCTGGCTGCTGGATAATATTGACAGGATCATAGCAAACCTGCCGCTCCGGTTCAGTGACCAGAATAAGGATGCCGGCCTCTACTCCCAGGCGGAACAGGTAACCTGGGAAGTGATCGGTCTGATCGAAAATCCCCTGATATTCGGCATTGATAAATTTAAACGGTTTCTGGCAGCCAAAATACTTATGGAAAACCTGCTGACATCCGGTTTAAAGCTTGATGATCCGGCCTTTCCGGGATCATCCGGTTCCGGAAGCCTGAAAGAGACGGGAATCTCTCTTCATAAGGGTATGGAGTATCTTCTGACACATGAATACGGTTTATATCTGCAAGAAGGGAAATGGATTCCCCGGGAAAACAGTTAATATACTATTAAGAAAGGATAGAAAAATGAGTGAATGCCCCCTGGATTTTGAGAAAAGCGGAGGCCTTGTTCCTGTAATCGTACAGGATTATGAGAGCGGTGAGATACTGATGCAGGCTTATATCAACAGAGAAGCCTGGGATGAGTCCGTTGCCAGCGGGAAAGGTGTCTATTTTTCGCGGAGCCGGCAGAAACTCTGGCGTAAGGGAGAGTCCTCGGGGAATATCCAGATCCTGAAAGAAATCCGGGTAGACTGCGACAATGACTCTGTTATCTACAAGGTGGAGCAGATCGGCGGAGCTGCCTGCCACACCGGCCACAGGAGCTGTTATTACCGGGTTTGGGATAATGGCGAGTTAAAGGTTCAGGGCGAACCCCTTTTTGATCCCGATCAGGTATATAAAAAGTAAGACCTCATGGACAGTGAATATCAGAAACTCCTTGCCCAGGCCAAAACCGGGTATAAGGAAAATAAAAAATACTTTCAGAAACTGAAAAAAATGAAGCCGGGCCTGATTGATCCCCTTATCGCCCAGCTTCATGATGATGTTTTTCTGGAAATTGACTGCCTTGGCTGTGCCAACTGCTGCAGCGGCACCGGACCGCTCCTGAGGGAAAGGGATATTTCCCGGCTGGCAAAAGCCCTGAGAATAAAACCGGGAGATTTTACCGATAAGTACCTTAAGATTGATGAGGATGAAGATTACGTCTTTCAGTCAATGCCCTGCCCTTTTCTGGGAGCGGACAACTACTGCATTGTATATGAAAACAGACCGGGCGCCTGTCGGGATTACCCCCATACGGATAATATGTCCTTCAGGAAATATACCCCGCAGATGCTGGAGAATACTCTGATCTGTCCGGCTGTTTATCTTATCTTTGAAAAAATGAAAGAATTGATACCGTAAGCCTCCCCCTCTCGGCTGCGCTTGAGGATCCGGAAAGACAATTAATAAAGTCTCCCCTAACCTCTCCAAGAGAGGGGAATTAAGGTAAGGGACCTAAGATTCCTTGAAGGGATTTATCTTGTCAAAATTACCGAATGGGCTTGTTTCGAGTCCGCCGGAGTGATAGATCCGTACTTCGAAATGCAGATGGGGACCTGTAGATCGACCGGAATTCCCGATCTCACCCAAAATAGCGCCGGCATTCAGACTGGAGCCCAACTCCGGCAAGGCCGGATCTTTCAGATGGGCGTAGTAGGTGGACCAGGACTCAGCACCGGGATAAGCCTTCAGGATTTCCTCCGTCAACTCATGCCTAACTTCTGCATGCCAGCCGTACACATAATCGAATCCTTCATCCAGCATGGTTCCCGGATAGGCGGAAATAACATGCCCGGGCTGCGTTTCATCCCTGATAATGTGATTATCCTTGGAGATGCGGACAATATTGTCCAGATTAATAATATCCACCGCACGATGGGGCCTGACTCCGCCGGAACCGAGAGGCGAGATGCGTCTGTCAGTATAACCGCTGGACATCATAAAGCTGCTTTCTCCGTTTTCCACTACCCCCGTATCAACAGGCAGAATCATCCCTGAAAAAACAGGATTGAAGCGGTTCATGGAAAGATAGTTGTCTTTGTCCGTTGCCATAAGTGTTTCCGCCTGATCGTTATTTTCGGGCAAACGGGACATCTGATAAACCATTTCTCCGTATGTTTCGGCAGCATCTACCTTATCTGCCAGGTATAGATACGCTCTGGATCGGGATCTGCTTGACCGGGGGAACTGTGAAGACAGCCATCTAAGGTTCATGGCGGTCTGTTTCCGGTTGAATAGAAAAGCTTCTCTTTCGTGAAAGACTTCGGATTTTAAATCATCCAGTTCAATGCTGATGCTTGCCAGTTCTTCGGTCAGATTATTAATAGAGCTGCTGCTGATTTCGGTAGAAGCCTGTATTGACTGATTGAGAGTATAAACCGTTTTCAGCATTCTTCCATACTGCATGGTACTGATAAATACGGTAAGAAAAAGCCCTGCCATTATCAGTCCGGCAGCTGCAAGGGTAAAAACCCTTGAAGATTTTCTATGAAGGATATCCTGAAAACCGTTACGGTTGACCCTATGAGATGGCACTGGCATTTCATAGGGGGAAGAACTATTATGCAGAACACCTTCCAGGCGGTCCAGAAGATCCAGAAGCTCCAGATCCATAATATCCGTCCCCAGGGCCATACTGTTTTTATCCGCTTTATGAAGCTTCCACCGCTCATGTTCCTGAATAAAAATCCAGTGGCGATGAGTATAATGCTCGCTCCCCTCGGGAATGATTTGCTCTTCGATCAGGATACTCTGATCGGGTAGATCGGAAAGAGAAAGCGTATAAGAACAGGTCCCGCCGTTTAACAGTTTTTCATCTGTTTTCCTGATATGAAAACTGTGGGTCTTCCCCAGAAGATGAAAAGCTGTCCGGCAAACCCTTTCGACTACGGAAGTTGTACTGCTGGAATTTTCCGTTGTATTCATAAACTCCTATTCCTTGAATTGTTGCGCTGAAAAGGATAAAATTTTTTCCCCTCAATCATCAAGCACGGAATAATGGAATTTCAAATATTTCCTGTTAAAAAAAAGAATAATTTTGAATTACCCATGAATTTCCCTTATTAGAACAATTTAAATTCATGGGATCTTCACCGAATGATCAAAGGGAGTTATAAGCTCTCTCCAGAAGAACAGCAGTTGTCTCCATGGAAATACAGGCATCAGTAATGGATATACCGTAAGAGAGATCGGAAAGCTTCTCTTTTATTTTCTGATTCCCTTCATGCAGATTGCTTTCCAGCATAAACCCGACTATGGAATCGCGTCCGCGGCTTCTCTGATCCAGGATGGAGTTGAGCACCCGTTCCTGTTTAAAATACTTTTTGCCGGAATTGGCATGACTGCAGTCAATAACGACAACAGGATTCAACCCCTCCTTTATAAGGGCTTCTTCCGCTTCTTCAATGTTCTCTTCATAGTAGTTTGGACCGTGCTTCCCTCCCCTCAGGATAGGATGTCCGGTAGCATTCCCCCTGGTATTGAGCACACAGGTCTGCCCCTGTTTATCTATCCCTATAAAACTATGGGGATGACGGGCAGACTGAATTCCGTTGACCGCAACATCCAGGCTCCCGTCCGTACCGTTTTTAAAACCGACAGGCATGGAAAGGCCGCTGGTCAACTCTCTATGTGTTTGAGATTCGGTCGTACGGGCCCCTATGGCGGCCCAGGAGATAAGATCGGAAATATACTGGGGAACAATGGGATCAAGAATTTCCGTTCCGGCGGGAAGGCCAAGCTTGTTTATGGAAAGGAGGAGTTCCCTTGCCAGACTCAGTCCTTTTTCCAGTTTGTAGGTGCCATCCAGATCGGGATCCAGAATAAGACCTCTCCAGCCAAGAGCCGTACGGGGTTTCTCAAAGTAGACCCGCATAATTATAAATAGTTTATCTTCATATTTCTTCCGCAGCTTCTGCAGTTCCCGGGCATAATCCATTGCGGCTTTCGGATCATGAATCGAACAGGGACCGACAACTGCCAGCATTCTAGGATCTTTTTTTTCCAGAATATTCCGGATCTCTTTACGATGCTGAATAATAGAGTGCTTCAATTCATCCGTAATCGGAAATTTCTCCTTCAGTGCAAAAGGCGCAACCAGAGGTAAAATGGAAGAGATATTAACATCATTCAGTTTTTCCATTATATATATAGCTCCTATCCTGCCTCTTGATAAAATTTGAAAGGGGCAGTAGAAATAAAAATGGTACAATTCTTTAAAAATAGCAAGACCGTTCGACTGACCGGTCGGTTTCCCGGAGCGATAATTGAAGAAAATTCTGACTTTCCTGCTTATATCCCTTTTTATCCTGTCATCCTGCCGTACCGTTGAGAATCGGTACGATGCAGTACCTGGCGGCCTTAAGCACGAATCAAAAGAGAATCAGGCAGTTCCCGCCGCAATCCATCAGGATGAAACGCCCCCGGAAGAACGAATCCTTCAGGATTCCCGAAAAATCCTTTCCAAAATGACTCTGGATGAAAAAATCGGCCAGCTTTTTATTCTGGCCATGCGGCATACGGCTTACGGAAAACCTGCACTTGAAATGGATGAGTACCTGCAGGAGTTCCTTGATAAATACAAACCCGGAGGGATAATCCTCTTCAGTCTGAATTTCAAGACCCCCCAGCAGACTCGGGAGTTGATTGCCGGATTAAACGAATATACTGGAACGCCCCTTTTTATAACAACCGATGAAGAGGGGGGAAAGGTTTCCCGCCTGGGAAAACAGAAGAACATGAATGTCATATCCCTGCCCCCAGCAGAAGAACTCGGCAGGAGAGGCGATCCGGAACTTGTCAGAAAAGCATCTGCGGTTCTGGCAACCGATCTGAGGGATTTGGGGTTCAATATGAATATGGCCCCTGTGGCGGATGTTACCCGCCATGTCTCTCCGGATGTTATCGGAAACCGGTCCTTCAGTTCGGACCCGGAAACAGCAGCCAGGATGGTCGCCGCTTCTGTCAGGGGTTATCAGGAAAACCGGATTTCCAGTGTTCTTAAACACTTCCCGGGTCACGGCTATGTGAACGGAGATACTCACAATGGCATGGTTAAGGCCAGAGCAGACAGGGAGGAGTTCGAAACGGTAGATTTTCTGCCTTTTTACAGTGGAATTGAGGCCGGTGTCGATTTTATAATGACCGCACATATACAGGCCCCTGCCCTTACCGGAAATGATATGCCCGCTTCCATGTCCTACAGGATACAAACAGAACTGCTTCGCAACACTCTGGGATTTAAAGGACTTATCATTACTGACGCTATGGATATGGGAGCCGTAACCAGGTACTGGACGCCCGGGGAAGCCGCCCTGAACGCATTTCTTGCAGGATCGGATATAATATTAATGCCTGCCAATATACCGGAAGCACAAAAATCCCTTAAAGAAGCCTTTTTAAATGGGATTATCAGTGAAGAAAGACTTAACAGTTCTCTTATTCGCATAATATCCACCAAGATCGAAAGAGGTTTATACCGGGAAGAGCCTTCTGATTTCATGAAAATTACCGAAGAAATGAAAAACGATTTGCATAAAGATATAATTAATACATTAAATTTGACTGCAAAATAAACAAAAACATAGTCAAAGCTGTATCATCAAGCAAAAATCAACCATTAATACTCAAAAAATCAAGTTCCATACTTATTGACCCCTAAAAAAATATAAACTAATATGAAAGAACCAATATATCTTGGAGGCATCATGAACAAAAAACAATGTACTGCCGCCGCAAAAATGATTGAAATACTGCAGGATCAGGGAGTTGAATGCATATTCGGCTTACCCGGAGGAAGCGCCATCCCCATCTATGATGCGTTGGCTCAATCTTCCATGAAGCTTGTATTAACCAGACATGAGCAGGGCGCAACGCATATGGCCGACGGCTATGCCCGTTCTACGGGAAAACCGGGAGTTGTAGTTGTTACGTCCGGACCCGGAGCGACCAACACCCTGACAGGTGTAATGACAGCCATGATGGATTCTGTCCCCATTGTTGTATTTTGCGGACAACAGTTAACGACCAACCTGGGCTTGGATACCTTCCAGGAAGCGGATGTTTCAGGAATGTCCTATCCTATCGTAAAACACTCTTTTCTGGTTAACGATGCGGAAGAACTGCCTTCCATTATCAACCAGGCTTTTTACATCGCCAGTACAGGCAGACCAGGACCGGTTATTGTAGACCTGCCAAAAAACATAACCAGCGCTTTGATTCCGGAAGATACATCGGGAGAGTTTTCGCTGCCCGGCTATAATCCTGTGAAGGAGATTAATCAGGATCATGTAAAAGAAGCGGCAGCCATGATCTCGGAAGCCCAGCGGCCTCTCCTGCTGATCGGACACGGGGCTGTCATCTCGGGAGCATCGAAGGAAGTACGTGCTGTAGTGGAAAAAATGCAGATCCCCGTTGTTAATACCATGCTTGGCAAAGGTTGTTTCCCCGAGAGCCACGAACTGAATCTCGGCATGCCCGGCATGCATGGAACCGCATACTCGAATATGGCTCTGTGCGAATGTGATCTTATTGTATCCGTTGGCTCCCGATGGGATGACAGAATCGCGGGAAATCCCGAACAGTTCTGTCCACAGGCCAGAAAAATACATATCGATATAGATCCGGTGGAAATCAACAAAACAGTTCAGGTGGACTGCTCTGTTGTGGGCGATGCAAAAACTGTATTGGAGTCCCTCTATGGCTACCTGAAAAAGGGCAATACCCAGAG
This sequence comes from Oceanispirochaeta sp., assembly GCA_963663385.2. Classification (GTDB taxonomy): domain Bacteria; phylum Spirochaetota; class Spirochaetia; order DSM-2461; family DSM-2461; genus Oceanispirochaeta. The sequence goes on along the minus strand of CAXXXD010000002.1, from coordinate 1,777,077 downwards.
ATGGGTAAAGCAGATAAAAAGGCTGAAAAGAGAGTATCCCCTCAAGTACAAAAAAGAAGGGAAACTCCGGGCCCAGCATGTAATCGAGGAAATGTATAAACTGACAGGCGGTGATGCTATTGTAACTACCGACGTTGGACAGCATCAGATGTGGGCCGCCCAGTTTTTTAAAACAGAGAAAAGCCGTCACTGGATCTCCTCAGGCGGCGCCGGTACCATGGGATTCGGTTTCCCCGCAGCAATTGGCGCTCAGCTGGCCAACCCGGGAAAGACGGTTGTGGCAGTTGTAGGTGACGGCGGGTTCCAGATGACACTCCCTGAACTGTCTACGGCAGTCAATGAGAAACTTCCCTTGAAGATACTTCTTATCAACAACAATTATCTTGGTATGGTTCGTCAGTGGCAGCATATGTTCTATGAAAACAGGCTTTCAGGAGTAGATTTGGAAGGGAATCCGGATTTTGTCAAACTGGCCAGTGCCTACGGCATGAAAGGGTTTCGTGTAAAGCGGAGCGCAGATGTCCGGAAAGTTCTGAATGCCGCCCTTGCCTATAATGACGGTCCCTGCATTATTGATGCGGAAGTAGAACAGCATGACAATGTATTCCCCATGGTTCCGGCCGGAGCTACTCTGGATAAAATGCTTCTGTCCATGCCCCGAAGAAAACTTGAAAAACCGACGGGAGGAACCTGATGAATCAAGTACAGGGAAAACACAACATCAGCCTTTATGTGGAGAACAAACCAGGCGTTACCATCCGGATCGCCCTGGTATTTGCCCGCAGAGGCTACAATATTGAAAGTTTTGTCGGCTCACACTCTCAGGACCCGCGCTATTCCCGCATAAACATCGAGGCAACGGGAGATTCCCGGACCCTGCACCTGATGCTGGAACAGCTTAACAGACTGGTTGATGTCATCCATGCCAGAGAGTACTCCGACGAGGATGTTATCCAGAAGGAACTGGCTCTGATTAAGGTGCACTGTGACAGTGAATCCCGCACCGAGATTCTGCAGATAGCGGATGCCTTCAAATGCCGAAATGTGGATATCAGTGATACAACCATGACATTTCAGGTAACCGGCAGCTCATCGAAGATTGACGCGGTAAGAAAAATGCTGGATAAATTCGGCATTCTGGAAGTGGTTAGAACCGGAAAAGTTCTGATTGCCAGAGGAGAGGAAGAGACTTCCTGGTAATTTGTATCTTTCGGTTAACGGCTTGCCCTTTCCATGGAGCAGGGACAAGCCAATATTAGAATAGTTTAACGGTTTCTATCTCAATTGAAGCCGCTCTATGGATTCAGGCCTGTAGAGCGGCTTCTTTTTTTTCCTCTGGTTTCCCTTGAGCTTCCTGTCAATTATGCCGAGAATAGAGTGTCAGACTGTTATAATGGGAGGCAAATTAACTTGAAAAAAATCATTCTTGCAGTAGTTTTGACCAGTCTTTCCTTTTTTCTCTTTGCCCAGGAGGAAAATGGAACCCTCAGCGGCAGTTTCACTCTCTACGACAGCCAGAACTACCGGCCTGTTTTTATTAACAGCGATGGAGGGTGGACGGATATAGGCCAGGTCTTCTCGGAGGAGATAGGCAGTATAAGCTACCCGGCTCCGGGGACATTAAGGAAATGGCGGATTAAATCAACCTATATTGATGAATCCTCTCAGGGGCAGAGTACCCTTCAGATCAAACTGCGCCAGAACAATCAGAACAACCCCGTTTTTACCCTCCCCTGGACAGAAATGGGTTCCCGCTGGCAGGAGAAGAACAGCAACTGGTTTATCCCCTTTTCGGCAGACGGATCTCTTTTAAATAAAAATGCCACACTGTCGGTCAGGCTGATTGCCCCTCCCCGCAGTTCTTCTCCGGGGAAAGTATACAAGATAGAACTGGAGGCATGGGACTTTATGGACGGCTCCATGGAAACTGGTGAAAAAACGCCGGAATTCCGCATGGCCCTATCCTCCCCTACTGCTTTTATGAGTCCTGATCCGGCACGGACAACCGCAGAGGTTGAAAGTGACGGAAAAACAAAGGAGCAGGCATTGGCTTTCTCCCTTCAGTTTCTGGAATATACGATTGAAGGCAACCTTCCCGGATTCTATAAATCCCTTAACGATCAGATAAGAATACTCTCAACAGGACTGAGTGAATCCAAATACAGGATTGCCCCCCCGGCGGCTGATCTGAGTACCTACTCCATCAGAGACTATAAAAACAATTACCGGACACACATTTATACACACGATGAGTACATTGCCCTGTTCCCCGAATGGGCCGATACAGAGCGCAGCTGGAATCCCGATGGTAATTGCTACCTTTTTCTGGGATCGGAGCTGAAACCCGGAAAATCAGGATTTATGGATGAACAGGCTCTGGTTTTTATGGTGAAATATCTGCAGGGTGAGTGGAAGGTTATCGGGATACCGGAGTAAGTATTTCTTTAAACTCCATCTTTACAGGTTCATAAGCAAAGGGTACTTCGGGAGCAGATTCACTGCTCCTGAAAATGCCCTGTAGTGAATATATTGGAAACTACTTGATCAATGTGAGGAAAGAATCAAATTCAACAGGCTTTGAGTACAAAAAGCCTTGAATAATATCACAACCCAGTTCCTCTAAAATTTGTTTTTGATAATCATCTTCCACACCTTCAGCTACAACATCAATATTAAAAGAGTGAGCCATATCAATAAGGGCTCTTACGATGCCCTTCGATGCTCCTTCTTCTGACAGGGGTGTGATGAATCTTTTATCTATTTTAATCGTATCTACATTTAAATCCTGCAGATAACTCATATTGGAAAAACCGGTTCCAAAATCATCCAGAGCTATACGAATATTGTGCTCTTTCATTCGATCCAAATGCGACAGCAGCAGAGGATCTATCATTAAAAAAACATCTTCAGTCAGTTCTATCTCAAGAGTCAGAGGCGTTATTTTTCCAGCGATTTCTATTAATTCAGCAACAAAACTTTTATTCTGGATTGAAGTTGCATTTATATTTACAGCAATAACAAGATCAGAAGACAGCTTTTTTTTATTATGTTGAATATAGCTGACAATATCCTCAGAAATGGCCTGTGTAAAATCCACCATTAAACCGTTTTCTTCCAACAGGGGAATAAAATCCAGTGGAGATATTGTTCCAAGTTCCGGATGATGCCACCTGGCCAGAAATTCGCCACCATGCAAAGAATCGTTTAACTTGTATTTGGGTTGAATCAATAAGGAAAATTCTTTTTTCGTTATCATCTTTCTCAACCCTTCTTCTATAACATACTGCCGTTTAGTCAATAGATATGAGTCATGATCAAACCATTCAATATCATTTGTTTTAAACCTGCCGTTCTGTCTTGAAATAATATTATAGAGATTGGAAAGCAGCCTTTGTGCGCTTCTGCCATCGTTAGGACATTCCGTACCGACAAGGAAAAGATTCAACTCCTGCGGATCATTTTTTATCAGAACCGGGTTATTGACAAAACGGCATAATTGTTTTCTGCACTGGTTTGAAAGGGCAGGATTCCAGTCAAATTGCGGAATTAAAACAAATAACGCCCCTTTTAAACGGTATATTTTATAGTCTTTCAGCTGCTCAGCCCTATGGGCAATATCCCTTAATACCGAATCTCCTGTTTGATGGCCGTATTTATGATTAATCCGTTCCAGTTTATTAAGGTAAACTCCAAAGACAGCAAGTTTTTTTTCCTGTTTGTGAACATTCTCCAGAAGTTGAGATAATTCTCTTTCCAGCATTATTTCATTAGGAAGCCCTGTGATAGAGTCATACAGGGTTTTCTTTATAATCACTCTTTCCATATAAGTTTTGATTACTGAACTTAAAATGCTGGAGACACTGATTACAAGCATCATTATTATTACAATATAGAGAGTTACAACCAACTTATCTCTTTCTGAACCGGTCAATCCTATAAGGTACCATACACCTACTGTAATTGAACTCAAGAAAAGAAACGAATTAAGAAATATACGTGATATTATGCTCTCTTTAAAAAGATTGATAATCTGAATGGCAAAAACAAAAGAAACAATGATTCCAAAATAGGATAATGAATCCCGCAGGGTATTCCCGAATACGGCAGAATTAAAAGCAGCCAGTATCTGAGCGGTAATCAGTGTATTGACAGAATCTTCCAGTTTGTCTTTATAAACAAAGACAAGAGAGTAAGCGGTAATGACCAGAATAATGACTCGAACCAATGATGCGTAATACCAGTATCCGGACCTTAATCCTGCTATTCCTTTAAGGGAGATAATAAAAGAAAAAGCATAAACCGTAATCATGAAACAGCTGAAATATAACAGAACCCGCTTTTTTATATTATGTAGCTCAGGATCATATTCTGCGGATAGATATTGATCTATACGGTTCCTGGTTCCGTTTTTTTCACCAACCTTCATAATTCTATATTATTGGATATTTATACTGGCTGGTCAAATTATATCGATAACAGATTGGGATCTGATACGCCTGAAGAATGGATGCCCGGACAGAAAGCAGGGTTTTACTTTTTCATATTGCTCTTTTCAAGCCTTGCCCTTTGGCTGATACCGCCGGAACTCACCGGGCGATATACCCTCATACTTTTTAAAAAACCGGGAAAAACTCTGATCATTGTGATACCCTACCTTCGCCGCAATCACTTTCAGATTGTCTTTGCTCTCCTTGAGGAGTATCCTGGCCTCATCAATTCGAATCCGATTCAGAAAATCCACAAAGGACAATCCCGATTCATCCTTGATCAGTTTTCTGGTATGGGAGTAGCTGAGATCAAACGCATCGGAAAGACTGGTGAGATCCAGATTCGGGTCACGGGAATTCTGCCGGATATAGTCCAGCAGCTGCTGAACTGTAGAGCTGTCTCTCAACTGATCCCTGACCAGTTGAACAGCCCTTTCATAATATGAGGTGATCGCCCCTTCCAGCTCCTCACGGGTTTCCTGACCCGAAATCAGTTCGTATAAAGAACGGTACTTGTCCATAACCCTGGAGTCGGGAATATTCAACTGCCTCAGAAAACGGTTTGTACCGGCTACAAGGGGAGACAGGTACCCCTGTGCCTGCTCATAACTCAATATCCTCTGATCATACATGGATGAAAACATCTTCAGGACAGCACCCTTGAGGGACTCCTCGTCCCCGCCTTTGAGCAGGTTCAGAATTTTATGGATATGGGTCTCCATATCGGGAATATCCTGAAACGCCTTTATGTCTATTGGATGAAAATACCGCTCTTTTTTTGTAAAGGAGATTCTGTAAACGAGATTTTCCTGTGCCTCCAGAAAAGAACAGCGCAGAGAGTCCCATCCCTCGTAGACCCCTCCCCTTGAGAGTACGACACTGACTTCCGGGACCATGTCGCAGGATTCAAGAATAGTCGAAGCGAGTTCATCAGCAACTTCCTCAGAGGCTACCTGAACCACCAGAGCAATCTTGTCACTGCTCAAGAGCACCCCTCCGCCGCCGCGGTTTGGCAGAGATTCCTCCGCTTTCTGCAGCAGCAGACTCCTGATTGTATACTGTTCACCGTTGGAGTATCGCTCTGAAAAACCACGGTACCCGTCTATGGTCAGAACAAAACAGACAAAAAGCCCGGTATTCAGCTGAAAAATATCCCTTCCCTTTTCCGTATTTCCGCTGATAAATTCCATAACGGCCGCTTCTCTCAGGTTCAACCGGTTTTTATCCAGCAATTGATGAACTTCCCTGTTCTGCCTCAGGATGTACTCCACAGCCTGATTTATCTGCTTCAACTCATCGGTACTCCGCTTGTCTCTGTCCTCTCCGGCTATGCGTTTAAGCCCGGACAAAGCTGTCTGTATGGGACTATAGAATCTGCGGGTAAACCGGTATGCCAGGATTGAACCGACTACAAGAACCGCCAGGGTGATCAGCAGAAACAGGTACTGAAGTTTCCGGATAATACCGAAAAAATCCGACAGGGGTGTCAGTTTCAGAAACAGCAGGCCGCTGTCTCCCGACATCTGATAGGACAATATATAGTGCTTCCCGCGCAGTTCCACATCCAATGCCCCCTGACGCCCTCCTCCTGCCAGAATATCCGCTGTTTTTTCTTCTATCAGGAGTTGTTCCTCTTTATCCGCCGCTTTTGAAAGGAGCCGGCCTTCCCGATCCAGAAGAAAATAGATCCCCCCTTCCCCCTTTTCGGGCTGAACCAGAAGATTATGCTCCATAAGATTTATAACTACGGCACCGTTCAGCGATTGATAGGGATGGTAGGCAAGGGGGAACAGCATTGTAATAACAGGAGAATAAATATCCCTGGCCACATCGAGGAACTGCCCCTCCTCTTCCAGAATCCCTTTATCAATGGGTTTACGGGCAGGGATGAAACAGATCTGATTCATATCTTCTTCGTAATAGTCAAGCCATTCCGTATCGATGTACTCGGAAGCAGGCATCAGTTCTCCCCGGGAGGTCAGGAGCATCCCGGTCTCTTCATTGTAGATATAGAAGGAGTGAACAAGTTCATCTGTATCATTCATGGTTTTAAGAACAACCAGTATGTCCAGTACAGCAGACATGTAATCCGCTTCATCTTCAAGGCTTGTACCTTTGTTCAGATGGGCCTGCATCTGCAGCAGCTGATCCAGCCGGGGATCCATCGAAAGGCTTACCGCATCTGTCCAGGCCCTTTTGAGTATATGTTCCGAATTACCGGCCAGCAGGGTGAGGCTGTGCCGGTCGTTTTCCTCGATTTCCCGTTTCATATGAGTCATAACAACCACCTGAAACAGAAATGAGAACCCCATAACAGGCAGAATCAGGAACAGGAGATAGGTAAAGAACAGTTTATTGAATAGATTCCAGTGAAAACCCTGCAGATATTTCCCTGCCATAGTACCACCTTAAATATAATTGCTGTTCAGGATGGGATTTCCCGCCGCCAGTAATTCATCGGCATTATTCCGTATCTCTACACGGTAGAAATGACGATCCCTGTTTACGGGAAAAAGAAGATTTTTATCAGATCCGCTTAGAGGAAAACTCTTTTCCATACCTTGATCAGAGAAAAGGAGAAGCCTGCCGGCAGCGGGCTGAAAAATCCTGACTCGTACCTCGCCATCCGTAAAAGGACCCTTATCACCGGTAGACAGTTCTCCGATTTCCAGTTCGGGCCGGGGGGCATTTACGGATTCTGATACAATCACATGCCGGGAACGGATTCCCTGCATCAGGGCATTCTTCTCCAGCCTCTCAGCCCTTATCCAGTTGACAGGCAAACCGAAATCACGGTTGGATTTCTCCACATTATGGGTGTCGCTCCCTCCGACAGCACAGAGGATACGTCCCTGGCACAGCTGATTATGCCACCAGGCCAGTGCCTTTCTGTCCGAATCGGTCCAGAGACTGTTCCATATCTCAACCGCATCAAAAGGAAAGCCGTATCCCCAGTCCCACCTGTCCGGTGCGAAGGGATGATTCATACTGATGACAGCCCCCTCTTCCCGCGCTTTCTGCACACAGGAGGAAACATTCTGAACCTTATCGCAGATCATCTGCTCCAGTTTTTTATCCAGATTCCAGAAATTGCTGTGTCCTTTATAAGTGGTTAACTCCACAGAAGGAATCATCAGGACTTTGGAACTGAGAGGAATATCGTCATTCTGGGTCTGGGCGTTGTGATCCGTCAGAGCCAGAAAGGCCAGTCCTCTTTCCTCAGCATAGTGCTGCAGTTCGGGTATCGTGTAGGTACCGTCACCGCTGTGGATACTATGCAGATGCAAATCCCCGGGAAACCATTGTTCCTCATCCCTGCGAAAACTAATACGCACAGTCACAACACCCGATGAATAAACTTTAGGGAACCCCAGGCGGCACCTCCACAGTCCCTCAGGGAGAGGACCCGGTATATATCCCGGTGTTGCCCGTATTGAATCCAGCAGGATTTCCCTGAATGAATATCCGCTCCATCCCCGGAACCTGAAAGGGTCTTCAATCGCCAGATCGACACTGTTCCGGGGATCAGCCCCTTCAACGGACCAGGAAATCTCCATCTGATCTGTTCCCGAGGGAACAGAAAACTCCAGGGACCGGAATTGTTTTTCCAGACTTTTATCATAGGGCATGTTTATTTCAATGAATTTCATAATGGATTTATTGTACATTGACATGAGGAAAAAAAAAGCATGATTTTTAACCATAACCATCATTTTCGCTTAGATACTCAACCTTAATATTACAATTATACTGATTTCAACTGAAAAATCGAGAATTGTAAGCTAATCTGATGGAAAGGAATAAAAGCCATGATTTACAAACCTCCGAAAGGGGAAATATGATTAGATCAACATCAGCTAAGCCGAATACCCGGGATCGGCAGCTTGATTAAAAATCTTCAATAAAGGAGACAATAGTGAAAAAACTGAATTTTCTAACTGGAGTCGTTGTTTTAATGACTTTTTTTACCGGATTCCTCTCTGCAGAGGGACAAAAGGACACATCGGAAGATGTGAATACGAACCCTGTCCGGATACTTTCGGAAATCACCGGAGGAAAGGATCCTGACGAGCACGATCTCTGGCAGCAGGAAGCTGGACGCCTTTCGGGAATACCTCTGGAAATGACCTATGTTGCCGGCGGCGACTATGTTACCAAACTGACTACCGCTCTGGCCTCCGGAGCCGACTACGATATTGTCTATATGATCAGCAGCAGTTTTGAAAAACTCTATGATATGGATCTTTTCGAGCCTATGACCAGTCGGATTGAGAGTTCTTCAATCTTCAGTGATTCTTCCCGGTTTAATCAGGCGGAATGGGAAAGGATTCGCCGGGATGACGGTGAAATCTATGGTGTGTTCAATAAATATGAAGGGGGAAGGCTCCCTCTGGTCAGGAAAGACTGGCTGAATACAGTTGGACTGAATGACCCGGTGTCTCTGGAAGACTACCATGAAATGCTTCGCCGGTTTACCTTCAACGATCCCGATGGAAACGGCAAGGATGATACTTACGGATTGACCATGAAAAACCTCTATGACATTCAGCCCTTTATGAGCGCCTTCGGCATCGGCGGTGGCTATGACGGCGGATATGCCAAAGACAGCTCTGGCAAATGGTATATCCCCTGGGCAAGCGATGAAGCCGCCGCCGTATACGATTGGCTGGCAGCCGCGTTTAAGGAAGGTCTTATCGATCCCAATTTCCCCACAAACGGCAGTTCAAATTGCCGGGAGATGATCCTGAGCGACCGGGCCGGTATGATGGTTTACTGGGACAACTGGACGGGGCTCTTCAATGAGAAAGCCAGAAGCGCCAATGAAAATACAAGCTTTGAGATCAAGGGAATGGCACCACCTCTGGATAAGAACGGAAACACCATGCTGACTTACGGACAGGACGGTTTATGGGTTATGCTGAAACGGAGTACCAATAAAGAAAATGCCTTCCGCTATCTTGAGTTCTTTAATACAAAAGAAGGTCAGATTCTTCAGACTCTGGGTATTGAAAACCATGACTTCACAGTTACCGACGGCAGATACGTTCTGACAGAGACAGGTCAGCAGCATGCTATGGATCACGGTGTGGTTGTTCCTATAGATCTGACCTGGGTTAACCCCGTCAAGACACCCATGAACTTCGAACAGTCCAGGGAAATCGTTTCCAGATACTCCCGCCCGGAACTGCTGCGTGAAACAAGCAGCTCCGCTAAAGAGATCGTCGTAAAATACGGTGTCCGGGCCATCATGGGCGCCATGAGCGGTACCGAAGCGGTACAGAATATGCAGAAAGAACTGTCAGCTAAAAATTATATCGACTAATACATTATCAGGAGCAGGTATCCCCTCTATGACAGGATTCCTGCTCTTATTCAAAAAGGAATCAGTACATGAAGATTATCCCCCTTGAAGGGCGATCCGGAGGTTCTGCTGTCTGGCAGGGATTTCGGCGTCATAAGAATATCTATGCCCTTTTACTGCCGGCGGCAGTCTACTTTGCCCTGTTTCATTATATACCAATGATCAATGGGGTATTTATCAGTCTGCAGGATTATAGATTTGGAGGAAACAGTACATTCGTCGGATTGTTCCATTACAAAGTAATTCTGAAGGATATTGAATTCTGGAGGTCTTTCAGAAATACTATGGTCATCGGATTCGGGAATATCGGTTTAAGCTTTGTCTTCCAGATACTGCTGGCACTGCTCCTGAACGAAGTGTTAAACAAAAGCTTCAAAAAATCCGTACAGACCATTATCTATATCCCCTACCTGTTTTCCTGGGTCGCCATCGGCGGAATCTGGATCAGCATCCTCTCTCCGGATTACGGGCTGGCCAACTCCCTGCTCAAAGCAGCGGGAATGGAACCGGTCATGTTTATGACAAACGAAAAGCTCATAACACCCATTTTCTGGCTGCTCTACACCTGGCGGTCTGCAGGATACGGCTGTGTCATCTTCCTGGCGGCTCTGACAGGAATCGATCCCTGCCTTTACGAAGCGGCTACTATCGACGGAGCCAGCCGGTTCAGACAAACTTTCGCGATTACGATTCCCGGGATTTACAGCACCATGAAAGTAGTGTTTATGCTGAACATTATCGCATCCCTGCGTATGTTCACCCAATCGATAATCCTTTCCAACCCGATGGTTATCGATAAAACAGAAGTAGCCATGACCTACACCTATAAGGTAGGTCTTCAGAATTTCAGAATGGATTACGCATCCGCCGTAGCTTTTATCATGCTTGTCATTATTGCCGGCCTGACCGGTCTCTATCAGCTGCTTGTCGGCGGTAAATCCGGGGAGGGAGAATGAACCAGAATCTCTATAAAAATGAAAAAGGAAGAACGGCGTTTCATATCTTCAACTGGATCTTTCTTTCCCTTGCCATGGCAATCACCATTATACCGCTGATCAATACTCTGTCCATTTCCTTCTCATCAGATCTGGCATCCTCTACTCCGGGTGTAATGCTCTGGCCGAAACAGTTCAGTATTCACGGATACAAAGTCCTGTTTGAGCAGGTCAGGATCCTGACTCCCCTGATCAACAACAGTATTGTGACACTGGGGGGAACCTTCCTCCATGTTCTTTTCTGCATGCTCACCGGATATGCTCTGTCCCGTGGCCCCTTTCCGGGGAAGAAACTGTTTATTTCATTTATGATGCTGACCATGATGATTCCCATTCAGAATATCATGATTCCCCTTTATATCCTCTACCGGGATCTGAAACTGCTGGACACTCTGTGGGCGGTAACCCTGACAGGAATGATCACCGGATATACGGTAATCCTCCTGAAGAACTTTTTTGAACGGATACCCGAATCGATCCGGGAAGCAGCCATAATCGATGGCGCCTCTGAAATGACAGTTTTATGGAGAATCTATTTTCCCCTTGCCAAACCGGGTCTGGCGACTGTTACCCTGTTCCAGTTTGTAGAGAAATGGAACCATTTTACCGAATCGCTCCTGTTTCTGAACGATCCCCGGAAATACACACTCCAGCAGGCTCTCAAGAAACTTGTCATAGAGAATGATGCGGCATCATCGGCTGTACAGATATCCAACAACGCTCAGATGGCCGGGGTTATTATTGCCATCCTCCCTCTGCTGCTTCTGTACCCCTTTCTGCAAAGGTATTTTATTTCCGGTCTGACTCTGGGAGCTTCCAAAGGCTAGTTCAAGGGGGGGGGGCTCCCCCCCTGTTCAAAGGGAAACTGCCATCAAGACTTCCATTTCAACCTGCACAGCAACCTCGGGGAAACGATTTTTCCGATACGGTATAATGAAAACGGGCTGCGATTCAGTACAGAAAAAAAATACATCCTTTTTCCACATAAACACTTAACAAATACATAACAGATAGTTACCAGGTTATTTTTTCTTGGTAATTATAATACTCAGGGATTAGAATATTTTTAGATTCTTTTTCTGAAGAGGCATTATGAAAGTAGCTATTATCTACAACAAGGATTTCTCCAATGTGATTAACACATTCGGTATGCAGAATAAGGAAAAGTACAACCCTAAAACAGTTCAAATGGTTGCAGAGGCACTTGAAGCGGGGGGACACAATGTCTGCATCATCGATGGGGATATGCATGTTATTGAAGGGCTTCAGAGTTTTATGCCAAAGGTACTTGAAGGCGAAAGGATGGGAATGGTCTTCAATATGGCCTATGGAATCCAGGGGGAAAGCAGATACACCCACCTGCCGTCTTTGCTTGAAATGCTTGGAATACCATACGTGGGATCAACACCTGCCGGTCATGCCCTTGCCCTGGATAAAGTTATAACAAAAATAGTTATGCAGAAACACAGCATACCGACCCCTAATTTCTGGGTATTCAATAATGCCGAAGAGGATATGGATTCGGTAGAGTACCCTGTAATTGTCAAACCTAAAATGGAGGCCGTTTCATTCGGTCTTAAAGTGGTCTATAACAGGAATGATCTTAAGGATGCGGTAAGATTCATAGTCAGTGAATTTCAGCAGCAGGCATTGGTAGAACAGTTTATACGGGGCAGAGAGTTCTGTGTCGGTCTTATCGGGAACAATCCGATTGAAACCTTTCCCGTACTGGAAATCGATCTGGAAGGTGATCCGGACGGGATCCAGACAGTGGATAACAAGAAAAGACGGCCCAGAAGAAAAATATGTCCGGCTGATATCCCGGATGAACTGGCTCGAAAGATGATCGAATGGAGCAGGCAGGCTTTTCAGGCATTGGGTCTGAGAGATTTTGCAAGAGTTGATATCCGGCTTGATGAGATGAACAATGTCCATATCCTTGAAATCAATTCCATGGCAAGCCTGGGAAAAACCGGCTCCTATTACCATGCTGCTCAGGTTGCCGGTCTGGATTACCAGGCCCTTGTAAATAAAATGCTTGAAACTGCTTCAATAAGATATTTTGCCAATACTGTCTTGCCGGATGAAGTAAGGATGAAAGAGTTACCCCAGGGTGTCAAAATCAGGGGGTATCTGCGAAGCCGGCAGGATAATTACGAGAAGATTCTTAAGAAAATGGTAAACCTGAACAGCTATGTCAGAAACCTGGAAGGAGTAAATACCCTGGGAGATATATTAAGAAAGGAGCTGGTTTCCCTTCGCTTTACATGCGAATCATACCCCCAGGTTGAAATCGGCAACATTCTCTATTTTAAAAACACTGATGAATCACCCGAAATTATTCTGATAGGGAATCTTGATAATAATACTCAGCCTTCCAGACAGCAGTATTATAAAAATACAGGCTCAAAGGTACTTGGTTCCGGAATTTGGGAACATAAAGGGGGGCTGATCATTCTTATTGGGGCGCTGCAGGCCCTCAGGTATCTGAAAAAACTCCGGAAAATAAAGATCGGTGTCATTCTGACAAGCGATGATGCTATCCATGGAAAAATCTCAAAACCCATCATAATATCCCTGACGGGTAACGCAAAGGCTGTTCTGGGTTTACATGGATCCTTCCTTGACGGCGGAGTTGTTACCTCAAGATCCGGTGCGGCATCCTATAATATTTCCATGAATCTGATAAATACGGCAGATGAGTCAAAAGTGTTACTGGCCTCGAAATCATTCATTAGAATAGTGAATGAGATTGTTACAATCAGCGCCCCGGAGGAAGGGTATGTCCTGAGCCCTTCCAGATTGAGCTATAACTCAAACATCACTGAACCCTATGCCCATGGGGAAGCAGAGATCAGTGTCCGCTATAATTTTATAAACCAGTTTGAGCTTATTGACCAGAAGATAAGAAAACTGATTACACAGCGGAAGAACAAGAAGGATATTGATATCCGGCTGGAAGGGGGACTAAGCAGACCACCCATGATAAAATCACCTCAAAGCGAGGATCTTTACCAGAAAATTAAAGCAATAGCAGATTCTCTGGATATTAGACTTCTGGAGGAACACAGATGGAGTTCCGCCGATATCTCTCAGGTAGAGAATCCCTGTATTATTGACGGCCTGGGCCCGATAGGAATAAAACCCCAGAAAAGTCCGGAGTATATCCTTTCCTACAGCCTTACGGAAAGGATGGCTTTATTAACCAAAACCTTAATTGAAATCGGTACGGAATCATCAGAATGAGACCGGATTTAACAGAGATTGAAAACAGGTTCAACCCTTCTGATGACGGGAAGTTCAGTTCATCTAAAAACGGCATGGTTTCATCCCAGTCATCCTATGCCAGCCAGGTCGGAGCGGACATACTCAGATCCGGAGGAAATGCAGTCGACAGCGCTATTGCCGCAGCCTTTGCCCTGGCAGTAACAGAACCGCAAGCCAGCGGTCTGGGCGGACAGACAATGATGCTTATCAATTACGGCGGCAGAGTTATCGCTGTTGACGGCTCCTCCCGGGCTCCCTCCCTGGCTCATGTCAGTTCCATATACAAGCAGGATAAATCTGTTGGTTACAGAGCGGCTACCGTGCCCAGCACACCGGCGACCCTATGGTATATTCATAACCGGTATGGTTCATTGAAGTGGCAGCAGGTTCTTGATCCAGCCATCGCTCTTGCCCGGAACGGGTATACGATTACCGGACTTCAGGAAACACTTCTTAAACGGGAAAGTGAAGATTTTCATCGGGTGGAGTCCCAATCGGGAATCAGATATTTTTTTCACAACGGGACTCCCTATACGGAAGGAGAACTGTTCAGGCAGGATGATCTGGCCCTGTTACTCAAGCGTCTGTCCCGAAAAGGAATAGAGGACTTCTACAGGGGAAAAACAGCTCTTCAGATAGATGCTGATATGAGAGAAAACGGAGGACTTATAAGACGGGACGACCTTGCCCTGATTCCGTTTCCCATTGAAAGGGAACCTCTCCATGGAACATTCAGGAATCTGGATATATTCACAATGCCGCCTCCTGGATCAGGACGTTCACTATTATTCGTCCTGAAGATGCATGATCTTATTCCCAAAGAGGTGGAGCTGAATGATCCACTGAAAGAGCACCTTCTTTTTATTAACATTCTGAGAAGGGTCCTACTGGAAAGATCAGACAGACCGTTTGATCCGAACTTTTTTCATCAGACGGTACAGGAGCAGAATATGCTCGATCCCCTGTATGCAAGAGAGTGTCTTCTCGAAATACTATGTGATATTGACAAAACTATTCTGACGACCATTCCGACGGAAGATGAACTGACAGGAGAAACGACGCATTTATCCGTAATTGATAAAAACGGGATGGCTGTCAGTCTGACACAATCCATTGAGCGAGTTTACGGGAGTAAAGCAGCGGCAGGAGGCCTTGGTTTTCTCTATAACAATTATCTGTCCGATTTTGAATACACTCAACCGGAACATCCCTTCTACTTACGTCCCAACTCGGTTCCCTGGGCAACAGTAGCCCCTTCCCTTGTTTTTAACGGAGACAATCTCTGGATGGCCTTCGGAAGCCCCGGATCGGAGAGGATAATTTCATCACTGGCCCTGTTTCTTATCAATTTAATCGAAAAATCCAGGTCTCTGGATGAAGCAGTTATTTCCCCCAGACTCCACTGCTCCCTCGGGGGGCGGGTAAGCCTGGAGGAGACGAATTTTCCCGAGAGTCTCATACCGTTTCTTGAATACAAAGGATTCAGGATCGATAGAAGGGGAAGCAGATCTTTTTATCTGGGATGCATTCAGGCTGTAATCAGAAAAACAGACGGTAAAGGATTCCAGGGTGCGGCAGATATAAGACGGGACGGAACAGCCGTGGGAGTAGACTGATACTCCTACTCTTCCGGGATATCCGTTTCTGACGGAGTAATGACAATCCAGAACTTACCGGGATCATCCGGAGCTTCCAGGGTTATCCGCCCCAGCACACCGTCCCGCAGCTCCTTTAAGAGCAGCTTGGCCGCTCTTTCATAATCCACAGCCCCCCCGGCCTGCAGAAACCCCCGGTTTTTTCCAATCTCTTCAATGATAATATGGGGTTCGGGAACCTCTCCCTCATCCCTGATACAGGCCAGTTTGTACCGTTTCTGCAGCAATTCCCCATACTCCCGGCTCAAATACCCCGTACAGGCAAAGGCGATATCGTCCAGATGGAGAATAGCATCCCGGATGGAACCCAGGGAAGCCAGTTTCATCCCAACCACCTGGTCGTCAAATTTATGCCAGAGCAGCCCGGGAGTATCGAAAATCTGCAGCTCCCGACTGACGGGGACCCGCTGCATATCCCTGGTCACTCCCGGCTGGTTGGCAGCCTGGGCTTTCTTCCTGCCGGCCAGGGTATTGATTACGGTAGATTTACCCACATTGGGGATCCCCACCACCATGGCTTTGACCGGACGGCGGTTGATCCACTTTTTCCCCTTACACAACTTCCTGCATTCACCGGGAACAGCCTTCAGACTTTTACTGCTTTTGGAATTGACAGCAATAGCCCGTACCTCACTGCCCGTCTCCATGAAACGAAGCCATTTTTCAGTGGTTTTCGGATCAGCCAGATCCGCTTTATTCAATAGAATCAGCCGGGGTTTCCCCGCAGTCAATTCATCCAGCAGAGGATTCCGACTGGCCAGGGGCGCCCGTGCATCAACAATCTCTATGACCATATCCACCTTTTTCAGGTTCTCTTTAATGAGCTTTTTTGTTTTGGTCATGTGACCGGGAAACCACTGTATGGCCATGAAAATCCTCGCTTAATCGCTTATAATTCTTATAATTCAGTGAATAAGATGATAAACTAAGGTGAATACTTTGACTATCGGGGGCTGCTTATCTTTTCCGAAAAACTGATTGAACTGATAAAACAGGAGGAAGGCCGCCTGTTTATTCAGACCCACAACTTTCCCGACCCCGATGCCATCTCAAGCGCCTTCGGCCTGAAAGATCTGCTGAATCAGCTGGGCATTGCCTGCGAGATTCTCTACGACGGGCAGCTCCAGCGGGACTCTCTTATTCGCATGATATCGGAACTGAGAATTCCCATCTACCACTGGAAACAGTATAACCTGATTAATGAAGACCGTATCATCATTGTCGACGGCTGCAAGGGGAACTCCAATGTGGAGGATCTGACAGGACGGGAGATTGCTGTTATAGACCATCATAGGAGCCGCACAACAGACGATGTTGTTTTTGCGGATATCCGGCCGGAATACGGCTCCTGCTCCTCCATCATCAGTGAATACTTCAGAGAACAGAATATAATCCCCTCGCGGGAAGCGGCCTCGGCCCTGCTGATCGGACTGGCCCGGGATACGGACCTGTACACCAGAGGGGTAACGGAGATGGACCTGGATGCCTTTCATCACCTTTTTGCCTATGCGGACCATACGGTGGTAAACGATATTTTAAGGAATAACATTCAGCTGTCGGATCTGAAGTTTTTCCGCTCCATAATTGAGGAGATCCGTTACGAGAAGGGAATAGCCTTCTGCTACCTTCCCGAGGGCTGTCCCCAGAACCTGCTGGGAATTCTGGGAGACTTTATCCTATCTTTGAATGAAGTTCAGTTTGTCTGCCTTTTCGCCCGGAACAACAATACGATAAATCTATCTTTCCGGAACAGCTGGCCCGACCGCCATGCCTCTCTCATTCTGAAAAAGTTTATCAGGGGAATCGGACGGGGCGGCGGCCACAAGGAAATGGCAGGTGGCCAGCTGTTCAGTCATATTGAACCGGATCCGGAAAACTGGCACCAGCAGCTGATGAAGCTGATATTTGAAATGGAACTGAACGACTGAAAATTTAACAGGAAGAAATCAGCATATCCGGCAGTGTTCCAGCCTTCTCCGGATTGCCCCTTTAACCTCTTCTCCTGTCCCGCCGGATTCCTCCAGCTCGCTCTCAAGTATATCCAGGGAATCATAGTAGAGGTCCCACCCTTCCCTTTCCGCCATCCATGCCTTCATGACGGATTCGGTGCCCTCTTCCCCTCTTATAAAGGGTCCCAGACGGCGGGCCGCCAGGTCCAGAAGATTGTTCCGGTTTTCCGGTTCATCCAATACCTTTAAAATAAGACGCAGAAAGATCATGGTATAGGGAAAGGGCGTAATAAAGCACCCCGTAAAAGGGTCCAGTTCCTCCTTGACCGCATCCACTCCGCCTTTAAGAAAACGGGCATAAAAACTGAAGTGCAGCTGCCGTAACAGATCACCGATCCAGGTTCCCAGTTTGGCGGCGGCAATGGCATCTCCTGCAAAGGCCTCCTTATCATGGCGCATAATCAGGCCGGATTCATGGACATAGCGCATCAGGGGCCCCGCCTGGTCCCCCGCCGGATTCCCCAGTAAAACAGACAGCAGATACGCCTGGTCCTCCGCCCTTCCTATAAAACCGGGGGTAAAGGGCCGGAACTGCCTCAGGGTATCGCAGAGTATACCGTTCGTTCCTCCCGTTACATGAACACGGCTGATGCAGGTTGTCCTGCCATCGGGATGACCGGGGAACAGTTCGGGAGTATAACGGGTCATCATCTCCCCTCTTGTTGAAACGGCCATAGCCTGCTGTTTGTTAAAAATTCTGGTTTCCCCTTTCAGGGGCGCGTCTTCTTCCGGGAGGGGGACATCCGGGGTAAAAACACCCTTATGGATATCCTTTTCGTTTACCAGAGCTCCCGCAATCATCCCCAGGGCTACTTCCCGGCCGGAGCTGTCCGTGCCGCTGGCTCCCCAGAGAGGGGTCTGAAAGTGCTGAAAGGCGGTTTGACCGGTCTGTTCCATCAGCTCCTTTTCCGGAAAGACCTGATCCAGGTCTATTTTAAAGGTACCCTTAACCCGGGGATCCATACAAAGAGCCCACAAGGGAGCAATGGCTTTGAGAAAGCTGTAGTGTCTGCCGTAACGGCCGTCCACACCAAATACATGAGCAATAGCCTGCTCTGCTCCGGGTACATCGGACAAGCGGCTCAGACTGGCGGAAAGAAAAGCCGTATCTTCTTCGGAAAACAGATAAACCTTCAACCCTTCCAGGCTGCCGGCCTTTTTCAGTTCATCCGCCAGATACTCGTGAGCCAGATCCTTCAGCCCCTTATGGGTTACCGACAGGGAGAGCAGAACGGTCATTTCCGCATCGGGAGCGGCATTCCCCTGCTCTTTTTCGAATTCAAGGGTTTCCGCCAGACCGCGAAGACCGTAGATCATCTCGTTGGCATCCGTCTCAACTCCCATCAGAATGGGATGGTCAAACCAGTACTGCTGATTTTCATCGGCCACCCTCCGGGCCCTCTCCCGCATGGCCGGATCAAGCTTGTCATAATAATTTTCCGGAGGGACCGTCAACAGAACATTGGAAGTAAAAAGGATCTCATCTGCCGGGTTTTTGATGGGCCGGGGATTCAGCTCATGGATTTTGACAGTCCGCCGTCTTCTTACCTCATCCTGCTGAGCCTGAACATCTCCTCCGGCGAAATTGATCTCCGGGAAGAGAAAAGCCATAAGCGCTTCCTGTTTCTTCTCCGGTGAGGCATTCCTGTTTTCAGTTATTAATCTCTCCGCCTGTTCGCAGAGTTCAGGGTTGTCCCGGCAGAGGATGTCCCATTCCCGGGTTATTTTCCCTGCCGCAGCTATCATAAACTCATTTGATCCGGCAGACGGATTCTCACCCATTCTGCCCGACAGGATTAAAAGGAAGTCCCATATGGCCTGTTCCTCTTTACTCAGATGACTCGTACTTTTATCCGAGCTTTCCAGAAAATTCCGGATTTCCGGCAAGGTCTCCTCAATAAATGACCAGAACTTCTGCTTTTCAAATGCCATATCAAACTCCTTTATTTATTTTATCTTATAGAAATAATCAGGCGGTCTGAATTAATGCGTCATGTTTCAGGAAATCGTTTCGGGGGCATATAACATAGGGGATAGCCCCGTCGTACAAACGATTCACTTCTTCCTTTACTTTTTCTACTGTATTATTCTTTTCGGATAAATGACAGAGAATTATTTTTTTCAGGCGGGATTTGTCATTGTTTGCCAGACGGCTCATAAAAGCGGCTGCATCAAGATTTGAAAGGTGTCCCTGCCCGGAAAGAATCCTGTTCTTCAGGAACTGGGGATAAGGTCCCCTGTGAAGCATATCGGGGGAGTAGTTGGATTCCAGAAACAGGTAGTCCGAAGCAAGAGCCAGATTTTCCATTTCATCACTGATACAGCCAGTATCCGTAATCAGAGTAAAAACCTGCTCTCCCATGGTAAAGTGAAACCCGATGGAATGAGGAGCATCATGGAATGTTTCGAATGCTCTGAAACGGAGGGGCGGGAAATCATAATCCCTTCCCGTAAGTATATCCAGGCGATGCAGACCGTTTTTTTTCAGATGCTGCTCCACCGGCATCTGCTCATGGGTAACAACCGGAATGCTCAGGGCATGGGATAGTGACTCTACACCTTTGAAATGATCACTGTGCAGGTGGGTCAGGAAAATGAAAGCCAACCGGGTTTCTTCAAACTGCACGGCACGCATCCGTCGACGGAATTCTGCCAGGGAATACCCGTTATCCACCAGAAAAGAGAAGTTATCATATTCGAAAATATACCCGTTGGCGGCAGATCCGCTCCCCAGAACGGCGAACCGTGGTCCAGTCTTGTCAGCCTTCAAACCAGGACTTCCAGCTGTCCGGATCATAGCCGACTGTTACACGCCCTTCACTCCGGACAACGGGAGTGCGGATCAGTTCGGGGTGTTCCAGAAGCTCTTCCTCCGCATCAAAATCCATATAGGCGAATTTCTTTTTATAAAGAGGAGCCTCCGTATCAACCAGATCCTCTGCAGAAACCTTTGCCAGGATACTTTTCAGCTCTCCCTTGCTGAGCCCCTTTTCCTTCAGGTCCAGAGTATGGAATTTAATTCCTCTGTCCTGAAAGAAACGGTGTGCCTTTCTGGTATCACTGCATTTTTTTGTTCCGATTATCTGTATATTCATTATCCCTGCACCCCTCTTAGTTCAACACAGCTTTGATTATGAAAAAATCGGGAGGTTTTGTAAATGCCGGGCCCTACTTTACCTGCAGAAAAGGCTCCACTATAATACTCAAATCATGAAACGAACATTCCTCTTTAACAGAGTTAATATATTTATCCTTTTTTTTACTTTTCTTTGTTTCGGATCAACCCTTTCCGGTGAATCGGGTATGATCCCCGAACGGAAAACCTATCTGCCCGAATACCGGATGCAGCAGCTCTTTCCCGGCACAGTTCAGGGAGGTATGCCCTGGTATGATATGAACCCCTTCCCCTCCGGAAAAAATGCCTTTGTCGAGCGGAAGAGGATACTTCCCGTAGATTACAGGGAATCCCGGGGTGAGTATCTGATGGGCAGTTTCAGCGAGTTTTTTTACTTTACCATCCGGTTCTCCGAAGAGGATATCCTGGAAATTGAACAGCAGGACAGGGAAAACCTGAAATACCTCTCCCGTATTGTGTCCCTGTACAACAGAAAGATGTCGCTCTGCCTGGCCGGTTCTTCAACTGAGATTCTTCCCCTGATCACAGATGAAGCGAAGCGCAGACAGACCCTGGAAGCTATAGAATGCCTGATGGAGGAATATAATATTTCCGGCATTGATCTTGACTGGGAATTCCCCCGGAATGATGAGGAAAAACAGCTGCATCTGGATTTTATGAAAGATATAAAGATTATCGCCGACAGAAATAAAAAAACTCTCAGCATGGCTGTCAGCCGTTACAGACTGCTTCCGGCCGAAACCTATAAAATCCCCGATAGTATCAACCTTATGGCCTACGATTTCTACGGCCGCCATTCCACCTGGGAAGGAACACTGGAAGCCCTGGAGTTTATGCTGACCCGGTATGAAATCCCGCCGGAAAAGATCGTAATGGGGCTCCCCTTCTACGGCCGGATATTTGACGGATTCTCACCGGAATACTGGAATAAAAGTCAGAGCTACAGGGAAATTGTCCGGGATTTCACGCCAGCCCCCTGGCAGGATGAAGCAGGGGGATTTTATTTTAACGGACCCGAAACAATCGCCCGGAAAATGCAGCTGGCTTCAGATCATAATATCGAAGGTGTTTTTATCTGGGAGATTGGCCAGGATCTGGCGGGAGAATCGTCTCTCAGCAGGGTTATACTGGATTATAACGGCTGATTTTCTATACTTAACAGGAGAGTGGAGGCAAAAATGACTGATTTTGAATTCTATTCACCGACAAATATCATCTTCGGCCGGGGTGTGTTTACCCGCATCGGTGAAGAATCCCTGAAATATGGGAAGAAGGCCCTTCTCCTGTATGGGAAAGAGAGCCTTAAGAAGAACGGCCTGTTTGATATTATTGTTAAGAGTCTTACAGACGCGGAAATCCGGATAGTTGAACACGGAGGCGTAGAGCCCAACCCTGTACTGCCTCACGCTCTGAAGGGTATAGAGATTGCGAAAAGAGAGTCTGTTGATTTTATCGTCGCAGCCGGAGGCGGAAGCGTTATTGATGAAGCAAAAGGGATTGCCGCCGGAGTGTATAGTCACGGAAACCTGTGGGACTATTACCGCAAAAAGGCTGTTGTGGAAAAAGCCCTGCCTATCATCGCCGTCCAGACCCAGCCGGCAACCTCCTCGGAAACCAATCAGGCAGGTGTCCTGACAAATCCGGAAACCGGTGAGAAATTCAGCATACGGTCTCCCCTGCTTGTTCCCAGAGCGGCATTTCTGGATCCGTCAACCACATTTACAATCCCGGTCCAGTATACGGCTTATGCCTGTTTTGATATTATGTCCCACCTTCTGGAGGGTTACTTTACTACGACTTCCACCTTCTCTCCCATTCAGAATGGATTTGTGGAAGGTATGGTAAAGGGAATAATGCAATCCCTCAAGGTCGTATTGAAAGATCCCGGTAATTACGATGCCCGTGCTTCCATCATGTGGGGTGCGGCACTGGCCTGGAACGGACTGGCCAATGCGGGGCTGGAAGGAGCCACAATACCCAGCCATATGCTGGAGCATCCTATGAGCGCTCTGTACAATATAGCTCATGGAGCCGGTCTATCCATAGTTATGCCAGCCTGGCTCAGGTATAAAAAGACGGATATTGCCGACAGGATCATCCTTTTTGGAAAAAAGATTCTGGAAATGGACAAACTGGATTTTATGAACAGGAATGCAGCCTGTGAAACCGTAATTTCACAGTTTGAAAATTTCATACAATCCATAAGCTGCCCTCTCAGCTTTTCCGAAGCGGGGATTCTGAATCCCGATCCGGATGAACTGGCCGGACAGGCAAAAAAACTGTCAGTACTCTGGAATATCCCCGGGTATTCCGACGAGGATATTAAAAATATCTACAGATCCTGCTTGTAGTTATCCGCATTATAAAAGCTAAATCTGAAAAGCACCCGTATTTAACGGCAGCCCCTAAAAGTGGGAATCCTTATTCAAGCTATTATCATAAAACCGGTCAATATATCCGTTGATTAAAAAATCCCGGAGGATCACTCCTCCGGGATGATTTTTTAATCATATAATGAACTTATAACAGGTAGGCATCAATGGCTTCGGCAGCGTTTCTGCCGTGTCCGATAGCTCTTACTACAAGAGAAGCGCCGGTTTCTGAATCTCCCGCGGCAAAGACGCCGTCTATGGAAGTACCGTAATTCCCATCGGTTCTGATATTGCCGCGGTCATCCAGCTCCAGATTCAGATCGGTGATAATCCGGTTATGTTCCACATGGACAAATCCCATAGCCAGGAATACAAGGTCCACATCCAGTTCGAATTCGCTGCCGGCAATCATCTTCATCTGAGGACGTCCGCCGTTTTCGTCCGCCACCCATTCAACTCTCTGAAATCTGCCTTTTTTCACACGGCCGTTTCCTTCGAAAGCATTTGTGGCGATGTTCCACTCCCGCTCGCATCCCTCCTTATGGGAGGAGGATGTCCGAAGGATCTGGGGCCATTCGGGCCAGCTCGGGTTGTGAGCGTCCTTCCAGTCCAGGGGTCTGGGCAGTATCTCATACTGATAGACCTTTTTGGCCCCCTGACGGTTGGCAGTTCCCACACAGTCGGAACCAGTATCGCCGCCGCCGATTACCAGAACGGTTTTATCTTTTGCATTGATAACTTCTTCGTCATAGAACTCACCGGACACATTCCTGTTGGACTGTCCCAGGTACTCCAGAGCAAAGTGAACCCCATTCAGGTCTCTTCCCGGAACAGGGAGGTTACGGGGGGTGCCGGCGCCGGTTGTTATCAGTACGGCATCAAACTTGTTCTGCAGGTAGCGTATGGAAAGATCTTCCCCGATGGCTACACCGGTTTCGAAGTTTACACCCTCCTCGGCCATCTGCTTGATTCTCCTGTCAAGAACGCTCTTATCCAGTTTGAAGTCAGGGATCCCGTATCTCAAAAGACCGCCTATCTTCTCGCTCTTTTCAAACAGGGTAACCTGATGCCCCATGCGCCGCAGCTGCTGACTGGCAGCCATTCCGGCAGGGCCGCTTCCAACAACGGCAACGCTTTTCCCCGTTTCAATTTTGGGAGGACGGGGTACGACCCATCCAGCGGCAAAAGCCTTTTCTATAATTCCAAGTTCCATCTGTTTGATGGTAACGGGAGCGTCATTGATACTCAGAGTACAGGAAGCTTCGCAGAGGGCCGGGCAGATTCTTCCGGTTACCTCGGGAAAGTTGTTGGTCAGTTCCAGTCTTTCAAAAGCCTCTCTCATCTGGCCCCTGTAAACAGCATCATTCCACTCGGGAATCAAATTATTTATTGGACAGCCCAGAATGTGGCAGAAAGGAGTTCCGCAGTCCATACAGCGGGCACCCTGATCTGTCAGTTCCTCCACAGGAGTGGGGATCATGACTTCCTTATAGTCCTTCAGTCTCTCCTCTACGGAACGGTAGAGGAAGTCCTGTCTTTTATATTCAATAAATCCGAGAACCTTACCCATTATGCATATACCTCCTCGGTAATAGTGGCAGCTTCCGTTTCCTTGGTTTCCTGCTCTTTAATTCTCTCCAGAGCTTTTCTGTAGTCCAGAGGCATTACTTTAACAAAGTTGGGAAGAGACTCCTCCCAGGACTCCATCAACCGCTTGGCCAGAAGGCTGTCCGTATATTTGATGTGCTTCTTCACCATACTGGTGAGGAAGTCCTTGTCCTCCTGTTCAATCACCGGTTCGACATCCACCATTTCCAGGTTACACCGGGTATCGAACAGCTGGGTTTCATCATACACGTAGGCGACACCACCGGACATCCCGGCTGCAAAGTTCACTCCCGTTTTACCGAGAATAACAACCCGTCCACCGGTCATATACTCACAACCGTGGTCACCGACACCTTCTACTACGGCAATAGCGCCGGAGTTTCTAACGGCAAACCGTTCCCCCGCCCTTCCGTTGATATACGCTTCACCGCCAGTAGCACCAAAAAGGTTTACATTACCCGTAATGATGTTTCTGAACCCGGAGAAAGTGGTTCCCTTGTGAGGATAGAGGATAATCCTGCCTCCCGAGAGCCCCTTGCCGAGGTAGTCATTACTCTCCCCTTCCAGTTCGAAGGTGATACCCTTTGTAAGAAAGGCTCCGAAACTCTGCCCGGCGCTTCCTTTCAGATTTACGTGAATGGTATCGTCTTTCAGTCCATCCACACCATAACGGCTCGTTACCTCATAACTCAGTGTGGCGCCCACGGTTCTGTTGCAGTTCCGGATAGGCTGTTCGATTACAACGGGTTTCTTTTTCTCCAGGGCATCCTTTGCTTTTTCAATCAATCCCTGATCCAGGGAGAGAGAGAAATCATGATCCTGTTTGGCTACGCAGCGGAGAGATCCGCCCTCTTCCAGCTGGGGAGGCATCAGGATATTTGTAAAATCCAGCCCTTTGGCTTTAAAATGTTCAACCGCCTCATTGACTTCCAGATATTCCACATGACCGACCATTTCATCGAAAGTTCTGAATCCCAGTTCCGCCATATATTCCCGGACTTCCTCGGCTACGAAAGTCATAAAGTTCATCAGATGTTCGGGCTTGCCGGCAAAACGTTTTCTCAAATCGGCGTTCTGAGTGGCGATCCCCACAGGGCACGCATTGGTATGGCATTTTCTCATCATAACGCAGCCCAGCGATACAAGAGAGGCCGTACCAAAACCGAACTCTTCCGCGCCAAGCAGGGCTGCGATGACAACGTCACGTCCCGTTTTCATCTGACCGTCGCACTGTATCCGGATCCTGGAACGCAGTTTGTTCATAACCAGAACCTGCTGGGTTTCGGCCAGTCCTATTTCCCAGACGGATCCGGCATGCTTCAGGGATGACAGGGGAGATGCTCCCGTACCACCGTCGCCGCCGGAAATCAGAACCATATCCGCTTTACCCTTGGCGACACCGGCTGCAACAGTCCCGACTCCCACTTCGGAAACCAGTTTTACCGATACCCGGGCTTTCGGATTGGCATTTTTCAAATCGAAAATCAGCTGGGAGAGATCCTCGATTGAGTAAATATCGTGATGGGGCGGAGGAGAAATCAGCATTACTCCGGGAGTGGAGTGCCTTACCTTCGCAACAACTTCGTTTACCTTATGACCGGGAAGCTGACCGCCCTCTCCCGGTTTGGCACCCTGGGCCATTTTAATCTGCAGTTCATCGCAGTTACACAGATAGGGACTGTCTACGCCGAAACGGCCGGAAGCAATCTGTTTTACCCGGCTGATAGGATTATCCCCGTTTTCTCTCACAGTGTAGCGTTCCATATCCTCTCCGCCCTCACCGGAGTTGCTCATCCCTCCGAGCCGGTTCATGGCAATCGCCATGGTTTCATGGACTTCCCGGCTCATGGAACCGAAGGACATGGCGGAGGAAACAAAACGTTTGACAATTTCCGATGCCGGCTCAACCTCTTCCAGAGGAACGGGATTCCCCTTCCTGAACTGAAAAAGCCCTCTCAGGGTGTTCAGGTTTTTGCTGATATCGTTTATACCGGCGGTATACTTCTTGAACGCCTGATAATCATTTGTCCGGACAGCTTTCTGCATATTGACAACGGCTTCGGCAGAAAAAAGGTGTTTATCCGCATTTTTTCTGGAAGAGAACTCCCCGCTGGATTGCAGTCTGTGACTGTATACATCCTTTTCCTCCCAGGCTTTTCTATGACGGGCAAGGACATCGTGTTCAATAACATTGATGTCGATTCCACCCACCCTGGAGGCAGTACCGGCAAAATACTTATCCACCAGTTCTTCGGAAAGGCCGATGGCTTCGTAAATCTGTGAACCGCGGTAGCTTCTGATGGTGGAAACACCCATCTTGGACATTATCTTGAGAAGTCCTTTCTTAACCGCTGTGATATAGTGCTCGATAGCCTGGGGCAGAGTCAGATCATCCGGCAGGTATCCTCTCTCTTTCAGATCCGAGAGAGCTTCAAAAACCAGATAGGGGTTAATTCCGCTGGCGCCGTATCCGACCAGAGTCGCGAAGTGGTGAACCGATCTCACTTCACCCGATTCGATAATCAAACCGGCCAGATGCCTCTTGCCCTGGCGGACAAGATAGTGATGAACAGCCGAAACAGCCAGGAGAGCAGGAATGGCTGAGTGTTCCTTATCCACCCCTCTGTCGGAAAGTATAATCAGGGAATCCCCGGAATCGATCCGGCTTTCCGCATCCGTGCAGAGTTTATCAATAGCATTTTCCAGCTGATGCTCGTCTTCTGTCACCCTGAACAGCATAGGAACAGTTGAAACCCTGAAATCATCCATATCCATGGATTTCAAAGCTTTTATATCGTCATTTGTCAGAACGGGGTGGCTTAGCTTCAGCTGATGGCAGTGCTCCGGTGTTTCTTTCAGGAGATTCCTTTCCCGGCCTACAAAGCTCATAAGAGACATAACAAGGTTCTCTCTGTAGGGATCGATGGGGGGATTGGTTACCTGGGCAAAGAGCTGTTTAAAATATTCGTAAACAAGCTGGGGTTTTTCAGAAAGGACAGCCAGGGGGCTGTCATTCCCCATTGACCCGATTGGTTCCTGGCTATTGCTTGCCATTTTGGAAATTACTGTACGTATATCCTCGAAAGAGTAGCCGAAGGCTTTCATCCTCTCAAGGAGGGTTTCTGGATCATGTTTGATTTTACGGGGAGTTCCGTGAAGTCCCTTCAATTCGATTTTCTGCTCGCTTAACCATCTTCTGTAAGGTCTCTGCCTTGAGATGAGACTCTTCACCTCGTTGTCGCGGATAATCCGGTGCTGTTTCAGGTCAACCAGAAACATTTTACCAGGCTCCAGGCGTCCATTCTCCAGAATATCTTCCGGTTCAATATCAATTACACCCGCCTCGGAACCAAGGACTACTTTTCCACTCTTCGTAATGGCATAGCGGCCCGGTCTCAGTCCGTTTCTATCCAGGGTGGCGCCTATTTTATAACCGTCTGTAAAAACTAGTGCCGCCGGTCCGTCCCAGGGCTCCATTATGGCTGCATGGTACTCAAAAAAGTTTCTTTTATCCTCTGAGATATGATATTTCGTACCGAACGCCTCGGGGACCATCATCATCATGGTGTGCTCCATGGAACGTCCGCCTTTGGAAATCAGTTCGAAAACATTGTCAAAAGCCGCAGAATCACTGCAGTCAGGCTGAACAATGGGAAACATTTTTTTCATATCCTCTCCGAATTCCGGAGAAGAGAGAGATGTTTCACGGGCCTTCATATTATTAACATTCCGGCGGAGGGTATTGATCTCACCGTTGTGGGCTATATAGCGGAAAGGCTGCGCAAGAGGCCAGGAAGGAAAGGTATTGGTACTGTATCTCTGGTGAACAAGCGCCATGGCGGAGATAAAGTCCTCTTCTCCCAGATCGGGATAGAAAGTAACAAACTGGGCCGACACAAACATTCCCTTATAGACTATTGTCTTGGAGGACAGGGAGGGCAGGTAGAACTCATCCAGTTCATACCCTTTGGCCAAAGCGGCGTTTTCCATACATTTTCTCAGTACGTAAAGTTTGCTATCAAGCGTATCTCCCGACAGACCGTCAAAACTGACAAAAACCTGTTTAAATGAAGGCATTACCCTGCGGGCCAGCTCACCCAGACAGTCCGGGTCAACAGGAACATCTCTCCATCCCAGAAGAGAACCACCCTCACGGGCTATAATCCTTTCGGTCATTTCGACAGCTTCCGCCGCTTTCTCTGCATCTGCGGGAAGAAAAATCATCCCTGCACCATAGGAACCCTCTTCGGGAAGCGAAAAGGGAAGAACTCTTGAAAAAAACTTATGGGGCATCTGGAGCAGCATCCCCGCTCCATCCCCGGTCTTCATATCACCGCCGACAGCGCCGCGGTGTTCAAGGTTACAGAGAATCTGTACACCCTCTTCTACAATCCTGTGTGTTCTTTCTCCGTCTATTCGTGCAACAAAACCGACACCACAGGCATCATGTTCATTAGCTGGATCGTAAAGACCCCTTTTCTTCATCATATTACAGACTCCTTCACCGCGTGATCCCAACCAGCAACTTTACGGCAATGTGTTGCCACAAAAAATATACCAAAATGCCATTTCTGTCAAGATGGACCTATGGAGGAACTACAATTAAACACCAAAGCAAAATGAGGAAAATATTATACTTTACAGGATTTACTCTAAGGAATTAGCAGAAAACAGTAAAAAAACGGTTATTATTTAATTTTTTCCACAAAATCAAACCCAAAATCAATCAAAAAAGCTTCTTTATAAAGAGAAAGACGAACTTTTGCCCGCTTCTTCCTCTTATCAAGCTTCACAATCAAGCCTTCCTGTCCTTTTAAGGGTCCCTTAATAACAGTGATATTATTGTTCTCTTTCAGGTCAATGGTAGAAATACCGGCAACTTCACCAGTACGCAGAAAAAAGCTCAACTGTTCCTCTTCATCTCTGTGCAGAGGAATAAGAGCCCCGTCAATTCGGAGAAAGCAAAAGACTCCGGGGGTTTCCCGGACCGCCCTGATCTGATCGGGATGCACTTCATCTGTTCTGAAAAACAGATAACCCGGAAACAGGGGGACCTGCTTCTCTGCGGTTTTCCCCTGTTTGCGGATCATAAGCTTCCTGCGGGGGAAAACCAGGGATTTTTCGGGAAACTGGCCGGATTTAACAAGATAGGTCCGGCATTCGTTTTCTCTCCCACTGGTCACCTGTATAACAAAGTACGGCATTACATACTCTCCTTACTCAAACCCTTATCAATTCCCTTGCCGGAATAAAAAAGCATAATTGAAACAGATGTCAGCAGCATTCCACCGACAGAGATCAAATCAGGAGAATCATCTCCAATAAAGATCCAGCTAAGAAGCGATCCGCTGAAGGGAATCACAAATTTCCAGACAGTTACATGAGAAACAGGCTCTTTCCTGATCTTCAGCAGGTAGTACCAGATGGAAAACCCTCCCGATGTAACACAGACAAGCCAGAGAAGCCCCGCATAAAAAAGGGATGGAGGAACGGCCGCCGGCAGTCCACCGGTCAGAACTCCTGCAAGAAGAAGCATTGTACCGCCGCTGAAAAGCTGAGCGGAATTCAGAACAAAAGGATCAAGCCTGTCGGGTGTTCTGGCAACGATAACAACAGCGCCTGCATTGGCCAGAAGAGAAATCATCATCAGCATGATACCGAAGGTTTCATTCTTTGTGCTGCCGGGTACAATACCGGACCAGGTTATCAGAACGACACTCAGGACTCCCAGACAGAGGCTGAAAAGGCGTCTGAAACTAAGACGGTCACCGGGCATAAA
Source organism: Oceanispirochaeta sp. (assembly GCA_963663385.2). Taxonomy (GTDB): domain Bacteria; phylum Spirochaetota; class Spirochaetia; order DSM-2461; family DSM-2461; genus Oceanispirochaeta. Next base: position 1,746,407 of record CAXXXD010000002.1, on the reverse strand, counting down.
AAAGTGTGCTATAAGTGCCGTCATCAAAGGCCCCAGACCGTTTACAATTGCTCCTGTTGACCCCCTCATATTATCCAGGGACAGATAAAAGAGCGAATAAAGGAGAAAAGTCTGAAAGAACCCTACCAGAATAATCAGCCTCCAGTGGGAACGCACCTGCCTCCAATACCCCTTCCGCCGGAAAATCAGCCCCACAGCAACCCCGGCCAGAGTAAAGCGCAGTCCTGCAAACAGAAGAGGATCCATAAACTGCAGTCCCGTCTTTACACCGAGAAAAGCAGTGGACCATAACAGACAGGCTATCAGAGCCAGGGTACCGGAATTAAGAGATTTCACGGGCGGCCCTTTCAAGCCACGTTCTTTCTTCCCCGTTCAGAAAAGGGGAGAGGCGGCGGACAACTTCTGCATGGTAGGCATTGATCCATTCAATTTCCGGTTCCGATAACAGAGCTGTGTCAATCAGCTTTCTGTCGTAGGGACAGAGAGAGAGGGTTTCAAACCGTAAGAACTCCTCTTCTCCGGGGCAGTCCTCCCAGGGAACTGTCATGATAAGGTTTTCAATCCGGATCCCATGCTTTCCTTCCCTGTAAATCCCGGGTTCGTTGGAAGTAACCATTCCGGGTAAAAGGGCTTCATCTATGGCATGGGGGCTGATTCTCTGGGGACCTTCATGAACATTCAGAACAAATCCTACCCCATGCCCCGTACCGTGGCCGTAATTCAGCCCCTCTTCCCACAGGGGCTGACGGGCCAGAAGATCAAGCTGATAGCCTCTGGTACCGCGGGGAAAGCGGACCCGGGAAAGAGCGACATGCCCTTTGAGAACCAGGGTATAGTCTTTTACCTCCTCCTCCGAAGGTGAACCGAGTGTTATGGTTCGGGTAATATCCGTAGTCCCCTGCCTGTACTGTCCTCCCGAATCCAGAAGCAACAGACCTGAAGAGTCCATGGTAAACTGCCCTTTCTCATCCGCTTCATAATGACAGATTGCACCATGAGCTCTGTATCCGGGAATGGGACTGAAACTTTCATCAAGAAACCCCTCCTGCCCGCTTCTGCATTCACGCAGAACAGCAGCAGCCTCCAGTTCGGTTATATTCCTCTTACCGATTTCCCTTTCCAGCCAGATAAAAAACCGGACAAGAGCGGCTCCATCCTTTTCCATGGCAATCCGTATCTGCTTCTGCTCTGTTTCATTCTTACAGGCTTTAAAAGCGGTTGTAATATCCTGAGACTGGAGGATTTTAAGGTTTTCGGGAGGAGCGGTGGCCAGGAGAGAGTTCGTTCTGACAGGTGATAGAAGAAGCACTGTTTCATCAGGCAGTCCGGAAAGATCATCCGCGACAGCTTCATAGGGTTTAATCTGAATCTTATCACCCTCAATAGCGGTCCTGTCATCCTTCTCCAGCTTTCCTCCATCAACATACCAGAATGCCCCCTCCTGTTCCAGCAGCAGGAAGCTCTGGACAACAGGGTTATAGGAGACATCCCCTCCACGCACATTCAACAGCCAGGCGATGTCATCCAGAGAAGAGATCAGATAGGCTGTAACGCCCCTCTCTTTCATCTCCCCGCGGACTCTTGCCAGCTTTTCACTGCGCAGTTCACCCGCCTCTTCGGGACGGAGCTGCCAGACCGGGGCAGCAGGCAGAGACGGACGATCCTGCCACAACTCCCCTACAAGATCCTTTCTGTTGGCAATACTGTACTGGAGGGGTATAAATTTCTGAGCAAGGGATTCCCACTCTTTAACCGTCAGGGTCCGGCCGTCCATTCCGATAACACTGCCGGGCAGAAGCCTGCTGCAGATCCACTCCCGGTATTCCTCAACACCTGGCGTTCCGGAACGGTATAGGGTAATTCCGCTGCCCTTCAACTCTTCATCCGCCTGAATGAAATAACGGAAATCCGTCCAGAGTCCTGCTTCCTCCCGGGTTATAACAACCGTACCGGCGCTTCCTGTAAATCCCGAAATCCAGGACCGGCAGCGCCAGTGGTCCGCGACATATTCACTGCCGTGGGGATCTGAACTATATATAATATAGGCATCCATATTCTCACGGGCCATCAGTTCCCTTAATGATTTTAAACGTTCACTTATTATATTCATGGAGATTCCCCTTTTTTGCATTATTAATTCAACATTCCTAAACTGCTGCCGATCATTATAACGTGGTTTGCCGGGAAACTCTATTCCCCTCCCAACGAATACTTCCCGGCAGATCCGTTTAGTCGGTTGCCCCGCCTCGGCGGGGCTATTTTTTTGCCCTGACAATTGTAGAACAGGCCTATTTTTTAACAGCTCTTATATAGATCCGTGTCGGCGCCGGATAACCTTCTGTTGTTTTCGAAGGGTCCTCAGGATCGAGAAATTCTTCAAGGGAGTAAAAGACAGCCCAGTCAGTCCGCCGCTGTTCCTTCGTTTCAAGCTTGAAATTGTCAAAAACTTCCACTTTATAAAAACCGGAACGGTTCAGCATATTTACAAGAGCCGAGGCTGTGGGCAGAAACCAGTAGCCCGGTGCCTGCATATACCGCCCTTCCGGAAAAAGGCAGTAGGGGTCATCCCCGGGGATACCGCTGCTCTCAAGAATCAGGGTTCCTCCCCTCTTCATCGATTGCCCCAGGATCTCGAGTGTTTGCAGGGGGTTTCTCCTGTGATAAATGATCCCCATAAAGAAAACCACATCAAAGAAGCGGGGAAACAGAACCAGATCATCCACACCAAGCAGATCGAAATTCACACGGGGATCCCGGTAGAACTTCCGGTTCAGCCTGTGATGATAGTAATAGCGGACCATGGGATCTATCCCCAGAACAAACCAGGGATCCTGCGGCAGCATACGGTACATATAGTATTCGTTATTGCAGCCTATATCACATATCTTTTTATTTTTCAGATCTGGCAGCCAGGGAGAAACCCTGTCCCATTTAAGATTACTGCGCCACTCCGCATCCACTTCCGTACCATAGTAGCTGAAAGGACCTTTTCTCCAGGGCATCAAAGCCTTCAGGGCTGTTACAAGTTTCTCCCTTTCCTCGCCACAAAGGTCACCCTCCCGCCCGAAACGCACAGCTGGAGAATCAAAATCAAAACTGTCCCCCTCTCTCTGCTGCAGAGCTTCCACAGGATCCTCCCATACTTTTACAGAGGGTTTTTCCAGCTTGATTGCCAGATCTTTCCGGAGGTGTTTGAGCTCATCCATCCTGATTTCCGATTTGTATGGGTCATAGCAGCGATCTTTCAGATATTCTTTGGAGATTTCCGTATGCTTCAAGAGTAGTTATCCTTTTTTCAGGCAGATAAATGAAGAAAAGTTATACCAGGTGTAGAAAAGGTCTACCGCTTCAAATCCGGCATTCCTGAAAAGATTCTCCTCTTCCCGGATGGGATAGGGAATAAGAACATTTTCCAGAGCCTCCCTCTTGCGGGAGATTTCCAGCTCGGAATACCCATTGGCACGCTTCATATTATAGTAGTTATCAATAAAAATACGGCTGATATCCGTATGGGACTGAAGGGTTTTGTCACTTACCAGCAGAATACCGTTATGGTTCAAACCCTCATAGATCCGGCGGATAAGGGGCTCCCTTTCCAGGGGATCCAGAAACTGCAGGGTATAGTTCATTATAACAACAGAAGCATTCTGAATGGGGACATTAAGAATATCCGCCTCTTCGATGCTCACTCTTCCGGGATCGGCAGCAAGAGAGCCCACCTTCTCCTGGGCTTCCCGGCACATGGCAGGTGAATTATCGACCCCCCGGATGTAGTAATCCCTTAAACCATGCTCTTTCAGACCTTCCAGAATCAGACTGATCGTGGTTCCGGTTGAACAGCCCAGGTCATAAATCCAGCTCCCTTCTCTATAAAAAGTGAGGGCCAGAGTGGTGGCCATAGACTGTACATCGACATAATGGGGTATACTGCGCCGGGCCATATCATCAAAGACATGGGCAACGGTCTCGTTAAATTCAAAGGGGCGTACCACAGGATCCGTATCATCAAATACTCTATCCTTTCGACTCATAGCTGAATCCCTCCCCGAAAGCCTCTCTCACATCAGAAATAAAAATAAAAGCCTCGGGATCAATCTCCGAAACAATCTGCTTTAGATGAGGAACATCACGACTGCGGAGCACACAGAGAAGAACAGGACGGTCATTTCCCGTATACAGCCCCTTCCCTTTAAGCTCAGTTACACCGCGGTCCATATCCACCAGAATCCGCCTGCTGATAAAATCAGATTTCAGAGAGATGATATAAGCCGCTTTGGTATAGTTGACACCAACCACAACTGCATCAATCACACGGGCAGTCAGAAAGATAGTCACCCCGGCATATAAGGCCAGTTCATACTGACCGAAGGCAAAGGCAGCCATCAGGACAACCACCGCATCAATGGCCAGAAGCAGCTGTCCGACCGAAATAAATGGAATAACCTTATGAACGATTTTCGCCCCGAGATCCGTTCCTCCCGTTGAAGCATCCTCACGAAAGATGAGTCCCAGCCCGAGCCCGATCATTCCGCCCCCCATAATGGAAGCCAGCAGCAGATCATCCGTCAGGACATTGAGGAAAGTGGTCCCATCTATAAACAGAGAGAGCAGAACCGTGGCTATCAGGGTTTTAATTCCGAAAGAACTCCCCAGCATCTTCCAGGAGGCAAGAAACAGAGGCACATTCATGGCTAAAACCGTCATACCCACGGGAAGATCAAAAAGGTGGTAGAGAACCGTACCGATACCGGATAGACCGCCTGCTACGATTTTATTGGGGATAAGAAACAGATTCATCCCCAGGGCCATAATAAGGCAGCCCAGGGTAAGGCTTAAAAAGCTGATGAACTCTTTGCGGAATTTATGACCGGATGTGTGAAACCAGCATCTCATCAAAGGTTCCGTTCCTTTTTAATGGACTCCCAGGCCTCCTGTATTTCCTGGAAACGGTCATTGGCAAACTGGGTAAATTCTTCAGGAAGCCCCTTAGCCGCCACCCTGTCAGGATGAAACTCGGAAGCCTTCGTACGATAAGCCTTTTTTACCATATCATCCGGATCGGATGGAGAACAACCCAGAATACTGTAGGACGCCGATGAGGATGTGGTTTTGGCATATTTACTTTTAAGACGGTCGTAGGATGTCTGGCTGTAACCGAAGATACGAACCGCTTCCTGGATCATCCTCTCCTCCTCGGGATGGATATTACCGTCCGCGGCAGCCACTCTTAAAAGGATATCAAGCAGAAGCTCCATAAACTGGGCATTTCCGGCAAAAGCCTGATAAAACTGACGGGCATAGGATTCAAAGAGATCACCTGAACGGGCTGCCGCATTAAATATCTCCATGGCAGCCTGCTGACTGACTGGATCCAGCCTGAGGTCCTGTCGCATGAAATGGTAGATGGTCTGTTTCTCTTCATCAGAAATACGGCCGTCCGCAACCGACAGTTTACCCAGCATGGAAAACAGGGTTGAAAAGAACAGACGGCTGTTATTCTGTGCATCAGAAAAGGACGCCTGTTGCCGATTATACCCTCCTGTTCCCTGAAAACGGTTGAACTGATTGAATGATCCCCCCGCCCGACCGGAGTAGGATGAAAAACTCCGCCCGATGGAACTGCCTACCACAGCACCGATTATACCCATAAAAGGGATACCCGACATTATACCAAGGAAGAATCCGATGACTCCCCCGATTAATCCTTCTAAACCTCTCAATGAATTGCTCCTCTATGGCATTCTACTCTATAAAGTAACAAGAACCAACCTGATCGTAAAGTCTTGATTTATGAATGCTTTATGAACGTCTCCGGGTATTATTACCCTTCGGACGTTTTCTGCCCCTGCCCCGGGAAAGATTCCCGTTGAGTATCGGGGCTCCTTCTTTTTTCTGTTCGCCCCGGGCATACCTTTCTGAACTCCCATTATTCCCTATCAGGCAGCGGGGACCGTTCCCGATCAGATCAGTTCGGCCCTCTTTCTGCAAAGCCTCTTTAACCAGCCTGTAATTTTCAGACCGGTTAAACTGCAGCAGGGCCCGCTGCATCTTCTTTTCCCGCTCTTTCCGGACCACAGGAATTGGCTGCATTGTTTCAAGATCAAGGCCGGTATAGTACATACAGGTGGAGATTGTACCCGGTGTCGGATAGAAGTCCTGAACCTGATCGGGAATAAAGCGGGTCTCCTTCATGAATTCAGCCAGCATAATGGCATCTTTCAGGGTACTGCCGGGATGGGAAGAGATAAAATAGGGAACAAGGTACTGCTTTTTCCCCAACTCCCTGTTTATTTCGGCGAATCTCTTCATGAATTTCCTGTAAACGGGGTGTTTCTGCTTGTTCATCGCTTTGAGAACCCGGGGAGAAACGTGTTCCGGAGCGACCTTGAGCTGTCCGCTGATGTGGTGCTCGCACAGCTCCCTGAAGAACTTCTCATTTTTGTCCTGCAGCATAAAATCGAAACGGATTCCCGAACGCACAAATACTTTCTTAATCCCGTTCAGTTTCCGCAGCTTTCTGAGAAGGTCAAGATAATCCTGGTGATCCGAATCGAGGTTCCCGCATGGATCAGGTGTCAGACAGGACCGATCCTGACAAGCCCCATTGGACAGCTGTTTTGAACAGGCAGGCCTCCGGAAATTGGCAGTCGGCCCGCCCACATCGTGTATATACCCTTTAAACCCGGGCAGAGCTGTCAGCTTTTCAGCTTCGGCCAGTACGGAACTGTGGCTCCGGGAAGAGACAATCCTCCCCTGATGAAATGTAATGGCGCAGAAGTTGCAGCTGCCGAAACACCCCCTGTTGTGTTCCAGGGAGAATTCGACCTCTTTCAGGGCCGGGATTCCACCTTCTGAATCATACATGGGATGTGCCTTTCTCATATAAGGCAGAGCATAGACTCTATCCATGGCTTCTCGGGTTATGGGAAAAGATGGCGGATTCTGCAGTACAAACCGTTTTCCGCAGGGTTCCGCCAGAGGCTTTGCCAGAACAGGATCCGTATTATGATACTGGATCCGGAAGCTTTCTGCATAGGCTCTCCTGTCCGCGGAAACTTCCTCAAAAGACGGCAGAATCAGACAGTCCGGAGGGAGTTGGTCCTTTGAGGAGACAGCACAGACCGTTCCTCTCAGGTTCTTCAGTTCAGCTGCGGAACGCCCTGTTTTCAGAGCCTCAGCGATGGATACCATACTGCTTTCACCCATCCCGTACATCAGAAGATCAGCTTTACTGTCCAGAAGCATGGAACGGCGTACCTTATCGCTCCAGTAATCGTAGTGAGACAATCTCCGGAGAGAGGGCTCCAACCCTCCGATAATAACCGGAATCTCTTTGTATGCCTGCCTGGCCATGGAAGTATAAACAATGGAAGGCCTGTCCGGACGCAGACCGGTTTTTCCTCCGGGAGAGTATGCATCCTGTCTGCGCAGTTTGCGGTTAACAGTGTAATGGTTGACCATGGAATCGATATTGCCGGCAGATACGAGAAAGGCCAGATCAGGCTTTCCCAGTACCCGGAATGCATCAGGGTCCTTCCAGTCAGGCTGTGAAATAATACCAACCCTGTACCCCCTATCCTCCAGCACCCTGGAGATGATGGCCATGGCAAAGGAAGGATGATCCACATAGGCGTCTGCAGATATCAGTACAAAATCACAACTGCCCCAGCCGCGTTTTTTCATATCCTCCCGGTTTACGGGTAAAAAATCACTGCCCAAAAAAAACTCCTCATAAATCAGAGCAGTATAATATCACCTGTTTTCCATGTGTTCTACTCAAGAGACAGCAGGATACGGGCTCTATGGGATAAAAAAACATGTTTTTGAATATAACTGTTTTCTCTCATATCAAAACGGATATCGTAAAAGGCTGAATCGAAGTCAGACTGAAGCTCAATTACCTGTTCGCTATTGTTCAGGAAATAACCGTCTATCAGATTATCTCCCCAGCTGTCTTCCGTTTCAGAGGAGATATAGAGACCTGTAATGGTATCTCCCGTACTGTTGACCAGGGTGAACGTCAAACCTTCATCGGGAGAGAGAGCCAGCAGATCCTTTGGCTGGACAAGGATTTTCCTCCTGACATCCAGGTTGATATTATGCTTCAGATAGATTTCTCCGTCTTCGTCTATCAGTCGAATCTTGAAAATTCCGCTGCCGGCGGATTCATCAACATCAAGAGAGGCATACCCGTCAGGCAGGATTACGTCATAAGGCAGAATATCCTCACCCCAATCGGAAGATTCCTGGGGTGTAAAAAAAACTTCATACAGGATAAATCCGGTTTTATTAACCAGAACGATCTCCCCGGCAGAAAGCAAAGCTGCAAAAAACAATAGAAAAAACACTGAGAGTGAGAGCTGTCTCACAATACATCCTCCACAATCTCCAGCCTCTGCTGATATTCCAGAATACTGGATTTGATATGCCTGAAAAACAGCGGAAAAAGGAGATTGTAAAAATAGCTTGTATGAGCAATGGAGTTTTTTATGTCATCGTAATGGGCTGTGATTTTATACTCTTCCTGTTTTATATACTCTTCATATCCGGGATACTCAGACAATAGAGGGGGCGTCTGATTCCTCACCGATTTTACAGCATCCTGCAGATCCCCCAGAATATCCATAAGGTCCTTTAAAGTAAATTCCTCGTGTATCAGTTCCGCCGCCTTCCCCTCATCACCCATGGCCTGTGAAATATAGTACCGGTACCGGCCGGGAAGAAGAAGTTTAAGCAGCTCATCTTTTCTTATATTTATTTTCGAACGCCTGAAAAGGTCTTCGAGTTTATTAATAACATACTGATTTCCCCTGTAATACTGCAGAAAATCAATAATACGGGAAGCCCCCGGTTCATCTTTCTGAAGCAGAAGTTCCACCTGACGTACCAGTTCCTCCGGAAGATTCGGTTCAACCTGCACACTGTAGGTATTGAATCCGGCATTCTTCTTTTCTTTCAGAAATACCTGACTGAAACGGAAAAGCTCCTCTTTCTTTATCGTCCTGTAATCGCTGAACAGAGCGGAAGCCTCCCTTTTAAACCGGGTCATATAAGCCTCAACGACACCCTGATCATCCAGAATCTTGAAATACTCTTCCGATATTCTGAATCCCCCGACCGGTGCTGTCGATTCCATTCTCTTGGCATAAATAACGGGCATCCCGATGACATCCCAGTGCTTGGCCCCGTCGGGACCGAAGTTGCCTATCTGAACCTTGCCAATTGATGCGCCTACTCTTATCCTGATCTGAAAGAGGGCATTGATGGAAGGTGAGAGAAATTCATTGTTCCTCAACCCCCGGATGATATCAAAAGCCTTTAATATACTCTGTTTGGTTTTTCCCTCCTCTTCCGAATAGAGGAATTTGTCATTAGCCTGATTAAAAAGGTTACAAACCCTCTGCAGCTCGACACAGGTATAAAACAGTTCGGTAGATATATACAGCCTGGTTTCCTCTTCCGTCAGTCCGCGTGTTCGGGGATCGATAGGGCCGCCGTACTGAAACATAAGGCTGTCCCCTTCGATTTTATTCAGGTAACCGCCATGTTTTTTCAGAACCCAGTCAAAAGCGGAATAAAGACCGTTCAGGATAGTCTGATTTTCCTTGGCGCTTAGAAATTTTGAAAGGAATGTGTAATCGGCAATATCCAGAAATCCGATACCCACAAGAGCTTCCTCCGACTCCTCCGGTATGGAACCAATCTCAAGTATGGATTTTACAAGATTTTCAGGAAGATAGTATTTCTCAATATCCTCCCGAAGCTTTTCCCCATTGCTAGTCTTTTTTGTTTTATTAATCTCAGTTGCGTCTGCACTCATCGAGTTCAAGCCTACCCTCATAACAATGGTTCATTAACTACCAATAATATACTCTATTATTATACAAAAGAATTGATATGTCTTCATACTTTTTTCCTATTTTGTTACCCGGGACTGTTTTCTATGGAAAAGTGCTGGTATAATTTACAGGCAAAAGATAACTGCAGGAGCCTCAATTGGTACTGAATGAAACAATCGAAAAAAAGATTATACCTATCGCCGGAGGTAAGGGCGGAGTCGGCAAGTCCATACTATCGGTTAATATAGCTCTGTCCCTGGCTATTTCAGATAGAAAAACCATACTGGTCGACATGGATCTGGGGGGAGCCAATCTACACACGATTCTCGGCATCAGAAATACCAATCCCGGAATAGGAACCTACCTGCAGGACAATAAAAGAACTTTTAAATCACTGGTTATAGAAACTCCCTATAAAAACCTCCACTTTATACCCGGAGATACTCTTTCCTATGGGATGGCAGACATTACGGATGCCCAGAAAAAGGAAATTATGAAGGAAATCCAGGAACTGGATGCGGATTACATTATCCTTGACCTGGGAGCCGGCAGCAGTTTCAATACAATAGACTTTTTTCTGATCTCCAATTCGGGACTGATAGTAACAACACCCCATGCCAGCTCTATCCTGAATGCCTACTCCTTTACCAAAAACCTGACAATCCGTTTTCTGCACAAGGCATTCAGCAAAAACAAAAAGATGGATACCTACCTGAAAAAGAATATAAAGCGCATGCTGCCTGGTACGGATTTAACCCTGGCCCACCTCCTCCATGAGATAGGTCAGGATGAACCGGAAACCATGGAAAAGGCCATGGCCTACCTGGAAGTTCTTCAGCCCAAGATGATACTGAATATGATTGAAGACGAAGAAGATTTTCAAATGGCTGAAAACCTGGGACGCCTGGTGCAAAAAGATCTCCTTGTGTCCATGGACTGTATGGGCACGGTTCTGTTCGATCGGGATATTAATGAATCCCTCCATAACCGCGTTCCCTTTCTGATGGAGTATCAGGATACCCTGACAGCCCAGCAGATTTTCCGTATCGCCCAGAAGATCGCCCAGTCCCGGCATTTTCCGGAACTGCCCCTGAACCTGAATGAATACAGCAGCTCCTATGAGCTGGCGCAGATAGAGACCGAGAACGATTTTCAACTGTATAAACAGATCAAAGAAGAGCAGGAAAGAAGTGCGCAGCCAGAGTACGACATTGACCAGCTGATGGAGATTATCGAAAGACAGCAGAAGAAGATCCAGGAACTGCAGGGCACTGTCAGGATGATGGGACTGGGAAACCAGAGCGGCGGCGACAACCCCCTTGGCGGCCTGGGAGGACTGTTTAATATAGGTTAACGACAGTTTTTTGTATAGACGGGTTTAAAACCCGCCTTTACTGAAATAACCGTCTCGACCAGAAACCCGCCGCCGGGTATTGGCATTTCAGGATCAGGAGAAAGGGTTCACCATAAGGGGAACGATTTTTGAGATCATTTCCGTTGCGGCCTGTGCATCATTCCGGGGAATATTTACATTCTTCCAAAGAACCTGATTAAAATAATTCGCCAGGGATTCTTCAATACCTTCATCCTTGAAAACAACAAAAGACTGATTAAGTCCCGTTTCATTCATAACCGTAAAGGCGGTATAGGTTTCAACCGGTTCCTTGCCGACCATAATCTTATCCTGCCGTTTAGTCACATAGGTATCCACTTCTTTAAAACGGTAGGGGATTTTATGCCTGTCATCCCGGTAACAGGGCTCTGTATGTTTCTGCGTATACGAAGCGGGTTCAACCAGAACATACATTTTCAAACCATCAGCCTGAAAGGTAATTCCGTCATCCGTCGTATATATATCCTTGACATTGCCATAGGATATCATCTCTATACGTGTATAGTGAGAGTTGCTATCAAAGAAGTTGGATATAATATATCCGCCCTCAGTAGGGAATTCTCCGCTTTGATATGCATCAAAAAGATCCTTGATCCTGGCCATATTATCTCCTTCGAAAAAGTGAACATAATCTTCAGGGGCTAAAGTTTCCTTCAGCCCCTATATATAAAATTATGGTTAATTATACAGAATCTCAACCTCTTTTTAAAGCAATTTTTCCTGTCCGTATGGATTCTACAATGTTATAGTGGCTAAACAGGTCAATAATGCTGTTTATATCTTCTGTATCACCGGTAACCTCAAGAATCCAGATGTCTCCGGAAGAGTCTATAATCTTGGCCTGAACGGAAGCCACAAGCTGAAGCAGTTCAGTTCGATTCTTCTTGTCTGCCTTTATTTTTATCAGGGCATGTTCCCGGCCTACGATGGATTCACTTTTATAATCCCAGACATTGATAACATTAATAAGCTTCTGAAGCTGTTTTCGGACCTGTTCCAGAACCGTATCATCTCCGTTGACAACAATGGTAAACCGGCTCTTACCGGGCCTGTCCGTATTACCAACGGATAAACTTTCAATATTGAAACCTCTCCGGGAGAACAGACCGGAAATACGTGTCATTACACCGGGGACGTCATCACAGAGAATGGATATTGTATGTTTCATTTTTTCTCCCTTCCTTCCACTACGTCTACGATAGAGCTGCCGTTAACCATGGGAAATGCATGTTCATCTTTACCGATAACACAATCGATCACATGGATTCCTCTTTTTATTCCGTCGTCAGCGAGAAGTTTTCGGAGTTCCTCCTGGGTTGAGACAGAATGCCCCTTCCCCCCCATACTCTCTGTCAGTTTCACAAAATCTATATCTGCGCTCAGGTTACTGATATCAAAACCGCTCTGATAGAATTCATCCTGAAGCATGGTAATCATGCCGAGTTTGGAATCGTTCATCAGAAGAACAATTATATTAAGTCCCAGCTCGGCAGCGACAACGATCTCCTGGCTGTTCATCATAAAACCGCCGTCTCCATTAACAACCACAACCTGTTTGTCCGGACGGCCCAGGGCTGCACCGATGGCAGAGGGAAGACCAAATCCCATTGTCCCCAGACCGCCGGAACTGATAAAATCCCTGCCGCTGGCTACGGGAATCTCATGAGCGGCAAACATCTGATGCCTGCCGACATCCGTGGTAACCAGGGGATATTTTATATATTCATTCATAATCCGCAGAACACCAGTTTCCGACAAAATCGTATCGGGGATCTCAATATCCTTTGTTTTTTCAGATATCCCTTCCAGGGTTTTCAGCCAGCCGGATCGATCTGTTTTCTTCACAATATCCAGAAGTTTTTCAAGAATCTGTTTAATATCCCCGACAATCGGCAGCAGTGTTTCAACATTCTTGCCGATTTCCGCCGGATCAATATCTATATGGATAAGTTTCTTATGCCCCGGGTAGGTATCAAGATTAATGGTATGCCTATTGCTGAATCTGGCGCCCAGGGCGATTATTACATCGGACTGATCAATTGCCTGGTTTGAAACCGGCTGCCCATGATAACCGCACATCCCCAGGTTGAGGGGATGATTGTTATCCAGAGCCGATTTTCCCATGAATGTATAGGTAAGAGGGATGGAGGTTAACTCTACAAAACTCTTCAATTCCTCAAATGCACCGGCAGAAACGACACCGCCTCCGGCAATAATCAAAGGACGCCTTGCCTGATCGATAATCTTTGCAACCCTTTTAATCTGTCCGGGATGACCGACAGAGTTTGGATTATATCCTTCCAGAACAATCTCTTTTACCGGAGGCAAGGTAAATTCCTCCTGAAGAACATCTTTGGGTATATCTACCAGCACCGGCCCCATACGGCCAGTCGAACAGATATGAAGGGCCTCTTCGATACGGGAGGGAATTTCCTTTACATCCTGCACCAGAAGGTTATGTTTTGTAATTGGAATAGTAATCCCGCTTATATCCACTTCCTGAAACGCATCTGTTCCGATATTGCTTCTGGGAACCTGCCCTGTAATAGCCAGTACGGGAACAGAATCCATATAGGCAGTTGCAATACCTGTGACTAGATTAGTCGCTCCCGGTCCGCTTGTGGCCATACACACACCGACTTTACCAGTAGCCCTTGCATAACCGTCAGCCATATGCGCTGCGCCTTGCTCATGCCTGGCAAGTACATGCTTGATAGAACTTGATGCCAGTGCTTCATAAATGGGGAGGTTTGCACCGCCCGGGTAGCCGAAGATAATTTCAACACCCAATCTTTCAAGGGTTTTCACCAGCGCCTTAGCTCCGTAAGTTCGCCCTTTCTTCATCTGCTCCTCCTGTTTAGTATAATAGTGTCCCTATATATTCATATCTATAATATACAAAGACGCCTGTAAATGAAATCAATTATAATTATAATGGGATAATATGCAATTAAATATTCATATTTTTATTCCAAGTTCTGTATCCATCATAATTTTTTTTCTTTATAATGATTAAACATGCATGATATTCGGCGTTCTCTTATGATTTTTCATTTAAAAGAGAACTTTTCAAAGGACGACTTACAAAAATCCTATAAAAAACTGGTAAAAAAATACCATCCCGATTACAACCAGGAGAATCAGGACTGGTCTCACAAAAAAATGACTGAAATAAATCTAGCCTATGAACAGTGTAAGGAACTGCTTAATAATCCGATAAAGAACAAAGTAACTCCGACCGGAAATACCGAACCTGAAACCCCTTACCCCTTTTATCAGGATATCAACAGATTTCATTCAGAAAAGAAAAAAAATGAGAAACAGAGTTCCCGGGTTGAAACGCTCACCCCCGGATACAAAGCTGCTATGACAGAGACAACAAGACTCTTCCATAAAACAACAGACAGGTATTATGAATATGGACTGGAAAACCGCTTCCTCCGGTATGAAGGTAGCCGGAAATTCCGTTACAGACAGTGCCTTAAAGAACAGATAACTGTTACATCCTCGGTTAAAGAGCTCAGCATGTACTGTAAAAGCGATTACGATAAATATATTTATGAAGTGTATCGGGATTTTATTCTCTATTTTTTTCAGTATATCACCCTTGAAGCCCGGGATATCCCCCGTCATCCGCAAATTAATCCTCACTGGAACAAAATGGAAGAGTATCTGAACGCCAGCCTGATGGACTACCTGGCATCATTTCTGACAGATCGCTTTGGAAGGATTAACTGGAAAGTTAACTTTACGCATAGTGTTAACCACATAAACTATCTGCGGAGACGATTTCCGGATATCAATAAAAACTCAGCTTTAAAAATCATTGTTCATCTGGCCGAGTGTTTTGCAGAAATGCGAGAGGAAGAAGAAAAGAATAAGATCCGTTTCTTCTTCCCCTGATTTTATTACTTGGATGCAGCTTTATCTTTCAGGGTTTTCTGAGCAACTGCCAACTTGGCAATGGGGATCCCGTAAGGTGAACAGGATACATAGTTAAGTCCAAGGTTCATACAGAACTCGATATTCTCCGGCTCTGCCCCATGTTCACCACACAAGCCCATAGACATATCCGGTCTAACCAGACGACCTCTCTCTGCTGCAATGGAGACAAGTTCTTTTACGGGTCCGTTAAGATACTTGAAGGGATTTCTTTCCAGAAGGTCAAATTCGTTATAATCCGTAAAGAATGAATTGAAGTCATCCCGGGAAATTCCATTGGTCGTCTGAGTCAAATCATTTGTACCGAAGCTGAAAAAATCAGCATAACGGGCAATTTTGTCCGCCTGTATAGCAGCGCCGGGGAGCTCAATCATGGTACCTACCCTGTAGGGCAGAGTCTCTTCCACATCGTACTTCTGCCTTACTGCCAGTTCGATATCACGAATACCCAGGATTTCTGTTCCCTCGATTCTCTTGCCAAATCTGATGGTCTTGACTTCCCTTTCAGACATTACTACAGGAAGCATGATTTCAGGTCTGGGAGTAATACCATCTTCTTTCATCAGCTTGTAGGAAGCTTCAAAGATGGAACGAATCTGCATGGCGTAAATTTCAGGAGTAGAAATACCTACACGAATCCCCCTGTGACCCAGCATAGGGTTTACTTCGCCCATCATGTCACAACGCAGTCTGATATCGGCATCACTGGCATCGGCATGATTCTTTTTATAGAATTTTATAAACTCAGTCATGCTATCCCGGGTGTGCGGCAGAAACTCATGTAATGGTGCATCAAGCAATCGGATTGTGACAGGATGTCCCTCCATAATCTTTAGCAGATTATAGAAATCGGAAGTCTGCATTTCTCCCAGCTTCTCAAGAAACCTGAACCGATCTTCCTTGTCTTCCGCGATTATCATTGACCGGAAAAGGGGTATTCGTTCTTCATCAAAGAACATATGCTCCGTCCGGCATAGACCGATCCCGTCAGCATGAAAAAGCTTGGCAAGCTGAGCATCCTTTGGCTGATCAGCATTGGCGTGCACATCAAAATCCCCTATGAATTTCTGGGCAATATCCAGAAATTCCAGGATACCACTCTCTTCAATTACGGGCTTTATCAGTTTAACCTTATCAAAGTATATAGTCGGTTTATCATAGGAGGGAACATCAAGACTGATATAATCCCCTTCCTTGATGGTATGTTCACCGACTTTTACTGAGGATTTCAGTATTCTGATATCCGGGTTAACCATGGCCACCTTACCGAGGCTTCTGGCCACAACCGGTGCATGAGATGCATAGCCGCCTTCTGATGTAATTACACCCTGGGCGACTTCTATTGCCTTGACATCTTCCGCATAGGTTGCTGTCATACACAGGATGAAATTGGCATCAAGCCCGCGCTGGGTGGCGATTCTGTACTCCTGCATCAGCTTTTCTGTTGAGAAAAACACCTTGCCGATAGCGGCCCCGACGGAACCGGAAATCCCGCCGTAAAAGGACGGCATGGTTTCCGCAGATGCTTTATCCAGAACGGGATGAAGGATCTCGGCCAGCCGACCAGGCTGAATGGCATTTATAACATACTCATCTGTAACAATTTCTTCTTTATTCAGATCCAGCAGTGTGCGAATATGAGCCTGGGTGGACTTGTTATCGGCCGCATTCTGATCAATAACCCAGAGACGGCCGTCCTCCACTGTGAATTTTATGGTACGAATCTCTTTATAGTGAGTTTCCAACTGCTTTGCAATGGATTTAAGATCGTCGAAGAAACCCTTTTTTATTTTGGTAATGGGCTGACCGTCAGACTGGGTGGCATCAAAGGAATTGGCAAAAAACTTGCCGGACAGTTCATTGTTCCCCGTAACAATATCACGGGTATAATAACTTCCGAAAAAGCTCTCCTTTCCATAGTTACCGAAAGTCATGGCCTGAACCAGCAGAGCTGAATCATTCAGGGTTTCACTCTCTTTCAGATATTTCGTATAAAGGGATTGAACATAGCTCAACTGTGCCCAGGGATCGGAAAATATCTCTTCCGGATATACGCCTTCCACTTCGATCAGTACATCTTTTGTCTTCTTGGCAGAGTCGCATTTCTGCAGGGATGCTGCCAGTTTTTCCAGAAGCTTACGCCTGTTGGAGTCCGATTCTATCTCAAGATCCAGGATCATAACCCTTCTGAGCATATTCCTGTATTCGTGATAGGCGAATTCCTCTCCAACAAATCTGGCAAAACCGTCGATTGTATTTTTACACAGTCCCACATTGTGCAGGCTGGAAAAAGTATCGATCATATTAAGCTGCGGACTTAATACATACTTTATCAGCAGAGGATTTTCTGAATCTCCGAATTTTTTTCCCACCACTTTATCCATATTTTCAATGGATTGATGGATTTTGGAACTATACGTTCCGGGTTCTTCCAGTTCAGCCAGCAGAGAATCATTGGACAGCACATACCCGGGCAGAATGGGAATACCCAAACCGGCCAGATGCATCAGCCTTCGTCCCCTGTATCCCAGAACATCCAGGACACCTTTGTCTTCTGTATAAGCAGTACTGCTGAATGAATAAATATCCATAAAGATTTTCCTTATTTCGATAGTCTGTTTAGCCTAAAACAGGTCCAGGACACTGTTTACAGCACCTCTTAAAAAAACTTCAAATCGGGGGCTGGCACCCTCGAAAAAGTATTTTTTCAGCTTAGACACATCTTTAATATCATCCCCGGCAACACTGAACATAATAGGCGTACCATGTTTTACCTTACCCCATTTAAACAGGGTATTAATATCGTTTATCCGTTCTCCATCGTACCAGATAAGAACATCAAGTCCGGGATGTTTAGTCGTATAACTCTCAATGATTTTCTTCCATGCTTCAACATTACCGTTATGAAAGAGCTCATTGGTGACAAGAACCGAGTATTTTGTAGATACCTTTTTGACGCCTGCACCTGCATCAGGACCAACAGGAGCAGTTTTTTCCTCGGGTTCGGGTTCAGTTTTCTTTTCGGGAATGGCATCAGGATTTACATAAGCTTTTTTTGTCCTGATTTTTTCTCCGCCCAAAAGGGCGAAAAGGTCATCACAGGCTGACTGTTCTGTCTGCTTGTCATTTTCCTTGCGGCTTTTAACAAAACAGATCATCAATTCATTGCGATAGAGCGGCATCAGAGACAGCCAATGATCTTTCCTGGCCGGATTGATTACGAAAAGATCTCCGTTTGAATCATAGAAAGCCATCACCAGATCCAACTGGGTCCACTCAGACACAACTTCAACTAATTCATCCACGGATTCCACTGTTTTTTCAAGGTTTCGGGATTGACAGGTATAGCTGAATTTATCGACTAGCAGAATATTGAGTACAGGCCTCAGCTGATGAGGAGAGATTCCTCCCTCCTCAAGAGCTTCAGTCAGTACATCAGCCAAATTCATCCCGTCCTCAAGGTCGCCCGAGAAGGACAGTGATTTCTTAAAATGCCCCAGGGCAAGATTGAATCCGGCCCTGGTGGATAACAAATTGAATTTATTATCGCTGATGTTTTGAGTCATATCAGATCTCGCTTAATTCATCCAGATTGACTTTTTTCCTTCTGGAAGGAGTTACATCCGCTTTCCCTTTGGGAGCCTCTGTGTTTTTTTCTTTTATTGCTTCTGCATATTCGGAAGAGGCAGCAACAGCAACGGGCTCTGCAGCAAAGCTCTGATTAATGTCGTCACGAACGGTAGACCGTCTTCTCTTGAACGAAGCAAATGCGGCATCCTGAAAGCCTTTGGATACACCGTTAAGGAATTCATTCATAACATTAGCCATGCTGTTCAGAGTAAACTTCTTACGTTTGATACTATTGATATCCATATCCAGGACCAGACCGGGCTGTACATGGTAGGGATTAATCATGTAGTCAAACTCATCGAACATTTTTTCGAGAAAATCAATTCTCTGATCCATAACCACACGGGTTTTGGGATTTTCATACCCGAAAGTTGTAGAAATTTTATCTCTGGTTCTCCGCAGCATTCTCTTCATGAGATCTTTTTCGTAAAGATAGGTCTGATTCAGGCGTTCAACATCCGTATCCTCCACTCTCATTTTAAGAATCTCATTCCAGTTCTTTTCCTGCTCTTCATATACAGGATCACCGCTGATATCCTTGATTGTTTTCTTGATCTGGGGAGCCACTTTTTTAGCCAGGTCGTCAAAATCGTTGATACCCCTGGCTTTCTTCCCCTGGTAGACAACCTCTGCCACATCCCAGATATGAAGAACTTCCCGATGGAATTCATCCATCTGGTCGTCATAATTCTTTCTCAGTTTTTCCAGCTGATCATTGTCGTAGAATTTCAGCATGATCTGATATCTTTCATCAGGCAGCTGCAGGGGATCTGTATCCTCATATTCACGTACAATCAGTTCTCTGGCATTTTTCAGGTTTTCGATATACTGATAACCCATTTTACTGGTATCCAGAATAGACGTCAGATTATTTACAGCGGTATTGAATCCCCTGTTTCTGATGTTTTCATTATCAATAATTTTCTTGATGTTTTCACGGATATTCTGAGGATCGAACTCTTCCTGAGCAATCTCTGCTCTCAAGCCTTCAATCTTTTCAACCAGGGATTTTGCCATAAAAGCATATCTTCTGGAGTTTTCATCTTCCTTCTCATCATCCGTGAACTCAGGAATTTTCTTGATTCTTTCGAACATCAGTTCTGTATCGCTCAGCTCTTCCTTTCCTTCATCAACAAGCTGATCCTGGAGAACTTCAATCTCCTTATCAATCATGTCCATTACGGTTTTGGAAATCTGATCTTTGATAATGTACTCCACAGATGCCTGATACTGAAAAATCGGACTGATCAGCTCGGATTCCAGTATGTTGATTGACAGTTTTACATCTGTAACAGTTTTGGGTTTGTACTGATTGTCCTTGAAGGAACATTTAATGATGGAGTAGGCATTTTCACCACGAATAAACGCACCAACATCAGTCTTCTGTCTCAGAAGGGCATTGGTTTCATTTTCAAGGTCATTCAGTCCACGCTGAACATGCCCCTGCAGGTGTCCATACATGTTAACAATTGATTTCTCAATCTCACCGGTATTGAACTTGTCCGCACCACCGATCTGGTCCAGCATTTCTGCTATTTCTTTCGGAGTATAACGTGCAAGGGATTTTGTTTCTTCCTTGTCGATAAAACCCCGGATTTTTTTTACCATTTCATCTTCGGTCGTTACAACGTAACGGTTGAACATGTTCTGATAGTTCTGGTTGTAGTAGTTATACAGCTTCTGCTTCAAACCACCCATTACATCCAGTTGCTTAAGAACCTCGGGTGGGAGCTTTGTCTGCATTTCAGATAAGATTTTGTCAGACTCTTCCTGAACTACTCGTTCAAACTCTTCATTCTGAATACGTCCTTCCTGGGCAAGACTGTTTCTTGAACCAACTGCTGAAGGTTTTGTAGGATGAAATACATTAGGACTTCTGGGTAGATCACCAGCCATTTTACTCTCCTCTTAAATCATTGATTTCTAGCAATACGTAAAAGCAACGAACTATTAACTATAAATTATAGTACATCATGCTCTTTTTCCAAGCACATTTTCAATTAATAATGAATCTTACAGTATAATAATAATTTTTTTTACCATATTTGAAAAATAATTTTCCATTTTTTTATCGTTTATTCAAAACTTTTCAGTTTATTATTGATCTTCTCCCTGAGTTGCTCACTGTATGAAGCCTCGGCCATTTCTCTTAATTCTGCAAGCAATTGCATTCTGTGTTCTCCGGAAAGATCACCTTGATCAAGTTCTTTATCGATTTCCTGCATACGGGAAATCCTGGTCTCCACATCCCGGCGAATAAGCCGGGAAGCGATAAACCATATATTATCGCCCTTGACGATTTCATACGCACTTTCATCTGGAAGAATTAGTATATTACCGGCCCAGATCCAATCAGGATCTTTCCCTTCAAAGACTTTATAATCCAGATCGCGGTATCCGTTTCTGACAGCAATACTGTTTGAAACCAGATGAATATCCACCAGAGTGATATGAATATCATCAATATCCAGATAGGCATTGGCTTCGGCTGCAGTAAGGGGACGTCGTTCTGTTTCGACAATGACTTCGCCCGCTCCGGCGGTTTCGCCCGCTCCGGCGGTTTCGCCCGCTCCGGCGGTTTCACCTGCTCCGGCGGTTTCGCCCGCACCGGCGGTTTCGCCCGCTCCGGCGGTTTCGCCCGCTCCGGCGGTTTCGCCCGCTCCGGCGGTTTCGCCCGCTCCGGCGGTTTCGCCCGCTCCGGCGGTTTCGCCCGCTCCGGCGGTTTCGCCCGCTCCGGCGGTTTCGCCCGCTCCGGCGGTTTCACCCGCTCCGGCGGTTTCGCCCGCTCCGGCGGTTTCGCCCGCTCCGGCGGTTTCGCCCGCTCCGGCGGTTTCGCCCGCTCCGGCGGTTTCGCCCGCTCCGGCGGTTTCGCCCGCTCCGGCGGTTTCGCCCGCTCCGGCGGTTTCGCCCGCTCCGGCAGTTTCGCCCGCTCCGGCAGTTTCGCCCGCTCCGGCGGTTTCGCCCGCTCCTGCCCTCTGATCCTTTTTAGAAGAGCTGTCAGCAGTTGACCTGCTAATGGAAGTTTCCCTTACGGTACCCGATCTGTCCGATCTGTTTAATAATCCATAGATCCCGAATCCTGCAGCTCCCAGCAGAAGTAGTGCCAAAATAAGAATCAGAGGCCGGATGCGTCTCTGATTTGACGGAGCTTTATATCCGGAAGCCGGAGAACCGGAAAGGCGGGATACAGTACCGGTATCCGATGTCCCGAAAGCAGAATCAGTCCCTGAAGGCGAACTACCGGACACCCGACTTGTTTTTTGAGGAGCCGGTTTCGGGGTTGAGGGAGCGACTGTCTTCCGGGGAGGAAGAGACCGTTCCGGAAAAGCAGACTGTACGCCGTATAAACTCTCAATCAAATCAAGGAGTCTTTTCCTTTCTTTCTTGAAGAGCTCAAGATCCGGAATCTCCAGATCTATCATCTCCCGGGAAATTTCCTCGGCTTTTCTGAAGTTGTGAGGGTTGAGTTTATGAGTGCTGATTCTGTACAGGATAAAGGGTCCTTTATCCCCATGGTACAGATCCCCCAGAACCGGCAGGAGTGTGGAAGGTTTCTTCCATTGATTCAGGTAGTTCTGTATTTTTAACTGAATATCGGAAGGTTTATCTTCCAGCTGTTCCAGCAGAGTTAAAACATTGCTCAGATAGAGATATTCCAGACCGGGAGTGACAGGTTCTTTCAGGGAAAACTGACTGAGGGGGGAATTTCCGTTATCAAGAATGGAAGTAATCCCTTCCTCCAGGGCATACAGGTTCTCCCAGGCATCACGTCCCTCCCAGGCTTCCAGATAGGAGTGAAGGAATCCCAGGTATTTGGGTATCAGTTTCTCTTTTGAAGGCAGATTTTTTTCCAGAACAAGCGGGTACCCGCGCAGGGTTTTCAGTTCTGTCTCAGAACCATCGGTATTTTTCCATGTGAGTATTTTTCTATCTGCCGAAATATGCCAGCCCTTTTCATTTACAGGAACGGCATTTTCATTACCAAAGGGGACAAAGATCGTATTATCATTACCAAACCGGATTAAAAGGTTCTCTTTTAATACCTCCGCATTCATGTCAGCATGATCCCATTTGGTACCTTCTTCCAGAAGAACGGGTTTAACAGGAGAATCACCTGCTTTTTCTCCCCCGGGAAAGAGTTTGATCAGATGTACCGGAATCTCCGGACGGGTGGTAAGTATGGTTAGGCTTTTTTTCCTTAAAACCCTTCTTTTTATATGCTGAACCAGAGATTCCCGCTCCTGAATATTCATTGACGCTTCAGAAACATGGGTAAAGACGGCATGCACTTCATCAGGGTCGATCCCCTGTGAGGCTAACTCGGAAAAGTACCTGTCTTCCAGATCAAGGGCCATCCACTCCTTATGATAGAGATAGAATTTGGCATTCTCACTGATAAAAAAAGCGGGTTTATTCAACTCCTCCCTGGTATAGCGAAGAGGGTTTTTCAGAAGAAGATTCTTGATTCTGTCACAGCGCTGCAGACAGTGCAGATCAACCTCCTCTCTTTTCTGCAGATCAAAAAGGAGCTGGTCATCATAGTTAAGATGGATATTGCCATTATTGTAGAAATACAAAGTGTGCCTGTTGCCGGAACCTTTAATATACCTGTAGTCGGTCAACTCCCTGGCGGGAAGATTCATACTCTGAAAAAACCGGCGGAAATGATCAATGACTTCCACATCACCCAGATAGGAAAGCTTATGTTTTCTGGCATACCGGACTTCCTGAAAAGGGTTACCTGTAAAACTGGATGTAATAATTATCCGTGAGGTAATATTATGCAGGTCTTCGGGAATGTCGGGCATATTGCCTATTCTCAGAAACGGATTTTCATCCTGCCTGTCACTTCCCAGATATATGACGTAACATTCGGGACCCAGATGAAATACACGGTACTGAATATCACGGCTGTCCCTTGTCATGGAGTTCCCCCTTCAAAAAATCCTATCAACTAATATGTAACAACACTATAATATAGTATACAAGCTTTTTTTTTATTTATCTTTCAATTCCTTTCCCGACATAAAAAAATTGTATAAAGGACGGGGGAAAATCCAGTTCTGATTCTGAAACTCATTCCTCTCATGCATAATGCCGAGATAGAGAATAACGGATCGTTGAATTTTATAGAGCTCAATGCCTCTTTTCTTCAGATCTTCCGCATTGAAGGAGATGGAATGGCCGCCTTTCAGAGGTCTTTTCAATATCAGATATGTATCTTTCAGATATTTCCGGCGCCCTTGAAAACAGTCCATGAAAAGGTCATAGACAGCATGAAAAGAGGGTGATTTTTTCTTCCACTCATCCCGTATTTTTCCATTACTGTGAAGCATCTGGTACAGAGTTTCCTCGGGCCGTACTTCTTTATCCCAGTAAGTAGCAAGATAATCCTTGACAGAATCCCAGAGATCCCAACCGTGAAGATAGGCTTCGCGCAGGAAATAATACTCTATACTACCCGATTCAAATCCGGTCAGGCCTGTTTTGGGATCACCCGGATCGGTGTAGTCTTCAGGCTTTCCTCCGGCTTCCTCCCGGGTCAGGAAATAGCGTCCGACCCTGTACAGCTCATTCAGACGGCTGTAGCAGACTGCCAGAGAAGTAAAACGTTTCTTCTGGTTTGTCCGGATTGTCAGGCTGCTGCTGCGGAGGCGAAGCTGATCCCCTACGGCGCAGTCGCATTTCCGGCAGAAACCGCACAGATTCAGATACAGGTTATGGCGAAGGGTAAACATGGTGAACCGATGCTCTTCTTCTGAATTCGTCACAATACTGTGCTGAGGATACTCTTCTTCGGATTCAAGAAAGCTCCTGTCCGGAACGAGTTCCCGGATTTTCCCCCTGATTTCCAGCTCCTGCTGATCATCTATTGCATCCCTTACAGCCATCTCTTCTGTTAAAAACGAGAGGTGCCAGGCTTCTTTCATAATGATCCTGGAGTTTTCACTGTTGATACCGGCGTATTCAATCATCAGCTGAGCTTTTTCAAGGAGAGCTTCCCTGAGATCGGGATTCAGTTTGACGGCGGCCTGATAATGTTCAAGGGCTTCCGCCCCGCGGCCTCCTATGGAGAGAGCACGGGCCAGTCCAAGATGAACAGAAACGGCTATTTCCCCGGTAATATTTCCGTAGGAAAGGGCTTTTTCGTAGAACTCCCTGGCCCTTATGAGTTCTGTTCCCTCATAATAACCGAAATACTCATTATTATAAGACGAGAGGGTTACCATATTGATATACTGATTGGCAAGATTCAGAAAGTATACAGGTGCCAGATCTTCCACTTCCAGCACTTCACTGCCGTGTTTTTCCAGCAGGTACAGTCCGTAGCGGAGAATCCTTTCATCCCGGATGATAAAACCAATATCAACCATGCATTCAATCTTTTTCAATAGCGCTGAAAGGCTCTGAACCTCCTGATCAACGATAAGATCGAACGCTTCCTGATACTGCCCGGCAGACATCTTTCCCCGGGCGGCCTGTAAATGTTTCAAAAAATTATCCACTCTTATTATTATACCTGATAGAAAAAAAAAAGTCAGAATTTTACCTGGAGAACTTTAAAAGGACCTACAGTACAGTAGCTGTTTTCATTTTCTCAGGAGAGCAGTATACTCTCCTCATGAAAAAAACAGTTCCAATTAAAATGAAACACCATGTAACAGCCCTCCTATTGGCATCAGTCCTGATTCTGTTTCCAGGCTGCCGGAAAGCTGAAGAGATTACCCCGATAGCGGATACCCCGGAAATACAGCCTCTCCCTGTCCATCCTTCTTTCAGCTGTACAGAATCAGAACTGAAAAAAATAATTGCAGATCTTCCCTCTTCCATACAGCAGAATATTCTGGGACGTCCTGAATACTTTCTGGAACTGGCCGGGAAGCTGCTTGATCTTCCGGAAGAGGTCCTGATTCTTGTTAACAAGGAAACAGGTCTGGGTGCAGATTTTGAACCGGAAGACCTTGTAGAACTGGACGATTACAAACAAATCCTGTCCCTGTCACGACCGGGGCACAAACTCAGGAAGTACCTGATGCCTGCCCTGCTTGCCATGAACGAAGCGGCCGGCCAGGAAGGTTTAAACCTGATGATCTCATCAGCCTACCGTTCTTACGACTATCAGAAAGGTTTATATGAAAGGTACGCGGCAACAGATGGACAGGAAGCCGCCGACCGCTATTCAGCCCGCCCCGGAACATCACAGCATCAGCTTGGACTGGCGATGGATTTCGGCTCCATTGATGAATCCTTTGCTGCGACACCCGAGGGGATATGGCTGAAAAAACACGCCGGAGAATACGGGTTTTCCCTAAGCTACCCCTTTGGAAAAGAGGAGCTTACAGGATATATGTGGGAGTGCTGGCACTACCGCTATCTGACTCCGGCCGGAACAGAGATGGAAGCGGAGTTTTTTGAGGGGATTCAGGAGTATATGCTCCGCTTCTTTCATAATAAAAGAGATGCGCTGACAGCGGCCGGGATCTGATTTAACCCGATTCACCCGCCTTCCTCTTGGGAGATGGGATCTCCGCTTAAGATAAGCCCCTCGACTCGGGGGCTTTTTTATACAGTGAATAAGATCCCTACTGGATATTTATCTGCTTAATCTCTTCATCGTAGATCTTAAGGATATAGGTACTGCCCGCAATGTCCCTGTAGGGGAAGCTGAAAGTACCGCCGGGGTGTTTCATTTCCAGTATCGTCCTGGTTTTTCCACCTGTAACGATCTTTTCCACAGTCAGATCAACAGAAATGGGGTAATCGGGAAGATCTATTGTAAAAATGCCGAAGCGCTCATCCCTGTCCAGTTTGGCCGGTTTATTGATTGTCAGGATAATAGGTGTTCCCGACAGGATAACTTCACCCGCCGCCGGTTCCTGCCCTATAACAGTAGACACGGGAATTTTGGATTCCGCCTCTTCTTCAGCGAGCTGAAACTGAAAGGGCTGACTGGACCGTACAAGACGGGTTAACGCGTCCTGCCACTTCAAACCGCTGTAATCATCCAGTTTATAGGATTCCCCGATCGGGCCGCGGCTGACTACCATCTCAATTTCGGTAAGACCTGTGATTTGCGTCCCTCCTTCCGGTTTCTGTTCCAGAATAGTGCCCGCCGGAGCTTCATCAAAAACGTAGCTTACAGGTTCTCTGATAATCAGAAGAGGTTTATAGGACGCAAAAAGGGTCTGAAGCTGTGTTTTAACTTCACGCAGATCTTTTCCTATGTATTCCCCCACCGTATCAACTACGGCGCCTTTACTGACTGTAAGTTTTACACGCCGCCCGGCCTTGACCACACTTCCGGCCTGGGGGTCCTGAGCAATGATATGATCCTTTTCAAGGGGGTCCTCGGTGAAACGGACCTGTATCCGGGGATAGAGTTCTTTTTCCTGCAGGTCAATCAGACCGTCAATTAACAGATCCCCCGTAATATCCGGAACAAGGGTTTTCTCCGCGCCCCGTACTGCTACGAAAAAAGAGAGCAGAAAAGAGAGGAACAGAAGAATAAGCAAACCCAGAATCATCAGTATGGCTTTTCTGAAGAACTCTTTCTCGTCCGGAGATTTACCGGCGTCTTTCCCCTGTAGGGAGTCCTTTGCAGGGGTGATTTTTCCAAAGGACAGGTTCCATTTAGGACTCATGTATTTCTCCCAGAACTGAACCGATAAAATCTTTCGAACCATTTAGAAAGGATTTGAAGTCCAGCGGTTTTTTTGACTGAAGTTGTAAGCGGGTTACCGCAAGCAGACCCTCTCCCGTTTGTATCAGAATTCCCTCTTTCTTGTCCATACCTGTGACTGTTCCGGGTTCGGCACAGGAAGAGTCCCCTGCCAGGGGATGGGCTTCCAGGATATTGAGGCGCTGTCCCTTCCAGGCTGTAAAACCATGGGGCCAGGGGGTATACGCCCTGATAACCCGGTCCAGCCGGACCGCACTTTCCGACCAGCTGAGCTGACCGTCGTCCTTCCCGATAAGAGAACAGAATGTTGCTTTTTCGTGATCCTGAGGAACAGCTGCCAGATTCCCCTCTGCCAGACCGTTAACGACTGTAAGCAGATAGCCTGCTCCTGTTTCGGCAACCCGATCGGTCAGGGAAGCAGTTGTCTCCCGGGGATCTACCGGAAGAGGTTCCTGAAGCAGGATATCGCCGCTGTCCATCTCCAGCGCCAGCTTCTGTATGGTTATGGCCGTTTCCCGGTCTCCTCTGAGAATAGTGGCATTCAGGGGTGAAGGCCCCCTGAAATCAGGCAGTTTTGAGGGATGAAGGTTTATCCCGCCCAGTGGGAACAGATCCAGAAAAGCCTGACGGAAGATTTTCCCGTAGGCTATACAGACCAGCAGTTCCGGTTTAAGCCGTTTTACCTCGTCCCGGAATTCCTCATCAAGCTTATGCGGCTGAAGAACCGGAAGCCCCAGTTCCAGCGCGGCTTCCTTTACATGGGAGGCCATAACCTTTCTTCCCCGTCCTTTGGTCCGGTCAGGATTGGTCAGGACTCCCACAATCTCATGCTGCCCGGCCAGGGCTTTCAGCGAGGGGACTCCTATATCGGGGGTCCCGGCAAAGAGTATTCTCATTTTTTCTCCAGGGATTTCATATACTTTTTAACCAGCTTTTCCCTTTTCCGGTCCGAAAGATGGTCCATAAACATCACTCCGTTCAGGTGATCATACTCATGCTGGATGCAGGTTGCCATCAGACCGTCCGCTTCAATGGTAAAAGGACGGCCTCTTCTGTTCCAGGCCTGTACCTGAACGGCAGCGGGGCGCTTTACATCTCCGTACATCCCGGGAATACTGAGACAACCTTCCTCGTAGGAGGAGAGCTCTTCGCTGGTCCCGATAATTTCGGGGTTTATAAAATAGAGGGGTTGCTCCTTATCTATCTGAATAACAAAGAAACGTTCGTTACGCCCGACCTGAGGAGCGGCCAGACCGATTCCGATTCCCCTTATCGCTTCGACCATACGGTCCATGTACTCTATCAGATTCTGATCAATTTCCTTGACAGCTTCGGATTTTTTCCGAAGCACATCAAGCTGATCTTCTATATCAATTGTATATATATCCATTATATAGTTCCTCTCACTGAAATATTACTAAACATAGGCTATTGGAGTCAATTGAGCTCAGAGGAGCTGAACCGGATCCACATCTATTTCCCTGTACACCCCCGACGATACGGGAGTATCCAGAAGAACACGCTGAATCAGATTGTGCTCAACCGAGAAATTCCGGCTCCTGATCAGGGTATGAAACCGGAAATTCCCGGCTATAACCCCCAGGGGACACTCTGCGGGTCCCATGACATCTTTAATCCCCGCCTGTCTGAAGCGGTCTGTCAGCATTTCCAGGCTCTCCAGAGGTTTTTTCATCTGCTTTCCCCTGTGTACAATACGGATCAGCCGGGAGAAGGGGGGAAATCCCAGCGCGTCCCGTGCTTCCCTTTCATAATGATAGAAATTCTCCCACTCTCCCGATGCAGCCAGTGCTATAGCCGGATTTTCAGGCTGGAAGGTCTGTATCAGCACTTCTCCGTCATCACTGTAACGCCCGGCCCTGCCGGCAACCTGCACAATCAGGGAAAAAGTCCGCTCACCCGCCCGGAAATCCGGCAGAGAGAGCCCCGTATCGGCCAGCACTATACCAACAAGGCTGACACCGGGGAAGTTAAGCCCCTTGGCAACCATCTGGGTCCCCAGGAGGATATCTATCTCCCTGTTCCGGAAACTGCTGATGGTATCCTGGAGCACCCCTTTCTTTTTTACAGCGTCCGTATCCAGCCTGGCAATCCGGGCATCCGGGAAAAAACGGGACACCTCCTCCTCTACATGCTCCGTACCGAAACCGGCATACCCCACATCCATGGATCCGCAGGAAGGACAGAGTGTGAGAGGCGGTTCCTGATACCCGCAGTAATGGCAGATCATCCTGTTCCGGTTCTTATGGTACGTTAAGGGGATACTGCACTGACGGCACTGCATTTCGAACCCGCAGCTTTTACAGTGAAAGAAATAGGAGTGGCCTCTTCTATTCAGAAAAAGGATAACCTGTTTTTTCTCTTTCAATACCCGTTCCATAGAGAGAATCAGTTCATGGGAGAGCAGGCTCTTCGAGCTCTTCATATTCACAATACGGATGGCGGGAAGGGATCCTCCCGCAGGGCGGGTGGTCAGTTTCAACTCCCGGACAACACCCTTATCCATCAGATGCCAGGCTTCGACAGAGGGTGTAGCGCTCCCCATAAGAAGAATGGCATTCTCCTGCTTACAGCGTTTCATGGCAATCTGTCTGCCGTGATAACGGGGGGTCGATCCTGACTTGTAGGAGTTCTCGTGCTCCTCATCCAGAATAATCAGCCCCAGATTATCCAGAGGGGCAAATACGGCGCTCCGGGCCCCGATAACCAGACGGGCTTCTCCGCTCTGAATCCTCCGCCACTCCTTCAGCCGCTGGGAGGGCGTCAGGTGAGAATGAAGAACCGCAATGGGAGTGCTGAAGCGGCTGGTCAGAGAGTCGACAAGCTGGTGAGTCAGTGATATTTCCGGCACCAGATAAAGGACCGTGGAACCCTTTTTCAGAACATCTTCCGCAACATGGAGAAAAACTTCCGTCTTCCCCGATCCGGTTATGCCATGAAGGTAGTAAAAGTCATCTTTCCTCTCAAGGATTTCCTTCAGAGCCTTTTCCTGCTCACTGCTCAAAACGATTTTACTGTCTTCCCGGATATCCTCATCCGTATTGATCCCCAGAGGAGGCAGGTCTTTTTCCTTCCTTCCTCCCGGGAGCATAACACCCAGAGCTTCTCCCAGGGTACAGAGATAAAAATCCCTTATCCATCCGGCCAGTTTAAGCCCGGCTTCTCCGAAAAGGGGTTCGTCATCCACAATCCGCGTAACCGGCTTGCCCTCCTTAACCCCTTCAGGGAGAGAGCTGGAATGCCCGATAATCCACCCGGTCAGTTCTCGGCGGCCAAAGGGGGCGCTGACACGGCGTCCTGTCAGATCCAGTCCCCCGTACGCCCCCTTTTCGGGCAGGCAGTAGGTAAAAACAGAATCCAGAGGAAGATTGAAAACAACATTTATATAGACGGACTCAGGCCCCATTGATAAAGTTCCGCACCCGCTTGAGATCTTCCCAGACAGGTCTTTTCAGCTCATGGTAGGTCAGGACCTGATCCGGGCTGTAGGTTGAAAGGACAGGCACTCCCTCCCACTGGGCAACGCCTTCCCGGATTTCGCTCACTTTCAGACCGGGGTTTCCCGTAAAATAGGCTGATGGGACCGGCCCCAGCGTCAGAATAACAGAGGGTTTATGCTTTCCGATGAACGTTCTTACAACACTGGCGCAGCCGTTCATCTCCTCCGGAAAAGGAGGTCTGTTTCCGGGGGGACGGCAGCGGGGA
This sequence comes from Oceanispirochaeta sp., assembly GCA_963663385.2. Lineage (GTDB taxonomy): Bacteria > Spirochaetota > Spirochaetia > DSM-2461 > DSM-2461 > Oceanispirochaeta. Next base: position 1,715,200 of record CAXXXD010000002.1, on the reverse strand, counting down.
AAGTTCAGCAGCATAACATCCCGTTCAAGAGACAGATCGATAGCGCTGATCCATTTCAGAACATAATCCATCTCTTCCGCGGCAAGAGGGATCTGATTCTGTTCCGCTCCCACGGAAGGGGGACCGCAAAGTATCAGCAGCCTGGGGGTTTCACAACCGACCGCGCCAAGGGGCTTTTTACCCATCTTGGCCATTCCGCAGTTGCGGCAGGCATTATCCGATGGGAGCCGGATGAGAGGATGCTCCCTGTTCGGTCTGATTTCCAGACCGGGAGATTCCACCTCGGGGGCATTTGTCTGCAGGGAGTCTGCTGCCTCTGTAAAATCAGGGATTGTATACTCCCCGGATTTCTTACCATATTTTATATAGTCTTCGGTCAGGGAGAGGAGCTCCCAGAACTCAGTATATTGTTGTTTCTGATTCATATAACACCTTATGAAGAAATAATCCCCTTGCCGGAGCCGCAGGTCCCGCCAGATTCCGGTCCCGTCCTTCCAGGATCCTTTTAACCTCTTCCGGACCGGCTTTAATACTGTCCAGTTCCATCAGAGTTCCCACCAGGGTTCGAACCATTCGCCACAGGAAGGCGTTTCCGGCAATCCGGAAAACGATAAACGGACCTTCCCTCAGGAAACGGGCACTGAAGATCCTCCTGACCTTATTCTCATTCATATCCCTTACAGCCGCAAAAGAAGTGAAATCATGGGTACCGGTCAAAGGCCCGGCCAGGCGATTCAGCCGGTTCACATCCAGAGGAGGCTTTGTAAAGTAGGAAAAGTTCCGGAAATGAGCTTCTCCGGCATCCGCATTGAGAATATAGTATTTATACACCCGGCACCGGGCATCAAAACGGGAGTGGAATTCCCGGGGGACCTCCTGACTCTTCATAATCCTCACATCACGGGGCAGCAGAGAATTCAATGCCTCTCTGAATTTTTCATCCGGGATGCTGGGATGATCCGAGTAGAAGTTTGCAACCTGCCTGCTGGCATGAACCCCCGAATCCGTACGTCCCGAACCTGTCAGATTGACAGGATGGTTATGGAGCCGGGCCAGAGCCTTCTCCAGTTCCCCCTGTACCGTACGGTCCTCTTTCTGAATCTGCCACCCCTGAAAGTCCGTTCCGTCATAGGAAATATCCAGGCGTATATTACGTTGTGCATCCGATTTCATCCAACTCTTCCTTAATCGCTTTATGCAGATCCCGCGCTAAATCCAAAAGAGCGGATGGTTTCGACTTGGAGGATTTGCCCATCCCCACAATCCGGGAGACAGTGGAACGCGCCTTTTTCAGCTGCGCCACTCTGCGTTCCGGATTTCCTCTCTGACCGTACCTGTATTCCAGGTAACCGGCCAGATACATAACACCGTCAAAACCGTAGTTATTATCTATATCCGGCCCCAGATGGGGAATCCCCTCGACCGATTCTTTTCCATTTTGTTCAAGATCGACAACTCTTCTATAAAAGTATCCTGCCTTCCTGTAGAGGATATGTGCCAGATAATCGTAGTTTTCCTCCGGTTCCTCCTTATGGAAATCCATGGATAACCAGGAGGCCCGTATACAGCAGAGAGCCTGTTTCAGGGTGGGAGCACAACCGGCGGATGCCGATTCATAGGACATTATTCCCAGGATATAGGAGGCGATCCCTTCGGCAAGCCCCCGATTCTCCTGAAAATCCAGCCCGGGGAAGATCTTTTTTGTAACGGATTTCCTCTCCCCTATCTCTTCTTTGAGGCGGCCGATTCTCGCCCTGTCCACATTCGGGAAATCACTGGGATAGGCCGCATAAAAACAGGAAGGACATACGGTAACAGGATACAGCAGGGGGAAAACCTTACCGAATTTGCCGGTGGGTCTGTACTCCCGGTGCAGTTCTTTTGTCAGATCTCCCGCATTCATCCGGCCGCCGCCGGAGAGGAGATCCTCCTTCTGAAAGGTATTATCGCACACGGGACAGACAGTCGGCTGTTTCTGGTAGAAAGTCAGTTTTACTTTTTTTTCTTCAGCCATGTCACTCTCCCTCTATAATGACCTGTGCTATTGCCATGGAACCGTCATGAGTCAGGGACAGGTGAACCCGGTTTCCGCCGGCTTCCCGCAGGGCCTTCTCCGCACTGCCATCCAGCTGAAGCACGGGTCGGCCGCTACTGTCCGAAAATACTCTGATATCCTTCAGAGCCAACCCTTTCAGCCCCCGTCCCAGGGCTTTTCCGAAAGCCTCTTTCGCAGCAAAACGGGCGGCAAGAGAGGCGGCAGCGCTTCTACCGCGGTTCTGTACATACAGGATTTCATCTGCAGAGAAATACCGCTCCAGCAGATCCGGATCCTCAAGCCACTTCCGTATTCTGTCGATTACAACCATATCGATTCCTGTTCCGAGGATCAATCCTTTGCCTCCCTGTTCAAATCAAACGTAATGGGGATCTCTCTGGGGAAATATTTCAATACAGCTATCCCGGGGGGTACATCGGCCCGGATAGGAAGGGTATAGGTTCCCGGAACCGCTATATTGGAACAGTCAAGAAAGAAGTGGAAATCCCTGGGCCTGAGTGTTTCCAGAAGAAGCTGGGGCCCCTGTATGGTAAGAGTGATCTCAGGCAGTGCTTCTGTAATAAAAAGGCTGGAAGCCAGATCGACCGTAACAATAGGCTGTTCCGTCAGGGTTTGAACAATAATCGATTCGTCTATAACACCCCGGATCTCCACAATATCCCCACCGGGAAAGTAGACATTCTCCCCCGGAGAAATAAGGCGCGTGGAAAGGGAAAAATCATCATAACGATTGGACAGGTCCACCTCTTCCGTACTGATGGAATTTATGGATTCCATCTGACTCCGGGGACCCTGTACCATAACGGACGATGGCGACAGGAAGTACTGTACCAGTTCATATCCGTTGGGAGGGAATCCCACCAGCACCGGAACAATTTCAAGGCTCCTGATGATATTCTCCTCCTGATAGATGGTGATATCACCCGGTTCTACCAGGATTTCAAGAGTTTCCTCGGAAAGGGGAAACTGCTTGTTGAAACGGATCTGAACGGGGGCTCTGTAGGAACCTTCGCTGGTGGAGGAACTGAAATCCGCGACGGCCCGGATATCATTATCCAGTACCGAAAAAATCTGCTCCTCGGATCCCCTCAGAGAGACCCTGACATTCTTTGGATAGTCTCCTGTTACAGCAAAGTTTTCATCCGTTATGATTGTCAGGGGAACACTCAGAACCCTCTCCTGCAGGGTGTTGATCTGATACATCACAGAAAGTAGCACCGCAGCAAGTATGGAGACTATCTTGGCCATCCAGTTATTGAAGAACCCCTGAAAGAACTGGTTCCGGCTCATCCCAGACCTCCCGCTTCTTCCAGTGCATCTTCCCTGAGATTAAGCAGCTGCCTGAGCCTGTATCGCACTTCCTCCATACTCAGGGCATAGAAAATATGGGAATCATAAGCCAGAGAGAGAGCCCCGGTCTCTTCTGATACAACCAGAACAACCGCATCGGTTTCTTCCGCCAGACCGAGAGCAGCCCTGTGGCGGGTACCGAAGCTCCTCCGGATATCCGGCTGCCGGGAGAGGGGCAGAAAACACCCCGCTGCGACGATTCTGCTGTTCTGAACCACAAGAGCTCCGTCATGCAGAGGCGTATCATGCCCGAATATGGTAATGATCAGACTGGATGAAAGGTCTGCGTTCAGCTTGGTTCCCGTGTCGATAATATTTTTCAACCCCACATTCCGCGAAAAGACAATCAGTGCACCCCGGCGTTTACCCGACAAGACCTCAGCCGCTCCGATAATGGAGTCCATCTGGAGGGAACGGTTCCGCGATTGTATTTTAAAAAGATCCCGCTGTCCTATCCGTGTAAAAATACTCCGCAGTTCCGGCTGAAACACAATGGCGAGACCGATAAAGATACCGGGGGCCAGCATATTCAGTATCCAGAGCAGGGTATTCAGTTTAAGTATCCAGGCACCCACGTAGATGAGAGCCAGTATGGAGGCACCCTTCAGCAGCTGAATAGCCTGGGTCTCTTCCATAATGCTGTAAGCCTTATAGATAAGATAGGCCAGGAGAGCGATATCGATAAAAGGACGGATCAGCTCATTGAGAATCCAGGTATCTGTCAGCCAGTCCATTGTATCTCCTTCAGAACCCGGATCATATCCACCGTTTCCTTTACATCGTGAACCCGCAGGATGTCGACCCCTTTAGCGGCACACCAGCCGTTAGCTGTCAAGGATCCGATCAGTCTCTCCTCCGGAGGCGCATCATTCAGGATCCTGCCGATAAAGGATTTTCGGGACAGTCCCATAAGAACCGGATACCCTTCTTTCGCAAACTGATCGATATGCCTGATCAGAGCCAGGTTATCCTCCTGCCTCTTTCCGAAACCGATGCCCGGATCAAGGATAATACGGGAGGGTTCGGCTCCGGCTGCCACGGCTTTTTCCGCTGTATCAAGCAGGAAGCGCCTAACCTCCTCCACCACATCAGAATAATCGGGGTTAATCTGCATATTCTCGGGAGTCCCCTGCATATGCATGATGCATACGGGACAGTCCCGCTCTACCACCAGGGGGAGCATATCCGGATCATCCCTGAGAGCGGAAATATCATTAATAATATCCGCCCCGGCATCGAGAGCCGCTTCGGCCACGGCCCTTTTCCGGGTATCTACGGAAATAAGAATACCCTCCGCTGCAGGAAGGCTTCGAATAGCCTCCACAACGGGGATAACCCTTTGAATCTCCTCTTCCAGACTGACATAGGATGACCCGGGCCGGGTGGATTCCCCCCCCACATCAAGGATCCGGGCTCCCTCACCTATCATCCGGGATGCCGTAAGAAGCGCCTCACCCGGAACCTCATTACGGCTGCCGCTGAAAAATGAGTCTGGTGTGCAGTTGATTATGCCCATAACAAGGGGCTTTTGTTCTAGATTTAGTAGTTCTGTCATGATCAATTTCAAGAATACACTATACCCGGTTTTTTTAAAAGCAAAAGCCCCGATTCCGGGGATTAGTCTTCCAGGATGAGGATTTCCACCCGCCGGTTCATTTTACGGCCTTCATCGGTACTGTTGTCCCCCACCGGTTCCAGTCCTCCCACCCCGGAATACAGGAACCTTTCCGGGTCTATCCCCCGGGCTGTCAGTTCATCCACGATGGTTTTTGACCTGACCTGGGAAAGATAGATCTGGGATTCCAGGCTTCCGATATCTGCGGTATGCCCCTTGACCAGGAAGGTCCTGTCCGGCACGGTTTTCAGTATATCCGCCAGGGTATCCAGAAGGGGGATATCCTCAGGCAGGAGCACAGCCTGATCGGGCAGAAAATGAAGGTTGTTCAGATTCAGGGCCAGCCCCTCCTCTCTTTCTTCCAGTGTAACCTGCTCCTTCCAGTCTTCCCCCCGCTCTTCATAGGTCTCTTTAAGGTTATCCGCCAGGGTGGCTTCCACCTGACGGCTCAGTCCCGTTCTGTCCAGCAGGGCAATTCCCTTATAGAACGTCAGGAGAAAACCTTTCTCCCTGCGGGTGGAACCGTCCGTATAGAGATACTCCTCCTCCATCAGATCCTTCATCAAAAGGAATTCCCTTGTCTCCTGATCTATCAGAAGAGAGACGACATGCTTCCCGCTCAGATTTTTCAGAAAAGAGTCCGCCTCCCGGGACCGCCCCTGTCTGTAACGGGCGGCATACTGGGCCTGGATCACATAGACGGGTCGTCCTTCCCAGACATCACTGCCTTTGAAGGTATACTCACAATAAAGGGGCAGGACCGCTTTCTGAAGACCGTCGGGAGAGCTGACAACCATCTCAAGCCCGGCTTCCCATTTATCCCCGGGGAAAACCGCCTCTTCCGGGAAAGTGGGAAAACTCCTCAACCGGGGCCAGTCTGTTCCGGAAACCAGCATAAAACCTCTGTCGCTGGCGGTATACTCCGTATCACTCTGCCCATGCAGGGCTGCTGCAACCTTGAATCCGTCCTTTGCCGTCTCCTGAAGTTCAAAAACGGTACCGCTTATTTTATAGAGGCCGGATCCTGCAGGCTCGGCATCATAAATGCCCCTGTTCTCCCTGTACACATGGCCCGTATAACGGCCGTCCCGGTACTGACTGAGGTTGAATTTTTCTATAACACGGTATTTTTCTCCCGGATCGAATGAAAATACAACCCCTTCCTGAGCGGCCAGTACCGGGGCGGCCAACAGAAGAAACAGCAGAGGTAGAGGTAGAGAAGGTCTAATTCTCTTTTTTCTCGATAGTCGCAGTTTTGATAAATCTGGCACTGGTAAATTCCTTCGGTTTGATCCGTACGCCCTGGGCTTTCACCCCTTTCACAAGATAGTCATCAACGGGGAATGTATCCGCCCCTGTTCTGATCAGGGTCTTCTGTTTGAAGTCCACCACAACAGATACATCTGTTTTGGTTGTAAACCTGACAAACTGGGAGTTCTCAGGCAGCAGATCATAGACTTTATTCAAAATAAACTGGGTTATTCTGCAGCGCTTGATATAGGGGTATCCGTTCTCCATATTCCGGAAGACCACAGAGAATACCGTATTTTCCAGGGTCTCCTTGTCGGTGAGTCCGCAGTAGAGGAGTCCTTTGCCGATAAAAAACTTATCGGGCACATCCATAATCTGGTAGGTACAGTCCTTGCGGATAACCAGAATACGATCGTACACCGAGGCATCGCACATAACAACACCCGAAGAAACATCGGACCCGATATACCCGGTATCCTTGTTGTAACGGATTTTCAGGTTTTTCTGCGCGGCATCACGGATATCGACTTTTTCTATTGCCATCAGTTCCGTTTTCCGCTGATGTTTCTTTCCCTGTTTTTCCAGAAAACCGTCCAGATTGGAGATGGCATAGGCAATGATATTTTTCAGGTGCTTCCGGATCTCCCCGATACGGGCCCTGATCTCGTCCATCTCCTTTTTCATTTTCTGGATATCGTAAAGGGAAATTCTCCTGATGGGGATTTTAAGAAGACGATCAATATCCTCTTCGGTGATATCCCTTTTGATTTCTTCCAGAAAGGGCTTGAACCCGTCCCGGACCGCCAGAATGATTGATTCGGGAGTTTTCATCTCTTCAATCCGCTTATAGATTCTCTCTTCTATAAAGATCCGCTCCAGATTCCGGGCATGGAGCCTGTCCAGAAGCTGCCCCTCCTCCAGTTCCAGCTCCTTCTTCAGAATAAGAACCAGCTGATCCGCATGATAGCGGATCACTTCGGGAACTGTCATCTGTACAGGGTTATGATCCTTTATCAGCAGGAGATTCACCGAGATGGAAACCTCGCAGTCCGTAAAGGCATAAAGTCCTTCCAGAACATCCTTTGTATGCACCCCGCGGGGGAGCTTTATCTCAATTTCAACCTGATCTGTAGTAAAATCGTTAATGCCGCCTATCTTGATCTTGTTTTTACGGGCGGCATTCTCAATGGAGGCAATAAGGGTTTCTGTGGTTGTACCGAAAGGGAGCTCGGTTATGGTTATTTTTTTAGGATCTGAAGTGTCCAGACGGGCCCGGGACAGGACCTTCCCGTTTCCTTCCCTGTAGTCGGAAACATCCACCAGGCCACTGGTCGGGAAATCCGGGTAGAGTTCAAATTCCTCACCCCTCAGACAGGCCTTCTCCGCTTCAATAACTTCTATAAGATTATGGGGAAGGATTCGGGTAGACATACCGACGGCGATACCTTCCGCCCCCAGAATCAGGGGAAGAGGAAGTTTACTGGGAAAGGTTACAGGCTCCTGACGCCGGCCGTCATAGGAGTCTTCAAATTCGGTAATCTCGGGATTATAAAGAACTTCCTTGGCAAAAGGCAGCATCCGGCATTCAATATACCGGGCAGCCGAGGCAGGGTCTCCCGTAAAGATATTACCGAAGTTTCCCTGTTTATCAATGAAGAGGTCCTTATTGGCCAGATTGACAAGAGCGCCGTAAATTGAGGCATCACCGTGAGGATGGTACTGCATACAGTGGCCTACCACATTGGCTACCTTGTTGAATTTTCCGTCGTCCGTATCGAAAAGGGACTGCATGATTCGGCGCTGTACCGGTTTAAGTCCGTCATTCAGATGCGGAATGGCCCTGTCCTTGATAACATAGGATGCGTATTCAATGAAGTTTGTATCGAAAATTTTATTTATATATGCCATCAGACAAGGTTCTCCATAATATATTGACGCCTGGTCGGTGTGTTTTTACCCATATAGAATTCCAGAATCCCGCTGACATCCTTCATGGATTTGATATCCACGGGAACTATCCGCATATCCTCCCCGATAAACTGACCGAACTCCTTGGGTGAAATTTCACCAAGTCCCTTGAAGCGGGTTACTTCCGGCCCCCTGATGGCCCGCATGGCGTCATCCCGTTCCTTCTCGTTGTAGCAGTAGACAGTCTGCTTCTTGTTCCGAACCCGGAAAAGGGGGGTTTCCAGAATATAGACATGTTCGGCCAGAACAAGATCTTCAAAATAGTTCAGAAAAAAGGTGAGCAGCAGGTTCCGTATATGAAAACCGTCCGTATCGGCATCGGTGGCCAGAACGATTCTATCGTACCGGAGATCCTCGATGGAGTTTTCAATACCCAGGGCCATCATCAGATTGAAAAGTTCTTCATTCCTGTATATCTCGGTCTGTCTTTTCCCGAATGTATTCCAGGGTTTACCGCGCAGGGAGTAGATAGCCTGAAGGTAGACATCCCGGCAGGATACCATTGATCCGGTTGCCGACTGTCCCTCGGTAATAAAGATGGTGGATCCCTCCCCCTTCGGACCGTCCTGTCTGTGGAACTTGCAGTCCTTCAGCTTGGGTATATTAAGGGAGATTTTCTTGGCTGCCGCCTTGGCCTCTTTCTTGACCGCATTGAGCTCTTTCCGGAGCTTTTCGTTGGTCATGATCTTGTTTTCCATGGCCCTGGCGGCTTCCTTATTCTTATGCAGAAAATCGACAATCCCCGCTTTGGTCTCATTGACAATCCAGCCCCGGATATCCGAGTTTCCCAGTTTGTTTTTTGTCTGACTCTCAAAAACAGGTTCTTTGATTTTTACAGCTATGGCGCCGGCCATACCTTCCCGGACATCCGTTCCGGAGTAGTTCTTTTTAAAGAAGTCGTTAACCCCCTTCAAAAGGCCTTCCCGGTAGGCGCTGAGGTGTGTTCCCCCGTCGGATGTGAACTGGCCGTTAACAAAGGAGAAATAACTCTCTCCGTAGGTATTGGTATGGGTAAAGGCACACTCGATTTTATCCGTGTTATAATACCCTATTTCATAGAGGGTCGTATCCCCCACTTCGGCATTTAGCAGATCCCATAGCCCTTTTTTCGACTCAAACTTCTGTTTATTGAAGTAGAGCCTGAGCCCCCTGTTCAGACAGGCGTAGTTCCAGCACCGCTGTTCAAGGAATTCCGGATTGAAAGCGTACTCCCCGAAGATTTCAACATCCGGGATAAATTCCACGAATGTTCCGTTCGGTTCGTCCGGAGCGCTTCCTTTTTTTTCTTTTATAAGTTTTCCCTGCTGAAAGTAGGCCTCTGCATATTTGCCGTCCCGGAAGGCCCGGACAAGGAAGTGGGAAGAGAGGGCATTTACAGCTTTTGTACCCACTCCGTTCAAACCTACACTGAACTGAAATACATCATCGTTGTATTTCGCTCCCGTATTAATGATGGAAACACAGTCCACAATCTTACCCAGGGGAATACCGCGTCCCTGATCCCGTACCTGTACTTTATTCTCTTCAACAGTAATGTCGATGCGGTTGCCAAAGCTCATGATGAATTCATCAATGGCGTTATCGACTACTTCTTTAATAAGAATATATATACCGTCATCCGGGTTGGATCCGTTTCCCAGCCGGCCGATATACATACCGGAACGGAGGCGTATATGTTCCAGGGAACTGAGGGTTTTTATTTTACTTTCATCGTATTCTGACTTTTTGGCGCTCATAGGGAGAAATGATAGAAGCTGTCTCCGTTTTTGTAAAGGTGCAGGAAAAGTGAAAAAATGTTCAGGATGCTTCCAGACTGCCAAGCTGATCGGCTATGGGCTTGAAAAACCGGTCTATCATATCTTCCTCACTGGGGAACCCTGACGCATTTCTGTTCTCGATCAGATCCTCACAGCAGAAGATCAATTCACACTCGAAGCGTTTGATTACTTCCTCCAGCAGAAAAAAGATCAGATGTTCCATCCCCCCTTCTTCCCGGATAACACCGTCTTTCTGCGCCTGCTCCTTCAGAACCCTGCTGATGATAGTGTTCAGCTGCAGAAAGGAACAGCCCCCTGCAGCTTCGCAAGCGGGACGTTCCGTATCATTCTCACACATCAGATTCTGTAAAATGAGGATAAGCTCGGGATTAAACCGGGTTAAACGGTAGATAATTCGAAGAACTTTCTCAAACTTCCCCAGAAAAGGGCAATCAACCGTGAACAGGAGACTGATTTCGTTATCGGCCCTTTTGACAAGCGAGTCTATCAGGTCCATCTGAAGGGTCCTGTTTTCCCGGACATTCCGGGCTGAAATAACAGGAGAGAAGTCCTGGCAGGATACGGTGTAGCGGATTTTGTCAGACAGAGAGTTGTAGAGGTATTTTTCCGTATGATCGCTAGAAAACATATCAATTATATTGCTCTGCATTAAATGTCCTTTTTGAAGCGGATATGTTATAATATGACTCTTTCTTCACACAATTTCCACACAAAACACATGTAATCTTTTTATTTTACGTAAACCTTTACCTGATAAACATAAAAAAAGGGAAGGTTTTTCCCCGTAAGGAAAAAACCTTCCCAATAGTAAGTCCCGGTCTTACTGTTAACACTTATTCTGTGCAAATTCCTTTACCAGACGAGCCAGCTCCCGCCCCCGTTCGAAGGCTTTTTTCTTCTCTGCCTCACCTGGTGCACCCTGCCATTCCACGGATTCCAGAAACTCCCAGTTAAGCTTTTCCGTAGACAGGCCTAGCTCCTTTTCCGCTCCGCCGGACCAGCCGAAGGAACCGAAACGGAAAGCTTTTTTATTCTGAACCTTCTTTCTGTTAAAATCATCTATGACATGTGCCATGGGGGGGAACATCTGATACTCATAGGTAGGCATTCCCAGTACAATCCCTGCAGACTTCCAGGCATCCGCCAGGATAAATCCGATATCGTCTTCGGGAACACGGTACTGATGCACCGGAACCTTTTCGCTCCGGATCCCCTTGATAACTTCTGTAACGAGCTGCTGGGTATTCCCGTACATGCTCCCCCAGATGACAGTTATCTCGGCGCAGGCCGGTCCCTTGAGGTACGAGGCATAACGGGCATACCGCTTTACGATGACCGAAGGATTCTCCCGCCAGATGATACCATGGGAAGGGGCAATCATTTTGATGTCCAGGCCCTCCAGTTTTTTAAGCCCCCGCTCTACGAAAACAGAGAAGGAGGCTACAATATTGGCGTAGTAACGCAGGGCTTCCTTTTCAAAAAAATCGTGTTCGTCATCGGAAAGCTGATCATCGAAGACCGCATCATCCACCCTGCCGTAGGAGCCGAAGGCATCACAGGAAAACAGGATTTTTTCACTCTGTTCGTAGGTCATCATGGTTTCGGGCCAGTGGATATTCGGGGTTTCGAAAAACTGAAGGACCTTGCCTTTTCCCAGGTCCAGCAGCTCCCCGTCTGCAATGGCATGGACGTTCTCTTCAATGCCGCAGAACTCCCTGACCAGGGGAACCGCTTTTTTTGTACAGAAGATCTCCATGGAGGGATTCTTCTTTCTGAAGTCCATGAGCCATCCCGAATGATCCGGTTCCATATGGTTTACGATAATATAATCAATATTTTCCGCAGACACACCCGCATCGGCCATCTGGGCTGTGAGGGTTCCGGGAAAATCATCCATATCCTGCGTCAGATCGATAAGGGCGGTCTTATCCCCTTTTACTACATAAGAATTGATTGAAGTCCCGTCGGGTATCTTCCAGATTCCCTCAAACAGTTTTCCGGTCTCGATGTTTACACCCAGACGATAAATTCCCTCTGCCATTTCAACAGCTTTCACAACACTACTCCTTGTTGGGTTTCTATCTGATGCCTCGCCAGGAGGCTCTTTTTGATAATTATTACTATAATAGTATAATATTTTCCCCCCGGGACTTCAATTACCCCAGGAGAATAAGTGGAGCCGTTTAAACTTTCCCCGATCCGGATCTTCTGAAGTTTTCCTCCACAAGCATCTGACGGATTGTTCTGTCGAAGGCGCTGGCAAAAGCCCGGATCTCTTTCTGTCCAAAATTCCCGCTTTTTTCATCGCTTAAACCGGCTTCCCGGAGCATCTGATTAAAATCCCTTTCGGCAAGACGCTCTTTTACATTCTCTTTTGTATAGATTTTTCCCCGGTCATTCAGAACAGTAACCCCCCGTTCCACCAGTTCCGCGGCAAGGGGGATATCCCTGGTGACAATAAGATCACCAGGAACGGACCGCTCAATAATATAGCGGTCGGCACTGCCCTCTTCACCTGATGTTATAATCAGGCTGATCCAGTCGGATTTTTTTAGGGGGAGCTCCCTGTTGGCAACAAACTTCAGCTCCAGCTTTTCACGGACAGCCGCCCGGCAGAGTATGTCCCGGACAGGCCGGGGACAGGAGTCCCCGTCTACCCACAGGATCATTCAGGAACAGCCCTGGCAATAAATCCCCTGCCCCAGGAACCGTCGCTGCTCAGATTGCGTCCTTTCCCGTTTTTCGAAAGGAAACAGGACTCGCCTTTTTTCAGGGTCAGAGAGGTGTCTTTATCCTTAACCGTGATGCTTCCTTCCGTTACAATCAGGATGGATACGGGATACCCCGACTCCAGATGAATGGCGCTGACATCCCCGCCCAGATCTACCGTCAGAAGCTGGAACTCTTCCGAGACCGTATCGTATATCCCGCAGCCGTCCGGCAGGGAACGGGGCTTCAGAATTCTGGGGGAATCACTTTGAAAAGTCAGGGTTTTCATCAGTTCGGTCATGTCCATATGCTTGGGAGTCAACCCTCCCCGCAGGACATTGTCCGAGTTGGCCATCAGCTCCACACCGAATCCCTGAAGGTAGGCATGAAGTTCGCCGGCGGGGAGATAGAGGGCCTCTCCGGGCTGCAGACAGACCGTATTCAGATAGAGGGGTGAGAGGATACCGATATCGCCGGGGTATTTATTGTTCAGTTTCAGCACCCAGCGGCAGGCATCGTCATCCTGACGACCGCACCAGGCAAGTCCTTCTTTCAGAACGGTTCCCTTCAGATCCCCGTCAAGGCTCATCAGGGCCTGGAAAAAGCGGCGCAGCTTTTCCGAATCATCCTCTACTCCCTGAGGAAAGAGGCTTACCGAGGCCTCCTCCGGCACCCAGGAGGCAAAGAACCCTTTGATGGCATCGGGGGAACGGAATCCCTTCAGGGCCCAATAGGGGGTCATGGCACATATGATTTCCGGTTTATGGTTATCGTCCTTGTAATTTCTGTTAAAGGCATCAAGAGGCACTCCGGCTTCGTTCTCTTTCCGGAACCCCTCTTCGGCCTGGGTTTTGCTGGGATGAGCCTGAATGGAGAGGGGCTCTCCCGCTGCCAGCAATTTGAACAGAAAGGGCAGATTGGCGAAGCGCTCGGCCAATGGATCTCCCATCATGCCCGCAGGATCGGCCGCTATAAGGGCGGACAGGGATTCCCATTTGCCCGCAGCGGTTTCAACCAGAGATTCTCCTCTGGGATGTACGCCCATCCAGAGTTCCGCCAGGGGTCCCTCCGAATCAGTATCTGTCATTTCCTGAAGGTAGGTTTTCGACCCCCAGGCATAGTCCTGAATAATATTTTTCATTTTGAGTATCATGGTTTAATTATAATGGAATGTTTCCTTATAGGAAAGTATTACCGTGAAAAAGGATCCATTTGTGCAGCCCTGTCACGGAGACAGGGACGGAACGGTACAGGGCCGCATGATCTGCTCCCGTTTTTCACTCTCCCGGAACCGGGCTTCCCTGAGAGAGAGAACGGGGATCCCTCTTTTTTCTGCTCCGGACAGGAGGTATTCAAGATTTTCCGGGGTGATTCCCCAGGGGTCGTTTCCCAAACCGTGAGATCCCAGAATGATATAACGGGATGAGGTCTTTATTTCCCGGAAAACGGATTGACAGAAGGACATGAATCCACCCGGAATGCCCTGTTCGCCCCCATCCTCTTTATCACGATAGATGGTATTATCAATAGAGACAGCTTTAAAGAATTCTTCTGTTCTGATCTCATGAACGCTGTAGTAGCGGGGGGTTCGTCCGAATCCCCGCCTGCTGGTAAAAATCCCGGACAGCCTGGCCTCCCAGTCCTCATCATAGAAACCGTAGGGATAGGCAAAAGAGAGTATCTCCGTATCAATTGACTCCCCGAGGATTTGGAGAGGTTCCAGGATCTCCTGTTCCATGGTATCCGGTCTTTCTGTTTCGGGGATTTGACTCAAATCCGGATGAGTTGCCGTATGCCAGGCGATTTCATGCCCCTTTTCCAGCAGCATAGCAAGAAGGACCAGCTCCTGATGTCCCATCTCTGCGGGCTCAAGAGAGATATAGAAAGAGGCATGGGCATGACCATTTTCCAATAAAGCGGCTGTCTGCTGCCAGGATGGAAAAAAATCATCAAAAGTCAGGATAATACCGCCGTCCCCGGCGTAAAGATCCTCTTCTTCCCGAGGGGCGGCTTCGTTCCTATCCATTACTTCGGGAACCATGGTTTCTCCGGTTTCCTTCTGCGGCAAGTCGTCCTCATATCCGGGGGAACCGGGACGGACAGAAGAATCCGGCGGATGATGAACACAGGAAAAGGTAGAGAGACAAACTGCCGTGACCAGAAGAAACAGGAGGTGTATGGCATAAGTCCCTGGTCTTTTCAGACGGAGTCTCCTTTGACTAGTTCAGGCAGAATTACCCGTTTTACGGGAATTCCCGATTCCTGGTCTGAGCGCAGTATTTCCAGAAGCATCCTGACAGCCTCCCTGTACAGTTCGGCGGGTCTTAAATCGATAGAAGCCAGTTCAAAGGGCAGCACATAGTTAAAGGGCATATTATCGTAGCCGATCAGCCCCACATCCCGTCCCGGTTTCAATCCTTCGTCCTGCAGGCATTGTATCACACCGATTGCGGTAAGATCGTTTACAACACCGAGAGAATCGATTTTTCCGGTTTTGATCTTTTCCAGAAGAGACATGGCTGCCTTATAGCCCCCCTTTTTACCGGGATCATTTAAAACCTGCCGAACCTCCACACCGGAACAGGCCTGCTGAAATCCTTCAAACCGCTGCCTGTTGGAGAGGATGAGATGGGGAAGATAGCTGATATAGGCGGGTCTCTGATACCCTGCCTCCATCAGATGGGTTCCGGCAATAATCCCCCCCCGGTAGTTGTCTGTGGAACAGCGGTTGCATTCGGCAAACTGGGCCGTATGATGACTGATAACAGTCGGAACCGGACAGGAGGCAATAGCCTCGGCTTCTTCGGAGGTATCCACATCATAGAAAATGGCCCCGTCGCACTCCTTTGACCAGTCGATGGAGCGGATCTCTGCGGCGGACTTGAGGGTTTTGAGGTTAAGGCGGTACATGGAAGAATCAACCTCCTCCATGATTCCCTGCACCACATCCGTGTAGAACCATTTGGCCCCGGGAAAATCCCCCCAGTACCAGGTGCCCCTGTGTTTTCGTATGCTGACCAGCGAGATCTGTCCGGTTCCTCTGCGTCTGAGGGCGCTGGCCGATTTATCCGGAGAGTATCCCAGCAGCCCGGCGGCATCCAGAACAGCCTTTTTTTTGGCTTCGGATACCTTTTCAGGGTTATTATAGACACGGGAGACCGTAGCGCTGCTGACTCCTGCCAGTTCGGCTACTTTATCCCTGTTATTTTTGCTGCTCATTTCAATAATTTCCTTGACAAGTATAATGTTCCAATAGTATTGTACTCGTGTACATCGCCTTTGGCAAGCATTATTTTTAAGATAAAATGGGGAGGTGAATCGAATTTAACTCCCCGGACATAAAGAATTACAATTTTAGAAGGTACAAAACTGAAGAGTTTTATCGGAGGACAGAATGAGTAAAATAGATTTACAGGAACACCCTCACAGACGGTACAATCCCCTGGCCGGGGAGTGGATAAAGGTTTCCCCCCACAGAACCAAGCGCCCCTGGAACGGTCAGGTTGAAAAACCCATGCTGGACAGAAAACCGGAATTCGACCCCGGCTGCTACCTCTGCCCCGGCAACGAAAGGGCCGGCGGCCATAAAAACCCCGATTACAAGGATACTTTTGTTTTTGACAACGACTTTGCCGCCCTCCTGAACGATACTCCCGAAGGGCGTTTTGATGAGGGGGACCTTTTTCAGGCCAGAACAGAACGGGGGATCTGCAAGGTAATCTGTTTTTCCCCCCGGCACGATCTGACCCTTGCCCTGATGGATGTTGCCCAGATTGAGGGTGTTGTAAGAACCTGGCAGAAGGAGTACCGGGAACTGGGTAGAAAGGATTTTATCAACCATATACAGATTTTTGAAAACCGCGGAGCCGTGATGGGATGCTCCAACCCCCACCCCCACGGGCAGATATGGGCGGAAGAGATTATCCCCGACATCCCCGCCAGGGAAATTGAGAACCAGAAAGCCTATCTGGCGAAACACGGAAAGTCCCTGCTGGTGGATTATGTGGAGAAGGAGATGGCCCGCGGAGAACGGGTCATCTTCAGCAACGACAGCTTTGCCGCGGTGGTGCCCTTCTGGGCGGTTTGGCCCTATGAAGCCATGATCCTGCCCCTGACGCCTCTTAAATCCATCGATGACATGACAGATAAACAGGTCTCGGATCTTTCCGACGCCCTGAAAAGGATGGGGACCCGGTTTGACAACCTTTTTCAGACCAGCTTCCCCTACTCCATGGGGATTCACCAGGCTCCCACGGACGGGGAGGAACACGAAGAGTGCCAGATGCACATCCACTACTACCCGCCCCTGCTCCGCAGCGCCACAGTAAAGAAATTTATGGTCGGCTATGAAATGCTCGGTATGCCTCAGAGGGATATCACGGCAGAAGGAAGCGCCGCCAGCCTGCGGGCCTGTCCGGAAGAACACTATACCATTACACTGGGAGATAAATCATGAAACGACAGGATATTGAACAGCAGCTGGCATCGGGAAAACTGACGGGCCTTTTTTCAGAGCTCTACGGAGGATCCGGGACGGCCGGCCAGGCGGAACGCTGGACGGCCCTGGTTAAACGGCATGAGGACCTCTACGGGGAGCAGGATATTAAACTGTTCAGCACCCCCGGCCGGACGGAGCTGGGAGGCAACCATACGGACCATAACCACGGCCGCGTGCTGGCCGGTTCCATCAACCTGGATACCATTGCCGCCGTCTCCCTTACGGGTGACAGCACGGTTATTATCGATTCCGAAGGCTACCCTGCGGTCAAGGTGGATATCTCCGATCTGAAGGTTAATCCCGCAGAGGAGAATACAACGGATGCCCTGGTACGGGGGATAGCCGCCCGTTTTGCCGAACTGGGCTATAAAGTCAGCGGTTTCAGGGCCAATACCACCAGCAGCGTTTTAAAAGGTTCGGGCTTAAGCTCTTCCGCCGCCCTGGAGGTTCTGGTGGGGACCATCTTCAGCGCTCTGTTCAACGAAAACGGAGTCGGCACAACCGAAATTGCCCGGATCGGGCAGTACGCGGAGAATAACTATTTCGGAAAACCCTGCGGCCTGATGGACCAGGTGGCCTGCGCCAACGGCGGGATTGTGGCTATCGACTTTAAAGATCCCGCCAGTCCGAAAATTACGCCGGTTGATTATAATTTCCATAAGGCCGGCTACACCCTGATGGTTGTTGATACAGGAGGGAACCATGCCGACCTGACCCCCGAATATGCCGCCATCCCCACCGAGATGAAATCCGTGGCGGCCCACTTCGGCAGGGAGTACTGCCGCCAGCTGAGCGAGACAGAGATACTGGGAGACCTTGCCGCGGTGAGAGAGAAATGCGGCGACAGGGCCATACTGAGGGCCTTTCACTTTCTGCACGACAACGCCCGGGTGGAAGCCCAGGTGGAAGCCCTGAAGGAGAATGATATTTCCACCTATCTGCATCAGGTAGGCAGTTCCGGCCACTCCTCGTTCTGCTACCTCCAGAATGTCTACCCCGGCAGAGAGCCCCGGGAACAGGGGATCAGCCTGGCTCTGAACCTGACCGAAAGCTTTCTGCACGGCGAGGGAGCCTGCCGGGTTCACGGCGGCGGTTTTGCCGGAACCATACAGGTGTATATCCCCAACGAACGGGCCGCCGACTACATTAAGTATATGAGCGGGTTCTTCGGGGAAGGATCCGTTACCCCCCTGCGGATACGGCCCCTTCCGTCCATGATGATACTGTCATAACCTCCCCCCGGCCCCCTCCGAAGGAGGGGGAGAAGAGTCATGTTTTTTTCCTCCGAACTTTTAGGAGCTTTTGTCCCGGCCTACCCTGACCCCTCCGAAGGAGGGGGAGAAGAGTCATGTTTTTTCCTCCGAACTTTTAGGAGCTTTTGTCCCGGCCTACCCTGACCCCTCCGAAGGAGGGGAATCATTATTGACTTCTCCCCTCCGGGGAAATTAAGGGGGGCTGGGAAAATAAAATATTCCCGGCTCCCTTTGTAACCTTCCCTGCCCTGGGTTATATTCCTTATTATGAATAAGAGAAAACTGTCGTTAACCCATTGGACGGGGATGTATCTTCTGTACGCCCTGACCCTTTTCCTGACATTCCCCCTGGTACTCTCCTGCAGTTCCTCAGCTAAAGAGGCGGACTGGTACGGCGGAGAAGCCATGGCCATGGAAGAGTATGAAGAGCCGGCTCCCGAGATGAGCCGGAGCGCCATGAAACTGGAGGGGGCGGCCCAGCCGGTTCCCCTGATGGATATAACCGCAGAAAATCAGAGTCTGCCCGCGTCCTCTCCGGCGGAGGATCCCGAACCCGGCTCTCAGAGGAAGCGGATCTATAACGGCTCGGCCGGACTGGTGGTGGAGGATCCCCCGGAAACCCGTAAAGCCCTGGAAGATCTGGCTATTGCGTCAGGGGGGTATGTGGAACAGTCCTATGCGGACTATCTGGTGCTCCGTGTTCCTGCCGAACAGTTTGACAGCCTGTTTAAAGAGGTTCTCGGCATGGGAAAAATCAGGTATCAGCAGATAGACACCTGGGATGTAACCGACCGGTACCAGGATACCCAGGCAAGACTGAAAACAGCCGAGGAGACGCGCAAACGCCTCTATGTTCTGCTGGAAAGGAGCACGGACCCGAAGGAGAGGGCCCGGATTCTCCGGGAGATAGGCCGCCTGACCGAAGAGATAGAATCCATCAGACAGCAGCTGCAGATACTGGACAGCCGGATCGCCTTTTCAAGGATCAATGTGGAGCTGATCCCCCGCCTTCAGGAGGATGCCTACCGGCAGGAGATCCCCTTTCCCTGGATTGCCTCCCTCTCGCCCCTTTCCCCGGTCTCCTCCAGACTGGAGACTTCCGTAAAACTGAATCCGGGAGACGAATACGCCGAGTTCAGCAAGGAGGATGTTTATATAGCGGAAAACGCTTATGGAACGAATATTACCGTCAGTTCCGTTGAAAACAGCCCCGAAGGGGACAGCGCTTTCTGGCGGAAAGCCCTCCTGCACCATCTGGGGGACTATTATGCCTCCGCCGCCCCGAAGGACCTTGTTTTCGGCAGCAAAGAGATGCCCGGCGTTGAGTTTGTCAGCAAGGACAGGGAGCCCTTCCGTTACTTTGTCGGCCTGATTGTGGAGAACAGGAAAATCCATGTGGTGGAAATCTTCTCATCCGATGCAGATACGGATTTTTCTCCCCTCTATAAAGCCCTGGAAGAAGGAGAGATAAGATGAACCGGAAAAAAGTATTAACTCTTCTGATATCATTCGGCCTTCTGCTTACAGCAGCTCTGTACGCTCAGGACAGGGAGGATACCCTCTACTATGAGGTAGATGCCCGCCTGCTGGTAAAAGACAGGCAGCAGGCTGCGGACGCCCTTACGGACTGGGCGGAAGAACAGAACGGGTATTTTATCTACAAGACTCAGGAACAGATCAGCCTCCGCCTTCCCGATAAAGCGGTTGACAGTCTCAGGGTTTATCTGGATGAGATCAGCGAGGAGCTGGTGGAATACAGCCAGAATACCCATGATCTGCGGGAGCAGCTCCTTGCCAGCCGCTCCGCCCTGGAAGCCCGGGAGGAGATCCTGGCCAAGAATATCTCCTACATAGACAGCTCCGATGTGGAAGGGACACTTACCCTGGAGAAGGAGATCCGGCGTCTGATGAACGAAATCGATATGTACCGGGGAATCATACGGAAAATGGAGAATGACCGCAGCTATGCTCTGGTTACGGTCAGGCTCACTTTTCAGAACCAGACGATTCCCGATTCCCGCCCGTCCCGATTCGACTGGATCAATTCGGTAGACTTTTTCGACTTCCTGTATAACGGTCGGCTTTCCGGCCGATCGGGGTTCGGAGGCCCAAGGATGGAACTGCCCGAAGGGTTCGCCCTGATCGACGACAGCCCGGAATTCCTGGCCATTTCGCCCGAGGGGGTGAAACTCAGGGTACGGAAAACGGATAACTACCCTAAAAAGAGCGTCGGGTTCTGGGAGGAGGCCCTTTTTTCCGACCTGTCGGGCAGAGGTTATGTGACGGTGGGGAGCGGATCCGATCTAAACTTCGGAGAGACACCCTTTTCGGCCCGGACATGGGGTATCTCCAACGGAAATGAGGACTACCTCTATATTACCGGACTCAGGCTGATGAAAAACAAAATAGAAATCCTGGAAATTGCCGGTCCCGCCCTTTACGTAAGGGCGTATTTTCCCGAATGACAAACCCCGCCGGGAAGTCCAATTGTCCGACAATAGGATTTCCCGGCTTTCTTATCCCCCTCCTTCCCTTGACCTTATGCCCCTTTCTCTTTATAAACATAGATAATATCAGTAATACCGGGGTGCAGACCGATACGGATTGATCTGTTTGAAATACCCCTGAAAATCTATTAATCAGCGTCCCGCTAGGGATGAAAACCACGAGGAGTTTTATACCATGAGTGAATTATCACCTCTGCAGAAAGCCCGATACGCCTACCAGCCCAAACTGCCGGCGGTACTCCAGGGCGATATCAGGAATATCACCTGCGAACTGGGAGAACCCACAGAATCCGTAGCCGATCAGGCTGACGTAAAAGCTCTGTTTGCCAAAACCTACGGCAACCCCATCGCCCGCTTTGTAAAAGGCGCCAACGCCAATGCCGGCAAGAAGGTCAACCTGGGCGTTATCCTTTCGGGCGGACAGGCTCCCGGCGGACACAATGTCATCGCCGGTCTGTACGACGGACTGAAAAACTCCAACCCCGAATCCAAACTCTACGGATTCCTCGGCGGCCCCGCCGGTATCATGAACGGCAAGCTTGTTGAAATTGACGATGCCCTGATGGACGCCTACAGGAACACCGGAGGATTCGATATTATCGGATCCGGCCGTGACAAACTGGAAACGGAAGAACAGTTTGAAATGTCTCTGGCAACCTGCCGCAAACATGACATTACAGGCGTTGTTATCATCGGCGGAGACGACTCCAATACCAACGGTGCGGTTCTGGCCGAGTACTTTGCCCAGAAAGAGGCCGGCATTACCGTTGTGGGCTGTCCCAAAACCATCGACGGCGACCTGAAAAACGAGTATATCGAAACCTCCTTCGGTTTCGACACGGCAACCAAAACCTACTCCGAGCTGATCGGAAACATCGAAAAAGACTCAAACTCCGCCAAAAAATACTGGCACTTTATTAAACTGATGGGACGGAGCGCTTCTCATATCGCTCTGGAATGCGCCCTTCAGACCCAGCCCAACCTCTGTATTATTTCAGAGGAAGTGGAAGCCCAAAAGATGACCCTGGCACAGGTTGTAGACCAGGTTATCGATGTGGTTGTTAAAAGAGCGGAAAAGGGATGCAACTTCGGTGTTGCCCTTATCCCCGAAGGTCTGATCGAGTTTATCCCCGAAGTGGGAGCCCTGATCGCCCAGCTGAACGACCTGATGGCCCATCATGCGGATTACTTCGGAACCCTTAAAACTTTCGAAGATCAGCAGGAATGGCTGAACCAGAAGCTGGACAAGGATGCTTCCTATGTCTTCTCTTCTCTCCCCAGAGCCATTCAGATGCAGCTCCTTATGGACAGAGACCCCCATGGAAACGTACAGGTTTCCAGAATCGAAACCGAAAAACTCCTGATCGAGATGGTGGGAGAAAAACTGAACCAGATGAAGGTTGAAGGTAATTTCAGCGGGAAATTCAACGCACTGGCTCACTTCTTCGGATACGAAGGCCGTTGTGCTTTCCCCTCCAACTTCGACTCTGACTACTGCTACTCCCTGGGTTACTCCGCGTTCATCCTGATGTCTCACGGTCTGACCGGTTACATCTCCAATGTTGCTGACCTGCAGAAACCCGCCGATCAGTGGGTACCCGGAGGATGTCCTCTTACCATGATGATGAATATGGAGCAGAGACACGGATCCAAAAAACCGGTTATCAAAAAAGCCCTGGTTGAACTGGACGGCGCTCCTTTCAAAGTCCTGGCGGAAAACAGAGACAAATGGGCCGTTGAAACAGCCTTCACCTTTCCCGGTGCGATTCAGTACTACGGTCCGGACGAAGTGTGCAACCAGCCCACTGAAACTCTGAAATACGAGAAGGCTTAAGCCTCCCTCTCCCCCAGCCCCTCTCCCAGAGGGAGAGGGGAGAATTGTCCTGTTTTTTGCGACAGGGGGCAGCCTTTATCCCTCCGCCCACCTCGACTACGCTCGGGGATCCCGGGCGGGGGATTTTTTTGGACCTCCCCTTTCCCCTCCTCAGGAGGGGTGCAACCTTCCAATCGCATCTCCCGGACCTCTCTTAATCCCTCCAAAGGCGGGAAACCAAATTGACGTCTCCTCTCCGGTGAGATTAAACGGGACCGGGAGACTGAGAGGCCGGCTGCATACCGGAGTCGGATACATACTCGAGCAGTAAACGAAGTGTACTACCAGAGCAGCAACCGTTGGTTGTGACCAGGGGATTCGGAGGGTTAAACTGTCCTGGTTTTTGCCGGATTAGGGGAATATCTGTTTCAGGGCTTCTTCGGGCTTTTCAAAGGGGAGTCCGCAGCTGTTATCCCGGCACACAAAAATCTGTGTTCTGTCATTCCTGCAACGCCCCCGGAACAGCATGTCCGATTCCCGGGGAACAGTGCTGAAAGCCAGCACCGTATGGGGCAGATACTCCCTAGTCAGCTGCCGGTGAATCTCTTCCGCATCGGGACCTGCCGTAACAAGCTCAAAAAAATCGCCCTTTATATACAGCATCAGTTCCGCCCAGTGAGATAAATAGAGGGGATTATCCAGTACCCGGCGGCTCATTCTGTCCGTTATATCCTCCGCCATCTGCGCATATAGAGAAGAACCCGTAAGCCTGGCCAGCCTGAACAGGTTGTGTGCGCTGACCCCGTTGGCCGAAGGCCAGGTTGTATCAATAATCTCCATATCGCGGTTCAGGAGACTATCCCCTTCTACGGTTGAGTAGAGAATCCTGTGATCCTCACTGTAAAAATCCTCAATGGCTATTTCCATCAGCCCGGCGGCTTTGTTCAGATACTCCGGATTGCCTCCTGCTTCATACAGGGAGATAAGCCCGTCTGCCAGGTGGGCATAATCCTCCAGGAAACCGCCTATATAGGCCTTACCGTCCTTATAGGCGTGAAACAGGCCCCCGTCGGAACGTATAAAATGATCCAGTATAAAATCGGCCGCGGTAACAGCGCTCTTCAGCCAGGAGGGATCCGCAAAAGCTTTATAGGCGTCCGCATAGGCTTTAATCATCATGCCGTTCCAGGATGTTAGAGATTTATCGTCCAGCCCCGGGGGAGTCCTTTTAATTCGATTTGCCATCAGAATCCGCCTGATGTTTTCCAGACGCGCCTTCTGTGAAGAACTTAAACGCTCCGGTTCCGGCATGAGAAGAATATTGTACCCGTCCTCCCAGAGCCCTTCCTTCCCGATCCGGAAAACATCCGCGGCTAAATCATAGTCCTCTTTCAGAAGAAGCTTCAGCTCCTCTTCCTTCCAGATATAATACAGACCTTCCCGGCCCTCGCTGTCGGCATCAAGAGCAGAATAAAAAACTCCCTCGGGAGAGGCCATCTCCCGTTTTATAAATTCCAGCGTATGTATTACGACATCTTTATAACGCTCCTTCCCCGATACTTTATAGGCATCCGAAAAGAGAGAGACCAGCTGGGCGTTGTCGTAGAGCATCTTTTCAAAATGAGGGACTCTCCAGTCCCCGTCTGTAGAGTATCTGGCAAATCCGCCCCCTATCTGGTCATATATCCCTCCGGCAGCCATGCTGTCCAGGGTCATAAGGGCATAATTCAGAATATCCTCATCATTCTGCAGATAAGACCAGGCCAGCAGAAACCGGTTGAACACAGGCATAGGGAATTTCGGAACTCCGCTGATACCCCCTTTCCGTCTGTCCAGCTGGGGCATAACCTTTGATACGGCTTTTTTAAGATCCTTAATCCCGTAATCTTTGACATCTGCCGGTTCCAGGACACTCAGTCTATAGCGGTCCACTCCGGTATCGATACTTTCTGCAGCGTTCAGGATGTTCTCCCTGTTGGAGGAATACTGCTCAGAAACAGCCTTCAATATGCGGATCCAGTTACTTTTAGGAAAATAGGTCCCCCCGTAAAAAGGTCTCCCATCGGGCAGAGCAAACATATTCATAGGCCAGCCCCCCTGCCCTGTTATCAGCTGCAGGGCATTCATGTAGCTGGTATCAATATCGGGTCTTTCCTCCCGGTCTACCTTAATACAGACAAAGCTCTCGTTCATCAGTCTTGCCGCATCTATATCTTCAAACGACTCCTCTTCCATAACATGACACCAGTGACAGGACGAGTATCCGACGCTGATAATAACAGGTTTATCCTCTTTCCGGGCTTTCAGGAAGGCATCCTCCCCCCAGGGGTACCAGTCAACAGGGTTGTGCGCATGCTGCTGCAGATAGGGGCTGGATTCATTAATCAGTCTATTGGCTTTCGGCATTCTCTCTCCCCGGGAAAACAGAAGGTCCTGACAAAAGGGCAGAGCAGTATAAATAATGCCCGCTTCCCTGTTCCCCTATAAATAAGTTAATATATTCATTACTGTTTTACTAGCATATATATTTTTTATGGCAAATCCCTCCGGGCCGGGCTCTTTCGGGCTTCGGCGGCCGCCTCTGTTATCCGCCCTCTGGATCTCCCCTTTCCCCTCCTTGGGAGGGGTATAACCTGACCTCGCTGATACTGTTTTCTTTTTGTGAAAAGTTATTAGTGCTTATTCTTTACAGCTATACTATTATTTAAAATCAGGAGGTTTCCATGACTGTTTTAATTGTTGGAGCGACTGGAGCAACCGGCCGGCTTCTTACGGAGGAGCTGCTGAATCGCGGTCACCGGGTAAGGGCCGTTGTACGCCATACGGACAGCTTCCCGGAAGCGGTTCCGGGTAACCGGAACCTGGAAATCATCAAGGCATCCGTACTGGATATATCACAGGAGGAAATGCGGAGCCACCTTAAAGGATGTGATGCGGTTGCGTCCTGCCTGGGCCACAATATTACCTTCAAGGGGGTTTTCGGGAAGCCCAGAAAACTTGTAAGGGATACTGTTCGCCTGCTGTGCGGGGCCCTGGAAGAAAACAGTAAGGAAAAACCGGTAAAATTTGTTTTTATGAGTACCTCCGGGTACAGGAATCCCGGTCTGAGTGAGAAGATCTCCACAGGAGAGACAATCGTAACCGGACTGATCCGCGCGCTGGTGCCACCCTATTCGGACAGCGAAGAGGCGGCCGATCACCTTCGTCTGAAAATCGGAAGCAATCACAGCTCTATCGAGTGGGCGGCGGTCCGTCCGGACAGCCTGATCGATAACAAGGCCGTAACGCCCTATAAACTGTACCCCTCCCCTGTACGGAGCGTCATATTCAATCCCGGCAAAACCAGCCGGATAAATGTGGCCCACTTTATGGCGGAACTGATTGATAACGGTGAGGTCTGGAGTGAATGGAAGGGACAGACTCCCGTTATCTACAATACGGATTCCCTTACGTAAAAAGAGATTCCCCCGGACTGATAACGCCGAGCCGGTTTTTACCGGCCACGTGGGTATAGATCATGGTTGTCTGCAGGGAGCTGTGTCCCATAAGTTCCTGTATGGTTCTGATGTCGTACCCTGCCTCCAGCAGATGGGTGGCAAAGCTGTGACGCAGGGTGTGTACGGATGCCCTCTTTGTAATCCCGGTCTGTCTGACAGCTTCTTTAAAGGCCCTCTGCAATCCTGAAGGATGCAGATGAAAGCGGTTTAACTGGCCGGTATAAGGGTTTACCGTTATGTTTTTTGAAGGGAATAACCAGAACCACCCCCACTCTTTGAAAGCATTGGGGTATTTTCTGTTCAGGGATTCCGGAATTGACACGCCGGGCAGATCCTTTTTTACGCCTGATTCATATATTATTTTTACAGACAGGATATGATCTTTTAATAGAGGAACCAGAGCAGTTGGAAGGAGCGTTATTCGATCCTTTTTTCCCTTTCCTTCCCTGACCGTAACGGAGGGTACATCCAGATCCAGATCTTTTATACGCAGAGAAAGGCATTCATCCAGTCTCAATCCACCGCCATAGATTATGGATGCCATTAGGCGATAACCCGGCGGCATGAGGGATAAAATGCTTCTGATTTCATCCTTGTTTAATACGACAGGCAGCCGGGATGGGAGCTTTGACCTGATTGTATTTCCCAGGTCCTCTACGGGAATCTCCAACACAGAACGGTACAGAAACAGCAGAGAATTGAATGCCTGATTTTGGGTAGACAGGGAAACTTTTTTCTCCACGGCCAGATAAGTAAGAAAGTTTTTCATATCCCTAGAATCCAGTTGAGCTGTATTTTTCCCCTTTATATATATATGAAATGATTGAATCCATTTTAAATAACTTTTTTCCGTCTGATAGGAACGGTGTTTCAGTCGCAGCATTTGTTTCATTGTTTCTATTAACCGGTTCCATTCAGAATCTGAATCCGGACAATTTGCTGATGACTCTTGTTTTTTAATGCCTGAATAGAACTGATAATGCTTTACTGATTCTACGGCCTGATCGATTTGCCAGTCCTTATATTGCGAAAGTAATGATTTTTCAAAGGCTGTTAAACGACAGTTCTCCGGGTTTTCCTTAATATATTTATGATACAATGTAATCCAGTGTTCATAATATGGAATATATTTTTCAGAGATTCCCGCCTTTTCTCTTAGATAATCTTTATATGTCATATGAATCTTCTCCTATTATGTCTTTCAAGGTATTTTTACGGGTATAAGGGTAATACTGCTTCAAAAGCAGGGTATTTTGCTCCTCAATGCTGAAATGCTAACTAAAGTTAGTAGAATATTCTCTTTAATGATGTT
Organism: Oceanispirochaeta sp.; assembly: GCA_963663385.2. GTDB lineage: Bacteria > Spirochaetota > Spirochaetia > DSM-2461 > DSM-2461 > Oceanispirochaeta. Next base: position 1,687,593 of record CAXXXD010000002.1, on the reverse strand, counting down.
GAAATCCGGTGTAAAATGAAGCGTTTTTTACTTATCTCTTGCTATAAATCAGTAATTTGCTGACCATTTATATGCTATATAGATATGAATGCAAGGTTTTTCAGGAAATTGAGGAATACCTTGTTCAAGAGATAATAAGTTATATCGAACACATTTTGTACTTCTGGTTCTTTCATAATTGCCAGATGATTTAGTAGGTTTTAGGGTTTTGATACGGGTTGATTGATGCTCACACTACACTGATTATCAATCTTTGACGCCGGTTGCGGCTGGCAGAAGTGGAAATAAGGGCATTCGCCTTCACCTACGTTTATTAAGATATTCTTGCCTGATATGGCATCGGTGATTTACAAAATGCTGTAGACATAAATCGGGTAGCCGGAGGCTTTTAACCTCCAGCCCCCACACCACCCTGCATGCGGGTCCGCACAGGGCGGTTCACTCCATGGAGCAAACGAAACTATAATTTGATCATGTGTAGCCCTGGATTTTACACCAGAGGGCCTTAATATTGATCAATCCTTGCTCTTCCAACCATTTATTGGACATAGCGGCATTGGTTGCATAGCCTTTTGACAGATGCCAGTAGGACTTACTACTTGCTCCTGTCATAATGGCAAAATCTTTCGGAATACCCAGCTCCATCAGTTTCCTGACTTTTGTTCTGGGGTAACGCCACTGTTTCCAGTAGCACATACGGATTCTTCTTCTCAGCCATTCATCAATTGATTGTAGAGGTCTGTAATATTGGGAAATACCATAATAGTTCATCCACCCCCGGATATACTCGTTAAGTTTCCGGAATCGATATTCCATTGATACCCCCCAAGACCGTCTTGTCAAATGCTTTAACTGATATTGAAACTCCCGAAAGGATGATTCAGTCCATCGGATTTTCTTACCCTTGAAAGTGAATCCCAGAAAACTGCATTCGGAGATTTTACACACCTTGCTTTTCTTCTGGTTTACAACCAATTTTAACCTGCGACTGAGATAATCACTTATTTCAGTCAATATAGCTTTTCCATCACACAGGCGTTTTGATACAATTAATGCATCATCTGCGTAACGTGCAAAGCACAGGTTTCTCCGTTCCAACTCCTTATCGAAATTATCAAGAAGGATATTGGAAAGTAGAGGTGATAACGGGCCTCCTTGAGGAGTCCCGATTTCAGTAGGGATTTTAATCCCCTCCTTGTCCATAATACCGGCTCTCAGGTAGCGGCCAATCAATTTCAGGACTGATTTGTCCCGGACTTTCTTAGCCACACAATGCATCAGAATATCGTGATTTACCGTATCAAAGAACTTTTCCAAGTCCAGATCAACTGCATACTTGTATCCCGATTTAACATAGGTATTTACCTGTCGTACTGCTCCGTGAGCCGATCTTCCCGGCCTGAATCCAAAACTGCTTTCCGAAAAATCCGAATCGAATAGAGGATTCAAAACCTGTGAAATAGCCTGTTGGATAACCCTGTCTAAAATAGTGGGAATACCCAGCATTCGCATACCTCCGGATCTCTTGGGGATTTCCACCCTGAGCACCGGAGAGGGTACATAGTACCCCAAAAGCAAAGCTTGCTTGATTTTACTCCATCTTCTGCGTAGATATTCCGGAAATTTCTCAATAGTCATGCCATTGACTCCCGGACTGCCGCCATTGCGTTTGACCTGTTTCCAGGCCTTACGCATGTTTTCAGATGATAAAATCAAATCCATCATAGAATCGTTCAAGGCTGGTTTCTCCATAATTCGCCAAAAGTTATTTCGGCCAGTGCTAAAATTGTTCCTTTGAGAACCATAAGGCTCCTCCTTGTGAAATGTTCAGGCCTTCACCGTGAACCGGACATTACTCCGGGCGTTGGTTACTATGCCTTCTGCTGACTTCTGCCTGCTAATCAACGAGATTGCTCCCGTTGATGCTATACCGTGCTTTTAAACCTGTGACGACTTATTTGTACTCAAGATAATCTTGCTCATTTCCAGAGTGTCACCCTCTGAAAAGCCGGGGATTGGTTTTCCGGTTCCCTACCGGATTCTCAGTTTAAAAGAACACATTACCGCCCCGCAGACAGATCTCCCCGAATAAGACTGTACACTGTCCCCGGACAACCCTGTGATTTACCCTATTCCATACCCACGGGGCATCGTCATCATTGGCTGACTCGCCTCTGGAACTGAGCCTTCTATCACATTCTTGTACATGGGCTCCCGGTTTTGCATTCCGGCTTCCTCCAGACATTCCCTCGCGGAAATGCCCTTGCCTTCAGCTAACAGTTGGTATAGCATGTTCACTATACGTGGGCACCTGTAGAGGACTTTCACCTCATTAGCGTACAGCCATGTCGGGCGTACCAAGAAAATTATACTGTCGTCGCTACAGATCACATTTCTTGCAGAGATACAGTATGCTGATAAATAGTTCTTTCTTAAAAACAAATTACTGTTTAAAATAAGTCTGCAAGAAAAGCGCCTGTACCTGTCCTTCGGCCAGGCCGCTCCGCAGCATATTTTGGCGTTATGTGTACAAAAGGTATCAATAATTACAGGAGAATAAATTTGACTGAAAATGAAATAATAAGAGATTATAAAGATAAGTTGAGGATCTTTCTCATTTTATATTTTTTTTCAGAGAACTTTTCTGATTCACAATTTCCTTCAAGAAAGAAACTTTTTAAGAGCGAAGTGAAAATTCAGAAAATCGATTTTTTATTACGAAATCCTGATTATTTGGCTTATGAATTACTTGAAATTGCTGAAAAAAATATTGAAGACAAAAAGACAATAAAAGAAGAAGTACAATCAATTTTTAAGAACAATGAACCTCAAATTAGAAGGCTTGAAATGGAACGATTTTTCTTTGGAGCTTATGAGGATATTGATGATATTATAGCTTTTCTTGTTGGTATTGAGTTTATTGAATTTCATAGTAAAAAAAGCACATCTATGCGTACAATTGAAAAGGAATACTATATAACTGAAATAGCAGTTAATAAAATGAAAGATGATTTTGAAGATCATAAAAGTTTTCAATGGTACGCTAATAGATGTGCATTAATAAAAAAATACTTTGGAAATTTATCTGGAACTGAATTAAAAATTTCACAATACAAGATTTCAGAATACAAAAATACTTCGTATAAAGACTATATCGGTAGTATAGAAGATCAAGTATTAAATAAATTTAGGAATATTTATGGAGAGCCTTTATGATTTTTGATTTCAAGAAATTTTTAAATGAGTTATATGATGATTATAAGGATAAATATACTCTAAATGAAATAGAAGAGCTTCTTAGTCTTGAAGAATCTTATTTAAAGGATACTCCTATATCAACAGGAAAAAATATTAAAATTGATTATATCCATTTTAAAGGCCAAAAGAGAACTTCTGATAGACATATTTATACAGGTAATATTATTGACTATAATCAAGAGTTTGGAAATGGAATAAATATCATTATTGCTGATAACCTAAAAGGAAAATCTAGCATTTTTAAAATGATTAAATATATTTTAACTGGTAGTAATTCAATTAAGCAAAATATAAAAAAGTGGATTGATGATTTACTTCTTTGTTTTTCTATAGGGGAAAGAAAATATACAGCATACCTCAATCTTGAAGGAAGACTTAGTGCATCATTATTATTTGGTCACTATAAAAATATTAATGAACTAGAACAGAATAAAGATAAAGAAATTTTCAATGCAAAGAGTGAAATCGAATATCAAAAGAAGATTGAGGATTTTTTCTTTCAACAATTTTCATATTATTCATTAAAATGGACACAAAAAAACTCTGCAAAAGACAGTAATGAGTTACTGGAAGTAGGAACAAGTTGGAGAACTTATTTTAAATCTATTTTTCTTGAGTCCAAAGATTCTTCAAGCCTCATTTTTGGAGGTCAAGATAGAAAAGTATTTCAAATGCTTCTCGGTTTACATTTTACTTACCCCATCAATCAACTTTGTATTCGTAAGGATTTCATTCTCAATGAAAAATCTAAACAGCAATATTTAGAAAAAAATGATACACAACATAAAGATTTTGTTGAACTGAAAAATCAATTAGCGACTGTTGAACAAGAGTTATCAAGAATAGAATCAGAATCTGATATAACATTAAAACCCTTATTGGATAAAAGTGAATCTCTAATTGTTCAAATAAAAAATGAGAACAATAAGACAGCAGAAAATGAGAAACTATATAATGATAAATACTTAATATTAAAAAAAACCAATAATGAGTTAAAAAGTTTAGAGCAGAAAATATCGAGACTAAATGGAGAAATCAATAAAAATATTAAAAGAATAAATGACTTAACTGAATACAGTGATATAGGAGTCTTTTTTTCAAACCTCAATATTACTCAATGTCCTAGCTGTAATCACAAAATTAGCAAAGATAAAGCTAAAGGAAATGTTCACGACCGTAAGTGTTCATTATGCAGTGAAGAGTTAAATTCCGAATCTGACTTTCAAATTGATAATATTCAGAACAAAATCGAAGACTTGAAGAATCTAAATAGTAATATTACTAAAGAACTTCAAAGTTTAGAAATAGAATATGGTGAATATAAGAATAAAGAGAAAGACTTATATTCCGAACTAGATAATATAAATGTAATGAGACAAAATTCAACAGTTCTTGATAAATTAAATGAAGAATTAACTAAAACGAAAGAAGAAATAGAATCCATATCACCTACAAGAGATCTACGAGATAAGTTATTAGCAAAAAAGGCAGTAATTCAATTTCAAATTGAGGGAAATCAAAAAGTTGTAGAGAACAAAGAAATTGATTTTGATAGTCAAATTACTGTTATAGAAGATGCTATTAATAGATTGAACATCATACGTTTTAAAGAAGGTAAAGATATTCTTGATAAATTGAAATCTATAATGCTTAATGAGATCAACGAATTGGGATTAACTTCAATCTCTGAAATTTCAATAAATGATAAATTTGATATACTTTATAATCAAGATGGTGATTTCATCTCATTTAATGATATAGCTGAAGGAGAACAGCTACGAGCTAAACTTGCATTTTATTTGAGTTTAATTCAATTAGATATTGAAAGAAATTTTGGTAGACATACGCGTTTTTTGATAATCGATAGTCCCGGGAAAGAAGAAGCTGATGATAAATATCTAGTGGATTATCTCGCGTATTAAAAAGTATTCATAGTCGTTTTGGTGATAATTTACAAATATTAATAGGAACAGCAGAGAGGAAGCTCTCAAATATTGTTGATAACGAACTAAATACACCAGAAAATGAGTTTATATTCTAATGTCTAATCTAGAGAGATTTAACAAAAAAGGAATGAATGAAAAACTCAACTATTTAAGAGATGATAATATATTTTGCAATAAAACTCAAAGCGATTTCTTTATATTTATCAAAGGTATTATCTTACATAGATCTGAAAACTCATATGTCAAAAAAGAAGCACTAACTCTTCTTTTTGATCATTTCTTGCTTGGTAATATTAAAGAAAGACAAATACTATCATTACTATTAGATGATTGGCAATCTGAAAATGACGCCTTTCTCGAGGTTCAGAGACTAAAAATCTTACATTTATTCTACGAAAAAGAATCTTCAGAGATTGAGTCAGTTTATGAAACTTCATCGATTAATAGTGATTTAGAGATATCTTCAGAGGCTCTGTATAATCTTGGTCTTATCTTTATGCAAAAGAGTTTTTTCTCTTTAGATACAATTAATTTCATACAGAATATTGAAAGATCAAATGACTTTTTTCTTCAATCAAAAAACACTATTGAAAATAGAGTAGATTCAGAGTTTTTCAGTCTTGTAACAGCTGTATTATTAAATTTAGTAAAACATCAAACACCTTTAGTAGATCAATACTTGAGCAAAATCCCTGAATTAATCTTTAAAATTGTATCTCTTTCAATCAATAATCTAATCAGTTCTTTCTATTTTGGATTTTACAGGATTCTTTTTTCTGTGGCAAAAATATATTCAAAAAAACCAGATGATTGGTTGAATTTTAGATCAGATATGGATGAGCTATTTCTCTATTATTCTGAAATTGAAAACGAATTATTAAACGAACGATTGAATAAGAGTACAATCTCTAAACAATTTAAGAATATTATCAATACTAAGTTTATTGTTCCTTTCTTCTCTTGTAATTTTCAATCCCAGCTATCGAAAATAGAGTTATTAAAAAAGGAATGTATTTCAGAAGAAGAAAAATTACAATTTTTACAGAATATGACCAATATAATTAGAGATAAAAATCTAAAAAAAAAAGTTGAGAATGAGAGTATAAAAAGCAAAATGTCAGAATTGTTTCATTATATTCCACAAAGTAGAAGAGATATTGTCATATCAAAAATAGATCCAGATGATCCTGTAAGTATATTAAAGTGTTTTGAAGAATTGCAAGAATATTCATTTCAAAATATTTTTGATAGTTTAATTTCTGCCTGCATTAAAATGCAAGGGAATAGAAATTATAGAGGTAATTTTTCTGAAGATGATAGAAATACATTTATTGCCACTCTGCTTGAAACATCTAAATATCATGTAAAAGATCAGACAAGATGGAGTAAATCAGCAACTGGAAAGAATGCAGGCGAGATTGATATACTTGTTTATGATAAGAAGAAGCGTCCATTCACAATAATAGAGGCTTTAAATCTTGATTCTCTTGATAAAACATATATCAATTTACATATTGATAAAATATTTAATTACGACTCAACTGGATTAAAGCAAAATATTATATTGATTTATTCAAATGCTGTATATTTTGATAAATTATGGGAGAAATATTGTACTTACATAGAAGAATATAATTTCGTTTATGAGCGGACAGATCAAATTATAGATGAGAAAATATATGCGGATGTTCGGAACATAACAACAGTTCATAATAGAAATGGAATGGAAGTAAATTTACATCATGTGATGATCAATCTATTATGAATATGTATCAAAACGAGGACACATAAATCGGGTAGCCGGAGGCTTTTAACCTCCAGCCCCCACACCACCCTGCATGCGGGTCCGCACAGGGCGGTTCACTCCATGGAGCAAACGAAACTATAATTTGATCATGTGTAGCCCTGGATTTTACACCAGAGGGCCTTAATATTGATCAATCCTTGCTCTTCCAACCATTTATTGGACATAGCGGCATTGGTTGCATAGCCTTTTGACAGATGCCAGTAGGACTTACTACTTGCTCCTGTCATAATGGCAAAATCTTTCGGAATACCCAGCTCCATCAGTTTCCTGACTTTTGTTCTGGGGTAACGCCACTGTTTCCAGTAGCACATACGGATTCTTCTTCTCAGCCATTCATCAATTGATTGTAGAGGTCTGTAATATTGGGAAATACCATAATAGTTCATCCACCCCCGGATATACTCGTTAAGTTTCCGGAATCGATATTCCATTGATACCCCCCAAGACCGTCTTGTCAAATGCTTTAACTGATATTGAAACTCCCGAAAGGATGATTCAGTCCATCGGATTTTCTTACCCTTGAAAGTGAATCCCAGAAAACTGCATTCGGAGATTTTACACACCTTGCTTTTCTTCTGGTTTACAACCAATTTTAACCTGCGACTGAGATAATCACTTATTTCAGTCAATATAGCTTTTCCATCACACAGGCGTTTTGATACAATTAATGCATCATCTGCGTAACGTGCAAAGCACAGGTTTCTCCGTTCCAACTCCTTATCGAAATTATCAAGAAGGATATTGGAAAGTAGAGGTGATAACGGGCCTCCTTGAGGAGTCCCGATTTCAGTAGGGATTTTAATCCCCTCCTTGTCCATAATACCGGCTCTCAGGTAGCGGCCAATCAATTTCAGGACTGATTTGTCCCGGACTTTCTTAGCCACACAATGCATCAGAATATCGTGATTTACCGTATCAAAGAACTTTTCCAAGTCCAGATCAACTGCATACTTGTATCCCGATTTAACATAGGTATTTACCTGTCGTACTGCTCCGTGAGCCGATCTTCCCGGCCTGAATCCAAAACTGCTTTCCGAAAAATCCGAATCGAATAGAGGATTCAAAACCTGTGAAATAGCCTGTTGGATAACCCTGTCTAAAATAGTGGGAATACCCAGCATTCGCATACCTCCGGATCTCTTGGGGATTTCCACCCTGAGCACCGGAGAGGGTACATAGTACCCCAAAAGCAAAGCTTGCTTGATTTTACTCCATCTTCTGCGTAGATATTCCGGAAATTTCTCAATAGTCATGCCATTGACTCCCGGACTGCCGCCATTGCGTTTGACCTGTTTCCAGGCCTTACGCATGTTTTCAGATGATAAAATCAAATCCATCATAGAATCGTTCAAGGCTGGTTTCTCCATAATTCGCCAAAAGTTATTTCGGCCAGTGCTAAAATTGTTCCTTTGAGAACCATAAGGCTCCTCCTTGTGAAATGTTCAGGCCTTCACCGTGAACCGGACATTACTCCGGGCGTTGGTTACTATGCCTTCTGCTGACTTCTGCCTGCTAATCAACGAGATTGCTCCCGTTGATGCTATACCGTGCTTTTAAACCTGTGACGACTTATTTGTACTCAAGATAATCTTGCTCATTTCCAGAGTGTCACCCTCTGAAAAGCCGGGGATTGGTTTTCCGGTTCCCTACCGGATTCTCAGTTTAAAAGAACACATTACCGCCCCGCAGACAGATCTCCCCGAATAAGACTGTACACTGTCCCCGGACAACCCTGTGATTTACCCTATTCCATACCCACGGGGCATCGTCATCATTGGCTGACTCGCCTCTGGAACTGAGCCTTCTATCACATTCTTGTACATGGGCTCCCGGTTTTGCATTCCGGCTTCCTCCAGACATTCCCTCGCGGAAATGCCCTTGCCTTCAGCTAACAGTTGGTATAGCATGTTCACTATACGTGGGCACCTGTAGAGGACTTTCACCTCATTAGCGTACAGCCATGTCGGGCGTACCAATCGCATGCAACTGACAATTTTTTTGTCATAGTTTTTGAAGTCGCTTCGCTCATTTCAAAAACTACGCCAACCCTTCGGGACAAAATTGCAGCTGATGCGGGCGTTATACAGATGAAAATGGGGGTAAAAAATGTCTGATCCAGAAGAAATAATGAAAAACATACCACCTGAGGTTTTACTAGAAACATATAAGGATGTAGCATCAAAACCACTTACAGAAATTAGCAAAATAGGATTAGATGTTGTAAAGACTGCAAGATTGTTACTTGCACCACTACAGATTACCTCAGCCTTTCAAGATCGATTCGAAAAATTTGTAAAAAATAGAATTAGCAAAATTCCCAAAGATAAACAAATATCTGCATCACCTGAGATAGTAGGGCCAGCAATTGAAAAAATGCAATATCTTAATGAGGATTCACCTTTATGGAAAATGTTTGAAGAGTTATTACTTAAATCCGTAAATAAAGATGAATTAGATAAAGCTCATCCATCATTTGTTCATATAATTTCACAACTATCACATGATGAAGCAATTCTTCTATATGAACTAAATAAGGTTGAGTTTGAGTTCGTAGACGTATTTGATATGGACAGAATAAATAATCGATTTATAAATCGTAGATTTGAAAAAAAAGAAGCACCATTAGAGTCATTGATATTTCCTGACAATTTAGATCTTTATTATAACCATTTAGACTCTTTAAGCTTAGTCAATTGGCCAGTATATGATGAAAAACCAATACGTGAAAGCAACACTCAAACAGGCACACGTAGAAGAAGTCGGTGGGTTTTAACAGATTTTGGGAAACTCTTCATCAATGCTTGTATTCCTAAAGAAGGATTTTAACGTTGAAGAAATACTATCATCTAAATGAAAGAAAATTATCCGCTGGTGATATTCTCCAACCAGGAAGCATGGGTAAAATAATAAATGAGAATTACATTTTATATGGCAATGATAATGAAAGGGCTATGATTTGGAGGCTATTTCAAGAACAAACCTTTGAATTAATTCGATTAAAACATTATCCAGAGCATCCTAGTAGATTAAAATCCATATTTTTATTTGAAACAATAGAAGAATCAACTGATTTCTTAAAAAAAGACAATAGAGAAGGTTGTCATTTATACGAAGTTGAAATTATCTCAGATAAAATGATACACAGATGTTCAATGAAACTATACGAAAGAATACCTCATAGCAGACCAGTATTACCAGCTCTTGAGTTACAAGCTCATCAATATTGGCAAGGTATTAATACAATAGATACAAATTTTGAAGCAGAATTATTAGTTGAATCAGAAGTAAGGATTGTGAAAAAAATAAACACTGTATAAATCGGGTAGCCGGAGGCTTTTAACCTCCAGCCCCCACACCACCCTGCATGCGGGTCCGCACAGGGCGGTTCACTCCATGGAGCAAACGAAACTATAATTTGATCATGTGTAGCCCTGGATTTTACACCAGAGGGCCTTAATATTGATCAATCCTTGCTCTTCCAACCATTTATTGGACATAGCGGCATTGGTTGCATAGCCTTTTGACAGATGCCAGTAGGACTTACTACTTGCTCCTGTCATAATGGCAAAATCTTTCGGAATACCCAGCTCCATCAGTTTCCTGACTTTTGTTCTGGGGTAACGCCACTGTTTCCAGTAGCACATACGGATTCTTCTTCTCAGCCATTCATCAATTGATTGTAGAGGTCTGTAATATTGGGAAATACCATAATAGTTCATCCACCCCCGGATATACTCGTTAAGTTTCCGGAATCGATATTCCATTGATACCCCCCAAGACCGTCTTGTCAAATGCTTTAACTGATATTGAAACTCCCGAAAGGATGATTCAGTCCATCGGATTTTCTTACCCTTGAAAGTGAATCCCAGAAAACTGCATTCGGAGATTTTACACACCTTGCTTTTCTTCTGGTTTACAACCAATTTTAACCTGCGACTGAGATAATCACTTATTTCAGTCAATATAGCTTTTCCATCACACAGGCGTTTTGATACAATTAATGCATCATCTGCGTAACGTGCAAAGCACAGGTTTCTCCGTTCCAACTCCTTATCGAAATTATCAAGAAGGATATTGGAAAGTAGAGGTGATAACGGGCCTCCTTGAGGAGTCCCGATTTCAGTAGGGATTTTAATCCCCTCCTTGTCCATAATACCGGCTCTCAGGTAGCGGCCAATCAATTTCAGGACTGATTTGTCCCGGACTTTCTTAGCCACACAATGCATCAGAATATCGTGATTTACCGTATCAAAGAACTTTTCCAAGTCCAGATCAACTGCATACTTGTATCCCGATTTAACATAGGTATTTACCTGTCGTACTGCTCCGTGAGCCGATCTTCCCGGCCTGAATCCAAAACTGCTTTCCGAAAAATCCGAATCGAATAGAGGATTCAAAACCTGTGAAATAGCCTGTTGGATAACCCTGTCTAAAATAGTGGGAATACCCAGCATTCGCATACCTCCGGATCTCTTGGGGATTTCCACCCTGAGCACCGGAGAGGGTACATAGTACCCCAAAAGCAAAGCTTGCTTGATTTTACTCCATCTTCTGCGTAGATATTCCGGAAATTTCTCAATAGTCATGCCATTGACTCCCGGACTGCCGCCATTGCGTTTGACCTGTTTCCAGGCCTTACGCATGTTTTCAGATGATAAAATCAAATCCATCATAGAATCGTTCAAGGCTGGTTTCTCCATAATTCGCCAAAAGTTATTTCGGCCAGTGCTAAAATTGTTCCTTTGAGAACCATAAGGCTCCTCCTTGTGAAATGTTCAGGCCTTCACCGTGAACCGGACATTACTCCGGGCGTTGGTTACTATGCCTTCTGCTGACTTCTGCCTGCTAATCAACGAGATTGCTCCCGTTGATGCTATACCGTGCTTTTAAACCTGTGACGACTTATTTGTACTCAAGATAATCTTGCTCATTTCCAGAGTGTCACCCTCTGAAAAGCCGGGGATTGGTTTTCCGGTTCCCTACCGGATTCTCAGTTTAAAAGAACACATTACCGCCCCGCAGACAGATCTCCCCGAATAAGACTGTACACTGTCCCCGGACAACCCTGTGATTTACCCTATTCCATACCCACGGGGCATCGTCATCATTGGCTGACTCGCCTCTGGAACTGAGCCTTCTATCACATTCTTGTACATGGGCTCCCGGTTTTGCATTCCGGCTTCCTCCAGACATTCCCTCGCGGAAATGCCCTTGCCTTCAGCTAACAGTTGGTATAGCATGTTCACTATACGTGGGCACCTGTAGAGGACTTTCACCTCATTAGCGTACAGCCATGTCGGGCGTACCAAAGATTTGAACAAGTCGTCCAGGCTTTCACATTCTGTGCTTTTCTGCTTCGCAGGCACAGAATCCGCCAGCTTTCTGGCCGCTTGTTAAATCGATGTTATATCGACACAAGGTTAAAGAGCATAAATTTATAAAATTGAGGATTAGATGAGAAAAGTTCTAAAAGGATATTATGATTTTGACCAGAAAATATTCAGTGAATTATGGAATAACTGTATTTTTGTTTTTGATACAAATGTTCTATTAGATTTATATAGATATTCTAAAGAATCAAGTCAGAATGTTATTCAAATACTCAACTCAATAAAAAGTAATAGACTATGGTTACCTTATCAAGTCGCTCATGAATATCATGATAATCGTATTGCAGTAATCAAAGAACAGATTAGAATTTACGAGCGATTTGAAGAGAGTGAAAGTGTCTTGAAAGAATCATTTAAAAAGAAATTTATTGAGGAATTGAATAAGTTTAGACAAAATCCAAAAATGGAAAAGCGCCATCCATTTATTACTAATACAAGTAATATTCTGAATGAACTTGAATATGAATTAGAGGCTGTAAATGAATCAATTGAATCAATTTACAAATATAATGATTTTATTCAGTTAAAGAGATACAGAAATTATTACACTAAATTACTTGTTTCAGATTCTATTTTGGAAAAAGTCTCAGATATTTTTGATAACTGCATTGGTGAAAAATATTCTTATGATGTACTTCAGAAAATAGAGAAAATTGGGGATTTTAGATATCAGAATAGTATTCCTCCTGGTTATATGGATAGTAAAGAAAAAGAGAATCTAAAGAAATTTGGTGATTTAATTATTTGGAATCAAATTCTAGAAAAAGCAAAAAAAGAAAAAAGATCAATCATATTTATCACAAATGAAACTAAAGAAGATTGGTGGTTGAAAGATGGAAAAAAAATATTAGGTCCTAGGCCAGAGTTGATAAATGAATTTTCTGATGAAACCAATCTACTTTTTTATATGTATAGCATAGATGAATTCATAAAGTATGCACAGAATTACAAAATAATGAAAATAGATAAAAACGATGAACTTCAAGTACAATCAACTATTAAGGAAATTGAATTCTTAAAATCATTAAATAATGAAAGAAATATTGAACTAGTGGTAACATTGATTGGTCGTATATTTGGGGAACGAAATCCTAGACTAAAAACCAAATACAGTGAAAAGGAAATCTATGACTTGATGCAAGAGAGCATAGAAACATTGCCAGATGTTGAAAAAGAAATAATACTTTCAAAATATATTACAAATATTAATTTCATTTCTGATGAGGAAATTTGTGAAAAACTTGATCTTGATATTGATGATTTTGAATTCTTAGAATCTAAGGCTTTTAGAAGATTAAGACATCCTAAAAGATCAAGACGACTCAAAGATTTATTTGCTGATGAATAATGCGATATATATAAATCGGGTAGCCGGAGGCTTTTAACCTCCAGCCCCCACACCACCCTGCATGCGGGTCCGCACAGGGCGGTTCACTCCATGGAGCAAACGAAACTATAATTTGATCATGTGTAGCCCTGGATTTTACACCAGAGGGCCTTAATATTGATCAATCCTTGCTCTTCCAACCATTTATTGGACATAGCGGCATTGGTTGCATAGCCGTAAGCGGTAATTCTCTCCATCTTGCGTGATTTCGAAATGATTATATACTCCATGAAAAATCATGGAGGAACCTAATATGACCAACTGGAATTGGCCTGAATTAATCGAAGAACAAAAACAGAGCGGGAAAACAATTTCTGAGTTCTGCGCAGATAAAGGAGTTCACTATACATCTTTCTACAAGAATCGAAAAAAATTAAAGAAAAGCAGTTTTATTGAAATCAAACAGAAAGCCCCGGTATTACAGCCACAAAACCCCACAATGATACTCAGATACAAGGATTTCTCATTGGATCTGGCATCAGGTTATAACAGGCAATCCCTGATAGATCTTCTGAAGATTCTGAGAGAGTTGTAATGTTTGTTGACCTGAACGAATACCGGATCTTTCTGAGACCCGGCACGACAGACTTAAGAAAAGCGATCAACGGATTATCTCTGTTTATCCAGAATGAAATGAATCATGATTTATTCGCCAAATCGCTATTCCTCTTTTGTAACCGGCAGAGAAAACTTCTGAAAATTGTCTACTGGGATAATACCGGTTTTTGTCTCTGGCAGAAGAGACTGGAAGAGAACAGATATCCCTGGCCGGAAACAGATGAAGATGCTAAAGAGATCAGCATGGATGAATTGAAAATGCTCCTGACGGGAATAGACTTTTTCAAAGCGCATAAAAAATTATCATATTCCCGTGTCAACAGCGGTGAAAAAGTTCCTCATTTCAACGGTTTAAAAGTTCCGCTTCTGGGTAAAATTAAACAGGATCAACGATCCCTATTTTCAACCGGTCTTTCATCCGGTATGAATCCCCTTTAAGACTCAGGACATGTGCATGGTGAAGGAGCCTGTCTATAGTCGCTGTCGCAATGGCTTCATCATCCAGAATCTCAGCCCAACGACCGAAAGACTTGTTTGTGGTGATGATCATACTGCCTTGTTCATAGCGGGTGTTTACAATCTGAAAAAACAAGTTGGCCTGTTCTTTCGTCAGGTTCTCGTAGCCAACTTCATCGATAAGGATGAGATGAGGCTTTCTAAGCCAGGTAAGCCGTCGCTTCAACCGCCCCTGCTCCCGGGCATGGGTCAGATTCTCCATCAGATCGATGCAGCTTGTATACCATACAGTATAACCATTCTGACAGGCTTTATGAGCCAGAGCTAGCATCAAATGGGTTTTACCCAATCCACTTGGCCCCATCAGTACTAGATTTTCCTTTCTTTCAATGAAAGCCAGACTAGAAAACTCTGCCAGTTGAGCAGCGGTCAATCCTCCCTTCAACCAGGATAGGTCGAAGTCCTCTAATAGCTTGATCGATGGCATTCCAGAGAGCTTCAGACGGCTTTTTGCAGCTCTCTCCTTACGGGGAACGTACTCCAGTTCCAATAGGTCTGCAATTGACTGAGAGAGAGTGTTTTCTGTGTGAGATTGAGCTTCAAGGAAGCTCTCCAACCCCGCCGCCATAAACTCCAGCCCTAAGTCGTTCATCCTGATCTCTATGGTCTCCTGCAGTACATTCATGCTGTTACCCCCATAAGCTTGTCGTAGCTTTCAGGATGGCGTGTATCAACCTCTGTATGCATCAATGATGACCTGGGAGTATTCTTTATTTCCGGGACACTGGCAACGACATTCCTTTTTGTCATGCGATTCTCTTTCTTCCAGCGTTTAACCAGTGAGTCGGTATCAATCTTTCGGATAGATTCTAATTTCGCACCTTTTGTCAGAAGCTTGAAGGTTCTAACAGGGGCCCCATCAATGAAGATAGCGGCAGTTCTTGCCAGCGTATCTACTTTCAGTGTCGCAACTTGTCCTATGAAGTCCGCGGGAATGCTGTACTTGTTTGATTCAAAACGAATAAACCCTTCTCTGGAGACAAGCAGTTCTTTAACCAGCCTTACATCTGGAGCTGCCTCAGGGTTCCAAGGGTTCATAAACTGCCTTTCGTACTCAAATCTCTCTTTTCGAGTCTGTTTAAATTGGCTCATCTGCTGTTCCACTACTGTTTTGATCCATTTGGAGACAGTCAGGTTTAAATCGTTTATTGAGCGGCTCTTCATTGCTTCTTCACGGATCAAGAAGTTGTGGCCCAGGTAACCGATAAAACGCTCTACCTTTCCCTTAGTTTGCGGTCTACGAACTTGGCAGCGAAGAGGAGTGAAACCACAGGCTGAAGCAAAGGCCAGGAGCTTTGAGTTCACGTGCCAGACACCGCCGTTGTTGTACCAGGCTGTTCTCATGTTGTCGTAAAGAATTTCCTTCGGAACAGCACCGAAGAACCGGAATGCCATCAGATGGGCTTGGAGCAATGTCGGCGAGGTCATATCCAAGGAGAAAAGGACAAACGGGATCCTACTATATCCCAGCAGCATGACAAATGCATATACTTTCTGAAGTTTGCCATCAATCTCCATTTTTCCGCATTCTTTCCAGTCAACTTGGGCCTGTCTTCCCGGCTCTGTTTCAAAGCGGATTACTGCTTTCTCAATCAGTTTCTTCCTGTACTTCCGGGCATAGTCACGTAGGATTGTCATTTTTCCAGAATAACCGGAGTTTTGTAGTCTCTCATGAAGATAAACGAGGTTGAAGTATGGATCATTTTCCAAGGTATCTTCTATTATGGGGTAGAATGGTTTAAGGATGCTTTCCCGGGATTTCCTGGGACGGGTTCTGAAGTCCGGATTCAGGTATTTCCTTACCATCCGGTCGCTGACACCAAGATACTCAGCGATATACTTTTGAGTATGGCCTTCGTTGGCCATGATGCGTGCTACATGCATGCGATCTTCCTTTTGACACATAGGGGCAGGTTCCTTTTGTAGTAGGTGTGGTAATCTCTACTTTAGGATATTTGCCCCTTTTTATGTCAGTAAAAGCGGAACTTTTTCGCCGCTGAATGTAGGAACTCTAGCACCGTTGCTCACATTCCCGTATTTAGAGATTTTATAATTATAGAAACTTTGATAGAATTCCCCGTATGGAGAATGAAGAACAGCATTTAAGAGAACAACTTGATGCACAAAAAATAGAAATTGCTGAACTGAAAAGACTTAATGCCATTCTCCAGGAGCAAGTAGCAAAACTGAACCTCCTGCACTTTGGAACAAAATCAGAGAAGATAACTGCCGAAGATAAGAAACAAGCTTCTCTCTTCAATGAAGCGGAAGATAGTGCTTTTGCTCAGAATGATGAAGAGCAGGAGAAAAATGTTATTGAAACGGTTGAGGTCGGTTCCTACAAGAAAAATATTAAAAAATCCGGCCGGAAACCTCTGCCGGCAGATCTGCCGAGAGAGATCGTGGAATATGATATTCCGGATAAAGATAAGATCTGTGCCTGCGGAACAGAAAAGACCTGTATCGGTGAAGATGTTTCCGAGAGAGCAAAAATTATTCCGTCAAAAGTCGTTGTTATTCAGGAACGTAGAAAAAAGTACTCCTGCAAGAATTGTGAAGGGACGACTCTTGATGAAGCTGCTGTACAGACCGCAGAAGGAGCAAAGCATCTGGTCGCGGGCAGTATTGCCGATGAAAGCCTGCTCGCTTGGAGTATAAGCGAAAAGTTTGAGTTCGCTCTTCCTTTCTACAGGCAATCAAAACGGTTAAACCAGATAGGCATACCGATCCCCCGGGCGACATTGAGCAATCTTACGATAAAATCGGCAACGGCATGTAAGCCTCTATATGATTTGCTGAAAGAAAACATTAAATCCGGTTCCATTATTAATGCCGATGAGACGAGAGTTCAGGTTCTAAAGGAACCGAAACGAAAAGCTTCAGATAAATCATGGATGTGGGTCTTTCTCAGAGGAGATCCCGATAAAAAATGTGTCATATTTCAGTATGAGCAAGGCCGATCCCATGCAATTCCGTTGGATTTCTTGGAAAATTACTCTGGCTGGGTTCAAACTGATGATTTTGAGGCCTACCATACTGCCCGAAAAAAAGTTGATGGAGATATAAAGCATGTCTTATGCTGGGCCCATGCCAGAAGAAAGTTCTTCCAATATTGGGAATCAACCAAGAAAAAAGATGCAGAAGCAAAGCAAATTCTCGACCTGATAAAGGATCTGTTTGAACTGGAATCATTACGGGATAATTATTCGCTAAAAGGGTTTCATAAACAGCGACAAAATAGAGCAGAACCGATACTAGATAAGTTACAGAAAAAACTGACGAAGCTTTATCCTCAAGTACCTCCTTCTTTAGAGTTCGGTAAGGCGATGAAGTATACATTGAGCAACTGGGAGCAGTTGGTTCTATATCTGAAAAATCCTGTTTTGACTCCTTCGAACAATAGCGCTGAAAATGCAATCAGACCCTTCGTAATCGGGAGAAAAAACTGGCTTTTTGCCGGAAGCCCGAAAGGTGCTGAATCATCGGCAATTCTGTACAGTCTCGTTGAATCTGCGAAGATGAACAATCTTCCAGTTTATGCTTACTTGTACTTTATCTTCCGGGAATTGCCCTGCTGTGAAAAACAGAGTGATTATGAAAAATTACTTCCCTATAACTTAACTGCTGAAGATATTGCAATCTGATCCATCAGTCCTAAAATGCTGTCAATGTGGGAAGAATTACCGCTTACGCATAGCCTTTTGACAGATGCCAGTAGGACTTACTACTTGCTCCTGTCATAATGGCAAAATCTTTCGGAATACCCAGCTCCATCAGTTTCCTGACTTTTGTTCTGGGGTAACGCCACTGTTTCCAGTAGCACATACGGATTCTTCTTCTCAGCCATTCATCAATTGATTGTAGAGGTCTGTAATATTGGGAAATACCATAATAGTTCATCCACCCCCGGATATACTCGTTAAGTTTCCGGAATCGATATTCCATTGATACCCCCCAAGACCGTCTTGTCAAATGCTTTAACTGATATTGAAACTCCCGAAAGGATGATTCAGTCCATCGGATTTTCTTACCCTTGAAAGTGAATCCCAGAAAACTGCATTCGGAGATTTTACACACCTTGCTTTTCTTCTGGTTTACAACCAATTTTAACCTGCGACTGAGATAATCACTTATTTCAGTCAATATAGCTTTTCCATCACACAGGCGTTTTGATACAATTAATGCATCATCTGCGTAACGTGCAAAGCACAGGTTTCTCCGTTCCAACTCCTTATCGAAATTATCAAGAAGGATATTGGAAAGTAGAGGTGATAACGGGCCTCCTTGAGGAGTCCCGATTTCAGTAGGGATTTTAATCCCCTCCTTGTCCATAATACCGGCTCTCAGGTAGCGGCCAATCAATTTCAGGACTGATTTGTCCCGGACTTTCTTAGCCACACAATGCATCAGAATATCGTGATTTACCGTATCAAAGAACTTTTCCAAGTCCAGATCAACTGCATACTTGTATCCCGATTTAACATAGGTATTTACCTGTCGTACTGCTCCGTGAGCCGATCTTCCCGGCCTGAATCCAAAACTGCTTTCCGAAAAATCCGAATCGAATAGAGGATTCAAAACCTGTGAAATAGCCTGTTGGATAACCCTGTCTAAAATAGTGGGAATACCCAGCATTCGCATACCTCCGGATCTCTTGGGGATTTCCACCCTGAGCACCGGAGAGGGTACATAGTACCCCAAAAGCAAAGCTTGCTTGATTTTACTCCATCTTCTGCGTAGATATTCCGGAAATTTCTCAATAGTCATGCCATTGACTCCCGGACTGCCGCCATTGCGTTTGACCTGTTTCCAGGCCTTACGCATGTTTTCAGATGATAAAATCAAATCCATCATAGAATCGTTCAAGGCTGGTTTCTCCATAATTCGCCAAAAGTTATTTCGGCCAGTGCTAAAATTGTTCCTTTGAGAACCATAAGGCTCCTCCTTGTGAAATGTTCAGGCCTTCACCGTGAACCGGACATTACTCCGGGCGTTGGTTACTATGCCTTCTGCTGACTTCTGCCTGCTAATCAACGAGATTGCTCCCGTTGATGCTATACCGTGCTTTTAAACCTGTGACGACTTATTTGTACTCAAGATAATCTTGCTCATTTCCAGAGTGTCACCCTCTGAAAAGCCGGGGATTGGTTTTCCGGTTCCCTACCGGATTCTCAGTTTAAAAGAACACATTACCGCCCCGCAGACAGATCTCCCCGAATAAGACTGTACACTGTCCCCGGACAACCCTGTGATTTACCCTATTCCATACCCACGGGGCATCGTCATCATTGGCTGACTCGCCTCTGGAACTGAGCCTTCTATCACATTCTTGTACATGGGCTCCCGGTTTTGCATTCCGGCTTCCTCCAGACATTCCCTCGCGGAAATGCCCTTGCCTTCAGCTAACAGTTGGTATAGCATGTTCACTATACGTGGGCACCTGTAGAGGACTTTCACCTCATTAGCGTACAGCCATGTCGGGCGTACCAAAGATTTGCTACTGAATTGCCTATGTCACAGTTCTTGCTGTTCGCAATAACTCCGCCATATACGGCAATCAGCAGAAATCGGCGTTATACGGACAAAATTTCTCAAAATAGAGAAAATATGATTCAAATAATGAGATATGGACATAAAGACCGCGCCCTAAGAAGCCCGGCGTCCATGCCGGGCAAAGAATGATATAATAAGGGATTAATTTGGAATACGTTGTCTTTACAGATGAAAGTCAAATAACCGCATCAAGATTTCAAAGTCTTTCGGCATTTTCTATACATAGAAAGGTATGGGGAAAGGCACAAGAGGAAATATCCGCAATCTTAGATAGTTCAAATATTTCAGAATTTAAATGGCAAAAGCTTAAAGACGCGAAATACTATTTCTGTGCTGAAAAAATAGTCAACTATATATTTACAAATATTCGAAATCATAAAATGAGAATAGATACCCTTATTTGGGACACTCACGATTCACGTCACAAAATCCAGGGGCGTGATGATATGGCAAATTATGAAAGGATGTTCTTTCATTTACTAAGCGGCTCCATGAAACGAAGACCGAAATCTGCCAAATGGGATATTCGACCTGATCAAAGAAACGGAATTGATTGGACAACGATCCATGACTGCCTCTCTGCCAAAGGAAGGCAACAGGATTTTCATCACAATCTTTTTGGGTTTTTCTTTTCAGACACACATTATTCAATTGAATCCTTTCAGGAACAATGTTCCAAAGTGGAACCATTGATTCAAGTGGCTGACCTTTTTTCCGGAATGGCAGTATTCTCAAAAGATTCATATTCAGCCTATGCACAATGGAAGCAACAACAAGCACCTTCTTTATTTGAAGAAGAAAATGTATTATTCACTAATCGGGAAAGTTACAGATTTAAACTTCTAGATCTTTTTAATAATAAATGCAAAGCCGGAAAATATGGGGTTGGTCTGAACAGTAAGCAATGCCTTTTTACTTATGACCCGAAGAACCCGATAAATTTCTGGCATTATGAACCGCAACACGATAATGATAAAGCACCTGTGAGAGGAGAAATATAAATGACACTAACCGACAATGAAAAACGTGACATCATCAAATACATTGAAGCCGGGAAACCCCTACCGGACAAATACCGTTTCCTTCTTTTCGACGATAAGCGGGAAGTAGAACTTGTCTGGAATGGCAAAACATATGAAGTCTGTAATATCGTTCTTCCTTTTCAGGTAATTGAACAGGTTGATGAACCACGTGCAGAAAAGCCGGAAGATTCAAGTATGCAAATGAATCTTTTTGATTCCCGCGGGCGACAACAAAAAGGATGGACTAACAAACTGATCTGGGGTGATAATAAATTGATCTTATCATCTTTGAAAAACGGTCCGCTACGTGAAGAAATTGAACGTAATGGCGGAATTAAGCTCATATATATTGATCCTCCATTTGATGTTGGTGCTGATTTTTCCATGGATATTGAGATTGGTGATGAAACTCTGCACAAAGAACCCGGTATTTTAGAAGAAATAGCTTATCGAGATACCTGGGGCAAGGGAGCAGATAGTTTTATAGCGATGTTATATGAACGATTAGTTCTAATGCGAGACTTGTTAGCAGATAATGGGAGCATTTATGTTCATTGTGATTGGAGAGTTAACTCTTATATAAGAAACGTACTTGAAGAAATATTTGGAAAAGATAATTTCCTAAATGAAATACTCTGGCGCAGAAGAACTAATACTGTAAAAGCTATTTCAAAGAAATTCTCAGTTAATACAGACACCATATTCTTGTATACAAAAAACAAGGATGACTATCAATTTAACATTCAATATGGTGAATATCCGGATGAATATTATGAACGATTTAAATATGAAGATGAACGAGGCAAGTATAGATGGCAAGTAATGGCAACTTATTCTGATGAAAGATATAACCAGTTAAAGTCAGAAAGTAGATTGCGACATTCTGAAACAGCAAAATATCCTGAATTTAAGCAATATACTTGGGAACTTAAAGGACGGCCAATAGAAAATATTTGGGATGACATTAATATGATTAATGCCATGGGTAGTGAAAGACTTGGATATGCTACTCAAAAGCCGGAAGGTTTGCTTGAACGTATCATTCAAGCAAGCTCAAATGAAAATGACATAGTTGCAGACTTCTTCTGTGGTTCAGGAACATTAGCTTCTGTTGCCGAAAAACTGAATAGAAAGTGGATAGTCGCCGATCTGGGTAAATTTTCAATACACACTACACGTAAAAGAATGATTCAGGTACAACGTCAAATTAAAGAAGATGGAAAAGATTTCCGTGCTTTTGAAGTGCTAAACCTTGGTAAATACGAACGACAGCACTACATCGGCATCAATAAAAACCTCAGGGAAGAAGAAAAACAGCGGCAGATTGAAGAAAAAGAGAAAAATTTTACTGAACTGATTCTTCATGCCTATAAAGCACAACTTGTAGAAGGATTCCCTGCGTTCCACGGAAAAAAGGCAGGAAGACTAGTCGCGGTTGGCCCGATTAACTTGCCAGTAACACGACTTTTCGTAGAAGAAATCATCCTTGAATGCCGTAAGAACAATGTTACTCGTGTTGATATTCTTGCTTTTGAGTTTGAAATGGGACTTTTTCCAAATATCCTTGATGAAGCAAAAAATAAGGGAATTGATATTGCTCCCAAATATATTCCCCGGGAAGTTTTTGACCGCCGTGCAATCGAAAAAAATCAGGTCGTTTTTCATGATGTCAGCTATATAGAAATCAAGCCCTTGGTAAAAGGAAACAGTATTGCTGTTGAACTGACAGACTTTTCTGTTTACTACACTCAGGAAACCATAGACAGTGTTGCGGAAGGCTTAAAGAATGGAAAGAACAAGATAACCGTTGATAATGGCCAGATAGTAAAAGTCAGCAAAGATAAGAACGGTATTGTTGTAAAAGAAATCCTTACAAAAAAATGGACAGACTGGATTGATTACTGGTCAGTTGACTTCAACTTCGAGAGTAAAAGAGAAATCATCCGTGTTCCTAACGAAGAAACAGGCGAAGTCGAAGAACGCTGGACTGGTGATTATATTTTTGAAAACGAGTGGCAGTCTTTCCGAACGAAAAAAGACCGTACACTAGAATTGAAAAGCACTTTCCATGAGTGCTCTCCCGGACGGTATAAGATAGCTGTAAAAGTCGTAGACATATTCGGCAACGATACAATGAGAATCGCAGAAATAACCGTAGGGGGTAAAAAATAATGGCAATACATCCCGATTTTCCATCATCCCCTTATGAAATTCTTCACCCGGATGTCCGCTGGTTCCCTGCTGACGAAGCATTAAGGGAATCGAGTTATGAAAAATTGCTGCCTCCTCTGGTTCATTCGTTAAGGAAAGAAATCCATGGCTGGAGGGAGAAAAATTATGAAGGAGCCAGCAATACCAGCATTTCTTTGCTGAATTGGTGGTTTAAAACCGAACACCTCATTCCCAAGGCCGATGGTTCAGTTATTCCTTTCAAGTATTACTATGCACAAAGAGAAGCCGTGGAAACCGTTATCTATCTTTATGATGTGGTAAAGGTTAAAGATAAATACGATATGCTTCGCTACGATTCCTCCCAGGCGGTTTCTGCGGGAATGTTTGATGAGGAATGGAGGCGGCTTGTAGTTAAAATGGCTACCGGAAGCGGTAAAACAAAAGTCATGAGTCTGATCCTTGCATGGGCGTACTTTCATAAAACCTATGAAGAAGACTCGGAACTTGCCAGAAACTTCCTTTTAATTGCCCCTAATATCATTGTTCTTGACCGGATCAGAACTGATTTTGACGGACTGCGAATTTTCTTTGAAGACCCGATTCTTCCGGACAACGGGTATGACGGTCAGAATTGGCAGGATGATTTTCAATTGACACTTCATATACAGGATGATGTCAGTATTGTCCGCAAAACAGGAAATATCTTTTTGACCAATATTCATCGTGTTTATTCAGCTGATACTGCCGAGGCAAGTTTTGCTGCTGAAAACACAATGGATTATTTCCTTGGTAAACGTCCGACTGGAAAAACAACAGACTCCAAAGTTGATCTTGGTGAGATTGTTAGAGATATTGACGAGCTTGTTGTGTTAAATGACGAAGCCCATCATATTCATGATTCTAAACTTGCTTGGTTTAAATCAATTCAGGATATACATAATAAGCTCCTTCAAAAGGATCATTTTCTTTCTTTACAGGTTGATGTGACTGCAACACCTAAACACAATAACGGAGCAATTTTTGTTCAGACAATTTCTGATTATCCGTTAGTAGAAGCCATTTCACAAAATGTTGTAAAGCATCCGGTATTACCTGATAGTGCAAGTCGAGCAAAACTTGCAGAAAAACAAAGCTCACTTTTTACAGAACGGTATTCCGACTACATTAATCTCGGAGTTGAAGAATGGCGGAAGGTGTACTCTGAACATGAAAAGCTTGGAAAAAAGGCCATTCTTTTCATTATGACAGATGACACAAAAAACTGTGATGAAGTTGCAGAATATCTTGAATCAAGCTTCCCGGAGTTTAAAGATTCAGTGATGACTATTCATACCAATAAAAGTGGTGAAATCTCAGAATCCACAACAGGTAAGAAAAAAGAAGAATTAGACAAATTACGAGATGAATCCAATAAAATTGATAGCTGGGATAGCCCGTACAAAGCCATCGTATCAGTTCTAATGCTGAAAGAAGGCTGGGATGTTCGAAATGTAACAACTATAGTTGGACTTCGTGCATATTCTTCTAAAAGCAATATCTTACCGGAACAAACACTTGGCCGTGGTTTGCGCCGTATGTACTTTGGTTCTGACATAGAAGAATATGTCAGCATTGTCGGAACTGATGCATTTATGGATTTTGTTGAATCAATCCAAAGTGAAGGTGTTGAGCTTGAACGGAAACCAATGGGGGAAGGCACAGCACCGAAAGCACCGATCATTGTTGAAGTTGATAATGAAAATACCAACAAGGATATTGAAAAGTTGGATATCGAAATACCTGTTCTTACTCCCCGAATATATCGTGAATATAAAAATTTTGCCAACTTAAACCCTTCATCTTTCGGTAATCAAAAGATTGAATATCTTGAATTTTCAGAAGAACAAAAACGTGAAATTGTTTTTAAGGATATTACCACCAACGAGGTAAATCATGTCACGCACCTGGATACAACTGCGGTAACAGATTATAGAAGTGTCGTAGGTTACTTCGCTCAGGTAATAATGAAAGATTTACGGCTTGTCAGCGGATACGATGTTCTTTATGGCAAAGTTAAGGATTTCATTGCCAATCATTTATTTCAAGAAACCGTTGAAATCGATGATCTGAATACACTAAGAAATTTATCTGAACTACAGGCCACAAAAACGATCATTGAATCATTCAAGAAATATATTAATGAACTGACTGTGCAGGATAAAGGCGATGCAGAGATTCGCGATTATATAAAATTGAGAAAAACACGACCCTTTGTTGCTAAAGATCAAGGTTTCATCATACCCAAGAAATCTGTTTTTAATAAAATTATTGGAGACAGCCATCTTGAACTTGAATTTGCAGCTTTTCTTGAAGATTGTACCGACATTATTTCCTATGCCAAAAACTTCCTAGCAGTTCACTTTACTATTGATTACATCAATAAAGATGGTTTTCCTTCAAATTACTACCCGGATTTTCTTGTGAAAGTCACAAATAAAGAGATAGTAATTGTCGAAACAAAAGGTCTTGAAGATTTGGATGTACCGGAAAAGATGAAAAGACTTAAGCAGTGGTGTGAAGACATCAACAGAGTTCAGAAAGATATACATTTTGATTTTGTCTTTGTTGATGAAGCGGCTTTTCATAAGTATAAACCGACTTCATTTGATGGTCTTATGAGAAGTTTCAGGGAGTACAAAGATTGAAAGAAATCCACCTCCGCACGTCCTGTGCTTCGGCGGGGGCGCGGAAGATGTTGGTAAAATGCGGGCCGTATAAATCGGGTAGCCGGAGGCTTTTAACCTCCAGCCCCCACACCACCCTGCAAGCGGGTCCGCACAGGGCGGTTCACTCCATGGAGCAAACGAAACTATAATTTGATCATGTGTAGCCCTGGATTTTACACCAGAGGGCCTTAATATTGATCAATCCTTGCTCTTCCAACCATTTATTGGACATAGCGGCATTGGTTGCATAGCCTTTTGACAGATGCCAGTAGGACTTACTACTTGCTCCTGTCATAATGGCAAAATCTTTCGGAATACCCAGCTCCATCAGTTTCCTGACTTTTGTTCTGGGGTAACGCCACTGTTTCCAGTAGCACATACGGATTCTTCTTCTCAGCCATTCATCAATTGATTGGTAAGCGGTAATTCTTCCCACATTGACAGCATTTTAGGACTGATGGATCAGATTGCAATATCTTCAGCAGTTAAATTATAGGGAAGTAATTTTTCATAATCACTCTGTTTTTCACAGCAGGGCAATTCCCGGAAGATAAAGTACAAGTAAGCATAAACTGGAAGATTGTTCATCTTCGCAGATTCAACGAGACTGTACAGAATTGCCGATGATTCAGCACCTTTCGGGCTTCCGGCAAAAAGCCAGTTTTTTCTCCCGATTACGAAGGGTCTGATTGCATTTTCAGCGCTATTGTTCGAAGGAGTCAAAACAGGATTTTTCAGATATAGAACCAACTGCTCCCAGTTGCTCAATGTATACTTCATCGCCTTACCGAACTCTAAAGAAGGAGGTACTTGAGGATAAAGCTTCGTCAGTTTTTTCTGTAACTTATCTAGTATCGGTTCTGCTCTATTTTGTCGCTGTTTATGAAACCCTTTTAGCGAATAATTATCCCGTAATGATTCCAGTTCAAACAGATCCTTTATCAGGTCGAGAATTTGCTTTGCTTCTGCATCTTTTTTCTTGGTTGATTCCCAATATTGGAAGAACTTTCTTCTGGCATGGGCCCAGCATAAGACATGCTTTATATCTCCATCAACTTTTTTTCGGGCAGTATGGTAGGCCTCAAAATCATCAGTTTGAACCCAGCCAGAGTAATTTTCCAAGAAATCCAACGGAATTGCATGGGATCGGCCTTGCTCATACTGAAATATGACACATTTTTTATCGGGATCTCCTCTGAGAAAGACCCACATCCATGATTTATCTGAAGCTTTTCGTTTCGGTTCCTTTAGAACCTGAACTCTCGTCTCATCGGCATTAATAATGGAACCGGATTTAATGTTTTCTTTCAGCAAATCATATAGAGGCTTACATGCCGTTGCCGATTTTATCGTAAGATTGCTCAATGTCGCCCGGGGGATCGGTATGCCTATCTGGTTTAACCGTTTTGATTGCCTGTAGAAAGGAAGAGCGAACTCAAACTTTTCGCTTATACTCCAAGCGAGCAGGCTTTCATCGGCAATACTGCCCGCGACCAGATGCTTTGCTCCTTCTGCGGTCTGTACAGCAGCTTCATCAAGAGTCGTCCCTTCACAATTCTTGCAGGAGTACTTTTTTCTACGTTCCTGAATAACAACGACTTTTGACGGAATAATTTTTGCTCTCTCGGAAACATCTTCACCGATACAGGTCTTTTCTGTTCCGCAGGCACAGATCTTATCTTTATCCGGAATATCATATTCCACGATCTCTCTCGGCAGATCTGCCGGCAGAGGTTTCCGGCCGGATTTTTTAATATTTTTCTTGTAGGAACCGACCTCAACCGTTTCAATAACATTTTTCTCCTGCTCTTCATCATTCTGAGCAAAAGCACTATCTTCCGCTTCATTGAAGAGAGAAGCTTGTTTCTTATCTTCGGCAGTTATCTTCTCTGATTTTGTTCCAAAGTGCAGGAGGTTCAGTTTTGCTACTTGCTCCTGGAGAATGGCATTAAGTCTTTTCAGTTCAGCAATTTCTATTTTTTGTGCATCAAGTTGTTCTCTTAAATGCTGTTCTTCATTCTCCATACGGGGAATTCTATCAAAGTTTCTATAATTATAAAATCTCTAAATACGGGAATATGATAATTTTTTATGCGCTTTGAAAAAGTCTATTCCCGTCAGGAGCATTTTCAATTCATCCATGCTGATCTCTTTAGCATCTTCATCTGTTTCCGGCCAGGGATATCTGTTCTCTTCCAGTCTCTTCTGCCAGAGACAAAAACCGGTATTATCCCAGTAGACAATTTTCAGAAGTTTTCTCTGCCGGTTACAAAAGAGGAATAGCGATTTGGCGAATAAATCATGATTCATTTCATTCTGGATAAACAGAGATAATCCGTTGATCGCTTTTCTTAAGTCTGTCGTGCCGGGTCTCAGAAAGATCCGGTATTCGTTCAGGTCAAATCGGGTAGCCGGAGGCTTTTAACCTCCAGCCCCCACACCACCCTGCATGCGGGTCCGCACAGGGCGGTTCACTCCATGGAGCAAACGAAACTATAATTTGATCATGTGTAGCCCTGGATTTTACACCAGAGGGCCTTAATATTGATCAATCCTTGCTCTTCCAACCATTTATTGGACATAGCGGCATTGGTTGCATAGCCTTTTGACAGATGCCAGTAGGACTTACTACTTGCTCCTGTCATAATGGCAAAATCTTTCGGAATACCCAGCTCCATCAGTTTCCTGACTTTTGTTCTGGGGTAACGCCACTGTTTCCAGTAGCACATACGGATTCTTCTTCTCAGCCATTCATCAATTGATTGTAGAGGTCTGTAATATTGGGAAATACCATAATAGTTCATCCACCCCCGGATATACTCGTTAAGTTTCCGGAATCGATATTCCATTGATACCCCCCAAGACCGTCTTGTCAAATGCTTTAACTGATATTGAAACTCCCGAAAGGATGATTCAGTCCATCGGATTTTCTTACCCTTGAAAGTGAATCCCAGAAAACTGCATTCGGAGATTTTACACACCTTGCTTTTCTTCTGGTTTACAACCAATTTTAACCTGCGACTGAGATAATCACTTATTTCAGTCAATATAGCTTTTCCATCACACAGGCGTTTTGATACAATTAATGCATCATCTGCGTAACGTGCAAAGCACAGGTTTCTCCGTTCCAACTCCTTATCGAAATTATCAAGAAGGATATTGGAAAGTAGAGGTGATAACGGGCCTCCTTGAGGAGTCCCGATTTCAGTAGGGATTTTAATCCCCTCCTTGTCCATAATACCGGCTCTCAGGTAGCGGCCAATCAATTTCAGGACTGATTTGTCCCGGACTTTCTTAGCCACACAATGCATCAGAATATCGTGATTTACCGTATCAAAGAACTTTTCCAAGTCCAGATCAACTGCATACTTGTATCCCGATTTAACATAGGTATTTACCTGTCGTACTGCTCCGTGAGCCGATCTTCCCGGCCTGAATCCAAAACTGCTTTCCGAAAAATCCGAATCGAATAGAGGATTCAAAACCTGTGAAATAGCCTGTTGGATAACCCTGTCTAAAATAGTGGGAATACCCAGCATTCGCATACCTCCGGATCTCTTGGGGATTTCCACCCTGAGCACCGGAGAGGGTACATAGTACCCCAAAAGCAAAGCTTGCTTGATTTTACTCCATCTTCTGCGTAGATATTCCGGAAATTTCTCAATAGTCATGCCATTGACTCCCGGACTGCCGCCATTGCGTTTGACCTGTTTCCAGGCCTTACGCATGTTTTCAGATGATAAAATCAAATCCATCATAGAATCGTTCAAGGCTGGTTTCTCCATAATTCGCCAAAAGTTATTTCGGCCAGTGCTAAAATTGTTCCTTTGAGAACCATAAGGCTCCTCCTTGTGAAATGTTCAGGCCTTCACCGTGAACCGGACATTACTCCGGGCGTTGGTTACTATGCCTTCTGCTGACTTCTGCCTGCTAATCAACGAGATTGCTCCCGTTGATGCTATACCGTGCTTTTAAACCTGTGACGACTTATTTGTACTCAAGATAATCTTGCTCATTTCCAGAGTGTCACCCTCTGAAAAGCCGGGGATTGGTTTTCCGGTTCCCTACCGGATTCTCAGTTTAAAAGAACACATTACCGCCCCGCAGACAGATCTCCCCGAATAAGACTGTACACTGTCCCCGGACAACCCTGTGATTTACCCTATTCCATACCCACGGGGCATCGTCATCATTGGCTGACTCGCCTCTGGAACTGAGCCTTCTATCACATTCTTGTACATGGGCTCCCGGTTTTGCATTCCGGCTTCCTCCAGACATTCCCTCGCGGAAATGCCCTTGCCTTCAGCTAACAGTTGGTATAGCATGTTCACTATACGTGGGCACCTGTAGAGGACTTTCACCTCATTAGCGTACAGCCATGTCGGGCGTACCAAACATTACAACTCTCTCAGAATCTTCAGAAGATCTATCAGGGATTGCCTGTTATAACCTGATGCCAGATCCAATGAGAAATCCTTGTATCTGAGTATCATTGTGGGGTTTTGTGGCTGTAATACCGGGGCTTTCTGTTTGATTTCAATAAAACTGCTTTTCTTTAATTTTTTTCGATTCTTGTAGAAAGATGTATAGTGAACTCCTTTATCTGCGCAGAACTCAGAAATTGTTTTCCCGCTCTGTTTTTGTTCTTCGATTAATTCAGGCCAATTCCAGTTGGTCATATTAGGTTCCTCCATGATTTTTCATGGAGTATATAATCATTTCGAAATCACGCAAGATGGAGAGAATTACCGCTTACATTGATTGTAGAGGTCTGTAATATTGGGAAATACCATAATAGTTCATCCACCCCCGGATATACTCGTTAAGTTTCCGGAATCGATATTCCATTGATACCCCCCAAGACCGTCTTGTCAAATGCTTTAACTGATATTGAAACTCCCGAAAGGATGATTCAGTCCATCGGATTTTCTTACCCTTGAAAGTGAATCCCAGAAAACTGCATTCGGAGATTTTACACACCTTGCTTTTCTTCTGGTTTACAACCAATTTTAACCTGCGACTGAGATAATCACTTATTTCAGTCAATATAGCTTTTCCATCACACAGGCGTTTTGATACAATTAATGCATCATCTGCGTAACGTGCAAAGCACAGGTTTCTCCGTTCCAACTCCTTATCGAAATTATCAAGAAGGATATTGGAAAGTAGAGGTGATAACGGGCCTCCTTGAGGAGTCCCGATTTCAGTAGGGATTTTAATCCCATCCTTGTCCATAATACCGGCTCTCAGGTAGCGGCCAATCAATTTCAGGACTGATTTGTCCCGGACTTTCTTAGCCACACAATGCATCAGAATATCGTGATTTACCGTATCAAAGAACTTTTCCAAGTCCAGATCAACTGCATACTTGTATCCCGATTTAACATAGGTATTTACCTGTCGTACTGCTCCGTGAGCCGATCTTCCCGGCCTGAATCCAAAACTGCTTTCCGAAAAATCCGAATCGAATAGAGGATTCAAAACCTGTGAAATAGCCTGTTGGATAACCCTGTCTAAAATAGTGGGAATACCCAGCATTCGCATACCTCCGGATCTCTTGGGGATTTCCACCCTGAGCACCGGAGAGGGTACATAGTACCCCAAAAGCAAAGCTTGCTTGATTTTACTCCATCTTCTGCGTAGATATTCCGGAAATTTCTCAATAGTCATGCCATTGACTCCCGGACTGCCGCCATTGCGTTTGACCTGTTTCCAGGCCTTACGCATGTTTTCAGATGATAAAATCAAATCCATCATAGAATCGTTCAAGGCTGGTTTCTCCATAATTCGCCAAAAGTTATTTCGGCCAGTGCTAAAATTGTTCCTTTGAGAACCATAAGGCTCCTCCTTGTGAAATGTTCAGGCCTTCACCGTGAACCGGACATTACTCCGGGCGTTGGTTACTATGCCTTCTGCTGACTTCTGCCTGCTAATCAACGAGATTGCTCCCGTTGATGCTATACCGTGCTTTTAAACCTGTGACGACTTATTTGTACTCAAGATAATCTTGCTCATTTCCAGAGTGTCACCCTCTGAAAAGCCGGGGATTGGTTTTCCGGTTCCCTACCGGATTCTCAGTTTAAAAGAACACATCACCGCCCCGCAGACAGATCTCCCCGAATAAGACTGTACACTGTCCCCGGACAACCCTGTGATTTACCCTATTCCATACCCACGGGGCATCGTCATCATTGGCTGACTCGCCTCTGGAACTGAGCCTTCTATCACATTCTTGTACATGGGCTCCCGGTTTTGCATTCCGGCTTCCTCCAGACATTCCACGCGTGTAACTGAAGTGGTTGGACTTTTGAAAACAATGTAAAGTACAGAACAAATATTTGGAGTTAGATATAATTAAAAAACTCCTTCATAAATCGGGTAGCCGGAGGCTTTTAACCTCCAGCCCCCACACCACCCTGCATGCGGGTCCGCACAGGGCGGTTCACTCCATGGAGCAAACTAAAATCCTGATTTGATCAAACATATCCCTGGGCTTTGCACCAGAGGTATTTGATATTGACCAATCCTTGCTCTTCCAGCCATTTGTTGGACATCGCCGCATTGGTAGCGTATGACTTGGAGAGATGCCAGTAGGATTTACTACTGGCACCTGTAATAATTGCAAAATCTTTAGGGATACCCAATTCCATCAGTTTCCTGACTTTTGTTCTGGGATAACGCCATTGTTTCCAATAGCACATGCGAATCCTCCTGCGGAGCCAATCATCTAGGTTCTGAAGAGGGCTGTAATACTGGGAGATTCCATAATAGTTCATCCAGCTCGGCCGCATACCCGAGCAACAGCGGAGCTGTGACCAGGGCCCGGATATACTCATTGAGTTTCCGGATCCTGTATTCCATAGAAACACCCTGGTTGCATGGGCGAGCAGCAAACTTGTTTGCGACCAGCCCCAGGATCGCCTAGTCAGATATTTCTATTGGTACACTGCTCCGCAGCAGGGACAACGGTATCGTTTGAGAAGAAGGGCTTCCGGAAATTCATTGAAGTAGCGGTAAACAAAACCATGGCCCCAGAGTACCCGGCTTCCGCATTTTGGACAATGATTTGGTTTATTCCAGAAAAAATCTTTTCCAAGGGCTTGAAATTTTTGTAAAGATATCCGAAAAAGAAGTAACAGTTAAGTTTCCTCCTTTTGGGGAGGGAGTGAGATTTAAGGAGCAGAAACCTTGGCGGGGAGTTGCTCCTTTTTTTATGTTCGGAGGATGAGAAAACTGATTCAACTGTTTTGTGAAATGATCTTTGTCAGTTAGATAGGTTCATAAGAGATTGGTCCAAGATAATTTGCGAGGTTACCCTTTCTTAGAAAATACATAATAATTCAACTGTTATAGAATTGATTTAGAGCACAATTAATCGTACTATTGATAATGAGGTAAAAAAATGTTTAATAGTATAACAGCCAATGATTTGAAAATTAAAGGTGTCTCAGTTCTGGATCAAGTGATCTCTGAGGAGAATGAAGCAGTTATAACTGTCAGAGGTAAAATTAAATATATTGTTCTTTCTATTGATGAATACAACCGCTTAAGAGAATGTGAACTTGAAGCCGCATTAGTTGAAGCAAAAAAAGATATACAAGAAGGAAATTATTATACCGGGAGTATTGAAGACCATATAGAAAGAATAACTGATGCCTAAAATCATATTTACACATAGTTATGAAAAAAAAGCTGCAAAATTTTTAAAAAAACACCCAGAGATAAAAAGACAGTATTCTAAGACTTTACAGCTAATGGAAATAAATCCTAATCACCCATCTCTACGCTTACATCAGTTAAAAGGGAATTTATCAGAACTATATAGTATATCTATTAATATTTCATACCGAATAACAATCGAATTCCTGATCCAAGATGAAACTATAATTCCCATAAGTATTGGGTCCCATGATGAAGCATATAAATAGAATTAAAAAGTCTGCGTAAATCGGGTAGCCGGAGGCTTTTAACCTCCAACCCCCACATCAAATGAGCATGCGGGTCCGCACGGAGCGGTTCACTCCATGGATACGGCAACCAACCAGCTTATCTACCCTGCCGGTCATGACATGTGGCTGAAATCCCCCGACTTCAGAAGCAATGACGGTCGGTATACGGTGGGACCTGTATTCGGACATATTGCCGGAATGAAAAAGCTGAATCGCTTTACTTTACGGGGTACGGAAAAGGTCCGGACACAGTGGTTGTTGTACTGTATCGTGCATAATATCGGGAAAATCCAGCAGTATAGTGCGTAGGAATACGGAAAAGTGCTAAAGAATGGGTATAGCGTAGGATAAACCAATTGTAGTTGAATATAGCCGGTTTTAATCGGATTTAATATTGAAATCAAAGAGATGAATGATTTTTCCAAATGAGTACTTTCAGGGGAGCCTTGAAAATACCCAGTTTGAGTTTTTCTACAGTCTCGTTATGTAAGGCGGGATATTTATTATGATTAGTGAATTGTTTTTCAAAATCAGAATATATTAATCCGCCTGCGGCGGATGGGAAAAAATTATGTGCCATAGAAAATAGAATTGGAAAGTATGCAAAGAAATATTTGGTTATGGATTTAACCTCCGGTGGTAAATAAAGAAACTTGGAACTGAGAATATTGTGTAGGTAAGTATTTTATCATAACTGAAATTATTTATTAGGTTTTATATAAAAAAGTTATACATATTTTTTATATTTACACCGTAATGAAATAATTCAATAATATTAAATATTTAAATCAAGGAATAAATGTATGGGAAATGAAAATAATTTTTTATTAAGAAAAATAGGTGTCAATGATCAGGATTTTCTATATGAAATGCTCTACCAATCAATATATGTTGATACAAATTCCCCTCCTCCGGATCGTGATATAATCAAAGATCCCAAAATTCGTAAATATGTTGAGAATTGGGGTAAAAAAGGAGATTTTGGATACATTGCTATTGATAATAAAACAAAAAAAAGAATAGGAGCAATTTGGCTACGTTACTTCACTTCCAGCGATAAAGGATATGGATACATAGCTGATAATATACCAGAACTCGGAATTGCAGTCGATTACCACAAGCGTGGGCAGAAAATTGGATCAGCATTATTAAAAGAATTATTAAATCAAACAAAATATAAAATAGATTCAATTTCATTAAGCGTTGATCCGGATAATCCTGCAGTTAGATTATATGAAAGAAATGGTTTTATTGAATGTGGTGCGGCAGGGACATCTATAATTATGAGGTTAGACAATAAAAAATAAGACTGCAGAAATCGGGTAGCCGGAGGCTTCTAACCTCGGGCCCCACACCACCCTGCAAGCGGGTCCGCACGGAGCGGTTCACTCCATGGAGCAAACTAAATCCTGATTTGATCAAACATATCCCTGAGCTTTACACCAGAGATATTTTATATTGACCAATTCCCGGATGCATGGGCGAGCATCCGGGCGACATTGAGCAATCTTACGATTAAGTCAGCAACAGCCTGTAAGCCACTATATGAATTGCTGAAAGAAAACATCAAATCCGGCAATGTCATCAATGCTGATGAGACAAGGGTTCAGGTGTTAAAAGAGCCGAAGCGAAAAACTGCTGATAAATCATGGATGTGGGTCTTTCTTAGAAGAGATCCTGATAAAAAATGTGTCATATTCCAGTACGAACAAGGTCGGTCCCATACGATCCCTTTGGAGTTTTTAGAAGATTTTTCAGGCTGGATTCAGACCGATGATTTTGAGGCATATCGTACCGCTCGAAAGAAAGTCGAGGGAGATATAAAACATGTTTTATGCTGGGCTCATGCCAGAAGAAAGTTCTTCCAATACTGGGAAGCAACCAAGAAAAAGGATGCAGAAGCGAAGCAAATTCTCGACCTGATAAAGGACCTATTTGAACTGGAATCTCTACGGGATGAATTATTCGCTAAAAGGTTTTTACAAGCAGAGGAAAAACAGGGCAGAACCGATACTGGATAAATTACAGAAAAAACTGACCCTCCTTTATCCTCAAGTCCCTCCCTCTTTAGAGTTCGGAAAGGCGATGAAGTACACATTAATCAACTGGGAGCAGCTGGTTTTGTATCTGGAAAATCCGGTATTGACTCCTTCGAACAATAGCGCTGAAAATGCAATCAGACCATTTGTAATCGGAAGAAAAAACTGGCTTTTTGCCGGGAGCCCGAAAGGTGCTGAATCATCGGCAATTCTGTACAGCCTTGTTGACTCTGCGAAGATGAATAATCTTCCTGTTTATGCTTACTTGTACTTCATCTTCCGGGAATTGCCCTGCTGTGAAAAACAGAGTGATTATGAAAAATTACTTCCCTACAACTTAACTGCTGAAGATATTTCAATCTGATCCCTCAGGCCTAAAATGCTGTCAATGTGGGAAGAATTACCGCTTACAAAAGAAGCAGTAGTATCTATTAGAAAGGATAGTTCAGAAATAGGGCTCTGTTGTATAGCTCAGGTTCCAGGAAGACAGGCTGGCCTGATTTCTGACATCGGAAATCAGGCAGATCAGATTAGATTGAATAAGTCGTATTTTGCAAAGCTATGACCTGCCCTTACCCTGTTAAGTTCCATTTTCGTTCATACTGAAATCAGACTGGCCTTTTCGCCATTTTTTCTTGATTTTTATTTCTGAAAAGAGAATAGCAGACATAATTAACGCTCCTCCCAGAATCATTGCATGTGTAAGAGGCTCCAAACCAAGGGCCACTGAAAAAGAACTCCCGAATAGACTCTCTGTGGATAAAAATAAAGCAGCCTTGGTTGAGGTAGTTTTCTTTTGTGCGGAGGTTTGTATAAGAAAACAGAGGCATGTGCTGAAAAAACCAAGATAGAGAGTCGGGATAAGCCCCGTGGATAAATCTGCCTGGCTGATGGAATTCAGATCAAATAGAATCAGAGAGAAAAAGGATAAAACTGCCGCCGTTATCATCTGAAGAAAGGTTAATTTAGAAGCTGATATTTTCTTGGAAGCCAGATCCAGATAGGAAATATGCCCGGCAAAAAGAAGAGCGCAAAACAGGGTCAGCAGATCTCCCGTATTAAAACTGATCCCCTTCCCGGGAACCCAGGTTAACAGGGCGATACCAGCTAAACAGACCGTCGCCAGAATAAAGGACTTCAACTGCGGTGCTTTTTTCAGGAGCATCCAGGAAATAAACGGTACCATAATAACATTTGTAGAGGTTATGAAGGCATTATTCGACGGAGTCGTATATTCAAGCCCGATAGTCTGAGCAAAAAAGGCCAGGAAAAGCAGAACGCCTGCCGGTAAACCTATCACTATTTCACGATAGGTAATGGTCCGGACTGCTTTATAAAAAAATCCGCCTATTGCAAGAGAGGCAATTGTAAATCGAAGAACCATAATCAGACTTGCACTCATCTGGCTGTCGATCGCATATTGGGTGGCAATAAATCCTGATCCCCAGATGGCCGCAACGATAATTAGTGATAAATCCGCAAAAATAGACCCTTTATTCCGGCTATTCATACGGCATGTCCTTCTACCAGCTTTTCAGTTTTACAAAGTTCCAATTGAAATATCCCCTTTTTTTTATATATAAAAACACTGAGAATGTATCGTATAGCCTGATCCAGGGCAATGCATAACCATATCAATAGGATATCCCAATGAAATACATAGGCTGTAAGGAAAGCAAATGGTATCCTGAATCCCCAGATTCCAATGCCGGCAACGTACATGGGGATACGGGGAAAACCGACGGCCCGAATAACACCATTGTAGATCCGTGAGAGATTTTGAGGTATTTGAATAAAGCCCATGATAAACACATAGAGTATCCCGATGTCCTTCAACTCCGGTTTGTCCGTCATCAGATTCATAAATCCTCCGGGGAAAAAGATCAGTAGAAAGGAGGTTACAATACTTATCGATAGGGACAGCCGAATAAGTTGTTTGAAATAGCGCCTTCCGAGTTCGGGATTCTGCATGCCTATTGCTTTACCGGTCAGGGTGGTTGCCGCGATTCCGAACCCTATTGCGGGCATCTCTGTAATTGTCTCAGCCTGGATTCCCAGCTGGTAGGCCGCAAAGGGCATATCCCCGTAGGAAAGGATGATTTTACTGAGAATGATAGCCGAAAACTGCCAGAACATGCTTTCAAAGGATGCAGGCAGACCTATATGGTAAATTTCTCTGATAATCCGACTGTCAGGCTGTGCCATTTTTAAGGTTTTTTCTTTCCGGTACAGAAGACCTTTCTTTCTATAAAGCAGATAAATACCTGTTAAAGCTCCGCTTCCCTGCGATATGACAAGAGACAATGCTGCCCCGCTGATCCCCAGTGAGGGAATTCCCCATAAGCCGAAGATAAACACACGTCCTAAACCTATATTGATAATATTAACCAGCAGAGCTATGAACATCGGCGTCTTTGTATCGCCATGTCCCTGGAAGGCTGCTGTAACGATCTGCATTGATATGACAAACGGAAAACCGAAGACAATAATTCTCATAAACTTCAGAGCCTGTCCGAGGATGAGAGGATTCTCTGTAAAGAAATGCAGGAAAGTGAGAGGATATAAGGTCAGGATAAGAGCGAAGATCAATGACAGAGGAACGGCAGTTAAGAATGTCTGAGTTATAATGTATCTTCCTTTATTGTAGTTCTTCTCTCCATAAGCCCTGGCGACCAGGACAGTTGCCCCAATACTGATCCCCTTGTAAAGACACCAGAGCGTATCGGTAAGGCGTAGGCAGATCCCCTGACCTGAGACATCGGCTGATGTCAGGCGGCCGATCATTGCTGTTGAAATAATCCCTGCGGAAATCTGAAGTATGTTTTCCAGAATAATAGGCAGGATAAGTATAAGGATCTCTTTCCGGATCCGCTTTGTTTCTTTCAATTATATCCTCTTTAAAAAAACGGACTGTGGTTAAACAGTCCGCTCAGTATTCATTTGGAAACCGGATGTCTATTTTCCGAATTTGGCTTTCAGCTCATCCTGAAGATTGTTCATGGTTGAGGTTACTTCAGCCCCTTTCAGGAGTACCTTGGCCACAGCATTTTTGGAAAGGTCCAGGGTTTCGGCAAAATTTTCGGTGTAATTTACTGCGGGGATGCTTTTTCCAATTTCATTGAAAACACTGTAAATTTTCTGTCCTCCGAAAAAATCATCTCCCTGCTGAAAGATATCTTCGCTGTAAACAGGAATATAAGATGGGTACAGACCGTAATTTTTAAAACCCTGTACCAATCCGGCTTTATCAGTCATGGCGAATTGGGCAAAGGCAGCGGCGGCTTCCGGATGTTTGGTTACGGCGGGGATTGCCAGAACAGATCCTCCGTTTGAGGACCCGTTTCTGCTGGTCTCATCAAATCCCGGCAAAGGCATAACCCTCCACTTTCCGGCTGTATCCGGAGCTGCATCCTTGATTGTTCCAATCAGCCAGACGGCTTCGGGAACTGTAGCGACCAGACCTTCCTTGATGGATATGACGTAATCATCCCAGCTTCCGTCGTTTATAGTGATTCCCGCGTCATATATTTTCTTGACCATTTCCATGGCTTGAATGGATTCGGGAGAGTTTACCTGTGTTTTACCGGTTTCATCAAAATAGAAGGTTCCGAGCTGCATCATCAACAGCCTGTAAAACGTATCCTTTCGTGAAGTAGCCAGGGGCATCATCGCTACCCCGGTTTTCTGTTTCAGAACCTTTCCGGCATCGATAAAATCATCCCAGGTTTTTATTTTCTGAGCATCAATACCGGCTTCCTCGAAAATATCGGCACGATAGTAAAGACCGCAGGGGCCGGCATCCCATGGATAGGCTATGATTTTTCCGGAAGAAGTACATTCTCCGATTTTGACAGGCAGAAACATGGCTGTATCTATCTGGTTAGTGAGATCCATGAATTTATCAGGGAATTTGGTTCCGAATTTAGTCATCTGTTCCCCTTCCAGAGAAACAATATCCGGCAAACCGATCCCGGAAGCCAGCGAGGTGGTCATCTTACTGTAGATCTGGGTTGTTCCCATTTCCTCAAAGTTAAATTTAACATCGGGATACTGTTCCTGGAATGCCGGCGACACCTCCTGCAGGTGAGCCAGAGCGACATCCCAGCTCCAGACGATCAGATCGCCCTCAATCCTGCCGCTCTCTGCCTTTGCATCGGCTACTTCCGTTTTGGAACAGCCGGTCAGTCCTATCAGGGCCGCCAGCATTACCAGAAATACTGATTTCCTTTTTTTCATTAAGTCCTCCAATTTTTCAACAGATTTAATTGATTTATCTCAGGTGAAACAAATCTCTATTCTTTCACAGCTCCTCCCATAACACCGGATATAAACTGATTCTGCAGTATCAGGAATATAACCAGGATCGGAAGAGTCGCAATTGACGTTGCCAGCATGATAACTCCGTAATTCTTCTGCCAGATATTGCCGTCCAGCATGGAGAGTGCTACAGGAAAGTTATACATATTTTTTGTGCTCATTATGATGAGGGGCCACATAAAGCTGTTCCACATACTCAGGAACATATAGATACCCAGAGCCCCTAATGCCGATTTCATATTGGGTAATACGATCTGGAAAAAGATTGAGAATTCGCTGTAGCCATCTATCCTTGCCGCTTCCATCAGAGCATCGGGAAAGGAGAGCATATTCTGCCGCATCAGAAAGATTCCGAAGGCATTGGCCAGTGTCGGAAGTATAACGGCCTGATAACTGTTTACCCATCCAATCCTGTTCATCAGGGTAAAGAGAGGGACATAGAGTACCTGCGCGGGTATCATCATGGTCGTCATAATGATGGCAAAAAACACGTTTTTCATACGGAAATGGTACTTACTCAGAGCAAAACCGGCCATTGAGTGGATCAGTATTGACAGTATCGTATAACTGCCAGTTATGAACAATGAATTGAAAATGACTCTGAGAAGATTGATTTTACCGTTCAGAGCAATCAGATTGTCCTTTATATAGGGGCCATATGTAAGGGATGGAGGAGATCTCAGGATTTCGTTGTTGGAATTCCCGGCAGAGATAAACATAAAGTAAAAAGGGAATAAGGATATAACTAGGGCTATTATCAGAATGAGATAAGTTAGAGTCTTCTTCATCATTTTTCCTCTCTGGAAAGCTTGAATTGTATGAATGACAGAACTGCGATAATCAAAACCAGGACATAGCTTATGGATGCGGCATAACCAAACTTGAAGAACTGAAAACCTGAATTGTATAGATGGTGTCCTGTTGTGATTGTCGCATTGTCAGGTCCTCCATTAGTGAGAATCAGGGATTCATCAAAGAGCATGAGGGTTCCTATGGTGGACGTGATACTGACAAACAGAATGATATGCTTCATCATCGGGATAGTAATTTTAGTCAGTTTTACCCAGGCATTCGCCCCGTCGATACAGGCGGATTCGTACAGAGAGGTCGGGATGGACTGCAATCCTGCAATCATAATGACCATATTGTATCCAGTCCATCTCCAGGTGATAGCCATTATGATGGAAACACGAGCCCCCCAGGTTGTA
This sequence comes from Oceanispirochaeta sp., assembly GCA_963663385.2. Classification (GTDB taxonomy): domain Bacteria; phylum Spirochaetota; class Spirochaetia; order DSM-2461; family DSM-2461; genus Oceanispirochaeta. The sequence continues at coordinate 1,645,766 of CAXXXD010000002.1, read as the reverse complement.
TTCAGCCAGTCAATCTTCGGGAGTCCTGCCGTTTGTAGCAGATGGTTGACAATCCCGTATTCCGTATTCAGCATCATCTTGAAAACAATTGCATAGGCAACCAGTGCTGTGATGGACGGAAGGAACAGGGTCATACGGAACAGCGGTTTCATACGCAGAAAACTCTGGTCCAGGAGAACAGCCAGGGACAGGGACAGTACAACCATAAGGGGCACCTGGAACAACAGGTAGATGAAGGTATTCTTCAAGGCATTCCAGAAAACCGGGTCCTGCAGAAGTGTTATATAGTTTCCAAAACCGACGAAGCTGTAAATCCCGTCTTCGAATTTCTGAAAACTGAGGATAAAAGAATGGATGATCGGGTAGATCATAAACAACAGAAAAACAATGATTACCGGAGCTAAAAAAAAGTACGGGGCATTTTTCTGATTGATGCGGAAAGCATCGCTGGATTTTTTCATTCAGTAGGATCTCCTTTTAAATATCTTGCCGGAGCATTGACCTGAGTCGTGCTGCCTGTTGTACAGCTTCCTCTTCTTTCGCCGGGGAGAGCCCCCATTTAAAATGAAAAGGCTGCGGCTTTAATCTATGCTGAACCAAAGCATCGGGGCCCCAGCTGGCGCTTCCCAGTCCGTGATGGGCCAGATCCAGAGTCAGCCAGGTTTCAGGAGAAGGGATCAGATCACAAGTGTGAGCGGCCTGTTCCAGAACCTCTCTTGAGTAATGACCGGCACTGAAGTTCAGTTTGTCCGCTGCACAGACGCAGATACCCCTTTTCCTGTCATCGCCTATATAGACCCATCGAACATCGCTTCGATTGCCATGTTCCTGCGGAACAACATAGGGAAAATAGGATTCTGTACTTGTGGAGCGGTACAAACCGATAGGAGATCCTGCATACGCATCGATATAGCTGTCTCCCGGACCACGTCCGAACCAGAGCAGATCAGTCATCCCTTCGGATAAGGTAAAACGCATGCCTATGCGGGGAAAGGATTCAGGAAGTACGCCTTCCGGAATTCCCTCTATGTCCAATATTACAGAGCCGTCATTGGTGAGTAGAATGGACTCTGTAACCTTGACGGCCCATTCCATTACTATCGGGGCATAGGTCTTTTCCGCTTTAAAAAGAATCCCCTGATCATTCTCGGTGATAGAGACCTGCCGGACACAGGATTTGATACTGTTGACATGGAACTTCTTCCAGTGGAGCAGAATATTCTTATCGTTGTCTATCGGCGCCCGCCAGAAGTCCAGGTCGAATCCATCGGTTATGAGCAGTTTCTGAACAGCTTCCAGGCTTTTTATACGGCCGTGAATCCTGTCATACCTGAGGATGGTTTCTCCGGCCTTGAATGACAGCAACTCTCCCGTTTCTTGAATGGAGACGGATGAGCGGTCCGGGAGACTCTCAGCTTTCTGATGTGCTCCGGAAGCGGCTACCGGCTCATCCATAATAAACTGTGTGAAAGCTGTCTCCTCGGTCTGTTCCTCTCCGTCCTCCTGGAGGAATCCCCGTTTAAAGCTCAGGTGGATAACTGTTTCCGCATCTCTTTTATCCAACATCAACAGCTCAGAGGGCGTGAAAAGTTCTATCCTTTCCGATCCACCTGCCAAAACCGCTAACGGAGTGAAGGTTTTATCTATCAGAATGGATTGAGAGGTTCTGACAGTACACTGCAGGACGAATCCTTCGAGAGATATGAAATCATAGTCATTGATAATCAGAACGGTTCCGTCTTTGAGTCGGAAATCCTCTGCCCTGACCTGCTCTAGGGCTTTTTTCAGCTGAGCCAGGCCGGGGGTTGGTCTTCCATCCGCCTGGACAAGCCCGTCCGAGCAAAAGGCTCCGCTGTTCGGATGGTCATTGTAATCTCCCCCGTAGCTGAAATAGGGGGTGCCATTTTTATCATATTTACGCAGGGAGTGATCTTTCCATTCCCACACGAATCCTCCCTGAAGCCGCGGGTATTGTCGAAAAAGATCCCAATACTCCATAAGGCCGCCGGGACCGTTTCCCATGGCATGGGCATACTCGCAGACAACATGAGGCTTCTCAAGTATGAGGGACCCCAGTTCTTTCAGTTTTTCATGGGGTGTATACATGGAGCTGTACATATCGGCAGAAATGGCCTCTTTGTCTTCTTCATAGTGTATCGGCCGCAGGGGATCCATCTCTTTCAGCATTTTGTATCCGGCTTGAAAGTTTCTGCCGTAACCGGATTCGTTTCCGAGAGACCAGAAAACGACGGATGGATGATTTCTATCACGCTCGACCATCCGCCGGATCCGGTCCAGATAGCTGGCCTGCCATCGCGGGTCATCACTGATCTTATCCGGGTCGGTGAAGTAGTAGGCCTGATTACACTCCAGATCAGCCTCTTCCATAACATAGAAGCCCATTTCATCACACAAATCATAGAATTCCGGTTGGTTTGGATAATGGGATGAACGGATCGCATTGATGTTGTTCCGCTTCATCAGGATCAGATCCTGTCTCATATGGGTCCCTGTTATAGCTCTTCCGGTATCGACATGCCAGTCATGGCGGTTCACACCTCTTATTCTGATGGCTTTTCCATTAATCCTGATCAGCCCGTCACGGATTTCTATCGTCCGGAATCCGACTCGGACCGGACAGATTTCCTGACTGCCCCCGCCTTCTTTATTTAATGAAATAAGAGCCGTATACAGGGCGGGATCCTCTGCACTCCAGCATCTGATATTCCGGATCTTCTCCCTGAAGGTAATAGTGGCGGTTTCACCCGGTTTTACTTTAATGATTTCACATAACGTTAAAAGGTATTCCCGGGAATCCTTTAAAACAAGATGCACTTCAGCATCGGAGGTTTCCGCCGTTTTGTTTTCAACTTCCACCTCTACCGACAGAGCCCCTTCCGTAAGATGGTCATTCACCTGTGATGTAATCCTGTAATCTCTTATATGGAGCTCAGGGCGGCTGATAAGAGAGACATCCCGGATAATACCGGCCAGCCACCACATATCCTGATTCTCAAGGTAACTGCCGTCGGAAAACTGATAGACCTTGAGGGCCAGGGTATTCACCCCATCCGTCAGGAAGGGGGTTACGTCAAACTCGGCACTGAGCCTGCTTACCTGGCTGTAACCGATCAGATGGCCGTTTACCCAGAGGTGAAAAGAGCTTTCCACTCCGTCAAAACGGAGTATGTATTCGCTGCCCTCCTCTTTCCTGATGCTGAATTTCCTCCTATACACACCTGTGGGATTATCCGTCTGAATGCAGGGAGTCTCCTGCCCCGGGAAGGGGGTTATCGCATCGCTGTAGAAGGGGGAACCATAACCGGATAACTGCCAATGGGAGGGAACAGGAATATCGTCCCATTCCCTGTCATCAAAATCAGGGTTTTCAAAGGCTCCGCAATCAGCGTAGGGAGTTTCCAGATAATGAAACTTCCATTTCCCGTTCAGCAGGAGAAAGCGACCGCTTTTTTCCCGATCAAAGCTGAGAGCGCTTTCAGAATCTTTGAAGGAACTGTAGAAGGATCGAACCGGCAGGCGGTTCCTTTCCAGAATGGTATAATTGGACCAGTCCGGGTTATCATAGTCATAATTAAAAAGAGTTTTCATTACTTCTTTCCTTTTTGAGAACCGCAACTCTGACGGATAACGAGTTCGTTGGGAACCATAAGTTTGATTCCTGTTTTTCTTTTCATGTTTATACGTTCGTATGCCAGTCGGGCGGCCATCTGCCCCATAAGATTGGTGGGAATTTTCATAGTCGTAAGGGATGGAACCAGATATTCCGCAGATGGGATATCATTGCAGCTGACAATTGAAACATCATCGGGCACAGCTATACCGTTTTCCTTGAAAGCTTTAAGTACACCGATGGACATTGTGTCATTTTCAACAAAGACGGCTTCCGGAATGTTCCGGTTCTGAATCATCTGAGTTGCCAGATGGTATCCGTTTTCACAAGTGATTGAGCGGTCAATATAGACGTAGGAGGGATTGTATAAACCCTTGATCTGCAGAAACTTTTCAAAACAGGTCTCTCTGGGATCCTTTATAGGTTCATCAGAAACGACATTATATTCCCGGCCTCCGATATACCCGATCTTGTTATATCCCATCTTTTCCAGATGGTTGAGTACAGTTTCCATCATGAGTACGAAATCGGTCAGGATGTAGTCGGCCCCGGGAAAGGCAGGAGCAAAGTCAACAAATATCACAGGTTTATCCGACTCTTTAACAGCTTTCTCCAGGCTTTTTGTCCATAGACCAAAGGAACCTATAATAACGAGAGCCGCATACTCTTCAAAATTCATTTCTGCAGTATTCAGCCGGGGAGCAAAGAACTCGCTTGTCTGAAGGTTCAATCCGGCAGCTTCGGATTTTATACTTGTGCGAATAGTTAAATAATAGGGATCTTTTATTTCATCCATTTCATGATAAAGCATAATCATTGCCAGTTTTTTAATTTTATTACCGGAATTTTCAGAATTCCGGCTGCTGCCGGATCCCTGATATTTTAAATCCTGGGCGATCTGCAGGATCTTTTGTTTAGTCTCCAACGTAATGGAGAAACTCTCATCCTGATTGAGCACCCTTGAGACTGTTGCTATGGAGACTCCAGCCCGTTCCGCAATGTCTTTTAATCTTGCCATTTACTCACCGCATATATAGATTTTAGTAAAATTATTAACTTGTTTACTGATTTTTACCCGTTTCCACTTCCTTGTCAAGAAATTTATTGCATGAAAATAGATTTTTTTTAGGGAAACCAGAAGAATCATGTTGAATCAAGTAAATTTTTTACTTTGTTTTAGTAAAATATTTGACTTTAATCAGGATTGTGGTATACCTGAATAGGAAATTCAGGTAACCCAATAATAAAAGAGGAATAAATATGACAAAGGCATCTCTTGATCCGGTCGGGATAGAACGTTTTCTGGAAGAGAATCGTGAATCCATGATTTCGGTGTTATCTCAACTGATTACCATTCCCAGTGTCCGGGAGGAATCTCAGCCGGGAAAACCTTACGGTGAAAGCTGTTTCAATGTTCTTGTAAAGGCGGAAGAAATCGCACGGGAAATGGGATTTACCGTCCGGAATTTTGACAATTACTGTACTGAAATAGGACTTCCGGCGGGAAAAGCTTCCGATGGGGCGAGCATTGCCCTGTTCGGGCATCTTGATGTTGTACCTGCCGGCGAGGGGTGGAGATATCCTCCGTTTCAGGCTACCCGCATCGCAGATTATATTGTAGGGCGTGGTACCGTTGATGATAAAGGCCCAGTAGTTGCTCTTCTATTCGCCCTTAAGTATTTCATTCGCAATAGAATCATACTAAAAAATCGGATATTCCTGGTATTAGGGTGCAACGAAGAGCGGGGCATGGATGATATGGATTATTATCTGGAACATGCTCCCGCACCGGATATCTCATTGGTTGCGGATGATGATTTTCCGGTTTGCCACGGAGAAAAGGGAATCCTGCGCCTGGACCTCAGGCTCCCTCTCCGCAGTAAAAAGATTGTTCATTTTGAAGGAGGTAGTACACCCTCATCGGTGGCAGAGTATGCTCGTATTGAACTGAAGGGGGATCCTGACAGAATTGATGCCACTGTTCTACCGGAGGGTTTGACAGCGGGCAACTGCAATGGAATCCTTGTACTGGAGGCAGCCGGGAGGAGTGCTCATTCTTCTGCCCCTCAGACAGGGAAAAATGCCCTTTTACCTATTGTTACATTTGTAAAGACCCTGGAGTTATTTCCTGCCGAAGATGAGGGGATCCTGTCTGTATTGGATACCATTCTATCTGATCCATACTGTCAAAACTCCGGTATCGGGTATACAGATGAGATTTCAGGTTCTCTGAGCTGCTGTGCCACCATGCTGAGAATGAAAGAACAGGAAGTAATCCTTTCCCTGGATATCCGCTATCCGGTAACGGACAGATCAGAGAGGATTAAAGGAGCTGTAACTGATTTGATAAAGCCTGCAGGGGGAGAATACAGTGTCATTTTTGACAGCCCTCCCTCGATTGTGAAAGCAGAAAGTCCTCTGGTTCAGAATCTGACAGAACTTTATAACAGGATGACAGGTTCTCATACCCTTCCCTATACAATGGCTGGAGGAACATATGCCCGCAAAATCCCTGGAGCGGTTGGTTTCGGAGCAGGAAATCCGGAAGAAAAAAAGCCTCTCGGGGAGAACTACGGGGATGCCCATGGGCCCGATGAGGCCGTAAGTCTGACAACTTTGGAACAGGCTGTCCGTCTGTATATAGGGGCGATTTCCCTATTTGATCAGGATCCCCGGAAAGGAGATCACTGAGGAATCATTAGAAACGTTGTCGGCGGGTTAAATCAGGAAATCTGGTATAAATTGGCTTAGAAGAAAATCAGCCGATTCTCAGAGAAACGTGAAAGGACCGGGATGAAATCCTGCCTTTCCCTCCGCCGTTAACCGGATTCCTGCGACCGGGATATTCATAATAATAGAGCTCCCCTCTTCCGGAATAATAATTGACTTCACTTACATCACCAGCCCCTTTAAAGCATTCCACAACATGCCATATCGCGGGAATCCCTCCTCAATATCAAAAAAGCAGGTTGTTGATATTCGCACTTCTGTTGAAAAATGATGATTTATTATCACACAAAGCCCCCTTCCCGGAATGGAAAACGGCAAACCTGTTGATTAATAGCAATATACGTTTTTCTAAATCGGAGTTTAAACTGACTCCGTTGAAGAAAAATTTGGAGGAACGAATGAAAGAGAAAGGGATGGTAAAATCTCTTCAGAATTACGGAAAAATAATAAGGCAGGACTGGACGCTGTATATGCTCCTGCTGCCGATGTTCATATGGTACTGCCTATTCGCATACAAACCCATGGGCGGACTTCTTATCGCGTTTCAGGATTACAGCATATTCCGGGGAATGGGCGGAAGCGACTGGATCGGCCTTGAAAATTTCAGGGTCTTTATGGGAAGCGACGATTTTCTGAGAACAGTAAAAAACACACTATTTATTACCCTGTACAGAATAGTCTTCGCCTTTCCCGCGTCGATTATCCTGGCTCTTCTGATCAATGAGCTCAAATCTGTCTGGTTCAAGAAAACAGTGCAGACGGTTTCCTTTATGCCTTACTTTATTTCCATAGTCGTTGTATGCGGAATGGTTGTCAATTTTCTATCTCCCAGCTCGGGCATTATAAACACCCTGATTAAAAAGATGGGAGGCGAATCGGTCTACTTTATGGTCAAGCCTGAATATTTCAGAGAAATCTACACATCCATGATTGTCTGGAGGGAAACGGGTTTCAACGCCATTGTGTATATCGCGGCCCTGGCCGGAATCGACCAGCAGCTTTATGAAGCGGCCAGAGTCGACGGCGCGGGAAAGTGGAGCCAGATGCTGAATATTACGGTCCCCACCATACTTCCCACGATTATGATCATGTTCGTTCTCAACATAGGCAAGATGATCAATATAGGATTTGAGTCCATTATCCTGCTTTACCAGCCGGCGACTTTCGAGACATCCGACGTCATCAGTACATTTGTGTACAGAATCGGAATCCAGCAGCAGCAGTTCGGGCTCGCTACCGCTGCCGGGCTGTTTGAGGCTCTGATAGCTCTGGGACTGGTCCTGCTGTCCAACAGCATCAGTAAAAAAATAACAGAGAACGGTCTCTTATAAAAGGGGAATTAAATGGTAAATATAAAAAACGGCCTTCTGCGGGAAACCGCGGGTGAAAAGGCATTCAACCTGTTCAATACGATCCTCTGTATTGTATTGACACTGCTTGTCCTCTATCCGCTCTACTACATTGTTATTGCTTCGGTCAGCAAACCCTACTACCTTCTTACGGGAGAAGTGACGATTCTTCCCGTGGGTTTCACGCTCGATTCATTCAGAAAGGCTTTTGCCATTGAGGGACTGTGGACAGCCTACGGCAATACATTTTACTACACATTTTTCGGCACATTCGTAAATATGCTGTTCACCACGACGGGTGCGTATGTTCTTTCCAAGGAAAGGCTGCTTTTCAGAAAGTTCTTTATGCTTATGGCTGTAATTACACTCTGGTTCAAAGCGGGGACAATCCCCTTCTATCTGAACGTAGTGGATTTGCACCTGATGGACTCCAGAACATCCGTTCTGCTGGTGTTTGCCATAAACACCTACAACCTGATGATTATGAAAACCTTTTTCGAATCGGTTCCCCGATCTCTTGAGGAAGCCGCATTTATCGATGGAGCCAACAGTTATCAGATTTTCAGGACCGTATACCTGCCCCTGTCCAAGCCTGCGCTGGCGACTGTGGGGATGTTTTACGCCGTCTCCCGGTGGAACGGTTATTTCTGGTCCATGGTACTGCTGCGGGACGATTCGAAGATTCCCCTCCAGGTTCTGCTAAAAAAACTGATCGTAGACCGGGTTTCCGGAGCTGACGAAGCGGGAATCATATCTCCCGAGTCTCTCAGCTCACCCCTTACGGTCATATACGCTGTGATCATTATCGCAGCGGTTCCCATGCTTGTTATTTATCCCTATATCCAGCGGTTTTTCAAAAGAGGAGCCATGGTCGGTTCAATAAAAGGATAAATTGCGATATTTATATTACCGCCTGCCCTGCAGTCGGAAAAAGGAGTTATTCATGAAAAGAGTATTTTTGATTTTGTGCATCTGCGCTTTAGGCAGTGGTTTGTTCGCCAACGGGCAGCAGGACAGGGGAAAACAGCAGGAAGTGCCGCTGACCGGCAGTCTTATAAGCTCGACTCCCCTGGAGTTCACCTATTTTAATATTTTTAACAACATGCCCTTCAACCCCGAATGGCCCGTGTTCAAGGCCTCAGCGGAAAACACCAACGTATACCTGAAAGGCGTTGCGTCCCAGAGCTCGTCGGACGAGCAGTCGGCTTTCAACCTCATGATCACTGCCGGAGACCTTCCCGATATCATTGGGTACAGGGATATATCCAAACTGGAATCCCTCGGAAGAGAGGGAGGACTGATTCCCCTGAACGATCTTATTGCCGAACACGCTCCGGATCTTCAGAGGATTCTGGATGAGAATCCCGATTATCTGAAAGCGGCCACATCTCTGGACGGAAACATCTATGTGGTACCCAAGTTCATGGAAGTGGATGTGGCTATGGGTTACTTCATCAGAACGGACTGGCTGAAGAAGCTCAACCTGGAAGTTCCCCAGACCATCGACGAACTGTATGATGCTCTGACGGCTTTTAAGACACAGGACCCCAACGGAAACGGAAAAGCCGATGAAATCCCCTATTTCAGACGAAACAGCGACGGAAATCTCTGGAACCTTTTTCACATGTGGGATGCCGCAAGTTCCTTTGACGTCAAAGACGGAAATATCGTCTACGGTCCCATGGAGGAGGAATTCAAGCTGGCTATGAAAACCCTGGCAAAATGGTACAAAGAGGGACTGATCGATCCCGAGATATTCACCAGGGGACTGGGGGCCAGAGACGTGATGCTCGGCCAGGATATCGGAGGATTCACCCATGACTGGTTCGGATCGACAGCCAACTACAACACCAAGCTGGCCGATACGATCGAGGGATTTGAATTCAGACCCATGATTCCCGTTAAGAACCAGAATGGCGAGAGAGTTGAAAAATCCGCCAGATGCCATGGTCCCGGATGGGGAATCTCTTCGTCCTGCGAGGACCCTGTAACTGTAATAAAATATTTCAACTACTTTTTTACTCCCGAAGGGCACAAGCTCATCAACTACGGAATCGAAGGGGAAACCTATACCCTTGACGGCAATAAACCGGTTTACACGGACAAAGTCATGAACTCCGACAAAACGGCTCTTGCGACTCTGAGAGGATATGGCGTTCAGTACAGGATTGGTATGGTCCAGGATTTTGCCTACGAAAAAGCATGGCTGAACGAAATTGCCGCAGAGGGAATGCAGATGTACATCGACGGCGGGTATGTAAAAAGAGAAATTCCCACAAGCGACGGCTACATCCTTCTGAAATACACCCCTGAACAGGAAAGGGAATATCTGAGAATTATGTCCCAGATAGAAAATTACACACTTGAAATGATCCAGAAATGGCTGATGGGCAGTTCGGATTTCGAAGCGGATTATCCCTCCTATGTCCGGAAGCTCAAAGACAAAGGCATCGAAAAGGCCATTGAAATAAATCAGGCAGCCTTTGATGTGTATAACGGTCTTTAAATAAACAGAGGAGGTCCTTCGGGACCTCCGTTCAACAGAAGTGAAGCAGAATGAAGAAACCGAACCTGATATATATTTTCGCCGATCAGTGGCGTCGCCACGCCCTCGGCTTTATGAATGAAGATCCCGTGCTGACACCGAGAATGGATGCCTTCGCATCGGAATCGCTGGTTTTCGACCAGGCTCTCTCGGCTTGTCCCCTATGTTCTCCCCACAGGGCTTCGATGATGACGGGCAAATACCCCTTCTCTACCGGTGTCTGGACAAACTGCAAAACCGGGCTGCCCTCCCCCGTGTACCTGAAACCCGACGATGATTCCTTCGGCAACAGCCTGAAACGCGAGGGTTACTCCACAGCCTACCTGGGGAAATGGCACCTCGACAACCCGGAACTCAACAACAGCGACCATCCTCTTTCCGGTGCGTCAGGCTGGGACGCCTATACCCCTCCGGGAGAAAAACGGCAGGGCTTCGACTTCTGGCATTCCTACGGCGCCATGGATAACCATGCCGATCCCCACTACTGGGAGGATTCCCACAGGAAGATCAGGCCCGGGAAATGGTCGGTTGAACATGAAACAGACACGGCTCTCCGTTTTCTGGAAGAGCAGAATCAAGCCTGGAATCCTTTTGCCCTGTTTATATCCTACAATCCGCCCCATACGCCCTTCGATCAGGTTCCCTCCTGCTACAGAGACCTTTACCGGAATACCTCTTTCAAACCGAGGGACAATGTCCGGACAGGACGGGTAAAAGACCATACGGGTCCATGGGAAAATTTAAGCGACGCTGAACACAGGGAAGACTGCTTGAATTACTTCGCCGCCGTATCGGGGATCGATCACAATGTGGGCCGGCTTCTCGATTACCTTGAGGAAGCGGGGCTGAAAGACAATACCATCGTCGTGCTTTCGGCGGACCACGGCGAAATGCTGGGATCCCACAGTCTTCTCCATAAACATGTCTGGTTCGAAGAGTCCGTGGGCATCCCCTTTATCATCAGGTGGCCCGGGAAAATACAACCGGACCGGACCGGAGCACTTCTGAACAGCCCCGATCACCTGCCGTCTATCCTGGCTCTTATGGGAATCCGTCCCGGAGACAGCGTTCAGGGATTTGATTACTCGGACCATATGCTGGGCAGGGAGTGTGGGGCCCTTCCCGAACAGGCTTTTCTGGCAGCTTACCCCGGCCGGGCGGACGCCGTAAGGGCATTTGAGCAGAAGGGATTGAACAATCTTTCATACGGATGGAGAGCCCTGAGAACCCACAGTCACTGCTATGTGGTTCACCGCGGATACGCTCCGGGAGAGAAAACGGTCCGGTACCTCTACAATCTGATGGAAGATCCCCTTCAGACTGCCCCATTAATGCCGGAATCTCCCGGAGACAGTTCCGTCGCGGCGGCGCTTGAAGCCAGGCTGAAAGACTGGCTGGACTCTATCAACGATCCCTTTGGAGATGAACTGTGAATATACTGCATATTATGACGGACCATCAGCGCAACGACAGCCTCGGAATGATTCAGTGCGGAAAGGAAGTGACTCCTAACCTGAACAGGCTTATGAGGGATTCGTTTCATTTCAGCAGCTGCTACAATACATCGCCCCTCTGCGTTCCGGCCAGAACGGCTCTGGCAACCGGAATCCCGCCCATCGAAAACGGCGTGACCTATAACGACTGGGCCGGGGAGTCAGCAACGGCTCAGAAAACCATTCATAAATACCTGGAGCAGGCCGGTTATGAAATGGCCCATATCGGGGTTCATCACATCCGGGTTCTGCCTCCTCTTGAAGAGGATGTCGACTTCCGGTGCTGGCAGAGCAACGGTGAATACGAAACCTGGGCGGAAGAGAGGGGCATCGATCTCACTCCGGACAGGAGAAATACGGATGCCTTCCTGATGACCGAGAATGGAAAGGATGTGGAGAGACGATACTCCAATCCCCGCCGCTCCCTTTTCCCTTATGACGAATCTGTCTTTCTGGATAACTGGTTTGCCGACAGAGCCGTCGATTATATCCGGGAGGACAGGGACAGACCTTTTGCCCTGTTCCTGAATTTATGGGCGCCTCATCCGCCCATGCGGCTTCCCGAACCCTATTACTCACTCTTTCCTCCCGAACAGATAAAGCTCCCTGACAATGTTGGCATACCCGCTGTTGGAGAGCCTCCCAAAAGGAGGAACGGCGTGCCGGCCAGACTGGCGGAAAATGTAGGTGAACAGCAATGGAGGGAAGCCTGGTCTGCCCACCTGGGCCTTGTTCACCTGGCAGACAGGGCCATAGGCAGGGTTATTGATGCTCTGAAGGAGAAAGGCCTCTGGAACAGTACGGCCGTAATCTTCACATCCGACCATGGGGATCATCTGGGACAGCACAGGATGTTCCAGAAAATGGAGCTCTACGAACAGGCTGTCCGGGTTCCGCTGCTTCTGAGGATTCCGGAAGAAAACACAGGCCTCTCGCGGGAAGCCGTATCCCACCTCGATATCATGCCGACCATTCTGGATCTCATTTCGGAGCCCCCGGAGCGTCAGCTGGAGGGGCAATCCCTTCTACCGGTAATCAGAGGGGAAAAAACGGCAGGAGACAGGGCCCTGTTCCTCCAGTTCTCCGGGATATCATGGTACGGTAATATGAGAAGAGGAGTCGTCAAAGGCGGCTATAAATACATCTATACTCCCGATGACAGAGAGGAACTCTATGACCTGTCCGCCGATCCGATGGAACTGACCAATTGCGCGGGGAAATCGGAATACAAGGATAAGGCAGGGGAACTGAGGGCGTTATGCCTGAACACAATGACCAGGCAGGGAGACTGGCTGATATCCTGAAAAAGTGATATTATCCAGTGCTTCAAATATAATAAGGACATGAGCGGAAAAAGTGAAAGGAACATATAGAAAAAAAATATTTCTCACATATTCATCTCTTCTTCTTGTATTTATCTCCGTAATTTCGGGCGGTTTTATTTTTTTCAACGGTAAAATCGCCAATGAGGAGAGTAAGCACGCCATCCAGAAACTGATATCATCCCAGGCTCAGCAGCTCGATGTCCAGATGGATATTATCTATACCTCCCTCAATAACATCCGCACCTCCGAAATAATCGAGCTATGGGCTTATTCCGAAGAAAAGGATTACTACTTCAATTCCTTCAACGTTCAAAAGGAACTGAAGAAAAATCTTCTCAAGCTATCGGGATTCAGGTACACAATCGGCGTGTCCTATTCCGGAGAGGAGTATTCCGTCATCAATCCGGTCAGCAGCCTGTCTAAAACGTCATACTTCTTAGATGTCATGGGGCTGGAGGAGTCCGCAGGGACCAATATGATATCCCGTTTGAAAAAAATGAAAGGGTTCAATAAATCCCTGGTTCTGGAAGGGCGGACGGAAGAAGGCAGGACGGTCAATTACGCCATCCTTCAGAATTTCGGAGACCGGGAAATCCTGTTTTTTATAACGATCGATGAAATGTCTTTCTACTCCTCTCTGGCCGGCTCGGACGATCTATGGCTGATTGCCGGCAGAAACAGGATAATCAGCGTCCGACCGGTGACGGGCGTCCGGACGGAAGATTACTACGGGGAGATGGATCTTCCCTCCCCTGCGGAGATAAGTCCCGTACCGATCATGTACAAAGGCACCCGGGCCTACATGGTTTCCTCAAGGGTTTCTCCCCTGCTGAATTATATCTGCCTTTATAAACAGGATAGCGGAATCAGCGGCTACTACCTTATCCGGTTCCTTCTCCCTTTTATCCTTCTAATCGCCGGGTCCCTTTGGCTGGCCGGAAAAATAACATCAACCCTGTACAGGCCTGTATCCCGTGTGGTCAACGTCTTTTCGGAAAACTGGGGCGCCGGGGGATTTCTTGATGAATTTGAATTTATCAACTCCGCGGCGGAGGAGATTCAGGAGGACAACCGTCAGCTGCAGGCAATCATCCGGAAAAACAGGAATCTGCTCCTGGAGAAATTCCATAAGGACCTTCTCTTCGGCATCAATGTTTCTAAAATCGAGTCCTACAAGGATTTTCCCGTCCCCCGGGGGCAGTTCAAAGTCGTTCTTTTCAATCTTGACGATGAAGAGGACAATCTTCAGAGCGATATGATCTTTCTGGTAAAAAACACATTCAGATCCTACACATCGGACAACGATTTCATCAATTTTGTCAATATGGACAACAACCGGTTTGTTCTCATATTCAAAGGGGAATACTTCGATAAAACCGAACAGTCGGTCATGAAACTCATATCCGAAATAGAGGGAGAGTACGATATCGTCATAAAGGCGTCCATAGGAAGCGCTGTGGAGGATTTCCGGAAGATCAACGAATCCTTCAACCAGGCCGATAAGATAATGGAATTCAGGGATTTCGTCGGGATCAAGCAGATTCTGACCAAAGAAGATCTGAGGACTTTCAGAGACGCCGCTTATTACTTTCCCCTGAATACAGAAACCAGGCTGATCAACTGCATTCTGGACGGCAACAGGGAAGAAACAGCCAAGATCCTCAATCTCCTGATCGATGAGAACATGACTAGCCGCCAGCTGACGCGGGAAAGAAAGAGGAATTTTCTCTTCTCCCTTATATCCTCAGTCAACAGGATTCAACAGGAGACTAAATTAGCCGATTTGCAGATTTTTGAGAATGAAATGACTTACGTAACCGATATCCTTTCCCTGGAAAAGGATGATCAGATCAGAAAAAAAATACATGAACTCTTCGACCGGATACTGGACGCCGTATCGTCGACCCGGAACAACAGCAATCAATATATGGCAGAAGAAATCATGAAGTACATCCGTAAGAACTATTCAAGGGATATAAGCCTTTACGATATATCTCAGTACCTTAATATTACCGAAAAATACAGCAGCATCCTTTTCAAACGGGTTACCGGTTCCAATTTCAAGGACGTACTGAACAAGCACAGAATAGAAAAAGCTAAAGAGATTCTGGAAAGGGATCGGGATACGAGGATTCAGGATCTGGCGGGGAAAGTCGGTTTCAACAGCTCCAACACGTTTATACGCGTATTCAAAAAATATGTCGGAGTATCCCCGGGCGCTTACGCGGACAACCTCCCCCCGCACTGACCAGGGGTGAAAATATTCACAGGCAAAACTGTGTTAAATATTGTTGCATGCAACAATAGAGAAAATAGAAAAGGAAGTACAATATGGAATACAAAACACTGTTTACACCATTCAGGATAGGAGCCAAAAAAGCCCCCAACAGGCTGGTCTCCCAGGCTATGGAAGGTAATGACGGAGATAAAGGCGGTTCCGTTTCAGAAAGGGCGTTGAACCGCTATAAAAAACTGGCCGAAGGAAAATGGGGCATTGTCATAGTGGAAGCTCTTTCCGTCACAGAAGAATCACTGGCAAGAAAGAACGGAATGGTTCTCAGCAGGGAGAATCTGGACGGTTTTAAAAAGCTTGTAGCCGAATACAGGAAAATCAATCCCGAAGGCCTGATTCTGTTCCAGGTAAGCCATTCGGGATATAAAAGCGGTCCTTTTTCCAGAAAAACATCGATCTGTCCCGGAACCGACGATGCCGATTACTTGAGAACCGAAGAAATAGAAAAGATTAAACAGGCTTTTATCCGGTCGGTACTGCTGGCCGAGAAGGCGGGAGCCGACGGCTGCGATTTTAAGATGTGCCACGGCTACTTCGGGGCGGAGATGCTCAGGCCCGCCAATACGAGGGAAGACAAATGGGGCGGATCCTTCGAAAACCGCACGAGATTTCTCACCGAGGGGATCGCCGAAATACGCAAAGGTCTTAAAAGCAGCAGTTTCATTCTGGGTTCACGGCTGTCTTTCTACGAAGGAATCCGCGGAGGATGCGGAACGATGGCTCCCGGGCGGATTATTGAAGAACTGGACGAGATGGATGAGGTCGTAAAACTGATGGACAGGCTGGGAATGGATTATGTCAATGTATCCGCAGGCATTCCGGGGGTTACTTCGGAAATTACAAGACCCACAAGGCCCTCCTCTTACTTTTACCTGCATCTGGCCAGATACGCCGAACATGTTAAAAATCTGGGAACGTCAATGGCCGTTATCGGATCAGGGTACACGATTCTGGCAGATAAAGCCGCCGGTTTCGCCGAAGAGATGATCAGTGGCGGTTCGGCCGATTTCGCGGGATTCGGAAGAATGAGCTTCTCCGATCCCCTCTATCCGGCAAAACTGCGATCGGATCGTAAAATAAACTACTGCACAGCCTGTTCGGGATGTTCAAGACTGATGATACGGCAGGTAAACGACGGATGCATACTCTTTGACGAGTACTACAGAAACCTGCACAGGACCAGCAAGTGAGCCGGAAAGTCACAGTTTATCAGATCGCCGAAAAGCTGGGCATCTCAGTCAGTACCGTATCGAGGGTTCTGAACAACTCCTCTCTGATAGGCACCGAAAAAAGCGAGCTGATACAAAAAACCGCCAGGGAGATGGGATACGAGAAAAGGAATATAAAAAGACCCGGCTCCAGAGCCATTCTGAATATTGTTTTGTTTCTGCCTCACAGCGATCAGCCTCAGAATCTGCTGTTCTATGATCCGTCGCTTCTGATCTCCGGCTTGAAAGAGGGTTTATCCGGCACCAGAGTCAATATAATTACGGAACTGAACGACGGCGGCATATCCGTTCTGGACAGCAAAAAAATCGGAGATATCGACGGGGCGGTATTCGCTTTTACGGACCCCTATGAAAGGATGACACAACTGCTGGAGGATAGAGGCATTCCCTATCTGCTGCTGAACAGACGCAGTGAAAAAAGGAATTTCATATCTCTGGACAACCGGGCCGCTATGGATTTCCTTTTTGATAAGGCCGGAGAATCCGAACAGAATCTGAAGCCCCTCTATGTGGGCTTCAAATCGGCCAGCACTGTCAACACTCTCAGAAAAGAGGCGTTTCTGAACACCTGCGAAGCCAAATCCATTACCGGCTTCGCTATACGGGAAATAGAATCATTCGGGGATATATCTCCCGATTTTATAGAAAATCTCAGAAACAAGGGATACAACTGGCTGGTCTGTTTTAACGACATAGTCGCCGTTTCCCTCATGTCCTCGGCAGAGGCTGCGGGAATAGATATTCCCGGAGAAATGAATCTATCGGGATTTGACAACTCTCCCATCAGAAATATATTCCCAAAAAAAATCAGCACCATCGATCTGGAAGTGCGCGGAATGGGCCGGGAAGCCGGCCGGTGGTTTTTCCGTACCATAATCGAAAAAGAAGCTGAGCCGATTCAACTGGAACTCCCTTTCAAATACATCGAAGGGGACACCATAAGGAGCAGAAAATGAAAAAAGGCCTTTATATAATGGACAAGGTCTCTTTCCATAAAGTATATCCCCAAAGCGTCAGAGAAGAGATAGAGAGCTATGCCGTGATCGATTTCCCGCCTATGGACGCCTCTGAAGCCCTGGACCAGAAGGAGAAACTGGAAGAAGTCAGCTATATTTTTACAGGCTGGGGTGCGCCTTTACTGGACGAAGGGTTTCTGGAAGCCGCCCCCTCCCTCGAAGCAGTATTCTTCGGTGCCGGATCGGTCAAACATATTATCACACCGGAATTCTGGACAAAAAAGATAAAAATGACAAGCGCCTATGCCGCCAACGCCATTCCTGTTTCGGAGTTTACCATCGCCCAGATACTCTTCTCCCTTAAAAAGGGATGGTATTACATAAGCAGAATCCGGAAGGAAAAAAAAATTGTGACCAAAATTCCCGTACCCGGAGCGTTCAGAAGCACTGTAGGGCTTGTGTCTCTGGGAATGATCGGCAGAAGAGTAGCGGAACTGCTCCAATCCTTCGACCTGGAAGTGCTGGCATACGACCCCTTTGTATCCCGGGAGGACGCGGAGAAACTGGGAATCCGGCTGGTCACGCTGGAAGAACTCTTTATCCAGTCCGATGTGATCAGTCTTCACACCCCCTGGCTGAAGGAGACCGAAGGGATGATAGACGGGTCGCTTTTCAGAAAAATGAAAGAGGGGGCCACTTTTATCAACACTGCCAGAGGCGCCGTGGTCAACGAGGAAGATTTAATCGAGGTCTTTAACGAAAGAAGCGATCTGACAGCCCTTCTCGATGTCACCCACCCTGAGCCGCCGGTTGACGGATCCCCACTTTACGAAATGGAGAATGTCCTGCTCACCCCCCATCTGGCGGGATCTATGGACAGAGAATGCGGACGGATGGGCCGATATATGGTCGAAGAGCTGAAGAGATTTGTAAAGGGGGATGACCTGAAATGGGAAATAACCGAAGCGAAAGCGGCGATACTGGCCTGATGGAGAAGCCTATGACGGAAAAAACAGCCCTTGTCACCGGCGGGGCCAGAGGAATCGGCCTGGGGATCTCTCTCAGGCTGGCGGAACAGAACTGGAATCTGGCCCTGACGGGGAGAAAAGAACCCGAGGAAGTAAAGGATGTTATAACCCAATTGAGTTCCTTCGGGATCACCGTACGGTATTACAGATCCGATATTTCCGACAGGAAGGACCACGGGATTCTGATAGAGTCCCTGAAAAGGGACTTCGGAACCCTGAACCTTCTGGTCAACAATGCCGGCGTTGCCCCGGAAAAAAGAGTGGATATTCTGGAAGCTGATGAAAAGAGCTTTGACAGATTAATCGGGATTAACCTTAAAGGGCCCTATTTTCTGACAAGAGACGCAGCTAAATGGATGATCGAGCAGAAGGGGTGCCGCCCCGAACAGGATTTCGCCATAATCAATATCGGATCCGTTTCCTCTGAGATGGCCTCTCCCTCAAGGGGAGATTACTGTATCTCCAAGGCCGGGATCACCATGGCCACGAAATTATGGGCCGTGCGCCTGGGAGAGTACGGAATTCCGGTCTATGAAATTCAGCCGGGCATCATCAAAACCGATATGACCGGAGCCGTAACGGGCAAATACGACGCCCTGATAAAAGAGGGCATACTCGTTCAGCCGCGCTGGGGACAGCCGGACGATGTGGGCAAAGCCGTTGCCTCCCTGAGCCGGGGCGATCTGGCCTACTCAACCGGCCAGATAATCCGCGTGGACGGCGGATTGACCATGGGAAGACTCTGATGGAGATAACCGCTTATCACAGCCTGATTGTGGGCAGCGGAGCCGCGGGACTCAATGCGGCCCTTCAGCTCCACAGAAGAGGAATAGAGGATATCGCTATCATCACCGAAGGCCTGCAGAGAGGGACGTCGATCAATACGGGAAGCGACAAACAGACGTATTATAAGCTGGCCCTTTGCGGCTCCGACGGAGACAGCCCCCGGTCCATGGCGGAGGTTTATTACAGCGGCGGGGCCATGCATGGCGATCTGGCCCTGACCGAAGCGGCTGGGTCGGCCAGGGCTTTTCTTAATCTGGTCAATCTGGGAGTTCCCTTCCCCACAGACAGGTACGGCCAGTACGCAGGATACAAAACCGATCACGATCCCGCACGACGGGCCGCATCAATCGGTCCCTACACATCCAGGGAAATGTGCCTGGCTCTGATGAAAGAGGTTAAAAAAGCGGGCATTCCCATTCTGGAAGACCGGGACGTCATAGACCTGATAACCGTCGGAGAAAAGGAGGGGAAACGGGCCGCAGGCCTTATCGCTTTGGGAGAAAAGGGCGAGCCGGAAGTTTACAGAGCCGATAATATCCTGTTCGCCGTAGGCGGCCCCGGAGGAATTTACAGAACAAGCGTATACCCCGGATGCCATACGGGTGCCATCGGCCTGGCCCTGAGAGAAGGCGCCATGGCTTCCAATCTTCCGGAGAGCCAGTTTGGACTGGCCTCGGTAAAATTCAGATGGAACGTCTCAGGCACTTATATGCAGGTACTCCCCCGCTTCGTCAGCGTGGATCCGCAGAACGGGGAGGACGAAAGGGAATTCCTGAGAGACTATTTTTCTACAGCCGGGGAAATGAACTCCAGGGTATTTCTCAAAGGTTATCAGTGGCCCTTCGACTCCGCGAAAGTCCTGTCAGGATCATCCATCATAGATATTCTGGTCTTCCGGGAAACTGTGGAAAAAGGGAGAAAGGTCTACCTGGATTTCAGGACCGATCCAAAAGATTTTTCCTTCGGCCGGCTCTCTTCCGAAGCGGCGGACTACCTGTCAAGATCGGAGGCACTCCTCCCCTCCCCGATTGAAAGGCTGGAAAAAATGAATCCAGGAGCCATAGACCTCTATCTGGATCACCATATCGATCTTAGAAGGGAGAAGCTGGAAATTGCCGTGTGCGCCCAGCACAACAACGGCGGCCTGGCAGCTGATATCTGGTGGCAGTCGGAAAATATTTCCCATCTGTTCCCCGTCGGCGAAGTTAACGGCTCCCATGGCATAAACAGGCCCGGGGGATCGGCGCTCAACAGCGGTCAGGTGGGAGGCTTCAGGGCTGCCGAGTATATCGGCGCGGCATACAGGGAACAGACCCTGGATGGGGATCTGTTCAGAAAAGAAGCCGAGGGGCGTCTTGCCTCTATTAAGGAACTGATCGGAAAAGGCAGAAAGTCACAATTATCCTGGAAAAAAGAGAGACTGGAGCTTCAGGACAGAATGTCCAGATCGGGCGCCTTTATAAGAGAGGAGGAGACAATCCGCCGGTCACTGGAAGAATCGCGTCGGCAGCTGGAGAGGCTGGAAAGGGAGGCCTCCTCCCTTTCGTCCCCCGGTGATATCAGGGAATACTTCCGAAACAGGCATCTCTGCTTCGCACACTGGGTTTATCTGGAAGCCATTCTCTTCGCTCTTGTCTCGGGTACGGGTAGCCGGGGATCCGGACTGGTGCTGAGCGGGAAAGGCGTACGAATCGACGGAATGAATGATACAGAGTGGCTAATGATTCCCGAAAATACCGATTTCAGGAATAAAGTGCAGAAGACTTGTGTCGACGAACAGGGATGGCTTGTACACGCCTGGGAAGAGCGGAGGGAAATTCCCGAAGGGGACCTCTGGTTTGAAAAAGTATGGCACGATTACCGCAGCAGGGAGATATACAAATGATAAAACCGGGACTGGTATCCATTACTTTCAGAAATTTGACTGTCCATGAGATTATCGACGCATCGGTTAAAGCGGGGATACAGGGGATCGAATGGGGCGGAGACATTCATGTTCCCCATGGGGATATTGAAGAGGCCACGGAAACAGGCCGCAAAACAAGGGAAGCCGGTCTAGAGGTAGCAGCTTACGGATCCTATTACCGGTTTGATGACGATCCGGTCCCGTTCAGCACCATACTGAATACGGCTCTGGCTCTGAAAGCTCCTCTTATCAGAGCCTGGGCCGGCAAGAAAGGATCCGGAGAAGCCGATCAGGATTACTACGGCAGGATTGTCAATGAAGCCCGGGCGGCGGGAGACAGTTGCGCCAAAGCCGGAATCGACCTGGCCTTTGAATATCACGGCGGCACGCTAACCGACAGGAACGAATCAGCCGCCCGCTTTATGGAAGATATCGGGCACCCGGCGGTCCACTCCTACTGGCAGCCGCCGGTGGGCATGAGTAAAAAGGACTGTCTCAAAGGGATTGATCTGATAAGTGACTACCTGATAGGGGTTCACGTTTTTCACTGGGGTACGGACCCCCGGATAAGATACCTCCTCTCCGAAGGGGAAACGCTCTGGAGGGAGTACCTGGAAAAGCTGTCGCAGATACCGGGAAACCGCTGGGCCCTGATAGAATTCGTCAAAGACGATAAGATAGACAATTTTTTCAGGGATGCCGCGGCTCTGATCGGTATGCTCTCCCCGGCGGATAAGAATGAATGGATAGGAGTTTGTTTAAAGTGAGATTTTGACTTGTATTCATACATAAATAATAATTAAACTATAGCAATTTTTAAATCAGGAGTTGTAGCCTATGTTTACTCCTCATGGCGATCACTCATTCCGCATAAAAGACAGCATTTTGATTAATTATCCCATGGGTCAGTTTAATATTGAAGGTGTTGATCTGGCCTGGAGTAAAATACTGGATGCCATTGAAAAGAAAGGACTGAAGAGATGGTACCTTATTGAATATCTTAGTAAAGATGTGATAGGTACCTATGAAACTTTAGACGCCTTAATGAAATACTATACCATTAGTAGAAATAGAGGATGTCAGAAGTTTTTTCTTGTTTCCGAATGTTCTGAGATAGAAAAGAAAAAAGTTATGGATGCCTTTAAAAAGGCAGATATTACTGTGGAAATTGTGGATAGTTTAGAAAATGCGATAGCGACAATAGATTTATTGGAAAAAAGCTGAACGAAACCCTGGAAATTGTAACTGTTACAAATTCGATGGAAGCGGTTTCTGACTACTACAGGTTTGCCACAAAAGGAATAGCAGACTTTTTATAGGGAATAGGTTATTAACCTATACCATGGCAAACCTGGTTTCTGCCATTGTTTTTAGCTTGATAGAGATTGCTGTCTGCTTCTTTTACCATCAGATCCATTTCTTTATTAACAGTACTGTAAGAGATTCCAATACTGACAGTTGTGATTTTTTGCTGACGGTATTCCATATTCTCAATACCTGTACGTATCCTCTCAGAAATTTCTATTGCATCTTTTTCATTAACTCCAGTAACCAGAGTAATAAACTCCTCCCCGCCATATCGGGCTGTAAGATCGTGCGGCCGGAGCGTTTCCTGAATCACTTCAGCTACTCGCTTTAAGATTTCATCTCCATACTGATGCCCATATTGATCATTTATATGTTTGAAATGGTCAATATCCAGTAAGAATACACAAATGGATTGGGGAGTTTCTTCAAAAAGTTCAAGCATATGATTAAACTTATTTATAAAGTGACGTCTGTTGAATACTCCGGTCAACTGGTCTGTTATTGAAAGCTGTTTCAATTCCTCATTTCTTTTATTCAGATCAAAAATCAGATCCTGTACTTTATCATGCTCGTTTTTATATGCCCTGAAAGTGACACCCGTTACGGCCGATAAAGATATGGAGACAGCGAATATGGCAACTAAAACATCAATGACATTCGTAACAGGATCCGGGTATGGAATAACGTATTCAGGGTTTTTATAGGAAAAAACTATAAGGCACGTATAATAAAACAATGAGAAAACAAGCATAAAATTCAGAGTTTTCTTATCCAGATAATATGCAATCCAGAATACTACCATAAGAAAATAAAACAGACCGGATCCCATATAGCCCGCATTAGTAAAATATATAAAAGGAAAGTAAATAAAGGTCGCAAAAAACAGTTCAATAAGAGCCGCAGTAACTATCCATTTTTTTAAAAACAGTGCCATCAGCAGACATACAACAGCATTAATGATATGTGGAAGATTAATCCATAAAGGGAAATCCAGTAAGGCATTGGCAACTGAAGCGGAAAAAGAGAGAAAGAATCCGATACCCATAAATATGATTGACAATTGCTCTTCTAGTGTACACAGACCTCTTTTTGTTAATTTTTTAAATGGTAAAACAGCATTATATGACAGATCTTTCATTCAATGATTCTATAAATATAGTTTATCTTAAGTCAAGAAAGTAAAAATATAATACCTGTTATCGTATTTTTCGATACAACCGACATTATCCCGGTATTCTATTCCCGGGGGGAATTCCTCTCATTGCGGTAATCCATGGGAGTAAGACCGGTGTAATCCTTGAATACTTTACAGAAATAGCCCGGATCGTCGATCCCCACCATCTCCCCGATGCGACGGGAAGGCAGATCGGAGGACAGTAGCAGTTTTTCGGCATTTTCAATTCTCACGGAGGTAATAAAGCGGTTCAGAGTCCGGCCGGTGGTCTTCCGGAAAGCCGAACTGAGGGCATTGGGGCTTTTGCCGAAGGTTTCCGCGATAGAGGCGATATTGACAGGATGCATATAATTTCTCTCCACATAGGCAATGACATTGCCTGGAAAGGGAATCTCACTCCCCGACTGAAGGCGTATATACTCACTTTCAACCCGGGACAGCATTTCCTCCCTGTCATGGACATCGGAAAGGGAAAAGAGTGAAACCAGATGAGCCGACAGGACTTCAGCCGCCCCGGGAGAGAGCCGGTCGATCTCTTCTATAGCACTTTTCAGGGATTCCGTAAAACTTTGACCCGGCCTGTAGATCCCCTTAGTCATGGCTGTCAGCGAATCGGAGAGCTCTCTCAGAGAATCCGGCGCCCCTTCCGGAGAAAAACCGCTGCATCCCGCGAGAGCCAGGGCCGAAAGGTTCTGAAAAAAGATAGACCGGTGCTCCGAGTAAAGCCCCGGCTCCTCCCTTCCCGGCTCGCAGAGAAAGAAGACCGCCTCATCCACAAGGGAGGCCAGATCCTTCAGCTCTCTCCTGACCCGGTTGAGATGCTCCTTACCCGAAAACAGTATCGCCTGCCACAGATTGTCTCCGCTGCGGATGAGATTAGGAATTCCCTGCCTGTTAAGCCGGTTCGACAGATCATCCGTCAGCGGACGGATTTTCCGGTAGTACCCCTCGTCCGGCCGCATTCCCGCTCCGGGAAGAAAGCGGAAGAACAAGGCATTGTCCGGTTTATTCTCTTTTATGGGACAGTTGAAAAAACGGTCGATTTCCCGCTCCATCCGATCGACCAGATCCTTCCCGTCGCTTCTGATCTCACTTTCAATTCGCCTGAGGACCGTTTCCAGCTCCTCATCGGAGACCGGTTTGAGCAGATAGTCGGATACGCCGAGTTTGAGAGCGGTTCGGGCGTAATCGAACTCGGAAAAACTGGAGAGAATAACAAACCGAAGGGCAGGATTGATTCTGGCCGCCTTTCTGATAAACGCCAGTCCGTCCATCCGGGGCATCTTGATATCCACGAGAGCCACATCCACGGGGTGTTTACCGAGAATATCCAGAGCATCAAAGCCGTTCGACGACTCCCGCACGGTCAGCGTCCCGTCCCAGCACGAGCTTAGCGCCTCTTTTACCGTTTCACGGACCAGCCGCACATCATCCAGAATCAGAACAGTCATGTTTTCACCCCGGGAATGGACAGGCGTATTATGGCGCCCTCCCCTCTGGCACTGATTATATCCAGAGAGCCGTCGGGCCAGGTCATTTTGACCCTTTCGCGGACATTCTGAATCCCGATACCTCCGGATAGTTCCGCTTCCGGTTCGAATCCCCGTCCGTCATCAGCCACCTCAATCTGAATTTCCCCTCCCCGTTTCCGGGCCCGTACCGTAAGGATTCCCCCTTCAATTTTTTCCTCTATCCCGTGCTTGATACTGTTTTCAACAAGGGGCTGGAGCAGCAGTTTCGGCAGGGGAAACCTCTTAAGATCAGGATCGTATTCCAGGGAAAAAGTCAGACGCTCCTCCATCAGAAGTTTGTGGAGATGGCAGTAGTTGTCCAGAAAGGCGAACTCCTCTTCCACCGTTGAATCATCTCCATGATACACCGTGTACTGGAGCAGATCCCTCATGGAGAGGATTACTCTCTTCATGGCGACCTTGTCCCCCAGAGCGTTAAGTCCCAGCAGGGAACCGAAGATGTTGTAGAGAAAATGAGGCTGAACCTGGCTCTGAAGGGCATTGAACTCAGCTGTTTTTAGAAGGGTCTGTGTGTGATACTCCCGGACAATCATACGGTCGATCTTCTCGGCCATAAGATTGAAGGTTCCTCCCAGGTCGGAAACGGGGTCGCTCCGGCCGGAGCGGTAGCGGACTGAAAGATCTCCCGCCCCGTAGGCATGCATGGCCTTTTCCAGCTCTTCAAAGGAGTTTTTGAGAGAGCGGCTGAAGGCATTGAAAAGAAAAATGGTGACACTTATCTGAAAAATCACATAGACAAAAACGCTCACATAGAGGAGGACGTCATTGTTGAGAACCTGGGCACGGTTTCTCAGGACCACCACGTTCCACCCGCCCAATTCGGTTTCCTGTTTTCTGAAATAGTAGCGGTCTCCCCCGAAGAAAGCCTCGTTTCCGACCAGATAACGGGGCGGATCGATCCGGTGACCGGGATAGATGATCTGTCCCTGCGAATCCTCAATGAGAAATCGGGTCTCCACCTGGAAGCTCGATTCGTCAAAGAGGGAACCGAAGGAAGAGGTGGGGATATCGGTTTTGATGATCCCCCGGAACCGCCCCGAATAGGTACGGATCGTATGGAGAACCGACACAACAGGAGAACCGGTCCGGCTGTAGAGGGGGATATGGGGCCTGGAGAAATAAGGCGTCCGCTCCGCTTCTCTCGCTTCGGCCACCCACCAGATATCTCCGGGATCGTCGAAGGAGTAGCTGATGTCGCCGTTACGGTCCAGCATGATCAGTTCTTCATCGGGCATATAGAGAACAATATTCTGGATCTCGTTCTGGCTGAGAAGAAGCTGATTATAGAGGATGTCGGCAATGTCCCTCCGGATTTCCCTCTGCCGGTAGGCATCCATGTCGGCAAAGGAATCAAGAGATACGGTCAGCAGCGCGTCATCGAATTCACCGTTGAAAAGAGGACTCAACCCCAGTCGTTTGAGGTTGAACATATAGGAGTCGACGGAACGGACGATATGGTCCTGAATATTCTCCATCAGCTGTTTGTTCTCCCGTGCCAGAACCGACCTGTAGTACGACGGGAGAGAGAGGAGGATAAGCACTCCCGGCACAGAGAGAGCCAGGAGAAAATACAGTACGATCCGTGTGAGAGTATGCCGGTACTCCCTGTTGTTTATTCCCATTGTATCTTCAGGATATCCTCTTTCCGCTCCATGTCAATCTCTACGGTCATTATATCACCATTCAGATCAAAGCGGAGGGAGTTGGAACTGCTTACCCCGATGATTTTCCGGCCGCCCCGGTGAAAAGTGAGAACCAGTACCGTTCCGGCAATCCCCCGGTACGAGAGGTTCATACCCCCCTCGCCCCAATCGACGGACTCTACGGTCTGCATACCGCAGCTCACATGACGGTCGTCTCCCAGGTAGCGGACCCTGCCGTCGGCCCGGTGAAAAGCCAGAACCTGACAGTGCCCCAGTTCCAGAGGGGGAACAGGAAAGGAATCGCTCCCCTTTTCCCATACGCCGCAATACCTGCGGTTCCAGAAATCGTAAACATAATAGGTTGCCCCGGGATCCAGCCCGCAGGAGCTGTGGTCGAGGGCCGACTCCTCAAGGGGAATCACGGCCGTTCTCAGGATCACATCCCATACGAGACCGGGACGGGAAAAGGAGAAGGACCAGAGGGAACCGAAGGGATGGGAAAGATACATCCCCGGATAGTCGCCCGCCATATGGAGAGCCTCATCATCGCTGATAGCCTCCGGTTTAACCGGTTCCTCCCGGGGAACGGCAAATCCGTGGAGTTTTGTCCATGTAAAAGCAGGGAAATCCATCTTCAGGGGGCCCGTCTCGGCGGTAACGGTCCGGCAGGGGGGAAGGGTCTTTCTGATGATATCCACCCTTTCGCCGTCATACGCCTCCAGGGGATCGCTCAGCATGTAGACCCCGCCGCTCAGGGAAATGAGAGAACTGACGGACCGGACCCACTCCTCCTGTCCACGGGCGCAGAGGTGGTCCGGATCAACTGTAAAGAGGATACGCTGGGTATGAAACCACCGTGCCGTTTCCACAATCTGCATGCGCATTCCCGCCCAGGTGGGATTGGCGTCCATGGCTACACGGCAGGCATCGGCCGCGCCGACCACCTCTTCCATCACCCCCCAGGAGGAGAGAAAGACCGAATCCCCTATCTCTCTGCGGGCGTGTTCGATAAAACGGCGGAATTTGATTCCCGCCTCCTCATTGGAGAGGAGTCCGAGGCGCACCGCCTCATGCAGGCCGTCCATCAGAAGGTGACGTATGGCGTCGGTTTTGAAATAGCGGTATCCGAGTTTATAAAGTCCCCGATAATAGGGATCGACATGTTTCTCCAGCATCCCTTCCTCGCAGTTCATCAGAAAGTCGATCCATTCCCCTTCCAGGGGTACTCCCTCTCCATCCCAAATAAGCGCGTCTTTTCCCTCTTCTCCGAAATCCCGGTTGGTAACATTCACATTGGTCCAGATGGCGGGAGTGAAGCCGTTTTCGCCAATGCTTTCGATAATCCGCCGGTGTCCCAGGGGAAACTGTTCGTTTGTGGCGAGCCAGCTGTCGGCGATGACTCTGCCAGCCTCGGGGGGAATGGGCATTTTCTGAAAGCCGTCATCGATCTGCATATATTCCAGGCCGTATTCGCCGAACTGTTCCTTCAAAAATGGGATCAGCTGTTCCAGATGATCCTGGGAAACATCGCGGCGGTAGGCCTCCCAGGAACACCAACCGGCCAGGGCCTTTCCGTCGGGTTTCCACTCCCAGGGTTTGTGGTAGCGGAAACCCAGATGGGACCGGTAGTAATGCATGTGGAGATTGACAAAGAGGGGCTTTCTCCCTATCTCCATCCAGCCTTCCGCCGTAAGAAAACCATCACGGACTTCAGCCCTTTCTCCCGACCACCCCCAGGGGACACCATGCCAGGAAATAAGAAAATCCCAGTCCCGGTCATAGAACCCGTTTATCCCGTAGAGAAGGGCCCGGGAGTCCCCCCCCCGGATGGCCGTTCCGCCCTCGGAGCGATGAGGTTTCATGGGTAAGGCGGAACTTTTGAGCCGGATCCGGAACCGGGCTTTAAGCGGTTCGGTACAGGAATCGAACATGGCGTAGAGCTGCTGGACAAAGGGGCCGCTGTTGATATTGCCGTCCGATCCGTGCCGGAATCCCGGATCATCGGAACCGGAAAACTGAAGGGTGAAGACATCGACCCCATTGTATTCATACGATAGGACCCGCTCCTCCTCATTCCAGTGATGGAGGGCATGAGCCAGAGGCGGTTCAGTCAGAACGGGATGACTGTTTTCGTTGTGCATTTTCATTTGCTTATCCTGTGTAGAGCACGCCCCGGACCGGCCGGGACAGCTGATGGAATTGAGATGAAACTTCATCGTTTTCGGTAATTTTGACCGTACAGGGGCCGCCGAGAGCGATGAGCTGATGCCAGACGCCCTTGTTCAGACAGACCGGCCTGTCGAGAAGGAAGACTTCATAATCCTCCGGTTGATCGGGAATCCCGACAAGAAGGAGGCCCGTCCCCGAACAGGGCTCAAAACTCTCCCGCGAATCGGGGTGACATTCCATAATATCGACAGCCTGTCTCTCCACCCGGTACATGGCAATCCGCCAGCCCCTGGCGGAACTGCCGCATACCACCTCGAAAAAGGGGTCGCTTTCGCAGGGCGAACGGAAAGCGATAACATCGCCGTAGGGAGCAAATGCATCGCCGCTGATGGTTCGGATCTCTTTGAATGTCACAGCCTACCCCTTCACAGCGCCGCTGGCCAGTCCGCTGATAAAATAGCGCTGGAGCACCAGGTAGAGTACGGTTATGGGAAGCAGTCCCATAAGACACCCTGCGGCCACCCAGTGAATCTGATTGGAGAACTGGGAGAAAAACTGCCCCAGGGCTACGGTAAAGTTGCGGGAAGTGCTCCTCTGGAGAAAAAAGACGCTGAAGGCGAAATCATTCCAGGCATTAACCCCCACCAGAATAAGAACCGATGCTGTAACGGGTGTCATCAGGGGAAAAATAATACGCCAGAACGTCAGGAGGGGCGTACAGCCGTCGATCATGGCCGCTTCATCGAGCTCCCGGGGTACCGTTCCTATAAAGGTGGTATAGAGAAATACGGCCAGAGGCAGCTGATAGGCAATCAGGGGAAACACGATGGAGGCATAGGTACTCGATCCGAACATCCGGACGATCATGATATACAGGGGAACCAGTATGGTCAGGGGAGGGACAATGAGGCAGGCCACGATAATGTAGTAGAGCGCCCGGTTCAAACGGGTCCGCAGACGGGACAGAGGATAGGCTGCCCCCGACCCCATGACTACGATTCCCGCCAATACGCCCAGAGTAATCAGACCGCTGTTGATAAAAGCCCGTCCCAGTCCCGCTTCCGTCCAGGCGTTGATGAAATTCTCAAGATAGGTAAAAGCCGAAGGCATCCAGTAGCTGGCACGAACCGACGGGGAACGGAAGGACACATTAATTAGAATGTAGAAAGGGATAAGGAACAGAGCGGCCAGCAGGATGCTCAGCCCCCAGCGCAGAATCTGCATGGTATGTTTCACAATTCAACCTCCTTCTTTCTCAGATACTGGAGAACCGCCAGAGTGATAACCAGGATCATGAGAAACATGACATTCCCCATGGCCGCGGCGTATCCCGCATCCTGGCGCACGAAAAAAACCTCTCTGGTCATGGTGGAGATACTGGCCGACTGATAACCCGGCCCTCCCCCCGTGAGGGAGTAGATAATATCAAACAGTTTAAGACCGCCGATAATATTGATGACCAGGCTCACCGTGATGGAATTAATGAGAAACGGCAGGGTTATGGAGAGAAATCTCCGGCCCCTCCCCGCCCCGTCGATCTCGGCCGCCTCATAAAACTCCCTCCCGATAGTTTTCAGTCCCGCCAGATAGAGGACCATGGACACACCCACATACTGAAAGGAATTGACCAGGGTGATAATCCAGACCGCCCGGTCGCCGTCGGCCAGCCAGTCTACGGCGGCAAATCCGAACAGACCGGTCAGATCATTCAGCGCGCCGCCGTCGAAACGGAAAAGAAAACGCCAGACATACCCCATAATAAGGGGGCTGATAATGGCGGGCAGGTAGATGATGGTCCGCATGACGCGGTTTCCCGGAGTTTCCCTGTTAAAATAAAGGGCCAGGGCCAGGCCCATAATATTCTGAAGAAAAGTGCTCCCCAGCCCGTAGATAAGCGTATTGGTCATAACACGGAGAAAATGTCTGTCCGAAAACAGACGGATGTACTTGGCCGGTCCCACCCATTTAAAGTGCGGACTGTAGCCGTTCCATTCGCGGAAAGAGATAATAATACCCTGAAAAAAGGGAAAATAGATAAAGAGCAGCATCACCAGCAGCGCCGGCAACACCATCATTTGCATTTGTCTGGATTTCATTTTGTTAAACCTGAAATAATCGAATGTGGAACAACGGGAGAATCGGAAAGATTAGATGTGATTCCGGACCAGGACAATTCCCGTACAGGCAGCACAGAACCTTGTGAGCGCCCGTACCGGGAATCAACACAGAGCCGGAATCAGAACGTCCAGATCATCCGCATTGCATAGACCTGTTACTGTGCCATCCTGAGGCGATTGTACTCCACCTCCATCTCCTCTGCCGCATCAGCGGGAGTGGAGGCACCGGCTATAAGCATCTGGCTTGTCTTTACCATGGTATCCCACATGCCGCTGGGCAGGTAGGTACGGTCGAAATAGGGGAATACCCGTACGTCCTCATAACGCTTGAAGGTGTCTGTCAGATCTCCGGCATTGAGCTCCACATTGGACAGTCCGGGAGGCAGCTGGGTTGCACCGGCAATCTTTGCCGCATTTTCGGGACGGGCCAGGAATTCAACCAGTTTCAGGGCTTCTTCCAGATTTCCGCTGTCCTTCCATACACCGATAGTCGATTTCTCTCCGCCGGCAAAAGTAGGCGTATCTCCCTCATAAACGGCGGGAATGGGCATCATGTCGGCATTGATCGCAGGATTGAGTTTTCTGGCCTCTTCAATATAATAGGGACCGTAGAATCCGATGGCCGATTTGCCTTCGGCGAAGGCTGTGATATTGTTGGAGAAAGTGGATGTGAGCATATCTTTGTTGATATAACCCTTCTCGTTCATCTCCTGCCAGACCGCTGCAACGGGTTCCCATTTTTTCCAGTCGAAGGAACCGTCCAGGAGAGAGCCCCCTTCGTAGTTGCCGCTGTCGCTGATAAAGAACGCCGTAGCGATAAAATCGAAGAACTGGGCTTCGGGCCAGCCGTCGGCTGCGCAGCCGATGGGTGAAATGGTTCCGTTGCTCTTCTCGACGATGATACGGCTCACTTCCAGAAGCTCGTCCAGGGTCCGGGGAACTTCCAGGCCGTATTCGTTGAAAATATCCACATTATAGATGGGACCGGACTTGTCGCTGTCGAAGGGAAGAACATAGAGCTTGCCCGCTTCGTCATAGACAATCTCTTTCATGGCGTCGCTGACATTGGGAGCCCAGGATTGGCCGGACAGATCGTAGAGGAAGTCTCCGTAGCGGGCCTTTGACCAGCCGTGTGTGGAGAAAAGGTCGGGCATCTCCTGAGCCGCCATCTTGACTTTCATCATATCCTCGTACCGGCCGCCGGGAGCCTGATAGTCGATAGTGACATGGGGATTCTGTCCTTCATACTCTCGGAGCAGGGCCTCCATGGCAGCCGACCACTCGTTAGTGTAATTGACCGCCACTTCGAGGTGGACCGTTTTTTTTACTGAACCGGTCTCCTGATTTCCCGATGCAGAAACGGGCAGAATGATCAGACATAAAATCATTGAAGTGATAATTGTTCGAAATTTCATACGAACCTCCTTAATCTTTGCCTGATGTTACTCCTGCAGTGTAATACGGGGGTATTTGAAAAATCTACGATTTGATGGGAAATTTCTCACCTCCCCCGCGGGAGCTTATGATTGATCGCCCTTTCCGGTAAATATATGCTTTATCGGAACAGGAAGGCTGCCCCTGACTTATGAACTGTCAGCAGGTATGTCCAAGGCGGTAGTTTCCGGGAGACATCCCCCTCTTCTGACGAAAAAGCCTGCTGAACCATTGAGGGGATTCAAAACCGCATAGTTCGGAAATCCGTTCACAGGTCTGATTGGATTCCAGAAGGAGGTGCTGAGCCATATTCAATCGGTTTTCTATGATGTACTGCCTGGGGGTCATGCCGGTTTCCTCCCTGAAGATCCTGATGAAATGGTCTGGACAGACCAGAAGCTCTTCAGCCATTTCCGAAATGCATCGTTGGCCGGCCGGGTTTTCCCTGATTCGGCGGCAGAGGGCCTGTATGGCCTTTCTGTTATAGATAGTACTGCTTCCAGCCTCCTGGGCGGATTGGTAACGGATCTCATTCAGAATGGATTCAAGCCATATTTCCGGCTGACCGCCAACCCGGCCCCGTTCGCGGAACAGACGTTGAAAAAGCTCTAAAAGGAATACGGACTGCTCCATCTGAATGGGTTTTCCGGTAATTCCCGTAAGACTTTCATCTGAATCCGGCAGGAAGTGAACCGCATAGACAGAAAGCCTGTCCGAAAGATCCTGATGTGCCCTGATCCGGCATCCCGGAGGCAGAATCAGGGCACATCCCATGCTGATTCTGTGTGTTTTTCCATCAAGGGTCAACTCTCCTTTTCCCGAAGAAACAAACCATAGGTCGTAATCGGGCATGGATGGCACAGTCCACGCCCAGTCGGGTGAACAGCGAGTGTAATAAGCGGAATGGATTTTTACCCTCATATCGATATTATGCAATAATTGGTCGAATTAAGCCATTGTTTTACTGTCTTTCCCACGTAATAATTTCAGCCATGAAACTCAAATATAGAAATCACAGCGATCTGTCGATCCAGAGGAATCCGGTCATTGACCGTAACACGTTTATTGAGCACATGACCTTTGAAAAGAATCACGGGCCTCTTTTTACCGAGATATTCGGTCCGATCATCGGTTTGAAAGAGGAGTGGGAGGAACAGGGCGCAACTCCGGAGGAACTGGATTTTTCCGCTTTCTCCTACCGTTGCGCCGGTTATTTTACTATCCCCGTATACACCGGACCATTAGAAAACAATAAAAGAACTGTAATAGAAAAGACCGATGAGTATATAATCTACCGGGATGTCCTCGGCCGGAATATGAAGAGGATCTATGAATCGGCTTCACTGGCCCTTCCTCTGGATTTTCCGGTAAAAACGGGAGACGACTGGATGAAGCTGAAACCCCTCTACGAGTTCTCGGAAAAGCGATTTTCTGCAGGATGGGAGGAACAGACCCTTCAGGCGCTGAAACGGGGAGACGTTATAACCCTGGAAATTCCGGGCGGATTTGATGAACCCCGCCAGTTAATGGGAGAAGAAGAACTGAGTTATGCCTGGTACGAACAGCCCGAACTTATTGCCGATATCCTTCAGACCCTGTCCGACACAGCCTGGAAAGTCATAGACAGGGTTACCTCTTCCGTACCGGTGGACCGGCTTTTCATCCATGAGGATATGGCGGGAAAATCTGGTCCTCTTATAGGCCCCGTTCAGGTCGGGGAATTCCTTAAACCCTATTACAAAGGAATCTGGGACAGGATCCATGCACGGGGATGCCGGATTTTCGATCAGGACAGCGATGGGAATATGGAAGCGGTTATCGGATCTTTTGTGGATTGCGGCGTCAACTGTATGCACCCGCTGGAACCGGCAGCCGGAATGGACATAGTCTCTCTCAGAAAGGCATGGGGTTCCCGGCTTGCCTTTGTGGGAGGTCTGGATAAATTTGCCGTCCGGGACGGAGGAGCTGTACTGGAGGAGGAACTGAACCGGAAGATCCCTTTCATGATGAAGAGCGGTGGCTGCATGCTGGGACTGGATCACCGCATTCCCAACGGTACGTCTCTTAATAATTACAGGCACTATCACAAGAGGGCCCGGCAGCTTATGGGTTTGGAATAAAGAAGAAATTCCTTGCTGAAAGTGCAGTTTCGGTTTTATGATCTATTTCTGATGAGCCGGGTTTTCAGTTTCAGATACAAACTTCTCCTCTCTTTTCTTCTGATATCGACAATTCCTCTCCTGATAGTGAGCATGCTTGTACTGGATGAATCGGACAAGGCTCTGGAGGAACGGTCTGTTGACGCCAGTCTGAACGAAATCATGCAGATTGCCCGGAATATAGAACAGGTCAGCAGAGGAGTAAACGAACTGTTCCTCTTTCTTCTGCAGAATACCGACATCTACGATTTTCTTCATCTGCCCCCAGATGGTTCAGGAGACGAGGCGGATTATCTGACATTAAAGATCTACCGGACCCTGATGTTTTTCATGAATGTCAGGACCGGTGTCTCCGCCATCTTTATCAGGGGAGAGAATGGTCTTACTTTTTCAATAAATCCCATGAACCGGGATTTGAGGGTATTACCGGAGGATCTGGAACAGATCGTTCTGAAACTGGACGGCGACGCCCTCTGGACCGCCTATACCCCGGAACCGGGGGCCTTTCCGGATACTCTTGTTCAGAGCCGGATTATCAAGGATTACTATAATCTGGACCGGATGCTGGGGCGTGTTTACATTCAGATAAATGCGCAGGGGATTCTGAAGAATTTTCCTCTTTCCAGCACCGGTCCCGGAGAGAACTATTACCTGATCAGCCGGGACTCCCGCCCGCTTATAGCATCATCACCCATGCCGGGTGAGCTGACTGGCCGGATGCTTCCTGAAATTAAAAACTCGGAATCCCCCTCGGGGTATCGCTATTTATCCCTGGATAGAACCCGGTATATCCTGTTTTACTCAGTCATAACCTCCACGGGAATGACGGTGATTCATACAATCCCGAGGGAACTGTTCCGTGTCCGGGGGCTGGTGGTTAATCAGGTTACCACCGCCGCTCTGGTGATGATACTGGTCAGTATCGTTATGGCTTTCCTTATTTCCAGAAACCTGTTCCGTCCTCTCCTGATTCTCGAGCGCTCAATGAAACAGGTGGAAGAGGAACAGTTCGAGATCCGTATACCCCAGGATCGAAATGACGAGATCGGCACGTTGATCCGCTCCTTTAACAATATGACAAACAGGCTGCAGGAACTGCACAACCAGGTGTATATCGCCCAGGTCAAAGAGAAGGAAGCTGAGCTGATTGCCCTGGAAACCCAGATCAATCCCCATTTTCTCTACAATACCCTGGATACCATCTACTGGATGACCAAAATGGAAGGATCCGTCGAGTCCGCCCGGATGATACGGGCCCTGGCGAAACTGTTCCGTATCGTATTGAGCAGCGGTCATGAGATCATCCCTCTGGAGAAAGAGCTGGAACACCTTCAATACTATATGGAAATCCAGCAGATGCGATTCGGAAACCGCTTTGCCTTTACCCTGACCGTGACTCCGGGATTGGAAAAACGCCCCGTATTGAAACTGATCCTGCAGCCCCTGGTGGAGAACGCCATTATCCATGGCATCGAGAAAAAACCGAAAGCCTCCCGGATAAATGTGGCTGTAATTGAGGAAGAGGACGGGACTCTCTGCTATCGGATCAGCGACGACGGGCCCGGTTGCGATCCCGAAGCGATCCGGCGGCTCCTGGAGGATGAACAGCCTGTCCGGCAGGAAGGCAGACGGGGGTTCGGGCTTAAGAATGTGGATGATCGTCTGCGGCTGGCTTACGGCTCTGAATACGGGATCCGGATAGAAAGCTGTAAGGGAGAAGGGACCGAAGTAACGGTCCGCCAGCCCGGGAGGTGAGAATGAAAGTACTGCTGGTTGATGACGAACAGATCATCCGCAGGGGAATCCGCACCTTCATCCCCTGGGAGGAGTTGGGCTGCTCTCTGGCGGGAGAAGCATCCGACGGATTTGAAGCCCTCAGCCTTATGGAAGAGATCGGGGCGGATATCGTCATTACCGATATCCGGATGCCCGGCATGGACGGCCTGAAACTGGCGGGAGAGCTGGAACGCAGCTATCCCAAGTGCCGGGTGATAATTCTGACAGGATACGGGGATTTTGAATATGCAAGGCAGGCTATCAAATATAATGTTGCGGATTACCTTCTGAAACCGGTGGGAGAGGAAGAATTGACGGAGGTTCTGAAGAAAACCGTCCGGATTCTGGAACAGCAGGCGGAGGAGCTCAGGAACACCTGTCAGATGCGGGAGATGATCAGCGAAAATCTGGATGAAATACGAAAAAGGATTCTGGAGGATCTGGCACAGAGGGAACCGGAAACCGGGGCGATCTGTCATCGGGCGGAACAGGCCGGCCTGGTGCCTCCCGGCAAAACGGCTTATCAGGTTCTGATGATTTTTCCCGAATCCGGAAAAAATGATCCGGCCGGTCTGCCCGATATCCCGGCCTCCTTCCCCGTTATTCCGGTCTGTCAGGAGGGCCGATTGGGGTTCCTGGTTATTCTGTTTCGGAAGGATGCCTCTCCGGGCAGGGGGGATTCCCCGGCGGATCAGTTTTTCAGAGAGATCAGGAAAAGGGATATCCTGACAGCGGCAGGGGGTGTGGAACCGGGACTGGAGGGTCTTGCCGCCTCCTACAGGCAGGCTCTGGAAGCCTTTTCCTGCAGACGGTATTCAGTCAGACCGGGGGTCATCCACTATAAGAGCCATAAAGAAATACGGGAGCGTTTTCTCAGGACTCTGCCCCCTCCGGTCTCTCCGGCTGAAGCGGAAAATCTTATGACCAGGCAGTTTGATTCCCTCCATACTGAAACAAACCAGCTGGCTGCCCAGCTGCTTCACGGTTGCCTTCTGGCCGATCAGTCCCGGGAAGACTATATCCGTTTCTGCCGGCGTCTGCATATTGTGATCCGAAAAGAAGCAGAGCGGAAAGGCATCCGGATACCCGCCTCCGAGGGGGACCCCTTCAGGGCTGTCATAGCGCAGGATTCGTGGAAACTCATTCTGGAGGGAGCGGAGACTGTTTTCCACAGACTGGCAGAACAGTGTATCAGTCATATGGAACAGACATACTCCCCTCTGACTGTTCAGGCTATCCGGTATGTCGAGAGCCATTTCAAGGAAGATATCAGCTTAAGCCGGATTTCTGAAATCACCAGAGCCAGCGAAAGCCATATTTCCCGTGTATTCAAAAAAGACACAGGGATCAATTTTGTCCCCTGGGTCAACCGCTACAGAGTGGAGTATTCCAGGGAACTGCTGGTCAGCCCTGAACTGAAGCTCTATGATGTGGCGGATCTGGCAGGATTCAGTGACTACAAGTACTACACCAGGCAGTTCAAAAGGTATATAGGCATCTCCCCTATGGAATACCGCAGAAATCTGTTTTCCGACTGAAAGAGGCGAAAAGATTCGGATAAACACAAAAATGTGGATAAAGAATCAATTTTGTTCCCTGTTCCGCGGGGATTCCCTCCCTCACAATGGAACAGTGTTTTAAAGGGCAGCTGTACGCTGTCTGATACAAGGAGGAACAAATGAAGAAAATTGTGATTGTACTGCTGACTGCGATGCTGGCCATGCCCCTGTGCGCCGGTGGTCAGAGTGAAAACGGAAGCTCCGGGGACGGAGCCGTTACCCTGACAGCCATCCATACTTATAATCTGGCCAACCGGGATCAGGACGCCCGGATCGATGCCTGGTACGCCATGCAGGAAGAGATGACCAAGGCCTATCCGAAAGCTACCATCGAGTTTGAGTATATTCCCCATGATGCCTATCAGGATAAAGCTCAGATTCTGGCTGCAGCCAATGAACTCCCCGATCTGTTTGAAGTAAAAGGCTCCTGGACAAATAATTTTGTAACCAACAATCGCCTGCTCTCACTGGATGAGATCATGTCTGCCGATACATCCTGGAGCGGAGCCTTCAAGGATGGGGTCCTGAAAAACTTCACTGTCGACGGTTCAGTCTACGCCATCGGCCTGGA
Source organism: Oceanispirochaeta sp. (assembly GCA_963663385.2). Taxonomy (GTDB): domain Bacteria; phylum Spirochaetota; class Spirochaetia; order DSM-2461; family DSM-2461; genus Oceanispirochaeta. The sequence continues at coordinate 1,607,053 of CAXXXD010000002.1, read as the reverse complement.
AGGCGGCGGTCCCACTCATGTAGTATTCTACAATACGGAAATCCTGAAAGAAGCGGGTTTCTCTGAATTCCCGGAAGATTTTGAAGAGTTCAAAACCATGATCGGAGCCATTGCCGCCAAAGGTTATACTCCCATCTCTCTGGGAAACAAGAGCAACTGGGTAGCCGAAAGCTGCTATCTGAGCACAATCGGAAACCGGATGACCGGAGCCGAATGGACAGACAGTATAACAGCCCGCAGCGGTGCCAGTTTCACAAACCCGAAGTTTATCGAATCCCTGAAAGTTCTGGTGGACCTGGCCGAAGTCGGAGCATTCAACTCCGATATGAACAGTGTGGAATACACCCAGCAGCGAACCGCCTATTACAATGGAAAGGCTGCCATGTTCATTGAAGGGGGATGGGCGGTTAATCACGTAATCGAGAACTCCCTGCCGGAAGTTCTGGCAGCTACCGATATAACAGACTTTCCTGAAATCCAGGGACAGACCGGTTCGGACAGCCTGAACACCGGCGGTACCTGCGGATGGGGAATCGGCGTGAATGCCGCGGTTGCACAGAATACAGTAAAGAAGGATATGTGCATCGCAGCCCTGAAACTGTTCTCCAATATGGATAATGCCGTAAAACTTTCAGAGACCGGCAGAATTCCCTCCATGAAGGTTACAGACTTTGACAGAAGCGGCCTTCAGGATCTGAATATCAAATACCTGGATTATGTCAACAGGTTCCAACCTGCTCCCACCTATGATCTGGTTTGGGATCCCGCGGTGATCGAAACCCTCAACAGCGGTCTGCAGATGCTTCTGATCGGAAAGGTTACACCGGAAGTTCTGGCTGTAAACGTTCAGAAAGAGTACGAACGTTCGGGTAACTGATCTTCCCCTTTTCTCTTCCTCTGCCGGAAATTCTGTTCCGGCAGAGGGACCTTATTTCAAAAGAAAATGTGCTTTGCTGATCCTGCGGGATCAGTAGGGACATCTATCTCATCGGAGTTTTCAATGAACACGAAAAGTGCCCTGTATCCCCGGAAGTCCGTCCTTATAATGCTGCTGGCTCCCGGAGTGATCCTGTATGCGGGAATTGCCTTTTTTCCCATTATCAATGCTTTGGGTTTGAGTTTTTTCAAATGGTCGGGAGGCATTGAGCGATCCTTCACCGGCCTGGATAACTATAAGTTCCTGTTTTCAGACCCCCTTTTCTGGGGTGCCCTGAAAAACAACCTTCTGATCGGACTGATCAGTATTGTCGGACAGGTTGGAATAGCTCTGATTCTGGCGACTCTCTTTACTACTAGAGATATCCGGTTCAAGGGATTTCACCGGTCTGTAATATTCTTTCCGGTGGTTCTGGCGGCCATTATTATAGGTTTTATCTGGACTATGGTTTACAGCCGTGAGTACGGTCTCCTTAATTTCATCCTGAGAGGGGTAAAGCTGGATTCTCTTATTAAACCCTGGCTGGATGATCCGAAAATTGTCATTTATTCAGTCTGTGCCCCCATTGTCTGGCAGTATATCGGCTACTATATGGTAATTATCGCGTCCGGTATTACCGCCATCCCCAGGGAGATTTTCGAATCGGCTGATCTTGACGCAGCTGTAGGCTGGCGGAAACTGGTCTATATAGTCTACCCCCTGGTAAAAAACACAATAATTGTCTGCGTTATGATGTGTATTTCCGGCAGTATGAAGATATTCACCCATATCCTGATTATGACTTCAGGCGGGCCGGGAAACAGTTCCATGGTAATGGCCATGTATGCCTACCGGAATTCTTTTGTAAAATACAAACTGGGTTACGGAAGCGCCGCCTCTATCGGCATCCTGCTGATCAGTATGCTGATTATTATGGGATCCCGGTCAATTATGAGGAGTAAAAATGAAGAACAATTCTGATCCGGTCATAAAGATTATAAAAAAAGGGCGGGTTTCATTCCTGAACGGGATTGTGTGGCTGATTTCCCTCTCCTGTATTTTTCCGGTAATCTGGCTGGGCTACTCTTCCCTTAAGACAAACCGGGAATTCAGCCAGGATATCTTCAGTTTCCCGAAGGTCCCTCAATTCAGCAATTATGTCAGAGCTTTTACCTCAGCCAATCTGGGGCTGCTCTCACTGAACAGTGCCTTCAATGCCATTTTTTCGATGGGGCTTGTGGTACTGATCGCCTTTACCATCGCCTATCTGCTGGCCCGGTTCCCTTTCCGGGGCAACAGGGTTATTTACTATCTCTTTCTGTTCGGTATGCTGATTCCCATTCATGCTCTACTGGTTCCGGTGTTTATTCAGTTCAAAGCCATGGGACTATTCAATACCCGGATGACTCTGATTTTTCCCTATGTGGCTTTTAATCTGCCTTTTTCCCTCTTTCTTATCGAGGGATATATTCGCGGAATTCCCAAAGATCTGGATGAAGCGGCCTTTATGGAGGGAAGCGGGATTCTGAGAACCATGTTCTCTATTATCTTCCCCTGTGCCAAACCGGTTATTGTTGCAGTAGCGCTTCTTGCCTTTATATCAAACTGGAATGAGTACCCCTTTGCACTGGTGCTGATCAACAGTCAGAAACTGAAAACCATCCCTCTGGGGCTGGTAAGTTTCAAGGGCGAGTACTCCACGGATTATCCCCTGCAAATGGCAGGGATAGTGATCGCTACACTGCCGATTATCGGAATCTACCTGGGATTCAACAGGAAAATCATCAAAGGAATGACCGAGGGATCGGTGAAGGGATAAAACCGCTTTCGGGGCGGAACAGCCGCCCGATAGATCGATTATTCCGGGGAGAAACAGATTATGAAAAGAATTCCGCTGACAGGAGAGTGGGATATCCGCTCCATCGACGGAGAATTAAAACTGAGGGGAACCGTTCCGGGGTCTCTTCTGGAAGAGATGGAGAAACAGGGCTGCTACGGAGAGGAAGGCCTCTTCTTCCGGGAAAATAACAGGCGTTCCATCTCTCTGGCGGATCGGGACTATGTATACTATCGCAGATTTGACCTTCCCTCCGACTGGCTGACAGGGGAAGATCATTCGGAAATCTGTCTGGAGGCAGACGGGCTGGATACGCTGTGCGAAATCCGCCTGAACGGCCGGCTCGTTGGTAAAACCGCCAATATGCATCGGCAGTATGCCTTCCCGGTCCGTTCCTTTCTGACAGAGGGAGAAAACAGTATTGAGATTCTGTTCCGCAACTCCCTGGATTTTATCAGGAAAGAACACAAACGACGCCCTCTCTGGATCGACGGGGATGACGGCGTGACAACAGTGGAGGGATTCGAGATGATCCGCAAAAGCCACTGCAGCTACGGATGGGACTGGGGTCCCCAGGTGCCGGATCTGGGGATATGGCGGGATATCCGGCTCTGCCGTTATGAAACCGCCCGGATTACAGACTTTTATATCACTCAGAAACACGAAAAGGGAGCAGTAGATCTGACCCTGTTCAGCTCCATCGGGCATCTCGCCATGGCATCCGCCACGGCCGAGTGCCGGATCTACGATCCTGAAGGGGAACTGATTCACACTCTGCAGAAAGATTTCACTGCCGGGGACGTAAACTGGGAAGGAAAGATCCGGATTGACAATCCCCGCCTCTGGTGGATCAACGGCCTGGGGGAACAGCCCCTCTATCGCGTGGAGATTCTACTTGCGGATTCGGAGGGGAACCGGCTGGATCAGACAGAACGGACAATCGGACTGCGGACCTTGACGGTAGAGCAGCTTCCTGATGAGTGGGGCGAAACCTTTCACTTTACAATAAACGGTCAGCCTGTCTTCTCCCGAGGGGCGAACTACATTCCCGAGGACGTATTCCTCAGGAGGACTTCAGCTGCAGAGCGGGAGCGTCTTGTCAGAGACTGTGCCGAAGCCAATTTCAATACCCTGCGGGTCTGGGGAGGGGGCGTCTATCCGGATGATGAGTTCTACGACCTCTGCGACCGTTATGGTCTTATCGTCTGGCAGGATCTGATGTTTGCCTGTGCCATATACGATGTCAGGGAGGACTCGTTTATACAGGAGATCACCTGCGAAATAGAGGATAATCTGAGGAGGATCCGTCATCACCCCTGTATCGGACTGATTTGCGGAAACAACGAGATGGAATGGGCCTTCGTCAACTGGGACCGGTTTGTACAGACCAGGGAACAGGAGTTCGAGTACCTCAAACAGTACCATGTGATAATTCCCGAAATCCATCAGAGGATCTGCCCGGAGCTGTTCTACTGGCCCTCCTCCCCCTCTTCGACGGGCTACTTCGAAGAACCCAATGATCCGAACCGGGGAGACTGTCACTTCTGGGAGGTATGGCACAGTAACAAGGATTATACGGAGTATAAAAACCACTACTTTCGTTTTATGTCGGAATTCGGATTCGAGTCCCTCCCCTGTATCGAAACAATAGAGTCGTTCACCCTGCCTGAGGACAGAAACCTCTTCTCCCCCGTCATGGAAGAACATCAGAAAAGGATCGGAGGAAATCCCAAGATCCTGGCCTATCTTTCCAAATACTACCGCTACCCCTCCTCTCTGGACCATCTGGCCTATGTTTCCCAGATAAGTCAGAGCGAAGCGATAAAAGCGGGGGTGCAGCACTGGCGGCGTAACCGGGGTCGCTGTATGGGGGCTGTGTACTGGCAGCTGAACGACAACTGGCCGGTTGCCTCCTGGTCCAGTGTGGACTACTACGGAAGGTGGAAGATGCTTCACTACGAAGCAAAACGAAGTTATCACAATATTCTCCTGTCCATCGACGGGGATGAGGAAAGCTGCGCCGTACATCTCTCATGCGAATCATTTGAAGGAACAGAAGGAACTCTGACTGTCCGGATATTGCATATGACCACCGGGGAAGTACTCTATGGAGAGAAGAAAACTGTCGGGACGGAACCTTTCTCCAGTCACCTTGTCCATGAAATCTCCCGGGAGGTCATCAGGGGAATAGGAAGCGAAGAAAAAAGGGACTGCATGGTCAGAGCGGAATTCCGGGATGAGAGGTCGGGAGAGTCTTTTAGAACCTGCCACTATTTTCTGCCCTGGAAGTACCTGAATCTTCCGGAACCGGAGATCTCCTGCCGGGTAAAAAAAGATTCCGACGGCAGAATTATCGAGGTATCCTCACAAAGGGCTTCACTGTATACGGAGCTTAAAGGGAGGGACCGGATCTTTTCGGATAACTATTTTGACCTGGCTCCCGGTGAGACCCGGGAGATCCGGATCGTACACGGTCCGGAAGCGGATAAAAGTCTGAAGGATATAGCAGTCCGCTCTTTGCGTAATACTTATTAATAGATTGCTTCCGTAAAAGACAGAGAGACTGCCGTACCGGTATTTCCGACTCGCTGAGAGCCGGGAATACCGGTCTTCCGTCAGATCGTGACAGGCGAAACGGAGTCGCATCAGCTTTGGAAAATCCCGCCCCGTTTATATACTGAGGATATCATTTTGAATTTTCCGGAGAGTATCATCAGAATAAGAGGAATTATATTTTTCGGGTGAACATAATGGAAAAATGTACTTTCCCAAACAGCGGGCTAAAGATGATTCACACAGTTTATCAAATTGTGCTTTAATCAGCTCCGTGTTATCTTCCTCCGGCCCCTGGCAGGAGACAAGCAGCCCGATTTTCTTATCTTCTATAAATGAGTGTATTTCCATTTTATCAACAGAATTGCTTTTACCCTCTATAAACTTGAATAAGGCAACGTGCCTGTCCAGAAACAGCTTCAGCTGACCGGAATAGGAATGACCGTACAGGGGCGTACAATAAATAACGGCATCAGAAATGAGAATTTTCCGCAAAAGTTTATCTATATCATCATCTTTTATACAGCCGAGATCTTCCATAACGCCCTGACAATGAGAACACCCTGTACACCCATTTAATTTATGATCTGATAAATAGATAATTTCACAATTCATATTATCTTTCAGCTGCTCTGCCAGTTTTTTTACAATTGTTGCAGTATTTCCCTCTTTCCTGGGACTTCCGATGATAAAAGTGACTTTCATATTATAACTCCAATCTTGTTTCTTCATAATAAAAGCAAGATAATGTATAGGGTTACCCGACAGTCAAGAAGGATTTAATATATGAAGAAAAATAATCTGTTAACAACCGGAGCCTTTGCCAGATTATGCAATATAACGAAACATACCCTGTTCCATTATGAAGATATCGGGATATTTCTGCCGGCCTATACGGATGAAAAAGGCTACCGATACTATGATATTCTTCAATATGATACATTTTGTACAATTGCCCAGTTGAAGCTTACCGGTATGTCTCTTAAAGAAATAGAAGGGTATCTAGAAAATCGTAGCCCCCGGAAGATGATTGAATTATTTACAGATCAGACGGCAGTCATAGATAAAAAGATTAAAGAGTTACAACAGATAAAGCAAAATCTGAACTATTTGTGCAGAAGTGCTGAAAAGGCGCTTAGTACCGAAAATCCTGTTTTTATTGCCAGAGAGCCCGAAGCAGTTTTAGTACTGTCAGCCCCTATGCAAGAGGCCGATGATTACAAAATGACCAGTGTATTCGGGAATCTTGTAACATCCGTAAGGGAAAATGGGTATATTTTTCCATCCGGCATGATACGGCGTATTCAGGATTTGAAAATTGGAGAAGAAAAAAAACACTATCACTTTTATGTACATGGTTTGAGTCATGATAATAATGCAACCATGATAAAGCCTGAGGGAGACTATCTGGTTACCTACCATACAGGCGGGTATGAAAAATTAAGAGATACTCATAAAAAAATATTTACCTATGCTGAAGAAAATCATCTTACCCTGGACAAATGGATTTTTGAAGAAATCGTTATCGGGGATTACGGCGTCAGCAGACCGGAAGAGTACGTGCTCAAATTAGCTGTAAAAGTAAATAAATGAGTTTTAAGAAAATACCTGATAGACTGAACTGCCCTAAATACCCGCATCTGCTTCTCCAATAGAATTTCCGTGCAGTGACTGCTTATTTACCCTATGATAAAAACAGGGGGATACATATGAAACTCTACCTGGTACAGCATGGAAAAGCCAAAACAAAGGATGAAGAACCACAGCGTGGACTGAACAGGGACGGGATTGCCGAAACAATCAAAACAGCCTCCCTGCTTTATAAAACGGATCCTCCGCCGCTGGAGATTTTCCATTCCGATAAACTGAGGGCCAGACAGACCGCAGAGTTATTTGCAGAAAAGCTTCTAAATAATAGAGGAATCACAGAACATCCCCAGCTTGCTCCCGATGATTCCGTCGAGCCTCTTCTGGAAGAGATTCGGACCAGTAGCAGGGATCTGCTGATTGTGGGGCACCTGCCCTATCTCTCCCACCTGCTGTCCCGATTGCTCTCAGGGAAGGGTGATGCCTGTCCGGTTCAGTTCAGGAACTCCGCTGTAATATCCCTGGAAAACAGAGAAGGTAAATGGCTTATTAAGTGGATTATTCATCCGGATATTCCCTGAAGGGCGTTAAATTGAAAGTATATGAAAGCGGACTATTTTAATACGCTGCTGCACCGTTATAACTGGAAGCCCCTGCCGGGCTGCCCGGGGCGTTATATTCTGCGGGGCGGGATAAGTCATCTGGAACCAGAGGAGATAGTAGGAGAGGCAGGTAAAATATCCATAGAAGATTTCCCCTCAGTTCCCGATCCTGTTTATTACAGCTTTTTTACCGGGGGAGGTTTAATCTCCTATAAAAAGGCAGAAGGATTTATCCATACCCTCTGTGATCTGGAAGGTATGGCAAGAAAGATGGGAAAACTGAGAGAGTCGATTGACCTGTCGTCTTAGAGTTCAATAGATTCCTTTAACAGTAATTAAAACTGGAATAATACAACTGCCTGACTTATAGCCATGGGATAACCCCATATCCCATGGCCCGGAGAAAAATCAGACGATAGCCCTCTTCTTCTGCAGAGTATCGAAACCTACCGCAAGAATCAGAACAAGGCCTTTTACGACCATTTGCGTATAGTTGCTTACATTGAGGAGTACCATACCATTTGTCAGAACACCGATAATAAGAACACCCGCAATAACCCCGGAGATTTTCCCGAAACCGCCGACAATGGACACACCGCCCAGTACAACACAGGTAATAACATCAAATTCATACCCTAGACCGGCAGTTGGCTGGGCAGAGTTGGTTCTGGAAAGCATTACAATACCGGCCAGACCGGCAAACAGACCGGACAGAGCGTAAATCAGGTATTTAACGCGTCCAACACGGATACCGGACAGCTCGGAAGCCTCCTCGTTACCACCTACAGCATAAAAATACCGGCCGAAGTAGGTTTTGTTAAGAATAAAGGCACCTGCCGCAAAACATACAGCCATGATGATTACCGGAACAGGAACAGGCCCCAGATACCCCTGACCGATAATTTTAAATCTTGGATCAAATCCATAAATAGGTGTTCCCCCAGAAATCAGGTAGGCAATACCGGCAAATATGGTTTGGGTGGCAAATGTAGCAATAATGGCCGGAATACCGATAGTTGAAATCAGCATACCGTTGAGTAGACCAATAACGGTAGCCATAACAATAGAGAGCGATACAGCTTCAACCATGCCAAGTCCCATGTTTACCATCAGATAGGCACACACAACATTGACAATGGTAATGATCGAACCGGTAGATAGATCAATTCCCGCAATCAGAATAACAAAAGTCATACCGATGGAAGCAATACCATACATGGAAACCTGCCTGGCAACCGTAAAAAGGTTATTCATAGACAGGAACCTGGGGTTGGCCGATGTAAAAATCACAACCAACATTAAAAGAACGAACCAGATGGCGCTCTTTTTGATTCTATTTACAATTTTTTCCTTCATCCTTAATCCTCCTGAACATCAGATGCCATTTTTAAAATCAGGTGCTGCTCAAATTCCTCTTTCTTCAGTTCACCCGTTATCCGCCCTTCCGCAAAGACAACTATCCGGTCGGACATACCCATCAGCTCTTCCATTTCTGACGAGATAAGCAGTACGGTTTTGCCAATTTCCACCAGCTGATTAATCAGCTTGTAGATTTCAAACTTTGCCCCGACATCGATTCCCCTGGTAGGTTCGTCAAGGATAATCAGTTCCGAATTGGCGGCCAGCCATTTTCCCAGAATAACTTTCTGCTGGTTTCCACCGCTCAGGTTTTTTACTTTCTGCTGAATGGTAGGAGTCTTTATCATTAGTTCGTTCCGGTATTTTTCGGTAATTACGGTTTCCTTCGAAGAATCTATTACCGATAACTTTGAAATGCTCTGATAGATTGGCATATTGATATTATTTTTAACGGAAATTCCCAGAAGAGCACCGTGTCGTTTTCTGTCTTCCGGAACAAGGGCTATCCCCAAATCAATGGCTTCCCGGGGCGACATGGGACTGATTTCCTTTCCCTTAAAAAAGAATTTTCCATCAGTTTTATGATGGGCTCCAAATACCATCTGGGCGAATTCGGTTCTACCGGCGCCTACAAGACCGCCCAGTCCCAGAACCTCGCCCTTTCTGATCTTCAGATTTACATTGTGATCACCGTTTCCGGAAACATCCTGAGCTTCAAAAACAACCTCGGCCTCTTCGGGTACAGGGTCTCTGGGAGGAAATGTATCTTTCAGTTCCCGACCGACCATTAACTGGATCAGTTCGTCTACGTTGCTTTCTGCAGTTTGCAGTGTATCTATATACTCACCGTCCCTTAAAACAACAATTCTACTGGACAGTTTAAAAATTTCTTCGAGTTTATGGGATATATAAATAATGGAAACACCTTTTGACTTGAGGAGTTCACAAACCTTATAAAGGCTTTCTACCTCCACATTTGTCAAAGGAGCGGAAGGCTCATCCATAATGAGTACTTTGGCATCCAGACGGATTGCTTTGGCAATCTCAATCATCTGCTGATAGCCGACTGTCAGCTCCCCAACCAGTACTTTTGGATCAATCTTGATATTCAACTGGGCAAATGCTTTCTCGGCTTCCTTTTCCATGGCCTTGCGATCAATCATTATCCCTTTTCTGATGGGATTACCCAGAAACAGGTTTTCAGCTGCAGACAATTCACTTACGTTATTAAATTCCTGATAAATAATGGCAATACCATTTTCCTGGGCCAACTGGGGACTCATATGCTCAAACTCTTTGCCATTAACTACTATTTTTCCGGATGTCGGAATAACGGCACCGGAACATGTTTTAATCAGTGTAGACTTCCCCGCCCCATTTTCACCAATCAGTCCAAGGATTTCACCCGGCCTGACGTTAAGAGATACATCTTTAAGCGCCATTACACCGGGGTATTCCTTCTTAATATTTTTCAGTTGCAAGACATAGTCTTCATTCATGGTATTCTCTCCATACGAATTGAAAGGGGGCTGTCGCAAAAGATGAAATCTGAAAACAAAGATCACTTCTGCAACGGCCCCCGTAAGACTGCCGAAACTTATTTAAAGTCTGCCAGGTAAGTTGGAGCGGTTTCAGCGTCAATAATCATAAGATTTCTGTAGATATTCTGATCTGCGAAAGTTTCTCCCATCATAAGTTTTTCGTAGAGAGCTACTACAGCCTGAGCTGTTTTCTTGTTGGATCCTTCAAAACCTACAGAAGCTCTGGAAGCTTCACCGTTAACAATAGACTGCAGCTGCTGTTCTGTTGCATCAGCAGAGAAGATACCGACATTTTCGGGAACTTTTCCGCCGAATCTTGTCATGAAAGCTTCATTTGCACCGATGTCTCCACCAGCACCAATGGAACATACAACAGTAGTATCGGGGTTAGCCTGGAAAATGGATTCCATGTTGGAAAGAGCTGTAGCGGCATCAAGTGCGGGCTGCTGAGCGATAACATCAAATTTACCACCAGCCATTTCTTTAAGAGCATTCAGAATACCTGTTTCTCTTTCAAGAAGAATGGGAGTCTGGGGATAGTTCATAACGGCAACCTGAGCTTTGTCGGAGGTGCTATAATGTTCATTGATGAATTCAGCTGCTGCTGTACCGATTGTGTACCCCAGTTTGGTGTTGTCCAGAACCCAGTTAACATCGGTATTTTTCATTTTGTCATCCCAGCACATTACTTTGATACCCTGTTCACGAGCTGTGGCCAGGTAATCTTCCAGAGCATTAGGATCGGAAGGATGAACCATGATCAGATCAACCTGGTTGGTAATAAAGTTTTCAATCTGCTGAATCTGTGTAGCAGAACTGTCTTTACAGCTCAGGATTGTGTATTCCCATCCCTTGGCTTTCATTTCCTTTTCAACTTCACCAAATACACCGGCCCAGTAGCTGTTCTCAAGAGACTGGATAGTAATTCCAACTTTTAATACACCAGAATCCTGCTGACCATTGGCGAAAGCACCGAAACTGATTGCGACTGCAAGTAATAAAGTAATTACTTTTTTCATCTTAATTCCTCCGAATATTTTTTGATAAAGAGATAGAAACATATACAAATCTATTTGATAAATACGTTTTCTAAATCTACTTTTCAAAATCATAGTATTACCGTTTTTTCCAGCTGTCAAGTTTTTTTTCTGAAGTTTTATTTTAGATAAATTCTTAAGAAACAGTATAGACAACACTACTGCCGAGATACTTTAAACATCTACAATACAACAATATAAGCAGTCTTAATCTATACTTTACCATTTTTATCAAAACTTTTTATTGACAATTTGCCCTATCAATCTTATCGTATAAATAATTTTGTAAATAGATTTTATCTTATTAATTTTATGTAGGAGTATATAGATGGGAATTATTGAAAAAATGCGTCTTAACGGAAAAGCCTCTTTTATCACAGGCGGAGCAAGGGGTATAGGAAAGCAAATTGCGATCGCCCTGGCCGAAGCAGGTAGTAATGTTGCAATAGTTGATATTGATATTGTGGAGGCAGAAAGAACTGCCGCTGAAATAGCGGAAAAGCTGGGTGTTAAATCCATAGCCATCAAAGCGGATGCAACAAAGCAGGACGAAGTTGACAGTATGATGGAAACTATCATCAGTGCATTCGGCAAACTGGATGCCGCCTTCTGCAATGCCGGAATCTGTATGAATATCCCCTGCGAGGAGATGACTGTTGATCAATGGCAGAAGGTTATTGACATCAACCTGACCGGTGTTTTTCTGACAGCCCAGGCTGCCGCCAGACAGATGCTGAAACAGGGGTACGGCTCTATTATCAATACGGCGTCCATGTCTGCCCATATTGTAAATGTCCCCCAGCCGCAATGTTCCTACAACGCTTCAAAAGCAGCAGTCATTCAGCTTACCAAATCCATGGCAATAGAGTTCGCCAAACGGGGTGTCCGTGTCAATTCCATCAGCCCCGGCTATATTGCTACCGAGCTCACCATGGAATCTCCCGATCTTAAACCCTTTATTGAAAAGTGGAATGCTATGGCTCCCATGGGCCGAATGGGTAATCCTGAAGAGCTGCAGTCGATTGCCGTTTACCTGGCCGGAGATACAAGTACTTTTACAACCGGTTCGGATTTTATTATAGATGGAGCATTTACCTGCTTCTAGGCTGTATTCCGGATATCGAAAAATCTCTACCGCTTGTGTATTGCCGACGGTAGAGTATCATTGCCTGCGGCAAACAACCGAATGAATATTTTCTGATAGAACACAGCTTTAATTTTTCTTTTTTTTATGGTATTTTCTATCAGTAAAAGTTCTTATTAAAAGAACTGATCAGCGGATTTTATACTATTCCAGCTAAAGGATAACCGGTTGGTAAAATTGGAATTTGAAATATGATAAGTAATAATAGAGCAACAAGCACAACTCAATCGCACTTTTCTCCTGATTCTAATGAGGATGCTATTTATGCTTAAAAATATTACCGTGTCGGATATAAAAAAGAATAATCTCTCCCTGATATTTAACCTGATCTATAACACAGGGAAAATATCCAAACAGGAGATTGCCACCCGGCTCAACCTGAGCTTACCTACTGTATCACAAAAGCTGGTACAACTGGAAAAGCAGGGATTAATTTCCAAAAACGGGCATTTTGAATCCTCCGTCGGCAGGAGAGCAGCTGCTTATTCAATCTGCCCCAGAGCCAGGATATCGATTGGCGTAGGAGTTTACAGGAAAAAAATCGTCATTCTAAGTACAGATCTGAAAGGGGATGTCTGCTTTTCTGAAAGCATAGAAAAGACTTTTGAAAATTCTGAGAACTACTATAGAGATGTTGCCTATCTGATCAAGGATTTTATCCTGGAGAAAAACTATTTGACAGACCAGCTCCTGGGAATCGGATTTGCCATGTCCGGACTGACTTCTGTGGACGGAAATAAGATAATTTTTGGAAAGACCTTCGGATACACTGGATTGGATATTACTGTATTCTCCCGATATCTGAACTACCCCTGCTCGTTTTTCCATGATGCCAAATGTGCAGCCAATACGGAAATATGGTTCAATGAAGAGATAACAGACGCCCTCTACCTCTCCATGGAAAGATACCTTGGAGGTGTCTCGATCATTAACGGACAGATTCAGATGGGAGAAAACGGTCACTGCGGGGCGGTTGAACATATGCAGCTGGTACCGGACGGAAGAGACTGTTACTGCGGAAAAAAGGGCTGCATTGAAAGTTATTGTTCCATCAGTGCCCTGCTGTTGGCTGATGAGCGGACGGATGACTTTTTTAAAGCCCTCAGAGATGGTTCCCCTGAACATATGACCCGTTGGGATGATTATCTGAAAACTCTGGCTGTCGCACTGGATAATTTTCATCAGATCCTGGACAGAAAGATTATTTTAGGCGGAAAACTCTCCTATTACCTGATTGATGAAGATATGGATAAACTTATAGAGCTGACTAACTCCGTATCCGTATTCCCTGACAAGGGGAATTTTATTCAGTTAAGCAAATATCCTAAAGATGCCGTTTCAGTGGGAGCATCCCTCTACTTTATCCAGGATTTCCTGCAGCAGATATAGTAATCCGCAGTATTAAAATATTCTTTTCACTGAACCCCTGCAGGAAATGACACCCCGGCTCCCGAAAGACAGGAATCTGCAAATATCAGCCTATTTTTTTCAGATATGGCAGTTCCGTTATGAGTGGAGCTTCTTCTCGGCGGTCCCTCTTAGAGGTTCGATAACCATAAAAAGAAACAGAGCGATATAGAGGGGAATGATCATCAGGACTCCGAAGTTCAATCCCAGGACCTCCGGGCCTTCCAGATGAGCTCCAATACCTATAGCCCCCATAATAGTCCAGACGATTCCGCTGTAAATTAAAAGTTTTTTAAAGCATTTCAAGTAAACCAGTGCCTTCTTCAACAGCCCTTCATCCTGCTGCTCCCCGCCCCCGAGAACCACGCCCAGCAAGGCTGACTGTTCCGAGGGCGAGTAGATAAAAGAGATAATAATATACGGAAGCAGAATACCCAGAATCAGGGAAGCCACATCTACAAACAAAGCGGGACTGTTGCCGGTAAATACAACAGAAAGAACGAACATTACCGCTATAAAAACAAGATTAAGAAAAAATTTCAATTTAGTCATTTTATACTCCTTTCCATTCCTTATATTTCAGGGAAGCTTCAAAAAAGACACGGGGAACGTCCTCTTTAAATGCTTCAATTGTACTTATTGGAATATAGATCTTCCGAATGGGAGATTCATATATTTGCGGAATTGATATCCCTATCAGGCTGGAAAAAAGTATGGCGGCCAGCAGCAGGGAATCCCTTCCGGTCTTAGCTTTTCTATTTGTGCCTGTTAACCCGACGGGAAGAGGAGGAATACTCATGGAAAAAACTTCATTTCCATAATAGTTTTTAACCGCTTTTCGAATGCTTGGATTCATTGAAACAGACTCCTTTCCAAATCTTTTTTTAAACTTTTTCTTGATTCAGACATACGGTACTTAATCGTACCGACAGGTGTCCCTGTAATCCCGGAAATTTCCTCATATTTCAAACCTTCATAAAAGTGCAGGTAGATCAGCTCCCGATCTCCCCTTGAGAGCCTGCTTACGGCATCCTTTACTTTCCCCTGTTCGTTTTTCCTTATCAGAAGGTTTTCCGGAGTACAGTAATCACAGGGTTCGACATCTTCCAGACTTCCGCAAACTATCTTTTTTTTCCGGAATTGATCAATCATCCGGTTTCGGGCCAGGGTGTAAATCCAGGTGGAAAAGGCATGATGACCATTATAAAGATGGATTGATTCAAAAACATGAAGAAGAATTTCTGAGACAAAATCGCGGACCTCTACGGTATTTTCCGAAAAGTTGGATACATAGACCTGCAGCCTGGGATGATAAAACTCCCAGATATCACACAGGAGTTCATTTTTCCGTTCCGGGTCCTTATCCTTTTGCCAGGCAAGGAATTTCTTCCTGATTTTATCCATATACTCTTATTATTCGAACAAATAAAAAAAAGGTTGGATTTATTTTAGGATATTAAATAAAAATAATAAATGCTGAAAAGGTGCCTCAAGTTAGACACCTCTTATTTTAGAGTCGTTTTACTCAAACAGGTAAAGGAACTCGCCGTACCCCTCTTCCTGCATTTCCTCTACAGGGACAAAACGAAGTGATGCTGAGTTAATACAGTATCTGAGTCCGTTGGCAGCGGGTCCGTCATTGAAAACATGTCCCAGGTGGCTGTCTCCGAAAAAGCTCCTCACCTCTGTTCTGGCCATACCCTGGGAGTTATCCGTTTTTTCCGTAACATGCTCTTCAACCAGGGGCCGTGTAAAGCTGGGCCATCCCGACCCGGATTTATACTTGTGGGTAGAACTGAATAAGGGCTCCCCTGTTACCACATCTACATAGATACCCTCTTCTTCATTATCCCAGTACTCATTCTGAAAAGGCCGTTCCGTATCTTCGTGCTGGGTAACATTATACTGCAGATCCGTCAGCCTGGAACGGATTTCCTCATCGGAAGGCTTCTCATATACTTTTTTTTCCATACCCCAAACCTCATTCAGAAAGTGATCCCGTCCGGAATTATCCCGGTAAATTTTATACCGACCCGGATTTACGGTACAGAAATTCTGATGATAATCCTCTGCAGGATAGAATTTTTCAAATTCCCTTATCGGTGTAACCACCGGTTTATCAAATACGCCGGACCTGTCCAGCTCCATTCTGGAAGCCTCGGCAATCCGCTTCTGTTTCATGGAATGATAGAATATGGCACTTGTATACTGGGAGCCGCGATCCACAAAGGAACCACCCCCGTCGGTAGGATCAAAAATGCGCCAGAATTTCTCCACAAGCTGTTTATAGCTGACCGTATCCGGATCAAAATATATCTGAACCGCTTCCAGATGGCCTGTGGAGCCGGAGGAGACCTGTTCATAGGTAGGATTTTCCGTACGGCCCCCTGTATATCCTGAAACCACTTCGACAACTCCCGGAACAGTTTCAAAATCACTCTCGGTACACCAGAAACACCCTCCTGCAAAAGTAGCTACTTCCAAAGATTTATCCATGATGATTTCCTCCAGATTCCTCTTATCTTCTGTCAATCCTGACTGATCCTCCTGCCCGGCAGCCGAAAGCAGAAGTACCAGATTGGTAAATAAAACAATGAATAGTTTTTTCATATGGACCTCCTGTATTGTAAGTCCTATATATAAAATAACTCATAAATAGCAGAAATGTTTCATTATATTACTATTTTTATAATATTTATAAATTTCTTATAGATCCGGATCATTGGAATGAGTCTGGAAGCCGGGTAAAAAGATCTGATATACTTGGAATATGGAAAAACTGATAAATGGTGTTGTTGAATTCAGAAGCAGGGATTATGAGGAGCATAAGGAACTGTTTACATCTCTTGGAAGGCAGCAGAAGCCTCATACCCTTTTCATAGGCTGTTCCGATTCCCGGATAGTGCCGAGTCTGATTACAAAAACCCTCCCCGGGGAACTGTTTATTATCCGGAACATAGCCAATCTGGTTCCAAAGTACCGTCTGGCCGACGAGTACCTGTCTACGACATCCGCCATCGAATACGCTGTTCAGGTTCTGGAAGTGGAAAATATCATCATTTGCGGCCACAGCAACTGCGGAGGGTGCGCCGCGCTATACAAGGAGAAGGGAGGTTTTGAAAGTCTCCCCCATACCCATAAATGGCTCGAACTCGCCGAACCTGTAAAACAGCAGGTGGAAGAAAGGCTGCCCGAAGATGATCCGGCTGCCCGGGAGTGGTTAACGGAACAGACCAATGTTGTGGAACAGATGAAGCATCTCCTAACCTATCCCTATATCGCCCGGCGGTATCAGGAGGGTAAATTGAGGATTCAGGGCTGGTACTATATAATCGAGACGGGAGAAATCTTCAGTTATGACAAGGAAGCCGGCTTTTTCGAATTAATGAACTAGAGGGCTCCAGACATAAGGGGGACGTACCTCCTGTAAAGGGGCTTCAGTGAAACACCCCTGCATCAACAACCAGCTGCATAATATATGTTACAATATCCATGTCCATATCCATGGCCCAGGAGTTTACCAGTTCTTTCAGATAGGCCCAGTCCTCCTGTTCAAGTCGGTCAAAGCTCTCGTCATAATCCATCTGGAACAGATCGACCATATCCGCCAGTTTATCAAAATGCCTTTCTTCCAGCTGATTCCCGGGACAGCAGTACTCCATCAGTTCCATGGAGAAATCTTCAGGCTGTCCCAGGGCTTTGACAAAAAGCTCCTGCAGATCATTCATGAATTCATCGGTACATTCATATTTATATTTTTTCCTCAGCTGTTTGCAGCTTCTGTTAAAGTCATTGCTGTTCATATAATTGCTCCTGTCTGTACTTATATTTTACTCTGCCAGCTCTCATATGAAAAGGAGGGATTTTCCTAAATCCCTTTGACCATGCCGGAATAGTCACTATAATGTAATCAGCTAATCTTGAGGAGGGACTTCATGGGAGAATATATCCGCCCCAGCTGGGATGAATACTTTATGGAAGTTTGCGATGCCATTTCCAAAAGGGCAACCTGCGACCGGGGACGCAGCGGCTGCGTTATCGCAAGGGATAAACAGATTCTGGCAACAGGGTATGTCGGCTCTCCTCCCGGTCTTCCTCACTGCGATCAGGTGGGGCATCAGTTCAAAACAACGATCCATGAGGACGGTCATAAAAGCGAGCACTGTGTCAGGACTGTTCATGCGGAGCAGAATGCCATCTGTCAGGCTGCCAGAAGGGGGATTGCTCTGGAAGGAGCCACCCTGTACTGCCGTATGACACCCTGCCGTACCTGCGCCATGCTGATAATCAGCTGCGGGATCTCACGGGTTGTCTGCGAACGCAAATATCATGCCGGTGCTGAATCGGAAGCCATGTTTGCCGCAGTCGGCATAGACCTGGAATACCGGTTCGAAGAAGTGCAGCAGTACGAGAAACAGTAGATTCAGCGGGACTTGGGAACGTGATAGATCCGCTTATCGTGATCTTCCTGATAACGGTATAAAATAGCAATATTACCGATAACCCGGACAAGGTGGGCATTGGTTTTTTCAGCCAGTTCGACAGAAATCTCTTTCCTGTCTTCCTTGTTGTCTACGAATTTCACTTTAATCATCTCATGATTTTCGAGTTCCTGATCGGCAGCGGCAATAACAGCTTCGCTAAGGCCGTTTCCGCCAATCATTACTACTGGCTTGAGGTTATGAGCTTTTTTAGTCAGATAGCTTCTCTGAAAGCCTTTTAATGGTTCCATGTTTTTCAATAACTCCTGTTAACAGAGGGGACTATCTCATATTTCCCCGGAAAATCAAAGCCCTGTTGATGAAATATCCCCAAATTTACAAAACATGCTCTTAAGTATATACTGCGGAGCATGAATTTACTTCTTTTCCGGGACGGCGAATGGACAAGACCTCTCCCGCCCAGTGACAAACGGGTCATCCATATAAAAAAGATTTTAAAGGCCTCCGAGAAGGATAATCTGGAAGCCGGCGTCATAGGAGGGCCTATGGGAACAGCCGTAATAGAAGAGATCTCCGAGGACGGCTCTATGCGGTTTAGTTTTCAGGCGGGAATCGGACCTGCCCCGCTCTACCCCATCACCCTGCTGGTCGGGGCTCCTCGCCCTCCCACAGCAAGAAGGCTGCTGAAAGATCTCTCTACAGCCGGTATTGAACGAATTATCTTCTGCGGAACCGACCTGGGAGAAAAATCCTACCTGACCAGCAGTTTATGGGTTAAGGAAGAGTACAAAAAGGCTGTTCTGGAAGGGATATCCCAGGGTAAGGCAACCATGGAACCGGAAGTAATGAAATTCTACTCCCTGTATAGAGCCATCGAGACGATAAACTCCCTGAACGGGAAGTGGGACAGACTGGCTCTGGATAATGTATCACCCGACCTTCCCCTGAAGGATTACAGACCGTCAGGGGAAAAATGCTGCCTGGCCATTGGCCCGGAAAGAGGCTGGAGTGACCGGGAGAGACTGATGCTGAGGGATAAAGGTTTTTCTGTCTGTTCCATGGGCAGCCGGGTTCTCAGAACGGAAACAGCCTGCCATATGGGTTTGTCCCTGATTGAAGCAGCCAGAGGGATTATCTGAAACAGGAAAGACTACCGGGCTTAGAGCCAGTGCTCCCCTTCAATGTCAGTTTCTTTTAAATACACCCTGTGAAATTCATAGGCCGGAACTTCATAGGGGTGAGCAGCCAGGAGTGTATCTATGCAGGAAGAGATCAAATCCTCGGAAACCAGTATTTCCACACGAAATTCTTTAACCCTCTCCAGAGAGTTCTCAGTCCCGATTGCGGGTTTGGAACCATTCAGAGGTTTGAACTGCCCCATCCCTTCGCACTCCCAGCAGCAGGAACTGTAATTTCCCAATGTACCGGCGCCCAGAGCGAAAAGGGCTTCCTTTACCTCTTCCTTCTGGGGCTCGGGAACATAAAAGACCATTTTAAACATAATTTTTCCTTAACTTATTCTATAATAGCGTCATACTATCATGCCCATGAATTTTAGCGAAGAGCGTACCTTTTTCTCTGTCAAAAGAAGGAAAAAGAATTTTCGCATCGAACCTGTTGACAGGAATTCGCCCAGTCTATATTATACGGAAAGTCAGTTGCCGCTGTAGCTCAGTCGGTAGAGCAGAGGACTGAAAATCCTCGTGTCAAGAGTTCGAATCTCTTCGGTGGCACATACAACCCGCTTCCATTCCGGAAGCGGTTTTTTTATGCAAAAGCGATCTTTGGCAATCTGCTGAGGTTAATTATTTTTGCGGGAAATTTTTTTTCGGGGCTTATTGACAGAAATCCGGCAGACGTGTATATTCATTCACGCAGTTGCCGCTGTAGCTCAGTCGGTAGAGCAGAGGACTGAAAATCCTCGTGTCAAGAGTTCGAATCTCTTCGGTGGCACATACTGACCGCTTCCAATGAGGAAGCGGTTTTTTTATACCCCCACAGCATGTATATTTCCATATAAGCCAAATGAACTATAGGGATTAACGGAAAAGCATGCTATCTTTATAAAATAATTATTTAGACATACACAAAGGTAAAAACCTTTATTTACCAAGGAGGAAATTGTATGACTGAAAACGTAGCCATCCTCTGGGATATAGAAAATGTTACCCCTTCCAGCAATGACAACCTGTTGATTCAGGGTATGTGGGACTATGCGGAATCCAAAGGACGGGTTGTGACATCCTATGCTTATGCGGACTGGAGTAAACCGGGCTTCCGCTCCCTGGGCCCGATCCTGGCGGGGATGCATTTTTATATGGTACACGTCCCCTACCAGAGGGTGAGACGGAACAAGAACGGTTCTGATATGCAGCTGGTAACTGATGCCATGGAAATTCTCCGTTTCCATGGCCACATTGACACATTTATTCTGATTACCGGCGACAGCGATTTTCGATCGCTCCTGCTTACCCTTCGCAAGTCGGGTAAAAAAATCCATGTAATCTGTGATATCAAAACGGCGGCACAGGATCTTCTGATTCTGGCAGACAGCTTCACCGACTACAGGGAACTGATACCCGACAGCGATGATGACGATGATTCCGGCGATGAAGATGACAGTACCCAGACCAGGCAGAAACATTCTAAGGAGTACTGGTTTGAGCGCCTGGCGGAAACGGCAACAATTCTCCAGAAAGATGGCAAGCGCGGCAATATGGGTTCCGTGAAAATAAAAATGAAAATGCTGAACCGGGACTTTGATGAGAAGAGCCTGGGGTATAAACGATGGAGCTCTTTTATCACCGCAGCCGTAAAAGCGGGTTATGTCAATCTGGAGGAGGAAAAGGACAGCCAGACCAACATCCTTCCCGGAAAAGGGTATGTTCAGGAGGTAGGTTCTCTTCAGCAGGCCCTGAAGACCCTTGTAATAACCCTGGAGGAGCTGGACGGCAAGAAAGGTCCCCAGTACCACCCCTACTCCATTCTGAGCTCCACACTCAAGGACAAAGGCATAATCATGAAGAATCTGGGATTCAGCAAATTCAAGAAGTTTATATCTTCAGCCGAAGCCAGAGGACTGGTTGAAACCAAGGTGGAAAACCTGCGGAGTTACGTAAAATTGCAGTAGAACAGGTTTTCTTCTAATACATACAGATATCCGCAAGAAATAATTTGTATGAATCCAGTTTACCAACCCTCACCCCTCTTTCCCCTCTCCTATGAGGAGAGGGGATGAAATTGACTAATTTATTAACTGCAAATTATTTATTACAGGCACTATTTTGATAAGAATCTCGATTAATCTCTTTAACTATCAGTCAATATAGCAATTCTTTCCTCGCCTTTTGGGAGAGGGGATGGGGGTGAGGGTTGGAATAAATCCGGGTATTATTATTTACTGGAAATGCATGCTTCCGGAAAGAATTCTATTCCAATATCAGTTTATAAAGATGGTGCTCCAGGTCGTAAAAAGCCTGATGTTCCATATTTCGCTGTTCCCGGCTACAGGGATTGATGAAGTTATCCCTCACCCGCAGGGGCGGTCCCTGCAGCAGGATAATCCGGTCTCCCATCAGAATCGCTTCCCGCACATCGTGGGTTACCAGAATGGTCCGGGTTTTGCGAACTTTAAGGATTTCCAGTATCAGTTCCAGAAGGGGCATCTTCATTTTCAAATCCAGCCCCTTGAAGGGCTCGTCCATTAAGAGAAGTTCAGCATCGGGAACAAAAGCTCTGGCAATGGCTGCGCGCTGCTCCATACCTCCGCTCAACTCCCGGGGGTGGTATTCGGCAAAATCATCCAGTCCGACAAGTTTCAGCGTATCCATAACCCTCTGTTCTACCTGCTTCGGATCCATGCGGGAAGGCAGGGCAAAAGCCGCATTATCCCGGATGTTCTTCCAGGGGAGGAGCCGGGGTTTCTGAAAAAGGTAGCTTTGTGTATTCCTGAAGGGATTTATAACTTCTCCTTCCCGGGGAGACCGCAGGCCTGCCGCCAGATGAAGAAGGGTTGTTTTACCGCTGCCGGAGGGCCCCAGAAGAACAGTGACGCCGGGGTCGTCCATTTCCAGGGAGAAATCATCCAGCACACACAGGGTGCCGTAATTGAAAAATATGGAATTCCACTTAATCATGCACAGCACCTGTAATCCTGCGGCCTCTCTGCTCTCCTATAATCCGTTTTTCGAGGAATAACACTATCCCGTCAAAAAAAGCCGACAGAAGCACAATAAGGACGGTCCAGGCAAAAAGGATGGCCGTATCAAGCTGCATCTGAGCGGTCTGCATAGCCGTTCCCATACCCCGGGTAGGCATACTGAGCACCTCCGCAGCGACAACGGACTTCCAGGTCAGCCCCAGGCCCGAGGAGATACCGCTGCTCACATAGGGCAGAATGGAAGGGAGATAGATCGCTTTCAGTTTTTCCCGTTTTGTCTTTCTGTATATGGATGCCATTTCCAGCAGTTCCGGATCCACCTGTTTTACACCGGTGGTCACACTGCCCGTAATAATGGGAAATACAACCAGAAAGCAGATAAAAACGGGAACCAGTTCTGTTCTGAACCAGATGATAGCCAGCAGAATCAGGGATAGAACGGGAATGGAGCGGATACTTATAATCAGAGGATTCAGGAACCATCTGAATCTGTCGCTCCTGCCGGCAGCCAGTCCGAAGCAGACTCCTGCAAGAAGGGATAGTGCGAACCCGCCCAATCCTCTTGCCACGGTGGGCAGGATCTGCCGGAGGACATCCCCTTTCACAAGGAGACCCAATACCTGTCCAAGTACTGTTTCGGGGGAAGGAAGGATAATCTCCCTGTCTATCAGAAAAGAGAGCAGCTTCCAGACCGCAACGTACAGGATGACTGATAACAGTGTAGTTTTGAGGCGGTCTTTAAGATGAATCATTATTTCAGGTAGAGTTCCTCACCGGGGAGAGCTCCCCCCAGAGCGGCAGGGTTGATCCTGTATACTTCCTGAAAATAGGGATCCGCTGATTTCATGGCCTCTTCGCCTGTCAGAAAGCTGTAGTTGCTGTTGGGAATGGCTTTCTCCACCACCGGTGCCGGCAGAAGGAAACCGTGTTTTCCAATCAGTACGGAAGCATCTGCAGGGTTTTCTGTCACCCATTTGATGGAATCCTCGGCAGCCAGCAGAATCTCTTTGGTCAATACGGGGTTTTCTTCTGCAAAATCAGCATTGGCAACCATAACTGTAATAGGAAAAATCCCTTTATCGGGATAGGTATCTTCCCAGAGATCCTGAAGGTCTGCTGCTATATGCAGGTTCGGGTTTTTACTCAGGGCCATGGTAGCCATGGGTTCGGGAAGAACAGCCAGGTCGGCGACCCCGCCAATCATGGCTTTAGCCAGATCGCTCGGGTTGAAACTGTAATCCATATTTACAGGGACAGCGTTGGTATCACTCAAGAGCTGCATAATCAGATCGGGAGTTGTGTTCTTGCCTGGGATGAAAACCGTTTTATCCCTCAAGTCATGAATAGATAGTTCACCAGCAGATTTGTCGGCAATCAGAAAAAGGTTGCCCAGTCCCGTAACGGCGGCAAGTTTATAGGGAACACCTTTGTTAAAAAGAATGGCGGCCATATTGGCGGGAAGAGCGGCAAAGTCCCATTCCTCCTTGATCAGCTGTCCCAGGAGTACCTTGGGCGCTCCGATAGCTACGGTTTCTACGGTAATATCCTTATCTTTTAAGGGAGGATTGGCCATAAGCTGAATCATTCCGATTCCGGAAGGTCCGTTCAGCACGGCTATTTTAACGGGTCGGCCGGGATTTTCCGGTTCCGCCTTCTCCTGAGCTCCACCTGCAGTAAGCAGGGAAAGTGAAACCAGGATAAGTAATCCCGTTAGAAGAATGTTTTTCATTTCAGACTCCTTCCCGTCAGATCAGCCCTGATTCTTCTTCAAGTAGATCAAGATGCGTATTCCTCAGGGGTAGATATTTTTTTATCAATTTATGCCGAAAACAGCGGGAAGTCAAGATTTGAAACCCTTGAAATGGCGATCTGAAGCACCGTACTGGCCAAGAAACTCCGATTTTTCTATAATAACCCATCCTTACAATAAAAACGGAGGGCATTCCATGGAATGGCGTGCAAGTCACATACTCGTTAAAGATAGAAACCTGGCAAACGATCTTTTAAGAAGGTGCAAAACCGGAGGGGATTTCCGGGCCCTGGCCAAGGAGTTCTCCACCTGCCCCAGCAAGAATAAAGGGGGCGATCTGGGCTGGTTCGGTCCGGGTAAAATGGTCGGCCAGTTTGAAGAAGCCTGTAAACGCATGTCTGTTGGCAGCTACAGCAATGTAGTGCAGACACAGTTCGGATTTCATATTATCAAGCTGACTGGTCGGCGTTAAAAACACAAGTCGGATATGAATCCGGCTAATATGCTATGGTTTTGTGTGAATTGATGTTTCAACAGTTACAGTTGAATCATTAGTAAATCTCAAATAGTCTACACTAACATCCCAAATTTCACTTCTATCAGGGTATGTCTCAGTTTTCTGCCCCTTTATTTTTTGAATCTCACCACCAACAGAATAATCAATTCCTAGGCGATCAACAGTTGATAATATAACATTCAAAAGGACTGAATTTACAGATACTGAGCTATTGCTATTTTCATTAGAATAAGAATTATTGCAAAGAGAAATAAAAGCAAAACAATCCCATCAATTCTAAATATTTATGATGCATTATTAACTTAGATTTGCTTAATGCTTAACTTGAAAGATTTAATAGAACAGTACGCAATGAATGGTTAGATCTTGTGAATTTTGATTCAATTGAACAAGCTCAGAATCTTGCTACCAAATGGTTATGGACATATAATAATGGGCGCCCTAATTCAGCAGTAGGAGGGATTCCCCCAAGGAAGAAAACTGTTGCTGTTTAAAAAGTCTACTAAAGACGACTTCTTTAAATGGGGGGATTACAATATTATACGCATTGATATTGGTGCCGGTAACTTCTCTTTTAAGCATAATAACGCTATTGTTTCTCCTTATAACATAGATACAGATGAATGCAGTTCAATCAATGGTAATTCCATATTCCTGATTGATAGAGAGTTAATTGGCGATTCTGCTATTTATATTCCAAGAACATACTTTTACAGCTACAATGGTAATGATTTTCTGGAGGATTTCTTACCAGACAATCCTGAAATTGATATGGATGGAGCCTTATTTATACCTTTTGATGGCATAATAGTTGAAGAAGATGTACAGAATATTTCAGTTTGTTTGGTATGGGATTTGACAGACTGCATCAGCGATGACGATGGTGATGGTATCTACAAGATGGATGATAGAGTTTACGGAACACCCTTTGATTTCTCAATTGAAATTACCTGTGATACTACAGAATAAAACACCTCTAATTCTATAGTTAAAAGTATCAGCTAATTTCTTCATTCAAAAAGCAAAAGTTATATCAGATGAAAGCTATCCAAAATCATCTGAAATCTTAATCAGACCTTTAAAAGCTCCCGGTTCACGGGAGACTTTAATGTTTTCAAACTTACTCAATACGGCTACAGGTTTACCGTTTTTCTTGATAATTACGTCCTCACCCTGAAGAACTTTTTCAATAAGAGCATCAAAATGAACTTCTGCCTCTGCTATAGTATCAACAATCATCCTGCCCTCCAGACTAGAGCTAGTTTTTTTTAACAGATTAAACCCTCATCTGTCCCCTTTTCTTCCCAAAATCCAGATTAATCAATCCTCCCGTCAGCACAAGCACCAGTCCCAGTCCGTAAGCCGGCAGGAAGGGTTCCCGGAAAAAAATAACCAGATAGACTGCCGACAGAATAGGGGTTAAATAGGTAAAAGGCGCCACAAAAGAGGCATTTGTAGACCGCAGGGCAAAGATCCAGAATACATAGGAAAAACCGTTAACCAGCACTCCGTTGAGAATCACGGGCCACCACTCCTGAGCAGTCGGGAACTGCCATTTGGAAAAGAACATCATGGATACAAAGGATGCCACGGCCGCTATAAAGAAGTAAATGGAAGACGCTGCAATGGGATCGATCTTAACGGTCTTGCTCAGTACAGAGAACAGGGCAAAGCAGAAGGAGCCCGCCAGCACCCAGAGGATAACCTGAAGGCTGCTGAAATGAATGTTTTGAAAGTCTCCTTTTGTAAGGACAATCAATACCCCTACAAACCCGCACATTATGGCGGCTATTTTCCGGACAGTCAGCTTCTCCCTCAGTATAAATATGGAAAGAACAACAATCAGAATAGGCCAGGTGTATTGGACAACCAGCACTTCCATCCCTTTTGCTTTGGCATAACCCAGGTACAACAGAAGGTAGTAGAGATAGGTCCCCAGCATTCCCAGAAGAAAAAGGAACAGATACTGACGGAGGGGTATTGTCCGGTAAATGCTGAACTGCCCTTTTCCAACTACGGTCAGAAACAGCACAAGAAAGGAGATCAGACTGGACCAGAACAACAGCTGGTGGTTATCCAGTTCAGCTTGTCCCAGTTTGGAGACAACCGGAATCATGGCCCATAAGAGGACACATATCAGAACCCATAAGGTCCCTTTTGCTTTGTTTTCATTGCTCATAATAAGGCTGTTATTGTACAATCAGGATTGAGTAAAATTCAAGGAGCTCAAATGAATCCGGATCTGCTGCCTCTGCTCTCGTTCGTTATCATTACAACCTTTACTCCCGGACCAAATAATATTGCCAGTGCCTCCATGGGTCTGGGATTCGGATACAGGAAGACCCTCCCCTTCCTCCTGGGTATTTTTTCAGGATTTATACTGATCATGATGGTTTGTGCTTATACCTCAGTAAGCCTGATGAATCGGATACCCAATATTGAAAAGATTATGTCTGTGATCGGTGCACTCTATATCACCTGACTGGCCTGGCACACACTCCGTGCCAATTACAATTTTGACGAAGAGAATCAGAAACCACTACAATATGTTAATGGATTTCTCCTGCAGATCCTGAATCCCAAAGTTATCATTTATGGTTTAACTATTTATTCCACAATCCTGAGAGATCTGCCCCGTCACTCACTTTACCTCCCCCTATCTGCTGTCGGCTTTGCCTCCGTCAGTCTGGCGTCCATCTCAACCTGGACACTGTTTGGAAATTTAATAAGAAGGTTTATGAAAAGGACTATTGTGAAACAGGCTGTAAATATAAGTCTATCCCTGCTTCTAATGGCTACGGCTATTAAGATATCCGGAATAATCTGAAAGGTTCTGAAAATAAAGAATTAAACAGAAAGAATTTGACAATCCGGTATCTGCTTTCTAGGGTAAAAGGTATGAAGAAGATCTTAACCATGATTCTCTTATGCCTTGGGCCTTTATTGTTTTCCCAGGAATGGATCCCCTCCATAGAGGCCTATCACATTCCGGATGAATTATTATATTTTCATGTAGGAGATATTCCTCACCACAGTGAGCAGGAATTGAAGAAACTGTATGCTGAAGATTTATGGCTCCTGGAAGATGATATTGAAGGAGAAGAACTGGATCAGGCAGAGTTCTACTGGAAGAGGTATATCATACCCGCTGGTCTCCTCATCGATCCTGTTGTTATTGTTGAGTCATATAGTACAAATGTGGAAGTATTCTATCAGGGAATGCCTCTGGAAAGTAAAGATAAAACCAATACAGATAGATTTTCATATCAATTCTATTTTTCTGAAAAGTTGAAAAGTGGAGAGCCCCTCTTCTTTCGCATTGAAACAAATCCCTATGCAGGTGAAGAAATATACCTGGCTGACAACAGTCTCGGAAATGTTGATCAAACCCGTTTTTATATGTACTACCTCTACGAAGAATACCTGATCGTAATTTTCTCTTTTTTTGCTGTATTGATTAGCCTTGTGATGATGCTGTTCTTTTTCTTCCGGATAAAAAGCAGAGAATACTATCTTATCTGGTTTAGCCTCTTTGCTCTGACATTTGCCCTTTTTTCCATATTTGAATCAAATCTTATTAATGTATTTATTCAGATTAATCCTGTCTATGATTTTTTTATTCCCCTTATTGCACAGGATATAATGCCTGTATTCCTGGTCCTGTTTTATCTATCCTATATGGGCAGCAGCTGGCAGATTTTTCTGAAATTACTGACAGTTGTCCAGGGACTTGTACTGATAATTCACGTTCTGGTAATGATCAGTGGAAACTTTTACGAATGGGCTGATGAAATGGCCCTGTTCTATCCCATTCTGCTCTATATCGGAGTATCCCTTCACCTGGGAATCAAACAGAGAAAAAACATATTTGCCCCTTTCTTTATTGCAGCATTTCTTGTGCTTGGAGCAACATATATACTGCAGCTGTTTAGTGAGTATACAGATATATTCGGAGACTGGCCCTTATTCCTTGGTCCCCGGATCTTTTTTATCATACTGGGTACTCTCCCCTTTTATTCCTATTTACTAAACGAAAAACATATCAAAGAGCAGAATAGAGCATTTACACGCTATGTTCCCAAAGAATTCCTCCAATATCTGCATAGAAAAGAGATAACCGAGGTTCTCCTGGGTGACCAGGTCCAATGTGAAATAACAATCCTTTTTTCCGATATCCGTTCTTTCACCACTATAAGCGAAGCCATGTCTCCCGAAGAGAATTTTTCATTTCTTAATGCCTACTTAAAAGAGATGGGACCTATTGTAAGGGAGAATCATGGATTTATTGATAAATACATAGGTGATGCCGTTATGGCATTATTTCCTGATGATCCTTCGGATGCTGTAAAAACAGCCTTGGAAATGCTTGATAAACTGGTTGATGTAAACAAAAAAATGGAAGCTGAGGGATTCCCGGAAATCAGAATAGGTATAGGAATACACACGGGTGAAGCCATGCTGGGTATACTGGGAGAAGAAGAACGTTATCAGGGAACAGTTATATCAGATGCTGTTAATCTGGCTTCCCGACTTGAAAGCATGACAAAAACAGCAGGCTACTCCATACTGCTGAGCAAAGAAACAAGCACCCTGCTGTCTGACGATTATCCCCTGAAATATCTTGGATCTACAACTGTTAAAGGAAAAAACAAAACCACAAAGGTATATACCCTGAAAAAATTAGCAAAAAATATGCTGTAATTGAAGACAGAACCTTTTTCACTTGCTAAACTTGTTTCCTATCAGAATGGCTTCTAAACAGGCTGAGTATTATCTTTTTTCCCGGAGAGGAATATGGCAAAAGAAATAGAGAGAAAGTTTCTATTGGATGAACTCCCACATACACTTCCCTGTAAAAAGAAGGAGTATATCCGTCAGGGGTATCTGGCCGTATCCGACACGGGTAAAGTAAGAATTCGTCAAAAAGATAATCGCTTTAATCAGACTGTTACAAAAGGACTGGGAAAGAACAGGGAGCAATTTAAGGTTGAACTGACTGAAAACCAGTTTGAATCCTTCTGGCCCGGGACCAGCCACTGCCGGCTGGAAAAGACCCGCTACAACTATAAGTGGAAGGACCATATGATCCATATTGACCAGTTCCATGGCCCTCTGGACGGCCTATACACCGCTAAAATACAGTTCGGGAATGAAACATCTGCCCGGACCTTTAAAAAACCCTCCTTCCTGGCCGATGAAATCAGTTTTGATCCCCGCTATAAAAATCACTTTCTGGCGGAACTTCCTGCGGAACAGAGAAAACATATCTTAGCTTCCGGAATCACAAAATCCCTTATAGGCTCAATCCCTTTTATCAGGGAAGGAGGAGAAAAAAAGGTCATTCTCATTACAAAACGAAAAGAGAAGCACTGGATTTTCCCAAAAGGTCAGCAGGAACGCCATATGACCTTCAAACAGGTAGCTCTGATGGAAGCGGAAGAAGAAGCGGGGATTACCGGGCACATCAGCGGCAGTCCCATCCGGATACCCTACGAAAAAATGGAATTTACCTGCAACCTTCTGGCCTATCCACTGGAGGTAAAACGGGTATTTAAAAAATGGCGGGAGGATGGAGAGAGACAGAGGAAAATTGTAACCATAAAGGAAGCCTACCGCCTGTCTGACCGTTTATCCGTACACTGCAGCCTGCAGTATCTGGAACAGTTCTGCTAGGGCATTGTATGTGCATCAACCAGTATTTTGCCAGATTCGGCAATCCTGAAGGGTTAATGGAAAACCTTTCTGCAGGATTGCCTGAAAAGCAGTATTCAGGAGAATAGCCTTCCCATACACAGTCAGGGTTTCCCTAAACCTTTCACAATCTGCTTTGTATTAAATCTCATATACTCCAGATAGCTGTCTCCCTGATCACCCCCGGCCTTCAGGGATCCGGTCAGAAGCGGCAATATTTCTATAGGTCTTCCCAGTTCGTTTTGAATGGCTTCACTGATTTTTCTGATATCCAGTCCGGCGGTATCACCAATAAATACGGCTGAGATATTCCGTTTCTCCAGTATATGCACCAGATCGGCCAGGTGTTTGGCAGAAACATCAGAACTGGCGCTTGTATCAGGCAGGATCGTACCGGCCACGTCCAGTCCGTACTCATCCGCATAGTACCCGAATGCCATATGATCTGTCACAAGGATCCGTCTTTCTTCCGGGATAACATTGATTGCTTCCTGAATCTCATGATGAAGGGCTTTCAGCTGACTGATATAGGAAGCGGCATTTTCCCGATAAAAAGAAGCGTTCTCCGGATCTGCTTCCGACAGGGTGTCTGCAATGGTTTCGGACCAATGTATCACATTTAAAGGAGACATCCAGGTATGGGGATCAATCCCCCCATGGTTATGCCCTTCATGTTCTTCATGTTCTTCATGTTCTTCATGTTCTTCATGTTCATCATGTTCATCATGTTCATCATGTTCATCATGCGTTTCATGATCCATTTTACCCGATACTTCCACAACCAGATTTGTACTGACAGTTTCCAGAACACCAACCAGGCTCTCCTCCAGATTAAAACCGTTCAGGAACAGTACATCCGCCTCTTCGACCCTGGCCATATCGCGGGGGGTCGGTTCATAACCATGAGGATCCTGCCCGACTTTTATCAGACCGGTCAGATCTACCCTGTCACCGGCTATATTTGTGATAACATCAGTCAGGATACTGGTCGTACCCACTACCTTCAGTTTTCCCGTATCATCCTGCTGCCCTGAGGCAATCAGATTGGCACTTAAGGAGATAAAAATAAGTATCACTAAATTCAGTTTTGTTTTATGTTTCATTTTCCCTTCCCTGTACTATATTTAACTGCTGAGCAATAAAAAACCGCTTTAATTAGGTATTCCTAATTAAAATAATATATTAATCCCGAAAAAGCAAATCCCTGCATGAAAAAATCAAAAAGCCAACGCCTTTGTCGTCTTTTCTTAACTGCTCCATTAGATTATCTTTACAATATGTTCCCTGTTACAAAACTGAAGGAAATTGCTGTAACCCTAAAAAAGGATCTGCCGGCCCTGATCCTGGCTCTCAAACATCCCCGGCTGCCTGCCAAAGCAAAATTCCTCCTGGTTCTGACTACGGCTTATGCATTCAGCCCCATAGATTTGATTCCGGATTTTATACCTGTCCTGGGTTATCTTGATGACCTGATTATCCTACCCTTTCTTATGGCTTTATGTATCAGATTAATCCCGGACGAAATACTGAAGGAGTGCCGCATAGCAGCTGCAGAAAAAACAGTAGAAAAAAGGAGAAATCTGTTTGCCGGACTCATAATTATACTCATTTGGATAATTCTTTTTTTCCTGATTATCCATGGAATAACAGAAAGGATAGCCGGACAAAGATGAATACCATAATAATTACGGGGAACCAGGCGGGAGATCTGGACAGCACAGTATCAGCAATCTGTTTAAGCCGCCTGCTTACTCTGACAGAGCCGTCCATCCGGTTTATTCCTGTACTGAAAAGAGACCGGGAGGAACTGCGTCTGAACCCCGAAATACCGGCTCTCTTCAATCATGCGGGAGTCAATCCATCCGACTTGTATTCTGAAAAGTCCGAATCCATCCGGAAGCAGTTCCGGAACAATAAAACAGGATTCATCCTTGTTGACCATAACGATCCAGAACAGGGGATCGCTGAAGAAAGGATACTTGGGATTATAGACCATCATAATGACACCGGATTTTCTGTGAAACGGGAACACACGGGGCTGTCCATGCGTGTAGTGGAACCCTGCGGATCCTGTGCCTCCCTTGTCAGCAGGGCATGGCAGCAGAGCCGATTTACACCAGATAGATCAACAGCCCTGCTCATGGGGGCAGCCATTATCGTAGATACGGGGAATTTCAATCCTGATTGGGGGAAAACCACAGGCCTGGACCGGGAACAGTACGCCTGGCTCCGCTCCTTTTTTTCAGAGGATGATGAAGAATTCCTCCGTTCCCTGATTATTATTAAGAATTACCTCAGTTCTCTTTCCCTGGATGATCACCTTAGAAGAGACTATAAAGACATCAGCGGTTCAAAAATTACCGGAGGGATAAGCTCCGTCCCCCTTTCCCTTGCAGAGTTTTATGCCTCTCCCCTTTACAATACTCAATCCATAATAAATTTTATGAAAGAAAGGGAAGTGGATTTTCTTTTTATTATGCATACAACACAAAATCCCTTTTCCAGAGAGTTATCTGCTATCCCGTCAGCCCGATTCTCCCGGAACTGCAATTTAAAAAAAGGTATAAAAGAAAAGATCCTTTTACTGGAGGAGCTTGAATTGACAGAGTTGGCGGTTTCACCTGTTGCCCCGCTGCCAGGCAATCAATATCCCTGGTTTAGTTTCATACAGGGAAACAGAAAGGCTTCACGGAAAATCGTGCTGCCCCTTCTGAAAGATATTCTCAACAGTGACTTTAACGAAACTCCAATTGCATAAATCCAGCAACACAGGTAATATATCTTCAGTGGACAAGAAAAAAGAAATTGCTTACAGAAAACTGATCAACAGTCCTGATCCTGAACAGTACATCGATTTATCCCTGAACCTTCCGCTGACAGCCTACGAGAAGAGCCTGGCAGCCAGGGAGTGGATGAAAAATACAGGGCATACTCTAAAAGATATACAATATGCCCGGAACAGGCATCCCTATTGGAAAAAGAGGAAGTGCGCCGGAGCCGGTATCCGTTCAAGGCGGAGGAATGCCGAGTACTGCAGCAATACAAAAAACCGTCTTACCAACAAAGAGATCATTGAATTTGTTGATTTAAACAAAAAAGATGAAAACGGTAACTACCTGAAAAAAGATTACGAACTGGCCAGACACTTTAAACTGTCCATATACGGGGTTCAGCATCTGCGGAGAAAGCTGAACAAGATTCAACGCATATTTTCTTTAATGAAGGTTAAACCGGAAAAAAAGATTATCTTCGAATATATGGCCTATTCTGAAAAAAAACTTCACTCTCTCTACCTGAAGGAAGTTCAGTTTCAATCCGCAGATAAAACGGAACCTGTCAAAGGGCAGAGACAGGAAATCTCCACATGGGATCAGCTCTGGAAAGTATAACTGGTTAGGATACCGGGATAATCAAACTGGATAAGAATCGTCTTGATTAGTGCAACAGCAAACTGCAATGGAAGCCTGCGGACAGGAACATGTCCGCAGTTTCATCCTTCCCGGGAAAAAGGAAACTACTCTTCCATAAAGAGTTCAATAACCTCTTCCGCATCTTCCGCATTTTTCAGCATCCGGCAAAACGCTTTACTCCTGGCGATTCCCGCTATTTCCGACAGGACCTGTATATGCTGACTGCTCTGATCAGGGGGAGCAAGAATCATAAAAAAGAGATGGGAATCTTCTCCGTCCAGAGCATCAAAGTCCACGCCCTCTCTTGATATCCCCAAAGCGACACAAAGTGTTTCCACTTCAGTCGTCTTGGCATGAGGAACAGCAATCCCTTTATCCAGACCGGTACTCCCCATGTTCTCCCTTTCCATTACGGCAGAAATAACAGATTCGGGATTATTTATCTTCCCCGCTGCGGTCAGAACATCAACCAGTTCATGTATAACTTCTGTTTTGTTATCAGATTCCAGGGGAACCTTGATAATTTTCTCTTCCAGTAAATCCAGCAAAGCCATTTTCTTACCTCTATTTTAAGCCAGTTGGTCAAACATTTCCCAAACACGCTCTTCATCTTTTACAACAAGTACGGAACAGGAAACATTCCGCATCACCCTTTCCGTCTCGTTATTCAATTCATCCCGCCTGCTGCGGATATTGGATATTTTACCCGTCACAAGCAGATCTACACCCTTTTCCCGGATAAAATCCCGGATAATGGACTGTACGGCCCCGCTCTCCTCGTAGACAGAAACCGCCACATTTTTCTGTCGGGCCATTTTTTCCATCAGATTCAGATACTTCCGGGCGTCTTCCTGAAGATCCTGCTGATACTCATCCTGTTCGGATTCTATAAAAATATGGGATTTTACAAGATCATTCAATGCCCTTGTATTGACGATATAGATGGAGGACAGCAGAGCGCCCGTTATCTTAGCCAGACAGATGGCATACTGGGCCGCTGTTACCGATTCCTCAGTTCCGTCCAGGTACACAAGAATGTGTTTAATCGGACTATCCATTATTATTCGCCTCCTCCATGCGTTGTTTGATCATTTTCATAAGAACAAAACTTTCCCGTTCGTTCTCCTCCAGGCGATTCCGGATAAAACCGACCGAATCCTCCAACTCGGGTATGGCGATTTTTTCCAGTGCATTAACCTTCCGGATCGTCTTCTTCACTTCCTGGGCCAGTCGCATAATGGATACTTTTAATTCTGCCAGTTCTCCCAGAATTTTCAAGGCTTTTTTAAAATTCCCTATAGAAGACGGGATATGCAGGCTTAAACCATCAGGGCTTACATAGGGAGGAAAATCCTCAAATGCGGTGGTCACCTGAGGAAGGCGCACCCCCATAACCCGGCGCTGCCGGATTACCATTTCACTGTCGATACGGATGGAACCCACCAGAGACTGCACCGAGTACTTCCCGATATCCCGGGAGGAAGCCTCCAGAGAGGCATAAGCTTCCTCCAGCGCCGCAAAGGCCCTCTCCTCGCTTTCTACAGCAAGGTCTACCAGTGTCAACAGCTCGTTAATAAGAATATTCCTCTTCTGATCCAGGAGCTCATACCCCTGCCTGGCAAATTTCAATTCATCCTTCAGTTTTATCAGGTTGGTTTTTGTAGGGGCGATATTCTTTCTAACGGCCATAGTACTCCGCCAGTTCATCTTCGCTGACCCGGGTCAGCTCCTCGACCGGCAGGATACTTAAAACCTCCCAGGCCAGATCCAGAGTCTCTTCTATCGTCCGGTTTTCATCCTGCCTCTGAGCGACGAACTTCTGTTCAAAGGCTTCACCGAACTGCATATATAGGTGGTCGAGTTCTGTCAGCTCCTCTTCACCAATTACAGAGGCAAGGTTCCGTACATCCTTAACATAACTGTATGAAGCGAAGAGCTGACTGGCGAGATGGGGATGGTCCTCCCGGGTCATTCCATCCCCGATACCGTCCTTCATCAGACGGGAGAGTGACGGCAGCCCCGCCACAGGAGGATAGATCCCGCGGCTGTACATCTCCCGCTCAAACACAATCTGTCCTTCCGTGATATAACCGGTCAGATCCGGGATGGGATGGGATATATCATCATTGGGCATGGTCAGTATAGGCAGCTGTGTTATGGAACCTTCCACACCTTTAATCATACCGGAACGCTCATAGAGCTCGGCCAGATCCGAGTAGAGGTATCCCGGGTACCCTTTCCGGGAGGGGATTTCACCCCTTAAGGTAGAGATCTCCCGCAGGGACTCACAGTAATTTGCCATATCCGTCATGATAACAAGCACATGCATCCCGCAGTCATAAGCCAGATGCTCAGCCAGAGTCAGAGCCGTCCGGGGGGTAATGGTGCGTTCAATGGAGGGATCGTCCGCCAGGGACAGGAACAGGGCAACCCGGTCCAGTACGCCTGAACGTTCAAAGGAGTCCGTAAAAAAACGGGCAATATCATGTTTAACTCCCATGGCCGCAAAAACAACGGCGAAATTGGTTTTGTCCCCCCTGATACGGGCCTGCCGGGTTATCTGGGCAGCCAGTTCGTTGTGAGGCAGACCATTGCCCGAAAAGATAGGCAGCTTCTGCCCCCGTATAAGGGTGTTCATCCCGTCTATAACGGAAATACCTGTCTGAATAAAGTCTCGGGGGTACTGGCGGGCTACAGGATTAACGGGCATACCGTTTACATCCAGAAATTTATCCCCAATGGGTTCGGGTCCTCCGTCCAGAGGCTGCCCCAGACCATTGAATACGCGCCCCAGCATTCCGTCTGTAACAGGAAGCGTGAGAGGTTCTCCCTTGAAACGGACCCGGGTATCGGGCATGGTAAGCCCGGTGGTTCCTTCAAAAACCTGTACCACCACCACTTCATCCGATGTATCCAGAACCATCCCCAGGCGCTGCTTCCCCTGGCTGTCCGAAAGTTCCACCAGCTCCCGGTAACCCACATTATGCGTTTTTTTAAGGAATACCAGAGGACCGTCCACACGGCTCAGCCCCTTGTACTCCTTACCGGCCAGAAGCGCCTTTTCCCGTTCATAAAGATTCGTCAACTCACCCATATAGCGCCTCCAGCTGATCCAATGACCGTTCCAGACGGGCCTCCAGCTTGTCAAATGCCCTCAGATCATCATTGGCAATGGTCAGTTTCATTTTTACAATATCCTGCAGGATCTTCATATGCCGCAGCTTAACCAGTGTAACCCCGCCCTTAATCGCCTCGGCTCCTCTTTTCCAGTAGAGAAGGATAATTTCCAGCATGCGACGCTGTTTTTCTATGGAGGAGTAACGGTCCACATCATCAAAGGCATTCTGCTGAAGGAAGCCGTTTTTAAAGAGTTTGCAGACTTCCAGAATAAACCTCTGACTGTCAGGAAGAGCATCGGCTCCCACCAGTTTCACGACCTGCTGAAGTTTTACTTCCCTCTGAAGCAGATCCATTATAGCCTGCCGGCTCCCGGTCCAGCCTTCACCGCTGTGCTCTTCCCACCAGGGGGTAACCTCTGTCAGGTACTCGCTGTAGCTTTCCAGCCAGGAAATGGCAGGATAATGCCGGGCATTGGCCAGCTGCCTGTCCAGGCCCCAGAAACAGCGGACGAATCGTCTGGTATGCTGGGTTACCGGTTCGGAAAAATCTCCTCCGGGAGGAGAAACCGCGCCTATAACAGAGACGGAACCCTTTTCCCCCGACAGGACTTCCATATAACCGGCCCTTTCATAGAACTCGGCAATCCGGGTCGGCAGGTAAGCCGGAAATCCTTCCTCTGCGGGCATCTCTTCCATCCGCCCGGACAGCTCCCTGAGGGCTTCCGCCCAGCGGGACGTGGAATCCGCCATAATCGCCACATGATACCCCTGATCCCGGTAGTATTCGGCCATGGTAATCCCCGTATAGATACTCGCCTCACGGGCGGAAACTGGCATATTGGAGGTATTGGCAATCAGGATAGTCCGCTCCATCAGGGAAGTTCCGGTCCGGGGATCAATCAGTTCGGGAAACTCGGTCAGAACATCTGTCATCTCGTTGCCCCGCTCCCCGCAGCCTATGTAAACGATAATGTCCGCATCACACCATTTGGCAATAGCATGCTGGGTCATGGTTTTCCCTGTACCGAATCCTCCCGGAATCGCGACAGTCCCCCCTTTGGCAAGGGGAAAAAGGGTGTCGATAACCCTCTGACCGGTAATCAGGGGAAGGGTCAGAGCTTCCCGGCTTTTAACAGGACGGGGCACACGGATAGGCCAGTACTGCAGCATGGTCAGAGGAAGATCCTCTCCCGCGCCTGTCTCCACCACTCCGATAACGTCTTCGACAGTATACTGGCCCTCGGGGTTGATCTCTTTGAGCACTCCCTCAACTTCGGGAGGCACAAGGATTTTATGAACAATCCTCTCGGTCTCCTGCACCTGCCCGATTATCATCCCCGGGTAGATATCTATGCCGCTGGAAACCAGAGGTTCAAAGGGCCAGGTCCTGTCTTTACTGACAGGAGAAACCTCCAGCCCCTTTTCCAGATAGGTTCCGGAGAGGTCATAAAGTTCCTTTAAAGGCCTTTGAATACCGTCATAGATTGTCCCGATAAGTCCCGGTCCCAGAGCGAGAGAGAGGGGCATACCGGCTCCATAGATATTATCCCCCGGTTTCAGACCCGTTGTATCTTCGTAAACCTGAATGACAGCCTGCTCACCATCCAGTTTTATAACCTCGCCCACCAGACGGATCTCACCCACCCGGACCAGCTCCATCATCTGGGCATCTGTGATACCCCTGGCTGTAATGACAGGTCCGTTGACCCGTTTAACTTTACCGATAATCCGTTCTCTCATGATGCGACATCCTCTCTCAGCCCCTGATTGATCCTTTTACGGATCTGAGCCTTCATCCGTCTGAACCGGGCGGGAAGCTGATTATTAAAAGAAACCCGGCCGTCTTCCGATTCCAGAATCACTCCCGGCACAAGTTCCGGCGCCGCATCCGATACAATAAAACTCACATCAAGGGAGGTCTTTTCATAAATCTCGTTATGAATCTCCAGAAGAGTCTCTTTATCCATAAGAGCGATGTCCCGGGCAGAGCCTTTTAAAATGAGGGGACTCTCTCTTAAGCTGAGAACCCCTTCAATAATCCAGGATTTCAGTGATGCCCTGTAGGCTGGGCTCCCCATGCTGTCTTCAATCCGATGCATGGCTTCCTCTTCAATCCGGTGCATCAGATGCTCCTGAGCCTGCAGAAAAAGCTTCTTTCTTTCCATCCGGAAGGACGCTTCAAGGCGTTCGTCAAGGTCACGGCGGAATTCCTTCTCCTTTTTCTGCCAGCTTTTCTCTTCCCGGTGTTCCCAGCTCTCCTGAGCCGTTCTCCGGTCCCTGCTGATTTTCCCGGCTTTTTCCAGAATGCCGCGGACTTCCTCCTCAGTATCCTGCCGGATTTTCTCCATCAGTTGTTCCGTTCTGTTCTCGGGACTCATAATTGTATTCCTATGGCATCGTTTACCAGCTCGCGGAGAGTCTTACGGTTTTCCTTACGCCCCTTTCTATCGGGGATTTCCAGAATAAGGGGAAATTCCCGTTTGAAGATAAACAGGTTAACCTTCTCCCTTATCAGGTCGGCGATTTTCTCATTAATCAGGATAATACCTATGTCCGGGTTCTCCAGCACCTGCTCCAGAGCATGAGAGGCTTCTTCGGCGCTGCGGACAGCAATCCCGTCAACGCCCACCATTCCGAACCCGAGCAGGGCATCTTCATCGCCGATCAGATAGAATTTCATATGCCCTGATTTAAAACTTTCCCAGTATCATAAGGGCGGTAATAAAGCCGAATACAACAAGCCCTTCCGCCAGGGCAATAAAAATCAGGGCCTGTCCGCCGATTTCCGGTTTCTCACTCATGGCGCCCATCGCTGCCGCCCCGACAGAAGAAATAGCCATTCCGGCCCCGATAGCTCCAAATCCGAAAGCGGCTGCAGCGGCAATAAACCCCCACTGCCTTACCCTGGCCATTTCGGCTGTCATAACCGCTGTTCCGCTGCTGTCTTCAGCCGCAACCGGCACTACAGTAAAAAGGGTGAAAAGCATCATAAAAAGGGCCAAACCCACCAGGCTGCCCCCCACTCTTGTTCTGAATTTACTCTGATTCTGATTCACTTCATTCCTCCATGATCATTAAAGGTACTCTCAATCAAAGAAAGCACCTGTTATTTCCATAAAAACACACCCGGATACCTCCGGGAACAACTTCTAACTTTCTGCCGTGTTCCTGCGCCCCAGGCTTACGGGTGAAAATGCCCGGCCCGATCCTGTAAAATACTTTGAGAAAAACTCATAATAGTTCAGTCTTAGGGACTGTATCCCGGCAGAGAGTCCTTCCAGGGCGATAACAAGGATATTTCCAGCCAGCAGAACCAGAAAACGGAACAGGAAAGAGTCTGTAAGATCAGCCATTTCCGCAAAGGCCATCATCAGACTGACATGGGCGATACCCAATCCGGCCACCCTCATAAAGGAAAGGGTATTGGACAGATATCCCGAGAAAGTTTCAAGGATCTGCACAAGACCTTCCATCAGGAAGTCCGCTATCATGGAGAGCCGGAAAGGTTTCTTATGATGCCATGCTTCCAGGGGTTCCTTAAGAAAGAGCAGAATAACCGGCACCCCGAGGATTCCCCCCAGCAGATCTGAATCCGGCAGGGTTCTGTAACTGGATGCGACAAATACCCAGGCGGTATATATGCCGGCGCCATAAATCCAGCCTCCCAGCAGCCCTGTCCGGCCCAGTACAAGATCAATCCACTCTCTTTTTCTGAAAAGATTAATCCAGTTAAGAAAGAGCCCCGTAAAAATGATAACCATACCGAACCGGATAGTCAGACCCAGGATATCGTAGACAGAGTCAATATAGGCATTTCCCGAAGAGTGGCCTGTTACAACTCCATGGTAATCAAACCAGAGGGGCGGAAACAGGGGGTACCCGAACCATGATCCGAAAAGGATGCCGAAAAGCACAGCCGACAGGCCGCACCATCCAATCAGCTGAGCCAGCTTTTTACGGGTCGTATTATTTTTCGTAAGGCGGCTGCCCAGCAGGCCCAGAAGCATAATAACAATCCCCTGCCCCACATCACCAAACATAAGACCGAACATAAGGAAGAAAGATATAGCAGTAAAAGGCGTGGGATCTATCGTACCATAAGCCGGAAGGGAGTAGTTCTCAACCAATAGCTGAAAAGGTTTCAGAAACCCCGGGTTATTCAGTTCTACCGGTATATCTTCCCGCTTCACCTCTTTTATATCTTTCACATCCAGCCACTCAAGATAAAGGTTGTCTGCACAAACCGAACGGAGTCTCTTCTCCACCTTATCCGCCGATCCCGCAGGGACCCATCCCGTAAACAGGATGGTTCTGCCAGTCTCTCCGAATTCAAGCTGAACTTTATCGTACAATTCATTTACCCGCACATTCCGCCACAGACTGAGGAGCGCCTCCTTACGGCTGAGGATCAGAGCCTTCGCCTCTTCCTTCCGTTTATTCTGCCTGTCACGACACTCGGTAATACGGATTCTCAATTC
This sequence comes from Oceanispirochaeta sp., assembly GCA_963663385.2. Taxonomy (GTDB): domain Bacteria; phylum Spirochaetota; class Spirochaetia; order DSM-2461; family DSM-2461; genus Oceanispirochaeta. The sequence goes on along the minus strand of CAXXXD010000002.1, from coordinate 1,565,504 downwards.
GTTAAGAAGGGCATCGGGCGAAGAGCCGGCTTCTGCCGGAAGGGACCGGGAGGTCCAGTGAAAACGTTCCAGCAGCTGATCCAGATTCTTCTCTTCCCTTTTAAGAGCCACAATGACCATAAAGGTAGAGTCCCCTTCCTGATCTTCCCATTTGCACATGGTATTCAGATTGTCCAGGGCTTTCAGAAAGGCTTCTTTATGTATCTTCTTAAGCACGCCCGTATGAATGGATATATAAACGCTCTCTCCCGGAACCACACCCCGGGCTATCTGAGGCAGTTTTTCCAGCTGTTCCTTCAGTTCTTCCATGCGGAACAGGTCCTGCTGCAGATTTTTCTGGCTCTCCCGTATAACCTGCAGGTCCGCTGCCAGTTTATCCAGTTCCTTGTCGCAGTTCTCCGGTTTTACAGGCATCATGGATTCCGTATCCAGAACGGCTGTTTCAAAGGGATTCTCCTCAGCCATAGCCAGGAATCCTTCAATCCTCTGCCGGATATCCCTAACCCGGTCCTGGGGAATCGCCACATCCCGGGCTTTTACACCATTCCATGCCCTATATTCCTTGGGCTCGCTGATATCCACAGTTCCCGCATTAAGCAGAACCCGGGTTACATCATCAGCATACTCTGCCGCCGCAATTACAGATAGCTTCTTCATTTTCACGGGGAAGAACATCAGCCGTCTCCTTCGTAATATTTATCGTTGAGTATTCTCCTTATTCCGGCCAGTTCCTCCTGCCCCTTCAGATACCAGGACAGGATAATTCCTATGGTAAAAGGATTGCCTGCGGCCAGCTTACGGGAAAGGGAGTTAAGGTCTTTCTCCATCGCTTTAAAGAGAAGGGGAAAAGCCTGATTGAGCTCTCGGAAAGAGAGAGAAGGAAACAGTTTATGAAGAACATCCCGGAATTCCGCATCATTCATGTCGAGAGATTTCAGAAAAAGGGACCGGTCCATTTTTTCCCCGCCTTCCAGATAGTATCGGGTTCTATCCTCACCGGGGAAAACCGAAGAGGTCCGGAACAGAAGAATGGTTAACAGATTCTGCCTGTCCAAAAGATGCCGGACAACCTTGAGTGCCTCTTTTCTATCAAGGCGATCCAGATGGGAGAGACCTTTCAGGACCTGAATGTAATAGTAGCTGTCCAATGCCCATTCGCTGAAAAAAAGAGTTTGTTCCTGCCGGCATTGATAAAGATAGGGTTTAAGCACGGCTTCGTATGGGGTGGAAGAAAGCAGATCCAGAACCTGTTCAGGATCCGAAGCATTGATCACCCCGGGGTAATTAATTGTGTATCTTATGGCAACCGGGAGAAAATAACCCATCTGGGATGAGATATTCAGCCCCCTGACACTCTGGGCAAACCATAGCCTCAGAGCAAATTTCAAACTGTTGGTTTCATATTTTAAAAAGAGGGATTCCGAAAAGGCGGCGGCTTCTTCCGGCAGAAAACGCCGGATACCAAGATAAAGATCAATCTCCTGCTGTAAAAGTACCTTCTCCAGCAGACGAAGGTCTCCCGTATCATTGTATACGGTTGTCAGTTCCCGGTAAGGGGTTTCCCGGAAGAGCTGTACAGCTTCGGGCAAAGAACGGGTACGCTCCAGTGTGTGAAAAAAATCATCACTCAGTCGGAGGCTGCTGCGTGCTTTAACTTTGGCATTAATGAAAGCGTACTTCTGTATCATTCCCTTTGCGGCACAGGGGAAGCGGCAATTATATCTACAACACTTTCTACTATGGCATTATAGGGTTCATCCTTGAGGTTCACCGGATGATTGTAAAGCTCCTTTTCACAGTCGACTTTTTTACGGTATTCCCTTTCCAGCTGCTCCCGGACCAAAGCTATTTTTTCCTGATAGGCTGAGGTCATTTTTTCCTTGAAAATGCGTGTCTGTTCTGCCAGCTCCCGGTCACACTCCTTTTTTATATCTCCAGCCTTTCTGCGGGCATCCGCCAGCCTGGTCTCGGATTCCTTTTCTACCTGTATTACAGATTCAATCACTTCTTTCATAGTTCTATCCAATCAATGCCGGAGAAAGATACATAAAGTCGGCGGGTTCTCCGGAAATGCTGACATCATAGATAAAGGGTTCTTTCTGATCGCCCAGAATAAAATGATCCCGGGGGATATCCCTCTCCAATACCAAATCATCTACAGACATGACAGCTTTTCTTCCCAGATGCTGCACTACAAGGATATAGGGGGTAACAAAATTGAGTTTCTTGCGGCTGATCATTCCTCTTAAATTGAAAAGAGGCAGCACATCCTCCCCGATTCTGTAGTAAAGAAGATTATGCTCCTTCTGCTCAATAGATTCCCGGTCCATTGGGAAAATTCCGGCGACATTCCTTCTGGGAAGAGCCAGCAGGCGGTTTTCCATCTGAAAAACCATCATGGGAATCATATCCCTCTCACCCGGCAGAGTCAGAATAAACCGTGTGCCTTTTCCCGGATCCGTCTCAAGTTCCAGGGAACCGCCAAGGGCATTCTCTACATCATGGGCAACCAGATCCAGACCGATTCCTCGGCCGGACATTCTATCGGGATTCTCATTGGTGGAAAATCCCGGCCTGGTAAGGATACGAAGAAGATTATCCCTGTCTCCCGGGGCTTCTCCATTCAGAGAAAGTTTCCGGTTCACTTCTTCCAGATCGACACCCTTACCATCATCCTGAAAGAGCAGCTTTATACTGGCGCCTTCCTGCCTGGCAATAAGAGAAATCATGCCTACCGGGTTTTTACCGGCTTCCAGTCTCCGGGAGGGAGACTCGATCCCATGACTGACCGCATTCCGGATCAGCTGTATCAGTACGCGGGAAACAAGTTCCAGGCTTCTGATGCTCAAGCCGAACTGCCCTCCCCTGAAATCACAGCTGATCTTTTTACCCATCCTCTCACCGGAATCTTTTATAAAGCGCTTCAAATTGGAAAAAAGAGAAGACAGGGGGATAAGAGAAACTTCACTCAGATCCTGCTCCATCTCGCGGATCAGACCAAGAAGAGGTTCCTTCTGATGCAGCCCCGGCGGGAGGGGCAGTACAATCTCTTTCATCTCGATAAGGGATTCCTTCAAACGGGATAGTGTATCTGCTTCCAGCTCAACTTTACTCATTACCGGAGCCAGAGTTTCCTGAACCATAATATCCGAATGGGAGTTCCCTTTCCTTCCGCTGCTGAAACGGGAATAATCCATCTGAACCAGGCTTGTCTGGAGGATGCCATCCACATTAACCGCTTCAAAAACCGGAGAATCCCCCGAATCGGAAGTCAGAATAAATGTCAAAGTTGAATAATCCTGATCCTCACTGTCCGGAACGGGATGAGCATAGATAACATTACTGCGGATCTCCAGATTATTCAGTATAAGAAAAGCCCGTACATAGGGGAGCCTTTCATCCGGATCCATCTGTACAGTCAAACAGAAAAGCTGATCCTCCCGTCTCTCCGCCTCCCACAGCAATTGTTTCTGAAAGGGAGAAAGTTCTATATGATCATCTCCGCCGCTCCTGCCGGAAAGGGAGATTTCAATAGGGTCATCCGACTGATCTACATAGAATCTGGCATCCTCGTCACTGGATTGCTTCAGCAGTTCCTCCAGCCTGGGGATTTCTTCAAAAAGTTCCGTTGCCTTTCGGAATAACCTGGCTTCATCGGAAGATTTCTTCATATCGTCGAAAAGGCTCTCCATATAATGGATATGGTTTTCCACTTCACTCAGCTGAAAAAAAGCGGCCCCCGACTTTAGAGAGTGAAGGTGCCGGAAAAGATCATCCAGCAGAGTCTGCTCGGGCAGCTGTTTGCGGCAGAGCGACAATTGACTTCGGAATTTCTCCAGAATAGGGTTCGCATCGGTGAGGAATTCTTTCAAATGCGTCACAAATCAGCCCCTTCTGTCTGGAGGGATATAATAAGGTCCACTTCGGCAATGGTAGTTTTCAGTTTCTGGGAAATTATATCGGCTGAAAATCCCTGACTGTAAAGCGCCATAACCTGATCCTTCAGGGACTTTGGTTTTTCCTTTTCATGTTCCCTTTCTTCATCGGCCAGAGTCAGCTGCAGTCCTTCCCGCTGTAAAGGTTCTTCTTTCGGAAGCACTGTTTTTTTCTTTAGGTGTGTATAGACCTGACGGGACAGATCCGACTTTTCCGATTCCTTCTGCATGATAATGAGCTTGCGGTCTGCTTCTTCAAGAAGGGCTTCCAGGGTTTTAATCCGGTCTTCCAGGAGAGCGACGTTTCTCTCTGCAGTCTGATTCATTTCAAGAACGAGTTCATCTATTTCATCCCGGATCCGGCTGATCCACTGATCACCGGAAACGGCTTTATCAATTCTGTTTCTAAGATATAAAAATCCGCCGGCCATTGCTCCTGCGGCAACAGCCAGAATAATTCCTGTCATAGTACTCCCTGATGCTTATCCGGATATATCTATATGTTTTCCCATATCGGGATCCTGAACAATCTTCTTTTTTCTTTTTTCTTCGGGTTTTCCGTCGCCCCCGGCCTGGTGTTTTTCCTGCTCCTGCTTACCGCTTCCGGCTTCCTTATCTTCGACTTTTCTGCTTTCCTTATCCTCTCTTGTTGCATTGACAGAACTGTCCTGCTGCAATTCCTGCTCCACAAGTTTTCTGGCTTCGTCGTTCTGCTGCAAGGCTCCCGCATGCTGACTTTGAGATTGTTCTCTGCTGACCTCATTCAACCTGACAAACATTGTTTGAAGATCAAGAGGTTTGATAGACATACGCTCCTCCTCAGCCGGATTTTTTCAATCCCGCCGCTGCAGCTCTTCCTCCTCAATGTCCTCATACTTCGCGGTAGTAATAAAACCGTCCTGAAGGACAAAGGTAACAGGATAGTCATAAGGATTGGTAACTTCGTACTCATCATCCTTTATATATATTTTAACACCTGTATTCACATTTGTAGATGCAGAAATTTTTCCCTGCAGCTGTAATACAGATAGATACTCATTCTTATGTTCTATGGCATCCTTCAGCTTCTCGATCTCATCAATCAGATCGTTATGACGCACTTTGAGTTCCTGAAACAGCTTCTCCTTTTCTGCGGAGAGTTTTTTTCTGGCCCGCTTCTGCTTCATAAATCCCTGTAGATTGCGATCAATCTCATTCTGTTCCTTATCCAGCTCCTCCTGTTCCCGGAGCAGTTCATTCATCTCTTCCTTGGCTTTGGGATCATAACCGACACGAAGGATTGTCTCGGCGCCTCCCTTCGATCCGAGGGTTGCCGCATTGATCTCTTCAGCCGCTTTCAATTCCCCCCCGACAATCCGGGCCCGTTTTCCCTTGCAGAGGATCTTGGAGGAAGCATCCACATGGGCATTAACGATTCCGTCACTGACGATAACATTTTCACCGGCGTATACACTGGCATTATTAATAAAACTGGACCATACGGAAAGCCCCGATGAGATATGACCGTACTCGCCCTCTCCCCCGTTGATACCTCGTTTTACCACGATATCCCCGCCGGCATTAAGGTTGGACTTGCCCACAAAACCGTTAACTTCAATATTACCCTGTGCGGATACCTCAAAACCGTCTTCCACATTCCCCTTGATTATAACCGTACCCAGTCCGTTAACATTACCCGTGGATGCGTTGACATCCCCCGGAATAACAAGAACGGTTTCAACTGTAACCTTACCCTTAAGCAGAAGGACCTGACCGCTTTCCGAAGCAATAACGGTCCGGCCGTTATCGGTAATGGAAACATTTTTTCCCAGACCGATCTGCAGATCAGACCCGTCTTTGGCAGGGATGTACTTGCCATACACCGTCCGGCCGTCTTTTCCGGCTTCCGGTGGAATCTTTCTGGCAAGAGGCTGTCCTTTAACAACATTCTGAATAAGATTCAGCTCCTTGAAATCCACGGTACCGTCGTTCTTCTGTTTCAGCTTTATCTGGGACGGGTCCACTTCAAAAAGGTAGGAGATGGAAGCGTTTTTACCGTTTACCGCCGGTTCCCCCTGAGCTATCAGGTATGGTTCATTGTAAACAGGGTGATCTTCAAACCTGAGCAGGGCATCTTCCAGGATACCGTATACCACATTGTTATTCCGCAGAAAGGAAGTGATATCCGAAGATGTCAGATCGGCGCCTCCCGGTCCCGGCTCAGCCACAATGATGTGAGCTTTCATTTCATCATCACTGACCTCTAAAGTCGGTCTGGCATCGTTTATGGGATTATAGATAAAATCTCCGACTTTAACGTATACGGCATCTGCATTTTCAACGGTGGACTGGATTTTTTCCTCAAACAGATCCGTAACCTGCCGCCGTGCCAGCTCAAACATGATCTGGTCCATTGAAACAGCAGTCCCCCTGTCGTCGGGGGGAGAAACCTTCAGATAGGCGCCGTCGTTGGTAAGACGGACGGAAAAATCTCCGTTGATGATAACATCTTCTTCCACAATGGACTCTTCCGCCAGATCTTCGAAGATGATCTCCCCTTCTTCATTTGTAACAATCCGTTTTTCCCCTTCGTAAACTGTCAGGGAGAAATCTTTATGACCGATTCCGAGGAAGCCCCTCTTTCCTTTCTGGTTCATCTCATATTCCAGACGCCGGACGGGAACTCCCAACTCTATGGCGGCCTGCCCGAGAGCTTCTTCTATGGTTCTACCAGTCACTTCAACAGATTTTCGTTCCCTGTCATTCAAAGACATTTCACGCATAATCTCCTGAAACTGATCCTGGCCTATCATGCTACATGATTCCTTTTTTCATATTGGTCAGTTTCCCGCGCAAACGCATTATGGCTTTCGTATGCAGCTGGGAAATTCGGGATTCCGTAACTTCCAGGACTTTGCCTATCTCCTTCAGAGTCAGATCTTCATAGTAGTAGAGGACAAGAACCTTCTGTTCTTTATCAGGCAGTTCATGTATTGCTTCTGCAATAACACGACGGATTTCGTCTTTTTCTGCAATAGTTTCGGGCTGGAGGCTGACAGGAGATTCAATACTGTCCTGAATGGAAACCGAATCGTTCTCATCCCCCGAATACCAAACATCATTAAGGGAAAGGATGGATGTCCCCCGTACCTTCAAAACCATCTGGTTATACTGCTCCGGCGACATATTCATTGCTTTGGCCACTTCCTCATCCGTTACAGAACGTCCCAGATCGGATTCCAGTTGCTGAATGGTATCCTCTATCTCACGGGTTTTCTGCCTGACAGAACGGGGAACCCAGTCAATGGACCGGAGTTCGTCAAAAATGGCTCCCCGGATCCGGGTTACCGCATAGGTTTTAAATTTAACATGTTTATCAGGATCAAACTTCTCAATAGCATCGAACAGTCCGAATACACCGAAACCCACCAGATCATCAAAATCAACATTCTGAGGCATTCCGACGGAAATTTTACCTGCAACATATTTTACAAGAGGAGCATATTGTCTGATAAGGGTATCGCGGATTTTCTGGCTATGCGTTTTCCGATACTCCTTCCACAACTCTTCTTCTGTCACATTTTCCAATACTTTTTCAGACATTTACGATTACTTCCTATCCTGCTGATCTCTTTTCAATACAGTTTTAACTGCTTTTGCAATTTCTTCGGGATCATTACTCCCGTTAAAACTGCCATTGCCAACCGGAGCTGCCGCAGCAGCAGGTTCCACCGTCAGATCTTCCTCTTCATTCGAAGAAACAGCTCCGGTGTTTAAATCCAGTGTATCCAGACTGGGAAGGACATCAAGGTGATTCCCGCCTGAGAGAAAGGAAGTGTTTATTTCAGACACTTCCGGTTTATTATTATGCACATTTTCATCAGATTCTGCAATTTTATTATCCATCTGATCTATGGGATTAGTTAACCCGCTGAATTCCTGTTCTTCCGGAAATTCCCGGGTAGTCGGAATTCCGGAAGCGGCACCGGGTGGTTCCGCAGGCATAACGATATTTACATTCTGCCCGCTTTCACCGGCTTTTCCGGAGTCATCGGTCTTCCTGCTGTCTTTATTTTCAACCTCTTCGGTCAATTCCGGTAAAAAGGTTTTAATAAGCCAGACACAGGCAAAAATAAATCCGAAACTAAGAACAGCTGTTGCCGCACCACGGATCAGGATGGTCCCGGGAGAAACACCGCTGACTGCCCCGGTGATAATTGACAGAATCGTAGCACCACCCGTAAGGGATGCCGGTATTGCTATATTGGAACCTGTTTTCAGATAGACACCCCCCCATACTAAAAAACTAGAAGATAATACCCTTCCCGTCAACCTATTCCATTCGGTGCATCAAACGCCTGATAAAGTGAGAAACCCCTTTTCCTTCCTTGAACTCAACATTTTCCAGACGGCTGACAATAGACTGCATACACATTGAAGCCTGTCCCTTTGGATCGGCTACCATGAAGGGAAGCTGTTTCCGGACAGCCGCAGGAACAGCTGTATCCTCGTAAACAAAACCAAGATAATCCACCTTCAGATTCAGAAACTGAGCGGCAATACTTATAACTTTCTGTGCAACTTTCTTGGCTTCCGTAACACTTGCCACCCGGTTGACCACCAGTTTCATACTCATATCCGGATTTTCAATTTCCGTAGCTATTATCTTGATAATACCGTAGGCATCTGTAATGGACGTCGGTTCCGGAGTGGTGACAATCAGGATTTCGTCAGCTGCTTCCACAAAAGCCAGGACGTTCTGACTCACTCCGGCACTGGTATCAATAATGATGATGTCTGCCGTAGAGAGTTCGGAGAGCTCTTCAATAAAGTTGCTGCGCTCATCATCTGTCAGGTTTGCCACCCGGGAAAATCCGGATGCACCGGCTACAATCTGAATACCATAGTTTGTATCCAGGATGACTTCCTTCATGGTTTTCTGCTTGCGGATAACATGATACAGATTGAATTTAGGTATAACTCCAAGAACAACATTGACATTGGCCAACCCCAGGTCAGCATCCAGAACAATGACTTTTTTACCCATTTTGGCATAAGCCAGCGCCAGATTAATGGACATATTGGTCTTTCCGACACCGCCTTTTCCGCTGGCAACAGTAATAATCCGCGTTTTACCCGGATCATCCGCTTTGCCTGCCGCTCCGCCGGCAGCCCCTTTATTCTTCATCATCTCACGCAACAATTCTGCCTGATCCTGCATCCTGTCAGCTCCACACTTTTGTAAATTTCTTTTCCAGCTTCCTGACGATCTGTTCGGTATCACAGTTGAATCCGACCAGATAGTCCAGAAGTTTACCCCGTACATCCCGGGAGATATCCTGGGGAACACCCTGTCCATCCGTTAAAAAGGAGAGAGGCTTTTTCCTTTCCGTTACAATACTGATCAAGTTGCCAACTCTGGTGGTTTCATCCAGTTTTGTCAATATGACCGTTTTATAATGAAACGGTTCGAACTGATCCAGTATCTCTTTTATATCCTGATCTTTTGTGGTTGCCGAAATGGCCAGGTGAATTTCACTGTTCTGACCGCAGGCATCCACGATAGTCCTCATTTCCGCCAGTTTCATGAAATCACGGGGGCTCTTTCCAATGGTATCCACCAGAATCAGATCCTGATCCTGATTTATTTCAATCTTTTCTTTCAGGTCCTGGAAGGATTCCGCTGTAAAAACAGGGATTCCCATTATATCCCCGTAGGTTTCAATCTGAGTACGGGCTCCGATCCTGTAATTATCAATTGTAATCATACACACAGAAAGGGATTGTCCGGAGGTGATGCCGTTTATTGCCGCCAGCTTGGCAATAGTTGTTGTTTTCCCGACACCCGTAGGACCGACCAGAACAAAAACCCGGGGAGAAGGAGCGGGGACTTCCTGATAGATCTGTATGGATTCACCTATCCATTCCATAACAGTCTCTTCCAGAAGAAGCGTCTGTTCCAGATCCTCCAGGGAAAATTCCCTTTTCAGGCGGGCAATCATATCTTTGGTGTAATCTGCGGAAAAACCGTTTTCCAGCAGAAGGGCCTTCATTTTTTCAAGGGAAGGATGAAGATCCGGGGTTTCCTGAAAGACGGGTCCTGTCTCAAAGCGTTCCTTCAGCTGCTGTACTTCTTTCAGAACCTGATCTATGGTCGATCCTTTCTGAGTCTGAGTCATTGAGAGAATCTCTTTCTTGCTCTTCTCATCCGCCTCTTTTCTGTTTGCCGCCGGTGTGTCCGTAATATAACCGGTATACTCCACACCCTCTTTTGTAAACATACCCAGAAAACCGCCTATCCTTATGTTCTTGTAAAACATAATTTTAGCCCGGTCCCCGTACTTCATTCGAATACGGGTTACAACCTCTTTATGGCTTAAACCGGTTTCCGTAAAATGTTGCTCCATCATCCTGCCTTTTATTCCATTCAACCCACAGCGATTACGCCGAGAGACTCTATGCTTATATCGTTGACCACTTCCGGTACAGAGAGAACCGCAAGATCCGGCATGGATCGGAGAGTGGAGGATTTAACCAGTGGTCTTGCCGCTTCACTGGTCAGAAGAACAGGATAGTACCCCATCTCCTGAATCGTCCGGACATTGTTGGCAACGGCATTAATCCAGGCCCTCTGAAAATCAGGATCCAACGCAGCAATATCTCCTTTTCCCGTCTCCATTCTTGAATCGATAATACTCTGCTCGACAGCCGGATCTATTGTAAGCACCTTCAGTTCTTTCTCTTCTGTAGCATACTGCAAACATATCTGTCTTCCAAGGGTTTGCCGTACTTTTTCTGTCAGGAATCCGGCTTCCTTGGTAATAGTACCGTAGTCGCTCATGGATTCCAGAATCATCACCAGATTCCGTATGGAAACCTGCTCTTTCAGAAGATTCTGCAGAACCTTCTGAACCTCTCCGGGACCGAATATTTTTCTGGTCTCTTCAACAACAGCTGAATAGTCTTCCTTGAGAGCATCCAGCATAGCCTGAACCTCCTGACGCCCCAGAATCTCCGGAGCGTGACGTTTAATAATTTCCGTCAAATGAGTGGCGATTATGGACGGAGGATCTACTACAGTATACCCCTCTCTTTCGGCAATATCACGCTGATCCCCTGAAATCCACACAGCAGAGAGCCCGAAGGCGGGGTCCCTGGTTGTTTCCCCGTCCAGGGGTTCCCGTTCTCCTCCCGGATTGATGGCCATATAATGGTCAACCCGGATCAGTCCTCTGCCGACTTCCACTCCCTTGATTTTCAGGCAGTATTCGGAAGGCTCCAGACGCATATTATCTATAATGCGAATACGGGGAACAACGAGTCCCAGATCAAGGGCCGCTTCTTTTCTGATCCGTGTAATCCGCTCCAGGAGTTCAGCCCCCTGATCCTTGTCTACAAGGGGAATCAAACCATACCCCAGCTCGAGAGACAGTGGATCAAAAGGCACAACCGGGGACATTTCGGCAGGAGCTTCCTTTTCCCCTTCCGCCGCAACCTCTTCGGCTTTAAGTTTCTCCTCCACTTTCCTACGGCTCAGACGATAGGCAGTATAGGCCGAAAGACCGCCCAGAGGAAGAAGAAGATACCAGGGAAATCCCGGCAAAACCCCCAGCAGAATCAGGAACCCGGCAGCGATCCCGTAAATCCTGGCCTGAGAGGTAAACTGATTCGTAACATCCTCGCCAAAGGTTCCTTCGGATATTGACCGGGTTACAACCAGACCTGTGGCAACCGATATCAGAAGAGCCGGTACCTGAGAGACAAGTCCGTCACCGATCGTCAGGGTGGTATAGGTGGAGAGGGCAGAAGTAAAAGGTTCCCGATGAATGGAGATCCCTACAATCAACCCCCCAATAATATTGATCAGGGTTATGACAATTCCGACTTTTACATTACCCGATACAAATTTGGACGCACCGTCCATAGCTCCGTAGAAGTCGACCGAGCGCTGAAGATGGTCTTTCCGCCTGCGGGATTCCTCTTCCGTGATGGCGCCGGAATTCAATTCCGCTTCAATAGCCATCTGTTTTCCGGGCATGGCATCCAGAGCAAAACGGGCGGCTACTTCGGAAACACGGGTTGCACCTTTGGTAATAACCATAAACTGCACAGCCACGATAATTATAAAGATGATAATACCGACAACAATACCTTCCCGGCCTGTCGTACCGACTACGAATGTGGCGAATGCCCGGACAATCTTTCCCTGAAACAGTTCCCCCTTGGTGAGTATCAGCCTGGTGGAGGAAATATTCAAAGCCAGAGAGAAGACTGTTGAAATAAGAAGCATGGTCGGAAAGATGGAAAATTCCAGAGGGTCCTTATTGTACATCACGATCAGTACAATCATCAGACTCAGCATTATATTGAGAATCATAAATGTATCGAGTAGAAAAGTCGGCAGCGGTATGATCATCATAATCACTACCGTGAGGACTCCCACAGCAACCAGCATGTCACTGTTATTACTACTAAGCAGTTTTCGCACCTGATCCTGCAAAGCCATTTTACACTTCCTTTATGGGATACCCCTAACTGGGGATTTTCCCGCTCATTTCGTATATCTTAACGAGGATGCCCGACACAACCGTGTAGTACTCCTCGGGTATTTCATCGCCGATTTCCACATTGGCATGCAGAGCCCGGGCCAGCGGTTTGTTTTCCAGTATGGGAACATCATTTTCCCTTGCGATTTTTTTAATTCTCTGGGCGACTTCGTCCATCCCCTTTGCACTGACTCTGGGAGCCGTCATGGATTCCTGTTTGTATTCCAGTGCCACAGCATAGTGGGTCGGGTTGGTAATAACCACATCCGCGTTGGGAACATTCGACATCATCTGATTGGTGAGGAGTTCCCGCATTTTCTGCCTGAGGCGCCCCTTTATCTGAGGATCCCCTTCGGACTGCTTCATCTCTTCCTTTACTTCATGCCTTGTCATCTTCAGGGATTCCCTGTGCTGATGCCTCTGAAAAAGGTAGTCCGGCAGAGAAAGAATAAGCAGAATCACCGCTGCCTCTATCATCAGAGTAAAAGCCAGCCCTGCAATCAGTCCGGCCGCCTCCGGAAGCGTAGCATAAACAAGATTGGTGATTTCCGGAATTTTCCGGCTGATATTCCAGAAGGCAAGTACAGCGATAATGGCAATTTTCAACAGGGATTTCGCCATATTGAACAAGCCTTCCATAGAGAACATAACCCGCTGCAGCCACTTGATGACATTTGGTGATATCTTGTCGAATTTGGGTTCAATGGCTTTAGTAGAAAACAGAAATCCCACCTGAAACAGATTCCCCAGAAAAGCCGAAAGAAAGGCGACCCCCATAACAGGAAGGGTCAGTTTCATAAAATAACTGACAAAGGCCCTGGAAATTGTGCCGGCGGTGGTCACATCCGTCTCCATACTCTGGGTAATAAAAAACAGAATCATGCTCTTCATGGTTCGGATCATCCAGGGACTGAGTATGGCTATGAGAATCAGCGGGAACAGGAGAACAACAGATGCTGTCAGATCGGATGATTTGGCAACCTTCCCCTCTTCCCGGGCCTTCCTGATTTTCTGCTCGGTCGGATCCTCGGTTCGCCCCTCATCCTCTGCGGCAAACCACTGCATATGAAGGGCATAACGACTCTCGTCCTTCAAGGAGGGGATGTTTGTCAGAAAAATGAATTGTCCGGTTCCCGCCGCAGGATTTTCTGCCAGCCCGGGCCGATCTATGATGGAAATCATAGATTAGCTCCTTCCAGATGGTAAAGTCTTAGCAGTTCCTCAACCTGACTGAAGCCGTTTTCAATTACCATGACCATCTTCTCCATCAGAAAGGGAGCAGACATCATAATCAGCAGAAAACCGACCGAAATCTGGATAGGGAATCCCACCATCATCAGATTCATCTGGGGAGCCGCTTTAGCCAGAAGCCCCATGGTAACAGAAACCATCAGAAGAGTGCCCATCATGGGAATGGCTATCAGAATGGACTGCTCGAAGAGCTGGGCCAGAGCATTAATCAGTCCGTCGGACAGGAAGCCGGGATTATTCATCAGTTGATCCCCCTTCATGGCCATAAAGGAACGATAGATTCCTGTAAGAAAAAGCTTTTGAATACTGCCGGAAACAATAAAAACAAAAATACCCATCAAGTTGAACATCTGACCGACAAGGGGGATTTCAACCTGAGCCAGGGGATCAAAAGATGAGGAAGCTCCGAAACCCATCTGCACTGAGAACATTTGACCTGCCAGTTGAAAAATAGCAAAGATGATCTGCAGAAAAAGCCCGATGAGAACTCCCGTCAGCGCTTCTGAAATCAGGAGGAAGGTAAAGGTCAGGCCGTCTTCAGGGATACTGTAGCCCAGGGTGCTGACCATGGGATAGACGGCTACAGCTGTAAAAAGAGCCAGTCCGCCTCTTGCCATAGCAGGGATACCCGTTGAGTACAGGACAGGGGCTACCATAAAAAGAGCGAAAACACGGGCAAAGATGAGAAAATAGAGCTGCAGATTTGTTATCATCTCATTAAAAATCATATTCTATGTCCGTTCCGCATCAAATCAACCAGCCATTGAGGGAATCAGTTCAAAAAGAGTGACCGTATAGTTCATAAGAAGGTTAATCATCCAGGACCCGGCCAGACCAAGGGTCAGAAAAATCGCCAGAATTTTCGGTACAAAAGTAAGAGACTGATCCTGTATGGAGGTAGTAGCCTGAAAAATAGAGATCACAAGCCCTACTGTCATGGCTACAAGAAGAACCGGAGAAGCGAGAATAAGGGTTTGAAGAACTGAATTCCTTAAAAGGGTAACGACAAAACCGATTGACATAAAACCTCCTTAAAACCTGAATTTACATAAAGCTCATGACAAGCTGCCTTGTCAGAAGACTCCAGCCGTCAACCAGAACAAACAGAATCAGTTTGAATGGCATGGAGATCATAACAGGGGGCAGCATAATCATACCCATGGACATAAGCACCGAAGCGACAACCATATCGATAATTATAAAAGGGATATAGAGCAGAATCCCGATTTTAAAGGCTATGGTCAGTTCGTTCAGGACAAATGCGGGAATAACAATATATGTCGGGACATCCGCAAATGTTTCGGGCCGGTCCAGCCCCCGCATGGTCATAAACAGTTCAATGTTGTCCGGATTATCCTTCAATTGCTGATACATGAAATATCGGATGGGATTCTCGGCTCTTTCGTACATTTCCTCTATTCCAATCTCACCATCCGCAAAAGGACGAAACGACTCGGTATAGATCTGATCAAAAACCGGCCACATTATGAACAGGGTAAGAAAAAGAGCTATACCCATAAGCAGACTGGCTGGCGGAACCTGCTGCAGGGACAAGGCTCTTTTAATAAAGTCCAGAACGATGGAAACACGCAGAAATGATGTTGTCAGTATAAGAATGGACGGAGCCAGAGAGAGCAGAGTCAGAAGCAGAAGGAGCTGAATGGATAAAGCGACCTCCTGGTTACTCTGGGGCTGACGGACCATCAGATCTACAAATGGAATATCCAGAATACCATCCCGCTCGCCATCTTCGGCGGCCGGCGGAGTTGAAGCAAGACCGCTCTGCGTCTGCTGGGCAAACAGGGGTATCGTGAAGAGAGCCAGCAGCAGTATCATGAAAAGACGTTTCATTCTTCCTCCCGCAGTTTGCGGAGCCGGTCCCTCTGCTGCCTTAAAAAATCGGGAGACTGTTCGCTTATTCCCCTTGTATCTTTCCTGGAAAAATTCCTGGCAATCAGGTTTCTGAAACTGCTCCCCCTGACAGCTGTATTTTCGGCTGAAGTTTCCAGGTGAAGCCTGTCCAGAGTTTCCTTATCGGTAATTTCAGAAATCAGGGAAACGCTGTTTGTACCCGATCCTATCAGAAAAACCTGATTCCCCACTTCAATCAGATGAAGGGATGAATCTTTTTTCAGATGCCTGGTGGCAATAATACCTATCTGGTCCTCTTCATTCTCTGCAAGAGGAGAGAATCTTTTCAGAAAATAGACAAGAAGATAAATAATCCCCACAACACCGGCCAGAACCAGAACAACCCGTACAAGGTCACCTATCCCGACCGATGAAGGAGCAGGCTGTTCCAGTGCCGCCGTATCACCCCCGGAAGACGAATCCTCCGGAAATAGAATAAGGGATGATTCATCCACAACACCAGCGGCAGCTCCGGCCTCCGCTGTTTCCTGTGCATAAGAGAATCCCGCTGTTCCTGCAATAATGAGAAGCAATAGTAGTTTTTTCAGTGTCCCCCTCCCAAAAGTTCCACTTATTTAATCGGTTATACTTTAATTCTCTCCTACCCTGTCAAGGTTGGAAACAATGTCGGTAACACGCACACCGAAGTTTTCATCAATTACCACAACCTCGCCCTTGGCGATCAGGTTGTTGTTTACAAGGATATCCACAGGTTCTCCTGCCAGTTTATCCAGCTCGATAATGGTTCCTTCTCCAATACCGAGGATATCCTTGATCTGCCATTTCGTACGCCCCAGTTCTACGGTAAGCTCCATGGATACATCCATGAGCAACCCGATATTCCTCTGTTCCGAGGGAGAAATATTCGTACTGAATTCGGGAAACTGCACCCCCTGTACATTAGGAGCCTGCTGAGGGGTCATATAGGGGTTCATCTGCTGCTGAGGCATGCCCATTCCCATACCGCCCATCTGCTGCTGAGACATGCCCATTCCCATGCCGCCCATCTGCTGCTGGGGCATTCCCATACCGCCCATCTGCTGCTGGGGCATTCCCATGCCGCCCATCTGCTGCTGAGACATGCCCATTCCCATGCCGCCCATCTGCTGCTGGGGCATTCCCATACCGCCCATCTGCTGCTGGGGCATTCCCATATCACCCAGACCGGCCATCATATCCAGAGTCGATCCGCCGGCTGATCCCAGTTTATCAGCCAGAGACTGAGCTACCGGAAGTTCCAGAATCTCAATCATTTCCAGAGCTCCCTGCCCGTCAATTGTAACTGGATATTTTAACTGTACGAGAGAATCTCCTCCTACAGAAATAAGTCCTTTGGCCACTTTCTGACTCTCCGGAGATATAGTCATGATATTAGCGCTCACCATATCGCCGATGGTTGTAACTTCTGCTCCGGTCAGCTGGGAAACAGCTTCGCCCACGGCGCTTATAGCTGTTCCGTCCAGTTCCACATCACTCTGACCAATCATGGGGCCGGCTATTTTCACGGCATTTTCGGGTGAGAAGATAAAAATATGTCCGCCCGACAGTCCCTGGTTGAAGTCCATTTTGACTTCAACCACTTCGTCGCTCAACTGCCCCATCACTTCGTTCCGTGACAGAGAGGAAATTTCAGGCGCGCCTATTGTTACAGCAGTAGACATAATGCCGGTCATTGTGGCGCTCAGGGTCCTGGCCACATCACCGAACAACCCGTTCAAAACCTGAATCTGATCAAATCCGAGACCGGCTCCACCGCCGGCATCAGCTCCCGTATCGGAACCGCCCAGAGAGTCATTGCCCATCAACAGAGCATCTATTTCATCCTGAGAGAGGGAACCATCACTCATTCTTCATCTCCTTCAACGGCCAGTTCTTCAAAGTCCGTCTGATCAATATCTTCAATTTTACGGGTAACCTGGACGGCAATCTTCTTCCCCACCGCACCGGGCCGGCATTCAAACTTTGCCTTGTTCCCGATTTTCAGAATCATAGGGTCGTTGATGCTCGTATTGGACAGGCGGATAACATCGCCGTGCTTTATGGAAAGGACATCCCTCATGGTAAGCTGGATTCCTCCGACCTCCGCCATAATGGGGACGCCGATTGAAGAGAGCCTTTCTCTCAGGATGTTCAGGTTTTCCGTTGTTGTTCCTCTTCTGATGGAAGAGTAGTAATACTGGGCCGACAGCTTTGAAATGATCGGCTCTATGGTCAGATAGGGGATGCAGAAGT
Organism: Oceanispirochaeta sp.; assembly: GCA_963663385.2. Lineage (GTDB taxonomy): Bacteria > Spirochaetota > Spirochaetia > DSM-2461 > DSM-2461 > Oceanispirochaeta. The sequence continues at coordinate 1,547,650 of CAXXXD010000002.1, read as the reverse complement.
TCATCATACCTTCCACATCCTCCACTTTGGTTTCCAGTGTTACCAGAACGACCATTTCTGTGGGAGGTACAATCTGGGCAAACTGGGGGTTTGTTTCAATCTGCCCCAGCCGGGGACGGAGATCGATAACCTGACTCCATGCTTCCCGCATATTTCCCAGAATACGGACAATAATGGATTCCATTACGGTCCGCTCGATCTCAGAAAGCTCTCTGTTGATCTTGGAACCCTCGCCGGTTCCACCGAAAAGGCGGTCAATAATGGAGAACGTAACAGCAGGGTCAATCTCCAGTACGGCAGACCCCTTCAGGGGATCCATGTTTATAACCGCGAGAGCTGTAGGAGACGGTATGGATCGTATAAACTCTTCGTATGTCAGCTGATCAACCGATGCTACATGCACATTAACAAGACTCCGCAGCTGGGCGGAGAGGGAAGTGGTGGTCAAACGGGCAAAGGTTTCATGCATGAATGAAACTGTACGGATCTGCTCCTTTGAGAATTTGTCAGGACGCCTGAAATCCCAGATACGGATATTTTTCCGTTCTGCAACCTGCTGTGCTTCTTCAGGTTCAGAATCACCCGCAGATATGGCAGTGAGCAGCTGATCTATTTCATCCTGAGACAGGACTTCTGTCATATCCTTACCCCGTTACAATCAGAATTCATAAACCTGGAGTTCCGGAAATATAATATCCTGAACCTTCCCCTGGCTTAGAACTCTGTTAATCAAATCTTTCAGTTCGGTTTTTATAATATGCTCTCTTTCGGGAGCCAGTTCTGCAGCGGTTTTCTGACTGAAATAATTTCGGATAATATCGGTTAACTGAGCGGTACGGGCTACCAGTTCAGTCTGAACCTGGGGCTCTCCTTCCTTGTATCCGATCTCAACCTTCACGATTATGGAATGGGGGGACTGATCCCGGGTAACCCCCCGGATCTGAGGTATCATAGTAAAATAGATATAGGGCTCGGGTATGGTTTCATACTCTTTGGAAACTTCAGCAAAACTCCTGTTTATACTTCCCTTATCCAAAACCCGAAAAGTAATGACGCTGATAGTAATCGTCAATAGTATTGCTATAATTCCCGAAGCTATATAAACCAGAATCCGGGCGATTCTATCTGAGACAAAGCGTTTCTTTTTACTTTCACCCAGATCTTCAGGGGTGGCGCCTTCCAGTGCATTTCCTAATTCAATATCATCTTCAGCCATTCTATCACCTGCATCCTGTTTAACGGATAAATTTTATCAGAAAACCGTCAATTATGCAAACACTACATATTATATGAATATTCCTATTCATGACCTTCCGCCAGAACAATAATATCCACCCGTCTGTTATAGGCCCGGCCCTCGGGAGTTTCATTATCCGTAAGGGGCGCCGTGTCGGACATTCCCGCAATCTGGAACTGTGCTTCATCCACTCCAAAATCCACAAGATAGTGCAGAACATTGGCTGATCGTGCCGCAGAAAGCTCCCAGTTGGAGGGCCATGGTCCATCAGGATCTGTGGGACTGGCATCCGTATGCCCTTCGATCCGGAATTTCCTTTCAGACAGTTCGTCTGATGCAAGAAGACCCGATAGCTTCTGCAGAATCTGACGGGTACTCTCTATTTCCACCTCTGCGCTGGCGGGTTTGAAAAAGGCATCCGAAGCCAGTGTAATCACCAGCCCCCGCTCGTCTTCCGTCACCCGCACCTGCTTGCTCTTGATTTCCGGTTTGAACATGGAGACAGCCGTCTGTCTTGCCTTATCCAGCCCCCGGGCCCTTTTGGTCGACGGCATGGCCATAATATTGTTCCCCAGTTCAGCCAGTTCACCCACATCGAGGGTATTACCGCCCTGAAGAGGCCCCAAACCATTAAAGGAAACCATTATCAGCTCCATACGGGCGCCTTCTATGGTTTCCGGGTTCATAAGAATTACAAAGAAACAGAGCAGGAGTGTAACCATGTCCCCGTAGGTGGTCATCCACTCGGCAGCCCCTTCTTCACATTTCGGGCATTTTTCCTGTCCTTCTCCTGCCATGTTTATTCTCCAGAACTCTTCTGAGGCCTTTCTGCCGGCGGAATATAGGTATACAGCTTATCTTCCAGGATCCGGGGGTTGTCGCCGGACTGAATGGAGAGGATTCCCTGTATCATAATCTCTTTAACCAGCAGCTCTTCCTTGTTTCTGTCTTCCAGTTTGATCTGTATGGGCATCAGCACAAGGTTGGCCACGATAGATCCGTACAGAGTGGTAATAAGCGCAACCGCCATATTGGGACCGATAGAGGCTGTATCTTCCAGATTGGCCATCATACCGATCAGTCCCAGCAGGGTACCGATCATCCCGAAGGCAGGTGCGATTTTAGCCCAGTTACCGAAGAAATCAATCCCGTCCTGATGACGGGAATCGATCATAGAGACATTTCCGTAAAGGATCTTTTTAATGACATCCGGATCAGTACCGTCTACAACCAGCCTCAAGCCGCTTCGCAGAAAGTCGTCCTCCACATCATTAAGGGCATCATCCAGGGATAGGAGTCCCTCTTTCCGGGCATTATCCGCAAATGTAACAAGCTGGGTAATGATGGCTTCCTTATTATAAACCTGAACATTCATAGCTATATTCAGATACTTGGTAAACCCCAGAGCCCTCTGCATCGGACTGGCCGCGATCATGGCTGCAAAGGAGCCGAATATTACAATAATAACCGAAGCGATATCCAGATAGAGGGCCAGATTGTTTCCAGCCGCAATGATCGATCCGAGAATGAGGAGGAATCCCCCGAATAAACCACCTAATGTTGCAATATCCATTAATAACTACTCCTCGTTCTTAAAAGCGCCAATCTGCTGCCGGTAGGCCACGATCCGATCGTAAACGGTGGCGTAATCCTCCGAAACAACCAGCCTTTTCCCCGACAGCATGACAATAGTCGTATTGGCGTCTGCTTCAATATACTCTATCTGATGGGGATTGAGGTAAATTACTTTCCCCAGTTTCCCCAGCATGGTAACCTCAATCATCTATTCAGATCACCTTATCTTTTCAGGGACAGGAGTTCCTGCAGCATGGTATCCGACGTTGTAATCGACTTGCTGTTTGCCTGAAATCCTCTCTGGGTAACAATCATGTCGGTAAACTGTTCCGCCAGATCCACATTACTCATCTCAAGGGCACCGGCAACAAACTTTCCCTTACCCGCAATTCCGGATGGTCCGATATTTGCCTCACCGGAGTTTATGGTCTGTACAAAAGTACTCTCGCCACCCTTTTCCAGACCGCCGGGGTTGGTGAAACTGGCCAGAGCGACCTGCCCGAGAGAACGATTGGTACCGTTGGAGTACACACCGGTAATCACACCGCTGGAATCAATCTGAAAAGTTTCCAGATACCCCATGGAATAACCGTTCTGACGAAAAGCCTTGGTAGAAGAAGTTTCGGCAAACTGTGTAACCGTATTGGTATAGCTTCCTACCTCGCCAAGGTTCAGATTGAAAGTCTGCCGGATGGGAGCACCATCCGCACCGGGAGTGGAATCCAGAATATCGAAGGATACCGGAATCAGAAGATTACCCGCATCAACCGTATCACCCTGGCCGTCGAAAGCAGCCTGCAGAGCGCCCAGATTGTCAAAGGACATGGAAAAAGTATTGGTGGCATTATTTTCCGCACCGATCTCTATCTGAGTATTGGCGGGAGTTTCGCCATTCTGGTCCACAGTTACCGCAACATCCCACTGGTTGTTAACACCGGGTGTCCTGGTAAACTGAATACTCATCTTATGAACATTTCCAAAGGAATCATAAATATCCTTGTCAATCTGCCAGGTTCCCTGCCTCACATCAGCGGGGCCGGCTCCGTCAGCTATTTCTGGAGTCCGTTTATCAAGATTACAGGCCAGTTCAACTTCCGTAGTAGCCGCTGCGGGGTCTTTGCTTCCCACAGGGATATTCAGACTGGTCGTATCACTTGCGGTATTGATAAATGTCTCACCCTCTACAGTCTGGGCTTCCCAGCCCTGAACACGCATCCCGTTGGCAGGATTAACCAGCATACCCTCTTCATCAAGACCGAACGCACCGGCCCGGCTGTAGAATTCCTTATCTCCGCTCTGAAGGATAAAAAAACCGTTTCCCTGAATGGCCAGATCGGTCATATTGCCGGTGGTCTGCAGAGATCCCTGGGTATGAATGGTATCAATCGTTGCCACGGTCATGCCGAGTCCTACCTGAATAGGGTTTACACCGCCCAGTTCTTCTGTAGGACGTGCGGCGCCTTTTGATTTCTGGGAGATCATATCCTGAAAAACAACCCGCCCTTTCTTAAACCCTATGGTGTTCACATTGGATACATTGTTACCGATCACATCCATTCTGGTCTGATGATTCTGAAGTCCGGATACTCCGGAGTAAAGTGAGCGCATCATAATTCGGTTTCTCCTTTGTTGTTAAATACTGTTTGAAGTGTAGAAAAATCATAGTAGTTTCCATTGACCAGCAGCTGGGGGAACTCTCCGCCCGTTACGGCTTCTACAGAACCCTGTACAGCCTGGCCGTTAACCATAAGTTCCACATCCTGCCCCAGCACATTCATGGCGGTTGAGCTGTTGAGCCGCTGGGCTACTGTTGTAAACTGCTGACTCATGTTGGTCATCTGCTCCAGGGAGGAGAACTGGGCCATCTGTGCAATAAACTCTTTATCTTCCATGGGCTTTGTGGGATCCTGATGGGAGAGCTGGGTAATCAGGATTTTCATAAAGTCGTCCTTTCCCAGTTCCGTCTGTTGGACCTTATTCCCATTCAGGGCTTTATTGAATGAATCGACCTGCATGGAAACTCTGGCTTTTTCTGCACCATTCATCTGTGTACTAAAATCCATCAGGACCTCCTAAACTACTAAATCTATTTGAGACAGTGGGGAAGCATTATCAAAAACAACAGGAATACTCTCTTCAAGTTCCGCCGCATCTCTCTTAAAGAATAGGGGGCGTTCCTGATGCTGCCGGTCATGGCTGCCTGTCTCACCGCCGCCTACCTGCACATCCAGTGAAGCTGTCTGAAACCCGCTCTCTTCCAGGGCTTTTGTCAAATCGGTCAGATTGTTCAGAAAAACCTGCTTCACACTATTATTTTCGACAAAAATTTTCCCGACTATATTGTTTTCCTGCAGATTCAGCTGGATTCTTACCTTTCCCAGGGCTTCGGGTTTCAGGATCAGCCTGATTTCACCCTGATTTCTGTCTTTAAGAACAAAACGGATATTCTTTGCCAGATCCTTTGTACCGCCTTCCTGGAGCTGCTTGTTCAGAAGGAAGGACCCTTTCTGCTCTTCTGCCGTATCCAATGAAAACTGAGTCTGGGTATTACGAAGCTCCAGACCTGCAGCAGTGCCGTCTATCTCTTCCCGGGGAGCCATTTCAAGGGTAAGCCCCTCTTCTCTCTGCTCACCGGCAGGTGAGAAAACAGCCTTTGCCTCTTCCGTTTTGACAGTCCGGCGGTCCTCTACCGAAATAACCTTATCCGCAGCACTCCGGTTAACTGTACTTCTGTTCAGAGATGTTCTCTTTCTGCCGGCCAGATCTTTTCCCTCCCCATCGGAAGTCAGGTTTTGGACGACAGCTCCGCTTTTGACAGCTTCAGCTGTTTCGGCTATTCTGCCGGAGGACGCCAGCTCTTTTACAATCCGGCTGTCCATCGAAGGGGCTGCCACTTTTACAGGAGCGTTTTCTGTATCATCTGTTTCCGGAGCATTCCCGGCAGTTTCTGATAAACCCGCAGTCTGCTGATCGGGAAGTTTTTTCATCCCCCAGTCGGAGATCTGCTGTGAAACTGCCAGAACAAGTGATTCCGATGACTCCCGGGAAAAGATCCCGCTTTTCCGGTCAGACTTTTTTCCTGTTTCCGGAATGCCTTCTTTCGATTGGACAGACTTTTTATTTTCTGCAATGACAAGACGGTTTTTATCCTGGACCCGGCCTTTTATCAGCTTGCCGGATTTGGCAGCCAGTTCTTTTTCATGGGGATTTTCGAGCTGGGACGGTTTTGCCTGTTCGGTCCTTGAATGTTTTGATGAACCTTGAGGGGCATCTTTCTTTCCCGCAGCCTTCTGTTTTTCAAGGGTTCTGCTGAAATCGGACTCTTCGCCCTGCCCTGCCCGGTTCACGGTTCGTACTTTTTTATCCCCGGCTTCTATCGGAATCCTATCCGACTGTGGGGAAGACAATTGAACCATGGCACCTCCAGATGATATTTAATCTTCCGGTTTTATCACCATCATGCTCTGAATCTCCGACGCCCGGTCGGGATCCATTAACGACAACCAGAAGGCAACCAGGGAAGCAGTACCGGATTCCCGGGAAAGCCTTTCGGACGTTCTCAGGACATCTACAAGTTCTGTTTTCTGCATTTCATTCATAATGGCAACCGCCTTGGCAGGCTCCATACCACTCAGATAAAGTGCATTCTGTTCCAGGTTTGCTCTTTTATTGTCGTACATTTTTAAAGCTTCATTTAGAGATTTCTCTTTTTCATCAAGGCTTTTCTTCTGTTCTTCCAGCTGGGTGGCCAATTCTTTCAGTTCCGCCTCCCCCAGAAGGATATGTTCTTCTCTGGCCTGAAGATCCGCTTCCCTGAGATCCAGGGCTTCTATCTGCTTGGCAAGCCGTTCCTTGTCCAGCAGGTAAACATCCTCCGGCTGTTCTACCGGCTCAGGGACATCCAGGTGCACCATCCTGAGCAGAGGCACCAGAGAATCCCTTGCATTGATCAGTCCCAGAAAATCCACCCAGAGCAAACCGCCGATTACAAGAACGATAATCAGAATAATGAGAAAAAATATCTTTGCGATTCCCGCACCGCTGCTTACTCTAGCCACAATTAAACCTCTGTATTCTTATTCGGATGCTTTTCGCATCCGTATCATATTCATACTCAAATCATCCAGAATCAACGCTTCCTTGCGGTGAGCTTTTTTCCTATGCTCATTCAGGCGTTTCTCTTTCAGTTTTTCCAGTCCCTGCCTGGCTGCCCGGGCTTCTGTGTATTCCCTGCGAAGCTTTTCCAGAAGTGGCGCCCTCTGGTCCATGGCCTGCTGAAAACGATCTATTTCCTGATCCAGCCTGGCCAGATAGAGAGAAGTCTGCAGTATATCCTCCGGAGTGAGCCCCGGTGTGATACCCCGTTTTTTCGCCTCCCGGTCCTCTCTGTCCCTGTTAAAGCGGTTCCACTCGCTAACCGCTCGTCCCAGACGGATTTCGGCTTCCTGCTCCTCTTCAATCCGGAGTTCAAGTATCTGCTCAAGTGAGAATTGAAATGCCTTCATTTCTCATATCCTCATCGCTCAGGGGGTTATCCCAGACTTCCGCCTCGGTCAATTTATCCCCGCAAATCGCCCCGGCATTCACAAGGGTCTTCCTTATATCCGCTTTCTCTTCTATTTCCTGCTTCAGGAAGTCATTAATGCTGTCAATCTTGTCTATCGCCTCATCAACTTTGGGGTTTGATCCCCTTGCATAAGCCCCTACCGAAATAAGGTCTTCCTTTTCTGTGTAAAGGGCCAGCAGCTTCCGGATATATCCGGCATTCTTTCTGAAACGCTCAGGCATAATTACCGTTTCCAGACGCGAGACAGATCCCAGAACATCCACTGCCGGGTAGTGATACTGCTCCGCCAGTTTACGGGACAGAACAATATGCCCGTCCAGGATTCCCCGTACCGCATCGGTAACCGGTTCATCCATATCATCCCCTTCCACCAGAATGGTATACACCCCGGTAATGGACCCTTTGTCAGAGGTACCGCTTCTCTCAAGGAGTTTGGGAAGCAGGGTAAAGACTGACGGAGTAAACCCCCTTGTAGCAGGAGGTTCCCCGATAGCCAGACCGATTTCTCTCTGAGACAGGGCAAAACGGGTAACCGAATCAAAAAGAAGCATCACATTCTTCCCCTGATCCCTGAAATATTCGGCAATGGTTGTAGCAGTATAGGCGCCCCGTACGCGGCTCAAGGCTGAAGTATCACCGGTAGAGACAACCAGAACCGATCGTTTCAAACCTTCCGGCCCAAGGTCATTCTCAATAAATTCCCGGACCTCCCTTCCCCGCTCGCCTATGAGGGCGATAACATTCACATCGGCAGATGTATTTCGGGCGATCATACCCAGAAGAGTGGATTTGCCAACCCCCGAACCGGCAAAGATTCCTATCCGCTGCCCCTCGCCCAGAGGAATCATACTGTCTATGGAGCGAACTCCCGTGACAATCTGTTTTTCAATCCGTTTTCGATGCATAGGGGACGGTGCGGTACTGAATACGGAACGCCTCTCACCTCCATGAACCCCGCCCAGTTCATCAAAAGGATGCCCCAGACCGTCAAGCACCCGCCCCAGCAGGTCTTCTGAAACGGAAATACTGAGCTGTTCCCCCGTTGCCACAACAGGACACCCGGCTTCAATGCCCTGCATCTCCCCGTAGGGCATCAATTGAACCCGCTGATCCTTTAATGCTACCACTTCCGCCAGGATCTCCCGTTTCTCGCGGGGCAGAAAAATCCGGCAGACCTCGCCTATTACAGCCTGAGGACCGCTCGATTCTATAAGGTTCCCCTGAACCCGGATAACCCTTCCATGGTATTTAACAGGATCGAGATTTTCCAGAACATTCAGATATCGCTTCATCACGGACATAATTCAGAACCCCTACTGTTCACCCTTGACCTTGATCGGGACAAGCTCCATGATTTTTTCTTCAATTTCCTTTAGCTGCGAAGTAATACGGGCATCAATCTGACCAAAGTCGGTTTCGATGATACATCCGCCGGGATCGACCGAAGTATCCTCCAGAACGGTAATGGATTTGACATTCTCCACCATCTTCATAAAATCACGTGTATGATCTGTAGCCAGATCCAGGTCCGCCAGGTTAACACGAATGGCGACATCCCCCCGGCTTTTCAGTTTTCTCAGGGCCTGAACAATATTGTTGACTACCACATTTTTCTGATTTTCGGAGATAACCTTTATAACCTTGCGCGAGATCATAAGAACCAGGTCTATCATCTGGGTTTCTGCTTCGTCGATCATCTCTTCCCGCTTTTCTATGGCACGGGCAAGGATCATATGCAGCCTTTCTACCAGACGTTCCGCTTCTTTGCGCCCCTCCTGGTACCCCTCTTCCCGACCGGCTGCCTCACCTGTCTTACGGGCTTCTTCCTCTATCAGAACAACCTGATTCCTGGCATCCTGTATCATTTTCTCGGCTTCCGTACGGGCCTGATCCAGTACCCGGTTGGCTTCCGTTTCAATTTCGATTTTTTCTTTTGAAGCCTGATCGGTTTTCCGCCGGACCTCTTCGAAAGCGGTCTCTTCGGCTTCCTTTATAATCCGTTCCGCCTCGGTATTGGCCTGCTCAACCATCCGGGCTTTCTCTTCTTCCCAGCTGGTTCTGAACATTTCAGCTTCCCGCCGCAGATCATCAGCTGTCGGACCCGTATACTCTTCCACCTCCTGAAGTTCATCAAGGGAATCTTCCACTTCAAATACGGGAGGGGCGATTTCCACCTTCTGTGCGGTCAGGTTGACGATTTCCATCGGTCGGAATAAATTCTTGGCCATATTGTCTCCTCACTCTCCCAGGCAGCCCGGCCTAGACGAGAACATCCTCTTCACCGCTTCTGGCGATAACAACTTCACCCTGCTCTTCCAGTTTTCTGATAACAGAAACGATTTTCTGCTGGGCTTCCTCAACGTCCTTTCTTCTGGTAGGCCCCATAAAGTCCATATCCTCTTTCAGAAGAGAAGCGGCACGTTTGGACATATTCCGGAAAATCTTGTCCTGAACTTCGGGGTCGACGGCCTTCAGGGCCTTGGCCAGTTCCGCCGTATCCACTTCACGCATGACCCGCTGAACAGCCCGGTCGTCAAGCATGATGATATCTTCGAATACGAACATGCGCTTCTTGATCTCTTCAGCCAGTTCGGGATCGTCCTCTTCCAGGGATTCTATAATTGTTTTCTCTGTTGTTCGGTCTACCAGGTTGAGAATATCAACGATACTGGGTACACCGCCGGCCGAGGTATAGTCCTCGGATGAGAGAGAGGACAACTTCTTTTCCAGAACCCTTTCCACTTCCCGGAGTATTTCCGGTGAAGTCCGGTCCATGGTTGCAATCCTTTTGGCAACATCCGACTGTTTTTCCTGAGGGAGCTGCCCCAGTATCTGGGATGCCTTGAGAGGTTCGAGATACGCCAGGATCAGGGCGATAGTCTGGGGATGCTCCTGCTGTATGAAGTTCAGCAGATGGGCGGGATCGGTACGCCGTACAAAGTCGAAAGGCCGTGTTTTCAGAGAACTGGTCAGTCTGTTGATAATATCTACAGCTTTCTGGCTTCCAAGGGACTTTTCCAGAAGTTCCCTGGCATAATCGATACCTCCGGATGAAATAAAATCCTGAGCCATCATGAGTTCCTGAAACTCCTGAAGCACCATATCTCTTGATTCGGGATCAATATTCTCCAGTCGGGCTATCTCAAAAGTAAGAACTTCAATCTCGTCTTCTCTGAGGTGTTTGAATACTTCTGAAGAGATTTCCGCTCCAAGGGTGACAAGAAAGATTGCCGCCTTCTGCTTTCCCGACAGATCCTCCTTATGACTTCCCTTACCCTGAGCGTTTGCTTTCGCCATCTATTATTCCTCCGCCAGCCAGGTCCGGATCAGATTAGCGACATCTTCCGGGTGTTCCCTGGCCATATTTTTGGCATTTTCCTGCATTTCCATTCTGGCCCGTTCCTGAACGGACATCTCTACATCAATACCTTCTTCCTCAGCCTGACGCAGGGTCTGTTCACGCATGGCCTGATGCTGACGTGCCAGCTCCTCTTCCCTCAGGCGTCTTCGTCTTTCCAATTCCTTGGCAATGGCACGATAGATAAAGAAAGCCGCTATCAGAATAATCAGAGCTATTATAGAATAGAGCATTGTCTGCTGTATCTGCTGCTGACGGCGCCACTCCGCATCTTCGGCCTTGAATTCTTCGCTTCTGTCGAAGGGAATATGCTGAACCGTTACAGTGTCGCCCCTTGCAGTGGAAAATCCCACCGCATGCTGAACAAGAGTCAGAGCTTTTGCCAGATCTTCATCGGAGACAGGAGTATACAGCCGTTTAATGCTGCCCCTTTCCAGAACGGGTTTGCCCTTCTCATCATAATCCCAGTTCCATATTCCGTCCACAGCAACTGCTACAGAGATCCGTGCAATCTCAAAAGGACTCTTCTCTTCCTGTATATTCCTGGTATTAACCACTTCGTTCCGGGTTGTACTGTTGCTTTCGTACTTACCGACAAGATTGTTCATGTCCTTATAGGCGGGTGCAGTCTGCCCTTCCTGACCGGGAGGCCCTTCCGGATTAAAACCGGTTCCTTCAAAGAGTTCGGAAGAGTCGGACTGGGAAAGGGTTATGGAATTAACCGTATCCAGCTCACTATAGGGTGTTTCGGGATTATCTTCCCTGACGACAATGGGAAAATGCTCTTCGGTAGCAATGGTTTTATTAATAAACTCAAGATCAATATCGATGTTTACAATATTCACTCTTTTGGGAGTGAACACATTCTGAAGAGAGGTCAGAATCGTATTTGTATACTGAATTTCCAGTGATTTTTTCTGCCTGAGCATCCGGCTGGTCAATTCCAGCCGGTCCAGATTTTCCATTCCCCTGAAATCATTCAGTATGGTTCCATTATAATCGAGGATGGTAATATTATCTTCGGTCAGGCCCTCTACGGCAAACTGGATCAGTTTTACAATACCTTCGATCTTATTCCGGTTTTCACTGATATCGCTGCCGGGGCGCGGTGTAAGTACAGCAGACACGGTAACTGGGTTCTGTTCACTGGCAAAGAGGGTTTTCTCGGGCATAACCAGAGAAACCTCTGCATTATCCACATCAGCGAGGGCTTCAATATGCTGCTCCAGACTGGAGGTTATGGCCCTTCTGAGATTAACATCCCTTTCGAAATCTGTCAGAGTCCAGCGTTCCACATCAAATATGGCCCAGGGATCGGTTTCGGAGGGAATAAGGTCTTCCCGTATAAGCAGGGATCGCATATTCCGGGCGGCTTTTTCATCACTCACATAGATCCGTCCGTCCGCATTAAGCCTGTAGGAAACACCTTCCTCATCAAGTTTAAGCATAATACGGTCGTTTGTATCCTGATCGGTAATGGGAACCCCCAGAAGAGGGACCATACTAGGTGTTGATGAGACTGTAAACAGTAGAATGATACCTACAAGGGCTCCTGCAAGGATACCCGAGAATATCAGTTTTTGAACGAGTGACCACTTACCCCAGACAGTCGAAATCCGGCTCAGCAGTTTTCTAATCCATTCCAGCATTTCCCCCTCCCACGGTGAAAACTGAGGTATCTCCGGCTATAGACCAGGAGAACCCTTATCAGCATCTATCTCATATTAATAATATCTTTATAGGCCTGTACGGCCCCGTCTACTATACTTTTTGTCATCTGCAGAGACATATTGGCTTTAGCCATGGCAATGCTTACGTCATGAGCTTCAATGGAATCCGGTTCCGTGATCATTTTAACAAACATGTTGGAACTGTCTATCTGATCCTGATTGGCGGCATTCAGCCCCTTGCGAACCAGATCGGAAAATGTGGACTCTTCGGGAATCACACCGGGATCATTCTGTCCGGCGAGCTTCATATGCCGGGCATCCGTCCGGTTCATGGTAATATGATTCCCCGCAGCCATGGATTCGTTAATGGTATTCAGTATACTGCTCATCTACTATCTCCCGATTTCCAGAGCTTTACGAAACATGCTTTTACTGCCGTCCATAATGGCCACATTTGCTTCGTAGGCTCTGGTGGCAGAGATCATATCCACCATTTCATTAACAACGTTGACATTGGGATACTCTACATATCCCTTTTTGGGTCCGGTTTTAATCGCATCAGGATGGGTTGGATCATAAACCAGGCGCAGTTCGGAATCCATATCCTTTTCGATACTGGAAACCTGAACGCCCTGTCCGATTCCGTTATCCAGAGATTCCGGAAGAAAGGGAGAACGCCAGTAGGGCTGATCCACGGCAGGACGGAATACTACACGGCTCTTGCGAAAGGGTCCGCCGTCGGCAGTTCTGGTTGTATTGGCATTGGCGATATTATCGGAAATAACATCCAGTCTCATTCTTTCCGCGGAGAGACCGGTTGCCGCTGTATTAATAGAACTGAATAATCCCATACTCTATTTCTCCTCAATTATCAGGTTATCTAGCAACCAGGTTGATCTGTGAGAACTGCCAGGCCATGGACTGACTCATCAGTTCGTACATCATCTGATTCTCTGTGGCCATCATGATTTCCTGCTCGACATCCACATTGTTTCCATTGTTTTTTGAGGTAGTCAAATAGTCCAGAACACGTCTGGGTCTGACCGACCGATAGTCCGTTACTTCATTGAAGCTCATATGACGGGCATCGGTTACACGGGCCGGGAGGGTCTGCCTGTTTTCAGATGCCAGTGCTCTGGAGAGCTCCGCTTCAAAATTCACATCGCTTCTTTTGAAGTTGGGAGTTTCCGCATTGGCGATATTGTTGGAAATTACCTCACGCCTCAGCAGGGACGTATCCATGGTTCTCTGCAGAATATCAATTGTCTTTCCAAAGCTGTTGCCTGTAAACATACTCATCTACCTCATTGTTTTAGTCGGTTCCCTACTATAATCGGCAAAAACCCCTCCCCCGTTTACAGTAAAGTTCCCTTTCTCACCGGTTAATCCCGGATCCCTAAAGGATATAGCGGCTCAGATCCCTGTCCTTAATGATGTCGCTCAAGCGTTCATCCACATATTCCGGAGTAACCGGTATGGTTTGCCCTCTCATATCGGGAGCGTTAAATGATACGTCCTCCAGAAGGTGTTCCATAATGGTATGGAGCCGTCTGGCGCCGATGTTCTCAGTCCGGTTATTGACTTCCTCTGCGATTTCCGCCAGTCGTCTGATTGCTTGTCCGGCAAAGTCCAGTGAGACCTCTTCCGTTTTCAGCAGCTCCGAATACTGGCGGATCAGGGCGTTCTTCGGCTGTGTCAGAATCATCTCGAAGGCATCCGCATTCAAATCCTCCAGTTCCACCCTGATAGGGAAACGCCCCTGAAGTTCCGGAATCAGGTCGGACGGCTTGGAGAGATTGAAGGCGCCTGCCGCGATAAACAGGATGTGAGAGGTGTCAATCATACCGTATTTTGTACTTACCGTACTCCCCTCAACTATAGGGAGGATATCCCTTTGAACACCTTCCCGGGAGACATCCTGCCCCCCTGCCTTGCTCTCCCTGTTCGCTATCTTATCTATCTCGTCGATAAAGATGATTCCCATATTCTGAACCCTGTCCCGGGCCATATCGACAGCACTATCCGTATCGATCAGACGATCTGTCTGCTCGCTCATCAGAATTTCCCGTGCCTGGGCGACACTCACCTTGCGTGTTTTCTTGTTTCCTCCGCCGAAAATATTCCCCAGGGCCCCCAGTTTCATATCCATGGCTTCAAAGTTATTCCCCGAGAATATCTCTATGGATGGAGTCGTCCCTCCTGAGACTTTTACCTCGACCTGCCGCTCTTCCAGTTCGCCGTCCCGCAGCTTTCTTCTGAAGATTTCCCTGGTATGGGCTCCCGGAGATTCGGGAATCACATCGGGCAGTTTCCCCTCACCGTCAGGGACAGGGTTGATTTTATTGGAACCGGGAAGCAGGAGATCCAGAAGAGCCTCCTCCGTGGCCGCCACAGCCTCATCCCGGACCCCTTCTTTAAGCTCTGCTTTCACCATGGACACCGCAGCCGCCATCAGGTCACGGACCATGGATTCCACATCCCGTCCAACATAACCGACTTCGGTGAACTTGGTGGCTTCCACCTTGATAAAAGGGGCACCGCACAAACGGGAGAGACGGCGGGCAATTTCTGTTTTACCGACTCCCGTGGGGCCAATCATAATAATGTTTTTAGGGGCGATTTCATCCCGCAGTTCCTCGGTCAGCATGGAGCGGCGGAGCCGGTTCCGCAGTGCAATGGCCACTGCTTTCTTTGCCTTATTCTGACCGATAATATATTTATCCAGTTCAGCTACGATCTCCTTGGGAGTCTGCTGTTCCAGTACTGGTTTCATGATATTTCCTCCACGATGATGTTATGGTTTGTAAACACGCAGATGTCGCCTGCTATTTTCAGAGATCTTTCGGCAATCTCTGCGGCGCTGTAATCAGATCCGTCCAGAAATGCTCTGGCCGCCGCATAGGCGTAGTTTCCGCCGGAACCGATGGCAATGGCTCCCCCTTCCGGTTCGATAACATCCCCGTTTCCCGAGAGGAGGAGGATTTTATCCTTATCCATAACAAGAAGCATGGCTTCCAGACGCCTGAGGGCACGGTCAGTCCGCCAGTCCTTGGCCAGTTCAACAGCGGATCTTGTAATATCCCCGTTAAATTCCCTGAGCTTTCCCTCAAACCGCTCTTCCAGGGTAAAGGCATCTGCCGTCGAACCGGCAAATCCGACAACAACCTGATCGTTATACAGCCTTCGCACTTTACGGGCATTGCCCTTCATAATAACAGATTCACCCATAGTTACCTGACCGTCGCCGGCCATGGCCATCTGACCGTTTCTTCTGACAGCCAGTATAGTAGTTCCCTTTATTCTTATACTCATACAGTACTCCTGTGACTTCTTATTCGTTCCTTTCCATGAGGATGCGCCTGACGGTAGACCCTTCTGATCCGTTCAATCCCCGTATGGGTATACACCTGAGTAGTGGAAAGACTGGCATGTCCCAGCATCTCCTGAACAACCCGTATATCCGCCCCTTCGTTCAATAGCTCTGTAGCAAAAGCATGGCGAAACGCGTGAGCTCCGGCCTTCCGGTTCAAACCGGTTTTTCTCAGGTATTTCTGAATTATATAATACACACCCCGTGTTGTTAACCGGTCCATTCTCTGATCAAGAATAAGGGCTTTCCTACCGGGTTCCTTTAACACGGTCAGTTTTTCCAGTCGTACCGGAAGATAAGCATCCAGGGCTTTCCTGGCGTTATTTCCGATAAACACATATCGCTGACGGCCTCCCTTTCCTTTAATCAGAATCCGGTCATTTGCAATGGAATCCGCATTCAGGTGACAGAGTTCACTGACACGGCAACCTGTGGAATAGAGAAGTTCGAAGAGAACTGTATCCCTGAGAGCTTCGAATGAAGTTCCTTCCGCCGCTTCAAGAAGGATTTCTATCTCCCTGTTTGTAAGATACACCGGCAGGTTACCGGCTTTTTTCTGGGACCTGACCCCTGTAAAAGGGTTGCCTGTCACCAGTTTTTTCCCTTCCTGATGGTCATAAAATCCTTTCAGGGAGGAGAGGGTTCTGTTTATGGTGGCAGGAGATAGCTGCCTCATGGAAAGAGAACTGATATAGAGACGGGCAATACCCCTGTCCGCTTTGTCCGCTTCAATGTTTTCCTGCTCCAGAAACTGAAACCAGCTTTCTATATCACGGGAATAAGCCTGAAGGGTACGTTCGGACAGGGTTCGAATATTCCGGCAGAACTTAAGATAGTCATCCATCCATGCTACTGTATCAACCATAACTCTGCGTCCTTCCTTTGTAAAAAGTGAGAGTTCCCTTCAGTTCCTCTCCCATCAGCTGTGCCGCCATATGCCCGGCCTCTTCCGGGTCGCCTGCCTGCAGACCGAAGGGCTCCTGAAATCCCCGATAGGGATCAGGAATATGGGGATAGATATCATTCAGCAAATCAATTACCGGGGCTCCCTGTCTGGCCAGATTCACCGTTCCCTGACAGAATCCGCCCTTGAGTCCGCTGGCATGCACATAAACATCCCGCCCCTGATCCAGAGCGAAATCTGCCGTATACAGCGCACCCGAACGGCGGGGAGCCTGAACGATAACAACTCTGGCGCATAGGCCGCTGATAATTCTATTCCTTTTGGGAAAGTTATGACGGACAGGCCCGGTGCCCGGGAAAAACTCGCTGATCAGACCGCCCCCGTGATTCAGAATCTCTTCCGCCAGATGGCGGTGAGCAGACGGATAGGGTCTGTCACAGCCTGTCCCGAGCACAGCCCAGGTTCTTCCGTTCATTGCCAGAGCACCCTTATGAGCAGCCCCGTCTATTCCGGCAGCCATCCCTGAAATCAGGGAGATATGTCCTCTGACAGCATCCATGCCCAGACAGAAGGCGTTTCTGTCCGCATCAAGGGAGGGCTTACGGGTTCCTACCACAGCAAGAGCCGGCTGATTTTCCGGAGGCAGAGTACCCTTCCAGAAAAGAACCAGCGGAGGATCATAGATTTCTTTTAAAAGCGAGGGATAGGCGGGGTCCCCGAAAAACGCATAACAGGTTCGGGTTTTCTCACAATCGGCCAGATCACGTTTGGCTGTTTCCAGCATCAGAAAGGGAGAGAATGCTGCGCACCGGATCCTGCGTCCCAAAAACCATTCAAGTTCGAAACGGGTCAATTCAGCAAAAGCCTGCTCAGTCGGATACTCACTCAGAATCTTCAGTTTTTCATCCAGTTTCAGATATGAGAGTCTGTGCAGGGCAAAAACAACAGATTTATTCATTGCCATTTCTCCTCTTTTATCCGCTGGATGTACTCACGGGCCTGCTCTTTTTCATCCTCCCGCTGAGAGAGTGAAAGGACTTTATTATAGTGATCAAGAGCCTTTTCGAGCTGTCCCATATCTTCCAGCAGTTGAGCATACAGGAGGTGTCCCCTGCTGTCGCTCCGCTCTATGGAAACATACTTTTCAAGATGGGGAGCTGCTTCAAAAGGCCGCTTTAATTCATAAATATAGAGAATGGCAATGCTGTAGTAGGGTGTGGCGAATTTCGGTTCAACCGCTATTGAACGGAGGTAATCCTTTTCGACCAGGAGCATCTCTTCCATCCGTTCGTCTGGCTCCTGCCTTGTCAGAGCCAGACGCGACAGGGACAACCCCCGGTAATAGTACAGACGGCCGCTTTCGGGAGACAGTTCGAGGGCACGGCTGAAACTGTCCCGGGCCGGGCCGTACATTTTATAATCCAGAAATTTCAGTCCCAGAGTTTTATAATACCGCCCTGTATTCCGACCGGCCGTAATGGCGTCATTCAGCTCCTCTTCCCAGCGGTTCAGATCTTTTCTTATGGAACGGATCTCCTCTGGCTCTGCTGCGGAAGATGGATTGCCGGTTTCAAGTTCATAGACTCTTTCGGCCAGCTCTGTATTCCGTCCGGGACGACAGGCAGCAGTTAAAACAAGAATGGCTGAGAACATAAAAAGACGTTTCATTTTGTAGAAAAAATCCGACTTGACTTCTGCCATAACTACCCCCTTGGATGAAAATCTCCATGCGCTTTTTCCAGATCATCCCTGTCCAGATGGGTGTAGATCTGTGTCGTACTGATATCCGAATGCCCCAGCATCTCCTGTACGCTCCTCAGATCTGCTCCGCCCTGCAGCAGATGGGTGGCAAATGAATGGCGGAGGGTATGGATTTTTCCGGAAACTCCTGCCTTCTCTGCAATGGTTTTGAAGTTTTTCCACATTCCCTTCCGGGATAGTCCGTTTCCCCTGTTATTCAGAAAGACCTTGTTAGTCTGTATCCCCGGTTTCAGCATTCTGGGCCGAACATCACTCAGGTATACCTTCAACCAGTGTTCAGCCTCAGCTCCCAGGGGAACCCAGCGCTCCTTACGGCCTTTCCCGAAAATCTGAAGCATCCCCTCTTCCAGAAAAATATTAGTCATTTCGATGTCAACGGCTTCTGATACCCTGAGGCCGCAGGAGTATATCAATTCAAAGAGCGTCCGGTCCCTCATCCCTAAAATCGTATCGAGTGGAATCGCATCCAGAAAAGCTTCCACCTCTTCGATATTCATTACTTCCGGAAGGGTCTGGGTAATACGGGGCATATCAATCCCGTTAAGAGGATTGTCCGTCCGCATTCCGACCAGTTGGAGATACTCCATCAGGGATCTTAGACTGCTGAGGATCCTGGAAAGGGTTCGGGGACTCAGATCCTGATCCTTCTGACGTACAGTAATCAGATAATCTTCCAGCAGTGGAGCATCCAGATCTGTCCAGCTCCTTTTGGACGAGTCAAGAAAAGTCTCCAGTTTCAATACCTCTCTGAGGTAAGCGTCTACCGTATTGGGAGACATACGGAGTTCAACACGGAGGTAGGTATCGTATTGTCTGGAAACTTTTACCCCGGTCATCAATCAGCCTTCATTACCGGTAGGGACTTTTCTATTCCTTAAATAGGTCGGAACATAAAGATCCGATTCAAGGCTCCCTCCGCCCAACAGACTCTGAAATGAGTTACCGCTTCCGGAAATTTCCCTGTGACTGCTTCCTTCATCGTAAAAACTTTTCCATTTATCATAGGAAAGGACTTCGTCCCTGCCGGAAGTAACTGGAGGTTCTTCTGCAATTTCGGGAACATCCGCATTCTCAAAGCGCCTGGTATGAAAACCGGTTGCGATAACAGTAACCTTAATCTCGTCATCCATTGTTTCATCAATGGTTGTACCGGGTATAACCGTCGCATTGGGATCAATATTTTCGGCGATAATATCCATGACTTCCTTGTATTCGGACAGGGCCAGATTATGACCTCCCGCCACATTGACAAGCAGTCCCATAGCGCCTTCTATATTGGCATCTTCCAGAAGAGGGTTGTTAATGGCGCTTGTAGCGGCATCAATAGCCCGGTTATCTCCCCGGCCTGTACCGGTACCCATAAGGGCTTCACCCTGACCATTCATAACGGCTTTTACATCCGCAAAGTCAATATTAATGTCCCCGTGCTGGGTAATAAGGTCGGAGATTCCCTGAACACCCATCCGGAGCACATCGTCCGCTTTAAGGAAGGCTTCCCGGATCGGTGTATTCTTCTCTACGATCTTCATAAGGTTCTCGTTGGGAATTGTAATCAGCGTATCCACTTCCTTATACAGATTACGAATACCTTCTTCCGCAAGGAGCATTTTTCTTTTCTGTTCGAAACCGAAAGGTTTGGTGACAACAGCGACAGTGAGAGCTCCCAGCTCCCTGGCAATCCGGGCTATTACCGGAGCAGATCCTGTTCCTGTTCCGCCCCCCATTCCGGCGGTAATAAAAACCATATCTGCCCCTTTGAGGATATTTTTAAGGGTCTCCTTATCTTCCTCTGCAGCCTGGGCACCGATTTCGGGATTTCCTCCAGCTCCAAGACCCCCTGTCAGCTTTGTTCCCAGGGGCAGCTTGATTTTGGCTTCCGATTTCTCCAATGCCTGCAGATCCGTATTGGTTGCAATAAATTCCACCCCTTGAACGCCGCAGGATATCATGCGGTTGACCGCATTGCTTCCACCGCCGCCAGCTCCGATAACTTTGATAACTGTCTTGTTACCCAGTGTTTCTTCCAGTATTTCCAGTTCCATATTAAATCCCCTCCCAAGGATATCCGAATAAATATATCTCTAAATAAAATTACCTAACCAATCTTTAATACTCTTCCAGAATGAGCCGACTGAAACGCTTGTTCCATTTTCTGTTTCGGCGGAATAGGGAGCTTCCTCATTCTGAGCCATAAGCACCAGACCTATTGCAGTTGCACACTCGGGTGTCCTGCATGCCTGAGGCATCTCCCGTATCCCCGAAGGGATTCCGACTCTTACGGGCCGGCTGAAAATATCCAAAGCCAGTTCCGCGGTTCCCTGCAGAAGGGCTCCCCCGCCGCTAATTACAATCCCGCTGCCCAGTCGGTTCATATACCCCTTCTGGTGCAGCTGCTTTCTTATAAGCAGAAATATTTCGGCCATCCGGGACTGAATAATCCGGCAGATTTCCACCTCAGGAAAGTTCCGGGGCGGTCTCCCGCCCAGGCCCGGAAGAAGTACCTCTCCCGTCATATCCACAAGAGGTTCCCAGCAGCAGCCGTGTGAAAGTTTTATTTTCTCGGCCATATCAAGAGACTGCTCCATAACAATGGATAGATCCGATGAAACCTGCTCCCCTCCTATGGGAAGAGATCCGGTATAGTGAGGGGCCCCGTCATGATAGACGACAATGTCGGTTGTTCCGCCGCCTATGTCCATAAACAGAACGCCCATCTCCTTCTCATCCTTAGTCAGCACCGCCTCTCCGGCGGCCAGGGATTCAAGGGAAATCTCATTCACCCTATACCCGCTTCTGTTGATACATTTGATAATATTCTGGGTAGCCGCAATACTTCCTGTAATAATATGGACGTCCGCCTCCAGGCGCACTCCAATCATATCCAGGGGATCGCGAATCCCGACTTTATCATCCACCATATAGTTCTGGGGGATAACATGAAGGATCTCCCGATCCATGGGAACAGCGATGGCACGTGCGGCTTCCAGCACCCGGCGGACATCCATGGCTGTAACCTCCCGGCCTCTTCCGCTTACTGCAACGACTCCGCGGGAGTTTAAACCTTCCACATTACCGCCGGTTACAGAAGTGTAAACATCGTGAACGGTTCGGCCTGCTTCCTGTTCGGCCATTTCTATCGCTTCAGCAATTACCCGCTGGGCTGCTTCGATATTAACCACAACACCCTTTCGGAGACCTTCTGAAGGAACCAGCCCCATGCCGGAAACCTGAAGCTCCCCCTGTTCGTCATATTCGGCGATTACAGCACAGACCGTATTCGTACCGATATCCAGCCCGACGATCATATCCCTATCCGGCACTTATCCCTCCTCCCTCATTTTCAGAACTACCTGACCGGATCGAAAATCCGCATATTCCAGATTCGTCATGATCTGCTGCCCCTCAAGAGCATCCAGAACCAACAATATTTTTTTCAGTAAGGCGCTGTCAATAAACGCGTTTGTGACAACAGGAACAGAATAGGAAGTTAAAAACAGGGTCAGATCATACTGTTCATCATTCTTCCGGTTGATCCTGACTTCCGATATCTGATTAAAAAGCAGAGGCTCCTTATCCTGCAGATTTTTCAGATCATGAAAAAGAGGCAGCAGAACCTCCGGAAGTGCCATTCCCTCCTGTACGGCGCCGTAACGGATACCGGATATAACAGGGACATCCAGATCCTGAATTCCGGATCCCTTATGAAAAATCACACCCTGCTCATCAAAAACAACAGGTATTTCCAGCCCATTCTCCTCCAGATAGGAGATTCCCAGAGGACTCCTGCCGTATAATACGATCTTGAGAGTATTGGGGAACTGCTTCTGAACATAGGCTTTCCGTATCAGAGGGGACGATTCATAGCTGTCCTGAAGCTCTTTTTCATCCAGAGTCAGATAGTTAACCCGGCCGGAGATTCCCCCAAGCTGCAGAAGCGATTCGTCAGAAAGAGGCAGGGTACTTTCAAGAAGAACCTGTCCGATTCTCATCCGGGGCATTACCAGAAAGTTCAGAATAAGCTGCACCATCAGGATCGCTGTAAGCAGAAGAGCCAGTCCAATCAGCACATTCCGGATTTTTCTGTACAAAGGGGAAAGGGCGGTGCTACTCATAACAGGCCTTCTCCTTCTCCTTATATGTGAAGCGGGAGAAATTCAGAAGCAGTCCGAAAATCCCAAGGGTAACAAAGGTTGATGTTCCTCCAGCCGAAAACAGAGGCAGAGGAATCCCGGTTGCCGGCAGTGCTCCGGAAACGACAGCCATATTAATCAGGGCCTGCAAATAGACAGCGCTGGTTAAACCGAAAGCAGCCAGGCGGATATAACGGCACTCTCCCTTCACTGCTATGGAATATCCCTTTAGCGCAAATGCCAGGTAGAGGGCCAGAATAAAGAGGATCCCCAGGAAACCGGCTTCCTCTCCCACAACGGCAAAAACAAAGTCGGAATGAGCGGCAGGAAGACCGCCCAGTTTTATCTGACCGCGTCCGAATCCCAAACCCCAGAAGCTGCCGTTCTGCAGAGCCATTCTGGCCTTCAGGAGCTGATACCCGGCTCCGGCGGGATCGGCCAGAGGATGCAGCCAGGATTTGATTCTCTCAATCCGATAGGGTTTTACCATTATCATGGGGACTGCGCATGCTAACACAGCCAGTCCGCCGCCAATCATATAACTCTTTTTAAGACCGGCAATAAAAAGGATAATCAAAGAAAGGGAGAAGATATAAATTGCCGAAGAAAAATCGTTCTGAAAATAAACCAGGAGAGTCAGAATAATCGCAGCAATCAAAACAGGAAGAACTGAGTTAAAAAAATCACTCATATGATCTTTTTTCTTATCCAGAATATGAGCCATATACAGCACAAGTGCAACCCGGACAAGCTCACTGGGCTGAAAAGACTGCCCTGCGATCTCAATCCACCTGGTTGCCCCTCCGGCATTGCTCCCGATACCGGGGATATAAGTCAGTATATTCAGGACCACCGTGACAAAAACAAACGGGATGGTCCATTTTCTTATAAAGTGAAGGGGAAGGCGTGAAAGAATGAGAGCGAACAGAGTTCCCAATACAATCCAGATAAGCTGACGATTAAAAAAATAGAAAGGATCATTAGCGGCGACACGCCCGAAATGGTAGGAAGCGGAAAACAGAGAGCTTACACCTGTTCCGGTCAGGAGAATCATCACTCCCTTTAATCCCGAGTCGCTCATATTCATTATGATCTTATCCGCTTCAAATCGTCTCATGAAAAACTCTGATCTATTTCCTTTCCGCGGTTACTGGATTTTCAGGGTTGAAAGACCCAGAATGGCAAACATACCGCCCAGTATCCAGAACCTTGTTACAACTTTGCTTTCCGCCCAGCCGGACAACTCAAAATGGTGATGGATTGGAGCCATCTTGAATACCCTTTTCCCCGTCCGTTTATAGGAGAACACCTGAATCATAACGGAAGCGGTCTCAATAACAAAAACACCTCCGATAATCAGCAGAAGTATCTCCTTTTTAAGGATCAGCGCCAGCAGCGCCAGAAATCCGCCCATGGAGAGACTGCCTGTATCCCCCATCATTATTTCCGAGGGATGACAGTTGAACCAGAGAAACCCTACACAGGCGCCGATCAGAGCGAGACCGCTTATTGTAAGCTCTCCGGATCCGACCAGATACGGGATCTGCAGGTACCTGGCGAACCCCACATGACCTGACAGATAAGATATTACAGTAAAGGCAATTAAAGCAAATATCATCAACCCGGTGGCCAACCCGTCCAGTCCATCAGTCAGGTTCACGGCATTGGAAAACCCCACCATCAGAAAAACCCCGAAGGGGATATAGAAAATACCCATATCCAATACGGGATTCTTAAAGAAAGGGATATACAGAAGAGTAGTATGTTCGTTTCTGGTCAGATACAGAACAACCATTATGGTAGTGGAAATCAGCAGTTGACCCCATAATTTCAAACCGGATCGAAGACCTTCCGAGCTTTTCCGGGATATTTTCAGGTAGTCATCCATAAAACCCAATCCGCCGAATCCGATAAGCGAAAGGACCATAAGCCAGGTATAGAACTGGGTTATATCCTGCCAGAGGATTATGGATATCACGACAGACAAGACTATCAGCACACCACCCATTGTCGGCGTACCGGCTTTAGTCAGATGAGTCTGAGGACCGTCATTCCGTACTTCCTGCCCGAGTTTCAGTTTTGTGAGCATCCTGATAACCTGCGGTCCAAACATAAAGGACAGCAGGAGCGCCGTGACAGCCGCATAGGCAGCCCGGAAACTGATATATTTGAAAATATTAAAAAATGAAAAATACTTAACCAGCGGATAAAAAATCGCCTCTAACATGTCCCCTCCCGAACATAGAAAAATTCATTACTCAGCGCCCTCTTCCAAGGACGGTTTATGTCGGCTTTCAGTCCCTACGGGACGGATTCGATCCCTCCGGAACCGGTGAGCTCCTTTGTCAGCCTTTCCAGTTCCATACCACGGGATCCCTTCAGAAGAACGAGATCCCCGGTAGTCACATACCCCAGCAACCGTTCCTTCAGATCATTGAAGTCCGAAGCATACACCACATCATCCCGTAAACCGGATAATACATCCCTTGCCGCTTTCATCTCCTGTCCAAAGAGAAATATCCGGTCCACATCAGCAGCGGACAAAGATTCTCCAAGGGCTGCATGGGCCGCCCTGCTTTCCTCTCCCAGTTCAAGCATATCTGCCAGCACAAGAATACGCCGTCCCTCAGTCGGTAAAGAGACGGTCATTTTTATGGAGGCCAGAACAGAGTCGGGATTGGCATTATAACAATCCTGAACAACACACACCCTGCCCTTCAGAATCTCGGTTCTGCCGAAGGATGCATTCATCCCGGACAGACCTTCCTGAATACACGAAGAAGGAACGCCCAAATGCTGGGCAAGGCAGATAGCAGCCAGAGCATTCTGAAGATTATGGCGCCCCGGCAGAGAGAGGTGTATGGTATAGTCGGTAAATACCAGGTCCTGCCCCTCGGTTCCCCTGTCAACAACTTCTTTCAGCCCTATTGCCGAACGTTCCCCGAAGTATTTGACAGCGCCCTTCAGATGTTCAGTCAGGATAGCGTCAAATCCTTCATTTTCATAGATAAAAGCAGCATTATCCGCTCCAAAATGTGAGAAGATTTTCCTCTTTTCCTCTGCGATCTTCCTCTGACTACCCATAAACCCTATATGGGCACGCCCGATATTCGTAATAAGAGCCAGACCCGGCTTTGCTATCCTGGTCAGGATATCCATTTCGCCGATGTGGTTTATCCCCATTTCAAGCACGGCATAGTCGTATACATTGCGCATCCGCAAAACAGTAAGAGGCAGGCCTATTTCAGAATTCAGGTTTCCCGGGTTTTTATAAGTCGGTTTATAACAGCCCAGTATGGCCGCGATCATCTCTTTTGTTGTGGTTTTCCCGTTACTCCCGGTAACCCCCACAACAGTCAGGGCCGTGAACCGTCTTCGATGTTCTTCAGCCAACTGCTGCATTTTTTTCAGGGTATCGTCTACAGGAAAGAAAAGAACACCGTAACGTTCAGACCATAGCGTCATGCTTTCAATATGTTTTTCCGCCCAATCCAGATTGACGAGGACAGCACAGCTTCCCTGCCTGACAGCAGACTCGATATGAAAGTGGCCATCAGTCCGCTCACCTTTCAAAGGGACAAACAGACTCCTGGACTGGGCTTCCCTCGAATCGATACAAATAGTCTGAGGTTCAACAAAGCGTTCCTTTTCACCAAAGACATAGCCTTTACTGAGAGCAATCATCCTGGACAGAGAAAAAGGGTTCATCATTGACCGGACCTCTCAATATGCACAACATCTTCGCTTTCTATCTTCTTCAACCCCAATCCTTCTTCAGCCAGCGCTCCCACTCGTGAGGGGGAGCTGTATACAGCAAGCGCCGCCAGGGCACGTTTATTCTTCTCCAGAAGATCCATCTGCTGTTCCTGCAGCCGCTCAAGATTCTCTTCCAGCTGCTGAAAGCGATAGCTCTGCCATATATTCAGACACAGCATCAGAGGAAACAGCATCAACGCCAGAATTGAAACAGCCCGTTTAACCATAAACCGTCCCTTTGCCGTCACGAACGGAAAGTTCTGCGATTTTTTCCGCGACCCGGAATTTAGCACTCCTGGAGGGTGAGTTCTCTTTAACCTCTTCCGCCGTGGGAACAACCGGTTTTTTTGTCAGAATATCCAGTACACGGACATCCCCGCAGGTACAGCGGGGTGCTTCGGGAGGACATATACAGCTGCGGTTAAGGTCCTTAAAATAGCGTTTTACAATCCTGTCTTCCAGTGAATGAAACGTGATAATCCCGATACGCCCACCGATATTCATAACGTTCACCGCATTTTCAAGGGTTTTCTTCAAACGGTCCAGCTCTCCGTTCACTTCAATCCGGATAGCCTGAAAGGTTCTGGTAGCCGGATGAATCCGCCCGTGCCTGTAATTGCCGGGAACGGCTTCAAAGATAAGATCCGCCAGAACAGCGGCGCTTCTGATTGGTTCAACGGCCCTTTTCCGGACGATGGCGGAGGCGATCCGCCTGCTGTACCGTTCCTCACCATAGGCATAAATCATATTCGCCAGGGCATTTTCATCATACTCGTTGACGACGACCTCAGCGCTGAGGGGGTTGCCCGAATCAAGACGCATATCAAGAGGTTCATCCCTGCGGAAAGTAAATCCCCTGCCGCTTTTCTCATAATGAAATACGGAAATCCCCAAATCCATCAGAATCCGGTCCGGCCGCCTTTCATCCGAGTAGGATTCAAAATACCGGTCAAACCAGGTATGCACAAAACGGACCCTGTCGCCATAAGGCGCCAGACGCTTCATGGCTACCTCCTGAATCCCCGGATCCGCATCCAGACCGACAACATTAAGAGTGGAGTACCGCTTGAGGAATTCTTCGGAGTGCCCGCCTTCACCCATCGTGCAATCGATCAGCAGCTGAGCGTCTTCGGCAGGTGCCAGAAAAGAGCAAACCTCATCTTTCATAATGGAATAATGTACTATATCCATACTCTAAAACCCCAGATCTCCCATATCGGCCAGATTATTCCAGCCCTCTTTGACAGAGGCGGCACAAGCCTCTTCATACTCTTCATATTTCCTCTCATCCCAGATTTCCACATGGTCGTCCATACCGATGAGATAGCAGTCTCTGTTCAGGCTGACGGATTTCATAAGGGAAGGCAGAAGCTTAACCCGCCCGCTCTTATCTACTCCGATTTCTTCAGCCGGTGCAATCAGCCGGCGGTAAATTTGCTGGTACTGCTCTTTAAACAATGAGTTCCTGGCCGTAAGAGCCTCAACCAGCTTATTCCATCGTTCAACAGGAAACAGCCATAAACACTGTTCAACACTTTTTGTCAATACAAGGGTATCCACAGAAAGCTGGCTCCTCAGCTTTGCGGGGAGCATCAACCGCCCTTTTTCATCAAGAGTTCCATTAAATTGTCCTCTTATACCCTTTATTTCCACAACTTCCTACAATTTACCACTAATTACCACTTGCTACCATCTTAAATACAGAAAATTTGATTGTCAACAAAGATTCAGAAAGTGTTTGGGCTAATTATTAAATAGACAGAAAAAAGGTATACATATGTATAGCTGTACGGTAAAAAAAAAGCTCCGGATACTATTCCGGAGCCAATCAACAGGAAATTCCCTTTTATTCTTTCATGTCTATTCTTTCTTGAAAATCCTGTAATCCAGAAAAGGAAAGATGTTATCCTTCTTTTCCAGCCGGGTCAGCCATTCGGTCTTGATGGTATTCCTTGAAAGAGAATCGTA
This sequence comes from Oceanispirochaeta sp., assembly GCA_963663385.2. Classification (GTDB taxonomy): domain Bacteria; phylum Spirochaetota; class Spirochaetia; order DSM-2461; family DSM-2461; genus Oceanispirochaeta. The sequence goes on along the minus strand of CAXXXD010000002.1, from coordinate 1,519,354 downwards.
GATGTAGTTAAAGTTATGGATATGAGTCTTTATGCTTTTCCGGGCATAAGGCACCATGGTTCCGGCTTTCATGATAAAAGGCCAGTCCGATGCCTGGGACAAAAGGACCTCCCTGGCAGCCTGATTCAGGGTTCTTTCCTTAAGCCCCTTTTCATCGGGGAAGCGTTCTACCAGCTCCTGCATCCTTTCTATCAGCTTATGGGTGTGACGATAGATCCAGTCGTTACTGCCGTCAAGCCAGACCTGCCCGTATCCCTTATCCCCCCAACTGGCAAAAACAGGTTGAGTTGTTTGATTTTCAGGGTATGCCGCCAGATAATCCATAGGAGAGACAAGGGCCAGTTCGGAATTCCGGCTGGCAACTTCACGGATAACAGCTTCAAGAAAGTCCGGTCCCTCAAACCACCAGTGGCCAAAGAGTTCCGCATCATAGGGCGCAGAGATGACCGGAGGCCGGTCCATATACTGCCCCAGGGTTTCGCATTGATTGACACGATTGTCGACAAAAAGCCTGGCATGTTCATAGGCTTTAGCTTTTGCTGCAACAGGATCATAATATTTTTTCTGATCCGTTATGCCGGTAATAGCATGATACTTGAATCCCGTATTAACACGGTTCACCCCGTCATTAATATAAGGACCGATATAGTCCAGAGGCAGATCAAACCCTATATCCCTGTAAAAATCCCTGTATACAGGATCACCGGGGTAACCATCCGTTGCAGACCAGACCGCCCTGGATGAAGAACGGTCACGGGCAAAAGCAGCTACGCCGTTAGGACATTTAATAGGTGCATATACACCATATACCGGCCTGTCTTCCGCATAGAGCATCCCGTGAGCGGATGATATGAAATATTTGATTCCGTTATTACGCAGATACTCTTCCACACCGGGAAAATAACCGCATTCGGGCAGCCAGATACCGGATGGCATCTTTGAAAAAACCCTGTCGTGAGACTCTACGCCTGTCATGATCTGGGCTCTTATCATTTCAGGACAGGACTGATAGTGGGGCAGAAAAGAGTGGGTTGCACAGGTAGTTATAAGTTCAAGATACCCGTTATCCTGGTAGTAGCGGAATTTTTTCAGAATATTCCGCTCATAAACCTCTTCAAACTCTTTCAGATTGAGAGAGTAAAAGTCATAATACATCCTGGCCAGTTTAAGAACTTCCGCATCCTGCCGGTTACGTTCCAGTTCCCTGGAACCCAACTCCAGAAGCATACTCAAATGATCAACATACCGCTGCATCAGCAGCTCATCCTGAAGCATATGGGCCAGTGTCGGAGAGACTGAAACAGTCAGCCTGAAAGGAACAGCATCCGCTTCCAACCTGCCGAAAACACGCAGAAGAGGCAGATAGGTTTCAGAAATAGCCTCAAAAAGCCAGGCTTCCTCCAGAAACTTTTCATGCTCCGGATGCCGTACAAAGGGAAGATGCGTATGCAGTACAAGAGAGAGCATACCTTTTTTATCTTTCAATGTATCAATCATTAAAGTTTTCCTCATTCAGCAAGTCATGAATAGGAATAATCCTTTGGGGGATTTCCTGATATCCGGATACACCATGAGCATCACCGAATTCGGAGGAAAAACCGGATAGGCGGATCAATTCACTGCTGTTTGATCTATCATTTTCATGAGGAGCTGTAACATACTCCCGGGTTGTTTCAATTATATTTGAGCGGACAATAAGATAATCCTTTTCTTCTATAATGGCCCTTATTTCCGCACAGTAACAGGTATCCTCGCTTGGAAGGTTAACATAACGTCTGTAGTCACTTGTTTTAATGGGAATATCGAAATAATCCAGAATATTATCATCAGAATACTCACAGGAATCCAGCTCAACAACTCTCAGGATCAGCCCTTTGTATTCCGGGGTTCCTTCAATTTCCGCTACTTTTTTATCTTCCAGATCCCAATAACAGAAAATCCAGGAAGGATCCCGCAGCAAAACCGTAATACTCGTATCATTATATCGCAGGGGCAACTCCAGATCATCATCCATACCCAGGTCAATCTCTTCGTCCTGAGAAATGGAAAACTTTCTGGATTCCATCTGAATGGCCAGATTATTCAGCTCTTCCCGTTCAAAACGGTCTTCCTCATAGGCATCAATAAGAATACTCACCAGAGTATCTTTATCCACTCCCGGAGTTACCAGGACATTACTTCTGTTGGAAATTTCAATAAGCTGTTCATAAGAGAAAGAATGAAGACGTTCTTTTGTCATTTGCTACCCATTCCAATTTATGATTAGTTAATCGTAGGGAAAATGCTTAAACCATGTCAAGAGGTTTTGGTTACAACCGGATACCTAACAAAACAGATTTTTCCACATTAGCCCTATGACTGTTTACAAGAATCAGCCTTTTCCGTCAATATAGTAATATGAAAACAGTAATTATTCATGGTCATTTTTACCAGCCCCCCAGAGAAAACCCCTGGTCCGGAATAATCGAGGATCAGCAGAGCGCCGCACCTTATGACAACTGGAATCAAAGAATACTTGAAGAGTGCTACGAGGCAAACGGATGGTCACCTGTGTTGAACCCGAAGGGTGAAACCTCCTGTATACTGAACAATTACGAATACCTTTCATTCAACTTCGGCCCCACTCTTCTTTCCTGGATCAGAGAAAACGCGCCTTCCACCTATATGAAAATCAAGGAAGGCGACCGGAAGAGTCTGCAGAAAAACGGAGGGCACGGAAATGCCCTGGCACAGGTATACAATCATATGATCCTTCCGCTTGCCTCCGAAAAAGACCGTCTGACCCAGATTGAATGGGGAATCAGAGACTTTCAATTCCACTTTGAACGGGATCCGGAAGGGATGTGGCTGGCAGAAACAGCCATTCATCCCGAAACGGCAGATGAGCTGGTCAGAGCAGGTATACGCTTTACCGTCCTCTCCCCCTGGCAGGCTGCCTACTATACCATGGACAGTGAGAAAACCGTAAAAGCCGGCAACAGCCCTCTTTTGTGGCAGCGTCCCTGGATACTCCCCTGCCCCAGCGGGGATCTTACAATATTCTTCTATCACCCCGGCCTCTCAAGCGATATTTCCTTTCAACATCTTTTAGGAGATGCCAATCAGTTTTACAACCGGGTCGATTCCGAATTAAACCTTTCGGAATCCGGTCAGCTTCCCATTGCCACAGATGGCGAAATTTACGGACATCATGAAAGACTGGGCAACATGGGACTGGCAGCCTTTCTGTCAAAAATCCAAAACAGCCAGGACAAACGGATGAGCAACTTTGCCGCTCAGATGGATGGGGTGGAACCCGCCGGCACAGTGGTGCTTCAGAGCGGGGAAGAGGATAAAGGATCCTCCTGGAGCTGCTTTCACGGGGTATCCCGCTGGTATAAAGACTGCGGCTGCAGCACGGGAGGAAAAGAGGGATGGAACCAGAAATGGCGCACCCCCCTCAGAGAAGGACTAAACAGACTTTCGGAAGAAACCGACCGCATTTTTCAAAAAGGGATGGGCCGTCTGACCGGTAAGGATCCCTGGGAAATTCGCAATAAATATATAGAGGTTCTGCTTAATCCGTCAAAAGGAGATGATTTTTATACACATTACGGTTCCGGTAAAAAATCTTCCTCCGATAAAAATCTCTTCTTCAGACTGCTGGAAGGACAAAAATACAAGATGTTCATGTTCACATCCTGCGGATGGTTTTTCTCGGATATTTCCGGCATTGAGCCCCTGCAGAACCTGATGTATGCGGCGCGGTCTATCGATCTTTACTCCCCATTCTTCTCAATCTCCCCCGAACCGGCCCTGCTGGAAAGCCTGGCTGATGCGGAAAGCAATGACCCTTCCATGGGAAATGGCGCCGTACTGTACACAAGCCGGAAATTCGACAGAGAAAAGCAGAAATTCAAGATGGCAGCCTCTCTTATACTCAGTCGATTCTACAGCCTTGACTGTGATCGCGAATCTCTCGGGTTTTATAAAGTTTTATCATACACGGCAGAAACAACAGATGAGAATATTTATACAGGAGAGATTGTACTGCAAAACATCTATACCCAGAGTTATGAACCTTTCCGCTTTGAAATACAGGCCGAAAAGAAACTTTTTTCCCGGATGACTCTCATATCCCGGCAGAAATCAGTTCTGCTCTACCCGGAAGATCTCTCACTGCCAGTTAAAAAATCACTGATGAAAGCCCTTTCCATCTTCAGAAATACATCGTCCCGGTCCATAAGCAACAGGTTTTGCGATATGCTGTCCCAGTTAAATGAAATGATGCATCTCGGTATACCCGGCAACCATCATTTAAACGAATCTGTCGATGCGCTCCTTTACTATACCCTGCGGGAGATCACCTACCTGATGGAACAGGGCATCAGCGATGCCTGGATCAGCTTTGAAAAGATAATCCAGACAGCTTCCAAATGGGGAATTGCCCTCCCGGGTGATCTGACAGTATGGCTTAGAACAATCCTTGACAGAGGAATCGAAGAGTGGAGAATTAAAAACAGTCACAATAGAGATGAATGGGAAAAAGCGTACAAAGAGCTGAAAATCCTCCTGACAACTACGGGATCGATTCCGGGGAAGCCCATAACCCATACACAGAAGGGAATGATCTACGACGTTTTATTCGGTTCTGAAGAAGGGAGGAGACTCTTGAGTTTTCACAAAGAAGAAATCAGAAACGACCTTTTAAAGATACTGAATTTTGCACCGGACTTCCACCTGCCGGAGGTTTCTGAAAAAGATAGATCATAACATCTCCCCAGCCAAGAACCTTAACAAGAGGGTCAGCGATATCCTTCAGCCAGGAGGGAGCCGTCCCTCTTCCCAAACCGCCCCAGGTTTTTTTTCTGATAACAGAGAAACCATTGTTTTCAGCTAATCTGGGCAGTGTCCTCAGAGAGAATAGAAAAAGATGATCAGCAATAGCAGAACGCCACCGTTCCTGAAAAAGAACAGCCTGCAGACTCCGGCTATTGGGGGTGGCGCATATATAATAGCCTCCCGGCTTCAGAATCCGGTATATTTCCGCCATAAACAGATCAGGAGTATTAACATGCTCTATCACATGGGAATTATGTACTATATCAAAGGAATTTGAATCGAATTCAGCTTCATCCAGTGTTCCCGGAAATATGGGAACCCCAAAATTCCGGCTTCCGTACTCTGCGGCGGCACGACAGACTTCAACCCCCTCAGCCTGCCACCCTTCCGCCCTCAGGGAAGCAGCGAGCCGGCCAGTAGCACAGCCGATATCGAGAAAGGTCCCGGGCTCCCGGGAAGCGGAAGAAAGAGACTCGAAACCAATATCCCTCAACCCCAGATACATCAAATTCAGAAAAGCCTCTTCGTTTTCCCGTTCATACTGAAAATATTCCTCATCATAACGCTCAAGAATATCTTTGCTTACAGGCTGAGGATTCTGCAACAGAAGGGAGCAGGAGTGACATTTTACCCAGCTGGCAGTATCAGCCTCCCAGCAGGTTTTAAAACGGTTGCCGCCGCAAACGGGACAGGAGATTGACGCGGAAACCTCGTTCTCATCGGGTTTTTTGGAAAAAGTTTTCATGCCTACCTCAAAACCTGAAAACCATAGTCAACACTCAGCTCATTGCCGAAGAAATCTTCCATGGTCAACTCGAAAGATGTCGTTCCGGAATTCAGAAGCATTTCACCCAGGTAGAGAAAACTCTCATCATTATAGAGATCCTCAGCCGGAACACCATCCTGCAGGGAAAGGACGTCTCCTGCCTGTACAAGCGTATCCAGTTTACGTTCAGCTTCCAGCGTACCCAGGTTATACAGAGAGATAGTATATGGCATCAGCTCCAGAGGGTTTTTCCGGTTAATCCGGTCACGCACCTGTACATATACGCCATAAATACCCGCAGGAATTGAAACGTTCTGTTTTATATCATAGACGTCCCCGTCAGGGCTATACAGACGCAAGGTTAAAAGGTCCGGGGCCTGAACATCATTCAACCCCGGTAAAAGCAGCAGGGGGTTCACAAGCCTCTTCAGACGGGCGTCCCGGATATAAAAACCGTAGGTACCTGTAAAGGGATGCTCCGTGATCATCTGCCCGCTACTGACAAAGGGCGGAACATTCCCGACATCTGCCGATTCCAATCCTTTATAAACGGATTGGAATCCATTCTCATGCTCCAGAACCAGAAGGGATGGCTGATTCCCGGGCAAAGGCGAAAACGGATCCGGGCTGTAGCGGTAGACGACCTTCCCTGAATCAAATGGACGAACAGATTCTGCCCCTTCAAAGCGCAACCCCTTACTTATCCCATACTCAAGTTCCACACAGAACGAATAGGTAAGAAATTCCGGATCGGAAGGCCACTGAAAGGCTGAAATAACAGGTGAAATCATAAAAAGGAATAGAATCAACAGACAGGATTTCTTCATCAATACTCCTTCCTGTCAATCAGAATAAAACTGTCTTGCCCAACCAGCAGGGAAAACTGATTCTCAAAATATTTGAAATACCTTGGAACATCACTCATTTTTTCACTCAACAGAAGACGACCTTCAAGAGACAGGATACTCAAACGGCTTTCACCGCTGTCACTCCTGCAGAGTATATGAATCAGCCCCTCTTTCTCATCAGGAACCATCGTCAACAACTCCCCGTCAAATGGATAGCGGGTCTCTACCCCTCTCCTGGTATAACGGACCAGCTCACCGGGCTGTTCCACCCATACAGAAAAGCTCAAATCCGAAGCGAAGAGTGTAACCGGCCTTGCATAGTGGCTATCCAACTCAAACCGGGCGGATTCTACATATTTAAGGGTAGTCAGTTCGCTGTAAATAACAAGATGCTGATTATCCAATCCGGCTACGACAGCCAACCGGCTCCCCTCCTGAGAGATGGACAAGCCGTAAATAACAGAATCATTCCTATCCTTCAGAGGTTCGAAAACCCTTTGACTGCCGTCCTTTCTGAAGAGGTAGACTTTCCCGTCCAGGGTTCCGAATACCACATTCATTGTACTGGCAGAAAGAGCCGTAATAGGAGAGACTCCTTCCCAGGACCATAGGATATCACCTGTTGTACTAACCTCTTTTATCAGAGAGGAAGGAAAATCAGCCAGAAGATAATGCTCATTCAGGATAAGCGGAGAACCCGCTCCTTCGAAAATCGCATATTTATTATTTATTCTATTCCTCAGAACAGAAACGAAGTCGCCCTTCGATTCAAATGTATGGCTGCCGGAATAGGTTTTGATCCTGTTCTCATCTCTATTGATAATGGATTCTCCATCCGGATTGAGTACACCTGTAAGGGTTGTTGTCCGGATACAGACTGAGTCCTTAAGGACAGCAAGGGAACACCCGTCAAGATCGTTCAAATCTGACTGGAACTGAGGCAACCAGATATACTCTCTGTCCGCCGTCAGGGGAAACAAAAAATAATACAGGATAAAAAGAAGGAAAATTACAGATAAAAAGAATGATTTTTTCATTTGTTCTCTATAACAGCACAGCTGGAAATTATATTATACTATGAACATAATATGATCAAACAGACGCTTTTTCAAGGGAGATAAAACATGAAAAAAAATGAACTGATAGACCTGGCGGAAAAGATCGCAGAGAATTCCTATTCCCCTTACTCCCATTTTCGTGTGGGCGCAGCTCTTCTCTGCTCAAACGGCGAAGTAATCACCGGCGTAAACGTTGAGAACAGATCTTTCGGCTTGACCATCTGTGCAGAAAGAAGCGCGATCACCACGGCGATAACGAAAGGTCTGACAGAGTTTAAAGAGCTGGCCATATTCTGTCCGGATGCGGATTACCCCGTTTCACCCTGCGGAGCCTGCAGACAGGTTATCAGCGAGTTCGTATCCGAAGATTTCCCTGTACACTTCAAGGGGAGAAAGGGGCCTATGATTACCCGTACAATAAAAGAACTGTTTCCTGATGACGCCCTATATGAATTAAAGGGCAATTAACGTTCAAGCCGCTTCAGCCGGGCGGCGTGTTCCACGTTTTTGGCATCCGCATCCATTTTCTGTTTCCAGATATCGATCTTCTTTTTTAATTCTTCGATTTCCCTCTTCTGATTGGTGAGGGTATAAAAACGTTTTAGAGCCGCCAGGTAATTAATAGCCGTTTTAAAGTCATCCATACGGTTGGTCGATAGCTCATATTTCATACGGAAGTTATCTGCCGACGTCTGAAGCAGGCGGCAGGTCATTCGGAAATGTTCCACCCTCTCACGAAATCCCTCGGATCGGGGATCCATTCCGGGAACAAATTTCTTCAGATCTATAACATTCTTGGATAAGGTTGCCAATCTGGCTTCCAGTTCGATAATGGACCACTTCCATTTTGAATTTTCACCGAATCCTGTTTTAACTTCCTGAATTGAAAATCCCAGTTCCCTGATAATACGATAGCGGTCAACTTCCGGAAGATCTGCTACAAGTTCCAGCTTATCCGAATAGTCCGAATAGGGAGCATCAAGGTAATCCGAAAAGATATCTTCCAGATAAATGATTATTTTATAACAGGTTTTTCTGGCATCATTGAGGAAATTTTCATTTTTAATCCCCAGTAAACTGAGGGATAAACGATTCATGAGTATCAGATTGGAAGCTATTATCAGGTTTTCTTCAGCCAGAGAGATCTTCTGAAACTCAATTCCGGTTTCACCGTTATTGATAACGGCTTTGATTTTAGATTCCTGCTGAAGACAAAGATCTATCTGACGTTTATTCTGCTTGATTTTTTCAAAATATTTTGTTCTTGCTTCAGCGCTGACTTTTGCCATTTCAGTTTTCCTTCTCTACCCGACAGCATTTTGCAGGAGCACTTCCGCGTGCCTTATAGAGGCATCACCCTCACTGTCACCAGATAACATCCGGGCTATCTCCATCACTTTTGACTCACCGGTCAATGAAAATAGTGATGTATTTGTCCGATCTTCCTTATCTGTTTTTTCTACTTTTATATGATTATCGGCATAAACAGCTATTGACGCAAGATGAGTTATGCACAATATCTGGTTATACCGGGAGAGCTGCCGCATATGACGTCCGATAGAAGAAGCAACTTCTCCGCCGATTCCGGAATCAATTTCATCGAAAACAAGCACTGGAATCCTGTCTGTGCCGGCAAGAGCTGTTTTTACAGCAAGCATAACACGGGAGATTTCTCCCCCGGAAGCAACCTGCCGCAGGGGTTTTAAAGGCTCCCCCTTGTTGGCGGAGAACAGGAATTCAACCCGGTCAAGCCCGCTTATCCCACAAACGGCCTGGCCGTTTTCACCTGTCCTTTTTGTAATCCGGATCGAGAATTCTGCTGAAGCCATACCAAGGCTCTTCAGAAGAGCTGCTATTTCTTTTTCAAGCTGAGCCCCCCGGACTTTCCTCATTTCAGAGAGTTCCTGGGCTTTACTGATCAGATTTTCTTCCCACTGGGATTTCTCCCTTTCCAGCTGTTCCAGGTTCGTTTCTCCGCTTTGAAGCTCTTCCAGACGAAGAGAACTCTTTTTATATGAGTTCTGCACCTCCGAATAGGTTGGTCCGTACTTTCGAAAAATCCGTTTTATTTCGGCCAGACGATCCTCAATCGATTCTTTATCCCGCGGATCGAATGTTATTTCATCATTAACGGAACGGACACTCTCAATGATATCTTCAAGCTCATAGAAAGCATTGGAGAAACGCTCTGACAGTTTGGGATCGACTCCGTCCAGGGCTGTTAATCCGGACAAGACCCGACCGGCCTGCCGGAGAGAAGACATGGCCCCGCCCCTGCTCTCGGGCATAAGCCCCATAAAACTGTCGGCCAGGCTGTAGAGTTCCTGAGACTGGTTCATCCTTTTCAAACGTGTACGGATTTCATCCTCTTCCCCTTCCCTTATATCCGCTTTCTCAATTTCATTCAGGGAAAACGAGAGCAGCTCCATTTCTGCATCTTTATCTGCCAGATCAGATTTCAGTTTCTCAATCCTGAGGCTCAGCTCTTTTACCCGGTTAAATGTGTCAGCTATTTCCCGAACAAAAGCTTCATGTTTGCCGCTGCGATCCAGAAAACGGCGGTGCTGGTCAATATGAAAAAGGGACTGATGATCATGCTGGCCATGTACGTCTACAAGGAGGCGCCCCAGATCGGTCAATTCACTTAATGGAAACGGGCGTGACTGAATAGAAACTTTCCCTCTTCCGCTTCTTTTCAGAGTCCGGCGGATTATAAGCCGGTCTTCAGAATCATCCAGATCATGTTCCTTCAGCCAGAGCCGTATTTCATCAGTCGAAACTTCAAAAACACCTGTAACATCGGTCTCATCTGCTCCCGTGCGAATTGAGGATGAGTCATTTTTTGCCCCCAGAATCATCCCGAGTGCTCCGATCAGTACGGATTTTCCCGCTCCGGTTTCACCGGTCAGAATATTCAGGCCGGATTGAAAATTGACAATACACTCATCAATAAGGGCATAGTTTTTAATATGAAGTTCTTCAATCATGAGGCCCCCCTTTCCAGCCCAGCTTCATCCTGACAACCTCGTAGAAATTCCTTCTTCTGAAAGAAAGGATTCTGGCACAGCAGGTGTTTTTCCGCACGATAATCTGATCTCCCGGAATGAGAGGGATAACATCCTGTCCATCAATTGTCAGAACAAGATCGGTTCTCTGCTGTTTCTGGACAAGGATACTGATCTCTTCTTCAGAAGGAACTACAAGAGGTCTGTTTGAAAGGGTGAAGGGATTAATCGGATTTATGATAACCGCAGCCAGTTCCGGATGGAGGATGGGGCCTCCCGCAGCCATGGAATAGGCTGTGGATCCGGTCGGGGTAGACAAGATTATTCCATCAGCCCGGTAGGCGATAACCTCCTGATCCGAAATATTCACTTTCAGGTTGACAATCTTGGCCATTCCCGTAGAAGTTATTACACTGTCATTCAGACAGCAGCAGGATTCCACGATCTCGCCATGCCTCAGGATATCAACAGTCAGCATAATCCTGCGGCTTTCAATCATGTTTCCGTTCAGATACCTGTCTATCGCTTCCCTCCACTCCCTGGAACTGACTTCAGCAAGGAAGCCGAAAGTACCCAGATTTACGGCCATTATAGGAATATCCAGACTGGACAGTTTCCGTGCACTGTACAGAACAGTTCCATCACCGCCCATAACAATAGCCAGATCTGCCGGGGGTGGGTTAAAAGGCTCCGGCTTCCCGGAGAAAGAGTGTTTAATTATCGATATACCTAATTCTTCAAGATAGGCCACAACCTCGGGATAGAGAGATGAAGCCCCTTTTTTAGAAAGGTTTACTATAATAAGTACTGTCTTAATATCTCGTTCCATATCCGCCCTGTCAGGGTAATGTAGCCAAGACCCGGGTAATCGTCTCACTATTCTGTTTTCCAAGTGTCGGGTAAAGAGGGAACAGAATACAGTTCAGCACCAGGGTTTCCGCTTCCGGGCAGTGGATGGAATAATCCTGCCCCTCTTCCAGGCAGCAGCCCTTGAATGCCAGGGTTGTTTTAATATTCTTTTTCAGAGCATAAGCCTGAATCTCTTTGACTTTACCTTTTACCAGAACAGGCATGGCCCCGTAATAGGCAGTACTCTCGGATGGCGTATTTAAATACCCGTGCCGGCTCTTCATCAGTGATGTAAGAAATAACTCATGTAACTCTTTTCTTAATTCAAAACTCTTCTCAAATTCCTTGAATTGAACAAGAGCAAGGGCCGCATTCATATCCGGAAGAAGAATGGAATCATCGTATCTGTCGATAACTTCATCCAGAAATGCTTTTTGAGATTTATCACGGACCATTAGGGCACACCCGCCTCCGCAGGTAACCAGATCTCCGGCTTCCATTCTCATAATGACGATATCACCTGTTGAACCGGCTTCTACGTCCTTTACTTCACTGCCAAGGTTCTGCGTAATGTCCTCTATAATTTTAATACCGGGGTTTTCCCATTCTGAAAAATCCCACTGATAGGCGAAGGGTCCGAAAAGAAGAATTCCTCTGGTTTTCTCACAAACCTTATCCAGAATATCATCCAGATCGGGAGCTGCCGTATTAGATTCTACATCAACGAATACAGGCTGAAGATTGAGTTTTTTAATTACATGAAGATAGGCTCCCGGTACAAGGGGAGACAGAATAATCTGATCATCCTCTTCGAGATCAAGCATTGAGAACGCCAGCTCTATTGTCCTTTCATACTCTCTGAAAAAATGACAGGCGGTTGTACCGGTCCTTTCCATCAGCATCTCTGCGGCATCATCGGAAAGAGGCCCGGGACCGATCTGATCTGATACGAGACATGTCAGGACAGAGTCCATCTCCTTGCGTTTAATGGAAGGTTTGAATACAGGAATAGACATCAGCGGACGCTATTTACCAGTCCTATCTGCTGCAGTTCATCCGGATCAAATAGTCGCCGGATATCCAGTATAATAAGGTAACCCGATTCCTGATGGATAACCCCCTGAATATATTCGGTTCCGATACCAGTGATCATCTGGGGCGGAGGCTGAATCTGATCGCGATTAATAGTCACCACTCTCAAAACCTTATCGATAATAACACCGAGCTGCATGCCATCCAGATTGATAATAATAAAACCGCTTAATAAAGCTTCATCTTCGGTCAGTTCCGCCTTCTTGAGATGAAAACGCTTATGAAGATTTATAACGGGAATAATATCTCCCCGCAGATTAAAGATTCCTTCAACATATGAGGGGGCATTCGGAATATCACGCACTTCCTGGATGCTGTAGATTTCCTTTACATCCATAATATCAATTCCGTAGTTTTCAACCCCGAGCTGAAATGTGACAAGCTGTAATGTAGTGTCTATCATTCAATTACTCCCCATTCCATTATGTTCGATATCGTGCTTTAAATCAATTATGAAATTTAATATATATTTGGTCATTATACCCGACTTTTCATGCCATTTTACAGATGATCCGTCAATTACCGGAGAGAACTCAGTATTTGTTTTATCGCACGATAAAGGAGCAGCGTATTATTACGCAGGTTCCTCCTGAAATCCTTCCCGGTATTCTCATCAGCCCGGTCGGTGACAACCCTGAGACTGAAACACTTAACGGCGTTATCCCTCGCCCATTCGGCAACGGCATAGGTTTCCATGGAGCATACACCGGCTCCGGTACTGCTTTGAAATTCATCCCTGCTTTTCTGATCCAGAACCGGATCAGGAACTTCCAGCATCCTGGTTTTTAAATAACCGGAATCAGAAAAGGAACCCTCAAAACCGGAAAAATCCATGGACAGGACCGTACGGCTTTCAGAGGAAACAACCTCTCCGGCCATTACAAGGGAGCCCGGAGGGAAAGCAGGATTCAGGCCTCCGCAGCTGCCGGAATCGATCAGAAGATCAGGATGAAGTTCCGATAACAGTGGCAGAACGCTCTTTACGCCCTTATCTCCCAATCCGCATTGCACAATCGTAAGGATCAGTCCTTTTCTGCGCCATTCAGCCATCCGGACTCCCGGGTAACTCCCGTTTTCCAATTCCCTGGCTCCAAAAGCTTCCCTGGCTGCGTGAAATTCAGGGATAAGAGGAGTTAAAAGGACTATTTTCGAAGGAGGGGATTTCATTACTATAGATTTTACAGACTGACACATAATTTACAAGAGATGAATAATAAACATTTTTGTATTAATTTGACTACCACAGCATGTTGGTAGTAGAATTTTATCTAAACTATCTGCAGGGAAGAAGTTTATGCCAAATATATTGCTTACCGAAGAGTGTGTCAGATCCTGCCCCTACTGCTTTGCTAAAAAATATATGGACAGCTCAGATCACAAGTTTATAAGCTGGGAAGATTTCATCTACATTGTAGATCTTTTCGAACGGTCCCATATGAACAACCAGTTGTCCCTTCTGGGAGGAGAACCTTCCGTTCATAAATATTTTACCGAGTTTATTCTCTATCTGATAAACAGGAATTTCGGGGTTACCGTTTTCACCTGCGGAATTATGTCTCAAAAGAAGCTGGATCATCTGGTTGCCAGCCTGGAACAGTTTCCGGAACATCGGGTCCGCTTTGTAGTAAACCTGAACCACCCGTCCATGTCCACGGATAAGGAACTGGAGAGGATTGATGCTTTTCTGCGGGTACTGGGAAAATACTGCACCCTCAGCTTCAATCTTTTCACCCTGGAAGCCACCATGGAATACCTTTTCGAACACATTGAACGATACGGTATAAACAGACATATACGGATAGGCCTGGCCCACCCCATACCAGGGGAAAAGAATCTGTGTATCAAACCTGATCACTTCAAGGAAATGGCTGCGAAACTGTCATCCTATCTGCCTCTCTTTATAAAACACAATGTAAGCGCCGGATTTGACTGCGGCTTTCCCTTATGCAGTTTTACAGACGAGCAGATCGGTCAGTTTTTTAAACTGGAAAAAGGACAGGGACCGTCTACTGTAAAATTTGTATGCAGCTCGGCTCTGGATATAGGCCCTGATATGACGGTCTGGTCCTGCTTTCCACTGTCAAGATTCAAAAGAAGGAGTATTTTTGAATTTGATTCGGTGGAAGATATATACAAGTACTACAACGATATGCACAAAGCCGTCCGCAGGAATAAAGCGGGAATATACGATGAGTGTGAATCCTGCATTTATATGAAAAACGAAAAATGTGCCGGAGGATGCCTGGCAAATTTCATTGAAGAGTACCTTCCTGCGGAGGATCTGATATGAAAGAGAAAAACAGAAAAAAAATCGTAGTAGCACCCTTCAACAGGGACTTGATAAGTCAGCTGAAAGATATTGAAAGTATTATAGAAACCGAAAATCTGGAAGATGTTACAGAAATCGACAAGCTTTCAAAAGAGTTTTTCCGTCTGTTCTGTATAAAAGTAACTTCTCATATAAGTCTATCTGAACTTGAACTCAAAGATACCTACAAAGGGATTCCCCTTGCCCTCTTTGTACCGGAAACAGGAGATCTGACAATGATTCTTATACAAACAGGCAGGTTGAGGAATTTTAATATGCAGGTATTTTTCCCGGCAGATAAAGCGGAAAATATCCGAGATCTAAGGATTCTGTCATCTCTGCACATTGATTGCGGCTTCTATCTTAAAAGTTGTGGTGATAATATCGACTGGGACAGCCTGGACGACCTTTTTCACTACTTTGCTTACACGAATGTACCAAAAGGCCACATAGAGCCGTTCCGTTTTCTCTGCTCAAAGGATTATGAAAATGAAACGTTCTCGATAACTGCCCCCGTATTCAATGATCCGGCCCAATTTGTCTATATAGACAGGAGTATGAATATAGCAGAAAGCAGGGATGAACTGGTAAAGGGAAATTTCCTGGGTTCCGGATTGGAACAGCTGAAAGAGATTATCAATGATTGTGAAAACAGAAAAATCCGGGAAATTCGCACCAGAGTATTTATAGATAATGAAAAGTGTTCTTTCTGCTCGGCCTGGAGAAGCTGCCGGATGGCTTACCTGAACCAGTGTGAAAAAGATGATTCCTATAAAATCCTGTTTGACAGCATTCTCAAATATATAGATTCAGCAACGAAGCGGGAGCCCCGCCGGGAAGGCGAAAAATGGCAGTTATAATTTTCAAACCCATTGAACTCTGCAATTCCAACTGTCTTTACTGCGGTGTTATAAAAAAGCATCAGGAAAAAATAATGACTTTCGAAATACTGGAAACAGTGTTTAAACGTATGAATGACTATTTAAAGGAATTCCCGGATGAATCCATACAGCTGACCTGGCATGGAGGAGAACCCTGCCTTCTTGGTCCTGACTATTTCAGAAAGGCACTGGAATACCAGAGAACCTATTGCAGAGAGACTGAAAACAGAATCCGGCATCTGATCCAATCAAATATGACTTGCTTGACACAGGAATTAGTTGATGTATTTAAAGAGTTGAAGATTGATATGATAGGTTCAAGTTACGACCCCATAGAAGGTATTCGGGGAATAGGAGAAAAAAGGGATTCAAAGATCTATAAGGAGCTTTTTTTCAAGGGAACGGAACTGGCTGAACGGAACAACCTGAGCTGGGGGGTTATATATGTCGTTCATAGAAGATCCCTTGAAAATCCGGTAGGAATACTTAACCACCTGAAAAATATAAACACTAAGACAACTCCAGCCTTTAATAAAATTTACATTTACGGGGATGATCCCTTCAATATAAATATTACGCCCGAAGAGTATGCCGACTTCCTTGGAAAGCTGGTGCCGATCTACCTGGCAAATCCGGAAAAGTATGAAGGTCTTCGTCCAATTGATATGTTTATCAGGTTTATAAATGGCAAAGGTGGACTTCTATGTGATTATGCCGGTAATTGCGCCAACCACTGGCTCTACATAGGTCCAACGGGAAAGCTTTCCCAATGCGGAAAAGCAGGAGATGAAAACCTGGCAGATTATGGAAATATCCGGAATACCGGTATCAGAGCGGCCTTGGAACACAGTAAAAGAGATATCATAAATAAACGGCAAATTGTTCTGAAACAGACTGACTGCAAATACTGCCGTTTCTGGGGGATGTGTCATGGAGGATGCCCTATCGATACACTGGCTTTGAAGGGGGATATTATGAAACGGGGAGAAGCCTGTGAAATAGTGCAAAGACTGATGACACAGTATATCGAGCCTTTAACCGGGAATCGAATAGAAATGTTTCCGAATGAGTAGATATATGATATTATTGAATTTATACTTAAGTATAAGAGAACATTTTTTGGAGAAGAAAATGGGAACTGATACTGGTGAAAGCAAAGAAAAACCGACTATCTCCCGTAGACAGGCTCTGGAAAGAATTGGAAAAATCGGTCTTGGTATCGGAACAGCAGTAGTCGTCAGCAGCTGTGATCTTTTTACTTACTCTGATTATTACAATTACTCTAACTATTACAATTACTACTATTACTACTCTAATTATTACAATTACTACTACTATTCCGACTACTATAATTATTATTACTATTATTACTACTATTACGGACAGACTAAATAGGTAATAACTTTGCTTTAATAAAAGAGGTATCTCATGATCAGTCTTGTAGAAATACTTGTAGTTGGCGGTGCCATATTACTCATTTTCGGTTCATCCAAGCTGCCGAAACTGGGCCGCTCAATCGGTGAAGGGCTGGTAGAATTCAAGAAAGGTCTTAAAAGCGGAATGAAAGAAGAGAGTGAAGAGAAATCTTCAAAACCGGATGATGACCCATCCGATTCCGATTCCAATAACCATTAAATGGAAAAAAACCTCACATTTACACAACACCTCATTGAGTTACGGACGAAACTGATAATTGCGTTAGTTTTTTTCATAATTTTTTCAATAAGCGCCTACATTCTTTTCCCTCGTTTTATAGGATATCTGAACAGCACCTTTCAAATAGATTTTCATGTAATGAAAGTCTATGAAGGCTTCACTATCAGGATCCAGGTTTCACTGTATATAGGACTGCTATTGTCTCTTCCTGTTTTCCTGTTTAATATTCTTCTTTTTATCCTCCCGGCTCTGGAAAAAAAAGAGAAAACAACTTTTTCAACTCTTTTTCTGTTAAGTCTAATTCTCTACTGTACAGCCATTTACGCTGTAAGAATTTTTCTCCCCATAACAATCTATTTTCTGGAATCTAAAGCATTTATTCCGGATAGTCTGACCAAGATTTTTTCCTATAATGAATTCATCAGCTTCTATTTCAAATTCACCCTGGCCTTCTGTGTAGCGCTCCAGTTTCCGGTAATTACCCTGATACTGCTCAGATTCCGAATTCTGAAAAGAGCCAGACTTATTAAATTCATTCCCTATTTTATTCCCGTAGCCCTGTTGATTTCGGCTGTCATGACTCAGGACCTACTATCCCAGTTTATTGTAGCGATCCCCCTGTTCATCCTGTATCTCCTCTGTCTTGCTGCTGCAAAACTCCTGAAATGGGGCTGATATGGTATTAATTGAGATTATACTGATTCTTTTTATAATTCTTCTTCTGGACCCTAAAAACTCTGTTGCCCATTTAAGAAAGCTGGGTTTTTATATGGGTAAAATAAAAAAAATATGGTATCAGATCAGATCCATCGGTAAAGAATTCAATATTAATCAAATGGAACAGGAAGTGGAGAATGAGTCAACTGCAGGAGAGTCCGGCCATAAAGTCAATCCTGAATTAAGCAGAGGTAATCAGTCTTCAAATGATTTTATCCTCAAAGGTTTACTGGATCTTCAGAAAAACAACTTTGATTTTAATCAAACCGAAAATATACTGCCTCTCCTCTTCTACCATGATCCATCAATCAGAGATAAAGCATTTGATCTCCTTATGATGGATCCCGCCTTCTCATTCAGGAAAAGGAAGTTGGTTGAAAAAAAGGATTTTCACCCTGATATACGGCATTTTAATAACAGCCTCTTTCTGCATCTCTTGTCAGAACTTAGACTCAGAAATCTTTCAAACCTTCTCTCCAGCATTCCGGATGAACTTTTTTTGCAGCATTACCTGTCTCTGGCATATTTTCCGGGAATTGAAAATCTGGACAGCACAATAGTTTTCAAAGAAGGGAAATTCAAACTATATGAAACATTCAGGGCAGAACGGGAGAAGATCTTTGAATCGGTTTCAACCCAGGTTTCCATTAATTTACGGGATTCAGGCCCGATGAGCTGCTTTCACTGCACCAACCGGAAAAAAGACACGTCAGCTCCGGATCTGCAGATAAATTGGGAAAAGTTTGAAGATATTTTAAATATTACCGCATCAGAAAAAGAAAAGAAAACCCTGAACCTGTCTGGTCTGGAAAACCTTTTACCCCACTGCCTGAATTATCTGTCTGAAACAGCACGATTCAATCTACAGACAACCATAACATCAACGGCGCAATTTCATGAAAATATCTGGTCACAGATTATCAGATTCGAAGATCTGAAAAAAATTGTGATTCAGCTATTTGAAGATAGAAATCTGAAATCAGAACAGCAGATCCGCCAGATAACACAGAATATCCTGAAAGCAACAACCTGCTCTAAACAGATTGTTCTGCGATATGATGTTTCTTTTACTGAAAATGAGAGCTGGGATTTCCTTAACAAGTATATTGATATAGTTCAATATCCGGTTATCAGCCTGTCAGCCTCATTATCCCGCTGTAATAAAGTTAAGTCGGAACAAACCATTAAAACCTATGCGGATTATCTTCTCTCTATTGTTAAACATTTAAAAAGCAGATATGAATTCAGAAGACATAAAATCATCATATCAAACCCTATACCGCTTTGCCTCTTTGACAATGAATCATCAAAGTACCTGCTCCGGAACACTCATCTAAACAATATCTGCAATCTGGACAGGAACGATTTTACTTCTCATTTTAATCTTAATCCCGATGGGACTTACAGTCCCTGCGAAGCATTAACAAAAGATACATACCGATTCAAGGAATATTCAGGGGCGGACAATTTACCGGGAAACTATTACTCTACGCTAAATAACCTTATTCAGAGACCGGTATTTGATATCTGCAGGAACTGCCCCCTTCATGAGGAAGGATTCTGTCAGGGGGACTGCTTTTCAGAGTTATAATTTTAATAAAAAGGTCGTCGCAACCGGTTATAAAAGAAAAAGCCCCTCATCCTAAGACAAGGGGCAAATAAACTGGCAACGACCTACTCTCCCACCGTAGCAGTACCATCGGCGCAGGTGAGCTTAACTTCCGTGTTCGGGATGGGAACGGGTGTAGCCTCACCGCTGTGACTACCAGATAATAATCTTATCAAGTCTTACCCTGACAAGAAGCATTCACTCTCCAGAAGTATTCCTAGCTTCCAAAGCGATTGCAATTTATATAAAACTGAAGAGATAAATAATAATATGGTCAAGCCTCACGGAAGATTAGTACTGGTCGGCTCAATATGTTTCCACACTTAGACCGCCAGCCTATCAAACTTGTATTCTTCAAGATTCCTTCAGGGCACTTAAAGTGCCAGGGATTTCTCATCTTGAGGAGGGCTTCCCACTTAGATGCTTTCAGCGGTTATCCCTTCCGAACTTAGCTACTCAGCACTTACCGTTGGCACGATAACTGATACACCAGAGGTTCGTCCGTTTCGGTCCTCTCGTACTAAAAACAGATCCTCTCAAAAATCCAACGCCTGTGGCAGATAGGGACCGAACTGTCTCGCGACGTTCTGAACCCAGCTCGCGTACCGCTTTAAATGGCGAACAGCCATACCCTTGGGACCTGCTCCAGCCCCAGGATGCGATGAGCCGACATCGAGGTGCCAAACTTTGCCGTCGATATGAACTCTTGGGCAAAATCAGCCTGTTATCCCCGGAGTACCTTTTGTCCGTTAAGTGACGGCCCTTCCACTCGGCACCGCCAGATCACTATGACCTACTTTCGTACCTGCTCGACTTGTAAGTCTCGCAGTCAAGCTACCTTATGCCATTGCGCTTACAGCATGATTTCCAACCATACCAAGGTAACCTTTGCGCGCCTCCGTTACTCTTTAGGAGGCGACCGCCCCAGTCAAACTGCCCACCTGACATTGTCCATGACCCGGATCACGGGCCACGTTAGAAATATAACTGATAAAGGGTGGTATTTCACCAACGACTCCATACAGCCTGACGACCATACTTCAAAGTCTCCCACCTATCCTACACATCATCAGCCATAGTTCAATATCAGGATACAGTAAAGGTTCACGGGGTCTTTCCGTCTAACCACAGGTAATCGGCATCTTCACCGATACTTCAATTTCACCGGGTCTCACGTTGAGACAGTAAGAAAGTCGTTACACCATTCGTGCGGGTCGGAACTTACCCGACAAGGAATTTCGCTACCTTAGGACCGTTATAGTTACGGCCGCCGTTTACCGGGGCTTCAATTCACTGCTTCACATAAATGCTAACAGCTCCTCTTAACCTTCCGGCACCGGGCAGGTGTCAGACACTATACTTCCCTTTGCAGGTTCGCAGTGTCCTGTGTTTTTGGTAAACAGTCGCTCTCTTCTGGACTCTGCAACTTCGCCATCACGCGTTAAGCCATGCTTCTCCCTAAGTTACGCATGCATTTTGCCGAGTTCCTTAACGTGAGTTCTCCCGTACGCCTTAGAATTCTCATCCCATCTACCTGTGTCGGTTTGCGGTACGGTACCTAATAACCTAACCTTAGAGATTATTTCTTGACTCGATGAATCACCCAACTTCTATCACCCGTAGGATCAATACCCTTAACGCCTCACCTCTCCGTGCGGATTTGCCTGCACAGATCAACGGCTAAACGCTTGGACCGGGACTACCAACGCCCGGCTTGGGATCTCCTTAAGTGTCATCCCATCGAAATTATTAGATGTACTGGAATATTAACCAGTTTCCCATCGGATACGC
The DNA here is from genome assembly GCA_963663385.2 of Oceanispirochaeta sp. Lineage (GTDB taxonomy): Bacteria > Spirochaetota > Spirochaetia > DSM-2461 > DSM-2461 > Oceanispirochaeta. Next base: position 1,497,953 of record CAXXXD010000002.1, on the reverse strand, counting down.
ATTTCTGCCTCTCCTTAGGGGCCGACTAACCCTGGGAAGAGTACCTTTACCCAGGAAACCTTAGATTTTCGGCGGGAAGGGATCTCACCTTCCTTTTCGTTACTCATGCCTGCATTCTCTCTTCTGATACCTCCAGCATGCCTTACAACACACCTTCATCGGCCTACAGAATGCTCCTCTACCATCATCTTAAAGATGATCCGTAGCTTCGGTACTATGCTTAGCCCCGTTACATTGTCGGCGCACAACTACTCGACCAGTGAGCTATTACGCACTCTTTAAAGGAGTGGCTGCTTCTAAGCCAACCTCCTGGCTGTCTGTGCAATCGTACTTCCTTTTCCACTTAGCATAGTTTAGGGACCTTAGCTGACGGTCTGGGCTCTTTCCCTTTCGACCACGAATCTTATCACCCGTAGTCTCACTGCCATATTTTGAATACCGGCATTCGGAGTTTGACTAAGTTTGGTACCCTGTGACAGGCCCTAGCCTAACCAGTGCTCTACCTCCGATATTAACCATATGACGCTGACCCTAAAGCCATTTCGAGGAGAACCAGCTATCTCCGGGTTTGATTAGCCTTTCACTCCTACTCACAGTTCATCACTGCCTTTTTCAACAGACTAGTGTTCGGTCCTCCACTCAGTGTTACCCAAGCTTCAACCTGACCATAAGTAGATCACCCGGCTTCGGGTCTAATACAGCAAACTCATACGCCCTGTTCAGACTCGGTTTCCCTCCGGCTCCGGCACTTCTATGCCTTAACCTCGCTTACTATATTAACTCGCAGGCTCATTCTACAAAAGGCACGCCATCACCCCATAAAGAGGCTTTGACCGCTTGTAGGTCCACGGTTTCAGGTTCTATTTCACTCCCCTCCCGGGGTGCTTTTCACCTTTCCCTCACGGTACTATTCGCTATCGGTAGCTATCTCGTATTTAGCCTTGGAGGGTGGGCCCCCCAGATTCAGACAGGATTACTCGTGCCCCGCCTTACTCAGGTACGTGCCAGCTTACATCAGATTTCGCATACAGGACTTTCACCTTCTCCGGTCGGCCTTCCCAGTACCGTTCCGCTATCTTCCGTAAATGCATCTTACACGCCCTACAACCCCATATACACCGAAATGTATGTGGTTTGGGCTAATCCCCGTTCGCTCGCCGCTACTAAGGGAATCTCAATTGATTTCTTTTCCTTCAGGTACTTAGATGGTTCAGTTCCCTGAGTCTCGCTCTGTACGGCTATGTATTCACCGCACAGTGACTGTTATCAAACAGCCGGGTTACCCCATTCGGGAAGCACGGGATCTAAGGATGTTTGCTCCTCCCCCGTGATTTTCGCAGCTTACCACGCCCTTCTTCGCCGGATAGCTCCAAGGCATCCACCATGGACCCTTAGTCGCTTGACCATATTATTATTTATCCCTTCGCTATTACCTTTTCAAAGATCCGCAAGAGTAAAGCCTCCCGCATCTCCCGCCTCACTGCAAGCAATTCGGCGTAAAAAAAGTTTGATCCTGTTCAAGATACAAACTTAATTTTATGGGCCTGACAAGATTTGAACTTGTGACCTCACGCTTATCAGGCGTGCGCTCTAACCAACTGAGCTACAGGCCCTAATTGTTTGGCCTTAAACTCAAATCGCCTAAAGCCCTTTAAGGAATTATCTGACGGGAAATTAGAAGTAGTTGACGAGAATCAAGCAAGTTACGTACCACAGGTCAAAGACCGAGGAACGTAACTACTGATAGGCACTATAAATAGTGACTCACTGCTCAAGGCGTACAAACCTCAAGACTTATACCTTTCACGCTGAAAGGAGGTGATCCAGCCGCACCTTCCGGTACGGCTACCTTGTTACGACTTCACCCCCCTTACCGAGCATACCTTCGGCACCGGCCTCCTAAAAGGTTAGCCTGGCGACTTCGGGTACCCCCAACTCGGGTGGTGTGACGGGCGGTGTGTACAAGGCCCGGGAACGTATTCACCGCGCCATGCTGATGCGCGATTACTAGCGATTCCACCTTCATGGAGTCGAGTTTCAGACTCCAATCCGAACTGAGACCGGCTTTATGCGTTTTGCTTCACATCGCTGCTTCGCATCACTTTGTACCGGCCATTGTAGCACGTGTGTAGCCCAGGATATAAGGGCCATGATGATTTGACGTCATCCCCACCTTCCTCCGGTTTGTCACCGGCAGTCTTGCCTGAGTCCCCAACTTAATGATGGTAACAGACAACAGGGGTTGCGCTCGTTGCGGGACTTAACCCAACACCTCACGGCACGAGCTGACGACAACCATGCAGCACCTGTATACAAGTCTCCGAAGAGAAATTACTGTCTCCAGCAACGTCCTGTATATGTCAAACCCTGGTAAGGTTCCTCGCGTATCATCGAATTAAACCACATGCTCCACCGCTTGTGCGGGCCCCCGTCAATTCCTTTGAGTTTCACCGTTGCCGGCATACTCCCCAGGCGGTACACTTAACGCGTTAGCTACGGCACCTAGGATCATAATCCCAGACACCAAGTGTACATCGTTTACGGCGTAGACTACCAGGGTATCTAATCCTGTTCGCTACCTACGCTTTCGCACCTCAGCGTCAATCCAGAGCCAGTGTGTCGCCTTCGCCTCTGGTGTTCTTCCTAATATCAACAGATTTCACCCCTACACTAGGAATTCCACACACCCCTCTCGGATTCAAGTTAAACAGTTTCCAACGCAACAATACAGTTGAGCTGTACGCTTTCACATCAGACTTATCTAACCGCCTACATGCCCTTTACGCCCAATAATTCCGAACAACGCTCGCTCCTTACGTGTTACCGCGGCTGCTGGCACGTAATTGGCCGGAGCTTATTCATATGCTAACGTCATCACATGCCCATTTCCTGACACGCTTATTCCTCACATATAAAAGTGCTTTACAATCTCTCGACATTCTTCGCACACGCGGCGTCGCTCCGTCAGACTTGCGTCCATTGCGGAAGATTCTTAGCTGCTGCCTCCCGTAGGAGTCTGGGCCGTGTCTCAGTCCCAATGTGGCCGGTCACCCTCTCAGGCCGGCTAATGATCGTCGCCTTGGTAGGCCATTACCCTACCAACAAGCTAATCATACGCAGGCTCATCCTCAAGCGAAGCAAACGCTCCTTTTCTCTGCAAACAAAATCGCAGAGGACATTCGGTATTACCCCATGTTTCCATGGGCTATCCCCAACTCGAGGGTAGATCACCTACGCGTTACTCACCCGTTCGCCACTCTCAAGAGGTGCAAGCACCTCTCTACCGTTCGACTTGCATGCTTAAAACGCGCCGCCAGCGTTCGTTCTGAGCCAGGATCAAACTCTCCATGATATAATTTATCCACACAAGGTGGATAACTTTCTACCAAAACCCTCAGCCATTGCAAAGCGGATGTAATCATCCTGAACAGCTGAAAGCGAAAGTCAGTCCCTTTATCTCTAAAGAAAACTAACGTCTAGGACAAACCCCTCAACCGTAAAGTTTCAGGATTTGAACATTTCTACCAGTTACTGCGTTCCTCAGCCCTTCGGGCCTCCGGTACGCAGCAGTCTTGACTCTCGTCAAATACTTCAATTTCCCTTCTCTAATTCCTTTGTAAAAGAACATTTAGTTCTGTGCGGTTCGCAGCTTATCGCCCCGAGTGCTCCGTGAATATATAACTTATCGCGCTTTTTTGTCAACCGAATATTATAAAAAAACCTTTAAAAAAGACAGATCAGTGTTAAATCTTTTCATAACAGACAATAAGGATATTATTGACCGGACAATTTTATTTGGATATTATTTTATCTATGTCTGAAACAGAATCCAAGAGTTACAAGAAGTGTGTCAATTGCGGAAAATACTGCCCCGAAGTAGTAATGATCAATGGAGCCTACTGTTCCGAAGATTGTGCCGATCAATACGGATGCTGTAAAAGCTGCGGCCGATACTATTCTCTGGATACAGAATTCACTCAAGGTTTTTGTTCCAGAGCATGTCATAATACTTACACAAATACAGAAGAAGAGGTGAAAGAATGAATTTGATTTTTTTAGGACCTCCCGGGGCGGGAAAAGGTACTATGGCTTTTAAGGCTAAAGAACATTACAGTATTCCTCATATATCTACCGGTGATCTTTTCAGAGCAGCCATTAAAAATCAGACAGAACTTGGCAAACAGGTAAAAAGTATTCTCGACAAGGGAGACCTTGTGCCTGATGAGCTTACCACTGCGATGGTTAGAGAAAGACTTGAGCAGGATGACACAAAAAACGGTTATATCCTGGACGGATTTCCCCGTACCATACCTCAGGCTGAATCCCTGAAGGAATTTACTTCAATTGATAAAGTCGTAAATTTTACCATCCCCGAAGATGAAGTTATCAGAAGATTATCAGGAAGAAGGGTTTGCAGATCCTGCGGTGAAAGTTTTCATATTGAATTCATCCCCCCCAGGAAAGACGGGGTATGCGATAAATGCTCCGGAGAACTGTACACCAGAGATGATGACAAAATCGAGGCTATCAAAAACCGTTTATCAGTTTATGATAAATCAACAGCGCCATTAATCGAATTCTACCAGAACGAAGGGGCCCTGATAGATGTGGACAGCAGCCAGAAACCCGAAGATGTTTTTAAGGATTTGAAAAATATCCTGAAGTAGTTCTTTTATTTAAATCAAAAAACTAAAAAAGCCTTCTGAGAATAGTTCCCGGAAGGCTTTTTTTATACCCTATTACTGTTCAGACTCAACATTCTGATCTGATTCTTCTTCCAGATCATCAGTCACTCCTGAATCTTCAGAATTCTGATTATCTTCCGTGCTATTATCTACAGCCGGCTCATTTGATTCTTCTGGCTCCAGAAGGTGTTCTTCAATAATTCCTTCAATCTGATCCTTTAAGACGGTATCGACTTCCTCAAGCAAAAGATCCAGCGACGCTCTATCTTCCCGTCCATAGCCAAGATCCAGAGCCTGAATCAGATTTTCCTGGGCACTGATAATGTCATCCAGGTACAAAAACTCAATCCGGCAGCGCTCAAAAAAGAGGTCCTTCCTGACTTCCTGCCCCTCTGGCGTATTAAGAAGCTGGTCAAACATCTCAGAAACTCCGAAATACTGTTCAGTATCTATATAAAGATCTTTTAACGCAACATATACTTCGTACGGAGTATCATCCTCAAGCAGCAAAGACTCATACAGAACAATCGCCTCATCCTGATCACCTTCCGCCAACGCCAACTCCGCAAGTAGAATCCGATACTCCTGTTTATCATCCAGCTCCAGCAAACGCTCCAGATACAGTCGGGAAGAGGCAAGACGTCCCTCCCCTTTCTCAATCAGACTCAGATTGTACAAAGCTCTTTTACTATACAGATTAATATCCAGGATTTTTCTGTAATACTCGGAAGCGAGGTCTATTTCTTCCATTTTATAATAGGTAAAAGCCTTCATCTCCAGAACCATAATATTTTCAGGATCCTTTAATTCCAGCTGAGAAAGCAGTTTTAAGGATTTTTTATACCGCCCTGTCTCGATATTCGTCCTGGCAAGGTTAAAAACCGCCTGATTAATCCCGGGGTCCAGCTCCAGAGAACGATCGTAGTACTCGACAGCCTTTTCGTACTCTCCCAGATCAAAATAGGCATTCCCGATATTATAATAATCCCTGGCCAGCTCTTCCCTTACAGGAGAACTCTGGCAGGAGATCAATAACAGGGATAATAGAAAAAAATTAATGCCCCAGAATAGTCTGTTCAATCGTCCGGACCTGAGATCTGTACAAGTTGGCAAGGTTTGCTCCGTAATCGGCAATCAGCTGAATCATATTCCTGGGATAATCATCATGATCCGCTCCATTCAGGCGATCTCCCGCATCCCCCAACCCGGGAAGGATATAAGCGGCGTCATTCAGTACAGGGTCCATCCACAGGGTATAGCAGGTTATCCCTTCAATGGAACGGATGATCTGCAATGTCCCCTTCAATGCGGAGATCACATTAAGGAATCGAATAGACTTCGGTTTAACTCCGAGGCTCAATATATACTTAACTATGGTTACCAGACTTCCTCCGGTTGCATTCATGGGATCTGCAAAAATAAGATTCTTCCCATCCAGATCAGCCGGATCAAAAAAAGATTTCTCAAGATCCAGAACATATTCCATATTATGCTTCATCCTTGAATCATCCCTTTTAATCTTGAAAAGAGCAAAGGGTGTGACATAACCGGTTGATGAATACTCCTGTATCTCCTTGCTGAGAATCATAGAGGGGAGCAAAGCCCCCCGGAGCATAACACACATTACCGAGTCGGCAATTGCCTCATCCACATCAGGTATCTTATGTACAGCGTAATTCTGAACAGGCATTGTAACAGGTGTTTTTACAATCAGATGATTCTTCCGGTTGGATTCTCCGCCATCGTAGGCTAGATTAAAAAGAAGCTCGTAAGCGCGTTGAACATAGTAGACAAACTCATCATGGGGCGTACGGATATCACGCAGTTTTGCAATCAAACGGGAAACCTCTCCATGCTTTAACTGAGGAGTCTCAAAAGAGTAGACACGAATAGCATCCTCTTTAGAGGTAATCTCTTTCATGAAATCACCCATAATCTCATACATTTTAATAATCTTATCGGTTTCTTTTTTAATTACCGCAGAGTTTCCCTCGGCGGCTGAAAGGGCCTTATACGACACCATAGCTTCCGAGTAGTACTCATTCATTCTTGCAATATTATTATGATCTTCTTCCGTCAGATAACCATTCAGGTCTTCTGCCTTTAAAATAATATTCTGTTTCATATTCCATATCCTCTTACCAATGTATTAGCAGTATTATACACACAATATGATTTGAGTTAAACAGTAACTGTCAGGATTAGACGGAGGGTTTCGACTCCCCTGGGAATTATAAAAGAAAAAAGGCTACTCACAATCGAGCAGCCTTTTTCATTAGCATCTCCAGGGGGAATCGAACCCCCGTTGCCGGGATGAAAACCCGGTGTCCTAACCCCTAGACGATGGAGACATAAAACTAACCGAACAAAAACGGATGAGCCGCACTGGGTTCGAACCAGTGACCCACGCCTTAAAAGGGCGTTGCTCTGCCAGCTGAGCTAGCGGCCCGTTCATCTCCAGGGGGAATCGAACCCCCGTTGCCGGGATGAAAACCCGGTGTCCTAACCCCTAGACGATGGAGACATTTTGTTCGTTCGGTTAGCCTTTGAGCCGCACTGGGTTCGAACCAGTGACCCACGCCTTAAAAGGGCGTTGCTCTGCCAGCTGAGCTAGCGGCCCGTAGAACGATTGAGAAGATACCAAATGGCCCTGAAAGTGTCAACACTTATTTGAAAAAATATAAATATAAATTGAAAATATACTCGAAAATTCATTTTCATTTACTTTCACAACAACGATTTAAAAAATCTTTAGAAGATTCAAACCCAAAAAAAACCCGGTAATTTAAATATTACCGGGTCAATCAAAATTAGCTGATCAAATCAGAAACGGAACGCCAGTTCCAAAGCTCCGCCCATCTTCTGCTGAACACCGGCATTTGAACCGATCTCTTCCGAATAGAGGGCTCCGTTCAGCTCAACAAAAAACAGATCCAGTCCGAAACCAGCCGTAAAGTACCCGCCCTGAAAACCGGTTCTCAAAGCAACTGACGAGAGGAGAACAACTTCTGCTCCCAGATCCAGCTTTGTCCAGAATGACTGAGAATCATACCCGTAGATTTTGTCTTCAAAGATAAGGGGCTGCGAATAGGACGTATGAACCGTCAGGTCCATAAATTTATTCCAGTCTCCCAGCACAGGATGATACGCGACCCCCAGATTCAGGGACCAGGGAGTGATGTAGGTATCGTCAACCTCATCCGCATCGGAAAAGGTCAAACTGCCGAAAGCGTTTACAGGTTTAAAGAAAAAACGTGTATTGCCTATATCCCTCATAACCAGACTGAAAATAAAATCATTCCAGTACAGGTCGGCTCCGGCATCCACACCGACTCCTATACCGGCCAGGGCATCAATATTGCTCATATCCAGGTCATCGCTGTCATCTTCTTCCTCTTCATCGTCCCCGCTTACAGAGCCGGTTATGGAGGCGATATCTACTCCGGGAACAAGAAACCTGTACATGGGCCTCAAATCGGCTCCGGCAACAAGTTTAAAGGGCCCCACATGGAAGGGATGGGCATAGCCGGCGACAAGACCATTTGTCCAGGCCATATCAGCTTTAATTCCAAGAGTCGTTTCCACCGGAGGAAGACTGAAATCAACAACAGACATGTATCCGATTCCAAATCCTTTTCCCACATACCCGGCACCAACCTGAAGCCCGGCCCCCAATCCGGAAGAGGTAACCTGATCCAGAACGATAGCGATAATATCATCAGGATCCTCCTGATACTCATCCATAAAGGTAAAAATATCTCCGGAATAGGATCCGCTCAGAGAAAGAACCGTTATTTCGCCTTTTTTTCTGACTTCCCCGTCCCGTCTCTCTTTTTCCTGATACTTGGCAAAAGCGGCCGGATTGGACAATAGAGCATTAAATCCCTGGGCATTGGCCAGAAATGATCCCCCCTGAGCCTGCACTTCGGGACTGTACCAGGTAAAAGGTGAAGTGTAATAGCGGTCTGCAGCAAAAAGGAATCCACTGCCAATTGTTATCATCAATACGAGAAGTAGTATTTTCTTTTTCATCCAGTTCCCCCTTAATCCATCAGCTCTTTGAGATTCAAGCCATCGTTAGCGGCATAATAAAGTCCGTCATCGCCGGTCACAGGATCTGACAGGTAGAATTTAATCTCATCATCCTCATCTTCAGGCTGTTCAGGCTCCCGATTGTACTCGTCCTCCAGACTGGCTTCCGGATCGGGATCGGCCAGAAAATAGGCCATGGTATCAAGGTCGCCCTCTTCAATACCGGCCACATATTCGCCGCTGCCGCTGTTATCGTTATCGCTGTCCAGACTGTAACAGATGAACCGTACCAGACCCGACATAAGAGCCTTGGTTGACGTATCACCCCGGTTCGTATCAGGAGGGGCGGGAGCACCGGATTTCAAAATGGCCCCATAGGCTTCCAGCGGTTCGACAGAATAGAGAAAAGCCTGGAGCTGAACCCTCACATTTGCCGTATAGTCCACCCGCTTGGAATCTGTAACAGGAGTGCCTTCCGGGTAGGGAGGATCGCCAAAAAGGCTTTTAAACAGGATTTCCGGCCCATCATCCTCATCATAAACCTCTTCCCCGTTGGCTGCATCGCTGATCAGGTCATTGAAGTTTGTCATTGTATCTTCCGTGTTGGAAGTCTTCAAATGTACATCGACCGCCATCAGGGCAGCTTCCTGCCGGGTTTCGTCATCTACATCGGGGTCGTTGTAGGTATCCTCCAGGGTTTCAAGAACTTCCGCCTTGGCATCCTCATCATCCTCCAGATTCTCATAAAATGAAGCATCATGGGCCGCACTCAAAACATCGTCCACATCACCGAGATCGGGCATTTTATACTTGTCAAAACCGCTGTAGATGTTGGTTGTAAAGGGGTTGCAACCGGCCATAAACAGAATGACCAGCAGTATAACTGTAAAATGGAATATTCTTCTGTTCATTTTTTCCTCCATAATCACTACAAGTTTTTGTAAATGAATTTTTATAAAGTTTGTATAATTATAGTACTTTCTGCACTATAAAAACAAAAATCCTACTTTAAATTTATCACAGATCCCTGATAAATCAATACGGGAACAGTTCTCTGGCAGTTATAAAATATTGGCGAAACAGGAAAAACCGCTATGATACTCGACCCGGCAGGAAACAAGGGCTCCCCTGAGCTGTTCTTCACTGCCGCTGAGCTGGTTCTCAGGGATTCGAACTTTCAGATAGTTTTCCGATGTTCCCTCCCAGTACACTTTTCCATCAATGGCCTTTCTCTCCTCAAGCAAAACAGAGACCTCCCTCCCGATCCAGCGGTCAAAATAGGCTTTATGAGAGCGCTGTGAAATTTCACGGATGGCTCGGGTTCTCTCTCCCGTTACCCTTTCGGGAACAGCTGGTTTCATCTGCCAGGCTGCAGTTCCGGGCCGGGCGGAAAAAGGGAAAACATGAATCCGGGAGAACTGCAGCTTTTCCAGAGCCGTAAGAGTCTCCTGATACTCCCTCTCGCTCTCTCCGGGAAAACCGGCAATTATATCGGCTGCCAGAAAGGGGTCCGATTTTAGGGTTCTCAACCTTTCCACCGCCTGTCTCACAGAATCTGTCAGATAGGGCCGATTCATACGCTGCAGTACCTTATCGGAACAGGATTGAACCGATACATGAAAATGGGGACATATCCTCGGATGAGAGAGTATACTTAAATCGCGGCTTAATAGAGTCTTGGGTTCGAGAGAGGATAATCGTATTCTGAAATGACTGGTCTCCTCCAGGATTCTTTCAAGCAGGTCCGATAAATTCATCTCCCCGTCCCGGTAGGAATCAATATTAACTCCGGTCAGAACAATTTCCCTGTAACCGGCACTCTCCAGTTCCTTTATACGGGACATCAGGGTGTCACTGTCCAGACTGACAGAAGCCCCTCTGGCCAGACAGACCCTGCAGTAGGCACAGCGGTTATCACAGCCGTCCTGGATCTTCAGAAAAGCCCTTGAGTGGAAATTGAAATCCGCAGCGGAAAACCTGAACCGGGCTGCAGCATCGTCCACACCCGGAGCCTGGGTTTCCAGCCAGAATCCGGATTTCTTATAAAGATCGTCCCCTTCTACGGTTTCACTGCCCAGAAATGCAGCCAGATCCATAATAAGATCTTTCTGATCCAGCGGAACAGAAAGGACATTATCGCCGAGAGAGCGGATGATGTCCGGCTCCAGCTGTGCATAACATCCGGTTACCAGAACAAGAGATTCCGGATAATCCCGACTGGCCTTTCGTATAATCCTCCGGGCTTTCTGCTCGCTTTTGGAGGTTACCGTACACGTGTTGACAACAAAGACATCCGATGGATTTTCGAAATCCACAATTTCAAAGCCCTGCTGTTCAAAGGATTCTGCAAGGGCTTCTGTTTCACACTGATTCAGCTTGCAGCCGAAAGTAAAAAAAGAAGCTTTCATCTGTATTACGATTCGGTTCCCCGGATCCTGTCCAACCCCTTCCGTGCCTCCTGAAGCGAAGGCTGAAGAGAGAGAGCCTTATTATAGGCTTCTCTGGCAGAGTCCGTACTGCCGGCCCCTTCCCGGGCATAGCCCAGCCGTGACCACCATTGAGCAACAGAAGGAACATGGTACAGCGCTGTTGTCAGGGCAATATCCGCATGCTGATACTGACCCATCCGGATATAAGCCTCTCCCATATAGGAATAGACCTGCCCGATTCTGTCACCCGTAGGATTAAGAGCCGCATACTGCTGAAAGAAGTTCAGACCTTCCTCATAATTCCCCAGAAAATAATTGGCTTCCCCCATGGTTTCAATAACCCGGGCATCATAACGGGATATTTTCAGAGCATCCCTGGAGTATTTTATAGCATCATCGTATCGCCCCAGCCGGATGAGAGCCCACCCAAGAACTGTATAAGAGTCCATCCGTCTGGTTATCTGGTTTTCCCCATAGGAAGCCAGTTCTTCCAGACAGATTTTTACGGAATCATTATATTTCCCCTGTCTGTATAATTTCAGAGCATCCCTTTCCTGAGCGGAAAGAGGCAGAATCAGCACTGTCAGCAGGAATAAAGCAGTTCTTCTTTTTCTATTTTTCATCTGAGTTCTCCCGGGGCAGCATACGGCTGACACCTTCAAAGCGGCATCCGGTTTCCATTAAAATCCGGGGAGCGGTAATATCTCCCACGACCTCGGCGCACCCTGACAGTTCCACCTGAGTCTCTGCTGTCACATTCCCATAGACCTTTCCCATGACATGTACGGATTTTGCTCCGATTTCAGCTTTAACATCAGCATTTTCTCCAATAAAAAGATCACCTTCCGCCTGTATACGGCCTTCCAGTTTTCCCTTTACCATCAGTTCCTTGGAGAAAAAGACTTCCCCATTGAAAATTATATCTTCCGCCAGAACCGTATCCAGCCTGTGTTCCTTAATTTTCCTTGAATGAATTTCCGCCATTCAGGTCTCCTAAACTCTCGATAGAATCAAATGTTTTCAGCATTTTTTCCAATCCTCTGTGCAGATCCTTCCTCATACGGTCTGTATATGGATTGTATTTCTGAAGATCAAGAAAAAGCTGCCAGGGATCGTTACAGGTTTGTTTGATGATATCAAGCAAACGATCGTAACCGGATGTCCCTATGGCACTCTGATGAAGATTTAATTCATTCAGAGTTCTGCCTATAAAATGCGTAATCCCCTGTGTGTAGGCTGCTTCCCGGTCATGTTCATCTGCAGTCATCTCCTGGAGAACCAGACCGATACTCCTGAACCGGTCCTTCCAGAAAACGAATTTGTCATCACTGACCCTGACCGGGCAAACAACAATGGGAAGACCCTGAACACCGTTTTTCCCCGAATCCGGACCAAACATCGGGTGGGTTCCCAGAATCTCAACATTTTCAGGAAGAAGCTCTTTCATCAATCTTACGGGATAGACTTTGACCGAACAGGTGTCTATCACAAGCGTCCCCGGTTTCAGATGCTCTGAAAGCTTCTTCAGAACAGGTTCCATGGATGAAATGGAATTACACAGGTAAATAACCTGACACTCAAAAAGCTCCTCATAGGAAACCCTGCGTACTCCCTGGGGGGTAATTCGGTCAGAATTTCTGGAATACCCGCATACTTCAAAAGTTTCAGCTAACAAACCGGCCCAGAAAGCGCCGAAACGCCCTAAACCGTAAACACCTACACGCATGGCCCCATCATACAATAATTTCAGTCAGTTGCAAAGACTGTTCAGGAATTCCCCTTAAGGAGTATTTTCCTACTTGCCCAAAAAGGATATAGTATTTGAAATACATAACACTTTATCAGGAGATCAGAAATGTCATTTGTTACAGATATGAAAGAACAAGCCATAAAAATGCAGAAGAAACTCGTTCTTCCCGAGGGAACCGAACCCAGAACTCTGGAAGCTGCAAGAATTGTTATGGATGAAAAAATCGTATCCGAAGTATTCCTTATCGGAGCAGAAGATGCCATTGCATCAGCGGCATCAGCAGCCGGCGTATCCCTGGACGGCCTCACAGTCATTGACCCGGAAAAATCCGAACTGGCCGAAGCCTACGGAAAAGAGTACTACGAATTGAGAAAACACAAAGGTCTTTCTGAAGAGGATGCGGCAGCACAGATCAGGGACTGCCTGAAATGGGGAGCCATGATGGTCCGCAAAGGCGATGCGGATGCCATGGTTGCCGGAGCCGACAATCCCACAGGAAAAGTACTGGTCGCCGGATTTACCATTATCAAAACCTCTCCCGGCGTATCTTCAGCTTCATCCTGCTTTGTAATGGACTTTCCTGATAAAAAGTGGGGAAAAGACGGACTGATGATCTTCTCGGACTGCGCGACAATTCCCGATCCTACGGTTGAACAGCTGGCTGAAATTACTATACAGTCTTCCGTATCCTGTAAAACATTCCTTCAGACAGAGCCTGTAACAGCCATGCTGTCTTTCTCTACAAAAGGTTCCGCCGCCCATCCCAATGTAGACAAGGTTACGGATGCTCTTAAACTGGTGAGGGAAAGAGCACCGGAACTGAATGTGGACGGAGAACTTCAGCTGGATGCCGCAATAGTGGAAAGTGTCGGCGCCAAAAAAGCCCCCGGTTCAAAAGTTGCCGGAAAAGCAAACACCCTGATTTTCCCGGACCTTCAGTCTGGAAACATCGGATACAAGCTGGCGCAGAGATTTGGAAACGCCGGAGCCTACGGCCCCTTCCTTCAGGGATTTGCCAAACCCATTTCCGACCTTTCCAGAGGATGTTCCGTGGAAGATATTGTCAACACCATATCGGTTACCATGACTCAGGTAGAAGACTAGGACAGGAAAAAATATGAATATCATCCTGATGGGATACGGCCGGATGGGTCGTGAAGTTGAACAGATCCTTAAACAGAGGAACCACACCATTGTCGCCCGGGTTGATCCGGGAGGAATGGGAGATATGCTCACTCCGGACGAAAAAAGCCTTGATGCGGCAGATGCCGTTATCGAGTTCGCTCTCCCTGACGGGTTGGTAGAAAGGGCTGAGATGTACAGCCGTTACGGTCTTAAGGCGGTAATAGCCACAACAGGATGGGAAAAACAAAAAAAGGATGTATTGTCTCTGTTTACCAATGATTCGGCTGCTATCCTTTACGGTTCAAATTTCTCGATTGGGGCTCACCTGTTTTTCAGGCTCACATCCTATGCTGCTTCTCTTATTAATAAGGTAGAGGATTATGATGTATCTCTGATTGAGTACCACCATAACAAGAAAATAGACTCCCCTTCCGGTACAGCCCTGACGGCAGCCGGCAGAATCCTGGAAAATCTGGATAGAAAGAAGGAGATACTCCCGGGAAACCCTCCGGGAGCCATTAAACCCGATCAGCTTCATGTGGCATCTGTCCGGGTCGGAAATATCCCCGGAATACATACGATGACCATGGACTCAATGGCTGATACAATTGAAGTATCCCACAGTGCTCGAACCAGAGGCGGATTTGCCCTGGGTTCCGTGCTGGCAGCGGAATGGCTTTATAACCGTTCAGGGATTTTCTCGGTAGATGAGTTTATGCAGGACTTTCTGGATTGACAGCAGTTTGCCTCTCTGTCTATTGAAATGGAAATAAAACAGCATACCAGACGGCTTCGGCCCATGACTGTTTGAAATAAGGAGAAATAATTAAATGTTTAACGGAGTTTTCACAGCCCTCGTAACCCCTTTCAAGAGCAATAAAGAGATTGATACGGATGCTCTGAAGAAGATTGTCCGATTTCAGCTTGAAAAAGGGATTTCCGGACTGGTTCCGGTGGGCACAACCGGAGAAAGCCCTACGGTAACTCATGACGAAAATATGGATGTCATTGAAATCGTTGTAAAAGAGACAAACGGGAAAGTACCGGTTATCGCCGGTACCGGATCCAACTCTACCGATGAAGCTATCAGAATGACCAGGCGGGCCAAACAGATTGGTGCTGACTGCAGCCTTCAGGTTTCTCCTTACTACAACAAACCGACACAGGAAGGCCTGTACCGTCACTTTATGACCATTGCTGATGCGGTGGATCTGCCTGTTATGGTTTACAACATCAAAGGCCGGACAGGTGTCAACATCGAAACGGATACACTTATGAAGCTGGCCAAGCACGAAAATATCGTGGCTGTAAAAGAAGCAAGCGGTGATATGATGCAGATGATGGAGGTGCTGAAACGGAAACCGGCAGACTTCGATGTCCTTTCGGGTGATGACAACCTGGCTCTTCCCCTGACTCTAATGGGCGGAAACGGTGTGGTTTCTGTAGCCAGCAATATTATCCCCCAGTGGATGGAAGAGATGATTCAGGCAGCCCGTAGAGGGGATATTGAAAAAGCCAGAACCATCCATTATGAGCTGTTTCCCCTGTTCAAATCCATGTTTGTCGAAACCAATCCGATTCCTGTAAAATCTGCCATGGCATTAATGGGTCTCCTGGAGGAAGAGTTCAGACTGCCCCTCTGTCCGCCCTCGGACAGTAACAGGGAATACCTGAGAAAAGTTCTGACAGATCAGGGTCTGATTTAGTTTAGAAGATTACTATTACTGTAGAGGCAGGTTTTACCTGTCTCTACTTTTTTTATAAACAGCGATCGACGTTCCATCCTGATAAATCAGATCCCAACCACTTTCCAGACCGAGTCTCAAAAGGGATGAAGCACAATAGAATCGTTTATGGGTTATATCGTCCTTATACCACCAGGCTGAAAAGGTTTTACTGTCAAGATTCCGGAGGAAGGATGTCTGCAGGGTCAGGAAGCAGCCATTATCCGCTACTGCTGCTATCCGTCTGAATTCTGAAACCGGATCATCCAGATGCTCCAGGACTTCTGACAGCACGATCATGGAAAATGTTTTACCCTCGGGCCATTGGGGTGCAAAGTACTTATCATAAGGATAAACATTCCGATTGCACTGTCTTAAAAGCTTCGTCAGGACCGGTTCCGGTCCGCTCCCGAAATCCAGAATATCCCCTGTTTGATACCAGGGAAAGATCGCCTCCTTCATAAATTTCTCCAGCCAATGAACATAACCTCTGTCCTTCAGGGAGTTCTGATGAAGGGAGTAACGTTCCTGTTCCCTATCCGGTTCAGGCAGGGACGCCTCCTCCTGAAAAACCAGAGAGCAGTCAGCGCAGAGAAAGAAACGCCTTTCCTGTTTTTTATGATGATAAAAAAAAGAAGCCCTGCTCCCGCAGACAGGGCATTTTGCATAAGATTTTTCCGGCAATGCGTGTAATCCTATTTATCCAGAACCGCCAGACGATTGGAAATACGGATAAAGGATTCAACAGAGACCCTCTCCGGTCTCAGGGTCAGATCAATACCCTCCTCTTCGAAAACCTGAAAAAGGACATCCTTACCAAAACGCTGGAAACGGTGCCCCCCCATAGATGTAAGATTATTCCGTATGGTTTTGCGGCGGGAAATAAATATATCCCTCATAAGATGATGAAATAACACAGGATCCTTCATATCGGAGTACTTACCATGAGGCGTAAGCATTATTATTTTGGATCCTACCCGCGGGACTGGATAGAAAGACCCCGGATTCAGAACGCCGCAATCCTTCACATCAAAGGCAGACTGACAGAGGATGGAGAAGGAAGAGTAGTTTTTCGAACCACAGGCAGCGGTCATCCTGTCTCCCATTTCACTCTGCACTGTAAGAACCAGCCTCTCGGGCAGTAGATCATTCTCAATAAAATCGGCAATAATGGCTGATGCGGCATTATAGGGAAGGTTCCCCAATACCTTTTGGGGTTTGCCGCTCTTTTCGGCTTCCCCTTTCCATGTTTTCAGCACGTCTCCTGCGACAATATGAAACCGGGGAAAATCTGCCATTGCCCGGTTTAAATACTCCACGTATCCGGGATCTATCTCAAAAGCGGTCAGATCGACAGGAAACGCTGCAGCCATTTTTGTCATGGCTCCAAGACCGGGACCGATCTCCCAAACCTTCTCATCCTCCTGCAGATCCAGCTGACGAATGATCTTTTCTCGGGCTCCTCTGTTAATAAGAAAATTCTGACCCCATCTTTTACGGGGACCAAGTCCCATCATCTCAAGAAGGGCTTTGATTTCCGAAATGGAATCATAATTTAAATCCAGTTTTTCTTTTTCCATGAATGATCGCTCCGGGAATGTGGAATTCGAGTAATAATACAGGAATAAACAATAGAAGAAAAGGACCCGGTCCATGCATAATCAGCTCAATGGGGGGAAAGTTTCCAAAGATGGTACCGACTTTTACCAGAATACCTTCCATAGTGCCCAGAAGCAGACGAAAAAGCGTAATGCTCAAGGAAGTCGCAGGAAGAGACAGCCACAGGATACCGCCATACATATAGACCGTAACCAGGGGCGTCAGCACAAGAGAAGCTATCAGACCTGCCGGAAAGGTAACGCCAAAAACCTTAAGAACAAGGAAGGTTGTCCATAGCTGTGCACCCAGGGAAGTACAGAGAGG
The DNA here is from genome assembly GCA_963663385.2 of Oceanispirochaeta sp. Lineage (GTDB taxonomy): Bacteria > Spirochaetota > Spirochaetia > DSM-2461 > DSM-2461 > Oceanispirochaeta. The sequence goes on along the minus strand of CAXXXD010000002.1, from coordinate 1,480,285 downwards.
CAGTCTCAGCCAGCCCGGAATCAAGGGGTATAAAAGATGGTTTAGCCGCATGCCGCTGATTATAATCCCGGCCAAAGCCAGATAGGATAACTGACTGGAAAGAGAGGACAGGGAAAGCGGGTCTATAAACCCGGTTAATATATATGAGAAAAACAGAACATTCATCCCGCTGAAATTCCTCTGGGTTAATTTCCCCCAGGCAAAGATACAATACATACAGACAGCTCTCAGCAGAGAGGGACGCATTCCTGCCAGCCAGAGAAAGACAAGCAGCCCGGCTATCGAAAAAGCATAACCGCCTCTGTTTCCGAAGAACAACTTCCCCATCAGGAATAAAACGATGCCAGCCAATCCTGCATGAAATCCGGAAAGAGCCATTATGTGAGCTGTTCCCGATTTCCGGAACAGCTCGACAAATTCTCCCCTGGCCGGATGATTTATCCCCAGAACCAGAGCCGGAAGCAGTATTTCCGTATTTCGCCCCAGCAGACTGCATTTTCTGCGGACGGCCTGCAGGATGGCAAGCCGTAAGGTTGCACAGGAAGAACCTGTTCCAACCCGAATAGATTTCCCATTGAAGACAGGAGCCGCAGCCCCGCCCTCCTCTCCGGAAAATTGTCCTTCTATTATTACGGGAATCCCGCGGCCCAAAAGGAATGGGTCCTTCAATTTGTTTTTATTAATATAGGCCGTTACATCCGAATCAGATTTCGCACTATTGCCGTCAGAACAGGTTGCAGCATCACAATGGAGAGAAAGTCGGATAGAGTACTCACCGCACCATACTGGCTCATCCTTCAATTTACCTTCGATACAGCAGATTTTACTTTCGGGGAAAGGCAGATAGGAAACAGAGTACTGCTGCAGTACATACTGAAAACCAAAGAGGATAATGATGGAGGCCAGTGAGAAAAACAGTCCACTTCTGCCCAGCAGGATGAGAGTTGAAGACAATAATAAAAGGAAAAAGAGGATTGTCCTGTTCAGAACTCCCGGATTCTGACAGAGCATGCCTGCTGCTACTGTAAAAACGCTGCAGCAGAATAAAAACCGGGGTATTATTTTTATTGTGAAAGGAGCATCTGAATGACTCATATCAGTTTAACTGAAAATCTCTTCGGACTGCTTCAAAAAAACCGCGGTTTTACCCGCGGCGGTCCATTTTCAGTTAGGGGAAGTCTTAAACCGGAAAATCAACCCGGTGTCAGCCTCCCAATGCATTGATGGCTTCTTTGGCCAGACGGTTAATAGCCGGCGTATAATCGGAGAACTGCACTTCTGTCAGAACGCCCATTCCCAGCTGATTACCGGACATCCCTATTGACTTGATAATCTGTTTGATAAACTCCAGCTCTTCCCGGGTAGCCTTTAAACCATCCTGCTGTCTCTGATTATATTTGGCCAGATTATCGGTCAGGACTTCCAGGGCGCTGTCGGATCCAATTACACCAAGCGCATAAAGAGCATAAAGGGATTCATTTACATCATGATTCCTTCTGAATATCTCTTTGAGGAAAGGAACAGCAGGATCATCCTTTGATTCACTTTCGATTAGAATCTTGATTGCCTCAATCCTGAGCTTGGACAGTTCATCCTGTTCGATTCTATCGGTAGTCTGATATTTCAGACCTTCTTCCAGACCAAGGATGGCTACTCTGTTTTTATTAGCTGCAGGAGCGGAAGAGTCTTTTTCTACCATAAGAGCGGTTTTCTTCACATCATAATCCGCTTCTTCCATAATGCTCATGACTGGTTCGGTAGGATCTTCGGTAATATACTTTAATGCTTCCCCCGCCAGATTTTTTGTCCGTTTGGAATACCATCCGATATAGGAGTAAAACACAGGTTCAAACCCAACGGGTTCCCGCATTTTCTGAAGAGCCATTACAGCGCCGTAAGCCTGAATTTCCGCATTATCCCTGTTCTCTTTCTGGGTATTGAAGTTCAGATTCCGGAGAATAGTAGCAATATCCGGGGCGTATTTGACTGACCGGATATTACCGAGAGCTACCAGGGCATCCGCAATAAGCAGGGGATCGTCTGTATGGGTGACAACAAAAAAGATCTGATCTTCCGCATCAAGGCTTTTCAGCTCGCCCAGCTCTTTAACAATCAGCCTTGTCATATCAACCCATTTGACCATAAGAGCGATGTCACCACGGAACTTTTCCTGATTGCCGTTCATCTCTTCCAGAGCTTCAATCAATACCGGCTCGAAGGCACGGTCATCTATCTGGACTATATTCTTAAGGATCATCTCCTTCTGCTCTGTGGATATGGCCCGGCGATAGAGCCGGCTCCAGACTTCAGCCTGGTCTCCGGCAAACAGGGAAGATCCTCCCATGAGCAGTAAAAGGGAAAGTGTTATTCTGAAGATATTTCTCATTTGTCCCTCCTACATCAGAACCTGTTTCGTAACAGGAATTGCAACATACTCTTTAATAACAACATCTGTAATATCACCATTTCGGTTCAGGGTTTTCAGTTCTGATACATTCCCGTTTTCATCATAGCTGCGCTCAATGGTGCGGGAAAGATTCTTACCAAAATAGTAAAGAGATTTCATCAGACGGCCCTCATTATAGACATACTCTGTTTTTTTCTCCAGTTTGGAAGAGGCGGAATAAGTAGCTTCCTCCACAAGAACATTTTCTTTATATATCATCTGTGTATACCCTTCCATCTCGCCTGTCGGGAGGAAGTAGCTCATCCTGATAATACCGTTTTCATCGTATTCATACTCGGTATACATCATGGGGATCCCCCCGCTGTCACCGGATATCCATTTGGTTTTTCTTCCTGATTCATCATATTCATAGGAGGAAACGCCCTGCAGATCACCTTTGGGGTCCATAAAGGATTCTTCAACAAGCTGTTTCTTTCCGTTATAAGAGTAGAGGGACTGGGATATCATTTCATTTCCGGAGTAGTACTCACTGCGGACAAGCAGATCTCCCTCATAATAGAAAAATTCTTCAGAGATGATCGATTCATCAGAACCAATCTGGGATTGTTTTTGAATCAATCCGTTATCATCGTATTCATACAGTTTATACCCGTCAACAAAGCCGTCTCCGTACTGGATTGTTTCCTGTGAAATAAAAAACTCATCTACCGTGACAGTTACCCATTCGGGCTCCTTCTCTTTCTCAACCTTTACTTCATTGGTTGTTACTTTTTCTGAAGGTTTCTCTTCAACTGTGCCCGGTGTGGTCGCACAACCGAAAACAGATGCGATCAGCAGCAGCATTCCACATTTCTTCAGGGATTTTAGCATTGATTTCAATCTCCTATTACTTGATCGGGGCCTCCCCCTGTATCGAGCGCTATAATGGTAGTCAGATGAAATCAACCTTAATATGATTGAAAGAAAAAGTAAAGAAATCTCGGAAGATTACTCCTCTTCCGAATTTAAAAGAGGTAATTCCTCTTCTATGGGTTCCAGTGTCTCAAGAGCTTCCAGACCGTCGGAGTTTTTATCGGTTTTCAGCTCAACTTCCCCGTCGGGCTCCCTGTCGAGAGATTCAACAGGACTGGTTTTCTTCTCGTCATCCCTGAAAATATTATAGACGAAGGAAAGTATCAGATATTTGGACTCCTCATCAGGCTCAAGAGCCTGTATGTGAAGGCAGGAGATGTTCTTTTCAGCATCATAATCGATGGTACGGACAACCCCTCTCATAACGGCAGTCTTCCCGTACAGTTCAAACTGGATCTTCAAACTCATGCTCTTTTCCCCGCGGCCTCCGATGAGCAGTGACGCACCGTCTTCCGAAAGATCCCGAAGCATACAGCGCAGCCCCGGTTTGGATTCGGGGATGATTGTCGCGGTATGGACACTTCTTACAGGGTAGAGCTGAGCGGGGATTTCACAGGCGGTCCGGACAGATTTTCTTTTCTGACTCCGCAGGACAACATCGGACTGGGTCATCCTCAATGTCTGGAACTTCCTGTCCGGATACCCCTCCATTATCCTGGCCTGAAAAAAATACCCGGCATCTTCCTTTTTCCAGAAGTAGACATTGAGATTTCTGTCACGCCAGCTGAAGCCGACCGGCAGAGGAGGTCCCTTCGGGTAGGTTATCAGCAGGTAGTTACGGTTATTCTCTATAACAGAACATTCGTATACACCTACCATATCAACTTTCAGTTTTAACACCTGATTCAGGGGGATTTCCCAGGTGGTTTCCAATCCCCTGTTGTAACGGGGTTTCTGGAATTCTATTTTTTTTCTGTAGACATAAATTTTCTTGAGCAGGTAATCCAGGTATTCGACTTCATCCGGATCCTTTTCCATCTCCTTTTTTTTATGAATGCCCGCAATGGATTTATCCAGAACATCAAGAGACCAGAAGAGGGATGAAGGCTTTTGATGCCTGTTAATAACGGCCGTTTTTCGAAGCAGTCCGATTTCTTTGAAACTGAAACCGGCATCTTTCCCTGTCGAATAAAACTCTATCCAGTTAATACTCCTGAATCCTTTCCGCAGGCTGAACAAGAGAGGGATTGCTGACGCAATAATTAACACTGTAAGGAGAATATTCAAAATACTCATTTAATACTTAAATCTTCGGCATATAATCGTGTAAGAACAAATAATATTCATTTTATCACAGTCTTTGTTTTTTTCACCACAAAGGATATGATAAAACCTGACTGTTACTATAAAGGATTAAAATTGAACTTCCGGGATAAAAAACTTCAGATCCCTCTTAAAGCGGAACTGCCTCTACTGTTTGTGATCCTCTATCTCCCTTCATACCTGAATCAGGGGACTGGATTCATCCGGGGGTTCTTCGATATTCCGGGCGTTCATATCCAGATGATCCTGCTCTCGACCGTATACTCCCTGTTTATATATTACTTATGGGAGAATATCCCGTCTGGCCGTCAGGATCAAGTAGCGGATTGTCTGGGAGTCCCCCGGTTCCGTGAGTTTCTCCTGACCCTGGGAGGACTGGCACTGATTTATCTTGTCATTTCAGCCGGTTTATCCGCTCTGCTTCCCCGGGAAGGAGTCTTCAGAAATCCGGAAAAACCTGTTCTTATTACCAAAGCTCCTATGCTGATTCCGGCAGCGGTCACATGCCTTTTCAGTGCTCTTCAGGAAGAAATTTTCTTTAGGGGCTATGCCTATAACAGACTGCTTCAGTCCGGTATATCCCCTTCAAAAGCCATGTTTATATCTACGGTTCTATTCAGCGCCGGTCATCTTTACCAGGGAGTCCCGGGTCTGCTTTATGCTTTTGCGGCAGGCCTGTTTCTGGTATCCAGGATACAGAAGGGAGCCTCGCTTTTTTCTCTCATCCCGGCCCATGCCCTTTTGAATTTTATCCAGATACTGTTAAACTTTTTTACAGAAGGAATGAAAATATGAAAATCCTAAAGGCATCGGCCCTTTTTTTTCTTTATCTGATCGTGCTTCAGCCGCAACTCCGGGCAGAAGCGGATATGGTCCGCCTGAAATCAAAAGGTTTCTCCATACCGGCGACACGAACAGATGCGCCTGTCATCTCTGTTCTCCCGGTAGAAAACTTTCCGGCAGATACAGCAGACAGAATACTCCTTCCTTTTAAAGGACGGGTGACGCTTCTGAATTTCTGGGTCAGCTGGAGTCCTCCCAGCCGAACTGAACAGCCTTCACTCCAGCGCCTTTCAGCAAGACTTCAGGATACGGATTTTCTGCTGGCTTCAATTAACATGAATGAGGAAATTTCCACAGTCAGCAGCTTTCTGAAAGAAACAGATATCACCATCCCCGTATTCTATTTCCCTGACGGAGATGCCCTTGATGCGTATAAACTGGAAGGGCTTCCTGCTTCCTATCTGATTGATAAAGCAGGCCGGGTGACTGCCGTCCGCATCGGGGGAACAGACTGGGATGATCCCGCTATTGCCCGGACAATAATGGAACTGCTGACAGAGTAGACCATGAAGATATTTTCGGCTGATGCGGAAGGAACACTCCTCGAACGACCCAACCGTTTTATAGTACACGTTCAGCTTCCCGAGGGGCCCGTTAGGGCCCACTGCCCCAACCCGGGGCGTCTGATTGAGCTAATGAATCCCGGCAGAAAGATGATCCTGGAAAAAAGCAGGGATTCCTCCCGGAAAACAGCCTGGACCCTGGTTGCGGCTGAATACAGGGGAGAAACCGTTCCCCTCTTCTCCGCCAAAGCCAATGAGGTTGCCGGAGAACTGATCATCCCCCGCCTTTTTCCCGAAGCCAGGGAGATAAAAGCTGAATACAAATGGGGTCACTCCCGCTTTGACTGGCACTTTTTTTCGGGCGAAAAAGAGATATTCCTCGAAGTAAAGGCCTGTACTCTTATTGAAGAGGGGGTTGCCATGTTTCCAGATGCCCCCTCTGCCCGCGCCTCCCGCCATCTGAAGGAACTGGCCGTTATAAGCCGGGGAAATGATAATATGGAAGGGCATGTGGTCTTTGTTATCATGAATCCCGGAACCAGACAGTTTATCCCTAATCTCCATACTGATCCGGAGTTTGCCAGAACAGTATCCGAGACAGCTCCTCATGTCCATTTTCACGGTGTCAGCACTATTTGCGATGCAGCAGGTGAATTAGATCTGGTATCTACCGGGATTCCCGTCAGGACCGATCTGACTTCGGCTGCTGATAATAACAGCGGGATCTACCTGCTTCTAATCACTATGGACAGAAAAAGTCTTGCCGTTGGCAGCCTGGGTGAGATTGATTTTAAAAAAGGGTATTACATCTATGTCGGATCAGCTGCGACCAACCTCAAGTCCCGGGTTGACCGGCATCTCAGAAAAAGAAAGAAGTACCACTGGCACGCAGACCGCCTTCTGGGAGAAGCGATAAAGGTAAAAGCCTTTCCAATCTATACTGTTAAAAATCTGGAGTGTTCCCTGGCCGGGGATATGAAAAAGATCGCGGAAGATGAAATCAAAGGTTTTGGAAGCAGTGACTGCCATTGCTCCTCCCACCTGTATTACTTCAGAGAAGATCCTTTACAGAACAGGGCTTTTCTGGAACTTCTGTTCCATTACAGGCATACCCTGGCATTTGAGGCTTGAAATTCCAGGCTAAGGACCCGGTTTCAGAGCGAGACGCCCTGTATAATCACTGCGCTGCAGGAGCGGCAGGGTTCTGTTTGCAAAGTACTCATCCACCGCCAGGCGTGATCCGCTGAAATGCCCGTAGTCATCAATAATAAGAACCCCTTTCTCCTTAAGAAGAGGGTACAGTATTTCCAGCTCAAATCTGGTGGATTCATACCAGTCCGTATCCAGCCGAAGCAGGGAAACAGCCTCCGGCCTGCTGATCTTCAGGGTTTCACAGACATCCCCCTCGACAAATCGGAATTTCTCCATGGGATAACCCGTTTTTTTAAGATTGGCTTCTACCATTCCGGGACTGACGGCCCACCAGCCCTCCTCCCAGCGTTCGGAAACAGCCTGTCCCGTGGATGAGATGCGGTCATTATCACCGGGTTCGGTCATTCCCTTAAAAGTATCGTACAGCCATATTGCCCTGTCCTGAACTCCGGATTCCATCAGAGTCAGGGCCATCAGCATACAGCTGCCGCCTTTCCATACCCCGCATTCAACAAAATCACCGGGCAGATCATTTTTCAGAATATAATTCACAGCCTGATAGACAGCATATCCCCTTTCCATGGAGATCATTGTGAAAGGTACAGCCTTTTCCCACAAAGCCAGAAAATCTGTCTCCAGGTCAATCCTGAATGTTGAGGGATGTTCGACTCCCCAGCCTTTTTTATTGAGGTATTCGGCCAGATCCCCCTCGCTGAGATTAAAATTTTTTAGGATTTCATCCATTTCCCCGACAGCCGGCATTTTTCTTTTTCTCCCGCTATTAATCAGCCGAGGGCATCGGCTTTCTGACGCAGCTCCATTATCCTCAGTGAAAACAGTTTCTGGGCAATCCGCTTCTCCACAACACCCACTGCACGATTCTGTTTGTCCGTTACCGGAATGTAATCGATATTATGTTTTTTCATCAGCTGGTAAACCTCTTCCGCCGGAGTATCTTCCCGGCAGCTGCACAGAACCGGAACGGTAATATCATGGGCCAGAAGAAATCCGGAAAGCCCGGAGGCCATAAAAGTATCTTTCAGGTGATCGATGGTAATGACTCCCGCCAGATTATCGGACTGATCGATCACAGGATAAATCAGATTATCGTATTCACTGAAATGAGCCAGAACATCGCTGATGGACTGATTTTCCTTTATGGAAGGTACGGGATGCATCATATCCGACGCTTTACTCTGCTTCAGTAGATCATCCTCTGTTATATTCAGACCGATCTCTCCAGCCTGTTTTACAGCGTATTTTACAAAGGGAGGTCCCAGGATCTGTACGATAAAGGTGGAAGTGGTAACAACCATAACAATAATATTGCCCAGGGGCCCCTGAAATGTCTGTCCCGCCACAATGGACAGACCGACAGCCACACCTGCCTGACTGAGAAGACAGAAAGGAAGGTATTTTCTCACACTGTCGGGAGCATGGGAGATTTTGGCTCCCATAAAAGCACCCAGAAACTTTCCCCCGGTCCGGCCTATCAGAAAAAGAATAGCCAGCACAGCTACAAGACCTGTTATGGCCCATATATTCAGTTTGGCTCCCACCAGCACAAAAAACAGAACATAGATGGGAGGCGCAAATTTCTCGACCAGAGAAAAAAGGACTTTACTCCTTTTGGGAGAGAAGTTTGACATAAAAAAACCCATGGACATGGCACAGAGTATCATATCCAGTTCCAGAAGCTGAGTCAGACCGATAATAAGAAGGATGGCCCCGATAGAGAAAACCAGGATTTTATCCTCTTCTATATAGCCGCGGATGAGTTTGGACAGGGACCAGCCCATGAAGGAACCAAGCAGTATGGCAACACCTACTTCATAAACCAGTTTGAGAATGCTGATACCGAGACTGACTGTTACTTCCCCTGTAAGAGCACCTGCTACACTCGTAGCTACTGCAAAAAGGAGCAGAGCCACACCGTCATCCATGGCTACAAGCCCCAGTACCGTAGAGGTAAGAGGGCCGCGGGTTTTATTCTCCCAAAGAACATCGGTAGTTGCCGCCGGGGCGGTTGCCGAGGAGATGGCTCCCAGAAGAAGACCAAGAGAAACAGCCAGTTTTATATCATGAAAAAGGAACATGGCGGCAAATGTGATAAGCACGGAGACAACCAGGAAAGCGACAAATGCCTCAAGAAAAAGTATCCAGGCAAACTGCTTGCCATATTTCTTCAGCACCTTGATTTTCAATTCCCCGCCTATCATAAACCCGATGATAGCCAGAGCAAAGGAGCTGAAGTATTTCAGATCTTCCACAATATTGATATTGATCATTTTTATTCCGGATTGCCCCAGAATAATACCAATAACAATATAACCCACAACCTGCGGGATTTTAAGAAACTGAAAGAATCTCCCCCCCAGAGTACCCAGGGAAAGAACAACTCCGAGCAGCAGGATGATATTTATATGCCCTGTCAGAATCTCAGTCATTTTCATTTTCTCCTGTGAGGAAGTTGTAGATTTCTTCAGAGTTTTCAGACTGAATGAGAGTTTCCCGATCTTCCTTCTCTTTGAGTTTCTCCATAACCTGCGAAAGGAGGCGGATATGTTCCTTATGCTGAAATTCTCCCACAATTATCATAATAACGATTCTAACATCTTCCTTATCGATACTTTCATAATCGGTTATGCCGCTTTTTTTAAGTCCCACAGCTATTAACGGTTTGTCTACCCCTTTGAAGCGGACATGGGGGAGCCCTATACCGACACCGATCCCCGTGCTCATCAGCTGCTCCCGGTAAAAAATCTCTTTTTTCAGATTATCAAGATCAGCTACCAATCCCTCGGCATGGATACGCTCCATCATTTCGATCAAGACTTCGGTTTTCCTGCTTTCGTTCAGAAGAAAGCAGCACTCTTTTGATACAACATCCTTTAATTTCATGGGAACCTCTTTATACAACCCGTCTGACGGGAATAATTTCAATCACTTTATGACCTATTATGTCCGTTATAGTCCTTTATTGTCCATAGGCAAAAAAAAGAAGTTTTTAAAAGTTATAAAAATTATACCCCGGAAAAGTATCCGGGGCAAAAAAAGAATCAGAATTAAAAATATCAGGGTTTGTACAGAAAAAGATCGGGGTATCCCCCGGCCCGAAAACGGTAAACCAGAACACCGGTTTCATCACTGGTCAGAGGACCGATCAGAAGCTTGTATACGGTTTCTTTATCCACCTTGTCAGTCCATACAATCATGGGGTACCGGGATGCGATACTCTCCATTTCGGAATACACAATTTCCGCACTTGTATAAGCTCCCAGCTGAATATAGGAAGATCCGTTTTTCAACTGATCCGCGATTTGATCTTCCAGAACGTCCCTTTCCACATAGACTGGTACAATTTCTTCCTCCGCTGTTTCAACAGGAGCAACGGGAGGTCTGAAATCAGAGGGTGTCAGAAAGTAGATGACATTGTCTTCATCCGGATTTTCCGGGATCAACTCTGCGGGAACTTCCGCCACGCTGTCTATAACGGGAGTTTCTGTTACTTCAACCTCCGGAACAGACTCTTCTGTTTCCTCCGGCAGAACATCTCCTTTATCGGGAGTCTCCTCTGCCAGAGCAAGCAGCTCTTCCGGTTCGGCTGGAAGGGGTACCGGAACAGGTTCATCCAGAAAGGAATCTGTCTCGGGAGGGAGATCCCTTATCTCTGAATCCACAGGAATATCTTCTGCCGCCTCAGTCAGGGAGAGCCCGGCTTCTGTATCGCCGGACACCACAGTCCCTTCCGGATCGGGGGGTACCAGGGCAGAGGCTTCGCTGGCAGGCAGATTAACGGCAGGATTGATATCGGGATCCGTACTTTCAAAACGGCTGTCATAACCCGACTCCTCCTTATCGGTTACGACACGGACCTGAACGGGGATGACCTGATCAGCGGGAAAATCCAGCGCCTCTCCGGCCTGCCCGCTCAAAACGAGAAAGACACCCGGTCTGGGAGCCCTTTTTACTATTGTCACCTCAATAGTTCTGCCGTTCTGGGGATTTGTTACTTCCACAACCGTATTTCTGGTGAATGAACTTGAGGCTCCTGCCAGAGGAGTATCCTCAACAAAATTGATAAATTCCGTACTATCCACAGATGCATTGCCGGACCAGACCGGTTCGGCAGTAACAGACCAGACCAGCGCCAGAGTCAGTAATAATCCGATAAGAGTCGTTCTTCCCGGTTTTTTCGTAAAATCCATCATTTTTGAAGCTCCTGCCTTAATTCCATTCATCCGGTATCATCTCTTCACATAAACGATATCCCATTGCGGAATACATTTCATGATCATTATTTTTATATATGTCCTCAAAAACCTTCTGATCAATTGTGACGGCCCTTATTGTCTGTCCTGTCCGGCAGTCAATAAGAGAGCCGTCAAGGCCTTCGGAGTTCTGGGACCAGTCTATAACAATATCCGCTCCGGTCTCTTTTCCCAGCTCAACCAGTACGGGAGCTGAGTCTGCTGTAGATTGATTGAAAATGATATACCCCAGATCAAAGAGGTATTCCAACAGTCCCGTTTCCACATCTTTTGTATAGTCTGCAGCAGCTTCCGCCGCAGGGCTCAGGGGCTGAGCATTCACTATGGCTGTCTGCGCTGTCAAATCTGTCATCAGCAGTAATGCAGCCAGTATTCCTGCTGGAAATATTTTTCCGGATAAATACTTTCTCATTCTGTCTCCCGTTATCCTTCTCTTCTGTCAGGTTCTCTAAAGACCATAAGAGGTTTTTCATATTATCGGCGTAATTTCAGGATTTAGAAGTGTTTTATACAAGAAATCGTCCCCGCCTTTAAAATGGCAGTTTTCTATTAACTAATCAATCGGGCTATGCTATTCTGATTTGGTGAGTACAAAGAAAAAGACCAGAATATTTATAATTGGCGCCGGATTTGCCGGAACCAATATTGCAGAAGAGATAAACAGCAGAAAAACAGCCGGCGAAGTGGTGGCCTTCCTCGATGATAACCCGGAAAAGATAGGAACGGAAATCAATGGGATTCCTGTTTTGGGACCTATCAATGCTTTTACAAGGATTTTGACGACCACTCCGGCAGACGAAGCCATCATAGCCATCCCGACAGCAACCCGGGAAGAGCTGTCAAAAATATACAGCACACTGAGCAAGGCAGAGTTTACACGCATCCGGATACTCCCCAACATTTCACAGATTGTAAACGGTCATGCCCATCTTATTCAGGCCCGTGATATAAACCCTGAGGACCTTCTGGGCCGCACTCCCGTCTCGATTGATCTGTTTGAAAGCCTCTCCTACCTGCGAGGGAAAAGAGTCCTGATTACAGGCGCGGGAGGAAGCATCGGCAGCGAACTGGCCCGTCAGCTCCTGTCGGGCGGTGCGGAACGCCTGTACCTGCTGGGACATGGAGAAAACAGCATCTACCGGATTGAAAAGGAACTGCGCCTCCTGCAGGAAGGTGGCGTTGGAGAGAGAGCGACTGTCGTGCCTGTAATAGGGGATCTGCAGGACCGTAACTACATGGATTTTATTCTGAAACGCCTGAAAGCGGATGTTATTTTTCATTGTGCCGCTCATAAACATGTACCCATGATGGAAGTGAATCCGGTGGAAGCTGTAAAAAACAATGTTTTCGGTACCCTGAATCTGATCCGTGCAGCCGAAGAGGTTGGAGTGCCGCGGCTTGTTCTGATTTCGACCGATAAGGCGGTAAACCCCTCCTGCGTTTACGGTGTGACCAAAAGGCTGGCAGAGATGCTTGTTCTGGAGAAGAGGAAAAAGGGCCTGGATTTTATGGTAGTGCGTTTCGGGAATGTGCTGGGCTCCAGAGGGAGCATCATCCCCCTCTTCAAAGAGCAGATTCTCACAGGGGGGCCTGTGACAGTTACCCATCCCGATACAACCCGCTACTTTATGACCATCCCGGAAGCTTCCTCCCTGGTTCTTAAAGCCGGAGGAGTCGGACACAACGGCGGGCTTTATATTCTGGACATGGGAGAACCCATAAAAATCCTGGACCTGGCCAGGCAGATGATACGGTTCTATGGTTACAGGGAATCGGATATACCCATACAGTTTATAGGAATGCGCCCCGGTGAGAAGATAATTGAGAAGTTATGGAATGAACTCGAAGACCCCGTACAGACAGAGTATGCCAGGATTTTTAAAGTAAAACCGGATGCCGGCGCAGTGCCTGCTTCTGTGATTGCAGAAAAAGTTTCCTCCATCTGCTTTTTTGATCCGGAAAATCCCGGACTTTATCGAAACCGTCACAGCCTGAGAACTATCCTTCAGGAATATTTTCCCTCCATGCAGGTACCAGAAAATGAACCGGAATACTGATTTTATCCCCTTCTCACGCCCGTCAATCGGGAAAGAGGAAGAAGAAGCTGTACTGCGCGTGCTGCGCAGCGGATGGCTCACAACAGGAAAAGAAACCCTTGCTTTTGAGAAGGAGTTTGCCGATTTCTCGGGGGCGGCTCATACACTGGCTGTGAATTCCGCAACCGCCGGTCTTCACCTTGCCATGGAAGCCATGGGAGTCGGTCCGGGAGATACCGTTCTCCTTCCCACATATACTTTTACGGCGACAGCGGAAGTTGTCCGGTACTGCGGCGCCGATCCATGGTTTGTGGACATGGGTCCCCGCGGGATGAATATGGATCCGGAAAAAACAGAGGATGCCATCAGAAAACTCAGAGAGAAGAAACGGAGTATTAAAGGGATCCTGCCCGTTCACATTGGGGGGGATCCCCAATTTCTGAAAGACCTGCACGATCTGGCCCGGCAGAATGATCTGTTTCTGGTCGAAGATGCCGCCCACTGTTTTCCTGTCTGGACGGAACAGGGTTTTGTCGGGACCTACACAGATGCGGGAGTCTACTCATTCTACGCCAATAAAACCATAACGACCGGAGAAGGAGGTATGATAGCAGTCTCTCATCCGGAGTTGGCCAGACGGATGGAAATTATGCGCCTTCACGGCATTGACAGGGCTGCCTGGGATCGTTACACCTCGAATAAGGCAGCCTGGGAGTATGATGTTGTGGCTCCCGGATTCAAATACAATATGACCGACCTGGCTGCTGCAATCGGAAGAATCCAGCTTGGACGGGCGGAAGATATGATGGAGAGGAGACAGCGGCTGGTGAAAGCCTATCTTGCTGCTCTGGGAGAGCTGGATTTTATTGAACTCCCCTCCTGGAAGGATGAACATGCCTGGCATCTGTTCTGGATAAAAATCCGGACAGAGAAACTCGGCATATCACGGAACCGCTTTATCGAAGAACTTCAGAATGAGGGTATCGGGACTTCCGTCCACTACAAACCCCTGCATATGATGAGCTACTACAAGAACCGATACGGCTTCACAGAGGAGGATTTCCCCTTTGCCGCGGACAGCTTCAGGAGAGTTATCAGCCTTCCCCTCTTTCCGGATATGACAATGGATCAGTTATACCGTGTGACAGATTCGGTTCAGAAAATAGGCAGCCGTTACCGGATTAAGGAGTGCGTCAGCAGTGGATGAAGTGAAATTCCGTAACCGCCTGGCCGGACAGATCCGGTTCCCCGAGGACCTGACAAATAAAAAAATGGCCCATGCCATACTGATACGGGCTCCCTACTCCCAGGGGCTCCTGGAAAGCATAGAGATACCGAAACTGACCGATGACATGCTTTTTATGAGGGCCGGTGATCTGCCGGGTAAAAATCTCATGCCCCTCCCGGACTGCGCCATTCCCCTTCTGGCCGAAGACAGGATTCTCTATCCGGGACAGCCAGTCGGTATTTTATGCGGACCTGACCAGGACTCACTTACCAGGATCAGCAGGGAGATTCACTGTCGGATTCGCCGAATCCCCTCTTTTCCGCCTTCCGCCATAAAGGATCCCCGCTTTTCTGCGGGATACCGTAAAATACGGAAAGGGGATATTGACCGGGGGATGATTAAAGCCGACCGGATTATGGAAGGTGAATACAATCTTGTAATGCCGGAAATTCCAAGCTACCCGCGCATGGGGATTTTCTGTACAAAAGAGGGGGGAAAATATATTCTCCACCTGCATACACAATGGCCGTCTATTATCAGAAAGTTCTGCGCCCTGGCAGCCAATATCAGCCGAAAACAGGTTGAACTTCGCTTTAATACGGCAGGCAGAAGCTGGGACACCCACCTCTGGCAGAGTGCTGTTCCGGCAGCCCTTACGGTTGCAGCGGCGTCCATCCTTCGTCAGCCGATCCGTCTTATGGATGAACAGGAAAACCACCCCTTTATTCCCCGGGAACTGAAGATCCGGTATAAAGCGGGAATAGATTCCCACGGGCGTTTAACCGCATTGAAGGCGGATTTCCAGATTGATGCAGGAGCCTTCGGCTGCTTTACAACCGAGGTTCTTTCCCGGTTATGCGTATCCTCAGCCTCCTACTATCAGTGCCGGAATATCCAGATTGACGGGTATGCCTATCTCAGTAACACCCCCCCCTGGTTTCCCATGACCGGCTGGGGTCTGCCCCAGGGATTCTTCGGAATGGAAATGTTTGCCAATCACCTGGCCGAGGAGTCGGGTATCGATCCGGCAGACTGGAGAAAACAGAATATGGTGCAGAAAGGGAACCTCCTCCCCACTTCTGGTCCGGTCAGGCAGAATCTCCCCCTGGGCGTCATGATAGACAGCCTGTGCCGTGAATCCGATTATACAAGGAAACATGCTGCAGGCAGACAGGTCCGTTTAAACAGCACAAAGCTGGATCTCCTGCCTACCGCATATAACGGTGTGGGCCTGGCAACCTGCTTTCAGGGGAATGAATTCCTCTCCAGAGAAAAGGTACTGACAGCGGCCAGTGTCTCCGCGACCCTGGGAAAAGAAGGGGATCTGGGAATTATAATAAACGGAGTGCCCGCCACGCCGGCCCTTCTGGCGGTCTGGACAAAAAGAGTGGCCGACAGACTATCCATCGAGGAAGAGCAGATTAGTTTTGTCATGGATATAGCGGATGAACAGCTTTTCACAGGCCCTTCAACCCTTTCACGGAGCAGTACGATCCTGACGAAACTGATCGACCAGAGCTGTGATCTGATTCAGAAAAAGCGTTTTCGTGAAGCTCTTCCCATTACAGAAACGGGGTCATACCGAAGAAGGACCAAATCTGACTGGGACGAGAAAATTATGATAGGGGTTCCCTTCTCGGCTCCTTCATGGGCAGCCGTGGTGGTAGAAGTTCAACTGGAAACGGCAACTATGGAGATCCATGTTCCCCGTATTTGGATCTCCATCCATTGCGGGCTTTTGCTTGACAGGACTTCCGCCCGCTCATTTATTGAAGCGGAAGTCCGGCTGGCTCTATGCCAGTGCCTGAAGAAGCAGGCCATCAGGCCGACAGTGTTCCCGAAACTTCATATTGATTTTCTTGAAATAGAGGGCAGAAATGCCAGGATTGGAGGATTGGAAGGATTAATCCTTGGAGCGATACCCGCCGCCTTTGCTCAGGCTGTTTCTCTGGCATCGGGACAAACTGTAAAATCCCTTCCTCTCGATTCTGCCGAGCTCCTTCAAGAGGAGACAGGCTGATGCTGATAGAATTTGAACTGAACGGTCAGGAGACATCCATAGAGGTACCAGCCTATAAAAGGCTGTCGGATGTACTGCGGGAAGATTTTAGTCTCACAGGACTCAGATCGGCCTGTGAGAAGGGATTCTGCGGTTTGTGTTCGGTGGTTCTGGAAGGAGAACTGGTTTACTCCTGCATGGTTCCGGTCTTTCAGATAAAAGGAAAATCCGTACAAACCATTGAAGGCTATGCCGAAACTGAAGAATTCAACGATATTGTTGAAGGTTTCAAACAGGCCGGGGTACATCTATGCGACTATTGTGCCCCCGCAAGAACTCTGACTACCGGTGTACTGCTGGACAAGTTTATCCGACCCGAAGAAAAGCATATCAATGAGATCCTGACTACCGTGAAATGTAACTGTACCCCCTATGAAACCCTTAAAGAAGGGATTCTCACTTCCGCCCGAATCAGACAGAGGAGACTGAGCAGATGAAACAGCCTCCCTACCATATCAGTATTCCTCAAAATATTATGGACCTTCTCAGTCTATACCGGAAAAACCCGGGGGCCCTGCTTATGGCAGGGGGGACCAACCTCCTTAACCACACTTTAAACAGGGAGGGTATTCATAACTCGGTTCTATCCCTCTCTCAGCTGGAAGAACTGAAGAAGATATCCAGAACCGACCGCTACGCCGAAGCCGGCTGCTGTGTGACGATCAACAGGATGATAGAAGCTTCCTATATTTTCCGGTCACCTCTTCTGCAGGATACTCTCTGCCAAATGGGTCCCAACCCCATCCGGAACTGCGCCACACTGGGAGGCAATCTCTGCATTCCCGAACGCAGGATGGACCTTTTTCCGGTACTGCAGCTGCTTGATTCACGGATCGAACTGCGCCATGTAAGGCCGAGGCGGAAAGAGAAGATGTCCATGAAATCACGCTGGATACCCCTTGGTAATATGCTGACACCGGAGGGAGAGATCAACCTGGGGGAAGGGGAAATGCTGACCAGAGTACGCATCCCCTATTACCTGGGAAATTTTACATTCCATCGTAAAATAAATATCCGCAACGATTTTTATCTTACTGTAAACTGCCTGGCTTCCATGGAAAAAGGGATTCTTTCAGATATCCGCCTTGCTTTTACCAATGGAGGAAAGCTCATTATGCGGAACAGGGATCTGGAAGCCAACCTGCTGGGCCGGCGTTTTCCCCTTAATCATAAAGATTCTGATCAGCTGATGGGAAATCTGGAACATTACTATCCTCCCAGTGAGAATCCTTATGAAACCTATCTTATCCGCAACCTGTTCCGGCAGCTTCTGGAATCTCTGGCAGACCCGCCTAAAAGCCCGTTCGGGAGCTGAAAAGTTCACTGATTTTCCCCGCCCCCTGTTTAAAAAACCCGAGGGAAGGATTATACTGGTCCTCTGATTTCGCTGGATGGAAATTTTTACAGCAATAAAACCAAGGGGAGTTAAATTGGAATTTGTTCATCTTCACAACCACTCGGATTATTCACTCCTGGACGGTGCCGCCCGTATTCCCAAATACATAGAGATGGCCCAGGAGATGGGGATGAAACACCTGGGACTGACTGATCACGGCAACCTTTTCGGTGCCCTCCGCTTTGAACAGGCCTGTCATGCTGCCGGGATTAACCCTGTTGTAGGCTGTGAGGTTTATGTCTCCCCCACTTCCCGCTACGAGAAACAGTCCACCGGCTACAAGAACTTTCACCTGGTACTCTACTGCAGGAACGAAGAGGGTTACCGGAATCTGATGAGACTTGTTTCCAAGGGATATACGGAAGGGTATTACTACCGTCCCCGGATAGACGATGAGCTGCTTGAAAAATACAATGAAGGGCTGATCTGTTCCACCGCCTGTATGGCCGGCGAGATACCCCGTTACCTTGTGGCGGGAGAGTACGATAAAGCCAAAGAGAAGGCCCTGTACTATAACAGTCTGTTTGGAGAAGGCAATTTCTACCTGGAGGTCATGGATCACGGCATCCCCGAGGAAAAGACCATTATTGAGGGGATCATCAAGCTCCATGATGAAACGGGTATCCCCATTATTGCCACAAACGATATCCATTACCTGAAAAAGGAGCATGCCCGTGCCCAGGATATACTGGTCTGTATAGGAACCGGAAAAAAACTGAGCGATGAAAAGCGCTTCAAAATGGATGAAGAGGAACTTTATTTCAAAACTGCCGAGCAGATGCAGGAACTGCTGGGACATGTTCCCGGTGCTCTTGAAAATACGGTCCGCCTGGCCGAGAAATGTAACCTCACCATTCCCCAGCCCGGTCCCATCCTCCCTGAATACGTAATCCCCACGGACTTCAAAACTCAGGCCGAGTACCTGAAGCATATAACATGGGAGGGGATAAAGAACCGCTATTCCAAAGTAACTGATGAGATTACCAAACGGGTCGAGTACGAACTGGATATTCTGCTGGGGATGGGCTTTGAGGGATACTTCCTTATTGTATGGGATTTTATTCACTGGGCCAGACTGAATGATATCCCCGTAGGACCGGGACGCGGTTCCGGAGCGGGATCCATTATTGCCTATGCCATGGGGATCACGGATATTGATCCTCTGAAATACGATCTGCTTTTTGAGAGATTCCTCAACCCCGAACGAGTCTCCATGCCGGACTTTGATATCGACTTCTGCTTCGAAAGACGGGGCGAAGTTATAGAATACGTCAACCGCAAATACGGTCATGACCAGGTGGGCGGGATCTGTACCTTCGGAACCCTTAAAACCAAGGCGGTTCTGAAAGATGTGGCACGGGTTCTGGATATTCCTTTCGGAGAGTCCAATGCCATTACCAAACTGATCCCGGAAGGGAAAGCGCCGGACGGACGAAAGATCAATACGGCGGTGGCTCTGGAAATCGAACCTAAACTGAAAGAGTTCTACGACAGGGGCGGTGCCTACAAAGACCTTTTTGATGTAGCCCAGGTACTGGAGGGGATGAACCGGCATATCTCCACCCATGCCTGCGGAAAGGTCATCGGAAACTCCATCCTGACCGATTACGTCCCCCTCTACAAGGATCAGAAGACCGGTGATATCACCTCTGAATTCACCATGGATATCATAGAACCCTGCGGTCTGGTTAAGATGGACTTTCTGGGTCTGAAAACCCTGACTCTTCTTAAAAACATTGAAGGGCTGGTCAGGAAACTGGATCCCGATTTTAATGTAAACACCGTATCCGATGAAGATGAAAAAACCTTCCGGATGCTCAGCGAAGGATTGAGTACGGCCGTATTCCAGTTTGAATCTTCGGGAATGCAGGATATCCTGCGCCGGGCCAAACCCGGCAACATCGAAGACCTGATTGCCCTGAATGCCCTCTATCGCCCGGGGCCCATGCAGTTTATCCCCCAGTACATTGAGGGGAAGAAAAATCCGGCCTCTATCAAATTCCCCGACCCTTCTTTGACAGAGCTCCTGACGCCCACCTACGGGGTAATTGTCTACCAGGAACAGGTAATGAAGGTTGCCCAGATAATAGGCGGATTCTCCCTTGGTAAAGCGGATATCCTGCGCCGGGCCATGGGTAAGAAAAAAGTCAAAGACATGGCAAAAATGAAGATAGAGTTTATTGCGGGGGCCAGGGAGATCGGTCACTCGGAAGAACATGCTTCGGGGATCTTTGACATGCTCGAACCATTTGCCGGTTATGGTTTCAACAAATCTCATGCGGCGGCCTATTCTGTCGTCGCCTATAAAACCGCCTACTGCAAGGCCAACCATCCCGCCGAGTTCTGGGCGGCCAACCTGACCAATGAAATCAATGACACCAACCAGATGACAAACTATATGGAGCAGGCCCGTAAGGAGGGGATTGAGATTCTTCCTCCCGATATCAACTACTCAGAGAAATACTTTACCGTTGTGGATGGAAAAGTATTCTACGGTCTGATCGGGATCAAGGGAATGGGGTCCGCGGCGGTTGATGAGATAATAAGGGAGAGGGATGAAAACGGCCTTTTCAAGTCTCTTCAGGATATGCTGGAAAGGGTTGATCTCCGTTGTGTCAACCGGAAGGTAGTGGAAGTGAGCATCCAGTCCGGGCTGTTTGACAAGTACGAGTCCTGGAACAGAGCTACCCTGCTGCACAATCTGGACCGTATCCTGGAATTTGTGAATAACCAGAAAGAACGGACCATGTACGGGCAGGCATCCCTCTTCGGGGACTTTGAAGAGGAGATCACCCCCGAACTTCATATTGAAGAACAGGAGCCCTGGGAGTCAAAAGAGATCCTTCAGATAGAAAAGGATAACCTGGGGTTCTACTTTTCCGGTCACCCACTTGATGATTACGAATACTTCTGGAGAAAGTGCACCAATCTCAGACTGGATAACCCCGGCAGAGCCGCTTCGGACAAGGATTACACCATACTGGGAATGATCAAGGGAATCCGTCAGACCATGACCAAAAAGGGAACAAAAATGGCCTTTGGCACGGTTGAAGGCTTTAAAGGTTCCATCGATATTGTCCTGTTCTCCAAAGTGTATGAACAATACGGTCATTTGCTGGAAAATGACAGGGTTCTGGGATTCTCCGGACAGGTTGATATGTCCCGCAGCGAACCGAGTTTTAAAGTTAAAGAGGTATACATACCCGAAGAGATGAAGGAAATCGCCCAAAGCGAGGTCCATATAGAGATGGTGGAGAAGGAGTACAACCAGGAAGAACTGATCGATTTCAGGGCATTCCTGCAGGATAATAATGGAAACAGTACGGTTTTTCTCCATCTGCCCCGTCCTCAGGGTCAGGTGGTAATCAAGGTCTCAGGACAGATTTCCATTGCTTCCACCCCCTCCTGCTTGCAGGAAATCGGGGAATCCCCTATTGTAAAATCAGTCTGGAAGGAGTAAAAACACTCCTTTTACTTGCCTGAAGAACTTTTTACTGATTATCTTTATAAATATAAAACTGACAGGAGGGCCTATGACCCCGCTTCAAACTGTATTTCAATTTCTTTCTGCCGTTGTATCCATATACATGCTTCTGATTATTTTCAGAGTGCTCCTATCCTGGTTTCAGGGACGTCTGAACGGCAAAGGCGTAGATCTGCTGATTAAAGTAACCGATCCCTATCTGGACAGGTTCAGGAATATTTCCTGGCTTCATTTCGGGTTCCTGGATTTTTCTCCGGTAATAGCCATAGCTATTCTGGGTCTTCTTTCCCAGATTTTTACATCCTTTGCCATAACAGGACAGCTTACGGTCTGGATGGTAATCGCCTACCTGATCCGGAGTATCTGGAGTTTTATCTCCTTTTTTGCAGATGCCCTGATCATCCTGATGATATTCAGGCTGATAACCGTTATATTTTTTTCCGGCTGGTCCCATCAGCTGCTTTTTCAGCTGGACAACCTGCTTTACAAGGTGGTTTCCCGCATACTGGGTATGTTTACCACAAAAAACACAAAGTTCTCTGTTGCACTGGCTGTTTCAGCTCTGGTTCTTCTGGCCGCCAGGGTAGCGATAGCATTCGCTGTGACTTTCCTTTTATCCTATTTAATGAGTCTCTAAAGCAGAAATGTTTCAGGGAGAGCTGCAGCAGCCGGTCAACAGACTGAAGGGTATAGGACCGGGCCATCACAAATCTCTCTCCGGACTGGGGATTCTGACAATCGGTCAGCTTCTGGCTCATTACCCGGTCCGCTACGAAGATCATCAGACCCCCCGGACCATCAGAGAGGCAGCCGGAGTATCCCCGGTTAATACAGAAGCTGTCGTGATCGGCAGGGAGAGTTTTCACTGGAAGGGCAAAATGACCCTGAAGATTCTGATTGAAGATGACGGGGGAACACAGGGATCGCTGCTCTGCTACGGCAGAAATTTCCTGGCGGATAAGCTTCTCCCGGATTCCCGTATCTACCTTTATGGTCACTTTCAGCACCGTTTCGGAGAGTGGCAGTGCGCTTCTTTCGAGTTTGAACCTTATTCGAAACAGCCGGAAAAATTCGGTTCCCTTCTGCCTGTATACCCCCTGGGAGGGACTCTCAATCAGAAAGTTCTGCGTAAAGCAGTAACTCAGGCTCTCAAGGAGTATACCCCCGGCTTGTCTGAAGAACTCCCCGAGTCTCTAAAAAACCGCTACGGATTTCCGGACAGAAAAACAGCTCTGACCTGGATTCATCAGCCCCGGAATCCGGAAGAAGCCGAAAAAGCCCGGTCCTGCCTGATCTACGAAGAGCTGTTTCACCTGCAGATAGCCGTCGGGATGAACGCTCTGAAAATCCGGAAAGAACAGAAAGACAGAACCGTTATATCCAGACGCAGGCTTGAACAGGAAGCAAAGGAATCCCTCCCCTTTAAACTCACAGCCGATCAGAATCGGGTCCTGGATGAAATATTCGGGGATTTGAGTTCGGCCCGTCCCATGAACCGTCTTATACAGGGAGATGTAGGATCCGGAAAAACCCTTGTAGCCTTTCTCTCTGTTTTAAACATAATAGAATGCGGTAAACAGGCTGCCATGATGGCTCCCACGGAACTCCTGGCCAGGCAGCATGCCGAAAATGCCATTCGTTTTCTGGAAAAAATGGGCATCCGCATAGCCTTCCTCTCGGGAGGTATACAAAGCGAAGGCAGGAAAATCCTTTTAAGAGAATTGAAGGAGGGGAATATCGACTTCCTTATAGGAACCCATGCCCTTTTTACAGAGGATGTGGAGTTCAAGGATCTGGGATTGGCTGTGATTGATGAACAGCACCGTTTCGGAGTTGCTCAGAGACAGGCTCTTGCCTCCAAGGGAGAGCGGCCTGATCTTCTGTATATGACAGCTACCCCCATTCCCCGAACCCTGGCTATGACCGCTTTCGGAGACCTTGATGTCTCAACAATAAAAACCATGCCTGCCGGACGTAAGCCCGTGGAAACCCACCTTACCCGGGAGGGAAATGAACAGAAGGTTTATAATTTTGTCAGCAGGGAGCTGGAAAAGGGCCGGCAGGCCTACTTTGTCTATCCACTTATCGAACAGTCGGAAAAACTTGATCTGAAAGATGCCGTATCCATGTATGAAGATCTGAAAAAAGCCTTCCCCCATAAAAAACTCGGCCTGATACACTCCCGTATAGAGGAAGATGAAAAAGACAGAACAATGGGGGCCTTTACAAGGGGAGACCTGCATATCCTTGTTGCAACAAGCGTAGTGGAAGTAGGGGTGGATGTTCCCAATGCTACAATGATGGTGGTTGAACACGCGGAACGCTTCGGATTAAGCGCCCTCCATCAGCTGCGGGGACGGGTCGGCCGGGGAAACGAACAGTCCTATGCCTTCCTTATCTACGGGAACAAACTGACCGATGACGGAAAACAGCGCCTCAAGATTATACTGGAATCAACAGATGGATTTGTCATTGCCGAAGAGGATCTGAAAATCAGAGGCCCCGGTGAAATAGCCGGTATAAGGCAGTCCGGTTATATGAAACTGAAGATTGCCGATCTTGTCGAAGATTCGGAAGTCCTTTTAGAAGCCAGAGAGGATGTCCGTAATCTTCTGATAGACGATCCGGAATTGACCAGTCCTGACAACAGCATACTGAAGGTTTTATGGCAGACCGCCCCGCCCTTCAGCGAAAACTTGATATCAGGATAATTTCTGGTGAGATGCGAAGCATCCGGGTCACGAAACTTATCTGAAGCGGCAGGGAATTGGGCGCAGCGAAAATCCCGTTAAAGAAAAAGATCTGGATAAAAGTAAGGAGATACAATGAGAGTAACAGGAGGCCTTTACAACGGCCGTATTATAAAATGCCCGAAGGGAGTAATCCGACCTGCCATGGACCGCATGCGGGTGTCCATGTTTTCCATACTGGGCCCCATGGAAGGACTCTCCTATCTTGATCTGTTCTCCGGATCCGGAGCTGTTGGAATCGAAGCCGCTTCAAGAGGAGCCGAACCGGTTCATCTTGTTGAAAAGGACTTTATAAAGAAAAAAACCATTGAAGAAAATATCTCATGGGTCGAGACCGAAATCAGACTTTTTTTACAGCCTGTTCAAAGATTTCTGAAAAACTGTACCGAAAGTTATGATTTTGTTCATCTGGATCCGCCCTTCCCTATGGGTGAAAAACTGGAAATTCTGGAGATGGCCGAAAAGGCTGAAGTCCTGAAGGCAGGAGGAACCCTGACCATGCATTACCCCGGAGAAGAAAGTTACCCGGAGAATATCGGCAGCCTCCGCCGGTACGACCTGAGAAAATACGGCCGCTCGGAACTGATCTTCTACACACGGGATTAAAGGAAATATCCTGTAACTTTCCCTTAACCGGTATTCAAATTCGGGCGATAAAAAAATATGCACTCATTGAAGAAGATTGCCTGTCAGATTGTACTGGTTTATACCCTGATATTCCTTTTTTTATCCGGGATAATCCCTTTCGTGCTTTTTGCCGGCGACAGAATTCATATTGTTAAAACCGACGAGACACTCTACTCCCTCTCCCTGCAGTACGACATCAGTATCCAGTCACTCAAAGAAGCGAATAACCTGAACAGGGATCTGATCCGGACAGGAGAGGAGTTGACCATTCCCCTGGACAACAAGGATAAATATATTGTCCGGCCGGGGGACACTCTGTCCGGTATTGCCGTAAGGACAGGGATTGAACTCACCCGACTGGCCAGCCTCAACAGACTGGACCCATCCGCCCTGATAGCCGGGATGGAACTGGAACTTGTGCGGCCGCCCGAAGAGGGAGAAACCATAACTGTCGAGGCGGGAGATACCCTATCCTGGATATCCCTGAAGTATGACATATCCGTAAGCCGCCTTAAACAGATCAACAATCTGAAAAACAATGAACTGAGGATTGGACAGATTCTGGAACTGACAGATCCCCGTCCCCAGATCATCACTGTTGAAGAGGGGGACTCTCTGTGGAATATCTCGTCCCGGTACAACATCACCATGGAAACACTGAAAAAATGGAATAATCTGGAGAGTGAGATTCTTTATAGAGGTCAGGAAATACAACTTTACGAAACGGTTCTGAAGGATCTCGCCGAACCGGATGAATTTTCCGTAAAAACAGAAGGAATTATAAAAGAGAAACCTGTTATCCCCCCCCCTGTCAAACTTGCCGCTCTCAGTTTCGAACCTCCCCTCTATTACTCACGTCCTACCGACAGCAGGTATCAGCCCAGCCGGGGATATTCTGAGGAAGACCTGGAAAGCCCCTGGAAAAACTATGAGAAAGCCTCACAGCTGCTGAATGATTTCAACCAGGCCATTGATTCCCTCCAGCCCCTGGGAACCGATCTGAACGGGTATCGAATCGTACTGGACCCCGGGCATGGCGGCCTCGATCCGGGCGCTATCGTGGAAAGTCAGGATGGCCGGGGAAACAAGGTTTATGTGGTTGAGGATGAATACTGTTATGATATAGCCTTACGGGTATACAAGGACCTGAAACGCTACGGGGCCGAGGTATTTTTAACAGTAATAAGCCCCAATCAGACAATAAGGCAGTCCCCTGACGCCTCCCTGACCTTTGTCAATGAAAAGAATGAAGTCTGGAATGATTCACTGATGAATAAGAAAAACCGGTCTGACTGCTGGCCTGTCGGCGGTCAGTACGGTCTGAACCGGAGAGTGGAACTTGTACAGAAATTTCTGGAATCGGCGCCCCGGGAGAAAACCCTTTTTATCAGCATACATGCGGACAACCAACCCTACGCCGGAGAGGGGACTATCATCCTCTACCACCCCGATGAAGAAGGAAAAGAGTCACATAAACTGGCCGATTTTATGACGGATTACCTGGGAATGGGGTCCTGTTCGCACAGCCAGGAGCTACGGATTCTGAACAGCAATCCCGCCGGAGCCTCCGTTCTGATTGAGACCAGGAATCTGGCCTACCCCAATAACTCCTGGGCGATACGCAATGAAGATCTCAGACAGAATGATGCAGACAGGATCATCAGGGGAATTGTTTCGTATGTAAACGGGAAGCGATAAGGAAACAATTTGCCGAAGCGCCCTGGAAGGACGTCCTCCGTTGAATCTGCTGTATAAATATACTATACTGCCTGCATATTATTAGGGAGCATGTAAATGAAAAAGAATCTGCTGAGGCTGCCTCACGGAACAGAATCACTCTATCTGGAAGATACATACAGACATAAAAAGATTCTCCGGCATATGGAAGACCTCACGGAAAGCTGGGGATATCTCCCTGTGCAGACACCTGTATTTGACTACTACGACAACTACAGACCTCTTCTGGATAAACGTCTTGAAGAGCAGACATATAAGCTGATAGACCGGGACGGCGAACTTATGATGCTGCGTTCGGATATTACACTGTTTCTGGCCAGACAGATGGGTATGACCCTTTCGGAAGAGGAGATGCCCGTCAGAGTCTATTATGCGGATTCGATTCTCCGGTATCAGGACCATGAAGATATAAACAGGCATGAATATTTCCAGACAGGATGCGAACTTATCGGCTGTCCCGGAAAAGAGGGAGATCTTGAGATGATCTTTCTGCTGGCCGAAATACTTGAATCTTTTAAACTGCCCCAAAGCCGGATTCATATAGGCTCAACCCCTCTGTTTCAAGCGATATCAAGTCCCCTTTCCAAAGAAGACAGCATCAGTCTGAATAAAAGACTTCAAACCAGGGAACTGTATTCCATCAGACAGATTCTGCAGACAGTCTACAAAAAGGAAGATGCGGAGAAACTGACAGAACTTCTCCTTTTTATCGGTACAGGAGAAGAGTTTGCCCGGAAGCTTCCGTTGTGGCAGACCCTGCTGGATGGAGCTCTGAACGGAGCTCTGGATTACCTTGATCAGATTCACAGGGGCTGGGAAGCTCTGGGTGTTTTCGGGGATATATTCCGTATTGATCTCTCCGAAACCGGAAACCTGCCCTACTACTCAGGCATCGTATTCAGTGCCTATACGGACGGATGCGGCACATCCCTCGCTTCAGGGGGCCGTTATGACGGCATGCTTGAAAACTTCGGCTATACAGGGAATACACCTGCCTCTTCCATCGGGTTTTCTCTTTTCCTGAGAAAAATGGAAAAACTCAGCCGTTTGGACACGGGTAGACTGGAAGCCCTCCATGGAGCAGATACGGATCAGCTGAGTGCGGCGGAACGCTACAGAAAAGCGTCGGCCCGAAGAGAAAAACAGGAGAGATAAACCATGGCAGAACCATTAACCATAGCCCTGCCCAAGGGCAGACTTTTTGATACAGTACAAAAACACTTTGAATCAAAGGGTATATTCTTTGAAGTGGAAAAGAGAAAACTCGTAGCCTATGACAAAGAGGAAAACCTGAAAATATACCTGGTAAAGAACCATGATCTTCCTACCTATGTGAATCATGGAATAGCCGGATTGGGAATCTGCGGGGAAGATGTCATCTTTGAATCGGGTCAGCAGTTTCACAAACTGCTTCCCTTCTCTTTCGGAGGAACAAATCTCAGTCTGGCCGGAAAGAAGGGTTTCAGTTTTGAAGAAGCCGACAGCCCTTTGACCATTGCCACCAGCTATACGGAAATGACCAGAAAATATTTTCACAAGCAGGGCATCCCTGTAAAGATTATAAAACTGAACGGGAGTGTGGAACTGGCACCGGTGCTCGGTCTGGCGCCCTGTATTGTGGACCTGGTGGAAACGGGAAGCACCCTGAAAGCCAATAACCTGGAAGTTATTCAGAAACTCCACGAGATAAAGGTATACCTTATTGCCAATCCGGCCTACTACAAAGTGCATTACGAACAGATCAACAAATTCATTGAACAGATAAAAGAGGACTGACGGGATGATTGTAGTCAACAGAGAAACAAAAGAAACAGTAATCCGCCTTGAACTGGATATGCATAAAGGTCCGGAAGCAGACATCAACACCGGCCTGCCCTTCTTTGATCACATGCTTAACGCCATGGCTTTTCATGGGGGTTTTACTCTCAAGATAGAGGCACGGGGCGACCTGGAGGTAGACCCCCATCATCTTATTGAAGATACGGGACTGGTTCTTGGAGATGCTCTGATGAAAACATTTGAAAAAACCGGGGCTGTAAAACGCTACGGCCACTCGGTTATTCCCATGGATGATGCTCTTTCTGAAACAGTTATTGATGTCTGCCGCCGGCCCTACCTTGTTCTGCAGGCAGACTGGCCCCAGGAAAGCGCCGGAAACTTTGATTTTTTCCTGATACAGGAATTCCTTCAGGCTCTGGCTAACAGGGGCGGGCTTAATATTCATGCCCACTGCCGTTACGGAAACAATAGCCACCATATGGCAGAAGCTCTTTTCAAATCTCTCGGAAGAGCTCTTTTTACTGCATATACTCCTGCAGGGGAAAACAGTGAAAAAATGTCTACAAAAGGTGTAATATAGGGAATCGTTGTTAGAAGAATATGTTTTGTTCATTTTTTATTGAAAAGTGAAAATTTTAATCCTATAATAATAAGGGAAATTTATGAATCGGAGAGAAATCCTGGACCTGATGCCTGAAGAAGGGTTCATCAAAGTTCCGGTATCCGGCAACAGATCTCTGACTCCGGAAAGAAAAGTGAAACTTCTTCGCAAGGGGAATCAGCTTTTTAATGAAGGGGATGTTGAAACTGCCGGTAAAATCTTCGTTACCATCGGCTATACCGACGGTATGATTAGAGTAGGTGATTATTATTATAATCATAACCGTCCTCTTGAAGCACTTCAGATGTACAAGGCGGCCCCTGCTCCCCAGAAAGCAGAATTTCTTATAGCCCGGATGGCTCAAGTTATAAGAAGCTGGCTTTCTGATAATTAATGAACTTATTAGAAAAGGATTTTATAAATGTTGAAAGAAAATTTAAATATCGATGAGTTA
Organism: Oceanispirochaeta sp.; assembly: GCA_963663385.2. Classification (GTDB taxonomy): domain Bacteria; phylum Spirochaetota; class Spirochaetia; order DSM-2461; family DSM-2461; genus Oceanispirochaeta. The sequence continues at coordinate 1,450,783 of CAXXXD010000002.1, read as the reverse complement.
ACGAAAAGTTTGCCTGAAGAGCCTTCGCAAGATTCTTTAAATGAAATTTCTGAACTATCCAAAAGGGGGTATCAGCTCCTTAAGGAAAACCTGACTGAACGGGCCAAACAGTCATTCCACCGTATTCTGGAATTGGATGACCAAAATAACTATGCCCTTGTAGGTTTAGGGGACTGTTACCGGAAGGAGAGGAATTTCAGGGAATCAATCACCTATTATCAGAAATGCCTCGGGTCCCACCCCGGTAACAACTATGCCCTTTTTGGATTAGCCGACTGCTACAAAGCCCTTAACCAGTACAACAGAGCCATTGATATCTGGGAAGAGTATCTGCTTCACGACGACAGAAATATTACCGTCCTTACCCGGATTGCTGATGCCTACAGGAAGGTCCGGAATTTTGATAAGTCTTACAGTTTGTATCAGAAAGTTCTTTCCATGGAGAAAAACAACTCCTATGCCATCATAGGGTTGGGACACCTGTACTACGATTTCAAGGATTACAATGAAGCCCTTAAATACTGGGAGATGATGCTTGATATCAACCGGGGCCATGTAGATATCCGGGTACTGACATCTCTTGGGAATTGTCATAGAAAACTTAAAACGTTTGACAAGGGAGTGCCCTTTTTCAAGGATGCCCTGAAACAGCAGCCCAATAACTTCTACGCCCTCTTTGGATTGGCCGATTGTTACCGCGGTATGAATATGCAGGACCAATCTCTGGTATACTGGAACAGAATCCTGAATCTGGATAAGAAAAACAAGGTTATACTGACCCGCGCCGGAGATGCCTATAGAAATATGGGAAATGATGATCAGGCGGAAAATTACTACAAGCAGGCCCTCAACATTGAATTCGATACCTATGCCATACTTGGACTGGCCATGATCAATAAGGAGAAAGGCAACTATCAGGATGCTATAACATCCTTGAAGGATCTGATCAGTAACGACCCCAGAAACTACAGACTCTATATCGAAGCGGCTGAATGTTTTGAGCAGACAGGCGATATTGAAGAGGCGGTTGAAATCCTTTCACAGTTTTTAAAACTCGGCATCCGAAACAACAAGATTATCGACAAGGTCATGGAGCTTAAAGAGAAGCTCTGAAACCTAACCTCTCTCAGTCTCCCCGGAGGGGAGATGCGGCTGAAAGATTGCAGCCCCTCCTTTGGAGGGGCTGGGAGAGGCCTATAAAAAAGAAAGGCTGAACCCGATAGATTAACAATCTTCGGTTTCAGCCTTTTTTACTATAGAAATACTGCCCCACGCGGAGCCGAAGGGGATTACCTATTTAAGGATTGCCTTAATTCTTCGTACACCTCTGGAAGAGGACTGTTCTTTTTTAATAACAAACTCACCCAGCTCGGAGGTGTTTTCCACATGAGGACCGCCGCAGACTTCAATTGAAAAATCTCCAATAAAGTAAACCTTAACCTGTTCACCATACTTGGAAGAGAAAAGAGCCCTGGCTCCCAGACCTTTTGCCTCCTCTACAGTCATGTTCCTGACAGAAACAGGATGGGCTTTTTTAATCTCCGCATTAACGATTTCCTGTACTTCAGCCAGTTGCTCCGCTGTCATCTTTTCGGGATGAGAGAAGTCAAAACGCAGGCGATCTTCGGTAATGTTACTCCCCTTCTGTTCTACGTGATCACCCAGAACACGCATAAGAGCTTCGTGAAGCAGGTGAGTTGCCGTATGGTAACGGGTGGTCATCTCGGAATGATCAGCCAGCCCGCCCTTGAATATCTTGTCAGCACCTTTTTTGGAGGCTTCCTGGTGCTTTTTAAAGGCTTCGTCAAATCCGTCACGGTCAACGGTCATACCGTTCTCCGCGGCCAGCTCTTCTGTCAGCTCAACAGGGAAACCGTAGGTATCGTACAATTTGAATGCCAGACGACCGGGGATAATCTTTTTGGGATTCCTCATCAGATTGGGGAGTATTTTTTCGAACTCATGTTCCCCCTTCTTCAATGTGGTATTGAACTGCTTCTCTTCCAGAGTCAGTTCAAGAAGTATCATATCCTCTTTAGTCTTCAAATCTTCGTATATAGAACTGTACATACCGATGACAACCCTGCTGATTCCAGCCAGGAAATTATCCTGTATCCCCAGTTTTTTACCGTGGCGGACAGCCCTCCGTATAAGCCGGCGGAGGATATACCCCTGTCCCAGGTTGGAAGGTTTAGCCCCTCTGGGATCCCCGATAATCATGGTCGCTGATTTTATATGGTCACTGATAATACGGATGGAAATATCCTTCTCCTCGGATTCTCCGTACGTAAGACCTGTCAGTTCTTCCAGGGCGGCAATAATAGGCTGAAACAGTTCGGTCTGGTAAACTGATTTTTTTCCCTGAAGCATTGTGGCGGTTCGTTCGATCCCCATCCCCGTATCAACACAGGGTGCATCCAGGGGAATATAGGAACCGTCTTCCTGCTTGTTATACTGCATAAATACATCATTCCAGATTTCGAAGTATTTGCCACAGTGACATCCCGGTTTACAGTCGTCGCCGCAGGATTCCTTTCCTGTATCATAGAACATCTCACTGTCAGGACCGCAGGGGCCGGTTTTTCCGGCGGGCCCCCACCAGTTATCTTCGCGGGGAAGGAAGTAGATGCGGTCTTCAGGCATACCCAGCTTTCGCCAGATACCGGCTGCTTCTTCATCCCGGGGGACATCATCATCACCGGCAAAAACCGTAACTGACAAGCGGTCCTTATCCAGCCCCAGGTAATCCGGTGAAGTCAGGAACTCATAACTCATGTTCAGCGCTTCTTCTTTAAAGTAATCCCCCAGAGACCAGTTACCCAGCATTTCAAAAAATGTCAGATGCGAGGGATCCCCTACTGCTTCAATATCACCGGTCCGGATACATTTCTGATAGTTGGTCAAACGCTTACCGGCAGGGTGAGGCTGTCCCTGAAGATAGGGAACCAGTGGGTGCATTCCGGCAGTGGTAAACAATACAGTCGGATCATTCTCAGGAATCAGAGACTGTCCGGATATTTCCGCATGATTTCTTGAAACAAAAAAATCGATATATTTCTTTCTTAGTTCGTTAGCTGTCATAGACGCAATAATATAATATCACGCGGAGGATTGACAAGAGTCAGAGTAAATATTCATCCTCTTCACCCAAAAGGATATAACGCCCTTCCTCCTGCCTGACACGAATCATCTCCAGAAACTCCCTGGTGACATTCTGAACATCTTTCCGTGGTACCAGAGGAGCAATTATCCTTTCTTCCTCAATCAGGAAACGCCGCTGGGCGGAGAGGTGAGAAAGGATCTGTTCACAGATACGTTTCTCCTTGTCCTTGAGAAGCAGAACAATCGTCTCATTGGCTGTCTCCAGGAGAAGATTCTGCAGGTCCCGGGGGCGCAGTTGAAAGATACTTTCCATGGTCATCAGATTTTCCTTTATCTGACGGCTGATATCCGGGTTATTATCCTCAATCTCCCTCAGAATAGTCGTTTCATCCTGCCTGTTCATATACCGCAGGATTTCTGTCAACCGGGCCGGGCCGTCAATATCTACCTCCTCCGTTCTGGCAATACCATGAACACGCTCCTGAAGCACCCCCTCCATATTGGCAATGACATCAGGGTGAACCTGCTGCATATGAGCCATCCGTTTTACAAGACTTACCTGCTTTGCCAGATCCAGAGTCTTTATATAGGCAGAAACCTTTTCCGCGTCCATAAAGGAGAGAATGACCGACAGGCTCTCAACCTGCTCATCCTTCAGAATCTGCAGCAGTTGAGGCAGGGACAGATCGTTCATAAATGAAAAGGGATGCGGCAGGATTTCAGGGCAGGCTGTACGGATATACTGCTCGCCCTTCTCTTTACCGAAAGCTCTGCTGAGAATATCACGGGCCATATTGATCCCGCCCCGAACAGTATGAGGCTCTATATTATAGCCGAAATCCTCAAGAACCAGTTTTGCTTCATCAAGAGTAACGGATTTAATACTGGCGATTTCTCCGGTTATCTGTTCAATCTCGCTTTCGGTCATATTACGCAGAACATTTCCGGCTTCCTCTTTTCCCAGAAGCAGAAGAAAGCGGGCGGCCTTGCGAATACCTGCAGGTGATTCTTTCGGGGGAGGAGCCTGTTTCAGGGAGGATGAAAGCCCTACGCGATCCGCAGAGACACCGGCAGTTTTAATCAGCCCGGGAGGATCAAAGGCACTCTCTCCCTTCCGATCCTCTTTGATAAGAGCTTTCAATGCCGTATTTTCATCAGGATTTCCGTCCGTCCTATCCCTTTGGGGTTTGGATTGCGCTTTATAGGCATCAAGGCCGCGTTGTCCGAATTTCATGTATTCATCATACCCTCCGTCATAATGAGGGGTCAACGGAGAGATTTCCTTTTTTTGTCCTGTTTACCACCCTGTCTGCCGAAAATATAAATGAGTTCAACTATGAATAAAAAGATAATCCTGCACGTCATCCTCCTATTAAGTCTCTCTTCATTAATCCCGGTATCCTCCCAGACCGGAGTTGAGGAAGGCCGGGAAGAGATATTTGCTCCTTTTGCCAGCCGCTTCAGAGCGGAAACAAAAGGGGCTTCAATCCTCCTTAGCTGGAAGGATGCCAGAAATCTGGATTCTCCTGTATATAAGATCTACTATTCGGACCAGCCTTTCAATAATAAAGAGAGTCTGAACGATGCGACTCTGCTTGAGACCCTTGCTACCGGAGAGGAGCAGTATCTGTTTGAACCGGGCAACGGGGATGAGTGGTATTTTCTTGTGCTGGTTCAGGAAGGAGACCGGCTTTTTGATGTTTTTATTCCTTATAGAAACATGAATATGGAACCGGTCGGCGCTGTACTTCATGCTGTGGAAGAAGAAAGAACCACCTATATTTCCGATTTGAAAGTGAATCCAGATATTCAGGATATGCAGATCAGCGCCCTGTCATCCAGAATGGACCGGCCGGTTCTCCTGTTCCGAAGTGTAGAGTACCCCCGGAATAGGGAAGACCTTCTGAAAGCAGCACGTGTTGCGACTCTCAGCGGCGGGAAACTCCAGTGGAAAGATACGGTTGTCCCGGGAATCCCCTTTTATTATGCCCTTGTGGACAAGGATCTCTTCGAGGCGGGAAGTGAAGAGATTCTTTATGAAGGCAGCGTAACCCTTGAACCTGTGATCATTCCCCTGGATGAGTGGAGCCCGGCGGAGGCCCATAGTTTCCAGTTTCCCTCCCGCCATATACCACTCCCGGTTTTAAATATCAGCAGTGATATAGAACAGGGCAAACCCCTGCCCGGTCCGGCGCTTCCTGATGCACCTGTTGAACTGAGCGGCGATACAGCTTTGAAACTGGCAGCTCTGAATTTCGGAAAATCCGTAAGGGATATTGAATGGAAAGAAGTTGAGGTTCTGGATGCCGACAGGGTTGAACCGCTCCATTCCGCTCTGGAAGGGATTCCTCTCCTTCTGGAAAACCAGGATTGGGAATCTGTCATAACCAGAACAGACCGGGAGCTTAATAAGGTATACGATAGGGAGATTCTGGCCAGACTGCACTACTACAGAGGCGAGGCTCTCTATTTCCGGAATGAATTTGAATATGCCTTTATGGATTTTCTGACAGCCAGAGAACTATACTATAGCGAATCCAATGAATGGATTTACAACATATTCAAATTAAAGCAGCTGCAAGCCAGAAAAGAACGGGTGGAATTCTGACCCTTCGACCCTTCGACTTCACTCAGGGATCTCATGAAATAACCTTATTTCCTGAACGAAATATTTTTTTCAGGATTGAGACCGGAAAATGCGAAGTTTACTTCAGTAAATGAGCCCGGCGGCATGGCCGAGTCGGTCGCACACTCGAGCAATGCAGCGCAGCGGAATGACCAGAGCAACAACCGAAGGCTGTGACCAGGCTTTTGACTAACGAAGATGCTGAAAAAAAGATGAGTTCAGGCGAAGGCCTTTCCTTTGCTCTTCCCTATCTTCAGGCTTATATCCAGTATCCAGGACTCACCGGGAAAAAGGGTAATCTCCCATTGAGGCAGGAATGTGGTTCCCTGATAAAGGGATTCCTCTGAATCCGTTCCGGGGTATACATAGGGGGTCATCAGGGGAAAGCTCCAGAATTTATCGGGAGACAGAGAGTAATCCACCTGTATGGTTGTATTATTCATAAGATCCTGAATCTGGAGAATCTTCAGCTGTTTCAGCTCTACCGGTTCCCCGTCAAAATCCAGAAACTCATCCATTGAATTCATATAACAGAAACGGGATTCGTATGTTTCCGGCGCCGGAAGAGCGAGGTTCAGTTCACTGCCGAAATAGTAGTGGCATTTTTCATAGCCCCTGTTACTGATTTCATACTGAAGCTCTACACTATTGCGTTTAAAATCATACTGCTTTTTGATATGCAGAGGGGTCTTTCGTCCTTTCTGACTGACAGATCCCGTCCTTCCCAGAACAAGAACCTGTTTTTCCCTGTTATGATTCAGAACATCATAAACACCGTTAAGGAAATCCCCGACTTCCTTGTATTTATTTTCCATAAAAGAAGATAGATCAACGTCTTCAAAAAAGTGATCCAGAAAGGCCTTTCTGGAATAGGAGTCCCTGATTTCCGCAGCTTTGGGATTACTGAAATCCTGATAGCGGGAAAGGGTATTCAGATAGTTCCAACTGGAAGGCAGGTAGTCAAGCTCAAAAAGTGAACCGCCTTTGACATGGGTATAAGCATTGAGAGTATACCCCTGATAGAGGTATTCAATACTCCCGTCCATATCAAAATCAAGGGGCATTAAGGCAGGAATGAATATCCCTTTTTCTCGGGTTATCTTTTCGGCTTCAATCAGAAAACGGTAAGCATTGTGCCTGAGCTGAATGTTATACAGCCCCCTGTCCGGTCCATGCCAGTAAGGATTATGGTTCTGCCCTTTCCAGAGTTCTTCCCTGGCAGACTTTTTTCTGTATTTGTCACCCCGAACCTGATTAACAAGAACCTGGGTGTACATCATTTTGGAATAAAGAAGATTGCTCTCCCTGTAATTGGTCAGAAAATGCCTGAAATGCCTGGTATCACTCCCGATCTCACCATGACAGTCTTCCCGCCACTCCATTAATCTATTATAGGATGTGGTAGGGAAATACCGCCTTTCCGAAACAGACTCATCCCGGAGAATTCTGCCCGGCAGTTCTGTGGTGATCCAATTTCTGTTTCTGATAAGAAGAGTGAAGAACTCTTCCAGCCATGCGGTCTGACAGGATACAGCTGTTCTTGATTTTTCCTGAGAGAGGGATTCTCCCGGAAGCATAATAGATACAATCGGAGAATTGCATGCGGAGGAGGTCAGCTCCTTAAGCTGATCAAAAACTTCCGAAGGAGAACACAGAAACATCTGCTGACAGATTCTATAACAGAGAGGAAATACCTCCAGGGTTTTTCCCTGATCTTCCGTGAGAACAACATCAAACAATCTGTTTTCCCGCACGCCTGCATCACGAAAGATTCTCTCATCCAGAAAAAGGTACTCCATACCGCAGCTTTTAAGAGTATAGGCAAGCTGATTCTCCCAGATATTGCCGGAAATCCAGAATCCCCTGGATCTTCTTCCGAAAGTTTTCCGCAGATAGGTAGTCATCATCTCAATCTGCCCGACCCTGTCGGATGAAGGAATCAGGGGCAGGGTCGGCTCAAAATAGCTGCCGCCCAGAATTTCCACCTGTTTCCGGTCCACCATCTCCCGGAGTACCGTTATAAATTCAGGATGCCTCTTTTCCAGCCAGGATAGAAGAGGCCCTGAGTAGTGGAGAGACAAAGCCAGCTCCGGGAAATTATACACAGCCGTTACAAAAGGTTTATAGGCTTTCTGATAGGCCTCTTCGTAGAGATGCTCCTGAAGGCCGAGAGGTTGTGTATTGTATGTTCCGAATACCAGCTTTATCTTATTCATTTAGTTCTAAAAAGTCAGTCGGTCTCTTCGACCTCTGTCATCTCTTTCGATTTGTCGACATTATAGGGGATTATACATTTGGCCGGGCATTTCTGCGCGGCATCTGCTCTTCCGGGTCCCCTATTATCATACTGCATTATAGACAAATTATCCTGCACTTTATACCCGGCTTCCGGAAATTTTTTCTCACATATCCTGCAGGCGATGCATCCGACACTGCAATTTGCTTTTGTATCTTTCCCTTTATCCCTGGAATTACAGGCTACAATAAAGTCTGCATCCTCGGGAATCATCCTCATGACACCTGTGGGACAGATGTCTACACACTTGCCACATGAAATACAGAGGTCCGGGTTTACTTCCACCAGACCATCCCCTGTTTTGCGAATGGCATTGGCAGGACATACATCAATACAGCTTCCCAGGCCAAGGCATCCGTATTTACAATCCTTATTCCCTCCAAAGAGGATGGACGCGGCATTACAATCTGTCAGGCCATCGTACTCAAAGCTGCGGGTTGCTTTATCGTTGGTTCCGATACAGTGAACGCAGGCAACCATACGCACGGCATTGGCATCAACCTCGATTCCCAGTATTTTACCGATGGCAGCCAGAGTATCAGCTCCCCCGGGTTTACACCTGGTAATATCCTCGTCCCTGCCCTCTGCCAGAGCCTCGGCATATCCGGAACAGCCGGCATAGCCGCAGGAACCGCAGTTCAGACCGGGCATGGCCCCGTCCAGAGCCTCGACGGTTTCATCTTTTTCTACTTTCAGTTTCCGGGAGGCAACAGCCAGTCCCAAACCCAGCAATCCTCCGAAAAGGACGGTGGACAGGAATCCCCAGAATATTCTCATTACTTCTTCCATCAGTTTCCTATCCTATCAGATTATTAAGCAGAGCTTTATCAAAGGCCATAAATGCCATAGCCATCAAGCCGCCGCTGATAAAAGCAATGGGAGCGCCTTTAAGGTAGCGGGGAACATTTTCCGTTTCCATCTGAACCCGGATGGCGGACATCAGAACAATTGCCAGAAGAAAACCAAGACCCGCAGAGAAACCGGCTGTAAAGCTTTCAAGAACATTGTAGCCGCTGTTGATATTGATCAGGGCAATACCCATTACGGCACAGTTGGTTGTAATCAGGGGCAGGTAGATCCCCAGAGCCTTATACAGAATGGGGGAGTATTTCTGAACAACCATTTCCACCAGCTGAACAAGAGAAGCAATCGTCAGGATAAAAACAATAGTCTGCAGATAGATCAGTCCAAGGGGAAGCAGTATCAGATGATACAGCGCCCAGGTTACCAGAGAAGCAATAGACATAACAAACGTTACGGCAAACCCCATTCCAACAGCAGATTCAACATTTTTGGAAACACCGATAAAAGGACAGAGGCCAAGAAACTGGGCCAGTATCAGGTTACTGATAAATACATAGGTTATTACAATTCCCAAATAGGTCATCAGGCGGCCTCCTTACCGGGTTTGGTACTCAGCCAGTTGAACATGGCTTTAAGGTATCCCACCACAAACAGGGCACCTGCCGAAAGAGATATGATCCTTACAGGAGCTGCTGCCAGCCCGGGGATCTCGATAACACCGTCAAAACTTCCCATGGGGAAGAGTGTAATAGTCCCGGCACCCAGAACTTCACGGATAAGAGCAATCATGGTCAGGCCGAAAAAGAATCCCAGCCCCATACTCAGAGCATCAGTTATGGAATCTTTTACATTATTTTTACTGGCAAAAGCTTCCGCCCGGCCCAGGATAATACAGTTAACAACAATCAGCTGTACAAAAACACCGAGGCTTTTGGAAAGGGCCGGCGCATAGGCCTGCATCAGCAGATCCACCAGGGTAACAAAGGTGGCAATAATAACAATATAGGCAGGTATATGAATTTCATCGGGAATGAAATTCTTCAGAAGGGATACCATAATATTGGATCCTACCAATACAAATATGGTTCCGGCGCTCATTCCCAGGGCATTGACAACCTGGGTTGAAACAGCCAGAGAGGGACAGAGCCCCAGCATCAGGATAAATATGGGATTTTCCCGGATAAATCCTTTGGTAAATTCACTCATTTATTTATCTCCCAGAGTTTTAACATAATCGGATCCCTCGCTGACTGCGTTTGCTATACCCGAAAAGGTAATTGTCGCACCCGTAATTGTATCGGGGGATTCATCAACCATATCTTTCGATACGGGTACAGCTTCAGCGCCACCGGTATTCCGGAATTTTGACATGTATTCGGACTTTTCCGCCTTTTTCCCCAGACCGGGGGTTTCGGCATTATCCATCAGCACCACATCAATTACAGAACCGTCAGGACGAAAGGAAGCCAGAATCTTCATCTCGCCGCCATAGCCTTTTCCGGTCATATCCAGGATCCAGCCGCCGGGGCCTTCAATCGGATACCGGGAGTTGACACGCCCTTCGCCGACAGCTTCCACAGCTCCGGGAGTTCCCTCTTCAATAAGGGAAATAAGGGCATTCTGAAGCTCAATTTTTTTTCTGGCAGCAATAACCGGTTCGGTCATGCTGTTGATGATTCCCAGCAGAAGAGCCGAAACAGCACAGATCAAAGCCAGTTTTCCTGCTTTTTCCATAGTATAAGTCACTATTCCGCCTCCTTTTCTTTAGGAACCAGACCGAATTTTTCAGGCTGGAAGGCTCTGTTGATCATGGGAACGAAAATATTCATGAAAATAATGGCCAGAGATACTCCTTCAGGGACAGAACCGAAAAATCGCAGAAGATAGGTCATAAAACCGCAGCCGATTCCATATACAACCATCCCTTTTGGTGTGAGGGGTGATGTTACCATATCTGTAGCCATAAAAAGAGCTCCCAGCATCAACCCACCGGAAAAGAGGTGAAACAGGACATCTCCGCTGAAAAAACCGGCTCCATAGCGGAAACCGCCGAATACCCATACCAGAAGGGCAAAACTGCCCAGATAGGATACAACAATTTCCCAGTTGACAATTTTCCGGATAATAAGATACAGCCCCCCCGCTATCAGCAGCAGAGCCGATACTTCACCTATACAACCGGGAATACGCCCCAGAAAAAGATCCAGATATGTTACAGGAACACCTTCGGCAGACAGTAGATCCATTGGCCCCCGGATGGTTTCATTAATTCCTGCAAGGCCGGTTTTCAGAGATCCTAGAGGGGTTGGCCCTGATACCGCATCGATTGTGCCCGAGTGCGGCAGGGTCCAGTTGGTCATACCGCTGGTCCAGGAAAAAAATACAAAAACTCTTCCGGCCAGGGCAGGGTTCATCCAGTTTGCTCCAAGACCTCCAAAGGTCCATTTGACAACAGCTATGGCAAAAACGGATGCAATCACAACTACATAGATGGGAACGGCTGGAGGCATATTGAAACCAATCAGCAGTCCCGTAAGGAAAGCACTTCCGTCGGTAATAGTATTCTCTTTATTGATCAGCCCCAGAACCGCTTCTGTTCCGACGGCTGCAGCAATGGCTGCCAGGGTTACGATAATGGCTCTTAACCCGAAAATATAAAATCCCCATAACCCCGCAGGCAGCAGGCAGAGTGAAACAGTCCACATAATACTGCTGGTAGATTGGGGGTGATGAAACTGGGGAGAACTAGTAACAGTCAGTTTATCTTTCATTTTCCCGCCTTCTTCATGGATTGTTTCCGCAAGATTTTCTTCCCTTTCCGGAATCCCTGTACAAGAGGAATATGAGCTGGACACATATAAGCGCAGGAGCCGCATTCCACACAGTCCATAAGACCGGCTTCCGCCGATTCATCATTCATATTGTAGTCAATCAGTTTGAACAGTCTGGTCGGGTTCAGTCCCATGGGACAGGCTGAGATACAGCGTCCGCAGGAGAGACAGGCAGTCGGCCTGGCCGCTTTGATCTCTTTAGCCGTAAGAGCCAGGATTCCACTGGTTCCCTTTGTAACAGGCGTATCCAGATCATAAACGGTAAATCCCATCATGGGACCGCCGGCTATGATCTTTACAGGCTCCTCTGAGAATCCTCCGCAGTCTTCTATCAGGGTTCTGAAGGAGGTTCCGACTCTGGCTTTCAGGTTGGAAGGATTTTTAACGGCGCCCCCTGATACGGTAACGACTCTTTCAATAACAGGTTTGTTCAGAACAACCGCTTCAAAAACGGAGAGACAGGTTCCCACATTGGCATTGATAACACCAACTTCAAGGGGAAGTTTTCCCGATGGGACTTCCCGTCCTGTTACAGCCTTTATAAGGTTCTTTTCCGCACCCTGAGGGTATTTCACCTGAAGAGGCATTACTTCCATATCCAGACCGGACTCTCGAATAAGAGAACTTAAATGCTCTACCGCATCCATTTTGTTTGATTCGATGCCAATAACCGTACGGACAGGATTGAGGATTTTCTGGATTATGCGGATTCCTTCAAGGACCTCTTCACCCTTTTCCATCATGACACGGTGATCCGAGGTAAGATAAGGTTCACACTCCACCGCATTGACAATGAACACCTCACAGGTTTTCCCTTTGGGAAGAGCAAGTTTTACATGGGTGGGGAAGGTAGCTCCCCCCTGTCCGACAATTCCCATTTCGGCAATTTTCGCGGTCAGTTCTTCCGTGCTCATGCTCTCCCAGGAAACCGGTGTAACCTCTTTACCCAGACGGGAGAATTCTCCCTGGATTTCAATTACAACGGCGGGAGTGGAAATCCCGTTGGGCAGATAGATATTCCTGATCTCTTTTACTTCTCCCGGGACGGGGGAGTGAATATTCGCGGATACGAATCCGCCGGACCGGCCCAAAAGCTGACCCTCTTCGACTGTATCACCCTTTTTCACCAGACATTCGGATGGTGCTCCGATATGCTGGGAAAGCGGAATGACGGCTGTACTGGACATACTGGCATTCTGTATGGCCTTTTCACAGCTTGCTTCCTTACAGTCCCTTGGGTGAATTCCCCCTTTGGGGAACGTATTAAAACGCTTCATGCTGCCTGTTGTTTCCTCCTAAGTACTAGTAAATGATTCCTCATCCTGAAATCCTCAGTCCCTTTACCGGACATTCCGGAAAGGTTCATCAGACACAGTATTAATCCAATTAATATAAAAACCGCCTGCGCACAGACACCCTGCCAGGCAGGGAATCCGGGAACAACCGATGTCATTTCTACTTTAACCGGCCCCGGTTCGGTACTGAAAAGCAACCCGGGACCCTCATAGGGCATATCCTGAAGAAACGCCTTAAGCCATTCTTCATCAAACACCCTTATAATTTTCTGACTTGAACGGATCTGCCCATCATCCATCTTATATACGGGCAGAGAAATACTATCACCCCTGCCGGGGACGCTCCAGGTTCCCCCATAAGGAAAGGATTCCTGGTATGCTCTATGCATCAGCATTTCGATCGTTCCGGGCAGTTCGGCAGAACGCTCAGTCCGGCTGAAACTGCCCCAGGACCAGTCACTCTCCGGAGTCATCACAGGAGAAGGAACCGAAACCGGCAGGACTTTTTCTCCCGTAACAAAAAAGAGAACCGCAAGAGCAAGCAGGGAAGTCTGCAATATAACCGGAATCAGATCCAGCCCCCCTTTTACAGAAGAAGAAGGGACAGCCCCTTTCCTGCTGCCTAATGGTACGGGGACAAACAGATCGTGATCTTTCCCGGCCGTCAGAAGTCCATCCCTCTTCTGTCTGTTATATCTCCTCCAGGAGTGTTTCCTCCCTCCCCCTTTCAGGGTAAGGCTGAAGAAGTATATTATCAGAAAAGCACTGCAGTCTACCAGACTTATCATTCCGCCTGCCATGGCAATGATCCCCGGAAAGGGAACCAGAAGAGCCAGGAAGAGACTGTAAGGACCTGCTTTTCCGTAATGGTTCATTAAAAAGAGTGTTACCATACCGGGCAGGATAACACTCTCATTTCCCGATGCAACAGCAAAACCCGCATATAGAACCAGCATAAGGAAAGCTAATAGCTTACCCCTCGAATGAATGAGGGCAATAAGCGAAAATACAATCGCCGTCCACATCAGAGTTTTATCCCACTTCCCGTCCGGGAAAATCCAGGCATTATTCCAGTAGGATCTCAATTTATACCGGTATTCTAACGGAGATAAAGAAACAGGTAAATAGAAGATTCGATATATACCGTCTTTAAAGTATTTACCCCCCTCCCGCATAAAGGGATCAAACCTTGGATCGTTCTGCAGCAGCTTATCACCCGCCTCCAGTTCTGTCACACTTGCAGAATTCATGCCGTTAAAACCGTTATAGTAAAACTCCGCATTACCGTAGTAAAGAAAATTCCCACCGCTTACTTCGGATATCCGGGAAATGAGAGAAGGACTGATTTCAGATTCAGGAATATAAAGAGGGTACCAGGAAGACCAGTACCGGCCACTGACTGACTGATTTAAAAGGATGGTTCCGCCTAGAAGGGCCAATACTGTAAAAGCAAGGATTGAAAACCTTTTTAGCTCCCCGAAAGAAGAGAGATTTCTTATCCTTGTCATTATTTGTCATCCCTTAGAGCAGCTGTCCGAACCATTGGGGATAATTTTCCGTTTATAGGGGGGATTTGTCAAGAATTGAAAGCAAGAAAACACTGTACCAGAAGGGCTCTATTGATTATATTTTACATTATATGAGTAATAATGTTCCAGTTGACAAACTACAGCAGTTCTTTACTTCGGTAAAAGGGACAATTATGGGAATCAAGGTATATGCTCTGATTGGTAAAAGCGGTACAGGAAAGAGCTTCAGGGCCAAGCTGCTGGCAGAGAAATACAACATACCTTATATAATAGATGACGGTCTATTAATTCATGACAACCGTATTATAGCGGGAAGATCTGCCAAAAAGGAAAAACTTTATATGGGAGCTATAAAAACAGCTCTCTTTGACAACCCCGAACACAGAATGGAAGTGAGAGATGCCATCAGAAAGTCCCGGCTCAAGAAAATTCTTCTTATAGGCACATCCGACAGGATGGTAAAGAAAATGACTGAAAGGCTTAACCTCCCTCCCATAACCAGGATCATCCGGATTGAGGATATAGCCAGCCGCGAAGAGATCGATAAAGCCATTCACTCCCGTTATACAGAAGGCAAACATATAATTCCTGTTCCGAGCATAGAGGTAAAACAGGATTATTCCCATATTCTTTCGGACTCAATCAAAATACTGTTCAGAAAAGGTTTCGGCTTCAGAAAAGAAACTCAGATTTTTGAAAAAGCCGTCGTTACCCCGCACTTTCATAATCAGAATCAGAAAGGAAGCGTCAAGATTTCAGAAGCCGCCCTGTCCCAGATGATCCTTCACTGCATCGATGAATACGACAGTGAAATAAAAATCATGAAGATCACCGTAAAACGGGACAGACGTGGTTACAAAATTCGAATTTATGTTGAGGCAGGATACGGCAGCCAGCTGGGAAGCCAGCTCCATGAACTCCAGGCTTACGTCCTCGACAAGATCGAACGTTTTACCGGTATTATAATTGATGAAGTGGATATTGAGATTTCAAAGATATCCAAACGAAAGAAACCCCTGAACTGATTGCCATACAATCTGAAAGGATAACAGCAGTCTATCGTCAGACTTTAAGAGGATCCGCTTTTTGGGGAAGGCTCTTTTTAGGTGATTTGCCTGACCATCCCTTCTTGACTCCGCTTCCTCTGTATGACGGTCTGCGACGGGGAATCTTCCAGTTATTCTTTTTAAAGATATGCTTTACCGCATCCATCACTTCCCGGTTGGGTGCGATCATAGGCTTCAGGCAGTTCTTCACATCAGTGACGACATCCATAAAAACACTCTCGGTTCCTGCCTGGAGGGCGCCGGTTTCTTCAAGCCATGCCTGAGTTAGATACTGAAGCATACGGCTCCTGGTTTTATTCTCCCCCTCCCGGCGTGCGTACTCATCAAGCCTTTCCATATCCTGGAAAAAACGTCTGGTAAAGGATCGCCCTGTTCCCGGTCTGTCGAATTCTTTCTGAATTCCCGGAAGGAGGTATTCGAACAGCAGAAGATCCCGGCAGCTTTGAAAAATCGGTGCGGCACAGGAGGATTGCAGTATTTTAAAGATTTCCTCTGTCATCCGTGATACCGAGACATCCCCAAGAAGAGAGGAGTGTTTTTTAATGGCTTTCTTCAGTGGATAGGGAATTCTGGAACCCGTCGATATAGAGTATTTAACAGCCCTGAGCATCCTGACAGGATCTTCCACAAAAGTAGTATTCAGGGGTATGACACTTTTCAGGCGGTTTCTGCGGATATCCTTCACACCGTCATGATAATCAATTATCTGTTCTTCTCTGGGAGAATAATAGAGGGCATTCAGAGTAAAATCCCTTCTTTTGGCGTCTTCATCTATCGAACCGTAGATATTCTGCCCATCTTTTCCGTCCAGGGAACGGAAGGTTGCTACTTCAAGGATTTTATTCCCCGGGAAATAGACATGAACCAGACGGAAACGTTTTCCTATAATCCGTGAATTGCGAAAAATCTTCCTGACCCTTGAAGGATAGGCATCAGTGGCAATATCATAGTCTTTAGGAGCTTTGTCTATAAGGAGATCCCTTACGGCGCCTCCGACAATATATGCCTGATATCCGGCATTTCTCAAACGCTCAGTCACTTTTAAAGCATCCGGATCCAGCTGTTTGCGGCTGATACCGTGTTCTTTTAATGTATATACTTTGGCCTGTCGTATCAGACGGCCTTTTTCATTTTTACCATAACGAATCAACATGCGGTATTATCTATCCATTTGAAAAGCATCAATCTTTGAGTTTAACATAATTCTTTTACTCATCACATATACTATATACTTTTAAAGCAATTCTTCAAGTCCAAAGGCGCCCCCTTCTTTACACCGGTTAACAACCGCTGCAAAGAAAGAACACAAAACAGGAGGGCGCCTGTGCCTATTATTCTTAAAAGGCTCTGAATTGTAAAGAAAAAAACAACTCATCCTTTGGGAAATTATAGGTAAATGCACTCCCCCACTTACAAAATAATTGTAAATTTTACAAAAAAATTAGTAATAAAGCTTTTCATCTGGCTGTAACCTGTTACAATAGTTGATACAACTTCATGTTCCTTGGTTCAACTGAACAGTTAATCAGGAAAAGGATTGCGAATGAATTTCAAATACCAATGCAGCGAATGCGGGGCTTATTTCGATCTGGACCCGAAACTGACGACATGTCCGGACTGCCGGAAGAATCAGAAAGCAGATGAACCCCTTCGCGGGGTGCTGGAGGTAAGATTAACAGGGTCTCTGCCTTCATCCGGGATTCTATCCCTCAGCATGCTTCCTGTTCCTGTTGAATACTTTCCCGCCCTCCCACGGGTAAAAGGAGAAATGTGGCAGCCTCCCGGAGTGAGGGAGGAGATGAATCTCCCCGGTCTGTTTATTATGAATGACGGCTGTAATCCAACAGGCTCTTTTAAAGACCGGGCTTCAGTTCTTGTTTCTGCCTATGCCAGACAGTGCGGCATTAACACCATTGTCCTGGCCTCAACGGGAAATGCCGGCTCGTCCATGTCCGGTATCGGAGCCGCGGCAGGGCAGGATATCGTCCTGTTCCTTCCGGAGACAGCCCCTCCGGCCAAATTGATCCAGGCTCTGCACTATGGAGCGACACTCTATAAGGTTGCGGGAAACTATGACAAGGCATACGACCTTTCACTGGAGTACTCCCGGGAATACGGAGGGATGAACAGAAATACAGCCTGGAATCCCATGACCATGGAAGGAAAAAAGACGGTATCCCTGGATATGTTCAGCGAACTGGGAGACAGAGCGCCTGACAGGGTTATTGTACCCACCGGTGACGGGTGTATCCTGGGAGGCGTCTATAAAGGATTCAAGGACCTCCTTCAGTACGGTCTGATCAAGAAGATGCCAAAAATCACTGCGGTTCAGGCTGAGGGGAGCAACGCCTTGTTCAGAGCCTGGAAAAATGGCAGCTTTGATTTCAAGACCAGTATAACAGTAGCAGATTCCATCTCCGTAGATATCCCGCGGAACGGCTATACAGCGCTTAGATACCTTCAGGAGTTTGACGGAGAGGTAATTACCGTTACGGACGAACAGATTATTGAAGCACAGGCGCACCTGTCCCGCACAGCGGGGCTGTTCACGGAACCGGCCGGAGCAGCCGCCTGGGCAGGTCTCCGAAAAATGCACCATACTATAAATAAAGATGAAACGATTGTTGTAATGGCAACGGGAAACGGACTTAAAGATACGGCGACAGCCCTTAAGGGAATTGATATGCCGGAAAAATCTATAAATACCATTCAAGAGATAAGGGGAAAAGAATGATTGATTTTACAGTTAACAAGGACAAACAGAAAGAGAATGCGGCTTACTGCAAGGAAAAAGGGATTAAACTTCCCACCTATGAAATGATGAAGAATCCTGAACTTGTACCGGAAGATATCAAGAAGAAATTGAGCGAGACCGGTCTTTGGGATATCGATCCTGTCAACCTTTTCAGAATTACATGGAAGAACCAGCCTAAAGAGTCAGGCGGTCAGTTTGGCAAAGTAAACCATATCGTCCTGCCCCCGGAACTGACAGGAACAAATGCAAAAATTATAGTACTCATCGGAAAATGGTTTCCCACGGGTGCCCATAAAGTAGGAGCAACCTACGGTTGTCTGGCACCCCGACTGACAACTGGTCAGTTCGACCCCAAAAAGACGAAAGCCGTATGGCCCTCTACAGGTAACTACTGCCGCGGCGGTGCCTATATTTCCTCTCTCCTGGCCTGTGAAGCCATTGCCATCCTGCCCGAAGAGATGTCCCAGGAGAGATTCGAATGGCTGAAAACAGTAGCCGGCGAAGTCATCGCCACACCTGGCTGTGAATCCAATGTCAAAGAGATTTTTGACAAATGCTGGGAACTGAGAAAGTCCGGACAGGACCTGAGGATCTTTAACCAGTTTGATGAAATGGGCAACCCCCTGTGGCACTACAATGTAACCGGTTCAGCCGTAGAGGAAACACTGGGGTATTACATGAAAGAGGGCGATAAAATGGCCGGTTATATCTCTTCATCAGGATCCGGAGGAACACTGGCGGCCGGATACTACCTGAAGAAGAAATTCCCCCAGATGAAAATCAATGTGGCTGAAGCCCTTCAGTGCCCCACCCTTCTCCAGAACGGTTTCGGCGGACACAGAATCGAAGGAATCGGAGACAAACATGTTCCCTGGGTACACGACTGTAAAGACACCGATTTCATCACGGCGATCGATGATGAACACTCCATGAGACTGATCCGTATGTTCAACGAAAAAATCGGACGGGACACCCTGAAAGCGGCTGGAGTCTCTGCGGATCTGGTAGACAGCCTGGACCTCCTGGGTATCTCCGGTGTGGCTAATGTTCTGGCTGCCATCAAGTTCGCCAAATACAATGAACTGACCGAATCCGATTACGTTGTAACCATTGCGACAGACTCTATGGAACTGTACGGATCCCGTGTTCAGGAACTGGCGGATGAGAGAGGAGCCTATACCCAGGCAGATGCGGAAAGAGACATGGAACTCCTTATGGGACAGACTATCGATCATATCAAGGAACTGACCTACTACGATAAAAAGGCTGTTCATAACCTGAAATACTTTACCTGGATTGAACAGCAGGAACGGGAACTGTCCGAACTGAACGAACAGTGGTACGACCACGACAACTACTGGAACAGCACAATGGAACAGGCCGGAGAGATCGATGAAATCATCACGGAATTCAACGAAATGATAGACAAAGCCTGAAACAGGAGGGAATTATGAGCGATTTAATGAGACCGGTTCCGTTTAACGAACTGGTTGAAAGATTTTTTTCGGAGTACAGCCTGAATAAAAGCATTTTCAGCTTCTCCCCGGAGCTGTCGGGACCGAAAAAACAAAGCCATGATCCCATGAACCTGTTTGGAGAATCCGCTGCCGCCCCTGTCGGCCCGGCGGCGGGTCCTCATACCCAGCTTGCCCAGAACATTGTAACGTCCTGGGCGGCAGGCGCCAGGTTCTTTGAACTGAAAACCGTACAGATCATGGATACACTGGAAATAGAAAAGCCCTGTATTGACGCGGAAGATGAAGGATTCAATACCGAGTGGTCTACCGAATACACTCTGGACAAGGCTTATGACGAGTACCTGAAAGCCTGGTTTCTCTGTCATATGGCGGAGACCCTTTTTGAAGATCATAGGGACAAACAGTTTATTTTCAATATGAGTGTCGGCTATGACCTGAAGGGGATTCAGAATCCCAGGATGGATGAGTTTATAGGCCGTCTGATCGACAGTTCCGGGGAAGAGCGCTTTTCCGCTTACAGAGAGGAACTGAAGAAACTGGCTGAGGATAAGGACTTCCTGAAAGGCAGCGGACTGGAAGAAAAGAGACAGAACCTGAAAGCTCTGGCGGACAGGATCTCCCCCCGGATCTGCCGCTCCGTAACACTCAGCACCATGCATGGCTGTCCTCCGGATGAGATCGAAAAGATAGCGGTTTACCTCTTAACAGAGAAAAAGATCCACACTTTTGTCAAACTGAACCCGACCCTGCTCACCTTTAATGGTGTCAGATCTACCCTGGATCAGCTGGGATTTGACTATGTGGGACTGAAACAGGAGAGTTTTGATCACGATCTGCAGTACCCAGATGCTGTCAGTATGCTGAAACGTCTCAGGAAACTGGCTTCGGAACAGGGATTAACCTTTGGGGTAAAACTGACCAATACCCTGGGCTCGGTGAACAATAAAAATATTCTCCCCGGAGAGGAAATGTATATGTCCGGAAGAGCTCTCTTCCCCATATCCATTCAGGTTGCCCTCAAACTGAGCAAAGAGTTTAACGGAGACCTGCCCATATCCTTTTCCGGCGGCGCCAGCTCCCTGAATATGGAGGACCTCCTTGCAGCAGGCATCCGGCCGGTCACCATGGCAACGGATATGCTGAAACCCGGCGGATACGGACGGATGTCCAGGGCAATTGAAAAAGCCGGAAATATTGCGGACTGGAACAGAAAGGGAATCGATATTGACGCCCTGGAAAAACTGGTCCACAAGGCGCTGAATGCCCCGGAATACAAAAAAGAGTGGCGGGGGATTGATGTAATCAGCACCGGAGAGGCTCTGCCCCTTTACGACTGTGCGGTTGCTCCCTGTCAAACGGCCTGCGCCATTCATCAGGATGTTCCGGAATACCTGAGACTGGTCGGACAGGGCCGCTATGCAGAGGCTCTTGATGTAATCTACAATAAAAACCCCCTCCCCTTTATTACGGGCTGGATCTGCGATCATAAATGCCAGTACAACTGTACCCGTCTTGATTACGAAGGTTCCGTTAAGATTCGGGATATGAAAAAAATCGCGGCTCAACAGGGATGGAGGGAGTATATCGAAGCGTTCAGCTCCCCCTCCTCGGACACGGCTGTAAATGTTGCGGTTATCGGAGCCGGCCCCGCCGGTCTGGCGGCTGCCTATTTTCTCCGCCGCGGAGGAGCACAGGTCACGGTCTTTGAAAAAGAAGAGAAACCCGGCGGGGTTATCAGCCATGTTCTCCCCTCTTTCAGAATGCCCGCAGAGGAAATTGAGAAAGACCTGGAGTTTATCCGCGCCCACGGCGTAAATTTTCGCTTTGGTGTAAAAGATGCGACTGTTGAAAACCTTAAGAAAAAAGGTTTTGATAAGGTTATCATCGGAATTGGAGCGGAAAAGGATAATAAACTGAACCTGCCCGGCGGCAATGTAATGACATCGCTGGACTTCCTGAATGCCTTCAGAACCCGGCCTGAAAAAACGGATATCGGAGAGTACGTAGCCGTTGTCGGCGGCGGAAACACAGCCATGGACAGCGCGCGCTCCGCAAAGAGGCTGCCGGGGGTAAAAGAGGTTCGGGTTATCTACAGAAGGACCCTGAACGAAATGCCTGCCGACAGAGAAGAGTATTACGATGCCCTTGCGGAAGGAATCAGTTTCTATTTTTTAAGGAATCCAGCCGAATTTACCGGAAACGGCAAAATGAGCTGCACCGTTATGACCCTGGGCGAAGCGGATGAATCCGGCCGCAGGCGGCCTGTAGCCACCGAGGAAGTGGAAGAGTTCCCCGTTGATACCCTGATTACCGCAATCGGAGAAACAGTTGACAGGGATGCTCTGAAGACAATGGGACTCCCTGTTCCCGGTAAATGGGTTGATGTCAATTCCGAAACCAACGAAACCGAACTGCCCGGCGTATACATTTGCGGAGACGCCCTGACCGGACCCCTGTCAATCGTAGGAGCCATGGGAAGCGCCCGCAAAGCTGTGAACCACATTCTGGGCGAAAAAGGAGTAACACTCCCCCCGGCGGAGACAGAAAAATTATCCGACGAAGAGACCCGTGACCTCAGGTCCAGAAAAAGTGTGATAAAGGCTTCCGGCTCTAACCTTCGGGATGATTTTGCAGCCTGGGCAAAAGAGGAAGCCTCCCGCTGCCTGCAGTGCAGTACAATCTGCAATAAATGCGTCGATGTCTGCCCCAACCGGGCCAATGTCGTTATACAGACGGGAAAGGATGTTTTTAATCAGGAGACCCAGATTCTCCATGTGGATGCCTACTGCAACGAATGCGGCAACTGTGCCCGTTTCTGCCCCTGGGAGGGAAGACCCTACAAAGACAAAATTACTGTATTCAGTCTGAAAGAGGATTTTGAAAACAGTGAAAACAGGGGATTTTTTGTGAATGGCGAGGATGTGCTGCTTCGTCTGAGCGGTAAAGTGTTCAACCTAAACTGGAGCAAGGGAAAACTGACAGGACCTGTTCCGGATGGAACAGAAGGTGTTAAAACGGCTGCCGTTATCAGTAAAGTACTGACCGAGTACCCCTGGTACACAGGCAGTGTTGACAAGTAACAGGAGGAATTCCATGCTGATAATTAAAAATGCTACTGTTGTAAATTTTCAGCCTGCCGAAGTTCACAACGGCTGGGATATTGTTGTTGACAAAGATCTGATTGTGGCTGCCGGTCCCGGAGCGGCGGACGGTATGAATGCGGATGAAGTCTGGGATGTAAAAGGGGCGATTGTCCATCCCGGGCTTGTCTGCAGCCACAACCACTTCTATTCCGGTCTGGCCCGGGGAATCATGGCGGATATCAAACCTTCTCCCGATTTTATCTCCACCCTGAAGAATCTCTGGTGGAGACTGGACAGGGCTCTGGACAGGGACAGTCTGAAGAGCAGCGGACTGATATGCTGCCTTGACGCCGTCCGCAACGGAACAACCTCGGTAATTGATCACCATGCGTCCCCGTCCTTTATTGACGGCTCTCTCAGCGTACTGAAAGAGAGCTTTGAACAGGTGGGACTGCGGGGTATGACCTGTTTTGAAACATCCGATCGCAACAGCATAGAAGAGATGGAATCGGGGATTGCCGAAAATATCCGTTTTGCCCGTGAGATTGACGAAGAGAAAGCGAATGGCAGCTGGTCCGGTCTTTTTGAAGCACATATCGGCGGCCATGCGCCTTTCACTATTCCCGACCGGGGACTGAAGCAGCTGGCTGAAGCGGTAGAACAGACGGGTAGAGGATTTCATATCCATGTGGCGGAAGATAAATACGACGCATCCTGGTCGCACCACTTCTACGGAAAAGATCTTCTGGAGCGGCTGGATGATATGGGTTTGATGAACAGTAAAGCTCTGATCGCCCATGGATTATACCTGTCCGACAGGGACAGGCAGATCCTGAATGAAAGGAACAGCTTTCTGGTTGTAAACTTCCGTTCCAATATGAATAACAATGTGGGTGTTCAAAGTCATTTGAGTGATGTTAAAAATGTAGCCTTCGGAACAGACGGGATCGGTACGGATATGTGGGAAGAATTCAAATTTGCCTTCTTCAAACACAGAGATGCCGGCGGACCGCTCTGGCCGGGCGATCTGATGCAGTTCCTCCACAGCGGGAATACCCTTCTGGAAAGGAATTTCGAAGACCGTTTCGGGAAAATTGAAAAAGGGTTCAAGGCGGATCTGGTCGTATCGGACTATAACGCCCCAACCCCCCTGCGTGCCGAAAACATTGCCGGTCATATTGCGTTCGGACAGTCTGCCACATCAGTCAGATCTGTTGTGATTAACGGAAATGTCGTATTGAAAGATCGTGAGTTTCCCTTTGAAACAGCAGGAATTTACGAGGAGGCCCGGGAACAGGCCGCCCGTCTCTGGAAATGTATGGATAATCTTTCGGATTAATAATTGTCTAAAAATACAGGATTGCCCCGGTAAAAGGGTATAATCCTAAGGAGAAAAAACTATGTCTATAGAGAAACAGATTAGAGAGAAAGCAGCTGAATACAAGCAGTACGCAGCAGATGTACTTTCCCAAATGGTTAAAATTCCTTCCTACAGCGGGGAAGAAGAGAATGTCTGCCGGAAAATTGTAGAACTCTGCGAGGAAGCCGGTTTTGATGAAGTAAGGATTGACGGTTTGGGCAGTGTTGTAGCCCGTATCGGAAACGGACCGAAAAAAATTGCCTTTGATGCCCATATCGATACGGTTACTGTCGGAAACCCTGACAACTGGGAAAAGGATCCCTTTTCCGGAGAGATTGACGAAACCTACGTCTGGGGACGGGGAACATCCGACCAGGAAGGCGGCGCCGCCTCCATGATTACAGCGGGACGTATCCTCAAGGACCTTGGGTATGATGGAGAATACTCTGTTTACTTTACTTTCACTGTTATGGAGGAAGACTGTGACGGCATGTGCTGGAAATACCTGATCGAAGAAGAGAAACTGGTTCCCGATTTCGCTGTTTCTACAGAACCCACCAGCTGCCAGCTTTACAGAGGACATCGCGGAAGGATGGAAATGGTTGTTAAAATCAAGGGAATTTCCAGCCATGGTTCCGCCCCTGAAAGAGGGGACAGTGCCGCATACAAGGCAGCCAAAGCGGCTCTTGCCATGGAAAAACTTAACGCAGATCTTCAGCCCGATGATGATAGATTCCTTGGGAAAGGAACGATTGTTGTTTCTGAAATGAAAGTCAGCGGCCCTTCCCAGTGTGCTGTTCCCGATCAGGCGATGCTCTACCTTGACCGTCGGCTTACCTGGGGTGAGGATGCGGACCTGGCAATCCGTCAGGTTAAAAAATACATCACCGAAGCACTGGGAGAGGAGCCTGAATCCGTAACCATGCCCGATTATGAAAAAAGAGGCTGGAAGAATACGGATTATTCACAGGAACTCTATTTCCCCACATGGAAAATAGAGAGGAACCATGAACTTGTAGAAAGCGGGGTTGCAGCCTATAACGACCTTTACGGAAAGGATCCGGTTGTGGATAAGTGGACCTTCTCTACAAACGGTGTCGCCATCTGCGGCCGCCATAAGATTCCCATGATCGGATTCGGTCCGGGAGATGAAAAAGAAGCCCATGCTCCCAATGAAAAGTGCCGGATTGATGACCTTGAAATCTGTGCGGCATTTTATGCCATGCTCCCCTATAAACTGAAATAAGATTTTTCCGATTTATAATTAAGGCTCTCCTGATGGGGAGCCTTTTATTATGACCCCTCATGAAAGATCTTTCAATAATTAACACTGTTTATGGATAAAAAAACTGCTTAAAACCCGAAAAACTTCAGAAAAAATCCCGTTACAATCATTTGAGAAACAATTTCATTGACAGAATTTGAATAAAAGACTTATGATATACCAATGAAAGCTCTTTCATATTTTGATTAACATTGGTGAATAATTGAAAAAAGCAAACGGGAATAGATCAACAATATATGATGTAGCATCTCATGCCGGAGTTAGCATTACTACTGTTTCCCGGTATCTGAATAATGCGGAAAGCGTTAAGGAATCCACGGGAAGGGCTATTTCTCTGGCAATGGAGGAGCTGGACTACATCCCGCAGGGCAATACCGGAAGCCGTGCAAGCCGGTCAGTTGGGCGTGTTGGTGTTCTGACACCTTTTTTTCCGGCGCCTTCCTTTGTTGAGCGCCTTGAGGGAGTCATATCCCCACTCAGACAGAATAATTTTGAAGTGATCATTTACACCATCGAAGGTGCTGATCAACTGGATGAGTACCTGACTTCCGTACCCTTCACAAGACGAATCGACGGATTGATTCTGATGTCTGTAAACCTTACGGCGGAACAGCACAGGACACTGAAAGCATCAGGACTGAATGTGGTTATGGTTGAATCGGATGATGATAACTATTCGAGGGTTTTGGCAGATGACTACAGAGGCGGTCAGATTGCGGCTGAACTTTTCCTGAAAAAGAATTATCTGCCCTGTGCTTTTATGGGAGATATCAACCACTCCCTCTCCTACAGCTGCCACCCCTCTGATGCCAGGCTGAAAGGTTTCAAGGACAAACTGTCCGAGCATAAAAAAGATATAAAAAATACAATGGTTCTTGAATCCAACACCATAGTGTCTGATGCTTTAAGAGTGTTCAGTGAATATCTTGACAAGAACACCTGCCCAAGGGCTATTTTCGCCATGTCTGATGTCCAGGCCATAGGCATTATAAAAGCGGCCAGGGAAAGAGGGATCCGGATTCCTGAAGAACTGGCCGTATTGGGTTTTGATGATATTGAAGCTGCTGACTGGATAGAACTGTCTACCATTTCCCAGCATCTGGAAGATTCCGGACGGATAGCCGCGGGTCTTCTCCTTGAAGGGATGGCAGGAGAGAGCAGTGCTATTCAGAAAATAAACCTTCAAGTCGGCCTCGTAGAGAGAGGCACCACCTAACTTTTGGATTCTGCGGTCCCCGCGGCCGTTCAGGAAAGGAGTATATTTATGAAAAAATCACTATTGGCAGCAATTTCAGTATTGCTGATCGGTACATTCTTTTTTACAGGCTGCAGTAAAAAAGAAACCGTTGTTGAGGAAAAAGCTGCCCCCGCAGCAGACGATCCCTACGCTGATGTAAGAGGAAAAGTTGTTACAATGGCCGGTCCTTTTACAGACAATGATGCCATTAAATTCGAAGAGTCCATCAAACCCTTTGAAGAGATGACCGGCATTGATATTCAGTATGAAGGTTCCAAGGAATTTGAAGCTTCCATCGGAATCAGCGTAGAAGGCGGGAATCCCCCCGATATCGTGGACTTTCCCCAGCCCGGTTTACTGAAAAACTTTGTAGCAAAAGGGTATGTTGTCGACCTTAACAAAGTCCTGGATATGTCAAAAGTCAAATCCAACTATATCCAGAGCTGGCTCGACATGGCCACTATGGCATCTCCCGGCGGAGATATCATGGCCGGGATCTGGGGCCGTGTAAATGGAAAATCCCTTGTATGGTACAACAAGAAAGAATTTGATGCAGCCGGTTACAAAGTTCCCGAAACCTGGGAGGAACTGGTGGCTCTGCAGAACACGATTCTATCCGATGGCGACAGCCCCTGGGCAGTAGGGATCGAATCCGGTGCCGCAACCGGCTGGGCCGCAACAGACTGGATCGAAGAGATGATGCTTAGAACAACCAGCCTTGAAAACTACGACAAGTGGGTTGCCGGTGAACTGAAGTTCGACTCACCGGAGGTTAGAAAAGCCATAAAAGCCATGACTGATATCTGGTTTGCAGACGGTATGGTATACGGCGGACGCACGGGAATTGCCACAACCAGTTTCGGAGACGCGCCCAAGGTAATGTTCGAGAATCCCCCCAAAGCCTGGCTGCACAAACAGGGAAACTTCATTACATCCTTCTTTCCGGACAACCTGGTTGCCGGAACAGACTATGACTTTTTCTACCTGCCTTCTGTAGATCCTTCTCTGGGACGCCCCGTTCTGGTTGCAGGCGATATTTATGCCATGTTCAACGACAGACCCGAAGTCAGAATGGTAATGCAGCATTTTGCTACCGGCGCTTCTGTAGAAGGCTGGGTTAAAGCGGGCGGAGCCATCTCTCCCCATAAGGACTCACAGCTGAGCTGGTATACAAATGATGTAGACAGAAAAGTTGCGGAAATTATCCAGAATGCTACAAGCGTCCGTTTTGACGGTTCAGACCTGATGCCCGGTGCCGTTGGAGCCGGATCCTTCTGGAAGGAAATGACCGCCTATGTTTCCGGGGCAAAATCTCTGGACGAATCTCTGAAAGCCATCGATTCTTCCTGGCCTGAGTAATTCCTTTAATTTGGGAGCTATAGACTGCAGTATCCTGGGTTTTCCTGCTCCCTCCCAGCCCTCTCCTCCTGTTGAGTTAACTCAGATCGGAGGAGAGGGTACTGATCCCCTTCTCCTATTCAGGAGAAAGGGCAGGGATAAGGAAACATCAGCCGGATATCTGTATCAGCTCTTAATTCACAAGTACCATAAAAAGGAGAAAAACATGGGCCGGATTGTCCAATCCAGGTGGAAGCCTGTCGTACTGATAGCAGAGATAATAGTGACTCTGTTTGTTTTGATCGGAGGCTTTTTCCTTCTGCAGAATATGCAGAACAATAAAGTTCTTATGACCCTGTTCGCCGTTATCTGGGGACTGGGATCTGTAGCCCTGCTTTTTTATGTAATGAACAGCATTGCCCAGTCGATGCCTCATAAAATTCGATCCATTGCAGTAGCCGTAGTCTTTGCGGGACCTGCGGTAATCATTCTTGTATGGGCTCTGGTCGTACCGACCCTGAGATCCCTCCATTTAAGCTTTATGGGAGCCAACGGACAGGAGTTCGTTTTCCTCGATAACTACATATTTGCTTTTTCAGACCCCATTATGCTGGAGAGCTTTCGAAACAACCTGTTATGGATGATATTCGGAACCTTTTTCTGCGTATCCCTGGGGATCATTATTGCCGTTCTGGCCGACAAGTCCAGACAGGAAAAGCTGTTTAAATCACTTATATTCATGCCTATGGCCATCTCCTTTGTCGGAGCAGGTGTAATATGGAAGTTTGTTTACGCCTATAAAGGAGAGGGAGTAAACGTTACGGAAATCGGCCTTCTCAATGCCATTGTGACAGCCCTTGGCGGTGATGCTCAGGCCTGGCTCCTGATGCCTTTCTGGAATAACTTCTTTTTAATTGCCATAATGGTATGGCTTCAGACCGGGTATGCCATGGTTATCCTGTCATCTGCCATAAAAGCCATTCCCGAGGAGATCAATGAAGCTGCCCGTGTTGACGGAGCGAATGCCTTTATTATCTTTTTCAGAATAACAATCCCTTCCATAATGCCTACAATTGTTACGGTTACCACTACTATTCTGATATTCAGCCTCAAACTGTTTGATATTGTACGTGTAATGACCGGAGGGAACTTCGGAACCAATGTTATTGCCAACGAGTTTTACCTCAGACAGTTTACCTACGGGCATTCCGGCCAGGCTTCGGCCATTGCTGTAATCCTTCTGATCGTTATTATTCCGGTCCTGGCTTACAATCTGAAAGAATTCCGGGGAAGGAAGGTGCTGAAATGAGCCATAAAGAAGAAAAGAAATTTACTCCCGCCCGTTTAGCTGTCGGAATAGTACTTATATTTATCGTACTGGTCTGGACCATTCCCACGCTGGGCGTATTTGTCACTTCATTCAGAGAATCCAGCGATATCTACGCTTCCGGATGGTGGTCCGTACTCCCCCACAGGGACTGGGTAAAAACAGGTGAATTCGAACTCCCTGCAGAGACGGATCCCAATGCCCCTATTGAAATTGAGGGGCATACCGCCAGCTTTGAAGAATGGCGTAACGGGATTCTGATGGAAGAAGGCCGGTCCTTTAAATGGTATGGAAATAAACGGTCCCGCAAGATAGAAACATTTGAAGAGAAATGGATTGGATTCGGTGCCAATCTGACCCTACAGAACTATAGGGATGTACTTTCCGCCGGTACGGTTGAGTTTACAGATGCTCAGGGCAATACGATCTCCAGGCAGGGAAATAATTTTTCCGATGCCGTATTAAACTCCATTGCCGTCAGTATCCCTGCCACCATCATTCCCATCCTTATAGCGGCTTTTGCGGCCTATGCCTTTGCCTGGATGGAATTCCCCGGACGGAAACCCCTGTTTATCATGATAGTGGCCCTTCTGGTTGTTCCCCTTCAGATTGCCCTGATTCCCATTCTCCGGGACTTTACCCGATGGGGTATTACGGGCACCTTTGTCTGTATGTGGCTGGCTCACACGGGGTTCGGTCTGCCCCTGGCGGTTTATCTGCTGTATAACTATATCAGCAACCTGCCCCGGGATATTTTCGAGTCCGCCTACCTGGACGGGGCAACGCCCTTTACGACTTTTGTCAGGCTTGTACTGCCCCTCTCCATACCGGCGCTGGCCAGCTTTGCCATCTTCCAGTTCCTCTGGGTATGGAATGACTACCTGGTAGCACTTGTTTTTCTGGGAGATAAAAACAGGGTTGTTACAAGCGCCCTGGCTGCCATGGTTGGTGAAAAGGGTCAGGATTGGCATCTGTTAACATCAGGAGCCTTTATGAGTATGATCCTGCCTCTGGCTGTATTCTTCAGCCTCCAGAGATTCTTTGTCCGGGGCCTTATGGCCGGTTCGGTCAAGGGATAAATTCTGTAATAACCGAATAGACGGGTCTGCCCCGTCTATTCGGTTATCATAACAAGTCTCTAGTGTAGTCATTCAGGAGGATCCCCGCTGAATCACATAGGGTTCCAGTCGAACCTGTTTGGAATCTTCCTCACCTTTCCCTTTCATTTTTCTGAAGAGGTGTTCGCAGGCCTGCCGGCAGAGTTCTTCCTTAGGCTGATGGATCGTGGTAATTTCGGGCTCTGTCATCAGACACGCTGCCGTATCATCATAGCCGATCAGCCTTATGCTTCCCGGAACCGGAATGCCTATCTCATTCAGGGCCGAAACGGCAGCGAAAGCAAGGATATCAGCCTGAAGAAACAGTCCATCCGTTTGTTCTATCAAAGCTTTATGTTCCTTAATAAATGCGTAACACTCCCTATAAGAACAGCTTTGAAGCGTTCTTACTTCTGAAAGAACAGATAACGGACTCTCTTTCACTCCCTGAAGGAACCCCTGTGTCCGCCTCTCGAACTCCCGGTTACTGTCATTTTCTTCTCTTACAGTCAGAGTGAGTATCCGCCGGCAGCCCCTCTCTATAAGGTGTGCAGCCGCCAGTTTTCCACCCAGAACATTATCAGTAATGAAAAAATCCAGATTATTCCGGGAAGGATTCCGTCCGACAGCATGAAGTTGAACCACCGGCAAACCGCTCTCTTCCAGCTGTCTGTAATCCTCTTCCCGTATATAGGAGTGAATCAGCAGAAAGGCATCCACTTTATTCTGAATCAAAAGACGCCTGATATTGCTCTGCCCGCTTACCGGATCATACGCTTCCAGAAGTATGGGATCAAGCTGATAGCGTTCAAGGCAGTGCCGCAATTCCTGAAACAACTGTGCGGCATACAGAGATGCTCCAAAAACATCCAGCCCCGTCATGTATATAACACCGATAACCCCGGTTTCCCTTCTGCTCAGGCTTCGGGCGCTGGCATTAAAGGCGAAGTTCCTCTCCCGGGCAATCTTCTGGATTTTCAATCGTGTGTTCTCATTAACCAGGGAACTGTTATTCAGGGCCCTGGATACGGTGGAATGGCTGACTCCTGCCAGCTCGGCAATATCCTTGATAGTAAGAGAACGTCCCGTTCTCATGGTTCCTCCTCAGACAAATCGCTGCAAACGTGTGCAATTATAGAAATCATTTTACGGTCTGTCAAATTGCCGGAAGTATTCGGGTCATTTTAACTGGGTATAAAGCATCTTTTTTTTTCAAATCATACAAAGATGAAATATAATTGAGTTATGAATGTTATTCGATCTAATGAGAAGTTATCTCCCAATTACCGCCGGGTCATTGCGAAATACTTCACTATTGATAATCCGGACAGGGAAAGGCGTATCATAGAGCGGCTCCTCGAAAAAGATAAAAAGGAGACGGAGCAACTTCTTGATGAAGTATTTGAACGTTTTAAAAACCGTCACCGTGATATAGAGAGGATCTTCAAGGATAATTACAACACAGTCAGTCATTATATCAAACAGGAGACGACTCTGAATCAGAAACTTCTGATAGGTTCCTATTTCACCATGGAGTACAGTGTGGAATCAGCCGCCCTGTTTAATCCTTCCATTGTCCCCCACCCCGTTCAAAGCGGAATAGAAAAGGATGAGCTTAGGGTCATAGTCAGTTTCCGTGCTGTAGGAGAAGGACACATTTCCTCCATTGTGTTCCGCCCTGGTATCGTCCACGCAGACGGAAGTATAACCATAGAGGAAAATAAATGTCTCATTGAGCAGGCAACCATCCGCAAGTCCACCCTCTACAGCAAAGACGAGTTCCTGCTCTCCCTGGATGAAGCAGGACTGA
The DNA here is from genome assembly GCA_963663385.2 of Oceanispirochaeta sp. Lineage (GTDB taxonomy): Bacteria > Spirochaetota > Spirochaetia > DSM-2461 > DSM-2461 > Oceanispirochaeta. Next base: position 1,418,463 of record CAXXXD010000002.1, on the reverse strand, counting down.
CAGAAAAAGCCGCACCCATATTGAATGAACTGATAGCCCACTTTTCCCGGGAAGAACTGGATGAAGCTATTCAGAATTACGAAGAGAACAGCAAAGACCGGGGCAAAGCAAAAATCATTGATACCATGAATCTGCTGGCCAGTTCAAATTATTCCATGGCCTTTCATTCCAAAACGGACATTTCAAGCAGAGTCATCTTTCCCGTATCCAAGAGTGAAAAGAAAGGGCTGGAGGATGCCCGTTTTGTCTGCTTCGAAGATCCTGAGGAAAGGCACTGCCTGTATTATGCCACCTATACCGCATTTAACGGCAGCGCCATAATCCCCCAGTTGATCGAAACACGGGATTTTATCCATTTTACAGTATCCTCCCTCCATGGGGATGCGGCCAAAAACAAGGGAATGGCTATCTTTCCGGAAAAAATCGGCGGCAGATATGCCATGCTTTCCCGTCTGGATAATGAGAATATCTACGTGGTATTCTCGGATAATATCAAGATGTGGGAGAACCCTTCCCTTATAGCAATACCCCATGAAGACTGGGAACTGATTCAGCTTGGCAACTGCGGATCTCCCATGAAAACAGCTGAGGGCTGGCTCGTCCTGACCCATGGGGTAGGTCCGGTCCGGACCTACTACCTGGGGGCCATACTGCTGGATCTTAAGGATCCCACAAAGGTTATCGGATCCCTGAAAAAACCTCTAATGACGCCCAACGAAGAGGAAAGGAGCGGGTATGTTCCCAATGTACTCTACAGCTGCGGTTCCCTTATCCATAACGGATGGCTGGTTATCCCTTACGCCATGTCCGACAGTTTCTCGAACTTCGCCCGGGTGGAACTGAAGGAACTGCTTGAGGAGTTGTTAAGAGCTTAATCTCTGCCGTTTAAAAATGAAGATGGCTTTGTTCCCGGGTCTCCGGAACATAAAAATAACGGGAAGAGACATTCGGGTTTCGGGCAATCTCTTCATACACCTCGTGGTGCTTCAGCGAAACCGCCTCCCAGAGCATAGGCCTGATATACTCCTTCATATTCCTCTTCAGTTTTTTCTGCAGACTGTGATCGTCCAGAACCTGACAGATATAATCGATATACTCCTCGTCCGAATGAGCCGCGAGCCCGCCCCCGCTCTCTCTGGTCCACTGTTCGAAACTATCCAGATCTGAGGTAACAACAGGAACTCCAAAGGCTGCCGCATTGGAGAGAATGCCACTCTGGGCTCCCGCTTCATAGGGGAGGAGCATACAGTCAGCCCCGGAGATAATCGTATCGAAGGTATGCTGGGGAAACTGCCCCCGCAGTACAAGTATGCTGTCCCGTACAGGGGACTCCTCTACTTTTCTCATTAATGTCCGGTAATAATCGGAATAGCTGATATTCCGCATTTTACCTGCCAGTACAAGAAGTGCGTCCGGGCAGCGTTTTACCACTTCCGGCCAGAGATCAACAACCCGTTCAAACCGTTTGGTCGGCCTGTAATATCCAGCCAGCAGGGCTGTTTTATACCTTTCCACTCCCAGCAGCCTGCGGGCTCCCGGCACAGGTTTGATATCCCGGACACCATGAGGAATAACCCTGATATTTCCGGGATTACCAAAGACTTCCTCCAGGATATCCTTCTGCAGACGCTCATGCACAATAACCACCGAACTGTCCTGTACAATATTTTTAAGGACAATCTGATCCTCCCGGGGCATGGGATTCCGTACCGTATGGAGAGTAACTGCCACAGGCAGATCGGCCATACGAAGACGCAGTATCAACTCATTGACCTGAATACCATGCTGTTCTCCGTAAAGACCGAATTCATGCTGAATATGGACAATATCCGGAGTCAGCTTACTCAGCATATTGAAAATTTCCGCAGCGATATTATCATCTGCCGCATTATAGACAGGAAATACATCCGGTCCATGGGCACCGTGCTGACTGATCACGACAATTTCATCCTCTTCTTTATGAAAGGCCTGGCAAAGGTTTTCAGAATATGTTGCAATCCCGCATTCTATTGGGGGATAAGTCGATATCATGGCTATTCGCATCAGTATGTCCTTATATTTTTCCGAGAGCGTGGTCGACCAGATCATCCAGCCGGGCAGTAGCAAGACAGGCTGAATCATCACTGGCCCCATAGTAGATCCAGGCAGTTCGCCCCTGGATCCCCTCTTTTACAATCAATCCGTTGGTAAATACCACATTGCCGAAGAACCCCACGGTTTCATAGGGCTCTTCCGGTTCCAGAAGAGGCATCTTCCCCCGGCCCAGAATGATTTCCGGATTATCCCTGTCCAGAAGAAGCGTATTGAGGGTATAACGCTGTCCTTCTCCCTTTCCGTGATAGATTGTCAGCCACCCCTCGTCAGTCAGGTAAGGAGGTGCGCCGCCTCCTATTTTCATCCGTTCAAAACGGTTTTCCATTGGCCGGAGGAGGCATTTATGATTTCCCCAGTGAAGACGATCCGGAGAACTGCCTATCCATATTGATGAACGACCGAATCCTTCGTTATTCGGCCTGTGCAGACAGTAGTATTTCCCGTTGCAGGGCATGTCAAACAAAGCAACATCTTTGTTCATTGGCGGAAAGATGATCCCTTTTTTCTCAATATGAACAAAATCTTCTGTTACAGCCAGCATAGTACAGAACCCGTCCCGGGAAACTCCCGTATAATTAATCCAGTATTCCTCTCCCATTCTGGATATCCTGGCATCTTCCACGCCGAACGTTTCGCTCTCCAATGTCGGAAAAATAAAAGGTTTATCATCTACAGTAAAGTGTATACCATCCCGGCTGCGGGCCAGACGAAGGTGGGAGAGGGTGGACAGATAATCGATGCCCTTATAGAGAACACCCCTGGAATCCTTCAATGTCACATCAGGGTCATCCTCCCGAACCTTCAATATGGCAGGACTGGCCCCGGATTCGCCAAAACAGTAATAGGGCACTGAGATATACCCTTCTTCCTTAATACAGCTTTCCGCTACCCGCAACAGCAAAAGGGTTTCCCCGTTGAATTCTGCTGCAGCCGGATTAAAGGCGCCCAGGACTTTATACCCTTCCGTCGAAGGCGGGATATCAGCCGGTTTAATCAAGGGGTTCTCGGGATGTCTTGTAATGATACTCATCATGTCACCTTCCATTTACAGTCATTCATGCAATATAAAGATTAGTAGCAGGGAGAGAAGATTACAAACAGGGAATTTAAATCAGCAGTTTTTTTTACGGCTTCAAAATAATGCCTGGTTGCCATACCGGACAGAGAGTCGAAACGGGACTACTGCAGAAGCCTCTGAAAGGCCTGCTGATTATCCAGAAGTACCAGCAGATGTTCCTTCAGATAGCGCATCATCTCCAGATCGTCTTCATTAAAAATATTTTTTTTATAACTATCCAGAGAAAGAATCCCCAGCACCCTGTCCTTACTGCAGATGGGAATGCTCAGGATTGACTGAACAGGAATTCTCTCCTCAGTTTCCGGCATGGGAGGATATTTATCAATTTTTTCCAATTTTGACAGATCGGGAATAATAACCGGTTCTTCTCCGGGGGAAATCCCTGTATTCCAGAGAAAGGATTCCCTGAAGGGAAGGGAAAAGTTTTCAGCCTCCTCTTTCCTGTACCCGAAGGAAACCTCCAGATTCAGAATATTGTCTTCATCCAGAAGAAGAATGGAACCGCAATCAGCCCTGGTAACAATCTTTCTGATTTGCTCCATAACAAGATTCAGGATTGTATTCAGACTTGAACCTTCCAGAATCGCCTGATTAGTCTTAAGGGATATATCCTTCATCATAACCATACGTGCCATTTTTACTTCCATCCGGCGGGTCTCGGTCACATCGGTCATGATACCGGCAATCCCTTCCACCTCTCCGGTTTCGGTATAGATAACATTTTTTCTAAAGACAATATCCCTGAAGGAACCATCACCATACCGGACCGTAGATTCATATACCTGAAGACTGGAATTTTCCAGCAGTTCCCTGTCAGCCTGATTGAAAATTTCACTCAAGGAGCCGGGTTCCAGATCATACACCGTTTTGCCATTGATTTTTTCAGGAGGCAGATTCATCGCTTCATTAAAGGCCTTATTATGATAGCGGTAGATCAGATTCCTGTCCTTATAGAAAATAGGGAGCGGGATCATATCCGTTATTGTTTTGAAATAATCCGTAGAATCAGAAAGTCTCTGATGGAGCTTCCTGTATTGGGTAATGTTGACAAGGTAACCAACAGTGCTGACCAGCCGGTCCTCTTCAAAATTAAATGCACCTTCCATTCGGAACCAGTGCAGAGACTCCCTGCTGTTAATAAACATGCGGAAATTAACAGGATGAAAAGTCTTTATTCTATAGGAATGAAACAGGGACTTCAGTAATTTTTCCTGATCATCCTTAAATATATTCAAAGCGAAAAATCTGTTTAAGGTCGTGAAAACAGTTTCGGGAGTTGTTATTTTATCCAGAATGGAATTATGGATAAAGAACTTCATTGATTTCAGATCCCAGAACCAGGGGAAAATCCCTCCCTTTATAAGCATCTCATCAAAATAAGGGAGTATGGTCCTGTCATCTGAAAAAGGAGGCCGTTCTGAACCAATAATTTCAACAGTATCATCCAGGTAAGTGAACATACTCTGATTATAGGCGCTGAAAACAGAAAAAAACAATGTGGAACACGGTTTTCAGCTGTTCTTAACCTCTTCTATATAGTTATAGATTGTATAACGGGACACATTCAATTCTCCCGCAAGGGAGTCAGTGGATCCCTTGATCGTAAATATGTTATTGGAATTCAAAAATCTTACCACTTCAAGATTATCCTTTTTATCAAAATAACAGACAGGCTTACCGACGCTTTCAATTCCCTTCCGGATCATGACATTAAGGAACTCCTGTGTATTCTGAGGCATCTCGTCATACTCATCAATTTTTTCTTTACCGGAAATCTGACTGATAAGATGCTGCAGGATGCTGATGGAACTCATATCCACATTAATACTGAGGGCCCCCTGTAGTTCGTCACTTTCATTCCTGAGCAGAACTGTGGTGGACTTCAGGGGTTTGCCTGATTTTGTAACAGATTCATAATTTACCCGCATGGTTTCATCCTGCTCCAGCATTCCCTTTATAATATCCTGCAAAAGCTGAGTAGCAGGCGTACCGATTTTCCGCCCTGTGATCCCCCCCTCTTTGGCTATGATTACAGGCGGATTCTGGGTAAGATCATACAAAAGTACCTCTCCTATTCCCAGAGTTCTTCCTACCGCCTGAATGACAGGTATATAAGTTTCCAGATGACCGGGTATTTCCATAGTGATCTCCTTCTAATCACTGATAGTATATCAGAAAAAATCAGTTATGCCAAAAAACCAGGCCATTTTCTTACAATTTTTTAATAAAGCTTGCAAAATAATTTGAATAGGATCTATAATCTACTGGATAAGCCATTATATTAAGAGGATGGGAAAATGAAGAAACTGGCTATAATCGCAGTGGGAGGGAATTCCCTTATTTCGGATAAAGAGCATATGCGTGTGGAAGATCAGTATAATGCAATCTGCGAAACATCCAGACACATAGCCGATCTTGTAGAGACCGGCTGGCAGGTTGTTGTAACACACGGGAACGGGCCTCAGGTTGGTTTCATTCTGAGACGGTCGGAAATAGCAGAAGAGGTGGCCCATATGCATCCGGTCCCCCTGGTCAGTTGTGATGCGGATACACAGGGAGCTATCGGTTATCAGTTACAACAGGCTCTGGATAATGAATTCCGCAAAAAGAATATTAGTATGACAGCGGCAACTGTTGTGACCCAAATAAAAGTAGATAAGGATGATGATGCCTTTATCAACCCGGCTAAACCGATTGGACAGTTCTACACGGAAGAAGAGAGCATTATGCTTAAGGAAGCCCATCCGGAATGGACTCTGACAGAAGATGCCGGCAGAGGATTCCGACGGATGGTTGCCTCTCCCAAACCTAAAGAGATTATCGAATTAAAAGCTATTGAAGCCCTTTTGAAAGCAGATTTCTGTGTTATCGCGGGTGGAGGCGGCGGGATCCCCGTGATTGAAGATGAACAGGGCAACCTGAATGGAATTGATGCTGTAATCGATAAAGACAGGGCGACCAGTCTGATGGCGGGCATGTTGAAAGCAGACCTGTTTATTATCTCTACCGGGGTAAAAAGCGTCTGCCTCAACTTCGGAAAGCCGGATCAGAAGGAACTCAGGCATATAAGTCTGGCAGAAGCCCGGGATTATATGGAAGCCGGTCATTTTGCACCGGGCAGTATGTCTCCGAAAATGGAAGCAGCCATGACATTCCTGGAAAACGGGGGAAAAGAGGTTATTATAACCAGCCCCGAAAACATCAAAGATGCTGTTGCCAATGGCAGCGGAACGCATATTACAGTATAAATAGTATTATATTGAGGAGAGTAAATTATGGATAGAGTGGGAATTGAAGAACGGATTAAGGACCTGGCCTGCCTGAGAGCGGAAAATATGTATCTTGATGATTTTTTCCTGACCTGGGATAAAACAGATGATGAAATTGCAGCTGTTTTTGAAGTTGCGGAAATTCTGAGGGGGATGAGAGAGAATAATATATCCCCGAAAGTATTCGACAGCGGACTGGGAATATCTCTATTCCGGGATAACTCAACAAGGACCCGATTCAGCTATGCCAGCGCCTGTAACCTGCTCGGTCTGGAAGTACAGGACCTGGACGAAGGAAAATCCCAGGTCGCCCACGGCGAAACCGTTCGTGAAACAGCCAATATGATCAGCTTTATGGCAGATGTTATCGGCATCCGTGACGATATGTACATCGGAAAGGGTCATACCTATATGCAGGAGGTGTCCAAAGCCGTAAAAGAGGGTCATCAGGATGGTGTTCTGGAACAGCGCCCCACACTGGTTAACCTTCAGTGTGATATCGACCATCCCACACAGAGCATGGCCGATGCGCTGCATCTGATTAATGAATTCGGCGGAATAGAAAACCTCAAGGGTAAAAAAGTGGCCATGACCTGGGCCTATTCGCCCTCCTATGGAAAACCTCTTTCTGTTCCACAGGGAATTATCGGTCTGCTGACCCGTTTCGGTATGGATGTCACCCTGGCTCATCCTGAAGGTTATGAAGTAATGCCTGAAGTGGAAGAAGTGGCCAGACAGAACAGCGAATCCAGCGGCGGATCTTTTACCAAAACAAATTCCATGGCCGAGGCTTTCAAGGATGCGGATATTGTATACCCCAAAAGCTGGGCTCCCTTCAGCGCCATGGAAAAACGGACAGACCTCTACGGTAAAGGGGATCATGAAGGAATTGCCGCTCTGGAAAAGGAACTTCTGGCGCAGAATGCCAAACATAAAGACTGGGAATGTACGGAAGAGCTGATGAAAACCACCAAAAACGGTAAGGCCCTCTACATGCACTGTCTCCCCGCAGATATCAGCGGTGTAAGCTGCAAGGAAGGCGAAGTGGAGGCAAGCGTATTTGACCGTTACAGAGATCCCCTGTACAAGGAAGCCAGCTTCAAACCCTACATCATTGCTGCCATGATTTTTATGAGTAAATTCAGGAATCCCTCGGAAACCCTGATGAAACTTCTGAAGGAGAACAAGGAAAGGATTTCCTGAAATAACTGAATTGTTTTGACCAGACCGCCTTCCGGGGCGGTCTTTTTAAATTTCAGGAGGTTTGGTAGGTTATCGTTATGGCTGTATATACAAAAAAAAGAGACTACCATCTGCAGGGCAGGATGGGAAAAGTGATACTGGATGACCATATCCGTGAAACTGTTGACGAAAGCGGGATCCGGGAAGGGTATGTGATGGTTTTCGTAGCGGGATGCGTAGCGGCGCTGGCGGTAACAGAGGCTGAACCGGGAATTATGAACAGCGATATGGATCATATGTTCTCCTCAGCCCTTGGATTGCCTTACGGTGAACGATTTGCTGACGGGACCCCTTACTGTCACCATGAAACCTGGCACGATGATAACGGTTCCAGCCACCTGCGGGCTCTCCTGCTGAACCACTCCCTTTCGATTCCGGTTCTGGACGGAGAGGTAAAGCTTGGCCCCTGGCAGAACGTAGTTCTTATAGAGTGCGACACGGGGAATAGAACCCGGACACTTTATTATCAGGTACAGGGAGAATAATCCGAAACCCTTGATTTTATAATGGTGAAGCGTCAGAATACGGAGTATGAGCAAGATTATAGAACCAAAAGTTTTAAAAGGATTCCGGGACTTTCTCCCGGCTGTAGAAATAGAAAGGAAAAGGGTCATACGCCTGTTGGAGGACAATTTTGAGAGTTACGGATTTGTCCCTATAGACACGCCCGCCCTGGAATATACGGAAGTACTACTGGGAAAAGGAAGCGGAGAAACGGACAAACAGATGTACCGCTTTCAGGATAACGGGAAACGGGACATCGCTCTCCGCTTTGACCTGACCATCCCCTTTGCCCGTTTTATGGCTAAAAACCGGAATGATCTTTACCTCCCCTTTAAACGTTATCATATTAATAAAGTATGGCGGGGTGAAAATACCCAGAGGGGACGCTACAGGGAATTTACCCAGTGCGATTTTGATATTGTGGGAACCGACTGCGCTTCGGCTGATTTTGAGATCCTGATGATGATGCGAAGCTCCCTGAGCGCTCTTAACGTACCGAACTGCACCATCCACCTGAGCCACCGGGGTATTTTCAACCGCTTTCTGGATTACCTTGGGATTCAGGATCAGAATGTTGAAATTCTCAGAACCGTTGATAAACTGGCCAAGATAGGAAGAGACGAAGTTGTCAGGCTTCTGACAGAACTGGCGGATGCGGAAAAAGCCGAAAAGATTCTGGATTTTATTCAGAAGGAGGAGGGATTCATCCCGACTCTTGAAAAGCTGGAAAATCTGGCGGGAGGTCCGGCGGAAGACACGGAAAGGCTCCGGGCCATCTATGGTTATATATGTGAACTGGGAATTGAAGAGGCTTTTGTTCTGAACCCCTCCATCACGAGAGGTCTGGACTACTACACCGGGATTGTTTACGAAACCTTTCTGGATGATCTGCCCGGTATCGGTTCGGTCTGTTCCGGCGGACGCTATAACAACCTGGCCGGGCTGTACACAAAAGAATCCCTCCCGGGAGTGGGATCGTCCATCGGGCTGGACCGTCTGATGGCGGGTCTGGAAGAGCTGGGGCATTCCGCTGCCAAAGCAAGCAAAACCCAGGTAATCATCCTGAATATGGACTCCGACCTGATCGGACACTACCACAGTATGGCAGACAGCTTCCGCAAAGCTGGCTTCTGCTGTGAAGTGTACCATGAAACAAAAAAGTTCGGTCCCCAGTTCAAGTTTGCCGAAGCCAAAAGCATCCCGCTTGCCATAATATGCGGCAGCAAGGAAAAAGAAGCGAGTACCGTTAACCTGAAAGATATGACAAAGAGGGAAAACTTTGACGGCTTAACCCTCGAGGAAGCCTTGAAAAAGGCAGGAGAACTTCTGTAAGTGAACCCCAAAGAACTCCCTGTATATAAAGAAAAGAACCGAATACTCAAGTGCCTGGAAGAGAATCAGGTTATTATCGTGGAAAGCCCCACAGGCTCGGGAAAAACAACCCAGATTCCCCTGATCCTTCACGAAGCGGGGTATACGGCCCGGGGGATGGTGGGAGTGACCCAGCCGCGCCGTATCGCCACCCTGTCGGTCTGCGATTATATAGCAAAACAGATCGGCACTAAAGTACCCGGACTTGTAGGGTATAAAATGCGCTTTGAAGACAGAACCGTTCCTGAAACCCATATGAAAGTCATGACCGACGGAACCCTGCTTCAGGAAATGAAGAACGACCCCATGCTGCGGCAATATCAGGTTATAATGGTGGATGAAGCTCATGAACGGAGCCTAAACATTGACTTTATTCTGGGTCTTTTAAAAGGGATTCTGGCGGAACGGCCGGATTTCAAAGTTATTATATCTTCGGCAACCATTAATGCAGCAGTATTTTCCCAGTATTTTGATCAGGCACCGGTCCTGACAATCGAAACACCTGTATTTCCTGTCGCCATGGTATATGATCCCCCGTCGGTTATGGCAGAACCGGACCGTCTGGTAGAAAAAATTGTACAGATTGTAGAACGGGTGGTTAATGACCGCCGGAAGGGAGACGTTCTTGTTTTTCTGTCAGGTGAAAAGATAATAAAAGACACGATTGCCGCCTTAAGCACCTGTTCGGTAAGCCGGAAGCTCCTGCTTCAACCCCTGTACGGCCGTTTGAGCAAGGAAGAACAGGAAAGGATTTTCATCCGGACTCCCTTTGGAAAAACCAAGGTTGTCGTATCCACCAATATAGCCGAAACTTCGGTTACCATTGACGGAATCACAACAGTTATCGATTCAGGTCTGGCGAAACTGAATTTCTATAACCCAAAAACCTTTACCTCCTCTCTTATAGAAACGGAAATATCCCAGGCCTCGGCCAATCAGAGGAGGGGGCGTGCCGGGCGAACCCAACCGGGAACCTGTTACCGTCTCTACCCGAAGGAATCCTTTTCCGGACGTCCCCTGTTTACCCGGGAAGAGATCTACCGGACCGATCTGGCCGAAGTTGTCCTGCGGATGGCAGAGCTGGAGATTCGGGATTTTCAGAGTTTTGACTTTATCTCACCTCCGGGAAGAAAGGGGATTATCGGTGCTGTTGACACACTCAAACTCCTGGATGCCCTGGATAATGACAATCGCCTGACCACTATCGGGAAAATGATGACCCCCTTTCCCCTTATGCCCCGGCATGCCAGAATGATCGTTGAATCAATCATGCAGTACCCGGAAGTGCTGAGGGAAACCCTTATTGCCGCTTCTTTTCTTTCTACCAACTCACCCTACCTACTACCCCAGGGAGAAGAGTTGGAAGCCCGAAAAGCCCATCATCATTTCCGGGATAAAAGGGGAGACTTTGTGGCCTACCTCAGGCTGTTTGATGCATTTTTAAATGCCGGAGACAGGACAGCCTTCTGTAAACGATTCTACCTGGAAGAGAGAACCATGATGGAACTCGTTAACATTCAGGGACAACTGGAAGAGATTGTCAGCGATAAAATGGGAGTTCCCGTACTGGAAGGAGGCGAGCTGGATAACTACCTCTGCGCCTGTGCCCGGGGATTGATCCAATTTGTCTGTATCAGCAGCGGCAGGGGCTCCTACAAGAGTCTGACCGCAGACAGGATACTGATCCATCCCGGCTCAACCATGTTCAGGGAGAACCCTGCCTATATCGTAGCGGGTGAAGTTGTTCGAACCAGCCAGACATACGCCCGTTCCGTCTCTCCCATGACCCGGGCCCTGGTAAGCCGGACATCCGAATCCCTGGCCCTTCAGCTGGAACCGCAACTGAAGGGTTCCAGAGAGAAAAAACGGGATACCTCTCAGGAGATCATCATCGGAAAAACCCGCTTCCCCGTAATATTGCCGGCAAAAGGCCGCAAGAAAATGGCCCTTGTAGACTGGAACAGCGCCTGGAAGGAGCTGAAACAGATGACACCGGAACAATGGCCGGACTATAAGGGAATGAAAGGAATACTGCACTGGGAAGGAAGGGAGATACTGCAGGGGATTCAGGTAAATATGATTTTCAAAATTATCAGCTCCATCAATCCCAAAAAGGATATTATTCAGGGGATTCCCAAAAAAAACTACAGCTCCGATAATCCCCAGCATATGAAAGAACTGGCGGATAATATGGACATTCTGATGAAAATATCCTCTGCGGGAAAGCGCAAGAAACAATCCTACGGGATTATAGCCCTGCAGTGTGACGGCGAGGGACACTACTGGTTCCGTTCTGTGGGGAAATTCACCACTGCTGTGAATGATTCACTGGCCTCTCTCGAGGTGCTGGCGGATGAAGTATCCGAGGAGATGCCCGCTGAAAGCTGGGAGAAGGTGAATAGTGCCTACCGCCTTGTGGATTCGTATATAAGCTATTAGCAGACTGTGTTAAAACATAATGCCCTCTCCCCCTGGGAGAGGATAAAGGAGAGGGCACGTTAGAACCGGATTCCTTCTGATTTTTGCAATACCCCCTTAATCAAATGAATCAGAGGATACTCCGGACAAAATCCTCCTCCAGGGTTTTGATGCGCACATCACCGGGGGATACAGGGAGGATGTAACGGAGTTTACCGCCCTTCTTCTTTTTATCCATGGTCATGGCTTTCAGAATATCTTCCCTTTCGACAAAGGCTTCCAGCTGGAATCCGAAATCTGTCAGCAGTTGCTTGAGCTCTTGCGCCCAGGCGGGATCAGCCAGGTCCAGTTTGACCGAGGCATCCAGAGCCCTGCCCATTCCCCAGGCTACCGCAGCACCGTGTGACCATTCGAAATCCGAGACAGCTTCCAGGGCATGACCAAATGTATGGCCCAGATTCAACAGAGCCCGCCGGCCCTTCTCTCTTAAATCTTCTTCGACCAGAGCTCCTTTTACCAGGATACAGCGGCGGATCAGCTGAGCCATAATATCCGGTTCCCTATACAGGATACGCTCCCGCTTCTCTCTCATCAGATCCAGCATTTCCGGATCACCGATAATGGCCGTTTTAACAACTTCCGCCAAACCGTTCAGGAACTCCCTGTCGGGAAGGGTTTTCAGAAAATCCGGGCAGATCCGAACTTCCGAAGCGGGGTAGAAGGAACCGATCATATTTTTACAGGGACCTGCATCGATACCGGTTTTTCCGCCGAACGAGGCGTCCACCATAGCGAGGAGAGATGTGGGGATAAGGACCACCCGGCACCCTCTCATATAAAGGCTGGCCGCAAAGGCTGTCATATCCGTTACCACTCCCCCGCCTGCTCCGACAATCAGGGAATCCCGTGCCAGACCTTCTTTCATGGCCAGTTTAAGAATCGTGTCTACCGCCGGCCACTGTTTCTCCTTTTCACCGGGAACGAGTGTAACCGATGGCAGTTCCTCCGGAACCGGAACAAGAGAAACCGTGTTGGCATCTGCAACAAAAAGAGAGGTATCCTCCGGTAGAACTTCATCCCTGCTGCAAATTGATGCGGTACAGGGAAAACCGCCGAATTCAAATGTTCTGATAATATCCATATCCTGATTATACCGGGCTTGAAGTTAGATAGTAAAGAGACACCTTCCCTACCCTTTTTTAGAATCTTAACAATCTTGAACGCCCCCCTGTTTTGACTTGAGAAAAGAAAAAGGGCATGCTACTGTGTGGCTATGAAAAAAAAACTTCTTAAAATACTAGCAGTTTTAACAACAGTGACTCTGGCAGCTGAAGAACAGCATATCATTGACCAGTTTGAAATAAGTGTCGACGGAGCCACTAAGAAGTGGGCACTCCTTAATGAAATGGACCTGAAAGAGGGGGCTGTATTCTACAGCCAGGAAGAACTGAACGCTGCAGTGGCTGACCAGCGGCAGGAGTTGATCAACCTGAGGGTTTTCAACTCAGTTGAAATGACACAGGAAGAGATCTCGGTAGAAGAGGATACTCACCGTTACCTGGTCCGGATCAACCTGGAAGACACATGGACGATTATCCCCTTCCCCTACCCCAAGTACGACTCCAATACGGGATTCCGGGTGGGGATGAAGTTTTTCTATGATAACGCTTTCGGTTCCCTGAATAATTTCTACCTTGGCATGAATCTGGACCTGAGAATGGAAGATGGCGATCTTAAAACCGGTAACTGGACCTTCAATCCCCAGCTGAATAATGTAAAGATTGGAAACAAGGAATACGATTTCGGTTTCATGCAGCAGTACAAGGAAACCAGTAAAGAAGACGCTGATGATGAAGTCATTGAAGAGATGAATTACTATAACAGCGACTTCTCGGTTTCCACTAAATACGATCTTGGCAATGATTACTTCTATAGAATCAGCCCCTCCATCGGATTGAACTATGGATATTCAGGGTTCAATTACGAAAAAGAACCCTACTACGCCTCCTTTTCCCATAGCGGCGGCTACGACGATGTAGACTGGAAGAAGAACTTCCGGGACGGTTATAACCTTACGGCCAAAAACAGTATTTCCTACATTTACCGCCCCGAAGAGGACGATAAAATGAAATTTACCGTCAGCCTGGACAGCTGTTATTACAAGGTACTGCATAAGAGGCTGAACTATACGAACAGAGCCTATACCATATTCAGTTTCAATGATGAAATATCCGGACTGGGAGGACAGATCCGCGGTGTTGAAGACAAAACCATGTATGGTGTAAGCGGAGCCTTTATGAGCCACGATATGACTATAGGTGTAATCCAGTGGGAAGGCGTGGGAGAAGCCCAATGCCAGCCCTTCTTTGATATGGGTGTCGTTAAACGGGAGGATATCCCTTTCGACTGGGACAAGGACTTCCGCTACGGTACCGGGGCAGACTTCATTCTCTATCTGGATAAACTGAACAGCCTCCATGCCCGGGGTACCATCGCTGTAGACCTCTCCAGCGACAAATCCTTCAGCGACTTCGGCAAATACGAGATAATTATTTCCAGTTCCCTTTCGTATTGAACCTCCCCCATCCCCTCCACCCCCAGCCACGATCGGGGATCCGTGAAGGGATACAGTCTACCCGCGACTTCTACCGGACCTCCCCCTGCCCCTCCTCAGGAGGGGAGTCATATAAATGACTTCTCCCCTTGAGGGGCTGGTCGGAAGCAAGCTTCCTGCTCTGGTCGTAAACTTCGTGGAGTGTAGCGGAGCTACATGAGCAGACAGTGCAGGAAGCTAACGCAGTAATTTGGCAAAAGACAGCTTACGGATACACCTGGTTGTTGAACCAGACCTGTAAAGCACTCATCCTGTGATCAAAGGATTCATCCAGCTTAAGCTCAATCCCGAAGGTATTCCCCAGCTTAAAGGATGCCAGCCCGTAAAACAGCAGATCATCCTCCCGGGGAATTATAATCATTTCAATATGCAGCCGCTCGGCACGCATCACAGGAAACATTTTATAGCGCATGGTAGTCGTATTGGTCATGGAAAGGCGAATGGCCGAACCGGTAGTCTCCAGATAAACATCGTACCAGGCTTTTCCGAAGGTAGTATCATTCTGATACACCGTAATCTTCCGGGGTTCCCGGGGAAGAGTATCGAAATGAGGATCATCCACAGCTGTTTCACTCTTCCTCATCTCCGCCACAAAAGCTTCCTCCAGGTAGGGATACATCATTTTCCGGCTGCCGGAATAGTATTCGATCCCTTCCATAGTACTGATTCGACTCATCCTGTTAAGAATATAGAGCATCTGATTATCCTCATGAGTCTCCAGCTTCGGCATGCGGTAAAGGATCTCCACAGTGCCGGACGGATCAAAGTCAACCAGATTTTCCCGTATTTGACGGGACAGCTCGAAATCGGGAAGAAGGGAGAGCTCAGGCCTTTCCACATAATTCAATTCCCTTTCCAGATAGTTGGCACCGTCCCATTCCGGTGGTTTCGGTTTTTTGGCAAACAGGGAAAAAGGACAAAGAAACAATAAAAAGACTTTAAGGAAAAAGATGCTGATTCTATTTTTGTTCATATACTGGAAAATATATTAAAAGAAACGCTTATGGACAAGTTGTATCAGCTGATGTATTATGAATCCTGTTTTTTATTTTGAAGATTGGATGGGGATTTCATGGAAGCAAACAGTTTACTTTTGGCATTTACAGCAACTACACTGGCATTTGTCATCAATTTGTTTCTTATCCCCTTTCTAATACTCCTTTCCCATAAAAAAAACTGGTTTGACGATGCATCCGACGAGAGAAAAATCCATACAGGACAGATCTCCCGACTGGGAGGGATCGGAATAGTCCTCTCTCTGGTTATCGCTACCGTAATAAGCTCCCTGGGGACAGCCAAACTGCTCAACTCAAGCATCTGTTTCTCCATCGGGAAAGATCACAATGCGCTTCTTATCCTGGCCGGTTCCCTTCTGATTTTTATTATAGGGATCCTGGATGATTTTGCCGATTTAAGAGCCCGTATTAAGCTCTACGGTCAGATAGCTGTCGCCCTGCTGGTGATGGCCGGAGGGGTGGGGATCCGTGCCCTTGCCGTTCCTTTTACGGATATGGTAATACAGCTGGGGTATTTTGGCCCTGTCCTTACAATATTCTGGCTGGTAGGCGTTACCAATGCGGTAAACCTGATTGACGGGATGGACGGTTTATCCGCCGGTATCGCCGGAATGGCGACTTTTGTCTATGCCATAGTTTTCATGCTGAACGGGCAGTATATGCTCTCCATTATCTGTTTCACCCTGCTGGGTTCCGTGTTCGGCTACCTCTTTTTCAATTTTCCTCCGGCACGGATTTTCATGGGCGATTCGGGCAGCCTGACCCTGGGTTTCCTGCTGGCCCTACTGCCCCTGCTGGCCTCCCCCCATAGCGGGACATCCCTTGTTATGCCCGTTACCATGCTGGCCATTCCCATTGCGGATGTTTTTGCCGCCATGATCCGGCGCAAACGGCAAGGGCTCCACTTCTTCACCCCCGACAGGGCCCATATGCACCATAAGCTGCTGGATATGGGACTTGACGAGAGACAGATTCTCTCTGTAATTATTGGGATTCTGGTGTTTTCCGGTTTCAGTATTTTTCTTTTTGAATTCATCCCCGGTATCCTGAGGTTCCTGCCTATCCTGACATCCCTGATACTGGTTCTGGTCTTTTTCCTTTACCTTCACTACCGACACCACCGGGATGATAACCAGGGATAAGGAAGAACTTTACAGAATTTGCAAAATCCCGTACTATCTGAGGCATTATGAATCAAGAAAATTATCCCCAGACCTCCGGTCACGGAATTTCACCGGAAACTTCAATAAACGAAGAGGAAATTGACCTGCTGGATCTGATAGGCGTTCTTTTCAAACACAGAAGACTGATTATCGGCATCACCGTGTTAGCCGCTGTTTTTGTTCTGGTCTATTCTGTTATTTCCCTTAAACTCCCTCCGGAAAAAAGCTACCTACCCAATCTGTATAAATCCTATTCGACTGTAAAGATTAATGACAGCAGTTCCGGAGGCGGCCTCTCTTCCATGCTTGACTCATCCGGACTGGGCAGCCTGGCCGCTCTGGCGGGGGTTTCCGGCGGCGGCAGCAGCAACAGCGCCCTGGCGGAAAAACTGGCTACCAGCAATACCTTTATAGATATTCTGGCAGAGGAATTTCAACTGGATCTGGTTTATGACACATCCGAGTCCAAATTCCCAAAAACGGATTTAAGACGGATTATCCGGGATAAGCTCAGACTTGAAGCTGATGATACAACAGGAACCATGACTATTGGTTACGAGGATATCGACCCCGAACTGGCTACCAGAATAGCCAACCGGATGGTAAATCTCCTTGATGCTGAATTTCTTAAAATCGATCAGGTTTCCAATCAGAGCCAGAAAGGACTCCTGGAAACGAAGCTGCAGGATGTGCAGATGGAGATCGATACCCTCCAGGCGGATTACCTTGCCTTCCTTAGCCGGAATAAAATTATCGACATGGAAACCCTGATTACGGAAATCACTTCGGCGACCATGGAACTGAAGTCCCAGATGATCACTATCGATGCGGAAATTGAAGCTATGGAAAATCAGTCGGGCATTGTCAACCCCAAGATACTGGAAAAAAAACGGGAGAAGAAGGGGCTGGAACTGGCTCTGAAAACCCTGGAGGAACAGGGGGATTACAATCTCCCCCCCCTCAACGGGATGCCCGATCTGCTGATAGAAGAGCAGAAACTGAAACGGAGCGTTGAAATTCAGGTAGCCATCTATAAGGGGCTTCTGGAGCAGTATGAAGTGACCAAACTGACCGACAAGGGAACAGGTCCCACCTTCCAGCTACTGGAAAAGGCGGAGGTTCCGGAGATAAAGTCCGGTCCCGGCCGGGGAAAACTCTGTGTAATCGTAACGATGGCCGGATTTTTCCTTAGCCTCTTCGGAGCGTTCCTGCTGGAATTCTGGCAGAACCTGAAAAACGATCCCGAGAGGATGAAGAAACTAAAGGGAGAAGTCTGAAATCCAATGAGCAATACACAAACAATGAATAAGGTATTTCTGGCTCTGCTGCTGTGCTTTCTGCCGGCCTTCTGCTGGAGCCTCTCCGGCACGGCCGGTGAAAGAGCGGCATTTGCCGCTGTTAACCCGAACTATCCGGTTACTCCGGGGGATACCTATACCCTGACCTACATCCAGGATGACGAAACCAGCAGCCTGTCCATTATCGTAGACAGCTACTATATGGCGCAGATTCCCGGCTTAAGACGGATCAATGCCGCGGGAATGAAATACTCCGAATTCAAGAGCGAGGTGGAGAAGCTCTATCAGGAGATCTACCCGGGAAGCGTACCCGTATTGACCATAAGCAGCGCAGGAATCTTTAACGTCCTGATCAAGGGGGAAGTGACGAGCGCTCAGGAACTGGATGCCTGGAGTTTTGAACGCCTCAGCACCCTGATAGCCTCTGTAAAAACCTCCTATACCACAACCAGAAAGGTAGAGATTGTTTCAGCAGATGGAGAGACCCGGTTCGTGGATCTTTTTAAAGCAACCCGTACCGGAAATATGAGCCAGGACCCCTACCTCTCCTATGGGGACACAGTCATCCTCTACCCCTATGACAGACAGGTTACCCTGAGCGGCCAGGTGCGCCGTCCCGGCACCTACCAGCTGACAGAGGGAGAAACCCTTCAGGATGTTATCTCCTTTCAGGGGGGCGGTTTTACGCAGACTGCGGAAAAGCAGCATGTGGAGATCAAACGCCCCTTCAATGCCAGCAACAACGAGGGCAGCACCTTCTATATTGATATGGAAAAAACTGACGCCACTATGGAACTCATGGATATGGATACGGTAACAGTTTCCACCAAATCGGCGTTTCTTCCTGTTGTATACCTCCAGGGTGCCGTAGGCACTACAAATGAAGGGACTTCGGTATCCTCCAAGGTGGATGTAACCATTACTGAGGGGGAAAAGCTCTCTTCCGTCGCCCGCAAGATGGAGAGCCAGTTTACAAAGGTTTCTGATCTGGAAAACGCCTATATTATCCGGTCCAACGGGGATAACATCCCGGCCAATATTCAGGAGATTCTGCTGAGCGGGGATACCTCCTACGATATTGTTCTGGAAGACAGGGATATCATCGTCGTTCCTTTCCGGCAGTACTATGTATTTGTATCCGGACAGGTTCTGAGTCCCGGCTCCTATCCCTATATTGTCAATAAAAACTGGGAGTACTATGTTAATCTGGCAGGGGGATTCAACTACGACAACCATATCGGCCGCAAGGTCAGGATTTATGATGTATACGGCAATAAATACAAGCAGGACGAGCGAATTTTGCAGCCGGAGGATGTCATCTATGCCCCCCGGAACAACCCCATGTACTGGATAGGAAAATACGGCGGAGATCTGGCGGTTATTGCCACTACCATTACAACCGCGGTTATTCTGGTGAACTACATGAACGAAATTGCCGACAGGCCGACAAACTACCCAACACCTGCTTCTCAATAATTTAAGCAGCGGGCATGCAATAAAAAAGCCGGTACAGTTTTAACTGTCCGGCTTTTTACTTCATTTCTCGAAGTAGAAAATCAATCAACTATACCGTCAAATCCGGCGACTATATTCTTAACAAAGGGATCAACAATCCGGTAGATCCTCTTATTCCCTTCCGTCAGGGACTCCACAATCCCCTTGTCTTTCAAGACGGCCAGGTGCTGGGAAATAACAGGCTGAGGCTGATCAAGGCATTGCCACAGCTCTGAAACACAACAATCCTGTCTTTCAATCAGGCAAAGCATCTTCAGACGGAGCGGGTGTCCGCATACTTTCAGTTTTTTGGCATAATCATCGACCACTTCTTCAGGGCAATTACATTTGTTTTCCATATATAGTAAAATATCATCCTCTTGGGATATAATCAATCAATATATACACCATTTCCTTCCAGCTTGCGAAATGCCCCTCCTTTCTGTTATTCTTAGGGTCATGATATACCTTGACTGGGCCTCGACCACACCGCCCTCCCCCTGCCTGCTTGATGAATATTTGACTACGTCAAAAGAGTTCTTTGCCAACCCCTCCTCTCTTCACAGGGAAGGTGTCAAATCGGGAGAACTGCTCCATAAACTGCATATGCGCTGTGCAACCCTGCTGAAATGTTCAGCGGAGCAGCTCTATTTTACTTCCGGAGGAACCGAATCCAACAACCTTGTAGTCACCTCCCTCCTGAAACGGAGAGACAAAGGCCGGCTGATCATCAGCGGCCTGGAACACCCTTCTCTCTGGGAACCGGTTCAGGCATTGAAGAACAACGGCTGGGAAATAAAAGCACTGAACCCCGGCACAGACGGCCGTATCAGTCCGCAGAAACTGAAAAAGCTGCTGGATAGAGAAACAAAGATGGTTATTATAATGGCTGTTCACAACGAAACAGGTGTGATTCAACCTATGGAGGAGCTGATCGCCCTGATCAGGGAGCAGGAGAAGAGCATGGACAGAGCCATCCATATCCACTCAGATCTTGTCCAGACAGCCGGAAAGATTCCCTTTAACCTGCAGGAGTGGGATCTGGATTCAGCATCCTTCAGCGCCCATAAAATACAGGGTCCCCGGGGGATCGGTCTGCTCTACCTGAAGAAAAGAATACAGCCCCTTTATACAGGGGGCGGGCAGGAGATGGGTATCCGCCCCGGTACGGAAAATCTGGCCGGTGCGGCCAGCCTTACCAAAGCCCTTGAACAATGTGATAAAAATATCAGGGAGAACCTGATTGCAGCAAAGGAGAGGATGGCTTATCTGGTTTCCGAACTCTCCCCTATGAAAAACTGCCGGATTATACCGGAGGACCGCCTTGTACACCCGGACCACTACTCGCCCTGGATACTCAGTCTTGCCCTTCCCCCTCTGCCGGGTGAAGTTCTGGTACGGGTTATGGACGAGGCCGGATTTGCCATTTCCACCGGATCAGCCTGCTCTGCCAACAAAAAAAACAGAACCCGAGCCCTGGAAGCCATGGGAGTGGACCAGAAGACGGCTTTCTCTTCCATCCGGGTCTCACAGGGGCCGGAGACGACCATGGAAGAGATAAAAAGCTTTACGGCGAACCTGAAGGAACAGGCTGCCGCCCTGGGACAGGCCGTTTACAGGAGTTGAATACATTCAGGGTTAACCCAAGCTGATTTTTCTGATAGGATTGCAGTCATGAGTGAATTATATCTGATCAAAATCGGGGAAATCGCCCTGAAAAAAGGCAACAAGGCTCTCTTTGAAAGACAGCTTAAAAATAATATAAAAAAGATTCTCCGGCCCCATCCCTCCCGTGTAACCGTCCGCTCCGGCCGTTTCTATCTGGAAACGGAAGGGTTAAGCGATGAATATGTGACATCCTGTTTAAGCAAGGTATTCGGTATAACCGGTTTTACCCGCTCCTACAGCTGCGCCAAAGAGCTGGAACAGCTGGCGGAAAAGGCCATTCTGGTGGCAAAACAGAATCTGGATGCCGGTAATGGAATAACATTTAAAGTCAATACAAGACGGGTGGACAAGAGCCTGCCCATGGACAACTACGGCTACTCTGCCGAATTGGGAGGGCGTATACTGGAAGCTTTCCCCGAAACAAAAGTGGATGTGAAAAACCCGGACTGGGTGGTACATGTGGAGCTGCGGGAAAAGGGGTACGTCTACGGTTATACCCATAAGGGAGCGGGAGGTCTCCCTGTGCACAGCGCCGGAAAAGGGATGCTCCTCCTGTCGGGGGGGATCGACTCTCCTGTAGCCGGTTACCTGATGGCCAAAAGGGGGATGACTCTGGATGCGGTCTATTTCCACACGCCCCCCTACACCAGCCCCGAGTCTCTGGAAAAGGTACGGGATCTGGCTCGGATTATCGCCCCCTGGTGCTGCGGCATAACACTCTATACTGTGCCTTTTACGGATGTTCAGGTGCTGATCAACCGTTCGGTCAGACCGGAGACAACCACCCTGCACTCACGGGCGGCCATGATGAAGATAGCCCAGTCTATTGCAAGGAAACGGGATGATCTCTGTCTTATAACAGGAGAGGCCTTAAGTCAGGTGGCCAGTCAGACCCTGGAGAGCCTTTGCTATACCAACAGCTCTGTAGAGCTGCCTGTTTTTCGCCCCCTTATCGGAATGGACAAGGAGGAAACCATTCTTATATCCCGGAAGATCGGAGCCTTTGAAACTTCGATTCAACCCTTCGACGACTGCTGTGCCCTCTTTTCGCCTGCTCATCCGGAAGTAAAACCCGACCTGAAGCAGACTCAGGAGGACTGGAAAACTATTGAAGGAATGAAAGAAGTCCTCAAACAGGCAGAAGAAAAGGCGGATAGAGAGTTCTTCCCGGCGAACGGTGTGGAGCGGGAAGCAAAGGTGTGACCTCCCCTTAATCCCCTCCTCATGAGGGGAAAATGTCTTGGATCTCTCTTATGTAGAGATTGATAACGGTTCGAAAAATACAAACTTGACTACCTCTCCCCATGAGGGGCTGGTCGGAAGCAGGCTTCCTGCTCTGGTCGTAAACTTCGTTTACTGCTCGAGTATGCTGCCGACTCGCCTATGCAACCAGAGGAGATCGAGAGGGGTCTTGATTCAAAACCCGTCTCTACAGAATTGCCCTGATAAATACATCAAAAAAAAAAAAGGAACCGGCCGGTTCCTTTTTTTAGGCTTAGATTACTGATCCAGTCACGCAGTCTGGCTGTTAGAACTGCCTGTATCAGCTTTGGATTCCTTATTCCCGGTATTGGCTGTCTTATCCGTCAGGGGTTTTGAGGTGCTGGAACTCTTTTTGGCATCGTTTACATAAAACCCGCTGCCCTTGAAAATAACCCCCATACCACCTCCGATAAGGCGCCTGAGAGATTCGGTCTGACAGTCGGGACATGTTGTCAGAGGTTCATCAGTCATGGACTGAAAATATTCAAACAGATGTCCGCAGTTTTTACATTCATAATCGTATGTAGGCATATTCTAAATTTCTCCTTTCTCTGGAGGGGCAATTCCATTATTTTGAATAAAATATACTGATTTTCAAGTTCAAAGGCAAGCGATTATCCCCCTATTATGGGGGAAATTAACTTCCGGAAGGCAGACAGAACGGCTTTACAGCCTGACCGGGATGCTTTTTTTATGAAGGTAATCCTTGATTCCCGGAACCGTATAGTCTCCGAAATGGACCATACTGGCAATCAGAGCGGCATCGGCTTTTCCTTCCGTCAGAACTGATGCCAGATGCTCCGGTGTCCCGGCTCCGCCGGAAGCAACCACGGGAATACCCACATTTTCACTGATCAGCCTGGTAACTGTCAGCTCATACCCTTCCCGGGTGCCGTCGGCGTCGATGGAATTCAATACGATTTCGCCCGCACCTCTGGCTTCCGCTTCCTTAGCCCAGGCCAGGGCATCTTTATCCGTATGCTTCCGCCCGCCGTCGATCACAACCCTGTAACCCGAAGGCATAGCCGGATCAGCCAAAGCGTCCATACCTAAAACAATACACTGATTTCCAAACTGCCGAGCCCCTCCGTCTATTATATCGGGGTTACGTACAGCCGCAGAGTTAATACTGATTTTTTCCGCACCAGCCAGCAGGACAGCCCGCATATCCTCCACAGTGGAAATTCCCCCGCCGACACAGAAAGGAATAAAGATGGTTTCAGCTACACGCCTGACCACATCGATCATAATGCCCCGCTTCTCGGCAGAGGCTGTAATATCGTAAAAAACGAGTTCATCCACACCCTGACGGTAATACTCGGCAGCCATATCCACAGGATCGCCTATATCGATATTTCCCTTGAATTTTATCCCCTTTGTAGTTTTCCCGTCTCTCACATCAAGGCAGACGACAATCCTTTTCTGCAGCATACCTATACCTCCAGATCCATAAAGTTTTCCAGGATTTTCAGTCCCCACTCCCCGCTCTTTTCGGGGTGAAACTGGGTGGCCATAACATTGCCTCTGGCTACGGCAGCTGTAAATTCGATTCCGTAATCACTTGTGCCTATAACATAGTCAGGGGAAGATACCTCCACATAGTAGGAGTGGACAAAATAGAAGGAACTATCCTGAGGTATATCTTTAAAAAGGGGGTGGTTGCTGTGTTTCAGGGTATTCCATCCCATATGGGGGATTTTCAGTCCCATCCCTGAAGAAAACTGCCGGACTTGTCCGGGCAGTATCCCCAGACAGGTTGTATCCGATTCCTCGGAATATTCAAAGAGGATCTGACTCCCCAGACAGATGCCGAAAAGAGGTTTTCCCGCTGCTGCGAAATCCACCAGAACCCGGTCCAGACCGGAGTTTTTCAATACTTTCATGGCTGCCGCAGCCTCTCCCACACCAGGAAAGATCAGTTTATCAGCCTGTGAGAGTTTGTCGGGATCGGATGAAATAAAGAAATCCGCACCCACAAAAGCCAGAGCGGTCTCAACACTTTTCAGATTACCCGCTTCGTAATCCACCACACCAATCATATTATTACCTTTCTATTCAGAGATACATATAAGAATATAGAAATGGTTGTCCGGTGGCAAGGGACCCCTCTCGGTCTCCGGACCCCTCTCAGTCTCCGAACCCCTCTCAGTCTCCGAACCCCTCTCAGTCTCCGGACCCCTCTCAGTCTCCGAACCCCTCTCAGTCTCCGAACCCCTCTCAGTCTCCGGACCCCTCTCAGTCTCCCCTTAAGGGGAGATGTAACTGGAAGGTTGCACCCCTCCTGAGGAGGGGATGGGGGAGGTTCGGCCTTAAGGATTTCCAGTTCAAGACATTGCAATTTTATCAATAATATTTGAATCAGAAAAAAATTATTACATGTAAGATTCTATATGTACAAAGAACGAGTTAAGCCACCTTATATAACTGCAAAGAAGTCCATATACGAACAGCTGAGAGAACTTCAAAAGCAGCAAAGAAAAAATCCGACTACAGCAGAACGTATAATGTGGGAATATTTAAGAAATAAGAAATGCGGCTATAGAATCAGAAGACAACATATTATTGATCAATACATAGTTGATTTTGTTTGTCTACGCATACAGCTCATTATTGAAATTGATGGAGAAATCCATAGAAATCAGAGAGAACAGGATTTGCTGCGCACTGAAAGACTTAATGAGCTGGGATATGAGGTTATTCGATTTACCAATAGCGATGTTATCAGTAATCCTAAGTCTGTAATAATGCGAATTGAACGAAAACTTAGTAATATGAGCTCCTCGGCCAGTCCCCTCTCGGTCTCCGGACCCCTCTCAGTCTCCCCTTAAGGGGAGATGTAACTGGAAGGTTGCACCCCTCCTGAGGAGGGGATGGGGGAGGTTCGGGAGATGTCACCGGAAAGACCCGATAAACCTGCCCCAGGTATCGGAACTCATAACCCATCCGTTAAGATATAGAACATTCTCTTCCGTTTTCAGTGAAATATTCCGCAGGGAAGCCTGCTCCTCTTCCACATCCGAAAGCCCAAGGCGGGCAGCCAGAAATAGACGGACCCCCAGAGACCAGAGGCGCGCACTGCGGGAATCCGGGAATTCCAGAGCCATCTCCAGATTATAGAGACGGAGTGAGAAATCCGGACTGACTGTTTCGGTAAGAACGGCTTCCATTGAAGCACCCTCGGGAACAGCAGGAAGACTGTCCGGCAGGGGCAGAGAGTTTAAAACGGGGATATACACCATCAGGGCGGGAATCCCCCCCCCCCACCATTCGGCTGATCCGGACGGAAGCTGACCGGAACTGAAAGACTCAGCCCTTGTCTCACCGGAGATCTTTCCTGATAAGATTTCCAGACGGGACGTATCCGTTCCGATCAGGAGGGTATCCTTAAAGGCTGTATCCACCAGCAGATCCCCCGGTCCTTTAAAGCGATAGCGGCCGGCCTTTTCCCATCCCTCCTCCCCGCGCAGGGAGGAGCGGAGAAAGAAAGCCGGGAAATCGCCCCTTACCTGACCGCTCAGGGGCGGCAGAGACTGATCTTCCAGCACGAATATGGGATTATCTGTGTTTTCTACGGGTATTGCATCAGGATCTGAAAACTTTCCGCTGAATACAGCTTCCTCGGTACGACCAAGGGCACTGTCCAGCGAGGAGGGATCAGCTTCAACGAAAATCCGTACAAAGTCCCGTATCAGCTCCCGATGCTCCGCAGGACGGGTTAAGAGATAGAAATCCTCTCCTTCAGGGAGAAATACAGTGGGATCGACCTCATCTTCCGGCAGAACGGGGCGGGTTGTACAGGATGCCAGAAACAGGGCAGCCGCCCAGAGGCTGAAAAAAGCCCGAAGGAAAATCCCCCGGGCCGCATTACTCAAGTTCAAACTTTTTCCAGTGCGAGACGACAGTTTTCATCTTCACCGCAGCTGATAGACAGGGCATCCGCCTTGTCTTCCCAGAACCACTTGTCCCCCAGAGTTTCCTGAAGAAGATGGTCTTCAAAAGCTTCGACAGCCTCTTTCACCTTCTCCGAACCGGTGAGATAGATTCTGATCCGGTCGGTTACTTCCAGACCGCTCTCTTTCCGCAGGTTCTGAATACTCCGGACCACATCGCGGACAACCCCCTCCTTGTAGAGCTCATCCGTGATTTCAGGATCCAGCGCTACTGTCAGAGCACCTTCATTCAATACCTTAAGGTTTTCCTTCTCCGAGCGGTTAATCACGACGCTCTCCCGGGTGATCTCAACAGATTTATGCTGGGCGCCCTCAAAATCCACCGTAAGGGTGTTGCCGTCCATAAGGGAAATAATCTCTCCCGATGAGAGTTCGGCAATTTTGGCCGCCGCCGCTTTCATATCCTTGCCGAGCTGTTTACCCAGAACACGGAAGTTGGCTTTAACAGAGTACTCCACCAGGTCTTCTTCATTATCACGGAAGATAACATCCTTTACATTCAGCTCTTCCTCTATTATTTCAGCCATTTCCTTCAGGATCTTTTTCTCTTCCACATCCCGGGTTACCAGATGAAGGGCTTTCAGGGGCTGACGGGTTTTCAGATTGTGCATGCTCCGCAGGGCCCGTCCCATACTGACAGCCTGCTGGGTCAGATCCATCTTTCTTTCCAGAATCCTGTCCCGGACATCCCCGTCCGCAACGGGATAGTCGCAGAGGTGGATAGACTCGGGCATATCGTCAGTTTTCAGGTTACGGTAGATCTCTTCGGTAACAAAGGGGATAAAGGGAGAAGCCACCTTAACAAGAGTCATCAGGGCACTCCAGAGAGTTCCGTAAGCCTGCATTTTGTCGCCGTCGTTTTCACTCTTCCAGAACCGCCGTCTGGACCTTCTGATATACCAGTTGTTCAACAGATCAATAAAATTGATAATCGGTTCGATGGCTTTCTGGATATCATAGGCATCCAGCTGTTCCGTAACGGCTTCCACCAGATGGCTGCTTTCGGAAAGAATCCAGCGGTCCAGGGGATTTTCGGGATTCACAGGCGCTTCGCCGGGTTTGGCTTCATCGATATTGGCATAGGTGACAAAAAAGCTGTAGGAATTCCACAGGGGAATGATAATACTCTTTAGAACTTCTTTTACACCATCATCGGAGTATTTAAGACCTTCCGCCCGGACAACCGCCGAATTCATAAGAAAGAGACGGAGCGCATCGGCGCCGAAATTGTTGATAACTTCCATGGGGTCCGTAAAATTCCGGAGGGATTTGGACATTTTTTTCCCGTCCGAAGCCAGTACCAGACCGTTTACCACAACATTTTCAAAAGCCGGACTGTCAAACAGGGAGGCCGCCAGAATGGTAAGGGTATAAAACCACCCCCTGGTCTGATCAAGGCCTTCGCAGATGAACCTGGCGGGAAAATTCTTTTCGAACCACTCTTTATTCTCAAAGGGATAGTGAACCTGAGCATAGGGCATGGATCCCGATTCGAACCAGCAGTCCAGAACTTCGGGGATCCTCTTCATGGTTCCCCTGCCGCAGGTGCACTGGTAGGTAATATCATCCACAAAGTGCTTGTGAAGATCTTCCACTTCCGTACCGGATTTTTCTTTCAGTTCCGCCCGGCTGCCGATACACTCCTGCTTACCGCATTCGTCGCACTCCCAGATGGGAATGGGGTTCCCCCAGTAACGGTTACGGCTGATAGCCCAGTCCCGGGCATTTTCCAGCCACTTGCCGAAACGCCCCTTCTGCAGGTGCTCGGGAACCCAGTTGATCTGGTTGTTGGCGTTGAGCATCTTCTCTTTGACTTTACCGATGTCTACAAACCAGCTTCCCACGGCTTTGTAGATAAGGGGACTGGAACAGCGCCAGCAGTGAGGATAGGAGTGAAGAATCTGATCCCGTTTAACCAGCTTTCCCTCTTCCTTCAGGCGGGCGATTATATCCTTGTCGCAGTCTTTAACAAAACGTCCCTCATAGGTGGGTACTTCTTTAGTGAATTTCCCTTCATCATCCACAGGGCAGACAACGGTAATGCCGGTGTCTTTCAGTACGGCATAGTCCTCTTCACCGAAGCCGCTGGCGGTATGAACAATACCCGTACCGTCTTCGATTGTAACATGTTCCCCCGTAAAGGTTTTAAAAGCGCCCTCTTCGGCCCTCTCTTTAAAATAGGGAAAGATTGGCTCATAGGAGAGACCGGTCAGTTCCTTACCCTTTTTAGTCCAGAGTATTTCGTAGTCCTCTTCCGACTTGTAGTAGGCAGACAGGCGCTCTTTGGCGAGTATATAGTTCTCATCCCCGTCTTTTACTTTAACATAGTCAATCTCATCTCCCAGTGTCAGGGCCAGGTTGGAGATCAGAGTCCAGGGCGTAGTGGTCCAGGCCAGGAACCATGTATTTTCTTCATCCAGCTGTTTGAATTTAATGGTAATGGCCGGATCGTTAACATCTTTGTATCCGCCAAGGTTCAGCTCGTGGTTGGACAGGGGGGTGGAACAGCGGGGACAGGTAGGCAGGATATAGTGTCCTTTATAGATAAGGCCTTTATCCCAGAGAGATTTCACCACCCACCAGATGGATTCCATATAGTCGGTTTCCATGGTTTTATAGTCATTGTCAAAGTCGACCCAGCGTCCCATACGGGTAATGACCTGACGCCATTCGCCGGTAAACCGGAGAACGATGGAACGACAGGACTCATTGAACCTGGCGACTCCGAACTTTTCTATTTCGGTTTTACCGGAGATTCCAAGCTCCTTTTCCATTTCATACTCGACAGGCAGCCCGTGGCAGTCCCATCCAAAGCGTCGCTCAACACGCTTCCCTTTCATGGACTGATAGCGGGGAATAATATCTTTTAAAGTCCCCGGTACAAAGTGGCCGAAATGAGGCAGCCCGGTGGCAAAGGGGGGACCGTCGTAAAAAACGAAGTCTTCCGCCCCGTCTCGCTGGGTGATGGACTTTTCAAAAATATTCTGTTCTTCCCAGAATTTCATTATGGCTTCTTCCATTTCGGGGAAGCTGACTCTGGGATCTACCGGTGTATACAAAACTGTTCTCCTATCGGGTGTGAATTTCTAAATTATAATGGCGTAATTTTAGGGTATTTTACAGATTTCGACAAGGTAGGATTCCAATCTCCCGGACTGTTCCCGACAGACCCGTGTTTTATTCGTAAAATCTTTCAGATAATGGAATTTCAGGCTGTTTTAGTTCATTTTATAGGGTAATATTATATACCAGAGGAATCATTTGAGGAAAATCCATTTCATTTCAACACTAAAACACTCATTCCGTTATATCGGACCGGCTTTTCTTATCCCGGTATTACTGATTGCCCTTATTGATCTTCATAGGGATTTGAAGAGAATAGATGAGTGGCTGCTGAGTCTGGCCCGGAGCGTTCCCCTCCTTCTGGAAAAGGATTTTCATGACCGGGCGGTAGATGCCGACAGTATCAGCTTTGAAGAAGAACTGTGGAACCGGAAACTTTTTAATGATTATGCCAGGTACAACGGATTGGCCTGGGTTTATACTCTGATAGAAAAAGAGGGAAAACTCTATATGACAGCCCCGACCGTCTCGGCTGAGGAAGCTCTGGATCGGGAGCGCTGGTACTTTTTCGAGTACGAGTCCGCCCCGAATGAATTCTATCAGGCCCTGGAGAAAGGAGAACGGGATTTCATAAACTACCGGGATGAGTGGGGGCATTTCCGGACGATCATTCTCCCTCTGAACTCCCCTGCAGGAAATCCCTACGCTGTATGTATAGATCTGGCCATATCCAGTTATATCAGGCTGATGGTACGCACCACCGGGTTTAAAAGCCTGATTATCCTTTTCAGTTTCTGCCTGGTCATCGTTTATATAAGTATCCTGACGAATTCCAATCCCGCTCACAGCCATCCCTCAAGGCATCTGCTGTTGAGCCGGAAAGACCTGCAGAGGATTATCGACTCCCAGACGGAACACCTGCACAGGCTTACGGAAAAGGAGAGGGTAAACAATCTTCAACTGACCAATGCCCTCTATGCAGGCCAGATGGGTTTATACGCCTTTAACATTAAATCAGGAAGACTGGATCATGCTTTTAACAATCTCCTGCCGGAAACACTGGGGTATGAGCACGGGCAGTATCAGCTGGATTTGGAATGGATGATGGATCATATTGTTGACCCCGAATTTATCCCGTCGGTTCGCATCCTGTGGGAAGAGGTTGTAACAGGCAGAAAAGGCCCGTCCTTCATGGATCTTAAAATGATACATAAAGAGGGGAAAACCCTCTGGTACAGGATCCATTTAACCCTTCAGCCCGGCGCGGACAGAGAGGAAGACTGTGTTCTTATCCTGACTCAGGGAATACAGGATGTAAAAATGCGGGAAAGATTCCTCCTTCAGCAGGTTCAGACGGACGACCTGACCGGACTCTATAACAGGGCATACTGGGAAGAGTACTTCCGGGCTATTCAGAGCCGGAACCGTCGTTCTGACCTTCCTCTGATTATCTGCTATATCGATATAAACGGATTGAAGTCGGTAAATGACAATCTGGGGCATAACGCGGGAGATAAACTGCTGACGGATTTTGCCGGGATATTGAATAAAACCATACGTGGATCGGATATGGCCGTTCGGATGGGAGGTGATGAATTCCTTCTTATCTGCCCCCAGACATATGAACTGGAGTTTGATGAAATCTGGAGCCGCATACTGAAGAATACGGAGAAGTTGAACATGACCATGGACAGGGACTATATGCTATCTTTCAGCCATGGGATCTGCGTGCTTAATGACCTCTCCGATGATAAGGAAATACATTCACTCCTGGCTGAAGCGGACCGGAAGATGTACAGGGAGAAGAGGGAAATGAAAAACGCCGGTCTGACAATCCTGAGATGCTGAAGGAAAGAAATTGATTAATACCGTTTGAATCCGGATCAGGATTCAAGCAGTTTAAGCAGTTCCGCCCTGTCTGTAACCCTGCGGGGATTGTTCCCCAGCCGTTCCACATTAACACTGCTGTAGAAATCATCGTAATATCTGTCAAGGTCCATGATTTTATTGATATCCGATTCCAGGCCGCACTTCTCCAGCAGCATTGACAGGTAGTGATCGGCCTCTTCTGCGGTTTCCACTCCCAGCATCCCGCTCAGTTCATCAATGGAGTTTCTGACAGATTCCACCGAAGAGGCGGGATCAGAGAGATCCTGTTTCGAAACCCGGCTGTTGAAAATGAAGAACTTTCCCAGCAGCAGACCTGCGGCATGACCATGGGGTGTTCCGAAACGGGAGGTCAGAAAGTAGCAGAAGGCGTGAGCCGCGGTGGTTTTGGTCAGGTTTATAGCCCGGCCTGCCAGGTTGGCCGCCCTCTGCATGGCTGCTCTATTCTCAGGGGCGGGAGCATTCACAGCTCTCTCCAGGTGTTCTGCAACAAGAGTGACGGCTTCCCGGGAGTACTCTCTGGACTCTTCGCCGGCATTAACCGACCAGTAGGACTCTACAGCCTGGGCCAGGGCGTCAAATCCGGAACAGGCTGTCTGATAGGGAGACATGCTGGCCGTCAGATTCGGATCCAGGATGACTGTTTCAGGCAGAAGTTCAGGAATGGCCAGGGAGAATTTTACTTTATTGATATAGACCACCGCAAAGTGAGTGGATTCGCTCCCCGAACCGGATGTGGTGGGGATGGCTATCAGATTGATTTGAGGATTGGGTAAGGGCTTATCCTTTCCCTTGATATAATCGGCAAGTTCCCCTTTCTGCCCGGAGAGAGCCTTGATCAGCTTGGCCATATCCATGGGGCTGCCGCCCCCTACCGCCATAATGGTACAGGGTTTGGCCGTATCCAGCAGACGGATACCTTTGACCACATCTTCCAGACGGGGATTGGTTTCAAAACCGGAAAAACGGCAAACGGTCTTTCCCTGCAGTTTCCCATCCAGAACAGCAGCCGCTCCGCTGCCCCTATAAGACCCCTTCCCGGTAACCAGGAGCACCTGATCCTGAATCCCCAGGGCAGTGAAATCCATCTCTGCCAGAGAGCTTTCAATAATGGTCTGCATATCACTCCTGTTCCTGCTCTACAGCAAGGGCGGTCATGAAGGCTTTTTTACACTCAACCGGTGTAACCGTCGGCCTCCCCAGTTCTTTACGGGAGCCTTTCTTCACCCGGACCTCAATCAGGGAGAGCGCCCCTATGTTCTGCACACTATCCAGCGCTTTGACAAGTTCATCCGGAGAAGAACAGGAGAAGCACCTTTTATAGCCGCACTCGGAAGCTATCCTGTCCAGATTGAGGAAAGAAGCTGCCGTCGGCTGTCCTCCCACCGTATCATGGGAGCCGTTATTCAGGACGATATGGACCATATTTTCAGGAGCCACACTGGCATTGACCGCCAGAGAGCCCATATGCATCAGAACCGATCCGTCCCCGTCCACACAGTAGACTCTTTTTTCCGGACGGCTCAGGGCCACCCCGGCGGCAATCTGGGAGGTATGCCCCATGGATCCTACAATAAGGAAATCCCGTGTATGCCCCTGTCTCCTCTTTTTCCGCAGCTCAAAAAGCTCCCGGGATATTTTACCTGTGGTGGAAACAAAAAAATCCGATTCTTCCGTATGTTCCAGGATCACATCCAGAGCATCTTCCCGGGAAAAGGCTGAAAGATCCTCTGCGGATTTCTTCAGCTTATAAGCCTCGAAGGCTCCTTTCTTCACAACAATGGCAAAAGGCAGTTCCTGATCCAGGCAGATACGGGCTTTCCGTATCACATCCCTGTAATCGCTGTCCCCATCCAGAACGGCATAATCAATACCCATGCATTCCAGAAGGCTGGTTGTGATCTTCCCCTGTTTGACATGCTGGGGCTCATCCTTCTTGCCGGGTTCCCCTCTCCAGCCGATCAGAAGGAGAACCGGGATACGGTACACATCCGAATCGGTCAGGGAAAGAAGGGGGTTCACCGTATTCCCGATACCGGAATTCTGCATATACACCAGAGCCGGTTTCCCGCTTCCCAGGTAATGCCCCGCGGCCAATCCGATAGAGTTCCCTTCGTTGGCGGCGATAATATGCTGCCTCTCCGATTTATAATCACTCAGACAGGCGCAGAAATCCTTTAGAAGAGAGTCGGGGACTCCCGTATAAAAATCGATAAACTGATCCAGTTCGTTAACAAATTCTGTGGGTTTAATCATTCCTTCCGGCTCCGCTGTTTATTTGATGAGAGAGATAATCTCTTTAATGGGCATACAGTCGGCATCCGCTTCCAGAGCCCGTTCATTCTGCAGAATGGTTTCCGCCGTTTTCATCATCATGGGATAGGCGCTCCGGAGGAGCTGATTGGCATAGATGACAATGGAGATCCCTTTCTCCTGAAGCTCCGTTTCTGTAATATGGGAGTACATACTGGGTACGGCCACAAGGGGAACCCTAATTTCAAGTTTTTTGTACTGATCGCAGAAGGCGAACATATTGACCGGTTCCTTCTCCTTGGAGTGGATCATGATCCCGTCGGCTCCCGCTTCGATATAGGCTTTGGCTCTCTCCAGAGCGTCATCGACTCCCCTGCCGAGGTTCAGGCTTTCGATCCGGGCGATAATCATAAAATCATCGGTAACCTGGGCGTCCTTCCCCACCTTTATCTTGTAGCAGATATTCTCGATGGAATCCTGCTTCTGAAGGTCATCGCTCTCGAAAAGAGAGTTCTGCTTCAAGCCTGTTTTATCCTCAATAATAATGGCGGATACCCCCAGGCGCTCCAGGGATTTAACCGTAAAGACAAAGTGCTCCGGGATTCCCCCGCTGTCTCCGTCGTAGATAATCGGTTTGGTGGTGACTTCCAGGATATCGTTGACCGTCTGCTGACGGGAGGTGAGGTCCACACACTCGATATCGGGTTTCCCCTTGTTGGTGGAGTCGGTCAGACTGCTGAGCCACATGGCGTCGAACTCATTGGTCCGGCCGTCCTTAACCACCTTCGTTTTTTCAACAATCAGTCCGGTCAGACCGCTGTGGGCTTCCATAACCCGGACAACAGGTTTGGCATTGAGGAGCCTCCGCAGTTTTCTCAGACGGATATCCGGGGTGGTCCCGATCTCTTTCAGGGCGTTGTTCAGCTTGGTGGAAGAGATGCCAGGTGTATAGTGGGGTTCAATCAGTTCTCCCCCCCACTCTTTCAGGGTATCGATAACCCTCTGACGGGTCTCTTTCTGAACCCCCTCCTTCCAGTCGTCTCCGTGAACAACGTAATCGGGTTTCAGTTTTTTCAGGTTGGGCACATAGTCCAGGGTCTCCTGGGGGATAACGTTACTGACCCCCTTCAGGTTCGCTACAATGTCTTTTCGCTGTTCAAAGTCCATATAGGGCAGCCTTTTGTAGCTGGCGATAGCCGTATCGGTCAGAACCCCGACGGTTACTTCGCCGTACTGTACGGCGGTGTGGATTATATTCAGATGACCCGGGTGGATCAGATCGGCGCTCATGGCGACATAGACGGTTTTATTACTGCTCATTTTCCGTTCCTGGTTGTATGAAGGATTGGTTCAAATCTAACATGATTCCTGCGATTTGGTCGAGCCTCGGCCCCTCGACTCCGCTCGGGTATCTTCGGGCCCGGCTTTCTGTTTGCGTTAGCTGACCTCAGCTGCGGATTGGGGGTCTTCGGTATATTTATTAAGATAATCGATTTTCTATAGACTTCGGATTTTTTCGACAATCAAGTACTGCATCAACCATAATGCTCGTTTCATTAATTCTATAAAACACTGCATAAGGAAATCTCTTTGAAAGTAATCTATAGTGAGACTTGTAAATTTTACGATGGATTCCTGCATATAAGAGCAATGAATCTATATCAGAATAAAGTGAATCAAGAAAATATCGCCCCAATCCTGCTGATTTTTTTTCATAGAACAGGAAGCCTTCTATCAGATCTGCTTTGGCTTCATCAAGAATCTGTATTTTCATTGAATTTTTTTCAGGATATCAGCTTTAGCTGAATTCCAATCTTCATAATGACTATTATCACCTTCATTTTTTGTCATTCTGCTATCCAGAATCTGTTTATGCCATTCCGGTATTTCAAGATTATCATCATCACGGCTTATTTCATCCCAAAGCAATTCCATTAGTTGAATTTTCTCTGATATATTCAATTTCATTATCTGTTTCTGCTCAATCATTTAAAACCAGCCTTTCAACCTTATAATACATTGTTTACAGGAATCATTCAAATGCTCTCCCAAAGAGAGCTGGCTGGTTAACCCGCATTTCTCACCAGCTATGAACCGGGTATAAAAATGAAGACTTTTTGTTGCCTTCTATACCTGGTATAACCATTTCATAATACAAATCATTTTTTTTGACTTTTCAATTTCTGAATTGTTCTATATTTTTACACTTTTTCTGATTTAAACCGATTCTTCCGGCATACAATACCCTTCAAAATAACGATGAGAAATACATTGGATATTATTCTTGATTCAGAATGCCTGCGATGTTTTAATCCAGATATCCCAGTACGGGAAACTCTCCGGTAGACTTACCCATACATTCCGGACTGTTATCCTTACAGCAGCGGAAACTTTCAGATATTTCAGCCTTATAGTAGAGGGTATACGTTTTATATCATCCCCTGTTACTCTGCGGATAATCTGTTGCAGATATACGAAGAAAATATAAGCAATGGCAGAGAACCAAAGGCGAAGCTGGTTGGAACTCATCCACCACGATGATGTTCTGTCTGCAAACATGTCCAGTTGCTGATCTTTAATACGATTCTCCATGTCACCACGAGCACAGTATAGCTGTTCATACAGCGATTTATCATCCCATTTTTCAGCTGAAATATTCGTAACAATAAAGCGGGGATTCCGACCTCGGGGAAGATGCTCTGCCTTGGCTACGACCTGACGCTCACAGCTCCAACTTGTCTTCGTTCGATAGGGAAACCGTGTGAAAACACGTGCTGGTTCTTTTGTCTCTTGATAAATTCTCGATGTCTCGATCATTTGCCAGGTTATCTTATCCAAAAGACGATCATTTCTTCCCATACCAACGACATATTCAATATTCAGGGACTCGCAGGTATTCAGGATACTGTCGCGACAAAAGCCTGAATCTCCACGGAAGATGATATTTGCATTCGGAAATCGTTCCCTGATTTTTCTTACAAGTCTCTCCAGTATCTCTTCGGTGCCTTTACAGGCATCGATATTGGATGGCCTGAGCTTTGCAGCAAGTGGAAAATCCCCACAGAACACGTACAAAGGAAGGTAACAGTAGTGATCATAGTAACCATGAAAAAACTTGTTGGCCTGGTCTCCATGGATGGGAATATCGGTAGCATCAAAATCCAGAATCAGAGAATCCGGAGCCTCTTTCAGGCTATCCAAAAACAAGTCGCAGAATAGATCCTCTATCTCTTGCTCATTCCATGTGATCTTGCTGTATCGATCATCACTTTCATCCGGCTCCAGACCAAGCTCAAGTCGGTTCAGAGTACTCTTGCCGGCTACGGGAGATTTTACCTTTCCGCACACATACTGCAGCAGCGGATCTTCTCGTAAATGATCATGATCATTCAGATCTTCATACCCCTGGCAAATCCCGAAAATCCGCTGTGTTAACAATCCTTTTAAAGTATGCTTAACCCGGTACTGTTCTCTGGAATCTGAAAAACAATCCGCCAAGTGACTTATTATGCCGTGTTTTCGCTCAATCTGCTGAAGTAGTAGATAACCGCCATCGGTAGTGTTCATCTTCCCGTCATTTTTAATGACGATTTTTCTTCTTCCGAACCCTTGAAATTCCAGCTGTTCACATTTACACTTTGTATTCATATAGGATTTCCTTTTAGCGTAAAGTAATTGTTTGGCTACAAATACTTTAACATGGGAAATCCTTTTTTAGTTAAAAAGCTGGTGAGAAATGCGGGTTAAACCCTCACCCCTTAATCCCCTCTCCCAGAGGGAACTGGCTGGTTAACCCTCACCCCTTAATCCCCTCTCCCAGAGGGAACTGGCTGGTTAAACCCTCACCCCTTAATCCCCTCTCCCAGAGGGAGAGGGGTTGTTATATTATAAGGATCTTTTTTCGGGGCCGTCGTAGTAGGCGGGGTCCTGGAGGGAGAGGTCCAGGGGCTGGGTGATGTCGGACTGGCCGGAGCCGCGCCAGGCTTTTTCCCGGTCCTGTTCCTCCAGGGTGTGGGCCACCATGGAGACGGTGCGGGAGAGGATAGCCAGACCTTTAATCTGCCCCGGGGTGAAGTTCATATCAGAAAGGATGGCGGCCATAATGCCCGGGGCGTTCAGGTAGAGGGTGCGGCTGTAGAAATGGCCGGTTTCCTCCTGTATGGCCAGGGCCAGTTCCTGATGGGGGCCTGTTATTTTATATTCCCCGGCCAGTTCGATTAAACGGACAACCCGCGG
Source organism: Oceanispirochaeta sp. (assembly GCA_963663385.2). Classification (GTDB taxonomy): domain Bacteria; phylum Spirochaetota; class Spirochaetia; order DSM-2461; family DSM-2461; genus Oceanispirochaeta. Next base: position 1,380,582 of record CAXXXD010000002.1, on the reverse strand, counting down.
GTCTTTTATATGCTGGGGGTGGTGGTAACCGTTGAGGATTTTCCTTTCAGCGCGGTACTCCCCTACCATTTTCCGGGCCATCTCTTTTATTGAGAGATTCTCTTCGGTCATCGTTATAAGAGCATCCTGAAACATTTTAGCGGGGATATCCGCCGAGGCGTGGCGTTCTCCCATGGTGAGGATTCCTCCGGCAACGGCCGCATTGAGGGGGACGCCGCCGGAGGCGACGAAGCGGCAGGAGGCTGATGAGGGGGAGAAGGCGTGTTCGCAGAAGTTGACCAGGATGGCGTCCAGCATCTTGCTGTGATTTTCCGGGGGAAGCTCCCCTTTCAATACGAGCTGTACCATGGAGGAGAAGTCCACATTTCCGGTTAGTTCGTTCAGGTCGTAACCGCGGACGACGATTTCATCTTTTGTTTTGTAGGAGATGGCGGTTCGCCAGTGGAAGGGGTCTTTATTATTTTGCATGAATAGATAGTATCATTGTTTTAATTAACACGGCTATGCCATCTCAACTCAGAATGACTTTTACCCTATTTTTCATTTGATTCTTTAGCTTTTGTAATAAAAAAATCCAGAGCCAAAGTAAAAATCCCTGTACCTATTAAAGCTACACCTGTTTCAATAGTATTCTGTTGAAGTTTTACACTATAAGGATCATTGATTGAAGAATCGAGAATATCGTAAGCACATCCTACAGTAATAAATATCCCGGAAATAACTCCTAAAGAAGAAATAGCAATACCATCAGCTGGTTCAATTTCATCAAAAATCCCAAAGATTGGTTCTTCTTGAGGTTCCGGTGGAACAAAGTCTTGTCTGGTTTTATATTCCTGGCTTCCAAGTGAAAAACAATGAAATAAAATAAGAATTAGAATAAATAAATTATTACGCATCATTAAACTCACTTATTTGATAAGAATAAATTCCACTCTTCGATTCATCCAACGATTACTTTCATCAGAAAAAGCAACTAAAGGTTCCCCCCCGCCTTTTCCTGCTACATCAAGCCGTTCAGCATTAATCCCTTTTTCTATCAATATCGTCTTAATCAGCCTGGCACGATCAAGGGAAAGAGGAATAAGCTCTTCCTCTTGTTCCTTTTCTGCCAGGATTTTATCCTTCCAGGCAATAATATTCCCATGCCCCTCTATTACAATATGATATTCGGGGAATTTTTTTAAAAAATCAGTTAATTTATTAATGATCTCGCTATTTCGGTTGATTTCATGCTCTTCCAATGTAGAAAAGTCAGCTTTCCCTGGTGAAAACACAATATTGGGGATACGTATTTTTGCGATTCCATTAACTTCCTGAACAAAAATATCAGTGATAAAAGGCTTGTGTACTGTAGTCTCATTACCAAGCTTATCAATTAACACAGCTGATACATAATAATCCGAAGCTGAGAATACAAGATTTCCACTATATGATTGACCGCCCCATTCAATTTGTTCAGGAGGCGGACCATCACCTCCCCAGAAAGCAATAGGACTACCTGTATAATCAGAAACAGTTACAAACCATTCATCAATAGCTCTTTTATGAGATGTATCCAATTCAATATAAAGAATATCATCCTTGCCATCTGAATCTGGTGAAAACACAACAGGAGAGAGGCCTAGATTCAAATCCGGTTTTCGCATTTTCATCATTACCGGAACGTCATGTTTTAACCCAGCTTTAAATGATAGAAAATCATAACTGCCAAAAGCTGCATTATAGGATGAATTTAAAGTAAGGAAATTCCTGTTATACAAATGTAGATTAAATTCAACTCCTAATGACAGGACTCGATCAAATCCAATTGAAAAATCCTCAACCGGATAGTATAAAGAATACCCGATATACGGTCCGGCACTCATATAATTATTTAAGGGAAAGGAATATCCCCCATCAAAAGCTAAGAGCGGGATCGGAGTAAAGTATTCATGTTCCGTATCAAAGAAAACATACCCCATATTTAATCCAAGTAAGAACCCATCATATAGATCAGCTACTTGCAGACCGGTAATAACACCTTGTCCAGAAATATGCCGACTTTGAGAAGACAGATACATACAGGAAAATGAAGGAGAAAGATCTATTGTCTTCCAGGGATATACTTCTTTACTTTCGTATGAATATAGGTATGGAAGTATTAATAAGGAGATAAATATTATTATGAGTATCTTTTTCAAAATGATACTCCCAGATATAATCCAGCACCTAATCCATGATCAGAGCTATATAAAAGTGGGATATTAAGGAATATCGAACTAAACTGGAATTGAAGACCACCATATACGAATGGAAGTACAAGAATAGGATTATCTTTACCAGCTTGTCCTGAAATTGAAACTGATCCGGAATCACTTAGATAATCCTGAACACTTTCAACTATTTCTAATTCTTCATACGCATCTATATAAGCATAGGATTTCCCCCAGTTAAATACTAAACCGGAACCTATATATAAATGTGCTGATTTAAAGAGACATAGACTTGATGAAAAAGAAAATGCAGCTGTTACTATTTCAGATTTGACACCGACATCTACTTCAGGATCTGTTTGAATTGTAAATTGCTGGGCTGGCAGTATTCCGGAACCGTCAGGATCCACCTCCATATCAATAGAAATCTGATCGATATCAATCAGGGCACCGGCTTTATTATAGTTATAGCTGAAATTACATTGTCCGAAAACTGGAGTCCAACTCACTAATCCATTTTCATTCACGATTGAATAGAACTGTTTTCCTATTCCTGATTGTATGAAATAATTGTCAAAGTAGTATTCATCTTTGATTAGATGAGAAGCCGCTATTGATAGGAAAGCATTTGTTTCATTAAGAATTTTATTAATTGGAAAAGTTAGATTTAACTCTATGACATGAACTCCACCACCAAGATTAATATCGTCCTCTTGATTGAAATCAGTTATATCATCTTCGATTCTATCAATATCAAATGTATAGGTATAGGCGGTAGCAGATGTTCCGAAAGAAAAGGAATAGTCCCTGTTTCTTAGAATTTGGTTAGTTGTGGGGATTTGAGATGTTAATGCTATAGCATTACTTATTGCTTTTGAGATTAAGGGTTTATTGAGAATTTCGTTTATTTCATCTTCTATTTCAATTACGGAAGATTCAAATTCTTCAGATTCAAGCGAACCGAAATTATAGAGTTCTTCGTTTAATGTCGGTAAAGTTATATCTATAGAGATATCTGAAAAAAGAGTTGATAATATACATGTTAAAAAAGAAATCAGTAAGAACATTTTTTTCATTTATCAACAACTATTTTTCAGAAAGTTTTGAGTTCTCTCAGGATTTAAAATACCTTCAGGTTTGAATATAGAGTGTTGTCTTAACTTGCCGCAAAAGTCCCCCTGTTGTATTTTTACTTCATACCTATAAACAAACAGGGAGAACAGAAATCTTCTGTTTACTGGGATATTTGATAGTTTTACAAGACAAAGATTATTTCATCAGTATCAATTTAAAGAAATCCCATTAGTTCTTCAGGAATATCAGGTAATTCTTTTAATATAGCAAAATGCAGTTTGCTTCTTGGAATTATTACAGATACAGCTGTAAGGAATATAACCTGTAAATACAATCTCACAGATTTATTCTCTACATACCAGTCTTCAAGAATTCCTTTATAGGGTGCAATTACAGTATCATGAAATTTATCCCTATCACTATCTATATCATTCAGGATCGATTCTTCATCTCGAAATATAACAGAACCAATTCCAGTCAGACCAGGTCGCACAGTATCTATTCTTGATCTGATATAATCTGAATATAGTTCATAATGCCTGCGAGCTTGTGGTCTTGGCCCTACAAAACTCATATCACCTATAAGGATATTAATCAGTTGTGGTAGTTCATTAATTTTTGTTTTTCTAAGAAAATTTCCTAATGGTAAAATTCGAGGATCGTTTTTCTGTGTTAATACGCCTCCAGGCATATTTGGACTATCTCTTAACATTGTTGCAAACTTGAAAACTTTGAAATCCTTCCCTTTATATCCGACACGTGTCTGTAAATAAAATATATCATGCTCACCGGTTAATTTAAGCAGGATAACTATCGGTAGTAAAAATGGAAACAAAATTACTATTGCTACAAATGAAATCAGAATATCTAGAATGCGTATCAATTTTAACTCCTAATACACGAATTATATTATCAATTTATATATGGGATTTTTCTAAAGCTTTTTTTAATGAATTGCATACTAAATCCACTTGATCAAAACTCATAGTAGGAAATAAAGGAAGAGTTATTTCATGATCTGAAACATATTGAGCAAGTGGAGTATCGTTAACAATTGATTTATATGCAGTAAATGATTGAATGGATGGATAATGGATACTTGTTTGAATTCCATCGTTCTTTAATAATTCAATAACTTTACTTCTATTGATTTTCTCATCTAAAAGGATAGGCAGAATGTGATATGTCGGAGTCCCGAGATTGTAATCCAAAAATGGGATTATTACATTTTCCATTTTTTTAAGCTCAATAAAATATCTTTCAGTTAGCTTTCTTCTGCTTTCGTTAGATTCTGATAATTTATTTAATTGTACAAGACCCAAAGCGGATCTCATTTCATCAATTCTATAATTGAAACCAGGAGCAACTACATCATAGGTAGCAGCTCTCCCTTTCATCCTATCAAAACTGGCTACGGTCATCCCATGAGATCTTAGATACTTGCATTTCTCATACAATTCCGGATCTCTTGTGACAACCATACCTCCCTCGCCAACAGCAAGATTCTTATTTGTAAAAAAACTCCAGGCTGATAAATCACCAAATGTTCCCAGTTTTCTTCCTTTATAATCCCCACCGGGGACATGAGCACAATCTTCTATCAATTTAAGCTTATTTTCCCGACAGATTTCTAAAATTGGATCTAGGTCACATGAATATCCACCATAGTGAACAATTAAAACAGCTTTTGTTTTTTCAGTAATTTTCCTTTTGATATCATCAGGATCCATTGTCAGATCAGTTTTAGAAACAATATCTGCCAATACAATTTTTGCACCTGTGATACTGACAACATTCAGATCAGCAATAAATGTATAGGAAGGTACAATCACTTCATCATCCGGTTGCAAGCCTAATGATTGCACAGCAATATGCAATGCGGCTGTGCCGTTTGCGACAGCCAGACATTTAGCATCTTCACCTAAATAAGAACTATAAGCATTTTCAAAATCAATAGTTCTCTGCCCCATGGTTATCCAACCAGATTCAAGAGTATCCCTAACGGCATCAAGTTCTCTTTTATCATAATTTAGTTTAAAAAACTGAACTTTCCAATCAATATTACCACCCATTTAAAGCCTCCCAATTCTCCAATTTTAAAGTTTTTTAATTACGTTGAATTTCATCCAGCAGATTGGAATAATCCCTCGCTATATAAGGTCCGGAAAATTTTGTCTGTATCAATTTATAGGCCTTATCACCCATTTCTCTCATCTTCACAGGATCAGTATCTAAAATTTTCCTAATAGTTTTAACGATACGGTCAACATCCTCAGGAGGAGCAACAAATCCAAGATCATTCATTTTTATCAGTTTAGCGACATCTCCTTCCGGATCTGCTACAGCAAGGATGGGTTTTGCCGCAGATAAATAGGCATAAGTTTTTGATGGAATTGTGATCGAATATTTTTTATCCTTACCCAAACCTAGATAAAGGACATCAGAAACAGCCAGCAAAGCACCCATTTCTGAAGCAGGGATTTTAGGACGAAATATCAAATTCGAATTACCTGCCTTTGAAGCAATACTCATCAATCGCTCTTTCTCTACTCCATCTCCAACAATAACAACATACAGATCAGGAATATCTTTCAATACAATGGATGAGCTCACCAAAGCATCCAGCCCCTGAGCAGTACCGATATTGCCACCATATGTGATCAGAAATCCGTCAGGGAGATCAAATTGCGCTCTAGTTGCATCCTTATGATTTATACAATTAAACTGCTGACTGTCAGCCCAGTTGGGTAGAATCGATATTTTATTTTCCGGTATTTTATATATCTCGGAAACAGCCTTGGAGAAACCTTCTGAAATCGTTGTTAAATGTTTGGCCTGATTATAAATCATTCTCTGGTATTTAACGAGGAATTTGGCTAAAGACCCGGAAATACCTCTAAGACTGCCTTCTCCCCAGGCCGGCCATAAATCCTGAATCTCATGTAAATGAGGGATTCTCCTGATAATCGAATAAAGCATACCGGGCAACCCTATCTGATAAGTCCAGACAATATCCGTTTTCCCCTTTAGGAAAAGAGAAACGAAGACTGAGTTAATAGAAAAAGAACTCATGGCAATCATCCGTTTAAAAGCATTTGTGCTTCGGTCAATTTTTGCACGGACCCTTATAATTTTTACTCCGTCCAATTCCTCTCTATAGATAAATTTACAGTTCTTATATTGATTATATACTTTGCCTTCCGGATAATTAGGGAACGTTGTAACTACTGTAACAGAATGCCCAAGAAGAACCAGTTCTTTAGCTAGTGAATGCGGTTTACCAACAGGTTCGGGGGTGTACCACATCGAAAAAAAGACTATATTCATAAAATACCTAATTTATTTCTTTAAGATAACGATACATTTCCCGTTTTTCTTTTGTAATAAACTCATTCATTATGTGATACCCGCAGGATATATAAAAATTATTCACATGATCATTACCAAGTTTATCGGTAGTCAAAGTGACATATTTACCTTCATATTTAGTTACATGTTGACAAAAAGTTTCTTCCAGTAAACGACCTACACCTGTCCCGATTGCTTCAGGAAGAACTCCTATAGACATTAATTCACTATATCCAGCCAATTCTCTTGATTCTCCAGGTTTATTGAAGGCTCTTAATAGTCTAAGGATAATTCCAGGTTTTTTTAGAATTGGAGAAATTGAAGCAATACAAAAGGAAAACAACTTGGTTTTAAGTGCCCTTGTATAAAAACCTTCAGGCTCTAATGATCCAGCCACAAAACCAATAACCCTATCATTGGAATCAACAGCAATATATGCGATACCTGATTTATCCATGACAAAATAAGAATATAGTGTTTCAAGGAATCTGGTTCCCAGAACAGTTAGGAAAAATCCTTTAAAAGATTTCATATGGACTTTTGCTACTTCTTTTTTATCACTTTCTTCCATTGCTCTAATTCGAACTTGCATATCTGACATATACCCTCGGCACTACATTTTATTATCTAGATTTTTTCCGGTTTCAATATGATTAAACTCAGGAATCATTTCATTGAACAGATCCACAATATCCCGTTTCCCCCATTTCCCCAGTTTTCTCAATCCGTGGATTTTATCAATAAAATAATCCAGTTTTTTTTCATCATAAACGGCGTTATTCTTTATTACACCAAGTGCTTCAAATTTATCCAAATCAAGAGTTTCCTTTTCTGTATAGAATTCTTCAAAACTCTTCTCACCGGATGTATCGCTCTTGAAAAAATAGACAGGATACTTCTTTTCTTTTTTATATGACAGTACAGATGTACGTGCCTCTTCTTCAGAAGCACACTCAACAGGCTCAAAACCAAGATTATTAAGATATTTAATAGCAATCTCGCTAAATGTTAACAAGTTTTTATCATAATCAAGTTTAGGAAAGAAAATGTCCCGATTCCCGCCTAACAGACATGACATAAGACAGAGTTCCCCGGATTCCTTTGGTGTAACAAAATATCTTTTTACATCACTAGGAGCAGAGAGTGGTTGATTTTTCTCAATTCTCCTATTGAATCCATACAACAAACTGCCTTCTGAAAAAGCAACATTAGCAAATCGTGCTGTAGAAACAGGTAAATCCAGAGACCTTTTCATTAAAAACATTTCCATGATTCTTTTTGAAGCACCCATCATATTCACTGGATTGGCAGCTTTATCTGTGGAGACACAAAAATACTTCTGTGCGCCAGTGTCTTTTGCCATACGCATTGTTGAATCAGTATTGAATATATTAACATCTATCATCCTCATTAATGTATAAGGATCCTTTTCACTTCTAACATGTTTTAAAGCTGACAGGTTTAATACATAATCATACCCGGGAGAACTGTTCATAAAATGTGAAAAAATATCTGAACCGCAATCAAGGGCATAAGTAGCAAACTCACCGTTAATATATCCAAAAGAACTACGTATAGTTCTCACTAATTCAACCAGATTATTCTCACTGATATCTACAACGTGTAATACACTGGGATTACGTTTGAATATCTCCAAAGTAACAGCCGAGCCTATAGAACCAGCTCCGCCAATTACTAAAAATTTTGATTTCTGAATAATCTCAGATAAATCTTTATTATGCTTTTCTATATCATTTAAGAACAAGGGACTGGTACGACCAATCAATTGAAGTATTGAGTCCATAAGGTTTCCTTTCTTTCATAATTTTCTATTATCCAGATACTAAATCATTCATTCCAGACAACTCTTTTAATATAATCAATATAAGAGAGAATAATTCGGATCACTTTATCAGAGACATTAGGCATAGAATAATCAGAAACATTTCTTAAAGTTGCTGATATCTGTTTCTCATTCTCTAACTGCGATAAACCCTGCATTATACGATCCGGATTCATACCTACCATCATAACAGAAGCTTCTTCCATTGCTTCAGGTCTTTCATGGGCATCCCTGATATTCAAAGCCGGGAAACCCAAAATGGATGATTCTTCTGAGATAGTACCACTGTCAGATAAAACAGCCCTTGAATTCATTTGTAATGCAAGATAATCGCTTAAGGAAAAAGGCTTTTCCAATCTTATATTTTTGTTAAAAGAAATATCCTGTTTTTTTATCATATTTCTTGTTCTGGGATGTGTGCTGAAAATAATCGGGAAATTATAGGTTTCTGCAATAAGATTAAGAGATTTACATAGATTAGTGAAATTTTTTGCTGAACTTATATTTTCTTCTCTATGAGAGGATACAACAAAATATTCATTCTTTTTAAGCTTAAGCTCATCTAAAATTCCTGAGCTTTGAACTTTTGGTAAATATTCATTCAAAACCTCAAACATGGGGCTACCTGTCTTGATAATCCTGTCAGCAGGAAGCCCCTCTTTGAGGAGATATTCTCTTGCGATAGAGCTATAAGTAAGATTAATATCTGATATATGATCTACAATTTTCCGATTTGTTTCCTCAGGTACACGCTGATCAAAACAGCGATTCCCGGCTTCCATATGGAAAATGGGGATATGCCTTTTCTTTGCAGCAATAGCACATAGACAAGAATTCGTGTCTCCTAATACCAGAAAGGCATCAGGTTGTATTTTTTCCAGTACCGGATCAATTTTAATAAGAATATTTCCTGCGGTTTCCGCAGCATTACTACCTGCGGCATCCAGATAATAGTCAGGTTCTTTCAATTCAAGATCCTTAAAAAAAATTTCATTCAGCTCAAAATCATAGTTCTGACCTGTATGTACTAATGTATGTTCAATAGAACTACTATTATTCAATTTATTCAGTACACAGGACAAACGTATAATTTCAGGACGGGTTCCAACAACTGTGACTACTTTCAATTTATTCATTAACTATTTCCTATACTTTCTCAAAATATGTATCTGAATCTTTTTCATCATACCATTCATTAATCCAGAATTGTGTTACCAGTTCATCATCTCCTATGTTTTTTATGTTATGCGTATACCAGATAGGCATATCAACATATGACGGTTTATTTCCATCGAGTACAAAATCCATCACTTCACTGGTTCCGATTTGTCTGAGTTGTATGAGTGCTTTTCCCCTGATTACAACAAATCGTTCGATTTTTCTTGTATGATAATGATTTCCTCTAGTGATATTAGGTACTGTAGTGGAAAATGAGACAAGCCCTCCAACACCTAATTTAAAAGTTTCAACAAATATTCCCCGTTCATCATTATTTACATTGAGATATACAGGAAAATGTTTCTGATGATCAATATAACTACGAAATGTATTAAACAGATTAACAATATTTCTATCATTTAACTCAGGGATAATACCATTATCATAGTACTGAGCTTTGAACATATTTAGAATTGATAGTATTTTTGATACCTTCTCTTTAAAATCATGAGGTACGGGTAAGACTGTTACCGAATTAACATCCGATTTGTTTTCTTTATCAATTACATCCAGTATAAAACGACATAATGAACCTACAAAGATTAATTTTACATCATTATCCTCAATAATCGCTGGAACATTACCGTTCACAATTTTATAGCAGAAAGTCGCTATAAAAGAGTTATAATTGGGAAGCCCGAAAGGACCAAAAACATTAGGGACTATCAAACCTGTAAAAGAAGAATTTGACTCTCTCGCCCAGTTTTCAAATATTTTTCTTCCTTCATATTTGGATTTCCCGTAATTGTTCTCTAAACTCTCCTGTGTAGAAGAAGAGAACAGAACATGAGGATGAACACCTTCAATTTCAATAGCCTGAACCAGAAGCTGCACAAGTTGTATATTCTTTTCATATAAAAAATTTTGATCTTCATGCCTGTTGATTGCAGCAAGATGGACGATAACATCACAATCCCTTACAAATTTTCTCAGCAGTTCGAAATCACTAAAGTACGAATCCTTAAATGGAATGGATTCATATTTATCCTTACTTAATCCGATTTCATTATATAATGCTGTACCAACAAACCCGGACTGTCCGGTTATCCCAATCTTTATAAGTTTACATTCTGACATAATTACTTCTTATCTACAATTTCTTTCACTATTGTCAGTTTTAAAAGAAGTTTTTTCATTTCCTCAATATTCAAACGATAAGTGTTATGAGAATGATAATCCTCAATATGAGAAATTTCCTCCTCTCCTTCAACAAAGTACTTATTGTAGTTTAAGTCTCTATCATCACATGGGATTCTATAATAATTCCCCATATCGATAGATTTTGCCATTTCCTCCCGGGTTACCAGAGATTCATAAAGTTTTTCACCATGCCTTGTTCCAATTACGGATATTTCTGCATCACTATGAAGCATGTCTTTCAAAGCCCGGGATAATATATCGAGAGTTGCAGCAGGTGCCTTTTGAACAAACAGATCCCCATTCTCACCGTTTTTAAAAGCATATATCACCAGATCTACAGCATCTTCAAGTGTCATCATAAACCTGGTCATGTTTGGATCTGTTATTGTAATATTCTTTCCTGATAACATTTGATCTATCCACAGTGGTATGACTGATCCACGACTAGCCATAACATTACCATACCGGGTACAACAAATCGTTGTTTTAGCATCTTTCCCGAGTGCCCGTCCTTTAGCAATTGCTACTTTTTCCATCATAGCCTTGGAAATACCCATGGCATTGATTGGATAACAGGCTTTATCTGTACTTAAGACCACCATTCTCTTTACACCATGCTGAATGGCAGAATCAATAACATTTTCTGTTCCCAGAACATTAGTCCTAACTGCCTGAGTGGGGAAAAACTCACATGAGGGCACCTGTTTTAAAGCAGCTGCATGAAAGATATAGTCAACACCCATCATAACATCATCGACTGACCGTTTATCTCTAACATCACCGATATAAAACTTCACTTTGGAAGATTGAATTCTATGACGCATATCATCTTGTTTCTTCTCGTCTCGACTGAAGATTCGAATTTCCTTGATATCAGTATCTATAAATCTATTTAACACCGCATTTCCGAAACTTCCGGTTCCACCTGTAATGAGTAAAACTTTACCTGTAAACATATTTTCTTCCTCTTATATTTATAGTTATTTATTGCTAATCATTTCCCAAATATTTTTTAAATCAGACATTACGACAGAGGTTTGATACTCTCTTTCTACTTTTTGCCGACCTGCTATTCCCATCTGATTTCGCTGGGTTTCATTATTTATCATTATTTTGAAATTGGCTACCAAATCATCAATATTTTTTGGTTCTACAAGAAGTCCCGCACCCGAACTGAGCATTTCAGGAATTCCGCCGACGGAACTGGCTATAACAGGCTTACCGAGCATCATGGCCTCCAGAACAACCATCGGAAAACCTTCCGAATGACTCGGCAGCGTCAGAATCGCTGACTCTCTCAAAACGTCAATGGCTTTGTCATGAGGCAGCTCGCCACGGTAGTCGATCCTCGGTCCGGCATATCGTTCGAGCAAACCGGACACATAAGTCTCGTCACCGGGACCGACGATGGTCAGCGTCCACTCCGCGTCATCCAACCGAGCCCAGGCATCAAGCAAGTCTTCGACCCCCTTGCTCTTCAACACCCAACCGATAAAAACGACCTGTTTTTTTACAGCTTTCACATCAATAGGAGACAGATCAATCGGATTAGGTAATTTCACAACAATTTTGTTATTAAACTCCGCAGCCACGACTTTTCTGGAATCCTCATCCAGAACAACGACCGCCGCGCATTTGCTGGAAACGAGCCTGAAGAGCTTCCATTCCATCGTATTATGTTTCTCAATTTCCGGAATCCTTCCGAAATGCATATGATATACGAGCGGCACTTTTCTGCTATTACAAGCCTTCGCGATCATAAAATCTCTGATCATCGCCAGTGAACCGGAGCTGGCCAGATGGCAGCAGTCGGAGTTTTTTATTTTTTTCAGAAATCTGAAATAATCCCTGAACAACTGCAGTCCGCCACCGATACTCCTGACGATTTTCGACCTTTGGTGTACGCTTTTCCATTCAGGGGCAATATTGACAGTTTCAACCTCAACTTCGCCGCCGACTTCAAAAAATTTAACGACCTGTGTGGCCCAGTTACTTATGCCGCCAAACGGGGGTGGAAGGGGCGTTACAAAACAGATTCTCACTCTTCACTCCTGTTATTTGAAGCGCCTTTAACGATACTGATATGTTCCTTGATTTTGTCATCGCTCCATCTTTTCTTTATAACTCTGGCAGGGTTGCCCACGGCAATTGAATAGGGTGGGATACTTTTCGTAACGACGGAGCCTGCACCGATCACAGAGCCTTCTTCAATTTTGACTCCTTTCAGTATCGTAACATTGCTGCCGATCCAGACATCATCTTTTATAATTACAGATATATCATCATCAGCGTTTTTATTTTTCACATCGTACATGAATTGCCCGACTTCCCTGATATTGTGATCCCCGCACATTATTGTAACTGACGGTCCGAACATGACTTTGCTACCGATAATCACCTGCGCGTCATTCGCAGCTGAAAAATCAGCTTTATGGCCGATGAAGACATCTGATCCAACAATCATATGATCATATGAAAAAAACGAATCCACTGGATAGAAGACGACATTTTTTCCGCAATCACTGAAATTTTTTTTTGCGCTATACATCAATAAACGATTGATGGCTTTCCTGAAAAAATCATAGATCTTGAATATCATTATCATAATCCTTGTAATACCTGGTATTGATTATTCGCCGACAACTGGTTCTGTTTGTTGATGATATAAGAAAAAACAACCATCATATACACGACGATCGGTGATAATATGAAACCATAGTGAAGCATCGAAATTATGATGAAAATAGTATAAACATTCGCCAGTTTAAAGTATCTCATCAGATACAGGACGGCAAGTATATTACCTGCCTGATAAAACAATTGAAAATATCCGATTTCATTTGCAATCATTGCCCCTGCGAGATTGAAAAAATCCTCACTCAGGGGGGCGCTGGCGATGGTTTCAACATAATCGTTCGGAAAAATACTTAAAACATAATAATAATAACGTATGTCAAACAACTGATACAATATTACAGATAGGGAGACAAGCTTTGCAGTATTGAAAAGCTGAACCAGCCATCTGGATAAAAATAAAAATGAAATGATCGTCATAAAAATGATCATAGGCAAATATTTTTTATATATTCTTTTAGGAACGCCTTGAAAAAAGTATGAAACGAAAACAAATTTGGACCCCGTCATCAATACGACAAGTGAAGCGGGAAAATACTGTCTATTCTGATACAAGATGAAAATCAGCCAAACAGCAATGAAATAACCATTCAAATGGGCATTGAAAAATATACCACCGAAGCGTGACTTATTAAAATCGGAAAATTTTGATAACTCTACGATGGGACTCAATATGGAAGGATTTATGAAATTGATGACCATCAGACAAATACTGCAGATTGCTGTGACATCAATTAACTTGGAACGGTGATGAACTCTTGTAAAATACAACATCGTGTAAATGGCTAAGCCGAGAGCTTTGGCATTGGTTAAGAATACTGAAAAGCTATTTAAAAAAAAGGAAGCCGCCGTAACAAACCAGAATACCAAGACCAAAAGGAATTCCTGCTTTTTGAATCTGTATTGAATACTCACAAAAATAAAAAATGAAAACAAGAGTAATTCTATCGATGTCTGTACAGCTTTTAATTGAGAAAAAGAAAAAATAATAGTAAGGATTATCATAAGAAAAACAATGAGCTCATTAAGCAGATAACGATTTATATTTCTACTATCCATGAGCCTTTTCTCTTGACCCTAAAGACATGTTTATTCTCATGTATAAAACTTTCAACAAAACAGAGACAGGTATTTTCTTTTTAAGAACCAAGTCACTCATTCTTTTCGCATCGGAAAACTTACGCAACTTGAAATAAGCGAGACAATAAGTCAGAGAAATCCAGTAAAATCCTCCATTTTTATTCAAGGACTCAATTTCCACATGATATTTCCTTGAAAATGAATTCAGAGCCTTTATGGTTTTCGAAGGGGATGTGGTATTCCCGGAGCCTATCCAATACCACCCGTGGAACCCATCAAGTTTGAAGAATCGATCCGTAACTTTAGAAATTCGAAGCCAAAAGTCAAAATCTTCGATGGTGATCAAACTGTCGACCGCATCGAAATATCCCGCCTTATCCAAAGTCGATTTTCTAACGACTACGCTGGAATTGAAAATTGAATTGCCATTGCACATCAGATTTTCAAAAATAGGTGTCGGTATGGAGTTCTTTTTCGCCCTCCTCAGTTTTTTCAGTTTTTTATCTTTGTAGAGGATCATATCATGATAGACGAAATCCTGCCCCTCTTTAATTTTTTCGACTGATAGTTTCAGCTTATTTCCGGCCCACCAGTCATCGGAATCAAGAAAGGCGATGATCTCCCCATTCGCTTCTTGAATTCCCATGTTCCGTGAAGCGGCGATAATTCCATTATTATTAATTTTAAACAATTTGATGCGTTTATCACCAAATGAATGGACAACTTCATCCGTATCGTCTGTAGAATGGTTATCTACAATAATCAATTCAAATTCTCTATATGTTTGATCAACTACCGACCGAATGGCTCTTTTTAAGTCTGATGCTCTATTGTATGTAGGGATAACGATCGAGACCAATGGTTTTTCTTTCATAACACTGAGATTCCTAATAATGTGTAACGTCTTAATCCGAATACCAGACTGAACATCTTTTTAACATTTCATCTATTTCAAATGATCCGTCATTGGTGATTTCGAATCCTTCGTCCAGAAGTTTTTGAATGGAAAATTGAAATGAGTCGGACGCGGAATCGTCTTTCGCCTCAGGTATATCCATAATCGGCTTTTGACCGGTCATCGCTTCATATCTGTCCGCGATTGCTTCAGCCATATCGATAATTCTGATAGAGGTCCCGCTGCCCAGATTAAAGAATGGATTGACAAGTTTAGACTTGTCCAGAAAAAATTCTACGGCCCTGCAAACGTCATGCAAGGTGATAAAATCCCTATATTGTATACCGGGCGATTTTAGCGTGATCTTTCCAGATATTGCCAGCTGTTTACATAAGTCATTGACCAGCAGAGTCCACCTGTTCACATTTTTATCCATTGGAAATCCGAAACCATTGGATAGTCTGAAAATGACAGTCGACAACTCGGATTTGACATGAGCCTCATAAACGAAATCCTCGCTTGCCCTGTGCGTGATGGAGTATGGGTGTGTGGGAAAGGTTGGCGATTGCTCATCAAGAACTCCGCGCAAAGGCGATCCGTATACGTGGGCTGTAGAGAAATATATGAATTTCCCGATACCGTTGTCTTTAGATGCTTTCAACGCCCGAACGGTGTAGTTGGCGGTTGTAAGTATGGCAGCTTCAGGATCTGTCGAGGCATCTATTTCATTCATTCCCGCCAGATGGACGATTGCGTCGAATTCTCCGAAAGATCGTGTTAAATCTACTTGATCATCGAAATTTGTATAGACATGGATACCATCGCCTGCCAATGACTTCCGTCTCGTTCCGCTTTTCACGGAATGGCCCTGCCCCGCAAGGAAGTCGACGATTCTTCCTCCGAGGTAGCCCGTCCCGCCTGTTACTAGAACTCTGCTCATCTATGCTTAATACTCCAATCATAGGGGATTCTCTGATCAAAAGGATCCAAACGATCGATTTCGTCAGGATCATGCGGAATAGTTGGACAATTAGCTACTATGGCTTGCTCAGTTCCAAGACCTTTGAAACCATTCCAAACAAACGGCGGTACTGTAACGAGACAGTAATTTTCCGGTCCCATAAAGATTTCCTGGATTTCTCCTTTCGTAGGACTGTTTTCTCTTTCATCATATAGAACGAATTTAATCTGGCCATGAACGACGGCATAATTCAAATACATTTTGGAATGGATATGCCATCCCTTGATAGCCTGGGGATGAACGCAAGAGAAATAAATTTCTCCGAAACTCCTGAAATGGGGGGAATCGCTTTTCAGCATATGCATTATTTTACCCCGTTCATCATGAATCTGTTTTAAAGGGTGAATCTCAACGCCATCAATCATTATTTTACTCCGTTAAAAAAATTTGTTATCTGCTTGATGGAAAAGTCTTCTTTTCCAACTGCCCGGTACCAATCGACCGTTTCTTTTATAGTCTGCTTGAAATTCCAGACCGGATTCCAATCCAGATAGTTATTCGCCTTATCGCAGTTCAAATGTAAAAATCCCGCCTCATGAGGATTATTTTCATTTTTCTCTATCCGGATTTCTCCGGTGCCCCAGCAATCAACTACTTCTTTAACCATTTCCAACACAGATTTGTGGGATGTATTATTGGGTCCGAAATTCCAGGCACCTGAATACCCTTTAGGATCTTCATACATAAACTGGGCTAGTCTTATATATCCTGAAAGAGGCTCAAGAACATGCTGCCAGGGCCTGGTGGCCTCAGGGCTCCTGATAAGAATAGGCTCGCCGCTTTGTATTGCTTTAACGCAATCGGGAATAATGCGGTCCAGAGACCAATCCCCGCCTCCGATAACATTTCCTGCTCTGACCGAAGAAACACCCAGACCGGGAATTTTATCAAAAAAAGACAACCTGTATGATTCAAAAACTACTTCCAAAGCTGCCTTTGATGCGCTATAAGGGTCATGTCCTCCCAGTTCATCGGTTTCTCGATAACCCCAGATCCACTCTTTGTTCTTATAACATTTATCTGAGGTGACGCAAATAAATGATTTTACTGAAGAACACAGCCTTACGCATTCAAAAACATTTATCGATCCCTGAACATTCGTCAGAAAGGTATTTGAAGGTTCCTCGTAAGATAACCTGACCAAAGGCTGAGCTGCCAGATGAAACACAATCTCGGGTTTGTGATAATCAAAGGTTGCCTTCAATAAACCCATATCAGCCAGATCTCCGTCCACATGGTCGATTTTTTGGTCGAGCCCAATTGCATGGTAATGATCTTCAGGAGTTCGGGGAGGTAACGAATAGCCTACGACATCTGCTCCATAATGCCAGAGCAGCAAAGAAAGCCAGGAACCTTTGAATCCGGAATCGCCAGTTATCAGTACTTTTTTCCCGTTATAGAACGCAGGATCGAATCTTACCATCTTACCCATGGCGCGTTTCCTTTATCGTAAAGATCATTTAATATGTGATATTCCCTTGAGGTATCCATCGGCTGCCAGAATCCGTCATGTTTGTAAACCATTAGTTCATTTGCGTTAACAATGTTTTCTATGACATCCTTTTCAAAAACCAGGTTTTCCCGATCATCCATAAAATCAAAGATTGCTCTATTACAAACAAAGAAACCTCCGTTAATATAACCACCTGTGCTCTGGGGCTTTTCATTGAAACCGGTAACGATATTGTCGTCAGCGATTTCCAGTTCACCAAACCGACCAGGAGGCTGGACGCCTGTGACGGTCAGCGCTTTACCGTGAGATTTATGAAATTCAACCAGACGTTTGATATCTATGTTTCCCACACCGTCTCCATATGTCAGCATGAATGTTTCATCATCTCCGATATATTTCTGAACTCTGTTCACACGAGCGCCAGTCATTGCGTTAAGCCCCGTGTTGATTAATGAGACTGACCAATCAGCCTCTGAAAACTGGTTATGATATTCTATATCCGTACTCTGATCCAACTTCAAAGTGAAGTCTGAAATCCTTTCTTTGTAATTTAGAAAGAAATCTTTGATGACTGAACCTTTGTAGCCCAGACATAGAATAAAATCCTTATATTCATATGATGAATAATATTTCATTATATGCCAGATTATCGGGTAATTCCCAATAGGAAGCATAGGCTTCGGCAGGGTCTCTTCGACTTCTCTGATTCTGGTACCGAATCCTCCGCACAAAATGACTGTTTTCAATTTTCCACTCCATCCTTCATTTCTTGAGATTCATTTAAATATCTGATTACTTTCGCCGGATTGCCAGCGGCAATACAAAACGGGGGTATATCCTTAGCAACGACGCTCCCGGCGCCGATAACGGCCCCTTCTCCAATAGTGACGCCTTTTAGAACAATGACATTAAAACCGATCCATGCCTTTTTGCATATTCTCACAGGGGCATCCCTGACAACGCTCCAATCTTTGCTGACAATGGGATTCCCATATCTCTTCGTATCGGCATAACACCTTTCGTTATCATGCTGCCTTTCATCCCAATCGACACTATGGGAATTATGATCGTAAAGTGTAATCCCCCAAGCCATAGTCACATTGTCTTCAACTGTAACACTGTTGCGGGATATAATAGTGGTATAGCCCATATTGACATTATTCCCTATTTTAATTTGCCCTCTGGAGGTTTCGAAGATCGCATTGAAACAAACCAGAGACTTCTCTCCCACCTCTAAATAGATTCTATCATCCTTATTACCACTGAAACTGATATTCGAGCCGGGCAGGATTATCGCGGACTTATCAATTTTACAGTTCGATTCGAGTTTTTTCCTTACTTCTCTCTCTTTATATCTATGGTAATATTTTCGAAGAATTGATTTGATTTTATTCATTATTTCACCATATCAAAGAATTATTCGCTCGTCAGCTGCTTGAACAACTCACCGTATCCCCTGACAGCGATGCGGCTCTCAAAATCACTCAGGAATTTTTCTTTCGATTTTATTTCCATTTCCTTAAGCTTTTCAGGGTTATTATAACAAAATAATATAGCTTCCTCTATTTCATCAACGGAACCAGGCTGGCAAATTAAGCCAGTTTCCTTATCTATGATCTGTTCGGGAATCCCGGCGACCGTCGTTGATATGAATACTTTTCCAAGCCCCATTCCCTCGGAGATGACATTCGGTAAATCCTCATTGCCAATGGAAGGCAGTAAAAGGACATCTGAAGCCACCATCAGATTGGATATGTTTCTTTGCCGATCAACGAAAAAGACATTTTTAACTTCATTTGTATTTAAATAAGCCTCGATTTCCGGCCTGATCGGGCCTTCTCCTCTGATCGCGAGTTTGATTTTACCTGAATTAGCGGATTTATTGATTCGTTCAATGGCCTGAATAGCGAATAAGATACCCTTTCTCGTTTCAATATTAGCGACGATAGTCACCAGAAAGACACTCTCATCCAAACCTAATGTATCGAATACGGTTTTCCTGTCTTCATCGGGCTCATTGATTTTGATACCGTTGTATATATTGACGACTTGTCCGGCGGGAATCTTCAGAACATCGCATAGAATTTTTTTCGCGGATTTGGAAGCCGTAATGAATTTTGTGACAGCCCGAGCCGTGAATTTATCCAACAGAAAATCCGCGAATCTGAAAGCTCTGTCATAACCGAGTGCCTGATTGTTCACCATATATGTAATATTAGGTATTCCTGCCATTTTAGCGGCAATGACTGCGCTGTATGCCGATTCAGCTCCGGGATAACCACCGTTATTTATATGGATAAGATCATAATTATTCTTTTTCATGAACTTATAAATTGGTCTGATATTACTCGTGATGCAATAAAACCTGAGGGGCAGATAGAAAAGGATCCATATAAAATTCCGAATGAATCTATTACGGGGAGTACCGAAAAGATTGGATATAATTGTCATGCTATCTTTGATCTTCAGTGGATAAACATTGTTTCTGCTCGGTACTTGTTCATGCAGACCTTTGTCATAGATATCAGTCTGTCTGTAAATAAAATCCATATCGAATCTCTTAGAGTTCATCAGAATTGTAACCATATTTTCACAGCCGCCGTAAAATATGCAATCAGAGTACAGTAATATTTTATTGTTCAGGATTTTTCCTGTATCCTCATCTCCCGTTACTTTATAGTCTTCGACCATTCATATATCTCCTTTATTCCGTTCTCTATGCTTATTTTCTGTTTGAATCCGAGGTTTTGGATCTTCCGGATGGAAGAACACCAATTCACAGGATCACCCTTTCTCGTCTGGTTATTGAAGGACCAGCGGCAGTCTTTGCCCATGGCAACATTAAAAAGATTTGTCAGCTCCCTGATCGTGATTTCCTGTCCCGTTCCAACATTATAAACGTCTTCCTCGTTGGGATCGTTCGCAATAAGATCAATCGCATCAACAAGATCTTCGATATGGATGAAATCCCTCGATTCGTTTCCGGTTCCGAATAATACCAGATCAGCATGGTTCACAATCTTTCTTGACATATCCCAAATGACCTGTCTTTTGAATCCCGTGCCGTAAACCGAAAAGATGCGAATGGATGAGGTTCTCAGTCCATATAATTGCTTGTACATGGTGCACATTTTTTCACCGATATGCTTATGAAAACCGTATGTACTGATCGGTTCGGGGGTATCGCTCTCTCTAATTGGGAGTTCCTCAGGATTGCCGTAGACGGCTGCTGAGGATAAATTGATAAAGCGTGTTTTACTATCATTCTTTCTCAGTATATCCAATATCTGGGAAAGTAAATCCACATTTGCTGAAAAATCGAATCGCGGATCTGAAATGGACCTTTGTATATCTGCATTGCCGGCGCAATGAATCAAAAGATCTGGCTTATACCGGACGATAACCTGTTCCAGATCATGGATATTGAATCCTATGTGTTCAAAATTCCCGGAAGATATGGGATTCGGCATAATGTCGAATCCTATGACGCTGTTGCCGTCGATATATTTCTTGACAAGGTTTGAGCCGATAAAACCAGATGACCCTGTAATAATGATTTTCATGTAACTTCCTTACTCAAGCTTTTCTAGAAACAGAACTATGATCAAAGTGATTTAGCCTTTCTGTTTCTTATGACATCAAGAATCCTAATCCTCAAGTCCTTATTGATCAAGAATGTGATCACGATGAAAAAAACGGCCACGCTGGCGCCGGTCGCGACGACCGCCAGCATTTCCAATTTGCCTTTGGTTATCGGCAGGAAGCCTCTGACTGCCAGCAATACGGAACTCATAGCAGCCAAAGGTAAAACGCTGCTTAGGATATTTTTTTCGATAAAATTCTTCAAACTGATATTGAGATATTTAATGATGATATACAGATAAATCACAGCAGTGATACTCGCCGCGACGAATTTGAATAAGGAAAATGCTTTTAATCCCAGTATCGGAAAAGTTAAAGCGATACCCAGCCAATAAATCACTGGCATCGCCATTCCCATGATATATAATGCCTTGATTCTCTCTTGGGAAACAAGAAGTATCGATGCGGGATAAGTAATGAAAGAGTAAATATTACATGAAATCAAAAAACGCATTATGCCGACGGACATTTCATAGCCAGGACCGACCCATGTGAAAACCAAAGGTTCAGTGAGTATCAACAAGGTGGTCACAGTAAAAACGACAACGGGAAATGTGAACTGGACGAGTTGGGTGAAAGTCTGTTTCAAACCTTCGGAATCATCTATTCCTATATAGTGATTGAATCTGCTTAAGAAAGGAGAAAAAAAGCCGCCG
Source organism: Oceanispirochaeta sp. (assembly GCA_963663385.2). Classification (GTDB taxonomy): domain Bacteria; phylum Spirochaetota; class Spirochaetia; order DSM-2461; family DSM-2461; genus Oceanispirochaeta. Next base: position 1,358,386 of record CAXXXD010000002.1, on the reverse strand, counting down.
AAAAAAGATCGGAAGAAAGTCATCATGGATAAGCCGAGGGCATAAATAGCGACTTTATCCGGACCCAAAACCTTCCCAATGACAAAATTGTCCAATTCATTGTACAACAGCCAGGACACGGTCATAAACAAACTGCTGAATGCAAGATTCTTAGTTTTACTGAAGATATCCTTTTTGAATTTAATCGATCTAATCAAATTGAGAACTTTATATTTGTACCTGCGATTGGCGATGACTAATGATATGGTAATTGCTGTGAAATTGGTGAGTTGCACGAATGCGAAATAGCCGACGATATCGTAGTTCGATTTACGGAAAAAATAATAAACTGATAACAACTTGACAAAATTTCCCGCAATCATCAATCGTTGGAAAATATATTCTTCAATTCTGATGCTGTAGATCATTTGAGCCACTCGCTGCAATACCGTAATGAATGCTGCGATCGATAAAATACCCAGTAACTTTGATGCGATAGCCTTTTCTTTCAAACTTATGTTTGAAAGAATGATCTGCGGGTTTATGCTCAGATATAAGAATGTTAGAGCGCATATGATAACAAAAACAAACAGAATGAAACCTGTAAAGCCGACGATTTCCCTTTCTTTTTTTAAATTTCCTCTTGCATATTCTTCGGCGGCGAATTTCTGACCGGCTCCTAAAAAACCCAGATCCGCATAGGAAAGAAAAACTGAAACGGAGATGCATACGGAATAGATTCCGAACACGGATTTATTACTGGAAAGGAAAGGCGTGACAATAAACATTGTCAGGAAACCGAAAAATATGGCCAATCCCTGCCAGAAATAAATTTTTATATAATTTGAAAAGAATGATCTTTTAATGCTCAATCAATGCTCCTGGACTATCGCTGCCACTTGGCTTTTTCGCGATTCATTTTCATTTGGACGCGAGATTCTCAATCACTGCATTTTTAAAAAAAAGTGCGATTTCTCTCGTTGTTTTTTTTAATATCTCCGCACTATGCTCTGATATGCTGCGAAAGTCCATCTCCGCGATAATACGATTAACTTTCTCTGCGACATCAAGATCCGAATTGAATGGTTCAATGTATTCGCCATAATACTCAAGCGCTGTTTCCCTAACCACTAATTCTTTCCACAACAGCGATTTACACTTAACTCGGTGATTTATTGAATCCCACATCGCCGAGGAAGGCGTATCAAAGAGGCAATAATCGGCAGATTTCAGTTCAAAATCCATCGTGTTCCTGGATACAGTAATATTTTTAAACTTTTCATTTATGATTTCAGGAATGGGTTCATGATAATGATCATTCGCTCCGGGCAAGCACTTATATACGACCTGAAAATCTTTACAGCCATTCAGTGCTTCAAGGATCTGAAACTGAATTCTATAGTAAAGGGGTATGGGAATGTCAGTCCGATCTATCGTCTGATGCGTATCGAATAAACCGGGGACATAAATCAGTCTCGGTTTTGATTTTTCTGATTTATCAGAAGGAATATTCTTCTGCAAGCGTATCGCATCGCTTAACACCAGAGTTCCATAATCAGTTCGCGCAATCATATCGGCGCAATATTCTCCGAATTCGGCAAACTCTGTCAAATAAACCGATGCAGGTTTAAATTCGTTCTCCCTCCACAGCGTCAGATCAAAAACACTATCTCCGTGAGATTTGCATACCGTCCTGATTTCTTTATTCCATTTCGCAGCCATCAATAAGGGCAGAATATCTTCCGACGGATTCGTATAGAATAAATAATCGGCTTTCAAAGACAGAAGTTTCTTTTCTATGGCAGTAGCTTTTTCCACTTCCACAGGAATGATTCCGGAAAAAGAATTGAGGACTTCCGAGATAATAAAAGACACATCTGTGGAAAATAATTCATTCAATTTGTTAACGATCGGCTGCATAGAATTATATTCATATGAAAAGCCTGTCTCTGTTTGAGGAGAATATCTGAATTTGCTGGCTATTCTTATCTTTTTAAAGAATTGTGAATAATAATATACTCCCCAGGTGGTTTGAAGAAAAACGGCTCTCGCCTTTATTTTGGGAATACCCGTTTCCTTGATTATAACTCTATTCCGGTTTAATATTTTAATATCTTTAAACAGATATTTCATTTTTGTAATCAAGATCTGCTTCAATGAAATTTTTACTACTTCATCCTTCTTTAATATAGCTGTATTATCAATTTCCAGAGAAATATGATATCGCTTTGCCAGCTCTGCAAGCAAAGATACATACATATTCGATGAGAATCTGGAATTGGGAGAATGGGGCTGGTAATCCTCCTGAGCGTCGCACTCTCCCCAGAAATGTAGACTATCGGGTTTGATCTGCTCAATCATATCCAGAAAAGCACAAAAAAAGTGGATTCTGGTTTCCCAGTTGACTCTCAGTTTCATAGCAAAAAGGCTGAAAGGGCCGAACAGACGCAGCCTAGCGTCCTTATGAACGATGCTGACAATTTCATCGCCTTTTTCAAATAATGATCTGAAAATACTCCATAATGCCTCTCTGTCTTTTTCAGAATAATCCGAACGGATATAGTCCTCTATTCTGATATAATCCAGTTCGTTATCGATAACCGACTTCATCGCCCCTGCGGATAAAGGGACGATTGCCGAATCGTCTTTTATTTCATGTCTGCTGAAAGATCTATTTGCAAAAACTAATCGCACGCCGGCCTCATTTTCCTTTTATGTCGAAGTATTCAGATTTCAAGATCCCGTATTCCAGGATATCGTTGAATTCACCATGCTTAAACAATGCTTCCCTTCTTCTGCCCTCAAGCTTCATGCCCAGTGCTTCAGCAAGCTTTTGCATCCCCACGTTTTTATCGGATGTGCCGCAATGAATCCTATTGAGGCCCAATTCCATAAAACCATGATTGAGCAGTAGTCGTGAAGCTTCAGAGGCTATTCCCTTCCCCCAGGAACTTCTCTCTCCCAAAATAATTGCAAACTCGGCGCAACGAGTTATCAGATCTATTCCCTGAAGAGAAATATTACCGACATGAAGTCCCGAATCTTTAAGGCAGATAGCCAGGACGATCTGACTTCTGTTCATCTCCAGCGATTTGATAAAATCATGCATCCGGCTCTTCTCATTCGGAAAAACATGGTGGGAATTGAATTGACAGATCTCAGGATCGTTCAACCAATGAACATAGGAGCCGTCGAGCGCCCATTCTTCGAGGATACACAGATTCACTGAATCACCCGATATAAAAATTGTACTCATTTTATCTCCACTGTTCCCTTTGAATTATTATTTTCGATTTGTTCGGACAAGTTTAATTGACCTTTTATGAACAGCCTTAAAGCTTTTACATTGTCAAAGACATGGATTCCGGGTAAATGGCTGATATCCATTCCTTCCAGAAGATTATCATGATTGGCATTCGGCATATATGAACAGGATACAGTTCCCATATGACAGGCTGTAACAAGAGCAGAAGTGAATGAACCTACGCAAATATCGGCATTAGCAATATCTTCAAGCAGATCCTTATCACTGGAAATTGCAACATTACCAGCGACATAATCATCAAATTTCCCTGATTCTTCAGCGGGATGGCATCTGATGACTATTTCTATATCCGAATGTCCACAGCCTTCTATTGCATCAATCAAATCATCAAAAACGGTGATTTCAGTAAAACCATATGCTTGGATATCGTTATGCTTCTGCAATGCACTATCTGCAATCAAATCGGATAAGTATAGAATGACAAAGGGCTCTCCGCTATTCTTAGACTTTCTGCGTCTGCCATTGAAAATTAATTTCCTTTCTTCCACCAATGGATTATCTTCAATAAAGATCCTGTCTTTGGGAAAACCGTTCTTTTCTGCGATTTCTATCGCGTGTTCATCAAAAAACAGGATACGGTCCGGCAGATTTTCTTTCCAGTCCGCTGCCGGGTAACCGAATCGTTCCCGATAATTCGTCCAATGCTCGACCAAAGCCGTAGTCTTGATGCCGTGTTTTACCAACTCTCTAATGGCGACAGTCTCATATTTCGTCAATCCAGTGGAGCAATAGGCTTCATGAGGTCTGAAATCTTCAACAATCTCTTTGAATGTAACAGGAAAACCTTCTTCGGAAGCTATTCTCAATATGGGGATATTCTTGTTCGAAAACAACTCCGCAGCGGGACCATCACATATAAACAGAAATGAATCATTGGGAAATCTTGATTCCTTATATGCGACTAACAGTTCCGCTCCACCTATATCATGAGCTAAAAATATTCTTCTCAATAAACTGCCCTATACCTGTTGTTTTAATTCATCAAGATTATCAGTAACTTTGTGAAATGCATCAATGATATCTTTCATATCGGATTCAGTCAGAGACGCATGGATCAGATCGTTAATAATGACTTTTTCAAAATGCATCTCTTCCGTTACCGGACACAATCCTTTGGTATATGAAACATCTTCGTATACCGGATTTGTAAAAGGATAACAAGCCTTACCTATCCCAGTTTTATTCTGATACAAAGATTGCAGGTATAATGGCTTGACATATCCACAAGACAACATGCTGTTTCTGGTGTCATTTTTACCGGCAGGCATCAATTCATAATTCACAGCATCGACAAAGTCGGCTCTGGAAACTCCGGTCGATGTCTCATCGTATTTCATGACATGAATATAGTATGCATGTTCCGCGGAATCCCGAATCTTCGGCATCGTAAGAAAAGGCAGATCGGATAAACCTTCTTCAAGCATCCTTACATTATTTAGCCTTTTTTTGAGCAATCCATCCAACTTGGAGAGCTGTATTCTGCCAATCCCTGCTTCAATTTCCGTCATTCGCAAATTCATGCCAACCATGTTAACTGGACTTCCCTGATATCCCATATCGTCGACTACCGTTTCAGCATGGTTCCGAATCAACTGGCACCGGACAGCCAAATCATCATCATCCGTAATGATCATCCCCCCCTCGCCTGTATGGATATGCTTATGATAATTTAAGGAGAATATACCTATATCACCTAAAGTGCCAGCAAATTCATTATTATATTTTGCACCAGGAGCCTGAGCGCAATCTTCAATAATATATAAATTATTCTTTTTAGCTATTTCCTTTATTCTTTCCACATTAAATGGCTGTCCGAATATATCAACAACAATTATTGCCTTTGTTCTAGGTGTTATTTTTCTTTCTATATCATCTGGATTCAGACAAAAATAATCAGGTTCAATATCAGCAAAAACAGGCAACGCTCCCCAGAAGATAGGTGCCGAAGCGGATATAGACATTGAGTATGGAGAGACAATAACTTCATCTCCCGGTCCAACACCAACAGCACCGAGTGCCGTAATAATACCCGAAGTATTGGAATTAACACTTACTGCATGTTTTGACTTGAAATAATCAGCCCATTCCTTTTCAAATGCCTGAACCTGTTCCCCACCATAGAATGCCGAATCCCAACAGCCTAGATAATCCGAAAGAATCCCTGACTTTACAACATAATATGCGCATTTTGCTTCTTCTTCATTAAAGACCTGATACGAAGGTAAGGATATTTTTCGAATCGGGTTCCCTCCGTTAATTGCAAGAGTTTTCATAGTTTCTGCTCCACTCATTCAATATATAATCACAAATTTTTTGTGTTTCAAATGCATCCCCAATAGAACATCTCAATACTTCTTTTTTTGTAATACTATTAATTGAGTTTTCGATATAATGCTCTAAAGAACGATTTAAACCGGTTTTTAATTTCTTAGGATTTATAAGATCTTTATATCCATTGAAAACCGGATCTTCCTCTACGGCTGTGAATTCTGCTTCCAATCCACCCTTCAATAAAGAGATTTTACATTTTTCAAAAAACATGTGAATTTCAAAAGCTGTATAGATGGTAGAATCTACAACAGATACCGTTATATTATCACATACTTCGCATTTCATTTCAAAAGCTATGGATGGATCATCATCAATATAATCGTTTATGAAATAGCCGGTTTTAAAAGATTGTACACCGCCAAAAAAGAATCTGAAGAAATCAACAAGATGAGTTCCATTATGCATCAGACCCTTGCCATAAACGGCATTTACGGAAATGGCTTTACCAAATTTTCCTAAAGTAAAGTTATTACGTATTTTTATAATATAGGGATCAAATCTTCTTATATAGTTTATATTAACAGGGATTCCCCTGACTGAGAATAACTGCAGCAACTCCTCAGATTCACTGATTCTTTTTGTAATGGGCTTTTCAGACAGAATAATCCTTGGAGAGTATCCAGCCAATTTCTTTAAATATTCATAGTGATATTCATCAGGAACACATACACTTACAATATCCGGCTTCTCTGTATCCATCATCAGTTCAAAGTCCTGATATGATCTACAACCCCACCTTTCCGCCATAGATTGGCTCGCATCACAGTCAATATCGAATATTGCTGATAAGATAATGTCCTGATTACTGGAAAATGCATGTGCATGACTCAGTATGGATTCAGAATCCGGAGTATCAAAACTCGCTCCAATTCTTCCAGATCCTACAATTACAGCTTTTAACTTATCCCTCTTCAATAGATTTACGCCTAACATGATCATTAATTAACATTAAATCTGGATTATTCCTTAAAACCTCAATTACATCTTTTATTCTGAAACTTTCCACTGATTTCCCAATTTTATCAAAAATAGCACATAGGAATTTATAATCATCAACTTCATCTAGTGTGAGACCCAAGTCAGGCCAGAAAAAATCAGCAGGAGCTTCAAGATTTGCCAGAGAGAAAATTCCTTTTGTTGTGTAGAAGTAACTAGAGACATGAACTCGTGCGATTGGATCATCTGTTAGGCTATCAACTTTTTTTAAGGCATCTACAGAGAACACCTGGATATCACAGCCATCAGGAAACGTACGTTTGACTATATTTGAAGCATAATCAACATCATTATCAAAATATAAAGAGATTACCTGATCTAATAAATCGGGATCAACAAAAGGACAATCTCCAGTCAATTCTACAATCACATCAGTTGAATAGTGTATTGCAGCGTCAAGAACTCTCTCCAGAACATCATCTTCACTTCCTCGATAATAAGAGATTCCACTTTTATCGCAATACAATTTAATTGGTTCATCTTCATGATTTACAGTGCAAGCAACAACTACATCATCAATATATTTACTTTCCCTTACACGCCTTACCATGAAATCCAATGCAGGAATGTCACCTATTGGCTTCAATACCTTTCCCGGAAATCTGGTAGATGTCATCCTAGCTTCAATGATAGCAACTATTTTCTTATTCTCAATCATGTTTGATCACTCTCTTCTCTTTTTATAGAATCTAAATCTGTATCCAATAGAGGGGTTCCTCTTTCAATATCCCTGATTGCGCAATGCCCAAGTAATTGCGGTAAATACTTCGGACTTATTCCATCGCCAGGCCGTATTGAACGAATATTCTCCTTCGTAAAGAGGTCTCCTTTTTTAATATCTGAAACTGCAAATAATGATCTGGAAAATTTACGGTTTGATTTCATTTTATCTGATAATGAATAGGTTACATTACCCAGACATTTTTCTACGGATCTAATTTTTTTAACCATATTCTCAAAATCAGCAGGTATCATTGAGAAATCGGAATCCGGCCCTCCGATTGAACGATCAAGAATAAAATGTTTTTCAACAACACTTGCTCCGAGGGCAACTGCGGATATTGCTGTTATATCACCTAAAGAGTGGTCTGATAATCCAACTTTTACATTAAACCGTTCTTTCATATCAGCGATAGTCAGCAAATTTGCTTCCTCTAGCGGTGCTGGATATGCTGAAGTACATTTCAATAATGTTATATCAGTATTTTTTTGACTTTTACAGGCTTCAACAGCTTCTTTGATTTCTGTTTCAGTTGCAATACCCGTAGAAATAATCATGGGCTTACCTTTTGATGCCGCATACTCAATCAACGGAATATCAACTATCTCAAAAGAGGCTATTTTATAAATTGGATTATTTAAATCTTCAAGGAAATCAACAGCTGTTTCATCAAATGGTGTTGAAAATGGAATTAGATCAATACTTCTGGCATACTTAAATAACTCTTCATGCCATTCCCATGGTGTGGAGGCCTTTTGATACAGTTTGTAAAAAGTTTCACCATCCCAAAGCGATCCCTGATTAATCTGAAAATATTCATTATCGCAATTCAATGTTAAAGTATCTGGCGTATAAGTCTGAAATTTTATTGCATCAGCCCCTGCATCTTTTGCAGCACGAATTGTTTCAATCGCATTTTGAATTTTATTTCCATGATTAGCTGATAATTCTGCAATGATCAACGTATTACTCATCTTTGAACCTTATAAACTATAACTTAGTAAATAGCAATCAATATCTTTATATACATGACTGCTCTTAATGGTGTAACCACATTTTTGAAAATATCGTAAAGAAACTTGATTATCTTTCTTTGTAATAGCCTGTATTATTTTTACCGGCCATGTTTCAACTAATCTCCCAATAGCGTTATTCATTACAGTTTGTCCTATACCTTTCCCTCGGAATTCAGAAGATATACTAATACTAATTTCTGCAATATCATTAGAGATTCGATTGAATCGAACCTGAGCTACTAGCTTTTCCTGATCATGAAAAACCAGAAAAAGAGAGTTCGTATCCTTCAGTATCTTTTTAAACCAATTACAATGAGTCTTATACGGGATAGGTTCTGTTGTTAGAGAAACGGAACGTACAACGGGGTCATTCGAAAGCTTATATACTGCATCCAAGTCAGTAATTTTTGCATTGGTCATTTTAAGCATTACTTTCAACCCATTCCCTATCTATTAGGTAATCACGAATACTATTATTATCAGAACGTTCTGCCTCATTACTTACTTTTGAGTTATCAGGAATCAGTTTGAGGAATTCCCGCATTGGGAAATCTCCGGTGCCATACATCTTATGATGATCAAGTTCGCTACTATATTCTCCATCAGTTAGATGATACATTTTCGGACTTAATAAAATGAATTGTTTTATGAATTCAAGAGGATCAATTTTATGAGAATTGGCCGATGCAACGGCATGTCCAAAATCTAGACAAAAGGGGATATTTAATACCTTACTGATTGATGATATTTCTTCTGGGGTTGAACCTATACAAATAGAACCATCCAGTCCTGAATACGGTTTATTTTCAATAACCATTCTCGGATCATAGTTCTTTTGAACCTGAGAAATTGTTTCCTCAAGATTCCCATCCGTACCCGGGTGAAATATAACAGTATCCGCGGCAAGGATATCAGCCATTTTGAAAGCCTCTTCAGCTAATTCTCTATTCTGCGCTGCCATTCCTTTTTGAGAAAAATTCAAACCACTTAAAGAATGTGGTGCATGAACAATAAAGGGGATTCCTGTTGCTGACCATTGTGGAGCGGTATCCATTACTGTCCCCGGCACACAAAAAAGTTCAACATAATCCAAAGACCTTTCTTCAAATGCTTTAATTGTTTCAGGTATTAAAAGCATATTTGTTGACCATGCTTTAAGACCAAACTGTATCTTCAAACAAACACCTCATAAGACTATTAGTTCAATCTCTTAAAACCACTTTGACATACTGGGCCATCCAGCAATGATTTTACATTCCCCTGGCTAAGTCCGTTTTTAATAATTCCAAAAACATCATCTACGGCTTCAAGATATTTCTGAACCTTTTGTTCCGTATGACTGTAACTGCAGTAGAATGAATTAGTAGCTAAAAAGCCTTTCTTCAACATTTCCTGAGTAAATAACGTTTTCAAGACTAATGGCTCATTGGCCTTAAACTCGAAATGGCTGAGGGGATATATTGACCCTACATGAATTGTAATATCATGCTTAGCTGATATTTCATTCCATCCTTTTTGTATTACTTTGCCTGTACTAATCAAATGATCCTGAACATTGTGTTTTTTCATTTTCAGAATCGAAGATAAAGCTGCAACAGGCCCAATACGTTCAGTCCAGTATGTACTACTGATAAACGAGTCCTGAGCTGCATCCATGAATTCTGTTTTTCCAATAATTGCAGCCATTGGATAACCATTGCTCATACCTTTAGCAAAGACACATATATCAGGCTCTATTCCATACAAAAGATGAGCACCCCCAAGATTTAAACGCCAACCAGATGTTATTTCATCAATAATGAGAGCAATTCCATTATCGTCAGTTTCCGTTTGAATATATTCCCAAAAACCTTCTTCAGGTTCAACATTACGAATTGGTTCCATTACTACTGCAGCAATTCGACCTTTGTATTTAGCAATCAGAGATGAAAATTCTTCCTTGCTATTAAAGCTGAATGGAAATGAAGAATCTTTAAGAAAGCGCGGAACTCCCGCAGGTTGAAGTCCGGGCAACAGCTGCCCATCCAGAGCTGAATTATCAGAGAGATTTGCTGCAATATACCAATCGTGCCATCCATGGTAACCACAGAACAGTACTATGTCCTTTTTTGTTGCAGCTCTGGCAATACGAACGGCGACTGTCATTGCTTCACCACCAGTTCTTGTGAATCGAACCATTCGAGACCAGGGATGAATTTCTATCAGTTTTTCAGCGAGTTCGACTTCTTCCGGAGGATTAAGAGTTGTCATGGTACCCATTGATATTGCTTTTGAAACAGATGCGTCAACATCTTCATCTGCATATCCCAGAATATTGGCACCGATCCCCATGAAACTGGCATCTATATATTCATTACCGTCCAAATCCCAGACACTGCACCCTTTAGCTTTACTGTAATAAGCAGGCCAATTATCCGGAAGGAACTGCTCTGGACGCTTGCTCAGAAGCTGAGTACCTCCAGGTATAATTTCTTTAGCACGAATGTATAAATCCTGACCTTTTCCCATTTAATAACCTCTCATCAATTTCATTTTTAATTCAGCTAAATTCCAATCATCCATGGTATCAATATCCTGGATTTCATTTTCGTTCATAATATAGGCAAAAGTTTTTGATGGAACCAGGGTTTTCTGTTCTAAAAGAGCTTTTGTTTTTATAAAATAAAACATCCCGACATCAAAGTATTTTGGGGTTAAATCCTGTGATCGCAGCTTCAATGCTTCATGATCATTTGGAACAAGAATACCATTTTCTATTTTCATTGCCCATTCTATCGGAACTGGATATTTACAGACAGGCTGAACACCCTCCACAGTAGATTTATTGAAATGTGCATAAGCTGACTTTAAGGTTGAACCTCTTAAAAACGGGACACAGGGATACACACAGCATAATGAATCAAAGGAAATATCTTTATTTTCGTAGTTCGTAACAACTTCCTCCAAAACATCATAAGTTGTTGCAAAATCGGAAGATGTTCGATCAGAACGCATAAAAGGTATTTTCGCACCATATGATCTGGCAATCTCTGCAATCTCCTTCGAATCTGTAGAGACCATAATAGTAGAGAAAATTCCTGCCTCTTTGCAGGCTTCAATCGCATAACCAATCATTGGCTTACCAAAGAAAGGTTTTATATTTTTTTGGGGGATTCTTTTCGAGCCACCTCTAGCCGTTATAATAGCAATTGTATTTTTCATAATAACTACCTACCCTTTTTCCATAAAAAAGGAAGTAAAATACTTTCATCTCGTATTTCAATACCTTTCAACCAAGTTGAACTTTTAAAATCAAAATACTTTTTAGCAGATTCAATATTATCTATAAGATTATCCCTTGTGTTCACTCCAATGACTACTTTATCAATGAATTCATTTTGGGTACACCATAATAGACATATATCAGCAATTGATAATCCAGACTTGATTGATAATGCATTAAGCTCCTCAATCTGAGAAGTCACCGGTTTAAAAAATGTATTCAAATCTGAAGGATTAACAAAAGCTAATCCTTGCAGGAAAGCCGACCGAGCATGTACTTCAACATCCATATCTTTGAGTAATTCAAAATACCTGGAAAATCTTCTATCAAAAATGCTATAAGGCACCTGTACTATATTAAATTTGATTTCATTTTGCAGCAAAAAGTCCAGTTCTTCAGTCTTATAGAGAGAAAAACCAACCTTTCTGATTATCCCGGAATTCTGTAATTCATATAGATCATAAATACTATCGGGGTTACCTTTAAATACATTAAAATTGTGATATATGTAACCATAGAACTTGTCAGTTTGCAGCTGAGTAAGTGAATGAATAACTGTTTCTTTAACACTACTGAAATCTGCAGGCAATTTTGAAACAATTTCAAAATTATTATCAGGTTCTTTAAGGTAACGGCCAAGTACTTCTTCACTATTTCCATAAGCTGGAGCAGTATCAAGTAGATTTATGCCCGCATTTCTGGCATAACCAAGAATAGCTTCTACCTCAGTATAACTGGTTTTACCATGGGTATTACTGATTCCATAATCCAATCCAAACTGAACAGTTCCAAGAGCTAATTTATTCATCTTTATAATCCTGATATCTATTACACTTAATCTATTTTATTGAACAACCTTCAATACTGTATCAATAACCCGTTGAACATCATCATCGGTCATCTTTGGATAAAGGGGAATGCTCAGTGCTTTATCATAATAATGATCTGAAACAGGGAAATCACCTCTTTTTGTAAAATAACGGGTTTTATAATAGGGTTGATAAGCGACAGGGATATAATGGACCTGAACACCGACTCCATTACTATTTAATTCTTTAATAGTTTGTTTTCGAGTCTTCCCCAATGCTTCAAAATCAATCTGCAAAATATAAAGATGAAAACAGCTATCAGCCCCCGGGGTTTCATAAGGAACAGTTAGGTATTTATTATCTTTAAAAGCTTCATTATATTTTGTTAAAATTTCTCGTCTTCGTTTTTTAAACAACGAAAGCTTATTCAACTGACTATTTCCCAGAGCAGCCTGAATATCAGTCATTCTATAATTGAAACCCAATTCATTCATTTCGTAATACCAGGGACCGGGATAATCTGCTATTTGATCGGGATCTCGCACAAGACCATGAGAACGCAGTAAAACCAGATGGTCGTATAATGCTTTGTTATTGGTTGTAATTGCACCACCTTCACCTGTGGTTATTGTTTTTACCGGATGAAAAGAGAATACTGTCATATCTGAGTATTTGCATGAACCGACAGGTGTACCGTCTGGGTACAGAGTCCCAATAGCATGTGCGGCATCTTCAATGATATGCAAGTCATTTTTATCAGCGATTTCTTTAATTCGATCCATTTCTGCCGGTTGCCCTGCAAAATCGACCGGAATGAGAACTTTTGTATGTGGAGTAATTTTCTTCTCAATCTCTACTGGGTCAATACAGTATGTTCTTGGGTCAATATCAGCAAAACGCGGAGTAAGTCCGCAATAAACAAGGCAATTGGATGAAGCAACAAAAGTAATTGGCGAAGTAATCCCTTCTGAATCCTTTGGAAGATTCAGGGCGGCTACCGCAATATGCAGACCTGCAGTTGCATTAGATACTACCACACTGTATTTTGCGCCTGTGAGATCACATATTGTCTTCTCCATCTTTTCAACTTCAGGCCCCTGTGCTATATAGTCTGCTTTCAAAACGCGTACAACAGAATCGATGTCATCATCATCAATCCACTGATGTCCATATGGTAAAAAATCTGACATTATTCACACCTCCAATAAGAATAGATGATATTATTCAAAATAGTTCTCAACCTGAAACCCTCCGTCTTTCAAATGTGCATCCTTTTTAACAAGCTGGATATCGCTTTCCACCATCATTTTTACCAATTCCGGCAATTGTACCTTAGGTTTCCAGTTTAATTTTTGCTTAGCTTTACTTGGATCCCCGACAAGTAAATCAACCTCTGCGGGTCGGAAGTAACGTTTGTCTATCTCTACCAAGACTTTTCCGCTGGAAGAATCAATTCCTTTTTCATCAATTCCGTGACCTTCCCAGATAATATCAATTCCCGCTTCTTTAAAAGCAAGGGTAATAAACTCACGAACAGTAGTTGTAACTCCTGTTGCCATAACATAATCATCAGGAGAATCCTGCTGCAACATCAACCACATGAGTTCAACGTAATCACCTGCGAACCCCCAATCCCTCTTTGCATCAATATTTCCCATATACAGCTTTTCCTGCAATCCAAATTTAATTCTTGCTACTGCACGGGTTATTTTCCTTGTAACAAATGTTTCACCTCTTATTGGACTTTCATGGTTAAAAAGGATACCATTACAGGCATATAAACCATATGATTCTCTATAGTTAACAACAATCCAATAAGCAAATAATTTCGCAACACCATAAGGACTTCTTGGATAAAACGGGGTAGTTTCTTTTTGCGGGATTTCCTGAACCTTTCCGTAAAGTTCACTGGTTGATGCCTGATATAAACGAACTTTATCTTCCATTCCAAGAATCCGTATCGCTTCCAAAAGCCTTAAAGTTCCCACACCATCGGTATCTACAGTATATTCAGGGACTTCAAATGATACATGGACATGACTTTGAGCCCCTAGATTATATATTTCATCCGGTTTAACTTCCTGAATGATCCGGATAAGATTTGACGTATCTGTTAAATCCCCATAATGAAGAAAATATTTATTATCTTTGGTATGAGGGTCATGATATAAATGATCAACTCGCCCTGTATTAAAACTGGAGGATCTTCGCTTTATTCCATGGACTTCATAACCTTTATTTAAAAGAAATTCAGAAAGATATGCACCATCTTGACCAGTAACACCTGTAATTATTGCTTTTTTCATTCCATTTCACTCCATTTTAAGTAGAAGAATTATTTTCAATATATTAAGTTGAGAAAGTAGTTAATTATCCCAGCTGTTATTTTATTCAAAAAACAAGATTAGTTTTTTTCTTAGAAACAAACTATCTTATTCTTATCTATCATTATCATTTTTATTTCAATGCTATAAGATCATTCAAGTAAACTTGAAGAACCTTGTTCGGTAATTGTCGTTGCTTTTCGACACTTATAACATTCTTGCTATTATTCATAGCAAGAATATCCTAATAACCCCAGCACCGTCGATGAATCTCCTCCATCCCTACACATACATCAACCGACAATTAAACGCTTAAGATTAAACTCATCTTCCATTTCAGCTTTCAAAGCCTCAGACTCCAAAGTCTCCGCAACAAAGCGATACTGAGTTTTCGGAATCCCTCCCTCAGCATCTTCCAGGTACAAAAAAGGCATACTCATCTTATAACAAAGATGTTCAATAATAAAATCAAAATCACTCTCACCAATAAGAGTAATCCCTTCATACCCGTCAGCCTTGGCCTGACGAATCACCTCACCAATAGCATCCTTATAATCCACCACATTCTTGATTGTACGCTTAAAGTACCCCCAGGACCGGCGATTAATCTCCTCCATCCCCTCGGAAGTTAGAGCATAACGAATATTCCGGTTATTCACCTTCTTAATCGTAATCAACCCCTTCTCCGCAAAGCGCTTGAGAATAGCATTAGTCATCCCCAGGGAAGCCCTGGTAACCGTAGCCAAATCCCGTTGATTAACATGAGGATTGTTTTGTATCTGTTCCAGAATTATTAACTCTTTGTCCATATTTATTCCCCTCCTCCGGAGGGGCCCGGCTGCATGTCCGAGCAATGCAGCGAAGCGGAATGACCAGGGTCAGGGGAGGCCATTATCAGTTTTTTATCCATATCTTAATATCTAATCCCTCGCACTCTGGGAGAGGGAATTAAAGGGAGAGGGTTTCCACAATAAACATTCCTCCCCTCTCACTCTGGGAGAGGCCGGACGCCTGCCTGTGCAACAAACGAAGTTTGTGATCAAGGGGTCGGGGGAGAGGGGTACCAACAAGTCATCGAACGTAGTCGATATGAAGGGGGAGAGGGGTTCACTAAAACCACATCTCAAAACCTGAGATCTCGTATCGAACACAGCATGTTTATATCTGATTCATCATTAGATTCCTGAAACTGACCGGAATAGTAGGGTGAATCTGATTTATGCATACTCGAGCAATGCAACGTAGCGGAATGACCAGAGCCGGGGGAGGTCTGGCCAGAAGGAGGCCCGGATGATTCCCAAGCGCTAAATACCGAGCGAACTGCGTATAGCAGCATAGTCGAGATATAGAGCCAGGAATAAAACCGCTATCACTACAAAGAAAAAAAACAAGACTCTTCTCCCCCTCCTTGAGGGATTAGGGAGACCGATGGACAAGGGATAGAGTCACTATACTACAAAGAAAAAAACAAGACTCTTCTCCCCCTCCTTGAGGGATTAGGGAGACCGATGGACAAGGGATAGAGTCACTATACTACGAAGAAAAAAACAAGACTCTTCTCCCCCTCCTTGAGGAGGGGGCCGGGGGGAGGTCAAACCACCCCCACCCGCTGTCATCAAAAAAACAGCGCAAAACCAAACCTGTAGAGCCCCCTGTTCAAACCGGCCGAAACACAAGCTTAAACTGATAAGACTCATTAACCCCGCAAACCGGAGTAAAACCGGTCTTTGTTCAGTTAATGAACATATCACAACAAAAAGAGTTTAACAATAAGAAATAAGCTGATTTTATTGATTTTGTTCATGAGTTGAACATTACGTAATGATAAATCTTTTTAAGAAAGGGAGTTATACGAGTGAAAAATATTCTTTCATTTATTTTGACTAAGTGATTAATTAAGCGATGATTTGTATCTCAATCATCAAACCAGTTTAACAATCAAAGTAACAAATCCGCTCAGCATACCCGCAAATATAATTGTCAGTAATCCATAAACTCTGTTAAAACTCTGACTCATATTCTTCTGGGAAGCCTCAAATCGTTTATCCATATACAACTGCATATCTGTAAACCTTTTATCCATGGACTCAAACCTTTTATCCATGGACTCAAATCTTTTATCCATGGACTCAAAACGTTTATCAGACTGCACCATCATCATCTCTATTTTTTCATTCTGAAATTTCAGCTGTTGTTCCACTGTTATTATCCGGTCAAGGATTTCCCGATCAAGTCCTCTTTCCCTTTCCGGAAAAGGCAGGATATTCTGTTCACGGAGCCATTGTCCAATATGGCTTCTAACATAACTACCTATCTGATCCAGTTGATTCTGATCCACCTGAGCTTCTCCCATAATAGTCTCCATTAATATTACTGCGTTTTCACAGCTATTAACAGACCAAATTCCGGTACTGCTTCAGAATATAAGTATTAAAAGTCTGATTTTATCTGAATTCCTGATGAGAGATGCTTAAAAATTTAAACATTGACAAATATCTCATATAGGATATTTTTAACACAGGCAGAGCATGACAAGAATAAATGAAAAGGTCAATGGAAACAGAGAACACACACTGTATCCCGTGATGGAACTGCTTACACTTATTATTGAAATCTATGATGATGCTCATTCTGTAATAGATGAACCTGACGGAATTTCCATGTTGAAATATTTTATGAAAGAGTACGGGCTTAAGCAGAAAGATCTTTATCAGGAGATAGGATCCCAGGGGGTTGTCTCTGAAATTCTAAGAGGCAAAAGAAAACTGAACCGGGAACATATCGAAAACCTGAGCAAACGCTTTAATGTCTCCCCCGCTGTTTTTTCTGAAAAAAATAACTGACAGAAAAGCTCCAAATATACCCGATCAGGTATATTTTCTTCCAAAAGTACCACTTTATACCATATCGGGTATAATTTCTTATTGAAAACACATTTTATACCCGATATGGTATAGTATGACCGAAGAGCTGATTCAAGTATTAAAGCAGAAACGATCTCAGCTGGGAATGACCCAGCAGGACCTGGCCGACAGGGCCGGTGTGGGTTTACGGTTTATTCGCGATATGGAACAGGGAAAGGAGAGTCTCAGACTGGACAAAATAAATCAGGTTCTGGCCCTTTTTGGAATGAAAATGGTTCCTGCAAGGATGGATTATGCGCAAAGCTGAAATATTCTACCGGGAGCAGGCGGCAGGGATTCTTGTTGAGAATGATGATGGATACCATTTTACCTACCATGAAGAGTATTTAAAGTCTGATACCCCGCACTGTATCAGTCTTACCCTCCCCCTGCAGAAAGCCTCCTTTTACAATAAAACACTCTTTCCTTTTTTTGACGGACTGATTCCGGAAGGATGGCTTCTCAGGATTGCCGAATCCAACTGGAAACTGAACGAAAGGGATAGAATGGGTCTCCTTCTGAGCTGCTGCAAGGACTGTATCGGCGCCGTTTCGGTTTACCCCATGGAGAGAACCGAATAATGAGTGAAATCTGCCTTATCTGCGGAAAGCCGTGTTTAAAAGAGGAACAGCGCTACCACCCATCCTGTTCCCGTAAAATGTTCGGGATGACCAAACCGCCCAAAATACCTTTTGATACAAAGGATCTGAAAAAACTGGCCGGCCGGATAATCCGTCAGAAGACAGCCATGACAGGCGTACAAAAAAAACTGTCTCTGACAATACAAAAAGAGTCCCATGAGAACAAGCTGACATTTGTGGGTTTATGGGGAGATTATATTCTGAAACCTCAGGTGGAACAGTATGAACAGCTTCCGGAAAATGAGTTTTTGACCATGTGCCTGGCCGATTCATTAGGAATTCAGACTGTTCCTCATGCCCTGCTGCCGATGGCTTCGGGAGAGATTGCCTATGTTACAAAACGAATTGACCGGATGAAAAATAAAAAGATCCATATGGAGGATATGGCTCAGCTCCTGGAAAAGATGACGGAAGATAAATACAGGGGATCGGTAGAGCAGATAGGCAAAATCATACTGAAAAACTGTGAAAACAGACTCCTTGACGCTCTCCGTTTTTACGAACTGGTTCTATTTTCCTATCTGACCGGGAATTCGGATATGCACCTGAAAAACTACTCCCTTATCTACACTGAATCCGGTACGACCCTGGCTCCAGCCTATGATCTGCTGAACACTCGGCTTGTTATCCCTGAAAAAAATGACCCCGATGAATCCGCTCTCTCCATAAACGGGAAAAGAAGAAAACTCAAACTTGGGGATTTCATTGCGTTGGGTGATTCCTTAACACTGACAGAAAAGCAGATAATGAATATTCATAAAAGATTTGAAAAAAGAAGAGAGGCCACACAGCAGATTATACAGGATTCACTCCTGAAAGACTCATCCAGGCAGAAATACCTGGAACTATTCGAAAAAAGGTTTCAACTATTTATTTGAGAGTATTTGTCTTACCTCTCCCGACCTCCCCCACTCCTCGCGGCCTCCCCTGACCCCTTCACAGGAAGGGAAACCGAATTGACGTCTCCCCTGTGGGGAGATTGAGAGGGGTTTGATTCAATAAAACTTTCCCCCTATAATTTTCCCATGAACAGCCCCTCCCCCTTTGACACAATCTGCCGCCTGGCAGAAGCAGAAACAGGCATCCCTTCCCCCGCAGGAGCGGAAGAAGAGCTCTTTTTTATACTGGAACCCGATTCATCGGACCGCTGCTTTATCCGCCTTACAGACGCACGGGGCCGGGAACGGCTGCCCCACGGCCGGGAAGATGATCCCGCCCGGCGCTCCGTCAACCGCCAGATACTGGATATTCAGGCCGGCCGGACAGGAAACTTCTCCTGGACGGGGGAGAAGGACGGCCTCTACCTGGATGAGTACCCCGGGCTCCTGCAGGATATACGGGAAGCGGGGATTTCCCTGTACTGGCGGAACCCCCAGAGCCCGCTGCGGGATACGGGGGCCGGGGCACAGCCTGTTCTGCAGCTTGCTCCCCGCCGGGAGGGATTCACACTGAAGCTGACCCTCCGCTCCGCCGGAGAGGAGAAACCCTTTGGGCGGGCCCTCTCCCGGGATCTGGTGCTCTCGTCGGACGAACTCTATAACACGGCCTCCCTGGGGAGTCATTACAACAGGCTCGGGGACCTGACAGGATGGATCGGGAGGGATGAACTGGACCGGACACTCTCCCTCTTCTCCTCCCTGTTTTCCCATGTGGCCATCCGGATGGAGGGGTATGAGTGGGCGGAAACCGGCCCGGCCGAAGCGGAGCATGCCCTGTGTTTTGATTCCCTTACAGAAGAAGGAGCCCTGAAGGTAACGGCCCGGTGGTATCTTGAAGGGTATCCCCTGGATTTTATAACAACCTACCGGCCCGTGTCGCTGATCCGGGCGGATCATGAGAAAAAGCGCTTTACCCGGAGGGAGCTCCGCTACCCGGAAAAGGAGGACTCCCTGAAAGGGTTTGTGCACACCCTGAAAAAACTGGAGAAACAGGAAGGCCTGAGCAGCGGTTACGCCGTGGAGGACGAGGCCTTCTACCTCTCCGCCGAACTGGCCCTTCCTTTTTTGAGCGCCCACATTGGGGAGATAGCCTCCCGGTACCGGCTTTTCGGCACAGAAGCCCTGCAGAAACTTAAACTGAAAAAGGTAAACCCCCGGTTCAGCTTTCAGACGGGATCGGGAATTGATTATTTTGAGGGAACCGGAACCCTGGAGCTGGGGGAGGAGAGCTTTCCCCTGGAAGAAGCCCTGAAGCTTTATGATGAAAACCTCTACATACCCTCTCCGACGGCAGCAAAGCCATTCTGGATACAGGGTATATAAAAGCCCTGCGCCGACTGGTGGGGAAATACCGGAAAAAGGAGGGGAACTACCGGGTGTCCCTCTTTGACCTGCCCCTGCTGGAACAGCTGATAGACGCAAAAATTACAGGAGCCGGGATGGACCGGAGCCGGGAACTGTTCGAAGGATTCAACCGGATAGAAGAAAGCCCCCTCCCTCCCGGATGCAGAGGGCTGAAGGGAACCCTCCGGGACTATCAGGTTTACGGGGTTAAGTGGCTGGCCTATCTGCAGAAGCATAAACTGGGAGGGTGCCTGGCCGACGATATGGGTCTGGGTAAAACCATCCAGACCATCGCCCTGCTGGCAGATTATTACAATGGAAGCACAAAGAAAAAAGTAAAGCATCCCAGTCTGATTGTGCTGCCCCGCAGCCTCCTTTACAACTGGAAGACCGAGCTGAAACGCTTTGCTCCGGATTTGACGGTTCATACCTACTACGGTGCGCAGCGTGATCTGGAAGAGGCGGAGAAAAGCAGGATTATCCTGACAACCTACGCCCTGGTGCGGAACGACATCGAAGCTCTGCAGTTAAGGGATTTTGCCTATATTGTTCTGGATGAAGCCCAGGCCATCCGCAACAGTTCATCCCGGATATCCCGGGCGGTCATGCTACTGAAGGGAGAACACCGGCTGGCCCTGAGCGGCACCCCCGTGGAAAACAGGCTGAGCGAAGTGTATTCGCTCTTCCGCTTTCTGAACCCCGCCCTGCTGGGAACAGAGTCGGCCTTTAACCGGGAGTTTGCCTCTCCCATACAGAAAAACGGGGATGAAACCGCCCTGAGAATCCTTTCCGGCCGGATTGCCCCCTTTACCCTGAGAAGGCTGAAACAGCAGGTGGCGGCGGAACTGCCCGAAAAGAGCGAACAGACCCTTTTTGTGGAGATGGAAGGGGAACAGCTGCGCCTCTATGAGGAGAGGCGCCGTTTTTACGAGAAGGTAATAAAAGAGAAGATTGCCGTAGAAGGGGTGGAAAAGTCCCGGTTCCTCATTCTCCAGGGGCTGCTGGAGCTGCGGCAGCTGGCATCGGTACCCGAATCGAAAACCGACGGGGAAGTGGCTTCGGCCAAGTGGGACGCCCTGCTGGACCATCTGGGAGAGGTAACCGCCGAGGGGCACCGCTGTCTGATTTTTACAAACTTTCTGGGAAGCGTGGAGATAATGGAGAGAAAACTGGAAGAGGCGGGGATTCCCTGGCTGACCATGACCGGGGCCACCCGCAACCGGGCGGAACTGGTGGAGGCCTTTCAGGACTCCCGGGAGTATAAGGTGTTTCTTATGACCCTGAAAACAGGAGGGGTGGGCCTGAACCTGACCGGAGCGGACTATGTGTATATTCTGGACCCCTGGTGGAACCGGGGGGCGGAACAGCAGGCCATAGACCGGACCCACCGGATAGGCCAGAAAAACAATGTGTTCTGCTACCGTCTGATCAGCCGGGGTACCATCGAAGAGAAGATGCTGGAACTGCAGGCAAAAAAAACAGAGCTGGTCTCGGCCCTGATCTCTTCGGACAGCGGGGCGGTAAAAGCCCTGAGCGGGGAAGATATTGACTACCTGCTTCAGAGGGAGGTGTAGGATGGATTTACTGGAAATGGAAGAGCTGTATCAACTCCTTGAATCCGCAGAGCCCTCCCGGGATCTGATCGAGGAGACCGCCGGGATTCATACGGTGGATGAACTGAAAAAAATACTGGGAGCTTTGAACTTTTACACCCTGGACAGGCATATAACCCGAAAGGCCGATCTCTGCTCCCTGGTGGCCAGGCTCTACGGGAACGCCCGTCTTTTTGAGGCCCTTATAGTCAGCCTGGGGGAGACCGCCCGGGAGATTATCCGTCTCTGCGCCTGGGACGGCATGCAGGACGGCCCGGAACTGGCCGAAGCCTTTGAGATTCCCCCTGAAAAAAGCGGAGGATACGGCGGTTTTCATTCGTCGGGAAACCTGGACCTGCCGGCGCCCTTCTATCTGAAGCAGCATTATGGACGCTCCGTGTTTATCCACCCCGGTCTGCGGGAAATTTTTCGGAGTTTATGGCGCCCCCCCAAAGAGAAAGACCTGGACCGGGAGACAAACCCGGGGGAATTCCGCTTTACAGAAGAAGAGGGAGAGGAATTTCTTCAGAACTATCACGCCCTTGTAAACAGGCTGAAGGACCTGGGATTTTTTAAACGCTCTTATACGGAGAAGGTACCCAAACCGCTCCTGAAAAAAGCAGCCGCCATGGGAATCCTGACCCCCTTCGGTTTCGATACAGACAGTTATGACGGTTTCAGAAGGCTCAGAATGATCCTGGAATTTATCAGCTTCCACTGCTCCTCAGAAAAAAAACCTGTCCCCGAACCTCCTGCGGATGATACACAGGCCCTTACATTTCTGAAAGAGGCGGTAAGCGCCTATTTCCGGAGCGGTCAGACCGAGTTTTGATATGCGGACCCTCCTGCCCCATATCAGGGTAAAGTCCAAAGCGTACTATCTGGAGAGTAGCCGTGAGTTCCGGCGCAGTCATATGCCCCACTTCGAAGTCCTTTTTACAAAATGGCCCTTTCAGGGCTGGGTGAATCCCGAGGCCTGCCTGAATGTCTTCGGCAGGATGTCCACGGCCCTGCCCCTTATGCCCGACGGGGATATGCACTATGTGGAGGAGACTTTTTACGATATTGGCCATAGCTATAAAGAGAAAGTCTACCTGTACAGCGAACTGGACTACAGGAATGAGGTCTACAGGCCCTTTTTCCGGGCTCTCTTTGTCCTCTGGGCCGCCCTGGGACTTTTTGAGCTGGCCTGGGATGACGGGCCGGGTGCCGCAGAGGGAGACCTTTTCCATGCTGTCAGGATGACCCCCCTGGGCCGCTATGTGTTCGGCCTGAAAGAGAATTATGATGGGACCGTAAAGACAGGTAAAAAACAGGTAACACTGGATGAACGGTTTCTGACGGCCCGGGTGGATCCGGAAGACAAAGCGGCCGCCGGCTTCTTCAGGAGCATCGGAACCCCCGTGGGGAACAATATTTTTCTGGTAAACGAGGAACTTCTGGCCCGGTCCTGCCCTACCCGGGAGGACTATGAAGCACGCTTTGCCGCTCTGGAACGGTACTGCGGCCAATCCCTGCCGCCGGTCTGGGAGGAGTTCCGCGCCCGGGTTATGAAGCGCTTTGTGAAACTGAGGATAGAAGCGGACTGGGTGGTATATGTTCTCACAGAGGAGGACAGGACTCTGGCTGATTACCTGAACGGTATGGATTCGCCCCTTTTCTCCCGTATGGAAGGACGGAGATTTGCCGTACGAAAGGAGGATATCCGGAAATTCCAGAATCTGTTGAAGAAAGAGGAGGATTTACTCCCCTGACGGTGACAAGGAATTAGTCATAAAAAAAGTCTACACCACAATAAATTTGTATAAAGACATAAGAACTGTGATCAGGGTAAAACCAAATGCCATAAAACCGGTCATCACATTAAACCGCTTATCCATATAGTGCTGCATGTCTTCAAAACGCTTATCGACTGCTTCAAAACGTTTATCGACTGCTTCAAAACGTTTATCCATTGAGTAGTGCATTTCCTCAAAACCGTTTATCTACAGTTTCAAACCGTTTTTCCATGGCATCAAAGTTTTTTGCGGACTGATCAAGCATCATCTCAATTTTCTCATTCTGAAACTTCAACTGCTGTTCGACCGTAATCATGCGGTCAAGCAATTCCCGGTCAAGTCCTCTATCCCTTTCGGGAAAGGGTATTATATGCTGATCTCTCAGCCACTGACCGATATTACTTTTGACATAATCCCCAATCTGTTCCAGCTGATTCTGGTCCACCTCTGCTTCTCCCACTGTAATCTCCTTTAATTTTACTCTGTATTTACAGTCAATAACAGCAGGAACTTGCCATTCAATTCAATAAAATGGGCGAAATTCTTCAAAAAGCAGATATTTTCAACAACTGTTGAAGCAGCCCTTTCCCATTCCCCGTAAAAGGGATTGATGAAAGATATACTTAGTATTAAGGAAATAGATATCAAAAGCCATGAGTACCCTGCTCTTCTAAAACAGATAAAAGACCCCCCGGATATCCTCTACTGCCGGGGCGAATGGAACCCGGAACTATTTGAAAAAACCGTCAGTGTGGTGGGGCGCCCGCAAAATGACCCGGTACGGGGAAAATATGACAGGATCACTGGTCAGGGATATAGCCGAAGCGGGGGTTACGGTCATATCCGGTTTTATGTACGGCATAGACGCCGCAGCCCATGCAGCTGCGGTCAGTGCAGGGGGACGGACCATAGCCGTCATGCCCTGCGGGATAGAGCGTATCCATCCGGACTATCAGGATGAACTGTACGGGAAAATACTGGACAGCGGCGGACTGATCCTCTCCGAATACCCGGGGAATACCCCGCCTGCCCTCTGGACCTACCCCCGGCGGAACAGGATTGTGGCAGGGCTTGCCCCTCTGCTTCTGGTGATAGAGGCGGGGATTAAAAGCGGCGCCCTGATTACAGCAAAAATCGCCCGTCGGTACAACAAAAAAATATACGCTCTGCCCGGCCCTCTGACCAGCAGCGTCTCCCGGGGAACGGCCCTGCTTTTGAAACAGGGGGCTTCGGTTGTAACGGAATCCGCTGATATCCTGAAGGAGTACGGCGGAGAAAACGGGCCTTTCCGGAACCGGAAAATCGAAGGATTCCCCCTGAAGCTCAATAAACTGCAGAGGGCCATCCTGGAACGCCTCTTCCGGGAGCCCATGACCGCCGATGAAATCACCCGTAACCTGGGGGAGTCCTCCTCCCGGATCGGAGCGGAACTGACCGTACTGACCCTGAAGGGGGTCCTCGTTTTTCAGGATGGCCGCTACTCCCCTCTGGCTGCGGAACTGCTTGCAGAAAAGGCGGGAGGCAGGCCGTGTTGATAAAAGTCACCTCGGTCTCCTTTTCGGGGCTGAATACCATTAAAATCGATGTGGAAGTCAATATTGCCAGTAAGGGATTGCCCGCCTTCGACCTGGTGGGGATGCCCAACAAGGCTGTCGGCGAGAGCCGGGAGAGGGTTAAAACCGCTCTGGTCAACGGCGGCTTCAGCTTTCCCATGCGCCGGATAACGGTCAACCTGGCTCCGGGAGACGTACCCAAAAACGGAGCGTTCTATGACTTCCCCATTGCTCTGGGCATCCTGTCGGATATTGTGGGGTTCGATATCCCCGATGATTCCCTGTTTTTCGGAGAACTCTCCCTGGACGGTTCCCTGAGGCATACCAAAGGGGCTCTCCTGGCGGCTCTTTTTGCCAAAGAGATGGGGATGCATTCGGTTTTCGTCCCCGAGGAGTCCGCCAATGAAGCTTCGGTGGTCAGGGGCATCAGGATATACCCGGTAAAGGACCTGAAACAGATTGTCCGCTTCCTGGAGGAGGAGACCGAACTGGAACCGGCGGTGTACCGTTCTCAGAACAGGACGGACAGGTCTCAGACGGAATTTGATATGGCCGACGTGGTGGGTCAGGAACAGGCGAAACGGGCCCTGGAAATCGCCGCGGCCGGGGGCCACAATGTTCTGATGGTGGGTTCGCCGGGTTCGGGAAAAACCATGCTGGCCCGGGCCCTGCCGGGAATCCTTCCTCCCTTAAGCGAAGAGGAGTCCCTGGAAGTAACCAGGATATACTCCAGCACCGGAAACATCCCCCCGGGGGGTTCCCTTATTACGGCAAGGCCCTTCCGATCCCCCCACCATATCATCTCCCAGGCCGGTCTTGTGGGAGGCGGTTCCCATCCCCAGCCGGGAGAGATCAGCCTGGCCCACAGGGGGATCCTCTTTCTGGATGAGTTCAACGAATTTCCCCGTTCCACCATCGAAGCCCTGCGTCAGCCCCTGGAAGACGGGCAGCTGACCATTGCCCGGAGTCTGGAGAGGGTCACCTACCCCTCCCGGTTTATCCTTATAGCGGCGGCCAACCCCTGTCCCTGCGGCTTTCTGAACGATGAGTCAAAGGAGTGTGTCTGCACCCCCCGGGAGATACACCGTTACCGGAAGAAGCTCTCCGGACCGATTCTGGACCGGATTGACCTTCATGTGGATGTACCGGTTGTGGATATCCGCAAGCTCAGCCGGGGAATGGAAGGTTCCGGCAGAAAAGAACCTTCGAGCCGTATCCGGGAGAGGGTCGCCGCCGCCAGAAAAATCCAGAGGGAACGGTTTAGAAACGACACGATCCAGACCAATTCGGAGATGAAAAACAGGCAGATAAAGGAACATGTAAAGCTGGAAAAGGAACCCCGTATGATGCTGGCCGAGGCGGCGGAAGCTTTCCAGCTATCGGCCCGCTCCTATCTGAAGGTTATTAAACTGGCCCGGACCATTGCCGATCTGGAAGGAGAAAAGGAGGTGGCCGCGCAGCATATGGCCGAGGCCCTTCAGTACCGCCCCAGGATAAATGAATGAACAGGGATGATGGAGAAAGCAAAAGTAGGGAGAAGATTGATCTGGGTATCAGGGGAGAGGATCTGGCGGAGGAGTATCTGACCGACAGGGGTTATGCCGTTATTGCCCGTAACGAAAGGATCGGCCACTCGGATATCGATATTCTCGCCCGGGAAGGGGAAACTCTTGTTTTTGTGGAGGTAAGAACAAAATCCGTCCGGGACAGGGGGATGCCCGAAGAGACCCTGAATCAGAAGAAACTGAATAGGATGCGGAAAACCGCAGAACTGTATATGGCCTTTAAACATTACAACGGAGAGGCCAGGCTGGACGCAGTCTGTATCGTGCTGGAAGGAAACAGCAGGGTTACCCATTTTGAACACTACAAAGGGGTTTGACCCGTCACCCAAAGACGGCTACAATAATTTCCATTGATTCTTAAAAAGCAAAGGTATTATTATGCAGATAAAACAGAGATCCCGAAACATCCTCTTTTTCATATTTCTCACATCCCTTATCCTTTCCCTTGGCGGTTGCAGCCGCCGGGTCGGCCATGGGGTTATTGTATGGAGCGACCAGGAAGGCCTGCCCACCGGCGCTGTTACGGATATCCTTTCGGAATCCCAGATCCGAAAATCCTATATTGTCCAGATCAAGGGGACAAAGGACCGTTTTGAGCTGCCCGCCTGGCGTGTGAAGTTCTTTGAAAAAGCGGCTCCCGCCGAGGAGTTTGCCGCCGAATTTAAAGAGTGGGCGTCGGTTTACGCCTTTACTGATAAAGCCAGCCTCCCTATGCGGGAAAAGCCCGATGCCTCCTCTGACAGGGTATACAAACTCCGGGAAGGTCAGGAGATCAAAGTTCTGGGCAGGGGCGAAGAGATGGAAGTGGGACGCTTTACCGGGTACTGGTATGAAGTTCTCACGGACGACGGGGCGGAAGGGTACTGTTTTGACGCCTATCTGACTGTTTACAGTCTGAACGATAAGCAGGAAATGGTGGTTCAGAACGAGAAGGACTCCTCTGATCCCCAGCTGGAAGCCTTTCTGGATACCCAGTGGCGTCCTGAATACTTTCAGGATATGCTGACCCGGAAACAGATTGACCTGAAGCTGTTCAAGCCGGATTACGGGCTTTTTATTGACCGGGCGACCAGTACGATTACTCTGAATACACCCGAAAGAGCTGTTCAGGCAAACTTCGACAGCGTAACCAGAATTGGAGCCAACCGCTATGACTTTGCGGGAACTTCCTTCCGGATAACCATTAACAGTGAATACTTTGTATCGGTTCAGTACAAGCACGAGGGTCTGGAAGTATCCGAAGCTTTCCTTAAAATCAGCAGCGATGTAAACGAAGTCATTGCAAATGAAGTTCTGCGGCGGGAAGAGCTGCTTCAGGATTTTATAACCCGCGGTCCCGAGATGAGCAGCCAGGCCTACGGCACCATCCTTTTTGAAAACTCCGGCCGATTCACCTGGATTGATAAATCCTCCCTTATCAGCCAGCAGGTTCTGACAGTCTCCGCCGGAAACAGCGGCCGTGTAAGCTTTGAGATGTTTCCCCAGACCAGGATTCAGAGTCACTATGACGGTGTTATGACCTTCCGTTTTGACAGCGGCGAAGCGGCGGATTTCCTCTATTCCATCCGGGATGCCGGAGCGTCTCTCCTCTATGTGAACGAACGCTATATCGAAGACAGGGTTGTCACAACCGATCAGTTCTTTGATCCCATCCAGATGTACTTCACCTTCCCTGACAAAAATGCCTTTGTAAATGCTGACGAAAAGAGGGAAGGAGATGAGGCTCAGTCAAATGAGGAAGAACCGGAAGAATAAGAGAAAGCCTGTTCAAAAAGGCAAAAGCTTTCTTTGATATCCTGCCCCGGGTAAACTAAAATTGAAATATCATGAAATTTGATTTTGGTAGACTCAGGCAGGATGATTCGGATATTCTCCGTCTTATATTTAAAAATGAAGAGATAAATGCGGAAAAACGGATTATTAAAATCAGCTTTCGAATCATATTAGCTTTTTTATGTTTCATTATGTTTCTGCTCCTTTTCTCAGATTCCTCTTTTAGAACAGGCGGCTTGCCAAGCAATATGGCAGGGCTGCTGTTCTTCAGTCTCTATACGCTGATCATTTATTTCTTTATCAGAGCCAATAAACACTCAGGAATAATCAAATACCTGACAATTTTTACGGCGGTAACCGCAATTACCATTGTTATTGCGGGTTACAGCCTTACGGAGGGCTTTGTTCATACCGCACGGACAGCAACCCTGTCGGCCTACTTTATCCCCATTCTGATCAGCGGCTTATACCAGCAGCCCTATGTGCCCCTCTATGCGGGATCTCTTGTCAGTCTGGAATACCTGATCCTGCTTTTTTTTGCCGGCAGGGAGGGATATCCCGTAATGGTCAGCTCGGAAACCTTTTCACACAGGATCATCACTCTGGATGTGGTGTCCATACATATTGCCTCCTTTATGCTGGTGGGGATACTCCTGCATACCATTACAGCCCGGCAGCAGATTCTGATGCGTCAGCTGAACGATTCCATTACGAAACTGACAAGAATCAAGGAAGACAAGAAACGGTCTGAACAGAAGGCGGCTTTTTTTGAAAAATACGACAAGCTGACCCAGCTTCCCAATTTTATCCATTTTGAAGAGAGAGCCAGAGGACAGCTGGAAAAAGCATCCTCCCGCAAACAGATCTTCGCCCTCATGTGCCTGGGACTGGACTCCTTTAAAAATGTAAACCATCTGTATGGAACCGAGATCGGGAGTCAGGTTCTTCAGGATGTGGGGATGAGAATAGACACATCCTTCCGGGATGATGATTTTATCTGCCGTTTTATGGGAGATAAATTTCTGATTCTCCTTTCGGATCTTAAATCCAGCTACAATATCCCGGAGATTATCCGGAAAACACAGAGCCTGTTCGAATCGCCTTATACAATCGGGGATCAGATGATCAAGATAACAGCCAGTGCGGGAATCTGTACCTACCCCAATGATGGTGAAAGCATTTCAGAATTGATAAAGAAATCGGAAGCAGCCATGTATAAGGCAAAATCTGATGGAAAAAACCGTTTCAATCTGTACGACTCTTCCATGCAGGATGAAATGAACCAGCGCATCAGGATTGAGAATGAGTTGTATAATGCCCTCTCCCTCAGGGAATTCAGAATGGTCTATCAGCCCAAGGTCGACAAAGCGGGTAAGCTGAAAGGTGTTGAGAGTCTCCTTCGCTGGGATTCGGCCGTACTGGGTCCGGTCCGTCCGGATCTTTTCATCCCCATTGCAGAAGACTGCGGCGTAATCATCTCACTGGGATACCATATTTTTGAAATGGTCTGCAGACAGGCGAAAATCTGGTCCGATAAGGGGTATGAGCCTTTCCGTATTACCATAAATGTCAGCCCCCGCCAGTTTGGCCAGAAGGATTTTTCCAGACAGATTAAAAGGATTATCGGTGAAACGGATGTGTCCTCCCGATGGATCGGAATAGAGATAACCGAAAGCGGCATTATGGAAAATGAGACGGATTGTATTGAAAAACTGAAGGATCTGAAGGAAATGGGAATTACCATCTCCATTGATGACTTCGGCAAGGGGTACTCCTCCATGACCCGACTGGGATCCTACCCGCTGGATACCCTGAAAATAGATAAATCCTTTATTGACGGAATACCCCGTCAGTCATCTGCCGGCTGTATTGTCCGGTCCATAATAGACCTGGCTCACAACCTGAACTACTCGGTTATTGCAGAGGGAGTGGAAAATTCGGAACAGGTTGATTTTCTGAGTGTCAACGGCTGCAACCTCTTTCAGGGATATTACTTTCATAAACCCATGGAAGCGGATGATTTTGAAAAGACATGCCTTATTCCTCTGTTTGAGTATGATTGAAGTCCCCGGAAAAAAGCAGTACAATCCCTGATTATGAGTGCATTCGTCCAACTGAGCGGTGTATCCCTCGCCTTCGGAGACAGGGATATCCTTAAAAACGTCCATATCAACCTTTCCCATAAATCCAGAATTGCCCTTGCCGGCGCGAACGGAAGCGGTAAAACCACATTCATGAAGGTTATTGCCGGTCTGATCGAAAGCGATCTGGGAGAGCGGTCCCAGTCCAGAAGCGCCCGAATAGGGTACCTGCCCCAGTCGGGGCTGACCTATAAGGACAGGAGTCTGCGGCATGAAGTGGAAACAGCCTACTCCCATATTGCGGATCTTGAGGTGGAACGGGACGAAATTGCCTTTCGAATGACCGAACTGCCCGGTGAAGATTCAAAGATGGCAAACCTCCTTGAGAGACATCATGAAATTCAGGAGATGATTACAGCCAGCGGATATTACGAAAGGGAAGCCATGATCTACAGGGTTCTGACAGGTTTGGGGTTTTCCCCGGACGACCTGGACAGGGACACGGGAACTTTTTCCGGCGGATGGCAGATGCGTATTGCCCTGGCCAGAATTCTGCTGGAGATGCCTGATGTCCTCCTGCTGGACGAACCGACAAACTACCTGGATCTGGAGGCAAGAGACTGGCTGGAGGAATTCCTGGCCGGATTTCCCGGTGGCGTTCTGGTTGTCTCCCATGACCGTTTTTTTCTGGACAGGGTAAGTAAAGAGACAGCGGAACTTTTTCAGGGCACCCTGAAGGTATACAAGGGGAACTACAGCACCTATGAAGCCAGGCGGAGACTGGAACTGGAACAGCTGGAAAAGCTCTATGTCCAGCAGCAGGAGGAGATAGCCCGGATAGAGGATTTCATCCGCCGTTTCCGCTATAAGGACAGCAAGGCATCCCAGGTTCAGAGCCGTATTAAGATGCTTGAAAAAATGGAGAGGATAGAACTCCCTTCCAATATGAAAAAGATACATTTCACCTTTCCCCCTCCCCCCCATTCAGGGAAGAAAGTAATGACCCTGGAAGGAATCAACAAGAGCTACGGTGATCATCATGTTCTCAAGGATGTCAACCTTGAAATCCGGAAGGGTGACAGACTGAACCTGGCCGGTGTGAACGGGGCGGGAAAGAGTACTCTTATGCGTATAATCAGCGGGGAAGACAGGGATTTTTCCGGTATCTGCAAGCTGGGTACAGATGTGAAAATAGGGTACTTCAGTCAGGATCAGGACCTTGTGCTTAATCCGGCTTTGAGCGTTCTGGAAACACTGGAGGAAGAAGCCCCTACCGAAATGATCCCCAGATTAAGGAGTATGCTGGGGGCTTTCCTTTTCAGCGATGATGATATATTCAAAAAGTGCGCCGTATTGAGCGGTGGGGAGAAAAATCGCCTGGCCCTGCTGAAACTGCTTTTAAAACCGGTAAACCTTCTTATCCTGGATGAGCCTACCAACCACCTGGATATTCACTCCAAGGATGTTCTGCTGGATGCCCTCTCCCGCTATGAGGGAACTCTGGTGTTTGTCTCTCACGACCGGTATTTTATAGAAAAGCTGGCCGGTTCCGTTATGGAACTGACACCGGGAAAAGCTGAATATTTTGAAGGGGATTACGAGTACTACCGCTGGAAAAAAGAAAACTGCGGCGATAACGGGCCAGCGCCTCGGGAATCGTCCCTGTCCGGTCCGTTAAAAAATGAGGAGCTGTCCTCTGTAATGCAGGAGTTCTCTGCCAGAGAGAGCCGGGAGAAAGATAAAAAAAGAAAAGCTGAAATCCGCCGTCTGGAACGGACTGAAGCTGCTCTGATGGAAGAGCTGGATGCCTGCGAAACGGAGCTGGCCGACTGTCATGAGCAGATGGGAACACCTGAAGTGTACTCCGACGCGGACAGAGCCAAAGAGGTCAATGCCAGGATAATGGAACTGGAAGCCAGACAGGAGGAGTTAACCCTCCGCTGGGAGGAAGCGGCTGAAGAGCTGGCAGCAGTCCAGGAGTGATTCAAGCCGCCTCTCAGTCTCCAAACCCCTATCAATCTCCCCATACTCGACAACAGAAAACACAGCCCCGCTTCGAACTGGAAGGTGAAAATATCCTATATTAAGATTTTCCGTAAAATTCGTCCCTGATTTATCCTATAATAGTAAATGTGAAGTATAGCGCACGCAGACAAACAGGATTTTCCTTATCCATTCTCTTTTTCATGTTTTTATCAGCTGTAATGCCGTCCCCTCTGTCTTCACAGGAACGGGAAAACAGGAAACCACAGATTCTTCTCCTTCACTCCTACCATCAGGGGTATAAATGGACTGATGATATTACACGCGGGGTTCTGAGCATCCTGGGAGAGCAGGCTGATATCCGGATTGAGTATATGGATACAAAACGCTATATGGGTACGGGGGGGATCTCCCCCGAGACGTATCTTGACCTTCTTGATAAAATCCTGAAAGCCAAACATGATGAATCTGCCTATAGCCTGATTATAACAGCGGACAATTATGCTTTCGATTTTTTCAACTTGTATGGACGGAAAACGTTTCCGGACATACCCGTTGTATTCTGCGGTGTAAATTACCTGGATCCGTCCCTTCCTGCCCAGGACCCCAATATGACCGGAGTGAACGAAAATCCCGATATAGCCGGCAGTTTCAGCATGATCCGGAAGATATTTCCCGACAGGAAGAATCTGGTCTGTATTACAGATATATCAAGCACCGGTCAGATCATGTACCGTGAACTTAAGGCGGGAAGCAATATTTTCAGGGACCGGTTTGATTCCATTACCATCCTTCAGGATATTGCCATCCAGGATCTGGAAAAGACTCTGGATGCTCTGGATGATTCGTCAGTTGTTTTTTTTACCTATTTTTTCCATGACAGCATAGGAAATTTTCTTGAATATGATGAAAGCACCCGGCGGATATCAGAAGCGGCTGATGAAGTTCCGGTTGTGGGAACCTGGGATTTCTCTTTGGGAGAGGGGATTATCGGAGGACATCTGGTAAGCGGATTTGAACAGGGCAGGATGGCAGCCGAACAGGCTGTTAAAGCATTGAAAGCGGGAGATGCCGGTAAGGTTAAGATTATATGGGAGACCCCTCATACCGATGTTTTTGATTATAACAAACTCCTTGAATTTAATATCTCTCAAAAAAGGCTGCCCGCCGGATATACCCTTATTAATCAGCCCGACACGATATTCTACACCTATAAAACGGAACTTCTGGGTATTCTTGTTTTCATTATTATCCTGATTCTTATGATCGCCCTTTTACAGCAAACTAATCTGAAGCTTCATTCGACACAGAAAATACTGCGGGAAGAAAGGGATATGCTGGACAGGAGAGTCGAAGAAAGAACAATGGAACTGGCAGAAATCAATGATTCACTTAAAACGACTCTGGGACGCCTTCATCGCACACAGAACCAGTTGATAAATCAGGAGAGACAGGCAGCCATAGGCTCTCTTTTGAGCGGGATGGCACATGAGATTAATACGCCTCTGGGAATTGCCATTACCAGTTCAACCCATGTGGCCCATAAAATGCAGAACGTGGAACAGGATCTGGCCGATGATTCCCTGACTCAGGAGGAACTGGAGGAGTGTCTGCAGAATTTTGATGAAGGGATGGCATTAACGATTGATAATCTGAAAAGAGCGGCCTCGCTTGTGGATAATTTTAAAACTATATCGGGGAGCGGGGACCAGCTGATTCTCAGCGAATTCAACCTGTACGATTATATCGAAGAGTTAATCGGAACATACAGGAAGAATTTTTCCGAAGACAGGATTACCATAAGGCTTTCAGGGGATCACCTGTCTGTTTCCTCCTCCAAAGCGATATTTTACGGAATACTGACCAACATCCTGATGAACTCCAGGGAACATGCTTTTCCCCGGGAGATGGTGGAGGACAAAATAATAACCATAACCCTGAGCAGTGATCCGGATAACGACAGAATCGGTCTTATCGAGTACAGGGACAACGGAGTGGGAATTTCGACAGAAATGCTGGAAGTACTCTTTGAGCCTTTTACAACAACCGACCGTTACAGCGGAAAAATCGGATTGGGACTGCATAAGGTTTATAAACTGGTAACAGAAAAACTGGGAGGTACTATTGAATGCACGGATTGTCAGAACGGGGGAGCCGAATTCCTGATAAGCTTTCCGAAACAGACAGAAAGGCAGTAAAATATTCAGAAAACCTTCCTTTTTTGCCGATTTCTAAGATAACAATATATTAGAATTCATATAAGAAAAGATTATCTCGACTCAGGGAGGCCTACATTATGACAATCAGAAAAGGATTTCTTATTTTGCTCGGTTCAATTCTGTTATTATTTTCCGCCTGCGGAAAACAGGAACAGGAGATGACACTGGAAGAGGCGGAAACCCTGAAAGAGGAAAACAAGGGGGACCTCTTATCCCGTACCATAACCAGGCCGGGTGGACAGGCATATAAGGCGGGAGCACCAGGGGGAACATGGCATAGTTCAATAACTTCCGACCCCAAAACGTTCAATACCCTAACAGCCAGAGATGGGACAACAGGAGATGTTCTGAATGATTTATTTCAGAATTTACAGGGGTATGATCCCTATAAAAGAGAATTTTATTCTAATATAGCCGAAGCCGATGTAAGAGAAAATACTGATGGTACACTTGATGTCTATTATACATTGAGGGACGATCTGTTCTGGACAACATCCGACGGTTCTGTAAAAGAAAAAGTAACCTCAGAAGATGTCATATTCTGGTATGATGAAATCAATGGAGATCCCAAACTGCAGCTTCCGGGTTATCCGGGACAATTCGTAACCATGCCTGATGGCAGGGAAGAACGGATAGATATATATAGAATCAACCAGAGAACATTTTATTTCCATATTCCCAGAGTTATCGCCAACCCGATTCTCAGTACAAATATGTCCTTTGGGCCCCGGTATATATATCAGAAAGTTAAAGAGGAGGAAGGAGTTGAAGGATTGCTGGAGCTATTCAGCATAGACACGGATGTTAGGGAAATACCATCAATGGGCCCCTACCATATTACTGAGTACACACCCGGAGTCCGTGTAGTAAAAACAAGGAATCCCTGGTACTGGAAAAAAGATGCTCAGGGAGTTCAGCTCCCTTATATTGAAACAAGGATTCTCAAAATAGTTCCTAATGATAATACACAATTTCTGCTTTTTAAAAATGGTGAAACAGAAGCTTATGGAGCACGGGCAGAAGATTTGGAAGAACTTGTAATGACAGAAGACAAAGATTATTCGGTTTACAACGGGGGCTCAAGTCTGGTTGCCGGATTCATAACCTTCAACCAGAATCCTGATAATCTGGATGAGAAGTACTATTCCTGGTTTACTCAAAAAAAATTCCGACAGGCCATCAGTTGCCTTCTTAACAGAGACAGGATAATACGTCAGGTCTATCGGGGGTTGGCAGAACCTGCCCTGCATTTTTTTGCGACTGCCAACCCCTTTTATGACGAGTCAATTAAAATGGCTTACACCTATGATCCGGAAAGAGCCATAAGACTGTTATCAGAGATAGGCATAGAACCGAATGATGAGGGGAAAATGACCGATTCTTCGGGGAATCAGATTATATTTGATTTGAATATGGGGATCGAAGGTTCATCAGGAATTGATTTAGCCAATATTCTGGCCGATGAGGCTTCTAAAATCGGAATCACAATTAATATAAAACCCATCGATTTTCAGAAAATGGTTGATATGATAATGAATTCTTACGACTGGCAATCTGTAATGGTTTCCCTGGGATCTAACTACTGGCCCACATCCGGAAGCAATGTCTGGCCGTCAAAAGGGAATTTCCATATATGGCGACCTCTGCAGGAAACACCAGCGACCGATTGGGAAGCACGTATTGATGAATTGTATGAAACGGGAACCTATACTGTTGATGATGAACAGGCAAAACCGATCTGGGATGAGTACCAGTCCATTCTATTGGAAGAACTGCCCCTTATATACCTTTTTCATGGGATTTCCTTTGCAGCAGTCAAGGATAAGTGGGAAAACGTAACCTATGATGTCCTGTCGGGGTTTGGCGGACTTGAACCTGAAAAAGTCTATTTAAAAGAATTTAACTAATGAAAAAATCAAATAAAATCATTCAAGGCTATTACGTCTTTCAGAAGAAGAATCCCCTTATATCGTTTATTCTTCTCAGGATCATATCAATGGCAACACTGCTTTTCATACTCGGTTTTGCCGTATTTGGTTTAATGGCACTCTCTCCAGGAGATATCGTTGATAATTATGTAAAGAACCAAATAATGAATATGACTGAATACCGTGGAGAGAATAATCTGATCAGCCCGGAAATAATAGCCGCTGAAAAAGCACGACTGGGTTTGGACAAGCCCTTTTACAGGCAATATTTCAACTGGCTGAATCAAGTCATAGTTAAACAGGATTTGGGTAAATCCATGATCAGTCGTGCTCCAATTCTGTTCCTGATAAAAGACAGGCTCCGGAATTCACTGATCCTGAACATGATATCTCTTGTTTTTCTAACAGTTATCTCCTTTGCGCTGGGAATCTATTTTTCCTCAAAAGTTGGAACAAAAACGGATCTGGCCGCCACATTCATTGCTCTGTTTTTGCACTCATTTCCAGGTATTCTTCTATTAATTCTTCTTCAGCTGATGGCTGCCATTACCGGTTGGTTCCCTGTGACAGCCTATCCGGGATTCCCCTATAGCGAAGCCCCGGTAGCCTTCACCTTTTCCTATCTTTATCACATATTCCTCCCGCTTCTGGCGGCTTTTCTTGGCGGTATAGGAGGAACAATGAGAATGATACGGGCCACTATGCTGGATCAGCTGGGGCAGCCCTATATTACGGCATTAAGAGCACGGGGAATTAGCGAGTACAGAGTCTATTTCTCTCATGCCTTCCGGAATACATTGAATCCCTATATAACCAGCAGCGCCAATCTACTAGCCAGTTTATTCTCTGGTTCTTTGATTCTGGAAATTATTTTTTCCTATCCTGGTCTGGGAAGACTAATGTATGAAGCAGTCTTACAGGAAGATATAAATCTAGTTTTAACCAATATAATGTTTATCTCATTTCTGGTTCTTTTAGGGATGACACTGGCAGATATTTTACTTGCTCTTGTCGATCCTCGAATAAGGTATAGTAAATCATGAAAAGCTTCTTAAAAGCATCCCTTCACAGACCGACAGCGTTTATTTCTCTTATTATACTCTTCCTGTTATATTTCATGCTGATTTTTGCCGAGTTTATTTCTCCGTACACTCCCTCCAATAGCTTTGCTCACCACAGCTACCATCCACCGAATCTGCAATGGTACTCCCATGAACTGGGGTTCGGGCCACAAATCCAGCAAAGACAGGTTATTAATGAACTAACCTGGGAATATGCACGAATAAAAGGAGAATATATAAAGGTTCGTTTTTTTCCGAAAGGGACTCCATACAAATTATGGAATGCTATACCAATGAAACGCCATTTATTCGGGATTGAAGGGAGTTCTGATTCTGAAGCCTACCCGGTATTCCTTATGGGATCGGACAACCTGGGACGGGACCTCTTCTCCCGTATCCTCTACGGCAGCCGCATCAGCCTTACAATCGGTTTTATCGGCATAGCCATCTCCATGACCCTGGCCATTACCTTCGGAGGCCTGGCGGGGTTCTACGGGGGAAAGGTGGATTGGCTTATTATGCGGTTTTCCGAGTTTTTCATCCTGATCCCCGGACTGTACCTGATCCTCTTTCTGCGGTCCATCCTGTCCCGGAGCATGACCAGCGGACAGTCCTATATGGTCATTGTCGTAATCCTCTCCTTTGTGGGCTGGCCCGGATCGGCCCGTCTGATACGGGGACTGGTGCACAGCATAAAACGGGAGGATTTTATCTCCAACGCCGTACTGGAGGGGATCCCCACCCTCTCCATTATCTTCCGGCAGATCATCCCCCAGATGTCGTCCATCATTATCGTGAGCATAGCTCTGGGAATTCCCGGCTTTATCCTGGGAGAGACCGTTCTCTCCTATCTGGGGCTGGGGATTGTGGATCCCGCCGTCAGCTGGGGAAGCCTGATTAACCGGGAGATTTCCACTCTCAGCAACCTGATGAATTTCCCCTGGTTTTTGATTCCAGGTCTTTTTCTGCTCATCACGACCCTGGCATTCAACTTTCTGGGCGACCTGCTGCGGGACTACCTGGATCCCTGGCACCGTGATAAGGGAGGGCTCAGATAATGCTGGAAGTTGAAAATCTTAAAGTGACCTTCCCTCTCAGACGGGGAGAACTCAAAGCCGTCAGAGGAGTAAGCCTCTCCATGGAGCAGGGAGAGATTCTGGGAATCGTAGGTGAGAGCGGATCGGGAAAATCCGTAACAGCCCAGTCGCTGATGCGCCTGCTGCCGGATTACGCCCGGATAGAAGGGGACATCCTGTTAGACGGGATTAATGTGGGTCATCTGGAGAAAAAAGAGCTCCCGGAATTCCGGGGCAAAAAGATTGCCATGATCTTTCAGGAACCCGGACGATCTTTTGATCCCCTCTACAATATGGAGAAAACCTTCCGGGAAACCCTGCGCCTGCAGTACACCGGAGAACCGGATGAAAAACTGAGGGAGAGGACTCTGGAGCTGATGAGGGAAGTTCAGATCCCCCAGCCAGAGAACAGGCTGGGAAACTTCCCCCATCAGTTTTCGGGAGGCCAGCTCCAGAGGATGATGATTGCCCTGGCTCTGGCATCCGATCCCCGGCTGCTTATTGCAGACGAGGCGACAACAGCCCTGGACGTTACCATTCAGGCCCAGATTATTGAGTTGCTTCTGAAGCTGCGGGAGTCAAGGGGAATGGGGATAATCTTTATCAGTCACGACCTGGACCTTGTAAGCCGTGTGGCCGACCGGATACTTGTTATGTACGGGGGACTGATTATGGAA
This sequence comes from Oceanispirochaeta sp., assembly GCA_963663385.2. GTDB lineage: Bacteria > Spirochaetota > Spirochaetia > DSM-2461 > DSM-2461 > Oceanispirochaeta. The sequence continues at coordinate 1,318,511 of CAXXXD010000002.1, read as the reverse complement.
GAGGGGGACTCGGAAAAGATATACAAAAAACCGCTTCATCCCTACAGCAAAGGGCTTCTTCATGCCATGCCCTCCTTCGGGAGCCACTATACAACGGATAAACTTACAGCCATTCCCGGCACGGTTCCCGATCCGATCAACCCGGAACCGGGCTGCCCCTTTGCCCCCCGCTGCCCCGAAGCCCTTTCAGGCTGTACGGAAAACATCCCTTCCGTAAAGAAAGAGGATGGAAGGAAAATACGCTGCATCCTGAGGGGGAATGCCCATGAGTGAACTGCTGCTGGAAATGAATAATCTGGAAAAGCACTTTCCCCTGGAAGCAGGTCTTTTTGCCAGGTACGGACGCTTTGTGTATGCCGTAAACGATGTGAGCATCAAACTCCACCGGGGGGAATGTTACGGCCTGGTGGGCGAATCGGGCTGCGGGAAAACAACCCTGGCCCGTCTGGCCATTCAGATGTACAGGCAGGACGGGGGGGAAATTCTCTATTACAGGGGCGGTTCCACCCAAAAGGAAAACCGGGTCCTCAAACTCTCTGAACTGAGAAAAAAGGAACTGTTTGAATACCGAAGCAGAGTCAAGTATGTATTTCAGGATCCGGCCCGCTCTCTGAATCCCCGTATGACCATCTACCGGATCCTGACAGCCGGATACAAGCAGTCTCCCGCCTGGCCCGGAGAGAACAGGGCAAGAGAGGAAGCGGCTGAAATGATGCGAACCGTAGGCCTCTCTCCGGATGACCTGAACCGCCGTCCCTCGGATTTTTCCGGCGGTCAGCGGCAGAGGATATCCATAGCCCGCGCCCTGATAATGAAACCGGAACTTCTCATCTGCGATGAGGTTGTTTCCGCCCTGGATGTTTCCATTCAGAGCCAGATTCTGAACCTTCTGCTTGAACTGAAGGAGAAATTCCGCCTCACCATGCTGTTTATCGCTCACGATCTGACCGTGACCACCTACCTCTGTGACAGAATCGGGGTTATGTACCGGGGACGTCTTATGGAGGAAGCCCCTGCCGGGAGCCTGGTGCGGAATCGTTACCACCCCTATACCAGGCTGCTTTATGACAGTATCCCGTCCCGTATGGACAGGAACCTGAATTTAAGCGGATTCGAACCATTTGACGCCACGAAAGAGTTAAAAGGCTGTCCCTTTTATCACCGCTGCGGATCGAGATCGGAAAAGTGCCTGGGTTTCCCTCCCATGGAAGAAAAAGGAGAAAGGCACTTTACAGCCTGCTTCCATCCTTCAGAAGCCTGAAATCCGCCTGGATAGACAGTTCTTCAATGGGGACAGGCCGGCCGATGTAGTAACCCTGTGAGAATTCCACTCCCAGAGAAATCAGCTTTTCAAGGGTATCCCCGTCCGGGACAAATTCGGCAATAAGGGGAATGCCCAGATCTTTTGAAAAAGCGGAAATGGCTGTAACCACCGCTTCGGAAGACTTGTTGCTCATCAGGCTCCGGATCAGGGAGCCGTCTATTTTCATAAAATCCACAGGAATGTTTGAAAGATAGGAGAAATTGGAGTAACCGCTCCCGAAGTCATCAATGGCAATGGCAATTCCCTTCCTGCGCAGGCTGCAGAGCAGGCTTTTCAGATTATCCATCCCCAGCAGGGATTCCGATTCCAGGAGTTCCACCACAAGACGGCCCTGCATCTGATATTCCTCCACCATATCCAGAAGATAGCTGATCGTGTCATCATCCAGCAGATCTCTGACAGAAAGGTTTATGCTTACCCTGTGGGAGTTTTTCATGAAATCCCGAAAAACCCTTTTTACCATTGCAAAAGTAATCTGTTTATACAGTTTGCTCTTTTTGGCGACAGGCAGGAATCTATCAGGAGTAACAGCATTCCCGTCCTTGTCTATAAGGCGTACAAGAGCTTCAAACTTGTTGATCCTGCCGGAAGGATTATGGTAGATAGGCTGGTAATAGGGAAGTATACGCTCCTCCAGCAGGGCTTCCTTCAGGGAGTTCAGCCAGAAGTAGTTCATGGAGTACTGATCCTCCAGATTCATGGATTCTTCGTACAGGACATAACCTTTCCTGTCCCTTTTAGCCTGATTTTTGGCAATATTGGCGGAAGAAAGGAGTTTTCTCTGAGATTCCGGTTCAAAAGCAATACCTGCGCTGATAGACAGGCTCAGGGACTGCCCTTTTGTAAGGAAGGGGCTGTTGGAAAAAGCCTGGAGGATACGGGTTGTCAGTTCCTGAATCTCCCGCCGGCTCCTGTTCTGTACCAGGATGACAAATTCATCGGCCGGAAACTTGTAGAGGATATCTCCGGAACCACAGTGGGATTTCAGTATTTCCGCTGTATGACACAGAACACGATCGCCTGTTCGTCCTCCAAACAGGTTATTAATCTCCCGAAAGGAATCTATATCCAGCATTATGGCCGAGGTCCCGGGCAGAAAGGAAAACTCCTTATCCCTGATAAATTTCTTTCTGTTGGGAAGACCCGTCAGTGAGTCGGTAAATAACTGATTCAATAGCTCCTGCTCCCGGTTCTTTCCCTGAACAGACAGGATTATGTAAAAGGGAATAATCGGCAGTAGCAGTAATAGAATCGTTAAAATCAGCTGGGAAACACTATCGTTCAATGCACTTTTCTGATCTTCCATTTTAATATCTGCGGCCAGTACATAGGGTAAACCGGCTTTTGTGTACCTGGGGACAAAAACAGAGTAGTAACTGTTCCAGATATTGGTATAGGATGAATGGTATACGACTTTTCCCGTTTCAAATGCCTTAAGCAGATCTTCCGGAGGAACAGGATAGGGGGTGTAGAAAAGGCTTGGTGTTCCCCTTTTAATATCTTCTTCGGTTTCGTTGCTCACAACAAAATAGATACCGTTTTCCCGCTTAACCATAGAATACACGTACTCTATGTCAAGGTTGCTGACATACCGGTTGAGTCTGTTTTTCACTATTTGATAATCTGCTTCAGGTAATGGCCTCTCCGGATTCCAGGTATCGAAAAAATCCTTTTCAAGGAGAATCTCAAGGTTGCAGGCCGCCTTATACAGCTCTGAATCCAGATGGTTAAGAATATCGGTTTTGGTATGATGGTAGTGATAATATACAAAAGGCATCATGAAAAATACATAGATAAGAATGATCAGGGGATAAAACCATTTTCTTCGTTTCATAACAATATATTATCCTGTTTTTTACGCTATATTTAAATTATAATAATGAGTTTGTTTTCCCAGCTTAATCTTCGAATACCGTAAAAGTCAATCATGGTTCCCGGGAATCAGGTCATTATTGTCATTATCTGCCATAAGATATAGAATAGCTGGTTATGACTGATACAGGAATTCGCCCTCTTATTGTTCAGGGAGACCACTCCCTGCTGCTGGATGTTCACAATCCGGGTTTTGATGAAGCCCGATCCGATATAAGCCCTTTTGCTGAACTGGAAAAATCTCCTGAACATATTCATACCTACCGTATGAGCCCCCTCTCCCTCTGGAATGCCGCTTCCGCCGGTATGGGAGAAGAGGAAATTATTGAGAATCTGAACCGCCACTCCCGTTTCCCCGTACCTGAGAACGTGAATTATTTTATTAGAAGTACTCTATCTCGCTACGGGATGCTGAAACTGGAAGCAACTGAAGATGAAAACGTACTCTTCCTTCGGATTGAGAATCCTGTGCTTCTTCTGGAAATCAGCCATCTTAAAACCCTGAAAAAGTACCTGACCACCGGTGAGGAGGGTTTTTTTCTGAATCTGGTGGACAGGGGAACCATTAAGCTTATTCTGATTAAAGCCGGATTTCCCGTCGAAGATCTGGCCCCTCTTAAAGATGGCGATCCCTGTCAGATCAACCTGAAGAAGGAACTCCCCGGGGGAAAACCATTTTGCATCAGAGACTATCAGGAAGATGCGGTTAAATCCTTTATCGGTAAAAACCAGCCCGGTACCGGTTTCGGGACGGTAGTGGTTCCCTGCGGCGGCGGAAAAACGGTTATCGGTATGACAACCATGAGCCGCCTGCAGACCAGCACCCTTATTTTGACAACCAACGTGGCAGCGGTCCATCAATGGCGCCGGGAACTTCTGGAAAAAACAGACCTGCGGGAAGAGGACATTGGTGAATATACGGGTGAGAGAAAAGACATCAGGCCTGTCACCATCGGAACCTACCAGATCCTTATCTGGCGAAAGGACAGGGAGAGTGAATACCTGCACTTCTCCCTCTTCCGCAAAGGTAACTGGGGCCTTATTATTTACGATGAGGTACACCTTCTGCCGGCACCCGTATTCAGGGTGACCGCAGAGATTCAGGCTGTCCGCCGCCTGGGACTGACAGCAACCCTGGTCAGGGAAGACGGAGCGGAAGAGGATGTGTTCTCTCTTGTAGGTCCCAAACGATACGACGTGCCCTGGAAAGAGCTGGAAGCGGGGGGGTGGATCGCCACAGCCTGGTGTCATGAGATTCGACTGGATCTTCCCGAAGAACTTAAGATACCCTATGCCATAGCCGATAAAAGACAGAAATTCCGGCTGGCCGCAGAAAACCCGGCCAAAATGGAGATGGTTAAAGAGATTCTGGAACGTCACCCGGATGATGCTACTCTGATAATAGGTCAGTATGTTCAGCAGCTTAAAACAATAGCAAAAATCCTGAAGGCGCCGCTTATTACAGGCCAGACTCCCAATAAGGAGCGTGAATCCATATACGAAGATTTCCGGCAGGGCCGCTCCCGGGTAATTGTCGTATCAAAAGTGGCAAACTTTGCCATAGACCTTCCCGATGCGTCCCTGGCCATCCAGATTTCAGGAACCTTCGGCTCCCGTCAGGAGGAGGCCCAGCGCCTGGGCCGTATCCTCAGACCGAAAGAAAAGGACTCCTGGTTCTACTCCCTTGTAAGCCGCTATACCATTGAAGAGCAGTACGCGGGAAACCGTCAGAAGTTCCTTACCGAACAGGGGTATCAGTACACCATTTCTCTGGGACTGGAGGATCTATGAACAAGCGGGATGAGTGGAACAGACTGATGAGAAATCTCCCGGACAGTGTCTTTATGGAGATTATGAATAACTATCTGGGAGGAGTACAAACGCCCTATGACAAGAATGAGCTCCTTGCCAGACTGGCAGGCTTCCTGACCCTTCCGGCCAATACACGGAAAATTGCCCTGCGTATCAGTTCCCGGGATCTCAAGATTCTCTCCGCCATTCAGTGGTTCGACCATCCCGATCATAGTACGCTGATTGATTTTTTCAGCGGGATCCTCTCTCCGAGTACAATCCGCAGCAGTCTGATGAACCTGGAAGAGAGGCTTCTGATTTTTTTTGACAAAACCGGCCATAAGATGGGCCTCATCCTCTCCCCCCTGATTCCCGATGAAATCAGAGGAAAGCTCGGTCCCGTTCAGTTTATCCGGTTCCGGAACGGCAGTGTTCCCGCACCAGCGGAAATCCCTCTGATTAATGGCTCCTTTCTGATCTGTTTTCTCTCTCTTCTGAACGAAGACAGTCAGATCTGCAATAGTGACGGATCCATAAAAAAGCGCTTTACAGCCTCCCTGATCAGAGTTTTTCCTTCCGCCGGTTTTACGGATGAACCAAATGAGGTTTTGCACCTGCTGCTGAATTCCCTGAAAACCCTCTCCCTGCTGAAGGAGAGCGGCAGAGAGTGGCGTCTGAAGGTGGAAAATCTTAAAAAGTTTTCCGCCCGGAACCGGAAAGATCAGCTCCTGTGGCTTTGGGGTGCCCTCTGTACCAGAGAACGTTCCAGGGTAAGCAGCTGCAGTCAGCTGATTGCCTCCCTGGCCGATCAGATACCGGAAGGGGCGGCCCTTAATGAGAAAGACCTGGAAACTCTGATTCTCCTTTTAAGCGAACGCCTTTCCGGCGAAAGCGCATCCATAAGCCCGGGACACATTATCCGGGTTCTGAAACGATTCGGTTTCTTTCTGGAAAATAACGGAATCTACTCCGTTCATCCCATGATCCCCTCTTTTTTCAATGAGGAGAGTCAGGCAGCAGGGACTCTGTTTCTTCATGCCACCTTCGATGCCAACCTGACTCCTGATACACCGTTCAGTCTTCCCCTGTCTCTTGTACTGAAGCCGGACCGTTACGACTCCTTTGCCCAGCTGAAGATAAGCGATGCATCCTTCCGCCGCTTTCTGAAAGCCGGGTTGAGTCTGGAAGAACTGGAAGAGGATATCCGGAACCGTTTTCAGCTCAGCCTGCCCCAGAATATCCGTTTTTCCCTGAAGGACTGGGAGGAGGATTATTACGGACTCCGCCTGTGGGAAGGAGTCATTCTAGAGGTCAGACCTGACAGGATACCCCTGATACAGCAGAACAGCCGTCTTTTGACTCTGATACGCCGAAAACTGGCGGAGGGAGTCTATCTGCTGGCAGCGGAAGACCGCCGTGAATGGGAAGATGCCATGCACGATATGGGAATCGAAACCATCCCCCGTACGGAATCTCCGGGTCGAAAAATCTCTTCACCCGCAGACTACGCTCTGAATTATGAAACACTCCCCTCCCTTTTTCCCGACAGGACAGCTGGTACGAAAGAGGATTTAATCCCCCCGCTTCCCGACGAAGAACTTCAGACTCTGTTTGACTGCGTGGAAAAGGAAGGAGAATTTTCCGATGAAGAGAAAGAGGAAATGAGAGGGAGAATCTCCCGGGGAGTTGTCTATGCGAAAGATCAGATCCGTCCGGGGATGATACGCCGGGAGATCACCACTGTAAAAGGTCTGGACTATCAGGGAAAACTGAGGATGATTCAGTCTGTTCTTGGAAACAGAGCCTATCAGCTGGAAATTACCCTGCCCACAGATGATTATGACCTGATAATCCATCGCATTATTCCCCGTTCACTGGAGCAGGAAAAAGAGTCTCAGGCCATGCTGACGGGCACGGAAGTTCCGGATAAGCCCTTTCAGTGCCCCGTCCGCAAAATCAGCCGGATACGGAAGATCCGTTCGTCACTGTTTTAATAACACTCCCTCTCCCTCTGGGAGAGGGAATTAAAGGGTGAGGGTTTTACCAGCCAGCTCCCAGACCTCCCCCTAACCCCCTCCTCGAGGAGGGGGAATCAAATTTACTTCTCCCCTGAGGGGCTGGTCGGAAGCAAGCTTCCTGCTCGCCTATGCAATCAGAGGGAGATCGAGAGGGGTCTTGATCCGGGCTGTTGTTGCAAACCTTATTTTGTTTCTGTCAGTACGGGATTCCGCACAGCTTTCACTTCATCCAGCCTGTTCACCAGCTCCTTATGGGGTGCCTCATGAAGCAGGTCCGGATTGGATACAGCTTCCGCGGCTATGGCGTGGAGGGCATCGGAAAAAGCATCCAGCATTTCCAGACTCTCTGTTTCCGTGGGCTCCACCATAAGGGCTTCCGGAACAATCAGGGGAAAGTAAACCGTTGGCGGATGGAACCCGTAGTCAATCAGCCGCTTGGCGATATCCATGGTATGAATGCCGTCGGGAGCGCTTTCTCCGGAAGAGACGAATTCGTGCATACAGCGGCGGTCATACCAGGCGGGGAAAACATCCCGGACCTTCTCCATCAGATAGTTGGCGTTGAGAACAGCCATCTCTGAAGCCTCTTTCAGACCATCAGCTCCCAGGGAGACAATGTAGGTGTAGGCGCGGACAAGAACTCCGAAATTCCCATAAAAACTTTTCAACCGGCCCATGGAATCATCGGGCATAAAGAGACTGTACTCTTCCTTGACCCGGGGGTCCTCATTTTTTAGGGCAATCGGTCCGGGCAGAAAGGGCTTCAGTTTGTCGTTGACTCCAACAGGGCCGGCCCCGGGTCCGCCTCCCCCGTGAGGGGTACTCAGGGTTTTATGGACATTATAGTGCATTACATCAAATCCCAGTTCACCGGGTTTAACAATCCCCATGATGGCATTGAAATTGGCTCCGTCCCCGTAAGCCAGAGCGCCGCAGGCATGAACCGCTTCGAGCACTTCCAGGATCCTCTCCTCAAAGAGCCCCAGTGTATTGGGATTGGTAATCATAATTCCCGCAATGGAAGAGTCACATAACTCTTTCAATTTCTCAAGGTTGATATTCCCCCGTTCGTCCGAAGGAACCTCCACAGCCTCATAGCCGGCCATGGCAACCGAAGCGGGATTGGTACCGTGAGCAGAATCGGGAATCAGAAAACGGGTACGCCCGGCATCCCCCCGGGATTCATGATATTTCTTGATCATCATAACACCGGCCAGCTCTCCGTGAGCACCGGCTGCCGGCTGAAGGCTGCAGGCTGTAAAACCGGCCAGTTCGGCCAGATTGTTCTGAAGCTTGTACATAAGCTCAATAGATCCCTGAAGTTCTGATTCCGGCAGATAGGGATGAGACTCTGTAAAACCTTCCAGCCGGGCTGTTTTCTCATTTATCCGGGGATTGTACTTCATGGTACAGGAACCCAGGGGATAGAAATGAGAGTCAATGCTGAAGTTAAGGCGGGACAGATTTGTATAGTGCCTGACCAGATCCAGAGTGCTGACTTCAGGCAGATCCGGAGCCTCCCTGCGCAGCAGATCATCAGGCAGTTCTGCTCCCGGCACATCGGAAGCGGGAACCTCAACAGCCCTTCTGCCGGGTTTGCTCAGCTCCCAGAGGGAGGATATTTTATCCTGATTCATAGAACAGCCTCCTTCATGGCTTTTGCCAGATTATCAATCTCTTCCTTATCGTTCATTTCTGTCACACAGACAAGGAGGACATTCTCTTTGTCCCTGTCAAAGCTCCCCAGAGGCAGCCCGGCAATTATCCCTTTTTCTCTCAGCTTATCCGCCAGAATATCCGCATCCACAGGACAGGTCACCTCTATTTCCCGGAACCGTTTTTTTGAGAGATCCACAGAAAATCCTTCCAGACTGTTGATGAGTGAGGCGGCATAAGCTGTCTTGTCATAACAGAGCCTGGCGGTATCACAGATTCCCTGTTTCCCCATAGCTGCCATATATACGGCAGCCGCCAGAGCCATCAGCCCCTGATTGGAACAGATATTACTGGTGGCCTTTTCCCGGCGGATATGCTGTTCCCGTGCAGAAAAGGTCAGCACACATCCGGTTTTTCCGGCATTGTCACTGGTTTGCCCCACCACACGGCCGGGCATTTTCCTTATCAGCTTTTTTGTTGTGGCAAAGAGTCCCAGCAGCGGACCGCCGCTGTTCATGGCAATACCCAGAGGCTGTCCCTCTCCTGTAACGATATCGGCGCCGCACTCCCCGGGAGGAATAAACAGTCCGCAGGCCAGAGGATCCGCATGGACTAGAAAAAGCGCATTTTCCGCATGGACCTTTTCTCCCAGGGCCTTCAGGTCCTTCAATTCTCCTGTAAAAGAGGGAAAGGCCGTAATAAAACAGGCGGTTTCACTATCCACCTCCCCCTCTCCGATATAGCCGTCGGATCCGCTGAGGTATGTTTCCAGCACTTCCCTGTATTCCGGATGAATCCCTTCATCCAGAAGGATTTTTTTCCGTCCGCTCCTGCAGCGGAGAGCCATCAGAGCCGCTTCTGCCATGGCGGTTGCTCCGTCATAGTGGGACGCATTGACAACTTCCATGCCGTAAAGCTCCGCCACCATGGTTTGAAACTCAAAAATCGCCTGGAGTGTTCCCTGGCTGACTTCCGGCTGATACGGGGTATAGGCGGTGAAGAACTCACCCCTGGACAGGATACTGTCCACAAGGGAAGGAATATAATGACGATATACGCCTCCTCCCAGAAACCAGCTGGTATTGGCGGCAGTGGTATTTTTATCCGCCAGAGAGCGAAGCTCTTTCAGCACCTCCTGTTCGGAGCGGCCTTTCCTGAGGGATAATTCCGGATAGCGATGGGTTTCGGGAATCGGCTGAAACAGTTCATCCAGACTGTCAATCCCAATGAATTCCATCATTTTTTCCCGGTCTGACCGGGTATGAGGCGTATAACTCACAAAAGTACTCCCTTAGTCGTCCTGTTCTTCCAGGAAAGCGTTGTATTCTTCTTCGTTCATAAGATTATTGAAGCTGTCGTCACTCATTTTCACCTTACAGATCCATCCCTCTCCCAGAGGGGAAGAGTTAACCAGTTCAGGCTGATCTTCCAGTTCTTCGTTGACTTCCACAACTTCACCGTTCAGAGGGCTGTATAGATCATTGGCAGCTTTTACAGATTCAATAACACCAAATGTTTCGCCCTGAATAACCTCTTTACCGACTTCCGGCAGTTCTACAAAAACCACATCCCCTATTTTTTCCTGAGCATAATCGCTGAGTCCGCACACATAAAGATCACCTTCCCTGGCGGCCCATTCATGGGATTTTGCATACCTGATATCCATAATTAAAACCTCTCCTCAATAAGTTCTTTTTATTCACTATAAGAATTAACGGTAAGCCGGTCTATACAGAGGCCGTTTAACCACCTCAGCTTTTTTAACCCGCCCCCTGACACTGATGCCGATTTCTGTTCCAACTCCGGCATATTCCAGAGGAACATAACCATTACCGCAATAAAGATCGGCGGTTGGAGCATAGAGCCCGCTGACAACCTTTCCAATACCGTCCCCTTCTGCAGAGAGGATCTCATAACCCTCCCGGGGGACACCCTTATCTATCAGCTTGAAAGTAATCAGTTTCCGGGTCAGTCCTTTTTCCAGAAGAGCTTCAACCGGAGCCTTACCGATAAAATCGGTATCAAAATCACAGGCCCACTTTAACAGGGCCTCGGGAGGCATTACCGTTTCGTCCAGCTCATGTCCGTACAGGGGGAAGCCCGGTTCGAAGCGCAGGCTGTCTCTGGCTGCCAGGCCGCAGGGACCGATCTCACAATAGGCTCCCCCTTTCTCAAGCAGAAGCTCCCATAACTCAGGGGCTGATTCATTTGAAACAAAGATTTCCACTCCGTCTTCGCCGGTATACCCGGTGCGTCCGCTGCGGAAAGAGATGCCTTCAATCGTCAGTTCCCGGATACCGAAACGGGTCCAGCCGCTCAGGTCTTCACCTGTCAGTTGGCTCAGACAGCTGATAACAGAAGGTCCCTGAAGAGCCAGCAGGGATGTATCGGAAGAAACATCAGTCAGGATACAGTCAAAATCCCCAACATGGCTTTTCAGCCATTTCCAGTCTTTTTCAAGATTGGAGGCATTTACAACCAGAACCCACTCATCCTCTCCCGTATGATAGAGGAATATATCATCCAGGATAGTTCCCTTTTCATTCAGAAGAACACCGTATCCGGACATTCCCGTTTCCAGCCTATGGATGCCCGATGTAATCATCCTGTTAAGGTAGTCAGTACTCCCCTTTCCACGGATTTCAAAAGTACCCATATGGGAAACATCAAACAATCCGGCGCTTCTTCGCACCAGACGGTGTTCTTCGGTTGCTCCATTCGGGTAGTAGAGAGGCATTTCCCATCCTGCGAAGGGAACCATTTTTGCTCCCGCCCCGGTATGGCTGGTATAAAGCGCAGTTTTCTTCATGTCTGACCCCTTACCTTATCATCTATTATTTTGCAAATGATTGATCTATTCAGAAATATTCTACACCCTTATTTATGAATAGATCAATAACAAAGAAATACTTTTCAGATTTTTCTCCGCAGCATACGTGTAATAAGTTTCAACTCTTTTGCTGTCCCGTCATAATCGTAAGTGGTTTCCTCTCCTTTAATGGGAAGTGCCTTTACCCGCCCTTTCAGAAAACCGGAGAGAATATTCTCGCACTCCCCTACGGAGAGATCCTTTTTCCTGAAGTATTTGCTGTAAATCCCGGGATACCCCAGATCACGGCATATTCTGAAAATCTGGAATTGGACCTTCGGGCTGAGAGCTTTCCGCAGACTGTATACATCGTTGATCCTGTTTACATCCAATCTATACAGGTTACACAGGATCAGGGAAGAAAGCCTGAATCCGCAGCGCCCGTAACGGTCTCTGTGACAGGGCAGGTTTACACCGCTGTCATTCAGCAGCAGAAGGGGGCGCCGTCCCATCCTGTCGTGTTTAGTTCCAACAGGGACAGCCGGTAGAATCAGGGCAGCCTCCTCGGGAAACATCCCGGAACCTTTCAGAAAAGCATTGATAAAACCTGCCCGGGTCATGGGTGAATCAGAAGCAGCGAAGAGGGCTTTATCCCTGGTCCGGAAAGCCCTGGCGGCGGCATATCCCTTAAGGATATTTCCTCCCACCGAATCAGGGGCAAATGTTTTAGTCCTGATATGGAAATCCTCAACAAGTTCAGGAGAGAGGGATTTGTTCTGATCCACAATAACCCATGATTTTTCCTGAGATTCAAGGAAATCTCCCAGACGGGCTTCCAGAAGGGACTTATGCCCGACAATCACAATATCCCCGATCAGCTCATCCCGGAAAAGCTCTTCAAGGGTAAAGAGTATCAGTGGTTTTGTCACATGCCTGCCATGGTAATGAAGGGAAAATTCCCGCAGCGGTTTGTACCCTGTTTCAATGAATTTTTCATGGTAGGATTCGGCAACAATACGGCTGTACTTTTCAACTGCCCTCCTGTTGTTATATCCGGCCAGCAAAACAGCGCTATACATGGATACCCCCTGCCTTAATTATCAGTCATCTTCGCACCGGAGTGCAAAAGATACCTTTACTGTCCGAATAAAAAGGGTTATGATTGGAGCCGGGAATAGATATGACAGAAGAAATAATTGAGAATGAAGAGGTTCTTCCCCAAAAAGCAGATGTATCTGCGGGAAAGATGTCCTTTATCGATAGAATAAAGAAATTAGGGAAAAAAAGTCCCTTCAAGAACAGAAAACCGAAAGGCCCCGATGCCCTGAATGATTTTGACCGGGCTGTTGTCTGGATTACAGGGATTGTCACATTCGGGGGAGTATTGTTCTGTGTTATAATGATTATCCTTATGACATCACTGGGGTTTTAAGAGTTTTGCGGCGGCAGGGTTTTTCCTGTAAATAAACGAAACTGCTCCCGGGCCTGTTCCACAAGCATGGGCCAGCCTCCCAGTACGGGGCATCCAGCCTGTTCTGCCTTATCCATAAAAGGTGTGACAGGAGGGGTGTAGATAATATCGTAAACCAACTCATTTCCGGCAAACTCATAGTTCGGGACAGGATTGTCCGATGAAGATCCTTCCATCCCTGAACTCGTCGTCTGTATTATCAGATCAAAAGATCCCGGAAGCAGGGAACAGAAATCTTCAAGAGATCCGGACAAACAGCCCATCTCTTCAGCCAGAGCAGCGGCTTTGCTCCCGGTTCTATTATAGACGACAGTCTCACAGCCTTCCCGGACCAGGGCATACACAGCCGAACGGGACGCACCTCCAGCTCCCAGAACAGCGGCCTTCAATCCTTTAAGATTTCCTTTCTTCCTCTTGAGGGGGATTATAAATCCCGTCGCATCCGTATTGTACCCGCACCAGGAGTTACCTTCCCTGACAACCGTATTACAGGCCCCTATTTTCCTAACCGCATCATCCTGCCGGTCGAGAAGAGCCAGAACCGATTGTTTATGGGGAACTGTAACAGAAAATCCTCTGATGCCCAGAAAACGGGCCAGCTTGAAAAATTCTTCCGGATCATCAACAGTAAAGGGGACATAGATCCCATTCTGCCCCGTTGCGGCCAGTCCGTCATTATGGATCCGGGGGGAACGTGTATGAAGCACCGGATTCCCTATAATACCGTATAAACGGGTTTTTCCATCCAGTTTGTCCACCCGGTAGATACCCCGGAGAACATCCGGACTCATATGCCCCGGAGCAGCGGATTTTCCCCTGGGGGAACAGAAAGTAAGGAAACTGTTCATCCGGGAAGCGAGGATACGTGAGGGGACACCGTAATCGCCCATCCCCAGCAGAATCAGATTATCCTTCTTCCATTCCCTTCCTATACGGAACAGACGATACAGGTCGGCGATGCCCGTCGGCATTACAGCGGCTTTTACCAGATCCCCCTGCTTTTCCATGACCTGAAGCCTCTCTTCCAGATTTTCCGGGACTTTTTCAAAATCATGAAATGACCGGATAATTCTGCATCCCCGCTCAGAGGCTTTTTCCCTTAATGCAGCGGATGTTTCATCCTCTTCCAGGTCAATAAAATCAAAATCACCTTCCAGGCAGCTCAGAAGGTACTCCTCCCGTTCCTTATCCGACCCTTTCCAGACACCGCCGTCTGCGGTTTTACGACAGGTTAAAATCAGGGGAATCCTTATATCTCTGGAAAATTCGACAATAGATCCGGCGCATCCCGGATCCAGAAAATCTACCCGGAGTTCGGCCATATCCGGCTTGTTTTCCCCGAGTATTTGAAGATTCTCCTCCAGCGTGTCAGCGCTCAGGGTCAGACATAAACGTGTCATCAGTAATCGCTCCTGAACAGATAGAGATCAATCAGGATATCCGCTTCATTAAAATAAAGGGCGCAGCGGATGGGGAAATCCGCATCGGCCACTTCATATATCAGAAGCTCTCCGTTTTTATAGACAGGCTCACCCCATTCAGAAAGGAAGCGCCCCATAGGCTGACCGATAAGAAGAGGATGTTCCGGATCACTGAAAGCTTCATCCAGACGCAGCTGCCAGACCCGGTCATCTACCCAGAAAAAAGAAAAGGAGCTGGCATAGGAAAAAACAACGCTTCCTGCAGCATCCCGTTCATTCTGATATGTGTACAGATGATCGGGAGAACCGAATTTTTCATAGGCCTGATCTATTGTCATACCGAGAAGGGAAGCATACTCATTCAGAAAACCGGCAATACCGGGGGAATCCTGAGCTGCCAGAATAGATAGAAAACCTGAAGTACAAAACCAGAAAATCAATACAGTCCTTTTCATAAGGCTATTCTATCGAAAAGGCAGATTAACGGAAAGATACAGAACAGATAGGGGACAGTGGAAATTTGCGGAAATAGATTCTTTATGGGTTAAACATATATAAAACTGTCTTTATATTCTGTCACCATATAAAAAAACAGAGAGGATCCTGCTGCAAGAAAATACCTTTTGCAGCAGTATCCCATTAGTATTTTTTTAATTCCCTAAAGGTGCTCCGAAAGCGAGTCCAAGGCAAAACGCCCGGTTATCGTCAAGGGCATCTGTCACGATAGCATCCACGGCAAACTTGTATTTTGACAATTCGGGTATACTGGCAAAATCAATTCTGATTCCTGTATTAAAAACTCCTCTCGAATCAGCATTTGCTCCGTAAAAAGCCTGGGACTGATATGAGAAATTGGAAAAATCATTTATCCAGTGGATATACCCCTGAAATGTTTTGGGAAAGAGATTCAAGTCAAATCCCATCCCGAAGTCAATGGCATCATCAGGAGCATTCTCTCCAAAGCGTTTTCCGACTACCGCAGTGGTTTCTGCAGGCATATTGAAAAACTCCCCCGGATAAGTTACAGCCAGATAAATCTGGGTTATATTGCTGTCAACATCATTCTGTTTCAGCATCTGTGCATTTCCGCCGATTGCTACAGCCGAATTCCCCTTTATGGGAAGCTGGAGCTTACCATTAATAATCATATCCGCATTATCAGGATCATCCTGAGAATCATAGGCGAATCCCAATTCGGCCATTTTAAAAAGACTGATGGAAGCTTTGGGGATATGGATATTAATGTCATCATCCATAATGGCATGGTATCCGAGATCAAAACCGAAATCGGTACTTTTCTCCCAGCCGATTCTTCCGGAAGGGATACTGACAAGCCCGGTGGATCCGTTTAATGACATACCTTTCAGGGTTGCTGCGTTTGCTGACAATATCACGGAAAACGTTATCAGTATACATAAGACAATTTTTTTCATAGTATCTCCAAACATTTATGATGCCATCAATATACAACCCTTTATCAGAATATCCATGTATTGAGAATATATCCTGTCAAAAATCATCCTGATTTAAGCATCACAATATTTCATACATTGCTGAATTTGCAAAAAAAAAGGCCTGTTCTACCCGAGGGATAGAAACAAGCCGTTAAATCTGTCAGCAGATTCGGGAAATCATGTCATTTCGGACATCTGATCAGAACCAGATACGGAAACCTACAGCACCCTGTACGGACCAGGAGGGAAAGTATAATTCGGGTTCGAATCCCAGACCCATCGCCGGAGTAATCTCTGCAAAGAGTTCGGCAAAATCCAGGGGCATCATACTGAGCCCCACAGGGATCCGGCCTCCCAGACTGAAATCAGTTGTATCGTCAACAGATGTTATACCTGCGAAAAATCCCAGACCGATATAGAAATCCAGAGATCCGGAAATATTTTCCTGAATCACCCACCAGTCATCTGCCAGGGCAAAACTGAAGTAATCATCTCCGCTGAAAGTGAATCGGAGGGTCTGAACCGTACCGGGTATAGCCGGTGTATTAATTGACAGAGCGGCACCGGTACTGTTATCACCATTATTCAGACCGAATGTATAGGCGGCACCCAGTCCGGTGGCCGAAAATGCGGCAGCCGGGACTAATAGAAGCGCCAGTACTGCCAGAACTAAGATTTTATTATTCATATTGTTCTCCTGTTTCTGTTTTAAAGTTTTTTTTATATTCGGTTAAAAAGGCATCTTTATCCAGTAGGGATTTAAAAAATCTCCTGTTTTTTTAATGATTCTACCAAACAGCCTACTCTCCTTTTTTAAGATTCTTCCAGGAGTGGAGAAACCAGATAAGCGTAACAGATGTGGAGAGCAGATCCGCAGCAGGCATGGCGATCCAGACCCCCCGAAGCTGAAAAAACCGGGGTAGAAATATGACGAGTGGTATGAGAAAAAAGAACTGACGGGACAGTCCGAGCATAAAAGCGGGCAATGCCTTTCCAATACTGAGAAAATAGGTGGAACCGATAACCTGAAATCCCAGAAGCCAGATGCAGAGACTGGCGATACGCAAAGCAGGTACTGCCATAGCAATAAGAGCATTGTCTTTCGTAAATACGGATATAAGGATCCGGGCCCCTCCCTCCAGAAACAGAAAGCCGATCAGGGACATGAATGAAGTAATCTGCATGGCCTTTTTATTCACTTCTTCCAGCCTGTCCAGCCGCCTGGCTCCATAACTGTATCCGGCAATCGGCTGATAGCCATGGACAATACCGAAAATAGGCATCAGGGTAAACATAAAAAGGCGATTCAGCATCCCGTAGGAGGCAATCCCCAGATCCCCCCCGTAGTGCTTAAGCACATTATTGATAACAAGTGCCAGCAGACTCATCCCGGCCTGACGAATAAAAGTCGGCAGACCCAGAAGCAGAATTTCCGAAACAAGACTCCCTTTCGGTTTCAGATAACGGAGTTTCAGGGGGAGATGACTTCTTCCGGTCAGGAGGAAGCGCATCACAAAAAGGTAGGAGAAAAACTGGCTGATAATAGTGGCCAGGGCAGCGCCCTGTATTCCCATTTTCAGGGCGAAAATAAAAATCGGATCCAGAATAATGTTCATTCCCGCCCCGATAATCATGGTCAGCATGGCAATTTTAGGCTGACCTTCCGCTCTGGTTATGTTATTTCCAACCATGGACGATGAAAGAAAATAAGCCCCTATCAATATAATCCGCATGTAGGAGCGGGCATGGGGCAGTATGGACTCGGTGGCGCCGAAAATTCTCAGCATGGGATCAATGAAGATTTCTCCTGCAGCAAAAATAAAGAAGCTGAACAGGAAACTGAGTGTAAAGGCCGTTACTGCCGTACGCGCCGCATCATCCTGCCGTTTTTCTCCCAGGCGGCGTGAAATAACGGAAGCGGCTCCCGATCCCAGGGTAATCCCGACAGCCCCAATAATCATCTGAACAGGCAGAGCAATGGTAAGGCCGGCTATCCCCATCGCGCCCACTCCTCGGCCGACAAAGATCGTATCCACAAGATTGTACAGGGCGTTGACAATCATTCCGATTGTAGCGGGAATGGACATTTTCAGAAGGAGACGGTTGATGGAATCGGATTCAAAGATTGTTTCAGGATCGTGCATTCCTACCAATATATTGAAGGATATCCTTATAGACAAGATTCCCCTGTTCGAGTACATGAGAACTGTAGTGGGAGCACTCTTTCAGTCGTTCAAGGTATTCGGGATACTCATCCGGTGCAATCCTTCCCTTTAACAGGAGATAATTCAGCATCATCAGGGTGTTATAATATTCAAGACCGGCTTCCTTTGCATTCATAAGGATTTCATAGTCCTCTGACAGCACGGGACTGCGGCGTTCGACCGCAAGGGCAACAAGGCTGTCGTCATTACTGAGAGATCCCGCGGGAAATCTGGACTCATCCAGAGGAAGAGCCTCTACAGGAAGATGGGGCCAACCGGTTTCATCCCTTACCTGAGGAGTGGAAACAAGAGAGACTTCCGCACTCAGAGAACCCAGCAATCCTGACTTCAGGAGGTAGATAATACTGGAAGCATCAATACACAGCTCTGTAAAGCCTTCTAAAAAAGAATCGGGAATCATCTATTTATCCTTTGATTTTATATTCTATACTTTACCATAAGCCAATTATTAACGGGGATGAATAGAATGGCCAAAAATAAATTTAATGCCGGCGGAGGTATGAAGACTCCGGATAAAGAGATGATCGATTCATCCGAGCCTATGGATATTATAGAACCTGGGGATTGTACTCTCCCTGAAAATGGAGGTATGCTTCTAAGCCATGACTATTCAGGAATGGATTATCAATCAGAACAGGGAAGTCCAGATGGCCACCTGGCAGCAGATCTCACACCTTCTCTCCAACTTTGAGCTTAAGTATGTTATGGAAGGGGTTTCTCAGGGAAGGGACCTGATGGAGCTCCACGAAGAGATAAATGTATTCTCAAAATACCAGGTGGATATGCTCCGGGTCCTGGATATCATCAGACACCGCTACCCGGAAGATGTGAATTATTAGTTCTAATTATTCACAAATAGATAATTGCTGTTTAAAATAGAACTGCATCTGATCTATTTTTAGATATTTTACAGGATTAAACATGAAAAGAATAAAATCCCTTAAACACACTTCTATAATAATCACAATTCTTGTATGGATCACATTCATACAACTGATTTCCTGTGAACTGTTTCAAAACGAAAATAAAGATCAATCAGCAAATAGTTTTCAGTCAGTCAGTAAAGATTGTGGATTATTTCCGACCTATACACTTTCTATTGGGAACCAAAGTGAGGGGATTGGTTCTTATAATATCACTCCAGAAAAAGAAGAATATGAGAAAGGGGAAGAAATAACCATACAAATTACTTCAGGAGAAGGGATTTGCTTCTGTGGTTGGGAAAATAACATTTCCGGATGGAATAATGGAGATCTTCTGGTTATTGATGATACAAAGGCATCCCTGATTATGGATTCGGATAAATCTATTTCTATCAACTTTATCGATACAGAAAAGGAATACTACCCGGAGACTATCCCCAATACGGGAAGGCAATTAAACAGAGGAGAATTCTCAGAAAATGTTTACTCGACAGGGTGTATTGATCCTCCAATAGACGTTTTTAATAATATTCCCATAGCCCCGCAAGTTGAAGTTGATAATACAAGAGCATTATTAAACCGTTCCCTGATTGAAAGCAGCTCTTTTCCCATCCCTTCCAGTCAGGGACAACAGGGAAGCTGTACGGCATGGGCCATAGGTTTTGCGGCAAAAAGTTACTTTGAAAAGAAGAACAGAGCATGGAACCTGGGTTATCAGGACTGTGCAGGAGATTTTACCTATAAATATGATCATATATTCAGCCCGGCTTTTATCTACAATCAGATTAATGGTGGAAAGGATGAGGGTTCTTCTATTACAAAGGCTTTAGATTTACTAATGAATACAGGGATTTGTACCTGGGAGGATATGCCCTATAGCGATGATGATTACCTGACCCAACCAAGCAGTACAGCTATAGCAAATGCCGGTAATTATAAGATTGAAAACTACTACAGGATTAATCAGAATTATTATACATTTACGGATAGTGAAATTCAGCTGATGAAAGACTATCTGGACTCCGGATATCCCATAATAGTTTCTGTTCTGACAGATACGACCTTCTGTTATCCATCTATAAAAAATACACTCAACGAATATGTTTGGAACTCATTCGATACGGCCTACGGTTGCCATGCCATGTGTATTACCGGATACGATGAAACCTATGGTTTTAAAACAATGAACAGCTGGGGAACAGACTGGGCTAATGACGGATACATCTGGATTGATATCAATTTTTTTAAAAATAATATTGGTGTATCGGCCTATATCATCATTGATACATAATAAACGTTCTTTTTTGTTTCACCGGTCATTCTATAGAGAAGTATTAAAGAAAATGCTCCTCCAGAAAAACGGCTAGGCCGTCTTCATCATTGGATACGGTTGTATGGGTAGTCTGTTCCTTCAAACCATCCGGAGCATTCGCCATGGCTACCGAAACGCCCGCATACTGCAGCATCTCAAGGTCATTAAACCCGTCTCCGAATGCCATGATATCACTCTGTTTCGCCCCGAGATCTTCTCCAAGCTGCTTCAGGGCATGCCCTTTGGAACTGTCCCCGTGGATCATTTCCAGATACATGGCACGGGAAAAGGCTGTGTAAATCCTGTCCCCGAATCGTTCTTTCACTTCTCTTTGAATCTGAAGGAGTTCCGGCCATTCCCGACTTGCCCTTGCGGGAGAACCGATCAGCAGGACTTTGGTAAATTCCAGATTATCCCAGCTATCAAAGTTTACTGTCACGCCGCTTAAACCGGTATGGGCTTCATAAAAATCGGTCTCTTCCCTTTTCTTCTCGTAATAGAGCTGCCCGCCGCTGAACCCCTGAAAATGGATTCCCCGTTCCCGGCAGGTATGAAGCACCTCCCGGGAAATATCCGAAGGAAGCCGTTTTTCATGAAGGATCTTACCATTTCGACCATCACAGATCATAGCGCCGTTATAGCAGATAACAGGTGACTGGAGTCCCAGCCGATCTTTTATATGTGACAGGGCTTCATAACTGCGTCCCGTACTGATAACGGGGATACAACCCAGTCCTTCCATTTTTTTTAATGTTTCCACCGTATAATCCGAGATGGAGTGGTCACTTCTCAGAAGGGTGCCGTCCAGATCGACAGCTATTATTTTGGGCAGCATCAGGGCTGAATCAGTTTTACTCATGCCCCTATTTTATCAGGAACCTTCTCCGGGGTCAGCCCTTCCCTATCTTTCCCAGATGGGTATCCTTAAACCCGCTTGTATGCTTCATCCCGTAACCGAATATCCTGTCCAGTGAAGAGTGGGCAAAAATAATCAGTCCGATCAGAGCCATAACCGGTTGGGATGTCAGGATCCCGGCGAGATAAACAATAACGGCAATGCCCCGGTGATGCAGGAAATTATAGATATAGGCCCCTGTAATATCACTGGCCATATAGCCCAGAATACTCACATCCGGTAGAAACAGTACCAGGGGAAAGAGCCACCAGGGGTATTTCAGAAGGCTGAAAAGGTAGATGGTCAGAATAAAGAGCCCGACCTCTTCCAGCTTGATCAGATTATCCATTGTATGATGTTTCACAGCACACCTCCCGATTCAAATCACTTTTCCAACTTGAATTATAAGGGATTTTTACAGGAACTGCCCGTAGAGATTATCACAAATGGATTAATAAAACGGTTTCCCTCGTATCAGCTTCAGCCCCAGTCACGGAAAGATTCCACTTAATAGGTACGACTCCTGATAAGGGATTCAGTAACCTGTTCCGGGGTAAAAGTCCGTTCATCGGTAACAATCCGCATGGGAAGACTTTTTCCTTCCATCAGATCCGTAACAGCCCTCATCACCTGATTGCCAAGCAGAGGCGTACACTCCACAAGAAAATTCATCTCCCCTTTATCCAGGGCGATCATGGCATCTTTTGTCCCGTCTATGGAAACAAATTTTATATCCGATCCGGGCTTCAGGCCGGCTTCCTTTACTGCATCTATAGCGCCAATAATCATATCGTCATTGTGAGCGAAAATCACATCAACCGAAGACAATCCGGATCTGGAAAGGTAATCGGCGGTCAAACTGTATCCTGCCGCGTATGTATAATTCCCCAAAAGAGATGCCCTGATTACATGAATGTTCTGATTTTCAATAATGTCGAGAAACCCTTCCCGTCTTTCAACAGTAGGAGTTGCTCCCGGAGTACCCTGCAGCTCCAGAATATCAGCCGGATCATCTAAATATTCAGAAAGGATCCACCGGGCGGCCCTCCGTCCCTCCTCTTTGAAATCTCCCCCGATAAATGTAGAGTACAACTCCTCATCTCCCGTATCCACTTTGCGATCGGATAACAGAACCGGAATACCCGCTCTTTTTGCATCTTCCAGAACCTGATTGTACCCGTCTTCTACAATGGGAGAGAGAAGTATGACATCCACTCCTTCTGTGATAAACTCCCTTAGATGCTCTTTCTGTCTCTCCTGATCCTGATCGGCGTCCCTGTAGAGCAGTTCAATTCCAAATTCCTTGGCTGCCTGAATAATAGATTTTGTATTGCTGATGCGCCATTGGCTTTCGCTTCCCACCTGAGAATAACCAAGACGGATTGGATGATCAATTTTACGCAGCTTCCGGTTCAGATCGGAGTAATACTCATCCAGAGTATTCTTTGTAACGATGCGGCTTTTTAAAATTACCTGCTTGGGAACTCCGCTTTTTCTGTTAAGGATATCCATGGCATAACGCATGGCTTCACGGCCCCCTGTACTGCTGACCACAACTTCCCGGACAAGACCTTTTCTAAGCATTTCCAGTCCGCCGTTTTCCCCCTCATATCCGTCAGTTCCGATAACGGGTATATCTGTACGTTCAAGGCGGATCAGAGCCCGGGAGACCCCTAGAGAAAGGCCGTCACTATGGGTATAGATGGCATCAATATCCTTTAATAAATGGTTTTCCTTTTCAAATTCAACAAGGAGATCTTCCGCCTGATCTTTGGCATCCTTTCTCAAGTCCGAATCCGTGTAGAGTGTATCAAGAATATGGATACCCGGGAATTTCTTATCCAGTTCCCGGCGAAGGCCCCGGCTTCTACCGCGGCTTGTCAACAATTCCCCGGGCATGGATACTTCCAGAACATACCCGCCGTCTTCACCCAATACGGTATTCAGCGCTCTACCGCCCAGACGGCCGATGTTCTCATTATCCGGACCGATAAACAGGGTATAATCAAAACCATCTACGACCCGATCCAGAATAATAACAGGAATTTTCTGATACACATCACTGATTACGGCAGCAAGCCGGGCCGTATCACTGGGTGAAACAATCAGCAGATCAATACCGTATCCCATCAGACGATCAATATCGAATATCTGCTTATCCGCACTGGATGCGGCATCTGCAAACACAATTGATACATTATCCAGTCTGTCAGCTTCCTCCTTCAGTTCACGATTCAGTACAACCCGCCACTGTTCCTGCATACTGGAGTTGGACACACCGATAAGAAACTCGACCTCCTCCCTATCCTGCCGACAGGAGAAAAACAGAATGATACAGCAGATAAAGAGTAACGTTTGTTTCAGATTCATATAACCGTAAGCTCCTTTCTGTACTCTTTCGGAGGTTGCCCCATAATCTTTTTAAAAGCATGGCAGAAATAGTGCTGACTGGTAAATCCAACCTGTTCCGCCACTTCATAGATTTTCAAATCGGGGTTAGTCAGGAGGGCTGCCGCCTTATCTATTCTGTACCGGCTCAGATAATCCATGGGTGTACTGTGAAGCTCCTGTTTAAAAAGCCTTCCCAGATACCCCGGACTGATATGGCAAACCTCACTAAGCCTTGCCAGAGAAAGAAGGGGATCTCGATAATGATCCCTGATATAACTGATCGAGGACTGTATAGCCGGGGAAAAACTGGATAAACCGGCTATTTTATCAAGGGATTCCCTATACAGACGCGGTATATCATCCAGGGACGTCAGGGTACACTGATAGACCTCAACCGGAAGCGACAGATCCCGGATGATTTTTTTTAACACGCCCTGGTCCTGCACCGGTCCGATAAAAACAGCGTATCCGTCCCTTGATATAAAACTGATCCGGAGGGCATCCCCTTCCAGAGCATCTTTTACACTACGCCGAATATAGTGGGGAATCTCTTCATCCCCCAACCGGCTGATTCCTGTATCATCATCTTCCTGCACTCTTCCGGGATAGAAAAACAGGAGATTCCATCGGGAAACCGGTTCTTCCGCAAGATATGTCAGCTCTTTTAAACAAGCCTCATCGGACATAATTCCCAGAGCGTTCAGATTCAGACAACGCTCCACAATATAATCCGCACTCTTCCTTAGCTGCCTGGCCAGGGCATTCTGTTTCCGGTTATCAGCCAGGGAAGTCTTGGCCTTACCTAAAGTCTCATAGAAAGGGTCCTCCATTACAGGTTTCAGAAAGAGATCAAATACACCCAGCCTCAGAGCCTTCTGAGCATATGTAAAATCTGAATAACCCGTTATAACAATCACCAGAATATCCTTATCCAGCTCATTCAGTTTCTGAATCAGTTCCAGACCGTCCATCTTGGGCATATTGATATCTACAAAAATTATATCGGGACTATATCGTCTGGCCTGATTAAGAGCAGCTATTCCATCCGCCGCATCCGCAACAACACAGATTTCCGGATCCTCCTCCAGAAAACTGACAATTCCCTTTCGTATAATATCCTCATCATCAGCTACAATTGCCTTATACATAAAGGACCTCCTCCGGTTTTTTTCAGGGGTAAGCGCAGAGTAAGAACAGTCCGGATATTCTCATCACTCTCCACGGTGATACCGTAATGCTCTCCGCAATGAAGTCGGATACGATCACTCACATAAAAAAGACCAAAACTATCCCGTTTTTCTTCACTATTCAGAGTCCGTCGAATCTGTTTCAGCTTGTCGGGTGAAATACCCAAACCATCATCTTCCACTGTCAGAATCAGAACGTTCTCTTCCTTTGAACCTCCAATCTTTATTGTTCCACCTTCATCTTTGGCTTTCAGGCCGTGATAGATGGCATTTTCAATTAAAGGCTGAAGAATCAGCTTGGGCACTGTTAAATCCAGCAGTTCATCGGGGACATCAATCCTGTAGCGTATTTTTTCACTGTAGCGGATTCCCTGAATATACAGGTAGTTGGATGCATGAGACAGCTCATCTCTTAGAGAGATAATATCCAATCCTTGACTGAGTCCAACACGGAACATCGTTGTCAGAGCGTTAATCAAGGAGACAATATCACCGGCTTTGTAACCACGGGCCATCCAGCTGATAGTATCAAGTGTATTATATAGAAAGTGAGGTTTTATCTGCTCCTGAAGGGATTTCAACTGAGCTTCCTGCCTCTCCTGCTGTTCCTGATAGACCATCCGGATTAACTCATTAATCTCCTCAGCCATGATATTAAAGCTCTGCCCGAGATCACCCACTTCATCATTATAATGCCCATAAAAACGGACATCGAGATTTCCGCCTGCTGCAGAACTCATCAGATTCTGCAGATTCAAAATCGGCTCTACCAGACTTTTTGTTAAGAAAGCAAATATCAGAAAGAAAAAGAACATAAGGAGGATACTGACAGCAGTCAATATATAAATAGCCTGCTTCAAGTCCCCCTGAATTTCATCGACCGAGAAAACACCGATAACCTTCCATCCGGTTCGATCCATTACAGAACTTTCAATCTGATACGTTTCCCCTCCTATTGCTGCAGTAACGGGACCGCTTTCCTTATGAAGCCAGTCGGGATCAACCCGGTAAACGATATCATTCACCGGGCTATAAACAATCCTGTCCTCCCTGTCATAAACAAAAACAAATCCCTTTTCATAAATAGAGATATTCTCTATGGCCTGTTCAATAACCTTGTGGGTCATGTCTATGAGGATTACCCCCAGGACCCCGGATTCATCCGTAACAGCCCTGATCAGATAAAACAGGGAATCACCGCCGAATCTGTCATTCAGGAAGATCCGACGCTCAGCGGAAGAGCTGATAATATGAGCCGTTTCAGGTTCCCCTACTGCAGAATAAAACCAGGAAGCCCCGGCAACCGAATCCCGGCTGAATCGGGATATTCCGGAAGCCAGCCACTGGTCTTCCGGACTGGTGATTAATATCCCGGCAATATCAGGATAAGCCTGCAGCAGACGGTCCATATCATCCTGCAGCACTTCAGCCGATCCGGGAGCCTGCAGATCGCCCTGTTTTAAAAAGGTCCTGATATCCCGTCGGGAAGCAAGATAATCCGCCATATCCTCAATCGCATCTATATGGATCCCGAGGCTTCCGGAAACCTGACTTGTCATCTGTCTTGTATAGTCTACCGCCGTTTCCCTAGCCGTTTTAAGATAGTAACCGGCAGTCACCAGGGTGTAGATCAGAAGAGGGACGGTAGCGGCCAGAACAAAAGAAAACATCAGTTTTGTTCGAAGCCGCTGGTTCATAAACAGATTCAGAATTTCCTTCAAGATACGGTAATCCTCCTTGAATTTGCTTCTCCATAGTAAGGTTATCCGGTAAAATTTGTAAAGTTATGTTTTAACCTGATGGTTTTTTACCGCCATAAGTCGTTGAATAACGATAAACAGAAATAAGAGTCCGGCAATAGTTACTTTCGTCCACCAGGTATTCAGATTCTGATAGGTTACCACCGTTTGTATCAACCCCTGTATCAGAACGCCGATCATGGCTCCGAACACAGATCCGACACCACCAGTAAGAAGAGTTCCACCAATAACCGCGGACGAAATAGCATCAAGTTCCAGCCCCAGATTCTGCAGTGAATAGCCGGCCAGAGTATAGAGGCTGTAAAGAACACCTCCCAGGGATGCGCAGAAACCTGAAATGGCATAGACCAGGATTTTTGTCCGCTTAACGGGAAGCCCCATAAGGGAGGCTGAAAGCTCATTTCCCCCTACAGCGTAAACGGTTCTTCCGAATTTGGAAAATCTGAGCACATAAGCCGCGATAAGAACAACTATTAGCGCCAGGATTGCATAGTAGTAGAGTTTGGCATTATGTCCTCCCAGTTTGAAACGGAATTTTGCCAGTGCGATTTTCAGATAGAAGGGATCCTTGATTGGTATGGCTGCCTTGCTGATTACCGAACAGAGAGCTCTCATTGAGAATAAGCCTGCCAGTGTCACAATAAAGGGCTGCAGCTTGAAATGAACAATCAGAAATCCCTGAAGGGCACCAAAGGTAAACCCAATGAACAATACCAGCGGCATTATAAAATAGGGAGAATGACCGTTCTGCAGCATATAGGCAGAAAGTACACAGGTAAAAGCCAGAACCGAAGATATGGAAATATCAATCCCGCCGGTCAGAAGGACAAAAAAAATCCCCACCGTAGCAATTACAAGAAAAGCATTATCGTTAAAAAGATTGAGAAAGGTGGATACATTAAAACCGTACCGCATAATCCCCCCAAGATAAAGGATGATGAACAGGGTTATCGTGATGGTCAGGATACTAATCCGATTAAGTCTTTGTCTTATATTCATTTGAGAGCCGCCTTTTTCTGTATTGCCGAATATCCCACAAACAAGGGCGAAAGGGATATTTTTTTAACTTCGGGAGACTGGGACAGGCAGATGATAATAACCAGCATAGCCTTTACCAGCTGTATAACCTCCGGCGGCACACCAAGGGCATAGATTGTTGTGGTGATACTCTGAATTATCAAGGCACCGAATACACTGGCCGCCAGGGAAAAACGACCGCCGCTCAGGGATGTCCCCCCTATAGCAACAGCCAGAATAGCATCCAGTTCTATCATAAGACCGGCATTATTGCAGTCTGCACCGCGTATCCCCGCCGATTCAATCAAACCGGCTCCCGCGGCAGCGGCAGAACAGAATATATAGGCCAGCAGTTTTACCCTGAAGACTGGAATTCCCGCCAGCCGGCTGGATGCCCCGTTCAATCCGGCGGATTCCAGAAAAAGTCCGAAAGCGCTTTTTTTTGTAAACAGAACAGACACAACCAATACGAATAGAACCAGATAAAGAGGAAACGGCAATCCAAAGATATATCCGCCATTGATAAAGTAAAAGGAATCCGAGTTAACGGTTATAATCTTTCCTTTGGTGATCAGCTGGGCGATTCCTCTTCCGGCAACCATGAGAATCAGGGTGGCTACCATGGGCTGAATCTTTATCCGGGAAACAAGGAAACCGTTCCATGCTCCGCTGATACCTCCTGCCAGGACTGCCAGGAGTACCGCAGCGGCTACATTTCCATTCAGAAAAGGCAGAATATTGCCATTTATGACAGAACAGGCAATGGCACCTGAAATTGCCATCACAGAACCGACAGAAATATCAATTCCTCCTGATGCGATGACAAATGTCATCCCGATTGCCAGCAGAATCAGTTTGCTCCCATTCCTCAGAATATCGATAATCCTGCCGTAATAGTGCCCGTCTACTACAGTAATGCGTGTAAATTCTCCGCCTGAGATAATCATATTAAACAGGATTATCACCAGGAAGATCACCATGGGCCAGAAATACCCGGACCTTCTCACTTTATGTAGCAATTTCATATCTCATCTCCTGCAATAGCCCTCATCAACCGGGTTTCTGTCAGATCCTGCCCTGCCAGTTCACCTGTTTTCTCACGTTCACGCAAAACGACCATCCTTTGACAGCAACGCATCATTTCATCAATTTCCGATGAGATAAAAAGAACGGACATCCCATCACCTGCCAGGGATTTCATCAGTTTCTGAATTTCCAGTTTGGTTCCCACATCTATTCCTCTGGTCGGCTCGTCCAGTATGAGAAGCTCCGGCTCTGCAGCCAGCCAGCGGGCCAGAATAACTTTCTGCTGGTTACCTCCGCTGAGATTTCGGATAAGCTGCTGATGCCCCGGTGTTTTGATACTTAAAAGTTTGATAAACCGGTCTGCAATGCGACAGGCTTCGTTATACCGGATGGGACGGGTCATTCCCCGTTTACTCTGAAGAGCCAGGATTATATTTTCCCGAATGGACAGTTCCCCTATGATCCCTTCGGCTTTCCTGTCTTCCGGACAGAAGGCAATTCCTTCTCGTATGGCATCGGAGGGTTCGGTAAAACTGATATCCCGTCCCCGGACTTTCAGGTTACCTCCGTCCCTCTTGTCCGCACCGAATAGTAATCTGGCCATTTCGCTTCGGCCGGAACCAAGCAGTCCGGCGAACCCCAGAATCTCTCCTTTGAAAAGCTCAAGATCAAAGGGTTTGATCCGATTGCTTCCCCACATTTTTTCTGCCACAAGAAAAGGTTCTTTCTCCTTGGCAGCAATTGATGAGGAACTTTCTTCTGAAAAGGCGGAAAAATCTTTTCCTATCATACGGCTGATAAGGTCAATACGGCTCAGCTCATCACAGCGTTCCGTACAGATATATTCTCCATTCCTCAGAACTGTTATCCTGTCACAGACCTCATACACCTGGTCCAGGAAATGGGTCACAAAAACAATCCCCATTCCCTGATCCCTGAGCCGCCTCATGGTTTCAAAAAGCTTAATAACCTCCCCTTCTGTCAAAGAGGATGTGGGTTCATCCAGGATCAGGACCTTAGCCGAAATATCGCAGGAACGCGCGATGGCGACCATCTGCTGTATGGCAACAGAGTAATTATCCAGCGTAACTGTAACATCAATATCAATATCAAATTCACCAAGCAGCTCCCGTGATCGATACTGCATTGTTTTCCAGTCAATACGCCCCCCTGCCGTAAGAGGTTCCCTTCCTATATATATGTTCTCCGCTACCGACAGGTTGGGACAAAGATTCACTTCCTGATATACCGTACTTATTCCCTGATTCTGGGCATGCAGGGGGGAATTTACTGTTATTTCCCTGCCATTAAGAAGAATATTCCCCTGGGTAAGAGTTTCCGCTCCTGTAAGAACTTTGATCAGCGTGGATTTACCCGCGCCGTTTTCCCCTAAAAGGGCATGGATCTCTCCTGGAGCCAGTTTAAAGTGGACATTGTTCAACGCCAGTACTCCGGGAAATTCCTTGGTTATGTGATGCATTTCCAGCAAATCACCGGACTCCATTCATCAACTCCTTTCAAAAAAGTATCCAGGCAGTCTGTTCCAGACTGCCAATGGATCGCAAATAACTACCCGAAGCTGCAACTCCGGATAGCATAAGATTTTTAATAAGATCTGGTAGGCAGATCGGCAGCAGCAGTTTCTGCTCTGTAGATCCCTTCGTCTGATTTGATCCATCTGGGAAGAGTCTCACCAGCTTTAAGAGACATGGCAGCCTCGAAAAATTGGGGTCCAAGAAGAGGATTACATTCAACCGTAACATTGGCTTCACCGGAAGCCATGGCTTCGAAAATACCTTTTACACCGTCAATGGATACTGTTTTAATATCGACAGAGGGTTTCAGACCAGCCTCTTTGATAGCCTCAATAGCTCCGAGCATCATATCATCGTTGTGCGCGTAAACACCGCTTATTTCGTTTCCATAGGTTTTAAGGAAGGATTCCATAACTTCCTTGCCCCTGGCTCTGGTAAAATCACCGGTCTGTGAATCGAGAATTTCTATTCCCGGATAATTGGAATTGACTGCCTGATGAAAACCTGTTTTTCTGTCATTGGCGGCAGATGCCCCGACTGTACCTTCCAGTTCAACGATTTTTCCTTTTCCACCCAGCAGTTCAGCCATCTCTTTTGCAGCATCCTGTCCTTCCTGGATAAAGTCGGAACCGATAAAAGAAGTATACAGATTATCTGCCACATCGGCTTTCCGGTCTACAAAAATTACAGGGATACCGGCTTCTTTTGCTTCCATAAGAACAGCGTCGAATCCGGTTTCAACAACGGGAGCAAGACCAATAACATCGACACCCATATCGATAAAGGAACGAAGCGCTTTGATCTGGTTTTCCTGTTTCTGCTGGGCATCGGCAAAATGCAGCTGGATTGTATCCAGGTTTCTTGAAGCGTACCACTGAATAGAAGAAGTTTCGGCATCTCTCCATCCAGACTCCTGTCCGATCTGGGCAAATCCGACTACCAATTTACCATCATCCGCTGCGGCTTCCTGCTGTCCTTCAGCAAAAGCAAAACCGCTGCAAAGAGCCACAATTAAAAATACAACTGATAACTTTTTCATAAAGTCCTCCATGTTTTTTTCATTCATGTTAGGACTGTTTTTTCCGGTCGTATTTAGAAAATATCCACCTTTTTTTGTGATTTCTGTACCTTGTTTATCCGTATTAAAAGGGAATCGGAAACAGAAAGGAATTCACTAATCCGGAGCAAATGAAAATCGAAAACGCCTTTCGATCTCCTCATAGGCCCCGTCAGCACGCATCTCCCGCAGTGCCTTGTTGAATTTATCCACAATTTCCGCTCCGTCATCACGGGTTCGGCTTATGGTGCAATAAAGATCAAAGGTCTTGAAAGGAATGTCAAGAATGGTGTATTTGCCACGAAAGGGCTGCAGCTTCTCATCCTTGTTTAAAAGATATAGCAATCGGTTCTGCTCAATAATGACAATATCAATTCTGGAGTAAAAAAGCTGTCTCAGATTCCGGGTATCGTCCATTGTAGCTTCGAGCTGCAGTCCCATGGCCCTTAGCTCCGGTTCATAACTATAACCCTTAATAATGCCGACACTCATGCCCATAAGATCTTCAAGCTCCGAATACTCAAACGGGAAATCCTTACGTACAACAAAAACTTCCTGAATTTTATAAATAGGATCTGTATAATGGTAATACCGTGTCCTTTCATCACTGTAATAAACGCCCATAACACCGTCGTAATACCCGTATTTTGCCATTTCCAGAGCGCGTATCCAGGGAATGAATCTTATTTCGAGTTCGTATCCGGCTCTTCGGAATGCTTCCCGGCACAAAGTAGAAAGAAATCCCTGCTTCGGCAGTTCCTCTCCAAAAAAGGGAAGCCAGTTCACTGTAGCCAATGTTATATTCTCTTTCTCTGCAGCAAGAGGGGATAATAAAAGTATAAGGAACAGGATGAGAAATTTCCTCATATTCCAATTATATAACATTTTTGCTTCCTGCAAGCCTGAAACTGGATTTCTATCATCTGAAACTGTGCTGCAGGCAGGCCTGTAAACGTTTCCCCTTTCCCGAACACCAATTCTGTACGGCTCAGAGGCCGGTAACAGGCGGTGCGGTACAATCAGACCAGGCAGACAGGAGTATCCTTATTTACAGCACCAGTCATGATATCGCTAACGTTGCCAATATATACAAAGGAGTATATGCTTGTGAGATTGATTCGGCTTGATACAGGGCCGGACCAATTGTCTTCCCCGCCCGGTTTCGAAAGAGACCGGGCAACTCATACAAAATGGTGGATTTACACTATGCCCCAAAGGGGAATTTCACTTTCCAGCCCCAAGGTGATCTGTTATTCTTAAAGTATGAATGAAACAGCATTGTACTACATCAAACCCTACGAGTCCCGGTTTCAGGCCCGGATAAAATCAATTGAAGAAATAGACGGCTCATGGCATATAGAGCTGAATCAAACCCTCTTTTATCCGGAAGGTGGCGGTCAGCCGGCAGATAGAGGTTTTTTAAACGGTGTACCAGTCAGGGATGTGCAGAAGGAAAATGGCCGGATTATCCATATAACAGAAAAAAATCCCGGAACAGGTCCGGTTACGGGCGAACTGGACTGGGACGCCCGCTATCACTTTATGGTCCAGCATACGGGTCAGCATCTGATTTCGGCAGCCCTGAAGGAAACTGATGACATCAATACCCTGTCTGTTCATCTGGGTAAAGATTCAACAACGATTGAAGTGGATCGATCCGATTTGGCGGAGGATATCCTGGAAAAAGTGGAAAAAAACGTAAACCTGTGGATACGTGAAAATCATCCTGTAGACTTCCATATCGCCGCCGATGCCTCTGAACTTCCAAAGTACTCAATCAGAAGAGAGACTAAACTGGCTTCAAATATCCGAATTGTTCAAATAGGCGATAAAGATGCAGCAGCCTGCGGTGGTGTACATGTTGGCCGAACTGGAGAAATAGGCTTAATCAAATATACGGGTATGGAAAAAATCCGGGGAAGGCTCCGCCTTTTCTGGAAAATCGGAGACCCCGCCTACAGTGATTACAGACAGAAACATACTGTAGTGAACTGTATCAATAGTCTGGTGTGTTCACAGACCGATACACTCACGGATCGAATCAATAATATAATAAAGGAGAAATCGGAAATGGCTGAACGGATTAAAAACCTGGAAAATTTATCTGCTGAAAACATGGTAAAAACCCTTTGTGAATCAATTACCCACTATCCGCCCCTTATCGCACAGGAACTTCCTGAAAGATCATCTGAGTTTTTTAAACAAACTGTAAAAAAGATGAGCGAAGTAGAGGGAATCTCATTTCTTCTGACCATGAAATCAAAAAAACGTATTCAGTGGGCCCTCTACCTTCCCCGTGACAGTGAGTTTCACTTCGATCAGTTTAAAAAGAACTGTCTATCCCTTATAGGAGGAAAAGGCGGAGGGAAAGGACCTCTCTGGCAGGGTTCGGGAGACCGTATCGATCAATCCGAAAACTTTACAAAAGCCTTCCTTGAACTGGAAGGCATTTGCTGATTCATCAGGCATCAGGACAATTTAAAGCCCCCGAAGGCTTCAGACAGGATTTTCACGATTTCCTGGTTGTCCTGAGCTACTTCCTGAAGTTGTGAGACAGTTTGTATCATATCTTTTGTTCCCTGAGTCTGCTCCTCCGTAGCCAGCCGGATTTCCTGAAAAGCCTGTATTATCTGATCAATGGATTTCTGCATATCCTCGTTTTTATCCATCTCTTCCTGAGAGATTTTTTTAATTATCTGAGTAGCCTCGACAAGGGATGTAATTGAATTGAGGATTTCAGTTGCCCCCGCATTCTGCTCGTCCATAGCCAGAGCAATCCCGTTGATAAGTTCTGTGGTCTGATTAATATCACCCACAACACGGGCCAGTGCATCTCCGGCCTTTTCCGACATCTGTACACCATTATTGACGACTCCGACCATCTGCTGAATTTGATCGGTGATCAGTTTGGCGCTGTTCGAGCTGTTTTCCGCCAAATTCCTGACCTCTTCTGCAACAACAGCAAATCCCCGTCCTGCGTCCCCCGCATGGGCCGCTTCAATAGCTGCATTCATAGCCAGCATATTGGTCTGACTGGCGATTTTAGTTATAGTGGACACAAGATTGTTAACCTCTTCCGAGGAGGTTTCCACATCCTTCACAGCAGCAATGGAATCGTTAACAGCTTTTCCACCCGCTGATGCGGCATCGGACAGGTGATTGGACAGCTCGTTGGCTTTTCCGGTAGCCTGCGTAACGGACTGTATACTGGCAGCCATCTGATTTATGGCACTGGAAGTCTGCTCCACAAAAGTAGCTTGCGTATCCACACTGTTTTTTACCTGATTGAGAGATTCAATCATACTTCGCAGATTATCCCCTGTCTGTTCCACAAGGGAAGCCCGATTGCCGGTCGTTCTGTTAATCTGCTCAACCGAGGCTACCATTTCCTCGGTAGCGGCGGAAGTATTCTGCAGCTCGTTGAACAGGGTGTCTGAAGAACGAGTTACCCGTGAGGTTGCATTCTGTACAAGAAGAAGCTTCTCTCTCATATTTCCAATAAACTGGTTAAAGTGAGAAATAACAACTGCCAAATCATCAATCTCGAGTATTTTAATCTGCTTGGTAAGATCTCCGCTGCCGTCAGCCATATCAGCCATTTTCCTGTGCAGATCCTTCATCTGTCTGTTTTGAAGGATTCCAAGGAATGTATAAAGAAGTGCACTCTGGCAAAGTAGTAAAAAAATCAGCATGGCATACCCTTTAGCAAGCAGATGGGCTGAAAGTTCCTTCATTCCTTCTCCGGGAGGAGGCAATGGCATATCTTCATAACTGATTTTATGGGACCCTCCCGTCATTTTCAGAGCCATTTCCTGTATTTTCTCCATTCGGTCCTGTCCGGTATCAACAATCCGGA
This sequence comes from Oceanispirochaeta sp., assembly GCA_963663385.2. GTDB lineage: Bacteria > Spirochaetota > Spirochaetia > DSM-2461 > DSM-2461 > Oceanispirochaeta. The sequence continues at coordinate 1,283,511 of CAXXXD010000002.1, read as the reverse complement.
GAGTGACATCTGTAAAGACGAACATTACATTTAAAATCAGTACAATAGGGATTATCGAATTGTAAAAGATCTGGGTTTGAGTAAACTTAAGCCTGGTTTTTATTTCATACACATCCAGAATATACAACAGCCGTCTTCTGACAAATAAATTGATACAGATCACATTAAAAATAATCATAACTGTTACAAGACTGATCCTCGTTAGAATATAGAACAGGACAGACATCCCGGAATTCCCGCCAATTTCAATTCCCCATGAATTCCCTGAAAGAAAGAAGAAAAGAATGATTACAGCCAGATAGGTATTAAACCTGTCAAAACGACGAACGGCTTTCCAGTAAGAGTCCTGATCCTCAATTTTCTTTGTATTGAAATAGGCCTGATACTGCTCTTTTACCGGCTTCAGATAGATTTTTATAAAAAGATTGATTCCCAGCAGAGGTATACCTAGTTCCCCTATCAGAAAGAAACCGAGGAAATGAATTATGGCCTTTTTTTCGACACCGTTTATTCCTTCCACCAGCCCGAATGAGTCCAGCAGCATACTGAATAAAACGAGCCCCGTATAAATCCCGCTGCTGACAACAGCTGCAGTCAGGCGAAAGGAGGGGAAAGTCCGGCTGAGCCTCTCATCAACATGTTCCTGAGCCTTATCAACAAGCTGCCTGGTCCCTTCTATGAAATCATGAGATTTATGATCCATTTCTATGCTCCTTTTTTACTTCTTTCCAATAATAATTTAAAAAATATCTCAATCCCTGTCAAAGTAATTCTCCAAATGTTCCAAAATAGTTCATGTCTTGTCATGCAATCCCCCTCATGCTACTATCAATTTTAAAATGAGAAAGACTTTTTACCCTTTTTATATATTTTTTTTATGTTCTGTCCTCCTCCTTTCAGCCTGTTCCACCAGTGAGATTACACTACCCTGGCTGACTGGAGAAAAAGAAATTGATAAAAAGCTGTTAAACCTGAACAGCATGCTGAATGAACAGCAGGAAGAAGTACAGAGATACGGAATAATGGAACAGATAATCTGCCAATATCGTTCCGGATCTTTCATTAAAGAGCTGAAACTGTTTTTAAATCAATACCTTCACGATTACCCGGAGGACTCCTACAACTGCTACTACCTACTGGTACTCGGTTCCCTCTACGAAGATGAGGGGCTTATAGAAAGTGCATCCATATACTACAACCGCCTGCTGACAAATTATGATGATCTTATCCTTAAAGGCCGGTCAATTCATCTGTTCACTTTGAAAAAGCTCCTTTCCTGGAGGCCGGGAAGCCTTCAGGAAATTGAATACAACCAGGAACTGCTGGATCGTTTTTCCCCTGATATCGACAGGGGCCTGGTACTGTACAATCTGGCAAAGGCTTATGAGAAACAGGGGTTATGGGATGAATCGATCGATTCCTACAGAAAATTCCTTGATGCTCCGGTAACCAAGATTCCGGGAGAGCCTAATGTGTATAACGAAGTCAACCATTATCTGAAATTTCACTATTCCCAAAAGGACTGGACAAGGGAAACCCTTGATGGTCTTGTCAAATCCATAAAATATGCTATCTACAACAGAAGCAGCAGCCGATTAAATAGGTATATGGCGGAAGATTTCTTTATGATGGGATGGGGACAGGACCGTTATGATCCCTTTACCCAGATCCCGATGGAGCTGGCCTATTTTCTCAAATCTTCTGTCTGGTATAATAGAAACCTAGAATCGGGATCCAATGAATCGGAAGCATATCTCAGAACCGGAGGATGGTCGTACAGGATCAATATCTGGTATCTGTATTTCAACCGGATCAAATACCCGATAGATCCGGAAATAAACGGCAGATGGGAATGGGCAGGAATATACTTCGGCGATCGCCTCTAATACTTACATACCTCATATTCGGAATACTTCCCGTTACAGCTATGGCGGGAGAGAAGATTCCGCCCCGCAACCTTCACAGTATGCCGTCATCTGTTGGCACCACTGATATAACAATAAACAAAAACCCCCGGGAAATTCATCGCCAGATCGATCTCTGGTCGGTCAATCTGCCGGATAAAAATCTGATTGACCAGTATATTCTCTATTTTGGTGAGGGGAAAGGCCTGGATTATATCAATCGCTGCCTGGAAAGGGCTGAACCCTTTTGGGATTTTATCAATTCCCGTCTGGCAGAGAAGAAAATGCCCCGTGAGATAATCTATCTTCCCTTAATTGAGTCAGCCTACCGTTCTGATGCTGTCTCCCGATCGGGAGCAGCAGGGATGTGGCAGTTTATGATGAACAGTATAGATCCCTACGATATAACAGTGGATGCCTGGCGGGATGACAGGCGGGATTTCTGGCGTGCAACTGAAAGCGCTCTTGAAAAGCTGGAGTATAACTACTCAAAAACCGGAGACTGGCTTCTGGCACTGGCAGCCTACAACTGCGGCCTGAACAAAATACTGCGTACTGTTGAATCATCCGGAATCAACGACTACTGGGAACTGTGCGATAAAGGGCTCCTTCCCCGGGAAACCAGGAACTACATCCCGAAAATGGCGGCTGTTGCCTATATATGCGAATCCCGCGGTAAGGCTGGAATCAGCCTGAGCTGGGATAAACCGGTACAATGGAATCGTATTCCCCTTAAAAGGAGTGTGGATATTCGCCGTGTTGCCAGAAAGGCTGAAATACCGGAGGATATTCTTTTCCTGGCTCACAGGGAACTGAATTACAGTGTAACTCCTCCTCCGGGGAATTCCTACTATTTAAAAGTTCCCGAACAGTATAGAGCCCAGCTGGAAGCGGCCTTAAACGAAGATAGTGATCTTATAAGCTTCAAAAGATATAAAATACAATCCGGTGATACCCTGTCCGAAATTGCACAATGGTATAAAATCCCTGTTACTTATATTGAAGAATACAATCCGGGAGTCGAGAGCCGTTACCTCAGAATCGGTCAGATCCTTCTGGTACCGATTATAGATGACTCCATACCGGACAAGCCCGGATTTCTGTCAGACGAGAACTCGGTACCCTGGTCCGGAGAGTATACGGTTCAGGCGGGCGACTCGCTTTGGCGTATTGCGATGAAGCATAACCGCAGTCCGGAAGAAATTGCTGCGGGAAATGGATTGCCTCTGGAATCAACGATCAGACCGGGAATGAAACTCCTCGTCCCGGCACCGGGAGAATAGAATGATAAAACCCCCCATTTTTATAGCTGTATTATCTCTCTGCACCTTAATGCAGGTGAATGCACAGGAAAGGATTCAGATTGATACGGTTGTTGACTGGGAGAACAATACTCTTCAACTGGATCTGACCGCAGCGATAGAATCAGATACTAATCAGCCAACAGGCCGTTATAAAACCGAACAGTATATTCTCCGCCAGACTCCCGTAATAACAGGAGACGCCCTGTTACCGATCACAGTTGATTCCTGGAATACAATAGGAGATCTCATCCTTAACGATCCCGTTCTGCTTCGCCGGATTGAATCCCTCTCCGAAACAATGAAGAAAATTTTCACAACAGCTACTCCGGATCGTAAATTTCTCACCGTCCGTTACGAACTTCCTCTCTTCCCTCATATCGGCGATCTGTTGATCAGGCACGAAAGACCCCACTCCTATCCGCTGAATCCGATTTACACGCCTAATGAGGATTTTACCGGGATTGTCATATATGCAGGCGAACCTTTGCCCTGGCAGGGTTCCAATGGAGAAAGCGTAATACTTAATCCCTGTCTCTTTCCGCGTTTATTTGATTCTTCCCTTAATGAAATTCACAGTGAAAAATTAACCTTGCCCTCGGTAATCAGCAAATGGGGGAATACCGGGTATAGTTACTCCATGAATATTGGCGAGATGTCCGAACGTGTTGGTGTATACCCTCTCCGAACCATGGCTCGGGGGATATATGGTAAAAACAAAACCGATCTGATCCTTTCGGACGATGCAGTCAGGCGGATAACATCCTCTTCCCACAACAGGGAGCTTCTGCAACAGGGCAGGGTTGTTATAGTTCTTCCTCCCAGAGAATTCTCCAAATAGAAGCTCCTGTTCAAAGACGCTTCATAAAAATCCGTGACCGGCATATTTTATAAGAAATTAAATCATCTTGAGAAAAACCAAATGGGCGTCCCGGTTCTATTCGAATGTTCCGAAACTTACCACTTGTCCCTTATCAACCATCTTTTTACCTCTGGCAAAAAGAGTATTCATGGATAAATCTTTTTTATTCAAAAGCAGAAAGTCCGCATCATATCCGGCACAGATTTTACCTTTACCAGGCAGTTTATACCGGCCGGCCGGGGTAGTACTAACCGGCAGAATCGCCTTTTCTATGGGAATACCCCATTTCAGGACTGCTTCTATAAATGATTCCAGCAGTGATTGGGATTTTCCGACTGTCAGCCCTTTAAGATTACCCGCATCGTCAAAAAGAGGCAAACTGCCCTGAGCATCTGAAGAGAAGGATATTCGCGATATGTCTATCCCCTTATCCAGTATCAGCTTCAAAGCTTCTGCTGCGGGGATTTCACCCTCTTCTACAAACTGTGGTGTCGTACTGGTCGTAAAGTCCAGAAATCCGCCCTTTTCTGAATAAAGAACAGCATCATTGAACAGCCAGGGATTCCTGTTCATATGAGTTGGCTGCAGCTGGGAGATGGGAAGATCCGACGTCTCGATAGCCTCCAGTAAAAGTGAGATGGTATCGCGGCTGTCTCCCATATGGATATTCACCAGACCGGCTTTACCGGAAAGCATTCCGCCCAGGCGGGTATCTGAAACCAGCTTGATAAAGGTATTCACATCAGGATGGGAAGATCTGTGATCAGACAAACTCACTTCTCCTGTACCAAGAATCTTTTCAATCAGAATAATATCATCCGGAATTGAGCCTGTCAGGGTTCTTACCGGGATCTGATAGCTGCCGGTCATAACCCATGTATTAATCCCTTCTTCGGTCAAACCCGATGCCTTTGCCAGAAGATTCGTCATGGTTCTTGTAGTACCGTCAGTTCCCAATACCCCGACGACTGAGGTGATTCCCCCCTTTAAAATGGAGGAGAGCTGAATTTCCGGTGTTCTTGTGGAAAATCCTCCCTCTCCGCCGCCACCGCAGATATGCACATGGGAATCTACCAGGCCCGGTACAAGAATCAGTCCCCCGCCGGAAATGATTTCAACTTCGATACCACTGGCATCAAGCCGAATCGATTCCTCCACAGCCAGGATCTTCTCTCCGGCAAAAAGGATATCCATATTACCAAGCTTTTCGGGTGCATATATCTCAGCGCCCTGGATGATCTGTAACTTCTGCTTCATTCTCCTGCCAATCCTCTTACCTCCGGGAATGGGACTGCTGCCGCAGCCCCAGTAGCTTAAATCAGAAACCGATAAGAACGGCTAAAATAATAAATAACGTTCCGAACACAGCCAGCAGACCCTGGAATTTTATCTGGAATTTCACCCAGTTTCCCCAGTCCAGACGGGCCACGCCCAGAACACCCATCAAACATCCGGAAGTGGGAACGATAAGGTTGGTAAAACCGTCACCCAACTGGAAGGCAAGAACGGCTACCTGTTTGGTAACTCCTACTATTTCAGCCAGAGGAGCCATCAAAGGCATAGTCAGTGCTGCCTGACCGGAACCGGAAACAACAAAGAAATTGAAGATAGACTGGAATAAATACATAAACCAGGCAGAGAGCACTTCCGGGAGACCGGAGAGAACCGATCCCATTCCGTATAGAATCGTATTTAACACATTGGGAGTTCCCGTATCGTCACCACCGAGAACCAGGATAATGCCTTTTGCCATACCGACAATTAAAGCAGCACCCACAAGATCAGCGGCACCTTTCCGGAAAGCATCTGCACTATCATTGAATGTCATGCCGTTCAGCTTGAAGATACCGGCGATAATGGCAGTTACAAGCCCCATGATAAAAAACACAGTTGCTATGGAAGGAATATAATAACCGTTTCCTACTCCGTATCCGACAACTCCCCAGACAACCCAGATCACAGCAGCCAGAACTGTCAGCAGCACAAGAATATGACCTATGGTGAATTCCCGATTTTCCATCTCCCGGGCCTCAAAATCTTCCCTGAAATACCGGTCACTCTCATATGAAACAGATTTCAAAGGGTTCTTTTTAATTCTTTTGGCATAAAACCAGGTAAACACAATTCCCAGAACTGTAAAGAAAACCCACATGAAAATCCTGAATCCGGCTCCCGACATTAGAGGAACACCGGCAACGCCCTGTGCAATAGCAACACTGAAGGGATTCATCCATGAAGTGGCAAAACCTATTTGTGTAGCCGCATAGGTAATTAAAATACCCGTTACCGCATCGTAACCCATGGCGATGACAATAGGAACAATGATCATGGCAAAAGGAATAGCCTCTTCGCCCATTCCGAAAATGGCTCCTCCCAAAGAGAAAAGGAGAAACAAAAGGGGCAGTAGAAGAGATTCTTTCCCTTTTGTTTTGCGGATCATAGTCAGTATCCCGTTTTCAACGGCACCGGTCCTGAGAACAACACCAAAAGATCCACCTGCAATCAGAATAAAAGCAATAATACCGACTGCTGTCCCCCATTTGGAACCGGAAGTCAAACCTTCAAAAACATAATTCAGAACCCCCATTCCGCCAAATGGTTTAAACAGGGCAATTGGCTTTCGATGAGTCGTACCACATAAATCGGCTTTAAGGACACCATCATCTTCTATAAAGAGATTTGTATAGGATGAGGGGTCCAGAACAGTCTTACCGTTTTCCGCTTCCTGAGTTGCTGTAAAGACACCAACCGGCACAATCATAGTTAAAATAGCCGCAGCTATAACCACAAAAAAGATGATGATGTAAGTATCTGGCATCTTCCACTATGTTGCAGTCAACCTTAGTGCAGTTAATGAATCATTGCTGGAAAGTGAATTGTTTGGTTATGAGCCGGGAGCATTCACAGGAGCATCCAGGGAAGGTAAAGCAGGTCTTTTTGAACAGGCAGACGGAGGAACACTTTTTCTGGATGAAATAGGTGATATTTCCCCCAGAATTCAAAGGGGCCTTCTGAGAGTTCTTCAGGAAGGAGAAGTTCTTAGGATAGGAGGGAATCATATCCGCAGAGTGGATGTGAGAATAATAGCCGCTACAAACCGTAATTTAACAAAAATGGCTCCAGATAACCTGTTTCGCGAGGATCTTCTTTATAGAATCAAACAGGGATACATCCGAATGCCGTCACTGAGAGAACGAAAGGATGATATACCGATCCTGATTGATCATTTAATCCACCGGGAATCCTTTTCTGAAACAAAGATTACCCCCGCCCTCAAATCAAAATTGACAGATTATATCTGGCCCGGAAATATAAGAGAACTGAAGAACATTCTAATCTGTATGATGGCAATCTCAAGCTCTGATACGATCTCATTGAAAGATGTTCCTGACGGGATGTTTATTTTGGACTTTTTTGAACCGGAAAATCAGTATGAGATGGAGGACAGATCCAAACAATCGGCGGTATCAGAGAAGGAAATTACTGCCCTTGAATCTATTGAATCCCTATTGTCTGACGGGCTCATCCCTACACGGCAGCGTTTGTCAGAATTCTGTACCCGAAAAGGCATTAACCTTACCCCGGCTCAGGCCAGAAGAATTATTGAAGATTTTAAACAGAAGGGCTGGTGTTCGAAAGAGAAAAACCGTTACGGCCTCTCCATAACGGTAGAAGGGAGACAAATAATCCGATCAACTCGACGGTAATTTTTTTACTACACATATACAATTGTTCTAAATAGAAGTCAACACGCTGCACCTTCCCGGTATCCGTTATTATGTATCTAAGATTCGCCGGCCGGATTTTATGCTGGTATCAACCGTAACGGCTGCATCAGATGCGTACCGGAAGAATGAGGAACACAACGACAGGGTCATTGCAACCGGTTATAAAAAAAAAGGCCCTCATCCTAAGACAAGGGGCAAATAAACTGGCAACTCACTTCGCCCTTTCGGGCTTCGTCAACGTGCGTTTGAGCTTCGCTCAAGCCGCACTGGCTACGGTCGTTGCAGCTGGTTATAAAAGAAAAAGCCCCTCATCCTAAGACAAGGGGCAAATAAACTGGCAACGACCTACTCTCCCACCGTAGCAGTACCATCGGCGCAGGTGAGCTTAACTTCCGTGTTCGGGATGGGAACGGGTGTAGCCTCACCGCTGTGACTACCAGATAATAATCTTATCAAGTCTTACCCTGACAAGAAGCATTCACTCTCCAGAAGTATTCCTAGCTTCCAAAGCGATTGCAATTTATATAAAACTGAAGAGATAAATAATAATATGGTCAAGCCTCACGGAAGATTAGTACTGGTCGGCTCAATATGTTTCCACACTTAGACCGCCAGCCTATCAAACTTGTATTCTTCAAGATTCCTTCAGGGCACTTAAAGTGCCAGGGATTTCTCATCTTGAGGAGGGCTTCCCACTTAGATGCTTTCAGCGGTTATCCCTTCCGAACTTAGCTACTCAGCACTTACCGTTGGCACGATAACTGATACACCAGAGGTTCGTCCGTTTCGGTCCTCTCGTACTAAAAACAGATCCTCTCAAAAATCCAACGCCTGTGGCAGATAGGGACCGAACTGTCTCGCGACGTTCTGAACCCAGCTCGCGTACCGCTTTAAATGGCGAACAGCCATACCCTTGGGACCTGCTCCAGCCCCAGGATGCGATGAGCCGACATCGAGGTGCCAAACTTTGCCGTCGATATGAACTCTTGGGCAAAATCAGCCTGTTATCCCCGGAGTACCTTTTGTCCGTTAAGTGACGGCCCTTCCACTCGGCACCGCCAGATCACTATGACCTACTTTCGTACCTGCTCGACTTGTAAGTCTCGCAGTCAAGCTACCTTATGCCATTGCGCTTACAGCATGATTTCCAACCATACCAAGGTAACCTTTGCGCGCCTCCGTTACTCTTTAGGAGGCGACCGCCCCAGTCAAACTGCCCACCTGACATTGTCCATGACCCGGATCACGGGCCACGTTAGAAATATAACTGATAAAGGGTGGTATTTCACCAACGACTCCATACAGCCTGACGACCATACTTCAAAGTCTCCCACCTATCCTACACATCATCAGCCATAGTTCAATATCAGGATACAGTAAAGGTTCACGGGGTCTTTCCGTCTAACCACAGGTAATCGGCATCTTCACCGATACTTCAATTTCACCGGGTCTCACGTTGAGACAGTAAGAAAGTCGTTACACCATTCGTGCGGGTCGGAACTTACCCGACAAGGAATTTCGCTACCTTAGGACCGTTATAGTTACGGCCGCCGTTTACCGGGGCTTCAATTCACTGCTTCACATAAATGCTAACAGCTCCTCTTAACCTTCCGGCACCGGGCAGGTGTCAGACACTATACTTCCCTTTGCAGGTTCGCAGTGTCCTGTGTTTTTGGTAAACAGTCGCTCTCTTCTGGACTCTGCAACTTCGCCATCACGCGTTAAGCCATGCTTCTCCCTAAGTTACGCATGCATTTTGCCGAGTTCCTTAACGTGAGTTCTCCCGTACGCCTTAGAATTCTCATCCCATCTACCTGTGTCGGTTTGCGGTACGGTACCTAATAACCTAACCTTAGAGATTATTTCTTGACTCGATGAATCACCCAACTTCTATCACCCGTAGGATCAATACCCTTAACGCCTCACCTCTCCGTGCGGATTTGCCTGCACAGATCAACGGCTAAACGCTTGGACCGGGACTACCAACGCCCGGCTTGGGATCTCCTTAAGTGTCATCCCATCGAAATTATTAGATGTACTGGAATATTAACCAGTTTCCCATCGGATACGCATTTCTGCCTCTCCTTAGGGGCCGACTAACCCTGGGAAGAGTACCTTTACCCAGGAAACCTTAGATTTTCGGCGGGAAGGGATCTCACCTTCCTTTTCGTTACTCATGCCTGCATTCTCTCTTCTGATACCTCCAGCATGCCTTACAACACACCTTCATCGGCCTACAGAATGCTCCTCTACCATCATCTTAAAGATGATCCGTAGCTTCGGTACTATGCTTAGCCCCGTTACATTGTCGGCGCACAACTACTCGACCAGTGAGCTATTACGCACTCTTTAAAGGAGTGGCTGCTTCTAAGCCAACCTCCTGGCTGTCTGTGCAATCGTACTTCCTTTTCCACTTAGCATAGTTTAGGGACCTTAGCTGACGGTCTGGGCTCTTTCCCTTTCGACCACGAATCTTATCACCCGTAGTCTCACTGCCATATTTTGAATACCGGCATTCGGAGTTTGACTAAGTTTGGTACCCTGTGACAGGCCCTAGCCTAACCAGTGCTCTACCTCCGATATTAACCATATGACGCTGACCCTAAAGCCATTTCGAGGAGAACCAGCTATCTCCGGGTTTGATTAGCCTTTCACTCCTACTCACAGTTCATCACTGCCTTTTTCAACAGACTAGTGTTCGGTCCTCCACTCAGTGTTACCCAAGCTTCAACCTGACCATAAGTAGATCACCCGGCTTCGGGTCTAATACAGCAAACTCATACGCCCTGTTCAGACTCGGTTTCCCTCCGGCTCCGGCACTTCTATGCCTTAACCTCGCTTACTATATTAACTCGCAGGCTCATTCTACAAAAGGCACGCCATCACCCCATAAAGAGGCTTTGACCGCTTGTAGGTCCACGGTTTCAGGTTCTATTTCACTCCCCTCCCGGGGTGCTTTTCACCTTTCCCTCACGGTACTATTCGCTATCGGTAGCTATCTCGTATTTAGCCTTGGAGGGTGGGCCCCCCGGATTCAGACAGGATTACTCGTGCCCCGCCTTACTCAGGTACGTGCCAGCTTACATCAGATTTCGCATACAGGACTTTCACCTTCTCCGGTCGGCCTTCCCAGTACCGTTCCGCTATCTTCCGTAAATGCATCTTACACGCCCTACAACCCCATATACACCGAAATGTATGTGGTTTGGGCTAATCCCCGTTCGCTCGCCGCTACTAAGGGAATCTCAATTGATTTCTTTTCCTTCAGGTACTTAGATGGTTCAGTTCCCTGAGTCTCGCTCTGTACGGCTATGTATTCACCGCACAGTGACTGTTATCAAACAGCCGGGTTACCCCATTCGGGAAGCACGGGATCTAAGGATGTTTGCTCCTCCCCCGTGATTTTCGCAGCTTACCACGCCCTTCTTCGCCGGATAGCTCCAAGGCATCCACCATGGACCCTTAGTCGCTTGACCATATTATTATTTATCCCTTCGCTATTACCTATTTAAAAGAACGCCTGAACTAAAATATCTAAAATGTTTTAAACCAGGCTTTGGAGGTATGGGGATTCGAACCCCAGACCCCTAGAATGCAAATCTAGTGCTCTAGCCAGCTGAGCTATACCCCCCGGTTTTGGAATCAGTAAAACAGATCCCTTTGGGAATTATCTGACGGGAAATTAGAAGTAATTGACGAAAGCCAAGCCCGTTGCGTACAACAGTCGAAGACCGGGGAACGCAACTCTGTAGCAGGCATCACTCGTAAAAATGATGTCTAACTGCTTACAATGTACAAAACTGCAAGACTTATACCTTTCACGCTGAAAGGAGGTGATCCAGCCGCACCTTCCGGTACGGCTACCTTGTTACGACTTCACCCCCCTTACCGAGCATACCTTCGGCACCGGCCTCCTAAAAGGTTAGCCTGGCGACTTCGGGTACCCCCAACTCGGGTGGTGTGACGGGCGGTGTGTACAAGGCCCGGGAACGTATTCACCGCGCCATGCTGATGCGCGATTACTAGCGATTCCACCTTCATGGAGTCGAGTTTCAGACTCCAATCCGAACTGAGACCGGCTTTATGCGTTTTGCTTCACATCGCTGCTTCGCATCACTTTGTACCGGCCATTGTAGCACGTGTGTAGCCCAGGATATAAGGGCCATGATGATTTGACGTCATCCCCACCTTCCTCCGGTTTGTCACCGGCAGTCTTGCCTGAGTCCCCAACTTAATGATGGTAACAGACAACAGGGGTTGCGCTCGTTGCGGGACTTAACCCAACACCTCACGGCACGAGCTGACGACAACCATGCAGCACCTGTATACAAGTCTCCGAAGAGAAATTACTGTCTCCAGCAACGTCCTGTATATGTCAAACCCTGGTAAGGTTCCTCGCGTATCATCGAATTAAACCACATGCTCCACCGCTTGTGCGGGCCCCCGTCAATTCCTTTGAGTTTCACCGTTGCCGGCATACTCCCCAGGCGGTACACTTAACGCGTTAGCTACGGCACCTAGGATCATAATCCCAGACACCAAGTGTACATCGTTTACGGCGTAGACTACCAGGGTATCTAATCCTGTTCGCTACCTACGCTTTCGCACCTCAGCGTCAATCCAGAGCCAGTGTGTCGCCTTCGCCTCTGGTGTTCTTCCTAATATCAACAGATTTCACCCCTACACTAGGAATTCCACACACCCCTCTCGGATTCAAGTTAAACAGTTTCCAACGCAACAATACAGTTGAGCTGTACGCTTTCACATCAGACTTATCTAACCGCCTACATGCCCTTTACGCCCAATAATTCCGAACAACGCTCGCTCCTTACGTGTTACCGCGGCTGCTGGCACGTAATTGGCCGGAGCTTATTCATATGCTAACGTCATCACATGCCCATTTCCTGACACGCTTATTCCTCACATATAAAAGTGCTTTACAATCTCTCGACATTCTTCGCACACGCGGCGTCGCTCCGTCAGACTTGCGTCCATTGCGGAAGATTCTTAGCTGCTGCCTCCCGTAGGAGTCTGGGCCGTGTCTCAGTCCCAATGTGGCCGGTCACCCTCTCAGGCCGGCTAATGATCGTCGCCTTGGTAGGCCATTACCCTACCAACAAGCTAATCATACGCAGGCTCATCCTCAAGCGAAGCAAACGCTCCTTTTCTCTGCAAACAAAATCGCAGAGGACATTCGGTATTACCCCATGTTTCCATGGGCTATCCCCAACTCGAGGGTAGATCACCTACGCGTTACTCACCCGTTCGCCACTCTCAAGAGGTGCAAGCACCTCTCTACCGTTCGACTTGCATGCTTAAAACGCGCCGCCAGCGTTCGTTCTGAGCCAGGATCAAACTCTCCATGATATAATTAACCACAAAAGTGGTTACTATCATTGTAAAACCGGAACAGATATTAATCGGATGTTATCATCCTGATCCGTCCCAGTAAGAGTCAGAACCCTTTTTATTCAAAAGAACTCTAACGTGATTTCATATTTCAGCATCCGCCTACTCTATGAAATCGATTCATACTACCAGTTATTGCGTTCCTCAACCCTTCGGGCTTGCGGTACGCAATCGGCTTGACTTTCGTCAAATACTTCAATTTCCCTTCTCTAATTCCTTTGTAAAAGAACATTTAAGTTCGCTGCGTTCAGTGCGCTGTGCGTTGAACGCTCCGTGAATATATAACTTATCGCGCTTTTTTGTCAACAGAATGTTTGAAAAAAATATTAAAAAAATACTATTTACTTACTCCTTAACAAATTGCTTCATAGTATCCGTCCGCATGAAAAGAATAAAATACTGGATAAAAGAGATAACAGAACTGACTGCCGCCAGGGAGAATAGTATTCTTCCGGTAAGAAGCATTTCGTTCCTGTATAAATCGATTCCGAGGGATTGGAATGTCAGTATTATTAGTGCGAAAACTCCGGAGATAAAATAGAATACGGCTTTAGCTTTCCCTCCTCCTTTTGCCGCCAGAGCAGTACCTTCCTTTGCGATTACCATCCTGATGAACATAATGCAGAATTCACGCCAGACAATAACAATCATAGCCCACAGGGGCATAAGTCCCACAGCTGTAAAACAGATAAAATAGGTTACACGGCTGAGAACATCCGAAAAAGGATCCAGGATTTTACCTATATCGGAAACCAGGTTCCTTGAGCGGGCAATGTGCCCATCCAGAACATCCGAGATTTCGATAACTATCTGTATAATCCATAGAACAATGATCCAGGGGAGTGAAAGGTTCCCTTTTAAAACAGTCAGGGCAAATACAATAAAGAAGACAGGCGTCAGGAATATTCTTCCAACAGTTAATTTATTTGGTAAATTCATTCTGAAATCTTAAGTATACCTGCTTAAGCTGTCAACGGGCTGTGATTTCAGTCAGTGGATTTCCTTTCCGTAATAACCAAATCACGGTTATTACGGATAACATAGGTATAGGAATTGAAATAACCGGGGTCAAGAAATCGCAGGGCAGGGTATTCGAATGTTTTAATTTTCGGGTTTTTATTTTCGGGGGACAGAATCGGTATGTAGTATTCAGCTGCGTCTAGAGGAAGGTCTGCGGGATTTACATACCGGGACAGTATTCCAAGAACTTCCCAGGGACTTTCCAGAAAGAAGAAGTAGTCCGGTAAAACGGTTTTCCTTAGATAGATACAGCATTTTTCTCCTTCAAGATACCCTAGAACAGGTTTTCCGTCTTGTCCTGTCCATTCTACAAAAAGCGATTTCTCTCTACCGGGATAACAGGTCAGAGTGCCAAGAGTACTTTCTTTTGCACGGAACGGAGGAGCAAGACTGAGGTTCAGATACATTACAGAACCAGCAACAAGCGGTACAGGAAGCAGTAAAAGTATAAAATGCAATCCAGCTACCCCCCCGGGCAGCATGGCACTAAAGCAGAATAATGCACCTTCCCGGTAGGTTCTGAAGAAGAAATTCCCCCTGACCAGCCAGAACATGGTTAGAAAAGCAAGGGACAGAGCGAAGTACAGACAGGAGGAAGCGCAACTTTTCTTACGGAAAAGACTGATCACCAGCCGGGTTAGACCGGCAGCTGAAAAGAAGAGAACCCAATATAACCAGAAACGGGGATCGTCAAGCATAAAGTTTGTTCGACTTCCTTTCAAGGTAATCTATAAAGTAACGGGAACTGAGTTCTTCTCCTGAGATTTCTTTTATCAATTCTCCCGGACTGAGTAATGCTCCCCGGCTATGAACATTACTGACAAGCCAGCCCAGAATAGTCCCGAACTCGCCCGCCCTTATCTTTTCATCCAGTTTTCCCAGATCCTGCTCCATGGTTTGCCAGATCTGTGCCGAATAAAGATTACCCAGTGTATAAGTGGGAAAATACCCCCAGTCTCCCAGAGACCAGTGAATATCCTGAAGCACACCATCTGTCATTTTTTCAGGCACGATACCCAGAAGCTTCTCTGATTCATCTTTCCAGATTTCCGGTAGATCTGCTACTTCCGCTATACCATTTACAATCATCCTTTCTATCCTGAAACGGAGAAGCACATGAAGGTTATAGGTATATTCATCAGCTTCAATACGAATGAAACTCCTCTGCACCCTGTTCGATGCTGCATAGAGAGAACGGGCATCTTTTTTCTTCATTTGTACAGGAAAAGCCTTTTTCATTACAGGTGTGAAATACTCCCAGAATGCCTCTGACCGGCCGATAATATTTTCCCACATCCTTGACTGGGATTCATGGATTCCAAAAGAACAGGCCTGACCGTTAAGTGTTCGGCCCCATTCAGCAGGAAGATTCTGTTCATACAGACCGTGTCCTGCTTCATGCATTGTACTGTACAGCCCGTTCAGAAAATCATCAGCCACTAAAGAAGTTGTTATGCGAATGTCCTTCGGCCCTGTCGTTGTTGTAAATGGATGAACAGAAAAATCCATCCGCCCCCGGGTCAGATCATAGTTCATGGCATTCAGCAGTTCATGATGAATTTTCTCCTGTTCCGAAACAGGAAACTCATCATTCAGAGTTTTGCCCTCCTGTTTCTGTATCATTCTGTCTATAAGGGGGATTAAAGCATTCTGAAGAGGATTAAATATGCCTTCCAGTTGGTCCGCAGTAACCCCGGGCTCATACAGATCCAATAGAGCATTATAGGGTTCCCCGTCAAAACCGGTCAGTTCGGCTCTTCTTCGCACAAGATCGACTACCTTTTCGAGATGGGGCTGAAAAAGGGTAAAATCGTCCTTTTTCCGGGCCTTAACCCAGGCATCCCTTGCCAGAGATGTCACCCTTACAAATTGAGCCATAAAATCGTCCGGCAGGCATCTATTCAATATATACCGACGTTTCAGATTGGCATACCAGATTTTTTCTTCATTACATTCGGCCTGTTCTTCTAACTCCGACAACAGATTGTCCCATTCGGGGTTTGTGATACGATCGGATATCTGCTGCTGCACCCAGGCCATCTGATCCGACCGGTCTTCTATCCCCTGGGGAGGCATTCCCGTTTCCTGATCCCAACTTAATAGAGCCAGGATTTCTTCCAGACGGAATATATCCTGCTCCTTCTGTCTGATAATTTCGTTTATTTTCATTTTTATTTTTCTCCAGGGGATGTGAGCATGGAACCCCGTCCCTCTCATTATCGAACCGAATCTTCTGATTCAGAAGCATAAATCCATAAAAAACGGGACCCTGCAGGGTCCCGTTCGTTGAATAACTGTATATTTCAGAATAAGATCAGGGCATTTCCTTCTTCTCAATTTTCTCCAGAATCAGTCTGATTGCATCATCAAGAGGAACTCCGTTTGTCTGCTCTCCCGTTCTGACACGGATACTGACAGCCTTTTCATTCATCTCTTTCTCCCCGACAACAAGCATATAGGGAATCTTTTTGTTCTGGGCATTACGTATCTTGGCATTCATTCTGTCATCAGAATAGTCGCCTTCCACAAGGATTTCCGCCTGTCTGAGAGCTTTTTCCACCTCTCTGGCATAGTCGTCAAACTTGTTGCTTACCGGAACGACCTTAACCTGAACGGGAGCCAGCCAGACCGGAAAAGCTCCGCCGTAATTCTCAATCAGCACACCGAAGAACCGTTCGATGGAACCAAGCAGTGCTCTATGAATAACATAGGGTCGCTTTTCCACACCATCACTGTCTACAAAGGTCATATCAAAGCGTTCGGGAAGGTTGAAGTCAAACTGAACCGTAGAAAGCTGCCACTCCCTTCCCATGGTGTCTTTTACTTTCAGGTCGATTTTGGGACCGTAGAAAGCACCGCCCCCTTCGTCAACCTTGTATTCAAGGCCCTCATCCTCAATAGCCTTTCTGAGGGATTCGGTTGCCGCATCCCACCTGTCTTTTTCTCCCACACTTTTTTCCGGCATGGTTGAAAGGTAAGCGGAGATGTTTTCGAAACCAAAGGAACGAAGCATAAAAAGACTGAATCTCAGGACTTCGGAGATTTCACTCTGCATCTGATCGGGTGTACAGATCAGGTGGGCATCATCCTGGGTAAATCCCCTTACCCGAAGAAGGCCATGAAGGGTTCCGGACCGTTCATAACGGTATACGGTTCCCAGTTCGGCCCAGCGGAAGGGAAGCTCCTTATAGGAGTGCTTTCCGTTGTTGTAGATCATGATATGGAAGGGGCAGTTCATGGGTTTGGTATAGTAATCCACATTATCCATAACCATATTGGGATACATCCCCTCTTTGTAAAAATCCAGGTGACCGGAGGTTTCCCACAGCCAGGATTTACCGACATGGGGAGTAAAGACCATATCATAACCGTTCTTGTAGTGCTCTTTTCTCCAGAAATCTTCAATGGTTACCCTCATCCGGGCTCCCTTGGGGTGCCAGTAGACCAGTCCGGGGCCTGCTTCTTCATGCAGGGAGAATAGATCCAGTTCTTTTCCGACCCTTCTATGGTCGCGTTTCTCCATCTCTTCCAAAAACTCCAGGTGAGCCTTCAGGGCTTTGCCGTCGCCGAATGCGGTAGCGTAAATTCTCTGAAGCATGGGGCGTTTTTCATCTCCCCGCCAGTAGGCTCCGGCAATGGAGAGGAGTTTAAACCCCTGCGCATTAAGCCGGCTGGTATCTTCAACATGGGGGCCGCGGCAGAGATCGGTAAAATGGTGCCCCATTTTATAGATGGTTATCTCTTCATGTTCGGGGAGTTCGTTAATCAATTCGACCTTATAGGGCTGATTTTTGAACTGATCCAGAGCTTCATCCCGGTTAAGGACTTCCCGTTCAAAAGGGACTCCTTCCCTGATAATCTCTTTCATTCCCTCTTCAATCTTTTCCAGATCTTCGTTTGTCAGCTTGCGGGGCAGATCGAAATCGTAATAAAAACCGTTGTCGATAGACGGACCGATAGCGAATTTGGCTTCGGGCATCATTTTCAGAACAGCGCCGGCCATGACATGAGCCATGGAGTGACGCATCATCTCCAGTTTTTCCAGTTTCTTCTTCTCTTTACTGGTCATAATGTACCTCCGGTACGAGGACGGGACATAAAAAAACCCTTTTACTCGCCGTCCTGCTACTAAAAATTAAATTTCAGCATAAGGACGAAGAACAAAAGGGCTCTCCGCGGTACCACCTTACTTCACTGCCGCTAGTTTTTCCATACGGCCGTGCGCTTAGCTCTCCTTTAACGCGGGATCTCGTCTCCGTCTACTACGGATCATTCCAAAGGAATTATCCATTTCGGGGAGCAGCTCGGGAGTGGTTTTCACAGAATCCGGAATGGCAGCCTTCCAGCCGAGGGGCCGCTTCTCTGGTAATCCGGAGGTTCTGTTACTCGTCTCCGTCTGGGCTTTGAGTTTAATATGATCAAACTCGTATAAAAAGTCAACTCACAAACCGGTGAAGACACACATTCCGTCGTCAGCCTTTTGACATAGTACTGAAATTCTATTAATAATGAATCATGAACAAAGAAAATAGAGCTATAGAACTTTTCAGCAATGGCTTCAACTGCGCTCAGGCTGTTCTCGGAGCATTCTGCGATGATCTCGGGTTAGACAGAAATACAGCAATGAAGGTAGCATCCGGGCTCGGCGGCGGAGTTAAAACCGGGGAAATCTGTGGCGCTGTATCCGGAGCTGTTCTTGCAATAGGCCAGAAATACGGTTATGGAACTGTAATGAATCCGGAAGCCAAAGAAAAGACAAACAAACTTGTGCAAAGTTTTCATGAGGAATTCAGGAAAACCCAATCCAGTATCATTTGCCGTGAAATTCTGGGGCTGGATCCCTCTATACCGGACCAGAGGGAAGACATACTGAAAAAAGACTTGTTTAACAGCACATGCCCTCTGGCAATAAAAACTTCAGTCAGGATTTTATCGCAAATGATTGATTAATTTTTCACTTTCAGCCGGGTTTATTCAAAATCCAGGATCTCCTGCATCTGGTTCCTCAGATCCCGGATCTCCCTTTCCCAGAAAGAATCACTTCCCCAGTCGGGAAAGTTGTGACGGAAACGGTAATCATCCTTCTGCCGGCCGCACCAGGCCATGTAGTATACCATCCGCATAGCCCGGAGGGGCTCAATCTGCCGGATCACATCGGGAAAGATAAAGCGGAACTCCTGATAACCGTCCAGAAACATAAAAAACTCTCTGCGGCATTCGGCAGCCGAACCGGGGAGGAGCAGCCAGATATCCTGAGCAGCCGGGCCGGTCGCCATATCGTCAAAATCGATCAGCATCAGCCCCTCCTCCATCCGGTCAAGGATATTTCCACAGTGAAAATCCCCGTGGATCCGCAGCAGGGGTTCATCTTTCAGAAGAGGGGTAATCAGATCATGAATTCCTGTCGTGATTTTCTCAAAATCCTTTCGATAGGAAGATGTAACCCAGCCCTTCTCCAGGATTTCATGGCTGTCCCTTAAAAAAGTTCCATCCGGTGACAACACAGGTCTGTGGACCGCTTTCTCCCTGGCTCCGGCGGTATGCATCCGCCCCAGAAGCTGCCCCAGACGAAACCACTGTTCCTCATCTCCCCGGAATTCCCAGAGACGACCGCCCATTTTTGGAAAAAGCGCAAAGTAGATTCCCTCTTCCGTACAGCCCAGTGTGTCATTGCTTTTCAGGATTTCCGGAACTGCCACGGGAATATCCATATCATAGCAGTCCTCCATAAAATCATGCTCTTCCGCAAGAGCCTCCGGAGTCCAGCGGCCCGGGCGGTAGAATTTTACAACATAGCGTTCTCCCTCTTCCGTCTGCAGCTCATAGACCCTGTTAATATAACTGGGAAGCGGACTGGTCAGTCCGGTCAGTTTTAATTCACTGTGGGATTCCACGGCATGGATAATCCTGTCCGGAGTAAGGTCCTGAAAATCGGGGATAGCTTTTTCATTCATGGGTTAAGCATAACCGGGAAAACGTGGAATAGGAAGATGCCTTGAGTAGGGACAGTTTTCTCCCGAAAATGAAAGGATGAGCCAGAAAATTCAATGCGCCCTTATCGGGCTGGGCCGGATTGCCTCCACCCTGGAAAACGATACGCTCCGGGAGAAACCGGCCTCCCATGCAGGGGCCGTTTATGCCTGCCCTGATACGGAAATCTGCGGCGGGTTTGACATAAGCCTGGAAGCCCGCACGGAATTTGCCAGACAGTGGAACCTGGATAGGGAAAAAGATCTCTTTTCCGACGCCCCCTCCCTGCTTAAAGAAAAAAAGCCGGATATACTGCACATAGCGACTCATGAGGATTCCCATCTGGAATACCTTGCGCTGGCCGTCAAAGCGAAAGTTCCTGTTGTTATTCTGGAAAAACCTGTCAGCGACAGCCTCCGCCGGGCCAGAAAAATGGAGAACAAGCTGGGCCTGACACGTGTTGTGGTAAACCATGAAAGGCGTTATTCCGCCGACTACCTCCGTGTCCGGAAGCATATAGGAAATAGGACCTATGGTGACCTGCTCTCTGTCAGCGGAAGGCTCTATATGGGGATGAAACACCCGGTAAAAAGCATCCTCCTTCATGACGGGACTCACATGCTGGATATAATCCCCTTTCTAACCGGAGTCCCCCTGACAAACCTCAGAGTACTGAAACCCTCGGGGGCCGGGCACAGTCTGCATGCCGAAGCCGAGAGCGGAGAGGTTTCTGTGTTCTGTGAGTTCGGGAATTCGAGGGACCATCTGGTTTTTGAACTGGAACTGTCCTTTACGGAAGGAAGGATCCGCATAGGAAACGGTATATACGAAGAGTGGGAGAGCCGTCCTTCCACATTCTATGAAAATATGCGCTCCCTTTACCCTGTGCCGGTTGATCCCATAGGAAAGACAGCCTACTTTTCCGGGATGCTTCAGGATGCGGTAAAACTCTGCAGGGACCCGGAAGCATCTGCTGTTTCCTCCTACAAGGATGGTGTGAAATCTCTTGCCTTGATCCACCAGTTAAGGAAAGAGTGCAGAAAGTAATTAATAAACGACAGAGGATCCCCCCTGGCCGGATCAATAGGTTCTCAGGATATTGACAATATTATCCAGATTTTCCGATTCGGCATACTCAACAGCATTGTTTCCGAAGGAGTCCTCCCGGTAGGGATCGGCGCCGGCCTCCAATAGAGCCCTTACGGCTTCCTCATAGCCCAGAACAGACGCTTTCATCAGGGGCGTCACCCCATCGTCATCCGCCTGATCCGCGTCTCTGTCCTCTTCCAGGAGCAGCTCAATGATCCCTGCTTCCGGTTCCACCCATCCCGATGCCATCAGAAAAAGGGGGCTTTCTCCCCGTTTTGTCAGGGCGGCTTTATCTGCTCCGGCGTTTATAAGCTTTTCCAGGGACGCTAGAGGTGCCTGATTCCGGGAGGCCCAATGAAAAGGTGTCCAGCCATCCCGGTCTCTGAAGTTGACATCCCCCCCTCCCTCAAGAAGAAGATCAACCGTTTCGGGAAAATCCGACCAGGAGGCCGTATGCAGAGCCGTCCAGCCCTGTTCATCGGCATAGAGGGGATCACTGCCTGCATCCAGGAAGGCCGCAACCATGGAAGGGCTGTTGTAGGCAGACGCTTTCATTAAAGCCGTCCAGCCGTTTTCATCTGTTGAGCCCATATGGGCTCCCGCATCGAGAAGAGTTCTCACCATAGCGGGGTCCCGGCCCCATTCCGCTGTTTCATGCAGGGCCAGATCCAGATCGGCATAAGGGATGCTATCCGGCGGATACACCCGCCGCCGGTAGAGGGATTCCAGAGACGCCATCACATCGCCGTCTGTTTTTTCACAGTACATTTCTATAACGGTATTCAGAGAGCGGCCGGCTCCGTCTTTAATCCTCCCGTCCCGGGTGTGTTCAATGAGATACTCCACAACTTCCGGAACATTTCCCCAGTTCAATGCTGCCATCAGAGGTATCCAGCCGTCCTTATCCCGGCTGTCGAGTGAGGCGCCCTTCCCGGCCAGAAAGGCAAGAAGGGAAGGATCCGTATTATAGGCTGAAGCCCACAGGATAATACCGGATCCATACCCGTCACGGGCATTCGTATCAGCCCCCCTGTCTATCAGGGTCTGTATGGCGTCCCTGTTTCCTCCAAACAGGACCGTATAAAAAAGGACATCCCATCCATCCTTATCCTCGGCCTCAATATCCGCGCCGTAATCCATCAGCAGTTCCAGAGCTTCCGATCCGTATTCCAGAGAACCCGCCCGCATAAGGGGCGTAACACCGTAACTGTCCCGGACATTGGCATCGGCTCCGGCTTCTAGAAGCATTTCCGTTACGTTCAGGGAACTGTACAGGCTCTCTGTTACAAGGGGATTCCCGTCAGGATCCGTCAGATCGGGAGAATACCCTTCATTCAGCAGGATTTGCATAAGGGTATAGGCCGTTTCCGGAGGATGAGAGAGCGCAAAAAAGGGCATATTCGCATTAAAATCCTGCAGTCCGGATTCAAAGGGAGCCCTTCCGTCCAGATAGGTTATAAGCAAAGCGAGTATTTCGGGATATCCCCCTATTACGGCCAATTGACAGGGCGTCAGTTTATCCCGGTTCAAACCAAGGGGATCGGCTCCCCGGTCCAATAAGCCTTTGACCCTTACATAGGAAGGTTCCGAATCCGTAAACAGCTGCAGCTCCAGAAACAGGTCCTCCTGCAGGTTCTGCTTAAGAATGCCCAGCTCATGGACAATCTGGGATAAACCAAGTGATTCCGCCTCTTCCAGAGGTGTTAATCCATCTCCGTTTCGGAGATTCAGAGAAGCGCCCTGATGAAAAAGAAGATTTGTCAGCAGGACACGCGGTCCTGTCTCCTCAATCCTGAAAACAAGAGAATATAGCGAATTTCCGGAGGGAAGGAGGGTGTTCAGGTCTGCGTAACAGGATGTTTTAATCAGGTGTCTGGCCGGGTTGTATAGCCTTCTGAGCAGAGCCAGTTCCAGAGGGGTTCTTCCTGTATTATCCCTTATACCACAGGGAGCATTCCGGAGAAGGAGAGCAAGCACATTATCTCCCTCTTTATCAAATGCTGCCGCGAAATGAAGCGCCGTCTGCCCGTTTCGATCCTGCAGATCGGGATCAGCCCCAAGTTCCAGCAGTTTTTCTACAACAGGAGATCTGTTATGCCTGGCTGCTGCCATCAGAGGAGTCCGCTCGAAATCCTGACGGGAGTCGGGATCGGCCCCCCTTGAGTAAAGAGAGTCCAGAACAGAAGGATCGCTATTCCAGAATGCCGCTTCATACAGGCAGGCATCCAGTCCCCCTTCCAGAAGGGTTTCCCCTTCATACTTCACCAAAAAGGAGTCGACCTCATAAACCGTTCCCTTCCGCATCAGATTTAGGCATTCCTCTGAAGAAGGATAGGTCTCCTGTCCGAACGCATACTGGGAGATCAGCAGAAAAACTAAAACAAAACGACCTTTCATAAATATAATTATCCATTAAAGGCCGCTAAAAGAAAACTGTTTTTAGCTTTTTTGCTTATTCGACACCCAGAACGTCTTTCATGGCCGAAAGAAATCCGTCTTTGGGAAGAGCGCCCTGAGCCATCTGGGGCTTTCCGTCCTTGGGTATGAAAAGAAGAGAAGGTATACTCTGAATACCGAAGGCTCCCGCCAGTTCCTGTTCGGATTCCGTATTTACCTTATATACATTCATTTTACCGGTAAATTCTTCCGAAAGCTCATCCAGAACGGGAGCCACCATTTTACAGGGACCGCACCAGTCCGCATAAAAATCGATGATACAGGGAAGATCCCCCTTGAAATTCCATTCTTTTTCATTCTCGAAATCAAAAACCTTGTTCAGAAAATCCTGCTTTGTCAAATGTTCAGCCATATCAGGCCTCCTTGTTTTATCTTTAACGGCATTACCCGAAAGACTTCTTAATATATTATTTTTAATATATAACAAAATAATAATAGTTTGGCAAGTTGTCAAATTAATATAGAAAAAAGTGTAAACCGCCCCTTTGGAAAAAGCAAAAGACACTTGTGAAAAGGAACCCTTTTTGTCAGGATGTAAGTCATGATAACCAGGAATATATCCTGATCGAAGATCCGGATTTTATTGACAGGATAACGCAACTGCTCCAACAGGAGATAGGAGATAAAAATGAATAGACAGGAACCGTCCCAATGGCGACTTTCCATGTATGAGGATTTTGAATGTACTTCCTTTAATAATGACTTTATGGAACTGAAAGAGCAAACCAGGCTTGCAACAGAAACCCTGCAGAAGGATTTTCTGTGGAAAGACTCCCCCGTTTTCTCTCTGGAATCGCTTCTGCCCGTGATCAACAGGGCCTTTGACCTTTATGAGAACCTGGAATCCTACACCTACTGCCGGTATTCCACAAAAACAGATGACAATAGAGCAATAAACGAACTGAACCGCCTGGAAGAGGCGGCTCTCCCTCTGAAACAGGCTATGGTACTGTTTAATAACAGATTGGCGGAAAGCGGAACAGAAATGGAGGACTGGAAAGAATCTCCTGTACTGAAGGATTTCACTTTTTTTCTTGAGAAGAGCCTGGAAGAGCAGAAGTACCAGATGTCTCCCGCCGAAGAGGATCTGGCTGCGGACCTGTCCCGGTCGGGGGGCTCTGCCTGGGGAAGGCTTCAGGAAGTCCTGTCTTCCTCTCTGAAAACAGAATGGGAAGAGGGAGAGTGGAAAACGGTTACACAGCTGCGCCTGATGGGCAGCAACCCGGACCGGAATATCCGGAAGAAAGCCTGGCAGGCAGAGCTGAAGTGCTGGGAGTCTGCGGAAACCTCCTTTGCGGCAGCCCTGAACGGGGTAAAGGGGTTTGCCCATACCATAAACTCCCGCCGCGGGTATACATCCGCCCTGCAGCGCTCCACCATTCAGGCACGAATCGCCCCGGAAACCCTGGAGGCCATGATCGAAAGCATGAAGGACAGCCTTCCCGACTTTCGCCGCTATATGAAATCAAAAGCCCGAAAGATGGATCTTGAATCACTGTCCTGGTATGACATTATAGCCCCCATGAGCTCCGATGCCAGGCAGTGGAGCTGGGAGGAGTCCCGGAACTTTATTATTGAAAATTTCGGATCTCTCAGCCGGAGCTACTCCGATTTTGCCCGGAAAGCCTACGAAGGCGGGTGGATTGACGCTCCCCCCAGGGATGGAAAAGTAGGCGGCGCGTACTGTATAAGCTTTCCTTTGCAGGAGGAAAGCCGGATACTGACCAACTTCGACGGTGCTTTTACGGATGTATCCACCATAGCTCATGAACTGGGACACGGCTGGCATCATGAGGTTCTGAAAAAAGCCCCCGGTCTGCATCGGGACTACCCCATGACTCTGGCTGAGACGGCCTCCATATTCTCGGAAATCCTGGTGTTTCAGGCCTATTACGCCAAGGCTGCACCATCGGAAAAAGAAGGACTACTGGAAAGCACCTTAAGCGATTCCAATCAGGTAATCACGGATATTCTGTCCCGCTTCCTTTTTGAAAAAGAGTTGATGGAGAAAAGAGGGAAAGGCGAGATTCCCGCAGAGGAACTGAAAGACATGATGCTACGGGCACAGGATGCGACGTACGGGGATGCCCTGAATCCGGAAGAACGGCACCCCTGGATGTGGGCGGTGAAAGGTCACTACTACAGTCAGGATCTGGGATTTTACAACTTCCCCTATGCTTTCGGGCTGCTTTTCGGATGGGGTCTGTACAGCCTCTATGAACAGATGGGATCCGACTTTGAACCCCTGTACAGAAAAGTACTGACCATGACAGGAAAGGCCTCTGCCGAAGAGTGCGCCGCAGCTGCGGGACTGAATATCAGGGATAAAGCATTCTGGCAGGGAAGCCTTAATATGATAAAAAAGCAGATCAATGATTTCTGCCAGTGACTGAATCAATACAATAAAGGAAAACACCATGACTCTTTATGCACATAGAGGAGCATCAGCACATGCTCCTGAAAACACCATTCCCTCTTTCAAAAAAGCGCTCGAAATGGGGGCCCGGGGTATAGAACTGGATGTACAGCTCTCCGCAGACGGAATACCTGTGGTTATCCATGATTTTTTTCTGAACAAAACAACCGAAGCCTCGGGAATGGTCCGCAGTCTGGAGTGGAAGGAGATCAGCAAACTGGATGCAGGGAGCTGGTTTGGAAATGATTTCAGGGGAACCGGGATACCGGCACTGGAGGATGTTCTGGCTTTAATTCCCCGGGATGTCTGTCTGAATATTGAAGTGAAATCCATCTCCCTGTTTCAGGAACCCACAACCCGGATTGTACTGGACATGCTTGAGCAGGAGGGGGGGAGAGACATTCTCATCTCATCCTTTAACCACAACTGCCTTAAAGAGGTCAGGGAAAGGGATCCGGAGATGAAAATAGGGATTTTGACGGGAAGCGATATGATTGATTTTACCTCCTATGTCAAATCAACAGGGTTAAATCCCTACAGCCTTCACCCGGAAGCTTCCTACCTTACGAAAGAGTATGTGGACAAAGCTCATGCAGAGGGATGGAAAGTTATGTGCTACACCGTCAACAGCCCCGACGCGGCGGAGCTGGTCGGCCGATGCGGAGTGGACGGCTTCTTTTCAGACTACCCCGAACTGATTCAGTAGTTGTATTCCAGCGCTGCACTCAGGGAAGAAGCAAAATAAGCGATCCCCGCTCCGCCGGGGTCGTAACTGTAGCTTCTGCCGAAGGAAGACTCTTCAACAATATGGGTATCTCCCCCTACTTCGAAGACTTCATCCCAGTCATAGCTTAAAGAGAAAGACAGGCTTTCTCCCCAGTCACAGCGCCAGTAAGCGGAAAGACCCAGGTACTGCCCGTCCTCAAAATAGTCATAGAAGTGAATATCCCGGAATTTATGATAATCATGGTCATCGGCACTCACCTTCCAGCTGTACCGGAGAGATAATCCCGCGCCGGCAGGACCATGGTTCCAGGAAAACCCGGTACCCAGGTAGGGAATGCGGTACTGAATATCGTAATCGATCCCGTTCTCCCCAATCAGGTCACTGTAATTTGAAGACGAGTACGGGTAATCAATGTCCGTCAACTCATCAGTCCAGGCCCACTGAAATATCTGGAATCCAAAAAACAGATCCAGATTCCAGCCCTGCCTGCGAAAAAAACGGAGGGATGTATTGTAATCGATCTGGTAGGAATTCAAAAGATAGGTATCGCTCTGAGACCAGTTCGTCCATGTTGTAGTGTCAGCCTGGGGATAGGTGGAGTATAACCAGTCGTAATCGTTCATCTCGCCGGTCCCGCTGTTCAGGGCGGTCAGAGCGGCAAAATTAAAATAGAGATAATTCCCCAGATTTAAAGAACCCTTGGCCCCGGCCAGGCAGATATGATTCAGTTCCCAGTTCAGCTTGCTCGTGTAGCGCTGATCGGCAGAAGAATTATTCATTACCAGCTCTATACTGCGTCCGTTTAACCATGAAACGACAGGAGCCACAGAAAAGCCTGACAGTTTATCTCCGGAGAGATCCGCTCCCGGATCAGCCTGAAGAGCAGTGAGATCAACAACAAGCAGGAAGGTTAAAAACAGTAAACAAAAGGTTCTTTTCATGTTCTTCAAACTATATCTCCCATTTCCCGGAAAATCCAGCACCTCCGTATTCTCATAAAAGATAAGGAGGTGCTAAACTCCTGAATTATGGATAACATCATTCTTAAACTGGAAAATGAACCCCTTCAAAAGGGGACAAATATAAACTGGACATGGAAGAAAGGCGAAAAATGGGTCATTCTGGGAGAAAACGGCTCAGGAAAGACACGCTTTCTGGAGCTGCTGGAAGAGAAAGCCGGCAAAGAGGCCCGGAGTGTCTCGTTTGAAAATCTGGAGCGGATACTGGAAGAACAGATCCATCAGGATGATTCGGAATTCCTGGGAAGGATTGATACGGGAACTCCCTTGTACCGTTTTCTGGGACTGGAATCCAATGAGATTTCAGCTCTTCCCTTTAAAGTAAGTGAAGGATACGGTGATCTTCTGAACCAGGGGATCAGAACCCTTTCCACCGGAGAGATGCGGCGGGCGCTAATCTACAGAGCGGTATTGGCCGAACCGACCCTTCTTATGCTGGACGAACCCTTTGACGGCCTGGATGTAGAGGCGGCGGCGGATATGAAAGAACTGATTGTCTCTCTTATCCGGGAGGGCCATGCGGTTTTAATGATTCTCAACAGAAAGAGTGAGATTCTGGAGGAACACAGCCATATCGGAGTATTCAGGGATCACCAACTGGCGTTTACCGGATCACGGGAGGAATGGATCCGCTATGAAAAGGAGAATCCGGACAGGATCAATAACCGGTTGCCTATTCCCGATCCGCCATCTGATTCTGTCAGATATAAAGGCAGCGCGTCCCTTGTTCATATGGAGGGGGTTACAGTCCGGTACGGAGACAAGACCATACTGAATGATCTCTTCTGGGAAGTGAAACAGGGGGAACACTGGCAGATAAGCGGACCGAACGGAGCAGGAAAAACAACCCTGCTTAACCTGATCAGCGGGGATAACTCCCAGGCATACAGCAATAAAGTCAGCCTGTTCGGCAAAAGGAGAGGATCCGGTGAGACGGTCTGGGAGATTAAAGAAAAAGTCGGGATAATCTCTCCCGCCCTGCAGCTGAATTACCGGGTATCCCTAACCGCCAGGATGTGTATCATTTCGGGACTTTTCGATTCTATCGGTGTGTACGATAAGGTATCTCCCCTACAGAGAGCGCTTGCTGATAAATGGCTGGCCTACCTCGGGATGAGCGACAGGGCGGACCGTCCTATAAAACGTCTGTCCTATGGAGAACAGAGGCTTCTGCTGATTGCCCGGGGACTGATCAAGCATCCTCCCCTGCTGATTCTGGATGAGCCCTGCCAGGGGCTGGATGACAGAAACCGCCTGAAGGTTTTGAAGCTGCTGGAAGAGTTTGCCTACCAGTCGGATTCGACCCTGCTCTATGTGACCCATCACAGGGAAGACAGAATCGAGGGCATCAGCCGTCATCTCCGGTTTATCCCCGCAGAGTCAGGATACACATGCCGGGAAGAACCTCTTACAGAACCAAATAGGCAGTCAGGCTAAAGCCCTTCTTATCAGAAGAGTGTTCCCTTAGTCGAAACAGCCAGCTCCTTCAGCCGAGAAACTTCCGGATAATTTTGCCGATCATTCCGGAAGTCTTTCGGGAAATGCTCCGGCTGACTTCCCGTTCCACCTGCTTTTTTACAGAATTAAGGATATTACCGGGAGAGAAGTTCGGCATTTGGTCCCCGGTAATCCCTTCGCCGCCACCGGCTGCACCTGTCTGGGTCGAATCCCCTTCCCGGTTCCATCCGGTTAAACCCTTCCAGGTACCGTCCCCGGCCAGATAAAGAGAGAACATTTTCTCAATGGCATCTGCGCTCAATTCGGAATCTGAAGAGAAATGCCCCTCCGTATCCTGGTATTCGGCAGTAAACCCTTCTTCTGAAAGGGCACACTGAATATACAGGTTATGATCCGATAGAATCAGAAAGTCGTTTTCCTCATTCAGCTCTTTCAGCTTTGTGACAAGTTCCTGTTGAGATACGCCCTCTTTCAGGAATCCCCCGGCTGTCTCTATCTTCATACACTTATCTCCTTTAATTAAAACAAAGTATAGCCTGAAAAGAAAGATTATTGAATTAAAATTATAAGAGATGAATACAAAGATTCCGATCGTATTTCTGTTCCTTTTCCTGCTCCCCGCATCAATAGGAGCAAGCGGTTTTTCTGAAGAGATTTATACCTCTTTTAAAGCGGGCCCTGCCTATGAGATAGAGGATGAGATCTGTTTCCTTGCAGCATACAGGCTCTATCTCGCGCCACGGGGACTCAGGCGTTTCCCCGATGGAGGGCAGTCCCGGACGGTTTTTCAAAGCACCTATATTCTTACTCTGAAAGAGGGCCTCCCCGGGGTATGGAAGGAACTTCCCGGCGTTTCCGTTACAAACAATCAGATTGTTTCCAAAAGCCGGGAGCTACTGGGACAGATCGGGACCCTTTATGAGGAGTTCGATATAAATTACACCAACCGGCTTATACGCCGAGTCGGTCCTGTTACAGCAGGATTTCCCTCGCCCCTTCTCTACTCCGGGAAAAAACCGAAAACCCTGGTAGAGGATATCATCCGTCTAAGAGGGGATCTGCCTTACCGCCAGGCCATTATCCGACAGTATGCATCAACAGCTCACAAAGCAGGGAGAATTCTGAAACAGATGGATGAATACGAAGCGAAACTTGATGGCGCGGATCTGGTGGGATACAATATCTACTCAGCAGATACACGCCGGGTACTGGAATCAATTTCATAACCGGAAAAAGGAGATACCCCATGAGACAGTTTTTTACTTTTCTGTTTTTATTCATTTCCCTTTCCGCAGGCACAGCCCGGGACACGGACTGGACAGAGCTGGAGATACAGGAAGGAGAATCTGTCTGGGCCAGTTCGGTCCTCAGGGAAACACTGAAAGGAAAGGAAATTTCCTATGGACCGGAAAACCTCTTCGACGGGAATCCCGCCACTCCCTGGGTGGAAGCAGACAAAGGAGCCGGGGTCGGCGAATCGATTCTCATCCTCTCCCGGAAAATAGTCAAGGCCATCGGTTTCACCAATGGATTTGCTTCCAGTGAGAGACTGTTTTTACGTAACAACCGGCTCAGGGGAGTAACGGTCTCTTTTGTGGCAGGTCTGACCGCTCCCGGCCTGGTAACCGAGTTGGATTACAACCTTTACTTTGTCAAAGAGAAGACAATTTCCGAACCGATATACCTCAAAGATACAAGACTGGATCAGACGATCAGCCTAGGACAGTGGGAATCTTTACAGGACGAGTTTTATCAGGATGTTATTCTCCAGTTTTCCCGGGACTATCCGGAATTCTACAGCATGATTCTCCAGGATCTGGGAATTCCACCGGAAGAGGGAGACGGATGGATATACCGCAAACTGATTATGGAGTTCTACGGCTTTTTCGGAATAAGACTGACCATAGACTCTGTATACCCGGGAAGCCATTACAACGATACCTGCCTGGCCGAACTGAATTTTCAGCTGGAGGAGTTTTAGGAACCGGAATTTACATACCGAGAAGAGCCTCCTCCACTTCCCTGATTACGGAATCCGGTGTGGAGGCTCCGGCGCTTATCCCGATCTTCTCATAAACAGCTATTTCCGGGGGAAGATCAGAGGCATCTTCTATATGCCATACGGGAATCCCCGTCTCTTCCGCCGTCATAAAGAGACGGCGTGTATTGGCGCTGTTCCTGCCGCCGATAATAAGACAGGCATCCACTTCGTCACAGAGACGCTTTAAAGCCTCCTGTCTGTTGTTGGTTGCAGAACAGATATTGTTTACAATCTTCAGCTCCTCCGTCTTGGATTCCAGTATTTTACAGATACGGTCAAACTCATCCTGTTTGATGGTTGTCTGGCTGATTACCATGGTGGGGCCGGTCAGATCCAGAGCTTCCGCTTCCGAGGGAGAGCTTAATACAATCGGACGGCGGGCATACCCGGCCAAACCGATGATCTCTCCATGATTGGCATCACCCACAATAACCGTATTGTATCCAAGGGAATCATATTTCTTTACGGTCTTCTGTGAAGCGATCACCTTCGGACAGGTTCCGTCCAGCACCTTCAGTTTCTGCCTTTTCATCCGCTCATGAAGGGCAGGCGGAATCCCGTGAGCCCGGATTATTACCGTACTGCCCGAAGGGATATCTTCGGGTGATTCTGAAACCTGTACGCCCTGATCAGCAAAATGCCGGATTACGCTGGGATTATGGATAATGGGACCCAGGGTATAAACAGGACCGTTTTCGGAATGAACGGCTTCTTCCAGGGTTCCGACAGCCCGTCTTACGCCAAGGCAGAAACCCATTTCGTCAGCTTTTATAACAACTCTGTTTTTCATATGTTCCTCAGATCTTACTATAGTGTCAGGGGATATAAACATAAACGGTATCGTCCCCTCCGATTGTCAAATGGTAGGATTCCAGATCCAGATTCTTGTTCTGGGCAAAAAGCAGAACCGTTCGCCTGCTTGTATAAATATCCCGTGATTCCAGAAGATCCAGAAGCGTATCAAAACTCCTGTTTTCTACAGAAACCCGTGAAATCCTGAAGGGTTCAAACCTGCGGCTCCAGGGAAGGCAGGACAGCATTCCATCCAGATCATAGGCATATTCCGGAAAGACACCCCTGTCGGCGGCATGACGGAAAGCAGTCTCTTCTTCGGGATCCAGAGATCCCACACCATAGGGATAGGCCATGGTCGGCAGATTCGGACGCTGACCCAGATAGTCTGAAAGAATAGCCTCAGCCTGATGGATTTCATCAATGAGAAGTTCCGGAGTCTGATCACCCAGATAGGTATGGGTGACCGTATGGTGCCCCAGAAGGTAGTTATCATTTATGTAGCGCAGCTTCTGTTCTACAACCGGAAGATCCCTATAGGGAAAACCGCTATGAGGAATATCGCCTGTCTGACGGAAGGGAACCGCATCGAAGGAGACGTAGAATGTGAGATTATGATGCCCCTGAACTGCCGGGAAATACCGGGAGAAAATGGCTGCCAGGCAGTTCGGATCAATATGAGGGTTTTTGACATTAATCCCGGAGGCAATCAGTTCGAGGTCCTCCTCCGACCAGATCATCTGCCCGCGTGAAGCATCATCCGCACCTATAACGACAGGTTTCAATCCTGAAGGGATCCCGGAAAAATCCCCATCGGCAAAGAGTAAGTCGGAAACCGGATAAAAACGGTTTTTAACAAGAAAAGCCATCAGATGATGGGTACGGTTGACCGTCAGTTCATACCTTGGATCATTTCCGATACGGTGAAAACAGAGGACGGGAACCCGTCCGTGATCCCGTTTCTCGTAAAAAATCGTTTTATCTGCCTGCCGCTCTATCCCTGTCCCGTTATAACGGAGATTCTCCATAAGAAACAGTTCCGGATTAACCCCTTTCAGAGAACGCACGAAAACCAGACGGACCGGCTCCCGGTCCCGGGTCATCATAACCCGGTAGAGATTGCCTCCTGTCAGTGCTGCAAGGTTCTGCAGAGAGAATAACAAGACTAGAAAAAAGAAAAAACGTTTAAACAATACCTCGGAGTATATCAGAGATTATTTAAAGCATCAGCTGCCATTCTGCCGACTTCCGAATTCGGATCCAGTTCCCGGGATGTGTTAAATTCTTTACGAGCCATACTGCTCTTATTCAGACCAAGGTAACTTTTCCCCAACAGATAATGGATCTTCTGATCTTCTTCTGTGGTGGAATCAAAAGAGTTCTTATTAAAATTTTCCAGAACAGAAACGGCTTCTTCAAATGAGAGAGAACGCATCAGCAGATCCCCTTTGCGGATTATAAAGGCGGCGACAAATTCTTCATCCAGATAATCGACAGTGACATCCTGAATACTGGAAGCGTAGGCCCTTTTCTGACCTAAGGCCTCATAACAGACAGCCGAGAAAAACAGGCAGTTATCATCTTCAAAGAACTCCCATCCCTCTTCAAAATTTACAAGGGCATCATTGTATTTTTCTTCGGCAAGCAGTTCCAGACCGGCATTGAGGTAGGTATACGCATCCTCCATACCCGTGCCGAGATCGTCTGCAGACTGTTCCGCGCCACGCACACCCATGGTAGCTTCCTGCTGCCATTTTTCAAAGTCCGTACTCAGGGTCAGCTTCTTCTTAAGATCAATGGTCGAATTGGAAATCCCTGCCACATCACTGATAAGGTCTGCCATG
Organism: Oceanispirochaeta sp.; assembly: GCA_963663385.2. Lineage (GTDB taxonomy): Bacteria > Spirochaetota > Spirochaetia > DSM-2461 > DSM-2461 > Oceanispirochaeta. Next base: position 1,249,474 of record CAXXXD010000002.1, on the reverse strand, counting down.
CGGTAGCTTCCGTCCTTGATCAGGGTTACTACCGCATCTCCTATCAGGATTTCGGCATAACCATTATCGGACAACCTCAATAGGGCATCGGATGCTATGGCATCGCCGATATAGAGTTCCTCCCATCCGGAACCGCTCTGAAATTCAAGATACCCCTCAAGGTAATCAAGACTATTGTCATCTGCTGACAGGGTAAAGCTTAATATAAATATGAGGCTTAATACTGCTAAGGTTTTTTTCATAAAAGCCCCTCCTCTTGAATAGTATACTGCTTAATCTAAATATACTCCCTAAAATAACAAATTAACAGGTTTTCGGACGGATTTCATAAAATCCCTTCAGAATATCCTTCTCCCTGATCTGGCGGGGGTCAGGGGATTTCAGTATAATGGGATTTCATTACAGCAAAAGGAACATACAATGGCAGACGACAAAAAAGTCATATATTCAATGGTTGGTGTCAGCAAGAAACACAACCAGAAAGTAATTCTCAATAACATATACCTTTCTTATTTCTACGGGGCAAAAATCGGTGTGCTCGGTCTGAACGGCGCCGGAAAAAGTACCCTCCTCCGGATCCTGGCCGGAGTGGATACGGATTTTTCAGGAGAAACAGTCCTCTCCGACGGATTCACCATCGGTTACCTGGAACAGGAACCCCGGCTGGATAATGATAAAACGGTCAGACAGATTGTAGAGGAAGGAGCCCAGGAAACGGTTGACCTTCTGAAAGAGTACGATGAGATTAACGCCCGATTCGGCGAGGAAATGACCGATGATGAAATGGATAAACTTCTCATTAAACAGGGAAAAGTACAGGACCGGCTGGAAGCCCTTGACGGATGGGATCTCGACTCCCGCCTGGAACTGGCCATGGACGCCCTGCGCTGTCCTCCGGAAGATACAAAAATCGAAGTTCTGTCAGGAGGAGAGAAACGCCGGGTAGCCCTCTGCCGTCTGCTTCTGAAAAAACCGGATATTCTTCTGCTGGATGAGCCCACCAACCACCTGGATGCGGAATCCGTAGCCTGGCTGGAACACCACCTGCAGCGCTACGAAGGGACCATTATCGCCGTAACCCATGACCGCTACTTTCTGGATAATGTAGCCGGCTGGATCCTGGAGCTGGACCGGGGAGAAGGAATCCCCTGGAAGGGAAACTACTCCTCCTGGCTGGAACAGAAACAGAAGCGCCTGGCCCAGGAAGAGAAGAAAGAGTCCGAACGCCAGCGGACCCTCAAACAGGAGATGGAATGGATCAGGATGTCCCCCAAGGGACGGCACGCCAAGTCCAAATCCCGCATCAGCTCCTATGAAAACCTGCTGAATCAGGATACGAAAGAGCATGCCAAAGAGCTGCAGATCTATATACCGGCCGGCCCCCGTCTGGGTGATATTGTCATTGAAGCGGATAATGTAAGCAAAGGATTCGGAGACAGGCTCCTCTATGAGAATCTCTCTTTCAAGCTGCCCCCCGGAGGAATTATCGGGATTATCGGGGCAAACGGTGCGGGTAAAACCACCCTGTTCAAGATGATTACCGGCGAAGACACCCCCGATTCGGGAACTCTGAAACTGGGAGAAACGGCGAAGCTGGCCTATGTAGAGCAGACCAGGGCCAATCTGGATCCGGAAAAAACGGTCTGGGAACAGATTTCCGACGGTCTGGATATTGTCAAACTGGGCAAACGGGAGATGAACTCCCGGGCCTTCGTCTCCCAGTTCAACTTTCTGGGAGCGGATCAGCAGAAAAAAGTGGGGGTCCTTTCCGGGGGAGAGCGGAACAGGATCAACCTGGCCATGATGCTCAAGGAAGAGGCCAACGTACTGCTTCTGGATGAGCCCACCAACGACCTGGACGTCAACACCATCCGGGCCCTGGAAGAGGGACTTTTGAACTTTGCAGGCTGCGCGGTTGTTATCAGCCATGACCGCTGGTTCCTGGACAGAATCGCCACGCATATCCTGGCTTTTGAGGGAGACAGCAGCGCCTACTGGTTTGAAGGAAACTTCTCCGAGTACGAAGAGAATAAAAAGAAAAGGCTGGGCATTGACGCGGATCAGCCCCACCGGATCAAATACAGGAATCTTACCCGGGATTAATCCCTCATCCCCGGCCCTTCTCCAAAAGGACTGGTCGTACGCTGCGCGTACTGCTCGCCCAGGCAACCGGGGAGAAGGGGGTGTGGTTTTGTTTTCAGGATGTTTCAATCTCCCTGATAATTTCATTTATCCTGGCCTCTGCATTTCTACATTTATATCTTCCTTATGCGAAATAACGATTCTTACCGAAAACCTACTTGCCTTGCCGCGTCTCTACAGGTAGAATCGACCGCATACATCTTATTGCTATTGCAGGAGTAATTCTAAAAAATGGAAGAATTGACATACGGAGCCCTGGCTCTGCTGCCGCCTCTGGTAGCCATCCTATTTGCCATGTGGAAAAAACAGGTAATCGTTTCTCTGCTGGCCGGTATCTGGGGCGGAGCCACCATAATCAATAACTGGAATCCTCTGAAGGGACTCCTTGAAACCTTTTCAAACTATATTGTGGGTCAATCCCTGGCGGATTCCTGGAATATCGGTATTATCGTATTCCTTCTGGCCGTCGGCGGTATGATCGGCATGATCAGCAAAATGGGAGGAACCAAAGCCATTGCGGACAGCATTTCCACTAAAGCCAGGGACGTGCGGTCCACCCAGCTGGCCACGGCCCTGATGGGAGTAGCCATCTTCTTCGACGACTACGCCAACTCCATTATCGTGGGAAACACCATGCGCCCCATTACGGATAAACAGAAGATATCCCGTGAAAAACTCTCCTATATCGTAGACTCGTCAGCCGCTCCCGTTTCCTCCATGGCTCCCATCTCAACCTGGATTGCCATGGAACTGGGACTGATTGCGGCCGGACTGCAGGCACTGAATATCGAAGGGAACTCCATGCTGGTATTTTTCCAGACCATCCCCTACCGGTTCTACTCCATCTTTTCCCTTATCCTTCTGTTTGCGGTGATTGGAATGAAGAGGGATTTCGGCCCCATGCTGAAAGCGGAAATCCGGGCCAGAAAGACCGGAGAAGTATGCCGGGCCGGTTCCAACCCCATGATTACCGAAGATAAGGCTCTTATGCCGACTGACGGGACGAAAGGATCTGTCCTGGAAGTAATTATCCCCATCGGGATTTTTATCCTTATTACATTTTTCGGCCTCTGGTACAACGGTTACGAAGAGGGAATGAGTTTCCGGGATGCCATGGGAAATGCCGACGCTTCTGTCGTATTGACCTGGGCAGCCTTTATCAGCTCAATGGCAGCAGGTATCCAGGGGCTGATCTCAAAGAAGTTCAGCATCACCGGGGCAGTTGACGCCTGGATCGGCGGGGCCAAATCCATGCTGGTTGCCGTCATCATCCTGGCCCTTGCTTTTGCCCTGAAAGCCGTTATTTCTGAAATGCAGCTGGCTGAATGGCTTGTGGCAGTTATTCCTTTTAACGAAGGAGGCCTTGCTGTCATCCTGCTTCCCACCCTTGTGTTTATCACAGCCATGTTTGTGGCTTTCTCTACAGGAACATCCTGGGGAACCAACTCTATCCTGATGCCTATCGTTATCCCTGTGGCAGCCAATGTATCCGCAGCAAGCGGTTCGGTTACCCCCCTCATCCTGGCCTGCATCGGAAGTGTTCTGACAGGAGCGGTATTCGGGGACCATTGCTCTCCTATCTCCGATACAACCATACTTTCCTCTTCAGCTTCCGGTTCGGACCATATCGACCACGTGCGGACACAGGCACCCTATGCCCTGACAGCAGCCGGCATTGCCCTCCTGCTGGGGACCCTCCCTGCCGGACTGGGATGCCCCGCCTGGATCAGCCTTATCCTGGGAGGAGCGGCAGTTGTTGTTCTGATCAGATACCTTGGAAAAGAGATTGATTCCGAGGGAAATATAGTAGCATAGCCTCCCCCTCCAAATGGTGTGAATCCTTAATGGATGTCTCCCCTGAGGGGAGATTCAGTGGGGTTTGGAGAGAGGAACTGCTTGTTTTGCCCTTCATAAAGATCGGGAGAGTAAAAAAAAGGCCATGTTGCAGCATAAAAACCAGAACTTGCTGCCAGGCCAGAAAAAAGCCGCGTAATGCGGCTTTTCTATCTCGCTGGTTAACCTATACTACACCTGCTGACGGCCAGCCTGTCTTGAACGGTTCAGCTTTTCCATGGTTTTAAAGTAGTCCGCATTTTTCTTTACTTCCCTGATATCATCAATAAAGAACTTGTTATCCACAACCTTGAATTTCTTGTTCTCCATCAGTTTCCGGAGGGATACAGCGCCTACCTCCTTGGTAAGCCCTACAATATTGATCAGCTCCTTGGGACCGTAGGGATAGGAATAGGACCGCTTCATATTGCTGTCGATTCTGTTTTTTTCCAGTTCCAGCAGAAGGGTATCCCACATCCGTCCGGCGGGATCGCTGATCATGGTATTTTCAAGCTGCTTGTAGATCGACCAGATTCTCTCGGCCAGCAGAATAGTCAGACGGGAGATGATCTTGGGCTGTTCCACTACCATGCTTTTGAAATTGGTTCTGTTTACAGCCATCAGTATGGAATCCTCGTGAGCTATGGCTGAAGCACTGCGGGGTTTGTTTTCCAGAAGAGCCATCTCTCCGAATATATCACCCGGTTTCAGCAGAGCCAGCATTACCTCATTGTTATCCACAATTTTAGTTATGCGTATGCTCCCTTTCTGGATAATATACAACTCGGGACCGAACTCGCCTTCACTGAACACCATGGTATCCCTGGGATACTGACGGATAAACTCGGAAGATTTTTCAACATCCAGGTAGGCTACAGTGGCATAAGGTTTGATTTTATCCATTTTAGCCCTGGCGATTTTGACATTGTCCCCCTGGGGACAGTGCTTCAGATATTGATAATAGGAATAGTAGGCCTGGTTATACTGATTCTGTTTGATATAGTATTCAGCCACCTGAAACAGGTGAGGCGGTTCGATTTCTGCAGCATTTTTAAAGGTCATCCTTGTCAGAGCCTGATCCAGCATCCTTACCTTGCGGGAGAATACATTGATAATCTTCATGGCGACCGGAGTATTCCGCTCTATAAGAAGGGGATACTGCTCCCTGTTTACAGAAATCAGGGTAACATCCGATAGAGCCCTTGCCGTTTCCAGATGATTATGCGAAGACATGGTGGAAACTACACCGAAAAAATCCCCCGGCTTGAAAACCTCACCGCCGGTTTCCTCTTCGATCTCAAATTCCTTACCGCAATGAACATTGCCGCTTCGAATTATATAGAATTGGTCAGAGTTTTTTCCTTCAACTGTGATGTATGAGCCTTTTTTAAAACTTACCAGTCCAAGCTGCAACGGATTGTTCATCCTATCTCCCATTTATACTATAAGAAATTCCGGTGAAGATTTCCTGCCCTTCACCGGAAAAAATTATCCGGATTTAATTATATATCGGGAAATCCCCACATAAAGATTGAACCTTTTTCTGGATTTCGTCAATTTTATTTTTCTCTCCGCCGCTTTTCAATACTTCCGTTACATACTGGGCGATCAGCTTCATTTCCTTCTCTTTCATACCGCGGGATGTAACAGCGGGCGTTCCGATTCTGACGCCGGAAGTAATAAAAGGACTCTTCTTGTCAAAGGGGATTCCGTTTTTATTTACCGTGATACTGGCTTCATCCAGCCATGCTTCGGCATCTTTACCGGTTGTGCCCAGATTTGTCAGATCCACCAGCATCAGGTGGTTGTCGGTTCCGCCTGAAACAATTCGTACACCGCCGGCTTCCAGCTCGGCTGCCAGCACAGCGGCATTTTTAACTACCTGCTGCTGATACTCTTTAAAGGAGGGCTGAAGGGCTTCCTTGAAGGCCACAGCCTTTGCCGCTATGATATGCATAAGGGGGCCGCCCTGACAGCCGGGGAATATGGCGCCGTTTACCAGTTCGGACCAGTTTTTAACCCTTCCGCTTTTGGGAGCGACAGCACCAAGAGTGTTTTCTCCGTCTTTTCCCATAAGAATCATACCGCCTCGCGGCCCCCTGAGGGTTTTATGGGTTGTGGTTGTGGTAAAGTGAGAATCCGCCAGAGGAGAAGGATGACAACCTGCGGCAACAAGACCGGCGATATGAGCCATATCCGTCATCAGAAAAGCCCCGACTTCGTCTGCAATGGCTCTGAATTTCTTAAAATCCAGGATACGGGGATAGGCGGACGCACCGGCGACAATCATTTTAGGTTTGCACTCTTTAGCCACTTTCAGCAGATTGTCATAATCAATGGTTTCTGTTTCGGGATCGACGCCATAACTGACAATATTATATAGCTGACCGGAAAAATTAACGGGAGAGCCGTGAGTCAGGTGACCGCCATGGGCCAGATTCATACCAAGAACAGTATCACCGGGTTTACATACGGTAAAATACACACCCATATTAGCCTGGCTGCCTGAATGGGGCTGAACATTGGCGTATTCACAGTTGAATATCTCTTTTGCCCTGTTGATGGCAAGGACTTCCGCCTCATCAACAAATTCACATCCACCGTAATAGCGTTTGGAGGGATAGCCTTCTGCATACTTGTTTGTCAAAACGGATCCGGCAGCTTCCAGAACAGCTTTAGAAACAATATTTTCCGAAGCAATCAGTTCCAGATTGCCCTTCTGACGCTTCAGCTCTCTCTGCATGGCCTCGAACAGTTCGGGATCAAACCCCTTCAACTCAGTCATAATTACTCTCCTTTGCATTTCTAAAACAATATTTTTACAATATCATTAAAAAAACATACAATAATTGATCTATTCCGCTATTATAGCAATGTTTTCCCAAAAAATGGAACAACTTTCAAGATTTCCTATCCACTCTTCAAATATATTCTGCTGACTGTAGGACCTAAAGTCAATCCTTATCGAACGATCACTGTAGGGAGTTCCTTGCAATGATCCTCTGGAGAAAGCCACGTATCCGTTATTCAGCCTTCCCCAACCTCCCGGAGATTCAGCCCCTTCGGGCAGAACGGATTCCAGAATACCATCCGCCGCTCCCGGATCAGCAGCAAACCAGCCAAATCCGGGTAGGTAAATCTCAGACCAGTAATGAATAATACCTTTTTCTCCCCTATCTGGAAACCATAAACCCGAAATAATCCGTGAGGGGACTCCTGCGGACCTGCACAAACTGACAAACAGAGAGGCATAGCCGAAGGAATCGGCTTTCCGGTCTGTAAGCCATTTTGTATAATCCTGATCCGGATATCCGGGGACAGGATCCATCTTCCACTGAATATAATCAAACAGGAGCAGCGCCTTCTGATAAGGATTCTTTTCCCTTTTTATTACGGCAGAAGCAGTTCTTGTAAAATAGGAAGCCGGGATATCTTCTTCATCCTTCAGAAAGGATTCCAGCATTTCCCCGTTTTCGTAGTAGTCGGGAATTTCAGATAGAACAGGCTGATACTCAACACTGTTCAGGGAGAGTTCATACTCAGAACGAACATCGTATTCAAATCCGCTGGCCAGTTCATCCAGTTTATAGACCTTAAGCAGGCCGTCTTCACGGACAGCTTCCCGATTCGACTGGTAATTTACTGTTTTCTGACCGGGACCGTCAGAAGGCTGAGGCACCCAGAGAACAAGGTTATTCCCCGGAAGAGCCCCTACCCTGGTTACCAGGATTTCCTGCAGGATCTTCAATGAACGGGGTTCTGAAAGCACAACCCTTCCGCTTCGCTCTACTTCTATGGAAACCGGATTACTGTATCCGGCAGTGGTTTTAATATAAACAGGCCCGCAGTTGGCTTCCTCGGGGAGATAGAAGGAAATCCTGTTATCGGTCCATCCGGCGATATTTTCCGGGGGTACGACTACATAGTCTCCCGTATCCGGTTCATCCAGCATGCTTTCGGGAGCTTTTCCTGTCAGGTTAACCAGAATCTCGCTGTTCTTCTTTCTTGTACCAAGCTTATCGCCATCCAGAACGACCAGCTCTCCCGGTTTGAACAAGCTGCTGTTAATCCTTGACAGATAGGGCTTCCCCGGAAGGAACGCACCGGAGGAGCGGTCAGGCAGTCTTTCCGAAAGGATATACAGAGCGCCATTGCTCCTGCCTCCAGTTGTTTCCAGAAAGACAAGCCCTGAACCGGAGAGGGAGGGTATCCGTACTTTCACACTGGTATCGGACCAGAATTCGATGGCCGACGCCGGCATGGGGGACTGATCGAGCCATACCTTTGATTTATTTCGGGTTAAACCGAAGTTACGCCCCGAAATAACCATCAGATCTCCCGAGCGGACCTGCTCAGGAGAGATGGATGAAATTTCCGGCTGCCGTTTCGAAACGGAAAGGCTGAGCAGAAAAAGCAGCATCAGACAAGCGTACAGGGATAGAGGAACAACATGATAGAGAAAGACGCTTCTTTTCATTGATTAACTTACCTTCCGGCAAGCGAAACGGTTCAATTAACCGATTCGTCCGATGGATTTTCACCGCTCTCAGGAGCAGCATCCACTGATGCACCATCATCATTCGTATGATAGGGACTGATCATTACTGCCATTTCAATATGCAGTTTTTCAGGATTAGTAAGATTATCCATTTTTCCCAGAGGAAAGAAAAGTACCGTTTCGCCGAATTCAAGAGGAATGCTCTTCATGCTTGTATAATAACGGATTCCCTCTGCGGAAGTTTCCGATTTATTCTGAACCAGCCATATTTCGCTTTGAGCGACAAGAATCAGACCTCCGTCATTTTTCCTGTAGGGTGTAAAATGCACAGAAAGCTTCGCCTGCTGATTCTGCAGATGAATTGTTACGGGACGTCCGGGTATTGTCAGTTTCCTGACTTCGGACTCCCACATGATTTCTCTTTTGTCCTGGGACAGATTGGCATGAATATTAATGGACAGAGCCTCTTTCAGAATTTCTTCTATGGAAGGCTCTTTCAGCTCCTGTCCGCTCACCATTGCTACGGTAAGCAGGCAGAGAAGTATTCCGAGGGTCAGGGGCTTTTTGATCAACGCGATGAGCCCCCGCTTAGGCCGGCGGATTTCAGTAACTGGGAATCCCCGTACAGTTCCAGATTCAGACCGACAGGTAGTTCCATACTGGATTCCTGGTTGAATAATTGACTGTCTGAAGGTTCAAGAAGCGACAGTAGAGCATTAATATCCTCTCCGGGAACCGTCAGATCTCCCTGAGGAATTGACCATCCCTCGGAGACAGCAATGGGTTGGCCTATATAGCTTCCGGCAGCGCCGTTGTTTCCAGCCAGAACAAAACCCATGACAAAGGCGAAAACGGCTGCCGCCGCCGCGGCAGCGGGAATAGCCGGCCATTTGATACCCGACCAGAGAGACTCTGCCACATGTACCGTACTTTTATGGCGGATCAGATGTTCCAGATCCGAGAAAGTTGATATATAAGCCGGTTCGGGTTCACTTTGAAGCAGACGGCTCTGTCCGGCATATCCGTCTACGATGGAACGGCATTTCTCACAGATTACAAGATGTTCTTCAATCTGTTCTTTCCAGGGACTGGAAACCTCTCCGTCAAAAAAAGCAGACAACAGTGTGTTGTCAGGGCACATAGACTTCCCCCTTTCTCAGGATTTCACTTATTTTCTGTCTGGCTCTGAAAACACGGATCTTTACATTTCCTTCCGAGATTTTCAGAATCTCACCGATTTGTTTATAATTGAGACCACCATACTCTTTCAGTGTAAGCACTACCCGCATTTTATAGGGCAGCTGCATTAACGCATCCTGGACCATCCGTTTGGATTCGTCCTCCATTAAACCCTTTTCTCCCTGATTTGTAATCTCGGGTTTGGGTTCGTAGTAGTACTTCTGATAAGCATTCCTCTCCCGCCCCTTACGCTTTTCATGATTGAACGCAAGGTTTTTAATAACCCTGATCAGCCAGTATTTGGCCTGGTCTCCGGGAGGGATCTTATCAATCCTTTCGAAATACCGGATAAAAGCTTCCTGACATAAGTCTTCACTGACGGAAGTAGAACCGGTAATTCTGTAGGCTACACGCATCAATAGGGGGTATAGCTCGTTGTAAGTCTGTTCAAATTCTATCGACACGCATCTTACCCTTTAACATTAAAACATGGTTCTACAAAGTTTGTTACAGGAAAATTCAACTTTTTTTCCATTTAGGCCCATCGGGAGAATCTATGATCTGGATCCCCCTGGCCAGAAGATCGTCCCGGATCTTGTCGGAGAGGGCAAAATCCCTGTTTTTACGGGCTTCCTGCCTTTTAAGAATCAACTGTTCAATCTCACTGTCAAGGGGTTCGGCATTTTCTTCTTCCAGCTCCGCATCAGCCAGCTTAAGCCCCATTATCCTGTCCATATCCAGCAGGAGTCCCAGTTTTTCCCCGTCGGTGAGTTCATTGTTCTTCAGGGCGCTCCAGATATCAGCCAGACAGCGGGGTGTATTCAGGTCCTGGGAGATATGATCCTGGAAGTCCTGACGCACCCTGACAGCGGCATCAGTAAAATCCTCTGGATCGACAGGGCTGCATTTCGCTTTCAGCTGAGCTGTTTTTTTCAGCAGCCCTTCCCGTGCCGTACGGGCGGCATCCAGAGATTCCCAGGTGAAAATCAGCTGGGAGCGGTAGTGTCCCGCCAGGAGAAAATAACGGTAGTCCATGGCATCATAGCCTTTATCAACCAGATCCTGAAGAGTCAGGAAACCTCCCTTGGATTTGGACATCTTACCGTTTTTCATAATGATAAACTCATTATGAAGCCAGTAGTTGACCCATTTGCAGCCGTTTGCCGCTTCGGACTGGGCAATCTCGTTTGTATGATGAACCGGAACATGATCGATTCCACCACAGTGAATATCGAAATGGGGGCCAAGGTATTTGCTGCTCATGGCACTGCATTCAAGATGCCACCCCGGGTAGCCTACACCCCAGGGAGATTCCCATGTCATAGCCTGATTTTCAAACTTGCTGTTTGTAAACCATAAGACAAAGTCCTGGGCATTTTTCTTGTTTTCGTCCACGTCAGTTCGGGCGCCATGCTGAAGTTCCTGCTTATCCAGTCCGGCCATTTTTCCATATTCAGGAAATTTTGACGTATCGAAATAGACATTTCCCCCGGAAGTATAGGTATACCCCTTCTCTTCAAGCGTCTTGACCATATCTATCATTTCCTGAATATGTTTGGTAGCCAGACATACCTGGTGAGGCACGTGTATATTCAAACGCTCCGTATCCCGGAAAAACGCCTTCGTAAAGAACTCGGCGATTTCCCATACGGTCATCCCCTGTTCCCGGGCGCTTTTAATCATTTTATCTTCACCCTCGTCACCATCGTCGGTCAGGTGCCCCACATCTGTTACATTCATAACATGGGTTACTTTGTATCCGGCATACTCCAGGGTTCGTCTGAGAACATCTTCAAAGGTATAGGGGCGCATATTTCCGATATGGGCGTAGTTGTATACGGTGGGACCACAGCAGTACAGTCCGGCTTTTCCATTTTCTATTGGCTCGAACTCCTGCAGTTCCCGTCCATCGGAATTAAATAATTTAACCTTCACAATTTCTCCTTAACCATGTTGCCACTCGGATACAGGGCAATTATCATATGTATGTGTACAAATTAGTGAATTTAAACAGAAAAATCAATATTAATGGTATTTTACGGGAAGATGAGCCCCTGAATACCTACAATACCTTTCAGACCGGCGGAAAAGCCGACATCTATGCGGAACCGGTGAACCGGAAGGAACTGCTGCATCTACTAAAGGCTTTCAGGGAAGAGAATATACCCTGGTTCATACTGGGAGGAGGAGCCAATATACTGATTTCGGATAGAGGTTTCCGCGGTGCTGTAATCAATATGAAACGGCTGAACCGGATAGCACTGGACCATAATCCCTGCTCCGGGGACACCCTGATCATGGAGGCCGGACTCGGCATTTCCCGGGGGGCGGAAAAAGCCGCCAGCTGGGGTCTTGAAGGGATTGAATTTATATACGCCATGCCCGGTTCCGTGGGCGGGGCCCTCTGGATGAATGCCCGCTGCTACGGGGGAGAAATATCCCATATTTTCTGCTGGGCCGATATTTTGAATAAAAAGCTGGAAGTGGAGAGGATTTTCTTTACGGAGGAAGACTGGGCGTATAAAAAGTCCCCCTTTCAGGACAGGGACTGTGTTATACTGTCCGCGGCCTTCCGGGTCAGTAAAGGGAACAGGGTCGAGCTGCTGAAAAAAATGGCTCAGATCCGGGAAGACAGAGCCGCCAAGGGCCACTTCAGGGCTCCCTGCGCCGGCTCAACCTTTAAGAATAACCGGGACTTCGGAGCCCCATCGGGGGTTCTTATTGAGAGAGCCGGGCTGAAAGGAACCCGCCTGGGAGGTGCAGCAGTTTCTGAGTGGCACGGAAACATTCTTATTAATGAAAAAGATGCCAGTTCTGCAGAGATCGCGGAGCTGATCGAACTCGTTCAGAAAACAGTACTGAGAGAAACCGGATTCCTGCTGGAACCGGAGGTCCTGAAAATCGGAGAATGGGACTGACAGCAGAAAACGGACTGAGGAGACGGATTATGGAAAACCTGATTAACAACCTGAAAGAGTATATGGATCCCCTCCACGATGAGGCATTGAAGAACCTGATCCGCTCCCTCAGCGCAGCGGAACTTGTAGAGGTCTGGGATAAATTCACTCCCGAGGAAAAACTCCGCCTGTTTCTGGTTATCCTGCCCGAAAACCGGGGAGACCTTCTCCATGAGCTTCCCCTTTTTGAACAGGAGCACCTTATCAGCGAACTATCCGAACAGGCCGCCAGGGACCTGCTGGAAGACATGGAACCGGATGACCTGGTAGACCTTATACAGGACCTCAGCCCGGAACTGCGCAGTTCTGTCTGGGAGAACATGAGCGAAGAAGCCAGAAAGGAAACGACCTTTCTCCTCCGCTTTGACGAGGATGATGCGGCCGGACTGATGACACCGCGTTACGCGGCTATTCTGGCGGATATCACAGTAGCCCAGGCTCTCCACTTTATACGCAGTTCCATGGATACCCTGGAAACGGTCTACTACATCTATGTGGTGGACCAGCTGAAAAGGCTGATCGGCGTTGTTTCATTGAAGGATATACTCCGGGCGAGGGATAACGATAAAATAGACGATATTATGATCCGGAATGTAATCTATGTAAACGATAATACGGACCAGGAAGAGTCGGCACGGGTTCTGGAAAACCATGATCTTCTGGCTCTTCCCGTAGTGGACCGTTTCAACCGGCTCCTGGGTATCATCACCTTCGATGATGTGATAGATGTTATCCGGGAGGAACAGACCGAGGATATTTACAAAATGGGTGCCATGGTAGGTGATACCCTCAGCTATATGGAGACATCCATCTGGGGCCTGGTGAAAAAACGGCTCCCCTGGCTGATCATTCTGCTGGTAGCGGGAACCATAACCACAAATGTTTTAAGCTCCTACGAGCCCCTCTATCTGACAGCGGCCTTCCTTACCCTCTTTATACCGGTTATTACCCAGACCGGGGGCAACTCGGGAACCCAGTCCTCCACCCTGATGATACGGGGACTGGCGACGGGAGAACTCCACTTCCGGGATATCTGGAAAGTGCTGACGAAAGAACTGCTGGTAGGCCTGCTGATCGGGTTTATCACGGGTGCGGTGATTCTGACAAGAGCCTATTTTACCCCGCCGGGGATTGAACTGCTGCCGGCTGTCGCCATTGCCATTTCTTTGTGCAGTGTTGTTATGTTTGCGACAGTGCTGGGCGCCCTGGTCCCCATGTTTATTCACCGCCTCGGATTTGACCCGACTGTTGCGGCGGGCCCCCTGATGTCTACCGTGATTGATGTCTGCGGTCTCACCATCTTCTTTGAAGTGTCAAAAAAGATTCTGGGATTATGAAAGTGGAAACCACAGGGGCGGATGAATTCTGGAGAGGCAGCTTTACTCCTGTTGACATACTGCCGTTACCCAGGCTGATTGAACCTTCCGGTAAAGTGTATTTCGCCGGATCCTGCTTTGCCGCGAACCTGTACCATTTCTGGAAGGACCATTTTCTGCCCGGAAGGATCGCCCCCTTCGGGAATATCTATAACCCCGAAAGCCTGAAGGAGACCTTCGCCCTCCTCCTCTCAGACAGAGCCATTGAAGAGAGAGAACTCTTTTTTCACAAGGGGCTATGGCGGCACAGCCTGTTTGACAGCTGCGGAACCGGAGCGGGTAAAGAGGAACTGCTGAATGAACTGAACACGCGGCTGAGGAATCACAGAGACTATTTACAGAAATGCGAAACAGCCGTTATTACGCTGGGTACTGCCTGGGTATACAGAGAGGAAACCACAGGCAGCACTGTCAACAACTGCCACAAGAGACCTTCTTCCCATTTTGAAAGAGTCTGTCTTTCCTATAGTGAAATAAACAGGATTCTGGAAGACCTGTGCCGGACACTGACCCGCTCTCTTCCGGAAATACATATTATCTTCACCCTCAGCCCTGTCAGGCACCTCAGAGACAGCGCCGAGGAGAATTCCCTGAGCAAAGCTCTGCTCCGCTGCGGTCTGGATGCCGTCTGCCGTACCCGGGCTGAAGCAGACTACTTTCCCTCATACGAAATCATGCTGGATGAGCTGCGGGATTACCGCTGGTATGCGGATGATCTGACCCATCCCTCGGATCAGGCTGTCCATTACATTATGAAACGATTCTGCCTGGCGGCGGGATCCTCCGCCCTTGCGGATTATCTGAAGATGGCGGAGTCCCTTCGTAAAAAACGGAACCACCGTCTCCGGTTCCCCGATTCACCGGAGGGCAGGAAATTCACTGAGAACCTGGAAAAGGATCTGGGGCTATTTCTAAAGACGTTCCCTTTTGCTGAATTTCCGGTATAAAAAGGATAAGGATCTTATATTTCAGGATACCCGGTAATTTCCTGAATATCCCGGTACATATGCTGCATACGCGGATAGATTCCCCTGTATACCCTGAACAGTTTTGAGTAGAGTCCGGCATTCTTTTTATCCGGCTCGAATGTTTTTTCATACCCGACCATTTTTTCGACAGCCCGGTCTATGGATGGATGCTGTCCCAGGGCGGAAGCCGTCAGAATGGCAGCTCCCAGAGCGGAAGTTTCGTATGTCCGGCCCCGGACAAGAGGCCTTCCGAATATATCCGCACTGATCTGACAAACCAGATCACTCCTGCTGGCACCGCCGGAAACGGCTACCCGGGGAGCATGGAAATGCCCCCTCTTTTCAAGGGTTTCCAGACCGTCCCTGAGGGCATAACCCAGACCTTCCACGGTTGCCCGATAGATGGAACTCCTTGTATGAACATCCCCGAACCCGATCAGGGAACCCTTGGCATAGGGATCTTTCAGACTGGGCCCCCAGTAAGGCTGCATCATCAGCCCCCGGCAGCCGGGAGGGTCTGTCTCCAGAAGCCTGTCCAGAAGCTTTTCAGGCAGGATTCCCATGCGGCGCGCTTCATCCATCTCCCGGTGTCCCAGTTCATCCCGGAACCAGCTGATCATCCAGTATCCCCGGTAGATTTCAACCTCAGGCACCCAGGCGCCCGGGTAAGCAGCGCAATAGGCCGGCAGAAACGGCAGGGGTTCGAAATAACGCTTGCTGCACACCTCCACCGTAGCGGTTGTTCCAAAACTGAGAGATGCCAGGGAAGTATCAAGACACCCCATACCGAGGGTTTCACAGCTTTTATCACTGCCGCAGGCCACGACAGGCAGCCCCGCAGGCAGTCCGGTTGCCTCCGAAGCTTCCCGGGTAACCGCTCCAGCCACTTCCCCGGCTTCCGTCAGGCGGTACTGCTTCTCCTTTTCGATGGGAAACATTTTTCCTTTAAGGCTGTTTTTTCCGGACCAGCGGCGATGCTTTGTATCCATAGGGATATGCCCTACCATGGAGGCAACCGAATCTACGGGCTCTCCGCAGAGGCGGTGGTTCAAAAATCCCGAAACCTGTACATATTTCCAGGTATTTTCCCAGATTTCCCTCTGATTCTCCCGTATCCAGTTACTCTTCCCGTCCCTCATGGTTTTGAGGATAACCTTATCTTTTTTTACAGCCTTATAGGCCAGATTCATGGGGAAACGGGGGTGGTAAGGGCCATCGGCCTTTCTGGTATCCAGCCAGGTTATAGCCGGTCTCAGGACACGGCCGTCACTGTCCAGATTAATCATTGTATCCCTCTGGGAAGTTACACCGATACCGCCGATCTGATCAAATAAACCTGGGCTCCGGCTTTTCAGAGCACCACACCCCTGAACCAGAGCATCCCAGAAAAGATCGGGGTGCTGTTCGGCCCATCCCGGCTCGGGAGACTGATAGGGGTCGTACTCTATTTTCTCCTTATCAAGGATTTCCCCGGCTTTGTTAAAGATAATGGTTCTGAGACTCTGGGTTCCGCAGTCAACTGCAAGCAGTTTATCCTTCATTCCGGAGAACAGCCCAATCTTTTCAGCAGGGTCTGCTGGAGAAACTGTGTGTGAATCTCCCAGGATGACCTCCCGTACCCTCCGGCGGCTACCCAGGCCTGAGCGACCCTGCGGGAATCAAAGAAGTCATAGATGGAACTGTCCCGTTCCAGCATCTGTTCCTTTGTCATACCGATGGGAGCCGTAGATGCCAGTTCATCCTTTTCGTAAGGATCAACACCGCCCACGACAAGAACAAGATCGGGGAGACCATTTGCGGCCAGCCCCTTAAGGGCTTTCAGCAGACGGGGAACATAGCTGTCCTCTTCTCCGGAATGAACAGGGATATCCACATCCCCGGGGAACCAACCCGGATTCAGCATCCCCTCTTCATTGAATTCCGGTGTATCCAGAGGCCAGCCTTCCGCCATATGTATACTTAAACTGGTAATTGAACTCCTACCGGACAGGATCTCCGCCGTCCCGTCCCCTCTGTGGGCATCAACATCCACAACCCAGGCAGTCTGAAAAAGCCCTTCGGACTGAGCCTTCAGCAGGGCTATGCAGATATCGTTCAAAAGACAGAAACCGTGACCGAACCCGGGATGGGCGTGGTGCATACCTCCTCCCAGGTAATAGGAAAACCCCTCTGTCAGGGCCTGCTTGATATTCAGACAGGATCCGGAAATGATTCTTAAAACATCCTCCAGAAGACCGGAAAGGGGCTTTTCGGCGGTATCCGGATTGTAACGATGATACTGTCCCGTATCATCGATCAATTCATAGGCCTGAATCAGTTTGTCCTCCAGCTGACTCCCGTACAGTGCATTGATATATTCCGGTGTGTGCGCCCTTTCCAGATCTTCCCTTTCGATGAGAGAAGGGATTTCGCTTCTGTACCACTGACCGGACAGTCCGCCCAGAAGGGGATTTTCCAGGAGGGCTTTGATTGTATTGGATTTACGGCTGTCCAGAGATGGGATGCCTATACCGTACCGGCTGAACGAGATTACGGCTTCGGGATTATAAAGAACCATTGAATCCCCATTTTTCGGGCGAATCGACATAATGCCGGAACAACTTCATCAGTTTTTTTGTTTCCGGTCCCGCCCCATCGCCAAAGCGGAGTTCATCCACCTGAGTAACGGGGACTATCTCCTTGGAGGAGGATGTGATAAAGACCTCTTCCGCGCCATCCAGATCACTGATATAAATATCCTCGGCCTTAAGTTCGGCAGGATCGATCAGATTCATGATTACCTGACGGGTTACCCCTTTCAGAACATCCCTCCCGGGGGTGATCCAGAACCCCTGCTTCCTGATAAAGACATTGGATGTTGTCCCTTCCAGAAGGCGCCCTTTTTCGTCGCAGTAGAGAGCTTCCACAGCGCCCTTATCATCGGCTTCCTGCATGGCTTCCATGGCAGGGATGTAGTTAAGGCTTTTGGCTTCCGGCTGAAATCTCATGTGCCTATAGGTAATTATTTTAACTCCATCCTCATAGTACATAGGAGGAAATTTCTTGAGAGGATCCATCAGAATAAAAAGGTTGCAGCCATCCTTCGAAGTCAGACTGTCCCGGCTGAAGCCTCCCGTACAGACAATCCGGAGTCCCACTTCATCCTGATCCGAATATTCCAGCAGGTCGATCATGGCCTTTTCAAGCTCTTCCAGGCTATAGGGGATAGTCATTCCGATCTCACGGGCAGAGTGCTGCAGACGAACCATATGGTCCTCCAGATGAAAGGGCCTTTTCTTATAAGTCCGAAGAAAGTCAAAAACCCCGTACCCCCGGAGCACTCCCAGATCCCTTACGGGAAGAACCATCTCCTTTTCATCCAGAATTTTTCCATTCATCCATCCGGCGTTCATCTTAAGTTGTTCCTCCAGCTGTAGTTTTCTAAATTAAAAAAGGATCAGTTCCCGGAATCCTCCGGACCAGTACTCTTCCCCGTAATCCACTGTTAACTGAGTACCGGCTTTCAAAGGATGCTCACAGACAAAAAATATCACCCATCGGTTATCCAGCAGGGTATGCTCTACTGCCAGATTGGGTTCGAAACTGTGATTGACATAGCGCAGTTCATTCCCTTTTTTCAGGGCGTTGATTTCATAAAGGATATCATCGTACCAGGCATCGGGATAGTCCCAGGTATAATCGGTATCAAAACTCCCGGCGTCGGGGTTTTCGGGAGGCAGATCCAGACCCTCCTGAACAATTCCCGTATATTCACCGATAAAAGTACCCGCCTCCAGGTCCTCCTCCGTAAAAAGGCCGTACCCTACTTCTTTGCTGATAAAGCGAATGGAAACGGGAGCCAGGGAGTGATTCTTTATAGAAGGTCCGTACAGGGCAGAAAGGTGATCGAATTCTTCCCGGTTCTCAAGATAGTAGGGAGATTCAGCAAGCGCCCGTTTGAAAGCGGGAAGAGCGGAGAATACGGCCCGTTCCAGATAAACGATACCCTGATCAGCCATAAATTTTCTTCTCTGTTCCGGTTTAACCCATCTGTCCATTCCGGTACCTCCTCAGATCTCCTCCATTATAGCCATAATACGAAGGGGAGCAAGCGGAGTTTGGGAAGATTGTTTATATGAATAAGTTCAGGGAATGCAGATCCTTCATCAAAAAGAAATGTTTATCAAATGTGAATAATTCCACTTGAAGAATCCTATCCATACAATAACCCCCTGCAATCTGCATCGTCAAGTTTATATATATGCACAGATATCAAAAACCGCCCCCTCTCGACTTCGCTCGAGGAACCGGGGGCGGTTTAACACATATCAGTTAGAATAACTGATTTTAGAGATCGGCAGCGGTTACAGATCTGACATTCAGGGTTCTTCCGTCTTCGGAAGCGGGGATAGTCAGAGTTCCGGCTTTAATCCGTTCAATAACCGTATCGATCATGGGATTGTCGAAGTCGAAACCGACCAGTTCCCAGTTGTTATCCACAACGGGATCGACAACACCGCCCTTCTCTTCCTGTACATACTGGACAATCAGGCTGCGGATTCTTCCGGCATCCTGCATTACCTCATAGGAGTCAAAGTATTTATCATCGGGGGTAACCAGTTCCAGACCGATCAGCGTACCGAACCGGTAGTTGTTAATTGCCAGTTTATAGGTTTTTCCCATATCCAGGGGAGCGCCGTCTTTCATAACATTGACGACCCTGTCTCCGGCCGGTCTTGTCAGATCGATTTCGTATTCCAGACCGGCAAACATATCGTAGTTGTATCCGCGGATATCCTTGTTGAAGCTGATGGTCAGATCCCCGTCTTTTACACTGTTGTAGTAGGAAGCGGACCATTCCATATAGGCTTTCAGGTTTTTACCGGTAATATTCACACCAACCAGAGTATTGGGATACATATAGATATAGGCCACATCTTTTTTCTTGAATTCCCCCTCATGCAGGGTGGAACCGAATTTGAACAGAGCGGCGGATGAAACATCTGAACCGGTATAGAACATCTGAACTTCATTAATCAGATCGATGACGGCTGTATCTTCAATCTGGGCACGGGGCATGGTTGTAACATCATCCTCACCTGTCAGGAAGTCAACACCGTCAACGAATTCACCGCTGACTTTACCCACTACCACATTGGCATCGGCAACTGACTGTTCGTGAACAAAAGCAAAATCGTTCATAAGAACAGGGTTTTCCTGAAGAGGGCTTGTTTCCACATTGAAAGCCTTAACGTCCAGAACCTTCCATTCGTCCCCTTCTTTTTTAACCTGAATATCCGCACGGGCCAGAGCCCATCCGTAGGCACCGGGTTCGATAATGGCAACGCCGTTTACTTCTTCCACATATTTGGCGTGTTCGTGTCCGCCGAAGATGACATCGAATTCGGGGATGGCATTGGCAATATCCTTTACAGCTTCAGCGCCTCTGTCGTCTGTACGGCCCAGGTGAAAGGCTCCCACCAGAACATCGTATTTACCGTCCATTTCCATCATGGTTTCTTTAACAGAAGCCAGTGTTCCCTTGAATTCCAGACCTTTGAAGTGAGAGGGTGAAGAAGCTTCCCATTCGGGGATATGGGGAGGAATCAGACCGATAACCCCGACCCGGCATCCGTTTACATTAAAAAACTTGTAGGGCATGGCATAGTGGCTGCCGTCGGCGGATTCACGGATATTGGCTGTTACGACAGCACCGTCAAAATTCAGCAGATTCCTGTCTACAAAGGATTTTTCAAAATTGAATTCATGGTTCCCCAGAACCCAGAGATCATAATCCATTTTATTCAGAGCCTGAATAACAGGATGAGTATCCAGATCGTTAAACAGCTCGGCTGAGTTGTCCTGAACCGTATCGCCCACATCCATCAGAATCATGTCGGGATTGACAGCTTTCTCCTGGATGATGGCGGTATAGATTTTGGTCAGACCTGCATCGGAATCGGGTGAATCAATGGCATAATCATAGGCATAGATTCTTCCATGGATATCGGCAGTCGCACCGATGGCGATTGTCTGCTCGGTCAGTTCTTTTCCGCCTATAACTTCTACCAGATCTTTCTGGCTGTCGTATAGGCTGAGTTCGGAACTCTCCGTTTTTGCCGCAGAGGGGGCTACCGTATTGTTGGCGCATCCGACAAATACCAGCATGACGAGCAGGACAAGTCCTGCCATGGAATAAGAGATTCTTCTTTTCATTACTCACGTCTCCTTTGTGTGTAATAATGTAGCTATTATATTGGTAAGGGGTACTGAAAGGATAATTCCGATACTCCCGGCCAAAGCCTGTATAATTTCTATGGCAATCAGGGGTATGTTGATAAACTGCCTGAATGTCATAGATAGTCCCGCGATCATGAGAATCAGAGTAAACGAACTGCCGGTAAAAGCCAGTATCAGCGTGTTTACCATTGTTCCTATCAAATCCCGTCCTATAACCATGCCGGAGTGGAAATGTTCCCGGGGAGTCAGGGAGAGATTGTGTTTTTTAATCTCTTCCATGGAGGACGCCAGACTCATAGCCACATCCATTACGGCACCCAGTGAAGCAATCAGAATGGAAATAAACAGGAAACCGTGTATCCGGATCCCGTAATCCTGGGCAATATACAGAATCTGCTCCCCTTTCTCAAGGTGAATCCCCGACAGATGGGCGGCCCGGGAAGCGGCAAGACTGATAAGACCTGCTGCCATAATCCCCCCCATGGTTCCCAGAAGGGCAATAAGGGTTTTTCGGCTCCATCCTGTCAGAAGAAGGAAGCTCACCAGAGTGATAATACTCAGACAGATAATAGCCAGGGGAATGGGGTCATACCCCCGCAGGATCATGGGAACAATTACAAACAGGATAACAACAGCTGTAAAACTGAGCGAGACCAGAGACCGGAACCCCTGTTTGCCGGCCACCAGTATTATGAAGAGGATAAACAGCGCCGCTACAGTGAGAAGGACAGGCAGACGGTTATAATTGTAAAGCCAGACGACCTTATCCCGCCCGTCCTCTTCCCTTATGGAGAAGACATACTTTTTTCCCTTTTCCGCCCGGATATTATGGGATCTGGAGAGTGTATTGAAAATATCATACACTGAACCTTTATCCCTGCCGGACAGGATCTCCACCTTCAGGGACTGCTTGCCCAGACTGCTGCCCGGGATATAGGGGTCCGAATCCAGATTGTCAGATGAAACCTCCAGGATACGCCCGAAAACAAACTGCTGTGTAAAATATCGATCCTGAAAAAAAAGGGAATTCGATACCATTATAATAAGAGCATTCAGTAAAAGAATGGAAATGGAAAATACCGCTTTAAAATACCGTCCTTCCCCTGGAAGGCTTATACCTGTCATAGATATATAATGGTAAAACTATGTTCAGGCATGTGTCAATGATTGTTGGAATATTGTTAAAAAGTCAGACAACTGTATACAGATAAACCGCAATATAAGTTAACAGCCGCACACAGAGAGGCTCAACCTGCTTCCGGATATTTTACTTTTTTAAAAAACAGTGCATTAATACTACCATGCAGGAAAACACACGGATACCGTATATTGCGGCAGAATTCAGCGGTTAAACAGATGAGTCTGATCAAGCTTACAACTGTAAACCTCGCCTGCCGCCCCGGAGATCTGAGTCAGAACCTGTCGGGACACCGGAAATGGCTGGAGAAAACCGGAGATACCCGGATACTCCTGTTCCCGGAACTCAGTCTGACTGGATATGTTAAAAACCGGGAGTGGCTGTTAAGCCATAGAAAAATGATTCAGCAGACCCTGGATGATTTAGCGGTTCTTACACGGGAAACAGGTTATCAGGGGATCGTCCTGGCGGGAGCGCCTCTTTTCAGAGGCGGCAATATCATAATAGCCCATTACGTTTTATACAGAGGGGAAATACTCCATATACATGAAAAAAACATCCCCGGTCCTTCGGAGAGATCAGTCTTTTCACCGGGGAAGACGGCCGAGGTGTTAAGAAATGACCGGCTGCCCTTTAAACTCCCCTTTCATATAGGCATCCAGATTTGCGCCGAAACCCATTTTCCCGAAATCAGCGGCAGACTGGCTGACAAGGGAGCCGGTTTACTGCTTATGCCCTTCGCCTCTCCCCGGGAAACAGGGGCTGAGAAGCTGATGAGGATGAAGAAATACCTGCCCGCCAGAGCGTATGACAACACCTGTTTTATAGCCAGCTGCAATCAGATATGGGACCGGCCGGATAAAGGGAGGAGCCCGGCGGCCTCCCTGATTATAAACCCGAGGGGAGATATCCTGGCGGAAGCAGCGGGAATGGAAGAGTCATTTTGCAGCTTCCGGATTGAACCGGAGGACGTTATGAAAATAAGAACGTCCCGGATGGGGTATTTCCGGGATTGGATATAGAGGAGAGAATATCTGGTATCTAACAATTTAGTTCTGTTAAGTATAGATTACAGGACTCTTTCCATAAGAGTCACTTTGGTTTCCTTAGCCGACAGAGCCCCCAGCCTGGGTACGATTGTTGTAAAGTGTTCCGAACTGTTATGAAAATCAATAGCTGCCTGATCTTTCCACTCTTCCACCATAACAAAGATATTGTCCGATCCCAAAGCCTTGTGAAGCTCATATTTAATACAACCGGCTTCTTCGTTAGATGCTTTAACCAGAGGTTTTACCTCTTCAAGGAATTTATCAATACAATCACTTTTAATATCAAACTCGGCCATTATCCCAATCATGCTATCTTTCCTTCTCAATTATTAAAGATTTTCATACAGGATACACAAGAGAGCGGCTATTAATCAAACACTGCTGCACATCATGTATTTGACTCGTTGACAGCCCTGTTCCTGTAAATCAAATCGCATCGTTCCGTAAAACCGAGGGATTCCCAGAAACTATTACCGGCAGTGTTGGAGTCAAATACAACCAGAGCCGTCTTATTAATACCCTCCTTCTCAAGAGCGGTTAAGACCTTATTTACAAGAGCCTTTCCGATGCCCCGTCTGCGGAAGGCTTTATCTACAGCGGCATGGTAGATATACCCTCTCCTGCCGTCATGGCCGCAGAGGATAACACCGGCCAGTTTCTCCCCGGACCGGCAGAGAAAACAGGTGGCAGGATTCCGTTTGAGGAATCTGCCTATCCCCTCTTCCGAGTCATCCAGAGAACGCAGACCCATCCCCTCAGTTTCGGTCCATAATCGGTAAACTTCCTCATAATCCTCCATCTTCATGGTTCGGATCGTATAATCCGGATGGTCAACCTGCTCCAGGCAGTTCAGGGGAGCCCATCCCTTCTCACAGGGAGCGATCTCTTTTGCTCCCCAGATCCAGCCGTTCAACTGCCTTTCCGCTGTCAGAACCTCTCCCCGCGTCAGGTTTAACTCCCGGGCGCAATAATCTTCTGAAGAAACAGCCGAAGTAACAGCCTCCGTCCCCGTAATAGTCAATATCTGCCGGGGAACCCAGCCCTCTTTACCCTCACCTTTGCAGAAAATCCAATCAGGCCAGTCTCCGGAAGGATCGGATTCCTTAATAGCAGCAAGTTTTTCACCAGCAGTGATCATAATGGGATTGGAAGGAGCTTCGCTGTAATCCTTTATAACTCTGTATTTCATTACTTTTTCCTTTATAGCAGGGACGGAGGTTTGTTTTTTTTCTTTATTACGGCATTTTTACATGAAAATTGGAAGATACACAGACAGTGCTTATCAGGATTGTTTAACAGTGAGTTTAAAATGCGTTTCTACTTTCATTATTTAATCATTCCAATTGTCTTGACATTTTAATTCATTAATGTAGTTAATACAAATATTATTTGCTTTAGCTAACTTACAGAAAAACAGGAGTCAATCATGAAACAACAGATTAACAATGCCGCATCAAGATTTCTTTTGCTTTCCCTTCTTTTACTGGGTCTGAATACCGGACTCTGGTGCACGGGATCCCGGGAGACACAGCCGGAAGAGGCGGCAACCACCTCTTCATTTGAACTTACAGACCAGACTGGTAGAACCGTAATAATCCCAAAGCCGATCAACAGTATTGTCACAATCCCGATACCCGCGGCCAGTCTGATGATAGCCGTTGACGGTGGAACCGATCATCTTGCCGGAATGCACTCGTCTTCTAAAGCAGCCCTTGCTGAAGGCATACTGGGTGACTTTTTCCCCGAAGCTCTGAATATCAACTCCGATGTTGTGGGTGACGGTTTTGTTCCGAACATAGAATCACTGCTTACTATAAACCCGGATCTTGTTTTTCAATGGGGGCATCTGGGAGTAAATGTCATCGGACCTCTTGAAAATGCGGGATTGACCACTTTTCTCTTAATGTACGGAACCCAGGAAGATCTGGAAAGCTGGATTACTTCCTTTGGAAAGATTCTCGGAAAGGAAGAAAAAGCCCGGAAAATCATCGATTGGCATAAAGAGAGCTTAGATGAAATCAATGGATTGACCCATACCATTCCAACAGAAGAAAAACCACGGGTACTCTATTTTCTCCGTTACCTTTCTTCCAGGATGGTTGCAGGATCGGGAACATATAATGATTTCTACCTGAACTTTACCGGAGGAACCAACGTAGCGGCGGATGTTAAAGGCTTCACCGAAGTGAACGAAGAACAGATAATATCCTGGGATCCTCAAATTATCTATTTAAACGGATTTGAATCCAGTTTGACTCCCGAGGACGTCTACAGTAATCCCAAACTGGCCGATGTCAGTGCTGTGAAGGAACGGAAAGTTTATAAACTTCCCCTGGGAGGGTATCGCTGGGATCCCCCTAATCAGGAATCTCCCCTAATGTGGAAATGGATGACCATGGTCAATCATCCGTCCCGTTTCAGCTGGGACATCCGTGAAGAAATCAGAAGTAATTACAAATGGATTTACGGGAAAGTCCCATCCGATTCTCAATTGGACTCCATTCTCCGTATCGATCTTAACGGAGATTCCTCCAGTTACGAAATGTTTAAATAATAATCCGTTCAGGGTTAAGCCAGGAAAACAGCGACAGAGATGAAAATGAAAAAGACAGGATTTCCCTCGTTGACAGTGTTATTGTTTATTCTACTCATAATCTCGGTAGTTCTTTCCCTGGGGATCGGGAGGTATCGTGTTTCGCCGCATAAAGTTCTGGGGATCCTCTCATCTTTCCTGATCCCGATTGATTCTTTCTGGAGCAGTACGGACTTTCGGGTTGTTACATTAATAAGAATGCCCAGAGCGGCCCTGGCTCTTCTTTCCGGAGCCTCCCTTGCCATGGCGGGGGCAGCCCTTCAGGGGATATTTAAAAATCCTCTGGTTAGTCCCCAGGTAATCGGTGTAACATCGGGAAGCGGCTTCGGAGGCGCCCTGGCGATTTCTTTGCTGAATTCGCAAATTGCAACGATGGGTTTGGCCTTTGCCTTTGGTATCTTATCCCTGCTTCTAGTCTGCGGGATCGGCCGCTCCGGAAAAAGATCTTCCATCCTCATGCTTGTATTAGCGGGAGTTATTGCCAACGCTTTCTTCACAGCATTAACATCGCTTATGAAATATACCGCTGATCCTTATGATAAGCTTCCGGCTATTGTGATATGGCTTATGGGCAGCTTTTCCTCTGCCACATATAAACAGCTTCTTATCGCTCTGGCTCCTATTATTACGGGGATGCTATTTCTTATGCTGCTCCGTTTCCGCATCAATATCCTTAGCCTGGGAGACGAAGACTCCCTGGCCATAGGGATCAATCCTGCAAAGATCAGGGGATTGGCCTTAACTGCTGTGGCGATTATCGCTTCGGCTGTCGTTTCCGTGGCTGGAATCATCGGGTGGGTCGGACTGGTCGTTCCCCATATCGCCAGGATGCTGGTCGGTCCCGATCATCGGCGGATGCTCCCCGCGTCGGCTCTTATCGGCGGGACTTACCTTTTGTGGATTGATAATCTGGCTCGTGCCGCCACACCGGCTGAAATCCCCATAGGCATTATCACGGCAATCATCGGAGCGCCCCTTTTTGCCTATCTTCTCAAAAAAACCGGCGGCAAAGGATGGGGCAATGGTTAAGGGAAAGGATATCCGTTTTTCCTACTCCCCTGAAGGAGATTCTTTATTCAAAGATCTGTCCTTTCACCTGGAAAAAGGAGAAATCGGGGCTATTTTAGGCAGGAACGGAACGGGAAAAACCACGTTGCTCAAGTGCTTACTGGGAATTCTTCCTCTATCCTGTGGATCTGTTACTTTAGGAGGAGCCGCAGGTTATGTCCCACAGCAGGTGACATCCACCTTTGCCTATTCCACCCTGGATATGGTGGTAATGGGACGAGCCCGTCATATTGCTCCCTTTTCATCTCCCGGGAGACGGGACTACGAAATTGCGGAAGCAATTCTTGAAAAACTGGGGCTGTCTGAATTCAGAAACCGTTCTTTCACTGAAATAAGCGGCGGAGAGAGGCAGATGATACTCATTGCCCGGGCTCTGGCCTCGGATTGTTCCATTCTGATTCTGGATGAACCGACTTCAGCTCTCGACTTCAAGAATCAGAATAAAGTTCTGCAGACTCTTGTCCGCCTGAGCAGGAAGGAGGGTATGACCGTACTATTTACCACTCATTCCCCGAACCAGGCCGTATTCGCCGCAGATAAAGCGCTTCTAATGTATTCTTCCGGCAAATATATATTTGATAAAGCAGAGAAATCATTGAGTGACGAAAGTCTGCGCCGCCTGTACGAATTGGAAATCAGAAAGTTAAACTTCGAGCATGAAATGTCGGTGCGTCAGGCGATCATACCAGTATTCGGATAAACGGAAAGCTCTTCCGATTTACTCAAGCTAAAGCGGTTACAGGTCGTTGGAAGAGCGGGGAATCTGCCGATATTTTGGAGATCCCCGCTATTCTCTCCCTATAAAGAAACATCTGAGGGATTACAGATGTTCAGAGGATTAAAAATCGGGATTTAATCCGGTATAGCAACGATCATGGTCCCAGTGAAGCCTGCTGGAAACGGCCAGATGAGGCAGGGCGACAAATTCCGTTTTTTCATCTTCCAGAAAAATTTGACATAATGGATCAGCCATGAGGATATCCGGTTTTAAATCGGCTATCAGTTCTTTCAGATGCTTTTCCGATTCAATAAAAAAATCCCTGTCTCCCTTCAATGACTTATGAAGGGAAAAGAAGCTGGCTGTGTAGACATCGTTCCGGTTCTGCTCCAATTGCTGATACCGGCGGACTGAATCAGCCCAGATCTGATCACCAATCACCAGAACCCGTTCCTGCCGTGAATCCGATGGCATTCTTCTTTCGTTCAAGAGATTTCTTTTCTTCGGCCTTTCAGAACCCAGATGCATTAATTCATATGATAATTCCTCTGTTAACTGCCTGCCCAGAGGAACACCGGTAACAAAAGGAATCTTATAGCGCCGCTCCATCCATCGAGCCGCTTTTAATCCCGACCAGGATACTACCAGATTTGCTTTTGCACCGGCAGACCGACGGATATTATCCAGGGAGTTATCGGCTCCCCAGACAGACCGGACATGGATTCCCTGTCCGGCCAGGGCTTCCGTCATGGCGTCAACCTGCCGAGAGCTCCAGTAATCCATAGGGGAAGCGCCAATGATATTTATTCCCGATTGTTCATCCATGGGTTCGGAAAAGGTTTTGGCAAGTTCCAGGTAGGCATTAGCAGCGCCGATTTCATATGTATCGATTCCTGTGGTGTTGACGGTTAAAACAGGAATCCTGCGGCCTTTCCGCAAGATATTTGCGACCCCCCGGTGATCACTGGCTATAACTGCCGAATTGGGAGTTCCCAGTAATACAATAAAGGGCACATCCTTGTCGCCCACGGAATTTTCCACCTTACGCTGGAGTACTTCTTCATCACCGGCTACAGCTTTAATCTCCCTGAGCCCGGAACTATAAATATGGACAGGGTGATCGAAGAAACGGGGTTCATCATAACCTGTAACATTTCCGATACACCCGTCGGCTCCATTGATAATTATTCCTCCCCCCAGAGTAAAGAGTACCGAAACGGCCCCGGAATAATCGGGCGCCAAAGGAGGTAGATGACGCATCAATCCTTTCATATAATTCTCCTAGACAACCAGGCTTAGGCTGTAAACGTGTTCTTTAATTGTTTTGGTAAAGGATTCTGCGGTCAGAATCTTCTCTATCAGCTTTCTCGTTCCACTGAATCCGTAAAGGTTATCATCAACGGAAATATCTACCAGACTGCCAATTTTAAAATAGGCCGGAGTATCCAGACCGAAACCGAAGTCCACCGTATCCACTATTCCTCCGGTCATGGAGAGTGAAGGATCCACGCTGGGAATAACTTTGATCTGCGGGGACTTTTCTTCCAGCCAGGACATGTGTTTCCGTTCGTAGGGACGCACTAAACCGGCGGTAATATAGCGGACCTCCATCCCCATTTCCGTTAGAAAACGGGCTAATTCAAAAGGGGCGGCCTGCAATGTTGTTCCTATTACACAGGTTTTTCCTTTCAGAGCCGGACGGACCTGCTCCAGAAAGACATGAAGTTCCTCTTCGTAAGGCTGCCAGTCCAGAGCACATCCGAGATAGGATTCCATGGCCTGGTAATTCTCAGCAATCCCTTCAGGACGGAACAGGCCGTAAACAGCAATCCAGGACTGACCCAGCTTCTTTTCCAGGTGTTCCACAGCCCGGATACCGGCAATCCCGATAAGCAGATTCCCCCTGGCCCGTCCCATGGAATAGTGGGATTCAAAATCCCTGAAACCGGCAATATGCTGCAGGGGCTGGAACCCGGCATTTTCTATCAGGCAATACAGCTCCGATTCAGAATCTACCGGGCAGGGTGTTCCGATAAGATTGTAAAGGGTTTCTTCTTTTTCTGCGGGAATCAGAAAATCATGCATGGAAACATAGATCATCAAATCTGGCGATTTTCTGGAGAGCATCATTAAAGGATTCATCTTGGCCCGCCTGACAGGAATCCCGTATTGTTGTTCCGTACGTTCCATAACACTGTCAAAATCCGAACCCAGCAGTTCGTCAATACAGGTCGTAAACAGCAGAATCCCCTTGGGGGAATCCTCTTCAATCAGTTCTGCCAGAGCATCTTCGGTTTTCTGAAGATGCTCTCCCGTGACAATATCGACTTCGGCTATTGGCAGATAAGCCAGAATCCCCTGAAGTCCGTCCATCATGTTAGCAATACCTCCATGCCTGCCACAGCCCATGGGGATAACGAATACTACTGCAACGTCCGGAACCTGAAAGGCCATTTTCACCATCCCCCAATGTCCCGCTCCGGGAGGGCAGTAATGGGGAAAACTTTCTCTGTTGATCCGATAATTCCTTTTCTCCGTTTCTTCCATAAGGCGTGTAACGGGAATCGTGTAGAGAGAAGATTCGTCCGTCATGATTTGTCTCCGATAATCCGATCAGCGATCTCCATGAAGTTGAGGGAAATGGGCAGGGTAGGATCGCCCTGGATTACAGTCTGACAGCGGTTTTCATAGGTTTGGATATTACCGTCCCTTTCAACGATTCCAATCAGTTCCGTACCGCTCTGCTTTACAAAATCCCGGACAATTTGTTCTTCATCGGCCACATTCCGTTTGTTCAAAATGACCCCTAGAAGTTCAACGCCGTTCCGTTCCCGGAAATTTTCAACCGCAGTCTGGATGTTCCCGGCAGCAAAAAGCGCCATTTTTTCTCCCGAGGTGACAATCACAACTTCATCGGCATAACCGTTTCTCATCGGCATGGCGAATCCCCCGCAGACCACATCGCCCAGAACATCATAAAAGACAAAATCGGGCTGATAGACATCAAATGCCTCCAGTTCGTCAAGCAGTTCAAAAGTTGTGACAATTCCCCGACCGGCACAGCCTATACCGGGAGTAGGCCCTCCTGCTTCAAAACAGACAATATTTTTGAAACCTATATTGGCAATTTCATCCAGCGCGTCACATCCTCCATGGTCCTGTAAATACTGGATGACAGATACAGTTTCCTTCCCGCCGGTTAGATTCAATGTGGAATCCGCTTTAGGATCACAACCAATCTGCATAACCCGGTATCCCTTGCTTGCAATGGCCGCAGCAAGAGAACTGGTTACAGTGGATTTTCCGATCCCCCCCTTTCCGTACAGGGCTATTTTTCTCATATTGTCCCCTACATCAAAAATGTACAAAACCTATCTAATAACATTAGAAATTAATAAGTGTTGACATTTTTTATCCGTGTTTATTTTTTACCAACTTATAATTAGCATGAAATAAGATTGTTAGGCAATACTATTTTATTGTTAAGATCAGGGGACGGAGGTTTGATTTTCTCTTTATTACGGCTTTTTTACATGAAAATCATAAGAGATACAGGCATAAATGGCATTCCTTATCAGTATTATTTAACAGTAAGTACATGATTTGAATTGAATACCGCTATTATCTGGATTTTACCATGATCAATCCGGTTATTTATACGATTTCTTCAACTCAAAGGATATACTTCCCATAAAGAAAAGTATTGAGATTTATATATAGCAAACGCGTGTTCTATCAAAATCTGATTATCAGTTTAATCCAGTCATCCGGAGGGCTTATTACCCTCCGGATTTGTCTCTTTAATTCATATAACCCGCTGTAATAATAGTCCCCGGCATTTTTACAGATTCCAGCTTTTACAGGATTGTCAGAAATATAGTGAAAGGCATTTACATAGTGTTGAAACGTTCTGACGATTACGCTTTTAAACCGGTCGTACCATACATGACCAATCAATTTATAGATTTTATTAAATCTTATGGCAAAAACACTCAAAATCCACTGCATAAGCTTCGAAAGGTTTGTACCTCGGCCTGGTTCAATGAGCAGATGAAAATGATTGCTCATAATACAGAAATTGATCAGTTTGAAATCATACTTATTCTTTGCCTCTCTGATCACCGATAAAAACAGATCCTTAACTTCATCGGAGTAGAGGATAAACTCGCCTCTATTGGTCTTTCCCGTTACATGGTAGGTCGCGCCTTCCTGGATAATTCTTGCTTTTCTCATACCTGTAGAAACAGTCATTATTACAAGGCTGATTCAGTTTCTATAAAATTAATCCTCCGTCCCTTTATTACCATCCCTTTATTACCCAAATCCTCCCAGAGCACAGCCTTGTTTCTTCCTGTGTTCTTGGCGTCATACAGTGCCCGGTCAGCTCTATCCAGTACAGCTGAAATATCAGGAGATTCGGCAGGGTTCCAGCTGGCGACCCCCAGACTGATAGAAATCAGGATATCGCCTTCATTACAGCGAGCCATTATGGTTTCATTAACAACGGCACGTAACCTTTCTGCGATATCCATAGCAGTATGAGAATCCGTTTCAGGTGTCAGGATTATGAACTCTTCCCCTCCGAAACGGGCAAACAGATCACTGTCCCTCATTGTATCCCTGCAAAGGGCAGCCAGTTTTTGAAGGACCTGATCTCCGATAAAATGTCCGAATGTATCATTCACCGTTTTGAAGTTATCTATATCAAAAATTATAACGGACAAGGGTTTAAAAATTCTTCTGGTCCGGGCTTCTTCCTTTTTTATGGCTTCATTGAAAAAACGTCTGTTATGGATTTTTGTCAGCGGATCTGTAATGGACATCTGTTCAAATTCCTGAGCCCGCAGTCTTTCAGCTTCAGCCTGTTTCATGGCTGTTATATCTTTGGCGACCCACTGAAAACTTCTTAACTGGCCGTCCTCACCTTTTCTTTGAACCACATTAACCAGAACATTGACCGGTCTTCCGCTTTTACTGAGTAAAATGGTCTCAAGATTCTTGATATACCCCTGTTCCATAATTTTATTTTTAAGCCGGTAGAAATCATCAGATTCAGCAAGGATGTCTTTCATGAATAAGCTTAGAAGCTCTTCTCTCGTATATCCCAGAATCTCGGTACACACCGGATTAAAGTCCTGTACCCGGCTTAATACCCCGGTAATAAAAATCATATCCTTTGATTCTTCAAAGATGGTACGGTATTTTTTTTCACTGTATTCAAGGTCCCTGTTTGTTTCTCTCAATTTTACAGCCAGAGATTCAGCCCGGGCAAAGGCGCTGGAATACCGGGAAGCCAGATAGATAGCCTGTACAAAAATATAAGCCAGAAATCCGAATGATGTAATCATCTCCAGGGGATACAGATAGTTGATACGAATCGGATCGGAGATTTTATTTATAACCAGGGTTTCGATTACAACAGTGGAAAAAAAGATAAGAGTGGCAAGTGCAAAATAGGAAGAACCCGCCCGTTTTTTTCGGGCAATTCTTATTATAAAATAGATATAGTAGGGAATTTCAATATTCCACACGACCTGGTAGAAAGTAACAGTATGACTGAGGATCATTGTATTGAAGATGAATACCAGAGTGGAAAAAACAAGACTGATTCCGATTACCACACGGGCAAACCACTTATTAATATCATCAGGAAAAAGATTTTTAAAAAACAGGACAAAAACAGCCGGGGAGATATAAAAAACAAAGTACTCCATCCGGATCGCACCGGACCATGTGATTAACGGAAAAAGAGTCGGCAATATGCACTGGTCTGTCACTCCGTGACGCAGGGCGGCCAGAAAACACAATAGGGCAAAATACAGGGGAGCCTTACCTGTTCTTCTGAAATGATAAATTATCAGATGATAGAGTCCCATTATAAAAAGAACCCCTAAGGAGAATGCCTCTATAAACCAGTTTACAAGCTGATAGTGATGAATCGGTTCTACCAGACCGAGCAGGAAACTGTTCCTGAAGCCTCCCTTGCGATGCTGGTCATTTGACATCTGAACAAGAAAACGGAGGGGTTCCCCGTTGGATTCGAAATAAAGAGTTAGAGGGCCTTTGTCTCTTAAACGAGAGTGGGAATCTGAAGCAACCCGCCCTTTCCGGATCAGCAATCTGTCATTCAGCCACAAGGCAAAAGCGCTCCCCTCTCCCTCAATATACAATCCATAGGTTTGCAGTTCATCCGGTGGAATCAGGATAAGGGAGTAGGTCGCATACCCTTCCGCACTAAGAGCCTGACCATCGATTTCATAATTGGTCCAGACATCAGGAACATTGACATATACCGCCGGATCAGAAAAGAAAGGGTCATCAGGATCTCTGATCTCTTTCCACCAGAAGACCCACTCTCCTTCCAGACTGACACTCCCGTCATCCGGAAAATTCCAGGAACTCAGGTCGAGTACACCTTTTTCGGCACGGGGCATGGGAGGAGAATCCGAATGATCAGAATAACAGCCGGCAAAAGCTGCCATAATCAACAATATAAACAGGATAAAGGGTACAGGTTTTAGAATAGGACAGATCTCCTTTGACTGGCGTATTATGATAATATATCAAGATCCCCTTTATAAGTGTGTGTTTTTTTTCAAACAGAAATATTTCTCTCCCGGAGAGTCTGCCCCCAAGGGGGAGGTCTTCACGTATTCTCTTCGTCTCCCATCTCCTTTTACCTTTTAAACCGGATCCGCCACCCCAGTTCCATACAGAATGTCGGAGCTCTCCACACTTCATCATAAAATACTGTAAAATCCGGGGTGTCATAATGGCTGTGAATATCCCCTTTTGTACTCCGCCATCCCCCTTCAAGAGTTAAAGAGTGTCCCTCTGTAATATGCCAGGCTACTCCTCCTCCCAGAAGAACTCCCTGTGCCACTGTTTCGGCATAGGAGGTATCTACCAGAAAGATTTCATAGGCCATACTGAGATACGGATCCCAGCGGCCTTCGGGCCGGGGCGTATACTCTACCCCCAGGTGCCAGCAGCTGTCGTTTACCCGGAGATCCGCTTCCCGCTCAAAGGCCGGCCCCCCTTCCAGAACAAAACGGACCGGTTTGACAGGGGACACACCGAACGAGGCCATGAGAGCATCCGATGAGACGATTAATCCGCCGCTGAATTCAATTGAGTAGAGATAACAGGGTACAGCCGCTAGTAGAAAAATAACTTTCAGCACTCTTTTCATGGTATCAGGCTCACCGAAGCAGATCCCAGAATATCCAGAGCTGTGGTTAGAGAAGATGTATCCTCATACAGTTTCCCATCCGAGCCATCGGCGCTGCTGTGTCCTTTCAGGGTGAAAACACGGGAATCATCCTGAGTAAGGTCAACCCTGACCGAATAGACAACAGCCGGCTGTCCGCTGCCCCACTCTCCGCCGGACCAGTCGGGGTCACCCTTTTCCGCTCCCTTCGGCCAGTTTGAATTGAAGTCTGTTGAGTGATTAAGCTCAAGGAAAAGTATAAATCCCTGAAGGTTGCTTTTCGGTCTGAACAGAATCTCTATATCGTTTTTCGGAGTAGCGCCGCTGATGCTGTCTGTAAGGGGATTATCTTTCGAAGGCAGAAGAACTCCCTTATCATCCTGCCTGTTCCTTTTATGCATCCAGTACGGCAAAGATTCCAGGCGGCGGTTGCCCCCGTTGAATATCCATCCTTCCGTGGCAACCTTTCTGGTGGCAAAGATAGTGGATATATAATTCCCCTCTTCATCTTCCATCCATAAGACAAACTGGGGCGGATTCTTCTTAAAAGCGGAAAAATCATGAAACCACTCACTCCCCGTTTCAAGACTGATAACCAGATCCCCGCTCTGAACCTGCTCGGATATCCCGTTACAGGATATGATTTCCAGAACCAGCAGAGCTGACAGAATGAGAGAAACAACTCTTTTTTTCTTCCTGAACATCTTCATACCTCCCGATGTTACCTATTGGTAACATTCTGATAAAAAAATATAAATCGGTTACTTCCGATTATTCATTAACTCAGATAGACAAAGGGCAATCCGCTCCCAACCGTCCTCTCCCTGAAGGGAAATACCATTGTATACATCGGCTCTGTCGCTTAGGAGAGCCAGGTAGTTTATCCCCGCCGTAAGAACGGCGAACAGGGCTTCCATATCCAGATCAGGGGAAATATTATTCTCTTTTATAAAATTCTCTGTCAGCTGAACACCCCGTTCCTCCAGTTTTTCCATAACCCGGGTTCCCGCCTGACTCTCTTCTGACAGAAGCCATCTGAGAACCTCCCGCTTTACAGGCTGATTCATCAGATCCTTCGACATACCAAGAACGGCATCCTGTACACTTTTCGAAAGGCTCCCGGCCTTCAGAATCGTCGTATCCATGGACAGCCAGTAACTGTTCTTTAATGCCCATGCTTCCAGCAGACCATCAAAATCCCCGAAGTAGCGGTAGATCAGAACTTTGGAAATACCCGCTTCCCTGGCGATGGCGTTAATCCCCAGCCCGACAAATCCTTTCCTGCTGATAAGGTTGTCAACGGCTGTAATTATGGCGTCTTCTGTTGCCTTCCTGTCGTGCATACCCATATGTTACCAATTGGTTACATTTTGTCAAGTACAAATATTGATAAGTTAAAGTTTCCTGTAGAGAGATAAATGAGTATTTTAGTAACATATGTTAATCAGCAGGAGATAAAAAATGGATTGTCCTGAATGCAAAGGGAAACTCAATGGTGCGGGAAACAGCTATACCTGCAGCGGATGCGGAACAAGCTGGGAGATTAGCTTTACCTGTGAAAAATGCGGAAGCACACCGGAGGTAATTTCCAGCTGCGGATCGGTCAGTTTCTTCTGTGAAACCTGTAAAACGGTAAAATCCAGGGAGACCATGGATAAGAGTTTTACAAAAAACTGAATTAAAAGTTTTTGGACTTTTTCGAATGGAACCGATACAATCCATTCATGGAAAAGACAAACGCCGTTAGAATACTGGAACAGAAAAAAGTTCCTTTTGAAATTGAAAGTTACGAAGTGGACGAATCCGATCTGAGCGCGGTTGCGGTTGCGTCTAAAACCGGACTCGATATAGACCGCATATTCAAAACCCTGGTTCTGCGGAGTAATACAAATGAGATATTCGTCTGCGTTATCCCGGGGGCCTGTGAACTGGATCTGAAAAAGGCTGCGAAGACCGCCGGTTTTAAAAAGGTGGACCTTATTCCCGTAAAAGAGATTCTATCCCTTACCGGCTATATCAGAGGCGGCTGTTCTCCCATAGGGATGAAAAAGCACTACCCTGCTTTTATTGATGAAACCTGCCTTCTGTACGAGAGCATTTTTGTCAGCGCCGGAGTCCGGGGGCTGCAGGTAAATCTTAAAGCGGATGCCCTTGCCGATCTGATAGATGCGGAAATATGCGATCTGGTTTAAAGGGAAACACTATTCCCTTTTAACAATAGCCATAATGCCTCTCCGTGCAAGCAGTACGGCAATAGTCAGAAACACAGCATAAATAGTGTACATCTTACAAGAGGTAGACAGCCCTGATAATGTACCCATAACCTCTATTCTGCCGGGGTAAAGCAGAATGGCTACATCAATCAGGATATTTTCCATAAGATCCGCGGCAGCAGAAACAAGGGGAAGCCAGACCAGAAAGGATACAATACGACTCCGGCCGGTTTTACCGGCTGCTTTGTATACCGCAATTGTCAGGAGGGGATAAAACTGAGTGATAAACAGGTAATCAACCAGATGGAGGAGCAGGTAGGACTGCCTGCCCGCTTCCCCCTGTATATCCAGAAAGGAGTAGAAGATTTCTCTCCCGTAACAGCTTAAAGGATCCAGAGTGGCCCCGGGATCAAGATTCAGCAGCCCATAGAAACCAGTGATAAGGCAGCTGGCTGATACGGCGGTTGTGGCCAGCAGAATCAGAGCAGTCTTCCGGGTTGCTGATTTTTCAAGCAGATTAATCGGTTTCAAGGATTTCCCCCTGTTTCCAATAGTATACCGGGCCTTACTATCAGTCCAGAGCAAACCTCCGGTACATCTCTTTCGGGGCGTCATGCTCCACCATAATCGTCCTGAACCGCTCTTTCAGCCGATTTACCACCTGGGGATTCCGTATGGGATTCTGCTCTTCAGGATCATTCAGAAGATCGAATAACCGTGTTTCCGTATCCTGAAATCCCAGAGCATCATGATTGGGAACACGCGCCGAATCATCCCGCCCCTTGATTTTCATCAAAGGGATCCCCTTGGTAAAGCTGAAACCTTCATGCAGGGATGTATCCCTCATTTCCTCAAGAGAGAACTGCCCTCTCATATGACAGGGATGAATACGGTATTCATACAGATCGGTACTGTCCAGGTGTTCGGGGCATAAATGATAAGCATACCGTCCGTCTGTAATCAGGGCGGTCCCTCCGAAAACACCGCAGCTCACAACCCGCTCCTCTTCTCTGTCACGGTTCAAAACAGGAGTCAGGGAGTGTCCGGTAACTTCTTTGGGGATTTCGCATCCGTACCAGTCCAGAACAGTTGGCATCAGATCGATAACCGAAGATGTATCGTTCCGGAATTCTCCGGCTTTCTCTTTATAGTCCGGATGGTAAATCATAAGAGGGATATGGGAGATTTCCTGATAATTGGGCATAATAACCTTTGCCCACCAGTCGTGCTCCGATAGCAGGAAACCATGATCGGTTGTCATGATAAGAGCGGTATCCTCCCACATATTATCAGCATCCATTCTATCCAGCAGACGTCCCAGCTGATCATCACAAAAAGCCACCAGAGCAGAATACATCCGGCGGATATACTCAACCTCTTCCTCGTTTTCGACAGGGCGGGCATAGTTGGGCCAGTTAAGAACGGCCTCCTTGTCCAGCTGGAATTTCTCCTGATATTCCGGGGGAACATCAAAGGGTTCATGAGGGTCAAAGCACTCAAGCTGCAGAAACCAGTTATCCACTCCTCTGTTAATATCCAGAAACTGCAGAGCCGAATCAAAACAGCGTGTCATGGGAAAGTCTGCGGCCTCTTTCATCCGGTAGTTCTTATTCCTGGCAAACTGCAGTTTATGACCGCTTCGGGATCCTTTTGCAAAATCATAATGCCTGGGGTCATACTGTCTCTGCAGTTTAACCATATCCGGCTGAATCTCCGGGATCCAGGGATCATATTCCTGACCTCTGTGAAATTCCCAGGTATTGAAATTGGTACAATAGAAAGCCCCCCCATCTTCGTAATAGTGGGCATGATCTGTGGAAATATGGCTGTAAACACCTTTCTCTTCTCTCAGGATGCGGGGAAGAGAGTTATCATAGGGCTCCATTGGTCCCCATGCACTGTGAAAGAAGTTATAACGGCCGGTCTGCTGATCCCTCCTGGCGGGGATACAGGGCATACTTCCGGCATAATGGTTGTTGAATGTCACAGACTTTTGCTGAAGTCTGTCAAAATTGGGCGTAGGGACGCTGCTACCGTAGGCACTCAGGGCCTTCCGGTTCAGAGAGTCAAAAAGAAGATATATTGTTTTCATTGTTTTGTATTTTCCTTGGTAGAGTGTGTCCTGAGAGCTTTTCTCTGATTAAAAAACTCCTTGACAGGAAGAAGGGTTAGGACCAGCAGGACAATATTCGCCGCAATGATGGATGCGGAAATGGGTCTGGCAATAAACACCAGAGGATCGTCTCCGGACATAATCAATGATCGGCGAAAGTTCTCTTCCATAATGGGACCGAGAACATTGGCTATAACAAAAGGAGCCAGAGGATAATCAAACTTCTGGAGTATAAAGGCGATAACCCCAAAGGCAAGAGTTATCCAGAGATCGTTTACAGAGGTCTCCATCCCGTAGGAGCCTACGGCACAGAGAATGAGAATAACGGGTATCAGATATTTCTTCTTTACATTGAGGACCTTTACAAACAGAGGAAGAAACAGAAGCCCCAGAAGAAGGAGGAATATATTTGAACTGATATAGGCAAGAAAGATTCCGCCCACCAGATCCTGATTCTGTACAAAAAGGCGGGGGCCGGGGATGTACCCGAGCAGCATCAGCGCAGCCAGAAGCATGGCCGAGCAGGGGTCACCTGGCAGAGCCAGAGTCAGTGAAGGGATCAGGGTTCCCCCGCAGCAGGCATTATTGGCAGATTCGGTGGCGATTATACCGTCCGGGATTCCGGTTCCGAATTTCTCAGAATGCCGTGAACTGTTTTTTGCCACCGCATAGGAGACGAAGCTGGCTATAACCGATCCTGCACCGGGCAGAGCTCCGATAAATGTCCCCAGCGTACTGGAACGGAAAAGGTTGAATCCCTGCCTGAAATTTTCCGTGATTGCTTTGACGGGGGGCATAAATGCTTTCAGATGGGGAGAACTGTCAAAGTCCCCCTTCTCAACCTGAGTAAACATTTCGCTTATGGCAAAAAGTCCGATAACCATGGGGACAATCCCAAGGCCTCCCGCCAGAGCAATGGTTCCGAAGGTAAACCGGAAATTACTCATAAAGGGATCCATTCCTATTGTGGACAGAAGAAGCCCCAGGCTTCCAACCATCAGTCCTTTGGTTGTGGATTCTCTGGAAACGACAGCAATACAGACAACTCCTGTAAGGGCCAGGGCAAAGTATTCGGGAGGAGAAAACTCCAGAGCGAACTTTGCCAGAAGGGGAGAAAAGAAAATCAGATAGATCCCCCCGATAATCCCGCCTATGGCAGATGTTGATATAGCCAGGGTAACAGCAAAGGGAGCCCTGCCTTTCTGCGCAAGAGGATAACCGTCCAGCAGGGTAGCGGCG
This sequence comes from Oceanispirochaeta sp., assembly GCA_963663385.2. Classification (GTDB taxonomy): domain Bacteria; phylum Spirochaetota; class Spirochaetia; order DSM-2461; family DSM-2461; genus Oceanispirochaeta. The sequence goes on along the minus strand of CAXXXD010000002.1, from coordinate 1,208,961 downwards.
GCAATCGGTGTACCCGGGATACGAAGCAGTATAGCCGAGATGGCCCCTCCGGCTGTTCCGCCCACAAAGATACCGATCAGCAGGCCCATCCCCGTATAGGGGTTCATATTCATAGCCAGAGGGGTAAGCAGGGTCAGACCCAGCAGAGGCCCCAGTCCGGGGAGTATCCCGATAACGATCCCCATAAAAACACCCAGTCCGGTAAAGAACAGTTGAGCCGGACCAAAGTACAGAGGAGCTCCGGCCAGTAAGATTTCACTTAACATGAAGACTCCTTAAAAGTACAGGCCGAAACGGCCTACGGGAAGTATAACCTTCAGCAGGATACCGAAGCTGTACCAGACGGCGATGGTGACCCCCAGAGACAGGAGCGCCAGGGGCAGGACCTTCCTGATACCCAGAATCATAAAAAAGGCGGCAAGCGCCAGGGGGGTGGCTGCATAGTATCCCAGAAAATTCAGTCCCAGTAAATATAGGACAAACACAAGGAATATCAGAGCCAGACGCCGGCGTCCGTCTTTTTCGAATACAATGACAGCCTCTCCGACAGCACAGGGATTCTTTTTCGATTCAATAACAATGCTTAATGTTTTCAGGACAACAAGAAAAAGGAGCAGGCAGGATAATAGCCGGGGAAACAGGGCGGCATTCTGTTCTCCCCCGCCGGTATGCATTCCCAGAGCAACAAATTTGGTATGGATTTCAAACAGAGCAATAAAAGCGGGAATGGCAAAACACCAGGCTACCGCCAGTTCGGATTTCATTTTTTGAGATAGATACATGGTTCCTCCATCCCGGCCCTTCTTATGAGGAGGGACGGGATTTATCCGGACTGACCGGATGCAATATAATCAGTACTTTTTGACTTCATCCTTTTCCCACTGGATAGCCGCCAGAGCAGATCCCAGCTGGGTGGACATGAGGGTACACTCTTCATTGTAATTTTCAGGGCTGTAGATATCGGTCGGCATGGGCAGATACCCCATATCGGAAAGCCTGCTCTGAACAGCAGGATCATCAAGAGCCTTTTTAAGACTGCTCCTCAGGATATCAACAATTTCATCGGGGGTATCCTTATGAACAACCCACCAGGTCCACCCTGTAGCCGCCAGTCCATCCAGACCGATTGAGTATCCGAAATCCTTTACAAGAGGCTGTCCGGGAAACCCGGGCTGGGGAAGATCGCTGAGGACAGCCAGGATCCGGACATCATCCTTGAATGTATTGTAGCCGCCGGAGTTCATAACATCGAAATCCAGGACTCCTGCCAGCATATCCTTGATTCCCTCATTCGTATCGTTATAGGGAACGTGGCGTGTAACGGCTCCGGAGTTTTTCAAAAGGGATGCCGCTGCCATATGCGGAAGCGAAACTTCGCCGCCGGCGCAGTATTTCAGTTCCCCCGGGTGAGACTTGGCATATTCGATCAGACTGGTCAGATCGGGAAACCGGTCGTCATCCTTGCGGACAACAATGGCAAATGCATTGGATGCCACACCATAAAGGGGTTTGAAGTCCTTAAAGGTATAATCGGCTTTACCAAACAGAGGAGAAAGGATCAGGGGGGCTACATACCCATCGAAAACGGTATAACCGTCGGCGGGTTTTGACATGACAGTCATGGCTGCTTTAACTCCGGCAGCACCGGTTGTTGAAGTCACAGTCATATTAACACCAAGTTCTTCACCCATGGCTGTTGCCACGACCTGACTGGCGGCATAGGTTGCTCCGGGTCCCCAGGGAAAGATATTCTGGATCGGTCTTTTAGGGAAATCAGCTTCTCCCTGACCATTTGAAAACAGGGGACTCATCAGACAGCCGAGTAATATCAGCAGGATTAGGATTCGATTCGATTTCATCAAGAAAACTCCTTAATTGGAAATTAATGCTCCTGATTCTGAATTGCAATTCAATTAGGATATGACCTAATTAAACACCAGGTTTGATATACTGTCTAATACAATTATCCTTGCTTGATATAAGTTTTTTTTATATCATTAAGGTTAATTACCTTAAGCAAACAGAAAGGATGGGGAATATGCTTCATAGATACCTGGAACACTTTAAAGCTGTGGCAGAAACATCATCCATCCTCCGGGCATCGGAACAGCTTCATATATCCCAGCCGGCCCTGTCCAGAAGCATCAAACTCCTGGAGGATATTCTGGATACCCCCCTGTTTATCCGTAAAAACAAGGGAGTTGAAATTACAGAGTACGGGGACGTTCTTTACAAACAGGTCTGCTCCATGGGGAATGAATTCCGTTATGCCATACAGGAGATCGATTACCTTAAAAACCGGAAACTGAAACAGCTGCGTATCGGCTCCGGCCTTGTATGGCAGTACGGAGTGTTCCCCGATGCGGTAAAGCAGTATATCAATGAGTTTCCCGATATTCAGATTAAAGTTATTACCGGTTACTCCCAAACCCTTTATGATCAGTTTCTTATGGGGCAGTTTGATATTATTTTCTGTGATATCGGTTCTCTGACCCCGATGGAGGGGGTTGTTCAGGAGCACCTGATGAATGTGTTTTTCTCTTTTTTTGCAAACTGGAACCATCCGGTTTTTTCAAAACAGAATATTAAAGAACAGGACCTGGCCGAATATGACTTTGCCGTATTTTCCCACAGTAATCTTGTTTCCGCCGAAAAACCGGATGATCACCAGATCAGCGCCAGCTACAGGCGGCGGATCAAATACACAAGCGGTTCCATGATTAACCTGCTGGAAGTGGTCAGTTCAACAAATTACCTGACATCCCTCCCCCAGTCCATCCATTTAATTGCCGAACAGTTCGGTCTCAAGGAAATACACCCCGATATGAGAAGGGCTAATTTTCCAAGCGGAATGGTCTACCATAAATCGGCGCTGGAGAAAGATTATATCCGCAGTTATATTGAAGCGGTCAGAACGTCTATCAATCATGCCAATGATAATATCCGGAGTAAATAATTAATATACAGCCCCATAACAACCATGGAAGAGTTTACTCCCATTTTAGTATTACAGAAGTCCGTCGCAGTATAATTATCCGCTTTAACCGACAGGGTAACCCCAGAGACATAACAAAGATCCCCGAGATAAAGACTATCACTTTTATCAGGATTGTTTTATTTTTCATGATGTTTTCCACTCTATTCCTGTTCTCCCGACAGGATTCCTTTAACAATCATCTCCTCCTGGTTTTCAAAAAGAGCCATTGCGGTATTCATTTTTTTAAATCCGAGCTTTGCATAGAACCCCTCTTTTCCCGGATTGGCATAGAGGAGAATCTTTTTATGCCCTCTGGACTGATCCATCAGATTCTGTACTGTTTTTCTGCCGATGCCCCGTCCCTGATAATCGGGATGTACTCCTATATCGCAAATATAGGAACAGTATGCCCCGTCAGCCAGGGCTCTTCCCGCAGCAATCAGTTTGTCCCCATCGTAGGCAAAGCATTTAAACATGCTGTTTTTGAAAGTGATTTTAAGTTTTTCCTCAGTTTTTGTACTGAGGGGGGCGACTCGGTAGAGTTCCTTCAGTTCGTTCCAGTCTATCTGATTCAGATCGTATGACCATTTTAAAACCATTTTTTATCTCCTATAAAAAGTCAATCATAAGCCTATTAACAAGCTTACAATTGAACCGGATTACCCAGTTTTTACGGCATTGAATGCAGCCGCCTGCATCTTCAAGTACTTATCATCCGGAACCATCTTCAACGGATCAAAGGGTTCACGGGTTTTCAATATGGAGTACACTACCGTACTCATCTTTCTTGCAGAGGCGATAATACTCGTGCCGCTGCCCTTGTTCTTCTTCATCGCTCTGTACTTCGTCATGATACGGTAATTGCCAGTCGTTTTCCGAGTTCTAACCATTCCCATAACACACTGAACAAATGCCGTTCTCAGTTCTACAGCCCCTCTCTTTGTTATATGCCCATGATGAATCGTCTCATTGGAGTTCTGCACCCATGGTACAAGACCGGCATAAGCCGAATACTTCTTGGCACTGGCGTACCGCTTGATATCATCCGTATAGGCCCTAATAGTCGATGCCGTTATCAATCCGACTCCCGGGATCGTCTGCAATAACTGTACATCCTCATCTTCCTTTACAAGTTCCAGCAGGACTTTCTCTAACTGCTTGACCTGGTTCGAAACCTGATCTATCGTAGAAAGCAGCGGTTCTATCGCTTTGGCAGCGCTTCCGAAACTCCTATGGTCCACGAGACCGATGAGGATGCGCTGCCTTTCTTTTTTACTCTGCAGCGCAGCTCTTTTTGTTTCAATTCCATACCCTAGAAGCAGTCCGTGAACCTGATTCTTCAAAGATACGACTGATTTAACAAGGATAGTTCTGGATTTAAGAACTCTACGGATATCCTCACTCTCCTGAGAACAAAGCTGTGATTCGGGAAGCATATCTTTTTCCAAGAACTCTGCTAGAGTTCTGGCATCATGCTTATCCGTCTTTTTCACTGATTCATTTACAACTTTGAATTTCAGTGTATTCACAACCACCACCTCAATCCCTGCTAGCAATAGCTTGTTACGGAAGAACCGGGCATTTCCTGTTGATTCCACTGCAGCCCTAACATCAAGGCCCTCTTCTGTATAGGACACTGCTTTCTCAAGAAATGCTCTGTAACCGTCCTCAGAGGTCGGATACATTCCTGATTCACAAATGCTTCTATCATCACTCAGGAAACAGACTGTTAACTGGGATTTGTGCAGATCCACTCCGATACTCATCTTCATACCTTCGCTCCTATTGCCTAAAACAGCGCCTGTACGGTGAATTGATTCCATTCTCCTATCCGGTCTCGAAGACCATTGAATGTTTCGGTCACGGCTCTTCATTCTCCTGTACGGTCTCGGAGACCAGTAAAAATGGCGAACAGTAACCTGGCTGTTCTAAACGATGTTTAGAACATTGTATCAATCCACAAGCCTATGAAGACTTTTTATCATTCCTCCTGCCTTCCGGAGCTGCTTTTTATATCGTTATTTATATTCAGGTGGATTCTTACAGGTATTTAAAACTTATATTCAGATTTGGTAAATATGGAAAATCCGTATACTGCTTGAAAACTAATACAGCGGATGATACATTTAATATAAATTGTAAGATACATTATAAGGAAATGTCTTATGGAAGAGCCGAAATACTTGAAACTTTATAATCATCTCTTAAGTAGAATACAAAGCGGTGAACTGACGTATGGATCTACTGTGGAAACCGAAATGGAGCTTACCCAGCAGTTCGAAGTGAGCAGAGTAACTGTTCGTAAAGCTATGGAACTGCTGGTGGAAGAGGGGTATTTAACCCGGATAAGAGGGAAAGGGACTATTGTTTCCTATTCCGGATCTTCCGGCAGCCATCCCCTCCCCCTTCAGAGCACCAGTAGAAGATTCAGGCAGAAACAGAAATTTATCGGTTTTATACTGCCCGATATATCCTCCAGTTTCGGGATTAAAATTATGGAAGGCATTGAAAAGGAAGCCGAAAAACTGGGCTACTATCTGGTCATGAAGCTGACCAAAGGAAAACAGGATCTTGAAGAAAAGGCTATCAGGGACCTGATCAGCCTTGGGGCTTCGGGCCTTATTATACAGCCTCAACACGATGAGTTCTTTAACCCTGCCATAATGGAATTATCCATGAAGGGCTTCCCCTTTGTTCTTGTCGACTTGGAACTGAGGGGATTGAAATCTTCCTTTATCGGTACAGACCATAAGGAAGCCTCATATAAAGGAGCTTCTTATCTCCTTGATAAAGGACACCGTCGGATTCTCTACTTATCTCCTCCGGTTCGAAACACTTCGGCATTGGAGGATCGGCTTGATGGAGTCAAGGCGGCAATTCTGGATTACAATCTGCCAATTGACGACTCCCTGTTCCTGCTGGATTTTGTCAGTACAATGCCGGGAAGAAATACACCGGGAAATATTGAAACAGATAAAAATCTTCTCCTTGATCACCTAACAGCAGAAAGAGGAATAACAGCGATTTTTGCCTGCGAATATCACCTGGCAATATTGGCGTCCCATGTATTAAAGGAAATCGGGCTTCAGATTCCCGGGGATGTTTCCCTGTTGTGCTTTGATGCGCCCTGGGAGTATATAGGGGAATCCGCCTACACTCATCTGAAACAGAATGAATTCGAAATGGGCATTCTGGCCATGGAAAAACTCAATCGTGTTATAGAGGGTGATCAGGAAATTGAACGAATTGTTCTTTCAGCAAGTCTGGTTGAAGGAGATACAATTAAAGAGATTTAATTGTATCATACATTAATTTATGTATTGCTTTTGTATTATTTAATACATTTTTTGTTTGACATAAAAATACATTCAACTATATAATCACTCAAACAAACACAAAGGAGCTATTACGATGAAAAAAATAGTACTTTCCATTGCAGGACTCATTCTCGCTGTATCATTCGGATTCGCATCCGGTTCTCAGGATGCCGGTTCAGCAGATGATTCTTTTACCCTGCGGATTTCGACGACAGGAACCACTGACGACAATATCGATATGGCAGAGAAGGTTTTTCTGGAGAGACACCCGAATGCAGAAGTTGAATACATTATCAGCCCCTGGGGAGAAACCAGAGAAAAACAGCTTGTACTGGTATCTATGGATGATATCCCGGATATAGCCAAAACAGGCGGATGGGCTCAGGAATTTTATAAGGAAGGGATCCTGGAAGACTTGACTGATGAAGTGAAAAACTGGGAAATCTTCAGCAAATTTACCCCCGGACAACTTGAAAGGATGCGCTACGGCAATGAAATTTGCGCCCTTAACTATAATACAAATACATTCCTTTTATTCTACAATAAAGATATCCTGAACCAGTTAGGCGCAGACGTACCGACCTCTTTTACGGATCTGGAAAAAATCGGCACCCTAATCGCAGAAAAAGGCCTTAAAAATACATCAGGCGGAGATATTTTTGCCACGACCCTGACGACACACCCCTGGGAGATCGGCGCCTGGATCTGGTCTAACGATGGTGTCTTCATGAACGAAGATCTGACAAAGACCCTGATCGATACCCCGGCCTCTGTCAAAGCCCACAGTTATGCTCAGTCCTTTATCAAAAAAGGATGGGCTCCCATGCCGGACGGAACAATGGATCAGCTCTGGTTAAACGGTCAGCTGGCAACCTATTTCACAGGAGAATGGACTCTGCCCGCTACACTGGATGCCGGAGTGAATGTTGGAATTACGACTGTTCCGGCCGGAAAGGGAGGGAAGAGTATAACCTCTACAGGCGGATGCGACTGGGCCGTTTTTTCCGGCGCGGAAAACAAAGCCATGGCTTATGAATTCCTGCAGATCATGTATTCCGACGAGTTCCAGATTCAGGCTGATCGGGGCGTTACCAGCCTGGACATCTACAATAATACGGAAAAGCAGGCAAACTGGGAAAAAGAGGGCGTACTGGAAGCAAAGCTGGCTCAGCAGAAACAGCTTGAAACAACTAAATACCAGTACATGGACGGTCCGTATAAATACCCTGACGGAAGATCGATTTACATTGAAGCCCTGGAAAGAATCTTTATGAATATGGAAGATCCCAAAGCAGTCCTTTCACAGGCTGCCGAAAAAATCAACAGTAACTATTAAATCTGACTTTCTGCAAAACTGCAGACTCCCCGTCCCGGGTACTTGAAAACCGGACGGGGAGTATCAAATATTATCCAGATACTTATTCAAAACCATTTTATTGACTAATTACGGAGAAACCCGGATGAAAAAACCGATCCAGATGAAATCCGGATTAAACGACAAAATCTTTGTATGGAGTATAGTGCTCCCGGCTCTTATATTCTTTGCCATATTTGTTTATTATCCCTTTTTCAGAAATGTTTATTTATCCTTTATGGATTATAACTATATAAAGGAACCTCACTTTGCCGGCCTGGAGAATTACAGGAAACTCCTGGGAGACGAATACTTTTATAACTCCCTTAAAAATACCTTTATACTAACCTTATTGAGTGTTCCCTCTGTACTGGCGATTGCCCTGTTCCTGTCTGTCATACTGTTTAAAATAGGCAAATATCAGGGGTTATTCAGGAGCGCTATTTTCTCTACCTATCTGGTGCCTCTTGTGGTAGCCAGCGTTATTTTCAAACTGCTCTTTGGAACGGAAGCCGGGCTTATGAACAGCCTGATTGTTTCTATGGGCGGCAGCAAGATAAACTGGTTAACCGAACCGGAACTGGCCCTCTTCTGCCTTATTCTGCTCAATATCTGGAACGGCACAGGATACTATATGGTCATATTCCTGGCCGGGCTTTCCAATATAAATAATCAGTTATATGAAGCGGCCGAAGTGGATGGAGCCGGATTCATCAGAAAATTCTTTTCCATTACCGTACCGTCTCTGAAACCGACGACTGTCTTTGCGGTTATCTTTGCGACTATCAGTTTTCTCAGGACTTTCGTCACAGTGGAAGTAATGACAGGTGGCGGCCCCTACCGTTCAACCGAGACAATAATAAAATACATGTTCGACCAGGGATTCAAATCCAGAAATGTGGGGTATTCCTCCCTGCTTTCCATCGTCCTGTTTCTGATAACTCTGATTGTATCGCTAATCCAGATGCGGATAACAAAAAGCAAGGAAGAATAATATGATCAAAAAATCCTTAATCTATCTGTTTATAGCTATTATAACAGTCATTTATATATTTCCCATTATCTGGATGATTTCCGCATCCTTTCAGGGACAGGGAGAGATTTTCAAAGTCCCCTTTAACTGGATACCCCGTAATCCAGGCCTGGATAACTATATCTACAGCATGGAAGTCGGCGGAATTCTATCGGCTTTTAAGGTTTCCATAATTGTCAGCGTACTGATGATTATTGTTCAGGTTTTCCTGAGCACCATAACAGGGTATGTATTCTGTAAATATGACTTCAAATTCAAAAACGTTATTATTCTGATTGTATTGATGACAGTAATGATCCCCATGGAAATAACCTTCATGCCCCTTTTTGATATTGTACGGAAGCTGAAACTGACCAATACCTATTTAGGCATGTTCCTCCCCTTCCTCTTCAGCGGCTTCGGAATCATTTATATTATGCAGTTTTCCAGGTATATTCCCGATTCCATGATCGAAGCGGCAAAGATCGAAGGAGCGGGCAATATAATGACCCTGATCCATGTGGCGCTTCCCATGCTGAAAAGCGCTGTTTCCGGACTCATTATCCTTGCTTTTACTTTTATCTGGAGTGAGTTTGCCTGGGCACGGGTCGTCGTATCAAAAGAGAGGATGCGCCCTCTGTCGATTGTAATAACCCAGTTGTCCAAAGGATACGATAACTATATCAACTATCCGGCTCTTATTGCAGCAGGGGTATTAGTCATGATCCCCATACTGCTGACGTTCCTTTTCTTTCAGAAGAACTTTGTAGAATCGGTTATGAATTCGGGGATTAAGGGTTAGAATAGTATGAATCAGGAGCTGGATTATCTTGGACGGCTGCAGGTTACCGATTATTCCGAAATCGTTACCCCCATTACCAATAGCCCGACCATTCAAAATATAGAAAATAGTATCAGGACGAAAGATCTTAATTCGGAAACAGAAAAACTCGCTCTCAATGTTCTGAAGAACACCATTCAGTCGGTGATAGTGGAAAACGAGACAGATGCCTTTGTTATTACCGGGGATATTCCCGCCATGTGGCTCAGGGACTCGACCTGTCAGTTAAAGCCAATAATTAAATACCTTACGGAAGACGACGTTCAGCTGCATGGAATTTTCAAAAAGGTAATTAAGCGGCAGGTACAGTCCATCCTGCTCGATCCTTATGCCAACGCGTTTAACCTGTACCCTAATAAGGACGGGCATTTTGACGATATAACAGAGATGAAACAGGGGGTCTGGGAAAGAAAGTTCGAAATTGATTCCCTATGCGCGCCCATGGAACTGGCATACCTTTATTATCAGAAAAGCAGGGACATCGGCATCTTCGACCGGGATTTTTTAAGGATGATGGAAGTTGTTGTCGGTCTGTTTATTACAGAACAGAACCACGAGAGCGAATCGAAGTACCGCTTCCAGAGGGATATGAATCTTTACCCTGATCTGAAACCGGAAAATGAAACATTGAGCCGGGAGGGGCTGGGTACTAAAACAGCCTATACCGGGATGATCTGGAGCGGGTTCCGTCCAAGCGATGACGCCTGTCGGTACCATTATCTGGTCCCCTCAAACTGCTATGCCCTTGTCATACTGGGCTACATGATTGAGGTTCTGGAAATGACAGAAGAAAGCAGCGATGTGTTAAAAGAAAAGATTCAAAAGCTCCGGGGAGAAATAAACCGGGGGATAGAGGACTTTGCCATTATTGACGGGGTCCTTATGTATGAAGTTGACGGCCTGGGCAACAGCTTTTTTTCTGACGATGCCAACGTTCCCAGCCTGATGAGCCTCCCCTATCTGAATTACTGCCGGCCGGATGATGAGATTTATCTGAATACCCGGGAAAAATTGCTGAGCGGGACGAATCCCTACTATTTTCAGGGGTGCTGTGCGGAAGGGATTGGATCGGCCCATACGAAACCGGGTAATATCTGGCCTATTGCTCTGTGCATTGAGGGTCTGACCACCGATGATCAGAGCAGAAAGAGGGAGATTCTGGAGATGCTGACGAGGACTCATGGGGGGACCTACCTTATGCATGAGAGTTTCAATAAGGATAATCCGGATGATTTTACAAGGCCCTGGTTCAGCTGGGCTAATGTGATGTTTATAGAATTTCTTCTTTCGGTTGAGAGTTTATAGGATGATAACCCTTGTAAGTCCTGGCGGGGCTTGTAGGGGGTTATATCAGGCTCATCGACAATCGGCTATAACTCTATTCCGGTATTTAGGTATATTTCAGACCATACGGATTACTCTTTCACAGCGGCTTTATCAGTTATCCAGATAATAACCGTACAAAGTGGCCGTTGTCTTCCCGAATAATCCGTTCCCCCAGAGAGCCAGACTCTCTAAATAACGGGGAACGGGATCTTCATAAAAGGATACCGGTTTTTTGGGGTCAATAAGACTGTAGACACCCAGATAACCGGAATTGGAGAAGAACAGATAATCACCGGCCGCCTTTACCGCCCTGGCTTGACCTTCAATCCAGCAGCTCGCAGAACCTGTGTCTCCAGGGGTCTCCGCGGCTGTCCAGTAGGAAGCCTGATCCAGATCGAGAACAAATAGTCCCGAATCAGATCCGAGATAGATAATCCCGTCCTGTACATCCACAGAATAAAAGGATTTACTGATAGAGGAGCGGTCATAAAAGGAACCCTGAAGCACAGGCGATTCGGGAGTGGATATATCATAACAGCAGAGCCCGAAACCGTCGCCAATGAGAAGAAGGGAATCTTCATAGACTTTGACCCCCTTCACCATGTATTTGGCTTCAAAGTCGCTGATACGGTTTATATCGGACAGATCGGAAATATCAAATATTTCAACATGGTAATTCTCACCGGCAATGAGGTAATCCCCGGCAAAACCAAGCGAGTGAACCTCCCTTACAGTGCTGATCTCCGTAATTTTTTCCCCCAGGGTTCCATCACTGTTAATCTGATACAGTTCTATCCTCTTCTCTCCCGTTCTCAGGTAAAGGGTGTCGCCATAAACAGCGATTCCCCAACCCGAGAGCCTGTCGGTTCCCAGAAGAGAGAGGCTGTCGGTCCGGGTGCACTCAAACTGGGCGATATCTCCGGAATAATTGTGGGTAAAGAGTCTTCCGCCGTCAAAGGCAAGCGGACTGCTGCCCGCTCCTGTAGACCATTCATTCTGATAACTCAGAGGAGATTCCTCGGTAAGGCTAACCAGTCCGGCAGCTTTCTCATAGGTGTAGACAAAGAGTTTGTCTCCGTCAGGATTAAGGAAATAGGGATAGTGGGGAATGGAATGGCTTTCCTTCAGATAAATGCGGCTGCCGATGCTTACGGCCTGCACGGTCTTCTGGTACCTGGAAATATACAATGTATCTCCCATAATAAGGGGGACGGTAATATTAAGGTATTCCTGATCCTCCAGCACCTTGAACTCCATCAGGGTAAGGGATCCGTCGCTTTGAATATCATAAACCCAGAGCTTAAGGTCACAGATAGCGGAGCCGCCTGCATCACTGAGAATGATCAGTTTTCCCGCATCCTCATTACAACACATATAAGTTCGAAATAAATCGTCCTGACTGATTCCGTCAGTATCAGCCACAAAGGCCTCTTCAGACCAGCTTCCCAATGCAGGATCATATATTAGTATCTGCTCATTTCCTGAGCCGTCATCCTTCTTGCAGAGGGAATACATATAGTCTCCATTAAAAAACAGCTCCTTCACAGATCCGGATTCAACACTCACCGTACCACCGTAATTTATAGCCACCTCCGCCTGAAGGTCTGAAGGATTACTGACATCCATGGAATAGTGACTGCTGTCAGTTGACTTGCTTAGATAGAGAGTCTGATCTTTAAGACATATCTTATTGGCAGAGTTGAGAATAAGACTGTCCAGCTGTGTGATGCTTCCCTGAGAACTGATATCAAGAGAAGTAATCCGCTTGTCCATGTTAGCAGAAGTAGTTGGCTCACTCGATAGAATAAACAGATTGCTGTTATTACCTGTAAGGGCGTACATGAACGGACTATTTTCTGGAGTAAAGGGTGTTCCGATAATTTCACCGCTGACCATATCCAACTCGGAAAGAGTACCCTCCGATTTGTCAATAAAGAAAAGGCGGTTTCCGTCGGGAGTAAAAAACACACTGTCACCTGTAGCAAAACCTGACTCGGATATAAGTTCATTGTAATCGACCTGGTAGAGATCGGGAATGGAGGTTGCCGACCTACACTGCACCGCTCTGCTCATTACAGAAGATTCCTCATCCAGAGAAACCCGGTAATAGTAGGTCTGCCCTTCCCTGATGCTTTCATCCTCAAAATGGCTGCTGCTCCAACCCGAAGGGGATACTCTGGTATAGGAATCTTCCTCTCCGCTTTCTGAACGCCAGAGAGAGTATTCCACCTGAACACCATCGGCGCACTGAACAGGATTCCAGTCAATATAGGCGGAATTCCTTCCAACGGAGACACGGGGTGTCAGGGTCTCAGAACTCAGGGGAACAACATCGAAAAGCGATGAATCCAGTGTCGAATCGGGAGTTACCGCCCTGAGCAGAATCTGGGATAAGCGGTTATTTCCAATACCGTGATCTTGACTGTTCAGAACAGAGCTGAAGCTCTCCTCTTCACCGGGGGTAATGACTTCACAGGAGGCGGTGTTCTCATTAAAGATTGCCTGGTCTTTTGTATAATAGATCCTGTACTCTGTGGCATTGGAGATCGCATCCCAGCTGAGGGAGATCTCTTTGTTTCCGGAGAGAATCGTCAGAGAAGGGATGGCATTCCCGGGGTATTTCAGGCTGAACGAGGGCAGACTTACCTCATTGCCGTTCCAGTCTGTGGCTGTAAGACTGATCAGGATATCGGAGCTTATGGTTTCTGTTGTAAAGCGGATAGCAAAACTACCGGAGACCCCCTGCTCTGTTTCAAGGGCCTGCAGTTCCGCCGTCCCGCTGGCTTTCGACTCTCCAAGATCATTTAAGATCTTATACGCCAGAACAGGCATTACCGATCCGTTATCACTGACCGTTCCGCTGATTGTAACAGCCTGGCCGAATACGGAGTCTGCAGTCGGGCTGTCAACAACAATCTCGGGAAGAGTGCCGTCTTTTGCTTTATCAAGGATATCGTCTTCAAGCGAAATAAGATTGTTTTTACAGGAGAAAAAAGAATATACCAGTGTAAGTACCACTATTATAAAAATTGATTTCTTCATTCATATTCTCCTGCGATAAGTAATTTAAACAAACTTGTAAGTGTCTTTGTATATTGAATATACAGCATCATCCGAATAAACAAAACCTTATTTATTATTGAAGTATAAAAAAAATCAGCCATTGGACAGCCTATTAATTACAGTGGTGACAGGATTTGACTATTAAGCACCAATACCATTTTTGACAATCAAAACCGCTTCCGTCAGTTGGGGGGGGAATTCATAGAAAGGGTGACTGCAATAGCTGTTGTAGTCTGCCTGGAGGGAATCAGGTATTATTTCCCTAATAACTTTTATAAAGAAATCTTTCATTTCATCTGCTGTACAACGGCGGCTTTCTTTGCTTTTGTCTGTATAAGCTCCATGTTTTCTGATTGAGTCAGTATTTCTCTGAATTCAACGGTATCTTCAGGAAACCCTCCGGTCAGTCCTATAACGGATTGGGTAAAGGCTGCCAGTTCCGGTCTGTATTTAAAAGTGATATCAAAGGAAATGTGAACATCCTGTACTCCCATCTGAATGGAAGACTCAATCAAATCAGCCGGATAGGGTCCTGCGGATACAAGCATCCTGACAGCAGCCATGGCCGGCGTTCCAGGGCTCAGATGATAGGTTCGTTCTTTCGAAGGATTCAGGCTGATCGTACTTTCCGGTTAATGCGGTATATGTGCAAGAAATACTTATATAAACGAGGGGATTTTTGTCCTTCAAGGAAAATAATAATCGTTTTTCACAAATATCGCTTTATATAATCGTTTTTCATGGTTTATAATGATTATTCAAGGAGAACAGGTTTGAATAAAGAGTTTTCAGGACCGGTAACAGTTTTTCACGGTTTAAGACTTCCCCAAAGGGCTCAACCCGTCGGTTACGCTGCCTTAATCGGAGCTTATAAGCTCGCGGCTCCCCTGCCTTACACACTCAGCTGTATCGGAAGCAGTCATAAAAGGACATACCGGGAAAACTGGTCCTATTTTACTCCCCGCCATACACCCGAAGCCACTCTGGGTGGGCACCTTACCTTTGCCCTGAAATACGAAGGTGTTGATCTGGCTGTTCTGAAATGCCTCTTTCAGAAAATAGAATCCCTGGAAATTGAAAATATTGTAAAAGCCACCCCCACGGGAACCTATGCCAGAAGAATCTGGTTCCTTTACGAATGGCTTATGAATAAAGCTCTCAACCTTTCTGATCTTAAAACAGGAAACTATGTACCGGTGATTGACCCGGATATTCAGTTTACCCTCCCGGGGGAACATGTTTCCCGTCAGAGAGTTATAAATAATCTGCCCGGGACAAGAGAGTTCTGCCCTCTTGTATTCAAAACCCCTGTTTTAACAGAATATCTGCAATCTGATCTGAAGAACAGAGCCGCAGAGGTCATTAGCCGGATCCCTTCGGATGTGATAAGCCGGACAGCCGCCTTTCTTCTGCTGAAGGATTCAAAGGCCAGTTATGCCATTGAAAATGAAGCTCCCGCCCATAAACGGATTGAAAGATGGGGCCAGATTATCGGTCAGGCGGGAACCCATCCCCTTGATATGGAAGAGCTTACACGTCTACAGAAAATCGTTATCGGTGATTTGAGGTTTGTCAAACCCGGACTCAGAACGGAGGGCGGTTTTGTGGGGGAACACGACAGGGACACGGGAATGCCGATTCCCGAGCATATCAGTGCCAAATCAGAGGACCTTCCTCTATTAATGGAGGGTTTGATTGATTATATTAATACTATTAAAGGTAAACTTGATCCGGTCATGACTGCAGCCATCATGGCCTTCGGATTTGTCAACATTCATCCCTTTGCCGATGGCAATGGGAGGCTGCACCGCTATCTGATACATCATGTTCTGGCTGAAAACGGGTTCAATCCTCTGGGGCTTGTATTCCCTGTTTCTGCGGTTATGCTTGACAGGATAGAGGAATACAGAACGGTTCTCCAGGGTTATTCCAGAAGGATTCTCCCTCTGATCCAATGGGAACCGACAAAAGATAACAATGTCCGGGTGATAAATGAGACGGCAGACTATTACCGCTACTTTGATGCCACTCCCCATGCGGAGTTTCTCTACTCCTGTGTTCAGAGAACCATCGATTATGATCTGCAGGAAGAAGCCTCCTTTTTGCAACGGTACGATCAGTTTAAAAGGAGCCTGGCAGAGATCGTCGATATGCCTTCCAAAACAGTGGATCTTCTCTTTCGTTTTCTGAAGCAGAATGGAGGCCGTCTATCATCCAGAGCGAGAGAAAAAGAGTTCAAAGATCTGACCGATGGAGAAATTGATGCAATAGAAGTGATTTTCAATAGGACTATGGGATAAAAGCAGCTATTATCTATTGATGTCTCATTGGCTCATTGGAAAATCCGGCAGAAACCTGCCGCTAAGGATGTGAATAATAATAAAAGGGACAGACTGCCTGAACGTTCTTTTCTGTTAAGCCGGGAGAATCGGATTCGGGAATATTGGGATTTGTGTTATAAAAATGGAAAGAGAGATGTTTTCCAGGGAAATGTTGAGTCTTACCGGGAGTTCTGAATAAAAATCTGGTATGGGGCATGAGATTTTCCGGTATTTTTGTGAACAGGTTGAGATTCTGGCACTTCATAATGTTATGGAGAGGTGGAGTATAAAAAACAATCCTCATTATTGACAGGATTTTATTACTAAGTTCGTACAGTATATTTTCGTGGTATATTGTCCCATGAATCTGCTGCTAGAAAATCTCTAAACTTGACCAGCCTGAATTTGAACCGCCTATGTTGCTCCTTTGAAGTTAAAACAACTGATGATTCAAATGACTGTCCAAGCTTTATCAGCCAATACATATTATTATCACCACCACGATTACTCTTCCCTCCGGCAAATTCATTAATCTCATTGCGGGGTTTTAATACAGTTTTTACTACCGGATAAATGTGTCTGCATTGCCTTCCTTCATCATATCTGACTGTAAAAGCACAATACTTAATTTCTCTCATAACATGACGGGAGATCCTATAATTCTGTACAGTGCTTTCAGGAATATGATACCACTGAGCTTTACCATCTTTAAAAGGCTGAATATATACTCTTCCCTTTGAATCATAGATATCTGCAGCAAGTATCAACTCACTATGTCGATACTGTTTCATTCCATAAGGCGCAATTCTCACAGACTCCTGCAGATAAAGCTCATCAGCCTCTTTAAGTTTATATTGAGTTTGATGATATTCACCCAGCTGACTCTTCAAAAAATCTGCAAACCAGAGGTTATCCTGTCCCGGAAGCAGAGGAAAAGCTCCTATACCAACCGTGTCGATAGAATCTCTGTAAGGATTCTCCTGCACGCTCTGATTTTCAAACCATCCCGGATAAAGAGCAAAAGCACCAATAATAGGACGGCTCTTATCCGTTTCCCCATCTTCATCTGCTTCAGAAATATAAATTAAAGAATCGCGATAACGGTGCATCTGGTTTATTGCATCATCGGGTACAGTATCAATCCCTTTACACGGCCATTCTTTCTTCTCATTGTCGTCAATACGATATTTCGCATCGAATACCCATCGAACCTTGTCCCCTGAGGGCATTGTCACTTCAAGAAAAATATCTGGACGCTGAGAAGTTGTCCATGAGTAAATCCTATCAAAGAGCTTTTGCTTTTGGTCTTTGAAATTCGGTTCATGTATAAGAAGAGCTTCCATCCCATCAGGTCGATACATGTAAAATGTCTCATCGGTTTTCCTGAGGCTCTTCTCAAATCCCGCAGTTTTCAAATTTCGAACTGGATTCTTGCCCTCGTTAAAACCAAGCGCAATAAGCTGCTTTCGTACTTCCAGAAGGCACCATATTTCATAGAGCTGTTCTACTGACCGTACCGATACAGATGCATCACTGCCGAAAAAGTCGAGATAGAGTTTCAGATCCTGCCATATACGATACACCTTGGCATATCCGGCACGCTGATGCAGTACAAGGGACTCCCGCATACGGCCGTCATAGTTCCCGATTTCTTTAAACAGAGGCTCTGCTGACAGTTTCTCGAAGGGTATAACTAATTCATGGAGTTCATTATAAAATGATTCTGAAAGCCTTGTATTTTCCGGTATCTGCTCAAGCATTTTTACTCGGGAAGTAAACTGTTTCAGTCTCTTTACAGAGTAGTACAACACCATCTTAACAAAGCGGTTTTCAGGTGTATCGTAAGAGAGCTTTCTTTTCTCGATTCGATACCGTCTATCGTACTGTTTCTCAATGAGGTTCTCTTTAATCCGTTCTTCAAGCCGACCGGTTATTCTGCCGTTTATCCTCTCAGCTTTTACCTTTCTTACAACCGGCAGCAGGCGACTGTGAGGAGATCGGCATATAAGTTTCCCTGCATCAGCAAGTTCACCGGCAAGTGCCTTGAATTGAGCAATCCAGAGCAGTTCAAATGACTCATAACGTCTGTTGGATCGTGAAAATAGAAAGTCTGTCTTCTGAGCAAGCGAAAAGCGCCAGAGCGGATAGGTTTCATCAATAACTTTACCGATAGTAACGAGATCATTCTCCATATCCATCTTAGTTGGAAAGACATTGAATGATATTGTATCACGATGGTTCTTTCCGTCTTTATGATACCGCAAGCCGAGCTTAAACCAGCCAATATTGTTTTTGAAATTCACAACACCGCGGACACTGCATCGGCCTATAGTTCTAAATCCGTTTTCTATCTCGTTAAGCCGATGAATAATTGGGTTATCCTTATCCGGGATAAAGCCATTTTTAAATTTGAACTCAAACTCATAATCGCGATTCTCATAGCAGAGCGGAGCCGGAATATTCAGTTCACAACTATTCTTAATAACATCCAGTACCTGTTCTTCAAATACAGAACTTTCTTCTCCTGTAAACTGAAAAGAGAGACAAACCTTTTCAGATGGCAGCTTCTGTCCGCGTTCAGCTAATACTGCGGACAGCAAATCCCGGGGAGTACTGTTGTTTCTTGTCCAGAGTACGAGTTCCCAGCGTTCACAGTCTAAATTGAAAATATCAGGCATTAGAACTCTAAGCCCAGAATGAAGTATACTGATTCTGTTCTAAACGATTCTGCATCCAGGCAATCTTATCAAGGGACTTGCAGCTGCATGGTTCTGCATCACTGCCATCGACTTTCTGATTAAGAAGATCGGGTCTGGTAATGCTGTTATCGACTGTATTTAACATGGTTTTAAACTCATTTCGGATAAATTTACTCAGACCATTGAGCAAACCGCTCTCTTCCTCTCCCGTATAGCAGAGTTTTTCTGCATCTCCTTCAATACGCGGCAGCACCTTCTGCATTAGGAAGTCGTCCCATACAGCAATCAGAGATTCTTTGTTTTCCGGCTTGAAGCATTTCACAGACAGTAAAAGTTCATTTAGTGCACGATAGGCAAGTTCGAATGGTGTTGATTTGAGCGTACGGTTCACTTCTGAAAGAAAATTGATAGACTTTTCTCCATTAGGATCAGCGGTTGCTTCACTGAGGTCTTCAGGAGAGCTCACTTGTGATGCCATTGAAAATCCAAACAGCTTCGGCTCTGTTTGAGGAGTAAAGAACTCGTTGTATCTGTTTGGAAAAAACTCTTGAAAATCCAGTGTTAAGGCGCGGTCGATTACTTTCCGGGAAAAGCCGTGGGTGGTCTCGTCCATATTCACTGTGCCTGCCACAATGAGATTCGGAGGCAGGGGAATCCCTCCATTATCAAGAAAGGCACTCCAGAGAGCGTCTTCTGCATTACCACCGAATGCTTCCATAACGTGCTCAAGGTTATCACTGATTATCGGTAGAGAACTGTACCCGGCATCTGTCCATTTTCGTGACTCAAGTATGGAAAGATAGTCGGCAAAATACTGCTCAACTGGAGCTAGGTTCATCTCATCTAGACAGAACCAGAACGGCCGTGTTCCTTCACCGATTCCTGTCAAAGAACCGCTATTGTCGAATACATCCTGCCATGCTTTTACCAGAAATCTCAGAAAGCTGGTTGGAACATATTTTGTTCCATCGATACGGCTTACATATCCGAGCAGATCTGACGGTTCATGCCAGTCGGGACGAACAGCTACCAGTTCGTAGTTATCCGGCTTTTGAGAATCGTCAGCATACCAACCGTTTGATCGGGCTGCCTGGGCTCGAACGAAACGGGTTTTACCTGTACCGCTGATGCCCGCTAGGAGGAGAAAGGGTTTGGTTAATTGTGTATATTTTTCTAAAGAAGCTATACTGTTATTTTGTGTTATTCCATTTTCTTCTATTAAGAACTCAATAACTTTTTGAACAGCGCTACTGTACATTTTTTTCCCTGTTTTATCACGCTGATCATTACAGATTATATTATAAATTTGTTTCACTTCATCAATACTCATTGAAAAAAGCTCATCAATATTAAAACCTATCCAAGAACATGTACTTTTAACTCCTGAAATATAATTTGAAATAGATTTCTCTTTTAGCTTCGGTATCCGTGACTCTAAATACAGCCTGAATAACTCTAGACTAGGCATAGAAAGATTCTTCAAAAATGGATAATTAAGATTAGCAACAGATTCTGGTTTTATATCTTTAAATAAATAATACAACGCTTCAGCACTTTTACCAGAAGCTTTAGCAATTGCTTGATTAGGAAAGTGCTTGGCTCCAACATATGGTGCATCGTATAACTCATTTTGATATATTGGATGCAATTTGGTAAATTTGGGATCAAGTGGATGCTCTAGAATAAAATCAGGTTGAATATCTATTTTAAAATATCGTTTGTTAGATGGATCATACCCTTTCTCATATGGGGCTTTAGTAACATGACCAAAACCGATAACTCCTTGTTCCCAATCAATATGTGCTTTATCACCGCTAAAAACTATGAAAACTGGTGAATTTTCTTTTATCTCAGATTCAAAGTTATAAATACCTTTATGAGTAAACTCTTCACTAACCAAAATTTTATCAACATTTTCCCGATTTGTTATTTTTACAAGAAAAACTTCCATATATCACCCCTGTGCAGTATTACAATTATGCTTAATATTTTTCAGGATAATTCCTTCCCGTATGCAGCTATTTCTTCCATCAGTTTACTCTTCTCTAATTCTAAAGTGTTATGATCGGGGTCATAACGAAGGATTTCAAAAGTTGGTTCTACATATGAATATGGGATACCTGCAAAAGATTTAAGTAATGCGTCGAATATCTGTTTAACTCCATCTGCTGGAACTGCCATACCTATTTGTCTTCTGATACTCTCTTTAGAACCGTAGAACTCATGATTATCAGGAAAAGTTTGAAGTCGAGCACGCTCTCTGTTAGTTAACGCTCTTGGCTCCTCCCAGTGATACATATGTGTACCTCCTCCCCCACTGCCAGTAACAGTGTATGCAGGTTTGTCTGGTTCTAAACGTTTATATATCTGACTGATTTTTGCACCTTTCACTTTTAACTTTAAGTGTTCAGGGAGATCAGCGTTGAATGCATTTTCTCCAGGTTTAATATGTGAGAGTCTCTCGATTACAGTATTCGACTGTTTAGTGATAACTTGATTCGGGGCATTCTCAGGAATGTTACTTAATGCTTCTTTTGCAGTTTTAGTAATTCCAGTTGGTGCAGGTATTTTAAATTCAACATCAATCTCATATCGAATCCCTATTATAATGATTCTATGTCTTGCCTGAGGAACACCATATTCTTCAAATTTGTAAAGATGTGGATAAAGATTGTAACCGCAATCTCTAAATTCATTCAGAATGGAGATAAATGCGCTTCCTTCATTAGAACTTTTCAGTCCACCGACATTTTCAGCTAGGAACCATTTTGGCCTGAAGTGTCTAACTGCCTTAGCACAATATGTATAAAGCGGTCCATATTCCCCTTTGACCCCCTTTTGCTCACCTACCAAGCTAAAATCATTACATGGGAAACCAAATGCAAGGGCATCAACATCTGAAACTTCTCCTAATACATTCATATCTAATGTTCTTATATCCTGACAAATAACTTTTTCAGGTGTAGTTGGAAAGATATTTTTCCTATAAGTTTCACAGGTATCAGGATGATAATCAGTTGCCCATGCATGTTCAATCTTACAACCTTCAACTTCAGCCTTAGAAGCTCCTACAGCTATTCCACCTGGCCCACAAAAAAGCTCACCTAATCTAAAAATATTATCTTTCATCCTTTTCCATTCTTTGTTTTAATAATTCACACACGTCTTTTAAATCACTTTTCACTTCACATTCCCAGATCACAATTACCTGCCATCCCATGTCTTTCAATCCTTTGATAACAAGTTTATCACGAAATTTGTTTTTCTCGAATTTCTCTAGCCAGTAATTCTGGTTTGTAGAGGGAGTAGTACAACGACTGCATCCTTCATGACGGTGCCAAAAACACCCATGTACAAAAATAACTGTCCTGTATTTTGCGAGTACTATATCTGGTTTCCCAGGCAGTACACCCTTTTTATAAATATTCTTACTTACTTTCCCATTTAAACGGAAACGGTAGCCCATCTTATGTAGAGCGGAACGTGCTAGTAATTCAGGTTTTGTATCTTTTGACCTGATTCTACTCATATTCCAGCTTCTTTTTTCTTTAGATAAATGGTCCATATTAAGAATGTCCTCACGTCGTATTATAGAACAATGCCATAAATCGAGGAATCCATCTTTGATTTTTTGTTCTTTTTATAAAATAGAAACAGGATTATACATCGCCCTATCCTCCGGTAGGCTTCAACCACAACGTTTATCAACTCTAAAGTACCTTCACAAACAATTCTATGCCCCAACGAACAACCCACTGCCCCAGAGTCTCAATCCACCCGAATGAAATCCTCAACAACACCAAACCATCCACCAGCTCATCAAGCACCAGGTCCCGAAGCCAGCCCCTCTATTTAATAACCCCGGCAGCATAAGGCTTGGCATTTCCATCCAGCCCCCCTACTCATTATACCCCTCCAGCATCCGCTTAACCCTTTCCACCTCAAACTCCAGCTCACGGGCCAGCTCTTCCTCTGTAGGTAAAATAGTTTTATACCGGGAAGCAAACAACTGTTCGCTGTCTTTCAGTACCGAATACCTGACAACCGTTTCATCTTTGTCAGCACAGAGAATAATCCCGATGGTAGGGTTATCGTCTTCCCCGCGCTTCAGATCGTCAAACATGCGGACATACATATCCATCTGACCGATATCCTGATGCGACAGCTTTTCAGTCTTTAAATCAATAATCACAAAACACTTCAGCAGATAATTGTAAAAAACCAGATCAATATAAAAATGTGACGTTTCCGTACTGATGCGGAACTGCCTTCCTACAAAAGAAAACCCCTTCCCCAGTTCCAGCAGGAACTTCTGCAGATTACTGATAATAGCCTGCTCCAGGGCAGATTCTTTATAATCGGAACTCTCCGGCAGCCCCAGAAACTCCAGCACATAGGGATCTTTAAGAAATTCAGACTGAATAGCCTGCAGCTACCGGTTGTAATTTCTTTATTCTGCGTAGAAAGCAGACGCTGGAAATAACCGCTTTTTATATTACGTTCCAGCTGACGGACACTCCAGTTCTGCTCCCGCGATTCAGTGATGTAGTAATCCCGCTCATCTATATTATCCAGCCGCATAATAAGCCTGATATGAGACCAATTCAATTGGCTACACACTGCGTAGCTTTTTTCTTCTTCAGGAAAAGTCATATAAAATTGACGGAAATTTTTCAAATTCGCTACGGAAAAACCTTTTCCGAACTCATTGCCCAGTTCTCTGGAAAGATTCCTAATCAGAAAAGTACCATAATCAGCACGGTCCTTTCCTTTTTGTTCCTGTTTTACAATCCTTTGACCTATCTGCCAGTAAGCCTTCACCATGGTTGTATTAACCTGGGCATAAGCCTGACTGCGGGCTGTTCTCAGAATGCCCCGAATATCCTCAAAAAAGTTTTTATCCGGGGATACAATATCCTTTCCGGTCATACCGGTTCCTCTGGCGAATCTGAAATCATATCTGCGTCTCTGTATTCAAGCTATACATGCCATCTTCCTTATTTTTACATCATCACCGGAGTAAAAAAACTCCCGATAATTTATAGTAACAGCCATTTACTTTTTAGAAAAGTCGATTTTTTTGGGGGAATGCCCATATCAGAATAAAAATCCTCACCCCAAAAACAGTTTCCGAACCTCTCCCTGTCCCACAAGATTCCGGAACTTCCTGTAATTCCCCAGCTCATGCTGAAGATGCCCCGCAATCAGAGCAGAATGACACCCCTGCCGTTCCGCTTCTATCTTCACATCCCGGGAAGTCCACAGGTCAAATGATTTCTCACCGAATCCTTCCGGAAAAAGAATTGATTCTGAAAATCTATCGGCATCCTGCTCCACATCAGTATCAGATTCGGATCCTTTCATATTTAAATCATCAATAATAAAATCATCCGGAGAAAGGTGTTTCATCAAATGCCCCAGTTCATGACACAAAGTAAACCAGAAATTATCAGTTCTATCATAACGGAGAGACATCCCGATAATAGCCCTTCCCTCTTTTGTCAAAAAGGAAGCCCCGTCAAGATAGGTTTTCTTTAAATGGGGAACAATCACAAGATTGATACCGTAATCGCCAAGGAATTCCTTTGCCAGCAAAGGCCCCTCATGTAAACGGCTCAAACCGACCAGTTGCCCCAGAACCTTCTCTGTCAGCTTTTCACGAGAAAAATGCGGTTTGACCGGATTCATCTTCCCTTCAAGTAAAACCTGAAGCTCCCACCCGAGAAGAGCATAAGAATCTGTTTTGGCACTTAATCGGGGAGATGCGGTTTTTCTGTATAGCCCTGACGGCAAAGCCTCTCTCCCCCCGAGAGCCTGAATCATAAGAGTAATAACTTCTTCCGCTTTATCCCTGATATTCTGAATTTGAAACCACCGGAAAGCTCCATTGTTCTCCATATCGGTTATCGGGAACCTGTCAAAATCAAAACCGCTTAATTCATCAAAATTCTGTACCGGCATATCCTGCAGCAGTATATCCGCAGAAATTCCCAAACCCGCATTAAGACCCCGTGCCATTTTCATCGTCAATGATCTTTTCCCGGATAATACTTCAGAGACCTTTGATAAGCTTCCCAAATAAGGAATCATATCTTTCTGATTTAAACCCAGCTGATCCATACGGAACCTGATAGCGTCTATTGGCGAAGGAAGATCAACAGGATAATTTTCCTCTTCATATTTTTCTACCAGAATGGCAAGAACATCACGATAATCAGCTTCATCACTCCCCGCTGAAGCATCAAAGTACGCTTCGATTTCTTCCAGAGCCCATTCATAATCTTCTTCGTTTTTTATTGGTTTTATTCTCTTCATATCAATATAATAATTATTTGTCATAAATTACCATAAATCAATATTAACATTCCCATTTTAGGAAACTTATACAACATTACTCTGTTGAACAGACCTCTCCCTGATACAGGGACTCAAATAATAGAAATGACATATTAGTTCAACAAGATATAATGTTAGAAAATAATAAAACAAGACTTCCCCGTCTCCCCCTGTGAGAAGCCGGATGCATACTCGAGCAACGCAGCGCAGCGGAGTGACCAGAGCCGGATGCATGCCAGAGCAACAACCTCAGGGCGTGACCGGGGGGTCAGGGAAGAGGGCTCATAAAGAAACTTATCCCTCATAGAAAACCAATAATCAGCTTCAGACACATAACTGTAGAAGGGTTCAAGTCCCTTCGACATTTTACCGGTTATAAACAAAAAAGCAGCCCGAAAGGACTGCTTTTTATTTAGTGGCGAAGGGACTTGAACCCCTGACAGACCGGATATGAGCCGGTTACTCTACCAACTGAGTTACGCCACCATGCGATTGCTTGCGTAATATACCTTAAACCCCGAAAAGTTGTCAACAGGGTTCCGAAAAAAAGTTTTATTTCCTGAAACCATGCTTTCCCAATACTAATCAACAAGCACTACCGGCAACCAAAACTCAACTATTTTTATCATAGACAAGGCTGAAAAAGGCGAAGTTTAGTATGCTAAATGAGCGTTTTTCAAACGCAGTATATGAGAAAAAGAGTGAGTTTTAAATAAAATTCATCTCCTGAGCCTTCTTAACCACCTCGTTATTCCAGTAATTCTTCCTGAAGTAGCTATGCTTCATCTGCTGATTATCAAAGCGCCCCGCCCTGGTCTGAAGCAGCTTGAACGCATGGGAAAGAAGAATCATATTGTTCTCGCCCTTCAGATCGTCATCATCCTGCATCAGATCATGGGCATAAAAGAAAAAGTAGTACCCGAAGGGCTGCTGATTATACGCCGCATCCATCCGGCACAGAGGTTTCAGCCCCTCAAGAGCCTCCTGCTTACGGCCGCTCTTTCCCAACAGATAGTAGTAGAACCCCAGAACCTGATCATACAGAACATCCTCATAAAAACTGTTATCCGAAAGATGCCCCTCAATCAGGCGGTAACCGTCTTCCCAGCAGTTCAGCTCGTGGATAAACTCCTTCCTTTTATCATACTTCTTCATAGCCCCCTGAAGGATCTCCAGGGCCCTTCCCGTGCTGCCCGCCAGATAGAGAGCCTCCGCCTTGAAAAAAGCCGTCTCCAGCGAAACAGGCTGCTTCTCCAGCAGATCCAGAGCAATCTTTTCACTATGGCCGAAACAGAGGGAACGTCCCATCCATGCCGAAATAACACGGATCTGGGACTTCATATTGTAACGCTTGCCCAGGCGCAGAGCCTCTTTGAGGATTTTAAAAGACTCGGAGTAGCGGCCCAGTTCAAAAAAGATTCGCCCCTTCAGAAAAAGCAGAAAAATCTGGGTTTCCCGGTTCCTCTCATTTGCAACATTATCAATCTGGCTTTCCAGCAGACGGAGAGCCATGGAGATATTCCCGTACAGGTAGGCAGCCAGAACCATAAAACGGCTGCTGAACAAACTGGAGATTTTATCCTCCAGCTGCTCCCCAATCCTCATGGCAATCTCGAAGTAATCCACCGCGGCCTGCATCTTTCTCTGGGAAAGGAGGGTCAGGGCCAGGGCAATATTCGCCCGGGTCTCCCCGGAGTGGTCACTGTTTTTCTGAAAAGCGAAAAGGCTCTTTTTTACCGCAATAAGAGCCGCATCGGAATCACCGTTGACAGCATGGTAGTGAGCCTGCTGAAGCTGGAATTCCTCTGAATACTCCCCCTGGGCCTGCATAAGGGAGAGATAACCGGAATTCATTTTCTTAACCAGATCCTTCCTGTCCCGTTTCAGCAGAGCGCATCTCAGCCTGCCTGCGTAGAGAATATTATGCAGCCCCTCCTGCTGAAAGTTGGCCAGCTCCCGCTTGGGGAAAAGAGGGGAATGAAGAAGATCCTCCGCCAGGGAGATCTGACGCAGATCCAGCAGGTGATTCAGAATCCTGTTCAGAATCTTCAAACCGAAATCAATATCCCCCGCCAGGTTCAGATAGGAAAAAAGGCCGCTCAAAGTGCGGATGTTCTTGTTATTGTACTGTTTTTCCAGAAAACGGGAAAACTCCTGATTCAGGGATGCCCGTTTTAGAACAGGGTGCTTATCAAGAAACTCGACGGCATCCAGCCTTCCCCTGACACCGCAGCTTCCCGAATTGAAACGGATAAAGGAAAGGTTTTCCAGCCTCTTCAGCCTTTCCTCCACTTCCGGAGCGGGAATCTTCCTTTTTTCAAAAAAGGAGATAAGCAGATCCCTGGTAATAAAATAACGGCTGTACAGGCAGACATAGAGGATTTCAAGCAGTACAATGTCCTGATTCTGAAGGAAAATCCATTCCGGACGTTCCGTTCTGTTGCTGAAGTGATCCTCATTCAGATTCCAGAAGTGAAAAAAAAGGGAAGAAAGGGAGTGATCCAGCCGGGTATAGGTTTTCATAATATCATCAATGGAAACTGTGGTATCCGGAAAGGAATCATTGACCTTTTTAATGGCGGCGTCACTTCTGGACCGGGGAATATCCAGAGTCCTCAAAACATCTTTTTCAAAAATCTCAGGCAGATCCTCTTCCCTGGAAAGGAGAATGAATTTCTGCCCCGGCTGCTGTATTATCAGATTTTCCAGTAACTCATAAAGGAGCGCCATGGACTGGGCTGTAAAGAGGCCGGGTTCCCGGATAATCAGAACCGGAGGAGTCGGATAGGTATCCAGCTTCCTCAGGCAGGCGGACCAGTAGAGGGTTAGAGCATTAATCAGATCCGTTTTAAATTGATCGCAGCACTGCAGGTACCAGTCGGACTGGCATATTTTCTTTAAAAAGGGACCGTCCTTCTTCCATCTGGACTGTTCGTCGGGAGACAGATACTGTCCGGCCTGATCCAGAAATCCCTGATTCAGAAAAACAATCAGAGGTTCGGGAGCATCCCAGTAGTCCCTGGCCGGTTCAATCAGCAGATACTGTTCTATCAGGGCCCGGTCGTCCTCAAAAACATCCTTTAAAATCATGAGGGTTTCATCAGGATCGCTGGTTTGAAGAAAGAGCCCGCTCGGTTCATTATCCCGATAGAGCCACTCGTTCATCTCTTTTTTTATACGGTAGGTCTGATCGGGACGCAGAAGGAAGTTCCTGTACAGATCTTCCAGAAACAGCATCTTCTCCGTTTTCAGTTTTATCGGAAGAAGAACATTCTCCTCATCATCCACCGGCTCGATAAATGCGCTGTAACGGCTTAAAGCCGACTGCTCCAGCCAGATCCCGTTTTCCGTCTCTGCCAGCAGCGACAGGTTATGAAAGTGAATGCTCAGGTCTTCTCCGTCATGATCGGCCGAAAGGATGATCGTATAACCGTAGAGATGCTCCTCATTACTGTCAAGAAAAGCCTTCATTTTTTCGGCACAGTCCAGAATATTGAGGGCGGTTTCCTTATAGAGAGCGGCAAAGCGGAAAATATCTTCCTCTTCGCCGTAACGGGAGCCTCCGGCTTCATTCAGAAGGGATTCAACCTTATTCAGAATCCCCTGTATCCGGTCATTGTAAAGGCTCAGAAGCTGTTTTTTATTATCCAGTTCGAAATAGATGTAAAACATATGTAACCTGCTGGCAATTAATTAGTGCTTACATTATATAATAAACTATGGGATATATTAAATATAAAGAAAAAAAATATAAAACGGTCAGAATTGATATCACCAAAAGCTCGGATTTTAATGCTTTATTGAAAGAATTCCATAATATGTATTTTACAGATCTGGACAGCAAGCTTGAACATATCCGCTATGCCATACTGGAGCTGGTAAACAACTCCATCAGAGCTCATAAGGAGCAGAAAACCAACGCTCCCATAACTATCCGGTTCAGCGTTTATGATAAATACCTTGAAATTATCATCCGGGATTCCGGAGGAGGTTTTGACATCGGCCGCCTTCCCTATGACATCAACAGGGATGTGTCCGATATCGATTTAAACGATTCATCCTTTCAGGATTACAGGGAAAAACACAATTATAATCGGTTCGGGATGGGACTTCTGGTAACAAAAAGAACTTTTGATTATTTTCACATCTCTTTCCATGATAAGGAAGAGAACGATATTCCCTGGGATAAAGAGAAAACCGTAGGGACAATTATAACCATGAGGAGCAATTACAGTAATGAGCCATGAAAGAGTGAACGACCGGTACAGCAGTTATGCCAAAGTACTGATGAATGGTATCCCCGGTTATATGCGCGATATAAGCAGCGACGGGTTTAAATATGTAACCATACTGCCCGTTTCAGCCCCGACCGGCACAGTGGAACAGATTACGGTTATCCCCCGGGACGGTTCTGTCAAAAGCTTCCGGCTGGAGGGAGAGGTCCGCTGGCAGAAAACCGATGACGAAGGCTTTCAGGTTTGCGGCATCAGAATCATCGGATTTGATTCGGCTGAGGGAAAACAGATCTACAAAGACATTCAGGATCAGTTTTCTTCATGAAGCTGGTTTCTTTCTTGACGAATCGTCGGCAGGGCCGTTACAATATTTATGATTCTGATAAATGATTAGTGAATGGTATTTTCTTTGAACTTACTTACATTTTCATTTCTGAAACATAATGATCTCAAGGAGCTTTTGTTTGGAACTTAAAGTTAGAAAAAGCGGAAATATATACATTGTAGATATCGAAGGAGAAATGGATCTTTACAATGCTTTTAAGCTGAAGGAACTGATCAGCAAAATGCTCGAAAAGAATATATCCCTCTATATTATCAACATGGAAAAGGTTGAATACATAGATTCCAGCGGAATCGGCGCCCTGATTTTTGTCAGTTCAGCCCTGAAAAAGAAAAATGCCAGCCTGATCATAACCAATGTGCACGGTTCGGTAAAAAAAGTTATCGAATTGACAAAGCTCACAGGATACTTCCCCATGGAAGAGACTCTCAGAGACGGTATACTAAAACTTCAGAAAGGTTAGAACAATGAGCATGAAAAAAATTCTACAGGATGATAATCACAGGTTAATGGATAAGGAGGGGCTGTTTTATAAGGAGTTTCCCAGTGATTTCAGGCAGATCCGCTATTTCACCCTTCTGATTGTTCAAAAAGCCCCCCCCGAAATACGGGAGATCAACCTTCTGGAACAGCAGGTAAGCGAACTGATCAAAAATGCCGTAAAACACGGCAATAAAAGCGACAAAGACAAGATTGTGAAGGTCTGGTACTCCTTTTCCGAAGATGAGGCCCGTATCATTATCGAAGATGAGGGGGAAGGATTCAAATCCATTGATGACTGGAACAGTTTCAATGTTCAGAGAAACGACTGTCTGAACCATGAAGACTATGAAAAGCTGGCTGATTTTGTTTCCTTCCGAACAGAAGAGAGTGATGATAACGACGGGGGAAATGCCATGTTCGCCGCCCTGGAATACTGGAACGAGGGAGTTGTCTTTACGCAAAAAGCCAACTGCGTAGCCGTAGGTAAAACATTCCGCAGAAAAGACGCGGGCATCCCTATAAGCTAGAAAAATACAACAGAAAATTGAAAAACTCCGGTATCCGCCGGAGTTTTCATATTTATAAGAAGAAAACCAGATTTCGAGCGAAGCCGAGAAATCATAATCATGATATTCCTTCTACTCAGCCCCACGAGCGGAGTCGAGAGGGGCGTTTTTCATTTCTAGACCCTCTCCCTCGGAGGGTGTAAGGGGGAGGCTCCCCGGCCAGAGGGATATGGGCAGCTCCCAGTCCTCCACATACCAGTTCTCATCCAGGTAAATCAGGTAGAGGATTCCCGTAATGGACCCTGTTTCGGAGTACAGACGAATCCGCACACTCCCCCGGTTGGCGGAGGTTTTAAAGGAGCCGGCCAGGTAGCCGACAATTTCGCCGCAGCGGGGTTTAAACATTTCCAGTTCTTCCCGGAAAAAAACATTCATATCTTCGTAGAGGTAACGGAAATCTATTACACCGGCCCTGTAGGTATGGAAGAAGTTCCGGAGAACAGTCCCGGCCCTGTTTTCATCAGTATCCGTAGACATAAAATCCATAAAGGGACCGCAGTAATCTCCGTCGGGCAGAACCCGGCTGCGGGGAAGAATCTGCTGCAGGAAAAGAGGGCCGGAAAACGTTTCAATACTCTCTTTTTCTTTCTTCACAGGCTCCTCTTCTTTCTCGGTATTCTCTGCTTCACCGCTCCGGTTCATAGTGATTTTATCAAGAGCAGGACGGGACTCCTCCGTGGAGCCCTCTGATTCACCGCTCTGAATCCCCTCTCCCTTTTTCTGGCAGCCGAAACTGATTAGCAGGAGGAAAATGAGAACTGAAAAGCCTGTGGAGTATTTATACATGATTAATACTCTTTTATCAGAAATCCCGGGTACCGTCAAAGCATTTTCCTGTATAATAAACTTATGAAGCAGACAATTATCCGTCATATCAACGAAGATTATACTGTTCCTGTCAGGGATCCACTGTGGAAGCATATCTACCTTACACCGGGTTTGAGGGAACTGATGAATGATCCCGAGTTTCAGAAACTGGGCCGGATCAGACAGCTTGGTCCGGCGGCCCTGGTATACCCCGGGGCCACCCATACAAGGCTCAACCACAGCCTGGGCGTATTCTTTCTGGCCCGGCGGATTCTGAAAACCCTGCTTTATTCAGCGGATTGCCCCTTTATTTCACTGGAGGGTGCCAGGGCTTTCCTGACCGCTTCCATGCTTCATGATATCGGACACTTTCCCCATGCCCACTCATTTAAGGAACTCCCTCTCAAGGACCATGAAGTCCTGTCCGGGGAGCTGATCCGGGAATCAGGCCTCAGAAGCATAATCAAAGAAAAGATAGGCAGCGATCCGGACCTGACCGCCGCCATAATAGACAGTTCCATCCCCGACAGGGGGAATGACGAACTGATATTTTTCAGAAACATTCTGTCGGGAGTCCTGGACCCGGATAAACTGGACTACCTGAACAGGGATGCCTATTTCTGCGGCGTTCCCTACGGGATACAGGATATCGATTTTGTTATATCCCAGATCAGACCGACTTCATCCGGTATCGGCCTGACCTCCAAGGGGGTTACAGCGATAGAGAATATCCTTTTCTCCAAATACCTTATGTACAAAACTGTCTACTGGCATACGGATGTCCGGATTTCGACGGCCATGGTAAAAAAAGCTGTCTTTCTCAGTCTCTCCCGGGGACTGATAAAGGGGGAAGATCTGTATGGAATGGATGATGATCACTTCTATAAGCGTATGACCGATCTCCCCGAGGAACTGGCCTCTCTGATACGGGAGGCGGAGACCCCCAAACGCTACCGGATTGTCAACCAGATTCCCTTTGATGACGGGGACGAACTGCACCGGAAACTGGCAGACCTGGAGTTCCGCTTCAACTATGAGGAGCAGCTGGCAGAAAGCATCTGCAAAAAGGACAAATCCCTGCTCCCGGAAAATCACCTGATTATCGATATCCCGTCAAAGATCTCTTTCGAAGTGGACCTGCCCATTCTCGTCAATGATAGGGATATCCCCTTTATTCATTCCGGATCGGTTTTCAGCGAACCCGTTGTTCAGGGATTTACCGACGCCCTGCGCTATATCAGGATCATTGTTCCCGAAGAAACGGCAAAGGTTTTTCCCGAGATTTCCTTAAGATAAATCACTATTATGTCATACCTTCTCCCTGTGGGAGAAGCGACTTCCTCCCGAACCCCTCTCAGTCTCCCCTCAAGGGGAGAAGTAATATAAATTACACACTTGTTTTGAAGGAGGAAGCATGACCAGCAGATTGCACCCCTCCTCGAGGAGGGGCCGGGGGAGGTCCTATCCTTTCAAAAGATCGTCAAAGTCCTCCAGCTTCAGGGCCAGGCTGGCCCCGCTCTCCCTGGTATTATTACGGGCTTTCAGAGGCAGATACTCCTCGTTGTATAGTCTGGCCAGCTGAAAGATATCGTCCTCTTTCAGATCCTCGGGAATCAGGACCTCCAGGTTGTAGGAGGAATCCCGGAACCCTTTTGCCATAATATTGACAGGATCTGTCACGGTAATGGCGAAATGGGGGCTGTAGAAAAGCATCAGAACCGCCAGCATAACCAGGATGGAAATAAAGATCAGAAGATTGTTCCTGGACTCACCTACATAAAGGGGCTTCATGCTGTAGAAAACCTCCATATCCCCCTGCCGGACATACCCGTAGTCCGAGGGGCCGAACCACTTCCTGTAATAGCTGTTGTTAAACCGGGAATAGACAGTGCCTTTATCGGTACGGACAATCAGAACGGAATCCTGGGTTCCGAAGAGAGATTCGCCGAAAAAAGTCAGAAGATCTTTCTGCTCAAGGTCCAGGGCTGTTTCAATCAGAGATTCATGCTTCCGGACAAAGTCGTGTTCCGCATCCGCGGCATTAACCTGGGCCAGAAGAAAAGAAACCCCAGTCAGGGCGAGGACCAGCGAGGAAATCACCGTAGTGATTATCCTGGTCAGGTGCCTCTGGGCCATGGAAGAGTGGACGAATTTGATTTTTTTGAACACCTTCAGAAGACGAAGGAGCCGGAGAATCCGGGCGATCCGTACGGTTTTGACAACCTTCAGCATATTCAGCATTCCCGCTCCGGCCACAAAAGCGCCTCCGTCCATCAGGGAGATTACCGCCGGTCCGGAACTCAGGAGCAGCAGAGGGAGGGACGCAATCAGATCGATCCATCCCCTCTGATAAACAAAATACCGGATCCCTTTTCCCCTTTTCAGGGCCGTAAAATACCGGATAAGGAATTCCAGGGTAAAAAAGAGGTCAAACCCGAACCCTGTGATAATCAGGGTTTTCCGGACACTCCAGGACCAGGAGAGGATAACGGCCAGATCTTCCAGAAAGGTCTGGACAAGAACCATAAAGATCACAAAAAGGATAAAATTTTCTATAGCACCGGAAACCTTTTCTTTCATGAGCTTACCATCCGTTCTCTGCGGATATGTTGTACAGCTCTGTCAGCAGATCAAAATCATATCCATAGTATTTGTAGTTGCGCCTGGCCACATTAAACCAGCTCTGATCCGAAGCCGCCGCACCGCGGTCTATCTTCATACCCTGTTTCATGCCCGCACAGCGGCTTGAAAAAACTGCCGTAAGCCGGGCCGTAGCCTCCAGACCGTTAAACTCCTGAAAGGACATGCTGCTGTTTACGCCGCTGCGGATAATGGGATCGGGCAGTCCCGGAATCAGTTTGGTCAGCTGCTGTGTGACTTTCTCGGCATAGGCATGAGAGAGGTTCTGGACGGAGCCCTGAGAAGGTCCACCCGGCATAAAGAGCACCGTGAGGGGTTTCAGAATCAGGGATGTTTTAATAAGATTGTACACCTCCTCCTGAGACATCCTCAGCCTCTGAGCCCGGGTAAGTTCAAAGTGTACATATTTCTGCCTGTCGAAAATCAGCATAATGTACTTTTTAAGAATTCCGGTACGCAGGGCGATAAGGGGACCGGTCATTTCCTGACGGCCCTGTGGATGCTCCAGCACCTTTTTGACCACATTCATTAACTGCCGCTTCATACTTTCTGTAGGAGCCGGAAGCTTCATAAAGGAGATATAGGAGTAACTTGTCCTGTCAAAAATCTCCGATTGAATCTGTGGAAGGATCTCCCTGTTTGTCATATCAAAGAGGGTGTCCATCATAATCTTATTGATATCCTGCCAGGACCAACCGCTGAAATAGGCGGGAGAAGATAAGGTCGGCTTCAGTTTCTCTCCATTGATGGAAAAAAACTGCATCAGCTGATCTTCCCGCTGAAGGGCGGAAAATCCATTCATTGTAGGATTCTGCATAAGCCGGCTCAGAAATTGCTGAGCTTTGGCCTTGTCGTTTTCCATAATATTCCTACCAATAAAGGGTTTGCTTAATCTTTGTTTCCACGTTAATAATAATACAAAGTGAAAAATATTACATTCATTTTTCTTATAATGGGATTTTTCCTCATCTTCTCACCCTCCGCATCGTTACTCTGCGCAGAGGAGATCGTAACTGCTGAAGATTTTACAGAAGCTCCGGATCATATCCTGGATATGAAGCTGGGTGATGTGGGAACCGACGTATTCTGGCAGGGGTACTGGCGCTACAGAGTAGCCTACGGTACGGGATGGGAGAACGGATCGGACGGTTTTGTCTTCCCCGCCGCCTTCCCTGATATGCAGTACGGCCTTGAGTTCTCACAGGAACCGGATTTCTTTCTCTCCGTTCTTCTGCTGGACCACTATTTTCTGGAAACATCCTTTACCGAAGGATACGATAAAAACACCTATGTTATGGGGTATAAGGGGGATGAGTACAGCCCCGTAAAAGAGGTCCGCATCGGTAATGCCGGTATCGGTATCGGTGAGTACGAAGGGATCGATGTATCCTCACCCGAATACAATACACCCGGTGTCAGCGGTCACTTTCAGACAGAACAGTCCGAGCATGAGTTTATGATCCGCTACGATCCGACAGAAGAACAGAGCAAAAGCTTTCTGGGCGGGTATGAAGTTACCGAAGAGATCATACAGATTACAGACTATCAGGAAGGACGGTACTTCATCCTCCCCAATAGGGAAATCAGCACTCTGACAGTGTATCAGGAGACGGAGCAAGGCGAATATTCCGGATCCGACGGCCGGCGCTATACTGAACTGGACACGGGCTTCAGGATTGATCTGAAAGAGGGCATCCTGACCCTTGAGACGGCATCTGAAAAAAGGGTGGCCCTTTTCTACCGGTCGGGAGGATCAGAAGTGGGAGATTCCGCCCTGGCGGAAGATTTTATCATGGATACGGACAGGAAAGGCCGCCCGGATCCTTCTCTGCCCCTCCTTCCCTTCAGCTGGGATGAAACAGATCCCTATAACCCGGACAGTCTGACATTCCGGGAAACATCACTTGTTTCAATTGACGGGAATGAGACCCTGCTGGTTCACAGGCCCCATACATACTCCCCTTTTCAGAGTTATAACCGCTATACCTATAACAGCAGCCTGCCCGACGAATCCTGGAAAACCGACATTGCCCTGCTGGATAAGGGCGCTGAAACGGATGAGGATGCGGAGTATACCTTTCTCCCCGACGATTACGTCCTGACGGTTCTGGTCACAGGAGAAGACGAGAGGGAGAGTATTAACAGAGTCCCCTTTTTTAAGGCGAACCCGGAAATTTACGGCCCCGGCAAAACGACAGACGAATCCAAGCTGTCCCGGAAGATTGTACTCTCCGTAAAGGAGAATGCGGGGGATTACTTTCTTGGTTCGGGGCT
This sequence comes from Oceanispirochaeta sp., assembly GCA_963663385.2. Lineage (GTDB taxonomy): Bacteria > Spirochaetota > Spirochaetia > DSM-2461 > DSM-2461 > Oceanispirochaeta. Next base: position 1,172,367 of record CAXXXD010000002.1, on the reverse strand, counting down.
GATAAAAGGGTCCGTAAAAGTCAAAGTGAACGGTCTGGAAGATCAGACTGTTACGGTAGACTATGACACGGGAGAACTGCAGTTCAACCGCTATATCTTCCCGGATGACCGGATAGAGGTAGCCTACCGGACAGAGTCTGCCGGTTTAAGCGGGGGCGACCTCTTTATGGCCCAGGGAAACAGGCTGAACCTGACCCCCGGAATGAAGCTGGAACTGGCGGAATCCCTCAGATGGACCATCCCCGAATCCCGGATGACCGAGGAAGAGGGAGAGAGCCCCGGTATCGTTGACCTGGCGGCCACCTGGTTCTACGACAGGGAGAACCTGAATATGAAGATCGGTGCCGGACTGAACCTGACCACAGCGGATACGGCGGGGAATTTCCGGATTATGGGGATGGAAGAGAGCGGATACAGCTTTGCCATATCCATGGACCAGCTGGTTCCCCCGGAGTACAACCTTACGCCCGCCAACAGCAGCTGTGACCCCGCAGACAGGGTTGATCTGATCTACCGGGATTTTGTCACCACCACAAACCTGGGACAGACCTACCTGAACAGCTACACCTGGGACGCTCCTGTTGATGAGGATGAACAGGGCCCCTCGCTGGCTGCAGCGGTCTCGGATGATCCCTTCTCTTCCCGGGTTATGGTTATGACCTACAATCTGGAGGGGGATGACTGGGCGGCGGGGGATTATCTCCCGGTGACCGGCGAGCTGATCGATCTGTCCGGCTATTCGGAGCTCAGCTTCTATCTGCGCAGGCAGAACCTGGGCGAAGACGACCTGAAAGTAACCCTTCTCCTGGGGGAAAACGGAGAGAACGAAGATAACGATGACAGCGGCAGCGTGGACAGGGGAAACAGCAGTTACCTTATAGAACGGTTAATTACCCTCCCTCGGACGGAGAACCGCTGGGAAAAGGTTACCCTGCCTCTTACCAGCAGTGAAAGGCAGAAACTGAGCCGGGTCCGGTCCTACCGTTTTCTCCTGGAAAATACAAACAGCGTATCCGGGGAGTCCAGCGGGGAACTTCTGGCCGCCGGGTTCAGCGGAGAGGGTTCTCCTCTCCTGATGAAAGTACTGGATGCGGAGGGGAATGAGCAGGAAGGGAAAAACCTGGATGCGGTTGAAGTGGAGGACTCTACCCTGGAAACGGCCTTTCCCGATGTATCCTCCCTATTCCACCCGGAAGATGAAACCCAGAAAATCCTTAAAGTATCCTGGGGAGACGACAGCAGGGACGGGACAGCCCTGGCGGCTGATGAGAGCTGGAGCGGCACAGCCTGGATGGAGGGAGTCGATCCCTCGAACTACGGGATCCTGTCCCTGTACATCCGGCACGGCCGGACCGGAGGAACCGGTTATATCAGCCTGACAGATAACGACGGCAAGGGGATCAGACTGTCCTATGAACCCGGCGGAACCGACTGGGAACAGTTGAAAGTGAACCTGCGGGAGGGGACCGCCTCCTTTTCCGGATCGTCCAGTGTATCAAACCTGGGGATTGATAAGGATGCGGCGGAACTGACCCGTTTTGAGATTGGAATGTCCGATCTGGCCTCGGGAACCCTCCTGCTGGACGAACTTCACTTTTCAGATCCCGTCTTTTCCACAGCGGCCACTGCGGAATATACCGTGGAGTACGCCAGACCGGGGGATATTCTGCTTACAGCGGGGGGCTTTCCCATTCTGAAAAACTTCAATGTCTACAACAGGGTGAATTACTTTACAGAAGAGAGGGACTCGCTCTTTTCGGATCGCTCCAATCAGGTTGAGAGTCAGCTCAGCAGCGGCATAGACTTTATGAATGTCCGTCTGGAAGGAGATTTTGACCTTCTCCGGAATGAAACCGATACGTTCTACTCCGGGGGGCATCTGGTCCGGCTCCCCTCGTCCTCCTCTTTCGGATGGGTTTCCGACCGGTACAGCCGCTCTTTTCATCCAGGTGATGATGTGATGGAGAGGGAAAACATCCTCTACCTGACCCCCTTCTCACTCCTGACCCTGCAGGGGAGCACAGGAAGCGACGGATCGGACGAACAGATTCTGCAGAAATGGGGGGGATGGATCACTCTCAAACCATTTGATGCGGGAAGTATCCGTCTGTCCCTGGACCTTTATCAGACAGCGGCCTGGGAGAGCGATTCCAGTGATTACTTCAGTGACTGGGCGGCGGATTTTAAATATGTCAGACCTCTGCAGGAGGATATCGAAAGCCGGGAAGGATTCGGCAGAGGCACCTTCACCCTGACAGGGGAAGTCTTCGGTATCAACTGGGAACCGGCCCTGGAATACAGGGCGGAGGAAGAGTATGAGTGGGTACAGGAAAACCGCTGGGAATCGGAGCTCAGCTTCCCCCTGACCTTCCAATCCTCCCGGGGGGAATGGACCCTGAAACCCGGTTACTCCCGTGAACTGGAAAATACCCTCTATCCGGGGGATCACAGGGATTTCAGGGACGATATGGATACCCTCTTCAGGGGAATCGAATCCCAGTTCCCCCTCTGGAACTTCGTTCCATTTCATGAGATATTCAGCGACGATTCCATGAATGCCTTTGAAGAAACCCTGACCCTGACTGATGAGAGCAGCTATACCCCGACAGTATTTCTTTCCCTCTCCCGGATGCCGGGTTCGTACCTGAGCGATCTTTTTCTGCCCTCTTCCATGGATATATCCATGGACAGGGAGTATATAAAGGATCAGGACACCCTGTACCGGGAAAACCACTGGGAGTTCCAGCTGATTCAGTCGGCCCTGAATATCTTCGGAGACTGGGGCAGCACTCCCCTCTTCCGCTTCTATAAAACCGATGAATGGACCAGTTCCATCCAGTATGTTATGTCCGGCCGTAAAAGCTGGGCCCCCGAACCGGAAGAACTCACCTACCAGAATTATATCAGCCTGATGGGAGAGGAAATGTGGGATATCGCTCTGGACAACAGCTTTACAGTCGACTTTGAAGATGAACTGAAACAGGATGATCTGCAGCTTATATTCAGCTGGAGGGAACCGGAGAACGCCTGGATCAATATCCCCCTCTTTGACCATCTGATTGTAAAATCGAACCACATGGAACACCGGGAGAAACTTGTTTTTACAGGGTATTTTGACGGAGAAGATCAGGACAATACAACCTACGATACCATACTGACCCACGAGTCCAGACTGGTTGTGGACGATCTCGGTTCCCTTAAGGGATGGATGTCTCTGGGACTGGGCGGAAAACATGAAGTTTTCAGGAACGCCTATGAGCTGGGGGTAGAGCTGGAGATCACTTTCTGATAGCTTAATGACATGGAAAAAGCCGTCAGAGTCCTGAAAGAATCAGTAGCCCGGAAGATTGCCGCCGGAGAAGTTATAGACCGCCCCAATTCCATTGTGCGGGAATTGATGGATAACGCCATTGATGCGGGAGCCTCCCGTCTGGATCTCAATCTGGAAAACGGCGGCATTTCCAGAATACGTCTGGTAGACAACGGGATCGGTATGACCCGGGAGGACATGACCCTCTGCTGCCTCCCCCATGCCACCAGCAAGATTGAATCGGAAAATGACCTGATGCATATCCGAAGCCTGGGATTCAGGGGAGAGGCCCTTTCAAGCATAGCCGCCAGCTCCCGCCTGGACATTATCAGTACCCGGAACGGGGAGACACACCGGCTGACTATCCGGGACGGCAGACTGACAGATCCCGTTCCCTGGCGGGGAGAAAAGGGAACTATCATAGAAGCCTCCGATATTTTCTACTCCATCCCGGCCCGGAAAAAGTTTCTCAAACGCCCCCAGTCGGAGGGGACCCTCTGCCGCAAGACCTTTCTGGAAAAGGCCCTGCCCTTCCCGGATGTTCACTTTCAGCTCACCATGGACGGGAAAGTGAAACTCTCTCTTCCCCCTTCCTCATTAAAGGACAGAGTGGCCGCCGCTTACGGCAGCGCCATCCCCGGGGGAATGCTGGTTGAGAGACAGGCCGTGCTGGACGGCTTCGATATTACCATCGTGGCGGGACGACCCGAATTGAACAGGAACGACCGCCGGTATATACAGATCTTCGCCAATAACAGACGGATAGACGAGTACGCCTTTATGCAGGCGGTACAGTACGGCTACGACGAGATTCTGCCGGGAGGGGTGTTCCCGGTCTGCTTCGTTTTTCTGAATGTGGATCCGGCGCTTGTGGATTTCAATATCCACCCGGCCAAACGGGAAGCCCGGTTCCGGACAGGTCCGCAGATTCACCATGAACTGGTATCCCTGATCAAGGATTTCCTGAGGGAGTTTAATCCCCTCCGTCCCCGGCAGGCGTCTCCGGAGGTCAGACAGATGGATATGGATCTAAAGAACATACCGGATTCAGGCAGCAGTACCGGCCCTCTTCAGCCGCCCTCATTCCCCCGTCGGGAAGGGGCTGTCACGCCGGTATATAAAAGCACTCCTTCCTGGCCCGCCCCCGTTAATACGGAAAAGAGAAGTTACAGCGCAGGGAAAGGGAGTAACGGGGTACACAGCAGCTTTACAGGCCGGGCATATCCCGCTACTCCGGCAGCCCAGACAGAAAGGTTCACCCAGCTGGTCAGGGAAACCCCGCCCCTCAGGCAGGAACTCCATCCGCCCCGGACAGGACAGTCCGGCCCGTCCCCCGACTCCGGATCAGCGATGCCTGCCGCAGCCTCCCCATCGGGAGAAACCATCCGCTATATGGGGCAGATTATGGGAGTGTTTCTCCTGGCGGAAGTCGGCACGGATCTGTACATAGTCGATCAGCATGCCGCTCATGAGAAGATCCTCTACGAGCGTTACAAAAATAATGATCCCGGCGTGCAGGAACTCCTCATACCCCTGGAGTTTGAAGTCAGCCCGGAAGAAGCCCGTTTTATGGAAGCCCAGAAGGGAGTTTTTGAAAAGCTGGGCATCCGTTTCAGAAAAAGGGAAGAGGATCTGTACGAGTTAAGCGCCCTTCCCCGGGCGGCCCTCTCCCTGGAAAACCGGATTATCGAGTTTCTCAAATGCCGGAAAGGTTCACCGGCGGAACTGCAGAAGGAACTCTATGCCACCATGTCCTGCCGGAACGCCATCAAGGAAGGGGATCACATAGATCCCGGTGCGGCTATTGAACTTCTGAAGGGGGCTCTGGCGCTGGAAAATCCCCGCTGCCCCCATGGGAGGCTCCTGTGGTTCAGGCTGACCAGGGATGAGTTGTACTCCCTGGTCGGCAGGATTGTATAATCAATTTCATGACTAACGCCGCAGTTGGACTAATGCATGCAATAACCCATTTGCAGGGATTTTGTTCAAAAGCAAGGCAGAAATAATAAAAATTGCGGAGTGTACTCCCTGTACTCGAGCACAATTTTTATTATGACTAACGCCGCAGTTGGACAAAAGACCGCAAATGCTACTGGATCAGCTGCTGAAGTTCTGCCTTCCCCGCATAATCCGGGTTCTTTTTCAGCAGAGCCTCCACGGTAGCTTTAGCCTCATCTTTCTTACCCAATGAAAACTGCACATGCGCCAGTTTATCCCGGGCTTCCCAGTTTTTATCGTTCAGTTTAATTACTTTGCCAAGAACGGCCTCGGCTTCCACATTCTGCTGGTTATCCATATAGGCTCTTGCCAGGTTGAAAAGGATAACATCGTCTGAGGGACTTGCCCCTACGGCTTTCTGATAATACTTGACAGCATTGGCATAATCCTGTTTGTGCAGATGAACATTTCCCAGATTGTTCCAGATGACAGCCGATCCGGATTCCAGTTTTTCCGCCTCCTCTAGGTACTTCAGGGCCTGGGTGAAATCACCGGCCTGATCGTAAAGCACACCCAGATTGATCCGGGGTTTAACATAGGAGGGGTCTGCTTCAATCGCTTTTTTATAGGAGGCGACGGCCCCGTCGGTCATCCCCAGGTTCTCGTTGATTTCCCCCATGGTATAGATATACTTAGCATTGTCCGGTTCGATCCGGACCGCCTGGACAGCGGAATTCAGGGCGGTGGAACTTTCTCCCTTGGCCAGGTAGATAAGGGCGATATTATGATGGATATCTCCCCGGGACGGTTCCAGGGAGGCCGCTTTCTGATAGGCGCCGATGGCCTGATCATAACTGCCCTGGGTATAGTAGGCGGATCCGAGACTCCGCCAGTATTTCCCCTGCTGAGGGTCCAGATCCGCAGCCTTTTTAAAATAGGTTACGGCCATGGATGTCACACCGCTGTTCAGAGCCAGTTTTCCCGCTTCCCAGTAGGAAGCCGCATGATCCGGTCTGTACTGGATACTGAGTTTCATGGTAGCCAGAGCATCCGCATCCCGCCCCAGTTTAAGGTAGGTTAATCCCATGGCAAAGTAGTTCCCCGTTAAACCGGGCTCCAGGGCTTCGCACTTTTTAAAAGAACCCAGAGCATCGGAATACATACGGGCCCGGTACTGAAGTTTACCCAGTTCATAGGCCAGTGCCGCATCCCGGGGATTCAGTCCGGCAGCTTTCTTCAGATACTCTATAGCCTTTTTTGTATCCCCGTCTGCAGAGGCGATTTCACTCAGGCAGGCATAGTTCCGCCAGTTGGAGGGATCCAGGCTGACAGCTTTTTCCAGGTGAGCCCTGGCATCATCCCGGGATGACCGGGAGGAGGAATCAGCAAGAAACTGAGCCTGTCCGGCCAGAGAGTGCCCCCTCGGATCATCCCTGTCCAGGGCAATAATATCCTTCCCCCTCTGAAGGGCTTCTGTATAGGCTTCCTTCTCCATGGCGTTCAAACCCTGATCATAAAGGGACTGGATGGCCGCTTCCTTCTCTTCACGGGCCTTCTTCTCCGCTTCGGATTCCGCATCTTCCCGGGCTTTTTCCGCCCGGCTTTTCAGATTGGAAGCTTTATAGGAAGAGGGATCCAGCAGCAGAGCCTGACGGGCCAGGTCAACAGCTCCTCCGTAATCCTTACGGCTCAGGGCGTCCTCCCCCTGCTGAATCAGAGATTCGATCTTTCGGAGTTCTTCCTGCTGCTTCTGTCTCTCCTCCGCTTTGCGGGCCTCTTCCATCTCCCTCTGAAGCCGGAGTTCCTCCTGACGGGCCAGGATTTCGGCGGTATTGTCGCTTCCCCCCTGATTCTGCAGGGACTCTCCCAGCTGATCCAGACTGTCCCGCAGCTGATCCTGCTGATCTTCCAGACTCTTCAGGTCCTCAAGACGTTTCTGTTCATCATATTTCTTTTTCAGATCGATAACCGTATTCTTGAGCTCCCGTGCCTCCTGATCCGCAGCATCTTCTATGAGTAAACCATCCAGAAGATCCAATGCCCGCTGATACTCGTCCTGCTCCATATATTCCCGGGCCAGGGTGATTATATTGTCTCTCCTGGAAGGACCGGACTCTCCTGATTCTCCCGGGGATCTGAGAAACATCCATATAATTATTCCTATCAGGGCAGCCCCTGCAAGGGAACAGGCGATAATCAGTATTTTTTTTCTGTCCATGTATTCTCCAAGGATTTAAATCCATTTATTAAGTTTTCGTTCAGTTTTATATCAGTCTTTTTCCTAGTCTTCAAGATCGGATTCTTCAAAAACGTCCTCAACTTCTTCACTGTCCGCTGTAAAATTTTTCGTATCATCCCCGGCTGTACTCAGGGAATTCAGAATTTCTTCCATCAGGGCACGCTGCCTGGTTTCTTCCTCAAGCCGCCTCTTTTCCGCCAGTTCAAGCTGACGCTGCTCTTCCGCAAGCCTCTCCGCTTCAGCCTGTTCTGCCAGACGCCGCTGCTCCTCTTCCAGACGGATCCGTTCTTCTTCCGCCAGACGCTGCGCCTCCTCGTCCTGAAGCTGCTGCCGCAGGAGGGCCACCATCTTTTCGATATTCTCCTTCTGAACAGTCCCGGGTTCTTCCATCAGGTAGTTAAGGTAGTCATTGATGGCATTTTGATACGCCTTGCTGCTGACAGCCATATTTGCCCTGTTAAGGAGGGCTCTGGTGCGGAACGGGTTAAGAGATTCGGCAATGTAGGTATATTTTTCCTCAGCCTCTTCGAACCGCTGTTCGTTATGGTAGAGATTGGCCAGATTGAAGGTTATTTCAAAATGGTTGACCCCATCCAGCTGACTTCCCGCCGTCATGGCCTTTTCAGCCTGTTCCAGCAGACCTTCCTTCTGATAGAGGATTCCCAGATATAGGTAGACGCCGTCATTTGCCGGATTCTCCTCCATAGCTTTTTCAAGAAAAATACGGGCTTCGCCGTTCCGCCCCTCCCGATAGGCATCCAGTCCATCTTCGTAGGAATCCGGGAAAATTGAACAGAGGGATATAAGGAGTATAAACAGGGTCCCTATTTGTTTCATTTGCATATATAAAAGGGCCTCCTCTGAGGTTTGACAGATTCGGTGAAACTGTTTAGTCTATTACCATACAGGAAAAAAGTATCACTTTCCATAGAATTTCCTATTATAGTATACCCTGGAAAGGTGGTTTTTTTCGGAGCAACCATGAGTATAATCGTTATTCTTATAATAATTTTCGGCACAGCCCTGGCAGTTTTTCTCTTTTTTATTATCAGATCCTTTGTATTGCCTAAAAGGGTGGCGAATCTGTCGGATCTGGTGGGAGCCGGGAAAAGCGCACAAGCCATTCGTATGGCCAAGCAGATCCTTCAGAAGGAACCCCGCAACAGTGAAGCCCACTACCTTCTGGCCAGGGCTTACAAGATAGACGGGAAGCCGGAACTGGCTCTGATGGAGATGAAAACCGTCAATAATCTGAATGACTTCCACGGGCACTGCAAGGAACCGGAATTCCGCAAATCCATAGCGGAACTCTATCAGCAGTTCAACTTCCCCGAGGAGGCTCTGAAGGAATACCTTCTTCTGATAAAAATGGAACCCTATAATCCGGATTACTATTTCAAAGCCGGAGAGTTGTTTGAACTGAGGGGGAAAGGTCCTCAGGCCGCTCAATACTACAAGAAGGCCATCGATATGGATCCGCGTAACTCGGAGGCCCACTTCAGCCTGGGAACCCTTTTATATAAGGGAAAACGTTTTAACGATTCAAAACTGATCCTCCAGAAGGCATTGAAACTCAGACCGGACAATTACAAAGCCCATTACTATCTTGGAAAGATGAATAAGGAATCCCAGAATTTTCCGGCAGCCATCCAATCCTTCGAACAGGCCCAGAAAGACAGCGAATTCAAAATAAAAGCCCTTATCGAAAGGGGAATCTGCTATATTGCCATGAAAAATTACGATAAGGCGATTTCCGAACTGGAAAGGGCTATTAAACTGACTTCTGAAAAACCTGATGATTCGACCCTTTTCTCCCGTTACTACCTGGCCCTATGCCATGAAAAGAAACGGAACATCGATAAAGCTATTGAGCAGTGGGAACTGATCTATGCCAAAAAACAGTCCTTTAAAGATGTAGCTGAAAAACTCAGTCAGTTTCAGGAATTGAGAGAGGATGACAGGATGAAGGATTTCCTCACATCATCCAATGAAACATTCCTGAAAATCTGTCAGGACCTTGTTGATGTTATGAACCTGAGTATATCCGATCAGAACATGATGAAAATGGGCTGTCAGGTGATAGCTGTGGAAAAGTCGACAGGTCAGTGGAGAAATACGAAAAAACAGCCTCGGCTGATCCATTTTTACAGGATTACGGAAAATATGGATCAGAATCAGGTAAGAGAGTTTCACGAAGAGATGCAGAGAATCAAGGCGTCAAGGGGAATGATGATATCCAGTTCCATGTTTACACGCTCAGCTATTGATTTTGTTGAATCCCGGCCAGTGGAACTGCTGGGTAAGGATAAACTGCAGAAGCTGCTGAAAAAAGCGGATCAGGCAAAACAGGGCAAATGAAAATACTGACGGTTGCCGACCATAAAGACCCGCTGGTTTATTCTCCCAACATAAAGAAACGTTTTAAAGATATAGATCTGGTTCTGGGGGCCGGAGATCTCCCTATGGAGTATTACGGTTTTATCGTCAGCAGTCTGAACAAGCCCCTCTATTTTGTATTCGGAAATCATAACCTGAAGCGTTACCACCTGTTTAAAAGGGGAGGAATGCCCGCCTTCGGAAGCGCCAGTTCAGCTATAGACGACATGTACAACAAAAGCTTCGGAGCCATTTATTTGAATGGAAAATCTGTCCGGTTGAAATCTAAAAATCTTATTATTGCTGGTTTAGGCGGGAGTATGCGTTATAATAAAGGTGATAATCAGTATTCCGAACTGGGGATGTTTATAAGGATTTTAAAAATGGTCCCGTCCCTCTTGTGGAATAAGGTTTTTTATGGCAGATATCTGGATATACTGCTGACCCATGCATCCCCCAGGGGAATACATGACAGGGAGGATCCATGCCATATAGGATTCAAATCCTTTTTATGGTTTATGGACAAGTTTAAACCGAAATACCTGCTGCATGGGCATATTCATCTGTATTCTCTTAATGAAAAAAGGGTAACACAGTACAAAGAGACAACGGTCATTAATGCTTATGACCACTACGTAATTGAAATTTAAGGAACTGTAATGGATAAAAGTTCAATGGATTCGACAGCCAGCTCAGATTTTAACAAAGCCAAAAGCAGAGCCCTGTTCAATACAATCATAAATATTCTCAGACCGGAAAAAAGAGAACTTCTTTCCTTCTATGATGTCAAATCCCTGATCAAAACCCGCTCTGAAAGCTATAAGGGTATGCAGGTAGTTAAAATTGACGATATTGCGGGAAGCGAAGGGCGGTATAACGATTTCAATAAAGCCTTTCTGCCGAAAAAGGAACATTTGAGAAAACGGTGGGAAAGCGTCGATAAAGCTTATAGAACAGATGTGATCCTCCCGCCCATAAAACTCTACAAAATCGGCCAGGTCTATTTTGTTCGGGATGGAAACCATAGGGTCTCCGTTGCTAAAGCCCAGGGAGTTTACTCCATTGACGCAGAAGTGACAGAGCTGACAACTTCAATACAAATAACGCCCCAGATGACCCGTCTTGAACTGGTAGCGGCTGTTATCAGCTATGAAAAAGAGAGGATTATTGTATCTCAGCCGGAACTGGCTTCCCTGATAGAGGAAGCAGGAATTGAATTTACAGCTCCCGGCCGTTATGAAGAGATGCTCCGTCATATCCTGGGACATAAGTACTTTATCAATATGGATCAGGAAGAAGAGATTCCTCTGGCGATGGCCGCCCGGTCCTGGAAGGACAACCTCTATCAGCCCATTGTTAAAACTATCCGGACAGCGAATCTGCTTTCCCGTTTTCCCGGAAGAACAGAGGCGGACCTGTATATCTGGATTGTAAAACACTGGCACGAGTTAAAGGACAAATACGGTCAGGAGTATCCCATGGAAGCCGCTGCGGCTGCTTTTTCCCGCAAACACGGCACCAGTTTTCTGGAAAATCCCCGGAAATGGATAAAAGAGAAACTGAACAGCACCGGTAAAACCAGAAAGGAATAGCCCTGTTAAAGGGATCCAGCACCTTTTAAAAATATTGCGTTTCAATTGTACCCGGCTTATAATTCATTTATATACGGTTGTTTGGTATGAACAGAAAACCCGGTACGGTTATTGGTAAAGCAGTTTTCCTTATTTACTTTTTCCTTATAATTTTACCGGCATGGTCTGTCTCGAGACAGGCTGATGATATACCCGAGTCGACCTCCTTCTACCAACTGACTCCAGGCCTGTCCGGCGAAGAAATCCGGTGGATAGAAGAGCACAGAACAATCCGCGTAAGCGGTCCCAAAAGCTTTCCTCCTTTTCACTCTTATACTGAAGACGGCACCCCACAGGGGATAGCCTCCGATTATATAAAGATCCTGTTTGAAAATCTGGGAATTGAAGTTGAAATAGTCTCCGGTCTTCTCTGGCCGGATGTACTGGATAAAATCCGGAATAAGAAACTGGATGTGCTTGCCTGTTCTGCCAAAAGCCCCGAGAGGGAAGAGTATCTGTTATTTACAGATCCCCACCTCTCCTTCCCCATGGTTATTGTCACCCGGGATGACTATCCCTTTATCGGCGGACTGGAAGATCTGACTAATGAAAAAGTTGCTGTAGTAACAAAAACGGTTGTATCCGACTGGCTGAAAAGGGACAATATAGAGATTATTCCCGTTCAGTGCAGCAGCCCCCTGGATGCATTGGAAACTGTCTCTGTCGGTTCAGCCGATGCCTATATCGGAAACCTGGCATCCTGCAGCTACCAGATCCGGGAACAGGGTCTATCCAATCTCAAGGTAGCGGCTCCCACAGAGTATAATAATTACGACCTTTACATTGCCGTTCGCAGCGACTGGCCGGAACTGGTCTCGATTATCAATAAAACTCTGGGCGCCATAACCCCGGCACAGCATTCCGCCATCCGGAACCAGTGGCTCTCCATCCGCTACGAACATGGTGTTAAAACTTGGGATGTTCTCCGGGTTATTCTTATTCTGACGCTTATTGCCTCCCTTATTATCACCATAATCCTCCGATGGAACCGTCGCCTGGCAAGGGAGATTGAAACCCGTAAAAAAACAGAAGAAGAACTCAAGGAAGCCCTGGAAAATTTAAAATCCCTTTCGGGCCTGCTGCCTATCTGTTCCCACTGCAAGAATATCCGGGATGATAAGGGCTACTGGAACCAGATAGAAGAGTACCTGGAAGCGCACACTGAAGCCTCCCTGTCCCACAGCCTCTGTCCCAAGTGCTACGAAGAACTCTACGGCAATGAATCCTGGTTTGATCAGGAAGAAAACACCACATCAAAAAACGATAGAAAAGACCCCCGTTAACGGGGATGAACGGATAAACGCGGCGATTGCGGCCTCACGGCCCTTCAAATAAATATGGACCGGATTTTAAGCCATACCCGTTTTCCTCATTCTGATAATAGGCATAAAACCAGGTAACCTGATCACGCTCCTTCGTATTAAGAAACTCGGAAACATGATAGGTTCCCGGTTTGGTATATTTTTCGTTTACCAGATTAGCCTGGCTGTCATAAAACCACAGAACAAGAGAAGGCAGCTGAGAGTCGATTGTAATAAAGCTGTTATCCTGTGAGATTCCGGCAAAATCCAGGGCTACGGAATTCGGGTCGGGCTGACGGATACTCACTCCCAGTTCATCCCGCTGACCGCTCCTGTCTATTACAAGAAGACGATAGTTCCCCTCGGGCAGATCCTCTCCCCGTCCCAGGGTCAGACCGTTTGCACCGATCCAGCATTCCCCGTCCTGTTCGTAACTTATCCAGTTGGAGGAGTCGATTTTCCAGGACCAGTTCAGATCATCCCGAATCAGATAGATCTCGGTTATATCATTAAAGCCGTCATTATCCTGAATCTGAACAAAGAAATTCAGCTCCTGATAAACCGTATCCAGAACCCGATCCTGGGTATAAACCACCATCCAGTCGGTATTGACAATTCCGGGGGGGCTGCCGGAGCAGGCGTAGAGCAGCGGGATCAGCAGGAATGGACAGAGGAAGCCTTTTTTCATACCAACTCCCTCCTGTTATCCCCGCAGGGACGAATCACACCGTCCTTCTCCATTTCATCCAGAATCTGAATCAGACGGCTGCGGCTCAGATCACTGACCGTTGTCAGGTCTGACAGGTCAAAGGACCGGTCTTTCGGCAGAAGAGACAGAATCTGATCAACCAGAGAACCATAAGCCACCTCACTGAGAAGCAGGGTATCCAGCATCCTGGCCAGTCCCCTCCTCTGCAGGATTTCCGGCAGATCACTCCGGCCTGACGCTGCGATTTCCCTGCTGCCTATTCCTTCTGTTCCTGCCAGTTTCAAGTCCTCCCAGAATGCTCTTGTCATGGGTGACAAAAACTGTTCTGATGAATCTGAAGCATTTATCAGGTACCCCCGGTTACGGAAAATCCGCCCTTTTTCAATAAGCCCGTCAACAATGACCTGAACCAGAGGAACCGGGCAGTCCAGAAGTTCACCTAACCCGGACTCCTTTATCCCGGCTTCGCTGCGGGCCCTTTTTTCAATGGTACCGGTCCATTTATCACAGAGACGGGACATGATATACCAGTTTCCCTTCCGGAAAGCCCCGTCAAAGGAGAGATCCTTTTCTTCCTCCGGGATATAGACATACCCCCTCACTCTGAGGTTCATGGAATAGATACTGCCGGAACCGGGGAAATTCCCGAATTTGTTTACCCTCTTTATCATCTGTTTCGCCTGATCGGGGGTGAACGGTTCCGCCATGAGAAGAACACATTCACTGCCCTGCCCCTCCAGTTCCAACCGGTAGATGCGCCCGGGCAGCTGCAGGAAGGGTTCTCTTCCGCTGATCTGGCTGACCCGCTCTTTTTTACTGGAACTTACACGGCTGTTAATAGTATAGGAAGGAAGATCCCGGATCTTCAGATCATACCCCCTGCTGTCCGGCGGAGTACCTTTCCAGACAACCAGAGCTTTTTTTCCTTCCACGGCGCCATAGGAGGAGGGAACAAGAAAGGCTCCCTTCCTGATGTCCGATGCAGACAGTCCTTTCAACTCCAATCGGAAAAAGGGGCTGTCCTCCAGGGGTAACTTTTTTTTCAGCTGGACACCTTTTCCGGAAGGGAAAAGGGTAAAAGAACCGGAATCGGGGGGGGTCCCGTTTTTTTCTGCCTTGCAGGTCAGATACTTGCTTTTTTCTGACGAAACCACCTGTTCCAGGATTCTATATGAATCGATATTTGTCATCGTAATTGCCTTTTATATACAGTGAAGGATATAATACCATATTCCTGTGAATCTGAATAGCTAAAGCCGGGTAATAGAGAACAAATGTCCATTAGAAAAACTGCAGAAGAGCTGAATATCTCCCCCCATACTCTCAAAAACTGGTTAAAAAGGGAAAATCAAAACCTGGAGACCTTTAAAACAGATCCTAACAGAAAAAAGCTGACATCCCGGGCAAACAAGAAAGACTCAACCCGGCAGATCATTCCCTCAGAGCTTTTTCTGTACAAAAGGAACAGGCTCCCCTTTTCCGTACTGATACAGAGCCTTGTACAGACAGACCTGAGCATTATACAGACCGTTTTTCTTTTTGTACTCCTTCTTCTCAGGAAGAGGGGATTTATCCTCTGCCCCGAAAAGGGGGATATCAGCCTTGACCGGATCATGGAGGGAGCAGAAAAGGGTTCCGTTCTATATAAAACAATAAGCGAATTTTACAAAGAACTTGATGAGATAGCAGTGGATGATAGAATCCGGGAGCTTTTTTACAACAGAAATCTTATTTCAGCGTCTCTGATAAAGGAAGCCGATCTGCCCGGGATGGTCTATCAGGCCCTCAGACAGGAGGGAAACAAGATCCGGCAGGGGGCTTACTACACTCCCCTTCCGATTATCAGGAAGATGCTTTCCCCTTACCGGAAGATTTCAGGATATACTTCATTCCTGGACCCCTGCTGCGGATCGGGTATGTTTCTTTGCACATTTGCACAGATGTCCGGCCGCCCTGAACAGGCAGGGGGAGTCGACAAAGATCCGATTGCGGTATTCCTGGCGAAGGTGAACCTTTTTCTTCGTTTTCCCGGGGTAGAATCCCTGGACCACATCCGACAGTCCGATGCCCTTCTGACTGAGAGCTGGCAGATAGAGACCCCTTCTCTGATTGCCACAAATCCGCCCTGGGGAGCCCATTTTTCACAGAGTGAAAAAGATCTGCTGAAAAAAAAATACCCCCTCATACAGTCGGGAGAATCATCATCTCTCTTCATGGCGAAAGCAATTGAGGAACTGCCGGAGGAGAGCCGGGCATCTTTTCTCCTTCCCGAATCCCTCCTGTATGTGAAAACCCATAGGGATATCCGCCGCCACCTCCTGAAAACGGCGCCTCCTCTGAAAATTCTTCACCACGGGAGGATGTTCCGCGGGGTTTATACTACTGTTGTACAGATGGATATACAAAAAGGAGGGAAGCAGCGGAAAACGGCTGTACGGATTAACCGAAAAGGCGATTTTTCCAGACAGGAAAAACATTCTCTGAAAAGATACAAAGCCAACCCGGATTCAATCTTCAATATACACTGTTCTCACAGGGATGATGGGATTCTTGAAAGGATATACGAAGGAAAAGTCAGAAAACTGTCCTCAGACTGCAAATGGGTACTGGGAACAGTTACAGGAGACAACCGCCATTTTCTGAGCGGGAAAATGAAAAAATCCCGTCTGCCTGTGCTGACCGGAAGAGAAATCCGGCCCTTTGCCGCCCTGCCTCCCCGACTCTTTATAAGAACAGATGCGGGCCAATGGCAGCAGAGCCGTTCCCCTGATGATTATAAATCAGAAAAACTGGTTTATACCTTTATCGGAACCAAACCGGCCTTTGCCATTGATCGCAGGGGAATCATGACACTTAACTCGGCCAACTGCCTTATTCCGCCGGAGATTTCAGACCTGGAAGAGCTGGCGCTATGGTACAATTCGGATCTTTTCCGGTTTCTCTGGCGCAAGCAGTATCGCGCGCTCAAGCTATTAAGGAATCATCTTGAAACTCTGCCTCTTCCCGAATGGGATGAAATACAGAGAAGAGAGATTCGAAGTCTTGTAAAATCGGGAGAAAACCGGCAGGATATCAAGCCTGAAATAAACAGAATTGTGTTTGATTTTTTCGGGATCCCCATGGATGACAGGGAGTATATAAAAAGTGAAGAATAATTTCAAACTGATCGTATTCCTGGGAAATCCGGGAAATAAATACGAACAAACCAGACACAATGCCTCCTGGCTCTGCCTGAAAGCCCTGCCGGGTATAGAACTTGTCCAGTGGAAGGAAAAATTCAACGGAAAATGGTGTGATTACGGCCTGCCGGGACAGGTCGTCCGGCTTCTGAAACCGGGGACATTTATGAACAGGAGCGGGGACTCTGTTGTCAGGGCTGTTTCGTTTTTCAAAGTTGAAACACATGAAATTCTGGTGATCCATGACGAACTGGAACTCCCCTTCGGGACCGTTCAATTCAGAAAAGGCGGAGGTCTGGGAGGGCACAATGGCCTGCGTTCGATCAGACAGCAACTGGGAACAGGAGATTTCTACCGCCTTCGCCTCGGTATATCTCGGCCGCCCCACGGAGATGTCTCACGATGGGTTCTGGCCCCTTTTTCACAGGAGGAACAGCCAATGCTCCCTGTCTACTGGTCCAGAAGCGCTCGAATTCTCGAAAGCCTGATTCAGAAAAAGGATCTGATAAGGGAAAACGAAAAGAAAGATGTTCTGGAGAACCCGCTGTAGAAATAATAATAACAGCAGCTTCTATCCGTAAATACCCCGAAAAGGAGGCTCCCCATGGCCGGTGCCCTGATTTTTGATAATTATGATGATTTCTGCCGCCAGGCAGGTGAACATATTCATACCATACTGAAAGCCTCGCTTCTTCATAAGAAGCGTTCATCTCTTGTTCTGAGCGGAGGCAGTACGCCATCCGGAGTATATGCCTACCTGGCAGATAAATACAGGGATTTCCATTGGGAAAATATAGATTATTTCCTGGGAGATGACCGTTGTGTTCCCGAAGACCACAGGGACAGTAATTTCAGGATGGTAAAGGAGAGTTTTCTCTCACGTATCCCTCACAGACCGGAACAGATCTATACAATAGACCAGAGCCTTTCTCCCGGGGAGGGCGCCGAACTTTACAACAGGAGAGTCAGGAATTATCTGGAAACAAACCGCTGGTTTGACCTGGTCCTTCTGGGGATGGGACCCGACGGGCATACGGCTTCCCTGTTTCCGGGATACCCCGAACTGAATGAGAAGAGGAAATGTGTTCTGGCGACGGAATCTCCCGCGCCTCTGGATCCGCAGATTCGAAGGATTACCATGACCTGTCCCGCCCTTAACCGCTGTTCCAACCTTATCTACCTTATCCGTGGAAAAGAAAAAAAGGAAATAATGAATAGTGTACTGAAGGGAAAATCCCTTTTTCATAAAACAGCGGAATACCCCGTCTCCCGAGTGAAACCGGAAGCGGGAAAGTCCTACTGGTACTATACGGAATAGCTAAATCAGCGTCCTTTTATAGAGGGAGGCATAATACCCGTCTTTCGCGAGAAGAGCGGCATGATCACCCTCTTCAATGACAGCACCGTCTTTCATAACAAAAAGTTTATGCGCCTCATTAACGGTGGAAAGGCGGTGGGCAATGACAATGGAAGTCCGCCCTTTACAGAGCTCCTTCATGGACTGCTGTATGTACGCTTCGGATTCACTATCCAGGGAGGACGTGGCTTCATCAAAAATAAGAATCGGAGGATTTTTAAGAAATACCCTGGCAATGGCAATCCTCTGCTTCTGTCCGCCCGACAGCTTGACCCCGCGCTCTCCCACCAGTGTATCCAGCCCGTCAGGCAGGGTACAGATAAAGTCCCAGATATAGGCGGCTTCAGCAGCCTGCCTGATCATTCTGTCATCAGCATCCGGTCTCCCGTAGCTGATATTCTCCCGGATGGTGGTGTCAAAAAGAAAGACATTCTGCTGCACAAGACCGATATTCTCCCGCAGCCACTTCTGTCTGACATCAGAAACATCGTACCCGTCAATCAGGATTTTCCCCGACCGGGGTTCATAGAACCGGGGAAGGAGTGAAACAAGGGAAGATTTACCGGCTCCCGACTCGCCCACAAGAGCCGCCATTTCACCGGCTTCTATAGTCAGGGTAACCCCTTTGAGAACATCCGCCGATGAGGATTCATATTTAAAATACACATTCTGTATTTCCACTCTTCCTTTCGGGGCGGAAGGGTATACCGCGTCCCTCCGGTCCTGAATATCCGGTTCGATATCCATAATATCCGTAAAACGTTCAAAGGCTGCGGCACCCTGAGAGTACTGCTCTACAAAATTGATCAGTCGGTCTATGGGAGGCAGGATAATTCCGACATAGAGCAGAAACGCTACCAGATCGGCAATTGCCAGCTTTTCCGCCCCTATAAGGTATACTCCCCCTGCAACGACAACAAAATAGTACATCTCGCGGAGGTAGTTGACTATGGAATAAAATTTCCCCATCTTCGCATAGGCGTTTTCCTTGGCTGTACGGAAATGGTCGTTTGTTTCTTTGAACTTACGGATTTCCCAGGATTCATTGGCATAGGATTTTACTTCCCGGATTCCCTGAACAGTGTTTTCCACTGTCGCATTGATATCCGCAATACGGGAACGGACCTTCCGGAACTGATTCTTCAAATGGCTGCCCTGACGGATACCCCACAACAGCATAAGGGGAAGCGGAACAAGTGAAATCAGAGCCAGTAGAGGGTTCAGGATAAACATAAACCCGTAGGCACCCAGGATCACACAAAGAGAGATCAGAAGGTCTTCGGGAGCATGGTGACCGATCTCGGCGATATTCTCCAGGTCTCCCGTGATTCTGGACATGATATGCCCTGTTTTAGTATTGTCATACCAGGAGAAAGAGAGTTTCTGCAGGTGTCTGAATAGATCACTCCGCATATCATACTCCATCCTTACCCCGAGGATATGCCCCCATTTGATCCTGATATAATTGAATACGGAAATAACAATGTAAATAAGAAAAATAAGAATCAGGGAAAACAGTACCGCCCTGCCGTTTGAATCAGGCAGGTAGATACTCAGTAAACGGTGAGTAATCATGGGGAAAAATATGGAAAGGGCGGATGAGAGAACCGCTATGACCATATCCAGAATAAAGAGTTTCATATGTGGCTTGTAATAGGCCGTAAATCGCTTCAGCATTGTCCCAGCCTATACCTTTTCTCTCCCCCTTTCAACAGGAATCCCGGTGGGATTTCCCCTTGAACTCCCTGCCCGGCTGCACTAAGATCGGGATATGATTAAAAAAGAGAAAAACGGCCTGACCTGGTATACCTGGGAACTGGCTGAAAAATACGGGATTACCGCGGGGACGACCTGTCGGTCGAATAGGGCCGGCAGACCTTTCAATCTGGCCCTCCATACACCTGGAGAGAGTGATACGGTTCTCGGAAACCGCAAATATCTGATGGAAGCCCTGGAAAGGGAGGCAGACGCTTTTACCGCCGGAGAGCAGATCCATGGAATCGGGAGCAGGATTGTACTGGAAAAGGACAGGGGCCGGGGAGCATTTGAACAGAAAGAGTGTTTTCCCGGAACCGATGCCCTGATAACGAGGGAATCATCCCTGGTTCCTGTCATCTTCACGGCAGACTGTCTGCCCGTCGTTTTATACGACACTCAAAAAAAGGCGGCCGCGGTAATACACGCCGGCTGGAGGGGCTGTGCGGGCGGGATTGTCCCGGCCACCCTTTCCCGGATGATACACGAACTGGATTGTAAAACCGAAAACATACTGGGATTGTGCGGCCCGGCCATCGGGGCCTGCTGCTACCAGATCGATACTCCTGTTTTCAGGGGGATAACCGAGTCCTGGCCCGAAACAGAAAAAGCATTCGAACCCGACGGCACCGATCACTGGCGCTTCAGCCTGGAAGATGCCGTAGAGGGACAGCTGATTCAGGCCGGTGTCAAGGCAGAGCATGTGGAAAAAGCAGGGCTGTGTACCTGCTGTCACCCGGATTTTTTCTCCTGGCGGGGAGACGGCCCGGAAACCGGCCGCATGGGTACCTTCGCAAGACTTCCCTGACAAAAAAAGACCGGCATAAAGCCGATCTTTTAAATACATTTCATCCATACCGCATAATAGTACGGGCTTGCAGTACAGACCGGTTAAAACCGGCCTCCACACCAATCCGCTATAATCCGATAGATGGTGATCCTGCAGTTATTTCTTACCGAACAGGCGGGCAAACAATCCTTTCTTCTTGACCGTCTGTTCAGCAGGCTTCCTGACCGGTGCTGCTTTGGCTGCGGCATTCTGCCCGTTTTTATTGTTCTGAGACCTTCCGGGTGTACCCTGTTTGCCACCCCGGGAACGATTGCCGCTCTTCTGAGCCGGCCTTTTACCGTTCCTGCCGGCGTTTCTGTTCCCGGATCCCTTTCCTCCGGATTTATTCCCTCTTGAACCGGAACCTTTTGAGGAGAGACCGTCGGCTGTGAAATCTTCTCCGTATTTTGCCTTGTAGTAGGCCAGGCGGTCTTCCATGGAATTCTGGCTGCTGACCCTCTCCATGGGCTGGCTGGCGGGAGCTTTATAGTCGCTTCTGTTTCGGGACCTGTTATCCGTAGACCGCTGATTCCTGTAATTCTTCCGTTTTCTGCTCTTGCTGCCGGAACTGTTCCCGGGTTTCTGAAAATCGGAATCGATAGTGTCAATCGAACCGGATACGGCCATAATTTCCGACTGGACTCTGGCCGCTCTGGCATCCAGAGGCCGTTTGTTCCCGTTGTATTTCCGGCTGTTCTGTCTGGTCCGGGAAGAACCGCGGCCGGTAGAACCATCCCGGGGCGATCCGGCCCGCTTATCAAAATGGAAGCGGATCCCGGCACTCTTGTCTTCCACCATAAGGTCCTCATCCACCCAGGATACGGGAATCTTCTGACCGATCAGTTTCTCTATGGAGGGCAGGCCGTATACAAATTTCTCACAAGCCAGAGTATAAGCCTTGCCGCTCTTTCCCGCCCTTGCGGTCCGTCCGATCCGGTGGACATAGCTTTCCGCATCTGACGGCACATCATAGTTTACGACCATGGAGAGGTCGTTGATATGGAGACCTCTGGCCGCTACATCAGTGGCGACAAGGAATCGGATTTTCCCTTCTTTTGTGTCCTCCACAATCTTGAGCCGCTTTTTCTGGGGAAGATCGCCCATCAGACAGCGGGCGGGATAACCGTTATGCTCCAGCCGTTTAGCCACTTCATAGGAAGTGTGTTTGGTATTGGCAAAAATGATGGCAGTTTCAGGTTTTTCCCTTTCCAGAAGGCCCAGAAGGACTTTCATCTTTTCATCAGCTCCGACATGGAACAGCTCCTGTTTTATGGCTTCTACCGTAACCTGTTCGGGCTCGATAACAATTTCTCCCGGGTTATTCATATACTCCCAGGCCATATTACCGACTTTGGCATTCAGGGTTGCACTGAACAGCATGGTTCTCCGTTCGTCTGCAGGAACCATCTGCTTCAGCATAATTCTCAAATCGGGAAGGAATCCCATATCGAAGAGACGGTCCGCTTCGTCGATTACAAGGATGCCCATTTCATTAAACCGGATTTTACCGGATTTGCTGAAGTCAATCAGTCTGCCGGGGGTTCCGATCAGAATATCAACTCCCTGTTCCAGGAGATCTTCCTGCTGATTATATCCAACACCACCATAAAAACTACCCACACGGAAATCAAGGTATTTTCCCAGGATATTGGCTTCAGCTTCAATTTGTACGGCCAGTTCCCTTGTGGGAACAATGATAAGGGCTTTTTTCCCTTTAAAGTGTTTATCATCCGTCAGCAGCTGATAGATGGAAATAAGAAAAGCCGCTGTTTTTCCGGTACCAGTCTGAGACTGGGCAAATACATCCCGGTTTTGTTTCATTGTCTGGAAGGTTTCCGCCTGTACGGGCATACAGTCTACAAAACCTGCCTCATTGATACCCTTCAGGATATCTTCATTAAATTCAAAATCAGTAAACTTCATTTCAGTATTTTTCTCACATTTCTGTTATATAGTTATTTGTCCGGTAAGGATTATCAATCAATTCACTCAGTAATATCCAAAATAGTAATTATTGTCAGGATATACCAGTATATTCTAATATTATCGCAAACCGCGGGGAATGATCTTTGTTTCCCTCTGAGTAAATGTATCCACTATATTTCCGATTTTCAGGACACACGTTCTTTTTAGTATATATTTTTTATATATAAATGTCGATATAAACAATAAAGATCCCAGGAAGCAATATCAATAAAATGATGAAGAAAACAAGTAATTTACTATTAGCCATAATAACTCCGCTCCTTTCGGGCTGCCAGATTCAGAATGCCGAAGAATATTCCCTCGATTTTCAGCAGCTCCTGACAGGCGGAAGTGCTACCTCTTCTGTTGGAGTTTTAACCTCAACCACGGCTTATCTTTACCACTTCTCCGCTCTATCCGGCATGATCCTGTTCCTACTCGCTCTTATACTGTTTCTTTCCAACCGGAGAGAGAGATTCACCGTTTTTCTGGGATTTTCAGGACTCGCTGCTGCAGCCGTCTATCTGACGCCCCTGCTCAACCTTCTGAAGGGACTTCCGGGCAGAAATCAACTGATCCTGATAATTCACACAATCCTGCTTGTATCCTGTTACCTGATCCTGAGAGGATGGAGCATCAGTATTTTTCATCACAGAAAAAAACCCTGGACCCGATATACCAGAATTTCAGTTTTTACCCTTGCCTACCTGCTGCCCCTCCTGGGCTGGTTCCGTCCCGGCCTGACTGCCGCCCCCTGGATTGTTCCCTGTACAGCCGGTTTTGTTTTTGTCGATTCCACCCTGTGCAGCGTCCTGTCCCTGCGGCGGAAAAATGACCGCTCCGGCTGGGGAGGGCTTTTTTTCAGCGCCGCATTTATTTCAGGAGGGGTTTGGCTCCTTCTGACAAGAGGGTCTGAAGCCTCCCTGTTCCGTACCCTGGACAATATGGCATTTCTCCTGCCGGCCATTCTCCTGCCGGTTCAGACCCTGCTGACTCTGGTAATGATTCAGGCTGTCAGCAGAAAGAGACAGGAAAAGATTGAACAGATGGTGCAGGCAGCGGAAGAGCAGGAAAAGGTTTTGCAGGAGAGGGTCCGGGAACTTGAAGATCTGCAGGATAATCTGGACAGGGCTCTTGTCATTCCCTCCTTCAACCAGAAGGCGGCAGAAAGAGCTCTCCTTGTTGACCCGCTGAATGAGTTGAAAGTTCCCGAAACATGGGATGGGGCTCATTGTATCAGTATAAGCAGCTCCTCCCTGCCCAGTCTGGCAGCCTGGTCTTTTCAAACCTCCCCGGGAAGCGGAGAAAGCGATACCCTGCTGATGGTAGAGGGCTCCGATGAGGATCGCTATGCCTACCTGCCCATGCAGATGGCACTGATGCAGATGAAGCTGCTTATTGCAAACAGGGTTTCCCCTGTTTCTCTATTCAAGGAGCTTAATAACAGCCTGAGCCGGTTGAATGAAAAACCGGATTTTCCGCTGTCTGCCGCCCTGATCCATCTGACAGGAGAGGAAGCTCTCTGTGCAACAGCCGGGAATGCCATAATCTGGTACAGAAAACCGGGTGGGGCTATTGTGCCCGTCTCTTCAGAGGATGTCCCGGCCACCTATCAGCAGGGTTTGGGATTCCGTCCCTACAGCAGAGAAACTGGCATGCCATTCCGGATAAAAGTGGAAAAAGGGGACTCTCTTATTGTTACATCCCGCAGCCTGATTGCAAGGGAACAGGAGTTAAACGGAGAGATCTACGGAAAAGAGTCGCTTATCAGGGTCCTGAATAATCACGATTCTGCAGATGCGGATCAGATTCTTTCTGCACTGATTAAAGACTTTGACGACTTTGATATGGGAAATACCCGTGACCGGCAGGTTTATGCTGCCGTTTTTCGCAGGAAGTGATCCGGAACGGTATTAAATATTATGGGCCTTCCATTTATCATTCTTAACCATATCCACAACTCTGCTGAAGCGCAGATCCTGCTGTATAAGATCAACCTTGCCGGCCAGTGACTGGGCATCAAGTCCGCAGATTTTAATCAATTCGGAGCGGGTAGCCTGAGACAGGAACTCCGATGGAACCCCGTAATGGCTGTACAGGGTATCTGATTTTCTGTCCTTCAGGACGGCGGACAGTTCTTCTCCAAGGCCGCCGGATTGGATTCCCTCTTCTGCAAAGACCACAATTTCATAGGATTCCATCAGGGCGATCAGAAAGTCGTAATCCAGAGGACGGATAAAACGGAGGTAGTGGATATCCGCTTTCAGTCCTTTTTCAGAAATAATATCCGCGGCTTCTGCCACCTCTTTCAGCAGGCCCCCCAGAGAGAGGAAAAGAACGGTTGCTCCTTCCTGTTTTCGCACCATAACACCCCGTCCGGTTTTTACAGGCTCATCCGGAAGCATTTCGTCAGGAACGCAGTAATCCTTGGAATAACGCAGCATTACAGGCCGTTTCCTTTCTATGGCCCAGTTCAAAAGCAAATCCATCTCCCTTTCACTGACGGGAGCCAGAAAATCCAGATTGGGAACGCTTTTGAAAATGGAAATGTCAAAAATGCCCTGATGTGTCTCACCGTCGTCGCCGACAAGCCCGCTGCGATCCATACAGATAACAACCGGAAGTCCGGGAAGGGCAACATCATGAATGACCTGATCGACCGAACGCTGCATGAATGTCGAATAGATAGCGCATACGGGCTTCATTCCGGATGCGGCCAAACCGGCTGAAAATGTTACGGCATGCTGTTCGGCAATCCCCACATCAAAGAAACGGTCGGGATACTTCTCCCGGAAGGGATTAAGTCCCGTCCCGGAGGACATGGCCGCTGTAACAGCTGTTATCCCCGGATCCCGGTCGGCCAGGCTGAGCACAGACTTACTGAATGCCTGAGTCATAGTCAGACACTCAGGGTGGGCCTTCAGTGAGGGATCAACTTTACCCGTCTCCACCGTAAACGGTCCCACTCCATGATAGGATGAAGGATCTCCTTCGGCATGGGAGTAACCCTTTCCTTTTGTGGTCAGTACATGAACGACAACAGGCTGATCATCTATGGTTTTGACATTCTCCAGAACTTCAGTCAGCTTCCTGATATTATGACCATCGATGGGACCGACATATTTATACCCCATGTCGGTAAAGAGGTTCTCTCTGTAGAATGTTCCCTTCACGCCCCTCTTCAGTCTGTATACCCAGCGAAGGAGAATTTTTCCGAGAAACGGGATAAACAGAATGGTCCGGTCTATCATGCGTCTGATCCGGCGGTACCGGCCGGTAGAAGCCAGACGGCTTAAATAAGAGGAGATGGCCCCAACATTGGGGCTGATTGACATTTCATTGTCATTGAGGATGACAATAAGATCCTTTTTAAAATGTCCTCCGTAGTTTAAAGCCTCCAGAGCCTGACCTCCCGTCAATGCTCCGTCACCGATCACACAGAGGACCTTCCCCTGCTTCTCCAGAAGCCTTTCACCGGCCAGGAGGCCTAATCCGGCCGATATGGAAGTGGAAGAGTGTCCGGTATTAAACTGATCATGCGCACTCTCCTCCCTTTTGGGAAAACCGCTCATCCCGTCTTTCTGCCGGAGCGAGTTAAACTCGGCCGTACGGCCTGTCAGGAGTTTATGGGTATAACACTGATGGCCCACGTCCCATATAAACTTGTCACGCGGGGAGGAAAATACCTTATGCATGGCAATTGTCAGCTCAACCACACCCAGATTGGATGCCAGGTGACCGCCGTTCCGGCTGACAGTCTGAATAATGTAGCGGCGAATTTCTTCGGACAGAACTGTCAATTCTTCATTGCTTAAACTATTGAGACAATCTGGATGATCAATTGAAGACAGGAGGGGATAATCTTTCACACTTTACCTCTATCGGGGGAAAGCCAAAAAAAGGCGGTATTATTCAATACCGCCCTGCTGCTTTTCTCACTAAAATTCTGATGAAATAGTAGACCTATTTATGCTTATGTCTGTTCTTTCTCAGTTTCTTCTTTCTTTTGTGAGTCGCAATTTTTTTTCTTTTACGTTTTCTACCACAGGGCACTTGCGTAATCTCCTTATCGAATAATCCTGAAAAACAGATTCCAGGTCTTAATTTACTATCTCCGGCAATCAGAGCTCAAAACATTATGCCTACATGCCGATGAATGGTCAAGTAGTAATCGGGTTAAATAAAGCTATACGCTCTCTGATTTTTCTTTTTTCCTCAGGGTTGTACCACTCAATCCCCGGCAGGGACCGGAAAAAAGTCATCTGCCTTTTAGCATACCTTCTGGAATCCTGTTTGATCTGATTCTTCACATCTTCCATTGTCCGGCAGCCGTCACGGTACAGGGAGGCAAATTCGCTATAGCCGATCCCCTTCATACCCGGGTCATCAAAAGAAGCCCCTTCCCTGATCAGGGATCGGACTTCATCAGCCAGACCCTGACCGAACATAATATCCACACGCCGATTAATCCGGTCATAAAGCTCTGCTCTGTCCCTGGTAAGTCCCAGCATCAGGCAGCGGAAACCGGAACGGGGTGTCCGGGGAACGGGAAAGTCGGAAAGAGGTTTCCCTGTTCCCAGAAAAACTTCCAGCGCCCGGACCGTCCTGGCGCTGTCTCCCGGTTCAAGCCTGTCTGCCGTATGGGGATCACATGCTTCAAGCTCTCTGCGGAGAGCCGGCAATCCCTCCCGGGCCATCCTTTTGTTCAAATCCGTCCGTATATCCGGCGAAACCGCTGGAATCCGGGGCAGTCCGAAAAGGAAATTCCTGAAATAGAAAGCTGTCCCTCCCGAAATAACAGGAACAAGCCCCCGGGCGTGAATATCCCTGACAGCCTGATCCGCCAGTTTAACAAAATCCCCGGCATTAAATTGAGTTGTATATTCCAGGATGTCAATCAGATGATGGGGGAGTCTTTCCAGAATGGATTTATCGGGTTTTGCCGTGCCGATATCCATACGGCGGTATACCTGCATGGAATCGGCACTGATAATCTCTCCCGTGTGAATGAACAGCTCCTCCAGCAAGTCGGTTTTCCCGACCGCTGTAGGTCCGAAAAGGCAGATTACAGGCAGGGCCTGATCAGTGATATTCGTATTCAACTGTTTTAGAGATAATTTCCTGAAGAGCAGTGGAAACGATTTTCCCCTTGTTTTTTTCAAGGTCTTCGCTTCCGGCAACACTGATCTGGGCAGCCCTGTGGATGGCTGCATTAGTCAGCTCATACATATTGCCTTCGTTATTTACCAGATCTCCCAGAGGGATAATTAAACTTCTGTCTATAGGCATGAAATATTCCTTCCCCTAAATTTTTGTCGGAATTTACATTATAGGTATTCTAAAGAAACCTGTAAAGAGGTCTGTTTTCATTGGATCAGCTTTTCCAGCGCCTCTGCCACTCCGCCATTGTTGTTGCAGTTTTCCGTTACCAGCTGGGCGGCCTCTTTGACAGATGCCACTGCATTCTGCATGGCGACTCCCGTACCGGCGTATTCGATCATATCCAGATCGTTCAGGTGATCTCCGATAGCAGCGGTTTCATGCTGCCGGATTCCCAGTTCCCGGCAGAGATTATCGATGGCAGAGGCTTTGGTTATACCTTTCTGCATAACGTCAAGCAGGGTTTTATCCGATTGAGAAGGCTGCAGCCCTGTTTCCCTTAAAACCGCTTTCTCCACCGTAGCAAAGTCTTCTTCCCGGGCCGGAAGAATCAGAACCTTATAGAGGGCTCCTTCCTGCTCCCGAACGAATTTTTCATAATCCTCCGATACAAACAGATTAATCCTGTTTTCAGGAGAAAGGGATCTGTTCCGCAGGTCATAGTAGTACATTTTCCCGGACAGGGCCTCTCCGTAAATGACATCCCGTCCATAGATATGGTAGTCTGCTCCTAACTCCTTGCAGATACGGATAACTTTCAGAATCTGTTCCGTTTCCAGGGGAACGGAAGAGTACATCCTTCCCGACCGGGGTTCCCGGATCATGGCCCCGTTGCAGGAGATAACAGGCATATCAATACCAAGTTCATCCAGATAGCTTTTAATCATGGAGTCATGGCGCCCTGTGGCAATGACGAAGTGAACATTCTTCTCTTTCAGATTCTGTACGGCTGTAATATTCCCGGCAGGAATCTCCTTGTTATCATCCAGAAGGGTTCCATCCATATCACAGGCGACAAGTTTAATGGGGATTGCCAATATTCCATCCTTAATTGATTTGATCTAAACGGCGAAATGACGGTTTTTCTTACTCAGTCTCTTTCTGGATGCCCGGATTTCGTCTTCGTAACTATCCATGATTCCGATTAAACGTCTTTTAAGCTCATCCATACCGAAGGCATTTTTCATAGCCTTGAAGCTGTTTTCGGTCATGACTTCCCGGATGCCCGGTTCAAAGAGGATTTGATGAATCTGCTTCAGACAGTTATCGGTTATAACCAGATTCCCCTCATCATCATATTCATCCCGGATCTCAACGCACTCCAGGCCGCGGTTCATAATATCCGTTTTATACACCAGATACGTAACCACAGCCAGGGGAACCCGTGCGGCCACGGTCTCCAGCAGAGCATTGCCGAATCCCTCCCAGATAGGGAGGTAGGTAACAAAGTCCGCATTAACCAGAACATCACGGTTGGTATACAGCTTTCTGCCCTCTTTATCCGTTCCCCGCAGGGAGGCCACTCTTTCGGCAATCAGATCGAGGGTAACACCCTCCCGTTCTGCCAGGGCCCTGATATTTTCCACATAGCTGTCGTCAAGCTCATCCCCCTGATAGAGGGAGATGATAAACCGGACCCGCTCCCTTGTTTCGGGGTAGAGCTGGCAGAAGCGGGAGACCAGAAGAATGGAGTCCTCAATCCTTTTGCGGGGTACTATTCTGGTGGGCTGGACAAAAAGGATATCATCCTTTCCATATCCCAGTTCCTCCCTGAAATCCCTGTTGTAATCATCCGGAACAGGGGGATTATCAAAATCTTCACAGTTGGGAACGATATGAGGGTTAACACGCTTGATGGTTCTGAGATTATGCGCCGCATAGGAGGAGATAACAACATGTTCCAGAGAGGGATCGCCGGGGGGCATAATCTGCTGAAGAAGATTCTCCATGAGGTTGCCGCTGAAACGGCTCCTTTCCCACCAGAAGTCATGATGGTGAAATATGACGGCCATTTTGTATTCCATTGCCAGTTTATAGACCGCAGAAGCCCCAATCAGGGTCATGGGCATGGCATTGGTATTCTGGGCAATCAGGGCATCGATTTTGTGCTCCATAATAAAGTCATGAATATGTTCCGCCGCAATATTCCCGGCTATATCCAGCTCTTCCAGAAGCTTATCCTGCTTTTTTTTATTAATCCGGTTCCGCTTCCCGGGCATAACATGGGGAAACATGGCCAGCTCGATTTCCTTTTGAAAATCCGAGTCAAACCGGAGTTCGGGAACCACAAGCTGCTTCTCTTTCGAAACCGATTCCAGATCAGATGCATAGGAACCGGCGACAGTATATATTTCATGTCCCAGACCGGACAGGATTTCTATCCATTTATCAACTTCCAGGGAGACACCGTCCACATCTCCCAGTTTGCCGCAGACAATAGCTATTTTAAATGTATTCATCTTCATTCCTTGAATATCATGTAATTTTTTCAGTATATAAAAAAGACCGGGACTTTGTCCCGGTCGGAATAGAGGGATAAGCTGATTTTTCCCGGGAAAATAGAGTAACGGCTACTCTTTTACGCCTCCTTCGGACATCCCGCCAACCAGGTTTTTCTGTATAAGCATAAAAAGGGCAATCACGGGAGTCGCCGTCAGCACCGAAGCAGACATAATCCTGTCCCACACCGCATTTTTTGATACGAAAAGGGAATTCAATCCCATCGGGAGCGTATACAGATCCTTGTACCCTTTCAGAAAAACCGAAGCGAACATATACTCATTCCAGGCAATCATAAAACCGTAAATATAGACCGTCACAATGGCAGACAGGGAAAGGGGGATTATAATCCGAAAGATAATCCCGACCCTCGAAGCGCCTTCGATCATGGCTGCCTCCTCTATCGAGTAGGGAATGGTTCTAAAAAAGTTACCCAGCATATAGAGGGAAACAGGAAGGGTTTGGACCAGATAGATAACAAGAAGGGAGATGAATGTTCCCGCAGGGGTAGCCAGAAACCCCAGGGAGACAAAAACTTTATACAGAGGGATCAGCAGAAGGATTCCCCCGAACATATAGACAAAAAGCACCCCCCTCTGTATGGAGGCCCGTCCCGGGAAATTCAACCGGCTGAACGAATAGGCTCCCAGTATGGCTATAAAAACAGAGAACAGCGCCGCCAGTCCCGCCAGAGTCAGGGAGTTCCCGAAATACCGCGGAAAAGGAAACACATCGCCGCTGGCCTGGTATTTCCCGAGTATCGCCGATCGCTGTGCCTTTGTAAGATCAGGATTCTCTTCCAGGAGATGAATTATGGATTCGGGAACATTCTTCAGTTCCTGCCCTATATTGAGCAGCTCCTTATAGGCTTCAAAGTTCAGCTGAGTGGGAATCAGCGAAGGATTTCCCCAATCCCACTGGTATTTCAGAGACATGGAAAGCATCTGAAAAAATGGGAAAATACAGAACAGAACAATAAATATGACCAGGAGAGCAAACCCGATTTTTCCCGGAAGACTTCTTCTAACTACCATTTCAGCACCTTCCTGACATAAAACATAATAAACCCGATCAGCAGTATGAACTGAATGAGCGCCAGGGCAGACCCCTGCCCCATTTCCATTGTTCCCACAAAAGCCTTGAAGTAGGTATATACGGACAGGACCTTCACATTCGTTCCGGTCAGCAGATAGACTTCGTCAAACTTATTGAAGTTCCATATAACTCTCAGGAGGATAATGGACCCAGTAATAAAGTAGATCTCCGGCAGAGTGATATATCTGAACTTCTCCCATCCCGAAGCCCCGTCCACTTCCGCCGCTTCGTAAAGGTTTTTATCGATTCCCTGAAGACGGGAAAGGATCATCAGATAGGTAAAGGGGAAATTCTTCCAGATACTGAACAGAATGGCGACCCAGACGGCAGAAGAAGGGGTTCCGATCAGATTGACCCTGTCGGACATCCAGCCCAGCCTCTCCACCAGCACATCCATGACAATTCCGTTTACCGGATCAAATATAAACTGCCAGGAGAAAACCACTGAGATGACCGGGGCCACATAGGGAAAAAGCACCAGGCTCCTGACAAGCCCCCTCAGGGGGAACTCCTGATTCATAACAAGCGCTACTATCAGTCCCATCAGCGTTGTGCCGGCGGTAGTAAAAAATACATAGAGGACGGTCGTCCCCACTGACTTCCAGAAAAAAACATCCATCACCACAGACCGATGGTTTTCAAGACCGGTAAAGGTATTGGGTCCCCCCGGACTGACATCAAAAAAACTGAGATAGATATTGTACACAATGGGATAAAGGATAAGTGAGAGGATTATAAAGACGGAAGGGAATACCAGTCCCCATCCCAGATACACTTCCCTTTTATTGTAATCCAGCCCCGAAGACTGAAGCATTGATTTCATAGATAAACTCCGGAAAAAGGAGAGCGTCTTCCGGAGAAAACTCTCAATAACGCTCCCCTGTTAATATTGGATTCCTATTTCAGTTTGATCATTTCCTGTTCGGCCCAGGCCATGGCGCTGTCTATATCCATCTTTTCCTGGGTAATCTTATATATCATTTCCGGTATAATCATTTTGGAATAAATCGTGCTGGCTGCGGGGATTCTGTTTCCCTCCACAATGCTGAAGGTTTCTATATTGTCCAGACCGGCAATGATTTCGGCCATTTTCTCCTTGCCGTAGTTTTTAAAGATACCGTTGGGGTCGTTCTGAAAACGTTCGTTGGTTGCAATATCCTTTAATACGGGATTAATCCCGCCGGGCTGCATATGCATATAGGTGATATAGGCATTGGGAGTATACAGGTATCTCAGGAACTTCTTGGCCGCTTCTGTTTTTGCGCTGTCCCCATGAGCAGGCATGGCAATTGACATAACCACACCATAGCCGGCATCCTCTTTGTTTGAAATGGTGGAAACCATACGGGTGTTCTCTACCAGTTCGGGATCAAAACTGGTTCCGGCCAGATCTTCAAAGTTCTCACTTGTCAACGAACCGGCCGCCACTTCCGCCAGGGCCAGATCATCCATAATATAGGTGGAATAAAAGAACATGGCCATTTTACCCTGAATATAGTAATCCCGTGCTCTCCATGTCTGTGGTCCGGGAGGATTGTATTTTGCCAGTTCCGCATAGAATTCCAGAGCTTCCTTCATAGCGGGAGAATTAAAAACAAGGTTCCCCTCTTTATCGAACAGACCGGCGCCATTAGACATGGCAAACTGGGTAAAACACTGTTCGGCATAGGTTTCCACTTTGGTACCCACAAGGATTCCGTACTGGTTTTTATCGGGCTGATAAAAATACTCGGCAGCTTTTTTAATATTCTCCCAGGTTGTCGGAGGTTCCAGACCGGCCTCTTCAAACCAGTCCGCCCTGTACCAGATTCCCTGAACCCACCCGTGAAAGGGGACGGCATTGTATACACCCTTTTCTTCGGATTCCACAAGCTTAAGGGTTCCCGCATAGAACTCATCCCTGCCTATCATGCCAATCACATCGGTGGCAGCAGCCGAATCCAGTAAAGCTTCAGAACCGAATGCCACGGCATTTTCTGCGGCACATTCTATTATGGCCGGCATTGTACCTGCTGCCGCAGCCGTGTTCAGGTTTGTGGGAAGGTCATTCTCGTCAACAGCGATCAGATTAATTTTTATATCGGGGTTCATTATTTCAAAGGTATCAATAAGAACCTGTATCGTAGCCTGTCTATCAGACTGGGTATGGGATGTCCAGTAATCGATTTCGACAGGGCCTTCCTGAACAGCTGATGCGGCAGTTTCCTGCTGACCGCCGGCAAACAGGAACATCCCTGTCAGGAAAATTAACAGAACTGTTAAAACTTTTTTCATCGTCATCTCCTTTGGGTTTATTATTGACCATTATAAAACAGGTCGTTGTACAGGAGGATAACAGATTGGTACCTATTCGGTACCAATACAATACTAACCATTCCTGCAAAAAAGATTTACCTATCCAAAAGATAACGGCAATACTCCTTCAGATCGGAATGACGGGCGGCTTTCATGGCAGCCATGCGGTCATGAATATCCAGTTTATTATAGATGCGGCTGATATGATTTTTTACTGTCTGATCGGCAATAAACAGTTTATCACCGATGGCTGTATTATCATAACCTCTGGACATAAGATAGAGGATTTCCCGTTCCCTCCGGCTCAGGACAGCAATATCATAGTACAGATCCTCTTCTGTTTCTTCCGCCTGACAGTCCCCTCCGGCCGGACCGTCTTTTCCCCGGACCAACTGGGCGGCGACAGTAGGAGAGATCTGAAGGGTACCGTTGTTTACGGCCCGGATGGAATTCATCAGATCCGCCGAAGGCATATTCTTTAAAAGGTAACCGACGGCTCCTCCGGCCAGGGCATCGTGAACATAGGCATCATCATCAAAAGTGGTGAGCATCATGATGCGGATATCCGGGAATTCCTTATGTATCTGTATGGCAGCCTGAACCCCGTCCAGTTCGGGCATCCTCACATCCATCAGTATAATATCCGGTTTATGAAGCCGGGCCTTTTCTATCGCTTCCTTTCCGTTAAAGGCCAGGCCGACAACTTCCATATCATCCGCCCTCATTTCAATAACTGTTTTCAGGGTTTCCACAAACAGGACCTGATCATCCACCATCAGCACCCGAATCATACATCCTCCCGGTTCAGGGGTATTTCAATAATAATCTCAAAGCCGTCGCTTACATTCTGATAAGACATGATGCCATTCAGTTCCGCCAGGCGTTCTTTCATACCGGCCAGGCCGATCCCTTCGCTTATGGAATCCGCTCCGGTCCCGTTGTCCCGGAGGCTGACACGGAGCATACCGTCCTGAATCCAGAAGTAGATACTGATCACCGTAGCCCTTCCATGGCGGAATGAATTGGTCAGCCCCTCCTGTATAAAACGGAAAACCGCTTTATCTATTCGATCGCCAAAACTGTCGGGAGTATTTCCGAATTCAAGGTTAACCTTAATACCTGTAGCGTTTCCAAAAACATTTACCAGCTGAAAAAACGATTTCATCCCCCTGGCCTGCCTGACTTCTTTGGAACGAAGCTGCCGCATGGCATTACGAGTCTCTTCCAGGCACAGTCCGGCTTCATTCATGGATTTTTCAAGGAGCTCCCGTATTTGCGTTTTATCACTGTCTATCATAAATGAAGCGGCTTCCAGCATAATCCGTATATTCGTTAGGGAATAGCCTACAGTATCATGGATTTCCCTGGAGACCCTCTTTCTCTCCTTTTTAAGAGTCTCCAGCTCCATACTGGTAGTCAGATCCTGAAAACCCAGGTTGGCTTTACCCAGCTGGGAGATGGCATGGTCCAGACGGTCTATAATTTTATGCTCCTTCCTCCGTCCCTCACGATGCAGGGAAATGGAGAAAACCAGCAGTGTAACCGTCAGGGATATCACAGAAAGAAAAAGGATATCCTGAATTTCGGGTCCGGGGAACCGGGTATGAAATGCGCTTACAGGCTTCTGAAACAGGATCACAGCTACGCTTGAACCAATCATGACAGGCAGGTTCCAGGGCAGCCGCAGAAAAAGACCGGCCTCCAGCAGCAGCGACAGAAGAAGTGTAACCTCCAGCCATATGTGCTTTCCCAGGGGGTAACCGATCAGAAAAATGATGAACAGCCGGATAACCAGAGCCAGAGGGACAGCCCGCCGGAAAACGCCCATATAGAGGGATACCATCAGCGAAATACCCAGAAAAATGGGAAACTGCCAGGCGAAGTGGCTGCTTTTTATAATAGTGGAACGAATCAGAAAAAACTGCATACACGAGATTCCCTGAAGGAGAACGGAAGGCAGGGTAGTTAGCCAGGAACTGTTCCAGACAATATCCTGCTTCCCCTTCAAATCAGTATCTGCGGCATTCACTCCATCTCTCCTGCGAGCTCTCTCAAACGGGACCGGTCGGTAAGGTCGAGTTTTTTTCTGCCCTTCCTGATAAGCCCGTCCTTCTCCATATCTCCCATGGTCCGGCTTAAATGCCGGTAACTGCATCCCAATAGAGCCGCCAGTTCGTTATAGGAATCGGTATGAAGCTCCTGATAAACCTTATCCTGTTCCTGCAGCTGGTCCATCATCAGAAAATAGGAAGCCAGCCGATTCCTCAGGGGATAACGCATCCAGGCGGCCTGAATCATTCCGTTTTTTCTCAGTTTTTCCGCTATGGACCGCCCCATTTCCCACAACAGCTCAGGATGGCTGTTCAGGTAGGTCCGGAGTTTTTCCATGGGAATCTCCAGGCACACAGACTTTGTGATAGTACGGCTGAAACAGTCATGAAGATCCGGGTAAAAAAGTTCCAGATCCCCCATCATATCACCGCTTTTATAGAACCGGATGGTATGAACCCAGCTGTTCTGCATAAGATAGAAAATCTGGAGCCGCCCGCTAAGGATATAGTAGAATTTTTCTGCAGGATCCTCCGGACGGAACAGGATGGAACCGGGTGCATAGTGGATTTCCTTAACAATCCCCTTCAATTCATCCGGGACCACAGGGCCTGCGGGAAAATATTTTTCCATAAACACCTCGAACAGGACATATGTCCTACAGTAAATATAATCCATCCTCCATGATGAGGCTATTAAAAAAGGAAGGTAATCCTTGGATACAATTATTATTCTATTGCTGGGCGGATTAACCACAGCCATGCTGACAGCCAACACCATGCTGGCCTCGGCGGCAGGACAGCTCCCGGCCATCCTGATAATCCATACCATCGGTCTTGTACCGACTGCAGCCGCCTGGCTGATCGACAGGACCCCCCCTGCAGACAAAAAAGATGCCCCCTTCTACCTATACCTGGCGGGTGCGTTCGGAATATTCATGACTTTCTCGGGGGCTTACTGCATACAGAGACTGGGCGCCTCCATGACTGTCTCCCTTATGATAAGCGGCCAGCTCCTGGCAGCACTGATCGTAGATTCCATCGGCCTTTTCAGCTGGAAGAAACAGCCCCTTACACTCCCCCGTCTGGCAGCGGTCATTGTTGCCTTCGGAGGAATCATAGCAATGACCGACGACTTCCATCTGCAGCTTATTCCTGTGGTAATGGCTGCATTTTCGGGGATTGTAAACCAGGCGAACCTGATCCTCAATGCAGAGTTGAGTTCCCGGATCGGCCTGAAAAAAGGAACTATGATGAACTTCCTGATGGGTTTGATGACAGGTTTGATCCTGTTGGGTATATTCAGGATCCTGGCCCCTTCAATCCCCCTGTCTCCGGCAGGAACTAAAATCCCGATTCCCGCCTGTACGGGAGGTCTGCTGGGAGCGCTTCTGGTATTCGGCATGAACAGCAACCTGAAAAAAGTCTCAGTACTTAAAAGCGCCATACTGCTCTTTATCGGACAGATTCTTATTGGAACCCTCATGGATATTATTCTTCTGGATCAGTTTAAATTGCGTACAATAGGCGGAGTCGGGATAATTTTCCTTGCTCTTTATCTGAACGGGTATAATACCGGGAAAAGAATATATACATGAGATTCATTGGAATTGCCCCCTGGAATATGTTATATTAAGATCTTGGAGGGTTCATGAGTACCGAGACATCCCGGCCGATCAGATTTGCGTCTAAAAAGAAAAAAGTCATGACCGAATCCGGATACAAATACAAAGTTATTATTGCCGACGATGACAGGGATGTTCATACCGTTACCAAGATGGTTCTGGGAGATTTCCGGCTGGAAGGCGCGGGAATAGAGTTTTTTGATACCTACAGCGGCGAAGAAACCATGAGGCTTCTGAAGGAAGAGAAGGACATTGCCGTAGTTATCCTGGATGTGGTGATGGAACAGGATACCTCGGGTCTTCAGGTTGTAGAATATACGCGGGAAACTCTTCAGAACAGCATGACCCGCATCATCCTGAAAACCGGTCAGCCCGGAATTGCTCCTGAAGAAAGGGTTATTGTCGAATACGATATCAATGATTACAGATCCAAATCGGAACTGACGGCACAGAAATTCATCACCACCTTATATACAGCACTCAGAAATTACCGGGATCTCAAAAAACTGGAAGATCATAAAAGAGGTCTGGAGAAAGTTATTGAATCTTCTTCCGATTTATATAACCATGATAATCTTTCCAGTTTTTTTTCTGGCCTGTTGAAGCAGCTGAACAGCATCAGAAATTTTCAAAATGACTCTTTTATGGCCAGTGCCGACCCGATCAATCAGGAGAGCGGATTCATCGCCTACAGCAAGGAGGATGAGTTTAGAATCCTTTCCGCCACGGGCAAGTACGAATCCTGTGAAAATAAGTTCCTGCAGGAAGTTGAACATCGGATCCCTTTCTCCCAGGTAATGGAGCAGGTTGAGAACAGAACATTTTTCTACCGCCGCTATGAAGATTTTTTCATAGGGTATTACAAGGGGTTCCATGGGTCCCGTAATCTGATCTACCTGGAAGGCCGGCTGAACGAACTGAGTGAAGACCTGATCCGTGTATTTCTGACGAATTTCACATTTGCCTTTGATCGTCTGTTTATGAACCGGAACATGATGGATGCCATGCAGCATATTATTATGATGCTGGGTGAAACAATTGAGTACAGGGACGGAGAAACAGGTTTTCATGTTAGAAGGGTATCCGAAACCGTCAGGCTTATTGCAGAAAAATCCGGCAGGGATAACGCATTTTGTGATGAAATCAGTATAGCCAGTATTGTTCATGATATAGGAAAGATTGCCATACCCGACAGTATCCTGCAGAAACCGGGAAAACTGACGGATCAGGAATTTGAGAAAATCAAGGATCATACCAGAATCGGACATGAAATACTCAATACGTCTTCCATTCCGACCATAGGAATGGCAGCCGAGATTGCACTCGGGCATCATGAGAAATGGAACGGGAAGGGGTATCCCGCCGGTTTAAAGGGAGATGAAATCCCCTGGACTGCCAGGGTAACCGCCATAGCCGATGTGTATGATGCTCTGGCCAATAAAAGGTACTATAAGGAAGCCTGGTCCGATGAGAGTATCTTCACCTACCTGGAAGAGGAAAAGGGAGAATCCTTTGATCCTGATCTGATAGATCTGGTACTTGAAAACAAAGATGCCCTCAGAGAAGTTCAGCGGCGTTACCCCGATATAAAATAAACGGGGAACTAAAGCATCTGCAGGAACTCCTTAACACCATCCCTGTCTTTAACAAGTTTTTCGATGTCCTGTTCCGGAGCGGGTCGTCCCATAAGATAGCCCTGCATGATAAAACACCCCCGGGATTCAAGAAAAGCCTGCTGCTCTGCTGTCTCGATTCCTTCGGCAATAACCTCAAGCCCCAGAATACCAGCCAGATCAATAATCGTACTGACAATATCCTTATCGAATTGAGTCGAGAAGAGGTCGCTGATAAAAGACTTATCGATCTTAAGGTGATCCAGAGGAAACCGTTTCAGATAACTCAGTGACGAGTACCCTGTTCCGAAATCATCCACAGAAATCTGCACGCCCCGGTCTCTTATTCCCTGAAGCTGAAACAGGGTTTTCTCACTGTCATGCATTATCACACTCTCGGTCAGCTCCAGGACAAGCCTCGCCTGAGGGAACCCTGTTTTTACAAGAATAAAATCAAGGATATCCAGAAAATCCGGAGAGTTGAATTGAACGGATGAGAGATTCACACTGATAAGTAGATCCTTATTCTTTTCGACCCATGGGAGCGTTTTTATCAGAGCCTGTTCAAGGATCCACTCACCCAGAACATTGATAAAACCGGACTCCTCCATTAACGGGATAAATACGGGAGGCGGGATAAATCCCAGCTCCGGCTCATTCCAGCGGATAAGGACTTCCAGCCCGTAGAGAGTGTAATCCTTCATATCCATCTGCGGCTGAAAATACAGTTCAAACTCACCGTTTTCCAGGGCGTCGGGCATCCGGCTGATCAGAGTAAAACGATCTTCTGCCATTTTCTGCATATGTTTGTCAAAACAGACAAACCGGCTGCGTCCCAGTCTTTTGGCTTCATACAGGGCTATATCCGCATTCTTGAGCAGGGTGTGAACAGAATCCCCGTCATCCGGAAAACGGCTGATCCCCTGACTGGTACTGACAGAACAGCGAAGGGAATCCAGTTCAATCGGGTCTTTCAGCACATCCATTATCTTTTTAGCCACCAGAATAAGGTTCTCCGATTCGGTCAGATCCGGAACGATTACTGTAAACTCATCTCCTCCCAGACGGAATATGGTATCACTTTTTCTGAGAACCCTCCTCATTTGACGGGAGAATTCACAAAGGAGCATATCCCCCCTGTCGTGACCGTAGTTATCATTAATCTGCTTGAAATTATCCAGATCCACCAGAATAACACCCACTTGACTTCCATTTCTGACAGCTCTTGCCAGTTCCCTGTCCACCAGCTCAAACAGGGCCATACGATTGGGAAGTCCGGTTAAATGATCCGAGCTGGCCAACAGACGGAGTTCACTGTTTTTCTTCTCTATTTCATAGCGGGACTGGGCCAGCTCCGCATTGGTTTCTCTCAGATTACTGGACAGTTCTTCCACTTCGGCAAATTTCCGTGAAAAAAGCTGGGCCAGAACATAGGAGTCTATAATCATAAACACAACTGTGCCTATTATCGAAGTATTATATTGAATAATCTGCACATTATAATGCAGCACATCGTTTACTGTTGTCAGAATAAGGAACACCATCCCGGACAGAATAAGCCCTGCTCCGCTTCTTCTGTGAATGGCCGCTTTGGCAAGAAAGAAAATACTCATAAGCATGGAAATGACCACTGTCAGCTGATGCCCCGGCAGAAGGGATGTGTAGAAGGCAGAGGGCGACAGAAGGATGATCCCTGCATAGGAAATGGTTATAATAAGGAACAGCGTCACTATAGGCTTGAAGAACTCTTCCGGATACATCAATGAAAGGAATTTTATAAAGAAATAGACAGACCATACATATAGGAGATATTCAATCCTTAAAAAGAGAGCCCACACTCCAACCGTATAGAAAGAAGAGATCTGGAAATCCCCTATAAAAAGGAGTCGTAAACCGAAAAGCAGACAGGCAACGGCAAAAAAGAGAGATTCAAGAGAACTCTTGCTGCGAAGAAGGAAAATACTGAAATGATAGATCCCCATCCACAGGATAATTCCCATAAAGATCATTTCCAGCATACGGCTGATTTCCCAGCCGGCTTTCATATTCCGGGCATTCCCCAGAAGAACAGGGGTAATGATCCCGCCCCGTACATGGGTGTAGTTAGCCATATCAATTTCCAGCAGGAGTTCACCGGGCTGTTCACCGGAAAGCTCAAGCAGGGTTGGAACCCAGTGAGGACTGGATTCCCCTTCAGAACTCCCGGGCTGCCCTATCCGTATCTCTTCCCTTCCGTTAATCCGGATAACAGCAGAAGTATAGAGACTACCGAACTTCAAAGCAAAGTCAGGTTTTTCTTCAGGAAGCAGAACCCGCAGTCTATAGGTCCCGCAGCCCTGCTCGGGCAGACCGGATTTTCTCCAGGAACCGGGTACTTCAATTTTTCGGGACTTATCACTGTCAAAGCCCGGATAAAACAGCCACTGTCCATTCAATCCCAGAACAGGATCCGTTTTAAAATCATGAAATCTCAGATCGATCAGCCCGGGTTCGGGATTCAACGACTGCGCTCCTGCGGTTAAACAAGCTGATAAAAGTAAAATTGTCAGAAAGAAACAGGAGATATTCCAAGGGGAGCAATAAAACACCCCAAGGGTATTTAGAGATCCTTCCTGCCTGAGAGATTTTCCCGACCCCTGATTACACCATCTATAATCACCTGTTAACAAATGCATATACCAATTCTAGTACAGTTATAGGTGAAATCGCAATTAAACAGAGTGTTTTTTCAGAAATGGTAGACCCCTTTCAGGACAGCTGTATTCTGGAGAGGAGAAAACCAGGCCTCGCCGTACAGATCATCATCATAACTGTAAATCCCGCTCCAGGCGAGGGATATTTCCAGACTCCCGGTTGGAAGGATAGTCCATTCCGGCTGAATAGCCAGGGTCCCGGAATCGGGAGAGACAATACAGGTGAGGTATGCTTCAGACCACAGATTGTAAACAGGATAGAACAGATTCAGGAGCATATAGTGCTTCCCAAAATACCCGGGGCGGAAAAGGGCGTACCACTCGGCTTCAGCGGCTCCGTTACTGTCGTTGAAATAGGTCAGAGCCTCTTTATAGTTCTTCCTTTCCTTCCTATCATACCCTTCCCCATTGTAAAAATACTCTGCAACAACACTCAGCTCCGATGGAAAAACATACTCCACACCGACCAGGCCCGAGAAAACAGGGTCCTTTCCCTCTTCCAGCAGGAATCCGGGGGCCGCCACGGGGACTGCAGCCCGGCTCGTCTCCCGCAGAGCCGCCTCACCATAAATACCGGCTCCGAAAAGATCGGCCAGAAAGCCGCCGCTTATACCGTATTCCTCTCCCGTGATACCGGAGAATTTCAGTTCTGCAAAGGGCATGAGAAAAGTCATATTCACTCCTCCCTGCAGGTCATTGTACTCCACCCGGGTCAATCCTTCTCCCGAAACGGCGGCAAAGAGTCCCATCTGAAACGCTCCTCCCCGGTCAAAGAGAAGAGACAGGGAATCCACTCCCTTTAATTCCCGATCGGGGTCGGAGGGATCTTTCACGGGATTGACCAGATCCATAGGATTCCAGCCGTAACCGTATCCTGTCAGAAACCCCTGACGCCCCAGGTTTAGCCTGAGGGAGTCGCTGATATCCCAGTTATAGATCAGCCGCATGATATCCAGGGCAAACAGAGAGTTTCCGGTGCCGGCGGTACCGGAAACATCCTCCAGGGAAACCCAGAAGGTAAAGCTTCCCCCTTCTCTGTTGTCTTCCACTTTAAAAGTGGAATCCAGACTGTACATAACATCACCCAACCCCATAATATTCCCGGGATTAATCAGGCTCTCATAACGGTCGTCTTCGCGGCTGTCTGGGATATTGAAGCTTACAGAACTCTCCGCATCTCCGTACAGGGTTGCTGCCGGCAGAAGCGAGATGGAAAGCAGGCTGATCAGAATGGTCAGGGCAATAAAAAAGACACGGCAGATTCTCATCTGATGGCCTCCAGGTAGGAATGGGAGAAAAACCGGTTTTCCACTTTTAAACTGTCCGCTTCCAGCTCAAGGGTTTCTATGATCGAGAAGGAATTCCTGGCAAGGCTCTCCATTTTTACGGTATAGGGATAGGGAGTCCCGTTAACAGGTTTGAAATCATCAAATGTCATGGTCTTGATATGGGCTCCGTCCTCATATAGTTCAATCAGCCTGTAACTGAAGTCACTGACAGCAATATAGGCGACTGCTTTCTCATAGAGGTCTTCCGCATTGGAGCCGGGGGTCAGGATAATCCTGTAGCAGTCGACTCCCTGAACCTTCTCCTGCCCGCTCAGGGATACATTATACTTTTCGGCGAAACCGGAATTCCCTTCGCCCATATCACTGTAGGAGAAATCGCTCCCTCCGGCTGAGTTTTTTTTGGCGGAGGAGCTCATTTTGCGGATACGCCCGGTTGAGGCAAACCTGACCCACAGATCATCCCCTATAGAGAGATAGGCGGTTCCCTTTACCCTCCGGGGAGCAAGAAACAGTGTCAGGGTGTGGTCAATGCCGTCTTCCTCCAGATAGTAGGACTCCATCTGCTGAACCGGCTGCTCTCTGCCGTTCCGGACAATGGTCATAGCGCTTTTCTGATACATACGGTTGTGTTTGAAAATGGCGTCCGCTTTTTCCACGATGTCCTGTGCCGATTCTGCCGGAACCGGAAAACACGAACCTGCAACCAGAATAATCATGGTTAATTTCCTTAATATATCTTTCATTGTTTTTTCTCCTTGCCCGTACGCCAGGCATCTATAGACCACCCCAGTTTCTCTCTGACTAAAATCAACAGCGCCGGGTGCAGAATAACCGAGTAGATAAAGGCCAGGGTCATGGCGATCACCAGGACTATCCCGGTACTTCTCATGGCCCGCATAATA
Organism: Oceanispirochaeta sp.; assembly: GCA_963663385.2. Lineage (GTDB taxonomy): Bacteria > Spirochaetota > Spirochaetia > DSM-2461 > DSM-2461 > Oceanispirochaeta. The sequence goes on along the minus strand of CAXXXD010000002.1, from coordinate 1,128,559 downwards.
CTGGGAATAAAGGAACCGAATCCGATTATTGTAGTAAGTGTTGTTAACAGGACAGCTGTTCCGGTAGCTGTAATAACCCTTTCCATTTTCCCCCGGCCTTCTTTCAGGTAACGGTGATTGATATGGACGGCATCATCTATTCCTATACCTATCAGCAGGGGAATGGAAATGATATTTACAAAATCAAACTTGATATCGAACAGAGCCATAATGCCGAAGAGACTGGTAAAACTCAGAAACAGGGGTATAAAAGAGAACAGAGTCAGTTTCAGATTGCGGAAATCCCACAGGAGCAGCAGGAATACAACGATAAAAGAAATAATGGTTGCAAAGAGCCCGTCGGTTCTGGCCATTTCATTCATCTGATCCGATGCCAGGATCATCCCGGTTCCCCTGTCCGTAACCGTTGCCACCTGAGAGGTCAGGATATTCCTGAAATCCCCCTCCCATGGATTCTGTCTGGGATTGATAAAAATCAGATAGGACTTCCCGTCCCGGGAAATATAGGAATCATGTACAACCTCCGGCAGCATCGGGATTTCAATCCGTTCCGGATTAGCCATACGTTTCAGCCTTTCCTGCAGCTGGGGGCGCATCAGGTTCTGAAAGGCAATCAGTTCTTCTTCCGGACAGGATTCAAGGGCGGATACCAGGCGGTCAATAACACTTTCGGAGCTTTTTATCCCGTCCTTATCCAACCCTGTCAACTTGCTCAGCTCATTATTCATACGGTTCAGATTACAAAGGAAGGCCATTTCCGCCAGCTCAATCAGATTCATTTCCAGACGATACAGCTCTTCTGTCAGATAGTCCGGATCGACAGCTCCGGAAGAGGGCAGATCATCCAGAGATCGGCGGAACTTTTCCACAAGGGGGCGTCTTTCCGTGTATTCCTGCTTACTGGGCAGATACCAGGAAATTCCCTCTGCTGATTTCACAGAGTCCAGATCGTCCAGAGCATCCACCAGAGCGCTCACCTCTTCCGGATCATCCAGTATGACATACATACCGTCCGGAGCCATACCGAATTCATCCACAAGCACATCCTGAAGTTCTATGGATTCCAGCCCCTTGGCCTCCATATTCATCAGGTTATCTTCAATCCGTACTTTTCCCGCCTGCGTTGCCAGAAGCAGCCCTATGATGAACAGAATGACAGCTACTTTACCGGAATTGCAACTGACCAAATGACCCAGCCCCCCTGTAAGGGAAGAGGAAATAAAAACTTTCTTCCGGTGTATGGTATCGACCTTCCCCTTTGAAAGCAGCCTGTTATGCCGAACTGCCAGTAAGGGAGGTATAGCCAGAAGCATGGCGCTCATTTCACAGAGGATTCCCATACCGGCTACAATTCCCAGTTCGCTTACCATCTCGGTTTTTGAAAAGCTGAGAGCCAGAAAGGCTGCGGCTGTTGTTAACCCGCCCGTAATAATCCCGGAACCGCTTATCCGGTAGGCGTGAATCAGGGCAGGATGAAAATCCATCCCGTCATCCCGGAACTGTATATACGCGGCCAGAATATGGATGGCAAAATCGATACCCAGCCCGATCAGGGCAACCATATACATGGCGGTTACAATATTGAGGCGGTGTATAACCAGCCCTGTAAGCCCTGTGGCCCATAGAATCCCCAGGATAAGGGGAAGGCCGGCTATAAAAGGAACCGATTTCATACGGAACACCAGAACCAGGAGCAGAATAATCAGAATAAAGGCCGCCAGCATGGAAACGCCCAGCCCCTGTTCGGATGTAGCCATTTCATCTTTACCCACAACAATCATCCCGGTCAGCCCTACCCGGGTATTATATTCTTCGGCAATTTCCGCAGCCCGCTCCTTCATGGTATCGATAACTGCAAGATGGAAAAAATCATTCATTGTAAAAGTAGGCCGGAGGAGCAGTATCCCCATGCGGTTGTCTCTGCTGAGGATATGGGAGTCTCCGAAAAAATAACGGTCCAGAGCCTTCCCTATTTCACCCTCACTTATTTCTTCCCCCTGCAGATGGCGGTCCATCAGGGACAGGATGCCGCCAAGACCGCGAATCTGCGCAATAGCCATCTGTTCGTCATCCTCCAGATTATCCTCGTTTCCTGAATACTCTCTCTCATAATCATCATTGAGACGGGTAATGAAAGGCAGAAGATCGGGGTTTTCATATATCCGGACCATCCTCTCCTGATCTTCCGGCTTATAAAGAATCATCCCGTGCTCCCGGATAAAATCCGTATCCACCCCGGTAGTCGCGCCCTCCAGAAACTTATCCCAGTCAGGAGCGTTGAACTCTGCAATCAGGGCATCAATGGTGGCCCTGACCATCTTCTCCGCTTTGTCCGCATCCTCCATATGCCTGGCGTCCACGGCAAGTATGATCTGGGAAGCCGAGGGAAAGTCGTCTGTTATCCGCTTCAGATCCTGCACCTGAGGGGAATGCTTGGGCAGGATGGAGTAGAAAGTCATCTCTGTCTGGAGCAGGGGAAAACCTGTACCGAAAAAAAAGGTTATCAATAGAATGATCATCAGGGATTTACGATAATGGACAACAGACCACTCAGCCCATCGGACCAGCATCCTTTCTTTAAACCGATTCATAAAAACTCCTTAACACATACCTACCGAAGGTATGTTCTTGTCTAAAAAAATCCCTACAGATCAGGATTCACAGCAACACGCTGCCAGAAATTACTGAATACAAGATTTCCGATCCGATTGGCATCAAGATTTTCGCTCACGGAACTGATCAGCATTCCTCCTTCCACAAATGCCGTTATTTCAAATGCCAGCCCTTCCGGATCCAGTTCCTGACGGATTTCGCCCTTTTTCTGGGCGTTCCGGAACAGCATCTCCATCCCGATCAGATACCGGGAATAAATAGACTCCATCTTTCCCTTGGTATCGGAAAATTTTTTCAGCGCACTGAATAAAAGGTAGACCAGATTGGCGTAAGATCCCTGCAGATCCACTCCTATGGCCTGGGAATAAAAAGCTGCTACATCATCAATCTGATAAAAGGGTTGTAAAATATCCTTGAGGGGAATGGAAATATCCATGGATTCGTCCATCTGACGCCCCATCGCTTCCAGCATATACAGCACAGATTCATGAAAGAGCTCATCCTTGCTCCCGAAGTAGTGGTAGATACCGCCTTTTGTAATTCCCAGGGCTTTGGCTATTTCATTGAGAGATGCCCTGTCATAATCATTACCGGCAAAAAAGGATAATGCCTTTTGAATAATCTGTTCTTTTGTTACCTTCATAAAAAACCTACCTTAGGTATGTTTTAAGATATCCTTCCTGAAAGAGAAACGCAAGGGAATAAGAGAAAATTTAGAAAAAAAGGGGAAAAAAAGGAATTTGCCTCAATTAAAAATAAACTTGAAGTATATTATAATATAGCAATGGTAGAACTGGAAAAGCGTTTTGAATACATTGTCAACACCTCCTCCGACTTCATTACACTGGTAAACAGGGAATACCGCTATGATGTAGTGAACGAATCCTACATACGCAACATTGAAAAACCCAGAGAGGAGATTCTTGGTCACCGGGTAGAGGAGGTATGGGGAAAGGATGTATTTTTCAAAACCATAAAGCCTCATCTGGACCGCTGTCTGGCAGGAGAGGAAGTTCATTATGTCGATCGTTTCGAGTTTGGTCCCAGCTGGAGATACATGCACATATCCTATTATCCCTATCAGGAAAACGGGGAGATCACACACGCCCTTGTATTCTCTCACGATATTACGCGACTGGGAGAAATAGAAGCAAAACTGATTAACTATGAATTCAGGGATCCCATGACCGGTCTTTTCAATGGAAGGTCCCTTGATATTATTCTGGAGATGGAGCTGGAAAAGGCCAACCGTTCCCAAAAAGAGGAACTCCTGTCTCTCCTTTTTATATCCATTACAAACCTGCAGGAGATCAATCTCAGCCATGGCCACGCCCTGGGGAATATGCTGCTGGAGAATACGGGGATCCGTATCAGGGAACTATTGCGGAACAGCGATTACATATTCCGCTACGAAGGAAATGAACTGGTTGTCCTGCTGACCTGCCTTAATCAGGAGTACGGTCCGGCGGTGGTTGCCCGGAAGATCCATGATATTGTTACCATTCCCTACAGAAGCGGATCACACGATATCTGCCTGACCTGCCATATAGGAATATCCCTTTTCCCCAAGGACGGAGATTCGCCCCAGAACTTTATAAACAGCGCAGCAGAAGCTCTCAGACGGTCAATGAGTGAAAACAGACCCTACCTGATGTACGACCGGAAGATCCATAATCAGGCTGTCAGCCGTCTTAAAATGGAAAGCGATATGGTGCGTGCCTTTGAAAAGGGAGAATTTCAACTGAACTATCAGCCGATTGTGGATATAAACGGGAAGATTGAAGGCTGCGAAACCCTTATCAGATGGGATCATCCCCAGAAGGGAAGGATCCCGCCCTCGGAATTTATTCCCCTGGCGGAAAGAAACGGACTGATCGTCTCTATCGGGAAGTGGGTAATCTTCAAAACCCTGCGCTCCCTGAAATCCTGGAGTGAGGAATACAGTATTTATACCTCCCTCAACCTGACATCCAGGGAGTTCGAAGATAATCATCTCCTGAGTATCCTCCAGGCGGCTCTTAAGCAGGCAGAACTGGAAAATCCCGACAGGATCCGCCTGGAATGTACGGAATCCATGGAGATGCTCCACCCCGATTTGATAATAGAAAAAATGAAGAGCCTGTCGGAAGCGGGTTTTGAAATTTTCCTGGATGATTTCGGAACTGGATACTCTTCGTTAAGCTACCTGAAGGACCTGCCGGCCAGCACCCTGAAACTGGATAAATCCTTTATCGATGAGATCGTTCATAGCCAGGAGAGCCGGAATTTTCTGAAACTGATAATCCATCTGGCAGAAAACCTGAATAAGGAACTGATTGCAGAAGGGGTTGAGACAGAAGAGCAGCTGGCTGTTCTGAAAAAGGAGGGGTGCCACAAATTTCAGGGATACTACTTTTCCCCTCCCCTCACAGAACAGGAATTACTCACTCTTCTGAAAGCAGGAAGAGCCCTCCCGGTAATCAGGGAGGGTTAACTTCCATCCAGACCGGGAAACCGGTTTCTCCTTATGATAAAGCGACTTTCAGCCCAACCCGGCTGAGAGTTACATCCCCGTCCAGCTCATTGGCAAAACGTTCCATGGCAGTCTTTCCCGTGCAGTGTGCGGGTACAATCTTCTGTATCCGGTTTCTGTTAATAAATTCGATTGTACGGCTGATACGGTTTTCTCCGGCATGTTTGAGATGATAACCTCCCAGGATCATTCGCACAGCCTTCCCGCCGCTCAACTGCCGGATATAGTCAACCGTATTCCGCAGTCCGGAATGACAACAGCCGCAGATTAGGGAGAGATCCTCCCCATGATCCACCCAGATCGACATATCGTCGGGAATCAGGTCCGGATGCACCGCTTCCTTCTCGAGGTAAAAAGCCCCGCCCGTATCTTCATCATCATAAATCCGGGGGATGCTACCGCTTATCCATAAACCGGGGAAAACCTCAGTTGCTCCGGAGCAGGGAATGTATAGATCTCCCGGCAGAGCAAGAACAGCAGCCCTGTCCTTTTCCGAGAGGGAAACCCGGCGGACATCATCTTTCCCATGCCGGGAGTAGCGGTCCTGCAGGCATTGCGGATGGGCATAGAAAGGCATCCGGGGATTCCGTTCCAGAATACCGGCCAGATTCCCTCCATGGTCATAATGCCCGTGACTGAGAATCAGGGCGTCCAGATTTTCCAGAGAGACCCCCAACTCGGCAGCATTATGAAAAAGAGAATCGTGCTGAGCCGTATCAAACAGGATCCTTTTCCCCTTCCACTCAATCAAGAGAGAAAACCCATGTTCTGATTCAAAAGGTTCCTCTGCTATGTTGTCTACCAGAACTGTCAATTTATCTGTCATAAACCTTCCTTTAAAAAAAGAGGCTGTTGTAAAAGTGATCAATCACTATGAGACAGCCCCTTTTAGTCTTACTCAGGCTCCGGTTTTACCAGTTTCCGCGTCCGCCAAAACCATTTCCCCCGCGGCCCATGCCCATTCCGCGTCCTCTTCCGAACCCTCGGCCCATGGCAGCTCCGCGTCCCATTCCGAATCCGCGGCCCATACCGGGCCCGCGGCCATAGCCCATCCCGCGTCCCATAAAGGGGACCTGTCCCTGTACGGGGAGCGGTCCCTGTACAGGTGCCGCAGTATTTCCCTGTGCAGTATTTGTATTAGTATTAGTATTGGCATTGTTAGCAGCATTGCTATTGCAGTTTCCCATACCCCATCCTGTCATTGGACCTTTTCCTTCCGGTCCCATTCCATTTCTATTAGGCATATTATTACACTCCTGTTATATTCGTCCGCGCCCTCTGTTACCATGACCATGTCTGTTTCCAAAGCGGCCTCTCGGCCCCTGACCACGACCATGACAACCGGGCATACAATAAGAAGGATCATTCAAAGAATCATCTACCCAGGCCCTGAGAATTCTCTCCGGTTCTCCTGAAATAAAAGATCTGACCCCGCAACCGGCTTCAACAAGAAACCTTTCCAACCTGTAAGGAATGGCGCCGCATATCAGATACTCCGTATTATGGTTCAACAGTTCCTGAGCTTTAGCTTCGGGGGTGATTCCGGAAAAAGTATTTTCCTCCCGGATTTCCCATTTTCCATCACTGACAAGAACTGTTAACCACCGCTCTGCCGCATCAAATACGGGAGCAATCCGATTATTCCAAACTGGTAGGGCGATTTTCATATCAGCCTCCTGAATATAATACTACAAGTACCGTGCCAAGTTATAAAACAACCTTATAAGGCACTTAGAAGTATATACAGAGCAATAATAGTAGCAGAAACGCTACACTATGTTGCTACTATTAGTAGCAATACCGCTACAGTATGTTGTATTTTTTCAACTTTCTGAAAAGAGTTGTTTTATGAATTCCCAGAAGATCCGCCGCAGCCTGTTTATTGTAACGGGTTTTTTCGAGAGCTCCCCGGATCTCTCTTATCTCCATCTCTTCCCGTGAGCCCGCCAGGGGAAGAGCCCCCGGATCATCAGAAGGGGAAGCGGTCTTTTTCTCTTCACCCGTATCCCGGGGCAGACAGGACAGACCGATGTACTCTTCAGCACACAGGATACAGGCTCTCTCCATCATGTTTTCAAGTTCCCTGATGTTCCCCGGCCAGGAGTAGGAGAGAAGACGGTCCAGGGCATCCGGTGTCAGGCCCAGAACATCCTTGTTATGAAGGGAATTAAAACGGCGGATAAACAGATCGGCCAGATCGGGGAGATCCTCAATCCTCTTCCGGAGGGGAGGCAGCTCAATGGAGACAACATTAAGACGGTAATAGAGATCTTCCCGGAAAAGCCCCTTCTCGATCCGCTCCTTCAGATTACGGTGGGTAGCGGCAATAATCCGGGCTTCTGTTTTTTTTGTCCGGTTACTCCCGACCGCCTCATATTCATGCTCCTGAAGAACCCTCAGCAAACGGACCTGCAAAGCCGGAGAGATATCCCCTATTTCATCCAGAAAGAGCGTTCCCTTTCCCGTACGGTCAAATACACCCGGCCGGTCTTCCATGGCTCCTGTAAAAGCACCTTTTTTATGGCCGAACAGAACGGACTCCAGCAGGTTCTCCGGCAGGGCTGCACAATTGATGGCCACAAAAGGTTCATCCCTGCGGGGACTCAGTTCATGGACAGAACGGGCGGTTACCTCTTTGCCCGTACCCGTCTCTCCGTATATCAGGACTGTTGAATCTGTAGGCGAAACCATCTCTGTCAAATGAAGAACCTGCTGCATGGAGGGACTCCTGCTTTTCAGATTCCCCGCACTGTAACGGGGGCCTGTCAGATCTTTTTTAAGAACTTCCAGTTCGGACAGGTCGCGGAATGTTTCAGCCCCGCCTATAACTTCCCCGTTCCTGTTATGGAAAACTGCAGTTGACAGAGAGATGGGAACCTTCTCCCCATACACGTCAATAAGGTAACAGTGTTTGTTGATAACCGGTTTTCCGCCGTCCAGTGTTTTTCTGAGAGCACATTCACTGCCACAGAGGCTGGAACGCAGGACTTCCGAACAGGGACGCCCGAGGGCCTCCTCCCTGGAAACCCCTGTTATTTCCTCGGCAGCCCTGTTGAAGGAACTGATATTCCAGTTCCGGTCCACAGTAAAAACTCCATCAGAGATACTGTCCAGTATGGCTTCATAATCAGGATCATTCAAAATGCCCCCCCGTAATCATTGAATCATTTCAAAGATGGTCTGTCCTCAGGATACCCCCATCCCTTCCTGATTGACAATATTAATACAGACAATTATAAAAAGAGTCCTGCCCCCTTACTGACAGACTTATTTTCTGTCATAGTAGAGCAATGAAAAAGAACGGAACAGTAACTGCCTATGCCGCCCTGATCCTTGCCATGTTTGTATGGGGGAGCTCCTTTATAGCACTGAAGATAGCATTCTCTGAGTACAACCCCATGTTTGTCATTTTCAGCAGAATGGTTCTGGGAATGATCTTCTTTATACCCGTCCTCATCAAGGGGATGACAGGGATTCGAAAAGAAGACGTTCTTTTAATAATTGTTATGGCTTTATTCGAACCCTGCCTCTACTTTGTGTTTGAAGCAAAGGCTCTGACCCTGACCACTGCCAGTCAGGCAGGTATGATTACATCGACTCTGCCTTTAATGGTAGGGATAGCCGCTTTCTTCTTTCTGGGAGAAAAACTTAACGCCTATATGCTTGCCGGTTTTTTTCTGGCCATGGGCGGAGTTATATGGCTGACCCTGAGCGGCAGCGGAGCAGAGGAAGCTCCCAATCCCGTACTGGGAAATATAATGGAAATTATCGCCATGGTCTGCGCAACCGGTTATACCCTCTCTCTGAAAAAACTGACAGCCCGGTACTCTCCCTTCTTTCTTACAGGGATACAGACACTTACAGGCAGCCTGTTTTTTCTTCCTCTCTGCCTGTTCCCGGAACCGGGGTTCTCCGTTGCCTGGACTATGAGAGGAAATCTGGCTGTTCTGTACCTTGGTATTATTGTTACCCTGGGAGGCTACGGACTCTACAATTTCGGAACCAGCCGCATTCCCGCCAGCAAATCCTCCGCCTTTATAAATCTGATACCGGTTATATCCCTTCTCCTGAGTATCCTGATACTGAAGGAAGAGATCGGAGCAGCCCAGTTACTGGCATCCTCCATTATTCTGACAGGTGTCATTATCAGTCAGATTGTTCCGGCAAAACAGAAAGAACTTACCCTGAAGGCAGAAAAGCTGAGCGCTTGAGGCAAATACCGGGGACAAATAATATTTACACAGACCGTACATATCCCGATTGACAATTTCAACTCTGTCAAAGACAATTGTATATATTCTTTCTTCCGGGGAAAACTAAATGAGAATTATACGAACGGTCATCCTGGCTACGGCTTTATTCCTTCTATCAGCATCCTGTTCCTCCGTCCCCCTGCCCGGCAGCCCTACGGAAAGCCTTTTTATTCTGACTGGAGATGTGGACAGAAACCTGATCAACAGGCAAAGCGAACCCTACCAGGTCAGTCAGATTCAGATGACTCTGGTAAACAGGGAAACCGGCTTTGAGAAGGAATTCCTCTACTACCCCGGAAACGATTTTATAGCTATCCCGCTGGAACCGGGACGCTACAATATGCACTATCGCATGAAAATAGGTTTCAAGCATTCCGGCGGAGGGGAATGGGAAGATGAAAATACCGTAAATTCCGCCACATACCTGATCGAAGAAAATGTGGTTTATGTAAGCAATGCCGTTTTAACACTGGAAAAAAGGAATATCGGAGAGGGCGCCTATTACCGTTTCGGGTTCGGTTATCATAAGGATTCGGATAAAATTAAAGACAGGGCCATGAAAGAGATGATGAAGGAACGGCGTTATAAAGCCTGGGATCTCTACCCTGTCATAGGCTGGGAATCTCCCGAAGAGGATACCCTTTAGAATACGATAAACGCACTAGAAGTTCAGGCTCAGAGCCATACCCAATGCCCCTTCCTGATTCAGGAAAGGATTGACAGTCCAGTCTACCTTTGACAACCTCTCATCCTCAACCTGTTTAACTGCCTTATAGCGGTTATAGTTATTGGTGTAAGTCCAGCCGTACCGGGCATCGAAGATACCCGCAGACAGGCGGATACCGTAGGCGGCGGCCAGCAGATAGAAGGATGACAGATCCGAAACACGGTCTATCATACGGTCCATTTCAAATTCCGCTCCCCCTGAAGCATCAGGCTGCGGATCGGAATCGTAACCGGCATATTTATCATAATCCCATGAATCAAAATCGACAGCATCATCAAATCCTGCCATAGCGAGGAATGCCAGGGCATCGGCAGCCAGTCCCGCTGTAAAAAGGCCTATACTGAATCGTCCTCCGTGCAAATGGGAAAACAGAGGGGGAATTCCTATCCCGGCCGCGGTTAATCCCATTAAAATATCCTTCTCGAAATTATTATTGCTCCAGAACCCGATGGTTGTACATAAACCGAGAACCGGCGGCATAATACCGGTCCAGACCCCTATCCGGGAAGAGGTCCGGATACTCCGGTACTTATCAGGGTCCGATTCATACAGGACATTCATATCCATTGTCTGGGCCTGTTTCCGATTATACCGGGTTACGGTGGAATCCAGGCCGATATCAAGAAGGGTTGTGGTCAGGATTCCCGCGCTGAATCCCAGAGTCGTCATGGAACCGATCTCTGCAATCTGATGAAAAAGCTGTTCCCCTTCTACGGTCCCCCTGGCGTCACTGATTTCATCTGCGTCCGTACTGTTCTCATAAGTATAGTAGGCATAGGCGGCATTGGCTCCCGCGGTATCGGCCGTAAAAGCAAGGGCTCCCGTACTAGCCAGAAGCAATCCCGATCCAAGGAAGTTCAGGGCATGTTTACCCAGGGTGATTTCCTGACGGGCGGTCCTTTCTTTTTTAACAGCCATTTCGGTCCGTTCGATTCGCCGGTCCAGGTCTTCTCCGTATTGGGCGATTTCAGGATAAAGCACGGGAGGTGTCAGGGGATTCAGACTCTGCATCCGTGCGTTGTACGAGTCCGCGATATAAAGGAGCCCCTCTTCAGAAACGGCGATCCCTGTAGGTATGGAAAACTGACCGTCCTCTGTACCATACTCTCCATACAGGGTTATAAACTCTCCCTTCGGTGTGTATTTGGCAATCGTATTCTCTTCGTTCAGGGTCACATAGTAGAACCCCAGACGATCCACGGCTATCCGGGACAGGGGGTGGCACATTTCCAGAGCCAGATCCTTCAGGAGAATCCCGTTCTCATCCAGAACCAGAATCCGGGAAGCGCCGGGAAAAAAGAGGTTCAAATGCCTGGCTTTATCAAAAAAGATATCCATGGGAGGCTGCCTGGTAGTTTTTATCTGTTCCAGCAGTTTTTCCTCTATGGCACGGTACCGGTCGGGAGGGAGAAGGTTGCCGTCATCATCGTATTGGCGGGTTGTATCAATGACCCGGACAAGACTGCCCGATGCCATATACAACAGCCCCTTGGCGGAAACAGCCAGCTTCAGATTTTCCGGTCCCGTGGGCAGATCGGGTACGGAAATGGTTTCAAGTGTATTAAGATTACCGTCCAGGATCTCCACTTTAGCTGTCCCGGGTTCCCACAGATAAACCCGGCGGCGGTTCGTGATAAAATCACCGGTATAGGATTCTGTTTTCCCGTCTAGAATCCTGACGGCGACAGCATTTCTTTCCGGATTCCATGCAACCAGAGTATTCTCTTTACCGATATCAAAACAGTTAAAGTATACATTCCCGTCCTCTCCGATCTGTACTTTCTGGGGTTCCGAGATAATAAGCTCTTTACTGGAAACAAGCTTTTTTACTTCAAACTGAGTCTTTACAAGCTCGGAAATATCTTCATATGAGCCAAGGGTTTCGGAAAATCGGGGCCTTTTCCTATAAAAGGAATCATCCGCCGCTTCCATTCTGGCCTGAAGAACTGTCGATGCAATTCCGCCGGCCTGAGCCAGGTAGTTATCCCGCAGCCCTTCAAGTTCAGGATCATACTCCAACGCAAGGGTCTGATTCTGAAAAGCTGTTATCCCCTCCAGAAATTCATCAAAAGTATCTTCGCTGTCTCCCAGTGCAAGAAGGGCTTCCCCTTTTTTATCCAGCAGAGTGAATTCCCCGGGGAGTCCCGGGGGGATGCTGAATTCCACAAGGGTCTCTTCGTCTTCTGCAACCTGAATATTCTCTTTAAAAATAACAGCCGGTCCGGTAAGCCTTTCCTGGGTAATAGAAATTTCATAGGTGCCGTTCAGTACCTTCCGAAAGGTTTTATCAGGATTCCTCAAGGGGAAACCGTCAAGGTTGACCGTGTAATTTCCCTTACCGCCTTTTTGAACAAGCTTGACAGATCCAAAGGCGATATGGATATCACTCAGCTGCCCAATCAATCCCTCAGTCAATTCATCCGCCGCATCAAAAACCTCAAGAACCGAATAGGCTTCAACGGATTGCTGATTTGTGACCTTGCCTTCGTTTACATTATAAAGGGACAGGGTAAATTCAAAGACCCCGTCCGTTACAACAGCACGACCGTAAATAACTTCATCTATTTTCTCACTGACCGCAGCCTCTCTCATCTCCACCAGACTGTTCGTGTTTCCCAGAAGCCCGAGATTGGCATCCTGATCATCCAGAACCCGGTAATCTTTCAGGAATTCCAGTACCAGGGAGACTGTTTCAGTAATAGTGTTGCAGAGGGGATTATACTGATCCATTCCGGTTCCGTTTTCCATGGGAACAATAGCAATCCTGGAACGGTAATCTTCCTGAGCATAAATAAAAGAGGAAATTAATATCAGAACAAAAACTGAGATAATATATTTTCTGGCCATGATTAATCATAAGCAGATACCTGTTGTTTTGTAAATCGGAGATTTACAGGAATGAAAAAAAACCCTGTAATATGGATTATTTATCCCATTCCTAATAATATTGTCTTCTATGATTCTGATCCTCCATACGGTTTCCGCCTTTATACTGGTTATCAGTCACACCCTTTTTCTGGCGCGATCAGCCTGGCTGGTAAAAAAGAAAAGGGGCCCGAAACCCTTTGACAGGCTTGTGCTGAACCTTTCCCAGCTGCTACTGCCTCTGGTGATTCTGACAGGCGCAGCTGTATCCCTTAAAAGCGGAACTGTTTCCTTTTTTCATATGGCGGCAGGTCTGTCCCCTCTGCTGCTGATGTTCCTTTTCCGTAAAAGGAGTTTCAGAAAAAAGCACCCTTTTATTCTCCCTCTTTTAAGCGGACTTTTACTGGCGGCCGCCCTGCTCAGCGGATTATTCTTATACTAAGGAGCAAAGAGGATATGACACTATTTAAAGGCAGGGTAATTATACAGACCGGAGACATTACCGATTTAAAGTGCGATGCCATTGTAAACGCTGCGAACGGCTCTCTTATGGGAGGTGGAGGAGTTGACGGCGCTATTCACAGGGCAGCAGGACCGGAACTCCTGAAAGAGTGTAAAATAATACGAACCCGGCAGTGGCCGAACGGGATGCCCCCCGGAAATGCTGTAATAAGCGGAGCTGGGAACCTGCCCTGCCGATACGTGATTCACACCGTAGGCCCCATATGGCAGAACGGCAGCAACGGAGAAGAACAGCTTCTGACAAACGCCTACAGGAATTCTCTGGAACTGGCCAGGGAAAAGGGAATTGAATCCATTGCCTTCCCCGCCATATCCACAGGTGTATACGGCTACCCTCCCGAAAAAGCAGCTCCTTTAGTGTACGGGGTTCTGGAAAGATTCACTAAAGACTATACAAGCCCGGCCGAAATAATCCTGATATTCTTCTCTGTTAAGGGAAGAGATGCTTTTCTGGACAATATCCCCGCGCAGGAGGAACAGTGACACATGTCCCTGAACTGGGTCGAAATCGATAAAGTACTGGAAGAGCTTCCTCTGGAGGGGTGTTTCCTTCAGAATATTCGCCAGACCAGTTTCCACCATCTCATTTTTGAATTATATAGCCCCGGCAGCATGGGCGAGTCGGCAGCATACTCGAGCAGTAAACGAAGTTTACGACCAGAGCAGCAAGCAAAGCGCGCGACCAGCCCGGGGCGGACGATTCAGCTCCTGATCTGCCTGGACAGACAGAATCTCAGGATTCATGAAACAGAAATAAAAAGAGCGTCCCTGTCGAAACCGCCCCGTTTTACCTCCCTCCTGCGGTCGCGGATCAAAGGCAGCCGCATAGTAACGGCTGTTCAGCTGGGTCAGGAGAGGATTGTCCGACTGGATCTGAAGAAAGGAGATGAGAATTTTCGTCTCTATATCAGACTGTGGGGAGGGGCCTCAAACCTCTTTCTCTGTGAACCGGACGGTAAAATCCTGGATGCCTTTTCCAGGCGTCCGACCCGAAAGGAGATCCCTGGGGAGTACTATAACCCCGAAGAGATGGAAGCCGGGTCTCCGGGAAAAACATTTACCCTCAAGGAGGACATCCTTGAAGACAATATCAGCTACAACAGCTGCCTGGACCGGTATTATCAGTCCAGAGAATCGGATTCGGATATAACTCAACTCAGGACACGGGCTGAAAGAGCCCTGGACAGCCTTGAAAACCAGTACCAATCCGGTTTATCAGGCCTCCGGCTGCGCCTGAGGGAGTATGAAAAAGAAGAGGAGCAGCGCCGGATGGGCGATTCACTGATGGCAGCCCTTCATATAATCAAAAAGGGAGACAGGGAATTCCTGCCGGAGGACAGCTATACCCCCATCCCTCTGGATCCGCGGAAAAGCCCTGTGGAAAATGCCCGGGAGTACTATAAAAAAGCCGGGAAAGCTGCCAGAGGCCGATCCATGACAGAAGATGAAGCAGCCCTGCTGGAAAAAAAACTCCTGGCGATTGAAAAGAAACGCCTCATTCTGGAGGAAACGGATGATCCTGCCGTATTGAAGGATCTTGTCCCGCAGGAAGAGATACGGAATTCCCGTTCTGAGGGGAAAAAAACTCCTGGACTAACCTTTTATTCCGGAGGTTTTACCCTTCTAACCGGCCGGAATGCCAGAGAAAACGATGAACTTCTACGCCGTCATGTCAGAGGAAATGACTACTGGCTTCATACAAGGGATTTTGCCGGGGGATACATCTTTATCAGAACCCCCAGGGGAAAGTCCATTCCCCTTGAAGTCCTGCTGGACGCAGGGAATCTGGCGGTATTTTACAGCAAAGCCAAAAAGTCAGGACAGGGGGATGTCTATTACACCCAGGTAAAATTCCTCAGACGCCCCAAAGAAGGAAAAAAAGGGCTGGTACTGCCCACCAAAGAGAAGAACCTCTTTATTAAACTGGACAAAAAAAGAATAAGCCGTTTAAGAGACGAAGGAGCTCTATTATGAAAGAACCTGACAAAAAGGAAATCAGACCCTGCCTGGTCAGCGGTCTTTTCTATCCCGATAACAAAGAAGAACTTCAGAAGCTAATAGAGAAGGAAATGGAACCGTTTACTCCCGGCCGCTCTTCCCTGATTCTGACGCCTCACGGTTCCTTCAGCACGGCCGGTCAATGCCTGGCAGCCTCCTATGCCGCATGCCGGGAGAGAGCGGTAGAAACGGTTCTTCTTATGGGACCGGTACACAGGGAGAAGAAGAATCCCGCGCTCTACCTGCCCGGCAGGAATTACTTTTCCACCCCCTTTGGCCCTGTTCCTGTAGATTGTGATGTAAAAAAGAAACTGCTGAAAGAATCGTCCCTGTTTCAGGAAAACGATATGCCCCATATGGAAGAGCACTGCCTGGAGGTTCAGCTCCCCTTTGTCCATTATCTTTTCCCGGATGCGCAAATTATCCCTCTCCTTATGGGAAATCTGAACAAAAAACAGATATCCGGGGCCGCTGAACATATAAAAAAGATCATGAAGGATAAATGGGACAGCACATTAACCGTGCTATCCGTTAATCTGAGCGACTTCCAGGCTCTGGAAGAGAGCAGACGCATGGCAGACAATCTGATCGATATGCTGGAGTTCCCGCTCCGGAATTCCCTGATTGAAGAAGAGAAGAACGGAACAGTCAGCTCCTGCGGAACCAGGGTACTGTCCCTGGCATCAGAACTCTTTCCCCGGGCCGGCAAAGCACAGCTTCTTCATTTGCAGCATACGAAAGTGCAGGATCATGGCCTGGAGAAGGGAGTCTACTACGGCGGTTTTTCCTGGGAGGAGTCAAACTGATGACTATTACAGACGAAGACAGAAAATCCATGCTGGTATGGGCCAGGCAGTGTATTGAAGAGCATCTGACAGGCAGGAAACCCCATAGACCTGATTTTTCCGCCTACCCCTCCTGCGGGGCGTTTGTTACGCTTCACAAGAACGGACAGCTCCGGGGGTGTATCGGCTATACGGTTTCATCAGACCCACTGGATGAAACACTCAAAGAGGCGGCTCTGGCGGCCGCTTTTCAGGATCCCCGGTTTCCTCCGCTGAAACAGGACGAACTGGAAGCAATTGATCTTGAAATATCCCTTCTGACACCGCCCGAACCAGTAGGATCTCCCGAGGATCTGGAAATGGGAACCCATGGAGGAATAATCAGAAGCGGGTATAACTCGGGTCTGTTCCTGCCTCAGGTCGCTACGGAACAGGGCTGGGGGACTCAGGAGTTTATGGATCATCTGTGCAGGAAGGCAGGCCTCCCGCCCACTTACTGGAAGACAGATAAGTATGAGCTGTACCGATTTACAGCTGTTATACTGTCTGAAAAAGATAATTTATAAAACTGCCCCGGGAAACATTTTTTAGTATATTCTCATGGTAAGGAGATTCAGCTATGGCTTTAACAACGCAATATATAGGAGACGGACTGGTTAAACTGTCTGATGAAAAAGGAGTCTATACAGGGATTGCCAGCGGTCTCCCGTCAAAGATATTCCGGTCTGTTGATCTGGGTGCCCTTCAGAGTGAAAGCGGCTGGATTATCGACAGGGAAGGCCGGATGGAAAGCTGGAAAATATCCGGTGTAACAGAAAAAGATAATCAGATGGTATTCTACGGCCCCGAGCTCTCCGGAAAGATCCTCAATCCTGAAGATCTCCGGGAGGAAGAGCTGATATTAATCGGAAAAGTGTTTCATCTTGTACAGGAAAAAAATATCCCGATTCAGGGATTTTTCAGCAGGGCCTGGTTTCTGACCGACGACACCCGGATACTGGTATTTCCCGCGGCCCTGATGGATTTTATCCGGAAAGGAGCAAATGAAGAAACAAAGCTGAAGTGCTACCTCCCCTACAACCATCCGGACAAACACGGAAATAAAGGGCTGGCCTTTACTCTGGCCGTACTGGTCTACCGGAATCTTAGCGGAGTACTGCCCTTTGATCAGATAAATGAAGTCGAAATTTTTGAAGAGATCCGGACACAGCCTGTTATCCCCTCCGAAATAAGAATTCCCGGACTGAAAGAACCTCTGGCCGATATAATAAACCGTTCACTCGACTCGAAGCAGGACCTACCCGGGATGAATGAGTGGGACAGGGTTCTGGACTTCTGGGAGAAGGAAAGTCCCTGCGAACCTCTCAATACGGAGCAGAAAGAAGCGCAGCAGAAGAAACTGGAAGAGATGACGGCCCGCCGGGAAAGCAGAATGAGCCTGAGAATCTTCTGGAGAAAAAAGCGGACCATCGTTATAGCCGCTGTTGCAGCTGCGGTGTGTCTTGTAGCGGCAGTCTATACACCGGTAAAGAAAGCCTTTGAACCGCCCCTGACAATGGGAATGACCCCGATGGAAGTTGTTGATGCCTATTATGGAAGCATTCAGACAATGGATCAGGAGATGATGACTGACTGTATCCATAAGGATGCCGGAAAAAACGATATTAAGGAAGTTATGAATTTTTTCGTAACCAGTCGTGTCCGCCAGGGATACGAAGGGAACGACGGACTCCTTTCCGCCGAAGAGTGGACAGCCGAAGGACGCCCCATGCCCGAACCGGGTATTACCGTTTTCGGTCTGACCGGTCTGATTATCAATCCTGTACTGGATGATCAGTTTCTGGTGACCTATGAAAAGTGGTACCCCGGAACCCCGGATGAAGAGGAAGAAGATTTCGGAGAAATAAAAGCCTACTACCCCCGGGGATTCAGAATCAGGGATAATGTCACACTGGAACAGCAGAAAAAGGGAAACTGGCTGATTACCCGAATCGACCGGTTTTCTGAAGATATCCCCCGCCGACCCTAAAGCCCCATCTCGGCTCCGCTTTCCTATACGCTCCGAACCCAGTCGGATATAAAGGTATCCCGAGCGTAGACGAGGGACTATTTATTCCGGTGAAGCCGTGTTTTCAGGATTACCGGGCGAAGACGGGGCACGATCCAGAATCAGAGCTCTGATAAAAAAATACCCGGCGCTGCCGATCAGCAGACCGCCCACACTGCCCAGACCGATAGAGGTTCCCCCGGTGCTGCTCCCGGTTACATGGGAAATAATCCCTATACCGCCGATCAGGGTTCCCGTAACCCCCGTATAAAGGGCGGCCTGTTTCAGCTGCCGCGGATCATTATGGAATCCCTGAAGAACAGGGGGATCTTTCTGAATAACCGGTTGAAATTCAAAATCATTCTCTTCCCAGAATTGTCTCAGCTCTCTGCTTATTTTCTCTTTCTCCAGCTCCTTATCCGAATCAGAATCAACTGAAACCATCTCATTTTTACCAAGCATGACAGAGGAAGCGTTCTGTCTGCCCCCGGTTCCCTCATCGCCTTCAGGGGTTACAGGTCCGGGGAGTTTAACGACTTCCACCTTCCCTTTAAAACAGTACACATCGGTTTTTGTCTTTTCGGGAGACTCCCTCTCATAAAACAGATCATATCCGAAGTCGGTTCCCCGGACTCCGGCTACCGTATCATTGCCCTGTATCCAGAAAGGACTGTCTTCCGTCAGTTTTTCAACCCTGGCCCTCACACGGCCGTAGCTGACTCCGAACACGCCGCCTCTGTTTTCGAGGGAGTTAATGGAAAAAGTTGTATTCTCCGCAATTTTAATAAGAGAACCTGTATGATTTATCTCTATTTCCATCCAGGTATTCTGTTCCGTGAGGATCACATCTCCCGTTTGAAGGACCATTCCCTCAGCAGGTTGGACATAGAGATCATGGAATTCTGTCTCCCCCTGTCGTACAAGGGTAAACCCCTCTCCTTCGGCATAGACAATCTCCGCTGTTTCCTGAGCGGACAGGACTGTTGTAAAAAGAGACAGGCTCAATAGGATAAGCCCGATTGTTTTCCGGATCATTTTCTGCTCCCTCTCCTTTGGCATAGCAGGGCATATCTGATATTATCGGTCATAACAGACAATCAGACAAGAGAGGCGGCAATGGACGGACAGGACTATACAGACAAGAAAATAACCGTGATGGGACTGGGATTAAACGGAGGAGGCCTGGCCTGCGTCCGTTACTTCGCCTCCCGCGGAGCTCTGGTAACGGCAACGGATCTCCGTTCGGAAGAGGTTCTTAAACCCTCACTGGATCGCCTGAAGGATCTGGAAGTACGTTATGTTCTGGGTGAACACAGGATGGAGGATTTTACAGAAGCGGATATTGTTATTAAAAATCCGGCTGTTCCCGCCGATTCCCCCTACCTTAAAGCGGCTGCTCAGGTTGAGACGGATCTTTCCGTTTTTCTCAAGGCCTGCGATAATCCCCTGATTGCCGTTACAGGCAGCAAAGGGAAGTCCACCGTTGTATCAGCCCTCAACGCCATTATGAAAGAAGCCTGCGGTCAGGTCTGGCTGGGAGGGAACATAACTGTGTCCCCCCTCAGCTTTATTGATAAGATGGGGCCGGATGATCCGGTTATTCTGGAGCTGTCCTCCTGGCAGCTGGGCGATTTAAGGGGCAGGAACCTTTTACACCCGAAAGTCAGTGTCATTACCAACATTATGAATGATCACCAGAATATGTATAAATTATTTTCTGATTATGTGGATGACAAAAAGCAGATCTATAAAGGACAGAGCTCCTCTGACCATGCCATTTTTCTCAAGGACAGCTATGGGGAAGAATTCGCCCTGGAATTCCCGGGGATATCCCACTTCTATGGTTTCAGCAAAAGCGAGGGAATTGAGATCTGGCAGGAGGAGAACAGGGGAATAATGGAATATAACGGGGAAAAAGAAGAACTCCTTCCCGAGATTCTGCAGATACCCGGCCGCTACTTCCGTCAGAACTGCCTGATTGCCGCTGCAGCAGCCAGGCTTTTCGGTATCGAACCGCCTGTAATTCGCAGAGCCCTCAAAGGATTCGCGGGAGTGCCCCACAGGATGGAACGGGTGCGCAGCTTCAAAGGAGTGGATTACTATAACGATACGACTGCCACCATCCCCGAAGCCCTGGCAGCAGGAGTGGAAAGCTTCGACTGCCCGGTACGGCTTATAGCCGGGGGAAATGACAAGGAACTGGAATATGCCTGTACAGTTGAGGCCTTTGCCAAAGCAGCCGGGATATACCTTCTGGAGGGTACAGCCACAAATAAGATGATAACACTTCTAAAGAAAAACAGAATATCCTATAAAGGCCCCTTCTCCTCTCTGCAAGACGCATTCAATACAGCGGCAGAAGAAGCCTGCAGGGGAGAAGCGGTTATTCTATCCCCGGGGGCGACATCCTTCGGTATGTTTATTAATGAATTTGACAGGGGAGATCAGTTTCGGAAACTGGCCAGGGAATTGGAGTAGGCGAAGGAAGTGCCCTTTGCACAGAATATGTTTCCCGATATAATGTCAAACCAGCAATTTTTAAATAATCCGGGAGTGCCAGAATGAGCGTAAAACCTGAATCAGCCATACTTTTCCTGTCCTGTGAAGATAAAAAGGGAATCGTTGCCGAAATAACACACTTTATCACCATGTATGAAGGAAACATACTGAACTGTGATCAGCATTATGATGAGTCGGGGATGTTTTTTATGCGCGTAGAGTGGGACCTGACAGATTTTGCCCTCCCTTCGGAGAAAATAGCCTCCGCATTTGAACCTATTGCCATCAAATTTGCCATGCAGTGGAAACTGGAGTTCTCCAACGACGTTATGAACCTGGCCATCCTGGTATCCAAATACGACCACTGCCTGTATGAACTGCTCCTCCGCAACAGAGCGGGGGAACTGAAAGCCAATATAAAAATGATTATAAGCAACCACCCCGATGCAAAACCCATTGCAGACTATTTCGGCATCCCCTTCCATCATACTCCCGTAACAAAGGAAACAAAAAAGGCGGTGGAAAAAGAGCAGATCGCCCTTATGAAAAAGGAGAAAATCGACCTGGTGGTACTGGCCCGTTACATGCAGATCCTCTCGGGGGATTTTGTCAAAGCCTTCCCCCGGAAGATTATCAATATCCACCACTCCTTCCTGCCGGCCTTTGTCGGAGCCAAGCCCTATCATCAGGCCTTTTCCAGAGGTGTTAAAATCATAGGAGCCACCAGCCACTATGTAACCGAAGACCTTGATCAGGGACCGATTATCGCCCAGGATGTTACCCGGGTCAATCACAGGGATAATGTGACCGATCTGGTGGAAAAGGGCCGAAATCTGGAAAAAATGGTCCTTTCCAAGGGCGTACAGCTGCACCTGCAGCATAAGATCCTCGTGTTTGGTAACAAGACTATAGTTTTTTAGACCTCTCCCCCGACCCCTCTCCTCAGAAGAGGGGAGAACTGATTGTAACCTGTTCCTATAAAGCTATAGGCTCCCAGCCCTTTTCGGTCAGGATCCAGTGTTCCCTGTATCCGGCTTTCCGGGCGGCTTCTTTGGCTTCGGGAAAGTAGAAATCCAGATGATCGGGGTGATGGGAGTCGCTGTTGATGACTATGGGGATTCCCCGTCTGCAGCATTCTTCCAGGATGGGCCGGGAGGGATAAACCGTATCGGTTGCCCCCCGGGAGATTCCTCCCGTATTAATCTCGATCCGCTGCCCCTTTTCTGCAATAATATCCAGTACGCTGTTTACTTTATCCTTATACCAGGTGGTGTTTTCATCCAGAAAACCCAGGGCTTTGTTATGTTTTTTTACCAGATCAAAATGCCCGATAAAATCCATAGTCTCCCGGTCGGCCATAAGGGCTACCGCATCATAGTAGGCTTCCACCAATTTCCGGGCATCCCCTTTAAAATATACATCTATCAGGGTTTTCAACTCGGAAACAGAACCGTCGACCGAATACAGCTGAGGCATCCCTTCCCTTTCGATGATATGAACCGATCCGATGACATAATCCAGATCCAGGTTCTGCCATTTTCTGAAAGTCCATCTGTCTTCTGAAGGGAGGAAGTCTCTCTCCATCCCTACCAGAATGTTGATTTTATCCCGGTATTTCTCTTTCAGCTCCCGGATTTCTGCAATATATTCCTCCACCCCGTCAAATGTGAGGGTCCAGTCAGCCCCCGGAAGAGGCGAATGGGAGGAGAATCCCAGTATATCAAAGTTCTTCTCAATGGCAGCCAGTACGATCGATTCGGGATTCCCCGTACCATCGCAGTGGGAACAATGTGTGTGGTAATTCGTTTTCATAGGTCCATT
Source organism: Oceanispirochaeta sp. (assembly GCA_963663385.2). Taxonomy (GTDB): domain Bacteria; phylum Spirochaetota; class Spirochaetia; order DSM-2461; family DSM-2461; genus Oceanispirochaeta. The sequence goes on along the minus strand of CAXXXD010000002.1, from coordinate 1,105,917 downwards.
CTAGATACTTTACAGAAAAGAAACCATAGAATGAAACCAACTTATTTTACGCATTTTGGTAAACAAATACCTATTTATGTAACATAAGTTACGGAAGCTTCCGGAGAAGCCGGGTAGAATGTTCTCAGAACCTAAACGAAATCAGTTTGAATTACGGTCGCTTGAGGCCGTTAAGGAGTCAATCAATGAATATGTTCTGTTACCAGTGTCAGGAAGCCGCCAAAGGAACCGGCTGTGAAATCAGGGGAGTCTGCGGAAAGACTCCGGAAACCGCGGTCCTCCAGGATCTTCTGATCTATACCCTGAAAGGGATTGCCCAGGTAGCCGGCCCCGCCAGAGCTCAGGGCAAGGCCCTCCCCGAAGCAGACCAGGCCATTATGCGCGGTCTTTTTATGACTATTACCAATGCCAACTTCGACAGTGCGGTATTTGAAAAAACCATCATCGAGTATATCGCTCTCAGAGACAGCCTGAAAAAAGAACTGGGAGACCTGGTTCCGGCAGAACTCCATGACGCCGCTACCTTCGTTACCCTTACAGGCGCAGCCATGGAAGAAAAGGCCGGAACTGTGGGAGTTCTTTCAACAGAAAATGAGGATATCCGCTCCCTGCGGGAACTGATCATCTACGGGCTAAAAGGGATGGCGGCCTATGCCTGCCATGCGGACCACCTGAAAGTACAGGACGAAGAGGTTCTGAAGTTTATGTACAGGGGACTGGCGGCTACACTGGACAATTCATTGAGTGCGGATGAACTTGTGGCCCTCACTATGGAAACAGGTGAGAAGGGTGTTTCCGTAATGGCGGCACTGGATAAGGCCAATACCGAATCCTACGGCAATCCCGAAATCACGGAAGTGAATATCGGAGTAAAAACTAACCCCGGGATCCTGATTTCCGGACATGATCTGAAAGATATGGAAGAGCTGCTGAAACAGACCGAAGGAACCGGTGTGGATGTGTATACTCACAGCGAGATGCTCCCCGCCAACTACTACCCCTCATTCAAAAAATATGACCACTTTGTAGGGAACTATGGAAACGCCTGGTGGAAACAGGACAAGGAGTTTGCCTCCTTCAACGGACCCATCCTGATGACGACCAACTGCATTACCCCCGTTAAAGACAGCTATAAAGACCGGATCTATACCACCGGAGCTTCCGGATACCCCGGCGTAAAACATATCGCCGATCCTGCCGAAGGAGGAGTAAAAGATTTTTCTGAAATTATCGCTCAGGCAAAGACCTGCTCAGCTCCCACCGAAATTGAAACGGGAACAATCATCGGAGGATTTGCCCGCAACCAGGTAATCGCCCTGGCTGACAAAGTGGTGGATGCCGTTAAAACCGGTGCCATCAAACGTTTCTTTGTAATGGCCGGTTGTGACGGAAGAATGAAGGGGAGAGACTACTACACAGACTTTGCCAGACAGATTCCCGAAGACACAGTTATCCTGACGGCCGGTTGTGCCAAATACCGCTACAACAAGCTGCCCCTGGGTGACATCGGCGGAATTCCCCGGGTTCTGGATGCGGGCCAGTGTAATGACTCCTACTCCCTGGCTGTTATCGCCCTTAAACTGAAAGAAGTATTTGAACTGAACGACATTAACGATCTGCCCATCAGCTACAATATTGCCTGGTATGAACAGAAAGCGGTTATCGTACTGCTGGCCCTGCTCTACCTGGGTGTCAAGGACATCCACCTGGGCCCGACCCTTCCCGCCTTCCTTTCACCCAATGTAGCAAACGTACTGGTTGAAAACTTCGGCATTGCCGGGATCGGTACAGTCGAAGATGATATAAAACTTTTTATGGGTGCCTGATTCCCTATGTGAAAATAGTCTTTTTAAGGAAAACGGCCCTGCGGGGCCGTTTTTTTTTAACACCGGCATCTTTGCATTTTTTCTATCATTATCTATAATCCTGCGGAATGATTGGGAATAACAGCCGTTTTTTTGAAGCAAACCAGTAAGAATCCCGGACCAATTGGTCCAGGACTTTTGTTCGGCACAGCCGCCGCTTTCTGCAGCATAATTCCTATTGAGGGGATTTACCCTCATTCCGAATAAAAAACGTGAATTTTCCCGAAAAAAACAGTAGAATTTTGTAGTAGCATAAATTTTATGCTTACAGGAGGAATGATAAAAAGTCTTCATAGGCTTGTGGATTGATACAATGTTCTAAACATCGTTTAGAACAGCCAGGTTACTGTTCGCCATTTTTACTGGTCTCCGAGACCGTACAGGAGAATGAAGAGCCGTGACCGAAACATTCAATGGTCTTCGAGACCGGATAGGAGAATGGAATCAATTCACCGTACAGGCGCTGTTTTAGGCAATAGGAGCGAAGGTATGAAGATGAGTATCGGAGTGGATCTGCACAAATCCCAGTTAACAGTCTGTTTCCTGAGTGATGATAGAAGCATTTGTGAATCAGGAATGTATCCGACCTCTGAGGACGGTTACAGAGCATTTCTTGAGAAAGCAGTGTCCTATACAGAAGAGGGCCTTGATGTTAGGGCTGCAGTGGAATCAACAGGAAATGCCCGGTTCTTCCGTAACAAGCTATTGCTAGCAGGGATTGAGGTGGTGGTTGTGAATACACTGAAATTCAAAGTTGTAAATGAATCAGTGAAAAAGACGGATAAGCATGATGCCAGAACTCTAGCAGAGTTCTTGGAAAAAGATATGCTTCCCGAATCACAGCTTTGTTCTCAGGAGAGTGAGGATATCCGTAGAGTTCTTAAATCCAGAACTATCCTTGTTAAATCAGTCGTATCTTTGAAGAATCAGGTTCACGGACTGCTTCTAGGGTATGGAATTGAAACAAAAAGAGCTGCGCTGCAGAGTAAAAAAGAAAGGCAGCGCATCCTCATCGGTCTCGTGGACCATAGGAGTTTCGGAAGCGCTGCCAAAGCGATAGAACCGCTGCTTTCTACGATAGATCAGGTTTCGAACCAGGTCAAGCAGTTAGAGAAAGTCCTGCTGGAACTTGTAAAGGAAGATGAGGATGTACAGTTATTGCAGACGATCCCGGGAGTCGGATTGATAACGGCATCGACTATTAGGGCCTATACGGATGATATCAAGCGGTACGCCAGTGCCAAGAAGTATTCGGCTTATGCCGGTCTTGTACCATGGGTGCAGAACTCCAATGAGACGATTCATCATGGGCATATAACAAAGAGAGGGGCTGTAGAACTGAGAACGGCATTTGTTCAGTGTGTTATGGGAATGGTTAGAACTCGGAAAACGACTGGCAATTACCGTATCATGACGAAGTACAGAGCGATGAAGAAGAACAAGGGCAGCGGCACGAGTATTATCGCCTCTGCAAGAAAGATGAGTACGGTAGTGTACTCCATATTGAAAACCCGTGAACCCTTTGATCCGTTGAAGATGGTTCCGGATGATAAGTACTTGAAGATGCAGGCGGCTGCATTCAATGCCGTAAAAACTGGGTAATCCGGTTCAATTGTAAGCTTGTTAATAGGCTTATGATTGACTTTTTATAGGAGTGAAAAATGAAGAAAACAGCAATACTATTTCTGCTATTAATAATGTCTTTTTCCGTAACGGCGTATGATCTGGAAGGTGTGGAGGACGGATTTGAATCTTTCGCCGATGAAGTGGCAGGCACACTGCCCCTGATGGCCGGAATGGGACTGAACTGGAATGATGCCTATACGGGGATTTTCCCCCGATTCGGAGTAGGCCTTACCATGGGTGCCGTATTTATACCTTCCACAGCTTTTGAAGATATTTCCGATCTGATCGGAGATGACACACTGACGGACCTTTCCAGTCTGGGCGTTCCCCTTCCCATGTACAGTCTGGATGCCCGTGTTGGAATCCCCATCCTTCCCATGGATGCGGGTTTTAAAATCGGGGTTCTGGATACCAGGGATCTGATGGATATAGACTACTCCCTGAACTATCTTATGCTGGGCGGAGATGTCCGATACGCTGTACTGAAGGGAAATCCTGTTCTGCCCGAACTGTCGGTCGGTGTGGGTTATACCTACCTGAAGGGCGAAGTGGTTGTTCCCGTTGGGGATCAGGAAGTGGATATCTCCGATGTCAGCAACGGAGTGATCGGGAATGAACTGGCCATTGAAGATACGGATATGATCTTCGACTGGGGTGTCAATATTTTTGATTTCAAGGCTCAGGTCAGCAAGAAACTCCTGTTACTCAACCTTTCCGCCGGAATGGGTTACTCCTACGGTGTATCAACAGCCGGCGGCGGTATTACAAACGGAACAGTCTCTCTGGACGGCAACGAAATAAGCGCAACGGATATCGCGGCGCTTGAAGCGGCTACCGGAATTGAAATTGATGATGAAGGTGTCATTATCTCATCCGATGTCAACGGCGGAGCCCTTCGTCTCTTCGGCGGAGCCGGACTGAACCTGCCCCTGTTTAAAATTGACTTCGGTCTGAACTACGGTATTACCAACCAGACCCTGGGTATGACAACCAACCTGAGAATTCAGCTGTAGACCTCCCCCAGCCCCCTCCGGAGGGAGGGGTGCGACCTTCCAATTGCATCTCCCCTTCGGGGAGAGTGAGAGGGGTCGAGGAGGTACGCGGTCATCGCAGGGCCTGCATCAGCAGCTGTTTATCGGCAATAACGACCTGCCGCCCCTTAACGGTAATCAATCCCTCTTTAACCAGAGCGGAAATTTCACGGGACAGAGAGGGACGGGCCACTCCCATCAGCTGAGCCATATCCTCACGGGAGTAAACAAGCCTGATTTCAAGGCTCTTCTGCCGGTCGGCCTGAACCAGAAAATGGCTGATTATTTTCTGCCGCAGGGATTTGAATTGAAACAGACGTATCTTTTCAGCCAGAAGAAGCAGACGATCCCCGTTATCTTTGAGATAAGCTTCCAGAAGAGCCGGGAATTCATGCATCAGTTCCAGAACAGTCGCCTTGCTTATAAAGAGGCAATCCAGGGGTTCCAGGGCTTCCAGGGTAACCGGAAGGGACTGCTGACTGGAGAACAGTATCGCCGTAGCCACAGCACAGGGAGCCTGCAGGGTTTCCAGACGGACAACTTTCCCGTTGGGAGCCGCCATGGAAGCGGCAGCGCTGCCTCTTAATAAAAAGAGCAGGCTGTCATAGCTGTCCCCCTGGAAACCGGGAAACTCTCCTTTTCGGAACTGCCTGATCCGATACTCCTCCCGGTTCCGGAAAAAACGCTCCAGAGCCAGGATATCAAGGCCATTAAACAAAGAGACCTCGGAAAGGGCAATTAAATCATTCTTTTTCATAGGATTAACTTTTTTTCACTCCCGCGGCATATATAGGCATTATTCTAACATTTATTCTTTGCCTTAAAGCTTCTTTGGACTAAAATAATTAAATGATTAAATAAAAGAATGAATATAAGGAAAAAATGGAATGAGCAGTAATAGTACTTACGGAAAGATTCTATACGAAGACCAGGATCATAAATTTATCTGGCTGGGTGCAGATGAAAAGGAAGATTCGGGAGTCATTATGACCAACCAGTACCTTATTATCCATAAGGGCAGGGGAATTCTTCTCGATCCCGGCGGGCTTCACCTTTTTTCACGGGTTGTTTCGGTTGCCAGCCGTTTTATCAACCTTGATCATATTGATGCCATTTTCTTTTCCCACCAGGATCCTGATGTTTCATCCGGCATAGCCCTGTGGCTTGGTATTACCAGCGCGAAGATTTATATTTCAGAACTCTGGGTCCGTTTTATGCCGCACTTCGGGCTGATTGATAGTAACAGAATCATTCCCCTGTCGAGTAGACAGGCAGTAATCCCTCTGGGAGGAATGAACCTGAAGCCCCTCCCCTCCCATTTCCTTCATTCTGTGGGAAGTTACTGCCTTATGGACCCTGTTTCGGGGATCCTCTTTTCCGGAGATATCGGGGCAGCCGATATCCAGTATAACGCTGACACCCTTATGGTAGAGGACTTTGACAGACATCTGCCCGACCTGGTTGGCTTCCATACGCGTTATATGACCTCAAAAAAGGTCACAGCCCGCTGGGCGGCTATGGTCAGGCGGCAAAACCCCGGTATGATTGCCCCCCAGCATGGGAAAATATTCAAGGATAAGGAGATGAACCGTTTTCTGGACTGGATTGCCAACCTTGACTGCGGCATTGATCTTCTGGATACCCTCTATGGTGAGGTGTAGGGAATGGATCAGAAAGAAATGAAAAACCTGCTGGACCGCTTTGTTATAGGGTATAATAAAGGGCAGGTTCTCAATACTATATCTGGAAAGGCCATGCATATCATCCATGAAAATATGCATGATATTTCAGCGTCCCTTGAAGATGTTCTTACGGCCTTTGAGGAAATACGTTCCTCATCGGCCAGTTCGGCCTCCCACTCACGGAATATTGACAGAGCCATGGACCAGCTGCTGGAACGGAATACACAGATAAGCAGTAAAGTGGATACCAGTTTTGCCCGCCTGGATGAAACAGCCGAAAAAGGAAAAGATATCCAGAAACGGTTTACAGAACTGAACCAGCGCTCCTCCCACATACAGGATATGTCCCATGAAATTCAGAATGTGGCGGATACCACAAATATCCTTGCCATAAACGCTTCCATTGAAGCGGCGAGAGCGGGTGAGGCAGGCAGAGGATTTCGGATTATTGCAGGAGAAGTCAGGAATCTGGCCTCCCAGACCCATGAGTTTGCCGATCAGATTACAGACAGTATTGATGTTTTTTTCAGGATACTGACAGGTGTGACCGACCAGATGAGCGGCTTTATGGAAAACATGAACGGTTTTGTCAAGGACTTGAAACAGGTTCAGGAGACATTCAAAGATAATTCTGTAGCAGCGGAACAGTCTGTGGAAATTGTAACGGAAATACTCAGATCCATTCAGGAACAGAGTACAGCTCTGAATTTTGGAATGAAGTCTCTGGTAGATGTTACAGAGCGGGTTAAAGAGAGCGAATCCGTAACAGAAGGACTGGAAAGGAGTCATTCGGCCCTGGATAACCTGCTGACCAAAGGGAAAATATAGGAATCTTCATTGCACAGAATGCAATGGGATATTCTCTTTATTTCACAAGACAATATATTGCAATCTCGGGTGAAGAGATTATACTGGAAACTCATCTTAGAAAGATTAATAGATAAACAAGATATACCGGAGGATAATAATAATGGCAGGAAAATGGAGAAGTTCAGTTACAAAAGACGGCAGGCGCATGGCAGGGGCCAGAAGCCTCTGGCGGGCCAACGGCATGACGGAAGAACAGATGGATAAACCGGTTATCGCCATCGTGAACTCCTTTACCCAGTTTGTACCGGGTCATGTACACCTTCACTCCATCGGACAACAGGTTAAATCCTATATCGAAGAGATGGGCTGTTTCGCCGCCGAATTCAACACTATAGCCATAGACGATGGAATCGCCATGGGCCATGACGGCATGCTCTATTCCCTCCCCTCCCGTGAAGTTATCGCCGACAGTGTTGAGTATATGTGCAACGCCCACAAGGCGGACGCCATGATATGTATCAGCAACTGCGATAAAATCACGCCGGGTATGCTGATCGCCGCCATGCGGATGAACATTCCGGCCATCTTCGTTTCCGGCGGCCCCATGGAAGCCGGACGGGTCAGCGCCGGTGAGAGAAGTTACGACCTGGTGGACGCCATGGTTATGAGTGCCGACAAAAGTGTACCGGATGAAAAGATCGCCGAAGTGGAGATGGTGGCCTGTCCCACCTGCGGGTCCTGTTCCGGCATGTTCACAGCCAACTCGATGAACTGTCTGGTGGAAGCCCTGGGTCTCGGCCTTCCCGGTAACGGAACTCTCCTCTCCACCCATAAGATGCGCCCCGAGCTCTTTAAGAAAGCTGCAAAAATCATTGTGGAGAATACCTATAAATTCTACGAAAATGGGGATGAGAGTGTACTGCCCCGTTCCATCGCTACCATGGATGCCTTCAGAAACGCCATGACCCTGGATATCGCCATGGGAGGCTCCACCAATACGGTCCTCCATATCCTGGCTATAGCCCGGGCGGCAGGGGTTGAGTTCACCATGAACCATATCAACGAACTCTCCCGCAACGTGCCCTGTCTCTGTAAAGTCTCCCCCAACTCCCAGAAGTACCATATTGAAGATGTACACCGGGCGGGAGGAATCCTGGGGATCCTGAACGAACTGAACAAGGCCGGTCTGCTATGCAGCGATGCCAAACGGGTGGATGCTTCGGACCTGAAAACAGCTCTGGCCCAGTATGATATTACCACCCCCTCTGTTTCGGAGGACGTGAAAAAATTCTTCAGCGCGGCTCCCGGCGGTAAAAAGTGCCTTGTTATGGGGGGACAGGAGAATTACTTCAAAGAGCTGGATACAGACCGGAAAGACGGCTGTATCCGGGATAAAGCCTCCTGCTACACCGTCGACGGCGGCCTGGCCGTACTGTTCGGCAATATCGCCCGGAAGGGCTGCATCGTAAAAACCGCCGGTGTGGATGAGTCAATCTTCCACTTCACCGGCCCGGCCAGGGTCTACTACTCACAGGATGCCGCCTGCGATGCGATTCTGGGCGGAGATATCAAGTCGGGGGATGTGGTAATCATCCGCTACGAGGGACCCAAGGGGGGACCGGGGATGCAGGAGATGCTCTACCCTACCTCCTATATTAAATCCATGCACCTTGGAAAAGAGTGCGCCCTGATCACAGACGGCCGTTTTTCCGGGGGAACCTCAGGACTGTCTATCGGTCATGTCTCTCCCGAGGCGGCTTCAAAAGGCGAAATTGCTCTGATCCGTGACGGAGATACCATCGATATCAACATCCCCGAGCGCTCTATCAATGTAATGATCAGTGATGAAGAGATGGCGGAACGGCGAAAAGAAGAGGAAGCAAAGGGCCGGGACGCCTATAAACCGGTTGGTAGGGGCCGGGTCGTCTCCCAGGCTCTGAAAGCCTATGCGCTGCTTGCTTCATCCGCGGATGAGGGAGCCATGAGAGTTCTTCCCGAGGAGATCTGAGAAATGGAAAAGCGCTATGGATTTGTCGGCATAACCCTTGAGAAAAAAAAGGATTACGCTCTTGAAGTTCAGAAAGTCCTATCCGAATACAGTGATATAATCCTGGGCCGGATGGGACTCCCTCATCTGGAGGACGATCAGATATCCGTTATCACCCTTATTGTTCAGTCCGGAACGGATGAACTGGGAGGACTGACGGGAAAACTGGGCAAAATCCCGGGGGTATCGGTAAAGTCAGGTTTGACAAAGCGGAAAAGCGCTCCCTGACCTCCACCTGGCCCCCTCCTCGAGGAGGGGGGAAAAATCGTCTTGCTTCTCACCTGCGAAGAGTTAGACTAAAGTTTTAAGATAAGAAACTATACTGCTTCTCCCCTGTGGGGAGATTGAGAGGGGTCTAGTGACCGCCGCAGCCGCAGCCTTCACTATTGTCTGAACCGCTGCCGCAGCAGTCATCGCCCCCTTCACCACCGCAGCACTCATGGTCATCATCGTGATCATGACCACCGCAGCCGCAACCACAGCTGCTTTTTGTTAAACGGTCAACTTCTTCCTGAGTAGCAGGGCGGCAGTTCAGAACCTTACCGGAAAACTGAAGGGCCATACCTGCCAGGGGATGATTGGCATCCAGTATGACTTTATCCCCGTCAATAGACTTTACAGTCATAATCTGCAGCCCCTTTTCCGTTTCAGCTTCAATAATCATTCCAGCTTCCAGCTCATCGGCCTTACCATGAAAATCGGCAGCAGATACTTCCATGGTATTGGACTCATCTATTGAGCCATACATATCAGCAGGATCCAGGGTCAGATCAAACTCCTCTCCTTCGCCTCTGTCCTTCAAAGCTTTTTCAATTCCCGGAACCACCATACCCAGGCCTTCGATATAATTAATATTTCCGCTGTGTTTGGAACTGTCCACCAGAGAACCGTCCGGACGTTTCAGAACAAATTCTGCTGTAATGCTGTTTCCAATATTTGCCATTTAAACCTCATTTCCTAGTAATTTACGATTATTTTCATCAAAAAATAATAACTTTTCCAGCCCTGAAGCCACAAATTCCTGAAATATTTCTTTGTCGGGGCAGTATTGATTGAAACTAAGCCGGAAATTCTCTATTATCTGATGCAAATATATTTAAACGAGAGAAGGAATTTCATGACCCTTGGAGATCAATCCGGTTTTACCGGCAACGAACGTCAGTTAAAAATACTGATACGTGCACTGGAAGAGGATAATATCCTTATTTGGAATAAGTTTAATACCCAGAACGGTCCCCGTTTTCGTGCCAATCTGAAAGGGATCAACCTCTCGGATCAAAACCTGAAGGAAATTAATCTTAACGGCGCCAATCTGGCAAATGCCGATCTGAGCGGTACAGACTTCCGTTTTGCCAAAATGGAAAACACCATCCTTACCGGGGCGAACCTGAGCCATGCGGATATGCGGAACGCCAACCTGAACGGGGCGGATCTTCAGAATTCCATACTTAAGAAGACCAATTTCACCAGAGCACGTATGGGAAGGTGCAACCTTGAAAACGCCGATATGGAAGGGGCCGATATGACGGAAGTGTCCCTGACCGGTGCCAGGGTCAAACCCGAAACCATCAGCAGAACTGTCCTCAATAAAACAAAACTTCCGGGAAAGATCAAGGTAAAATCCCAGACCAATCAGGAAGCCGCCCCTCCCTGGCTTATGGCCAAGGAGCAGGAAGAGATGCGCCGTGTGGAACGTCTGAAAAAAGAGGAGATGGAACGCCAGGAAGAAGAAAAACGCCGCCTCCGCAGACTTGGAATAAAACGGCCTCCTGTTAAATGGGATGACGAAGACGACGATTGAATAAATAAATTATAAATCAGAGGGAGAATTACACCATGCTGCACATCGCTCATATAACAGATACGCATATTGGAGAGGAAGGGGTTTTTGCAAAGGATATGGATACCCGTCAGAAATTCCTTGATACCCTGAATGCCCTGAAGAATAGGGACCTGCACGGGATTATACTGACCGGAGACCTGTCATATCCCGATGAATCAGCGGCAGTTTACAGCTGGATAAAAGAACAGCTGGATGACATGGAACTCCCCTATATAATCACCCCCGGCAATCATGATAAACCTTCGCTTATGCAGGAGATTTTCAACCTGAAGGACCAGGCTCCCCATGTAATTCTGACAGGAGCTGTGGCCATGAGGGGAGAATCACTCCTGTTCCTCGATTCCTCCTCGGAAAGGATGCCTCTGCAGCAGCAGAATTGGGTAACCCGGGAACTCTGTACCCAGCCGGAAAACAATATCCTGTTTATGCACCACCCCCCCTGTCTGTGCGATGTTCCTTTCATGGATAAAAACTACCCTTATAAAACACCGGACCTGTTTCAGGAGACTATACGCAAATCCGGCAAAAATCTGACCGTTTTCTGCGGACACTATCATGTTGAAAAAATGATATCCCTGGATAACGCCAATATGAAAGTCTACATTACCCCTCCCACTATGGGGTGTCTCGATCCGGATGCGGATGACTTTACGATTGCAGACAGCCGTACAGCCTGGCGCGAAATAAAAATAGAAAAACAGACTATTATGGAAACCAAGTGCCACTACCTGGGCAATAATTGAAAAAGGATTCGAATGTCCGCTGCTTTTCTCATATGATTAAAGTAGTGGCAGGATCTCTCTTTTTTAGCAAACCAGGAGAATATTTGCCTATTACACTAGATTAAGGAGAAAAAATATGAGGAAATTTTTACTGATCGCAGTGATCCTGTCACTTCTGATCCCGGCTTCCCTGTTTGCCAAAGGGCCTACCGATGCGGAAGTCACAGAAACGACAATAGCGGTTCTATCCCTGTTCGGTATGGTCTTCATGTCGTCCATGTTCGGCACAACTCCCGAGGGAGCCGAAGTCAATATGGATATGGAGACAGGAAAGTCGGCAGTCGTCTTTGACAGTTTTGAAGTGGAGCCTTTTGTTCTGTCCATGGCTGATATGATGAGTCAGATGCCTGAAGGAGAAAAACCTGTTTTTTCATTTGAAATGATAAGCGGTGATATTGATGTCAACGAAGCAGGAGACCTGCTTTTAGATGTTAATCTCAAAGGTGGAAATATCAAGACCCTAAAAATCGAATCTTCCGGTGAAAACCTGGTATCACTGGAAGCAAACGGTAAGGATTTCAGCCACCTCGACAATGTATTCGAGGGAATGGAATAGTTCTTCTTTATTTAATAACAGGAGGGATCCCGCAGCCTACTCCATCCCGGAGAAGGAGCTGCGGGATTTTTTTTTGTCCGAGTGTCTTTTCTTGGTATCAAGACGACGCTGAACAGAGGCTCTGGACGGTTTGGTTTTCTTTCTGGCCCGGGGCTTATGAAGGCTTCTGATTATCAGATCGGCCAGCATTTCGGCAGCCAGTTGGCGATTCATCAGCTGGGAGCGTTCCTGCTGCATTTGAATAAACAGCTCCCCCCTGCAGTTTACCCGTCCCTTCAGCTTCTGCCTGACCAGCTCGATCTGATTTTCATTCAGACTGAGTTGTTCAGGAGACAGGGTTAAAAGTACTTTTGTATTAACCTTGTTCACATTCTGCCCGCCCGGTCCGCCTGAGCGGGCAAAGGAGAAACAGCCTTTCTCTTCAATTTCCTTTATAAGATCTTCGCGATTCATAAGTTAAGAATAAAAGATTTTTTATTTAAGGAAAAGATCTTCCCCTCTCCTTTCGGGCTGGTCGGAAACAAGCTTCCTACTCGCCTATGCATCCGGAGGAGAGGGGTATGAGGGGTGTGGGTTGGTTTGAGACTACCGGCCGCGTTTGAAACGATCCTCCCAGTCTTTCTCTTTGTCGAAAACCCGTTCTTCCATATTCCTGATCCGGTCTTTCAGGTCCCTGAAATCCTCCCGGACATTGTCATACATACGGCTTTTCTCGCCCATCCATTCTGAGCGGTCACTACGGGTATGATACCCTTCAGGCTCCATGGGTATAATCAGGGCAGCCAGAAAATACAGTACCCCCACCGGAAAAAAACCGGTAAAGATAAAAGCCATAATAAGAATTATCCGTATATATTCAACCCGGAGGTCCCGCCAGTCGGCAATCCCCTGGCAGACCCCGAAAATTTTTCCATTCCGCGATCGATACAATCTTTTTCTTGCATATGCCATCATCTCTCTCTCCTGTTATCAAGGTCAAGGAGAATGGTTTCCAGGTTTTCCACTCTCCCTCTCAGATCCTTCAGACCGGCCTGAATCTCTCTTAGGGCTTCAACTTCTTTATCCCGGCTGGATTCCCTCTCCCTATCGCGGTTTGCATAGTGAATTTTCATAATCTTGGTTATAGTGCCGCTGATCACAGGGATTCCAACTACAATTGCTACAATATAGACAGGCGTCATCATCGGATTCATCTTCTATTCTTTACCCTTCTTCATGGATTTCTTTAAAGCTTCCAGTTCGTCATCAATCTCGGATTCGGATTCCAGCTTATCAAACTCATGTTCAATACCTGCATTGCTGCTCATGCCGATATTGGACAGGTCCGCTTCAGCTTCCATCCGTTCCACCTTCTTTTCCAGTTCGTTAAAACGCATAAAAGCGTCTGTCCCGGATGCTTCCCGGATGACACTGCGGGCCTGTTTGGTCTCGGCCGCATGGCGGCTCCTCTGTATCAGGAGTTTATGCTTCTGCCGAACTTCTTCCAGCTTCTGTTCCAATTGTAGAATATTGGATTTGCACTCGTCAATGAGCTTTTCAAAGTGCACCAGATCCTTGTCCAGAAGATCAATCTGATTCAGACAGCTCTTCTTTTCCAGCAGAGCTTCCCGGGCCAGATCTTCTCTGTTTTTTTCAAGGGCCAGACGGGCTCTTCCTTCCCATCGTTCCAGTTTCTTCTCGTTGAATTCCTTCTCACGGGAAACTTCCGCACGTGAAGCCATCTTCCCGGCACAGGATGATTTCAGTTCCACCAGGGTATCTTCCATCTCCTGTATCATTAAACGGATCATTTTTTCCGGTTCTTCCACCTTATCCAGCAGATCGTTTATATTGGAATTCACAATATCCCTGAATCTCGAAAATATACTCATACAAGCCTCCTAGCTTTTCATTCATTTTGATCTGCTAACATATATAACAAAGAGCATGCCAAATTGTGTTACATCCCGAAAATCTGCCTATACAGGGTTTACAACAGGACGATTCATCAGATAAAAAAATAATTTGGCAAACTTCACCATTCTTCAGTATAATAAGCCTATGACTGAAAACCGTAAACTACCCGGAGAAGCTCTGGGAGAATCAGAAGTCTTTCTGGACTTCCAGCAGAAACTCAGCCACGCTGCCCGGGTGGACCGTTCCGTACTCCTGATCGGAGAACGGGGAACCGGTAAGGAACTGGCCGCCGCCAGGCTTCACTATCTGTCCTCCCGCTGGAAGGAGCCCTATATCCCTGTGAACTGTGCCGCCCTTCCCCCGTCGCTTCTGGAGTCGGAACTTTTCGGACATGAATCCGGTTCTTTTACAGGTGCCTCCAAAATGCGGAAAGGCCGCTTTGAAGAAGCTCACGGAGGCACCCTGTTTCTGGATGAAATAGGCCTGGTCCCCATGGAGGTCCAGGAGAAAATCCTACGGACCGTGGAATACGGCCGGTTTACACGGGTTGGCAGTTCTCAGGAACAGGAAGTTGATGTCCGGATTATCGGCGCCACAAACGCGGACCTGCCGGAACTCTGCCGTCAGGGGAAATTCAAGGAAGACCTGCTGGACCGGCTCTCCTTTGAAGTGCTCTACCTTCCTCCCCTCCGGTTCAGAAGCTCTGATATTATGGTGCTGGCCAATCATTTTGCCATGCGTATGAGCCGGGAAACCGGTCAGCCGGATCTGCCTGTTTTTACGGAAAAAGTTATAAGTCAGCTGGAGGAGTATCGCTGGCCCGGGAATGTGCGGGAACTGAAGAATGTGGTGGAACGGGCCGTTTACCGTTCGGAGAACGGAATTATTGAGACCATTGATCTGAACCCCTTTACCAATCCCTATCTGAAGGAAGACAACGGAAGAGCGCCGGAGAAAACGGCCGATGATCCCCTGGACTATGTTTCACTGGACCAGTACAGAGAGTATATGATGAAGACGGAACTCACCTTTATTAAAAGGGCTCTGGAGGAGTCCCGGTTCAGCCAGAAAAAAGCCGCTGAAGGCCTTGGTCTGACCTACGACCAGTTCCGCGGACTGTATAAGAAGTATCAGGAGTATCTGAAGGAGGAAGATTAACCCAGTAAGAAATCCTTTATGTTAATATGCTCGATCCCCTGCCTGCTGAAATTGAATGTATCAAGACTAAGAACATATTTAGGGAAATTATCTTTTATATTTTCCAGAACAGAAAATTCTCTCTCTATAACACTTTCTGAGGCCAGCATATAACATACCTGATAATACTGTCTCATGTCCCCTTTTTCTGCAACAAAATCAATCTCATTATCTTTATACTTGCCAATCGTTACCCTATAGCCCCTCCGTAAGAGTTCCATAAAAATAATGTTCTCAAGAACCTGATCGATATTTTGCGGATTCTTTCCATACACAGCCTGTCTGAGTCCATGATCAACTATGAAAATCTTTTCCTGCACTTTCAGAATCTTTTTTCCAACCAGATCCTGGCGCGAAACTTTATAGAGTAGACAGGCATTCTCACAAGCTTTTAAATAGTTGTAGATTGTTTCCGAAGCAACTTTTCGATTCTCACTTTTGATATAATCAGAAATACTCTTTGCAGAAAAAGTCCTGCCGATATTTGAAATAATGTAAACAAGTATTCTCTCAAGCAGATCAACATCCCTGATTTTATTTCGTTCGATAACATCCTTTAGCAACACAGATCTGTAAACATCCTCCATATACTGGATAGTCGGCCCTTCTTCCAGTTCCAGATTCCCGGAAAAAGGCATTCCTCCAAGCACAACATATTTCTGAAACAGTTCTTCTTTATTCCATGAAAGCTTCAGGTTTTCTGCCAGTACTGTAAATTCTTTATATGAAAATGGATAAACAGGAATCTCCACATATCGACCGGCAAGATAGGTTGCCAACTCTCCCGATAACAAATGAGCATTGGACCCGGTAAGATAAATATCAACATCAAAATCCACTCGTAATGAATTGACAACACGCTCCCAGCGGGTTACTTCCTGAATCTCATCCAGAAAAAGGTAATGCCGCGGCCTGCTATCACCAATGCGTTTTTGAATTTCATGATACAAATCAGAATCGGATCTATAATTTATGGTCTGATAGGATTCAAAGTTATAGGAAAGGAACTGCTTTTCATCTATACCATTTTGGATCAGATGCTTCTTTATCAGTTCCAGAAGGACGGATTTTCCGGATCTTCGAACTCCAATCAGAACCTTGATAATATCCTTATCCAAAAAGGGCACAATTTTTTCAATATATAAATCCCTGCTTATAATATTCTTCATTCTTTCCTCTTTTCAATTTCATTATAACACACTTACATCTGAAAAAGGATGATAAATCGAAAAGAATTTCAGTTATATCTGAAATAAATTCAGAATCAGTTATTTTTCAAGTTATATCTTAAACAGTATACTCTTTTCTAAAGAAGTGCAGAACTTCACCCGGCCTGTGCCCGAAAAGCATCCGGAGAGACCCCGGTCCAGTTATGAAAAGCGCGGCTGAAAGAGCTGTGCTCCTCAAATCCCAACAGAAAGGCTATTTCGGAAATACTCATGTCTGAAGTCCTGAGAAAGTGTCGTCCCAGAAGCTCCCGGCTGTGATTCAGCTGCTGCTGATAACTGGTATTTTCCGATTTAAGTCGGCGCTGCAGGGGCCGGGTGCTGACACAGAGTTTTTCTGCTGTATCACCAATGCCCGTTTTCCCCAAAGGCAGCAGTTCCATAAGAGCCGCGCGGAACAGGGCGGCAAAGGTGGCATCCCTTTCCAGTTCATTCAGACGTTTACGCATTTCCGGTTCAAAATAATCCCGGGCCGCTTCATTCTGCAGAACAAAGGGCAGCTACGATATTATCAGACTGGACCTGGCAGACCTGCAGTCTGTCCGTGATTTTGCAGAATCCTACCTTAAAAAATACGATCGCCTTGACGGCCTGGACTGCAATGAGGGTATGGTAAGATCAAGCGGACCAGAGACGGCCTGGAACTGACCAGTGGCATCAGCTATTTTGGTCACTTCCTGCTTTCTGACGATGCGCCCAATCATTCCGGCGCCTACTTCAGCCAGTGGAGTATCCTTTACAGCGATAAAGAGTGCAGAGCCGGCGGCTGGCCCATGACTAGCCCCAATCCCAATGCGCGGGATCTGAACAAAGCCAAAAAACTGGTTGAGAAAAGTTATAAGATTGTAGGACTTAATAACTGATATAATGAAAAGATATAAAACCCGCAGAATGTCAAAAACTGTGTTTTAATCTATACCGCGGGTTCTTTTTGAAGCTGGTTTAATCCTTCAGAGACGCCAGCATCTCCGCCGCATTATAGGAACTCCTGACAAAGGGAGCACAGGCGGCAGCCTTGAATCCCATCTTCAAAGCTTCTTTCTCATAGAAGGCAAACTCATCGGGGTGAATATACTCTTTAACCGGCAGGTGCTCCCGGGAAGGCTGCAGATACTGCCCTATGGTCAGAAAGTCGCAGTCCATGGCTCTCAGATCCCTCAGGACGCCCAGAACCTGTTCTTTTGTTTCCCCAAGACCAAGCATCATACCCGATTTGGTTCTGATGGAGGGGTCCATTACCTTCACCCGGGAAAGGAGCTCCAGGGAGCGGTTGTACTCTGCTTCCGGACGGACTTCGGAATAGAGGGCCGGAACGGTTTCCACATTGTGATTGATAATCTCGGGCTTCGCTTCCACCACTCTCTGAAGATCTTCCCGGCGACCCTGAAAGTCGGGTATCAGGACCTCTACCCCTACAGGGGGGTCCAGCCTGTGCACTTCCCGGATCAGTTCGGCAAATATGGCGGAACCGCCGTCTTCCAGATCATCCCGTGTCACAGACGTGATTACCGCAAACTTCAGGCCCAATGCCTTGATGGCTTCGGCTACTTTCTTAGGCTCTTCCTGATCCACAGGTGTCGGCTTCCCGCCTGTCACATTGCAGAAACGGCAGCCCCTGGAACAGATTCTGCCCAGAATCATAAAAGTTGCAGTTTTTTTACTGAAACACTCCATCCTGTTGGGACAGTTTGCCTCCTGACAAACCGTATGCAGGGACGTCTGTTTTAAAAGGTCCTCCACAAAATGCATTTTATCACCCTTCCGGACGGGGATTTTCAGCCACTCCGGCTTTCTGAGGTATGTACTATCGGCCATATTGAATCTCCACTTCATCATAGTTGTAAACCCGGGCATAGGCTTCCGCCACCTGACGGTTCAGGTCTTCCATGGGCCAGGTTTTTCCGGTGATTTTTTCCAGAGAAATTACACCTTTGCCCTCCTCAGTTATCCCGCAGGGGACAATCCAGTTGAAATGACTCAGATCCGTATTGATATTGAAGGCAAAGCCATGCATGGTAATTTCTCTCTCAATGGCAAGCCCTATGGCGGTAATCTTGTTATCTCCCACCCAGACGCCCCTGTGTTTGTCGTGCCGGTCAGCCCGTATTCCATAGTGCGTCTCCAGAACTTCGACAAAAACCTCTTCCAGGTTATGTACAAACTGCTTTACCCTGCGGGAGAACTGGGAAAGATCGACAATCATATAACCGACCATCTGCCCCGGTCCGTGATAGGTAACTTCCCCGCCCCGGTTGGTTTTAATTACGGGAATCCCGCTTTTTTCAGCGTCAATCAGAATATTATGGGCCTGATCCCGCCGCCCTGTAGTCAGAACGGGAGGATGCTCAAGGAGAATAAGGGTATCGTTAATCTGCCCGTTCCGCCTTTTTTCAACCAGTTCGTACTGCCATTTAAAAGCTTCTTCGTAGGGGACGGTCCCCGCATGGATCACTGTAAGTTTCATGGGTTTCATAGTACCGCATCAGGCTGTAAGGGGGAAGACCTCCCCCGCCCCCTCCACCCTCGACTCCGCTTGTATCCGGGGAAGGGTATAACTCTCCGGTCGTTTCTCCTCTTGGGGGAGAAGGAGTGGGTCTGGATAAAGTAGTGATAACAGCTGAATTATTACACTTCTTTATAAAAACAGAAAAAAATCACAATGCCGAAGAACTGATTCGAATTATACTTGTCCTATGAAACTGAAACTGATTGCCTGCGAAGTCCTGATCCGTGAAATTAGCTGGTGCGTGGCGCGGTCTCCCCACACCATTGATATGGTATTTACCCCGAAGGGAGCTCATGAATCGGGAGACCTTCTGAGAAAAACCATTACCGAAGAGATTCGAAAAGCAGAAGAATCCTATACGGAATACGATGCTATTCTTCTGGGATACGGGTTATGCGGCAATGGAACGGCCGGTCTGAGTTCTTCCCGCTACCCTCTGGTCCTTCCCAGGGCCCACGATTGCTGTACCCTTTTTCTGGGCTCAAAGGAGCGGTTCAGGGAACTTTTCAGTGATAACCCGAGCCGGCCTTTTTCTTCTGCCGGCTATATGGAGAGGGGCGAATCCTACCTCCATGAATCAACTGTAGGTGCGGCTATGGGACTGAACAGGACATATCAGGACTATGTAGAGCTGTACGGAGAAGAGAATGCCCGTTATATAATGGAAACCATTAAAGAAACTGAACAGAGCAGCTGTAAAGAGCTTTATTTTATTAATGTCCCTGAAACCGATCTCCCGGTCTTCAGGAAAAAGTGCCGGGAAGAGTCCGAAACGGAGGGCTATACCTATACGGAACAGAAAGGCAGTATCCGCCTGATAGAAAATCTGCTTTTCGGAAACTGGCCGGAAGAGGATTTTCAGGTACTCAAACCGGGAGAAGAATTTGTCCCGCTCTATGACTGGGACAGAATTATCCGCTCATCCGGTGATAATAAGCAGTTTTCATAAAATAATGACAGAACCCATGTTGATTTTTCCCGTTTTGGAGATACAATAAAGGAATAATAAAATACAGGCGGTTCCTCTCTGTTTTCACGATTTATTCAAAAAATACTCTGTTTCCTGATAGTAGCAGTTTTTTTCTCCACCCTTTCTGCAGAATCTTCTGGAACGATTAGCAGAAAACAGAGTTATTCAATATCGAAGCGGATTTACAGTATTAACGGAATGAGCCGTCCATGGGCACTGGAAAAAGAACTTAACCTTCCGGATATTCTGACTTACCGCAGTCTGGAAGAGATGGACAATGCCATAGCCCGTATCGAACAGGATCTGCTCAACCTGCGGCTCTACTCTTCTGTCCGGACAGAAAAGGCTTTGCTGGAAGAATCGGAAACATACCGCTCCTACAGTCTTACCATATTTCTAGAGGATTCCTGGACCTTTGTCCCCCTTGTTTACCCTAAATACGATACAAACACGGATCTTACCATGGAATCCAAGATCCTTTACTCCAATTTTTTCGGAACCCTCATGGAATTTGAAATTGACAGTTATATCCAGGTTTCTCCGGAAGAGGATATAGAGGGAGTGGATACCGGTCTCTGGCAGGTGGATACGACCCTGGAAAATATTCACCTGGGAAACAGGACCTACGGATTTCAGTGGATACAGCAGCATAACAGGGAGATCAAAACCAATACGGAAAAGACTGTGGAGAACTACAGCTATAACGAAACCATCCTGAGTTTTGGAACGGATTTTCCCCTTAACAAGAACCTTACCTATACAATTGCTCCCATAGCCAATATGCGGTACTCCTACAAAAACAGTCTGGGAGATCATGGCGATCCTCCCCGGGAAGAACCATTTTCTTTCGGGCTGGTACAGAATCTGGTGTACGACCCCTATGACTGGCACGGGAATTTCCGGGAAGGCATAAATTGTGATCTGGGGGTATTGTTCCGCTACAGTTTCAGAGAAGAAGAAATGAAAGGATTCAGCTATATAGAAACAGCCTGGTACCATAGTCTCCACAGGCAGCTGGGGGTGAATTTCAGAAGTGTTCTGGCCACCAGCTATAATGAAGAAAAATCCGGACTCGGAATTTATATGCGGGGAGTTCCGGATGAAAACTTCTATGGGAATTCCTGTTTTGTTCTGAACAGCGCCGCTGCACTTAAAACTCTGGACTGGGACAATTTGTTTGAACTGCAATGGGAACCTTTTATGGATTTCGGTTTAAGTAAACGGGAGAGAGAAAGCTTCTCAGCAGATCAGGATTTCAGGATGTCAACAGGATTCAGTTTCCTCTTTTTCTTTGACAAACTGACCAGTATTCAGGTAAGAACAACATTCGGCTGGGATCTTCTTGTCCCCAGCCCGGAAGACGACCGTTTTGAATTCCTCCTCTCCACCAGCCTTTTTTACTGATCCTTCTATTCAATAGCGATAGTTCATGGGCCGTTCGGACAGCTTGATTTCCACTTTGAATGTTTCCCCGTTCCGAATATACTCAAGCTCATAAATATCCCCCGGCCGGGAACCTTCCAGAACACTGAAATAATCCAGTACATTCTTGATGGGAGATCCATCAATACTGATTATGATGTCCCCCCCTATAAAGACACTGTTTAAACCCAATCCGACTCCCCGTCTCTCTGTACCGCCCTTCAAACCGGCCAATTCGGCATTTCCGCCCTTGATAACCATGGTAATCATCACCCCATAGTCGATAAAGGGGATTCCCAGCTGTGATGCCAGAGACGGTGTAATGGAAAGGGCTTCAATGTCAATCCACCCCCTTGTTATATGCCCGTCCCTGATCAATTCAGGAGCAATACGCAGAGCCGTTTCCACAGGGATGGCAAACCCTATTCCGATACTGCCGCTGCCGCTGGCAGTCAGAATCATGGTGTTGATCCCTATCAGTTCTCCACGGGAATTAAGCAGAGCTCCTCCGGAATTACCCGGATTTATGGCAGCATCAGTCTGGATCATGCTTTTAAGGAGGAAACCGTCCTCTGTCTGAAGGGGACGGTTCAGCCCGGACACGATACCGGTTGTAAGGGTTCCTTCAAGACCGAAGGGATTTCCCAGGGCTAATACGGTCTGCCCCACCTGCAGGTCGCTGGCGGTTCCCGGAGTTATTACATGCAGAACTCTCCCGGCCGGGTCGAATTTGAGAACAGCCAGATCATTTTCCGGATCACTGCCTATTTTACGGGCCTGATAATTCGTTCCATCATAAAGAGTAATAACGACATAGTCCGCCCCGTCAACCACATGCCTGTTTGTCAGGATATACCCTTCTGCTGATATTATAACCCCCGATCCGCTCCCCTCCTGAGAATAAGAACCCAGAAAGCGGGAACCATATAGACTGACCGTAGTAATATTTACAATAGAACGGATATTCTCCCGGTAGATTGTCATATTGTTCACTTCAGTTGCAGTAAGACCTTCACTGCGGATCTCAGGGAGAGGAGGTTCCTCATAGTTGTCTCCCAAATCAGGATCGGACCAGATGGTGATTACGGAGTCTTCATCGCTTACGGGTGTACGGGTTATACAGGAGGATATGAGTAGAATCACTGCCAGAAACAAGAGAAGAAAGCTGGAGTTTTTAAGAATCTGCCTCTTCATAATATACCTCCAAAGATTTCCATCTTCTTAAATTCTAATCCGAACAGGCAGGGCTTCTCAAGAAAATCGGGAATAAATCCTGATTACTGCTTAAATAACTCCAGCAAAACATCCTTTTCAAACTCGTAGGATGTATTGCAGTTGAAACAGGTTGTTACAAGGGGAAAAGGACCTTTTGCCAGAATCTCCTCTTTTTCATTCCTGGAAAGGTTGGAAAGGAATTTCTCAAAGCGGTCCCTGTTGCAGCTGCACATAAACTCGACCCTTTTGCTTTCAAGCATTTCCGGATTAAATTGTTTGAAAGCGCCCTCTATAAAAGCGTCTATATCTGTTTCGGCGTTAACGGTATCTCCTAAAGAAGGTAGAGCCACGGCTGTTTCCTGAATAACTTCAAGCAGTTTCTCATCGCTGCCGGGCATAGCCTGGAGGAATAGACCGGCAGCGCCTTTTACATCTCCCTCCTTATTCAATCGGACACTGAGGATAAATATGGTAGGGATCTGTTCGGATTCCTGATAATAGGCCGCCAGATCCTCCCCCAGCCGTCCGGATCTCAGCATAACCTTTCCCGTAAAAGGTTTCCCCTTTTCAACGGTATACCGGGTAACCGAAAGAAATCCGGGACCGAACAGATTGGAGGTATCAAGGCTGTCCGGTGCCTTTTCAAGGGGAATGGGGTTCTGAAACAGATAGCCGCGGACTGTACCGTGAGAATCCCCTTCTACAGAAAGCCCCTGCAGGGGACCGCCGCATTCCACTTTAAGCTGTATAAGCCCCTCTTCCTTAAGACCCGCCGCCATCAGGACAGTACCCAGATAAGCCTGTCCCAGAACGATAGTTTCCAGCACACCAAGGTCATGGTTCAGTTTCATTTCCCTTATCATCCGGCTTCCGTGAACCAGCACCCCCCTGACATCACCGCCGGAGAGGAAGAAGTGGTACCGTCTGTCACCGGCATGAGCCTTCATACGAGTCTTTTTATCTTCCTCGGGGAATTCTTTCTTAATCATTCCAACACCTCTTGTTCAAGATAGTCCTTCAATTCCAGAATTGTACGAATCTGCGGGTACCGGCCGGTAGCGGATCCCTGACCGACAAGGAGCCCAAACCCGCCCATCCTGTGAAAAGCATCCAGGTTGACTTCCTTATCATCCAGAAAAAGGGTTTCCTCCGCCTTAATCTTCAGACTATCCAGAACCAGTTTATAGGCAGACTCGCAGGGCTTTCCCTGAAAGCCCATATGTTCCAATGCAAAGAAACGGGTAAAAAGGTCTTCAATCCCCAGGGTTTTCAAAACCCTTCTGGCATGAAACTCGGGTCCGTTAGTAAATACAACCAGATTCTGTGTCAATGACTGGAGCATTTCACGCAATTGGTGATTCCTGTCAATATAGTCTTCCAGGTTTACAGGATGAACTATATTCATATACCTGCCGGTATCGGTCATATTATGACAGACCTGGAGCCACCTCAGGGTAGTTCCGTATACAGGCAGATACTCCGCCCGGAGAGCCCGTGATTCATCCTTGGTCACCCCTAGATAATCCGAAACAAACTCATCTATTCTCCGGCTCATCTCGGTTTCCACACCGCACTCAGCATCGTACAATGTATTGTCTACATCAAAAAGTATGGTGGAAAAAGGTGAATTAATCCTGCCCATCTGCTTCTTTTATCATTTTTTTATGCCATTCCAGCAGATATTCTTCTGCAGAAGGGTCCTTTCCTTTCCAGTCTGCCAGAACCCGGAAGACCGGTTCCGTACCGCTCCCCCGCATCCAGATACAGGCGATAGGCTTCTTCTGCCTGTCAAGAAAGCGTATGGTCAGCCCCCCCCTCTCTGCACCGGAACGAAATTGAGCTCCCATTCCCTGAACAGAGGACGTTCCTTCCTGATTCCACTCCTCCCAGGAGACAATCCCGAAACGCTCAGCCAGTTCAGATCGGCGAGATTCCCATGATTTCAGAAAAATACTTTCGTAATTGGCCTTCAGCCTGGCATGATCGGTCGTTTGAATCTGCATCAATGCCCTTTTTTCATAGGCGCTGCTGGTAACATAGGAAGGAAGGGATTCCAGAATATGTGTCAGGTCAAAATCGTCCCGGTAGAGGTCCATCTGCCCGCTTTTTTCACACCAGATCTGAAACAATCCGGCCTTCCCTTCCCGGCTTCTGAGAGTCAGAAGCTTGAGCAGAGCCCCCAGTGTGTTGAGGGGATCCCGTACCGCTGCGGGATAGGTGATATTACCGCCGTTGGAACCTTCCCCCAGGATCCGGATCTGCCAGCCTTCAGCCCGCTTCTCCCTGGCCAGATTCACCACATTGGCTTCTCCTACTTCAGCCCGGAACGTCCGGCATCCGAAACAGGAGGCAATCTCATCAATCCTCATGGATGTAGGACCGTTAACGGCAACTGCCGTTTTATCTGTAATATGACCGCTCCACTCAAGAAAAGCCAGCTCCGCAAGAACGGAAAGGGCGAAAACCTCCTGAGCTTCCAGTATTTCCGCTTTGCCTGTCTTACTGTTCCTGTAAACCAGATTACCCCGGTCTCCATCATTATCCGGAACATATCCCAACTGAAACGCCCTGTCGACAGCGGCTTCTTTTTCCAGTATTTCCCGGCAGAGGTTCAGGGATTCCCCCTCGGGGACAATCCTGTGGGTTATCTCTCTGGGCCTTCCATTTACAACAGTAACCTGAACTCCCAGGTCCTCCAGGAAGGACTTGTCGATGGATAAGGTCCGGGCGCTTCCGTTCAATTCCGAGACAACACCCATAGGCGAATCGCTTATGCCCTTCTTAAACTGTTCAATCAGAGCTTCCCTGGCTGAAGGATCCTCCTGTCCCGTTATAACCCGGGCTGTGAACTCGCCGTAGACCCTCTCCGCTTCTCTCTTCCACTCCGTCGACTCTCCCAGTATCTTCCGGATATCATCCGCATTTGCCTGATCCATTAAAGAGCTGAGTCCCTGTATATTCGACTCCTCATCCAGAAAGGATTTGAAACGGGCAATCATATCGGCAGCCTGAGAACCGTCCAGGACGCCTCCCGTATTCAAGCCGAATTTCACACCATTATGCCCGATCGGATTATGACTGGCGGAAATATAGATAAATCCATCGATTCCCTTGCTCTGGCCTGCATACCCCATAATTTCGGGAGCAGCTGCAATAAACAGGTAACGGACCTGAGCACCCCTTGCAAGCAGAACACGCAGCATGGCATCCGCAATGGCAGGCCCTGTAAACCGGGCATCCATTCCCAGCAGGATAACAGGATTGCTGTTCCCTGTATTTTCTATCATATAATCCATAAAGACCTGAGCCATAGCTCCGGACAGATAACTGTCCGCGGACGCAATGTTTTCCGTCTGGCTCTCTTCATCCCCGTCACAGGCAAATACCTTCCGCCATCCCGAGGCGGAAAGGATCATGGGAGACAAAGCATTTTTGATTTCATCCTGTGACGGCAGTCCGTTTTCAAATATTCCCTTATCGGGATTACAGAGGGTAAACCCGGTTCTTTCATGTTTAATTAATGACATATATACTCCTTAAGCAGTTCCATTTCCCGGATATAACATTTACACCAGATCTTCCAGGAGGAGCCCCTCTCCTGCCGGCACATCCCTTTTTACTTTTTTTCCCAGGATCGATCTATAATAGCGCGGGGAAATCCCCGGTCTCAGGATTTTCTCAGTCCGGAGTATGGCCATATTCTTCTCAGTCAGGATTGTCCCCGCCGGCAGGGCCGGCAGGGCATGGATGCTCCGGTTGGTTCTGCCGTATCCAGCCTGTTCGCTGGGAGCCAGTTCCTTTCGCCCGGATCCTAATACAGCCTTTATTCTATCTCTGGAAAAGTCTTTCTCCATCCGTTCCAGACGGGACTCCCGGTCTGGCAGCCCTTCCAGTTCATCCAGATAGTCCCGCATCAGCCTGAAACCGTCCGGTTCCAGAGCAATGGGATCGTCCAGACCGCTGTCTCTCCGTGAGAGGGTAAAGTGCTTCTCCACCATAACGCCCCCTTCCACCAGACTCAGCCCCGGAACCAGAAGCGGATCCATCGAATGATCGGAGACTCCCGTTTCAACTCCCAGGAGGGAGGAGAGGTGTGGCAGCAGGGAGAGGTTGTACTCCTCTTCGGGAGCGGGGTAGAAGGTTATGCAGTGCAGAAGGGTCGTATTCTCCCGGCCTATTATATCAAGGGCATCTTCCAGGTCTCCCATACGGCTGACACCGGAAGAGAGGATAAGCGGCTTTTTCCAGCTGGCCAGTTCTTCCAGCAGGGGAAAGTGATTAACTTCGGGAGAAGCTATTTTGACAGAGAGCGGATCCAGCTGCTTCAACAAAGCCGCACTCTCCAGACCGAAGGGAGTGGCCAGGAATTCCAGCCCCTCCGACTCGGTCAGGTTTTTCAGATCCCTGTAGAACGGGGCTTCCCTCTCCAGATCTTCAAAGACTTTATACAAAGGGGTAGAGCCCCCCGGCAGCTCAACCATACCCGTTTCCGGATGCAGGATCTCCCGGGCGAAAACAATCTGAAATTTTGCACAATCGGCGCCGGAACGGGCAGCCTCCCGTATTAGCTTTTCCGCCTGCATCAGGTCTCCCTGATGAGCGGTACCGATTTCTGCAATGACTTTCATCCTGCTCCCTTCAAGCCGGGAACGGTCTTTTCCCGGCAGAATATTCCTGTTTCAATCAGCGTCTGATTTCTGACATTCCCATATAGGGAACCAGTTTTTCGGGAATACGGATAGATCCGTCTTCCTGTTGAAAATTCTCAATAATGGCAATGATGGCACGGGATATGGCAATGGCCGTTCCGTTCAGGGTATGGGCGTAACGGTTTTTCCCGTCCTCCCCTTTATAGCGGATACCAAGGCGTCTGGCCTGATAATCCGTACAGTTTGAGGTACTGGTTACTTCCCCCCAGTCCCCTTCATCTCCCCGTCCGGGCATCCAGGCTTCCAGGTCGAACTTTCTGTAGGCGGGGCCGCCAAGGTCTCCGGTACAGGTATCGACCACACGGAATGGTATATCCAGACCGCTGAAAATCTCCTCTTCAATGCTTCTCAGTTTCATCAGCAGATCATCAGATTCTTCCTCTTTACAGTAGGCGAACATCTCGATTTTGGTAAACTGATGCACCCGGTATAAACCTTTGGAGTACTGACCGGCCGCACCGGCCTCTCTTCTGAAACAGTGGGATACTCCTGCCATCAGGATAGGCCCCTTTGAGAGATCCAGCATCTGCCCTGCATGATAACCTCCCAGGGTTATCTCGGCCGTTCCCACCAGACAGGTACCCGTTCCTTCCAGGGTATAGATATTAGATTCGCTCCCCCGGGGATTGAAACCGATTCCTTCGGCAATCTCTTCACGGGCAATATCCGGAGTTATCGTCAGTGTGAACCCCTTCTGACGGAGCAGATCCAGTGCATAACGGGTTAAAGCCAGTTCAAGCAGAACAGCTTCATTTTTCAGATAGTAGAATTTGGCTCCGGACACACGTGCGGCTGTTTCAAAATCCACCAGATCCAGGGTCTCGGACAGCTCCACATGGTCCTTCGGTTTAAAAGAAAACCGGGGGACTTCTCCACTTCGGAGCAGTTCCAGATTATCCTTGTCCTCTTTACCGATGGGAGCATCTGGATGGGCCATATTGGGTATCAGCATGGCAGCCTGTTTCAGATCCTCTTCCAGAACAGACAGCTTTTCTTCCACTGAAGCAATCTTCTCTTTAAGGACTTTACCCTCTTCAATTAGCCCCTGACGGATTTCGGGATCCAGCTTCCCCTTCATTTTTCCGGCATTTTCATTTCTCCGCCTGCGAAGATCTTCCATTTCCTGAAGAACCGCATTCCTCTGATCGTACAGTACCGCAACCTTTTCGGGATCGGCGGAAACATTCCGGTTTCTGATATTTTCCCGGACGGCATCCAGGTTGTCTTTGATAAATTTAAAATCCAGCATAGTAATTCGATAATATCAGAATGAAGAAATATCGGGAAGGCTGTGTTTTTATTTTATGCATCAACCTTCCGTCTTTCTTTTTTATTATAAAAAGTCCCTGAAAAAGTTGACCTTTTAGATTTTATTTTATACATTAATTGCACAGGGTGTGCATTTTATTAATCAAGAGTGCACGCTCTGCCGGACAAGTAAAAAATTATAGGAGTTTCTGTGAAGAATATTTTAAAAAAGCCATGGATTATAATTTTAATCGTACTGGCTGTTACAGTGTTTATGGGGATTCAAATCCCTGAAGTTGTATTGGATAATGATGTCCTTGCGTTTTTCCCCGAAGACCATGATTCCTATATAAGGATGAAAGCACTGGACGATGTGTATGAAAGTCAGATCATGTTTGATATCTGCATCACCGAAAAGGATGGAACCTTTCTCAACAACAGAACGATCCAGGCGATACGGGAAATTTCTGAAATTCTGGAAGCCAATCCGGTAGTTGATGACCTTACATCCATACTGAATACGGATTTTCCTGATGGTTCATCGGAAGGTATGATTGTCGAACCCCTTATCAGAGACGATTTTACAGGAACAGAGGAAGAGCTGGCTCAGCTGAAAACCAACCTTCTGGATTGGCCGGACATGTATGAAAACAGCCTTTATTCCAGAGACTTTAAATCGACTCAGATTCTGGTTGTAGTAAACAAGGATGCCAATCATGCGGAAAAAAATGCCATCTATGACGGGATTGTCGAATATTCTGTAAACTACGACTGGCTGGACATCCGTGTTGCCGGAGATCCTGTTATCTCCCACGATGCTGAGATTTTCATGATAGCAGACCTGACAGCCCTTATCCCGCTGGTACTGCTTGTACTTCTGTTAAGCCTCTACTTCGCCTTCCATCGCCTGGGAGGAACTCTGCTTCCCATGATAACCGTAATGATTACGACAATCTGGACCGTAGGAATCATGGCTCTTTTCGATGTGGCTTTCAGTATTGTATCAACCTGTCTGCCCGTACTGATTATTGCAATCGGCAGCGCGTACGGTATCCATGTAATGACCCATTACTACACGGACATGCGCAATCAGAAAAAAAGGGTTTCCGTTCAGGAGCATAAGGAAATAGTAATTTCCTCAGTGAATCTGGTTCTGGAACCTGTTCTGCTGGCCGGATTTACGACGATTGTCGGTTTTTCCTCCATCATAACCAGCCCCATTGTTCCTCTCAAGACATTCGGTCTTTTTTCAACAATCGGTACGGTGATAGCTTTAGTTCTTTCTCTTACCTTTATTCCGGCTCTGATGATCATCTCCTATAAAGACAGGGAAGTCCTTAAGGATAAATCTGCTCTGGAGGCCAAGATAAAGAAAAGAGAAGACCACTCTCATAAAAGAATGGAAGCGGTTTATAACAGATTATCCAGCCATAGAACGGGGATTCTAGTTATTACAATAGCTATCGTACTTATCTCCGCTTACGGGCTGACTCAGATGAATATCGAAAGCGCCCTGATCGACTACTTTCCCAAGGATTCCTCTCTACGGGTTAATGCCGACTATATCTCTGATCATTTCGCCGGAACCAACACATTCAACATTGTTGTAAAAGGGGAAAATCCCGGTGATGTGATTGATCCCCTGGTTCTGAATGAGATGGATAACCTGAAAAAGCATCTTTTGACAACCCATCCAGATATCGGGAAAATCATGACATATGCCGATTTCATCAAGAGGATGAATCAGGTAATGAATTTTCCCGTAGAAGAGGGTTCTGAGGATTTTGGAAGCTATGACGACTACGAAAGTGTAGAAGCCGGTTCCTTCTTCGGCGATGACAACTCTGATTCAGGGTCCTTTTTCAGCGATGACAGCGAGGGGAACTCATCCTTCTTCAGTGATGATGATTCTGACTCAGGTTCCTTCTTCGGCGATGACAGCGAAGAACTGACGGAAGCCTCGCCTGTGACCTTCGAGCCCCTTTCCATGACAGATGACCTGACATGGGCCACCCTTATCGACCTGGCCAGAAAGGTGGTTAATGAAAATGGAGACGGCAATTTTACCATTGCGGATCTGACCAGCGAAGTTGAAAAAGCTTTTAATGTCAGAGGAAAAGCCTATTACGAAATCCCCACGGATCTTTCCAAGTATCCTGCCGCCTCCAATGAGGAACTGAAAAACCTGATCTCCCAGTACCTGCTTCTCTACTCAGGCTCACTGGACAAGTTCTCCGATGATTCTCTGGAACCCACACAGGTTAGAATGCTCGTACAGCTGAAAGTATCCGATACAGCAGTCTGCGCCGAGATTCTGGAAGATATCAACAGTTATGCCGATGCCCATTTCCCCGATAACATTACCATTGAAAACTCGGGAATTGCGGAACTGGTAAAAGCATTGACCGATATGATTACAGGATCCCAGATCAAAAGCCTTCTCACAGCCCTTGTTGCAGTATTCCTGATTGTATCCATTGCCTACCGGTCTCCTTTTGCAGGATTTTACGGGATTGTGCCCCTCTTCCTGGCCATCCTGATCAACTTTGGAATTATGGGATTAACAGGGATAAATCTGGATATGATAACAGCCCTTATCGCCTCAATTGCCATTGGTGTCGGCGTAGACTACACCATACACTTTCTCAGCCGCTATAAAATTGAACGGCTCAAGTCGGATAACCTGGATACAGTAACGAAAGAAACTGTTATGTCGTCCGGCAAGGCCATCATTACAAATGCGGTTTCTGTAGGTCTGGGATTTCTGGTACTCATCTTTTCAAAGTTTGTTGTACTCCGTTTTATCGGAGCCCTGGTGGCAATCATCATGGGAACATCTTCCATTGCAGCCCTGACGGTACTGCCTGCCCTGCTGAATATTTTCAAACCGAAATTCATCAGCAGGGATACAAGCGGAAAGGGAGGAAAAGACAGCGAGGGAAAACGGAAGAAGAGTGCGTAAGGACCTCCCCCGTCCCCTCCGTAGGAGGGGAGCTGACAACAGATTGCATCTCCCCTTCGGGGAGACTGAGAGGGGCCTTGAACAGAGGCCCTCACCCCCAGCCCCTCTCCCGGAGGGAGAGGGGAGAAAAACAAAGCATATATTACTTCTTCTTGAACCCTCTCCTTCCGGGAGAGGGCAGGGAAAGGGTAAAAAATAAATCCGGAGGATTATTATGAAAAGGACAATAAGTAATTTAACAGGACTGGCCCTGCTGCTGGTATCACCTTCCCTATTTGCCATAACCGGCCTTGAAGTAGCCCGGAACTATGACAACAGGGACAAACCTGATACAACCCATATGGCCCTGCAGATGGACCTGATTGAAGAGGGAGGAAATGTTTCCTCCAGAATGATCGAACAGTGGGGTATGGAAGAGAACGACCTTGCCAGCAGCATAATGGTTTTCAGAAGCCCCGCCAGTGTAAAAAACACACGGTTCCTGCAGGTACAGAATGAAGACAGAGCCGATGACAAATGGATTTACCTGCCTGCCATGAAAAGGGTCCGCCGGATCTCTACTTCTGACGGCAGCAAGTCTTTTATGGGTTCTGATGCCTCCTATGACGATATGGAAACCCGTGATCTTGACCGGGACACACACGAACTGATCCGGGAAGAATCATTTTCCGAATGGAACTGTTACGTAGTAAAAGGCAAAGCCGTGGATCCTGCCGATTCCCAGTATGCCTACCGTCTGACCTGGTTCGACAAGGAAACCTGGACCCCCGTTAAAATCGAGATGTACGACAAGCAGGAGAATCTCTACAAGGTAATGTCGGTTAAACAGCTTAAAAACATTGACGGTCACTGGACTCCCATCCTGACCCGTATTGATAATGTTCAGAACGGCCACGCTACAGAGATGAAAGTACTGAATGTAGAATTCGATAAACCTGTTAACAGCAATATGTTTACAACCCAGTTTCTGAACACAGGGAGATAGGAATGAAAAAAATACTGGTACTGTTAACAGCATCACTGGTTCTGAGCACCGGTCTCCGGGCCGATGATTCCTTCTTCACATCGGGGTTCGAAGACTCCGAATCAGAAGACTTCGGCTTTGGCGACTCTGCCTTTGGAGATTCCGCCTTTGGTGATGAGAACACTGCCGCCGTTGAAGTAAACGGAGGAGTAACCACTTCTGTAAGAGCTTTTGCCTCTGAAGATGCAAGGGATGATATGGCCGACAGAGAAGCCGGTCTGGATCAGATGGAAACCTCTATTGCAGCCAATCTCAGTTTTACCTATGAAGGAAGTGATTTCAAAGTCGTTACCGATGTTGATATCACCCCCGAAATGACTGGAAGCGAACGGGATTCCGTGGTGACTGTCAACGAAGCCTATGGACAGTATTTCGGTGAGAAGATGAACTTCGAAGCGGGATATATGAAAGTCGTCTGGGGAAAAGCTGATGAGTTCCATGTGGTAGATGTTCTGAACAGCGTCAATCTGAGCGAATTCCTCATCCCCGACTATATGGAGATGATCGATCCCGAACTGATGCTCAAGGTTAATGTTCCCCTGGGGATGTCCGGTATGCTGGAACTGGCCTATGTTCCCACACTGACTCCCTACAGTTATGCAGAAGCGGGCATCTGGCAGCCCCTGAATACCAAAGTTGAGCTCCCCGCGACACTGCAGGCGATTGCGTCCCAGACGGCAGCCGCCATCTACGCACAGACCGGTGCTGTGGTAACACCCAGCATAACGGCTCTTGCCGGATCCGACATCAATACATTTGATTATGGTCAGGGAGCTATGCATTATACGTCAACCGCCGGCGGTCTGGACTACGGATTCACCTACTACTACGGTTACAACAAACTCCCCAGTTTCAATTACGCCTTTGATGGTGTGGACACGATTAACTACTGGTTTGAATACGACCCCATGCAGACCTTCGGCGTTGAAGCGGCCTGTATATTGGCCGAATTTAACCTGAAGGGTGAATTTGCCTGCAATTTGACCGAAGACTTTGACGGAAATAAGACAGATGTTCATAACAACAGTATTAAGTGGGTGGCAGGATTTGACAGAGACATTCCTGTAAGTAACCTGAACATCAATATTCAGGAAGCGGGAACCCTCACTCTGAATTCAAATGAGATTGGGCTGGGTGATATTGAGTATGATGAAGATAAGGAATACACAGAGAACCTTCTGATCTTCGCCGTATCGGATAAATACCTTCACGAAAAACTGGAAGCGGAACTGATCACATTCTATCATTTTGAAGACTCTGATTATGGGATTTATCCTTCCATCGAATACTCACCGGTTGATGATTTCACCCTGGGAATGGCAGCCCGTTTTTTCGGGGGCGACGAGGATACCCTTTTCGGCCAGTATGATGAAAATGATTTTGTAGAATTCACTGTATCCTACAATTTCTAATTTATCAAAAAAGCAATTGCACTCTGAGTGTAGTTGCTGTATCATAAGTGCATATCGGCTGGATATTTCTCCTTAATGTTATTAAGTTTGTTTCAATTTGAAATATCCGGCCATTTTTTTTCTGCATCTGATCAGATCGGTAATCAGCCTTGACAAATACCAATAAGCGGAATTAACTAGGGAAATGGGAATAGCAGAACGCAAACAACGAGAAAAAGACCAGAGGGTCCGTGAGATACTGACCGCAGCCAGGGAACTGTTCATGTCCAAGGGGTATGAAAACACAACCATGCTGAACATAGCGGAACAGGCGGAACTGAGCAGACGAACCCTCTATCACTACTTTACAAGCAAGGAAGAGATTTCCTATATCATTATGCTGGAATCCTATGCAAAGCTGAAGGAGATGTTCAGAGAGTCTTTTGACTCCAAACATGCAACAGGGCTGAAAAAGCTGGAAGTGATACAGAACACCTTTCTGGAATACTACAAAGACCATTTTAATCAGTTTGTCTTTACCCTGCTACTGGACCAGAAGATCAATTTCATGGACAGCCCCAGCGAAGATGCCCGGAAATGCCTGGGGATTCTGAATGCGCTGACTATGGATATCGAAAAAACCATACAGATGGGAATTGATGACGGATCCATCCGGAAAATCAGTAATCCCCGGGAAATGGCAGTTACAATTCTGACAATGATTCAGGCGACCATGCAGAAAATATATGTCCGCAAGAGCTGGATAAAGGCCAGCATGAACGTCAATGATGACGACCTGATTAAAACCATGTTCTCGCTTCTGCTTTCCGCCATCAGAGCCTGATCCCCTGACTTTACCTCGGCTATGCTCGGCACGATGTGTTCAGAAACCAGAAACAAATTCAATTTATAAATAAAACAGCCGTCCTCAAGATCCCCGAGCAAAGTCGAGGGGAAGGACGGCTTCAATCAAAAGATTAAATCAGATTTCTATTCCCACAGTCTGGCGTATACTTTCAGCTTGAAAACAATGGTATGCATCTTTGCTGTATTTTCACCCATAAGGGGAAGACCGTACTGTACGGAAGCTTCAAAGGGAACCTTGAAATCGCCGCAGAAGTAACCGAGTCCGGGTCGGAGCTGCAGATATTTGCTGCCGGAATCATCCACTTTTTCCCCTTCCACTTCAACATCCTGTGTAATGGCATAGTTAACGGGCAGGTAAAATTTCAGAGAACTCTTGTCTGTTACAGAATAGCTGTACTGGGGTTCAAATTCGAAAACCATATCGGTTCCGTATTTATACTCCAATTCATCAAGATCTGTACCCATCATAGCAGCCCCGATCGCATCAGCTCCAAGATCTGCAGACGTTTTATCAACGGGAATATTATAGATAATTTCACTGTAAAGGTTCAGGAAAAAGTTTTCATTTACAATGTAGTCAAAGTAAATCCTTGAACCGATTCCGAGAGACTCATTTGACACACCTGAAGCTCTGTAGGAATCTCCAGCCAAATAGTTTTCAGCTTCCTCTACCGCATCATAGGAATCCAGGGGGATTCTGAAACCGGGAGCCATTGAAAAACGGAACTGATCGTTCTTTACAAAACCATGATCTCCGAGGATCTGGATTTTGGCACCCGCAAACAGATCATAAGCTCCCGAAAGCTCAACGTCTTCAGCATTTTCGACATCCGAATAGAGGTTATGCCCGGGAACCCACTGCAGGGCTGCTGTAATGGAATCGGTTACACCCAGTTCCACAGCATATCCCTGATTAAAGAATTTGGTTTCTCCTGTATCAGAATCCTGTTCTTCTCCGTCAGAATCATATGCACTGTCGGTCATCCCGTATGATCCGACGAAATAGGCGCGGATTACACCCTCGGGCATAACCAGAGCATCGTCGGCAAATACGCCGACTGTGAAAGAAATAAGAATTAGCAGAACTAATAATTTCTTCATTAATTTCTCCTCAATGTTATTAAGTTTGTTTCAATAGTAGAAATGGTAACGAATATGACTCCATGTTGTCAAACTATTTTATACAAAAACCATTTTAATGAAGAAATCCCTTATTTCCTTTCCATATAAAAGCTTTTTATCTTACAATTCGAGGTATGGGGAGATCTGAATTATGAAGAAAATGCGTTTTTTTTATCTTTTGATGTTTTTTTTACTGATATTTGGACTTTCCTGTTCTCCTTCAAAAAATAGCGGCAATGTCCAGTCCTCCTCTGTTCAGGGATCTGTAATCGGACTGGAAGGGAGTGTTCTTATCAATGGAAATCCGGTACTGGTCGGGGCAAAAGTGCCTGATGGATCGATTCTCCAGACGGATGAGAACGGATACTGCGAAATTACATTTCTGGGCAGCAATATCATCAGGATTTTCGATGATACCATTATGAGAATATCCTTCTCGGAAGCTATGGTGAACGTAGAGAGAGGAACTGCGGCGGCTGTTCTCAGGAATATAAAAACCCTCCTGAAAAAGGAAGACGATCTTTTTCACATAGAATCCGGGAATGTAATAGCAGGTGTAAGAGGAACGTCTTTTTTCATAAAAAAAGAAGACAACCGGACAACCTACTTCTGTCTCTGTAACGGCACCCTTGATATAAGCGATCCCCGGGGAAGAATCAGGATTCCCCTTGAAGCAACCCACCACAGCGCCATACGGCTGCGGGATCAGGATGGAGGAATTTCCATGAGCCGGGCAGGCATGGAGTACCATACCGACAAGGATATGGAAGAACTGGCCGGCAGGATAGGCCAGAAAATGGACTGGTACCGGCAGGAGTAGAACACCTGCCGTCACCCTCACCCCTTTGATTCCCCTCGCCCCCTGGGAGAGGGAACTGGGGAGAGGGTTCCCTACAAAGAACTTTCAAGCTCCTCCACAAGGGAAGCAAACCGTTTCAGGGCACGGTTAACCGGTTCGGGAGAAGACATATCCACACCTGCCAGCTTCAGTGAGTCCAGAGGGAAACGGGAGCCCCCGGACTTCAGAAAGTTCAAATAATCAGCCTGTTCCTTTTGCCCCCCCTCCAGAACCATTTCGGACAGAGCCATAGCGGCAGAAAGACCCGTAGCGTATTTGTAAACATAGAAAGCGCTGTAGAAATGGGGTATTCTCAAACCTTCCAGGTCTGCCATTTCGTCCAGCACGACGGCCGGACCGAAGTATTTCTCCAGCAGAGACCGGTACTCCTTCCTCAATACTTCAATGGTAAGAGCCTCGCCCCCCTCAACCAGGGAGTGACATGTGTGTTCGTACTCTGCAAACATGGTCTGCCTGTATATGGTAGCCAGGATGTCATCCACCTGCCTGCCGATCAGATACAGACGCATATCCCTGTCCCCGGTCTGTTCCAGCAGGTATCTGGCCAGCAGCTGCTCATTAAAGGTAGAAGCCACTTCCGCCTCAAATATGGTGTAGTTATAGTCCTGAAAAGGATTGTTGCGCACCGAGTACCAGGAGTGCATGGAGTGGCCTCCCTCATGGGCAAGGGTAAAAACATCCCGGATATCGTCTTCCTTGAAATTCAGCAGGATGTAGGGATCGCCCTTGTAGGACCCCGCCGAGAAAGCGCCGGATCGTTTTCCCTTATTCTCATACCGGTCTACCCAGCCACCGGTCAGACCGCTTTGCAGTGTGGATACATACTCTTCCCCCAGGGGTCCCAGAGACTCGAGTACTTTACCCACGGCATCATCATAACTGTGGCGAACTTTAACATCCGGAATAAGGGACACTTTTGTATCGTAGAGGTGAAGCTTATCCAGAGAGAGGACTTTTCGCCTCAGTTCATAGTAGCGGTGAAGAGGTTCCAGATTATCTCCGACAGATTCCACCAGATTATCATAAACCGATTCGGGAACATTATCGGGAAACAGGCTGGACTGCCGGGCTGTTTCAAATCCTCTGATTCTGGCTGAGAAGATATCCTTTAAAACACTGCCGGAGTAGAGTTCAGCCAGGGTGTTTTTATGCCCTTCAAACTGTTTGTAGAACTGTGAGAACGCTTTTTTTCGAACATCCCTGTCCGGATCCAGCAGAAAGACCCCGAAGGTTGAGTTGGTAAGAGGTTTTTCTTCTCCTCCCGATCGAAGAGAACCGAATTCCAGATCCGCATTGGTTAAAGCGGAAAAGGCCTTCCGGGCCGTCTGGGCGAATTCGGACTGTTTCGCCAGAAGAACCTCCTCTTTCTCTGAGAGGATATGAGGCTTGTAACGAATCAGTTTCTTTAACGAGATCCGGAATTCCTCAAGAACAGGAGACGTCAGATACCGGTCCAGCTGTTCCCCGCTCAAGCTCTGGATCTCCGGTTTCAGGAATCCGGCTTCCGCGCTGCTTCTGGTTGCCACGCTCATATAACGGGCCATCCGGCCGGAACCGCTGCTGTCCCCGACATTTTCCTCCTTGCGGAGCATGGCATAGTACCCCAGCCTCTCCTCAAGGATCTCCAGATCATTGAAAAAATCCAGACAGGCTTTCAGCTGTTCCGCCGATTCGCCGAGGGTACCCTTGAACCCGGCAATTTCAGGTATCATTTTTTCAAAGGTTTCCAGCCCCTCCTCCCAGGCTTCTTCGCTGACGAAAAGTGACGAAAGGTCCCACTTATCCCCGGAGGGGACATCCTCCCGGAGAGGAATACAGTTGTTATTGTTCATCCAGATCCTCCAGAATGGCATTCATCCGCCTGCCGGCTCTGCCCCGGTGAGAGATCCTGTTCTTCTCCTCCTCCGGCAGTTCCGCCACAGTCCTGCCCGACTCAGGTTCGATAAAAACAGGATCATAACCAAAACCGCCTCCTCCGAAAGGAGTCCGGCTTATAGAGCCGGGAAAGGACTCCTGTACGGTAAAGATCCTGTGAGGATCCACCATAAGAGCCATACAGCAGACAAAAAAAGCGGACCGGTCTTTCCCTTCCCCTATACGGGACAGAAGGAGTGCATTCCTGTCGGAGTCACTCAAAGGCGCTTCTCCCTCCTCAGACCCGAATCGGGCGGAGTAGATTCCCGGAGCGCCGTCCAGAGCATCAACACACAGTCCCGAATCATCAGCCAGAACAGGTTTTCCGGTCAGCCTATACAGAGTCTCAGCTTTGAGCAGTGCGTTCTCCAGAAAGTTTTTCCCTGTTTCGTCACAGTCGAATTCTATTCCCAAATCTCCGGGAAGCAACAATGTATGATTGGAAAAGATCTTTTCCAATTCCTTTTTTTTATGCAGATTACCGCTTGCCAATACTATTTCCATATTCAGCAGAATAATTCATTTCCCCCCATGGGGCAAGAAGCTTTATTTCCGTAAACCTCAAGATGTTCCCGCAGATAATAGAGCCCGGAATCCACCGATCCCTTGGGAACTTTGAGAACCCTGCTTATTTCACTATTGGTAGGCAGAACATTAATCCGCCTAATGTGTTCGTTAACCTTCTCCTTCCTCATTTTCAGTTGGAGGCAGCGCTCTCTCAGTTTATCCCTCAGCTCTGAATCGATATGATCTTTCAGCTGTTTTTCCAGACAGGAAATTTTGTGATAGTACTTATTCCTTCTTATTATAAAGTGCTCCCGTCTTTTTAACCTCGGTTCGAGGTAAGTAAGGAGAAGAATTCGTATATCCATGGCATCCGAAACGGAATACCCGAGAGCAAGGGCACATTCCAGGTAATCCGACTCCTTCATCAGCAGGAGATTTTTTAATATCAGGATAAAAAGACGGGAAGTTAAAACAGCTCTCCTTTTTTCACTGAACCCCAAAGTGTCAACCAGATACAGAATGCGCTCTTTCAGGGAATTTTGTTCAACAGGGGATTCAAAAATATCCGGAAAGTTCAGAATAGACTCTTTTTCGAGCATCCACTGGTCATACTGCTTTCTTTTCAAGCCGGAGCGGAACGATTTGAGATGCCATTGAAGGGTTTTATTCAGATAGGTGTAGAAAGAAAAGCCACGGTACTCAAAACCATTAATCAGGGCATCCGTTCTTTGCTGAATGGACAGGAAAAAATCTCCCCAGTCCTCTTCGGGCAGTTCATAACCGTTTCCGGGGAAACGATATATATGAAGGTTAATCTCTTCCTCCAGGATATCCCTATAAATTCCTTTGCACTGATAAACCAGTACAAGGTGAGTTAATTGATCCAACATGTTCTTCTCCTTTTTCTTAAGGAAAAGCAAAATCTGTACCGGACATAAAAAAAGGAGATCCTTCGACCTCCCTCTCTTTGATTTTATTCTATGTTAAGAAATTGTTAAGAATTATCCCAAGTGGTCAAATCCCATAACTTCCCGCATCATCTTGATTTTGGCC
The DNA here is from genome assembly GCA_963663385.2 of Oceanispirochaeta sp. Classification (GTDB taxonomy): domain Bacteria; phylum Spirochaetota; class Spirochaetia; order DSM-2461; family DSM-2461; genus Oceanispirochaeta. The sequence goes on along the minus strand of CAXXXD010000002.1, from coordinate 1,065,587 downwards.
GATGCCAGAGCGCGGGCTTTAACGGACCCATCCTTTAATATCCTGTCAATTATGGATTTATCCGCCATTAAGGCGTCGTACTTTTCCCGCATGGGAGAAATGTGCTCATTCAGAACCTTGAACAGTTCAGCCTTGGCTTCCCCCCAACCCATGCCGCCGGCTCTGTAGCGGGCCGCCAGTGCAGCCTGCTGCTCCTCAGTGGCAAAGAGTTTGTACAGTGTAAAAACATTGCAGTTTTCAGGATCCTTAGGTTCTTCCACGGTCTGTGAATTGGTAACGATTTTATTACAGAGCTTTTTCAGCTTTTTCTCGGGAATAAACAGGGGAATCGTATTATCGTAGCTCTTGCTCATCTTCCGTCCGTCCATTCCCGTAACAATCTGGGTTGTTTCGGAAACAAAGGGCTGGGGCAGGGTCAGCAGCTCTTTGTTATAGTTTCTGTTTACAGCCTGGGCAATATCCACGGCCATCTCTATATGCTGAACCTGATCCTTTCCGACAGGGACATAGTTTGAATCGAAAAGGAGTATATCCGCCGCCATCAGCACAGGGTACGTATAAAGGCCCATATTGATATTGTGGTCATCCGGCTTCCCCTTCTCCCTGTTCTGATCAACCTGGGCCTTGTAGGCATGGGCTCTGTTCATCAGCCCCTTGGAGGTAAAAGCCATAATCATGGTGGTCAGTTCAAAGGTTTCGGGAACATCAGACTGCCGATAGATCAAAGCTTTTTCCGGATCCAGACCGCAGGCCAGCCAGCAGGCTGCGATCTCATATGTATAATTCCGGAGTTCTTCCGGATTTTTGATGGTATTCAAAGAGTGATAGTCCGCTATAAAGTAACGGGCTTCGTAGGATTCCGCCAGTTCCAGGGCGGGTTTGATTGCTCCGAGGTAGTTCCCCAGATGCGGCATTCCGGTAGGCTTGATACCGGTGAGAGCGACCTGTTTGCTCATCCCGTAATCTCCCATATTCAGTGATATTTTTTCCGGATAATACCACAGACCCTTATAAAAGGAAAGAGAAGTCCTGATACGGCCATACCGGGGATGAGTAAATTTCTTTCTGATCAGCAAAAAAGACTGGATAAAATAAACGATCTCCGGCAGAATAGTAAATATGGCATTAATATTTGTAATTGAAGACAACGACTCTATCAGAGAAGCAGTTTCGGGATACCTGAAGTTATCGGACTACGAAGTGGATGAGTTCGATGCACTGGGAGGTGTAAAGGAAGCCCTGACGACCCGTAATCCGGATCTGCTCATCCTTGACGCCATGCTGCCCGATGGGGACGGCTTTGTTTTTGCAAAAGAGATCCGGCAGAAATCGGACATACCTATTATATTCATGACAGCCAGGGAGTCCGAATCAGACCGGATTACCGGATTCGAAGTGGGGGCCGACGACTATATTGTCAAACCCTTTTCCCCGAAGGAACTGGTTCTGCGGGTGGGAGCCGTTCTGAAAAGAGCCGGCACTTCCATACCCCAGAAGAAAATGACAGGATGGGAACTGAACGGGCAGATTCTGACGACCGATGAAGACTCTCACAAAGCCCTCCTGAACGATCAGCCGCTGAAACTGACTGCAGCCGAGTGGAAAATACTCCTCTATCTTTCATCGAACGGAGGAGCTGTTGTATCCAGGGAACAGATCCTGGACCGCTGTCTTGAGTACTCCTTTGAAGGATACGACAGAACCGTTGACACCCATATAAAAAATCTCAGGGCTAAACTGCAGAATCCGGACTGGATAGAAACAGTCCGCGGCTACGGATACCGTTTTGCAGGAAACAGCAAGTGAAATCCATGAGCGCCAGGATGCTGGCGGCTTTTCTATCCATTATTGTTTTTAATCTGTTTTTTGTCTGCGCCTCCCTATTAATAGGATACCAGGGCTCCCGGACCAGATGGAACCAAATGATCAGTCAGGAAGCCAGGGTAACCGTGGACACTCTTCTTCTGAATATTATTAATAAGGACGGCGACCTCAGTTCATACAATTGTGCCAGAGGTTTAGCAGATGCCAGAGAAAGGCTGTTAGGTGTAGCCCAGATAGAAATTTACAGCCCGGGTGGAGAACTACTGATATCCTGGGTCAACAGAAATCTGGATCATTATAAACCCCAGGACCCTGATTTTGATTCGGCCGAAGCCTATGTTTATAACGGGGAAATTAAAGGGTACTTTACCCTGCGCGCCACCAGCTTCCGTTATTTTGATTTTAACAGACTCTTTGTCTCCCGTATGATCCATACAGCGCTTATAGGGATGCTTTTCTCCATGGGACTCTCACTCTATCTGGCTTTTCGCATAGCCAGCGTATTTGTCAAGGAAACGCGGAATACAGCCAGAAACCTTATCAATCTCTCCAAAGGCTCCCGTGATATCCAGGTAATACCGGCTGTAACAACTGAAATTTCGACAATTAACAGCGCTGCCCTCTCTCTTCAGGATCATCTCATCAGCGAGGAAAACATGCGGATCCGCTGGTATGAAAATATCGCCCATGATCTGAGAACACCTATAACGGCCCTGAAGTCCCAGTTTATAGCTGTACGAGACGGGATACTGCCCATAACCCCGGACAGGTGGGATACCATACTGGGAGAGCTGGGCAATCTTGAACTTCTGGTTAAGGATTTTTCATTTCTGTCGAAGATAGAAGCTACCGACTATAAACCGGACAGACAAACCGTATCCAGCATAGCCATTATGGATTATCTGGCCGGCAGTCTGTCGGACAGAGCCTGTGAAAAAGATATCACCCTTGTCTGGGATTTTCAGAATTTCACCTTCAACTGCGACTTCTCCCTGCTGACCACAGCCTTCAACCATCTAATACGCAACGCGATCCAGCACTCTCCGGAAGAATCGGATATCCAGATTTCCCTTGAACTGGAATCGGGTATCGGCGTATTCCGTGTTATCAATTGCGGCCATATTGCAGAAAACCATATCAATAGAGTTTTTGACCCCCTCTACAAAACGGATACCAGCCGGAACCGCAGCGGAACCGGCCTGGGCCTGACAATTTCCCACAGAATATCCGCAATTCTTGGTGCTGAAATGCATGTTGAAAACCTTGAAAACGACAGGATCTGCTTTGAAATTGTCCTTCTGGCCTGCTCCTCAACCGTATCTGCATAAAATCTCCTTTGTTTCAAGCTTTATACCTGTTAGAAATGGGTTATTTTTTTATTGCTTCACGCATTCTTCACATTTGCTTCATAATATCAACAAATACGGCTCCTAAGATCGAGTTAAATGTATAAATTACGCAGGACATATGTTCTGTAAGAAAACAAGTAGGAGTGAAAGTAATATGAAAAAGACCTTTGTTATTCTGACAATCGTCCTGGCCATTCTGGCCGCCCCTGTTTTTGCAGAAGTGACAGCTTCTGGTGAAGTAAACTACCAGTGGACATTCGATGCAGACAACTACAACGAATTTATTGACACTAATGACATGGTTATCGATCTTGGCGGAACTGTAGGTGATTACACCTCTATTTCTGCTGAATTTGAAGCTGAGTATGAAGATGTTGACGGTGTTACTTCTGATGGTTCTGGTAGCAGAGCTGTTTCCATGAACTCTGCTGAAATTACTCAGGACATCACTGGTGCCCTCGGCCTCGATGCTCCCGTATCTGTTTCTGTAACTTTCGGCCTTGAAGATCATGACCCCAAAGAATACAACGATATGGCTTACGGCGATTTCGATCTGGATGGTGAACTGAACCCCGGTTCCATCATGACAAAAGTTAGCCTGAGCAACGATATGTTCACTCTGGATGCTTCTATGTACGAAGATCAGAAATTTGGTGTAAATGCTTACGGTAACGTAGCTGACATGGCTGACGTATCTGTATACTACTTCAAAGACTTCACATACTCTGCATGGGATTATTCTGCAATGGTTCCCGCTGATGCTGAAGATGCATACTGCCTCGGTTTCAACACTGCAGTTGCTGTTATGGACGGTCTGACAGTTGGTGCTGGTTACGAAATGGGCGGATGGAGCACAGATGCTGACATCGACAGTGTTTCTGCTTTCGGACTTTCTGCAAAATACGTTATGGACGCTCTGACAGCAACTCTCGGAACAAACACTGTTTCTTACGAAGATGCTGAACTGGCTGAAACTACTTGGATCGCTGTTGCTGTTGATTACGCTGTAAACGATATGTTCAGTGTAAATGCTGCCTACAAAATGCCTGCTGACGCTGGCGACGACGACCTGGCTGACGTCATGGGATACGAAATTGGTGCAAAAGCTGTTGTAGACAATGTAACTTACCAGGCTGGTTACACTCTGGGATCTGACAACGAAGCAAAAGATGCCGGTTACATGGACGGAGCTGACAGATCAGGTAACGTTTACCTGAAAGTTGGTGCTTCTTTCTAATCTATTTCAGATTAACTTGACTTAATATATACCCGTTCCTGTTTTCAGGAACGGGTTTTTTTATTATAATCCTCTTACATTCAAATTACAGGAGTAAAACCATGCAGAGGTTTACTTACCCTACCCTTTTACTTGCTCTGGCAGTTCTTGTACTGACAGCTTGTCAAACCGTAGATTATCAATCAGAACTACAGGTTGTAGAGCATCATGTGTCGGATATCAGCATAAAACTGACCCTACTGGACAGAAACACTTTAATAGACCGCTATGGTAAAGAGGATAATCCCTTTATAGATTTTCCAGGAAAACTACCCCGTCGATTCTTTTTTGTTTTTGACCTGGAAATTGAAACAGAAGAATCGGAAGTTAGTTTCTCCCAGAAGACCATGGCTATTAATATTGGATCAAATCAGTACAGAGCCTCAAATGACTTTAAACTGAAAAAAGATTGGGAACCCTACCATGAAACTGATAACCAGATGCTCCACCGGGAAATAACCATTAATAAAACCCTGAAGCCTGCTGTATTTACGGTCAGCCCTGATAAACCTTACAAAGGGCTTATTGTTTATCTGATCCCCGTATCAGATGAAGCATCACCTGAATCATCCATCATCCTTCCGGCCAAAGCATCAAACGGCGATGAGGGAATTATTGAGATACCCTTTGATCTGGTACGCTATGAAGGCGGAGAAAAGGCGGTCCCCAGCGAAAATACCGGGATATTTGCCAAGTAGGAAAATGGTTTTTTGACGGCCTTCAAGACCTCCCCTTTCCCCTCCACAGGGAGGGGTATAATCTGGAGAAAGTCTCTATTTGACTACCTTTGCAAAGGAAATGTGAATTAAATTACTTCCCAATAAGGGGTATGAATGTGTTCAGCTAGACAGGCAGGGGAACAGTTCTACCAAGCTTTGCTATAAGTTTATCACAGCGGAATTCTGCCATTCCCCCGGGGAAACAGATATCCGCTGAGGCCTGATCACCTTTTGGATCGTACACCATCGGTTGAGGAATCGCCACACAGGCCATTCCTGCCCTTATGGCGGCTTCTACACCAAAAGGTAATCTTACCCACCACTGGACAGTGTTCGGGCCTTACAGCAAGCCTTTTTGCCGTTTCCAGAAAGATATCCGGCGCAGGTTTACTCTTCCCCTCTTCAGCAGAAGAGACCCTGTGCTGAAAAAGGTTCCGGCTTACGGCAGGAACAGTTATCTCTTCGATGTTCTCATTGGTTCAAATATGACAGCTTTCATTCTATCCATTAATTCCTGTATCCTTCTCTTTCTCCGGTATTTCAGGTTCAACCGGTTCCAGTGCCCGGCCGGCGCTCATTAATACGCTGACAGGCTTGAGTACATCCACATTGGCGCAGATAATTTTGATTGTTTCCGTAAGAGGCACGGCCAGAAACATCCCGGCGATCCCCCATATCCAGCCCCAGAAAACCAGGGATACAAGAATAATCACAGGGCTGAGATCCAGCTGATTTCCCTGAAGTTTCGGATCCAGGAAGTTTCCCAGAACCATCTGGATAACAGGCATGGTAATACAGGTGGCCAGAATGGGATTCCATTCCGGATAAAACTGTATAAAGGACATCAGGATCGTTGCGGCCATGATAAAGGTTGACCCGATATTAGGTATAAAATTAAACAGAATGGCCAGAAAGCCCCACATCAGATAAAAATCCAGTCCGATAAAGTAGAGGGTTGTTCCCACCAGGAGCCCCGTAGCCAGGCTGATTCCCAGTTTGACCGAAAGGTAGCGGGTTATCTGGCTGTTGATTTTCTTTATAATCCTTCGCAGCCTGTCCTCGGACCTTCCCTTAAAGGCCAGCCTCATCTTCCTTTCGGAGAGAGGATTCTCCAGCAGCATGAATACCACGAAAAATACAACGATAATGAGCTGCCCCGCAAAGGAGACAAAAGATATGGAAACGCTGAGGATTCCCGAACGGAGGCCGTTGGAAATCTGGAGGACCTCCATAAGGTCCGACGGGAGATTATATCGGAAAATAATTTCCCTTATTATGATATTGAAACGGTCCTGATAATAACCGAGAACAGAAATAAAGGCGGTAATACTGGTATAGAAAAACCAGCCGATGGCATAAAGACCGACAATCAGAATAATAATGACCAGAATAACCGCCAGTATCCGGGGAATTCTCCTGTTAAAACGGTTAACCAGCGGGGAGAGAATAAAAGAGAGCAGGATGGCTATTACAAGAGGAAGAAAGAGAGGCTGCAGGATATGCAGACAGGCGCCCATCGCCATAAGCGTAAGTAACCCCAGGAACACTGTTATCAGCTTTGTATTCATATAGTTTTATAATAGTCTAATTTGAAAGCAGTTCCTACACTTTTGCAGTTCTTTCACTACCCCTTTTTCACAATTAGCCTGATTCTTTACAACCAGAAGCGGATCGGGGCTTTAAAGGATGAGGATTTATCTATAACATACAGAAACTATGGCAGAAATCAGTTTTAATAATACCCGTTTTACAACAAGCGCCCCCTTCGTTAAAAGCCTTCCTCCCGATGAGGGGATGGAAATTGCTTTTGCCGGCCGCTCCAATGCGGGGAAATCCAGCGCCCTTAACGCACTGGTCAATCGTAAAAGTCTGGCCAAAACCAGCGGACAACCGGGAAAAACACAGCATATAAACCTCTTTGAAGTTCAGCCGGGCCTGAGAATTGCCGACCTGCCCGGTTACGGTTATGCCAAAGTCCCCCCACGGGAGAAAAAACGCTGGGAACAGGAGATGACCCTTTACATACTGAACAGACGCTGCCTGAAGGGGATTGTCCTTCTGATGGATATCAGACATCCCCTTACAGAACTGGACAGAGCCATGGTGGAACTGGCTGTCCGGGGAGACAGAGAGATTCACTTTATCCTGAGCAAAGCGGATAAAGTAAAAGCCGGGATTAAAAAGAAGACCCTGATGGATATGAATAACAAACTGAGAGGACTGACGGTACCGTGGAGCATACAGACCCTGTCTTCTACAAAAAAAGAAGGGATTAAAGAACTGAAACAGCACCTCTCCTTCTGGTACAGCGAGGGCTTTGAAGAATAGACCTCACCTATCCCCTCCAATTGGAGGGGAATCATTATTGACTTCGGGGAGATTGAGTGGGGTTCGGGAAGCCGGATATCTAACTATCAAATAAAAGATCCGCATAGCAGCGGATCTTTTAAACTTTATATAATTTTACTTTTCTTTAAAATGATCTGATCAGCGGGCAACTTCTGTAAGATAGCTTGTTCGGAGACATGTTTCAAAAAGTTCACGGGTCATGAATTCGTTTTTTTCTTCCAGCCATCCGCTTCTGTCTCTGGTAATCTTTACCTGATACCCTTCGGGTTTCTCACGCAGGATTTCAAGAATCTCGGTTCTTTCCCTGGTACCCTTGATTTTGTATGCTTTCATTTTGAACTCCTTGATCCGGGCTGATAGTATCCGCCCTGTATAATAAGAATATCGGCTTTTTTCCAAAGTCATTTAGAGGGGCTTGCCATAATTCTTCGGGTCTGAAAAAATGCTCTTATGCAAAGAATCGCTTTGGCCGGTGTAAAACACACTGGAAAAACAACTAAGGGAAGGCTTCTGTGCGACGCCCGTGGGGGTTCCTTCAGAGACCTGGATGACCTGATTACAGAAAAACTCCCCCGGGGTTATACAGTCCGGCAGTGGTACAGGGAGAAGGGTCAAAAAGCTTTCAGGGAGATGGAAGTCTCGGCTTTACAGGATTACCTGGCCCGCGAAGACAGCATCTTCAGCTGCCTGGCGCTTGGAGGCGCCACCCTGGAGAATGAGGAAGCAAGATCCTTGCTGGAAAAGGCTTCGGTTATCCTCTGCGGGATAGAGGACGATGAGGATGTTCTTTATGAAAGAATCCTCCGGAAGGGGCTTCCTCCCTTTCTTGAAACGGATAATCCTCGTGAAACTTTTCATGAAATGTATGAGATCAGAAGCGCCACAATCAGGCGGTACTGTAATATAATCATTTCCTGCAGGGGATTATCCCTGGAGGAAGCAGTCCACAAACTGGACAGGGAGATCCGGAACTATACCCGGACTTTTGTTGAAACAGGAGATTAATATGGCAGGAAACACATTCGGGACAGCATTCAGAATTACCACATTCGGCGAATCCCATGGCCCCGGAGTAGGAGTCATCATAGATGGAGTCCCCTCGGGGATCCCCCTGAGCGAAGAGGATATTCAGCCGGAAATGGACCGCCGCAAACCGGGACAGTCAGACATGACAACCCCCCGGAAGGAGAGCGACAGGGTTACCATAATGAGCGGGGTTTTTGAAGGGAAAACCACAGGGGTTCCCATCATGATGATGCTTCACAACACCAATACCATCTCAAGCGATTATAACAGTGTCAATGATAAATACCGTCCCGGACACGCGGATTATACCTATCAGCAGAAGTATGGAATACGGGACTGGCGCGGGAGCGGACGAGCCTCCGGCCGGGAAACGGCAGGTCGGGTGGCAGCCGGCGCTCTGGCAAAAAAAATTCTGAAGGAACAGGGTATTACCATACAGGCCTATACACTGGCAGCGGCGGGTATACGGTGTAAAAAGTATGTACCGGAACAGATTGAGTCCAATCCTATGCGTGCCTGCGATCCTGATGCGGCAATAGCCATGACAAAGGTTGTCGAAAAACTGATTGAGCAGGGAGACAGCGCCGGTGGCATAATCGAATGCCGTATCAGCGGCGTGCCTGCCGGATGGGGAGAGCCTGTTTTTGATAAACTGGAAGCGGACCTGGGCAAAGGGATCCTCTCCATAGGCGCAGTAAAGGGTTTTGAAGTGGGCGATGGATTCGCCTGTGCGGATATGAAGGGATCTGAACATAATGACCCCATGAACGCCGACGGTTTTGTAAGCAACCATGCCGGAGGCATCACCGGCGGGATTTCAACAGGCCAGGAAATTTTATTCCGGGCAGCTGTGAAACCGACAGCCTCCATATCGGCCCTTCAATATACGGTTGATCTAAAAGGAAAGGAGACAGAGATAAAAACCGAAGGCCGGCATGACCCGATTATCTGCCCCAGGATTATTCCTGTAATGGAATCCATGGCAGCTCTGGTCCTGATGGATCACATGCTGCGTTTCAATGCCCAGAAGAGCCTGCAGGAATCCTAGAAGAAAAAAGGGCTGCCCCCTGGGCAGCCCTGTAATTAACAAATTGACAGGTCATTAATCATTGGGAGAGAAATCAGATTTTTCCGCTCCGCAAAGAGGACAGACCCAATCTTCAGGAAGATCCTTGAATTCCGTTCCCGGAGCAACTCCGTTATCGGGATCGCCTTCGGCAGGATCATAAACATAGCCGCAAACATCACAAACGTATTTCATAAAATTACACCTCCATACCGCAGGGGCGGTATAAAAATTATCATATAATTACTTCCTTAGCGCAAGGAAAATCCTACCAAATATAATCAGGCCTTCCAGAGGCCGTGTTTATTACAGTACTCTCTTGCGGTGACACCGGATGCATCAACACAAAATTCAGCAACCGGCTGGTCCCCGGGATTGAGAAACTGCTTATAGACTCTGCCGTCCGCCAGGAGTTCAATCCACTGAATCCAGTGATCTTCGACCATTGGGTGAAGGGTACTGCCTACGGTCACCCTGTAACCTGTATCCGTTTTCTCGATAACAGGGACATGTTTTTCCGTTGATGAATCAGCAGTTTTCTCTTCCATCAGTTTCATAGGCTCACCGCAGCAAACCAGTTCCGCTCCGCCCACTGTAACAACTTCTACAATATTGCCGCAGTGTTCGCACTTGTATACTTCATTAATCTTTTTAACACCCATAATGTCCTCCTACAGGCTGTATTTCTACCAGTTTTCACCCAATAACTCAAAGTGTGCCTGAGGATGATCACAGGCCGGGCATTTCTGGGGAGCGGAAGTCCCTTCAAAAAGGAAACCGCAGTTCCTGCAGCGCCATACTACGGGTTTATCTTTTTTGAAGACTGTTCCGTTATCGATATTCGCTTTAAGATCCAGGTAGCGTTTTTCATGCTGTTTCTCTGCAATGGCTATCGATTCGAATATAACAGCCAGATCAGGAAATCCCTCTTCTCTTGCTGTTTCTGCAAACTCCGGATACATCACAGTCCATTCATGGTGCTCCCCGGCAGCCGCTTCCGCCAGATTTTCTGAAGTAGTCCCTATTACACCAGCGGGAAAACTTCCGGAGATTTCCACCTCTCCGCCTTCCAGAAGTTTAAAAAGCCTTTTGGCGTGTTCCTTCTCCTGATTTGCAGTCTCCTCAAACACATCAGCAACCTGTACAAATCCGTCTTTTTTTGCCTGACTGATATAATAGGTATACCTGTTCCGTGCCTGGGATTCCCCGCAAAAGGCAGTTAAGATGTTTTTTTCCGTTTTTGTTCCCTTCAATGAAGCCATAGATATTCTCCTTAAACATAGTTATTCCAGCTCATACAGAGTCTGTCCAGTTGTAATCGGTAAACATGAACCACTATTAAAGATTATTCCTCCTGAATACAAAATCAAGAGATCACTTAAAATTCTTTATGATTCCACACAATCCCGGCATAGCCCCTGATAATAGAGCGCAGATGACCTGATCTTCCGGGCTTTTACCCAGGGATCCTGTAAATCAGGCTCGGGAGCACGCAGGTCCAGCGGTATATCCTCTATTTTTCCGCACTTTTCACACCGAAAATGGGGATGAGGTTTTGTATTATAATCAAAACGCTTCTGTCCGTCGGGCGTTTCAATTTTGATTATCATTCCCTGATTAGCCATGATTTCGAGATTTCTGTATACCGTTCCTAAACTGATATTGGGAAGATGTTCTCTCACCTTTACATAGATACTGTCTGCCGAAGGATGTTCCCTAGAGTACATCAATTCTTCCAGAATCAGTTTCCTCTGGGATGTCATTCTGAATTCTTCCATATTAATAATAATAATGATTACTAATAGTTTGTCAAGAAAAAGTTTCTACCCTTTCATAACAAGAATATCCATAAGAAGCGACCAGTCCAGGGGCTTTACGAGGGTTTTTATATGGCTTTCATGATCTCCCGGGCAGGACTCAAACTCCGGATTGTAACCGGAAACAAGCAGATACACATCCTGCTTTGAAAAATCAATCTGATCCTGCAGGCTCTGTAAAACCTCCATGCCGTTAAGACCCGGCATTTTACTGTCGATCATCAGTAATTCAGCCTTGCTGGAAAGAACCATTCTTCTGGCTTCATTTCCATCCTCGGCCTGAAAGACCTTCAGTCCCGCATTTTTAAGCTGACTACCCAAACGCTCCCTGAAAACCTTGTCATCATCAGCAATCAGAACGGAAGAGGGCCACTCACGGCAATGCCCTTCAAGACGATGCCCGCTTATAACGGGTCCATCCCCCGCCATGGGAGGCAGAGAGAGAAGAAACCGGGCGCCGTCGCTGCAGGATGGATCACAGGATAAACTCCCTCCCAGTTTTTCCGCCAGCTGCCTGGCCACCGTTAATCCCAGTCCTGCATGACGGCCGTTTTCTTCCTGATTCAACTGAATAAAGGGTTTGAAGATCTCTTCACGCATGGCCTGTGGTATGCATCTGCCGGGATTCCGAATGGATATATTCATGGAGTAATACCCCTCCTCTACCCGATAGATGCGTATCATGATATAGAATCCGCCGCGGCTGAACCGCTCGGCATTTTCAATCAGCCTGTCCAGCAGATCATTCAGTATGGAATAATTGATCTTCAGATTCTCGGGAACATCTCCGAAGAGGAGAATATATGTAGGCTTGCCGCTCTTTAAGGAAAACACCTGGCAGCGATTTTTGAGTTCATGCTGCCAGTCCTCCAGCGAGAGCGTCTCCCTGGCAGTAAAACGGGAGGCCAGAGCCGATTTGTCGGGAAAAGCCAGAAAAGCCAGATTCCGGATATACGAATCCATCAGCTGACCAGCCTCAGCAATAATACGAACAGAATTCCTCGCCTCATTATTATCGCGAACAAGATCCAGTACATAATCCGTATTTTTCTGAATCGATTCCAGAGGGTGAACCGCTTTTCTCAGGAACTGGGAATAAAAGAGAGCCCTTTCCTGCAGGTCCCTCTTCAATGTATCATGAAAAAAACTCAGGGAAGCCAGCTCTTCCTTTATTTTTGTCATATCATTGAAAAAAACCAGAACCCCCGGTCCTTTATCCGGAAAACCGTCAAAAGGCATTTGCAGGATTTCAAAGTAGCGGTTTTTCCCTGTTTTATCGGTCAGCCATTTGGTACGTTTTATACTGTGTCCGTCCTTGCGGACTTCAGCATCAATACGATTAATCTCATCCGATTCCATTGGAAACAGCTTCTCCGGCGAATTTCCCAGTATTTCTTCCCGCTTGATACCCCATAATAGTTCCAGCGCTTTATTACAGTAGGCATAGACACCATCAGGATCTCTGAAAACAATGGGATCCGGAATATGGTCAAGCATCATCTTCATCATTACCGAACGTTCTTCAAGCTGCTGGTGCTTCATCTGAACCCGCATGGCAGCGGTACGGAGAGTAATTACCGTATTTCTCCGATAGAAAAAAACGACCAATCCGTTTGAGACGAGAAGAATTAGTAAGAATACCGAAAAAAAAGCTCCCTGCTGCATTAATTGCCATAAGGCTTCAAGAAAAGCTGCCATTCCCATCCTTTCTCAATTCAAATCTGTAGCCCTCCCCTCTTAAGGTCTTTAAAAAGACTGGTTCGGAGGGATTCGTTTCGATTTTCTTCCTCAGGTGCCTGATGTGGACATCCACAGTTCTTTCGTCTCCATGATAATCATGATCGGCGGACCATACCCGATTAAGGATTTCCCGCCTTGTGAATACACCATTTCTGTTTTTTAAAAAGAAAAGAAGCAGACGGAACTCCATTGGGGTCAAATCAGTCTCCTCGCCGTTTCTTATCAGTTTCATATGGTCCTGACTCAGCTGAAAATCACCGAAGACATACTTTTTCCCGGATGAGTCAGGATTTTCCGAGAGCTGCCCGTAGGAACGGCGCAGCATGGCTTTTATGCGGGACTGCAGCTCTTTAAGGCTGAAGGGTTTTACCATATAATCATCCGCACCGCCTTCCAATCCTGCAATTTTATCCGTTTCATCATCCCTGGCCGTAAGCATCAGGATAGGGAATTTATATCCTCTCTGCCGGACTTCCCGGCATATAAGAAAACCGTCTTTCCCCGGAAGGCGGACATCAAGTATCAGCAGCGAGGGATCCATATCCTCAATCTGCCTGAGAAAGGATTCACCATTCAGAAAGTGGCTGACCCTGTACCCGGCTGATTCCATGGACAGGATCAGTCCCTTGGCGACTGAAGGATCATCCTCCACAGAGATAATATGAAAACGGGAAGCTTCGTCTGTCATGCCCTATTATCCACGGTTATATGAAAAAGTTGAAGGGTTAAACAGACCTCCCCCATCCCCTCCGAAGGAGGGGTGCAACATGCAAGTCGCATCTCCCTTTTGGGGAGACTGGGAGGGGGTCCGCTTTATGCTTTGCCCTGCACAACATGGCAGGCTGCAAAGTGATCCGGTCCTACTTCTTCAAGAGAAGGTGTTATCTCTTTACAGATGGCCCTGCACTCGGGACACCGGGAAGCAAACCGGCACCCCTCGGGCGGGTCGATCGGACTTGTAACGCTGCCCTGAAGCACAACCCTTTTATTACTTCGTGTAACATCCGGATCCGGTACAGGGATCGCCGACAGAAGAGCCTTTGTATAGGGATGAAGAGGATTTTTATACATCTCGATACTGGAAGTAATCTCCATCATCTGCCCCAGGTACATAACTCCGATTCTATCTGAAATATACTTCACCATGGAAAGATCGTGGGCAATAAAAAGATAGGTCAGCCCCATTTCTTTCTGCAGATCCTGCATCATATTGACTACCTGGGCCTGAATGGAAACATCCAGAGCCGATATAGGTTCGTCACAAACGACCAGATCCGGTTCTACAGCCAGAGCACGGGCAATACCGACTCTCTGCCTCTGACCGCCCGAAAACTCATGAGGATAGCGGTTGGCATGCTCCCGCTTAAGCCCGACCTGATGAAGGAGATTGTAAATCCTTTCCTGCCGCTCCGCTCCGTCAGCAATATGATGAGTGGTAATTCCTTCTCCGATAATATCGGTTACGGTCATCCTGGCATTTAAGGAAGCGTAGGGATCCTGAAAAATCATCTGAATCCGTTTCCTGAAGGGTTTCATCTCTTTTTCGGGGATTAGAGCCAGATCCGTTCCATCAAACAGAACCTGTCCGCCTGTGGCCCTGTAAAGACCAAGGATGGTTCGTCCTGTTGTTGACTTGCCGCAGCCGGACTCGCCCACAAGACCAAAAGTCTCTCCCCGCCTGATCTGAAAGGACACATCATCCACAGCCTTGAGATACTGCTTTTTGGGTCTTAAAAAACCGCTGTTGATGGAAAAGTATTTCTTAAGATTCCTAATTTCCAGCAAAGGTTCCTGATTACTCAACTTCGTCACCTGCCTTTTCATATTTTTCGACCTGTGGAGCATCCTTGTGAAGCAGCCAGCAGGCCGAACTGTGGGTTTCACTGAGCTTAAAGGTAGGGGGCTGTTTTTTCAGGCAGATTTCCATGGTATGGGGGCATCTGGGAGAAAAAGCACAGCCTTCGGGGGGGTGCATCAGATCAGGAGGAGTTCCTTCGATTGGAACAAGACGTTCCTCATCCCCTTCTGTTATTTTTGGAACAGATTTATGCAGACCTACGGTGTAGGGGTTCTGAGGATTGTAGAAGATATCCCGTTCTGTTCCCTTTTCCATAATCGTACCGCCATACATAACAACGATGTGGTCGCATACCTCTGCAATAACCCCAAGGTCATGAGTAATAAGTATGATTGAAGCATCGATCTTCTCTTTCAGATCGTTCATCAGTTCCAGAATCTGAGCCTGAATGGTAACGTCCAGAGCTGTTGTGGGTTCATCCGCAATCAGCAGCCGGGGGTTGCAGGAGAGAGCCGTTGCAATCATTACCCTCTGCCTCATACCACCGGAGAATTCATGGGGATAATTGTAGATTCGTTTTTCCGGCTCTGGAATACCGACCAGACGAAGCATTTCGACCGCCTGATTATGGGCTTCCCTGACAGAAACCTTCTGATGCCGCCGGATGACTTCAATCATCTGATTCCGGATTGTATAAACCGGATTAAGAGAAGTCATGGGGTCCTGAAAGATCATGGCGATTTCATTACCCCTCATGTCAGACAGCTCTTTCTGACTCATTTTCGCCAGATTCTTGCCATCGAATATAATCTCGCCGCTCTTGATTTTTCCGGGCTCTTCAATCAAACCCATAATGGAAAGGGAAGTAACGCTTTTTCCGGAACCCGACTCCCCGACAATACCGAGCACATCGCCCTTGCGCAGTTTAAAAGAGGAACCTCTTACGGCCTGAACTTCGCCGTGGTGAGTATAGAAAGATGTTCTCACATCTTTAAGTTCTAACAGTATTTCATCGCTCATAAAATTATCCTTTCCTCAATCTGGGATCCAGCGCATCCCGCAGTCCGTCTCCCAGGAAGTTAAAGGAGAGCATGGTAACGGCAATTGCCATTGCCGGAAAGAAAAGCTGATAGGGATAGGAGAGCAAACCAGCCAGGGCATCATTGGCCAGGGTTCCCCATGATGCCATAGGAGCCGAAACACCCAGTCCGATAAAACCTATAAAGGCTTCAGTAAAGATAGCGGAGGGGATCAGCATCGTCATGGATACAATAATGGGACCCATAGCGTTGGGAATCAGATGACGGGTAATGATCTGGTTACGTGAAACGCCTAATGCCTGAGCCGCCAGTACAAACTCCTGATTTTTCAGGCTGAGCATCTGTCCGCGGACAAGACGGGCCATCTGCACCCAGTAGACACTGCCCAGGGCGATAGTCATAGTCCATAAACCGCGATTCCCGACAATCACCATAATAAGAATTACATAGAGGACCAGAGGTATGGAGTTCAGGATATCAACAAAACGCATCATAAGCATATCCGTCCGCCCCCCTTCATAACCTGCCAGGCTTCCATAAAAAACACCTATCAGCAAATTTACAAGAGTTGCAACAATTGCAATCGTCAGGGAGATTCTGGCACCGTACATAACTCTAACCAGTAAATCCCGTCCCAGGATATCGCTTCCAAACGGATAGGTTCTGTTAAAAACCATTTTATATGTTTCAGTGATTTCCTCTCCTTTGTAGAGAAAGGAATAATCAAAGGGGCTATTCATTTTATCCGGTAGAAGGTTGTAGGAAAAATCCAGAACAACCTTCAGGTCTTCATCCTGATAAGTATAAAGTTTTTTAATTGGATCTGTTTTAACCCGCTCCAGCCTAGTGAGAATCTCGCCTGAACCAGATACTCTCAGGAGCTTATAATCATTTGTTAAGAATACAAAATAATCTTCATCCAGCTGATAGATTTCCATCCGGGGAGGAAGATTGGAATAGTCCAGATTCTGATCTGAGTAGGTTTTACTTACCATCATTGGGCCGAAAATAGCAAAACAGAGTATACAAATAACTCCGACAAGGCCGACCATGGCCATTCTATGTTTTTTTAATCGCCGCCATGCATCCTGCCAGTACGTTAAACTGGGACGCATTTGCTCAGGGATTTCTTTTACTGTTTTATCAATAAATTGAAAATCTGTTGCTTCCATAAATCAACCCGTCTCCTTCTCAAAACGTATCCGCGGATCTATTACGGCATAGAGCAGATCTACGATAAAGACCATTAAAACATAGAACGCAGCATAGAGGACTGTTACCCCCATAATAGTTGTATAATCTCTATTTGAAACGCTTTCTACAAAATAGCGTCCGATACCGGGAATTGCAAAAATCCTTTCTACTACAAAAGATCCGGTCATAAGAGCAGCGACTGTCGGACCGATATAGGTGACAACGGGAATTAAAGCATTTTTCACGGCATGCTTACCGATAACCGAATACTCACGAAGACCATTCGCCCTGGCTGTCCGGACATAATCCTGCCGAAGGACTTCCAGCATGCTGGAACGGGTCAATCTGGCCACAAAGGAGAGGGAATAACCGGAAAGAGCAACTACCGGACCGATATAACTGGCAGGTGTACTTAAACCGAATGGCGGAATCCACCCCAGTTTACCGGAAAAAACGAAAATAATGAGAGTGGCAATAACAAAACTGGGAATCGTGACCCCCAGGGTTGCCATAAACATCACAAAGTAGTCGATTGGCTGATTCTGTTTTAAAGCAGATATGATTCCAACCGGAACTCCCAGAAGAATAATCAGAATAACGGCCAACCCGCCGACACGAGCCGTCAAGGGGAACCCGGAAATAATCAGGTCATTAACCGATGTCCCTATTTTTGAAAAAGAGGGTCCCAGATCAAAG
The DNA here is from genome assembly GCA_963663385.2 of Oceanispirochaeta sp. Taxonomy (GTDB): domain Bacteria; phylum Spirochaetota; class Spirochaetia; order DSM-2461; family DSM-2461; genus Oceanispirochaeta. The sequence goes on along the minus strand of CAXXXD010000002.1, from coordinate 1,047,693 downwards.
GAAAACAGGCCTTTCATATAATCCACGTACTGCTTCCAAAGCGGATCATCCAGATGGTACTTCTCATTCAGTACACGCATGATTTCCGGGGGTACCGGCCGCTCTCTTGTAAAAGGTCCTCCGGGAATGGAGTGCATCATAAAGAAAGTCACTGTTGCAATCATAATGATTGTCAACACAGAATAAATCAGGCGCCGTACGATATAATGTCTCATACATTGACTCCTTAAAAAGGGGCTGTCCCAGTTGAACAGCCCCATGAATTACATTTTTAGTTTTTTATTCCTGAATGTAAGCAGTGCTGAAGTCCATCTGACCAAGCATGCTTCTGTCCCAGCCCTTCAGTTTGGGACTGGAAAGGAAAAAGTCTGTGTAATGGTACACAGGAACGATAGGCATATCGTTCATCAGAATATCCTGAGCTTTGTACAGAGCGTCAAAATGCTTTTTTCCGTAAGAGGAAGAAGCTTCTGCCATTGCTGCATTATAGGCAGGATTATTGTAGTTGGGATCGTTGTAGTCATTGCCTTCTTCGAAAATAGCCAGAAGACCCATTGGATCCAGGAAGTCTGTCAGCCAGCCACCGCGAGCCACTTCATAATCGCCCTGTTTTCTGGTGTCCTGAAATACAGCCCATTCCTGATTTTCAAGAGTACATTCGATACCCAGGTTGGTTTTCCACATTTCCTGCACCATTTCCGCAACCAGCTGATGGCTTTCTGCCGTATTGTACATAAGAGTAAATGTGGGGAATCCCTTACCTCCGGGATAACCGGCTTCTGCAAGAAGTCTCTGCGCTTCTTTTACAGAACCACTATCGGTTGATACACCATAGGTACCTGCAGTTTCGAAAAAGTCCTTGCCATCTGCATCGGGGAATCCGGGAGGAATGAATCCGGCAGCAGGAACTTCTCCACTGGCTTTGGTTTCAACAATTTTCTCTCTGTCGATAGCATAGGCCAGAGCTTTTCTGACTCTGACATCCTGCCACATTTCAAGATCCATATTGAAATTATAGTAGTAGGTTCCCAACAGGGGATAAACGTAGAATTCGGGATTCTCGGCGATCAGAGCAGGAACCTCTGCGGGAGGAATGGAATTCTGATGAAGGAAATCAAACTCACCTGCTTTATAGGCATTGTAACCTGTAGACGCAGCATCAATAAATTTTACGTTAATAATATCTAATCCGACTTTATCGGCATTCCAGAAGTATTCATTCTTCTCAAGAGTCAGACCGTCACCGATAGTGTAGGAAGTCAGTTTATAGGGACCATTGGAAACAGCCAGCTTGGGATTTTTGGCCCATGCGCCTTCAGCACCTGCGGGATCTTCAGCAACAGACTTCTTGATAGGTCTGAAATGATAGAAAGAAGAAAGAGAAACAAAGTATTCTGTAGGAGCAGAAAGAGAAACTTCAAAAGTCAGGTCATCAATTGCTCTGATGCCAACTTCATCCAGTGAAACTTCACCGTTATTGGCAGCTTCGGCATTGACAACGTTAGTATAATGCCATATCCAGCCATATTCGGAAGCTGTGGCAGGATCAATTGCTCTTTTCCAGCCATATACGAAATCGTGAGCAGTCAGAGGGGATCCGTCTGACCATTTAGATTCTCTTAAGTGAAAAGTGATAGTCTTTCCATCTTCAGAAATATCCCAGGATTTAGCAATACCTGGAATAACTTCACCGCTTCTTTCACGGACAAGCCCTTCGAACGTATTACTGATAATATCACCTCCATCCGAGGCTCCATTCAGACCGGGATCAATTGTTTTAGGATCAGATGCCAGGTTCCAGTTCATAACAACGGGAGCCTTGGAGGTTTCAACACTGGCGCTGTCTGCTTCCTGCTGACCGCCGGCAAAAACGGCAAGAGGGGCGAGCAGTGCGAAAACCAAAGTAAACAAAACTACTTTTTTCACGTAAAATACTCCTTATAAGAATTTGTAGAAAATTATACTCCGGGAAAGAGCCAGTGTCCAATAAATGGGCATAACTCTAGTAGAGTAAAATATTATTTAACCAACATTTTGATGATAAGTCAATGTAAAGATGTGATTTGAACAATGCCGCAAGCCAGCCGGCTTCAGGACAGGAATGCACACTGCGTGCATACAGAATGCATAATTTTCCCCTTTTGGAATTCTAAGTGGAATAGAGTTCGACATCCCCTGCAGCGACCGATAAAAATACAAAAAATATTCCCGTAAATAAACGTTTGCTGATTTGCGGTTCATTTTATAGAAAACATATTAAATTTACTATAATACAGGGCTATTCTCCCGCTTGATGCATACAATTTCCTCAATCAGAAACCTTCCCTCCTCGTCAGATTCCAGAGGGGATGAGAATCCAGAGGGTTGGGAGCGAAGCCTCCCCACTTCTTCAAATCAATCAGTTGAGGCGCCCTGTAGTAAAAAAGAGGCAGCAGTGCCGCATCTTCCAGACAAAGCAGCACTTCGGCTTTTCTAAGAATGTCAAAGCGTTTCTCCCGATCCCCTTCAAGAGCGGCTTCCACCAGAAGTTTGTCGTATTCGGGATTGGAATAGGTTCTGCCGAAAACCGGTTCTCCTGTCAGAAAAAGACAGAGGAAAGCCATAGGATCCGGATAGGCTCCCTGCCATCCTCCCAGGCTAATGGCAAAGGAACCGTTTTTACGATCGTTGTAGTAGGAAAGGCTGTCCCGTCCGCTTAACGTAACAGTTATACCCAGTACATCCCGCCACTGATCCCTTAAAAATTCCGCAACCGCGCGGTGCCCTTCGGATTCCAGGTAGATCATGTTGAGCGCCGGTATCCCCTTCCCTTCCGGAAATCCCGCAAGGTTCAGCAGTTCCACCGCTTTCCGACGCCGCAGATCCTGCAGGGTTTCTTCAGGCTGCAAAGGAGAAAAACCGTTCATTTCCGGTACGGGTGAATATGCAGGGATCTGGCACCCTCTCAAAATGGTATCAGTCAGAACCTCCCGGTCAATGGCGAGGTTCATAGCCTGCCGGATGCGTCTGTCATTTAATGGAGTCATGACCGTATTAAATATATGGAAATAGGATGCCTGCAGGGCGGAAGTCATAAAGCCTTTTTCATATTTCAGATTATCCAGATCAGCCAGGGGGAACTGATCTGCAGGAACCCAATCCAGTTCTCCTTTCCGGTACGCTTCGATAACCTCATCTGAACGACTGAACTCTTTCAGGACAATTCTGTCGGGCATATCCGGACCGGCTCTATGAAAATCAGTCCTTTTTTGAAGAACGATTTGATACCTGCTGACAGGAAGCTGAACCGAATATGCCCCGTTGCCGACAATTCTATCGGGGACGGCCCAATCCCCGTCAATTTCCAGAAGATGCATAGGCAGAACTGCAAAACTCTGATGGGCCATGGCATTAATAAAGAACGGGTACGGTCCGGAAAGCTCCACTCTCAGGGTTTTGTCATCAAGAGCCTTTATACCTACTTCTTTCCAGGGTATTTTCTGTTCCCTGTATTCGGAGGCTCCTTCGACAAACATGGCCAGATACCAGGCATGGGGAGAATCAAGTTCGGGGTCCAGGAGTCGTTTCCAGGACAGGGCAGCCTGATTTGCACTGACAGGGGTACCGTCCTGCCAGGAACTGTCCCGCAAATGAAATGTATAGACCCTTCCATCAGAACTGATATCCCAGCTCTCGGCCAGACCGGGGATTCCATCGCCTGTAAGAGGATCTCTGACAACCAGCCCCTCAGTAAGGGCTTCCCAGAGACGGAGATCGGCCGGTTCCACAATGAAATGGGGATCCGGAACAGGAGGCTGATTTTCATCCTCCCGGCCGGGATGAGCAATGCGGAACTCATAAAACTGTGCTTCCTCGGACTGATCCTTCTGTCCGCGGGCCGAAACATGTGCAAAAACGATCAAAAAGATTCCTAGAAAAAACCAACGATTCAGACTCATTCGTACGACTCCTGTCCCTAAGGTACAACATATATTTATTATATGCGATGGCTTGTAAAATCCCTTCAATAGGGGCATTATTTAACTTATGGATATATCAATAGACCAGTTTATGCCCATGGCGGCTGAAATGAAAAAAAATCTGACCGGTGATTACAAAGCCAGACCTGACAATATATACCTGGAAGGCGTTGCAGCCAACAGGGAGATTATCGGCGGATTACTTGAAAAAATAATGAAACCCGGCAGCAGCATTGTAAACCCTGAAAACCTCAAAAAGCTTTATGATTATGCCAAATCGGGAAAATCCTGCCTTCTACTGATTGAACACTACAGCAATTTCGACTACCCGGCTCTTTACAGACTTATAGAAAAACACCCTGACCTGGGACCGGACGTGGCAGACTGCCTGATCCCCATTCAGGGAATGAAGCTCTCCGAAGGGAGCGATCTGACAGCGGCTTTTTCCAATTCCTATACAACAATTGTTATCTATCCCAGCCGTTCCATAGATGCGGAAAAAGATCCGGTGAAACAGGCGGAGATCAAGAAGATCAGCAATCCCATCAACCATGCTGCCATGAGGGAACTGACCCGCAGAAAATATAACGGCCATATTATTATTGTTTTCCCCGCCGGAACGAGGTACAGGCCCTGGGTTCCGGATTCAAAGAAAGGGGTAAGAGAAATCTACACCTATCTCAAAGCCTTTGATTACATCGAGTTTATCAGCATTAACGGGAATCTCCTGATTCCCTGCCAGGAAGATGATATGGAAAAAGACACGGTAAATCAGGATATTATCCGTTTTACCGTATCTGAACCCATATCAGGAAAGGAATTCCGCCAGGATAAAATCAATCATGCTCCGGAAGGAACCGATCCCAAACAGTATGTTGTGGACCAGGTGATGGAAGAGCTGGAAAAGATGCACCTGGCGGCAGAAAAAGAACGAGAGAAACTGCTGTAAATTTACAGTGATCTTTTTAAATAATCCTCTACCCGGGGGTTGAGGATTTTATTTCCCCGAAGAGTACGTTTCGTAGTACCAGGCCTGGATATCCAGCGTCATAGTACTGCGGAACGTTATAAACCCTTTACGTTTCAGATTTTCCACCATGACATCTCCCTCGGGAGGCATAAATGATACCATACGGCTGATCCCTTTCTCATGACAGAGTTCTGCTGCCTTATCCATCAGCCCTGAAGCAATTCCGGCCCCCCGGAATTCCGGTAACACATAAAGGGCATCCAGGAAAAGAAAAACCTGTTCCCCCTCAAAGTCGTCACATTCATCGATAAAAGCGCTCAGCACTCCGCAGAAACTCCCCTCGGGAGTAAGGGATTTCAGAACCAGATCCGCCGGTCTGCCGCGCCAGTTACTCTGACGTTCCAGTATTTTACGAAGATTGGGGGGAGATTCCCTGTAGATCTCTTCAATAAAGGCCTGTCGTCCCTGCAGAAAATCCGGATCGCTGTCCTCTGCCGTTTGTATACTGAATTCCTCCTGAAAGAGATCATCCGTCTCTGCCGGTTCTTCCCCTGCATCACGGGCTTCCCAGTAACCGCAAAGATCCGTATACCACTCTTTAACCCTCTGTTTCATAAAACGTTCCTTGTAGAGGAACCATTTTTTTTCCAGATCGGGACGCTCTTTCAGAACATTTTTAAACCCGCGGAATACCCCGCGGCCGGAATTCAGGATATCCCTCAGCCGCTCCCTGTAAATCGGATTTTTCAACGCCCCCGCAAAACCCTCCATAACCCGGAATCCATCGGAAGGAGTCCAGCAGGGAAGATCAAAGTATCGCTCCTCCTCCGGGTCATCCCCTTCCGCATCAGCCTTTATGGCGGTCCGGGGCATAACCAGGGCATTTTCACAATCCAGAACCATATCTTCGTTCTGGTTTTCCATACCGAATATGACCTGATCCATTATTTCCGGTGTCATTTTAAAATGTCTCGGCATTCATCTCTCCTTGGGCTGTCGAGACTATTCTGTAAAATGTCTCTTTTCCATTTTTTAATTTCCTGTTTCAGATTTTCCCTTTTTACATACCATTTCCGGCCGCTCCGCCGGTCCCTTAAATCCACTTCCCCCCTCTCCAGGAAATGGCGGGATACTACAATTCGGAGAGGGATCCCCAACAGGTCGGCATCCCGGAATTTCACACCTATGGACTCCCGGCGGTCATCCACCAGAACATCATCCTCGCCCAGCTCTTCCGCTATCTCTTCCACAACGGAATTGATACGGGAAGATTTTCCTATCCCCATCAGGTAGAACGTATAGGGCGCCAGAGCGAGGGGCCAGACAAGACCTCTTTCATCCCTGTTTTCCTCGGCGATGCAGCTGAGAAGCCTTCCAAGACCGAGCCCGAAAGCCCCCATGTAGGGGTAATGCTGTTTCCCCTTATAATCATTGAAAGTAAAACTCATCCGCCTGGTGTAAAAATCATCCAGCTTGAAGATATTTCCCAGTTCAAAGGCATTGATTGATTCAAGAGCTGTACCGCAGCCTATACAGTTATCCCCTTCGTTCAGCTGGGCGATATCTCCCGTTTCGGGAATATCAAAATCCCGTCCGAAGTTGGCATTCTTGTAATAGTATCCCTCTTCATTGGTTCCCATGGCCAGGTTGGGTGTATTGACCACAATATCATCCACAACGACCATCACCTCATCCGGTGCCTGAACAGGAGACATAAATCCGGGAATCAGATTGTATTGACGCAGTATATTATGGTCTGCCGGCTTACTGACGCTCATCCCCAGAAAGGCGGTCAGCTTATCCAGGCTGACGTCATAATCCCCCCGGACGACAGCCATGACAGGCCCCTTCTCCGTGTTATATACCCTGGGCTTGACAATTTTGGAGAGAGGGATCCCCAGCTCTTCCGCCTGTTTTTCAATACTCTTCTCTTTAACGGCCGGCATTTCAAGTCCAGACAGGATCTCCCTGATCGAGGTTTTTACACCCACAGCGACAGATCTGTTTGCCCGGTACCCGCAATGGGGGCAAACCATGACCACATCACGGCCCTGTTCGTGGGGATAGAGGAATTCATAGGCTCTGGATCCCCCCATCATACCGACTCCCGATTCAGCGGGAATAACAGAGATTCCGCACTTCTCAAAGATCCTGAGGTAGGAGTTGAACACCCGGGGGAAGAAATTATTCAGTTCCGAATAGGAACGGTGAAAGGAATAGGCATCCTTCATGACAAATTCCTTGGACCGTATCAGTTCCGCCCTTGTCCGCGGTTCATCCCGGAATTTGGTTTGAAACTGATAGATGAAAAGAGGGAAGTCCCTGTAGGAATTCACAACCGATTTGGCCAGCTCCACCGCTGCCTCTTCATGAGTGGGTGAGAGGACCAGTTTACGCCCCTGACTGTCTGAAAATACAACAAGATTGCTGTCGGGGAGTTCGCTTCTCCCGCTCTTCTCCCAGAGAGAGAGGGGGTTAACAAGGGGAACCTGAAATTCTTCCCCCCCCAGGAGATGCATCTCTTCGGCTATCAGGGATTTAAGGTTATTGATAACTTTCATCCCCATGGGAAGAAACGAAACAAGCCCCTGACCGAGCATCCGGACGAATCCCCCCTGAAACAGCAGGGAGTTCCCTCTGAGCATGGACGATCCGCCCTTGCGGCGTATGGTTTTACCGATTAAACGGGAGTATTTCATGGCATAATTCTAGTTCACTTGATTCACGATGGTCAAGGAAAGGATTTTTATCGGGTGCGATCTCGTTTTCGGGTTTTATTATTCTTCACAGTTTAATCCAGAGTTATTGAAGCGAAATACCTCTTTTTTAATATTGAATTGGTTATGAATAAGAAAGAACGTATCCCAAAGCAACGACCCTCTCCCATTGGGAAGAGGGGACGGGGGAGAGGGTTTGAACCGGAAGGAATGGATAAAGTTATAACAACATTAGATAATATTACCTGAAAACGAGATCGTACGCATTTTTACCGGCTCAATCAACTGAGTTTAACAAAGTATATTTCATCTATCCATTAAGTAATTAATGGAATACTCCTTAAAAGCATAATAGATTATCGATAGGTCGGTTATGACCGAAGCATAAAAATGCCTGTCTGAGATTGAAACTCCCGATTCAATTTCCAGAATGGTAAATACTTTTGGAATCCTCTTATTATAATTATCAAACGTATGGGACAGATTGAATTTTAAACCGCATTTGGCATCGCAGCATGCCGCTCCGGAATTGAGCCGGATCCCTGCGGAAAAGAACGGCCCCAGAGAACTGTAACTCAGGGGATTAAATAAATTATACATAAAAACGGAATGAAGAATTTCATAGCGATGGTCTTCTTCATCCAGATCCAGAAACCCGTTAAATGTATTAATGCTTAAAAGGGCATGATCGGGCATTGAGAGCGAAAGTCCCGGTCCCTTCAATAAAAGATACGATTTTTCAAAATCAGTTGATAAACCGAACTGTCCCAGAGACCAGTAACTGTTTATTTCCTCAGCATCAGAAGGAAAGCTTCCCAGTATTGTTAACAGAAAAAAAACAAATAGGAATATTCTGCTTAATTGTGTTTTATATTCAGAACAAGCTGGAAGAATTCGATCCATATAGACAACATAATTTCATTATTTACAAATGTCCAGCGTCCTGAATCAGTCTGAAAAGATGCCTTTGTGATATATTTTCAATTTTCTCCAGCTTATGGTAGGATATCCCCATTCTTTAAAGGAGAGGATCAACTGGAAAACCAGAGGCCGCTTATACTGATACATGATTATGAATCCTACTCGATTCCTCCCCGGCCGGATGATCCTTCCATCTATCCCAAAGAGGACAGCCGGCACTGGTACGATTCTGAATATGCCCCCTGGCGCATTCCGAAAGCGCCCATGCCGGAAAGTCCGGCAGACGGACCGGAGGGTAAGAAAGTCATCTGCAACATGCCGGTTTCCCACCCCTATCAGCTGGCCTTCCGGAAAGGGCTGCAGAGGATTGCCGATCATCATGACATTCAGCTGGAAGTTTATGATACGGATTGGGACAGTAACGCCCAGATACATTTTACCGAAATGGCCCTGGCCAAGAATCCGGACATGATCATTCATATGCCCACAAGCATCAGCAGTTCCAGAGGAATCTATAAAAAAATATATGACAGGGGGATTCCCGTTTTATCCAGCAATATGGTGCCCGATTATGGAGAACTCCCCTATATATTAAGCTGGACAGGTCCTGATGACTGGAGGATGTCCCGGGCGCTGGCGGCTGAATTTGCCCGGATGATGGATTATCAGGGTTCCTATACCCTGATTCGCCACTATGAAGACACCTCCTGCGACCTGGCCCGGACCTGGGGAATCATTACTGAATTGAAAAAAATCGCTCCCGCCATGACCTGCCTGGAGTATAAAAGTACAGGTGTAGGAGAAAAGGGAAGCTATGACCAGGTATGCAGGTGGATTAAAACATATGGAGACAAGTTAAAAGGGATTGTTTCGTCGGACAGCCTCACCGTACAGAAGGGTGTGAAGAAAGCCCTGATTGAGTTGAAGAGAGAGAATATCATCAATGTGTCCCACTGGAGCCCGCCCCAGGCTCTGGAAGATATCCGGAGAGGCACCCTTCAGGCAACGACCTATCAGGCCGGAATCATTGACGGGATACTTGCCATGCAGACCGCAGTAGACTGGTTTAACGGTTTCGATATACCTCCCGTTAAATATATGCCCGTCCATATTATAACAAAGCAGGATGTGGATGTTTTTTTAAATAAAAAAAATGATGTTCCCGTTCTGGATTATACCAGATACACAAACGCCCTTAAGCTGGGAGACAGGAACGGGATTTCCGCCTATTTCAGGGAGCTCTATAACCAGATTACCGAATGCAGTCTGGTAAGCATAGAGTACTGCCGGGGCGTTTCGGTAGAGATTATTTCCAGGCTTATCAGTTCGGCTGCCGAAAAAGGGATCAATCGGGGGATAGATTCCATCAGCACAAATCCCTCCATGCTGGCGAACTACCTTTTTCACCAGAAATCCTTCAGCAAAACTCTGAAATGGCTGGAAAAAGTCTCTATTGACTTTTGTACGGATCTTTCGGCGGAAATGCCGGGGCGGACCCCCATCAAGCGGATTGTGGAATATATAAATACCCACTCACAGGAAGCACTCTCCCTGAAAACCCTTTCCTATAAATACGATCTATCCGCCGCCTACCTGGGGCAGATATTTAAAAAAGAGACTGGTCAGAGTTTTTCCGCCTATCTGAATGATATCCGTATAGATCAGGCAAAAAAGCTGTTGCAGAACAGGCATTTGAAAGAGTATGAAGTAGCCCGTGAAACAGGATATACCGATGCCAGCTACTTTTACAGAATATTTAAAAAACAAACCGGCATGAACCCTTCCGAATACAGGGAGAATATCGAAAACACAGGAGGAAGCGGAGAATGATGGTTCAAAATCCCAAAATTTCCATAATAATCCGGAATTTATACAATAGCAGTTCAAACAGAGGCAGTGCTAGAATTATCAGTATAAGTGATAATTCGCACAGGAATTATTCAGATTATATTAAACGGAGCTCTTTTTGTTAGCCCTGGAGATGCAGTCAGTCAGTAAATCCTTCCCCGGAACCCTCGCCGTCGATAAGGTGGATTTTGAGGTTGAAGCGGGAGAGGTTCATGCTCTTCTGGGAGAAAACGGAGCGGGAAAATCCACTCTGATGAAAATCCTGGCAGGCTCCTATAATGACTATACAGGACAGGTGCGGATCAACGGAAAGAAGATCCGTCTGAACTCTCCAGGGGTTGCCATTAAACACGGCATAGGAATGATCTATCAGGAACTGAGCCTGGCCAAGCCTATCAGCATTGCCGAAAATATTCTTGTCGGCCGGCTCCCGCGCAAGAGGAACCTGAGAATCGACCGGAAGGCCATGGTGGAGGAATCCATAATGATACTGGAACAGGTTGGACTGGATCTGGATCCCATGACGCCGGTAAGTGAGCTATCCCAGCATGAAGCCCAGCTGGTAGAGATAGCCAAGGTTCTGGGAACAAATCCTTCCATACTGGTAATGGATGAACCGACCTCTTCTCTCTCACGCGAAGAGATCCGAACACTTTTTACCGCTGTGGATGCCCTGAAGAAAAAAGGTCTAGCCATAGTCTACATATCCCACAGGCTTCCCGAAATCTTCCGTATTGCCGACAGGATCACCATTCTGAGGGACGGCAGAAAAGTCATTACAACAGCCGTTCATGAGGTGACATCTTCCACCCTGGCCAATATGATGATTGGAAAGAACCTTGAAGAGTTTCAAAAAGAGTATACCTTTCGGGGAGAAGAGGAAGAAGCTCTCCGGGTAAACGACCTCTGCCGCAACGGTTTTTTCCATGATATCAGTTTCAGAGCCTACAAGGGCGAAATCCTGGGGATAGCCGGCCTGTCCGGGGCCGGACGGTCAGAACTGGGCCGGAGCCTGAGCGGGATAGATCCTTCCGACAGCGGGCGGATACTTATTCATCAGAAAAAGATCAAAAGAGGCTCCTACCGGAAATGTATAAAAAACGGTATGATCTATCTCTCCGAGGACAGGAAGAACGATGGTCTTTTTCCCGGGATTGAGGTGGGACAGAATATCCTTTCCGCCGTAATCGATGAAAGCTGCCGCGGGGGGATTTACAATAAAAACCACAATCAGGGAAAGTTGAAGGAACTGATGAAAAAACTGAATATTTCTCCTCCCCGGGAGGAATCTGATATATCCACCCTATCCGGAGGGAATCAGCAGAAAGTATTTCTGGCAAAATGGCTGGCAGCCTCTCCGGAGATCTTTATTCTTGATGAACCGACAAAAGGAGTGGACATCGGAGCCCGTACGGGAATCCATAAGGCCATACAGGAGCTGGCCGACAAGGGAAAAACAATACTGCTTATAAGCAGTGATCTGACTGAACTTGTCTCCCTTTCCGACAGGGTGCTGGTTATGCGGAGCGGTTATTTTATAGAAGAGATACAGGGTGACCATCTATCAGAAGAAGCAGTCCTTCTGGCTGCTAACGGCGAGGGAGTATAGGGGCGTGATAAGGAAATCCGGCATATATATGGCAGCGGCCCTGCTCTTTCTCCTGGGAATGTCTGTCTCCCCCCACTTTCTCTCCACGGGAAACCTGATGAACATCCTGCGGGCCGTCTCTCTTCTGGGGATAGCTTCGGCAGGGATGTCTTTTGTTGTTTACACAGGGTATATGTGCGACCTGTCCGTTCCCACCTATATGGCATTTTCCGGTATTATTGCGGTGGCCTCCCTTCCTCTGGGTTTTATACCAGCCATGGTACTGGGGATAATGGCCGGGATGGCTGTAGGGGCCATGAACGGGATCGTAATCGGTCGTCTCAGAGCAAATCCTATCCTCTGGACATTGGCTGTTGTCTACTTTATGGAAGGATTTATGCGCTTTGTATGGAGCAGTTCACAGCTCTATCCGGATCAGATCCTGCAGCAGAAGGGACTGGATACGGGAACAGCCGAGCAGTTTGTCGGTATATTCCGTTTTTCCCTGGGCAGTGTTCCCCTCTCTGTGATTATAATGCTGCTCCTTTTTCTGGCAAGCCATCTGATTTTGACAAAAACCGGACTGGGACAGAAATTCAGACTGCTGGGTTCATCCCATAATGTATCGGAATTTACCGGAATCAATACAGCCAGATATACTCTGTATGCCTTCCTCCTTACCTCGCTCTTCAGTTCCATTGCCGGGATATTTATTACCAGTATGAACAAAATGGGAGTTTTCTACCTGGGCCAGGGGTATGATTTTAAAGCAGTCACTGCGGTCGTCCTGGGAGGGATGATGCAGTCAGGGGGTATTGGAACAATCCGGGGCGTTATGGGCGGCGTTCTGGTGATAGGGCTTTTAAGCAATATTCTGACCCTTATGGGCATTAACTATTTTCAGCAGAATATCATTACCGGGATTATCTTTATCTCTGTTATTGCCATGCATCAGAGACGGAACAAACTGAAGGAAGAACTGGATGCATAGCACAATACGCAAACATAAGGTAGCAATTCTTCTCCTCCTCCTCTTTGTGCTGTTCTCTCTGTTTGCCCCGAATTTCTTTTCTGTCTATAACATCCGGTCTATTCTCAAAGGTTCCAGTCTGTCGGGGATAGCCGCGATCGGATTCACGATCATAATCATACTGGGACAGCTGGACCTCTCCATCGGTGCTGTTCTCATGCTTTCGGGTATGCTCTGTATAGGCTTCCAACCCCAGCTGGGCTGGACAGCCAGTTTTGCCATAGCCGTCCTGTCGGGAATAGTTATTGGTTTTATCAACGGTATTCTGGTTGTAAAGGCGGAATTGAGTTCCTTTATTGTAACCCTGGGAACACAGATTATTACCTTTGGGATAATGCATCTCTACAGCCGGGGAGGTTCCCTTTATGTGGATGACTTCACCCTGGCCGACTGGCTGGACCGTTCCTTCCTCTTCATCCTTACACCAATGACAGTCATCACAATGCTGCTGGTACTGATATTTTCGTTTTTTCTGACCCAGACAAGAACAGGCCGATCCTTTTTTATGATTGGAGGAAGTCCTGAAACAGCCTGGCTGGCCGGTCTCCCCAAAGACCGGTTCATCATTGCAGGTTTTATGATCTGTGACGGACTGGCTGCCATGGGCGGAGCCGTTTTTGCCATGAGTATCTCCTCTATGACATCCTATGCCATTCTCGGGAGTAAAACCCTTATGCAGGTAATTTCTGCGGTAATAATCGGCGGCAGCCTTATGAGCGGAGGCCGGGGCAGTATTTTTAAAAGTTACCTGGGGGTTCTGCTTCTGGTTATCATTAATAACGGGATAGGCTGCTTCGGCTGGGGATTTGAAGTCCAGATATTTATCAACGGGCTTATTCTGGCAGTGGTTGTCCTTTATGAATCGGTATCCAACTTCCACTACAACAGGCTGAAGGGGCGGAGGGCCTCTCTTATGAAAGAAATCGACAAAGGAGGCTCCTATGAATAAGTTCTCAACCCAGATCCGGCAGATTTTATCAACTGTCCCTGTTATCCTGTCCCTGCTTCTTTTCTTCAGCTGCACCGGCAGAACAGAAAATTCCCTGTCTGATAATCTGGAGAATCTGAACCGGTCCCGCTCGGTAAATGTTCTGGACCTGAAAGGAACCGATGGTCATCCCCTGATCCTCCCCGGAGTCAATAAGGTTATCCCTGCCCGGCCGGCAGATCCGAAGTCCCTGCCCCTGACCGATTCGGGACACTGGTGGGACATTGAATACGCCGGATGGACAGCCCCGAAGATCCCCATGCCGGCCTCCCCCGGCACAGGTGCCATAGGGAAAAGCCTGGTACTACTCAAAGCTGGAGATCATCCCTACTGGACAGCGTATCTGAGAGGATTTGAGAAAGTGGCAGCCGCTTATGAGATGAATGTAAAAGTATTCAACTCCAACTGGAATATAGACCTTCAGGCTCAGCAGACAGACCAGGCCATTAATGACCGACCGGATATCATTGTCATGGCCCCCGTTGATGCAACAGCATGCACCCCTTTAATGCGGAAAATAACCAAAGCGGGGATTCCCCTGATTGCTTCCAATACCATTCCGACGGATGACGCCATGCGATACTGTCTTGCCTGGACCGGACCGGATGACTGGGGACAGTTCCGTCTATTGGCCCGTACACTGGCTGATACAATGCATAAGACCGGGGGGTATGCCATTATCAGGCATATGCCGGGTTCCTCTCCCTTCTTTGCCCGGACCTACGCCCCTATTACGGAACTGGCGGAATACGCGCCTGAAATGCAGCTGCTGGATATGGATACGGCTAACCTCGAGGCGGAAGGGACCATGCAGCTGGTGGCCTCATGGATAACAAAATACGGCAATGAACTGCAGGGTTTGATCCTGGCGGGAGACGGATTTTCCATGACCGGCGCCCTGGAAGCGGTAAATGCCGCCGGACGACACGATATTGCCATTGTGGCCGCAGGGAATTCAAAAATCGGAATGGACGCCGTAAAAGCCGGTGAAGTAACAGCCCTTACCTATCAGTCTGCCGAGGGAGATGGGGCCCTGGCAGCCTATTCGGCGGCCCAGTTCCTGAACGGAGTCAGCCTGGAGCCTGTATCCTATCTGCCCAGGCATATTATTACCTCTGCCGATGTTAATGAGTTCTACCCCGCCCAATGGTAACCCATAAAGGAATCCGGTCCTTTAATTTTTGCCTCCCTATCTAAAGTTTTTCCCGTGGCGATTGGAGATCCGGGGTGTTATAATTCCTTTATGGTTCAATATTCCTTTACCCGAAAACAAATTAGAAGGGTATCACCTGAAAGCGGGGTCTGTATGTATGCAGATCCTGCGTATATCTGAACCGGGGAGTTATTATGAATAGAACAGACAATTGCCTTTTAAAACTGGACAGAATGAATAAAACCCTGCGCCATGAAGAAGCGGACAGGGTCCCGATCAGCGATTTTTTCTGGCTGACCTTTATTGAACGCTGGAGGGAAGAGCTTGGACTGGCCTCAGATGCGGATCCGTACTATTACTATAACCTGGACTGGATCTGTACCAATCCCAATATGGATCCTCATATCAAACCCTTTGAAATGGTAAAGGATACGGATGACGAACAGATTGTCCGGACGGGATTTGAAGCGGTGGTCCGCCATAAAAAGGGAGCCCAGATGCCCTATTTTGAAAAATTCGAAACTGACACGGTAGAGAAAATGCTGGCTTTTGAATTTGATGATCCCTGGGATGAAAGACGGTATTTCAAAAGCGGCGACGACCAGATAAACGGTGTTTCGGAAGTTATCTCCAGGAATATCCCGGCCTTTTCCGAAAGGGTTAAATCCCTGTACCCCGATTTTCCCGTTTACGGAGGAGTCTGCGAAACAATGGAAGAGGGATGGCGGATAATCGGGACTGAAAACCTTCTGCTCTGGTCAGCCCTCTACCCTGACGAACTGGGAACCTTCCTGAACCGTGTTTCCGCTTTTAACCTCGAAATAATGAAAGCTCAGTACGAAGCGGCTGATGGCAATCTGGACGGTTTTGTTATCTGGGGCGATGTGGCCTATGTTAACGGGATGCTCTTTTCACCGGATTACTGGCGCCGGTATTTCAAACCGGCGGTAAAAAACATGATAGACTTTGCCCACAGTAAAAATCTTCCGGTTATCTACCACGGCTGCGGGAACTCCACAGCCATCTGGCCTGATCTGATAGAAATCGGTCTGGACTGCTACAACCCGCTGGAGGCCAAATCCGGTATGGATGTGAACGATAAAAGGAAAATCTTCGGGCATGATATGGGTTTCTGCGGAAATATAAATGTTATGAAATGGGCTGATGCCCCCCTGGATGAACTGAAAGCAGAGGTGATGACCAAACTGAATGCCGCCAGGGGCGGAGGATACATCGTACAGTCGGACCACTCTGTCCCCAGCAATGTAAGCGCCGAACGCTATGAGTTTGTCTATAATCTTGTTAAAAAGCACGGTGTCTATCCCCTGGATCTGGGGGAGTGGGATATCAGCTGATTATTTAACCGACCCTCACCCCTTAATCCCCTCTCCCATGAGGAGAGGGGACCGGGAGGTGAGGGTCGGAGAAAGGATATGATAATTGAATAGCTGTATGTGACAGTATGAGGCCCTGCACATTTCAAATACGAAAATGTCCATCATTTAGAAATATCTGTCCATTTGAATATCCCAGATGTCTGCTAGAATAATACCAGACAAGAAAAGGAGATGGACAGATGACACATATTGAACGTTTTTTTGCCACGATAGATAAAAAACCTGTAGATTACCCTGCCAGCTGGCTGGGTCTTCCTGTTCCGGAAGCTCAGCAGCCCCTGAAAGAGTATTTTAAAATAAATGATATCAAAGAGATGACCACTGCCATCAACGATGATATCTATCCTATTGAACTCCCCTACCACTCCCCCGTATCGGATGCCATCTATACGGCTCTCAGTTTTGCCAGAAATACGGGCGAAGAACATGATGATTTTGAGAGAACCCTGACGGCACCCGGCTTTTTCCAGGATTATTCCGATCCGGCGAAGGTTGAAGATTTTGACTGGCCCGATCCCAAAAAGTACATAGATCTTGATGAACTGGAAAGAGAGATTGAAGCAGCCCCCAAAGACAAGGTTATTATGGGAGTACTGTGGTCAGCCCATTTTCAGGATGCCAGCGCCGCCTTCGGTATGGAAACAGCCATGATTAAAATGATGCTGGAACCGGAAATGTATAAAGCGGTTAATGAACGGATCATTCAGTTCTATCTGGAAGCCAATGAGATCTTCTACAAGGCTGCCAGAGGAAGGGTTCACGCCGTACTGATCGGTAATGATCTGGGTAGCCAGGACAGCCTGCTTCTCTCTCCCGATCTGATCCGGGACCTGGTACTGCCGGGGACAAAACGGTTTGTGGAGCAGGCTCACAGCTACGGGTTGAAAGTGATCCACCACTCCTGCGGTGCCATCCGGCCGATAATCAGCGATCTGATTGATACGGGAGTGGATGTGATTCATCCCATACAGGCCCTGGCAGCGGGGATGGAACCTCAGGGGCTTAAGGATGACTTCGGCGACAGGGTTGCGTTCTGCGGCGGTGTGGATGCCCAGTACCTTCTGGTTAAGGGCACAAAAAAAGAGATAGAGGAAAAGGTTGCAGAACTGAAAAGCATATTTCCTACAGGCCTGGTTCTCTCACCCAGCCATGAAGCCATCCTTCCCGATATTCCCCCCGAGAATGTAGAAGCTCTGTTCAAAAGCATTCAGTAGTATTACCATGGGAGGTATGAAGGTTACCCGTTTTGATAATCAGATTATCTCCCAGATTGAATACTTTGATTTTCTGATTAATAACATGGCCGTAGAAAATTATATTCACGGTCATGTTGCCCTGGCGGATGACTGGATACATGAGAAAATTACATCCCCCTTCCACCGCCTCTATTTTATACTTGACGGAGCGGGAAAAATCGTCCGGTCAGGAACCGCTGAAGAAATAACGGTAGACCTGGTACCCGGAAATATCTACCTTATTCCGGCCCACTCCACCTGGTCCTACTACTGTGACCGCCATATGGATCAGTTTTTTATTCATTTGAATGTCTCTTTAATGAAAGGTGTTGATGTTTTTGACCAGTGCCGGGACTGTCTGGTCCTGGAGGAACAGGTGGAGCATATCAGACGCATAATCCGCAGCGCCGAATCGGGATCTCTGGAAAGTATAGTAACATTCAAGAGTATACTGTTTCAGATAATGGGACGATTTATCGAAAAGTACGAGGTAGACCTCAAATCTCATATAGAGAGGGTTGTTAAATACGAAACTCTTTTCCGCTTTATCAATGAGAACAGCTCAGCCAGGCTTCTGGTTTCGGATGTGGTGGATTTTATGAACTCCTCCCAGTCCACTCTGTATAAAAGCCTTAAAGAGGATACGGGATACTCCATTAAAAGCTATATGGATAAGAGCCTGGTATCCTCTGCCCAGGAGTACCTGCTTCTAACGGATTATACCGTAAAAAAAATAGCCTTTCTGCTGCAGTTTAAGGACCAGTACTACTTTTCCCGCTTTTTCAAAAAAAAGACCGGGCTGTCGCCCAGTCAGTACAGAACCTATAATAGAAGCAGCATATAGCCCCCCCTCGAACTATCGGACCTCCCCCGACCCCTTCACAGGGAGGGGAGTCATCCTACAGCAGTCACTCTACTGCGGGGAGAATGAGGGATTTTTTAAATCAGTCCAGGTGGTATACCTCTTCCATATCGGCCCACCACTCGCCTTCCTTCCGGGTATCAATAGGCCGCTGCAGGGGCTTCATCAGATCCCACCACTCCTGTGTTTTGGGATCTGCCGCCATTTTGGCCATATCCGCTTCAAAATCACAGCCCGTATACTCCATATAGGCAAAAAGGTAATCGTCCTTCAGATAGATGGAGTAGTTGCTGATGTTGCACTGCTTTATCATATCATTGATTTCAGGCCAGGGATTGGCGTGATGATATTTATATTTCTCAATCCCGGCGGGATCCACTTTAATAACCTGTCCAAATCGCTTCATTACTTTTGCTCCTTTAAATATAGAACCCCTCTCCGAAGGAGGGGAATTATCAGGGACACCCTAGCGAAGCCGAGGGGGTCAGCCTTTCTGAGTATGCATATGCTTCAGCTTTTCAGCTTCGTTCAGCATGGCCGGCCGTTCTCCTCTCTTGAGAGCCTGTTTGTAGAGGGCATAGGCTTCACCCAGTACAACAGCGCCCAGAAGGATTCCCGCCGCAAGTACCTGGGAGTCAAATCCCAGTCCCATACCGATCAGACCGTTAAAAATTGATTCGATCGTAATAACAGCCACTGCGGTTTTAACAACAGAGCCGTATCCGCCGGTCATAACCGTACCGCCGATAATGGTGGAAGCCAGAACAAGCATAAGAGGACTGATTCCCCGCTCCCCGTAGTTTGGTACCGCCGCATTCATGGAAGCAGCGAAAAGGATGCCTCCGAAAGCCGCACAGAAACCGGATATGACAAAAGTCCAGGTAATCTTTTTTTCGGTATTGATACCGGCCTGCCAGGCTGCCTCTGCATTACTGCCTACCATAAAAAGATCCTTGCCCCATCGGGTTTTTATCAGAAGAATCTCAAAGAAGACCAGCACCAGAACAGTGATCACAAAGCGCCAGGTAAACATCTCAAGGTACGGAACCCGTAAGAAGGGCTTTTCAATTACATCCACCAGAGCATAACTGTCGGCGCTGATGGTATTCCCCTTGGAATAGGTATACACAAATCCCTGCATGGCTGTAAGAGTACCGATTGTTACAATAAAAGAGTGTACTTTTCCCCGGGCGACTACCAGACCATTGATCAGTCCGACAAGGGATCCCGCAGCCAGAGCAATGACAATAGCTATAGCCCAGGCCCAGAAAACAGCGGCTGATCCGCCTGCCTCTCCGCCGAATAAATAGTAGAAACGGTTAAATTCTCCCATAACCATTACGGCGCCCACATTTATGACCGAACCGATAGAGAGATCGAAGTTCCCTCCGATCATAACAAAGGTAAATCCGATTCCCACCATCATGGGGAGCAGACCGGTTTTCATCATGGGAGCAAAATTACTGGATCTCATAAACCCCGGAGCGCCGATCGACATCAGTATGAACACCAGAACCATAAATATATAGATTCTGTTATGGTTCATCCTGTCAACTAATTCATCTTTATTCCTATTTTTCAAATCAAGCATAATCCCGTCCTAATTTTCTCAGTGATCTGGCATTAACCGCTACCACGATTACAAAAATGATTCCGGTTATCATATTCTGGGTGAACGTACCGATTCCAATCAGAGTCAGTATATTGCTGATCAGTCCCAGAGTAAAAACACCTCCGAATACACCGATCATACTCCCCCGGCCGCCGGCCAGGCTCATACCGCCCAGGATAATGGCCGTTACAGCCTTGAAGTCATAGCCCTGACCTATGTAGAAGGCCCCTACCTGGTTAAGGGAGGTCATAAAGACGCCCGCTACAGCGGCAAACATGGAAGACATCATAAAAGCGAACATAACCGTTCTGGTCGCATTGATTCCGGACATTTTTCCAACTTCATAACTGGAACCGACTACGGTCAGCTGATTACCGAAGGTGGATTTTGACATGATGATATAACCGATAATCATGACAAAAAACATGACATACAGAACAAGGGGAACTCCCAGCGGGTAGGTTGTCGCCAGCCCGTTAAACGCCTCAGCCCGGGAAGCAAGATCAATATCCATGATATTCCTGTCCAGCTTGTGCAGCAGGGGCAGAAAGAACCCGGTCTGATAGGTCTTCTCGGTTGCCATATCCGGATAGATCTGGGTTCCCTTATACGACCATCTTACCAGTCCCTCCAGGATGAAGTTCATTGCCAGCGTCCAGATAATGGCATTGGCCCGGAGTTTTCCGATAATGTAGCCGTTTATCAGACCGATCACCAGACCGGTGCACATGGCGGCTATAAAACCGGGGACAAGTCCGTATCGCATAAACTCAACACTGATAACACCGGAAATAGCCATAGTCATCGGAGCCGACAGATCACCGTACTGACCGCAGTAGATGACAAAGGCAATACCTGCCGCAACAATCCCCAGATAGGAAACAGCATTTAAAATATTCAACAAGTTCGTACTGCTCAGAAAATTGGGAGAGACTATCATCCCGATCAGAGCCAGTACAAGGATCATAAAGAAGACGCCGAAACGGTTTACAATTACAGTAAAGGAATTCTGTTTGGTTTTTCTGACATCCCCTTTTTTAATTACATTAGTACTCAACACTGAACACACTCCTGTCACCATTGGCGGCCAATAGAATTTTTGTTTCATCAAAACCGTCTTCTTTGGTAAGATCGCCTATCATATGCCCCTGTTTCAACACACATATCCGGTCCGAAAGGGAAACCAGTTCCGGCAGATCCGAGGAAAGCAGAAGAACCGCCATCCCCTCTTTAGCCAGGCTGACAATTGTTTCATGAATCAGTTTTTTGGCTCCCACATCCACACCGCGGGTCGGTTCATCCAGGATCAGGACCTTGGGCTTGGTGGAGAGCCATTTGGCCAGCAGAATCTTCTGCTGATTACCACCGGACAGATTGGATGTTCCGATAGAGGGATCCGGGGGATAGATGGACAGTTTTCTATAAAGGTCTTCCACAATAGGATCTCCCTTGCGGGGGATAAAAAATCCCTTGCTGGAAAGACGGCCTATTATGGAAGAAAGGATATTATCCCTGTTGGAAAGACGCAGGGCGAGGCCTTCTGTTTTCCTGTTTTCACTCAGATAGGCAAGTCCCTTATTCAACATCTGACTCATGGTCCTGATCTCAACCTTTTCGCCATCAAGGATCACTTCACCGTAATCTACCCTGTCTGCTCCGGCCAGACAGCGGCCCAGCTCTGTACGTCCCGAGCCGGCCAGTCCCATAACACCAAGGATTTCCCCTTCGTAGAGATCAAAAGAGATATCGTGAACAAATCCGTAGTGGGTCAGATTCCTTACTTCAAGGGCCTTATCCTGACAGCAGTGGGATTCCTGTTTGTAATAATCCTCGACCTTCTCTCCGACCATCATCTCAACAAGTTCTTCCCTGGTTACATCCCTGATATCTTTTGTGGCGATCTTCTTTCCATCCCGCAGAACAGTAACTCTATCGGCCACTTCGAAAACTTCCGGCAGGTGGTGGGAAATATAGACAACGGAAACACCCTGTTTTTTAATATCCCTTATAATCTCGAAAAGCATCTTCACTTCTTCATTTGAGAGAGCTGATGTGGGCTCGTCCATAACCATAATATAGGGATTATTATTTAAAACCTTGGCCATCTCAATCAACTGGGATTCATGCTGACTGATATTTTTCATCATGACACAAGGATCGATTTTCTTATCCAGTCCGACTCTTTTCAGAGACTCGGTTGTCTGCTTTCTAAGGGCTGCTTCATCAACGAAGAGTCCTTTCTTTGGAATATTGCCGGCAAACATGTTTTCCATAACGCTTCTGTTATAGGCAATACTCAGTTCCTGATAAACCATTCCCACACCGACTTCCTTAGCCTGCATAGGGGTATGGAGGTTAACGCTCTTTCCTCCGATTTTTATCTCACCGGAATAGTCCGCGTAGGATCCGGCCAGGATTTTCATGAGCGTTGATTTTCCGGCTCCGTTCTCTCCCATCAGGGCATGGACTTCACCAGCTCTGACTTCAAAATCCACATTGTTAATTGCCAATGTACCGGGAAATTGTTTTCTTACTTTCTGCATCTGTAATGCAATGGTAAAGTCTTCCACTTAAAATCTCCCAAATGTTTTTTTCATTTGTTCCACAGTTTTGTTCTTGTGTTTTGTTCTGCAATTAGGGGAGGCGTTACCGCCTCCCTCTATCATTCAATATGAGAAAATGTAATGGATCACCACTGTGCAGGCATATAGCTGTCTACGTTTTCAGGGGTAATAACTGCCTGGGGCAGGTAAAACGCTGCATTTGCTCCAATATCCACACCGTTGAACCAGTCGGCGGCAACCTTGACAGGAACAGCGCCGTCTGCTTCGGCAGACTGGAAGGTAATGGCGTCAATTTTACCGGCTTTTACCAGGTCCATTCCTACTTTGGAGTTCCCTGCGGCAATAACGTATACGTCATCTCTTCCGGCTTCTTCCAGAGCCTGTGTTACACCAAGCCCCTGTGCGGAGTCATCGGAAACTACGATACAGGTCAGATCATCACCGAAACGGGTGATCCAGTCGGCTACAACCTGTTTTGTTTTGGGGGCATCAAATCCGGGAGACTGGATATCCAGGGTTTTCATACCGGGGTAGTTTTCCTTGAAATATTCAACAACATTGGTTGTTCTGGCAAAATAGGGGGAACCGCCGGGGATATGGGTAATGTAACCAACGCCGCCTTTT
Organism: Oceanispirochaeta sp.; assembly: GCA_963663385.2. Taxonomy (GTDB): domain Bacteria; phylum Spirochaetota; class Spirochaetia; order DSM-2461; family DSM-2461; genus Oceanispirochaeta. The sequence continues at coordinate 1,024,225 of CAXXXD010000002.1, read as the reverse complement.
CCACCAACCTGCTGAGCCATATGCTCAGCAAGCATTTTGAACTGGCCGAAGTCATCGGGAGCGGTAATAGCCAGAACGTATCTCATGGCTTCATCGGTTGGGATCATGTTATAGGCGATAGCGGGGATTCCGGCTTCGTAGAGTTTTTTGAACTGCTGTACACCGGCTTTGGCATCGAGAGTTGCCAGAAGAACCATATCGGCTTTTTCGGCAATGGCTCTGTCTACATACTGGTTCTGCTGGTTCAGGTCACCATTGGGGTTCCACAGCTCGAATTCAGCCATATAGGCTTCACAAGCCAGTTTGGATCCGTTACTTACGGCGGTCCAGTAGGGATGTTCCGACTGCTGGATCATGACAATTTTCTTTCCGATAATACCATCCCTGGGGGATTCGATCATAGGAAGTTTCTTGGTCTGACGACCGGCATATTCCAGGCTCCACATATCGGCCAGCGCTTTATCGGCGGGTTTGGGAGGCACAGGTCTTGTTTCACCGTACATCAGCAGAAGCTGACCGTCACTTCCGCGCACATTGGAAATATCAATGGCTTTGGACGCTGCAAGGTTTGCCTGCTTTTGATCATCACTCATACCGGATCCGGCTTCCTGCTGTCCATTTGCAAACAAGGCAAAACTCAGTGTGATTGTCAATAAAACAGTTAGTAATTTTTTCACTTAAAAACTCCTTTGAATAGATAAGTCCCGTTCCGTTTCAGGCGGGTATATATCATTGTAGGAGCCGTTTTTTTTTCTCCGCTACCGGAAAAATTATATAAAAAACTGCAAAAAATAAGGATTTTTCACAATTTACCCTTATTTATTAATCCCATATTGCCTGTTTCGGTCTGTTCGGTCAGGGTACAGCAGTTTCCCGGAACTCCGGACGGCCGGGGGAACAGATCATTCAGAGCTGTTCCCTAACAAATTCCGAGACGGATTTTCCCGTATATTTTTTGAAGATTTTATAGAAGTAGGCCGGATCGGAAAAACCCAGATCAAGAGCGATGGAACTGGCCCTGGCATTATCCCCGCCCAACCTGAAACAGGCTTCTTCCACCCTTTTCCTGTTAAGATAATCATTGAACTTCTCTCCTGTTTCTTTGCGAAACAGCTGTCCCAGATAAACGGGAGAAACCATGAAATCCCGGGCCAGTGTTTTAAGCGAGAGGGGTTCACAGTAGTGTTCCTCCACATAATCAATGATCTGCTGGATGGGGGTTTTCTGATTACGGCTGATCATAATCTGACGAATAACACTTTGAGACAGACCGTTAAGCCATTCCAGAACACTCCCGATATCCTCATCCAGCAGCAGATGCTTTATCATGCGCTCATAGGAACCGATAGTTTCCTCAACTTCAAGACCTTTGCCGTTCAGGATCAGAATCAGGTTTGTCAGGATCTCCAGGCAGAAGGCCTGAAACATTTCTGTAGGGATTATCATTTTTTTCAGAAAAATCTGGTAGGCATCTCCGAAAAAGCCATAGACACCTTCCCAGTCGCAGCTTTCAATTCCCCGGTAGAGAGTTTCAAGATTCACGGCTTCCACAGACTCGATGGCATTCAGAAAATCAGAAGCTTCCTCCCGGTGGATGATGTACTGGGGCAGATAACGAATCGGCTCCACCGGCACCCCTTCGAACCAGTCAATAATGGTCTCCATGGCGATACTGCCGTCCACTGCAGCGCTCTGATAGGTAAGGGCCTCCACCTTTCCCTGTTTCAGCAGCTCCAATCCTGTTCGGCTGCTGCCGGGAGCCACAGTAAGGATATCCTCCCGTCCTGTTTCTTTCAGGGCATCCACCACCCCCAGAAGGACCTGTTCATCATCAGAGCTGAGAATAGCCTGGAGATCCCTTCCGTAACGGGCGATCCAATCCATAACAGTAGAACAGGCTTTTTTCCGATCCATCCCGGGAGAACGGCAGTCGAGGCAGTTCATCCCGGGGGCCCGGCTTTTCATTTCGCTTATGAACCCCCAGGTTCGGGCAAAATAGCTGGAAGTGCCTTCCCGGTGCTGAAGAATGGCGTAATTCCCCCGGCAGTTCATTCTTTCTGCCAGGTCTCTGGCCAGAAGCCGTATCTGCCCCCAGTCGTCGGGACCGGTCCAGGCCAGCAGGTAGGAAAACCCCTCGTTATCGGGAAGGAAATTGCCTCCGATAACAGGAATCCCCGCTTCATTGATTTTCCGGTACCAGAAATTGCTCTTCCCCTGGTTTTCCGGATTAAGCAGAATCAGATCCGGCTTCTCCGCAATGGCACGGCTGACATTCCTGTCAAACTGGTTATCATCCCAGTAGGATTCCAGAATATCCAGACGGATCCCGGCCGCAGCCGCTTTTTTTTTCAGATTCCCGGCATATTCATCCATATAATGGTGAGGGCCGGGCTGTATATAAATAACATATTTCCCCGCGGCGCCATCGGAAGGAGAAACAGGTATATTGATTTTAGCGGCATCCCACCCGGCATACTCCTTATCATACCAGTAATCCCTGTCTTCCTTATTCAGAGACTCGGGGTTCCCGGGCTTTGGAGGCAGTTCCTTTTCGGAACGTCCCCAGAGAACCAGAACACGGCCGGAACTCCTTTTCATGGTAGACCTCTGAATTTTACTCATCACTGATATCCTTTACATTATCCGAAAATCACAGTTATGCTTAAGAAGATGCATTATAGCACGGAATCACCCCTTTTCTGGCAGACCGATTCCCGGGAAATACCTCCCCGCCCGGATCATCCGGAGGATTACCCTCTGGATGATGAGAGGCACTGGTTTGATATGGAATATGCCGGACGTCATGTAAAAAGGGAAAAACAGCCCCTTTCCCCGGCTGACGGGGCCAAAGGGAAAAGTATAATTACTCTCGGTTCAGGATCCCACCCCTACAGCAGGGAATATCAGAGGGGGATGTTTGAAGCTGCCGAACAGTACTCCATTAATCTGAGTTACTATGACAGCCAGTGGGATACGGATCTGCAGATGATACAGGTCGAACGGGCCATTCAGCTGAAACCGGATATGATTATCCTCTGCGCCGAAAACAGAGAGGCAAGCGATGAGATGATCCGGAAGATCTATAAGGCGGGCATCCCTCTGATTGCTTCAAATTTCTTGCCCCTTGATAAAAGCTTCCCCTATATTCTCGGGTGGACCGGTCCCGACGACTGGGGACAGTTCCGTCTGCTCTCCCGCCGATTTGCCGAAGAGATGAACCATGAAGGGAGTTACGCCATAGTCTGCCATCGGGAAGAGACCTCCGCCTATTATGCCCGGAGCTGGTCCGCCATTACGGAATTAAAAAAATATGCTCCGGAAATGAAGCTTCTGGAGATGGCCTCAACAGATCTCAACAGGGAAAAAACCTGCCAGCTGGTAAAGGAATGGCTGAACCGTTACGGGACCGAGCTTAAAGGCATTATCAGCGCTGATGATAATGTCACCCAACTGGGGATCAATGAAGCCCTGAGGGAAGAGAAGAGAGAGGATATTATCCGGGTTGCCAACGGCAGCACCCCTACGGGAATACGGCTGATTCAGGAGGGCTCCCTGAAAGCCATAACCTTCCAGCTGCCGGAACAGGACGGGGCCCTGCCGATCCGGGTTGCCGTGGACTGGTTCAACGGGTTGGAAACCCCTCTTATGAACACGCTTCCCAAACGTCTGCTGGACAGATCCAATATAAGCCAGCTATTCAGCGAACCGGTTGATACATCAGATACATCTCCGGATATCCTGTTCCAGACTGTTATGGAATGCCGCAGCAGTGATGTCTTTGACTATTTCAGGAAAGTGGAACAGGATTTTTCCCGGGACAGCAGTATGACAATGGATTATTTCAGGGGTTACTCCATTCAGGTTCTATCCAGTCTTCTGAATATTGTAAAAACACTCGATCTTCCCGCTGAGGAGATAATCGGCAGCTATGAGACCCTATTTAAAAAACTTTTTCAGCAGCCAAGTATGGAAAAGACACTCGGATGGCTTCAGGAAGTAGCCCTGCAGATTATTCACTATCTCTCACGGAAGCGGAACCGGCATACCAGCCTGATTCAGCAGATTGTAAACTATGCGGAAACCCACTATGCGGAACCCCTTTCTCTCAAAACCCTGGCTTTTCGCTTTAATATATCCTCCCCCTACCTGGGAAAACTGTTCAGAGAGGAAACAGGCTTCTCTTTTGCCTCCTGGCTGAACCGGCAGCGAATGGAGGAGGCTGAAAAACTGATGTATGCGGGGGGCTTGACGGCGTCACAGATTGCCGTCAAGGTGGGCTATTCCAACCCCAACTATTTTTTCAGCCTGTTTAAAAAATATAAGGGGATAAATCCCGGGGATTTTATGGAGAGTCTAAAAAAATCATAAGATAATTACATTTATCTATAAAAAGTAATAAATTCCCTATAACTATTTCGACAGCCTCTTGCTCCCTGCCGGTTCAGGAATGAATTATAGAATATCCTGTAATCAGAAAAGGAGCAGAATATGCTGCATGACCCCAGCCATAGAGAAGCCGCCCCGGTGGCTGAACCGATAGTTTTGGACAACACAGAAAAATGCATACTCAGGGAACTTGGTGAGAAAATCACGGCAATTGCCTCGGATCCTGTTCATAAAGAGAAAGCCGCTCTCTGGACAGATCTGAATGACCTGAAATCCCGGAGACCCATGGTCTGGATCAATGAGATTCCCTGGCACGAGATGAATGTGAATGATGAGCTGACCCTTCGCTGCAAGGGAACATGGGCCCGGAATATGGAAGATCAGATGAGAAAGACCATCTACCAGTGGGAGCATATGCGGGGAGATATGGTTGTAAACCCCTGGTTTGAATGTCCCAAGGTTATTCACAGCACCGATTTCGGTATTCTGGAAGAGACAGATATTGCCAGAACGGATGATGCCAATGATATTGTCTCCCGTCACTTCAAAATTCAGATATCCAATCCCGAGGATATAGAAAAAATCAAAATGCCCATCGTAACCCATAACAGGGAGGCTACCGCTTACGGCAGGGATGCCATGGAAAGCCTCTTTGGCGACCTGATGCCTGTAAAAGAGGTGGGACAGACCCATATCTGGTTTACCCCCTGGGACTACCTGATCCGCTGGTGGGGTGTTCAGGAGGCCATGATGGATCTGGTCCTCCGTCCCCGGATGGTTCATGATGCGGTAGACCGCATGGTTGATGCCTGGATGGTGGAGCTGGATCAGTTTGTGGAACAGAACCTGCTCTCACTGGACTGCAACAATACAAGGATCGGATCCGGCGGTTACGGATACACATCACAGCTGCCCGGTGAGAATCCGGATCCGGATTATGTAAAACCAATCAATATGTGGGGCTGTTCCAATGCCCAGATTTTCTCGGATGTTTCCCCTGAGATGCACTGGGATTTTGCTATCGAACACGATTTAAGGTGGCTTGAGCGCTGGGGTATGACCTATTACGGCTGCTGTGAACCCCTGGCCGGTAAAATGGAACAGCTGCGGAAGATCCCCAACCTGCGGAAGATTTCCTGCAGCCCCTGGAACAATACGAAAAAAGCCATTGCTGAAATCCGGGATGAGTATGTGATCAGCCGAAAACCCAACCCGGCCGTATTTGCCACCAGTGATTGGGACAGGGACGAAGCCAGGCGGCAGATCCGGGAGTTTCTGGATGAAACCGAAGGCCAGTGTCATGTGGAATTGATCATGAAGGATATTTCCACGGTCAGCTACAAACCCGAAAGGCTGTGGGACTGGGAGAAAATAGCCATGGAAGAAGCAGAAAGAGCGGCCAGCCGGTAAATTACCGCAATTCGGGGATTATACGCATAGAGAAAATGCATCCGGAATAATAACCATGGCAATCAGAGGACAGTAGAGACAGGTTTAAAACCTGTCTCTACGCCCTGGATTGCCAGATACCTGCTACAGCTGATATTTCTGAACTTCCTCAAACATGGCCAGGATATTTTCCGGCGGCACATCGGGCATAATATTATGAATATTGTTGAAAACATATCCGCCCCCGGGAGTAAATACGTCCAGACGCTTCCGGACCTCTTCCCGGACCTGTTCCGGGGTTCCCGTATTCAGAATTACCCGGGGATCCATTCCGCCGCCCCAGAAAACGATATCCTTCCCGAATTCCTCTTTCAGTTTATCCGCCTCCATATCCCGGCAGTTGGTCTGAACGGGATTGATAATATCCATTCCCTCCTCTATCAGGCTGGGTATATACTGATGCATGGACCCGCAGGTATGGAGAAAGGTTTTCATGCTGCTGTTCTGATGCACATGGGAACAGAGAGTCTTACGGTGTTCATGAAAAAGGTCCCGGTACACTTCCAGTCCCATAAAAGGCCCCGAATCCATACCCAGATCATCACCGAAACGCAAAATATCAACCGTATCCCCCACGGCTTCGCAGGTTTTGGCAAGGCCCTTCATATGCCGTTCCATGAGCAGCTCCATCAGCATGGCTACTTTATCCTGTTCCACATAGAGGTCCATCAGAAAGTTATCCATACGGCGGAGAAAGGTGCCCCATTCAAAAAGGTTGCACCCGTTTACAACCATCAGGGCTTTATCGCTGGATTTCCGCAGGGCAAGGGTGTTGCTTCTGAGGGTATCAAAAAAACCCGCATCTCCCGCATGGTCCCAGGGACTGTGCACAAGATGGGACCAGAGGATATGGTCCATTGCCTCATCCAGAGCATCTTCCATCCCCTGCCGGCTGTCCGGGTATCCGTTCACCCAGGGGAAGTATGACTGATCATAGAAGGTGGCGCTGTCGGGCATGGACGCAATCTTTCGCCCGCTGGTCCGGTGAAAAGCCTCCCACTCTCCGGTTTTTTCATTTTTGACAGGACGAAACCAGACCGGGTACTGCGCTTTACCCCCATTCTGAAGATCTATCTCATACCAGTCTTCGGGAGACGTATTGAAGGTCCGGCCAATATCCAGAATATCCACCCCCAGAAGCTCTATCAGCTTTTCATCAGGCTGGGCAAGCTGCTGCACCACATCGTAGATCCGGGTGGGAGAATCCGCCCAGCCCAGATGTTTAATCAGATTGTTATGGGCCACCGCCGATATCCCGGAACTGGGAGTAGCGCCGAGGTCAATGGGAACCCGATCGGGAGACCTGTGGTTGACAGAGGCCAGAACTCTTTCTCTTGAAGTCATTTTTTTACTCCTATAAAAAGTCAATCATAAGCCTATTAACAAGCTTACAATTGAACCGGATTACCCAGTTTTTACGGCATTGAATGCAGCCGCCTGCATCTTCAAGTACTTATCATCCGGAACCATCTTCAACGGATCAAAGGGTTCACGGGTTTTCAATATGGAGTACACTACCGTACTCATCTTTCTTGCAGAGGCGATAATACTCGTGCCGCTGCCCTTGTTCTTCTTCATCGCTCTGTACTTCGTCATGATACGGTAATTGCCAGTCGTTTTCCGAGTTCTAACCATTCCCATAACACACTGAACAAATGCCGTTCTCAGTTCTACAGCCCCTCTCTTTGTTATATGCCCATGATGAATCGTCTCATTGGAGTTCTGCACCCATGGTACAAGACCGGCATAAGCCGAATACTTCTTGGCACTGGCGTACCGCTTGATATCATCCGTATAGGCCCTAATAGTCGATGCCGTTATCAATCCGACTCCCGGGATCGTCTGCAATAACTGTACATCCTCATCTTCCTTTACAAGTTCCAGCAGGACTTTCTCTAACTGCTTGACCTGGTTCGAAACCTGATCTATCGTAGAAAGCAGCGGTTCTATCGCTTTGGCAGCGCTTCCGAAACTCCTATGGTCCACGAGACCGATGAGGATGCGCTGCCTTTCTTTTTTACTCTGCAGCGCAGCTCTTTTTGTTTCAATTCCATACCCTAGAAGCAGTCCGTGAACCTGATTCTTCAAAGATACGACTGATTTAACAAGGATAGTTCTGGATTTAAGAACTCTACGGATATCCTCACTCTCCTGAGAACAAAGCTGTGATTCGGGAAGCATATCTTTTTCCAAGAACTCTGCTAGAGTTCTGGCATCATGCTTATCCGTCTTTTTCACTGATTCATTTACAACTTTGAATTTCAGTGTATTCACAACCACCACCTCAATCCCTGCTAGCAATAGCTTGTTACGGAAGAACCGGGCATTTCCTGTTGATTCCACTGCAGCCCTAACATCAAGGCCCTCTTCTGTATAGGACACTGCTTTCTCAAGAAATGCTCTGTAACCGTCCTCAGAGGTCGGATACATTCCTGATTCACAAATGCTTCTATCATCACTCAGGAAACAGACTGTTAACTGGGATTTGTGCAGATCCACTCCGATACTCATCTTCATACCTTCGCTCCTATTGCCTAAAACAGCGCCTGTACGGTGAATTGATTCCATTCTCCTATCCGGTCTCGAAGACCATTGAATGTTTCGGTCACGGCTCTTCATTCTCCTGTACGGTCTCGGAGACCAGTAAAAATGGCGAACAGTAACCTGGCTGTTCTAAACGATGTTTAGAACATTGTATCAATCCACAAGCCTATGAAGACTTTTTATCATTCCTCCTGTAAAAACTCTCAAGCCCGCTTGCATAACCAGGCCGTGAGCATTTCGTACAAACTGTGATAAAATTTTGTTTTTATTTTACCTATATTTTATCACAATTTTACCATTTGTCAATTATTATTCCTCCCTGCTCCCGGAGTTGAAAAAAGCTGTTTGACAAAAAGGGCGGTCACTCTCTAAACTTCTTTCATGAAATTCATCCCTCCCCGTCCGGAAGAACCGACTGAATACCCGAAAACCAGGCCTGAACACTGGTATGACAAGGAATATGCCGGTTGGCATATCGGAAAAAAAAGGCAGCCGCCTCCCCCTGAAACAGGACCGGAGGGGAAACGGATAGCTGCCCTGCTGGCGGGAGATCACCCCTATCAGAGAGAATATATACGGGGACTCCGTGAGGCGGCATTAAAAAAGGGAATGGTGCTGAGTATCTACAATGCCGGGTGGGATCCGGAACTCCAGGATCAGCAGGTTGAAGCCATTATCGAAGATAAGCCTGACATTGTTATACTGATGCCGGAAAGCAATGAAGACAGTTCCTACCTGTACAGACGACTCTATGAAGCCGGCATAGCTGTCATTGCAAGCAATATGCTCCCGGAGGATGACGGTTTTCCCTACATCCTCTCCTGGACCGGTCCGGATGACTGGGAACAGACCAGGCAGTTGAGCCGGCACTTTGCCCGTTTGATGAACCATGAAGGCGGCTATGCCATTGTTACCCACCTGCCGGGGACCTCCCCCTATTACGCCAGGGCATGGGGAGCCATAACGGAACTCGCGGAATGTGCTCCGGGTATGAAGCTGCTTGAAATGGCTTCGGCCGGGCTGAACAGACAGAAAACATGCGACATGGTGCTGTCCTGGCTTGTAAAACACGGAACGAAACTGAAGGGAATTATCAGTGCGGATGACAATACAAGCCAGTTGGGCATAAACGATGCTCTGGCGCGGTATGGCAGAGCCGATCTGATCCGGGTTGCCAACGGGAGCACACCCGTTGGGATTGCCCTTTTGCGAAACGGCAGCCTGAATGCCATAACCTGGCAGGATCCTGTTCAGGACGGAACCCTGCCCGTTAAAACAGCTGTAGACTGGTTCAACGGCCTGGAGATTGAACCGATTACCTACCTGCCCGTACGGATAATTGACAAGGCATCCCTTGACCGCTTTGTAAGGGAAGACACGCCTTTCGGGGAAATTGAAACAGATGATCTGATATGCGGTATTATAGAAGGGAGTACAACCCTTATCAGTCACTTTTTTAACAGACTGCTCATGGATTATACCAACCACCCTGCAGCAGACAGGGAGTACTGTATCGGGTTTTTGATTGAAATTCTTTCCGATCTTCTCTCGCTTGTTAAAAAGGAGGAACTGGATAAGGAGAGTCTAACCGGAGGATATGCGAACCTTCATAGACAGCTGTTTAAACAGAAATCTCCGGAAGATCTAATAGACTGGCTGCGGAAATTGTCTCTGGCGATTTCTGAAGAACTGATACAACGTTCTGACAGCAGCATTGCCCGCAGACTGATCAATTATGTAGATCAGAATTACTCGGCGCCGCTCTCACTGAAAACCCTGTCCCAGCAGTTCCAGATGAGTGCTTCCTATCTGGGGAAGCTGTTCAGGGAAGAAGCGGGAGAGTCCTTTTCCTTCTACCTGAACAGGACACGTATAGACAGAGCCTGTCATATGTTTAAAACCAGTTCCCTGAATGCGGGACAGGTCGGGATTGCCGTAGGCTTCACCAGCAGGAGTTACTTTTTCAGAAACTTCCACAAGGCCATGGGGATAACTCCTGTTGAATACCAGGAATCCCTCAGGAGGCAGTCAGACCTGTAAGCCGGACAATTCCGGCTTCACCCGCTCCTCTGAAAACCTCTCCTGCCGTATGCAGAAGGGAGTCTGCCGCTTTCTGCTCCAGCATGAACCCCCTCTTATACTCCCATGGCAGATCCAGCCGTCTGTATTTCTCCTCGCCCAGAGGATTGAAAGCACACAGTTCCCACCTTTCAGGCAGAGGAACCAGTTTAGCTTTGATGTATTCGGCAATGCCCCTGATGTTAGCCGTACCGTCCGTAGCTCCCGGGATCAGGGGAGTCCGGATCCAGAGTGTCTTCTTCTCCCGCCTGAGAACAGGATTCAGCTTTTCCAGATTGGACAGGATCCTCCTGTTACCCAGACCCGTATATTTTTTATGCTCCCGCGGATCCAGTATTTTCAGATCATAGAGGAAAAGATCCGTAAAAGGGAGAACCTTTTCCAGGCTCTCCCAGGGAACCGCCCCGCAGGTATCCACTGCCGTATGAACCCCGACCTCTTTACAGGCCTTCAGCATTTCACTGAGAAACCCGGGATAGAGAAGAGCCTCCCCGCCGGAAAAGGTAACGCCCCCGCCCGTTTCATCCATAAAGGTCTTTTCCCTCAGAATTATTTTCATAAGCTCGTCCTTTGAGCAGGATTTACCTATATCAACCAGGGCTTTTGCCGGACAGACAGCCGAGCACAGGCCGCAGCCTGTACAGAGCTGCCGGTTTAACAGGGGCCGCTTCTTCTGATCAAATGACAGAGCACCTTCCGGGCAGGACTCCAGGCACTGGCCGCATCCGATACACCTCTCGGGATAGACCCAGATTTCCGGAGAAGCACGGAAGCTCTCCGGATTATGGCACCACCGGCATCTGAGGGGGCAGCCTTTCAGAAATATCACTGTTCTCATCCCCGGCCCGTCATGGGCTGACATTTTGTAAATATCGAAAACAAGCGGATTCATAGTTCTACAGGGAGGAATAGTTTACACGGGAAATAAACTCTTCCTGAAACCGCCTGTCCAGAACGACAAAGTGTGCGGAATACCCGGTAACTTTGACAACCAGCTCGGAATACTCCTCTTTTTCCGGATGCTCCATCGCATCGGTAAGCTTTGCCAGATCAATCGTGTTCAGGTTTATCTGGACCCCTCCCATATTAAAGAAAATCCGTGAAAAGGCGCTGACCAGCTTTCCCTTGTGGTCTGTTCCGGAAAAGAACGAGGGCTGCAGTTCCACCTGAAAAGATCCGCCCTGATACCTGGTATAATCCAGGGCACAGAAGGATTTCATGGTGGCTGACATGCCTTCTGTATTACGACCGTGCATGGGATTGTTTCCATGTGCCAGGGGTTCCGAAGCCTTCCTTCCATCGGGTGTGGCTCCCAGAAGATCCCCCGCATAGGTGTGTCCCATATACTGAAAAAGACTCGGCCTGAACCAGAATCCCTTATTATTCCTCTTGTTCTCCAGAACCTCCCTGATATGCTCGGAAACACGTACGGACATGGCGTCCACATCTTCCAGATCATTTCCGAATTTATCCTGGTTCAGAAAATCCAGACGCATCAGTTCCCTTCCCTCCCAGTCAGAGGAGACCGCATCAATCACCTCCTGCATGGAGTATTTCTTCTGTTCAAAAACCAGCTTCTTCAAGGCATAAAGGGAATCGACCACATTGGGAACTCCCAGAACATTAACAGAGGTGTAGTTATAGGGGACAGACTGAGAATCGGTTACATCCCGGCCTTTTTCAATAGGACCGTGCATACAGAGACTGGTAACCATTTCCGGCCAGACCTTATGCTGCCACAGATAGGTTTCGTTCTTGAAATCTTTCAGGATTTCCGCCGTTTTATCCACCTCCTCATCGTAATAGTGCCAGAAAGTTTCAAAATCGGTCGTACCGGATTCCGCAGCCCTGTCCATGGCTCTCTGCATGGGCTGAACCAGAACGAAAGAGTTCAGATCCTGGTCGTTATACTCCCTGCCCACAACACAGTACCACTGACACCCCGAGTAGGACATATTCCAGGCATCCTTTTCATCCACTCCGGAACGGAGCTGGCTGTCTCTCAGCACATCAAAATTCACCAGGGTAGGAGTACCGCAGTTGTGACGGGCCACCACATCACAGCCGTAGGTAAAAAACTCTTCGTTTATATCCGGGTGCCACATCAGCCCCAGATGATTGTATCCCCCTGTAATATCGTAGGCCTCCACACAGATCCAGCTCATCTCGTTGGTGGCATCATCTCCGTTTATGTCTCGGCCGCCAAAGGACCAGTAGTTCCCCCCGTATTTCAGGTACAATTCGGCAATAAGAGATACCGCTTCCGTCCGGTCAAGGATCCCCTTTTCCCTATCCCTGCTGTAATACTCGATCAGCAGCTGGTCCAGACGGCCGTAACCGTTACCGTGTCCGTTAATCCTTTCCACCGTAGTAAAATACTGCAACCACTGAACAGCCTGGGCGTAGGTGGAGGGAGCCGCGGAGATAATGGCCCGGGAGTTTCCCGCCACAAACAGGTAGTTCTGTTTCTGCAGAGCATCCTTTTCGGCAGCCGCCAGCTCTTCGGCCCGGTCGGCATGCTTTTCGATAAAACGCATAATGGATTCCACAACCAGGATTTGAGCCCTCAGATACTCCGCGGATCGTTCGTTTCCATACTCTTCGAATTTCTTCAGATTCCTCTTTACTTTATCCAGCAGACCGCCCCATCCCAGTGCCAGTCCTATGCTGAGATCCGGACAGGTATGGGTAAAACTGATGCCCCCGGCCCCCAGTTTACGGGCTGCCTTTCCCAACTTTCTCTGGGATTCGGGGTATTGAAAGTAACGGGCTTCCTCCAGCATCCAGTGAAACTCCCCGACAATCCGCTCATTGGGATGGATTTCAGCAGGGCTGTGATCCAGGAAAAAGGCATAATCTTCGGCCCAGTTTTTTTCACTGTACTCGAAGCTGCCGGATTTGGATGGCATTTCTTTCGTATAGGGGAAGGGCCCTCCCGCATCCACCCGGGCATTGTGATCCCCTATATGGATCCGTGTATCCGTATCCGCCGCAGTCTCCCCCGTATTGGGGCTGAACGCCGCGGCTTCTCCGCTCCAGTGATACACGAGAAACTCCGCATTGTCCACAAACAGGTCCCTTTTATGCCCGATAGCCAGAGAATGACTCCTTTTAATCAAGGCTTTTAGTCTTGCATCCGCTTCCGCAGGGCGGCCTTTTATTGAAATATCCGTTATTACTGCACTTTCGTTCATGGGAAAATCCTCCATTTGATTACCTGTTAAAATCCTACAATGCCCTTCTCCTCCGGGGGTGTGCAAAAAATAGGGAAACTGTTTAAAAAAATAGAACTGTGGTAAAATTTTATCATCCTGTTCTACAAACGGTCTTTGTAGGCTACAATACCTCTGAAGGTTTCTATGGCAAAATTAATAGATGTAGCAGAAAAAGCCGGAGTCTCCCTTACTACCGCGTCCATGGCCCTTTCAGGGAAAGGCCGGATTTCCGGAGAAGTCCGGCAGAAAGTTATGGATGCGGCGGAACAGGTCGGTTACAGAAAGAGCCGTCAGACCATAAGCCGGCACTGGACCCTCCTTTTTAATCAGGACAGGGAAAACGACTCCCTATCCTATTTTTTCAACCCTATTATCAGACAGCTTCGGATTTCCGCAAAAGAGGCAGGATATACAGTCACGATGCTTCCGGTATCTCGGGAAATGAGTACGGACGAAATATTCGCGGAAATATCAGAGCTGAATCCTTCGGCTCTCCTTTCCATTCACCTGGCAGATCAGCACCTTTTTGATAAGCTTGAAAAAAAGGGAATCCCCTGTGTTATAATCAATAACACAGCCTTCCTGGATCGTTTTTTTACAGTCTGCGTTGACGACTTTCTGGGAGCATACGAAGGAACCCTGAAACTGATCACGGCTGGTCATAGAAAAATAGCCTACCTTGATTACCCGAGAGAGAATCTTCCGGGAACGCTTACGGACCGTTATTTCGGATTCAGGAAAGCGTTGGAAGAGAATGGGCTTACAATTCCGGATCAATGGAGGAGAACAGTTAATATCCGGGATTATGACGATATTTCCAGTCACCTGGAAGAAATATTCCGTTTAGAGGGAACCGGACCGACAGCCCTGTTTCTCCATGATGACCTGCTGGCCGGAAAAGTCATCCATCTGCTTCAGAAAATGGGGTATTCCATACCCCGGGATGTATCCCTTATAGCTCCGGGAGATACTCTGAATTACGAATCGGCTGAAACCTATCAGATATCCACTATGAGAATCGACACGGAACTGATGGGAAGTTATGCTGCCGGTATGATGCTGGAACGGCTCGGCAGCGGACGACAGACCCCTCATATTCTCCGGATAAAACAGATCTTCATGGATAGAAAATCCATATTGCCCCTATCCTGAGAAGAAAAACGGAAAATGCACTTAGGATAAGCGAATAATCTTTCAAACCGGCCCTGTAACAGCTTGACTTAACCCTTCCGATTTACTTTTATTAATAAAGCGTAGAATAAACCTGCGCTTTTTAAAAACAGCTCTCTGCGGAGAGCAAGGACGAGGAGATTTATCAATGGATACAATTGAATATGTTGAAGCACGAGAAATTCTGGACTCAAGAGGGAACCCCACCGTTGAAGTCGATGTAATGCTGGCGGATGGTTCTTTCGGTAGAGCCGCTGTTCCTTCCGGAGCATCCACCGGTGTTCATGAAGCCGTAGAGCTCAGAGACGGAGATAAAAAACGCTACCTTGGAAAAGGCGTTCTGAAAGCTGTTGAAAATGTAAATACGGTTATTGCCGACGCTGTTATCGGTTTAAGCGCCCTCAACCAGGTTGATGTGGATAGAACCATGATCGAACTGGACGGAACAGAAAACAAGAGCAAACTGGGAGCCAATGCGATCCTGGGTGTTTCCATGGCTACTGCCCGCGCTGCGGCTCAGCATCTGGAAATTGACCTATTTAAATACCTCGGAACCTACCACTCCAATGTACTGCCCGTTCCCATGGCCAATATCATCAACGGCGGAAGCCACGCAGACAACTCTGTAGACTTTCAGGAATTCATGGTAATGCCGGTTGGCGCCGATTCCATCAGGGAAGCGGTTCGCTGGATTGCTGAAATTTTCCACAACCTGAAAAGCCTGCTGAAAGCAGCCGGTCTTTCCACCGCTGTCGGTGATGAAGGCGGTTTCGCTCCCAACTTCAAATCCAATGAGGAAGCCCTGAAGTTCATCATGGACGCTATTGAAAAAGCCGGTCTGAAACCCGGAAAAGATGTCATGATAGCCCTTGACCCCGCTTCTTCCGAATTCTCTGAAAAACAGGCTGACGGTTCCTACATCTACGAACTGAAATGGTCTACCGGAGAAAAACTGACCAGTGCACAGATGGCTGACTTCTGGGCGGACTGGTGCGAAAGATACCCCATCATCTCTATCGAAGACGGTATGAACGAAGATGACTGGGACGGATGGAAAGTTCTGACCGACAAAATCGGCGACAAAGTACAGCTGGTAGGAGACGATCTGTTTGTAACCAACACCAAGCGCCTGAAGGAAGGTATCGAAAAAGGCATCGGTAACTCAATTCTTATCAAAGTTAACCAGATCGGTACCCTGACCGAGACCTACGAAGCGGTGGAGATGGCCAAAAGAGCCGGTTACACCGCCATAATTTCTCACCGCTCCGGTGAGACTTCAGACACCACCATTGCCGACCTGGTAGTTGCTCTGGAAACCGGACAGATCAAAACAGGATCCATGTCCCGTTCCGACAGAGTCGCCAAGTACAATCAGCTGATGCGGATTGAGGATGATCTGGAGGGAAGAAGTTCCTACGCCGGTTGGGATGCGTTCTACTCCATCAAAAAATAATATCTGAATTCCGGATATATCAGGCAGTTCCCGACGGGAACTGCCTTTTTTAATACCCTGGTCTTCATCCTTCATCCTGCTCTTAGAAAGGAATTTCAACTTGTCTGACCTTTTTTTCAAAAATATATTGCCAATTTTTGTACTATCGTGCTAATTTTATTAAAAATCATTGAAATTGTATCATTATACAGTTTCCTTGCATAAAATTCCGGTGATGACACTGAGGACGGGAAGCCTGTTCATATCCTGAAAAAGATATCGGGGTCACGCTTAACCATGATTGGGTAAAATCAGAGGTGCGTGAAGTCTGTCTTCCGGAATATTTCTACCTTTCTTCCGCACAATTCTTTTTTCCGCTCATGGTTTGATGACATTTATACCAGATGGAGTAGGAAAATGATTCACGATTATCTCGAGATTATCAGAAGGGCCCGTACAGGCCGGAAAATGAGCAAAGAGGACTGGGATTTTACCATTATCGAAAAAGTCCGGGACCTTGTTGAAAAATACGATCTGTCCTGGGATCAGAATACCATAACCCCCAATGATCCGGATCTGGCAGACCGGATATTCCGGGCCGGAAAGGAACTTATTCTGAACACAGGTGTTTACGCCCTGACCCATGGAACGGTAATTCCCCTGAGCGAAGGGGAGATCAATGAGGGGATCCGCAAAATGAACCGTCCTCTTGTGATGGGCGAGGGAAAAGACGCCTGCAGCCTCGTTCCCCGGCAGATAATGGACAGCCGGCCGCCGGCGGTATGGGCGGGGAACCCCGGAGTCCCCACTCCGGAAAAGCTCTATAAAGTATCGGTAAAAAGCTGGGCCCAGGAACCTGTAGTCGATCTTATAACCTGCGGATCCCTTGTGGATGTAGACGGGCTTTCCGTAGAATCAGGCGGTCCCAGTGAACTGTATGCCTCCAGGCGGGAACTTTCTATTTTAAAGCAGGTCAGGGAAGAGGTAGGAAGACCCGGTATAGGAATGCTGGCAGCCGAAAGCAGTGTAACCGAAATCGGAGACCTGGCTGCTACCCACCCGGATATGCTCCGTCCCTGCGACGCTCATCTGGTTGCCATGTTCAATGAATTGATGATTGATAAGGGGAATATGACCAGAGCGGCCAATTCCCAGTTCTATGGAATGGCCAATGCCTCCCTGGCAACCGTAATGGTAGGCGGACTGGC
Source organism: Oceanispirochaeta sp. (assembly GCA_963663385.2). Lineage (GTDB taxonomy): Bacteria > Spirochaetota > Spirochaetia > DSM-2461 > DSM-2461 > Oceanispirochaeta. The sequence continues at coordinate 1,006,742 of CAXXXD010000002.1, read as the reverse complement.
TGGTGACGCTCCCGGTGCGGCTGTAGCACAGATAGCTTCTTTTCTGGCTGCCAATATTATCTGTCTCGCAGACTATCACCTCTGCCATCCGATCCATATCCAGTATGTGGCGACCTCAACCAGGGGCTGTATGTGGCTGCAGAGTATGGTCTGCCAGGCTATCGCCCGGAATGCTCCCGGGATAATCGTCTGCGATATTTACCCGAAGAGCGGAGCCCTGACAAAGGAACTGCTCTATGAAGTGGCAGCCAATGCCATTGCGGCGACTGTCAGCGGGGGCCATCTGGAAGGTGTCGGTTCCGCCGACGGTTCCTACCCCAACGGAACGGGTCTTGAAGTCCGGCTGATGGGAGAAGTGGGCCATGCGGCAGCCCGGCAGGGGCTCAGTCTGGAAGAGGCCAACAGAATAATCCTTTCTCTCCTCGAAAAATATGAAGCGGTTTTTGTAAAAGAGGGAGGGAATCCCGGGGTATGCATAAGCGAAGCATATGACCTTGAGACTGTCCGCCCCGTTCCCGCCTGGCAGGAGATGTACGATCAGGTAAAGGAAGAGTTAATTCAATCGGGTTTGAAATTCCTGTAAGGAGTAAGTGATATGAAAGAATCTAAAATGCCGTTGTTTCGAAGCGGTGACATAGGCGGGATGGCCTATAGTCTGGCCGGGAATATCGTCAATTACATCATTGTAATCGGTGTTCTTCTCTATGTTTTCGAATGGCCCGCCGCCCTTGTATTCGGCAAGGTAATCCCGGGCATGTCCGTGGGATTGATGGGGTCTGGTATCTATTATGCCTGGATGGCAAACAGACTGGCGAAAAAGGAGGGCCGCACCGATGTAACCGCCCTCCCTTCCGGTGTCTCCACACCGGCCATGTTTGTCTATCTCTGGGGCATTATTGCTCCTCTCAACTATGCCATCGGAGATCCGGAGAAAGTCTGGATGGTCGCCGTTGCCGCCACCTTTCTGGGCGGAGTGATTGAAGCGCTGGGGAGCGTTGTCGGTCCCTGGCTCCGCAAATTCCTCCCCCGGGCAGCCCTGCTGGGAACAGTCGGCGGTATAGCCCTGGTCTGGATGATCAACAAGGGTTTCTATGATGTCTATGCCGATCCGATTCTGGGAATGCCCGTTCTTATCATCGCCATTATCGGACTGATCGGCGGATATGTTTTCCCCAGAAAGATCCCCGCCCTGATGGTAGCTGTTATCGGCGGTATGCTCTATGCGGCTATTCTTGGAAGGATCCATCCCGATGTAAGCGGATTCGGGTTTACCCTGATGAGTCCGATCGGCGGGATCAGGGCTATTATCAGCGGCATGTCCATGATCGGCCCCTATCTGGTGGTTATCATCCCCATTCAGATCTACAACTTTATCGAAACAATGGATAATGTTGAATCTGCCATTGCAGCCGGCGACAACTACGATGTAAGGGAGACACAGATTGCCGACGGTGCCATGACCATGCTCTCCGCCCTTTTCGGCGGTGTGGTTCCCAATACGGTATGGCTGGGACACCCCGGACTGAAAAAGGGAAAAGCCGGTTCCGGTTATTCCTGGATCTCCGGGCTTATCCTCGGTCTGGCGGGAATCTTCGGTGCCTATGCCTTTATCAACTCCCTGATGCCTCCTGTCATCTGCGCCATCACCTTTATCTGGTGCTCCATCGTTATTATTACCCAGGCTTTCAGGGAAGCACGCCCCTTCCGTCATGGCGCTGCTGTAGCGGTAGCTTTCGTTCCCCACCTGGCGGACTATGCATTCACAGAGGTTCAGCTGACACTCTATACACAGGGTGTATATGAGTTCAGCCCCGAAGTAGTGGCAGCTCTCAATAATGAGGGAGTTATGTGGATGGGGGTTCCGGAACTGAAATACGGCGCCATTATCACCGGAATGCTCTGGGCTTCCATAACAGCCTTTATTATCGATAAACGCCTGGACAAGGCGGGATTTGTCGGTCTGGCGGCGTCGCTTATGGCCCTGATCGGATTTATTCATGCACCATCCCTCGGGTTCAGCCTGAATCCCTTCTTTTTCAGCTACCTGATCCTGGCGGCAATCTGCTTCCTGTTCAACGCGTTCAAGAAGAGCTTTACCGTTCCCGAAGGGTTTGATTACGTGTAATTTCCCAAAAAAGGCTCCTTAGCTATAAGCCGGGGAGCCTTTATCCGGGACGAACCTGTTAACATATTTTACACTGCCTGGTTACTCGAGATAGAAAACCTCTTCCATGGGTATCCATACCACCCTTTCATCCCCATCTGAAAAGGGAAGCTGCATCTGCTTCATGATACTCCTCCAGCGGATATTTTCAGGACGGGAAGCAAGCCGGTGCAGATCTTTTTCCAGATCGGAACCTGAGTACTCAAAGTAGGAGAAAAGATAACCTCCCGCATAATGTATGGAGTAGTTGTGAATATGCGCCTGTTTCAGATTTTCGACAACCTCCGGCCATATATTTTTATGATATGCCCGGTATTCATCAAGGCGGTCCGGTTCAAGACCGATAACCTGTGCCCACCTTTTCATATTCTGCTCCTAAAGATAATTTATTGGATTCACCTTCGTGGTTTTACCATCCTGAAAAGAGAGTACACGACTGAGATATCCCCGCCCCAGAAGGCCATCCTCATCATATAATTGAGGAGCAAGATCCCATGTCCCATAATCCTTCCCCTTCCAGACATAGGGTGACGGACCAATTGTAAGATGCCGGGATGACTGGATAAGCCAGTCCAAGACAGCAAGACGGAGTTCTTCCACAACAGATTTATACTCCTCCCTGAAAAAAAGATTTTCCAGTTCCCAGGGATCCTGTTTCATATCATACAGTTCACCAAAGTCTTTTCCGCCGCACATCTCCTTCTGATAATGGGTGAATTTATAACGTTCCGTATGCACCGTTTTACTCAAGGGATGTTCGGTAAAAGCATATTTCTTAACCGGTTCATCCTTCATTAAAACAGGAGTCAGACTTGTACCGTCAATCCAGTCAGGTTCGGATAAGCCGCAGAGTTCGACCAGCCCCGGAAAGAGATCTATTGATTCTACAAGATGGCGACGGGTAAGATTCTCAGGGATCAAACCGGGACACTTCATAATAAGGGGAATCCGGGTTACGCAGCGGAAGGCGATACCGGGAGCCTTCTCAATCATTCCGTGCTCTCCGGCAAAATCACCATGATCCGCGGAGTAAATCACAATCGTATCCTCTTCCAGCCCCAGCTCCTTCAATCCTTTCAGTACCCGGCCGACCGCATCGTCCACCTGTGACACACTGGCATAGTACCCCTTCAATACGCGTCTGCGGGCAGATTCCCAATCTTTTGGTTCATAAAGCCGCCACTCATCATTTTCCTGATAATACTTACGGGCCTTTTCCGCCGTAGGGTGACGGAAGGAGAAATCGCTTTCCGCATTGGGAGGCAGAGTCAGGGCATCTTCGTCATAGAGATCCCAGAACTCTTTGGCCGGGGCCCATCCCTGATGCGGGTGAGGCATACTCATCCAGCAGATAAAAGGCTTGTCCCGATCGTTACTGTCCCGTATAAACTCCATGGTTTCCGAAGCACACCAGGCTTCTACTGTTTCATCAACAGGCAGGGAACCGGCTTTGGCGTCAACCCCCTGTCCCCGGCTATGGCCGAAACGGTCAAACTGCTCCTGCAGGACCTTATCCTCTCGTAATCGGAGTAGCCCTTTTTCCTTCAGGTAGAGTGAATAATCATCGTCATCACGCCCCTGCAACCCTTCGAGCCGGGAAGCTTCTTCCAGGGTAATACCCTTTTCGTAACCCATGGCATCCCGGATATAGTCACAGTTGGAGAGCCAGCCTGCGGGTGTATGACTTTTCCCGACCCACCCGGTTGCATAGCCGGCTTTTTTGAAATGGGAGAAGATATGGGGCAGTTGCTCAATCTGAGGTCCCATCAGTCCGAAATACCCATGGTTATGAGCATACTGCCCGCTCAGAAAACTGATTCTGCTCGGTGTACAGATCGGATTGTTGCAGTAAGCATTATCAAACCGGACGCCTTCTTCCGCCAACTTGTCCAGATGGGGTGTCTGCACTTCCTTATTACCATAACACCCAATAGCCCTGGCATTATGCTGATCGCTGAATAAAAAGAGTATATTTTTCTGTTTCATTGTCGGGGACTCCTACATTTTAACGGAACCGGCCGTCAGGCCGCGCATAAAGCTTTTCTGCATAAACGCATACATCATAATTAATGGCAGGGATGCCACTGCCGTAATGGCCATAAGTTCATTCCAGGCGATATCGTATTGCCCGATTTTTTTTCCTATAACCACAACCAGCATCTGGGAACGGTTCGAATTGGTGAGAACCAGGGCCATCAGGTATTCGTTCCATGCGGTAACAAAGGAAAATATCCCGGTAGAAACCAGTCCGGTTTTTGAAATCGGCAGGATAATCCTCCGGAAACTGCCGAAATGGGTACAGCCGTCTATTTGAGCCGCCTCATCCAGAGAGCGGGGTATACTGCTGTAGAATCCCAGCAGTGTAAGAGTACAAAACGGCAGAGAGAAAGAGGTATAAGCCAGAATAAGTCCTACCTTTGTATCATACAGGCCCAGACTCATAAAAACCTTAAAGAAAGGTATGGCAATAAGAATGACAGGCAGCATTTGGGTCATAAGGATATAGAATTGCAGCAAACGGCGGCCTTTAAAATTGTAGCGGGACATTCCGAATGCCCCCAGTGCAGCCACACAGATACAGAAGATTGTCGCAAAAAGGGATACAAAAACCGTATTATACAGAGACAGATAGACATCCTTCTGTGAAAAAATGATTCTAAAGGCTTCAAGAGTGAATTTCTCCTGAATAAAAGGAACAGGAAAGAGGAACAGGTCCTGATTGGGTCTTGTAGCACAGAGGATCATCCATAGAATAGGGAAAAAAATAACACCCAAAAGAAAGATCGCAGCAATCAGCCAGAGGGAGTCCAAATATTTATTCGATGCAATAGTATTCATTTTTACTTCTCCGTCTGTCCGTACAATCTGATATAGAATATGGAAATCAGGCTGGAAATAAACATAATAATAATTCCCTGGGACGAAGCCAGGCCGAACCTGAGGTTTTCGAATGCCATGGAATACACATGCAGGGATAAGGTTCTGGTACTGTCCAGAGGTCCGCCGCCGGTTGTCAGGGCAAAGATGTCATATTGCCGGATGGACCAGATTACATCCAGGACACCCAGAGTCAAAATCGTGGGAATAATGGACTGCAAACTGACAAAGTAAAATTTCTGCACCAGGTTTGCTCCGTCTATTGAAGCCGATTCATAGAGCTCTTCCGGTATGGTGGTAAGAGCCGCATATATCAGCATCATGTAAAAGGGAAAAGCCTTCCATGCGGTTATCAGAATTATCCAGACCATGGCGTAATCGGGAGAACCGAACCAGGATATCTGATCCGTTGTCCAGCCGTGTGAAATCAGGAAACTGTTCAGAACTCCTGTAGGATTCAGAATAAGCAGCCAGATGGAAGATGCTACCGACCATGACAGTAGCCAGGGAATAATAAATACGACCCGCATACCGGATGCCAGTGTAGAGAACCGATTCCTTTTGTCCAGAAACGCCGCAAGAAACAGACCGATGACCAGATGGAGCAGGACGCTGAAAAAGACATATACAGCCGTATTGGACAGGACTTTGTAAAAAAGCGGGTTCTTAAGAGTTTCCCTGTAATTTGCCAGACCAATCGGGAATACCTTGCCCGAAGGCAGATAGTTTTCAAAGAATCCCAGGCCGAAAATATACAGAACGGGAAACAGGGTTGTAAGCAAAAGGATTACAATCAGCGGAGTTACCCAGAAATACCCACGGGCCTCTTTACTAATGTTCACATAATTCTCCTATTTATTAAATTTCCGGAGCATCCGGAGTATTCCATCCGGATGCCCCCGGGGATCAGTTGTTATAGAACCGGTCCAGAAGTGCATTATATTCTACAGCCGCATCATCCAGTGCTGACTTGGCTGTAGCGTCTCCCAGAAAGGCTTTCTGATAGGCTCTTACAAGGATTTTGTACAGATCGGATTCATGAGGGATAGAACCTGTCTGAAAAAAGTTATCCGATTGGGCCATGGTTGTGAGGAATCCGGAAAATTGTTCCAGGAATTCCGGCATTTCGCCGTATTTCGGCATATTGGGCATTACATTGGCATCCCGGAACAGTCTCAGCATATTCTCATCGCTCTCAATAAACTTCAGCAGATCCCAGGCTGCATCCTTATCCTTTGCTTTTTCCGGAATACCCCAGTTCATAATATTTATAACAGTCCCCATGGACACACCTTTAGGCATGGGTGCAATTCCGATTTCGATCTCGGGATACTTATTGTAAAACGGAGTTCCCCATGATCCGTCAAAGTTCATAAATGTACTGCCTCCTGCCAGGGATTCCCTCATCCCCCTGGCATCAACGGTAATGGATCCGGGTGAGGCAATTTTCAGATCGTTCTCCAGGGAGATCATCCACTCCATAGCTTTTACACCCTCAGGAGAATTGAATGCCGCTTTTTTATTTTCCACATATTTACCACCGAATGAGTACAGAACCGGTCCATAGTTACAGACATGAGCACCCGATGAATTCGATTCGGCGATACAAAGCTGTGTGGCATATTTATTGGATGCCGGATCGGAAAGGAGTTTCCCAATTTCTATAAACTCTTCCATGGTAGCGGGAGGAGTCAATCCTTTTTCATCAAATACCTTTTTATTGTAGACCAGGGCGGCATTACCTCCGCTGTAAGGCAGCATCCAGACTTTTCCGTCCATCTCCCCCTTCACCGCTTCATAATATTTATCCCTCATTCCGGGAACGGCATCCACCCTGCTGGTCAAATCCGTCAAAGCTCCGATTGATACGAATTCAGTAAGCCAGTTTCGGTTGACAGCAGTAAGCTGCGGAACATCACTTGACTGGGTCATCACAATAAACTTGTCATGCGCCTGTGCCCATGGTGTATCGATTTCTTCAATCTCAACTTCCGGATGAAGTTCCCGGTAGTCCTGCAGAACTGCTTTAATTACAGGCCCTTCGCCCTGGTTAAAGATCCACCCCCACACCTTCAGTTTGACAGATTCCGATCCTGCCTCCTGCTGGCCGGCGGCAAACAGACCTGTGCAAAAAAGAAACAACATCCCCAAAGTACCTACAACCTTCTTCATAAGACCTCCTGTTTTACCAATGAAACGTTTCATTGATAAAAATATTTTTTTTATGTTGTCATCCCCTCAATCAAGGACATGCCAATTTTTATCTGATGCCTTTCCGGAACAATTTCTCCCTGATGATCCATCAGGTTTTTGAGTATTCTCACAGCTTCTGTTCCAAGCCTGTCTGCATGAGGATTAAAGGTACTCAACGCTTTAATCAGAAGCTCTTTCGGAAACTGATTACTGACACCCAGAAGTGCCACATCTTCGGGAATACGGACGCCCTCCTCAAAGCAGGCTTTCATAAATCCGACTGCAATATAGTCATTGTTGGCAAATACAGCACGGGGCAGCCTGTTTTCCCGTATCAGAACCAAACCCTTCTGATACCCCTCAGACATCTGATGTTCCATACTGTGCTTCCTGTCCTTTTCGGGAAGCGGTTCACAGTAGTGCACAGAAACACGGCAGCGATCGGCATTGTCTCTTGCCCACAACTGAATTCCCTGAAGACGGTCCTCGTCAGAGGAGTTCATCAATGGAGAGACAAGGAATCCTATATCATAGTATTTCTTTTCTAATAAATAATTTAAACCATCAATAGCGGCTTTTTCATTATCTGCGACAACATAGGAAGTCTGCAGATTGTTATACCGCCTGGATAACAGGACCAGAGGGATTCCCTTTGAAAGCAGCCCTTTGACATAAGGCATATTTCCATCAGATTCGGGAGTAAGGATTATTCCGTCCACATTCTTAGAAAGCATCTGCTCAATCTTGTCTATTTCTCTCTCTCCCGAGTAGTTTGAGGATGCCAGAATAACGTTCATATCCAGTTTCTCACACTCCTGCTCTATGACGTCAACCATCCTCGGGAAAAAGGGATCAAGAATGGAAGGTACAATCAAACCGATATTAAAGCTTTTTTTCAGAATCATCCCTCTGGCATGGAGATTTACCTTATAATTGGTCAGTTTTATGGCTTTCTCAACTTTCATGCGCACTTCATCTGTTACAGTGGATTTGTTATTGATGACATTGGATACTGTTCCGACTGATACTCCGGCAATTCTTGCCAGATCCTTCATGGTAGCCATAAAACCCCTCCCATAATGAAACGTTTCATTTAAATTATACTGGAATTGAGAAATTGTCAAGGAATTTTTCAGGGCCCTGCTATTGACGCTATTGAAGCAGAAAAAGGCTCACGAAAGAGACCGTATTTTCACCGTTATGATAATTCAGACTACAGCACTTCAGCAGGGCATCCGCATCAATACAGTAGGATTCAAGAGACGGGACGGCTTTATCAGGGAAACGGCATTTTTTCCCCTTTGTACAATTGCAGCTTTTACAGACCATGCACTCTCCGGCGCTCAATCCAAGGAATCCTCCGGAATCGTCGGAGAGACAGGCAGCCCACAGATCTTCCCGAACTTTCATAAATAGTCTGATATGTTCCTGCCTGCAGGTAAATACCTCCCCGGTATCCTGATCATCCTTTAAGGGATGTATGCTCTGAATCACAACAGCATTCTTATACTGCTTCAGTTTTTCGGTCAGTTCTTCTACCGTACCGACAGCGGGAGGACACATCCATTTTGCGCTGTAATGCCCGCAGAGATTCTGTTCACAGGCCTCTCTGAATACCGCATCTTTTCTAATCAGACCGGCATCAACAGGTACAACACGAATATCCAGCTCTTCCTTGTGAGACTGTGCAGATACCTCTACAAGCTTTTTCATAACCTATCCTCTTTATCCTATCAATTCAGTTAAACAATTGGACCATACCATGTTATCATAGGAATCAGAAGGGAAAACAGTAAATTCCCCGGTGGGAGTTGAGAACTTCAGCCCGGATCATGCAGAGTCCCGCCGTTTGCTCCGGCTTTCTGACAGAAAACCGGAGGCGTTTAAATTAAAGAGTTCCAATCCAGTCCCGGATTCTCTGATCAGTCAGATCACTCTGATTATCCTCATCCAGCGCCAGACCGACAAACTGCCCGTTCGTAACTGCCCCGGACTCATCAAATTCATAACCCTCTACAGGCCATGTTCCCACTAGCTCTGCTCCCGTTTCACTCAGTTTTCCGGCCAGGATACCCATTCCGTCCACAAAACTGTCCGGGTATCCTTCCTGGTCGCCAAGTCCGAAAACAGCCGCTTTCTTTCCGGAAAGGTCCAGGCCGTCAAACAGACCCATCTTACCTTCCCAGTCATCCTGAAGATCTCCGACTCCCCATGTGGATGTACCGAGGATGATTCTGTCGGCAGAAGAAAGATCATCCGGAGCAGCATCTGCTGCATTCACCAGTCTGGCATCTCCCATTTCCTCTGCTATTTTTCTGGCAACCTCTTCCGTATTACCCGTTGTTGAACCGTAAATTATGACTGTCATCTAAACTCCTTGTAACTTGTTTATGCCATGAGAATTTGGAGGCCTTCATTGGAATCGGCCTTCACCCTCTCCAAAAACCTAAGGCACTGAATTTTAAGATCGTACCCCAGTAAAGTTCCCAGGATAAAATCCTCCTGATCACTCAATTGATACAGTGCCAGGGTTGAAAACTCCTTCAGAACATTAATACAGGTTTCATCCCCGAAAAAAACATTGATTTTGGAATTCGTTACCTGATCTATCAGATAGGGGATCCCCTCGCTCTTCAGTTTCCTCTCGATTACCGGCAGATCAGAGGAAGGACAGGTATGCAGAACCAGTCTTCTCAGTCCTTTTTTCAATTCATAGATATGATGGATAAAAACTTTCATAACACTCCCTGAAAGGTTTTGTTTATAACTAAATATAATAATTAGCCTTGCCTAACGTCAATAGATTATACTTATTAATTTGTATTAACTTATAAAGTAAATGTTTTTCCAGGGATTCAGAGACTCGGGATTCGGAGAGAAGCGCATTCAGTTCATCCCTTACCCGGTCAATAACCACTTCCGTATTGGTCCGTTTGTTATTAGAAATGATCCGGTTTGTCAGCCTGTAGGATACGGGACTCATCAGAATAAGGGGAAATAAAGAAACCGGAAGAAGACTTAGATTTTTTAGCATAATAAGGGGGTCTGTGTGAAACGCACACAGACCTTTAACTCCACTAGGGGTTTAAACCCATTTATTTACTATAAAACAATTTAAGAATATTTCTATAGAATTTTAGCCTATTGAGGTAGTTCCTGCATCTAAACCTATCAAGCTCATTCTCTACAATACCCTATGTATTATTGAGTCATAATTTCTCAATAATACATGTTAAAACCGATTTTATTCCCTTATTCAGAATATCATTGATCATATTGTTCAGTTCTTTTTTAAATACCTGATTATTGAGTACTTCATCCGGGAAGATCTCTTTGAGTGACAAAAATTCTGTACAATCTTCAAGAGAATTGGATGCCGCATTTCGAATTTTTTCACTTCGGGGATCATCTACTTCATACTCAGAATTCGAAAAAGAATCGTTCAAATACACGATCCATGACGCTATAACAACAGCGATCATAGGTGTTTTTTCGTCTCTGTTTATAAGTTTGATCAATGCGGGGATGATAAAATTCACGAATTTAGAGCTACTGTCTTCTGCTAATCTTTGGACTCTATCTTTAATTGCCGGATTCTTAAATCGGGTTAAGAGCATTTGAATATAAGCATCATAATCGACACCGTTTATAGGTGTCAGGGTTACCTTAACCTCATTCATATATGACTCAACAAATTTGTTTATGATTTGATTCTCCATTGCATCGTCAACAAACTCGAATCCGGATAATAGAGACGGAAAAGCAAGCGCCGAATGCCCTCCATTTAATAGTCTGGTCTTCATGATTTCATAGGGCTTTACATCCTCGACGATCTGAACTCCTAAACGTTCCCACTCTGGTCGTTCAACATTGAAATCGTCTTCTATAATCCATTGAATATAATCTTCAGAAAAAACTGGAACTTTATCCTGGAATCCATATTCATTTTCAAGGTATTTTACCTTATCAGAGGTTGTACCGGGAGTAATTCTGTCAACCATGCATGATGGGAATTTAACGAATCGATTTATATAATCTTTTAGATCTGCATCCTTTTTCTGGTCAACAAATTGTAAAAGTATTCTTTTCAGAACCTCTCCATTTCCAGGAATGTTATCACAGGACATAATCGTCAGAGGGGAAGCCCCGGCTAACATCCTTAGCTTAATCCCATAAGCAAGTACACCGATTGCTGTCTTCGGTATTGCATTTTCATTATGCAAGTCATGTTGTATCCCCTCGTACTCCACATCCAAATTCCAATCATTTGTGTTGCAATAGCCTTTCTCTGTAACAGTCAGCGAGATTATCTTCAACACATCATCTGTGAAAACTTCAATGAATCTGGAATATTCAGTACATATGTGAATATAGTTACGAATTGAGCCGATTATGCGTATATCCTCTGAATCGGACTTCTGAGAGACAAGCGTATACATGTAATCCTGCCCGCTTAAAGCCTTTTTCATGTGTTCATCCTGCGGCATCAATCCTGCACCGCATATCCGCCATGGACTATCCTCTTGCTGTAATAGATCATGAAGGTAATATGCCTGATGAGCTCTATGGAAATTTCCTACACCTATGTGCAAAATCTGACACCTTCGATTATTCAAATCATAAGTAGGTATTTCTACCCCATTGAGTTTCCCCAGCTCTTTCTTATTTAACTGCGTAAATCCCATATATATATCCCCGATATTGAGTTAATATTTTTTTTATCCTAATTGTTTTTATCTAAAAAATTATGACTTGTTTTTTACAAAATTAAGCTTTCCGTTCTGCTGCAGCATGTCAAAAGCAACCGCAGTAAACAGAACCAAACCTTTGATAACCATTTGGACATATTGGCTGATATTCAAGATAACCAAACCATTGGTCAGGACACCGATAATAAAGACACCTGCTACAATGTTGGATACCCTTCCAACTCCTCCGTTAACACTCACGCCTCCAAGAGCAATTGCAGTCAGAACAAGGAACTCAAATCCTTTACCGGTAATAGCCTGACCTGAACTGGTTCTGGAAAGAATAACAATACCGGCAACGCTGGCAAAAAAACCGGAAAGAGTGTAGGCCAGATACTTAACTTTCTTTACGTTAATCCCTGACAGGAAAGCAGCTTCTTCATTCCCTCCTACAGCATAGAAGTGCCGGCCAAAATATGTCTTATTTAAGATAAATGCCCCTATTATCAGGATCACAACCATCACAATGACAGGAATCGGTACGACTCCAAGGTAGCCCTGCCCTAAAAAGGAAAATGATTGTGGAAATCCAAAGATTGGCATACCTTTTGATAGGATATATGCAACACCTTCCCATATAGTTAAGGCACACAATGTGACAATTAGAGGGGGAATACCGATATTTGCTATTGCCCATCCATTAAGAAACCCCAGGAATGTTCCCAAAGCAATTCCAATAAGACAAGCAACTATTGGGGAAAACCCATGCTGAACCATTAATGTTGCTGCCACGACATTGACAAGAGAGATGACAGACCCAATGGATAAATCAATCCCCCCCAAAAGAAGTGTAAATGTCATTCCTACAGCAGCTATTCCAAGAAAGGAAACCTGCCGGGCAACATTGAACAGATTGCTTGTTGTGAAAAAGACACTGTTCATTAACGAAAAAAAAACAAAAAGGATAACTAATGCTAAGAAGATCCCATATTTTTTAAATAATTCGGTAGTGTTCATACTTTAATCTCTCCTGAGTTTTCTGAAGCAAATTCTAATATTTTCTCCTGATTGAAATCGGGTTTTGCCAGTTCCCCTGTAATAACTCCTTCAGATAAAACAATTATCCTATCAGAAACTCCAATCAGCTCCTCCATCTCTGAAGAAATCATAATAACAGCCTTTTCCTGGCGAACCAGCTCATTGATCAGTTTGTAAATCTCGTATTTTGCCCCAACATCAATACCTCTAGTGGGTTCGTCGAGAATAATCAGATCAGGCTCGGAAGCAAGCCATTTGGCAAGAACAACTTTCTGCTGATTCCCCCCACTCAGATTCTTCACAAGCTGATAAATATCGGGAGTCTTGATGCTTAACTGCTCCTTGAATTTTTCAGCGATAGACATTTCTTTTTTCTTGTTGATGACAGAAAATTTCGAAATTCTTTTTTGAATCGCTATGGTAATATTTTCACGAATAGTAACATCTAGCAAAGCACCTTTTTGTTTTCTGTCTTCAGAAACATATGCGATCCCTTTTTTGATGGCATTTTCGGGATCCTTGTAGAAAATCTCTTGATTATTCAGAAAAACAGCCCCCGATTTTATAGGTTTTACACCAAAAAGCAATTCCGCCAATTCAGTTCGACCTGCACCTACTAACCCTCCGAGCCCCAGAATCTCACCTTTCTTGACCTGAAAGGAGATATCCCGAACCCCATTTCCAGATACATTTTTTACATCCAAAACAACATCTTGCTGTATACAGCATGGTCTGGGAGGGAATGTCTCTTTAAACTCCCTCCCCACCATCAGTTCAATAAGTTGCTTCTTGTTGGTATCTTTCGTCTCTAGAGTATTTATAAATTCCCCATCACGCATAACAGTCACTCTGTCGCACAGTTGGAAGATCTCTTCCAGCCGATGTGATATATAGATTATTGTCACTCCGGCCTCTTTCAGCTTCTGAATGACTTTAAATAGATCCTCAGTCTCATTCTTTGTCAAAGGGGCGGTCGGTTCATCCATAAATAGAATTTTTGCATCAATGGACAGAGCTTTAGCGATCTCTACCATTTGCTGATAACCAACTGTCAGATTCTTAACCACATGATTAGGGTTTATCTTGATATGAAATTGCGAGAAGATTTTCCTGGCTTGTTCCGCCATCGACTTCATATCTATTACTATTCCATTTCGAATAGCTCTTCCCAAAAACACATTTTCTGCTACTGTTAGCTCTTGAATAAGATTGAATTCCTGATAGATCACTGAAAGTCCATTCTTTTCTGACAATTGGGGTGTCAGTGAATGAAATTCCTCATTATTAATCTGGATAATACCGTCACTCGGTTTGATAGCCCCGCTGCAGCATTTTACCAGTGTAGATTTCCCAGCACCATTCTCACCGACAAGAGCATGTACTTCACCTTTTTTCACCTCCATCGAGACATTGTTTAAGGCAACCACCCCTGGATATCTCTTGGATACATTTTTCAATTTTAATACCGGAATCTCTTCTTTAGGCATGATACCTCCTGGATAAAGAATCCACAAAGCCTCGATATGAGACTCTGTGGATATCTTACTGATTACTGGACTTACTTGTTGTAATACTTTTTATAGTTGCTGCCATCCACAGGAACAAATACATGGTATACATTCTTGTCATGAGGTTCGTTATTATACAGCTGAAGCAGCCAGTCATAGACGTATACTGCAACCTCTTCAGAGGATCCGGTGTACATGATACTACAGCGTATGGCTTCATTTCTGTTAATTGCCGCAAGCTCTTCATCTGTCGCATCCGAACCGAAAATCCCCCACTTATCGTTCAGTTTACCAGCAGCTTTCACAGCTTCATTTGCCCCTACACAAGAGCTCCCACCTATTGATGCAATGACCTGCATATCAGGATGAGCCTGCAAGAAAGTCTCAGCCAGAGCCATACCATCTACATTGTTTATAGCAGCACCGTTTGCAACTATCTTTGCATTAGGTGCAATATCCTTGATAGCATCCTTAATACCATTCTCTCTCTCAAGTAGAACTTCGATAGAAGGCCATCCAATAACTCCGACTTCCGCTGTACCACCAAGCTTTTCATTAATCCAATTAGCAGCTTGGGTACCGATCATATATCCACAGTCATAGTTATTAGCCAGAAAATTCATATCTGAATTCTCAAGTTCTTCGTCATAAAGAAAAAACTTCACATCCGGATTTTTAGCTTTAAATTCTTTCAGAGCTGAATCCATTGATGCTTTCTCTGCGGGGTGGATCATTACGATATCACAACCGCTTGCAATGAAATTTTCAACCTGGCTGATCTGAGTTGCTGCATTATACTCACAACCTACATAAGTAAACTCTCCACCATTCTTTTTAATGATGTCTTCAACAGCCATAGCTCTGGATGCCCATACCTGGTTTGTCAGATCCTGTAGAGTAAGCCCTACTTTCATAACACCATCATCTGCGGTTTCTGCCTGACCGTTTGCAAAAACACCCAACCCCATTGCTGCTATCAACAATACCGTCAAAATCATTTTTTTCATCTCTTCAATCCTCCAGATATTTTAGAACCATTTTCATTTAGTATTCTCCCGAAAGAGAGAAATATAAAATTCAATCAACAAGTGCCACTATTCACAACATTTATTCACTCCCCCCTTTTTGGGGATCGTGAATGTAACTCCTATTATGCCTGAGGGTGTTGATATCCTTTTTTCGTGGCGACACCTTATCGAAACGTTTGCGCAATCGTTTCGATAATAATAAAATGGTTCCCTCATGTTGTCAAGAAAAAGTTTATAACAACTATGATTTGTAAATATTTCTTTTTACAATATAAACATAGAGATAATTTGCCTAATTTCAACATTGACAATGCAATTTTGATTAAGTATTCTTTACACGAAAACGTTTGTATCGATTTGGAGGTTGTTTTGCTATGGGCTATTCTATAAAGGATGTTGCATCGCTGGCAAAAGTATCCACTTCAACTGTTTCTCATGTTATCAATAAAACGAGGAAGGTAAATCCGGAAACAGAAAAAAAAGTCAGAGATGCAATAGAGAAACTTAATTACGAGTTAAACCCTGTCGCTAGAAATCTTCGTAGTGGCAGTTCAAAGATGATTGGGTATGTTATTGCCAATTTATCAAATTTCTTTCTTGATATTGGTTTAATCATTGATGAAATACTTTCAGAAAAAGGGTACCAACTCATTTATCTGACGTCTGATGAAAATAAGCAGAAAGAGCAGGAGAATATTAAGAAATTGGTAATGCAAAGTGTCGACGGATTGATTATTGCTCCGGTGGACACTGATTGTAGCTATATGAATCAGGTAATTGGAGATAAATGCCCTTGCGTCTTTTTAGACAGGAAACCTTTAGGTTATAATCGAGATTTCATTATGTCTACCAATTCTGAAGGTTCATCTGATGGCACAGAAATCTTATTGAACAAAGGACATAAACGAATAGGTTTTGTAGGCTCCCATATTGACGGTACGATGAACGAACGCTGTGAAGGATATCGTTCAGCCTTAATACAGCATGGTTTGAAGCCGGATAACAATCTAATTAAATTCGGAAAAGAGCACAGCATGCCTCTTAGTACTTTGAAACACGGGGAATGCTATAATGCAGCAAAATATCTGGTTGAAGAAGAAAAAGTCACCGCTCTCTTTTGTGGTAATGATATAGCTTCAATCGGAGTCATTTGCTATTTAAAAGAGCATAATATTCAAGTCCCAAGGGATGTTGATGTGGTTTGTTTTGATGATGCGTTTTGGTTGTCTCTGGCATATACATCAATTTGCTCTGTTGATCAGGATTGGCAGCAAATCGGAAAAGCAGTAGCAGAAGTATTATTGAGTCGTTTAGATAGTGATGATATGCCATATACAGAAACAAGAATCCCCACTATGCTTGTAAAAAGATAGTAAACAAATACTTGTTTTCTGCTATAATAAATAGGGATATTTCGAAACATAATTCTCTAATTTTATAGTTAAAAAGGGATATCAAAATCAGACCATCCTGCTATTGAATCCACATTGCGATTAAATGTCTCATTTGTCAAGTTAATTGTCTATCCTGACAGATATTGTGCACCTGACTAAACGTGTCCGTATCAGCATCTATATCCTGTACATCTTCTGCTTAAGATACTCCCCGGCATGCATATGCATCACCCGGGCATTCTCAAAGATTCTTTCCGCCCTTTTCTGAGAGGGTTTATCAAAAAGGACAATATCCCGGACCTTCTGCTTATACTTTAAAAAAAGCTCCAGATAGTCATTATCCGAAGCGGGAAAACCGTATCCGATAAAATGAATCTGCTCAGCCGCGTCCATATAGGAAACAGCTTTATTCCAGAGGATATTAAAAAGAGAGCCCTTCAGGTACTTGGTCTTACTGAATGACATGGGAACAAATACGGGTATATCTCCCTTATGAATAAGCTCCCTGTTATGATCATCGAACTCTACATGATATGTATTGCTTATATTGATACTGTCTGAAGAAGGAGCCAGATACCAGTCAAAAGATCCGTGAAGTTTTAAATACTCAAACACCAGATCAGAAGAGGAACGTCCTTCATCCCGGACCATATCGCGGTAGGTATTTAACCGTACTGAGTGATTCATGCGACAGACACGGTTTTTGTTGTTCTTTAAAAGCCGTTCCAGTAGAAGGTCATAATTAAAAGTAATAACAAGGCTTTCTCCCTCCTGTACTGCCGGAGAACAGCTACAACTGCTGTATTCCAGAAAATCGATAACATCAGAGCGGTACTTCCGGTCAATAGTCGGCTCTTCGTTCTCGATCCTGGAATGAATCCAGCGGAGCAGTTGAGTCCTTAGAATATAATACCGAAGCTCTTCATCACTGTTAAAATAAAAAGGTTTGGAAAGGATCAGATGACAGATTGATTCAAAACTTGTCAAAGCCGGATCATTATTGGACAGATCTGTCAGGTTTTGTATGTACCGTACCAGCTCGCCGAAGTTCGCTTCGGAAGGATCGAGGGAGATCAACCTCTTCTTCAAATCCTTGATAGTCGGCATATTGGAGGATACCGCCTTTGAAAAACCGGAACCCAGAATAAATATCTTCCTGTATCGATGCATATACATCCCTTCCTGAAAGAAAAGTTACTATATAGTATAAAAGGAGAATATCTTAATCACATAGAATATTAAAAGGTTATTTCAAAGTCCCGGCAGTTTTCATCAACAGCCGCAGGCATTTTTACCAGACCTGTCACATGAGACAGGGGCGGCCCCTGTGAGAGCCATTGCAGAAACCGGGCTACCGGCAGATTTTCCCCCTGAACAAAAACCTCAACCGAACCGTCGAATGCATTGCGCACCCAACCGTTCACGCCAGTCAATTTTGCTTGCCGGAAAGTAGAAAAACGGAATCCCACTCCCTGGACCCGCCCGGTAACGGTTACATGCCAGGCTTCAACCATCAGAAGGTTCTGCAACTCCATTCATCTTATCAAAGACGCCAGCAAGAGCGGATTCCAGATCCGCATAATCATAGGGTTTATAAAAAACCTCATAAGGGACAGGAAATTCAGGACGAAGGAAGCCGCTTGTAACAATAACCTCCTTGTCGGAACAGTAATGATTAAGGAATTTGATCCAGTAATCGCCGCCGAGGATTTCCATGCGGTAATCGCTGACAATCACTTTGATATGAGGATTATCCAGAAGCTGTTTGATAGCACCGACACCATCGGAAGCCACAAAGACTGCATACCCTTTTTTCAAAAGGTAATCCCGTAAAGTCAACCGGATAGCATCTTCGTCTTCGACCAGGAGTACCGCTTTTTCATCACTCATCAATCATTCCTTTCAGATAGAAGATTCAGAAATATTATACAGCGAATCAGTATTCATTGTCATTGAATAAATTTCTTTTTATGTAACTGTATGAAAAACCCCTGTTCATAATTCTGCGTATCTGCTTCTCATCCGCCTCAGAGGGATCGGGAATCCACTTCTCTATCAAACGGCGAAGCATGAGAAGCTCCTCCTCCTGGCCTACCATTTGAGAAACAGATTCACTGGCAATACAGCTGCTGACTCCCCGCTGAAGGAGCCGGGCCTCCAGATATTGTCTGCTTTCAGGATGAGATTCCATACGCCCCCGCAGCCACTGCTCTGCAAACCGGGCATCATCCTGAAATCCCAGCTGCTGAAGTTCCTGAATGACTTCCCGCCCGGTATCCCGGCTGTAACCGCGCTTGATCATTTTCTGAAGCAGCCGCCCGGAAGATTCCTCCCGGGATGCCAGAAAAGCAGCTGCCCACTCCCTGCAGCGGATATATTCATCCGCTTTCCGTATTTCCTCAAGGTCTCTCTCTCCCAGCTGCACCCCCTCTCCAAACCGTTCGGCCCAGGCTGAGGGTATAAAAAAAGAGGAACCCTCTGAAAGAGAGACCGAAACGGTCTCCTTTCTGGTTCCTCTATTTCGCAGGTCTGCGATAAAAAGATTAACGTTTTGAGAACTGGAACTTTCTACGAGCTCCTCTCTGTCCATATTTCTTTCTCTCTACCATTCTGGAATCCCTTGTCAGGAATCCGTTAGCCTTCAGAGAAGGTCTGTTGGCTTCATCCAGATCAACAAGAGCTCTGGAAATACCATGACGACAGGCACCAGCCTGACCGGTAATTCCACCGCCTTTTACATTAATTAGGACATCGTATTTTTCATCATTGTCAGTCACAACCAGGGGCTGACGAATCATGGTAACCTGCTGCTCAATAGGGAAAAAATCTGCAATGGCTTTGCCATTCACTTTGATTTCACCTTTTCCCTGTCTCAGATAAACACGAGCAGTGGCGGTTTTTCTTCTTCCTGTTCCATGTGCAAGATTTTTAATCACTGTATCTCTCCTGTTCCTTACATCTCAATCTTTTCGGGCTGCTGAGCCGTATGAGGATGTTCCGCACCGGCGTAGATCTTTACGTTGGAAAACAGCTTGTTCCCGAGGGGACCGCGGGGAAGCATTCCCTTTACAGCCTTTTCCATGGGAGCAGTAGGTTTTCTGGCAACCAGCTTTTCATAGTTCTCTGATTTCATTCCACCCAGGAAACCGGAGTGACGGTAGTACATCTTGTCGTTTCTCTTATTACCGGTCATAACTGCATTTTTTGCATTCACGATAATAACATAGTCACCAACTTCCTGGTGAGGTGTGTAAAGAGCTTTATTCTTTCCGCGAAGTATAGTAGCCGCTTTTACTGCAACACGTCCGAGAGACTGACCAGCCGCATCAATAACGTACCACTTACGCTCTACTTCATTTGGTTTAACAAATATTGTTTTCATTCTTTTCTTCTGCCTTATCCAATAGGTCTTTTATATAGTCGTAACGGGTTCGTTAGTTTCACACAGGAGAGAATAATTGTCAATAAGGAAATGCATCCGGTCAAACACTTTATAAGTTTTTTTCAGTAATGCCTGTTCCGGTAAACAAAAAAGCCGAAACCCATGGAGTAAAACAGATAGGGCAGTGCCTGGAGGATGCCGAACCAGAGAGGGACAGCTCTTCCCGGAGCCCCTTCCAGAGAGAGGATCCCGAAAATAAGCAGAACTTCAAGGAGAAGAACCGCAAACTGGATCAGGGTTCCCAGAACAAGAAGGGCCCAGCCCTCCTCCCTGATCCTGGTCCACACCCAGATGGCCAGAAAGGCTGCCAGAAAACTTCCGGATGTTTTTGCTAGAAGCACTACGGGGTAATCCATGGTTTATTCTCCTTGGGAAAAAAGCTTATTCAGTACTTTTCTGTCACCGCTGGTCAGCTCATAGGGCAGCACGGCAGGAATTGACGGATCAGGAGGGAGCAAAATTCCTCCCTCCAGAGCCCGGCGAAAGATATCTGCATAATCGTCCTTTTTTCCCAGCCAGACAAGGTAGGATCCTTTCCTCTCCCACCCCTTAAAAACCGGCAGCCCGCTCATGGAATCATGGGGCGATAAAGGGTGTTCCTCCATAACCGATTTAAGTAACCAGAGACAGCGGCTGAGTCCGGCCGCCAGGACGGGAGACGGGATATCCCCTTCCGGCAGATCTTTTATCCCCTCCGATGCACAGAGCAGCACCCCGGTTTCCATACCGGGAACAGGTAAAACGGGGATAAAAATCCCGGGAGCCTTCAGCCCCGTCAGCCAGGGCCGCCACAGGGAAACCTCCCCTGTCTCATTCAGAACCGGATCGGGAACAGGATTACCCGGGAGCAGCAGATTCTGATCGGACAGCCAGATCCCCAGCCGGGTCATATCCCGGTAGTAACGGATCCGGGGGTGAGTTTTCCCCCAGAGGGCCTTAGCCGCTTTCAGCATTTTCCCCTCTTCGTGGGATGGGTATTCCGCTGTTACCCCCCGGGCCAGCGTATTCTTTACAATCAGGGAAAATCCCTCGGGGCGATGCCCCAGCAGAGCCTTTCCCCCGTTCAGATACAGGTCCAGCAGTCGTTTCCCCGCATTATCATAAAGGTGAAATTCCCGTGCACGCCGGATTACAGGCATCTCCCGCAGCAGTTCCATACCCATCACCATTCACCTCCCAGTTTTTCCAGTTGATAGCCGTTGAATTCCGGCAGGAAAGTCATGGACTGTCCGGTTTCAAAACGGACCATAATAACAAGATGTCCCCCGTTTTCCGCATTGCTCACAACCTCGCCCACACCATAGTCCTCATGATAAAGCCTGGTACCGGGAGGATAGTCCGATTCGTTCCGGACTGAAGGCGCGCCTCCCTCCACATCAATGTGCTCCCCGGGCAGTTCATCCAGGAAACGGCTGGGAAGTGCATCTTCCGTACGGCCGTAGAGCATCCGTCTGCGGCAGCTTGTCAGATAGAGTTCTTTCCGGGCTCTGGTTATGCTGACATAGAAAAGGCGCCGTTCTTCCTCTATCTCCTCTTCATCATCATAAAGGCTGCCCCTGGGAAACAGCCCCTCTTCCATTCCGGAAATGAAAACCCGGTCGAATTCCAGGCCCTTCGTGTTATGCATGGTAATCAGGGTAACCCTGTTGATGTCCGTCTCTTCCTCTTCAAGGGAAGACTGGTCCAGTTCGATCAGTTCCAGGAATTCCGCCAGTCCCTCCGGAGTGGAGGGATAATCCGACGCAGCCGAAACCAGCTCCTCCAGGTTCCCCACTCTCTGGGAATTTTCAACACGGTCCTGTTCCCGGTAGTAATCAAGAAGACCGGTCAGTACCACAAGATTCTTCAGGTAGGCTCCCAGATTTTCATCCTGCCCCAGGCTTTCCCTCAACTCCCGGAGGACTTCGTTAAGAGCCTTAACCCCTTTGGCCGCCTTCCCTTTGAGGAACCCTTCGGCGGAAAGGAGAGCTTCATCCAGATCCCGGACAACCATCTCCCGGCCGTTTCGGGTCAGGATTTTCCTGAGAGAAACCGCTCCGATCCCCCTGGCAGGCTTATTGATGATCCGCCTGAAAGCGACCTCATCCGCCGGATTGCTGAGGAATCCCAGATAGGCCAGGGAATCTTTCACCTCTTCCCTGCTGTAGAAACTGACGGTTCCCACCAGTCTGTAGGGGATATTCTGCTGACGGAACACCTTCTCAAAGATCCGGGACTGGGCGTTGGTTCTGTATAGTATGGCGCTGTTACCGAAATTCCCGTCCTGAAGGATGTCGGCACAGTACCGGGCTTCCTCTTCCTGATCGGAGAGATAGACAAGACGGGGTTTAACCCCCTCTTCCTTTCTGGTCCACAGGTTTTTCCCCAGACGCCCCTCATTATGGGAAACAACATGGGAGGCAACGGCCAGGATATGCCCTGTGGAACGGTAATTCTCCTCCAGTTTAATCACCCGGGTCCCGGGGAAGTGATCCTTAAACCCCAGTATATTCTCCACCTCGGCCCCGCGGAAACGGTAGATGGACTGATCATCATCCCCCACCACACAGAGCCAGGTATCCGGTGAAACCAGCTGCTGCAGCAGCTGGAACTGGGCCCGGTTGGAGTCCTGGTATTCATCTACCAGAATAACACGGAAACGCTGCTGTATCCGCTGCCGGACGGGGTTATTCTCTTCCAGAAGCCTTTTGGTCAGAAAGATAAGGTCCCCGAAATCGGCATTACCGATCTCCCGTAACCTCTGCTCATACCGGGCGTAGTATCCGGGGAAGTCAGGGTCGGCACTGATATGCCCCAGATCATCCTCAGGGGTAAGGCATTCGTCCTTGGCCCGGGAAATATTCCGGGCAATCAGTTTCAGTTCGTTTCGGGACAGATTCTCAAAAAGGGTCTTCAACAGCCCCAGTGTATCGTCATCATCATAGATGGTGAAACTGCTTTTAAGCCCCAGAGGCGAGCCGTTCCGCCGCAGCAGCCAGGCACCGAAGGAGTGAAACGTACGGATCATGACGCCCTCCGCCTCGGGAACCATCTGCTCCACACGTTCCCGCATCTCTGCGGCTGCTTTATTGGTAAATGTCACGGCAAGGATGGAGAGCGGCTGAAAGCCCATTTTCCGGACAAGGTAGGCGATACGGGTGGTAACCACACGGGTTTTCCCCGATCCGGCGCCGGCCAGGATCAGAAGAGGAGCCTGTTCATGCTTAACGGCCTGTCTCTGCTCCTTGTTAAGCGCATCCAGCCAGACGGGATCAGTCATCCCCGTTTCCCACCAGAACCGCTTCCAGATCCAGTCCGTTCCGCCTTATGATACGGGCGTTAACGATCTGTCCGGAGATAAGCCCTTCGGCACGGAGCACAACCAGCCCATCCACTTCCGGAGCCTGTATAGCGGCCCTTGTCAGATACAGAGGTTCTTCCTCAACCGCTTCTTCCACCAGAAGAACCATCTCTTTCCCTACAAAACGTTCCATCTGCTCTTCGGAAATTGTACTCTGCAGATTTTCCAGAAGGGTCTTCTGCCTTGAAGCGCGGCGCAGGGCCAGTTTCGTTCCCAAAGCACCCCTGTAGTGATAGGCTTCCGTTCCCTCTTCTCTGGAATAGATAAAGAAACCAACCCAGTCCAGGCGGGCTTCCTCCAGAAAGCGGCTCAGTTCTGCAAAGGATTCCCTGTTTTCTCCGGGGAAACCGGTCATAATGGTCGACCGGATCACACCGTCCGGAAATTCTTCTCTCAATCTGCGTATCAGATTTAAATAAGTCTCCCTGTCGCCCTTCCGTCCCATCCTTTTCAGAATTCCCGGATGGGCATGCTGAAAGGGGATATCAAAGTACGGCAGGATCCTCGGGTCAGCCTTCATCAGGGGCAGGATGTCCAGAGGGAAATGATCCGGATGGATATAGAGCAGACGCAGCCAGAATTTTCCTTCCAGTGCGGAGATCTGTTTGAGCAGCTCCGGAAGTTCCCTCTGCCCCCGGTCAATACCGAAATTGGCCAGATCCTGGGAAACCAGGTTTATTTCAAAAACGCCCTTTGCAAGGAGATCACGGATTTCATCAATGATCGATTCGATTGTCCGGTTTTTCAGATCCCCTTTGATAAGGGGGATAGCACAGAACTTGCACCGGTTGTTGCATCCCTCGCCTATTTTAACAAATGCCGACCCCTTAAAAGAGAGGAACTCATCCCGCATGGGGACCCTCAGATCCTGCTCGGGTACATAAACGGGCTTTTCCCCCTTCATGACACCGTTGACAATATCCGGAATCAGAGCGGGAGCACGGTTTCCGAACACCCCATCCAGCTCGGGGATCATATCCATCAGATTTTCGTTATACCGCTGAGCAAAACAGCCTGCCGCCAGAACCTTCCTGTCGGGATACTGTTCCCTGTACTCAAAAATAGTCTGAATGGATTCTTCTTTGGCGGATTTGATAAACCCGCATGTATTTACAATTATCAACTCAGCCCTGTCCGGACTGTCACAATACTGCCATCCCGCTCTTTTCAGAGCCGAGATTATTGTTTCTGCATCAACCTGATTTTTAGAACAACCAAGATTCTCTACATAAAAGGTTTTACTGGACAGGGAAGAGGACGAGGTCATATTTTCCTTCATCATTCTTCACCCACTGTATTAATTTAACTAGAACTTCTCCGGACTTTCCCTGCGCCACACTAACGCCGTTCACAGACAGAGAAACAGCTCCGGCGCTGGAACCCCAGATCATCAGCTGTTTTTCAACCCCCAGACGAATACGGTCTCCCTCGCGGTAGTACTTTTCCACATAATCTGCCCCGTCCGCCTGGTAACGGAAGAGACAGTAGCTGCTGAACTGTGCATTTAAAGTAAAGTCTTCCGGTTTATTCAATCCTGTGAGAATCGTTTTTTCCGCATCCTCTTTTATACTGGCAACGGGTGGAATCAGCTCTTCCGCGTCATTGTCCGGATTGTTTTCCGTAACCACATCGGTTCTTTCCACCAGAAGAAGAGCCCCGTTTTCATCAAGGGAATTCAGTTTCAAACGAATTACAGGTATACCGTCCCCCCCGGGCAGAATCTTTTCATCCCCGGGAAAAAGGATAATATCCTCATCTGCCAGATCAGAGATGGCAATCCGGCAGCGCCTGTCCTCAAGACTGATCCTCATAACCAGTTCCCCGTCACCATGGGGGACCAGAATACGATCGCCCGTATGCATCTGCCACTCCGCCGAATTCAGATCCAGGCTGTAATCCACCCCTTTATAGATTTCAACAGGCGCTTCTT
Source organism: Oceanispirochaeta sp. (assembly GCA_963663385.2). Classification (GTDB taxonomy): domain Bacteria; phylum Spirochaetota; class Spirochaetia; order DSM-2461; family DSM-2461; genus Oceanispirochaeta. Next base: position 981,140 of record CAXXXD010000002.1, on the reverse strand, counting down.
TCTGCATCAGCCGCGGAGAAAAATACCGGTACCCGAACCAGCCGGCTGCTGCGACAATGCCCAGAACAAGGACAATAAGGAACAGTCTCAGGGGAATGACGGCAGAAATTTTCTGCTGACCCACCAGCTCTTCAAGGGGAGCCGGCTCTTCACTGATCTTGTAGTTTTTATACAGATTAATATTCTTATCCACATCCAGACCCAGGTATTCCGAATAATTTCTCAGAAATCCCAGAAGGTAGGTTTCGGCCGGGAAGATATCAAACTGCTCCTCTTCCAGAGCTGCCAGATACTCTCTGGATATATTCAAATCCAGGGAAATCTGCTGTATGGTACTGCCTTTTGCCTCCCGGGCCTCTTTCAGTGTTTCTCCGATAGATTTCATACTGCCTCAACTTTCAGGTTCAAATAGAAAATTCTCAATGGTATTTCCTTCGGGAGGACTCTTGTAATCAAACCGGGCATCAGGAATACCCCTGTTTATTTCCAGATTGGTAAAATCAAAAACGATCTTTTCCATTCCTGTGGTAATCCCCTCTATCCGTCTGATCAGGTTATTGCTGCCGATACTCATGGTCATTTCCCGGAACCCCTCGCTGCTGGACCGGGTACTGAGCCTCAGTTTTGTCACGATCTCCTCCGACCCCGTATCCAGCGGAACAGGTTCCGGACCGGAAACATAACCTATACTGTAATTTCGTTTCATCAGAGTCAGCCCCTGGGCATTGGCCATATTTGCCAGGGCCGTGTCGGAGTGGTTACCGACAGGCTGAACAAAGGATACTCTGTACTCGGGAAGATAGAGCTCCAGCTTTTCATTATTGACAACAAGGACCTGCCCTTCGGGACTGGAAAAGTCCAGACGGAGCATATTGGGTATTTTATAGGAAATCCGGGCTTTCTGCTCCTGGTCTCCCCTCGTAATAATCAGATCACCCTCGTAATCATTGACTGATCCGTAATATTCCGAAATCCTGTCAAAATATTTTTCCGCCGTTTCCTGTGCGGCAGCCGTATAGAGTCCCGCTGTCAAAAGCAGGAGAACTGTCATAATTTTTCTCATAAGGTCTAATATACCCCGACGGGACGGTGTACTGTCAAGGCAAATCCCTTCCGGCAGGTCTTGTCAAAAAATAAGCAGAGCATATACAATAGCGGCGACCATAAACAGGCCCGGTCGGAGCCCTGTGAATGGTAATACAGAAAACCGGGGAGAGGCATATGGAAAAAATTCAGGTACTGGATCTGGGAGGCTCAATTGTCGCTCCCGAAGTAATCGACACGGATTTTCTGAAGGAAATGCGAAACTTTCTGACAGACTGGTTAAAGGCGGATGAAGAGAGAAAAATTATCCTTATAATTGGCGGAGGAGCCCCGGCCCGGAAGTATCAGCAGGCATACAAGGAAACCGAAGCAGCCCCCTCGGACGAGGAGTTGGACTGGATAGGCATTATGGCGACCCGTCTGAATGCGCAGATGGTGAAAGCCGTTATGGGAGAGTGGTGCAAGGATCCTGTCGTAACCGATCCTACTGTAGTCAAATCCATGAAAGGCCGGGTTCTGGTGGCAGCGGGATGGAAACCGGGATGGTCCACCGATTACGACGCGGTACTCCTGGCAGAAACTTTCCAGGCGCATACGATTCTGAATTTGTCCAATATCAAAAAAGTGTATACCGACGATCCCAACCTGAATCCAGATGCTAAACCCCTTGATGAAATTAGCTGGACCGAATATCAGAAGATGTGCGGCGATGTCTGGACCCCTGGTAAAAATACGCCTTTTGACCCTGTTGCCACAAAGAAAGCCAGAGAGCTGAAACTGCAAGTTATTGCTGCAGACGGAAAGGATCTTCCCAACCTCAGGAAGATTTTCAACGAAGAGGATTTTACGGGCACGGTAATCGGTCCGGAATAAGTCTGCGCCGAATTAACTCTGGATAAAAGCTTTATATCCAGAGTTTTCAGTTTTGCCGGATTCCCGTGAAAATCGATTGACAACGATTGAATTATACCTTATATAGTATTTATGCAATATTCAAAAATCATAATACCTAAAAGACGAATCATTCAGGCTCTGGCAGGGCTGGGTATTTATACTTTAACATCCTACTTTCATATTCCCATCCTGTATGTTCTTATCGGAGGATCATTTACCGGAATCATCCTGGGAAAAGTATTCTGCCGGTGGATATGTCCCCTGGGGTTCATTATGGAACTGATGATGGGAGGAAATAAGAAAGGATCCGAAGCCTCTCAAATGTATCAATACCATAAGTTGGGCTGTCCCATTGCCTGGGTGGGGGGATTCCTGAATAAATACAGCTTTTTCAGAATAACCAGAGATCAGGAAAGCTGTACGTCCTGCGGGATTTGCGATAAGACCTGTTATATTTCCAGTCTAAACGAAGAATACAGTCTCTATCAGGATGACAAGAGTAAATCGGGTGATGCCTTCAGCTGCTCCCGCTGCCTGGAGTGTGTAGCATCCTGTCCAAAGGGGAGTCTCAAATACTCCTTTCTTCCCCGTAAGAAGATAGAAATCAAAGTTTTATAACTTCCTATAAAAACCCTTCTTTCCAGTGCCAGAGAGCTTTGGACAGTTCGGACGAAAACGGACGGGGTTTATTAAAATCGGGGAGCCAGTCGCTCCCTGTAATCAGCTCCTGAATGAAACCGTCTTCCAGGTCATACTCCTGCAGCCATTCCAGAACCTGTTCATACTCATCTTCCGAAAGGTAACGGTCCGGACGGACATGAGGAAAATCCGGTGTCGGGACAGGGGTGTACTGACTCATGAGAGACAGCAGTGCCCGGTCCCTGCCATTGCGGGCAAACCACTCCAGCACCTGCCTTGTTGATTCGATCTCACCGGGCAGAATGAGATGCCTGAGAAGAACGCCTCTTTTCATTACACCCTTTTTATCCAGTTCCAGGGGACGGGATTCAATCATCTTGTTTATGGCCGGTTCGGCTACTCCGGGATATTCCTCAAAGCGGTAGTACTCACGGGCTACCCGATGGTCCAGGGTTTTCAGATCAGGAAGGAATATATCAATATGACCGGCCACAGCCTCCAGGGCTTCGGGAGACTCCTGTCCGGAAGAGTTCCACACAACAGGAAGATTCACACCCTCCGATTTCAGAAGGGGCAGAAGCTCCGCCAGACCGGGGATAAAATGGGAGGGAGTAACCAGATTCAGATTCTCCGCCCCCGCATCCATCAATACCCGGCAGATTGCGACAAACTCTTCTGTGGAAATATCCTTTCCCATACCATGCCGGCTGATCTGCCAGTTCTGACAGAAGGGACAACCCAGGGTACAGCCGGAAAAAAAGAGAGTTCCGCTTCCGCCCTCCCCCGTAACCGGGGGCTCCTCGCCGAAGTGAAGACCGGCCCATGCCATCCGGATAGTATCTTTCTGACCGCACCAGGCTGTTGTTTTACTACGGTCCACACCGCAGTTACGGCCGCAGATCCGACAGGATGCATAAGAGATATTGTTCATAAAAAAAGAGTATATCAGGTTGTTTTCCGTTCCACCACTATGGGAGTAATGGTAACTTCCTCCGGGAATTCCGGGGGGATGGCTCCGTTCAGTCCATCCAGAATATGCCGGGATACGGAACGGGCCTTGCTTGAAATAAATTGTTTCATCGTAGTCAGGTTCATGGCCTCGGCCATACGGATATCATCAAATCCCATTATGGCCAGATCCTCGGGGATACGAATCCCCTGCTCACGGCAGTACTCAATTCCGCCCATGGCCATGGTATCGCAGGCGTAAAATACTACATCCGGCCTGCCCTTCTCCAGCAGCCTCTCCGTAGCCTTATACCCCCCTTCCATACTTATCCGCTCGGTCTGCTGCCGTATATCCTTATCCGGATCAATATCCTTTTCTTTCAGGAACTGGAAAAATCCTGCTTTTCTGCCCCCGCTCTTATCCTCTTCTTTTTTATCCCAGTCTATCAGGGAGAACCGGCGGTATCCTTTATCCCACAGATAGGCGGCCGCATCATACCCGCCAAGATAATCATTATTCATTATGGAATAGAAATAGGGACAGCGGTTGTGGACAACTGCTGTCGGCAGGTTGTGTTCCTTCAGGAAATCCCGGGCCAGTTCATCAATCTGACAGTAGAATACAATAGCCGCATCCACCAGATTCACCCATGAACTGTTACGCCCGATAAAAGCAGAGAGAGAGAGTTCACCCCTCGTATCAATCAGCAGAGGATACAGATTATGTCGTGAGAACTCATCCTGGAGGGCAATCATAAAATCTGTAAAGAACTCCGATCCCGAGCAGGATGTTATCAGAGCAACGGCGCCATGCCCCTGTTTTCCGGTTTCTGTTTTAAGACTCGGCTTATACCCCAGATCCCGCATTGCTTTATAGACGTTTTCCCGCGTTCCGGCCTGAACCTGATCGGGATCATTGATCACCCGGCTGACAGTGCTGATGCTGACCCCGCACTCTTCGGCAATATCCTTCAAATTTATCTTACCCATAATGCGATATTAGCCTCCAGGTCAGGGACTGTCAATTCTCACAATGATAATTTTCACTATATTTTTCATTTATTTTCATGTTTTTTATTTATTTTTCGAAATTTATATTGATTTATTTCAGAAATGCTTTTAAATAGTAACTATATAAAATAGAACAGGAGAATGCGGTCATGAGCAAGAAAATCGTATTGGTCGGCGCAGGAAGCGCCCAGTTCGGGTTGGGAATGCTGGGGGATATTTTTTCCAGTAAAAAACTGACAGGTTCAGAAATAACCCTGCTTGATATTAATGAAAAGGCGCTGCAGAACGTCAGGGACGAAACAGTAGGATTCCTGAAGAAACATAATCTGGACTTTGCCATTCACACCACTCTGGACAGAAAGGCTGCCTTTAAGGGAGCTGATCATATAATTCTTTCGATTGAAGCGGGTGACAGGTTCAGACTATGGGAAGAGGACTGGAAGGTACCCCAGCAGTATGGGTTTAAGCAGGTATATGGAGAAAACGGAGGTCCCGGGGGAACTTTTCATGCCCTCAGGATCCTGCCTCCCATTCTTGAGATCTGCCGGGATGCCGTGGAGATTTGCCCTGAAGCCCAGATATTCTGTTACTCCAATCCCATGACAGCGATTACTACAACGGTTCACCGTGCCTTCCCGGGTATCAGATTCACCGGTATGTGCCACGAGATAGCCTCACTGGAACGTTACATACCCTCCATGCTGAACAAACCCTACAAGGATATGGAACTGATTGCAGGAGGGCTCAACCACTTCAGCTGCCTTCTGGAAGCAAAAGACCGAAAGACCGGAGATGATCTCTACCCTGCCATTATGGAGAAGGCTTATGAGTTTTTCAGCAGGGAGCCCGGGTACAGCGATATGCTGGATTACTATAAAAAAACCGGAGAAATCATCCATACGGAAGGTTCCAAAGGCCGTTTGCAGCTGGGACTGGAAGAGGGCAGCGCCTATGAATGGGCGGACAGGAATCTCTTCCGTTTTATCATGGATACATACAACCTGCTGCCCATTACAGGTGACAGCCACTTCGGGGAGTACCTCAGCTGGGCCTGGGAAGTTGTGGATAACAGGGGAATCATGGACTTCTTCGACATCTACAAGGTTATGCTGAGCGCTGAAGGCAAAGCAGAAATAGAGATGATCTGCAAGGAACGCTTTGTTCCCATTGCCGAAGGGATGATTGACAACAGCGGTTATTTGGAGCCGGCAGTCAATATTATCAACAATGGACTGATTGCGGATCTTCCCGACTGGATTGCCGTTGAAGTACCCGGTATTATTTCAAAAGACGGAATCACGGGACGCAAACTGGATCTCCCCAAAGGATTTACAGCTCTTCTCCGGAATTACACGGGAGCCTATGACCTTCTGGCGGAAGCAGTTCTGAACCAGAGCAGGGATTATGTGATTCAGTCACTGCTGGCCAACCCTGTAGTCAACAGGGCCCGTCCCCTGAAAGAGATGGTAGACCGGATGATAAGCCGTCAGAGTCCCTGGCTGGATTATCTGAAATAGAAATCTGCGGATGAAACGAATGTTCTCTCGGTTCATCCGCACCCTCCCCTGATACACTACCCGTAACAGCTCCCTACCGTTTCCATTACGGTAAGACTCCTTAATAAACCTTTGTTACCGTTACATGAAAAATGATACTTATTTTTTCTGTGCAATTTCTCTAAGTTCAAGGGATATAACACAGGAGACCGTTATGTTTAAAAAGATGAAAATTCGAACAAAGATTCTATCAAGTTTTACCTTGCTGATTGCATTCACTGTAACCGTAGGATTCCTCGGAACCAGAGGTATTAATCAGATCATCCACATGAATGGTACCAATTATCTGACAAATCAGTCCCTGTCCTATTCCCAGGAAGCGCAGGCAGCAACCCTCCGTTACATTATCTACCAGGATGAATCCTATATACAGAAGGCTGAAGACGCCATAATCAAGGGCGTTGCAAAGGCAGAAACAGCTTACGACAGGATGGTCTTCCGGCAGGACCAGCAGCTGCTGACTCAATTGATTAACAATATGGAAGAGTATGAATCCCTGAATCAGGAATCTTACCGGATTCAGATGCAAAGGAATGAAAGCGACAGGATACGATCCGATGCGGCCCGAAAATTACAGCAGACGATTCATCAGATAATCGGCCTGACTGAAGATCGGCTTTCCAGCGATAGCCTTTCCGGCGGAGAGTACAGAGATCAGGTTCGGGGGCTGCAGAAACTGCAGAAGATATTGAATGTGACCTATGAGTATCATATTAATGCCGAGAAGTACAAACAAGCCGTTAAAAAAGAAGAAAAAGCGGCTTATCTGGAAAGCTGGACGACCGGAATCATTCAGTCACGGAATCTGTTGCTGGATTATGAAAAGAACATAAACGCAGAAGAGTTTCATATATATATTGAAACCTGTCTGAATCAGATCGATATATATCAGGAAACAATTTCAGAGTTCGTTGATTTAGAAAACAGCCAGACAGAAATATATGCCGACCAGCAAAGTCACGCTCTTGAGGTTATGAAAGAGGGAGATCAGATCAGAGCTAGTATTGAAGAAGTCATTAATCAAAGAGCAAAACTGAATATTGCCATTGCCGTCCTTTTCAGCATTGTTGCCATTTTATTCAGTATTGGAATCACCTTTCTTATAACATCCTCTCTTTCACGCCAGTTGGGGGGAGAACCCTATGAAATAGAGGCGATTGCATCAAGCATTGCCAAAGGGGACCTTACTTTAACTTTCCCGGAAAAGAAACTGACAGGGATATACGGGTCGATGGAAACAATGACGTCCCGATTGAAATCAATTGTGATTGCCATAACCGAATCGGCGAAGGAACTGACAAACGGATCTGACCAGATTGCAGAATCAGCCAGTGAAATCTCATCCGGTGCCAGCGAACAGGCAGCCAATATGGAAGAAATTTCAGCGTCCATAGAGGAGTTGAACTCCAATATTCAACAGAATTCCGATAATGCGGCACACTCCAACACCATGTCTCAGGAAGTGACAGAGAATGCTAAAGAAGCCAGCGACTCAGTTACAGAGACACTAAATGCCATGCGGATAATCGACGAGAAAACAGCCATTGTTGAAGAACTGGCAAGGAATACGAATCTGCTGGCACTGAACGCGGCAATTGAGGCGGCAAGAGCCGGTGAAGCTGGAAAAGGATTTGCAGTAGTTGCTTCAGAAGTCAGGAAACTGGCGGAATCCAGTGCGATAGCGGCCAAAGAGATTACTGAAATTACGAAAAGCAGTGTCCATCAGGCAGAACAGGCTCAGAAAAGAATCGAAAAAGTTCTACCCCTGATGAAAAAGACGGCGGAACTGGTAGAAGAGATTTCCTATGCCAGTAAAGAACAGACGATCGGCTCCTCTCAGATTAATGATTCTGTGGTTCAATTGGATACGGTTATACAGCAGAATGCTTCTGCCTCGGAAGAGTTGGCATCCATGTCGGAAGAGATGTCTGCCCAGGCCCATACGATGATAGAAGCTGTCAGCTATTTCCAGACCGACGACAGTCAAAAGAGAGATTTGAATGATAAGACATTAAAGAAAACATCCCCCGAGAAAAAACACAGGAAGCTGCTTTTGGCATCTTCCATAGCAAGCATAGACAGGCGGACTTCTGGAGGGAGTGTTAATGACAGCGATTTCATCGAGTTCTGACTTGAAAAGCACCTTTTCCATTAGGGAGAGCAGCCTGTCCATAGAAAAACTGATACTATCGGGCAGACACGATATGGATTCTAAATATCAGATACTGATACTGGATGATGATAGGAGCTTACGGGATCTGTTATCATCGGTATTGGAAAAAGATTACTTTGTATTACAGGCTGAGGAAGGGATAGAAGCCTTAAGTATCATGCAGTCGATCCGGATAGACCTGGTTTTAACCGATATGATGATGCCGGGAAGCATGAGCGGTATTGAATTCATCAGAAAAGCCCGGAAGCGGTTCCCGGATACGGCCTATATAATCGTTTCGGGAAATAATGATATACAATCAACCATTGATGCGTTCCATTCCGGGATCTATGACTACATAAAAAAACCGATAACCGGCTTTCCTTTATTTTTAAAAACGATTAAAGCCGCATTGGAAAAAAGAGAACTGCTCCTGGAAAATAAGTTATATAAAAACCATCTGGAAGAACTGGTGGACAAAAGGACAAAGGAACTGAAAATAAAAAACAGAGAGCTCCATGATTCCAGAAGCCAGCTGGTGGGCATACTATCCCGTGCGGCAGAGTTCAAGGATTATGAAACCGGTCAGCATGTTATCCGTGTGTCAAATTACAGTACCATCCTTGCCCGCAAGCTCAATATGGATGAAGATTTTATTCAGACAATCCAGATGGCGTCCCCTCTGCATGATATCGGTAAAATCGGTATCCCCGAATCCATACTGTTGAAGAAAGGGAAACTGGATAAAAATGAGATAAAAGAGATCCAGAAGCATCCTGTTTACGGAGAAGAAATACTAACCAGCCAATTCCTGGAATCCCGGATTTTCAGCCTATCCTATGTTTATCAGAAAATGCCCGATTCAGATAATCTGCTGGAGACCGCGATCAATATTGCCAAATTTCATCATGAGAGGTTTGACGGGACAGGGTATCCCTACCGTCTGGTTGGTGATGAAATTCCAATAGAAGCCCGGATCGTAGCCATTGCGGATGTATTCGATGCATTAGGCAGTTCAAGACCCTACAAAGAGAGCTGGGATAATCAGGCCTGTTTTCAATACTTATCGGAACAGAAGGGGAAACAGTTTGATCCGGATTTTGTTGAGGCATTTCTAAATTGCAGAAATGAAATTTTAGAGGTCAGCGAACAATTTCATGACAACGGGGACACAAACCGGCCGGCTTCCCTGACAGAAGCAGTCTGAAGTTAAAATACAGTAATCCCATACCTGTAAACGTTTTAACATTATATATTTTTTAAAGATCATTATTTTCAACAACTATTATATTATTTGAAAATCTGATATGTTAGACTGATAAAACAAAGTAAAGGCGTTTATTTTTAGGTGCATCATGATAAAAACTTTAACAGCGTTGGACCATTTCGAATCCATTCAGATAACAAGTACGATTCATAAGAATATCCGGGAAGGAAAAAATCTGCAGTCCATTCTGGATACGGCATGCTGGTATATTTCAAACAGGATAGAAATCAATCAGGCCTGGCTGATTCTGGATAAGGACAATAGTGAAATTCCCCACTATACCCGCTGGGATCGGAATTCGGCAAACGCAATGGAGCAGGTATTCGATTCAGGCCGCATTCCAATCTGTTATATTGAAATGCTGGATCATAAGGAAGGAATTATTCTGAAGAGCCCCGATACATACTGTTCGGAGTGTCCCCTTCATTCATACTTTAAAAATAACCGGAAGCTCCTGATCCCCCTTTTTCACCGCGGGATCCGCCTCGGTGTATTCTGCGCGTCCTACTCCATAGACCCGGTCATCTCTATTGATCCGGAATTTGTCAATACTTTAGCGGAAGACCTCTCCGATGCCATCTGGTCGATTCGTATTCAAAATAGAATAAACAAGAAAAAAGCAGCCTCCGAAACAAAAATAGATCCTGATTCACAGGTGTTTATAAATAAAGCATCAGAAAAAGACACAGCAGCGAAAATACATAATGAGGGCGAGCCGGATCTGCAGCTGGAGGATTATTTCGATCTGGAACAGATTCATCTGCTTCAGAAAGAATTCTGCCGTGTAACCGGTGTATCCTCCATTATTGCAGATCCTGAAGGCGAACCGATTCTGCCTCCAGTCAATTTCAGCGAATACTGCCGGATCATACGAAAAACTCAGAAGGGCTACGGCAATTGTATAAAATCGGACTCCCGGATACAGGACTCAGATTATTTACCCAATACATACTGCTGCTCCAGCGGCAGACTGTGGGACTCAAGCTCACCCATAATAATCGGGGGGAAACATGTTGCCACATGGCTTATAGGTCAAGTCCGGGGAACAGAAGATCAAAAGGAATTTATCTATTCCTACGCCGAAGAGATCGGAGCCGATCCGGAGATTCTGTATAATGCTTACCGGAACACCACCCGGATGACATCCGATGATCTCAAGGCAGCGGTGTCTTTGCTGAACACAATAACAAAACAAATCTCGACGATTGCGTTTCAGAACCTCAAACTGAAGAAGTATATTGCCGTCCGGACAGAAATTATCAGCGATATTAAAGAAAAAGAGGAATACTTGCGGGGTATTTTAAAAGTAGCCCCTGTAGGAATCGGCGTAATAAAGGATAACAGAATCCTGCATATCAATAACAGGATTCATGATATAACCGGGTATTCTTCCGAAGAACTGATAAATCAGAATAGAGAGATCCTGTATGCCGACCGGGAGGAATACAACCGCGTATTACAGGAAGAAGCGGCCCAGTTCTCCTTTAAGGGCATCAGCACAATAGAAGCTGTTTGGAAACATAAAACAGGCCGGCTGATCAACATTTCAGTATGCGCCAGTCCATTGGATACAGCAGATTACTCTAAGGGATATGTACACAGGATACAGGATATTACAGAAAGAAAGGAAAAAGAGAAGGAACGGGAGATTCTTATATCCGCATATAAACAGAGCCATGACAGCATTATAGTGACAGATTCAAAAGGGAATATCGTATTTGTAAACCCCTCATTCGAACAGATCTCCGGTTATTCGGAAGCCGAAGTACTGCATCTTCCTGCCGCCTGCGTGCTTAAGAGTCACCTGATAGACAGCGACTCCTATCAGGAAATCTGGCAGACCGTATCCTCTAAAAGGCTATGGTCCGGCCGTATATGCAATAAAAGGAAGGACGGTTCCGACTATATCGTGGAGGCCAGTGTTTTTCCGATTATTAACCCGGAAGGCGCTATTATACACTACGTCTGTATGGAACGGGATATTACGGAACAACTGAAAATAGAGAAGGAAAACGTCCGTTTGGAAGAGCAGTATTATCAGGCGCAAAAGGAAGAATCCATCGGGCGCCTTGCCGGAGGGATTGCCCATGACCTGAACAATATGCTCTCGCCCATACTGGGGTACAGTGAGCTGTTATTGAATGATTCGACTCTGGACGAAATGAAACAGAAGAGGATCAGGCAGATTCAGGAAGCCGGAGAAAGAGCCAGGAAGCTTATCAAACAGCTGCTGACTTTCAGCCGTAAACATGACCTGGAATTTCACGCGGTTAACCTGAATATTCTTGTTTCGGATTTTATGCATCTGCTTAAAAGAACACTAAGGGAGAATATTACAATCCGGACAATCCTGGATCTTGATTTACCATCCGTTAACGCCGATCCCGGAAAAATCGAGCTGATAATTATGAATCTGGCAGTAAATGCCCAGGATGCCATGCCCGGGGGAGGAACGATTACAATACAAACGGAGAAAGAACACAGAGAGGGATTCTACCGGATCGCTGTTAAAATTTCCGATACGGGATGCGGTATCAGTCGGGATAACATAGATAAGATATTCGAACCCTATTATTCCACCAAGGGAGACAAAGGGACAGGATTGGGATTAGCCAATGTTCACAGTATCGTCAAGCAGCACAAAGGGGAGATATCGGTAAACAGCACAGTTGGCAAAGGAACGGTTGTACGTATATCCCTTCCCGTAATAGAGGAGAATTCACCGGCCAGGGAAGAGGAAGATTTACATTCCGTAGAATCCCGATCCACCGGAACAATCCTCCTTGTGGAAGATGACCCCCAGGTAAGAACTGTTACATCGACTATCCTTGATCAGTACGGGTATAATGTCATTCCGGCTGAATCTGCCGAGGAGGCATTGGAAATCTGTACAGAAGGCGCTGATTCCATTGATTTACTGTTAACGGATATCGTTTTACCTGGCCGGGACGGAATCACCCTGCATGACAAGCTGACCGAAAAGTCTCCCCATCTGAAAACTCTCTTTATGACCGGATATCTGGAAGACCTTCAGAATAAAGAAATATTGATAAAGGAGAGTATGAAAATTGTCCAGAAACCTCTGTCCATCAATCTTCTCATAGGCAGCATACAGGAACTCCTGAAACGCTAGACAATTCGGTACCGGATGGAACAGCTGCCCATGTGTAACAGTTACATCCGGAAAAATCATCCTTATTTTATCTGTTTAAGATATAATCATTTCAATTATCATGAAAAAAGAAACAGTCCAGAATCAGATTCAAAAAATAGTATCTCATGATTCCTTCAAATCATCCAAAAGGTCTGTCAGTTTTTTAAAATATGTATGTTATAAAACCCTGAACGGTGAAACCGATCAAATCAAAGAGTATACAATCGCAATTGAAGCGTTCGGTCTGAATGCAGACTTTGATCAGCAGCAGAATCCGAGAGTCCGGGTTGAGGCCAAACGCCTTCGCGACCGTCTTGTAGAGTATTACAAGACGGACGGGCGTCATGATGCGGTTCTCATATCCCTTCCGAAGGGATCGTATATTCCGGAATTCCTGTATAATAGGAATAACGAAGAAAACACTTACAAAAAAAGTACCGGTTCAGATGAAATGGAGTATTTCTTCTGTTTTGAGAACACGGTATTGCATATTGTATTTGAGTCCCGCCGGAATTTATTCTTTGATAAGTATGATTTATTAAATATGCAGCTGCTCCAGTACCTTTTCATCCGTTCAAAAGAACCGGACAACTTTAAGACCCGGGTTCAATTGGACGCCAATATCAGATTTATGAATTATGACCGGATGACAGGCTATGAAATCAGGATTTGCAGCAGAAACAGCGGCAACCAGATTGCAGCCTCTGTTTTTCCCTGTTCCGAAGAAACACACCCGGATGCACGAAAAGATATGAATACTGTTTATGAAATCGCTGATTTTCTAATGATCACATGTAAAAATAACCGTTAGGCAGGAAAAAATGATACTGAAAGGGAAAATTGTAATCGTAGATGACGATATCTACATTGTAAATCTATTGCAGGATATACTGACGGAAAAGGGATATGAAACGGTCCCGTTTCAATCCTCCGAAGAAGCATTGGCCTATGCAGAAGAAAACACTCCCGATTTGTTTTTACTGGATATAGATATCCCCGGGATGAACGGAATAGACCTATGCAGAGCCATAAAAAAGATACCCCATTTACTGGCGGTTCCCGTAATATTCGTATCCGGAATAATGGAAGGAAGCAAGAAAGTCATGGGGTTTAACGCAGGCGGAGCGGATTACATTACAAAGCCTTTTATATCGATGGATGTTCTATCCCGGGTCCGAACCCATATCAATCTGAAAAGATCTATGGAGGAAATCCTGATTTTCAACAGCCGGTTGGAACAGGAGATAAAAAAAAGGACTCTTGAACTGCAACGCGCAAAGGAAGAAGCGGAACAGGCCAATAAAGCAAAATCCCTTTTCATATCCCAGATCAATCATGAATTCCGGACTCCCTTAAACGGTATAATGGGAATGTTAAGTTTATTGAAGAAAGGCGCACAGGATGAGGATCTTCAGGAGTTGTACATAGACCTGGCAGATTATTCGGCCAACCATCTCTCTTTTCTGATAAATAATATCCTGGATTATACACAGCTGGAAAATAACTCCATGCTCTTGCGTTATTCTCCTTTTTCATTAACCGACCTGTTCAGAAAACTGGAACAGTTATATAGTCTGCAATGCCGGAAAAAAGGATTAAATCTGGAGATTACCCATCCAGGTGAATCCATCGTTTTTACAGGAGACAGGGATAGAATCCTCCAGATCCTGGAGAATATCCTTACCAACGCGATAAAATATTCGGAAAAAGGAACAATCTCCATTGCCTATACATATAAGGACAAACTGGATCTGAGAATCTCCGACGAGGGGAAGGGTATCCCCATGGAAATACAGAATGATATTTTCAAACCCTTTGTTCAGAAAAATAAGAGATATATTAATGGAGAGAACAGTCTTGGACTCGGTCTGGCCATCACCCAGAGCCTGGTAACGGCCATGGATGGTTCAATTACTTTTCAATCGACTCCGGAAGGAACTGCCTTTCAAATTGCCATCCCAGCCCACGACGCCAACACGGAAAAGGAGATCGAGGATCCGGTAGATTTAAAGATACCGTCCCTTTCCATTCTGATTGTTGAAGATGATACTGTATCCATATATTACCTGGAAAAGATACTGGAAGAGGCAGGATGCCATGTTACTCAGGTTATAAATGGTACGGAAGCACTGGAAGTCCTATCGGAAAAATCTTTTGATCTTGTTCTGATGGATATAGGCCTTCCCGAAATCAGCGGGATTCAGGTAATGCAGGAAATAAACAGAATAAAGAGTGATTTTCATATTCCCGTAATCGCTGTAACCGCCTACTCCCAGAAGGAGGATATAAAACTTTTTGATGAGGCGGGATTTACAGATATATTAATCAAACCGGTTTCGGAGCTGCATCTTTTTAGAATGATTAATAAATATTTTAATCCCTATTATTGATTTTTTCTCTGTCTCTCCGATTAAACGATTGATCCTTTTTACTGAAACAGGCTAGGTTTTATATATAAGGTTTAATAATGATTATCAAGGAAACGGACAATTATATTCTGGCTTACCTGGAAGAGTCGGAAACAATGATTCATACACTGAAAACCGCAGTGACCATAGAGGTATGGCAGGATATTTTGACGACTGGACTGGAATTCCTGAAAAAACACAATCTTACCAAATGGATTTCTGACAACAGGAAAAACGGCCGGATCAGCGACGAAGGGGCAGACTGGATTCATAATGACTGGCTTCCCAGGGCGAAAGAAGCCGGATGGCGAACCTGGGCTGTTGTGGAGCCGGAAAACTTCAGCAGCAGACTGAACCAGAGGATGCACAAGTCGCCCTTTCTGGCTGAAGGGATAAACCTTGCCTTTTTCCCGAATCTGAGGAATGCCCTGGAATGGATCAGGGAGCAGTAAATTCCGCTTCAGACAGAAAGAATAGTTTTTGCCCAAACCAGAGCGCCCTTTCAGGGAAGGTACAGGAGGATCTCCCGCCAGGCCAGGTATTCATCGGCCAGGGAGCTGAACAAACCTGTTTCGGCTAATCGGAGCGCCAGTTCGGCATCATCCCGCTCGGCTTCCGAGTACTCCCCTATTTCGTTAAGATAAAGAGCTTCCTCATAGAGATCCGTCGCCTGCTCAAGCTCCAGTTCGGCGACTTCCCGGTTCCGGGCCGTATTGTCCAGAGCAATCAGGGCCTGCTGCAGGGCAAGATCCGCAGCCTGTTCCGCCTGAAATGCCTCTTCCCGGCTGAGGGCCAGGTCTGTCAGCAGTTCTTCCCGGTCGACCTTCTGCCAGTCCTGCAGGGAAAAACCGAACTGCAGCCCCGCTTCCCAGGTGATATCGCCCCCCTCCCTGAGAGCTCCGGCAGTCAGACTCAGAGTCGGATCAAAGAGCCACGTATCCGCCAGACTTTGCTGAACACTTTCCAGAGCCAGGTAGGCACTCAGCACGGAGCAGCTGCCTGCGGCATCCGTCTCTTCGGGAATGATAGACAGTTTCAGCAGATTCAACTCCTTCCCCAGTTCCGTACGGTCCAGCAGAGGGATGGAGACTTCCGCGGGATTCACATTCAGCGCTTTCATCAGATCCGACTCCTTCTGACGGAGCTGGGTCTGCAGGCTGCTCAGGGTCGTACGGGATTCGGTCCAGCTGACCAGGGCATCCCTGACATCATCCAGGGTGACCTCTCCCGCTTCATAGCGGACCTTCTCATCCTGATAGATAACGGACCGGACCGATACAGCCTCTTCCTGAACCCGGAGCTGCCTGGAAACGGCCATCCAGTACAGGGCAGCCGAAAGAGCGCTGTTTTCCGCTGTAACAGCAGTTTCCTCAGCCAGAGCCAGGGCTTTCCTTAGATTGATATCCTGCTGGTCCCTGTCATCGCTATGAACCAGGGGAGAAAAACTCACTCCCACACTGGTCCTGTTATCATCATACCAGGTTCCGTTAAGGCTCAGCTGATCTATCAGGGGAACAACCGCCCCTGCGGAAGAACTGATCTCATCTGCCGTATCGGAATAATCAGCTGCCGCGAAAAAGCTTGTCTCTTCCAGCTCCAGTATACCATCCACATCATTTGCGGCTTTTGCCGCATCCCGGGCAGCCTGTTTATAAGCCAGACTGTTTTCAAGGGCATAGGCTTTAATATCATCCAGACTTGTCAATTCCTGCGCCCCCAGAGCTCCCGAAAGCAACAGCAGAATGATGACTATTACCGCATGGAGGAATCTACCCATATCAGGCCTCCCTCAAGGTTTCGGCGATATTGCCTTTTACAGCCGAGAAGGAAGGTAAAAGCCCCAGCACCCCGCCGAAAAGGAGAGCCATTCCCACTCCGAGAAACACGGAACCGCCTTTGACTCCGGCGGCTTCGCTGAACCGGGTGGAAACCTCTCCCACAAGGGGCGAAAGGGTACCCAGAACCGGCCGGGAGAGGATTAGAGCCAGGATCACGCCCACAGCCGCACCTGTGAAACTCAAAGCGATGGACCAGGACCAGAATTCCCGGACGACCATCTGCCGGGAAGCACCCAGGGAGCGCTCCAGAGCGATATCCCGCCGCCGGTTTAGAGCCTCCACTACCATGATACTGAAGATTCCAAGGGAACTTGTAAGAAGAAGAACCATCCCCAGAATAGACAGGGAAACCGAGAAAATCCGGACTGACTGACGAAGCTCATCCATATAATCGGTAACCCCGTTGGGAGAACCTTCCCAGACAACCAGATCGATATCGTAACCGTAGTTGGATGCAACCACCTCGGCAATGGAAGCGCTCACCTTCTCAACCGAACCGCTGCCGGCCTGCAGAAGAAGCTGTCCGGCCATCATATCCATCATCCTCTGAATATTGCCTCCCGCGGAAAGCAGTGCCGTATAGGGAAAGACGGCATCGCCTATGCCGTAGGAGCGACGGGCCACCTCACCGGGGGATTCAAATACACCGGCCACCGAATACTGCTGTATCATATTCCGGCTTTTCCCTCCCCCGGGGCCTCTGTGGAGCATCTCACCGGGGGGCTGGATCCATTTGCCTATGGCCGCATCAGCTGACCCGTAGAGGATTTCCGCCATCTCGCTGCTGATCCAGACCTTCTTGAATCCCGAATCGATATCCCGGTCGGTCATGGGGACTCCCGCCACAATATCAAGGGAGAATATGGTGAAATAATCCGGTCCTGTCCCGACAACCGAACGCATATTGTAGGACTGCCCTTCCGTGGTGATTTCGGAGAAAGGGGGCGCCACAACGGGTACCGCAGCCGTAACCTCTTCTATATCACTGACAAGAACGGAGGGAGCTGTGGAATCCCACTCGGTCGGCCGGGTCTGTTCCACCTTTCCGTTGGAATCCCACTCCCCGTTTGCCATCATCAGTACCAGACCGTCCTTCTCCAGTTCGCTGGCAATCTGCTGCTCCAGGATTTTACCGGCGCTGCCGGCCAGTATCAGGATACCCGTACCCAGGGCGACGGAGCTCAGGGTCAGGATTATTTTTACAGGCGATCCGGACCAGTTCCGGATCAGCATGGTTAGAAATTTTTTCATAGTTTTTCATACCTCCTCAGGCAGCCCGCATGGCTTGGGCGGGATCGATTCCGGAATACTGCCTGGCCGGGAGTATCCCGAAGATAAAGGTAAGAGCTGCCGACAGAACAACCCCCAGGAATGTGTAGATCCCCGATCCCCTGGCTATATCAAGAGAACTCTGCATATAGTTCCCGAGGGGGAGGGACAGAAAGGTGCCAAAGACAGCTCCCGCCAGGGTTATACCCAGAGCTTCTGTTCCAAAGAGTTCCAGAACCCGGCGGCGGGAAGCCCCAAGGGCCATCAGAATCCCTACATGCTTTTTCATCCGCATGGCCCGGCTCATAAGGATATTGGAAACATTAACCGATGCGATAAAGAGTCCCGCCAGAGAGAGAAAAAGGATAAGGAAACCGATTCCCGTATTACGGGAGGCCAGTTGAACCGCTTCCGAACGGGGATTGGAAATAACAATCTGCTGTTCTCCGTATTCCCTGTCAAACCACTTCTGCAGGAGCAGGGCCGTTTCATCCAGATTGTCAGGATCATCCACGGTAAAACGGAGCTGCGTATTCATAAACATCCTGCGGAATCCGGACAAACCTCCGTCACTCTGATAGGGTTGAAAGAAGGCATCATCGTTATCGCCTCCCGTTTTATCGGCTATCCCGATAACCGTAACCAGACCGTCACGGGTCAGAAGTTTCTTCCCCGGAAGGGATTCGGGCGGTTCCCCCTCCGGGGCAAGGAGTTCAGCCGTTTCCGCCCCCAGTACAACAATGGAAGAGGTCCCGGTCATATCGCTTTCGGTAAACAGGCTTCCCGAGGAAGCGGTCAGCTCCCAGGCATCGAAAAAACCGGGGGTAACCTCATAACCGTTAATCTCCTCCAGTTCGGCAATGACAATGTCCCCGTCAAGAGCCATGTTTTCCAGATCCTCCAGGGAGGTCTGCTCCATTCGAGGTCCCTCTTCGGGAGGAGCTTCACCGCCTTCAGAGTTCCCCAATGCCCCGCCGGCCTCCGACCGCATCTGCTCAAACTCCTGCCGCCTCTCTTCCTCTTCTGCGATACTCTCTTCATTGATAAAGTGCATCCGTATATGGTTCTTTACATAGGCATAATCCACAGAGGGAGCCATACCCGCCGCATCCAGATCGGCAGAAGTCAGAACAGCATCTTCCGATACGGGTTTGAGAGAAACGGGCTTGTCCATCTCGTCCGCTTCGCCTACAGTGCTGACCACAATCTCCTGATAGGCGGGAGAGGCCAGCATCTCACGGGAACTCTGCAGGATATTGGCCAGAAGGGACATCCCCGCCGAAGCCGCTCCGATCCCCAGGGCTACTGCCAGTATCAGAAGCCCCGTTTCCAGCATACGGTTCACTGACCGGCGCAGGATTATTTTACGGGATTCATCATGCATCGATTTCCTCCTTCAGGATTCCTTCTTCCTGCAGGATACCGTCTTTCAGATTAATTACTCTCCGGGCCCGGGCCCCCTGATCGGGGTTATGGGTTACCATTACAACCGTAACCCCTCTGCGGTTGAAATTCTCCAGGATCTGCATAATCTCCTCCCCCTTGTCGGAAGGAAGATTCCCTGTCGGTTCGTCCGCCAGAATCAGATCGGGTTCATTGGAGAGGGAGCGGGCGATTGCCACGCGCTGCTGTTCCCCGCCGCTCATCATGGCAGGCAGATGGTTCAGACGGTGAACCAGCCCGACCTCTTCCAGCAGTTCCCCCGCCCGCTGTTTCCGTCTGCCGTAGGGCACACCGGCGTAACTCATGGGAAGCATGACATTTTCAAGGGCGCTTAATTCGGGGAAGAGATTAAAGCTCTGAAAGATAAAACCGAAGTGCCTGTTCCGGATCCGGGCCTGCTCCCTGTCGGGGAGGGAGCTGATCTCGTAGTCCTCCAGAAAGTATCTGCCCGAACTCATGGAATCCAGGATCCCCATAATATGCATAAGGGTGGATTTTCCCGAACCGGACGGACCCATAATGGCGATATATTCGCCTCTGTTTATGGTCAGGGAAACCCCCTGGAGAGCATTCACCTTTACATCTCCCAGGTCGTACTGTTTATTTACATTTATCAGATTTATCATTTATTCCTCCTCCCGGCGCACCGCCGGGGTTCTGTTCTCCGTTTATTTATTTAAGGGAAACCACTTCCTGATCGATATAGGCCTGATAACTGCCTGTTATAACCTTGTCTCCCGCTTCAAGACCACTCAGGATCTCCACATCCGTACCCTGAATCTCGCCCAGAACGACTTTCGTTTTACAGGCCTTTCCGTCTTTCACAACATAGGCATACTCCTGACCGCCTGTAGTCAGCCAGGATCCGCGGGGCAGGACCAGGACGTCGTCCTGTACACTCAGGGTAATGGTAGCCACAGCCGAAGCGCCGGGGGTCAGGGATTTATCGGTAACAGGTTCAGCCCGGACGGTGATCATGGCGGAAAGGCCGTCTGTGTCCATGGTGGCGATTTTACCGATTCTGATAATCTCGGCCTTCATGGTATCTGTTCCGACGGTTACAGTCATCTCGCCGCCGATTTCCAGAAGGCTGGCGTACTGCTCATACACATCAAAATCGATATAGACCTCATTCCTGTCGGCTACCGTAAAAAGGGTATCCGTATCTTCTATCAGGCTTCCCGGGATATACAGATCATCACTGATGCTGAGGACCTCTCCCGCGATGGGGCTTTTAATACGGTTCTCTTCGATATCCTCCCTGACAATATCCAGATCCACCTGAAGCTGATTGATAGCGGCCTGCTGTTTCCGGAGGGCGATATCTCCGGCTTTGACGGCAGATTCCAGATCATCCCCCGCATCTTCCCGCTGCTCTTCCAGCTCTTCCAGAATGTCCAGGGCATCCTCATAGTCGCTCTCCCGGGAGCTTTTAAGTTCGGCCAGTTCCTTCCTGATCCGGACATCCTCTTCCGCCTCCAGGATCTCCTCATCAAGACGCTTCAGATCCCGTTCCAGCTGCCGGATAGTGTAGTAGTAGGTATTCTCGAGATTCTCCAGTTCTATTTCCGCCTGTTTCAGGTCCACAGTCAATTCATTTAACTTATCATCCAGATCGGGAACATCCAGCTCCGCCAGAACATCCCCGGTTCCTACCGTATCGCCCTCTTCCACGTTAAGGCTGAGGGTGTACCCTTCATCGGGACTGACTATCTCGACCTGTATGGGAAGAACAACCGTTCCACTGGCTTCTGTTGCTGATACAAACTGTTCCTTCGAGACTCTGGATACGGTATAGTTTTTTAGGGAGACTTCGTCTTTCCGACCGGAGTAGGAAAACCAGAAAAATATCCCTGCCGTCAGGGCAAGGATGAATATCAGGCCGGACAGAACTTTCCCCTTTCGGGCTTTTGACGTTTTCGGTCCCACTTCGTCCAGTTGTATAATTTTCTTTTCTTCGTTCATTCCGCTCCTCCGGCACTACTATAAGTCCGGAGGAAATCCCTTTGGTGAAGCCTGTGTAAAAGGAATGTAAATTATGTAAAATCAGCCGGACAGGACCTTTTTTTTCTGGAACAAAGTAGAAAAAGAAGGTTTACTTACTGGTATGAAGATGCTGAAAACGGGAAACAGGGCAACTATACCTCTTCTCCTCCTGCCGATAATATTTCTGATGCTGGTCGGAAATATCATGCTGTACAGGTTTTACAGAAATCAGACATTTAACAGGATACAGGATGAGAGGATGCAGCTGGACTCCCAGATTTTCCGTTCCTATATAAGAGAGTATCAAAGGCTGTCCCTGCTGATGCAGGCCATCCGTAATACGTCCGATGCTACTCCAGAGATTCTGAAGGATGAAATATCAGATATTCTTGAGATTTACGGCACCCTCGGCAATGGATCCGGGATAATCCGATCCGGAGGTTATCTGGACCGGGAGACGCCGGAGGAGTGGTGGACGGCCGAACCGGGAGGATCCTGGCATCTGACCGCCCTGCCCCGGACACCGCCTCTTCATCTTTCAGATGAAGAGGAGAAGCTGGAACCGGGTGATTTCCTGTTTTTCAATACAGCCTATGACAGTACTGACAGGCCCTCGATCTATATCCGGTACAAACCGGAAGAAACAGAACGTTACAGCATTCTGATGGAATTCGACTGGCTCCGGTTTGAAGAGCTGTATATAAAACCTTCGGTAGAGGAGTTTCTGAGCCAATACGAACTGGATTGGACAAACGTTCCGGCTGATCCGGAACAGATAGACAGATCGGATGACCCGGGCTGGCAGAATCCCCGTCATGAAAAGGATCTGTTCAACTTCAATCCTCTGCAGGCGCTTCTGAACATCCCCCATAACAGTCAGCAGGATCATATTTTTGTTCTGCGCACCCCTCTGCTCAACAGAAAACCATTTATTATTCATACAGAACATACGGAATCCGTTTCGGAGATGAACTGGGCCGATTACCGCAGAGATTTTAATTTCCGGTTCGACCGGGATGACATCAGGGGATGGGAGTCCCTGTTGATAATCGGTTTTGAGGATGCCCCTTTTTACAGGGATATCGAGAAGCGCAGTGCGGTAAACTGGCTGCAGAGCACACTTATCCTGTGGGGGCTGGGACTGATTTTTCTGGTTCTGGTTGCCCAGTACGCCAGACTGAAAAAACTGCGGGAAAAGGAAAAGGAGTTTGTTGCCTCCATGACCCATGAGCTGCGTACTCCATTGACGGTGATTCAATCCGCAGCGGATAATCTGGCAAACGGGATAGTTCCCCCCGAAAAGGTTGAACCTTACGGTTCCATGATAAAAGATCAGGTACAGAGACTGGGACGGATGATTGAAGAAATACTCCAGTTTTCCAGTATGGAAGGGAATGCGGCTTCCCCCGATCCGGTAATAATGGACCCGGAATCTGTACTCAATACCGTTCGGAATTCAATAGAAGCCCATTCAGAAACCCGGGGGATCTCCCTGAAATGGGACACAGAAGGTTCATCCTACCGGTTTTCAGGGGATCCGGAAATTCTGCGTCTGGGACTGAACAACCTTATTATGAATGCCCTGAACCATGCCTACCAGGAGAAACCGGGTCCGATCAGAGTATCTCTCCGGGCAGGGATTCCCGATGCTCTGATACTGACCGTGGAGGATGAAGGCCGGGGGATTCCATCGGGAGAACAGAAAAAGATTTTCTCACCCTTTTACAGGGGGCGGTTCAGCCGGCAGAATCAGGAAAAGGGAAGCGGACTGGGTCTGTTTATTACCGCCAAAAAAGCAGCAGCGACCGGAGGATACCTGAAAGTGGAAAGCCCCTACAGAAAGATTGACGGCACAAAGCAGCAGGGATGCCGTTTTACCCTTAAAATACCCGGAAAACTGCTTGGCAGGGATGAAAACTGATGGCCCGCATACTGATAATCGAGGACGAACCGGGCGTTCAGATGACACTGGAAGACCGTCTGAATGCAGAAGGTTACGAAACAGAGGTCAAAGGAGAGGGGATCTCCGGGGAAGAGGAAGCACGCAGGGGAAACTACGACATGATCCTGCTGGATGTCATGCTCCCCGGCCGGGACGGGTTTGCAGTCTGCCGAAACCTCAGAAAAGATAATATATTCACTCCCATCCTGATGCTTACGGCCCGGAATACGGACCTGGACACCATTATGGGACTGCGTCAGGGGGCGGATGACTACCTGGCCAAACCATTTGATACGGGACTGCTTCTGGCCCGGATAGAAGCTCTGCTGAGAAGAGCTGCCATCAGTGTGAATCAGCAGCAGAACAACTGTGACGGGATTCTGACATTTGGAGAGTTTATCCTGGACAGGAAAAAGGGAACTCTGAAACAGGGCGGGGATTTTATCGAACTCCATGCCAGGGAGTACGCCCTGCTGGAGTTTCTGTCCGCCCACCCGGGAGACCTTCTCAGCCGGGACCGGATCCTGGACGAAGTATGGGGCTATGGAAGCGAAACGACCACACGGACGGTTGATGTTCACGTAGCCAAACTGCGGCAGCGGCTGGGAGAATCGGAACTCCCCCGGCATATTCAGACGGTCCGGGGACGGGGCTACCGGTTTATAGTTTAACCAGGGCGTTCCACAGTTTTATACAATAGTAAATGGGCATATGATCTTCCAACTTCAGCCCTACATCATCGTGAAGGGTATTCAGATAGCGTTTCCATTCACTGAGTGACTTTTCCAGATGATCGTTCATTTCCAGCATGATCTCCTTTGTTGCCTCCAGGGTAAAGGGCGCCTCCTTTACTTTACCGGCAAGATGCAATCGGCGTTTTTTGCGCTCCTCCAGCCCCCCTTCAATGATCATAAGATGATCCTCTGTTGAGAGCTGTGTCCTTTCGGAGAGGATTCGTCCCGGTTTGTCGATAAAAACCAGCTGTCCCGGGTCCCTGAAACAGAACTTCATTGAGGGCAAATCGGGAGGAACCATGGGGATGGGATCCCTGGCATGCTCTATTCTGAAAAAAGGCCGGTCTTCCAGCAGGTCCATAAAGGCCTGGTCTCCCACACGGGGAGATCCGTAAACATAGGCTCCCGCGGCCCGGGGAATACGAGCCAGACACAAAGTTGCCAGAGCTCCCCCCAGGCTGTGGCCGCAAATCCATAACGGCCTTTCCGGTTTATCCGCCAGAAGGGAATCCAGAAAGGCCTTCAGGCCATCCTCGCCGCTCCAGATTTCTTCAAGCCCGGCCAGGAATCCCCTGTGAACTTTCCCTCCTCCATCGAAAGGAACGGGAATCGTATCCAGATCGGTACGGATTTCATGCAGGGCCGAGAAGCTTTTCATCTCGGTTCCCCGGAAACTGACAATCACGGTCTCATCATTGCAAGAGACCATACACTCCGTGCCGGGCCCCTGGAAAAATCGGAAATGATCCAGGCCGGCCAGTTTAAAAGCCATCCGGGCAAAACCGGGGTGGTTGTACACCAGAAAAGCGCACTCCCCCAGCCACCAGGCATTATTCAGGGAAAACGCCTTCTTCTCCGGCTCAAAGGGAAAGCTTTTATGGTTTTCAAAGTAGATATAGTCCATATCCGGAGGGAGTATGGGATATTTTTTTGGATCGGGCAGGGATTTTTCGAAATTACTCATTCTTTCATTATATAAGAACAGGGGATTATTACCAGAATGCCCTGATATTGTTATTCAGCGGGCATCTATCTCCAGCCTTTTCAATCCTTCCTCGGAAAACTGATCAAGTTTTTTTACGAATTCAGTCCCCGGATTGATGCAGGGATTCTATTTAATCTGTAAGATACAGCAAATGACAAAAATGCCCCTCACCTACCTGCAGAAACAATTCGGCTACGATGCCTTCCGTCCCAATCAGAAAGAGATTATTGAAGCGGTACTGAACGGAAAAGATGCCTTTGCCTCCATGCCTACGGGAGGGGGAAAATCCATCTGCTACCAGATCCCCGCTCTCTGCCTGGAGGGGCTAACTATCGTCATTAGCCCCCTGATAGCCCTGATGAAGGATCAGGTGGATGCGGCTGTGGAGACGGGGATACCCGCTGTATTCATCAACAGCACCCTGAATGCCGAGGAAGCCTCCGTTACCTATGCCCGGCTTTACGCAGGAGAGATCAAACTGCTCTACATTTCACCCGAACGGCTGGCCCTGGACGGATACCTGGAAAAACTGAAAGAGTGGCCGGTTAAATTCTTTGCCATTGATGAAGCCCACTGCCTCTCCGAGTGGGGCCACGACTTCCGTCCCGACTACCTGGTACTTTCCCGGATTCGGGAAGCATTTCCAGATGTTCCCATCGCTGCTTTTACCGCCACCGCCACCAAGAAAGTTCAGGATGATATCGTCCGGATTCTCCGTTTGAAAAACCCCTTTCTGGTACGGGCGTCTTTCAACAGAAAGGAACTGTTCTACCGGGTTGACCGCAAGGAGAAGGTTCTGCGTCAGATTACCGGCTTTATCCTGGATCACTCCGACCAGGCGGGGATAGTCTACCGGACCAGCCGGAAGGATGTAGAGAAAACCGCCGCCCACCTGGCGGCCAGCGGAATCAAAGCCCTCCCCTACCATGCGGGGCTGCCCCAGGCCACCCGGGAGGAGAACCAGGAGATGTTCAACCGGGATGAAGTGGATGTGATTGTGGCGACCATCGCCTTCGGCATGGGAATTGACAAGAGCAACATCCGTTTTGTGATTCACGGAGACCTCCCTAAAAGTATGGAAGGCTACTACCAGGAGACCGGACGGGCCGGACGGGACGGCCTGGAATCCCACTGTCTGCTCCTCTACTCCGCCGGAGATCTGGTGAAACTCCAGTACTTTATCGATCAAATGGAAAATCCGGAAGAGAAGGAACGGGCCCGGCAGAATATGCAGCGGATGGCCAACTATGCTTCTGTCAATGTATGCCGCCGGAAGCAGATCCTGGAGTACTTCGACGAACCGGCAGAGGATGACTGCGGGTTCTGCGATATATGCACAGGCGAGATCGAAAAGGTCAACGGCTCCGTGGATGCCCAGAAGATCCTGTCTGCTGTTATTCGTACGGAAGAGCGATTCGGCCTGACCCATGTAATAGATATAGTACAGGGAGCGGATACGGAGAAGATCCGGCGGATGGGCCATGAGAATATCAAGACCTACGGGGTGGGAAAGGACAAAAGCAAGAAGTGGTGGCGCGGGATTGTAGAGGAGCTGATCAGCCAGAAGGCTGTTATTCAGGATGCGGAGTCCTATAACGCCCTGAAACTGACTCCCAAAGGCCGGGAGATCCTCTTCGGCCGGGAGCCTTTCTTTATTATCAAAAAGGATGACAAACTCCCGAAAGTCCCCACGGGTGAGGAAGATCTCTTTGCCAAATCGGGCAACTACGATACGGATCTGTTTGATCTGCTGAAAGAAGTCCGGACAGAACTGGCCCGGAAGAAGAATGTGCCGCCTTATGTGATTTTTTCAGATAAAACCCTGCGGGAGATGAGTGCGCTCAAGCCTGTGGATAATAGTGGATTTTTACGGGTTTCCGGTGTGGGTGAGACGAAGCTGGAGCAGTATGGGCCGTTTTTTCTGCCGAAGATTAAGGAGTTTTTGGGGTATTGAGGGGTATTGTAAAAATAGCCGACAGTTAATCTCATTCCCTCTTTTTTGATCATTCCTTTTTCAAACTACACCTTTTCTTTTTTTTAAAAGATAAAAATTAAATGAATTCATACTAGAACCTCCCCTAGTCCTGATTCATATTTATTTAATTGTTATACAATAAATTAACATTATAGAAAAGAAAAATGTATTAAGGAATTATTCAGAGGAAACTTTTTCTTGACAAGAATAGAAAACGATTACTATAATAAATATAGAAAACGTTTTCTATGGTGTATTGAATCTTGTATACACAGAACCAGGACCTATTTCCTGACAAATTATAACAAAAAAAACTTAGGAGAAGCTTGTGAGTAAAATTGAAATTGATTTAAAAGGATTAAATCCCGCCCCCGTAACACCTTTTACAAAAGATGGAGATGTTGATTACCCTGCTATTAAAAAGTTGGGATCATGGCTGGGAAGTATCGAAGGGGTAAAAAGTTTGACTGTACTCGGTCATGCCGGGGAAGGTACATTTTTATCGGATGATGAACAAATGAAGGTTATTGAAGCATTTGTTGAAGCTGTAAACGGAGAGATCCCGATTATTGCAGGCATAACAAAAGAAGGAACTGAAGTTGCCGCAGAAGAAGCTAAAAGAGCTGTAAAATCCGGAGCATCAGCAGGCCTCCTTTATCCTTCTCACGGATGGCTCCGTTTTGGTTATCAGAATGGTGCTCCACAGGACAAATACAAACAGGTTTTCGATAAGAGCGGTCTCCCTCTTATCCTTTTTCAATATCCGGATGTCACAAAATGTACATATGATCTTGAAACTATGCTTGATATAGCAGCACAACCCGGTGTATTTGCCATGAAAAATGGAGTGAGAAACATGAGAAGATGGGATACGGAAATTCCAGTCATTCGTAAAGAAAGACCTGACCTGCAAATTCTCAGTTGCCATGATGAATACCTGCTTCATACCATTTTTGATGTTGACGGCCTTCTTGTTGGCTATGGAAATGTTGCTCCCGAATTACTTGTCGCTTTTATCAAAGCCGGAAAAGCACAGAATTACCCTGAAGCTAAAAAAATCCATGATCAATTAATGCCAATCACTAAATCCATCTACCATAGAGGGTCTCATATGGAAGGAACTGTGGCTCTGAAACATGCTCTGGTTGCCAGAGGGATTCTTGAACACGCAACAGTAAGATCACCTCTTCTCCCATTAGAGGCTGGTGCGGAAACTGAGATCCATGAAGCAGTAAAAGCAGCCGGACTAAGCAGAATTTCATAAATCCGACAGCTTCTAAAGCATTTTCATCTAAACAGTATTATATTCAATATTTTGATGGTAAGAACAGGAATGTTGAAGATTATAATATATTTTCATCATTCCGGTTCATTCAATCCCAAAGGAGGGATTAATATGTTAAAAAAAACATCTACTTTTATATTTTCACTTTGTATGATTCTCCTGTTTTCCGTTACTCTTTATTCGGAAGGACAAAAAGAAGGAAACGGAGATATTCCAAGATTTATTGAAATTGGAACGGCAGGAACCGGAGGTGCCTACTATCCGATAGGAATTGCAATGGCTGAAATCTTGACAGATAAACTCGACACCCAGGCAACAGCACAGGTAACCGGGGGAGCTGTAGATAATATTCGTCTTATCCAGGAAGGCAGTGTTAAAATTGCCATAACATCAAACGCATCTGCCTACAGAGGATTAAATGGATTATCTCCCTTTTCTGAACCTAATCCCAGGATTAGTGGATTATTCAGCAATCTCACACAGGGTATTTATCAGATTGCAGTGTTAAAAGACTCGGATGTTAAAGATTTCTATAATTTAAAAGGCAAGAGGATTTCACTTGGACCACAAGGCGGTTTGGGAGTGGAGATCTCAAAATATGCGTTTGAGGCTGCCGGTTTTACTATTGATGATGTTACTGCTACTTTCCTTTCTTATGGTGAAAGCGCAACCATGCTATCAGATGGGAATCTGGATGCTATTATCATTCAGGCGGCTATGCCAAGCCCTGCATTAAAGCAACTCAAGGAAACTGGTAAAGATTTCAGATTAATCCCGGTTCCGGCAAATGTTATTGATAAAGTTAATCTAGTTCACCCTTATTACTCCTCTTTTACAATACCAGCATCAGTATATGAAACAGATTCAGACATAGTGACTTTTAAAAGCACGAATATGGTAGTCGTTGATAATAAGCTTTCAGAAGAGACTGTTTACCAGATATTAAAGGCCTTAATGGAAGATCCAACCAAAATTAATGATTCCCATCCTGCTGCCAGGGCTTTCACACTGGAAACTGCAGCGGATATGCCAATACCTCTCCATCCTGGTGCTGAAAGGTATTATCGGGAAAATAACCTTCTGGAGCAGTAATCATGAAAGAAAAAGCTTCGTGGATAAATGTATTTGTTAAGTGGTTATTAATCTTAAGCTCACTAATTTTTTTCTTCACCTGTGGATTCGGAAGCTTCAGTACATTAACGCAAAGGGCCCTGCATTGGCTATTCATGTCAACTGCTGCATACCTCGTTTTAGAAACAAAAACAATCTGGGGTAAGTCAGGAAAGATTTTCATGGCAGCCGCAGCATTCGCATCAAGTATTTATGTACTCTTAACCTGGCGTCAAAGGATATTCGGAATTGGGGATATATCAAATCTTGATATGATAATGGGCATTTTAGCACTGGCTGTATTAATTCTGGCAATAAAACTTACAGTCGGTTGGGGTCTTACAATTACCGCAAGCTTTTTTCTTGTGTATGCTCTACTTGGCCCAATATTTCCGGGATTTCTTGGACATTCCGGAGTAAAACTCTCCAGATTGATTAACTTTCTCTATCTTACTGCAGAAGGGATATTCGGAGTGGCTTTAGGTATCTCATCCACATTCATAATCGCCTTTGTGATTTTCGGTTCCATGTTGAGCGGTTTGGGGGGAGGTGAATGGTTTGTCGACCTCGCCTATGCTCTGACCGGAAGATACCGTGGAGGCCCCGCAAAGACCTCTGTAGTAGCCAGTGCCCTTATGGGAACAGTTTCAGGATCTCCTGTAGCAAATGTTGTAACTACTGGGACTTTTACCATACCTCTCATGCAGAAAATCGGTTTTCAACCAAAGATTGCTGGCGCAGTAGAAGCTGTAGCTTCTACTGGTGGTATGTTTCTGCCTCCCGTAATGGGAGCAGGAGCATTCATTATGGCAGAATATCTGAATGTCCCTTATCTTTCTATTGCTAAAGCAGCTCTTATTCCTGCAATTCTATTTTATATATCCCTGTTTTTAATAACTGATATAAGAGCTGTAAAAGCTGATTTAAAAGGTTTACCCCCCGAAGAACTACCGGATATCAAAGATGCTTTACTAAAGAGGGGATACCATGGTTTACCCCTGTTGTTTCTCATTGTCTTTATTATTGCAGGTTGGAGTCCGTTAAGAGTAGCATTCTGGGCAACAGTTCTGACAATAATTATAGCGTTAATTTCAATGAGGAATCCTGCAAAATGGTTTACTAATGTAATTGAAGCCTTTTATCAAGGATCAAAACAGACAGTTCCCATTGCGGTTGCTTGCGCCGGGGCTGGAATAATTGTTGGAGTTATAGGAGTAACGGGACTTGGTACCAAAATAGCTAGCGGTCTGATAAGCTTCGCTCATGGAAACCTCCTGCTGGGGCTGATTTTGACAATGATCTCTGCAATAATTCTGGGTACAGGAATGCCTATTACAGCTGTTTATATAATCCTGGCCGCTACCCTGGTAAAACCGCTTGTTTCAATGGGGGCAGAGCCTCTAAGTGCCCATATGTTTATTTTCTTGTTTGCTGCGGTAGCCGGTTTAACTCCACCTGTCGCTATTACATCATATACAGCTGCTGGAATTGCAAAAACAAGTCCGACGGAAGTGGCAGTACGTGGGTTTATCTATGGTTTACCCGGTTATATCATTCCTTTTATATTTGTATTCTCACCCGAGTTACTTATGGTGGGAGCCCCTCTCTCAATAGTCCTAGCCATTATAACAGCTATCTTTGGAATTTGCTGTCTTGTAGCTGCGATTGAAGGGTATTTTCTGGGTAAATGGAGTATTTTCTCAAGAGTGCTGCTTTTTGGTTCAGCAATTCTACTTTTAAAACCGGGATTCTTTAGTGATTTGACTGCAGCTGGAATCGTAACGCTTCTATTCCTTGGAAGATGGCTAATTACTAAACAGAAAATTACAAAAATAGCATAAACCAGCAATAGGTAAAGAACCAGTTGTGATAATGATAACAACAGTCATTATCACAACTTTTTTTTTGATTTCAATCATATTTAAAGCAGGGATTTTACTGAATCCCTCTCAATAAATCTATATGGAAGATTCTCAATATAGGAATTATCAACATTATTAGATAAGATTAATTCGACCGCTTTTGCTCCCATTTCATACCGGGGGACACAAACGCTGGAGAGAGCGGGTCTCAAATGACTTGCCATCGGAGTGTCTCCAATAGAAATTAGAGATACGTCCTCTGGAACCTTCAGGTTAGCCTCATGAAGAGCATGAAGGACTCCCACGGCAATTGGATCACAACCACAGCAAATAGCTGTTGGTTTAAGTTGGGATTCAAGCATTTCCTTACAGGATCTGTATCCACATTTTTCGGTAAAAGCCTCTAATCTTATCAGGTTCATATCTACCGGTATTTGTTGGTTAGATAGGGCCTTGGAATACCCGTCAAGATGCCTTCTACTGGTCATGACACCTTGCTCTCCGGTAATCAACCCTATGGATTGATGCCCCAGTTTTAATAAATACTCGGTTATCTCAAAACTGATTTTCTCCAGATCTACCGTTACCATTGGAAGATCAACCCCCTGCGGAGCATTTGCAACAATCCTTAATCCGAATTTATTACAACGTAGAATCTGTTTTTCCATCATTCTCTGATATTCAGGAGTATCTATCCCTCCTCCAATTAAGAGGATTCCCCTAACCCTGTTTTTCCAGAGTAACTCATGAAACTCCATCTCATTTACAGCATCTCTTCCTGTATTACAAACAAAAGACAGATGTCCAAGTTCCATAGCGCGTTCAGTCGCACCTTTGGCAATTTCCCCAAAAAAACTATTAGCGATGTCTCTAACAATCAGACCAATCACAGGATTAAAATCTCTTCGGAGTCTCTGGGCAGCATAGCTAGGTGTGTAGTTTAATTGATCAACGGCATCAAGAATCCGCTCCCTTGCTTCTTTTGATACAGGATACCCGGTATCATTAATCACTCTTGATACTGTAGCAATTGAAACTTTTGCCAGCTTAGCTACATCTCCAATTGAAACACGTTTTTTCATATTATAGAAATTATATAGTAAACGTTTTCATTTGTCATTAATAGTAAATCTAAAGGGTGCGATTTCTTTTTCAGGTTTTCTGGACAAAAAAAATCCCTTAAGCTGTATAGTGGGCCCTTATGTCTGGACAGGAAATCAAATTTCTCAGTTTGATTTATTAGACAATACTAAGTCAACGGAAAAGTCAGCTGGCGGGGAACACTATACCCCTAAAAATATTGCTAAAATTAACAGTTAGTAGAGTTTTACCCGTAAGAAATAAAAAGAAGAAATAACACAATTGCCGATAGTTCATGTACCATCAGCAATTGTGCCGGATCTGTTCTCCGCGACATTACATTGACAAATCCTGACCTTTATTAAACTTGTTAAAGAGTACCAGAGACAGGGTTGTTAAAACGGCAAGGATTGCGGCCAGAGCAGCGGCTACACCGTAATTACCCCGGAGAACCTGGGTGTAAACTTCTACCGTCAGAGTTCTTGTTTTACCGGTATAAAGGAGAATAGCCGAAGCCAGTTCTGAAATCATGGTTATCCAGGATAAAATTGCTCCGGATATGATACCGGCGGACATCATGGGAATGGTAATTTTCCAGAATGTTTTTATATTGCTGGCCCCCAATGATAGTGCTGCTTCTTCAATTGTTATGGGGATCTGCTGTAAAGTGGCAACACTCGAACGGATTGTGTAAGGCAGACGTCTGATTATAAGGGCGATGACCATGATTGTCATACTGCCTGTTAATACAATTGGCGGACGGCTGAAGGCGTTTGCCAGGGCAATACCCACAACAATACCCGGTACAATATAGGGGACCATGGAAACCGAATCGATTGTGGCCGTAATTTTTGATCTCTTTCTCACTACCAGATAAGCGATAAATACGGCAAAGATGAGAACAAAGGTTAAAGCAGTCAACGGTATGATAATGGTATTTCTTATGGCATTGCCCATCTTGGAGAAGGCTATAACATAATTATTCAGGGAATAGCCGCTTGTGAATACAGTTCCGTTAACATTCCTGAAGGATGTGTATATAACATAGGCCTGGGGAGCAATGGACAGGGTTATTAATAAATAGGCATAGATGTGTATCAGGATGTTTTTGATACCTTCAATCTGAATCGGTCTGATTTTATTAATACTGTTCATCGTAAAGGCATGCTTGTTGGCAATCCATCTCTGGGCTAAAAAGATAATCAGAGTGAGAATGATAGCCAGAATGGCAATGCTTGCCGCGAAGCTGTTATTTCCACCTAATTCGGACATGTAGGCATCGTAGATCGTAACTGGAAATGTACGATACCCTTCCCCGATAAGCATGGGGGTACCGAAGTCGCTGAAGCATCTCATAAAGACAAGCAGCGCACCGGCCAGAACGGTGGGAAAAATCAGTGGTACAATAACCTTGAAAAATCGTTTGGGCCCGGAACAGCCCAAATTCTCGGAAGCTTCCAGCAGAGAGTTGTCTACATTGTGCAGAGCTCCCGAAACATAAAGGAAAATAAGCGGATAGAGTTGCAGGGATAGTACAAGCAGAATCCCCTTGAATCCATAGATATCGGGCATGGTAATGCCAAAAATTCCTTCAAAAAACTGAGTGATGATTCCGTTCCTTCCCAATAACAGAATCCAGGAATAGGCTCCGACAAAGGGGGCAGACATACTGGATAGAATAATCAGGATTCTTAAAGTTTTGGCACCCTTAATTTTAAACCGTGCAAAAAAATACGCCAGAGTTGTACCCAGGGATACGGCAATAACCGTAACCGAAACAGTAACCTTAAAAGAATTCAACAGGGTGGAATAGTAGTATTTTTTGCTGAAAAATCTCTGGAAATTCTCCAAAGTGAATCGTCCCGTATTACTATCTATAAACGACTCCGACAGCAGTATGAACAGGGGTATGATCAGAAAAATCGTATATAGAACCAATAAGCTTAAGGTTGATGTGGACCACAAGTTTATCTTCGGCTTTCTAATCTTCATGAGCAATCACCAGATTTTTCAAACCGTCTTCTGTATAAACATTTACTTTTTCTGTATTGATTGTCAGATATACTTCTGTTCCAGGTTTGATTAAATTATCAATCATACTCTCTTTAATAACTTCCACTACCTGCTTATTGGGAAGTTCTATAAAATAATGAGTATTTAATCCCAGGAAAACTGTATCTTTTATTACGGCTTTGATGGTGTTTATATTATCAGTCAGCATAAACTCTTCCGGGCGGATAGAAACTTTGACCTTACCCTTGTAATCAAGCTCTTTTATCCGTACCTTATGCCCTAACACATCTACTTCATCTTTATCACAATCAGCGAGAATTAAATTCGTCCGTCCGATAAAATTGGCAACAAACTCGTTTACAGGTCGATGATAAATTGACTGGGGTGTACCGATCTGCTGGATCTCTCCCAGATTCATGACCGCAATTCTATCACTGATTGCCATGGCTTCTTCCTGGTCATGGGTAACATATACCGTCGTGATTCCGACTTCCTTCTGAATATCCCTGATGGCCTGCCGCATTTCAAGACGAAGTTTGGCATCCAGGTTGGATAAAGGCTCATCCATTAAAAGAACATCCGGAGCAATAACCAGAGCCCTTGCCAGGGCGACTCTCTGCTGCTGACCACCGGATAAATTTTCCGGCATTCTATCCCTGTATTCATAGATTTGCATGAGCTTTAAAAATTTATCAGCTAAAGGACCAATGTCTTTTTTGCTGTAGTCCCGGTTATTTAATCCGAACTCAACATTTGCCCGTACTGTCAAATGAGGGAATATGGCATAATTCTGAAACACCATACCGATGTTTCTTTTGCTCGGATCCAGATCATTAATGATATTTTCATCAAAATAAAATTCCCCGCCTTCTATACTGTTAAAACCGGCAATCATTCGGAGCAGAGTTGTTTTACCACACCCCGATGGGCCTAATAATGTAAAAAACTCTCCATCTTTAATCTGAAGATTCAAATCCGGGATAATGACATTTTCTCCATATTTTTTTAATGCATGGTTTATATCTATTGCAACACTCATACTTTTCCTCATTAAATACTCACCTGAAGAAAGTAATGGTCTTCTTCAGGTGAATGACAGTTCTATTAGTTTTCCAGGCTTGTAAACATTTCAATATAACGGTCTACAATCTTCTGTTTATTAGCAGAAATATAAGCTGTGTCCTCAATCTTTACATTGATCTGATCAATCGGTTTCATGTAATCTGCTGTCTGTACACCTTCATATACAGGTCTGTTGGTCAGGGTCATACCATATACATCCTGAACTTCCTTGGAAGTAACAAAGTCCATGAACAGTTTTGCGGCTTCCGGATGCTTGGCGCCCTTGATGATGGCACAACCGGCGGGCAGGAATACAACGCCTTCTTCCATATAAACAACCTCTACATCGGCGCCGTCGTTGATCAGTGTCAGACAGGGATCCTCATAGGAAAGACCGATGGTATATTCACCGTCTCTTACACCCTTCCAGACTGCGGAACTGGAACCAAGAACTTTCAGGTTTTTGAATATATCAGTTACTGTAGCCCAGGCTGCGTCATCTTCATAGCCGCCGAAGTCAATCAGCATATTAGTCAGATGAGCAAAGGAACTTGATGATTTTGCAGGGTCGCCGGAAACGATCTGACCTTCCAGCTGAGGCCCATATTTGATAATATCTTTGTAACCGGTAATGGTAACACCAGGCAGTTTTTCTGCCAGTTTTGTTTTGTTTATAACAATAACGCTTCCGTCAAGGGTGTTCTTGGTTACATATCCGCTCTCATTCCGAAACGCTTCAATCAGTTTAGAATCATTTTTACTGACATAGTCTTCCCACAGGTCTCTTTGAGCCAGGATGGTTGCATAGCTACCGCCGTACATAACATCCCCCTGGGGGTCATGTTTTTCAGATTCGATACGCTTCAGGCATTCACCGGTACCAGCTGAAATAATCTCTACTTCAATACCGTATTTCTCTTCAAACGGCTTTTCTACAGCATTGAGAAGCCCCTCGGAGTTGGGAGAATACACAACCAGTTTTTTTTCTTCCTGTGCTCCGCCGGCGTCATTGGAATCCTGAGCCCCGGAGGCAACTACATTGAAGCTTACCAGCATAAAAACTGCCATAGCCATGATTAATACTCTTTTCATTTCTACCTTCCTTTATAAAGTGATAATTAATATTATCACCGGTATTTACAGCGCGATATACCACGAAAAGGCAGACTTTGGATGAAAAAAAGACAAAACAGAGTAATTATTGTTTTTTTTGTGCTAATTCAGTTACAGAAAATCCGGTATAGTTCTTAAATTTTGTACAAAAATACTTATAGTCGCTGAAACCGACCATCTTCGCGATTTTATATATGGGCAATTCATCCAGCTTCATAAAATGGATAGACTTATAAATTCTGTAGCGATTAAGGGTTGTGTTGAATGTCAGATCATGCTCTTTCAATTTGTTTTTTATAGAAGAGACACTATAGTTCAGTTCGTTCGCAACGTCATCCAATACAATCTTATGCATATAATTATCCTTTATAAATGAAATAATCGATTGAAACAGAGGGTCTTCATTCTGTATATCTGTGTACACTTCAGATAAGTCTATAATTTGAGATTTAGTATTGTTTAAAAGGTTTTTATCGTTAAGATTTGCAATTGCTTTTTTTAATGAAACCGCCAGTAACTGATAATCCAAAGGTTTAACCAGATATTCTGTAACTCCGTAGGTAATCGCTTTCTTTGCATACTCAAAATCACTATGACCGCTTAAAATGATAAATTCATATTTTCTTTTATTTTCGATCCTGCTGATCATTTCCAGTCCGCTCATAAGCGGCATTTTTATATCAGTAATAATGATATCTGCGGAATTACTCTCTAAAAACTCTAAACAGGAAACGGGATTATCAAAATCTGCTATAACTTTTAAATTCAGGCTATGAAAGTCAAAGCTGAAAATCAGTCCCTTTCGAATGATATCTTCATCTTCACAAATAATCACATTATACATTTGCGACCAACCTGTTTTTAAAACTTATTTGAAAGACAGTTCCCTCGTCATCGCGCCAGACATTCAGCACGGCATCGGGATAAAGGATCATAAATCGTCTTAAAACGTTATGAACGCCTATGTGGTTTGTAGGGTTCTTTTTCTGTTTGCAGGTTTTATTAATTTCGTCTATGACTTCATCTGTAATACTGACTCCATTATCGCGTACTTTTATATAACAGACTTCATCGATTACTTCCGTGGTGATATCTATTCTTACTGATAAACTATCGGTAAAGCCGTATTTGATACTGTTGCTTATCAGAGGCTGCAGAGCAAGTTTGGGAACTAAAACACCCTTCATCTCATCTGATGCTGTTATGGAATACGTTAGTTTATCAGAAAATCGGAATTTATGCAGCTCTAAATACTTTCTTATATATATCAGATCGTTTTCCACTGATGAATAACTGATATCATTGGATATTGAGTACCTCAAAATAGCAGTTAAGTCTAAAATGTACTGTTCAGTCCCTTTAATATCAAACTGCATTGAATAGCGAATTGTTTCCAGAGAATTATATAAAAAATGAGGATTGAATTGAGCATCGAGTTTTCTTTTTTCGAAGATGATATTCGTTTCACTTAACTCTTTATTCAAGGTAATTTCGTAATTCAATTTATCTAACATCTCGTTTACGTTGATTGCCAGACTCCTGAAGTCATCATCAAGGTTTTCATTGATTCTATGATCCAGATGCCCCATTGATACGGTGTTTGTATCGGATATGATAGACTCGACGCTCCGGGCATTTTCTCTGGCAATCTTTTTAATAATCCTATTAGAGATTGCTACTACAGCAAGTACTATCAGGAACAATGCAGAGAAAACAATTACATAGGATCTGCTTAAACTGATGTTTTCCTCAAGGGAGTAAATAGAATAGAAATCCTTTTCGACTCTGGTAACATGATATTTAACAGCATCAATCGTATATCCCGGGGCATATTCAAAATCCAGGCTGTTCTCCAACAGCTTGAAATTGTTTGTTGCGATAATACCGCCGAATCGATCAGTTATAACATAGTCACCGGTATTGGGTAATAAAGCATTATCCAGGTCACTGATTTCAATCGAATACATATCAAACCCGATAAGTTCCGTATCTTTGTATAATCCGCCGTAATATATAAGAATAGCCGTTCGGGTTTTGAAGCTCGGATATAAAATAAACTTTACAGGGGAGTTATTTCTAATCCGGTCTCTGATTATATTCAGATATATTTTGTATTGAGGGAACAGATGATAGGATTCCTGATATACGGGATCTGTATTCATATCATAAATATCGTAATTATACCGGACACTTATGGTCCGGGAAAATGAATAGTCGGTGCTTGAAACAAGTTTGCTGCTGACATGGTTCTTCTGTATGGCATTAATGTAATCATCATCAGAATTGTGTAAACTTATCTGCATGGCAATTTTATCAGTTAAGTTCATAAAAGACTCGTTTACAAATTCGATACTATGAGTTTTATTGATATTGTTATTTATCAGATTGACAATGACCGTTACAGATGTGAAGAGAAATACAATAGCGAAAATCAGTTTTATAGAGAAAACCATGAATTCTTTTCGTAACCTGGCCTGAAAATCCATATGAATAGTAAAACTTATATGCTTATGCTTTGCAAGGATTTTAATTGGAGGGAACCGGCAGTTTATCAGGCGGATTACATGCTACTTTTCAAACTTTGAAAGTTGACAATATTAACTTTGAAAGTTAAAATTGTTTATTATGTATTACAAAAGGATTTATTCTGAAAAAATCAGAGAGCTGTGTCAGTTTTTTCCTGTTTTAATTCTTACCGGAGCCAGGCAATCAGGTAAAACGACAATGCTGCAACGGCTCTTTCCCCAATATAATTACGTATCCCTCGATCTACCCAGCCTGGCGGAACAGGCGGAGCAAAATCCGGAGGAGTTCTTCAATCAATACAAAGAGCCCCTTATAATTGATGAAGTTCAGTATGCCCCCGGACTATTCCGGCACTTAAAAAACAGAATAGACCAGAACAGACATAAAATGGGATCTTATATCCTGACAGGCAGCCAGAAGTTTACACTGATGAAAGAAGTATCCGAAAGCCTGGCCGGACGTTCGGTCATTATTGAATTGGAGAATCTGAGTTTCCGGGAAATCACCGATAAAGTGCTTCTGGAAAAAATCATAACCCGTGGACAATACCCGGAATTGTGGAGACAGCAGGAGATGCCTGCCCTCCCCTTTATCAGCTCATACCTGGCCACTTATCTTGAAAGGGATGTCCGCCAGATCCTCAATGTGGGAAGCCTCAGAGATTTTGAACGTTTTCTCAGGGTTCTGGCGCCCCGGAGCGGACAGATTCTGAATAAATCAGAAGTAGCAAGAGATACGGGTATTTCTGTTAAAGCGGCAGGAGATTGGCTTAATGTCCTCGAAGCATCTAATCAGATATCACTTCTGGAACCATGGTTTCAGAATTTTTCAAAACGTGTGATTAAATCCCCTAAGTTTTACTTCTGTGATTCAGGACTGCTCTGCTTTCTTCTGGGAATAAAGGAGACTGATATTTCCTCTTCTCCCTTTAAAGGGCAGATATGGGAAACCTTTGTTTTCTCGGAACTGCGGAAAATCGGACGAACCATCACCGCAGCTCCAGCTTTCTGGTTTTATAGAGACTCCTCCGGCCGGGAGGTAGACTTCTTTATTGATACGGGTGGAAAGCTGACCCTGATAGAGTGTAAATGGACTGAGAATCCCGATAAAAAAGATACCCGGATGATTGAAGAGATAAAAAAGGAAATAGAGAAATCCACATCCTCCTACCAGGCTGGAAAATCTTATGTTATCAGCCGAACCAGCCATGATTTTTCAATCACTCCGGAAATAAAAGCTATTGGTATAGGGTCGGTTCCGGAGATGATGGCAGACCTGTAATACTCCCTCCATAGCTTTCGCAGATCAGGCCGTTTTTCTGCCGGAAATCCGGGAGTTTTCAGGGTATGGGGCTGAAAATATTCAGCCCCTGAATAAATCACTGAATCAGCCGCATTATACTGTCTTCGCTTATTTCATCACCTTTTCTATAGGAAAGTTCACCGGAAAGACTTCCATTCTTAAGCAGCAGGACCCTGTCACAGACTTTGGCCATCTCATCCAGTTCGGAAGAGACTAATATGATCGAGCGGCCTTCCTGTGCCATATCGCTTATAATGGAAGCAATTTCGTTCTTTGACGCTATATCGACCCCAATGGTGGGTTCATCCAGAAGAAGGACGGAGAAATCAGACGTGAGGCAGCGGGCGAGTACAGCCTTCTGCTGGTTTCCTCCCGAAAGGCTTGCAATATCCTGATCCATAGTTTGAACCTTTATATTCAAACGTTCGATAAGCGACTGCACCAGGTTGCACCCCGTGTCATTTCTGAGAAATCCCCTGGAACTCAACTTCCTCCAGACTGGAAGCAGTATATTATTATAAACCGAATCTCCCATTACAATCCCATGGCGATGCCTGTTTTCAGGGATCATAAAAAGCCCCGAACCCTGAGCATCTGCCGGATTTTCAGGATTAAAAACCTTTCCTTCCAGAGAAACCTGACCCGTACTGTTTTTCATAAGACCGTAAAGCGAACTTAATAACTCCGTCCTGCCGCTGCCAAGGACTCCTGCAATTCCCAGGATCTCACCCTTACAAAGTTCAAATGACAGATTACTCCAGAAACCATCCATACCGAGATTTTCGACAGAAAGGACAACTTCATCTGAATGGCTCCTTCCTGAATGAAAGTTGACATGCTCAATCTGGTCTCCCACTAAAGCTTCAACAATATGATCAACTGTTATATCCGTAATTGATGAGTTGAGCACAATCTGCCCATCCCGCAATACCGAGACCCTGTCGCAGAGATCCATAATTTCCTGAAGATGATGAGTTACAATTATAATTGACAGCCCCTGCTTCTTAAGTGTTCTGAGCATTGTAAAAAGGGATTCAATTTCAGAGCAGGACAGGGATGCTGTAGGCTCATCCAGAATCAACACGCCCTCATCACTGTGATTCAGTGCTTTGGCAATCTCAACAATCTGCTGCCTTCCCACTGGGAGTTTTTCCAGATGTATTTCAGGATCAATATCCATTTCAAGTTTTCTGAAAAGATCTCTGGATTTTCTGATGCAAAGCTCCCGGTCAATCAAGCCGTTTTTTTTCAGAGGTTCATGAGCCAGAAACAGATTCTCCCAGACAGTCAGAGTCGGTATCAGACTGAAATCCTGAAATACCATGGCGATTCCCGCTTTCGCTGATTCCCTCGGAGAGTTGAAAACGCCCTTTTTACCGTTAACAGAAATTGATCCGGAATCACAGGAATAGACCCCGTTCAGGATTTTCATCAGAGTGGACTTGCCTGCACCGTTGGCTCCGGCTAAACCGACGATTTCCCCCTTCTCCAGGGAGAAATTAATATTCTTAAGGACTTCTACCGGACCGAATGACTTACAGATCCCATTCATTTCAAGAATTGTTTTTACGGCCACTGTACAGCTCCTCCATTGGAGTCCGAAATTCCTGCAACTTCAGGATTCCCGCTGCTGATCCCTTTTATTGAAGCGACATAGGATGTACGGACAAACGCCTGAGGGCGGAATCCGAGGATAACAGAATCTCCGATTTTACTACTGTGATCCTTTACCCCATGCAGCATTCCGTAATAGTCAATGGCCTGATAGGGAGGAATCTGTGCCTCATAGGAACTGTTAAGAATATCACCGGGTCTTTCGGATGTGAGAGCAGATGGTTTGTAATCAGGGAAAACAGGATCTATATACAGACCGCCGCCATAAAAGTAGGGTGTCCCCTTATGCAGATGAGCCACTTCCGATAAATAAAGAACCCCGGGGATCTCAT
The DNA here is from genome assembly GCA_963663385.2 of Oceanispirochaeta sp. Lineage (GTDB taxonomy): Bacteria > Spirochaetota > Spirochaetia > DSM-2461 > DSM-2461 > Oceanispirochaeta. The sequence continues at coordinate 938,596 of CAXXXD010000002.1, read as the reverse complement.
CAAGGGACCTTACTGCATGAAGAGGAGTGGTGCCGGTCAGTCCATGACCCGGCTCAACCTGAGTAACCCCTTCCTCAGCCAGCAGAGGCAGGATTTCTCCGGAAGTTGTTCCCGGTGCGTTAACTTCAAAATCCTTTAATCCAAGATTCTGCAGACGTACGGCCGCCGCACTGAGTGTCTTCAGATTATGAGTTTTTTCCACGGAGGAACTGTCACGATTATAGAGAAGACAGGGAAATGTTGTCAGACCGGCAAAACGGAGTGAACTGAGACCGGAAAGGTAGTCCAGAGTGCTTTCCAGTTCCTCCACAGGGATGCCTCCCGCGTGACCTTCATAAAAAGTATCATTTTTTCCGTAAATTCTCAGAAATACCTTCTGAATCAGCCCCTGCCGCTGTGCTTCCGTATTCAAAACAGTAAAGGTTTCCTTATTGAAAACGGTCCAGTACTCCGGCTTTTGAGACAGGCAATAGGGAATGTCCCCTGCAGGGATCTGTACCAGATGACCGGTGTGTCCGATCTTATATCCATTGCTTCTCAGGGAACGGAACCCTTTGATATCGACTGTGACAAAGCTGGTTATCCCTCCGGAAACAGCTGCCTCTAGGGCTTGTTTATGCCGGCCGATCTGCTTTGTCATCCCGAATGTCTGCATACCCAGAGAACGGGCTTTGCTGCTTATAGAAGAGGCGTTTTTTCTTATTGCGTCCAGATCAAGGACACAGCAGTTGGAAGGCAGTTTCATTTCCTGATGCAGAGTGACTGCGGCTTTTATAAATTCAGGATTCTTCCTGATAAGTGTATTTAAGAACATTGTTATCTCCTGCAAACTGTCAAGGGTTCTCAGAACCCTGCTATTTTCTCATTAAGGTCCCTGAAAATTAATGCCTCGATCCTTCTCTCAAGCTGAGAGATACCGCGATAATGATGATGATTCCCCTTGCTATCATCTGCTCTGAAACAGAAAGCCCCATAAGAAGAAGCGCATTGTTCAGCATCCCCATAATAACCGAACCGATAATGGCTCCGATAGCAGTTCCTTTTCCTCCTGTAAAACTGGTTCCTCCGATTATGACAGAGGCAATGACGGTCATCACATCTGCTTCTCCCAGTGTGTAACGGGCGCCATGCAGTCTTCCGGCGTAAAGGATACCGGCAGAGGATGCGGAAATACCGCTGATAACAAGAACCATAAGCCTTGTGAAATCTGTTTTGATTCCAGTGTAATGAGCAGCATTCCGGTTCCCTCCGGTTGCAAGAACAGCTTTGCCGAATGGGGTATGTTTAAGCAGTATATGGCCGAGACAGGCAACAACTGCAGTCCAGATAAACAGTGTTGAAACCGGACCGATATCGCCGGAACCGAAAAAGAATGTAAAGCCCCTGTTAATAATGGGAACCGCTTCCAGATTTGTTATGGAACGGGCCAGACCTGTAACGATACTGGATGTTCCCAGAGTTACAAGAAAGGCGGGGATTCTGGCTTTGGTCGTGATGAGACCATTCACCAGTCCGATAAGTCCGCCTGTCGTCAGCGCAGCGGCAAGTGCGAAAATAACGACATCTGTTCTCTCCAGAACCAAAGCGGCTATAAGAGCGGAGAGAGCAACAGTCCCCCCGATGGAAAGGTCGATTTCCCCGGCAGAAATGGCAAAAGTCATACCTACCGCCATAACAGACACCATTGCGGTCTGCCTTAATATATTCATAAGATTCACTGAAGAAAGAAAACCTTTGTCATATAGTATTATGGAGAAAATAAGCAGTAGAAAAACAAAACTTATATAAACAATATACTGCCGGATAAAATCTTTTAAAGATTCCTTATTAGATAAAATGTTTGTCATGGATCCTCCTGTCTCCGGCCTGGGCCGGCAAATACCGGAACAGTTAGAACTGCTCCGGCAGATTGTCTGTCAATATGCCTTAAGAATTACTGCAGAGACTTCAAAACACTGGAGGGGGGATCTTTTCTGAGAGACTGATTCCAGACCTCCCGGATATTGTCACTGGTCATCTTCAGATAAGGGACAACGACGAAGGGAGGAACATCTTCACCTAAAAGTTTAAGAGCGGCGGATCGGGCCATGGTGACTCCGATATCATAGGGAACATCAGCCACTTTACCGTAAACATTTCCTTTAAGTGCTATATCCAGATCCAGGGTGGCACCAAGGTCATGAGTGATTACTTTGACATCCTTCCATCCGCCTGAACGAAGGGCTGCAACAACACCTTCCGCCGCCACATCCCAGGCCACATAGATTCCGTTGATGTCCGGATTCTGGGTCATCATCGCATTCGTGACTTCTTCCGTGGCACTCTCTTCGGAGAATCCTTTTTCAGCAACGATGGAAATACCGTTGTATTTGTTTTCAATATCTTTCTTGAATGCTGAATCTCTGTTATTTGTGACAAAGAAATCGGCATCATGGTAGATAAATCCTACCTTGCCTTCTCCGTCCAGTGCGTCATTCATCAGTTCTGCCGCAGCACGTCCCATACCGAAATGATCACCGGTGACAACATTGACATATTCGCTTCCCGCCCGATACCCGTCTACACCGTTATCTGCAAAAACGAGGACAACATCATTATCCACAACAGGCCTGAAGGCACGGGCACCTGAAACAGGATCAACAACAAGAGTCAAAATGGCATCCGGCCTCAGAGCCATACATGTTTCAACGTCGGTAGCCTGTTTGGCCGGATCGAACTGTGCGTCCGCATTGGATACCACTTTTACACCGAGACGGGCGAATTCGTCCTCCGCTCCTTTTGAGAGGGCATTGTACCATTCACCAGATCCGGCCCATAGAAGAGCGGCCTTATACTCACCGTCTTTCACTTTCTGAATCTGTGCATCCGTCAGTTTTACTTCTGCGGCCCGTACGGCGGCTTCGCCATTCGGTCCCTTTGCAAGAGCCAGATCACTATCGCTGACTTCCGGCAGCACTTCCACTTCCATAACTTCAGGTTCCGGTACTGCAGCACTTTCCTGCTGACCGGCTGCAAAACCCATGGGAATTACCGACATCAAGACAATAAAACTGGTTAGAATACGTTTCATAAAAACTCCTTTGAATGTCCTGCCCCTTTGAGGGGCTTTTCTCATTCAAATTGCAAAGATCATGCCACTTTACAGAAATATAAAAGAAAATGCGATTTATTATTTTATACCACAAGGATTTAAATTAATCACAAAGTAATATATTCAAAATAAGCCTTGCATTATTATGTGCACCAGGTTTACATTATGTAAAGGGTAATTTTACATACATGCACACAAACTATACATTATTGATCATTGATGACAAGGAAAAACTCTGTCGCATTCTGGCTCATGACTTTGAAAATATCGGTTACAAAGCCCATTTTGCTCTGAACAGCAGAGAAGCCCTCCCCTATATCCGGGAAAAACAGGCCGATGTCGTACTTCTGGATCTCAGGCTGAAAGATGAAGATGGGATAAATATCCTGAAGAAAATTAAAAGCATCGACTCCGCTGTCCCTGTCATCATTATGACGGGTTATGCCAGCATAGAAACAGCTGTTGATGCCATCAAACTGGGAGCCTGGGATTATATGCAGAAACCACTGCCCTTTGCACGTGTACAGAGAGTCGTCGAAAATGCTCTTCAATCCACCAGATTAGCCAGCGAAAATGCGGAACTGAAAAACAGGCTCAGCCGCCGTACAGCCGCTTATCAATCCATGAATCCGCAAATCAACAGCCTTATGATGAAGATTCATAAAATGGCGGAAACCGATTTTCCTGTGGTATTTATCGGTGAAAGCGGAACGGGAAAAGAGATTATGGCGGAGTATGTACATAATCACTCCCCGAGGGCATCCCGTAAAATGTATAGAATAAATTGTGCCTCTTTCCCGGCGAACCTGCTGGACAACGAACTGTTCGGCCATGAAAAGGGGGCCTATACAGGGGCGAACTCCCTTTACAAAGGGATATTTGAGCAGGCTGACGGGGGAACACTCTTTCTGGATGAAATCGGGGACATGCCCCTTGAGATTCAGGCGCGTGTTCTGAGAACTCTGCAGAACAGTGAAATAAGACGCCTTGGAGGGGATAAGACTATCAAAGTAAATGTCCGCTTTATTGCAGCCACCAATAAGGATCTGGAAGAACTGATCAAAGAAAAACAGTTTCGGGAGGACCTGTATTACAGACTGAATACGGCCTTATTCCGACTCCCGCCGTTACGGGAGAGAAAGGACGATCTTCCAGGTCTCATCACTAACTTTATGAAGGATTACGGAGAAGAAAAAGCTTTTGATATGGAAGCCAGGAATATTATTAACAGTTATTTCTGGCCGGGTAATATCCGGGAGTTAAAAAATGTTATCAATTTTGCCATGACAATGTCATCTGATGAACTGATAAGAAAACAGGATCTCCCGCCCTATCTTACGGGCAGAGAGAACTCCTCCATTGAACATTCTTCGGAGAATCCCGAGGAACTTGAAAAAGAAGAACTTCTTGGTGCTCTCAGGGCATGCAACAACAACAAAAAAAAAGCTGCTGAGTATCTGAAAATCAGCAGAAGAACGATTTACAACCGGCTGGAAAAACATGGGCTGCTATGAAGCTTGAAACAATAACCCTTCAGAAAGTCAGCTACAATTACGGAACGAATCCTGTTCTCAACGATACGACCCTTGAAGTTAACTGCGGAGAAATTCATGCCATTGTGGGTGAGCATGGGACCGGGAAATCTACGATTGCCCATATTCTCAGCGGCTTCTTCAGTCCCAAGGGCGGGCATCTCAGCGTTAACGGACAGTTTGAATCAAAGCTGAGCAGAAAAAAAGCCAGAGAACTGGGAATCTATTATGTCAGTCAGCAGAACCCCCTGGTTACCGAATTTTCAGTCTGGGAAAACATAATCCTGGATGAAAAATCTTCCGTATTTCCTCTGCAGACAAGAAGAGGACAGAAAAGGAAAGTCATTGATTTTCTGGCATCCCTGGATGTGGAAATTGATCTGGATCTTTCGAAGCCCATAAAACAACTGGGTCTAAGCGATCTTGTCCTGGTTGATATTCTAAAAGCACTGTATAAAAACCCGTCTCTTCTGATTATTGACGAGGCGCTGGAAAAACTGAATGCCGCAAGCCTCCGCAAGATTCACATCCTTCTGCACAGAAGGAAAGATCTGGGTATGGGGATACTCTTCATAACCCACAGGATCGACGATATTTTCTTCTTTGCCGATAAAGTTTCCATTATCAGAAACGGCTCGGTATTTGCAACGGAAGATGCTGATAAGATAGACCGGATAGCACTAATCAAACTGGCTTACACACAGATAACGGACAGCCTTCAAAAGCTGACGAGACAGTCATTTACCGAGCTTCTGAAATTCAATGAAACAATTCTGAATGACCTGCCTGTAAACCTTATCCTTATCAATACTGATGAAGAAGTAAAACTTGTAAACAAACAGGCGGCAGAACTTTTTCCCAAGGGCGAGACTCTTGAAGATTCCACAAGATTCTCGACCCTTCTGGGAATTGAAAATGCTGAAGTTCTCAGGCAGATCAGACCGGACCTGAAGAGGGGTAAAGAGAACAAGTATTTTAATATTCGCCTTTATACAGAAAAGATGGCAACCTTGAATAATATTACTCTGTTTCCTGTAAGAGAAGGCAGCAAGCTGATAGGAACCATCATCATTATTGAAGATATAACATCCTATGAAGAACTCCGAAAAAAGATGCAGCTCTCGGAAAACCTGGCATCAGTAGGGCTGCTGGCTTCAGGAGTAGCCCATGAAATAAATAATCCATTGGAAATCATCCACTATTATCTTGAGAACATACGCTTTAATAACAAAAATGATGAAATAGCAGCCTCTCTGGTCAGTATTGAGGAGGAAGTGGAGGATATATCCAAAATTATCGGGAATCTGGTTGCCCTGTCACCTGGAAAAGAGAATGAAACGGTGCAGGTATTTGATCTTGGTCAGACTATAAAAGACATCTGCAATCTTATTGGATATGAAGCCAGAAAACGGAAAATCAATCTTCTCATTGATATAGTTAATGATGAGATTCTGATCAATGCCGATAAACTTGAAATAAAACAGCTGATCCTGAATCTGATTAAAAACAGTTTTGAAGCCCTCGAGAAAGAAGGAACTGTAACAGTTCAATGCGGTTTAGATAAAAACCACAGTAAAGTGGTTATTAAAGTAAGCGACAATGGACCGGGTCTTGCAGATGAAGAACTCCAGTCAGTATTTCTTCCCTTTTTCAGTTCAAAAACAGGAGAAGCGAATTTGGGAATGGGCCTGGCAATCTGCCATAATATTATAGAAAAACACAATGGATTAATCGAAGCGTTAAATAACACCGGCGGAGGTCTTACGATCAGGATTGAACTTCCAGGATACATCTTATCTGCTGATAATAATGCATAAATCAAATTGCACGAGATTCTCTATGATAGCGGGAAACTGGTAAATGCAGGGCATGGAAATATGATGATGAAGTTTAACAGGGCGCTCAATCAATCCGGTAGGTCACACTGATAAGGGGAATGGGGATAATAAAATCATCCGCAATCCCGTTAATTTCAAAATCGCCGTTTTCCCAGTAGTGGGTGTCATCCTCCCGGATATAGTCTGTATTGGTAATGGTCAGGGGAACGACAATCCCTATATCCCAGGAGAGCCGTTCACTGGCAATCCGGAAACACACCGCAGGAAAGATCATAACCGGAACGGCGCTCCATTTTTCATCATAGAGGCTTTCCGGAGGATCATCATCGTCATCCTCCGTATAAGGGATCGGGTTCATCGGATGAAAGTCCTCCCGCAGCCCCCAGGAGATCCAGTTCTCAAATACTAAAGATGTTGTAGACGTCAGAACTTTTTTGCCCCCCGCCACAAGAACAAAGCCGGGCATATCCCACTCCTGATTAAACAGAAATACGGGACCGCCCCCAATGGTAAAGTTATTATTCTCCTCACCCCAGGAGGCGATACCGTAGGGAATCATTACAGCGGGGATCGAATCAAAGCTGTCTGCAAACCAGGAGAAACCGGCAAAAGAGCCGAATGAAACGGCAAAACCCGAAGACAGAGCGGTGGAGTACCGGGCATTCAGCAGAAGACCGGGAATACTGATCCCCGACCATAAAGAGACACTGTCATTTAATCCGTAACTCATGGAGAAAGCGGCGATTTCCTGATTGGCAACATGAAATTCACCTGTTTCCATGGGAAAGGCAGTGGGCATAACTATCAGACGGTTGGAAGCGGAATCCTGAAAAAAAGTATCCTTCTCCAGAACCGGATCGAATAGGACATAGGTCTCTATGGATGCATAATCAATTAAAAGGATCTGCCCGTCCCGGGCGATAATTTCCACCCACTGTTCATTGACATCCCTTAAAATCCCCTGAAAGTTTCCCCGCTGCACGGTTTTTATTCTGATGGGGGAATAGATATAGTCGGCAAGGGCATCAAGATCGGAACTTTCGATTTCAGCAGACGGAAGCGGTATTTCCATGAAAAGCAGGATGAAGAACAGAGTTATAACGGATATATAACTTTTCATTTTAGTCCTCCCGAGCAGTTACCGGATCAAGATATTTATTTGCCGGGAAGAATATGCTGCCAATAACCTCTCATTATAATTTTAATCCGATTCCCTGCTGAATGCACTGATTCTGCAGGATTTTCTGTACTTCCCGTCCAGAATTACAATTCCAGATTCATCAGAGCTGCCTGTTTGAAGCTTCTAACCAATCGCTCCGGAGATTTTCTGTGAAACCTTAACAATTCTCTCTATCAGCTCCGCCTTACGTTCAGGGGTGCACCTTACTGTTGGCATGGAAATACTGAATGCCGCAATAATTTTTCCCGAAGGATCTTTAATGGGAGCGGCAATACAGTACACCCCCTCTTCGTGTTCCTCCCTGTCTTCGGCATATGCCATATCCCTGATAGCATCCAGTTCTGTAATAAGTTCCTGAATACCCGTGAGAGTCGATTCTGTATATTTCCTGAATTGTACATTTTTTATATAGCTTCTGAATTGATCATCCGGCATGCCTGAAAGCAGTACTTTACCTATGGCAGTACAATAGAGAGGAGCATGACTGCCGGGTTTTGAAATTGTAACAACCCGGAGGCTCCTGGTTGATTCCCTTTTTTCCAGGTAGATCAGTTCATCCACATCCAGAACCGCAAGATGAACCGTTTCCTGTGTCTCCTTATGGAGTTCATTCAGAAAGGGGCTGCTGATTTCCTTGATATCCCGCGTTTCCCGTACCGAAGACGCCAGATTCAGGATCTTGGGAGAAAGGGAATAAAAACCGAACTCCTTATCTTTTCGAATATAGCCCAGCTGCTGCAGGGTCGCCAGAAGACGATAGGTGGTACTCCGGTTTATCTGAGTCAGTTCGGTAATTTTCCCGGCGGTAAGCTTTTTATGCTTACCCAGCAGTTCAAGCAGGCCCAGGGCTCTGGCAACGGTTTGTGCAACATCCATAGGGAATGATTATATCAATGGGATTCCCGCTTTTCAAGGAACCTTTTTGTTACAAAGACCTTCTTATCTCATTAAAAGAGATTAAGATCGCTATTTAAGATAATGCAATCCCATATAATGAGACTTGAGTATCATTATATTGACACTGCAAAAATTCCGTTGTATGTTTTTTATCATCAGAAAATACAGATCCGAAGGAGCTTTGTACAAATGCATAAAAGAATAGAAGAGCCTCTTGAAAGGAAAATAGAAACAGCGGGGATTATTGCCGTTCTGGTCATTAATGATGCGGAGAAAGCCGTCCCTCTTGCCAGAACCCTTGCCGACAGCGGTATCAAAGCCATAGAGTTAACCCTCCGAACAGCTGCCGCAATGGAATCAATGAAAAGAATAATGAACGAAGTTCCGGAAATGACATGCGGAGCCGGAACAGTTCTCACAACCGATCAGGTTCGGCAGGTAAGCAGCGCCGGAGTAGATTTTGCGGTTGCTCCGGGGTTGAATCTGAATGTAATGAACGAAGCGTCCCGAAAGGCTGTTCCGTTTGCTCCCGGAATATCCATCCCCTCGGAAATTGAAAGCGCTGTTGAAAACGGCTGCAATATTCTCAAGTTTTTTCATGCGGAAGGGATGGGAGGCATCAAATATCTGAAGGGTATAAACGCACCCTACAGTTTTCTGGGACTCCGGTATATGCCTCTGGGAGGTCTGACTTTAGATAATATGCGGAGTTACCTTGAAGCTCCGGAAGTAATAGCGCTGGGGGGAAGCTGGATAGCCCCTCCCCGGTTGATTGATGCAGGAGACTGGGATTCCATCGCCCGCAATGCCGATGAGGCTGTTAAAATTCTTAAAGAAGTAAGAGGGTAATATGAGCAATAAAACAGTCGTAACATTTGGAGAAATCATGGGGCGGATTGCTCCTGAAGGTTTTATGAAGATTCGCCAGGGGATGCCGGGAAATATTTCCATAAGTTTTTCGGGAGCCGAAGGGAATGTTGCCGTATCGAACAGAATAATGGGCCGGAATGCCAGATTCATCTCTGCCCTGCCTTCGAACTCTCTGGGAGAAGCCTGTCTTGATGCGGTAAGGAAATTCGGTGTGGACACCTCATTTATCCGGAGATCTGAGGGACGGCTTGGTTTGTATTTTATAGAAACCGGAGCCAATCAGCGTCCCAGCAGTGTAATCTATGACAGAGAACATTCTGTTATAACCCGGACACCGGCGGAGGATTATAACTGGGAAGGCGCCTTTAAAGATGCCCACTGGTTCCATATCAGCGGGATTACTCCCGCCATATCCCGGGTTGCGGCAGAAGCATCACTGACAGCTGTCCAAAAAGCCAGAGAAGCAGGGCTGCAGGTTTCCTGTGATCTGAACTTCCGCAGGAAACTCTGGAGATGGGAGCCCGGAACAGATCCGAGGGAGCTTTCCGAAAAAACCATGCGACAAATCCTGCCCTTTGTTGATGTTGTCATCGGAAATGAGGAGGATGCCTGGGATATCCTGCAGATTAAAGCAGGCGATACGGATGTACACAGCGGCAATCTGGAAATCGATCGTTACCCGGATGTGGCAGGCCAGATAATCAGCCAGTTTCCCAATGTTCGGAAAGTGGCCATAACCCTGCGGGAAAGCCTTTCGGCCAGTCATAATAACTGGAGAGCCATGTTATATGACGGGATAACGGAAAAATCCTATTTCGCACCCCTTGACGGCGGTCAGTATAAACCCTATGAGATAAAAAATATCGTAGACCGGGTAGGCGGAGGAGACGCTTTCTCTGCCGGACTTATCTATGCCCTGACAGATGATGAGCTGTCTCTGAACCTGCAGGATTCCCTTGGATATGCGGTGGCGGCATCCTGCCTCTGCCACTCCATTCTGAATGATTTGAATTACTCCACCAGAGAGGAAGTGATCTCACTGATGAAGGGAGATGCTTCGGGACGGGTTAAACGGTAATAATATGAAGCGGCGCTCAGACCTGACAGGAAATATCCCGGGATGAGCGCCTTATATAATAGAAAAACACTGCATCACCCGTTCTTTCTGACGCGGACTTAAAACCCCAGCTCCTCGTCAACGATATAAACACGGATATCCGCCCCCATGGGCTGACGTTCTATAATGGTGGTGACCCGGCATATCCTGTCGGGACTGTTACAGTCACTGCACTCCCCTGTGACGGCACAGGGGGTTTTCTTATTCAGCCGCCCGGCATTTCGGGGAGCGTTCTCCCGGGCCTTATCCAGTGCGGCATCCAGATCATCGGCAATTTTATTTTTCCCGCAGATAATCAAGACCTTTTTATGACCGTATATCATGGAGGAAACACGATTCCCCTGACCGTCGATATTAACAATTTCCCCCTGAGAGGAAAGGGCATTGGTACTGGAAATATACACATCCGCATCCCGTGCATCCCTCTTGGTTTCACTCATTTTCTCCGGGCTGTTCTCCCGCCAGTGAAAAAATACCTTATTGCCTCTCTGTATTAATAGATCATCCAGTCCCAGTTCCTTTACGGTCATGGATCCGCCGATACCGACTGATTCATCTAAGGAGATTTCAGATAATACTGCCTCCAGGGCATTTTCACGATCCGGATATACTTCCGCCGTGAAACCTTTCTGTCTGAGGGATTCAATAGTTTTCATAATAATGGGTTCCATGATTTACTCCTAAATGCCAACTCATAAGAAGAGCTACTTTATATATTCACACAATTCAGGAAATTATCAATAGGAACCCGATTCAATTGGAACTCACATTTTATTTAACGGCTTTTAATACTCAATAAAATCCGCTGTTGGCGGTTCATCGTTCTTTACAGCGTACTCCCTGCTATGAGAAGTTGCTGCGGCCTTATCCTCTCCTGCGGAACAGACATGAAAGTTGATATGATGAATCTCCTCTTCACTCTCCGGATGATCAGCAGAATTCTGCGGTTTCCCTGTATTCGCCATACTAAAGGGAGTTTTACTTCCTATATTGAAAAAATTTATCACAGACCTCATTTGAAGAGCCTGACTTGCCAGCTCATCCGATGTGGATGCCAGTTCCTCCGACGCGGAAGCATTCTGCTGAATAACCAGGTCCAGTTGCTGTATGGCCGTATTAATCTGAACAACCCCGGCATCCTGCTCCCTGCTGGATGCACTGATTTCCTGCACCAGATCTGCGGTTTTCTTAATATCCGGGACCAGTTTGTCCAGCATGGAACCGGCTTTCTCGGCAATATCCATACTGTTCGCCGACAGTTCGCTTATCTCTCCGGCTGCTTCCTGACTCCGTTCGGCCAGTTTTCTGACTTCCGAAGCAACAACAGCAAACCCTTTGCCGTGTTCTCCAGCTCTGGCAGCCTCAATTGCGGCATTCAGGGCCAGAAGATTGGTCTGCCGCGATATCTCGGCAATAATTGAAGTTTTACTGGATATTTCCTTCATGGCTGTTACAGCTTTCGAAACAGCCCTGCCGCTCTCTTCCGCATCAATTGAAGCTTTCTGGGCGATCTTCTCCGTAGTAATGGCATTGTCTGCATTCTGTTTGATATTCGAACCCATCTGTTCCATGGAGGAGGACGCTTCCTCTGCGGCGGCAGCCTGTTCTGTTGATCCCTGGGACAGCTGCTGCGCGCTGGATGACAACTGCTGGCTTCCCGTAGAAACAGCTTCGCTTGCGGAATGGATATCGCTGACAATTCCGGTCAGTTTTGCCGCCATGGCAATCAGGGATTTCCCCAGTTTATCCTTGTCGGATTTTGCTTCGACCTTGATTTGCAGGTTCCCGCGTTCAATCTGCTCTGCCACCTGAACTTTTTCACTCATGTATTCGATCAGTTCCGAAAAGGCCCGGCCGATCTCGCCCAGTTCATCCCCCCTGGCATTTATATCGGCAATATCCTTACGGTCGATATTCTCAAGATCAATATCACCCACGGCAAATCCCCTGGCACCTTCGGTAATCAGATTGATAGGTCTTGAAATGGATCGTGCAATAAACGAAACAAGAACAAGAATAAAGATAATGGAAGCAATACCCGCAGCAATCGTCATATAAATCAGATTCCACATGGCGGCATACATCTCCTTATGCGGTATGGATACGGCAACAATCCATTCAATGCCCGAATCCCCGATGACTACCGGTACTCCTACGGTCATACTCTTTTCACCGGTGATTTCTGAAATATGATCCAGTTGAAAATCCTGATTTTCCTCTACAAACTGAGTCAATTCGCGGCTGCCGGTGGTTTCCCCGATCGCTTTACCCACAGAATCCGGATCCCTGGAAGCTACAACAGTACCGTTGGAGGAATAGAACGTTATATAAGCATTCTGATAGGTAGAGATCTGAGAGTTCATTACCAGATTCTGCAGGTTATCCAGAGCGAGATCGATACCGGCGATACCGATAAAACTCCCTTCTTTGTTTTTGATGGGAACAACAAGGGACGTCAATAGAGTATCCTTACCCCGTATGGGGTAAAAATAAGGATCTATCACACTCTCCCGGTTTCTGTTTTTGGGAATCTGATAGTAGTCACCGGCCCCGGATGTATCATAATCCAGGAGTGGTTCCAGAACGCCCTTGCCATCCTTGTCCCTGATCCAGTAAGGAATAAAACGGCCGCTTGTATCGTGTCCATATTCCCCTGCAAAATTCCTGTCATTGCTGCCGAATTCATTGGGTTCAAAGCAGGTATAGACACCCAGAAAATTCGTATTTTTTTCGATGAAATACTTCAGGATGCTGTTAGCTTCCCGTCTGGTAAAATTTACACCCTCCACAATTGCCATGGATTCGAAAATAGTCGACAGAGAGCGGGCTTCATCCATGGCGACATCCAATTCCGCTTTAATAACATTGGCATAATGATGAGCTGTCTGACGGGCTATCTCTTCGCTGTCAATCTTTGAGATACTATTAACCCGAAATGCCACAATCAGTGTTAATACGGAAATGGTTGAAACGATGAGAACCGATAAGGATACAACCATCTTGGTTCCGATCTTCATTCTATTAAAAATATTCATCCTGATCTCCCCCTATCGCCTTTCCCATCTATCAAGGCTGATGCCGAACGTTATAGCGCCGATCGCCCTGTTATCTGACATAACCGGTATGGAAACCTGTACGATGATTTCATTCACGCTGTCATCATACTCCACATCGCCGTAATAGATTTCACCCCGGCCATCCTTATAGGATTCTGTGAACTTTGCTTCATCTCCCTGCCAGTAGTCCGAGGTTTTAGTCGTCTGACCGACATTGGCTCCCAGGCTGTCCATGGCAAATGTCTCGACAATAAAAGGATAGTCACACTCGTAGTTATGAAGGACCAGAGCACATTCATTACTCATCAAATCCATCATAAAGCGGTCAATTCCGGAATTGGCCTTCCATATTTCATCTCTCTGCCTGATATCCTGCAGGTTGGTATCAATGGAGTTCTGCCGGCCTACCATTTCAACGACAACGGGATCCCGCCCTATCGCAGCAAGCTCTTCCTGAACAAAATTTACAAGATTCAAAGGGACATCACGGCTCTGTGCCGCTAAGAAACTTCCTGCCAGTACCAATAGAAGAAGGATTGCCAACTTTCCTATCCATCCGGAATTTTCCATATTTCCACCTCTTTAAAAGATTTTGGATTACCTGTACCAGCTGCGATTCAGCCACTCTCCGATTATTTTATCTGCCCGGTCTCTACCGATAAAAAATTACAGGATTCATCAACAGAAGTACTTTATTAATCGTATCTATATACGAGTCGTTTTCCAGTCTAATTTTCTCCTATATCACTAGGGATGGTACTATTCGAGGCGTATAGAAACGCATAGTCAGAGAATCATATTATGTTTAATTATTTAAATGATATGAGTTAGTACAATTGAGTTTCAAATCGCCACTCTTCCGCCCGATAGCCGGGGCTTAGTAGTTTTATAGTAGTTTTCAGTATTCCAACCGCTTACGTTTATCGCCAGATTACATGGGCAGGATAAGGAGAGGGCAGTATACCGGCCGGAATTATGAAGCCGTCAGAAATCTTAATTAAAGTAAGCTTCCAGCTCAGCTCTTAAATTGAGGGAAGTTGAGTTCATGTCAAGTTTTTTTCTTATGGAGAGTCTGCAGCTTTCAATAGTCCTGGTAGACATACCCATAATGTCGGCGATTTCTTTGGAAGTCATCCCCTGTACAATATACTGCCCCACCTTATATTCCCGGGAATTCAGTTTACGGATTAATTCATTACCGGGCATATAGAATACATGATTAATATTGAAAATTACAGAATCGATTATATCCCTCTGGTTTTTATCCAAATCCTTGCGCAGATGATTCAATTGAGGAGTGACAGTTCTTTGCAGAGCTCTTTGAACATTCAGTATTTTATCGTTTGATTTTGCTTCCCAGCTTTCCAGCACGATACGCAGTGCGGTATTCAGCTCATCCAGTTTTTTCCTGGTCTGAACGAGCTCCCTTATATCCTGCACCTCCCTGGTAATATTTTTGGCAATAACGAAGAATATTTCCCCTTTCTTCCAGAAGATTGTGCTGATTTCAAAATCAAGGATTTTTCCGGTTCTGGTACAGAGCTGGGTCTTGAATATATCCGAACCCTTTTCTATGACCTTGTCCAGATGGGCTTTTGTATCGTCAGCAGTTTCTTTCCCTTCGATATCAGCGATACATTTTCCCAGGATTTCATCCCGGTTATATTCAAGGACCCGGCAGGCCCTGTCACTTATTTCAATAATCGCCCCATGGGAATCAAGCAGCCAGTACCCATCCTGAGTTGTATTAATCAGAGCTTTATACTGCGCAGCCTTTGAAAGTTCATCCTGATCCGGAGCCGTCTTTTCCGCCATAAAAATATTATAAGGAATTCAGTCCGGTATTTCAAAAATAATCTTTTCGTTATTATTCAGCAATTAAGGCCCTACACCCGGATTATACTATTATCAGCCCCTGTAAGGAAAATCTCCGAACCTCTCCAGATCATCCCGCAGATACACCATACCGGACAGACGAAAGGAACCGTCATTCAGAATATGGGCTTTCAGATTCCGCTGGAGACTTGTTTTTTCCGGCCAGTCATCGGGGTTCTTTGAGAAGGTACCAAACAGAAAGTAGTAGCCGTCCACCTTCTCCGTTTCCACGGGAAAAAGGTAGACCTGATCCCGGAACCTTATCAGATTGGCCTCCGGTTTGAACACGGCCTCCAGATCCCGGCTGAAGATCCAGGAAATACACTCGAAGCCCCTGGTCTTTTTCTCAGGAAAGAACCGGTCGAAAAAATCCACCGCCCTGACCATGGAATCCTTTACTGCAGCCAGATCCAGCTTTCCTCCGCCGGGAATATGGATATCCAGCACGTAATCCTCTCCGCTGAGGCAGCTCGTCCACTCCGAATCAGTCGGAAGAGTATTTTCCGTGCAGGAACCGTCAGGCCTGACAAGTATAGCCTTTCCGCTTCCCGGTTCTTCCATGGTCAAAGCTGTTTTGCCTGCGGGGTTCCGGTAGACGCGTATGTCCTTCTGCAGTTTCTTTATCATATATTCCAGACGCCCCACCCGGAAGAGCTCACCGTCCAGATGGTGTTTGAACCAGTAGACAGCCCATTTGACAACACCCGGCTTCCCGTGAAAAAAGAAGTAATCCAGGCATTTGGTGCCAATCCCGGCACAGGTGTCACGGGTGATATCTTCGGGAATCCCCATCCTGCGGTGAAGTTCCCGCACAAAGGGGATACAGTTCAGGGTAACAAGAAGATAAAAGAGAGGCGCATCCTCCCCCATGTCCTGTTCCGGATCCGGCCAGTGTTTCAGCTGTGCGCCCTTATACCCCGTCCTTTCATGAATCAGAAGCTGGGAAACCAGAGAGAATACTTTCAAAAGGGAAGCATTCCGGAGGATCAGTCCGGAAGCTCTTAAAATATCTTCCTCCCAATCCGGGGGGAGCTCCGCCCATAGGGCATTTTCCCGTACAGCACCGGCATCCAGGAAAGGCGAGAAGTCGATCCCCTCCCGGTCATACCCTTTCAGCAGCTCCGGAGAGGGCGCCCACTCGGCCCCCTCTGATTCGGGAAACAGAGAATATAAAGCATTCTGGAATGATGGCATGGCAACGTCCTATTTCAGTGTAACAGTATAAAAACAGTTAAACTCCCCGCCCCCGTTCAGGCGGATCAGCCCCTCTTTCTTTTCAAAATCCGATGAATCGCCCAGTGTGGAATCGACACCGTACCAGGGTTCCAGGCAGATATAGGGAGCCTCTTTACCGGAGATAGTCCAGATCCCGAAATCGGGAAACCCCTTGAAATCCATCCTGACAGAACGGTCGGATTTATCGCTCTTCAGTTCAATCGAGTCGGATTTAAGGTCCGAGAAGATCAGGGCGCAGCGGTCAAAAAGGGAGTAATCCAGATCCAGGCGGTCCTGATCCTTCAAAGCCGGGGTTCTCTCGCCTGTCAGATAATCATCCTTGAGCCTGCGGTCAGCCGTTTCCTTTTCGCTGAACTGCAGGTAGTAGTCGGAAAACTTCAGGCCCTCTTCAAGGGGACAGAGGAATCCGGGATGAGCCCCCAGAGAAAAAAGGAGGTCTTCGTCCCCCGGATTTTCCACATGGTAATCGACAATCAGGGAATTCCCTTTGAGCTTATAGCTGATGTCCAGCAGAAACCTGAAAGGATAGACTTCCCGTGTTTCGACAGTGTCCCTCAGACGGAAAGACGCTTCGGTCTCATCCTTTTTCATCACTTCAAAGTCGCTGCTCCGGGCAAAACCGTGGTTCCCCATTTTCAGTTCCCGGCCCTTCCACTGCCAGCCTTTTTCCGGGGTCTGGCCGATTACGGGAAAAAGGTGGGGGGAACTGCCGTTCCAGGAGGCGGGATCTCCCTGCCAGAGGTACTCTTTTCCCTCCAGTTTCAGGCTTTTCATCTCCGCCCCGTTGGTATAAATCCTGACACTCAGGCTTTCATTCTGTAAATCCGTATACATGAGGGTTTATCTCCTCTATCCATAGAATAGTTTTATTTTATTGCCCTAGAATCTATCATGCCAGAGCACATTCGCCCAGTCCCGGGTAATCCCGGGGAGCGATACGGATGCCGGAACAGCTTAAACCGTACCCTTCCGGAATCTCCTTCAGCAGAAGAGGGACATCCAGATCGTAATAGCGGATAACAGGGTTTGCCGCGGCAAAATGGAGGGCGGCGGCAATCCCGACCGGGCTTTCCATCATACAGCCGATCATCCCTGTCAGCCCAGCCGTATCTATAAGAGCGGCAATTTTCCCGGCCTGCCGTATTCCACCGGATTTCAGCAGCTTGATATTGATAATATCCGCGGCGCCCGCATCGATCACTCTCAAAGCGTCCCGGGGGGAGAACACACTTTCATCCGCGGCCAGGGGGCAGCTGATCCTCTCCCGGATAGCGGCCATGCCCTTCAGGTCATCCGCCTTGACAGGCTGTTCCAGAAGATCGATCTCCCTGCCGGTCCGTTCCAGCCTGTCCATAAATCGGAGGGTATCCTCTACGGACCAGCCCTGATTGGCGTCAATCCTGAGCCGGCAGGAAACAGCTTCCGCAATCCCCTGAAACCGGTCGACATCCCGGGACCACTCATCCCCCAGCTTTATCTTGAGGGTGTGGAATCCCCGTTTTTCCGCTTCCAGGGCATCGGCGACCATCTGATTCTTCTCACGGAGCGAAATGGTCAGATCCGTTTCGATACCCGAGGGGCTGCCGCCCAGAAAACGGCAGAGGGGCAGATTGCTTTTTCCGGAAAACAGATCATACAGGGCCATATCCACCGCTGCTTTGGCAGCGATATATCCCGGAACGGCCGTCTGGACCTCTTCCAGAAGCCCGTTCAGATCATCCAGCTCCCGGCCCTTCAGCAGGTTGTCGAAAATAGCGGTTCCCTCTTTAATGGTTTTTACAGTTTCTCCCGTAATGGCTTCTGTGGGAGAGGCGGCGCCTGTTCCGCAGATCCCCTCGTCCGTTTCGATAATCAGATGGAATACCTGGACGGAATCCACCCGGCGGAGGGCGGTGACAAAGGGTTTTTGGAGGGGGAAGGCGGATTCGTGCAGGGTGATGGATGTTATTTTCATGGGCGGCCTCTTTCGGTGATGAAATATGAGTGAATATTAACATGTTTTGGGGAAGGAGCTCTATGAAAAAGGGATTCATTCCACCTATCAGAACTGTTTACTCTTAAAAAGAGTATATGCTTCTTTAATTAGATCATTCATGGAAATATCAAATCAAACGATAATAAACCGTGACACCTATACTACAATGTGATACATTTAAATTGTGAAGAAACTGAAAACGAAATGGTTTACCAAATGGGCTAAAAAGAATGATATTGCTGATAATAGTCTTAATGATGCCATTAATCATCTTGAATCGGATTTATCCTCGGTGAACCTCGGGTCCAATATATTTAAAGTCAGGATTGCCAGAAAAGGATCCGGAAAAAGTGGTGGTTTCAGAACAATCGTTATCTACAAGGAAAATGATAGAGCTGTTTTCATTTATGGCTTTGCAAAAAATGAACTGGATAATATCTCCAGTAAAGAATTGGAGTATTTCAAAAAAATTGGCAAAGATTTATTAAATCTGAATAAGCACCAACTGGAAACAGCTATAAAAAATAAGGCTTTGCAGGAAATAGGAGAATAGTATGAGAGATTCGATAAGAGACTCTATTGCCGAAACTGTTCAGGATCTGATGGATGCGGGACTTCCTACTTCATTTACGGATAAAGAATTAAAATCGTTAGGTATTAACATTCCGGAAGTACATGTTTCCGCAGAAGATATTAAGAAAATACGGGAGTCGATACATCTCAGTCAGGCTGTATTTGCCAAATTACTCAATGTGAGCGCGTCTTCGGTCAGACAGTGGGAGCAGGGTAAACGAACGCCCACAGGTTCAACAAAGATATTATTGGAGCTGCTGGAAAGGGAACCGCATATTCTGGATTACAGGCTGACTTCTTGAGCTCAGGAGGATTCCTGCAGGGTTATGGATGTTATTTTCGTGAGCGGCCTCTTTCTGCTAAGAAATATGAGTTAACATTAATATGTTTTGATAAGAGACTCTATGAAATAGGACTGGCCATTCGGCCAGCCCTCGATATATACATTTAAATCAAATCAGTTTATTTCTCCCCAAAAAAACTAAGATTCAATAAGAATGCTGAATTTTTGATCAGTATCAGAAGTTATGAATTCAAATCCATTTTTAACTTTGATAAAATATTTCGTATCAGCTGCTAAAGTTTCTTTAAAAGTATATTTATTTCCATAAGCACAACCTATTATATCAAAATTAGTTATCTGATCTGTAAAATCAGAATCTGAATACACACCACCTGATACATCAAAAGGGTAGAGCATTGATTCTTCTCCTTCTAAAGTAATATCATAATTCGTTTCACTACCGGTAGTAAAAGTATAATAACTGATTCGATCAAAACTACATGTTCCAACAGTACAGCTATTTTTTGTATTTATACTTAATATGGCTGGAGAATCAATTGAACCGTCATTTTGCCCTTGCGATTCGACATAAGCAGGAGAAGAAATTATTCCAGAAAATGCATTTTTAAATTCACTCCCTAGCTCTAAATAGTAAGTAGTATAAGCATCTAAAGTTCCTAAAGACCAACCATAATACAGACCAGTAGTATAATGAAAACTGGTATCTAACTGATTAGAAAATGTACTATCAGAATAAAGGCTTGCACTTAATCCCCATATTACACCCCAATTATAAAGTGAATAATCCAGATAATATTCTCCAGCCTCTGTTGTCCCAAACGCATAATAGCTTCTGCCATTACTGCTATCACTTCTCGGAATTCTAAAGATTCGTTGAGTATCAATTGAAATTATTTTCGGAGTTGTAATAGTTCCTTCATAGACCTCTGGAATCGAAGATGTAATATTCAATATACTTGTTCCTGAGCTACTTGATGTAACTCCAATATAATAGTCACCATAGGCAGTAGTAACACATTCAAAAGTATATGGAGTAACATCGTTAATAGATGCGATATATTTACCTTGGAAATCATATAGGAATGTTCCGATTCCTGTTGTTGCTTGGGATATAGTATAATTGATCAATGGATCAAAAGAGACTTTGTACCATTTCTCTTCATTCGCTGCCAATTCATAATTCCATGGTCCATCATCTGCGGTAATGGTTATTGGATTTTCCGGTAAACAAACAATACTGACATTTGTGGTATTATTATTAAAAATTGTAACAGGATCAGCAGAACCAGTTACTATAGGTTCAGTTGTACTTACTGCCGAGTTATAAATACTAATTTTCACGGTGTAGTCAGTTCCACTGGGAATATCATTGATAGTTGTGACTTCTACAGAATTATTCTCAAATGAACTGCTTGTAGACAAATTAACAGTTACCGGATCAACAATATCATTCCCATCTGAATCCTGAATCTCGATAAGAGCAGAATTTGTATACAATAATGCTCTGGATTGAGAGTCGAAATAATCCTGTAGCACTTGAGACATATAACTAAGACTAATTGTAATTGAACCAGAATCAGAATTTGTGTGTTTTTTCATATTATCATCATTTGAACTGAAAAACATTGAGCAGGATGATAGTACCATTAATAGCAATATTATTTGCAGTAATTTAATTCTCTTCATTTATAAATATCTCCTGAATTAATAGATAAAAATTATTGAACATCGATATGCAGATTGCCCTTATATGGCTCAACAGTAATTTGATACGATCCATATATTGTGTTACCATTTACGTATTTAGAATTAACACACATGAAAAGCTTAGAGTCTCCTTCCTGAATCGTTATTGTCCATCCTGAACCATAGATATATTCATCATCAGATGATTCTGAAAACGCAGTTGCTGTAATATCAGCTGTATATAAACTATCACTTCCATCAAAGGTAAATGTACCGGTATTAATACATGAATCCACATCATTCCATTTAATCTGATATGTATCCCCGGGAGTAACATTTAATTCATACCAGATATCAGTATTCGTTGAAGAAACAGCTCCTTCTATTAGGGAAAATAATTCCAGTTGAGTAACATTTTCAGCCATTCTCAAGATATTATCAGCAGCTTGATTTGCATAAATCCCAATATAGTATGTTCCACTAACTTCACATGCATAATCATATGAATTTATACCATCAATTACATCAATGAAATTATATTCAGCGTCAAATATACAAGTTACAGCATTAGGACTGCTTTGAATAAACGTATATGTGTTATCAACAGATAAATCGATTTCATACCAGTCTATTTCATTTGAATCAATATCACGACAAAACATAAATTGAGAGGGATTAGGTGTACATGAAATATTCAAAACTGTTGGCGTATCACTAATTATATTTACACCTGATTGAGAACCGCTTTCTAATATGCCATTATTTTCGAAAGAATTACAGATATTTACTTCTACTGTTAAATCAGTTCCAATATAAACATCATTAACTTTTATAGTATCTGTTAGTTCCAAGTCTTCTGATGTAAAAAATGAATATCCATCGGAATCACAAATATCAACTTTAGCAGTTAACACTGATAAATCATTATCAGAATACGAAAGAAGTGTTTTTGATAGATACGTTAGATTGATTTCAAGAGTTCCCCCATCCGAACTTGATTCATCATCAGAATCATCCGATCCCTCATCAAACATGGAACAGGAAACCAGAAAAAATAACAGAACTGGAACAATAACCCATCTGAACAGGTATTTCATTAGTACTCCTTACGCTGCACCTCTATCCGATAGCCCGATATAATCCGATTCTGCTTAAAAACAACAACCATGCGGTTACAAAACAATGGAATCAGCAAATTATAGAATTGTTTTTTAAACTTGGGTTAAATAAATGATCAATCGATAACATATCACAAGCTGATTAATAAATAAACTATATTTTTTTAATCAATGAATAATTTTTTCCAGTGCTTTAGGGATGAACCGGTTCAAGGTCTTTTAATAAAACATTTTTTCACTTATTTTCACGTTTTTGAAAAAAAATGTTAAAATAGAAATTCCAGGTTGGAAACATGATAGAAAAATATATAAAGAGAGCCCATTTATGAAATTGCAGAGCGGACTGATAATCCTGAAAGAATCCCTCCATAATATGCCGTCGGGGGAGCAGAAAATAGCCTCCTGGATACTGGAGAATCCCCGGAAAACCATGGAGATGAATATCTCCGATCTGGCAGCGGAGTGCGGAGGCAGCCCGGCGGGAATCGTACGCCTGTGCAAACGCCTTGACATGAAGGGATACAACGAACTGAAACTGCGGATTGCCATGGACCTGAGCCGGGAGCAGGACCGCAGCAGCCGGGAATCCGTCAAAAAGGACCTTCCCCCGGATGAGCTGAAAACAGCCATTATCAACAACCATATAAGCTCCCTCAGGAGCATTGACTCCGTACTGGATGTCCAATCCGTTGAAAAAGCCGCCCACTGTATCCTTAAAAGTCACAGGATCGATATCTACGGCCTGGGGGCCTCCGGGATCGTGGCTCAGGACCTCTATCAGAAACTGTGCCGGATCGGCCTGAACTGCCAGTATATCGCTGACTCCCATATGCAGATAACATCCGCCTGCTCCCTCTCGGCCAAGGACGCGGCCATCGCCATATCCTATTCGGGAGAAACAAAGGAAGTCATCAAGGCCGTTCATCAGGCGAATGAGAACAAGGCGTCTACCATCAGCCTGACCCGTTACGGAGCCAATACGCTGGAAGAAATGTGTGCCATTAACCTCTTTACCCCCATGAATGAGTCCCTTATCCGGGAAGCCGCCATGACATCACGGATTGCCCAGCTGACGGTAATCGATATACTCTTTTCCCGTATAACAGCGGGAGACCCGGAGGGTTTCCGGGCCATACTGGAAAAAACCCGACAGGCCCTGATGGGGGATAAGCTATGAACAGGGATCTTCAGAAAAAAATAGGCCGCCTCCTGGTATGCGGATTTGAAGGAACAAAGGCCGGCGAACATGCCCGCTTCCTCTACAGGGACCTGAAGATAGGGAACTGGATCTTTTTCGCCCGGAATATCGAGGGATACGAACAGACGGCCGAACTCAGCCGGGAGATAATAGCCGAGACCAGGCAGAACAACGGGGATTACCCCTATATGACCATCGATCAGGAGGGAGGGATTGTCAGCCGCTTTCACGGGGACCTCAATACCTACCCCGGAGCTATGGCCTGCGCCGCAGCGGGCGGGGCGGATCTGGCACGCAAAGCAGCGGAGGGAACAGCCCGGCATATCCGTTCACTGGGATTCAATATGAATCTGGCCCCGGTGGCGGATATCAACAGCAATCCGTCTAATCCGATTGTGGGCTCCCGCAGCTACGGGGACACCCCCGAACAGGTAAGCCGTTATGCCCTGGCTGCCGCCGAAGGGTATGAAGAAGGAGGAGTGATTCCCGTACTCAAGCATTTTCCCGGTCACGGGGACTCTGCCACGGACTCTCATAAGGCCCTCCCTCTGATCAATCACCCCTACCCTCTTCTGAAAGAACGGGAGCTGTACCCCTTTGTCAAAGGAATTGAACGGGGAGTCCCTGCGATTATGATAGCCCATATGCTTATACCCGCCCTGGACAGCTCCGGTGTGCCCGCCTCCCTCTCTCCCGGAATTATAACAAACCTGTTACGGGAGCAGATGGGATTTAAAGGACTGGTTCTGACGGACTGCCTGGAAATGCAGGGAGTCAGAAAATACTATTCTACAGAACAGGCCGTAGTAATGGCCCTTAAGGCCGGGGCGGATATGCTTTTTGTCTCCCATACCCCGGAGGAACAGGAGAAGGCTGCCAAAGCCCTCTATGATGAGGTTATGAAAGGCCGCCTGGGGGAATCACGGATTGACCGGTCCCTGGCAAGGCTGGCCGAAGCCCGCCGGAAATTCCTCCCCGGTATTGAAAACGAGATATCTCCGGTACCCGGATGGGTCGGCAGCACCCCCGATCCGGAACTGGAGCAGATAAGCCGGAAGAGCCTGACTCTGATACGGGAAAACTCTTTTCTGGATAAAGGCAGACTGACCGATTCGGATAAAACCCTGATTCTTGTTATGCAGAGGCCGGAGCAGTTTATCGGTGAGAATACCGTATCGGGGGGAAACCCCATGCTCCGTCTGAAAAAGGCCTTCCCCGAATCCTGTTTCCGGATTATTCCGGCTGATGAAACAGAGGAAATATTGGATAAAGAACCGGTCAGAACTGAACAGTACGACAGAATACTGCTTGTAACAGCAGATGCCGGTTTCTTCCCCAAAGCTGTGAACAGGATTCAGGAAATTTGCAGAAGTGAAACGCCCACAGGGATCGCTGTTATGCGCTCCCCCTACGAGGCGGCCTCCTTTCCGGAAGCGGACTTCCTTGTTCTGGGATACGAGAATACAGTCCTGGCGGTAGACAGCCTGATTGCCTTTTTAAAGGGAGAAATCCCGGCGGAAGGACGCTGCCCGGTTAAACTGGGTAATTGATCCCTAGACCTCCCCCTGGCCCCCTCCTCAAGGAGGGGGAATCTGTATTGTTTTTCTCCTTCGTAGAGAAATACAAAACATTTTTAATCAGCCAGTCCCCCCTGCTCCCAAGCGGAGCCGAGGGGGAGAGAAACAGGCTACTTGATTGCTCCGGCGGAAAGTCCCCGGATAATATATTTCTGAAAGATAACGACGATCAGAACCGGAGGGATAATGGCCAGGATGGTAGCCGCGGACATCAGATCCCAATGCACATAGTACTGACCTATAAACTCGGTCATTGTTACCGTTAAGGGTTTGGACTTGAGGGTGTAGGTCAGGACCAGGGGGGCCGCAAACATATTCCAGGTGTGCAGAAAGGAGATAATGGTGACCGCAATCAGCCCGGGCATTACCATCTGCAGACTGATCCGGAAGAGGGTCTCCACATGGGTACAGCCGTCTATACGGGCGGCATCCTCCACTTCCTGGGGAACCGATTCAAAATACCCCTTCATAAACCAGGTTTCAAAGGGCAGACGGAAGGTAAAGGAGAGCAGGATCAATCCCCATTTTGTATCCAGCAGCCCCATCATGCTGAACTGGCTGAACAGTCCGATCAATACAGGCCAGCCAGGCAGGGCGATGATTCCGATAATCGCCATAAAAAAGAGATTTTTTCCCTTAAAATGCAGCCTTGAAAAGGCATACCCCAGAAGGGGTGCAAAGAACATGACCATCACGGTTGTGGACAGGGAAATTATCAGAGAGTTGGCAATACCCGTCCGGAACAGTTTGGCCGCGCTGATTCCGCCTCCGCCCCGAAATCCTTCACCGGAAATCAGTACTTTATCATAGGCTTCCAGAGTAGGTTCATGGGGAATCCAGTGGGGAGGAACATTATACAGCTCCGTCCGGGGAGAGATGGACGAAATGGCAATCCACAAAAGGGGCGCCAGAGTCCAGAACAGAATAAAGAGGATAAGAAAGCCCAGAAGGACCTTGAAACTCATAGGCTTTTTCATCAGCGGTCCTCCTTCAGGCTCATCCGGAGATAGATGAAAGTCAAACCGAAAAGGAAGAGCCCCACCAGGTACGCCATGGCGGAACCCCGGCCGAACCGTCCCATTTCAAAGGTCATCTGATAGTTGTAGATCATGGGAGTTTTGGTTGCCTCGTCGAATTCCATCAGCGCATATATCCCGTCAAAAACGGAGAAAGCGGCAATCAGGGTCAAAACGATTGCAATCACACTGATCCGTCTCATGGACCCCAGGGTAATATGGAAAAAACGACGGGCTGCATTGGCCCCGTCCACCCTGGCCGCCTCATAGAGCTCGGGCGGAATGGACTGGAGAACTCCCAGAAAGAGTATGGTAATAAAGGGAATATAACGCCATACAAAGATAAAAATGGCCACGTTCAGGGCTACTGCGGGATTTGTCAGCCAGAAATGATAGCTGTCTATAATCCCGAACTGATAGAGAAGCCCGTTGAATGCCCCGTATTCCCCGTTGAATATCCATTTCCAGAGGTGACCGTTAACAACCGGGGGGATGGCCCAGGGGATGATAACCGCCGCCCGGAGAAATCCCCGGCCGCGGAACTCCTGATTCAGGACCTGGGCAAATAACATGGACAGGGCAAGAACCATAAATGTCCCGAAAACCATAAAGTAGGAGACCCGAATTACAGAACTGATAAAAACAGGATCCTTCAGAATGTGAACATAGTTGTCCAATCCGTTAAAACGGATATTGTTGGGCATCTTGATATTGTACTTCAGAAAACTGAAGCGCAGGGAATAGAGCGCCGGCAGGTAGGCAAAGGCCACCAGCAGGAGCATGGACGGAATAAGAATCGCCATGGCCAGATGGGTGCTGTCGTCCAGCCACCTGGAAAACTTTTTCATCACTTTTTTTACATCCTCCGATTAACTTGAAAAAAGGGGCTCCCCCATAAGATACTCTCTTATCGGATCGCCCCGCTGCTTTTTTAATTTCTCCGGGATATTCAAACCCGCAGGCGAATCACTTACTCGTATTCGGCTTTCAGTGTTCTCTGGAAATCAGCCAGGTTTTTAATAGCATCCTCCGCAGTCACTTCTTCTCTTGCCACACGGATCAGCACATCCTTCAGTTCTGTCTCGAACTCGGCGAACCAGGGGGTGTTATACGGCAGGGGCACAAGGTAGTCTGCCTGTTCGGACATGACTTCCCATCCCTCGATTTTTCCGCTGTTGCCAAGGTCCTGAAAAAGGCTGGTCAGGGCCGGGAACATACCGTTGGCCTCATATCCGAAGTTCTGAACCTCTTCAGAGATCATAAACTCGATAAACTGAAGAGAGGCTTTGGGGTATTTGGAATAGGCGGAAATACCCAGACCGGCGGGGAGGCTCCATGTGTAGTGCTGGTCGGGAAGGAGCAGGTAGTCCGCATGGGGGGCAATCCTGGATTTCTCCGGGTTGTTGGCAATGGCCAGAGAGCCCTGCCATGCCTGATGAAAAACAGCCTGTCCGGCCCAGAAAGAAGGATGGGCATTGGGAGAGGTCAGTCTTTCGGGAGAAATGAGTCCCTCTTCGAAGTAGCGGATCAGCTGTATGAAAGCGCCGTATCCGGGATCGGAAGGATCATCAAAGGTGGGATTGCCATCGGCATCAAAAAGAGTGCTCCCCTGGGAAAGGGCCATCAGATACCAGGACCAGTGACGAACGGCAAAAGCCAGGGGATATTCCAGGATGCCCTCCGCTTTCAGTTTCAGTGCGGCGTTTTCAAAATCATCCCAGGTTTTGATATCCTTGCCGTCCAGTCCGATTTTTCCGAGGGAACCCTTGTCATAGTCGATCATGACCATCTGCTGATACATGGGGACGCAGTAGGTTTCTCCGTCAATCTGAAAAAACTGACGGCCCATAACACTGTCAAAAGTTTCAGCGGAAACAAAGTCATCCAGAGGTTTCAGAATCCCGGAGTGACCAAAAACGCCGAAGTTGCTGATTCCGGTAAAAATAATATCCGCGGGACTGGTTTTCCCCGCTGCGGCAGACATTACTTTATTTCTCAAATCTGCTTCCTTTAACGAAGAGACTTCAACCTTGATGCCGGTTTCCGCTTCATATTTATCCAGCAGCTCCTGGGAAGGGGCTCCCCAGCTGGCTGTCAGGTAGACGAGTTTTTCAGGCACTTCTTCTTCCTGAGCGCCGCCGGCAAAGACCATGGAACAGGTCAGTAGAACCAGCAATAGGAATCCTGTCAGTTTTTTCATGATTTTTCCTCCAATAATATGAGAGTATACGATCCATCATTATTCACGTCAATAAAATATTTTTCACAGAAAGACAATATGAGTGAAATATTTTTTTATTTCCTTTTGACAAGCCGTTCCAACACAATCATAATATTCTCATGAAAAAGGAATACCTGGCCATAGGCCTCATGTCGGGAACTTCAGTAGATGGGATAGATACGGGACTCTTCCGAATTTCCATGGACGGGAAAAGAGTCGGTCTGGACACTATTGCGGCCAGAACCTACCCGTTTACCGGAACCCTGAGACAGGAGATACTGGATGTAACGGCCGGATGCAAAGACCTGCTCCCCCGTTTGACCCTGCTGAACATGCGTTTGGGCGAGGTGTACGGGGACTGTGTTAACAGGCTCCTTGAAGAAACAGGGACAAAGGCGGCAGAGGTAAGCGTTATCGGCTCCCATGGCCAGACGATTCACCACATCGGGCAGCCTGAGGAGTACCTGGGCGCCCCTCAGGCGGGAACCCTGCAGATCGGGGAAGGTTCGGTCATAGCCCGGAAAACCGGAATACCCACAGTAAGCGATTTCCGTCCGGCCGATATGGCAGCAGGAGGCGGCGGCGCGCCCTTTGTTCCCCTGCTTGATGCCATTCTGGCCAGGGGGTTCGAAGGCAGCTCAGCCTTCCAGAATATCGGAGGTATCGGTAATGTCGGCTTTATTCCTGCTGAAGGGGACAGCGGACTGATTGCCTTCGATACCGGTCCCGGCAATATGATTCTGGACATACTGGTTGAGCAGCATAGTTCAGGTGAGCAGCACTATGACAGGGGCGGCCTCATCGGCCTGAGGGGACGGGTTAACCACAAGCTTCTGTCATGCTGGATGGGTCATCCCTACTTCAGAATTCAACCGCCCAAATCCACAGGTCGGGAACTGTTCGGAGACCGTTTTTTTCAGGACTACCCTATGCCTGATGATGTATCCTATGAAGATCTGATCCGCACAGCGGCTATGTTTACAGCCGAAAGTATTATCTACAGCTATAATAAATGGCTCCCTGCTGTACCCGACAATGTGATTGTAACAGGAGGCGGGGCACATAATCCCATAATTATGGAATCCCTTAAATCCGGACTGCCCTCATCCCGGGTTATGACAGGAGACGAAGCGGGGATTCCAACTGACTTTAAAGAGGCGGCGGCCTTTGCGCTTATGGGACTCTACTACATGCTGAACCTTCCTTCCAATGTCCCGGCTGCCACCGGAGCTTCCGGTCCCGCCATTTGCGGAAAACTGTCCAAACCCCTGACGGTTTTTAATATCCTGGAAAGAACATAGAAGGAAAGAGAACAATGGATCCGGACAAGCTCATAACAGAGGCCCTGGCGGAGAACACCTTCCCGGGGATTGCCGTACAGGTGGAGAAAAAAGGGAAGATCATCTTTCAGAGTGTACGGGGAAAGGCATCCCTCCTGAACGGGGGAGAAGAGCTGAAAAGAGACAGCCTGTTCGGGCTCGCCTCCCTTACCAAGCCACTTGCTACCAGCCTTGTGCTGCTCCACCTGCTGGAACAGGAAGGCCTTTCAACAGAAAAGACTCTGGGAGTCTTTCTTCCTGCAAGATCAAAGGACACATCGGAGCTGAAACTGCATGACATCCTGCTTCATATTTCCGGACTCCCTGCCCTCCCGGAAATGTTCAAACTCTTCCCGGACGGCAACTCCTGCAGCCGGGAGCAGGCTGTAGAGCATCTTCTGGGTATTAAACCACATCAGCCCCCCCGTCATTCCGTTGTTTACAGCTGTACAGGATTTATCCTGCTGGGCCTGGTTGCCGAAAAAATCGGAGGCGCCCCTCTGGACAAACTGTTTCATCAGATTGTCTGTGAAAAAGCGGGGCTGAAGGACCTGATGTTTAATCCTGTCGGAAAACAGCGCTCACGGGCCGTTTGTGAAGAGTTTGATCCCTGGAGAGGAAGATGGATCCGGGGAGAGGTACATGATGAGAATGCCTGGACCATGGGCGGTGTGTCAGGCAATGCGGGTCTCTTCGGAACACTGGAAAGCGTGTCCGCCCTATGCGAAGTATTCCTGAACAGGGGGACACTGAATGGAAAGCGGATTCTCCCGGAAGAGATTATGGAAAAGATGACACAGAATCTTACTACAGGAATAGAGGGAGATCCCCGGGCTTACGGAACAGCCTGCAACGGCCCTGAAATTTTTGCGGGACAGGGATTTTCCGGTAATTCCTACGGGCATACGGGTTTTACAGGAACAAGTATCTGGATCGATCCGGAAAGGGAACTGAAAATCGTAACCCTGACCAACAGGGTCCACTTCGGCAGGGAGGAGACCGCCGAAAAAATAAAAGCCTTCAGGAGAGCCTTCCACCCCCTCTTTCTTTAATTTCCGGACCTTATTTCCCGGCTATTTCCAGAGCGGTTCCCACCCGTCCTTCGCTCTGTTCCAGGAGCCTGCGGGCTTCCTCTCTGTTCACATCCAGCAGCACCATTACAATGGCTGTTTTTACATGCCGGCCGGACTGTTCAAACACCTCCTCCGCCTTCTCTTCACTGCACTCCGTGGCCAGCCGGATCAATCTTTTTGAACGGATAATCAGCTTGTTGTTGACCGGCTTGAGATCCACCATCAGATTGTTATACACCTTGCCCATGCGTATCATGGATGCGGTGGTGATCATATTCAGAACAAGCTTCTGGGCTGTTCCGGACTTCATCCGGGTTGATCCGGCCACGATCTCGGGCCCCACATGGACATAGATGGGATAATCCGCATAGTCGAATATAAGAGACTTTTTATTACAGCCCAGAGCCCCTACTCCGGCGCCGAGAGACCGGGCGTACTTCATGGCTCCTATAACGTAGGGCGCCTGGCCGCTGGCCGTAATACCCACAAGAACATCCTTTTTGCAGAATCCTCTCTCTTTCAGAGCGTCCTTTCCGCTCTCTTCGTTATCTTCGGCCCACTCGACTGAACGGGTCAGAGCTTCCTGTCCGCCCGCAATAATCCCCTGAACCATCTCGGGATCTGTCCCGTAAGTGGGAGGACACTCGGAGGCATCCAGCACCCCGAGGCGTCCGGATGTTCCCGCTCCTATATAAAAAAGACGCCCCCCCTGACGGAATTGGCTGACAACCCTGTCTATGAGAGGAGAGATCTGATCCAGGCTTTCCTCCACTGCAAGGGGAACCTTCTTATCCTCCTGGCAGATTATATCCAGAATTTCCCTGCTGCTTTTTGTATCGATTCCGGCAGAGGCCGGATTGGGTTGTTCCGTAATCAGTCCTGATAACTCATCCATTTTTTTATCCTTTGATCTGATTTTAAATTATTTTTCACATGAGTAAAGAAAAAATAAAATTTTTTTTCACTTTTTTCAATTACCCGATTCCCGCATTTATGAAATACTTCCGGAAGTGACAAAACGAAACAGAAAGATTATACTTGATACCTTATGGAAAACGAAAAAGATCCGATTATTTCCGGTCGGTATTACACATTAAAAGTAAAACGCTATACAGGTCAGTACTATCTGCTAGACGGATACGGAGAAAGGATCCCCCTTCATGCGGCAGAAGCTCCGGAAAAGCTGAAGCCTGGTACCGAGATCGAAGTATTTATCTTTCAGGATGGGAAAGACGGTTTAAAGGCCACAACCCGGAAGGCAAAAGCCTGTCTGGGAGAATTTGCCGCTCTGGAAGTTATCTCTGTAACGGATTTCGGGGTGTTCCTTGACTGGGGAATCAAAAAAGACCTTTATGTTCCCGCCAAACTTCTCCGAAAGGAACTGAACGTGGGAGATACGGCGGTTGTTCATCTGATCCCCGATTTTGACGGCATCGGTGTAATCGGCACTGGAAAATTCGATGAGTTTTTCGAGGAAGATACCTCTTCTCTTAAAGAGAACCAGAAGATGGACTGCCTTGTCTTCGGATTCAATGAGGCAGGGATCCGGGTTATCCTGGATAACAGATACAGGGGGCTCCTCTACCGGAACGAGGTATTTGAAGAACTCAAAGTGGGAGACCGGCGGACGGCTTACGTTAAAAGAATACGGGAAGACGGCCTGATCGATGCCTCCCTGAGACGCCAGGGATTCCGGGAATCCACAGATGACGCCCGCTCGGTTATACTGAAGGCTCTGGAGGAAGCCGGCGGGTTCCTCCCTCTTCATGACAAAAGCAGCCCCGATGAGATTAGAGAGACTCTGATGATGAGCAAGAAGATCTTTAAAAAAACAGTGGGCGGACTGTACCGGGAAAAAAAGATAACCATGGAAGAGAAGGGCATCAGATTGATCTGACAGAACGGAAGTCTATTGATCAGAAAAGCACCCCGGGAAATCAAGGCAGGATAATTCAACATCAATTATACTATAAGTAGGAAGACATTTATGATGTAGTATCATGAATATTATTTCAGACTTGAGATCTTTCGACCCTGGAGACGGGAGATGAATGATTATAAACGGGTTGCTTTTATACTCCTTTTTTGCTGCGTTCTGAGATTTCCCATTACAGCACAGCAGCGTGTGAGCATTGCTACTCTGGATTGGCAACCTTATATCAGCCGGGAACTTGAAGGATATGGATATGTAGGAGAACTGATAACTGAAGCTTTTTCACGCAGCGGCTACCAGACATTTTTCCTTTTTTTGCCATGGGCTAGAGTTGTCTCTCTTGCAGAAGAGGGACAAGTCGATTCCTATGGACCGGAATATTATTCTCCCGGGTTGAATGAAAAATATATAGTTTCCAACCCTTTTCCTGGAGGTCCGGCCGGACTGTTTGCTCTGGTTTCTGATAATATTAGGTTTAATTCTCTTGAAGAACTCTCTGAATTTCAGATAGGAGTGGTTCGTGGTTATACCAATGAGGAAGAGTTTGATAATGCGGAGTATCTTGATAAGCAGGAAGTAACTTCAGACCTGCAGAATATCCGAAAACTCCTGGCGAAAAGGATCGATTTGTTTTTTAGCGATAAATTAGTTGTCGAATATCAGTCAAGGAAATATGGGCTTGATATCTCCCAAATAGAAATGGTAAAGGTTCTTGCTCAGCATGATCTTTTTCTCTGCTTTCCCAAGCAACTCCCCAATGCCCAAACTCTCGCAGATGATTTCAATGATGGTCTGGATGCCATGGAAATGGATGGGACACTGGATGACATCATGGAGAAACATGGATTCTAGCAGGTATGAATGTTCGGGGCAGAGGAGATGCATAGAGATATTAACAATCTCAATTTCTAATAAACAGCAGTATCTTTTGTTTATTAGAGCCTCCCCTCCCAGACAAAATCTTTTTCCATAAAAGCAGAAAAGGCCGTATCAGCATGTGATACGGCCGGTATTTTAAAACGGGATTAGGAAACAAGGATCAGATCAGGGTCCCGTTATCAAAAACTATTTCATGCTCTTCCCGTAGTAGGCCGCTTCGTAAATAGCTTTTACGTCGGCAACAGTGGGCGCACCGGGATTGGTCAGGGTACAGGGGTCGCCATGGGCGTTTGTACTCATTCTATCCAGGACCTTAAGGAACTTTACTTCGTTAAAGTCTACTTCATCACAGTCCTTGAAAGTTGCGGGAATATTCAGCTTCCTGTTCAGTTCCCTTACAGACTCAGCCAGGTCATCAAGGCCCAGTGCTTTTTCCACCATGGCATACTTGTCAGAGGATTTTCTGTTGAAATCAATGATGTAGGGCATCAGGATGGCATTGGCCAGACCGTGGGTGACACCGAACTCTCCTCCGATTTTATGCGCCAGAGAGTGAACAAGGCCCAGAGAGGCATTGGTAAAAGCCATACCGGCCAGAGCGGAAGCATTGTGCATATTGTAGCGGGCATCCATATCGTCCGCATCGGCATATGCCTTTGGAAGATTTTCCAGAACCAGCTTGATGGCTTCCATGGCATAAGGTTCGGTAAAACAGGTTGAAGCAGTGGAAGCAACAGCTTCTGTAGCGTGCGCCAGAACATCCATACCGGTATTTGCTGTAATATGGGCGGGCATTTTGGCAGGAAGCGCAGGATCCAGGATAGCCAGATCGGGCACCATATCAGCCGCAACGATAGGATACTTGATATGATTCTCCGTATCGGTGATTACAGAGAAGGCTGTAATCTCGGAAGCTGTTCCGCTGGTTGAGGGAATGGCTATGAATTTTGCCTTGTTTCTCAGACCGGGCATGGAACCGGGCTCTATTATATCTTCAAAGGAGAGCTGGGGATGTTCGTAAAAACACCACATAACCTTTGCCGCGTCCAGAGCAGATCCGCCGCCGATGGCAACAATCCAGTCCGGTTCGAAAGCCAGCATGGCCTCTGCCCCTTTCTTTACTGTTTTTACCGAAGGGTTAGGCTCTACACCTTCAATCAGGATGGTTTCCATTCCGGCTTCTTTCAGGAGCTTGTCAGCCTGATCAAGAAAACCGAATTTCTTCATGGAACTGCCGCCGGTTACAATAGCGGCCTTTTTTCCTTTCAGACCAGCAAGGTTCTGCATGGCCCCTTCGCCGTAGGCAACATTTCTGGGAATTGAAAAACTCATTACAGCCATATATATCTCCTATCTATACGATATTTTTGTATCGATATTATTTTATCTTTAAAATACTGCTTCCGGAACTGTTAGTCAAGGATGCAACAAAAAAAATAATTGTTTTCTGAATTTCTCCGGAAATTGGAGTTTTTATTCCCTCTCCCTTATAATTAGAGGAGAAAGGAATGAAAAATACTGTGATTCCCGGTGACTTGGTACTAATCCCCTGAAAGTATGGGTTGGGGAGGAAGAGATGAAGGTAATTACTATTTCACGGCTTCTGAACAGCGGAGGAAGGACAATCGGCAGTCAGGTAGCGGAAGAACTTGGCTATCATTTCATTACAAAAGAAACCATTGAAAAGATCATGGATCAGTACGGTATGGTTGAGTTCAATCAGGTTTACGAATCGGCGCCCGGCTTTCTGGACAGAATGGACAGCTTTCAGGAAAACATGATCGATTTTCTGGGCCGGGTAATTCAGGCAATCGGCGTACATGGCAATGTAGTAATACTGGGCCGGGGTAGTTTTGCCGTATTCCCTGATTACTCTGATGTTCTTAATGTAAGGCTCTGGGCACCCCTTGAAGAAAGAGTCAGGCGTCATATGAAGGATAAAACTCTCTCCTCCGTCAGTGAAGCCAGAAGCGAAGTTATGAAAATGGATAAAATCCGGAAAACATTTGTTGAAAGATGGTTTCATGGCCATCCCGATCGCAGCAGCGCCTTTGATCTGGTATTCAATACGGCAAAAACACCGCAGGAAAGCATTGTGCGGATGATCGTCGATTCTGCGCGGATCAAAAAAGATCTGCTCATGGAAGATCACAAGACTCTGAACTCCCTGAAAATTGATCCGGTTCTGATGGAAACTGTTGAAAGTATCCTGGGAGCCTGAGAAGAGTATTATACCTCAACTGGGAGGCGGATTTCAAAACAGGCGCCTCCCAGGGGCGAATCAAAACAGGCAACCGAACCGCCGTGAAGTTCCGCCAGAAATTTAACGGAAGCCAGTCCGATACCCATTCCACGGGTATTGCGGCCCTTGTCCTTTCTGTAAAAAAGATCAAAGATTCTCTCCCTGTCCCCGGGAGCTACTCCGCTGCCGCTATCCTCCATTCGGAGAATGAGAGAGTTCATCTGATTATCGTAACCGCTGGTAAAGCGGATATCATCGTTTGCTCCCGTGTAGCGGCAGGCATTGTCAAAGAGATTGATCACTGTTCTGCTCAGACGTTTTTCAAATCCTAACAGGGTGAGGGACTCGGGCGTATCATCCAGGGATGTAAAATGCCTGTTATGCAGATGCGCCTCCTCATAAAAATATCCGTTCAGTTCCTTAAGCCACTCCCTGACCGGAATGGATTGTGCCGAACTTTCAAAATCCGTAGAAACAAGCTTGGCAAAATCCAGCATCTCATTGATTCTTTCTTCCAGCAGCCCCGTTTTGTTTAAAAGAGTTCCGATAATCAGCATCGCCTCTTCTTTCGATTCCACCAATCCGTCCCGGAAAGCTTCCAGATACCCCCGGATCGAAGTAAGGGGGGTTTTCAAATCATGGGTTATGGACATCATCATGAGCATCCCCTGCTTCCGGTGCTGAAGCATCTCCTTACGCATCTCTTCAAAAGCAACGAAAACATCGCTCAATTCGTTGTCTTTACTCGGAATCAGGGGCGTATCAAAGTCCATCTCTCCCAGCCGGCGGGTGGCCTGTATCAGCTCTTCCATATTCTTTTTCAGGTTGAATATGATACCAGCTCCCAACAGAAAAAACAGAGTCGTAACAAGAAACAGATTGATCAGGTAGCGAGGTTTCTGTAGAACCTTGAATGCGCTGGGCAGGGCATCGTAAAAATAAAAGCAGATCCCTTTCTGCCCCTGATAGAGAAAGGGGACGATGTTCATATCCGAAGGAATCTCCTTTACCATCATGGACAGGAATATCTGAAGTTTGTCCAGTCTCTCTGTAAAAATAATCCCCTCGAAGAACTCCTCCAGATTATCCGCCGGGTAATAAACCTTACCGTCCTCCAGAACCACCAGGGCAATCCACTCGGGAACCCGTTTATCCTCTTCCGCCTTATCGCTGAATACTTCAAGCAGGGGATCGGCCAGAAAGCGTTTTGTTTCCAGACCGTCCATATCAACTTCAAATTGCAGAAACCAGATCTGAATAAACAGTACAAACATAAGAACCAGAAGATTCATCGGCAGTATCAGATTAAGAATAACCATACGCCAGCTCATTCGGGGTCCTTCGCAGCGATTCATACAGTATCATCCCCCTGAAAAAAATACCCGAATCCATATCTGGTTTTTATATAGCAGGGATTGGAGGAGTCCTCTCCCAGTTTGCGGCGCAGTCTTCTGATATGAACGGATACGGTACTGAGATCTCCGAAATCATTTCCCCAGATGGCATGATAAAGTTCTTCCTGGGTAAAGGCCTTTCCCGGCTGATTAACCAGAAAAATAAGCAGGTCCATCTCCCGGGGAGAAAGGTTTACAACAGCCCCGTCTTTTGTAAGAATCAGCCGATCCATATCCAATGAATAAGGTCCGAAGCTATACGACTGATTGGCAGACAGATCCCGGGAATCCTCCTGACGCCTTAAATGAGCCCGTATACGGGCAACCAGAACGCTGGGACTGAAGGGTTTGGTCACATAATCGTCCGCACCGGTTCCAAATCCCAGGATCATATCCACATCTTCCTGACGGGCGGAAACAATAATGACAGGGACCTGACTCTTCTGTCTGATCTTTCTGAGAGTTTCGAAACCATCCATTCCAGGCAGGTTGATATCCAGAACGACAAGATCAAAGTCCTGTTTTTCAAAAACAGCCAGGCCGGCCTCTCCTGTTTCAGCCCAGATAGTTTCCACTCCGTCTTTTTTAAGATACAGGACTATAATGTCGGCAATATCCTTTTCATCTTCCACGATCAGAATCCTGGCATTCATTTTCTATCCCTCTGTTTCCAATAACTGTCATTATAATGGAGCTTTACCGCTCTGCGCCATTTTCTCACAAAACCTGCGGTAAATCCATAAAATCCCAATATAACAAATCTGAACAATCCGTTCAGATTTGTTCCCTCTGTGTTAATACAAAGCCTGTCCGTTCGGCAGTATATTTAGAATCACAGCACAGGAAGACGTTCCTGCTTGCGGTTTATACATTTTAAAAGCCGTCCCGGCACTCCCTAATCCGCGGGGGCGGCTCTTATATGATTAACTTAATGGTATCCTTTAACGGAGGAAGAAATAAAATGAAAGAGATAATACAGATAGCCGGAATATTATTAATGATTGTACTGGTATCGTCCTGTCAGAAGGAAGACCAGACAGCTATGAAAAATATGGAAGAGATTTTCAGGGAACAGGGGATTCCTGTAAAGGTCAGGGCTGTTGGAGAGCAGGATTTCTCCACCTACCTGACTTTTACTTCCTCCCTGAAAGGAGCCAAGGAATCGACAGGATCCTCCCTGGTTTCGGATACGGTAGAGGAGATTCTTGTTGAAGTGGGGGACTACGTGGAAAAGGACCAGCCCATCATCCGCTTCCCGAAAAATAACCCTGCCGTAAACTACTACCAGGCTCAGGCCGGATTCGAAGCCGCAGAAAAAGGATTCCGCAGAATAGAAAGCCTTTACAACAGCAACGGTGTTTCCCGTCAAACCTATGATGATACCAGAACACAGTATGATGTACAGAAAGCCAACTGGAAAACCGTGAATGATATGGTGGAAGTCAAAGCGCCCATATCAGGATATATCACCAGGCTCAATGTCCAGGAATCAGAGAATGTCACCCCCGGAGACAGCCTGTTTACCGTATCCAATTATGATGAACTGACTTCTGTTGTCTGGGTAGCCGATCATGAGATTCGTCAGATCAGCAAAGGCCAGAGGGCGCAGGCGGAATGGGAGGGACTCAGTCTGAACGGTGTGGTAACACAGGTGGACCTCTCCATGGACGATCGAAAGAAAGCCTTTGCCGTACAAATAGTGTTCAGTAATGCGGAACATGCTGTTCCCAGCGGTATTACAGCAGACATCGACATTGAGACGGAACTGATAAAGGATGCCATTGTTGTGCACCGGAATGAGATTCAGAAAAATCAGAACAACTGGTTTGTATACCTGGACAAGGACGGTTATGCCTCCCGCCAGATTATTCAGCCCGGCAGGAAGCAGGGTATGTACTATGAAGTAACAGCCGGACTGCAGGCCAATGACAAGTTGATAACCGACGGGATTTCCCAGGTGAGAGACCAGTCTCCCCTTTTCGTCGTGGAAGAGTCAGCCTCCCAGCTCGTTTTCAACAACTAATAAAAAAGCCCCCCGAGCGAAGTCGAGGGGGCTTCCTTTTATATAAATAATTCTCAGGAGAAAATTCGTGTTTTTATCAGACATATCCATAAAACGACCGGTTCTGATCTCAATGGTCATGGTCGCTCTGCTGCTTTTCGGCATACTGGGGTATTTAAACCTCCCCCTTAATCTTATGCCCGATGCAGAAATCCCTTATATTACCATTCAGACAGTCTACCCCGGCGCCGCACCGGAACAGATTGAAAATCTGATTACCCGGAAGATTGAAGATGAAGTAAGTTCCATCAGCCTGCTGAAGAATATTACCTCCTACAGTATGAACAGCGCCTCCATTATCATTCTGGAATACGAACTGGAAAAGGATACGGACATAGCCCTGCAGGATACGAAGGAGAAGGTTGATGCCATAGTGAATAACCTTCCGGACGGTGCGGAAGAGCCGGTTATCAGCAAGATTGATATTGCAGCTTCACCGGTTATGGAAGTAATGCTGAGCGGAGACATAGAGTCAACAGAGCTCTTCTACCTGGCGGATACAACGGTTAAAGACCGGATCTCCCAGATTCAGGGAGTGGGAAATGTTGATGTTATAGGTGGTTTTGAACGGGAAATCCGGGTGGAATTCGATAATAGCACTATCTATGAAAATCAGATTAATCTTACCCAGATTGCGGGAATCCTGGCTTACGCCAATATGGATATGCCCGGAGGGAATTTTCAGGATCAGTCCGAAGATTACTCGGTCAGCCTGAAAGGTGAGATCTCCAGTACCGATGAACTGGAGGAAATGCTGATTCCGACGGCCTCGGGGATGCGGAAACTGGGGCAGCTGGCCACCATTGAACCCTCCTCGGAAGATGTACGTCAAAGGGTAACCCTCTTTGATACAAAAGCGGGTCTCCGTCAGGACAATGCGGTACTGCTCAGCATCATCAAATCCCCCGAAGGGAATCCTGTTAATGTGGCAAATGAAGTGAAAACCCTGCTTCCGGAACTTAAGAAACAGCTGCCCGAAAGCGTTAACCTCTCCATTACCATGGATGACTCCGTTTTTGTACAGGATACGGTTAACGATACCCTCAGCAATATTCTTCTGGGTATCATTTTCACAGCGGGTATCCTGCTGTTTTTTCTGCATGATCTCCGGTCTACCCTGATTGTAGCCCTGTCCATGCCCCTATCGATTATTCCAACCTTTATCATTCTCAATCAGATGGGAATAACCCTGAACCTGATGTCCCTGATGGGCCTGTCCACATCGGTCGGAGTTCTGGTAATGAACTCGGTTGTCATTCTGGAGAATATCTTCCGTCACAAGGGGATGGGACACAATAGAAGGGATGCCGCCTCGAAAGGGACGGCAGAAGTAACTGTTTCCGTAGTAGCTTCCACCCTGACAAACGTATGTGTTTTCCTTCCCCTGGGAACCATGGGTGGTATTGTAGGTATATTTATCGGGGATTTTGCCCTGACCGTTGTTATCGCGACTCTCTTCTCTCTCTTCATCTCTTTCACCCTGACACCGATGCTGGCCTCCCTTCTGCTGCCGGAACAACCGAAAAAAAAGATGAAGGTTTCACAGAAAATTGAGGACTTCTTTAAATCCATGGAACGGGGTTATGCTTTCATCCTGGAAAAGATACTGCATAACCGGCTGAGAAGCGGATTACTGATTATGGGAACTCTCCTGCTCTTCGGGGCAGCCATGTTCGCTTTTACCATTATCCCTTTTGAATTCCAGCCGGCCATGGACAGCGGAATGATTTCCATTGAAGTGGAACTGCCGGAAGACGCTGCTCTCAGTGAAACCGCCGTTCTGATTAAAGAGATCGAAGACAGAACGGCAGCCTTTACAGAGGTGGAACAGATCGTAACAAACCTGGGGACCCTCTCCTCTATCGATTCGGGGACCAATCTGGCCAAGCTGAATATAACCCTTATAGATAAGGACCTCAGAGAATCCGATATTGTTCTGGCCAGCCGGATCGGAGCAGCCCTGAGCAATATAGCAGGGGCTGTTATCCGGGTTCAGGCCGCCGGCGGCGGGATGGATGGCGGCACGGCTCCCGTTTCATTTTACCTGCAGGGAGACAATATGGATGAACTCTCCCGATATGCGGCTCTAATGAAAAGCGGAATGGCGGATATCCCCGGACTCACCGGTATCAATTCCAGTACCGGAGAAGGAAAACCGGAAATATCCCTCTACCCGGACAGACAGAAACTGTCCGAGATGGGTGTCAGCATACAGGATCTTGCCATGAGTATGCGCAGCGCCATTGACGGTGTAGTAATGACCCAGATGAAGACGGAAGGCAGAGAGTATGACATTCGTGTGACCCTGGCTGATACAGAAGTATCAAGCTATGACAGTATTCGAAACATCCCGGTATCAACTCAGAGCGGAATATATCCCCTCTCCTTTTTTGCCAGAATCGAAGTGGAAGAAGGTGTCAGTAAGCTGCTTCGGATAAATAAGAAAACATCCGTGGAAATGACCTCGGGGCTTCTGCCGGGAGCCGTACTGGGGAATGCCACAACGGCTATCGATAAACTTGCTGCTGATACTCTCCCCGGTTCCATCACCCTGAAATGGGGCGGTGATGCGGAGATGATGAATGATACCATGAGAAACATGGGCTTTGCCTTTGTCATCGCCATCATCCTGACCTATATGCTTCTGGCAGCCATTCTGGAACGGATTGGGCAGCCCATTTTGATACTTTCCACCATTCCCCTTTCCCTGATAGGAGTGGTAGCCCTCTTCCTGACCGGCGGCTTTACCATGAATATGGTCTCCATGATGGCCATTATCATGCTGGTGGGTATGGTAGTCAACAATGCCATCCTGATCCTGGAATACACAAACCAGCTGAGAGACGGAGGTATGGGTGTCCGCGAAGCGCTGCTGGAAGCCTGCCCCACCAAACTGCAGCCTATTCTGATGGCGAATATTGCCACAATCCTGGGAATGCTCCCTATGGCATTAGGTCTGGGGAGTTCGGGTGCGGAAATGCGCCAGCCCATGGGTCTTGTCAGTATCGGAGGTCTGGTTGCCGCCACATTCCTTACCCTTTTTGTTATCCCGGCTATTGAAAACGCCCTGGAATCCGGGAAAGAGGAGAAAAAGAAGAAAAGAGCCCTGAAAAAAGCAATTGAGGTAGTAAACGTATGAAAAAATATATATTAGCCGTCTCCTTTATCCTGATGACCGCAGCCGGTATCTGCGCACAGG
Source organism: Oceanispirochaeta sp. (assembly GCA_963663385.2). Classification (GTDB taxonomy): domain Bacteria; phylum Spirochaetota; class Spirochaetia; order DSM-2461; family DSM-2461; genus Oceanispirochaeta. The sequence goes on along the minus strand of CAXXXD010000002.1, from coordinate 896,135 downwards.
AGATCAGCCTGAAAGACTATATGAATCTGGTAGAAGAAAACAGCAAAGACCTCTACCTGGCCAATCTGGACCAGCAGCTCGCAGGAGCACAGGAAAAACTGGCCCGATCGGCCACAAAGCCGATGATTGCAGGCAGCGCCGGTTATACAAGGAATCTAATTGAAATCGAAGTTCCCGCCGCTGTGGGAGCGATTCCCTCGGTCAACCCGGCAACCCAGATGTACGATCTGTATTGGGTGGATATGCCCTATAATACAAAGAACGAATTCTCCCTGTCCGTTGGAATGGAACAGATGCTATTTGATGTGACTGTTTTCAGAGCCCTGGAAGCCAGCAGCAAATACAGGGAACTGACGGGAACCATCTACGAGGCCAGCCGTCAGGCTATTCTGACAGCAGCCAAACAGGTCTATTTTCAGACAGTACTTATGGAAGAGGTTTACAATGTAAAAGCAGCGACCGAACAGAACGCCTATGAAACCTACCTGGAGGTACAGAAAAAGTATGAAAATGAACTGGCCTCCGAGCTGGATGTTCTTCAGGCAGAAGTCAACTGGCAGATAAATATCCCGGAGACAACCCAGGCTGCCCGCAACAGGGACCTTGCCATGTCCAGTCTGAAACACCTGGGAGGACTTGAACCGGAAGCGGAAATTATCCTGACAGAATCCCTCACAACGACGCCTTCCGTAGAAGGGGCTGTTGAACTGGGCAGCATCTTCGGGACCCGGCCGGATTATCAGGCCCTTCAGGGAACCATTGATCTTCAGGAGATCAACGTATCGGCGACACGTGCGGAATTCTTCCCTTCCCTTTCCGCTTCGGCCGGATACGGGTATATCAAGAACTCGGATGAATTTGAACTGAAAGACGGAACCAACGCGGCGACAGCCGGTATTACCATGACCATCCCGATCTTCTATGGAGGCAGCCGTTTTGCCAAAATGGAGGATGCCAGACTGGAGCTGGAAAAAGCCAGGGTTGACCTCCTGAAAAAACAGGATGAGATCCGTACGGAGATAAACAATCTGCAACTTTTACTGGATGAATCCTCTTCCAGAATAAAATCTGCCGAAACAACCTTAAAAACAGCAGAAAAGGCTTATAATATAATGGAGATATCATCCAAGAACGGATTGGCAACCCAACTGGACCTTAAAGATGCCCGGTTAAACCTCTCCGGAGCGCAGTTAAACTACTACGCTGCGATCTATGACTATCTCAATGCCTACTTCCAGTGGCAGCAGGCTGTAGGAGAAGGGGACGAACTTCCTTTTTAATAATTTCTATCCGGGATACAAGTTTATCCCGGAAAACCGGGAATGATATGGACACGATAGCAGTTGATGTACGGCAAAAAGCGATTTGGCAGCAATTGGAAAATGAACAAATCCTTGCCGATGAAACACGATCCGATTTTGCCGACACCCTGACGATCATCCTGTTAAAAGTACAGATCCGTCTACTGGAGGCCGCGCCCTATTCGGAACGTGGAGTAATACGTACCCGTTTAAGCAGCCTTATATCTGAAAATTGCAACAGCGCACACCCTCTGTCCACGCTGTTGCTGCTGTATATTTCTGAATAATTTCTCAGGATTCGAACATCCCGGCGATTTCCTTTTTGTAGATATCCGCAATGACATGCCGTTTGAGATCCTGTTTTCCCGACAGCTCTTTTCCTACTTCAAAAGGTTTTCGCAGAATTTCAAACTTATATATCCGTTCAAAAGGACGAAATCCGTTTTTTGCGCTTATAAGCTGATTGATTTCGCTGCTCATCAGTTCCAGTATGGTGTGAACATCCTTCAAGTGGATACGGTTTTCATAAGCCAGGTTATTATCTCTGGCATAGGCTTCCAGGGCATCATAATCCGGAACAATCAGTGCTGCCAGGTATTTCTGATCCTGTCCCACTATCACGGCCTGTTCAATATAGGGCGATTCCGCCAGTTTCTGTTCCATGGGTACAGGCTCGATATTTTCCCCTCCCAGCAGAACGATTGTGTCCTTTTCCCGTCCGATGATTTTCAACTCACCCTTAACTGTCATCATTCCCAGATCTCCCGAATTCAGCCAGCCGTCCTTATCGATCATCTTTTCGGTTGAAGAGGGCTTCCTGAAATATCCCTTCATCACCTGGGCTCCCCGCAGCATAACAACCCCTTTCTCGCCAGGAGGAAGCATCCTGCCGTTTCCATCAACGACCTTGATCTCTGTTCCCCGGGGATATGCTTTTCCGACAACACCCATAACAGGATGAAACTCCGAACTGAATGCCACAACAGGAGCGGTTTCAGTTAACCCGTATCCCTCCAGTATCTGAATCCCGATGGCTTTGAAAAATTTATACAGCCTGGGAGGAAGAGCTCCTCCTCCTGAAATTCCCGCATGGAAACTGGTTCCGACTTTTTCCTGAATCTTGCTGAAAATCAGCTTGTTCCCCAGCATTCGAACGGGATAGAGCAGCAGCCAGGGAATCGGAAAAAGGATGTAGTAAGGCAGGGTAAAACGCTTGCGGAAATCGGCGACACGTCCCTGCAAGCGGTTCTGCATAGCCTGATGAGCCGAAGCAACCGCCAGAAAGAAACGAAACAGCCCCCAGGCAACCGGGCCTTTTGACTTGATGTTCCGGGATACACCCGACTCGATAGCGGACCAGATACGCGGAACCGATGCCATCCACTGGGGATTAAGTGTCTGCAGGTCCATAAGCATTACCTTGCCTATCGGTTTGGAATAGGCAATCGTCGTCGCCGCTCCAATGGCAATATACTGAATGATCCGTTCGAAAGAGTGCCAGACAGGCAGAACACTCAGCCAGATATCACCCACTGTCAGTTTGGCAACTGTGTGGATACCTTTAACCTGACAGTAGAAATTCTCATGGGTCAGCATAACCCCCTTGGGCTCTCCCGTTGTACCCGAAGTATAGATCAGGGTCGCCAGATCAGATCCTTTCCCCCTGGCAATCTGCTCCCGTAAAAATCCCGGCTTTACCCCTTCCACACCATTATCTTTCAGGGAGGAGTAGGGAATAACCTCCCAGGGAGATTCCGGGATGTCACCGCTGCTGTCGATAAGTATGACTTTTTTCAGAACCGGCAGTTTTACGGCGTAAGGGAGAATCTTCTCCATTTGCCGGATGTTTTCCAGTATGGCGACAGGACATTCGGAGAAACCCAGAATATACTCAAGTTCCGGCGCCATGGTATCGCATCCCCGGGGCACATCCGCCGCACCGAGTGAAAGTAGGGCAAGGTCCAGAGCCAGCCACTCTTTCCGGTTGTCACAAATCAGTCCGATTCTGTCACCTTTACCGATTCCCAGCTGATCCAGTCCCCAGGCGACACCCTCAATTATTCTGTAGAGTTCCCCGTAAGTTGTGGGTTGAAAATGATTGCCATCCCCTCCCCGGCTGTATTGACATATAACATTGGAATGTTTATCAGCAATTTCCTGAAATAGAGAGGGTATGGTCATAATTCACTCCTGATATTTTTATTGACATATTATCATAATATGTCAATATAATCTATAAAATGAAAATACCGCCGTGACCCCTTATTCTTCCATAGCCAGTTTCAGAATGGAAAGGATATCATTGGACCAGAGCGGAACAAACTGCCCCAGATGACGGGTATCCCCATTGGTGGCTTTTCTGGACATCTCTTCCAGACGGCTGCCGTCAATCCCGATCCCTTTCAGACGGACGGATTGTCCTATGGATAACAGAAAGTTCTCAAATGCTGCTATGCCGGCTAATGCCGTTGCTTCGAGAGAACGAAAATCCTGTTCCACATTCCATACCCTTACGGCAAACTGGGCGAAGCGGGTAATATCATGCCGGTAGACATACTTCATCCAGGCAGGAAAAACAACCGCCAGACCGGCACCGTGAGCCACATCATAGATACCGCTCAGTTCATGCTCTATTTCGTGGGATCCCCAGTCCCCCGTCCGTCCAGTATTTAAAAGGTTGTTATGGGCAATCGTACCGGACCACATAAGTTCTGCCCAGGCATTATAATCATCCGGATTCTTTATTAACAGAGGACCATTATGGATAACTGTTTTAAGGACACTCTCAATCAGACGGTCTGTCAGTTCCACATTACCCGTGTTGGTAAAGTACCTTTCCAGAAGATGAGCCATTATATCTGTAATGCCGTTCCGTATCTGCTGAACCGGCAGAGTCATGGCCAGTTCCGGATTCAGAAAGGAAATTCGGGGATAGAGCAGGTCCGAACCATAGGCCCTCTTCAGCAGCCCTTCTTCCTTCGTGATAACAGAGCCGTCGCTTGATTCGCTGCCCGCAGCCGGAATGGTTAGCACAGTGCCAATGGGAAGAGCGCTCTTTGCCCGGGCCCTGGATGTATAGAAATCCCAGACATCTCCCGTATAGGGTACCCCCACCGAAATGGCTTTTGCAGAGTCGATGACACTTCCACCGCCGACAGCCAGGATAAAATCGATTTTTTTCTCCCGGCACAGCCTGATCCCTTCCTTCACCAGGGAAAGTCTCGGATTCGGCTTTACTCCGGCCAGCTCGGTATACTCGATTCCTGCAGACTTGAGAGAAGAAGTGACGCGATCGTACAACCCGGTTTCTTTAATGGATCCGCCACCGTAGTGGAGCAGGATATTCTTACCGTACCGGCTGATCTCCTCACCGCATTTTTCCTCCGCTGCTTTTCCGAATACTATTTTTGTGGGATTACAAAATGTAAAATTATCCAATGCCAACTCCTTATCACCTGTAAATAAAAAACAAGCGTTATAATTCAGATTCTTATTATAAGTTATTGTCTATTCCTGAGCTTTCTGCAAGTTTTACCAGAACTTCCAACTACTTCCTTATGGCCCGGGGATCACAGAGAATTTTCTTATTCACCGCAACACGAAGACATTTTCTACAGATATATTCCGGATGAAGTACTTCGGCAAGGACTGCGTCCTCATTCCCCTTCCAGCCGTTTTTTGCCAGTTTACAGAATTTCTTTTTAATTTCAGCCATATACACACCTCCCTTTATATTTACTACTATTTTAGTAATATTTCAAGCATTAATAATACCCCTCGCCCTGCTCTAATCCAGACCTCCCCCTAGCCCCCTCCTCAAGGAAGGGGAAAATGTCCTACTTTTTCCTTCGTAGAAATTGGTATCGGTTCGAGTGTAAAAACATGACGACTTCTCCCGGCCTCCCCTATCCATCCAATGGAGGGGAATCATTATTGACTTCGGGGAGATTGAGTGGGGTTTTAATAAGAATCAAATCGCAGCTTTGCTGAATATCCCATGCAGCAGAGTCAGAAAAGAGCTTTTCTCCGAAGAATGATATACCTGCCCGCCCAGCAGGGTCTGTTCCACAGCAAGGTTATTGAGTTTTTCAACCGGCATATCCAGTGGATTCCCCGAAAGCACAGTCATATCGGCAGTTTTACCGGGTTCCAGAGATCCCCTGTCCCTGTCATCAAAAGAGGCTTTATATCCATTGATGGTAAAAAGTTTAAGAGCTTCCTGTACGGTCAGGGATTGTGAAGGAACCGGATGATTGCAGGCATTATGAATACCGTGAACGGCATCAGGTGTTGTCACAGGAGCATCGGAGCCGCCGGACAGGAGAATCCCCCTGTCCCACAGGGTTCTCAGGGGATTAAGTTCAGCTTCCCGTTCACCCAGAATACTCCTGAGATAGGAGGAGGGTTCCTGAACCCAGTTAAGAAATGCCGGCTGCAGCGGTATCTGAATTCCGTTCCTCGCACAGAGATCCATCCCTTCGTCCGTCGGCAGGCAGGCATGGATAATCCCGTGACGATGATCCTCACGGGGGCAATCCTTCAGAGCCGCATCCAGGGCCCTGGCGGCCTGATCAAAGGCACGGTCGCCAATAGCATGCATTTCTATCTGCAGACCGTCCCGGTTGGCCCTTTTGCAGAAATCCGTCACTTCCTCATCATTATAATAGAGGATTCCTCTGTTTCCTGTTCCCTCATAGGGTTTATAGAGAGCTGCATCAACCGAGCCGAAACACCCGTCCAGAGCCGTGGCGAAGCAACCGCCGATCCGGGGCAGTTTCCTCCTTTGCACTTTTCTGATATTCATGGTCTGAAAAAACAGACGGGTCTGAAACCCTGTTCCCAGCCCCTGACCGATCCAGCGTTCCAGATCAACATCAAGGTCATGGGGGTACCCCACCCCGCTTACGGTATGAAGCATTCCGAACCCCTGCTTCGTTAAAAAATCATAGGCTTCCAGCATGGTACGGATTAAGCGGATGGGAGATACGGATCCCGTGATATAATCGGTAACCGCAAAAAACGCCTCCTGCTGCATCTCCCCGCTGTCCGCATCAAACCCTCTGAGCTGAGGGATTTTTTTAGGCAGCATCTTTAACAGGGTGGAATTGATAACACAGGCATGCCCATCGTATTTTACCAGAAACACGGGATTATCCGGCACCGCCCTGTCCAGTTCGCCGCGGGTTACAAGGCGCCCCTCCTCCACACTGTGGGGAGAAATTCCAAACCCGATCAGAACCTCCTCCCGGGAATCCTCATGAACGGCAGAGAGAGTCTGCAGGATTTCCCTGTTTGAGGAACAGTCGGAAACATTCACCCCTGAATGAAACAGGGCGAAAGAGGAAAAGTGCATATGGGAATCGGCAAAAGCCGGAACCAGCGCTTTCTGTCCCAACTCCCGGAGAGGAATGCTCTTATACTCTTCCGGAAGAGAGTTTCCCGTATAGAGGATTTTCCCTCTGTCCTCAATCAGATAGGAAAAAACGGAATCCGATGCATCGCAGGTAATAATCGAACCATGATAAATATTCATACATTCACCCTACAAGCCCCTCCCCGGGTTGTCAAGAAAATAGGAATATGTGGCCACTTCTTATAAAAAAAGAATGGTTGTTTTTTTAATACTTACAAGATACACTTTCAATAAAAATAAATAAGGAGATATTTTGTGAAAAAATATTTACTACTGCTCATTTTACTATCGATTTTTTCTGCTTGCAGCCTTTTTGAAGATGATAAATTTTCCCCCGATGAAAATGAACCTAACGACACAAAACTAACAGCTGATTTAATTGATGTTGGAGATACTTTCAAAGCATCAATTACAAACAATGATATTGATTATTTTTGTTATCCAATATCAGCATATCAAAACTATGAAGTAAAAATAAAATATATTGACGGTGATTTGGATCCAGTACTTTATATATTTGATACGGATGGATCTGTTCTCGGTTATGTGGATGATGGAGATACAGAGGATAGCGAAGTATTCCCCTACACCGTATACAATTATACAGGGAATATTTATATTGCAGTCTCTGGATACTGGACAACCGATGAAGGCGACTATAGCGTAAAAGTAACAAATACGACCAGCAGAGAATCAATTGATGCCACAAAAATTGATAAAGGCCTTATAGGATTCCCTTCAGAAAAAATCAGGGAATCCCTGGAAAAATAAAAAATCACCTATAATGAGGGTTTATTGCCTGTTTACCTGCAATAGACCTTCATTTTATTATCTGAAAATATAACTCGCCTAATTTTCCCTTTGTTTTCCCCTCCGTAAAGTACTAGAATTTCTAAAGGAACATATTAAGGAGTATAGCTATGAAAATCACTGCATACTTCCTGTTGATACTGCTTCTGTTGAGTGCCTGCGAACTGGAAAAGACAGGAACAAAATCCTATTCTGAATCAGAACCTAACGATTATGACTCTTCCGCCAACCTGATAAAAACAGACGGAACAAAATACGAGGGAGAACTGATCTCCGGTGACAGGGATGTTTTTTATTTTGATACGGAGACGTATGAACGCTACGATGCAGATGTGAATTGGGTTTCCGGGTCAAGTCTGGATCTGGTTTTTGCCTTTTATGACAGTACTGGCAGCATTATAGGCAGTGCCATTGACTCCAATTATTCAGAGGAAGATGAAAGCGGCTGGCTGGAAACAAATGCCGACTCCGGAACGGTGTATATTGCGGTCTGGAACTACTACTCCTCTTCCTCAGGCAGCTATACCATTGAAGTAACAAGATCGGAAAGTTCGCAATATGCTGATGACAACACAAAAGCCGACGGGGATGCCGGCAGTTACTCTCCCGCCAAAGAGTAATCCCCTTAAAGTAAAAAAACCGGAAGGCCTGGGCTTTCCGGTTTTTTGTTATCCGCAGATGCGGATGGGATAATTCAATCTATGCTTATTTGGACATAAGGATCTGAGCCAGCTCAGCCATCTTGGTTGAGTAACCCATTTCGTTGTCGTAGAAAGAAGTCATTTTAACCAGAGTGTTCTCGCCGGCTTCGGTTACCTGAGTGTTTCCGGGGATCATCATAGAGGTCCAGCCTTCACCAACGCAGTCTCTGGAACACTCGTAGTAATCATTCACGTCCAGAACCTTACCGGTGATAGACATGGCATTAACTTTCCTGGCATTCTCAGCAACTGCGGCGTTGATCTCGTCCTTGGTGTGCTTACCTTCGAGGAGGTATACAACTTCTACAACAGAACCTGTATCGGTGGGAACACGCAGAGCGGTACCGTTCAGTTTACCGTTCAGGTGAGGCAGTACTTTACCTACAGCGATAGCAGCACCGGTAGAAGCGGGGATAATGTTGTTTCCGGTAGCTCTGTTTTTACCGCCGCCGAAGAAGTCCTGTACTCTCTGGGTAGCTGTAGCAGCGTGAGTGGTACACATCAGACCGGTGATTACCTTGAAAGAGTCATCAACAGCTTTTGTCAGGGGGGCCAGACAGTTTGTTGTACAGGAAGCGTTGGAAACGATTTTATCGTCAGCTGTCAGTGTATCGCTGTTAACACCGATTACAACGGTTTTTGTATCATCTTTACAGGGAGCGGAAATAATTACTTTTTTTGCACCTGCATTGATATGAGCCTGAGCTTTTTCTGTAGACAGATAGAAACCGGTACATTCCAGAACTACGTCTACATTGTGTTTTGCCCAGGGGATGTTGTTGGCATCTTTTTCAGCATATACGGTTACTTTGTGTTCACCGATCTGAATTTCATTATCGCTGAGAAGTTTTACCTCAACAGGGAATTTTCCGTGGATTGAATCTTTAGGAAGTCCTTCTGCAATTTCTTTTGCAGAAACCAGGTCATTACCGGCAACAATCTCAATCTGATCGTTGAACTGAGAAGTAATAACGCGCATTACGTTTTTACCGATTCTACCCATTCCGTTGAAACCAACTCTAATTTTACCCATTTGTATCCTCCGTGGAATTAAATAACTATTTATCTATTTTTCCTGCAAGTATAGTGATATGTGTATTTTATGACAAGCTGTATAAGAGGAGCTTTGCCATGAAATGAAGAAAAATGGATTATTTCCTTGACAGAATACTATTTCCGTGAGGGTTCCCTTTGATTAATCCATTCATAGTATTTTTCCGGCACCATACCCGTATACGCCCTGAACTGCCGGCAGAACAACCGGTAATCCGGAAATCCCAGAGCGGAGGCAGCGTCTTCCGGCCTGATTCCTCCGCCCAGAAGCAGACAGGCCCTGTGACAGTAATAGCGAAGAGCGGAATCCTCCGGGGGCCCCGGATAAGAGGTAAAAAAATAGTCATGTCCGGCCCCCGAATCAGACAGGATATAGTCCGTGACATCAGGGACCCGGTATCCCCTGGGATCCTTCATGCCCCGATTATCGCCCGGGCTCCTTATAAAAATCATAAAAAAATGTTATGATGCCCCCCTTTTCATGTAAAAGAAACGGCAGGATACAAGGGAGCAATATGAAAACCGGAAAATCAGACAGGGTTATACTGCACGATAGTTTGAATAATCAATGGCTTGACTTCCACTCCCCCCGGCAGGTTTATATTGCCCGGAACAAAGATCAGGTAATACCGGTTCTTGAGAAGATCTGTAACAAGGTGGAAAACCAGAGGTATCATGCCGCCGGGTTCATAACATACGAAGCCGCGCCGGCTTTTGATGAAGCCCTTACTGTCAGGGATGACAGTTCCCTCCCTCTGCTCTGGTTCGGCTTATATGATGAACCGGATATCCTTCCCGGAGATGATTTAAAACCGGCCCCCCCGGAAGATGCATTACTGATGTGGGAACCGGTTCTGGATAAAACCGAATATACCGGCGGGATTAAAGCTGTAAAGGAGAGGATCCGCCGGGGCGACACCTACCAGGTCAACTATACCTACAGGCTTCGTACACCTTACGGAGGAGACTCTTTCCGGTTTTTCAGGCAGATTCAGGAAGCTCAGAACGCCTTGTACGGAGCCTATATTGAAACGGAGGATGTAACGGTCTGCTCAGCGTCTCCCGAACTGTTTTTTACATTGGAGGGCAGGGAAATAATAACCCGCCCCATGAAGGGCACCGCACCCAGGGGACGTTTTCCGGCAGAAGACAGAGAACAGGCGGATTGGCTCTTTCATTCCGAAAAAAACAGGGCTGAAAACAGGATGATCGTGGACATGATCCGGAATGACCTGGGCCGTATTGCCCAAACGGGGAGTGTTAAGGTCTCCTCCCTTTTTTCTCTGGAAAAATACCCCACCCTCTGGCAGATGACTTCGACCGTCGAAGCCGAAACAGAAAGATCTCTTACAGACATTTTTAAAGCGCTCTTTCCCTGTTCCTCCATAACAGGAGCCCCCAAATGCAGTACAATGAAGATTATAAAGGAACTGGAAACATCTCCCCGGGGGGTCTATACAGGATCCATCGGTTATATGGCCCCGGGACGGAAAGCCCAGTTTAACGTGGCTATCCGCACAGCCGTTTTTGATAAGAAACGGAAACAGGGCGAATACGGGACAGGAGGCGGAATCGTCTGGGATTCTACGACCAGCGAGGAATTTGACGAAACCATGACCAAAGCAAAGATACTGAACCGAAGAGCTCCCGATTTCGCCCTTCTGGAATCGCTGAAATGGGATCCGGAAGAGGGTTATTTTCTTCTGGAAAAGCACCTGGACAGGTTGGAGGAATCCGCTGAATACTTCGGCTACCCCTTTTCCCGGGACAGGGTATTGAATCTATTAGTGCGCCGTTCCGACGAGTTTGAAAAAAGGGTAAGAAAGATTCGCCTCCTGCTGGAGAAACAGGGAGAGATGATCTGCGAAGAAACAGAGCCCCGGGGCAAAGCGCTCTGGACACTGACCCCGGGCCGGAAAGCGATTGATTCGGCCAATCCTTTCTTCTTTCACAAGACCACCAGCAGACATATTTACGATGAGATCAGGGAGCTCAGTCCCGGATTCGATGATGTTCTGCTGTGGAATGAAAAGGGTGAAATCACCGAGTCCTGCATTGGCAATGTTGTGGTGAGACTGGACGGCCGGGACTATACCCCCCCTGTGAAATGCGGACTCCTGGCAGGAACTTACAGAAGGGAGCTGATAGAATCCGGAAAGATTCTGGAAAAGGTTCTGCTTCTGAAGGATCTGGACAGAATGGAAAAAATATACCTGATCAATTCCGTACGGGGCGTTCAGGAAGTAGAGTTTCACAAGGTGTCGCATTAACAGTTTCCCAATATAAATAATGGCAGAGCATATTCAGGCATACCAGAATATTAAAAACTGATATACATTAAAGTATTCTGAAAGAAAAAGTCAAAAATGAGACCGGATTTTTTAGACTGAAACAAACTTGATAACATTAAGAAGAAAAAATCCAGTCCCACAGATTTTAAAAGATTTTTAATCTGGAATATAAGATACACCACCTGATAATCTTGAGAAATTAACAGAATCTGAAAAATAAATAACAATTTGTTCTTATTTAATAAAAGCCTATCTTTCATTCCCCATAAAGTCTGATGGCCTGGAAAAATCAGGAAAAATCGGAACAAAACAATTGATAGATCTGTTACCGCTCTGTTTTCATACCCCTTCTTGACGAAAAAATCCGAATGGAATAGGGTAAATACAAACCTGTTAGGGGTGCTGACTGATGTCGGCTGAGAACAAACCCTTGAACCTGAAATGTTTAATGACAACGAAGGAAAACAGAGTGAAGAAATACCTATCTTGAAATTTACCCGTTTCAAATTCCCTTTCTTTTCTGCTGTATTTCACTTCGAAGAAGTGAGGAACAATTTATGGCAACATTCGATGAACATGCAAGTGAGTATGACAGCTGGTTTCTGAACAACCGGAACATGCTCGAATCCGAGGTCAGACTGGCGGCCCATTTTCTTGAGGACTGCGGTAAGACGCTCTCTGTGGGATGCGGCAGCGGCCTGTTTGAATCCATCCTGAAACAGGATTACAACATTGAGATCTCTCACGGGATAGAGCCGTCCGAAGGGATGGCGGAGATTGCCCGTAAAAGAGGCATGACTGTCAGGACCGATACGGCAGAGCAGGCTGATTTCGGCCGGAACGAGTGGGATACCATCCTGTTCAACGGATCTCCCGGCTATATAACAGACCTTAAAAAAGCCGCCCGGAAAACCTTCTGTGCTCTGAAGGAGGGGGGAAGAGTCGTTATGCTTGATGTCCCCAAAGAGAGTTCCTACGGCCTTATCTACAACCTGGCAAAAACCCTCGGGACCTGGGACCACCCTCTTCTGGAGGGTGCCCTTCCCCCCGATCCCTACCCTATTGAATTCGTTAAAGAGGCAAACTGGCGGACCACCGGAGAAAAGGTGGAAATCCTCGAAGAAGCCGGATTTGAAAATCTCAGCTATGCCCAGACCCTGACCTGCCACCCGACCCACTCCAACAGGGAGATAGAGGAACCGATTCCGGGATACGGGAAAGGGGACTACGTGGCGATCTGTGCACAGAAGAAGGGTGGAAAGAATGAAAAATAAGGTTCTGGAAAATATAAAAAATGTCAGGGAGTCAGCTCCCCTGGTGCACAATATCACCAATTATGTGGTTATGAATAATACGGCCAATGCCCTTCTTGCCATCGGAGCTTCTCCCGTTATGGCCCATGCTCCCGAGGAGATGGAGGATTTTGTCAGAATAGATTCCTCCCTGGTTATCAATATCGGAACACTGAGCTTTTCATGGATACAGGCTATGAAAAAAGCCATGGCCTGTGCGGCGAAATTGAAAAAGCCTATCGTCCTGGACCCGGTGGGTGCCGGCACCACCCCCTTCCGGACTCAGACCGTCAGGGAACTTGTAGAAACAGCGGCTCCCGCTATCATCCGGGGGAATGCCTCGGAAATTCTGTCCCTGCGGAATGAAGCGGTAAAAACCAGGGGCGTTGACAGCTCCGCCGCTTCTTCTGAAGCCCTGGAGACAGCAAAGGAACTGGCCCTGGAATGGGGGTGTACCATCTGTATAAGCGGTGAGACGGATTACATAACAAATGGAAACGAAACCCTGAGCATCCGTAACGGTTCTCCCCTGATGGCCCGTGTTACCGGGATGGGCTGTACCGCCAGCGCCCTGACAGGCGCCTTTGCCGCAGTAGATCCTGATCCCCTGTACGGAGCCTTCAGCGCCATGGCTGTCATGGGTATCGCCGGAGAAATAGCCGCAGAGAGAGCTGAGGGACCGGGGAGTCTGCAGCTGTCCTTTCTGGATGCCCTTTACAACTTAAGCGACTCTGATATCAGCAGCAGACTGAGAGCCGGAGTATGAGAAAATCATTTGATCCGAGCCTCTATCTGGTAACGGACCGCAGCCTCTCCCGGAACCGGCAGATAACAGAAATTGTCCGGCAGGCCGCCGAAGGCGGTGTTTCCATGGTTCAGCTGAGGGAGAAGGACGCCTCCACACAGGATTTTCTGCAGCTGGCCAGGGAACTGAAAGCCCTCCTTGCTCCCAGGGGAATCCCCCTGATAATCAACGACAGAATGGATATTGCCCTGGCATCCGGTGCGGACGGTGTCCACGTCGGTCAAAGGGATATGCCCGTGGAAGAAATCCGCCGCCTGATGGGGCCGGATGCCATTATAGGCCTCTCGGTAGAGTCGGGAGAGGATGCGGAGAAAGCGAACGCCCTGGATATTGACTATATCGGGATAAGCCCCGTCCATGTTACTCCGACAAAAAAGGAACTCACCAGGGGACTGGGGCTCTCGGGAGTCAGAGAGATTGTCAGCCGGTCCCGTTTTCCCTCCGTCGGGATCGGAGGGATCCATAAGGAAAATGCCGGAGAGATAATCCGTGCGGGAGCAGATGGCGTAGCAGTTGTTTCGGCCATCTGTTCTGCCGATGATCCCTGTCTGGCAAGTTCCGAACTGGCGGAAACCGTATCTTCCGCCAAAACAGGGAGAAGGTACAGCCGGGTATTGTCCATTGCCGGTTCGGACAGCAGCGGAGGCGCCGGGATTCAGGCGGATCTTAAGACGTTCTCCGCCCTTGGCTGCTACGGGATGTCCGCCATTACAGCTGTAACGGCGCAGAATACCATGGGGGTCCGGGGAATTCACCCGATCCCACTGGAGATACTGGAAGCGCAGATCAGATCGGTTCTGGATGACATAGGCACGGATGCGGTAAAAATCGGGATGCTCCACTCCTCCGAGCTGATCCTTTCGATTACTAAACTTCTGGAGGAATACGGGATCAAAAAGATCGTACTCGACCCCGTTATGGTTGCCACCTCGGGGGACCTCCTGCTGCAGCCGGATGCTGTTGAAACCCTGAAAGAAGTTCTGATCCCCAAGGCCAGCCTCATCACGCCCAATATTCCCGAGGCGGAAATCCTTCTGGGCCGGTCCCTCCCCTGTCAATGCGATCTCCCTCAGGCGGCCCGGGATTTAACGGATCTGGGCTGTCCTGCGGTACTGCTTAAAGCCGGACACCTCAGGGAAAGGGAACTTGTGGACTGTTATTATGATACAGAGAGCGGGTGTTTTACGGAGCTTCCCTCGGACAGGCTGGATACAAAAAATACCCACGGGACAGGCTGTACCCTGTCCTCTGCGGTAGCCTCCTACCTTGCCCGGGGTGTTCCTACAGGAGAGGCTGTTCGATCTGCCAAAAGTTATCTGACCGGCGCCATTGAGAAAGGGAGCCGCTACACCATTGGACACGGGCATGGGCCGGTTCATCATTTTCATGAGATATGGCGATAGGAAATAAAATGGAAAATACGGATATTCCCCCCTGCGGCTCCTATACGGCTTCCCTGATGAAAGAGTGTGAAGACATATATTCAGGAATTGTTCATCACCCCTTTCACAGGCAGATGGCAGAGGGGTCACTCTCCCGCCGTGCTTTTATCTGCTATCTGGAACAGGATACACACTACCTTAAAGAGGATGCCAGAGCTCTGGCCCTTACGGCGGAAAAAGCGCCCTCCCCCGGTGAAAAATCCTTTTTTCATGAACTGGCGACCAAAGGCATCGAGTTCGAAACGGATCTTCTCAAACAGCTTGGCAGGGAAAAAACAGCCTCAGAAAGGATTCCCCCCAACAGGGCCTGCAGGGAGTATGGTAGTTTTCTGGTTCAGACCGCCCGAAAGAATAGTTACGAAGAGTCTGCGGCGGCCCTTCTGCCCTGTTACTGGGTCTACCTGCAGGCGGGACTGGAGACCCTCAGACTGAGTACTCAAGGAAATCCCTATCAGGACTGGATGGACGCTTATGCCGGAGAAATATTCCGTTCCTATACGAACCGGTTTATCCGGTTGGTCGAAACTCTGGCTAACCGTTCAGAAATCCGGATGCAGAAGAAGATGTCCACAGCATTCCGGAGAAGTGTAGCCTTCGAGCTGGAGTTCCTGAACGGGATACTACAGCAGCCCGAAAGAAAATGATTTACAGCAATCCATATATTTTTATTGATCATTTGATTAGGCCATTATATATTACAGATATAGTATTATTTATTTATTTAATTTTGACATGAACGGACTTCATGTACTAAGAATTAATAGGAGAGGAGAGAATCAATGAAAAAAACTGTATTGCTTTTTGCCATGATGATAATGGCTTTTTCAGTATCTGCCGCTTCCTACCGGGATGGGGTGTACTTTGCTCAGGAAGATCAGTTTCCCAAATCAGGCTGGAAATATAATGTCACAATTGTTGTGAAAAACGGTAAAATAAAAGATGTGTCATGGAACGGCTCCAATATTAATGCCGGTCACACAAAAGAGACTCTTTCCCGCAACGGTCAGTACGGCATGGAAGCCAAAGGCGGAGCCATGGCGCCCTGGTGGAAACAGGCAGAGGCTGTAGAAAAGGAACTGATAAAAAAACAGGATATTTCGGCTATAACCATTAGCGATTCCGATGGACACACCGATGCTGTTTCGGGAGCGACAATCAAGGTCCTCCCCTTCGTCGACCTTGTGAAAAAAGCTCTCGCAGCCGGTCCAGTCGGTTACGGCCCCTACAAGGACGGAACCTATCATGCGGAAGAAGCCGCCTTTGACCACGGCTACAAATACGCTGTTGATGTAACAGTGACTTCCGGTTATATCGTTGCAGTCAACTGGGATGGTCTGGCCGAAGACGGTGGAAAAAGCAAGGCACAGAGATCCATGGACGGTGAGTACGGTATGGTTGCAAACGGCGGCGCCATGGCCCCCTGGTGGGAACAGGCCCGTGCGGTGGAAGACAGGGTTCTCAGCTCCCAGAGTGCAGTTCAGCCCGATGCCATTTCCGGCGCGTCCATCGGTCTGGATCCTTTCTTTACCCTGCTGAATAAAGCATTGGCCGGCGCGAAAAGATAATCTGTTTCAGATATAATCAGACATAAGAAGAATTGGGGCTGTTCCATAAGGGAGCAGCCCTTTTTTAATTAATAAAATGATACGACCGGGAGAATATGGGGAATTGGAGGGACCCGGCCATATCTAAAAAAACTGTATTAACTAAGCAGATCCAGATGCCGCCCGATATGCTGCTCCAGCATCAGGTGGTATAGAGGCAGATTCCTTTCCAGTACTGACTGGAGACTGTTCCATAAGTCTGAATCTTTTTTCATTTCGCCGTAGGATACATGCATTACCTGTCTGTCCGTATTATTTTTAAACACAGACACCATATCCACATCGGAAAGAGAATCCATATTGCTGCGGATGGACCAGTCCGGAGTAATATGGTAATACGTTTTTGCTGTTTCATATACATCATACGCCTTATTGAACAGACGGCGGAACAGATCCGGATCGGCGCAGGCAATAACCTGCAGGGCCACTAGCCAGTTTGTTCCTGATGTTTTCAGATGACAGGCCCCCTGCTTCTGCTGCTTGATAATCGGATAAGCAGAAAACTTGTCACTTGAAGAATGGACCGATATTTTATGCCCCATCCGGGAGGCGAGCTCCGCATGCTGGGCAAAGTGATCTGAAAAAGCTTCAAGATCACCCATATAATCAATTCCTTTCTGAAACTCTCCCACATAACGGGGGGCGACTCCTGTAAAAGGGATTTTTCTATTCTGCAGTTCCTTTGCTATAAAATAGTGAGCCTCGATGGAGGTAGCAACAGTTGTTTCATCAATGGAGATTTCAAAATCAAAATCCCTGAGGATTTCCCTGCCTGCCTCATATAGAGTGACGGCGAAATCTATGGCATTTTTGTATATCAGAACTAGTTTTGCCAAACCTTTTTCTGTAAAATTGAGAGGAAGGGAAGATTCCAGAGAAGAGACGGGCAGGTAATCGGCTTCTACCTGTTTTCTATAGGAATCATCAATTTTACCGTATTCACATAGTATCTGATCATCACTCAGCAGATCCACATCCGTTCTCATATAATCAGACAGATCGGCTGTTATCATGGTGCAGCCCTGCTTCAGGGCGGATTGCACGGACTCGATATTTTTCAGGTGATCCCCATCAGCCCCCCAGGGTCCCCTGTATCCTGTCTTGAAAACACCCCAGACAGCCGCATCAATGACATCCCGGTAAGTTCGTCCGGTCAGCTCCAGTTCCCTCAGGGACTGCTGGGCCAGAATCGGTACAAATCCTGGATAACAGGAAAAAGCACTCAAATGCCCTACTGATGCTGTACCCAACCGGTCCCCTACACCGAATGTTGATCGGCGTTTTCCAATGGGGGAAGGCTCAAGGTCAGGAAATATTTCAATCAGGAGGTTGCAGTTCCAACCGGTCTCTTCACAAACCAGGCAGGCCTGCCCCGGGGATTCCCGGCCGACACCATCGAATTCCCAGGGAATGACTCTGTCTGATGATAAAATAAGGTAGTCCTTCCATTGAAACCTTACAGCATAAAACAGTACGCCATCTGTAATCCTGAAGGAGTGTTCATACAATTCATAAATCTGAGATTGTCGCCCCTCGTACCGGATATCCTGTGCTTTACGGGGAAGGTTCAGAACAATATTCAACAGTTCTCTGGAGTGTTTCATTTCAGTTCACCCTACAGCTTTACAATCTTTCCGCCTCTGACGGCTTCATCAGCCTGCAGAGCCCATTCAACAGCTTTATAACCGTCATCGAGAGTAACCTTCGGTGTTCCGCCCTCTTTCACGCAGCGGACAAAGTCTTCCATTTCTGCCAGGTAGGTGTCCTGCCAGTATTCAAAGAACCATTCACTGCAGTTGCGTATAACGCCTTCTTTATTCATAAAGGTATTTTTGTTCTGGTATGAGTAATCACCTATTTTTATTGCCCCCTCAGTTCCGAAGATTTCCATGGGTGCATGATACCCGTAAGCGCTGTTACGGCTGGCTGTCAGCATAACCATTACACCGTTTTTGAATTTCATCAGAATGGCTGTATTATCCATATCATTACAGGCTTTCAGGCCTTCATAAGCATAAACATCCCCTACTCCGTAGATAGTTTCCGCTTCTGATCCGGTAAACCAGCGGGCTGTATCATAGTCATGGGTCATCATGTCCGCAATAAATCCGCCGCTTGAAGGGCTGAACTTGACTATAAACTCTTCAATACCGGCCTGATCCCGTGATTCCAGACGAATAAGAATAGGTTTTCCGATAAAACCTTCACTGACTTTTTTATGAGCTTCCATCAGGTTCTTATCAAACCTGTGGTTGTACCCAACCTGCAGAAGGATATCATCATGAGCTTCTACAGCAGCCTTCATCTGATTTATTTCGTATAACGACATACCAATTGGTTTTTCAGTATAAATATTTTTAACCCCGCTGTTGGCAGCCGCACAAACCAGCTCACAGTGAGTACCGGAATTGGTCGCAACAACTATGGCATCAAGTTCTTTCATACTGAAAAGTTCGTTATAATCTTTTGTTATAACCTGCGGATTAAAATCTGTTTTTGCCCTTTCCAGTTCTTTATCTACCACGCTGCATACGGCGTACAATTCGGCGGACGGGATATTATAATAGATGTTTTTTGCATGTTCATAACCGAGACGTCCTAAACCGATAATTCCTATTTTTACTGTTTTATTCATTGTGATACCCTTTATTCAGGCAGCAGACTTGATTAGTGCCTGCTGCCAGTTTTATTTATTTCCAGGATTCCAGCATTTTTTTGAAATCTGCTGCATTAGCCTGGTTAACTTCCTGATAAGGAACTTCTTCAAACTTCTTGAAGGATTCGCCGTTTACAAGACCGTAAGCAACCTTTACAGCAGAGGCACCCTGTCCTTCGGAATCCTGAAAAACGGTAAGGGAGAGTTCACCTTTGATAACAGATTCGATCGCATCGGGAGTGGCATCAACACCTACCACAGGGATATCCATTCCGGCTTCCTGAACAGCCTGAAGAGCTCCCATGGCCATTTCGTCATTCTGAGCGGCAATTACGTCTATGTTGTCAAATCTCTGCAGCCAGTCTTCTGTAATCCTGAGACCTTCATCTCTTTTCCATTCACCTGTCTGGTCAGCCAGGATACTCCAACCGGGGTTCTTGTCCAGGAGTTCTTTTTTCAAGCCTTCGAATCTTCCGATCTGACCGGAATGTCCCATCTCTCCGTAGAGGATACAGACATTACCCTTATCACCGATATTTTCAAAAATCCATTCGCCCTGAATACGTCCGGCATCTTCTTCGTTGGACCCTACATAAACATTATAGCTGTCGTTTTCTGTAAATGTATTAACTTCCACCAGAGGAATTCCGGCTTTGATTACTTCATCAACCACACCGCCAAGACCGATTTTGTCCAGTGGATTCAGGATGATCGCATCCACCTGCTGAACCATCAGGGTATCCACATCGGAAATCTGTTTATCCACATCTGAGTTGGCATTAAGTACAATGATTTCCACATCATCCATTCTGTCAGCCTGTCTGACGGCGGCTGCGCTTACATTTTCCAGAAACTGTGTATGAGCAGACATACTTAAACCAATTGTAACAATACCATCGTCTTCTTTCTGACCCTCAGCCATAAGAAAAGAACAGGCAGTAACCAACATAAACAGTACAAATGTCATTTTTTTCATAAAAATCCTCCTAAGTGTATTGAAAAAAAATGCTTTTAAGAATCCGGTCTTTTTAAATAAAAACTCCTCCTCACTTTATTTTTTTGTTGAATGCATATCCAGAATGACAGCTCCCAGAATAACCACTCCCATGGCGATCATCTGATTAAAAGGTGATACATTAAGCAGGTTCATCCCGTTATAGATAATTCCGATTATGACAGCGCCGATAATGGTTCCCCCGATGGAGCCGATACCGCCGGACAGACTGGTTCCGCCGATTACAACAGCCGCAATAGCATCCAGTTCGTAAGTCAAACCGGCCTGGGGTTGACCTGAGTTAATTCTCGAGCAGAGGATTATGCCTCCAAATCCGGCACATAATCCCGCCAGGGTATAAACAATGGTTTTCACGCTTTTTACACTGATACCTGAAACTCTGGCAGCCTCTTCGTTATCCCCTATGTAATAGACAAAACGTCCGAATTTAGTCTTTTGAAGAATAATAAATCCCAGAATCAGAATAAGAATCATATACCAGATAGGATTTGGAATAGACAGGAACTTCCCCCTGCCGATCTTCAGGAACTCTTCACTCAGGTCGACAATTGGTCTTCCATCAGCAATTCTGTAGGCCAATCCGCGTCCCGCTGTCATGACAGCGAGGGTGGAAATAAAGGGCGGAACATTCAAGCGGGAGATAATAAGGCCGTTGGTAAGCCCGCACAAACCTCCTGCCACAATACCAATAATCATGACAATGGGTATGGGTACACCCAGATGCTTTACAAGATAGGCGGATACAACACTGGACACGGCCAGTATGGACCCCACACTCAGATCAATACCGCCTGTAATAATGACGAAGGTCATCCCTGTGGCGATGATGGCGTTAATGGATATCTGACGCATAATATTCAAAATATTCCGGCTGCTTAAAAAGACATTACTGGCCATGGTCATCCCTATAATCATGGCCAGCAGAATCAGGAGCATCTTATACTTCATAAGAAGCTCTTTATAGTTAACCTGTTTTTTCAATTTCATAGTGCTGTTTTCCGTCATTACTCATTCTCCCCCACGGCGTGTTTCATAATTGATTCCTGAGTAGCTTCATCCCTGTTAAGAACGGCTCTAATCCGCCCCTCATGCATAACAGCGATACGGTCGCTCATTCCCAGAACTTCCGGCATTTCAGAAGAGATCATAATGATGGACATCCCCTGTTTGACAAAACTGGTCATCAGCTTGTGTATTTCAGATTTAGCCCCTACATCGATACCCCGGGTCGGCTCATCAAGGATCAGAATATCCGGATTGGTTTTAAGCCATTTGGCTATAACCACTTTCTGCTGGTTACCACCGCTCAATGAGTTGGTATTTACATTCAAATGCGGAGTCTTTATGGCAAGCATCTTTTTATACTCATTACCGGTCTGAACTTCCTTGCCGGTTTGAATAAAACCGTACTTGCAGTAGTCTCCCATGGTGGCCATGGCGATATTCTCTTTTACAGAACGGAACAGGGCGAGCCCTTCTTCCTTCCGGTCTTCCGTTACCATTCCGATTCCAAAGCCGATGGCATCCTTGGGGTGCCTGATTTCAACCTTGCTGCCTTTTATGTAGATTTCCCCTTCATCCAGGTGGTCGACACCGAAAAGAGCCCGCATGATTTCGGTCCGTCCGGATCCCATCAGACCAGCAAATCCCAGAATTTCCCCTTTTTTCAGATCAAAGGAAATATCCTCGAAAACACCGTCGATCCTGAAGTTTTCCACCCTCAGAACCTCTTCTCCCAAGTCAACTTCTTCTTTGGGAAAAATATTGTTCAGTTCCCGGCCTACCATCATGGAGATCAGAGCCGGTTTATCAAAATTTTCGTTATCCTTTACTCCGATTAAAGTGCCGTCACGCAGAACAGTGGTTCTGTCGGCAATCCGGAAAATTTCGTCCAGTTTATGGGAAATAAAGATAATAGAGATGCCCTGTGATTTAAGCATTCCCATAATATGAAAAAGGATATCAACCTCTTTATCCGTAAGAGCCGATGTAGGCTCGTCCATTATAATCAGCTCGGCATTATACGAGACAGCCCTGGCGATTTCGATCATCTGCTGACCGGCGACACTCAGATCTTTGACAAAATCCGTGGCATTAAAATCAAGATTCAACTGTTTAAGAAGAGCCTGTGCATCGGCAAACAATTTTTTCCAGCTCATAAAACCGGGCATAACGCTTTTCGGCTCCCGGCCTATCAGTATGTTTTCAGCGACAGTACGTTCAGGAACAAGACTCAGTTCCTGATGAATCATGGAGATTCCCTTTGAAAGGGCATCGTGCGGACTATTAATCCGGACGTTCTCTCCTTTAAAGACAATGTTCCCTTCATCGGGATGATACATCCCCAGCAGTACTTTCATCAGTGTTGATTTACCGGCGCCATTTTCACCAATTAATGCGTGGATTTCCCCTTTTCTGACAGTAAAATCAACATCCTCGAGTGCCTTAACACCCGGGAAGTATTTTGATATGCCCTGCATTTCCAGGACATTTTCCCTCTTTTCCATATTAATTCCTGTATTAAAAAAAAGAAACGATTTGTAGAAGCCGCTGCAAAAGTAGAAATCATGTATAATAAATCACTTTTGCAGTGCCCCTACCGTATAGTGCAAGAATCAAAAATCAGTCAAAGTTCAACATAACTTTCATGGCATTGGCTTTTTCATGAATGGCAACATCCATGGCTTTATCCAGCTCGGAAAAGTTATAGTGATGAGAGTTCAGGGCGGCAAAGTCATACTTGTCATAAATACGGTCCATAAAACGGATGGTTCTCTGACCGAAATCTTTTGTTCCGCCTGATCCGGCTATGTTCAGGGTTTTCCAGATGGTTTTTCCAATTTCTACTGGGACTTTACGTCCAATAGAATGACCGATAACCCGAACTCTTCCACTATGGGCAGAGATATCAAACAGGGAAGCAATGGCATTATCATTACCGGAGGCTTCTACACAAACATCTCCTCCGTGTCCGTTTGTTACGTCCATAACCAGCTCTTCAATATTACCGGCACTGGGATCCAGCACAATTTCCGCACCATATTTTTTGGCCATTTCCCTTC
Source organism: Oceanispirochaeta sp. (assembly GCA_963663385.2). GTDB lineage: Bacteria > Spirochaetota > Spirochaetia > DSM-2461 > DSM-2461 > Oceanispirochaeta. The sequence continues at coordinate 872,690 of CAXXXD010000002.1, read as the reverse complement.
TTTTGGTCAGAGGATCAATAACGATGGTTTTGGCACCGGATGTGGCGGCAACCATGGTAGCAGACAGACCAACAGGTCCGGCCCCAAGGATTATGGCTGTATCACTGGCGTCAATATATCCGCCACCGCCCCAGATACCGTAGTATCCGATGGAGAAGGTTTCTACCCAGGCACCGTCTGCATATGTCCAGTGATCTGGAATCTTGTGAACATACTCTTCTTCCACAACCATGTATTCACCCATTCCACCGGGAGAATCAGGACGAAATCCGATTTCTCTGAAGTTAAGACAGGCTGAAGGCATTCTTCCGTCTTTACAGTTGGCGCATACTCCGCACCCCATAACACAGTCACCAGTAACTTTATCACCGATTTTCAGAGTACTTCTGAGACTGGATCCGACATCCACAATCTGGCCGCCCCATTCGTGACCTGGTGTATAGGGACCCAGATCATAACGGCCTTCCGCAGATTCACCTTCGTAACATTCAACATCAGAACCACAGATTCCACAGGCACCTGTTTTTATCAAAACCTGATTAGGTTTCAGTGCCGGAACTTCTACTTCTTCTACTCTTAAATCCTTGGGTCCATACAGAAATGCGATTTTTGCTTTCATTATTTTAACTCCTACTAAATTTCTTTCTCGATTTGCTTTAGAAATTCGAGTCCCTTCTTTGCTGCAACAGCAGGTTCGGGATCGGGTCTATGTTCTCCGGACAGGAAACCCGTGTAGCCTGTATCGGAAACTGTTTTCAAAATTGATTTAAAATCAATGTGTCCTCCACCGGGATACAGCCTGTTGGAATCGGCATAATGGAAGTGAAACATACGATCTCCTGCCAATTTAATGCTCTCTTCGATGGACGGCTCTTCGATATTCATATGAAAGGTATCCAGAAGCATCCCCAGATTGTCAGCTCCCACACTTTCAATAAATCTCAATCCATCCTCTACAGAGTTCAGAAGGGATGTTTCAAACCTGTTGATAGGTTCAAATGCAATTTTTACACCCTTCTTTTCTGCAGCTTTACAACAAACCGTAAAGGCTTCTTTCATCCAGAATTCAGCCATATCCCGGGCAACAATTGATTGCAGCGTTCCCCTTAATAGACCGATGATGATTATTCCGCCTGTTTTTGATGCAAAATCAATATGTGAAATAGCCCTTATAATGGCTTTTTCTCTTGTCGCGGACATGGGATCAGTGAAAGAAAGTCCTTCTTCTCCCCAGGCCTGACCTGTCCCGATAGCGGGTACTCCCATTCCTGCATCTTTAAGGATTCGGAGAATATTTTCCTGATCGATTATCTCAGGGTCCCGTATCGCCAGCTCAATTCCGTCGAACCCAAGCTCAGCTATTTTATTTACATTGACTTCAAAATCCCCTTTAAACGGCACAGCATCAAACCTGGACGGATTGGTGGACAGACACATTGCATATTTCATGGTTTAACCTTTGTGAAATGGTCCGATATGGGGAAGTTCATAGGCAGACTTCCAACCTTCTGTCCAGGGTTCTTTCAGGAAAGGAGCCAGTTCTTCATCCGACCTCAGGGAAACTTTCTCAGGAAGGGTTCCGGCGGGGAAGGCATCCAGAATATCGTTTACCATCATGGTTGTATATTCACAGATAGCGGCGATGGGGCGTTTGGCTTTTTCTGCTGTGGCAAGACTGGGGGAACCGACAACACCTTCGGGAGTGGCAAATCTCTCAATGGCATAGTGACCTTCACCTTCGGACCATCTGTGAGGACGGCGGTAGGGATCGACAGACAAGTCAAAGTGACCCTCGGGCAGAAAGGTTTCTCCCTGTGCATCCCGTACATAATCCATATTGATCATATCCTTGAACATCAGGAGTCCTACAGCTGTTTCAGATTCATCCGCATGGATAAAGTTGGTTTGGAGGGAGTCTTCCCTGTCGATGGGCATAAAAAACTCTCTTACAGCTCTGTGCCAATCTACAACCTGAACAATAGCAGGAAGCTGAAATCTCTTCATAAACTCCTGAACCGCATCAACCAGAGTCCAAAGGTGTCCATGGTTATTAAAAAGAATGATTTTTCTGTATCCGTCGTTCCACAGACCAAGCATGGTATAGATCAGCATTTCCCGTACGGTTTCGGGAGGAATGATGATTGTTCCGGGCATACCCATATGATGGTAGGGATGTCCTCCATAGTTGATAGGAGAAAAAGCCAGGTTGACTTCCCTACCCTGTTTGGCGGTCTTTCTTCTTACGGCTTCGCAGATCTGGGTAACCATAAAAGTATCCAGACCGGTATTGGCATGATCACCATGGTTTTCAGTACATCCGATAGGGACCAGAACCACATCATTTTTCTTTCTTTTGGCAATCGCATCTTTACGGGGGGTGTTCTGAATATAGCAGCCTGCTTTTCCCAGTTCGGATTCAGCGCCTACACCGTAATCTTCCAGAATGGCTTCGATCTCTTCCATGGGAGCATCGAAGATTCTCTTTTTCAGTTTACCCACATTGTTATCCTCAAAAATGATATGGGGATAATCGGTTCTGAGCCATTTTTTGTCTTTTACTTCCATCTCATCTACCTCTTTACTTCTTACTTCATACATACTATCATCAGACCATGTGATGATTATATGGTTAGATGGTAACACCTTTTAAGGGATTGTCAAGTTTAATTTAAAAAAAATATGAAGAAAGTTGATTAGGATAAATAGACATTGTCAGCAGACGTCTCTTTCCTATATGATAGGGATCAGTAATTTATTGAGGAAAAATCATGCAGAATATAAAACCTGTCAAACAGAAAACTGTTGTATTTCAGGTAATGGAACAGCTAAAGAAAATGATAGCCAAGGGTAGTCTGAAGCCGAATGATAAGGTCCCCAATGAATATGAACTGGCAGAGATGTTCGGAGTAGGTCGTTCCACTATCAGGGAAGCCCTGAAAATTTTTCAGTACCTTGGCGTCGTAGAGCTACGAAATCCCAAAGGAACATTCATCTGCGAGAGCTCCAATGTCTCTTCCGAAGCTCTTCTATGGTCGATGCTCCTTGGCAAAAAGAATATGAAAGATCTACTTGAACTCCGCCTTGTATTTGAAGAACAGGGAATCTGGTATCTGCTGGAGCATTACAAGAATAATAAGGAACTGTTGAACAGCACTGTTGAGAAACTGAGGATTGAAGTTGTGAATATGGAAGAAGCAATTGATTCCATGGATATGGAAAGGAGAATAGAAGCTGATTACCAGTTTCACAAATGCCTTATAGATGTATGTAAGAACGATTTATTCTCCACTCTTTATGAAACAATGCGATCTTTCAGTTATGAAGAGATAAAACTGGCCCATACGGACATAGAGGATAAACATATAATCATCGCAGACCATAATAAGCTGATCAATTCCATTCTTATGGGAGATGTCCTTAAAACTCAGGAAAGCTTCCGGAAACATATCAGAAATCAGGATCCCCTGTTTCAGGAAAAATAACCGGGTACTTTAAGCCATTTTACTTATGGGGAACAGCAGACAAATATTCAGGACACGCTTGTAATCCGTCTGATTAATATGAAGTAAAGGCGGAAACAACTTCTGAAAATGCAGTATTATTTACAAATATGCCTGTTACCCTACCAGTCAGCAAGTCATAGACTTGTGACCGGGGAGTATCATTGAATTGGCAGGCTGCACAGAGTTCAAATCATAGGAAACCTAATCCGTAGTAACCGACTTAGCCAGATTCCTGGGCTGATCAATATCCCTCCCCAGAGCCAGAGCCGTATAGTACCCCAGAAGCTGACAGGGAATAATCGTCAGCAGGGGAGACAGCAGCGGATCGGATCCGGGAACCACAAACAGTTCGTCCGCCACTTTCCGCAGGCTGTCGTCTTCGTAATTGGAGATAACCAGGACGCGGCCGTTCCGGGCCCGCACTTCCTGAATATTGCTGATGGTCTTTTCCTGATAATCCCCGGCTGTACAGATAAAAACAGAAGGAATCTCTTCGGAAATCAGAGCAAGAGGACCGTGCTTCAGTGAACCGGCGCTATAGGCTTCCGCATGAATATAGCTGACCTCTTTCAGCTTCAGGGCAGCTTCCATGGCTACGGGGTAATTAATCCCCCGGCCCATGTACATCACGCTGTGGTGATCTTTTATACTCTCGGCCATGGCCTTGATCTCTTCCGCTTTATCCAGAACCGTCCGGATCTTATCGGGAAGAGCCATCAGCTCCTCTACCAGTTCCTTCCCCCGGGTAAGGGAAATATCCCTTGTGCGGCCGATCATCAGAGCCATCAAAGCCAGGACGGTTACCTGGCTGGTAAAGGCCTTTGTACTGGCAACGGAGTACTCTGCGCCGGCATGGATGTAGGCTCCTCCGTCGGTCAGCCGGGCCAGGGTGGACCCGACAGCATTCAGAACACCGAGGACATGCCCGCCCTTCTGTTTTATCTCCTGAACCGCAGCGATGGTATCGCGGGTTTCACCGGACTGGCTTATGGCGATAAAGAGGGTATCCTTATCCACAATGGGGTTAACCCCGCAGAGTTCGGAGGCATCGGAAACTTCCACAGGGATCCGGCACAGATCCTCCATAATGTATTTCCCCAGCTCTCCCGCGTACATGGCGGTTCCCATGGCCAGGATATGGATCTTCTTAATGTCGTAGAAGTCCCGTTTCTCCATATTCAGTCCCCCCAGCAGGGTGGTTCCGAAATCGGGCAGCAGGCGGCCGCCCCGGCCCATGGCACGGAATACGGATTCGGGCTGTTCGAAAATCTCTTTTAAAAGGAAATGGGGGTATCCCTGCATATCCTTGGTACTGGAGGCCAGATCCAGCTCTTCCACATTTTTATTAATCTGTACGTTCTGCCTGTTTACAACCCGGTAATCCTTATTGTTGATAATGACCATTTCACCGTCGTCAACAAAAACGGCATGCTGGGTGAATCCGGCAAAAGCAAGTGCATCCGAAGCCAGAAACATCTCATCCTTTCCTATCCCGATCACAAGGGGGCTTCCGTTACGGGCTCCGATAATCATATCGGGGTGATCCCGAAAGAGAAAGAGCATCCCGTATGTACCATCCAGGCGGGAAAGGGCTTTGGAAACAGCCTGTTCAGGTCCCAGATCGATATACTGTTCCACCAGGTGAGCCACCACTTCCGAATCGGTCTCGCTGGCAAATATGTTCCCCTTTGCCTGCAGTTCCTTCTTCAGAACAGCAAAGTTATCGATAATGCCGTTGTGAACAACCGCCACCTTGCCTTCGGGACCGCTGTGGGGGTGGGCATTCGCAGTTGTAACACCCCCATGGGTTGCCCAGCGGGTATGGGCGATTCCAATATTGGAGCTCAGATTATCCGTCAGCTTTCTTTCCAGCATTTCCAGTTTCCCCTGTTCCTTGAGAACCCGGATTTTCTTTCTATGCAAAACACCCACACCGGAGGAGTCATATCCTCTATATTCCAGCTGCTTCAGTCCCTTCATCAGGACGGGAACAGCATCGCGACTTCCAAGATATCCAACAATTCCGCACATATAAAACTCCTGTTAACCGTATATTGCCCGGCGAATCTGTCTGATACTCATTTCAGGGCCGGGGAAACGCCTTGTTTTCAATTCCTTCCGGATCTGTTCATATATCATGTCATTTTTCAGACCTTCCCGGTGCAGTTCCTGGTGACGAACGGAAATAAACTCCTTTACATCACGGGAAAAATACGCCCCCAGATCATCCAGCAGATTATCCAGAAGGTTTTCGTCTATGGGGTAGGTTGATAAAAGGTATGATTTAAACTGATCATCCAGAAATATATTTGCCATACAGATCTTATATATACTGCTGTTCTTTTTAAATTTCCATTGGAAAAAGCCAAAAAATCGCCAAAAGATCCTTTATTTGCCCTTAATCGGGCAAATAAAGGAAGATTAACAGGCAGATCATACTATTTTTACGGCAGGACCATTTTCTGAACGGATTCCCCTCAAAGGATACTTCTGATAGAGAGCCCCCGGGAATTTTATAAAATTCCCTTTTAAATTTGATTTACAGTGAGTTTTATTACATCTTTAATACTACAATGGCAGTAGTAATTACTGTATTAATCATAATTCCAAATGAGAGGGAAATATGTCCGACTATGATAATACATTCAATGACCCGGATCCCGGGGAAACACGGGAATGGCTCGATGCTCTGGAAGGAGTGATCGAAGCGGAAGGACTGGAGAAAGCCCGGTACCTGATTCAGAAGCTGATAGATCAGGCACGGCATAAAGGTGTTAAAACACCCTATCGTGCGACGACACCCTATATTAATACCTTGACTCCGGAAGAATCGGAAAAGATGCCGGGGGATACCCTGGCCGCCAGGGATCTGGCAGCCTTTATCCGCTGGAATGCCATGGCCATGGTGGTCAGAGCCAACCGGAAAGGAACAGGACTGGGGGGGCACATAGCCAGCTTTGCCTCAAGCGCGGCCCTGTACGAAGTAGGATTTGATTATTTTTTCAAAGGCCCCCGTTCGGAACACGGCAGCGACCTGATTTTTTTTCAGGGTCACTCCTCCCCCGGTATGTATGCCCGGGCCTTTCTGGAGGGGCGGCTGAGCGAGGAAAACCTTGAACACTTCAGGGAGGAGACGGGAGGCGAAGGGCTTTCCTCCTACCCTCATCCCTGGCTGATGCCGGAGTTCTGGCAGTTTCCAACCGTATCCATGGGGCTTGGACCGATACAGGCCATATATCAGGCACGGTTTATGAAGTATATGGATGCCCGGGGACTGGCCCCGGCGGGAGACAGAAAGGTCTGGGCTTTTCTGGGGGACGGTGAAACGGATGAACCGGAAACCCAGGGAGCCATAAGTCTGGCGGCCCGGGAAAAACTGGACAACCTGATTTTTGTCATCAACTGCAACCTGCAGAGACTGGATGGACCCGTCCGGGGGAACGGGAAAATCATCCAGGAGCTGGAGGGGAATTTCCGGGGAGCCGGATGGAATGTGATCAAGGTTATATGGGGGAGCGAATGGGATCCCCTGCTGGAGAAAGACAAATCGGGCCTGCTTATCAAGAGGATGAACGAGTGTGTGGACGGGGAGTTCCAGGCCTATAAAGCCAGAGGCGGCGCCTATACCAGGGAGCATTTCTTCGGGAAATATCCGGAGCTGCTGAAACTGGTGGAACACCTGAGCGATCATGAGATATTCAAACTGAGCCGGGGCGGTCATGACCCGCGAAAGATCTATCCCGCCTATGCGGCAGCCCTTAAACACAAAGATCAGCCGACTGTCATACTGGCCCATACGGTAAAGGGATTCGGAATGGGAGCGGCCGGGGAATCAGCCAATATCACCCACTCCCAGAAAAAAATGGATATGGAGTCTCTTAAAGTCTTCAGGGACCGTTTTAACATCCCCCTCAAAGACAGCGAACTGGATGCGCTCCCCTTCCTGAAACCGGAACCCGGAGGAAAGGTCATGAATTTTCTGAAGGAAAGCCGGGAAAAGCTGGGGGGCCCCCTCCCCTGGCGGAACAGGGAGTGCAACCCCATCAAGGCCCCTCCCCTGGAGAGCTTTTCCTCCCTTCTGAAAGGATCGGGGGAAAATAAAGTCTCCACCACCATGGGGTTTGTCAAACTCCTGAGCACACTGGCAAAGGACAGGCAGATAGGACGGAATGTGGTGCCGATCGTACCCGACGAAGCCCGGACCTTCGGTATGGAAGGGATGTTCAGACAGCTGGGTATATACGCCCCCTTCGGCCAGCTCTACGAACCGCAGGATTCCGAGTCCATTATGTGGTACAAAGAGGAAAAAAACGGACAGATCCTGGAGGAGGGGATTAATGAAGCGGGAGCCTTCTCCTCCTGGCTGGCAGCCGGAACGGCTTACTCCCACTACAGTGTAAATATGATCCCCTTTTACATATTCTACTCCATGTTCGGTTTCCAGCGGATAGGAGATCTGGCCTGGGCCGCAGGAGACATCCGGGCAAAAGGATTTCTGATTGGAGCAACATCCGGACGGACAACCCTGAACGGCGAAGGCCTGCAGCATCAGGACGGACACAGTCACCTGACCGCTTCCACCATTCCCTCCTGCCTGACCTATGATCCGGCTTTCGGTTATGAGCTGGCGGTAATCGTACAGGACGGCATAAAGAGGATGTACGAAGAGGGAGAGAGTATCTTCTACTATATAACTGTAACCAATGAAAACTACAGTCAGCCGGAACTGCCCGAAGGGGTGGAAGAGGGGATCCGAAAGGGGATTTACCTTTACAGGGCAGCTGATGAAGCGGGAAAAACAGTTCAGCTTATGGGCAGCGGGAGCATTCTGCAGGAGGTGATAGCAGCCGCGGAACTCCTGAAAAGGGATTGGGATGTTGAAGCGGATATCTGGTCACTGCCGGGAGTGAACCAGCTGAGCCGGGAAGGAGATGAGTGTGAGCGCTGGAACCGGACACACCCCGGGGAAACAGAGAAAATCCCGTATATCACCCGACAGATGGAAGGGCATTCCGGTCCGGTTGTAATCAGCACGGACTATGTAAAAGCCTACCCGGAGCAGTTAAGACGCTATATCCCGGGACATCTTGCCGTACTGGGAACAGATGGATACGGGCGCAGCGACTCAAGGGAGAATCTGAGAAAGTTTTTTGAAATAGACCGTTATTATATTGCAGCGGCTGCTTTGAAAGGACTTGTTGATGAAAAGAAACTGGAAAAGGAAATCCTTGCCAGAGCATTGAAAAAGTATAATATAGACCGGGATAAACCCGATCCCCTGAGAGCGTAAGGAGAGTATCATGGCAAATAATTTACAGGAAATACACGTTCCGGACCTGGGAAGTTCCGAAGCCGTTCCGGTGGGAGAACTGTTTATCCGTTCAGGAAAAAAGATACAAAAAGAAGAGCCCCTTCTGTCACTGGAAAGCGATAAGGCTGTTATAGAGATCCCCTCCCCTCTGGACGGGACTGTCCGGGAAGTGAAGGTGAAAGAGGGGGATATGCTGAAAAGCGGAGATTTGATCTGCCTGGTCAGCATGGAAGAGAAGAAAGAAGAGACAAAGGAAGCGGAAGAAACAGCGGATACAGGAGAGATCCCCGGGGAGAGTACGGCAGAAACAGAACAGGCAGAGAGAGAACAGACATCAAAGGATATAAAACCGCCTGACAAACCGCCCTCTTCCCCCGGTATCCACGCCTCCCCCTCTATCCGGCATTTTGCCAGAGAACTGGGAGCTGATCTTAACCTTATCCAGGGGACAGGGCCAAAAGGAAGGGTTCGCAGAGAAGATGTTCAGGACTTTGTGAGAAAGGCTCTTGAAAATCCCCCGGGTTCTGCAAGCCTGCCCTCTCTGCCCGAAACAGATCCCTCCCGCTTCGGGCCGGTGGCTTTTGAAGAGTTGACCCGCATTCAGAAAATCTCCTCATCACGCCTTCATGCCAGCTGGGTGAATATCCCCCATGTGACACACTTTGATGAAGCGGATATAACCAATCTGGAAATATGGCGAGATGAACTGAATGGAAAGGGAACCCATGGAGTAAAGTTCAGTTCACTGGCTTTTATGGTGAAAGCACTCTATAAGGCTGTTGAAGAGTTCCCCCGGTTTAATGCTGTGCTGGACAGGAGTTCGGGTTCCCTTATCCTCCGGAAGTACTATAATATAGGCATTGCCGTGGATACCCCTCAGGGACTTCTTGTTCCTGTCATTAAAAATGTGGATACCAAGTCCCTGACTGAAATTGTCCGGGATATAAATGACCTGGCGGGAAAAGGGCGGAATGGAGATCTGACTCCCGGGGATCTGGAGGGAGCAGGTATCTCCATATCCAATCTGGGCGGTATCGGAGGAACAGGGTTTACTCCTATTATTAACCCTCCCGAGGTAGCCATACTGGGAATGGCCCGATCCAGAAGGCAGCCGGTCTGGCAGGACGGGGAATTTCTCCCCCGGATGATACTCCCCCTGAGCCTGTCTTATGACCATAGGGTGATAGACGGTGCCATGGCGGCAAGATTTACCAGATATTTAGCAGAATTACTGGAAGATATGAAAAAAATACTGCTATAATGATGAAAAGCGCAAAATCAAGGAGATTATATGACTGAAAACATTAATATAGACACTCTGGTCCTGGGAGGCGGTCCCGGAGGATATACGGCGGCTTTCCGTGCGGCGGACCTGGGACAGAGCGTGGCGCTTGTAGAAAAACGGGATACCCTGGGAGGGGTTTGCCTTAATGAAGGATGCATCCCCTCCAAGTCACTGCTCCACCTGGCTTCCATCGTCAGGGAAGCGGAAGAAGCCGGGAAATCGGGGATCAGCTTCGGGGAGCCGCAGTTTGACCTTGAAGGGATCAGGGGGCATAAAGACAGAGTGGTCGGGTCCCTGACCAAAGGGCTGGCCGGATTGGCCAGGCAGAGAAAAGTACGGATCATAAAAGGGACGGGCCGGTTTACAGGACCGAATACTCTGGAGACATCCGGGGAAGAAGAAACTGCCGTTACTTTTAAAAATGCCATTATCGCCTCGGGATCCAGGGTTGTGGAACTGCCCGGCTTCCCCTATGACGATCCCCGGGTTATGGATTCGGCTGATGCCCTGAAAATGGAAGAGATCCCCGGAAAACTGCTGATTGTCGGCGGAGGCATAATCGGACTGGAAATGGCTACGGTTTACGGCTCCTTCGGTTCGGAAGTAACTGTTGTGGAACTGATGGACCAGATTATCCCCCAGGCGGATGCCGATCTGGTAAAGCCCCTGGCAAGGATGCTGAAAAAAGTTACCAGAGCTGTTTATACAGGTACCAGGGTAACGAAAGTGGAACCTTCTCCGGAAGGCCTTATTGTCAGCATGGAAGGGAAAAAAGCGCCTGAAAGCGAGACCTACGACCGTATCCTGATAAGCATAGGCCGCAGGCCCAATACGGATGATATCGGTCTGGATGCGCTGGGACTGGAACCGGATGAAAAGGGATTTATTCCCGTCAATGAGAAACGGCAGACCGCTCTTTCTCATATATATGCCATCGGAGACGCAACTGGACAGCCCATGCTTGCCCATAAAGCCGTCGCTGAAGGAAAGGTTGCCGCCGAAGTTATCGGAGGGGAAGCTTCCGATTTTTCTCCGGTCAGTATCCCCAGCGTCGCCTATACGGATCCGGAAATAGCCTGGACGGGACTGACAGAAAAAGAAGCGGCCGAAAGGAATATCTCCTTCGAAAAAGGCGTATTTCCCTGGGCTGCCAGCGGCCGGTCTTTAAGCAACGGACGGAACGAAGGGACCACCAAAGTACTCTATGATCCGGAAACGAAACGGATTCTGGGCGCCGGTATAACAGGGAACAACGCAGGGGAACTGATTGCAGAAGCCAATCTGGCTGTCGAGATGGGCAGTGATCTGGAAGATGTCGCTCTGACCATCCACGCCCACCCCACCCTGGCCGAGACATTTGCTCTGGCTGCGGAAATGGCAGAGGGTACCATTACAGACCTGATGCCTCCCCGGAAATAGAAATCTGAACTCATCGGAATAGGACAGCAAGTGAGGATGGACACAGTTTTTCTTCACTTGTCTGTCCATTTTTTTCGTCTATTTACAAGTTCCCATTACTGAACTATCCTGATTTTTATGAAGACATTCAAAATTATATTAACCCTGCTTTTTATATCACAGTCTTTTCTGTGGGCGGGAGGTTCCCGGGAACCTGCTGCTCCCGAAATGGAAACTCAGGATACCTCCATAACCATCCGGGACTCCCTGGGAAGAACAGTTGTTCTTCCGGATGTTCCGAAGAGGATCGTTCAGGCGGGATCTTCCGCCTTTATCGTTAACGACGCCCTGTTCCTCTTCCCCGAAGCTAAGGAACGGATTGTCGCCATGGCGGACAGCAACCAGAAGAGAGGGTATTTTCTCCCTGTTGCCGATGCGGGTTATGACAATAAAACCAAACTGCCCCGCACGGTTAATATGGAAGAGATAATGGCTAACAAACCGGACCTTGTCATTATGAAGGATTTTCAGTTCAGCGAATATGGAAAGGAATTTGAAAAAACCGGTCTGCCCGTAATATTCCTTGATCTGGAATCCCCCGAAGCATGGGAGTCGGATCTGGCTATCCTCGGTCAGGTATTCGGAAACCCGGAGCGGGCTGCGGAACTGCAGAATCTCTTCGCCGGTTATATTTCAGAAGTGGAAAAACCGCTTTCCACTCTGGATAAGAAGGACAGAAAAAAAAGCCTTATCCTCTACTACTCCGAAAAAGACGGTGCGGGAGCTTTCAATGTTCCCCCTCTGACGTTTATCCAGACCAGGATGCTGGAAATGGCCGGCGGTGATCCCGTCTGGAAAGATGCGGACCTGGGAACCCGGTGGACCAAAGTCGGGTTCGAACAGATTGCCGCCTGGAACCCTGATCAGATTTTTCTTATTTCCTACAGGACCCCGATGAAAGATGTTCTGAAAATAATGGAAGAGAATTCCTACTGGCAGGAACTGAGAGCATATAAAGATAAGGAGATCCATCCTTTTCCCATGGACTTCCACAGCTGGGACCAGCCGGATCCCCGCTGGCTGCTGGGGCTGCAATGGATGGCGGTAAAATCTCATGCCTCCTGTTTCCCCGATCTGGATATGAACAGAAAAGCACAGAAATTCTATTCCGATTTCTACAGCATATCAGAAGCGGATTACAATAATAAAATCGCGCCTGTCCTGGAAGGGATCGAATAAACTGGTGTCCAGGTTGAGATCTGTCAGGATAAGGCCTCTGCTATTACTCCTTTTACTGGTAATTCTGATCGCAGCGTCCCTGCTGCTGGGGCGTTACCCCAAGCCCGGATTTCTGAGTTTGAAGGAGATCCGGACAGATCCCTTTGCCCTGAATATCATCCTGAATCTGCGTCTTCCCCGTATCATCACCGCTCTTATTCTGGGGAGTACCCTGGCGCTGGCAGGTCTGGTTTTCCAGACCATACTGGGGAACCCTCTGGTGGAGCCGGGGTTTCTGGGTGTTTCCCAGGGAGCAGCCTTCGGAGCCGCACTGGTGATTGTACTCAATATAGAGAATCCCCTGGCTGTCCCTTTTTCAGCAGGAGTATTTTCTCTTATTGCCCTTGTGCTGACCTGGTTCCTGGCAAAGGCCATACGCTTTGGCGGATGGATAGTCCGGCTGATCCTGTCGGGGATCATAATATCCGCCCTGTTCTCATCGGGATTGGGGATTTTGAAATACATGGCGGATCCGCGGAGTCAGCTTCAGGAGATAACCTTCTGGATGATGGGCGGCCTCTCCGGCGTAGGATGGGGAGACCTTAAATACCTTATCCCTCTGACCATTCCCGTCCTCTTTCTGATTGCCATATTAAGATGGAGGCTGAATCTGCTCTCCATGGGGGACAGAACGGCCCATACCCTGGGGATTTCTCCCGTTCTGGAGAAGAATTTTTTTCTCCTTATAGCGGTCCTTGCAACGGCCGCAGTGGTTGCCTATTGCGGGATTATCGGGTGGGTCGGTTTGATCATACCCCACATCGCCCGGCGCATGAGCGGAAGCGATACGGCGAAATCCGTTCCGGCATCTCTTTTAACAGGGGGAATCTTTGCTCTCCTCTGTGACGATATCGCCCGGACCATCAGTACGGGAGAGATTCCCCTGGGGATACTGACTTCCCTCGCTGGAGCTCTGATATTCAGCCTGCTGATGATATTCTCTCCCCTTAGAAGGCATATATGAGGTTGTTATCATGAAACCCATACTGGAATTCCGTCGTGTCCAGTTCCATTGGCATCCAAAGAACCCGCCTCTTTTTCCCTCTCTCGACATGCAGGTTCCGGAAGGAACCGCAACAGCTCTTCTGGGACCTAACGGGGCGGGAAAAACAACCATAATGGACCTGGCTTTGGGCTGGAGGACATTTAAAAGCGGCGAGATTCTTCTGGAGGGCAGTTCCATTGGTCGATGGAACCCCAGAAAAAGGGGACAGTTTATGGCTCTGGTCCCTCAGGATGAGGCAGTTCAATTCGACTATTCCGTGCTGGAGTATATTCTGCTGGGCCGGGCCCCCTACCTGCCCCCTTTGAAAAGCCCGGGCCCCGAGGATGAAACAATTGCCCTGGAAGCCCTTAAGGAAGCGGGAATCTATCACCTTGTAAAACGGAAGGTCACCCGTTTAAGCGGAGGCGAAAGGCAGCTGGTTCTGCTGGCCCGGGCCCTGACGCAACAGCCGAAGCTTCTCCTGCTGGATGAACCGGCGTCTCACCTGGATCTCCATAACAGGGAAAAAATCCTGAACATACTGAATAAACTGAAAAAAAAGGGAATCAGTATCTTTTTTACATCCCACGATCCGGAGCTGGTTATCCGGCTGGCAGACCATGCCATCCTCCTGAAAAACGGATCGGTTATCCATCACGGCTCATCCGATAGGGTACTAAGCGCCGAAAATCTGACAGACCTTTACAATATCCCGGTCCGAATCGCCGAAGTGGAGGGTCAGAGGGTGCTAGTCTGGGGAGACTCTACCGGAGAAGAGGAATGAGCTTTTATCTTATCACAGGAGAAAGGGAGGCGGGGAAGTCAACCTTCTGTCAGGCTCTCCTTAAGGGGGCGATGAACAGAGGCCGGCGGATTTCCGGCCTTATAACCCTGACCGTCAGGCAGGATAGACTGACCGCTCTGGATCTCTCTACAAACGAAACCTGCCTTCTGGCGGAAGTAAACCGGGGAAATCAGGGAGATCTTCACACGGGACTCTGGTCATTTCACGCCGAAGCCGTGGAATGGGGCAACCGGAGGATCTGTTCTCCCCCGCCCTCGGATCTTTTTATCCTGGACGAAGCGGGAATTCTTGAGTTTGAGAGAGACGGAGGCTGGACAGAAGGGATGAAGAGGCTGGATGACCGGAGGGACAGGGTTTCTGTTGTGGTAGTCCGTCCGGAACTGCTCGATACAGCCCTGAACAGATGGGCGGAAGCGGAGGTTATACATATCCGCCGCCCCGGCAGGGGGGAGCGGGAGAAGCTGATCAGTCGGATCCTGAATAAACCTTCTATAAAATAGCTGCCGCCACAGCTTCGGCGAAATGCTCCACATCCTCCCGCAGGGCCACGGTCATTTCATCATCGTAATCGGTCTGCTCCAGGTTTACCAGGATGGAGGGAACCCGGGAGACCAGATTCAAGGCAAACAGGGAAGCCGGCTGAACCGTCAGGGAGGTTCCCAGAATCAGGATAAGATCCGCCGGGGGGGGATTCTCCATAAGAGAGTAAAACTCATCCGGAAGGTTTTCACCGAAAAAAACCACATCCGGTTTGATCACAGCGCTGCAGTGACAGAGAGGAATCCGGTCGGCCAGAATATCGGCTTCAATATCCGCCAGACTGTATTTTTTGCCGCATCCCTGGCAGCTGGCGGTTTCATAGGAACCATGACAGGGCAGGATCTTTTTTGTTCCCGCCTTCTGATGGAGAATATCGATATTCTGGGTCATCACAAGAGAGACCTTCCCCTGCTCCTCCAGAGCAGCCGTCAGTTTATGACTGAGCCCCGGCTCTGCTTCGGTCAGGAACAGTTCCCGGCTTAAGACAAAAAAGGGACGGGGATCTTTCCGGAAGTAGGCAAGGTCAAAAACGGCTTCCGCATAGGGAACCCCGTACTTCTCAACAGCCGTTTCGTAGAGGCCGCCGGGACCGCGGAAATCGGGAATGCCGCAATGGGTGCTCACTCCGGCGCCGGTAAAGATAACCATCTTATTGGATGAACGGATCATTTCGATCGCTTTCTGACGGGAGTTTTCCATATTTGCCCTGCTTCCTGATATTATACATTCCCTTTTCTGCCCGGACCATATACCCTTCTGTAAGGAGGATCCCCCTCACCAGATCATCCAGATCTGCCGGAGATACAGATGGGGATTCAGTTTGACCCCTATCTGATAGCGGCAGGTCAGATCCTGAAGGCCGCACTCCCCGTTCTGATGACACACAGAGCAGTCTAAGCGGTAACAGCCATACCCGGCAGCCCTCCGTACTAATAAGTATGATAGCACCTCATCGGGAAATCGAACAAATAAAAAAAGGGCAGCCCCGGTAACACAGGAGACCGCCCGAATAATGTATAAATCAGATATCCACAGGATCCTCGAAGGGAATGGCAAACACCCTGATCCCTTCCCTGGTAAACCTCTCTTTCAGCTCTGATACAAATCCGATCAGCTTCCGGGCCGTATCATCATCAGTATAGATAATGTAGATAAAGTTTTCCTCCGGCCACACGGCATCCCCTTTTTTGGGGTCCGAATGACCGCGTCCGTGAACACCGTCCAGCCGGGAGTAGTGAACGTCCTTTCCGACCTGAAGCAGAGCTTCGTATATATCGGACTCAACCGTTTTATTGGCTATTATTTCCAGTCGTATCATGCGTATTTCCTCCGGTTCATTACAGCAAACAGTGTGGGAGTGACAAAAAGGGTCATCAGGGAACTCACCAGCAGCCCGCCGATAATAGTCTGGGCAATAGGCTGAACCTGTTCCGTACCGGCCCCGCCGAAGAAAGCCAGGGGGAACATCCCCAGAATGGTTGTGGCTGTCGTCATCAGAATAGGCTGCAGACGGTTCCCCGCCGCCTCCACACAGGCGTCCTTCAGTTTATACCCCCTCTTGAGGAGCAGGTTGGTGTAATCCACCAGAACAATCCCGCTGTTTACAACCAGCCCCACCAGTACGACCAGTCCCACAGCGGACATAATGCTGAAGGTCTGACCGGAAAGGATATAAAACCAGACCACACCGATCATCATCAGGGGAATGGTAAAAAAGATGATAAAAGGATCTTTCAGCGATTCGAACTGGGCCGCCATAATACCGAATACCAGCAGGATGGCGATAATGGCAATGATGATCAGCTGACCGCCCAGTTTGGCGATATCCTCAAAGTCCCCGCCCATACTGTAGCTGACCCCGTCGGGAACAACCATCCCGCTGCTGATCATCTCCTGAATATCCGCCTGGGCCTCGGTGGAAGCATAACCGTCTGTCAGCCCTCCCAGCACATGGACGGTCCGGGACTCGTCCTCCCGGTTAATAGCAACAGGGCTGGAGGACTTTTCAATGGATGCCACATTGGAAACGGCCACCCTTATACCACTGCTGTTAACTACAAAGATTTTGCTCAAATCGGGGACACTGCTTTTATCCTCTTCCCTGAGGATAACATTCACATCCAGTTCGTCGCCTCCCACGCGGAAGGTTGTAGCTGTCTTACCATTCATGGCAGCGCTCACTTCACTGGCTACGGTGTACATGCTCAGCCCCATGTCATAGGCCCGGTCCCGGTCTATCACGACCTCAATCTGGGGAAGCCCCTCATCCATATCCGTGGAAGGTTCTGTTACACCGGGAAGGGTTTCCCGGATTTTCTGCTTCAGTTCCTCCGCAAAAGCGATGGCCGCATCCAGGTCATCCGACTTGATCAGGATATCCACGGGATTATCGTTCCCCATCCCCGGTCCTCTGGATGAAAACTCCAGAGTCGCCGCCGGAAAGTCATTAAAATGTTCCCGGAGGCGGGTTTTTATCTCGGCAGAGCTGATTATCTGATTCTGGTAATCCGGCAGGGTTATCTGCACAGAGGCTTCGTTGGAATTGACCGTACCGCCGAACATCCCCGACTCCCCGATTGTAACAATCATATTGTCATACCCGCCTATCTCTTCAAAAACCTCAACCAGCTGCATGGCAGTCTGTTCCGTCTCATCCAGAGGGGTGCCCTGCGGGAGTTCCAGGGAGACAGACAGAGAATCTTCGCTCATTCCGGGGGCCAGGATAATCCCCATTCTGGTAAACTGCATCATGGAGAATACAAAAATCAGGAATACCAGCAGAAGAACCTTTCCCTTATGTTCCAGCAGTCTGGACAGAAGGCTTTTATACCCCTGATCCAGTCTGATAAAACCGTTCTCAAAAAACTGATCAATTTTTCTCAGTCCCCTGTTCCGGATGGGTTTCTGTGTTCTGGTATATACCTTGAGGTAGTTGGCCGACATGGTGGGGACAAAGGTAACGGCCACCAGAAGGGATACGCTCAGGGCAATAATGATAGTCCAGGAGAGGGACCTGAAAATCTGCCCAATCATCTCAAGGTTATCTGCAAACAGGATAATGGGAATGAATACACAGATCGTTGTCAGGGTTGATGCCGTGATGGACATAATCATCTCACGACTCCCCAGAATTGCCGAGGCGTGCAGCTTTGTGCCCCGGGAGCGGAACTTGAAGATATTTTCCTGAATAACAATGGAACAGTCCACAACCATCCCCAGTCCGAGTATCAGTCCCGTCAGGGTCATCAGATTGATGGACAGCCCCATAAAGTACATAAACAGAACCGTAATCAGGATGGAAAGAGGAATGGAGAGGGCGATAATAATGGTGCTGGCCCAGGTCCGCAGAAAGAAGAAGAGCACAAACATGGCCAGAAAGATTCCCTGAAAGAGGGATTTGTAGGTCTGCCCCATAATGGATTCCACTTCCGTGGAATCGTCGGACAGAATGGCTACTTCCACTCCGTCGGGCAGTTCCCGGTTTATTTCCAGCAGCTCCCGGTTAACACCGTCTGAAACGGCAATACTGTTGGCATCCGATTCTTTCTGAATGGAGATGGTGACACCGTATTTGCTGTTTATATACACCCGGTCCTC
The DNA here is from genome assembly GCA_963663385.2 of Oceanispirochaeta sp. Taxonomy (GTDB): domain Bacteria; phylum Spirochaetota; class Spirochaetia; order DSM-2461; family DSM-2461; genus Oceanispirochaeta. Next base: position 853,988 of record CAXXXD010000002.1, on the reverse strand, counting down.
TTCCTCCTCGTTGGTACGGCTGACATCGGCCACATCCTTGAGATAGACTGCTTTTGAAACGGAATCCGCCCCGCCTCCGGCATAGGAAATAACGACATTGGCTATTTCATCCAGAGAGGAGAATTCCGCATCGGTCCGGATCAGGTACTCTGTCACGCCTTCCTGCAGATCGCCCGATCCCACCTGGTAGTTCTGGGTACTGAGAGAGGATGCTATCCGGGTCAGGGTAAGATTGTAGGCTTCCAGCCTGTTCTGGGAGACATCCACCCGGATAATCTCCTCCTGACCTCCCTGAACCGTAGTGGAAGCCACACCATTGATCCGCTCCAGAAGAGGCTCCACCGTATCCTCTGCGATGGACCGCAGCTGGTTCTGAGGCAGATCGCCCATAACGGCCAGGTTCATAATGGGCATATCATCGCTGTTCATCTTGAATATAACGGGGGTTCCCGCATCATCGGGCAGCATGGCTTCCGCCAGCTCCAGTTTATCCCGGATATCATTGGTGGCATCATCCAGGTCTTTGGAATAATCAAATTTCAGACGGATCGAGCTGTATCCCTCCGAAGAGGTGGAGGTGATGGTCTCCAGGTCACTCACATTGGAAAGCTGCTGCTCCAGGACTTTCGTAACATTCTGCTCCACATCTTCCGGACCGGCGCCGCTGTATGTGGTCATGACCATTACAACGGGCATCTCCATATCCGGAAAGAGTTCGACCGGAATGGAGGGAACCAGAAAGGCGGCCAGACCGATAAAAAGGGCAAATAGTATGACAACCGTTACAGGACGGTGTACTACCGTTTCAGTAATATTCATATTGCGGGCTCCCTAATCGGCGATTTTGACGGATGAACCGTCTTTCAGCATGGTCTGCCCTCTGACGATTACCTGATCACCCACGGAAAGGCCGCTTGTGATTTCCGTAGTGCCGTCAATGGATAAACCGGTTTCTACAAAAACCTTTTCCGCTTGACCGCTGCTGCCTGCCAGAAAGACATAATCCCCCTCTGCAGAGGAAATAATGCCTTCATTGGGAACAGCGAGAGTGCCCCTGATTTCCTGAATAATAAGTTTCACCGACCCGAACATCCCCGATTTGATCCGGGAATCCCTTTTATCAAGGGAAATTTTAATCTCAAGGGTCCGGGAACTGCTGTCCAGGACAGGGCTGATCTCGGAAACGGTTCCGGAAAATGTTACCCCGTCAAAAGGTTCGAAAGTAATGGAAGCTTTCTGTCCCGGGGCGATATCGGCCATATTCTTCTCGGAGATATAGCTGACAATCTGCAAATCAGACAGATCTCCCACCGTTGCGATAGGGACCTGGGCGGAAGAAACCGTATCTCCCACATCGTAGGGAAGAGCCGTAACCGTACCGGTAATGGTGGATTTTACAGGGCTGGCCACGAAAACCTGCCCGGGAAGGGAAGGATCAATTTTTGCAATAACCTGCCCTTTTTGAACATAGCTTCCCAGAGAAACATAAAGATCCGTCACTTCGCCGGATGTATCGGGATAGATACTGACACTTGTTTCCGTAATCACATCTCCGTTGAATTTCAGATAGTTTGCCAGATCAACAGGCACGATTTTCCTGGTCAGAACGGTATAGACCATCTCACCCGGCTCCTGCATCCCTCCCGGTCTGCCGGGCCGTCCTCCGGGACCGGAACTGATAGGAGCATTTTTATTCAAAGCCGCAAAGGCGATAAGAGCTCCGACAAGGACAATAAGGATAATCAGAATGATTCCTGTAGGTTTAACTTTTTTATTCTTTTTTTCTTCCATTTTTTCCTCCGATTATTGATTTATAATTTTACAGCCCGTATTTCATCCAAAGAAGCGTTAAGGGCGTATTCCAGATCCAGCAGCCCCGACAGGTAGCTGTAGCGGCTGGACAGGAGATCCTGATTGGCGGAGAGCAGTTTATTCTGCGCATCTTCCACATCCAGTATTTCCCTGGTTCCCAGGCGATAGGCCTCTTCGGTCATTTCATAGGTTTTCCGGGCCAGTTCCACGCTTAAACCGGTTATCTCCATATTCTCCCTGTAACCGTCCAGTTCCATCAGAAGGGAACGGATATCCTGTTCGGCTCCTTCAATTGTATCTTCCAGGGAGAGCCGGGCCTTTTCGATGGAACGTTCGGCATCCCGGATATCCAGGTTCTCGGAAGAACCGGGAATAAAACCGTTCAGGGGCAGGCTGACCATAGCGGAAACCGATGCGGAGTCGATCCAGTCCGGATCGCCGGCGTCCGCGGCATTGCTGCTCCAGCTGCCGCTTAAAATGAGAGAGGGGGTCAGGCTGCCCGTTTTAGTCATGGACAGGATGTTTTCATCAACATCCATCGTCTTGATGGCAAGCTGTATATCAAAACGGTTCATCATAAAAGTATCAATCAGCTTTTTCGCATCCAGATCCAGAGGAGAAAACTCCATGAAACCTTCAACATCGACTTCCTGTTCCAGATCAATGCTCAGCATTTTCCTGAACGCCATTAACTGAGTTTCGTAGGCTGTTTTTGTATTGGTATAGGCCGGTCGCATGCTCTCGTAGGAGTTGCGGGCTTCCAGAACGCTTAACTCCGATGCCAGTCCGTTTTCATAGTTGACCAGAGTCTGTTCATAGCGTTTTTCAGCCAGTTCCAGGTTTTTCTCCTGCAGAGCCAGGTTCTCCTTGTTGGCCACGAGATAGTTAAACTGCTTTTTAACATTGATAATGAGCATGGTCTGCTCCATCTCATAGGAAAGGTGCCGGGTCTGATCCGACAGTTTGGCCCCCTCTATGGAAAACAGGGCGGTTGCATTCAGACCGAGTTCCGCCGAGAGAGAGGTATTGACACCCCATGTATCGCTGGCGGTTGGAAGGGGATCCGTAAAGACCGCCCCGGAACGGGACACACCCGCGCTGGCGGAAAAAGTCGGCAGAACAACATTCCAGCTGTTCTTTACAGCCTCTTCGCTGCTCTCCACATCCAGACGGGCAGACTGAAGACTCAGGTTACGTCCCACAGCCATATCGACCGCATCCTGTTCTGTCAGGACCAGAACGTCTTCCGCCGACAGAAGTACGGTTCCGGCCAGCAGAAAAAACAGTAATGGTATCAGATAGTTTTTATTCATATTCAGCTTCCTCTTTATTTGCAGAATTGGATGCTGAATCCTCAGCATGAATTATGCCAATTCAATCTGATAAAAGGAATGTCCCTGTTGGAAAGGGAATGTTGAAAAGTCTGGTGCGCAGTATTTTCACAGGAAACAGGATTTGCACAGAAAGGGTTATCCGTCCAGACCGTACTCTTTAATTTTATTTATAATTGTCCGGCGGGAAATTCCCAGCTCTTTGGCAGCATGGCTGCGATTCCCTTCCCAGCGCCTGAGAGCAGTCAGGATGGATTCCCGCTCCAGATCCTTAAGGGTCCGCCCGCCTTCTGCCGGAACCGGAGCTGATACAGGACCGCTATCCGGCCTCAGTTCCAGCTCCTCCGCCCCCAGCAGTTCGCTTTCGGCAAAAATCATACTTCGCTCCAGCAGGTTCTCCAGTTCCCGGATATTCCCGGGAAAGGCATACCCCTTCAGTTTCTCCCAGGCTTCCCTGCTGAGACCTTTTACCTCCGTCCCCATCTTGCGGTTCAGTTTTTCCAGGAGGAAACCGGTCAGCCGGGGCAGGTCATCCCGTCTCTCTCTGAGAGGCGGAATTGCCAGACGGGCGACGTTCAGCCGGTAGTAAAGATCCTCCCGGAAGGTCCCCTCCACAACCATCTGCTCCAGATTACGGTTAGTCGCCGTAATAATGCGGGAGTCGATTGAAAGGTCATTCAAACCTCCCAGGCGGCGAAAACTCCTATCCTGAAGAACCCGGAGGAGTTTTACCTGCAGAGCCAGAGGCATCTCTCCTATTTCATCCAGGAAAAGGGTTCCCCCGGCGGCCATTTCAAAAAGCCCGGGCTTCTGCCTGTCCGCCCCGGTAAAGGCTCCCTTCTCATAACCGAAAAGCTCGCTTTCCAGAAGACTTTCCGGAAGGCCCCCGATATTGACGGCCGTAAAGGGGGCATCCTTCTGATCGGACCAGTTGTGGATCAGCCGGGCGGTAACTTCTTTCCCCGAACCGCTCTCACCGGTAATCAGCACATTGGACCGTGTCCGGGAAATCCTCTCCATGCGCTTATAGAGCTTTTCCGCAGCGGTTCCGTTACCCAGAAAAAAAGGATCCGCCCCTCCGGTCCGGCCCCTTTCAAACCCGGCCTCCCTGGTCCGGGACAGCTCCAGAAGCCGGACCTTTTCTATAAGCAGATCCGGATCGAAGGGTTTGGTGATATAATCCTCAGCCCCGCTCTTCATAGCGGCAACCGCATCTTTAACCTCTCCAAAAGCGGATATCATAATCACGGGCATGGCCGTTTCACTCTCCCGCAGCCACTGAAGAAGTTCCAGACCGTCCATTCCGGGCATTTTCAGATCGAAAACTCCCGCATCAAAACGATTTTCCTTCAGAAGCCGCTGAGCGGAAAGACCGTTCTCAGCGGTGCTGATTTCATACCCCTCCTGTTCCAGGATCATCCTGAGGCTTTCCCGGATATTCTTCTCATCATCAACTATCAGGATATGCATTTGCTTTCCTTCATTAATGGCAGGGAGACAATCACTTCCGTGCCGGATCCCGGCACCGATTCGATTCCGACCGAGCCGTCTACGGCCTGGATAAAACTGTGTATAATGGAGAGCCCCACTCCGGACCCTTTGGATTTGGTTGTAAAAAAGGGATCGAAAATACGTTCGAGGTTTTCAGGGGGAATCCCCGTTCCCTCATCCTTAACGCTTATCAGGGCATCCTGTCCCCTCTGCTCGAGGGTGAGACGAATTTTGTCCGGATCGGAACCGCTCTCACCGGCATTATTCAGGAGGTTGTCTATAACAGAGCCAAGCCTTTCGGGATCTATCCATACATAAAAGGAGTTACGCTCTGTTCTATCGGACAGGATGGAAAGCTCTCCTCTTCTCTGCAGGATACGCTCTATTTCCCCCCGCAGATCGGTTTTGCAGGGGTTCCCCACGGGATGGCGCAGAAAATCGCCTATCCGTTCGGTCATGGAGGCCAGCCGGTTCACCTCCTCATTGATGATTTCCAGGGAAGAACTGTGAAGGGAGCATCCGGACCGGGCAATGATGGCGGTTTGAAGACGGATACTGCTCAGGGGGTTCTTCACTTCATGGGTAAAGGTCCGGGCAGCGGTCCCAAGCAGGACAAGACGCTCCTGGGATTCAATCTTCTCCCTGTAACGGAGATTCCGGAAGGAGAGGTGCCCGATGTAGAGGATCAGAGCCAGAATCATCAGGATAATCAGGCCGATAATAATTCTGTATCGGAGTATAAAGTACTTTATCGGCGTATCGGCAATCTCTACAGAGATATACCGGACCATCTTTTTCTTCACATCCGCTGAGGCGGAGCTGGCCCGGCCTGTCATCTCTTCATGTATTTTTTCAATCAGCTGATCATTCCCCAGCATGGGAATAAAGGGATTTAAAAGATCCCGGTTAAGAATGATAGTATCTCTCTCTTTATCAAAATAGGGTTTATCCTCCCCTTTATGTTCAAGGACTTCTCCGGCGCTCCCGATCAGAAAGAGAGGCTCCCTGTAAAAATTGTACAGCCCCAACCCTTTTATATTCTCGGGGATATCCGCTTCGCTCAGCTCGCCCTCCCGGTGCAGCTGATACAGTCTGTTCATCAGTTTTTCATTCTCCAGAAGGAAGGAGACCATTTTTTTCTGAACCTGACTGACCATAATCATACTGCTCATTACGGAGAGCAGAATAAAAATGAGAATCAGAAAAAGGACAACAATTCTTTTTTCGCTCATAATTCCGAGTATATATAAAAGCCGACCTCAGAGCAAACCGGATAGACAGTTCAGTCGGCTCTGGAGTATACTCAGCAATGCAAACGCTTTCACAAAGGACTGATAGTGGGGATTACAATTAAGGATGTTGCAGAAAAAGCGGGGGTGGCTCCCTCCACAGTAAGCCGGGTTATACATAATAATCCCAAAATCAGCCGGGATACACGGGACAGGGTCCGTCTCGCTATGGATGAACTGGGTTACCACCCCAACGCGGCAGCCCGGAGCCTGGCAAAGGGAAAGACCCAGACCCTGGGACTGATAATCCCCGATTCGGAGAAGAACCTTTTTATCAAACCCTTTATTATGCAGGCCATGCGGGGGCTCAGTATCCAGGCCCGTCATTGCGGATATAACATACTGTACTCCTTTGTCTGCAGTGAAGAGGAGGAAGTTGAAAGCCTGGAACAGTTTGTCAGCCAGAATATTGTGGACGGCGTAATACTCACCACTGCGCGGGATGATGACAAAAGTATGGTTTATCTGGAAAAAAAACGCTTTCCCTATGTGGTGATCGGCAGACCCGATACAAAGTACACCCATGCCCTGTGGGTGGATAATGACAATCAGAAAGCTATGTACGATATGGTAAATCATTTTCTGAATAAAGGGTTGCGCCGTATCGCCTTTATGGGCGGTCCCCTGACTTACCGGGTAACCCGCAACCGTTTGGAAGGCTATAAGAAAGCCCTGAAAGAGCGGGGAATAACACCTGATGAGACTCTGATTCATCTGGCGGATGATTTTCAGGAAGCTGACGGATTCAGAGGGATGGAGGTACTCTTATCTGCAGGAAAACCGGAGGCTGTAGCAGGAGCGGATGATTATCTGATAATCGGAGCCCTTTCCCTGCTGAAGCAGAAAGGCTTATTCCTGCCGGTTTCGGGTTTTAACAATACTGCAAAAGGAAGTTTTCTCTCTCCTGCTCTGACAACAATGGATATTCAATCGGAAGAACTGGGACGTAAAGCGGCTGACCTGCTGATCGGGACCCTTGAAAATGAAAATACGCCCCTCCGTAATTATACCGTCGAAACCCGCCTGATTGAACGGCTGAGCAGTCAGGTACAACCGGATAACTCCGGCCTTTCTATTCCTTAAATCCCGAAATGAGACAGTCGGGAGTACAGAGACGGAATACCGGATGATCAACTTGAAAAAATGATAGAAAAAAACAGTCTGACAGAATTAATTGATAGAGAAAACGGAAAAATAGTTTATTATTCAGTTGTATGATTAAAAAGATACTATTGCTGCTGATCTATATACATGTTCTTTTAATACCGGTGTTCTCCCAAACGGCAGTCCTGGATTTCAGGGCGTGTGATTTACAGAACCGGATCGTGAGTCTGGAAGGGGAATGGGACTTCTACTGGAAAAAAATTCTTCCCCCGGGGATTTCACTCCCGGAAAAAACACAGCTTATCAGAGTACCCGGAGCCTGGAATATATCCGGCGATTACCCTCCGGACGGGTATGCTACCTATCATATGACAGTTCTCCTGCCGGACGTGTCCTTTCCCCTGGGGATCAGGACCCGTTTTTCCCTCAATCAGTACAGAATGTATGTGAACGGCATTATGCTCCTGGAGAACGGCAGTCCCGGTCCGGATGATACCCTTAACCGGAACAGGGACGACCTGTCGGTCCGACAGCTCCCGGCAGGTCGGGAACTGAATATCCTCTATCAGGTTTCCAATTACAATGATATTCACGGAGGCATCACAGATGCCTTTGAAATCGGTTCTTTACAGACACTCATAAGGAATAAAAACCGTAAAGTTATTTTCGAGGCATTTCTGTTCGGTGTTCTTTTCATTACCGGTATGCTCTACCTGAGTTTCTATCTGACCAGGAAAGATGACAGAGCCTCCCTGTACTTCGGTCTTTTTTCGATTGTACTCGGCTTCAGGACCATACTATACGGGGAGCATCTCCTTCTGCTGTTCTACCCCATCATGCCGGTAGATCTGGAGAATATCCTGGGACATCTGACTTTCTATCTGTCCGTCCCCCTTTTTCTCCGCTTTATTACAATTGAGTATCCCTTTAAGTGGAGCCGGTTTGTTTTTCTGCCGGTTTATTATATAAGTGCTCTATTTATATGCCTGGTTCTCCTGACGGAACACCATTTCTATATTCAGTTCCTTGTTTTCTATCAGACTCTGGCTCTTGTCATCAGTGGAATTATATTTGCCGTCATTATCTTCTACGCCTTGAAAAGGAATGCTTCGGCGATAGTCACACTGTCCGGATTCCTTGTTCTTCTGTTTACTGCCGCTAATGACATTTTCTACGCCCAGGGGCTGATTCAGACAGCCCATATTGTTCCCGTAGGTCTGGCCCTTTTTATAATATCCCAGGCCGCCCTGCTCAGCTGGAATATTGGACGGGCCTTTTCCAATGCCGAAAAGCTGACCTGTAAACTGGCCGAAACAAACAGTTCTTTCAGACGTTTCGTTCCGGAGGAATTTCTGGAATATATGGGAAAGGACACAATTACAGAAGTACAGCTGGGGGACCATACCCAGACCGATATGACCATTATGTTCTGTGATATCCGGGACTTTACCACACTGTCGGAGCATCTGACACCCAAGGAGAACTTCCTCTTTTTAAACTCCTATCTGAAACGGATCGGTCCCGTGATCCGGCAGTTCGGCGGTTTTATAGATAAATACGTAGGCGACGGCATAATGGCCCTTTTTCCGGATTCCGCCGATTCGGCTGTGGAAGCGGCCATACAGATCCAGGAGGAAATTAAAGTATACAACAGCCACAGGGGAAATTTCGGATATGAACCGATCAGAATAGGGATAGGGATTCATACCGGTTCACTGATGCTGGGGACCATAGGCGAGAATGAACGCATGGACAGCACGGTGATTTCCGATTCGGTAAACCTTTGCGCCCGTATCGAATCCCTGACCAAAGAGTACGGTATGAGCATTGCCATCAGCGAAGCCTCATGGGATATTCTGCAGAACAGAGAGTCCATTGAGGAGCGTTACATAGGTCAGATCTACCTGAAGGGAAAAAGTGCACCCGTCCCGATATTTGAAATTTTCAATACGGACAGCCCGGAAACCCTGACAGCCAAAAAAAGACTGAAAGAAACTTTTTATAAAGCGCTTACTCTATACAACAATGAGAATTTTAAGGAAGCTGAAAAAGTATTTGAAGAAATATTGACAGATCTGCCCACAGATAAAACCAGCCAGGTCTACCTTTTCAAATCCAGGGAAAATGGCTGAACCATCAAAATAAGACCTGCGGAATACCGGAAATTGATTTTCCCTTATTTATCCGTAATTTTATGTTCTTTTTTGATTTTTCGGATTTTATTTATCATAATTAATTATGCGGAACACAGAAAATCCATAAAATACGAGGTTACATGAAGTGGGGAAACCGGTAGTACTGGCGATTAATCAAAATGATGAAGAGCTGAAATCGATAAAAAGCTATCTGAAAAATGAGAGTTACAGAGTACATATTGCCATAAACTGCAAAGAGGCAGTACACGCCATGCAGAAACACCCCGCCAGTATCCTGGTTTGTCACGAAGATCTGCCGGATAAAAGCGGACTGGAATTTCTGAAATCCGTAAAGCATCGCTACCCCGACACTGTCCGCTGTCTGATCAGCAGACAGGCGGATTCAGAAAGAATACAGAATGCCATAAGAAAAAAAGATATCTGCGCCGCCCTGAAGACATCCTGGAAGAGACAGGACCTGCTTGAAATAATAGAAGAATGCGTTGAGAAGTTTAAAACAGGTGAAGCCAACCGGAAGTCCATGAAGTCCATACTGGCGGCCTTTCAGGAGATAAAAAAAGACAGAGAGGAGGATCTTGTTCTCTCTACTGCCATCCTTAATGTTCTTCCCCAGGCGGCACTGGTGGTAGACAAGGAGTTTCGTTGTCTTATCAGCAATGATATCTACAAGTTTAAAATAGCCGCAGAGGGGCAGAGTATAGAGCTGCAAAGAGACCTTGTTACAATCCTTATGGATAAGACCGGAAATTACTGGTCGGAATTCCGTCTGCCCTTTACCATCGGCAGAACAGATTATATCGTCCGTCTCCGTCCCCTGAGAGATACGGACAGCAAAAGGGCCATTATCTTTTTTGACCCTCCCAAAGGCGACATCTGAAGCTCAGCCGCTCTCCATAATATCCAGAAACAGAAGTCCCCCCCGCAAAACCTCATAATGGCTGAAGAGGGCTTTCATCAGAAGGGAGCTATCACTCTGCTCCAGAACATCCTGAACAAGCCGGTAGTAGTAATAGGGAGACTCCAGTTCCTCTTCCGGATTTCCCGCCTCTTTAAAGAAGACCGACAGGGTCTTCATCAACTGTGATACTTCATCCCCGGTAATCGAAGTTTTCAACTCCCGGATTTTTTTCTCCACAAGCCAAAGCCTCTCCTCCGCCAGATCCATTATCTCCTGAATTGTATACTTTCGGATCCGTTCAAGAGAGAAGACGGAAGCCGTACAGTCTGCCAGGCTGTAGAGGAGTTCCCTGTTTTTCTGCATCTCCTCGGGCAATACCTTTCTGATATGCAGTTCGATATCCACTTCCGGGGCTCCCTTTTTTGCGGGAGGCAGCAGCCCCTCAAGGTATACCTGCACGGCTTCATTCCGGATTTTCCTGTAAAGCAGTTTTTCAAAACGTCTATCCGGTTCGATAAAATAGCGGTACCCCTTCAGCCGGTTGAAAGTTTTGAGAGTGTCCAGGTAGCCCAGTTCTTTAAAACTGTCCAGAAACTCCCGGTTGAAATCGAAGACACCTCCCATATTGATGGAATTTTTTATATAGATTGTATTGGTACCCTGTATTTCAGGGCGGCGGTTTATTCCCATACCGGAAATATCCAGAATAATGATATTCCGGTACCCCCTTCTTGTGGCCATGTCATAGGGAAGATTGTCGTACACACCACCGTCAATAAACTTCTTCCCCCTGATAACGGTCTGCTCCAGCCCCGGGAAGGCGGCGCTGGCCATCAGGTATTCCAGAACCGTACCTTCCTCCATCTCATCCAGATAGGTTTTAACGGCCCTTATATCAGTGACGTTAAAGGTGACAACCCCCAGATCATTTCCGGATTTCCGGATTTCCTCTTCATTCAGGTTATCGTAAAGCAGACGTCTCATGGGACTGACATCAATCCCCTTTTTCTGTATGAAGCTGTGGTAGAATGCCCGGAAAGCCGGGAGCTGTCCCCGGCCGATTTTCAGTTCTCCGTTCTCTATCAGTTCATCGGGAACCTTCATGATATAGTCGATCCCTATCCGGTTGCCGATGTCTTCAAGTTCCCTGTCTTTACCCTGGGCAAGAAACCCGGCCATTATGGCGCCTATGGAATTCCCGATAAAGGCATTTACTTCAATACCCAGTTCTTTCAGGGCTCTCCAGGCGCCGATATGGTAGACCCCTTTGGCCCCTCCTCCGCTCAGAACAAGGCACCAGGAAGGGGATTTTTTAAAAGGATGCTTCATCAATAGGATTCAAAGATGGTGGTTTGTCCAGTCAGGAGCTTAGTCAATTCGCTGTCCATGGTTCCGCCTTCGGCATTATTGACCCACTTATATTTAACAGTCCCCCCGGGCACGGTTTCCACAATCCACCAGTCAGAGCGGATATCTACGGGATCTTCCGCACTGGAATCATCCTTGTACTCCGAAACCATATGCTCTGCTGTAAAAGTTCCTGCTCCAACGGTTATTTTTTCACTTCCCATACTGTACTGTGAGTATTCCAGGTTTTCATACTCCTCCATGTCATCGTCATAGGTCATATCTTCATCAGATCCGTCTTCCAGTCCCGCCGCAGCGGCTTCATCCGATTCGGGCTCCTCTGTCTGTTCGGGAATATACTCCACAATCTCTCCGGTTTCAGGATCTCTGAAACGGACAGCAAGGAATTCTGATTCAGGCCCCAAGAGGTACTCGTATTCGGCTCTTTCCTGTTCATTCTCCACAGCAAGGCGCCACCATCCGCTGCCGTCACCCATATCCTTCAGGAATATCCGTTCGTAATCGGAGCTGCTCTGCCCCCCGTCTTTATCTGCCGAATTTGTGTGCCAGCGGGTTCCCTGTCCCTCGTAAAATCCGGTTTCATACCCATAGCCGCCATAAAATCCGTATGCAGCATACAGGGCAAAAAACTCCAGCGCCTGCATTTCCAGAGCCATATCGTCCAGCCCCATGGCTGATGATATTTTATTTCCGGCCAGCTCCGAAACTGAAAAACCGCCCTCCGGCAGGGAAAAACACCCTGCCAGAAATAAAATGATTATTAAAGGGATAACTCGTATTATTTTTTTCATGAAAAACTCCTTTGAATCAGGCAAATCCGAACTTGCCGACAACTAATGTTTACTATACAGCCAAAGGGAAAAAAATCAAATACATCGGAAGATTAATGGTTTTCTCATGATAGTTCATTATTTTTTAACAAATCCGTCCCATTATAAATCCTGTATTTATTTAAAAAGACGGAGCAGTGAATCATGCTTGTGCTAAACGATATATTCAAAATGGAAATACAGACCATGACAGAGAAATGGAACAGGAAATCCGAGGTACTGGACTATGCTTTTCAACCCATTGTAAACAGTACGACAGGTGAAGTATTCGGCTATGAGGCTCTCCTGCGGAATTGGGATCTGTGCGGTTATGACAGCATATTCGCCCTGTTTGACGATGCCTTTTCAGATCAGGTTATTTACGCTCTGGACCTGGAACTGAGGCGTAAAGCCATTGAAAAGTTCAAATCCATACGGGGGATGCAGAACAGAACCCTGTTTTACAATCTGGACAACCGTGTTCTGGAAATGCCGGATTACCTGCCGGGAAACACAAATGAACTGCTCCAGAAAATGGGGATTCAAAAGTCCAACCTTTTTTTTGAAATATCCGAACGCCATGAGTTCAACTCTTACACCGGAGCCAACCGGATTCTGGAAGAGTATAAAAGGCAGAATTTCAGGATTGCCATTGATGATTACGGATCAGGGTATTCCGGTCTGCAGCTCCTGTATCACTCCAACCCGGATGTTCTGAAAATTGACCGGTTTTTCATTGAAGGGATTCACAATGACTCCAAAAAAAAACTTCTGGCGGAAAATACTGTCAACATGGCTCATATCATGGGCATCAAAGTCGTCGCCGAGGGGATTGAAAACGAGGAAGAGATGAATTTCTGCCGGATGATAGGCTGCGATATGCTTCAGGGATACCATATAGCCCGTCCCGAACAGGACATCTGCAAACTGAAACAGCAGTACATCCTTGACAGGTCAGGTAAGGACTTCCGCCGCCGGAAAAGGGATGAACAGAGCTGTATCCTGGAAAGCAGACTGACTAAAACGCGGCCAATTACACTGGACGCTGACAGCGAATTAATCCTGAAACGGTTTCAGAGAGAAGATCTCAGGCTGCTTCCCGTTGTAGACAGGAACAACAGCCCTGTCGGCTGTATTCAGGAGAAGGACCTCAGGAATTACGTCTATTCTCCCTTCGGGATCGCCCTCTTCCGGAATCATAACCATACTAAGGGTCTGGAATCCTTTCTGACCAGGATCCCTTCGACAGAGGTAACGACAAATCTGGATTCCATACTGAAGATTACTGCCAGTATGAGCATATCGAACGGAGTGGCCATAACCCGGAACGGAGCCTATCTTGGCATCCTGGAACCGGCGGGTCTGCTTGATCTGGTGAATGAGCAGGAGGTGGCCAAGGCAAGAGACCAGAATCCCCTCACCCGCCTGCCGGGGAATTATGCCATTAACAGTCATCTGAAACAGCTTTTAAAGGAAAAGAAACAGAACGGGACGGTCGTATATTTCGACTTCAACAGCTTTAAGCCTTTCAATGATGTTTACGGTTTTCGCCTGGGAGACAGGGTGATAATCCTGTTTGCGGAAATACTTAAAAGAGAGCTGAACCTGAACAGGGATTTTATCGGGCATATCGGAGGAGATGATTTTCTGGTTGTTTTTAATGATGGACCGCGGGAAACCCCTATAGAGGATACGGTCAGACAGATACAGGTTTTCTTCAAAGAGGATGTGAAGTCCTATTACAGCGAAGAGGACAGGAAAAAAGGGTTTATCAGGGCAAGAGACCGTCAGGATGTGCCCCGGGATTTCCCTCTCCTGACGGTCAGCGCCGCTGTAATGGAGATTGAAGAGACAGAACCCTGTACTCTGGAAGATTTTACCGGAGCAATGATGGCGCTTAAAAAAAAGGCGAAAAAGTCGAAGGACTCTTTCGCCGTTGAACGAATCAGACGGGGCTGTGCAGAGAGCACCCTCTACTGATCCGTAAAAAACTTCCTGTTCCTCTCGGCAATAAGCCTCAGGCCCTCCAGGATCAGCCAGGGTTCGATCAGGGTAAAGCGGTCCGTCAGAGGAGCGATTACCCCGGAACGGCCCCCCGTGCCGATTACGGAAACAGAGCCGCCCAGCTCTACCTTCATCCTGTCAATCAGGGATTCCACCAGCCCGGTATAACCGAAGACGACTCCGGACTGAACGGATTTGATGGTATTCTTTCCGATTGTCGATTTGGGCGGTTCCAGCCACACCTGCGGCAGCTGTGCCGTATGCTCGGAGAGAGCCTCCGCGGCGGCCTGCAGCCCCGGAGCGATGGATACCCCCAGAATCTCTCCTGGTTCCCGGATGGCTGTAAAGGTCAGGGCCGTACCGAAATCCACGACTATACAGTTCCCGCCGATCCGGTTATAGGCAGCTACTGAGTTACAGACGATATCCGTTCCCAGCTCGGCGGGATTCTCAATCAGGATCTTCAGTCCGGTTTTTACTCCAGGCCCGACAATAAGAGCCTGAAAGGAGAAAAGCTTTTGAATCATATCCCGGATTTTGGGAGTGAGCCCCGGTACGACACTGCTGATTACAGCCTGATTTATATCACTGTGATGAATCCCCTCCTGCCGCATAAGGTCCCGAACCAGGACTCCGTATTCATCAGGCATCTTGATGGGATCCGTACAGATCCTCCAGTGGTTAAGCCAGGATTCACCATCGTGGATTCCCAGTACTATATTCGTATTCCCGATATCAACAGCCAACAGCATTATTCGTCTTCCAGTTTTTCAAGATCAGCCTGCTTTTTCAGTCCCACAGACTTCCAGCTTACAATTACCGCAATGGAAATAAGAGCGGCAGCTCCGGCTTCGGGCAAACCGTTGGCCAGGGTTATCGTACCGATCAGGGGCCAGGGGAGAGCTCCGGCGAATCCCAGAGCGCCCAGAACCAGCAGGGTATTGGTTAAACTTCCCGCAATGGAGGAGGAGATAACCGCGACGGGCAGCCACCTGTCCCGAAAGGCCCGGTACACAAGCCATGTAGTCAAACCGATCAGGATCCGGGGCAGAACGGACACCAGGGGATTGGTAAAAAACACATCAACAGGTCCCGTGGGAGAAACAGCAGCCTGTACCAGACTGAAAATCCCGAAAATGAGACCAATGATCATCCCTACGACGGGGCCTTCCAGAATGGCTCCGATAATGACGGGAACATGCATAACGGTTAACGAGGCCCCCGAAAGCCAGGGGATAAATCCCAGGCGGGTAACACCCAGAACAATGGATATAGCTGCCATGACTCCGGCAATTACGATTTTTCTTGTACGACTCTTATCAGACATTTTCGACTCCTATTCGATTTGACCCGTTATATTCGAAAATAACAGGCCGGGATTCTATATAATGGCCCGCCGAAAAGCAGGCTCAGAAAAACCAGAAAAACAAGGATCAGGGCAATAAAGTCCTGTTTCCTCCAGTAGAACTCATCCAGTCGCGTTCTGGCCGTTCCCGCTTCATAGCAGCGGGACTCCATAGCGTCCACAAGGATCTCGGCTCTTTCAAGAGCCGCGATAAACAGGGGTATGATCAGGGGAAAATAGAGACGTATTTTTTTTATATAGCCTGTTTTCCATGTTCCGAACCGGGCCCCCCGGGATGCCTGGGCTTTGGTAATGTGCTCTGCCTCCTGTATCAGGATCGGGACAAAGCGGAAGGTGATGGTCAGGATAAGGGACAGATCATGAGACCACCGGCCTCTCCTGTCAAAGGGACGGAGAAGGGCCTCCGTACCGTGACTGATCTCGGTCAAAGGTGTAACGGCTGTAAAGAGGGAGAAAAGGAGCACCAGATTGAAAAAACGGCCGAACAGGCGGGCTGTAAAAAGAAGGTCCTCCCTGAAAATACTGAAATGCCAGACAACAGCCAGAGGCTCTCCCTCCACCTGCCGGTTGATAAAGAATATCTGAATAATCCCGATCAAAAGCAGAAAGGGAAGTACCGGTTTGACTCCCTTCAACAGCTGCCTGATTTTCAGCCCGGCGCTCCGGGATACTAAACAGAAAAAGAGATAATACAGGAACAACTGCGGAAAAAGCGGAGAAAAGAGAACCCCTCCCATCAGCAGGATAAGAGAAATCAGCTTCACCCCCGGCACAAGACGGTGGATCCGGGAAGCCCCCGGTTCATACTGGCCCATGCCCATGGCAGCGGAAAAATCAAAATTCATCATAGTGGACGTACCCCCGAAGCTGACAGGATATGCCTTTGCAGCTGTTCCGGCCTCAAGGGGAACTGATCCCGTTCCCCGGGCCTGATCTCCCGCCAGATCCTGAGAGCCAGAGGGTATTCCAGACCGAAATCACCGGGTATATGATCCCGGAAAAAAGTCTCCGGAGGTCCGTCAAAAGCTTTCCGCCCCCCGGCCATTACAATCAGGCGGGGTTCGAAGCGCAGGGCCAGCTCCACATCATGGGTCGAGATTATAAGTCCGATTCCCCTGCTCCTAAATGAAACAAGGAGCTGTTCCAGCTCTTCTGAAGCCAGAGGATCCAGACCGGCTGTAGGTTCATCCAGAAGAAGGATTTCCGGTTTCATGGCCAGAATCCCCGCCAGGGCAACCTTGCGTTTCTGCCCGCCGCTGAGAGCTCTGACCGGCCTGTCCCGGAACTCCCGGTAAGGCAGTCCTGCCAGTTCCATGGCTTCCCGGACTCTCAAAGCCAGCTCCCGTCCCTCCAGTCCGGCCAGACGGGGACCAAAAGCGACATCGTCTCCGGCCAGAGGGGCAAACAGCTGTTTTTCCGGCTGCTGCATGACAAGACCGATCCGCCTTCTGAGGAGGGGCAGATCACAGTTACGATCCAGAGGATTCTCTCCCAGAAGTGAGACATGACCCGATGAGGGGATCAGAAGGGAATTCAGAACCTGCAGAAGAGTAGACTTCCCCGATCCGGTGTTTCCCATCAGGACAAGAGTTTCTCCCCGGAAATAGTCCAGATCCACATCGGAAAGCCCCTGAACAGGATGGGAAGATTTCCGGTTATACTCAAAATTCACAGCCTTAAGGGAGAGCAGGAGATTCTCCCGTTTTACAGGTGAAACCTGACAGGAAGGCTCCGGAGTAAATTCGAGTCCGGTATCCTTTATATGGGAGGCAAAATCCTTCTCCTTCAGAAAAAGGGGGAAATCCGGCATATCCTGCCTGATATTTTCTGAAAGAGCCGGAACCGCCGGGAGGACAAGAGACCAGTCACGGAGAGAGGAGGACCGGGAAAGAAACTCTTCCCTGGTTCCGGAAAAAACCATCTCCCCCCTGTTGAGCACAAGGATCTTGTCCGCCGAGATCACCTGATCCATAAAATGGGAAACCCGGATAAGGGTAAACCCCTTACCATGCAGATGATCAAGAAGATCATCCATCTCCCGTCGACCCAGGGGATTCAGCATGGAAGCCGCTTCATCAAGGATAAGACAGCCCGATCCCAGAGCAAGAACACCTGCCAGGGCAAGGCGCTGCTGCTGACCGGCGGAAAGGTTATGGGTCGCCCGTCTCCTGAGGGAGTGCAGCGAGGTCTGCTTCAGGGCCTTTTCCACCCGTTCCCGAATTTCCCGGCTCGACAGAGCGAGGTTTTCCGGCCCGAATGCCGTATCCTCCCTGACAACCGTCGCCACAATCTGGGATGTGGGGTTTTGAAAAAGCAGACCTGCCTTCCGCCGTATGGTTTGCAGATTCTCCCTTCTGGATGCGTCCAGAAAAGCTGTATGAATGCTTCCCTTATCGGGAGAGAGGAGACCTGTCATTAATCTGGTAACAGTGCTTTTCCCCGATCCGTTACTGCCCAGGATGAGCACACGCTGCCCCTCATCCAGGGAAAAGGAGATATCCCTCAGGGCTTTATCGCTCCTGCCGGGGTAGGAATATTCCACATTCCGGAACTCTATAAAAGGTTTACCCTTCATAGAAGAGTCCACGGGCATTAATACAGCCTGAGAATGGGTTTTTATTTTCTTCAGCATTGGTATCACCTCAACGTCCCGGTCCTGTCAGATCCAGGCGTACTGGTTTGATTAAAATACCCTGAATATCCGGATAAATCAAGACCACCCCTATGGCATACTATTGCCGTAGATAAAATAACCCAGTACAATTCCCGGCAACGGAGGAGCCATGAAACCATTTTCCCTTCTTATTAAACCTGCCTCAGCCGACTGTAACCTGCGTTGTGAGTACTGCTTTTATCTGGACCATATGTGTCAGGGAAAGAGCACAAGGATGAGTGATTCCACTTTGGAGAATATGGTTCGCAGCTACATGCAGACCATTCAGCCTCAGTATTCCCTCGCCTTCCAGGGAGGAGAACCCACCCTGATGGGTCTTCCCTATTTTGAAAAGGTGATCAGTCTGGAAAAGAAGTATGCTCCTCCCGGCGCTCAGGTAGCCAATGCGATTCAGACGAACGGAACCCTTATTACAGACGAGCTGGCAGCCTTTCTGGGAGAGTATAAATTCCTCCTCGGGGTAAGCATGGACGGCCCCCCCGAAGTCCATGATCACTACCGCAAAACCGCAGGGAAAGGCCCCTCTCACCATCTGGTGCAGAAAGGGCTGGATCTGCTGAAGAAACATAAGGTGGAATACAACATACTGGTTCTTGTTAATGAACTGGTAGCCCGGGATCCCCTGAAAACGTACAGTTACTTCAGGGAAAAGGGAGAGGACTTCCTTCAGTTTATCCCCTGTGTGGAATTCGATACAGACGGGGTTACCCCTCTCTCCTACAATGCAGGGCCCGAACAGTGGGGGGATTTCCTGATCGGGATCTTTGATCAGTGGCTGCCGGACCGGTATAGAGTTTCCATCAGGATGTTTGATTCCCTCCTGTCAAAAATGGTTACGGGTCATCCCACCACCTGTGATATGGATATCAACTGCTGTCAGTATTTTGTTGTTGAATACGATGGCAGTGTATACCCCTGCGACTTTTTCGTCCGGGACGAACTGAAACTGGGCAATGTCAACAAAGGAAGCTGGAACCAGTTTCTTACTTCTCCTGTATATAAGAAATTCGGGGCAAAAAAACTTCAGTATGATCCCGGCTGCGGAGAGTGCCCGTGGCTGTCGTTCTGTCAGGGCGACTGCCAGAAAAACCGGCCCGGTCTGAAAGATGACGGTTTGAGTTATCTCTGTCCGGGGCTGAAAAAGTTCTACGCCTATGCCATTCCGAAACTCCGCTCCCTGGCGGATGAAATAAAAATGAACCAAATGAGGTAAACCCATGGAATTAACAGAAAAACCTCTGCTGCTTCTGGACGGAGCCTGCGGGACCAGTATTCAGAATATGAATATCACTCCGGATCTCTGGGGTAAACATGAAGGATGCAACGAGTACCTTAACCTCTCCTGCCCCGAGAAGATAACAGCCATGCACATGGAATTCCTGGAATCCGGAGCGGATATCATAGAGACCAACACCTTTGGAGCTAACCGGATAGTTCTGGGAGAGTACGGCCTGGAAGACAGGGTTGCAGAAATCAATAAAGCCGGTGTAGAGGCTGCCAGGGAAGCGGTCAGGCAATTCGGTTCCGGCTGGGTGGCAGGATCCTGCGGCCCCGGTACAAAACTGCCCTCCCTGGGGCATATCGATCCATCTGATCTGAATAAAGCGTACAGGGAACAGATACAGGCTCTGATAAAAGCAGGGGTTGATCTGATCATTCTGGAAACGGTTCAGGATATACTGCAGCTGAAATCCGCATTGATCAGTGCTTTCGAGGTTATGGAAGAACTGGAAAAGCAGGTACCGGTCATGGTTTCCATCACCATAGAAAAAACCGGAACCATGCTGGCCGGAACCGATATAGCCGCAGCAGCAGCTATAATGGAGCCTTTCCCTCTTTTTTCATTCGGCCTGAACTGTGCCACCGGTCCGGAGGATATGCAGTCCAGTATCCACTGGCTCAGCCACAACTGGAACGGACGGGTTTCCTGCCTTCCCAACCAGGGGATGCCGGAAATTGTGGACGGCAGGACCTGCTACCCCATGAGCCCGGCCCGCTATGCTTCTGAAATGAAGCTGTTTGTGGAAAAATGGGGCGTTTCCATTGCAGGGGGATGCTGCGGCTCTACCCCGGCTCATATAGCCGCCCTGAAAAAAGAGCTGGAAGGTATTGTTCCGGCAGCCCGAGAGGTAAACAGATGAACCCGTCAGTAGCAAGCCTTTATGAATCGGTCGATCTGATTCAGCCGATCAAACCCCTTATTATCGGGGAGAGATGCAACTCAACAGGATCAAAAAAATTCCGGGAGTACCTCCTGGCGGATGACTTTAACAGCTGCCTGGCCATGGCCAGAGCCCAGGAGGCTGCGGGGGCCCATGTTCTGGATCTGTGCAGCGCCTATGCGGGACGGGATGAGATGGCGGATATGTCCACTCTGATCCCGCTTTTTGCGGGTTCCCTCAAAACACCCCTGATGATTGACTCAACCACTCCGGAGGTAATCGAACGGGGACTGCAGCTCTACCCCGGCCGCTGTATCATCAACTCTGTGAACCTGGAAGACGGGGGAAAAAACATCTACCGCATACTCAAACTGGTCAAAAAATATGGAGCCGCGGTAGTAGCCCTGACCATAGATGAAGACGGTATGGCCATGACAACAGAAAAGAAAGTGGAAGTGGCCAGAAGGATTTATTCCATTGCCGTTGATGAAATAGGCCTCCGTCCCCGGGACATCCTTTTCGATGCCCTGACATTTACGGTCGGCGCAGGGGATGAGAATCTGAGGGATGCGGCGGTTCAGACCATGAATGCCATCAGCCGGATAAAAAAGGAACTGCCCGGCTGTTTGACGACCCTCGGCCTGAGCAATATCTCCTTCGGCCTCTCCATGGCGTCCAGACGGATTCTGAATGCGGTATTTCTGCATGAAGCGCTGGAAGCCGGACTGGACTCCTGCATCATCGATGCGGCCAAGATCCTCCCCCTGGCATCCATAAGCGAAGAGGACCGGGAAGTCTGCCTTGACCTGCTTTACGACAGGGTTAAAGATAAAGAGAAGTCTCCCCTCCTCCTTTTTATCAATCACTTCTCCAACGCAAAGATAAAAGACAGCGGACAGGAGAGCCAGAAGTGGCAGCCCCTGGAAACTCAGCTTTTCTACAAAGTGTTAACGGGCAACAAGGACGATCTGGAAGATCTTCTGGATATGATACTGGAACGGTATACGCCTATCAATATCATCAATGACATCCTGATCCCGGCCATGCGCCATGTGGGGGAACTGTTCGGAAAAGGAGAAATCCTGCTGCCCTTCGTGTTACAGTCCGCAGAGACAATGAAAGCATCAGTCCGCTACCTGGAACCCCTGATGGAAAGATCCGCCGATGACAACCGGATAAAAATTCTCCTGGCTACCGTTCAGGGCGATGTTCACGATATAGGGAAAAACCTGGTGGATATCATTCTCAGCAACAACGGGTATAAAGTTTTTAACATAGGGATCAAGGTACCTGCGGAGACCATTATTGAAAAGGCGCTTGAATACGATGTGGATATCATCGGGCTGAGCGGTCTGCTGGTAAAATCCGCCATGGTCATGAAGGAGAGTATACCCCAGTACGAAGAAGCGGGACTCAAAGCCCCCATCTTTCTGGGAGGCGCCGCCCTTACAAGAAAATTTGTTGCCCGGAGCTGCGTTCCGAACTATACACCCCAGGTGGTATACAACTCGGATGCCTTTGACGCCCTGAAAAAAGTCCGGGACTTCGAAGAGGGAAAACTGGAACCGGCTTTCTGGGAAGAAACGGCCGGTGAGAAATCCGTTCTTCCGGGACAGAAATCGGAAATTACCCGGGATAACACAGTCCCGGAACCGCCTTTCACGGGAGACCGCATTGTTACGGATATAGATATTGAAGAAGTCCTTTCCCTGATTAATAAACAGGCCCTTTTCCGGGGCCGCTGGGGATACCGCCGGGGAAAAATGACAAACGGGGAGTATGAAAAGCTGATCCGGACCGAAGTGGAACCCCTCTATCAGGAGTTCTGCCGGCAGTTCAGGGATGAAAAACTGATTACCCCCTCAGCGGCCTACGGGTACTTCCCCTGCGAAAGCCGGGGGAACCACCTTGTTATGACCCATGAGGGGAAGGAAATCGACTTTGACTTTCCCCGCCAGAATGAAGCCCCGTTTATCTGCCTGTCCGACTATTTTAAAAACGCTGAAGAGGGGGGCGATGTGGCGGGCCTTTTCGTTGTAACGATCGGAGAAGAGGTCAGTAAAAGGACCGCGGAACTCTATAAAGCGGATGCCTACCATGACTACATGATGCTGCATGCCTTCAGTGTGGAATTCACTGATGCGCTGGCAGAGTACTGGCACCGCAGGATGCGCCGGGAAATGGGGATTGCCGGAAGTGAACCGGAAGGGATTCAGGGCTATATCACTCAGAAATACCAGGGGTCCCGCTACGGATTCGGCTACCCGTCCTGCCCCGATATCAGTGCGCACAAACTGCTCTTTGCCATGCTGAAACCCGAAAGGATAGGGATCAGCCTGACGGAAAACTATGAAATGGTTCCGGAACAGAGTACTTCGGCTCTTGTGGCCCATCACCCGCAGGCCAAATATTTTGCGGTCTGAAAGAGAATTTCGATCCCCTTTGATCAATTCTCAATAATTATGGATAATTCAATTATACAAATCCAAGGAGAGATTAATGAAACCCATTCTTGAAAGAATAAAAGAGCAGCCCCTGGTATTCGATGGCGCCATGGGTACAATGTTGTACAGCAAGGGAATCTTCATCAACCGCTGTTATGACGAATTAAACCTGATCTCCCCGGATATAGTTAGTGAAATACACAGGGAATATAAAGAAGCCGGCGCGGATGTACTTGAAACAAACAGTTTTGGAGCCAACCGGATAAAACTGACCGAACACGGTCTGGGCGACAAGGTCGCCGAGATAAATAAGGCGGCGGCGGTGCTGGCCCGTAAAGAAGCCGGAGACGACGCCTACGTGGCGGGATCCATGGGGCCCTGTCTCAAGTCAGGCCAGATAGTAACGGATGACAGGAAAGAGGAGCTGTCCGCCGTATTCAAAGAGCAGGCGGAAGCCCTGAAGGAAGGCGGTGTGGATATGATCCTTCTGGAAACATTCAGCCACAGCGCCGAACTCCTTCTGGCGGCAGAAGCGGTTTCCTCTGCAGGATTGCCTGTTTGTACCTCCTTCACCCTGACCGAAGAAGGGTATACTCCCGGGGGGGAGAGCCTGCGGATTGTCATGGACAAGCTGAATAAAAGCCCTGCCGTACAGATTATCGGCCTGAACTGCGGAACCGGCCCCTCCCATCTTTATGAATGGGTTCAGGAGGCAATGGATTATACGAAAAAACCGGTCATTATTATGCCCAATGCGGGGTTTCCCAAGGAGCTGGACGGGCGCATGATCTATCTCTCCAACCCCGAATACTTTTCCGAATACGCCAAGAAATTCATGGAGCTCGGGGTCAGGGGCGTAGGCGGCTGCTGCGGGACCACCCCCGATCATATAAGGATTGCCGCCCGGTCTGTAAAATCCATCAGTGTTGTCAAAAAACATATAGAGATAAAAGCCGTCGTACAATCGGACGGCGATTTCCAGCCCGTTCCCCAGGAGGAAAAATCCCGTCTGGCCTGCCTGCTTAAACAGGGGGTCAAGGTTACCTCCATCGAGATTACCCCGCCCAGGAGCACAGATCTTACCCCGTTTATCAATAAAGCCCGCATCTGTGCCTATCACGGCGTCGATGCCATCAATATTCCCGACGGCCCCCGGGCCAGCGCCAGGGTGTCTCCCATGATTGCTGCAGCGGCGGTACAGAAAGACGCCGGAATAGAAGCGGTTCTGCACTACACCTGCCGGGACCGGAATCTGCTGGGGATGCAGTCGGACATCCTGGGCAGTGTTGCCGCTGGATTAAAGAACTTCCTGGTTATTACGGGAGATCCGCCCAAATCGGGGGATTACCCCGAGGTTACGGGGGTTTTTGATGTAGATGCCATAGGTCTGACACAGGTTGTTCATAATATGAACCACGGGCGGGATTTCGGCGGGAATCCCCTGTCGCCCCCCACATCTATCTTTACAGGAGTGGGTGCCAATCCCTGTGCCGTTTCTCCCGGACTGGAACTGGACCGGTACCGTAAAAAAATCGAAGCAGGGGCCGAATTCGCCATTACCCAGCCTGTTTTTGATCCCATGGCTCTTCTGAACTTTCTGGAAAAGGCTGCAGCCTTTAAGGAGATCCCCGTTATTGCCGGGGTATGGCCCCTTGTGAGTTACAAGAACGCCGAGTTTATGCGGAATGAAGTACCGGGAGTGGAAGTTCCCGACTCAGTCATGGAAAGGATGAGCCGTTGCCAAACAAGGGAAGAAGGTATTGCTGAAGGTATCAGGATAGCCTCTGAGATATGCGAGTCCATAGAGAAATACGTTCAGGGATTTCAGGTCAGCGCTCCTTTCGGCAAGGTGGAACTGGCCCTTAAGGTACTGGGAAAAAATACATGAAAGATAAGCTGAAGGTTTTCTGCGGCGGTGCCAATCCGGATCTTACCGGACAGATATGTCAGAATCTGGGCATCGAATTAAGCCCGATGGAAGTCTCCCGCTTTTCCAACGATAACCTTTCCGTACAGATTCAGGAGAATGTACGGGAAAGGGATGTTTTTGTCGTACAGCCCCTGACAGAACCGGTCAGCCAGAACCTGATGACTCTGCTGATTACCCTGGATGCCCTGCGGAGCGCCTCCGCCGGGCGGATTACAGCGGTAATCCCCTACTACTCCTATGCCCGCTCTGACAAGAAGGACGCCCCCCGGATCTCTATCACAGCCCGTCTTATAGCGGACCTGCTCAAGGCATCAGGAGCCGGCCGCATTCTGACCATGGACCTTCACTCCGACCAGGTTCACGGTTTTTTCAGTGTACCCGTTGATCATCTGACAGCCATTCCCATCATGGCTGACTATTTCAGGGAACATTACGAACTCCCGGATCTGGTTACGGTAGCCACCGATGCGGGAGGAGCCAAAAGAGCCGGGCGTTTTGCCCAGCAGCTTGGGGTTCCCCTGGCCATTATCGATAAAAGACGGATCAGCGATACGGAAGTTATCCAGGGAGAAGTCGTGGGAGATGTGAAAAACCGGACAGCCATTGTCTTTGATGATGAAATATCAACAGGGGGAACCATCTGCAAAACAGCGGAAACCCTTGAAAAAACCGGTGTAAAAAAAATTGTAACCGGAGCGGTACATCCGGTACTCTGCGGAAGGGCCGTGGAGAACCTGAAAGCATCCCCGATCGATACTGTTGTAGTAACAAACACGGTCCATATCCCGGAGACAAAAGTCTTTACCGGACTGCACTGCCTGACCATAGCGCCTCTTTTCTCGGAAGCAATAAAAAGGATTCATACAGGAGAGAGTATTGGAGCTTTATTCCATTAATTATTGGTATAATAGTGCTTTTCAGTGCTATAATGGAATAGATTTTTCGTCCGGGAAAAGGTAGGAAGCCCCCCCCCTATGGAAGACACAATAACACTTAACCCTTTTTTAATTCATAATCTGGGAATTATCCGAAACAGGTGTCTAATCAAAACCGATGACTATAAACTGTCCTGCGTACCCTATGCCCTTTCCCTGAAATCCTGCAAGGTTCTTCTGATTCTCAGCCCGAGGGAGCAGAAAATTATTACGGAAGGCAATGATTCCGTCCTGATGCTTCACCTTGAATTCAATCTGCCCGATTATAAAAAACCGGTTCCCCTGTTTATAAGGCTGCAGCTGCGTGATTTCCGGCAGCTGAACAGCAGCCGGAACCAATGCCTGTTAACAGCGGATTTTCAGAATACCCCTGACATTTACAATCGAATTCTTATTGATTATTTTCAGAGAAAGACTCTGTATTTTCAGATGTATGATGCGAGCGAGTTTAAATCCAGGATTTTCTCCCTGAAGGAGATACTCCCGATCGGTCTGGAAAAGATAGCCCATATCAGAAGGGACGAGGGAGACAAACTGCCTGTCAGGCTGATCGATATCTCTTTAAACAGGGCCACCTTCTTTATCGATACAGAAGAAACGTTATTGAAGAACCTCACCGATTCTTTTCTACTGGAATTCTACAGCAGAGAATTTCCGTTCTCGTTAAGTGCAACTCTGGCCGATTATACGGCATCAACGGAAGTAGACGGTTTTTATATCATCCGCCTGAATCTTTCCTTTTCCGTTTGCCTGACCCACCTGCTTCATCCCCTCTTTCCCGGCGAGGGGACAGTAGAATCCTGCGATCCGGAAAAGCCTTCCGAACCGGAAGAGAATCAGATCAGGGAAGATATTCCCGAGAACCCGACCAATGAAGCGATTATTGAGAGTGAGTCCTGATTTTCTTCTTTTACAAAGATCAGTTCTTTGTTATCTTTGACTTATGAATTTCAGAAAAATACCAGCAGCAACAAGTATCTTCCCTCTGGGGCAGTCTCTTTTTCATAAAGGGGGCGATGAAGCAGTTCTCCTGATTCATGGCCACCGTGGAATAACAGGAGAATTCAGCTATCTGTTCAGCCGGTTGGCAGATGAAGGGTATACGGTATCCTGTCCCCGCCTGCCCGGTCACGGCACAAACCGGTATGACTTTCATGAGTCGGGATACAGGGACTGGCTCCGCTGTGTAGTCGATGAGTACCTGAATCTTAAAAGCCGTCATAAGAAAGTGTATGTTGCAGGCCTCTCCATGGGCGCCGTACTTACCCTCCTTCTGGCCGAGAACTTCAATCCCGACAGGATAGCCCTGATGGCTCCGGCGGTTCTAATATACAACAAGCTTTTTTATTCAGCTCCCTATCTGAAGTATTTCGTCAAGTCCGTAGAAAGCGGATGGTCTCCGGATGATGAGGAACTGGCAGAGCGGAAAGAGATAGGCAAAGAGTACTGGGCTTTTTATGATACGGCCAAAATAGAGGATCTTATCATACTGCAGAAAATGGCGGCAAAAAAACTCTGTGATGTAACAGCTCCCGCCTTGACTATTGTCTCCTTAGGGGATAAAACGGTACCACCTGAGGCAGCGGATATTATAGAGAAAGGTATTGCCAGCACAGAAACAAAACGGGTTGTCCTGAAAGAAAGTCCCCACGTTATTGTCGACGGATGTGACAAGGAAGAAGTGGCAGACGAAGTGATTGCCTGGTTTAAAGGAAAATAGTTACAGCATCATGAAATATTATGTATTGACCCTCGGCTGTCAAATGAATCTGTCCGATTCGGAACGATTGAAAACGGTCTTTAAGGATATGGGATTCGAACCCACGGAAAAAGAGGAAGAAGCGGATATTCTGGGGATTATCGCCTGTTCGGTCCGGCAGAAAGCCATCGATAAGGTACACACCCGGATCCATCTCTGGAACAAATGGAAAAAGGACAGGAACCTGATAACCTTTGTCACGGGATGTCTCCTGCCGAAAGACAGGAAAACCTTTTTGAAATCCTTCGACCTGGTGTTTGAAACAAATGATATTGCGGGTCTACCCGAAATGATCAGTCAATACGGGATTGTAACTCCCACAGGCCTGAAGCATCACAACCAGGAGGAGTTCTGGCACATTGATCCCTCCTATCAGTCCGGTTACGAAGCCTTCATCCCCATTCAGAACGGCTGCGACAAGTTCTGTACCTACTGCGCGGTTCCCTATACCAGGGGCCGGGAAGTCTCCCGCCCATCCGGTGAAGTTCTGGATGAACTGGACAGTCTGATCGGCAAAGGGTATAAATCCATTACCCTTCTGGGACAGAATGTGAACTCCTATGGCCTGGATAAAAAAGGGGAGGAACTGACCTTCCCCCGGCTTCTGGAAGAGATAGGTAAAAAAGGCGAGGAATCGGATACGCCCTTCTGGGTCTACTTTACGTCTCCCCACCCCAGGGATATGACCGATGACGTTCTGGAGATAATGTCCCGGTATAAGTGTCTGGCGAAACAGGTTCACCTTCCTCTCCAATCCGGAGATAACGAAGTACTGAAAAAAATGAACCGGAAATACAGTCTGGAAGATTACAGAAAGATTGTACATAAAATCCGGGAACTTATGCCCGAAGCGACAATCTTTACCGACATCATTGTCGGATTTACCACCGAAACGGATGAACAGTTTGAAAATACCCGCCGGGCTTTGGCGGAATTCCGCTATAATATGGCTTTTATCGCCACATACTCCCCCCGACCGGGAGCCGTCAGCGCCCGCTGGGAAGACGAAGTTGCTCAGGAAATAAAAAAAGAACGCCTTCATATTCTATCGGATGTATTTATCAAAAGCGCCGGAGAATTCAACAGAAAACTTGTCGGAACAGAACAGACCGTTCTGGTAACGGGGAAATCCCGGGACGAAAAAAAGTACGCCGGACTGACCGAAGGAAAGATCAATATCCACTTCACAGGAGAAGCGGATGATATGACCGGCCGGTTCTGCCGGGTTAAAATAACTGGTTCCACAGGTCTCTCCCTGACAGGCGATCTGGTTTCCTGATAACTGACTGATTCGGAGTTTTTGAATCAGGAACGCAAGAAGTATTCGGTTACAGCTGATTATTTGCTGGGTTAGGTATCGTAACTATGCACTACATCCCGGAGCTTCCGGAGAGGCGCTTTCAGATAAACCGCCAGTTCCCGGAGGACCTTCCCCGGTTCTGCAGTGGACAGTACCATGGCCGGAATATTCCGGGCGGGGAATTGACCGGCAAGCTCCAGAACTTCCTGCCTGAGATCGGCCCCGGGAGTTCTGGGTACTGAGGGTTTCCCGTCGGTTACCAGAATAAGCTGCGGCATATCATTGGGATGACGGATACGCTCTGAACGAACGACCTGGAGAACAGTATGAAGGCCGTCGGCAAGGGGGGTCCCTCCTCCGGTTGCTACAGCCTGCAGAGCCTGACGGGCTCGGGCAATGCTGGTTGTGGGAGGCAGGATCTCCCTGGCATGCCAATGATGAAAAACAATTACACCAACACGGTAACGCTTCTGATAGGCCTGGGTCAGAAGACCCAGGACAGCGCCCTTTGCCAGTTTCATCTGCTCTTCCAGAAGCATGGAATCAGAAGCATCCAGTAAAAAGAGGATTGTTTTCTTTACCGGCTGGACGCGAATCCGGCGACGGAGATCCTGCAGGACAATACCGTTGCCTGCTAAAGGAGACTCTCCGGGTGTACGGCGCATGGCAGCAGCCATACAGGTTGCCAGAAGATCTATATCATTCATCTGATCGGCAGACTGAACGGGGACGGAGGCTAAATGCCTGCCGCTGCGGGATACTCTTCGCAGTTTACGTCCCGGCAGGATATTATGCTCCTCCAGAGATAGACGAAGAGGGGTTTCATCCCCTAGAAGAACAGTGCTGGGTGCTTTTTTTTTAAGAAAGAAAAAATCGGCATCCCCCCGGCAAAAGAACCGGGAAAAATATCTTCATCCGGATCAAACATAGGATCAAAATCATCGTCAGCTTCTTCTTCCTCATGAATAAAAGGAAGCTCTCCAAAAACTTCCTGCAGCGCATCCAGCAGCTCCTTAGGGAGTTCTGCGCCACCGTGTTCAATAAAACGGTCAAGCCGGTGGGGAAGCACCATAGTGGCAGCTGTCAGTACATCCGCAGGAGTAACAGCCTCCCGTTCCTGGAAAGCGGCAAGGGCCGTTGCCACTTTTACCATGGTGATTTCCGCGCGGTGTCCCTGAGCCCCGACTTTGACAGCCAGAGCAGAAGCATTATCCAGTATCTCATCCGGAACGGAAATATCAGGTAGGTGCCGACGGGCCTGTGCGATCTGCTCCCGCAGCATATTCTGGGATGCTTCCCAGCTTTTACAGAATGCCTGGGGATCCTTTTCAAAATCCAGACGCCTGCGGATCAGGGTACTGCGCCGCTTAACATCCTTTTCCCCGATTACACTGGTACAGAGTCCGAAACGATCCAGAAACTGAGGCCTGAGTTCACCCTCTTCGGGATTCATGGTTCCAATCAGGATAAAATCGGCCGGATGAATCTCGGAGACCCCCTCCCGTTCCACACGGTTGACTCCGGATGCTGCTGTATCGAGCAAAAGATCCACCAGATGATCGTCCAGCAGATTCACTTCGTCCACATAGAGTATACCGCGGTTGGCTGCAGCAAGAAGACCGGGCTCGAAAACCCTCTCTCCGGAGTGTATAGCACGTTCAATGTGCAGAGATCCCACAAGCCGGTCCTCTGTTGCCCCGAGAGGCAGTTCGACGAGAGGGACAGCGACTTCAATTGAAGGAAGTGCCTCTCCCCTTTCCGCTTTTACCCGGCAGTCGTCATGAATGAAACCGGATGCATCCGGATCACAGTGATAGGGACATCCTTCTACAACTTTAAGGGGCTGAAGCAGTTCCACCAGAGAACGTACCGCTGTACTTTTTGCAGTGCCCTTGTGACCGCGGATCAGAACTCCGCCTATGGACGGATCGATAGCGTTCAAAATCAGAGCAGATTTCATTGTGTCCTGGCCGACAATGGCCGTGAATGGGAATTTTCTCATATTGTTAACTGAAATTATTATATATGAATCAAATGCTGTAGGTCTAGACAGGCTGATCGACCTGTAAGTTTTCGGGATTTTTCATTATTTAATCCCGTACTATCCTTCCAAATAGGTGATCCCTGTATTCAGATCCGTATATTCTCCCGCTCTGACAAACTAATGACCAGGAAAATCCCTCAGAAAGTCTTCCACAGATTCCGGATTTCCCGAAGCCGGAAACGATTCCGCACATTAATCACATACCCGCAGTCGGGAGGAAGGGCTGGAGAAAAGAGAGCTGTCCACAGGTTTACTTTCCTGCACTCCTTACAGGCATTGAAACGGTTTACATACACATTGCACTTACGGGTTTCCTCATTAAGGAACCGGCAGGGTTTACTATAGTTAGTTATCAGAGTTCCTCCGGGAATAAACTCCTTCTCATAGCAGCATTTTCCACAGCGGAGGCAGTATCCCTCCCAACGGGCTTTTCCTTTTTTAGTAAAAAACATAGATCAATATTCCAGAGGGCCGAAATAGCCAAGTTCATCCCGGCCGCTCTTGCGAACATAGTTTACCTCAAGAGTCAAAGGGATGTAAGCCTGGCCGAACCTGGTAGGTGTCACGGCATTGTAACTCAAAGTATAAAAACCATTGCCGCCCGAACGGATATCCTCCAGAAGCGGAAGGATACCCCTGGGCTGCAACAGGTAGTGGGAACTGCCCCCGGTCTCCCTGGCTATATAGTCAAGTTCGGTATTTCTGTAGTCCGGTTCCAGATAAACCGGATAGAAAGCAATACCGTTGTTATTCAGATACTGCGCCATATCCTGCAACCCGTAATCTACAAAAGTTTCGGGGTGTATACGGCCGTCCGTAAAAAAAATGACAGCCTTCCTCTTCCTGTCCGGAATCAGCTGGGACGCGCCCAATCGCAACCCCGAGGCAATGGCCGGATGGTCGGACCATTCGGATGTCAAATCAGACAGGATATCCACCAGATTTTCACCCGGTTCCAGAAGGACCTGGGGAGAATCCTTAATACTTATAAGGTTGGCATCATCAGAGGATGATAAATTCCGGAAAAGGCTTCTTACCCCATCCTGAATCAGATCCTTTTTATCAGAAAGGGAACTGCTGTTATCCACCAGAACAGAAATACTCAGATCCCGGTTGCTGTAACCGGCAAATGACAGTTCAAAGTCTTTTATTGTCAATCCCTCCTCTCTCAGATAAAAGTTTTTCTGATCCAGCCCCACAACAGGTTTCCCCCATCGGTCTTCCACTGTAAAATCGACATGCACCAGGGGATACTCAGCCGTATTGATTCTGTTTATCCGGAGAAAGAGACCGGCATACAGGGTTGCCAGATCGGTCATGACAGATACGGAATTCCGGTCAAAATCAGCGGCGACAATATTCCCGTTACCGTCCTGAGTAATACTGAGGACACGCTTTCCCATTCCCTCAAGATCTGAGGCGACAGAGATAACATCTTTATCCATATCATAAACGAGGATCTGTCCTTCATCTGTGATTAAAAGAGAATCGTCATCAATAAACAGCAGGTCTTCGGGTGCTTTCAGCCCCTCCCTGATCAGAGTTTGTATAAAGTTACCGCTTTCATCGAATACTTCAATCCTGCCGGTCATGGAATCAGCCACATAAACCAGCCCGTTACGAAGCTGTAGACCGCTAGGCCCTCTCAAACCGGAAAAATCCGCCCGGGGCCTTCCGAAAGAGAGTATAAAATCTCCTTCCAGATTGAATTTGCTTATCCTGCGGTTACCCCATTCGGACACATAGATGTATTGATCATCCGAAACAGCAATATACTGAGGACCTAATAACTCACCATCCCCGGTTCCATGACTCCCTATAGTATTAACACGGAAACCGGCCCGGGAACAGATTGAAATCCGGTCTGCTCCATACTCGGAAACAACCATCTGATCCGGGGAGAGGAAATCCATATCGAAGGGCCTGTCAAAACCCAGAACACCGCCCGAAAGAACATGACTGATCCGGCCGGTTGTACTGATTTGCAGCAGGTCGCCATTTAAATAGGACAAAAGGTAAAAACTGCCGTCACCATCTGGTGAGGATGTAACGGAAACGGGACGATTATAAAAGGTAAAACCCTCCTGCTCCCGGGGGATATCATAAAGTTCTACCAGCCGGTCACTGGATTTTAGTTCCCTGGACAGACCTCTCCGGTCTGTCACTATTTCGGAAAAGCTCATAAGGGCGGATCCGGCGTTACCCTGGTCTATCAGATTCTGCCACTCATTCAGAGCAGCCTCCTCGAACCCCGACTGATAATACCCTCTCCCCAGCCAGAAACTGGTCAGGATATTATCAGGATCAAGCGCCAATGATTTCTCAAGAGAGAGAATTGCTTTGTTATAAAGCCCTTCGTGAAAGGATACAACTCCCCAGCGAAACTCTTCCGCAGCCTGAATACTGACAGAATCAACCGCACTGTTCTGCTGGGAATTCAATGAGGAAATAGAGATGAATAGCAATAGAAATAGAATGTTTCTTATTCTAGAATCTGTCATAACGCTCCAGCACATTCAAATGCTCCCGAATATCGGGGCTGTCACCAATTCTTTTTACGGCCCGCTCCAGATAGGTCCGGGCTTCATCGGTGCTCCCCGTTTTAAACAGCGCCCACCCCAGAGAGTCAAGGTAATTTCCATTTTCAGGGTTCAGATCTACAGCTTTACGGCAGTACTCAACAGCTTTTTCCGGGTTGATTCCTTCTTCTGCCATAATATACCCCAGGGAATTCAGTGTATTGGGATTATCGGGATCAATCTCGATTGCCCGTGTCAGGTAATCAATGGCATCGGGAACACTCCCCTTGTTCCATAGAGCAAACCCCAGAGAGGTATAGATCTGGGATGATTCGAAACCATCATCCAGAATCTGACGCATCTGCATCTCTGCCGCCGGATAGTTCCCGGTTATATTATAGATATACCCTAAAACCATTCTTATCTGATAAGCCCTCAAAAAAGAGCTGTCCTGCTCCAGAGACTTTTCCATATAGAAAACAGCCGCATTATACTCACGCGTCCGGGTATAGCAGAGACCTATCAGATAGGCCAGTTCCGCATCTTCCACCGGATCTATATCCTCGGACAGAAAAGCATCCAGGGCATCTTCGTATAAACCACTCTCATAGAGTGTCAAACCGTCTTCTCTATGGGACATCAGTGATATGACCCCGCACTTTCCGGTATTTTTCCAATATGTTCAACAATAGCGGGAGCTACCCGTACAGCAGAAATAGAGACGTTACCCCTTTTCACGGCAAGGACATCTGAACCCTCGGTATTCTGGGAAGAGACAATACTCCCTTTCAGAAAACAGTAAGTGCCTTCCTGCCGGGGGGATTCGAATTGAACAACCTCATCGTTATAGATCCGTCTGGCAGGCCAGGTCCACTCCATACGGGAATCCACATCCATCTCGGAGGGAAAGTTCATATTAAAGAAACAGCTGTCCTCCCAAAGGCCTTTCAGTTCCTCCAGATGCTTGAGAACAAATTCGGCTATCCCCTCAAAATCAAAAGGAGGATCGAATCGATTAAGAGAAACGGCTATAGCCGGAAAATCATGCAACGCAGCCTGACGGGCAGCGGCCGCTGTACCGGAATAGAGCAGATCCGTGCCCAGATTGGGACCTATATTGATCCCGGAAAGAACCAGATCCACATCCACAGGAAGGAATCCTCCCGTACCGTATACGATACAATCGGTTGGCGTTCCGCTGCATGACCAGGACTGATCATCTATTTTCCTGATCTTAACGGGGTCCCGCAGAGTAATCGACTGGGAAGTGCCGCTCCGGTCGCCATCGGGCGCCATTACCCAAATGTCATGTTTTTTTGACAGGACTTCTTTCAGAATCTGCAATCCCGGGCTGTAAATCCCGTCGTCATTTGTAATCAGTATTTTCATTAAGAATCATCTCTTTAGATAAATTATTGATACTTCACACCGGAAACGGGTACGCAAATAAAATGGTTTGCCTTGAAACCGAAAATACGGTCATATTCTTCCAAATGTTCATCGTATAATGGAATATTATTAACATTTATCAGGTTAATTGTACAGCCGCCGAAGCCATTCCCTATCATCCGGGATCCGAATATCCCGTTGGTTTCATTTGCCCGTTTAACCAGCCAGTCTAGCTCGGGACAGGATATCTCCAGCAGATCCCGCAGGCTTTCATGGGAGCGGCTCATCAATTTCCCGACAGTCACCAAATCCCTATGCTCCAGAGCGGAACGCATTTCCATTACCCTGTGGATCTCCTGAACCACATGAAGGCAGCGCCGTCTTATATGTTCGGGATAACTCTCCAGGCCGCTCCTCATATCATTATAAGAGAGATCTTTAAGAAGCTGATTTTTTCTGACTTTATGCAGGGACGTCAGGCACTCTTCATTAACCTTGCTGAGATCTTCCGTTTCGCCATAACCGTTGCCGTTGGGAACGTGAGAATCAGTAATAAGAAAGATCACTGGCGAAAAATCAATATCGATATACTCCATATCCATGGTTCTGGTATCAATCAGCAGGGCGTGCCCCTTCTTCGCATAATAGGCGACGGTACAAGCCGTAATACCGGGATCTTTTTTCATGAATTTCATCTCAGCCAGGCGGGCAGCTTCCACAAGCTGAATATCGGAGACATCAAACTGGTAAATCTGTTTCAAAGCCAGAACAACAGCCAGTGTCAGCGCAGAAGAAGACCCCAAGCCGACCTGTTCCGGAATTTCACTTAAGATCGTAATATCCAGTCCCCGGACCGGACAGCCGAGCTGCATCATTACAGAGACAGCACCTTTTACATAATTGGCCCAACGATCTTCTCTTTTATACTTCAGTCCGGACAGGGAGGATTTTTTTCTTTCTTTATAATTTTCAGAATAACAGCGGACAGAGTTATCCTCCCGCTCCGAAAGAGATACATAAAGGTATTTGTTTACGGCCAAAGAAAGGACTAATCCTTCAAAGTACTCCGTATGCTCCCCCATAAGATCAAGCTTCCCGGGAACTTTAACGCATACCTGCGGTTCATTCCCATGCATTTCCTTATGAAGAATCTGAATTTCTTCCATTACCCTAGTCCTGTAACACTGGTGTCAAACACACTTTCATAGTAAGTCATGTTAAATAATATTTCAATAAAAAATACCTGCGGAAGAATTTAGACTGATGAAACTGCCTAAAGAGGGACTGAATAGCTGATTAATTATCGCTTATAAATGAAAAAAGCTGCCGCAAAATCGCGACAGCCTGCATAATCTGCACTAACCGGACTAGAATCAGTCCTTGGATTTGATACCGTATTTTCTGTTGAATCTTTCAACACGACCGGCCGTATCAACCAGTTTCTGTTTACCTGTGTAAAAAGGATGACAGGCGCTGCAGATTTCAACGTCCATATCACCGTGTGTAGAACGAGTCTGAATTACGTTCCCGCATGCACATTTTACAGTAGCATCCTCATATTTGGGATGAATTCCTTCTTTCATATATTTATCCTCCAGGAGATCTCCGTTTCAAAGATCCCGTTATTCGCATAATTTGACCTATGTCGTATTCATCGACTTCAGGAACGCCTCATTATTCTTGGTTTTACGCATTTTGTCAACAATCATTTCGGTCACTTCCATATCATCCATGGGACTAAGCACCTTTCTGAGTATCCACATTTTGTTCAGCTCTTCACTGGTTAAAAGCAGATCCTCCTTACGGGTTCCTGACTTCTTGATATTGATAGCAGGGAAAACCCTCTTATCCGCCAGACGGCGATCCAGAACCAGTTCCATATTACCGGTTCCCTTGAACTCTTCAAAAATGACCTCATCCATACGGCTTCCGGTTTCCACCAGAGCTGTGGCAACAATTGTCAGGCTTCCGCCGTCTTCAATATTACGGGCGGCTCCGAAAAACCTTTTCGGTCTGTGGAGAGCATTGGAATCCACACCACCCGAAAGGATTTTACCGGAAGTAGGTACTGTCTGGTTGTAGGCGCGTGCCAGTCTTGTAATAGAGTCCAGGAGGATGATAACATCTTTTTTATGCTCCACAAGCCGTCTGGCTTTTTCCAGGACCATTTCCGCTACCTGAACATGACGGCTGGCCTGTTCATCAAAAGTGGAGGCGATAACTTCCCCCTGAACACTGCGCCGCATATCCGTAACTTCTTCCGGACGTTCATCAATAAGCAGAACAATCAACTGGGCGCTGGGATGGTTTTCTGTAATAGCATTGGCTATTTTCTGCAGAATAACTGTTTTACCGGACCGGGGAGGAGATACGATAAGCCCCCTCTGCCCCATACCGATGGGACAGAACAGATTAATCATCCTTGTGGAAGGATCGGGAATCTTCGTTTCCATATTCAGTCTCTGCTTGGGATACAGGGGCGTCAGATTTTCAAAGGATATACGCGTCTGGGCTACACTGGTTTCGTCAAAGTTGACGCTGACCACGCGAAGCATGGCAAAAAAACGTTCTCCCTCTTTCGGAGAGCGGATCTGGCCGTATACGGTATCTCCTGTTTTCAGATTAAACAGCCTTATCTGAGAAGGGGATATATAAATATCGTCTCCTCCGGGAAGATAGGAATTCTGGGGAGAACGGAGAAATCCATACCCGTCAGGAAGGATTTCCAGCGCGCCATAGGCAAAAATAACTCCGTTGTTTTCGATATGGGCTTTGAGGATGGCAAAGATTACTTCCTGCTTCTTCAGGGTGATCAGATCATCCCTTCCCAGGTCCATATCTTCCGCATACTGTCTGAGGGAGGGCATAGTCATTACAGAAAGATCATTTATCGTAATACGCGGCTGATCATCCGTCGGGAGAGCGGATTGTCTCTGATTTTTGTTCTGATCCCGCCTTGACTTCCCGTTTTTCCGTCTATTATACGAACCGCCTGAACGCCGGCTATTGTTACTGTTATTCGATACGGATGCATCAAAAGGTGCGGTTTCGGCGAAAACCGCATTTTCGGCTTCATCTGCTGCCGGGGTTTCCTCGTCAGCCTCAGATCCTGAGTCAGAAGGTGCGGTTGTTTCAGCCTCTTTTACTACTGCACTCTCTTCTGCCGGGGCTTCTGCAACGACTTTTTTCTTTCTGAGCCGTTTTCTGGGAACTACAACTTTAGCTTCTTCCACATCAGTTTCAGCTTCAGCTGAATAGGAATCCTCGGCGGCTGTATCCCCTTCGGGCTCTCTGGGTTCAGTTTCTTTCGTTTCCACTTTCTTTGCACTTACTCTTTTCTTTACAGTCGCTTTTTTAACTTTTACAGTGCGGGGTTCGCTTTCAGGCGAGTCTTCACTGGAAGGCTGCGCTACGGTGTCCAGGCCAAGCTCCTTCTGTGCTTCATTATCAGAAGCGCCAGTTTGGTCGTCCTGGAGATCAACCAGATTTTTCCGGATAATCGCCATAATTTCTCCAAAACAATAATTATTAATAGTATTTATATGCTAATTCTTCATAACTCTTTTATATCTTGAATTATAAGTGAAGATTCAGACTTGATTTACGCAGGGATATCTACTGCTAAAATATATGATGCAGACTATTCGCTGTCAAGACAGGAATCATTTAAAATGATCTTTTCTGCCATCTCAAGAGATTTTGTTACTGTTTCCAGGCGTATTTTCTGGCGATTTCCCTTAAAAAGGTACTTGCGGGTACATAGTCGCCCACCCGCTGTTGCAGCTCCGATCCATACGGTACCGACAGGTTTATCCCTGGTTCCTCCGCCGGGCCCGGCAACTCCGGAGACTGCCAACGCAAGATCTGCACCGCTTTTCTCAAGAGCGCCCCTGAGCATCTGGGTTACAACTTCTTCAGAAACCGCTCCCTTGTCCTGCAGGATCTCCCTATCCACTCCCAGAATATCCACCTTTGCCTCATTGGCATAGGTCAGAAACCCGCCCCAGAAAACATCCGAACTGCCGGGAACTTCAGTCAGCGCACCGCCGATCAGTCCGCCTGTACAGGATTCGGCAGTCACTATGCGAAGTCCTTTTTTTCTGCAGGTATCCAAAAGAGAGAGAGCCCTGTCAGAGCTCATTATAATCCTGTTTCAACTGAGCGACCGGCGCTGAAAAAACATCGACGCTTTCATGGTCGCTGATCATATCGCATTTGCCTTCAAAACGGACTCCGTCGGCTATTTTCAGTCTGGAAGTACGGATATTTCCGACAACCTGCCCGGTTGCCAGCATTTCGAGTTTTTCCGACGCTTCAATATCCCCGTATACTATTCCGCCTACCACAATGGAACCGACTTTAATATCAGCCCGCACTTCAGCTCCTTCCTCAATATAGAGAAAGCCCGAAGATTCTATATGCCCCTCGTATTTTCCATCAATTTTAAGAGGTTTACTGAACTTCATCGTCCCTTTAAAGACAGTCTCACTGCCCAATATGGTCGAAATTGATTCTATATCCTTAGGTAATGTCATGATTTTCCTGTTTTCTATTTATTTTGTTTTCATTGTAAATACGCCGTCCCACTCGGGAGGAGGCGGATTTTCCAGATACATACGGCATCTGGCATAGTATACTTTCGAAGGTCCATCATCCTGATCCATCTTCAGAGCTTCTGCAAACTTCTTCATGGCATCGGAAAAACTTCTCTTTTTGTAGAGTTCTCTTCCCTCTGCAAACAATTCAAGAACTTTTCGTTTTTCTTCAGAGATCATTCCGGCCCCCTGTTGCATACCTGCACTTCTATTTTCCTACTTCTTAACCTTATTGTCAATCTTAGGACCAATCCGGCTGATAAACCGGCAAAAGCACCTGCAAGACAGACCCAGGCAAACCAGTCCCCCCACAGGGTATACAGCGTAACGGTATCGTTGTACACAGGAACAGAGGCAACCATTACTGCTGAGACAAAGGGAGGCAGCTCATCCTGAATGACCCCATTGGGGTCGACCCATGCGGTTATACCGGTATTCGTGCTTCGCACCATAGACCGTCTGTTTTCCGCAGCCCGGAATACGCTCAGCATAAAATGCTGCTTTTCTGCAACAACCGAACCGGACCAGGCATCGTTTGACAGATTGACAATAATATCCGCCCCTTTCCTTACAAACTCACGGCTTATATATCCAAATGTATCTTCAAAACAGATAGGAGTCCCGATTCTGTACTGTCCCGTATCAATAAGATTAAAACTGTCTCCCTGTTTCCAGAAGTGGGTATCCGCATCCAGCAGCATCTGATAAATCAGAGGGAATCTTTCTTTATAGGGGAAGTGTTCTGTAAAAGGAACAAGATGCTTTTTTCTATACTGATCTTTCCACTCTCCGCCTTTATAAAACAGGGCGGCATTGTAATCAACCCTCACCAGCTCTCCGCTGTCTGGAGCCGGTTCCTTTCTGGCATCGTCGTTACCCAGCAGGTAGGAAACAGCCTGAGTGGACAGAAACCTCTCCAGATCCTCAACGAGAGAGAGAGAGGAGGCATTCTGCCTGTAGGTTTTATGATAGAAGATAGTCGGGACAAAGGCGGTTTCCGGCCATACAATCAAATCGGGGTTGTGTTTTTCCTGTACTTCCAGACTAAGGTCCCGCAGGGAAATATAGTTATCCCGGAAAGCCTTGTATCCGCCTTTCCAGGAATCGGCATTATGTTGTGTCAGAGCAATATCATAGCGGGGAGCTTCTGAATAATCAACGATTGAAAATGCACCGTACAGAACAAGGATAAGAGCATACAGAACAATTCCGATACCGGCCTTCTGGTAGAAACACCAGATCTTAAGACTCCTGCATACTTTTGAAAAATTAAAAGCATTTCCAATCCATGCACCGCACAGAACGGCCAGCAGAGAGAGCCCCCAAATCCCGGTCAGGGAAGAGCTGCGCACAAGAAGCGGCCATTCATAAAAGGCGGAACCGATTGTTCCATATGAGTAACCGAGGAATCCTTTGGATTTAAGGAATTCATAAGATGTCCAGATTAAAGCCTGCAACAGGAAACCTGAACGGGGCCATAGCAGAGCTGCTGCTTTCAGCAGAGGAAACAGCAGGGTGTAGTACCCTACATAGATAAGGGGAACAATAATTATGGTAAGAGGATGAAAATCCGCCAGCCAGAAATTAAATAGGGCATAGCTGACAAAGGCATGTATCCAGGCATAGATAAACAGCCCGGGCCATGAACATCGATTCAGAACCTGTACAAGAGGGATA
The DNA here is from genome assembly GCA_963663385.2 of Oceanispirochaeta sp. GTDB lineage: Bacteria > Spirochaetota > Spirochaetia > DSM-2461 > DSM-2461 > Oceanispirochaeta. The sequence continues at coordinate 812,932 of CAXXXD010000002.1, read as the reverse complement.
AAAAAAAGGAATGCCATTAAAGGCATTCCCTTTTCACTTAGCAATCCTGGAAAAGCCAGAGAAAAAACAACCGCGGAAAGTACGGTCAATACAAAATTTGCAATAATCGCAGCATCTTTCCGCTTCTTGAAAGCTATGGTCCTTCCGGTTACTTCCGCAAAGGCCATGCCAGTTTTTTCAATTCCTTACCCGGTCTGAAAACTGTTACACCATGGCTTTCCACTGGTACAATTTCTCCGGTTTTAGGATTCCGGGCTTTTTCCCGGCCTTTTCTTGTCCGGATCTCAAAAGTTCCGAAACCTCTAAGCTCTACTACTCTGTCATCTTCCAGAGCGTCTTTTACTTCTCCAAAGAAAGAATCGATCACATTGTGAATATCTTTCCGGCTGATACCAGACTCATCATAGATGTGTTCAATGATTTCAGCCTTAGTTAGCTTATTCTCTGTCATATCTCTTCTCTATAGATATAGATTTGATTTTCTTTATTATGCCAGTTTGGCTAAAGCCTTATGAAGCCTGGACTTCTTTCTGGCTGCCGTGTTTTTGTGATACAATCCCTTGCCCGCAGCAGTATCAATCAGTTTTACGAACCGAGCAAATGTTGCTTCGGCCTCGGCCTTGTCATGGTTTTTTACAGCCGCTTCAAAAGATTTAATACTGGTTCGGACAGTACTTTTAATAGAACGATTATGCGCTCTTGCTTTAAGACTCTGACGATGTCTTTTTGCAGCATCATTAGAATTAGGCACTGTCTTTACCTCCCCATAATTATCAAAATTCAGTTTGTTGAAAATAACAGATAACCTTCCGTAGTGTCAAGACTTAACTTGATTCTTCGAAAGGAATCTACAATAAAAGCGAATTCAGTTTATTTGAAATCGCTGGGTCTTCTTTCCTGACGTTTACACTTCTCGCATTCGCAGAGATGTTTCATCCGACCGTTGGAAAAAATTGACCGCATCTTCACTTCACCACCGCAGTCATTACAGAAAAACTTATGTGTTCCTGAACCGATACGGGCGTTCTTACTAACTCCTGCCATATTCGACTCCTTATTTCATTAGCAGATGGATATTAACAAAGATACGTAAAGACTGTCAACAAGACAAGTCTAAATTTCTACAGGATTTAACGTCCACCCTTTGGATTCCTTATCATATTCCACTTCAGCAGTGGAAAGATCCAGAAAACGGCCGTCATTTCCGGTTAATTTAATTTTCTTTGAAAAGATATTTACCTCTACAACCTTAAAAGTAGTGCCATCCCAGTGTATACGGCTTCCCTCTGAAGGGAGCTTTTTCTTCTCTTCCTGATAATAGTCGTATTCATAGGAAAGGCAGCACAGAAGCCGTCCGCAGGGGCCGGAGATCTTCATGGAATTCAGAGACAGATTCTGTTCTTTCGCCATTTTGATGGAAACAGGACTCAGATGATCCGTCAGCCCATGACAGCAGTAGTCCCGGCCGCAGACCCCCAGCCCTCCCAGAACCCGGGATTCATCCCGAACCCCAATCTGACGGAGCTCTATGCGCATCTTGAAAATAGAAACCAGATCCTTTACCAGCTCTCTGAAATCGATCCTGTTCTCCGCTGTAAAGAAGAACATAACCTTTGGTTCATCCAGAAGGTAGTGAGCTGATACAAGAGCCATTTCCAGTTTATGTTTATCGATTTTTTCCCGGCAGATACGGTAGGCATCATCCTCCTTGGTTCTGAGAGACTCAGCCTTTTTCAGGTCATCTTCGCTCACACGACGCACGACAGCCCTTATATCCCCTTTCCGGATATGGGAATAATCACTGAATTGTCCCAGAACAGTTACCATATCGTTACCGTAGCGGGTTTTAATGATAACCTGGTCTCCGGTCTGATAAGCTTCTCCCTCGGGAGGCGTTATAATTTCGGTTTCACTGGAATGAGGGATCTTTGCCCTGAACAGCCCCCCCGGATACTGGGAAGGATCCAGAGGACCGCCACCGGACTTCTGGTGGTCTTTATGTTTGTCAGCACTCATACTGAACAGCTCCTTAATTTGCATTTGGCGGCGCTCTAACGCCTTCAGAAACCCTTGCCTACCGTCTCAGATCAACCAGGATGCCATAGATCTCATCCACCTTTTTTAAAATGTCCAGCTGATCCTTCTGATTTTTTAATACACAAGCCCCGAGGCGCTCCAGCTTCTCATCAACGATGGAAATAAGTGTGTACTGTTTTCGTGACATGGTTCTCGGATTGAGACGACCATTTACACGGTCCGCTTCCAGGCTGTGACTCACTACATATTTATAAAAACGTTTTACAGAATTCTTATACTTTTTCAATGCGGAAAAAGAAGGGTCCTTTTTCAGGAGTTCTCCCAGCTGATACACTTCGTCCAGCAGTTCTTCTGTTGTTTCCGTTCCGATTAAGCCACCCGCTGCCATCCCACTGGCAGCATACTCAACTTCATCACTGCTCTTAACCAGTCGGCTCTTGAATGAAACCCCGCGGGATTTCTCTTTTTCCACTTTTTTACCGGACCGCTTTTCCGGATGGGGAACCATAGCGCTCCCGACGATCCCCAGCTTGTCCATATATACCTATTCCCTCGACTTGTCCCATTCAACTGAATAGGATCCGGCAGGACTTAGTACCTTGACTTTATCCTGATTATCGCTCTCGTTGACAATACGGCAGTTTCCATGCAGGAGGACCCCCTCTTCAACGACCATACGGGGAGCATGAATATTCCCGATAACCATACCGGTTGAAAGGATGACAACTTTCCCTGATGAATAAATGTTTCCCCGGACAATTCCGCCTACAACAACGGTACCGGCAATAATATTACATTCCGCCCGTCCGCTTTTTCCAACCAGAACTTTACCGGTAGTTTCAATACTTCCGGAAAAGTCTCCGTCGATCCTGAGAAGACCGTCCAGGACCAGCTCTCCGCTGAACCTGGTTCCTTCTCCGATTATTGAGTTTATAAAAGAATGGCTTTTAAGATAGTCGCTCATGAGATGTACCTTTTGAGATTATTTATATTTCTGAAGATTTCGGGTAACCCTGGTAAAGACATCACTCTTGTCGGTCATATTAATATATTTGGTAGGATCGACGACCTGGGCTCCGATACGGACTTCATAATGAAGGTGGGGACCGGTTGAAAGCCCAGTATTACCCATGGTCCCGATAACATCCCCCTGAGAGAGCTCCTGACCGGGTTTTACATACATCCTCTGCATATGGGCATATTTAGTATAGAAACCGTATTTATGGCGGATAACCACATAATTTCCATAACCCTTTTCATCATTTCCCACTTCGATAATTTTTCCATTTGCTGTAGAAACGATGGGGACGCCATACCCGTAGGCAATATCGAGTCCCTTATGCAGATACCATTGGCCGGTAAACGGATGAATGGATGGACCGAATACAGCAGTAACATGCCCCTGCACCCCCTTGAGAGGCCAGAGAGATGGTATATCGGAAAGCAGTTCCTTCTGACTGTTCAGAACCTGACCTATTTCGTTGAGGGATGTAATGGAATTATCCAGGGATGTTTTCAGCTTCTGAAGCTCAATAGTCTCGCTCAGGGAACCGCTTTCGGATTGTTCCACATTGAAAAAAGATGTCAGATCGCCCCCGCTGGATACCATTCCTTCACGAACAGCCGAATCCAGACCCAGCACGCCCATAGTCTGGACCAGGGTGTTCTGAAAATTATCGGTGGAATTAATAAGTTCGCTTACTTCATCCCGCAGTATTTCAAGACTGGCTTCACTATGCTCCAGATCCTGGGAGCGGGAAGCAAGAAGATCATTTGTTCCGGAAAAATCGGCTGTAAGCCAGATAAATGTGACAATAAGGGAAACAAGGAGAACGCTTACAAAAGAGAGCGCAAACAGGGAAATTTGAAAATTAAAAACCCTTTTCTCGGAATGAGGAATGAGCATAATAGTAATCTTCTGCCGTCCTGACTGGATAAACCTTCCAAAAAACCCGCCTGAACTACCGGATTTGGAACGGCGCCCTTTTCTGCCCGCCACAAAAACTCCTTGGACACTGATATTTTATTTTCGTACAATCTACACTATTTCTAAAGAGTAAGACAAGATGAAAATCGTGAAATGGCCGTCAAGGCAGTTTAGATCCTTTAGAAACATACAGATTATACACCTGATAAGTAAAATTCTCAATTCTATTATAAGGAAACCCTGATTTTCTGTTAGAAATATTATAGAAATCCCGTTTTTATAATATGTATAAAAAAAATATCAAAAGAATTCCTCTTTTTTCTTGTTTTGACAGAGAAATGACGTAATAATAGGTGTAAGGGTTTAATGCAGCCAGCCTGCATTATATATTATTGACTTGCCATGTTTGTTATGATAAACATGTAGAAGATTTTATAATCTTTCTAATCCCAGATAAAAGCGGTACCCCATGCAGTATTTTGATACTCACGCCCATATAGGTCTGATTCATGAAGACCCTATTGAACAACTTATAATAACTCAGGAAGCGCGTCAGGAAAATGTCTCATATATAATGAGTATATGTAACAACCTGTATGATTTCTTTGATCTTTACAATAACCTGTCTTCAGCATCCAATGTTGTATTTGCCATAGGAGTATCCCCTTCTGAAGTACAGAATCCCGGACCGGACTGGGAACAGAAGATATCCGAGGGACTTCAGATGAATAAAGTTGTAGCTCTCGGAGAAACGGGCCTGGATTATTTTCGCAAATTCGGAGATAAGAGCTCCCAGGTGGAACTCTTTATCGCGCAGCTGGAAATTGCAGATCAGAACGATAAACCCGTAATCATACATAACAGAAACGCGGGAAAGGATATTCAGGAAATTCTGAGTACCAGGATGCCTTCGAAGGGCGGTGTGCTCCACTGCTACTCAGAGGATTGGGAGTATGCCAGGAAGATCCTGAGCCAGCATGAAAATATGTATTTCTCTTTTGCGGGAAACGTAACATACAGGAATGCCAGAAATCTGCACGATACGGTTCGCTACCTCCCTCTGGACAGGATTGTCATAGAAAGCGAGAGCCCGTTTATGGTTCCTGCCGCCTATAGGGGAAAACGGAACAAACCCATGTACCTGCCCTCTACAGCCGACTTCATTGCCTACCTGAGGGAAGAACCGGAGGAAGAGGTTTATCAGGCGCTTTACGATAACGCAAGGAATCTGTTCGGTATAGAATGAGTTCTCTGCATCACCCGATAAAAATTGAATCCGTCAGTGTGCCCGGGAATATATTCATGGCGCCTCTGGCCGGCTATACGGACCGGGCTTTCCGGTCCGTTTGTTTTGAAATGGGCGCCGATCTGACCTATACGGAAATGGTATCCTGCGAGGCCCTGGTCAGGAACAGCGAGAAGACGGAAGGTCTGCTGGAAAAAGCCGACTCTGAGGAGTACTATGCTGTTCAGGTTTTTGCCGGCAGTCCGGAGACAGCCGGCGCAGCGGTAAGAAAAGTGAACCCGTATAAACCCCTTGTTATAGACTTGAACTGCGGATGTCCCGTTCCCAAAATCATCAAATCCGGTGCCGGTTCAGCCCTGATGCGGGATACGGACAACCTGGCGGCTATTGTAAGAGCCATGAAGGATAATACGGATATACCGGTAACTGTTAAAATCCGCACAGGCTGGGACGCCAATACTCTGAACTTCCTTGAAGCAGCGGAAAAAGCTGTCAGAGCCGGTGCGGCCATGGTTTGCATGCATGCACGCACAAGGAGCCAGGGATACGGGGGAACTGCAGACTGGAATCACCTGAAAAAACTGAAGGACGCTATGGGAGACCTTCCCGTACTGGGATCGGGGGATATGTTTTCACCCGAGGCAGTAAAGCAGGTTCTGGAAGAGACGGGGATTGACGGTGTAATGCTGGCCCGCGGGGTTATTGGCAACCCATTTCTATTCAGGGAAATAAAGCACTACCTGCAGACAGGCGAAATCCTCCCTCCTCCCACCCCTGCGGAAAAAATGAATACAGCATTCAGGCAGTTGAAACTGGCTGTCGGTTACAAGAATGAAACCACAGCCGTCAACGAGATGAAGAAACAGATGTGCGCTTACACCAAAGGACTGCCCGGTTCTTCGGAAATCCGTAATAAAATGGTCCATTCCGACAGTTTTGACAGCTACCAGAAGGTATTCCGTGAGTATATGGGAATGCTTAAAAGCCGCCGGGACTACCAGCCTGACTAGATGGCTTCTCTTAATTGAATCTTCTTTATTTTCTGACATAATAAGAATACAATAATTTACAGATTCTCATGGAGCCTCTCCCGGAACAGACGACAGAGGACTTCCCTCCAAATCAAATCACGGAACAAGGAAGATGAATATGAGCATTATAATCAGCGGGATTCAGCAGCTTGGGATTGGAGTAGCCGACCGGGACAAAGCCTGGGAGTGGTACAGAAAATACTTTGGAATGGATATTCCTGTCTTTCAGGAGGCAGCGGATGCCCCTTTGATGACACAGTATACGGGTAACAAGGTGCAGGGGCGGGATGCGGTTCTGGCTTTGAACCTGACTGGCGGGAGCGGTTTTGAAATATGGCAGTATACCAGCCGGAAAACAGCCTCTCCAGCGGAGCCTCTGAAGATCGGAGACCTGGGCATTCTTACAGGAAAAATCAAATCACCCGATGTAAAAAGGACCTATGCCTTTTACAGTGATGAAGGACTGGACCTGCCGGGCGGCATTATGAAGGATCCTGCAGGGATGGAGCACTTCTTTGTCCGGGATCCCTTCGGGAACATTTTTGATATTGTCCAGACTCAAAGAGACGACTTTTACGGAAAACCCGGCTTGACCGGCGGTCCCTGCGGCGCCAGCGTAGGGGTCGGCGATATAGACAAGGTCCTGCCTCTCTATCGGGAAGCCCTGGGTTTTCCGGTTATTGCCTACGATCAGACCGGTTGTTTTAAGGATCTTGCAGCCCTTCCCGGTGGAGACGGGACATTCCGGAGAGTTCTTCTGACCCACACGGAACCCAGGAAAGGGGCTTTTGCGGAGATGTTCGGCTACAGCAGCATAGAACTGATACAGAGCCTGGACCGAGCTCCTGGGAAAGTATTCGAAGGCCGCTACTGGGGAGACGCCGGTTTTATCCATCTCTGCTTTGATATTTATAATATGGACGGTCTGGGAGAAAAACTGAATGCCATGGGCTACCCTTTTACAGTGGACAGCAGGAACTCTTTTGATATGGGAGAGGCGGCCGGACGTTTTACCTATATAGAAGATCCGGACGGTACCCTGATCGAATTTGTGGAGACCCACAAGATCCCCATTTTGAAAAAGTGGAACTGGTATCTGAACCTGCAGAAAAGGGATCCGGAGAAGGCCCTTCCCAGATGGATGCTGAAAATGCTTGGTCTGGGACGGGTGAAGGACTAGCCTCTCGACTCCGCTCGGGTATCCGGAGCAAGTACAACCCATCAATTGTATCTTCCGGAACCTCCCCCTCACCCTTTGATTCCCGGCCTCCCCTTGATCCCCTCCAAAGGAGGGGAAACCGAATTGACTTCTCCCCCCTGGGGAGACTGAGAGGGGTCCGGTAAACCCTCACCCTTTGATTCCCCTGGTCGTAAACTACGTTTACTGCTCGGGGATGCATCCGCCCTCTCCAGCCTCCCTTAATCCCTCCAAGGGAGGGAAATCAAACTGATGTCTCCCCTTTGGGGAGATTGAGAGGGGCCGGGAGAGGGAGTTCGTTATTAAAGGATTTCCAGCAGTCCCCCGGCGGAGGTGAAACCGCCGCCGAAAGCTGTCATCCCGAGGGTCTGGCCGGAACGCCCGTCCTGTATCAGGGATTCCAGACAGAACGGGATTGTACAGGAGGAAGTATTTCCCCTGTAGCGGATCTCGCTGTATATCTGATCTTCTTCGATCTTCAGTCTCTGACGTACCGCATTGATAATCCTCTGATTAGCCTGATGCGGGACAATCAGGGACAGTTCATCCAGTCCCTTCTCCTCCTGTTTACAGGCATCATCCAGAACAGAGATCATGCTGGCAACAGCTTCCAGATACACTTTGGGACCATGCATATAGATAGTCTCGGCCGGATTGGCGGGAACCGTCAGGATATCCCCGGGTTCACCCGATGCTGCGGTAACGGGCCGGAAAATCCTGGCCCGCCCCCTGTTCTTCAGAGCGTGGTCCACTCCGGCGATCAGAGAGGCGGTTGCGCCGTCGCCAAACACAGCAGATGTGGATTTATCGGAAGGATCCACCAGGGGGGACAGAACCTCAGCCGTAATAAGCAGAATAAGCCCGTCGGGCCGGCTGTTCAGAAAGTCCCAGGAGGACTGCAGACCGTACAGGTAACCGGAACAGGCGGCATTGATATCAAAAGCGGCACAGGCCGGCTGCCTCTTGCCGTCGGGCATTAAGTTGTATTGCACCCGTGTTGCCAGGGAAGGTGTCATGGTACCGGGGGTTCCGCTTGAAACAAGAATCAGACTGAGATCATCCAGGGTAAGGCTGTTTCTCTCAAGAACAGTTTTGGCGGCTTTACTGGCCAGGGAGACCACATCCTCCCCTTCACCAATCCAGTTCCGCTTCTCGATTCCCGTCATTTTCAGGATTTCGCCCTCACTCCATCCGGAACAGGATTCCATAATCTCATCATTCAGGACTTCCCGGCTGCCCTGCACACCTGCAATATCCAGCAGGAAGGGGCGGCGGTCTCCGGAGGCTGCTGCCGGAACGGAATCTTTTGTCTCTGAAACAACTGTCATCCCGGTGATAACGGGTTCCCCGGGCTCCTCTTTGGTTTTAGGCTTGAGAGAGACCGCGGCAGTTTCGCTGGTTTTTACCTTGAGAGCGGGGGCGCCGATGGCGACAGCCTCTCCCTCCTCCAGGATCAGCTCTTCGACAACACCGGAAACGGGGGACTTCATCTCGGCTGCCGCCTTGTCCGCTTCGATCTCAGCCAGCAGATCACCCTCTTCAATGGTATCACCGGCTTCAACCTTCCATTCAATAACGGTAGCCGTTTCATCTGCCGGACTGGTACCGATTATCTCGACCGTAAAAGAACCGGCCTGAGCCAGCTCTTCCTTCTTCCAGCAGACAGATCCGCCGAACATCTCTGCAGCCGCTTCCAGAATTCCTTTGTAGGAAGGAAGGACTTCCAGCTGACAATCAAAATTACAGGGAACATAGGTATCTTCCCGGGTAATTCGTTTAATATTCAGTTTTCGGGAGGATTTTTCCGCCAGAAAGGCAGCCACTTCCGAAGAGATCGAGGCTGTTTTATTCTCTTCATGAACGATAATCACCCGGCCTGTTTTTTCGGCTGATTCCAGAACCATCTCCTGATCCCAGGGGGAGATGGAACGAAGGTCAATAAGATCACTTGTAATATTGTGTTTACCCAGAGCTTCCGCCGCTTTCTGACACAGCCTTATTGTATTGCCGTATGAAACAAAGGTGACGTGTTCGCCTTCGCTGACTTTTCTGGCAATTCCCAGGGGAACAAGCTGGCGGGAAACATCAGAACTTGTTTTTGCCTGAACATCGTTGAGGCAAACTTTAGGATAGAAATATACGGTTGGTCTTCCCGATTCAAAGGCCGCGTTGAGCAGACCGGCAGCATCTCCTGCTGTAGAGGGCATAACCACATCGATACCGGGAATATGCGCGGCAACGGCTTCCATACTGGAGGCATGGAAGGGACCGATTCCGGGCTTGTAGGCACCACAGGAGACCATAATGATCATGGGGCACTCCCATCCGCCTTCGGTTCGCCAGTACATGCTCCCTGCATCGGCCCACAGCTGATTGAAGGCAATAGGCAGAAAGTCGGCAAACTGGAGGAAAGCAACAGGGTGTTTACCCGCCAGAGCCCGCCCGATAGACAGACCGACAATGGAGGCTTCCGCCAGAGGACTGTTTTCAACCCGTCCGGGGAACTGGGTCGAAAGGGTTTTGGTCAGTCCGAATACATCCCCCTTGGGATCTTCCAGGTCCTCCCCGAACAGTTCTACTGCGGGATTACGGTCCAGGTGAAAACGGAGGGTCTCCTTAATCGCTTCCAGCATGGTCAGTTCTTCCTTGCCGGGGGTACCGCGGTACTCCTGCTTCCGGTCGGTGAGATGAGCAGGGATCTCTTTTTTGGCTGTATAGACAGGCTCGGGTTCGGGAGAAATCTGGGCTTTATGGGCCTTCTCTTTCAGATCGGCGATAATCTCTTGCCGTTCTGCAGCCAGTTCATCTTCCGAAACACCCTGATCCAGAAGCCAGCTGTGCAGCTGATCCACCGGATCACTTGATTCATGAAGGGCTTTGATCTCTTCATCGGTCCGGTAGACTCTATGGTCATCCGCATTGGTATGACTGTGAAGGCGTTCCACGGACATGACAATGATGGCGGGTTTCCCCGTTTGCCGGATACCGTCCACGACCTCTTTCATGGGCCTGTAAAGGTTCTGGGGGTAGCGGCCATCCATTCTGGTAATGGGTATGCCGTAGAACGAATCTGCCTCTCCTTCCGGCCGGGAAAAAAAGGTATTCCCTTTTGTTTTGGTAGAAATAGCAAAACCGTTGTCCTGAACCAGAAAAAGAACCGGAAGTTCTTTCCGGGCCGCATGGGCTATGGCTTCGAGCACATCCCCTTCCTGAGACATTCCATCTCCCAGAGAACTGAGAACAACGGGATTTCCTTTCTGCCCTTTTACAGCTTCTGCCACACCTGCAGCATGGAGGTTACTGTTTCCCACAGGACCGGCCATACTGAGGATATTATGGTCGGGGTCGCTCATATGGGCGACCATCTGCCGTCCTTTGGAATGAGATCCTTCTTTATTAAAAAGGGACAGAAAAAACATTTCGGGATCCATACCCCGGGCCATCATCAGGGCTTTATCCCTGTAATGGACATGGAGATAATCCTGCTCCTCCAATACACTATTTAAAATACAGGAACCTTCATGACCGGCACCGGAAACATGAAAGAAAGCTTCGCCCCTTCCCGTATAACTCTGTTCCAGAAGATCCAATTCCCGGGCGGTGACCATATACTTGAAATATTCTCTGATTGTTTTAAGTTCCATTCCCCTCTCCTGACTGGTCTTATTTTGACACTTTAAGTGATTTTGTCATTTTAACACTCTATACCTTATAAGGTTTTTTCTTATATGAAAAGGGGATTTTCTCAAAATAGTGTGAATATACTAGGGATTCGGGCATAAAAAAACCGCTATTCAGCGGTTTTATAAACTGAGCCTCCTTGAAAAGAGCTTTCTATTTTTCATATTTACTGGATAAGTCAAAGTTCAAAACAGTGGCACCGCCGTCAATAAACGGACCGCCCGTCAGAACGAGAGTCTCATCAGGTACAGCATCAGGATCATAAACATAGGTAAAGGTATATTCTTTTCCCGAATCGATTTCCTCAAAGCCCTCTCCGCTGCCCACATGAGTGACATTCAGGGTCAGGGTTCCGGCATTATCTGAGACTGTTCCGATCTCATATACAGGAAAAGAAGCATCTTCTCCTTTCTGCTGATCATCCTGCTGTAGCTGAAAATAATTATCAGAAAACCACAGAACCGATCCATTATCCGCCGGGTCTATCTTCAGATCATCAGTCCACCACTTACCGGAATAATCCGCGTCATAGGTGTAGCCACTTTCAGAGGGGAGCATATTATGGGTAATATCCCCCGCTTCGTTACAGATATGCAGACGCCCGTCTTTCTGTACATTTAGGTAGTCAACAGAAACGTACCGGGAAAGATATTCTTCGGGAATATCCACCCACTCTCCCGTATCAGAATCAAATTCCTGTTCCACATTGGTCTGATATTTGTTGTGCCCCAACCTTACCATGGAGCCCCTCATATCAGCTACATACCCCCGGCCGGACCCCTTGTAATGGTAGATCCACATCTGCGTATTGGTAATTACAATTTTTGAGCCTATTTCATACCAGTTCCCGTATGCCACTCCATTATACTGAATGGAAGAGGAGGAACAGAGCTTTACAGCCGGATCGACCGTTGTATCGTACAGGGCAAGGGACAGATTGAAAGGAACAACCGCATCGGTAGGAAGCCCCTCACTGGTAAGGGCAAAACTGATGGAGAAGGATGTCTTAGACTGTTCTGTCAGAGGGAAATCTGCCGCCTCATAGCAACCGTCTGCCGTTTCAAAACAGGCCTTAATAGAATAACTGTGCCCTTCCTGAAAAAGGGAATCCGGAATGGAATAGGCCGCATTCAAGGAAAACTCCGAAGGCAGGGCCGATCCGTTGGCCGGTGGATTTCTAAAAAAGATGGAGGCTGATTCCTCCTCAACGATCTCCTCCAGTTCTTCATCGGGAGCTGTGTTACCGGCCTCTTCACATGAAAAAAGGAAGAATGAAAAGATTAGTAAAAACAGTTTTATATAAAATAACGGCGACTTTATTTTCATAGTATTCTCCGGAGAGAATATTAGCATGGGACTTCGGATACCTCAAGATTTCCTATGCAGCCCGCACTCCCTGCTTTCGGGATTCTCCCACCACCAGCGGCCGGCCCGTATATCCTCTCCCGGCTTAACAGCTCTGGTACAGGGGGCGCAGCCGATAGAGGGAAACCCTTTTTTATGAAGAGAGTGCACGGGAACATGATTGTCCTTTGCATAATCCCTGCACTGCTGCTCCGACCAGTCTGCCAGCGGGTTCAATTTAATCAGACCGAACGCCTCATCCCACTCCACCTTCCGAACCGCCGTCCGGGTAACCGACTGCTCCTTCCGGAGCCCGCAGATCCAGGCATCCAGGGTGGACAGCTCCCGTTTGAGGGGGTCAATTTTCCGTATACGGCAGCACTCTTTCCGGTTTTCCAGGCTGTAATAGAAGGAGTTCGGCCCTTTTTCCCGGACAAGAGCCTCGACGGCAGCCCTGTCGGGAAACAGAACCTTCATGGACAGCTTCCATTTAAGCCGAGCCTCTTCCATCAGATCATAGGTTTCCTGAAAGAGACGCCCCGTATCCAGGGTGAATACGGGGAACTCCTGATCGAGTTTCATCAGCATATCCGTTAATACCATGTCCTCCAGCCCCAGACTGTTAGAGAGAGCGATTCTGGACAGATCAAATGTTTTATAAGCCCAGGCAAGAACCTCCTGCGGGGAGGCCCCAGCCAACTCATGACACCAGAGTGTAACTCTGTTTTTCACATCAGTCCTGTCTTTTTCTGTAGACTTTGCTGATCTTTCTGATATCCTCTTCCGTTACGGTGTCTTCCAGATCAAGGTCCTTTTTCATGGCGGCGAATACCTCAATAGTTCTATTGATTTCCGCATCCGTATGGGATGTGGTGGGGATCATCCGGAACATACAAAGCCCGGGAGGGATAACGGGGTATACAACAGCCGTAACAAAGATGTTATTCTCCCTGAGGTATTTTACCATCCGGACCCCCATTCCATTGGGATCATCACTCCCGGTAGGAGTAAAAACGGAACAGATGGGAGACTCCCCTGTGCCGATGTAGTATCCCAGATCCCGCAGACCGTCTCTCAGCTTGTTCGAGTTGTCCCACATTGTCTTTCTGCGGTTATCCCCGTCAATAACATAGTCCAGGGTTTTATCCAGGGTTTTTACATAGACCATGGGGAGGCTCTTGGCAAAAACCTGGGTTCTTGAGTTGTAGGCGATCCAGTCGATAACATCCTGATCGGCCGCACAGAAGCCGCCTATGGAAGCGAAAGCCTTGGCAAAGGTTCCGAAGTAGATATCGATCCTGTCCTGAACACCGAAGTGGTCTCCCGTTCCACGGCCCTTTTCGCCCATAACACCTATACCGTGAGCATCATCGATAAACAGACGGGCGTTGTACTTCTCTTTCAGGGCGCAGATGCCGGGCAGATCCGCCAGGTCGCCAGTCATACCGTACACGCCTTCAATCAGGATCATCACACCGCCTTCCCGGTCTTTATTGACACTATCCAAAACCTGTTCCAGGTCTTCCATGTTGTTGTGCTTGAAGTAACGGATCTTTGCTCCCGAAGCTTTTGCCATCATGGCCGCATCCAGGATACAGGCATGGGCCAGTTTATCCACCACGACCGTATCTTTGGGACCGCAGAGGGAGGACACAATACCCAGAACGCCCAGATAGCCAAAGTTAAAAAGGTAGGCAGCCTCTTTCCGGGACAGTTCTGCAAAACGCTTTTCCAGGTTCTGATGATGAATGGTATTGCCGCTCATCATCCGGGATCCCATGGGGGCGCTTGTTCCGTATGTTTCAAGAGCCTGTGCGGCGGCAGCCTTTATCTCCTGATTTTCAGCCAGTCCAATATAGTTGTTCACGGACCACATGACATACTCCTCGTTGTTGTACATCATGGTCTTTCCGGGGATGGGGTCCATAGTGGGTCTTGTCAGATCTTTATCTCCTGCCGCCCGGTATTTTCCGAAGTAACCTCCGTCTCCTTTACATTTGTCAAAAATGTCCACGCTCATTTTATTATCTCCTTGTATCCGTCATCCGGCGGACCAGTATTAAAATAATTTATTAACTTCGTCTATCAGAGTTCCCTCTTCCACATCCGGATCAAAGACAAGATCAGCCCCGGCATACCGCACAGTAAACTCGGCGGCGAAACGCTTTGTTCCGCCCCCTGTAATATTCAGCATAATTCTTTCTTTCCTTCCCACAGCGCCGCTTTCGACGGCCTTCACCAGAGAAGCAACCGCAACCGAAGCCGCCGGGGAGATATCAATGCCTTCACACTCCTGAAACAGCCGTCCGGCCTCTTCAGCTTCCCTGTTGTCTGCCAGGAAAACATCCCCTTTCGAGTCTTTCAGGGCATCATAGAGCCCGTCGGGAAGGGAGTACGGAGGCTTGCGGTTGGACAGGACCTTGGCATCCATGGCCGTTACCTGATCCCGGGCCAGATTATCATCCAGGGGAACCAGTCCCCGGCTGTCCTGTTTCCAGGAATCATAGATTATCTGAAAAGGGGCGTTCTGGGAGACCATAAGCTTCATCTTGCTGTTCCCGTACCGTCCGTCTTTCAGAAAGCGCAGATTTGCCTCCCAGGCGGCAATGGCGCCGGTTCCGCTTCCGACAGCCTGAAAATAGTAGTCCGGGATTCGTCCCATGGCGGTTACCGCAGACAGGACGGTTGTCCCCATTCCGTCCCGGCGGGCTATATTCCTGGCGCCCCCTTCGGGGAAATAGCCTTCTCCCCTGCAGAGCTTCCCCGCCAGGGAAATGGCATCAAAATAGTCGGCCCCCGCTGAAACCGCCACTATTTTCACACAGTCCGCCAGGGGTTTATCCGACCACATGGCCCCAATATTATCTTCGGGAATGGTAATAACAAGGGGGATATTGTTATCGGAGCAGACCCGGGCAAAAGCCCGCGCCGTATTTCCCGCGGATGCCACAACCAGAATGCCCTTTTTATCCCGTGGGATACGGGCGCAAACCGAATAGGCTTCGCACTCCTTGAATGTTCCTGTTTTCATGGCGGCCCCTTTTTCAGGCCACCAGCCGTTAAAGGTTATCCAGAGATTTTCCAGCCCCAGTTTTTCTGCCAGAGCGGTACTTCTATAGCTGACGGGAGCGGCGGATCCCTCCAGGACTCTCTCAACCGGCAGCCATCCGCTGTATTTATACAAACCGAGAGAATCGTCTTTGAGTTTCAGCTGTTTGTCTGCATATTCTGTCCTTAAAAAATGAGATTCCGGGCAATCCGGACAGACCAGGGGCTGTCCCTCATCGCTCAGGATTCTGCCGCAGCAGAGGGCTTTCACTTTGTATTCCGATTTTTCAAATGCTCCACTCATCACCGTACCTCTACCAGTTCCCAATCGATCATAATCTGTTCCACCTTCCTCATGTGTTCGTCCACATCCAGTGGCCGTTTAATATGCCAGTCCGGTTCTATATCCGTTGTTATATCCTTCCCGACCCATACAGTTTTCAGTCGGGACGAACCGATCAGAAGCTGAATCAGATCCCGTTCCTCATAAGACAGGTTATCAATCCTGATGATAAGAAAAAGCCCGGCATCCATCATAATATGGGCAATTTCGGCAATCCTGCGGATATGCTCCTCCCGGACAGCCTGCTGCAGCCGGAAGCGCTTTCCCGTCTTCAGATCCGAATCCAGCCCGTATTCAAGGCTTTTATACCCCAGGTAGTAGACTTTCTTCTCCAGACGGAAAAACTCTTTTTCCAGCTTTTCCGCAAAAACTTTTTTCCCGCAGCCCTGTTCTCCCGTAACAAGGATAAGGGCGGGTCTCTGACCGTAAGCCTGCATCCGGTCCAGTTCTGTTACAATGCCATTCTCCCATTCCAGGTTCCGCCTGATCAGTTTTTCCCCATACTCGGCCTGTCCCCGGTCATCCAGATCACGGATAATCCCGCCCCCGGCGATTTCATACTCATCCACCAGAACGAAACGGCTGGTCTGAGGAAGTTCTTCCACCAGATCAAAGGCGATTGCCTTCTGCAGACTGAATACGCATTCGGCCACATCATGACGGTTCACCTGATTATCCCTGACTTCGGCATCAAGGGTAGATGCGTCTATGACCCTTGAAACTTCCACAAGCTGGGCCCGGACTCTGGCGGTTCCAGTCTTGAGGAAGTACTCTTTCCCCGTTTTCAGGGACTCTTTCCCCAGCCAGAAAAGGCTGACTTTAAGGCAGTTCCCCACTTTGGGGGGCATCTGGTCGGACCGGCAGGCGACAGCCCCCCGGGAAAGATAGATCTGCTCTTCCAGAGTCACCCCGGTAGCCATGCCGGCACTGATTCTGTCAGGGACATCCGCGTTAAATGCCTCCACCGATTTTATGCGGCTTTTCTTCCCGGAGGGGTAGAAGATCAGTTCGTCCCCCTGAGTGAAATACCCCGTTTCCACAGTGCCGGCTATAATACGCCGGCTGTCGCCGTGATTGGTAAATTTGTAGATATCCGTAACGGGCATCCGCATGGGCAGATGGATCAGGTCCTTCTCTTTTTCAAAATTATCCAGCAGATCCAGAACCGTTCCCCCGTCCCACCAGGGCATGTTCTCACCCTTGTGAAAGATATTGTCCCCTTCCCGGCCGCTGACAGGAATAAAATTGACATCACTCAGATTGATATTCCGCAGAAAGCGGGTATACCTCCGGACGATCCGGTTATAGACAGGCCGGCTGTAGTCAACAAGGTCCATTTTATTAACCAGTACGCAAAGCTGCCGGATTCCCAGCATGGAAAGGAGGTAGCCGTGACGGCGGGAGTTTTCCTGGACCCCTTCGTCCGCATCAATCACCAGGAAGGCCGCTTCCGCCCGGGCCGCTCCGGTAATCATGTTTTTCAGAAACTCTATATGCCCCGGCGCATCAATAATTATGTAGTCCCGCTTATCCGTGTTGAAAAACACCCGGGCCGAATCGATAGTAATTCCCTGGGACTGTTCATCCTTGAGAGCATCCAGCAGAAAGGCATACTCGAAGGGTTTTGAGTTTCTCTCACACTCTTTTTTCACCTGTTCCAGCTTTCCTTCGGGAAGGCTCTCCGTGTCTGCCAGGAGACGCCCCACCACGGTGCTCTTTCCGTGATCCACATGACCGGTAAAAACGATATTCATCTGTTCTTTCCGCATTACATGTACCCGTCCCGCCTGAGGGTTTCCAGACCGCCCCCGTCATCCTTGTCCTGGGCCCGACCGGACCGCTCGGCTATATTGGCGAACCTGCCGGTTTTCAGCTCTTCGATAATTTCCGCCACAGTCCTGGCATCCGATTCCACGGGAACCGTACAGGGGCCGCAGCCCAGAGACCGGTAGCGTTTGCCGTCCCCCCGGTTGTAATAGAGGGAGACCGTCGGGATACTCTCCCTCTGGATATACTCCCAGATATTCAGCTCAGTCCAGTCCAGAAGGGGATGGATCCTGACATGGGTTCCCGGAGCATAATCCGTTTTAAACTGGTTCCAGAACTCGGGGGGCTGGTCCCCCACATCCCAGATATTCTCCCTGTCCCGGGGGCTGAAATACCTCTCCTTGGAACGGGAGCCCTCTTCATCCGCCCGGACGCCCACGATGACACCGGTATACATCTCTGTGTCTTCATCCGGAGCATACCGGTCGGCGTTATGATCAAAACGGTAGCGCTTCCAGCTTCCGTTCAGGGTATTCTTCAGGGCTTCCGCCTTAAGCAGCCGGCAGCAGGTCAGACGGTCGGCCTTCCCGTCCGGGAAGGTTTGTTTGGCTTCGAGGGCTTCCGCGTTCTCCCCGTAAACCATGGGGAGTTTCCACTCCCTGGTCAGACGGTCCCGGTACTCGATCATCTCCGGGATTTTATGATGGGTATCGATGTGCACCAGAGGAAAAGGGACATGACCGTAGAAGGCTTTACGGGCCAGCCACAGGAGGACGGTGCTGTCTTTGCCGATTGACCAGAGCATGCACAGGTTCCTGAAGTTGGCATACGCTTCCCGGAGGATGCGGATGCCGATGCTTTCCAATTGATCCAGTTGGTCCATAAAAACACATTAAAAACAGAACCGCCATTTAGTCAAAGAAAAACCGCCCATGTTAACAAACCTTAACGGAACAGGTAAAAGTCAACCGTTCACTAACCGGATTATCTCTAATTCCTGACAGAAGAACCATTGGAAATGACGGGCTTGTTTAAATTTAACATAGAGTCTGGTAAGATCCTCTGCTATAATGAAAAACATGAAAAGATCACCTTATATTCTAGCGGCCCTCCTGACCCTGACTCTGGCAGGAGGGTGCTTTTTATATAATGACTACGAGTTCGACAACCCCTATGACCCGGACCGGAACGTCAGTTCCGGAGAAATTGCCAGTGCGGAAGGTCTTGTAATTGATGGTGATACCGCGGACTGGGACGCCATATCCCCGGTTTACGTGGACTCCGAAGGAGATCTTGCCGAAGGTACCGAAATGCCCGACGGGGGAGACCTGTACCAGATAAAAATAGCGGAGGACGCCAACAATATTTACCTCTATATATCAACCCACGGTTACCCTCCCTGTCAGACAGAAGAGCTGCATATTCATGTTAATATGAACGGACCTGAAGTTGATGAGGAAGGTCACGGCAGCCATCTTCAGATTTTCAGTATGAGCCATGATATAAACGGTTCGTACAATACCTGGATGGGGTACAAGAATGAATCCACAAGCTGGGAGTGGACGAATATTGCCAATCCCCAGATCCGCTTTGCCGGGATGGATACGGACGCCAACGCCCTGGAGGTGGCCATCTACAAGGGGAGCTACCTGGAGAACCTGGAATACGGGACCGCTTATGAACTGAATGTGGACATGTGGTACGAGAGTGAGAGCAGAACCGTGGACGATACGGATAATGCCCCTTCCTTCGTACTCAGACCCACCTGGCAGACCGATCCGGATATTGATCAGTCCGTTTTGAATTTACCCGTACTGACTCCGGTTATAGATGGAAACAATGAGGACTGGGCTTCCATTTCTCCCTGGTATACTGATCCGGACGAAACAGACGGTTATAGTCAGTACAATTCAGATTATAATGAGATATATCTGGCTCAGGATGAGAACTTTATCTATGCTTTTTATACATTCAATGACAGTTATGGTTCTTATGACACAAACCTGAATTACAATCTGTTTATTAATCGTTCCAGCGGTATCGGAACATCCCATAACATTAGCTATGATTCAACATTCAACAGATGGAATGTATCATCAAATCATAATGGGACGGATTATTTCGGAGGAGGTTCAACAGCCATAAATGACAGTATCGGCATGGAAGTACGCTACCCCAAATTCCCCGGTTGGGATGATGTTAACTTGGGTGAGGTTCAAAACTTCAGTTTTAATATTTCCGACAGCGGCAGTTACGATACAGATGCTGTTAATATGAATCTGTTATATAAAACCGGCTCCAGCAGTACGCCGCAGAAATATCATGCCGTTCAATATACGGGAATGATTAATTCCATACCAAACCAATACTTCTATTCAAGTGATGTATCGGCAGAGTTTACAACAAGAGCAGAAGGCGCTACCCTGAACTTTACAATATCAGGCGATCATGGAATTGAGCTGGAAACAGACGGATCTTTTCCCATAACCATCGGTGATACCAGCGGTTATACGACTCTTGATACTGTAGATGATATGGTCTGGTTCAGACATCCTGACAATTCACCGAATGAGATAGAAGCTCAAGCCGGATGGCCTATCAACTTTGATATGAATACAGAGGAAACCCTTGTAGTTGATTTTACTATTCAGGATGCCGGTGGTACATATAATATCAATGGAAAGCTTTATTATTATCGATAAAAGAACCCCCTTCTCAGACCCCCATCCCTAACCCTTCCCCCGAAGGGTGAAGGGAAATGGTTTTTAACTTAGCAATGAGATCCAGGCCAGCACGGGGTGGGACATCAATTTTACTTATTGCGACCCGGAAAGGCTGGAAATGGATTTTAATATTTATGGGGTGGGTGTAACATCCTTCGATATAAGCGGAAATTTGTATTACTACTACTGACAGGCCAGACCCCTCTCGGTCTCCCCTCATGGGGAGAAGTAACTTTAATAACACACCTTCCCCCGAAGGTGTAGGGAAAAGGTTTTAACTCAGCAATGACCGGGTGGTGACAATATCCACACCGGATTTTTTATAGTCACGGATAATCACATCTCCCATTTTTGCGGGCGCCGTCAGCCGCATCTGATACAGCTCCTTCAGAAGTCCGTTGATATCCTCTTTCATTACGGCTCCGGTGGATTTTACAGGTATACGGTCCATCAGCCCCGATTCAATGGCACAGGTTGCGGTAACAACCCGTTTGGGAGCGAATATCTCCTCTTTGCCGTAGATTATCCCCCGGGGGCATTTATTTCCCTCCACCTGAATGGTCTCAGGGGTAACAGTTTCACTGTCACTGCAGGAAACCGTCAGATGACACCCGATGGGGCAGCTGATACAGATCATGCTCTTTTTCATACTTTTCTCCTCGTTTCCCTTTTGATTATGATTCCATCAGACTGATTTCCAGACAGCTGTCTTCATTTAATGCTTCCTGTGGAAGGTCCTCTTTTTTCAGGGTATAGCTGATCATCTCGGACGGCTGAATGTGAGTCTGTTTTTTTCGTACGATCTCTTTCCCGTCCAGAGTAAGAACAAGCTGGGCCTGATTCTTGACAATCATACTCCGCATATAAAATTTATTATCCCTTCCGGCTGCAAACTTATTGGGAACAACATATTTTAGGTTGCTCCCGGGCGTAATGGAATACTGTTCCTGCTCTTTTCTGTTTTCAAGATATTCGCAAACATAAGTCCCGCAGCGCTGTGACTCTTCAGTGACATAATCCACCAGATCGTGAACATGCAGCACATTGCCGCTGGCAAAAATCCCCTCCACACTGGTCATCAGCCTGCTGTCAACAAGGGGACCGCTGGTCTCTTTGTTGATTTCTACCCCCGCTTTCTGTGACACTTCGTTATCCGGGACGAGCCCCACGGAGAGAAGAAGGGTGTCGCACTCCACATGAAAGGTATCCTCTACCATTTCCATACCGTTTTTCAGAGGGGTAATATCCACGCCTTCCACCCGGTCCTTTCCATAAATCCGGGATACCACATGGGAGAGGTAGAGGGGAATATCAAAGTCATTCAGACACTGAACGATATTTCTGGTCAGACCTGCCGGATAGGGCTGAATCTCCACCACAGCGCTGACCTTCGCTCCCACCCAGGACATCCGTCTGGCCATAATCAGACCGATATCGCCCGAGCCTACAATCACACACCTTGATCCTGGCATCAGGCCGTCCACATTGACCAGCCTCTGGGCCAGGCCCGCCGTATAGATTCCGGAGGGCCTGGTTCCGGCGGTACCGATATTCCCCCGGTTTCTTTCACGGCACCCCATAGCCAGGACAATGGCCTGTACGGTTATTTCCAGCATTCCGTTAACGGAAGAAAAGGCATAAACAACTTTATAATCCCCCCTATCTTCAATTTCGGATACGGTTGTTCCCGTATAGTATTCAATACCCAGTCCTTTTATGATACCGATGTATTTTTCGGCATATTCCGGACCGGTCAGTTCCTCTTTAAAGCGGTGCAGACCAAACCCGTTGTGAATACACTGATTGAGGATACCGCCCATGGTGGATTCCCGTTCAATAATGACAACAGAATGCCCCTTCTCTGAAATTTCGGCTGCAGCGGCCATTCCGGCGGAACCGCCGCCTATGACAAGAACTTCTTTGGTAATCTTTTTCATGATTCTTTTCCCAGGGGATAATCCCCCACCTTTTTATTAACAATCCAGCTGGATCCGCCCCTTTTTGTGATCTCATCCATGGGGATTCCCGTCTCCCGGGAGATAATTTTCATTATCTTATAGGTGCAGAATCCACCCTGGCAGCGCCCCATCATGGCTCTTGTATAGAACTTGATTCCATCCAGAGTCGTATGACCCTGCCGGATAGCGGCAACAATCTCTGCTTCTGAAATACTTTCACAGCGGCAGATGATTTCCCCGTAGGCGGGATTTTCCTTTATCAGCCTGTCCACTTCTTCCCGGCTGCTGTTATGAAAACGGGGGACCCTATCGATATGGGGATCATAATCCGGCTTTTCAACCAGCCGAAGCCCCTGTTTCTTCAGAATATCCTTCACATAATCCGCAATAGCCGGAGAGGCGGTCAGGCCAGGAGACTGAATCCCGGCCACCTGAATAAAACGGGGGATTTTACCGGAAGGGCTGATATAAAAATCCTCCCCCTCCAGAGTCGGCCTGAGGCCGGTAAAGGAGGTGATAATATCCCTTTCCGAAACTGCCGGTACCAGCCTTTTGGCACTGGAAAAGATCTTGAAGAAATTCTCCCGGGATGTGGCGGCATCCTCTTTGTCCTCAACCATTTCAGCTGTGGGTCCCACCATGGTGGTCTTCTCCACCGTGGGAATAACCAGCATCCCCTTGGATTTTCTGGAAGGGGCCGGGAAAACAACCCGGCTTGTATAGGCGGGTGAGTTTTTATCCAGCAGAAACTCCTCTCCCTTTCGGGCTTTAATCTCGTACTCTTCCGCCTGAAAGGCTCTGGAAACCTGATCACAGTACAGCCCTGCCGCATTCACAACCCATCTGGACCTGATAACCCGGCTGTCTTCGGCGCTTATCTCATAATAGTCTCCCTTCAGCACCCCCCTGACGACCCGAAAACCTTTCAGAAGTTCAACCCCGTTCTTTCCGGCTGATTCCATAAGAGCAAAGACAAAACGGTAGGGCTCGATAATCCCTCCTCCCGGAGCATACAGACCGCCCGTTACATCGGGATTCAATTTGGGTTCGAGGGCAAGTATCCGCTCGTGATTACACAATTCAATGCCTACAGCCTTGTTATTCACACCGTTTTCATAAAGTTTTTCAACGGTTCGCATCTCTTCGTTATTGAAGGCCGCCACTACAATGCCGCAGCGGGTAAAAGGAAAGTGCAGCTCTTCCTTCAGCTGATCGAACATAATATTTCCCTTAACCTCCAGACGGGATTTCAGGGAGGAGGAATCATGGTGGAATCCGCCGTGAATGATCCCGGAATTCGCCTTTGACACCCCGAAGCTGACATCGCACTCCTTTTCGACAATGACAGTTTTCAAATTGTAGGATGAAAGCTTCCGGGCAATGGCCGCACCGGTCACTCCGGCTCCGATAACTGTTACATCAAATACTTCTGACATCTGAACTCCTTACTATAAAACAGGGCCGCTCTACTGGTTATATAGTGACAGCATAACACACACGATCATATACGATCAAGTTAATTCATATGGATTCATATTAATTCATACAAAATCTTCAAAGAAGATCATTTCTATCAGAAGAGTCGTGGAAACAGCACTGAAGGAGGGTAATCAGGGAGTCACTGCCATAAAGGAAATCAGGAATCGAAAAAAAGGGCTGCCCGGAATCGGACAGCCCTTCAGCACGTTTACGCTAAATCAGAAAGAGATCAGATCCGGCTGATAATCTCTTTTGTCATCTCTTCTGTGGAAACAGCCTTCATACCGGGATCCACAATATCACCGGTACGGATACCGCCGGTTACACAATCATCAATAGCCTTGCGGATGGCAGCGGCCGCATCGTTCAGGTTAAAGGAGATTTCCAGCATCATGGCCAGAGAAAGGATCTGGGCAATGGGGTTGGCAATGCCTTTGCCTGCAATATCGGGGGCGCTTCCGCCGGATGGTTCAAAAAGGCTGATCTTCTCTCCCAGAGAAGCGGAAGGCAGCATTCCCAGGGATCCGCAGATAGCGGCCGATTCATCGGAGAGAATATCACCGAAGAGGTTGGAGGTAACAATAACGTCAAACTGCAGGGGATTCAGCATCAGCTGCATGGCCGCATTATCCACATACATATGAGTCAGTTCCACATCGGGGTAGTCTTTGGCCACCTCAATCACAACCTTTCTCCAGAGTTTGGAGGAGGAGAGGACATTGGCCTTATCTACAGAGCAGAGTTTTTTATTTCTTCTCCGGGCTGCTTCAAATCCCTGACGGGCAATACGTTCGACCTGCGCCCTTGTATAGACCATGGTATCAAGGCCTCTGTCATCGCTCAGCTCTTTGGGTTCACCGAAGTAGATACCATGGGCCAGTTCTCGAACTGTTAAAAGATCAACCTTTTCCCGGAGCACCTTATCGGACAGGGGCGACATGGCTTTCAGTTCTTCGTAGATCACAGCCGGACGCAGGTTGGCATAGAGTTTAAGCATTTTACGAATAGCAAGAAGGCCTCCCAGCTCCGGGGTTTTCTCAGGGGGAAGACCGTCCCATTTGGGACCGCCGATGCTTCCCAGAAGAACAGCATCCGCTGCAAGGCAGATTTTCTTTGTGGCTTCAGGAAGGGGATCGCCCGTCTCATCGTAAGCACATCCGCCTATCAGACCTTCTTCCAGTTCCAGTTTGAAACCGAACTTTTTCTCCACGGCGGCCAGTACATCCAGCGCCGACTTCATGACTTCAGGCCCGATCCCGTCTCCGGGAAGAACCGCTACTTTATATGACATAGTTTTCTCCTTACGCTCTCTTTTCTATCCTGTTTATCGCACAGAGCAGCGCTTTTAATGACGCTGCATTGATGCTGCTGTCTACACCTACTCCAAAAAAGGGCCGGCCTTTCGAGTCGGATACTCCGATATAACAAACCGCCTGAGAATCGGCGCCTTCGCTCAGAGCATGCTCATCATAGGAGATGAAATCCACTTTCGGGGCACCTGATCCCTGAAGAGCATGGAAAAAAGCGTCGATCGGTCCGTTTCCGTGTCCCTCCAGGTGAAGGATTTCCCCATGATAATCGAGAGCACATTGGATACCCACATCATGTTTTTCCGCATCGGACTTTTTGGAATCCAGCTTGGCATGGATCTCATAGTCCACCAGAGAATAGGGCCCCGAATCATCCAGGTATTCCCTTGAGAATACTTCATAGACCTCCTCACCCTTCAGCTCATTTCCGGTTTCATCGGTGATCCTCTGGATTATACTGCTGAACTCGGGATGCATTGCCTTGGGCAGCTTGTAACCGTACTGGGAATCCAGAATGAAGGCGACTCCCCCCTTACCGGACTGGCTGTTGATCCTGATGATCGCTTCATACTCTCTGTTCAGGTCGGAAGGATCGATAGGAAGGTAGGGGATTTCCCAGTGAAAAGGTTTTTCCGTATTGTACCGGTCAAGTCCCTTTTTAATGGCATCCTGATGGGACCCGGAAAAGGCGGTGTAGACCAGCTCTCCCGCATAGGGGTGACGGGGATGGACATCCATCCGTGTACAGCGCCTGTAGATTTCCACAATCCTGTCCATCCTGGAGAAGTCCAGTTCAGGATCAATTCCCTGAGAATACAGGTTAAGCGCAACATTCATTAGATCCGTGTTTCCGGTTCTCTCTCCGTTTCCGAAGAGGGTTCCCTCTACCCTGTCGGCACCAGCCATAACAGCCAGCTCTGTTGCGGCCACACCGGTTCCCCGGTCGTTATGAGCATGCAGGCTGATGGAGACACAGTCCCGATTTTTAATATTCCTGCTGAACCATTCGATCTGGTCGGCGTGAATATTGGGGGTATGCCCCTCCACTGTAGCCGGAAGGTTGAGGATCAGCTTGCTGTCGGGGGTCGGTTCCATTACATCCATCACGGCTTCGCAGATTTCCCTGGCAAAGTCCAGCTCCGTTCCGGTAAAACTCTCTGGGGAGTACTCGTAGCGGAGGTTGGTTTCCGGGTGTTCTCTGGCTATCTCTTTGATCAGCCTGGCCCCTTCTACGGCAATATCGATGATCTCTTTCCGGCTCTTCCGGAAAACCACATCCCTCTGCAGAGTGGAAGTGGAATTGTAAAAATGTATGATCACATTTTTACAGCCTTTTATGGCCTCGAAAGAACGCCTTATAAGGTGCTCTCTGGCCTGTGTGAGAAGCTGAATTGTCACATCCTCAGGAATCAGGTTCCTATCGATAAGTGTTCTCAGAAAATCAAACTCTGTCTGGGACGCAGAGGGGAATCCGATTTCAATCTCTTTAAAACCAATTTTTAGAAGTAGCTCAAATAGTTCCAGTTTTTCTTCCACATTCATGGGAATGGGTAGGGCCTGATTTCCATCTCTCAGATCAACACTGCACCATTGGGGTGCGGTTTTAATGACCTTGTCCGGCCATGTCCTGTCAGGCAGTGAAACTGGTGGGAAGGGTTTATACTTCCTGTAATCGTAACTCATGAAGCTCTCCTTGATTTGCGGCATATTGCGATGCATATACCGCAATAAAAAAATAAAATTGGTTATATAAAATGAAATACTAAAGAATTTTATCCGTGTAGTCTATATGCAAAACGAGGGAAAGCATTCTTTAAAATGACATTACACTTCTTTTTGTCATTAATGCGGATTCATTGTACCTTTCACCCCGTTCCGCTTTACCCTTTTGCGGCGGGGATGATACAAATAGACATGTCTACACTCTTATTTATATTCGAAGGGGTATTTCCCGTATTCCTGCTGATTGTCTGCGGTTGGCTTATAAAGAGAAAAAAGCTCGTGGGCGAAGGCTTCTTCAGCGGAGCTTCAAAACTGGTATTTAAAATAGGTCTGCCCGCGCTGGTCTTTCTCAAGATATCCCCACTGGATTTCAATCAGGTTTTCAATATACGGGAGACCCTCCTGATTTGCGGGATTATCCTGGGCAGCCTTCTGTTCAGCGTCCTTCTCAGTCTGAAGATAAAAGACAGTAAACAGAAGGGGCCCTTTGTACAGGGAGCTTTCCGCGGGAATGTAGCCATTATCGGGATTGCCCTGATTCTCAACCTGTATGGAGAAGAGATGATGGCCCGGGGAGCCATGATCCTGGCGTTTCTGCTTCCCATTTTCAATGTTTTTTCCGTTATAGCCCTGACGGTTCCCCTCCATGGCCTGACCATGAAAGGACTGAGTCACTCCCTTGCCAACATAGTGAAAAACCCCATCATCCTATCGGTGGCAACAGCTCTGATCTTTTCCCTGTTCGAAATACCTGTTCCCATGACGATTAAACGTTTTCTGGGGTACCTTTCCGATCTGGCTCTCCCCCTGGCCCTTATTACCATCGGGGGGACCCTGACCTATCATGGAATGATGCATAAAGGCACCCTGGCCCTGAGCGCTTCGTTTATAAAACTCCTGATCCTCCCTTTGGCAGGGGTAACGGTCTTTTACAAACTGGGATACCGGGGAGACGATCTGGGAATGACATTTCTCATATTGGGAGCCCCCACAGCCGTGACCAGCCATGTGATGGCTGAATCCATGGAAAACGACGGGGAACTGGCCGCCCTGATTGTTATGTTTACCACGGCGGCATCCGCCGTTACGACCATGATCGGACTCTATCTGATCGAACAGTTAAGCTGAATTATGAACGCCTCTCTGACGAACGACCTCATACATAAGGATTCCCGCGGCAACTGAAACATTGAGGGAGTCCACATGTCCGTTCATGGGGATGCTTACCATGGTATCACATTTTTCACGGATAAGACGGGAGATTCCCTCCCCTTCGCTTCCCATAACGATAACCGTACGGCCCTTAAGATCCGTTTCGGCTGCTGTACCGCCGCCCATATCGGCGCCGTATATCCAGAAACCCTGTTTCTGAAGCTCTTCGATGGTACGCCCTATATTGGTAACCTGCAGGGTGGGGACCCAGGCGTGGGCTCCCACAGAGACTTTGGCAACCGTTGCATTGATACTGACGCTCCGTTTTTCGGGAGTAACCACAAGATCAACCCCGAACTGATCGGCAGAGCGGAGAATGGCGCCGAAGTTATGGGGATCCGTAATCCCGTCCAGTATAAGAACAAGGAGCTGGTCCCGGTCCTCATTATTCCGTATGAAGTTTTTAATATCCTTATAGCGCACTTCGGAAACACTCTGTTTCATCCCGACCTTCAGGGCCGCCCCTTTATTCTCCCCTTTCCCGCACAGGCGGTTCATTTCGGGAGTTTCCACTTTATGAACGGCAATCCCCTTTTTAAGGGCGGTCTGCTCAAGCTGATCAATCCTTTTATTGGATTTGGAGATATAGAGCACAGCCCCTTTGGGGTTCCTTTTCAGGGATTCTTCGATCCCATGAATGGAAGTTATATAATTATCCATTTTTACTCTTTAACTTTTCGCAGCTGGTCTGGCCGCCGATGGAGTGATGATAGTCTTTGCAGGCAGCGCAGTCGCCGTGCCTGGGACACGATGTATTGGTACAGGGACAGTCCGGATTCCTTTTAGCCATATAACCTCCGTAAAATCGACCTCATTCTAATAATTCGGCCCATCTGTGACAAGAAGGGAAGCCGTTCATTGTAAAGATTTCATGAAGAGAGGAGTTCCTTCAGATTGGCGTTCAGCTCTTTCAGGGTAAAAGGCTTATGCATTAATCTGATATTATCCAGGGACCCCAGATCTGCCAGTTTCTCCCGGGTATAGCCGCTTGAAAACAAGACAGGAGTATTAAAACCGGCCTTCCGGATCTGATGACAGGCTTCCACTCCACCCATAACAGGCATAACAACATCCATAAGAATAAGATCGATTGCCCTGTCGGGTTCATTCATCAGAAAGTTCAAAAGTTCTCTGCCGTCAGGAAAACTGCGGGAGGCATAACCCAAATCATGAACCATTGTCTCTGTCAATTCTCTGACAAGAGGATCATCTTCCGCAATACATATCATTCCCTGGCCGTTTCTCTCGATCTCGGCAGCCCGGGTATTCCCGTTTTTAACAACATTACGGTTAACACTGGGAAGATAGATATTGAAACAGGTTCCTCTGGAGGGTTCTGTATGAATACTTAGATAACCCTCATGCTGTTTGATGATTCCGTATACAATGGATAGTCCCAGACCGGTTCCCTTCACCTTCTCTTTTGTAGTAAAAAACGGATCGAATATTTCGGGCAGTATTTCCGGATCAATACCATCACCCGTATCGCTGACAGATATGACAATATAATGGCCCCTGGGTATAGATCCCTCCAACCCCTCGATTTTATCCGGAAGGATCCGGTTCTCTGTGGTGATTCTCAGGACTCCACCTTTCGACATGGCATCTCTGGCATTCACACTCAGATTAATCAGAACCTGTTCCAGCTGCCTGGCATCCGCGTATATCCAGTCATCATCCAGAGAGATATCAGATTCCAGTGTAATATTCTCTTCCAGCAGACGTTCCAGCATCGGTAGAAGATCCCTCATAAGATGGGAAACAGAAAGGACTTTCTTCTCTACCCCCTCTTTCCGGCTGAACAGGAGCAGCTGCCTGGTAAGTTCTCTGGCACTTAATGAAGTCTTATAGATAGTGTCTGCAATATCGCAGGCGAACCTGGAACTCTCTCCTTCTTTCAGGATCTGGGAATACCCCAGGATAATCTGAAGCAGATTATTAAACTCATGAGAGATTCCTCCGGCCAGCTTTCCGACAGCCTCCATCCGGGCAGCCTGTCTAAGCTGCTCCCGGTTCTGTTTCAATTCCTCTCTGGTTTGATACTGTTCCGTTACATCCCTGAACACAAGGACAACACCGAACAGCTCTGTATTGTCGGAACCCTGGATGGGGGCCGCACTGTCTGCAATATGATACTGTTCCCCCTGGCGGCTCGTTAGTACTGTATGATTGGCCAGTTCGACAATTTTTCTGCTTTCCAGCACCTTTTGAACGGGATTGTCTACAGTTTCCCCGCTTATGACATTATGGATAATAAAAATATCTTCCAGTTTCCGCCCGATCGCTTCTTTCCATGTCCATCCGGTCAGTTTTTCAGCCACTCCGTTCATAAAGAGAATACGGGCGTCCGTATCCGTAGAGATAACACCGTCGCCAATGGACTTCAGGGTAATATATAACTCGTTTTTCTGTTGAATCAGTTGAGATCCGGCATTCTTCAGTTTAATAATGGCAAAGCCCAATGCCCCCGAAAGGAGAACGAGAATCAGCATGATCAGAACAGTAAAACCGATCATTCCGCGATACTCATAAAATACAGAGGGATTTAACAGCAGAGAATTCTCCGGTACCATTTTCATCCGGAATCCCCAGTGCCGCAAGCGCTTATAATCAACCGTGTAAATTGTGGTATCTTCCAGAACAACCGGGATTTCCGATGCGGGAGTGCCGGAAAGGACTTCTGCGGCTATTCGGGAAGCTATCTCAGCCTGAACTGTACCGGTTGTCACTTTCCCGCCCAGAAGCCCCGGCCTGATATGAAGCATATTAAAAACGGGGACAGCAGAATAACGGTTGAGCTCTTCAATCAGCTTCTTCTCGGCAATATATAAACCGTTTTTGTCCTGATACCAGCTGGTCATCAGGATAATGGAATTCTTTTCCAATCCCGATGTCCATGTCAGCATTTCATCCGTGCTGTATTCACTGCCGGAAAGGAACCGGAACTCCAGCTCTGACAGGGAATCCGGCAGGGCGCCTATCTGATTAAAAACCATCTGACGGTTCCCCTCTCCCGTAGGAGTCGCGTCAGTTATAACATAGATCCTTTTTAAATCCGGGATAAATCCCTTTGCCAGAAGAAGAGTATCCTCCAGGTTTACCCGGCTCACGACACCGCTGGTCTCTGCGGGGAGGCGGGATTTCATCCCTTCGTAGCCGTTGATTCCGCAAAATACAACAGGTGTGTCGGGATAGAGAGATTGCCCATGGTCGATCAGGAACTGAAGGGCATTATCATCTACTGCAATAATCAGGGAGAACCAGTCTGCGGGATAGGATGAGAGGTGACCCTTTACAACAGGGATTCGGGATTCCGGATTATATCTCTTTGTATCCATATATTCCAGAAAGAGCTCGCTGCCGGGAACCTGCTGTTTCAGATCGGAGACAAGAGTATTATAGATACTGTCTTCCCATTCATGGCCGGAGTGATAGGAGAATAACAGTAAAATCCGGGGCATGGTATTATCCGCATATAAAAAGAAAGGTAATAACACCCCGAAGAATACAATAAATAAAACTTTGTTTTTTCTGAACTGATATTTCGACATCAACTTAATTATAGTAACAGAGTTTCATAAATTGAAAGGGGCGGCTGCAAAAATCCCCCCTGATCCCCGAGCGGAGTCGAGGGGTCGGGGGGGGGGGGGGGAGCGAGGGGGCGGGGGAGGTTTTACTGATGAAGCCAGCAGGCCACAGAATGCCCGGCTCCCATGTCCTTCAGAGGCGGATACTCCTGCCGGCAGATATCTTTGGCATGGGGACAGCGCGGATGGAAATGACAGCCCTTCGGCGGATTTACCGGACTGGGGACATCCCCCATTACGATTTTTTCCTTTTTATCCCGCCTGTAGGGATCGGTCATGGGAAAAGCGGCAAACAGAGCCTGCGTATAGGGGTGCAGGCGGTTTTTCATCAGGTCATCCTTTGAGGCTACTTCAACAACCTTCCCCAGATACATAACAATAATACGGGTAGAGATAAATTCAACGACCGCCAGATCATGGGCTATAAACATATAGGTCAGATCATGCTTCTCACGCAGGTCCAGCAGCAGATTCAGTATCTGGGCCTGGACCGAAACATCCAGAGCCGAAACAGCCTCGTCGCAGACAACCAGCTCGGGATTAAGAGCCAGGGCGCGGGCAATCCCGATCCGCTGCCTCTGTCCGCCGGAAAACTGATGAGGGAAACGCTTTTTATAATGCGGATTGATCCCGACCTCTTCCATTATGGTGTTTACTTTCTCCGCGATTTCCTGCGGGGTTCCGTGATTATGGATTCTGAGAGGCTGTCCTATAAGAGAGGCGATTTTCTTTCGTGGATTCAGGGAGGAAAAGGGATCCTGGAAAACCATCTGCATCCGTCTCCGCAGAGCTGTTATATCCCTGCGGTTCATTTCAAAAAGATCCTCTCCATTGTACAGCACCTTTCCATCGGTTTTATCATGAAGACGCAGCACGGTCTTTCCCAGGGTGGATTTTCCGCAGCCCGATTCCCCTACGATACCGAGGATCTCCCCTTTTTTCAGATCAAAAGAAACGCCATCCACAGCTTTCAGAACAGCTTTTCCGCTTTTCATATCACTGGAAGAGATGGTGTAGTATTTTTTGAGGTCTTTCACCTCCATTAAATTTTCCATGTTACTCCCCTTCCCCGTTTTTGACTCTGTCGGCGTAATGACACCAGATAGTGTGCCCCTTTTCCAGAACGGTCTCTCCGGGAAATGATTCCCCGCAGGCTTCACCGGCCCACTTGCAGCGGTTGGCAAAGGGGCAGCCCTCTCCCAGAGTCAGGAGATCGGGAACCGTTCCGGGGATAGCTTCAAGACGGGTGGCATTCCGGTATTTCTCATTGGACGGCAGGGAGTTGAGCAGTCCCAGTGTATAGGGATGGGAGGGGTTATCGAAGATCTGATAAACCGTTCCTTCCTCAACCTTCCGGCCGGCATACATAACCACAACCCGGTCTGCGGTTTCCGCCACAACACCCATATCGTGCGTAATCAGCAGGAGAGCCATATTGACCTTGTCTTTCAGATCAGTCAGAAGATCCAGGATCTGAGCCTGGATGGTTACATCGAGGGCGGTTGTCGGCTCATCGGCAATCATCAGTCCCGGTTCGGGGGAGGCCAGAGCCATGGCAATCATAACCCTCTGACGCATCCCTCCCGAAAGCTGATGGGGATAGTCATCGGCCCGTTTCCCGGGAGACGGGATTTTTACCATTTCCAGCAGTTCAACCGCTCTGGCATGGGCTTCCTTTTTCTTCATCTTCTGATGAGACATAAATACGTCCGCCAGCTGATCGCCTATTTTAAAAACAGGGTTCAGGCTGGTCATGGGCTCCTGGAAGATCATGGAGATCTGGGTTCCCCGGAGGGCCTGAATATCTCTGGCCGGCAGTTTCAGCAGGTCCTTCCCGTTAAATACGACAGAACCGCTCTCAATGACTCCGGGCGGCATGGGGATAAGCTGGTTTATGGTATGGGCGGTTACGGATTTTCCGCAGCCCGACTCTCCTACCAGTGCCAGGGTTTCCCCCTTGTCTATATGAAGGGAGAGATCCCTTACAGCTCTCACTATGCCCCGTCTCGTATGAAAGTGGACATTGACATTTTCCATTGCAAGTAATCTGTTATCGCTCATATCAGTCCTTTCCTTAATCTCGGAGCCGGGGATCCAGAATGTCACGGAGACCATCCCCCAGAAGGTTGAATCCCAGCACAGCCAGCAGGGTGGCAATACCCGGAAAGGTGACTATCCACCAGGCGCTTGTGACAAACTCTTTGGAACTGGCAATCATCAGTCCCCACTCGGGAGTGGGAGGCTGGGCGCCCAGTCCCAGAAAAGAGAGGGCCGCCGAATCGAGTATGGCTGTTCCCACACCCAGTGTCGCCTGTACGGAGATGGGAGCCAGACAGTTGGGCAGGATGGAACGGAACATCAGTTCCATATCAGAAGCGCCCAGGGCTCTTTCCGCCAGGACATAGTCGTTCTCCTTCTCGGACAGAACGGAAGCCCGCATAACCCGGGCGTACCGGGGGATCTGGGAAATACCGATGGCGATCATGCCGTTTACCAGGGACGGCCCCAATACGGCTACGATAACGATGGTCAAAAGGATATAGGGGAAAGCCAGCATGATGTCTATAAAGCGCATGATGATCTTATCCACAATTCCGCCGTAAAAGGCAGAGATCATGCCGATTGCCATTCCGAAGAAAAGGGAGATACTTACGGAAATAACCCCGATGATCATGGATATCCGGGCGCCATAGATCAGGCGGGAAAGCATATCCCGTCCCAGATCATCCGTTCCCAATATAAATCCATTGCTGAAGGGAGCGGATTTCCGCAGTTCGATATTCTGTTCCAGCGGATCCATAGGGGCCAGCACGGGTGCCAGAACCCCGATCAGGATAAACAGGATTATAACGATAAGACCGGCTATGGCGGTTTTATTCCGCTTCAGCTGATGCCAATGCTCTTTTATAGGGGATTCATCCAGCTCTATGACCCCTGTAGTTTCACTCATAATGCTTTTTCCTTTCTACTGCAGTCTGATCTTGGGATTAATAACGGAATAGAGAATATCCACTACCAGATTGATCAGGACAAAAGTGGTGGAGATAATGATTATACCTCCCTGAACGGCGGGGTAGTCCCGGGCTTCAATAGCCTGATAAATCCATTTGCCGATCCCCGGCCAGGCAAAAATGGTTTCCGTCAGTATGGCTCCGGCCAGTAACAGACCGAATTGCAGACC
This sequence comes from Oceanispirochaeta sp., assembly GCA_963663385.2. GTDB lineage: Bacteria > Spirochaetota > Spirochaetia > DSM-2461 > DSM-2461 > Oceanispirochaeta. The sequence continues at coordinate 778,138 of CAXXXD010000002.1, read as the reverse complement.
GATAACTGTTATAACCGGCAGCAGGGCATTTCTCAGAGCATAGCGGTAGATGACCCGTTTTTCCTTTATTCCCGCGGAACGGACGGTTTTAACATAGTCCTGTTTCAGAACCTCCAGCATGCTGCTCCGTGTCGTCCGGGCAATAATGGCCAGCGGAATTGTCCCAAGTGCTACAGAAGGCATGATCAGGTGATGCAGGGCAGACAGGAAATATTCCGGATGCCCCTGAAAGAGATATTTGAACGTATCGATCAGGTAAAAATTTGTTTCCGGCGTAAAATAGTAGCGGATATTCATACGCCCCCCGGTGGGGAACATATTCAGATTAACTGAAAAGATCATAATCATGACCAGAGCCAGCCAGAAAACCGGCATGGAAACCCCGAAGAGGGCCCCCACCATGGAAGTATAATCGATCCAGGTATTTTTCTTTGTTGCGGAAAGAACGCCTATCCAGATTCCAAGGACCGAGGCAAAAATCATGGCACAGATAGCCAGTTCCACCGTTGCAGGGAAGCGTTCTTTTATTTCATCCATAACCCGCTGACCGGATTTAATGGATTTTCCGAAATCCAGGTGTACCACCCGTTTCAGATAAAGGGCATACTGCTGTGTCAGGGGTTTATCCAAACCCAGATCAGCCCGCAGTTTTTCAATTTTCTCTTTGCTGGCCCGTTCCCCCAGCATAACCCGCGCCGGATCTCCCGGAGCCAGAGCAATCATAAAAAAGACAAGGGTAACTACCCCGAAAAGGGTCGGGAGCAGCATGGAAAGACGTTTTAGTATAAATCGTATCATAATACCTTCTGTAATGGGGAAAAGCCCTCCGGAAACTGGTTCCGGAGGGCTATTGCCAGTCCGTAGACTTATTTCTTAAGCCATACCTTGGCAAAGACCCGTTTTCCGGTGGGGTAGAGATAAAAATCCTGTACGGATTCTTTCATAGGTTCGGAAACAACGGAGTGGGCGATGGGTACCCAGGGAGCGTCATCATGGAACACAACCTGCGCTTTTTCGTACAGTTCGGTCCGTTTGGCAACATCCATTTCCTGTTTGGCTTCCGCAATCAGGCTGGTGAACTCATCGTTCTTCCAGAAAGCAATGTTTCCGGCGGGTTTTTCGGCAGCCTGCTTGGAAAGCAGAACCCACAGGAAGTTGTCTGGGTCGCCATTATCACCGGTCCAACCGAGCATGGCGGCCTGATGTTCACCGTAATCGCATTTATCCAGGTATGTACCCCACTCGTAGGATACGATTTCCACTTCGATTCCGACTTTGGCCAGCTGAGCCTGCATAATTTCCGCCACCTTTTTCCCATTGGGATTGTAAGGTCTTGCAACGGGCATGGCCCAGATCTCGGTTTTAAAACCGTCCGCATAACCGGCTTCGGCCAACAGGGCTCTGGCCTTGGCTGGATCGTAGGGATAAGCTTCAATGCTGTCATTGTAGGACCACATGGTGGGAGGCAGGGGGTTCTTGGCAGGTTTTCCGGCAGCGCCGTAAACACCGGCTACGATTTCTTCGCGGTCGATGGCGTAGTTCATGGCCTGACGAACCAGTACGTTGTCATAGGGCGCCTTTTCATTATTCAGAGCCAGGTAACCTACGTTGAGGCCTTCCTGCTGAATGACTTTGATTCCGGCAGTTGCCTTCATCTCATCCAGATCTTCGGGAGAAGGAAAGTCAATGACATCCACTTCGCCTTTCTGAAGAGCCAGCCAGCGTGCTGTCGCATCGGGGATAACTTTCAGAATCAGACGGTCCAGGTAAACATCTCCGCCCCAGTAGTCGGGGTTTCTTTCAAAAACAATGCTGTCGTCCTTAATCCAGGATACGAATTTAAAGGGGCCTGTACCTACAGGATGGTTAGCCAGATCAGCACCGTATTTTTCAGCTGCTGCGGGAGAAACAATGGCGGCAAAATCCATGGCCAGGTTGGCAATAAAGGGAGCCTCAACGACTTTCAGCTTGAAGGTGACAGTGTAATCGTCAACCGCAATTACATCGTCAACAATATCGCTCATTCCCATATATCCCCAGTATTTCCAGGGACCGTTTTCGTAGAAGGGATGATCTTCTTTAAACTGTCTTTCAAAAGAGAACACAACAGCATCCGCATTAAAATCGGTTCCGTCGTGGAATTTGACGCCTTTTCTCAATTTGAAGGTGGCAGACAGTCCGTCATCGGAAAAAGTCCAGCTTTCAGCCAGAGCGGGCCGTATAGAAGTTTTTCCGGGTTCGAACTCTACCAGAGTATCATAAACCTGCGTACTTCCGTAAAAAGATTCTCCGTCGGTTTCCCGACCGGGATCGAGGCCGACAGAATCACCGGAACGGGCGAAAACAAGCACGCCTCCGAATCTGCTGTCTTTTTCAGCAGCGGGTGCATCACTGCCAGATGAAGCGGGAGCTTCCTGTCCTCCGCCGGCAAACAAAGCGGTAAATGACAAAGCCATCAATAGAATAAGGCTTACTGTAAGAATTTTCTTCATACTATCCCCTTAGATAAAAAATGTAGTTATAGTTTTCCCAATATAATGCAAGAACCATACCATAGATGTTTCTACCTGAAAGAGCGATCATCCGGAACCCTTTTCGATATAGTTACTTAGGATTAATTAAGAAAAAGTATAGTGAAATATTTTAGTCCGGAACTTCTTTATTAATCAACAAAAAAAATACGGGGATGTAATTTTTCGACGCTGTATATTACAATTTGGTTGTTTCGGAAAATGTATAATAATCCAATTTAAATGTATAATTATGCAAATAATAAGGATTTTCCTACGTTTTTGACATTATTATTCCTTTTGTCAATAATAAGCAGAAAGTCATTGTAAACAGTTATTAGTTAACAAGTACCTTCAGACCTCTCAGGCTCTGAGAGCCCGGTTTCTGCTGTACACTCTAAAAATAAATACGAATACTCTTTTGTATAATTCCCGGAGGATTCCCGGAAAAACAGACCATAAAAAAAATATGCCAGCAGTATCCGCGAAGCAGTTATTACCCGCTTCTTCCGGAAATCCTGCAGATAAAGTACAATGGACTGTAATGAGATACCGCTTTCTGCCCCGCCGCTTCCTGACAAAGATTTTCCTCTCTTTACTGCTCAGCGGTTTGATTCAGGTTCTTCTTCTGGGAACAATCACCATCCTGTTCTCCAACCGTATGGTCCAGTCAACATACAGCGATCAATCGGACGGCCGGATGGAACTTTTGGGTTCAAGGATGAATCTGACCATCAATCACTACCGGGAATCGGCTTTACAGCTGTCAAAAACCCCCGGCATACGGGATGTCCTGTTCTCTGAGGACTATCCTGACAAGATGGAGCTTTCAAAGCTTTACACGACAATATATAAGGAACTCACAGGAGGGATAGAAGATGCCTCCATACACCTTGTTCACCAAAAGGGAACCCGCCTGTTTTCAACCCACGTGGTTCCGGATATTTTCAACCCCAACTCCTCCGATCCTTCTCTCAGCACCTATGCGGCATTGAAAAGATCCAGAACCTCCTTCCCCATAGTGGACAGTTTCATCAATCCGGCGGGAGATACGGTAGCGCTGTCCCTCTTCCATCTGCTGACGTCTGAAAATCAATCGGCCTATCTGATTTACGACCTGAATGCACAGGCTCTGGCGGACGAGATGAGGCTGATCAATGCGGGATTTTTTACGGATATCTACCTTCTGGATAATATCACCTATAAATTTGTAAATCTCTTCAGAGAGGATGAATCGGGAAACTTTTCGGGCCTGGACTGGCGTGTGCCCTCCGGGGAATCGGGAGTTCTTATATCCGGAGAGACTCTGGTCGCCTATAAAACCCTCTATCCGGAAGAGCTTACCCTTGTGGGGACCCTGACACTGGGAACTGTAACGACGAATATCGGAATACTGATACGGATCATACTGGCTATCTCCTTAGCGGGTTTAATCCTCGCCTCCCTGATGGCGATGAGTCTGGCCAGGACAATAACACAGCCCCTGACCGGATTGGTGGAAGCCATGAAGAAAATGGAAGAGGGAGACCTGACTGTTCGAATGGATGAAACGAATGGAGACGAATTTGATATCCTGATACACGGTTTCAACGATATGGCCCTGCAGATTCACTCCCTTCTGGAGATGCGAGTAGAGAGGGAGAAAGCCCTTCGGACAGCAGAGCGCCAGGCTCTTCAATCCCAGATAAATCCCCACTTTCTTTATAATACGCTGAATACGGTAAAGGCCCTGTCCAAGCTCCATGGAGTGGACGATATTACCCTGATTATAACACAACTGGGAAAACTGCTCAGAAACGCCATGGATTCGGGAGAAGAGCTGGGCAGAGTGAGGGACAGTATAGATCTGGTGGAGGGATACCTGCAGATCCAGAAAATCCGCTACGGAGAGAACTTCAACTGGTCCATAGAAATAGAGGATGAGCTTTTGGAGCAATCCATCCCGCGGCTGATTCTTCAACCGGTTGTTGAGAATTCCGTAATCCACGGCCTGGAAAATCTGACAGGTGAGAGATGGATCCATATTACCGGCAGCTGTAATCCCCCCTGTATTGAGATAGCCGACAATGGGAACAGCCTGAACAGGAAGATCTGGCAGAAAGCATTAAACGGAGAAAAGGGAATAGGATTATCCAATGTTAACAGAAGGCTGAAACTCTTTTACGGAGATGGGGCCGGACTCTCCTATACGAGTCAGGGAGGGATGACTATAATACGAATCCGGTGGACCCCGCTGGAGGAGGATACAGATGAGGATTAAGGTTCTTGTTGTGGAAGATGAGAAACTTGTGCGTGATGAAATTCTTCTGACAACGCCCTGGGAGGATTTTGACTGCGAAGTGATCGGTTCGGCGGAAAACGGTCTGGAAGGAGAAGAGATGATCAGGAATCTTAAACCGGACCTGGTCGTTACCGATATCAGGATGCCGGGGCAGGACGGTATAAACATGCTGAAAAACGCTCCCCCGCCGGCGGCTCTTATCCTTACCGGTTACAGCGACTTCAGCTACGCCAGACAAGCTATCCGGCTGGGTGTGAAAGACTACATAACAAAACCTGTGGATGATGATGAGTTCTATGCTGCTCTTAAAAAAGTCTCGGCCCTGCTGAAACAGCAGAAATCATCCGCCGGACCGTCCCCCTCCCCTTTCAGGGAGTATATAAAGCCGCCCGAAGGGGACAAGCAGGATTTCTATGTAAACCGGACAATTGATTTTATTGAGCAGAATTACACAAGCGATATATCCCTGTCCGATGCCGCCGGAAACATAGGAATTACAGAAAGTTACCTGTCCCGTCTGTTCCGTTCCAAAACAAACTACTCCTTCCTGGAGTACCTGAGGAATCTGAGACTGAAAAAGGCTCTGGAACTTATGCAGGACCAGAGCCTCAGAATTAATGAGATTGCCCGTATGACAGGATTCCGGGATATGAGTTATTTCAGCGGTCAGTTCCGGAAGTACATCGGGGTGACCCCCAATCAGTACCAGAACGGACTCAAACAGAAAGGGTCAGTTCCTCCCGCAGAGCATTGATATTGCTGTAAAGAATACTCCGGATCCCCAGTGATGCGGCAGCATCGACATTGTCGTGAAAATCATCAATAAAGACAGCCTCTTCAGGTTTTGCACCCTCTTCCTCCAGGATAGTCTCCCAGAAGCGCGCATCCGGTTTGGCTACACCCATAAGATGAGAAGCATAAACCTTATCAAAGACCTTATAATCGCCCCTGTCCTGACTGAACTGCCAGTGAGCCTCTATGGTATTGGTTCCACAGATCACACGGTTATTCTTTTTCAGCTCTTTAATCAGGGCGATCATTTCCGGATCGACCTCCGGATTAAACTGCCTCCCCCATTGAGGGCTGGCAATATCCGTTCCGTAACGGGCATTGAATTCCTTCCAGTAAGCATCCTCTTCAATCAGACCGGCAGACAGTTTATCCATCAGGTCATCCCGGTAGAGATTCATCAGATCCAGGTGATGCCCCGCGTTTTCCAGAATGGTTTTCAGCTCGAAAACACCGTGAAGGAGAACTCCACCCATATCAAAGATATAGAGCATTACCCCTTCCTTGATGAGTAGACAGCAGACCCGCCTACAAAATATTCTGACAGGGCAAAGAACAGGATAAACATGGGGATGCTGGCCAGAAGGGCTACAGCCATCATGGCTCCCTCGTCACTATGCTTCTCTGCGGTGAATTTAACAATATAGAGAGGTATGGTCTTCATCTTTTCGGACTGAACAACCAGAAGGGGCCAGAGCAGGTTATCCCACTGGGCACGGAAAGCCAGGATAGCCAGGGTGGCAATGGTCGGTCCGCTGTTGGGGAATATGATGGACCAGAAAATCCGCATCTCTCCCATCCCGTCAATCCGGGCCGCCTCCAGGAATTCATCGGGGAATGTAACCAGGTACTGGCGCATCATAAACACACCGAAGGCATTTACCATAAAGGGAATTATCAGTCCGCCGTAGCTGTTCTGAAGACCCATCTTGGTTGTAACCAGATAGAGGGGAATCATAATGGCTTCGAAGGGGATCATCATGGTTGCCATTATCATAAGAAAGACAACTGTTCTTCCCTTGAATCTGAACTTGGCCAGTCCGTATCCGGTCATACAGGCCAGGAATACAGTGGTCAGAGTTACCGCTATGGCTACAATCAGAGAGTTGAGTATATTCCGGGGGAACATATAACGCATATCGTTCCCGGCAATAGCTTTATAAAAGTTTGGCCAGTGCAGGGTATTGGGAATCCAGCGATAGGGCATCTTTACAATCTCTTTGGAAGGCATAAAAGATGCCGTTGTCATAAACAGAAGAGGAGCGACCGTAAAAAGCACCATCAACCCGAGAAGGGTATACATTACAAGAAGAGGCCATTTTTCCTTAAAATAAGTAAGAGTATTATTCATTATCAGACCTCCTTAATAACTGACATCGTCGGATCTGGACACTTTGAACTGCAGCCAGGTAAAAAAGAGCATCAAAGAAAACAGGATGATACTCATGGCGCTGGCCCGGCCGATCCGGAAGTCGCGAATACCCGTATTGTAGATATTCAGGGTGATAACGTTGATAGGCGCCTGCGGGGCTCCGGACTGGGTAAAGAGGTACTGGGTGGAGAAGGTCTTCAGACACTGAAGCATACTCATAATGGAAACCAGTACAACCGTCGGCCTCAGGAGGGGAAAGGTTATACGCCAGAAAACATTCCAGCCGGTAGCGCCGTCTATCCTGGCGGCCTCATACATACTGGGCGGAATCGAAGCCAGTCCGGAAATGAAGATGATCACGAAGTAACCGATGTACTTCCAGAAGTAGACAATCATCGTTGAAATCCTGACAGTTATACTGTTTGCCAGCCAGTGATGGTCAATTCCGGGGGTCTGCATAATGGCATTGGCCCACTGGTTAGCCAACCCGCGGGGATCAAAGATTAAAAGCCATATGGCCGCGGAAACTACAGACGAGATTACCGCCGGGGTATAATAGGCCATCTGGAAAAACCGTCCGGCCTTGGGAATATTCATAATAAAAGCTGCCAGCATCAAACTTAACACAAGAAGAGGCAGAAACGTTCCAAGGGCAAATACAAAGGTAGCTTCTACGGAATTCCAGAAATCCGCGGAAGTAAACAGGTATTTATAGTTCATCAAACCGATAAAATCCGGTTTCTTCAGAGAAAGCAGATTCTTCTTGAAAAGGCTTGTATAAAAAGCCATGAAAATTGGATAAAAACTGAAAATGGAGAAAAAGACGATGGAAGGGGCGACAAAGATCAATCCCCAGCGGGCCAGTTTTCTTTCAATTTTTCCTACAGGGATTTTTTTTCCCATAAAATTATCTCCTAGAGTAAGAGGTGCATAAAATCTCCCCGCTCCCCCCCCTATGACTTTGTCTGGAGATTGAGAGGGAGATGGCAGCCCTGAGGCCCTCACCCCTTAATTCCCTCTCCCTCGACTCCGCTCAGGAATCGAGGGAGAGGGGTATATAAGTTATTCTATAATTACAAAGTCCTTAATTCCCTTCTCCCTCTGGAAGAAGAATCCTCGCTTCTCGAGCGGAGTCGAGAAAGGGTTGAGGGAAACCTCAATACTCGTTCAGCAGTTCCTGAGCTTTAGCCTTCAGGGTAGCGTGAGCCTGAACCGGAGCAATACCGGTGAGCATTACGGATTCTACCGCTTCCTTGACAAGCTCTTCCATTTTGGCACCGTTCTCTGCTGTATAGACAACATGGGCTCTGGCCAGATCGTTTACGAAAACATCAGAGTAAGGCATGTTTTTGAAAGTCTCGGAGTTCATCAGCTTCTTTGAGGGAGGAATGATATTTACCGCTTTCAGATACTCTTCTTCATGACCCATCATGTAACCGGTCAGTTCCCAGGCTGTCTCTATTTCGTGAGCGGAGTTCTGGGCATTAACCATGTAGTACTGTCCGTAGAAGTTGCTTGCTACGTTATTTACAGCATTTTCGAATACGGGGAAGGGAATGATCATCCAGTCGCCGCTGTCGTAAAATTCCTGATTATCACTGCGGATACGGGCTTCCTGGTAGAGACCGGAAATACACATACCCATATCGTTATTGTCCATATTGAAAAGTTTTCTACCGTTTTTATAGGTGGGAGAACCGAGGTTTCTGCCGTTGGGGCCCCATTCCTGCATGAAAGTCAGGAACTGGATCCAGGCTTCATCACCGATAATTGCGGTTTTACCATCATCACTTACCAGTTTTCCTCCGAGCTGTTCCACCATGGGAATCATGGAAATCAGGTAGTAGGGATAGCGGAAGTCAAAACCACGGCGGGTGATAATTTCTCCGTCACGGAGAACCAGTTTTTCAGAGATATCAGCCATTTCTTCCCATGTCTTGGGATAGTCTTTTTCAGCATCCAGACCGGCATCGGCGAATACACGTTTATTCAGGTAAATAGCCCAGTTATTCAGTTCCAGGGGAATACCGTAGACTTCGCCGTCTACAATAACAGAATCCAGAGATCCTTCCATGAATTTATCCACCATATCGTCAGCATCGATATACCCGGCAGCCATATAATCCACGGGGGCAACTCTTTCATTAATAATATAAGAGTAAGCCTGTTCAATCTGCATATTGAAAATATCGGGACCGGCGTTGGCTGCGAAGGCAGTCAGAACCAGTTCGAAGATTTTCTTTGAAGAGTGGGTTACGCGGTTTACAGTAACATCGGGGTTGGCAGCCATAAACTCTTCTACATAACGGTTTTCAATGGCATCTCTATTGGGATCTTCATGGGTCCAGAATTCAATAGTGACGGGTCCGTCAGCTGCTGCTTCCTGCTGACCGTTGGCACTCAGTGCAAACGAAAAAGTCATCAGGACAGTCATCATAAAAATAACTGTTTTTTTCATTATTTTCCTCCAATTAGTATCTTGGGTACGTCTCGAAGAAGGGTTGAACCCTTCAGGAGCCGTCCTGGATATATTATGGACGGGAATCTTTCTGCCGCATATGAGACATATTTTCAAAAACTATGAGGATTTTGACATTTAATGCTTAATAGCTGTCAGGAAGGGATGGATCTAAGGGAGTTTTCCCACGCATCGGCACTCTCCTGCCAGCTGGCATACTCCCTTTCAACCGCTTCAATGGCATCCGGATAAAGGTGGTGCCATGTATTTTTGGCAGCCCGCTCCAGGATTTCCGCCGCTTCTGCCAGGCGCGGTGCTCCTATATTCAGGGACCCGGATTTTATGGAGTGGGCATGTCTGTGAAGCTCATCTTCCCTGACATCATCCAGAGGCCCCGCAAACAGTTTCAGAGACTTGCGGGATTCTTCCCGGAACCCTTCCAGAAGGATACGGGCCATCTCTCTGTCGTTATCGACACGATTCATAAGGGTATGGGGTTCAAACACCAGGGAGTCCTCTTCTGAAATCTTCGGTATACCCTCTTCATGTATTCCCCAATTCATGCGGGAGAATTTCTCCCAGTGGCTTATCTTGTCAAACAGATCCTGTTTACGAAACGGCTTTACCAGGCAGTCATTCATCCCGGCCTTCCAGTACTTTTTCAAATCCTGAGGGAAAGCATTGGCGGTGACACCGATAATGCAGACAGAATGCCCGTCCTCTTCGTTCCGGATAAGCCTGGTGGCGCCCACTCCGTCCAGTTCAGGCATTTGAATATCCATCAGGACAAGATCAGGTTTCACTTCCCGGAAGAGTTTTACAGCATCCACACCGTTATCGGCGGTTACAAGCTTGCAGCCTGTGCCTTCCAGATGGTGCCGGATAAGATCCCGGTTTACAACATAGTCCTCCGCCAGAAGGACCTTAAGGTCTTTAAACTGTCCGGGGATTTTCTTTTTTGCCCCATTCCTGTCCAGGGGAGTGATTTCACCTTCTATTTTCCGGAAGGGAATAAAAAGGGTAAAGATACTCCCCTTGGATTCACAGCTGCTGACAGAAACGGTTCCGCCCATCAGTTCTGTCAGTTCCTTTACTATGGACAGCCCCAGTCCCGAACCGCCGTAGCGCTTCGAAATGGAATTGTCACCCTGATGAAAAACACAAAAAATTTCTTCCTGTTTTTCAGAGGAGATACCAATCCCCGTATCTTTGATGGTAAAATTCAGATCCACAAAACTGTTCTCGGTATCCCCCCTCTCAATGCCGAGGGAAATATATCCGCTGTCTGTGAATTTGGCACTATTGGAAAGAAGGTTGGTCAGGATCTGGGTCAGCAGATCGGGATCCCCCAGAAGCAGGTCCGGAATATCGGGATCAATTGAACTCTTCCTGTCCAGCCCTTTCTCTTCCATACGGGGGGCTACATCAAGCCAGGCGCTCTCCACGACATCAGAGAGCCGGAACGGCCTCAGGTCCAGAGAGAACTTTCCCGATTCGATTTTGGTAATATCCAGAAGACGGTTTATCAGTACAATAAGACGTTCCGATTCCTTTAATATGGTATTCCGGAAACTTTCATTTATCTCTTTTGAGTTTTCCGGCCCTATCAGTTCGGCATAGCCGATAATCCCCGAGAGAGGCGTGCGGATTTCATGGGAGATATTGGCAAGGAAGCTGTTCTTTGCCTCATTGGCCTCCTCTGCCGCTTCTCTGGATTCATCAGCTCTGTTACGGGCATAGATCAGTTCTTTCTCAATCCTCTTCCTCTGGTTTATTTCATCTGCCAGCTCGCTGTTTTTCTGTTCCAGCTCTGCGGTTCTTTTCCGGACCAGAGATTCCATATGGGAAGAATAGTCTTCCAGGCTGCTTCGCATATATTCAAAAACCCGGCCGGTCTCTTCCAGTTCGCTGTAAGAGCTATTGATATGAAGAGGACTCTGCAGATTTCCGCAGCTGACCTCTCTTGCAGCATCCTGAAGCGAGCGGAGAGAACGGACAACGGACCGGGTAATCAGGAAACCGATCAGACCGGTAAGAACGCCAAGGACAGCTGTGATGGAAAGAGTAAATGTTCTGTTCTGCTTCAGCAGCCCGATATAATCGTTTTCAGGAATATAAATGCCGATGAGCCAGGGCCAATAGGAGATCTGAAAGGGAGCGAACATGGCATGATAATCCTCTCCGTTATAATCAAAGGTTAGAAACAACTCCTTATTCCCGCCAAAATCATAACCGGACTCCTGTATGGCATTATAGGCGGCCAGGCTGACTTCATCATCCAGTTCACCTATCGCGACCAGATTAAGGTCATCACTCTGTCTGATTTTATGTGTAATCTTCGATTTATCGGGAAAGGCAATGACCTGCCCCTTTTCATCAAGGATAAAGGCCTTGCCGCTCTTCCCGATCTGCAGAGTGGCTATAAAATCGGAAAGGTCGGAGATTTCGATATCGACACCGACGACGCCCAGTATCTCGCCTTCAATGCCGTAGACAGGGCTGGCGGTCGTTATCCCCGGATTCTTTGAAGTAAAAAAGACATAGGGACTCGTCCAGATAAGTTCCCCTTCCGCCACTGCTTTCGTATACCAGGGGCGGATACGGGGATCATAGGCATCATTTCTATCGAAATACTCCCGGACAGTCTGGAAATTCCTGTCCATTTCCTTGAACAGGACATCCCGCCGGCCATCCTTTATCATAATATTTTTGGACAGGAACTTATCCGATTCCAGGCGGGAGGCCATAATAAATTCTCCGTCCGAAGACCCGTAGTATATATTGGAAAACTGGGAATTAATCAGAAGCTGTTCATAAAAATAGTGCTCCATTTGAGAAACATCATGGGACGTTACAATATTGTTAACAGCCAGAGCACTGGTCAGGAGAGCCGCATCTCGGGCCGGAGTCAGATGACTCCTGGCTTTATCTATGGTGCAGGAAGCGGTATTCCGCATTATATCCTGAGCATGTTCCCGAAAGACACGTTTTGTTGAAATATGGGTAGATAGAATCAGACAGATAACCGTAGCGACTATCAGTCCCGGCATTCCCAGGGTGAGGATAATTCTCATGGATTTCTTGTTCATATACCGTTCCAGTCCTATCAGTAAGCAATGCCTTGATTATGCAGAACAGTTTACCGGATAAAAGTGAACATGGCAAATGTTTATTTATTAATAGTGATCGGTTTATTTTGTTAAAGCTGCATACCCGGGCAGAATCATTTATTTGAACAGGAAACTCTGTTTCTCCCCATTTCCTTGGATTTATATAGCATTTCATCAGCCTGCCGCAGGATTTCATCATAGTCATCTCCCATCCCCCCGGAACAGGCTACTCCCATACTGACAGTAAACTTTATATTTTCATTATCATTTATAAAAACATTCGTTTCCTCTACTATCGATCTTATCTTCCGGGCAACCATAACGGCTTCTTCACAACTTGTCTGGGGTAAAAGAAGTATAAATTCGTCTCCTCCGAAGCGCGCGGGAACATCGGTTCCCCTTATATGGGATGAAAGGATGGAAGCCAGCTTCATAATAACAATATCTCCCACCTCATGTCCGAAGTTATCATTGATCTGCTTAAAATGGTCTATATCCATTATAACCAGAGAAAAAGGATGCCCGTATCGTTTGGCAATTTCCTGCTCCCGCGTCCCTGCGACGGCCAGGTATCGCCTGTTATAGATGCCGGTCAGATGGTCCAGATTTGCCGTATTTACAGCATTTTCCAGTCTTTCCGAAAGCTCTGATACCATCCGGTGTTCCCGGGAGAATTTTATGGAAAGGATTAATGATTCCAACAGAATGAAACCCGAGAAAAAAGCGGAAAGGTAATACCCTGTGATAATAAACTGCAGGTAATGCATCATGTCATTGACTATTCCAGCCAGGAGGATAAGAAACCCGGAAAAAAAGAAAAGAGAATAACTCTCTTTTTTTGTAATGGCATAGATATTAACACCTATAATGAAAAGGCAGGACGCAATGATTGTTAAAAGATACCAGGAATACACGGTGGAATAGAAAAGGGAGCCTGTTGTTAATACCATGACAATATAAACGACCTGAAAAGCTATAAGGATCAGATTCGTTTTTACAGGTGTATACTTCCGGAAGAAATAATGGGAAAACAACTGAAAAAATATTACGGATAATGGAATAAAGGCTGTGGCAATACGCGATCCGGTCAGAAACGGCAGGTCTGGTGTAATCTGCATCATCAGGGTACTGCCTGTTGTAAAGGTTCTAAGAGCCAGAACAAAACAGAACAGACCGAAAAACAGCAGCTCCTTCTCTTCTCTCCGGAAAATAAAAATAATGGAGTGATACATACCGGCGAACAGGCATATGGCAATAAGGATCACATCAATGGAGGTACTGAAAAGACTGCGGCGGCGGATGCTCTGTTCCGATCCCAGGAGAATACTCTGACCGATTCCGGCATTACTGTGCGATCTGTTTCGAACCTGAAGAATCATTTCCAGAGACTCCTCCCCCGAATAAACAACAAAGGTGGATGGCCTTAAAAAGAGAACATTCTCTCCATCCCTGCCCCACCTCTCATCGACAAGTTCCCCGTTAACCCAGAATCTGTACTCGGAAAAAATTTCCGGCAGGCTGATCCCGTAATAGCGGCATGCACCGGAAGTTATGATAGTCAGGCGGTAGGTTCCCTGCCCCGCTTTATTATAGTTCCGGTCTTTGTATGCCGTCCAGAACAGTGGTACCGGGAAGTATTCAGCCTCATCCTGCTGACTGATCCAGCGGGAATCGCCGGGTTCCAGCAACTCATTCCATCTGAATTCCCACAGACCGTCAAGCCGTACCGGCTTCTGTTCATCAGAACAGGGAAATGATGACAGGTCCATCCCCCCCCGTTCTGCAGCAGGCAGAGAATCATCCCCCAGGCCCCTTCCGGAAAGGGAAAGGGGCAGGAAAGAGAGAAGAATTAACAGGAAAAATAAGGAACTTGCTTTCATTTATATCTATAATTATATTGATTTCAGACAATATAGAAAGAGGGTTGGCGAAATAAAACGGGTTGTATTGAAGAAAGGAACGATAGTGAAGAGATGTTTTTTGTGCATCCGTTTAATTATCTATAAGTATAACAGCCTGCCGGGATTACGGCAGGCTGTGTAATCAGGTAAAAATTCTGATAAACGAATCAGGCCACACCGGATTTCTTTCTTGTATAGATATCGTACCATACGGCCAGAAGAAGTACGGATGCTTTTACAACATACTGCCAGTCAGCCCCGATATTCATAAGGGACATACCGTTATTGATGACACCCATAACAAGAGCACCCGTAATAGCGCCGATAATCGTTCCGATTCCTCCGGAAGCCGAAGCTCCGCCGATAAAACAGGAAGCAATGGCATCCAGTTCAAAAAGGTTGCCCGCCTGGGGCAGGGCAGAGTTCATATATGCGGTAAAGATAATACCGGAAAGTCCCGCCATAACACCCATAATGACATGAACAAAGAAGATTACCTGTTCCGAATTGATACCGGACAGCTTGGCAGATCTGGCATTTCCGCCGACGGCATAAATATAACGGCCGAAGATTGTACTGTTTGTAATAAATACAAAAACAGCCACTGTCAGAGCCAGCACAAGTACAACCGTAGGAAGACCTCTGTAGTCGGCAAACTTGTAGCAGAGAACCAGAACAACCAGTGCCAGGAAGGCTATTTTCATAATGAAATACTGAACAGGAAGGACATGGAAGTGATTGCTGATTTTTTTTCTTCTATCCGTAGAAGCATGGATGATATAAAAAACGAGAATCAGAACTCCCAGTACCAGGGGCAGCAGATGGAGTCCTCCCACCTGAAGGGCATCGAAAGAAATGGAACCGGATGCGATCTCCCTGAACTGATCATCCCGCAGGGAAACAGGAGTAACATTTGTGACAATATAGGTCATGCCCCTGAAAAAAAGCATTCCCGCCAGGGTAACAATAAAAGCCGGTATCTTGATAAAGGCTATAAAGTAGCCCATAAAACATCCGATAGCTCCTCCAATGAGCATTGTTAAAAGGATAGTCGGAAACATCCCCATACCGGTGTTGTAGATCATGGCTCCCAGGGCACCTGTGAAGGCTGCCACTGAACCTACGGAAAGATCAATATTCCCTATGATAATGACCAGTACCATCCCTACAGCCAATACAAGTATATAACTGTTCTGTATAAAAATATTCGTCACGTTCCGGGCATTGATATTTACCGAATTTGTTAAAAAAGCAAAAACCGCAATTATCAGGCCCAGCACGATAAACATGGAGTAATTTCTGATATTCCCCTTGGCAAGTTCCCAGAAGGACACCTTATTCTTTATTTCAGTCATTCCCTTTTCTCCTACTTTGACCGCAGGGCGATCTGCATGATTTTTTCCTGAGTCGCTTCGTCCCTGCTCAGCTCCCCTCTGATTTCACCTTCGTTCATTACGTAGATACGGTCTGCCATCCCCAGTGCTTCCGGCAGCTCGGAAGAAATCATGATAATGCTCTTTCCCTGGGAAGCCAGTTCATTCAGTATGCAGTAGATTTCATACTTGGCGCCTACATCGATTCCCCTGGTCGGTTCATCAACGATAAAGATCTCCGGATCGGCCAGCAGACAGCGGCTCAGAACCACCTTCTGCTGGTTTCCGCCGCTTAAGTTCTTTGTCAGCTGCTCTATGCTGGGTGTTTTTATATTCAGGGCTTTTTTATACCTCTCCGCCTCATGTATTTCCTGGTTCTTGTTGATGACGCCGAATCGGGACAACTTTTTGAGACTTGAATTGGAGATATTGGTTTTAACGTCCTGGATAAGGATCAACCCCAGATCTTTTCTGTCTTCGGAAACATAGCCGAGTCCGTCTGCAATGGCATTCATGGGAGTATGGAAATGTTTCTCTTCCCCCCTTATTTTCAATACACCGCGGCAGGACGATCCGTATGCCCTGCCGAAAAGACTCATCATCAGTTCAGTACGCCCGGCGCCCATAGGTCCGCAGAAAGCAAGGATTTCCCCTTTTTTCAGATGGAAAGAGGCGTCCTTGACAACAGCCTTGTCGGGATACTCGGGATGAAAAACCGTCCAGTTTTCCACATCCATCACATTCTCGCCTACAACAGCTGTTTTTTCGGGGAAACGGTGGGTCAGATCCCGGCCGACCATCCCCTGAATGATCAGATCTTCTGTCAGATTATCCGCTTTGGTATCATAGGAGCAGATGGACTGACCGTCCCGGAGAATCGTAACGGTATCCGCCACTTTCATAACTTCATTCAATTTATGGGAGATCATGATACAGGTGATCCCCTCTTTCTTCAGATCCAGGATGAGATCGAGAAGCTTATCGCTCTCATCATCATTTAGAGATGATGTAGGCTCATCCAGAATCAGTAATTCCACATTTTTCGAAAGGGCTTTGGCAATTTCCACCAACTGCTGTTTTCCCACTCCCATTTTACTGACAATGGTTTCCGGATTTTCATTGAGTCCGACCCTTTTAAGGTAGGGCCTGGATTCGATAATCAGTTTATCCCAGTTTATAATTCCTGTTTTAGTCTCGATATGACCAAGAAATATATTTTCAAATATTGACAGGTACGGACTGAGGGCCAATTCCTGGTGAATAATGGCCAGGCGGTCCTTTTCACTGTCCTTGACGCTTTTATAATTGGTCTCCTTTCCGTGAAATACAACTTTACCGGTATAGGAGTCGTGAGGATAAACACCGCTGACCACATTCATCAATGTCGATTTTCCAGCGCCGTTTTCGCCGCAGAGACAGTGGATTTCCCCTTTTTTCACTTTGAAGTTCACATTATCCAGAGCCTTTACCCCGGGAAAGGTTTTGGTTAATTTCTGAACTTCCAATATATATTCACTCACAATACTATCCTGATAAAGCCGGCCTTTAAAAGGCGGATACCCGTCTTCAGAAAGCCGGCCGATTGAATTTGAGTCTACCCTTCCGGGCAGACATCTAAGGATTCGTTCAGGAGATTATTTTAAATCATCCTCAGAGTAGTAACCGCTGCCGATAAAGATTTCCTTATAGTTGTCAGCTGTAACCATTACGGGCTCGAGCAGGTAGGATTTTACAACTTTCTTTCCTGTATCATAGGAAGTGGTATCCAGTCTGGCTCCTGCGATAGAGGGCTCTTCCCCTTTCAGGATTGCGTCTGCCAGCTCAATAGCTGCTTTTGCCAGGCTTCTTGTATCTTTGAATACGGACATATACTGTTTTCCGTCGCGGATAAACTTGACAGAGGCAACTTCACCGTCCTGACCGGTTACAACAGGCAGTTTGTCTGTGCTGTCATATTTGGCATCGGTTAAACAGGCTTCGATAATGGCTCTGGCAAGGGTATCGTTGGGAGCAAGAACAGCATCCAGTACAACATCTTTTGCATCGTTGTTCAAAAGGTTTTCCATTCTGGCCTTGGCCACATCGGCTCTCCAGTTTTCTGTTGCAATTTTGGTAAAATTGGCTTTGTCGGCAGAACTCATGGGAGCGGGACCTACAACAACCAGCTTTCCCGCATCTACATAGGGTTTAAGGACAGACATGGCGCCGTCAAAAAAGAAGTTGGCGTTATTATCTGTGGGAGAACCGGCAAAAAGGGTTATGTATTTTTTATCGGAAACGTTATCCAGGTCCAGACCTTTTACAATGCCTTCACCCTGAAACTGACCGACTTTGAAGTTGTCAAAAGTGATATAGTAATCATAATCACCGGAGTTGGTAATCAGTCTGTCGTAGGCAATAACTTCCACTCCGTCTCTTGCGGCATCTGCGACTACGGAACCGACACCTTCGTTAACCGAACCGACAACCAGAAGCTTGGCCCCTTTGGTAATGAAGTCCTCAATCTGCTGATTCTGCTTACTCTGATCCGCATCCCCGAAAGCAACTTCTGCCCCGTAGCCCATGGCAATAGCTTCTTCTTTAAGGGAAGCACCATCCTGCTGCCATCTCTCAACATGAGTTTCAGGCATTGCCAGACCGATATCGAGGGATTCGCTCTGTCCGTTAGCGAAAAGACTGCCGCCGAAAACAACAGCAACTGCAGCCGCTGAAAGTAATGATTTTTTCATTCAAAAACTCCTTTGGTTTTATTATCTGAAAAAATTGTACATCTCCATTCATGAACGGCGATACAGGAAAGATATGCTAAAGACTGTTCAGTTCTGACATGGGAGCAGGGAGATTTCTGCCCATCTGGATTATTTTGACATCAGGATTGTACGTATTATTCGGAAACGTTCCTGTAGACATCTTCCCGTGAATGAAAACCATCATGGATTACAGTGGAGTCCATCTGATCCTTGAAAACGGCGATCGGTATTTCCACGTAATACGGTATGGGCCCGGAACTGTTATTATCGATTGTCCGGTCGGCTTCGGGGATTTCCCCTTTTGCAAAGGCTACCGCAAGATGCGCCGCTCTGATGGCCAGACGGGGAATCGGTTTGTACACTGTCATAAGCTGCGTCCCTTCCACAACCCGCTGACAGGCGAGCGTATCCGCATCCTGCCCGACAACGGCAACTCTGCCCGCAAGCTGCCGTTCGGCCAGAAGCCTTATGGCAGCATCGGCAATCTGATCGTTGGCGGCCGAAATGGCATCAACATGTGCTCCGCTGTCGAGGAATGCTCCAATTTTCTCCAGAGCTTCGTCAAAACTCCACTCATCCAGCCAGATCTCCTCTACGATTCTGACATTTCCATTATTTATGGAAGGGTTAAGGATATCGTATACCCCCCGGTTGACTTCAAAACTGTTATTATCACGAACAGATCCGTTTACGATAAGATAGTTTCCCCGGGGAACCTGCTGCAGCAGAGCTTTGGAGAAGAGACGCCCCACTTCACGGTTATCGAATGACACGTAGCCGGTAATGGGAACCCCCATAATCGGGCGGTCGTAGGCAAGAATGGGAATTCCCCTGTCCCGGACTTTTTTAATGATCCCCGCCAGGATTTCCATATCCTGGGGAATCACCACAAGCACATCAATATCCTGATCCATCAGATACTGAATCTGCTCCACCTGTTCCCGGGCATTTCCCGGTACAACCTGTATAATCAGTTCAGCTCCCAGATCCCGGGCGGTACTGGTAAATATCTTGAGATCCCTGTTCCAGCGCTCCAGCAGAAAAGTATCAGAAACGGAAGAGAATCCTATGCGGATAATACCGTCATCTTTTACGGCTTCCCTTTTCTGACAGGACATGGGGATAAAAGCAAAAAGGATCAGCAGAACGCAGCGGAAGAAAGTTCGATATTTACCTGATTTCATAGACAATCCTCAAGAATGATATTGCAATTATATTACGCAGACAGGAACATCCTAGATTTTAACACACTTCCGAAGGAGAACACCCCTTAAATTTTCGAAAAATCCGGCTGAAGTAATTGGGGTCCTGATACCCGGTCCTGAAGGCTATCTCCTTAATATTCAGATCCCCTCTTTTTAGCAGTTCCAGAGCCTTGTCTGTTCTCAGAGAGTTGAGATAGTTTACAAAGGTTGTCTCCAGATGCTCAGAGAACAGTCGGCTCAGATACCCCGTTGAGACCTGGCATGCTTCTGCTACGGATCCCAGATAGATGGGCTCCTGATAGTTTTCCTGAATATAGGATATGGCTTTTTCCAGAGGCTGGGGCAGAGGTTCCCCTTTCGTCTCTTTTATATCAGCCAGAATACGGCTGATTCCGGATGGCCACCAGAGCTCCCACTCTTTCTCGTTATTCAACAGGGCAATCTCTTCTACCGCAGAAAACTCGTCCAGATAATGATCCCCCGGAACATACCAGTCCATGGTTTCCCTGAAAAGGGTAAAAGCTTCTATCATCTTTCCTCTGGCAAGATCAAAACTGCAGTGAGAGAACTGATGGTTGTAAAAATCCTTGAAGCACTCGGTAAACTCCATTCTCTCGCCCCGTTTCAGATACCCTCTCAATAAGAGGAGCTGCTCCCGTTCCCACTCCTTTGCGCTGTTGTCCCAATCAGTCAGGAATGGCTCCAGGGCCTCCCTGTAGGAGTGGGACAGTTCCTGAAAAGAGTAGATTCCGCCGCAGCCTACAGTAAAGGCTTCTGGATCATCCCTGCCGGAGAGATCAGCAAGGCATTCAAGCACAGTCTGATAAACCCCGGAAAGTTCCTGTATCTCCGGAAAAAGGAGCAGCAGGCGATTCCCCATCCGGGCGCTGAAACAGAGATAACGGTAGTTAAGCCGATTTTTCAGATCATCCATGCCCTCCTGCCAGTTTCCAATTATAAAGAAGGCCGCCCGGTCTGTCTGAAATCTGCCGAAGGCCTCAAAAGCCTGCCACTCCTCCTTTTCCAGCTCCCCCCGGGAAAGGCGGGTCAGATAACGTTGTTCAAGCCTCTCCCGGTCCCTGGAATTATCCTGCTCCAGAGAGAAGGATCTTGAGCGGCGCTCCTTCCGCTTGTCCAGATACTGATGGACCTTATCCAGTTCTTCCAGAAAAGTCCGTCTGGAAATCGGTTTGACAAGATAGCTGAAGATCCCAAGGCTGATAGCCTTTTTGGCTATATCGAAGCGCTCAAACGCTGTAGCCAGAATAAAGACCGTTCCCGGATAGTCCTGCCTTATCCGGCGGATAGTCTCTATACCGTCAATACCGGGCATCTGAATGTCCATAAACACAACATCCGGTTTTAAATCATCAAACAGTTCTATGGCTTCATACCCGGACCTGGCCGCCGCGCAAAGTTCAAACTGCTTCACATCCCGGTTGATAATAAGGGAGAAACTCTCCAGAACCGGCTCTTCATCATCTGCAATCATAATCTTATACATGGTTCAGCCTCAGTGTTAATTCGGATAAGGATTTCTGTTCCCTCCCCGGGAGCAGTCCTGATTGCTATCACATCCCGCTCATGGGGGTAGAAAAAATAGCAGCGCTGAATAACATTTTCCAGCCCCATCACCCTGGAGGAAATACTGTATTCCCCCGTATGGGGTATGAGGAGTTTTTTTACAGTTTCAGCGGGAATCCCGGAACCGTTATCCTTAACAGATATCACGATGTGGGGCGCTTCATAAGTGATTCCCACTGACACTGTCCCCATATCGGGATTCTCCTTGAAGGCGTGAAGGACGGAATTCTCCACAAGAGGCTGTATTACCATGGCAGGGACCTGATAATCATCCAGCAGATCGGTATCCACATTCAGATCAAATTGCCTTGTTTTAGGAAAACGGATTTTGAGAATATCCAGATAGGATTCCAGACCGTTTACTTCATGACGGAGGGGGATAAAAAACTGACGATCCTTCAGATTATGCCTGAAAAGGTTTGCCAGATTCTCCATAAATTCTGCCGTTCTGTCCGCATCTTCAATGATGGCCAGCTGAACCCCCGTATTCAGGGTATTGAACAGGAAGTGAGGATTCATCTGGGCCTGCATGGTATAAAGCTCCATGCGCTTGAGCATCTGTTCCATATTCATATTCCGGATGCGTTCATTCATGATATCCTGCTCCACCTGTTTCTGTTTCTGCAGTTCACGGATATAGTGATGGAGATTCTGCTTCATATCATTAAACGCTTCGGCTACCTGATTAACCTCGTTCACACTGTTCAGATGGATATCGGCCGGCGTAAAATCTCCTTTGGAGAGCTTGCCCGCCAGTTCGGAAAGCAGATAGAGGGGACCTGTTATACGCTCCATATTCAGTACGATTAATGAAAAAGCGAAACTTGCTCCCAGCAGCATCAAAATGAAAATATAGATGTGCATCTTTCTGAACAGTTTGATAAAGTCCTGGTAATCGATAATCCCCTGCCGGAATCCCTGAAGACAGGCATAATCTATTCTGTCATTGATATAATCCAGAAGAGACTGCATCTGTTCATACTGAAGCGTATAGGCCTGAATATTCCTGCCCCGTTTCAGTTCAATAATCCGGTCTATCTGATCCAGATAGGCTTCAATCAGAAAAAAAACTTCCCGTTTAATCTGTTTAACCATATCCCTGGATTTGGGACGCTGCTCATACAGCTCACTTTTCAGATTCTGTGTCAGGATCAGCAACTCGGACAGAGAAGCGGAGGATCGGGTTGAAAGGAATTCCAGAAGAGGCTCCTGTATTTCAGTCAGCTCCATCTGGATCTCCTGCAGCTGCAGTTCATCATCAAACTGCCGGTTTGCCATATTCTGCAGCCGGCTGGACAAAACCATAATAAAACCCAGAGCCACAACCGTAACCAGCAGACTGAGGGAGAAGTAGAAAAGGATCCGGAACCGCAGGGAATTACTTCGCACGGATGGACTCCCTGGTCAGTATCCCCGCTTCAATATCCACAATGGCGGAAGAAGATCCTGTTCGGGCCACTTCGTACAGGGTTTGAACAACCCGGGAACCGATCTGATAGGAATTGGGAACAACCGTCCCCCTTAATACACCCTTTTTTATATAATCCTGTATGGTAAAGTCGTCTCCAAAACCGATGATTTCCACCTTCCCGACCAGATTCCTGTCAATAATGACCTGAAGAGCTGCCATGGTATCGTTGGAATCGGTGAGAATAATCAGATTGATATCGGGATTCTCCCTTAAAAGCTCATCCACTTCACTCTCCGCATCCAGAGGATTGGAATTGGTTTCCCTTGAAACGACAGAGTACTCCTGTCCCTCCAGGGCCAGGCGGAATCCCAGCTCCAGAGCCTGCCGGTCTGCCATCAGGCCCGGATTTTTTTCACTGTATATAAAAGCGATATGGTGGGATTGATGTTTACAACCCGATACAAGCTCTCCTATTTTTCGTCCCACATCGTAGCTGTTCGTACCCACCAGGTAGAGGGCAGGATCCGTCGGCAGAAGGTGCTCAATCAGCACCAGCGGCAGGGAAGAGTTCAAAAAACTTTCTATCTGATCCAGAATGCAGGCCTGTTCACCCTGAGGATAGTAGGCGGCGCCGTCGACTCCGGACAGGGAGGCGGCTTTCAGTTCGATTGAATCCTCACTGAGAGAGTGAAAGGTGACCGCACAATCCAGCTCCCGGGCTTTATCGGATACTCCCTGCCGTATTTTATTGTAATAGGGATAGTCTTTATCGGGCATATAGATGGAGAAGGCATACTGAACACTATCCGGGGATGCCCGTTCCTGAGCGGTGTACGGAGAAGAAGCTATTGTCCTGAAAGAGATAAGGAGAGCCGCTGCAAACATCACACCGCAAACCGTTGCGGCAACTTTGAAGAATCTGTTCAATATTCGACCTTTATACACAAGAGTACTTAATAATAGGAGGTTTGGAAGAAAAAAAACAACCGGAATGGAAGGAAACCCGCAGAGACAGAAGCTGAATTTGCCTATTTCCCGATTCTGGCCTATTGTCTAAGTAACAATTCAAGGAGTTTACCATGAAAAAGTTTGTACTATTCCCGGTTCTTTTTCTGTATGTTTCAGCAGGCCTGCCCGCAGAAACCGGTAGACCGGTTACATACGGCCTGCATATTCTGGCTGGAGGCCGTTATGATGATGTGAGGATGTGCGTCGGGTCGGATGCGGGCGTTAAGGGCGGCCCGATTATGGATGTATACGCGGATATCCGTTTTCCCGTTGGGGACAGGGACAATCTGGCTCTTAATATTCCGATTATGCGCCCGATTCTCTTTGGCGCGGCCTTCCAGATGCTTCAGTTCGAACCGCAGATGTCCTACGAACACCACCTTGGCAAATTGGAGGAACCCCATTTTATTCTGGGAGGAGGACTGGGTGTGGTATTCCACTACGGGCCTGACTATAAATCTTCCATGGATGACAGGGGGGAGGACTTTTTTGCCTGGGGCCCCCTTTTCAGCGGTTTTTTAGGGAGACAATTTCCGGGGGAAAACAGAAGCTGGATGCCGGGGATAAAGCTTTTCTACTCTCCCCTTTTATCTGATGAATACAGGGATGGCATGGTTCTGGGGACTGCTCTTGAACTGCACATGCTCTATAAACCCTGAAGGGTGTTGAAAAAAGCCGGTTCATCCTTCGATGCTATGAGCCGGTTCGTTTTTTTCTATACTGCTGCTTTGCCTTATACATTTCCTGATCCGCCTTCTCTATCAGTTCTTGAGATTGTATAATCCAGGGATCTCCGTATTCCGCAAATCCGAAACTGAAACTCAAGGTATAGGGGTTTTCTTCGTTAGAGTTATATTCATCCACAAGAGCAAGAACCCGCTTAAAAATAATTACAGCCTCATCCATACTGGTATCAGAGAGAATGGCCATATACTCATCACCGCCCAGCCGGCAGAGAACATCCGAATCCCTCAGTATTGAAGTAATCAGCCGGGCTGTATCCGTAATGAAAACATCTCCCCATTTGTGGCCGAGTGTGTCATTCACCATTTTTAAATCGTTAAGATCGATAAAACAAACGACTAAACGGCTTCCTCTACGTTTAATTAATGCCATCTGTTTTTCCAGAAAAGAGATACCATAGTTCCGGTTCAGAATCCCTGTAAGGGAATCGGTAGAAGCCTGCTGCCGTAATTGTTCCGAAACGTTTTCTCTTTCCCTGATTTCATAGTTGAGCAGCTCGATGGTGTTCTTCAGGTCTGCGGTTTTTTCTTCAACAAGCGATTCCAGATTATTGTTTAATTGAATTAATTTCCGGTTCAGCTTTTCATTACTGTTTTGTTTGACTTCCAGATCACGGGCTTGTTGTATTGAGGTTTTATATATAGAGGATTGTTCTTCTACCAATGAAACAAAAATCCCTACGACCATGGCAAAGAATCCGTAGGTCATCATCCAGGCATAAGGCAGCATCATATTAATAAAGTAATAGGCGTCATGAATCATGGTCAGAATAATAATTGAAAAAGAGATCAGTATGGGCCAGAAGAAAGCGCCCTTCATCTTTATCCCGTAATACAGGATCATACCCGATGCAACCAGCATCTGGGGAATAATCATAAAATTGAGAAAATACCCGAAGACTCTGAGGAGGGACTCTTTATCATTCTGGCAGAATACAAACACAAATCCCATAAGGCTGCTGAACAATATAAAACCCCAGAAGAGTTTCTTCCCATACAGAAGTTTTGTAAACTCTCTTATAAAGAAAAGCAGAGAGGCTGAAAGCAGAATCATTGAGGATTTTGATAGGGATTCCAATACGATCTCATTGTTGGATTCGTAATAGCTAACAACATTGAAATAGACAGAGCAAAAGAAAAAGGCAAAAAAGGCAAAATAGATATATTTTTTTGTATTCCCCTTGATAACAAGGAACAGGGTGATGAAATATATCCCAATAACCAGGGAAAGAACAAATGCCCCCTGCAGAAAATGGACACCAATAAAATTCCGTATAAAAACAGCTTTTGCCACTGCAGCTCTGGAGTCGATATACAGGGTATCCAGCCCCCATGTTTCATAAGCCGGATATATTTCAAGAACAAGTTCGTTAAGCGCATTTTTCTTTAACAGATCCGGAGACAGGTAGACACTATTTACCATTCGCAGACTTGAGTTATACCGGGATGACAGATAACAACCTTTTTTG
Organism: Oceanispirochaeta sp.; assembly: GCA_963663385.2. Taxonomy (GTDB): domain Bacteria; phylum Spirochaetota; class Spirochaetia; order DSM-2461; family DSM-2461; genus Oceanispirochaeta. The sequence continues at coordinate 752,174 of CAXXXD010000002.1, read as the reverse complement.
TAAATCTCATACCCGTTAAGGTATAGACGATACGGGTATTCAAACAGTCCGGCATAAAGAGCCCAATCCGTTTCATCTGCCGTGTCGGGGAGTTGAAAAACGGTTTTAAAGGTGTACATTTTATCTTTATATTCCGTACCTACCGGAAGCGGGCCTCCCCTGTAATCGATTACGCCCCTATCGGCAGTCTTTAAATCAAGATGAGCGCCCTCATCCCGCTCCGATTCCAGCAGCAGGTAGTGCGGAAAATATATCGACTTGTTTTCAGTTTGGCGATTCGTGTAAAAGAAGGAAGCAGCGGCTCCTGTAATGAGTAGAGAAAGAATCAAAACTGCAAGAAGAATAAAAATCAGAGTTTCTGATAAATGCTTTTTTCTGATCATCCCCAACCTGATATGACTTTTTATATTATCTGATCTTAAAAGATATTATAGTTGAACACAATATAAACAGCCGGATAAATTCTCCTGAACAGGTAAGTCCTGTTAAGCGTCTGCTTACAGGAATGCCGTTTTCTATGATTCAGCTTCCAACAGGAGTGATCGGAGGAAGCTTCTGTTTCCAGACAGGGCTTTCATCCTAAAAATCTTTTAATTCATTTAGTTCACAGAGGGTATGGCTCCTATACTGAACCTACCATTAAACGGGTTCAGCTTTTTCTGTTCCCGAAAAAGGAGAAAAAGGATGAGTCAAACCGCTGTAATAAATAGAGTCCCTTCGGATACCATGAAAGGGTTCACACTGGCGGGAGTCAAACTCCCTCTGTTTGCCCTGTTATCGGCTATTGTATTTTCAGCCATGTACCTGGGAGCCCTTCCCAAGGGGATGATCGGAGCATTCCCCCTGACCATCATACTGGGAGCTATTCTCAATGAGATCGGAAACAGGACTCCCATTGTCAAGGATTATCTGGGAGGCGGCGCCATTGTTGTTATTTTCGGCTCGGCCGCCCTGGCGACCTATGGAATAATCCCCGAAGCGACATCAACTATTGTTGTCAACTTCATGAAGGGAGAGGGGTTCCTCAGTTTTTATATTGCCGCCCTCATTACCGGTAGTATTCTGGGGATGAACAGGAACCTGCTGATAAAAGCCTCTATCCGCTATCTACCCGCTATCCTGGGAGGAGTCGTCTTTGCCCTTGGCCTGACCTTTCTGGTAGGAACAGTGATCGGATACGGCGGAAAAGAGGCGATGCTCTATATTGCCGTTCCCATTATGGGTGGCGGAATGGGAGCCGGCGCGGTCCCCCTCTCCCAGATTTTCGGAGACGCCCTCAGGATTGATACGGCCCAGATGCTTTCCAAAATGGTTCCGGCTCTTGCTCTGGGAAACGCCCTGGCCATCGTAACAGCGGGAATCCTGGATAAGATCGGAAAGAAACGGCAGAACCTTACAGGGAACGGGAACCTCCTCCTCCCGGGCGCTGATAAGAAAGACGTTCCCGAAGATGAAAACAGGGACGCCCTCCTGAACCCGGATTATGTGGTTATGGGTATCGGCCTGCTTCTCTCCACGGCATTCTTTGCCTGGGGGAAAATCCTGGGCTCCTTTATCCCCATACACTCCTACGCCCTGATGATCATTTCCGTAGCCGTCGTAAAGGCTCTGGGAATCCTGCCGCGGGAATATGAAATCGGCGCCTTTCAATGGTTCCGCTTTATCATGGTCGTTATGACCCCCGCTCTTCTGGTCGGGATCGGGATTGCCTATACGGATCTCAACGCCGTAATCAATGCCCTCTCTTTCAGTTATATCGTACTGGTTGCCGTTACGCTCATTGGGGCTGTAATCGGTTCCGGACTGGTGGGCCGCCTTCTGGGATTCTACCCCATTGAGTCGGCTATTACGGCTGGTCTCTGCATGGCCAATATGGGCGGGACCGGAGATGTAGCCGTTCTCTCCGCTTCCAAAAGGATGGAACTTATGCCCTTTGCCCAGATATCGTCCCGGATCGGAGGCGCCTTTATGCTGATCCTGGCCACAGCCCTTCTGGGAATCATCTAGTATTAACCGGTTAGTGTAACATCTATCAGCCTATTCAGGTATGCTCCGCAGGCCCCGGTTTGCGGAGCATGCCTTTTTTTGTTGACCCCGGGAATCACAGCCCCTATTCTGAAATAAGATGAAACCTATATCCCTCAACCTGAAAATATTCCTGCTCACCCTGTCGATCCTGTTTCTGGCGCTCCTCCTGCAGACAGCGATTATACAGATTGTAATGGAACGGCAGATTGTAAAAGACGGCGGGGAGAAAGTCAGGGCGACGGCCAGCCTTATCTCGGAAGATCCCAGACTCATCGAAGCCTTCGGAGAGGAGGATCCCTCCCGGATACTGCAGCCTCTGACCCTGGGAATGCAGAGGCGTACGGATGTCAGTTTCATTGTCGTCATCAACCGGGATTCCCTCCGGTACAGTCACCCCGATCCGAAAAGGATCGGCAGACATTTTGTAGGAGGAGACGAACTGGCGGCATTAAAGGGAAAGTCCTACACGTCCATAGCCCAGGGGACCCTGGGAACGTCCATCCGGGCCTTTGAACCGGTCAGATCCCGGAACGGGGAAATTATAGGAGTCGTTGTGGTTGGGGTTCTTCTGGAAAACCTGAAGGAAATCCAGCTGGTTATCAACCGTATACTCTACCTTGTGGCCGCCGTGGGTACCATTATTGTTGTTCTGGGAGCTCTTTTACTGGCAAGGCATGTAAAAAAGAGCATATACGGTCTGGAACCTGAAGAGATTGCCAACCTACTGACCCAGCACAATACCATTACAGCTTCCATACGGGAGGGGATCCTGGCTATCGATACGGAGGGGAAAATCATTCTGATTAACGAACAGGCCTGCAGAATCCTGAGGATCAGCGGAGACCCCATGGGAAAGGCTGTACTGTCGGTCATCCCCCAGTCCCGGCTCCCGGATGTCATCGCCTCAGAGAAAGCTCTGCTTGACAGCGAACTGGTAATTAACAATATCCATATAATGGCCAACCGGATACCTCTGTTTCATCAGGGCAGATTGATCGGCGCCGTTGCCACCTTCCGCGATATGAGTGAAATTCAGAACCTCGCTGAAGAGCTGACGGAGGTTAGAAGCTATATCAATGCCCTTCGGGCCCAGCATCATGAACACCTGAATCACCTGCAGGTTATTTCGGGCATGATGCAGCTGGGAAAACAACGGGAAGCAGTGGAGTTTATCAATTCCATAACAGAGTATCAGCAGGAGATCAGCGATTTTATTCTGGAAAACATCAGGGATCCCGGTCTGTCGGGGCTGATCCTGGCAAAAATCCGGGATGCCGAAGAAAAAGGGATCGAAGTCATACTCAACCCTGATACGGAAATCCCGACGCTGGAAAAAGGAGCGCTGAACGATATTGTCTCAATTATGGGGAACCTGATTCAGAATGCCATCGATGAAGCCCCGACCCGGATTGATATTTTTCTGGTTATGACAGACAGGGAACTCTATATGGAAGTTGGCGATAATGGAGGAGGGATTCACGCCGGTCCCGATGTGGATATCTTTCAGGAGGGGATATCCACAAAGGGAAGCTCCCGGAAAAGGGGCATGGGCCTGAGTCTGGTAAAAAAACTGACAGAAAAACGCTGCGGTACAGTAGAATATGAGAGTTCCGGAGGGGGATGCCTATTCAGGGTCCGCCTCCCTGCAGCAGGTCTGAAGGCAAACACAGGTTAGAAAATATGACAAGAGAATTTACAGTAATGATTGTAGAAGACGACTTCCACGTGGCCTCTATCAACGAAGAGATCATAAGGAGCATTGAGGGATTTCAGGTAGTTTCGGTCCAACTGAAAGGCCGGGACGCTCTGGATTATCTGGAAGAACACCCGGTGGATCTCGCCCTGGTGGACGTCTATCTGCCGGATATCTCCGGTCTGGAACTCTCAAAAGAGATCCGGGAAAGGGAGTATAACACGGATATCATCCTGATCACAGCGGCCAGCGACGGAGAAACTGTGATGAAAGCAGTCCGGGCCGGGACCTTCGATTATATTATGAAACCTTTTTCAAAGGAGAGACTGATTCAGGCTTTGGATAAATACAGGAACTACCGCCTCAGGCTGGATGCGGGGGAGAGTATCCCTTCCTCAGCGGTTGACAGCCTGATGCAGACAGAGCAGAAAGAAGGTCCTCCCCGGAACCTGGACAAGGGGATCAGCTCCTTTACACTGCAGAAAGTAGAGGAGTTCTTTCTGGTGCAGAATCGAAGGGTAACCATCCAGGAAATGGCGGAAAAGCTGAACCTCTCCCGTATTACGGCCCGGCGGTACCTGGAGTACCTCCACAACCAGGGAGAGATTCAGAAAAGCTTCGAATACAGCGACGTGGGACGCCCCCACGCGGTTTATTCATCGGGGATTCGGGACTGAAGTCTATTCAATTCCCTCCAGCTTCAGATAGGAATCGTAATACCCCTTCATCATTTTACTTCGATCCTCGCGATCGGAAGGACTGAAGGAGTTCACGGGAATGGACCGTTTCAGAATATTCCGGATATCCATTAAAGACAGGTCCGGGCTGTTTTTCTTCAGTTGAACACCGATATTTCCCAGTGATGTAGCCTCATCGGGCCCGGCCACCACCGTTTTAGAGCATAAATCGGCGGTATACTGGTTCAGGTTGTCATTACGGCAGCCGCCTCCTATGATATGCACCTTCCTGTACTCCCGACCGGTAATCTCTTCAATCTGTTCAATACTGTGTTTATAGCTGCAGGCCAGGGATAAATAGGCCGATGCCAGCACTTCTCCATCCTCCAGGTCTTTCCCCGTATAGCTCCTGATAGCGGCGGACATCTCATGGGGGTTGAAGAAGACAGGATCATTGGGGTTAAAAATCGGAACATGACTCTCACAGGCAGTTGCCATATCCACCAGTTCATCCCAGGAATATTTTCTGCCGGATTTCTCCAGGTCCCGTTTCACATTCTGCAGGATATGCATCCCCGCCGAGTTTTTAAGGAGAGTTATGGTTCCGAAAGCGCCTCCCTCATTGGCAAATCCTCTGGCATAAACCTGATCATTAATAACCGGATCGGAGAGTTCGGTTCCGATCAGAGACCAGGTACCGGATGAGATAAAGAGGAAGTCCTCCGACCCGGCCGGAACGGAAACAACCGCTGAGGCCGTATCATGGGAGGGGACACTGATAAAGGGACAGCGGTTGATTTTAAGGCTGTCCGCCAGCTCCTCTTTCAGTTCCCCGTAAACAATGCCGTGATTTGTCAGTTCGGGAAAAAGGGATGAATCGATATCGAACTGCTCAAAGACATCATCCGTATAGCAATGCTCCCGCATGTCCATCATCTGCGTTGTACTCGCGATTGTCGGTTCGCCCTGGATAACCCCTGTAAAGAGATAGGCCAGCAGATCGGGAATTAAAAGCATTTTTCTGGCGTTTTTATAATACTCCGGAAGGTACCGGCGAATTCCCAATAGCTGATAGAGGGAATTCATCGGATGTTCCGGAATCCCCGTAGCCTTGAACGTCCTCCTTTTTTCACTTTCCGGGAGCACATCCAGTACGGACTGTCCAAAGGTGTTCCGGTAACAGAGGGGATTGCCCAACAGCTGCCCCGACTCGCCCAGAAGTCCGAAATCAATTCCCCAGGTTGATATACCTACCGATTCAATTGGACCGTATTCCAGGTAGGCTTTCTGCAGGCCCTTCTGCAGTTCCCTGAAGATATAGAGGATATCCCAGTAGAAGACTCCGTTTATATTGATTGCTTCATTGGGAACCTGATGCACAACCCTGGTTTCGACTGACTTTCCGTCAAACAAGCCGGAAACCACCCGGACAGAAGAATTCCCGCAATCGAATGCTACTATATTCTGTAAACTACTACTCATGTTACCTCCTGCTGTTTTCCTACTGCCGGATTGCTTTCTTACTGTTCAGAAAATGGATTACCATAACCGTAATCATGATAAATCCCCAGATAGCCATGGTAAGGAACGAACTGATACCGATAAGATTCAAACCATTCGCCACAATCTGAAGGATAACCAATGCAAGGACCAGACCGGTTACAGTACCGAATCCGCCTTCACTTTTCACGCCTCCTAAAACGGCTGCAAGGATTGTAACCAGCAGATAAGACTCGCCATAACCGGCTTTGGCGGAATTGAAACGGGACATCATAACCAGTGCCGCCACGCCGCAGTAGAGCCCGGACAGCATGTAGGTCTGGATAATCACTTTTCTGTTATTGACTCCGGAAAAGAAAGTAGCGATAGAGTTTGAACCGAAAAGAAAGATATTAAAACCCGTTGCGGTATGGTTCAGATAGAAAGCCATTAACCAGGCAAAGAACGCAAATATAAAGAGGGGAATCGGAATTCCCAGGAGCATCCCGTTTCCAATCAGGATAACCGCCTTCGGCATACCGGAAATAACATACCCTCTAGTCACGATAAAAGCTAATCCCTGCAGGAGTTTCATAGTTCCCAGAGTAGCCAGAATGGGAGGGATATTGATTACCGAGATCAGAACCCCGTTGATGAATCCCACCAGAACCGATACAAGAAGTGCGGCCAGAATGGCAAGGACAATAACCATCCCATCCCCGGACGATGCCGCTGCGGGATCAATACGGGAGGTCAGTATCATGGCCGCCGTAATGGCGGAAATATTTGTTGTGGCAATAATGGATAGATTGATTCCACCGGTCAGCATGGAGATCATCATGGCCAGAGACAGCAGTCCCAATTCCGGAAGCTGGTAGGCCATGCCCTGAAAGGTGCCGATCCTCAGGAAATCCCGCGGACTAAGAATAGCCATCAGAACAAATGCCCCGACCAGGATAAGAGAAAGTATTTTTAACTCGGGAGTTTTCTTTGTATTTATTTTCAACATACCTCTTCCTGCCCTTTCACATCAATAATTGTTGTATTTCCCTGTTTTTTCTTCTCCTGGTATGAACTGAATCCGATACTGATCAGGATTACAGCGCCAACGAAGAACTCATACCATACGGCAGGGACGGCCATCATGGTCATACCGTTTTTCAGAATAGCCAGAAGAGCCACTCCCAGGATGGCACCGGGAACACTACCCTTGCCGCCGGAAAGGCTTGCCCCGCCCAGAACAACAGCGGCAATTACATCCAGTTCCTTTCCGACTATCGAATTGGGGGCAACCGTCTGAACCAGAAGAGCCTGAACGACACCGGCCAGACCGGCCATGAACCCCAGAAAAGAGTAGACAAAGGTTTCGGTCAGAAAGACATTGAATCCTACGCGGACAGCAGAGTTCCTGTCTCCGCCCAGCGCATAGATACCGCGCCCCAGAATGGTAAAACGGAGTATAACGACAGCGGCCAGGATTACCAGAATCCAGATTACCGTAATAACAGAGAGCCCGTAGGGGTTCCCGTTGGCGTTCTGAAGTGTAAAGAGGCGTATTTCTGCAAATGAACGGAACCAGTCCGGCAGAGAATAGATCCATTTACCCCCTGTTATGACAATCAGCAGGCCATAGTAGATATTCATTGTTGCAATAGTTGTTATAATGGGAGGAATCCGGAAGCGATAGATCAGATACCCGTTCAGAAACCCGAGAAGGGTGCCGATCAGAACAGCAATAGCCACTGCAGAAAAGATTGTTCCTCCTATCCGGATTATCGTAACAGCCATTATATATTCGCTTACCGTAGCGATTGCGGCAAAAGAGATATCAATACCTCCGGAGATGAGAACCAGAAGGACACCTATGGCCATAATTCCTACAAACGAATTGCTTTTCAGCAGATCAAACATATTTTCGGCTGTGAAGAAATTCGCATTCTTCGTTGTTATCACAATTGACAACAGTACAATTATCATCAGCAAATATGTTTCATGATATTTTAATATTTTTTTCACACAATTACCCTTATTCAGACATTTCAATGCATTTCAGAATATCTTCTTCCTGAGAATCTTTTGTAGAAAATTCAGAGACGATACGTCCCCTGTTCATGACAAGCACGCGATGGCAGCTATTGACAACTTCCGCCACTTCATCAGAAATGATGATAACTCCCAGCCCCTGCTTTGCCAGCGCCTTGATTGCATCGTGTATACTGCCTTTGGCTGCGACATCGACCCCGACGGTCGGCCCGTCCAGTATTAACAGATCCGGCTCCGTGGCAATCCATTTTGCCAGAACCACTTTTTGCTGATTTCCTCCGGATAATGTGGAAACCGGGGCATCAACAGAAGGTATCTTGATATTAAAATCTTTTACCAGGTCCGCCACGATTTTCTCTTTTTTATCATGGTCGATGGTTTTTGTGCTTTTCAGCAGCCTGTCGATAATGGTAACAACCGTATTGCTGGAAACAGACTGTTCCATAACCAGCCCCTGAACCAGTCTGTTTTCCGGAACATAGGCCACGCCATTGGCAACTGCTTCTTCGATAGTCCTGAAATTAATGTCTTTGCCTTTCAGTCTGATCCGCCCTTCATCATAGGGATTCATACCAAAGAGAGACATGGCCAGTTCCGTGCGCCCGGAACCGAGCAGGCCGGTGATTCCGAGGATTTCTCCGGGATGAAGGATAAAGGAGATATCCTTGTAGTTATCTTTTCTGGACAGGGATTCCACTTCCAGCAGGGGGGAATCTGCCGAAAAGGCTTCCTCGTTTTTGGAGTATTTGAAGTTGCCTCCTGTCATGAGGAACTCAATCTTGTCGCTATTGAGCTCGGAAGCAGGATAGCAGCCAATCTCAACACCGTCTCTTAATACTGTCACCTTTTCGGCGACATCCATTACTTCGTTCAGTTTATGGCTGACAAATATTATGGCAATCCCCTTTTTTTTAAGATCTATGGCAACTCTTAACAGGGCATCAACCTCTTTCTTGGTCAGAGCGGTTGTGGGTTCATCCATAATGAGCAGTTTAAGCTCTCCCGTCAAAGCTCTGCAGATTGCCACCAGCTGCTGATCAGCTATGGACAGAGATTCGACCTTGCTGTCCAGGGGGAGTTTTATATTGATGCGGTCCATTGCCTTGCGGGCAATATCTATATACTCTTTTTTATTCAGGAATTTTCTATTGCCGGAAATCATACGGCTTATTCCAATATTCTCGGCTACCGTTAAATTGGGAAAAAGGGAGAGATCCTGATAGATAACTTCAATACCCTGATGTATTGAATCAATTGAAGTCCGATTAATACTTCTGTTTCCATTAATGTAGATTTCAGATCCCTCATCCGGAACTTCCACACCGGATATAATTTTAATCAGGGTAGATTTACCCGATCCGTTAATACCTGCCAGACAGTGGGCTTCGCCCGCCTGTATTTCCAGGTTAACATTGTCTAATGCCTGTACACCAGCGTATCTCTTACTGATATTCTTCATTTTAAGAAAAGCAGAGGACATATTTCACTACCTCATAGATTTTTGGTTTAACTTTTATAGATCCCCTGCAGTATTTCCCTGCAGGGGTATTTTTTTTATTAAATATCAGTAACTATCAGAAACCAAAGCTGCCTACATTATCTTTTGTAATATCTATAACAGCATCAACCTTGATAACATCACCATCGACTTCCACTTTACCCAGTCCGGGGATTTCCATTCCGGATTCAATGGTTTTTCCTTCGACAACCTGCTTGGCAATCCAGGACATGGCAAATCCGGCGTCTTTGGGATCCCACAGGATACCATGCTGCATGGAGCCCTCTTTCAGATAGGGAGCCGCATGATCAGGAAGCACTGTACCGACAACTGTTACTTTGCCTGCCAGACCTTTTTCCTTCAGCGCCTGAGCAGCACCGGGAGGGCCCAGACTGCCGAAACCGATGATTCCTTTAAGGTCGGGATAGGTCTTGATAAGTTCAAGAGTAGTCTGTTTTGCCAGTTCCTGATCCTCACCACAGGGGATTCTTTCGACAACAAGCTCAAGATTAGGGTATTTCTCTGCTGCATATTTCAAGCCTTCATCAGCCCACAGGTTGTGAAGGGGTACTGTCAGTCCACCGACAAAAATAGCATACTGACCGGAATCACCCATATACTGAACCAGCATATCCCAGAAATGGCGTCCGAATTTGACATTATCAATGAGCTCCACATCATAATCTTTACCATTCTGATCGGGAGATTCATGGGTAATGATCTTGATTCCTTTCATCTCTGCCTTCAAAAAGGCCGGTTCAAGAGCATGGGCATCGTTGGGGGTGATACAGATGGCATCGACACCTTTGTTGATCAGGTCTTCCACCATTCGAACCTGCTGGGCAGGATCTGCATCAGACGGGCCGATCTGGTAGGAATCAATACCCAGTTCACTCTTTGCCTGCTTTACCCCCTCTTCCATCCGGTTGAACCAGGGAATACCGGTGATCTTGACAACAGTTGCGATTTCCAGCCTGTCATCTGCGGTTTCCTGCTGACCTGCAGCAAACAAAACCGGAGAAACGAGTAGAAAACAGAACAATCCGATGAGCACATTTTTCAAAAAACATTTCATCTCTACAACTCTCCTTCTTTATAATAATATCATTAAATTCCCGATCCGGGGATCGAAAATAAAATACAGTTTATTTATCCTGACCGTAATGGTTTCTGGCAAAATCCTGCATAGCCAGGATATCTTCCTCCGAAATCAGCTTCGGCGTCCCTATTGAACGGGCCATGATATATATCTGCGCTGATTTCTCAACCACAAATATTATTTTCATGGCAGCCTTGAAGTCCCCTCCTACGCAAATCGTCCCATGATTGGGGATCATCACGGCATTCCGGTCACCCAGTGCCTTGACGACATTTACAGCCAGTTCAGGCGTACCGGGCAGGGCATAGTCACAATTTATGATTTTGTCTCCCACAATCTGAACAAAATCTTCACTGATTCCGGGAAGGTCTTCATTCAATACGCCAAATACACTGGAATAGATGGGATGGGTGTGAATTACAGCATTCACATCAGGTCTTTCATTCATAATGGAAATATGAAAGTTGTACTCAATGGAAGGTTTTCTGTGCCCTTCCACAACCACAAACTGACTGTTCATAACAACAACATCATCGGCCGTGATATCCGGGTATGGCATAGCGCTCGGTTTAATATAGATCAATCCTGTTTCCGGATCCCTGATGCTGAGGTTTCCCCAGGTTCCGACTGTCAGCCCCTGGGTGAATAGATCCATACCGCCGTCAACAATGGCCTGTTTAAAAGAGTTTTTACTATTTTGCAAATTATCATCTCCTAAACAATGTTACTTTAATATCATTTATGTGTTACTATGGTAACATTGCTGATATTTCCTGTCAAATTTATTTTTCAGATATTGCGGACGAACGGGAAATAACAGTATCCTAATGACATTAAAAAAGTGAGGATCATATGGGTATCAAACAGGAGCGGGTGAACAGGACAACAGAATTGATCAAGGAATCGCAGTCTCTATCCATCAGGCAGCTGGCAGAGATTCTCAATGTTTCAATTATGACTATCAGAAGGGATATCGATGAAATAGTGAAGGATCCGGATATTCAGATGATTCGCGGTATGTTTCTCTACAACCCGCCGAAAGAGATGGATGACAGTTCCCAATACTCAGTTATCTCGGCTTCAACAGAATCTAAAATAGAAAAACAACGTATTGCCCAGGAAGCAATTAGAATGATTGAGCCTGATGATCAGATTCTTATTGATGCCGGTTCTACCACCGAATTTCTTGCAAAGAATCTACCCGATTATCAAAAAATCAAAGTAGTCTGTTTCAGCCTGAACATACTGAATATCATTCTGGCAAAAGATATACCCTGTGTTACACTGCCTGGTGGCCGGTATCATAAAAGTTCCATGATGTTTGAAAGCCGGGAAGGCATTGAACTGATCAAAAATACAAGGGTGAATAAAGCCTTCCTTTCGGCAAGCGGAATGAATCTGCGACTGGGAGCAACCTGCTCTGCCGAGTTTGAAAGAGACTTGAAAAGGTCTGCATTAAATTCGGCCTTTACACGGGTATTACTACTGGATTCCTCTAAATTCAACAAAGTTCAGAGCTTATATTTTGCTGATATCAAGGATTTTGATGTTATAATAACAGATACAGGAATTTCAGAAGAGATTGCTGACGAGATCCGATCATCCGGAATTGAACTGAAAATAGTATGATATTAAATAAATTCGGTATGGAGGAAAACATACATCCATTAAAAATTGGCTCATCCAGCTCCATACCGATGAGCGACCAAGTACCAGGGCTGAGAAAAAACTGATTTCAGAACCAGGAAGGGCTATTACAGCAGATTCGGGATGCCGTGGATAAAGCGGTTCTACTCACCCCTCTTATCTGATAAATACAGGAATGGCATGGTATTGGGGACTGCGCTGGAGCTGCACTTGCTCTCCCCCCTAAAGTGTATTGGCAAAATACGGAATAAAGTGATTACCCCCAACCCGATATTTTTTCAATAATCAGATCTTAAAGATATTACCGGCGAATACAATGGAAATTGACAGGTTAATACACTTAAGAAAATTCAATGATAGACAATTTATAAAAACTGCCTCCCAAACCGGGAAGCAGAAATAAGGAATATTTAATTATATTATGAAAAAAGTTATAACGGTTTATATTCGGTCAATTCAAAGGAGTTTTTGACAACAGTCCTTATTTTTTCCATGGTCCAGTCCTTATTGGTGAAGCACTTCTGTATACATATATTACCGATGGAAGCAGCTTCAATCGGGCCTGCTATTACTTTTAATCCAGTTGCATTTGCCGTCAGCTGGCTTAAATAACGGTCCCGGCTGCCTCCCCCTATAATATACAAGGTAGACAACTTTTTCCCTGTAACATTGAATATCTTTTCAATATTGACTCTGTAACATTCTGCAAGAGATTTATAGGTACTGGATAAGATAACTTCCGGTTTTGACGAGTCAATTAACTTGCTGATTTCTCCCACAACATCATCTGCGCTGAAAAGTATTTCCGCGTTTGTATCATAAACCACGGCTTCGCCTTCATTCTCGAAAGCAAGATTCATCATATCTTCCCAACTGAGATTATAGGATTTTTTTTCCAGATTCTTCTTGATCTGCTGCAGCAAGTATAAGCCGGTTGCATTTTTTAAGTACGTAATCGAATTAAAAGCCCCGGCTTCATTAGTAAAACCACTTTTATATGATTCTTCAGTGATTACAGGACTATCCAACTCTACCCCAATAAGAGACCAGGTACCGGAGCTTAGAAACAACTGATTTTCAGGTCCGGGAACTGCAACCACTGCTGAAGCCGTATCGTGACTGGGAGTACAGATAAATGGTATGCGATCCGGAATATTCAGCTCGGTGCAAATTTCTTCTTTCAGCAGGCCGACGGGCTCACCATGATCCATTATCTTGGGGAGTAAATCTGCTGACAGATTGTACTTTTCAAGCATTTTCTCTGAATAGGCATTTTCTCTGACATCAAAAAGCTGGGAGGTACTGGCGATTGTCCGTTCAGTTGATTTATTGCCTGTAAAAAGATAGTTCAGCAAATCAGGAATAAACAGAATGGAGTCGGCCTGATCCCATACCTCCGGCATATTTTTTCGAATACCTTCCATCTGATAGAGTGAGTTCATAGGATGATTCTGGATACCCGTATTATCCCAGTTTTCATGCTTTTGTTCTTCTGAATGGTTATTAAATGAATCAACACCAAGAGTATTTCGATAGCAGAGCGGATTGCTCATAAGGAGATCATTTTCTGAGAAGATTCCGAAGTCGATACCCCATGTTGTAATACCTACAGTATCAATACGGCCGACTTTATCGTAGGCTTTTTTCAATCCTTTCTTTAACCCGTCGAAGATTCTAAGGATATCCCAGTAGAGGTACTCATTGACTCTGATGGGATCATTGGAGATCTGATCGATAACATCAACTACCAGATTATCGTTTTCAAATGTACCGAGGAGGACACGAAAGGATGAATTTCCGCAGTCGAAGGCAACATGATACGTTTTTTTGTTATCCATTGTACTTGTTTGCTCCTATTGCATAGTGAAATATATCTTCCTGACATAATCCGTTGTTCTCAAGAATAGCCTCGCAATATCCCTCCCGCATGACAAGGACACGGTCGGACATATTCAATACCTCCGGCATATCTGATGATATCATGATAATTGAGGCGCCGTTTTGAAGTAGTTCTTCCATTACATTATAGATTTCAAATTTTGCACCCACATCAATTCCTCTGGTGGGCTCGTCAAAAATATAGACCTCGCCATCGGTTAACAGCCATTTGGCTATGATAACTTTTTGCTGATTACCTCCGCTGAGAGTCTCGGCGTTTACCTTGCTGTTCGGTGTTTTGACAGTTAGTTCTTTGATAGATTTTAAAGCGGTTTCCTTCTCCTTCTTTAAAGAGATCAGACCGCCCTTGATCAGCCTGTCCAGCGAAGAGATGCTTATGTTCCTACAAACAGAGTGTTTCAGGAAAAGTCCGTCTTTTTTTCTGTCCTCGCTGAGGTAAACGATCTTGTTCTTTACCGATTCCTGAACAGATTTATTATTAAGAGTCTTGCCATTCATTATGATTTCACCGGAGTCACGCTTATATTCCCCGATAATACATTTAGCCAGTTCCGTCCTGCCCGAACCGACAAGGCCGGAGAAGGCAAGACACTCCCCTTTCCTCAACTGAAAACTGATATCGTGGAGCTTCTCGTCCCAGGACAGGTTTTTAATCTCCAGAACGACTTCATTGCTGAAGTGGCTGCTATGAACATCATCAGAGTCCACACATCGGCCCACCATCATCTGTATAAGTGTCTCAACGGTCAGCTCAGCCACAGGCTTTGTATCTATCAGAGTACCGTCGCGGAGAACCGTACAGGAATCCCCTATTTCAAACAGCTCTTCCAGACGATGGGATATATAGACAATACCGATTCCGTTTTCTTTCAGTTCATTGATAATCTTGAACAGGGTTCTGGTTTCAGTTTCGGTCAACGAGGATGTAGGTTCATCAAATATAATTATCTTGGCGTTAAACGCAAGGGCTTTTGCAATTTCAATCATCTGCATCTGTGCGATGCTCAGGTTTCCGACTTTCTCCATGGGAGAAATATCAAGTCCGACTTTTTGAAGCAGCGTTTTGCACTTCTTGATTTCTTCACTCTTATTTATGAATAGTCTATTCCTGGTAAGTTCCTTACCTGAAAAGATATTCTCGTAGATACTTGTATAGTTATTTAAATTGAGTTCCTGATAGATAGTAGCGACACCGGTTTCGATTGCCTTTCGGGGAGTATAGTTCTCTTCAAGAACATCCTCTCCATCGACAATGATCGAACCCTTATCGGGTTTGTAAACACCTGCAAGGATTTTCATCAGCGTTGACTTTCCAGCACCATTCTCGCCAATAAGGATTCTCACTTCCCCTTTTTCGATCGAAAAATCAACATTTTCAAGGGCTTTTACCCCGGGAAATTCTTTTGAGATGCTGCTCATTTCCAGTAAAGTCATGATCTTTCCTTTATTATTGTTTTGATAAAGAGGTTTTATCCTAAGATAAAACCTCCCTTTATTGTTTTTTAATTGAACTGTTTCAGATAATCTTTGAACTCGGCAACGTTGCTCTTATCGATAACTTCCGTTTTTGTGTAGGTAGTCATCTCAACAGACTCGCCGGCGATTAGCTTCATAGCGGTCTGTACACCGAGGATTCCCATTTCAGCAGGAAACTGGGCTACAGTACCTACCAGAGCACCCTCTTCAATGGCATCGAGAGCTGCGGAAACAGCATCAAATCCGAAAACCTTAACAGAATCGGCCTTTCCGGCTTCTTTAACAGCCTGGGCTGCACCAAGGGCCATTCCGTCGTTACCACAGGATACAAAAGTGATATCGGGATTGGCCTGCAGAATGTTCTGAAGAACATTATATCCCTGCTCTACTTCCCAGTTAGCGGTCTGCTCGGCAACGATATCGATACCTTTAACATTATCTACAAATCCGTTTCTTCTGTCGGCTGCATTCTGCTGACCGCTGATTCCTGTCAGGATAGCAACCTTGGAACCTTCGATTCCTAGATTCTTCATGGCATAGTCGGCCCCCATAGCCGCACCGCTGTAGTTATCAGTTCCGATAAAGGGTACGGGCTTGAGACCGGCGTTCTTGACCATCTCTTCATTGATTCTTGTATCGATATTTATGACGGGGATACCGGCAGCTTCAGCTTTCTTCAAGGCAACAATAACGGAACTTGAAGAGCTGGGAACGATACAGATGGCATCTACATGACGCTGAATCATATTCTCAATAATCATAAGCTGTGCATCTGCAGAACTGTGCGAATCTCCGGCCTGAACGCTCAAGGAAGCTCCCAGCTTTGCAGCCTCCTTTTCAGCTGCGTTAACCATGGTAATAAAATACTCATTATTCATGGTCATGGGGATAAAACCAATTACCTTTTCATCCGATCCAGCCTGCTGCCCATTGGCAAACGAGAAAGAAGCGGCCATCAAGAGAATCAACACAAACAATACTGACTTTTTCATAAAAGACTCCTTTAATATTTTAAACACCTACCCCAGGTAGATATTTATTTTGATTTAAATCTGTCAAAGAATACGGCTAATACGATAACAACTCCGATAATCATCTGCTGCAGATAGGAAGAAACATTCATCAGGGTAAGGCCGTTCTTCAGCATCCCGATAAGGATTGCACCCAGAAGAGTTCCCAGGATATTTCCCTGACCGCCGGCAAGACTTGTTCCTCCGATAACGGCTGCCGCAATAGCGTCCATCTCAAAGCCGGAACCGGCTGTAGGAGTAGCATAGTTAAGACGGGCGGTTAGCAGAACTCCGCCGATACCCGATGCAAGACCGCAGAATACATAAGCCATGGTTTCGTGGAACTTCACGTTGATTCCCGAAAGTCGGGCCGAATCCCGGTTACCGCCGATGGCATAGATGTATCGGCCGCCCTTACAAAGGTTCAGATAAACCCAGGCCAAGCCGTAGGCTATTACGGTATAGACGATAAAAACGGGGATTCCCAGAAGACTTGAACTGGCAAGAGCCTCATAGCTCAAAGGCAACTCGGCGATAGGTCTTCCTCCGGTCAGAAAAAGAGCCAGCCCCCGTGCAAATCCCATTATACCCAGGGTCGTGATAAAGGCGGGAACATTTCCATAACTAATGATGAAACCGTTCGTCAGCCCTGCCAGCGCACCGACCAGAATACCGATAATAACACTGACGCCTACAGAAAGCCCCATTTTACTTATAAAGATAGCCGAAACCATGGATGACAGAGCAACAACCGAACCGACACTGAGTTCTATTCCTCCTGTCAGGATGACCATTGTCATACCGATGGCGATAATGGCCACAATAGATGACTGAACCACAATGTTTTTAATGTTATTCAGATCAAAGAAATAGGGACTTGAAAAAGAAAACAGAATAAAGATCAGAAGAAATCCGATATAAATGCCGTTCCTCTCAAGAACAGCTATTATTCTATTTTTTTCAATCGAATGCATAAATAACAATCCTCCTTAATTACTTTTTCACTTTTTTACATTGTCTAGTTATTTACCCTGTCCATAAAGATTTTTGGCAAAATACTGCATAGCCTTAATATCCTCATCAGAAATCACCTGAGGAGTACCTATAGTTTTCGCCAGGATATAGACCTGAGCATTTTTCTCAACCACATGACAAATTTTCAGAGCACTGGGGACATCGACTCCTACACATACAGTACCATGATTGGGGATCAGAACTGCATTTCTTTCACCAAGACCTTTAACAACATTGACAGCCAGCTCAGGAGAACCGGGAAGAGAATAATCACAGCAGATAACCTTGTCACCCACGATCTGTACAAAATCTTCACTGACTCCAGGGAGCTCTTCAATGGCAACCGCAAAGGCGCTGGAATAGATAGGATGTGTATGAATTACACAGTTCACATCTTCACGTTTATTCATAATGGAGATGTGCATATCAAACTCGATTGAAGGTTTTCGATGGCCCCAAACGATTTCTTTCTCACTGTTCATTACAACGACATCTTCCAGAGTAATTTCGCTGTAGACCATTCCGCTGGGCTTAATGTAAAAGAGATTTGTCTCGGGGTCACGCACACTGATATTTCCCCATGTCCCAACGGTCAACCCCCTGTTAACCATCTCCATACCGCCGTCAACGACTTTTCTTAAATAAGGTATTTTTATTTCCAGATTATTCATCTATCCTTCCTGATTTGAAATATTTATGTTATTTATTTAACATCTAATGTTATTTTAACAACACTTTGCTAATCCTGTCAAATAATTAATTCACATTTTTTCACATAATCAATCATATATTATGATATTATTTACATTATAAAAAAATATCTTATATTTTTAACATTTTCAGGTATAATATATGATATGAATAGTAGTGAACGTAAAGAATTAATACTCAAATACTTACAAAGCAATATGTCTGCGACCATATTAGAACTGGCGAAGGCTTTCTCTGTGTCCCATATGACAATAAGACGGGACTTGGAACTGCTGGCAAAATCGGAACCGATAAAAATCATCCATGGCGGTGTGATGTTCCTGGAAAGTAAGCAGGAAAACGTTTATTCCATGAACAATGCCAGGATATCAATGATTCAGGAAAAAAGAAGAATCGCTAAAAAAGCGGTATCCCTGATTGAACCTAATGACATAATTTTTATAGATGCCGGATCAACCGGTGAAATACTTGCCTCCTTCATACCCGCAGATATTCCTCTGACAGTTATTTGCTTTGCTCTGAACATTGCAAGTGAAATCAGTAAAAAACCAAATTGCAAACTGATTCTCGCTGGAGGATACTACCATTCGAGTTCCATGGTATTTGAAAGCTCAGAAGGATTGGAACTTTTACGTCATAACCGTGCCAATAAAGCATTTATAACAGCCAAGGGGATCAGTACCGAGTTGGGAATAACCTGTTCCAATCCTTTTGAGTGCAAAACAAAACAGTTGGCCATAGCATCAAGCCAGACCAAGATTATCATCTCCGATTCAACCAAATTCGGCGAAGTCTATACAAACTATTTTTCAAATCTTGAGGATTTTGACATCGCCATCACTGATTCGAATATTTCTGAAGAAGAGGTAGATATCATCAGAAAAATGAATCTTGAGTTTTACATTGTCTGATTGAATATAAAAACTGCAAAGAACAACCCTCAGCTGTTACCACAAGGATTGTTCTTTACTTTTATCGAGAATCAACTCTTATTCACTTCAAATCGCATCCTTTCTATGACATCGTCCTGCAGTTCTTTATTCAATGGAGTAAAGAAAGCACTGTAACCGGCAATTCTAACCATCAGGTCTCTGTATTCCTCGGGATGCTCCTGTGCATCAATTAAGGTCTCATCATCAACGACATTAAACTGTACATGGTACTGATTGTTAAGGAAGTGAGTTTTCACCAAAGCCAGAATTCGGTCCCGGCCCGCTTCTGTCAGCAGACTGTCGGCAGATAAACGCATATTAAACAGAGATCCTTTCTGGAACCATTTGCTGGGGAGTTTGGCTTCTGAATTGATTAACGCAGTTGGGCCATTCTGCTCCATTCCATTAGAGGGAGAAACTCCGTTATTTGTTGCAGTTCCGGCTTTACGCCCGTTTGGCAGGGCACCCACGGATTTACCAAAAGCGATATTTCCGGTAACAGAGCTCTGACTTAAGGCAAACGTAGCAGGAACAGGCCCCTTTCCATATCGGGAGCTTTTAAATTTGGTAAAATAGGTTTCCCCCAGAAAATCATCGATAGCAACAGTCCACCTATCCGCGTAGTCATCATCATTTCCAAATTTCGGAACCTTGTTTATAAGAGTCAACCGGATCTCATTACCCGTTGGGGATGTACTCTGGTCTTCAAAATTTGTTTTTAAGGCATGAACCAGCTGCTCGGCTGTAAACAGTTTTTTATCGAAAACAGCCCAGTCGATGGCTGCGATGGAATCTCCCACAGTCATGGCGCCAGCTGTAGGTCCGCCGTCGGCGGTATATACAGCTCCGCCCTCAATCAGGGACTTTCCCCTTTTAATACAGTCATGTACCAGAGAAGAACGGAAGGCATTCTGATCATGAAGAATGTGCATCTCATCGCTAATATGCTCAACAATAACCTGCTGCTGCATGTAAAAATACAACTGTTTTTTATAGGCCTTCAAAATGTCATCCGCGCTTGAAAAGGTTTCAAGCGTACCATCTCCCGGCAGAAGCTGTACCCCTGTGGCCGGATCGATACCGTTATTTATAGTAATTTCAAATATTTTACCAAGATTCAGCCAGGAGCCCTTAGCGGCAAAATCCCATTTTCCGGGGATGGAAGATTCAATACATCCCACCGGAGCCCAGTTATACAGATCCTCCTCATGGATTCCCATATTCCGCAGGATATTCATAACACAGATATCATTATAAAGAGCAGGCTGCCCTCCCTGATGAGTCTGAATTGTCTCCAGGGCTTGATGCATAAATCTGTCCCCTGTTCCCTCAAACCATTTCACAGAAACCGACGGTTTTGTCAAACCCATCTCCGCCGTTGACTTCAGAACAAGTTCGCTCAGTTTATTTACCGCATCCAAACCATCCTTTGTCTGTCCCCCGATAGCCAGGTTCTCGGCCAGATGATAACCTGGAAAAAACTCACTATCCGGCCAGGATCTCAATTTATTGATTTCATTCGCCTTTACAAAAAAAGATTCAATCAGTTCCAGGGCAAATTCTTCAGAAAGAATACCGGATTTCAGATCAGCTTCCAGATAAGGCCAGAGGTATTGGTCAAATCGGCCTAAAGAGATGGCATGCCCGTTAGTCTCTATCTGAAGGACAAGCTGTATAAACCAGACTGTTTGTATAGCCTGCCAGAATGTCTCTGCCGGTTCGCCAGGTACACGGCGGCAGTTATCAGCCATGACCTTAAGTTCCTCTCTGCGGCTGGTATCTGTTTCTTCAGACGCCAGCCGGTCGAGTTCATCGGCAAATCGGGCAGCGAAGCGGAGAACGGCCTCATTACTCTTGACAACAGCCTGAAGAAACCATTGTTGTTTTATGGCATCGGGTTCTGTTAAATCAAGGCTGTCCAGCCGGGTCTGCGCTCTGGCAATAACGCCGTTCAACCCTTCCTTTAAAACCATTTCATGATCCGGCAGAATATTACCAAGCCCTGCGGCAGCACACCAGGTATCATCTATGGCATTAATTTCCCAGGCCTTTTTTGCTGATTCCGGCAGTTGACTCCAAACTAACCGGATCAGGGATTTATCCTCCCAGTAGGCAATCGTATTCAGTATTTGATCTTTTGCTTCCTCCGTCCAGGAGAATTGGTCGCAGGGACGTTCAGAGAAATGATACGGCATGCCATTAAATTCACTTACAATCCAGTCGGTAGAGTATTCAGGGAAGACCGGTGCGGCATGAACAGAACTGGCTTGATTTCCCACAAGGAGTTCTCCATCCCGGACAAATATGGTCATATGATCAAGGACCTGATAGAAAGCTTCTGCCCGTCTTTTGACAATCGGCTGTCCTTCTGTTTTTTTCATGGATTCGGTGAACAGAACTGCACGTTCCGGACATATGGCCGGAATACTCTCAAACAGACCGTTTCTAAGTTTTTGAATTCGTTCAGTCATTTTAACCTCCGTTTTATGAAACCGTTTTCATTCATTTAATTTGATTCTACCATGGATTATTTTACTTGACAAATTAATTTTATGAGTTCAAATGAAGAATAACCCATAAATTCCTACTATATTTCAGATTTCTACAATATTGACAATTCGGAATTCTGATTGTAAGATTTTACAAATGAAAAGGGTTTCATAACAATGAGTAAATATAACATCAAGAAGATAGCAGAAATCTGCAATACCTCTCCCACGACTGTATCCAGAGTACTGAATCATCCGGAACTGGTAGCAGAACCGTTACGCCTTCAGATCCTCAATAAGATGGACGAGGTTGGATATAAACCAAATCCGTTCGCCTCACGGTTGAGTTCAAAATCCCAATGGGGTCTTGCCCTGTTTGTATTTGATATCCTGAATCCGTTTTTTGCCCAGATTGTCCGTAAAATCGGACACAAAGCCATGGAGCAGCGCATTCCCCTTACTGTTTGCGATACAGAAAATAATACAGAGAAAGAACAGGTATATCTGGATTACCTTCTTGAAAATAAAATAGGGGGCATTATTTTTACAGAAGGGATATCGGCTGCAACCATAGAAAGAGCTTCAAAGTCAACCCAGACAGTAATGATAGACCGCCATTTCAAGAAAGGGATTATCTCGGAAGTGACTAGTGATAACTACCGGGGGGGGTGCCAGGCCACCGAATATTTAATCCAGCTACAGCACAGAAAAATCGGTTTTATTGGCGGTCCTCAAGGATGGACTTCTGCAGAGGATCGTTACAGGGGATATAAAGACACATTGGAAAAATACGGAATTCCCCTGAATCAGGACTTTCTATACCAGGGGAATTTACGCTTTGAATCCGGTATTGCCGCTTTTGAATATTTCTTAAGCCTCCCCAACTGGCCGACGGCCATATTCTGCGCAAATGATCAGATGGCATTCGGAGTCCTTACAAAGGCAAAAACCATGGGGATTTCCATTCCTGGAGACATTTCACTCGTAGGTTTCGACGACATCCCCTTATACAGCCGCTTTTCATCAGAGCTCACAGCTGTCCAACAGAATCTTGATGAACTTTGCGAGAAGTCCTTCGAGATCATGCTTAACAAATTAAACAACACGGAGACGCATACAGATCCGGAACGCGTGATTATTCCGACTAAACTGAAGATTGGAGAGACCTGCATCAAATGTCCGCAAAAACAGTAAATAAAGCAACCATATTTGATATAGAACGCTATGCCACCAAAGACGGCCCGGGAATCCGAACCGTTATTTTTTTTAAAGGTTGCAATCTTCGCTGCCTGTGGTGTCAAAATCCCGAGTCACAGAAAACAGCCCCTCAAATCATGTACTTTCGCAACAAATGCATTGGCTGCAGCCGCTGCCTGGAAATATGCCCTCAAAAAGCTATATCTGAAGATCCGGTATTCGGCCTGATTACTGATCATAATAAATGTACTGCCTGCGGGAAATGCTCAGAGGTCTGCTTTTCTGATGCCAGACGGTTGATCGGTAACGCCCTCTCTGCAGAAGAAGTAATGATACAGATCCGCCGGGACAACTCTTTCTACCGGAATTCAGGGGGCGGGGTTACATTTTCCGGAGGGGAACCGCTGCTTCAGAGTGATTTTATTATGGAACTGGCCCGGATGTGCCGGGAAGAAGGGATTCATACAACTTTAGAAACAGCAGGATTGGTCTCCCTTTCTGTATTGAAATCGGTTTCAGAACTGATAGATCTTATTTATTTTGACCTTAAACATATTGATCGGGACAGGCATTATGCCAATATCGGGGTTTACCCTGAACAGATACAGGAAAATTTAAAGTGGCTTTCCCGACACCATAAAAATCTGATCATTCGGATACCAGTTATCCCTGATGTAAACAGCAGCAGGGAAGATATTTCGGCTATGTTCCGGTTCATCAAGGAGCAGACGGCGGCACAGCAAGTGGAGCTCCTTGCCTTTCACCGTTTGGGACTTGGCAAATATGAAGGACTGGGAATGGAATATGCCATGGGATCTGTTCCCAATCTGGATGAATCAGTATGCGAAGAATGGGCTGAGATAGGCCGGTTGGCAGGATTGAAGGTTCATACAGGAGCAAACTGAAAAACGGGAAGCTCGGAATAATCAATGATGTTCAGGGACTGCCCAATGTAAGCAAGTCGATTTCCAGTAAGTCTATAAAAGCCCTCTGGCAGATGATAAAAAAGAAATAATCCCATAATGACAGGGATAAAATATTAACCGCTGTTTTCAACAATCTATGCAAGCTTTTTTTGGTTCCGTCTTTCTCTTTTCTTCCATTATGTTGTAGAATCTTTGCTTGAATTAAATAAAAAACATCCTTACCTGGAGAGTGAACCTTTGAAACTGAAACCGGAGATACAAAAAGAGATACAAACCAAACAGGAAAAAAGACTCAAGAAAATGCTCAAGCTTTTATCAGGCTCCGACAGAAAAGCTCTTACTGCATTTTTACAAACGGGCCAGGCCCCCGGAAGCAGGGCTTTCAAGAATCTCAAACCAAGCGTACAGAAGTGCGTGCTCAAACTTAATATTACAAATATTGAAATTATCATTAAGGGAACCCGGAACCCCTTTACCAGATGGCGTTATAAAATGGCGAAGTTTTCATACGATAACCTGTTGAAAAACACCATATAAAAGCTGACAGTACTAGGCCACCGGGTCAGTACAGGTGCTGCGAATCAGTCCCTCAATGTCTTCTGAATTACAGTCGATTGCTTTCACCCCATTCATCTGCAGCGGGTAATTGAAAATTTCCTGATTCAGCCTGCGCCGGGCGATGTGTGAGCCGATAGGATGGGTGTTCACAATTCCCCGGTTTTCACCGTCATATATTGAGGGATCCCGGTAATGTAAGGCCGCCTCAATATAGGGAACGGGGATTTCCCATTGGTTCAATAATAAACAGTTGCCTCCATATGTATGACTGATATTTAATATTCCCCGTATCTTCAATCCATTGATTTCCGGCATCAGCATATCGGTAATAAGTATATCCGGGGGCCCACTCTTCTCCAGATAGATCAGGGCGTCCGTTCCATTATCAAAAAACTGCACTCCTATGGCTCCCGATTCTCCGCGGCTCTATTGCCTATAGAGAATTCGGCACCCGTATTAAGTACTTTTATTCATCCACTACGGGAAGATTGAAATTGGCAATTCCTTATTTCCCGGCCCTACCGGATTTGAAACCTCTATATATATAGGAATATTGGATTTTACGGTAAAAAGTAAAACGAAAAAGATAAATATTTAACCAATCGAAGATATTTATACAGGAAATAATAGGGGGGTACCGACGTCTTCTGTAACTATGGTTCCATCGGTTGCCACTGGATAATCACTGGAAAAAGTCCGATAGAGGATGGAACGGGCTGTTTTTTTTCAATAATTACTGAAATGACATTGACTTCTCATAAAATATATACGAAATATTACGATGTTTAATTTTCTGTTTTATGATGAATATCTATAACACGGGGAGGGTTGTCTATTGACAGGAAAAGACGTCTGGAATAGCTGGAATCGGCATAAATCTTCTGACCTTTACGGTATCCACGAATGGGGTGACGGTTATTACGGGATCAATGACGAAGGGGAATTATGTATTAAGACAACTGTGAATGGTACGAAAATCACAATACCATTCAAGGAAATAATTTCGGGGATTACAGAACGGGGAATGAATCTTCCTGTCCTTCTGCGAATAGAGAACTTTCTGGATTCACGGATAACCCTTCTGAATGAATCATTCAGAAAAGCGATCAAAGAACAGAAATATCAGAACGAATACAGAGGGATTTTCCCTATCAAGGTCAACCAGCAGGAGCAGGTTCTCCAGGAAATTACCCGTTTCGGCGCCCGTTATCACCATGGGCTGGAAGCGGGAAGCAAGGCGGAGTTAATAGCCGCGCTGGCAATTATGGAAGACAGGGAGTCCTGCCTTGTCTGCAATGGCTACAAGGATGAAGAGTTCGTCGACCTGGCGCTGCAGGCGACTCGAATGGGATACAAGGTTTTCCTGGTTCTCGAAATGCCCGGAGAACTGAATTTAATCCTTCGGCGGGCCGAAGCTCTTCAGGTAGCCCCTCTTCTTGGAGTGAGATTCAAAGTATCCGCCCGGGCGGGAGGACACTGGAGCGAATCCGGAGGAGACCGAAGCCTTTTCGGTCTGACAAGCACCCAGATTATCCAGATTGTTGACCAGCTGAAAGAACAGGGAAAACTGTCCTACCTGAAGCTTCTGCATTTCCATCTGGGTTCGCAGGTACCGAATATCCGGGACATCAGACAGTCCATTCTGGAGGCGGCGCGCCTGTACGGAGGCCTTATAGCCGAAGGGGCAACCATGGGGTACTTTGATCTGGGAGGCGGACTGGCTGTGGACTATGACGGCTCACAGACTAATTACATGCACAGCCGCAACTATACCCTGGACGAGTATGCAAACGATATTGTGGAAGTTCTCATGTCGGTGTTCACCGAGGAAGAGATCCCCCATCCTATTCTGATGTCCGAGTCGGGCAGGGCGACTGTCGCTTACTACTCGGTTCTCCTGGTAAACATACTTGACGTGACCAGTTTCGAAGCCACCCCGCTTCCAGAGACTCTTCCGGAGGATTCTCCTGAACTGATCCATAATATGATGGCGATTCTGACTGACATGAACAGCAAGAACCTTCAGGAATGTTTCAATGATGCCCTGTTCTACCGGGACCAGATGCATCAGCTGTTCAAATACGGTCAGGTCACACTGCGGCAGCGTTCACTGTGCGAGAATATCTATCTCACTATCATCCACCGCATCCAGGGACAGATGAACAGGATGAAGAAACTCCCGCCGGGACTGGAAAATATCGATGAGAACCTGGCGGATATCTACTACGCCAACTTCAGCCTGTTTCAGTCGCTCCCCGATGTGTGGGCTATCGATCAGATATTCCCGGTCATGCCCCTTTCCCGTCTTTCCGAAGCTCCCACCAGACGGGCGATACTGGCGGATATTACCTGCGACTGCGATGGTCAGATCAACAAATTCATCAGTTTGAAAGAACTTGAAAAGACCCTGCCTGTACATGAAATCGAAACCGACGAGGATTATTACCTGGGATTTTTCCTGGTTGGAGCCTATCAGGAAACCCTGGGAGACCTCCACAACCTGTTCGGGGACACCAATGTGGTGAGTATCCGTGTGAAAGAGGATTTATCATTTGAAATTACACGCGAGCTGGAGGGCGATTCTGTTGCCGATGTTCTGAGCTATGTGGAGTACGATCCCAAAAACCTGCTGGACAAATACCGGCGGAAAGCGGAAAGAGCTGTTAAAGAAGGACTGATAAGCCCCCGGGAAAGGCAGAACATCGTTTCATGTTTTGAAAAAAGCCTCAGAGGCTATACCTATTATGAAAGGGAGAATTATTGAGTATGTCCAAAGTAATGATTATCGGCGCCGGAGGCGTCGGCTCCGTAGTAACCCGGAAATGCGCCCAGGTTCCCGAAGTATTCGGTGAAATAGTACTGGCCAGCAGAACAAAGAGCAAATGCGACGCCATTGCCGACCAGATTGACATGCCCGTTGTAACCGAACAGGTTGATGCGGATAACGTGGATGAGCTGACGGCGCTTTTAAAAAAACACAAACCCGACCTTGTTATAAACGTGGCCCTTCCCTATCAGGATCTGTCTATAATGGACGCCTGCCTGAATGCGGGAGTAAACTACCTGGATACGGCCAACTACGAACCGCCGGAGACAGCCAGATTCGAATACAGATGGCAGTGGGAGTATCAGGACCGTTTCAGGGAAAAGGGCCTGATGGCCCTTCTGGGCAGCGGTTTCGACCCTGGTGTAACCAATGTATTCACGGCCTATTTGAGTAAGCATTATTTTGATGAAATCCATGAGCTGGATATTATAGATGTGAACGGAGGGGATCACGGACAGCCCTTCGCTACCAACTTCAACCCGGAAATCAATATCCGGGAGGTAACAGCACCCTGCCGTCACTGGGAAGACGGTGAGTTTGTCAAAACCACTGCCATGAGCCGGAAAAAGTCCTTCTCATGTCCCGAAAACGTGGGAACCTACAATATTTACAGGATGTACCATGAAGAGCTGGAATCGCTGACCCTGAATTTCCCGACCCTGAAAAAGGCCCAGTTCTGGATGAGCTTCGGAGACAACTACCTGAAACATCTTGAAGTTCTGCAGAATGTCGGAATGACCCGGATTGATCCGGTGATCTTCGAAGGCAAAGAGATTATTCCTCTCCAGTTTCTCAAATCTCTCCTCCCCGATCCGGGCAGTCTGGGTCCCCTGACCAAAGGAAAAACATGCATAGGCTGTATCATCAAGGGAGAAAGAGAAGGAGAAACACTGAAAAAATACATATATAACATCTGCAGTCACGAAAAGTCCTTTCAGGAGGTTCAAAGCCAGGCGATAAGCTACACCACAGGCGTACCCGCCATGATAGGCGCCAAGATGATCCTGGAAGGGAAATGGAAAGGAACGGGAGTCTTCAACATGGAACAGTTTGATCCCGATCCTTTTATGGACGACCTGGGTGTATACGGACTGCCATGGAATGTGATTACCTTAAAGGATTAGACCTTTCCGGCATTAAGAGTCCTGCATTCGTCGTAGACCTGGCCCTGCTGGAAAACAATGCGCGGATCATGCAGGCGGTAGGCCGGGAAAGCGGTGCCGAAGTTCTTCTGGCCCTGAAAGGGTTCTCCATGTTCTCGTGCTTCGATCTTCTCAGGCCCTATCTCTCCGGCATATGCGCCAGTTCTCCTCATGAAGCCAGACTGGGACGGGAGGAAATGGGACTGGAAGTTCACAGTTACAGCCCCGCCTACAGCCATGAGAGTCTGAAGGAGCTGCTTCAGCATTCGGACCACCTGATTTTCAATTCGCCCTCCCAGTGGGAGCGGTTCTCATCCGAAAGGGAGGAGTATGCCGGAAGAGTCTCTTTCGGACTGCGGTACAACCCTTCCCATTCGGAGACCGACACAGCGATCTATGACCCCTCGGCTCCTCTGTCCCGTCTCGGAACCATCCGGGAGGAACTCCCCGCGGGATTTCTGAAAAAAGTGGATGGTCTCCATATTCACAACCTTTGCGAAAAGGACTCCTCAGCTCTCCTGCGCACCTGGGAAGCAGTGGAGAGAAGCCTCGGTGATGAACTGGAAGGTTTGAAATGGATCAATCTGGGAGGAGGCCATCATATAACAAGGGAAGGCTACAGGACCGATGAACTGACAGAACTCATCCTGGAAATCCGTAAACGGTACGGGGTAAAGGTCTATCTTGAACCGGGAGAAGCCTGGGCCCTGAATGCGGGCTATCTTGTCGCCACGGTTCTGGACATACACAGGAACCGCGGTGATCTGGCTATTCTGGATACTTCCGCCAGCTGTCATATGCCCGATGTGCTTGAAATGCCCTACAGGCCGGAGATTGCCGGTGCCGGCAGGGGGGGAGAAAAGGCTGTAACCTACCGTCTGGGGGGGGTAACCTGTCTGGCCGGAGACGTGATAGGAGACTACAGTTTCGATACTCCCCTGGCAGCCGGAGATAAAGTGGTATTCTGCGATATGGCCCACTACACCATGGTAAAAACCACGACTTTCAACGGCATAGGACTGCCGAGCCAATACCTTTACGATTCCGGGAGCGGACAGCTGCAGCTGGTGAAGCATTTTGGATATAGCGACTTCAGGAGCCGTCTGTCATGAAGCATTTTCTCTACTCTGAAATGGCCAACACAGCACCGGAACAGGCTCTGTTCCATTTGATCCCCGCCCCACTTGAAGCAAGCGTCAGCTACGGCGGCGGAACAGCCGGCGGACCCGAGGCGATTCTTGAAGCTTCCGGCCAGCTGGAGACATGGGACGGCCTTAGTTCTCCTTTCGAAGAAGGGATTTACACAGCCGAAGCGGTAACCGGAAACACTGCGGAAGAGGTTGTTGCAGGGATAAGGAAGCAGACGAACCGGGTTCTGGGCATGCAGAAAATACCCGTCCTTCTGGGGGGAGAACATACGGTCAGCCTGGGGGCCGCCCAGGCTGTCTTCGATTGCTTCGGCACACGGGTCGGACTGGTCCAGATCGATGCCCATGCGGACCTGAGGGACAATTACGAAGGGAATCCCTACAGTCACGCTTCGGTGATACGGAAAATCCATGAACTGAGCGGGTGGAAAATCTACCAGCTGGGAATAAGGGCCTGGTGCGAAGAGGAGTACCTGTATCAAAAGGAAAAAGGGATATACTGCCTCACAGGCAGAGAAGCCTCTTCAAAACAGATCCGGACACTGTCCCTCCCCGCCGACTTTCCGGAGTTCCTTTATATAACCATAGACATCGACGGGCTGGACAGCAGCCTGGTTCCGGCTACAGGCACCCCTGTTCCGGGGGGACTGAGCTGGTATCAGACCCTGGACCTTCTGGAATCTGTCATCGGCCAGAGGCAGGTAGTGGGGTTCGACTGCGTGGAACTGGCGCCGCAAAAGCATCTCGGATTCTGCGACTTCACCGCCGCCCAGCTGATATACAATGTGATGGGAATGATTCAGAGAAGCCGGAGAGGGAGAACCTGACTCTTCAGGGGGAATCCCCGGTTCAGGGATTCGAAGCAGTCGCAGAAAACAATGCAGCGCCGGATCTCATTCTCCCGCCCCTCCCTGATCTTCCGGGGAAGTTCGGGATCCGCGGGCAGGGACCTGCTTCTCTCCGCTCACAGTTTACCTGCAGAAGCCTTTCAAGGCCCGGCCATTACCCGGGCAGGTCAAACCGCTAAAGGCTGCAGAGCCATCTGCGGTCTTTAACGGTTTATCATGCCGACTCAGCCGCTGAATCCCAGCAGGGTGGGCAGGAACGTTGAAATCCCGGGAAAATAGGCAATGATAAACAGTGCAACAACTTCCACGATAATGAAGGGGAAGATTGCTCTGCTCAGCTTCATCAGGGACAGCTTTGTTATGCTGCAGGCCACGAACAGGCAGGCGCCTACCGGAGGGGTCATCAATGCAATGTTCAAAGATAAAACCATGACAATACCGAAATGGATAGGACTCATACCCATTGATACAGCGATAGGATGAAGGATGGGCCCCAGAATAATCAGTGCTGCAGCAATATCCATAAACATTCCGACCACCAGCATCAGGAGAATAATCAACAGCAGAACGATCTTTGGATTACCTGTCGCTGCAAGCAGAAAGTCTGCGATAGCCTGAGGTACCTGATTAATAGCCAGGACCCAGCTGAGAATAGACGCCGTCCCGATAATCAGGAAGACAACGCCGGTAATCTTTGCTGTATTAATAAGCATCCCGGAAAGATCTTTGATCCTGATGCTCTTCAGTAGAAAGAATCCGACAAAAAAAGCATAGGCAACCGCTACAGCTGCCGCTTCAGTCGGTGTAAAGACTCCCGAGAGGATTCCTCCCAGAATAATTACAGGCATCAAAAGAGGCAGAATGGCATTTTTAAAGCCTACCAGCTTTTCCCTGAAACTGGTTTTTTCGCTTTTGGGATAACCCCGTTTAATAGAAATAATCGATGAGAGAACCATAAGCATAGCACCAAGAACCAGACCCGGTAGAAATCCCGCAGCAAAGAGACCGGCAATTGAAACATTCATAAGAGAACCATAGATTACCATCATATTGGAAGGGGGGATCGTTGGTCCGATGATGGAAGAGGAGGCTGTAACTGCGGCAGAGAAGTCCAGGTCGTATCCGTCTTTTTCCATGGCCGGTATCAGCATAGTACCTATGGCAGCCGTATCTGATACAGCCGCTCCGGTCATACCCGCAAAGAAAATACTTGCCATAATATTGGCATGAGCCAGACCGCCCCGCCAGTGGCCGACCAGAATATTGGAAAACTTGACCAGTCTGTGGGTAATCCCGGTTTTGTTCATAATCTCTCCAGCCAGTATAAAAAAGGGCATGGCCATCAGAGTGAACATATCCAACCCTGAGAAAAACTGCAGGGGAGCCATAGAAAACATACTGATATCGGAGGTCATCATGAAAAGCCCGACCAGCCCGGCACAGCCGATTGTAATTCCAATGGGAATCCCCAGTATCAATAGAGTAAAAAAGACTATTATGATGGATAAAATCATTTGGTATCCTTTATTTTAAATATCAATGACATGAATATCCTGGCCATGAGTACCAGGATCCGGAGAGGATATATAACTGATGATAAGCTGCATCAGCGCCGTTGTCATGGCAACAGGGATAGCCAGAGAGGGAAGTACCATCGAGATACCAAGTCCCTGAGTATACTGCCATTTTGCCTCTATTGTCATTTTTATGGAAAAGTAGATCATCACACTATAAAAAGCTGCTGTTACAGCAAAAATAATCGTATTCAGAATAATCCTGATGACTTTTGATCCGGTCTGGTCAATCAATACGGTAAGGCCCACGTGTTCATTTTCCCTGATACCAATTGTTATGGCCAGTGAAGCTCCCCATATCATTAAATAACGGGACAGTTCCTCAGACCAGCTCAGAGGAGATAAAAAGATATAGCGGAAGATAACGCCCAGAAGAACCACAAGGGTCATGGTACCCATGGCGAATATGCAGGAGTACTGTACAACCCTCGAGAGCAGATCGGACA
Source organism: Oceanispirochaeta sp. (assembly GCA_963663385.2). Lineage (GTDB taxonomy): Bacteria > Spirochaetota > Spirochaetia > DSM-2461 > DSM-2461 > Oceanispirochaeta. Next base: position 719,813 of record CAXXXD010000002.1, on the reverse strand, counting down.
ACCTCTGGAGAAGGGAGCCTTTCTCTGTTTGATTTGTATTCATTTTGATATTTCCTTAAAGGGGCTATCACAAAAGTTACAAAGAGCACTTCTGCGATAGTCCCGATATTCGAGATTCAGGATTCAGGACAGATATTAATAACCAAGTTCCTTTTCAGCTTTTTCAATTGCATCCAGGAACTTATCAATCCAGTATTTTCCATCCTGTTTGTATTTTCCTTCAATAAACGCTCTGGCCTCGGGGATAGTAGCATCACGGAATTGCCGCATTTCACTGGAAGTGGGGACATAAACGTCCATTACTTTCTGCAGAGCGGGAAGTCCCTTGTCAGAGGAATCAATAATCCTGCTCAGACCGCGTCCGGCAAGGATCGCTGTTCTTGAGGCATCATCTATAATATTTTTATGTTCCTCTGACAATTTATTATAGAATGAACCGTTCATAATCCATACATAGGGAGCATAAAGGTGATTTGTCAGAGTTATGTATTTCTGAACTTCCTGAAATTTCGCCATATTAATAATAGATACAGGATTCATCTGTCCATCGACAACACCAGTCTGCAAAGACGTATATACCTCGGCCCAGGCAATCGGTGTGGCTGATCCTCCCAATGATTTGATGATATTCTGGTGAAGGGGAACGGTCATTGTACGAATCTTCAATCCTCTCATATCCCGGGGAGAACGGATCTCTCTCTTCGAATTGGTAATGGCAAAGAAACCGCCTGATTCTCCAAATCCAAGAACTTTAAAACCGGTTTTCTTTTCGATATCCGCAGCGAATTCCTGACCGAAATCGCCATCATAAACTTTATACCCCACATTGTAACTTGAGAAGGCGAAAGGAAGATTGGTTACATCGATCATCGGGTAATAGGAGGACATACCGCCGGTGGATGCAATATAGGACTGTATCACGCCCCCTTTTACCTGGACCATGGTCTCACGTTCTTTACCAAGGACGCCATTCGGGAATAGTTCTACTGCGATTTCTCCATTTGAACGGGATTCCACTTCTGCTTTAAAAGCCGCAGCCATGGCTGCTGAAGGGACATCGAAAGGATTTTGAGGATTCAAATGTGCCAGTTTAATCGTGATCTGTTGAGCGCCTATCAGCATGGGCATCATTACAATCAGCATCAGCAAAACAAAAGTAATCTTTCTTTTCATCTATTCTCTCCGCATTGTTTGGTATTTGTCCCCCGACGAGGGATCCTGATAAAATTGTAACATTGAAATTTTCATATGTGTTACAATTTCTTTGGAAGAATTCCATTTTTTTTTGAAATAAATTGATATTTAATGGGAATATAGTAATACAAAAAAGAACGGGTATTAATTGTCTATCAGTCTGATATTATGATAGCAGAAAATAATTGCATCCCGCTTCAGTTGGAAAATGCTGCACTCATTTACATTCAGACTCCCAATAAGAACTTCGATAGAGGCCTCATCCGTTAAGGAAAAAAAACGACCATAAGTATTATTGCAGGAGACTGAGGAAGGATTGAGAGAAAAAGTATCCCGGAGTAAAATGAATGACTATGCAAAGCAGTTTTCTTCTTAAAATAAGGGTTGTACTTGATAAAATCCATATTAAGATCAACCAGTAAAACAGAAATCTTTCTGGCTGTTTTGGGCATGAACTTGGATAAAATATGTCCCACAGAAATGACAGAAATTGATGAAAGACTCAGTATTGGAGAAATATAAACTTCCTGAAATACTTTTTCAGGAGGCCCTATCTAAAATATATACCCTGGCAGATTAAAGATTTAGAAATAGAGAAATATATGGACCAGATTTTCATGATATAAAAAAAATAGAAGAAGAGAGGTAAGTGGATTTTATATGTCATCGATTTATCATTATAGCAACCAATGGCATAGATTAAATCCGGCTGAAAATTAAAATTCAGCCGTTTCTAACACTGGAAAAGCAGAAAAAGCTGCGATAACTCAGACAGTGTCCAAAGAGTGTAAAGGAATCTGCCGATTCACGATTTCTTTAAGATTCCTCTCATTTTGCCCTATCCCCTTCCACCTCTTTCCTGAAATCTCTCAGGATACGGGCAAACCCTTCAGGATCTTTAAATTGAGGAGTATGGGAAGCGCCCTCAATTCTGACCACTCTTTTAATACTGGGCGTCTGAAGCATACTGGCATACTCTTCCACCAGGTCTATAGGGGTATTGTAATCCCCCGTTCCTGCAATCAACAGAACCGGTAAATCCAAATGAGGGATATCCTTTTTCGCATCAAAACGTAAAGACTCTTCCCACAAGGGACCGCTGCCCCGGTTTGCTCCGTTCAACCAACTTTTCATATCTGAAAGGGAGTAATAAGGGGAGCCTATGGCTATTCGAATCAATTTTCCGAAGGAGATATCAAAGCTACCGCCATACTTGTCAATCAGGTGGATAAAACGAACAAAATCTTCATGGTCGCGGTAGGGGGGCGGACCAAGTTTGTCCAGTTTCCTAATATCCCGTTTTTTATTCTCACTGATTAAAGTCTCCCGTAACCATCTCTCTCCTACAACATGAGCATCCAGAGCATTAATAACCTGACTGACTCCTATATAGGCAAGGTAATCTTCCGGGTAGAGTCCGGCCACTTGAATCCCCAGCTGGGTCCCCCAGGAGTGTCCGAGAAGATAGATCTTCTCTCTTCCCAGAACCTTTTTTAAATACCGGGTCAGTTCATGACAATCCCGGATAAACTGAGCATTTGTCATGGTTGTCTCATCAAATCCCTTCGGATTAGACTTCCCGGCTCCTCGTTGATCCCATTGAACGACAATAAATGAATCTTCCAGAGCAGTATCATAATGGTGGCTCACGGCCATCTGTGAAGCTCCGGGACCTCCGTGTAACCAAAGGAGAACCGGACTGTCCGTGTGATTTCCCCGGATAGTAATGGCCTGTTTCATTCCGCCGATCAAAACCATTTCATGTTTTTCGATCCTTCCGCCAAGATCCTCCCGTCCGGTGGTTTCCCCTGTCCTGCAATTTGAGAAAAGAGATATAAACAGCAAGAAAAAAAGTATAAGATATCTTTTTCTAAACTTCATCAGAACGCCTCCAGCACACCAAAATAGATCTTGAATCCCTCAGCAGAGTAGGCACTATCCAGCCGGAGATTCAGATTCTCCTCTTTATTAACCGCAAATCTCAACCCCGTCCCACCAGCTAGCCTGACGGGTGAATCAGAAAACTTTTCAATGGCAGATGCCACCGCCCCGGCACTGCCAAATAGAACACCCCGAAGACGGCCGATCATAGGAAATCGGTATTCCCCCTGCAGAGAGAACGTATTTTTATCCCTGTAACGCCCCTGGTAGTATCCCCGCATCAGGAAGGGTCCACCCAGAACTGGAAGCTCCTGAAAAGGGATATGACTTCCCGAATTCAAGAAGGCTGTTCCTCTCAAGGCAAGCTGACTCTTTTTTGAGAGGCTTATATATTTGCGCAAATCCACTTCCCAGCACTGGTATGAATATTCCCCCAGTCCTCCCCATTCGGAAAAATAAATATTTGAACAACTTACAATCGTTCCTTTTCCTGGGTATATATTGGAATCCCTCGTATCATAGATAAAGCAGTACCCCAGCCCCAGATTCCGGCCCCCCTCACTTCCTGTGATTCCTTTATACAGGATGCCCCCTTCTTCCATATCATCCAGCTTGTGCCGGGTAATCCTAAAAACAGGACCAAGGTGAAAAGCAGGAAATATCCGATAGGGTAAAGACTGCCGCAACTCCAGTTTTAAGGGTGTATATTCCTCCTGTGAACAGTCTGGAGCATCGGGACCTATTGCCCAGAAACTGTCGGGGAAGAGAGAGTAGGAAACTTCCGTTTCCACTTTTAACTTCTCTTCCAGAGCATAGTGTTCCAGTCCCACCCTGAGGGCTAACTGTTTCTTTGTTGTGTAGACCATTTCAAACATATACATATTTGTCAGGGTATTTTCCGGGGGCTGATACCAGGCCAGACCGCTAAATCCAAAAAGGAAAGCTGTTTCAGGAGTATAGGCAACAACAGGAAGGGGAGTTATCCCCCAGTCTTCTCCCCTCTCAATTGCGCTTAAGGGAGGAACAATCAGTATCAAAAAAAACAGAATTATATTAATGTACTTATCTTTCAAAGGAAAACTCCTTATTTTATTAATATGCAACAATTTTTTATTAAAATTGATAATTGAAATCAATAAAACATCTCAAAGAGATGATGATCCGCCTCTATTACATGAATCATGCAAATCCAAATACCGAACTTAATGTATGACCACCCTGTTCCTTCCGTTTTTTTGGCGGTATAGAGTGCTTCATCCAGCTTGAAACGGTTGTACAGATCTGTCAACTTATCGGTAATTGCCAGCCTTTTCAGTTCATCGTTTCTTTCCTCCAGCTTAACCCTCAGAATTTCCAGATCCTCGAGCAAACCTTTGATCCGCTTCCTCTCCATATCTATCCACCTGTTATAGATCCGGCTATGATCCTCTGCTGTCATTCCCTCAAAAACTTTGTTAAATATGGCAACAGTGCGGGCATGCTCCTGAGGCAGCCCCATACAATGCTCAAATACATATTCGGTTTTTCCTGCAATGTGAAGATTCAGACGGGATTTTTCGACGCCATCCCGGACAACAGCCAGATGACCGACAAAAGCGTCAATGCTGCCTTTATCGAGAAGCCGGAGTCCCTCAAGAACATTATCAGTCGTGACCAGTTCAATCTGCGGATGGTTATTCTTCATAAAATGGTAACTCGTATAACCCTCTCCGACCCCTACCCTCTTCCCTTCAAGTTTTGTAGTGCTGCAGATAAAGTCTATATCCGGTCCTGTAACAATCACCTGAGGAAAGGAGATATAAGGATCGGTCCGGATGATCTCCCTACCAATACAATCATCCGGACCAAGGGCGGGGATGAGATCGATATCCCAACTCCCGTATTTGTCCAGCACCTCCCGCCAGGTACTGCTTTGGACATACTCCATTCCACTCCTTTATATCTACGATTCAAGGGTTGACTCTATTGTAAGAGCGCTTAAATCCCCAATGGACAGAAACTTGTTAATATCCAGAATAACGATAAAAGTGTCATCTCTTTTTCCGATTCCCTTGATAAAGCTGGCATCAACTTCCGTCCCAAAAACAGGAGCAGCCTCGATATCCTTTTCCTCAATCACAAGAACCTCATTCACCCCATCGGTAAGGAGCCCCATGATAATTTCATCCTGCCCTATAGAAACTTCCGTAACAACAATGCTGGTATCAATACTGTCCGTGGTCTCTCCCAGTCCGAATTTCATTTTCAGATCAATAACCGGAACGACGTGCCCCCGAAGATTGATGATACCCCGCATGAAATAAGGCATCCGCGGAATGTGGTTAACACTCTGATTGCTTAAAACCTCCCGGATATTCAGGACATTCAGGGCGTACTGCTCTCCTGCCACAAAAAAGGAGAGGTATTTATCCGAGTCGGCCTTCTGGATTTCTTCTTCTATATTCTCTTTAAAACTAGTTTCCATATTAATTGCCTTTCTTTTTTAAAATTCTTCGAACTCATCTTCTCCGCCTGATACTTTGGCCCTTTCGGAAGTCTGGGAAATGGTATTCGCAATCAATTGATTTGTTTCTCCTCTGCTCAGCGTTGAGATCCCTTCTTCTATTTTCCTTCCGGTATTGAAGGTTCTCGTTTTATCTTCAATCACCTTCCGGGCCTCCTGATCAACCCTGAAAAACGCCATGGTACTGATCATCTGATCTGATTGGGAGGAGAGCTCCTCCGACATGGACGCCAGTTCCTCCGAGGAGGAGGCGTTGACCTGGACCACCTTATCCAGCTGGAAGACAGCCGCGTTAATCTGCTGGACACCGCTTCTCTGTTCAGCACTGGCTGCCGAGATACCCTGCACCAGTTCGGCAGTATGCTGTATATCGGGGATGATCCGGTCCAGCAAAGTCCCGGCATTTTCGGCCACCTTCATACTGTCCCGGGACAGATCCATGATTTCCGCCGCGGCTGTCTGGCTCCGCTCCGCCAGTTTCCGGACTTCACTGGCCACCACGGCAAATCCCCTGCCGGCCTCTCCGGCCCGGGCGGCTTTTTGAGCGATTTTTTCTGTTTTGGAAGCGTTCTCCGAGTTCTGTTCGATATTGCTGGTCATCTGTTCGATATTGCTGGTCATCTGTTCGATATTGCTGGTCATCTGTTCGATAGAGGCCGAAACCTCCTCTGTACTGGCAGCCTGTTCGCTTGCTTGCCCCCTGGCTTAACTCCGGGGAGGTGGAGCTGATCTGGCCGCTGCCGGTAGCGACATTGCCCGAGGCAGCTCTGATATCCGATACAATTTTCTTTAACTGGTCTGCCATTGAGGTCAATGCAGAGGCAAGCAACCCGATCTCATCCTTCTGATCGATTTCGAAGCGGGCCGCAAGATTCCCTTCGGCCATCTCACTGGCAAAATCCACTCCCAGATTCAGTTGCCGGGCAAAGAAAAATATGACAAGAATAATGACGGCCAGAGCAGCTATGCCCAGCAGGGTTACAACAGTAACAATCGATCTTGATTCCTCATATATGACGGATGTGGGAATATTGGCCTGAACAGTAGTTATATAATCCGTTCCCTGTACCGCGAAGTGGGAGCCGTAGATCAGAAAATCTTCTTTGAGAAAATCATCATAGGTTTCGAAGGAGTAATCCTCTTTACTAAATATACCAGCCAGAGTAATTTGCGGGATTCCCGGTAGGTCCAAAATGTTCTGTCCTGTGAACTGACTCCCTGCTCCTCCCATAATCGTTCCGTCCTGAGCAAACACCGTCAGGAAGCCTGATTCCTTGAAAGGTAAGATGCTGCTGATAGCCTGATCAAGGGTTTTTATTGAAATGTCACAGCCCGCGATTCCGATGAAATCTCCCCTGCTATTACGGATAGGAACTACAAGATCTATCATGAGAACCTGTTCCCCATTAGCATTATACTCAAAGGGACGACAGATAACATTTCTTCCATCAAACTGATCAGGCTCAAAAAGATAATAAACTCCTAACAACTCAGGATTGTTTTCCTGTGTTCTGATAAGGATATTATCAGCCTCTACTCTGGTATGAGAGGTATTTTCATCATGCATAAATGCTTCGGCAGTGCTTGCCAATGCCTGGCTAACAGACAAAACCCTTTTCATGATCTGTTCTGTGCAGAGAGTATACTCATTGACCACCGATTCAGAAACATCCAAGGCATTATGTTCAGCCAGATGAGAGACCCTCTGCCCTACAAAGAGAACAAGCGCCCCTACCATGATCAGTGCCACAGCCGAAAAGATCATAACCAATCTTGTCCCGATTTTATAGTCATTGATTTTTTTCATATATTCCAGACTCCTAAAACAAGTCAACCAGAAGCTCAAAAGACACTTACTGTTGATCTGGTATAACCAGCTTTTACAACGTACCATGCAGCCGCATACATAAATAAAACAGAATGTATAGAACCGGATTCGAATGATCTTAATGATTATTTATATCTTAAAGATTCATAACCACTCAGCTCTCAAATCCACTTGGAGAAGTATCCTCTTGTACTATGGCTCAATACTGCTCGAACTCCTCATCATCCGTTCCGATAACAGCGGTTGCCGTAGATTGCCGCAAAGACGCCGATACCATGCTCCCGATTGAAGAGACCTCGTTCATCTCTCCTGAATTACCGGAAGGTGCGGAGATCATTCTGGATTCCACCTCCTTCTTGTCTATAGTAAAAGAAGCAATAAGAGTTCTCAGATCATCAGAATGCCCAGCCAGTAAATCGGATGTTCCGGCCATTTCCTCCGAGCTTGTCGCATTCAGCTGAATGATACTGCTCAGCTCCAGGATGGCACTGCTGATCTGCTCAACTCCCTCGCTCTGCTCCTGCGATGCAGTACTGATTTCCTGAACCAGTTCCGCTGTCTTCTTTATATCCGGCACAAGCTTGTTCAGCATCTCTCCAGCACTTGTAGCCGCATTAACCGTCGTCATGGAAAGAGTTGTAATTTCTCCCGCTGCCGTCTGACTGCGCTCCGCCAGTTTACGAACCTCGGATGCAACGACAGCAAAACCCTTGCCATGCTCTCCCGCTCTGGCGGCTTCTATGGCCGCATTAAGGGCCAGCATATTCGTTTGCCGGGCAATCTCCTCAACAATCGTAATTTTTTCTACTATCTGCTTCATAGCCGTTACGGCTTTTTCAACTGCCATCCCGCTGTCCTGGGCATCAATAGCAGCATTATTGGCAATGGTTCCCGTTCTCTGGGCATTACTGGAGTTCTGCTGTATATTGGCGCTCATCTGCTCTATGGAACTGGAAACTTCCTCCGCCAGAGATGCCTGTTGAGAGGCTCCCGTACTGATCTTCTGAGCATTCTCCCGTACCTGACTGCTGCCCAGTGCCACCTTGCCGGCACTTGTATCAACGTTCCCCACCATTTTGCTGAGCTGGAGGACCATATTTCTCAAACTCAGGGAAAGACGGCCGATTTCATCCCGGACCCTGTAATAATCAGGATCGATATTCAGCACCATATCCCCTTCCGAAATTGTCTTCAGGTTATCCGATACGGCATTGATTCTAACGGAAAAATGCCGGGCTATAAAAATGGACAACAGGATGAAAATACCGATCGTCCCGAAGGTAAAGATTAAAAAGCGTAATTTCAACTTGGCCAGGGGAGCATTTAAAATCTTCAAATCAACAAAGTAGACAATCTGCCACCCCGTCAACGGTATCTGATCATAGAACATAAGTTTTTCCTTACCCTCAAAGGAGTAGAACTGATACCCCGCCTTTTCCCTGTAAACTGTCTGAAACAGGTCTTTAAGCTGGGGATGCTCCAGGATATTCGTTCCGATCATTTCGGGTTCGGGGTGAACCAGAACTGTCCCGTTTCTATCCTGAATTCCAATCCGGATCCCCTCCTCCTGATTTTCCTGAACCCAGTTCAGGATATCGTCGACAAAAATGTCCCTGCTGATGCACCCCAGTATTTCGTTCTCTTCGGTAATCAAAGGGGCCGATATTGAAATGGCCGGTTTTTTCGTATTGGCATCTATATAAAAATCTGAAAGTACCGTTTCTCCCGCCTCTACGGCTCCTTTATACCAGGGCCGGCCTGTGGGATCGTAATCATCCGGTGCCAGCCAGCCGGAACCGGTATAAAACTTTTTTTCAGCCGTTGCCATATAGAGGGATTTCAGTCCGGAAGTAGTCTCTCCCAGAATCAGAAGGGGATTCTCATTAGGGGGAAAAGAGAGTAAAGAATTCAAAGTATCCAGACTATTGTACATTTGAGCGGTACAATCGATAATTTCCTTACGCTGCATAAACCACCCATTAACTTCCCCCACCCCATTGGAAACCATCAGTTCCAGTTTAGTAAATATCTGACTGCTTAGCGACCTCTTCTCCTCCCTGTAGGATGAGAAGGACATCAACACAATCAGAATGACGGCCAGCAGACTGAACATAAATGATATTTTAAAACCGATTCCATAAAACCTGTCTTTCCTTAATGATCTACCTAACATACAACTAACCTCGATAATTATTTTCAGGAGATTTACTCTCCAAAATTTCCAGCATACTTAAAGTGACTGCAGGCGAAAAGGGGAGGATCTAGCATGACCTGCGACACTCCGGGGGGGTAAGAAAACACGGAAACAATGAACATTCCAAACAGGATTTGATGTTTCTCTCCTGCAGACATGCCTTAATAATGCACAGGTGTCTTGAGCTGTCGAGAAAGTACTGCCGGCTTCGAACTTTACATCCCGGACATAGGACGGAATCAAATGGAATGTTCCAGTTTCTGGAGATCTTATACCTTTTTTTCTTTCTGATATTCTCCCTGTAAAATTCACATTTTGAACAATCCAGTCCGCAAGGCGCGTTTTCCATTCCTCTTAGGTTCCTCCAGAGACCAATTCTTCCGTATTAAAGTATTCCTGAAAAAGTATTGGTAACATACGGTACCCTACACTTCTCGAAGAACCTTCGAATCATCAGCAACCAATACCACAATGAGCACTTTCACATTCCGTCAGGCCGATTTCTCCGCTTTTATATGAGGTTATCTTCTGATTGGAAAGCACATTTCTGACATCAAGGATAAGAATAAAATCGTCCTTTTGTTTCCCCATCCCCCTGATAAATGAAGTATCTATGTTTATGCCAATATTCGGAGCCTGCTCCATATCTTCATTGCGCAGTTCAACAACTTCATGGACAGAATCCGCTAACAGCCCAATCTCGATCAGAGTCTTATCAAGCTGTAACTCGGCAACAATGATACCCGTTTCTGTTGTCCTCTCTGTTTTGCCTAAACCAAGTTCCAACTTCAGATCAAATACGGGAACGACACTCCCCCTCAAATTAATGATACCCATCATATACTCCGGCATTCCCGGTACTCTGGAAATACTCTGATACTCCAGAACTTCCTGTATATTCATTACATTTACAGCGTACAGTTCCCGATCGAGGGTGAATGTCAAATATTGATCCATTTCCATAATTTCATTTACAGGCTCCTGAACCTTTTCTAAATCCAGATCATTCATGATAAATCCTTGTATATATTTATAATTCGCATAACGTCATTCGATTATCATATAAACCCTCAAGAGAATAGGGATACATAACAGCTAGATATATTGCTATCCCCGCATAAGATACCTTTTTGCTAAATTTCAAAAGATTCCGGAACGGCCCTCTTACCAACCCCTTCTTTTTAGTGCCAACCATCAAACGGTCACCTCCATTCTTGCCGAAGAATGATTTATCAATGCCAAGGCATTTTCAAAAGAAACAGGCTTTGAAAAGTAATATCCCTGAAAGACACGACACCCCATCCTGGCTAGGAGATCTACATAGGATTTCTCTTCAACCCCTTCAACAACAAGGGTTTTATTAATAGCGGAGGAAAAATTAATGACCGCCTCCAATATTCTTAGAGAATATTCATCATCCGGAATTCTCTTTAGAAAACTTTTATCAAGCTTGATATGTTTAAGTGGAAGATCTCTGATTAAGGATAGATTGGAATAACCTGTTCCGAAATCGTCCAGACAAATTTGAAACCCCATGCTTCTCAATTCCCTAATGGATTGCTGAACCTGCTGATTCTCACTGATATACCGGGATTCCGTTATTTCCAGGACAATGTCCCGGGACCGGATAACACCTCTCTGTAAAAGCAATCGGATTCGTTCAACACAGTCAAGGCGCAACAATTCATAGGGCGAAATATTTACCGAAACAAAAAACCCGGAAGACTGTACGGAACTGCCGGCAGATAAAAAAGAATCGGCCTGTTTAAGCATAAACTCCGTCAATTTTGATATTTGGCCATATCGTTCAAGCAGAGGAATGAATTCATCGGGTGCTATCATGCCAAACTCACGCGAATGCCAACGCGCCAATGCTTCAAACCCCAGTAAAATACCATCTTTATCGCATAAAGGCTGAAAATTCACTGAAATTTCTGAGTTTTGCAGGGATAGCTCAAAATGAGATAACACAAACAGCCTTTTTTTATAAGCTTTATTTATAGATTCGTTATATACCAGGACATTCGGACTCCTTAACTGACACATTTGAAGAGCGACTTCCGCTTCACGCCAGGCGTTCCTGACATTTTTCCTCCCAGAAGGGATAACACTGGAACCGATACGGAAGATAGGAATTTGGACAAACCCCTTATCACAATGGACAGGGGGCTCCAGCACAGAGCATAAATCATTATCCTGATATAGATTGGAAGAGTAATTCGGAGTTATAAATATTATACGGTTTGGATGAGAGAAAAAGAGAGACGCCTTGAACCTGCTCCAACGCCTCAGCCGTTCAAGCAGAACCTGCATCAGATACCTATAATTCATATACATTGCAGTGTTATGCGAAGTGCGGGAACGCAGAAGGAAGCCCGAAAGATCCACTTCTACAATATAAAAACGGTAAAATACCGGATTATCCTTTATCGGCTTTCCGCAGAAGATTCTGTTTTTTAAAACACTCTTCAGCCTGCACTGGTAAAACAGTAAAATAATGAGATATCCCAGCCCTCTGTTTTTAAGAAAGCATAAAATATTTCTTTTCCAACCTCTACCCTTATCAAACATAATCCGGCTCCAACCCCTGCCAGAAGATCCTAATATAATCCTGAACATCCCGGCGGGACTTATTCATATCGAAAGAGTCCAGATCCTCATATAGAAACAGTGTGACCAGATGAGTCTCTATCATGCGCCTGAAGACTTCAATAGTATGAGTAATATCCAGATCATTTCGTATAACTTTACCATTTTGCAAAGATATGAGTTTATTTGTGATCATAAGAGGGATTTTCTCTGAGGATAATCTGCAATAACGGAAAAGAACAATAACATTCTCCATTTCAAAAGCAGCATCGATTATGTCCCTTCCCTGACGGACAATTCTTTCAATCTCCCAGTTAACCATATCATTCAACCAGATAAGAGACTCATCTACAGCTGCTTCATCAACATCAGTATTAGATAAAAATGTTGTACTTGCCACCAGAAACTCCTTACAATCCGTATTATTCCAATTTCCCCAATACAGTAAACTTTTTATTAGAAAATTTGATATAAGCAATATTACCGACTTTTTAATCCCTCCCATAAATATTGTCCTTTTGGAGCAAGATCATTTAAATTAGTACAAAGTTACAGGAGCCAGCCGGAATATTATGAACATACTTTACAAACTGAATCTTCCAGATAAAATGTTAGTTAGCACACACTATCATATCAATTATTAGTTGTCAATCCGGTCACTATCAAATTATGTAAATAAATCTTTACTTTTGGATAAACGCTCAGCAATATGGCAATATAGCAATATTATTCCGCCAGTCCAAAATCATGATTCAGCTGCCTTTGCAACGCACCGTATATATAGGAACGGATACGGCTTTTCATTTTGTCCTGCGACTCCATGCGGAACAGAAAGACATAAAGAGCGTCCTGACCATTGATGGCCTTTTTCCCCATCAGTACGGCATCACATCTGACAATTACCCCTTTCAGACGCAGCTGCATATTCTTCACCAGCTGGTTTTTAACCAGGCTGACGGAGGAGGCCATCCGGCAGGACATGCCGACGGAAGTGATGTCCTGAATTCTGCCTGTGACATCTGTCCCTTCATTGAAAAAATGAACTATAGAATGGTCTTTTGGATAGCACTGATACCGAAGATACTTCCTCCGCCCCTTTACTTCGTTGGCGTTGAGCACTTTCAGAATCATTTCCCCGGCAGCCTTTACCCCCTGTTTCATCTGAATAAAGCCGCAACTGACACCCAGCCCCAACAGATAGTGCTGTACCAGGTCCTTCTGCGAAATCCTGAAGGAAAAAATTCCCAGGAGGATTCCGGGGCAGCTCCGATTAAGATGTTTGATATAGATCTGCCACTCTGTATCGTTGAGAGCGGTGTCGATATTCAGAAAGAAAACAGTATCGGGATAGGCTTTGTAAATATCGGGGATTTTACTGTGCGACCTGAGGACGTACGCTTCATACTCCAGTTCTGAAAGCAGATCCATCAGGGGACCACGGACCAGATCCGGCGGATGCACAAAGATAATTTTTTTACCGATAAAATCCTTTTGTGCGTTCATATTCCTCCGTAAAAACAGAAATCAAAGCTGAACTCCCTGCCCGATGATCAAAGACTTAACAATTGTCCCACCAGTATCTATCATCACCACATGATGCATCATGCAAGGAAACGGGCTTGTTCAGCATTGGTATTGAATTTATCCTGAAAAGCAAAGGCATATGCCTCTGCTCTCTACTTTAACTGGGCTATGGACTGCTCAAGGTTGCCATTCCTACCGTAGAAGCAGCCAATTGAAACTGTCTTTTTGTGCGCTCTTATCATAAAACATTCTTCACATGGTTGATTAAATCTTATTCTGGTGGAATTAAAGTCAGGATCAGGTATCCTTGTTTACAATTACCAGAACCTTACTCACACCATCGGTAAGCAGTCCCATGATGTTTTTTTCCTGTCCTGTAGACACTTCCACTACGATTAGGCTTGTATCAATTTAACTTCAAAATACAGGAATTCGTTAAAAGGCGATCCTTACCGTCATTTTTTTCAATGTCCCGGTTAACCATATCATTCAACCATGTGAGGGATTTCATCAACATCATATATAAGTGTTGTACTTGCCACCAGACATACCTTCCGATCCGAATTATCCCGATTCGGCCCAAGATCAATTTTCCCGCAATAAAGGTTCGGGAGCTGGCCGGAATATTATTCCGGCATACTTCACAGACCAGATATCACGATCAAATGTTAGTTAGTACACACTATCATTATAAATGTGAGTTGTCAATCCAGACTCTCTCTATGCGTGATTATTCCGTATTCCACGCCAGAATATATCAATCATTACAGCAGAATCATTGATAAGCTCTTCTACACTGCTTTTCCTTTCAGGCTGTAAAAGCAACCGCCCCATAACATGCATAAAAACCAGATTCAAAAAATGTTTCCCTATAGCGTAAGCGGTCATATCCTTGCGGATGGTACCGGTATCCTGCAGATATTGAATATTCTCAATTAATCTTCGGGCTCCGTCACTTTTGGGAGCGCTCCTGTATAAATTCATAATTTCTTCCGAGGATTGCGCCTCCAGCATCAACTTTAAAACAAGCATACCGTAATCATATGTATTTCGAATTTCAATTTCAGCAATTTTCCCCAGCCAGCCTATTATATCGCTGCAAGTCTCGGGATTGAAATCGATTACTTCTGATTGATTCGAAAGAATTACTTTTTGTACTTCTTTTAGAACACCGATTTTATTACCGAACTGTCGAAACACTGTCATTTCGGAGACTCCCGCCCGTTGGGCAATCGCTTTTGTTGTGGAACCTCTGTATCCAAGTTCAGAAAAAAGCTCCGTTGCCGCCTGAATAATCTTTGATCTGGTTTTCATAGAAATGATACTCCTGTATACTTACATACGCTTGAAACTAAAGGATCGTCATAATGTAATGATTCAAAACCGATGTTAGCAAACACTAACACCAGATACATATGAATGTCAATAGAGGCTTTCATTTCCTTATTCTATAAATAAATGACCTCAACTCTCCCCGATTTGATCCGAACAGAGCTGAGGTCCTATTCTAAAATGAATACTGTACTTTTACATAAGCCGTATCCTTATCTTCCATCATCTCAATATACTCGTCATCATTGCTCATAAACAGATAGGCACCCATCCCGATTGTGAGACCTGTTTTAAAATCGTATTCCGCTTCAGGGTTGAATACCAGCCCGGGAACACCGTCCCTGGTACGGATCATTGATCCGGCCGATAGATTCAGTTCCTGATTGAAGAGTGAATCCTCAATACGAATCATTAGTATATCGCTTTGTAAAAGGGGATTGATATCATCTTCATCAATATAGCGGGATTGCATCCATTCGCAGTAAACAGTACCGCAATTACCCCAGAGGTTGATATCAAATCCGGAACTGTAGCTGAAGAAATCCCGTTTCTCTACAGTCTGCAGCTCTACGCTGGCTGCTCCCGCAATAAGGGAGGATCCCGCCCGGGTGAAATCGCTCTCCCTAATCGTACTCAGAGCCGGCATATCGGAGGAGTAATATCCTTCCAGACGGAAGTTGAACCTGGACAGAGCAAAGGAGAAATCGGCACCCAGAGCGTTCATCCGTCTGTAAACAGGACAGATATCGAGATAGTAAGTATCCTCATCCCTTTTAATTGAAGAACGATAAAGGAACTCTTTGTTCATTCCACTGTACCCCGTCAGATGCCAATCCAGGATACCGCTGGTTCCACCAATGCGAATACCCGCCGAAACGTCTTCCAGTGCGGACAGCACCTCACTCTCCGGATAGCGGGGAGAGACAGTTCCGGCGGCAGATGTCAGAGCATCTGCTTCCAGAGCATAGAACCCGGCTGGAACCAGAGCCGTTTCCGTTACGGGGCGCAAAGCGATCTCCAGGGCATAGTCTCCGGCCAGATACTTCAGGGAAAGGGCATATACCCCTGTATAACGGTCATCGATGTTCCGCATAAAGGAATCGCGCAGATCGGGACGGTCCATCAAGTCCGTGGGCTGGCAGGAATCCCCGACACCCCAGTTAAAGCGCTGTTTTCCGATCTTCCACAGGAGCAGGCCTGAACCTTCAGCATAGGCCTCCACACACTCCAGGCTGCTGCTTTCACGGGTTTCCCCCTCAACACCGGAATTCACAAAGAAATCCAGATCCCCATAGGCTCTGGTATTCTCTGTCTCATAAAGGGGTTTCAGTTTGATCCGCCCCTGATTCCGGTAAAAGCGATTCAATTCAAAAGAGTTTTCGTTCAGGGAAAGACCGGATTCATACACGGCCGAACCGGAGAGGGAGAAAGGAGGTTCGGACTCGGGCATGCTCATTTCTTCTATACGATCGCTGCTATCCCCCCCCAGGAGGAGCTGGTCCAACTCCTCCTCGGTCTGAGCGGAAAGGGGAAAGAGACGCCACAGTACAAAAAGAATAGAAAACAGTATATTTCTTTTAAACATATTCATTAAACTTCCCCTAGAAGGCCTCACGAGTCATTTTCCGATCGTCAACAGTCAGGTTATAAACGGCCGTTTTCACGTAGAGAACGCTCTTCCCCCGTCCGTCGCTGCGGGTCATGGTCAGCTTCCGGGGAGTGGGAATCCCATCTATGATCTCATAGTTAGTAAAGTCCAGAGTCTTGGTATGCAGCCCGCTCTCATAAAACTCAATCCTGTATTTTAGATAATCCTCCTTTCCGATATAGAGGACGGAATGGGAGTAGACCCTTTCACCCCGGATCTTCTCGGCTCTGATTTTATAGCAGGGATGACCATCTACCGATCCTTCGCCCAGGAGACTGTATTCATAATCTTCAATATACGTGCGGGAGATATCCTGATTATAAAAATGGGAATTCATCCAGGGCTTCCCTTTCTCACTGCCGGCGATTTTCCGAACTTTACCGCTTGTCAGTTTAATCCACTGCTGGCTGTCCTCTCCAGGTTCGTCCCAGATCAGAAACCCTACTGTGGAAGGAAAGGTAAACTGAATACGACTGCGCCAACTGCGGTCGTACTCCTTGCCCAGGGTTACAAACTCCTTTTTTTCAGTGCTTCCCGATTTGACAATTAAAAGAACAGACTCCTTTTGAAAACTCTCTCCATCGGGTATGGCGTAGTTCTTTTCCATAATGGATTGAGCACTCTCAGCTGCAGCCAGAGGCAAGCCGGGGATAAAGAAAGTCATTAGAAATACACAGATAGAAATTCCTTTAGTACGTAACATGATTATTCTCCTTCCAGACGCAGTTCTGCCTGTTTGACATTTTTGATGTTACTTTTTTCAGATGGATTAAAACGGATCTTGAACACCCACACAGCAGCAGGTAGAACAATCAGAGCCGCAATGGTTGTGGTGATCATATTCATAGCAACCAGCAATCCCAGATAATAAAGGACTTTGAATTGTGAAAACATAAGGACGGCAAATCCGCAGACCAGAGCGATTGATGTATAGACAATAGCTTTCCCCGCCTCTCTGTAAGCTTCGTATATAGCTTCTTTAAGACAGTACCCGTTCATCTGATAATAACGAATTGTTTTCAGCATATGAATTGTATCGTCGATACCGATACCTATGGTTACGGCAGCAATAATGCTTTTTGTAATATCCAGAGGAATCTGAAAATACCCCATAATACCGAAGACAACCAGGATACTGCATGAAATGGGAATCAGAGAGACCAGAGCCGCCTTTATATTTCTGAACAGAATAAAGATGATTGTGCTGATAATAATCAGAGTCAGAACAATCGTTACAATCTGCCCCCGGGCTATCAGTTTGTTTAATACGGCATAGTTGATTGTCTGACCGGCACACTGATACTTGAACTGAGAAAAGTAAGGATCTGATGCCAGATAATTTTCCAAAGATTCAATAGCACTGAGAAGACGTTTGGTCGAGTATTTTCTTCCCTGGTAATACCCGGTTTTGATGAATACATTGGCCACTCGAAAATGAGGATCAGTAAAGCGCTCCATTGTATCAGGCAACCCGTCAGAATCTCTGTCCTCTCCGCTGTATAACATCAGATAGTCTTCAATCGCAGCCGAATCTTCAGGAATGGAATAGTAATCCGGATCCTCACCGTTCATAGCCTTGTTCATGCGTTTTATAATGTCAGAGAAAGTATAGCAGCTCAGCAGGTTGTATTGCCTGCAATTTTCTTCGTTTGCCGCCCAGACAGCCAGTTCATCCATATGTTTAAGGAATTCGGGATCTTTTACTCCTCCGTCTCTACCTGTATCAATCATCAGATTGATGGGGATTGACCCCTTAAGAACCTGACTGACCTTCTCATCGGCCTGAACGACATAGGAATCATCCTTGAAGTTGAAGGTGGGTGCGGATTCTATGTTCAGACGGGTAATTCCAATAAGAGAGACGAACAAAATCAGAACAGTACCGGCCAGTATAGGTACAGGCTTTCTTATCGTAAAATGACCGGCTCCTAACAGAACCCTTTGAAGAAAATCGGGTTTTGCCGCTTTGTGAGCTTTTTCCCGGGGGATATTGCTAAGGGATAATACAGAGGGAATCAGAAGAGTCGCTATCAGCATGGTAAACAGAGTGCCGATGGCAGAAAATATCCCGAAATGCCTGAGCGAAACCACCTGATTGAAGCCCAGGGTAGAGAACCCGATAAAGGTTGTCAGTGATGCCAGCAGGACTGTAACGGAAATATGCGACATGGAAGAAACCAGTCCGTTTTGTTTCCCTTTTATGCGGATCATCTCCCGGTCATGGAGGTACTGGTTGATAATATGTATGGAATAACTGCTCCCCACGGCAACAAGTATAGTCGGCAGGATATTCACAACAATTGTCAGCGGGATCCCAAGGAATCCCATTAACCCCATAGTCCAGATAATGGAAAGCAGGATGGATACCGTAGGAAGAAGGACACCTCTCAATAACCGGAAATTCATAAAAAAAGTAATAATCACAACCAGAAAAACCAGAGGCATGAACTTCTTCATATCCTGCTTCATAAACTTCTGAATATAGAATTCGAATACCGGGACGCCTACGGGCGTCAACTCCAGAATACCGGTATTGTGCTTATCAAAGATATCCATGAAATAATCCCGTATATAGTCAGGATTCTCCATAACCTGAAACTGGATATTCATAGCCAGGGAATCAATGCTTTCCTCATTGTCAAGCGTATATATCATATTTTCCAATATGGGATTGGCCTGAAGCTTCTGTCTGTAGTTATTGAAATCGGCAGGATTCCGGGGCAGTAACCGCTCGCCCCGGTCGTTCTCTTCTATCATCTCCACAGAGGTAAGAGCATCTTCACTCCCCTGAATATCCTCTCCGGATACAGGATTCATAAAACTTTTCACCGCTTCCATTGACTTATGGAGGTAGGCTTCTTCGAATTCATTCAGAATAAGGGCATATTCATCCGCCTCAAATACATGATCATCCCTGGCATACTCTGCCCCGATTCTGTTAAGAACGGTTTCCAGCTGCCGGCGACCGCCGGAATCCAGGGCCTTTTTCAAATCTCCGCAGCGGACTCCGTTATAGTGATCCAGAGAGTATGTCCGCTTCTCCCGAAGCGGGCGTATATACATATCCTCAGGAATAGGTTCGTCTATGGCAAACACATCAAAGTACCCATTTTCTCCAAAGGCTATATCTGCAGTATCATCTGTAAGAAGGGCATCCAGATCCTCATCGGACAACTTATACTGTACCGCGGTATTTTGAATCAACCGATCTTCCCTGTGCGTTACAGTTCCCATAGAGATCAGTGTATCCAACCGGTTGTTCTCTGTATCATAATTAAAGGTATGAAACTCTTCTATCTCCTCCACAAGATCATTCAGTAAAATGAAATTCTCGTGAGTAAACAGTTCGCCTTCCCGCGCCTCTACAAGACATAGCAGGTACAGCTTGGAATCACCGAATACCTTTTTCATTCGCATATTGTAGCGATATTCTTCCACATGCTCCGGCATAAGCGCCTCGGTTGAGGGCTCCACCCTTAGATTCTTTAATCCAAGGAAGAAGACTCCCGTCAGCACCAGAAGCAATGTGAGACAAAAGATCGGCCGTTTTACGGCCAACTTTATAATTCTGTTCACAATGAACCTCCGTCAAAATTATTAACCAGAGGTATACAACGGATTCGGATCAGGGTCTTACAGGATTATCTTTCAGAAACAAAAAAAATCTTCTGATTTATAATTCAGGAAGGAATTTTTCCAGAATATCATTTGCAATTATTCTTGTAGTCCCGTGGTGATTGGCCCGTCTCCTTTTTAAAAGCCGCAAAAAAGGCGGAGTAGGAATTGAATCCGCAGGCAAATGAAATGGAGAGTGTGCTCATATCGGAATCGGTATTCATAAGTTCACAGGCATAACGAATCCTGTAGCCGTTGACAAAAACGTTGAAATTCCTTCCGTAATGCTCATTAAGAAACGCGGAAAGCTGATGGGAGCTGATTTCAAGGGCATGGGAAAAACGGCTCAGGCTTAGATCTTCATCACAGAAAAGCCTGTCTTCATCCATCATAATCTCAATATTCCGTTTAAGACTTTGCGTATCCAGTCCTTCCAGAATGGAAGAACCGCTGCGCTTCTTCACGGTGTTCCCTATATGGGCGTAACTGAGGAGAACGGGATAACGCTGCAGATGAAAATAAAACAGAAGCAGCTCCAGGCAAATCGCACAATCGACAATCCGCCAGAGAAGATCAATTCTCCATCGCATACTGATCACCCGGGCGGTAAGCAGAATAGCCCAGGAGAGAAGCAGTAAAAACAATCGGACCAGGCGACGGTGCAGGGGATTCTCCCTGTGAAAGACTTTGATCAAAGCCTTACCTATAAACACAGCATAGAGTGTATACACCAGAATATTCAGACAGATCCATAGCCCGAAAGATGACAGCCCATCGTAGAACATATCGATTTTCAGAATCATATCGGTCCGGGGAAGGGTACGATAATTGAAGTAAATGCCTGCCAGAGGCAGGGCCGGAACAAAATGCAGCAGATCTCTTCTTTTAAACTTCGGAGCTTCCTGCATGAAACTTCTGATATAAAAGTAAACCAGAGGAGAGAGAGAATAGCCAAACGGAAGAGAACTGTAATAGAACCCGGGATAGTGATAAACAAGGCGGGAAGAGATCAGTACTGTAACAAACTGAATGTACCCGAGAGACAGGAGAATACAGGCAAGAAGGATTTTCCTCAGATTAATGGGCTTCTGAAGAAGTCCGAGGGACATGACAACACAAAGTCCGCAGACAAAAAGGTTGAAATACTCATCCGGACGAAACATAGTATATCTTCTCCTATAGGAAATTACTAGATTTTAGAAGAGAGGTTTTACAGAGTCAAGGGAGGTCGTATTGAGGATAGAGGAGTATATAAATTGCAGAACAGTCTGTTACTCTTCGTACAAAACAGATTTTTTTAATCTGCAGACAGGATTCGGGAAAATGCCCCATTGCCCGGGGCACCTGCCGACAGTATAAAAAAGACCGATTTCCCTACAAACGGGGAGCACAGGACCAGGCTGTGACTGACTGACTCCCGCCGATATTGACGGTATAGTGAGGCTCCCCTCTGGGAATCAGAATGCAGTCGCCCTTTTCCAGTTCGTGAACTTCATCCAGACCTGTCAGATGAACGGCCACATGCCCCTCGATAACATAACAGGTTTCATCGGAATCCTGATGGCCTTTGTCCAGACAGGCTTTCTGTCCGGGCAGCAGTGTACTGACTGCAAAAATCAGCTTGTCCGTATGAAAATAGACTTTGGTAAACTCGTCGCCTTCCAGCAGATTCTTCGTTTCCATTCTTCTGACGATTTTCGTACTCATGATTTTTCCTCATTGATTATTATTTGGAGTTTCCGGCGTTGAAATATCGGATAACTGGTGAAATTCAGATACGATTTCGATAGTTAATTCATTGAATAAACTATCCTTTATAAATGCCGGCCTGTCAACGGGAATCTGTATTCCGTATATGACAGCAAGTCCCGTTAAAATACTGGTGAGGTTGTTTTTTCTCTTTTCCTTAGCTTTATCCTGTACAGATAAACCACCTTTGAATCACAACCCCGTTTCCGGGCATAAAACAGATATGGACCAATCCCCCGACCTTCTGACCCGGACCGCCGCCGAAGTATTCGGACTTACCTACCTCTTCCCCTACCAGCGCCTGGTTATTACAAACATCCTCCGCAAAGCCGGTCTTTTCTCCAGAGAGGAAGCGGAGGAAGCCCCGCCCAATCAGGTGGTTCTGCTGCCCACTGGGGCCGGGAAGAGCCTCTGCTTTATGCTGCCGGCCGCCCTTCTCCCGGGTCTGACGATTGTCGTGTTTCCCCTCCTTGGATTAATGGCGGATCAGCTCCGCCGGGTGGAGGAGGCAGGGATGAAAGGGGCCCTGCTGAAGGGCGGAATGAGCCGCAAAGAGAAGGAGGATATATGGCGCTCCGTACAGGCCGGAGAGATCCGGATGCTTCTGACCAACCCGGAGATGCTGACCCTGCCCGAAGTTCAGGACAAACTGAAAGATGTGAAAATCTCCCATCTGGTCATCGACGAAGCCCATACCATCCCCGAATGGGGTGAGACCTTCCGCCCGGCCTGCCTGGAGCTGGGTAAAACCTTTAACAATCTTCCGGTTGAGCAGGTCACCGCTTTTACCGCCACCGCCTCGCCCCTTATTCTGGGAAAGATTCAGGATTATCTTTTAAAAGACAGATCTTTTAATCTGGTCAGGGCTAATCCGGACAGGGTGAATATCCATTATGAGGTCCGTCCGGTTCTTTCACGGACAAAAGGTCTGGAAGATGTTTTAAAGACAGCGGAAAGACCGGCTATTATATTCTGCCCTACACGCCGTCTGTGTGAACAGGTGGCTCTTATTCTTCGGGAAAGAATAAATGAACTGGTACCTGATGAGATTCGCTACTACCATGCAGGCTTGTCTCCCACTCTCCGGACAAAACGGGAAAAATGGTTTTTTGATTCTTCTGAAGGAATATTATGCTCCACTTGTGCCTACGGCATGGGACTGTA
This sequence comes from Oceanispirochaeta sp., assembly GCA_963663385.2. Classification (GTDB taxonomy): domain Bacteria; phylum Spirochaetota; class Spirochaetia; order DSM-2461; family DSM-2461; genus Oceanispirochaeta. Next base: position 696,592 of record CAXXXD010000002.1, on the reverse strand, counting down.
ATTTATGTTGGGTTTAATAATTTCTCGCCTCTTTCAAATCAGTATATTCTGTAATGTCTTTACAGAGCGGGCATAATTGTTCAAATTTTCTATATTAAGTTTCACTCGTCAGAGGACAAGTGAATGGTGAGCGCCGCATATATCTCATAATGAGGATTCATATGTCCATAATTTCCGAAGTAGTGCATAAATCCGGTTGAAGTCTAAAAGAATTGGGGCGGGGTTCTCACTCAAATAATAGAATTTCCGCCAGGGTTTTAGACTCATGTGCAATTATATAGCGATCAATTCTCAGCTTCAGAGTATTCGATAATTTCTTTTCTGACCCTATGGATAAGATTCGGCAGTACGCTGAATTTCGTTAGACCCAGTTTAAGCAGCGACGGAATATAATCGCTGTCTCCAGCGGCTTCACCGCAGACCGCACAGTCCTTTGAAGCCTCTCTGGACTTCTTGAATATATTTTCGAGAGTTCTGCTCAGTGCCTGAAATCCTTTATCAAAATACTCTGCTACATCTTTATTTTCCCTGTCCGATGCCATGGTGTACTGAATGAGATCATTGGTACCTATGCTGATAAAATCAGATTCCTCCAATATCTCATCTATATGGAATACTGCGGCAGGAGTTTCAATCATGGTTCCTATCTGTATCTTGTCTCCGCCATCCATTTTATTCAAAATATTGCGCACTTGTCTGATTTCCAAGGGCATCGTTACCATGGGAAGCATGATTTTAACAGGTATTTCTTTATTCAATCTTATACAAGCAGATAGTTGTGTTTGGAGCAGTTTTCTGTGTTTTAAGAGAAGTCGCACCCCTCTGAGACCCAGAGCCGGATTGATTTCATTACCCAGATTGAGATATGACGGAACTTTATCAGAACCGATATCTACCAGCCTGACAGTTATCTCCTTACCCTTCAAAGGGTTGAGGATATCTGTGAAACGGGACAGGAGATAATCTTCATCGGGCATTGTTCGGCTCGACATATAGATGTTTTCCACACGGAACAATCCTACACCTTCCGCTCCGGCTGACAAGGCTTCCAGAGCTTCCTCCCGACAGGAAACATTAGCTAAAAGTGAGATTTTTCTACCATGGAATTCAAGAGGTTTGCTAGAGACGACCTGCGGAAGGGCCGCTGATTTCTGCTCTTCTATAAGTTCGCTGTATTTTTTTATGAGCTGGGCATCAGGGTTGGTTATGATGGAGCTGCCGTTGCCATCGACAATAACCTGTGTATGATTGGGCAGATGTTCAATTTCCCGGCGTATTGTTACATAGGGGATATCGAGAGCGCGCGCCAGAATGGCGGAATGGGAACCGCGGCTCCCCTCTACGGTAATTATTGCTCTGACATGTTTCTTATCGAGGAAAACAGTATCGGAAGGAAGTAGTCTCTGAGAGAGAAGAATGGTGTTTTCCGGTAGCGATGATAGCAGGTTTTTGTCTTTACCCTGAAGTTTTCTTACGACTCTACCGCCGATGTCCCTGATATCTTTGGCTTTGTCATTTCGTTGCTTGTCTTCGAATAGAAGAAATCTCGTTTCCAGTTTACGGAATATATCTCTGACGATAATCTCACCGTTTAATAATTTTTCGTTTAATTCATTTTCTATATCATTGAAAATATGGCTGTCCTGAAGAATCAACTTGTGGGCGAGGAAAATAGCTCCATGCTCTTTGCTCATTTCTTCTTCAACGATGCTCTGCATTTCCGACAGATCATCGACAACACTCATTATGGCTATCCTGATCCGCTCCAGTTCATTTTCCACTTCCTCTGCTTTAATTTCATATTGGCTTATTCGGCTGGAGAAAATATCTTTGTAGAGATAAATCTCTCCCATAGCGTATCCCGGTACAATTGGATGGCATGGAGTTTTTTCATTTTCATTTTTGCTGCTTTTTAGCTGTTTGCCTTTTCCCTGTTTGAGAATTACACATTTCCCTTCTCTGAATAGGGCTATAAGGTTTTTCCCTTCTGCTTTCGCCTTGTATAGAGCCTGGTCTGCACTATCAATCAGCTTTGTATAACTATTGCTGTATATATTCCCATAAGCTGAAACTCCCATACTGGCAGAGATCGTCTGCCCAATAGCTTCACAGGGAGTTGTATTGAGCAGTTTTAGTAATTTGAGGGCAATTTTCCCTGCCCCTTTAATATTAGTCTGAGGGAGCAGTATGAGAAATTCATCTCCGCCGAAACGATACAAAATATCCAGTTTTCTGAGATTTTCAACTACGAGTAAGGCGAAGAATTGTAGTGCAAGGTCTCCCTTCTGGTGTCCATGAGTGTCATTTATCGCTTTGAAGTTGTCCAGGTCAATCATGATGACAGAAAATGTCAAGCCGTATCTAAATGTCCTATCCATTTCCTTTTGAATATCAACCTTCAACTGTTCACCAGAGAATGCTGTGGTTTTACTGTCCGTAATGGCCTGCCTGGCTATTTGATTGATGATATTATCCTTATTGACCATAACGGGTAAGTCAGCTTTGCTTCTGGAATGGATATAGTCCAATGCGGCAATTTCCAGAAGAACAGTTCTTTTAAGCTTTTTTTGCATTTCAATTTTATGTTTTGCGATACTGTGGCAGATTCTTTCTGCAACTTCGGGGTTATCAATCTCGCTATAAGTCAATAAAAAAAGAACTTCCCTATAGAAATTACTGCCTAAGTCTGTGGATATCTTTGCGATCTCCTTTTTTTGTTTATCTGATGCTTCTTTCTCCGAGCATATCACTTCAAGCAGATCACGAGAAATTCTGGGGTGAGCTATTTTTTTTATTCCCTCAAAATTGCATTCTGCAGCCATAGTGTCTATCCTTTATTTCCCGAAATAATCTTTTTAGATTATCAAGTATACATATATTTAAGTATAAACCTTTTCATTTGAATTGTGTGTACTTGTGTCCTGTCAATTTGCTTTGAGTCTTTTGAGAAGTGTTTTCAGCCGATTCCAGTTTTTCCGGGAAATCCCCTTTGCGGTATTTTATTTAACCATCCTTTTATATCAAATAGTTTCGTTTGCTCATTCTTTTCCTCTTTCCTTTCATTATCCTTTGGTTGAGAATATGTATCCCCTATTCCTGATATTTTTGAAGTACACTGGCTTGGAAGGATCTTCTTCAAAGTATTTTCTTATCCGCATCACAAAGTTATCGACAGTTCGGGTTTCTGCTTCAGTACTCGTTTTCCAAACCTTCTTAAGAAGTTCCTGTTTGGATAGTATTTGATCTTCGTTTAAGACAAAGCACTTTAGCAGGGCACTTTCAAGAGGTGTCAGTTGAAATGACCCTTTTGGGGACTGGCAGGTCGCATTTTCAAAATTGATTCTGTTTTCGCCAAAGGAAAAATCGTCTATATCGGAAATATTATTTCTATACCAGTTCCTCCTTTTTAGCATTCCGGCTACTCTCAAAAGCAATTCTTTTAAATGAAACGGTTTCGGCAGATAATCATCTGCACCCAGTGAAAGACCTATGATTTTATCCTGAACTTCAGATCTTGCTGAAACGATAATTACAGGCAAGGATGGCGAGTCCGACCTTATTTTTTCCAGTATTGTGAATCCGTTGTAATAAGGAAGTATTATGTCCAGTATGACAAGACTTATGTCACCATTATCCGACAGTTTCATAGCCTGATGTCCCTCTTCTGCCCAGAGAACTCTGTAACCTTCATTTTCCAGATTGTATATTACACTAGATGCCAAATTCCTATCGTCTTCAATCAGAAGTATTAATTCCCCGTTAGCCAATGTGTTCCCCTCTTATTAATTAATCAACCTGTCTCCCGTCAGTTCAATGTAAAAAAAGGTCCCCTTACTATTCCTTTTTTGCTGAATCTGAATTCTTCCTTTGTGTATATGGAGAATCTCTCTGCACCAGTTGAGACCTAACCCCAAGCCTGTGAGGGTAGAATTGGGGAGCGTTCTTATTTGAACAAACTTCTTGAAAACACGCTTTCTGAATTTCCGGGAGATACCGCTTCCCTCATCTGAAAAAATTAAAATGAACTTCTTCTTTTTATATCCTAAATATATTTTAATTTTCACCGGTGAGGAGCTGTATTTTATTGAGTTATCAATTAGATTGCTTAAGACTGCTGTAAAAGCAGAAGGATCTATTCTTATCTGGCACTTGGAATATCCAACAACAGAAATCCTGTCTTTATCCAGGTTGAATTGGCTTTGAAGAACTCGGATTGCAGTTCTGACATAAAAATCCGCATTTAATGAAACAAACGAAAACATGTCACTTTTCTTGTATATTCTGGAAATCTCCAGAATGGATTTGATCAACAGATTCAGCCTTGTCGTGTCGTTTTCCAGGCGGTTAAGAAAATCATAATAAGTATCATCTGAGAGGTCTCTGTTGGCAAGTGTTTCTCCAATCAGCTGAATGGATGCTGCAGGTGTCTTCAAGTCATGAGCTATATTGATGATAAAATTGTCATACATACGATTAATTCTTGTCTGTTTAATGAATTCCTGAAATAAATAATACGTTCCTCCGGAATTCAGGAAAATCAGTAATAGCCCACAAAGAAAGAGAACTGTCTTCACAGGGACTGAAAAAAATGGGAAATTGATTACAGTGTTCGACGACTGATTGATTTCATTATCAGTAAGAAAAAACCAAATCCAAAGCCCTATCAGTATGAGAAAGAAAATCTGTACAAGAACAAACATAGTCACCGAAGTCCGGAGGGTTATTTTTTTCTTAACTGTGCTCATCAGATTTTACACTTCTTTTACTTTACCCATTATTTAGGCTGGTATAATTATAAATATAGTATATTTGTGAGTAGAAGGTTTAAGTTTGAAGATTCTCCTGATATATCCGGAAATACCTATAACATTCTGGAGCTTTAAATATGCTTTAAGCTTTATTGGCAAAAAAGCATCAGACCCTCCTCTGGGCCTGTTGACTGTTGCATCCTTACTTCCTTCGTTGTGGGAGAAAAAGCTGGTGGATTTGAATACGCGGAGGTTGTCTCTAAACGATATTTTATGGGCTGACTTTGTATTCATCAGCGGTATGGATATTCAGAAGAAATCTTTTACAGAAGTGGTTAAAAGATGCAAAGAGGTCGGGGCGAAAATTGTAGCCGGCGGTCCGATGGTCACCCAGCATCCCGGGAGTTTTCCCGATGTAGACTGTTTTATGTTGAATGAAGCAGAGATTACGATGAAACCTTTTGTCCGGGATCTGGAATCGGGGCATTTGAAAAGAGTCTATGAGACCGGTGATTTTGCAGATCTGTCACAAACCCCCATTCCGGACTGGAGTCTACTTCATCTGAATGATTATGCTTCAATGGATCTTCAGTATTCCAGAGGGTGCCCATTCAATTGCGAGTTCTGCAGCATAACCGCTCTTTTCGGTCATAAATCACGTGTAAAAAAAACGGATCAGTTTCTTGATGAAATGACATCGCTGTATAAGGCGAAGTGGAGAGGTTCTGTCTTTATTGTAGATGATAATTTTATTGGGAATAAAAACCGTTTGAAAAGTGAAATGCTTCCGGCTTTGATATCCTGGCAGGAAGATCACCATTATCCCTTCAATTTTACGACAGAAGCCTCTATAAACATGTCTGATGATGAGGAACTGATGGATATGATGAGGCAGGCCGGATTCAGTACCTGTTTTATCGGAATTGAATCTTCGGAAGAAGCCAGTCTGAATGAGTGTCATAAAATTCAGAACCAGGGACGGGATCTGATTCAGAGTGTTAAAATCATGCAGCGGAAGGGTTTCAATGTTTCGGGAGGGTTTATCATAGGATTTGATAACGATCCTGTGGATATTTTTGATAGGCAGACCAGATTTATTCAGAACAGCGGGATTGTCACAGCTATGGTAGGGCTTCTGAATGCTCCATTGGGAACCCGTCTGTATGAAAGACTGAAAAAGGAAAAAAGGATAATTGCGGGTATAACCGGAAATAACACGGATGGAATTCTGAATTTTATCCCCAAGATTCCTCCTGATGTTCTGATTAATGGATACAAGTCCCTTATGAAAAAGATCTATTCCCCTAAGCTGTTTTTTGAGAGAATCCGTGTTTTTCTCGAAGAGTACAGGGGCCCTTTTGAAAACCTCAACGCCAGTCCATTTTCCAGTCTGCGATCATTTGTTCTGGTTCTTCTTAAGCTTGGTGTTCTAAAAAAGGATGGAAAGTTCTATTTTTGGAAACTATTCTGGTATACATTATTTAACTATCCTGAAAAACTGAGGATGGCTCTTACCTTTGCCGTATATGGATATCATTTTCAGAGAGTGGCCGAATCTATCTGACACGTGGAATGGCTTTTTCAGCATTCAAGCAGTACTCCGGTAATAATTGTGGTGTAACCCTTCCAATACAGAATCTTTCTTGATTTGACCATTACCTGGAAGTTTTTTTGAATCCGGAATTTTGCCAGTACCTTATATAGTCCTCCCGAGATTCGATACAGCTCAAAATTATATTAAAATAACCTTTGAAGCAGCAGAGGATGTGGCTGTGTATATAGGGGTATGGAAGAACAAAAAACCGATATCCTCACCCGTACCGCCGCCGAACGCTTCGGTCTCACTTACCTCTTCCCCTACCAGCGCCTGGTTATTACAAACATCCTCCGCAAAGCCGGTCTTTTCTCCAGAGAGGAAGCGGAGGAAGCCCCGCCCAATCAGGTGGTTCTGCTGCCCACTGGGGCCGGGAAGAGCCTCTGCTTTATGCTGCCGGCCGCCCTTCTCCCGGGTCTGACGATTGTCGTGTTTCCCCTCCTTGGATTAATGGCGGATCAGCTCCGCCGGGTGGAGGAGGCAGGGATGAAAGGGGCCCTGCTGAAGGGCGGAATGAGCCGCAAAGAGAAGGAGGATATATGGCGCTCCGTACAGGCCGGAGAGATCCGGATGCTTCTGACCAACCCGGAGATGCTGACCCTGCCCGAAGTACAGGACAAACTGAAAGATGTGAAAATCTCCCATCTGGTCATCGACGAAGCCCATACCATTCCCGAATGGGGTGAGACCTTCCGCCCGGCCTGCCTGGAGCTGGGTAAAACCTTTAACAATCTTCCGGTTGAGCAGGTCACCGCTTTTACCGCCACCGCCTCGCCCCTTATTCTGGGAAAGATTCAGGATTATCTTTTAAAAGACAGATCTTTTAATCTGGTCAGGGCTAATCCGGACAGGGTGAATATCCATTATGAGGTCCGTCCGGTTCTTTCACGGACAAAAGGTCTGGAAGATGTTTTAAAGACAGCGGAAAGACCGGCTATTATATTCTGCCCTACACGCCGTCTGTGTGAACAGGTGGCTCTTATTCTTCGGGAAAGAATAAATGAACTGGTACCTGATGAGATTCGCTACTACCATGCAGGCTTGTCTCCCACTCTCCGGACAAAACGGGAAAAATGGTTTTTTGATTCTTCTGAAGGAATATTATGCTCCACTTGTGCCTACGGCATGGGAATGGACAAGGGAAATATCCGCACGGTTATTCACCTGGCCCTCCCCTCTTCTGTAGAGGCCTACCTGCAGGAATCGGGCAGGGCGGGACGGGACAGACAGCCCTGCCGGGCGGTGCTGCTCTATCATCCGGAGGATCGCGACCGGGAGAAGGCGAATCCCCGATCCGAGCTGCGGGAACGGTACGGAAAACTGGTTGCCTTTGCAGAAGATTCAACAACCTGCCGCCGGGAGAGTCTCCTGGCCATTCTGGAGGCTGAACCCGAGGACTGCGACAACTGTGATGTCTGCCGGGGCGAAGTGATACTGAAGGATCCGGCGGAAGATACAGTTAAAGGTGTTGTCCGGGTATATAGAAAACGGTTTGATTCACGGCTGCTGGGAGATTTCCTGCTGGGAAGATTCAGCAGCGGAATCCGGCAGGGACGGTATTACAGGTCCCCGGGCTTCGGTATTTTCAGAGAGTGGGATCCGGATGATGTAATGGAGATAATCGGAGGAATGATTCTAACCGGAAAGATCCGGAAGATCCCCGGGGGAAGCTGGAAAGGCAGACTCATTGACGGAGAGGTAAGGATTCCCGGCGTGAGAAGCACCCCGCCGGAACAATAGCCAGTTCATTTGCAGAAAGGCAACGGCTTCCGTCCCGTAAAAGAGGAAAAGGGCGTTTTCAATCCGAAGATACCGTCAGTTGACTCCAGGGTCTTCAGAAACAGCTGCCCGTAATCCAGATAGGGACCGGCCATCATAGAACAGCTTCCTCTTTATATTAATCTGCAGATTGTGAAGTTTCGATGGAGTCCCGATTCAATTCCCGCTCAGGAAGACGCGGATCTTCTGGGAACACCATTGCCCTTACGCCCCTGAATCCCCCTGGCCCGCTGAGGCGGAACATGGACCGAATGCTCTACCCTCTCGTTTTTTTCAAAATGAGGAGATTCATCGGCCGGGGCCGGTTCGTGTTCCTCCTCATGGCGTGCCTGGTCCCGAGCTTTGAGTTCTTCAAGCTGCAGATGTTCATCCGCATCCAGGTGACACATTTTATACTTCTTTCCCGATCCGCAGGGACACAGATCATTCCGGCCTGTATTCTTCAGTCGATCATGAAAATTCGACTCCTCCATAGACACCTCCTGTACTTGTTCAACCCATAGATATAATTATAGACTCCACCTTCTTCCTTTGCGCAGTAAAAAAGGTCCTGTCTCCCTTAAAAATGGTGAGATTCTCCTCTGCAGGAGAATTTGACCGGATCAGAATGGTCTGATATTTTTATGAGCGTTGTTCATAAAGAGAGAAAAATGCCAGAAATCATAGAAGATCCGGAAAACAGGATCCTTATAAAAGCTGAGGAGGCCTTTATTTAGAAAGGGTTTGAACAGTTGGATATGAGAAGCCCGGCTGAGAACCCTGCGGCCATTCCGGATAGGCCTCATCAAAAATAAACGGAAAAAAGGGATAATATATCCCCCCTGTCCATCATGAATAAATAAAATAAAGAAGTTGTTGCGCCCTCCATACTTGTATGGTAGTATATTTCCAGACGTAGTGGATAATTAGAGAAGAGTACTTTTTTGCTAATGGTCGGCGGGATGCTGTTGATAATGGAAAGGAGAGGAACTGATCCGGTTCATCTCTGTATTCCAATGATGACATTTATAACTATGGGATGCATGAACACGACAGGTGGAACAGCTTTATATCGGATTTGGCAAGTATAATGCTCCTTCCATATCACGATCATCGTACTGGTGTGGTGATGATCATAATGATTCCTAATTCCCGATGTAGTTATGTTCATACCCAATTTGATCTATTTAAATGGAGGAAAAAACAAAAAATGAAAATGAGTCTCAGATGGTACGGAAAAAACCATGACAGTATAACTTTGGAACAGATCCGTCAGATTCCGGGGGTAGGCGGCGTTATCCCCACACTTTATGACAGGAATCCCGGCGAAGACTGGCCCAGGGAAGATATACAGAGTCTTAAAAGAGACGTGGAAGAGGCGGGCCTTTCGATCTACGGTATCGAAAGCGTAAATGTTTCAGATGAAATAAAAGCCGGACATAAAATGCGTGACCAGCATATTGAAAACTATATCAGCACCCTGAAAAAGCTTTCCGATGAGGGCATCAATATGGTCTGCTATAACTTTATGCCTGTATTCGACTGGACCCGTTCCGAGCTGGCCAAACCCCGTCCCGACGGTTCTACCGTTCTGGCTTATAACCAGGAAAAGGTTGACGCCATTGATCCGAAGGAGATATTCAGACACATCGATGATGATTCCAACGGCTTTATGATGCCCGGCTGGGAGCCTGAAAGGATGGCGAAGGTGGAGGAGCTCTTCAACCTCTACAAGGACACGGATAATGAAGAACTCTTTCAGAATTTGAAGTACTTTCTCCAGGCGATTATGCCGACTTGTGAAAAATACGGGGTAAAAATGGCTATCCATATTGACGATCCCGTCTGGAGCGTCTACGGTCTGCCCCGTATTGTAAAAAACAAAATGGACCTGCAGCGTCTGATTACGGAAGTGCCCTCCCCGTACAATGGCGTAACCCTCTGCACCGGTTCATTAAGCTCTAATCCCGACAATGACATTCCCGATATCATCCGCTCCCTCAAGGGTAGAATCAACTTTGCCCATGTGAGGAATACCAAACATACGGCGCCCGGGATCTTCGAAGAGTCGGCCCATCTTTCATCAGACGGATCGCTGGATATGTATGAAATCATGAAGGCTTTTGTAGAAATCGGATATGACGGGCCTGTCCGCCCCGATCATGGACGTGCCATCTGGGGAGAAAAGGCCATGCCCGGCTACGGCCTTTACGACAGGGCCCTGGGATCTCAGTACCTTCTGGGTCTGCTGGAAGCCATAAGGAAATCCTGATGCTGAGGGTCATGATCGTGGGAGCCTTTTGACCTGAAACAATCCAATAGAGGGAATAGCTATGAAATTGAATTTACAGAGTATTAAAAATAAAGACGAATGGACTTCCAGGGGATATGTACTGCCATTATTCGATATAGAGTCTGTTCGAAAGAGCAGCAGGGAAACACCGCGGTGGATCCACTTCGGCGCAGGGAACATTTTCAGAGCATTTATTGCCGTTCTTCAGCAGAGGCTCCTGAATGATGGAAAAACCGATACGGGAATTATTGTCTGCGAAACCTTCGATGAGGAAATTATAGAGAAGGCCTACAGAGCCTGTGACAACCTTGCCCTGGCAGTAACCCTGAAAGGAAACGGAGATATTCAGAAGGAGATTGTTGCCAGCCTGACCGAATCGCTTATCCCCTCGGAAAACTATGACAGGATGAAAGAGATTCTCTGCGCCCCCTCTCTGCAGATTCTCAGCCTGACCATCACGGAAAAGGGGTACGCCCTGAAAGACGGAAAGGGAGAGTACTTTCCCTGGATCAGACCGGACCTGGAGAACTTCGGTAAACAGCCCGTCAGCACCATCGGGATTATCACCCGCCTTCTTCTGGAACGGTTTCAAACAGGGGCTGCCCCCCTGGCTCTTGTGAGTATGGATAACTGCAGTCATAACGGAACCCTTCTGAAACAGGCTGTTATGGAATACGCGGAAGTCTGGAATGAACAGGGTCATGCGGATGCTGCCTTCCTGGCTTATCTGAATGACGAGAGTAGAATCTCCTTCAACTGGAGTATGATAGACAAGATCACCCCCCGGCCTTCGGGGGTTCTTTTAAAGACCTTTGCCGAGGACGGTCTGGAAGGAATGGATCTGGTCAAAACCTCCAGGAACACCTATGTTTCCCCCTTCGTCAATGCGGAGGAGTCCCAGTACCTTGCCATTGAAAATCTTTTTCCCAATGGCAGGCCTCCTCTGGAGGAGACAGGAGTTCTCTTCTCGGATAAACAAACCATCGACAAGATTGAAAAGATGAAAGTATGCACCTGTCTGAATCCCCTTCACACGGTTCTGGCCGTTTTCGGTTGCCTCCTGGGGTATAATTCCATTTCAGCCGAGATGAAAGATCCCCTGCTGAAAGGGTTTATTGAAAAACTGGGGTACAGCGAAGGAATGCCCGTCGTTGTGGATCCCGGTATTATGAACGCAGAGGATTTTATCCGGGACAGCATCGAAGTGCGGTTCCCCAACCCCTTTGTTCCCGATACACCACAGAGGATAGCCACAGATACCTCTAAAAAGATTCCGGTCCGTTTTGGAGAAACCATGAAAGCCTATATAGCTCAGGGGAAGACGGATCTCTCATTCCTGAACTATATCCCTCTGTTTATGGCCGGCTGGCTTCGATACCTGATGGCTGTTGATGATGAAGGAAAAACATTTGAACCCAGTCCCGATCCCAATCTGGACAAGGTTCAACCCTATGTGGCATCCTTTTCAATACCATATACAGGAGAAGTCCATGAACAGCTGAAAGGGCTCCTTTCTGACAGCGAGATTTTCGGAATAGACCTCTATGAATATAATCTCGGAGGTAAGGTGGAAGCTTTTTTCAGGGAAATGCTGGCAGGTCCGGCCGCTATCCGGAATACACTGAAAAAATATATACTGGACTGAGGGAAGGAGAATGGAGAACAGATTCTCTATATTAATGGGACGGCCAATTATGCTGCATATAATAAAACGATTCCGGACATCCGGAATGCTCTGACTGATTTAACAGGAAAGGATGGTATATAATGGCCAGTCGCAAATGGGGAGAACAGGGACAGACGAAAACAGCTAGCGAGACGGTCTATGATATTTTGCACAGAAATATCATTAACCTGAATCTGACACCCGGAACGATTATGAGTGAAAAGGATATCTCCGAGCGTATGAAGGTCAGCCGGACCCCTGTGCGGGAAGCATTTATTAAGCTGTCAAACCAGGCCCTTGTTACGGTGGTCCCCCAGAAAGGAAGCTTTGTTTCAAAGATCAGCCTCTCCCGCGTCAGGGAAGAGAGATTCCTGAGGGAGTCCCTGGAAACATCCGTAATTGAAGAGATTATACTGAATAGAAGCGATCTCTCACTGGAAAAGCTGTACCGGAACCTTGAAAAACAGAACAAGGCCCTTGAAAAGGGGGAAACCACAGAGTTCATGGAGCTGGACGACCAGTTTCATGCACTGCTTTTTGAACTTGCGGAAAGACCTATGTGTTTCAATGTTGTTATAAGTTTCTCGAGTCATTACAGACGGGTCAGAGTACTCTCCATGTCCGTCAGCGGTGTATCGAAATCAAATTACAGGCATCATTGTGAGCTGCTCAAGTCCATTGAGGATCGGGATCTTGATGCCGCAGAGGAGACCATGAAAACCCATCTGCGCAAACTGGATATTGAAAAGAATATTATTTTTGAGAAATTTGCAGACTATTTTGAGGATGAATCTATCACAGGTCTGGGAGTCTTTGATGAGAAAAAGCTCTTTCAGGATATGAATAGATAGTACTCTCACCGCTGCCACTTGCAATATCTCTCCTGCTACTTTCCGAATCCGAAATATTTACCGGCATTTTCGCAGGAGATCTCCCGTACCATGGCTCCGACCAGATCAAAGTCCGGAGGAATCAGCCCCCGTTCCATTTCACTCCCCAGAAGGTTACAGAGGATACGGCGGAAGTATTCATGCCGGGTGTAGGAGAGGAAGGAACGGCTGTCCGTAAGCATCCCGACAAAACGGCGCAGAAGCCCCAGCTGACTGAGGGCCTCCATCTGCCTCTCCATCCCGTCTCTCTGATCCAGAAACCACCAGCCGGCACCCATCTGAATCTTCCCGGGAACAGAACCGTCCTGAAAGTTACCCAGCATGGAGGCGATCATTTCATTATCCCTGGGATTCAGGTTGTAGAGAATGGTTTTCGGCAGCTTTTCTTCAGAATCCAGAAGATCCAGATACCGGGAAAGAGCTCCGGCATAGTTCTGGTCATTGATGGAATCAAATCCCGTATCAACGCCCAGCTTTTCAACCATTCGGCTGTTGTTGCTCCGCAGTGCTCCCAGATGGATCTGACTGGTCCATCCCTTCCCGGCATCAAGCCGTCCGAAAAGAACCATCATGGCGGTTTTAAATTTATCCGCCTCTTTTCCGGATACGGGTTCTCCCGAGAGGGCTCTATCAAAGATTCCGGAAACCTCGATCTCTGTGAAATCGGAAGCATAGCAGGTATCCAGACCATGATCTGACAGACGGCATCCTGCCCTGTGAAAATAGTCGTGCCGTATCTCAATGGCTTTCACCAGAGACGCATAGTCCCGGATATCCTCTTCCGCCGTATTTCCCAGGGTGATCAGATAGTCTCTGTATCCGGGCTTATCGATAGCCATGACTCTGTCGGGACGCCAGGTGGGAAGAACCTTTATCGCAAAGTTTTCCGCCGACAGGGCCTTATGATATTTAAGATCGTCCACAGGATCATCAGTGGTGCAGACAATCTTTACATTGCTATCAATCATCAGCTGCCGGGCACTGACTCCCCTGCCGATAACTTCCAGAGAACGATCCCAGACTTCCTGGGCGGTCTCGCCATTCAAAACCAGATCGTCTATCCCGAAATACCGGGCCAGTTCCATATGACACCAGTGATACATGGGATTTCTGAGTAGATAGGGCATAGTCTCAGCAAATTTCTGAAATTTCTCCCGGTCCGGGGCATCTCCTGTAATATACTTTTCAGCAATACCGTTGCTTCGCATACAGCGCCACTTGTAGTGATCGCCGCCCAGCCATATTTGTGTCAGATTCTCCCACCTGACATCCTCTGCAATCTCCCGGGGATTCAGATGACAGTGATAATCGATAATGGGCAGATCTTCAGCGTAATCGTGAAATAGGCGCTTTGCCGCATCGTTTTCCAATAGGAAATCATTATGAATAAACTTCATAGCCGCTCCTTCAATTCTGAGCCTGTTCGGATATTTTAACTAACAAAATGTATACTACCATACAAGTGTGGCGTGCGCAACTGTTTTTTCCTGATCACGGTAAACTGTTACCGCAGGAATGGAATGGTATTATATACCATCCGATCCGAACCGGTTAAAGTACTCTCTCAGCATGTGTATTGAGTCTTTCTCCCTCTGCCGGTATTGAGGGACATCCCAATGTTCCCATCTGTAGATCAGGGATCCCCGGGAAATATCCCCACCTTCGAATGTGGAACAGATTCCGTAAGAAGAAAAAATCCGGAAATATCCCTCTGGGGCAGGTAACATTCAATCCGGGGCTGTCTTACCAGTCGATCCTTTACGATGGCGGAGAGGTGAGGCATCTGGGCGGTATCGATGCGGGGTTCCTCTATAAAATACTGGAACTCTATGGAAGAAAGAACCAATCTTCCAGAATGGACAGTACGTCAGATTATTCTATTATTCCTCTGTGCTATGCAGCTTAAATATCTGAGAGGGTCGTCTTATTTCGACCATTTTTCTTTGACTGATAAAGGGCATTATCGGCTCTCCTTATGATTTCCGAAATCTCATTATTCTGTTCCGTGATAATTGATATTCCTATACTGATTGTTATTCTCATCTCATCCCGGTACTTTTCTTCTACTCTTTCTCTTATGCGTTCTGCTAGTTCATAGGATTCAGGCTCTGTTGTATGAGGAAGAACGATCATAAACTCTTCCCCGCCGAATCTTGTACAGATATCCAGCTCTCTCAGATCGAGAATCAGTAACTTACTGATTTCCACCAGAACGTTATCTCCCGTTTGATGCCCGTATTTATCATTTATAGATTTAAAATGATCGATATCAATCATCAGGAGAGAGAATGGAATCTTATAGCGTTTGAATCGACTGGTCTCTTTGGATAAAACCTGCATCAGGTGCTGTCTGTTGTACAATTTTGTTAATGTATCCACAGAGGATAGCTCAACAATCTTCCCCAAAAAGGCGCTTCCTATTATCTTAGGTTCCGTAATCTCATCTTTAATATTTGTCAGATAATCCAGAGTCGCTACTGTAATTTCAACATTTCTATTGAGTTGTCTGGACAAGTAACTTTTATGATCAATTATGGCTTTCCAGATTGTAATGGCTTTTTCTTTATTAAAGACTTCATTTGTAAGATGGAAGAGAACTTTTACATACAGGTCTCCTTCTGATTCTTCTAAAAGAGTTTCATAGAGCTCTTTTTCTTCGGTTGACTGTAAGCGATCCCCGGCAATACCTGAAATAAACCTGTGTGTAAAGATTCTATTGCTAATTATATCAAATAGTTTCGTTTGTTCATTCTTTTCCTTTTTCATGCCATTCTCCTCTGGTTGAGAATATGTATCCTCTTTTTCTGATATTTTTAAAATACACTGGTTTGGAAGGGTCTTCTTCAAAGTATTTTCTTAGCCGCATTACAAAGTTATCGACAGTTCGGGTTTCTGTTTCAGTACTCGTTTTCCAAACCTTCATAAGAAGTTCCTGTTTGGATAGTATCTGGTCTTCGTTTAAGATAAAGCACTTTAACAGGGCGCTTTCAAGAGGTGTCAGCTTAAATGACCCCTTGGGGGACTGGCAGGTCGCATTTTCAAAATTGATTCTGTTTTCGCCAAAGGAAAAATCGTCCATATCGGAAATATTCGTTCTATACCAGTTCCTTCTCTTAAGCATTCCGGCTACTCTCATAAGTAATTCCTTGATATGAAACGGTTTCGGCAGATAATCATCAGCACCCAGTGAAAGGCCTATGATTTTATCCTGTACTTCAGATCTTGCTGAAACGATAATTACAGGCAAGGATGGCGAGTCCGACCTTATTTTTTCCAGTATTGTGAATCCGTTGTAATAAGGAAGTATTATGTCCAGTATGACAAGACTTATGTCACCATTATCCGACAGTTTCATAGCCTGATGTCCCTCTTCTGCCCAGAGAACTCTGTAACCTTCATTTTCCAGATTGTATATTACACTAGATGCCAAATTCCTATCGTCTTCAATCAGAAGTATTAATTCCCCGTTAGCCAATGTGTTCCCCTCTTATTAATTAATCAACCTGTCTCCCGGCAGTTCAATGTAAAAAAAGGTACCCTTACTATTCCTTTTTTGCTGAATCTGAATTCTTCCTTTGTGTATATGGAGAATCTCTCTGCACCAGTTGAGACCTAACCCCAAGCCTGTGAGGGTAGAATTGGGGAGCGTTCTTATTTGAACAAACTTCTTGAAAACACGCTTTCTGAATTTCCGGGAGATACCGCTTCCCTCATCTGAAAAAATTAAAATGAACTTCTTCTTTTTATATCCTAAATATATTTTAATTTTCACCGGTGAGGAGCTGTATTTTATTGAGTTATCAATTAGATTGCTTAAGACTGCTGTAAAAGCAGAAGGATCTATTCTTATCTGGCACTTGGAATATCCAACAACAGAAATCCTGTCTTTATCCAGGTTGAATTGGCTTTGAAGAACTCGGATTGCAGTTCTGACATAAAAATCCGCATTTAATGAAACAAACGAAAACATGTCACTTTTCTTGTATATTCTGGAAATCTCCAGAATGGATTTGATCAACAGATTCAGCCTTGTCGTGTCGTTTTCCAGGCGGTTAAGAAAATCATGATAAGTATCATCTGAGAGGTCTCTGTTGGCAAGTGTTTCTCCAATCAGCTGAATGGATGCTGCAGGTGTCTTCAAGTCATGAACTATATTGATGATAAAATTGTCATACATACGATTAATTCTTGTCTGTTTAATGAATTTCTGAAATAAATAATACGTTCCTCCGGAATTCAGGAAAATCAGTAATAGCCCACAAAGAAAGAGAACTGTCTTCACAGGGACTGAAAAAAATGGGAAATTGATTACAGTGTTCGACGACTGATTGATTTCATTATCAGTAAGAAAAAACCAAATCCAAAGCCCTATCAGTATGAGAAAGAAAATCTGTACAAGAACAAACATAGTCACCGAAGTCCGGAGGGTTATTTTTTTCTTAACTGTGCTCATCAGATTTTACACTTCTTTTACTTTACCCATTATTTAGGCTGGTATAATTATAAATATAGTATATTTGTGAGTAGAAGGTTTAAGTTTGAAGATTCTCCTGATATATCCGGAAATACCTATAACATTCTGGAGCTTTAAATATGCTTTAAGCTTTATTGGCAAAAAAGCATCAGACCCTCCTCTGGGCCTGTTGACTGTTGCATCCTTACTTCCTTCGTTGTGGGAGAAAAAGCTGGTGGATTTGAATACGCGGAGGTTGTCTCTAAGAGATATTCTATGGGCTGACTTTGTTTTCATTAGCGGTATGGATATTCAGAAGAAATCTTTTACAGAAGTGGTTAAAAGATGCAAAGAGGTCGGGGCGAAAATTGTAGCCGGCGGTCCGATGGTCACCCAGCATCCCGGGAGTTTTCCCGATGTAGACTGTTTTATGTTGAATGAAGCAGAGATTACGATGAAACCTTTTGTCCGGGATCTGGAATCGGGGCATTTGAAAAGAGTCTATGAGACCGGTGATTTTGCAGATCTGTCACAAACCCCCATTCCGGACTGGAGTCTACTTCATCTGAATGATTATGCTTCAATGGATCTTCAGTATTCCAGAGGGTGCCCATTCAATTGCGAGTTCTGCAGCATAACCGCTCTTTTCGGT
Source organism: Oceanispirochaeta sp. (assembly GCA_963663385.2). Lineage (GTDB taxonomy): Bacteria > Spirochaetota > Spirochaetia > DSM-2461 > DSM-2461 > Oceanispirochaeta. Next base: position 678,538 of record CAXXXD010000002.1, on the reverse strand, counting down.
CATAAATCGCGTGTAAAAAAAACGGATCAGTTTCTTGATGAAATGACATCGCTGTATGATGCGAAATGGAGAGGTTCTGTCTTTATTGTAGATGATAATTTTATTGGGAATAAAAACCGTTTGAAAAGTGAAATGCTTCCGGCTTTGATCTCCTGGCAGGAAGATCACCATTATCCCTTCAATTTCACAACAGAAGCCTCTATAAACATGTCTGATGATGAGGAACTGATGGATATGATGAGGCAGGCCGGGTTCAGTACCTGTTTTATCGGAATTGAATCTTCGGAAGAAGCCAGTCTGAATGAGTGTCATAAGATTCAGAACCAGGGACGGGATCTGATTCAGAGTGTGAAAATCATGCAGCGGAAAGGTTTTAATGTTTCGGGAGGGTTTATCATTGGATTTGATAACGATCCTGTGGATATTTTTGATAGACAGGCCAGATTTATTCAGAACAGCGGGATTGTCACAGCTATGGTAGGGCTTCTGAATGCTCCTTTGGGAACCCGTCTCTATAAAAGGCTGAAAAAGGAAAACAGGATAATTGCGGATATGACCGGAAATAACACGGATGGGATTCTGAATTTTATCCCCCAAATTCATCCGGATGTTCTGATCAATGGATACAGATCCCTTATGAAAAAGATCTATTCCCCCAGGCTGTTTTTTGAGAGAATCCGGGTTTTTCTCGAAGAGTACAGGGACCCTTTTGAAAACCTCAACGCCAGTCCATTTTCCAGTCTGCGATCATTTTTCTTAGTTCTTCTTAAGCTTGGAGTTCTGAAAAAGAATGGAAAGTTCTATTTCTGGAAACTGATCTGGTATACACTGTTTAACTGTCCTGATAAGCTGAGGATGGTCCTTACCTTTGCTGTATATGGATATCATTTTCAGAGAGTGGCCGAATCGATCTGACGGAGAATTTCCATAAAGGATCTAACCGGAATGAGAGATTTACCTGGGGAGGTGTCAGTATGAGTGAAAAGAAAAATAGCCGATTGAGGGAATTTCTAATCGATAAACCTGTATGGGTCTGGTTATTGGTATATCTTTTTCTGACAGGTGTTATATTCGGCCTTTTCAATTTGATTTTGTACCTACTGGGAATTGTTCCATGGATAGGAGTGCTTGTACTGGTTGGTGTCGGACTGTTGTGGGGAATCGTTCAGTATTCTCTATTCCACAAAAAGTCTCGGAATGAAGAATAACATGAGATAATCTATATATTAACTAATTATTTATTAATTGGTTACAGAATATATTACTAATACTTTTTATATCATCGTGTCAAATCAAACTGCTTTGGTAATAGTGCTATTTATAGATAAAGTGTTTTCTGCTTTTTGTTCCCCTACACAAAATATATTGACTGTTCACCATCGTTTGTTTTTAAAGTCTGTCTTAACAGTCTGTCCCGGCCTTCTAACTTGACTTTCCGGTTTAGCATGCCCAAGAAGCTGAAGAGTTTTTCATCAAGGAAGGGGCATGGCCGTAATTGAACGGATAACTGTTTAAGTCGCGCGTAATATTCCTGTAGTAGGAATTCTCCGTTTCAAAGCCTGATCGATAGGTATCGTACTCTGTATTAAAGCAGTCTTTCTCGTTTACAAGTTGATCATAATGATAGTTTTATATTTTTTTAGAAAGCTAAGTTATATATAAACCTGTGGATATGGCGAATTTATCTGTACAATTAATCATTGAAACAAACAGTTTTCGGTTTCTTACAGGCCCGGATGTTGACATTTGTCAGGAAACCACATATTATCTGGACTACAGTCTGATCTTTTTAATGTAGAACCGTATAATTGTTTTAAAAGTAACCAATTTTTTGTTTCCTGTCTTCAATTCCGATTCCCGCAGTTCAATAATCATTCAGTAAAATTATACATACCGGAACATTCCGGGATAGGAGACATTATGTCTAAGAAAATTTATGTTGGTAACCTTAGCTGGAATACCATCGAAGACGATCTCATCGAACTTTTCGCACAGTATGGAGAAGTAATCTCTACCCGTATCATTACAGATCGGGATACAAACCGATCCAAAGGGTTTGGATTTATTGAAATGGCAGAAGACGATGCTGCTGCAGCAGCTATTTCGACCTTCAATGGAAAAGAACTTGACGGCCGTAACCTACGGGTCAATGAGGCAGTGGAACGCCAGGATAGTCGAAGGTTTTAATCTGTTCCTGACAGCCTTCAGAGCTATCTAGCAAGTGGAAAATAGTGACTCTCTGAATCACGAGAGTGTATCCTACTGCACTTTCGTGATTCTTTTCAATCAAATAAGAAGCTTCTTGTGAAGAATGAGATAGGCTCCTGTTATTTTTCCAGCCCCGCTGGGGAAACTGAAACCGGCAAAGCATTGATGCTCATCTGACAAACGTCAGAAAGAGATAAAACGGCGAAACGGCGCGCCAGGAGCGAAAGAAACTCCGCAGGGAGCGGAAAGGAACAGCTGAAACTGAACGGGCGAACAGCCCACAGATTAAATGATTTAAATATACTTGACATTTGTTTGCCTGTTCGATATTATTTAAAATATCATTTATTATTAGATGATTTTAAATTGAAAAGTTGCATGCCTTTTCCAATAAGGTAGAACTATATAGGTTTTTTTATTTTCCTACTTTGTAGCGCTTATGTTTCTATTTTTAATTTACCTTCTGGTATGGATTGAAAACGAAGACATACTTGTGACTGTTAATAAATCAAACCACTTGAGAAAACAGAATGATACGGTTATTTACTTAGGTCATTGCCTTTACAGGTGTTACTCAATACCTCTCTATGATGGAGAGGTTTTTTTATGCCTAAACCAGTATCAGCTCTGAAAATATGGACCAATCGCCGCCGGAGTATTCGATCTGGCCTATCTCTTCCCCTGCCAGAGCCAGGTCATAACAAGCATCCTGCGCAAAGCCGATCTCTTTTCCGAACAGGAGGCGAAAGAAGCCCTGCCCAGACAGCCGGATCTGCTGTCCGCAGGGGCCGGGAAAGTGCCTTCAGTTCTGAGAGGATAAACAATGACAAAATTCCGGAGAAATGATAAATTGCCTGGGAGAATTGAGGATTCCTCAGGTTTTGTTTTTCAGCTGAGAGGTAATTGTAATGATTGTTTTATCCCTTTTATTTGCAACAAGTCTTTGTCTTTCTCTGGCAGGGGTCATTCAGCTGGTTTATAAAAACAAGACTTTTTTCAACTATATTATTTCCTTTATGTACTTTTCCCTTGCCTATTATATGTTTTATATCTGGATGTATAATTCATCAGTTCTTCCTGAAATCCTGTATGGAACCGATGCGGCCGTCTCATTTTTTATCGGGCCACTCCTTTTTCTTTACTTTACTATGATCACTGATTCAATACAGAAAAAAAACCAGTATATCATCCCCGTTTTCTTGTGGCTCTTAATTATTTTCAGTGTGATTGTTCTCCTTAATGTTGTAGATCCGGTTGAAATCAAATATACAGACGGGAGTTATCATCCCTATTTTGCTCTTCCTGAGAGACTCCGGATTCTGAATTCCCTCTCAGATTATTTCTTTGTAATATGTGCAGCTGCTCTTTTCTTGTTTCTTATAAAGAAAGGCATTATTTCGAGTAAAAGAAATAACTATAACCTTCTGATCTTTATACTTTCGGTCCTGTTCCTTACCTGTTCATCGATGATGCTGTTAACCCATTTTATTAAAAGCGATGTTCTGGTTATGGCCGCAATAGTTTTATATGGAATCTTCGGGTTCACATCCATCCTGTTTACCTACAGATACCCTAAGGAAACACAGCTGTTTATGCCCGCCAGGGCCCCGGCACCGAAAAAGGATGAGAATCCTCTCTGGCTTGAAGAAGCTGATCAGAAGCTTAAAGTCCTGATAGAAAAAGACCGCATCTATTCGCGTTCTGATATATCTGTCAGACAGGTTGCCGAACTGATAGGCATTACCGAGAATCAGATGTCCCGGCTGGTAAATCGTAAATATGAAATGAACTTCAGATCTCTTATAAATACCCGCCGTCTTGAGGAAGCAAAAGTTATCCTCCTGGAAAAACGTTCCATGAATATTCTGGAGGTTGCATTCTATACCGGATTCAACTCCAAAAGCACTTTCAATACAATTTTTAAACAGCGATACGGAATGACACCCAGTGAATTCCGCAGGAGCAATACTATTTAGAAAAACATCTTCAAACGGCAAATTCTCATCCTGATTCATAGAAAAAAGGTTCAGAAATGCACTTCTGAACGATCTTGCTTCTTTCCTGTGGTAGTTTCTGTAATAACTCATAAGAGATTGAAACTCTTTTTCAGCTGTGATCTGAATAAACGATTATGGAACAATTTTTGCCTATGCCGGAGGAATGATGAAATCCTGGAAATTCACCTTTATACTGTTACCGGTACTCAGCTTCAGTCCCTTACTCCAGGCAGCGGATTCATACGATTCAAACTGGTCCCTCTTTTCAGCACCCGTTTATTATTACCCTTCAGTCACCAGCGATTTTGAGTCCAATGAAATACTGAACTCATCCTGGGGCGGAACTCTCTCTGCGGAACGCAGGATTCAGACAGCAGGCCCCTTCTCCCTGCGCCTGGGCGGAGCTTATACAGCAGCCCCCCTTCAGCCCGTAGAAGATGTGAAAGTCAAAGGATCTCTTATGGAAGTTTCCGCACAGGCCGGACTGGTTTACGGCTACGGCCTGACTTCGCGTTTGACTTTTCTCGGATTTCTGGATGCCGGAATGACCTACGGCAGACTGAGTACGGGAAAAACGACAACCTACGGATCAGGCCAGTCGGGAATCGGTCTGGACTTCAGGATAAGCGATGCCTGGTCGGCCCGCCTGGAAACAGCGGCTGTTTATAAGTCAGGACTGACAGCCGGTCTCGGAGCGGTCTTCGGCATCAGCTACCATATCCCGGTATCGGAAAAGTCTTCACCCCTTCCCCCCAGGATGCTGGATTTTTATTCAATCGAGGTAAACGACCTTTTCCCCAGTCTCAGATCACAGTATGAAGACAGCCGGATCGGTTCAGCAACCATTACCAATACGGGCAAAAAAAATCTTGAAAATCTCAGGGTCAGTTTTATCATCCGCCAGTATATGGATGCCCCCCGGGAGAGCTATACTATAAATAATCTTTCTCCCGGAGAGTCTGTTCAGGTTCCACTCTATGCACTTTTCAACGACAGTGTTCTGGGTATTACCGAATCGACTAAAGTCAGCGGCGAGATTCTGGTGGATTATAACGGCATGGAAGAGAGCCGGGGGACATCAGTTCTTGTCTATGACCGGAATGCCCTGACATGGAGCGACGACCGGAAAGCGGCAGCCTTCGTTTCCAGCAAAGATCCATGGGTAATGGATCTGACCGGGAACATAATGGCCACGGTTATGGCGGAAAGAAATCCGGAACTGACAAAGAATCTGCAGACTGCTATCGCTATCCATGAGGGTTTAAAAGCCTACGGAATCAGTTATATGCTCAGCCCCAACCGGCCTTTTGCCAAAGAGATCGTAGATACGGCGACTGTGGACACCCTGAAATACCCCCGTCAGACCCTTGGGTTCCGTGCCGGAGACTGTGCGGACCTGTCCGTCCTCTATGCGTCCTGTTTCGAGGCTGCAGGAATTGAAACCGCCTTTATCACAGTTCCCGGACATATTTTTATCGCCGCAGACCTTGGAATGAGTGCCTCCCGGGCAGCAGCCCGGGGCATGAACCTGAATGATCTGATTGTCCGGGATGATAAGGTCTGGGTTCCCATCGAAACAACCATGCGCAGTGCCGGCTTCACGGAAGTCTGGAAAAAAGCAGCCGAGCAGTGGCGGAATGCCTCCGGGGATAATAAAGCGGCCCTCTACCCGGTTCATGAAGCCTGGAATCTGTATGCCCCTGTCGGCCTTCCCGCTGACGGTTCCGCAATAAAGCTTCCCCGGCCGGATGAAATTCTCAGGAACTTTACTGCCGAAAAGACCATTGCGTCAAACAACGAGCTGAATGCGAGACTGGATCGGCTCGGCCCCCTGGACAAAGGTCCCTCCTATGCCAAAGCGGCCAACAACCGGGGGATTCTCTATGCGAAATACGGGTTCTATCCGGATGCGGTGAAGTATCTGAAAGAGGCGGCCAACGCAGGCAATGCATCGGCCCTGGTCAATCTGGGAAATATTTCCCTGCTCCAGTCGGATGCCGAAACAGCCTACGGGTACTACCGGGAGGCGGCGGAACAGCTGCCCCGTAATGCGAGACTGCAGTTCAATCTGGCCAAAGCCGCCGCCGCATCGGGAAATCAGAACGAGGCGGATGCCGCCCTCGAAGAACTGAGAAGACTGGATCCCGAACTGGCCGAACAGTACGCTCATGTTGCGGTTGTTTCCGGTTCAGGATCATCCATGACAAGAGCAGCGGAAGCGGAAGACACCCGAGTCCTCTGGTTCTGACTGTTTCCATCTTAAAAAAAGAAAAAAGGAGCCCCCTTGTTATGAGGAATTTTCAAACAAAAAAACAGAAACCATCCGTATTACTTTCCCCCCGGGGGGGGGCTTCTCTCCTTATGGCGGGACTGACTATACTGGTCCTTTTTTCCTGTAAAAATAATCTGATAGATGAAATTGACGTGATGAGGGCGGATGCTATTTCACCGGTTCTGGTTATAGCTTACGGAACAGACTCAACCCTGAAAGATGAAGGGAATTACGATTTTGATCAGGTATCTGTCGGAAAATCAAATGAAGTTACATTCACTATAAAAAATTCCGGGGAAAGTCCTCTGTCAATAGATCTATCCGGTCTGGTAATGACCATGGGATCCGATACGGAAGAGGATACATTCACCTTAACAGCAACTCCGGCAGCTGAAGTTGCTGTCGATGGCACTACTTCATTTACTGTCAGCTTTACACCGGAATCGGAAGGGGCTAAATCCGCGAGAGTAACCATTCCCTCCAATGATTTTAATACCCCTTCCTGCAGTTTCACCCTCACCGGAGCCGGGGGAGTCATAATTCTGACAACCGGCAGTGTCAGCAGTATCGAAGCCACAACCGCCAACTGCAGCGGTGATATTACAAACGACGGAGGAACTGATATCATTGAAAGGGGCATCTGCTGGGGAACCGAACCGAGTCCGACGATTCATGACAATTTCATCAGCGACGGAACAACCGGAACAGGAGAATATTCCAATCAGCTGAAAAACCTGACCTGTGATACCCTCTATTATATAAGAGCCTATGCCTCCAACGGGATTTCCACCGGATACGGTACACAGGTTTCCTTCAGGACCAAACCGGCAGTTGTCACAGACGTTACAGTCTCTGCGGTTCCCTATGCAGCGGGAAGCGGAATGCTGGACGTTTCCTGGACTTCATCCAACAGCTCTTCCACTACATATGATGTCTACTATTGCAAAGCTGCCGAGACAAGACCTGATACGGCAAACGGCCCGACCGATCTGACAACGACATCCTGCACATTTACAGGTCTTGATAACTATACTGACTACAATGTCTGGATAATTGCCAGGAACAGCACGGGATCCACTGCCTTTTCCACAGCTGGAACCGGGATGGCGGGAATTCTTATCGAATCAATAACACTTGGCGGCAAATACAGCTATTATCTTCCGGGAGTAAAAGAACAGTTAACAGTTGAGATCAATCCTTCAACGGCAACTAATCAGACTTTAACTTGGGCATGCAGCAGCAGTGATGTTTCGGTTTCTTCAGGAGAGATAACAGGAATCACTGATGGAGCTGGCTCTGCCACGATCACGGCTGCGGCTACAGATGGATCAGGAATAGCAGGCAGCTACGGTGTTGCGACAAAAGCATTCGTAATGGATGCGACTGGTCCTTCCGGCGGAAAATTGTTTTATGATAAAACCGGTTACAGTGAAGGATGGCGTTACCTGGAATATGGAGATTATTCAGATTACGGCATATGGGCAACAGCCAGCGAAGCCAATACAGATATTCCGGGAACTGCATATATTCTGGGTACCGGAAAGAGTAATACAGATATTATTCTGCAGAAAATAGGAGAAAATGCGGTGTTAGCCTCTTTTTGCAGGAACTCCACTCTTGGAGGCTTCACAGACTGGTATATGCCGAGTATAGATGAAGCATCTCATCTTATTAATAACACTTATCTAAAAAATTCTACTATAGATATGGCCTCATCCACCCAACCGAATGCTTCTTCGTTCAGATATATTTCCAACTCAGGGAGTACTCAATCCGTCTACAACTGCAGCAAGGATTCCAGCAATTGCAGGACCATAGCAATACGACAGTTTTAAGTTGGTGAGTGGTATTATGATTCAAAGGAAATCCAGTTCAACCCGTCTGATACTCCCCCTTTCCGTATCAACCTCGTACAGGAGACTTTCGACAGCTCCGAATTCAAGATTAAGGGTATATGGCGATTCGGAACCGATATCCGGAAAAATCTCAACCGTTGCAGATTGTTCCTTAAGGGTATCCCCATACCCGTACGGCATGGGATAACGGAGTCCCTGCATCTGGGGGTGAGCAAAAAAGAAAAACAGTTTATCCCCCTCTCTTCGACACCAGTATTCAAGGGAGACATCCGACTTAATCAATGGAGGAATATCCTTTAATGATGTCATATGAGAGTTCTGAATTCTTCCTGTCAATTTGTCATAGGCCTCATGGCGGACTTTTCCCGGCTCTTCAGGCAGACGATTAAAGATGACAGGAGCCCCGGCTTCCACCAGCTCCGTCAGTTTCTCCAGGGAACTGCAGAGCATCCACTCGCTATCGCAGTACAGAGCCCCGATATCACGATCATGGTACAGCAGTTTCCCCTCCGTAAACTCAAGTTCTTCAAGCCAGGAGGCTGAAAACCAGAGCGGACGGTAGGGAAGAAGGTCATAATCCATCTTCAGCTCCTGCAGCTCCCAGTGCCAGTTGCTGCTCGGCTTTTTCAGTGTATCCGGCACTTCATCCCTCATCCACTGGTCTTCAAGAGGCAGATAGACCGCAAGCCGGGAAACGCTCTCTCCCCGGCTCATATAGTCACTTACGGCAGCCAGATAGCGGTTGAAAGAGGGGAGATAGGGAGCCAGTCCCCCATCGGGCCCCACGTGAACGGTTGCATAGAAACGGGCCGGGCGGTCTTCCGTACTGAAAGGCATGCCATGCCAGACAACACGGTTTACCCCCCAGGCGAACTGGGCATCTGCCACGCAGCGGAGGTCACGGATCTGTTCCTCTCCCATACCGGGAGGAGCAATACCGGAAGGAATCCATCCGTAAAGGCAGGTAAATGACTCGCTTGAAACGACAGGTTTATCTGTCATTGCAGCGGCTGAAGCCGCAATAAGAGCAAAATCAGGATCAAACAGGAGCGTTTCCGTCTCGGGTATATCACTAAGCCCGTAGGCTGCCAGAATGTCCGTGGGAGCCCCGTGGCACTGAACCCGGGCCAGTGTGCCGGCCTTATGGCATATCTCACGATAGGGCCCATAGAAAGAGCTGAGGATTTTATCGGAAAGCAGTTTTCTGTAATCAAATCTTACATCGGCACAGCTATCAAGTGTTTCCTGACAGGGAGTGAGTTCATACCCGTATTCTTTATAAAAATCTTCAAAAATACCTTCGTATCCGAGCAATATGGGATCCACTTCCCAAGAATCGCAGAAGAAAGAACCGGCTTTAACTTCAGAGAATCCCTTATCCAGCAGATATCCGGCATACCACTCCAGAGCCTCTCTGCTGACATGATCAAGTACAGGAGAGGGATCTGCCGAGTACCGGCTCTCCCAGGAACGATCCACATTCTGGTCTGAAAACCCCGAGAGAGTTTTACTTGTATGTTCTTCGGGAATAAAAGTCCCGTTAAAAGGCCAGAGACTGCCGAAAGTCAGATCGACACCCAGCCCGCGAACCCTGCAGCCTTCGGCGGCATAATGGATTGAAGCCATAAAATCGGGCTCCAGGAAACGGGCGCCATCTCCGGGATCTGTTCCCTTCTGCGGATAAACCCAGGCAATCTCAACACCGCCGAACTCCTGTTCGGCTATCCAGTCAAGCTGGTTATCAATATCACTGTTCAATATGGTTCCGGAAAACCACCACCAGCGGGTATAAGGACGAGGATCGTTAATCATGGAACTGTTAAACCTCATTTAAATCATGGAGAAAGCTCTATCGATATCTTCGATAAGAGAATTAACCGATTCCAGACCGATATGAAGCCGAAGCAGCGAAGGATCACCCTCTTTACTGACACCTGACGGAAATACAAGGCTCTCGTACCCGCCCCAGCTTACTCCGATACGAAAATGGGAAAGAGCATTTACGGCCTTGAAGACCCTTTCCCGATCAGCTGATTTCAACCGAAGGGAAAGCAGACCGGATCCTCCGGACATCTGCCTGGCCGCAAGCTCATACCAGGGACTTTTCGGATGCATGGGATAATTCACTTCGGCGACCTTGGGGTGATCATATAAATAGTCACAGACCTCAAGGGCCGCTTTATAATGATGGGCAAGCCTGATATGAAGGGTTCGCATACCTCTCTGTATAAGCCAGGCCTGATGGGGATCGGGCACCTGCCCGATCGGCAGAAACTCGGTGCTGAACAGATGCCGAATCCGTTCGGCACTGCTGACTACAACGCCGCCGACAAGGTCGCTGTGGCCGCCAAGGTACTTTGATGCCGAATGAACAACCATGTCAATTCCCATCTTCAGCGGGTTCTGATAGAGCGGTGTAGCCCACGTATTGTCCACGATCGTCGTTATTCCATGGGCTTTTGCAAGGTCTGCCAGCGAGCTGAGATCCTGTATCCGCAACAACAGGGTGCTGGGGCTCTCCAGATAGAGAACTTTCGTTTTTTCAGTAATAGCCTGTTCTACCGCCGCCATATCGGATGCATCAACGAAAGTTACGGTAATCCCGAAACGTTCAAGGTATGTGCTGCTGATATAGCGGGCCCAGGTATATGCTTCATTGCTGCAGACAATATGGTCGCCCTGCCTGACACAGGAGAGAATGCTTGAAGCAATAGCCGCAGCACCGGAGGATAAAAGTTTTGCCTTTTCTCCTCCCTCAAGAGCAGCCATTTTTTCTTCCACGGGTTTTACCGTGGGATTATGCCCCCGGCTGTACAGAAAACTTGAATACTCATCAGCTATCGCGTTCTCCAGAGCCTCAGCCGAAGGGAAGGTAAACAGGGATGTCTGATAGAGGGGAGCTGCCGCGGGCCTCTCATCCCGGGGATAATCAAATGAATCATCAGTTAAAATATCTTCGGGCATCAGCTTTTCATTCAGTTTCATAGTTTTTTCCACTCCTTCTACCAGTGAACCGACTCAAACTCAACATGTTCATCTTCCATTTCAACACAAATTACCTGGTTGATTTCATTTTTTTCCCTCGATGGAAGGGAAATCAGCCAGCTGCTGTCATCTTCGCAGGTAGTACGTTCTTTCAGCTCCAGCGGCTTACCGTCACTGAGCCTGTAACATTTCAATGGTTTGCTGGCGATGTTCAGTAGATAGAGAGATTCCTGATCCCTGAAATTATGAATATAGAGGCGGTGCGGAGATGTTGTAAAAAAAATTCCCTCCACATCATAGGGATAGACGGGAACAGGAGAGGCGGAGCGGATACTGTCGCCATTCCGCTTCATAAATGATCCGATCTCTTCCAGGAGTTTAAAACTTTCCTCCGGGACTCTACCTGTTCCGTCCGGTCCGATATTCAGCAGATAGTTGCCTCCCCGGCTTACGATTTTTACAAGGGATCTGATAAGATACTCTGTACTTTTCCAGTTTTGGTCATACTTGTTAAATCCCCATGTTGCATTCATGGTTGCAGGGACCTCGAAAGGACCGTTAAAAGGCAGGAGAGGAATAAAATTATCACCCGTTGTCATGTAGTCACCAATACCGCTGCCGATACGGCCGCTTACCAGACAGTCGGGCTGCAGACTGTTTACCAGTTCCTTCAGTTCCGTCGACCGGGCTCTGCTCATATACATGGGAGTATCGAACCACATCAGACCGATCTCACCATAATTTGTTAAGAGTTCTTTTACCTGGGGAATACATTTATTATAAAAATAAGCATCAAAATCCTTTCCATCTCCGCTATGGCCGTCACGGCAGGCATCCGGTTCATCCCAGTCCTGAGCCTGACTGTAATAGATGCATAACTTTAAACCGTACTTGTCACAGGCCTTCCGTAATTCCGCCAGGGGATCGCGGGAAAAGGGAGAGGCTTTCATGCAGGAATAGGAACTCACTTTGGAATCGTACATGGCAAATCCGTCATGGTGTTTTGATGTAAAAACCACATACGACATTCCCGCGGCCCTGGCGGAAGAGACAATCCGGTCCGCATCAAAATTGACCGGATTGAACTGTCCGGACAGTTTTCGATACTCCTCCCGGGGGATATCAAGATCATGCATGATCCATTCGGCGATATTATCGGTTTTTACACCTTTATATTCTCCGGCAAGTACTGAGTAAAGTCCGAAATGGATAAAAAGTCCGAATTTACCGTCTTTCCACCATTGAGGTAATGTTTGATTCATATAGCGTTCTCTCTGTTATTGTGAATTTTTCTCTGAAAGGTCTTCCAGAACTTTTGTGTCATACTGGTAGATATACTGATGGGCTGCCAGAGCATATTCCAGCTGACGCTTTTCCAGGGCCTCAACTATATCAAGATGAAAGGGTATGGTTTTTATCCACACATTCGACCCGTCTCCAAACACATTCATATAGCTGTCAAGGTTATCGATCAGGCTGAAAACAAACTGTGACAGAGTAGGAGACCCTCCGCATTCGATAAGAGCGGAATGAAACTCCCTGTCCAGTTCGAGAGAGAATACATTCCGGTCAGCATGTTCCATAAGCTTTTCTGCCAGCACCCTCAGTTTTGCAATCTGTTCATCGCTTGCATTTTTCACGGCACGGCGGATGGCGAGCTGTTCAAGGGAGATCTTGATTTCAAGCAGATCCATATAATCTACCTGCATCAGCTTCAATTCCATGGAATCCACAGAGACCTCTTTTTTAACGAATGCCCCCCTGGCCGCTTTTCGTTCGATAATCCCCTCTTCCTCCAGCTGGGAAAGCCCCAGCCGGACAGAGTTTCTTCCAACCGCAAGCTCTGACGACAGCACCCGTTCACCCGGCAGTTTATCCCCGGGCTTGAGGCCGTTTTTAAAAATATAGCTTATGATGGAATCCGAAACCTTCTGGTGCAGAAGATCCTTGGAAATAGGCTCCATGTTTTCCACTTTTTTTACCTTGCTCATGCGTACCTACTCCTTTACAGCCCCGGCAGTGAGTCCATCAACAACAAACTTCTGCATAAACGCGAACATCAGGGCGGTGGGAACCAGAGCGCCAACGCCGCCGGCCATCAGGACTCCCCATTTAACATCATATTTCCCTATCAGAGACTTCAGGCCGACAGGGACCGTCCATAAATTGGATGTGTTGATGAAGATGGTACCGGCGATCAGTTCATTCCATGCTCCGATAAAAGCAAAGACAAATACCGCAACGATGCCGGGAAACATCACCGGAAGTATGATTCGGAACAGGCTGTCCATCTTTGTGCATCCGTCCACATAGGCCGCTTCCTCAAGGGTATAGGGAATCCGTTCAAAGAAGCTGCGCATAGTGATGACACAGAACGGAAGGTTTGTAATAAGGTAGAATAGAAAAAGTCCGAAATGGGTATTGATAATCCCCATCTTTGAAAAAATAATATAAAGAGGAATGATTACAAGAATACCGGGGATCATCTGCGTAGCCAGAAAGAACAGCAGCATGGACTCCTTTCCCCTGAATGTGTACCGGGCCAGACCGTACCCTCCGAAAATCGACAGCACGGTAATACAAAACCCGGTTGCTATGGAAATTGTCAGACTATTGGCAAGCATCTGCCGGTAATTATAGAGACGGAACAGCTGATTATAGTTCTCACCGGTAATGTCATGGGGGTAATAGGTGATTTCCTGAGCGTTGATAATCTCATTAGCCGGTTTCAGAGAACTCGAGATCATCCAGTAGATCGGCAGTATCACCAGAAGCAGGAAAAAGAGAAGAACCAGCATCCGTCCGGCTTCGCCCAGTTTTCGTTTTAATCGAAAATTCATTAGAATTCCCCCGCTTTATTATATTTTGTCACTTTAAGAAAAAAGAACACATAAAGCACCAGAACGCCGATCAGAAGGACACCTAATGCGGAAGCCAGTCCGAAATCATAACTGGAGAATGCTTTTGTATACATGTAGGAAGGCAGAGTCTGTGAATAATTGGCAGGACCGCCGTTTGTAATAACCACTATCAGATCGAATGAATTAAAGATCCAGATAGTCCTCAGCAGGGACGTTATGATGACTGTCGGTTTGATATAGGGCATGATAATTGTCCAGAATCGTCGCAGCGCTCCGCAGCCGTCTATATAGGAAGCTTCATAAATAGTCACGGGAATCGACTGAAGAGAAGCGAGAATCATTATGGCAAAGAAAGGTATTCCCATCCAAACCATCGCAATAATCACAACAGCCAGAGAAAAACCGGGCGTACCCAGCCAGGCAATTTTTTCGCTGATGATTCCCGCCTTAAGCAGCAGATCATTTACCACCCCGTACTCTCCGTTGAAAGACCAGCGGTGCATAAGGCCTATTACAAAAGCAGACAGGGACCAGGGCAGAAACACGATGGCCTGGTAAACACCCCTCAGCCTGAATTTTCTATTCAAAGCCAGAGCCAGAATCATACCGAGGACCAGCTGACTGAGAACCGACACGACTACATAGATAAAGGAGTTCCTGATTATCAGTCCGATATCGGATTCGCTGAAAAGGTTCCGGAAGTTTTCAAACCCGTTAAAGCTGATGTTTCCGGGATTCGTCAGTTTATAATGCTGAAACGCCATGATAAAACTGTTGATCAGAGGATATCCGAACATAAGCACCAGCAGAAAAACCGTGGGAAACAGAAAAAGATAAGGCTCGGCTTTTCTTGACCGGGATAATGATCGTCTTCCTTTTTTTTGAATATATCTACTGAGAACCATTACAGCCGCAATAACAATGACTGTAAGGCCGATTAAATAGAGCAGGAGAATTCCCATTGCGCTTCCTTCCGTTTGGATTTTTAAATAGTACTGCAGAATTTCCAGTTCTGCAGTACCAATTACATTAAATGAATTTAGAGGAGTCCCTTTGGCTGCTCAACGGCCGATCCGGGGTTATCCTTCAGATAGGCCTTCATTCTCTTCTCCAGTTCCAGCATAACTTTGAAAAGAGAATCTTCCGCACTCTGCTTGCCAAGAAGATATTTCTGAAGTTCCTCATGCATCATGCCCTGGTGCATATCGGTATAGCTGAATGAACCGTAGGCTACCGGTACAACCATGGCAGGATCGTTCAGCTGCTGTACGAATGCGGCATAGGGTCCGTCAGGTCCGTAAAAAGGATCGTCTCCAACGGCTTTTTTAATGGGAATCAAACCGGTGAGCTTACAATATTCGATATTGTTCTCAGGTTTGGTAAGAAACTGGATTAGCTCCCAGGCATCATCCTTACGGCTGGATGTAGCGGCGATACTGTAGGCATAGGGGGAATTGACAGTATTGTATATTTTCCCGTCCTTATCACTCCTGGGCATGGGCATGACAAACCACTGATCCTCTTCCATTCTTTCTATACAGGTAGCGGCAACCTCGGAATCATTAATGAGTGTTCCTGTAAGCCCGCCGACAAAGTTATCAACCATTTCAACGAATCCCCAGTTAATGGCATCTTTTGGTGCAGCCCCGTTAAGATAGAGATTACCCCAGGTTTCATATGCTTTAACGGCTTCATTGTTTGTCATAAGAGAAGATCCGTCTTCTGCATACGCGGCGCCGCCATTCAGACTTTCAAGGTATACATAAAGGGGGTCAAAGGCTCCGCGGGATCCACGGAAGGAAGTTCCATATCTGTTCTTGTCTGAATCTGTAAGGGCATAGACAGTGTCGAAATATTCACTGTAAGTCCAGCCTGCTGCAGGATCAAGATCAAGTCCGGCCTCATCCGCCCAGTCTTTTCTGACAAAAACACCTTTAACCATTACACCATCGGGAACTGTGTAGATATTTCCGTAAAGTTCTTTTTCCGCTTTCCAGACCAGCTTTGTTACTGTCGCAGCGTATTCATCTGCAGTATTCCCTATATAGGGAGCAAGGGGTTCAACCCAACCGGCTTCGGTAAATTGACCAAGCCAGCCGGCCCAGGTAGTCATAACATCAGGAAGTTCTCCGGAAGCACCCAGAACAGTCAGTTTATTTGCCGCATCATCCCATGGAACACTCTCATAGACTACTTTTTTACCTGTTTCATTATTGAACTTTTCAAAGATTCCTGTGAAATACTCCTGTCTTGTCGGACTGGGGGATACATCTATAAACCGCAGGTCCTCAGACACAGCGTCCTCTGTGCCGCCGGAAGCGGAAAGACAGAATGTCAATCCAATAAGTACAAACAAAAATGCCAAAACCTTTTTCTTCATTTCAATTGCTCCTTTTAGAATTTGAATAAGAGAAGAATCCTGCTAACAATAGGAATCACACCGAATTAAGAACCAGTTATCCACATTTATTACAATTTTATTCAATTAAATAATTCTAACTGGTTCTTTTGTCGAACCACTATAATCCTAACACAGTTCTGAGATCTGTCAATATTTATTTTTCAGCGGCCATAGAACAGCAGGAGAGATTTTAGGGTCTACTGCTAAAGGGGAAGGAAAACTGCATTACCACTTGCCGCAGATATCCCCTTCTCTGCAAAATCTGCTGCCGGAACCGCAGAACATGCTTGATTACAGCTTTCACGTATGGAATGATAGATATGATCAGTTCTGAAAAAGGAGGAAAGACATGGGATTCATCATATTCGTAACAGCCGTAACCCTCATCCTGTTCATAAAAGACCGGGAAAAAACCCTGAAAGGTCTCAGGATGGGGGGAAAAAAGTTCCTTAAGATAATGCCTGTGTTCCTGATGATGCTTGTTTTCATCGCCATGGCACTGACTCTTATGCCGGAAAACATGATTTCGGAATACCTTTCCGGCAGCAACAGTTCTTTCGGGGTCCTCATCGGCCTGGCGCTGGGATCGGTGGCCGTCATGCCCGGATTCGTCGCCTTTCCCCTGGGAAGCGTACTGCGGGATCAGGGTGTTCAGTATATGGTCATTGCCGCCTTTACCTGCAGCCTTATGATGGTGGGGATTCTGACCTTTCCTGTTGAACGTCAGTTTTTCGGAACCCGTTTTGCCCTGCTCAGAAATATTTCGAGCGTTGTGATTTCCCTGCTGATCGCCCTGATTATGGGACTTGTTTTCGGAGAGATTCTATAATGAAAAAATCAACTATTATCAACCTGACGGTTATTGCTGTTTTCGGTATTTTTGTTATTGTATCCTTCCTGACGGGTTTTGACACCGGCAGTCGGATGGGAATGGAATTTTTCAAAACCCTGAAGGATATGTTTCTTATTCTTCCCTTTGCTTTTATCCTGATAGGACTCTTTGAAGTCTGGGTCAAACGGGAAACGGTGGAAAAACACCTGGGGGAAGAAGGGGGATGGAAAAGCTATCTATGGGTTTTTCTTCTGGGAGGCATGACCATCGGCCCCATGCTGACAGCCCTTCCTGTAGCCCAATCCCTGCTGAAAAAAGGGGCGGCCCTGAGCGTTGTCCTTGCCTATATAGGAGCGGCGGCAATATGCCGTATCCCTATGACCATATTTGAAATCACCTACCTGGGGCCGCTGTTCACCCTCACCCGTTACCTGACGGCTATCCCCCTGACTATAATCACATCGCTGCTGCTGGGGCGCTTACTGAAGGGCCATGTTGAGACAGAAGGGGACGTACCGGTCTGATAAACCCTCCATGCCCGGATCTTACTCCGGGCATGGTTTGAGCTGAATGAAGTAGTTCATCTGATCTGGTTTTGAAAATTATTGTTAATCTGATTAATATTATTGTTTAGCTTCTTTACAATATTGTTAAACATGTTAATATTATAGTAATGATAAAGAAAGAAGAAGCCCACGCCATCATTGAAAAACTGCTCTGGACGATCGAAGACTATATCAATCTGGCGGCGACACCGAAAAGTTACGGATCGGATAAAAAATACAACAGGCTGGAAATACACCTGATTGATACGGTGGGAAGGTATCCCGGAATAAACGTAACCGTACTGGCACAGAAACATGAGATATCCAAAAGCGCCGTATCCCAGGCTGTAAAAAAGATAGAGGCCCGGGGACTGCTTGAACGCTTCAAGATCCCGGAAAACAAAAAGGAAGTACTGTTTCGCCTGACCGAAGACGGACAAAGGGCTTTTAGGGCGCACAAGGATTTTCATGCACAGGTGGAAACTCCTTTTATAGAGGAGATTGAAAGTTTTACCCGGAAGGAAGCCGACGGCGTACTCAAGCTTCTTGATCTTATGCACCGCCGCTCCCTTCTTGTCAGAGAGCTGGAAGGTGAGAAACAGAAGGAATAACTATGAAAATAAAGAGGTCGAAAAAACTGCGTCCCTGGAGAGGGGATCTGGTAGCTGCAATCTATGACACAATAATGGTCCGCTCCGTCTTTCCCCGGAAATTCCGGGCGGATTATGATAAACACTGCCGGATTATTGAAACACATCTGGCAGAGGTTCATAAAAAGGATATCCTGGAGGTCGGTACGGGTTCCGGTTTTACCGCAGCGTATCTCGCTCCGGACAACCGATACTCCGGTTCGGACATCAGCCCTGGACTTATGAAGCGGGCAGAAAAAAGATTTGCCCGAAAGGGATTTAAACTGGAAGAGAACGCCTCTTTTTATCGCGCCGGGGCAGAGTCCCTGCCTTTTGAAAACGGATGTTTCGATTACGGGATTTGCCTGCTGACTTTGAACTTTATTGATAATACAGAAAAAGCACTGGAAGAACTGAATCGGGTTATGCGCACAGGTTCGACAATTCTGTTCTGTGTACCCTGTCTCGAGCGGATGGAGACAGGGGTACGGATCAGGGGGCAGTTGTATACAGCGGAAGAGCTGAAGACTCTTTTCTGCAGAGCCGGTTTCTGTTTTAAAATTGAACCTGAAGAAAACGGAGCGCTGCTGTACTTTACGGTGCAGAAATCCACGGGATAGAAATACAGCGGCCGGAGGGATGTCCGGATTTTCTGCAGAACCCGGCAGCTTCTGCAGAAAATCCGGTAATAATCAGATATAGATATCCCTCTCGCCCTTGCGGATCCTGTCCAGAAGGCCGTAGAAGGAGTCTCTCAGATTCCCCTTGTCAAAGTGAGGGTCAGCATCAATCTCGGCCAGCTCCTTCCGGATAACAGCCTCCCCCTTCCGGCGGGTTTCCTCATCGGCATAGTCGTCCAGCCACTCCTGATAGGTAAGAACCGCATTGAGCTTGCAGAATTTACCTTCTGTTCCTGTCTTCAACAGGTCCATTATCTTGTCGCCCGTCCGCCCGCAGCGGTATCCGGCGGTACAGAAGGACATAATCAGATTCTCATCGGCGAATTCATTTATAACGCTGTTCAGACTCCGGGTATCCCCCAGCATAAACTGCTGCTCGTCCAGTTTCTGCTCGTCCGTTTCGGCGCTGTAGGCACCGATTCCTATTTTGCTGGAGCAGTCTATCTGGGTAATCCCCAGAGGTATCAGCTCCCGGCGCAGTTCGGGCGTTTCCCGTGCGGTCAGGATCATCCCCGAATAAGGGATGGACAGACGCAGTACCGTAATAAGCCTTCTGAGGGCCTGATCGGAAACCTTCCACCCGCTTGTTCCGGGCAGCTCCGTCCCCGAGGCCTGATTCAGACGGGGAAAGGAAACCGTATGGGGACCGATTCCAAAATGTTCCTCCAGATCAATGGCATGCTGGAGAAGCCCCATCACTTCGAACTTCCAGTTATAAAGACCGAACAGACCTCCGATAGCCAGATCGTCAATACCCGCATCCATGGCCCGGTGCAGGGCATAGAGACGCCAGTGATAGTCTGCCTTGAGTCCCGATGGGTGCATACGGGCGTAGGTTTCATGGTGATAGGTTTCCTGAAAGATCTGGTAGGTCCCGATTCCCGCATCCGCCACTTTTTTATAGTCTTCAACCGAGAGGGGGGCGGCATTTATGTTTACCCGCCGGATCTCGCCGGTTCCCCGCCGGGCGGGAACCTTTACATCGTAAATGGCTCTTATGGAATCGGCCATATAGTCCGCATCGGACATGGGATGTTCCCCGTATACAACAATCAGCCGCTTATGTCCCAGTTTAACCAGGGCTTCGGTTTCCTTTTTAATCTCGTCCATGGAAAGCCGGCGGCGAACCTCACCGCTGTTGTCTTTCCGGAATCCGCAGTAGAGGCAGTTGTTCACACAGTGATTGCTGCAGTAGAGAGGAGCAAAAGTAACAATCCTGTTGTCATAGACCTTTTTTTTGACCTGTCTGGCACACTCCTCCATTTCATAGATCAGGGAGGGATCTTCCACCCGCAGGAGAGCGGCGGTTTCTTCCGGTTCCAGTCGCTGAATGCTCCGGCTTTTGTCCAGGATAGCCCTGATAAAGGCCGGATCGGTCGATGCGGTATCGTTCAGCAGACCGAAGATTTTCTCTTCATCAATAAAATCTTTTCCGTTTTTCAGAAAGCGCTCGTTTTCCTCCGGACGGATTACAGATTCCATCCAGGATTTCTTTTTTTCAAGAGTAATTGGCATATGATCCCCTTTCCTTCAGCACAGAGCCTCAGGTTCAGTATGTTTTTGAATCCTTGAAACTCCCTTAAGCAGTTTCTCAGATAAAGAAAATTGTATACCCCGCCTACTGATTAAGTCAATCTAATCGATATAAAAATAACGAAAAAGCAGAGAGCCAAATGGATAAGCCTACAGGATATTTTAGACTCTAAATATATTTATATATAAATAATATTATTAATAGCGACTAACTATTGACAAAACCAGACAGCTTTTGTTAACTATTATTAACAATATAACACTGTTACATGAGGTAGAAGAAATGCTTGACAGGGTACTGAAATCCATCAGCGGCGGCAACGCCGGAAATATCCGGGATATTGCCTCGGAATTGAATACCAGTACGGATCTGGCATCCCATATGATCCATGAGCTTGTCAGACTTGGATACCTGAAACAGTTGAAAACAGAAAACGGATGCTCCAGATGCCCGGGATGCAGGGATTCCGCCGGATGCCCACAGGGATCGGGAGTCATTTGGATATTAACCAGAAAAGGAGAACGCTATGTGCACACTCGGTAATCTGAAAAAAGGAGAATCGGCCATTATCCATTCACTGAACGGGAGCAGGCATTTCCTCAGCCGCATCACCGCCATGGGGTTCACCCCCGGAACAAAACTGTCCATCTTCCGGAACAACCGGAGAGGCCCCCTTATTGTATCCCTGAGGGATAGCCGGATAGCCGTTGGCCGCAGGGAATCACAATGCATAAAGGTTATGGAGCAGAAACTATGAAAACAGCAGTAAAAACCAGAACCATTGCCCTGGCTGGACAGCCCAATACGGGCAAATCGACTGTATTCAACAGATTAACCGGGGCCCACCAGCATGTGGGAAACTGGCCGGGAAAAACAATAGAACAGAAGTCCGGCCGGTTCAACCGGAACAGGAGGGAGTGGGAAGTTGTCGATCTACCGGGAACCTACAGTTTATCGGCCAATTCCGTGGAAGAACGGATTGCCCGGGACTTTATCATCGGAGAAAAACCCGATGTTCTGGTTGTAATGGCCGATGCGTCCCAGCTGGAAAGGAGCCTCTACCTGCTCACGGAAATGAAACTGCTCCAGGCGCCTGTCATCCTGGCCCTTAATATGATGGATGTAGCCGCCGATCAGGGAAAAGAGATCAATACGGCTCTGCTGGAAGAACAGCTGGGCATTCCTGTAGTACCCATGACAGCATCAAAAAACCGGGGACTTGATGAACTTCTTGTTGCTGCAGAAAAAACAGTAGAGGAAGGCAGAAATAATCACAGGGGACCCGATTTTACAGAGTTTGATGTATACAACAGCCTTAAGTCTCTTCTGAATGGAAAGCTTGGTGATCCGAACCGGGAAAACTGGATGATTGTAAAGCTGATCGAAGGAGATGAAGAGGTCTATAAGACAGCCCGGGAACGACTGGACAGGGATGATCGGAACAGGATGGAAATGATCCTCAATGATTATGATGACGGCCAGCTGATTATGGCTGGCGCCCGGTACAGCTGGATAAACGAAGTCCTCACATCAGTATTGAAAAGAACCGGCGATCTGAAAAAGGAAAAAAAAGACAGCTCCCTGGATAAATACGCGACTCACCCTTTCTTTGGAAAAATTCTGGCATTCTTCATACTGATCATTGCTTTTGGAGCTGCCATGATTGTGGCGGGTCCCGTAATGGGTATTGTCATGGGGTCGGCCCCCCTTCTGGCAGAGCAGATGCGTACGATCTTTGGAGACAGCCTGCCCTGGTATATAGCCCTTGTCACGGACGGGCTTATCCCGGGATTGAGCGTAGCCGTCTGCATGCTGGCCTATATCATCGGAATCTATACGGTTTTCGGGATTCTGGAAGATGTGGGCTATCTCTCCCGACTGGCTTATCTGTTCGACCGGTCCATGAACAGGGTGGGACTGCACGGAAAATCCTTTATGCCTCTTCTTATGAGCTTCGGCTGCAATATTGCCGGTGTAACGGGCACCAGGGTCATCGATTCCTGGAGACAGAGGATGGTGACCCTGGTAATGGTTTCCATAATCCCCTGCCTGGCCCTCTGGTCTGTGGTCAGTTTTATGGGAGCTATCTTCTTCGGCAGCGGCATGCCCCTTGTTATTCTGTCCCTGCTGGTTGTCATGGTGTTTCACCTTGCCTTTACATCGGTCCTAATGCGGAAGTTTATTGTCCCGGGAGAAGCCATGGGACTCATCATGGAACTGCCGCCCTATCATAAACCCAACTGGAAAACCGTATTTTCCCATGTATGGGTTCAGGCTAAGGCCTTTGTCAAACGGGCCGTCACCCTTATCACCCTTTTATCGCTTATTATATGGGCTCTGTCCTATCAGAAAGACGGGAATATGGAGAATTCCATACTGGCAGCCATCGGGCGTTTCTTTGACCCAGTGACCAGTCTGCTGGGGCTGGACTGGAAGCTGCTTATAGCCTTAATGGCCGCCATGATTGCCAAAGAAGCGTCCATGTCGGTAATCGCCGTACTGTACGGACTCGGTGCGGGAGCCAACTCCATCACCAGTTTCATGATCGGCGAAGGAGGTTATGAGGCAGCGACCCTGACCGGAACCCTGCTCCAGTCGGTCTCCCCCGCTTCCGCCCTGGCGTTTATCTTCGCCTTCTTCTTCTCCATCCCCTGCCTGGGTACGGTGGCGACAATCTATTCGGAAACAAAGTCCTGGAAATGGACGGCCGGCAGCTCCCTGTACTACATAGTGACCTCTCTTATAGCCGGCGGTCTTGCCTACAGGGTCGGTCTTCTGATTTTTTAACCATCAGGAATGTATGAAAGAAGGGAAAGGAGATCCGATTTGAAGCAGGAAATAACAACAACCAGAGAACGCATACTCGAAGCGGCGCTCAGGGAGTTTATGGAAAAGGGATTCAGGGAAGCATCCCTGCGGGGAATTGCAAAAGCCGCCGGAGTAACAACTGGCGCATTTTACGGACTCTTCCCGGATAAACAGACTCTGTTCAAAACCCTTGTGGAGGCTCCCGCCCGGCAGCTGAGGGATATGTTTATCAAAGCCCAGGAGGATTTCACCCTGGAGGATGAGACAGACCAGGCCTGGATGCATGATTACAGTCTGAAAAAACTGAATGAGATGCTGGACTATATGTATGACAATTTTACTGAATTCAAACTGATCCTTTCCCGTTCGGACGGGACGGAGTATTCGGGTTTTACAGATTCTCTGGTAGAGATAGAAACCGAATATACCTACCGTTATATAGACATGATTAACAGGACGGAAAAAAAAGAGATATCCCTGAGTCCCAACCTGATTCATCTGCTGATAAACGGATACTTCAATGCTGTTTTTGAGACCATTGTCCATGATCTTTCCAGAAAAGAAGCCGGAGATCATGTGGTTATGCTCTGGAAATTCTATTCCGCCGGCTGGGACAGGCTTTTTGAAGAGAACTGAAGATGGTTGGAAGACGTATATGGAGGATGTATGGAAAGAGATAAACAGAAGAATATGATTCTGGAAGAGAATATCTGGAAGGTTATGATCAACCTTTCCTGGCCGGCTGTCATTGCCATGGTTCTATACGGATTGAACACTGTTTTTGATGCGATTTTTGTAGGACGCTTTGTAGGTGAAACAGCCCTGGCCGGTGTCTCTCTGGCCTATCCCCTGAGCCAGCTTTCTCTGGGGTTCGGTTCGCTGGTGGGGGTCGGAGCCGGATCGGTTTTGAGTATTGCCCTGGGCGCGAATGATCATGCCACACAGAAAAAACTGATCGGCAATGTGAATTATCTGAATATTGTATACGGGATCGGTCTGACCATTGCCGGTCTTTTTCTGGCCCGGCCTCTTGTCCGTATGATGGGAGGCTCCGGTGAAGAGCTTATCTTTGGAGTCGACTATTTTAAGGTGACCCTCTACGGCGCTGTATTCTGGATTGCCGGATTGTCGGGGAATATGGTGGTCCGCTCCGAAGGAAAGATGGGATCGGCGGCTATTATGATGGCCGTGGGCCTTGTGGTGAACATAATAGCCAATTACATCCTGATAGTTATTCTGGGCTTTGGCGTGAAGGGCGCCGCCTGGGGAACCAATATGGGGATGCTGGTCTACACAATCGTCTTTTACGTCTATGCCTCGGGCAAACGGATTTCATTTGACGCCAGACCTTTTACAATCTCAAGGGACAGGGAAATTATGAAAGTGATCATGTCCAACGGTATTCCCTCCCTGATTATGACCTTTATGACCCTGATACAGGGAGTCGTTGTGCTCAATGCATTGAGCCGCTACGGAACGACCGCAGATATTGCCTTTTACGGGATAGCTTACCGCCTGTTTATGTTTATGCTGACCCCGATATTCGGCCTTATGCGGGCGCTGCAGCCGGCGGTTGGAATTAATTTCGGCGCCGAAAAATACGACCGTGTTATCAGCAGCTTCAGGATTTTCGGTGTGGCGGCGACCATTCTGATGTCTCCATTCTGGGCTGTTATGATGATAGATCCCCAACTGGTACTGCATATAATGCTGCCGGCCAAAGAATTTCTGTCATCCGATCTGTCCAATTTCCGTATATTCATGGCCCTGCTTCCGGTTCTTCCCATCATTTTTATGGCCATGACCTTCTTCCCTGCCATAAACAACGGTAAACCCGCTTCGATTATGGGCATTGCCAGACAACTGGTCTTCTATGTACCGGTCATGCTGACCCTGCCGCGTTTTTTCGGTGTTGACTGGGTATACAAGGGCTCCTTCTGTATCGACCTGATAATCGTTTTATGGGTTTTCACCATGGTTACAGCGGAGTTCAGAAAACTCCGGCGGGGAGAAGTAAACAGAATGCAGACAGAACAGGTCTCGGCATAAAAATAAAAACTTTGAGGAGAAAAGTTAATGAAAAAAGATTCTGTATTGAAAAGGCTGGAGAAGTATATGGGAGGCCGAAGGGCCCTGCTGCCCCTGTCTCTGATTACTTCAGCCCTGTCGGCGGCGGCGGGGATGATGCCTTACATATTTATCTGGCTTATCGTACGTGCACTTCTGACGAATTCCGGCCGCATCGCGGGAACCGCCGTTGCAAGTTATGCCTGGTGGGCCGGTGGAACGGCTGTTTTAAGCGTTGTCCTCTACTTTATAGCTTTGATGAGTTCCCACCTGGCGGCCTTCAGGGTAGAAGGGAATATCCGCCGGGAGGCCATGAAGAAGATTGTTCATCTGCCTCTCGGTTTCTTCGATAACAATACCAGCGGGCGCATCAGAAAGATCATTGATGATGACAGCTCAACAACCCATACCTTCCTGGCTCATCAGCTACCCGATTTAGCCGGAACCATCGTCATGCCTCTGACGACCGTTGCCATGATCTTTATTTTTGACTGGCGACTGGGGCTGGCCTGTCTGATACCTCTTGTTCTGGCTTTCGGAACCATGGGAACCATGATGACAACAGGCTCCATGAAATTCCAGAAGCTCTATATGGATGCACAAGAGAATATGAGTATGGAGGCTGTCGAATACGTCCGTGGTATTCCGGTAGTGAAGGTCTTTCAGCAGACGATCTTCTCTTTTAAACGCTTTCACGACAGTATCCGGAAGTACAATGATCTGGTAAAAAAGTATACAGACAGCTGGGAGAAGCCCTACTCTTTCTACGGGGTGATCGTCCATTGTTTCGCCTTCTTTCTCATTCCCATGGCGATTCTGCTGATCCGGAGAACCGGCGGTTCTTCCCAGGTTATCGTGGATATGTTTCTCTATGTTCTTCTGACTCCTATACTATCGGTCAATATCATGAAGAGCATGCATATCAGTCAGAATCTCTTTCTTGCCGGTGAAGCCATAACACGGATTGAGAACCTGACGGATGTTACGGCTTTTTCCTATCCGGAGCATTCTGCTGCCATAAAAAACTATGATGTTTCTTTCAATAACGTCCTTTTCAAGTATCCGGGAACCGAACAGAATGCGGTTGATGGAGTCAGCTTTACAATTCCCCAGGGACGGACCTTTGCCCTTGTAGGAGCCTCGGGGGGCGGTAAGACGACCATAGCCAGGCTGATCCCCCGGTTCTGGGATGTCCAGAGCGGCAGCGTCACCATAGGCGAAACCGATGTAAGAGATATTTCAAAAGACGATCTAATGAATAATGTTTCCTTTGTGTTTCAGAATACAAGGCTTTTTAAAACAAGCCTTCTTGAAAATATAAGATATGGAAATGCCGAAGCGTCTATAGATGAGGTTGAGCGGGCCCTTGAGCTCGCCCAGTGCCGCGAGATCATCGACAGGCTGCCCGATGGGCTTAATACAAAGATAGGTGCGGACGGGACCTACCTTTCCGGAGGAGAACAGCAGCGGATTGCCCTGGCAAGGGCTTTTCTCAAGAATGCGCCCATTGTCGTTCTCGATGAAGCCACCGCTTTCGCTGATCCGGAAAACGAACATCTAATCCAGAAGGCTCTGCGCGAGCTGACAAAAGGAAAGACGGTTCTTATGATTGTGCACCGCCTGACCACTGTTCAGGATGTGGATAAAATCCTTGTGATTAATGAAGGAAAGATTGCTGAAGCCGGTTCCCACGGAGAACTGATGGCTATGGACGGTATGTACAATCGCATGTGGAATGAGTATCAGCAGGCTGTTGAATGGACCATTGAATCGGAGGTGAGTTATGCTTAAGTTTTTTCAGGACCGTTTCGCCATGTCAGAGAAAGGGGCAAAGGATTTTTCCAAAGGAGTGTTCTTTACCTTTCTTCATTTTATTTCTCTTATGTTTCCCCCTATACTCGTCTATTATTTCCTTCAGGATTATCTGCAGCCCGTTCTGAATGGGACCGCCTTTTCGGACCGGGGATTCTCTTTCTACCTGCTAACAGGTGTTGCCCTGATGGTTCTTATGTACGTTATCGCCAGATTCCAGTATCGCAGCACCTATACGGTGACCTATAACGAAAGCGCCCGGCGCCGCGTCGAACTTGCTGAAAAACTCCGGAAACTGCCACTGGCTTTTTTCGGAGAGAAGAATCTGTCCGATTTAACCTCTACCATCATGGATGACTGTACCGCTCTGGAACAAATATTCTCCCATTCTGTTCCACAGCTCTATGCGTCCCTTCTCAGTCTGGGTGTCATAGCCCTGGGACTATTCTTCTTTAACTGGCAGATGTCGATTGCCCTGTTCTGGGTGGTCCCTTTGGCGGCGGCGGTTATTCTACTCTCCCGGAGGGCTATGGGGAGGGCTCACAGCGGACACTATCAAATAAAAAGAGGGGTGACCGAACAGATCCAGGAGGGGCTTGAAACCATTCAGGAGATAAAAGCCTACAATCAGGAGGAAGCCTACGTACGCAGGCTGGACGAAAATCTAAAAGGGTATGAACAGGATCAGATTAAGGGAGAACTTCTGGTCGGCGTTCTGATTAACCTATCCTATATAATTCTGAAACTCGGCCTGGCATCCGTAGCTGTAGCCGGAGTTCTCTTATTGGAACAGGGGATGATCGATCTCTTTACCTATCTGATTTTTCTAATGATCTCCTCCAGCATCTACAATCCGGTAATGGAGGTATTCAGCAATATGGCGGTTCTTGTTTTTCTGGATGTCCGCATTAACCGAATGAAGGAAATGGAAGCACTTCCCGTTCAGCAGGGATTTACCGGATTTATCCCCAGGGATTTCAATATAGAATTTCAAAATGTCGATTTTTCCTATGAATCGGGGAAACAGGTTCTAAAAGATGTATCATTTACAGCACGACAGGGAGAAGTGACAGCTCTTGTCGGTCCTTCCGGCGGAGGCAAAAGCACATCGGCCAAACTGGCCGCCCGTTTCTGGGATATAGACAGGGGCAGGATTCTCCTTGGCGGAGAGGATATTTCCAGAATCGACCCCGAGGCCCTGCTGCAGTACTACTCGGTAGTATTTCAGGATGTTGTTCTATTTAATGCGAGTATTGCCGATAACATCCGCATCGGGAAAAAAGACGCTACCCAAGAAGAGGTAATAGAAGCCGCCAGGGCAGCCCGCTGTCATGATTTTATCGAAAGGATGCCCGAAGGATACAATACAATTATCGGAGAAAATGGCGAAACCCTCTCCGGAGGAGAGAGGCAGCGGGTATCGATTGCCCGGGCTCTCTTAAAAGACGCCCCTATTGTTCTGCTGGATGAAGCCACCGCCAGTATTGATGTGGAGAATGAAACCAAGATTCAGGAAGGGATATCCGCCCTTGTAAAAAACAAAACCCTTCTGATTATTGCCCACCGGATGCGGACAATCAGTCATGCCGATCATATTGTCGTCCTGAAAGATGGTATGGTGGCCGAAGAGGGAACGGCGGATGATCTTCGCAGCAGGAATGGTGTGTTTGCCGGTATGCTGGATGCCCAGTCCGCAAAGATCTGCGTTTAAAAGAAAAGTATCCGGGTTCTATATTTAACACAGATAGAACCCGGATTGAAGCTATTAAAACCTGTAGGTGATTCCGGCATTCCCTCCGACCCACATGGATACCTGAATATCATCATATACTTTTTCAAAACAGGTATAGGGAACAGGAAGGGTGCCGTATTCTCCGTCAATCTTCTCATCCGTTACGTACACATTGAAAGAGGGACCTGCAAAAAAGGATATATGCTCTCCCAGACCAATATGGCAGTTCATATTGACCTTGTTCAGGAGATTAATATCATCATCCCAGCTCCATTCATGAACAATGTGATGGCTTGAAGCTTCAATGGCCAGGGCATTCCGGCCGCCCAGAGAAATCAGTGATCCCCATCCAAGACCGTGGGAGAAGATATAATCCTGATCCTCAGGAAAATCCCCTTCCAGCAGAGACTCTCCGTCCAGTACGGATCCACCGATACTGAAGATGGTATAAAAAAGCTCCACCCCCATCTTGTAGCTGAGGTTTCCGTAGAGGGTATCACCAATTGACGTTTCCATGGCGAAATACCCGTCCTTGACGACACTGATGATACCGATGGGAAGGGAGTCGGCCCCTTCCGCCGCCACATTAATAACGCCCAGCTGTACGCCCTTCGACCGGGCCGCATAGTTCAGGGTACCGACTTGCAGCCCCTTCATCTCGCCGGTTGTCACATTAATATTGGAAATCATGACACCTCTGGTATTTCCAAAGACGCTGTTTAGAGTCCCCGACCAGATCAGCCCTGTGGAATCCCCGAAGTTTGTATTGGTCACTCCCGCAATCTGGAATCCCTTTGTCTCCTCCATGTTTATATTGGATACACCGGCAATCTGAGTCCCGCTGACATTATGGGTGTTGAAGTTTCCCACGCCGCCCAGCTCAAAGGCATCCACACCGCCGTTCATACCGTATACCATATTCAGGGAGAAACAGTTTGAGTATTCCATGGATTGAGCCCCGCTGCTCCCCATGGGATAGAAGAACGTA
This sequence comes from Oceanispirochaeta sp., assembly GCA_963663385.2. Classification (GTDB taxonomy): domain Bacteria; phylum Spirochaetota; class Spirochaetia; order DSM-2461; family DSM-2461; genus Oceanispirochaeta. The sequence goes on along the minus strand of CAXXXD010000002.1, from coordinate 648,331 downwards.
ATCTGTCCGGCCCGGCTTTTTTCCGCCTCTACAGCGCTTACCTGAACAGTAACCCCGGCCATTACCATAAGAATGATACAAATCGTTTTATTTTTTTTCATTTTATCCTGCCTGTTATTCCGGGTTCTTTTATATCCCGGTACTTTGTTATTAAACAAACAGGAGGAGGATTATTGTTCTTTTTGATTTTGAATTCAGTATTCTATCCTGTTCAGCTGCCCGTCCCGGTCTGTAAAAGAGGTGCAGTTCCTTCCGTTCGCCTTGGAATGATAGAGAGCGGTATCGGCATCATGGACAATACTGAGAAAATCCTTTTTTTCGGGTTGAGAGGAGGCAATCCCGAAACTGGCTGTTATAGCGAAGGTCCGCTCATCTTCAGCAGAGAATTCCATACCGGCAATTCTCTTCCGGATTTTCTCAGACACCTTTACTGCATCCGACAGACCGGTGTCACAAAAAAGGAGGACAAACTCCTCCCCTCCGAAGCGGGCGGAAATATCGGCCCTGCGCAATGTTTCATCCATCAGTTTCGCCAGATTTTTCAGGATATGGTCCCCGGTCAGGTGTCCGTAACTGTCATTAATCCTTTTAAAATTGTCAATATCAAAAATTACAAGTGAAAATTCCGTTCCCGATCTTTTAAACTGATCAAAGATATGATCCGCATATTCGAAAAAGTAGCGGCGGTTATAGAGATTGGTTAAAGGATCCCGTATAGCCAGTTCATTGAGCCGGGCATTCATACTGTTTAATGCGGCAGTTTTCTGCTGAATCAGTTCCTCTCTTCTGTAATAGGAGTCAGAAAAGCGTTTCGCCAGGGTGAGTGAATAAAAAAACATCAGAAACAGAGCCCCTACAGGATTGGGGATGCGGACAAAACTGTCCCTGAAAAGATAGCGGGATATACTCAGCAGAGCCATAACGGCCATCCCGGTCATAATGGCCGGAGCGTCCTCCCTTCTTTTGAGGACAGCCCTGACCAGAGCCTGAAGAATATAGACTATATCAAAAAGCATCAGCGCCATTACAACCTTATTGAAATATATGAATACACTCAGGTATAAACTGTTGGGAAAAACCAGAATTGTAACAAACAGCAGAACCGAAACAGCTTTATAGATCCTGTTAATGGTTATATTGAATTCATCCTGAAACAAAGAATTGAGAAAGAGAAGAAAAAACAGGGGATTCAGAATAAAAATAAGCGAACCGATTTTCTGATCGTAGACAGACTGAAAAAGGTGAAGCAGATTGAAGGCCAGTGCTACCGTATTGATAAAGGCGAAATAGAGGGCCGGGAAGTTTTTCTTATAGAACAGAAACAGACTGTAGTGATAAAGGGAATTCAAAGAAAAACAGCCTATCATAAAATAGATAAGCGGAGAGACCTGATCCTGATTCATGACTTTATATTAAAATAATATGGTGTAGAAAGACAAGTAGAGAAAGAAGGAGACCGAATTATGGGTATAAATCAGTACTATTTCTCCGCAGGAGTAAGATTCATGTCATAATGGCTTTCTATGAAAATACTGACGAGAACATTTCTATTTATGACCGGGCTGGTTTTTATTCAGGCTTTACTGGCCTTTAACTTCCTCTCCCTGTCATTGACCAGAATAAGCCACAAGGATGGCAGAGAAACCCTGACTCATGAAAAAACAGTCGTCCACAACCATTTCAGTCAGTTCCATTTTCTTGTATGGCAGGACATTGTCCATATTGATAATACCGCGCTTTTAGAGGACGCCTCAATTGATGATTTTGAAAAATTACTGCCGGAGATAATAAAAGAGATTCATACTGACAATCTGGATTATCTGACCATGACGCAGGGAAACAGGACGGAGGGGCTTAACCTTCAGAATCCCTATGGAGGACTCCCGCTTTCCAGGCTTCCCGAAACCATGGGGAAGTGGCATCCCAGTGTTGTTATTCTGGAAAAAGACGGTTCCCTGTATATGACAGGAACAATACGGACAGAACCGGAAAACAGGGATCCCCTTCTCTTTCATTTGTATAAGGAACTGAATAACGATTTCTGCAAGGAACTGGCTTATGATACGGTTTCCGGAATAATACTGATGAATGAAGGGGAAGCGGTATCCGGTACAATGGATCCGGAATATTACATCTCAAAAATACGGGAAATGATGAAGGAACCGCCGCAGCAGAATGGAGAACGGCTTCGGTTCGATCAGATTTTTTACAATAAAAGCTATAACATACTGATTACCCCGCTGGAACACCAGGAAGACAGAGGCAAATCCGTAAACGCCGTAATATTTTCTCCCAACCTTCCCCTGAAACAGCGAATGGCTGCCATCAAACAGCAGTTTTTCCTTATAAGCATACTATGCGTGTTTCTGGCAGTGATCATCAGTTTCGGACTTTCCAAATCCATAACCAGGCCGATTCAGGAGTTGTGTACGGCAATGGGTATCCTTACAAACGGCAGCTACCCCAGGGTCGATGCCAAAGGACGCTCAACGGAAATCACCCAGCTCTATAACGGATTCAATATGATGGCCGGGAGCTTAAAGGAAGATGCGGTAAAACAGCAGAAATACATACAGGAAATAACCTTTTTAAAGGATTACAACGAACAGATTATGGATTCCATCCAGGAGGGGATTGCTGTCATTGACGGACAGAACAGTCTTACCAAAATAAACAGCGCCTTCTCCCGTTTTTTCATCAGAAAAGACATCGGAAAACCCCTGGTAACAGAAAATCTCCCTTTCTGGAACTCCTCCCTTCAGGAGAAACTCGAACGAATACGGAACGGCGAGCTGGACAACTATAGCAGGATCTGCCAATCAAACAATGGAAGAGTCTACGACGTAAGGCTTTATTTGCTTCACAAAGAAGAGGACAGAACCGAATCCTCCTGTATTCTCATGCTGGAGGATATTACATCCAAAGAGGAGATGGAATCCCGTATGATTCAGGCTGAAAAGCTCAATTCCATATCCATATTAACCGCCGGAGTGGCCCATGAGATTAATAATCCCCTCGGGGCCATCATGCTGAATGTTGAAAATCTCGAGGGAGAGATAAAAAGCAGGGAAGGCGAAGAGTCCCTGAAATGGATAAAAAACGAAACCAGAAGAATCGCCACCATTATCCAGAATCTGTTCCGGTTTACAGGGAGTAAAGAACGGAACGGGGATAATACAAATGATACGAATTGGCTGCCCGAACTTGACCATTATATGAAATACCTCTTGAAAGAGTATTCCCGTATAAGTTATACCAGAACAGAGGGATTTACGGATCTTCAATGCCTCATGCCTCCCGACGAGCTCCTCCAGGTAATAATCAACCTCCTGAATAATGCGGTACAGGCAATGGAGTCGGGAGGGAAAGCTCATCTGGAATTATCGGAAGAAAACAGGGCGGGAAAAAAAAGCCTTGTTTTATCTGTCAGCGATACGGGATCCGGTATTTCGCAAATGGACCAGATGAGGATATTTGATCCTTTTTATACGACAAAACCAGTGGGAAAGGGGACCGGACTGGGATTATCCATTGTATATGGTCTGGTAAACCGGTACCACGGATCCATCAAGGTACAGTCGGATCCCGGAAAAGGCAGCGTGTTTACAGTGATACTGCCGAGGGACTAGGGAATTCACGCCCGACAAGGAGATATATGGAACAGAAAGGACATATTCTGATAGTTGATGATGAAGAAGGATTAAGGTTCGGTCTGAGAGTATTCCTGTCCCGGAAAGGTTTTTCCGTTTTTGAAGCCGGGAACCTGACTGAAGCCGGAAACCTGATGCGGGATCATACCTTTGATATAGCCATACTGGATATCCGCCTGAAGGATGAAGAGAGCGGACTGGATTTAATGCACGCCCTGAAAGAGCAGAATCCGGACATGGTAATACTGATTATTACAGGATTTGCCCAGCTGGATACGGCGATCGAAGCCCTCAGGAAGGGGGCGAATGACTACCTGCAGAAACCGCTGGAAAAAGAAAAGGTTCTGGATTCCATTTTAAAGAACAGGGAACTTCATCAGCTTCGCCGGGAAAACAGGCAGCTTAAGGAAGAGCTCAATAAAGGCAGTAAGCAGCCCCTGTTTATTTCAGAAAGCCCTGTAATGAAAGAGATAATCCGAACGGCCGATCAGGTGAAGGATCTGGCTCCCAATATACTGATTACAGGTGAGAGCGGTACGGGAAAAGAGGTGCTCGCCCGCTATATTCACAATACGGGAAACCGCAGCCGGAGTAATTTTGTGGGCCTGAACAGCGCCGCCCTGTCTGATAACCTTCTGCTCAGCGAGTTGTTCGGCCACCGGAAAGGGGCCTTTACCGGAGCCGTGGAAAATAAGTCCGGCAAGTTTGAACTGGCCCATAAGGGGACCCTGTTTCTGGATGAGGTGGGAGATATGAGTATGGATATCCAGGCCAAGTTCCTCAGGGTTCTGGAGGAACGGTCTTTTGAACCTCTCGGGGGAAACAACAGAATAGAAGTTGATACCCACATTATTGCCGCTACCAATCATAATATCCCTGCACTGATCAGGAAAGATCTCTTCAGGGAGGACCTTTTTTTCCGGCTGAATGTCATTCACTTCAACCTGCCCCCTTTACGGGAGAGAAAAGAGGATATCGGAATACTGGCCAACAGCTTTATCGAAATGTACGCCCGCCAGTATAGAAAGAATATTCTCCCTCTGGGAGAACAGGAAATTCAGATACTCAGAGAGTATCATTGGCCGGGGAATATCAGGGAACTGAAAAATCTGATAAACCGGATAGTTATTCTGACAGAAAAGGAAGAAATCCATAGTGATCAGATTAAACGGCTTCTGGGAAATCATGACAGTATCGTGAAAACCGATCTGCCCCGGGACGACAGGGGCCCTGTTAAGAAAACAGGAACCCTGTCGGAAAGACTGAATCCTGTAATTGAACAATACGAGAAACAGATTCTGACAGAAGCGCTGACAAAAAACAATTTTAACAGAACAAGGACAGCTGAAGAGCTTGGTATAACAAGAAAAACCATTGGCAGAAAACTGCAGTCCTACGGGATATCAGAGAGCAGTGGGACATAAATGACCCGCTTTCCGGGACATGAATGACCCGGTGCAACCTTGAAGACCCTATCCGGCTTATAGGCCTGCGCCCTGGCCCGTTTGTACGAAAAGAAATTATTTATATATAATGAAAACAAATAGGAAATTTTTTGTATTTTATTATGTTTTTTTTGAAAAAATGGCCCATTTCTTGTTTTTACGATAGTCAGCCCCAAGGGGAAAAAAATCAAAGGAGTTTTATAATGAAAAAACTTTTACTGATGGCTCTCGCCATATTATTGCTGACTACTGCCGTTTGGGCGGGAGGTCAGAACGAAGACAGTGAGAAACTGACTATTGCGGGTATCGTATTTCAGGACGACCAGTTCTTCAATGTAATCCAGAAAGGGATGCAGGATGCGGCAGATGACCTGGGTGTTGAACTTTTTCTGGCCAACAGCAATAACAAGCCCGAGAAGGAAATGGAGCTGGTTAACACCTATATAACAAGGGGTGTTGATGCCATTGTTATTTCTCCTCTCAGTGAAACAGCTTCTGTAGCCGCTCTTAAAAGAGCCAATGACAAGGGAATCAGTGTTATAACCTACAACTCTCCCCTGGGAGCAGACTTTCCTGCCTCCTATATCAACAGCTCCCAGAGCGAACTGGGTGCGTCTTCCGGTAAGCAGGCCAGAGAATATATTGAGTCACAGCTGGGTGGAAAAGCAAAAGTGGCAACACTTGCCTTCAAATCACAGCTTCCGGAAATATCCGATATGAGAGTAAATGGATTCTTAAATGAAATAACCGATATGCCCGGTGTGGAAGTGGTTGCCCAGCAGGATGCCTGGCTGGCCGAAATGGCTCTGGCAAAGGCCGGGGATATTATGACTGCCAATCCCGATCTGGATATTATCTATGCCGCCAACGACGGTGGAACTGTCGGCGCTGTAATGGCCGTGAAAAACTCCGGTAAAGATATGGCCGTATTCGGTATCGATGCCAGTGAACAGCTGGCTACCTTCCTGAAAGACAGTGATAATATTCTTCAGGCGACAACAGGACAGCAGCCTTATCAGATTGGTTACCAGGCCATAGAGTTTGCTGTAAAAGCCATCAGGAACGAGCCCGTTGAACCCACGGTAATCGTACCAGGCCTGCTGCTGTCCCGCAGCAACCCGGAGGGAATTGAAGAGTTTTTGAAAATGCAGAAAGAACTGACAGAATAAAAGATCCGATACGGGGAAATCTATGAAACAGAATAAACTGGAAACAGTAGGACTGCGAAAGGTTTACCCCGGTACGGTTGCACTGGATAACTTTTCCGTTACATATGAGGGCGGAAAAGTTCATGCCATTATCGGTAAAAACGGCTCCGGGAAAAGTACGCTAATAAAGATTATTTCCGGCGCCATACATCCGACCAGTGGAACCCTCCGGGTAAATGATACAGAAGTAAAAATGGAGACTCCTCTGGACGCCTTTCGTCAGGGGATCGCCACGGTTTATCAGGAACTGAGCCTTATACCCGATCTGACAGTGGCGGAGAATATCCTCCTTGGACGATTGAGTTATAAAAAGAGCGGCCTGATTTCGCAAATTGACTGGAAGTCCTCCTATGCGAGAGCCCAGCATGTACTGGATGAAATGGGAGTGAATATCCCTGTCACCAGCCCGGTGAAATACCTGAGCGTAGGACAGCAGCAGGTTGTGGAAATTGCCAAAGCCATGAGTTTCAACCCGACAGTTCTGATGCTGGACGAACCTACATCAGCCCTGGCTCAGCATGAGGTAAACAGCCTTTTTAAAGTTATACGAACCTTAAAAGAAAAGGGAGTCGGGATTCTCTACATATCCCACCGGCTCCAGGAACTGAATGAAATAGCCGACACCGTAACCGTTATACGGGATGGCATTTATATCGGCAGAAAAAATATGTCCGATGTGACATCTGAAGAAATAGTCCATATGATGTTTGGCAAAGTGGAGCAGAAGACACGCCCTGCGGACCTGAAGATTCAGGATGAACCGATCCTGGAAGTCAGAGATCTGACAAGGGGACAGCATTTCAGAGATATCAGCTTCAAGGTTATGAAAGGGGAGATCCTGGGAATTGCCGGGATGCTCGGATCGGGGAGAACCGAACTCCTCCGTGCCATCTTCGGCGCAGACTCCCATAGCAGCGGGAGCATCCTGTTCAACAATACACTGATAGATCAGCCCTCCCCTGCCAGAATGAAAAAACTGGGTATGGGACTGACCCCGGAAAACCGCAAGGAAGAGGGTCTGGTTCAGGTATTGACAACAAACGAAAACCTCTGCCTGGCCTCATTGGATACAATGGGCGGCCGCGGCGGTTATATCAATAAAAAAATGGAAGAACCCTATATTAAAGGTCCCATAGAAAAACTGCAGGCCAAGGTTCCCCGGGGGGATCTGCCCGTTTCTTCCCTGAGCGGCGGGAATCAGCAGAAAATTGTTGTAGGGAACTGGCTTAATACAAATCCCCGCCTGATGATCTACGATGAACCGTCCCGGGGAATCGATGTACAGGCAAAACAGCAGATATTCCAGATTATGTGGGACCTCAGCCGGGAAGGCATCTCCTCCCTCGTGGTTTCATCGGAGCTGGAAGAGCTTCTGGAGATCTGCCACAGGATTCTGATTATGCGTCAGGGCCGTATAGTGGATGAAGTGTATCCCGAAGATATGACAATAGAAAAAATTTATGCCATGTGTATGGAGGCTTAACCATGATAAAATGGATCAGGGAGAACAACCCTTTAAAAAAACAGATGCTTCTGAGTATTCTGATAATGCTCTGTATTTTCCTGTCCCTGACGGCAAAGGGATTCTTCACCATTGATAACTTTCTCAATATCCTTAGAAACTCCTCCATGCAGGGGATTATCGCCTTCGGGATGACAATGGTTATGGTGGCGGGAGAAATCGACTTGAGCGTCGGGTCCGCTGTGGCCTTTTCGGGCTGTATAAGCGCCTGGGTTGTCAAGGTTATGACCGCCGGGGGAGTATCTCCCGCTCTGGCGGTAATCTGCGGAATCGTCCTGGCTCTGACGGCCGGTTTCGCCCTGGGCAGCTTTTCTGCGGCAATCCGGAACAGATACGATGTTCCGACTTTTATTATAACCCTGGCCCTGATGACGTCTCTATCGGGATTCGCCAATCTGATCACAGGGGGATTTCCCATAACCTCCTTTCCCATGTGGTACAATTTTCTGGGAGGCGGGTATGTGCTGGGTATTCCCTTCCCCGCCATAATTTTCCTGATTGTATTCTTTGTGGTGAATTTCATCATGACCTCCACCACTTTCGGACGATCCGTATATGCCATCGGAGGAAATATGGAAGCTGCCCGTCTCAGCGGCATCCGGGTAGCCCGTATCAAGGTAATGATTATGGGGCTGACATCCATGCTCATGGCATTGAGCGGAGTTATGGTGGCCTCCCAGATTATGTCGGGAACAGCCACGACGGCCAAGGGATGGGAACTGGATGTTATATCCGCTGTAGTAATAGGTGGAACCAGTATGAGCGGTGGAAGCGGTACCATCAAGGGAACATTCATCGGAATCATCTTTCTGGGAGTTCTTGTTAACGGCATGACCCTGCTGAATATTAATGAATACTGGCAGTATGTTGTAAGAGGCGGACTGATTCTCGGAGCGGTACTCCTCAATGTGGTACATGAAAAAAACACGATCAGCAGTCTGGCCGAAAAAACGGAAACCGCGTCCTGATCGGCAGGCTCCTACCAGCCGGACCGTCCTGCTCCTCCCCGGTTTTTTCCGGGGTTCATATTTCATAACCTGCTCTGAACGGAGAGGGACCGGAGGCTATCAGGCACATGGGAATTCCCGCTTAATACAGGGGATTTCTTCCGGCTGCCCCTGAACTGAAAGCCACAGGAGGTAAAAAGATGCCTCGGGAACAGATGGAATTCCCCCTTAAAGCCCTTCCGCGCCTGACTCATTTCGGGTATTCGAATCAGGTAGAAAAGAACCACTTCGGGCCTCACAGACACTATGGTTATGAACTTATCTATGTGACAAGGGGTGAAGCGGAAACACAAATGTTCGGAAACTCGGAATACCTCTCGTTGAAACAGGATGATTTATGGGTCATCCCTCCGGGAGAAGTCCATAAATTTCAGTATAATCAGGAAAATATAGATTTCTACTGGCTTGGATTTCAGACGGGAGAGGATGTTATCCTTGCAGAGAATCATATGACGCCCCCCTGCCGCCTTCTGAACAGAGAGAAGGATCTGCCGCGCGGAAGAGTTGAATTACTCCACCAGATGAATGAGGAGATCTCTTCCATCAGCCGTAAAATCCGGATTCAGAAACACTGTGTATTCAGAAAAGTCCCTCATTTCAACAGGCTTTTTCAGAGTATTGAGCATGAACTGCATCACAGGGATGATTTCAGCGAAATGCTGATCTATCAGAAACTGATGGAGATTTTTACCGGTATTGTCAGACTGTCCCTCCCCCGGCCGGCCGGGACAGACAGTCCTCTGGATTATGCCTGCCGGTATCTGAACAGTCACTGCAGAGAGAAGATCGATTTTGGAAAGCTGGCCGGGAGAATCGGTTATTCCAGTGAACACTTCTCCCGGGCATTTAAGAAAAAATTCGGTCTATCACCGCGCCTGTATCATGAAAAATGCCGTATGAATGAAGCCAGGGAGCACCTGGCCAGAGGATCATCCATACAGGATACGGCTTTTTCCTGCGGGTTTAAATCCAGCTCCCACTTCAGCACCTGGTTCAGAAAGAGGGAAGGATTGTCTCCCGGGCAGTACTATTCAAACTGACCGTACTTTACAGCAGCATTCACCAGGGCTTTCATGTTTTCCGGAGGAGTCTTCCGTCCCATGGCACAGCCGCTGGAGAGAAAAAACCTGTTTTCACCCATAATTTCGATCGCCTCTCTTGCTTTCGCATCCACATCGGCGGGAGTCCCGTGGACCAGTGGGTAGCTGGGATCCACATTGCCCATCAGAACACAGCGGTTCCCCACAATATCCTTTGCCTTTCTCAGATCCACCTGCCAGTCCACCTCCAGAATAGCGGCACCGGTGGAGGCCATATCGTCAATAATATTGGAAGTGTCGCCGCAGATATGAAGACTCCAGGGGATTCCGTATTCCTGAACCTGCCGGGCCAGGGTCGTTTCATGCTCCAGGGCGAACTGTCTGTACATATCGGGGCTGATAAGATTAGGCCCGGCGTAGGCATCTCCGATGGATGTGGCATGAGCTCCGGCATCCTTCTGGGCTTTGGCAAAAAGAAGGCAGGCTTCCCGGCACCAGTCCAGAGCGGCCCAGAGAACCTCCGGCTCTTCCGTAACCAGTTCCATCATCAGGTTTTCCGTTCCCCTGAGCAGACAGAGCAGATCAAAGGGCCCCTGATCGGCCCGGCCCATGATAAAGACATGATCCCCTATGGACTCAACAAGCGAACCGGTCGCTTCCAGCCAGGCCGGCAAACGCCCGTCCTTCCAGGGATCGGGCAGTTTCAGATCGGGCACCTGTCTAAGGTCGGTAACAAGGGGATTGTGTTCATCCGTAATGGCCGGCTCGTCCGGGTTGGTAAAAAGAGTGACGGCTCCGCAGGCTTCCGCCAGGGACGCGTCGTCGATATCGATACAGCAGCCGTCATAACCGTATTTATCCTGACTGATCCTGTGGCTTTCCGCCATCTTTTTCCCGTCCCGGTTGATATCTCCGATCCGGAATCCGGCTGTTTCTGCCGCAAACATAAAGGTTTGGGGTACAACAGGCACCCTGTCTGGCTTCTCATTATTCAATACGGCCAGGCATCGCTCCAGGCTGGTCATTTCTTTCATCGTATCATCCTTTGAAAATGTGATGATTAATTGTACCCGCACCCTGATCTGGAGGATATTTCAGATATTGATTTTTATGTTAGCGTTTTTGATTTATCCGGAAAAATGGATTGTCATTACAGGGTTGGACAGAACAGACCGTGCAGATGCAGCTCATCTCTGCCGCATAGCACTCCAATAGGGACGGAGGTTACTCCAATAGGGACGGAGGTTAATATTTGATGAAATTCATGGTTTTATCTGTTGTTTTTTGCCTATCAGTTCATAAACACTAAAAGAGATCATCATATAAAAACTGTAAAACAATAATGAACACAAAAAGGCTAATATCCACTAAAAGGACTGTGGATTTATGACTTGGTATGGTATAAATCAAATAAGTTCTCAGAGTTTTTGTGTATTTCATAGCAACAAGAAAAGAGTACTCTGGCAAATACTTATAATGAGATTATTTAATCAGAAAATGTATGAGAAAAAAAGCAGAAGGATTTTACAGAACAAGTTTCATCCACTCATCCGGTGGTTCCATTACCCGAAATCGCTTCCTTTTCAGTTCATATAATCCACAATAGAAGTATTTTCGGGCATCCAGACAGAGACCAGCTTTAACCGGATTGTTGGAAATATAGTTGAATGTATTTATAAGCTGATTAAAACTTTGGATGATTATGCTTTTAAACCTATCATACCAGACATGTCCCTTCAATCCAAACATTCTATTAAATCTACCGGCAAAGACACTCAAAACATACCTCATCAAATCTGACAGGCTGGTATCCAAACCAGGCTTTATCAGAAGATGAACATGATTACTCATTATACAGAAATGCTTTATCTTAAAATCATACTTTTCGTGAGCCAATTCCAGAACAGACATAAAAAGGTCTTTCACTTCATCGGAATTCAGAATAAACTCCCCTCGATTAGTTTTTGCCACTACATGATATAGGGCCCCCGTTATAAGAACTCTTGGTTTACGCATGTTAACTTAACAGGAGGATTTCACTAAGAAATTCAATTTTTCTATAAAAAAGAAATAAAACCTCCGTCCCCATAACACCAGTCCTCATAGCACTACAAACAAAACAAAACACTGATTCCGGTGATTCTTTCACCACTCCAGCCCAAGCAGAGTAAGCAGTTCCACCGTAAGGGTCGTCAACTTCAGTTTCTCATCCTCCAGAGCCAGAAGGGCCTCCTTCAGTTCCTGACGGCTTTCATCCAGGTCCCGGAGAGGGACTCTCCCGTTGTTGTAATTCTGTTCCATTTTATTTGCATTCTGCGTCAGCAGAGAGACATTCAGCTCATTCATTTCGATATTGGAACGGCTCAGCTCAATATCCAGGTAGAGGGTGCGGACCTCATCCCTTAAAGCCCGTCCGGCATCGTCCAGGGTTATCCGGGCCGCTTCAATATCTTCTTCCAGCTCCTTCAGACTCAACTGGTCCGAAGAGCCTCTGATATAACTGTCCAGAGGAAGGGTAAGGGACAGCCCCAGGCTCAGATTATCTCGCCACTCCTCACTGGTCCAGGATTCCTTTTCGAAAGCCGGATCCAGACTGGAAGACCAGCCCATGCTCATCCCGAGGGACGGCCCCCGCCCCTCTTTTACAGACTGCCGGTACTGCAGCTCGGCCTGCCGGATCCTGTTTTCCAGTATAAGCATATCCGGATTGACGGGAATGGAACTCAAAACTGCTTCGGATTCGGGAATCCCCCCCTCCTTCAAAGAAACCGGAGTAAGTTTGACAACCGCCGAGTCTTCCAGCCCAAGGTAATTGCGCAGAGTGATATACCTTTTTTCCTGATTGGCCTCTTCCTTTTGCAGAGCGGGGATATCCCTTGCCACGGCGATCCTGGCGGACAGCAGTTCCAGATCCGATTTCACCCCCTGTTCAAACTGCAGTTCCGTCTGGCGGAGACGGCTTTTTGCCAGATTCAGACTCTCCTGCTGAAGAGCAATCCGGTTCTCTCCCGCCAGGATCTCATAATAGAGGATGGTCAGGTCATATCGGAAGGACCTGACGGTCTTTGCAATTTCCAGATCCAGCAGATCGGCTCTCAGCTGTCTCAATTCCTCTTCTATTGAGAGTCCCGGAGCAATTTTCAACTGCATATTCAATGTAGCCCGGAGAGACCAGAAATCACTTTCCACCTGTTCGGATTCGGAAGGCATGGTATAGCGGCTGATCAGGGGGGAGGCGCGATTCAGAGAAGCCCCGGCACTGAGAGAGGGGATCCACTGATCATACGCGCCGGCCTTTCTTCTGGCCGCGCCCCATTCCGTATGGAGCTTATGAAGGGTCCCGTTACTTTCCAGCATCAGATCCCAGGCCTGATCCAGAGACAGAAGCACCGCCTTATCATCCCCGGAAGTGTCAGCAGGGTAAAACAGATCCGGTGTAATAAAAATGAGAGAGAATATCAGAAGGATTTTGCTTTTCATTGTCTGCCTTCCAGTTTTTTATGATGGTGGGTTTTCCGGTTGCTGTGAGTTAAAACCAGCAGGGACGGCACGGCATATAGGGCAAAAAGAGTCGAAACAAGCAGACCTCCCGAAACCGCTATACCCAAAGGCTGCAGGATATTGGACCCCTCTCCCAAACCGATGGCGAGAGGCAGCATCCCGAAAATGGTGGTTAGGGTAGTAATGATTATCGGTTGAAAACGGATTCCGGCGGCATAGGCCAGGGCTTCCCTGTAATCGCTGAATTCCAATCTGGATCTAAGGTAGAAATCGATCATGATAATGGCATTATTCACAACGACCCCTCCCAGAAGAATCGTACCCAGAAGGGAGTTCAGGTTCAGGGTGGAATTAAAAAGCCAGAGACTGAATACAACTCCCACAAACCCGAGAGGGATCGTCACAAGGATAACCATAGGAATCCAGAGGGAGTTAAACTGAAAGGCCAGAAGAAGATAAATCAGTACGATTGAAATTCCCAGCGCTATAAAAAGGGACTGAATGGCCCTGTCCATCTCTACCCTGGGGTTATCGAAAGTATAGCTGTACCCCTCCGGGAGAACCAGATTTTCCGAAAGGAACTGCTCCGCCTCCCGCTGCATCTCAAGGCGTTTGCTGTCGCTGATCTGAAACCCGGCCATTCCGTAAATCCGGAAGGCGGGCTCTCCGTTTTCACTGTATACCTGAGACACCCCACTGTTTGAACTGAAGTTGAAAAAGTGTTTCAGCGGGATAAAGTGCTGCTGCCAGGGAATCAGAAAATCCTCCAGTTCCTCCCGGCTGTCTATCAGTTCGGAAGGGTAATCCGCAGAAACTTCCACATCTTCGGTTCCGTCCGTAAGGGTGATTGAGCTTGTCCCGCTTAAAATACGCCTGATCAGGGATGTCAGGCCTGATTCGGAAAGAGAGGCGAAACTGTTTATGGTCTCCTCCCGGGCAGTCAGGTTCAGCTGCTGAATAATGGATGAGGAGGGTTCGGTAAATGTCCGGCGGAATATCCCCTCCTCATTCAGAAGAGTTTGAATAGAGGCCAGGAGCTTCACCTTTTCCGCGGCATCCGGACCGAACAGGCTGAGCTGGAAATCAAAACTCCGGGGGAGGGGCAGCGCAGCGGGATCCCATGCCATCACATTGTAGTACCAGTCTCCTTCCGAAACAAAGGCGTTCTGTAAACGGGAAATGGCTTCCTCCGTATCATCGGAGCTGCGCAGATCGAGGAAGGTCTGGTTAAACCGGCCCGAAAGATTGGTAAACCGCTCCAGAAGAAGATCTCCCAGAACAGCATCGATTCTGGCATTCATTTCCGGAATGATCTCTTTCAGATACACTTCCGGATCGGAAATATCGGAGTTTCGGAAAAACAGGACGACCCGGTCGGAAGTCGGAACGGAAATAATCTCCCGGGGGATCCGGGGCAGTACGGCAAAGAGAGAAAAAAGGAGGATACCGAAAGCTGAAAGCAGAAACAGGGCCGCCCTGTATTTTCTCCGCAGTATCCATTTCAGGCTCCTGCTGTAAAGAGCGATCAACCCGTGAAACATTTTCTCGTCCCCCCTCTGAAGCCGGCCTGTGATCTGTCCCTTTTTCTGATGCCCCATAAAAGCATAAAAAGCCAGAACCGGAACCAGAGTCAGAGAAACAAGCAGAGAACCCAGCAGGGCAAACACGACCGTTCGGGCCTGATCGCCCAGGATGGCATTGGTCAGGGGAGCCGTAAAGGAGATGGGGAGAAAAACCAGAACCGAAGTCAGGGTGGACGCAATCACGGGGGAACGGACCTGGTCTACCGCATCCAGAACAACGGTCTTCCAGTGGACAATACGCTCGGCCCCTTCCGATTCCAGTCTGTGCCGATGGATGTTCTCCATAACAACGATCGTTGAATCCACTATCATCCCCACGGCCAGAGCCAGTCCTCCCAATGAGATAAGGTTAATGGAGACACCGAAAATACCCATAAACAGAAAACTTATAATTATGGTCACAGGCAGAGAAGCCGCAATAAGGATTGTATTTTTCCACTCTCCCAGAATAAGAAAAACAACTGTTATAGCCAGAAACCCGCCCAGCAGGGCTGCCTGTATAACATTTCTGATTGAGTTTTGAATATACTTGGCCGGATCAAGATAAAGGGCCATATCCGTATCGGCCGGGATCAAACCGTTCTCGATTCCCTGGTACAGGATTTCCTGAATATCACTGGTCATGGAACTGACATTTCCCCCTTCCAGGGGTGTGGCGGTTAACTGAACGGCCGGAGTTCCCTCAACCAGAAAAACCCGGGAAGGAAGGGTATACCGGATATCCAGAAGAGCGATATCATCCAGGGTGATGCTGGAATCGCCCACCTGACGGATTTCCAGACGGGACAGTTTTTCCAGGCTTCTGTCATTTCTCTTTAACCGGACGCTCAGTCTTCCCTCTTCCGTATCTATGGATCCCAGAGGCTGGGGCAGGAATCCCGACTGCAGGGCCTGGTTGACATCGTTGATGGTAATCCCGTAGGAAAGCATCTTTTTCTGCTCCAGTTCAATGTCCACAATAAGGCGTCTGGTATTATAGAAACCTATCTCTTCCACATCCGGGATTTTCAATAGACGGGGTTCGATATTGTTTTTCAGAATATAGTAAAGCTCCTCCGAGGGAGTTGACGGAGAAGTCAGCCCCATAACCATGTAACCGGCATTTTCTCCCTGCCAGTAACGGACACTGTAGGAGTCCTTGATCACATCGGGTAAAGAGGCATTTATGGAAACCATCTGATTCTCGACAGCGGTTCTGGCATCATCACTGTCCACATTCCAGTTGAAGGTAAGATTGAAGCGGCTGGAATCTGTGGAGTAGGTCGTTTCCAGAAGGTCCAGGTCCGTCAGGGACATCAGAACGGATTCGATGTCCTCGGCATACTGTTCCTGAAAATCCACGGCAGATATACCGGGATGACTCAATTGAACCATAACCTGGGGGCGACGGGTTTGGGGATACATCATGACGGGAAGCCGGAACAATACAATGAACCCTGAAATAATCATAAGTACGACCAGAAGAAAGAATCCTGTGGATTTTCGAAATATCAGGGGCAGCATTATCTTTTTTCCTGTTCCGGATTACCGGCCATATTGGCCTGTACCAGCTCCCGTATGGTCATGCCTGCTTTTTCAAGCCCGCCCGGTTTACGGACATACCGTTCTCCAGCGGTCATTCCTTCAGTAACAGCGATTTTATCATCCTGTTCCTCTCCCGGAACTATAGGCCTTTTTTCCAGGGTGTTCTCTTTATTCAGCACCCAGATAAAGTCGGAATCCCCCTCTCTTACCAAAGCGGACAGATCAATCGAAATACCCGCAGCCTTCTGGACAGGCAGGTCTACAAACAGAACGGACCCCAGGTACAGATCCCGGTTTCGGGGAAACTCCATTGTCAGGGTAAAAAGCCCCGTCGTATAGTCAGGTTCTGTAGTGATATCCCGTATTTTTCCGGAGAATTCCGCTCCTTCCGGCGAAACCCCTTTTACAGAAATACGCCCCAGGTTTCTTACGGCCTGAGCATCCCGGTCACTCAGGCTTACCATAAGAAGGTAGAGACTGTCATCCAGAACCGTTACTGCCGACTGTCCGCCCGATACTTCCTCTTTTTCATAAACATTAATCTCTGATACGATCCCGTCGATTCGGGACTCGAGGATAACCGGGCGATAGGTTTCCCCAATCACCTCCCGTGTTATTTTCACCAGGGGGGAACCGGACCGAACCCGGTCTCCCGCCTTGACAAGAAGGGTGTCCACATAGCCGTTTACAGTAAAAGAGTGATCTATTTTCCGAAAGGGGGTTAGACGGCCGCCTACGGTAATCACCCTGCTTTGCCGAACCGGCGACTCCGACAAGTCCGTCTGCTCCTCCAGGTCTTCCTCCGAACTGGGCGGAAACAGGGAAGATACAGTAAAGAACAAGAAACACAATACAGATTTTATGTGCGGGGTGATTCATTTTATAATACTCCTGATTGATAGGAAGCATTATACTAAAAAACAATTATGGCGACTATAAGTTTTCTTCTACGGCAATAGGGGCTGTCAAAATAATAAATGGAGTTCTTAGTGAAATATAACGATTTCTGATCAAGGCACACATGGATTCAAGCATAATGATAACAATGAGTTTGATATGTACTGAAATCACCCGATAATTCCGTTGTCTTACAGTTTTTCAGCAATGATCCTGTAGCTTATCTCATCGTCTGCAATTATCTCAAAATAAAGGGGTTCCCCTGTATCCGTCTCCAGTGTGTATTCCAATATATCGCTACTGATAATAGGATTGACAGGCGGTTCGGTAAAGCTGTAAGACTTATATACTTCAATCTCTGCCCCGTTCCTGCTTACTAAATGGACAATCACTTTATATTCAATCCCTTCAGTCACTCCGTCAATATACCAGGCATCATCCAGCTCCAGATAAAATTTGTACTCCCCGGACCCCCAGGGCTGCCACTTCACCCAATCAATATCATCGTTTATGAAAGTGTGTACAGCACTGCTGGTTTGACTGCCCGAAATACTATCAATCGATGCCGCGACAGGCCCCTGATCGGGTTCAAAGGGATCAGGAGAGAAAACGTGAGACGTTGCCTCTCTCAAATTAACCTGAAATGTATCCCCCGTATAGCAGTTATCTAAGTCCAAAGCAGTAACACCGTCAACAGTTCCAGTACTCCCCATATCGGAAATGATGCGAAAAATGCGGGATTCCCCTGTCTCCTGGCTGCACCGATAAAGCTCCTCAATACTGTAATCATCATCAACTTCATATAATCTGGAAATAATTTCCGATTTGATAGGCAGTGGAGAAGCGGTTTTATCCCAGGAGACAATCAGTTCATACTCCTGATCAATTATGATACTCTTTATTTCATATGAATATGTAATACTCCCCCAGTAAGGAACTGTTGCGCTAACGGGGATTCCCGGAGAGAGGGACCGCAGAAATGTATCATCGGATTGTAAGCTCAGGTCAACCTCATAATCAATTGATTCAACAGAGGCATTAAAAATACAATCCCCTTCTGCTTCTTCATCATCGTGATAAAGAACAATGTTCTTTTCCAGGCCATCCGAAAGAAAATAGAATTCAAGATTGCCATCAACCCAGTTGGAAAAAACAGTATACAGGCTGTCTCCTATAAAAGATCTGTCATCATAAACCCTTACAGCTATATCTCCCCTATAAATTGAACGGGCTCCCGCCGAAGCTGGTGAAAGAGTCAATTTAAAATATCCGGAATTCTGTATAACGGGAACTTTCACCAAAAGAGGATTCAGTTCACTATAGCCGATATAAATCCTCTCACTCTCACCTCCATCATCCAGAGTAATCTCGGATATAAAATCCGAATTATCAGAAGTTTCATCTTCAGTTTCGCTCAAATCCAGTTGATGACATGATATTAACAGGAAGAACATAAGGGTTGAAACAAGCATAGATTTTTTCATGTATCATTTCCTATAAAACAGCGAAAATTGTAAGCTAATTCGTCAAAATCAATGCGGCTGTAGTCTTCCAATTTTTCAACAATATTCTCGGCAGTAATCTCCGGGTAAAGTTCGAATAAACTGTTTTCTCCGTAGGTTTTGCTCCAAAAATATATAAACTGGTAACTTAGCAGATATAAATCTTCATTGATCTCTGTATATTCCTCTTCGTTGAGAAAATACTGGATATAGGACAGTTCTATCCAGTCTTCAAGTTCATCCTTGAAAGAGGTTGATCCTTTATCGTATACCATATTATGAGAGAAATACTCAGCCGTCCCTTCAGAGAAAAGAAACGATGTTGTATATCCGAAATTCAATGAGAAAAACAGATGTGTTATTTCATGCCTTAAAAGATAGCGCTGGTATTCCGTGTCATAAGACAGGAAACTACTTCTGAGATAAATCCCATTTCCTAAAGCAAATCCGTCAGCGTTTTGTACAGTCCTATCTTCAAAATAAAAAGGGATGAGAAATGTCAAATCAATTCCTGTAAACTCCCGGATATCTGCAATAGCCAGGTCGGCCATTACCTGAATGCTCTCATATTCTTCTCTGGAGAAAGAACCGTCACAGATGACTATACAAGAATCTCCTTCGATGGTTTCATATTCATCTGGCTCTACTATGATCGAACAGGAAACAAGTATAGCCAGTAGAATCAATTTAAGAACAGACTTCATAACCTCACTCCGACTTGCAGTCCAATACTGTGGATGCTTTCAGGCCTGAGGCCTTCGGGAGTAAAATAATCACTGGAATCATCCAGCAATAGAATATAGTCGTAGAACCAATCGTAGTACAAGCAAAGATAAATATCCCTGATATCAGCAGAAATCCCCGAATGAAAATTCATTCCCAGATTATAAGGTTTCACACTTTGTTCAACATCATCGGGATAGTCTATAGAACCATATACGGGAAGACCCGCATGTAAAGAGAGAAGCGTTTTAAATTCCATTCGGTCCCGGATATTGAAGGAAATACCATTCAGAGAGCCTATCTTAAAGAAGCAGGAACTATCTATTCGAGCTGCATTATAGGTTATGACCTGTCCAAAACTGTTGTAAGCACCGGCCATTTCAATGCCCGTAATATAATCAACATGAGTCCGTATCGGGAGATAACGTTTATAATCCCCGTTAAGATTAACAGAGAGATATCTCAGATCACCCGGATCCAGGTCGGCGGAATTCAGTTTAAATGTATTACTTTCAAAATACTTGATTCCAAGCCCAAACTGATGAAGCTGATTTTTCCGATTGAGATAATTGTAAGTGTAATTGATTTTATACCCCGGCATAACCGTCTCGTACCAGAGGGAAGAGGTAGAAACCTCACCTATTGTTAGGAAATCAGCTGAAACTTCCATATTGAGTAGAGTAGAACTTGTGCTGACAGGAAGGGCAAAGATTTGCCAGAACGTCATTAAGATAATAAAGAAAAGCACAGACTTGATGTTCATTATTAAACAAATAATACATGTTGATAAGAAAACTGTCTAGTAGTTCATTTTTTAGGGATTTTCCGGCAGAAGGCATTTATTTCAGGAACAGTACTCCCCCTTCCAACTCTCCTTCTAAAGAAAAGAACACAAACTCTACCCGTATTGACAATGAAGTCTTATTTACCCCGAAAAGATTCAACAATACATCTCTTTCTATTTCCCCTGAAACCGGTTTTCCCCGGCTTTTTTGGCCTTATACATCCGTTTGTCGCAGACTTCCCGAAGCTTATCCAGGTTGTCTCCGTCATCGGGGAAATAACTGATACCGATGCTTACGCTGATAGAGATTTCCCGATCTTTCAGTTTTACGGGATGCGAAAAATTTTCCAGGATCCTTCTGGCAATATATTCGCTGTCTTCCACTTTTGTATTATGCAGCCACAGAACAAATTCATTCCCTCCGTAACGGCTGGCAATATCCGAGTAGCGCAGGGACCGTACCAGTGTTTCCGCAATATGGATAATCAGTTCGTCACCTGTATCATGACCATAGGTATCGTTTAATACTTGAAATTATCGATGTCCACAAACATCATGGCATGCTGCATAATAAAATCCCAGTCCTCTATTATCTCTCCCGTCAGTTTTTGAAAGTGTTCCTTTTCATACAGATTGGTCATCCCGTCTCTGGCAGCCACGTGATTGAGCAGTTTATTCTGTTCCACAATCAGAGAGTGCTTCTCTGCAATAACGAGAAACTGGAATATGGTAGATATAAAAAACCGCCGTCATTATTTTGTCAGGATATCTGCTATGATTCTACTTAACTCAGCTTTCCGGTAGGGTTTTCTGATAAACCCGCTCAAACCTTTTTCCGTCATCTGCTTTACATCCTCTGCTTTGGAAAATCCTGATGACAGAACAACTTTAACATCCGGATCAATCTGCCGTATCATATTGAAAGTTTCCCGCCCATTCAGAACAGGCATGATCATATCCAGAAGCACAAGATCGATCTTCCTGTGATTCTCCCGGAAAATATCAACAGCTTCCCTGCCATCCCTGGCAAGGATCACTTCATAATTCATACTTTTGAGCATTTTTTCCGCTGTAATCCTGATTATTTCCTCATCGTCCACAAGGAGGATGACGCCTGTTCCCTGAATCAGATTCTCCACTCTCTTTCTGATGGGAGTAGAATCGCTGCACACAGGCAGATAGATATGAAAAGATGAGCCGACACCTACTTCGCTGTAAACAGAAATGGCCCCATGATGCTGCTTTACAGTCCCATATACCGAGGCAAGTCCCAGGCCCGTTCCCTTACCGGCCTTTTTTGTCGTAAAGAAAGGTTCAAATATCCTGTTGATATGTTTCTGGGGAATTCCCGTTCCCGAATCCTGTATCTCAATAAGCAGATATTCTCCGGGTATCAGATCAAAGGAACTGGACTCACAGAAAGCATCCTCCAACTCGATATTCTCTGTTGAGATCAGAATTTCTCCCCCCTCCGGCATGGCATTCGCCGCATTAATACAGAGATTTAACAGAGCGTTCTGAAGCTGGGAATCATCTCCTGTTACGGTATGATAGGGGGCCTTTTTTCTTGTGAGGATCCTGTTCCGCTTATCAAGGCTCCTTTCCAGAATGGCCGTAGTATCATCGATAATGGAATGAACATTCACCGGCGTCGATACGGATTTTCCCTTCCTTGAAAAAGACAGCAGCTTGGCATTTAGATCGGCAGCCCGTTGAGATGACTGCATAATAATATCCAGATAGGTATCTTCCAAGCTTCCGGGAGCTACACTTGTTTTCAACAGTTCCACAGAGCTGATAATCCCGGTCAGGACATTATTGAAATCATGGGCGACTCCTCCGGCCAGCTGTCCTATGGCGTCCATTTTTCTGCTTTGAGTCAACTCCTCCTCGATTTTTCTCATCTGGGTAATATCATAGAAATTCACAATAATTTTATGAATAAAATTCTCTGCATCAAACAGGGGAACAGCATTAACCAGAATCCAGGTATACCCCGCCCGATCTGTTCTTTGAATACCGAAGATCCTGTTATCAAGGGACTTTCTACTTGCCATAACCAGACTTACAGGGAATTCCTCGGGCGAAAGCCTGTTTCCCTCCTCATTGACAAAACGCCATTCCGGGTCCATTGCCTGACGCTTCATCAACTGCTCTTTTGAGACTCCCAGTATGTGTTCCGCCATCGGGTTGCATAAGATAATAGAGGAATCCGCACTATGAACAATAACGCCTATGGGAAGGTTATTAATTGTTGATTCATACTCATCATCCTGATTTCCCCCACCGGGTTCCCGGAGATGGGGCAGTGCTTTTTGAATAAAACCCAGCAGTACGGGACCTTCGTCAGTCCGGATCCTGTTAAGGGTAATTGACGCCGGGAATTCACTTCCATCCGGTCTTTTGTGTATCCACTGAAATATAAGGGATCCTCTCTGGAGAGCCAGTTCCTGAATTTCCCTGGCCTTCTCCTTTGAAGGAGCGCCGTCATACTGAAATTCGGGAGATAAAAGGACAGGGTTCAGTTTGCTGAACTCTTCAATGCTGTTCACAGAGAAGAGAGACAGAGCGCTTTTATTTCCGTGGATAAATCCTTTTCCCGGATCCAGTAAAAAACAGGCTTCCTCTATCTTGTCAAAACAGGAAAATCCCTCCCATACCGGCGTTTTCATCGCAAACCCTTTAAACAGCTTTTATATTACATTACTCATTATAAGTCTAAAGGATAAATTCCCGTATTTCAATCTTCCTGACAAAAGGAGAACAGGCAGCAATTATTCCCAAAGGATTTTCCGGTTAGTCAGAGAGATAATACTCCACCGTGGAAACAACCCGGACCTTTTTGATATGGGGATTATTTCCGTCCCGGGACGAGATACTGAACTGCCCCTGGGAAGCCTGTCTGATCTTTCCCAGAGTACTGTCCGAATCATCTGCAAAACGCTGGGCGACTTCCCTGGCATTGCGGGTTGCCTCTTCAATCATTTCCGGTTTCACTTCATTTAAACGATTGAAAAGGTATTCGACCTGATAGCTTGTATCGGCAAAGATGATTCCTTCTCTGCCAAGCACTGAAAGGGAATTCATCAGCTTGCGCACTGTTTCAATTTTATCAGAGTAGACTGTTACAATCCGTGAAGACGTGTACCGAAAGGCGGCATTGGCGTTATCGCCGTACTCCCGGGCCGATTTATCCACAACAGACGGAGCGGAAAGAGTGATTTCCTCCGGAGAGAGGCCGTTTGTCTCCAGATAGCTTATAATTTGCCGGGATTTTTCTTCAATTGTTTCGTACAGGGCCGAAGCATCATTCCCTGCTTCGCTGAACTGTATAGGCCATATTACAATATCAGCGGGATACTCCCTTTCGGAAAGCCCTTTTACTGTAACACACCGCTCAAGGGACTTTATATTTTCAGCTCCATGGCTCAGTATAATCCCCAGCCCCCAGAGCCCTGCGGTCAGGAAGATTCCCGTAATGGTTAATCCAGTTAAAAATGATCTTGTTCCAATCTTCTCGTCCATAGGAAACCTCCTGATGATGTTTTATTATACGAGATATTCTAAACTTCGGACAATACTCTATTATAGACAGAAGTTTCCCTGTACAGCTCATCCTTTAAAGGATTCAGTCTTCTCTTTCTAATAATTATAAACTGGTATACCGCCAGAGCAATATTGGCAGACAGGGAGAGCAGACTTAACAGGAAAAAAGCCCTGGGGTTATGGGTTGTCGGCACCGGCGCAATCCTGTCGGCAAAAGAGGGAACGGTCATAACAAACATAATCCATACGCCAAGAGTTGCCGCCCGGTGCTGGAGCCAGGCCCCTTTTTTAATAAAGAAGGCGGGTATAGTACAGGAGAGGAGCAGTGTCAGACCACAGTAGAAAGAGTGATCGGCTATGCAGTTGTAGGTATAGGCGAAATTCCACAGATCATAGGCGATGATCCAGGCCCAGATCATATCCGGCCAAAGCATATCTTTGGTTTTGTCCCTGGAAATAACAATCCCGGCCCATCCGCAGATAGTCACGATATTCAGCAGACCGGCAATTCCGTTCATAATATTCCAGGGACCCGACATGACCCAGAGATGATCAATATAGGCCCCGTCCCATGCGGCATAGCTAAAACACTGAAAGTCCCGGAGACAGGCTTCAAAAATATTCAGTCCCAGAATAAGGGGCGGGAAGGCAAGGGCCCACTTTTTTCCTGCCATTCCCGGAATAAAACGGATGGCCATAAAACCGAGGCATCCCGCCAGGGCTGAGTAAGTCTTTACCCAGTTGAACCAGGTCCCCGTCCCGTATTCGTTGCCGGGGGCGGCTGTTTCGGGCCAGACAAAAATCGACAGGATAAGAGGAATCACGAAAAAAAGGGCTATTCCGCCCCAGCGGGTTGTCCGTCCCAGTTCATTAAATGCCATGAGTGCAAATAAAACAGAAAGCATAATAGCCCAGCTCTGAAGGCCGGGAACATCGTATAGCATATGCATCATCCTTATTTATAAATAATTATCGATAGATATCATAACAGATATACACACAGAATGACAACATTGCACATACAATGCAATTTGTTTTTTTACCTTTTAATGAGGGACCGAACCAGTCCCTCCAATCCGTTTTCCTTTATAGCCACCAGGTTTTCCATGAGATACCCCAGCTTCCCTTTGGGGAAGCCCTTCTGTTTAAACCAGAGAACATAGGCCTCGGGCAGATCAATCAGATACCGCCCCTTGTACTTCCCGAAGGGCATCTTTGTGTTTGCCAGCTCAATCAGAATCTGCCGGCTATCGTCGTTTTCCATTTAACCACTGTATCATAATAAGTATAAAAATCATCAATTTTTTCCGCATTCCCTCCTGCTATCTTGTATAATGGAAACCCGGGAGAGCAAAACTGATGAAGAAGCTATTTATACTGTCGGGAATCTTCCTTTTATGGACGACTTTTTCTCTTTTTTCTGAAGAAACCGTCAAAATCTATGTTACATACGGTCAGTCCTACACAGCTGTTGAAAATTTCCAGTCTGCCGAAGATATGAAGGGTGCCATTCTGGCAGCCGAGAGAATCAATGAGGAGGGCGGTATACTCGGCCGATCCGTTGAAATTATCGACGGAGGGGTTACAAAAATAACTGCGGGAAAAGAGCTTGCCATTAAATACCTGGAAGAGAATGAAATGACCGCTGCAGTAGGTGCCAATATCAGCAATATAACGAAACTGATAGGACCTCTCTTTCAAAAGGCGGGAGTACCCCTTATTTCCCCCATATCCACCCACCCAGACATAAGCAGCCTGGGAGACTATATATTCAGGGCCTGTTTCACCGATCCTTTTCAGGGACAGATAATGGCCACATTCGCGCTGGATGAACTGTCAGCTCAAACGGCAGTAATTCTGACAAAGGCCCCGAGCACTTTCAGCGTCAGTCTGGCCGAATACTTCCGTAAAGGTTTTGAAAGGGAAGGGACTGTTCTGACTGAGGAGTTCTATAACGGAGATCAGAGTGACTATTCTGAAATACTGTTAAAGGTTAAAACTCTTGATCCGGATGTAGTATTCGTACCGGGGCATGGCGCAGATGCAGGACTGATACTAAAACAGGCTAATAATATGAAGCTTAAAGCCACTTTTCTGGGAGGCGACGGCTGGGGAAAAGGTGTTCTCGGCGTAGCCGGCTCCGAGGCTTCTGAAGGGCACTATTTTGTTAACCACTGGCATCAGGATGAAGATACAGAACAAAGCAGAGACTTTGTCCAGCGATACCATGCCAAATATGGTGATGGACCTATTGCCTCCAGTGCTGCTCTGGCTTACGATTCCTTCAATATAATCATGGAGGCTATCAGACAATCCGGCAGTCTGGTACGCTCTGACATACGGGATGCCATGGCCCGAATAAGAAACTATCAGGGAGTGACAGGTTCGTTCACCATGGATTTTCAGGGTGATCCACTGAATAAGAGCGCCGCAATCCTCACTTATAAAGACGGCTCTATTGATTTCGTTAAATTGATAGAACCGTAATATTAATTATAATCCATTATTATGAACGGTTCACTGAGAAAACAGATAACAAGAAAACTCATTTTAGTCTTTCTCGCGATTTCCTCGGTATTCAGCATAACTCTTTTCTCTTTTGAAAATCATCGTTACAGACAGTCGCTTCAGTCCATAGAAACGATTCTCAATGCCCTGGTTCAGAATAAAGTCAACAGTCTGGGCAA
Source organism: Oceanispirochaeta sp. (assembly GCA_963663385.2). GTDB lineage: Bacteria > Spirochaetota > Spirochaetia > DSM-2461 > DSM-2461 > Oceanispirochaeta. Next base: position 621,712 of record CAXXXD010000002.1, on the reverse strand, counting down.
TATGCTATTTTTCAGAAATACCGTGGGAATGGAAAGCAGCCTCAAAGGGATTCTGGAATTCCACGGTATACTGGCCACCGAAATCTATGATGCAGAGGGTAAGCTTTTTTTTGCCAGTTACGAGACGGAACCGGATAAACGGCTCTCTCCGAAAGAACAGAAAAAAGAGATACAAAGCAACTCGGAAGGATCCTTTTTGGGAATTCCGTCCATGATTCATACAACGCCCCTGATTGTTGCTGGTGATTTTCATGGATACGCCCGTTTTTACTATAATCTGCAGGAGCTGCACAGACAGCGTCAGATTACTTTTCTTCTTATATCAGCCCTGATCCTGACCTTACTTGCCGGAATCCTCCTTTTCATATCCCGGATTCTGTCCTATCAGGTGACACAACATCTCACAGAGCTATCAGGTGTAATGGAAAAAGTGGGAGCCGGGGAACTTGGCAGACAGGTTGATATAAATTGCAGCAATGAGATTGGAACCATAGCGAAAATATTCAATGTCATGTCCCGGGAAAATGCCGATATGTATCGAAAATTGGCTGATATAAACAACTCTCTTGAAAAGCAGGTTATTTTGAGAACTGAAGAACTCCAGAAATCACAGGACCTGCTGGAAAGTGTTTTAAACAGTTCTCACGACGGTATAATGGTCCTTAAAACTGTTAAAACAGAACATGGAGAAATTGAAGACTTTGAGTGGATTATGGCCAATCCCAGGGCGTCGGCCAATTTTGCGGTGGAAGTCAGTGAAATCATCGGGAAAAAATTCCTGACCCGTTACCCGTCTCTTAAAGATGAAGAGATCTATGCGGATTTTCTACAGGCAGCCAGAGAAAAAAAACCCTTTGTTAAGGAAAAATACCTTGAGTTTGAAAATCTCCGAGGATGGTTTCAGGTTTCCGTACGGATTATAGGTGAAGGTCTCGCAGTAACTTTTCACGATATTACTCAAAGCAAAACCCTTCAGATGGATCTGGAAAAGCAGGTTAGTCTGGACGGATTGACCCAGATTTCAAACCGGGGGTATTTTGACAGGGAAATGGAAGCCCAGTGGAGTCTCTGCCGTGAAGAATCACGAAATATAGCTCTGCTGTTTATCGATGTGGATTTCTTTAAAAAGTATAACGATACATATGGTCACGGGATGGGAGATGAGTGCCTTCAGATCCTGGCCCGAATTCTGGCAGACCACGCCAGTCGTCCCCTGGACTGTGCCGCAAGGTACGGAGGAGAGGAGTTTGTCATTCTTCTCCCCAGAACAGAACGGAAAGGTGCCGAAAAGATAGCCCTTGCCATTCAGAAGGATCTGAAAGAGCTGGCCGTTCCCAATCAGGGATCAGAAGTATCAGACTTAGTGACTATCAGCATAGGAATAGCCCATGCCATCCCCGGCCCCGGACAGACAGCCAGTCAATTTGTGGAAACGGCGGACCAGGCCCTCTATGAATCAAAAAAGAACGGCCGAAACAGATATACCTTTAAAGATTATAATTGAAAAATCAACCTGACCGATAGCCGTCGGACAGTACCTGCCGGCATCTGCAGTACAGTCATTTTTCACCTTTGCCTATACCCCAGACTATCCATTCGCTTATACACCTCGCTGATCCCCTGATTAAACGGCCCCGGAGTCTCCATTTTGATGGAACAGAGAGCTGCTGCATAAAAGAGGGATTCGTAGGGCTCTCGGTCTATCCGTTTTGCCAGATAGGCGGCAAAAGTGGTGTCTCCCCTGCCCGTCCGGCCGGACAAATTGGACGGATTATAGGGCGCTTTAATAATATTCTCCCCGGTACAGATAATAACTTCTTCATTGTGGGTAATCATTACTTCAGCGGCACCCATTTTATTCAGTATTCTGCCGGCCTTTTCCCGATCGGTCTCTCCTGTCAAAATTTCCGCCTCCGCCGCATCCGTCTTTAAATACTTTATATACGGGAGCATCTCCTTAACCCTGTCCCATTTTTTAAAGATAAGATTTCCCCCTTCGCTACATCTTAAGACCCCCTGTACATCCAGGGCGACATCTCCCTTACGGGAAAGATAAGGGATAAAATCATCCGGGATTTCCCCTTTAAACAATCCTGCCAGGTGGTAGATAGAACTTTTTGATTCCGGAAAATCATTAACAGCAAAGGGTGCTGCCTGGCAGTCGAGGATAACCTCCCGTCTCTCCCTCTCCGGGGAATCGTATTTAAGAGTAATCTGAGTTGTTTGATCCGATGCTAATCTTGTAACAGATATCCCATCACTTCGCATAACGTCAAAAAGACTGTCATCCGATTCCGAGGCCATGGTAACAACATGAATGCGGGCTCCGCTTCTCGCGGCGGCAATGGAGGAGAAGTAAACAGCTCCGCCGGGGCTTTCGCTTTTTTCGTTCATATCGAACAGAGTGTCTTTACAGATATGACCAATCATTGTGATATCAAATTGCATAAAGTTTTCCTTTGTTAAACTCCCCTCCTCCGGATCAACCGGAAGGAGGGTAATATTTCCTACTGCAGAGTCATCCAGAAAGTTCTCATATCATCCAGCATCAGGTAGTTCTGTTTCAGATCAAGATCCCAGAGGTTTAATGAGTCCAGTGCAGGTGTATCGATAGGAGCAACATCCAGTCTTGAAGGCCAGGAGCCTCTTACATGAAAGGGCTTGAAACCGGGTCCTGTTCCGTCCTTTTCTCCACCAACCCATCTCATCATAAGTTTTGCGGCATTGACATGCTCAGCCTGATCGGCAATATAAAGAAAAGCAGGATCCAGTATACCCAGGCGGGGAGACAGATCTTCTGCCACATTGATAAGAAGCTTGTCGCCGGCCTTCCGCATTTTACTGGAAGTAGCAATACCGAAAGGAGGATTTTCCTGCCCGGGCGCACCTACCGCTTTGGTAATATCCGTATCGGAAGTCATGACGATCAGATCATTATCCGACAGCCTTTTCAAAAACTCATATCCGGCATTTTCTGTCCCGTTCAGTACAATATCTTCTCCGAACTCTTTTTTATAGGCAGCAGCCATCTCATCGCTGTTATTGACTATGGCCATAAACAGACCCATGGTTTCCGAATTCTCAATGGGGCTTCTCAGAATGATTTTACTTTTGTATTCAGGTCTTGTCAGATCCCACCAGCTGTCCATCGGACAGGAGTCGTATACTTCCGTATTGTAGAATAGTTGTTTCATCTCAAAATAGGGGACATAGGCGCCTTTCTGAAACGTTGCCGGAGCAGTTTTCATCATATCTTCAGGAATATACTCTTTCAGTAATCCCATACTGACAAACTCAGTAAAAACACCTCCATCCGTATCCTTGATAAACAACAGGTCCGCATTACGTATCTGCGCTTCATGCTCTCTCTGGAATTTCTCTACGATTTCTGAATTTCGCATATCGTATACAACAACCTCAATCCCGGGGTACTGGGCTTCAAAGGTCTCTTTTACATCGTTAAAACGGCTGGACATTGAGTAAATCGTAACAGTTCCTTCCTCTTTAGCTTTTGCATACAGCTCGTCTCCGCTCAACTGATCATCAAGCCCGACTTTTTCATCCCAGGAGATATTCTCCCTGACGGACATGGACACATCACCCTTCTTGGTGCAGGATACCGCCGAAATCATGACTAAAACGCTCAAAGCGATAAAGCCCAGTTTTCCAGTAATCTTCATAAAATACTCCTTTTAAAATTCTTATTATTTATCAGGGAGACAACCCGTAGAGCATCCCCCTGAAACCCTTATGATATAAAAACTATCAGACAGCCCGGATGATCAGTTCCTCGCTTTCATTGTTGTAGAGATTCAGCCTGTCCTGCTTAAAATGGGCCCAAACGGTATCTCCCATTTCATAACTCTTGGAACCGATCTCCTTGGCCATTACCGTAGACTGCCCCAGTTCCAGTTCAAGCAGCGTCTCCGACCCGGCAGGGAGAATGGAAGAGACCTGACAGGGAAAGTAACCCGGTTTTTCGGATACACTGATCAGGATATCCTCCGGCCGTATCGCAAGGGTCAACGGGGAATCAGCGATAGCCTTTCGGGATTCCACTCCATTTTCCCGTTTACTCAAGTCCTCCAGAACCAGTTCTCCAAAGTCACACTGCAATGTCATCTTATCGCCGGAAACACCCCTTGCAGCGCCTTTTATGAAATTAATCTTGGGGTTCCCGATAAATTCAGCGACTTTAAGAGTAGCGGGATTATTGTAGATTTCCGCCGGACTGTTACACTGGGTCAGCACACCTTCAAAATAGACCGCGATCTTGGAAGAGAGAGTCAGTGCTTCAACCTGATCGTGGGTAACATAAATAATCGTCGTATTCAGATCCTTATGCAGCCTTTTAAGCTCTGCTCTCATATCGACACGGAGTTTGGCATCCAGATTGGAGAGGGGTTCATCCAGAAGAAGGATCTTCGGCTGGGAAACAATCGCCCGTGCGATGGCCACCCTCTGCTGCTGCCCTCCGGACAGTTCGGAAGGATACCTCTCGGCATACTCCCTGATCTGCATCTTTTCAAGGGCGGACAGGACTTTTTTCCGGATTTCATCTTTTGCCATCTTTTTAACAGTCAGTCCGAAAGCCACATTATCAAATACAGTCATATGAGGCCAGAGAGCGTAGCTCTGAAAAACCAGATTAAGGTTCCTTTTGGAAGGGGGCGCAAACCGACCGGATTCCGGATCCGCCACGGCATCCCCGTCTATAACGACCGTTCCGCTCTGGGGGTTTTCCAGGCCGGAAATCACCCGTAGTGTGGTAGTTTTTCCGCACCCGGAAGGTCCCAGAAGAGTCATGAAGTCTCCCTGTTCAATCACCAGATCCACATCTTTCAGAATATGCACTTTATCATAAAATTTATTTACTTTGTTCAGTTCAATACGGCTCATCTCAACCTCCCATTCCCTTGGAAATATCTGCTTTACTAACTTTTCTGGCGATAAAATTCACCAGGATAATGATAAAAATAATTAACGTCGTGATTGCATTGGAAAACTGCTCAAAACCCGATTCGGAGTAGGAATATGTCAATGTCGTCAAGGTTGCAGTTTTCGGGGTAACCAGAAGCATTATGAGGGCCAGTTCTTTCATCCCGCTGATAAAAATCAGCAGAAAAGCACTGAATACCCCGCCTTTTGCCAGTGGGAGGATCAGTCTTCTGAATATCCTCGTCCAGGATGCCCCTTCAATTTTTCCCGCTTCTTCCAGTTCTGTGTTAATCTGCATCATACTGCTGGTTCCGGAACGAACCGCAAATGGCAGATACTTGACAATACTGATCAGTACCAGCAGAGCAAAGGTTCCATACAGAACCGGTATAAACAGCTGGGGCTTGGAAAACATGGACAGATAGATCGTACTCAGAGCGATAGACGGGATCAGCATGGGTGTGAAGGAAATCTGCTCAATGAATCTGCCGCTGATTTTCTTTCTGCCCCTGGAGATGATATATCCCAAAAGTAATCCCGCAACAGTAGCGATCAGGGATACGACTCCCACCAGCTTCAGGGTATTTCCCAGAGCCGACCATATCCGGGGATTATGAAAGATTCCCGCCTCACCATCGGCAATCGCCGGAGTTCCTTCTCCGATCCAGAAGTGCAGCGTCAGATTATCAAAGCTGTACACACCTGATTCCAGCATAACACTCTGCAGAATAAGAACCAGCAGAGGCATCATCACACCCAGAATCACAAAACAGAGAACCGCAGCCGTAATAAGCGGTTTAAGCTTTTTCAGTTTTATAAGATTCGTTCTGGTACTCTTTCCTCCGATAGTCGTGAAACTTTTCCTTTTACCTATAGCTTTCTGATTCAGGTAAACCGTGAAACTGGCAACAACCAGCAGAACGAGTCCCAGTGTAAAAGCCTGAGTGGTCAACCGGTTCCGGATATTGGAATAAATCATGGTGGACAAAGTATAATAGTTCACTTTCATCCCCAGAAAAGCCGGAGCGCCGAATGATCCCAGGGCTTTTGAAAATGTCAGAATAAAGGATGACAGGATAGCCGGCAGTACAAGGGGAAAAGTAATTTTTCTTAAAATGGTTGTCCTTTTGGCTCCTGTAATTTCCGCCATTTCCTCCAGATCCCCACCGATTGAAGCAAGGGCCGATGAAATCAGCAGAAAGGAGAATACAAAATAATGAAGCGACAGGGTTACAACGATAGGGACAAACCCGTAGGAAATCCAGTTGGGAGGACTGACTCCGAACAGAGACTGGAACATCCCGGGATAACCGCCGATTCTGTCATTTTTGAATACGACCTCCCAGGCCAGCGCTTTACTCCAGGATGGTACCATATAGGCAACCACAAGTATAAAAGAGAAGAACTTCTTCAGGGGCAGGTCTGTCCGGGAGACAAGCCAGGCCAGTATACCCCCGATCAGGATTCCGAAGAAGGAAACACTCAGTGATATCATCAACGAGTTCATAAGGGGTTTATAGAACATGGCCGTGCTGATCTTGCTGGCGAATGTTGCGGCCCAATAGCGGAATGTAAAAGATCCTTCCGGAATTCCGAGTTTCAAAGCATCTCTGAACTGAAGCTGGAAAGTGGTTGTCAGAATTTCCCATAGAGGGAAAACAACCAGATAAATCAGAACAGCAATAGAGAGAATACTGATCAGGTTCTGCGCATTCTGAAAATAGTTTTTAATACGGTTTAGATACAAATTTAATTTGTTCACTGGAATTTTAACCTTTTGCAATTTGGCTGTTATTTCCATTTAGCTCCTCCTGTTTCATATAAATCCCCCCTATCCGGCCTGATTCAGACCATCGACAATTTCGGTAACCTTTAAAAGGTTATGAATAACATAATCAGGCTCCAGCTCATTCTTATGCCCTTTGTCACTTAATCCGGTAAAACCGGATTTGATTTGGATAGCTCCGAACAGGCCGGCTCCTTTGGCACCCACAATATCCCGGGAAATGGTATCACCCACATACATGGTCTTTGATGCTTCACATCCCATCTGGTTCAGGGCGTCCCGGAACAGAAACCCGTGAGGTTTACGGATGCCATAGGAACTGGAGAGAGCGATGTATTCAAAGTAGTCCTTAATCCCGTATTTCTCAATAGACTTATGAACCTGTGTAAAACTGCCTGTATTACTTATAATTCCCAGACGGATCTTCCTTTTTTTCAATCCGTCCAGAACATCCCGGACTTCTTCTCTGCAGCGGCGCGTGATGACCTCAGTTTCCCAGAAATAGGCCAGATCCTCATAATGGTCAAAAATCCTGTCTGCGGGAATTGGAAAATCCTTCAGAATCCAGTCCTTCCAGACCATGGCCGGGTGAACTTCTATCATGGTTTCTTCTCTGAATTTCCGGTAAACACCATACTGCTTTTGAAGGATTTCATAAAAATCCTCATCTCCGTCTGTAGAGAACACGACAGGATCAATGTCCAGAATACCGGCAATATTTCCGGCAACCTTTGATCCTATATCTTCAGAATAGCGGATGTCCTCCAGGGTTCCGCCCATATCAAATAGAATCGTATCTATACGCATATTACATCCTTTTTAACTAATGATTTATATTCCAGTTTTTTTAACTGCCGGATTAATTCGGCATTATTTGTAACCCTTTCATCAAGAAGGATCCCGCCTGAAGCCAGATCTCCCGGCCTGTGAAAATCCGAGCCTGAAATAACAAGCATCTGGTTATCGAGAGCAACCTCGGCAGCCAGCTCGTTTCTGTCATCATGCCTGGGATTTCCGTTGAAGATCTCCAATCCATGCACAATCAGGGGATCAACAATACGGCAGCCGTCCCTGAAGGGGTGTGCCTGATAAACAAGAACATCACTGCGGTTTTTCAGACTCTTCATAAAATCCTTAATGGTTGAATGATGAAGATCTCTGTTCTCTTTCAAATATGCTTCATCAAGCCCGTAGACAAGATAATCATTGTTATTCTCTGTAAACCTCAGTTCAAGCCCTAGAAGAATATCCATATCATATTTTTCAGCTTCGCCTAACGCTACAATATAGCCCTTCATATAGGCATCGATTTTTTCTTCCCAGCTTACGGATCCGAATCGGGAAAAGAAATCTTCGTTAAAATGATCTGTCAGAACCATTCCCTGATACCCGGCCTTTTTGTGCATCCGCACGGCTTCGTCCGCCTTAACATGACCGCAACTGCTTACATCAGCTGTATGTGTATGGGTTTCGTATCTATAGCTTCCCATCGGGACGCTCCTCCATTCAATAATCATAGAATTAGAAAACTTAAACGTTATAGTTTTATTCCAAAAAAAATTATACTGCCTTCGTTGAAGTCCGGATGCGAAGCTCCGTATCAAGAATAATATTCCTGCTGTCTTCCTGGCCCTCGGCTCTCAGCTTGTTATAGAGCAGCTCCATTGCCATCTCTCCTACTTTAAACTTTGGCTGCCAGACTGTTGTTAAACCAATCATTGGCAGAGAAGCATAGGAAATATCGTCATATCCCACGACAGAAACGTCTTCCGGAACACGAATTCCTTTTTCACTTAAAGCTTCCATAACACCAATAGCCATCAGATCATTTAAAGCAAAAATGGCAGTTGGCAGTTTACTGTCACCATCCAGCAATGATTTTGTGATGTAATACCCGCATTCCCGTCCTTTCAGACCGTCCCTGTTAACAAGGATCCTGGGTTCGCAGTGTTTTTTTTCCATTACATACTTATAGCCGCTCACCCTGTCCTGTCGGGTTTTGGTTATCAGATCATCGCAAAGCATAGCGATATCACGATGCCCTAACCCCATAAGGTGTTCCATCGCAAAGATCGCACCCCGGTAGTTATCGATTCCAATATAATTTTCCATCGAATCATTTACTTTTCCACCGAAATAAATGATAGGAATCTGTCCTTTTACAACCTCCTCCAAATGATCAATACTGTTGCTGACAGGGCTTACAAGAAGGCCGGAAACCCTGTTCTCCATCATTGTCAGTATATAATCTCTTTCACTTTGCAAACTTCTCTTGGTATCGCCGAGAAGCAGGGTATAACCATACTTCACCGCGGTTTCATTTATCCCCTTGTAAATACTGGGATAGATCGGTGTAGAGATATCGGGTATCAGAACACCAATGGTTTTATTGCCCTTGGTAACAAGATTCCTGGCAATCATATTCGGAGTGTAACCGAGTTCCCTGCTGATACTGAGTATCCGCTCTTTTGTGCGTTCCCCGATATCCGGCTGGCCATTCAAAGCTTTTGATACGGCAGCAGTGGAAACACCCGCTTTTTTTGCAATATCCTTGATGGTGACTCTCATCAGGCTCCCTGTACTATAACGTTTAAGTTATAGTACAGGCGATTCCTGGTGCCGTCAAGGAAAAATATAAAAAACTTCCCTTTTCATTATCTCACCCTATTCAGAATCCTCAATCGGGAAAGAAACCACACCGGATCTCATGATCCATGATCGGGGTTCAATCCTGTCTCTGAAAAGACGCAGAGGATCTCAGTACCTGGTCTCCAGAGTTGCAATATTCTCTTCCAGAGTCGTATTGAGACCGAATCCCAGCTTATCAACCTTTTCACCATAGTAGGCCCGGATATCGGACCATTTATAGTAAGGACCGGAAACAGGTTCAATGGACCTGGCAAATGTTGTTTCATTTTCATTAAGCAGCATTTTTACAAGAGGCTCTTTCCCGTCTGCGGTATACACGATCCATTCCAGGTTGGCAGCCATCGGACCATAATAAGCCACGTCCCAATACTCAATAGCCTTTGCGATGTCGTCACTGGGAACGGCAGATTCTTCAATTTCCAGAAAACCGACAAGGGGAACAACGGTTTCCGCATGGGCAAAGCTGAAAACACCCAGATAGGGAGATTCTCCCGACAGGGAAGCGTCTACTTCATTGATCATCCTTTTAGCCAGAGGCGCCATAATATTGAGGGCAATCGGGTCCTCATCAACAGCTCCGGGGCCTTTTGTATAGAATGATTTGGCATTCTGAACCTTTTCAAAAAACTGCAGCTCTTTTTCATTGAAATACCCGCTCATATCCACATCGGCAAAACCGTCATCCTTGAGAGCGGGAAGGATGATATACATTTCCCACAGAGCGTTTGTCGCGGTTGCCAGGCTCTTGATTATTGTATCATCTTCCTCACTGACAAATTCAAACTCGCCCTTATCCAGCCTCTCCACAAACTCCGGTTCAAAAAACTGGGAAACGACCCGTTCGGTCATCACCCTGGCTTCATCCGTTTCGGAGAAAGCCTCAATATTTCTCTGCCAGTCACCCTCTTCCTTATATTCATCGTATTGAGGAGCAATATCCAGAGCCCTCAGATAGGGATCCACCCCTTTTTTAAAGTAGGTTGAGGTAATTTCCCCCTCGTATCCCGTTGTCAGAAGCCCTGTCAGGAAACTGTCCCGGGACTCTTGAGTTCTCTCTTTCCGGGTAGCATCGGCAAGCAGTGGTCTGTCCGAGTCAAAAAGATCACTATAAACAACGCCTGTCCTCTGGCCGATATGATACAGCTCGTTTTTCCCCAGCAGGGTCAGCAGGCCGTATTTTCCTTTTTCATAATCAGCTATTTTCTGGATATCCGCCTTAACAGTCCTGCCCATATCCTTCAACTGCCCTTCCGACTCGGCCAGGGCAATCATATCCAGCCAGGATTTATCATATTTGAACCCTGACAGGTTCCTTGAACCATGTCTGTTCAGCCAGTATATAAAATTGGCCTCATACCCGGCGGGAGGAGGTGTCAATTCAGCCGTACCCGGTCCGGGATAGGGAACCTTTGATCCCAGATACAGATCCTGGCCAGTGACACTGGTCGCTGTTTCCATACTCCCGGTATCCTGAACCCCGGTTGCAAAAACCGATACTGATACAAACATCAGAAAAATCAGCCATGTAATTTTTTTCATGCAAATCTCCTTTAAGTAGTGCATTTAAGATCTTTTTCGACCATGACTATTGATCGATGTATCACCCTATGCTGATACAGGCATATCCTCGGGATGAAAATAAAAAGGGAAGCATATAATATACATTTGTTTACTGTTGCATAAATTAACCTCTTCAGATCACGGGATGGAAAAGCAAATTTCACGAAGCTGCTTTATACCGGCTTTTTGCTGGTCTTATATATATCGCAGAGAGAAACCAGACTCCTTCTATGTTTTTACACAATAATAGTTTAAAGAGAATATTAAATTTAACTATTAAAAATAACCAGTAAAAATCTCACTTTTGAGCACACGTGTGCTCACTGAAATCCAAACTTTACGAAAACGTTTAAGTAATAATACTATCCTTTTCCGGAATCGTCAATCAAAATTATTATTTCTCTTTCCCGAAGGTCAGAACGGCTTAAAGTGAATCTATAAGTCCCCTGCTTTCATGCCTATTGTCATAGACGGGTTATGTCAATCCAGGAATACCTCTCCACCCTCTTCCTGCGACCGGATTAAAGCCTCAATTACCTTAACATCCCTGACAGCCGTCTGCTGGGACAGTTCGGGCTCCTTTTTATCCGTGATAACCTGATAGAAATCCAGCCACTCGCCATAAAAAGAATCATCCTCATCCACAGGGCAGGATGTAACGGTGCCTTCGGAATCCAGATGAAGAACTTCTGTCTCCTTAATAATAAGTGATCCGGTTCTTCCGAATATTTTAATGGGTTCCTTTTCCGATCCGTGCTGCCAGCCCATATTCAGAGAGCTGACAGCTCCCGATTTATGGGTAAGCAGAGCGAATCCCATATCCATGGTTCCCAGGCGGGGATTGATACTTCCGGTTTTGCCGATAACAGAAATAACCGGTCCGGCCAGCATCTGCAGAGCGTGGATAAAATGCACCCCCCCGTCCATCACATACCCTCCGGGATAGGCATTATGATTCCGCCATTCGGTCTGATTGAATTTATTATCCACCTTCATAAACTGAAAGACATTCCATTGAAGGGAGTGCAGCTCCCCGATAAGATCGTCATGAATAAGCTCGACTGCTTTTAGCATCCCCGGATGGAACTGGAAATTCTCGGCCGTCATAAAGTAAGGCCCCTTATCCCGGTTCAGTTCAAGGGTCAACTCAGCCTCACTCCCGTTTATCCCGGCTGGCTTCTCGCAAAGAACATTCAGACCGGCGGCAACACAATCCCGGCTGACCGGGTAGTTCAGGGGAATAGGCAGGGATACGAGAACAGCTTCCAGATCCGGCTCCTTCTCTATCATGGTATGCCAGCTCGTATACAGGGGCAGGGTCGGATCGTTCAGAAGCTCCGCCGTTTTTTCCGCTTTGGGTAGGGAACGGTTGCATAGGGCGATAACATCTATTTTATCTCCCATTTTAAGGATAGCCGGGACATGAGCTTCCCGGGTGATAATTCCGCAGCCGATTATACCGATTTTCATGATAACTCCCTGGAGGTGATCTTATGTTCAGTATAATCCGGAACAGCTCAGGATAAAATCCTTTTCAGCAAAAGAAAGTCATCCATTGTATTGATATTTAAAAATGGGAGGGATTTCTCCCGGCTGCAGATTTCTGAAACAGTCGCTTCTTCTATATAACAGCAGTCGCAGGACTGGAGGAACTCTGAGATTTTTCTTCCTCCCCGGGCGGCAAAAGCTTCAATTCCGGGGGACAAAGCCGGCGAGTAGAAGGCATGAAGCGGTTCGGGAAAACCTTTCTGTTTCGCCGCAACCGCATCATAAGGGTGTTCTGCCAGGAGACTCCTCATATGGGAGACCAGAGACTTCGATACAAAGGGCATATCACAGGCCGTAATAAAAACGGGAGAGTCTGCCCCCTCCTTCAGAGCGGCATGTATGCCTCCCAGAGGACCGATACCGGGAATCCTGTCCGGAACAACAGGGTATCCCAGATACCCGTAATCATCCTTTCTGCCTGAAATAATCAGGACATCATCGAAAAGATCCTTCAACTGAAGGGTAATATACTCGATAATGGGAACCCCGCTGCAATCGGCAAAGGATTTATCCCGGCCGAAGCGGAGGCTCTTTCCTCCGGCCAGAACGGCAGCGGTCCCTCCCGGTTTTCTGTTCATTAAGGCAGCCTACTCCCTTCCCCGGAATCAAGTCAACAATCAAGGACAAGAGCTTCCCAGGGCCTGAGAACAGTATAGTTCCCATCCTGAGCCGCTGTATAGTTAGAGAGGATAATCCGGGAATCGCATCCGACATCCTCACTTAACGGCCTTTCTGCGGAACTCAGATTCAGAAGAACCAGCAGAGACTGCCCCTCATACTCCCGGCGGTAAGCCAGAATATCCTCCCCGTATTCTTCCATCCGCATACTGCCGTAAGCCAGGCACCTTTGACTCTTCCTCAGGGTTATGGCTTTTTTATAGAAGCTTAGAATGGAATCGGGATTATTCTGCTGGGCTTCCACATTGATATCCTCCCATTTCCGGGCCATTCCGATCCAGGGAGTGCCGGTAGAGAACCCGCCATGGGGGGAACTGTTCCACTGCATGGGGGTCCGGCTGTTGTCCCGGCCGTTGAGGATCATATCAGCCAGAACCTTATCCGTATCCTCCCCTTTCCTTTCGGCCTCGGTATACCGGATTGTCGTGTGGGGATCCCGGAACTGATCCAGTGAGTCAAATCCCGCATTAATCATTCCTATCTCATCACCCTGATAGAGAAAAGGGGTTCCCCACTGGGTCAGGAGCATGGTTGCCAGGCAGGTGGCCGACTCCTTCCAGTATTTCTCTTCATCCCCCAGAACGGATACAAAACGGGGAAGATCATGATTCCCCAGGAACAGGGCATCCCATCCGTCTATGGACAGGCTTTTATACCATCTGGAATAGAATTCCCTGAAAAAAGCGGCCTGACTCTCCACGGTACTCTTCTCCTCCAGAAATCCCAGGTGAAAAATCATATCGAATTCCTTCTGGCTTTTATCAACATAGAATCTGGCCGAATCCGGTGTCGTTCCGCCGGTTTCCCCAACAGTAACAGGATTACCGTAACGGCTGAGTACTGTATTGTGCATCTCCCGAAGATAGTCATGGCCCTGCCGGGTGTTCCGATATTGCAGGAACTCTTCCGAATCCTCCCTGTTAGAGACATAATCCGGGTAACCTTCAGGTTTACCGATAAGGTGGATGGCATCAAAGCGGAAACCGTCCACCCCCTTCTTCAGCCACCACTCCACCATATCGAAGATCTCCCGGCGAAGCCCGGGATTTCTCCAGTTGAGATCCGGCTGTTTGACACCGAAGATATGGAGATAATACTGACGGGACACCGGATCGTACTCCCAGGCATCGGGGCAGAAATAGGAGTCCCAGTTATTCGGTTCATCCGCCCAGATATAGTAGTCCCGTTTGGGATTGTCTTTCCCTTTCCGGGATTCCATAAACCAGGGGTGCTCGTCGGATGTATGATTGAGAACCAGATCCATCATAATTCCCATATCCCGCCTATGGGCTTCCGCCAGGAGTCTGTCAAAATCCCCCATGCTGCCGAACTCCTTCATAATGTTCCGGTAATCGGAGATATCGTATCCCATATCATCATTGGGAGAGGAACAGAAGGGACTGAGCCAGAGCATATCGACCCCCAGATCCTTCAAATAATCCAGTTTTTCTATCACTCCGGGGATATCTCCGATACCGTCGCCGTCACTGTCTTTAAAGCTCCTGATATAAATCTGATAAATAACCTGCTCCTGCAGGGATTTTTTCCGAATCATGGATTCCTCCGGTTTTAAATATGTTTTTTGCCCTTATGGAAGAAATCTCTTCCAGTAATTCTCAAACAGACGGTTCAGGTGATCCTGATCCTTTTTGATGCGGGGGTTAACAAAACTCAGGTAGATAAGCTGCTGCATCAGAACTTCGATTTCAAATGCCGTCAGCTCCGGATCCAGATCCTGCCGGATCTCCCTCTGTTCTGCGGCGCGGGTTATTAAACGGGACAGAGCCTTCAGTCTCTCTTCATCCCCCCTGTCCATAACCGTCTGAAACTCCGGGAATTCCCGAGTCGCTTCATAAAGAAAGGAGTACAGCAGGATAATAGCGTGATCATCATGCGAACCGGCCATTTTCTGCAGCTCTTCCCGCCGGGAATAGATCCCCATGAAAAAGTCCTGCAGCAGCTCCCGCAGCCCCTTCTCCCCATAGTCGATTACAGGAGTATTTTCAGAAAAAAAGATCTTCAGGGATTGATAGTAGAGTTCCTGCTTATTCGAAAAGTGATGGTACAGGGCCCCTTTGGTAACTGAAAGGGAGGCTGCTATATCATTAAGCGAGGTTTCCCTGTACCCCTTATGCAGAAACAGTTCCAATGCCTTCCGGCAGATTTCATCACGTCCGGTTTTTACCTTCCCCATATTCCCTCCATACATACCTACCGGTAGGCATACTAAAAGAATAGGATTATTGAGGCAAGAGGGACGGAGGAGTAAATTTCATAAATTAATCAGCTGCGGAATTTTCCTGAGTCTCGGGAAGTGACGAGAGATCATTTTCATCATCTACAGGCTCCCCGGAGAAAAGCATATCTATCAGAAACTGGTATTCCGGGGTTTCCAGGGGAGAATCAGTCAACTCCTTATGATGAGAATCCTCCTCCAGAAATGTATCCACTACAATCAGAACAGAAAAAAGTGAAAGGAAAATCATAACCCAATTGATAATCAGCATTTTGTCAGCCATAGTCGGACCTCATGAGACAATCTATCCCGAGGGCTAAACGTAAACAATGCAGATCCGGGAAAGTTCAGATAATGTTCCAGTATTATTCAGGATTGAGAGGAAATAAGGGGCGGTTAAATAAGTAAACGTTTGAATTGCTCATCCGGCGCAGGTATGATACGGCTGGCCATTACCGGTCCGGACTCTCCTGCATGCCTGATCCCCGCTTCCACGGCGGAAGTTACGGCGCTTATGGAGCCGGTGCAGGTCATATAGGATTTTCCTGCCATTCCAGCTCTGTCTCAATATTCCAATTATCAAAACGTTCATTTTAATAATTAAAATTATTGAAATATGTATTATATGAAAAAACAGTCATTATATTTCTATTCCAGAAACTTTTTCATAATTTTATCTTTAATGAATTAACTTTACAATATTTGCCGATCAGGTTTTCCTCCTGTAATAGACAAAACAGCCTTACATATATTATTTCTTTACATATAAATGTTTTATAAAATATTTTCAATTCAGATACCGGTATTGATGCCCTCAAATCAGAATGTGGGGGTCACATTGGGGAACAGCTTTTTTCTGTTGACAAGCCACAAAAGTGATGTATCATGAATTATAGTTTCAATTATTAAAATCTAATTCGAAACATAAAAAGGTCTTTCAAAAAGGAGTTGAGTATGAAAAAAGCCTTATCCCTGTTTCTGGTGCTGCTGACAAGCCTGGTGCTGTTCGCCAATGGTCAGCAGGATGAAAGCGGTTCCGTTACCATGAGGGTCGGAGACATTGAAAACGTAGCCAACCTCGGAGCTGTTGCCATGGACCGCTACGAAGAGCTGATCGAAGATAAAAGCCAGGGTGCTATCGATGTGAAATGCTTCCATGCTTCCCAGATGGGAAGTGCCAACAAACAGCTGGAACTGGTCAAATCAGGTACTCTGGAAGCCTTCAGAGGATCAATCAGCTGGCTGGCCCAGTTCGACACGGGATTCTCCCTGACAGACTTCCCCTTCACAGCCGGTTCCAATGAACAGGCCAAGCTGATCGCGGAATCCACGGCTCTTGGGAAACTGAACGATAAGCTGGCTGCGAAACACGGAATCCGCTTTGTTACTGCCGGCTGGACCCGTCTCCCCCGTCAGATCCTCGTATCCGAACCGGTCTCCGATCTGAGCGACCTGAACGGGGTAAAACTCAGGGTTCCCGAATGCTACTCCTACATCGAAAGCTTTAAAGCCCTGGGTGTTGCCCCCACTCCCGTAGCATTCAGTGAAACTTATCTGGCTCTGAAACAGGGCGTTGTGGACGGGGCTGAAAACCATGTGGAATCCCTGTACAACATGAAATGGCACGAATCGGCCAAACACCTCGTAATTACTGATCACAGCTACGACATTACCGGTTTCATTGTCAACGATGCCTGGTGGCAGTCTCTGAGTGATGAGAATAAAGAGATGATCAGAAAAACATGGGACGAAGTGGACGCCTGGTTTATCGTTGAAAACAACAACCTGCAGGACAAATACATCAGCCTCATGGAAGAGGAAGGGGTTGTTGTTCACCGGATCGACAAGGATGCTTTCAGAGATCAGGTTTATCCCGGCACAATGATCCAGGCGGAAGCCGATGGGGAATGGGATGCCGGTCTCTGGGCAGAAATTCAGTCATTCCTGGAAAACTAGAACAACCGGATAGCAAACGGGCTGCTGCATTTATGCCAACTATCATTCCTGCATCAGCCCTGTTCCTGTAAAAAAGGATGGAAAAAAAATATGGAAAAAGTTTTAAAAAAGCTGGATGCCCTTTATGTCATCCTGCTTTTCGCTTCACTGGTGACAATCATTGCATGCGTCATCCTCCAGATTGTTTCCCGTTACGGGTTCAACATGCCGTTTACCTGGACGGAAGAGATATCCCTGTTCGCCTTCTGCTGGTTCACCTTTACGGGAAGCGCCAGCTGCAGTTTTGAAAAGACTCATCTGGAGGTGGACTTCTTTTACAACAGAGCCAGACCGGGGCTGAAAAGAGCTCTGGATATTTTTACAGAACTTCTCATACTGTTTATCGGCTCGATCATGATTTACGACTCTATCCAGACAATGGGAAAACAGGTCGGAATCACCTCTGTTGCCGCCAGACTCCCCATCCCCTGGTACACCTTCGCCATTGTTCTGGGATTTATCGGTATAACGGTTTTTACCTTATGGAATCTCTTTAGAACGGTAAAACAAACTCATTGGTTTGCAGAAAAATAACAATTTATCCCGATTGAGAAAATGATCATCCAAAACGGAGACTTTACATAATGAGCTGTCTTTTCATTTTAATATTTTTAGTCCTTATGATGGTAAAAGTTCCTGTGGCATTCAGCCTGGGAGCGTCCTGTCTCTTCTATTTTTTAACGAACGGTGTTCCCCTGGAAACAATCCCCCAGATAATGCTGGGAACATTCGAGTCCTTTACCCTTCTGGCAATC
Source organism: Oceanispirochaeta sp. (assembly GCA_963663385.2). Taxonomy (GTDB): domain Bacteria; phylum Spirochaetota; class Spirochaetia; order DSM-2461; family DSM-2461; genus Oceanispirochaeta. Next base: position 603,567 of record CAXXXD010000002.1, on the reverse strand, counting down.
CCTCTCTTTATGCTGGCAGGGCAGATCATGAATATGGGAGGCGTAACCAACCGCCTCTTCGACTTCTGCAAATCTCTCGTAGGCCATATTCCCGGCGGTCTGGGACATGTGAATATTGTATCCAGCCTGATTTTTGCCGGCATGTCCGGTTCCGCCACGGCCGACAGCGCGGGCCTGGGAACCATTGAAATCAACTACATGAAGCAGGAGGAGTACGACCCGGCCTTTTCCGCAGCGGTTACTGCAGCATCTTCCACAGTGGGGACCATTATGCCCCCCAGTCTGGGCTTTGTCATATACGGGGCCATGACGGGAACATCCATTGCCGGGCTGTTCATCGCGGGAATCATACCGGCCCTTGTTATGACCTTCGCCCAGATGATTATCGTCTATCTGGAGGCAAAAAAACGGAGTTTCAGAGTTTACCCGAGAGCCGCGTTCTCTGCCATACTGAGTTCGCTTCTCCACTCTCTTCTCCCTATGCTGACTCCCGTTATTATCCTGGCGGGGATTATGACAGGATTTGCCACCCCTACCGAAGCAGCGGTTCTGTCCGTTCTTTATGCCATATTCCTCGGCATGGTTATCTATAAGGAACTGTCATTCAGAGGATTGGCGGAGACCCTGATATCCGTAGGAAAAGGGACCAGCCGCATTATGCTGATTATTGCCTTTGCGGCTGTATTCGGTTGGATTCTGACCTATGAAGGGATTCCGGCGAAACTGGCCCGGATACTGGTAGGCTTCAGCTCGAACCAGTATGTCATTCTGCTGATCCTGAATGTTTTCATTCTTATTCTGGGATGCTTTATGGAAGGTATCAGCGTTATGCTGATCCTTATACCTGTCCTGATGCCCCTTCTGACATCCATGGGAATTAATCTGATGCATTTCGGCGTCGTTATGGAACTGAACCTCAATATCGGGCTGATCACCCCCCCGCTGGGAGTCTGTGCCTATGTTGCAGCGGATATCGCCAAAGTATCCTTCGAGGAAGTAATTAAGGAAATTGTACCGTTTTTACTGGTTCTGATCTGTGTTCTGTTCATAATAACCTATATTCCCCAGACAACCCTGTTCCTGCCGGGACTGTTCGGTTACGGAATGCCCTGATAAAAAGGATCTGCGTATGAAATATATTATTGAGGAAAGAAGAGAAACTCCCGTTCTGGATAAAGTAGATGTGCTGGTCGTCGGGGGCGGTCCCGGAGGGCTTTCCGCTGCAATCGCCGCCGCCCGGTCCGGTGTAAAAACCATGCTGGTGGAGCAATATGGCTGTTTCGGCGGAAATATGACCGTGGTCGGTGTAGAATCCCTGGCCTGGTACCGCCATGAAAAAACCATTGAGTCCGATGGTATCGGCTTCGAGTTTGAGAAGCGCGCCATGGCAATGGGCGCCGCAAACAAGGAAGTCCAGTCAGACAGCCATGCTCTGGATACGGAAAAATTCAAGCATGTTGCCGACGTCCTGCTGAAAGAATCGGGAGCTCTTCCCCTGCTTCACTGCTATGGCGTTGAACCTATTCTGGAAGGAAATATTATCAGGGGGGTTATAACGGAAAGCAAATCGGGACGGCAGGCAATACTGGCCCGAGTGGTTATAGATGCCACAGGCGACGCCGATCTGGCGGCCAAGGCGGGTGCTCCCTATATAGAAAACCCGAAAAGTGAAAAGCAGGCCGTTACGATGGCCTTTAACTGCTGCGGCGTGGATAAAAAACGCTTTATGGAGTACATAAAGAGCGAGCCCGCCACCTATAACGACTGGGGACAGGATTGGGCTCAGAATACGTCGGGGCTTGAAAATGATATGTTCAGCCCCTATTTTGAAAAACAGTTCACCCGGGCAATCGAAGAAGGCATTATCCCTCCCAGCGAATGGAACCTTTGCGGTTCCTGGAGCACCATAACCGATGACGGATGCGCCACCTACCTCAACCTGGTCCACCTGGAAAACCGGGACTGCACGGATATCCGCGATCTGACCTATGCGGAGATGGAAGGCAGGGCCCGGGTACTGGATGCCATCAGGGCCATGAATAAAACAATCCCCGGCTTTGAAAATGCCCGGCTGCGAAACTATCCCATGGCCATCGGCACCAGGGATTCCCGCAAGATTGCAGGCGAATACAGCATGACAGGAAAAGATGTGATGGAAGAGGGACGCTTTACCGATTCCATCGGGATATTCCCCGAGTTCGTAGACGGATTCGGCATCCTGAGGCTTCCCGTAACGGGCCGCTTTTTTCAGGTGCCCTACAAAGCCCTGGTGCCTTTAAAAGTGGAGAACCTTCTTGTAGCCGGCCGTTCCATCGCGGGAGATAGAATATCCCATGCGGCGACACGGAATATGATGTGCTGTGCCGTATCGGGCCAGGGAGCCGGAACGGCCGCTGCCGTAGCCGTAAAGACGGGAACGACCTGCCGGGATGTGAATATACGAACCGTCCAGGCTGCACTGGAACATCAGGGCGTTCGGGTAAAATACTAATTTTTGAGGTGAGAGCCTATGAAAACCAGTCATAAATTCCAGCTGGGCGGCTGGTTTTTATTCCTAGTCTGCGCTGTTCTATACCTGATCAGCGGTATAAATACCGATGATCCCTGCAATCTGACGGGCAGTATCATGTTTCTGATCGGCTGTATCTTTTTCCTGATCCCTCTGATACAGGAAGTGATTCAGGACAGAAAACACCATTAAGGAGAACTTTAACAGTCACTGAAAAACCCGCCGAACAGAAGATCGGCGGGTTCTGATTTTACTGTATTTATTGAATTAATCCTGTCTGACAGCAACGGGTGTTTTCTGAGGATTATACCCGAATTCGCGGGACGCCTCTGCTGTCACTTCACTTAAAACTTCAATAATCGCCTCTTCCCTGATATCACCCATCCTGGAGATGGGAGCGGAAACACTTATGGCGACAATCACTTTACCGGTAAAGTCCCGAACCGGGAAAGCCACACACTTTACGCCCATCTCACACTCTTCATCATCGTAGGCGAATCCGCTCTCACGGACTTTGGCCATAACCTTCAGAAAAGAGTGACGGGTTGTCAGCGTATGGGGCGTATAACCCGGCAGTCCCTTGATATCGATAAACCGGTCCAGCTCCTGATCATTGCAGTTTAGAAGCAGAACCTTTCCGGATCCGGTACTGTGCATGGGAGCCACTTTTCCGATCCGCTGCAGCGTCTGCAGGATGTGATCCGGCCCCTCCACCGCATCAATATAGACGACATTCATATCCTGTTCGATGGAAAGGGAAACCGACTCCTGCAGGGTATCGCTTATCCTGTATAGGTACTTTTTCATAGCTTCCTGGTAGGAAAACCGGGAGTAGACCTTGTTACCCAGACTGGACAGTTTCAGAGTGAGATAGTAGCGGGAAGTCTCAGGCTCCTGTTTTACATAGTTGTAATCGATCAGGGTATTCAGGTAGCGGATCACCGTACTGGATGGTATATTCAGCTTCTGGGCCAGGTCCAGTAAACGAAGGGAACGCCCCTCTTCCACCATAGCCTCCAGAATGGTAAAGGCTTTCCCGATCGATTGATTTTTCTTGACTCCTTCAGACGGCATCTGGAACTCCCTGTTTTGACTGTTTTAAGGTATAAAATACCCCATATTACGATAATTGTAAATCTTCCAAATGCTTGGCAAACAGCCGTCCCCTGATAATCTAAAAGGACGGCTGTTTGCACTTACATTGATTCGTTGAAATTGGCGATTTTATCCAGAGCCGCCCCCATGTTACAGTCAGTGGCGTCTTCGACAAAGAGTTCCACCACATAGGGTTTATCCGATTCTTTAGCCCGCTTCATGGCAGCGGCGATATCCCCATCCTGCAGAACCCGTTCAGCCTTGCAGCCCAGCCCCTCGGATACTTTTACATAGTCGATATAGTCCTTGTTTTCGGACATTTCAACAGCATATTCAAAGTCGAAGGCATAAACCTGGTTCTGGCGGATCAGACTGAGATAGGCGTTGTTCAGAATCAGGACGGAAACAGGAAGGTCGTATTTCGCAGCCACAGCCAGCTCTTCCACCATGAAAGTGAACCCGAAGTCGCCCATAACACAGACAACTTTTCCTTTTCCGGAACCGACACAGGCGCCGATGGCGGCCGGGATGTCAAATCCCAGAGTCCCCGCACCGCCGGAGGGCAGGTATTTCCGGGGCGCATTGATTGCCTGATACTGGCCGGACCATATCTGGTTAAGACCGCAGCCTGTTGTCCAGTAGGTCTCATCGTCAAAATTTTCATTCATTTCGGCATAAACCGTCTGGGGTTTGATTTCTCCGGGCTTTCCGGGAATTCTGGCGACAGTCATAGCCGCTTTGTCCGCGGGGATATTGGCAATACGGGCGCTTCCGCTTCGTTTGGCTTTCTTTCCGGCTTCCTCCAGAAAAGCATCCAGAGCATCGGAAGCATCGGCAACGATCCCGATCTCCGCAGGGATGATTTTGCCGATTTCACTTTCGGCGATATTCACATGGATAAATTTACGGTCTCCCCTGTAAACGTCCACCGCACCGGTATGCCTGTCTGTAAAACGACAGCCCACTCCGAGTACCACATCCGACTCCAGGAAGTACCTGTTGCCGATATTGGCGGCGCCGCACTGGATTCCCACATGCTGTACATGAAGGGGGTGATTCTCGGGGATTCCCCCCTTGGCCATATAAGTGGTAACGACGGGAATATTCATATACTCGGCCAGTTCAACCATCTTCTTTTCGGAATGGGAGAGGATAACACCGCCCCCCATGATCATAATGGGATTTTCCGCACTATCCAGCATCTCCACCGCCTTGGCAACCAGAGACCTGTCTGCTTCGGGCCTGAAAATCTCGGCCGGCTTATACGACGCAGGGTCGAAATCTATATCTGTTTTCTGAACATCCAGGGGAAGATCGAGCAGTACAGGACCGGGTTTTCCCTCTCTGGCGGTCTTAAAGGCTTCCTTCATAATCTCGGGAACCTTTGCGGCATCGGTAATGCACCAGGCTTTCTTACAGATGGGAGAAGCAATATCCACCATATCCACACACTGGAACGCATCCTTGCCAAGCAGACCGGAGGCACCCTGACCGGTAACAGCCAGAAGGGGAATGGAATCAATATGGGCGGTATAAAGTCCGGTTACAAAATTTGTCGCACCGGGACCGGATGTACAGATAGCCAGGGCCATCTCGTGCTTTGCCCTGTAATAACCGTCAGCCGCATGAACACAGGCCGCTTCGTGGCGCATGGTATAGTGACTGATCTGTTCAGACATATCCAGGTATTTATAAACCGGATTAATCCCAGCTCCGGGAATACCAAAGGCATCAGTGATCCCTTCAGCTTCCATTATTTTAACTACTACTTCAGAAACTAACATTTCTCTCCTCCAAAAATCATATATTAACTTTCTGTTATCGATACTTCCGTATCATAATTCCCTTTTTTCAAGCGGGCTTCCCGGGGAAGCTTTACATTACCCAATCCAGTTATATATTAAAAAGAGTTTTATTTATCAAAATACAATTCCGGATTTTACAACGCAAGATTCCATCCGTCAAGTTCTGATATGATAATTTTGTTTTAATAAAGGCAATCGGATATCATATTAAAATTCAATTTTATCATTTTAATAGACGTTTTTCCGATTATATCATTATTTTTCAAAAGATCATTGCCTTGTGATTTCATTTATCAAAATCTAATATTCTTTTTTAAAATTTTTCTTGACAAACTGAAAGAAGTAACTCTATCGTAATCTCAGGATAATTCAATTTTTAAAAATAAAATCATACTTATAGCGGGAGAAATTGAATGAGAGAACTTCGAGAACAGGCAGATCTGCTGATAGCCGGAGGCGGAACAGCTGGACATATAGCCGCCATACAGGCGGGGCGCGAAGGTATCCTCGTCAGTCTGATTGAAGCCGGTAATATGCTCGGAGGAACAATGACGGAAGGCGGTGTATTCATGCCGAACCATTTCCACTCTCCCGTCGGCCCGGTTGTCCAGGGGATTCCCTGGGAACTCTATATGAAAAGCCGGGAAGCCGAAGGGATCATGCCGAAACCCTGGAAGGACAGACGCGCTGTCGATACACCCGGTTATTACAGCCATATAAATGTACCCATATACGCTTCTCTGGCAGAACAGGAAGCGATAAAAGCCGGTGTTCGATTGCACTACGGAGAATTTGTTGGAGAAGTAAAACAGATCGGCGATTCCTGGGAAGTGATTTCCTATGCCAGAGGGATTAAAAGAACGACTGTCTGCAAAGAGATCATCGATGCCTCAGGAGACGCCGATGCGGTCAGAGCCCTGGGGCTGGAAACAATTAAAGCGGATGTCCGGCAGCCGGGAACCCTGCAGTACCGCATTGAAGACATTGATCTTCAGCAGGTCTGGCAGGGGGAAGTACAGAAGATATACGAAGAGGCTATGGAGCGGGGGCGGCTGAAGAAGGGGGACTGGGCATACTTTGATACCTACCCCTTCCTCTGGCTGCTTCAGATGGGAGGACACAATTCCTCCCATATCTATGGATGCGACACTTCGGACGCGGAAGGGCAGACCGCCGCCAATATTGCCGGACGGGAAGTTATGATGCGGGTCTACCGTTTTATTAAAGACAGAATTCCCGGCGCGGAACGGGCCGTTCTGAAAACGATGTATGCCCGGGCCCTTTCCCGGGAGGGAGCCAGGATCGCGGGGGAACATAATGTGGTGCTGGATGAGTTTATGGATGCCGTGGAATACCCCGACCAGATATGCAACGCCTTCAACTACATCGATCTGCACAATGAAGAGGACGGCTGCAGGGAAATCTTCCATGAGAAAGAGAATATGACACCGAAAGTTCCCTTCCGGTCCCTGATCCCCAGAGGATCGAGACGAATTACAGTTGCCGGAAGGATTCTCTCTTCCGACAGAAAATCCCTGGCAGGGATCCGGGCCCAGTGCACCTGTATGGCTATGGGGCAGGCCGCCGGAGCCGCTGCGGCACTGGCGGTCAGAAAAGGGATTGCCTCACGGGATGTGGACCCGAAAGATATTGTGGCTTTGACAGTCGAACATGGCGCTGTTCCTGTCTGACCTGTAAGAATTTAAGGATATTCACCTGCGAATAGCGGGTTTAGAATAATCAAATATAAATGGAGGATTTATATGAGTAATCAAAACTCATCAGGCATGAGAATAGACAAAGCCGTCTTTCTGCCTGCCACTATCTTTACCCTTGTAATGGGAGTCCTGTTTTTTGCACTCCCCGAACAGAGCAACGCCGCCCTGAACAAAATTCATGCTTTTACAACACATGAACTGGGATGGTTTTTCCTCTTGTTTACAGTTGCCATGCTGATTCTGTGCCTGTATTTCGCTTTTTCCAGAATGGGAAACATTGTTCTGGGAGGAAAGGATGAGAAACCCCAGTTCTCCACATTCACCTGGCTGGGAATGATCCTGACATCCGGTACGGGCGGAAGCCTCCTTTACCTGGGCGCCATCGAATGGATCTGGATTATGGGCGCCCCCCCCTTCGGTGTGGAAGCGGGAAGCGAAGAAGCCGCCCGATGGGCGTCAACCTACGGGATGTTCCACTGGGGTCCCTCAGCCTGGGCTTTTTATATAGCAGCCGCCGTTCCCATCGGATACTTCTTCTTTGTAAAGAAAGAGAAAAACATGAAGATGAGTGAGTATGCCCGTCCCCTCCTTGGAAAAAAATCCGATGGTCTGGCCGGTCATACCCTGAACTTCCTCTATATTTTCGGTCTCCTCGGCGGGGTTCTTACATCCCTTGCTCTTGGAACCCCCGCCATCTCCAGCGGCTTTGCCCATATGCTTGGGATGGAACAGTCCAATGTTATACTGGACACCATTGTGATTCTCCTGTGGACCTTCATCCCCCTGCTGGCTCTGGTACTGGGACTGAATAAGGGCGTAGCCAAACTGAGCGACTGGAATGTAAAAGGGGACATTGTGCTTCTTCTGATTCTCCTCCTTTTCGGTCCAACCTTCTTTATCCTGAACCAGTCTACCGATGCTCTGGGTATGATGATCCAGAATTTCGTCTACATGAGTTTTACAACCGATGCCATCTCCAATAACGGTTTTCCCCAGGGCTGGACGATCTTCTACTTCTCCTGGTGGGCTGTATACGCTCTGCCCTTCGGTCTCTTCATCGCCAAGATTTCAAAGGGTCGCACAATCAAACAGATGGTTCTGGGCGGGCTGATCGCCGGGTCCCTGGGCTGTATGCTCTTTTATATGGTTCTTCCCAACTTCGGCATCCACCTGCAGATGAGCGGCACAGCAGACCTGGTAACTGCCTTGAGTGAAAAAGGTCGGGGAGGTGTTGTAATCGAAATGTTCCGTCACGCACCCGGCGGGTTCTGGATGATCATTTTCTTTACGGTTATCTGTCTGCTCTCCTACATCACAGGCCATGCGGCTGTCGGTTACTCCCTGGCTGCCGCCTCCGAAAAAAAGCTGGAAGGCGATCAGGAACCCCAGAAATGGAACATGGCTTTCTGGCTGATCCTGGCCGGCGCTGTCTCCCTGGGCCTCTACCTCCTGAACCCCAGCGCACTGCAACCCCTCCAGACCGTATCTATCCTGACAGGATTTCCTATCTGCTTTGCCATGGTAGTCCTGATTATGAGCTTTATGCGGCAGCTTAAGGCTGATTTTCCGGAAGGAATCCCCCTCCCGGGAAAAGACAGAAAGATCTATGTAGAAAACACGGAAAAATTCATACCCGAAGAAAAAGGGAAAGGGATCCCCGTATTTGCCAGCAAAGAGGCGGAATAACCCACCGCTCCTTTACCCCTCTTCCAAAGGCAGAGGGTGATAAATAATTATATTACCCACTGAATCCTTCTCCCAAAGGAAGGAAGGTGGGGAGCGGGCTGTTGCAGGGTTTTTGCAACAGCTCCTTACTTACGATATGGCCCGATCGGTAGATTTGAGATGCCTATCTTGATACAGGATATATTTTAAAATGAAAAAAGTTATTGAAGAAAGAAGAGAAATACCCGTTATGGCTGAAACAGAAGTTCTGGTTGTCGGCAGCGGACCTTCCGGTCTGGCTGCGGCTCTGGCTTCCGCCCGGTCCGGAGCGGATACCCTGCTGATGGAAAGGTACGGCTGCCTGGGCGGGAACATGACACAGGTAGGTGTCGAATCATTTGCCTGGTACCGCCATGAAGGAACAGTAGACTGCCAGGGAATCGGATGCGAATTCGAACAGCGGGCCGTGAAAGAAGGTATCGCCCGAAAGGAGCCCCAATCGGAAAGCCATGTCATAGATACGGAGGGTTTCAAGGTCGTTGCGGACAGAATAATGGAGGAATCCGGCGTACAGGTACTGCTCCACTGCCAGATGACCGATGTTGTCATGGAAGAAAACCGGATAACCGGGGTTATTACGGAAAGCAAATCCGGCCGACAGGCCATTCTGGCCAGGCGGGTTATTGACTGTACGGGAGACGGTGACGTAGCTCAGCGGGCAGGCGCATCATTTACCCAGCGGAACAAAGAGGAACTGATGGGCGTAACCGTCATGTTCCACTGCGCCGGCGTTGATGCGGAAAAGTTTCAGAGATATGTCAACGAAGAACTCCACCCGACTTACGGAGACTGGGGAAAGAACTGGTCCATTATCACCAGCGGAAAGGAAGATGAGCTCTTCAGTCCCTATCTGGAGGAGGTCTTCTCCAAAGCTCAGGAGGAAGGGGTAATCCCGGAGGATGCCCAGTCCATCGCCGGTACCTGGAGCACTTTTACCAAAGCGGGCGAAGCCTGCGGTCTGAATGTAATCTATTCCTTCGGTTACGACTGTACCGATGTATGGGACCTGACCAGAGCGGAAATTGAAGGACGGAAACAGGCCATGTGGGCCATAGACGCCTTCCGTCACTACATTCCCGGCTTTGAAAATGCCAGATTGAGAAACTTCGGCATGACCCTGGGGACCAGAGAATCCCGTCAGATAAACGGAGTCAGCCGGGTGACCAAGGATCATGTGCTCAACCAGGGACGCTGCGAGGACAGTATCGGGATATTCCCCGAGTTTATCGACGGGAGCGGTTACCTGATCCTCCCGCTGACGGGACGTTATTATCAGATTCCCTACGGCTGTCTGGTTCCGGAAAAGATCGACAACCTGCTGGTTGCGGGACGCTGTATTTCGGCAGATGTGATTGCCCACACCTCCATGCGGAACATGATGTGCTGCACCGTAACCGGACAGGGAGCCGGTGCGGCAGCAGCCCTCTCCGTAAAAGAGGACTGCCTGCCCAGAAATCTATCTATTTCTCACCTGCAGAAAGAACTGCTCGGACAGGGCGTAAAGATAGCCTGATTCCTACCCTGCACCGCGGCAGATATCCTTCGAACTGCCGCGGTGCCGTTCTCAGTGCAGCCCGAATACCAGCTCCAGCCCCTGATTCAGTTCTGTCAGGGTATCGGGGGGGAGCTCTCCGGCTTTTTCGATCAGACAGAGTTTATCCAGAGTAGCAATCTGCGATACATTAATCACACTGTCCTTCGGAAGATTGGACTCCCGGACGTCCAGAAAGACATTTCCCGGGGCTTCAGCCAGGGCAAGGTTTGATGTAATGGATGCAACGATGACCGTGGAAATCCGACTGCGGTTAAATGCATCATCCTGAATAATAACAACCGGTCTCCGGAACCCGGGTCCACTGCCCTGTGGCAATCCGAGATCCGCCCACCATATTTCACCACGAATCATCTTCTGTCGACTTCTTCAGTCCCACCCTCCCGGCGTTCAGGAAAGCCACATCCCTCTCCTGCCGGTCTCTGTAGACTTCATTCAGCTTTTCAGTTACAAGTTCCCGCCTATGGCGGCTCATATACTCTTCCAGAGCCCTTGTATAGAGTTGACTACGGGGCAGGCCCAGCTTTTCCGCCGTTTCTTCTGCTTTATAGAATGTGCTATCCGGGATAGAAATTGCTGTTTTCATACTTTAAGTATAACTTTGGTATAATACTTTTTCAAGAAAAACCGCTCCCGAAAGAGCGGTTTCAGAGAATGAATTCAGGAGGGAGGCTTAGAGTCCGGGGGGGACAAAGGCGGCACAGAAGGTTTTTACCTCTTCCGCCATGGCATCCAGCAGGTCTTCATCCTGCCAGTTCTCCACTGCCTTGTTGATAAAAGAGGCAATCTTCTTCATCTCCTCCTCTTTCATCCCGCGGGATGTTACCGCAGGGGTTCCCAGACGGAGGCCGTTGGGGTTGAAGGGTTTGGCATCATCGAAGGGCACTGTGTTGTAGTTGCAGACAATTCCGGCCCGGTCCATAGCCTTGGCGGCCTGTTTTCCCGTAATACCCTTGTTCCGCAGGTCAATCAGCATCAGGTGGTTTTTCGTTCCACCCGAAACCAGCTGGAATCCGTATCCGCTCAGGGCATCGGCCAGGGCTGAGGCGTTTTTAACAATCCGGGCGGCATACTCCCTGAACTCGGGGGTATCCGCTTCCAGCAGAGCAACCGCAATGGCAGCGGTCGTATGGTTATGAGGCCCCCCCTGACAGCCGGGGAAGACGGCCTTGTCAATGGCTGCGGCATGCTCGGCTTTACAGAGAATCATTCCGCCCCGTGGACCGCGCAGGCTTTTGTGGGTTGTGGTTGTTACCACATCCGCATAGGGGACGGGAGAGGGATGAACGCCTCCGGCCACCAGGCCGGCAAAGTGGGCCATATCCACCCAGAGAATCGCCCCGACTTCATCGGCAATCTTTCTGAACCTTTCCCAGTCGGGGATACCGGGAAAGGCGGAGTGCCCCGCAATAATAATCTTTGGATTGTACTCGCGGGCCGCTTTTTCCATGGCCTCATAATCAATCTCCCCCTCGGGGGTCAAACCATAGTGGATTATATTAAAATATTTTCCGGAAAAACTGACGGGGCTGCCGTGGGTCAGATGCCCGCCGTGGGAGAGCTCCATTCCAAGGGCGGTTTCTCCGGGTTTCATAAAAGCCAGGTAGACCGCCAGGTTGGCGGGAGACCCTGAATAGGGCTGCACATTGGCATGATCGGCGCCGAAAAGTTTTCTGGCCCGTTCGGTGGCAAGGTCTTCGATCTTATCGATCATCTGCTGCCCTTCATAGTAGCGCTTGCTGCTGTAGCCTTCCGAATACTTGTTGGTTAAAACGGTTCCGGACGCTTCCAGCACCGCAGCGGAAACATAGTTTTCCGATGCGATCAGACGGATTTTATCCCGTTGGCGGTTCTCTTCTTCCTTAATCATTTCTGTCAGCAGGGGATCCCGGCTTTTGAGGTTTTCCATAGCAACTCCTCCAGCAATACCCGGATTTTCGACAGTTTAAATATGACATGACGCATCCGGGTTGCAGCCCAGACGCGCGGCTTTAATAGATTTGCTCTGCTCCCCCGGGGTATCCTCCCCTTCTGCGTCAGTTACAGGGCAGGATTATCATAAAAAATGAGGACGGTCCGGTCAAGGGTGTTTCGATTTATGTCCGGCAGCTATTTTATTAGGTCCTTTCAAATACAATTTGAGAGAAAAGTATTATTTCAAGGAAAAGGCTCCCTGATTTACAAGGAGCCCTATTTGTTTATTTCATAATAGAAATAATCGTATCGTCTGTCGAACGCATACCCTGCATAGTCAGGGTATGGATATTATCAATCGTTTCTTCCGCTGATTTGCATACAATACCTTCACCATGAGGGACATGATGATTTTCCAGTACCAATTTAGCAGAAAGAAGCGCATTTTCCACCGCGAGCAGAATTTTCAAGGCACAGCTTGACTTAGCCCCGTCACAGATCATTCCGGAAATTCCACTGAAAGCGGTGTTGATAATGTCCTCTATACACTGCAGTTCCGCCCCAAAGAGGAAACCAACGCCACAAGCGGCTCCGATTGCAGCAGTAACAGTACCGCAAAATGCCGATAGTCTATCGGAACGCTGTTTCAGATATATGGCAATGAGATTGCTAAGGCAGAGGGCCCTGATAGTCATTTCTGGATCGGTTTTCATCCGGTCGCTGATAAAACAGACCGGGACTGCAGCAGTTATCCCCTGATTCCCGCTTCCAGAGTTGGTCATAATGGGAGAGTTACATCCGGCCATTCTGGCGTCCGAAGCACTGGCTGTCAGAGAGGAAGCTTCCAGTATCGTCTGATGATCCAGCACACTCGTCTGCCGGCCGGAATCCCCCTGATACATTAGCCGTCCAATGGATAAGCCATAGTTCTTCGTCATACCGTGTTTGGCTGCCTCTACATTCATATTGGCATATTCTTTCAGAAAAGCAATATCTTCGACGGCGCACTCACGGGAAAACTGAAAAATGGATTGGATAGACATACAGCTGCCGCTCTCTCCACCTGTCTTGTCTTCATCAAGGTAGGGATTATTCAGCAGAACTTCTTCATTCTTCTTCAAAGCTGAAATATAAGTATGTCTTCCTTCCAGAACAATTTCTACCGTATTGCCATCATGATCTTCCATTACTGTCCTGATATAGATACCATTGCGGGATTCATCAAGTTTTATCGAAACAGCGGAAGAGGCTATCAGTTTTTCTGCTTTCTCCGTACATTCAGCCGAGACATCCTTCAGAACCTCAAGTTCTGCTTCTGCGTTTCCGCAAACATAACCCAGAGCGGCAGCAATAAGAAGGCCTTTTTGACTGGTACCGGGGATTCCAACCATAAGGCCGTTTTTATAGATGTTTCTGCTTACATTAACAACCATCTGTTTCAGATCGGAATCAAGGTATTTTTTTCCTTTAGCGCATGTTAGGGCAACAGCTGCCGGCTCGGTACAGCCAACTGCCGGAGCTAGCTCCGCCCTTAGAATCTGCAGCATTTCTGCATTCTTTACTTTCATATGAGAATCTCCATTTTAAGTGGTAATAATGTATTAGCCTTTTACAGCACCGGCTGCCATTCCGGCTTTCTGAAATCGTGTCAATATTATGTACATCAGTAAAAGAGGCATTACGGCAATAGTTGTCCCTGCCATAATGACCGGCCAGGGAGTCGACAAACCTTCACTCACCGGAAGCAGGGAGATCGATACCATCAGGGTAAACATCTCTTTGGTCCGCAGAAAAATCAAAGGCCAGAAAAAATCATTCCATCTGGCAATCAAGGCCAACGATGCCCAGGACGAAAGGGCCGGTGTTATTACCGGAAGAACGATCTGCCAATAAATCCGGAAATCTGTACAACCGTCAATTCTGGCCTGCTCCATAATTTCTGTAGGAAAATCCGAAATATACTGGGTCATATAGAAGATACCTACCGCAGTTGCTGCCCTGGGTACGATTAATGACCAAAGGCTGTTGATCCATCCGAATTTCCGCATAATGATAAATACCGGGATGACTCCGGCCTCCGGCGGGATCATCATTGTCGCCAGAAGGAAGAAGAACAGGATCCGTCTGCCTGGAAACGGAAACTTGGCAAAAGCGAACCCCGCAAGGGAACAGAAAAATACAGTAATGACTGTTCCGGAAAGACTGACAATAACACTGTTCAGAAAGTTTCTTCCCAGAGGAATCAGTGCTGTTACTCCAACAAAGTTCTGCAGAGTGGGGTTTTGAGTAAACATTGATCCGATTGTACTGAAACTCTCATCAATCGGTTTAAAGGATGTCAGGAACATCCACAAAACAGGAAATACCGCTATGACAGAGCAGAAAATCAGTAAAATATGAACAATGCTGTTTGAACGTTTTTTATAAGATATAGATTTCCCTTTCATAGTTATTTCTCCATTGAGTCATTTTTCATGATTTTAAATTGTCCTACCGAAATAGCCAGAAGGATGAAAGTCAGCATATACCCGATAGCAGATGCATAACCAAGCTTGAAAATGGAGAATCCGTTTACATATAAATATTGAAAAAGGGATATGGACGATGTTCCGGGTCCTCCTTTTGTCAGAATATAGGGCTCGGTAAAAATCTTCCATGTGTCTACCGAAAGCGTAATAAAACAGAAGAAAAGGATATTGGATAAACCTGGAATAGTGATATAAAAAAACTTCTGAATTGCATTCGCTCCGTCTATGGTGGCCGATTCATACAGTTCCTGAGGTATTGTCAGCAGTCCTGAAATCAAAATCATGGTATGCCATGGTGTAACGCGCCATACATTTAACAGAATGACCGGGATTTTTGATAACCGGGTGCTGATAAGCCATTGAACGGGTTCAATCCCGAAGATGGCGAGAATCTGATTGATCAGGCCGGAATTGTAATCGAACATAATACTGAAGATCAGCCCGACCGCAACTGTCGCAGTAATGTAGGGAAGAAAGGTTATAGTTTTATATAGATTCTTTCCCGTTAGATCCGTTGCAGTAAGCAGAGAAGATAGGAGCAGAGCAAAGGGTAATACCAGGGCAAGGCTGCATACCCAGTAAATCAGTGTGTTTTTTAGTGCGTCCAGAAACATTTCATCGATAAAGAGATTGGTATAATTTTTAAAACCGACAAATTCCGCAGTACCAAGTCCGTTCCATTCTTTAAAGCTCAGCAGAAACGACCAGATAATCGGAAACAGCTGAAAAACGACAAACAGCAGAAAAAAAGGGGCAATAAAAAAATAGCAGTTTTTATATTTTATAATCGAACAAATCAATTGGTTCGTTGATTTCTGTTTCATTTTTTAACTCCGGTAAGCACAGAGCACCTTCCCCGATGCTCTGCGCCTGTATTTAATATCCTATTTTGCTTCCGTTTTTCCGATTTTTACACGGAGATTTTTACCCATATTGGCAATGGCCTGTTCCATAGTCTGGTCTCCGGCAATATATTTCTCCAGTTCGGCAGAAATGATCAAATCCGCTTCGGCATCGTCTTTGGTTACACGCATATTTGTGGAGGGATTGACCAGTCCCAAGCCTTCAATTTCCCGGAAAGACTGTCCACCGTAAAAATCACAAGGTTCTTTCCAGTAGGAATCAGCAAGCAGTTCGGGAGTAATCGGGTTGGGGTATGGTGCATTCTGCTGAACCATACTATCCGTCCAGGCTTTCCTGGCATCCCCATTAAAGTGGAAAGTTTCCCATATCTCTTTATATAAACCGGAGTAAGGAGTGCCAGGTTTATTTACCAGACACTGAATATTAATAACGGGAGCTCCACGTGTCGCAAGATCAGCGTACATCGGTGCAACCATAACTCTCCACGACCCGGTCATATCTTCCACATTTTTCCGCAGAAACTCATCCCAGAATGCACCTATATAGAAAGTCGCGACCTTCCCGTCCCGGCAGGCCTCATATAAAGGCGGCTGAAAAATACTGGTTTTCATTAACAGGTTCTCTTCATACAACGTAGCGATTGTTGAAAAAGCCAATTTCGCTCCAGGATCTTTATCGATTACAACATTCCCTTCATCATCCCAGATGCTGGCGCCTGCCTGAGGCATGAATCCCCTCCTACCGTAGTATCTCCATGTTCTGGAACCGGGATCGACATAGGAAAGGAATACATAGCCATTGCTGGCGTCCCGCAATTTTCTCCCTACATTGATATATCCTTCCACCGTATCCATTTCTGAGGGGTCAATACCATAAGCCTCAAAGATATCATTATTATAGAACAGGAGTTGAGGACGGAGGCTTTTGGGAAGACCATAGATCCTTCCTTTATAGGTAATCTGATCAAATGTACCATCCACAAACCGGCTCCTTAGTGGTTCCAGATAATCGGTAACATCCACAAGTACGCCATCTTTCGCCAGAGCCTGCATACTTACGGGAGCTGAAGCAATAGCATCGGGCAGCTCATCATAAGCTCCGGAAGTAAAAGACATTTGAACTTTCTGACGGACATCGGCTTCCCCTTCCGTCTGAACAGTTTCAACTGTTACACCCGGCGCCGCGTTCGGATGCTCCTGAAGGTAAGTGGTAAAAAACTGAAGCCAGTACTGAGGCTGTCCATAGTCATACAGCTCCATCGTTCCTTCGGGGTAGCCTTGACCTGTTCCGCCTTCCTGAGTTCCGTTTGCATAAACGAACGTCCCCGCCATCAGGCAAGCAATTACGGTAAACAGAATACGTTTTTTTTTCATAATTTTCCTCCGTTTTATTTTAATGCAAAACTATGCATTTTTCACATTACTATAATTCCTGGCGGCTTCAATAGCCGTTCTGATCCGACCGAGATCAATGTCTGTAGGGAGGGTACAGTCAGCCCCGAGAATAAACCCCTTTGTTCCGTATTCATCCAGGATTCGGGTAACTTCCCGGGAGATCTGTTCTTTTGACCCTTCAATCAGAATCCCCTTTCGATCATCCAGACCTCCCAGAATCGGTCTGTTGAAAAGCCTGGTCCCTTCCATCAGGCTCAGATTCTCTTCATAGATAGCCCAGTTCGCTATAGCTCCGGGATAATCCTTATACAGATTCATTTGCAGCTGGTCCTTGCACATATGAAGGATATTGCAGAGGGGTGTCGCTTTCTCTGCTGCATTCAGAATCATAAGATCGTTTGGTTTTATCCAGCGATTGAATTGCTCTTCTGTAAAACGATACGATTCCGCTCCAAGAGCTGCATAGTAGATCCCGTCTGCTCCGGCTTCGATGCACTTCTGTGTAAGGAGAACCAGACTTTCCGCAATGATTTCCAGGGCTCGTTCTACAATTTCCGGTTTTTCTTTCAGGTGATGATCAACCTTGTTGTTGTAAGCCAGATCTTCATCGCCGGCCTGTGTCAGATGAAAAGCCGAAGCGAAAACACCGTGAATAGTAGTAAACAAGTAGGTTTCATGGCCGACTTCATCAGCCAGGGCTTTTATGATATCGAGCTGATTCTGGATATACTTTTCCTTTCCCGTAATCGGTTTTACATGTTTCCAGTCATCAGCTGTCTTAATAGTTATTTCCGCTTCCAGTTTATTTTCATTCATGATCTTCAGAAAATCGGGGTCTGTTTTCCGGTAAAGATCCAGATGTGCTTTAACCGCTTCTTCACCGAAGAACTGTTCATCCGGAAAGTGGTAGTAAAATGCCGCCGGGACGTGATCAACATCATTCCCCTGCAGTACAGCATCAATTCTTTCTTTTTTATTCATTCAATAACCTCCGTTGTTATTCATATCTCTAATCATACCAGTATTATGTTATCTAACATTATTTCTGTCAATATTATATTGCTTTTTTATCCAAAAACCGGTAATCTATAGAAAAAAGACAGGATGATACCCGAATGAAGAGCGTTACATTAAAGAAAAAGATCCATGACGAGATTATGGACATGATTATGCGGAATAGATTCCCCATGACAGAATTTCTCAAGGAAGGCGAATTGGCTGAGATGTTCCATGTCAGCAAAGCGCCGGTCAGAGAAGCCTTGATTGAACTGTGCAATGAAAATATCATCAGGAATATTCCACGCTCCGGCTATCAGATCCTTCAGTTGACCGAGCGGGACTTTAGAGAGGCCATTCAGTTCAGGATCATCCTGGAAACACAGGGATTATCTCTTTCGAAGGAGAGGATGACGTCCAGACAATTGGAAGCCCTGGAAAGTACGATTGTCGATACATCTATTCCAGGCGATATGGAAAATGTCGAATTAAGCCAATGGTGGGAGTATAACATTCAATTTCATATTGGATTGGTTTTATGTGCGAACAACTCGCTATTAACAAAAGCACTCAATGATACACTGAATCTTCTAAGAAGAATTAATATGCAACTATTCTGGAATGAAACACCGGAAACGTATCTGACTTTTAATTCCGAGTCACATAAGCAAATTTTTCATGCTCTTGAAAAACATGACTTTGATATGGCAGAAAAGTTGTTAATCAGTGATATCAATTCCATTCATGATACGATGCTGATAAGCTAGAAAACTGGTCATTTTTAACACTCTCAAGCTATGGAAGTATAATTCAATTGTCGTGACAGTTCTTGGGGTTTAGTATCCCTCCTGAAAGATTGAGAAGATTATACATACTGAGATGTTAAATTGCTGGTTTACTGCAACTCGGGGAAATCTTCACCAGCTATACTATGATCAAGAAAAGGTATTGCTTGCGCATAAATATCAATTGACTTTATTAAACTTTCTATCTCTACGTATTCGTCCGGTTGATGGGCTCCTCCCCTATCCGGACCAAATCTTTTCTTTACAACAGGATTTCCCGGACCAAAACCAATAGCATTTTTCAGCTTACGGGCATATGTTCCGCCCCCCATAACGTAGGGAGTCAGGTCCGTACCAAAGTTGCGGTTTACAATTTCCGTCAATTGCTGAACGATCTCATGATCACCTGGAAAATAACTGGGAGGACTATCCTCTATTTCATCTATGGAAAAACCTACGGACTTTAAGACAGTATTGATTCGCTGCAGCATAAGTTTCCGATCTGCTTCAATATTATACCGGATATTAATATGCTGAAAACATGTACCGGCCTCTGTCCTGACCATGCACCCGACATGAGTCAGTTTCCCCGAAAGGGCATCCTCCCACTCTACACCGATTCCTTTACCGTAATAATCGGAAAAAAGACTTGTCACCCCTTTCATCAGACTGCGGGCCGGATTATCCAGTACTCCGGAATTCAGAAGAAGTTCGGCCAACTTTACTTCCGCACTCAGAGAGCCTTCCGGAAAAGCTGAATGGGCGGCAATTCCCTCTACAGTGATTTTTACATATTCCCCAAACGGTTCCAGCAGCTCTTCCGGCAAATATCTGCCGGCCTCATCCCTATGCATGCGCAATATTGCATTGGCCTCTCCGGGAACAGCATTCTTTGCTACTCCGGCAGAGAAATCCAGCAGAACACTCTCTCCCAGAGAAAAACGGGCTGTGATGTTTAACGCGCCCTTTTCACCATGACAGACGGGAAAGTTAACATCGGGTGTAAAGGAGAACGCAGGCATCCCCTGGTTTGAAACAAAATACTCAATATCCTCCATCCCGCACTCTTCATTGCAGCCCAGAAACATCCGGATAGAGTGCTTCGGACTATATCCCGAATCCTTCATATATTTCAGTGCATAGAGAATGGAAACAACGGCCCCTTTGTTATCGGAAGCCCCCCTGCCGATTATTATTCCATCCCGGACTTCCGCAGAATATGGATTGGTAGTCCAGCCGGGTCCTTCCGGGACAACGTCCAAATGACCGAATATCCCGATTTCCTTCTTCCCGGAACCTTCCCATAAAAAGGAAGCACAGTAGTTTTCATGGTTTGTTGCAGGGAACCCCATCTCCGCACACAGGTCCATTGCTTTCAGTAGAACCGCTTTACATCCACTTCCGAAGGGTTCGTCCCGATTTCCGGTTTTGCTGCTCACACTTTTAATATTTACCAGTGACACAATATCCCGGATCATGGCTTCCCTGTTATTTTCGATCCAGTCAGTAACATCTTTATAATCAGTCATTTCCATTCTCTTTATTTAAAATTTGTTCCGGCAAGCGTAGATGGCAGGCCACGAGATGGCCATTACCAATATCCCTCAGCTCAGGTTTTATCGTTTTACAACACTCTTCAGCATATTTGCACCGGGTATGAAAGCTGCAGCCCTGCGGTGGATCATACGGGCTGGGCACATCACCTTCCAGAGGAATACGCTCTACTCTGACATCAGGATCAGGGACAGGGATGGCCGAGAACAGAGATTCCGTATACGGGTGCAACTGGTTGTTAAAAATATCTTCTTTATCGCCAAGTTCAACAATATTTCCCAAATACATAACTGCGACGCGATCACATAAAAACCGAACGACACTCAAATCATGAGATATAAAAACAAGGGTCAGTCCCATTTCCTGTTGAAGATCTTTTAACAGATTCAATACCTGAGCACGGACGGAAACATCCAGAGCGGAGACTGGCTCATCACAAATAATAAACTCAGGATTAACGATCAAAGCACGTGCAATAACAATTCTCTGCATCTGACCGCCGGAAAACTCATGAGGATATTTTTCTATAAACTCCGGATTCAGACCGACCTTTTCCATAATGGAAAAAACTTTCTCGAGCTTCTCTTTTTCAGAAAGGTTCCGCTGAAACACATCCAGAGGAGCTTTTATCAATTCCTTAACTGTCATCCGCGGATTCAAGGAGGAATAGGGATCCTGAAAGATGATTTGTACCCGGTTCCTCATCAGTCGCATCTCTTCCTTCTTCAAATCCAGAAGATTGATCCCGTCAAAACGGATACTCCCTGCTGTAGGTTCCAGCAATCGAAGAAGGACCCTTCCGAGGGTGGTTTTACCACATCCGCTTTCGCCTACGATACTGAAGATCTCTCCCTTTTTAATTGTAAAGGAGACATCATTGACCGCCTTTACCGCTTTTCGTTCTTTCCGGGAAAACAGGGACCCTTTTGATGTATGAAAGAATTTCTTTATACTCTCAACCCTGACATAATCCGTTTGCCTGCTATTTGTGTCCATTATCTTCCTTACCCTTATAATATCTGAAACAGCTGACCGTCCTGTCGCCTATTTTCAGAAGCGGAGGTTTTTCCTGACGGCACCTGTCATCAGCGTATTGGCAGCGAGTACAAAAACGGCACCCCTTCGGCATAGCCTGAAGAGTAGGAACGGATCCCCCAATTGTATATAACTTATCGATATCCCTATCCTTTCTGGGAATAGATCCCAGAAGACCTACCGTATAAGGGTGACAGGGATCTTTGAAAATATCCCTGGTGCTTCCCTCTTCCATAACAGTTCCCGCATACATAACCATAATCCGGTCTGTCATCTC
Source organism: Oceanispirochaeta sp. (assembly GCA_963663385.2). GTDB lineage: Bacteria > Spirochaetota > Spirochaetia > DSM-2461 > DSM-2461 > Oceanispirochaeta. Next base: position 581,816 of record CAXXXD010000002.1, on the reverse strand, counting down.
GGCAACAACACCCATATCATGGGTAATAAGGATAATCGAAGAATTTGTTGTATTTCTGTGCTCTTTCAGCAGATCAAGAATCTGAGCCTGAGTTGTCACATCCAATGCTGTTGTCGGCTCATCTGCAATAATAAGAGGAGGATTCTGAATGAATGCCATGGCTATTACAATCCGCTGACGCATTCCTCCGCTTAACTGATGCGGAAACTCTCTTATTCTTTTCTCTGGAGACGGGAGTCCCAACTTTGCCAGAATTTGAACAGCCATCTCCAAAGCTGTACGTTTATCAATTTTATCATGAACCCTGATAACTTCAATCAACTGATTCCCGATCGTCATTGACGGATTCAGAGATGTCATCGGATCCTGAAAAACCATGGATATTTTTTTCCCGCGGAATCTACTCAATTCCCGTGATGTCAAACAGGAAACAGGAATTCCCTTAAACAGGATTGTACCGCCATCCATTCTGAAGGTCGGAGACGAAATCAGTTTGAGAATAGAGAGAGCGGTTACGCTCTTCCCGCAACCGGATTCTCCTACAATACCGAAAATTTCACCCTGTTTTACAGAAAAGTTCACATTTTCAACAGCGTTTACCCATTTTTTCTTTATTTTAAAACTTGTTGTCAGATTTTTAACTTCAAGTAAGGGCTGTTCCATGTTTTCTCCTAAATCAAATCCTATACGGTAGAGGAGGAATCCTCTCCTCTACCGTTTTATTGTGAAATCAAGATTGTCCGGGTTTATTCGATCGTCCAGTTCCAGGTATCCCGGTTGTTCTGACTGTAATCCTGAACATCGGTAACACCGCCGACATTAATTCTGTGAGCAAAAAGAGTATTGGGAAAATACAGGAATGCCCATGGGACTTCTTCTTTCAGAAGGATCTGGAATTTGTCATACAAGGCTTTCCGTTCATCAAAACTGAAAGCGGCCTGTCCTTCGGCTCCTGTATCGAAAATAGTCCAATCCGTCAGTTGGGCAAAGTTATTCAGATGATCAGGATTAAAATTGATAACCGATTCCGAAGGATCGGGAGATCCGCCGGATCCGATAAATCCGAAATCATATTCTCCGTTTCTCACCCGAGTGAGATGGGTGGGAAAATCCGAAGAGAGGATCTTGGTTTTTATTCCGATTTCCTGTAGATTCTGCTGAATTATAACAGCCGATTGCTCCCTGATAGTATTACCTGTAGGAACGGACATGATCAGTTCCCGGTTAGTGTCCCAGCCTTCCTCTTTCAGAAGCTTTCTTGCCTTTTCCGGATCATAAGAAACAATAATATCCTGATCGAAATAAACGTTATCACTCCGGATATTACTAAAAGCAAGCTCTCCCTCGCCAAAGAGGAGTTTATTCACAATAACCTCCCTGTTGATAGCATAGTTAATAGCCTGCCGAACAGGTCTGGTCATATAATCCCGTGCGTTGTTAATGGCCATATACTGGTATGAGACGGAAGGTGTGGAAAGACAGATAATTTCATTATTATCCTTTGCCATTTTCCAGTCGGATAGCTGAAGCGAGGCGATATTACCTCCTCCCAGGACATCGATCTCTCCGTTTATTAAACCGGAAAGAAGGTTTTGAGAAGTTACCACGCGCAGCTCGAGACGATCCCATTGGGGTGTTTTCAGATGGTAGTCTTTATTGGCGCTGAACTGTATCCGTTCTCCGCTTATCTGATTCTCATACTTTCCAGGTCCAGATCCTATCGGACTCTTCCAGTAGTCACTTGTACGAACTTCACTGTAAGGCAACTGCCCGAGAAGATGGTATGGAAGGATGTAGACATCCCGGAATTTAGTAAATAGCAGAAAATCGATATTGGTCGGCTTTTTCAATGTGTACTGAACGGTATAATCGTCAATGGCTTTGACCTGAAGAGTATCATCCCCTTCTCCAAAACCGGCAAATTCATTAAACTGATTTGTTCTTGCTGTAGCAAGAGACGGCGCACTGTATAAAAGGGATGTAAAAACGACATCCTGAGCGGTAACCGGTTCACCATCATGCCATTTAGCATTTTTATCAATATGGAATGTGAGGACCATATTATCGTCGCTCATTTCCCAACTTTCCGCCAGCCTGGGTATGTATGTACCATCTGCCTTCAGATAAACCATTTTGTCAAAAATGATATCAGCCACAAAATCAGAATAGGAACTGGTTGTATCAAATGGAATTAGAGAATCCCAAGCCGATACCATGGCGGTTGTTATCACTTTCCCGGAGCTTTCACCCTTCCCTGACCGTTCCTGCTGCCCTGCTGCAAACACAGATCCCAGAGAAATTGCGAGAACCAGCAATCCACTTAATAATGATTTTCTCATCCGTACTTTCCTCCTCAGTACTTGTAATATTTTTATGCAAATCCGCAGATTCGCTTTTATGCTTGAATAACTTCCCGACATTATTACTTTCCCATCTTCACGTCCAAGGCATCCCGTATGCCGTCCCCCAGGAAGTTGATGCTTAATACAGTCAGGACAAGAATGACTCCCGCGGGAAGCCAGGCCCAGGGTTTATACGCAAGGACACTGATAGACTGGGCGTAATACAGGATATTGCCCCATGAAGCTTCCGGCGGTTGAATTCCCAACCCGAGAAAACTAATGGAAGATTCGGTAATAATCGCCTGAGCCGTCCGAAAGGTAAAAGCGATAATGACCGGAGAAAAGGAGTTCGGCAGGATATAACGGAATATAATCTGTATATCCAGCGTACCGATTGCAACGGCAGACTCCACGTAATCCTTTTCCCGCACCGACAATACAGTTCCGTGAATCAGCCGCGCGAACTCCGGCCAGCCGATGATTCCAATCACAAAAATTATAGTTATTACCGACTGCCCCAATACTGATGCCAAAACAAGAATAAGAATCATAGCCGGAAAGGACATGAATATATCAGCCAGTCGCATGATCACAACTTCAACCGGACCTTTGTAATATCCGGCCAGCAGCCCGAGAGGAACTCCTACTATCAGACTGATAAAGGCGGATAACAGACCGACGGAAAGCGATACTCTGCCCCCGTATACCAATCGGGCAAATAGATCCCTGCCCACATCATCGCAACCCAGAATATATTTGTCCGATGGAGCAGAACCAAAGGCGTCGTAATCAATAGCAAAGGGATCTAAATTCATTAATCCCGGCAGAATAATTACCGCTGAAACCTCAAGAATCACAACTGTTAATCCAAAGATGGCCAGTTTATGGGAAAAAAGCCTTTTCATGACATCTTGCATGTATGAACTTCTATCAATATTGTTTTTCATTTTGCTTATCATCCTGTATGACTGACCCTGGGGTCTAAAACACCGTAAATAAGATCTATCAGCAAGTTTCCGATCAATACCGCCATAGCAATAAAAACTGTAATTCCCATAATTACCGGATAATCCCGCGAGTTTATGGAAAGCACCATCAGGCTGCCCAATCCCGGCCAGGAAAAGATCTGTTCCGTAACAACAGCTCCACCAGCCAGAAAGGGAATCATCATGCCGATTCTTGTCAAAACCGGTGAAAATCCATTCCTCAATGCATGTTTAAAGAGAACGCGTCCCTCCAGACATCCTTTTGCGCGAGCTGTTCTGATGTACCCTTCATTCAGAACTTCCAGCATACTGCCCCTGGTCTGACGAATCAGACTCCCTACCTGCTGCACGGAAAGAACCAGCATGGGGAGAAACATATGCCTTAGAAGAATTCCCGCAGATTGGATACCGGAACTGTCATACATTCCCCCGCTTGGAAATAGCTGCAGCTTGATTGAGAGAAGATAGATCAGGATTAATCCGGCAAAGAAATTGGGAATAGCTGCACCGGCAAAAGAAATTCCTGACGAAATATAATCCCAAAGAGAATAAGGTTTGAATGCCGAAAGTACACCCAGGGGAATTGCAATGCAAAGGGAGAAAATCAGAGATGAAACCGTCAATAACAGGGATGGTCCGATTCTTTCCATAATATCTTCAATAACCGGTTGTCCTGTTCTATAGGATACCCCCAGATTCCCTTTGAAAAGTTCGCGTACCCAATGGAAGTACTGTATGTAAAACGGCTGATCGAGCCCAAGCCGTTCTTCAACCATCTGCATTGATTCAGCTGTGGCATTCGGATCGAAAAACAGCATTTCCAAAGGAGATCCGGGTGCAAGAGTCGACAGAAAATAGACGAGAACGGTTATACCGAAGAAGGTAATTACAACGACCAAAAGCCGTTTCTGTAAATATCTTCCCATTTAAAGCCTCCAAGAATAGTTTTTATATTGAGAAAATCAGCACAAATGTAAACAGTGAGTTGTTATTCGATTCTTCCCTTTCAGAGGATGGATAACAGAAGCCACAATTCCCTGTAAGGTACCAACTGTAAAACAATCGTCCTCTCCTCTAATTGCTGCAATGACACGCTCACGTTTTTTCATATAATGCCTTTTGATATTATTTCATATATGTCCTCTAATATGATTAGTGATATACTAACACTATCCTTTTAAGCTGTCAATTTATTTATTTGCTGATTTTTGAGTGAACCAAGCAGGATTTTCAATGTATGAATAGTTAATTAGCATTGGAGGCAAATACGGCTTGAGCTGAATAACCCATGGCCATGACAGCTAAAATAGCAGCGACCATCCTATTCAGAATCAGTAGAATTGTTTACCCGATTACTCCTTGACAGATTGCGCTCTGTCATTTATCATCAAACTAGTAAACCGGTTAACTTATTGTTAACCTAACAGGAGTTTTCCATGCCCAGCATCAAGGATATTGCAGATAAGGTCGGAGTATCAAAAGCAACCGTTTCCATCTATTTAAAAGATAAAAATACCAGCCGTGTAGGACAGAAAACCAAAGAAAAGATTGACAGGGTTGTGGATGAGTTAAATTACCGGCCCAACAGCATTGCCAGAAGCCTTTCCAGCCGGAAGAGCCATTCCATAGGCATTATGATCCCTTTTAACGGTTCCCTCTATCAAAGTACCTTCATCAATGAACTGCTCTCCGGGATCCAGTCTGTTCTGTTTCCCAGAAAATACAGCATGGTATTCCTCCCCACTACGGGAGAGGATTCTCCCAGTATGGTAAAGAATCAGCTGGATCAGGCCCAGGGACATGACGGGGTTATCCTCTTCGGAACTAGATACTGCAGTATGCAGGATATGGAAGATAATGCGTCCGAACTGGAACGCTCCCACATCCCTTTCGTCCAGGTCAATATGCCTCAGATGGGCAGATCCATAAACCAGATTGTTTTCAGGGACCCCGCACCGGCCAATGCCGTCCGCTACCTGCTGGAACTGGGACACAGGGATATTCTCCTTATGGCCGGCAGAGAAGAAGATATGGAAACCATCAATAATATAGACCTGTTAAAAGAGACTTATAAGGAATTTGGTCTGAACTTCGATTCCGGTAAAATTCTCTGGGGCGACTATGAAAAAGATGTCGCGAAGAGCGCCTTTCTGCAATATGTATCATCTTCTGAACTGAAGAGCACAGCCCTCTATGCCCTGTCGGACACAATGGCCTTAGGGATATACGAAGCAGCAAAGGAACTGAATATCATTATCCCGAAGGATCTGTCTGTTATAGGCCGGAACGATTCTTTTTTCTCCCCCTTTATGGACCCGCCCCTCACAACTGTAAAAAGGCAGGTGTTCCAGGAGGGCAAAAAAGCGGCGGAAGTGCTGCTGAATACCATAGAGACAGGCAGAACCGGTCAACTGATACTGCTGGACAGCAGTCTTGTTCTGCGGGAATCCGTAATTCCCAATTCGTGAATAACAGAGTCTGACTCTGTAAAATATAAAGGAGGAATATCTGTGAAAAAGATATCCATTACGCTTTTGGCATTATTTCTTGTTTCCATGATCGCTCTGCCTCTGATGGCAGCAGGCCAGAGCGAAGCCGATCCGGCCGGACCGGTAACTCTCAGCTGGTGGCATCTGTGGGGCGGTTCCAGAACCGAACTGATTGATGCAATTCAGGAAGACTATAAGGCAGTCCATCCGAATGTGAATTTTGAAGTGACTTTCACTCCCCCCAATGAACTTATGAAAAAAGTAATACAGGCAGCGGGAACGGGAACACTGCCCGATATAGTGCAGATTCACAGCGGCTGGTACACCAGCCTTATGCCCGAGGAAACCCTTACGGATCTGACACCTCTTGCAGAAAAAGACGGACTGGACCTGAATGAGCTTCTGGTTGAAGCGGAAATGAAACGCAGCTACTGGAACAATTCACTATACAGCCTGCCCAATGTAAATGCGGGAGCACAGGGCCTGTTTTTCTACAATAAGGGCCTCCTGAAGAAGGCAGGTCTTGATCCCCAGAAGGATGCCCCGAAAAACTGGGAGGAGTTTACAGAGATCAGCCGGATTCTGGTGGAGAAACTCAATGACGGCAATCAGCTGGATGTAATTGCCTGGGATCCCAACCAGATGGCCGGGCAGCCTGCTGTCATTGTATTCAGCTACGGGGCAGGTTATCCTACGGTTTCTGCAGACAGCAAAACTTCCCTGATGGACTCGGATGGTGTAGTTCAAACGGCCAAAGCCTTTGACAGCTATATTGAAGATATCTATGGAAGCTACGGGGGCTACCGGGGAATTATGGAGTGGAACAGCCGTGTGGCCGGAGCGGACACAGGGGCCGCCCAGGTTCAGGCTTTTATCAACGGCAACCAGGTTTTTTATGTATCCGGATCCTGGACAATCGGTCAGGTAAAAAGCGGCAATCCGGATCTTGATCTCGGGATTCTGCCCGTACCCGGTTTTGAAAGACAGCACGGCGGAACGGCCAAAAACGGCTGGTCCTACGCCATCAGCAATACAAGCAAAAATAAAGAGGCAGCCTGGGAATTCCTGAAATATATAACCATTGACCCCGCCGGTAATGGAGAATTCTGTATTGCCCAGGGCCGCCCCAGTCCCATTGTATCAGTTAATAAGGACTCACGCTACATCATGGATCTGGGAGATGCGCTGTGGACAAATCTTGTTTCCTCCATGAATACGGATATAGTACCGGAAGCGCTGGATATCCATCAGGATACACTGAAGCCCTGGCTGAGAGATATTCCTTCCCGCAGGATTGCCGGAGAATCCATGGATGCTATTATGGCTGATATACATACCTGGTATCAGGACTATCTGAACGACATCAACAACTGATTGAACAATCTGCTGTCTGCCCGGCATCCGGACAGATAGCGGATATACCTCCTGATATTTTCTTCTGAACAAAATGAATTATAAGGATTTTAAATGAAATCTTCGAAACCCGTATCGAATCTGAACAAAGGGAAAATCCGCAGTACCATACTGTTTCTTCTGCCATGGCTTATTTCCCTGACAGTGTTCTGGTACGGCCCTATTTTATACACCATCGTCCTCAGCTTTATGAAATACCGCCTGATAGGAGGGGGACATTTTATCGGGATAGCAAACTATATAAAGATATTTCAGGATCAACTCTTCTGGACAGGTCTGAAAAACACCTTCCTGTTCATCCTGATGTATGTCCCGGCCAATCTGGTTCTGGGGCTGTTTACCGCCTATCTGTTAAACATGGATATTGAACACAAGGGCCTTTGGCGTTCCATCATATATGTGCCGGCGGTACTTCCGGTTGTAGCCGTTCTGGTCCTGGGAAAGTTTATGTTCTATCCCAACGGACTGATCAACACTTTCATAGAACTGTTCGGTCTTAAAGGCCCTTTATGGATTGCCAGTCCCTACCTTATTAAACCGGCCTCTGTCATGCTTATGATCTGGCAGTGCGGGACCGCCATGGTTGTTTACCTGGGAGCCCTTCAGGGAGTCCCGGGTCATCTGTATGAAGCCGCGGAAATTGACGGACTCAAACGAACGGGACAGTTCTTCAGGATAACCCTGCCCATGATATCCCCCACCATCCTTTTCAGAATGGTAATTGATATGATCTTCGGACTGATGATATTCGTACCCGGCCTGATCCTCCCGGAGGGAAATGTTCAGGGCGGCCCCGGTACATCCTCCCGTTTCTATGCCCTGCATATCTACGAAAAAGCGTTCCAGAGATTCAGTCTGGGCGAAGCATCCGCCCTGGCGACCATACTGATTCTGCTCAGTGTGATCATAACATTCAGTCTAATGCGTTTAAGCAGCAGACATGTGCATTACGAGGTATAGAAAAATGAAAGTAAACCTGGATAAGACAATAAAATATACCGTTATGATACTGGTCAGTCTTGTATTCTTCTCGCCCTTTATCTACCTGATATCCACAGCCCTGAAAGATCAGAACCAGATTATTACCATGCCCAGGACTCTGTTTCCCTTTCCTCTCCACTTTGAGAATTTCGGAACAGTCCTGACCCGGTATTCAATCGGGACCTACCTTGCAAACACCCTGAAAGTTGTTTTTTTCTCCATACTGGGAAATGTCTTTGTCAGCACCCTCACCGGATACGCCCTGTCCCGGATGGAGTTCAAGGGAAGGGAACTGATTTTCAACCTGACCCTGGCCTGCATGTTCATGCCTCTGTTTCTGATTATTATCCCCCGTTTTCTGATTTTTAAAAACCTGGGTATGATAGGCTCTCTGATGCCGCTGATCCTGCCTTCAGCGTTCGGCTCCCCCTTCTGTATCTTCCTGATGCGGCAGTTTCTGAGAGGCATCCCCATGAGCCTGAGTGAGGCAGCCAGGATTGACGGGTGCAGCGAGTTCCGAATTTACAGACAGATAATCATGCCCCTCTCCGGACCGGCGCTGGCAACAATTGTCATTTTCACAACCCAGTGGCGCTGGAATGAGTTTATTGAACCTCTGATCTATCTGCAGAATGAAAAACTCTACACCATAACCATGGGGCTCTATACGGTCATTGGCATGGCGGCGGAAGAAATCAACACACACCTTGTCATGTCCTTTGTCATTCTCACAGTTCTCCCCATACTGCTGATTTTTGTGATTGCACAGAAATGGTTTGTGGAGGGGATTTCATCCTCTGGAATTAAAAATTAGGAATTACCATATGAAATATATAACAGAACCGGCCAGAGATATTCCGGTTGAATACAATACGGATGTACTGGTTCTCGGAGGAGGACCGGCCGGATTTGCCGCAGCAGTGAGTGCGGGACGATTGGGGCTGAAGACCCTTCTGATAGAAAGAACCGGCACAATCGGCGGTGTGGCGACATCCGGACTGATGAGTCACTGGACAGGAGCCACCGAAGGACCATTATATGAAGAGCTGTTAAACCGGGCAAAAACAGCAGAAAGTGATGTGAATTACTTTGGCGACAAGGTCCTGAAGGCCGAGCAGATTATTGATCCGGAAAATACCAAACTGGTAATGCTGCAGATGCTGGAAGAAGCTGGAGTCACTTTAAGGCTCTACTCCTTTGCAACCGACGCCATTATGGACGGAAACAGGATAACAGGGGCTGTTCTTCAAAAGAAAACCGGACGATCCGCTGCTATGGCAGAGATCGTGATTGACGCCACAGGAGACGGGGATATTGCCGCAAATGCGGGAGCGGAGTTTTCCATCGGCCGGGAGGAGGACGGCAGAATGCAGCCTGTAACCGTAATGTTCAAAGTAGCAGGTGTTGACGACGCTAAAGCGGTCTACCCGGGAGAATTTGAAGATGACTTCCCTGTACCTGCCGGGAACCTTCAGGAGCTGGGCCGGCAGCATTTACCCCCGCCCATCGGTCATGTCCTCCTCTATCCGGGATCTGTTCCCGGAGTGGTTACTGTCAATATGACAAACAGCCTGGGGGTGAATGGTCTGATTGAGAAAGACCTGACCCATGCGGAAATTGAGTGCCGTACCCAGATTCCCCGGATTGTCAAATTTCTGAGAGAGTATGTTCCCGGTTATGAAAACTGCTATGTCATAGCTACTTCATCAGTACTGGGCGTACGGGAAACCCGCCACTTCAGGGGTCTTAAAAAACTGACAGAGCAGGATATTGAGAATGCCCGCGTTTTTGATGACTGGATTGTTACTAAAGCGTATTTCGGCTTTGACATTCATGGAATCAGCGGGCCCGGACTCGATCCTGCCGGGGCACAGAATGCCTTTACCCAGAAGGATAAGTACACCATCCCCCTGGGCTGTTTCATTCCGGAAAAAATAGACGGGCTTTTTCTGGCCGGCCGGAACATATCGGGAACACACAAGGCCCATTCCAGTTACAGGGTAATGCCAATCTGCGTGAATATGGGCCAGGGTGTGGCAGCGGCGGCTGCCGTCTGTCTGGAAAAGAATATCCAGCCCAGGGAACTGCAGGCTGAAGATGTACAGAAGATACTGAAAAAACAGGGCGTGGATGTGTAGTATGAGGCAATACGAGGGGAATAGTTCAAGAGAACTGAAAACAGAAAAGATATGTTCGGACCTTGTTATTACGGGAGGAGGTCTGGCCGGAGTCTGCTGTGCCATCACAGCGGCCCGGGAAGATCTGAAAGTGACATTGATTCAGGACAGACCGGTTCTGGGCGGTAACGCATCCAGCGAAGTACGCCTCTGGGCTCTGGGGGCAACATCCCATATGGGAAATAACAACCGCTGGTCCCGGGAGGGGGGAGTCATAGACGAAATTGTCGTGGAAAACCTGCACCGGAACAGAGAAGGCAACCCGGTACTTGTTGATGCTCTTCTGCTGGATAAAGTGCTGTCTGAACCGAATATCACGCTGCTTCTGGATACATCGGTATTTAAGTGCGAACAGAATACGGATAAAACAATCCGGTCTGCAACAGCCTTCTGCAGCCAGAATTCAACTCTCTACGAGGTATCGGCGCCCCTGTTCTGCGATGCTTCGGGAGACGGGATTCTGGGCTACCTGTCCGGGGCACCCTACCGGATTGGAGCGGAACAGAAAGAAGAGCTGGATGAACCCCTTGCACCGGATGAATCCTATGGGGAACTGCTGGGTCATACTATCTATTTCTACAGCAGAGATACAGGAAAACCTGTCCGTTACAAGGCACCGGATTTTGCCTTGAAAGATATCGAGCAGATACCCCGGTTCCATCAGATAAAGGCCTCCGACACAGGATGCGCCTTCTGGTGGCTGGAATACGGCGGCCGTCTGGATACGGTGCATGACACTCAGAAGATAAAGCTGGAGCTTCTCAAAATATCATACGGTATATGGGATTATATAAAGAACTCGGGGAAATTCCCGGAGGCAGATAATCTTACACTGGAATGGGTTGGAATGATCCCCGGGAAGAGAGAAAGCAGGCGATTTGAAGGGGATTATCTGCTTTCTCAATCGGATATCGTAAATCAGACCGTATTCGAAGATGCGGTTTCCTTCGGTGGATGGGCAATCGATCTGCATCCGGCTGACGGGGTCTACTCCGAAAGACCTCCCTGCAATCAGTACCACAGTAAGGGAATCTACCAGATACCCTGGCGCTGTTATTACAGCAGAAGCATCTCCAATCTTTTTATTGCCGGAAGGCTGATCAGCAGCAGCCACGTAGCTATGGGATCAACAAGGGTCATGATGACGGGAGCCCATGGCGCCCAGGCCATTGCTATCGGTGCCGTACACTGTCTGAAACAGAACATTCAACCGAAGGATCTGCTGGAACCGGCCAGAATGAAGGCGTTTCAGAATCATTTGAAACAAACCGGTCAATATATTCCTTTTCATGAAGCGGAAGACCCGGAAGACCTGATGAAAGATGCCGTTATAAGCGCCTCATCAACAGAAACGGTAGCAGAGATTCCCGGTTGTGAAAAATGGCTTAAAATTCAAACGCCCTATTCTCTCCTCCTTCCCGTAAAGAAAGGGAAGTGCCCCCGGATGACTATGAGGTGCAGATCGGATCAGGACAGCAAACTGAAAGTACAGCTGAGATCTTCTGAAAAAGCGGGGAACTATACACCGGAAGTACTGATGGAAGAGTACTGCCTGCCTGTAGCTGCCGGGACCGCAGAATACCACATGGATTTTGATACGGAGATGCCGGAAGAGAATTATGCCTTTCTATGCCTGGTTCCGGAAAAACCGTTTGAAATACAAATGGCGGAAAAAAGGCTTCCGGGCTTCATGAGTCTATACCATGAAATGAACCCCCGTGTAGCAAAGGACACCATTCAGACAGCCCCGGCAGGTTCGGGACTGGACTCTTTCGAATTCTGGCTTCCCAAAAGAAGGCCGGAAGGGGCTTTGCCGGCCATACGGTTCAATCCGCCTCTATCCCCCTATGCAGCGGAATCAGTCAGAAACGGCCGGGATAGACCATACAGAGCAGCCAATGCCTGGCTGCCGGATTCAAATGATCAGCGGCCAGGCATAAAGATCGCCTGGGAAAAGCCCCGGACAGCCGGTAAAATCATTCTGATTTTTGATACAGATCAGGATCATGCCATGGAAACAGTACAGATGGGACATCAGATAAATGAAGTGCCGTCCTGTGTCAGACACTTCCGTCTCAGTGACCAGAGCGGGCGGATTCTGGCTGAAGAGGAAAATAATTATCAGACAAGGAAAGTCATTCAGCTTGAAGAGGGGACAATGTTCTCTTCATTGACACTGGAACTGCTATCCAGCTGGGGCGACCCGTCTCCTCTGATGGGAATCAGGGTTCTGAAAAGTTAAAGATCTATTATAAATGGTAAAGGCTGCCTGTAAGTATGGCAGCCTTTTATTTACCCTGAGTAAAATGACCCGTTAGGCTTTATACCCTTTAGGATTCTCACTCTGCCACTTCCAGGCGGATTCCACCATCTCCTTCAGACCCGACTCGGCCTTCCATCCCAGCTCTTTGGCCGCCAGAGAAGGATCGCCGTAAACGGTAGCAATATCCCCGGCCCGTCTGGGACCGAAAGCCCAGGGTATTTCATGACCGCAAACCTCTTCAAAAGCCTTGATCATTTCCAGAACGGAGTATCCCTTGCCGGTTCCGATATTGTAGATGGAAACGCCCTTTTTCACTTTCAGATTGTCCAGGGCTTTGACATGGGCTCTGGCAAGATCGACAACGTGAATATAGTCCCGGACCCCCGTACCGTCGGGTGTGGGCCAGTCGTTTCCGAAAATCATAACCTTTTCGCGGATGCCTGCCGCTACCTGGGAAACAAAGGGGAGGAGGTTGTTGGGATACTCGGGGTCTTCCCCGATTCTTCCGGATTCATGAGCGCCAACGGGGTTGAAATAACGCAGGATGGTGATATCCCAGTCCTTGGCTTTGGCCGCATCAATCAGAATCTGTTCCATCATCAGTTTGGTCTGCCCGTAGGGGTTGGTAGCATGGGTCGGAAAGTCCTCCTGAACGGGGACGGAGGCAGGATCACCGTAAACTGTAGCGGATGATGAGAAAACCAGCTGTTTCACACCTTTCTCATCCATTACCTTATACAGGTTCAAAGACCCTGTAATATTGTTTTCATAATACAGAAGAGGTTTTTCAACGGATTCGCCTACCGCCTTAAGAGCGGCAAAATGGATAACACCACTAATATCCGGTTCTGCTTCGAATACCTTGCGAAGGGCATCGATATCCTTCAGATCCACCTCATAAAAAGGAAGCTTCCTACCGGAAAGCTCTTCCACCCTTCGTACAGCTTCCAGGGAAGAGTTGCACAGATTATCAGCCAGAACAATATCATAGCCGCCTTTAATAAGCTCCAGATTGGTATGCGATGCGATATAACCGGCTCCACCGGTGATCAGTATTTTACCCACGGGATTCTCCTTGATTTATTACTCTATCTTATATGCTGGATTTAATCATACAGGATTTCGCAAGTCACATCAAGTACACGTGTACAAATATAGCAGAAAAATCCTCTTTATTCTATTCACCGAGAGCAGAACGGATTTTCTCTGCCAATTCCTTCAGCAGCAGCGGTTTCATAACAAACTCCTGGACACCCAGTTCTTCAAGTTTTTTTGCCGTAATCCTTTCACTGTATCCCGAACTGATCAGAATGGGTAAATCCTTCCGGATTCCCCGAATCTTTCCCACCAGAATATCACCGGTCATCTCAGGCATTGTTACGTCACTGATTACCAGATCGTATCCTTCAGGATTTTTCCGGATTATCTCCAAAGCTTCCCTGCTGCTGGTTGTTGCGGTAACGCTATAACCGAGGATTCCCAGCAGTTCTCTGGCGAGATTGACCTGAAAGATTTCATCATCCACAAAAAGGATTCGTTCCGATCCGCCCATCACATTGCCACAACCTGCCTCTTCCATCCCGATTTGCTCTCCCGAACAGGCCGGCAGTAAGATATTGAAGGTTGTTCCGGTACCGACCGTACTATAAACATGAATATTCCCTTTCATCTCGGAAACCAGACCATGAACAACGGAGAGTCCCATTCCTGTGCCTTTCCCCTGCTCCCGGGTGGTAAAAAAAGGTTCAAAAACCCGCTGAAGAGTCTCATCATCCATTCCGCAGCCGTTATCTCTGACAATAAGCTGAGCATACCGGCCCGGAGGAAGATCGACTCCCGGCGAAACAGGATTACCGTCTAACACAGCTTCTTTCAATTCTACCTCCAGAATCCCCCCATGCTCCTCCATTGCCAGCTTTGCATTTGTTCCGAGATTCATGACAATCTGCTGAAGCTGTACGGGATTGGCCAGGACACAAAGGGATGAGTCAATCTCTTTTTGTATCTGAATGGTGGAGGGCATGGATGCTTTGAGCATCTCAATGGTTTCCTTGATGATGACACCGAAATTGATGAACTGTTTCTCCTGATTGGACTGACGGCTGAAGGTCAGAATCTGTTTTACCAGATCTCGTGCCCTTTTCCCGGCTTTCAGAATCTGTTCAAAGTACCCTCCGCAGCGGGAATCGGATTTTTCTGCCAGCAATCCCAGGTCGGCATATCCTATAACAGCACTCAGAATGTTGTTAAAGTCATGGGCAATTCCACCCGCCAGAGTACCAATTGCCTGCATCTTCTGTGATTGACGAAAGCGTTCTTCCATCTTTTTCTGATCCGTCAGATCCCGGATGGCAGCAACCCTGGCAGATTGTCCCCGATATTCCATAATTCTAAGACGGATTTCAATAGGAAAAGTCTCTCCTCCTTTTCGCACTCCAATTGCTTCATAGGGATCTGAATTATTACTCTTTATCCTCTCACTTACCTCATCAAGAAACTCAGAAGCAAATATTTTTTCCAGAACAGGCTGTCCTTCGATCTCCCGCCGTTCATAACCGAAAATTTTAAGAAACATATCGTTGAACTGAAGGGCAACCCCGTTACAATGGATAATAATTCCCTCCCAGCTGGCTTCAGCCAGTTGCTTAAGGGATTGTTCAGCCTGCTTCTTCCTTAAAACATTAAAGATAAGAAAAATAACAGTGACAATAAGTATACTTATCAAGGCAATGACTGTCAGAATTTCATTCCGGTATTCATCAAATACGGAATAGGGACGATTCAGGATAAGACTATCAGGAGGCAGATTCTCCAGACTGATACCATATTTTTTCAGACTGATATAATCAAAAATAAAACGATTGGCTTCTTCCTGAACGATAGGAATAGCTGAAGGAGACTCTCCATCAAGGACTCGATCTGCCAGCTGAGCCATGGCATAACCCTGGCTGTACCCGTTTATAACCTTCCCTCCGATTGCGCCATACCCTATATTGAATTCCAGCAGGCAGTAGAGAGGGACATTACTTGCTTCTGATATCATTCTTCCGGTTTTTTCATATGTGGAAAAGCGGCCGTCCCGATCGGAAAAATACACCCCCAAGAGGATAATCGTTCTCTCCTGAAGAGACGAAATGGTCTTCAGCAGTTCTTCCATGCTCATATTTTCGGAATACCTGATATCTACCTGCCTCTCAAGATACTTCAGGCGTTTCTCTATATCCTGCTGCCAGGATCGCCCTGTTGAAAGGTAATCATTAATAATAAAAATCTCTTCAGTCCGGGGGTGCATCTTCAGGGCGAAATCGAGGGTATCCTCAACCGAAAAGATCTCAGCCACACCTGTAAAATTCGGCAGATCCTGTATCATTGTCTGATTAAAATCATTCACTCCGCAGAATACAACAGGTGTTCCGGAAAACAACTCACTCCCGTATTTTTTAACAAAATCAAAAGCATTATTATCAGAACAGAGAATAAGAGATAAATCCAGATCTCTGTACTTGGTCCTAAAATAGTGACCATATGCTTCATAATATTCATCTGTATGAAATACTTTGGAATCCATATTTTCTATATAGAGGATCAAGTTTCTGAAATCCGGCTCCAGAACCTCTTCGATTGCCTGTTCAATATCCTTGACCCAGCTCATTCTGCTATCATAGGAGTTGAGATAAAGAATATGCCTGTTGCCATAATCATCCTGAGCCGTAACGGAAATCAGTAAAGCAACAGCCTGAATCACAATGGGCAGAATATGGTTTAATCTCATCTAGTTCATATTATAGAATGATTTTACAAGGATTTCCTCCCGATCCATTTACATTGTTATTAAAGATGTGGCAATAGTGAGATGACAAGACCCAAAGACTGCTTTGGGATTCCCGGAGAATTGATGAGAGAAGGTCTCTATGGATTGCAGTTCAGGGGATCACTAAAGAAACAGCCCCTTATTCAAAGTTGACAATCAGACTGGCGATATCATCAACAAGAGGTGTGTCATGGCGGAATTCATCTATCTCCTTAGCCAGGATGTCCAGGAAACCGTCCCCCATCAGTTTGAAATTCTTAATAAGACACTCCTGAATACGATCCATACCAAAATGCTCGCCGAAAGCGTTGACACAGTCCCGCATCCCATCAGAATAAATAAAAATATGATGCAGATTCTCCATACTGTAGATTTGCGGAGCTTCCCTGAAAATGACAATATCCTCCTTCCCCAGGGGATGATACTGGGGAGCAATCCTTTTTGCCCGTATCTTACCTTCCTCCGAGAGGATTAAAAAAGGAGCTGTATAGGCAAAATTGTATAGATAGACCTTTCTTTCATCCTGCCTGATAAACAGAAAAATGGCAGAAACAGAACTGTCTTCCGGAAGCTGTCCCAGCAGAAAACTGTTAAGGGAAAGAATCAGCTTCTCCACATCCTCCTTTTCAAAGTTCTCCATAAGAGAACGGGTTTTAAAATAGGAATCAATCATCACACTCACTAAAGACGCGGTCATATGATCGCTTTCCACATCGAAACAGGAAACCAGAGAAAGATTCTCCGTGATAGCTGCCGAGTAATAATAATCACCACCCAGATCATGGGCCCAGCGGATATCTGACTGAACCTTGAACCCCTTCCCCTGTATCAGGTTTTCCCTGAGGATACTTTTCTGGATGGAACGGGCATGGTTGATCTCCCACTCCTGAAGATCCGATATATGTCTGATTATATTATGCAGACTGACTACACCAAACAAATTATTGTTATGGTAGACAATATAGAAACGCTGTTCATCAGCCTCTGTTTTGGCAATATCAATAAATATTTTCCGGACATTTTCCCGGCTGTTAAAACTCCTGGAAGAGCTGTTGATCAGGTTAAAAGATGAAATCGCCTTACTCATATTCAGAACGGAGACTTTATTCCGTTCCAGATAGTCCCGGCTCAGTATCCCATACCCGCTTTCAATTTCCACAGGAATTGCTTCAAGTTCGTCATTTCCTTCAAAATAACTCATGGCATCCCGAAATGACAAAACACCGTTGATCGGTTCTACACACTCTGTAATAAATCCGATCTGAGTATTCAGAAATTCGAAACTGTTTAACTTCTCCATAAATCAACTCCAGTATTAATTGAGCATTTTCAATACTATATACCGGTTCAGCACCCTTTAAAAGAAAAATCCTCTCAATGGATTAAGCCACGTCCAGATTCATACACTTTTGTAGGATAAATATAGAAAACCAACTTAAATGTAACATAATTCCTCATTTTTACCGCCTGCCCCTTCCATCGAATTGAAGATAGAGAGAAAATATAGAATTCTGTATATCCTGCTAAAAAAAAGACTTACCCCCTCTCGCTCCTCCATCAGCGATAAGTTGACAAAGGATTTGGTACATAATTTGCATTTTAATAAATCAAACTCAATTTCTGGAGAACACAAAACAATGAAGACTTTTTTAAGAGGTAGAGGAGGATTAATGGCACTGCTGCTAATCCTTCCGGTTTCGTTCCTTTCTGCCGCGGATGCCGGTATGACGGATATTATCAGGGGCCTGAATACATTCTGGGTTCTTTTTGCCGCTTTTCTTGTATTTTTCATGCAGGCCGGTTTCGGGATGGTTGAAGCCGGGTTTATCAGAGCAAAGAATACAACTAACATCCTGACCAAAAACTTTCTGGACTTCTGTATGGCCTCTCTGGGATATTTTCTCTTTGGCTATGCTCTCATGTTCGGCACCGGGAATGGCTTTCTGGGCCTGACCGGCTGGTTTATGAAAGGCGCAGAAACCCCTGCCGGAGTCCCCCTCTTTGCGTTCTGGCTTTTTCAGGCGGCCTTCTGCGGAGCCGCCGCCACAATTGTTGCGGGAGGAATGGCCGAACGGATGAAGTTTCAGGCCTACCTGATCTATTCTTTCCTTATTTCAGCCTTTATCTATCCCATAATCGGACACTGGGTCTGGGGCGGCGGATGGCTGGCAGCCATTGGATTCAATGATTTTGCCGGCTCCGGTGTTGTTCATACCACAGGGGGCGTTGCAGCTCTGGTTGGAACAATAATGCTGAAACCCCGGACCGGAAAATACAGACCGGACGGATCAGTTAAAATGATTGCAGGTCACAATATCCCACTGGCGGCTCTGGGAGTTTTTATCCTCTGGTTCGGCTGGTTCGGCTTTAACCCCGGATCAACTCTCTCTGTCGGAAACGGAGATCTGATTGCCCGGGTAGCCATCAATACCAACCTGGCAGCGGCAGCCGGCGGAATTCTGGCTATGATTACCATATGGAAGTTTTCAGGTAAACCGGACCTTTCCATGGCTTTGAACGGTGCCCTGGCCGGACTGGTGGCTGTAACAGCGCCCTGTGCCTTTATTGATCCCTGGGCTGCTATCACGATTGGAGCCATAGGCGGTGTGCTGGTCGTACTGGTTGCTCTCAGTCTGGACAAAATGAAAATCGATGATCCGGTCGGAGCCTTTCCCGTTCATGGCGTTAACGGCATATGGGGAACCCTCGCCATAGGGATATTCGGGAAATCATCCCTTGGGCTTCCCTCTGACGGACTGATTTACGGCGGAGGATTTGCCCAGCTCGGCATCCAGCTGTTGGGTATCGCGTCTATAATAACCTTTGTCCTTATTACCATGGGTACGATTTTCAAGGTGATTGATCTGACCATTGGTCTTAGGGTAACCCGGGATGAAGAGAACCTGGGACTGGATATAGGCGAACACGGACTGGAATCCTACTACGGCTTTCAGATTATAGATTAAATCCCCTTGGAATAGGAGAAAAGAGAATATGTATTTAATTACCGCCCTGGTTCAACCCCAGAAATTCGAAGATGTGAAGAAAGCCCTCTTCGAAGCGGATGTTCATAAAATGACCGTGACCTCCGCAAAAGGATGCGGACAGCAGAAGGGATATGACGAATCCTTCCGCGGTGTACACAGCGAAGTAATACTGAGAAATAAAATTCAGATAGAAATAGCCGTCAGCGAACCCTTTCTGGAGACCACCATAGATGCCATCTGCGAAGGAGCACGCACCGGGAATATAGGAGACGGAAAAATCTTTGTAACAGAATTAAAAGAGTGTGTCCGTATCCGTACAGGAGAACGGGGTAAGAAAGCTATCGGATAATTCTGCCCCGTAAGCAGACTGAACGAACCTAAAAACCGTTCCGGGCATATCGGAACGGTTTTTTATTTCTGTCACAATCCTGTTAAGGCCGGTATTTGCCTGAATGCCGGCTATTATTTCTATGGAGGCTTTTATAAGCTGAAAGAGAAGCGTTTCAGACTTCTGAATCCGCCGCAAAATTGGTTGGATTGCTCATCTGATCCTTCCGTAAATCTATTTGACAGCCCATATGTCCCATGATAGAATTCACTTGTCTGATAAGCAGACATCCAGTTATCTAATTAAAAACCTACAAAGAGTACAATTATGGTCTATTCATTAAGTAAAGAACTTTCCGAGCGTGTCGTATCTATTATCCATGAAATTACCAACGGAGATGTTAATATTATGACCGGAAACGGTGTGATTATTGCATCGGCAGATCCCAGAAGGGTAGGAACAATTCATGAAGGCGGGGCCAGAATCATGAGGGGCGAATGCAAGGAAATTGCCATTACCCCCGAAATGGTCCAGACAATAAAAGGTGCCAAGGCCGGCTATAACGGGCGGATCCGATATAAGGGGCAACTTATAGGCTGTATAGGCATCGGCGGGGATCCCGAAGTAGTCAAGCCTCTCCAGAAAATGGCAACCGTTATTGTGGAAGAGATACTCAGCAAAGAAGAAGAGAGAAATAAAGAAAAAGCTATCCGCCGGGAGGCGGTTACCCGGATCAGTAACATTGCCGAAACCATGATGGTACTTTCTCTGAACGGTACTATTCAGGCGGCCAAAATAGGGAACAAAGGCGATGCCTTCAAGGTTGTGGCTGCCGAGATGAGGGAATTAGCCGAATCGATCAATGAAGCAATAGAGTTTTTCCAGCAGGATTAAGATTATTGCGGGCATAACAACATAGCTCCGTCCCCTCTTACCCCTTCCTCTTACCCCTTTTCACAGTCTCTTATCCTGAATCCACCCCTTCGATATTGACAAATTGTATAAAAATGTCAAAATAAAGATCTGCTCTACTATTATAATGACGGAGTAGATAGTATTCGGTCAGGGCCGCAGAAAAATGCAGGGTCCATGAAACCGTATACCGAATAAAAACCGAAAACCGTATTTTGAACAAATCGGAATCATCCCAACCGAAGGCGTCTGCAGCGCCGGAATGATTCCGAAACAGCAAAGGAAGGATTATGCAGAAGGATACAGTCATTCTGAAAGATAATGCCAGAATCGGTATTATCAACCGGGGAGAAGCCGCCCTGCGTTTTATCAGAGCCGTTAGGGAATATAACACCCTTTACGGTACGAATATGCAGACAGTGGCATTTTATATTGAAGTGGAAGAGGACGCCCCGTTTGTCAAAATGGCAGACGATGTTCTGCTCCTGTCGGATCTGTCCGGTTTCCCGGGTAAACAGAAATCCCCCTACCTGGATCATGAACTGATGATCGAAGGCCTGGACAGGAAAAAATGTGATGCCATTTGGGTAGGATGGGGCTTCGTTTCTGAAGACGCCGTATTTGCAGAGAAAATAGAGAATAAAGGGATTGTATTCATGGGTCCCTCCAGCAGGGCCATGTCCCTGCTGGGAGACAAGATAGAAGCCAAGGAACTGGCAGACAGCGCCAATGTTCCCATACTTCCCTGGAGTAAGAGAGCCGTAAAGGACCTGGCTGATGCCGGGAAGATTTCCGAAGAGATCGGATACCCGGTTATCGTAAAGGCAGCCAACGCAGGCGGAGGCCGGGGGATCCGGTTTGTCAGGACCCCGGAGGAACTGGCTCACCAGTTCAAATCCGCTCAGGAAGAGACTCTCCGTATTACCGGAAACGATATCGTTTTTATAGAAGCTCTGGTTGTTAAAGGGAGACACCTGGAAGTCCAGGCCCTGGCGGACAGACACGGAGCGGTTTATACCTTTGGCGTAAGGGACTGTTCGGTACAGAGGAAAAATCAGAAAATCATTGAAGAGACACCCCCGGTTGGTCTTCCGGAAGAGATGCTGACCGAGATGCAGGAGGCGGCCAAACGGCTTATCCTGGCGGCGGATTACACCGGAGCCGGTACGGTTGAATACCTCTACGATCTGGACCGGAAGGAGTTCTATTTTATGGAAGTCAATACCAGGCTTCAGGTGGAACACCCCATCACGGAAACCCTCTACGGTGTGGATCTTGTAAAAGGCCAGATTGATGTAGCCAGAGGAAAAAAACTGGATCTGGCAGACAGAATC
This sequence comes from Oceanispirochaeta sp., assembly GCA_963663385.2. Taxonomy (GTDB): domain Bacteria; phylum Spirochaetota; class Spirochaetia; order DSM-2461; family DSM-2461; genus Oceanispirochaeta. The sequence goes on along the minus strand of CAXXXD010000002.1, from coordinate 559,793 downwards.
CCCATGGGGGCTGTTGCGGAAGTCCGGCTGAATGCGGAAGATCCTGACCGGGATTTCAGCCCGGCCCCGGGAAATATCATCCTGTTTAAAGCCCCGGCCGGTCCCGGGATACGTGTGGATTCCGGAATTGAACAGGGCAGTACCATACCGTCAGAGTTCGACTCCATGGTAGCAAAAGTAATTGCCCACGCACCCACCAGGCCCGAAGCTCTGGCCAGACTGGAACAGGCCCTTCATGCCCTCCGGATCAATATCCATAACGGCACAACCAACCGGGCGTTCCTTCTGGAACTCCTCAATCATGAAGCGATTAAAGCAGGGGGTGTACATACAGGGTTTGTTGAAGAGCTGCTTAAAACCCGTATTGTAGAGCAGCAGGAAGAAAAAACCCGTGCCGCCCTCCTGGCCGGTGCCGTTGAAATGTATTACAGGCAGTTCGGAACAGACTATATCAATTTCGAAGAAGAGATCAGCCGGATCGGCCGTCCCCGGACCCTGCAGAATGCCGAGGGGTACGAAATCAGCCTGACCAGTTCCGGTAACAGCTATAAGTTCCAGGTACGGGATATGGGAGGAGACACTTTCCATATCCGTTATGAAGACAAGGACCTGATCTGCCGCTACCGGAAGGGAGATCAGGAATCCCTGCTGATTCTGAATGAGAAACGCTACAATATCCTGATGGTCAACCGGGCCGATATGATGCAGTGCGAAGTCGACGGCTACCCGGTTATGCTGGAAAGCGATTCCGGAGGATACGTCAAATCTCCCTCACCCGCCATAGTCCTGTCTGTCAATACGGAAGTGGGACAGAAGGTGAAGAAGGGAGATATCCTTCTGATTCTGGAAGCCATGAAGATGGAGATGCTTGTTGAATCCCCCGGGGACGGTGTGGTCAGCGAAATCTGCGTCGGCGACGGCGCCCAGATTACAGCCGGTCAGGCTCTTGTGATGCTTGATCTGAAGGATCAGGAGGAAGAAGAGGAAAAAGCAACGGCCGAACCGGTCTCCTTTGACAACATGCAGGTGGATGGCGAGGAAAAATGGAAATATCTCCTGAGAAAACTGAATGCTGTTTTCCTGGGATTCGACTACGGTTCATCTTCCCTGAAAGCTTTCAAACAGCTCTTTGACTTTGCCTCGGCCAACAGCGGTTACAAAAGACGTCTGGTACCCGAACTGATCCGTATACTCGATGCCTACACAGCGGTTGAACAGCTTTTTACCAGCAAGGAAGTGCTGAACAACAGCTTCGCCAGACCTATGAGTTATCAGGAAATGCTGACCCACTACTTTTTACGGGATAAAGACAGAGAGAAGGGACTTCCGGAAGGTTTTCTTAATGACCTGAACCGCTGTACCGCTTTCTACCATCCGGAAGATACGGACAAGAGGACCAGAAACCAGGCACTTTTTCATATTTTCCAGTCTCACGGCCGGCTTAACAAGAAACACGACATCCTTAAGCAGATACTTTTTGCTCTGGAATCTCTTCCGATTTCCAGGGAAGACCACCCGGAACTGTCCGGGGTAATCGGACGGATTGTTGCTCTGACCCAGACAATCGATCCCTCTGCGGCCGATGCGGCCCTGTACGCCAGGTATAAAATTATCGATACCGTAACAGTCGATGAAATAAAAAGACTCCAGAGTGAAGCCATTGAGAAGATGCTTGAAGAGAGCGAACGAAACGGGTTTATGGATGTTATCATCGATTCGGCCGCGGATATCATGGATAGACTGGCTGAAATGGCCCTGGAAAACAATCCGAAGCACAACGCCCTCGGCCTTGAAGCCATGGGACGCCGTTTGAACAGGGACAGGGAGTTCAAAAAAGGAGAAATCCGAAGCGCAGAAGGGCTGAATGCCTATTTCTGCGAAAGTCAGAACCTTGATCTGAATGTCCTGCATAAAGATATCACCTGTGTTGTAGATATAGAGGATATGAGGGAAAGCCTGATAAATGAACTGGTTTCCCTATCCGGGTGGAAGGAAAATATAACCATAACTCTTGTTATCCGCGCTGAAAAACCGGCGGAAACGGCCTACCTGGACAAGGCTCCCTGGACAATAGATTCCAGGGTCAGAAAACTCTGTGTCGGCTGGTTTTCGGCAAAGGAACCCCAGTTCTACCGGACCTTTCTGAACCATGAAAACCATTGGGAAGAGTACCGCCTGGCCCGGGGATTCAGCCCCCTGGAATTCCGGGAGCTCCGGGTTATCAGACTGCAGAATTTTGATCATACGGTTCTCTATAAATCCAATACGGTAACCCTTCTGGAATCCACAGCCATCGAAAATCCCAGGGAAAAGAGACTCTTTGCCCTGGCCAGTTTTACCGATCCCAAACCCGAATGGGCGGATGAACATAATATAGACCGGATGATCCTCTTCGAAAACGCCTTTAACGACGCGGTATTTGCCATGCGTTCGGTTCAGGCCAAGTATAAATTCCGCCTGCAGTGGAACCGCATCATCATGCACAACCGCTCCCTGGCCAACCTGAAACTGAAACAGATGCAGAACTACGGACTGAACATCCTCCCCCAGACCCATGATCTGGGACTGGAGAAGATTGTTGTCTACACAAGACGGAAACGCTGGTCCGAAGATAAGGTGCGGGAACTGGAACTGATTATCAGCAATATCTCCCAGGACCAGTTCACCATGCGGAGCCGCAAGCCCCAGACCCACGCCCTGGAAATCCAGGACAGCTACACAGGAAAAGTGGTACGGGCCCGTCAGCGGAATATGGTCTACCCCTACGAGTTCCTCAAAATGATAACCTATTCGGGACTCCCCCTTTACAAGGGATTCCCCAGAGGAGATTTTGAAGAGTATGATATCGAAGTAAGCCCTGATGGAGAGCAGACGACGGTTTCCGTCAAAGACAGGATCTTCGGCGAAAACAGATCCAATATGGTTTTCGGTATTATCAGACACCCCCACCCCGATCATAAAACGACTCTGGAAAGGGTGATTATCCTGTCGGATCCCACAAAGGACCTGGGCAGCCTGGCCGAACCGGAATCCCGCTGTGTCATAGGCGCTCTGGATCTGGCGGAAGAACGGCAGATCCCGGTTGAGTGGCTGCCTGTCTCCTCGGGAGCCAAGATCGATATGCAGACCGGTACGGAAAACCTGGACTGGACCGCAGCGGCGCTGAAACGGATTATAGAGTTTACCCAGAACGGCGGAGAGATCAATGTTATCGTCCCCGGTGTTAATGTGGGAGCCCAGTCCTACTGGAATGCGGAAGCCACCATGCTTATGCACAACAAGGGTATCCTGATAATGACCGACGACGCATCCATGCTGCTCACCGGAAAAAGGGCCCTGGACTTCTCCGGTTCCGTTTCGGGAGAAACCAACCTGGATATCGGCGGAGCGGAAAAGATAATGGCCCCCAACGGCCAGTCCCAGCTGCGGGCCCGCACCCTGGCGGATGCCTATCAGATGCTCCTGGATCACTACAGATACAGCTATAAAGCGCCGGGAGAGTCTTTCCCCCCCCGAATGACAACAAACGATCCTGCCAACAGGGATATTACAAAAGAACCCTACAATGATTTTCTGGATCAGGGATTTGAAACCATCGGGGATATCTTCAGCATGTATAAAAACCCGGACAGGAAGAAACCTTTTGACATCCGTCAGGTTATGTCTTCCGTCATAGACAGAGACGCCGGCTACTTCGAAAGATGGCAGCGGATGAAGGACGCGGATACCTCCATCATCTGGGAAACCAGAATAGGCGGATATGCGGCGGGTATGATCGGCATCGAGAGCCGGCCCCTCCCCCGATTCGGCTCCATCCCCCACGACGGACCGGAAATGTGGACAGGAGGAACCCTGTTTCCCCAGTCCTCCAAAAAGGTAGCCAGGGGTATCAACTCCTTCTCCGGCCGGATGCCTCTGGTCATTCTGGCCAACCTGTCCGGATTCGACGGTTCACCCGAAAGTCTCCGGAACCTTCAGCTTGAATACGGAGCGGAGATCGGCCGGGCCATTGTAAACTTCAAAGGTCCCATCTCATTCCTGGTTGTGGCCCGTTATCATGGAGGGGCTTACGTTGTCTTCTCCAAATCCCTGAACCCCAATATGCGGGCCGGGGCGGTACAGGGCTCTTTCGCTTCCGTACTGGGAGGGGCGCCTGCGGCAGCGGTCGTCTTCCCCCGGGAAGTCAGCCGGGAAACCTACCTGGATCCCCGGATTGCGGAGTGCCGGAATTTCCTGGACAGCGGAATGTGCACCCAGAAGGATTATGATGAGCTCTTCCAGAAAGTCTACAATGAAAAGCAGACATCCCTGGGTCAGAAGTTCGATCAGATTCACAGTGTGGCCCGGGCCAAAGAGGTCGGTTCCATTGATGATGTGGTTACGCCCGAGACAATCCGGCCTTATCTGATCAGATCGGTTGAAGAAGGGATGAAAAACTGTAAGTAATAATATATTTTTTATATATCAGTTAACAAAACAAAGCCTGCTCTTCTGATTGAGGAGCAGGCTTTTTTATACTCCGATATTCTTTACCGACGTAATATTTTCACTACACTTGCTATTTTTGACGTAATATTTGCAATTTAGTTAAAAAGTGCCGTTGTAAGTGAGATTTTCAAACAGATAAAGACATGGCAGATTCAGGCAGAATGTTTCCATCTGAGAACTACCGATGGAAGAGAGGTCGATCTTTTAATTGAAACTCCTGACGGATATTATGCTTTTGAAATAAAACAAACAGAAAAGTTCATAAAGTGAGCGACAACATTACAGCCGTACCAGCCTCCTGGTTTTTAGGGTAGATTTTTTTGCAAATTTTCAGGAAGATCTCCCTTACTCCATCACAATGTGAGTGGGGATAAGAGTACAGTTCTTCACTTTATGCGATTAAATAAGTATTAGTTGTCAATTTCATCAATCAGAAGAGTCATAATTCTCTCCAGAGAAATTACAGTTGTATTGTTTTTAATTGGAAACTCTTCATTACCACCGTAAACTACAAATTTACGAGTAGCTCCGATATCTTCACATGCCAACTTAAATCCGGATGGGATCCTGGGTACGATCCCATGTTTTATCTCAATGGCCCACCGTTCCCTAGCCGATATATTCAAGACTAGATCAATTTCCGCACCGGCGGAAGTACGATAATAGTACGGTTCAATCCTGCTCGGCAGTACGGATAGTATATTTTCTATAACAAACCCTTCCCAACTCTTTCCCAACACAGGATTTCCCATTAATTCATCAATATGGGAGATTCCTAAAAGCCTATGCATTAACCCACTGTCTCTCACATAGAACCGTGGGGATTTCACCAGTCTTTTTTTTACATTTTCATGCCATGGATTCAGGCGTCTGACAAGAAGCAGGTCAATGAGAATATCCAGATAATTACTTACCGTTTTTCCGTCGACCTCCAGGTTCCCACCTAATTTAGAAAAATTAATATTCTCTCCCTGAAGATGAGCCAGCATTGTCCAGAGTCGTCGTAATCTGGATGCGGGGATACGAAATCCCATTTGAGGAACTTCTCTTTCGACATATGTGCGGATCAACATTTCAAGCCACTCCATACTGTCTTGATCGGATTCAGCCAGATAGCTTTCAGGAAAACCACCTCTCAGCCAAAGTCTATCAATATTTCGTGGATTGTTATCAAGAATCTCCAGCACATTAAATCCGCACATTTCGATATAACTTATACGTCCGGCCAGACTTTCTGATGATTGCCTCATTAAATCCATGGAAGCGGAACCTAAAAGCAGGAACTGTTCGCCTTTTTTACCTTCCCTGCGATTCTTATCAATCACTCCCCGAAGAACAAGAAACAAATCCGGGACACGCTGTATTTCATCAAGGATGATTAGTTTATCACTATATCGAGATAGATACATTAAAGGATCATCCAGTTTCAACAGATCTTCAGGAAACTCCAGATCAAGATATACAGAATCTTTCAATTCAGAAAAATGCTGAGCTAAAGTCGTTTTTCCTACCTGACGGGGTCCTAATAATACCACGGCAGGCACTTTATTTACGATCTGTTCCAACTTGTTCAGGATTCTTCGATCTACCATTACCTTACATTTTAGGAAAATAATTCCGATAATGCAAGGTAATGAACAATTTTATATATAAAAATACATCATCAGACATGTGATTTTTATCACTCCAGCACAAAACGGATAGGATAACGGAACCGGACAGCCACAGGTTTTCCATTGGCTTCCGCCGGGCCGCACTGCAGTCCCTCAAGGGCATCCAGTGCAGCTTCGGCAAAACCGTTCCCGGGGTCCTTCAGGACCACAACCTGCCGGACCAGTCCGGTCTGATCAATGTAGAGTTCCACATAAACCACGGCTTCCAGTTTCTGCCGGAGGGCCATGGGCGGATAGACGATCCGGTCCAGAATTTCCTTGGTCGGGATAACCGGGATTCTGGAAATCTTGTGCTGGGGCAGATACTCCGGTTCCCGGGGGACCGGCGGGGCTTCCTCCACTTCGACCACTTCCTCATCCACTTCGATAATCTCTTCTGCCACAGAGGGCTGATCACTCACCTCAATCACCTCTTTTTTAGGCTGCGGCCTGGGAGGGGGCGGCGGGATATACTCCTGAAAATCCACCAGTTTGATCACTTCCGCCTCGGGTTCAGCTACAGCAGCTTCCCTGGTAATATTGAATTTAAAGTATAAAAGCAGAAAAAGATGGGCCAGCGCAGCCAGGGTCAGAATACTGTATCGGATAAGGCGGGTTATACTGCCTTCGTTCAGAGGGAATGTCATAGCGCCCATTACAGATCCTCCTTTACCACAAAACTCACCACACGATGCTGCAGCAGCTGCAGAATCGTCACAACCCCGTCCACATGACGGTAGGGGGTTCCCCTGTCTGCCAGTATATGGATTCTGAGGTCGGGGTGCTCCACAAAGGCCTCGGTAATAAGCAGTTCCAGCTCTTTCGCGTTCAGATTATGCCCCTCTACCGTAACAGCGCCCTCCCGGCTGATCCAGATCTCCAGCTGATGCTCCGCCTCGGTCCGCTCCACCTGCTTTGCTTCGGGGTACTCGATCTTCTCTTCCTTCCGGTAGTTGATCAGGGAGAGGAGCATAATAAAAATAAGGAGGAGAAAGCCGATATCCGACATGGCCGAAAGGGGGGCCGAAGGGGGGCGGCGTTTGCTTTTCAGACTGATCATAAAGTACCCCCCTCCCCTGAACTCTCCTGCATAATAAACGAAAAGTTCTCCACTTTCTGCACTCTAATAATATGGAGGGTATCCACAAACCTCTGATAGGGAACATCGGGATGAATGGAAAGGGCCACCGTCAGGTTGGGATGAACCTTCAGGTTCTCCTTGAGAAGTTCATCCAGAGCATCTTCATTCAGGGGTTCATCCAGAAAAAGCAGATCCCCCGATGCGGTCAGATTGAGCTTCAGCAGGTCCTCCTTCTGCACAATCCGGGGCTTCTCTTTTGAAGGGAGATTGAGAAGAAACCCCATATTGGTATTGAATCCGGCAATCACCAGAAAGTAGATAATCAGAAGGAAACTCAAGTCATTGAGAGCCCCCATGGGATCATCCGCCTTATGGGTAAAGAACTTCTTCAGTTTCACGCTGTAGTTTCCCGGAATTCCGGTTTGGGGGTAGAAAGGGGAGCCCTGTCCTTCAGCTCCTCCGCCCGGATACTCAGGGCAGCCACCATATCGCTGGAGACCTTGGTAATATCCGCGGCAAAGGTATCGACCCGGTGGGCCAGGATATTGTATCCCACCAGGGCGATAATCGCGATGATCAGACCGAAGACGGTTGTCAGAAGAGCCTCATATATCCCATTGGCTACCAGCTGAGCGTTTACATCCGCCGCCTCGGCAATGGAGCGGAAAGCACCGATCATACCCGAAACAGTTCCCAGGAATCCCGTCAGGGGAGAGATGGAAGCCAGAGCCGAGAGAAAGTTGAAGCCGTTTTCCAGGCGGCGGATCTGCTCCTGCCCTTCCGCCTCCACAGCCTTCTCCATCCGGTGTTCCCCGTAAGGGGCGTTCTTCATGATCTCCCGGAGGATCCGGCCGGAGACATTCCGGGGTTTCAACCCGTTCAGAAACTCTTCGGCCTGCCTGATATGACCGTCTTCAATATAGGGCATAAGTTCTCTCCGGACCCGTTCCGCTCTCAGATCGTGAATCAGCAGATAAAGCACCCGTTCCAGTATCAAACCGACCGTCAGGATGGAAAACACCAGGAGCGGCCACATAAAAACGCCGCCCATCTCAAAAAATCGTATCAGACTCCACTGTTCTGTCATTATTCAGCTCCTTCGCTTATCCGTACAATATGTGAAGCGGGAATCATCTCATCCCACAGAAGATTCCAGGTAAGGGCCATCACAAACAGGCCGGCCCCCTCTTCGTAATCCCGCAGAAGGGTTCCCGAATCCCGGAGGGGCTGCAGCTCTCCGGGCAGGTATGTTCTGCTGTACAGGGTGTCCCAGCGGACATTCTCTCCCCGTACATACCGTTCATCCCGGGCAGAAACCTCGCCATCCGGCTCGGGGCATTTTTCAGAAAATCCGTAGAGTTCGGGAAAGAGGAGGGATTCCAGATCCCGCAGGAATTCCTTCGAGTAGAACCCTTTCTTTTTATGGGAGAACTTATAGGCGCCCATATCCAGCTCTTCCCGGATAAACGGGGCCGCCGCGGAAATCCGGGCCCATCGCCTGCTGACCATATCCCTGGACCGGTCGCCGTAATACCTGTTTTCCCTGTACCTGATCTGCCCTTCCAGAACCGAATCGATTTCCGGAGGTTCCTGTATTTCCATCCGCCACTCCTGTCCGTCTGGAATGAGCAGCAGGCTGCCGGTCATACCGAACCGGGCTTCCGTCCAGCCTCTGTGCCAGTTGGAAAACCACTCCAGATAGTCCATATGAAAGATCCACTGACCTCCGTCCCTCGGGAAAGCCTCCCCGGTAATGCGGATTCCCTCGCCGTAGGGCAGGGAAAAGGAGGCCTGTCCCGCTTCATTGCAGCTCAGAACCCACTCATGGGGATAGGAGCCGTAGTTTTCCATCCTCCCTTCCCAGACACGGACATCCTGTCCTGTGGCACAGGAGAAAAGGGCGGCAGCAGCCGCCAGTAGTAAAACACCTTTTATTCTGTTCATACTTGTCCTTGTAGTATTCATTCCGTACCGCTCCTAGTAACTGACCTTGATCCCGAAGGAAGGTATGGGAAATCCCAGGTCAAAATCGGCGGAAGTATCCTTGTTTTCCTCTCCCGTATAGGAGTTGAAGGTGGAGTTGGTTCCCGGAGAGTACACATTGGAGAGGATATCCTCCAGAGCAACATACCACTCCCAGTACACTTTGGATCCTTCCTTATAGTGGCCGTAGGATACCTTTATATCAACGGGAGCGGAAATTTCATCCCGAAGGCTGTCCGAATAGGAAGCTGTCCGGGCATACTGTTCGATAGGCGTTCCCTCGTAGATGGCCGGGTACATTGTGATATCCCCCACCTTGTCCCGGGGCGCTCCGCTGGCCAGGGAACCGATAACCGAGAAGGTCCACCCCGGCCTGAAATGCCAGTTGAATACCAGGTTAAGGTTATGAAAGCGGTGATAATAGGGGTAGAACCACTGATCCAGGGGCTCTCCGCTATTGGTAAAGGAGTCTTCCGCCTCCTCCTTCGTTCCCGTATTGGAGGGATTGTAGAAGCGCGCGTAAATAAAGGAATAGGTCAGGTACCCGTCCCACTTCCGTCCGGATTTTTTCTGAAGCATTATATCGAAACCGGCGGCATATCCCTTCCCCTTCGTATTGTAGAAGAGCTGGGATTCTCCGGCGTCATCCTCCTCCGTGGTAAGGACCAGGCGGTTAAGGTAGTGTTTGTAATAGGTTTCGAAGGATACCTTCCAGTCTTCCCGCAGCAGCTCCGCGCCCACCACATTGAAAAGGGCCTGATCGGGATTTACCGTCCAGTCATCGATCCCGTACCGCTCTTCCAGCAGCTCCGTATTAAGGGGGAAGAAGGAGAAAACGCCTGATCCGCAGGAAAGGTTCAGCTCATCCAGCCAACGTCCGTCCTCCAGGGCGGTCCAGGTCAGGCTGGCCCGGGGATTTATCACCGGTTTGGCGTGCATACTGAAGTCATCATTCCAGATATAGTAGTGCTCCCCACGGACCCCCAGTTCGCTGTTTATACGGGAGTGATCCCCCCCATGCTCCCAGAGGAGGAACAGGGAGGAATTAAGGGAGTAGTTATCGTCCACTTTCGTACTGAAAGACTTCTGATCCAGTTCAAAGGAAGTTCCGTCATACATGCTGTACCAGCCCGTAAAATCCGTCTTCTGACTGGTCTGTTTAAAGACTTCCTCCGTCCCCAGGGCAAGTATCTCCCCATCCTTAACCAGGTTCTCCGCTGACAGCTTGAACTGGGCCTGCCGCAGGTCCGTATCGGAAGTACCGTAATCCCGCAGACCGTCGATGGAGTAGGTGTCACCCTCGCTCAATCCGAGGAGTTCCCCGTACTCTTCCAGAAACACCTCGCTGTACTCACGGGATCCGTTGTTAGTAACGTCATACTCCATATTCATAATATTCCAGTTGTACCCGCCCAGCATATCAATAAACAGTTTGTCCGTAGGGGACCATTCCACGCTGCCCGAAACAAAGGAGTTGATATAGTCGTAATCGAAAAAAACATCCGTGGAAAAACCGTCTTCCTCCACACCTGTGTCCACGCCGATCCCGTCGGTTCCCAGAAAACCGTTTAAAGAGAGATTAACGGAGGTTGTAGGCTGCCAGTAGTACTTTCCGTACAGATCCCGGATATAGGGCATGGTAACCATATCTTCCGTTTCACCCGGGAAGGCCCATTTGAGAGTATCCATGTAGGTAACCTTTCCTCCCAGAAAAAGTCCGGAGGAACTGCCCAGAGGTGAACGCATAAACAGATCCGTAGATGTCGTGGTAAAGGCGCCGTCAATCCGCAGTTCCGGTTCATCCGGGGTTTTCGTACTGATCTCCAGCAGCGCCGACATGGCCCTTCCGTACCGGGCCGAGTAAATCCCGTGGGAGAGTTTGGCGGTATCCACCATATTGGGATTGAAAATGGAGTAGGCGCCTCCCCAATGAAAGGGGTAGGTAACATAGAAGCCGTCCAGGGTTGCGGCCAGTTCATCGGGGTAACCGCCCCTGATAGAGGGCTGCGCATCCCAACCGGAGGTATAGCCCACACCCGGGAGGGTTTTAATGGAGGACATTACATCCTCTACAATCCCGATATTGGCTGTGGTGCTCATCTCCTCCCGGTCCATGACAACCGAAACCCCCACTTCCTCATCGCTCTCGCCCGGAGCGGAGCGTTCCACAACCAGCTCCTCTCCTTCGATAAATCCGGACAGGATCATGGTGACATCCAGCTCGGTTTCGCCGGAAGCAACAGGAAGACGGATCCCTTCATACCCCGGATAGGATATCAGCAGAACAACCCTTTCCATACTTTCTGAAACAGCTATCACAGCCGATCCGTCCATTCCTGTGTAAACCGGCGCCCCTTCGCCTACCAGCTGAATCATGGCTCCTTCCAGAGGGATTTCCAGATCCCTGTCACTGACAGTAATCCCTATATCCTCCGCCGGGAGAATTGCAGACAGAAATAACAGGAGAAGACCGAGAATTCCTTTGGTTTGTATATGTATGTTCACTGAATTTCCTTTTTTCATTTACTACTTAACACGGAAGGAATCGGAATCTGTCACTTCTCCCGTCTTTTTTATTATACAGATAATTCACCAGTATTCAGTAAACATTTGTTACAAATTGATTAAGTAAACCTATTTTACTCGCGAAAAGAGGACCTCTCGATACACTCCGGTAAAGAAGCCATAAAACGATTGAATTTTTCCGGTTCTTCAAAACAGGGAGAATGGGCGGAATTCTCAAACCAGATCAGTTGCTTTTTCGGGGCAAGCAGCTCATTAAAATACTCCTCTGCCAGAATGGAAGGGCAATTGTAATCATAACGCCCCAGCAGAAAGAAAACCGGAACATCCACCTGCCGAACCTGATTAGAAAGGTTCGTATGAAATACTTCGTTCTCCATCATGATATTCTTTTTTTTCAGCATCATCCCTCTTACAAAACGAAAAGCATCAGTTATGGAATATTCAGGTACAAAAATATTTTTCATAAACAGGGGGAAAAGACTGGTTTCACTGCGATAGAACCCCCCAAATGCGGCAAGCCACTTTCGCTGAACCGTTGTAGACCCTATCCCGCCCCTATACTGTCCTGACTCATCGGGCACACCAATTGATTTCAATTCATCAAGAGCTTTAGTGTTCCTCTGATTTTCAGCTTCCCTTAACACATACTCATAGGATAGACGCTCACCTACCGGGGCGTTGCTGAATTGCCCCATACCAACATATCCTGCGTAATATTCCGGATGAACCTTCAAAGCCAGCATACCGGGAATAGTCCCCCAGGAGTGCGCCACAAGATAGATTTTATCCTGACCAAAACGTTTCCTCAGATAAGCTGTCAATTCCAGGGTATCCTTTACAAAACGGTCTACACTGAATTCAGATTGAACCGCCTCTCGAGTACAACTTTTTCCTGCACCGCGCTGTTCCCAGACAACCAGGGTAAAGTGATTTTCAAGATCGGCATTATACCGTCTCAACAGCCCCGTTTCGGGGGACCCGGCTCCCCCATGGAGAAAGAGCAGAACCGGTTTATCCCTCCCGGATCGGCGAATAAGTATCCACTGCCCGACGCCCCCTATTTCAACCTTTTCCCATAAGGCAATACCACCCTCCTCCCCTTTGATGGCTGGTGTATAGGACAGATTCAGAAGCCATAAAAATCCAATCAGAACCAGAACGGCAAGAGTACTGCATATCATTTTTATCCTCCTGCTTTCAGCCTTCACGATCCTCGCTCCTCTTCCGGCTGACAAAAAGACAGCGCTCACCATCCCAAAGAGTCTCCTTAACGTCCAGAGAATATCCCAATGCTTGTGCATATGAGGTAAAGGGGTTGATACAGAAGGGCCTACAGGGCTGAGGCGCCCCCTGCTTTCTGGCAATTCCGCACAGCATACAGGATGCACTCTCTGCAGCAACAGAATCCCCCTCGGTATCAGTATTCCATTCCGCACAGCCGAAGATCTCACTAAACCGCTGATAAAGCTCCTCCAGGCTGGAGATGTTCAGATTTCTCAGTTGTGTTTCTGCCATATAGTTCTGACTGATTCGTTTTTTTTCAGTCACATCATCAAATATCCGGTGTTCCCCATAGTGAAAAGCGGCATCTGAAAGAGCTGCACTGTAAAACAGTTGTAGGGTTTTAAAATCTTTATTCATATAATAACTCCTAAAGGTATTGGTATACATAAAAAAATAGACTGAAAAAGAGAACATTGGTATGATGATAAATCATCATTCTTCTGGAAGTGATATGACGCCTTTTGAATATAGAAAGACTCTGGAAAAGTACAGAATTGATCCTCTGTATACCGATCCATTCATCCTGAACAATCACCTGCCTCTTTTAAAGAGCCTGGACAGAATTGACGGGAGTTCAGCAGCCCTGTTTGATATGTCGACAATGAGCTACCCTTTCCTCACCAGCCGTTTCCGCTTCCTGTTGGGGTTTAATCCGGAGGATGCTCAAAAAGCCGGAATCGACTTCTTTCTTGAATTAATGAATTCTTACGATATTGCCTGTTTCCAGCAGACAAGCAGTTCTGCCTTCCGTTTTTTATCTGCACAACCGGTTAAGGATCGACAGCGTTATAAAACCTGTGTGGATTTTCGGATCAGGCGGGCAGATAACACCTGGATCAGGCTCATCCAACAGCTTGTCATCCTGGAACTCGATCAGCGGGGAAACATCTGGCTGGTCCTGATAGTAACAGATGTATCTCCTCTCAGTGATATGAATGTTCCAGCCAGACGGTATATGGAAGATATGGATACGGGAAAACGTGTTCTCTTTGCACCAGAAGAAGCTAAGGCAGATTCACCTTTAACACCCCGGGAACTGGAAATTCTCGGATTTATTTCCCGTGGTTATCCTAGCAGGGATATAGCAGATTACCTGGGAATCAGTGTCTGTACCGTGAATAATCACAGACAGAAAATTCTTGCCAAAACTCAAACCTCCAATACAGCGGAAGCCCTTAAATTTGCCAACGATCTGAATCTGATTTAATCTTTGAGTAAGCATTTATCTCCTGATGTAACGATATTAAGGAAATAATGGATTCCATAATATGAAGATAAACATTGACTTATATAGCATTTTCAATATAATTAAATTATTATCTATATATTTTTCTTGATTTTAGAATTATTTCGATACCAGGGAGGCTTATCGATGAAAGTACTGATTATAGGCGGTGTAGCCGGCGGCGCCACCACAGCGGCCAGACTGAGACGGCTGGATGAAAAAGCGGATATTACCATTTATGAAAGAGGCGAATATATCAGTTATGCCAACTGCGGCCTCCCCTACTATATCGGAGGGACTATCCCCGAAAGGGACAGGCTTTTTGTTCAGACTCCCGAGAGCTTCAAGGGTCTCCTTAATGTGGATGTCAAAGTCCTGCACGAAGTGACCGCTATCAACAGGGACAGAAAATCTTTATCCGTAAAAAATCTGGAAACAGGTGAGGAATTTGAAGACTCCTACGACAAACTGGTCCTCTCCCCCGGAGCAGAGCCTCTCCGTCCCGGTATCCCCGGTATCAGCTCGGATAAGATCTTTACCCTGAGGAATGTTCCCGATACGGACCGGATCAAGTCTTTTATCGAAGAAAAGAAACCCCGGCGGGCCGTTATTATCGGAGCCGGATTTATCGGGCTGGAAATGGCGGAAAATCTTCACCATCTGGGTGTCTTTGTTACCATTGTGGAAGCGGCGGATCAGGTTATGAATATCCTGGACTACGAGATGGCCGCGGAAGTACACCAGCACCTGAAGGTCAAGGGTGTGGAGTTCTATCTGAAAGACGGGGTATCCTCTTTTAAAGATACAGCCGACGGTGTCAATATAGCCCTGCAGAGCGGCCGGGAGATAGAAGCGGATCTGGTGATCCTCTCCATCGGCGTGAAGCCGGATATCAAGCTGGCAAAAGAGGCTGACCTGGAAATCGGCTCCACCGGGGCGATTGTGATCGATCCCCGGCTGCGGACCAGCGATAAGGACATCTATGCCCTGGGAGATGCCACTGAATTCCCCAATCCCATTACGGGTGATGCCCTTAAAGTGCCCCTGGCCGGACCGGCCAATAAACAGGGCCGGATTGTGGCCGACAACATTATAAACGGGGACAAACGGATATACCGGGGAACCATCGCCACGGGGATCGCCAAGGTCTTCGACCTGACTGTTGCCTCAACGGGTCTTTCGGAAAAACAGCTCCAGAGAGCGGGGAAGGAGTATGAAACCCTGGTAATGCATGCAGGAAGCCATGCCGGCTACTACCCCGATGCCAATCCCATGACCATAAAAATTATCTTTAATAAGGAGAGAAAACTCCTTGGCGCCCAGATTGTCGGTTACGACGGCGTGGACAAACGGATAGACCTTTTTGCGGTTATTCTCGGAAATGCCGGTACAATAGACGATCTGCAGGAGATTGAACACGCCTACGCGCCTCCCTTCTCGTCCGCCAAAGACCCTGTCAATATCGCCGGGTTTATCGCCGAGAATATTCTGAACGGTTCCTCCCGGCATATCAGATGGAATCAGGTGGCAGAGATCCCCGCGGATGAACGGTTTTTTCTTGACGTAAGAACGCCAGAAGAATTCGGTATCGATACCATGGACGGCGCAATGAATATACCCCTGGATGATCTGAGGGACCGAATCGAAGAGGTACCCCGGGACAGGAAGATTATTGTCTTCTGCGGTGTGGGAAAAAGAGCCTACTTTGCCGAACGCATCCTCCGGATGAACGGCCTTGAGGAAGTGTACAATCTTTCCGGCGGTCTTAAAACATACAATATGTCCACCCAGAAGCAGAGCAACGAAGATATTTTCAGCCGGGATATTATCGGTAACGATGATATGATCTACCAGGCGGAAAATGCCCATACGGTTCACCCCGCGGCGGGCGATATTAAAACCATTCAGGTGGATGCCTGCGGCCTGCAGTGCCCCGGTCCTGTTATGAAGCTGAAGGAGGAGATGGACAAAATCCTCCCGGGCGAAGCGATCCGCGAAGTAGCCACTGACCCGGGGTTTGCCACGGATGTTTACGCCTGGGCCAAGATGACGGGCAATACGGTCCTTTCAGTGGACCAGAAGGGCGCCAAGGTGGAAGCAGTTATTAAAAAGGGCGGCGCGGCAGGAGCGGCGAAAACTGCCAACGTCCCCCAGAAAGGGACCAGCATGATCGTTTTTTCCAACGATATGGACAAGGCCCTGGCCTCCTTCATTATTGCCAACGGCGCCGCCTCGGCCGGCAAGGAAGTGACCCTGTTCTTCACCTTCTGGGGACTTTCCATCCTGAGAAAGAAAAAACCCGGACGGGTGAAAAAGGACTTTATGGGCAGAATGTTCGGCATGATGCTGCCGAACCACGCCGGCAGACTGGGATTGTCCAAAATGAATATGGGCGGTATGGGCGCGGCCATGATGAAGGCCCGCATGAAGGCCCTTGGCGTGGACAGCCTGGAGGAACTGATGCAGAAGGCCATGAAAAACGGTGTGCGCATCGTAGCCTGTCAGATGACTCTGGATGTAATGGGTATAAAGGAAGAGGAGCTGATCGACGGCGTGGAAGTGGGCGGCGTGGCCTCCTTTCTCAGTGCGGCGGATGACGCTCAGGCGAGTCTGTTTCTGTGACCTCCCCCTGGCCCCCTCCTCGGGGAGGGGGAAATGGTCTTGCTTCTATCGTATAGTGTCGAGGTCTTCAGGCCAACCCTCACCCTGCCCTTGGTCACAAACTTCGTTTGTTGCTCAGGCTGGCATACGGCCTCTCCCACGAGGAGAGGGTTCTTTTTTTATAAATACAAAATCCATTAAAGCAATCAACATTTACAGTATTTGATTACCTGAATTCAGGTTAAATGGATTTGATGATATTTTATAGTAACTGTATAATGATTATAGGAGCAAATATGCCAGTAATAACAATATTCTATGGAATCTTGATCAAGATGTATTTTAACGATCATCTGCCACCTCATTTTCACGCAATATATAATGAATATAATGGAATTTTTGATTTGGATTCTTTAGAAATGCTGGAAGGTGATTTGCCGGGAAAGGCCATTAAACTCATAAAAGAATGGGCTGAAGATTATAAACCGGAACTTAAGAAAATGTGGAAAACAAAAGAATTTATTAAATTACCTGGGTTAGAATAATGATAATACCAAAGATTATAAATGTGCTTCCAAAGGATAATCTTATACTTAATGTCGAGTTTTCGGACGGTCAGACCAAATTATTCGATTGTCATAAAGTCATTAATAGAAATGAACACTTTCAAAAGTTAAAAGATAATAGCTTCTTTAAAAATGTCCACGTTGATGTCGGTGGTCACGGATTAAGCTGGGATGATTATGTAGATATTAGTGAATACGAGATCATTCAGGATTCGCAATAAAAAATACGGATTATTTATTTTTCATTGGATGTTCTTCACATTATAGCAACCGTTGTTACAGTAACAGTGGTTGCTATAAATTATCAGATTTTATCCCAGTCAGGGAGATCTTCGGTATTAGAGTTTTCCTTTATTTTGTTCAGGACCTGATTGAAATTCTCTTTAACAGATTCCTCCATCAGGGAAGAAATTTTCAGTGCCAGATTGCGAAAATCACGGGCGGCGTCCCTAACAGCATTGGCATGACTCCCAATGGCTCCGTCCGCTGCGGTCAGATGAAATATGGGCTTGCGGAATTCCTGAGCCATGGGGACAAGACTCCTGTAGTGCCTGATCGTAGCAAGGCAGAAGGGATCATCGGCCATTTCTATAATCGGAGGATTTGTTTCATTCAGTACAGCCTGTCGATAAACAGAAGGGATTCTGTTTACCCAGCGGTCATAGGCTTTAACAGGGCGGTCAAATCGGACACTGTGCTGCTGACACAGATAACCCAGGGATTTCATTTCCGCTGAGGGAAGTTTGAATTCGAGGTGAGACCCGGATTCGGGAGACTCTTTCCAGATATTTGTCTATTTTTCTTCCTCAAGGAAAGCATCTGTCAGATTTGCCTGAGAATCGAGGTCTGCCACCACAACCTTCTTTCCCAGTTCGGCATACATCCAGGACAGGTAGTAGAGAAGGGATGCTTTACCCACTCCGCCTTTGTTGTAAAAAAGCGTAAATACGGGTACAGCCATCAGAGAGGCCTCTTGAGAGTACACACTACAGCGCTTGGGTTCACATCAAATTCCAGGGGAGGATTTCCATTATCCTTCAGGGCTTTTTCCGCTACGGCAAGCCCTCTGCCGAAGGCCTGAATATACCCGTAGTTTTTCAGAACAGCAGCCATATTAGGGTTCCGATAGTCTGTAATTCCGGGATTTCCAAAGTTTTCGGCAGTAACATTGCCAAAAGGGCCTCCCGGACTGCTTATTTCTATTCTGTCAGAAAACCTGTACACCCTGACGGGAGCATTCGTCCGTTCGTAACTGCGGTGCAGTACGGCATTGTATAGTATCTGCTGAAACGCAGCCGGAGGATAAGGCATGCTCCGTTTATGAACGGGAGAGCTGGTTATATCAACGGCCGTTCTGTTATGGGCCATCAGCTTTTCTTCGGTTTTCCGCAGGATTTCCGGAATGGTTCCCGTAATAAGCTGCTCATCCAGTACCGGGTCGGCCAGTTCGTTTCCGTCAATCCTCAAAAATTGTACGGCAGAGTCTGGAAGGTAATCCTGAGGACTCAGTCCCAGAGTCAAAAGACCCGATACAGTCGGAACCGGTTCATCCGGTGAAGTAATAAACTGACAGGAGGCCAATCGTTACTCATAGGAACGCCCGTTCGCTTCCAGTACATCATAGGCAAAAGCCTTGGGCAGGTATTCATTTTCAAAAATCAGCTTGGACAGGGAGCTTAATGCTGCATTTGGAACGGGATGGAGGTCGAAAGGGGCCGGATCACTTATTCTATTCATGATGAAACCTTTTTCTATTTATATTGGTTTATTGTAATTCCTATACAAAGAAAAAGCTATCCTGAAACTGAAAATGGGGGTATTCAGTTACTCCGGGTGAATTTAAAAAACCGGGCGGCTGGTGCCGTCCGGTTTCGGGTTTATCAAAACAAAGGACTGCCCCGCCCCTTTGGGGCAGTCCAAACAAGTAGCTATAAAATGAACTTAGAAGTTACCTGTCAGAACAAATGCACCATCTTCCGAAGTTGTGGAGACATGCATGTAGTCATCTGTTGTGTCTGCAGGAGTTGTGGGATAGGTAGCACCAAGATCCTGAATTACAGGCTGAATAGTTACAACGTAAGACCAGTCACCATCAATACCGATCTCTGCAGGCAGATACAGCATAAAAGTATCATCATCAACTTTCCGTACTGTAAAATCTACATCATACACCCAGTCTGAATTAGGATTATCAATCTGACCATCGTTACCTGTATCTACAAATACCTTTACAGAGACATTGGCTGCAGTAATCTGAGCCATATTGATATAACCACCATTACTGTCAATAGTAATAGTAGGCTGACCGGCAAATGACTGGGCAGAATTATTAAATGACCTGAAAGTTCCAACAGAAAGAATGGCAGAATTATCACTCAGGTTATCATCATCAAGCTGATCAAAACTGACTCTGTGAAAATAACCATTCTTGGCAGCATTCTCTACAATATCATATTCATTCCAGTAGATTTTATAGAGCTGATTACCGGTTGTTGTCGCGGGGATGGAGTATACACCGGTGGTCGTATTGAAAGCAGGTGTATGGGTAAATAATGTATAGGCTCCATTTGAAAATGAATAAACACTTACAGCAGAGCTGAGAGTAGCCAATGCAAAATCATGGGTATTAACAGTATCTGTTACAGTAGTAGTGATTTCATTAACACCCATTGCAAGAGGAGTTATCGTAACGGTTGCATCAGGATCCCTTACAGTACCGTCATTGGTTACTGGTGTACCGCCGGTTACAGCAAACTCTTTGATATAATCATCTTCGTCTTCACCGGGGATCTCATCATCACCGGATGACAAATGAATGGTTCCGCCGTTACCAGTTACGGAACCGGCATCGATAATCAGCTCAATCCAGCTTGTCGCACTGGTACAGTCCAGAGTCAAATAAGCAGTAGAAGAGTTGGCTCCTGTCTGGAAGACTTCAGCAGTATAAGTCAGAGCCGATCCCTGAGATTTAGCTACACCAGCTGTTGCACCGGTAATGGTACCCATATTGGTAATGGACAGTCCGGGAATTGTTGTTCCTGATACATCTACAATCCCAGTAAAGGTGATAGTTATTACCTGACCGGTTGTATTTGACAGGGTACCAGTTGCAGTACCAACAACCAGATTAGTTGTACTTAATCCATTCGTATTAGTAGCAATACTTGCTATTACGTCGTCTTCCCCTCCGATTTCAGGTGAAAAACTACCGACATTACATCCGGTCATCACCAAAGCAGCCATAATCAGAAGAGAAAAAAGAATCTTTATAGTTTTATTCATACTCTATGCTCCTTTTCTCTTAGTAAGAAAATGTGAATTCTGCAGACCATGTATCAAATGCAAATACATTTGTAGTTGTTCCTAACATGTTTGCTTTCATATCCAGTGTAAGACTGTCATTGTAGAAGAAGGTAAAACCAGCTTCATAGGCCATTGTTATACCAAGATTCTGGTTATACTGAGTCTGAGCAGGAGTTGTTCCATCATCTGTAGAAGGATCACTATCAGGATCCGGATCCGGATCTGATTCTGAATAAGTAGTGGTGTAGCTTGTCCCATCTTCATCAGGTCTGTATCTTACAGTCTGAACTTCTCCAATACCATCAACATCTTTCTTTTCAGAAGCTATTGTCAGAGCCTGAACAGTTGCCTTTGCACCAACATTGATTCTCAAACGTTCTTTCAGCATAAACTGAGCACCAACACCCAAATCATAATCATATTTGAAAGTCTCGGTAGTTGTGGTTTCATCAGCATAAGAGGTTGTTACAACTTCTACATAATCATCATCTGTTGCAGCTCTGCCGTCATCATAGGTAGTAGTAACTGTTTTGGAATGTGTATCTGTTACTTCCTGATTGATGATTGAAATCATTGGCTTATAAGAAACACCCAGTTTCACAGAATCACCAAAATCTTTGGTCAACTTGAAAGAAGGGTAAATCATGTGGTTCATATAGGAGATATCATCAGCCTCTTCTTCTTCAGTTTCAACTAAAGTAGTCCTAACATATCCGGGGTCGGCAGTATTATTGGTTTTATACTCAGTTATAGAAGTACTTTCTTCACTTACAGGACTCAGCATCAAACCAAGCTTATAAGCCAGACCAACATCAAGAGTTGTTCCTCCAAACAGGGGGGTATCAAATGCCGTATCAACACTGACACTGGGAATGATATTTATATAATTTCCATCGTTTGAATTGGCCCAGTAATCTGTCAGAGAATCACTATCAATAGAGAATCTGGAACTTGTTCCGGTTTCTTTTTTATAGTACTGAACATCATCCGTTCCCTCATATTCTGCAAAACCGGCATTAGGTGTTTCCCGAACTTCTTTGTAAGTATATTTTTCTTCATCATTAACAATCTCGGTCCATACACCAGCTTTAATATCCAGGGAACCGACAGGTACTCCAACTTCCAGAGATACCTGAATTGTTGAATCATTGTGGTAACCGCCATCGTAATCTTTTGAATAGTCAGAAAGAACATTACCATCCATATCTTTGCTTACTATAGATTGAGAAGTTCCAATACTACCATAACCATCATATGTACCGGTTGTATCAGATTTAAACATACCACCGTAGACAGAAATACCAATATCACCAACACCGACAAGAACCTGGCCTGAATTACCGAATTTATAAGTTGATTCTATTTTTTCATTTTCAGTAGTTGTAATTGATGTGACAGTTCCACTTGCTGTTTTATTATAATCGATATCTGATGTCTGTGTAATTGATACATCTGTACCTGAATTACCCTGAGTACCCAATTCATCTATATAAAAACTAGTTCCAATATATAGATTGTCAAAAAAGTTTGCTGTTCCAATCTGAAAAGCACCGGAACTTTCATCAGGAGAACCGAGAGACATAAACAGTTTGTTACTCTCAAGATTTCCAAAACCAGTTGTACTGAGATAGTTATCCTGGTCTTCACTAAAAATTCCTGATGTGACATCGTTTGTATACGACTCTCTAAAATCCTCATCAGCAAACACAGCGGCGCTAATTACGCTCAAAATAATCATGACACATAACAAGCGTTTTTTCATAAGCACTTCTCCTAAATTTTCTTTTTCTTACATGATCCGACGGACCAAATAACCAACATTCCGCATCCGCAAAAATGAATAGTATAACCGGCAGGGGCTTTTTCTCCATAAGCGAACACTACGTACAATGATAAAGCAAAGGTTACAGAAAATCAAAGAAAAAACAAGAAAATCACACATTAAAAGGGATTTTTTTACTATTTCTTAACGGAATATGAAGATATCTTCACAAAAAAAATCCTGCTGATGAACAGCAGGATTCTGATTAACGTGTAATAACCGGTGTTAGAATACGGTTATTTCGCTGAATGTAGAACTATAATCCACATCACTGTATGTCATGGTTGTCAAATCAACTTTTCCAAAGATAACTTCATTAGTAAAATAATCCAAAGCGGAAAAGTACATCACAGAATTATCGTCAGCAACATCATAGGTAAGGATCTGAAGATTCTTGCCGGTAAAGAAACTATCAGTCAGTATCTCCTCATCATTGTTATCCGAACTGGAAGTAATATCAAGCCTGGCCAGTTTGTTGTAACCTGTTTCATAACCGGAAGCATCCATAACAGAGTATCTGTAATACATATAATTGCCAATAAATTTTATCATACTCGGTTTATCTTCGCCATGGGCTGAACTGATTATGGATAAATTGCGGTCTCCAGCACTATTTAACAGTTTCACAATTTTATTTCCCGTTCCGCTATAGTCAAAGTAAACCCCATACAGATTTCCGGCTGTGTCATAAATCATGTTCTGAATATAATCAAAACTGAAATAACTCAGGTTATTATTTGCAAGCCAGTCCTTCATCATTGTTCCAGTGAAACATGTTTTAAGAAAATCCTCCGGTTGATCTTTAATCCATTCGCCAACAGTTGAAAATGTGAAACCTCCATCAGAAGCTATAGGAGAAGCATCCAGATCCCATCCTGAAGCTGATGGCTCGGATTTAAGGGTTACTGCACCAATATAATATGGTTGAATCCTTTGAAGAATTTTATCTTCCACAACATTTGAATCTGATAATACATCATTATCCCAACTGAAAGTATAATCATACGAATATGTTGCCTGATTATATGTATAAGTATAATTCATCAAACTGGTTGGATTATCCCATGTGTAATCCGTATCCATGGCCAAAGAGACCCAGCTGGAACTATTGGTGCTATATAGGAGATCGATTTCCGGATTAGAACCAGAGCTTACTGTTGCTTTTATAATACCGCTCATTCCCCGCACATTATAACCGTTGATTATAAGAGCGCTACCAGTAGGAGCCGTATTATACCCTCGAATCCAGGTATCATTAGTTGAAGTAAAATATATATTTTGAGGTGTTGTTTCGCCCGAAAGATAACAGCGCATCCAGCTATCAGAAGTTGACCAACCGGACTTAATATAAAGATTACTATTGGAATCTACCTTAAACGTATCAATCGTCATTGTTGAATTTGCCGGAGTAACCCTTACCGGGCTTCCACCACTAGACGGTGAATACTTATAAATATGGTTTACAGTTTTACTATTAGTCCAGCTCTGTGTCATAAAATATATATTACCAGAGGAATCTTTCACCAATGGATCCATATCCATATCGGTATACCAGGTCCAGGTTTGAATGGTCTCACTGGGATACTCATCAGAATCTGTTTCATGTGGCCATAGGACATCATAGGTATTGTCAGGATAGACTCTAACAAATTGAAGATAGGTAGTTGATGAGGAACCATCCGTTTCATCATAATTCCACTCAGAATACATTGATTCAAAACAGATATACACACTCCCGTCCTCCCCAACAGACATAAAGGAAATATTGGGGGTCCAGCTGTAGTTGTCATCACCAAAACTTAACGCAGCTTCTATGGTTCCATCTTCCAGGATTTTCACCAGATCCGCCGACATTGCCGTTCTGGCGGAACGGGACATTTCCACCCCGGAACTGCTTGAACTGCCACCGGCTAACGCCTTCGCCCCGCTGATATTAAACTGTAGGCCGCTGACCTGCTCAGTATTATTATCATCATCATCGTCATCGTCTTTATCACTTCCACTGTCAAATAATTCACAGCTCATAAAGAACAGGAACGGCAGCAGGAGAAAAAGAGATAGGTACTTTTTCATTATTTTTCACTCCATAGATTTAAGCTTCAACACAGATAATAATATACACGGTTTTAAAAAAACACAATAAAAAAAGGCAGCCGTTAATTAAGGACTGCCTAATTTGTTGACTTTTTTAATCCAAAGAATTATCTCATATTCAACAGACTGAGTCTGCTTCTATACCCAAATGGATACAATTACGCATTTAAAATGCAGATAATCCGCAATCAGATTGCGGATTATCCTAAGAATCATGAGGTTCTTATCTACTTAATTTTCCCCAGCTCCCTTAAAATCTTCTCGGGTGTAATGGGCCACTTCCGTATCCAGATACCCGTGGCATCATGCACCGCATTGGCAATAACCGGAGCGGCGCCGTTTACGCTGATTTCGGAGATGGACTTGCCGCCGAAGGGACCGAAGGGATCATCGGTGTAAACCAGACGGGCTTCCAGATCCTCGGGTATATCGCCGATCAGGGGAACGCCGTAACGCCGCAGGTCGGGGTTCAGACAGCGGCCCTTTTCGTCAAAGACCATCTCTTCGTAGAGGGTATGGCCGATGGATTTAACCACACCGCCGTAGATCTGCCCCAGAGCCAGCTCGGGGTTGATGGGGGTTCCGCAGTCCTGCAGGGCATAATACTTCTGTACCTTGATCTCGCCGGTGCGGGTATTGACCGCCACCTGGGCGAAGTGCGCCCCGTAGGGGAAGGCGGAATCATCCGTGGTGTAGGAGGCAAAACCGATCAGCTGCCCCCGGCCTTCGCCGGTCAGGGAGTCCCGGGAGATATCCTCAAAGCTGACCTGTCCTTTCTTTCCTTTTACAAAAGAGGGGAATTCCAGGCTCAGATCTTCCACCGGTTCCTTCAGCATTTCCGATGCCGCCTGCAGGATCTTGTCCTTCAGAACGCCCGCGGCTTTGTAAACCGCACCGCCGGAAAAGTAGGTTCCGCTTGACGCATAGGCTCCCGTATCGAAGGAGGTGTTGTCCGTATCAGCCGCCACGATGGCGATATCGTCCATGGGGGTACAGAGCACCTCCGCCGCAATTTTAACACAGAGCGTATCCAGTCCCGTTCCCAGATCGGTTCCGCCGGTGTGAACGATGAGGGTTCCGTCGGTCATCAGTTTGACATCCGCATTGGAATGGTCCAGACCGGGGAGTCCCGATCCCTGCTGAATGATAACAACGCCCTTTCCGATCTTCACATCCGGGTCATCGGATATTTCCTTTTTATCCCACTCGATCATCTCGGCGCCCTCTTTCAGGGCACCGTCCAGACCGCAGCTTTCAACAGGAGCCGCGATTCCTTCCCTTCCCTCACCCAGGCACTTGAGGATTTCCAGCATGGCCCCTTCCCTTACCCTGTTTTTTTCAATCAGAGCCAGGGGGTCCATCTTCAGTTCTTCCGCCAGTTCGGCAATGGCCATCTGCAGGGCGTAGGATCCCTTGGGAGCGCCGTATCCCTGATAGGCGCCGGTGGGGGGAATATTGGTATAGTAGGTTGTCACATCAAAGTGAAAGTTGTCGCACAAAAAGAGGGGCAGCGACTTGGAGCAGGCGTTCATGGGAACGGTCAGGCAGTGGTTCCCGAAGGGACCGGAGTTGGCGTCCACCGTCATATGAACAGCTGTCAGGGTCCCGTCTTTTCGGGCTCCCAGCTTAACCCCCATCTTCATGGGGAAACGGGTGGAACAGGCGATAAACTCCTCTTCTCTTGTATGCTGATAGAATACGGATTGTCCGGAGGTCCAGGTAACCCAGGCGGCCAGTTCCTCCAGAAGGATATCCTGCTTGGAACCGTAGGCGCCGCCGGTTCGTTCCTTAATAACCTGTATCCTGTTCTCCTTGATTCCCAGAACCCGGGCGACAATCCGCCTGAGGTGCCAGGGAACCTGGGTGGAAGCATGAATGACCAGACGGTCCCCTTCCATTTTGGTATATACCGTATGGGGTTCCAGGGGGGTACACTGAATCTGGGTAGTTTCGTACTCCCGTTCAATAATAACTTCCGCGTCCCTGAAGCCCTTGTCCATATCCCCGATACCGCCGGAAACGCTGGCGGCGATGTTTTTACGGGGATCCGCTCCGATGGGAAACTGGTAGATTATCTTACCGTCCCGGGGATCGGCGGTTTTGTTCTGCTCTTCAAGATCGTCCGGAGCGCCGACAACATACTCAATTGTTCCATTCTGTACGACAGGAGCCCCTTCGGCTTTAGCTTCATCCACGGTGAAAACCGGGGGAAGGGCTTCATACTCCACATGGATCAGGGCCAGGGCATCCAGGGCAATCTGTTCCGACTCGGCGACAACGGCGGCCACACGGTCTCCGGCATGGCGGATTTTCTGACTGAACATCCTCTTATCGTAGGGAGAAGGTTCGGGAAATCCCTGACCGGCAGAGCCGTAATAGACATCGGGGCAGTTTTCGTGAGTAATGATGCTGTGTACGCCCGGCAGGGATTCTGCCATGGAGGTATCGATGCTTTTGATATAGGCGTGGGCGAAACGGCTTCGGAGAACCTTCATATAAAGAGGATTGGGATCCACCCGGTCTTCCACAAAAGCCCTGCGGCCCATAACCAGTTTGGAACCGTCGATCTTTCGCCGGGGCTTTCCCACATCCCGCAGATCGTCCCTGAATTCGGGAGCGATTGCCAGATCCTCTGTATCGTTTTCCCGGTACTTGATAGCCAGCTCAACCGCCTTGAACAGGGGGATATACCCGTTGTCCCGGAAGTAGAGGCTGGAAAAGGCATCCCGGATCTCCTCTTCCGTGGGGTTGCTGCAGCGGTTGAGCAGGTCTGTCAGGACCAGAGCCGAGGCGGGGGCGTTGTAACCGGACTGAACCGCACCGGCATCCACCAGAGCGGCCTGAACGGGATCCATTTGATTGCCCTTTGCCAGAAACTCAGCGGTGACCACATCGTGACCGTCCAGCTGAGCGGCTATCATCAACCCCGCATTAACAGGTTTTCCATCCAGAAGGATCGTATCGCTTCCGGCAAAACCCGTATGATTATCGCTGTCGCGGACAGAGAGGATTCCCATCTGCTTCAGCAGAACCTGTACATTTACAAAAGGATCGGTTTCTGTAAACAGGGTTTTTCCGTTCAGAACCCATTCCAGGGTAATTTTCTGATTCATGACTCCCCCCTCATACATTTTGCCACGCAGTCGGCAACAATAATTCCACAGATATATTTCTTATAGGCGGCGGACCCCAGGTAATCCTCTTCGGCACTGACCGATTCGTTCACGGCATCCTGAATCTCTTCGCCTGTTTTCAGCTTTCCCATGACCAGAGCCTCTTCAACTGAGGTCAGTCTGGTCACTCTGTCAAAAAGACCGCCTACCGCAATAAGGGCTTTGGTGATTTTTCCATCTTCCTGTTCCACCGCCACAGCGGCAGATACAATTGTCTCTCCCCCGGCGGTTCTGGTAAGGTTCTTTACAGCGGCTTTTCCTTTGATATGGGAAAAACGGACATTAAGGATAAGATCATTCCGCCCCTCTTTGACATACTGTTCCAGGGGAATGACCTCATCATTCCCCAGTTCCACATCCGCTTCCAGCACCATAAGAACAGGAACCAGATAGGACTGTTTCAGATGGGCCCCTATATTGCCTCCCACAGTCGCCATATTCCGGACATTCCTGGAATAGAGGAAACCGGCGGCTTCCTTCAGGACAGGAGAACACTCCTCCCAGTCAATCAGTTCCTGAAAGGTGGCTGATGCCCCCAGGATATAGTTATGGTTCCCTTTAACGCAGGCTTTCAGATTCAGATCATCCAGGGAGATCAGGGTTTCCGCCTGAATTTCCGTAGACGGATTGTTGATTTCCGTTCCGCCGCCCAGGTAGAGACTCCCGGGGTATTCCTTCTTCATCATCAGGGCTTCTTCTATCGTTTTCGGTTTTAAATACCGGCTGCTCATATTTGCACTCCTCCTTTTTTCCATAGGGATTTCGAAAGGGTCATACAGGCCTCTTTCAGTTCGTCCTCATCCATACCGGTCAGTTTGCCCTTTTCCACGGCAATCCTTCCGTTTACAATTGTATATTCAGCTTCATGATTGTAACCGGAAAATATCAGCGCCGCTAC
This sequence comes from Oceanispirochaeta sp., assembly GCA_963663385.2. Lineage (GTDB taxonomy): Bacteria > Spirochaetota > Spirochaetia > DSM-2461 > DSM-2461 > Oceanispirochaeta. Next base: position 531,097 of record CAXXXD010000002.1, on the reverse strand, counting down.
AGGATCGCTCAACGCTCCGGCATACTCAAGTTTGTCCATATTGAAAACTGCCAGGTCGGCAGCCATGCCCTCCTCCAGACGGCCTACCTTCTTGTACCCCAAGAGGCGGGCGCCGTTTTCGGTTGCCAGTTTTAAAACATCCGCGGTTGTTACCGCGGCAGCCCCATAATGTACCCGCTGCAGCATCAGGGCATTGCGGACTTCCCCCAGCATATCCGAAGAATCGTTGGAGGCGGACCCGTCCACGGCCAGACCGACATTGATGCCTTTGGGGATCATCTCGGTTACCCGGCAGATCCCGGAACCCAGGCGCATGTTGGATGTGGGGCAGTGGGCGATATGCGTCTTCGTTTCAGCAAGAATATCCAGCTCTTCATCATTGAAGTGTATACCATGGGCAAAGAAAACATCCTCGCCCAGAAAGTCGCAGTCCTCCATCACCTTTAGGGGGCGCCGGCCATACATCTTTTTACAGAAATCGTTCTCATCCCGGGTTTCGGCCAGATGGGTATGGAGACGGACACCGTATTCCCGGGCCAGAGCGGCAGATTCTTTCATCAGCTTCTCCGTTACGGAGAAGGGGCTGCAGGGAGCCAGCACAATTTTCTTCATGGAGAAGTCCGAATTGTCGTGATAGGCCTTTATGACCCGCTCGGAATCTTTCAGGATTTCCTCTTCCGTCTGTACAACAGAGTCCGGAGGCAGCCCCCCGTCTTTCCTGCTCAGGGACATGGATCCCCTGGTGGGAGAAAAGCGCATCCCCAGCTTATCCGAAGCGGCGAACTGGGCTGCCATGATATCCCCGTCTATATCCCGGGGATAGAGGTAATGGTGGTCGGTCGCACAGGTACAGCCGGTTTTCAGCAGTTCCCCCATGGCCAGCATGGACGAATGATAGACGCTGTCGATATCTATATGCTTCCAGATATCATAGAGGTAGACCAGCCATTCAAAGAGCTCCGCATTCTGCACGGCAGGCAGGTTTCTGGTAAAGGTCTGATAAAAATGGTGATGGGTATTCACAAAACCGGGAAGGACAACCCGCTTTTCTCCCGGAATGACCCTGTCGGCCTTAACTTTCAGATCCACACCGATTTCACAGATAATATTATTCTCAACAAACAGATCGCAGTTTTTAAGGACAGGTTTATCCGCACCCTGAAAAAGGGTATCACAGTTTTTAATTAATATAGAACTCATGAAGCCTCCTGAATTTTCCATGTGGACAATCTCATAAACCGGATTTTACAGCTTATGGCACATTCTCCAGGCATTGTATTAATTATATCATGCAGGATGGCAATTCGACAGAGTTTATCTCTTATGGTCAGACATGTTTCCCGGACCTCCCCCTGGCCCCCTCCTCAGGGAGGGGGAAAATGTATTGTTACTTTCCCTAATAGTAATAAATGGATGGTCCAGGAGGGGAAAAATGTATTGAGTCTTCCGTTTAAGGGGGGAAAACGATACTACTTCTCCCCTGAGGGGAGACTGAGAGGGGTCCGGACTGAGAGGGGTCCGACTAAGTGGGGTTTTCTATTGATTCATGTCCTCCAGCCTCTCTTTAATTTTTACAAAGATAGCATTTGGATCCTTAGATACATCTTTATTTGAGAAACGTATAACTTCATATCCGAGTTCAATGAGTCTCTCAGTACGCTGCAAATCCTGCTCTTTCTGATTTCTGTGGATTTCTCCATCAATTTCAATAATTAACTGTACACTAAGACAAACAAAATCGACTATATATCGATCAATAATATGTTGCCTTCTGATTTTAAAACCACATTTCTTATTCCGTAGATGTTCCCACATTACACGTTCAGCTCTGGTTGGTTTTTTTCTTTGCAGTGTCTGAAGCTCTCTTAACTTTTTATACATTGAGCATTTTGCAGTTATATAATTCGGTTTTACTTGTGTATCATCCATATTACTATCTACAGGAAATCGCTCTGTTCTGATTAAAATATATGGGAAAATCAGACCAATTCAGGACCTCCCCCTGGCCCCCTCCTCGGGGAGGGGGAAAATGTATTGTTACTTTCCCTAATAGTGATAAATGGATGGTCCAGGAGGGGAAAAATGTATTGAGTCTTCCGTTTAAGGGGGGAAAACTATACTACTTCTCCCCTGAGGGGAGACTGAGAGGGGTCCGGATTGAGAGGGGTTTTCTATTGATTCATGTCCTCCAGCCTCTCTTTAATTTTTACAAAGATAGCATTTGGATCCTTAGATACATCTTTATTTGAGAAACGTATAACTTCATATCCGAGTTCAATGAGTCTCTCAGTACGCTGCAAATCCTGCTCTTTCTGATTTCTGTGGATTTCTCCATCAATTTCAATAATTAACTGTACACTAAGACAAACAAAATCGACTATATATCGATCAATAATATGTTGCCTTCTGATTTTAAAACCACATTTCTTATTCCGTAGATGTTCCCACATTACACGTTCAGCTCTGGTTGGGTTTTTTCTTTGCAGTGTCTGAAGCTCTCTTAACTTTTTATACATTGAGCATTTTGCAGTTATATAATTCGGTTTTACTTGTGTATCATCCATATTACTATCTACAGGAAATCGCTCTGTTCTGATTAAAATATATGGGAAAATCAGACCAATTCAGGACCTCCCCCTGGCCCCCTCCTCGGGGAGGGGGAAAATGTATTGTTACTTTCCCTAATAGTGATAAATGGATGGTCCAGGAGGGGAAAAATGTATTGAGTCTTCCGTTTAAGGGGGGAAAACGATACTACTTCTCCCCTGAGGGGAGACTGAGAGGGGTCCGGACTGAGAGGGGTCCGACTAAGTGGGGTTTTCTATTGATTCATGTCCTCCAGCCTCTCTTTAATTTTTACAAAGATAGCATTTGGATCCTTAGATACATCTTTATTTGAGAAACGCATAACTTCATATCCGAGTTCAATGAGTCTCTCAGTACGCTGCAAATCCTGCTCTTTCTGATTTCTGTGGATTTCTCCATCAATTTCAATAATTAACTGTACACTAAGACAAACAAAATCGACTATATATCGATCAATAATATGTTGCCTTCTGATTTTAAAACCACATTTCTTATTCCGTAGATGTTCCCACATTACACGTTCAGCTCTGGTTGGTTTTTTTCTTTGCAGTGTCTGAAGCTCTCTTAACTTTTTATACATTGAGCATTTTGCAGTTATATAATTCGGTTTTACTTGTGTATCATCCATATTACTATCTACAGGAAATCGCTCTGTTCTGATTCAAATATATGGGAAAATCAGACCAATTCAGGACCTCCCCCTGGCCCCCTCCTCAGGGAGGGGGAAAATATATTGTTACTTTCCCTAATAGTGATAAATGGATGGTCCAGGAGGGGAAAAATGTATTGAGTCTTCCGTTTAAGGGGGGGGGAAACTATACAACTTCTCCCCTGAGGGGAGACTGAGAGGGGTCCGACTGAGAGGGGTCCGGATTGAGAGGGGCTAAGATCAGAGAGGTCATATAAGGGATTTAGCCTGTCGAGCGGAGCCGAGAAACGGAGCCTATCTGTTAATCCCGCAACACCCCAAACAGCTTTCCGAGCGGACGCCGTGCTGAGCGGAGTGGAAGTAGCCGAGGAACAATCCCTAGTTCGTGGATAGGGCCATATCCAGTGCAACAGGTGTTTGAAAGATTTCATGGATTCTCTGCCGTCGTTTATCCGGATCAGAATCCGTTTGATTTTCAGAATCGGCCAGGCCAATGGCATACATCAGCTTCTGAACGGCACACACCGGGGTAAGATCAAGGCCTTCCATTGCACCGGCTTTTTTAACCACCTGCCCTACTTCGTACTGATCCAGGATGGTATCCCCCTGAAGACAGGTTGTCACAACCGCCACAGGGATGCTCCGGTTCAAGATTTTCTCCAATCCGGCCATTTGTATGGAAGGTATATTTCCCGTACCGAATCCGCCCACAACCAGACCCTTCAGGTCTTTCCATTGGGCCAGGGACTCCAGCATGTTTAGGGTTGAACCGGAGGACATGGGAAGATAACAGACCCCCGAATCAAAGTCTGTAAACAGCTTCGGAGTGGATGTGCTGCGGGGAATGCGATGATTCAGCAAACGAACAGTCACCCCCAGTTCGCCCAGGGGCGGTATACGATGGGAACCGAAGGCATTGAAACCGTTGACGTTTTCCTTGGAGGATCGACAGCCCCGGAGGATCCGGTCGCCGAAGCAGATAACCACTTCTCCCAGATCCATGCCGGCCGCTTTAACCGAGTAGAACAGGTTATTCATCCCGTCCGGGCCGGGAGCAAATATGGGGAGCTGGGCTCCGGTTAATACAACCGGCTTCCCCAGTCCTTTAAGCATATAGGTAAGAGCCGCCGCCGTATCGGCCATGGTATCCGTTCCGTGAAGGACAACAAAACCATCATAATTACCGTATTCACCGGCGATTCGGGAAGCGATGCGGCCCCTGAGTGCGGTGGACATATCCGTACTGTCCATCCGCTCCAGGCGCTCCAGTTCTATCCGGGCAATATCATGCAGCCGGGGAACCATCTCGATATAGTCGGTTGTACAGGGAACCAGCGTTCCGTCCCGTCCCGGTTTCTGACTGATGGTACCTCCCGTATCAAGAATCAGGATTTTCGGAAGTTTGCTGCTGCCCTGACTGCTCATAAGACCACCTATCGATTATTTTTAAGGTTTAGTCTACCACAACTCCCTTGCGGAGTAAAATATTTGCATAAAGCGCCGCTTCTCCGGTAGCAACTATGGCAAAAGTCTTCTTGGCTCTTTCATAGAACTCAAAGCGTTCGATAAAGTTGAAATCCCTGAACCCGGGGTTATGTTTTTTAATGACCTCTCTGTACTCATCCCAGATGGGAGTCTCCACGGGATCACCGGGAGTTACTTCCATTAAGGAAACCGGAACCTCGTCTCCGTAGGTATCCAGGGGGAAGAGGGTCAGGATAGCATCCAGCAGTTCAGGAACGCCGTGACCATCGGCCCGGATAACTCTCTGGCCGCATGTAACAGCAGGGAAATTCCCATCGGAAATAACAATTTCATCGGCGTGGCCCATCTCCATCAGGATTTTTACCAGTTCGGGGGACAGAATCTTTGGTATTCCATTCAGCATATTAAGCTCCTTAATTTATAAAGTATATCTTAGTGTTCTAATACACTAAAACAAATTTGTCAAGTTTTTTCCACTTTCTCTATTTTCATCTACATTCCGATAAAATGCAATCGATTACATTATTTATATATTCCCCGAAGGAAAAAATTGACAAGCCAACTGACAGGTGTTTTAATACACTTAAGATTTGAAACAGAAAGAGGGTAATAAAATGGCAAAGACCGGCAGAGCAGCCGTATGGCTCGATAAATATAATATAGAAATCCGTGACCTCCCCCTTCCGGAAGTCAGAGAGGATGGTATGCTTCTTCAGGTGGATGCTGCGGGAATCTGCGGAACAGACGGTCATCTGATACAGGATATCCCTCCCTACCCGGCCATTATGAGTCACGAAATTGCAGGAACCATAACTGAGATGGGAAAACTGGCAAACAGAAGCCTCAATATTTACGGGGGCCCCCTGAAGGAGGGAGACAGGATTGTACTCTACCCCTGGATAACCTGCGGAAAGTGTCAGGGCTGCCTTAGTCACCGTCCCGGAACCTGCACAACCTGCGATGACTCCTTTGTATACGGCGTTCCCTACTCCAAACTGGGTCTGGAGGGGGAGGAAACCATCAGTTCCGATATCAGCCGCTGGCCCCATTTCATGGGCGGATTTGCCGAATATACCTATGTCTTCCCGGAAACATATGTCTGGAAGATCCCTGAAAATATGCCTTCTGAAATCGCAGCCCTTTTGGATCCCCTGGCTGTAGCAGTCCGGGCTGTGGAGCTGGCCCAGACAAGCCCGGGAGTAATGGAAGCCGGGTTGACCACAAGTTCCCGGGTTGTAATTATCGGATCGGGACAGGTCGGGGTCCTTTCCGCTCTGGTCTGCCGTCTGATGGGAGCTCAGCAGGTTATAATGATCGGGAGCCGTCAGAAACGCCTTGATCTGACCAGAGAAATTGCGGGAGCGGACCATTTGATTGATTACCATCAGTACAGCCGGCAGGAACGGATCGAGATGGTCAGGGATCTGACCGACGGCGGGGCGGATGTTGTTCTTCAGTGCTCCAATAATATAAATACCTTTGTCGACGGCCTTGAGATGATGCGCCGCCTGGGAACCTATGTGGAAGTGGGAAATATGGTTAATCAGGGTAGGGAGATATCCTTTGACCCGGCCAGGCTGATCTGCAGCAAACACGCCAGAATCCTGGGAATGAGCGCTAATCACCCGGGTGCTTTCGATAAGGCTTTTCAAATCCTGAAACGGCATGAAACAATCCCGTTTCATAGGATGTATACCCATAAAACAGACCTGAACGGACTACTGGATACTCTGAAAAAAATGGGAGACGAAGATTATCTCAAAGGCTTGATGATTCCGTGAAAAATTGATAGAAATCCCCTTGCCAATTCGGAAAATCCGGAGGACAATATATTTCTCCGGTTTACGATTCCCGGTACTATCTCCGTCGGTCCAGTTGATTTATCCTGCCCGGCGGAGATTTTAACCAAGCAGATCCTGAACCAGTGTATCAATATCGTCCTGATTGGCATCATCCTTCCGCTCATACGCCAGTTCCTGATTGGAACCTTTCAATTTACGAAGCAGACTGAAGATAATCATCATAAGGAATTTATTTCCGTTTTCGGGGAATTCCCGGATCAGCTTTAAAATGCTCTTCCTGGGTATCATCACTACCCGGGTAGCGCTGCTGCAGACAATATTGGCTGTGCGGGGGACTTTCAGGAAAATGCCGGCTTCGCCAAATACCTCGCCGGCACCGATGGTACTTATAAAGCTCTCGCTGCCGTCGTCATTGGCAACAGTCACACTGATATTCCCCTCGATAATGGAATAAAAAGATTGATTCACCTCTCCCTGACGGATAATAGTCTCACCCTCTTCAAACTGAAGAATTTCCGACCGCTCCACCAGAAAGTCCGACGGTGCGGAATCCATAAAGCGGAAAGGCATGATCTTTTTGATCTGTTTATTCAGATCCTCATTCAGGCGAACTTCTCTCATATATAAAATTATAGTACGCAACTCTGCCAAGTGCCAATCCGACTGTCCCTCCTGAAGACCTCCGGCTCTCCTTTATGAAAAAAGAAGATCCCGTTATTCATTGTTTTTTATGAAAAACTGCTGTTTTTCCATCGAAGCACACCCTATAATTCATATATCCTAAGACTTACTTAATAGAGTCAAAAAATAATTTGGAGAAAATATGAAAAAAATTCTATCTGTCACTTTACTTGTTATTACAGTCCTGTTTTTTATGTCCTGCTCCGGAAGTGAAAGCGAAAGTGCTTCCATGAATGAAGATTATGCGGGTACCTGGTACTTCTCTTTCATAGTAACTTCAAGACTGGATATGACAGACACAGACTATCAATATGATGCGGGGATTCCCGGATATGGATACTATCCCTCAGAAAAAGGGGATATTGAGAAACTTTCGGATACCCAGTTTCTTATGACACCTACAGCCATGAGTGACGGAAATAAATGGTACGGCAGTGAAGAAGAATGGGCTGTTTATCTGGAAACAGATGATGATTACACAGCAGAAGAAGCCGCAGAAGAAGCGGCTGATGATTTTGAAGCCACTACGGTTACTTATTCTCTCTCCGCTGACGGGACAACTCTGACTCTGAATGGATTAGACTACTCATCAACAGAACCGTAAATACAGCAAAGCCTTAAACAAAGCCTCCCCTCCGGAGGAGGGGGTGAAAAGAGATTCGATTATCTTCCTGCTTTATACAGACAGATCAGATTTTCCAGAGGCGTATCAGACTGGATGTGGTTGGAGGTGCCTAGAAGGTAACCTCCGTCCCTCCCCCGGAATTGATCTATACGCAGGGCGGCTTCAGCCTCAACTTCCTGTCTGGTTCCCGATACGGCCTGCAGCATATCGATACCACCGCAGAAACAACATCGTTTCCCGTATTTTTCGGTAATAGCGGAGGGATCCATCCCTCCCGCCCCGGGCTGGACCGGATTGAGAATGTCGATTCCCGTATCCAGGAGGTCCGGGATAATTGTCTCAATGGCTCCACAGCTATGGTGGAGTATCTTTATTTCCGGGCTTTTGCTCCGGATAAAGCTGTTCAGCCTCTCCCGACGGGGTTTAATAAACTCCCGGAAAGTATCCGGAGAAATCAGAAGGCTGCTCTGAGTACCGTAGTCCTCCGAGGTTTCCACAATATCCAGGAGATCCCCGCATTCTGACAAAAGGGATTCATAGAATTTTTTCTGAACATCATAGATCCTGTCAAACAAGGCATGAACAAATTCCCTGTTCAGCATAAGATCCATATAGAAATTGGCATCCCCCCGCAGCCAGCAGCCATACTCCAGAAAGGAGGCGGATTGGGGAGACCGGCCCACAAGGGCATAGCCCTGATCCAGAAACTGTAAAGCTGCCGTTCTCAGTCCCCTTACCCTGCGCGGATCCCCCCCGTCGGGCCAGGGATGGCGACACAACGCCTCCAGGGCCTCATCCGGCCGGCATTCCGGATTCAGAGATTCAAAGGGCGGATTAATACGGGATCCGTACCCGTCTACCATTTTCAGGGGAATCCCCCAATCGCTTCTAACCGTACGGTCTGACAGCCTTCGAACTTCCAGACCGATCTTCATCTGCAGCACACGGACATCCACTCCCAGGAATTCCAGGATACGGTTGTCTACATAGTTACCCGTATGACCACAGCGATAGGGTTCTACAGGCTCACCCAGATCCCACTCTTTCAGAGCCCTGAAGTAAGCGGTATCCGTCATAAAGGTTGAGGTTCCCCCAAAGTAGAGAGGGACCCTGTCCGGCTGGCGGTGATCGAGCGCCGCGAGGACTCTCTCCCGCGGAGCCATGACAGGGCTCATCTATAGACCCCGTAATCTTTTACTTTCTTAATATAAAACAGGATATTCTCCAGGGGAGTGTCATCCTGTATATTACTGGTGGAGGCAACAATGTAGCCGCCTCCCGGAGAGAGAGCATCGATTCTCTTTTCGATTTCCGCTTCAAGCTGTTCGATCGTACCAGGCAGAGCAGCCTGCTCATCAATGGCTCCGTGAAAACAGATTTTGTTTCCAAACTCCTTCTTCAGTCCTTCCGAATCCATCTTTGCCGCCAAAGGCTGACAGGGATTAAGGATATCCACCCCCGCCTCCATCAGATCCGGCAGCAGATCAAAAACAGAACCGCAGGTATGGTGAAATACTTTACAGTTGGGCGCCAGGGATTTGATATGTTCGTTGAGTTTTTTACGCCTGGGTTTGATCAGCTCCCGGAAAAGTTCAACCGACATAAGGGGACCTGTCTGCATCCCATAGTCATCGGCGGTTTCCACCACTTGAAGATAAGGACCGGCATCTTTCAGAAGAGCCGTATACAGGCCCATCTGGATTTCAAGGGTCTTATCCAGCAGAGCCTCGGCAAACTCCCTGTCCACCAGCATATCCACCATAAAATTCTCCATCCCCCGGAGCTCCCAGGCCAGTTCGAAAAACCCATGAGAAACAGCCCGGCTGGCCAGGGCGTAATCGGTGTTGTTGTAGAGGTGTTCAATCCTCTCTTTCAGTCCCCGTACCCGGCCGGGATCTTCCGGATCGGGCCAGGGATAGGATGCCAGGTCATCAACTGTCGCATCTTTCAGGGGAGCACTCACAATTTCGGTCAGCCCCTCTATTTTTCTTTTTTCCATGCCCCACTCACTGCGGGTTGTCCCGTTTTCATCCGGCTCAAAGGACCAGGAATCGGGAGGCATAAGAAAAATATGTCTGAAATCGCTGCCCAGAGCTTCCAGCAGATCGTCGTTGTAATAGGCGGCACTGGCATCGGGCCGGGGCACAAGATCCTCTGAGGTAATCCCGAAATGCTTTTTCAACATCTTAAAAGTGGTATTGGTAAAACTGCCGGCGGTAGAACCGATATCCAGAGGGACCCGGTCCGCTTCTTGATGATTCAGTATAAGGGCCACCCTTTCCCGGGGTGTATATCTCTCAGTCATTTGCAACTCCTGTTATTCAATTGTTATATTTATAGTCAGACAAAGCCTGCATAATCGGCAGCATGGCATTTAGATAGGCATCATATATTTTGTACAACCGGCTCATCTTCCGGGCCTTTGTATTATCCGGACTGAATGTGGCTTTAGCAGATCTGTTCCTCAGTATTTCATCATAGTCTGACTTCAGCCCGCAGGCGACCGCAGCAATCATGGCACTACCCAGAACAGCAACATCACTGGAACCGGGAACTTCGCAGGGGATACCTGTACAGTTTGCAAATATGTTCATCCAGGGAGTGCTATGGGAACAACCTCCGGTCATTTTAACCAGATCAATATTATATCCTGAACCAGTCAGTATATTCAGAACCTTCCGTACACCGAAGGCATTCCCCCGCATAAACATCCGGTAAAGATCCGTTTTGTTTACGGACGGGTGAAGCCCGGCGATGGTTCCAGTCATACTGCTGTTCCATAATGGCGCTCTCTGCCCTACCATGTAGGGCAGAAAAAGCAGAGGAGATTCTCCCTCCTCCTCTTCCAGAACGGCCTTGTCAATCAAAGCGTAATCGTCGGATTCCATAATCCCTTTGAACCATTTCAGTCCGGCTCCGCCGTAGTCCACTCCGGCAGCGGTAATAAAAAGTCCGGGAACGATATGCGGGTAGATATGCAGATCAGGATGAAAAACCGCCTTGTCGAGACAGGCTCCCACGGCAGTCACAGTTCCCGCAGAAATATAAACCTGTCCCGCTTTAAAAACACCCGATCCCAGAGCTGCGGCGCACATATCCATAGCCCCGGCGCTTACGGGGATTCCTTCGGGGAGACCGGTTTCCTCCGCAACGGCCGACGTGATTCCCCCGACAATATGATGACATTCCACAACGGGAGGCAATTTACACCGGTCAATTCCACAAAGCTGTAGAAGCCTGTCATCCCAGTCCCTGTCCGCTGTACGGCATAGCTGGGTCAGGCCGGTTTCGGTGACATCCATAGACCTGTTTCCCGTCAGTCTCAAAGCAAGAAATCCGTTGGCATGCAAAAAGCAGTCCGTCTTCTCATACACTTCCGGCAAGTGTTTTTTTAACCAGAGGATTTTGGGAGCCACATTGGAGGGATCACTCCTGTTGCCATTGATATCCCATAAATCGCGGCCCATTATGGCATTGATTTCATCAGCTTCGGTTTCGGACCTTCTGTCCATCCACAGAGGCGCCGGACAAAGGACATTATTATTTTTATCTACAGAAACCAGAGCACTGCCCATTGTATCGAGTCCAATAGAGCAAATAGAGTTTTTGTCGATTCCGCTTGATACGATTACCGACCGGATCCCGCTCAGTACGATACGCCACCAGTCATCGGGATTCTGCTCGGCCCATCCCGGATGGGGAAAGGATGTATGATAGGAATCTGACCACTCTGCCGCACAGACAAGAGATTCATCGAACAAGGCGATTTTACAGCTTGTAGTTCCCAGATCGATAGCAAGTATATGTTTCTGCATGGGCCTAACCTTTTACAGCGCCCATTGTCATACCGCGAACCAGCTGTTTCTGAGTAAAGAAAACAAATACGACGATTGGCAGCATTATTATGGTTCCGGCGGCACACATCTGGCCCCAGAGGAGGCCATGAACTGTCAGGAAGGAACTGATAGCCGCCGGCAGAGTTGTGGCGTTGACACTTGTCAGGATGAGAGCGAAGAAGTACTCATTCCAGGACAGGATAAGACAGAAAATAACCGTAGCCGTCAGTCCCGGTCGGGAGAGAGGCAGAATGATTTTCCAGAGAGCTGAAAATCTGGTACAGCCGTCCACCATACAGGATTCATCAATTTCAACACTTATCTCATCAAAAAAAGAGCGCATCATCCAGACGACCCAGGAGAGGTTGACCAGCATATTCATCACAATCAGCAGGCCTACCGTATCGTAAATCCCTATGTTCCTGGAGAGCATAAACATGGGGATGGCCGCCAGTACGGGAGGAGCCATTCTGGTAGAGAGAAACCAGAAAAACAGATCCTCTTTCTTTTTGAACCTGAAACGGGACATGGCATAGGCCGCTGGAGTCCCGATAACAAGAGCCAGAAGACTGCTGACGACCGAAATAATCAGGCTGTTATAGAAATTGTCCATCAAACCCCGGTTGAAAAAGGCTTCATAATAGTTGCTTCCTGTGGGCTTAAAAAACCACTTGGGAGGCATGGTCAGGGCATCCGCATCGGTTTTGAATGAACTGGAAATCATCCAGATAATGGGACTGGCATAAAAGATAAACACCAGCAGCAGAATTATATATAAAATGACAAGTTTAAAGTTCCTGTTTTTCTCTACCATATCGAATTATCATCCTTCAGATTTTTAACCAGAATCAGACAGATTGTTGTAATAATGATCAGACTCAAAATAGCCATGGCACAAACCTTGGATATCTGAAAAAACTCAAAGCCCGTATTGTACATCAGAATATTCAGGTTCTGACTGGAGGTCCCCGGTCCTCCACCTGTCATGGCATAGATGGAATCAAAGGTTCTGAAACAGTCCATGGTACGGATCAGGAGAGCCAGGAGCAGAGCCGGTTTAAGCATGGGCAGTGTAATGTGCAGAAAAAGCTGTATGGCATTACAGCCGTCAATAACGCCGGCTTCATAAAAGGTGGGATTAATTCCCTGAAGAGTTGCCAGGATGATAACCATAACAAGGGGAGCGAATTCCCAGACATCAACCAGGATCAGGGAGCTCAGCACTGTCTCTTTTTCCGCCAGAAAGGAGTAAGGTCCCAGCCCGACAAGGGAGAGCGCATAGTTGATGATTCCAAAATCGGGGCTGTACATCAGACGCCACAGGGTTCCCACGATAACCGGAGAAATAACCATGGCAGTAATAACCACAGTACGGACTACCCAGGTTCCTTTCAGGTTCTGAAAAAACAGGAAAGCCATGGCTGTACCAGCCAGGATCGCAAAAGTCACACTGGCAAGGGTATACTTGAGGGTTATCCAGACGGCTCCCTGAAAGGCCTTGTTTGTTATAATCGTCGTATAGTTCCGGAAGCCGACAAAATTCTTCTCGGATCCGGGTTTGATCAGATCCCAGCCAAAAAAACTTGTTTTCAGGCTGAAGATCAGGGGGTATAAAGACAGCACGGCAAGCGATATAATCGCAGGAGCAAGAAAAAGAACCAGATAGTGCTTATCTTTCAGTTGTATTTTGTTATTAAGCATTTATTTTATTCTCCAATAAGTTATCCGGTGAAAACCCTCATCCCCAACCCTTCTCCCAAAGGGAGAAGGGGGAATGTTTTAATAATTGTGTTTATCAATCACCTCGGTCCCCGAGCGTAGTCGAGGGGGAGAGGGTTCCGAATATCAGTATCCGGCTTCTTTCATAATCTGATCGATATCGGCGTCAGCTTCTTTCAAAGCCTGTTCGGCTGTTTTTTCACCAGCCAGAACTTCGGAAATAGCTATGGAAACACGTGTCCCTACTTCAGATGCTTCGTCAACCCTCGGACGGTAGTCGGGATCGGCTAATGCGAGGGAGTTTTTCATAACTTCAACAAGAGGTTCAGACTGATCGTATCCGGCATAGGGCGCTACATCGTATACAGTTTCCAGGGCGATATTAGGGGCAGACCAACCAAGCCGGGGAGCAATTTCAGGGCTGACAATCCATTCCAGGAATTTGGCGGCTGCCTCTTTATTCTTGGAGTGCTCGGGAACAACCAGTGTCCAGGAGTAAAATCCGGGTTGAATCTCCCTTTTCCCGGGGACTACTGCATAACCGATTTTTCCGGCGACCTTGGAGGAAGCAGGATCTTCACAGCGGGGAGCCAGTGAGGCGGAGTCGATGAACATTCCGGCCTTTCCCTGGGCAAAACCTGTCTGGACTTCTATATAGGAAAAGTTCGCAACACCTTCAGGACCATAGTTTTTCAGAATACTGGCATAATATTCGAGAGCAGCGATGGCTTCGGGAGTATCCAGATTCCCCATCATGTTATGATCAAAATAGGTTCCGCCGAAACCTCTGAGAAATGTAGGCCATGTCCATTCATTAACACCCTGACCACGTTGGCCTCTCATTGTAATACCGGCAACACCTGGTTCATTTTCATGAATAACTTTGGCGTTATACTCCAGTTCCTCGAAGGTTTTTGGTACATTCAGATCATATTTCGCATAGAGATCAGCCCGGTAGACAAGGATGTTACAATCCTGGTAAAGAGGGACGGCATACTGTTTACCATTATATTTCACCGCATCGATAAAGGGACTTTGAAAGTCACTTTCCTTAAATGTTGAACCCTTGCCAAAGTATTCATCCAGAGGAGCCAGGTAGCCGGCTTTGGCATACTTGTTCATAAAAAGGAAATCGACCATTATCACATCGATATCTGTTGAGGGTGCAGACAGTTCCAGTCCTGTCTTGGATCGCAGGGGAGTCTCCTGCAGCTGCATCCAGTTAACCTTGATATTGTTTTCCGCTTCGAATTCCGGCAGAAGCTCCTGCATTTTTACAAGCTCACTTCTGTTATCAGCCATAAAGTTGATTACAACAGGTTCTGAAGAATCAACCGGAGATCCTTCACTCTGACCACCGGCCACTGCGGGTAATATGAGAGTGAAGATCGACAACAGGAATAAAACACTTTTTTTGTTCATATAGAATGAACCTCCCTTATCTAGATTTATCATTATTCTATGGCGGGATTTTTCAGATTAGGAGTTACTAAAGTACCCGATATGTTATAATATTCTTATTATTATACAAAATCTTATTATTTTCTTAAGGTACTTTAGTACCGTACTTAGCGAATAAGGAAAGCTTTAAAAGTATGAATAAAAATAAGTTAAAGGATTTCCGATTCCCCATTGCCCTATCCCTGTCCGGTTTTTATATTCTTGCACTCCTTTTCTTCAAATGGAATATCATCAATGAAAGGACCCTCTATATCTATTCCTCTGAATTTGCTGTTGTTATCTATATATCCATTCTCCTGTCCCTGCTGCTTCCCTTGTTCAGGATCATTAAAACAGATCTGCTGATCCCTATTTTTATTATAAAAATCATCCTGTGCTGGTACTGCGGCTATCCACTGGGGAATAATATGAATATAGAATCCATTATATGCGGAGTGCTTATTTTCGAACTGTTTTTATACGGGAAAAAACTCAGTCCCTGGATTGCCCTGGCTCTTATTCTGTTTATTTTCCTGGAACAGAAAGATGCGGTTATCTGGAACAGGCCTGTTGCCGGTCCGGATAATCATGAGAAGATCCTGATGCTGATCAGCCTTTTTTCGGTATATGTCTTTTCGTTCAATATCCGGCAGGTTCTTTTCAGACAGGAACAGGACAGCCTTCAGGTGAAACGCCTGGATAACTCGGTTTTAAATCTGACCAGAGCCAATATTGATTTTCAGGAACATGCCATCCACGCAGGCCGATCCGCCGAGGAAAATGAGAGGAAAAGACTCTCCCGGGAGATTCATGATATTGCCGGCTACACCCTGACAAACATTATGATGATGACCGAATCCGCCACGGACTTTGCCCGGATTGATCCCGAAAAAACGGGACTGCTCCTTGAAAAATCCCGGACGATTGCCCGTAAGGGACTGGAAGAGATACGCCTCTACCTGAGAGAACTGCGGCAGGTGGGACAGAAAACCGTAAGATCATTTATGCAGAGGGTGAATGAATTGACAACGACCTTCAGCCGCTCTACCGGCATAGAAGTGATACTTGAATACGGGAATGCTCCTATAAGTTTCGGTAATGAGATAGATAAAATTGTCTATCACATGATTCAGGAGGGAATGGTTAATGCTTTCCGGCACGGCCATTGTTCTGAAATACGAATTCTGTTCTGGTGTGACGGATCTTATGCTAAAATATCCCTGGCCGATAACGGCAAAGGAGCTCAGGAAAATGCATTGGAGGGCATTGGTATGAAAGGTATGCGGGAACGCCTGGATAAGGTAAACGGAATCCTTCATGCCGTCAATACTCCATCCGGTTTTGAATTGTCCATATTAATTCCCTGGGAACACTGAAGATGCCAGAAAAACTGACTGTAATGCTTGTAGACGATCAGGTACTCTTTGTTGAGAGCCTTCGTAATGTACTGGAAATGCGGACTACCGATATATCTGTTGTAGCTATTGCCCATAACGGGAGGGAAGTCCTGGAAAAACTTGAAGAAGTAAAACCCCAGGTTATCCTTCTGGATGTGCGGATGCCCGTTATGGATGGGGTTGAAACCTGCCGGAAGGTTCAGGAGCAATACCCTGATATAAAAGTAATGATGTTGACCACATTTGATGACGATGACTATGTTCATGAAGCCATCAAACATGGCGCGGTGGGGTATCTGTTAAAAAACATCCCTCCCGAAGAGTTAATATCCGGTATCCGGGCCATCCAGTCCGGAACAATTCAGATATCCCCCTCCATTGCCAGAAGGCTTCTGACCGGCGGGCAGGAAAAAAAGAGGCCTCCCCTCCTGAAAAGAGATATACCCGTAAATACACAGGAAGATGAAATACTGGAAACCCTCAGTCAGAGGGAAAAGGATATTCTGGAACTGATTGAGAAAGGCCTGAACAACAAGAGCGTGGGAACAGAACTGAACCTGGCGGAACAGACTGTCAAAAATCATCTTTCCATTATCTATTCCAAGCTCCACGTATCCAACAGGACACAGGCTTTGAACAAGTGGCGGGTTATTTGCCGGTAACGTCCTTTTATTCTCTCTCAGCTGACGGTACAACTCTGACTCTGAATAGACTAACCTATTCATCAACAGAACCGTAAATTGCAAAGCCTTAAACAAGGCCTCCCCTGCCTCCTCCGAAAAAGGAGGAAAGGAGATTGATTCTCTACCTGCTTTAAACAGACAGATCAGATTTTCCAGAGGCGTATCAGACTGGATGTGGTTGGAGGTGCCTAAAACCCGCAGGCCCTGGCATATATCCCCATAATATCCTGAATCCTGTTCAGAATGAGTTCCCGGGCTGTCAGCTTGATCCTGCCTTCCTGCACCGCATTGTACTGATTCGGCATAAACTGACTCAGCATGCTTAAAGGGATTCCCTTCTCATCCAGGTTTTTCTTCAGCAGGGCAATGGATTCGTCCAGACGGGCATCGGGCCAGTAGTAGCGGCTCCGGTCGCTGAAACTGTACTTTCTCTTGAACAGCTGCTGCTCCTCCGTCCCGGGGTAGTACTTCTTCCAGTAGCCCGGGTTGTCCGTCATCACCAGCTCCAGGGTTTCACGAAGTCCCGAGAGGTTCCTGCCTGACCCGCCCAGCAGTTCCTTTTCCATATCCTCCAGAGCAAAGAGGGCTTCCCGGAAGGCAAAGGTCATCCAGGGACCCACTTTCAGTATGCAGTAGTGGTCTTTAACCAGCTGGCTGAGTCCGCTTTCGCTCTGATAGTCGGTGGAGTGGGCTTCGTAAACAAACTGGGGATCCTCGTGGATCAGGGCACTCAGGTCTGCGGCGGCAGCACTGTCGTAGTGGAAAACCTGATCATCACCGAATTCCACACCGGGCTGAACAACCAGAGCGATAACACGGCTCCAGGCATCAGACAGCCCCAAATCCAGAAACGCTTTTTTTGTTACAGCCATGGTATGAGCAGCCTCGGAAGCGGGAGTCGGTGTTACGGTCTCCTCTTCTTCCTGGGCACCGCCGGGAACGGGAACCTCTGTACCGATAATGTAGATGGGCTTGGGCTTGTCGGAGCAGAACTCCTTCCAGGTATCCTCGGCCACTTTACAGAGTTCAGCCGCCCGGGAGGATACGATTTCGTCGGCCAGGGGTTTATGTCTATCCCCTTCGTCATCGGCACAGAACATACTGGCATCCAGGTGGATCTTCTGATACCCCACCTTAACATAGGCGGCAATCAGGTCACGTGCATTCTTCATGGCCTCTGCGGCGGGAAGATTCTGCCAGGCGTTAGGGCCGAGGTGGTCCCCCCCCAGGAGGATTTTCTCTCCGGGAAAGTCCATCTCTTCTGCCAGACCGTTAACATACTCCACAAATTCAGCGGGAACCATTCCGGTATACCCGCCGAACTGGTCCACCTGATTACTGGTGGATTCTATCAGAACGATGGAATTATCGGCTTTGGCCTGCATCATACCGGCCCGGATAACATCGGGGTGGGCGGAGCAGATGGAGTAGATTCCCCTGGGCCTGCCCTCTTTATTGTCTTTCATCAGTTGCAGGAATTCGTCTCTAGCACTCATATAAAAACCTCTTTATAGTATTTGTCTTATTTTTCACAGTCGAACAGGATCTTGCCTTTTACCGCACCGGGCTTCATAAGGTCCGCGATTGCCTCTGAAGCCCTGCTGAGAGGGATCTTACGGTCTATCAGTTTGTCCGTTTTAACCAGATTTTTACTGAACAGGTAAACCGCCATCTCCCACTCCCATCCGGGAAAGGGGGCGGAATAGTTCATCCACGAACCGGTCACAATCAGTTCTTTCCGGTTGATGTATTCAAATTCACTGGGCTGGAGGGTTACAGGCTTGTGGGGAGTTCCGATAAACATAACCGTACCCTTGGGAGCAGCCAGTTCCATACAGAGGATTTCCGTTATGGGAACGCCTCCCGTTTCCAGACAGACCTCATATCCGTTGCCGTTTGTAAAGGCCATGGCCTTCTCTTTAAAATCCGCATCCAGGGTATTCAGACAGAGATCGGCGCCGTACTTTCTGGCCACGTCCAGTCTCTCATTATCAATATCAAATACGGTAACCTTCCGGGCGCCCATGGCTCTGACACACTGAAGTGTTAATAGACCGATAGTTCCCATACCGGTCATGGCTACATCCTTACCACCCTTGAAGTTCATGATATTCAGGGCATGCAGGGCCACTGTTATAGGTTCGAAAAAGGCACCTTCCGTATAGCTCACACTGTCGGGAAGAATAACCGCATTCTCCCAGGGCATGGAAACATATTCCGCCCATCCCCCCTGAACCCGGGAACCGATAAACTTGTAACCCTTGCTGAGGGAGTAGTTTCCCTTCTGGCTCTGGGGATCGTTCCTGTCTGGAATAAGGGGAACACAGGCAATTCTGTCACCCACACTTCTGGCGGTTACACCTTCGCCGACTTCTACGATTTCACCGGAAAACTCATGCCCCAGAACGATGGGATAGAAGTGAGCACCGCTGTGTATGGTCCGGGGGATATCAGAACCGCACAAACCGGACTCTTTTACTTTAACAAGAACCTCGCCGGGACCGGCTGAGGGCTTTTCCCACTCTTCAAAGCGGATGTCGTTATCTCCGTATAATACGGCTGCTTTCATATTTTTTACTCCTATAAAAAGTCAATCATAAGCCTATTAACAAGCTTACAATTGAACCGGATTACCCAGTTTTTACGGCATTGAATGCAGCCGCCTGCATCTTCAAGTACTTATCATCCGGAACCATCTTCAACGGATCAAAGGGTTCACGGGTTTTCAATATGGAGTACACTACCGTACTCATCTTTCTTGCAGAGGCGATAATACTCGTGCCGCTGCCCTTGTTCTTCTTCATCGCTCTGTACTTCGTCATGATACGGTAATTGCCAGTCGTTTTCCGAGTTCTAACCATTCCCATAACACACTGAACAAATGCCGTTCTCAGTTCTACAGCCCCTCTCTTTGTTATATGCCCATGATGAATCGTCTCATTGGAGTTCTGCACCCATGGTACAAGACCGGCATAAGCCGAATACTTCTTGGCACTGGCGTACCGCTTGATATCATCCGTATAGGCCCTAATAGTCGATGCCGTTATCAATCCGACTCCCGGGATCGTCTGCAATAACTGTACATCCTCATCTTCCTTTACAAGTTCCAGCAGGACTATCTCTAACTGCTTGACCTGGTTCGAAACCTGATCTATCGTAGAAAGCAGCGGTTCTATCGCTTTGGCAGCGCTTCCGAAACTCCTATGGTCCACGAGACCGATGAGGATGCGCTGCCTTTCTTTTTTACTCTGCAGCGCAGCTCTTTTTGTTTCAATTCCATACCCTAGAAGCAGTCCGTGAACCTGATTCTTCAAAGATACGACTGATTTAACAAGGATAGTTCTGGATTTAAGAACTCTACGGATATCCTCACTCTCCTGAGAACAAAGCTGTGATTCGGGAAGCATATCTTTTTCCAAGAACTCTGCTAGAGTTCTGGCATCATGCTTATCCGTCTTTTTCACTGATTCATTTACAACTTTGAATTTCAGTGTATTCACAACC
Source organism: Oceanispirochaeta sp. (assembly GCA_963663385.2). Lineage (GTDB taxonomy): Bacteria > Spirochaetota > Spirochaetia > DSM-2461 > DSM-2461 > Oceanispirochaeta. The sequence continues at coordinate 510,690 of CAXXXD010000002.1, read as the reverse complement.
ACCACCTCAATCCCTGCTAGCAATAGCTTGTTACGGAAGAACCGGGCATTTCCTGTTGATTCCACTGCAGCCCTAACATCAAGGCCCTCTTCTGTATAGGACACTGCTTTCTCAAGAAATGCTCTGTAACCGTCCTCAGAGGTCGGATACATTCCTGATTCACAAATGCTTCTATCATCACTCAGGAAACAGACTGTTAACTGGGATTTGTGCAGATCCACTCCGATACTCATCTTCATACCTTCGCTCCTATTGCCTAAAACAGCGCCTGTACGGTGAATTGATTCCATTCTCCTATCCGGTCTCGAAGACCATTGAATGTTTCGGTCACGGCTCTTCATTCTCCTGTACGGTCTCGGAGACCAGTAAAAATGGCGAACAGTAACCTGGCTGTTCTAAACGATGTTTAGAACATTGTATCAATCCACAAGCCTATGAAGACTTTTTATCATTCCTCCTGTATCTGTAATTCTCAATAAGAATTCAAAAAACCGTAAGTTACTTTAGTACTTGATTTCCGGTACTTACTTCCCCTGGAATTCTGTCCTGATATCATCCAGTTCCCTGTAGACCGGGCCGACAGCCTTATATAAATTGACAAATGCCTTAAAAAGAGCATCGTAATACCCTCCCTTCTCTCTATCCGGATCATGGGAAGCCCGTACGGTCAGAACGTCCAGGGCGGCATCAAAGTCGGGGTATAGCCCCACGCCGACAGCAGTCATAATGGCTGTTCCCAGAGGGGCTACATCCATCTCTCCCGGAAGGATGACAGGCTTGCCCAGGATGTCCGCAAAAATCTGTGTCCATACGGGACTGTTGGCACACCCCCCGGTCATTACAATATCTTCAACGGCATATCCGTCGTTTTCCATCATCTGGAAAACGTTCCTAACACCAAGAGCGATCCCTTCCATAACCATTCGAATCATAGCTTTCCGGTCGGTATCCGGATTCATACCGAAAGCGACGGCTCTGGAATGGGGATCCCAGAGGGGAGCCCGCTGTCCGATCATATAGGGCAGATAAAGAAGCACATCATCCAGATAACCCGATTCCCCGGCCAGACGGTCAATCACTTCAAAACGCTCCTCTTCGATTAGCGCTTTAAACCAGCGAAGCCCTGCCCCCCCGTAATCCACTCCCCCGTTTACCAGGTAGAGTCCGGGGACACCGTGATGATAGTTGAGCATACCGGGATCGGCGGGAACGGAAGAAGCACAGACTCCCGCATTGGTTGCTGTTCCCGCGGAGATATAGGCCTGCCCGTCTTTACGCAGCCCCAGTCCCAGAGTGGCGGAGACATTATCCATAGCTCCGGCAATAACGGGAGTTCCCTCTTTCAGGCCTGTCTGAGCCGCTGCTTCGGCAGTAACCGTTCCGATGATATCTGTACAGAGAGATATTTCAGGCAGTTTTGACCGGTTGATGCCGCTGGCCCGGATCAGCTCGTCCGACCACTGTCCCGTCCGGATATCGCAGAGCTGGGACATACCCGATTCGGAAATATCCATTGTCATTTTTCCGGTCAGACGGTAGTTCAGGTACCCGTTGCAGTGAAGGAACTTATCCGTTTTTTCATAGATTTCGGGTTCGTTATTTTTTATCCAGAGAATTTTGGGCGCAAAATTGGAAGGATCCGAATCATTACTGTTTATACGAATCTGTAAATCCCGGTAGTTTTCCCGTATCCAGGCGGATTCCTGTTCGGCTCTCCGGTCAAGCCAGAGAAGACCGTTTCTGAGGGGTTTGCCCCCTTTATCCACAGGCAGAGCCATACTGGACATGGAATCCACCCCTACCCCGACAATTTCCGAAGGATCAACGGCGCTCTCCTTCAGGATTTCCGCTGTAGTAGAGATCAGGGCGTCCCACCAGTGCTCCGCATCCTGCTCAGCCCATCCCTGGCGGGGGAATATAGTAGGATACTCTGCCTTTGCAGAAGCTTTCACCTTCAGTTTCTCATCAAAAAGAACGGTTTTCGTACTGGTCGTTCCCAAATCCACGCTCAGTATATATCTAGCCATTGTCCTCTATCCTCCGAATCTGTTTTAGTGTGCCATTTTTTATGTGTTCTAGAACACTAGAATATAACGAAGAGCAATATTTGTCAATTGAGAAATCAGAGGCAATGGATAAGTCATTAACGAAAAAATAGAATTGGAGCTAACCTGTGAATTTAAGAATGAGAAAAGAGGAAGAGATGGAAAGAGGCGGGTCGGTCAGGTTTTCCGGACAATCAGATCAGTCTGTACAATTTCAACAGAAGGCACAGCGTTTCCCGCAGCTTTTTCCAGAAGGAGTTCCACGGCCCTGCGGCCCATCATCTCCAGGTTCTGTTTTACAGTTGTCAGGGGGAAATAGATGGTTGTTTTATCCGTCATATCCCCATAACCGACCAGCTGTACGTCCTTTCCTGGGAGATAGCCGTTCTCCGTCAAAGCACCGACCACTCCTATGGCTTCATAATCGTTGGCACAACAGATTGCATCGGGAACATCGTTATCCTTCAGAAAAGCATTTACCGATTCATAGCCGGAAAAGGCATCAAAGTCCGTATCCATATAGAAAAGGTTCTTTCCTTCCACCAGACCGGAACTGCGGGCAAAGTCCTGAACCCCGGCCATCTTCATGGAGGCGTTGTACTGGTAATCCCGGCCTTTCAGAATCAGAAAGGATTCACAGTGTTTCTCCTTTTTAAGATAAGACATCAGATTGCGGGTAGACTCTTCATAATCATTGATAACGGAACAGGCTCCGTCGAGCATCCACTCCACGGCTACAAAAGGGATCTGCCTGGCTGCCCGTAAACAGGTTGTCCGCACAGAATCAAAAGCTTCTTCGATAAAGATGACCGCCTCCTGATTCCTTACGGCCTCTTCCAGATCCTCAATCGTTTTCCAGTTCCAGACCAGTTTATCCGTGTTTAGGCTGTGCATCTTAAGCTCGATGCTTTTATCGCTTAAAACGTCATAGATCCCGTTCAGTATTTCCATAAAGAAAGAGAGTCTTGATGAAGGAAGAAAGATATGTATCACCGAAGGAAGGCTGTCCTTTTTGGGAGAAGCAAAACTCCCCTTGCCGGGCAGACTGTATATGAGTCCTTCGTTTTTCAGCTCGTTTAGTACCCGTTGAGCCGTAGCCAGAGACACGCCTGTTTTTTGAACAACCTCCCTGGCCGAAGGAAGAGACGCATGCTCTTCCAGCTCACCGCTGACAATCCGTTCCCGGATCTGTCTGACAATTTGCTGATAGGGAGGGATACTGATTGTTCTATCTACCTTTAATTCCATAAGCCGCCTATAAGTGTTCTAAAACACTAGAATAAAACAAGAGATCAGATTTGTCAATTTGTTTGGATAAATGGGTGTAACCGAAGCGCGTCTCCGGACGATACCATTATAGGAATAATTCCGGGACATGAATAGCCGGTAAGGCTATACATCCGATAATTCAGAAAATTAATAATGAGGCGGGCGTTCAATCTCTGCGGAAATGCCTCTTTCGCCCTTTTTCTCATCCAGTTCCTTAATCTTGTCATTCAACGTTTTGACTATGGTATTCAGCCTGGTGATAGCCCTGTCCTGCTCCATCATAATGACATTCATCTGCTGGACCATATCTTCCAGATACAGGATTCTTGTATCCATCTGAATAATTTTATCTTCCATCAATTCCTCTTATCTCATATATAAATGGTATACAATTAAGTAAAAATCTTTATACTTAAGACATATATAATACAATAAATCAGCAGATTATGCGAATAGAGAGATAAGGAGCAAATCATGTCGGATAAAAAAGCAGCCTGGATAGGAACCGGAGTCATGGGAAAATCCATGTGCAGTCATCTTATGGATAAGGGGTACAGCGTCAGAGTCTACAACAGGACCAGATCCAAAGCGGACGAACTTGTAGCCAAAGGGGCGGTCTGGTGTGATACGCCTGCCCAGGCAGCAGAGGGCTGCGACGTGATTTTTACCATTGTCGGCTATCCTTCGGATGTGGAAAGCGTCATCCTGGGAGAATCCGGCGTTCTGAAGACAGCTGCCTCCGGATCCGTTCTGGTCGATATGACCACAAGCGAGCCGTCCCTGGCCGTCAGGATTGCAGAGGAAGCGGCAGCCAGAGGAATAGGAAGCATTGATGCCCCTGTTTCCGGCGGAGACATAGGAGCCAGAAACGGAACACTGGCCGTTATGTGCGGCGGCGACAAAGCATCCTATGACAGAGTTCTCCCTCTTCTGGAAGCCTTTGGAGAAAATATTAAATACATGGGTGCAGCCGGTGCAGGTCAGCATACGAAAATGTGCAACCAGACCCTTATTGCGGGTACCATGATTGGTGTAGTGGAATCCCTCCTCTACGGGCATAGAGCAGGGCTGGACATGAATGAAATAATCGATGTGATCGGCAGCGGAGCGGCCTCTTCCTGGTCGATCAACAACCTGGGGCGCCGGATTGCCGCGGATAATTTCGATCCGGGTTTTATGATTCAGCACTTTGTCAAGGATATGGGGATTGCCCTGAAAGAGGCAGACCGTATGAATCTGAGCCTGCCGGGGCTGGCTCTGGTCAATCAGTTCTATAAAGCGGCTATGGCTCAGGGCCTGGAAAATCTTGGAACACAGGGGCTTTACAAGGTCTTCGACCGCATGAATTCCGTCACAGGCTGATCCGGTACTGACAGATTGATGGGCATTGATATTTTGCCATAGGAATAACAAGTTCTGTTATTTTATCGGATACACAATCCTGAGGATTGACCTGTACGGGTGGACAATTTAAGATACACGGAGTTTAAGGCGTGCCGCCGATTTTTTCAGGATTGTGATTAATGCAGATTGACTATAAAACAGACGGAACCTGCTGCAGCAGGATTTCCATAACCCTTGAGGGGGATATAATAAAAGACGTGAATTTTTACTATGGCTGCCAGGGAAACCTGACCGGCATAAAAGCCCTGGTTACCGGTAAAAACAGAAAAGAGATAATTGAACAGTTAAGAGGTATCCAGTGTCTGGGAAAGGATACCTCCTGCCCGGACCAGCTGGCCCGGGCACTGTCCTACGACACGGATAAGGCGGATAGTTCCGAGATCATATAATCGAAGAGCTTAAGGGCTGTACGCTTCCTGTAGGAAGCGGTAGATCTCTGATCATCGATCGGAGTGATCTTCTGTTCATAGGCGCCTCTGACTTTGCTCCACTCCCGGGACAGCTCCCTCAGTTTACACCCTTTCAATTTATCCTCTTCCTCTGGCAGGCGGACAACGACGGGACTGACAGCTCCGGCGGCCATCCTGATATCCTTTATCATATAACCTTCGATTGAAGCCCAGCCGCAGTAGGAGAGTTTGGAAAGCGCATTGGCTTTCCGGGTTCCCACTTTGCGGTAAAATCCCTTCCCGCTGCTTTCTTCTTTAATAAAATCCAGGGGAATACGGATGGACTCGATCAGCTCATCATCCCGCAGGCTGTTCTTGCCGGGCCCCGTAATAAAATCCCTGACCGGGACTGTTCTTTCTCCTTTGACAGAGACAAGGTTGAGAACTGCATCCATTACAATAAGGGGAGGCAGAGAGTCCGCGGCAGGAGATGAGTTGGCGATATTACCCGCAAGGGTGGCCAGGTTCCGAACGGCAGGGGCGGCGATTTCTCCGATTCCTTTCCTGAGCAGATCGGGGATCCCCTTATACTCAAGGATATCGTTCAGAGTCATCCCGGCGCCGATAAGCAGAAAATCCTGATCTTCGCGGATATACTTCAACTCCTTCAGGTGTGAAATTCCAAGGACATCCCCGGGAAAGTCGGGAGGCAGGCTGCTCCAGTTTTCATACCGGACCATAAGATCCGTTCCGCCCGCCAGGGGAAGAACAGAATTCTCCTTCCGGATTTCAAGGGCTTCCTTCAGATCATCAGGATAAAAATAGCTTACCATAACCCCTTCCCCCTTTCCGCTGCCAGTTTGACAGCTTCCACTATCAGATCGTAACCGGTACAGCGGCAGAGATTGCCCGACAGTCCCTCACGGATCTCAGCCACACCGGGATCGGCATTCTTTTGAAGGATCATTTCACTGGCGATGACCATACCGGGCGTACAGAAACCGCACTGAACGGCGCCTGCATCGGCAAAAGCCTCAACAATGCACTTTCCCCGGTCTGTTTGACTGAATGCTTCGATGGTTACAATATCTCTCCCCATAACACTACCCATGGGGACCATACAGCTGTTGACCATTTTACCGTCCATGATGACACTGCAGGCTCCGCATTCCCCTTCACCGCAGCCCTCTTTAGGACCTGTCAGCTCATAATCCTCCCTCAGCACATCCAGAAGACGCTTCAGGGGAGACCCATCGTATTCCGTATTTTTTCCATTCAATCGAAACTCAATATTATTTTCCTTCATCTTTCAACTCCATCAGTGTTTCCGGAAGAACCGGGATTTCATCAATTTCCGCATCCACGGCCTGGCAGACTGCTGCGGTAAAAGCGGGAGCGCCGCCGTTAAATACCATTTCCCCTACCCCTTTGGCGCCGAAAGGACCGCCGTCGTAGGGATTATCCAGAATCTCACACTTCATGGAAGGAAAATCCTTACTGGTGGGAATCATATAATCCGCCAGGGTAGCCTGGCGGAAGCGGCCGTTCTTAACCTCCAGCTTTTCCAGATTACTGTAACCGAGTGCCTGAATCATACCACCCTGTATCTGTCCTTCCACAATCCGGCGATCAATAGGAACCCCAACATCGTAAGCGCCCCAGATTCCCTTTGTTTCAATTTCAAATGTGATGGGATCCACTTCAAGCTCAACAACATTTGCCCCCCAGCTGTAGGCAGGATAAGCATCCCCGGTAAGGGCGTCATTATCCCAGGGAACGGCATTTTCAGGAGGGACATAGTCATGAAAGACAGTCTGTTCTTTTCCCGGCATCCACTGTTTTTTCAGTTTTTCACAGGCCTTTTCAATAAGGTATCCGACAATGGTAATGGAACGGGAAGCAACTGTGGGACCCGAATCCGGGACAGCTCCCGTATCGGGTATCATATACTGAACCTGATCAAGGGGAATCCCGAGAGTTTCCGAAGCGATTTTACAAAAGGTAGTGGTCAGTCCCTGCCCCATTTCAACATTGGAGGCGGAAATCTCAATCCTGTCGTCCGCTGTTTTCAAAACCTTGACACGGGCCTTAATAATATCCTGCTCCCCGCTGCCGGTAAAACCGCATCCATGCATAAACAGGGACAAGCCTATCCCTTTCCAGGGTATTGTTTTATAGGCAGTCATTTTTTCCTGATAACCGGAGATTTTCCTGACACGCTCAATCAGCTCGGGGAGGATAACCGTTTCATGAATCCGGCCGTCTGTGATAGTACTGTCTCCCTGGGCCAGCAGGTATGGCTCCCTGATGTCCATGGGGTCCATCCCCAGCTCGAAAGCCAGAAAGTTCATATGGCTTTCCATGGCAAAAATAGCCTGAGGAGCCCCGAATCCCCGGAACGCATCTGAGGGGACTTTATTGGTACAGAAAGCCCTTCCCAGTACATGAACATGGGGGAAATTGTAAACATTGCAGCGTGAAAAACAGCCCGCTGCAGTACAACCATGGAACAGCTTTCATAAGCTCCGCCATCCAGGCGCTGATCAATATCCATTGCAAGGATCTTTCCGTCCTTATCCAGTGCTGTCCGGATATGGACGGCACTGGGATGACGTTTGATGGAATACGCCAGGTCCTCTTTCCTGTCGAGGATCAGGGAAACAGGCTGTTTCAGGTGATAAACGGCGACCCCAAGGGGACAGGCCAGGACATCGGGGAAATGCTCTTTTCCTCCGAAGGCACCACCTGTAGGGGTCTGAATAATCCGGATTTTATCTTCTTCCATTCCCAGGGCACCGGTCATACTGTGCCTGATATAGAAAGGGCATTGAGCGGAGGCATGAACTATAAGCGTATCATCCTCCCAGTGGGCAAAAAGGCTCTGAGGTTCAAGGTAGACGTGCTCCTGATAACCCGTAAAGTAATCGTTTTCAAGGATACGGTCCGCTTTGGCGAACATACTTTCAGCATCGCCGTGATTTATTTCATAGCGGGTAAAAACATTATCATCCCCATGCTGGGTTCCGCCCAGCTGAGCTTCAGAATCCTCCAGGGTATAACAGGGTGGCTCCTCTTCGTATTCCACATGTATGGCATCCCGGATTTTCAGGATTTCGGCTTTATCCGGCCCCACAATCAGAAAAATCACCTGTCCGATATACCGAACCTCTTTATCCGCAAAAACAGGCCAGTCATCCTGGATCATCTGTATACCGTTTTTTCCGGGTATATCTTCGGCACCGAAAATACGGTATCCCTCGGGCAGATCCGGCAGATCCACGGATTTTATCTTTCCCCTGGCAACAGTTGAATAAAAAAAACGCCCGTGAAGAGGAGAAACGGGGAATTGATCCGCCAGGTACTCCATCGTTCCGGCGGCTTTATCTATTGCATCCTTTCTTCTGACGGATGCGCTGATTTTCTGACTCATTATTATGCCCCCTCTTATATTATTTAAATAATTATCCGGCGGGTGTTTCCATTTGTCCAGTCAACAAAAGAAAGGTCATACCTGTTCTCGGCTTCGCTCGAACTGTCCTTTTCTTTAATCGGCCCCGCTCACCCCGGCCGGGAAAAAAAAAACCGCTCTGCCCGGTACGGCAAAGCGGTTTTTTGTACAATAAAAAAAGATTTAATAATCTGGATTAGAAATCTTTTTCCTGTACTGTTTTTCTTTTATCATTTTTTGCATTTTCGATTGCGGCGTCACACATCTCACGGATTTTGTCTGACAGAACATCAATAACTTTGGCAGAACATTTCAGATCGCCAGTTGTCTTGATGTAGTTTTTAACCTTGGAGGATACTACCAGGGTTTCTTTTTCAGCCATAAATTGCTCCTTATGCCTATTTGTTGAGGCCCATTCTATCACAATTCTTTATAAGAAATAAATAGAAAAAATCAATAGGGTAGAAAAATTAACCGTCATCGATTAATATTATCCCGTATTTTGGGCTATTTACTACATGGAGGTATTTTTTGTATCAAAAAAAAATCCTTATCCCCGTTATTCTTTTCATTCTTATAATGCCCCTTTCGACACAGTCCAATGCAGATTCCCCGGAGGGGACCTGGAATTGCTACCTTGTGACCGTTGGCCCGGGGGATCCACTTTATATATGGTTTGGACATACGGGTTTGATTCTGGAATATACGGCAAACAGCAAAGCACGGTTCTATGACTTCGGGAATTTTTCTTTCAAGTCAGACCATTTTTACAGAAATTTTGCCATGGGAAGACTTATATACTCCTCAGTGGGAGTCTCAGCCCGTGCCTATCTCAATTACATAGCAAACGAAAACAGGGATGTAACCATTCAGGCCCTCAACCTGTCCCAGAGAGCCATTGCAGATATGGCTCAGTATCTGGAATGGAAGGTTTCTCCCGGCAATAATACCTACCTCTACCATCATTACCTGGATAACTGTTCCACCCGCATCAGGGATCTTATCGATACAGCAACAGGAGGGCAGCTGAAAGAAGCAACCATGATGTCGGCCGGAACCAGTTTCCGGGAGAGTTTCCGCCGGTACAGCAGCCACAGCTGGTGGGCCGACTGGCTTCTCTCCTTTCTTCAGGGGCGGACAATAGACAGGGATATAACGGTTTGGGATACCATGTTCCTGCCGGATGAACTGATGATTCAGGTTGGCAAACTGACCATAGAGACAGAGAACGGAACGGAAGCTCTGGTGCGGAATACGGAATACAGGGTTAAAGCCGAAGGACGGGAAGCCGTACCCGATACCGCCCCTTCCAATATAAAAATGGCTCTGGTTTACGGCCTGATAAGCGGTATATGTCTTCTGCTTCTGCAGGCGGGAGCCCTGTCACGGAAAAACGGCCCCGGAAACACCTGCCGAATACTCCTGACCCTGTTCCTGACAGTTTTCTCCGTAACAGGAGGGCTGACCTTCTTCATCAGTCTGTTCACCAACCACCAGGTGGCCAGTGAAAACCTGAACCTGATGGTTATCCATCCATTTTATCTGGTGCTGATTTTTCTCTTTCCCAAAAGGAACAATCCCCGCCGGATAAAAATACTGGTTCGATTCTGGCAGATTCAAGCTCTTCTGTTTATCGGGATGATCCTGATAAACCTGCTGCCCGGGTTTCACCAGGGGAATGAAAGAACCGTATTCCTCTTCCTGCCTCTGCTGCTTCTGCAGCTGGCAGGGCTCCCCCTGATTACACGGAACAGAACTACTTCGAAAGGTCAATCCTCCGGTCTTTTAAACCGGGCCATCTCTTTGAAGCCCGGTCGAGCTGATCGGGGTGAGCCATAACAACGACGACAGCCTTCTCCCAGAGCCGGAGCAGGCTCCCCGCCGCTTCAGAAATCTGTGATTCAGTCAGATTCATAAGCTGATCCCGCTTTTTCTGACGCAGTTCGTCACTGATCCCGTAGAGGTACCGCTTTAAAGAGATCATACCTTTCTCGGAGGGGGAGAGAGGCCGCAGCTCCTTGCCGATCACACTGATCAGGGATTTTTCCAGCTCCTCCGGATTTGAAAAATTCACATACTCTCCGAGGCTTTCTCTGAAGGCATCCAGAGAATCCTCAATCCGGGGATCCCGGTAAGTGGCAAACGAAAAGGTTTCCTCCAATCCGGAGAGAGAGGAAAATGCCCCGTAAGCACCGCCCTTCATCCTTATTTTCTCCCAGAGAGGACCTGTTTTCAGCATATGGCTCAGAAGGATCTGGGCCGAGTGTTCCGCAGTCCCCAGACGGGTTCCCCGCAGGGAGGCTCCCACAAATCCGATCAAAGCCGGGATAGCCAGACCTTCTCCCTGATTATCCGCTTCTGATAGAGACCGGTCTATCCGGGGCATCCCCTGATTCAGACCTTCTCCTTTTTCCGGGGAAACAGGTAAAATCTCCTGCCAGTAGTTCAGAATTTCAGGGCTATGGCGGTTCATAACCGATTCATCCATTGTCAGGCTTATAACCAGCCCTTCAGCGTTGAAGACTTCCTTCCGGATCTGCTTCATAAGGGATGAAAGTTTCAAGAGGAATGGCTTATCTTTTTTTGCCGTCAGTTCATTCAGGAACTGAAGCTGGGAGATCCCGAACCAGTCATCCTCCAGAGCCGAGGCTTTTGACAGAGCCCGGTTTGTTCTCAGGGAGACATAGGAGTGCCCTCCGGGGATCAGGGATGCTTTCATATCGTTCCGCATCTCCGTCATAATCTGATCCAGACGGGCCGTATTATCAAAATCCGCCTGCAGAAGCAGTTTCCCCGCCAGCTCCAGAGCTTCGGCACTCTGTTCTTCCAGCATTTTGAGGCGTACATAAAGGTAACGATCGGGGGAGGAACCGGAGAGGGAACAGGACGCTTCCAGAGACGCCCCGAAACCGCCGGTTTTAAGAGCTAAATCCCGGGTAACCACATCATAGGGGATACCGGGCAGACCGGTTCCGGACAGGGCGCGGCAGAAAAGTGGCAGATACGGGTAGAGATCCTCATCCACTCCGGAAAGATCAAAAGCCAGATCAGAATAGAGGATACCATTGGTGAAAATCCCCTGTCTCAGAACTTTAATTCCCTTCTCATCACTTAAATGATAGGGGATCTTCTGAATGGTACGGGGTATATCATCCCTGCTCAGGGTGGGGATTGTCTGCCGCTCTTCCGGGGTATCAACCTTCTCCTGAAAAGTTTTAAGAGCAGCATTTTCCTGCTTGAGATTAGCCTCATCCTCTTCTGATAAGGATGCCTCAATGGCAGCCATTTCCTTCCGGAGGGCCTCTTCCTGTTTATTGCGACTTTCAGGATCCGGTTTTACTGTAACCAGGGAGTAGTGGGGATTATTCAGAATCCCCTCTTTCAGCAGGGATTCGAAATATCCGGGCTCTTCCGCCCGGCGCCGGACTTCCTTCATGACAGAATCAAAGCGCAGGGTCTGAACAGGAGGAAGATCATAATTCCAGCCCTTCAGGGCTTTCTTCAGCAGACGGAGGCCGAAAGGTCCCCCCCCCTTGATCTCTCTGGCCCGGAATTCCACAAGGCGCATGCAGCTCTCTTTCAGATCTTCCGGAAACCCTTTTTCTGCAATTTCCTTCAGAGATGAGAAAATCAGCTCTCTGAAAGCCTCTTTCTTATCCGGATCGGAGCCCCGCAAACCGATGGAGAAAACCGCTTCATTCAGATCGAAATCCATCCCGCTGACCGGAGAGATATCATCCCCCAGATCGGATTCATGGAGAATCTTCTGAAGGGGAGCTCCACTGTTTCCCATAAGCATTTCGGTCATAATGGAATAACTCAAACTGCGGACGGGATCCTCAGGTCCAACAGTTTTCCAATTCAGCAAATGGGAAGATTTCCCATCCTCATCTTCCTCCTCGCCGGACGGCCAGGTTGTTTCGAACACCCGGGGAGCTGTCCAGTTTTCCTGAAGGGGAACCCGGGAATCCACATCCCGTTTTTCAAACTCCTTCAGGAATCTGTCATCCAGAAATTCAAGATTTTTCCGGGGGCTCACATTCCCATAAAGGAAAATCCGGCAGTTGGAGGGATGATAGTAGGTCTTATGAAACTCAAGAAACTGTTCATAGGTCAGGGCCGGGATAAAATCGGGATCCCCACCGGAATCCACACCATAAGGATTATCGGGAAAAAGGGAGCGGATGGACCACTCCGAAGCAATCCCCTCCTGAGAGGAGTAGTTTCCCTTCATCTCATTATAGACAATACCCACCCGGCGGAGTTTACCCTTCTCATCCCGTTCCAGGCGATGTCCCTCCTGACGGAAAACCTCCTTCTTTAACAGAGGAAAGAAAACTGCGTCTCCGTATACATGCATCAGATTGAAATAGTCCTTCTCCAGAACACTGGCAGAAGGATAGAGGGTTTTATCCGGATAGGTCATGGCATTCAGAAAGGTATTGACACTCCCCTTCATCATGGATAGAAAAGGATCCTTCACAGGGAAATTCCGGGATCCGCAGAGCACGGAATGCTCCAGGATATGAGCGACCCCCGTACTGTCTGCGGGGGGCGTGCGGAAATTGAAGGAGAACAGATTCTCCTCATCGTCATTATGGACATGATAGATCTGACAACCTGTTTTTATATGTTCAAAAAGATAACCTTTGCCGCGGTATTCATCCAGGTCATCTGTAGAAATGAGTGAGAATGTATCTGGGCAGGATATTGATGAGGACATGTTTATACTCCTTTAAGCTGCTGTACAGCTGAAAACTTCAATGGTAATAGAATTTAATATACTAAGAGAGACGGGACCGGAACAGTTTTTTATTGCAAAGACCAAGGAGATGCGGTCCATACAGCGTTTTCTTCGTTAAAAAACGGATCAGCTGGTTTTTTTGCGGACGTCTTTCTTCCAGCTTTCCAGCCTGGTAACGTCTCCACGCCAACTGAAGAAGGGACCGAAATTGGTTACATTGAAGTAACCGGAATTTTCAAGAACAGCAGCCGCCCGGGCAGACTGAAGAGGGGAACGGCCATATACAATCATATTGGAAAACAGATTATCCGAGGGGAGGTATGTATTGAGGCTTCCATAAGGAACATTGACAGCCGTAGGGATGTGTCCCTTACGGTATTCGTTCTCGGAACGGACATCAATCAGGTAGTATTCAAACTGATCCTGACTTATCAGTTTCTGCAGATTTTCATTCAAAGAGAGATCATTTCTCTTTTTCCGGCGAATATTAATACGTTTTCTTAAAAAATATGTTATCCCCGCCAGCAGAACGACTCCTGCAACAGCGGCAGTTAATACCTGGGTCATACTGCAGATTGTAACATAAGTATGCGGCCAGTGAAAGAGGAGATGAGGATTCCCACATACCGGGAAGGGGTCAGAAGAAGATTGACGAAAAGGAAAGCGGCCTGAACGGCTCCCTTCTTCTGCTTATCGACGGGAGCCGTCCGGTCTTCTGAAATCTTCCATCCCGGCTTTTTTACCATCCCCGGTCATAAGCGTTGAAGCAGTCCAGGCAAACTGTTTTCCCTTCCTGGAGATGCATCTTGTGCTCGGGAGCTCCCTCGCCGCAGATATCACAAATAAGGGTAGTGAAAATCCTGGCGTTTTCGGGCAGATCATATCCGGGTTCGGAAAAGCTGAATATGTCATCTACCGGGGCACTCAAAAGGTATTCCTTCCATTCATCCCGATCAAGCCCTTCCCGGTTGCCGGCCTTAAGACAAACCCTTAATTTTTCACCATTAGAACGGTTAAAGAACGAAAAGGCCTGTTTTCCAGTACCTCTGTAGATCAGATTTCCCTTTCCCATGGTACAGCTTAATAGTGCCTGTATGGCATCTACTCCGCAGGCATCATTTTCTGTTATGCATACGATCTCTTCATCATTCGAAACACCTATACCCATTTTTTCAAAAGCCGCTTCGCAGGCCTTGACTCCGATCGCCAGACCGGGGCACTCATGCCCGTGAAAAGCCACTGATTTATCCCAAAGTTCTTTTTTCATTTCTTTCCTCCCTAATGAATTCTGGTTCCGGCTCAGACCGGGATTACAAGGGGCAGATCCCGGTGGGTCCGGATCTCAACGGGAACGCCATAAACATCAAGGATATTTTCTGTCGTTATAACGCTCGAATCCCCCATGGCAAAGATCTCCCCGTTTCTCATCAGAATAAACCTGTCGGCAAAACGGAGAGCCATATTCAGATCATGCATGGTTACAATTGCGGATATCTGCCTTTTTTTTACAATATTCTTAATTATGCCTGTCACCTCAAGCTGATTTTTCAAATCAAGGTTACTGGTAGGCTCATCGAACATAAGAACATCCGACTGCTGGGCTAGAGCCCGGGCAATACTCACTTTCTGGGCTTCCCCGCCGCTTAATTCATCAACATAGCGGAGCGCATACTCTTCCAGACCAAGGGATTTCATAACGTCATGAACGATCTCCAGGTCTTCTTCGGTAACATCCCATTTGATATAGGGCTTTCTTCCCAGCAGAACAGCATCAAACACCGTACTTAAGGAACAGTGATGATCCTGCGATACATAACCGATTCTTTTGGCCAGCTCATTCCCGTTGAGAGAACTGACGTTCTCTCCCATAACAACGACTTTTCCTCTTTTCTGTTTAAGGATGCGGTTTATACACTTCAGCAGTGTGGACTTCCCGACCCCGTTTGTTCCGAGGATAGCCAGACATTCCCCTTTTCCCAGGGAGAAGGAGATATCGTTCAGAACATCGTGGGAAGGGTATTGAAATGATAAGGAATCAACAGCTAAACTCATTTTCTCATTTTTCCTTTCATGCCTCTTATTAGCAGATAAATAAATAACGGCGCCCCCAATAGGGATGTAATCGCCCCCACCGGCAGTACCACTGGAGAGATAACGGTTCGTGCCAGAGTATCGGAAACAAGAAGCAGAACAGCTCCCGACAGCATGGACGCAGGAATCAGAAACCGGTGGTCCGCCCCTAGTATCCGTCGCATAATCTGAGGCCCTACCAGTCCGATAAATCCGATTATACCAAGAAATGATACACTGACAGCTGTAACGAGAGAAGCCGTCAGCAGACCGAAGAAACGAAGCCTTTCTGTATTGACCCCCAGACTTTTTGCCGCTTCTTCTCCATTATCCATGGCGTTATAGTCCCACCTCTTTATAAAAAAATAAAAAGACGACAGACAAACCACTGCCAGTATAATAAAAACTTCGTTCCAGGAGACTCTTCCCAGATCCCCGAATGTCCAGAATATAGCCGCGGCAATCTTGATATCGGGTGCAAAGTACTGCATAAGGGTAGTTCCCGCAGAAAAAAGGGATCCCAGAGCAACCCCTGCCAGTACAATCGCTTCAGGCGAAAACCCTCTGATTTTACCAAGGGCGAGGATAATCAGCGTGGCGCCCATGGCACAGGCGAATGACCATATAGTGACCATATAAGGATTATTGATGGCTACCGCATCTCCGGCTGTATTCATTACAGTCCCCGCCCCCAGAACAATGATAGCGAGGTTGGCGCCAAAAGCCGCCGCATTTGAAACGCCAAGGGTCGACGGAGAAGCCAGGGGATTTTTTAAATTATTCTGCATTACACAACCGGCTACCGACAGTCCGGCACCGGCAATTATCGCAGTTATCACTCTCGGCATACGTATTCGCCAGATTACAATGGACGCCTTTTCGCTGCCCATCCCTGCAAAAGCTTTAATAACTTCCCATGTATCGATGGAGGAGGACCCCGCATTTACGGAAAAGACAGAGATAACAAAGACCCCGGCTGCAAGGAGCAGCAGAATCAGCCATTTCCTCTTTATAAAATTATGATAGCCTGCTATTCCGTTTTTCTGTTTCAGTTCCGACTGCACTGTCATTTTACACATGCCAATAGATTGTTGTGATTGTGGTTTCGATATCCTCAGTAATCAGACCATTTTTTGCTATTGACTGAAGATACTCTTTCAAATTCTCCTCTTCATCAGAAGAGAGATCCCGGTAGGTTTTAACGCGATTAATATAGAGGGCATAGGCCTGTTCCAGGGTTTTTTCCAAATGCCAGTGCTGCTGCTCATAGGCAAAACGGGGATTAACCCCCTGCCGCCATAGCAGTTCAAAAGCATAAACAATATCGTCATCGCTGCTTTCCCGCTTTTCCCTGATACCGGCACGGGCTTTAACCGCATCGGAGACAGGATCGGTACGTCTGGTGGGTTTTGACAGGACACACCAGCCTTTACTTGCCTGAGCCAGTTTCATAAAAGAGTCCGAGCTTTGCACCGCCGGCGTCATATGGGCAAAGACCAGATCGAATTCCTTATAGAGCCCCTTCTCTTTCAGATCAAGTTCATGCCAGTCGTCCAGTATGTAGTTCACATTCCCCGCTGAATACTCCCGGGATTTCCGTTCAGCAATTTCAAGCATGGCGGGAGACAGGTCAATGCCGGTCACTCTTTTGCATACCGGTGCAATGGCATTTGCATATTTTCCGGTTCCGCATCCTACATCCAGGACAAGAGAGTCCTTCCTAAACATGTCATTATCCGCCAGGAGTTTCAGAAAACGGTTGTCTTCAAAGGTGGGCAGCCTGTATTCCTCAAACCCCCGGGACATGGAATCCCACAGATCGACACTGGCCTTTTTATTCGTATTTCTCAGCTGCCATTCAGTCATGATTTCTCTCTTCCCTATTTTAAAAAGTCAGTTTCTGATAGCCGCCGTAATACTCTGAGGCCACCTGGGAATAGAGCTTTTTCCCCAGAAGCTTCTGAAATATTTCGTCTGATTTCTCAGCAATATCCATATCATCAAACCGGTCCGGATACAGAACGGTTCCGATAAAATAGGCATCGCAGAGAGCGATATCTATATTGGTATAGTAGTAGTTATAGGGAAGCTGCATATAAACCTGATCGTTTTTAAAAGCCCTTAATCCGTTATAAAACTGGGTATTGGCGGAATAATCCTCCCGGACATTTGCAAGGCCTCCGGCATCCAGAAGAATAATCTCCGGATCCATATCCAGCAGTTTTTCCTTATCCAGCATCACATAGGTTTTAATTCCCGCTTCTTCAACAACATTTTTAGCATTTACTGCCTGAAAAAGGGAATAATTCCCTCTGGTACTCTCAATTCCATGAGCGCCCCTCATGGACATGGCACCAAAATATATGCCTGGTTTATCCGCCGCTGCGATATCTTCCGTTCTACTCTGCAGATCTTTGCTGCAGCTATCAATGAAACCGATAACCTCTTCCGCCCGAGCCTCATTTCCGGTAATTTTCCCGATAAGTTCTAGGGAATGTGTCAGCATAGGATCAAATACTTCTGTTTCTCCATAGGAAAGGGCCACAACAGGAATACCGGTTTTATGCTGCAGCTCTTCTACCGAGGAAGCATCCGAGTTATAAAGGGTAAAGATTACATCCGGAAGAACCTCCAGGATTTTTTCCGGATCAGGAGCATTCCCCGGTCCTCCGGGGCCGATGACCGGAAGATCCAGCAGCTGAGGATTAGCCTTTATATAAGGTCTTCCCACAGGGCCGTTCTTCACTTCCAGCTGTTCTATTCCGGCGATCTTTTCTACATCACCCACATAACAGTACAACCTCAAACAACCCGGGCCGATTGCAACAAAATGTTCTGGATTACCCGGGATAGAAACATCCCTGTCCATACAGTCTGTGACTGTAATGGTATCTGCCGGCTTACGGCTGCCCGCGGAAGCGGCCCCTTCCGCCTGTCCTCCGGCCCAAACCGAAATGACTGCTGATAAAAAAACGATGATAGTACAAAATTTTCTCATTTATCTAACCTCTGCTGGTGGTGATATATTGCGCGTTTCACAATATATCACCATATTCAACGACATTCAATCATAAAAAGGCAAATATGTTTGTTTCCAAACCGGGATACAATGGATATACTGGAAGGATGAACCCGCAAGACAAACTCCTCCACCCGGAACGGCTTGATAAAATCAAATCCGTACTGGAAGAGAGGAAAACTGTAAAGGTATCCGAATTAAGTAAAGCCTGTGATGTCTCGGAAAATACAATCCGCCGGGATTTAATCGACCTTGAGAGAATGGGGTATTGCTACAGGATAAAGGGGGGGGCCACCCTGCTGGAACGCAGTAATGACAGGACTCCTTTTTCCAGCCGCCTGGCCCTTCATCGTGAAAGTAAATCCCATATCGCCCAAAAGGCTGCGGAGCTTGTCAAATGCGGCTCTACCATCATACTGGATTCGGGAACAACAACTGTAGAGTTGGCAGAGGAACTTCTGGAGAAGGAACACATCACAGTCATAACCCCTTCTCTGGCAGCGGCGGATATCCTGAGCGGAAATCAGAACATTACCCTGATACTGCCGGGAGGGATTGTCAACCCTTCATCCCGTTCGTTGACTGGTCAGCCGGCCGAACAGTTTTTCTCGGAGGTTCACGCCGATCTGCTTTTTCTTGCAGTCAAAGCGGTATCGCCGGAAACAGGGCTCAGCGATCATACCATAATCGAGTCATCCGTAAAAAAACAGATGCTGAAAGCCGCTGATAAAATAATTGTCCTTGCCGATTACTCAAAGCTGGGAAAGACAGCCCTGAGCAGGATTTGTTCCATTGAAGATGTGGATATTCTGATAACCGATTCGATAGCAGATCCCGAGATAATTGCCAGATTTGAAGCATCCGGAATAGAAATCGTAAAGAGCAGTTCTGAAACAGAAGCGTAATAAAAAATCCAATACAAGGGTTATCTGTCATAAGCAAATGGAGAGGCAGAGGAAGGGCTTATAAATAGAAAAGAGGTCCCGCAGGACCTCCTTCTCATGCTTAACGACCGGAGCCGCCCTGCATCTTTCTCAGCTTTTTAGCCTGTTTCCGAACCATAGCTTTCTTCTTGCGGTTCTTGATAGTGGAAGGCTTTTCATAGTATTCCCGTTTTTTCCATTCCCGGATAATACCTTCCTTTTCCACCATACGCTTGAAACGCTTGATCGCTTTTTCAAGCGGTTCGTCGTCATTAATCTTAATGTTGGCGATACGAAATCACCTCCCTTCTTGTATAGTAGCATCTATCATAGCCATAATTTCATCTTTGTCAATAAGACCTTTGTCCAAATATTTCATGGGATCAACAGGAATTGTATTTACCCGGAGTTCCCAGTGCAGATGGGGTCCTGTAACAAGCCCGGTGGCGCCCAGGGTCCCCAGGGAATCTCCCGGAACCAGAATATCCCCTGCTTGAACATCCAGGGTATCCAAATGGTAATAGAGAGAATACACTCCGGGGAAGTGCTCCAGCACAATACTGAAACCCGTTAAAACCCGGTCTTCCGCCAGAACGACCTTCCCTCCCAGAGGCGTAACAATGGGAGTTCCCGTATCGGCAGCCATATCCACACCTGTATGTACTGATCCGGCGGTCCCCCCGTCTGTATAGAGAAAATTGCGCCTGTCACCGAACCAGGATGTCATAGTGTAGGAATCCACCGGAGAAATCATGCTTTCACAGGGAGAAGCCGATCCCTCTCCTACGGTGACCAGTATAGCCCAGAGCCGGCGGGACTGCTCCAGTTTAACCGGGTCCTCACTGCTCCTGAGATCGCTCATAGCCTGATTCAGACTGATATCTTCCTTTTTAAAGGTGCGGCTTCTGACCAGGACAGGCTTCTCAAATTCCAGAGAACCGGATCTCCGGTCGATCTCTGTCCTCAGGGTATAGGTCCCCACAGGAAGACCGGAGTCTATGCCGATTAATCCGATGGAATTGTTTCCGGACAGGTCTTCATCACGAAAAGGGATCCCCGCGACAAGGGAACGGACTTTACCGTCCGGATCTTTGAGGATAAATCGTATATTATCTTCCCAGCCGCAATCCGTAACAAGCCCGGTTAACACATCGCCCAGATAAACCTGGCTGCCTGAATAAACATCCAGGCTCCACAAAGAGGAAAGGCTCAGCAGGAAAATCAGGAAAAGGTTTACAAGAGTTTTTTTCATTCAGCAGGCTCCATATCAACAATAACCATTTGCAGGGTCTCTTTATTCATATAATAGTTCTTTCTTACATGATACAGCAAATTTACCCGGTTGTCCGGGTGCATAAAGTCCTGAAAACGCTCAGCTCCGTTCCAGAAAAGGGCCGGGCATTTATATTCTCCCGTATTCAGAAGGAATTTCAGATGGTTCTGGGGCTCTTTCCCTATCAGGTCTGTCTTTTCAATAAGAACATTCCTGCTGTAAAACAATATGGGTCGGAAACTGTCTCCATAAGGCTCCAGATCTGTAACCATCTTCCACAATTCGGGAGAGAGGTAATCTGAAGGGATTTCCGCATCCACTTCGGGAACAGGTTCCACCTTCTCTTCCGGTACCCACCCTTTGGTAAAAGCTGACAGACGCCTGAAAAAGACGTCTTCATTCCCGCCGTCCATACTGAATCCGGCGGCACAGTCATGCCCTCCGAAATCTGTAAAAAGATCGGTCATCCCTTCAAGGATGGTCTTTACAGGACAGTCATCCGGGGTGCGGACAGAACCGGAAAGGGATCCGTCTTCCTGATGGGACAGAATTATAGCGGGAACTTTAAAGCTGCTGACCATACGGGATGCCACAATACCTGTCAATCCCCTTGGAACAGGCAGATGACTGATCAGGATCAGCTTATTATGATATTTTTCCATCTCACTGCGGGCTTCCGAAGCAGCCTGTTCCCAGAGAGAATCCCCCAGCTTTTTGCGTTCCTGATTTATGCTATGCATCTCATCAGCCAGAACTTCTCTGCGGGCCGGGTCTTCCGTAGTAAAAAGTTCAACAGCCAGATCAGCCTTTCCCATTCTGCCGGAAGAATTTATCCAGGGGGAGATTAGCCAGGAGACATCGGAAGTTTCCAGAGGCCTTCCCAGAATACGCTGCCTGATAAACAGTTCCCGCATCCCCGGCCGGCCGGCTCTCATCAAACCGGGGAGTCCTTTTCTTATAAGGATACGGTTCTCGTTCTGCAGGGGCATCAGATCAGCCAGAGTTCCCAGGGCAACCAGATCAAGGGAGCCGGAGAACTGATTGAATTCACCACTGTAGCGCTTCAGCATCAAGCCGGAGAAGAGGTAGAGAAACGCAGTTCCGTTATCCACAGGACCGGCGGAATAGCGGGCATATCGGCTGTTATCCCGAAGTTCCCGGAATGCCCGCCCCCGGAGAGTGGGAAAATCCCGGCAGAGTTCTTCGGCCAGATCGTTGATCTGAATATCGGCAGCAGATCCGAAAATTTTCTGAAACCACTCCTTCTGCTCCTTCATGCCGTAGCTGAACAGGAGCCATCCCCTCAGGAAATCTGACAGTTCATCCAGAGTGACCGGTTTTTCCAGCGGATAGATTCTCCTTTCAGTTTCCAGCAGATTCACATACTTGTAGATTTCAAGTTGTTTACTCTCGCTGTCTACATAGAAAAAACAGTAGTTCTGATTATAAAGCTCAGTCCGTCCAAAGCAGAGAGCCCAGATCATCTTGGATACGACACCGCAGCCGGCCAGTCCGTCAAAGGGATAGGCATCTTCTTTTACTTTGGGGTTGATAATGGCAAACGCGTCTGGCAGGTCCCCTTCCCTCGGATTGTGATGATCCAGAACTATCACATCGATTCCCAGAGAACCGGCCAGCTCAATTTCCGCAAAATCCGATATCCCGCAGTCCACGCAGAAGATCAGTGTTCCGTCTCCGGACGCGAACTCCCGGATAACCTCGGGATTCAGACCATAGGCTTCATCTCCCACAGGGACACGCCAGCTGACATCCGCCCCTTCCCGTTTCAGGGCTTCATAGAGCAGAACCGTAGAGGTGATACCATCCACATCCCGGTCTCCGCAAATAAGGATTTTCTCCTCTTCTTCCACTGCGGTATGAACCCGGTCCACCGCATCGGTCATGTGCCGGAAGAGAAAAGGATTATGCAGATAACGCAAATCATCCTCCAGAAAATAGAGAAAATCCTCTTCCGCAATATCCCGCCTCATAAGAATCGCGGTCTGAAGAAGATCAATATGCATCTTCTCAGCCCGGGCTCTCACCAGAACGGGATCTATATATTTTTTATTCCATTTCATACTAAGTTATTTCCCGGAGGATCAATGAAGATCTTCCGGGCTGATCCGCACCGATAACAAAAGCGGCGCGCATTTTTTCTACAGCTTCCCGAGCCTGTACCTTATCTACAGCAAAAATTTCGCACAGGGCTTCATTTTTTTTCACAGGATCACCCGTTTTTTTCACAAACCGGATACCCGTATGAGGCTGGACCGGATCATCCGCCTTATTCCTGCCTACACCAAGACCAACAGCGCACATTCCGGTGGCATAGGCATCAATACTTCCAACAAATCCATCATCCCATGCCTTCAGCTTAACCGATTCGGGGGCTCTCCAGGATCCTGTCTGCGCCAGAAACCACTCAGAGTCTCCTCCCTGGGCTTCCATATTGGCCAAAAAGCGATCGGCTGCTTCCCCATTATCGATTTTTTCCCGGCAAAGGAAAAGGGCTTCTTCCGAATTTGAGCAAACACCGCCCACTACCAGCATCCGGGATGCCAAAGCCAGGGTAACTTCCATCAGGTCCTCCGGTCCCCGTCCGTTCAGGCAGTCCCAGGACTCCTCCACTTCCAGAAAGTTCCCTACCATCCGGCCAAGAGGTTCCTCCATGGAGGTGATAACCGCATTGATCTTCCGCCCCATAGCCCTCCCCGTATTAACCAGGGATTCAGCCAGAGCCCCGGCCTGATCTTCGGTTTTCATAAAGGCGCCCGCGCCGGACTTCACATCAAAGACAAGTCCTTCCGCCCCTTCGGCCAGTTTTTTACTGAGGATACTGGCTGTAATAAGAGGAATGGATTCGACTGTGGATGTGACATCCCTCAGAGCATACATCTTGCGGTCGGCCGGAACGATCTCGGCTGTCTGCCCCATGACAACATACCCCGATTGATCGATAACCCGGATAATATCATCCTGATTGAGGTTGATATTGTATCCTTTAACAGATTCCAGCTTATCCAGGGTCCCCCCCGTATGCCCCAGAGCCCGTCCGCTCATCATGGGAACCTGAAGACCGCAGGCAGCCGCGACAGGGGCCAGGATAAGAGAGGTTTTATCCCCGACTCCGCCTGTGGAGTGTTTGTCTACAAGAGGACCTGAAAGAGAGCTCAAATCCAGAACGGCTCCGGATTCCATCATCAGACGGGTCAGGACTCCGGTTTCAGACGGGGTCATCCCCTGAAAAAACACAGCCATCAGCCAGGCGGAAACCTGGTAGTCGGGGATCTCCCCCTTTACATACCCGGAAATCAGGAACTGGATCTCTGCCTCGGTAAGTTCACCTCCGTCCCTCTTTTTCATTATTATATCTGCTGCTCTCATAAGCCGGCCTCCTTTCGGTGCTAAACAATAATTATAACCCGGACCGGAAGTATCTGTCTATTTTGGAAAGGATTGGTCAGTCCTTATAGCTGCTGGGGACGGAGGTATGATTTTATCCCGGGGGGGGACGGAGGATTCTATTTGGCGATCTTTATCCCAGGAAATTGAATCAGCAGTTAAGTTCTTCCAATTAATACTTGTATGAGAAAACCCAGATCGCTCCAGGAGGGAGCTAGATACCATGTTACAGCAAAGACAAACAGAGGGGAATTTCTATTGAATCCCGATGAAGTGAAGGAGTTGCTTCTATGTGTTATAGAAGATGCTCACGATAAATATAGTATCAAATTAAAACATTACACTATAATGAGTAACCACATACACATGCTAGTAGAACCGGGGCCCGGCACAAGCCTGTCAAAATTAATGCAGTGGATTTTAGCTACATTTGCCATCCGCTTTAATAAAATGTTCAACCTTATAGGTCATGTTTGGTACGACCGTTTTAAGAGTGTAATTATCAGCAGCTTCGTACAATTATTAAATACATTTCAGTATATTTCGGATAACCCGGTAAAAGCCGGAATCTGTAAAAACTCAAAGGACTATGTTTACAGCGGCTTATATGAATTGAAACGAAACCGCTTAAGAGTGGTGGATCCTCCGGATGAGCTGTTAAAGCTGCTTTTTTTAAGTAACTGAGCTCTTAAAATCAAGGAGATCCTTCTTTCCCGAACACCTCTTTACTTAAGCAGTTCCAGAAGACCATAGGAGAAGAGATCTGTTTTTATATATTCCTTGAAAAATACAGAGGAATAACAGATAGAAGCGTTACTTTGATAATTATTTTTAATCAGAAGTACTTTAATGTCATAGTATCTGATAGAAAATGTGGATCAATCAGCCTCGAAAACAATAATTATTGCTTCAGATTTATGAAAGGGAACCTCCGTCCCCCTTCCTTCCTTCATCCTCCCCGGAGGGGAGTGATATGCAAAGGTGTATAAACTGCTCCGGAAGGTGTCAGACGAGATTCAAAAAGGACCAGCTCCTCCAGAGTGTCGCTTATTCCGGGAAAATCCGTCCGGGCATAAACAGGAGGAAGGATAAGGTTTTTTGCCTTAATCCGGGCCATGGTGATATGAGGTTGAAACTTTCTTTTTTCCAGGTCTACCATGGTGGCAAGATGCCGCCGCAGGTGTTTATTCAGCTTAATCGTCTTGTTCTGCCCGTCCCTCAGGGATTCAAAGAGCACTTTTGGGTGATCTCCCGGGGGGAACTGCCCCGGTCCTCCCGTACAGACAGGTATGGGAGAGTAGTGTTCTCCCGTCTCCTCCATGATAGGAACCAGGGAGGAGATAAGACTTTCGTTGCAGTCTCCCAGAAAGGCCAGGGTAATATGAAACTGCTCCGGACCGATCCATCTTGTTTGGCGGGAAGTAAAGCGAAGGGGTTCCCAGGCTGTCCAGAGCTTCAGAGCAGCCTCTTCCGACAGGGGCAGGGCAAGGAAAAGTCTTTTCATGGTTCTGATTCCAAGTATAACATATTAGAAAAGTTTTCGTATTTTATATTAACCTACAGACTGTACCAGGAGGCATCTTCCCGGACGCCTTCAATATTTCTCCCATCAGTTACAATCTGTACAGAGAGGCATCACTCTTAACCTGCTGAATACTTTCCCGGTTCTTACCTGTCAGCTCTGAAACATCCAGTACGGATTGATTTATCTCATCAATCCCGTGGGAAATCTCTTTCATAGCCATATTCAACTGATCGTTGATATTACGGAGTGTACTGACTTCATCCAGGATTACCCTGTTCCCCATAGTCATCTCCTGAGAACCGCTCTGAACATCCGCGGCATGCTCCCGCATATCCGTCAGAGAATTCAGAATCATACTGCCTCCGGCAGACTGTTCATGCATGGAAGAGCGGATTGTACTGGTAAGCTCACCCATTCTCCGGATATTCATTTGGATTATCTCATAGGATTGGCCGGAAGACTGGGAACCTTCGACG
The DNA here is from genome assembly GCA_963663385.2 of Oceanispirochaeta sp. GTDB lineage: Bacteria > Spirochaetota > Spirochaetia > DSM-2461 > DSM-2461 > Oceanispirochaeta. The sequence continues at coordinate 484,700 of CAXXXD010000002.1, read as the reverse complement.
ACATCCTTGATATACTGGTTGATCTCTGAAATGGAAGCCTTTACCTGGGCAGACTGGGCAGTGGCCTGTTCCGCCAGTTTCCGGATCTCATCGGCAACAACTGCAAACCCCCGCCCTGCATCACCCGCATGAGCCGCTTCGATGGCAGCATTCATGGCGAGCAGATTTGTCCGCGCGGCGATTCCGCTGATAAGACTGTTCGCCGTTTCCAGATCGCTGGATTTTTCCGAAATAGTACTGACCAGATCCGCCACATGACGGATATTGCCCCGGCCCTCTTCCGATGATTTCAAAAGGATCTTCATATAGTTCTCAGCTTCTTCTACCGAAGCGCCTATAGCCTGATTCTGGGCTATCATCTCTTCCACAGCCGATGAGGACTCGATAATACTGCCGTTCTGCTTATCGATACTGTTATCCTGAGACTCAATATTTCTGGTCAACTGCTCAACAGCCGTTACAGTAGAGTTGACACTCGCTTCCTGGTTCTGAAACAGCCCCATGGAACTGTTGATATTAGCCTTTATCTGATGAACCGCTGCAGCGGTCTCTTCCATATTGGCCGAAAGTTCAAGCCCCCGGTTTTCCAGATCCTCCAGGTTTGTATTCATCCCCCTGAAGAAGGCTCCAAGGGATTCGGCAAGAGTATTATAGCTGTCTGTAATGGAAGCCAGTTCATCACTTCCCTTTATAGTCCCCCTCTCACCGAGCTCGCCTTGTGCGGCCTTCCCCATTAACTGCTGGAGAGGAACCAGTTTCCGGGTGATCTTTATCCTGACCAGGGCAAACAGGTAGAACCCCATCAGAATATTACTGACAACCAGAATTATTACAAGAATCCCCGTGAGTCTCCGTCCGATGGCTGAGACCTCCCTGTCCGGTATTGAAGCGATAATCATCCAGTCAAGCCCTTCCATCTTAATAAATGCGCCCTGCTTGGCTTCACCCTTGTGGGTATAGGGATAAAAAATCTTCTGATCACCCAGGGACCTGACATCCCTGATAAAATCCAGTTCACTGGTGTTTTCCATCAGTACATCAAGATCCGGGTGAATGATAATGGCATTATGATTATCCAGAACAAAACCATATCCGGTGTTGCCTATCTTCTTGTCTGTAATAGTCTCTTCTCCGAAAAGGCCAAGATCCAGAGATACTCCCAGCATACCGATAACCTGACCGTTATCACGGACAGGGGATGAAAAAACAATAACCGGATTGCCCGTTACTTTCGAGATAATGGCACTGGGGGTAACATATTTTTCCTGATTCTCTTCTACGGTTGCCTTGAAATACTCCAATCCCGAAATATCGGCTCTTAAATTATTAAAGCGGGTTGATGCGGTAACCGTTCCGTTCTGATCAGCCAGGAATACGGTTTCAAAGAAATTGTTCTGATTAAGGATACGTTTCAGAATACTGTCAACGTTAAAGTAGTCACCCTTTTTCAAACCTTCATGAAAATCCCTGTTCATGGTATGGGCAAATACAAGCTCCTTGATATTATGAATCTCCATGGACAGGGTATCTTCCAGGGAGTCGGCCATCACCATCAGATTCTTTTCCTGCATACTGAATATCATATTGTTGGTGGAGCTCCTGAGGAGAATTCCCAATCCCAGAAATACGACAATCTGAAAAATCATAAAGTAGAATATGAAAGAGACAATAAGACTTTTTTTCAATGCTTTTACTTTTTTATCAGTCATGAATTCAACCACCTGCCAAATAACCCGGTACGATAAAAAAGTATATAACTAAGACTCACGACTCTCAAGTGGCAGACAGTGGAGACTGTGTGGATTGGATTGCTTTATATTACATTTTCACTATTTAAAAATAATATCCAGACTTTCCTTTTCAAAGGAGAAGCTGGAAAGTACCTTGAGAATTGAAAGAATATAGGTATAGAGGGAATCAACATCATCCCGGTTCGGGATGATATCCGCTGCGCCCGATAGATAGGAGCGAGCTTTTTCAGAAAGAACCGGCAGCTGGGCTATCCGGCAGCGGGAACAAACCACATGCCCTTCCGGGTCGTAACAGACAGCTCTCTTATCAGGCGCTTTTCTGCCGCAGCGGGCACAGCGTTCCAGATCGGGCCGGATCCCTTCCTGCCCGAGAAAAATCCATAATACAGAAATCAGAAGAAGGGGAACCTCTTCGTTTCCGGCCCGGTCAAGCTCATCCAGGAAATCAGCGCTGAGCTGAAAAAAATCACCGGAACCTGCCCCTCCATGGGTTTTGAAAATCAGTTCACTCCAGAATACAGCAGCGTAATATTTCCTGAGGCTTGAATGAAAAGAGTCATGTCTGTTAAGACATGTGCCGTCTTTCAGGCGCCAGAGCTTTTTTACTGGATCCAGATAGAAATCCCCGTCGCAAAGAGAAAAAGGCTGGATAAGCGGACGGAGCCGTGCCGTTTTGCCTGAAACGCCGAATGCAGCCGCATATATCAGCCCCTGTCCGGCAGTCAGCATATAAACAGTACGGTGGTTGTCTCCCATTGGTTTTGTCTTCAAAGGAATATATTTGTCTTTTATCAGTCGCCCCACAATCTTAATATACTAAAAAAAACCGCCGATCCAACCAAAAAAGACTTACTGCTCGAATTATCTTGCCTTTAAGGGATGGAAATAATAAATTCAAATGACTGGGATAATCCATACCAAGAATATAAGAGCATAGAGGTAATACATGGCAGACGGAGAAATCATCGTAGCGGAACAGGCATTGCCGGATAAACTTTTTATCGTACCGCTTCTGGGGAAACCCATTTTCCCCGGTATTTTCACTCCCATCATGATCACATCCAATGATGATATCGAAATTGTCAACCAGGCAATGGAAAATGACAAAGTAATAGGTCTCGTTCTTCTGAAAGAGGAAGATGAATCGGCAACAGGTCCGGAAAATATCTATCAGATAGGGACAGCCGCGAAAATCGTAAAAAAAATAAATCTGCCCGACGGGGGAGTCAATATTTTCATCTCCACTGTGAAAAGGTTCAAAATACGCAAGTTCTTTACCAGCGAGGCGCCCATAATTGCCGCGGTTGAATACCTGGATGATATCGCAGGGGAGGAGCAGAAGGACGAACTGAAAGCTCTGACCCGTTCTCTCATCTCCGAGATGAAACAGATATCCGAAGACAATCCTCTCTTTTCGGAAGAGATGAGACTGAATATGGTGAATATAGACAACCCCGGCAAGATTGCCGACTTTATCACCTCCATCCTTAATATAGACAGGGACCAGCAGCAGAAAGTTCTGGAGCAGCTGGATGTGATGACCCGGATGGAACAGGTTCTTGTCTACATAAAAAAAGAGCAGGACCTCCTCCGGATTCAGAAAAAAATTGCGACCCAGATCAATGAAAAGATTGAGAAGAGCCAGAGAGAGTACTTCCTGAGAGAAGAGATCAAGGCTATCAAAAAAGAACTGGGTGAACCGGTGGATTCCAAGTCCAGCGAGTACCTCAAATTCAAGGAGATAATTGAGGAACTCAATTTTGAAGGAGAGACAAAGGAACAGGTGGACAGGGAACTGGAGAAATTCTCCCTGATGGATCCTTCTTCTTCAGAGTATATTGTAACCAGAAACTACCTGGACACCATCGTACACCTTCCCTGGGATGATCCGGCGCCAGAAGTGGTGGATATTGTCAAGGGAGAGAAAATCCTCAATCAGGACCACTACGGCCTGGAAGACGTAAAGGAACGGATACTGGAATACCTGGCCGTACGAAAACTGAAAGAGGACAACAAAGGTTCCATTATCTGCCTGGTAGGCCCTCCGGGAGTGGGAAAAACCTCAATCGGAAAATCTATTGCCCGTGCCCTTAACCGGGAGTTTTTCCGGTTCTCCGTAGGAGGTATGCGGGATGAAGCCGAAATAAAGGGCCATAGAAGAACCTATGTGGGAGCTATGCCCGGCAAGATTATTCAGGGTCTGAAAATTGTCAAAACCAAAGGCCCGGTTTTTATGATTGATGAGATAGACAAGCTGGGACAGTCCTATCAGGGAGACCCCTCCTCTGCTCTGCTGGAAGTACTGGACCCGGAACAGAATATAGCGTTCCGGGATCACTACCTGGACCTTCCCTACGACCTCTCCCATATCCTTTTTATTGCAACAGCCAATACACTGGATACCATTCCCCGGCCCCTGCTGGACCGGATGGAGATCATCCGTCTATCCGGTTACATTACCGATGAAAAGATCGAGATTGCCCGGAAATACCTGATTCCCAAATCCATGAGGAAACACGGAATAAAAAAGGGGCAGCTGGTATTTAACAAAACGGCCCTGAGGAATATCGTGGACGGCTATGCCCGTGAAGCCGGTGTAAGAACCTTTGAAAAAGCCATCGACAAGATAAACCGCAAAACTGCCCGGAAAATTGTCGGGGGTGTGGATGAGTTTCCTATCCGAATCACAAAGGACAACCTGGAAGAGTATCTTAAAAAACCCTATTTCCGGGAGGATGAAACAAAGAAAGTCAGCGCCCCCGGTATGACTGTCGGTCTGGCCTGGACCAGCATGGGGGGAGATACCCTGATTATCGAAGCTGTGAATACCCCCGGCAAGGGAGGCATACAGCTTACCGGACAGATGGGAGACGTAATGAAGGAATCGGCCAGTATCGCTTACTCCCATGTAAAAACAATCGCCGGAAAATTCGGTATTAAACAGGAGTACTTTGACAAAAACCTGATACACCTGCATATCCCGGAAGGGGCTACCCCGAAAGACGGTCCCTCAGCCGGTATTACCATGGCAACAGCCCTGCTCTCCCTGGCAAGGAAAAAAACAATCAAAAAAAATCTGGCCATGACGGGAGAACTCTCCCTGACAGGAAAGGTTATGCCTATCGGCGGTCTGAAAGAGAAGACAATTGCCGCACGGCGCAACAAGATAAAGGATATTATCATTCCCAAACAGAATGAGAGAGACCTGGATGAGATTCCCGAGAATATTCGCAATGGAATCACATTTCATCCTGTGGAAACCTTCAAAGAGGTTGTGGATCTGGTATTCTAAACCTGATAAAATTCCATTAGTCGCCTTCCGCCTGTTTCCAGGTGGAAGGTTTTTTTTTGCTCATCCTTCTGATACATTTTCCTGAAAATAATGAGAATATTCCCAATATTTCTATTGACGGGCCGTCCTTATAGTTATAGTTTTATATATACTTTTTTATCTATATTAAAAGATCGGAATCAAACTGATCATTAAGGAAGAGCAATAATGAAATATGATGTAATTATTATCGGAGGCAATCCTGCGGGAGCATCGGCAGCCAGTGCCATAAAACAGACTTACAAGGACAAATCTGTCCTGGTTATCAGAAAGGAACAGGATGCTCTGATCCCCTGCGGGATCCCCTATGCATTGGGGTCACTCCCTTCTGTCGAGGCGGATATCAAACCTGTTGAGGGATTGCTGAAGAAGGGCATTGATTTTGCCTATGATGAAGTGATCTCCGTAAATGCGGATGAAAAAACACTGAAAACGGCAAAAGAGCGCTCCTACTCCTATTCCAAGCTGATATTTGCGACAGGTTCAAATCCTTTTGTTCCCCCCATCCCCGGAGCAGATCTGGATGGAGTTGTAACTATCAGAAAAGATACGGAGTACATAAAATCCATCAGGGAGGATCTCCGGTCCGCTGAAAACCTGATAGTAATCGGAGCAGGATTTATCGGGGTTGAAGTCTGCGATGAACTGGCGAAATTTTCCGGGAAAGTTACACTGATTGAAGCAATGGACTCGATCCTGCCATTAGCTTTCGACAAGGATATGTCCGATTCTATAGAAAATAAGCTGAACGACCATGGAGTGACCATTATGAAGTCAGCCATGGTTTCCCGCATCGGCGGTGAAAATGGAAAAGTCAGTCAGATTGATTTTTCCGACGGTTCGTCAATACCGGCCGACAGAGTTATCCTGTCCATAGGATACAGACCCAATACAGCTCTGGCCGGGGAAACAGGTTTGATGCTGGGTTCGACCGGGGGTATCTGGACCGATGAGTATATGCGGACATCCCGGGAGGATATTTTTGCCGTAGGTGACTGTGTGGAACATAAGGATTTCTTCTCCGGAAAACCCTCCCGTCTGATGCTGGCGTCTACAGCTGCGGCGGAAGCCCGTGTAGCCGGTTTTAATCTTTTCAATTTGAAAATAGTCCGGCACTGTAAAGGCAGCATTGCCATTTTCTCCTCCTCCCTCAATGATATTTCGATGGGAGCAGCCGGACTGACGGAAAGTCAGGCGGAAAAAGAGGGATTTGATATTGTTGCAGCTTACAGCGAAGGAATTGACCGCCACCCCGGTAAAATCAGCGATGCGTCAAAAGTCAGGATAAAGGGGATTTTTTCCAGGGGAACAGGAGCTCTCCTGGGAGCACAGATAACAGGCGGTAAATCCACAGGAGAAATGATCAATATACTTGGTCTGGCCATACAGAAGTCCATGACAGCCTCTGAACTGTCAATCATGCAGTACGGAACTCAACCTCTGCTGACAAGCGGTCCGGGAGTTTATCCCATTGTCCTTTGTGCCATGAATGCCCTCGAAAAACTGATGAAATAGCAGGTTAAGCGCCTGTTTTTCACTGGAATGCAAAAGAAAAGCTCCTGCCTTATCTGGAAAGGGCAGGAGCCTTCTTTTTTACTGAACAGAGAAATCTATCAATAACGGAGAAAGGACCTCTTTTCCCCTTTATCCCATTCGGAAAGAAGGGTGGAATAATTGTCCCGGAGAGTTTCGATCCCCCGTTCAATAGAGCCGGATTTGAACAGAACACACAGGAATTTCTTCCTGATCCTTTTCAGATTGGGTCCGAACACTCTGGACACAGCGATATGAACGCCTTCAGCCTTTAATATCCCCGCAATTCCTCTCGCCTTCTTTTCGTCTCCGTGACCGGTTTCGTCATTTTCGTCCTCAGTTGTGTTATCAATCCTTTTTAAAAACTTGGATCCGGCGGCAGAAATTTCGTAGATATCGTAGTGCTCGGCATCTCCAAAATGGCGGTCAATATAGTTTCTTCCGTCATCCGTGGCAAAAGCGGCAATCATTTTTTCCATGTTCTACCCTTTATGCCTTCTTCAGATCACCCGCTTTATAAGCATCGTAGGCTTCCTGAACTGTCATATTGGCTGCGCCTACATAGATCTCCAGTCCCAGTGTTTTCAGAACTGCCGCGGCATTTCCCCCGGGACCGTTACCGGTAATCAGCACCTCAGCCTTATACTCGGACAGTTTCTGGGCAGTCCTGGGACCGGCGCCATGGGCTTCTTTTTCAATGGCCCTGTTATCGTAGGACTCTACACTTTTTGAATCTTCATCAAAAATAACAAAATACTCTGTTCTTCCGAAACGGGGATCAATGGAGGCACTCATATCTGTGCCTTTTGCCGTAAATACAATTTTCATAATCTTCTACTCCTTGCAGGTTAAAATTTGCTTACATTGCCTTGACTACTGTTTTAATCTTTTCCCAGCTGTTACTGATAATTTCCTTCAGTTCACCATCCCACTCGACAATGGTTTTTCCATTGGTAATGGCCTCGGTAAATTTTTCGTTGTAGGGGATTTCGGCAAGAAGGGCGATGGCATTGTCCGAAAGAAAGGATTTCAGATCTGCCAGAACAACCGGATTAAGATCGCCCTTGTTTACAATACAGCCCGCCTTGATACCGAATTTATTTACCAGTTCATACACCCTCTTCAAGTCATGAACCCCCGAAACGGTAGGCTCCGTTACAAGCACAACATAGTCCGCCCCGGAAAGAGAAGAGACAACAGGACAGCCGATTCCGGGAGAACCATCCACAAGGACAAGATCCCTGGCTTTTTTTTCGGCAAGCTGTTTTGCTTCATTTTTAACCCGGGCAACCAGTTTCCCCGAATTATCCGCACCGATTCCCAATCGGGCATGTACCATGGAGGTGCCCGTTTTAATCCCGGAGATATACCACTTGCCCACATTCTGCTCAATATTGCTGATAGCTTCTGCCGGGCAGATTCTGGCACAGTAGCCGCAGCCGTCGCAGCTGATCGGATCGACCCTGTAAACACCGTCTGTAACATCTATTGCATGAAAACGGCAGATGTCCCGGCACTTTCCGCAGGAGATACACTTATCAGAATCGATTTCGGCCAGCTCGCCGCTGAAGAAATCCTCTGAAAACCCGAAATCAGGTTCCAGGAGCAGGTGCATATCCGCTGCATCCACATCACAGTCGGCGACCACAAGTTCAGCTCCTCCCAGAACCGAGAATGAAGCTGTCAGGGACGTTTTACCTGTTCCGCCTTTACCGGAAATAACAACAATCTCTTTCATTTTCTACCCCGCTCTGCTGATTTGATGTAGGCAGCAACATTCTGTATAGCCTCTTTTACAGCGGGAATAACCGGATACAGCAGATCTCCCCTGGAGTAGATTTCGGCTATCTTTCTGTCGTTGGGAATCATAGCTGCAATTTCAATATTCTCGCTCATGCAGTACTCCTCAACCCTGCGGTCTCCTATCCCGTGCCGGTTGATTACAACGGAAAACGGCTTTTCCAGTTTCCTTACCGTGTCGACTGCAAGCTTCAGATCATGCAGCCCGAAGGGAGTTGGCTCGGTCACAAGAATGACAAGATCCGACTCCTTGACCACTTCGATTACAGGACAGGATGTACCGGGAGGAGAATCTATAAGCTGTATGCTGTCCCGGGGGAAATTTTCATCCAGGTAGGTGATTGTCTGGCTGATAAGGGGAACAGCCTGTTCCACACCGATCAGGAGTTTGCTTTCTACAAAGCTCAGATCGCCAATGCGGAAGGATTTCAACTCACCCATTTTTCTGGGTTTCATAGGAAGAGATGCGGCGGGACAGAGTTCCGAGCAGGCAAAACAGGCATGGCAGAGCTCGGGAAATACCATAATCATATCGCCCATTTTTAATACGGCATTAAAGTTACAGACCTTCTGACACTTACCGCAGTGAGTGCAGTCAGCCTCAATCCACTCCGGTACCATGGTAAATTTATCTTCCCGATGAACCAGCTCTCCTTTGAGGAACAGACCGGAATTGGGTTCCTCCACATCAAGATCGGCTAATACAACAGGACCCGATTCGGCCATAAAGGATGACAGGTTTGTGGACAGGGTTGTCTTCCCGGTCCCCCCTTTTCCGCTGGCGATAGCTACTTTCATTTATACTGCCTCTATCAATATTTAATTCACTTTATATTTCATTAGTTATTGGCATATGCTAATAACATGAATTAAAAATGTCAATATTAAAAATACACACACCTCAGAAAGTTTGACATACCAAATTAACCAGGAGCCCTCCAGACCGGATTGATCTGGAGGGCCATATATAGACCAGTCAGCTCCGGCTCTACTTGATTCCCTTAATGGGAATGATAGCTTTACATGCGGCATTTACAACAGGATAAGCTATGGGCGATGAGGTCAGTGCCGGATGAGTACCCATCTGGAATTTAACAATATCATTTGCGGTCATACGGTGCATAATACAGGCTCCGATTACATTGACCAACTCTCCTGTTGATTTCCCGCCGGAAACGGATCCCCCCAGAAGGATTCCCGTATCCTTTGAGAAGATCAGTTTTACCTTCAGCATAGACGAATCGGGCATACCCCCCGGGTGAGTGTCTGTCGCCTGGGCTGTTGTAATAATCACATCCATACCATTTGCTTTTGTAATTCTTTCGGTCATACCGGCTACTCCAAAAGCCCGTCCGTTAATAACAGTGGCAAAAGAGCTGATAACGCCGCAGTTATGATGCGTGGGAGAAAAAAGGTTGGCACCGGCGATCCTGGCTTCCGAAGTTGCCACAGATGCCAGCATGACACCGGAAGGCCGTCCATCGAAAAAGGAAGAACGGGCGGCACAGTCTCCACAGGCAAAAATATTGTTATCCGAAACACTCCGCATATACCGGTCCACCTGAATCCCATTTCTGTAACCGAGTTCCAGTCCGGCTTTCTCTGCCAGTTCCGTATTGGGCAGAGCTCCGATTCCCAGAATCACCAGATCGGCTTTTATCTCTTTTCCGCTCGCCAGTTTTACAGCGTTCACTTTTTTATCACCGTCAATCGAGACAACTCTCTCTTCTGCCAGAATCTTGACACCGGCTTCGTTCAATTTCTCTGAAGCTTCCTCACAGTACTCATCGTCCAATGCCATCTGAAGACATTTTGGGAGCATCTCAACAACAGTTACATTAACATCTCTTCCCTTGCGGCACTCATCAGCAAACTCTACACCGATAAACCCGCCGCCGATAATAATGATATCTTTAGCTTCATTGACTCTATCAAGCACATTCTTCAGATATCCGAATTCCTTTTTAACGACAAATACATTTTCCTTGTCCAATCCGGGAAGAGGAGGAACAAGAGGAACAGATCCGGTTGCAAAAACAAGCTTGCTGTACTCTATTTGAGTACTGTTTTTCAGGGTGACAACCTTTCCGTCCCGATCGACAGAAACAGCTTCATCGGTAATCAGTTCAATTCCATTTGATTCCAGCAGACCATCGGGAACAACATTATTCTCAGGCCCCCCGACGGTTCCGAAGATATAGGGGATCCCGCAGGGAATCAGGACTGTTCCCTCCTTTCTGACCAGAACAACCTTCTTGTCCGGATAGTGCCGTCTGCTGCTGATCGCTGCTGTAATCCCCGAAAGACCGCCCAATACCAATACATCTGTCTTTATCATCACAATACTCCTCTTTCCCATTGGATAAGTTATTATTCAATTAAGGAGTTTATGGCATATTCCTGAAATATATATTGATATAGATCAATTTGGGAGCGATAATTTCATAACTTTATCCAGTTATTTGAGAGAACAGTATGCAGCGAATAGAATTTTTAAGTAAAACAACCATGTTCAGCGGGCTTTCTGACAGTCAGCTTAAGCTGATTGCCGGTCTGATCAGGGAGAAGGAATACGAAGAAGGCCAGTTTGTCGTCAGAGATAATGATATTATGGATTCCCTCTGCCTCCTGAGTAAAGGGAGTGTGAAACTGACCAAATACTCTCCTAACGGGAAAGAGCAGATTGAACATATCTACAGTCCCGGGGAAATGATGGGCTTGTGCACCCTCTTTACAGAGAACCTTTTTCCGGCCAATGCCATAGCTCTTGAAAAGTCACGAGTTTATCTTCTTTCAAAAAAAAAGCTTGAAGCAATTGCCTATAAAGAGCAGTCTCTGCTGCTCAGCCTCGTATTCGCCCTGTCTGCCCGGCTGGCGGAATCCATGGGAATGGTAGAATCCCTGGCCCTGCAGAAAGTTCCTCAGAGACTGGCCTCCTTTCTGACTTACTCTCTCTCCCTGACAGAAGATTCAGATACCATTGAGCTCCCTTTCAGCCACCAGGAACTTTCCAAAATGCTCGGTGCAACTCCGGAAACCCTGTGCCGGGCCTTTCATGATTTAAAGAAAAACAGAGTTATTTCAATGGAAGGCCGTTCCATCACCATAATAGACAGAGAGTCTCTGAAGAATATGATTGATGAGTTTTAAACAATTTGAACAGGCAGGGAAATCCGAAAATAAGGTCGATTATTACTTTCAAGACACTCGATATCACCATCCAGACCGATCTTGACCAGACTGTAGATCATATGCATTTCCATACCGCCGCCGTCATCCTGAAATGAATTAACCGAGTAGGGCTCAAAGATTCTCTCTTTCAGTTCCATATAGGAGAGACGGGAATTATCCCTGAACTCAAGGAGAAGAAGATCATCCTGCACACAGACGGTCAGGTTAATTTTAAAAACTTCACTCTCTTTCATACTGTATTTCATAGAATAGGATAAAAGGTTATGAAACATCCTTTTTATACGAACAGGATAGGTATGGATTACCAGGTTCTTCCTGCATTCCAGCTGTATAGCCCCGGAATCGGTAATATCGTACTGAGAGCAGAACTCCCTGATGCCATCCTGAAGAAGCTCATACAGATTGACAGATTCGGCATCCTTTTTCTCAAAATCCCCGGTTATATCCTGCAGATTTCTTATAATACTGAGGGAATTCAGAATCCCGGAGGACGCTATTGCGGATGAATCTTTCAAATAGGCAATATAGGCGGCAGGATTCCCCTCTCCCGTTTTCCGGAAACTCCCCCAATCCTTCAGAACACTCTCTATAAAAGTAACGGCCATTCTGACATTCCCCAGAGGGGTATTCAATCTGTGAGCAATCTCCATCAGAAAACGGTTTGTCGCTTCAAATTTCTTTGATTCCACAACTTTCTTCTGTGTTGATTTCAAAAGTTCCAGAGAGAGCTCCAGCTCCCCTCTGCTCCTTTCAAGATCATCGGTTCTGCGTTCCACGACCTTTTCCAGTTCCGCATTGTATCGACGAATCTCTTTTATGGATCTGTTCTGAAGAATACGCATATTCTCTACCGTTCTGGCTAGTACCCCGACCTCGGTTCTGTCGTCTGTGAGTCCCGCAGGAATGGGCGAGGCGTAGTCTCCGGATTTTATATGGGACAGGGTATGAGTAAGGTTTTCAAGATTCATTGTCATATGGAGAGTCAGACCATGAAGAAGCAGATAAAAACTGATTAAACCACCCAGGATTATCAGGGCTTTGGAACGAATCTGGATAAACAGGGGGCGATAGATAATATAGGAAGCGGCTGTGGTTCCGATAATCCAGTTATTGGAGAGATGCGAAAACGCCATAGTTCTTGCTTCTCCCTTTTCATCCCTGTATTCCAGAATCCCCGTTTCATGCTCTTTTATAAACCGGACAGTCGACTCATACGATTCGCTGTCAAATGCCTTCAGGTTTATCACGCTGTCCATATCAGGATGAACCAGAAATTCAAAATCTTCATTGAGAAGGAAGGCAAAACCGGTTCCGTATATACTGATATTCTCCAGGCTTTCCCTCAACTCGTTGAAATAAAAATCATGTCCTCCAACACCTATGAATTTTCCCTCTATATAAACAGAACAGGAATAGGTTACCCAGAATACATCTTCAAAGGCCAGTGAGGGATAGGGATTTGTCCAGAGACACTCCCGTTTATCCCTGGCACTGCAGAACCAGAGTGCTTCGTTCAAATCATTATAAGCTGACAAATCCTCTTCGGGCATCCGCCGAATGTTTCCCTGACTATCCTCTGCATACCAGATATCATTTCCCCATTTCCTGATTTCCGGATCAAAAAAGAACCAGGCATTCCGGTTCTGCTGCGCTATGGAGAAAATGAGCGGTTCCATCTTTTTTTTATATTCCAGGATATACTCATCTTCCTGTAAAAACCGCTCCAGATCCAGGGTTTGTCTGATATACCGGTCAATTACATTTATGGATACTTCCCGTTGAACAATTTCCGCATCAAGAGTCCTGGCATGAACCCGCATCAGATTCATCAGCTTCTCCTCCGATTCGGATTTAATCAGCAGGTAACTGCGGTATAAACTGATTCCGGAAAGGAGCAGAGAAAACAGCATGAAGCAGGAAAATACAATTGCCAGGATTCGGGTTCTTGTGGGAAATATCCTGTTCATACCGCCCCCCCGGAAACAGTAGGATTTTCCCTGAAGGAGATCAGAAAATACGGACGCCCCGACGAATCCTCAAAACAGTCGATATCTCCTCCCAATCCCGATTCGATAAGACTGTACACAATAAACATCTCCATCCCGCCCGGGTTGTCCCGTTCATTTGTAAAAGTGAAAGGCTCGAAAACTGTATCTTCCAGCTCGGAAAAAGAGAGTTTTGAATTATCATGGAATTCCAGAAAAACCACCCCCCCCCGGCTTCCGGCTTTCAAACGAATCCGGGGATCTTTTACTCCGTTCAGGCTGTAGTTAACAGAATAGCGGAAAAGGTTCAGCAGCAGAGCGTGAAAAAGAGACGGCTTTGTTGTCAATCTGAGTTCACCGGGACAATCGATTGTAAATTCCGGAGCCTGTTCGACAGGCTGTTCTCCCTTGAACTGGGAGGAAATTTCATACAGCGTTTTATAAAGATCGATTGAAGCGGAGGGATTCACATCCAGAATACGGGTTATATCCTGCAGCTGATTTATAATATTCACCGATTTTACAATATCCCCGGATGCCAATGAGATAATATCGCTTATATGATCAAACTCTGTTTCTGTAAGGGATCTACCGGGACTCTGTTCATAAACTTCCTCCATTTTCTTTCTGAAGAATGAGATAGACATCCCCGCATTTCCCAATGGCAGACTCATCCTGTCTGCCAGTTCCTTCAATAAACGATTAATGGCTTCGAATTTACGGGACTGCACCAGTTTCTCCTGAAGGGCTTTCTGATCCCGGTAGGAATGCTCAAGATCCACCTTGTTCTGTGCCAGTTTTTCGGTTCGTTCCGCAACAAGTGACTCAAGTTCTTCATTATACAGACGGATACGCTCAAAAGACGTCTGCTGAATCACCCTCATTTGTTCCAGTGTTTCCGCCAGAATCCCGATCTCCGTATTATTTCGGATCAGGTAGTCCGGAATCGGTACGTCATAATGTCCCTCTCCGATTTTCTGTACATAAAAACTCAGTCCTTCCAGATCTCTGGTAAGCCCTGCCAGCAAACTGATGAGAAGGGCATAACAGGCAAGCACCCCTATCAGCACCATAAGCACCATAACCCGGAGCTGCCCGAAAAGGGGCTGGTAAATAATCCCGCGCTGGGCAGTCATCCCGGCAACCCACCCGTTTGACAGATGAGAAAAAGCCAGGACCTTTGCCTCACCGTCCATCCAGGTATACTCAATCAGACCGGTCTCCCTTTTATCCAGCTCTTCATTCAGCCATTTGAATTGTCCTCCCCTGTATTCATCCATATCAATGGAGGAATCGATATCCGGGTGAATCAGCAATTCATGCTCATCATTCATTAAAAATGTATAACCTGTACTGAAAACGGACAGATCCTCCAGTTTTTTCTTCAGATCATCAAAAGCAAAATCGTGTCCGCCCACACCGATAAACAGATTATCCAGGAAGACAGGACAGGAGTAGGAAATCCATGTAGTGTCTTTAAACTCCTCAAGCATGGAGGGAGAAGGGTTACTCCAGATAGGCTGTCCTTCATCTCTGGCCCTGAAGAACCAGTCTTTTCCGGCGGAATCATCATAGTATGAGAGATCCACTTCATTGACTCTTTCATGCAAACCGCTGCCGGGGTTATACAGATACCAGATATCATGACTTGCATTTTCCAGTTCAGGATTAAAATAGAACCAGGCATCCAGATCCTCTAAAGCCAGAGAGTAAATCAGGTTTTTCAACTCCTCCTTATACGAGGACAGGTAATCATCCTCCTCCGCAAAACGTTCACGGCTAAATGTTCCCCGGATATAGTCAGCCATAAGATTTCCGGAGATTATTTTTTTTACAAAGTCAGCATTAAGCATCTGAATCTGAGCCTGAACCTGATTCATCAGTCTCTCCTCAGATTCCTGCTTTATAAGTGAATAATGATCGTAGAAGCCGAAACCGGTCTGCAAAAGGGCAAAAATAATGAAACAGCCCAGAGTATAGAAGAGGATAGTAGAGCGAAAAGAAATATATTTTTTCCGTACAGGCTCCATGGTATTAAGATTAGGTAATGAATCGGGTGCATGCAAGGTAGATAGTCCGGCAGAACAGATATTTCCCCGATAGGATATGAAAGGTTCCCGCATTGGGGTCTTCAATAGTTTTTCATATTGATATCTCCTTTGAAATACGTTAGAAATGATGCTGAGACCAAGTTTGGAGATCCCCCATGCAAACCAGTTTATTCGCCATGATTATACAGCTGTTTTTTATTTTCACCCCCTTCTTTGTCCTGTCTATGTTTCTGACCATGACAGCCCATCTGGAAAGAAGAGAGAAAATGATTCTTGTTCTTAAAACAACTGTCTCTGTAGAAGTGATCTGTCTGATAATGATATTCGGCGGCAGCACAATCTTCTCCCTTTTCAGCATTACCGTAGATGCCTTCAAGATCGGTGCCGGGGCGATTCTCTTTTTAAGCGCCGTAGACCTGGTCCAGGGAAAGGATGCCCAATCCAAAGCGATAGATAATAATGATATTTCCGTTGTTCCCCTCTCCATACCCATTATTGTTGGCCCCGCTACCACAGGAACTCTTATGGTTATGGGGTCCTCCTATAAAACAACAGGAGACTTTTTTACTGGGTTTATTGCAGTAACAGTCGCCGTGTTACTGGTAGGACTGATTCTTCTGATCTCTCCCTGGCTGGAAAAGGTTTTGAAGAAAAAAGGGATCACCATACTGAGCAGACTCACAGGGCTGATCCTGTCTGCCCTGTCCGCCCAGATGGTTTTTACAGGAATCAGGAATATATTGTTTAATTAGCCAATTATCTGATATCTATTAAAATCGATAGAATACTCTACAAAAAATGGATACAGCATAAAAAAGCCTGCTAGCAGGAGGAGATAATTCATTTCCATACTGTATCCCGGGGAATTTATGTAAATCCGTTATACGGATATTACTAATTTAATCTTACTGCCGGCCCTTAATCAGTAGTTATTATGCAACGTTTCTCTCTTATGGATTAGAGAACAACAGGCTCTTTTCTTCCGGTCTCAAGAGATTTAAGGGCCGCCTTAGCTATCAGTACGGGTTTAAGACCGTCCATACCACTTACAGAAACAGGCTCTCCCTTGGAAAGAGAGGCAATAAAAGATTTCATTTCATCTGCAAAAGCCTGCTCATATCTTTCAAGGAAAAAATGAAACGGCTTTTCCGATGTAATTCCCTCTGCCGAACTGAATACAGATGTATTAGGTTTATCATTTCCTGTTGACACAGCTCCCTTCGAACCGAAAACTTCTGCTCTCTGGTCATAGCCGTAAGCAGCTTTGCGGGAATTATCAATGACACAAATAGAACCATTTTCCATTTCCATAGTTATAACCGCTGTATCAACATCACCGGCTTTACCGATTTCATCATCCACCATGACAGAAGCAGTAGCAAATACATACTTAACTTCGCTGCCCGAAAGATAACGGATCATATCAAAATCATGGATTGTCATATCCATAAACAACCCTCCCGAAACTTTAACATACTCAATAGGAGGAGGACCGGGATCTCTGGATGTTACTTTTACCATATGCAGATCACCGATTTTTTTACTGACAACTGCTTCTTTCAGTGCTTTAAAATTATGATCGAATCGTCTGTTAAATCCGACCTGCAGCTGAACGCCTGCAGATTTCACAATATCCAGTGTTTGTACAATTTCCTTTTCATCCAGATCAATCGGTTTTTCACAAAAAATATGCTTGCCGGCTTTAGCAGCTTCCTTAGTAATACTGGCGTGGGTATCCGTGGAGGAACAGATCAGAACGGCATCAATTTCCGGATCATTCAGAATATCCTTATAGTTTCTGCTACACTCCTTTATTCCCAGTTTGGTAGCCCACTCTTCAGCCTCCGGCGTCAGAAAAGGGTCGGCAATCATTTTCACTTCCGTTTCGGGAATATGAAAAAACAGACTTCTGGCGTGAACATGGGCAATTCGCCCTGCTCCAATTATACCAATTGTGACAGTATCAGACATATTAATTCTCCTTCATATTGAATTCTGTTTGTTAAATTGTTTGACCGAATCAAACATGGATATAATATTTTCAACAGGGGTAGGCGCTTGGATATTATGAATGGGATTAAAGACATAACCGCCTCCCTTTGAGAAAATACTGAGACGTTCAATTGTTTCTTCCCGGACTTCATCGGGTTTACCAAAGGGAAGAGTTTTTTGTGTATCAATTCCTCCTCCCCAGAAAACCAGTTTGTCACCGTATGTATCTTTTAAGAAATGGGGATCCATACCAACAGCAGAACACTGAACAGGATTTAGAATATCCACACCCATTTCTACAAAGTCATCTAATACATTCACAATGGAGCCACAGCTGTGATAGAAGGTTTTCCAGTTTGTATTTTCATGAATCCAGTCATTCACTTTTTTATATCGCGGTTTGTAGAATTCCCTGAACATATCCGGAGATATAAACTCACAGCGCTGAGTTCCAAAATCCGTTCCACTTACCATAATTGCCTGGATTTTATCACCTACAGCTTCTTTATATAGGGCTAGATTCTCAATGGCTTTTTCAACCTGAAGATCATAAACATCGTTTACGTAGTCGGCGTGAATAAGATGAGCCATCAGCCACTCATCGATATTTCGGATTCCCGGGGTTTGTTTCAGGCCGGGGCCAGGCCACCTGGCGGCATCCCCAAGGCCCATTTCATCAAAAACCCCAATTATGCCATATTCTGTATTGGTAAAATAATCCGAAGAACGCTTTTCTAAATCCACCAGTTCTTCGTCGGTAAAGATGCTCCACTGATGCTTGAAATCTTCCCTGCCGTTCAAATTTTCTTCATTATATGCTTCCTGTCGGGATATATTGTCAAAATAGAAGCCGTCTTTTGGCAGTTTGCCGCTTGGCGGAACTGTTTCATCTCCCTGGGGGTAAATTACATAATCACCGTTCTCATCGGTCTTTATGGTAAAGCCATCCCCAACCATAACATCCGTACCGTCAGGAAGTGTCCATTTTTTCCAGTTTTCATTTTTATACCCCCAACAGGTATTGTTGGACCATAAACCGATAACATCTCCTTTTATGGCATCAAGGAGATCCTTTTCTACCTGCCCCAAGATCTGAAATGGTTCATGGACTTTAATTGGCACATTTTCCAATCCAAGGGCATTACGCAGACGGGCCATGGCAGAAGCTGAAATTCCACTAACGGGAGTAGCTCCGAAATCAACTGGGACCTTATCCGGCTGTTGATGATTGATTGCTTTTATTACTCTTTCTCGGGAAGTCATACTTAATCCTTTTTTTTCAATGAGATGGAGCTGCCTGCTCCGCGGTTTCCATTTTCTGGATATTAGCATTTTAAACCCTCATAATAGGTTTGTCAACTTTATTATGTTACTTTATTATGCTACTAAATTACGATACATTGTATTGTTACATTGTTTTACTTTTATATTGACTCTAATCGGATATTGGACATATGATAAAGTTATTATGAGTAATTACGGCTTAGGTACAAAACCTAAAAATATCAGATCTCGCAACACAAAGCTAATAATAGAGCTGTACAGGGAAAATGAAACTCTTTCAGTTTCTGAAATTTCCAAATCAGTAAAACTCAGCAGAACGACTGTGATGATAATAAATGAAGAATTACTGGACAAAGGCATCATCGAAGATGCCGGCAAAGGTGATTCAAGCGAAGAAGGAGGAAAACGGCCTTCTATTTTCCGCTTCAATTCCAGAAAAAATTTAATCCTTGCATTTCATATCAAGTATGATAGAATTCAATTTAGATTATCAGATTTAAAATATCAAAAAGTCGTAAATGAAGAAACGGCCCTTAAAGTTGATGAACCTTTTGATACTATCG
Source organism: Oceanispirochaeta sp. (assembly GCA_963663385.2). GTDB lineage: Bacteria > Spirochaetota > Spirochaetia > DSM-2461 > DSM-2461 > Oceanispirochaeta. The sequence continues at coordinate 465,218 of CAXXXD010000002.1, read as the reverse complement.
CTATTAAAATGAAAGGGTTTATTAAAAAGCATGAAGCTATGCTTCCTGACGAGACATCTTTTCTGGCCTGCCTGGTAGCAATACACGGGAATGTTAATCCTGATACTGGAATCTGTATACATTCTACATATTTTCCCTCTTGGGGAATATATTCAAATCTAAAAGAAACACTTCAGAACACATTAAATCTGGACTGTCCGATACACTTGGATAACTGGATCCGCTACAAAGCATATGGTGAAAATAAACTTGGGTGTGCGAGTAGTTACGATACTGTTGTTCTGATTGATGCAGGATGGCATGGAGTTACATCCGGAATACTTCTGGATGGCCTGTTATACCCTGGTAAACATTATTTATCCGGAGAAATCGGACATATTACAGTAAACAGAGAAGACAAGGAAATTTGCGCCTGTGGCAGTAAAGGGTGCCTTGAACAACAACTGAGTATTAAAAGACTTAATGAAAAAATTCAAAATTACAGAATGGATTTTCCGGGTTCAATACTCATCAATACAGAAGATGATATTGATATAGAAACAATTCTGAAGGCATCAGAGAGTGAGGATCCATTGGCCAGGAAAATAGTGGATGAAGTAATCTACTGGTTTTCCATATCCATCTCACAAATTATAATGTTTTTTGATCCAGAGCTTATTCTGATCGAAGGAGATTACTCTTGCCAGTCTGAATACTTTGAAAAGGGAATTAAATCTCTGGTCAAAGAGTTAGCCTTTCCCAGGCTATCCATAAAAAAGACCAGAATCCTTTTTAACAGTGGTGAATCTATACCGACATTAAAGGGTGCTGCGGCCTATGGAGTAGACCATTATTTCAACATCCAATAAGAGAGTCTTCTGATCCAACTTATTTAACCGCCTCCCCAATAATAGCTATTTCTTAAAAGCAGTAATAGATTTGTTCAATAAAATTGTTTTTATTATTGTAAAAGATCTTTACAGTCAGTATTACAACAACAATACATAATATCATTTGTTAATTTAGTATCATAATATTGTTGACAAACTAGATTTCTATGCTATCCTTGAATTATGGAGGAAAATAAATGATTCCCAAAAAAAATAAATTATCACTAAACAGAATAATAAAACCCGGGATTCCGGTAACTGAGTTCATTCAGCTTGCCGCAGACACTGGATGTAGCGGAATTGAATTGCGGAACGATCTGGACGATCCTACAATAAAGGGAGCTGAATCTGCAGATACAATCCAGCAGAAATGCAATGAACTGAATGTACAAATTTTAACAATAAATGCCCTTCAGCGCTTTAATGATCCATCACTATTTGAAGAGAAGAAGGTTGAGATTTCAGAAATGATTGACGAAGCTCTCAGTGTCGGATGTACACAGATTATTATGTGTCCAGTCAATGATCCGGAAGATAAACGATCTACAGATAAGCAGAGAAACGATCTTGAAGCCGCTCTGAAAGTATATGCACCAATCCTTAAATCAAAAGGGATTACGGGACTTATAGAGCCCCTTGGGTTTCCCATTTGCAGCGTCCGTTACAAAAAACAGGCAGTGGAAGCAATCAAGTCGACAGCGTTAGAAGCTGTATATAAGATTGTGCATGATACTTTCCACCACTTTTTAAGTGATGAAAAAGAAGTCTTCCCAACTCATACAGGTTTGGTACATGTTTCTGGTGTTTATACAGAAAAGAAGAAAACAGAAATTGATGATGAAGACAGAATCCTGATAGATGAGAAGGACCTTGTAGGAAATCGTGAACAAATCAGCTTACTATTAAAAAATGGATGCAAAGCAGTTATTTCCTATGAGCCATTTTCATCAGTCATCCAGAAAATGGAGATTTCAGAACTGAAAGATGGGATCATTGAGAGTTACAACTACCTTTTCAGCTGAAAAGGAGTAAATATTAGGAGGATTTTTATGAAAAAGCTATTGGTATTGGTTACAGCACTACTATTGGTGATGGCACCGTCAATGTTTGCAAATGGCCAGCAGGAAAAAGTTGCAGGGGAAGCTGACAAATACGAAGTGGGTGTCTCAATGGCACTATTCGCAGATAACTGGCTGACCTATCTTAGGGATGCCATTGACGAGTATGCTGCAGAAATTGATGATCTGGATGTTTTTATTGAAGATGCAAATAACGACACACAGAAACAGTTAGCACAAGTAGAGAATTTTATTGCACAAGGATATGATGCTATAATCGTCAATGCCGTTGATACTGACTCAACTTACTCTATTACGCAAAGATGTGAGAATGCAGGAATCCCCCTTATCTATGTAAACCGTGTTCCCAACGAGGAGTTACCAGAGGGAGTGTATCTTGTTGTATCAAACGAACTGGTTTCTGGTAAACTTCAGGCAGAAATACTGGCAGAAAAACTAGGTGGAGAAGGTAACGTTGTAATAATGCTGGGAGAACTCTCACACAGTGCAACCCATGGTAGAACAACCAGTGCAAAAGAGGTTTTTGCTAAATACCCTGGTATAAATATCATTGATGAACAAACAGCCAATTTTCAGAGAGATCAGGCCCTCGACCTTATGAGCAACTGGCTGCTGGCTGGTCTGGAAATAGATGCTGTAGCTGCAAACAATGACGAGATGGCTATTGGTGCAATCATAGCTCTTGAAAATGCCGGAAAAAATCCAAATAAAGATGTATGGGTCGGTGGTATTGATGCAACTGCAGATGCTCTTGATTTCATGAAAGATGGTAAATTAACTGTAACAGTATTTCAGAATGCTGAAGGTCAGGGCCGGGGAGCAATTGATACTGCTTACCGTGTCCTGAAAGGTGAAACCATTGAACAGACTGTCTGGATTCCCTTTGAGCAGGTTACTGAAGATAACTATATGGAATATAGAAAAATACTAGGTCTGAAAGAATAAGACCTGTATAAATGTGTTGGGAATATTTGAGCAGTCTCGATATTCCCTGTCATATACTGTTTACCACTGTCCCCGGTTTTAGTTATTTGAAAGAACCGGGGTTCTTTCTTCATTTAAATAACAGGAGAGATATAGAATGGGTGAATATATACTGGAAATGCATAACATGATAAAGCATTTTCCAGGAGTTCTGGCCGCCAACAAAATAAATCTACGAGTCAGAAGAGGTACAGTTCATGCTCTCATGGGAGAAAATGGAGCTGGAAAATCCACTATGATGAAAATGCTTATCGGTTTGTATCAGCCCGATGGGGGAGAGATCCGCTTTAATGGAAAAACCGTCAGGATTGATACAACTCAAAAGGCTTTGGAACTTGGTATTTCCATGATTCATCAGGAACTTAATCCCGTACCCCAAATGACAATTTCCGAAAATATATGGTTGGGTAGAGAACCCCTGAAAAACAGACTGGGTCGGATAGACCATAAAAAAATGAAACAGGATACATCAATCCTGCTTGAAAATCTGGGGATTTCATTAGATCCTAATACAAAGATGGCTGAATTAAGTGTAGCCAGTCAGCAGATGGTGGAAATTGCCAAAGCAATCTCCTACAATTCCGAATTGATCATTATGGATGAGCCCACATCTGCTATTACAGAAAAAGAAGTAGAACATCTGTTCCGCATTATTCATGACTTAAAAGAAAAAAATATATCAATAATCTACATTACACATAAAATGGATGAGGTTTTTAAGATTTCTGATGATATCACTGTTTTAAGAGACGGTGAATATATATCAACTGACAAATCCGAAGATATAAATAAAAACTCTTTAATCACCAAAATGGTCGGCCGAGATTTAAACCAGGTTTTTCCCAAAATAGATGTTCCTATCGGAGATGTGATCTTAAAAGTTGAAAATCTATCACGAGATGGTAATTTCCGTGATGTAAGTTTTGAGCTTAGAGAGGGAGAGATCCTCGGTATTGCCGGCCTCATGGGAGCCGGTCGTACAGAACTAATTGAAACAATCTTTGGAATCTACCCGAAAACTGATGGCAAGATAAACATCAGAGGTTTGGAAGCAAAGATAGAATCACCCAGAGATGCCCTGGAGCACAGATTGGCTCTTCTGACTGAAGACAGAAAAGACAGCGGGCTGTTCCTATCTCTGTCCGTAAAGGAAAATATTGCTATTGCCAATATCAACACTTATTTACATGGGATTCAACTGAACCAGTCAAATATAAGAAAAGACTGTTATGACCAGGTAGAAAAACTTAGAATTAAAACCCCTGGTATCAACCAGAAGATTGAGAATCTCAGCGGAGGTAACCAGCAAAAAGCTCTCATATCCAGATGGCTCCTGACAAATCCTGACATACTCCTGCTGGATGAACCAACCAGAGGAATTGACGTGGGTGCAAAATCAGAGATTCATAAATTAATGGGAGAGATTGTTAAAACTGGTAAATCAATCATTATGATCTCTTCCGAACTCCCTGAAGTACTGGGAATGAGCGACAGGGTTCTGGTTATGCATGAAGGTGAATGCATGGGGATTCTAGACAGAAATGAATCAACTCAGGAAAATATTCTGGCCCTTGCTTCAGGTGAAAAGATTTAAGGAGATACTTGTATGGAAACTCAATCAAAGTCATTAAAAATGGAAGGAAAAATTTCTTTCAGCAAATACAGCATACTTTTTATTCTTATAGGAATTGCCTTACTATTTGAAGTATTAGGATGGTTCGTCGTAGGCAAATCGTTCCTTATGAACCCTCAAAGACTCTTTCTAATGATTCTGCAGGTTGCCGTAATTGGAACCATAGCCATCGGAGTGACACAGATAATTATTGCAGGAGGAATTGATCTATCATCAGGATCAATTGTGGCTCTTGTTGCTGTTGTCACAGCCAGTTTTGCCCAGGCTGATGGTGCTTCAAGACCGGTTTTTGAGAATCTTCTGGGACTTCCCGCTTTTATCCCTATCCTGATCGGTTTAATGGTTGGAGCAGCCTGTGGATTCATAAACGGTGTTCTTATTGCAAAAACCGGTATACCACCCTTTATTGCTACTCTGGGAATGTTCGTATCCGCCCGGGGTATGGCCCAGCTCTACACTTCCGGAAAACCTGTCAGCATGCTGACTGATTCATTCAACTTTATTGGGAATGGACCGGGAGGAGTTATGCCAGTCGTTATATATCTTCTGATGGCCGGGGTAGCCTACTACCTTCTAACACAGACCCGCTATGGTAAGTATGTCTATGCTATCGGTGGAAATGAAGTGGCGGCCAGAGTTTCCGGTGTTAATATAGATAGGTATAAAATACTGATTTACACCTACGCCGGGCTGCTTTCCGGATTAGCTGGAATCGTACTGACAGGAAGGGTGAATAGTGGACAGTCCGGGATGGGTGTAGGTTTTGAACTTGATGCTATCGCTTCCGCGGTAATTGGCGGGGCCAGTTTAAGTGGTGGTATCGGAAGTATTCCCGGTACCCTAATCGGTTCTCTTGTTCTGGGCGTAGTCCAGAGCGGTTTTACCTATTTGAGAATCAATGCCTATATTCAGGAGATTATCAAAGGTATAATTATTATTGGTGCGGTTGTTATGGATGTTATGAGAACCAAGAAAAAGAACTGATCCGTCTGAAATAACGGTAAGAAAGTAATTATAGAATCTGATGCAAAATTATAATTTTAATCAAGAACAAGATTTTGCATCGGTTCTATTCAAATCAGCTCGCCCAGCTCTTTATTCACCGCATCTCTGTCAAAGGCATCGGGATCAAAATCCCCCACCCAGGAGAAGTCCTCTTTCAACTCTTCCGGTGCGTCGGGTTTAAGAGAATCCAGTAGCATACGAAACCCCTCCGGGCCGCCGCAGTCCTCAGGAGGACAAGCTCCTTTTCCATCCAGACAAACAGGGGACAGGTTGGATTCGCACTCCAGAACCTCATTAACACGGATAATGTGATGCCACCCTTCGGGGAGATCATAGTGGTAGTGGAGCATATCGTCCTCTTCGCTTAAAAGAGAATGCAGCAGGCATTCGCTCTCATCCTGATAGATAATGCTGTCATCCTCCCCTGCGGAAGTTCCCCAGAAAGAGCCGGCCTGCTCAAAACTGTGATCATACAGATCCCACCAGCCCATGCACTTCTGCAGTATGATATGAAACCGGTCCAGCGTAATATTCCCGGGAACCCGAACTTCTCTCCAGACAGGATGCCCGGCATCCTTTATTTCCACTCTGACAACAAGAGTCTGTCCTTCCGAATCCCCGGAACACTCATGAACCTGGGGATTCAGCATCTCTTCAACCTGTTCCATAAAACGGCTGAATACTTCTTCACTCTGATCCAGAAGGAAACTCAGCTCTTTGGCGCTTTCGGGAGTTTCCTTTTCCGGGGTATTCAAACGTTCCAGGAGAGATTGAACAAACTTCATCAGCTCTTCCATTTCAGTCTGAATCTCTTCATTTCCGGACAGCTCCAGCTGCTCTTTTTCATTAAGAAAGTCGGAAAGCTGCATCCACTTGTCAATCAGATCCAGAAGCCTGCCCCGCATGGTAGAAAAAATTTCATCTTCCTCTTTGTTGAAGTCGGCTTTCACCTCTTTATACAGATCAAAAATCAGCTGTTCAAACAGCAGGGGATCATCCTCTCCGGGCAGAACCGCACCGGCAATCTGGTAGATTCTTCTGGATATTATATCCGCCGGATCCCCGTTGCCCCCCAGGGCTTCGCGGATAAGGGCGGTAACTACAGGGTAGTGAAACGGAAGTTCCAGGTCCTGCAGGTAGTGGTTTAAACTGTGTAATTGTTTTTCTGTCATAAAAATAATCCTATCTTCCGGTCTTTATATGACCGGATTGGTTCTTCTTAAGATACTGATAAAATCTATCATAAGCCAGAGAAATCATAAATGCTTTATATATCGATAGAAAAAGAAATTGATCAAAGCATTCAGAAAAAGGATATTCCCCTTCTAATAATCTTCATAAGATCGTTTATCATTGAAAATTGGGATTGCATCCCCCATTTTTCAATGATAAAATAACAGTATGGTTGAAAGAGTTAAGTATTTAAAACAAATTGAAACAGCATTAGACAGGGTTAAAATAACAGCACTTCTAGGCCCGAGACAGTGTGGAAAAACGACTCTTGCCAGATTGGTTTCCAATATAAGACCATCACATTTTCTCGATATGGAATCCCCGATTGATCAAGCCAAAATCCAGAATCCGGAACTATATTTGGATTCACTGGATGGACTGATCATCATAGATGAAATCCAGAATAGACCTGAGCTATTCCCTGTTTTGCGTGTACTGGCAGACAAGAAAGGGAATAACGGAAGTTTTCTCATCCTGGGAAGTGCATTCCCTGAATTAGTAAAAAATGCTTCTGAATCTCTGGCAGGCCGTGTTGAGTTCATTGATCTTCACGGGTTTAACCTGAAGGAAACTGGCAATTCAGAATCTGAAAAGCTTTGGCTTAGAGGAGGATTTCCTCTTTCCTATCTGGCTAAAAGTGAAGAAGACAGTTTTGCATGGAGAGAAGGTTTTATCCGGACTTTTTTACAAAAGGACATTCCTCAGCTGGGAATTAATGTTCCCTCAACAACTCTACGACGATTCTGGACAATGCTGGCTCACAGCCATGGTCAGATTCTGAACAGATCCCAACTGGGACAATCAATGGGTATTAATCATAAAACAGTTCAATCCTACATTGATATTCTCAGTGCCACTTATATGATTAGACCTCTGCAGCCATGGTTTACCAACATGAAGAAACGACAGGTAAAATCTCCTAAAATCTATTTTACAGATACAGGGATTCTGCACCATTTACTGGGTATCTCGAGTTATGATGAATTATTGAGCCATCCCATATACGGAACATCCTGGGAGAGCTTTGCCATGGAACAGATACTACGGACTTCATCCATAACGGAGCCCTATTTCTGGTCTACCTTCAGCGGTGCCGAAATAGATCTGTTAATAATGAAGAAGGGTGAAAGGATTGGAATTGAGTTTAAAACATCCGAAGCTCCCAAAACTACCAAATCCATGCATTCAGCCATTCAGGATCTGGAGCTATCCAAACTGGTAGTTATATACCCCGGAAAAGAACGATACCCGATTCATGAAAAAATTGAAGTGTGCTCTTTGGAAACATACCTGGAGCAGTGAATACAATAATTCAATTGTTTGGCTAATAGCTTTCAATAAAAATCCGCTGCCCCGGGATTTCCTTGACGGCGGTCCTCCTTCCCGGCTATCCTTCTTTCATAAAACACTAAATGAAGTAAGTTTAACACAAGCTGAGGACTGCCTGAATGATCCCTTTACTGATCTTTTCAACTCTTACCATTTTTCTTTTAAGCCGTTATTTCCGTATAAAAAGCCGCTACACCACGCAGGAAACAGCAGACAGGAAATCACGGGACGAGACTGATAATGAAATACAGGATCGTTTTGTTAACAGACTCGCCTCCCTGATCCGGATCCCCACCGTTTCCTGGACAGACCGGGATAAAAGAGACAGTCGTATTTTTACAGATTTTCAGGAAGAACTGATCCGCCAGTTTCCCCTGGTCCATAAAAATATGGAACGGGAAGTCCATGGGCACTTTGGCCTGCTCTATCACTGGAAAGGACAGGATTCCCATAAAAAACCGGTTCTTTTCCTGGCCCATTACGACGTGGTTCCCGCCGAAGAGGAAGGGGGGGAAGCCTGGCGGGAGGATCCTTTCAGCGGTCTGATCAAAGAGGGAGAACTCTGGGGCCGTGGCACACTTGATATAAAAACCCAGCTGGCGTTCCAGCTGGAAACGGCAGAGCGGCTTCTGGAAGAGGGCTGGCAGCCCGAAAGGGATATATGGTTTGCCTTCGGCGGAGATGAGGAGATTTCCGGTCTGGAGGGAGCTCAGAACCTGGCCCGGATTCTTGGAGAGAGGGGCCTGCAGTTTGATTTTATTCTGGACGAAGGGGGTGTTATCGCCCGGGATCAGCTGGCCTTTTTAAAGGGACGCCCGGCCGCCCTGATCGGCCTGGCCGAAAAGGGCTTTGTAACATTTAAAATAAGCGCGTCGGGAGAGAGCGGACACTCCTCCATGCCAGACAGATCCGGCACAGCCATCGGAAAGCTGGCCCGGGGTATAACCCGCCTGGAGAAAAGGCTTTTCCCCTCCCGCCTGGATCCGGTAATGCGGAATATGCTGGAACGTTTTGTTCCGGTTGTCTCCCCTCCTCTGGGAATTCTTTTTGCCAACCTGTGGCTTACAGCCCCCCTTATCCGTTTTGTCTTTTCCCGGAACCGCACCACCGACAGCCTCATCAGGACCACCCAGGCTGTTACCGTTGTGGACGGAGGAGAACAGGAGAATATCCTGCCCGGAGAGGCAGCCTGTCTGGTGAATCACAGGATTTTGCCGGGGGATACCATAGAGAGCCTGAAACACAGACACAGCAGAGTTCTGAAAGATCCGGGGCTGGAGATTACAGACGCCGGAAACTGGCCCTCCAACAACCCCATCAAGGCAACGGATCCTGAAGGAAGCGGCTTTCGCCTTATAAAAGATACCCTAAGCAAGACCCACCCGGGAACAGTTGCCGTTCCCTTTCTGGTAAACGGATCGACCGACTCCAAATACTACCGGAACCTGAGCGACCAGATCCTTCGCTTTACCCCTCTGGAACTGCTGCCAAAGGATATTGCCAGTATTCACGGAGTGAATGAGAAGGTATCACTTGAGAATCTGAAAAAGGGTATGGACTTTTACCTCCGCCTTTTCAGAGAGCTGTAAACCCAATAAAGGAATAAATATGCAACTACGGGAAAATGCACTGAAGCGCCCCGCAGAAATTAAAACAGAGACGAATGAGAATGAATCCATGCTGAAGATAGGCGTAAAACCCTTTCTTACGGCCTTCGGGATTCTCTTCCTGCTGATTATCTTCTCCGGATTCCTGACACGCTGGATACCGGCGGGAGCCTATGAAAGGGTAATGATTGAGGACAGGATGGCTGTGGTGGCCGGATCCTTCGAGTACCTGACCGAGTCATCCTTCCCTGTCTGGCGCTGGTTCACCTCTCCCGTTGAGGTGATCTGGGGAGACAATTGGCTGATGGTACTGGTTCTCTCCCTGTTTATGGTTTTTCTGGGGGGCTCCTTCTCGGTTCTGGAGAAGGGCGGGGTTATGCAGGAGCTATTGGCAGGAACGGTCTCCCGTTTCAGAAAGAACAAGTACCGCCTGCTGGGCGTGATAATGTTTGCCATGATGTTCCTGGCGGCCTTTGTGGGAGTTTATGAGGGACTGGTTCCCCTTATTGTCATTATTGTCCCCCTTTCCCTGGCTCTGGGATGGGACTCCCTGACAGGCCTGGGCATGAGCCTCCTGGCTCTCAGCTTCGGTTTTGCCGCAGCGGTAACCAACCCCTTTACCATCGCCGTAGCTCAGGAGCTTTCCGATCTGCCCCTCTTTTCGGGCGCCTGGTTCCGGATTCTCTTTTTTATAGCCACTTACAGCATGTGCTACCTCTTTGTCAGCGGTTATGCCCGGAAAATTGAGAAAAATCCTGAAGCATCACCTGTTTATGAAGCGGATGCGAAAGTGAGGGACCGGTTCAGCGCAGAAGCCGTGCTGAGCCATCAAAAAGAAAGTGATCCCATGAAGGTAAAAGCAGCCCTCTGGTTCGGGTCCTGCCTGGGCGTTGCCATTGTCTTTATGATCCTGTCTGGTCTCATCCCTGCCCTCCCCTCGGATGCCGCTTTCCCGGCGGTTGCCCTTCTCTTCCTTATCGGGGGTGCCGGCGCCGGGCGGATAATCGGATACAGCTGGAAGGAACTTCTGAAAGTTCTTGGTTCGGGGGCCCTTAATATGTTTCCGGGAATCCTTCTGATTCTGATGGCCATGAGCGTTCCCCATATTATGACCCGGGGAAATGTTATGGATACCATTCTCTTCTACGCTTCCCGGACCATAAAAGGGACCAATCCATTTATAGCCGCTTTTTATATCTACCTGCTGACCCTGGCTCTCAATTTTTTTATCAGCAGCGCCTCCGCCAAAGCCTTCCTTGTTATGCCTATCATCGCCCCTCTGGCGGATCTGGTCGGTCTGACCAGGCAGACCGCTGTTTTTGCTTTCGATATGGGCGACGGATTCAGCAATATGATTTTTCCAACAAACGCCCTCCTTCTGATAGGATTGAGTTTTACAGTAGTGAGCTATCCCAAATGGATGAAGTGGACCTGGAAGATGCAGGCCGGGATAGCCGGGCTGTCCATGCTTTTCCTTATGGCGGCCGTCGGATTCAGTTTCGGTCCCTTTTAGAAGTTTTTATATTGAACATCCGTTTCCGGTAAACTAAAATTCATTAAACCTCAATCAGCAAACACTCATCATAGAACAGTTTCAGATCAAATGTATCTGGTATTAACGGGGGTTTTGTATGAAGTTTAAGTTGATAGTGAAGGTCCTGGGATTTTCTATAACATTTATGGTACTGGGGTCTGTCACACTGACTGTCTGGAATTCTTTTCTGACAAAGCAGGTCGAAGGAAAGCTGACCGAGAGGTATTACGCTTTCACCATTGCCAATGAATTACGCCAGACTTCGATGGATCTTACCCGTTATGCCCGGACATACGCGACAACAGCCGAACAGAAGTACTGGGATGAATACTGGCAGATAATAAAGTGGCGTACCGGAATGACTGCCCGTCCCGATTATGTAAACAAAGACCTCTACAGGGGAGAAGTGAAAGCCCAGAGTGAAATTATGCGGGGAATTGGCTTATCCGTAGATGAGTTTACTATTCTGCAGCAGATTTCAGACATGTCCGATCATCTGTTCAAACTGGAAGATCAGGTCATGCAGTCTATAAAATCCGGTGAAATACAGGATGGTCCGGGGGATATCCGGGAAGGTGAAAGCTCAGTACAGTTCGGGATCAGACATTTATACGGCAATTTCTATCATCAGGAGATCTATAAGATCCGGGGGACAGTCAATGCCTTTATTGAGAAACTGGATCAGAGGATATCCGGAGAGATTTCCCTGATCGACAGAAAAATCAGGATTTTTACGACTCTCGTCCTGACACTCCAGATATTTATTGCAGCCGCAGCAGCAGGGATGGCCTGTTTTCTGATTTTTCTGCTGATTAACAGACGGCTTGGCGCCGATCCCCGGGAGCTGGTATCTCTGTCCGAACGGATCAGCAATGGAAACCTTGTGATAAAAGAAACGGGAGAACCGGCTCAGGGCGCTTATTCTGCCATGAAAAAAATGAGCTCTCAACTTACCCGGATTATAAGAGAGATCAAGTCCAGAACATACAGACTGGAAGACGTGGGAAATGGCTTATCCGAAAGTGCGGAAGAATCAAGTGCGTCCCTGAACATGATGACAGGGAACCTGAAGTCTATGAATCAGCATCTTACTGCCCAGGGGAGTAATGTGGAAGAGGTGACTTCCGCCATATCCCGGATTAACGGCAATATTGAATCCCTCAACTCAGCTATAGAAGAGCAGGCCAGCCAGGTAATAGAATCCTCCAGTGCCATTGAACAGATGGTCAGCTCTATCGATAGTGTTACATTGAATATGAATAAGGTCCATCAATCCTCGGAAGAACTCAATCAGGCCAGTAAAAACGGTATGAACAAGATGAATCAGAATAACAGTCAGATATTAAAGATTGCCGACGAATCAAAGCGTCTGATGGAAACCAATCAGCTGATAAGCGGTATTGCCAGTCAAACCAATCTCCTTGCCATGAATGCGGCTATTGAGGCAGCCCATGCCGGTGAAGCGGGAAAAGGGTTCAGTGTTGTAGCGGATGAAATAAGAAAACTGGCCGAATCCACCAGCCAGCAGAGCCATGAAGTATCCAATATGCTGAATTCCATCCAGGGGTTAATTCATGAAATTGTTAAAAGCTCTGAAGAGACAGCGGCAAGCTTCACCGTTATTCAGGATAAGGTTGAAAATGTCAGCCAGCGCAATGAAGAAATCCGTTTTGCCATGATAGAGCAGAGCAGCGGCAGTAAACAGATTCTGGAATCACTGGGCAGTATGACCCGTATTACGGAAACCGTTCGGGCCGGGGCGAATGAGATCGGTCACGGGAGTAGACTGGTACTGAATGAGATAATGCAGCTGAAAGACACCAGCGATGACAACAGAATAAGAATACAGGAAATAACCTCCAGCGTTGAAGAGATAAATACAGCTGTAAAGAATGTTATGTCTACAAGTATTACCAATAAAGAGATGGTAAGCGGTATTATCTCGGAACTGAAGTATTTTACGACAACTGATAAATCAAACAGAAAGACCGATACGGAACAGGTGGAATACAGGGTTGTCGAGCAGGAGGAGCCGGGAGATAACCTGAAAACGGCCTTTAGCTGTATAAAGCCGGTCAAGGCTCAAGTCAGGGGTAATATTGTGAATCTCACAGGGATGCTGATGAATCTGAATCCCGAAATACAGCAGAAAGCAGATGCCCTGCTGTTTAAAAAGACGGGGAAACATTGGGACGAACTGACTCCGGATGACTGGGTTGAAACGGCTATCTGGAACAGTTTTATGAAGATTTATGCTGAAAACTCCATCTCCGGAATACGGGCGCTGGTGATGCTGGGCCGGAAAATCTATCCGACCATACAGAAAGCGGGAGGGCTTCCGCCTTCTGTAGAAACCGCCGGAGAGATGCTCAAACTGGAATGCGACACCTTTCTGGACTACCATAAGGGTCCGGATGTAAAAAAAAGGCAGATCCTGCTGTACGAGCCGGGACATCTGAAGATCAAAGCCTACTCTCCCGGTTATACCTGCTCGGTCATTGAAGGGGTTTACATGGGGATCCTGGATATGTACGGCATCAGAAACGGCCGGGTTGTGCAGACGGAGTGTGTCCACAGGGGTGACGAAGCCTGTATCTTTGATATCACCTGGCCGGAGGATCTGCATCGGGAAGAGAGTCCCGTACGATACAGAGAATTCAGGGAACCTGCACCGAAGCAGTAAAAACAACCCCACCTATCTATTCAACCTCCCCCCTCACTTTGCTCGGGGATCGGAGAAAGTGGATGAAGAACTCCTTATATATACTCCTGCTATAACAGATTTGACATTATTATATTATGTTATAAAATATTATAATATAGAGTACTGTAAAGGAGTATGTTATGGTAAACGAGCAAACACTTACAATTAAAGAAGTCGCCAAATTCCTGAATATCTCCAATCAGATGGTTTACAACCTGATCCGGGATAAGGAGATCGAAGCCTTTAAGGTGGGAAGCGCCATCAGGGTCCTCTACTCGGACCTGCTTGCCTATGTGGAGAAGCAGAAACAGGAGTTCCATAAAAACTGTGAAACAATAGAAAACACCGATGAGAATATCTTTCTGGTTAAAAACCTGAACTTTCACAGGGAGGAATTTCAGCTCAAGGATATCAGCTTTGAAATTCCACGGGGTAAAATACTGACCATACTGGGAGCCTCCGGATCGGGAAAAACGATGCTGCTGAAAGCCCTTGCCGGGCTGAACAAACCGGATTCAGGGGCCGTATTCCTGGGAACGGAACGGCTGGACCAGCTTGCTTCGGCAGACAGGAATATCGGTTTTGTATTTGAAGATTATGCCCTGATGCCCAACAGGAGCGGAAGGGGGAATATCCGCTTCCCCCTCGAACTCCAGAGAAAAATAGAAAAAGTCAAAATTGATCCGGCCGTAGAGGAAATGGCCCGGAAACTGTGTATAGAAGAGAGAGAACTGGACAGTATGGTCAGAGCGCTGCCGGAGGGGGTCAAACAGCTTATAGCCATTGGCAAGGCAGATATAAGGAATATTGATATTCTTATTATGGATGAACCCATGGCCAGGCTGGATACAAAACTCAGAATACAGATGCGGGTATTTTTGAAAGAGCTGGTATCCGGAATGGGGAAAACAACCATTGTCAGTCTGCATGATCCGGAAACCGCTCTGGCCTTAAGCGATTATATAGCCATTATTGACAGGGGAAGGATAATACAATTCGGAAAAACCATGGATGTGTATGATAACCCGGCATCAGTAACGGCCTTTGAACTGACATCCCGCTTTTCAGTCAACAAACTGAGAGTCCGGGTTGAGGATGGCATAATACAACCCTTCGGGATTGCAGTGGAAAGCCCCGATGGAAACTACAGCTTTCTTTTTCGGGCAAATGAAGTTCAAACGGTTGAAAAGGGAGCCGGCATCGAAGCTGAAATCCGGAAAGAGCATGTACTGGACAGCAACAGGATTCTGGCAGAGTGCAGCAGCCGGTGGGGCGATCTGGAAGTGATCCTTCCGGCAGGAAGCGAAAAGTCTGTTCTATTGAATCCCGGAAGGTTCAGCCTGTTCCCGGGCAATCCCTGATTAATTGCGTCCTTTAACCTTATATACAAAGGAAAGCTTTTGGCAGACCGGTATATTTCCACAACCCGTTTCAAGAATATTATTTCCAAAAGTCTGAAATAGGGCTCAGGTTCTGATCAGGCGGATATGACAGGATTCCAATAGTTCACGATACTCTTCCGTAACGCCGTTGTCTGTAATAAGACAGTCCATCTCCCCGGGGGAACAGATTGTTCGGACCGCCTTTTTTCCCAGTTTGGAGGAATCCGACAGGAAATAGACCTTTTCCGCCCGCCTGACAAACTCGCTCATGACTTCCGCCCGCTCCAGGTCGCGGCACATGGCGCCCTGATCCATGGTAAAGCCGTCCATCCCCATAAAAACCTTGCTGAAATTATAGAACTTCAGATATTCACGGGTCATAGCCCCCACCATGGTCTCGCTCTCCTTCTGGTAAGTGCCGCCCATAAGGATAACATTAATACCCGGAGCGTCCTTTAGCTGCCTGGCAATAAAGGCATTGTTGGTAATCACATTGATCCCTTTCCGTTTTACAAGTTCCCGGGCCATCAGGGCCACGCAGGACCCGGCTTCAAGAAGAATGGTTTCTCCCTCCTCCACTTCAGCTGCTGCCGCAGCGGCAATCTTCTGCTTGACCGGATAGTTAATGCTCATCCTGCGGGCAATATCGTCCGTAGAGGGCAGACTGGCCCCCCCGTGCGTCCTGACCAGCAGGTTCTGTTCTTCCAGAGCACGGAGATCGCTTCTGATAGTTACAACCGATACATCCAGAATCCGGGAGAGTTCTGTAACTGATGCTTCTTTTTCACTGTTTATCAACTGGAGAATTCGCTGATGCCGTTCTATCATACCCAGGAGTATAGTCTACAGAAAGAATTCTGTAAATCTCCGAACGAAAGAGATTAAAACCAGAAAGTTCTTATTTTAACCAAATCACAATTTTCGTTAAAAAGCTATTTGACTTTCGTTCGCAATTTCAATAGAGTAATAACAAGGAGAGACGGCCTGAATGATTTTCAATATTCAACGTTTCTCCCTGCACGACGGGGAGGGACTCAGGACTACTGTATTTTTTAAAGGGTGTCCCCTGCACTGCAGCTGGTGCAGCAACCCCGAAAGCCAGAGTTTCAATCAGGAACTGATGTTTGACGCCTCCCGCTGTATGGGCTGCGGTGACTGCACAGCTGTTGAACCGGAAGGTGCCATGTCCCGGGAAGAGAGCCGGGCTGTTTTTCATCCGGAAAGACAGACTGAGCCGCAGCAGTATAAAGATATCTGTCCCACCAGGGCGCTGCAGCTGATCGGAGAGGATAAAACAGCAGAGGAAATTGCCGGGGAAGCATTGAAGGACAAGGCATTTTACGGAAAAAACGGCGGCGTAACCCTGTCGGGAGGAGAGCCGCTGATGCAGCCGGAACTCTGCCGGGAAATTGCCTCTATCGTAAAGGCGGAAGGAGTCTCAATTGCTGTGGAAACCTGCCTCCACGTTCCCTGGAAAAACATTGAGAACCTGGTTCCCCTTATTGATGAATTCCTTTGTGATATCAAGCATATTGATCCAGTCGTATTTAGAGAACAGACAGGAGGGGACCTGGAACTGATATGGAACAATCTAAAACAGCTTATCCGAACAGGAACTGCCATCCGGATACGTATCCCCGTGATAGACGATTTTAATCATGACAACCGGACCATACTATCGATTCTGAAAAAGCTGAACAAACTGCCCGATGCGGACCAAAGCATCAAAGGGATCGATTTTATGCCCTACCATCCCCTGGGCGCCGGGAAATACCGGAACCTGGGACGCTCCTATGAACACCCCCTGGAAGCAATGCCGGCAGAAGAGATAGAAACCTATATAAGAGCAGCCGAAGAGGTGAGCCTGGCTGCCACAAACGGAGGTTAATAAATGACAGAAAGAATCAGCGGATACCGGGAGAGAATTTTAAAAACACGTCCGACTATTTGTACCCAGAGGGCGTTTTTCTATACCAATGCCTATAAAAAGCACCGGGACAAACCGGTTATACTGAAAAGAGCGTATGCCCTGAAAGATACTCTGGAAGGGATGTCCATCCGGATAGAGAAGGAGGATCTGATTGTCGGCAATCACTCCTCCGCCATTTATGCAGCGCCCATATTCCCTGAGTATGCCGTCGAATGGATAAGGAAAGAGATTGACCAGTTTGAACAGCGCCCGGGAGATGCCTTTTTCCCGGATGATAAAACCAAAAGGGACCTTCTGGAAATATGCGAATACTGGGACGGGACAACAACCCTGGACAAGGGGCGCGCCCTGATGACAGAGGAACTCCTTGCCATCCATGAAGCCGGCATAATACGGGCCGAAGGGAATCTGACCTCCGGGGATGCTCACATAGCCGCCCACTTCCGCAAGATCCTGAAACACGGGCTCCAATGGTTTATCAATGAAACTGAACATAAACTTTCAGCCGTGGATGTGGTCAGGGAAGAAGGGATAAAAAAGTATAACTTCTACCGGTCCGTCGGCCTTTCCCTCAAAGCGTTCCAGACATTTATCCGTCGTTTTTCCGGCCTGGCCGGGGAGATGGCGGCTTCCGAACCGGAAACCGCCCGGAAACGGGAGCTGGAAATGATTTCCCGGAACTGCGCCCTCATAGCCTCGGATCCTCCGGATACCTTCTACCAGGCCCTGCAGCTCTCCTATTTTGTTCAGCTGGTTCTGCAGATAGAGAGTAATGGCCACTCCCAGTCCATGGGCCGCCTTGATCAGTACCTCTACCCTTTCTACAGAAAAGATGTGGATGCTGGAATACTGGAAGATGAGTTTGTTCTGGAGATTCTGGAAAATACATGGCTCAAACTGATAAGTATGAAAAAGATCCGCTCCTGGTCTCATACCCGATTCTCGGCGGGAGGCCCCCTCTATCAGAACGTTACGATCGGAGGGCAGCTCAGGGACGGTTCGGACGGGGTAAACGATCTCAGCTATCTGATTCTGAAATCCGTCGGGGAAACCAGGCTTACCCAGCCGAACCTGACCGTACGGTTTCATCCCGGCATTGATCCTGACTTCCTTCAGGAGTGCATCAGGGTTATCCAGCTGGGATTCGGTATGCCGGCCTTTAACAATGACAGCATTGTTATCCCGTCCTTTCATAATCTTGGAGTAGAGGAAGAGGATGCCTGGGACTATTCAGCCATAGGCTGCATCGAAGTGGCGGTACCCGGTAAGTGGGGTTATCGCTGTACGGGCAAGCACTTTCTGAATTTTATGAGAGTCTTCCTGGCAGCTATAAATGACGGGACTGATCCCGTAAGCGGCCGGCAGTTCTGCAAAGGGACTGGCAATCTGACGGATTTTACCGGCTTCGGACAGGTTCTGGAAGCCTGGGAGAAACAGGTCCGTTACTTTGCCAAAGCGGGGATTGCCATTGATACGGCTATCGACGTGGTCCTGCGGGACGAAGCGCCGGACCTGCTCTGCTCCGCCTTTACGGATAACTGTCTGGAGACGGGACTGACGGTTCATGAGGGAGGATGCAAATACGACTTTGTGTCGGGACTGCAGGTAGGCATTGCCAACCTGGCCGACTCCCTCTCTGCCATCAGGAAACTGATTTTCGAGGACAGACGAATCAGTGCGGAAGAACTGATGCATGCTCTGAAGACCAATTTTGAAGATCCCGGAGGAGAAAAGATCCGGCAGCTCCTCATAAACTACGCCCCCAGGTACGGGAATGATGACGACTATGCGGATGAACTTTTAAAAGAGGCCTACGCCTGTTATATTGATGAAATAAAGCACTACCCCACGATCCGGGAGGGCAGCGGCGCCATTGGATGCCGTTATTACGCAGGAACATCCAGTATCTCCGGCAATGTCCCGGGCGGGGCTGTCGTTCCGGCGACCCCCGACGGAAGAAAAGCCTGGATGCCCCTGGCGGAAGGAGCCTCTCCCTCTTCCGGATCGGACAGGCTGGGGCCGACCGCGGTCATGAAGAGCATCAGCAAACTGCCGACGGAAAAGATCCTGGGCGGGGTTCTGCTCAACCAGAAACTCTCCCCTTCCATCCTTGTCTCCCGGGAGAAAAGGGATAAACTGGCGGGGATGCTCCACAGCTTTTTCGATGACCTGAAGGGCTGGCATATCCAGTTCAATATCGTAGACAGGGAAACCCTGCTGGCAGCACAGAAAAATCCGGAAAAGTACCATGACCTTGTGGTCCGGGTAGCCGGGTATTCGGCCTTCTTTACCAATCTCTCCCTGGAGACGCAGAATGACATTATCTCCCGGACGGAGCAGAAGATATAAACCGGAAGTTGTAGAAACAGTTAAACAGTTAGAAAAACAGTTTATTCATAGAGCCTGTAATCAGGACAGAACACCTGAATGGAAGTTTTATTTACACGCTGTAAGCGAAAAGGATATACTTCGGTTTATAAATTTCTGCAGGTTAGGAAGGAGATTGAAGAATGATGCCCGCTTTACTGCTGACTGCTTTATCACTGATTATCCTGTACCTCCTGACAGGCTTGTATTTTGCCCTGCGGCTCCTGAAAATCCGCCGGTATTCGACTGAATTCACCATTCAAAACGGATTGGAGTACAATGAATTCACCGAAGAATTCCTTCAGTCAGAAAAGATGGATTTTGTAATACCCAAGGCTAACGGAGAGTATCTGGACGGATTTGCCCTGCCGGGGGACTCTGGCCATACCGTGATTTTCTGCCACGGGATAACATGGACCCGTTACGGCATGGTTAAGTACTTTGATTATTTCGTGGAAAACGGCTGGAATATTATTGCCTATGATCATCAGGCCCACGGAAAGAGTCCGGGGAAGTATCCCACTTACGGAGTAAATGAAAAAAAGGATCTGAAACTGGTGGTTGACTGGGCCCTGAAGCAGTTTCCCGAAACAGAGGATATCGGCTTATTCGGTGAATCCATGGGAGCCGCGACAGTGCTCCAATACGCCCCGATGGATAAAAGGATCGGTTTTATTATTGCCGACTGCCCCTATTCCGATTTCAGTGTTCTCATGAACCACCAGCTGAAACTGAATCATGTGCCCCCTTTCCTCCGGGGCGGCATCATTCGCCTATCCGACAGGATAACACGGGGAATAGCCGGGTTCCATACAGGCAATATAAACCCGGAACAGGATATCATGCAGACGGATGTCCCCATCCTTCTTGTTCACGGCAGGGAAGACGATTATGTCCCCACAGCCATGTCGGAACATATGTATCATATAAGAAAGGGAAAAGCCCCTACCCAGCTCGTACTGATAGAGGGAGCAACCCACGCCCGGTCTGTCAAGACCGACCCTGTAAGCTACAGGATAGGGCTCGAGAATTTTATCTCATCCCTTTCTAAGTGAAAGATCGGATAATCGGATTACTGATTTCATAAAAACAGCAGGTATATATCAGACCGCGTCCTTTAAAATATCCATAATCTGTTCTTTAGAGAGGAGCTTTCCGGTTATTTTCACATCGTTATCAATGGCAAGAGCCGGTGTCATCATAACTCCCATTTTCATTATCTCCTGCATATCCGCTACTTTCACCACTTCCGCATCAAGGTTCATCTCCCTGACCGCATCCCTGGCATTGGCTTCGAGAGTTTTGCATTTGGGACAACCCATTCCCAGAATCTGAATATTCATATGATATACCTTCCTGTTTCTATTTTTCTTTGTTTCTATATTATGAAACATTAAAACCTCAGTCAAGACACAGAATAAAAGATTGACAAAGTTTCCCTATGGTGAAACATTAATATTATGATGACAGATGAACAGAGAAACCGCTGCGAACGCAGAGCTCATATGTTTAAAGCTCTGGCCCATCCCGTGAGGATTTACTTTCTTGAAAAACTCAGAGAAAAACCCTGGTGTGTCTGTGAACTGGCCGTGGAAGCGGGGATTCCCAAATCTGCCGCATCCAAACACCTGACTCAGCTGAAAGAAGCCGGACTGGTAAATGACAAAAGAAGCGGGACCAGGGTTGAATACAATCTTACGGCTCCCTGCGTTCTGGAACTGGCAGCCTGTGCAGAAGGGACGGTCCTGTCCAACCGAAAAAAAATGTTGGGGTTTTAAATGGAAACAATAAGCAAGGCACTTATACAGGAAACGGTACAGGAACAACGGGAGTTTTTCCGAACAGGAGAAACAAGGACTCGGCTCTTCAGAATGGAACACCTGAAGCGTCTGAAATCCTTTATCAATAAATACGAGAAACAGATTCAGGATGCTCTGTGGAAAGATCTTCACAAATCTGCGGAAGAAGCCTGGCTGACGGAAATCAGCATAGTAACCCAGGAGATAGATAATCATATCAGACACCTGAAAAAGTGGATGAAACCGGAAAAGGTCCCGACTCCTCTGCATCTGCTCCCGTCAAAAGGCTATATACAGCCGGAACCCCTTGGAGTAGTACTGATCGCCGCCCCCTGGAACTACCCGTTTCAGCTGTTAATGAATCCCCTTGTCGGAGCAATTTCGGCCGGCTGCTGTGCTGTTCTCAAGCCGTCTCCCTATACCCCGCACATCGCAGAAATTATGGAAACGATGATTACCGAAGCCTTCAATCCCCGTCACATAACCCTGTTTCAGGGCGGGCGGGATGTGAATCAGCACCTTTTTCATACACGTTTCGATCTGATTTTCTATACGGGAAGCCCCTTTGTCGGAAAGATTGTAATGGAGGCGGCCGCCGAAAATCTGACTCCCGTCATCCTGGAGCTGGGGGGTAAGAGCCCCTGTATCGTAGATAAAGAGGCTGACCTTAAGGTGGCGGCAAAACGGATCGCCTGGGGCAAGACAATCAATGCCGGACAGACCTGTATCGCTCCGGATTACCTTTTTGTTCATGAATCAATCAAAGACAGACTGCTGAACAGGATAGCAGAGTCCATTAAAGAAATGCACGGCCGGAACATCAGGAAAAGTCCCTACTATCCCCGGATTGTGAATAACCTTGCGATGGAACGTTTGCAGCGTCTGATGCAGCACGGCAGAATTCACACAGGCGGCGAGGTTGATCCTGATGAACGCTTTATTGCGCCCACCATTATTGATGAGGTGGAACCGGATTTTCCTGTTATGCAGGAGGAGATTTTCGGCCCCCTTCTGCCCGTTATGACATTTACAGATACGGATGATGTCGTTCAATACGTCAACAGTCATGAAAAACCTCTGGCCTTCTACTATTTCGGTCCCGGGAAAAAAGCCAAAAAGCTTTTACAGGAGATTCCCTCCGGCGGGGGCTGTATAAACGATACGCTTATGCATATAACCAATCATCACCTGCCCTTCGGGGGAGTGGGAAACAGCGGCATGGGGAAATACCACGGGAAAGATAGCTTTCATGCCTTCAGCAACAGACGGGCAATCGTAACGACTCCCACATGGCTTGATATGCCTTTCAAGTATGCGCCGTTTAAATATTTCAGTTTGATAAAAAAAATTCTGTAATCCGGTTATACCGAACCACTTAAAAAGCGCTCTTCAAACTCCGAGGCTCCTACGGGAGGACTTGTAATATACCCCTGTATGAGCTGGCAGCCTTCTCCGATCAGACAGTCAAACTGCTCCTGTTGCTCAATCCCCTCTGCCAGAGTCGTGAAACCGAACGTCTTGGCAATTCCCAGTATCGCCCGAACCATCTCCAGTCCGTGGGGATCTTCGGGAAGGACATCGACAAATTCCTTGGGGATTTTCAATGTATTGATGGGAAACTGGTTTAAGGCGCTTAAACTGGAATATCCCGTACCAAAGTCATCCAGCATTATCTCAATCCCCAGATCCTGCAGAGCAGCCAGTCTGTTTTTCGCCAATTCAGGATTGGCCATTACAGCGCTTTCCGTAATTTCCAGGTGAACCGCTTCTCCCGGCAGTTCAAGGGATTTCAGAGCGTTGGACACGGTTTCTATAAAATCGTCCTGTTCCAGCTGCAGAGTGGAGAGATTAACCGAAACCTGCAGGTTTTTCATTTTGCCTTCAAGCCATTTCTTCATCTGTCTCAGGGCATTGTACAGTACCCATTTTCCCAAATAGATAATTAAACCGCTCTCTTCAGCCAGCGGGATGAACCGTGCCGGTGATACAACACCGACCTCCGGAGCGTCCCAGCGGAGGAGTGCTTCGCAGGATATAAGCTGTTTATTCCTATTTACTATAGGTTGATACGCGATATGAAATCCCTCGAAGTTGTTGAGGATACATGCTCTGAGCAGGGATTCCAGAGACTGATTCTCATGATAGTGCCTGCCGATCTCAGGGGAGTAGAGGGAACCTTTCCAGTTTTTTTCTTTAAAAATCCCAAGAGCAATTTCAGCATTGACTTCCAGTTCCTCCAGATTGTTCGCATGGTCGGGGAAGAGAGCGACCCCTACGTTGCACCCGAAACTTATATCCGATGCCGGAGGATTATGGGGTTCCTTTATTTTAATGATCATCTCTTCTATCTGGTTTTCTACATCTTTCCTGTCTTTATAATCGGGGATAATGAAAAGGAACTCATCGGAACGGTCTGACTGATAGAGGTTATTTTCTCCCGTTATGGGTTTCAACCTTTCCGAGGAGATATAGAGCAGAACTTTCATTCTGTCTCTGGTATGCCTGATTCTCTGGTAATGTTTATCGAGCCTCAGAATGCCGAAAGCAAACCGGCTCCTGTTTTCCATTATCAGCCTGTTTATCCGGCGCACCAGGATATGCCTCTGCTTCAGCCCTGTATCCGGATCATGGTTGAGAAGTTTTTCCAGCTGATCGGAACGTTCTTTTTCCAGCTGGAGTTCAATTTTTGCCTGTCTCAGCTGTTCTGTACAGTCCAACTTGTCTTCCATGATTTGATGCTCCTATTTAGAGGATAAATCATAGGGTTTCCATAATCAAATAATCAGGCCGGGTTGTGAATTTCATAAAAGATATTCTTCTTTCCGGGAGAGGATTCGGGTACAATAAAAGTATGGCCCGTTTTTTCCATTTATGCCTCATTCTTTCTTTTCTGTTCTCCTGTACGGCTGAAAAAGAAGAAAGAACCAGCATCAGCTGGTGGACAAGCAACCGCGGCAGAAAATATGCCCGGAATATGTCCGATCTGCCTCTGTATCAGGAACTGGAGGAACGTCTGAATCTGGATATACGTTTTATCCACCCACCCGAGGGACAGCACAATGAACGGCTTGTCAGGCTGCTGGCTTCCGATTCGCTCCCGGATATAATTTCCCATGACTTTGTACGAAACTATCCGGGAGGGATAGAAAAGGCACTTACTGACGGTGTGATTACCCCCCTGAATCCTTTCCTCCCGGAGCAGCTGCCCAATCTGACCAATCTGATTGATAGGGAAACCGGACTTAGGGAATATATCCAGACGACAGACGGCAGCCTGTTCTGCTTTCCCGCCTATATCCCGAAAAAGCGCATGCGCAGCTATATAGGGCCCTATATTCGTAAAGACCTGCTGGAAATAGCAGGGCTGCCTACTCCTGAGACCCTTCAAGACTGGGAGGTCATGCTGATAGATTTCAGAAAAGATCCCCGCATTGATACACCCCTTTCTTTTTACGGAGGAAAGATAAAGGAAACCAATGCCTTTCTGGGGGCTTTCGGTATCAGTTGGGGTTTCTTTCAGACCGACGGGATTGTTTATCACGGCCTTCTCCGTCCGGAACTCGAAGATTTTATCAGGCTCTTCAGAAGATGGTATTCTGAAGGATTAATCGACCCAGACTTTACGTATAACAACCGCCGGACATATGAAAAAAAAGCAGGAAAAGAAACAATCGCCTGTTTTGTCGATTACGTCACATCCATGGAACGGTATGGAAATTCTCTCAAAGACAAAAATCCGGAAACGGAGTTTCAGGCTGTGCCCTACCCCTCATTAATCCCGGGGGAAAGGGTGGAATTCGGGTATCTGGCCGAACCCGTAATATACCATTCCTCGGCCTACCTCACAGAAAAGTCGCTCCATAAAAAGGATTCCGTCAGATTCCTGGATTATGCCTATTCATCCGAAGGGCATTATCTTCATAACAGTACGGCTGAGTATATCAGCGGTCCTTTCGTCCAGGAGGAAGCCCGGTTCGATCAGCAGATTCCCCATATCTACCAGAAAAAGGCAGTAGAAATATGGGGTAATACGGCAACTGAAAACCATTTGTTAAACCCTGTGGCTATCCCGCCGGATGAAAGCAGAAAGCTGGCCGCTATAATGAACAAAGTAGAAAATCTCTCGGACAGCTATATAATAGAGCTCATTACAGGAGAAAGACCCATGGAAGATTTCAACCGTTTTCAAAGCGAATTGCTGAAAGCAGGTTTGCCGGAGGCTGTTGATATTTACCAGGCATCAATGAGTAGACAGGATGGAGACGGAAAGTGAAACTGTTCCCTCAATCATCCGATTCAATCCGCATCAACTGGAAAAAATCCTATATATCTATGTTAGCGGGACTTCTCGTGTTCATTCTTGCTTTCTACGCCTATATGGACATGGTTACCGGGAGCCAGATTCGGCATCACAATACCATGCGAATGGACACAATCCGGGACAGGATTAGCAGAGAGATTGATTGGTTAGAGGAGATAGGTTACCGCATATCCAGGGACCACCGCCTAATGAAAGATAGTGAATCTCCGGGCGATATACGGTATCTGGTCACGGACTTCAAACACTATCTCAATATGAGTACCTGGGTAAAATCCATGGCATTCTATCAAAAGAGATACGGGAGAGTTATATCAACCGAAGGGTTGAACCGGCAGGAAGATTACTCCGCCCTGATGGCAGAAACCTATCATCTGACATCCTCTCTGGATCTTGAAAACACGGACTTGTCCTCTCCGGTTCTCTACCTGCCCCGGGAAGGCACGTCTCAACATCCGCATACCATACTCCTGTATTCCTGCAGCAGCTGTGTCCGCTACCCTTTTCCGGGAGATTTACTGATGTTCCACCTCGATAGGGAAAGGATACAGGAGTATATAGATTCCATATCCGAATCGAGCCGTCTGACTATCTATACCCCGGCAGGAGAATGCCTGATTCGGTCCGAAAGCCCATTCAGGGATCGGGGCAGATGGATTACTCAATCCCAGATTATCGAATCGACGGGCTGGCTGATTGAAATAACCACTCCCTACAGGATTTACTACTCACCGATAAACAGAATACGGAAAGCTGCGGTTCTAACCCTTCTGCTGATGCTGCTGATGCATACTCTCCTGACCCGTTACTTTACCAGAAAGCAGTACCGGCCTGTCGGCAGGCTTCTCAAAGCCCTTTCGATTGAGCCCTCCCGGGAGGAGAATGAATTCGACCGTCTTGGTTCAGCCATCCACCTTATGAATCGGACACTGGCCTCGTATCGGGAAGAGATTCGGGAACATATGCTCAGCTCCTTTTTTAGAGGGGAAACAGAAATAGATGCCCGTCAGATGCAGGAGCTGGTACCCGGAGCGGTAAAGGACGGCCAGTATTATCCTTTTATTTATGAAACGGAAACATCAGGGCCGGGGGACCCGAATCTTGCAGGGAAAATCAGAATCTATAAAGATCTTAAATCCTTTAGTTCTGTCAGGGCCGTCACAGGACAGGCGGGAACGGTCTGCGGCCTTGCCGTATCGACAAAGGAGAATAAAACGGCCCTCAGAAGCAAGCTGATCCGATTAAAGGAAAGATGGGATTTTCCGGTTACACTGATTCTGGGAAAAACAGTGTCTGATACAGCAGAACTGCCGCGGATGTTCAGAGAATGCCTGCGCTACCAGTACTACATTCCTGAAAAGACAGAGAACAGAGTGATCGATCTTGAGGAACAACAGGCAAATCCTGCCATTTTCTCCTTTCCTTATACACAGGAAGACAATCTCCTTTCTGCTATCAGAAGCGGTGATGAAAAAAGGGCATTCAGGATTGTAGAGGATCTACTTCAGGAAAATGTTGTAGATACGGGCTTATCCGGGCCGGTTCTGGATCTTTTTCTTTCGACCCTTTTGACAACAATCATAAAACCCTTAATGAATAATTTCCCTCCGGATGAAATAGAATCCACGGAGATTCTCACAGTCATGGAAGATTACAGCCGCCACGAATCCCTGTCTGAAAAAACCAGAATACTGAAAACAGCTCTTTCGACTGCCTGCTCATCCTTTGAAAACCGGAAAAACAGCCATAACCTGGAACTGAACAGGAAACTGAATTTATACCTCGAAGAGAATGCCCTGAACCCGTCCATTTGTCTTACCATGATTGCCGATAGATTCAACATGAATCAGCAGTATATCTCCCGGTTCTATCTGGAGCAGAACGGGCACTCCATCAACCGGAAGATCTCGGATATCCGGATGGAGAAAGCCTATGAATTATTGAAACAGGGCCGGCAGATCAAGGAGGTAGCCAGAGAATCCGGTTTTAACAGTACAATATCCTTTATCAGGGTATTTAAAAAAATAGAGGGAGTGCCACCCGGCCGTTTCCGGCAGGAAATTTCCTGATTCTATTGTTCTGTTAATAATGTATATTTTTGTAAATTTACAGAGTATTAGAGAATCATTATTCTTCTTTTTAAGAAACTACTACATTTCAAGGAGAATAATACAATGAAAAAAACGGTTATAGTACTTATTCTGGGCATGCTGCTTCTTTCAGGATGTGCCAGTATGCTGGAAGAGATGGTTAAAGTTCCGACTGCCTCGTCATCCGCCCCCAAAAAAGTCAGCAGCGATCCGCTGGATGGTTATGTAATGGCCTATCAGGAAGGCAGCACGGGCCGATATAAAGCAGCGACAATCATCAAACCGGCTTCGGATGCTTCCAAAGGGGAAGCAGAGGTCATCATTGCCAGCAATAACGATAAGGTCTGGGCCAAAGTATTTACTTCCCACCCTGCAGCAGAGAGTGAACTGACTGTTGGAGAAGTTGTTCTGGTTCAGGGCTCAGGATTTGAAGATCCAGACAAACAGACACTTATTGATACGACTTGGGAAGCTGTATACATTACAAATACTTCAGATCTGTATAAAGGGAAGGTAATCGCAGGAGGCTTAAGTGTTTCCTCCAAACATCTCCGTATCCCGGATACGGAAGTCGTAACCAGATAGCTCAGGAATAATTTATTTATTGAATAAACCAAAAAAGGGACTGTTACAAAAATTACTTTTGCAACAGTCCCTTTTAAAATGGAAAATCCTATGGATCAGACGATCCCGTATTCCTTCCCGTAATTCTCCACAACAAAATCAATATCCTTGTCCCCTCTGCCGCTCAGATTCACAAGAATGGACTGTCTTGGCTTTTCCTGCGCCAGTTTACAGGCAAAGGCCACCGCATGGGCGCTCTCCAGAGCGGGAATGATCCCCTCCAGTCTACTGAGTTCAAAAAAGGAGTCCAGGCAGTCCCTGTCACTGGCTGTCACATAGTTGACCCGTCCCAGATCCTTCAGCATGGAGTGTTCGGGACCGACGCCGGGGTAGTCAAGACCGCTGGCGATGGAATAGACCGGAGCAGGTTCGCCATTCTCGTCCTGCAGGTTGTAGCATTTGAATCCGTGAATCATACCGGGCACCCCCATGGTCATGGTAGCGGCATGTTCTCCCAGATTCAGGGATTTCCCGGAGGGTTCTACGCCGTATATTTCACAGTCCTGATCCTCAATAAAGGCAGAGAAGATACCCATGGCATTGGAACCGCCGCCCACACAGGCAACCACATTGTCGGGCTGTTCCCCGGTCATATCAAAGTACTGTTCCCTGGCTTCCACACCGACGACCCTCTGAAAATCCCGAACCATCATGGGAAAGGGATGGGGTCCTACAACAGAACCGATACAGTAAATTGTATTGACAGGATCCTTCAGGTAGGCCTCAAAAGCGGAATCCACAGCCTCTTTCAGGGTTTTAAGACCATGGGAAACGGGAACAACTTCCGCTCCCAGAATTTTCATACGCACAACATTGGGATGCTCCTTGGCGATATCCACTTCACCCATATGAATTTCACATTCCAGACCGAAGTAGGCGGCAGCTGTCGCCAGGGCTACACCATGCTGCCCCGCACCGGTTTCGGCAATCAGTTTTTTCTTTCCCAGGTATTTGGCCAGAAGGGCTTCTCCCATACAGTGGTTGAGCTTGTGTGCTCCCGTATGATTCAAGTCTTCCCTTTTAAGATAGATTCGGCCTCCGTATTTTTCACTCAGGGTTTTGGCATAGTAAACAGGAGTCGGTCTGCCCTGAAAGTGTTTTCTGATTGATCTCAGTTCTGTAATAAAGTCATGAGACTTACTGATGGAAAAGTAGGCATCCGTAATCTTGTCCATTTCCACCTGCAGCTGAGGAGGAATGAAGGCCCCGCCGTATTCGCCGAAGTTCCCTTTGTCGTCCGGATTGCTTTTAAAATATCCCATGTCGTTTTCCTTTATATGGTGGTTTACTTATCTTTATATCTGAACATTGTAAATGTTTCTACACATAGAATCAACTAAAATCGAAAAAACTTTTTCCATTAGGGAGAGCAGTGCCGGAAGCCTCCGGATGCACCGGGAAGAACATTCTTTAAAAATATATCATTAAATTTTTATATATTACTATTGACATATAGTCTATATAGTATTATTACTATATACAACAACTCAAATAAAGAGAGGACTAAATGAATAAATTATTAATCATCGGCGGAGTTGCAGCAGGAGCAACAGCAGCAGCAAGAGCAAGACGTTTGAATAAAGATATAGAAATCACCATGCTGGAAGCGGGACCGGATGTGTCTTTTGCCAACTGCGGGCTTCCCTACTATATAGGGGGCGATATCAAGAGCCGGAGCAAACTGATTCTGCAGAGCCCCGAAAGCTTCAGGGATCAGTATGATGTGGATGTCCATACTATGACAGAAGCCCTGGAAATAGATCGGACCGCTAAAACAGTCAGGGCGATCAACCGCCAGACAGGTAAAACCCGTACCTATGAATACGACAAACTGATCCTTTCCCAGGGAGGCAAGCCTTTTATTCCCGGTCTGGAAGGCGCAGACAGCCCCAATGTCTTCTCCCTCTGGACCCTGGAGGATATGGACCGGATTGATGACTATATCAGGAATGATAATCCCAAATCCGCTGTGGTAGTCGGTGGAGGATTTATCGGCCTGGAAATGGTGGAAGCCCTGAAGAAACGGGGATTGAATGTACATAATGTGGAACTGGCCCCTCATATCATGCCCCTGATGGAGGGCGAAATAGCGGGGATCCTGCAGGAAGAACTGGCCGCCTACGGTGTCGGTGTTCATACCGGACGCTCCGTGACAGCCATAAAGGAAAAATCTGTTGTACTGGATGACGGCAGCGAGCTGGATGCGGACATGGTGCTTCTCTCTGTGGGGGTACGCCCCACCCTGACCCTGGCCAGACAGGCCGGACTGGAACTGGGAGAATCCGGGGGATTGCTGGTGGATGAGTTTCTGCAGACTTCCGACAAGGATATCCTGGCCGGCGGTGATATGGCAGAAACAGTTCACCGTGTACTGGGTAAAAAAGTCCGGATTCCCCTGGCAGGACCTGCCAACAGACAGGGAAGAATAGCCGCAACAAATGCCCTGGCAGAGAATCCCGAAGAGAAAATCAAGTACAAGGGAGCCCAGGGGACATCCATCGTCCGCGTCTTCGAAGCGGTTGCCGGAACAACCGGGATTAATATGAAGCAGGCAAGGGACGCCGGGCTTGATGTGGAAGCGGTAGTTGTCAGAAAAGAAAATCATGTGGGTTACTACCCCGGCGGCGAAATGGTTGCGATTCACCTGATTTATGATAAAAAAACCGGAAAAGTCCTGGGGGCCCAGACCGCCGGAGTAGACGGAGCCGATAAAAGGCTGGACGTACTGGCCACAGCCATTGCTGCCGGACTGACTATCGAGGATCTGGGAGAACTGGATCTGGCCTATGCGCCTCCCTTCGGTTCAGCCAATGATCCCGTCAATATGGCCGGGTTTGCGGCGCAGAACAGACAGAGCGGTTACAGCCCCGCCCTCACCGCAGCGGAGGTGGAAGAGTACATCCGGGATAGGAAACTGGCCCTGGTGGATATAAGGGACTACTTTTCCTATCAGAAGGGAAGCGTTGCCGGAGCAGCCAACCTGGCCCCGGAAAAACTGCTGGAAGCCCTGGCGGAAGTGCCCAGAGATACGGCCATTCTGATTTACGATGAAACCGGCAAAGTAGCCCACCGAACGGTCAGACAGCTGATACTGAACGGATTCAGCGAGGCCCGGTACATCAGCGGCGGGTATCCCAGCCTTGAATACTATGCCAGAGCGGTAGGATTTGAGTTTATTCAGGTTCCTCTGAGAACCCCCGAAGCCAGGAGTCTGGAAGAAGGATCAACTGATGAATCCCTGGAAATGGAAGAGGAAGCCGTATCCATAGTAGCCAATGGTCCCCTGGTAATTGATGTCAGAACAACAGAAGAGTTCAATATGGGAGCCCATCCGGATGCCATATGTATTCCTCTGGATGAGTTATCAGCCAGGATGGATGAACTGGGAGCGAAAGACCGGGACATTACCCTCTACTGCGCCTCAGGGGCCCGGAGCGCCTACGGTGTCCGGATTCTGGCGCAGAACGGATTCAGCAATGTGAAAAACGGCGGCGGTATTATGCAGATGATGGCGGGCTGATATATTATCCCTCTTCAACCCTCACCCCTTAATCCCCTCTCCCAGAGGGAGAGGGAGAATTATAAATAATGATTTTGATTAACGGAGAGGTTTATTCCTCTCCGTTTTTTTTGGGTCTGAACCTAGCCCTGAAACAAATTCATCCTTCTGTACCTTCCAGGGGGAATCCCGAAGTGTTTTGTAAAAGCCCTGTTAAAATGAGAAACCTCTTTATACCCGTGTTTACCGGCGATATCCTTAACGGGAAGAGTTGTCTCCGCAAGCATGGCAGAGGCGCTTTCCATTTTTATTTTTTGAAAAAACACAGCAGGAGACAGACCCGTATCATTCTGAAAGACCGCCCTGAACCGGCTGGGAGAATATCCGGCCCAATGGGCCAGTTCTTCAATGGAAGGCGGATTCTCAAGCCGTGACCTGAACACCCGGATCATGCTTTTCCAGGGAACAGTTTTCTCCTTACCGGACCGGTAGATCAAGATTTTTTCTATAATCAGTTCCAGAAGCAGATCCTCCTTTCTGCCAGGCCTGTCACGGGAGGAACCGTTTTCCAGCAGCTCATTGATATGAGCTTCGATCTGACTGTTTACAGCTGCATAGTGAAAAGGATTAAGGATGCGGGAAAGTGAAGAGGAAAAGGCGGATCCGGGTACGGGAACAAAGTATTGAACAGAAGCGGTTGCCACCGGGCCGGTGTTGACTATCCGGAAAGCTGTTCCGGGAGGAATAAGCACGGATTGGGACCGGGTGACTTCAATGGTTCTGTTCACAAACCCGATTGAAAGCACCCCCTGATGCAGGTGGAATAGATCCCAATGGGGCCACCGGATCAATCCGGAGGAGTGTCGGACGGGAAAACTTCCGTATTTACTGACAATACTGCTGAAACTGGTCATATGGCTTTCTGGAAAGCCTAAACAGAAAGCACTATAATGGCAATAGAAATTATACAATATTGAACTATATGGCATAAAAAAGGCGATAATGGTAATTAATAACAAACCAGGCGGCAGTAATCCGTGAGATAGTACTAATATCCAAAACATATCTTGCGGAGGTAAAAATGACATCGAGGGAAAGAGTTAAAGCGGCCATAAACTGGCAGAAACCGGACAGAATTCCCCTTCATGAAGATTTCTGGACGGATACACCGGCCAGCTGGCGGGAACAGGGTTTTCCCGGAAATATCACACTCTATCCGCCCCATCCGGATGATAAAATGAGCCAGTCCATTGATGAATATTTTAACCTGGATATTGCCGTAATGTACCTTGACTGCTCTCCCCGGTACGAACAGAAGATCCTGTCCCGTTCAGGAGAGAATTATATATACGAGGACCGTTACGGGTATACTGCCGAAAAACCCTGGAAAAAATCGGGTTCTATCCACTATGTGTCTGTGAAAACAACAGACAGGGAGGCATGGGAACGGGACAAAAAGCTGTGGGAACTTTCGGACAACCCTGATGAACCGGCCAGAATTGACGATGCCAACTATTTTGAACATTTTGATGCGTACCCCTCATGGGCCGATGCAAAGCGGAAGTATGATGTAATGAGGAGCAACGAACGCTATATTCTCTTTAAAAATTACGGCCCCTGGGAAGCAACCTGGCGGCACAGGGATTTTGCCAGTCTTCTGATGGATATAGCACTGGAACCGGAATGGGTTAAGGATATGGGCCGAACCCATTTTGAGCTGACAGTAAAAGTTCTGGAAAGATGCCTGGCAGAAGGCATGATCCCCGACGGCTACCTGATGGTGGATGACCTGGGCGGCAGTACGGGACCCCTTATGTCTCCCGGTATGTGGCGGGATACCTATAAGGATATGGTGAAGGAACTGGGACGCTTTCTGAAAAAACATGACATCGATTTCTGGATGCACTCCTGCGGTAATGCGGAACTGATATACGAAGATCTGATAGAGTGCGGCGTCAGGGTTATGAATCCCCTGCAGGTTTCCGCCCGTATGGATATCCGGGAGATGAAAGAACGCTACAGGGGACGCCTGGCTTTTTACGGAAATATCGATGCCCATATCCTGGACGGCAACTGGGCGGTTCTGGAAAAGGAGCTGATCAGCCGGAAGGAAGCCTTTTCCGACGGAGGGTGGATCTGCCATACGGATCACTCCATACCGCCGACCATGCCTCTGGAAAATTACAGAAAAATGGTTCAAACCATCCGGGAGTAGAATCAGGTTACATTATGGCAGTCTAATGCCTTCTCGAAAGGACCTGCAGAGCTTTCTTCAGACCTTTGTTAACCGAATCCCTTGCAGCAGCTTCAGCCTTATCGGGGTTTTTCTCTTTGATAGCCTGAAAAATGGCTATATGCTGCTGGAGTGTCTCTCTGTATGTTTCTTCATTCAGCAGATCCGTGTGTTTGGTCTCATCAATCCGATAGATTTTATCCGCCACATAGAGAACCTTCTCCAGTATGATTTCATGCTGATGCTCCATATACTGGTTTCTGGCACCCCGGGCGATAATCCTGTGGAATTCAAGGTCTATCTGGGAAAAAATCTCATGATTGAAATTGTTAAAGTGCTCTTCCATCGCCTCAACATTCATCTCAAGGTAATACAGCTGGGACGTATCGACCCTTTGTGTGTATAAACGGCTCAGCATCCCGTCCAGAGCTTCTCTGTAATTATAAAGGTCAATAATATCCTGTTCATTATACTCTTTAATCTGATAACCGTTCTTTCCGGTTCTCTCGACAAAACCTTCCTGCACCAGCTGCTGAACCGCTTCCCTTACGGGGATTCTTGACATATCCAGTTTTTCAGCCAGATACGCCTCCGTCAGCCTCAGCCCCGGTTCTATATTTCCATGAAGAATCAGTTCTTTCATTTTTTCGTATGAGGATTTTACCGATGCCTTTTCTTTTTCCATTTTCAAGACCTTTTAACTATTTTATTACTCATTGTATACCTACAAATTAAATTTATCAAGTTTTTTCTTGACAGTATACATTTGTATGCAATAATAGAATTATAGACTGATGGCAGTAACAGTTGAAATCTGCCGTACCAAAAACAACAATTTAATACAAGGAGAAATCAAATGAGAAAACTTGGATTTTTCGTGATCTCATGCCTTTTTCTGACTATGTCCATGACCATGTGGGCAGGAGGACAGCAGGAAGCAGAAACAGGATCGGAAACTCAAATTGAGGGATTGAACAGTAATCCTCTTTCCGATTACAGGGTCCGGCAGGCTATTGCCTATGCCATAGATATGGACAGAATTGCAGAAACCCTCCTGGAAGGCAAAGCTATTGCTGCCGACAGCCTGACTCCCAACGGCCCCTGGAAAACACCGGGGCTGAACGCCTACACCTATGATCCGGATATGGCAAAGAAACTTCTGAAAGAAGCCAAATGGGATTCAAACTATACCCTGGATGTTGTCTACTACTACGGCGACCAGTCAACCGTTGATATTATGACAGCGTCTCAGGCTTACCTGGCAGCCGTCGGCATTGACATGCAGTTCAGAAAGCTTGAAGGCGACCTGGGAGAACAGTTATGGACCCTCCCCTCCGACCCCGTAGCCGGTCCTTCCTACGTAAAATGGGATATGGCTTACGCGGGAATTGCCGCCCTGGCCATGCATGAGTACTATAACAGACTCACAACCGGCGGACCGGGAAACTCCCATACCCCCGGTGATCCGGAAATTGACCGGCTGGTTGCGGCCACCCAGGCGACAGCCAATGTTTCCGAACAGCAGAAAGCATTCTACGAACTGCAGAAATACCTGAACGGGATTCTCCCCACCATACCCCTCTACTATCAGCAGCTTTTTATCTATGAAAGCGACCGGCTGAACAGAAACGGAGGAGGATACGGAAATGCCCAGTATAAATACGACTGGAATATCCTGAACTGGACTGTCACTCCCGATTCCAAGGGCAAGCAGATACTCTATACCAATACGGCGCCTGTCGAGTTTTTTGAACACCCCTGGTTCAACCCCGGTATTTTCATGTACAACAAGGTTCTTTTTGACAGCCTGATCGCTGCAGACGAATCTCTAATCGCCAAAAAGGGCCTGCTCGCTTCAGACTACTCCATTTCCAGCGACAGCATGAGCATATCTTTCACCCTGAATGATGCCAAATGGCATGACGGGTCCGTTATTACGGCTGACGATGTAAAATGGAGCATTGAATATGCCCTGAAAATACCTGCCATACACTCTGTTTTCTCTGCGACCTTCAAGGCAATCAAGGGAGCCCGGGCTTTCATTGAAGGAAGCGCAGACGGTATCAGCGGTATCGTAATCGACGGAAAGAACATCACCATTAATTTTGAAACCCTGGATCCCAACATGATGCTGACGTTCTCCCAGTTTCCTCCCCTTCCCCGGAAGTACTTCGAAGGCTCCGATCCTCTGCAGTTTCAGCAGAACCCCTTCTGGCAGCACCCGGTAGGAAGCGGCCCGTTCAAACTGGAAAAAATTGAAATGAACGACTATACCGTTGCGGTTCCCTTTGAATCCTATTACGGAGGAGTAGCCAAAATTGATGAGATCGTCATGTACCCCAGCGGAGAGAATGATGCCAATGTTATCAAGAACGCCTCTGCGGGAAAACTGGATTACGGTTTTACCAAAAGTGTGGCGGATGTCAAATCCCTTGAAGCAATGGACCATATGATTGTCCGGCCCGTGGATATTCCCTATACCAGACTTTTCTATGTCAACAAGTTCCCCAAGCCCTGAGGTAGCAGGAATCAATTAAAAAACGATGGGGCAGGAACAGTCCTGCCCCCTTTAAAGATGTATAGACCGAAAGGAGTAATATACATGTTGTCTTACACTATCAGAAGACTTTTTATTCTGATTCCCATGCTGATCATTATCAGCTTTATGATCTATTCAGGATTGGAACTGATGCCGGGAGACGCTGTTTCCTACATGATTGATCCTGAAGCAGCAGCCGAATTGACTCCGGAAAAAATGGATGCCCTCAGAGAGTCTCTTGGTCTGAATGATCCATTTGTTATCAGGTATCTTAAATGGCTTGGAGGCGTTCTGCAGGGCAACTTCGGATACAGCCTCTCAAGCGGCGTTCCCATAAGGGATATCGTGTTTGACCGTCTCCCTGCCACACTGGAACTTTCGGCAATAGCCCTGATCCTTTCAACGATTTTAGGAAGTATTCTGGGGTTTTTCAGCGCCGTGAAGAAGGGATCATTTGCCGATAATGCCCTGACCGTAGTGGGAATGCTCGGCGTCTCCATCCCCCAGTTCTTTTTCGGACTGGTGGCAATTCTGATTTTTGCTCTGAAACTTAAATGGCTCCCTGTAGGAGGACGCCTTATGCCGGAGTATGTAACCTACTGGGACCGTTTCCCCCATGTAATTATGCCATCCCTTGTTCTGGCAGCGACCATGACAGCAGGTGTCATGCGCTATTCACGGTCCAGCATGCTCGACTCCATGAATAAGGAGTATATAAAAACAGCCCGGAGCAAGGGGCTTCCCGAATGGCGGGTAAACCTTGTCCACGGATTCAGGGTAGCCCTGACTCCCGTCATCGTTCTGGTTGGGTTCAGACTTCCCACCCTGATAGGAGGAGCGGTAGTGATCGAACAGATCTTCCAGTGGCCCGGAATCGGTAATGAGTTTATTACGGCCGTAAGGGGACAGAATTTTCCCCTGGTTATGATGATTGCCCTGTTTTCCGTCTTTGCTGTTCTGATTGCCAGTTTCCTGGTAGACATCCTGACGGCAGTAATGGACCCCCGGGTTAAATTGAGTTAGGTATTGAAATGGAAAAAACCAAAAAGAAAAAAACAAAACTCGACAGGAGTTTTGACAAGATACGGGCAAAGGAAGAAGCCGGATTAATTAAAAAAAGCAATATGAACCGACAGCTTCGCAAACTGCTGAATAACAAACTGGCCGTGGCAGGTCTTGTGATTTTTACACTGATTGTTCTGTCATCGGTTTTTGCCCCCCTTATCTGCCGGTACGACCCCCTGATGATAGACCTTCGGACCGTACTGACAGCCCCGTCGGCCGATCATATCCTGGGTACGGACCGGGTTGGGCGGGATGTTTTCGCCCGTATTGTTTTTGGAGGAAGAGTATCCATCCTCGTCGGTCTGGGCAGCGCCCTGGGAGCTGCAGTGATCGGTGTGGGAATCGGCTGTTATGCCGGATACAGAGGCGGTCTGACAGACGGAATATTTTTGAGAATTTCCGAAATATTCATGGCCTTTCCCCAGATAATTCTGGTTCTGCTGCTTGTTTCCATACTGGGGCAGAGCCTGATGAACCTGATGATTATTTTTATCATAACCGGCTGGGGTCCCATGTACAGGATGGCCCGGGCCAGAATGCTCAGCCTGAGAGAGGAAGAGTATGTTCAGGCTCTCAAGGCTTTCGGACTGAATACATTCACCATCTGCTACAAGCATATACTCCCCAATGCCCTGGGTCCCATTATGGTCAATATTACCCTGAGTACGGCCATGTTTATCCTGCAGGAAGCGGCTTTAAGCTTTCTCGGCCTGGGAGTTCCCCTGAATATTGCCACCTGGGGAAATATCCTCAACGCCGCACAGGAGCTGAGGATTCTTCAGGAAAGCTGGTGGATGTGGCTCCCCGTAGGTACTGTGATCTCCCTTTTTGTACTCAGTGTGAACTTTATCGGGGACGGGCTGAGGGATTCTACCGATCCGTCGCAGCAGGGATAGGAAATCGATATGAACAACGATACAATTATTGAAGTAAAAAACCTTAAAACATTCTTCTATACGAACCAGAGATGCAATAAAGCCATAAATGGAGTCTCCTTCAAGGTACAAAAAGGTAAAACCCTCTGTATAGTGGGAGAAAGCGGCTGCGGAAAAAGCGTAACCGCTGCATCCATTATGGGACTCCTTCCCCGGCTGTCCCGGATAGAAGAAGGTGAAATCAACTATTACAGCAAACAGCACGGGACTCTCCGGATCGATCAGCTGGAACAGAATGGACCCACCATGAGATCCATCCGTGGCGGAGAAGTCGCCATGATTTTTCAGGATCCCATGACGGCTCTGAACCCCGTTTACACCGTGGGAAGTCAGATTTCAGAAAACCTGAAGTATCATACAAAGCTTACGGCACGGAAGATCGCCCTGAAAACAATCGATCTTTTGAGCAATATGGGGATCCCTGTTCCCGAACAGAGAGCCAGGGAGTATCCCCATCAGTTTTCAGGCGGGATGCGGCAGAGGGCCATGATTGCCATGGCCATGTCCTGCAACCCCCAGGTACTGATTGCCGATGAACCGACAACAGCTCTGGATGTAACAATCCAGGCTCAGATTTTCGAACTGATGGATACCCTGAAAAAAGAGCATGAAACAGCCATTATGCTCATCACCCACGATATGGGAGTTGTAACGGAACTGGCCGATGACGTGGCCGTCATGTATATGGGCAATATAGTGGAAAGCGGCACAGTGGAAGATGTCCTCAGAACCCCGGCACATCCCTACACAAAAGCGCTGCTCAACTCCATTCCTGTTCTTGGAAAAGGGAAAAATCAGGATCTGGAGCCCATAAAAGGGTCTACGCCGGATCCCTTCGACAGACCGGCAGGCTGTCAATTCCATCCCCGCTGTGAATATGCCACTGAAAAGTGCCGGGAATGTCCGGAGGATGCGGAAATCAGTGATTCACACAAAGTCATGTGCTGGCACTACAGGGAGGTACTGAAAAATGGCTCAAAATAAGGAAGTAATCCTCAGCCTGAGAAACATGAAAACCTATTTCCCCATTCATAAAGGGGTTTTCAAACAGTTGGACGGGCATGTAAAAGCCGTAGACGGTATCAACCTGGACATCTATAAAGGGGAAACCCTGGGACTCGTTGGAGAGAGCGGCTGCGGAAAGACAACTTTAGGGAAATCCATCCTGAAACTGGTCAGATCTACCGAGGGAGAGATCAACTATTATAACGGTAACGGCGTTACCGAATTGAGAGAGCTCAATGAACAGGAGATGGTCCCCTTCCGTAAAAAACTTCAGATTGTCTTCCAGGATCCCCACTCCTCCCTCAACCCGGCTTTTACCATATTCGGCTCCCTTGAAGATCCTCTGAAAAAATACGGGATTAAGGATAGACAGGAAAGACGGAAAATCATCGGAGATCTTCTTGAGGCTGTAAACCTGAGAAGGGAGTATATGGATCGTTACCCCCACGAATTTTCGGGAGGACAGAGGCAGAGGATCGGAATAGCCCGGGCTCTCAGCATTGAACCGGAACTGATTATCTGCGATGAAGCGGTAAGCGCTCTGGATGTGTCCATACAGGCTCAGGTTCTCAAACTTCTGAAAAAACTGAAAGAGGAAAGGAATCTGACCTATGTCTTTATCACCCATGACCTGAGCGTGGTTGAGTATATCAGCGACAGGATTGCGGTGATGTATCTGGGAAAGATTGTCGAACTTTCTGAAAGCGATAAACTTTACAGCAGAAAACTCCACCCCTACACACAGGCCCTGTTATCGGCTATCCCCGTAGCTGACCTGGACCGTAAATCGAAAAGGATCATTCTGGAAGGGGATGTCCCCAGTCCGGTAAATCCGCCCTCGGGGTGCTCCTTCCACCCGCGCTGCCCCTACTGTCAGGAGAAATGCAGAACCGAAGAACCGGAACTGGTTAACCATGGAACAGACGATGAAGAACACTTCGTAGCCTGTCATTTTGTAAATAATAAAAAAGAGTAAAGAGGTTTAGAATGGCTAAATTTAACGTAAAAGACATCAAGGGTGTTATTCCCGCCCTGATTACCCCCTTTGACATTGATGAGATTTTTGACGAAAAACGGATGAGGAATCTGGTAGACCACCTTCTCGATAAAGGCGTGGACGGACTCTACCTGACCGGCAGCACGGGAGAAGGCTTCCTGATGACCCCGGACGAAAGAAAAAAAGTCGTAGAGGTTGTTGTGGATCAGGTTCAGGGCCGCATTCCCCTTATAGCCCATGTGGGAGCTATCGGAACGAAAATATCCATCGATCTGGCAAAACAGGCTGCTGACGCCGGTGTGGATGCCATATCTTCGGTTCCCCCCTTCTACTGGAAGTTCAATGCTGATGAAATTTTTCATTATTACAAGGATATAACCGAATCTACAGACCTTCCCATGATTGTTTACAATATCGCACTGGCCGGCCTTGTCGGCTTTGAGCAGGTCAAAAAATTTGCCACAATAGAAGGAGTCGCCGGTGTAAAGTATACGGCAACCTCTCATTTTGAGGTAATGAGAATGAAAGAAGAACTGGGAAAGGACTTTGTTGTCTACTCCGGCTGCGATGAAATGGCTATGTCCGGACTTTCGTTCGGAGCGGACGGCCTGATCGGATCGTTCTACAACCTTATGCCGGAACTGTTTATTGCAATCAACAGAGCCATGATAAACAAAGACCTGAAAACGGCGGAAGAGAAACAGCGTATAGCCAATATCATCATTATGCACGCCACCCAGAAAAACTATGTGGGAATAATGAAACGCGCCCTCTCCTGGCTGGGTGTTGATGCCGGGTACTGCCGGAGTCCTTTTTCCAACTTCAGCAAAGAAGAGGAAAATATCCTCAAGGAAGAATTCAGGA
Organism: Oceanispirochaeta sp.; assembly: GCA_963663385.2. Classification (GTDB taxonomy): domain Bacteria; phylum Spirochaetota; class Spirochaetia; order DSM-2461; family DSM-2461; genus Oceanispirochaeta. Next base: position 423,594 of record CAXXXD010000002.1, on the reverse strand, counting down.
TTCTGAAGGATAAACATGAAATAAAAGGCGTGGACTTTCTGGATGCCATCTGATACTCCCGCAAAAACAGTTTTATGTTACGGAGATTCCAATACCTGGGGGTATAAACCGCCCCTGGGGGAAAGGTACAATTACAAAGATCGCTGGACAACGGTTCTCCAGAGAAGACTGGGACCGGGGTACCATGTCATCCCGGAAGGTCTGAATGGCAGGACAACCATATTTGACGACCCGGTTGAAGAGCACAGGAACGGTTATACCTGTCTGTCCCCCTGTCTGGAAAGTCATAAACCCCTTGATCTGGTGATTCTTATGGTCGGAACCAATGATCTCAAATTCAGGTTTTCCCTATCCATGGAAGTGATTGCAGCCGGTATCGGAGCTCTTATCGATTTAGTCCGGAAAAGTGCCTGCGGACAGGATGGGGGTCCACCGGAAGTCCTGCTTCTCATTCCTCCCAGGATACGAAAAGAAACAGATCCTGACAGTGTATTTGCCGGGGGATATGAAAAGTCTCTGCTCTTTTCTGAAAAATACCGGGATATTGCAGAGCAGAAAAAGGTCCCCTTTCTGGATACAGACAAAATCATAGAGGTAAGCGAATCCGATGGAATCCATTACGATCCGGACCAGCTTCTTCTTCTTGGGAATTCAGTAGCTGATAAAGTACTGGCGATGAAAATATAAAAACACGTTCGTTACCATGGAGAATTCAGGATGGATAATCTCGATATAACAAAATTGAAGAACTTCTATTACAAACAACTAACGGAAGATGTAGTCCCCTTCTGGGAGAATTACTCCGTAGACTGGGAGTACGGCGGCTTTATGGACTACCTGGACCGGAAGGGCTCACCCCTTTCCACGGACAAAGGCGGCTGGGTTCAGGGAAGAGCCGTGTGGGTTTTTTCCACCCTCTATAAAGAGGTGGAACAGCGGGAGGAGTGGAGAAAAATCGCCGCTAACGGCGTACGTTTCATCCGGGAGAAACTCCGGCGGGCCTCGGACGGCCGGATCTATTTCGAGGTGACCCGGGAGGGGGAGCCTCTTGTTATGAGACGTTATCTGTTTTCAGAGGTTTTTGCCGCCATAGGTCTGGCGGCCTATTCGGAGATCTCGGATGACGACAGAGCCCGTCAGGATGCCAGGGAACTCTATCTCCTGATCAATGAACTCAGCCCCAAAATGCCGGCCAAGATCGATACGGAAACCCGTCCCATGAGGGGACACTCCATGACCATGATGCTGATCAGCCTCTGTCAGATCCTGAGACAGGCCGATCCGGAACACGCGGAAGAGTACACCGCCCGGATCGACAGCCAGATTGAGGAACTTTTCCGCTTTTTTGTAAAACCCGATCTTAAAGCTTTACTTGAAACAGTCGGTCCCGGGGGAGAGATAACTGAAGGGCCCGAGGGGCGCTGCGTCAATCCGGGCCATGCCATCGAAACCGCCTGGTTTATCCTTGAAGAGGCGGAATACAGAAAAGATAAAGCTCTGATTGAAAAAACCCTCCCATCCTGGACTGGTCCATGGAACTGGGCTGGGACAAAGAATTCGGAGGGCTGTTTTCCTTCGTGGATATAGAGGGGAAGCAGCCTGCCCAGGTTGAGTGGGATATGAAATACTGGTGGCCCCACTGCGAAGCCGTTTATGCCTTTCTCCTGGCCTACGATTTATCTGGAGAGTCCCGTTATAGAAAGTGGTTTGACCTTGTTCATGACTACAGCTGGCAGCGGTTTCCGGATAAAGAGTTTGGAGAGTGGTTCGGGTATCTCCGCCGGGACGGTTCTGTCCAGGTTGATCTTAAGGGGAACCACTTCAAGGGGCCCTTCCACATACCCCGTTTTCTGTTTAAAACATATAAAAGACTGGAGAAAATGGAGAGAGAAACCCATGATCATAGATAGAATACAGAACTCGGATAATTACGCGTCCTGCCATCCTCTGTTTGGCAAAGCCTTTGATTTCCTGAAAGAAGCAGTTATAAATAGCCTGAACCTGGATCGCTATGATCTGGAGGGAGACAGGCTTTTTGCCCTGATTCAAAAATACGAAACACGGGAAGCCTCGGAATGCCTTCCGGAGGCCCATAAAGAATACATTGATATACAGTATATTCTTAAAGGAGAGGAAGTTATTTATGTTTCACACAGGCAGGACCTGCCCGTCGAAATCCCCTATAATGCCGATTCGGATATTCTCTTCTATAAAAATATACCCGACACCCCTATCCGGCTGAAGGAGGGTGATTTTGCCGTTTTCTATCCGGGGGAGTCCCATAAACCGGGATGCCATCCTTCCGGTGTACCGGCAGAGGTATGCAAAATTGTACTCAAGATAAAAGCATAAAATAAAAGAATGGTTTAGAACAGAATTACAGCTGCATTCGCCTCTCCCTGGACGGGGAGAGGTTTTTTCAAATAAAACTTGACAGCCGGGAAAAACCGGCCTTATTATATTCTTACAACAAAAATGAGAACGTTCCCATTTTTAATTTCAAATCAAGGAGACGCATATGGGACCCACCATTCACGATGTAGCCCGTCTGGCCGGCGTATCAAAATCCACCGTATCCCGTGCCTATGCGGATCCCGATAAAGTAAAAGGACCGACCCTGAAAAAGATCCTGCAGGCAGCAGAGTCTATCAACTATACGCCCAATGCGGTAGCCAGAGCCATGATAACCCGAAAAACAGGAAACATAGGCTTCATTATATGTGAAAAACAGAAACCGGTCATTTCCAATCCCTTTTATGCTCCCATTGTTGAAGCGGTTGTGGATGGGGTAAACCGGAGGGGAAACAGCCTTTTTATCTCTTCAGACAGCGATATGACCCTGCCCAGCAGCCGTATCATGATGGAGAAAAAGGTGGATGGGGTTATCCTGGCCAGCCAGATTGCTCCCGAAATGATAGAGAACTTCAGAAATAAAGGTATTCCTGTTGTGCTTCTGAACAATATCCCTGTTTCTGATGGGATTCCCAGTGTTATCAACGATGACTACCAGGGAGCCAGGGATGCCATGGAACATCTGATTCATCAGGGGCATAGAAAAATAGGTATGCTTTCGGGCAGATACAGCCCTTTTCTCTGTACAAAGCGGCATCAGGCTTATCTGGATACCCTTGAGGCCCACGGGCTGCCGGTCGATCCCCGCTGGGATATTACAGTGGAACCGGTTGCGGAGGATATCTTTTCCGGAATGAACAGGATCCTGACTCTGCGGGAGAAACCGACCGCCCTTTTCTGTAACAGCGATGTTGTTGCCGTATCCGCCATGAAATCCATTCTACGTTCGGGATTGGCCATACCGGGGGATATAGCTGTTGTAGGTTACGACAACAGTGAGTATTGCCAGGTAATAGAACCGGAATTGACATCCGTCCATGTGGACAAGGAAGCAATGGGCAGAATTGCCGTGGATATCCTTTATAGATTGATCGAGGGTAAACCTGTCCCGGCAGGCCCGGAAATAACAGCAACGAAGCTTATCACAAGGCAGTCTGGCTGAAAAAGGAATGAATTTGGATAGTATGAAAGTACATTTTATTAATGTGGGATACGGGGATTCCGTCCTCATTGAAATCCCCTGCGATATTGACAATTCTGTTATCAGAATCCTGGTGGATACCGGGAGCGCCAAAGAAGAGGAGTACCAACCGGAGGGTCCACGGATCATGGTGACAGATTATTTAAAACAAAGAGAGATTGACAAGCTGGATATCCTTGTCCTCTCCCACCCCCATGAAGACCATATTGCCATGGCGATTCCCCTTATGAGGCAGTTGGAAATCGGCGAAGTGTGGGTTAATCATCTGCTCCCCGAAACTGCGGAATGCCGGAGAATTGATAATTCAGCAGTGAGTGAAGCCCGATTCCTGATAGACTCCCTGAATATCTACACTCCCATACTGGCGTACTGCCGGGCGAAAGGGCTGCCTGTTAAAGCCATGATGGAGAAAGGAAAGGATTTTGTTCTGTCCGAGTCCTTCAGTATAAGGGTTCTGAATAATCAGACCCCGCAGGGAGAACTGTTCGGAAACCAGTTGAACAGTTTATTCGACAAAAATGGGAACGTTCTCATTTCAGATGGCAGAATCCGAAAAAGCCTTATAACCCTGAACAGAAACTGCAATGCCTCCAGCCTTGCCCTTCTTTTCCGGTGGAAGGATATCAAGGTTCTTCTGACAGGAGATTCCTGCCCCGAAAGCTGGCCGGACGCCCTTTTCGGAGAACTGGACAAAACTGATATTGATCTTTTTAAACTGCCCCATCACGGACAACGGGACAGTATAAACGAAAGAGCCATTAAAGCCGTTTCTCCCCGTTTTATCGTCACTTCCGGTGCTTCGGATAGGAGGAACGACTCTTCCAACCCGGATTGCTACCGCCTGATTGAAGAACATATGGGGAATAAACCGGTACTGCTTTTTACGGATGAAGTCCGTTATGAACCCTATTTTGAAGTACCCGGCCCTTTCCGGGCCCTGATCCTGACTCTTGCTCCGGGACAGCAGAGTTCTGTGGAATTTGATTTATGCCCCGAACCGGAAACTGCAAATGACAGAGCTGAGGTTCTGTTATAAATATGTTATTCTTTTAAAGGAGATTATCTATGAAAAAGAAGTTGTTATCTCTTGTGCTTCTCCTGGCCCTGTTAGCCGGAGTTGTTTATTCGGAAGGTCAGCAGGAAGCTTACCCCTCTGAAAAGGTAACCATAATTGTTCCCTGGGGACTGGGGGGAGGCGTTGACGTCATCGCCAGAAAAGTTGCCTCCTACGGTGAAAAATACCTGGGACAGACTGTTATTGTAGAAAACAGAACCGGAGGAGCCGGAACAATCGCCATGACTGAAGCCATCAAGGCTGAGGATGACGGTTATACCATGATTGTGGCGAATGGCCCCCTGTTCTCCCTGACTCCCCACTTTCAGAAAGTGACCTACACTCTGGATGATATCACTCCCCTTATCGGTATGCGCTCTGTAGAATTCGTTGCCCTGGCAAACCCGGCAGTATCCGGAATCGACAGCATGGAAGCCCTGAAAGAGTACGCCAAAAGCAATGTAATCAAATATGCCACAACCGGCGGACCCGGGAATGACGGTTATACCCTTCTGGCCGTACTGTTCAAGAAAATGGGTATTGAGGCGGAAGCCGTACCCTTCAACGGCGGACTGGATGCCATCAACGCCCTGGTGGGCGGTCATGTGGATATCAGCATCGGTTCTCCTCCCGTATATTCCGATTATGTAAAATCAGGCAAACTGGTATCCCTGGGTGTATTTACTCCCGAGTCGATAAAAGTGGAAGGTCTGGATGTACAGCCCTCTTTTAAAAGCCAGGGAATTGACCTTGAGTTTACCGGTCTGGATTACTTTGCCGTCCGTTCATCCGTGGATGTGGAGAAACAGAAGGTTCTGACTCAGTTTATCAAAGATGTATATGCTGATGCGGAATTCCAGGACTTCATGTCCGGTATGAAAATGGAAAGCTACGGTATCGGCGCGGACGAATTATTCGGTATAATTGACGCCCAGAGCAAGGATATGACTAAATATATCGAATTGATAAAGTAAAGATAAGGATCGGCCGCAGGGATTTGTCCCGGCGGCCATTACCCTTTATGTAAGGAATCACTCATGCAGATAAAGTACAATTCCGATATCATATCAAGCCTGCTTTTTTTAATACTGGCAAGCCTCATATGGTATTTCATTCCCAGTCAGATTGACACAATGGAAACAACTGCCGTTACGGCACAGACGATACCCCGTATCGTTACGATAGGGCTTTTTATTTTCAGTGCGGCCCTTCTGCTTCAGGGACTGCTCAGGACACCGAAAAAGATCCTCCATATAGACTCTCAAACCTTTAAAAGCATGGCGTTCCGTCAGGAAATGCGGTCTATTCTGTTCTGTTCCATTTTCATCATCTACGGCATACTTCTCACCTTTGCCGGGTATCTCATTTCCACAGCCCTGCTTTCTATTGCCATACTCCTTTACTACGGCGCCCGCAAGTGGCAGTACTACGGTCTGTCCCTTTTCACGGCAGTTACGGTTTACTGCATTTTTACCATGCTGCTGGATGTCAATTTACCCTAGGAGATCACAATCGTTATGGATTTTATAATACAAGGATTAAGCGAACTTTTTGTTCTGCAGAATTTCATCCTGATTCCCATAGGGATAATGCTGGGAATCATAGTCGGAGCCATTCCCGGACTGACGTCGGACCTGGGGATTATCCTCTGCATTCCCCTGACCTACGGGATGGAACCGACATCCGCCATTCTCACCTGCCTGGCCCTCTACTGCGGCGGAACCTATGGCGGCTCAATCACAGCCATCCTGATCAACACACCGGGAACATCAGCCAACGCAGCCACCCTGTTTGACGGCTACCCCATGACAAAGAACGGCGAAGCCTACAAGGCTCTGTCCATGGCGGTTTACGCTTCCACCATCGGGGGAATCTTCAGCGCCCTGGTGCTGCTCTTTGCGGCCCCTCAGATTGCCAAGGTGACCCTGAAATTCGGCCCTCCCGAGTACCTGGCCCTGGCAGTATTCGGTCTGTCCATTATTTCGGGGGTTTCCAATAAAAGCATATTCAAAGGGCTGATCGGAGCCTGTCTCGGAATCTTTGTGGCAACGATCGGCATGGATAATATCAGCGGGACCTGGAGATTCGTATTTGATAATATCAACCTCACCAGCGGGATTCCTCTGATTATAGCCCTGATCGGCCTTTTCGCCATATCCGAGATCCTGATCAAATCGACTTACAATCCGAAAACCGATGCAGCATCTCTTAAAAACTTTTCCCTGGATAAACAGAGGATCAGCAGGGCCGAGTTTAAACGCTGCCTGAAACCTATCGGAATCGGATCCGTTATCGGAACCATTGTGGGAGCGACTCCCGGTACCGGCGGAGGCCTTGCCGCATTTATCAGTTACGATCAGGCAAAAAAGGTTTCCAGACGGGCATTCAACTTCGGAAAAGGAGAGATTGAGGGGGTAGCGGCGTCCGAGTCGGCCAATAACGGCGCAACCGGAGCAACGCTCATTCCCCTTCTGACCCTTGGCGTGCCGGGAGACGGAGCGACAGCCATTCTTCTGGGAGCCCTGATGGTTCACGGCATGGTACCCGGGCCGTCCCTTTTCGTAGAGCAGGCCCATATCATGTATGCCATTATGCTGGGACTGCTTGTGGTAAATGTATTTATGTTTGTGCTTGCCAAAACCTTTACCCGGTTTTACGCCCGGATTTCTACGGTACCCTATGAACTTCTATCCACCATAGTTGTTACATTCTGTGCGGCCGGAGCCTATTCCACCAACAATACGGTGTTTGATGTCTATATCATTATTGCCTTCGGGATCCTGGCCTACTTTCTGAGGCGGCTGGACTTCCAGCTGGTACCGATCCTTCTGGGAATCGTACTGGGGCCTCTGGCGGAGACCAATTTCAGACGATCCCTGGTCATGTCCGACGGCAGCCTTTCCATATTTGTCACCCGCCCCATCAGCCTGGCCTTTCTTCTGCTGGCGTTCGGTTCTGTTGCGATGTTTCTTTTTAAAAAAGAGAAAAAGCCTGAGCCGGTTCCGGCATAAATCGATTATATAAAAACTGCCGGGCACATCATCATGGGAATCTGTACTGCCTAATGACAGATTCCCAATGGTTGCTTTTAGAATAACTCGATTCTGTCCGGAACTTTTTCTTCCTAAATCACTAATTCTGTCATTGCCGCCATATTTGGGAAATCCTGGTATCTGCTTAAGAATTTTTCATCTGCAACGGTTATGGCTGACCAGTTCAGACTGCCTTCCGTATAACCCAACGGTACAAGCGAAACCGAGCAAGTCGTAAAAAAGTAACACGATTATCCCCATAACTATACGAACTCCCCGGGCGAACCGGAATGGGTATCATTTGCATAATAACAGTTTATAAAAAAATCTCCCCCGGCTGCAGAAATGGGAATAGCACAACCGGGAGAGGGACAGAGGACTGTTCTATACTTTTTTAAATACTGATATCTGATAGATCCGCTTCCCGGGCCAGAACCCGGGCAACGCCATCGTCATTATGATCGGGGGCAATACAATCCGCGGCAGCTTTTACCTCCGCCCCGGCATTCCCCATGGCCACACCGATACCGGCCCGGCGAATCATCTCAACATCATTCATGTTGTCGCCGAAACAGATGACTTCATCCTTGTCTATACCCAGGATCATCTCCAGCTGTTCCAGCGCGGTTCCTTTATTCACTCCAGCCGGAAGGATTTCCAGGTATGTGGGTTCGGACTGAACCAGCACGGCACTTGCTTCCTTATCCCGGCTGAAATCATTCCGGTATCCGTCGAAAAAGGCGTTATCTCCGATCATCAGGATTTTTGTAACGGATCTGCCCTTTAATTCTTCATAAGAACCAATAACGTTGCATTCATATCCATCACCTTTTTCAAAGGTCAGAATATTTTCGCTTCGGCCGAATACATATGGCTCCCCGTCAGAGTAGATAATGTAGTCCAGAGGATACATTTCCCTTAAAACCAGCGCCCTGGTGACATCCGCCTCACTGAGGGCCTTTTCATATAAAACACGACCGGTGACGGGGTGTACAATTCTGGCTCCATTATAAAGGATAAGGGGAACCTGAATATCCAGTTCTCGGCAGTAGGGAATGGCGGACCTTTCGATCCGCCCTGTGGCAAGCGTGAACGCACCGCCCTTCTCCTGAAATGCCTTAATGACTTTTCTGTTCAAAGGGGAGATCCGTTTCTGCGTATCAACAAGGGTCCCGTCTATATCGCTGACTGCCAGTTTTACCATAGAAGTCAATCCATATTCTCCGGCAGTTCGTCTATAAGCCGGACACTGTTCAGATCAAAGGAGATCCCCACACTCTCATCAACCCGGAAAGGTTCCTGTTCCTGAGGACGGGGAGCCTCTACACGAAGTTTTTTTTCTCCCACCTGGACATCATACTCAACATAATTTCCGAAGAATACGGCTTTGCATATGCGTCCTTCATAAAGACCTTTACCCGAAGGACCGACCTTAACCGATTCGGGACGGACAACAGCGGTCATCCGGCCTTTTGTGCCTTTATAGGCTTTTCCGGGAGCAGGCAGATAGAGTTTCTTTCCCAGGATTTCCACAATGGCCGATTCCTGAGACATTCCCTCGGACTGACAGTCCAGGAAGTTGGATTTGCCGATAAAGTCGGCGACAAACAGGGAAACAGGCTCATTATACAATTCCTTGGGTGATCCGACCTGTATGATTTTACCCTTATTCATAAGAACAACCTTATCGGAAATAGCCATGGCTTCCGACTGGTCATGGGTTACATAGAGACTGGTAATTCCCAGGCGTTTCTGGAGAGCCCTCAGCTCATCCCGCATATACTCCCGCAGTTTTGCATCCAGGTTGGAGAGGGGTTCATCAAAAAGAAGTACCTTCGGTTCAATAACAACGGCACGGGCCAGGGCTACACGCTGCTGCTGACCGCCGGAGATATTGGAGGGCAGACGGTGTTCCAGCCCGCGGATCTGCATCAGATCAATAATCTGTTCCGTTCGCTCCCGGATTTCCTTCTCGGGGAGTTTCTGGATTTTAAGACCATAACGGATATTGTTGTAAACAGTCATATGGGGAAACAGGGCATAACTCTGGAACATCATGGCCATATCTCTCTTATTGGGGGGGACACTCTCAATAGAATCTTCTCCCAGAAGGAGAGAACCCGATGTAATGCTTTCAAATCCGGCCACCATCCGGAGGGTTGTCGTCTTACCGCATCCGGAAGGTCCCAGGAGGGTTGTCAGCTCTCCGGACTTAATATCCAGATTGATGGAATCCACTGCGGTGAAATCTCCCGAGCCATCCAGACTGGGGAAGGTTTTTGTAATATTTTTCAGCCTCAGACTACTGCTGTGAGCTTTTATCTGTTCTTCGATACTCATATTTTTACTCATTGCTTATTCCTCTTAGCTCTTAGCTTTTACAACTTTTTGGGGAGAATTTATTCTATTAACCAGGAAGTTCAGAACATAGATGGCTGCCATAATGACAAAGATCATAATGACAATGTAGGCAGCGGCATCACTATACTGACTCACTTCAAACAGAGAGAAAATCCTGGTGGTAACCACGTTCCATTTTGCCGAGACAAGAAAGATAATGGCGCTTACCGCCGTCATGGCTTTTACAAAGGAGTAAACCAGGCCGGAGAAAAAGGCTCCCTTTATCAAGGGAAGAGTAACATAGAAGAAGGTCTGAAAACTGTTTGCTCCCATATTCACAGACGCTTCCTCAATGGATGGATCAATCTGCATCAGAGCCGATGTCGCCCCCTCAATCCCTACCGGAAGATTCCTGAATACAAAGACACAGATCAGGATAAAAGCAGTCCCCGTTAAAAGGAAGGGCCGGTCATTGAATGCCAGGATGTAACTGATACCGACAACCGTACCGGGCAGAGCAAAGGTCAGAAGGGAAGCCAGGCTCATATACCCCTTGCCGATAAACTTTTTCCGGACCGTCAGGAAAGCGATGGCCATACCTGTCAGTCCCGCAATGGGAGTTGCTGCCAGAGCCAGGATCACAGCATTTTTCAGAGGCTTGAATCCGATTGAGAATACATAGCGGAAATGATCCAGAGTAACGCTGTAATTAATTCCCCAGACTTTAACAAAAGCACCTACAATTACAGTCCCGTAGAACAGGACAATAACGGCACAGAGCAGCAGACAGGCACCAAAAAGCGGAATCACAATATGTTTCTGGTCAATCTTCGTACGGTTTTGGGATGGTTTACCCGTTACAGTGACAAATCCCTTTCCACTTACCCAGTACTTCTGCAGCAGGAAAGCTGCCAGACTCGGAAGAAGGAGCATTACCGAAAGGATGGCACCGGTTCTGAGATCGTACATTCCCGTAATAACCCGATAGGCTTCCACACCCAGAGTGGGGAATCCCCCCCCGATTACAGCAGGATTGCTGAAATCCTGAAGAGACTGGATAAAAACAAGCAGCAGGGCACTGAAAATCCCGGGAAGGGACAGGGGAAATGTTACAGTCCAGAAAATTTTCCACCTGGAAGCCCCCAGATTCAGCGCGGCATCTTCCACTGAAGAATCGATTGCTTCCAGAATCCCCGTCAGGGTCAGATAGGCAACAGGAAAAAAGGAGAGTGACTGAACCAGTATCAGACTGTGCATTCCGTATACGTTAAAGTCTGTCAATCCGAACAGCCCGTTAGTGATCAGCCCCTTTCGACCAAAAAGAAAGATTATGGACAGGGACAGAACGAAAGGCGGCGATATGATAGGCAGGGTCGCCATGGTTTTAAGAAAACCTTTGCAGGGGACCTCTGTTCTAGTAATGGTAAAAGCAAATATATATCCGATCACTGTGGCTATAAGCGCAGCGATTACTCCCAATTTGATACTGTTCATAAAAGTCAGTCTGTAAGAACTGTTTTTTATTACATCTACAATAGTACGAATACTGTAACCGCCGTCATCAGTCGTAATGCTGTAACGGACGATCATGATCAGCGGGAAAATTACAAAAATGGTTAGAGCTGACAAGATAATAAAGATCAGCAGAACAAGCAAAGGCTCTTTCCGCAGCATATTCAGCTTCCATATAAAATCTTTGGTGCGATTATTCATGATTTATTCCTGAATGAGACAGGAACGGCCCTGAATGCAGTAAAAGGACCGTTCCATTAGTATTTATTTTAAATTTTCTTTTGCAGCTACAACTTCCGAGAATTTATCAATCAGACGGGTTCTGTTTTCTCCGGCCCAAAGGAAATCATATTCAATTACGGGAAGATCACTGATATTGATGGCTCCATCCGGAACTACGGCAGTGGAGTTGACAGGAAGTCTGAAGGAGTTGTTGGTAGAGTAAATATCCTGCCCCTTCTTGCTCAGTACCCAGTCAATAAATGCTTTGGCATTTTCCACTTCATCTTCCGGACCGTTTTTAATCATGGCAATGGCGCCGATTTCATAACCTGTTCCGTCATTGGCGAAAGACACTTCTACAGGATAACCCTGAACAGCCGGTTTCAGACAGTCATGAGAGAATGCCAGACCGATAGCGGCTTCACCCAAACCAACATTCTTGGGAGGAGCGGAACCTGATTTGGTATACTGACGGATATTTTTATTCAGTTCTTTCATATAAGCCATGGCTTCTTCTTCTCCCAGCATCTGAACCATGGTAGCCAGAATAGTGTATGCCGTACCGGAAGATCCGGGGTGAGCCATGGATATCTGTCCTTCAAATTCCGGTTTCAGCAGATCCTTCCAGGATTTGGGGTATTCCAGACCTTTTGAGGCAAACCAGTCTTTATCAACAGCAAAAGCAAGGGCGCCCACATAAACGGGAGACCAGTATCCAATGGGATCCTGATAAGCTTCGGGAATATTCGCCAGTTCGGGTGACCGGTAGGCTTCCAGAAGATCATTGTTGGCTGCGGCAATAAAGGAGTCACAGTTTCCACCATACCAGATACTGGCCTGAGGATTATTCTTTTCAACCTGGATTTTGGAAAGGATCTCCCCGGCGGAAAGACGTACAAAATTGACTGTTATACCGGTATCTTCTTTAAATGCATCTATAAATGAAGGGATCTCCGTCTCAGGCAGAGCACAATACATGGTCAATTCTTTAGATTGTTTCACTGCTGATCCATCAGCGCTACTCTCCGATTTCTTCTCACAGCCTGCCAGCAGACAGACAGTGACCAGTGCAACAGACACTGCAGCAATAATTTTAGTTCTCATAAATCCTCCTAAATATACGCACACGTGTGAGTTAATAGCAATTCATTCTCTCACACGTGTGCGTATTCTATAATAGAGCCGGTTTTCCTATTTGTAAAGAAAAAGTTTTATTTATCAGGAAGAAGAGCGGACAATCAGTTCGGGAGGGATTACCCTTATATCCGGCGCAACAGTCCCATTTAACTGGCGGATAAGGATTTCGCAGGTTTGTACGGAAATATCCCGGGACGGTTGATTTATTGAGCTCAAGTTCGGTTCAACATAGGTGCAAAGCTCAATATTATCGTAACCTATAAGGGAGATATCCTCGGGGATACGTATTCCCCTATGCCTGAACTCTTTCAAAAGAGCCAGAGCCAGAAGATCTGTATGGGCGAAAATCCCGTCAATCTCCCCCAGGAAAGGCTCAATACCGGCCATTATTTCCCGCCCGCAGTCCAGGGTGGAACCGCCGGAAAGAATGTATTCCGGACGATATGGCAGTCCGTGATCATTCAGCGCTTTAATATACCCGTCTGTTCTCATCTGAAATTCTGTCCGGTTATCCTTCCGTTTTACACAGATGATATTCCTCCGGCCCCGGTCTATCAGATGCTTTACCGCCTGATATCCCCCTTTCATATGATCACAATACACAGCATTAACCTCTCCAAAATGACGGGAGGGTATCTGGTGGGAAAAAATGAAGGGGGTTTTGGAGGCTCTCAGAAAATCCACAGAGTCTTTTGTAATAGAGGAGCAGAGCAGAATCAGCCCGTCAACCTTTCTTCTGTTTACCAGTTTTTTTATATTATCCTTTTGATTAATGCTGTTTCTTGAAAAGGAAGTCAGCATATCCAGATCTGCTTTTTCCAGAATGTTTCGAATCTGACTCAGAAAGGAGTTGGAAAAAAAGTGAAGATTGCCGTCTCCCAGGTCTTCGTTCATAATAATTCCGATTGTACCGGTCCGGCTGGTATTAAGCCCTCTGGCATTGGCATTGAATTCAAATCCCAGATCGGCGGCTATTTTCTTGATTTCCGCCCGTACACTATCTGACACACCGGGTTTGTCGTTTAAACAGCGGGAAACGGTAGAATGCGTTACGCCTGCAATTTTAGCTATATCTTTTATGGTTACCGCCACAACTGCGTTCCTTTACCTTAGATATTTTCTGTCCCGGAGGGGATAAAATTTTGAGTATATCTAAAGAATAAGGTTTAAGGGAATTTTGTCAATGGAAAGAGATTGGTGTTTCCTGACGATTATTCCGCATCAATCTGATAAATCCGGTAGTTCCAGTTCAGGATCTCCGGTTTCAGTATCCTTTCAAAATCCAGAAGCATCTGATCCAGGTTTTTCAGGGCCCTGTTCCGGTTATGAGGAATAACAAGGTAATCATAATCCTGCAAACGACCAAAGGGCGGCGTTTCAATAGGGAGCTGGGGCCGGACTTCATGGCCTGTCAGGATCAGGACCTTCTTCCCTCTGCTCTTATGGAGGATACTCTTTTTCAACTCCGTTTCAACAAGGCTCTCCACATAAACAGCTCCATCTGTCAGATAGGAAGCACCCTGAACAATGTAATCGAAGTCGATGTCGCCGTAAAGATTCATGGACGGGCTGATGATGGAGTTCGTAACAGGATCAAGATCTCCTCCGGGAATACGTACCTTTATATGCTCGGGATCCACCCGGGATGAAAGAAAACAGTTTATGACACTGATATTGTGGGAGTATATCTCCAGAGAGAAGGGTAGAGACGCATCCTTCTCCGCCAGGATCTGAGCCAGATGGAAAAGCGTGCTTCCAGCGCCCAGAAAGAGTTTCACCGTCTTTTTCTGACCCGGGAACTCGACAGTATTGCTGATCATATCATAAAGGGCATTACAGACCTTGAGCTTCTGGGAAACATAGAGGTGCCGTTTCTGTTCAAAAGCCTCCATCTTTGTATAGAGCCTTAATGAAAAACCGCCGTCACTGTTCTTTTCCTTCTGAAAAAGACGGTATCCGATCTCTTCCTCATAATTGCGGATCTGGGTAAAAATCCAGTTATCCCCCGAATAGGAAACGGAAAAACGCTCCTGAAGGTATTCGATTACCTGATTGATGGGGATCTGAATATCCAGAATGGATTCGTCCTTTCGGGAATCGTACTCCTGAGAGAACAAAAAGAAGAGGGACTTTACAAGATCATGCCTCTTTAACCTGTGCTTTCCGCCCATTATTCCGCCTTTCTGATGTTTTTTACTGCTTAATAAGCAATTTTAACATATTAAGTCATCCATACTAGATAAGTGAAGCAAAAAAATATATTGCCTGGAATCCTTGAATAGGCTTAAGATTTTTCCCGGAGGAACTTATGAAAAAGATTTTTACTATTAGTTTAATGGCTCTGCTTGTTTTCTCTGCCTTTTCAAACGGGCAGCAGGAAGCGGAAGCGGGAGCTGGTGCAAAAAAGGTTACCCTTACGGTGGCAGGACGCGATGGATCCTACGGTGATTCCATGCAGTTGGCAGTAGACAGTTATGCGGCACAGAATCCCAATGTGGATTTCGAACTCCTTAAACTATCCGGCAGCAGCCTTTTTGAAAAATCCGTAATCGATATGAAAAGCGGTCTGGGAACATACGATGTGATCCTGATTGACGACCCCAACATCACACAGTTTCAGAAAGTCGGCTGGCTTGCCAATCTGAGCGATTTATACAAAAAAACCGGATCTTCCGTCGATTCCGGTTTTATCGGCTCCGCTCTTAAACTGGGAAGATTCCCCTACACAGACAACAGCCCTCTCTTTGCTCTTCCTTTTGCAGGAAATGTTGAACTTTTTGCCTACAGAACAGATCTTTTTGCCAAATATAATCTGGAAGCCCCCGAGACATGGGACCAGGTAATGACAGCTGTTAAAACCATCAATGACAACGAAGCCGATGTAAACGGCGTTGTATTCCGCGGAAGCAAAGGGAATCCTATTGTAACCGGGTTCCTGCCCATTTTCTGGTCTTTCGGCGCCAAGATTCTGGATGCCGACGGGAATGTTACCGTAAACTCTCCCGAAGCGCTTAATGCCCTCAACTACTTCCTGGAACTGGCCCAATATGCCCCAGAGGGTGTATCCATGTATCAGTCCGCCCAGGTTAAAGATGCTATCTACTCCGGTAAAGCTGCTGTTGTAACAGAAGTATGGCCCGGCTGGATCGATAAACTGGAAGACCCCAACGAATCTGCGGTTGTAGGAAAAGTAAAGGTTATCAAACACCCCGGACAGGTTGAAAAATCCTCTCCCATGATCGGTGTCTGGATGATCGCCATTCCTGAAGCGTCAAAAAACAAGGATGCCGCCTTTGATTTCATAAACTTTGCCACCAGCAAGGACGTACAGGACGAGATGGCCATGCAGTTTGGTAATCCTCCCACAATAGCATCGGTGTACGAAAGCTCCGCCCTGACGAAAAAGTACCCCTGGTATCCCGCCCAGCTGGATGCTCTGAACAACGGTGTTGCCCGTACCAGAACAACCAAATGGAAAGAGATTGAAGACCAGATGGGAACAGCCCTTCAGTTTGCCCTGATTGGTGAAATGACCGCAGAAGAAGCCCTCGCCTCCGCCGAAAAAGGCATAACCGAGGTCCTTAAATAATAAAATCCCTCTCCCTGCCTCCCTTAATCCCTCCAAGGGAGGGAAACCGAATTGACGTCTCCCCTTCGGGGAGATTGAGAGGGGCGGGAGAGAGGTGAGATTCAGACCATCTCCCCCGAAGGGGAGAAGACAATAGAATAAAGTATTGATGCCCCTCGACTCCCGAGCGGAGTCGAGGGAGAGGGGAAAGCCCCCCTATATCTGGAGTAATAAAAAATGACTCAAAATAAATATCAAAAGTCCGGATTCTTTTATCTGATAATTCTGCCGGCTTTTCTCGTTATGCTCTGGCTGACAATCTATCCGGTATTGAATGTATTGTCCCTCTCATTCTTCAAGTACAACTACCTGAGCGATGAAAAAACCTTTATAGGCCTGGGCAACTACTTCAGCCTCCTGGGAGAGAACCTTTTCAGGGAAGCCTTCAGAAATACCCTTGTATTCTCTGTTCTGGCTACGGCAGGCGAGGTAGTCCTCGGTATAGTGCTGGCCCTGTTGTTTTACGGGCACTTCCGGGGAAAAAAGACCTTTATGATCATTGTTATCTTCCCCATGATGATCTCGTCCATGGTTATCTGCGCAGTATGGAAAACCCTCTACCATTACGATATAGGTCTGATTAACTTCCTTCTGCGGGAAACGGGAGCGCAACCCATAGGGTGGCTGATCGATCAGAGCAAGGCGCTTTTTTCCATTGTTATCGTCGATATCTGGCAGTGGACTCCCTTTGCCTTTATTATGATGCAGGCTGCCATGGGTTCCATACCCGAAGAGATTTTCGAAGCAGCCCAGATAGACGGGGCCAGTTATCTTAAAACCGTTTTTTCCATTACCATGCCCATCCTGTCCGACCAGATTATGCTGCTTATCATGCTGCGGACAATTGATACTTTCAAACTTTTCGGAAAGGTATATGCCCTGACTCAGGGAGGACCGGGAAACTCAACAGAAACCCTGTCCTATTACATATACAGAGAAGGATTCTCCTACTTCAACCTTGGCAAAGCATCTACCGCCTCAATTTACGTACTGCTTGTTGTAGCTGGTATTTCCTTTATCTACATCCGTAAAATCCTAAAGAAGGACTAATTGAATGAGTATTGCAAATAGAAAGAGACACCCTCTTTTCTGGGTTCTCCTTATTATCATAACCCTGGTAACCCTTTTCCCCATATACTGGATAACAGTTACTTCCCTGAAAACCCCGGTTGAGGTGATTTCTCCCCGGCCGACTATCATCCCCCAGGTTTTTACACTGGAAAACTATATAAGTGTTGTAAAGTCCGGATTTTTCAGGAATATGTTTAACAGCCTGCTGGTTGCTGTTACAGCAACCCTGCTGTCACTCACCCTTTCCACTCTGGCATCCTACTCTCTCGTGAGACACAGATTCCCGTATATGGGCAATTCCCTGTTTCTGGTTTGGGTTCTTGTGGTCAAGATCCTGCCTCCTGTTGTTCTGGCCATTCCTCTCTACTCCGTTTTTATCAGGATGGGACTGATAAACAGCAGACTGGGATTGATCCTTGTGTATCAGGTTTATACACTCCCCTACTGTATCTGGATGATTTTCGGATTTCTGAAGGCCCTTCCCGAAACATTCGAGGAAGCGGCCATGATCGACGGGGCAAACCGTCTGTTTATTCTGATGAGGATTGTTCTGCCTCTGGCAAGAACAGGAATCATTGCCACATCCATCTTCAGCGTCATTGCGGCCTGGGATGAATTCCTGTTTGCCCTTCTGTTTATCAGAACACCATCCCTGCAGACACTACCGCTGGTCATTGTCAATTACATCGGGGAGTATGAGACCCTCTGGGGTGAACTGATGGGAATCGGCCTCCTGACGACACTGCCCGTACTGTTCTTTTCCAGCTATGTCTACAAGTACTACACCCAGGGCTTTTCAGTGAGTTTAAAATGATGCATACAATCGTAACTTTGCACAGCGGCGCCCAGGACAGAGTCCCCAACAGCCAGTCCTATCTGGATCTGGCGGCAGAAAAAAAACCTGATGTGGTTGAAGTGGATGTCCGCCGGACTTCGGATGGAATAGCGGTTCTGCATCATAATCCGGATGTTAGGATCGGAGACAATTCCCTGCTTATCAAAGATGCACCGCTGGAACGTCTTCTGGCAGTTAAGCCGGGATTGCTGACCCTCTCCCAGGCCATGGAATTCTGCCATAAACATAAACTGTTTATGAATCTGGATCTGAAAGAGACAGAAGCCGCCGATCCGGCAATCTCCGATATCAGGAAACTGGATATGGCAAAAGAGATCCTCTTTTCCGGTTGCGGCAGAAAAGAAATCCTTTATATCAGGGAACATCTGCCCCATGCCCGGGTTCTGCTGAATGTGGATGATGAAGAGCTCGACTGTGAGGGAGATCAGTATACGGCTGCGGTTGAACGAAATGTGTACAATGCATCCGAACTGGGTTGCTGCGGTCTGAATGTCAACTACCTTTACTGCCGGGAAGAGATGGTGAGCTACGCCCGGACGCGAAGCCTCCCCCTTATGGTCTGGACCATTGACAATGAGCAGGAAATGAGACGATTTCTAAAACTGGGAGTTTACTCCATTACAACAAACCGCATTGATTTTTTCCACAGGATTCAGAAGGAAATGACGACTGGGGGAGTTGAGACAAAAGAAATCTGAGAACTTGTGTAAAATTCTCTCTTTACAAACAGGGAGATTCAATCTACAATCTACGCACACGTGTGAGTCAGAAATAGTATTTCTCTCTCACACGTGTGCTTTTATTTAGGAGATCAGAAAAATGAAATTCGATATTACAATGGTTGGTCATATATCCAAGGATATCATGATTTACAAAGAGGATGAAAACAGGTTCACAGGTGGTCCTGTAATCTACTCATCCATTGCCGCAGCCCGCACTGGAAAATCGGTCCGTGTTATTACAAAAGCAGCGGAGGAAGATGACAGCGCTCTGGATATCATGCGAGAGCAGAATGTTGAAGTTACCAGACTGGATTCGGAAAAAACGACCAGCATAGAGAACATCTACTTTACAGCAGATAAAGAGAGACGCCAGGTAACCCTCCTCTCCCAGGCGGATTACTTTGATGTAAAGGATTTTCCGGAATGCGAAAGCAGAATCTTTCATCTGGCCGGTCTTTTCAGAAACGAAATTCCCGATGATTTTATCTCCTACTTCGCAGGGAAAGGAGAGGTCGCCGTTGATGCACAGGGCCTTTTGCGGTGCAACGAAGAGGGGAACCTCCTTTTCCGGAACTGGGATGCCGCAGAAGAGCTGATGCCCAAAGTAACCTATCTGAAAACCGATGCAGCGGAAGCCGAAATCATGACAGGCCTTTCTGACCGGGAAGAAGCCGCAAAGAAACTGGCCGCTCTGGGCGCGAAGGAAGTTATGGTAACTCATAACAATGAAGTCCTCGTTCTGGTGGATGGACAGTTCTACAGAGCGCCCTACAATCCCTCCAACCTTTCAGGAAGAACAGGCCGGGGAGATACAACCTTTGCAGCCTATCTGGCCAAAAGACTGGAAGCCGGTCCCGGAGAAGCGGTTTATTATGCGGCGGCTCTCTGCTCCATGAAGATGGAAGCACCCGGTCCTTTTAAAGGAACCTCCGAGGATGTTTACAAAAGAATGGAAGAGATCGGATTTAAAAAATAAAAAAAAGAGCCCTTCTCCCCCCTCGACTGTGCTCGGGGGATCCGAAGGAGAGGGCGGTTGCATCCCCGAGCAATGAAGCGTAGCGGAATGGTCAGGGGGATTAAGGGGGGCGGGCTGAAAGAGAAATCCTGATCCCTGCTCTTGATTTATAAAAAGAGGTATTGTATGAGCATTTGGAATTTGTTTTCCCTGGTGGGCGGACTGGCGATCTTTCTATACGGAATGATGGAAATGAACAAACACCTGACTTCCATTGCAGGCGGAAAAATGAAGGCCATAATGATGACCCTTACAAAAGGACCGGCCCGGGGCTACCTGACAGGTTTGGGTATTACGATTGTCAACCAGTCCTCATCGGCTACGACGGTTCTGGAAGCGGCTCTTGTCGGAGCCGGACTGATGACGTTTCAACAGAGTCTGGCGGTTACCCTCGGAGCGGAACTGGGGTCTACTTTTCTGCCTCAGCTTATCGCTTTCCCCTCCATAACAAAGTTTTCCACATTTATTGTTTTCATCGGTTTCATGATGAAAATCTCGGTAAAAACAAAGAAGACCCAGCATATAGCCATGACGATTTTTACCTTCGGCCTGTTGTTTCTGGGGATGGATATGATGTCCTCCTCCCTCAAACCCCTCAGAACCTATGAGCCCTTTATTCAACTGATGAAGAATATTGAAACTCCTATCCTGGGTATACTGCTGGGTCTTGTTTTTACCATGATTATTCAGTCTTCGGGAGCCACAACCAGTATTACCATCGCCATGGCCATAGCTGGTTCCATCTCCCTGGAACAGGCTATTCCCATCAACCTGGGAGCCGCTGTGGGAACCTGTATTACAGCGGTTCTGGGCAGTATCACCCTGAACTGGGAGGCCAAGCGGTCCGCCTATATCCATATAATGTTTCAGATGATAGGAGCCATATGGGTATTTATCCTTCTCTGCATCCCCTATCAGGGAGAACGGCTCTATATCTGGGGAATCAAGTGGTTTACCCTCCATGTTCTGGGAACGGACAGCCTGGCCCGCCAAATAGCCATGGGTTTTACCTTTATGCCCGTAATCAACCACCTGATCGTTTTCCCCAACCTGAAGCTGATTCTACGTCTCTTTAACAGAATGTTCCCCGAGCGGGAGGCTCCCAAACCTTTCGGCGCCAAATATATCAAGAAGCAGATAATTAATAATGGCGTGGAGCTCTCTCTTCTGATGACAAAAAAAGAGATCCTCCGTGTGGCTGATCTTGTTCATGAAATGATTCTGGAAATGAAGTCCGCCTTCAGAAGCAAGGATCCTTCCGTATTTGAACGGGTCAGCGAGCTGGACTCGAAGGTTGATACGCTTCATAAGATTATCATCCCTTTCCTGGCCCGTCTCTCCCAGGAGGAGATGACT
This sequence comes from Oceanispirochaeta sp., assembly GCA_963663385.2. Classification (GTDB taxonomy): domain Bacteria; phylum Spirochaetota; class Spirochaetia; order DSM-2461; family DSM-2461; genus Oceanispirochaeta. Next base: position 402,096 of record CAXXXD010000002.1, on the reverse strand, counting down.
CTGAAGGAGTCGGAACTCTGCATGAACTATATGTATATTCAGAACGAGCTGGAGTCCATCGGGGATATTATTGACAAAAATATCATGAGCCTGGCCACCAAGAAGATCGATCAGAATCTCGTGTTCTCCGAAGAGGGGTTCCATGAACTGGAACACCTGATCTTTAAAGTAAACCGGAACTTTGAAAACCTTATGGCTGCCATTAAAGACTGCGACGGGGATAAAGCCAAGGCCGTTCTGGATTCCCACAAGAAGAAAGAGGAGGAAAAGTACAAAAAGATGCATATTGAACGCCTCTCCAGGGGGCAGGCGGAGTCCATTGCCACCTCTTCGGTTCACCTGGATCTGATATCCTACTTTTCACGGATTAATGGGCATATCGCCTATATTGCCAAGCGGTTCTACCGTACAGTGTAGAACCTCGGGTTTGTCCGGTGCCATCCGGCTTCTGAATTCAAACATGCCCTTAATCCGGGAGGCGGGGAAAGGCCGTTTCCCTCTTATGCCTTTCTCTGCCGGAGAGTTCTCCTGAACTCTCCGGGGGTAACCCCATAGTATTTTTTAAAAACTTTAATAAAATAGTTCCCGCTCCAATATCCGACCTGTTCTGCGATAGTGTTGATTTTCAATGCGGGATCCTCCAGCAAAATCCGGGCCTTTTTCATGCGCAGACCGGTCAGATAGTCAGTAAAACTCTCTTTTTTCTCTTCCTTGAAGATCCGGCTTAAATAGAAGGAGGAGATCCCGATCTGCTCTGCCACAGAAGACAGGGCTATGCTTTCGCCCAGCTGCTGTTCCATCAGCTGCTCAGCCCTTTCAATATAGAAAGCCGCATTTGTATCGTTTCCGCGGTTTTGCGAAAGACCGGATATCTGCCGGCAGAAAGCATGAAACCAGCGCTTTATATCCTCCAGGGAACGTTGAGCTATCAGAGAGACAAAAAGATCCCTTCCTTCATTATCGGTGTAATCCGTATCCAGTCCCTGATCATGCAAGCGCGCCAGCAGGGTACTGACAACCCGTATATAAAAATGCTGGACCTCACCCGCTGAAACAGCAGCAGGCTCTGATCCCGGATTCTCAAATATCCTGTCAACAAAACGGGCGGCCTTATCCTCTTCCCCCTGACGCAGAGCCTCTGCCATCTCCAGCAGCAGATCTTCCGGAAAATACAGTCCGGCGCTCTCCCCTTTCGGGGGAACTCCCAGTTTTTCAATGGGAGTTCCATGAGGGTATTTCAGATAGTTCCGCAGGCAGGACTCCACCTGCTTCATGGCATAGGGCAGATGTATCAGGGGAAAAGTATCCGGAGTAAGGGCACCGTATACTTTCCAGAAACATTCCCGGGAAATCTGACGGGTAAAATCATCCAGAGAGGCACAGATTTCCGTATATTCCATCCCGCCCCCATCCAGAATGGCAATAGCCAATCGGTTCTTTACCATAGGAACCGCCCCATAGGGGTATTGTTCGCACCAGAGACTCAACTTCTCCATCAGCAGGGGAAACTGGCTGACATCATCCGGGAAAAAGGATGCGATCCTCAGGCCGTCAGGGGAAAAAGGGATCCCAAGCTGTGCGACCTCTTCCCTGATCAGGGCGGAACCACCCGGATTCTGCCGGCCATCCAGCAGTCTGTGCAGAAAATTCAGTTTATAGGCAGGAAGTGTGCGTGTCAGCATCTCCTCCTGGTACACCCGTTCCGTTTCGTTCTGATCCATCCACTCCTGCAGAAAGACCATCTCATCCACCGCCCCATCGGTTCTTTCCGGACTGATCCTGTTCACCATCCGGCCGATAGGAGAGTAGAGCCTTCGCTGCAGCAGGAGCAGCATGGTTAAAAGAATAAAGATCAGGGGTATCAGGACAAAAAACATGGAAGTCCTGTTTTTCCGGAAGATTCGGTAAAACTGGGTTCTGTCATTGATCGTATGGAAAGTCCATCCCAGGAGCCTGTTGCTGTACGAAGCGACCAGCAGACTGCTGCGGTCCAGAGTGATGTCCCGGAGCCCCTGTTCCTTCAGATTCAGATTCCAGGCCAGAGAGTGGATTGCTTTCTCCTCCTCGGGATTATAGATCAGAGGGGTGCCCGACTTATCCAGAACAAAAAACTGATGACAGATGGGAGGGGCTATCTGTTCCCAGAGGAAGCGGTAGAGAGAGGAAAGATTCAAATCCACTACAAAAACCATTCCGTCCTTATTGGCGGAAGGAAAAACCTGATAGATGGAAAGCTCTTTGTTTCTGTTCAGAAAAGGGCCTATCAGGGTGGGCAGGGTTATACCGGAAAGGCTGCTATACCACTCCTTGTCCGGAAAGATCTGCAGAGGCGTAGGTATCAGTTCAAGGGAGAAGACTTCCCGGGTTTGAGGATCATAGGCATATACAGAGCGGATAAATTCCGAAGTGGTGGCAAACTGTTCCAGATTACGATTGATGCCGGCCCGCAGACTCAGGTAGCGGGAGTATTCTGCGATTCTGTCCAGATTATAATGCTCCTGAAAATTCCTGAAATAATCCTTATCCGGGAAACTCTCGTATGAAACGAAATCGCGCCCCATCTGCAGCAGGCGGACCGTATCCTCCAGCTGCTTCAGCAGCAGAGTCGTTGTATGGGAGAACTGCTTCAGATAATGTATCGAAGTTTCATTCTCAGCTTCCCGAAGCAGGGTTGATGTCCGGCTGTTCAATACGGCAGCCAGCCATAGAGTCGGTACAAGGGCTGAAAGAGCAAGGAAGAACAGAATACGGACATAGTAACGTCGTATAAAATGAAAAGGCAAGGTTTTCTCCTGTTTACAAAAGAAAGACGGGACTGCCCCGGGAAACACGGCTGCATAAGAGAACTGTGGGAAATCTTCCTGTCAGTCCCGTATAAAAATACTATACTATTTTTTAACCTTTTACCGATCCGATCATCATCCCTTTTACAAAATATTTCTGAATAAAGGGATAGGCCAGCAGAATCGGCAGGGTGGATATGACGATTACGGCGCCCTTAATCGCTTCCCCGGGAGGGGGAGACTGGCCTGTTGTAATGACTTCACTCATGGTGGAAGACAGTAGTATCGTTCTGAGCAGATTCTGAACAGGCAGCTTATCCTGGCTGATCAGAAACATGGCCGCATCGAACCAGTCATTCCACTGCCAGACCGCATAGAAAAGACCGATTGTAACCAGAGACGGAAGACTCAGAGGAAGGATAATCCGCAGAAAAGTCTGGTAAAGACTGCAGCCGTCCAGACGGGCGGACTCTTCCAGGCTGTCCGGGATCTGTCTGAAAAAGGCCATCATGATAAACACATACTGCGTATTGATCAGACGGGGCCAGATAAGAGACCAGACCGAATCAATCAGTCCCAGGCTCTTGTTGAGCAGAAACAGTGGGATTATCTGAACCGGAAAGACAATACAGAGAACCAGTGCCGAAATTAGAATCTTCCGCCCCGGCAGATGGCTCTTGCTCAGTCCATAGGCCAGGAGGCTCGTCGCCAGGACCTGAACCACTGTTCCAAGGAAAGTCCTGAAAACTGTGATTTTATAGGCATTAAACACAGCCTTCCCCTGAAACAGAAGCATCTTATAGGCGCCCCAGTCTATGGTATGGGGAATCAGGATAAAGGGGCCGCGCTGGATATACTCCTGTTCCGAAACAAAGCTGGTCATAAAAACTGTCAGAAAGGGAATCAGAAAAAGGAGAGAGATCAGTATCAGCACCCCCGCATTGACTATTCTGAATATCTTTTCTCCCTTGCTGGGAAATCTTAAACTCATTCAATATTCTCCTTTAGGTATAGAGGCTGTCCTGCCCCATTTTCCGGGTAGACCAGTTGGACAATCCCACCAGCAGCAGGGCCAGCAGGGATTTGAACAAACCAACAGCAGTAGCAAAGGAGAAATTCATCTGCTCCAGGCCGATCCTGAAAACATAGGTGTCGATAATATCCGCTACCTGATAGACCGGAGGACTGTACAGCAGCAGGGTCTCTTCATAGCCCTGATTCAATACCACCGAAATGCGGAGAAGAAACATGATAACGATGGCGTAACTGATACTGGGCAGGGTAATTTTCCAGGTTTTCTGCCAGACGCCTGCGCCGTCGATCTCTGCAGCCTCATAAAGCTGCGGATCGATTCCTGTCAGGGCGGCCAGGTAGATAATAGTCCCCCACCCCACGTTTTTCCAGACAATAGCTGTAATCAGCACAGTTCGGAAACTGCCTGAGTTCCCTACATAATATTCCGGCTGTCCCCCGAAAAAACGGATAATTTCAGGCAGAAGCCCCCCATTCAGGGAGAGAAGATTAAAGACCATACCCGCCAGTACCACATTGGATATAAAATAGGGAAGATAGGATATGGTCTGGATGGCTTTCTTGAATTTAATATGCCGTATCTCGTTAATCATCAGAGCCAGACCGATAGGCAGGATGAATTCAAAAACCATACGGAGTCCGGCCAGCACAAAGGTATTCCCCAGGATATTCCAGAAAAAATGGGAAGAGATGAATTTCCTGAAATGCTTCAATCCTGCCCAGGGAGCCGTAAAGATAGCTTCGATCCCCTCGAAGGGTGCCACATCCTTGAATGCAACGAGGGTCCCCAGCAGAGGGAGATATCTGAATACACAAAAATAGAGCAGTCCGGGCAGCATAATCACATACAGCGGCAGGATCTCTTTCCGTCCCTGATGGAAGCCGCCTTTCTTTTTAATAGATTTCACTTTAATCTTATTCTCCAAAGGCAGGGTGCTCAGGCACCCTGCAATTTATCCAAAAGAATTAACGGGTGGCTTCCTTATAGATATCCGTATGGACATCAATCCACTCCTGTAGTCCGGCTTCATACAGCTCTTCGATGAAAGAGTCCCATTCGGAAAGAGGACGCTCGCCGATAATGAAGCGGATCTGCTGTTCCTCAACCATTCTCTGTATGTCGCTGTAACCGGCGATCTGGTCGGACAGGATATTGGGGTCGTATTTAACGCCTGCATCAAAAGGCATTTTACCCCGTGAAGGATCAAGACCGGTGGGAGGATTATTCCCCTGACCGGCCAGCCCCCAGACTTCGTTTTCCTTAACAAACATGGGATTGGCTGTTCCTGCAGTAGCTGCAGCGGGAAGCCCGACGGCAAAGTCAAAATCCCGGATATAATTGAGCCGGTCCGTCAACAGATCGTATATACCGCTGGCCTCGTCGCTCCACTCCCAGTTAGTCCCTCTGGGCCCTTTCTGACTGACAGCGAAAGCCTCCGGCGAAGCATAGAAGAGATCCATTACCTTGATGACAGCCTCAGGGTATTTGCTCCTGGAAGAGACGAGAAGCCCCTGGCTGGTGGCAGGTTTGACTGTTTCGGCTTTCCCCATCGGGCCGTCAATTCCTTCCTGAATCAGGATAAACTCGGCATCCGGATTAATCTGATTCATATCGTAGTGTACATTGGCGACATTGGAGTACCATGTCGCGGTAGAGGCGACATGTCCTGTTTTAACCAGCTCCCGTACCTTCTGCCTGTTAAGAGAGGCAAACTCGGGATACATATACCCTTTGCTGAACCAGCGGTTCATGGTTTTCAGAAAATCCGTATACCCATCCTGCAGATAGTAGGGCTTGAGTTTTCCATCCCTGTCCATCCAGTTGGAGAATCCATACTCGGTGAATCCGCCGACAAAGGTCTGATAGATCCCCTGTGAACCGTGTTTTCCATCAATTTCAGCCAGCATGATAATGGTGGAATCTCCGGCCAGCTTGTCTTTGTTCTGACTGACTGCTTCCATATAGGTTTCCAGCTCCTCAATGGTTTCGGGGAATTTCACACCCAGTTTTTCAACCCAGTCCTGTCTGACCCAGGGATTGCAGCCCAGGGTAGGAGTAACCCGGGGGATTCCCCAGAGTGTTCCCTCAGAGTCGCTCATGGCCACAACAGACTCTTCGGGCCAATGAGGCAGGATATGGGAACCGTACTCATCTACCAGATCATTAAGAGGCTGAATGACATTCTTGCTGTAATACTGGTCCCAGTTTCCCCAGAAGGCATCCAGCTGTATGCCGCTGGCCAGCAGAAGATTCAATTTCTGCTCCTCCTGTCCAATAACGGGAGGAATAACCAGAACATTAACACCAGTTTTCTCTTTGATATAATTCCTGACATATTCCACATACTCAGGATCGCTGGACGCACCGCCCTGTGCCGCGCTCATGGCGCCGCTGTTATTGTAAACGACAATTTCAACGCCTTTGTCATCATCTGCAGTCTCCTGGCCTCCCTTGGCAAAGCAGATAACGGGAATCAATAAAAACAACAATAAAAAACGCTTCATAGGATACTCCTTCTTTTTGAGACGGGAAGATGAAATGCCTCATACAGTCCCGCTCTGATATTGGTTTTATTATCTGTGGAGCTTTACTGATCCTGCCAGAGCTCAATTTTGCGATATATGACTATCTTATTATGACAATAATTTGCTATAAGAGCATTATTTTGCTATATCCATGATTCCGAATACCTGGAGGTATGTATTGGAATTAACCCGGAACCATTCATAAATAAAAAGGAGTATGAATTATAGTCTCAAAAGGTTCTTAAAACACCTTCTGCCATTAATAGAGGATCACCTGGTTTCGACCGTTCTCTTTTGCTTTATAAAGAGCTTTATCGGTCCGTTCCAGCAATTGGGTCAGACTTTCATCTTTTCGGAAGAGAGATGCTCCAAAACTGACGGTACAATGCCTGACCCCGGGGAAGTTGTATTCTTCTATCCTTTTCCGCAGCTTTTCCGCCAGAAGCCGGAGACTCTGTTCGTCTACATCCGGACAGATCAGAAGGAATTCCTCCCCGCCCCATCTTCCCAGAGTATCTGTTTTGCGTACATTGGCCTGCAGCAGCCGGGACAGGCAGACAAGGACCCGGTCTCCGGTGGTATGCCCGTATATATCGTTAACTTTTTTAAAATGATCGACATCCATCAGAACAAGTCCGAAAACATGGTTGTATCGGACTTGCCGGGCCATTTCGGAATTCAGGGCTTCATCCAGTCTGATGCGATTATATAAACCGGTCAGCTGATCTGTTACAGCCTGGGTATTCAGCTTCTGGTTTTTCTCTTCCAGTTCATTTTTAAGACGTCTCAGTTCACCTACCAGACGGTTGATACGGATATTCCATAAAATAGAAAAAGTAATGATAAACAGGGAGCCAATCAGGATTTTCCAGACAAGGGAGTAATCCACGGATGTCCTGTTTATCCTGATCCATTTGTTGTAGATCCGGTTATGTTCCTCCGGAGTGATACTTTGGAAGATCTTGTTGAAAACGGAAACAGCCGCTTTGTTTCCGGAAGAAACTCCCATGCGGTGTTCAAAGGTATATTCGGTTTTCCCGGCTATATGCATAGTGTTGCGGAACTCTTTAAGGGCGGCTGTGACAACAGCCAGATGACCCACAAAAGCATCGATTCGCCCTTTCTGAAGGAGTTTGAGGCCTTCTCTCACATCATCTGTGGGAACTAGTTCTATTTCAGGATGTTCGTTTTTGAGAAAATTGTGACTTGTATAGCCTTCGCCGACGCCTACCAGCAGTCCTTCCAGCTCCTCTGTACTGTTTATGAAATCAATGTCGCGTCTCGTTACGATCACAAGGGGAAACGAGATATACGGTTCGGTCAGGAGGATTTCAGCTTCGACCATATCGTCTAAACTTATGGCAGGGATTAAATCGATATCCCCCCGGCTGTACTTATTCAGTACGTCAGCCCAGGTCCGGCTTTGAACAAACTGGAATTCTATACCGGAAACGGCACTGAGGATTTCCATATAATCCGCAATAAGCCCCTTGTACTCAGGATAATCGGACGCATAGGAAAGAGGCTCCCAATCCACCTCGCTGAACCGCAGGGATTCTGTGCGGTTCAGCCAGTTCTGTTCTTCCGGAGAGAATTCTATTCCGTAACTTCTCTCCGGAAGGAAGAATAGAATTATCAGGAACACAATAAAAAAGTAGAAAGGTTTTCTTGGCAAATCGCATATCCCCACCGGATTGGAGTCTTGAAGGAATCCGGATCCCGTTTATTTCACTGTTTAAATTAAAGAGAGGTTTTACAATCAAACCACTCACGTTAAATTTTAAGAAAGAGAGACTGTTTTTTCAAGTCCGAAATACTCTCCGGACTCATATAATTCTAATATAGGCATTTAATGTTGACATTTATCACATATATGTCAAAAATAAACAGAAAAGAGGGAGCTTTCCATGAAAATAATAAAAAACCCGAATGATATAGTTGTAACAGGAATCGGAACCATAACCCCCATCGGCCTGGATAAGGACTCTTTCTGGGAAGGATTAATTTCCGGAACCTCCGGAGCAGCCCGGATACAGGCTTTTGACACGGAGAATTTTAAAACCACAATTGCCTGCGAACTGAAAGACTTCCAGGCAGGGAATTATATTGACAGAAAAAACGCCCGTAAAATGAGCCGATTTTCCCAGCTGGCCGTTTGCGCTGCCGTGGAGGCGGTAAAAGACGCCTCCCTGGATCTATCAACCATTGATCCGCTGCGTGTAGGCTGTGTGGTCGGTTCTGCCGCGGGAGACTACGAAGTACTGGAAAAACAGTTTGCCATCCTTTCGGAAAAAGGTCCCGGACGGGGGAACCCTCTGGCGGTTCCCCGGATTATTCCCAATATGGCAGCGGGGAATGTTGCCATTGAACTGGGAATACACGGTCCCAATTTCGCCGCCCTTTCGGCCTGTGCCACAGGGATCCACTCCATTGCCTCAGCCATGCAGATCCTGCAGCTGGACCAGGCGGATGTGATGGTAGCGGGGGGGACCGAATCCACCATTACCCCCCTTGTGGTGGATGCCTACAGCTGTATGAAAGTCCTCAGTCAGAGAAATGATGACCCCGCCACAGCCAGCAGACCCTTTGACAGAGACAGGGATGGTTTCGTCATAGGAGAAGGTTCGGGTGCTCTGATCCTTGAAAAAAGGTCACACGCGGAAAAACGCGGAGCCCGTATTTATGCCGTCATCGGCGGGATCGGAATGACCGCCGATGCCTCCAGTATCGCCGCTCCGGATGAAGAAGGGAAATGGGCCTCTAAAGCCATGGAAATCGCCATAAGGAATTCCGGTCTGACCACCGGTGAAATCGGCTATATCAATGCACACGGAACATCAACAGCAGCCAATGACAGAACCGAAACACGGGCCATCCTTTCCCTTTTTGGAGAACAGGGTAAAAAAATTCCCGTCAGTTCCAGCAAATCCATGATCGGGCATACCCTTGGAGCTGCAGGAGCCATAGAAACAGCTGCAACAATCCTCAGTTTGTACAAGGGAGTGCTTCCTCCCACGATTAACCAGTTTTTACCGGATCCGGAATGCCCTCTGGACACCATTCCGAACAGGGCCAGAGAGGAAAAAGTCCGTGCGGCTCTCACAAACAGCTTTGGTTTCGGCGGGCAGAATGCTTCCCTGGCGGTTGTGGGAGAGAACGCTTTCTGACCTGCTCAAACCTCTTCTGTTCCCCGGTCTGAAAAAAACTGACCTGTTCCAGAAGAGAAGCAGCCTGCTCCTGCAGTTCCAGAGAAAAACCGTTCATCTCTTCTGCCGAAGCGGTATTCAGCTGTATGGTCTGATCCAGCTGCATCAGGGCCTGATTAATCTGCCGGGTTCCGGAATTCTGCTCCCGGCTGCTGGAGGCGATTTCCTGTATCAGCTCTGTCGTCTGTTTGATATCGGGCACTACCTGTTTCAGCATTTCCCCGGCTTTTGAAGCCACGGCCGTACTGCTTCTGCTTAACTCTGTAATTTCCGCTGCCGCTTTCTGACTCCTTTCTGCCAGCTTCCTCACCTCATTGGCAACAACAGCAAAGCCCTTGCCGGCTTCTCCCGCCCTGGCGGCTTCTATCGCCGCATTAAGAGCAAGCAGATTGGTCTGACGGCTGATTTCTTCGATAACGGAGATCCTGCCGGCTATCTGATCCATAGCCTCAACTGTCTGCCGGACAGCATCTCCCCCCTCTTCCACATCCTGATAGTTCTTTTCTGCCATGGACAGGGTTTGAGAGGCATTATCCGAATTGTTCTGAATACTGGCAGCCATCTGCTCCATCGCAGCCGAGACTTCCTCGGAAGAGGCGGCCTGTTCGGATGCACCGGAACTGAGCTGACTGGAAAGGTCTGCCATTTGTCTGCTGTTACTGTTTACTGAAAAAGTGGTCTCCTGTATGGAATTTATTATTCCCTCCAGGTTCTGAATCATATGTTCCAGGGATTTCCCGGTTAATCCAATTTCATCGTTTCTGCGGGAGAAGGAAAAAGTCAGATTGAGATTCCCTCTGGACAGCTGATCCGCCTGCCCGGCAATCTCTTCGATTGGCCTGGCAATGGATCTGGTAAAGAAGAAAATAAAAACACCGATCAGAACAAGAACGGCAGCCATTATAAAAACAACGATCATCACCATACGGTTGAAAGGCGCCATGATTGCTTTTTCCGGTACAGCAATAGTAAAGACCCAGGGCTCTTCAATAAAATTGATGTGCATAGGGGTTGAAATATGCCAGTAACCGTCTATTTCCGGAATATCACTGAATGACTGATCCAGTTCTTCATAAAAAGGGAAGGCTTCTGTTAACGGCAAGCCTGCGAATTCCCTTTTGTAACCCACAATAGTACCGCCGGCAGTATTCAGGTAGGCATAACTGCCGGGATAAGGTGATATGGCTTCTACTTCCTCCTGATACAATCCCATATTTACCTCATAGCCTCCCACTCCGATACTCTGCCCGTTATATACAAGAGGAACACAGATACTGGAGACAAACTGATTACCGATGTCCCCCCCGTAATCCCAGTGATAGGGCTCGGTCACAACCATTTTCTGTTCGTTATAGGGGATATTAAACCAGCTGTCATACTCAAAGGGGGAGTAATCCAGGCTGTGGGTATCCAGAATATTTACAGCACCGTTCAGCGACTGATAGCCATGGCGGAACCACTCATCAAACCGTTCTGTTCTCCCGAGGCTGTCATACTCATCTATATACCCCGGAGGAATCATAAGCCACTGATTAAAAGCGATGAGTTCTTCATTGTCCTCAAAGTAGGCGATCAGATAACTGTTCAGGGTTTCCCGGTTATTCCGCGACGGGGTTTCCAGGGCGGGAACAATCATATTGGCAAGAGCATTTGTTTTGGCGGCTACAGTATTAATCGTATCCTGAAAAGTAACGGCACAGGCAAGGGCTTCCTGCCGTACCCGCTCGATTGTCTGGTCTTTATAAACAGATATGGACTGACTCAGAATAAAAACCGTTAGAAAAACCATCGCCGCTCCTGTTAAGGCAGAAATGGCAGATATTAATTTGAACTGGATTTTATGCTGTTTAGCAGACATGCGTATCTCCTGATGTTATTCTAACAATAAAGTATCAGTGAGAATCCGTTCGATTTCAAAAAAAGGATCAGTTAACAGGGAGAGTAAATTGACAGGTATCCCATAAAAGGGATACTCCATCAATTCAAATAAAGGACTGAATCAGGCTTTGAACCTGAGGGTACTTTTTACAGGGATATCACCGGCCGTTTTTCTGGCAATATCATTGATTTTTTCAAGGTCGCTTTCGCGTTCAACCCGTCCGCTGATCTGAACTTCCAGAGCGGAAGAAAAGAAACCGCCTTTTTTCACTACACTGATCAGTACAAAATTCATAATAACGGAAGGATCTTCCGCCTTGATTGCCTCGGTAATTGTATTCTTCAGAGTCTCTGCTTTAGATGCCATATTTTGTTCCTTTTACTCCTGAAAATTATTGCGGAGCATATGCCATTATAGAGCCTTTTTAATAATTTGATAGCCGGGAATACCGGATTCTGGCTATCATACTGATAAAGAGGGTATCCTTACATAAGAAAGACCTGAATGACGGTATTTGTGGCATGAAAGGCGAACTCTCGCTATAATATTAAACTGCAGATAATTAACCAGGTTATTAATGTTAATTCAAGGAGATAATGAGTGAGCCCCTATATTCTGACTATCGGATTAAACCCTGTCTGGCAGACGACACTATCCTTTCCGGAACTGAAGACGGGAGAGGTGAATCGGAGCAGAGAATATACTTCAAGCTGTGCAGGTAAAGGGTTCAATGTAACCCAGGTACTGCATCAGGCCGGTTTACCGGTTAAACACCTGAGCTTTGCCGATGCACCGGAGGGGGCTTTCTATAAAACAGCAAAGGAAAAGAACCTTCCTATCGAGTTTATTGCCAGTTCGACTCCGGTCCGTGGCTGCTATACCCTGCTGGACCGGAAAAGCGGTACAGCAACAGAGATTGTGGAACAGGGACAGACGGTCCCTCCCGAAGCGGAAAATGAGGTAATGGAAGCCTATGCCAGGCTGCTGCCGGCAGCCTCCATGGTAGTTATATCCGGTTCCCATGCGGAAGGGTTCTCCTCATCGGTTTACCCGGAAATGAGCCGCCGGGCCAAAAATGCCGGTAAATTTCTGATCCTCGATATAAGAGGGGAAGAACTGAAGGAGTGCCTGAAATTCGGACCGGATCTGATCAAACCCAACAGAGAGGAATTCTGCCAGACCTTTCTTCCCGGAGAGAACTATCACGAAGTACCCGAAGCCCGGCTGGAAGGGGCCATGCTGGGTCTTTACGGTCACTGGAAAACATCCGTCATCCTGACAAACGGAACAGGGCCCACCCTTATCTGCTACAGGGGGAAGATTTTCCGCAGTCAGCCTGAACCGCTGAAAAACCGGGTGAATCCCATAGGATGCGGTGATGCCTATACAGCGGGACTGGCGGCAGAACTGTCTAAGGGAAAAGGAATTGAAGAGGCCGTACAGAAAGCGGAAGAATTTGCCAGGCGGAATGCCATGAGTTTTGTGCCGGGGGATATTCTGTCCGCGGAATAGACAGAATTAACAGAAACAAAACAGAACCTGAAACAGAATAGAATAATTCTCTGGCTTAATGACTATATACTATCAGACAGGGAGGATTATCCCATGAAACAGTCCATAGCAGTTCTTATGGTTTTGGTTTTATTAAATATTCTGGTATTTGCCGCAGGGCAGCCTGTATTTGCTGCTGCAAAGCTGGAAAAGCAAGTATCAGAATCAATAACCCATAAAATGATCTGCGACCGGAAAACAGAGAACCGGGATTGACCAATAGACCGAATTATATATGCTGCCTAAAGAACGTTCTTATGCCAGCCAGGGATTGAGAACCTGAATGGGAATCCCTTCAAAATCTCTGGTATTCCTTGTAACGAGTATGGCACCGGAAAGGTAAGCGGTTGAGGCTATTAATCCGTCAATAATAGACAGCTTTTTTCCATTTTTTCTGGAATAACCTGACAATTCACCCCACTTTAAGGCTGTTTTTGAATCAACGGGGAGTAATTGATACTTGAATGACTCCAGTAATTGATCAAACCATAGGATAAGATTGTTCCTTTTTTTCCCCTCCGGAAGGTATTCAATACCGGACTGGATTTCTCCAAGGCTCAATACAGAAAGCCGTAAATGCTCTTCCGGGACAGCTTCAAACCATTCCAGAACATTATTATCAGGAGAGGATTTAATCAGTTCGGAGACAACATTCGTATCCAGCAGAAACATCATAGATCAATATCTCTCGGTAATTCATCGGATCGTTTGATATCGAGATCCAGATCTTTATGCGGCCGTGACAACAGTACTTTCCTTATGGAAGAATTTTCTTTTTCATATAGTTCTGCAGAGATAATATAGGCAACGGGCTTACCGCTCCTTGTAATTTTCTGGGGAGATTCAGAGTTAGCCAGTTTAATAACCTCACTGAATTTGCTTTTTGCTTCCTGCACCTGCCATGTTCTCATTACCCACCTCTCAAATCTGACTAGTCAGACTAGTTTAATTTTAATTAATAAATCGAAATCAGTCAAATTGCTTATTTTCGTACAATCCCCAGCTTCTTCATTTTACTCTGCAGGGTCGAAGGTTTAAGTCCCAGTAACTCGGCAGCTCCCCCGGTACCGTAAATTTTCCCCTGGCAGCGCTCCAGAGCCATCCTGATATGCCGGTACACAGCCCTGTCCAGAGTCACAATAGGTTCTGCATCCAGCCGGGGGACGGAAAAAACAATATCCCCAGGAAAAAGGTGTTCCCGCTTAATAACCGATCCACCCGAAACAAGAGCGGCCCGACGGATAAAGTTATAGAGCTGACGAACGTTTCCCGGCCAGTCGTAGGAGACAAGATCATCGGCAACTCCCGTGTCCAGCTTCAGCTGCGGGTAGTCCTCCCCTTTTTTCAGCTTATTGATGAAATGCTCCGATAATAGCAGAACATCCTCTCCCCGCTCCCGCAGAGGCGGGAGGAATATGGGGAATACATTCAGCCTGTAGTACAGATCCTCACGGAATAACCTCTTTTCCACCGCCTTACGCAGATCCACATGGGTAGCCGCAATAATACGGACATCCGAGTGGACCGGATCTTCCCCTCCGACCCTCTCGAACACCCCTTCCTGCAGGGCCCGGAGCAGTTTAGGCTGCAGATCCGCCGGCAGGTCGCCTATTTCATCAAGAAAAAGGGTTCCCCCGTGGGCCAGCTCAAACCGCCCTTTCCTTCGACCGGTTGCCCCGGTAAAAGCCCCTTTCTCATGCCCGAAAAGCTCACTTTCCGTAAGACCCGAAGAGAGAGCGGAACAGTTGAGAGCGATAAAAGGGCCATCCTTCCGGGAACTGAGCCTGTGAATCAACCTGGCAGCCTCCTCCTTTCCGGTCCCGGTTTCTCCCTGAATCAGAACAGCCAGATTCGATCCCGCTACGGTCTTGACTGATTCCATGGCCGCCTGCCAGCGGGGAGATCTTCCGATCACATCCCGGAACGGTCCTTCTTCAAACCGGAGAAGCCTGTTACGCTCTTCGGTTAACAGCCGCTGCTGCTCCAGCAGATACCGGGAGGTGTCCCCCTGGGTCAGAATAATGGAAATCAGCTTGGAGATTGAGGCTATAAAACGGACAATCCCCGGAGAATATTTCCGGCAGACCCGATGGTCCAGAGTCAGCATTCCCACGGGAGTCTCTTTGAAATAAAGGGGAGCCACCAGACAGGAGTGCCCGTCGGGCATATCCAATACCTCCTGATAGGTATCTACATGATCTTCCTCTTCAGGAAAAAGATAGGGCTCCCTCCGGGCGATCATATCAGCAATATCCCGGCGGGAGGAAAGGTCTATCTTAAAATGCTCGATCTCTTTATTCGAAAGGGGCCCGCTTGCTTTTTGAACGGCCAGCGTCTGCCTATCCTGAAGCTTCAATATAACCGCCAGCTCATACTCAACCAGATCATTTAAAGCCTTAAGGATAATATCCAGCAGTTCTTCCACCGAGTCACCCTTAAGCAGGGGAATATCCATTATTCACCACCTCCCGTCATCCACCGATATTTCAGTATCACCGATATTTCGCTATACAATAACCGATATATCGGTATGCTACAAGATTTAATCCGGTTCTTCCTATAAATAAAATATCTTTTATCAATACATCAAAGAAAATACTTATTTTTTTATTTGTTTACAAATCAGGCAATTACATCAAGTTCCCGCACTGTTTCATACCTATATGCGCCTCAGTCTATTATTTTTGGCACGAATGCTGCAGTTAAGAGTACTGAAATGACTAAACAAATAATTTTTTAGGAGATAAGAAAAATGGAAGAAAAACTGAACATGCCCCTTCTGGGAGATGCATTCCCCGAAATGACTGTGAACACAACACACGGCCCCATGAAACTTCCCGTTGATATGAAAGGCAAATGGTTTGTCCTTTTCAGCCACCCCGCAGATTTTACACCTGTTTGCACAACTGAATTTGTGGGTTTCCAGAAGAAAGCCAAAGAGCTGGAGGATATGGGTGTAAAACTGATAGGGATGTCTATCGACCAGGTTTTCAGCCATATTAAGTGGGTTGAGTGGATTAAAGAGAAACTGGATGTGGAAATCACCTTCCCCATTATTGCAGCCAACGATTCAATTGCCCTGAAACTGGGAATGCTCCATCCGGGAAAAGGAACCAATACGGTCAGGGCGGTTTTTGTTATAGATCCGGAAGGGAAAAACCGCCTGGTTCTCTACTATCCCCAGGAGATCGGGAGGAACATGGATGAAGTTGTCAGAGCTGTAAAAGCCCTCATCGTCTCCGACAAGAATGGAGTAGCCGTACCGGCCAACTGGCCGAACAACGAACTGATCGGCGACCGGGTTATTATACCTCCCCCCTCCAGCCAGAAGGAAGCATCCGAAAGGCTGAAAAAGTACGAAGGCTACGACTGGTGGTTCTGTCATAAGGAATTGTAGGGTTTTATCCTGCCAGAACTAAAGAAAAGGGGATCCCCGGAAGGATCCCCTTATTTAAAATCAGTGGGTTGGGCCGATCATCTTTTCAGGCAGCCATGTGATAATCTCGGGGAAGATCATACAGAGCACAAGGGTTAGCATGATAATAAGGATAAAGGGAATAACACCCCTTATAATATCTGCCATGGTCAAACCGAGTTTCGGATCGGCTGTTCCCTTCAGAACAAAAATGGACATAGCCATGGGCGGTGTCTGAAAGGCCATCTGCAGATTGATACATATCATCATTCCCGCCCAGAGGGGATTGAATCCCAGCTGGACAAGTATGGGAGAGAAGATAGGTACAATGATAAACACAATACCAATCCATTCGATAAACATACCCAGAAGGAAAACAATCAGCATAATAACCGTAAAAGAAGCCCAGGGTCCTCCCGGAACAGACATGATCAGATCAGTAACAACATCTCCCGATCCAGCGCTCATAAAGACACCGACAAAGGCATAACAGAGGGCGGCGATCATTACAACAAAAGCGCTGACTTTCAGGGTTTCAAGAGAAGCATGTTTAATCAGCTTCCAGCTGAACTTCCTGTAGACAATGGCCAGTGCAATTGCCGCCAGACTTCCCACAGCGGCCGCCTCAGTAGGTGGTGCGATACCGGAGAAGATTGTTCCCAGTACAGCCAGAATCAGAAGAACGGGAGGTACCATGGATTTCAGAAGATGTATCAGCTTCTGCATGGAAAAGGGAGTTCTCTCCTCTTTGGGGATGGAAGGCCCCATTTCCGGTTTAATTTTGCAGATAACAATGATGTATACAACATACAGGGCAGAAAGGATCAGCCCGGGGAATACGGCTCCCATAAACATCTGTCCGATAGAAAGCCCGGCCTGGGGAGCATAAACTACCAGCATAATACTGGGGGGTATGAGAATACCCAGTGTTCCCGATGCCACAATAGTACCGGCAGCCAGGGGTTTGCTGTACCCTCGGGTTATCATGGGCCCCAGAGCGATCAGCGTCAGGATGGTAACCGACGCGGCGATAACACCCAGACAGGCAGCCAGAATGGTACCGAAAATGACAGTAACAACGGCCAGCCCCCCTTTCAGGTCTCCCAGAGACTCATACAAACTGTCGTACAGATCCCTGGTAATCCCCGAGTGCTGCAGTATAACCCCCATAAAGGTAAAAAGAGGAACTGCCAGATACGGATAATTCAAAGAGAGCCCATAGAAGCGGCTGTACATAATATGAAAAGCCGTATCAGGACCAAAGATTACCGTCCCCACAATAAGGGCGACACTGCCGATAACAAATGCGATGGGGAACCCTGTCAGAACAAGAGTAAAGACTCCGCCAAGCATTAAAAATGTAACGAATTCCGCGCTTAATTCAATCAATGGTTTCACCCTTTATCACATAATAGAAATCTCTGACAAATCTGGCGACTCCCTGAAGAATCAGCAGCAGCAGACCGATTGCAAAGACAGTCCGGTAGGGAGCTGCCGGGGGATACCAGAAACTTGTAAACATTACCTCATTGATCTTCCATGCCTTCAAAGCCCACTCGGTGGCAAGCTTGAGCATAAAAATCATCAATGGAAAAAACAGGAACAGGGAACATACTATATCCAGGATCGCCTGGGCCTTTTTCGACAGGCTCCCATAGATTAGATCCACACGGGTATGGGCGTCGTACAGATAGTCATAAGCGGCTCCCAGCATATAGACCACACCACCCGAGATACAAAGGGTATCGTATGCCCAGATGGTGGG
The DNA here is from genome assembly GCA_963663385.2 of Oceanispirochaeta sp. Taxonomy (GTDB): domain Bacteria; phylum Spirochaetota; class Spirochaetia; order DSM-2461; family DSM-2461; genus Oceanispirochaeta. The sequence continues at coordinate 383,939 of CAXXXD010000002.1, read as the reverse complement.
GGCATTAAAAAAATGTCTGGAAATAGCATCATAGGAGCCTACTAATACAAGGAGAAAAGCAAACCATTTCCCCACAGCTCCAGCTTTTTCACAGAGCCAATCAATTATCTTCAGCACTTTTTGTAAAATGGCCATGCTCAACTCCTTATCCGATATTAATGAAGAGCGTTATATGCTTCGCCGTAAGTTTTCATAGACTGATAGATCTCGCCAAAGATGGGTTTTTCCTTAGCCGATTTCTCTTCATAAAAAGCAGCCGCTTCAGCTACCAGGGCATCCTCTATGTCCTTGGGCACTTTGTAAACTTCCGTTCCGACTGTCTTGAATTTGTCTACGGCATTAACAGACTCATAAACAAGGTACTCATGCTGAGCCTGGGACCATCGGTCAATTTGGGCTTTAACAATTTCCTGCAGATCCTCGGGCAGTTCATTGAAGGCTGTTTTATTAACAAAGAACACCTGGGGATCACTGGGCGCACGTGTGGGAGACAGGTACATATAGGGAGCAACTTCGTTAAAGTGCATATTCCAGTTGGTCGCAACTGTAGAGTATTCAAATGCATCAATTGTTCCTCTCTGCATGGCTTCGTAGCATTCGCCTCCGGGGATAATAACAGTGGCAGCACCCATTCTTTTCAGGATTTCACCTCCGTCACCCATACAGCGGGCTTTCAGACCCTGCAGATCATCCAGGGATTCCAGCTTGACTTTGGAATGGAAGAAAACCTCTTCCGGCAGAGGAGACAGAGCGCCGGGGAAGGTCATAACATCGTAGCCTTCCATCATTTTATTCATCAGATCAGCACCGCCGCCGTAGTTGAACCAGGTTCTAAGAGCCTCTCCGGGGAGTCCGCCGGGCCGGGAACTGATCAAGCCTGCAGCAGGCCATTTATCCAGATTGTACATGGGACAGGAATAGCCCATCTGGAGAACACCTTCGTTGATGGCATCCAGCTCTTTATAGGCGGGAACAATGGATCCGCCCACAAAGGGTTTTACAACCAGCCGTCCGCCGCTGGCCTTGGTGATGGCTTCACAGCACTTATCATGATAGATCTGGGAAAAGTCCGTAGCAGGACCATGACCGGATGATTTCCAGATAATGGGATCATCAGCGGTAATAACACTTTCCCCTCCTGCTGTGGCAACTTCACTTTTCTGGCAAGACATGAAAACTGCCGCAGCAGCCATCAAGACTATAGCAACCAACATTTTTTTACGAGTAAACATCTTCTAACCTCCTGGAATACTCTAAAAACCTCTGAGCTGTTTTAAGATTCACAGCCCGAAATACCTAATCAATAAACAGAGAGCTGCCTGTACGACTGTGATAGTAACGGTCATTACAGGCGCTTAATCTTGACATTGCCTCCTTACCTGTACAGTGTGATACACCGACGATTTTCAATTCATCATTTCCAAGGAAATCTATGGATAGGTCCAGATTTTCATTATCAGCTTCTACCAGATGGGTTCCCCCCAGAACGGCATATACAGGTTTGTTCAGCCGGGTCCGGACGGCATCAATCATGTTCCGCATCCCGGGATGGGAACAGCCGAGGATGACAACAACGCCCTTCGGGGTGTCGATCGCAATCAGAACCTCATCTTCAAAGGAATCCTGTTCAAACCGCCCCTCCTTCCTTATCATGAAACGGGGGTTGATTACCTCTTTTGTGTGAACCCGGGGAAAACGGGTTACCACATAAACTCCGGGCAGGATCTCTTTTATATCTTCTGTTACAAACTGGTAGGGAATGTTTTTATCCTTCAGAAAGGTTTCATCAAAATTATTCCCCAGAAACTCATAGGAATTGTTTCTGAAGGCGTACTTCTCATCAAAAAAGCCCTTCCCCATAGACAGGGTGAAACCCTTTGCTACCTCTGTCAGATACTTCAATCCACCCGAATGATCATAATGTCCATGGCTTAATACAACATATTCCAGGTCGGAAAGATCAATCCGCATTTCTCCGGCATTATGAAGAAAGTTTTCAGACTGCCCTGTATCAAACAGCAGTTTATGACCGTCTTTTTCAATATAGAAAGAGATTCCATGTTCGTTTATCAGAGCCAGATGCTCTCCCATCGTGTTTTCGATTAATGTTGTTATTTGTAAAGGCATAACTTCTCCATTTTCGCATAACCGCATGCGTTATAATTTGAAATACAGCAATGTTGTTCTATCCAGACCGGATTACTCCAGTGAAGCTCTTATATCAGCCAGTGCATTATTCAGATGGCTTTTCATAGCCTTCTCTGCAGCACTTGAATCCCTTTCCTGAATGGCCTTAAGGATGGCCTTATGTTCTTCTATTGTTTTTTCTGAACGCCCGGGGATGTGCAAACTGGTAATCCATCCTTCGGGAAGGGAACTTGTCATGGTTTTCATCAGATAGTAGAGGGTTCGGTTCTTTGTCGACCTGGCCATAGCCAGATGAAATTCCTCGTCACACTTGATCATGGCAGGAGTATTATGGTCATTGAACTGCGCATTAAAATCACAGCAGGCTTTCTCCATTTCCCTTATGTCATCATCATCTGCTTTGGCCGCAGCAACTCCCGCCGCCTTGGGGTCAATCATCAGACGGACTTCAAAATGTTCGAATATGGATGTTTCATTTGTTTTCAGCCACTCTTTAAATGCTTCCAGTTCTTTCCTGACAGGATCGGCAATAAAGATACCTTTACCGTGTTTCACAGTGACAATTCCTGTGACTTCCAGAATACGAACAGCTTCCCGGATTGAGGAACGGCTGACCCCCAGTTTACCGGTCAGTTCATTCTCCGAATAGAATTTATCTCCGGGGCCGAACCCGTCCCTGGCAATGACCTCTTTCAAAGCTTCAATAACCTGATCGGATAATCTAACTGTCTTCAACGGCTTCATTCAATCACACCTTTAATCATCTACTCTTATGATGTCTACTTATCAGACAAGTTAATCTTACCTCCCATATGAGCATATGTCAAATTAATTCTAAAGTTTATCCGAACTGAATATTCCGGGACTGACTTGACCGTTCCCAGAACCAGCTGGACAGAAAACCGGACACCTCCAGATCCGAAAGCGGTTTAGCGATAAGATACCCCTGAATAAAATCACAGCCCATATCTTCCAGCAGCTTCCGCTGCGATTCCATCTCAACCCCTTCGGCGATTGTCCGCATGCCAAGGTCTTTTGCCATATGGATAATAGTCCTGACAAGCTTCCTGCTGGACTCGGATTCTTCCATGGTTATAATGAAAGACCGGTCAACCTTCAGAATGGCCAGAGGGAATCGGTTAAGGTAGGAAAGGGATGAATAACCTGTTCCGAAATCATCCAGTTCGATCAGAATCCCCATTTCGGAAATCTGCTTCAGCTGCCGGGACACAATATCAAAATCCTTAATCAGGGTTCCTTCGGTTACTTCCACAGCGATCCACTCGGGCTGGCAGCCCGTATTCTGCAAACCGTCATGAATAATGGTATCCAGACCTTCAGCTGTAAGAAAGTCCCGTGACGAAACATTCATGGCAATTCGTATAGGATCCTGATAGTCGTTTTTATAATTCAGCAGAACAGCCTGCTGACACACCTGAAAAAGCAGCCACCGGGTAATCTGATTGATAAATCCGGATTCCTCTGCAATAGGTATGAACTCTGCCGGTGATACATATCCCTGATCCAGATGATTCCACCGGATAAGGGCTTCCATTCCGTATATGAATCCTGCATTGGCAGAAACAACAGGCTGGTAATGAACCTGCATACAGTGGGTCCCCAACGCCTTGTGCATCTCATTCTCAAGAAACCACCGGCGCTTTTCGAAGGAACCCATGGAGGATTCATAATAGATGACCTGTGCCTTCCCTTCATTCTTGGCTCTGTACATGGCTATATCTGCTTTCTGGATAATCTCATCGGGAGAGTTCTGGTCTTCCCCTTCCAGTCCGGCCACACCAATACTGACGGTAATAAAAAGGGTATGCCCATCAATCTCGAAAGGCCTTCTCATTTCTGCCATCATCCTCTCGAGGATAGTCTGAACATTTACTCTTCCGCCGACACCGTCCAGCAGGATAACAAATTCATCCCCTCCGAAGCGGGATATCAGATCCAGGGGACGGACACAATGGGTCAGCCTTTCGGCTATGGAAATCAGTAGGTGATCTCCGACACCGTGTCCAAAAGAATCATTGATATGTTTGAAACCATCATAATCAAGGTATAGCAGGGCGAACTGATAACTATCGTCCCGCTGCTTCCGCAGTATGGACTCCTCAATACGGTCTTTCAGTTTCATCCGGTTGGGCAAATGGGTCAGATCATCGTGAAAGGCATTGAAATGCAGCTTTTCCTGCAGCTGCCGCCCTACTGTAATATCCGAGTGGGAACCGGACATGCGGACATCCCTGTTATCCTCACTTTTCGAGGCCAGCCCCCGGCTGAGAATCCAGCGCATGCCGGTCTTCTTATTCATAATCCTGTATTCTGCATTGAAAAGCGGTGTTTCCCCATTAAGGTGATCCTGCAGAACCTGCCGGACACGCGCCCTGTCTTCCGGGATAATACAGTTATACCAGTCCTCTATCCCGGTAGCTTCGAAATTACCATCTATTCCGAGAAGACTGCTCCAACGCCGGGAAATATACAGTTCATCTTTTTCAATATCCCAATCCCATATGGCATCGTTAGCCCCTTCGACTGCTAACTGGAATCTCTGATTGCTTTCTGACAGGTATTGATTGGCTTCGGTCAGCGAATCCAGTGCCTCCCGGCGTTCATTTCTTGCCTGCGCCAGCAGTTTGTAGGCCTGATGTACCTTATCCAGGAGATCCGTAATCTTATCATCCCCTTCATCGGTAATACATTCGCAGCACTCTCCCGAAGCCAGGTATTCAACAGCCAGTCCGATATTATCCAGACGCTTTTTCAGTTTTCTGCCCGAAAGGAGCTGAAAAGCTATAAGAGGCAGAACTGATAAAGGAAGAAAAATGATAAAAAGGAGACGATTTCTGTATAGAACACCATAATATGCTTTTTCCGGCATTATCAAACTGAGAGTCAAAGGATCCTGATTCCTGTTTCTGAACAGGATGACAGATGAGATAGCATGATATTTCTTACTGTCCTTTAGAAAAACGGTTATTTTCGGTTCCTGTTCATTACGGTCCATCAGGAGGCTTCTATGACTATCAGGCAGAGGAAGTTCTTCATCGGAACCGGACAGGAAAAGGTAGCCGGCTTCCTGACTCAAAAGAAGATAAACAGCGGAATCATTCCGGTATTTTTCCGAGATGGCACTGATAGGCTTATTCCCCAGAACTCCAATAAGAACCCTGCTTACCTCATTATCGTCATTCAGGACAGGCTGGGTCACAACAAGATGAGTATTCCGGGCAGAATCCCCGGTATTAAAAACGCCGGCAATACCGCTTACACCTTCCCGGAACCACTCCATCTCTCTCCAGATTTCCGGTAGAGAACCCGATAAAGCGGCCTGCAGATTCCCCCGGGAATCAAGACAGTAGAGATTCTGCAAAACAGGGCATCTTTTCTGAAACCGGATGATTTCGTCTTTCAACCCGGACAGGGAGGAATGAGGATTTCGTACTACAGGATTTTCTGAAAACAGTTCAAGAGAGTAGCTCCCCCTGTATATAATACGGGAAACTTCAAAACAGGCTTTCTCTGTCAGAGTTGTATAATACTTCTCCATGAAACGATTATATTGGTCGGTTATTCCAAGTGCTGAGTTTAGAATCAGAGTATAAAGAGGAATAAAAGCAGTAACAATACAAATTGTAATAATCTTCCAGGAATTAAACATCCTATTATTATGACTATTCATCTGCCCTTCTCTTTCAATTAATATAATAACTATTCATTATTTATCTAAAGAATAGTAAACGTATGGATAAATTACAAATTTACTTTTTCAATAGATGAACAGCCCTCTCTTGACTGTCAGGCCGTATACCTGTTGAATGAGCGGTAGTGCAGCTGCTTTTAAATGCTTTTACAGGAATATTCCTTCCCGTCATTCTGGGGATTCTCAGCCGTAACGGCAATTTTGTGCATCCGGGACACAGACCGGTGATTCAGCGCTTTGCCACCAGGGTCGCCATCCCGTTTATGGTATTCAATTCACTCAGACTCATTGACCTGTCAACGGCAGGACAGTTTATCCCTCTCTCCTTTAGCCTTTTTTTCTTTATGGGGATCATCTGGTCTATATCCTGGGGGCTGCTGAAACTGGCGGGAGGGCATCCCTGGTTCGCCCGGTACAGGGCAGAGCTGCTCCTGATGATCTATGCCGGAAATATCGGACATATCTGCTGGAAGCTTCATGACATCATGATCGGACCGGCCGGTCTGCAGAGAGGGATCTTCTATTCGGCATTCTACTGGCCGTTTCTGATGGCATATGCCTTTGCCACATTATTTGTATTCGGCCTGCATAAAACTCATGATCTTGATAAAAAAGAGATAGCCTGTAACCTTATACCCGTTCTCGGCATGATAGCTGTCGGTCTGATTCTCGGTATTACGGAGACGGTGATACCCGACTGGCTGGCAGATTTTACAGAGAGCTTCGGAAGTATGGGAATTCCTCTGACACTCTATTGCCTGGGTCTCTCGATTTCCCTGAGAGATGCTTTCAAATCGACCCTGTCTCTGCTCCCTTACCTGATAGTCCGGGCAATACTGTGGACGGGGGTAACCGTGTTCATGATAAAACTGCCTGTTTACGATGAAATATCCTCAAAAGTTCTGGTTATCAACTCCCTGGCCCCTCTGGGAATCATGCCTATAGTTGTAAGCGATATGTTTGGTCTTGATTCGGAGTTTGTTGCCCATGCCATTACGGTATCCACCGTGTTTTTTCTGATAGGCCTTCCTGTTCTCTTTCTGTTGTGGTAAGAAAAATCAGCAATCAGTTTACCACTCCCTCCTCCTTCTCTTTCAAGACATAATGGAGAAGGATATCATCGGTTTTGATTAAACGCCGGCAGCTTTCCCGGGCAATATTCAGCACAATTTTTGAAAAAAGACTCACATCGCTTTTATACATCTGATTAAGGGAATGGCCGGATATAACAATCAGCTCCGTATCTTCGATTGCAATGGTATTGGCCGATTGAGGCTGAATCCCTATAAGCGAGGTTTCTCCAAAGCTCATCCCGACACCCAGTTCATACAGTTCCAGAGCTGTCTGTTTTTCTTCAACATACAATTTAACCCGACCGCTCCGGACGATATAAATGTAACGGGCCTGCTGCCCCTGTTGAAAAATAACTTCCCCCTTCCGGTAACGGACTTTTTCAAGATTTCGGAAAAGAAGCCCCAGCTCCCTGTCATCCAACCCGCCAAATAAAGAAATTCGACTCAGAATAGGCAGAACATTCTCAATATCCAGTAGGGGTTCATAGATTTTATCTTTCTGTTCCATACTTCATATTATACTAGATTAAGGTTCAGGATTTTTCTCAAAAAAAACAATTTCCTCACTTGATGCCCGAGACATCCTTCGCTAAACTGATAAACATAATTCCACACAGCAAACATATGTTTGCAAAGCTGATAAAATGGCAACAAACAGAGAACAGGAAATATTAAAGATTCTAAGCACAAATCCTCTGATCTCCCAGAAGGAACTGGCTCACAGACTGGGGATTACCCGCTCGTCTGTTGCCGGTCATATTATGAACCTGACGGACAAGGGGTATATAAAAGGGAAAGGCTATATTCTGAAAGAGAAGAATTACGCCGTAACCATCGGCGGAGCCAATATGGATATACAGGGCTTTCCCGCTGCTCCGCTGGTTCTGAAAGACTCCAACCCCGGAACAGTAAAGCTCTCCTGCGGGGGAGTCGGCAGAAATATTGCGGAAAACCTGGCCCGCCTGGGAGGAGACGTCAAGCTCCTTACCCTTCTGGGAGGAGACCTTTACGCCAGGGAGATTCTTGAAACCAGCGAAGCGGCCGGTGTGGATATGAACCATATCAAACGGATCCCGGAAGCAAGCAGTTCCACCTACCTTTCCATATTGGACGGGGATGGAGATATGGCGGTTGCCATTAATCATATGGATATAATAAACCGCTTCGATACCGACTATATACAATCCAGGGAAAGGCTTTTAAAAAATGCGGCACTGATAATTCTGGATGCCAACCTCCCGGAAGAGCTACTGTACTGGATAACAGATAATCATAGGGATATTCCTATCTTTGCAGACTGTGTTTCTGCTGCCAAAGCGCCCCGCCTCAATAGTTCCCTTTCCCGGATTCATACCATAAAGCCTAACAGACTGGAAGCTGAAATACTCTCGGGGATCCGGATAAAGAGTAATACTGATTTGAAAAGAGCAGCTGAAAAACTGATAACCGCAGGAATTAAACGAGTTATAATCAGTCTGGGAGAGGAAGGAGTATTTTACAGGAGCGAAACAGAGGAGATCCGGATGCCCAACCTGCCTCTGCCGGGAAATCCTGTCAATGCCACAGGGGCTGGAGATGCGTTTATGGCGGGTCTGGCCTATACCTGGATGGAAGAGTATCCGACGGTAGACGCCATCCGCTTTGCCCTGGGATGCTCAGCTCTGACAATGATTCATGAAGACACCATCAATCCGAATATTTCGGCTCAGAAAATAGACCAATATATCAAGGAGAATAACTGAATGAACAACACATACCTGGACATTGCACCGGAAGTAAAAAAAGCCCTTAAAGAAGGAAAGCCCGTTGTGGCTCTTGAATCTACCATAATATCCCATGGGATGCCCTACCCCCAGAATGTGGAAACGGCCAAAGAAGTAGAAAGCATCATAAGAAAAAACGGGGCCGTACCGGCTACTATTGCTATTCTGAAAGGCCGGTTAAAAGCAGGCCTGCTACCGGAAGAACTGGACTATCTCGGCAAAGCCGGACAGGGTGTAGCAAAGGTCAGCCGGAGGGATATCCCTTTTATCGTATCATCCGGAGCAGACGGGGCGACAACCGTTGCATCCACCATGATTATAGCCGCTATGGCCGGTATTAAAGTATTTGCCACAGGGGGAATCGGGGGAGTGCATAGAGGCGCCCAGGAAACATTCGATATTTCCGCGGATCTGCAGGAACTGGCCGGCACAGATGTAGCCGTATTCTGCGCGGGAGCCAAATCCATCCTGGATATAGGACTGACCCTCGAATACCTTGAAACAAACGGTGTTCCCGTTGTGGGATACGGTACAGAGGAGATGCCCTCCTTCTACACCAGAAAGAGCGGTTTCAATGTGGACTATCGTATAGACAGTCCTGAAGATCTGGCAAAAGCCCTGAAGGCTAAATGGGATATGCAGCTCAGCGGCGGGGTTGTCATTGCCAATCCGATCCCCGAAAAAGATGCCATGGACGATACGGTTATAAACCGGGCCATAGAAAAAGCCCTTGCAGAAATGACTGAAAAGGGGATAAAAGGCAAAGAGTCCACCCCGTTTCTGCTGGCCAAAGTAGCGGAACTGACGGGAGGCGACAGCCTGGCATCCAATATCAAGCTTGTATTCAATAACGCCAGAGTGGCTGCCGAAACAGCTGTGGAACTGGCCAAAATCAGTTAAATAGGGGTAAACTGCCTCCATGCAGACTATTCCTGTTTCCTGTAATAAAGACTGCGGCGGAGGGTGCCCTCTCCTGGCGCATGTAGATAAGGGCCGGATTATCCGGATCAGCAATAACCCGGCGGGGACCCCCTATATGAAGGGGTGCAGTAAAGGCTTTCATGCCCACCTGATGGACTATCATCCGGACCGTCTGAAAAAACCGCTTATCCGCAGGGAAGGCGCCCCGCGGGTCCTGACTTCGGCAGAGGAAGCCCGGCAGTATTTCAGAGAAACCTCCTGGGAGGAAGCTCTGGATCTGGCGGCGTCCCGCCTTGCCGATTTCAAAGAGAAACAGGGATGTACATCCCTGCTGGACCTTTCCAGCGGCGGTGCCTGCCGTGGTGTTTTTCATAATAATGCCACCCAGACCGCCCGCTTCCTTACCCAGTGGGGCGGAGCAACCAGAAATCTGAGCAGCTACAGCAGCGGCGCAGCCTCCTTTGCCCTGCCCCATGTATTCGGCACAAAACAGACCGGTATGGATGCGGGGAATCTGGCCCACTCCAAAATGATTATCCTCTGGGGATACAATGCCATTGATACCCGCTTCGGCTGTGAAATGCCCCCCCGTCTTATGGAAGCAAAAAAGCGGGGAGTTCCCATTATTGTGATCGATCCGCGCCGCACAAGAACTGTAAAATCCCTCGGAACCTGGTGGATTCCCATCAAACCGGGAGGGGACACGGCCCTGATGGAAGCCATCCTCTACTACCTTATTCGAAATGATCTTCAGGACCATGAGTTTATAGAAAAATACAGCCATGGCTTCCCCGCATTAAAATCGTATATTATGGGAAAAGAGGACGGGATTCCCAAAAACCCGGAATGGGCGTCTCCCCTCTGCGGTGTTCCTGTGGAAGATATTGAAAAGCTGGCGGACATGACGGGCAGGATCAAACCCCTGGCCCTTCTTCCCGGGCTCTCTCTCCAACGGGCCGTCGGCGGAGAAGAAGCGACCAGGATGCCCGCAGCGCTTCAGCTTGCCACAGGAAATATCGGGATAAAAGGCGGCTCCTCGGGCGGGATGTTCTGGGGTAAAATGCCCCAGCCCTACTGCCCCTCCCTGCCCGTCCCGGCTCATTCTGATCCGGGGTTTCCGGTTTATGAATGGCCTGATGTGATCCTGTCGGGACAGAAGGGGATTCCTCCCATTAGAGGGGCCTATATTACCGGCAGCAATTTTCTGGTTCAGGGCAGTGATATACAGAAGAATATCCGGGCCTTTCAGAAACTGGAACTGATCATCGGCCATGACTTCTTTCTAACCCCCACCATGGGCCTCTGCGATATTGTTTTTCCGGTTGCCTCCTTCCTGGAGCGTAACGATGTGGTCAAACCGGCGGGGAATTTCCTCCTCTACTCGGCCAAAGCGGTAGAGCCTCCCGGAGGGGTTCTTACGGATTATCAAATATTTTCAGAGCTCTCCCGGCGATTGGGATACGGGACAGAATTCACACAGAACAGATCGGAAAAAGAGTGGCTGGATTTTCTACTGGATCAATCTGATATCCCGGATAAGCAGGAGTTTAAAAAAAGCGGGATTTATATGGGAGAGGCCCGGGAACGGAACGCCTTTTCGGATTTTATCCGGGACCCGCGGAAGCACCCTCTGCAGACGCCGTCGGGGAAGGTGGAGATTGCTCCCGAATCCTGGGAGGATCTGGGGTATAAAGCCCACCCCCATAACCGGTCCATCCACCCGGAAGATCCCCTTTATCCTCTCTACCTGATAACGCCCCACCCTCTTCAGGGTATACACTCCCAGTTCGGAAATATCGGGGGATTCAGAAAAGAGGAGGACTTAAAAGTCTGGATGAATCCGAAGGATGCGGAAGCAAGGCAGATAGGACCGGAAGATACAATCTGCCTGAAAAGCCCCGAAGGAGTCCTGGAACTGCCGGTTAAAATCTGTGATGACATAATACCCGGCTGTGTGTCCCTCAACGAAGGACTCTGGCCGCATTTACAGAACAGGAAAGGCCGCATGATAGACAGAGGAGGCTCTGTAAATATACTAAGCTCTACAGAACCGACCCTTCCCAGCCGCTCCGCCCGGACTCATACCATATTTGTTAATGCGGAAAAGAAGCAGGGTAATTCGGAACCTGAGCACTATTCTTCGTATGAATAATTTCCCGGGCTTTCTCAGCCTGATTGGGGAAGAGGTCTTTGGGAACAGACTCTTTGCCAAGAGCAAGAAAAACCTGATGCCTGGCACAACTGTTAAAATCCCCTTTGCAGTACTGCTTTTTCATAAGACTGGCCAAAGAAGGCTTTGTTGCCATCTTGTCATTAAAGAAAGGACAGGTCGGTAGACATTCACAATCCATACATCTCTCCTTGAGAAATACCATTGGTCATATAATAAACACCACGATATTATAAAAATTAGTTCATGTTCTTTCATATTTCAAGGCCTATTAAACATCTGATCGCATTTATTTCGGGAATATACCTATTCCTCCCCTCAATGAGCATGCTGCGGGATTACAGAACAGAGACTCTCAGTGCGGTGGGAGAAAGACCGAAGCGGCGGCGTACGGCCTTGTTGAAATACTGACTGTCCCGGTAGCCGCATTTGAAACGGATTTCCTTAACCGGGAGTCCGGTCTGTGTCAGCAGCTCGTAGGCATGGGAGAGGCGTTTTTCGGATAGATAACCGATGATGGTTGTGCCCATCTCCCGGCGGAACAGCCGGATAAGCTGATTATGGGAGATTCCGCAGATGCTGGCCAACTCCTCCATATCAACGGGCCGGTGAAAATTGAACTCCAAATGGCGAACAGCTTCCGCCAATGCGGGATGGACAGTGTTTCTCTCAGCACCCTCCCCCGGAGTGCGATCTTCGATCCGATGAAGCAGTTCCCAGAAACGGGCGGTGGCTCTCCCCCGGTTTCTGCGCTCCATCAGATTTATCCGGTCGAATTCGGCGGCAAAGGACCGGAAAGCCGCCCCGCTTCTGTGGAAAAGAATCCTTTCCGGCGGCCTGACAGTAGTAAAATGGCCGTGACGGCATTTCAGGGAGCGGGGATGACGGTAGATCCGGGACTGTCCGGCGGGGACAATAAGGATATCGCCGGGAATGATATCCCGTACATAGTCCTCCGATTCAAAACGGCAGAAACCGTCCAGCATAATCAGGGAACAAAAGTCCAGCCGATGATAATACTCATCTTTTCCCTCCTTGAAAGAACCGCTTAAAGAGAGGATTTCGGGACAATCCTGAAATTTCATTGGTGAAAATATACCACCAATGGTGAAAGGATACAATACCTGGTTTCCCCAGGTCATGTTATAATTTATCTACATGACCACTGTTTCAGGTAAACAGAAACCATGTCAGGAGATAATTGTTATGAGTAAACCCAATATTATTTTTATGTTCTGCGATGATCTGGGCTGGGGGGATGTGAGCTGTCTCAATCCCGACTCGCGGATCAGTACGCCCCATATTGACGCCCTGGCGGGACGGGGTATGAGCTTTACCGATGCCCATGCCGGATCGGCGGTCTGCACCCCCAGCCGGTACACGCTTATGACAGGCCGTTACTGCTGGCGGACCCCCATGAAACAGGGGGTTAACGGCGGATACAGCCCCTCGCTGATTAAACCGGACCGGACGACGGTTCCCTCTCTTCTGAAGGAGGGAGGCTATCGTTCGGCCTGTATCGGGAAGTGGCATATAGGTATGGACTGGACTTTAAAACCGGAATCAAAGGGATCCGCCTTTGTCCAGGAACTGGACGGAACGGTTGAAAGGGATCTGAACGAAATGGTGGATTTTTCCCAACCCGTTAAAAACGGTCCGGTGGATGCGGGATTCGATTATTTTTTCGGTCTCTCCGCCAGCCTGGACATGAGCCCCTATGTGTTTATCGAAAACGACAAGGCTACGGTTATCCCCGATTCAGTGAGCCCCGCCGGCCCCTCTCTGGAACTCCGGGCCCGGGAAGGCATATGCGCCAAAGGCTGGAGGCATGAGGATGTTCTGCCCGCCCTGAAGAAAAAATCCATTGACTTTATTAAGGAACAGACCGTCGCCGGAAATCCGTTTTTCCTCTATCTTCCGGTGAACGGCCCCCATACTCCCATTGTGCCCAATAAAGAGTTTCTGGGAAAAAGCGGCTGCGGAATCTACGGGGATTTCGTGATGGAAATAGACCAGGTGCTGGGAGATATTGTCAGGACCGTAGATGAGCTGGGCATCAGGGAGGAGACGCTGATCTTCTTCTCCAGCGATAACGGCCCTGAAACACTGACCGCCGCCTACCGGGAGAAATTCGGTCATGACAGCACCTGGAAATTCCGGGGCATGAAACGGGATAACTGGGAGGGGGGACACCGGGTTCCCTACATTGTCAGCCGTCCCGGCACCATACCGGAGGGGGTTCGGTGCGACCGATTTGTGGAACTGGCCGATTTCTTCGCCACCGCTGCTGCCGCCGCCGGCCTGACCTACCCGGAAGATCAGGGAGAGGACAGCTATGATATGACCCCTCTCCTTTATGAACAGGACGCTCCGGATTACAGGGATTTCGCCGTGCATCACTCCTGTGAAGGCAAGTGGGCAGTCAGAAAGGGGCAGTGGAAGATGCTGCTCCATGCCGGTTCAGGGGGCAACCGGATCGATGAGAGCGAAAAAGACGGTCCCGTGCAGCTCTACGATCTCTCACTTGATCCCTATGAGACGACCAACCTCTACGCATCCAACCCGGTAAAATGCCGGGAGCTGAAAGATCTCTGCCTTGACGTGATCAACCGGGGCAGGAGCACACCGGGGATTCATCTGACTCCGGAAGAATCCGCTCCCTGGCAGCAGCTGGAGGAACTTATCAGGCTGGAGTGGTGAAACGCAATCGTAAATAGACATTTTTCCTGAATGGGCAGTATACTGATCTCTTACCGGTCTCTATACTGCCGGCAGGAGAGGCGCTGACTATGAACATTGAAAAACTTAAAGCGGCAGAGGCCGCATTTTTCCATCGATACCCCGGCGGGTTTGCCGATCCGGAAATGGTTGCCATCGGAAAAAAGCACAGGATGGACAAACTGATCCCCCGGGCGGCGGAACAGTTTTCTGAAGACAGCTTTTCCCGCACCGGGGAACTCAGCGAAAACCTGACGAAATTCGTCAGCGCCTCCTCCATGGTTTCGGTTTTCGAAAAGCCCAGATTCCGGGATTATACGCGCTCCCTTAACAGCAATGAACTGGAACAGATGATAAACGGGCTTCATGAAATGCTCTACATGGATGAAGAAAAAGGATTCAATCAGTTTCTGGGTATTCTCAGAATGGGGAAACTGGCCAAATGGACTCTTATGACAGTTATCCCCGCCTACCTTCGTCCGGACAGGGACGTTTTTATTAAACCGACTACGGTAAAAAACGTTATTTCCGTATTTGAGATTGAAAATCTGGTTTACAGGCCGCAGCCCAGCTATGATTTTTACAGGCGTTACAGGGATATTATCAACGGAATGAAAGGCCATGTGGATCCGTCGCTTTCTCCAGGCAATGCGGCTTTTTCCGGATTCCTTATGATGACCATGGAGCAGATTCGGTAGAAGAATAGAAAAAAAGAACCCGACTTTTACCTGATAAGAATCGGGGCTCTTCATTAAATAGAACTTTTATACAGCCTTCTGCCTTTTTACATAGAAATAGGTAAATATCATGGTAACGACCAGTCCTACCGTTACAGCGGCTGAAGCAAAACCGAACTGGTAATCCACAAAGGCATAGCGGTAGGTAAAGGTTGCAATGGTATCCGTTGAATTCAGGGGACCGCCTCCTGTCAAAAGCCAGATCAGGGGAAAGAGGTTCAGGGTCCAGATGGAATCCAGTAACACAACACTCAGAATGACAGGCATCAACTGAGGCAGGGTAATCCTGAAAAACTGCTGAGTTCTGTTTGCACCGTCAATGGAAGCCGCTTCGTACAGCGCTCCGGGGATACTCTGCAGTCCGGCCAGAAAACTGGTCATACAGAAGGGATACCCCCTCCAGGCGTTCACGGCAATCAGGGTAAGCATGGCAGTCAGCGGTTTTCCCAGGTAATCCACAAGAATCCGCTCTCCCGCAATGGAACTGAGAACAGAATTCAGTATTCCCTGAGGCAGAAGTACCAACTGCCAGCCCACCGCAACAACAGCTGCCGTAAATATCCAGGGAAGAATAAAGATCGCCCGCAGAATTCCCAGAGCGATGGAGTTGATGTCCGCATTAAGTTTGGTAGCCAGAAACAAACCGATTACAAGATGGGAGCAAACACTACCCACAGTAAAAAGTATGGTAAAACGGACCATTTTAAGGATATCGGGATCCGACAGAAAATACGAGTAGTTCCGCAATCCGGAAAACGGTGTGTTGTCCATTATCATATTCTGGAAAAAACTGTAATACACAACCATGACGATTGGAAGAGCCATTACCATAAAAAGTACAATTGCTGCGGGCCCTGTAAAAGTAAAAGCCTCCAGGTTGTTTTTCAATATTTTTTTCTGCTTATATAAATCTGTCATCCCGTACCTTTCCCCTGATAGAATGGCTGATGAAAATATTTCACCAGCCATTCGTTTTTTTTATTTTTACTTATATATATTTACTGTCCCAGTATTCTGTCCCACTCTTTCTGACACTCGGCCAGAGCATCTTCTGTAGTGGAAAAACCGGAAAGGACCTTGACACCTGCCTTAGTCAGCTCAGACCAGCAGGCTCCGGCCGAAGGCATCTTCATCAGTTCTTCCACTAAATTGTATTCAGAAAGATACTGAAGAGCCAGTTTTTCCGGTTCCGAAGCATTTGCAGGTGGGGTCAGACCGTACATTGAGGGTGTTTTCTTCATTTCGATTCCTGCGCGGACCATATTGTCCTTTCTGAGCAGGAAGGAGATAAACTTCCAGGCCGCATCCTTGTTTTTGCCTTTTGACGTAAGTCCCAGATCCCAGCCATGATGCCTGAGTTCAGGGCTTCCGCTTCCGTCGATAGTCGGAATTGGAATAATGCCATAGTTCAGATCGGGATTTTTTACAGCAAGAGTCGCCACATGAGCATCATTCTGAATCATCATGGCAATATTTCCCAGGGAAAATTCCTCTATCATCATGGCGCCATTTTTAACAGTTTCGCCGGGAACAATTGACCCGTCCTGACTCAATTCACTGATCAGCTCCATGGCTGCCTTCATTTCATCAGTCTGGCAGGAGTATTTTCCATCCACCAGAGTCCGGCCGTTAGCGGCATAAAGGAGAGGATAGAGAGACAAGATGGAACCATTGGACGCCCCGCCTTCACTCAGGGACAGTGTAAATCCGTATTTATTGGCGTTCACATCGGTTGCGGCTTTGGCAGCGCTGACAATTTCAGCCCAATTCTCCGGTGCATCAAGTCCTGCTGCAGCAAACAGATCCTTATTGTAATAGAGGAAGAAACTGAGGGTGTTATAGGGGGCAAGGTAGGTCTTGCCCTTTATTGGAGCCATGGAAGCGGGAAAGTAATCCTCCCTGTTGAACACCGGATCATTGGCCATATAATCATCCAATGGCTCCAGAATGCCCATATCGACAAACTCTCTTGTCCAGGGAGGGTTCAGTCCCACCACATCAGCAATGATACCGGCGGCATGGTTTGCCACAATCAGCTTCTGGGTGTCCCCGAAAGGCAGGGAGACCAGTTTGACTTTGATATCGGGATTTTCCTTTTCAAAATCAGCCACCAGACCTTCAAGAGAAGGTCCTACATCCCCTTCGGTACCCCACCACTGCAGAAACTCAATGGTTACCGGTCCACTCTCCGCGCCGCTTTCACTTTGTCCCCCTGCCACAACGGGAGCTCCCGCCAGCATAATCGAGAACAGAATAAAAATAATTTTTTTCATATTGCCTCTCCTTTTTTAGCAAATTCCACTTTGCCTGGTTCCAGTTAAATGCCGATAAGATCGGCCCGGACAGCAATGAATGCTGCTGCCGCCATCCTGCAAATGCCTGGTCCTATCCTTTGACAGAACCTTCAGAAAGTCCGGATATAAAATACTTCTGCCCTATCAGATAGAAAATCAGAACTGGCAGTGTACCGACAAGGGACATGGCCATCATCATATTCCACTGATAGGTTGTCTCTCCTTTCATCATGGCAATCCCGACAGGGATGGTTCTGAGGGCATCATCCTGAATCAGAGTCATCACAAAAATAAACTCGTTCCAGGAAAGGATAAAAGTATAGATCATTGTGGAAATGATGGCCGGAATTGTAACAGGCACAATAACCTGCCAGAGGATTCTGAAGCGGTGAAGCCCGTCTATCAGAGCCGCTTCATCCAGTTCTGTAGAAACTGAATTGAAATACCCCTGCATCATCACCACCGCATAGGGCAGAGCAAATGAGGTATAAGTCAGAATCAGTCCGAATCGTGTATTGTAGAGATGCAGCCTGGTCATCATGATAAAAAACGGGATCAGCAAAGCCACCTTCGGTACGGTTTGCGTAGCCACAACAAACATACTGAATACCTTACGGCCATGGAACTGATAACGGGAGAGTCCGTAACCGGCCATAATACCGATGACAGTCGAAATAACAGTTACAACACAGCCGATTATATAACTGTTCAGAAAGTAGTTCAGGTAGCGGCTGTTGGTAAGAACGTTAATATACGCTTCTCCCGTAAATGTTCCTGGAATAAACCTGGCAGGGAACTCGAAAACCTGATTATTGGGCCTGATTGAGACCGAGATCATCCATATCACGGGAAAAAGGACCAGAACAGCACTGATAATCAGTATGATATATGCCTGCAGTTTAGCTGTTTTCCTGTGGATTGTTTTAATCATTTATTACCGCCTGTTTCTGATATTTCCCAACCGTATGCCGTTACCGGCTCAAACATGGTCCACCATTCGCCGGGAGACCTGTTTTCCATGGGCTCCTGCATAGGGTTTATTATCTCCCACCATACCTTTGTAGCCGGATGATCACCAACAGCTTTCATATCAGCTTCGAAATCCGATCCCTCATACTCAAATACGGAGACCAGAAGATTTTCCTTGTTAAAAATGGCATGTCTGGTTATGCCGCTGGCAATCATGACATCCCGTACTTCCTGTCTGGGATTCTGATGCAAACGGACGTACTCTTCTCTATTCTCCGGTTTAACCCGGATCATCCGGCAGTATATAGCCATGCTTACACCACCTCCGGGTGACTGAGAAGCCGGTAAGCCTGGGGATGAAGATTATCCCCTGACTCTTCGAGATTTCTCAGCATCCTTGTTCGGAGCTCCTGCCGGATTTCGGGAACACTCTCATCATCGATAAGATTATTCATTTCCTCAGGGTCATCCTTCACATGGTACATCTCATCCCTGTCGGCAAAGTTCAATACGTATTTATAGTCCTTCCACCAGACGATTCTCTGCCCCACAGGGAATCGGTGCCCGTGAAATTCTGCCAGGAAGTCATCCCGTAATTCGTCTGTTGAGCCATTCAGTAATGAAAGGAGGGATTTCCCATCGCTTCCCTTCATACAACCTTCTGCAATTGAACAGAAAGTAGGGGCCAGGTCCAGTAGAGAAACATAGGAGTCGATTGTTTCCCCAGCCCTTTTTCCACCGGGAAGTTTGATAATAAGGGGGATATTGTAAATCTGTTCAAAAGCCATGGGACCCTTATCAAAAATACCTCCGTGAATACCGAGAGAATCCCCATGATCAGCCGTAAACACAATGGTCAATTCGTCATAGATACCCATCTCTTTCAACCTTGTAAACAGCCGGCCAATCTGATCATCGATCATACGGGTCTGAGCGTAGTAGCGGGATATAATCCGGCTCCACTCCTCCCAGTCTGCCCTGGTGGCCCGGGGCATCACAGATTCCCGGAAGCGGCGGTAAGCAAGGGGCTTTTTCTCCCAGGACTCCTCAAAAGAGGCCCATTTCCGAACCTTCTCCGGAGGGAAGTAGTCCAGAAACTTCTCATGGGGCCAGTAGGGTGCATGAGGGCCCCAGAAGCTGAGCCAGTGAAAAAAAGGTCTTTCCTGACCGGTAAGCTCTTCCAACTGCCGGATCGTCTCTTCTGTCAGAAAGTAGCTGCCTGTTGCCCTTATATCCCCCCGTGTAAAACCGGAGGAGTCCATCCAGTTATCTTCCGATTGGGCATAAAACTCTATAACCTCTTCAACAGGCTCCAAACCGTTCTTTTTCAGGTAGGGCGCATAGTTGGCAGATTCCTTGTAATGCCCGTAATCTGCCGGACCGAACCCCTCAAATCCCGCATCATTTGCTGTCGGAGCAACACCCGCATGCCATTTCCCCTGGTACCCCAGATTATAGCCTTTCCCTCTGAGAACTTCCGGAAAAAGCTCCAGTCTTCCGCCGATCTCGTTCTCATCCAGGGGAATCATGATCCCCGAATTATGAAGGGCCCCATGATTATGGGGGTAAAGTCCGGAAAGGATACTGGCTCTGGCCGGGGTGCAGAGAGCGCAGGGAGTATAACACTTTGTAAAGCGCACGCCGTCATCCGCCAATGAATCGATTGCCGGGGTTTCGCACAGGTAGGAGCTGTAGCAGCTCAGCGCATGAAGGGACAGCTGATCCATGGATATAAAAAGTATACTGTTCTGATTCATCTTCATAATAATCCTTTTAGATATGTGTAATAGTATGCCGCTTTTTTTGAACTGTCAACATACTTTTTAACAGTTTGAAAGATAGTTTTGTAAAATATCTTTTACCTGTTTACATAGGAAGATAAACTAAGATCACTATTGCATCAAATATTCAGATTGAGAACCTGCTCCAGCATTAACGCAACAGCCCCCATGGCAACAGATTGCTCACCAGCCGACACTTTTAGAATTTCGCATTCCGTTTGAAAGTGAGGTACAACCAGATTACGAACCCGCTCCCTTACCGGAGCCATAAGCAGTTCTCCCAGTTCGGCGATTACTCCACCCAGCACGATAGCTTCCGGATCATAGGAGTGAATCAGGTTGGTTATACCCAGGGAGAGGTTTTCCGTCAGCTCACCCAGAAGGAGAGAGAAGCGCCCGGGGTCTGAAGCAATCATGTCAATGGCAGCTTCGAGCGGATCAATACTGTCATTCAGCTCTGCAAGTTCATCAGATGTGATCAGAGTCTCGATTTTTTTCAGAATGTACTGCCCCGAAACCAGGGCTTCAAAACAACCGTTATTGCCGCATTTACAGCGGTAGAGACTATCAGCCTGAATGATGGTATGCCCCGCTTCACTGCCGTATCCATGGGCTCCGAAAAACGGTTTACGGTCCAGAATAACACCGGATCCCAGGCCCATTCCCAGTTTGAGACAGATAAAATTATCAAACCGTTCCCCTGCTCCGTAATGGAGTTCTCCCAGGGCCATAACCCTGGTCAGGTTATCATAGACAATTGGATAACCCAAATATTTTTTCAGCTCTTCATCAGGATGAACACGCTCCCATCCGAAGTTTGGAGAAGTAAGAACAATGTTTTCATGGACATTGATAAAACCGGCAATCCCCATTCCCACACCGATAATCTTCTCTTCGTCCAGGCCGGATACTCCTATAAGCTTGCGGATGAGTTCAGCCACTCTCTTTATAATCGTCTCAAAACCATCATCGGGATTTGTTGCCTGACGTTCTGAGACAAGAACCCGACTGTTCAAATCTGTCAGGACAGCTGTAATAAAACGCGGAGAAAGATCTATACCGATAACGAAATGCTCTTCACCATTAAATGTCACAAGGTTGGGACGGCGTCCCCCGCTGGAGTTTCCTTCCCCCGCCTCCCGGACCAGCCGCTCAGAGTGTATCAGGCTGTCTACAATTCTGGTTACCGTAGGAGCACTCATCCCGCTGATCCTGGCCAGTCTGGCCCGGGAGATGGTTCCCTGCTGCCGAATCAGGTTAAGGATAGTGATTTTATTCTGATGGTTAATAAGTGTTGCCGTTGTCCTTGCCATACCTCACAAGGATAGAACCAATTCTTCCTTTCCGTCAACAATTAGAAATAAAGCGCCAGATAATACAGCTCAGCTGCAATGACTGGACTCCTTACATCACAAACATCATTTCGTGGGTTTCATCGGACCCGTAACCGGGGATATCTTCCCGGGACAAGCCCTTCCCTGTCAGTACGGTCCGGACGATTTTCCGGTTGAAGGGGTGCGTATCGGGATGATTCAGGTACTCCTCAACGGGCATCCAGACACCGGCGGAAATCTCCTGAGGATCCAGTTTCAGTTCAAATGTGAGAGGCTTCAGCCGGCAGACAAAGTAGATATCCGATTTACCGTAACGGTAACCGTGCCAGTGGCGGAAACAGCTGAGGTACTGAAACTCGGTTCTGATCCCGGTCTCCTCATACACTTCCCGTACAACAGCGTCGGAGATGTGTTCTCCCGGATCAAGAGCGCCGCCGGGGAGCTTGTAATGCTTCCGTGTATGAAAACGTTCCTGAATAACAAGTATACGGTTCTGTTCATCCAGAATAACGCCGCCCGCTCCGATATAATGGGTGGCATAGGCGGGGATAAAGGCGCCCGGATGGAGCTTTAAAACCATCTCCACGTTTTCGGCATCCGCATGATGATACTGAAATCCCGCATCAACCGCAATGGGAACATAGGCGGCTTTTTCAATAGGCATATTAATCCAGAGGGTGTTCCGTTCCTCTTTTTTCAACTTATTGATTGTATTGCCCAAAAGCTCCTTAAAATCGGCTGCCTCCTCAGGCAGGGATCCCGCATCTATAATGGCCCCGTTAAACTGATTGACTTCGTATACTAATTCTGACATGGTTTTACCCTACCGGGAATTCGCCCCCTATGCAATGGAGTCGGCCGAATCCACCTTCACAAGAAGCCATTTTTTCCGGAAATACCCCGTTATCATCAAGCCTGCATGTCCTACCTGATAGCAGCCGAAGCTGAGCCAGGCCAGACGGATCTGCCCGGGAAAGAGAGTACTCATTACCAGGGTCATCCCCAGAATAAAAAGAAGATTGGTTGAGGTCTCGCTTATAAGAACCCACTTTCCGTATCCGTTGGGAATAAACACCATTTCAAAGGCATACCCCAGAGCTTCTATAAAATAGAAGGGCATGAAGAAGAGGAGGGCCTGAGCAATAACAATACTTGTCTCCGGTGAACTGGTAAACATCCCTGCTACAAAATCCCGCCCGAAGAAGGAAAAGATACAAACCGAAACGGCTACCAGGGCGGATATGCAGCCGGCCGCTGTTATCAGGCTCTGAGCCTCCTCCTTATCCTGCCTTCCCAGGGCATTCCCCGCCAGAATGCCGGCGGAACGGGCAAATCCGCTTATGAGAGTCTTGTTCAGGCGGAAGTAGGCAAAGATGCTGTGAGTGGCCGCCAGGTAAACGGTAGAGTAATTTTCGATAATCGCCTGGTAAACCATAAAAATAGTCAGGGCAATCACATTCTGTATTCCCGGAGGAAGAGCGACCTTTAGAAGATCCTTTTGTATGGCAGCCTGAAGCCGGTCAAAATGAAATAACCTGTACTGCCGGATATAGTGCCGCTTCAGCATAATAATCAGCAGAAAAAGAAAAGATATCAGAAAGGAGAAAGCTGTTCCCAGGGCGGCCCCCCGTATCCCCAGAGCCGGCAGCCCGAACTTTCCAAAAATAAAAATCCAGTTCAGCAGGATATTCACCAGATTACTGAGAACACCCGAATACATAACATATTTTGTCTGATTGACAGCCCCGAAAAATCCCTGCATAACAAAGTACAGTCCCGTGGGGATCAGGGAAAAACGGATGATGCGGATATACTGCAGAGCCAACTCAAGGATCTCTTCCGTTTCAATCAGAAAGGACAGTATCGGCCGGGCCAGAAAACTCAGAATCGTAGCGAGCAGAGCCGCATACAGGGTAATCACAATCCCGTTGTCCAGAGCTTCCCCTGTAAAATGGCGGTGGGTATCTATACCATGATCCTGCTTTCCATAGCGTCGGGCGGTAATCGCCTGCACACCTGAAGAGAGGGGCCATAGGAAAGTATTGAGAATCCAGGCGAAAAGTCCGGCAATACCGATGGCGGCCAGTTCGTTGCTGCCGCTGCCGAAATGCCCCATCATGGCCGAGTCGGCTATCTGGTGAAAGTAGTGTGTCAACTGCCCGAACAATAGAGGAAAGCCGAGGAAAAAGACTTTTTTCAGGATTACCGAGAAGGGCTTCGGATTATTCATGAGAACCAAGTATAGGCCTTATTCGCCTCTGCGGGAAGAGTCTCCGGACTTATTGAAAAAGACAGAATATCACCCCTGATACCCTCTGCATTTTAAACAAACCCATTTTTTTGCAACCGTGTGCAAAGCAAACATATCACCAGACATATGAAAAGTCAATAATGGAAGGAATCAAACTTGACTATTCACCTGGTCTGTAGCTATAAATAGGTATACCCCTGATAATCCTCCTGCCTTAAATAATCCGGATAATGATTTTATATAAGATAATGGAGACGATTATGAATACCTGGCAGATTCAGGAAAACAGATGGGATATAACACAATACCCGAAATATGAAACACTCTTCTCTTTAAGCAACGGCTATATGGGAGTAAGGGGCAGTTTTGAAGAGGGCGGAGTAGATTCCGGACATGACGGTTTCTACCTGAACGGGTTTTATGAAACCTACCCCCTCAGCTATGGTGAAACGTTCCCCGGGTACCCCTCTGCAAGTCAGGCCATGGTGAATCTACCCAATCCCAAGAAGCTGATGATTGAAATCGACGGACAGGCGTTCTCTCTTCAGAAAAACGCTCCTTCAGAATTCGAAAGGATTCTGGATATGAAAACAGCCCTGTTATACCGGAAAGCAGAATGCCGGATGTCTGGGGGAAAGAGTATCCGGATTGAATCGGAACGTTTTGTATCATCAGTACGGGAAAATCTTTGCTGCATGCGCTTTAAAATAACTGCAGATAAAAACTGCCGGATCAAGCTCGCCTCGGGATACGACCTGAAATCCCGGAACCTCAGCAAAGAAGATGATCCCAGGATAGGCGTCGAGTTTTCCGGTAATCCTCTTACAGAACTGATTACCAGCAGAAAAGGGAATACAATCAGCCTGAAGGGTAAAATACGGCATTCCGGTTTAGACTTCAGCAGCCTTATAAGCCATAAACTCGAGAGTACGGAAAAACTGCAGGAGACGGCTCTGGATGATGGGGACTTTTCGGGGTTGACCTGGGAAACTGAACTGGAAGCAGGAGAATCCCTGACTCTATACAAATACATCTGGTACCGCAGAGATGACACGGCACGTCCCGAAGAGCTGGATTCCCTGCTGAAGAAGTCCTATGAAACCCTGAAACAGGAACACAGTGACTGGTGGTCCGATGCCTGGAAAAACATGGATATCTGTATCGACGGCGATGAAAAGATGCAGCAGGGGATCCGATTCAATATGTTCCATCTTCTCCAGTCGGTAGGAAAAGACGGCAGGACCAATATAGCTGCCAAAGGGATGACCGGAGAGGGTTACGAAGGTCACTATTTCTGGGACACGGAAATCTATATGATCCCCTTTTTTACCTTTACCAACCCGGCAGTCGCCCGCAAACTCCTTGAGTACAGATACGGGATTCTGGATACGGCGAAAAACAGGGCTAAGGAGATGGGTCACGCCAGGGGGGCCCTGTTCCCCTGGAGAACTATCAGCGGCCCCGAATGCTCCTCCTATTTTCCGGCCGGAACGGCACAGTACCACATCAGCAGCGATGTGGCCCATGCGGTAAAAGTATACTGGGAAGGGACAGGAGACAGGGAGTTTCTTCTGAATCAGGGACTGGAACTCCTTGTAGAAACCAACCGCCTGTGGGCCGATATGGCCGTATTCGATACGGATGAGGAGCACTATGCTATTCAGAATGTAACGGGTCCAGACGAATACACAGCCCTGGTTGACAACAACTTCTATACAAACCGGATGATTAAGGACCAGCTGGGGTTTTTCGCGGATATCCTGAATGATTTTGGAAAACTGGCTGACAGTGATCCCTCCCGTATTACTCTGAATAACACTCTGAACAGGCTGGAAGTAGAAGAAAACGAGTTGACCCTCTGGGATGATATCTACTCCCGGATCTACCTCCCCTATGATGAGCGGAAGGGGATTACTCCCCAGGACGACCGTTTTCTGCAGAAACCTGTATGGGACATTGAAAACACGCCCCGCTCCCGTTTCCCCCTCCTGATGCACTACCACCCGCTGGTACTCTACCGCTATCAGGTCTGTAAACAGCCGGATGTCGTGCTGGCCCAGTTTCTTTTAAGCGGAAGTTTCTCAATGGAGCAGAAGATACGGGATTATGAGTATTATGAAAAGATAACAACCCACGATTCATCCCTCTCGCCCTGTATATACGGATGCATGGCCAGTGAAATCGGAAGACTGAAAGAAAGTTATGATTACTATGTTAAAACCGCCCGGACTGATCTGGATGATTTCCACGGGAATGTCAAAGACGGTGTTCACGCCGCCAATATGGCAGGGTCCTGGATTGGCTTAACCTACGGATTTGCCAGGATGCGGCACTGGGACGGCATGATAAGGTTCTCCCCCCTTCTGCCGGAAGCCTGGCACTCCTACTCCTTCCGGATTCACTGCGGGTCATCTCTGCTGTCTGTTAAAGTGGTGCCCGGAGAAACGGAATACACGGTTCTGGTAGGAGAAGGTTTGACCATTGAACATTACGGGAAGGAGTATTCTGTAGATTCTGTTCCCCGGAGGATTGCCATCCCGGTTTCCTGAAAGCGGATTCTTCAGACTGCGGGTCCCCGGGCTTATCCTGTAAAGGCCCGCACCCGGTTTCAGGGGGAAACAGGGATCAGCCGGTGTATTCCTGATACAGGGTGGAGAGTTCAATCCGGGTATGGGCCCCTGTTTTTGCATATATCTTTAAAACATGGTTCTTCACAGTACCCGGGGAGATAAACAGTTTCTCTCCAATTCCTTTGATGCTGAGTCCTTTTGTCAGGAGGAAGAGGACCTCCTCCTCCCTGTCGGAAATATTGAAGATCTCCGTAAATTTCCTCTTTCTGTCAGAACCTTCATCGATAATGGTCTTTTCCGATTCATCCTCCTCATCCTCGGGGTGTTTCAGGATAAAGTCCACTTTACCGAAGCTGAGGATATCCCCTTCCTTCAGGTGAGTCTCCCCTGAGATCCGGCAGCCGTTAACAAAAGTCCCGTTCCGGCTGCCTCCATCCTGTATATAGGGTTCATTATGGTGAAATACAATAATACTGTGCAGACGGGAAACAGATGCGGCGTTCAGGATCAGCTGGCTGCTGCTGCTCCGCCCGATCGTAAATCCGCTGCCGTTTACAGGGATATACCAGGGCGAGTTGTCTTTTAATTTTCCTTCAAGAAACCAGGGCATACTAATAAAATACCCCATTTCAAAAAAAAATCATACACCATTATACCAAACGGCACATCGTCAGGCTCCCTTTTTCGGGGCATATTGGATACATAAACTGAAAGCAAGGAGAAAACGGATGAATACAGTTATTCAAAGCGTACCCGAATCAATAGTAAAACACCTGAATGAAGTAGCGGATAAGTTCGGCCTGGAACCGGGAGAAGATAAAGCCCGGAAACTGCAGGACAGCTGGCTGCTGAAAAAAGAGGTGTTCGAAAACAAAATGATCGAACTCGGAATGGATGAAGTAGGAATCTTTGATCCTACAGATGAAAGAGGCGCCTTGTTTTTGACCTATTCAGGCTCCCTGCTTTCAGTCGGGCCCCTCAAGTTCGGCGAAAGAGAGCTGGAATACACCAGTATAGGATACAGGACGGATGTTCCCGAATCCCTTAAGCTGGAGCATATCAACCTGGCCGAATACGCCGAAGTGGACAAGAGCCTCTCTTTCAAGGAAGGCCCCCTGAAACAGACTTCTCCCCTCTTCAAGATAGTGGTTACCCCTGATTCCCTGTCAGAGGAAGACCAGACAAAGCTGGTGGATGAAGCGGCGACAATTATCGTGGATACCTTTGTAGGAATGAATAAAAACCTCCTAACGGAGTAGTTGTATGTGATTCTCTGCCCCGGGGCCGCTCTATCCCATCCCAACAAATATGACGGCTTCGGGGCACTTTTTATCCAGTCCTGGTATCATAGCGATAATCTTTCCAAATCATTAAGATAATCCCGGTTCACAAGAGGCAGACCGCCCTTGTCCCCCATAACATCCAGAATAACCGAAAGATCGGGATCTCTCACTGACTCGATTTTTGAGCGGGGCACCAGATAATCATGATTCCCTTTCATCGTTTTAAGCAGTGTCAGGTCTGTCTTGCCAAAGGGGTTCCCCCCCCGGATTGTCCCGTCCGGCAGTATATTTAAATCACGCCATGTCATCTCAAAATAATCTGAATGATAATAGTCGGAGACCCCCTGAATCCAGACCTTCAATCCCTTTTTTCGAAGAGAGTCAATCAGGGTCGCATATCCTTTTCCCCATGGATCGCCCGGAGGCACTGTAGCTGCTCGTCCGGCTACCTGGTCCAACTGGATTATATCTGCTCCCAGTATCTTAAGTCCCAAGGCCTGTTTTTCCAGTTCCGCCAGCCAGGGAGAAAAATTCGGATTCATCACATAAAAGTCCCTTCCGAAATAACATTCCATAACCGGCTTTCCGGACAGGTCATAACAGAGGCCCTCTTCCAGATGTGGAAATACACGGAGCATTTCCGTTTCGACAATTCTGGCATTCAGATAACAGGACACCAGAAATCCCAGGGTATGAAGCTTCTCTATAGCCCGTTTTAAAGCCACCGCTCCGCCAAGGGATTCGGAGGGAGTATAATCGGGGTACCCTGTATCATGCCCCTTCGCATAACCGAAAAGGTGAAGGATCGGTTCCTTACTGAATGGACCGTGACAGGCAAGGATCAGATCACCCAGTTCGGGGAGATAGGAGAACCCTCCGGAACCGGGGATTCCGCACTCACCGGACGGCCCAATCAATCCCGCCTGAAACTGGTATCTGACCGGAATGATTTTCCCCCGGCTTTTTCCCCACCTCTCATCCAGGGAAGAGACGGAACAGTTTCCCGATCGGCCCGAAAACCGGATGCTGACCTGATCCTGGGAAGAGGCTTTTATGCGGATTTTCCGGTGAGCCCCCTCTGTATCATCTGTAAAACGAAAGAGAATACCGGGACCTTTTGAGGGAAAGAGGGCAACCGATTGGGACGATGCCGTCGCAGGCCAGGAGAGGCTTAATCCGGTCTGTAGACAATGATTTTCCGCCAGAACCGGATACACCCGGTTAAAATGAAATCCCTCGCCCTCCCTGTTCGGCCAGACACAATATCCCCGTCCTTCAATATTCAGGTCAATCCAGCCGCTTCCGGTATGGCGGACCGCAATCGATTTCTCTTCTTCCCTGGTGGAGACTTCAGAAATCGAACCGGATGATTCCAGACTAACCACGCAATCCCCGGAATCAATAATCTTCATAGTGTTCCATACTCTGCTTCATGAGGGATCTCAAATAGTCATAAGAGTTATTCTTTTCCGCCAGCTGAAAGTTCCGTTCCAGTTTTTCAGCTGTTTCCGGAGAAAGGAGCCAGTTCACAATAGCCTGACAGGTCCTGTCCATCAGCTCATCATCAAGGGTATACAGATTATCAGCACCGGGTTGCGCGTCGCTGCCGAGAGAGATTATCTGATACCCCTTGGGTTTAATATCCGACAGAAAAACCGGGTATTCATGCACAATAACAGGTTTTTCTGCAAAAACGGCCTCAATAAATTGATTCCCCCACCCTTCGTATATACTCGGATAGGAAACAAGATCGGCATAAGGATACGTATCAAAAAGGGAGTAGGTTTTACACCCTTCCCTCTCGCTCCTTTCAGAAGCGATCTGAGATCGCAGGAACCTGTAGGGCACTGCTTTCCGGACCATCAGATCTTCCAGTTCATCCCGATAGTCCTCCGCCTCTTTTTCCGCATAACCGGCAATCAGAAAGACAAAACGGGATTTCCCGGTAACCTGCTTCCCGTTGTAAAGGGTTTTCCCCCGCAGCTGATTCAGATACTTATCCCTGTTCAGCAGGGCAATCAGAGGAGGAATCAGTTCGATCCCTTTCCGCCGGACGATTCGGGTAGCCTGAAGGATAAAGATATCATCGGCTCTCAGACCGAAATCCTCAAGCAGATGGCTGTTGTATTCATCTTTTTTCCAGCGGGTAAGAGTAAAGTCCAGGGTATCCGGAAATATCAGAGCATCTATCCCCGACCGGTTTAACAGCTTCCGGGCCGCCAGAGAGTTTATTACGGCATGCTTCATACCCGGAATGACGGGTGGAACATACTGGTCAAGAAACCCCTCAACCATCGGTCCTGAAGGATTTCTGAAATCATCCCTCTCCCAGAAAAAGTCATGATGAGTTGCCAGAGACGGTCGCTTATACCGAACCAGACAGCGACAGAAAGCCCTGGCGGCGGCAATATGCCGTCCATGAGAGAAGATATTGTGAAGCAGAATAAAATCCGGATCCAGATCATCCATAATCCTGCTCAGTTCATCCTCGATTTTATCGGACAGGCAATTAATAACTTCGATAAGCTCTGCTTCGCTGGAAAAATCTTTTAAACCGCCAAAAGCATTCCTGCTTATTTTACGGGCCTCGGGGGTATCAAAATCCAGATCGGGGATTGTGTAATCCGCCCCCCGGCTTCCGGGACCGGCCAGAAGGGAAACCTGAAACCCCATTTCCTCCAGAATACTCTGACGTTTTTCTATTTCCAGCGAGACCCCATCCGTCCAGCCTACCCGGTAATGGCAGATGAGAACCCGGGATTTTTCTATAACTCCGGGAGGCCCTATCCGGCGCCCCTTTTCCAACCGGGACAACCGGCGGAGTCCCCATATCCGGGCTTCCTCCGTATAGAAAGCCCCCCTCTGGAGAAACCTTTTCCGCAGCCGGGACGCCCATTTCTCAGGGCTGAGATCCCGCCGCCGCAGATCTGCCTGAAAGCCCTCCTCTGTAACCATCCAGAGGCTGTCCGCATCGCGAAGCAGACCGTCTTCAGGAGACAGATAACCCTTTCGCGTATCGTGGCCTCCTACCAGTTCTGCGACTGCCCGGATAAAGGAGGCCCCGTACCCGGCCTCTTCCATAAGGGAAGAAGCCAGTTCGGCCCCTTCCTTTTCATGCAGAAGCCGCAGTTCCCGTTCTTCCGGATCGGCTAAGCCCCGGAAGAGCGTAAGCAGGTCCTCCTGTTTAACACAACTCCAGCCCACATCATGCAGTAAAGCCGCAACCAGGACCGTTTCCCTGTCTGCCTTGTACCCGGGAAGGTCCAGCAGAACCGAAGCCCAGTAAGCAACTGTGGCTGCATGACCGGCATCATCCCGTTTATCCTGGTAGAGAGCCGCCTTTTTTACAAGGGTTGCCCATTTCGGATCAGGAAAGAGAGAATAGAGCTCTTCTGTTAAGTTCAGATTCATATAATCCGCTTCTCTGTGTCTTTATCGAAGAAGTGAAGGCGCTTTTCATCAAAACGGAAATGGACGGGATCTCCCGGCTTCAGTTTTATATCCGATGAAAGAACAATTTTGACTATCTGATTCTCTATTTCCACAGCAAGTATCTGATGGGAACCCTGGGGCTCTGTCACCAGGACTTCCGCATCAAGAATGCTCTCGTCCCGGGAAACCATGATAAAATCCTCCGGACGCACTCCGAGAATCAATTCCTCCCGGCCTCCCTCCGTCAGAGATGCAAAAACATCCTTTTCCATGGGGAGAATGAAATGAGGATGACCAAGGGCGGGCTTATCCTCTGTTCTGTTAAGGGATACAGGGAAAAAGTTCGTTGGAGGAGTCCCTATAAATCCGGCGACAAACATGTCCGCGCTTCTGAAATAAACATCCTCGGGGGTGCCTACCTGTATTATCTCCCCGTCTTTCATTATTACAATCCGGTCTGCCATACTCATGGCTTCAGACTGGTCGTGGGTAACGAAAATACTGGTTGCACCGGTTCTCTGGTGTATAGCCTTCAATTCGGTTCTCATAACAACTCTTAATTTGGCATCCAGATTGGATAATGGTTCATCCATGAGAAAAAGCTTTGGCTTGACGGCCAGGGCCCTGGCCAGTGCTACACGCTGCTGCTGACCGCCGGACATCTGACCGGGGAACCGGTCCAGAAGCTGATCAATCTTGACCATCCGGGCAACCTCTTCAACGGTCTTTTTAATATTCTCTTTTGCCTCCCCCTTCAGTTTCAGGGAAAAAGCGATATTATCGAATACGTTCATGTGAGGCCAGATAGCGTAATTCTGAAATACCATGGAGATATTCCTATCCCTCGGGGCCAGATCCGTAATATCCCGTCCATCCAGGACAATGGAACCGCGTGTTGTTTCTTCAAGACCGGCTATCATCCTCATACATGTCGTTTTCCCGCAGCCTGAAGGTCCGAGGAATACGATAAACTCCTTATCCTCCACTTCCAGATCCATCTTCCGGACCCCCCAGACCTTTCTGTTATATTTTTTTGCTATATCGTTTAATTCAAGAACTGCCATTGTTTCCTCTCATTCTCAGACTTTGACTCCACCCCACATCTGGAGAATATACTTCCGGATGAACAGGGTGAAAATGATGGCCGGCAGGGCCTGTGTCACGGAACCCGCGGCAATTAAATGAACCTGGGCATTGGCTCCCAACAGAGATCTGTATACGACAACCGGAAGAGTCGGATTGAACTGAGTCAGGATCAGGGCATTGATCACTTCATTCCAGGAATAGATAAAGGAATACATGGCGCAGGCCGCCAGTCCCGGAACCGCCAGGGGAAGGGTTATCCTGAAAAATGCTCCGATTCGGGAAGTCCCGAAGATCAATGCCGCTTCCTCCAGGGACTCGGGGATCCCCATAAAGATACTGGCGGTAATCCAGATGCTCAGGGATATCTGGTTTACCGAATATATAAGACTTAATCCTGCAGGTCTGTCATAAAGCCCCATCTTCCCCAGGATAATGACCATGGGAAGGGCTACCGCTACCGGAGGAAACATACGGACAAAAAGCACGCTCAGCTTTAAAATGTTCTTGCCCTTGAATACGTAGCGGGCAAAGGCATAACCAGCCATTCCGCCTATGGAAAGGCTTAGAAGGATTGTCAGAAAAGCAGTGCTTAAACTGGCTATCACGGAGCTTGCCGCACCGGAATACAGGCTGAAAAAGCGCGAGTAGTTGCTGAACAGATTCTTTTTCAGAGTAAAGAAAGCGGTTCCCGTCTGATCCGTTTCATCCATCAGGGCCAGGATATCCTCTCCGGTTATGGTACAGTTGGCGTAATTCCGGAGAAAATTTGAAAGCTTCCTCAGGGAGGCCGGATCCCTGTCTGTGGATTCCGGGCCGAAAGGCATAAAAGCCTCCTCGGAAAAATTCCAGATTGCCAGAGCGTAGGCATCCTGCTCTGCCGACGGGGACAGCTGAAAATCAACGGAACGGGAGGGTATCAGGGGCTTGGGCCACTCGGAATAACTTTCATAATCCGACATCAGGGAAAAGGTGAACAGAAAGAACATCGGAAAAATCAGAACCATGGCCACGCCGCTTACAATGATATACAGAGTTGTTGTTTTGGCAGACCGGAAAACGGTTCTCTTCAGATTGTTTCCCATTGCTAAACTCCTTTTCCGGCAGGCTCATCAAAAGCGCCTGAAACTTTAAGATACAGAAATGAGATACCTGAAACAATCAGGGATACAATAACAGAAAGAGCCATACCTTTTCGGAAGAACTCTTCTGCGGCATACAGGTCCACATTAAGAACAATCTGCTCCAGCAGGACAGGAAGGCGGTTGAATCCGAATAGCATAACAATTATCAGCCATATCTGAATGGCCGCAATAATTCTGAGAATCATGGCGGTCGTAATAGTCGGTTTTAACAGAGGAATCGTGATTTTTCTCAATACCTGTAAGCGGTTCCCTCCAAAGACATAGCCGGCTTCGAACAGTTCCGGTTTCAGGCTCTGCATCCCCGAGAGGAGAATAACCATCATAAAGGGAATAACCTGCCAGGCATCCACCAGGATAATCAGCAGCATTCTCTGAAAGTTGTTCCCTCCCAGAAAAATGAATTTGTCGGCGGCATCAATAAAGCCCAGCCGTATCAGAAAGGAATTCATCCAGCCATAGGTCGCCAATCCGCTATTCCAGATTGCACCGACGGCAACAGCAGGCAAAGCCATGGGGATCAGGGCGATAAAGAGAAACAGACCGGAACCTTTGAATTTCATATTAATCAGAAGGGCCAGACCGAAGGACAGCAGGAATTCAAGGGATACACTGATCAGAACAATAAACGCCGTATTAAACAGAGCCTGGTAGAAAACAGGATCCCTGAACAGGCTTATATAATTAGCCAGGGTAAAGTGACCGCCCGAAGCCCGGGAACCGGTAAGGAAACTACCCAAGATCGCCTGCAGAACCGGGAAAAGCCAGAAAACGGCATAATAAAGGATAACCGGAGCAATCAGCAGGTAGGGAACAATTTGTTTTTTCTGCTCCCTGTCAAGAGAGCGGAAAGGATTGGTCATTTAAGCCTCCGAGTAAAAAACTACAGCCGGAATATCTTTCCGGCTGTCAATATTGAAATTATTTTTTCAAGGCTTCCAGTTTTGCCTGAGCCTCATCCAGATAAGCCTTGTCCACAGCGCCTCTGTTCAGGATCAGCTCCTGAAAAGCGTCATCGTAAACCTGTTTTACAGCACCCCAGGATGTATAATCTCCTCCGGGGACACCGGAGACAACGCCGTTTTTCAGAACATAGATACCCTTGGCGATAATTTCATCTTCCAGAGAATCACCGAGCTGATCTATGGCTTCATCGATTGGGGGAATGAATCCGCCTGTGCCGCGGGCGATTTTTACAGCCATTCCGGGTTCTGTCATATATTCAACGAATTTCATGGCCAGTTCTGCATTGGGAGCCCCGTCTACTACGGCGAAACCGCTGGTTCCGGCGATGGAACCGATACCTTCCGGTCCCCGGGGAGCCGGAGCCAGAACATAGGCGGAAGGGTTGGACCGGTAGGCTTCCCCGCAGCGGACCATATGGGCGACTGTCAGCCAGGCTTCTCCTGTTTTCATGGGGGAGGAAACATTGTCATATGTATTGACTGTCGGAGTATAGGCATTCTGCATTTTGGATAACAGCTCCCAGCCCTTTACGGCACCCGCAGAGTTGATAACAGGGAATTCTCCTCCAAAGGAGAGAAACATACCGCCATACATATAAATCAGGGATTTCATGGGAACACCTGTGACGGCGGCTTTTCCTTCGCCTTCCCCGTCCGCTATATTAACTGCCCACTGGACATACTCATCCCAGCTGAGATCCTGAACATCAGCCCCTTCGGGAAGATAGGGTAAAGCTTTTTTGTTGGCAAGCATCAGATATACATCACCGCCGACAGGAGCGAAATATGTTTTACCACCTTTGGATGTGCTTTCCTGAAAAGCTTTGGAGAATGTCCGGTCGTTCCATTGATCAGCAGGAAGAGGTGTTACAAAACCGCCATCCATCCATTCTGCCATCCGACCGGCATGAGCGATAACGACATCCGTATTCACCCTTCCGGATTCCTTCTGGAAACGGGCCCTCTTGAGAAGGGGATCATCCTCAAGGATTTCAAACATGACAATACAGTTGTACTTCTCTTCGAATTCAGGAAAAATCTCATCGATCAGAAACTGCTGCTCTCCCGGTTGAGAATATAAACGAGAAGATACGACGAGTTTTGTCGGACCGGCTTCTTCTGCCTGACCTCCCGCATAAAGAATGCCGAATGCTGCGAGAGTCATTAGAACGATGGATAATACTATCCGTTTCATACTTTCCTCCAATTTGGGTTTAATCATTTTATTTACAATAAACCTCTCAAACTTGACATGTCAAGTTAAAAAATAAACAATTATAACATTGAATACTTAATATATCATGTTAAAACAAAACCTATGGACTTAGCTTGTCAAGCTGAAAAAGATATGGTAAAAAATTACAGGAGCCGATAATGTTGCCGACCTATCAGATAATCATTAACAGTCTTCAGGAACAGATTCAAAAAGACCTGTACAAGGATGATGAAAAACTTCCTTCTGAAGCGAAACTGATGGAGGAGTTCAATACATCCCGCATCACCGTAACCAGAGCCTTGAAAGAGCTGGAACACAGGGGCATCATCTACCGTCAGAAAGGAAAAGGCTCCTTTGTGAAACCCAGAAGGAAGTCTCCCGGGGATTCGAAAATTCTTTCCCTTCTCCTGCCGCACAAAATAGATTTCTTTTCCGGAGGGCAGCAGTATACTCATCATATCTTCCGCTGCTGCCGGGAACAGGGGTATTTATGCAGTGTTCACTACTCGGAACAGTCGTCACGGAGAGAAAAACACATTCTTGACGAGATATCTCAGCATCAGGTAGCAGGCGCTATTATCTATCCTATAAATAACAGGAATGTGGACACCCTCAGCAGGATGAGTATTGACGGATTTCCGATGGTTCTGCTGGACAGGAACCTCCAGGAGCTGAACCTGCCTGTTGTGCAGTCTGATAACTTCCGGGGAGCACTGGAGGCAGTCCAGTTTCTGGTTGATAAAGCCCATAGAAAGATTGGTTTTGTGGGAGCGATGGACTCCGACGCGGTCAGTCAGCGCTATCAGGGATACTGCCGTGCCCTGACAGGGAACATGATTCCGCTGGATCCCGAGCTGGTAGTGACAAGCTTTTCGTCCGAAAGGGAGGAGGAGCAGTCCGTACTGACTGAAAAGGATGCCCGGCATACTCTTAAAAAACTTCTGAAACAGAAAGTTACCGCCATCTTCTGTGTAAACGACCTGATTGCTTTCAGACTTCTGAATGCCGCAGGATCTATGGGCATAGAAGTTCCCCATGACCTTTCGCTCGTAGGATTCGATAACCTGAAATACCTTTCGGACACCAGATGGCAGCTGACAACGGTTGCTCAGGATTTCGAATCCCTGGCCCGGCGCAGCGTTGACATTCTTATAAATATAATAAAGAACGGACCGAAAGATCCTCCGGAAAACTGCATCGTTCCAACCAGCTTTCTCGAGGGAAATACGGTGGTTTAA
This sequence comes from Oceanispirochaeta sp., assembly GCA_963663385.2. Lineage (GTDB taxonomy): Bacteria > Spirochaetota > Spirochaetia > DSM-2461 > DSM-2461 > Oceanispirochaeta. Next base: position 347,139 of record CAXXXD010000002.1, on the reverse strand, counting down.
TGTCCGAAAGGATATATCAGTATCCGTCTGAATCATCTGAGACTAGCTCATAGCACTCTACTTAGAATTCCATCGAAGCTCTCTGCATTTTTCATAGAAAAGATTGGTCGTTGTTCCGATAGCCGGATGCCTCTTCACATTTACACATACTCAACAAATTCCAGCTCCACCCCGTTGGGATCATGAACCAGACCATTGTTTACACCCAGTTCGGGAGTATGACCGACGGGACAGTGGAACTTATATCCTGCATCTTCCAGTATTTTTTCAAGTCCCTTTACATCATCAACTTCGAAAGCGAGATGCCGGACAATTCCCCTTTCATTTGGCTGAAAAGAAGCGTCATCGGTATGATAGAGGTATTCTGTCAGTTCCAGTTTCTGTCCGCCGGGAATTTTAAAGTAGTGGCAGATGTGATCTCCCAGTTTTACCGCTTCAAGAAATTCAAACCCTAAAAGTTCTCCATAAAACCTTTTAGTGTCTTCTAAATTCTTTACAACTATAGTCATATGATCCACTTTATTGATCTTCATAAAAAGAGATTCCTTATTGTTATGAGATTAGTTACTGAGAATAGTCTTCTTTCTGCTGTCCATGAATAACTTTGTTCATATCCGATAGGGTCATATCCAGATGTTTCAGCATAGCCGAGGTTGCCAGCCGGGCATCACGGTTTTTGATACTTTCACAGATCAGTTCATGTTCCCGGATGGTATTGTCCGAGTGCTCTTTTACAGAGATAGACATAACCCGGTACTTTTTCAACTCGGAGGCCAGAAGAGTATTGATCTTATTTAAAAGAGAGTTATGGGACATTAACACAATCTGAGTATGGAACTTCTCATCCAGTTTAGCCATAAGGCTTACATTCTTCACTTTTTCTGCTTCGATAAATTCTTTATGAATCTGAATAAGGTTTTCCAGTTCTTCTTCAGTTCCTCTTTGTATGGCCATTCTAATGGCAAGAGGTTCAATGGCTTCTCTGACTTCTGTATAATCCTCAAGTGTCGGAACCGAATCAATAAACCACTTTCTAACTGTATCATAATCGTGAGAATTGTTATCTCGAACGAAAGCTCCACGACCTGGAATCAGTTCTACATATCCTTCTACCTGAAGGGCCTGCATGGCCTCTCTTATGGAAGAACGACTGACTTTAAGAAGTTCGCAGAGTTTGTTTTCAGCTGGAAGCTTCTCTCCCACTGTGAACTGACCGCTAATGATCGATTCCTTTATAGACTCTGCAATTTGTTTTGTAACTGACACTCTTTTTACTGATTTCATCATATTGTCCGACAAAAATTATCTTAACACTAATCATTATAGTCGTCAAGATTTTCCTGACAATATTCCGCACCTCCAGTAGAGTTTTTAATTAAATATTTGCATAATAATATATTATGTAATTATATCAAAATATATTGACAGATCTATCTTACATGTTATCATAGTAATAACAAGATTGTCCGACAATCTGCTGTCATGCAATTTATAGGAGGATATTTATGAAAAGAAAAATTTTGGTTTTGAGCATCCTGCTCATATCGATTGTTTCTGTTCTTTTTTCTGGGGGACAACAGGAAAAGAGCGAGGATTCCGGTAAAACAATAATAACGTTCAGGTACTGGGCTGATAACACTGATTATTCACAACTAATGCAGGATATAATTGAAAAGTTTAATGCCGAAAATGGTAAAGGGATCCTGGTAGTCGGGGAAGAGGTTCCCTGGGACGGAGGTGCATATTCAGAAAACCTTTTTAATACCATGATGGGTGGAGGGGATATTGACTGTGCAACCTGGAAACTAACATCCACACCCCTGTTTGCCAACAATGATCTTCTGGAAGATCTGACACCTTACATCAACAAATGGTCAAAAAAAGATGATATTGACAACAATATTTACAATATCATGAAAAAGGCTGGGAATTCAGAGAACATTTATGTCATGCCCTGGAATATTCAGGTTCTCTATGTATATTACAGACCTTCTATTTTTGAAAAAGCAGGGATTAGTGTTCCTGCAACATACAATGATTTTCTGGAAGCCGTTAAAAGATGTACCATGGACGTCGATGGTGACGGTAAAACCGATGTGTACGGTTATGGTATGAGAGGAGCAAAAGGTGGTCAGGAACCCTGGGGGAGTTTCATTAGCGGAAGGGGCGGAAGCTTTGAAAACCTGAAAAGTACTGAATCTGTAAAAGGTATGCAGGATTTTATGGATATCTATAATAACGGCTATGTTCCTCCAACAGCTCCTAACGACGGTTTCAGTGAGATCATTACAAACTTCAAATCTGGTATTACAGCCATGACCATTCACCATACAGGCTCTTCGAAAGGTATGATTGACGCCCTGGGTGAAGATGTTTCAGCCTTCCCTTTTCCCAAAGGAGACGGTCAGTGGACCTCTATGGGTGATACTGAAACAGTTATTTTCAAAACCAGTAAAAATAAAGATGCTGCATTTGAATGGATTTCCTATCTGGCTGCAGGAGAAGGGCAGAAAATGTGGTGCGAAGGAACAGGAAATGTACCAGTCAGCAAAACGGTATCCCAAAGCGCATTCTTTCAAGACAATCGTTTTATGAAAGCTTCTATCGACAGTCAAGGTTATGCCGGGATTCTGCCTATTCTTGATACAACGACAGAGTGGATCTCTGTTATCTGGCCGAATACTGTTGCTCAGGCATTGTCTGGAAGGATCAGTGCTACAGAGTGTATGGATACTCTGGATAAAGGACTTTACAGATAACTTATTTAAAATTGTAATAACAACCGGAGCGGTCCGTGTAGACCGCTCCTTTTCAAACTCTTTAGGAGTCATATGTGGAAAACACAAATAAAAATATATGGCCTTATGTATTAGTTGCTCCTGCTGTTCTGATCATCGCTGGCGTGGTTTTTATTCCCATTCTGAATGCAATTATAATGAGCTTTCAGAGCTATGACCTCAGGCGGCCCCAGGAAATCGGATTCATTGGGCTGATGAACTATATCAATATGTTTAAAGACCCCCTCTTCTGGGGCGCTCTCTGGAGAACATTACTCTGGGTATTCTTCGGAGTGGGTTTTCAATTCGTTTTCGGTTTTCTTTTGGCTGTTCTGCTGAATCATCATTTTACAGGGCGCGGCGTGATCAGAGCTGTCAGTATGATCCCCTGGGTTACTCCTGGTGTTTTAATCGGCTTAATGTGGCGATGGATTTATGATGGAAACTTCGGGGTATTGAACGATATCCTGATGAAACTCCATATTATTGAAGAAAACATTCCCTTTCTTTCGCTGACATCCAGTTCTCTACCTTGTGTTATTGTTGCCATTATCTGGCAGGGAATTCCTTTCTTTGCTCTGATGCTGCTGGCGGCACTGCAGGTTGTTCCGAATGAATTGTATGAAGCAGCCGCAATGGATGGAGTGAACCCCATTCAACGTCTGTTTTATGTGACAATTCCTTCAATCAAAAATACTCTTTTTGTCACTCTGTTATTAAGAATTATCTGGGTTGCCAACTCGGTGGACGTCATATTCAATATGACTCAGGGAGGACCTGCTTATTCAACACAGACCTTAAGTGTCTATGTATATAATAAAGGAAATGCTTTGAATCTTGGCTATTCTTCTTCTATGGCTATTTTTCTGGCCATTCTTCTTTCTCTGGTTGCCATTCCTTATCTTTCAGCCACTTTCAAGGATGCAAAATGAAAAACAAATTAGATATCAAGCAGGTATTCTTATTCGTTCTGCCTTTAATCATAATCTTGCTCTTTCTTGTATTCCCCTTTTACTGGACATTTGTGACATCCATCAAAACGGAAAACGAACTGTACGGTGCCACAACCTACTGGCCCAAAGTGATAACGTTCGAATCTTATACAAAGTTGTTTACAACAACGGTCAACTTTTTTTCTGCCATGAAAAACAGTTTTATTGTAGCTATGTTGACTTCAATTGTCTCTCTGACCGTGTCTACACTGGCTGCATATGCTTTCTCAAGGTACAGATTTGCCGGTAGAAAAGCCTTAATGCTCATGTTTCTCAGTAATAACATGTTTCCAACCGTGCTGTTGCTAATACCGCTATACGCCATTATGAGAAAGCTGGGGCTCCTCTACACTCATGCCTCGCTTGTTTTTTCATACACGACTTTTACGATTCCTTTTTCTGTATGGCTTTTAAACGGATTCATCAATGATCTGCCGATATCCCTGGAAGAAGCCGCTCTGATAGACGGCTGTAACAGAGGGTTGGCTTTTATAAAGATTATTCTTCCCATTTTGACCCCCTGTCTGATGGCCACAGGAATCTATATTTTTATGAACTCATGGAATGAGTACACGTTTGCCATGATGTTTACCAATGTTTCCACCCGAACCATTCCCATAGCTCTGAAAAATCTTATCGGACAGCTGGGGGTTCAGTGGGATCTTCTGACCGCGGGAGGGATCGTTACGATTATACCGGTCTGTATTATGTTCTTTTTTGCCCAAAAGCATCTGGTTGCCGGTATGACAGCCGGAGCTGTAAAAGGGTAATTATCATTTTCTGAATAAAAGAGGTTAAAACATGCACGATTCAAAAGTTATAAAAATTGATACGTATCTGATCGAAACAAAAGCCAAGGGCGATTTCTCCGATGCCACGAGAAAGGTGGAAACCATCGGGTATGTTGTAGTGGATATCACTACCGATGACGGAATCCATGGCTATGGACTCACCTACCATGAGGTAGGGGGAGAAGCTATCTGTGAGTTCATCCGTTCTTCCATCGGACCGAAACTGATCGGCCGGTCGCCCCTGGAAACCGAAGCAATCTATGACGATATTTTTGCCTATATGAGAGGTGTTGGACGCAAGGGGCTGGCATTCTGTGCTTACAGTGCACTGGACATTGCACTATGGGATATCAAGGGAAAGATGTTCGAACTGCCTCTTTACAAACTTCTGGGGGGAAGACGGACTCAGATCGACTGCTATGCTACCGGCGGCTGGACTTCCTATACCATTGATCAGCTGATTGCCGAGGCCAAGGTAATGAAAGAGGCCGGCTTCAAAACCATTAAAGTCAAAATCGGTGTAGACGGCGGGAAGAATCCGAATGAAGATGCCCGGCGAATTCTGGCGCTTAGTGAAGCCATCGGACCGGACATGGGAATTATGCTGGATGCTAACAATGCTTTCACTTCTGCGGTTGCCCTGAGGCTGGCGTATAAGCTGAGAGACTGTAACATTGTTTTCTTTGAAGAACCCGTTTTTGCGGATGACCTTCCGGGATTGGCACGGTTCAGGGCTGCAGGGATTCTCCCCTGCGGATCGGGTGAACACGAATACACCCGGTACGGTGCCAGGGATCTTATCGCAAACGGATGTATAGACTATCTCCAATCGGACATCACCCGGTGCGGCGGTTTTACCGAAGGCCGCAAGATGGTCTCCTTTGCACAGGCATACAATATTGCCTACGCTCCCCATGGTTTCGATTTTATTCATATGCATTTACTTTCCGCCTTCTCCAATGGAGTCATACTAGAGAGTTTATTTATGTTTAACGAACTGGTGGAGACAACATTTACGAACGCACCCACTCCTGTTAACGGTGTTATGAATATTCCTGACCGTCCGGGGCTCGGAGTCGATTTGAACTATGATAGTTTGACACTTTTTGCAAGTGTTACTGAATAAAATAATTGGGATTAATAACTATGAAAGATGAATTGTTTGATGTATCAGGAAAAATTGTTGTGATTACCGGTGGTCTTGGACAGATCGGAGCGGAGTTCGTAAAGGAATTCCAGAAAAGGGGGGCTAACGTCGCTGTTCTCTCACGTTCGGCCAATACCGAAAAAGCTGAAAAAATATTGGGGAAAACAATTCTAAACAGCGGAAATGTCAAATGTTATGCCGTCGACATCACCAAGAAAGACTCTATTAATAACTTTCTGGATGATCTGGAGAACACATGGGGAGTTCCCGATGTTCTAGTGAACAATGCCGGCATTGATACTCAGCCCAGTGCCCCCCCCGAAGTCTCCGGTCCTTTTGAAGAGTTCCCTGAAGATGTGTTCCGGGAGGTAGTGGAAACAAACCTGACAGGAACATTTCTGATGACCCAGGCCGTTGGAGCCCGTATGGTAAAAGCCGGAAAACCCGGATCAATCATTAATATCGGTTCTATTTACGGTATAGTAAGCCCCATTCAGGATATCTATGCTTACAAGGCCGAAAAAACAGGCATTCCCTTCATAAAACCTGTTGCATACTCTGCCGCAAAGTCAGGAATTTATAATCTGACCCGTTACTGTGCAACCTATTGGGGCAAGAAGGGTATTCGTGTGAATACATTTACTCCTTCAGGTGTCTGGAGAGAAACCCAAGACCCAGAGTTTCAGAAAAACTACTGTAACAGAATGCCTATCGGTCGTATGGCTCAAGCTGATGAGTACAACGGTGCCATAATCTTTTTAGCATCTGATGCATCCAAATACATGACCGGTTCCAATTTGATCATGGATGGAGGATGGACCGCATGGTAGGCCTGCCGATCAAAAACGATGGGATCTATTCAGCCCTTTTTACCCCTGCTACAGCAGGAGGAGAGCTCGATGAAAATAAACTGCGAGAGTTAATTCGATTTGAGATGGATCATGGGGTAGAAGGGATCTACTGCTGTGGATCATCGGGAGAGGCTCTTCTTCTGGAAAAAGAGGAACGGATGAAGATAGTGGAGATTGTTGCAGAAGAAGCAGGCGGTAATATTCCTTTTATTGTTCATACAGGTTCGTTAAGCACAAGAGAGGCTGTGGCTCTGTCTAAACATGCAGAAGTACATGGAGCATCTGCGGTTTCTCTGATTCCACCGATTTACTACAAGTATAAACAGGAAGAAATCTTTCAGTACTATAGAGATGTGATTGATTCGGTTGATTTGGGCGTTATTGTTTACAATATTCCTCAGTTTACCGGAATATCATTTTCCAAGGGGAACAGTATCCTGGAAGATGAGAAGATTATTGGAATCAAGCATACGTCAATGAATCTCTTTGAACTGGAGCGGATCCAACAGGCTTTTCCCAAAAAGACGATATTTAATGGATTCGATGAAATTTGGTTGTACAGTCTGAATGCCGGCGCTTCATCGACCATTGGAACCACAGTAAATATTTGCTCTAAACTCCTCAGAGAAATCAAAGACTCTTTTGATAAGAATGAAATTTCTCAAGCACAGGTTTTACAGAACAAACTGAATGAGTTTATCGAAACTCTGGTCAGTATCAATGTTTTTCCGGCCGCCAAGTACTGTTTAAGCGTTTTGGGGCTAAGTATAGGCGACTGCCGCAAACCCTTCGGCACTCTCACCGATTCAGAGAAGAAAACGATTGAAGCTGCAATGCATAAGATATCGGATTACTTTTAAAACGACAAGTCATGACCTCACAGGAGGAGCGCGACTCATGGTTCCTCCTGGTTTTTCCTTTATTTATCAGTAGCCATATAAACAACGGTCTTAAGTATTTTCTTCGTTTTTCTCGAGAGAAATACGGTGGTTTAATGTCCTGTAGAATATAGGCCGCCTTCAATCCGCAAAGTAGTAATCCGTTAATAAATAATTACAGCTCCTCCAAATACTGCTCCAGACAATTACAGCCGTTTACCAGACTGGGAAACAGTTCTCCTGTTTTCTCCTCCGAAACAGGCCCTTCAGGCCAGCTCTTCCGGACTGAAACCCCGTCAAAGTCCACCGAGGCGACCCGGACCCCCAGATTAGTTGCGGGAAAATAGAAATCCGATCCGGGCAGAAAAGCTACTCCGATCTTCTGAAGGAGTTCCTTAGAGAGCTGGATCCCGGTTAAGATTCCTTTCTTCCTGAGCTTTTCCCGGAAATTGTCAAAGTCGGGGAACAGATAGAAGGCTCCCTGGGGTTTGGGGCAGTTAAGATCCATATCCAGAAACCGTTTCCAAAGATAACGGCTGGCATACTGATAGATTTCCGTATTCAGTCTGATTTCATCCCGGATTTCATCAAAACGGCTGTACGCTTCCCTGGCGGCATACTGTATGGGAGCGCTCACAGCGCTGAATGTTTCACTTATTATGGATTTGAGAGCGCCCTTGAGAACCCCCAGGGAATCGGGGATGACCATAACTCCCAACCGATATCCTCCCGCCGCAAAAGACTTGGAAAGACCGGTCGAGATAATCGTTCCCTCGGGATAATACGAGGCAATGCTGGTATGCCCTTTTCCGGTAAAATCAATCATGGCATAGATTTCATCGGAAATAACCACCACATTATAGGCCCTGCAGATATCTGCCAGCTCCCGCAGTTCCTCTTCAGAATACACACAGTCTGTAGGGTTATTGGGATTATTCAGAATCAGGAGTTTCTGTTCCTGCACCAGGGTATGACAGGCCTGGTCCAGTTCGCGGGGCTTCAGTTTGTACCCGTTCTCCCGCTGCGTTTCTATGGGTACGAGTTTTTTACCCCGGATGGTCGCCTGGGGACCGTAGCTCACCCAGCTGGGGCCGGTACCAGCAGTACCCCTTCAACCATATAACTTACCTGAAAAATCAGTTCCTTGCTCCCGGGGCCGATAAAAATATCGCCGGGGGAATATTTCAGAGAGAATTCCCTGTCCAGGAATCCACAGAAGGCTTCCCGCAGCTCCAGGAGTCCCTGCGTCGGCAGGTAGGAGTTTTCCCCGGCATGCTCCCGGAGGGCATCAACCAGCAGACCGGGTACGGGAAACGCCGCCTGGCCGAAGCCGAAATGAGAGACCACCTTCCCTTTACTCCGCATCTCTTTAATCTGATTATTGATTAACAGAGTGGCCGATTCTTTTAAATTCAAAACTAAAGGGTTTACTGAAGGGATCATAGATCTTCTCCTGATTTAGAGTATAGGATAGGGGCTCATAGAAAAAAAGTTGAATCACCCTTTTTCCTGTACAGCTACTTTTATAGCTGTACAGGAAGCTTTCCACAGGGATTTATAACATTTATATGCTTTTAAGAAAGTCCTGCAGAATAGTACTATAATTCAGTGAAGACAGTGGAGGATCCCATGATCACAAAAATGAGCGCTGTATTAATTCAGTCGGAGGATAAGGAGCAGGTTCTTGGAGAGATGGTAGAAAGCTGCCTGCCCTCCGCCTCTCAGGAAATGAAAAATTCCATTCTGGAGGAATGCCTGGAAAGGGAGAGGGCGGCCACAACGGTTGCCGAAAAAGGTCTTGCTTTTCCCCATGCCAAAATTCAGACAGAAATGGAGCCAGTTATCTGCGCCGGTTACTCCCGGACGGGTGTGGAGTGGGATTCATCGGGGGAGATAGTACATATTGTCGTTCTTCTTGTCTGTCATGAGGATGATCATCTGAAGAACCTTGCAGAAATGGCTGCCATTATGCAGGTCCCGGGAATACAGGAGAAACTGGCCTGCGCCGATACACCCGAAGGGATTATCCGGATACTTGAGGACGCCGGGAAATTCAGGCAGAGGAATATCCCCCAGGAAAAGGAGAGGATGACCCACGCTCTTGTCCGGCAGATTGCGGGTCTGCTGGAGAGTTCCACCAGATCAAAGGTGCTGCTTTTTTCCAATATCCCCTCCCGGGTAATCAAGCTGCTTAAGGAATTAAAATCCAACCGCCTGTCTCTGGTTACCAACCTGAAGGAGATGGAGGAGCAGCTGAGCTCTGTCGGAACCCGGATTGATGAAGTATTTCTGATAGAAGGGAATTTAAACCATGAAAAAGATGTCCTCCGGGAGCTCTGGACCCGGGAAAGGCTGCGGGAGGGAGAAATTCTTATCTGCATATCCGGATTCGAACACAATGATATGCCCCATAATATCTCTCTGACATCCATCCCCTGGGACCTTTACAATGAAAGCCGCATATTGAGCTACCGGATACCCCACAAGATTAACCTGGAGATCCTGAGCCGCGTTATTTATCTGGCTTCCGAACTGGCCCGTCAGGGCAGGGAAGGTAAGCCGGTGGGGACAATATTTGTTGTCGGTGAATACAGAAAAGTGGAGCCCTACTGCAAACAGCTGATAATAAACCCCTTCGGGGGAATGTCTCACCGGAACAGGAGTATTCTGGACCCCAGCCTCAGTGAAACCATCAAGGAATTCTCCAAAATCGACGGCGCTTTTATTATCGGCAATGACGGTCAGATCCACTCGGTGGGGACCTACCTGTCCGTTCCTCCCAATACGGCTGCCCTGCCCCCCGGTCTGGGAGCCAGACACGCCGCAGCCAGAGGGATTACCCTGGTTGCTCCGGTGGTATCGGTGGTTATTTCCGAATCCACCGGCACCATACGGATTTTCTGGGATGGAAAGGAACAGGACAAGTACAGCTGATCAGTAAATCAGGTTGAAAATCCACCCGGCGGTTGTAAAAAAGAAGAGAAGCAGCAAGAAGAATATAACCAGAAGCCTGGGTTTCATAACCTGCTTCAGCATCATAAACTCGGGAAAACTGGCGGCGACAACGCTCATCATAAAAGCCATTGTGGTTCCCACCGGGAGCCCTTTGGCCAGCAGGGATTCGGCAACAGGGATAATTCCGCTGGCATTGGCATAGAGGGGGATTCCCAGAACAACCGCAGCCGGGACGCTCCACCACTGACCGTCTCCCAGACTGTCGGTTATGAACCCTTCGGGGACAAAGCCATGCAGGGCCGCCCCCAGACCGACTCCGATAAGGACCCACTTCCAGACGCGGGAAAAGATCTCCTTCAGTTCGTCCCGGGCAAATTCATGGCGATCCCTCAGGGTTAAACGCCTCTTTTCATAATCATCGGAAACAGCCATACGGGCAGCCTGCTGTCCGATTTCGGAAAGATAGCGTTCCGCCCTGATGGCATCAATAAAAAAACCGCCCAGGATTCCGGCGGTCATTCCGGTAATAATATACAGAACCATAAAACGGATCCCCAGAATGGACCCAAGGAGCACGATAGCCACTTCATTAATCATGGGAGAGGTAATAAGAAAAGCCATGGTTATCCCCAGAGGGATACGGGCAGAGGTGAATCCCAGAAACAGGGGAATGCTGGAACAGGAACAGAAAGGGGTCACAGCACCGAATACCGAAGCCAGAAGGTACCCGATGCCCCGATGTTTCCCCATCAGGTAGTGTCTGATACGCTCCGTATCGACACCGGCCCTCAGCAGGGCAATCAGGTAGATCATAATCAGAAGAAGAAAATAGATTTTTGTGACATCTTCTATAAAAAAGTGGAGGGACTCAGCCGGCCTGGTGCCCTGTTCCAGTCCCGCCAGTGAATATACGATCCGATCAGCCAGTAGTGTGAATATTTCAAGCATATCCAATCCTTTAATTATTTAGTCATTTAGCTAAATATAAATAAAAATAATTGATCTATCAACCCTTTTCTGTTATTTTTATAAGATGCAGAATCTTATCAGCCAATTAAAAGCCCTGAGCGACACAAACCGCTTCCGCATCGTCATGATGCTGAAAAACCGCCCCCTCTGCGTCTGTGAACTGCTGGAAGTCCTTGAAATTGCCGGGGGAACCCTTTCAAACCACCTGAAGATTCTCAAAAATGCAGGACTGATCAACCGGAAAAAAGACGGGCGATGGATCGAATACGATTTGTCTGATGAGAAGGCCCGCCGGATGATCAATAAAATGGAGGAATCCCTGACAGACCGGAGCCGTATCGAAAAAGACAGAGATCTGATATCCGGAATCAACAGGACAGTCTGCTCATCGTCAATGAAAAAATAGGCTGCATACGGTATTACAAACATTGGCCAATTCCGGAAAATCTGCTATAAGATGTGCAGATGATTGTTAAAAGCACAGTAGAAAACATAAGCAGAGGCGCCCGGATTATCAAAGAGGGCGGCCTGGTCGCCTTCCCGACCGAAACAGTTTACGGACTGGGGGGAAATGCCCTTGATCCGTCTTCTGTAGCCAAAATATTCGATGCCAAACAGAGACCGAGTTTTGATCCTCTGATTACCCATATTGCGGATTTGGAAACCCTTGACCGCCTGGCGGATATCAGAAATCCGAGGGTATACGAGGTAATAGAACGGCTCTGGCCGGGATCTCTAACCATAATTGTTCCCAAAAGAGAAATTATCCCCGATCTGATTACGTCCGGACTACCCACTATGGCTGTCAGGATGCCCGATCATGCGACAGCCCTCTCGCTCATCAGAGAATCGACCGGAGCCGTCGCCGCGCCAAGCGCCAATCCCTTCGGTTACCTCAGCCCTACCACAGCGGAGCATGTGGAAGAAACCCTGGGAGACAAAATCGATATGATTATAGACGGAGGAGCCTGCCGGGTAGGTGTGGAATCGACCGTTCTGGATATGACAAAAGAGATCCCCCTGGTTCTGAGACCGGGAGGACTTTCCCTGGAAAAACTGCAGGATGCCATTGGGGAAGTGGAAGTCTTTAACCGGACAACCGTATCCCCTACCGCTCCGGGGCAGCTGGAGATGCATTACTCTCCCCGGAAACCCCTTTATATTGTGGATTCCATCAGTGAAGTGCCGGACAGGAGGGGCGCAGCAGCCCTGCTGTTCCGGAAAAAAACCGATACGGAAGGTTTTACCGCAGTAGAAATACTGTCTCCCGAGGGGAATCCCGTAGAAGCGGCGGCAAATCTGTTTACAGCCCTTCACCGTCTGGATGCAGATCCCGGAACAGACCGGATCTATACCGAGGAAGTTCCGCCGGAAGGTCTGGGAGCCGCGGTAATGGACCGTATCTATAAGGCGTCCTACAAGGGAACCTGATTTCTCAGTCCTCCTCCTGCAGCCCCGCCAGTATGATACTGTTCAGCCTGTCCGGAAACGTATCATCTGCCAGGCTGAACCGGCAGAATAATTCTGCCGCACTGAAACGCCCGGTCTGTAGGGATAACTCCCTGTCCAGCGGATCAGCCTGCTGGTCCAGTCCGAATTGCAGGGCTGCCCGGTAAACATCAAGCAGGTGGCCAATCCCGAGCCCGTGAGAAACAGCCAGACGCATGGCCCCCACAACCCGGTCATCCCGTCCCAGTTTCCGCCTGAGATCCCGGCCGACCCTCCGAACCGAATCCCCCAGAGCCCGGTTCCTGAACCGGGAGATCAGATCACCGATATGCTCATTAAGGCTCTCCTCGGTAAAGATACCGGGATACTCCGCCAGAAGAGCGGCAGCCCCCTCCCGCATGGCGCCACGGACCTGATTCCTCAGGGCCTCATCTTCCAGAACCTCCCAGATCAGAGTCAGACCGGGGTATTTTACCCTCCCGAGATAGGCGCAGGCCGCATGCCCCAGATTATGGATAAACAGTTTGCGGTCGACCCAGGGTGCAATGGGAGACACCAGGCTTATACTGCTGCTACGGGGCGGCTCACAGAGAAAGGCCTCTCCATGAAGGATCAGGTTATTATAGGGTTCCGCAAAAAGCCGGAGAGGGTCTTCCTCACGGTCCTGTTCAGTCAGAAGGGGAACCATTTTCCCTATACTTGTTTCTACCAGCCCCAGTTGATTATTCATGGGATATCCGGGGGGAAGCAGCCCTTTCAGTTCGGCCCGGCAGAACTCCGCTCCGTTGCGGATGTTTTCAGCCAGGATCAGGTCGAGGGGTTTGACACCGGCCCGGTTTCTCTCCGGCAGGATCCGGGCCAGAAGGGAACAGACGCCCCGGATTCCGGCCATTCCGACAGAGCTTACCACAAGGTCCGCTTCCAGCATTTTTTTCATCAGAAGGGCTTCATCCTTAAGAGTCAGGCAGTCAAACCCGCTGATGATCTTCCTGACCTCCCCCTCCCGGGACCGTATAACCAGAGGATACCTGCCCTCCTTCCGGAGTGCGCTTACCAAAGACTCATTAATATCGGCAATGGTAACATGATAGGATGCCTCCTGCAGAACGGGGGTCAGAAAGGAACGGCCTATATTCCCTCCGCCGAAAATCAGCGCTTTTTTCATTTCAGCACCCCCGGAAGGGTATTTTCGTAGTAATCCCTGCGGATCGGTTCCAGCAGCAGTTTTGTTTCACCCGCACTGTTTTCTACCCGGCAGCCCCCTTTTCGATAGAGGGCCAGTCCGCCGCTGCAGACTCCTTCTACCGCTGCTTCTAGAAGATTCAGTAAGCCTCCTTCACCTGCTTCAGCCTGATCCAGCTGCCGGGCCAGGGAAACCATAACCCCGCCCACAAAATTATCCCCGCATCCTGTGGTGTCACCACGCTTACCCGGGTTAGCATGCAAATCTTTATTAACATACGGGCTTACGGGCAGGGAAAGCCCTGCCTGTTCCCTGAAGATCCCGTCCTTCGTATAAAGGTAGAGCGGATCTGCCCCCCGGGTAATGATAAAGGCCCTGCAGCCTGATTCTTTCAGGAACGTTACGGCATCCTCCAGACTTTTTCTGCCTGAAAGCCGGACGGCCTCCTCCTGATCACAGATTAAAAGGTCAATCCAGGGGTAGGCCGGTTCTGCCGGATCACCCAGAGGCCAGGGGCCTTCGGGATCCAGGGACTCATTCAGAAAATCGTATACGGTCCCCACCACATTCACCCCGCCTGCTGCCTTACTCCGTTTAACAAGGGAGGTCAGATTCCTGTGAAGAGGGGGAACCAGTCCCGTACCGCCCCACAGGAACAGGGGGGCGTCAAAGAAGTCGTCCTCCAGAAGAAATGGTTCAAAAGAGTCGGCCACACCCAGGCGATTGATAAATGTCCGTTCCCCTGCCCCGCTATTGTAGCGGGGATCAGACAGAACGGTGGTAGAGGGGACACAGGTCCCGGGGAGAGTTTTTTCCTGTAAACTGACCGGATAGGAAGCAACAAAACGCCTCATCTCCTCCGAAGCGGCATCATCGCCGAATACCCCGGAAAAGGTAATATCCCACCCCTCCGGAGCAAGTACCTGGGAAGCATGGACCATAGCCACAACACCCGGTCCGCCCAGGTTGACAGCATCAGGAGGGAAACCGCCTGTAAGCTGCTTCAGACACTCCTCTTCGGACATTCCGGAAAAACCGGCCAGCCCCGATGCGAACACCAGCTGCCCCGGTACAAGGCCTCCGTCCCCGCCCTTTTTTGAAAGAAACGACTGAAAGGGCTGAGCAGAAAAATCGATATCCGTATAAAGGTAGTCCAGCAGGCAGCAGCCTGTTCCGGCGATTCTCTTTTTCATGAAAGTTCCTCCTGCAGGCGTTTATAGTCACAGCAGAGGTAGTGCAGAGGGTCTTCATCCTCCTCTATTTCGGGAAAGCGTCCGACAGATTCATAAAAACGATTATCTGCCGAATCATCGTTCACCTTGCTTACTTCTCCCACCAGAACAGGGCCGTCTCCGGCTGCGCCGTAAAAACGGTGGTAGACAAAAGGTTCCAGAGTTAAGCTCTGTCCCGGTTTCAGAGCAATCTGCTCCCCCGCCTTTACCCTGCAGGAACAGTCATCTATCAGGATTTCAAGATCCTCTCCGGACAACTCCTCCTCCGGGTCTGCTTTATACAGGTTAAAAAGAAGGGTTCCTCCCCCGCGGTTGATAATGTCCTCCATCTTGTTCCAGTGGAAATGGAGAGGCGTCTCCTGCTCTTCCCGGACAACCATAATCTTCTCGGCGTAACTCTTCCCCTCTCCCCCGGGCAGACCGTTTCTCAGGGTAAAGAGGAAAAGCCCCCGCTTCAGGAAATCCCCGGACCCGAAATCCGTAATATCCCAGCCCAGGTTATGACGGAAAATCCGCCTGCACTCCCCTCTTCTTTTCAGCCAGTCCTCTTTTTTCCACCGGGCCCATTCCGGAAGCGACCAGCTGTACTGATCCATTAAGTCCCTGGAATACGCCATAATCTGATTGATTTCACTCCGTTTCATACTTCCACCTCACTAATCCCCTCAAAGCTAACCTATGTTAGCTTTTTAGTAAAAACATCATTGATTGGTTTCATTAAAAATGATTGTAATGCGCAATTTCATAAAAATCAAATTAATTCATCATGCTTGCGCATGTTAGCTTTTCCCTGTTGCAATTGAAACGGGCTAGATGTAAATTATAGGGACATGAAAAAAACCATGCAGGAACTGGCCGACTCTCTGGGGATTTCCCGGACAACCGTATCCCTTGTGCTTAAAGGAAACGGCGACAAATACCGCATCAGCCGGAAAACACAGGAAAAGATCCTCAACCTGGTAGAAGAAGAAAATTACAAACCAAACTATTTTGCCCAGGCTCTCAACAGGAATGTGACAAAAACCGTTGGAATAATATTTCCGGATATTTTTGAGGAGTTTATGGTGAAGATGGTCCGGGGAATAGAAGATATACTGGCCCCCAGAGACTACTCCATGATCCTGATGACAAGCCGTTTCAAGCTGTCCCAGGAGCAGAAGAATCTGGAGGAACTGCTTTACCGCGGATCAGACGGCATACTCCTTGTTCCGACCTGTCATTATAATGGCGAGGAGGAAGACCGTTCCCACCTGAACAGTTTCAACAGAAGCTATTCCAATCTGGTAATGATAGATAGAAAGCCCCCGGACTGGGATGGCCCCTATGTGGTTCAGAACGACCGCGCTGGAGGAGTGTACGCCGCCCGGTTTCTGCAGAATGTGGGCTGTTCCGATTTTCTTGCGGTATCCCTTGACTTGAGCGCTTCATCCATCAGCTCAAGGCTTTCCGGATTCAGTGAGATTCTGCCGGGAGCGGAAAGAATCCTGCTGAAGAACCAGAATCCCGGGAGCAGCGATCTGGTTGACGCCCTGAAACTGCATCTCTCCCGTCTGTCTCCCGGACAACAGAACCCCCTTGGGATTTTTGTAACAACCGCCGGACTGGCTCTCAGGGTAAACGAAATACTTCAGATGCACGGGTATACCCTGAACAGGGAGTACCGCATCATCCGTTTCGGGAGCGATCCCAGAGGGTATACCAGCGGGATGGCCTCTATCCCCCAGCCCCATTATGAAATGGGAAGAGAAGCCGCTTTATTAATGCTGAATTTACTGGAAAAACAGGGTGAAACAGGCAATAGGGACTGTAGAACAGAAATATGCCTGGATCTCCCTCTTTAATATGTAACAGAACAAGGAGCAAACGAATGAAAGGATCAAACATACGGGAAGCCGGCAACAGGGAGGCTGTACTGCTGGAACAGGAAAATATAAGAGTTCTGATCGATGCGGATAAAGGGATGATACCGGAACTCAGTACGAGAAAGGGAGACGCCTGGGTTAACGCTCACTGGCAGCCCTGGTTCAGAGCCAACAGCGGCGAATCCTGGGACGCATCCCGTCATGAGCCTTTCTGGAAAGTTCCCCTGTTATACGATATTGCGGGCAGCTTCCCCTGTGTCCCCAACTTCGGCCCCGATCACAGGATGGACAGCTATGAACTGCCGCCCCATGGATTCACCGCCCGTCAGAAATGGACTCAGGACACCCCTGTCTGCCTGGAGGAGAACAGAGGGATTGCACTCTCCAGCACCCTCCCCCGGGGAGAACACCCCTTCGCCTATAAAAAAACCGATTTGCTGCTGAAAGGAGAAAATGTCCACTACGCAAAGCTGGAAATCCGTAATACGGGCAGCAGGGAAGAGCCCTACAACTGCGGCTGGCACAATACATGCGGAGCCCCCTTTCTGGAAAGCGGCTGTCTGATCGACAACAATGCGGAACAGTATGCGGTCCCGCCCGAAGGGGGAGAGTTCGATCCTACAGGGGAGCTGGCATTCGAAGGCCGCTCGGAAAGCCTGGAACAGATGCCCCTGCGCCGGGGAGGCAGTAAAGATATGCGTCTGGTGGAAGGTCCGTCGGGTTATACGGATTTTATCTGCGGGGCCGTACCCTCCCGCTGCGAACTGGGATGGAGCAGCATCGTGAATCCCTGTCAGAAACTGATCTACCTCTCGTTCTTTACCGGACCCTCTGCGGTCTCCGAAGAGGAGATTCCCCTCTACTTCTACGATCTGTGGCTGAATTACGGCGGGCGGGACTACCAGCCCTGGGCGGTTCAGGACGGGCAGTCGGACCAGACCTTCTGCCTGGGCGCGGAGAATGCCACAGGATATTTTGCCAACGGTCTGGCTGAAGCCGTAAAAAACCCGACTCTCATGGGGAATCCCACCCACCTGATCCTCCCGGCCGGTCAAACCCGGACCAACTACTACGGAACCCTCTTTCAGGGATACGAAGGAGACGCACTGGATCTTGGCATCAGGTCTGTGGACTGCGGGGAAGGGGAACTGATCCTGACAGGCTACACAGGAAAATCCGTTTCCGTTAAAGCGGAATGGGATTTCAAAACCCTGAAATCAATCTAGAGTCCGATACAGCTGCTTCCACCTATTCCTGCATAACGAAACTTTCCAGATTCATATCGGCAGCCAGGATATACTTCCGGCCGTCCCGGTAGAAAGGAACAGAAATGGTTATGCAGAGGTGGTTGACAGCCGTAGAAACATAGATCCCGGAAATATAGAAATCCTTTCCGTCGGCCAGTTCTTTAAAGTAGTCCTTGAAACGCCTGTCCGCCCCTTTCCCTCCGGCAGCAATCTGCTCTATAAATTCAGGATGAATCAGATTGGGTTCGACCTGAGTCCCTCTTTCATCCATAATATAGAGCAGCTCCATATAAGGGTACTCCTCGAAACAGTATGACAGTGCCGGGGTAAAATCACCCTGACCGGTCCGGAGACGGTCGGCGATTTCCCTGACGGCTCCCAGCGTCTTTTCATGCCAGTCCAGACGGATTTCCCCCATATCCTCCAGAAGATTCCCGACAACCGCATGCAGCTCTGTGGACTGCCTGCCGATCTTATCCACCTGACGGCCCGAATTGTCCGCGGCGCCCAGGATTTTTTCGGTGGACAGATTGCTGTTTTCATTCCTGAGAGAGAGGGATTCGAGCAGGGTACGGATATCCAGGGATTCCGCCGAAACCCTATCGTTCTGGCCTTCGATTTTTAAAAACATATCGTAGATTCCGCCGGCTTCTGAACGGCTCTTTTCTATTGAACCTGAGGATTTTTTAAAGAGGGACTGCACTTCCCGGGAGGAACTCTGAAACTTTTTTACAATCTTGTCCACTTCCTCTGCCGAGACGCTTGTCTCCTGTGCCAGTCTCTTCATTTCCCGGGCGATCACGCTGAATCCGCGTCCCGCCTCCCCTCCCCGGGCCGCTTCGATAGCTCCATTGATAGCCAGTACATCCAGCCGGCCGGAGAGCTCCATAATCAACTGGGTCAACCGGGCTATATCCTCCGAACTCTCACGGAATTTTTCAAGGAACAGACTTCCCTGCTGTATGGAATCGGAAAGCTTGTCAATCTCCTGAAGATAGGCCTTCTGTTTTTCCCGCCCCAACCGGGAAACCTGGTCGGCCTGAGAAGCGGTCTCGGCCAGACCGGCCGTTTTAGCGAGTATCTCGCGGATTTCTGTCTGGGTATCCCTGTTATCATCCAGGACTCTTCCGGCCTGTCCGGTCTGCTCTCTAATATTATGGGCCAGTTTTGACGCATTCTCGGTCAAGCCGAACGCGCTGCGCGAAACATGAACAACCTGCCTGATGACATTTTTAAAGAAACTATCACCAAGAATCTCTCCATCCATAATAATCTATCCCCTTATCTAATCAGTATTTTCTATTGGTATAAGGGTATATTGGAGATGATGAGGAAAACAATCCGGTCAGACCTTATCCTTGGCTGTAAGCGGGAAAAGCCGCAAAAAAGGGCAGAATCTCTACATAAGGCCTGCCGTTTATTACATTTATGTCACATTCCTGACAGGTAACTAATTAACAGATACTTAAAAATAATGTCCACCCCTTAAATATAGGAGCCTCTCCCCTGCTTTGCCAGGAACTTGTCATTTTCTACCAGAATATCTCCCCGGCTTATGGTAACTTCCGGCCATCCTGTAACTTCAAGTCCGTTATATGGAGTCCAGTCCGCTTTTTCATGGAGCGTATCAGCACTGAGAATCTTCTTTTTTTCCGGATCAAAAACAACCAGATCCGCATCCTTTCCCACGGTTATATCCCCTTTCCGTTCCAGACCGAACAGACGGGCCGGTGTGGAGCAGCAGAGGTCCACCCACTGATTTTCGCTCAGGATTCCCTCCCTGACACCCTTCGAATAAAGGGCGGGGAAACGCATTTCTATGGAGGGAACGCCTCCCGGTATGGTATTGAAAGCGCCCATCCCGGCTTCTTTCTCACTGCGGCAGAAGGGGCAGTGATCTGTGGAGACCGTATCGAAGGCTCCCCCGCTCAGGTAGGACCACAGGCCGTCCTGATCATCCTGACTCCGGATAGGGGGAGAACAGACCGGCAGAGCCCCCTCCGCTCCGGGTTTTTCAAATACATCCCAGGTCAGAAAGAGATATTGCGGACAGGTTTCCGCCGTTACAGGGAATCCCAGCTCTTTTGCCTCTTCCACTTTCCGGATAGCTTCCGGACAGGATATATGAAAGATATGAACCGGTGCATCCAGAAAGGAAGCGATGGAGATTACCCTGCCGACAGCTTCGCCCTCCAGCAGAGCCGGCCGGCTGCGGGGATGCCACCGCGGTTCGACATGACCCATGGCAATATTCTTCTCGATTAATGTACAGATAATATCCCAGTTTTCCGCATGAACCACAGAGAGAGCCCCGGCCTGATTGACCGCATCAAGGGCTTTCAGCATCTGCCCGTCGTCCAGTTTCAGCCCGTAGGCCATATAGAGTTTGAAACTGCGGCAGCCGGCCTTTACAGCAGCCGGGACCTGATCCAGTTTACCCATATCATCGGGACCTATTGTCATATGAAAGGCATAGTCGATTACAGAACGGGCCTCAGCTTTTCGTTTCCGTTCCTTCAGGGCGTCAGTAAAACTCTGATCCTTGCGGGATTCAACAAAATCGATAAATGTTGTTGTTCCGCCGTAGGCGGCGGCCCGTGTTCCTGTAAAAAAATCATCGGTGGAAGTGTATTTCCCGATAGGCATCTCCAGGTGAACATGGGTATCCACAGCCCCGGGGGTTACCAGTTTTCCCGCAGCATTAATAGTACGGTCCCCTTTCAGATCAAGGCCGATAGCAGCGATAGTCTCTCCTGAAATTCCGATATCCGCATGATAGGATTCGGAAGCTGTCACAATCCTGCCGTTTTTTATTACCGTATCAAATGTCATGGAAAATCCGCCTTCTGTTCAGAGTTAATCAAAGACTGTCGGAACCTGTCTTCTACAGTTCACGATTATAATGGATGCAGTTGTAAAAATAAAGAAATTTCCGTCTGATAGTTGTATACTATACGGGGTAGATCCGGTTGGGTCTCACTATTAAACCGTGATCAGCTGTCCTTTTCAGGATGGGCGGCCTGTGATACACTGGAGCCAGGGAGGAATGCCTTCGTGAACAAAAGAATACTATTTATATTATTAATCCTTTCCGCATTTATTGCAGCGTCCTGTAAATCCACACCGGAAGAACCCGTTGAAGAGGAACAGGTGGTAGAAACCGCACCCGAAGAGGTGGTTGAACCCGAAGTAGAACAGGGGAAAACGGTGGTAGAAGTTGCCCCGGAGCCCGAAGTGGAACCGGAGCCAGAACCGGCTCCGGAACCTGTTTCGAGGGAAGAATGGATCCTGGCCCGGCAGGCTCTGCAGAGAGCGGAAGAAGCAGAAGGATCCCGCTTTGCTCCGGACCTGATGCAGCAGGCTTATAATGATTTGAATAAAGCCGCCGATCTGGCGGAAAATGATCCTGACAGCGCCCGCGCCCTGCTGGCCGGTGTTATAGAAAAAGCCGATAAAGCCTTTGAACTTGGAAAGCAGGGTCTGATTGCAGAAGGTCTTGCCAATATGGCCAAGCTGGATGCCGCCCTGAAGGAGATCGAGGCCGATAAGTTCAGTCCCGAAGCTTACAGGGAGGTAAGTGATCAGTTTGAAGCCACCAGGCAGATGATCAAAGAGGAAAAACTGGTTGAGGCAAAAGAGGCCTACTTCCTGTCCTCTCTTAAAGCCAGAAACCTGCACCGTCAGCTCTCTGAAAATATCCGGTGGGTTGGAATCCTGGAACGGGACACCAATGCATACCTGGCCGATGCAGAGGCGGAAGAGGCTTATATCTGGGCAAGCGAGGAGTTTGTGGAAGCCAGCGATATGCTCTCCCTGGGAATGACCAGTTTCCGTCAGTACGACCTGGCCGCCAGCGAGGCCCAGCTGAAAGAGGCTAAGTTCAAAGCCAGGAATGTTATCTACCTGTCACAGACCAGAAAGAAACAGAGTGAAACCGATCAGCTCCTGATGCAGATTCAGAGCGAACTGGAAGATGCCTCCACCCTGATGATACAGTCCGAAGAAGGGGATATCCTGGAAGCGGATCCCTGGTCGGGGAATGACTTCCTCAACAGCAACCCGCTGATTAAAGTGGAAGCGGACAGCTACGAGGGAGAGGGATCGGATCTTCTGAATTACGATCTGACCAAAGACCTCTCGGAAGAGGTTGAGATTATCGAAGAAGAGGAAGAAGAGCTGGTTCAGAGCAGCAACAGTGTTAAAGGGCTCCTGGAAAAGGCGAAAGAGCTCTGGCAGGAAGGCGTTAAAGCCAGAAACGAAGGGGATTACGCCCGGTCGAAGGAGCTCTTTGTTCAGGCCGAAGCCTATATAAAAGCCTACAGGACCAATGCGGTGGGCCAGACCTATACGGTTCAGTACAAACCGGAAGACCGGGACTGTCTGTGGAAAATCGCTGGATTCGGCGATATCTACGGCGATCCCTTCCTGTGGCCCAAAATCTGGAAGCGGAACCAGAAAAAAATCCCCAATCCGGATCTGATCTACCCCGGACAGGTGCTGGTAATACCGCCTGTTGAAAACTGATTACCCTAACCGGATATTCAAGGCCCGCCTGTTTCAGGCGGGTTTTTAATGGGGGGATTGGTTTGGGGGTAAAGTCCAGCACAGAACCTTCTAAAAGCAACTGTAATAGTTCTCTTCCCAAAGGGAATGTAAACACTTTTCAGGGGTACTGCACTACTGTATTTCAATATGCTGTTCTTTCAAAAAAACCCTAGTTTTTACACAGTAAAAATACCATCCCGCAGTCATCTTCAAAATAATTTTCTTTCATTATGAATATTTTTTATTTCTTTATCATAAAACATTTAAAAAAGAATCCCCCGGTCCAGACTTTACGACTGGGAATACAGCTTTCCTGAAACAGAAAAATATGAGTCCTGAACCTATTGACTTTTAATAAAAAAAAATTCATTTATTCACACAGTGATGTTTTTTGATCCTGCGGTTTATACCGCGAATAGGCATCCTTTCGCAACCTGGTTGCGGAATTCTTTCTTATCTAGGTCGGAAATCATTGAGGTGAGCCGACAATGAGGATCAGCAGACGATGATAACTTCTATTATTCATCAGCAAGCGTCTAGCGCCTGCATCTCCCCCTCTTCTGTTAATGAGAAATCTTCCATTGAAGAGGACCCTGGCCCTAAATCTTTAACATCTATTTTAAAAAACGGCTCTGAAGATGAGGAACCTCCCCCAAATTCCCATTTACAGTCAGCACCTGACCTGTCTGTACAGATATCCGGTTCTGTCAGCAGAAACAAAAACAGCTTCCCCGTGCTGAGCATCCGTAGCCGGGTCTTCAGAAACAGGTACTACCCCGGAATATCCGACCAGGACTGGAACAACTGGTACTGGCAGTTCAGTAACCGGATACGTACCATGGAAGGGTTAGAACGGCTGTTCAACCTGTCAGACGAAGAAAAGAAAGCTTTAATCCTGTCAGATGGAAAACTTCCCCTGGCAGTCACCCCCTATTACGCCTCGCTGATCGATCCGGAAAATCCGGAACAGCCTCTCCGCAGAACCGTTATTCCGATTCCTCAGGAGTTCAGTCTCAACGAAGGAGAGTCGGAAGACCCTCTCGGAGAAGAGAGCTGCTGCCGGGCTCCCGGGCTGTTTCACCGCTACCCGGACAGGGTTCTATTCCTGGCTACCAACATCTGTTCCGTAAACTGCCGTTACTGTACCCGTTCAAGGGTGGTTGGTGACGGTGGAGCCGGCTTCTGCCGATCCGACTGGGACAAGGCTCTGACCTATATCAGTGCCCATCCGGAGGTCAGAGATGTTCTTATCTCCGGAGGAGATCCCCTGACCCTTCCCGAAAGCAGCCTGGAGTATCTTCTCAGCCGTCTCCGGACAATCCCCCATGTGGAGATTATCCGGATTGGAACCAAGGTCCCCATGGTACTGCCTCAGAGAATCACTACCAGCTTGATTAAGGTGCTGAAAAAGTATCACCCCCTCTGGATAAGTATTCACTGCACCCACTCCGACGAGATTACCCCTGAGTCATCCGAAGCCTGCCGGCGTCTGGCTGATGCCGGGATCCCCCTGGGAAGTCAGACCGTACTGCTGAAGGGTGTGAATAATCAGGTAAAAACCCTGACGTCGCTCTTTCAGAATCTCATGAAAATCAGGGTAAAACCCTATTATCTCTACCAATGCGACCCCATTGCCGGATCGGACCACTTCCGGACTACCGTACAGGAAGGTGTTGAGCTTATCCGCGGTATAAGAGGATTCACATCGGGTTATGCGGTACCCCATTACGTCATTGATGCCCCCGGCGGAGGTGGTAAAATCCCGATCAGCCCCAACTACATACAGGGAACCTCCGACGGTTCTCTTGTGTTGAAGAATTATGAGGGAAAGCTTTATGCCTATCCCGATGACAGCCTGGACGGAGGTTCTTACTGATGAAATTACAGATCGGCATGACATACAATCTGAGAGATGAATACCTGGCCAGGAATTTCTCTCCTGAACAGACGGCGGAACTGGATGCCCCTGAAACCATAGAAGCTCTGGAAAATGCCATAAAGGAGCTGGGCCATGAACCCTGCCGTATCGGGGGAATTGAGTCTCTGGTGGAAAAAATAGCAGCAGGAGAACGTTGGGATTTGGTTTTTAATATTGCAGAAGGAATGTTCGGCCTGAGCCGCGAAGCCCAGATCCCCGCCCTGCTGGATGCCTACCAGATTCCCTATACCTTCTCGGATCCCATGATCCTTGGACTGACTCTGCATAAAGGGATGACCAAGCATGTACTGAAGAATCTGAAAGTTCCCACGGCGGATTTTCTGGTTGTAGATACGCTGGAGGATCTGAAAATTCTGACTCTTCCGTTCCCCCTGTTTGTCAAACCGGCTGCGGAAGGAACAGGCAAGGGAATAAGCGACCGTTCGCTGGTTCAAACACGCTCTGATCTGGAAGCGCTCTGTGTGGAACTTCTGGAGACCTACCGCCAACCGGTGCTGGTGGAAACCTTCCTTCCGGGAAGGGAATTCACAGTAGGGATTCTGGGAACAGGAAAGGATGCCAGGGCTCTGCAGCCCATGGAAGTGGTTTTCCATAAAGAACTCTCTGGCGCCGCCTATTCCTATGAAACCAAGAAAAACTACCTTGACCATGTGGAATACAGGCTGATATCCGGAGATCTGGGACAGGCCTGCGAAAATGTGGCCCTGGCTGCCTGGAAAGGACTGGGATGCAGGGACGGAGGAAGAATAGATCTCCGCCTGGATGCCGATGGGGTACCGAATTTCATCGAAGTAAACCCTCTTGCAGGACTTCACCCTGTTGATTCCGACCTGCCCATACTGTGCTGTTTATCGGGAATATCCTATCAGGATTTGATCAGGCAGATTATAAATTCCGCTTTGGAACGGAACGGACTGGGGATCGTACCAGCAGGCAGCAGATGAATCAGACTCGTTTTAATACATCCGGTCCGGATGCAGGACCGGTTGATCTGGATACCCTGAAGCTGGTGGAAGAACCCCCAGAAAAGGCACCGACAGAGGTTAGCACTTTCTGCCTGCCCTTACTGATGGAAAGGTGAGTGATTATACCCGCTACGGCCCCATTCCCTGCACCTTTTACAGGATTCAGCATCTTAAATCCAGTATCCCCCTGTTTAAATTGATTTAAGGAGAGAGATTTCAGATTATATGACCAGGAACTCAAGTTATTTGAAAATTCTGATGATCACAACTTTTTTTTTCAGTCTCGCTACCGGTATGATTGGTCTTGGTCTGGTTTTTTACCTTACCAGGATCTTTAATGCCGATCACAGCATGATCGGTTTTATCACTCTCGGACAAACCTTGTCCTATCTGCTCGGGATTATCGGTTTTTCTTTGAGCAGGAATACCCATCCACGGTACTTTATCGGTTTTTCTACAACAATTATGGCTGCTTCCGTTGCGACCTACCTTCTCTTTCCCGTCTGGGGAATTACACTGGTTTTCAACTGTTTATACGGTTTCGGAACAGCCCTGTTCTGGCCCCGTATATCGGGATGGATTTCATGGGGTCTCGAAGGTGTATCATTAAGTCGAACCATGTCGCAGTATAACTTCTCATGGTCTTCCGGAGGGATTCTGGCTCCTGCAATCGGAGGAGCCCTGGCAGAGGTCCACGTGGCGCTCCCTCTTATTATGGCAGTTGTTATCTATACCTTCATCAGTATTCTCCTCCCTGTTTTTTCCCACCTTTTTCCGGAAATGAAAAAGGGGCATGAGGAGATAAAAAAAGCTCGGTTACTGGCAGAAGCCCAAGGAGAAAACCCCTCTGAGATAGAGAGCGGTATAACGGAGATGACCCCTTTACGCTATCCGGCATGGTTTGGTGTTATCTCATCCTACATTGCCACCGGTTTCATCATCTATATTTTTCCGGCGTTTATGAAAGAAACGCTGGGATTCCGCGAAGGGCTTGTGGGAGTCATACTGGTTTTCCGACAGCTGTTTGCAGCTGTGGGATTCTCATTATGGGGCCGTTGGAAGGGTTGGCATTTTAAAGGTTTTTTAATCCCCCTGAATCAGTTTGCAACACTTATCCTGCTGATTTTCCTGACAACAGCAGAGAGCCCATGGCAGCTGATTGTTATTCTGTCTCTGTACGGTATGAACTACAGTTTTACCTATATTCTCGGGCAATACTATATGACAACCGGCAGCACAAACCGGGAACGCAGTATGGCATTTCATGAAGCAGCCTGTAATATCGGAGTTATTCTCGGTGTTTATTCCGGCGGTTTCCTGAGTGACAGGTACGGAACGCCCTATACATTCAGAATCTTCTGTCTGGCCTGTTTTCTAACGACAGCAGTACAGCTGATAATGCTGGCGCAACAAAAGAAAACCAGCATAAGAGTCTCTGTTTAATACGAAAACCGGGAATCGAATCCGTTGTATCCTGAGCCCGTGATTGTGTATACAGGACCAGATAAAGTTGGGGTAATTCCAGTCCAGCCGCTGATCAGCATTCCGGGTAGCAACAGCCTGTTACACCTAGCAATTCCGATGATACGGAAAGAATCATCGCAGCCCCCCGGGTTGATCGAAATTAGAAATTTAAAATTCATAGATGCATGGCAGAATTCAGATTTTCCGGTTACCATTTAGTAAAATGGTATCCGGTATATTTATGATCCCACATTCGAAAACTCCAAAGCCGTGCAGGAGCAAAAGATGAAGATCGCCCTTATTCAGCCGCCGGTGCGGGACTTTTATAATACCCCCCACCGCCACGCCGCCCTGGGCTGCCTCTCTGTAAAACAGATACTGGAAAACGCCGGTCATCAGGTTAGACTCTACAACTTCCCGGTCTGGCAGAAAAAGGTATCCACCCCTCCCCTGCCGACGGAGCTGAACTATCTCAAGGATTTCCTTATTCCCGGAGAGAACGGCCCGGTCAGCTGGTTCCGCCAGAGGAAGCACTACGGCCCGGATTATAAAGAGTGCGCCCGTCTTACCCTGGAAGGCATTCCGGACAGAATTATGATCAGCTGTTTTGCCTGGTGCTATGCCGGAGAAGCCCGCGCCACCGCAGAAGCTGTCCGCCGGCTGGCGCCCGGGATCCCCCTGGAAATAGGAGGGGCCGGTGTTTCGGTTAATCCCGGCTGGTTTGTTAAATCAGGTCTGTTTGATCAGATAAGAACCGGTCCGGCTGAAGAAAACCTGAAGGGATTTCCCGGCGTACCGGATAATCTCCCTTCTGTAACGCCTGTGGTCAGCAGGGTCGGAGAAGACTTTCACGGCAAGCCTCAGTTTACAACCCTTTTAACCAGGGGGTGCCCCTGCCGCTGTTCCTTCTGCGCCAACTACCTGGCACTGGGACGGGAGTTCCGCAAGACTTCCTCCGATACCATCCTGAATATTCTGAAGACGTACGGGATAGAAGAGTTCCACCTTAACCTGGAGGATGACAACCTTCTGGTGGATGCGGATTATTTTACAGACTTTCTGGAACAGTTCCACAGACGTTATCCCCGGGCCACCCTGTCAGCCGAAAACGGACTGGACTACCAGAGACTCACAATCCCCCTGGCTGAAAAACTGATTGACCGGGGATTTGTCAAATTCAACCTGTCCATGGCTTCCGCAGACAGCAGGATCCTGGCCCGGCAGCAGAGGAGCAGCCGCCTGGACCATCTGACCGAACTGCTGGCTTATTTTCAAAGCCGTGAAATTCCGGCCATCTGCTATTTTATCTGCGGCCTGCCCGGGGATACGGTGGAATCGGTCTGCGGGAATATCCTTTTTCTGGCGGAACAGCCCGCCGAAATCGGGATATCCCCTTTCTATGCCGTCCCGGGCCTTCCCGGCTTTCAACACCCGGGACAGAACGGCCTGCCCGGGTATCCTGCCCTTTACTGCGGCTCCTCGGTCTATCCCTGGAACAGGAATCTGACAACAGCCCAGCTGATTACGGCCTTCCGCCTCTGCCGGACCGTAAACCTGATAAAATCCCCGTCCCGTGATAACTGGAGAGAGCTGGTTGACCGGATTAAAGCCGCAAAGCGTCTTCATACCATAACTGGCAAAGGTCAGAAAAAGGAAATTAGGAAAGTACCCCATATGGACAGCGAGATGACTGAAACTGTATTGGGGAACCTATCAGGGTTTCAGCGGCAGTAGAGCCACCCGGCTTAACTGTAGCCCTGTATCACCAGACCTCCCCCGGCCCCTCCTCAGGAGGGGAGATTGAGAAGTCAGTTACATACCAGAGCAATAAACCGAAGGTTTATAACAAGGGGGTCTGAATAGAATATCCCCTCGATCCAAGCGGAGCCGAGGGGGAGAGGGATCTGAAATCACTTACCCGCAAAGCTGTCGAAGTAGCGTTCCAGGTCTCCGATAAATTTCTTCTGAAGCATTTCCTCCATGGATCGGTAAGCTTTGGCAACAGCAGCTTCTTTTGAGATTCCGGTTTCCCGCTGCTGCTCTTCCATGGTGGCCACAACTTCTCCGGCTTCGTTCCGCATCTCCATATAGAGAAACCAGCGGACATTTTCATAGCCGTTATTCAGGGCGGCATCTTCCACGGAAACGCTGCCCGTAACGGAGAGGTTGCCTGTTCCGTCGGTAACGGAGAACCCCCGGCCGGTCAGGACCTGGGCAACCGTATTGGTCACTTTTCCATCCATATCCCCGTCTACGGAAATGGAATAGAGCATTTCCTTTGCCGTATTGTTATACAGGGAATTGAGTTCATCCGGTTCGTAACTGAGCATAATGGATCGGCTGGAAGGGGCATGGATAATCTCAAGCTGTTCCAGCATCATCTGGGAGTTTTTATCCATAACGGTAGCCGCATCCAGATAACCGAATTTCCTGAGCAGGTCAGACTGTCCGGCCGATTCATCCATAAAATAACGGGTCCGTTCGCTGTCCTGATTGATACGTTCCCTGTAAATCATGGCCGTGTCCATCCGGTCGATATAGGCAGCCACATAGGTGCGCCCCATATCATCGGTCCAGGATTCGCCGAAATGGACATTTATCAGGGTTTCATCGGAAAGCTGGGTAATGGACTCATCCACGGACGTTTCCATACTGGATTCCAGGATTTTATCCCCGTCGGAAAGATCCTGATAACGGGTTAAAACGGTACTGTCCACTTTTACGGTGGTTCTGAAAATCTGGGTCAGTGCGGCGATCCCGTCCTGTTTGGCTTTTTTAAGGGAAGAGCCTTCCCCTATTTCCACCAGATACTCATCATCGGGATAAACACTGTGCTTATCATCCACCCAGTCGGGACGGCGTCCTTTCGAAGAGGAATTCCCGCCGCCTGTTGCACAGGACACCAGTATTGTAACTGTTAACAGTAATACAAGGATTATCTTTTTCATGTTTACTCCTATTTTAAAACGAAGGATTCTACCAGGTTCAGTTCACCCTCTTTCAGATTGATGGTCCCTTTATTGTCCCGGAAAACCAGAGAGGATCCGCTGAAGTACTCCAGCTCGATAGAATGATCTCCCGGTGGAAGAGCCACATCAAGAGCATGAGCATAGGCGGGAAAGTAGTGAGAAATGCGAAGGTCCGCGTTTTCCGTAGCATCCACTGCAACGTCAGCGGCAACGCCGATCAGAGCACCGAGCAGCAGGCCTCCCACATCATTGGACATCTCATCTTTAACAGCCTGTTTCCCCGCTTCCTTGACAATACCCTTGGCAACCGTTCGCAGTATGGTTTTTCCGATAATCAGGGGCTGTCTGATCAGAAAGATTTCCTGGGCGATGGTTTCCATATCCTCAAAGAGAGGAATCTCCACCTTGGCCATCCCGTCTACAGTCATAACAATCCGGTCAATCCGGCTTCCCATCAGGTCCATCCGGGGATACTGGAATTTAAAATGATACCCCGGTTCCACCCCGGGCATAACCAGAAAGTTGAATCCAATAGTCCGGTTTACATAGTCCTTGTTCTGACTGACAGAAGTGATGTAAACAATATGGCTGCCCGTATCCAGGTAGAAGGTTTCCGCCATTTTCCGCGGAGAGAACCCTGTAAATGCCATTACACTGAGATATGCCATCCCGTCTGCCGTTTCCTGCTGAGGAAGGTCCGGCTGCTCGAAATCATAAAGCTGTTTCTGTTCATTGAAGGCTTCCCGGATTTCATTCAGTTCAATACGGACATCATCGAAGTCACCTTCCGCCCGGTAGAGAAGAAGCCCGAGGAACCGGGCCAGAGCCGAGTTGTAAAAACGGATTTCCCTGGCTTCAATCTCCCCCTCTGCATCGCTGGAGCTGTTGTACTCTTCAATCAGTTCCCGGTATTTGTCTTCCAGTATCCCCAGCTTGATATGAACCCGGCGGATCTCTACCTGAGCGCTTTCATTATTGCCCAGAGCAATATAGTTCAAAGCCTTGAAGATATTCAGATAGATATCTTCGTAATCCTCCCCGGCGTAATCCAGGGCATTATCGTTCAAAACTCCCGAAGTAATGGACTTGGAAATACTTTTGGTAAAGAGTTCCTCTATCCCCTGTTCCGCCTTTGAAAGAGCCTGATTACTCTTTTCATACTCTCCGGCAAAATGATAGAGCATCCCCGTATCCAGGTAATAGAGAACCCGGTCTTTCTGCTTATAAGAGGTATCACGCTCCTCTTCCACCACACGGCTCGCCCCCAGGTAATCCCCGCGGGCGACCATGGCATCCGCATCAATATAATGAGACTGCTGTGTGACCGTACTGGCACAGGACATAAAGAGTCCTGCCACCGCAAAAGCCAATCCCCACTTTATTATATTTTGAACTGTTTTCATTTTTACCAGTTGGATTTGGACTGTTTAATAAATTTCTTTACTTCGTTTGATCCGATCCAGACTTTTTCGTTGGATTCCAGGCGAATCAGTTCCATATCAACTTTATAGGTTACAACCCGTTTCCCTTCGACAGCATCTGTAATGGATGTGATTACACCCTTGAGCATAAAATCCGCACCGGTTTCGGCAGCCAGAGCAGACATGGTTTCTTCGGTAGCGTTGGACTGCTGGTCCTCTTTTTCGTCCCTGACTTCTTCCCTCTCTTCCTTGCTGGCAACAAATCTTACCTGCCCGCTGTTGATCAGCTCCCTTTCAATGTCCTTGACAAATGTGGCTGTTTCGATATGTTCAGAACTCTTGTTTCTGATAGTTCCGACGATAAGAACGGGCTTCTCGCCCTCGGCAGCCTTGAAATCATCCAGCCAGGGACGGGAAAGAACATCGGAAATCATTTCTTCTGCGGTAAGCCTGGAATCCGTATCATTCCAGTGGCCGCTTAAATCTATTACTTCATCCGTAGATGTCCTGGTTACGGAAGTGGAGGCACAACCGGAAAAGATCAATACTGCTGCTGCAAGAATCAGGAATACACCTTTATTCTTCATAATAAGAAACTCCTTAAGATCAGATATTAAGTCCGGCATCACGGTATAAAAAACAGTGAGTCCGGTTAAATTACTTTATATTGTAATTCATTATTCAACAATATACATAGGAGAAATCGTCACATTTCATTTAAAAATCTGCCTGGGTCCAAACAGACAGCCTCTTGCATAAATGAGTGTCATATCTGATAATCTCCATAAAGTCATTTATTTAAGATAAATATATCAGGAGAGAAATGTTATGGCCCGGAATGAAAGATTTGGAATTGCCCTGGTGGGATGCGGAATAGTCGGCGGAGGAACCGCCCGGCTCCTCACCGAAGACAAGGACTTTCTTCAGGAGAGGACAGGACTCCCGCTGGTTCTGAAATATATTGTTGAAAGGGATTACAGCAACGCAAAAGCTATCGGAATAGACCCTGATCTTTTTGAAGAAGATTACAATAAAGTTCTGGAAGATCCGGAAGTCAAACTGGTTATCGAACTGATCGGCGGACTGACCATTGCCAAGAAGATGATGACAAAGGCTCTGGAAGCGGGAAAACACGTGGTGACGGCCAACAAAGCCCTTCTCGCACACTACGGACCCGAGCTTTTTGCCCTTGCAAGGGAAAATGGTGTATCCATCGGTTTTGAAGCCAGCTGCGGCGGCGGTATCCCAATTATAAAAGCCCTGACAGACGGGCTGCTGGCCAACAGGATTGAAGCCCTGTTCGGGATTGTAAACGGAACCTGCAATCACATACTGACCGAGATGACAGAAAAGGGACAGACCTATCAGACAGCGCTGAAATCCGCCCAGGCGGCAGGGCTGGCAGAAGCGGATCCCACTCTGGATGTAACAGGAATGGACTCGGCCCATAAATTAACCATAATGGGTTCTCTGGCTTACGGAAAGAGAGTATCCCTGGATTCGGTCCCTGTTCAGGGGATAGATACGGTAGACCTTTACGATATCCAGACCGGCCAGAACCTGGGTTATACAATGAAGCTGCTTGCAATTGCCCAGAGGACAGAAAAGGGACTGGCCCTTAGCGTAGCCCCTGCGTTCCTCCATAGAAATCATCCCCTGGCCCGGATTTCAGGCGCTTTTAATGCGGTAAGCGTGTACGGTCATGCCGTGGGTCACACCATGTATATGGGACGGGGAGCGGGCAGTTCCCCCACCGCATCAGCAGTTGTGGCAGATATCATAGCTATTGCTCTCGGAGTAACATCCAGGGCTTTCGAGACCCTTTCGTTCTGGCCCGATCTGACAGAAGAAGCCAGACAGCTGCCTCAGGAAGAATTGACCAGCCGCTACTACCTGCGTTTTATGGTAAAAGACCGTCCCGGTACGGTAGCCCGGATAACCGGGATACTCAGTAAACACTCTATCAGCATCACATCCCTTCTGCAGCAGGAAGGGGCGTTCGATTCCATCCCTCTCGTTATGACAACCCATACGGCCAAAGCTGGTAATATTATAAAAGCTCTGACGGAGATTGCCTCTCTGGAAGAGGTTGATAACAAACCGGTGTCTCTCCGCATCGTGGAAGAACACCCCGAATCGGTGATTTAATGAAAGAAGAATTCCGAAAGAAAATTATGACACAGACAGGGATTACACGAAACAGTGTAACACCGTCCCTGTTTTTAAATGTACTGGGAGAAACAGTGCGTCAAAGGATCCTTGAGGGATGGTACAGTACGGAAAGGCAGATCCGGGAGGCGAAGATGCGCCGGATCTACTACTTCTCTATGGAATTCCTGACAGGACGATCCCTGCAAATGAACCTTATGAACACGGGGATGTGGAAAGAAGCTGCCGAACTGGCTGAAGAGTACGGTTTCAGTCTGGGAGATATTCTGGAGGAAGAAGCTGATCCCGGTCTGGGGAACGGCGGTCTGGGCCGTCTGGCCTCCTGCTTCCTCGACTCACTGGCTTCGTTGAAACTGCCGGCCATGGGTTACGGCATCCGGTACAGATACGGATTATTCAGTCAGTCTATTGAAAATAACAGACAGCAGGAATCTCCCGATACCTGGCAGGACAGGAATGATCTGTGGGGAACAGAGAGGCCCCAGGATTTCCGAAAGATCTATATCGGCGGACATGTTCATATGAACCAGAATCAGGAAGGGAACCTGAATTTCAAAATAGATCCGGGCGAAGTGATCCATGCCGTCCCTGTGGATTATCCAATCACAGGAGCTGACGGTAAAACCGTAACAACCCTGAGGCTCTGGGAAGCCCGCTCACCGGAGGGGTTCGATCTGAACCTGTTTAACCAGGAACAGCATGGACAGTCCTGGCGGGAGGACGATGGAGCCCGCAGCATTTCCGCTGTCCTCTACCCCAACGATCAGGGGTCGGCGGGAAAACAGCTCCGACTGAAACAGCAGTACTTCTTTGTTTCCGCGTCCCTGCAGGATATCTCGGAACGATTCAGACGGGATTTTGGCGATGACTGGGACCGGTTTCCGGAGCAGCATGCCATTCAGCTGAACGATACCCACCCGGTTCTGGCCATCCCGGAACTTATGCGGCTTTTGATGGACAGGGAGAAACTGTCCTGGGAGAAAGCCTGGAAGATCACAACCGCGACCTTTTCCTACACGAACCATACAGTCCTTTCGGAGGCGCTTGAAAAGTGGCCGGTAACCTATATACAGCACCTGTTTCCCCGTATTGCCATGATTATCGAAGAGATCCACAGGCGCCTGCAGAAAGAGCACCATGGAAAAGAAGGCGCCCCTCTTTACCAGATAATCAGAAACGGCGTTATCCATATGGCGCCTCTGGCCATTCAGGGATCCCGTTCTGTAAACGGAGTAGCCGCGCTGCATACGGAAATCCTTAAAAACAGTGTTCTGAAGGAGTGGTATGCCCTATACCCGGAAAAGTTCAACAACAAGACTAACGGGATTACCCACCGCCGCTGGCTTATCCACTCCAACCCTGACCTTACAGGACTGATCGATGAAGCAATCGGCCGGGAATGGCACAGTGATGCGGAAAAGCTGAGTGATCTGCTGCCCCTGAGCAAGGATTCCGCCTTTCTGGAAAAACTCAAGACCATAAAGGATGAAAACAAAAAGGGATTCAGTCGATACCTTGAAAAAGAGAGCGGCATCCGCGTTAATCCGTCCATGCTCTTTGACTTTCAGGTAAAACGGATACACGAATACAAACGGCAGCTTCTTAATATACTGAATATTATCGACCGTTATCTGGATATCAGGGACAATCCGAACAAACCGGTTCAGCCCCGTACGTTTTTCTTTGGCGGAAAAGCGGCGCCGGGTTACTATATTGCAAAGGAGATCATTCACCTGGCCTGCCAGGTAAGTGAAGTCCTGGATGGGGATCCTCTGTGCAAAGACAGACTGCAGCTTGTTTTCCTCCCCAATTACAGGGTGTCCATGGCAGAACGGATCTTCCCGGCTTCGGAGATTTCCCAGCAGATTTCAACTGCGGGAAAGGAAGCCTCCGGAACAGGGAATATGAAGTTCATGATGAATGGCGCGCTGACCCTGGGAACTATGGATGGAGCCAATATTGAGATATTCGAAAAGGCCGGGCCGGAAAATGGATACCCCTTCGGCTTAAGCACGGAAGAGGCGAACCTCAAAAGGGTCGGTTATTCTCCTGAAGTTTTTATCAAAGGGGATGAGAGGGCCTCCCGTATACTTCATGCGATTGAATCGGGCCTGTTCAGCTCCGGAAACGAATTCTCGGCGCTTTTGAACCATATCAGATCAAATGATCAGTACCTGGTTCTTCCCGAACTGGCCGCTCATAGAAAAGCTGTAAGTGCTTCAGACAGGGATTACGAGGATACAGCCGGATGGCAGAGCCGCAGTCTGAAAAATATTGCCGCCTCGGGTTACTTCTCCTCGGACAGGACCATCATGGAGTATAACAGGGATATCTGGCACCTTAAACCACTATAGTCTCAGGTCTCTAACGTCGGATCCGGGCAAAAGGTCAAAAATGTCAGCTGCGGAAAACCTGCAGCCAGGGATCGGCATAGGAAAAAAGAAGGATCAGGATCAGCGCCGGAATAAAATTGGCGGTCCTGATCTTTTTTATTTTAAGCAGGTTTAAACCGATCATCATAATCAGCACACCCCCTACTACAGCAACAGCCTCAATGATCTCGTCATGTACATAAGGGGCGATCCATACCGCCAGAAGAGTAAGAGAGCCCTGTGTTACAATTATGGTGAGAGCTGAAAACATAACACCCCAGCCCAGAACGGAGGCCATCAGTATGGCGGCAAAACCGTCCAGTACGGATTTGACAAGCAGGGTTTGATAGTCATGATCAATCCCGGCCTGAAAAGCGCCTACAATTGTCATGGCTCCCACACAGAAGAGAACCGAAGCATCCAGAAACCCGGCTGCAAAAGTATTGTCCCCTATTCTGCGGGGCAGCAGTTTCCGCACGATATCCCCCAGAGACAGGATCCTGTCTTCCAGTTTCCACCAGGTCCCCAGAATACCTCCCAGAACCAGAGAAAAAACCATATAAAGGGCATTGCATTCACCCTGAGCCATGGTCAGCCCCAGAACAAGAGTAAACAGACCGAGAGCGGTAAAAATCACATCTTCGTAGTGATCATGGATTTTGCCCCTCAGGCCTAACCCGATGGCAGAACCCAGGATAATAGTCAGTGCGTTGATAAAAGTAGCTATCATATCTGCCATGATATAGAACTTTCATTTTTGTGAATAGAAACAAAGTAGAAGTTCTTTCTCAAAATTAAACGGCTTTCAGCCGACAATAAGGGAAAGAAGAGGAAAAATTCATCTGGAGGTGTTCATCTCATGTACGAAGAATCTTTTACTGGCCAAGCAGCCGATATTGCTGAGGATAATTCCGATACCTGCAGCGCCGACAAAATTTACTGTGCCAACTGCTGCCATTGCAAACTGGTCAGGACAAGCACAGGCAAGGACAATCAATACCACTTGAGGGTTCGCTGTGACGCCGGCATGTGGAAGAAAAAACTGGGAGATGAAAAGTATTATAAATATTTTACCGTAGCCCGCCGCAGTACCGAAGAGTGTGAATTCTATGAACCCATGGGCGATACCAAGACCTTTCTGAAAGAGTTGAAGAAGACACTCCCTATCAAGGATGAAGTTTACGCGTTTGATCTATAATCCTGTTCAGGGAAAAGAGGAGCTGCTGCCCCCCTGAGCCCTGATATGGATTCGGGCAGTCTGCCTCTTTAATTTCGCTTGAAACTGTATCTTCTGTAGAGTATGATGGTTCTCATATTAAAGAAGGACCACATGCGAAATATTCTAAAATATAGTTTACTGCTTTTAACCATCTCACTGACATTCATCTCCTGCACGACGGTGCCTGAATCGGTAGATCAGGACTGGTCGGAAGATCACTTCTTCAAAGCCGCCCAGGACGCTGTAGATGATGAAAAACTTGAAACGGCTCTCTTTTACTATGAAGTATTCCTTGTCCGTTACCCGGAGAATCATTCCAAGGGTATTGCCGCCGAATATGAAAGAGCTATTATTCATAAAAAACTGGGACAGGAAGAGCTGGCCATTGAAGAATTCAGGGAAATACTGAATAAATACGAGACCAGCACTTTTGTCATACTGTACCCGAACCGTTATAAGGTTTTATCTGAAAAAGTCCTGGCTGTTCTGGAAGGGGATCCCCTGCCGGAGGTAGACCCGGAGAGTTACCCCTCCAGCTGAAAAAGCAGGATCAGTATTCGGATGGGAGAAGAATCGGATAGATGGAAATACCAAGCTTGGCAGCTTCCGTATACACCATTTCTTTGGTGATTTCTCCCTTGGGGATATCGTGGGGAGGAGCATCTCCGACCTGAATGATAATCCGGTTGTCTCCAGCCCATTCATAGTTTGTGATGCCGCTGAATATTCCTTCGTATACCGCTTCGGGGATATCCCGTCCTCCTGAAACGGTTATGCGGTTAAGATACCACTGGACCCGTTCCAGATCATCCTGAAAAGGGATCTCCTTTGTAAGGTAGGCCTCTTTATAATCCCGGTACATGACGATTCCCGTCCGGAATTTTTCAAATCCGCTGATATGGCTCTCTACCAGAGGGACAAGTTTCTTCTGAATAAAGTTAATATCGTTTTTCATACTGACCGTAGTATCCACAACCAGTACTACATCGATGGAACCGCCGCCGACAGATGTCAGGATCTGACCGATTTTATCAACCGCTTCATCACCATCTTCCGCCCGGATGAACTCGCCGCCGGTCATCAGGGCGGCTTCCTCCATAATATCCTCCAGTTCCCTTTCGACCTCTTCTATCACAACAGGAGGAGGCAGCTCTTTTATCTTGGCGGAAAGAACAAACGGGTTATCCTGAAAAGCCCCGGTATAGTCTGCAAAGGGCATTTCGAACGAGCGGATATTCAACCAGGTCCCCTGGCGGATTTCCAGCTGGCCTTCGCGGCTCCAGGGATAACCGTAAGTAACATTCAGAGGCACAAATATCCGGAAGGCATCAGCCCCCAGAATTTCATTGTATTCCGGGCTGGAATCGACCAGATAGTACATTCCACGGTCCTGGGGCAGGAGTGCGCCGTCCAGCATACGGGGCTCATCCCCGTTAAACTCATTATAATCATAGGCGCGCAGTGTAAATGAATCCGCCTGCTTTTCCGGATCCGCCGTTGATTCGGTAAGCATGACCGAGTTCATACCAGGGTTCTGCCTGATCCAGAGATGAAAGCCTTCATCCGGCACCATCTGAATATAGACGTCACCAGGCTCAATCAGGAGTTCCTGTGAAAAGACAGGAGTCAGAACAAATATTAATAACAAAAAACCGGTTAAACCTTTTCCCATACACTCCTTATCGGCGATCTGCGCAGGAGACCTGATTGTTTTCATGAAAATGAATCGATAAATGAGAGTCCTTTGAATTCACAGCCCGGTTCTGCCCCTTAAAGAGAAACAAGGGAGGCCGTATCGTGAAATATGCCGTTATACTACAGACACTTCTGTTTTTTCTTTTCTCCTGTTCCATGAAAGAGGAAGATCCGGTCCTTATCCTTCCGGATATTCAGCTGGATCTGACTCCCCCCAGACTAGTGGAAACAGATTCGTCTCAGGGAGAAACGGTCTATTTCCATTTTAACGAGCCCCTCTGCCTTTCTGAAGATAAAACCGTTCTGGACAGCGGGGATACGGCATCTCTCAGCATCCGGAATGAAAACTGCCTGGTTCTTACACCGGACAGCAGACTGGATCCGGGTAAGGTTTATATCGCGCCTGTCTCCGTTGAGGATCATTCCGGGAATTCCAATAACTTCCTGATCCGCTTCTGGGGCTGGAACCCCGCCCTTCCCGAGGCCCTGATCAATGAACTCAATCCCAAAGGTTCGGGAAACAATACGGATACCCTGGAAATTTTCTTTACAAGAGGAGGCAGTACAGCAGGGATGACCCTGTATTACGGCACGGCCTCTCATAATGAGTATAAGTACATACTGCCTGCCCTGGAGGTGGAAGCGGAGGATTATCTGCTGATACACTGCCGTCCCGAAGGGATAAGCGAAGAGATTGATGAAGATACGGAGAAGGATGTTTCAGGGGGGAAACTCTCTCATGACGAAGCCTGGGACCTGTGGCTGCCCGAGGACTCCGGATTATCCGGTAATAACGGGGTACTTACCCTGTATTCATCTCCCGAGGGAGTACTGATGGATTGTATAATCTACTCCGACCGGGAGACGGATCCGGAGGATGAATTTCTGGGATGGACCAGTGCCACATATGATGCTGTTGTGGATTTATACGATACGGGAGACTGGAAATTCACTAGTACTGATATACCACCGGAAGAAGCGGTCCGATCCGACTATACGACAGGAACAAGAACTCTCAGCCGCAGCAGCCTGTCTGAGGATACAGACAGCGCAGCGGACTGGCATACAACCCCGACAGGGGGAAAATCCTTCGGGGAGGCAAATACCGACGAGGTATATGTTCACCAGGAATAAGAATCAGATGAGGTCTTTAAACATCTCTTCGATAGATTCCCGGGGGATAACACCGACATTCTGCTTAACCACTTCGCCTTTGTTAAAAACCATCAGAGTGGGAATACTCTGGATTCCGTATCGACCCGCTGTTTCAGGAGCATCATCCACATTGGCTTTTCCGACAACGATAGCGTCATTCTCCTCGGCTATTTCTGCTACAAGAGGGCCCAGCATCTTACAGGGAACACACCACTCAGCCCAGAAATCAATCAGTACAGGTTTGTCAGCCTTCAATACCTCTTCTTCAAAATTTTCATCCGTAATAATTACTTCTGACATATATTCTCCTCATGATTAACTGCCCCCGGTCAAGGAGCAGACATATTAGTATTTCTTAAGATCCTTCAATCTGAAATCCTGTATTATATTGTCTACATATTTATAGGCATTTTCAACATTTTCATTAAGAATTCCCCGTTCCCGGCACTCCTGCAGCAGAATTCGGAGGTCATGCAGAAAAAAGGAGGCCCGCTTGATGCTCTCCTGAGCCTCCCGGAAAAGCTCTGTAGTATACTTGCCCCGCTGGGTCAGCAGAAACTTATACCGCTCCAGCTCGGGGGGGACATCATCCGCCCCCATTACGGTCATGCGGAGCAGACGGTTTTCCAGATTATAACTGAGTTCGGAAGAGTGGAATTTCCGGAGAAAACCGCTCAATTCGTTCCAATGGTCCTTGTACAGAACACCGAGGGCTCCATACAGTTTCCGAACTTCCAGGGAAGCGTCATCATCGAATTTCAGATCCGGATAGGGAGCAATACGTTCCTGCAACTCATCCATAATCTTGTCGGCAAAGCTCTTCTGTTTCTTTTTGGGCTGTCCTTTCCCGACAGGGGTTTTCAGGGCGTCTTCCTGGATTTTCTTTTCCCACTGTCGCAGATGAAGGATCTCCTCCTGTACAAAACGGGTAAGATCGACACGGGCATGAAGAGCCATGACATAACGGTCCTCGAAGGCAGATTTTTCTGCGGTATCTGTCATGTAGGAGATTATATGATCATCGTATTTCTGGCGTATTCTTGCCAGAGCTGCTTCTATCTCTTTAGGGCTGAGCTTATCGCTCTTTTTGGACCTGAACATCAGCTTATTATCATGGATTAGCCGGTGCTGGTCAATTAGTCAGGACTTGAACAGAAGTCTTTTTGGACTCATCGAAACCTGGCTGGAATGACGGCAATATAAAATTCTCGATATATAAGATTCATCTTGATTTAGAGAAAAGTCTATCCTAAATTTTGAACCAGGAGTCAGGATGATGAAAGAAGAATCAGGTATATTGGGAAAATTATCATCATTAAGCGTAGATAAATACAGAATTATTTATCTCGGGATCGTAATGATTACGATTGCAGGCCTGGGCATCTATAATAAATTACCCAGGGAGTCCAAACCGGAGATCGTCTTCCCTACAATTAAAATAGCCACCAATTACACTGGAGCCAGTCCCCGTGATGTAGAACAATTAATAACCAACCGCCTTGAAGCAGTGCTGATCAATCTTCCGGATCTGGAATTTATCAGCTCCTCATCCCTGGCGGGAAGGAGTGAAATACAGCTGGATTTTTATCCGGAAAGTGACCTGGAGGAAAACAATGATGCTGTTACCAAAGCGGTTGATCTTGTTTTAAGGGATCTGCCGGAAGAAGCAGACGCTCCGACCATACGGGTATCAACAACTGCGAACAGAGCGTTTCTGGTTCTGAGTCTGGCAGGAGATGTAGATCCGGAGAATTTAAGGGAGGCATCCCTTCTGCTGGAGCGTCGATTACAGGCTCTGGATGGGGTTAGCGAATTACGCTTATCCGGACTGGGCAGAGAGGAAATCCTGATTGAGTATTCACCTGCAGTACTGGCAGAATACGGGCTTGCTTCTGACGACATTCTTCAAGCGGTTAGACTCAATCACAAGGACACTCCAGCCGGAGAGGCAGAACTGGACGGGATGTTATACTATGTCCGCGTTCTGGGCGCCCTTGCGTCAGTCGAGCAGATACAGCGGACCCAGATTCCCCTGCCGGGGGGAGGCTTTCGCCTTTTAAAAGATCTGGCTTCTGTGAAATTACATTCTGTTCCCGGAGAGACTCTGTCGAGGCGGGCAGTAGGACTCAGTACGGAAAACGCGAAAATGCTGCCATCCGTAACTCTATCTCTCTACAGAGACGGCGGGTCTGATATAGTCGGCCCCAGCCGGAAGGTTTACGAACTGCTGGAAGAACTGAAACCTACGGAACTATTATCCGGAATGGATATACAAATTATCCAGGATGACGCCGTTACTGTTCGTCAGGATCTTTCCGATGTACTGGGTAACGCCTTTTCAGGTCTTCTTATCGTTATCCTGGTTCTCTATCTCTTTCTGGGAATACGGGAGGCTCTTATAACAAGTCTTATAATACCCTTTTCCATGTTTATAAGCTTCGCAGCCATGGAGATGTCCGGTATGACTTTTAATACGATGACACTTCTGGCTATGATAATAGCCCTGGGCCTGTTAGTAGACAATGGAATTGTTATCGTTGAAAGTATAGTGGATCACAGAAAAAAGAGCGAATCTCTTACTACGGCCGTTAAAAATGCAACCAGCGAGGCAGCTCCTTCCATTTTTGCAGCCACATTAACCACAATGGCCGCCTTTATACCCCTGGCCCTTATGGAAGGCCGGATAGGAATGATCATCAGTGTTATTCCCCTTACGGTGATTTTCATTATCGGCTCCTCTCTGTTAGTAGCCCTTACACTGACACCAGCCCTGAGCGCCCGATGGCTTCAGCAGAACATAA
This sequence comes from Oceanispirochaeta sp., assembly GCA_963663385.2. GTDB lineage: Bacteria > Spirochaetota > Spirochaetia > DSM-2461 > DSM-2461 > Oceanispirochaeta. The sequence goes on along the minus strand of CAXXXD010000002.1, from coordinate 304,092 downwards.
GGAAAGAGGAATTGCCGGAAGATGAAAAGTCTCCCCCGGGACGGGACTTCATCCTGGCAATTCTTGTATCTCTTCTGTTTGGGTGGGCTTTTTTTGAAAACGGGAAACCCGGACTCCTTTCACTTATAATGACCCTGCTCATGGGGCTTTTCATGACCTTAAGGGTGTATTTCCGCCGGAGGGGATTTGACGCCTTCGATGCCACTGCCGGATCTTATGAAAGAATATTGGGAATCATTTTAAATCACAGATTTTACAGGATCCTGCTTCCGGGTACCATGTTTGCTCTTCTGGGGGTAGTTTTCTGGGGTCTTTTTTCCGGATATCTTAAGATTGAACTGTTTCCCATCAAAGATGAAACCGCCCTTTATGCAGTAATAACGGCACCGGAATACAGCACTCTGGACAATACGGACCGTATAACCAGAAAAGTGGAAGAGAAACTGTTGAAGATAGACGGGATAGGCAGTATATACAGCGAAGTAGGACTTACGTCCAACAGGGATGCCCAGGTTGTGATGAACCTGCTCCCGCCGGATCAACGATCCTGGACGACCCAGAAGAAGATCCCCGAACTGATGGGGCTTCTTTCGGACATACCTGGAGCGAGGATTACCGTAGGCACACAGGCAGGAGGGAAAACAGCCAACAGCCCCGTTCAGATAAAAGTTATGGGAGAGGACCTTGATGCCCTGCGGACTGCATCGGAAACCCTGTCGGCAAAATTATCATCAGTAAACGGGGTTCGTGGAGTATTAAGCGATTGGGAAAATGGCTACCCGGAGCTGCAGATACTTCCCAGGAGTCTCTATGCAGCAGCCGTCGGAGTAGATTCCACCATGCTGGGAACGCAGGTCCGTTCCTTTCTGGACGGTCAATCGGTGGGAACCCTTCTGGTTAAGGAGGGAGAACTGGAAATCCTTCTGGATATCAATCAGGATTCAAGAGATTCCATGGATGATTTGAACAAGATTCTTATAACTCTGAAAAACGGGGAAATACTGCCCATATCCCACGTCACCGATATCATACGAACCCGGGGTTACGGCACAATACGCCATAGCCAGGGGATAAGGACTGTTACGGTTATGGCTCAGATGCTTCCCGATGCCAATATCAGAGAAATTGTTGCAGGATTTGAACAGAACCAGTCCATAGGACCTGCTCTCCCTGACGGTATTACCTACTCCTGGGCAGGAGAGGCAGCCGATCTTGATGCGTCTCTGGGAAGTATGTTCTATAACTTCCTTGCCGCACTGGTAGTGGTATTTTTAATTCTTGCTATTCAGTTTGATTCGTTCAGTCAGTCTCTGGTTATCATGCTCTCCGTACCTATGTCGATTATCGGTGTTTATACCGGACTCATTCTTACAGGTAACAATTTCGGACTTTATGCATTTATGGGGGTTATTGCCCTTGTAGGAATCGTTGTGAATGATGCCATAGTCCTTGTGGATACAGTTAACCGATTCAGAAAAGAAGGAGAGGAACTCATCCCGGCCCTCACAAAAGCCGGCCGTTCCCGTTTTGCACCCGTTCTGGCTACCAGTCTTACCACCATCGGAGGCATGCTCCCGCTGGCATTCAAGGATGAAAATTTTGCCCAGCTGAGCGTATCCCTCATATCCGGACTCATGGCTTCAACAGTGCTGACACTCCTGATACTGCCGCTCACGTTCTACTCAACCTATTATTTAAAACAGCGGATCCAGAAAACAATACCCGTCTTTATTGATCTTGAGGAGGATAAATAAAATGAATAAAAAATCTCCTGTGAAAATCATACCAGCCCTTTTTCTATTACTGCTTTTCGCCTGTAAGGCAGAAAACGGAGGCGGATTACCCGTGGCTGAACCAACCGGCTCCGCGCCCACTGCAGCTGCAGACCTGTCGACTCCTCCTCCGGGAAGTCAGGCTACCCAGGAGAAATGGGACAGTTTTACGGAGGAGAAGAAGCAGGAATCCTGGGACAAGTACCTGACATCTCTGGAATCCGGAGAGGAATCTGCCCCGGAAAGTACAGCAGAAAAATCTCCTGCACCCGCTCCCTCCACAGCAAAACCTGTTTCTGTTATTACAGCACCTCTCAGTATGGGCCCCCTGGAGATTACCTACTACGGGCTGGGAGAAGTAGAAGCCGGAAAAGTGATGAGAATTGCTCCGGCGGCTTCTGGAACAGCCGCAAAGGTATATGTGTCCGAAGGAGATTTTGTTGAACCGGGGGATCTTCTTTTCTCCCTTGACAGCAGCGAATGGCTGAAAAATATAGAAAGAACAGAAGAAAAATGGGAAACAGAATTGACTCTGGCTCAGATCCGTCTTGAAGAAGCAGCGAAAGAAAAAGAGAGAAACCAGACTTTTTTCGAAAGGGATCTTGTTACCAGACAGGATATGGAGAAGGCTGACCAGGCTCTGACAGAAGCCCAGCTGAATCTGGAAAAGCTCCGTCTTACCCGGAAAACAGAGCTTGAGGATCTTCAGGAGGACTATGCAGGGAGATTGGGAACAAGTCCCGGAAGGGGATATGTTTCACAGCTGAGCTTCACCGAGGGAGAGGGTGTCAATTCATCGGATTACGTAGAAATTGTCAACCTTGAAGAAGTACGTCTAACTATTGAAGTTCCGGAGAATATCATCCCCCGGATAGAGAGAGAAGCCCATGTAAAAGCCAAGCCTCCAACAGCAGCCCGGTATGGAATGGAAGGAGTCGTAACAGGTCACAATGTCCTCCCGGAAAACAACAGGACCTATCAGGTTCGGGCTCTATTATCCAACAGGAACCAGAGACTGCTACCGGGAATGCTTATGGAAGTGCAGATCACCCTCTCCAGACTTCAGCCGCGGTTCATTGTCCCTCTTAAATCGGTAATTTCCGACGGCGCTGATCATTATATCTACCTCGTGGAGGACAACATAAGTAAACGGATCCCAGTAGAACTGGGTTCGGGCAGACAGGGAATGGTTCAGATAGAGGGTGATCTGAAAGAAGGAGCCGCCCTTGTAGTAGAGGGACAAAGCTATCTGAAACCCGGGTCGCCGGTCAATGTGACCGAAACGATTGATTACAGAATGGAAATCGCGGAATTATAGGAAACAAAAATGCAAAACACGACAAGGAACATCAATAAGGGAAAGAAGATACTGGTCATATTATTTTTCCTTCTGGGAACCGGACAGTCTGCATTTTCCCAGGAGAAAACTCTCAGTTTCGAAGAAGCGTTAAGAGATCTGACAAACAATTCCAGTTATCAGTCAGCTCTTAAATCCTATGAAAAAAGCAGACAGGAAATAGACCTTTCCCGCCATCCTGGGGATGCGGAACTGTCTGTCCAGCCAGGTGTAAAAACCCAGTATTCCGAAGAAGGAGACCAGGGAGAAACTGAGCTGACAATGAGTACAGGAGTAACTTTTGTTTTGGGGAGAAACCAGATACAGGAAGACAGATTCCGCAGCGCAGAGAGGGATTATCAGACGGAACAACTAAATCTCGAAACAGTACAGCGAGAGGAGATTCTACTGCTGTACCGCCTTTACTCCGACCTCTGGCTGCTTCAGCAGGAATACCCGATTCTTATAGATGAGGAGAACCTGGCCAGAGAGCGTTACGAGGGAACGCTGCAGCTATATGAGAATGGGGCGGCCACTCTTACCGTTCTGGAAGACCGGGAGGAGGAGCTGCAGCATGCTGAAGTTTCCCTGAATGAAAACTCATTAAAGATGCGGCTCAAATGGTTTACCCTCGAACAGACAAGAGGACTGATGGGAAACGAATCCATAAATGAGATCCCCCGACTGGAAGACCTGAAATTCAGTATAGACCTAAAGAAAAAACCCATAGCAATGACAGAACAGGTCCTGAGCTCTAGTGCCGACTATTCAGATCAGAAAAACAGTATTATTTCCCTGACAGAAACAGCAGAACGCCTTGAAAAGAGAGACTGGAATCTACTTATAAAACCTTCTCTGACATACGGTGATCATGATTGGACAGCCTCCTACAATTGGGAGAACCGGAATCTGGATTTTAACTACGCCTTACCTCTTGCAACTTTCAATAGCCAGAATACCCAGACCAGTCAGGAGAACTGGATAGCAGGTCTCTCCCTGACCCTTACTTTGGGAACGGGAAAAGCAAACCGTCTTGACGGAGAAGTAACGCAGACGGAAATCCTCCGACAGCAGGAACTCCTGAGGGAACAAACGGATAAACTGTCTCTGGAATTACGGACTCTGTACCAGCAGTTTGTTCAGGCAGAGGAAAACCTGACTCAGGCAAAAGAATCCCTACTGCGGCAATCCAGATTGAAAGCAGCTGTGGATACCCGTTTTGAAGCCGGCCAGGCTCTTAAAGCAGATCAGTTTTCGGCAGAGATCTCCGAAAGGAGAAGCCGCTGGAAGGAAGAGGAAGCCCGTATTGAACTGCAGCAGACCTATATGTCGCTTATGGTTCTGGCGGGAGACTTATCCTTTCTCGGGTATTGATTTAAGGATAAATGAGAATTCTGAACAGCAGTATTCCGGAACAGGGAGAAACTGGTTCAATTTCCCATCATATTCTGAATCATATTAACAAGAACATCATTTGAGAACGGTTTTCTCAGAAAGTTCTTTTCACTCACCTTCAAGGTTTCGTTTCTGAACAGATTCTCGTTGGTAAAGCCGGACATATAAATCATCTTCTGATCGGATTTTATACGAAGGACTTCCTCTGCAAATTTATCCCCTCTCATTAAAGGCATTATAATATCCGTAATAATCAGATCGTAGCATCTATCCCTGTTTTTAAAGGCATGCAATGCCTGTCTGCCATTCTCTGCGCCTGTGACTTTTACCCCTCTTCTCCGAAGCGATTCACTTATTACATTCCGGACGATACGATCATCTTCCACCAGAAGAACATTATAATTCAATTCGTCAGTGTGAGACTTTTGTTCTTTATCCTTTTTTTTAGTCTGGCTTTTTGATTGCGCAAATGGAAGATAGATAAAGAAATCGGATCCATTCTCTTTCTGACTTATTGCCGATATAAACCCGTTTGCCTGATTGATTATGCCGAAAACAGTCGAAAGCCCCAGCCCGGTACCTTTACCGGTCTCTTTTGTTGTAAAGAAGGGATCAAAGATGTGGGCTAAAGTCTCTTTGTCCATGCCGCAGCCGTTATCAGATACCTTTAATTCAACATATTGCCCTTCAGCTCCCCTGAAATGGGGGGGGAAGTCATCAAAATTCAACATTTTCAGCTTCGTGCTTATAGTCAGCTTATTCCCGTGTCCTTCCATGGCATCCCGAGCATTGACAACAAGATTGATCAGAACCTGTTTCAATTTGTCAGCATTCCCTATAATAAAACAGGGTTTATAAATCAAATCCAGTTCAAGAGAGTAATCCACCCCGAGCAGTATGGTCAGGATTTTAACAGAATCGTTTAACAGGGTATTAAGCTCAATGATACTGTTTGCCGTATTATCGCTTCTGCTGAACATGAGCAGCTGGCCAATCAGTGAGGACCCCTGCCGGACAACCTGACGGATCTCGTTGATTTTCATTTTGGCGTCTTCCTGATCCGGCAAATCCATCAACAGCAGTTCGGCATAACCATTTATTGCCGAAAGAAGGTTATTAAAATCATGAGCAATACCGCCGGCCAAACGCCCCAGGGCTTCCAGTTTCTGGGACTGGCGGAATTTAAATTCCGAGACTTTCAACTCTTCATTGGTAATCATTGACTGAAGGGAGGACGAGCTTACCGAGGAGAGAATGTTGGCCAGGTCCACATCGGATCTTGTAAAGTAGTCAGCATCTCCGGAGTGAATACACAAAAAGCCGAGTGGTTTGTTTTTTCCCCCGGACAAGGGAACAATCATCAATGAACCATTACCCATGTTCAACAGCGGGATGGGGGTTTTCCTACCATCAAATCGATTATCCAACAGGGTGGAACTCTGATCCCAATCTTTACAGAAAGAACAATCCTCAATGGAGAAAGACAAATTTACCACATCATTCGTCTCGGTTATTTTGACTAAACGCTTATCATTCTCTTTATCTACAATAAAAAAAGTTACCGAACAATGGGGAAACAAACGCTGGAACTCTACTCTGATGGCATACTGCAGCTCATTCGTTTCATTGTATTCGTTAAATCGTGTGCTTGAGACAACAGTCTGCTTCAACCTGCTATTGATCTCTTCCAGCTCATTATTTTTTGCCAATATGGACTTTTTGGCTATTTTGTTGCCGATTTCCAGATTCAGAAATTTGAAACAACGATCCATGGCGGCAATCAGTTCATCTCCGCTCAGGGGCTTACGCAGATAATCGTATGCTCCGTACTTAACAGCCTCAATAGCGGAATCCACATCCACATGGGCTGTTACGACCAGACAGATCAGATCGGGATTGTACTGCTTTAGATCCTGAATAACTTCAAAACCGTTAGACTGCCCCAGGTGCAGATCCACCAGAGCTATTTGAGGCATGCGGGTTTTCAGGATTTCCATCCCCTCGATCTTGGTATGGGCTGAATAAGTCTCATACCCTTCCATTTCCAGGATATCACACAGGCTTTCCCGGAAATCCCGATCATCATCGACTATCAGGATTTTCTTTTCTTTAATTGCCATACCTACTCAGCCACCGGTAAAGAGATGGTAAAGGTTGTCCCGATTCCCACCTCAGATTTAAATGACAAGACGCCGTCATGCTTTTCAATCAGCTGCTTCACAATAGGCAGTCCCAACCCGATCCCGAAACTCTTTGTACTGAATAAGGGTTCGAATATTTTTGCACAGTTTTCTTCCGAAATACCTGAACCGTTATCCTTGATATGAATAAAAACATTTTCACCGACTTTTTCTGTCCGGACAATGACTTCAGGTTTTGCATCCTTGCCGTAGTCCTTCTGGTCAACGGCCTGGACAGCATTGCTAACCAGATTGATTATAACCCTTCTGAATCTTTCCGTATCCAAATGGGAGACCGCGCCGGAACCCAGCTGGAATGCGACATCAGCGCCCTGTTCGTTTGAATCAAAATATTCCTTGAAAGTCAGGAGCCACTCATCAACATTTACATTTTTTATATCAAGTTTGGTTTCTCTGGTATAACTCAGAAGATCTTCTATAATTGTATCGCAGCGGATAACATTCCGTTCTATCCTCTGCAGAACATTCTGGATCTTTTCGTCTTCTCTCCTGATTTTCCTTTTTAACACAAAAGATGAACTGCGGATCGTTGCCAGGGGATTCCGGATTTCATGGCTGACGACAGCAGTCAGTTTACCCAGGGTTGCCAGCTTGCTCTGCTTAATCAGCTCTTTATGGGCTTCATTCAACTCGGCTGTTTTTTCCTCAACCATTTCCTTCAGACGGTTCCTGTGGGCTTCCAGCTCCTTTTCCATAACCTTTCTGACTGTAATATCCCGGCCTTCAACAATCAGCATGGCCGCCGTACCGTCATCATTCAGGATCGGTTTAAAGGTAAAATCAAAAGTATGATTTCCGTTTTTTCCACGTAACAGGAATTCATGCCGGCAGAATGTGCCTTCCAGGCTTTGAGTTACAAACTGCCTTACCATCTTTTTATCATCCTCGCCGTCCCACCAGTCAGCGTCCCGGAATGGGGTGTTGACAAGATTATCCCGTTTTTCCCCCTGGAAGGATAAAAGCGACTGGTTCACTTCTATTATTAATCCTGCGGGGTTGATCAGAAACATCAGCTGGAATGTGTTGTCGAATATTGCCTTGAAGCGCCTCTGGGTATCCTCCAGGGCGTTCATGGTTATATTCTTCTCCCACCGTTCCTTCTGGAGATCCACATTCAGGTTTTGTGCCACTTCATCCATTCTGGCAAAGATTTTTCTGAAATAGTCGGACAGTTCTTCAAATTCGTCATGGGAACTTATTTTTTTCATTCCCTTGAACTCGCCGCTGCCTTCCGCGATATCCTTCAGAACCTGAAGATTGTCATTCAGAGGCCTGGTTATCCGGCTCATAAGATAGGTTGTTATAAGGGAGGCCAGCATTATACTGACCAGAAAAGAAGCAAAAATCAGGATAACCACACTCCGCATATTCTGACTCAATTCATTTACAGACTGAACGAGCAGCAGGGACCACCCGGTGGTTTTGATTGGATAAAAAGATGTGAAATACCTCTGTTTTCCCCGGGAAAAGTCTGCCGTACCCATATAGCCGTCCTCCAGCCAGGGGATTATGTCCAGAACACCTTCTCCCCCCCACGCTTCAAAAGACAACCCTTCCGACTCGGAAGAGAGTGAGTGACTCAGAATATTCATCCTGTCATCCAGGACGATCAGACTGCCGGTTGAACCAATAGAAATTTGACCATATTGCACCATCAGGGATTCCAGCGGTAGGGTCGCTATCAGGATGCCGTGGAGATTCGGTTCGGATTCGGCCAGAAAGTAGGAAACTATGGGGAGGGAAAAAACCAGGACAGGTTTACCGAAAGTACTGTAGTCCACCTGCAGAACAAGCTTCTGCTTCTCCCTGGCATTTTTCCAGAAGGACAGTTTGGAGAAATCCTCAGCCATCCATGTCTGTTCATAGGGATAGATTTCCGAAACTTTTCCTTCCAGTGATGTATAAAAAAACTGATTGAATTCCGGGTAGACCCGTTTGCTTTCCTTAAACAGGTCCGGTATATAGGTGGTAACCAGTACCTGGGCGGCATAATCCCGGACTACCCGTGAATAGTTATTCAGAGTGAGGTTGATCTGAGTGGCATAACTCTGACTCATCAGGTTCAGTTTTTTTTCAGATTCCATCCGCAGCCGTTTGGCAGATACAGAATAGTAGGTAATTCCCAAACCGAACGAAAGCAGTAAAAATGACCCGGTTATACTTATAATGGTTTTTGTTCTGATTTTCATATAATGCCAGTAAAGATTACTTGAATAAATATGACCTGTCAATGAATTGATAAACAGGAATTGTATTAATCACAAAACGGGAAATTCCCTGCCAGAAAACAATTATCCATTTTCAGTATAATACTTTATAAGTAACCTATATACAAAATGAGATAATCTGGACAATACAGATACCCTTAGTAATTCATACTTACTCGCCAAACCATTTTTTATAGATCCGGTCGAATGTTCCATTTTCCCGAATGGATTTTAAAGCGGCATTATACCTGTCGACGATTTCCGGATCCAATCCTTTGTAGAACCCCAGGGAGCCTTGTACAGTCATCAAAGGAACCCCGACCGGCTTTATCTTAAGATTTTCATTTTTTACCTGATAAAGAGCAGGCTGCATCAGTTCAAGCTTAGCATCAACAGAGCCTTCGGCCAATTTACGGATAGCTACAGTTCCAGTCTCATATTCCTGCAGTTCAATATCCTTGTATTCCCTTAATAAATTGTACTCAATTCCCCTTACCTGTACCCCCACTTTTTTTCCAAAAAGGGACTCAATACACTCTTCAGAAGTATCACCTCCAATACTGTCTGTTTCCTGTCTTACAAAAACCATCAGGTCCATAAAGATCCAGGGTTCTCCTAAATTAAAAATCTTTTCATAATCAGGAGTATAAGGAACTGCAAGAGCAGCATGAGCAACACCGGATTTTACATCCTGCCCCATTTTACCAACATCATCGTATGGAACCATCCTATATGATTGACCTAATTCGTCCCAAATTGTTCTTTCAACATCTACCAGCCAGCCTGTAAGTTCACCATTTGAATCCAACCACATAAATGGCTCATAATCGGATCTGACAGCTAAAATCAACTCATCTTCAGGGAAAATAGCCAACAATGGGTTTTGACTTTGATTACCGGGAACTTGTTCTAAGGGTTTTTCTACTTCAACCAGATTATCTGATACTGTTTCAACAGTGACATTAGTTTTACGGTTGCATCCTGTGAAATTTAAAACTAAGGCAAAAAAAATAAATCCAGTAAATCCTTTTAATAAATAACCTTTCATCAAAGTGCCTCCATATTTTCAACAAGAAATGAACATACTATCGCAGATTAATTCAATAAATACCCACTGTCAACTCATATTTATTCTTCACAAAACTAGAGTCTTCAAAGGTACAACGAAAGTAATCACTGATAAAGGAATAACTTACAATGTTAAAAACGTCCCTGACACATCCTCAAAAAAGAATATGGTTTTCTGAAAAATTGTATCCGGGAACAAATCTCTATAACATATCTGTTACTTTCAGATTTGAGTATTCAGTTGATTTTGATTTACTTAACAAAGCTATAAATTATTTAGTTCAAGTCAGTGATGGCCTACGGCTTACATTTATGGAAATTAATGGAGAGCCCGTTCAGAAAATAAACAATTATATCCCCTTCACAGTCCCGCTATTTGATTTCTCGAAAAAGGGTGGAGAGAAAAAGGAAGATAAGTGGATAAAAAAAGAAACGAGCTCTCCATTCAATTTGATTAATTCAAATCTTTACCGCTTTTATATGATCCGTTACAGCAATGGAGATGAAGGATTTCTTATAAATTGCCATCATATTATTTGTGATGGGTGGACTAATGGCATATTGGGAGATCGTGTTAAAACTTTTTATGAAAAGCTCAATAAAGATGAAGGATTATCAACTCAGGACTTTCCATCCTACCTGTCCTTTATAAAAAATGAAAAAGAATACCTGAAATCCAAACGATTTGAAATGAATAGAATTTTCTGGAGAGACTATCTCCTCAATCTGCCTGAACCATTAAATTATCCGACTTTGGAAAATTATTCCGGTGTGAAACAGGCCGAGCGGTTCGTTAAATATCTACCATCTGATTTTACTGGGAACCTCAATACCTTTTGTCAGGAACAAAAAATATCACTATTCACCCTTTTTTTCTCAGTATTGAGCATTTATATTTTCCGGATAACCGGACAAGAGGATTTTATTATAGGGACACCTACCCACAACAGAACCGGATCGGCGGAAAAACAAACTGCCGGAATGTTTGTCAACCTTCTTCCCTACCGACAAAAAATGACAGCATGTGACACTTTTCAGGAAATTATAAAACAGGTTTCCCGTGATTTCATCAGCCTTTTCAGGAATCAGAAATATCCTTTCAACTTATTAATGGAAGATATTAGAAGTGATCAGAATTTTAAGCAAAATCTATTTAAAGTCATATTCTCTTATGAAAATAAGCCGGTAAGTATAAATAATCATTGGCATTTCAATGGCTTGGAATCTTTTCCCTTAGTTATTCATCTGGTTGAAAGAGAAGGATCGGAACGCCCAAAATGGGAAATTGATTATCAATCGGATCTATTTCAACCGGAAGATATTCAATCCCTATATAATTCACTAATTACACTCGTTAAAAATGGTATCAATTATCCTGAAAAAAAAAGTCAGCCAGCTGTTCCCTGGAAAGTACGAAAAACGGGATTTCCATAGGCGCCCCCATAGCCAACACCCGCATCTATATCCTCGATTCCAGCCAGAGGCTCCTGCCCCTGGGAGTTCCCGGAGAAATCTGCATCGGCGGCGCCGGAGTCGCCCGGGGGTATCTGAACAGACCGGAACTGACCGCTGAAAAATTCATTCCCGATCCCTTCCGCCCGGGAGAGAGGATCTACCGAACCGGGGATCTGGCCCGCTGGCTGCCCGACGGGAATTTAGAGTTTCTGGGACGGATCGATCAACAGGTAAAGATCCGCGGTTACCGGATAGAACCCGGCGAAATAGAGTCCACTCTGGCGGGGGTTGCGGGAGTACGGGAAACGGTTGTTGAAGCTGTAGAGGAGAAAACAGGAAAAAGCCTCTGCGCCTATGTGGTGAGCAGCGGGGAAGTAACCCGGGACGATCTTGAGAAGCATCTGGCCGCAGAGCTGCCGGACTATATGGTCCCCTCCTGTTTTGTTTTCCTGGACGCCCTCCCCCTGACGGCTAACGGCAAAGTGGACCGCAAGGCCCTGCCGAAACCGCATCGGACAAACCAGTGACCGGTCCGGCCCCCCTCACCCCCATCCAGAAGTGGTTTTTCGAACAGAACTTTCCCAGTCCCCATCACTGGAACCAGAAGGTGACTATCGATTCTCCCGCCGAAGACCGCACCCTTCAACCAATGGGCCCCGGCCCTGGAGGAATACGCGTCATCCCATCTGTTCCGCCGGGAACTCCCCTACTGGGAAAAACTGGAGAAAGCCCCCCTTCCCGCCCTCAGGGAAGACAGGCCGGCAGGCCCCTGCACCAGAGGGGAAATGGCCCAGTGGGAGATTAACCTTGACATCAGTAAAACAGCTTCTCTGCTGAACGACTGCCATCATGCCTACAACACCGAAATAAACGACCTGCTCCTCTGCGCTTTGTCCCGGGCCTTTACTCAGTGGAACAACGGAACGCCCCTCTATCTGAATCTGGAAGGGCACGGCAGGGAAGATCCGGGCGACGGCAGAGACACTTCCCGGTCGGTCGGCTGGTTCACCAGCAGCTACCCCGTGCTGCTTGAAGGAGAAAAAGGGGCGGATTTGTCCCGGCAGATCCCTGCTATCAAGGAGACCCTGCGGAAGATTCCCCGTAAAGGCATCGGATACGGGATAATACGCTACCTGACAAACCCGGAAAAATCCGGATTTCCCCATCTGAACAAAACGCCGGAGGTCAGTTTCAATTACCTGGGCGTGTTCAACGAACTCACCGGACTGGAATTGTCCATGGCCCCGGACTGCCCCTTTCCCTATGCACTGGATATAAACGGTCTGGTGGAATCAGGGTCGCTCCGTCTGATTTTCGCTTACAACAGCCGGAGATTTAACGAGGTGACAATCAGGGAACTGGCTGAGCAATACAAAACCCGGCTTTATGAGATAATCCGGCACTGCAGAAAGAGGAAGGTGACCTGCAGAACCCCCTGGGACTACGGAGACAGCTCTCTGACCGAACAGTAGATGGAACGGCTGCCCCACGAAGCGGTCCGGGTCTGTCCTCTTACGCCCCTGCAGGAGGGGATGCTGCTGGCCCATATGCGAAATCCCTCGACGGGGACCTACTTTGAACAGCTCGGTTTCACCCTGTCGGGCAGTTTTGATCAGAATCTCTTTGAATCCAGGTGGCAGGGACTCCTTGACAGGCATGAAATACTCAGGACCATTTTCCCTTATGAAGGGATGCGCCATCCCAGGCAGGTAGTACTGGAAAAAACAGACAATCCGGTGGAATACCGGGACATCTCCCATCTGACCGGCTCTGAGAAGAGGGAATATATCAACCGGTACAGGGAAGAAGACCGGAACACTCCTTTTACCCTGACGGAACGTCCCCCCTGCCGGCTGAGAGTACTCCGGGAGGAAGATTCAAAACACCGGATTTTCTTCAGCTTTCACCACATCCTGCTGGACGGCTGGTGCCTGGGAATTTTTTTGAAGGAGATGTTTTCGGGTGATTCGTCCCCCATCCGGGGGGATTATTACAAATTCCTCCAGTGGAGGGATGAGAGAGACCATGAAGCATCGTCCCTCTACTGGAAGGAGTATCTGGAGGACTGGGAAGCCCGGACAGCTCTGCCGGGAATAAAAGAGGGGCAGAAGACAACTCCAGGGTGGATTTAACGTCCATTATGGGCGAGATGGAACGGTATACCCGTAAAAACAGCCGGTACCTTATGATGGATTTGTCCTCGCGGGTCAAATACCGGCATATTCTGCTGACCGGGGCGACCGGGTATCTGGGATGCCATATACTAAGGGATCTTCTGGAAGAAACCGATGCCGCGATCCACCCCCTTGTCAGAAGGGTATCTGCGGATGAAGCGGAAAACCGTCTCCGCAGGCAATTGGAATTTTACTTTGACAGGGACCTGTTTAATGACTTTCCGGACAGAATCGTTCTCCGTACGGGAGATCTGGTTTTCAACAGGGAAACGGGAAATTTCAGAAAAACATCCATGAAAACGCCTTCTACACTTCAGTGAAATCCTATATAAAGCTCGGTTCCTACCCGAAGATCAAGCACAGGCCCCTGGATTTTTCCTATGTGGATTACTCCAGCAAAGCGGTTGTTCTGCTTTTTGACAGAAAGGAACTGGAAAACGAAATACACCATATAATCAACCCCCATACCATAAGCATCAATAAAATGGGTACTTTAATTACAGAAGCCGGGTACCCCCTGGAAGTCCGGGATTTCAGCAGCTTTCTGGATTTTATGTATGCCAACCACAGCAACAGAGCAGTTAAAGAGCATATTCTGAACAGCCTCCTTCAAAGTATGGGCGAATCCCCTGTTTTCATCCAGAATCAATATATTCTTCTTTACGGAGTCCATAGCATAATAGTATAAATCATTATTCAGTAAACACCTGAAATCTGATTAATAATCCATTGATAACATTCTTCATTCTTCTTGATAACTCGGGTATTTAGCGGTAAAATAGCCATAAAATAAATAGGAATTCAGCTAAAAAGAAATTTAAGGTTAAAAAAATGAGAATTTTGGTTGTCGATGATAACGTGGATCTGGCAGACAGTATCTGCGATGCTCTGGAAATGGAAGATTACCTGGTAGATACTGTTTACGATGCGGAAAGCGCTTTAGAAATTTTCAGAAAAAATAAATATGATATAGCTTTTCTGGATGTGAAACTCCCCGGAATGAACGGTGTTGACTGTTTTATGGAAATGGAGAAGATTCAGCCGGATTGCAAGGTCGTCATCATGACCGGCTACCGCATGGAAGAACTTATCCAGCAGGCCATCGACCACGGCGCCCTTAAGGTTATGCACAAACCCTTTGAAATGGAAGAGGTCCTTTCTCTGGTAGAGGAGGTAAAACCCGACGGTATCGTTCTGGTAGTGGATGACAATCCCTCCTTTGTGGAATCCGTTGAGGAAATTCTGACAACCGCCGGTTACTCCATATGCACAGCCTACAATGGAGAAGACGCCATAAATGAAATGATGAACAGAGAGGTGGATCTTCTTCTTCTGGATCTCCGACTGCCTATCATGTCGGGGCTTGAAGTCTATCTGAAACTGAAAGAAATGAACCGGATTGTACCCACCATCATCATATCGGCTTATTGCGATGAAGAAGAAGAGGCTATCAGTCAGCTCCGTTCACTGAAAGTCACCGGGATTCTATCCAAGCCTTTTAAGCCGGAACATCTGCTGAATATTCTGGAAGAAAAACTGGCCAGACAGGACTCTTGATTCATCGCAGGGCCTGTTCCGGTCTACCTGAACTATCCTCTTCCCGCATCCTGCTGTTTCTGGCGGATGCCGAAGCACTCCAGAAGGAGTTGAACAGCGTTCCCCTGCACTGGCTCAGCCGGGAAGAGAAACTTCAACTCCGGAAATACCGCTATGAACATCTCCGGAAAAGCTACCTGTATTCCAGACTGATGATGAGATCCCTCCTCGGCTGCTATACCGGGATGGCACCTTCGGAAGTTTCTTTCGGGAGATCCGTAAAAGGAAAACCTTTTCTGCCTGGGTTCACAGATGTAACGTTCAATCTTTCCCGCAGCGGCAGCCATACTGCTCTGGCCATAGGAAAAGAAACAGAACTGGGAGTTGATATAGAGCTTTTTGATCCGGATAAACCGGTTGCCGAACTGGCCGCCCAAACCTTGACTCCGGACGAATCCAGGCATTTTTCCGTCCTGCCAACCGAAAAAGAACGGATGAGATATTTCTTCCGGATGTGGACTTTAAAGGAAGCTTGTCTCAAGGCTTCGGGGGAGGGAATTGCCGCCGGTCTGAAAAACCCCTCTATTACATTAAACCGGGATTTCCTGCTGTATACCTTTCCCCGGTATCCTCTTGCCCTGGCCTGGATGAAGTCCACCGGGATACAGAAGGAAAAAGCGATTTATGCTTTTCAGGCGGACAGGTTTGACGGGGAAGCCTTTTTTTGGAATAAGTGTATTCTGTAAGCAGACTTATTGGATTGGCTTCTTCGAATTCGCTCCGTAGTCCCCCACCCGATTAACCCTGTACGATGAAAGTTGTCATTTTTCTTTCTACCCCCTGTCAAAACAAAGTATAAATATCGAAAATCGATGTATCAAACCCTTTAAAACAGACAATTCATAGATAAATATTCATTTTTATTGACTTTTTATGCATATTTCCCCATAGTATGACCGAAAAAAAACGAAAAGCGGAGATACAAAATGAAATTCAATAAACTGATCATTGCCCTGATTATTTCTACAATTGCCCTTGCCGGATGTTCAAAAAAGAAAGATACCATTGTTATGGGTACCAATGCGGCCTTCCCTCCTTTTGAATTTATCGGAGGATCCACCGGTGATGAAGTGGTCGGATTTGATGTGGAAATCGCCAGGGAAATTGCAAAGGACCTGGGCAGGGAGCTTGAGATTGAGGATATGGAATTCGATACACTCCTGACAGCTCTTAACGCGGATAAGATCGATTTTGTTATTGCCGGGATGACCATCAATCCCCAAAGAGCGGAAAGCGTGAACTTTTCCGAGCCCTACTACGAGGCAACCCAGGCGGTAATAGTAAAGAAGGGACAAAGCGCCATTAAAGCCATTGATGACCTTAAGGACAAAAAGATGTCTGTTCAGCTCGGTACAACCGGAAATGATATGGCCAGCAAGTATACGGAAGAGGGAAATATCTCCGCATTCAATACCGGCTTTGAAGCTGTAATGGAGCTGAAAAACGGTAAGGTAGACTGCCTTATTATAGATCAGCAGCCCGCTCTGAGTTTCATCAATAAAAATCCCGATCTTGAAATCCTTTCCTTTGATTTTGATCCCGAATACTATGGAATCGCGATCAGGAAAGGGGATAAGGAACTGCTTGCCTCTGTTAACAAAACTCTCGAAAGACTTAAATCAGGCGGGAAATACAATGAACTGCTTGTACAGTTCATGAAATAGGAGAAGATTTTGATAGATGCCGTTAAAAGGACTCTTTTTGAAGAGCTGTGGGAGGCTGGTCCCAACGGCATAACACTTATGTGTAACGGGCTTAAGGTCACCCTGGTGGTGACCTTGTTTGCCGTTTTCCTCGGTGTTGTGCTGGGTACAGTTATAGCCCTTATGAGGATGTCCAGAAAAAGAGTACTCAATCTAACCGCAAGAGCGTATACAGAACTAATCAGAGGAACCCCCGTTCTGGTTCAGCTGCTGATTATCTATTTTGTTGTTTTTCAATCCTTTGATATCAACAAAACCGTGGCTGCCATCATTGCGTTCGGAATAAACTCGGGAGCCTATGTCTCTGAAATCATCAGAGCGGGGATACAGGCCGTCTCGAAAGGACAAATGGAGGCGGCCCGCTCCCTGGGAATGCCTCACCGCATGGCGATGCAGGAGATTATCCTGCCCCAGGCCGTCAAGAATATCCTTCCGGCCCTTGGAAACGAGTTTATCGTTCTGCTTAAAGAAACCTCGATCATCGGTTTTATCGGCGGAAACGATCTGATGCGGGCCGGGAACAAGATAAGAAGCATTACATATGAAGCGACAATCCCCCTAATCGCCACGGCGATTATCTATCTTATACTCACCCTAAGCCTTTCCCATATGCTTTCCAGGGCCGAAAGGAGAATGAAGAACAGTGATTAAAGTCGTCGAATTACATAAATATTTCGGAAAACTGGAAGTCCTCAGAGGGATAAACGAACAGGTTAATCCGGGAGAAGTGATCAGTGTCATAGGTCCTTCAGGAAGCGGGAAAAGCACCTTTTTAAGATGCTTGAATCTGCTTGAAGAGCCCACGTCGGGGCATATTTTTATCGAAGGGACTGATATCACCGCCCCGGAAACGGATGTGGATAGACTCCGGGAGAAAGTGGGTATGGTTTTTCAGCAGTTCAATCTTTTCCCCCATAAATCCGTACTGGAAAATATCACCCTTGCGCCTGTGAAACTGGGGAAGATGAGCGCTGAAGAGGCAAAGGTCAAAGCGGCGGAACTTCTTGAACGGGTCGGTCTCTCTGACAAGATAGATGAGTATCCCAACCGTCTTTCCGGCGGTCAGAAGCAGAGAGTGGCCATCGCCAGAGCTCTTGCGATGAATCCTGACATCATGCTTTTTGACGAACCCACAAGCGCTCTTGACCCCGAAATGGTCGGAGAAGTGCTTGATGTTATCAAGCAGCTGGCCTCTGAGGGAATGACCATGGTGGTGGTCACCCACGAAATGGGTTTTGCCAGAGAAGTCAGCAACAGGGTTCTGTTCATCGATGAGGGGGTCATTGTTGAGAACAGACCGCCCGAAGAGCTTTTCGGCAATCCTCAGAATGAAAGGACCAGAGACTTCCTTTCAAAAGTCCTGTAGGATATCAGCGGATCCCCGGAGCCTCAGTGGCCCGCCGCAGGGGAAAGTCCACCCAGAAAAATCCCCGGGGCTGCCGGACACCTTCCGTCAGCAGGGTGCAGAGCTCCCGTACAGGGCGATTATAACTCTCCCAGAGATCCCGATCCGCCTCATAGCCGGTCTGAAAGAAGACGGGATTCGGATAAAAATGGTCAGTCCGGTTCATCCTTCGATTCCCGTGCAAAGGACGCCCAGAAGCCAGGCGGCATGGGGAATCCACTGCTCGCACCAGCGCCAGCGGTGCATACCCTCCCGGCCGTAGGGCTCAGGCAGAAATGCGATATCCTGTTCTTCTTCCGGATGGGAGGTAATCCCGTTGATAACTCCGCCGGGAAAATTCAGATGCCCGGGTTCCGCTTCGGGATTATTGCGTCCCCGTCCGGTGAGCATGCACAGGTCGAAGGGATTCCTGCCGAGTATCCAGTGCAGCAGATTATCTCCATAGTCCCGCAGAGCCTCCCGATCCGAGGTATCATCAAAACAGGAGAGTCCTTTCCGGGCGGCCATGGCCAGCGAAGCCAGCCGGGCATTCTCCCCCTGCCACCAGTAACCCGAAGGATTCTCATGGGGAAAGAAGAAGGCCGTCTGTTTCTTCCCGTTGACAGGTTTCACATACTGCCGGGGATAACCGAAGGGATTGTTCACTTCCCCGGTAACGGACAGTTCAAACCTCAGAGAGTCTGTAACGGCTCTCTTCAGACAGGACCGGTCGGTCCTGTCCCCCGCGACTTCGGCAAACCGGATCAGAGCCAGAACCGGCAGACCCGCTTCAACGGCATGAAAATAGGGAATCTCACCCTTATCATCCGCCCGCCACCAGCCGCGGCCGTTCTCGTCCTCGGACAATCGGCTTATCAGATTCCCGGCCCGAAACTCCGCCGCCTCCAGATAATCAGGGCATCCGGTGACCGCAAAGAGCTCTGCTGCCGCCAGCAGGGCGCAGTAGTCATCTATGATATTCTCCTGTCCGTCATCCAGATAGGCACAGTTATGCTCCTGCAGGTGAGCGAATCCCTTCTCGGCAGCCGCCAGATACTCCCGGCTGCCGAAAACCCCCTCCCGCTTCAGCCCCGCCGTTCTGGCCAGGGCCGCCACCGCCATACCGCCCCCCTGACGGAACCCCGCCTGATAGCTCTCCACCAGTTCACCCTGCTGGGTTCTATACGCGCAGATCTGTCTCCGGCTGCTGTCCCCCGACCATTGATCGAAAACAGTCATATAGAAGTATCCTTCCGGGTCCTGCATCCGCATAAGGAAATCAGCCCCGTGGAGGATCTCCCGGATAAAGCAGGACTCCCTGGCTTCTGCCAGCCCGGGCCTCTCCCGCTGAAGGGAGTCTAAGCCCTCACTCATCAGCCACACCACCGCCGGTGTCTGCTGGGGATTCATGTAGTTCGCATAGCTTAGATGACTCAGGTACTTGCTCACATCTCCCGAAGCATCGTACCATCCGCCCCGGACATCCACCCGGCGGTCCTGACTTCCCGTGATGGGGAGACTCCGGTCCTGCCTGTCGTACTCATCAGAGCAGCGGACGGAACGGAAGTAGCATAGAATATCGGTGATCAGAAGATCCGCAAACAGGCCTGCCCGAATCTCAAAGCTGTCGGTGAGAACGGATTCGGAGCCCGAGCGGATCATCAGACGGTAACGGCCTTCCCCTGCATCGGGGAGGTCAAACGGCCAGTCGTAGTAGAACCGTCCCTGCCAGCCGGAGACCTCCCCCAGAAAACTCATATCTCCGTCCATGCCGGTTGTCCTTCCCGCCTCGTCCAGCAGAAAAGCCCGGGGCTGGTCGGGTAAAGGAACCGATGATTCCAGAATGATGCGTGTTTCACCTTTCGGCTCATAGCCGATGTGATTATAGAGAACTTTCATTATAGCCTAACCTTATAGCCGGATGCCTGAGATGCCAGGCTCCGGTTCAATCTTTTGTATAGTCCAGTCTGTCGGTGATGTACTTGTTGGCAAATGTGAGCACCAGTATCACCAAGAACATCAGCCATGAGACCGCCGATGCCCGGCCGAACCGGGACATCCTGAATCCCAGGGTCATCAGCAGCAGGGTCATGGTAAGCCCTGAGTTTTTCACCCCGCCCATCTGCCTGTAATCTCCGCAGAGCATATAGGGTTCGGCAAACAGCTGCATACCGAAAATCAGACTCATGGACACGGAGAAGAAGATGATAGGAACCATCATGGGCACCGTGATCCGCCAGTGCTGCTGAAACTCTCCGGCCCCGTCGATCCGGGCCGCTTCATACAGTTCTGGAGATATCCCCTGGAGCCCTGCCATATAGATAATGGTGTAATAACCGATGAAACGCCAGTTCAGGATGATAGAAATGGCTCCTTTCATAGCCACCGGATCCCGTAGCCAATGGATCGGCTTAATCCCCGCCAGGCTGAACAGAAAGTTCAGAGCCCCCGATACGGTGGGGTTGTAAAGCTGCTGAAAAATAATAGCCACCGATACGGCGCTGGTAATATAGGGCAGAAAATACACGGTCTTGAAAAAATCCCGTCCCCTAACAAAGCCCCGGTTCAGAAAGATGGCCAGAGGCAGAGAGATAAAATGCTGAAGCAGAGAACCCGTAACCAGCAGTATCAGTGTATTCCTGAGGGAAATCAGAAAAAGGGGATCATTTTCGGCTCCGAAAAACCGTGAATAGTTCCGCATACCCACAAACTCAACGGCTCCCGTATTGCCCCATTTGAAAAAGGAGATCCAGGCGGAATAGCCGATGGGGTACACACCGAATATCAGAAAGAGGATGAAGAACGGGAGGATGTACAGGTAGGGGGTCCATTTTATGCTGTTTATTTTCATATATTATCCTTTAATGCTCCCGGCGGTCAGATTGGCGATCATCTGCCTGGAAAAAAAGATCAGAACCAGGGTCAGAGGCATAACCGCTATGGCATTGCCCACCATCATCGAACCGGTCCCTCCTCCCGAACGGGACCTGAGGGAAGAGAGAATGATCGGGAGGGTGGTGATCTCGGTCTTCCGCAGCAGGATCAGGGGAAGGAGGAAGTCGTTCCAGGTTCCCAGAAAAGTCAGCATCCCCAGGATGGCCAGACCGGCTTTGGCCAGAGGAAATACAATTGCCAGCAGTATGCGGAATTCCCCCATCCCGTCAATGCGGGCGGCATGCATCAGTTCGACAGGGACGGAAGTCTTTATAAACTGGGTCATCAGGAATATACCGAAAACATTGGCCATCCCCGGTACGATCAGAGGGTACCAGGTATTCATCCATCCCAGCTTAATGACGATCTGAAAAAAGGGGATGATGTTAAGGGAAGCGGGGATCATAAAGGTAACGAGGATCAGCTTAAACAGCATCTCACGGCCTTTGAACCTGTACAGGGCGAAAGCGGCCCCCCCCATGGTGCAGAAAAACAGTACCGCCGCCGTATTAATTGTGGAAATCATGACACTGTTGAAAAAATTCCTCCAGAACGAAGGGACCTCGTGAAACAGATGCTGCCAGTTCTCCGACCAGCCGTTTCCAAAGGTCATATGGGGAGGGACGGTGAACATATTGGAATCGGGCCAGCTGGCCAGGACAAAGATATAGTAAAAGGGGAATACGAACAGAAAGGCAAAAAGTATAAGAAAAAAGTAGGTTGCGATTTTTCCTGTCATACCGTGTAACGAGTTCATTGAAAATCCTTTATTAAAATTCCCCGGAAGGAGATCCGATGCCTTCTCCCGGAGGGACGGAATTATCCGGCGGAGAGAGAAACCCTCTCCGCCCTGATCAACCGGGAATTCCCGGATCAATCCATACTGGCTTTCAGGTTGTCCACAACGTACTGATAGGCCTCTTCGGGGTTGTATTCACCGGCAGCGACACCGGTCACCGCACTCTGCCAGAAACCGCGGGCCATCTGGTCGTACTCTCCTGAGGAAACGGGAGGGATATTTTTAGCCACATCGGCAAAAAGGAGGCGTACTTCCTGTCCGCCGAAGAAGTCGTCTCCTCCGGCCATACGGGGGTCGTCAAAACAGCTGGTCAGAGCGGGGAAAGAACCGATCATCATCAGAGTGGACATCTGGGCATCCTGATTGGTACAGATGTACTTCATGATCTCATAGGCTGCAGGCTTCTTCGCTTCATCCACACTCTCGGGAATTCCCAGGAAGGAACCGCCCATGTTGATATAAGCGCCGCCCGGGATGTAGCCGACTCTCCACTCGCCTGCCTGATCGGCGGCCATCCAGCCCTTCAGGGCTCCGGCGAACCAGGCTCCCATGAGGGAGGTAGCGAAACTGCCCTCGGAAAAACCGGATTCCCAGGGTTCGGTCCAGGCATCGTAGTCCGCATGGGTTCCGGTTTTATTAATCTCATCCACCAGCTCCAGGATGGAGATGAATTTGGACCTGGGCTGCAGCAGGTTGCCTTTTTCATCGATCCAGCAGCCGATTCCGTTGCTGATGGAGACCAGAGCCAGTTCCTGCGCCGAAGAGAGCATCCATCTGTCGGTCACCCCGTCGCCGTTGCTGTCGGTGGTCACGGCCCGGCCCGCCTTCAGATACTCCTCCCAGGAGCCCATTCTCTGAAAATCGTACCCTGAAGCCGACGCCATATCCTCTCTGTAGAACATGACAGCCGGAGCGATATCAACCGGCAGGGCGATAAGGGCGCCCTCATTCGTCCGGGCATTGGCCGCAGCGAAGGGAGCCAGTTTTTTGACTGCTTCATTCCCGTCAAAGGGCGCCTGAGAGAGGTCGGTAAAACCGCCGCCGGTAACAAACTGACCCATAAAACCTTCGTCGATCACTTCGATATCGTTGGAACCGCCGCCCGCGGCAATGACCGAAACCAGCCTCTCATGATGACCGTCCCAGTCGGACTTGGAAAGCTCTACGGTCACACCGGGAAACCGGGTCTTGAAATCCTCGGTTTCGATGATAGCGCCGTAGGCATCCATCAGCTCATCAAATACACCGAAAGTAATGACAGAGGCATCCCCGTCACCGGAAGAGTCGGCCTGCCCTCCCGCAAAACAGAAAGAGAACGGCAGCAGAAGAAGCAGCCCGGCAGTTAAAAGTTTTTTCATAAAAGTACCTCACTTTTTTTCTATCCGGGACATCGTAATATTCAACGGAACGCCTTCGGACAGTCTCTATAGCCCCGGAGGGCTTCCCCTCTACGAGGGAAGATTCACTCCACATAAAAACGGCTGTTTTCACGTGAAAATTAATCGCAAATAAAATATCAGCTCGACTCCCGGATGACCAGTTCAGGTTCAAATATAATATCCCGGACCTCACCTTTTCCTTCCAGCCGGTTCACGGTCTCTTCCAGGAGCCGGGCTCCCATCTCCGAAAGAGGCTGACGCACCGTTGTCAGGGCGGGACTCACCAGCGAGGCGGCCTGAATATCATCAAATCCCACAATCGCCAGTGAGCCGGGGATGGCTATTCCCCGTTTCCGGGCCTCGGAAATCATTCCCATGGCGACAATATCCCCGGCGGCACAGAGCAGGGCGTCGAAATCGAGCTTCTCCTCGTCAATCCTTCGCAGCAGGGCTTCGCCCTCTTCAAAGTAAAAATCCTCAATCTCCAGAATCCGGGATTCATCGGCGGGCAGACCCGCTTCCTTCATAGCCCCGGCAAAACCGCGATACCGCTGTTCCTGACAGTAGTCGATTTCCGTCGACTGCTTCTCCATCACAATGCCGATACTCCTGTGCCCCTTCTCCAGCAGATACCGGGTGGCCTGAAAGGCCCCCTTTTCATTGTCCAGACGGACAGAAAGGAGTCCCGGCACCGATTCATCCAGCAGGATAAGGGGCATTCCGGCCCGGGCATAGCGGTCCTGTACCTCCTTATCGGGTTTTCTGTTCAGGAGGATCGCCGCATCGGCCCTTTTGCCGTTAAGGATCTCCATCAGCACCTCATGCTCCCGATCCCGGGTCGTGTACAGATTCAGGTTGTAGCGCAGCAGCCGGCTGTCCGCGACCTTCTCCATTCCCTTGAGGACTTCCATCTCAAAGGGGGATGAGAAAAAGGACGCCAGAACGGCGATGGTATCGGTTTTGCCTTTGACCAGACTCCGGGCCATATAATTGGGATGGTAGTCGAGTTCGCGGATTGCGGCCATGACCTTCTTCTTGGTTTCCCCGGTAATCCGGGGATCATCGTGGATCACCCAGGACACGGTGGTATGGGAAACCCCCGCTTTTCTGGCTACGTCATTGATGGTTACGCCCAATGGTTCTCCGTCCTCCCGGGGACGCCCTCCTCTGCAGTCTGTCTACGTGGCATAAGTTTCATCCGTTTTCACGTAAAAACTAATATACTATAATCCCCTTGAAACACTTTGGCAAGAGAATTCTGACGGGTTCGATTGACTATGGCATAAAACAACACCGGCTTCCATCTCAATACAGTACTGCACCCGGCTGAAATTCCTCCTGTAATCGGGAACCGGCATCAGTTGCATCAGGACGGTGCGTTCAATTCTGATGCGCCTTTGCAATTCCAATTAAATCCCATATATAAAATATTTTAAAAATCAACTTGCATTCTATTTTTAATGCTTTTACCTTATCCGTATGTATCGCGATCATAATACTATTTATATTAAGGAAAGAACTTTATGCAGATCAAAACTGAAAATATCCCATCTGGCAGAATTGCCTATTTACGGCAGACCGGACCTTATGGTGCGGGAAACAGGATAATTATGGAAGAGTTAAAAAAATGGGCAGAGTCCAGCAAATTATTAACAAGGGATTCAGTTATCCTCGGGATTGCTCAGGACAATCCCGAAACAACAGCTCCCGGAAAATGCCGTTATGATACCTGTATAGTGATTCCGGAGGATTTTATACCGACCGGGGAAAATATCCGTTCAGGCAGTCTCCCCGGCGGGAAGTATGCTGTGTTCAGAATAGAGCATACTGAAGAAGCTGTCAGAAATGGATGGAACAGCATTTTTCCCGAACTGGCGGCACTGAGTTATTCATGGGATACATCGAAGCCGATTATGGAGCGCTATATCCCGGAGCTGGTGGAGAACCATTACTGTGAGATTTGTGTTCCTTTGAAATAGAAGAGGATTCTCCGGTTACAGTCTATTATAAATATTGTCGATCCAAAGCCTTAATTTGAATTGACAATATTCAGCATGGTAATCGTATATTGCAACAATAACCGGAGAATGTACCCCGTCTCCTCATAAATAAAAAAATTGCGCCATCGCCAAATGTGAACTAAAATAACTTATTTTCAAAACTAGATTCTCATTATTTTAAGGAAAAATAATCCTATGTAGACAGGTAAGAGTCAGTAAAGATGCTGTTGCCGATGTTATCAGCAGAATGAACAATCTGAAAGAACAGATGACGAGTATTAACTCAAACCAGGGGAAAGCCAACGAGCTGAGCAATGAAATCAACCGGTCATTTTTCCGTTTGACTGATTCCAGTAAAGATATTGGATCTCAGATGGCCGGCCACAAAAAGAAAATAAAAGTTTTAATGGATAATATTGATTATATGCTGAAGGTTGTTCAGTCTCCGGAATGATTTTATCGCCCGAGAATTCCGGAAATCCGCCGACCTTAAGAATATGCTCCATAGCCTCCTGAGGTTCCAGAAAGGAGGAATCCCTTCGGTATCGTATATACCTTTCAAAAACAATTTTCACTGATCCATTTTATGGAGTTCATCAAATATAAGCAGAGGCTTTTTTCTATCCCAGATTTTCGATTTTACCATAAGCCTGCGGGAAGGTTCATTATAGTTAAAGAATCAAAACTTGTCCCGGAAGCCGTTTTCTGACAAAATTCCTGAAATCTTCAGCTCCAGGGATGACAATATAATCGTCATTATGAGCACTTTTGTTTTTATTTGAAAAATATCTGTTCATTGCCGCACCATATGCCGGACGATTTTTTTATATTTTACAGAATTCCAAAAGACCCTGCCCATTGATGTAAATACGTTTAATTTTGGTTAAGTCATAACAACCGGGTTCAATTTTGCAAAAAGCGTCTGTTTCTCCTAGACTGGATATTGGTATGGGATATTTTCCCCTTATTTGCAGACAGAAAAATAACAAATATCCAAACAGAGAAAGGAAAAAGACAGATGAGTACTTCCGACGAACTGAAAATAAAAGTCAGCAGGCTATTCCTACAGCAGCTTTTTGCCGTTATATCCACTCAGGGACCAGACGGGCCTCATTCCGTGATAGTCTGTTTTATAACCTCAACCGGACTGGGAGAGCTGTTCTTTGTAACGCCCCGGTCGACACGGAAATTCAGTAACATGATCAAACATCCTGTAGTGTCCCTGTTTGTGGACAACCGGCAAAACAGCCTTCAGGATCTTCACGGACTGACCGGTGTTGAAGTCAAGGGACGGGCGGAAGTGGCTCCGGATGACGACAGAAAATTTGTGAGAGACCTTTTTTTGAAACGCTTTCCCGAACTGGGTGATTTTTATGATTCTCCCGACTGTGCCCTGATGAAAGTGAGGGTCAGCCGTTTTGATCTGATTTCTGATTTTCAGAAAACTGAATCGCTGGAGATCATATAGAGTAAAACGTATCTATCGCCGAAGATGGTTCCGCAGCAGTCCCCTGTTGAGCGATACCTCTTCATTCAGCAGGCGTATGAAAACTGCAGCCATGGTCTTTACAGAGAAGGAGAGCGTCCTTTACGGACGATCCGTTGTCGAGGGAATCAGACAGGAGTGAAAAGAGGTCCCCCGGGAGTGGGAATATGGAAGAGACCCGGACAATTCTCTTTTCAGAATTCGCCCTTTCGTTTTGGCTGAAAAACTTGATGAGGATGTGAACAAACGGGCATCCTGTGAACTATGTGAGATCGATTTCGACCCCTCCTCCATCAATGCCATTGAAATATCCTTTCATATGAATCCCTGTATCCTTACAGCGAGACCAGTCTATTTCTGCAGTGCAGAACCGGCTAAAAGCCGTATATGAAGTTCCAGAGATCACTGGAACCATCAAAATTTTTTTTTTGAATATCCCCTGCATCTGAAACCGGGAAGGTACCGTTTGAAAATCAAGGGAGAGAACCAATACCGCTACATCGATCTGTCAAATGGCAGTCAGCCCTCCCGTTTGCTCTGGAACAGCAACCAGATAAATGAAATTGGCGGAGGCGGACCGGGATCAGTCCTGGTTGTTCAAAACAGAAGAGGATACAGCTTCAGATAGGGCATCTTTAAAGATGCCCGGATAACTCTTGAAGCCATCCAGTACAGGACTCGTATTCACAGGGTGAATATATTATAGTTTATATCCTCAGGAATTCCGGGAGGTAACCATGACGGATCACAAAAAAACCATATCATCCACAGCGCTGTTTGCCCTGGCCAGCGGAACCATGATCTCAAGCGGGATCTTCATTCTACCCGGTCTGGCTTACGGACAGATCGGCCCGCTGGTAATTCTCAGCTACTTTCTGGCGGGAACGGTCGCCTTTCTTTCCAGCCTTTCACTGATTGAACTCTCAACGGCCATGCCCAAGGCAGGGGGCGACTATTTCTATATTACCCGAAGCCTCGGTCCGGGGGTTGGTACGGTGATGGGCCTGCTCAGCTGGCTGGCCCTGATACTCAAAACGGCTTTTGCTGTTTTCGGCCTGGCTGAGCTGGGTTTTATATTATTCGGTTTACCTCCTCATCTTCTGGCCATCGGTCTGGCCCTTGTGTTTGTCATCCTGAACCTGGTAGGCACCGGAGAGGCCATTACCCTTGAGGTTATTCTGGTCTTCGCCCTGCTGGCCATTATGCTGGCCTATGTGATTCTGGGCTTCCGGGAATGGGAGGGAGACCATTTTACATCCGGAAGAAGCCTCTTCGGAACCCAGGCTCCCCCTCTGGAGAGCCTGCGGCTTCTGTTTCAGAGCTCGGCCTTTGTTTTTGTCAGTTTCGGCGGCTTGCTGAATGTCACGACCATGGCGGAAGAGGTGAAAAATCCGGGAAGGGATATCCCCCGGGCCATGATCCTCTCTGTATCCCTGATTACCCTTATATATGTTGCCATGGTAGGCATAACCACGGCAGTCCTGCCTCCCGAAGAGTTTGCAGGATCCCTGACACCAATTGCCGAAAGCGCCCTGCGTATTGCAGGCCGGCCCGGACAACTTGTTATTGTCTTTGCCTCTGCTCTGGCATTTATCACAACAGGGAACGCCGGGGTCATGGCGGCCAGCCGTTATCCTCTGGCTCTGTCTCGAGACGGTCTGCTTCCGGAAGCTATATCCCGGACAAACCGCAAGGGAACGCCCTATATTGCTATAATTCTGACGGGCCTGGGAATCATCATTGCCGTTCTCATCCCCCTGGAAGCCCTGGTCAAGGTGGCGTCCACAGTAATCCTGATCACTTATATTGCCACCAACATTGCCATTATCATTCTCAGGGAGAGCAGCGTCCGCAACTACGCTCCCCTCTTCCGGATTCCCCTGTACCCCTATGTACCCGTAGTGGCACTGCTCCTTATGGGCTACTTTCTGATAGAACTGGGTGTCAGCAGCCTGGAGATCCTGCTGCTCTTCGGCAGTACGGGTCTGCTGATCTACCTGCTCTACGGCAGGAAAAGAAGCCGGTATGAGTTTGCCGCCCTCCACCTGATCAAGAATATGGTTAACCGTAAACTCCAGAACGAAGGATTGGAGGAGGAACTCAGAGAGATTATAAGAGACCGGGAACAGCTTAGTCAGGACATAACCGATGAACTGTTAAAGAAATCCTATATGCTGGACATAAGCCACAAAGAGACCCTTCACGGCGTCTTCCAGATGGCCGGCAGTCTCCTGGGTCCGGTTACGGGGATGACTTCGGAAGAAATCAGCCGCAAACTGGAGGAACGGGAACAGATGATGTCTACAGCCCTCAGTCCGTTCATATCGGTACCCCATATCCTGATTCCCGGAACCGGGGAGATATGGCTCTGTCTTATCCGCTGCCGGGAAGGCCTCTACTTTGATGAGTCCCATCCGGATATCAAATCCATGATCATTCTGATCGGATCGGAAAAACGCAGGGAGGACCACCTGAAGATTCTGACAGGGCTGGCCCGTATTTTCCGGCATTCAACCTTTGAGGAAGTGTGGTTGAAGGAGCAGAATATGGAATCGGTACGGGATCAGCTTATCCTGCTGGACAGGATAAGGGAATCTTAGGATTTTTTGTTAAACCGCATCCTGCCGGAGCTGCCGATTTCACTCTGCAGCTCCGGTTTTCCGGATGTTTTACGATTCACCTGCCCCGATCAGAACTCAACCGTCTCAACCAGCTCCTCACCGGTTTCCACCTCCTCACCCATCTCGTTGGATGTGGAACCTGCCGAACCGCTATACTGGGGTTTGAACTCCACATGTTCCCCCACAATTTTAATTTTGGAGTGAGAGCCGCCCTGATCATCGGTCCAGCGGTCCTGTTTCAGCCGGCCCACCACCCGGACGCCCCGTCCCTTGTTCAGGTGCTTTTCGCAGGACTCGGCGACCCTGGACCAGACCTCCACATCAAAGTAGGAAACTTCGCTGTTCCGGACGCCTTCCTGTTTGTAATAGCGGTTGCTGGCTATGGCAAATTTACAGACCTTTGTTCCCC
This sequence comes from Oceanispirochaeta sp., assembly GCA_963663385.2. GTDB lineage: Bacteria > Spirochaetota > Spirochaetia > DSM-2461 > DSM-2461 > Oceanispirochaeta. The sequence continues at coordinate 274,173 of CAXXXD010000002.1, read as the reverse complement.
TGGCGGTCAGGTTCGCTTCGGGATCCCGCACCAGATTGCCCTCGAGGATAATACTGTTCAACTGATTCATTCAATTCTCCTTTCAAAATAGCACGTTTACTATTCCTACAGGAGAGATAGCAGGTCTGATTCAAAGAAACTGAAAAAATTATCAGGAATTTAAAATCCATATCACAGAATTACAAGCCCGATTGCTATTTCATCCTCCTCGAATAAAAATGCAGTGTTTTTTTTAAAAAATAATATTAATCCTTGCCGGTGGATTATATAAGCACTAGACTTCCTTTTTATGAAAGGAAGAGAACTGGATGCTCTTGTTGTTATCCTGGCTGGCGGAGAGGGGCAAAGACTGAAACCCCTGACAGAAAAACGGTTAAAACCTGCTGTTCCGATAGGGGGAAAATTTCGTCTCATTGATATCCCCTTAAGCAATGCCTATCATTCCCGTTTCCGGAAAATCCTCATTCTGGCTCAGGGAAGAGATCGATCGTTACACAGGCATATTAAGGACACATGGCCTGCAGATGAAAAGTCGGACAGTTTTGTAAATTACCTGTCTCCTCAAATCCTGGGAACCAGTTATGCCGGAGATGCTGATGCAGTGCGTCAGGCTATAGATGATATTCAGTATTTCAGTCCGGATTATATTCTGGTTGTTCCCGGTGATCACCTCCTGAGGATGCAGTATTATGATTTTCTTAAGTTTCTGACTGATAGAAAGGGTGATGTCGTTATCAGCGTTATCCCTCAGCCGATCGAAAAGGCAGCGGATTTCGGCTCCATCCAGGTTGGGCCGGACTCCCGGATAATATCCTTTCGCGAAAAGGATAAGGACACCCCCTGGAAAATAGAGGGTACGGATAATTTTTATGCTTCCATGGGTATCTATGCCTTTAAACGGGATGTACTTATCAAGGCTCTCAGGCATCAAGGGGATCTGTTTGGAAGAAATCTGATACCTGAATTACTTCAGGATAATATAGTCCTTGCCTATGACTACTGTAAATATAACCATATCCCCGAAAATGTGCTTCTAGAAAAAGACGGGAGTCTGGAAGAAGTGATAGAAGACTCCAGCAGAGACGGGTGCTACTGGAGAGATGTGGGAACCATTGGAGAATACTTCAGAGCGAATATGGATCTGGTCTCTACCTCTCCCACGTTCAACCTGTACAACCGGGAGTGGCCCTTCTATTCGATGAACAGCCATCAGGGACCGGCCAAGGTAATAAATCCCAACCGTAAAGGTAAGGTAGAGAGCGCAATAGTGTGTGAAGGCTCATTTCTGAGCGATGTGACAGGGAAGGATCTTGTCATTTCTCCATCGGTATATATCTCGAACTCGGATCTTGATCAGGTGGTCTGTTTCAATCACAGTATTATCAAAGATTGCCGGATAAAAAGGACCATCATCGATAAGAATGTAAATATCCAGGGGTTGGAAATCGGCTTTGACGAGGAGGCTGACAGATCTCATGGAATTTTCATTGATCCAGCCTCTGGAGTCAGGGTCATAAAAAAGAGGTTTAATAATAAATAAAGAGGTCCCTTATCCGGGTATTATTTCCCGGAATTACAATAGGCTGTCTGGCAGCAGGAAAAGACAGGATTTTGTATGAGGATTTTGAATTCCGGGTTATACTGAAAGTATGGACAATAAGCCGTCAGAATCGCTGAACTGGCTGAGCCAGCAGGGGCAGACTTGCCTGCTCCTTGCCAAGCATTCCTCTCCAGTCGGGAATTTCTTCCGAAGAACCACTATTAAAACATTTTTTCTTTTTTTTATTCAGAGGTTATGAAATCAGGTCGGTCCTGGCATTCCAGGAGTACTGCAGAAGAGTTTTAAGGAGGTGGTTCTATGACCGAGGATAGAGATTCCTGGATTTTCAATGATTTGGAAGATCTGTTACAGGAGTGTGAAACTTCGCTGGAAGAAGCCAGCTGTATGGAGCCCAATGTCTCCATTTCCTTTTCTCTGGATTCTAAAACCATGGGGGATAAGAAAAAATATACCATCTGGATAGATCATATTGCTACGGGCTATCCGTTAATGAATTATACTTCCAGAGATGGTGTATCCGTTACAGTTCTATCAGACAGGAAGCTTAAAGTAAGGTTTATTCAGGAGATGGAGGAGAAGAAGTCCTTCCTCATTGACGGGTTCAGGCCGGAGAAGTGGGACTGGACCCTGGGGGAAATACATGAGTTCTGTCTGAAATCTATATCTCTGGGTTAACCGGAGAAACAGATCGGGAACATTAGTCTGCAGCCTGGAAAATGCCTTGCTAACGGATTTTATCAAAAAAAGGAGTCTTTCTGCTTCGTACACAATGAACGGCATATAGATACATGGCTGCAGACCAGGTCTGCCAATCCTGCCCTTTCACCTGACCAGTCTGAGCCTTAATCCATTCATTGAATCCGTAGCTCAATTTGTCATCCCGGGACTTTTTCATCAGTTCTGTCAGAGTATACAGTTTCTGCTCCGCCAGTTCGTATTCTTCCGCAGCGACAAGAGCCGCTATATAAAATCCGGAAATAAAGGGCCATATTCCGCCGTTATGGTATTCCCCCGGTTGATTATATTCAGCATATCTATTGAGCCAGTCAGGATCTTCAGGAGTTATGTAGGGAAAAAAATTCGGAGGCAAATCGACAGCAAGCTGTCCTTTTGCTTTCAGGTTTTCACACTCCCTGTTTATCCAGGAAATGATATCCCTTGTTCTGGAATGAGGGGCCAGACCCGATAAAATGGCGAGGCTGTTGCCCAATAGATCAAAACGTTCACTGCTGTAAATCTTAAATGACCAGAAGGCGTAGTAAGGCTTGTCCTTTACGACCAGACCTTCGTGAACATGATGGTGCTTTGTTCCGCCGGTAACGGTAAAATGACTGATTGCATTCCTCAGTCCCTCTGCTTTCTCTTTCTGATCAAAAAATCTGAGATAGCTGTACACCAGGGTGTTTACAAAAAGACCGTAACCGGTGACCCACTGTTCGTCTCTCCAGTCAGTTGTCGGCTGTTGAGCTACAAGGTACCTATCCGTAGGGCTTTGATGCTTCATCCAATTCAGAGCTTTTTCTGCAGCAGAATCAAGGAATTCCGCTTCCCCCGTATAATCTCTGTATATAGCCAGTCCAATTAAGAAAAGAGGCGTTGTATCGCTGGCCCCGCGATCTTCAGGATCATGAACCAGAGACGTGATATGGCCGTTTTCCGACTGGTTTTCCGCCAGAGTGAACAACACTCTCCTCATCTGTTCCGCCAGATCTTCATCTCCCGTGAGCAACATACCGGGAAGGGCGATCATCAGATCCCTTGTATAGGGTTCCGGATACCCCCACCCTGCTGTCCGGGGCAGCCCGAGAAAGGGACCGTGAGCATTATGTTTCAAGACTTCAATGGCAGCTTTCTCGGCTTCATTGATTACTTCCCACTCTTTTTTTTCCATATTGATTCCCTCCCAGCTTCCGATTGATTATTTCCAGAAATTTCTCAGCGACCCTTCGATAATTATAGACCTCCACAGCTCTCTTTCTCGCTTCTTTGCCCAATTTCATCCTGAGATTCCCGTCATTCATCAGCATCCTCAGATAATCGGCAATATCGGGAACACTTGCCCGGTAGTCGACTACTCGAGGCGGATTGAACCGGATTCTCTTTGGTTTACAGTATCCGGACTCTTCCCCTGCTGTTATCTCATCCCGGGTGATCTCCTCTGCAACACCGGCCAGAAGAGCAGTTTCTCCGTGTATCATCGTATCGAGGGGACCCATGGCTTTTATGCTTATCACCGGTTTTTCACAGGAGCAGGCTTCAACCTGCGGCATTCCGAAACCTTCCAGACGGGACGGCGCCGCATAGATATCGCATGCGCCGATAAGATAAGGAACAAAATTCCGGGAGACTTTACTTGTCTGAAAAATAACTTTTTTTTCAATTCCCAATTCGGCAGCCAGCTGCATATCAGAGGAATTCTGCAGGGAGGTTCTGTACTGAGGCCACACTTTACAGACGTATTTCCAGTCAGGGACTTCATCACCCAATGAGGCAAGGGCCTGCATAACTTCACGTCCCCCCTTGGATGCGGCATCGCCCCCTATTGTCAGAATCATCAATTGGCCGGGGTTAACGTCAAAAGCCTCTCTCACCGCACATATTTTGGGATCATTGAAACTGAATGGTATAAACGAGTCGGTATCGCAGCCCACCGGAAGGACTTCTATATTGTCACCGCTGATACCATCACGGATATACATATTCTTGACCCATTCTGAAGTCACCAGTATCAGGGGCAGTTTATTAAGTACATCCTGATAATTCGCGATGTAACCATCGGCCACCAGCCAGGGAACAGCCTGCTGTCCAAAACTCTGGGGATGAATAATAACCTGGGGAGCATAGCCCCAGTATCCTACACCGACAACGACATCGGGTTTATACCACCTGTAATACCACTCCTTTTCCTGAGCCGACTCATAGTGAGCGGCATGGGCGTCAACACCGATTTCTCGGAGCCCTCTTAGAAGCATATCTCCCTGAGTTGCCAATCCTCCGGGAGGTGGCGGATAGTCATACAAAACCAGGACTTTCATTTAAACGATCCTTTATTCAGCCACTTTCCGGCTTCTTTCCGGGTTTCGATAGACCAGAAAGCTTCTGTTTCCGGTGTCGTTCGTGCTTCAAAACTGTCTGTGCTGAAATTGTAGATTTCTGTCACAATCCGGTATTTCTTCCACCATACCGGCTCAGGAAGTTTGACTCTTACAGAAGCACAATCAATCGCCCGGGGCAGATAGGAGCGCCCTCCGTCTTCATAGGCAAAAAGGAAAATCTGCTTTGCCCGGATCTCTCCGGACAGCCACATTTTCAATACAGCCCGGCCGGTCTCTTCATGTCTGAGATGCCGGGAATACTCGCCCTGAGGGCTATGTGTGTAGATTCTGTCATAGTGGCAGGGAGGAAGATTTTCTTTAATTGCTTCAATGATAAGGCATTCATCAAGGGGAAACTGATCAGGACCGTCATCAAGATCCGCCATCTGTCCCGTAGCACCCAATTCCTTCAGGGCGTGGAAAAAACGGGGAGCTCTGTCGGGATCGCTTCCCCGGCACAGACTGAGAACCGTACAGCTGCGGAAATCCCCTCTCAGGATTGACCCTCCGGCCCAGAGAGTCTCATCATCAGGATGCGCTACTACCACAGCTATCAGATCTTTACTGAAAACACCACTATTCATGAGCTGCCTTTATTGCCTAATTCTAAGCCTGCAAAAACAGCAGGGCAAGTTTTTAAACTTATCCATAGGGAATTTACGAAATGACTCCATCGACTTAAAAATCTCAGAAACGATAAAACAGGCTATCCCATTCTCAAAAAGCTTGACTATAATCAGCACAGGAGGATGATCATGAGTGATTATTCGTATGATGATGACGAGCTTGAAGATGATGAAAAGTACGGATCTGAGGATGATTACGACTACGAGCCGGATGATGACTACGATGAAAACTGCTAGAGAGTAGACGGCACCTGAGAGCGTCGGTTGCGTTCGACGCATCCGATTCTCTCCTTGCCTTTTAGCGTATGATACCATTCTCGACTGCCCTTTCCCCACAAACCCAGTAAAAAAACAATCGGAGATTTTCTCCCCGATTCCGGACCTGCAAGCATAGTAGCATAAACGACCGGCCAATGAAGATAGCTTTCATCATACAGTTCTGCTTTAGCCGGATAAAAACAGTTCCCGGCTGTAACTGCGGATTACAGCTACATTCCAAGGATGTTCCGTTCCTCCTCATTCTCAGCATAAGACAGGGCGACATCCCGGAAGGCTTCGTGGATCTCCAGAAAGCAGTCCGTCAGTGACGGATCAAAATGGCGTCCCTTCCCCTCTTTAATAATCTCTACCGCCTTGCTGTGCGGCATGGGCGATTTATATACCCTTTTGCAGATAAGGGCATCATAAACATCCGCAATAGCCATAATTCTGCCCGTCAGCGGAATCTCTTCCCCCTTCAGATTCCGGGGGTAACCCGTTCCGTCCCATTTTTCATGATGGGTGTATGCAATTTCTCTGGCATAACGGAGAAAAGATTCCCCTTCTATGTTCTGATCCGCCTTATGAAGGGATTCATTACCGTATATGGTATGCTTCTTCATCTCCGCAAATTCCTCATCCGTCAATTTCCCGGGCTTAAGCAGGATACTGTCGGGAACACCGATTTTACCGATATCATGAAGAGGAGCGGATTTGATTAGAGTATTTATATTTTTTTCAGTCAGTTCATCACAGAAGAGCCCCCGGGCAACCAAAGCTCTGGCCAGAATACCCAGATATTTCTGAGTCCGAAGAATATGCGTTCCCGTCTCATTATCCCGCGTTTCCGCCAGAGAAGCGGCCATTCGAATGGTAACATCCTCTGTTTTTTCAATCTGCCTTGTTCTGGCCCTCACCAGACCTTCCAGAGTCCTGTTCTGATCTTTTAGAAAGTCCCTGGCGAATTTGTTCGTCAAATGCGTTTCCACACGGGCCTGAACTTCCCGGATATCAAAAGGCTTTGTGACATAGTCGACAGCCCCCAGTTCGAACCCCCGGGTTTTCATCTCGATCTCTTCGGCCGCTGTCAGAAAGATAATCGGGATTCCTTCGGTATCCTCTCTCTGCTTAAGGATACGGCAGACATCAAGTCCGTTGATTTCAGGCATCATGATATCAAGGAGGATTATATCGGGCATGGTTTCGTTAACGGCGTCCAGGGCATCCTGCCCCCCTGAAGCGGCTATAAGGGAATACTTGTCACCCAGAGACTCTACAAGGATGTCAATATTTTGAGGAGTATCGTCGACTATTAAAACTTTGGCATTTTCAGTCATTTCCAACACTTAATTTTCCTCCAGACTTCTAACCAGGTTTTCCGCCATTACACCGGCTTCCTTCAGTTTATACCCCTTAGTCAGCCGTGCGATTTCATCAAAATTCAATTTAAATTCCTCCGGCCAGTTAAGGGACGTAAGGCTCTTTATGGAATCACCAGCCAGTCTGGCCTGTCTGCCGGATGCATAGGTAACAAAGGTTTTCAGAGAATGAATGACTTCTGTTTTCTCGAAGGGAGAATCCGGGAAGGGTGAGTTTTTATCGGTATCCAGAAGACCGGCAGCCTCTATCCTTTTCAGAACCCTTTCAAGCCGGTCTTTAAAAGTTCTATAAAAAGTCCAGATCGTATCGTACGCCTCTTCCTTTACTGCTTTTTCCAGGGATTGGATAGCGGAATGAAGATCCTTCATTCCCAGATTTCCGGCAACTCCTTTCAGGGAGTGGACCAGACGGCGGGCCGGTTCCTTATTATCCTTTTCCATCAGAGACAGAAAGGATTCTGCCGAATTCCTGTACTCTCTATAAAAATCCTGAATCAGTTCTATATACAACTCTTCATTCCCGCCGACCCTGCAAAGCCCATCATTCACATCAATTCCGATCAGTTTATCCAGAACAGGATTAGCCGTAACCGCAGGCGCTGCTTCAGGGATTTTTGTATCTGGACCGGCATCTTCCGGCAGCCCCAGCAGCCGGACCAGTACCCGATACAGTTTGCCGGGATCAATCGGTTTGGTTATGTAGTCATTCATTCCAACCGAAAGGGATTTTTCCCTGTCCCCATCCATGGTATTTGCCGTCATGGCAACAATAGGAATTGCCGGGTTAATTTTCCGGATCCCTCTTGCCGCGTCAAACCCGTTCATAACTGGCATCTGGATATCCATAAAGACAAGAGAGAAGTAGTCCTCCCGCCCGGGAGGGCTGAAATATTGATCCAGAGCAACCTGCCCATTTCCTGCCAGATCCACCTCCAGGCCAAAACCTTCCAGCAGTTCTTTAGCCACCTGCTGATTAATTTCAACATCTTCTACAACAAGAGCCTTATGCCCCTTAAAACAGCCTCTGGGTACGGATGCCTGAATATTCCTGTTCAACGGAACTATGTCTTCCCGCCCCAAAGCCTTTAGAATAGCATTATAAAGAACCACAGGAGATACCGGTTTTATAAGAACACTGTCGGCTCCCGCCGCTTCCGCCCTTTTAAGAACGTCATCCTGTCCGTAGGCTGTGATCAGAATGACCGCAGGGACATGTCCGTCTCCACTTTGTCTTTTTATTGTTTCGGTTGCGGTAATACCGTCCAGCCCTGCCATCCGGTAATCCATCAGAACAATCTCAAAAGACCTTTTTCCAGTGTTTAACAGCTCAATTCCCTTTTCTGCACTCTCGACATCTTCTGTTGAAAAACCAAAGGCCTTCAGGTATTCAGAGAGGATCTCCCGGCTGGTTTCGTTATCATCAATAATCAGTACATTATAGTTATTATGCCCTCCGGGAGACGGCAGAGCCGCTGCAGAAGAGAGATTTCCCGTATAAAAAGGAAGGGCAACCGTAAACCGGCTTCCTTTACCGGGCGTACTTTCAACAGAGATCACGCCATTCATCAGATTCGCCAGGTATTTGGAAATAGCCAGCCCCAGCCCTGTTCCTCCGTATTTTCTGGTAGTGGACGCATCCGCCTGGGTAAAGGATTCAAACAGAGTGGCCATCTGTTCACGAGTCATCCCGATTCCCGAATCCCTGACACAGAACTCCAGAATAACCTTCTCACCGGTTCTCTCTTTCACATTCACAGATACAAGGATTTCTCCTTTATCGGTAAATTTAACAGCATTGGAAACCAGATTGAGAAGCACCTGCCCCAGCCGCAGATCATCACCTCTTAGAATGCGCGGAACATCGGGATCCACACGGAAAAGGAGTTCCAGCCCCTTTGCGGAAGCGCGCTGTGAATTGAGATTGGAAAGGTTGTCCAGCACATTATCCAGATTGAATTCCCTGCTCTGGATTTCCAGCTTGCCTGCTTCAATTCTGGAAAAATCCAGAATATCATTTATTATATTCAGCAGGGATTTACCGGCCATGGTAATCTTGTCTATATAGTCTTTCTGCTTGTCGTTCAGCGGTGTCTGCGAGATCAGATGAGACATACCGATAATTGCATTCATGGGCGTTCGGATTTCATGACTCATATTGGCAAGGAAGTCACTCTTTACCCTGGTAGCGGCTTCAGCCCTGAGCAGGGCCTGATTAAAGTCTTCAGTCCGGTCCCTAACCCTCTGTTCCAGGTCCTCGTTTATAAGTTTCAGCTGCCTTTCCGCAGCAATCCGGCGCCTGACATTCAGAGCCAGAACAGATACCAATAACACCAGTAGGCAGAATATGATACTAACACTCCGGAACAGGGCTTTATTCGCTTCATAGGTTGAAATTCTGCGATTGATGACAATACTCCCGGAAGGGAGTTCTGACTCGGGAATGTTCAGTCGCTTCAACTGGTTCGCATCAAAAATAAAAACCTGCGGCGTATCAAAAACCGGCGGAATATCCCGGAGAGATTTCCCCTTCAGATACTCGGCAACCATCTGTGCCGTCAGAGAAGCCATCAGCTCCTCGCTTATGACTGATCCCCCGACTGCTCCATGCCCCATGTCAATCTTTTTAAAAGTATAGAAAGGAAGATTGACCTCAGTACTCAACTCCTCCAGAACAGCAAGATTACTCCCGTATTCCCGGCCTGAGGAATCCTGCATAAAAGCATGATACAGAACAGGTGTTCCCGCGGGAAGAGAGTGCAGTTCCCTTTTCAAACTGTCCAGACTCTCATCTGTCAGCACATTAAGGGTAAAGGATTCCTTCATTTCCCTCTGAATCTGATTCAACGTATTCAGGACACGGAGGCTGGCCGGGTTGCGATCAGAAACCACCGCAAATTCCCCGGCCTGAGGGTGGAGTTTCTGAACAAGATCAATGGTTCCTCTCATATCAGGATTCTCTGCGATACCAGTGATTGCCGTTATATCCTTTATCCCCGACGACTTAAGGCCGTTGGGCCCGCAGAAAAACAGGGGAACTCCCGGGAAAAGGGCCTCCCTTCTCTCCAGCAGGAAGCTGAATGCCGGATCATCGGTAGCAATTACCGCATTAACAGGGATACCCTTCAGTTTCTTTTTAAACAGATTCTCCAGATCCTGCAGAATTGATGTATCCTTTGCCCTGATCCTGTCCAGGTATTCCACATGAAGTTCAACCGGAACGCCCGCATTGTCAAAACCCTGATCCAGGCCCTTCTCCAGTCCCCTGCTCCAGGGCAGTCCTTCATGATACGAGTGCAGAACAAATACATGTGCCGTATTCTGAGAGAAAAGCACAAAGGGAGAAATAAAACATATCAGTATGAAGAGCAGTGCTTTCAGAGACATCCCGGACCGCATAGGATAAAACATAAACAGCTTCCCCGGAGCACTGCAGAGAAACAGACTGTCATTCATTCTTCACCATCGCATAAAATAAACACAAACATACATTAGAACCGTCTCTATCAGTATAATACCCGGATAGATCTATTGCCAAATTTAAGAGAAAAAACAGGAAAAACAATAATAAATAGATAATAATTATAGAAGGACGAGTACGACGGATTTATTGGATTCCATTTGATAAAGAACTGAAGTTGAATGGGGAGAAAAACGATGATACTGGTTGTTGATGATACACCTGCCAATATTGATATTATATTGGCAATAATCGGAGAGCGGGATGATATTGCGGTAGCCCTTGACGGGGAGGAAGCTCTTGAAGTTATAACAGAAGATGAAAGGCCGGATCTTGTCCTGCTCGATATTATGATGCCGGGAATTGACGGCTTTGAAGTATGCAGACAGATAAAGGCAACCCCCGTATTAAAGGAGATCCCCGTTGTTTTTCTTTCTGGTAACAGTAACGAAGCGGAAAGGAAAAAAGCCGAAGATCTGAATGCGGCCGGATTCCTGTCAAAGCCTATTGATCCGGAAAAACTTATATCCTATATAGAAAAATACTCCCCCCTCCCCGGACCGACTGGTTCAGGATTTCAGTAATGGAGCCGGGACTATTTTTTTTCTCTGTCATAAATAAGCCCGTACAGACAGGGTATGAAGACAAGAGCGGTTACCGTAGAAAACATCAGTCCGAATATTATGGTTCCAGCCATAGGTCCCCATACAACCGACTTTCCCCCCAGTCCTATGGCGGTAGGGATCAGCCCGGCAATGGTTGTCAGGGAAGTCAAAATAATCGGTCTGAGCCGAGTGGCCGCGGCATCCTTTACCGCATGGGCTGTGGCCAACCCGTTCTTCCTCTCTTCATTTATAAAACTGATCAGCACAATGGAGTCGTTAACGGCTATTCCCGCCAGGGCAACGCCGGCATAGATAACTGTTGTCGAGAAGGGGTTTCCCGAAACAACCAGATACAGGATAACCCCCATAAACGCCAGGGGGACGGAAAAGAGGATTATAAGGGGTTGTGTATAGGAGTTGAACTGAGTAGCCAGAATGATATATATAAGGAAGATCCCGATCAGAAAGATTCTCAGGATCTGAATCAGCAAATCACCGAATTCGGAAAATTCTCCTCCGATATTAAGGGTGACTCCGGGGAACCGCGGTTTCAGTTCCTCATTATAGACCTTTTGTATTGCCTGATTTATCAGGGCCAGATTCCCGGTTGAATAGGCTTCGCTCGTTACCTGGATTTCCCTTTCGCCGTCCACACGCTTAATGGAGGAAGGAGAAGAAACAGGCTCTATCCGGCATATAGATGAAAAAGGAATGGATTGTCCCGCAGGCGTAACCAGGCTTAACTGAAGAAGGTCCTGAAGCTGGCCTTCTCCAGCGCCCCTGTAACTGACGATAATTTCTATTTCTTCATTATTCTTGAAATAGGTTCCGGCACTATACCCGTCCAGGGCATTCCTTACGGCCTGTCCCACCAGGGCCGGGCTCATACCAAAAGCCGCAGCCTGTTCCTGATCCACCACAATACGGAGCTCCGGCGTTCCGGGTTCGTAATCATCCTTAATTCCGAACAGCTCGGGGAAAGTCTGAAGCTCCCTCTGCAGACGCTCAGAGGATGCGACCAGTTCCTCCCTGTTATCTCCGAACAGCCTGAAGGCTACAGGAGCATCCGTAGGAGGGCCGTTTGCCGCTTTTCTGAACTCTACATAATCTGCTCCGGGGATGTTTTCCGTTAATTCCCTGGCATCTGCCATGATAGCTGTAATCGATCTTTCCCGGCCCTCTTTCCTTTCGGCCAGGTCTACCGTCAACTGCCCTACACTGCTTTGCACCTGGTTACCGCTGTCGCCCCCCAGAAATCCTATGGCGAGGGACAGGGATGTAACTTCCCCCTGCCCTACAAGAGGAAGCAGGGCCTGTTCATACCGGGTCAGGATTTCTTCAGTCCGTCCCAGAGGCGTTCCGGGAGCCATCTCGAGATCTATATAGAAAACCGTATAGTCCTCGGCGCTGAATAGATCCTGGTCCAGCAGGGGAACCAGCATAAAACTGAGAACCATCACAATCAGAATGGCCGCGACGGTAAATCCTTTTCTTCTGTACAGTTTCTCCAGAAGCCATTTGAATCCGTTCCGGAAGGCATTCCAGCGGGGATTATCTTCGCTGTATTTTTTTCTTGCAGGCCAGTGGGCATAGTGATCGGGTATGAAAACCAAAGCTTCAAGAGTGGACAGAATCAGGGCGATGGACACGGTAAAGGGTATAACCCTCAGGAATTTTCCGATTGTTCCGGGCAGTATCATAAGAGGGAGAAAAGCGGCAACTGTTGTACCCGTTGCCGCTATAACGGGCAGAGAAACCTGTCTGGTCCCTTCCACGGCCGCCTCCAGGGGGGAAAGCCCTTTTTCCTGCAGCCTGTAACTGTTTTCAATAATCACAATGGCATGATCCACGACCAGTCCCAGAACAAGGACCAGCCCGAAAAGGGTGTTCGTATTAAATGTCTCCCCCAGGGCATCAAGGATGACAAAGGAGGCGGCAAAGGTTACGGGTATACCGAGAGCCGTCATCAAACTGTTTCTCAAACCGACGAACAGGTACAGAATAACAATCAGCAGAACCAGTCCCAGAAGGACATTGTTCAACAGAACATTCAGACTGTCCCGTATCTGAATGGTCGAATCATTAATCAGATTGATGGAAATATTCGGGGAGAGATTCCTTGCATACCCGGCCAGGACATCTCTTGTCTCATCAATGATACCGACCCCGTCCCCTCCGGGTATTTTTGTCAGGCGGATAACCAGAGAAGGTTCTCCGTTGAACCGGGCTTTTACCCCTTCCGGATCATATCTTTCATTTACATGGGCTATCTGACCAATCCGGACACTTCCCTTTCCGTCCTGCCCCCTGCGGAGAATAAGGGACTGAAAATCTTCCACATCATCCAGTCCACCCGTTGTTCTGACCAGATATTCCGAATCTCCTGTCTTGAATTTGCCACCGGGAATGGAGATATTCCCTCCCTGCACGGCCAGGGCTACTTCAGACGGCGATATATTGAGAGACTCCGCCATGGCCTGATTCATTTCGATGGCAATCTGTTTGTCCCGGGCGCCTACAATTTCAACACCTGAAACATCCTTTATGACCCTTAAATCATTCTCCAGGTCTCTGGCCAGCTTTAAAAGGGTCTCATATTCAACCTGTCCGGACACGACCACTTCCGCCACAGGCAGAAAATCCGTGGAAGAAAAATCGTCAATCGTTTCTTCCAGAACCCCATCGGGAAGATTGGCTTTTGTAAAATTCGTTCTGACATCCGCAAAGAGCTTGTCGAACTGATTACTGCTTATACCGTCGTTAAACTGGATCTGCACAACCGCCAGTCCTTCACTGGATACGGAGGAGATCTCCTCCAGTTCATCCAGAGACTGCATCTCATTCTCTATGGGAATGGTCACCTGCTGTTCCACATCTTCAGCACCGGCTCCGGGAAAGGGAACCACTATATTTACAAAGTAAAAGGGGACTTCACTATACTGCTCCCGGGGCATCCGGCTCACGGAAAAGAAACCCAGAACAAGTATAAAAATCATCAGGATATTGAGAAAAACACCGTTATTGACAGAAAATCGGGAGAGACTCATTTGAAATCTCCTGTTTTACCGAGTAGGGTAAGCTTGACTTTTTTGTCGGGGGACAGAGAGGCAAATCCCGATGTAATAAGGACATCCCCTTCCTGCAGCCCCTCCTCTATCATGACACGATTTCCCAGACGGGCTCCCAGGCGCACTTTTCTGACCAGGACAACACCTTCCTCCCCGGCCGGTTCATCCGAACCGGACTCCTTCACCGAAAGGAAAACCCATAGATCACCGTTTCTTTCCACTACTTTGTCAAAGGGGACGATGATGCCTTCCACAGCCCCGTTGGTGGCCACTTCAACCCGGGCTGTCATGCCGGGGAGCACTTCGTCACCCCATGTATTTTCCCACAGGATTCGGACAGGAAAACTACCGGAGCTTTCATCAGACCCTCCTGAAATATCCAGAATGGAGCCTTTGTTTTCCAGGATTCGATCAGCCAGTTCGATATGAACAGAAACGGGAGAATCCTTATTTATCAATCCAATTTCTCGCTGACCGGGGAAAATCTCCATAACAAAATTCTCTCTGTTTACAACCTTCAGAACCCGTGTATTTCTGTTTAGGTAATTTCCCCTGCTTAAAGATGTATCCATCACAGAAACATACCCGCTTATGGGTGCTTTTAAAGTACAATCTTCATAGGCCTTTTTAGCCTGCTCAAAAATAAGCCGCCTGTTATGCCACTCAGCCAGAACCCTCTTGTACTCAATTTCTGTAGTTCCACCATTTTCAAAAGAGTTTTTTGTCCCCTTGTACTCAATGGTAGACATCTCATACTGCTTTTCTGCTCTGGTCATATCCCAATAAGCCAGATTATCTTCTACCTTTAACAGGGGATCCCCTTCTTTCACATAAGCACCGGGTGAAACATACACTTCTTCTATAATGCCGTCACTCTCCGCAATACTCCAGGCTTCCGAAGCCCCTCTGATAATCCCCGATCCGGACACATTGGTGACAAGCTTCCCCCTGCTCACCGTCAGGGCTTCTACGGATACGACAGAATTATCCTCCCCGGCATCCCAGGATGCAGCGCTAACAGAATCCTCGGATTTGTCCTTGCTGCACGAAGATGTCATAATTAAAAGAGAAGCTGCCAGGATTACTATTATTGCATTTTTCATTAGGGTTCCCCTTTTTCTGCTGTAATCAGAACTCATACTGGTACCCGAGAGTTAAGCCAATGGTATGAAGATCATTATAGGTATATTCATCCTCGTCATTTGTTCCCTCAGCCCCTCCTCCCAGGAATCTCAGATTCAGATAGGCCGAGGAATGCGTATTAATCCTGTATCCGGTTCTGCCGGAAAGATCATATATATATCCGGTGAAGGGGTACTCGGCGCCATTTATGAATTTATTGCTGGCGTAAAATCCATCCCCTTCAAACATTATATAAACACCATTATCCCACTTGTAACCCGTTCGCATTTTAATTATGGGAACAGGTCCGATCCCGTCGGAGATGGATCCTTTACTGCTCTCCTCTGCCCTGAAAACAATGGAAGCATTCCTGATTTGCAGGGAAAGTCCGGGGCTGAAAAAGAAGTAACCCGTATCGTATAGATCATAGAGATAGGAGAAGCGCCAGAAATCAAAAGCATAAGTCAGGTTCAGAAATCCATCCTCTTCAGAATAGTCCACCTCATTATACCGGAAAGACTCTGTAATCTCGGCCTGTGTAACAACAGTAAGAGGCTGATAAAGAAATACAACATGATGTTTTTGCGGCAGGGAGACCTCTGCTTTATAGCGGTAAAAGGGAAAAAGGACATCCTGATTCCCCTGGGTTCTGTAATCAAACACATCGCCCTTGTCAGAGGAGCTGCCCGACTGGATTTCATGCTTCATAATGGATATAAACCCGAATTCCGCACCGGCCTGTATCCTGATGGTATCATCGGCAAAAGCCGCAGCAGCCAGCCATATACACAATACAATATTCACTATCAATTTCATTTTGTTTCATCTCCTGCAGGTATGGGTTTGGTAACAGTATTTATAAGCTCCGATACGGCAGCATTTATGTTCTGTCCGAATCCTTTACGCATTTCATGTATGACAATTTCCACATGGGTGGGCATGATTTTTTTGTTTTTTTCAAACATATTGAAGGAGTTTTTAATGGTGACAGGCAGGACAGGAACTCCCGCTTCCAGGGCCAGACGGATCCCGGCCTGATGAAACTTCCCGGGTATGCCGTTCCTGCTTCTGGTCCCTTCGGGAAACAGGACCATGGTTTTTCCATCCTGTACCTGGTCAAGGGCTTCTTTTATACCCTCAATGGACTGTCTGATATTATCCCTTTTTATAAAGACGCAGTTCAGAGCCTTCATCCACGAATTCAGCAGGGGAACCTTTTTCATCTCGTATTTGCCGATAAATCCCGCATTATCCGGCAGAACGGTCATAATCAGGGGAATATCAAAGTTACTCTGATGGTTGGCCACTACACAGTAGCCTGGTTCTTTCGGTATATTTTCCCTTCCGCTTACCCGTATTTTTGACCCTGAAGTAAAAATAAGATGCCGGGCCCATTTTTTTGTAGCTTTTATAATGAAACGGGACTGCCTCTGTTTCATCCCCAATAAGCCCAGAATGTTCAAAGGGATAAGAAGAAGCAGTGAAAAAAACAGGACAACCCACATCCAGGAGAAGAAGGCCAGGGTTCTCAGGGTATTCATCATGGAGTCATTCATCTGCGTTTCCTTATTTCAATTGTATTTTCTTTTCCCTGTAATAACCGTCGTATATTCTTTCTGTGAAAAACAGTTATAAGCAGCCCTGTCAGCAGAAAAAAAACCAAAAAAACAGAAGAAAAATCATTGGAAAATTTCAAAGTAAAAAACGTATAGTACACAGGCAGTGACCAGGCTGTGATCAGGGACGCCACTGAGGCATAGCGGGTGACTCCCGCCACTACTGTAAAAAGGATCAAACAGAAAGGAAAGGCCGGAGGGAACAGGGCCGAAATGCCCCCGGCAGCAGAGGCGACGCCCTTCCCTCCCCTGAACTTCAGCCAGACAGGGAATACATGCCCTATCATTATGAAGAAAAGAATCCCCAGCCTGAAGTGATCCGGATTCAAATCAGCCAGCCCTGCCGTATTCATAATCTCCTCAGCCATAAAAACGGGTATAAAGGCTTTGAAAAAATCTCCCAGAGCAGCGGGCAGAGCCGCTTTCCACCCCAGGGTTCTTAAAACATTACTGGCTCCCGCGTTACCGCTTCCCTGTTTTCTTATATCCCCTCCCGAAATTCCATACGCCACAAGGAAGGAAAAAGGAATAGAACCGGTCAGGTAGGCGGCTAGCAGTACAACAAAAAGCATCAGTTCTTTTTCCTCGGGAGAGGAATGAGCAGGCTGGTTGAATCACGGTAGGCCACATAATCGGGATTATTGCCATATTTTTTTTCAGCGCTTTTTTCCAGCAGGGGAATACCGCTCACGAAAAGGAGCAGCAGGGTAATAAAAACAGGGCCAATCAGGGTCAGTAATTTCAACCCTGTCAAATAGGGAACCACTACAACAAAAAGCCCCCACCAGACCAGCATCTCCCCAAAGTAGTTGGGGTGCCTGGACCAGTGCCATAGACCTTTGTCCATCCATTTTCCCTTGTTGTCCGGCTGTTTTTTAAAGATGAATTTCTGATAATCGCTGACGGATTCGATGATCAAACCTGCGGCATAAACGGCCAGACCTGACAGGGTTATAAAGCTCATGCCCCCTACTGTTCTTGAGGTAAGATAAAAGGAATAGGGCATCAATATAAGCCATACGGCAGTAATCTGAAGCAGCCAGAAGGCAGTCAGTCTTTTGGGGTTATTCCGTTTATCATCAAAACGCTCATCCGTTTTGGTTAAAAGGATTCTGTAAAAAAGGTAGCTCCCCAAACGGATGCCCCACACAACAATAGCCAGGGTCACAATCAGCTGCTGTAAACTGAAGTTCATCCCGTTTGCCGCCAGAAGCAGGGGGGCAATCGCCATAAAAGACAGGCTGTAGGACAGGTCCGTCACTTTATCCGTTTTTAAAGTAAGAGCTACCAGAAAAAAAATCAGGTTTACCGAAACACTTAGTATAAAAGAGGCCAGAACCGGTTGTTCACTAAATAAATTTATCATCAGATTCCTCCATATTCGTAGTAGATATTGGCATCAACAAATTCTCTGGAACTGGAGTTCACAGGATCCGGTAGTATGGTAGGGCCGTGGATTTCCACAATTTTGCCTGTATTTTTATCCAGAACCATATCAATGGTGTCTATAAAAAGGCTCAACAGCCTGCTTTTCAGCTTCATTTCTATGGTAAAAGTATTACTTTCTCCGTTATCCCGGCTGTCTTTAGCTTCCAGAACCATGGGAATCAAAGTCATACCATCAAAGAAGGGCAGATAAAATACTACCTTTTCTCCGGCCATAAGATCATCTGCATTCTGCTCTACAAAAGAAGGAAGCATGGGGCCAACAATAAGATTCTCTTTAATTCTGATTTCCCTCTCTTTAAATTTACCATCCTGTACTCTCATAAGTTTAATGCTGTTTTCTTTTATCTGCAATGATCCTTCAAAATTCAGCCCGTTGATAGCTGTTTCATACAGATCGATTACTCCGTTTTCCAGTTTCACCGTTTCGAAAGCTTCAAGCTCATTGTCAGCGCCGTAATACTGGTGACTGATACTTTCTGCTTTATCAAACTGTTGCCTTATCTCCTTCTGCACATACATCAGGTCCTGCTCCTGAGTTCCCTTTCTGTAAATATATCCTCTCATGACCTCTACAGCCTCGTTTGAAAAAGCACTCTCCATAAATATTGAAATTATTATCATTAAAACAATCTGTTTCATTTTTTCTCTCCTATTTCCTAGTAATTTAATAATAATACCATATTGTTATTATTGCAAGTTTTTTTGACTTTTATATAACTTAATGTTATATTCAGAATATGAATGATAATATTTTCGGCAGGAATCTAAGGTTTTATAGAAAGAAAATGGGTTTTACCCAATCAGAACTGGGTAAAGAATCCGGCCTGGGTCAGGTGAGCATTGCCAATTACGAAAGAGGCACAAGATTTCCCGGGGAGAAAACCCTTATTAAACTGGCAGAAACACTGGGATTATCGCTCGATCTCCTTTTCTGCCATGTAAGACCAGCCGGAAAAGGATTAAACCGGGATACATTCAATACGGGAGAGCTGCTTCACAGTATATTAAATGACTCCTTTGACCACTGTCTGAATTATATTCTGGGTTGGAAGAGATCCGGGGGATATGATCTGCGGGAAAGCTTCCGTGAAATAATACTCCCGGCGCTGTATGAAACAGGTATCCGGTGGCAGGGGGGAACCCTATCGGTACTGGAAGAGCATCTGATAAGTGAACGGTTAAGGGAGCTGATAGCCCTGATTTCTGCCAATGAAAGAAATAATACAGAAAAAGAGGACACAGAACAGAATGTATGGCTGGGATTATGCGCCCCGTCGGACAAACATGACCTGGGTGTTTTCATGTATTCCCAGCTTCTGCGGAACAGGGGCTGGAGGACCTATTTCCTTGGGCCCGATGTTCCCGTAAATGATCTGATTTTACTGGCTGAAAAATACAAACCGGATCTGATAAATATCTCTATTATTACGGACCTGTTTCAGAACGGACTTAACGCGTATCTGAAGAATCTGGATGAAAGCGGCAGCATTTCCTGTCCCATTGTTATATCGGGGAGAGGATTCAACAAGGAAATGGCGGCGTCCTATTCCAGAATAGGCTATATCCCGAATCTGCTGGATAAGGCCTATGACTTTGCCTTAGAATTGGAAAAGAAGAAGGAAGGATAAAATGAAAAATACAATTATTTTTTTAACCATAATGGGAACAGCGATGACAGCCTGGGCAGGCGGTGAGAAAGAAGCGTTTCACAAAACTGTAGATTACGTGGATATGGAAAAATTTTCCGGAGACTGGTTTGTTCTGGCTCTGATACCCACCAGTTTTGAGAAAGGGGCCAGCAACGGGGTGGAAAACTACAGTTTTGACAAAGAGGGAAACATAAGGGTTGAGTACACTTTTACAAAAAAGGGTAAAGAAAAAATCATGTATCAGAAGGGATGGATTTATAACAATGAAACCAATGCGGATTGGCGGGTCCGCCCCCTGTGGCCTCTTAAGCTCCCCTACTACATTATAGAACTGGATGAGACCTACTCCTACACGGTTATAGCCACGAGTAACTACAAATACCTGTGGATTATGGCAAGAGACCCCTCCATGGATCCGGACAAACTGGAGAGTATTATTACCAGGATGGAAAGAAGGGGATTTGACCGGGATAAAATTATCTACATGGAACAAACAGGAGCAAGGTAATGAACGAAGCCTGCCTGAACGGATACCATTTTTATCACAGTTTTCTGCTGGGCTTCCAGAGTATACGGAAACAGAGAGAGTACCTGAATGAAATCAACGTATTTCCCGTTGCCGACGGGGACACGGGAAACAACCTTGTGCGAACCATCAAGATGATTGTGAACCGTCTGGAATCGGACAGATCCGCCTCAAAGGTGTTAAGTAGTATGGCCAGTATATCCCTTGAAAGCGCCAGAGGGAATTCGGGGCTTATTTTCTCACAGTATCTGAACGGCCTGGCCATTAATACGGATGGAAAGGACGCCCTTACCATACATGAATTTGCCGAAGCTGCCAGGAAATCGGTGGAAATGGCCTACGACGCCATGGAAACCCCTGTGGAGGGAACCATCCTGACGGTATTAAATGCCTGGTCGGATTCCATCTACCAGGAAAGCCGGGACAGGAAACCACTGGGACAGGTGTTTGAAAAAGCCCTGGAGACAGCTCAAAAGGTGCTGGGCAATACAAAGAACCAGCTTAAAGTACTAAAGGACAATGATGTAATTGATGCGGGAGCCCTGGGAGTCGTTTCCTTTCTGGAAGGAGCGGAAATGATCCGCTACAAGGGGCCTGTGCCTATTTCCTTCAGAAAGACTTTAAATCAGAGTGAATACCTCAGCGGTATTATAAGCACAGCCACCAGACACAGCCTGAGAAACAGGGTAACACACCGCTACTGTACGGAAATTCTGTTAAACAGACCACGGACGAGCCATAAGGTGCTGAAGGAGAAGCTGGCAGATAAAGGGGACTCCCTGATTATCAGCAAAGGAAAAGAAAAGGACCGCATACATATCCATACCAACTACCCCTGGGAGGTTGTGGATCTTTTGAGAAAATACGGGGAAGTAGCCGAGCAGAAAGCGGACGATATGATCAGGCAGGAACAGGTTATGAACAACAGACTGTCAAAAACAGCTGTCCTGACCGATTCGATTGCGGATATTTCTCAGGAAATCCTGGATAAATATCAGGTCCATGTAATCAGCCTGAAAATACTCTGGGACAATGAGGAATATATAGACCGGGTAACCATCACCCCCGGACAGTTCTATCGCCAGCAGCAGCAGAGGAGTTCCTTTCCGGGCAGTTCCCTCCCCGACGAGGCCAGTGTGCAGTCTGTTTACCAGTATCTTCTGGAACACTACGAGAATATCCTTGTTCTGTCTGTGGGAAAATCCCTCAGCGGGACCTGGAACCAGATGAAAAAAGTGGCCGAAAGATTCAACCGGGACAAATTAAGGATTGCCGTTCTGGATACCTGCCTCAACTCTGTGGCGCAGGGACTGCTTGTAAAAGAAGTTGCCATTAAGGCGGCAGAAGGAAAAAGCTTTGAGGAGCTTGTCTCAATTGCGGAGGCGCTGAAAAAGCGGATAA
Organism: Oceanispirochaeta sp.; assembly: GCA_963663385.2. GTDB lineage: Bacteria > Spirochaetota > Spirochaetia > DSM-2461 > DSM-2461 > Oceanispirochaeta. Next base: position 252,361 of record CAXXXD010000002.1, on the reverse strand, counting down.
AAATCTATGTAAGCGTCAGTACTTTCAAATACATGGTAAAGGGAGGCCGCGTGAGCCCGCTTAAAGGGTTTATTGCCCGGGCTCTGCGGATCAAACCGATTGTCTCTCTGGATGAAAAGGGGAAAGGAAAAGCCATGGACAAGGCTTTTACCCGGGGGCAGCTTATGAAAAAAATTGCCCGTATCATTCAGAATACGGAAAAAGAGAAAGGAATAGAATCCTATGCCATAGTCCATGCAGACTCAGAAAAGAAGGCTGGAGAGTTTTCCGTTCTTCTTGAAGGAATTCTGAAAAAGGCACCGGATTATATTTCCGATATATCCTCTGTGGTGGGTATGCATTCGGGTCGGGGCGCTCTGGCCATAGGGGTGGTTGAAAAAGAATAGGATGATCAAAGAGATTGTTGTAAACGACCTTATGCAGAAGAACTACCGCTATTTACTGACAGAGCCGGAGGGAGAAAATTTCCATCCGGATTTTAAGCCGGAACTCACCCCGGGGGAGATGCTGAAACTGGGTGTCTTCGGCGGGAAGTATATGAGCGACTGCACAGATGAGTTTCCGGAGGACTGGTTTGATGGGGTGAGATTCTGTCATGAAAAGCATGATCCGGCTTTAAATTTCTTTGGAGTCAATGCTTCGAAAAGCCTTCAATACTGGCAGCGGAAGGGGTGGATTTATCCGGAGGATCCAAGAGGCTGGTTCCAGTGGTACTGCCGCTACTACAATGGCAGGCGGTCGGATGATGACGGGAGGCAGATTAAAAGATGGAGGCAGATGACCAGGCATATTGCCCAGATCAGGATTAACTGCCCCCACGGAGTTCTTGAGTGCCGGAAGAGGCAGAGGCAGGCCCTGCTGCACTGGGCTTATGACAGCAGGAGGTATTGAAATATTGTATCCTGTTTCTGCAGGGTTCCCGGCAGATGTATTATAAGCAGTACATGTACTTTCTGAAGTAAAAGGATGTACAATACTGAGTATGGATAACCGTAACATTCCGGAAAATCTACCTTACGGTCTCAGGCTTAAACTGCTGGGATCATTTTTTGTTATAATCCTCACCCTTGCAGGTCTAAACAGTTATACACTGATCAGAATAACTTCTCAGGATAGAGTACTCTCAAAGAAAGTGGACGATCAGATTGAACTCCACAGCATTCATAAACATCTTCAGTTAATGAACAGCAGTATCAGCAATTATATCCGAAGCGGCAATGACGAATACCTTATATCCTACAGACAGGACTATTCAATGGTGAAAAGCCTGTTGAATCAATTTAAAGGGATTACTGATGATGAGGATATCAGGAATTCCCTGCGAGACCTGAATGCCATGTTCGATACTTACAGTGAGAGGGGGGCTGATCTTCTTAAAATGTTTGATGAAGGAGCAGAAAGCATTTATGTCTGGAGAACCGAATCCGATCTATTGAACCTGTCCGAATATATACAGGAAGAACTGGACAAACTGAATTCTCTCTTTCTGGATAATCTCAGATCCTTCTTCCTTGGTTTCAAGATGCAGATGAATAAAAGCCTTAGAATCAATATCAGCGTTCTCCTAATAATAATACTCTTCTGCTATTTTCTGGCATGGAATTTCAGTGTATCTATCTCAAAACCTATACATCGGCTGGCCATGGAATTGATCCGGTTCGGGAAAAACGCAAAACATACAGACCTTAACGTTCCCACCCGGAAGGATGAAATAGCCATTTTGTACCGCTCTTTTAACGAGATGTCCAGGCACATTACCTGTCAGATTGAAGAGATTCAGGAGAAGGCTGAACTTGAGCAGAAACTGAAAGACCGGGAAATTCAGCATCACCTGACAGAGAATCTTCTGAAAGAATCGGAACTGGCTCTTCTTCAGTCACAAATCAACCCGCACTTTCTGTTTAATACCCTGAACATCATTGATTCCTTAAGCAACCTTGAAGAAGCACCCCGGACAGGACAAATGATCCGAAACCTTTCCGACCTGCTTCGCTACAATCTTGTTATGCAGAAGAGAATCGTGACTCTGGAGGAAGAGATAGAACTGATAAACAGTTATATACATATCCAAAAGACCCGATTTGGAGAAAAACTGTCCTACAGGGAAGACATTGATGCAGAGATACTGCAGACACAGGTTCCTGCCCTTATCCTGCAACCCCTTGTTGAGAATGCCATCAAGCATGGCCTTGAGCCTATCTCCCGTCCGGGGACAATCAGTCTGAAAGCATTTAAGGAGGAGAAAGGAGTTCTGATAGAAATAAGCGATAACGGCTGTGGAATATCTTCAGAAAGGATTAATGAAATAATGAACCCTGACTATGAAACAAAGTCCATGGGAATTCGAAATGTTATCCGGCGGCTTGAACTGAACTACGGGAGGCCCTGTTTGAGTATAACGGCAATGGACACTCCGGGAACAATCTGCCGCATCCGTATCCCGGTTTAATATTTCAGCCTGTATTCGCGGGGTGACACAGCCATCTGCTTTTTAAAGACCCTGCCAAAGTAATTTACATCGTTGTATCCGGATTTAAGTGCAATTTCCTTAATACTCAGACCTGTTTCCTTTAGAAGGCGGCAGGCCAGTTCCATTCTTCTGCTTATAAGATATTCCAGAAAGTTCATTTTATACCGGTCCTTGAAGATCCTGCTGAGATACTGGGGTGTCAGCCCTACCGAAACGGCAGCTGTTTCGAGACTTATTTCCTGAAAATCATTAAGATCTATATACTTCAGAACTTTCCTTATCTGCAGATCATCAGAGGATTCACTGTCTTCAAGAACAGACAGCAGATCAAGAAGTGACGAGGCTATCCATTCCAGCATGGAAAGACGATCATGATGCAGATAGATATTCCGCTGCAGATTGGAAATCAAATGGCTGCTGTTCCGGTCTCCTTTATCATCCATGAAACGGCGGAAAAGAATAAGAAACTCATTCAGAATCATTTGTGTATTTCCCAGACTGCAGGCAGGCATGCTCAACATTTCAAAAAACAGATTGATTGAATCCCTGGCTCTCTCCCATTGCTCCTCTTCTGCAGACCTGAGAAAACGCTTTTCCAGATCCCTCGGGTATTCAAGGACGGCAGAGTTCAGATGCAAAGCTCCTGATTCCAGAGAATCCAAAGCCTGAGAGAAGGATAACGGGAAATCTGAAGGATGAGTTTGAATCCCCCCCATACCGGTTTTTACATTACGGGATGTCAGAATACTCAGACGGCGAGAGATTCCCTCTGTAAAAACGGTGTCCGGAGAGATGCTATTGCTACTGTAAATAAATACAGGGAGTATACTTCCGATCCACCTGCCCGGCAAAGCACCCGGAAGGTGTTTCAGATAGTTGCTTATCTCTTTTGCAGTCCCCTCTTCAGTAGAAATATCATCAATCCTGAACAGCAGGAAATAACCGGATTTAACAGGAGGCTCATGATGGCCGGCATAAAAGTCAGCATCCAGACCACCGCAGCTGCCGTAAATAAATGATGTAACCATATCTCCCGCAGCAATTTCCCTGAAATTCTGCAGCTGAATAGAATCCCTTATAGAATCTTCAAATCCTTTAACTCTCTGAACCGCTTTATCCAGAAGCTGTCTCAGTTTTTTCTCATTGACAGGTTTAAGCAGGTACCCGAGGATTCCCGTATTCAGAGCATCCTGCACATAATCAAACTGATCATAGGCGGAAAGAATAATGATCTGCGCTTCCGGATGACGTTCCAGAATAAGCCGGGAAGTTTCCAGACCGTTCAGATCAGGGATCTGAATATCCATCATAACGATATCGGGCTGCAGTCTGCGAAAAAACTCAAGACCTTCCGGTCCGGTCCCTGCTTCTCCGCAGACATTGAACCCCGGAAACCGTGTTTCGATCAGCTTTCTGAAAGAAAGACGGGCCAGAGGTTCGTCATCTATAACAAGAATACTGTATTCTTTATCCATTCATCCTCATGAGCGTTCAGCATTGAATTCTTTTACTGTTTCAATCATGGCCGCCATATTTTCCACAGGAGTCAAGGCTTGTACATTATGGATGGCGTCAAAAACAAACCCGCCCTGTCTGCTGAATATTTCGAGCCGCTCACGCACCTCTTTTCTGACCTCATCGGGAGTCCCGAAGGGGAGAGTCTTTTGAGTATCGACCCCGCCTCCCCAGAAAGTCAAGGATTTTCCATAACTCTCCTTTAAATGGCGGGGATCCATACCATCGGCAGAACACTGTACAGGGTTGATAATATCAAACCCGCTGTCAATAAAGGGAGACATAAAAGGCTCCACAGCGCCGCAGGAGTGTTTAAAGGTCTTCCACGTTGTATTGTTATGAATCCAGTCTGTGATCTTTCTGTAATAGGGGGCATACATCTCTTCAAAGGTATCCACCGAACAGAACTGGGAGTTCTGTGTTCCGAAATCGGTCCCGCAGATAAAAACAGCATCGGGGACATTCCCGACAGCGGCATAAATCTTTTCCAGATTGGACAGGGCGATCTCACTCTGTTTTTCAAAAACAGCATGAATATAATCGGCCCTTATCATTGTGGAAATATACCATTCCGTAACATCCCTGATACCCCTGGGATACTTCAGAAACGGAGCCGGAACCATAGCGATATCACCGAAGGCGGTGCCTCCGAAGGTTGCGACAAGACCCTGTCCGGTTTTCTCGGCCTCGTCGCAGGCGGCCTTGAGATAAACCAGATCCTCCTCACTGACGGGGCCGAATTCTTCAAGGTTATCTTCCGGATTAAGACTGTCGTCATCAATTTCAGGCTGTCTCACGATAGCATCATAAAAATAGCCGCTTTCCGGCATTCTGCCGCTGGGAGGCACTGACGTATCTCCTTCCGGGTAGATATACACATCCTTCCCTTCCACAGAAACATTATAATCTCCCGGAACCAGCACCGTCTGATTCCAGGGGGTTCTCCACTCCTTCCAGTTCTCATTGGAAAAACCGAACATGTTTTTCCTGGCAAATACGCCTGATACATTAATCCCGATAGCTTCCTGCAGATCTTCTTCAATAAAACCGAGCATCTGATAGGGTTCATGAATTTTAACAGGACGTTTCTCCAGTCCGTAGTATTCTCTCAACCCTTCTACAACAGAACAGTGCATCCCCGTTACGGAGGTAGCGCCAAAATCTACCGGCACAGGGCCGTCCTTATGATTCAGAGCATTCTGCAGTATTTCCTTACCAGTCATCACCGTCTCCTTATGCCATGGCCTTATATTTTTTTGAAAGAGTATCGATCAGAACAGCTGTCAGCAGGGTCCCCCCGATTACAAAAGTCTGCCAGTAAACATCCACACCCAGAAGGGTAAGGGCATTGGTTATCAGGGCCATCAGGAATGTTCCCAGGAAGGCACCCAGAACGGATCCTTCCCCCCCCTGCAGGCTGGCGCCGCCGATAATGACAGCAGTAATAACACGCAGTTCCATTCCCGTACCGGCTGTGACAGAAGCCGAACCCAGCCTGGCAGTCATAACGATTCCGGAAACAGCAGCAAACAGACCGGTCAGAACATAGGCGAGGATTTTCATTTTATCCACAGGAATCCCGGAAAGACGGGCGGACTGCTCATTTCCGCCGATATAATAACTCTGACGGAAAAATCTGGATTTTCTCAGAAAAATATCTCCCAGGATTATCAGCAGGGCTGCAATGATAATGGGCGTCTGTATTCCGAAGAACTTCGCCTGTCCAATGGCTTTAAAAGCCTTGGGGAGCCCTGTGATATTCTGTCCTCTGGTAACAATCAGAGTCAGTCCTCTGAAAAGGCTTAAGGAAGAGAGAGTCGTTACAAAGGGATTGATTCCTATTTTTGCAATAACGAATCCGTTAAATAAACCTATGGCAGCTCCCAGAGCCAGACCAAAAATCAGGGCGACGGGAATAGGAACACCCGCCCGCAGCATCATTGCCGTAACGGCTCCTGTAAAGGCAACAATTGATCCGACAGACATATCAAACCCGCCGGAGACCATAAGATGGGCCATTGCCACGGCAATGATTGCCTCCAGGGACAACCCGAGAAGTACAGCCAGAATATTGGCGGTACTTAAAAAATAGGGGGATGCAAAAATCATCACCACAAACAGGAGAGCTACGATCATAAAGATCATAAACTCCCTCTGTTTAATCACTGATTTCAACCAGTTCATATTATACTTCTCCTTCCACAGTCCCTGCTGCGAGGGTCATTACGTTTTCTTCTGTCGCTTCATTTCCGGGAACAGTCCCCACCAGACATCCATTCTGCATAACCAGAATGCGATCGCTCATTCCAAGAATCTCCGGCAGGTCGGAGGATATCATCAGAATCCCGACTCCCTGGGCGGCAAGGTTCCGGAGCAGATTATAGATTTCCGCCTTGGCGCCGACATCCACGCCTCTGGTCGGTTCATCCACAATCAGCAGCTTTGGTTTGATACCCATCCATGCGCCTACCAGAACCTTCTGCTGATTCCCACCGGAAAGCTTGGAGACCTTCTGATTAAGAGAAGGCGTTACAATTCCGAAATCCCGTTTGCATTCCTTTGCAAAGTTTCTGATTTTTCCATCATCTAAAAAGCCGTATACCGAAGTAAAATCGTCCAGGTGATTTCCCACCAGGTTCTCGGTAATGGAAAAATCCAGAATAAGCCCCTGGGTTTTCCTGTCTTCACTCAGATACCCGATGCCATGATTAATGGCATCCTTGGGGTTGCGGATATCCAGCTTCCGTCCGTCCAAGAATATTTTTCCGGAATCCGCCGGTTCGGCGCCGAATACAGCCCGGGCCAGTTCGGTTCTTCCCGCACCGACCAGCCCGGCCATTCCCACGATCTCTCCCGCTTTTACATGAAACCCCACATTCTCAAATTTCCCCTTCACAGACAGGTTCTCAACAGTAAGCAGATCATTTCCTATTATCTGGTGGGCCTCTCTTTGACCGTACATATTAGATATAGCCCGCCCGACCATATTGGTAACCAGAAAGTCCTCATCAATATCCTTTACATCTGCACTGCAGACATACTGGCCGTCTCTCAGAATTGAGACACGGTCGGAAATTTCGAATATCTCGCTGAGATGGTGTGAAATATAAATAAAGGAAAGCCCCTGTTTCTTGAGTTTCCTGATATTGGCAAATAACTGTTTTACTTCATGTTCTGTGAGAGATGAAGTTGGTTCATCCAGAATCAGAACCTTCGGATTAAAGGAAATGGCCTTTATAATCTCAATCACCTGCTGGTTTGCAACCGACAACTCCCGGACAAGGGTCGAAGGATGCAGTTCCTCCAGATCAAACAGGGCCAGCAGCTCTGTGGTCTGACGATAAAGAGTCTCCCAGTCGATCATATTCATACGCCCGACAGGCTGCCTGTTGGCAAAGATATTTTCAGCAATACTGAGTCCGGGAATCAGGCTCAATTCCTGAAAAACAATACTGATTCCTTTATGATTGGCATCATGGGGAGAGGAAAAATGGACTTTCTCTCCCTCCAGATAGATCACTCCGCCATCGGGCTTGTATATTCCGCTTAATGTCAGCATCAGAGTGGATTTCCCCGCCCCGTTTTCTCCCACAAGGGCATGAACCTCCCCTTCACGGATCTGAAGGTCCACACCGGCCAGAGCCCGTACACCGGGAAAGTTTTTCTCTATGCCCCGTGCTTCCAAAATCCAGTCAGACATAATTTCTCCCATATTTTAAGCAGCTCTCCCGCATCCAGCGGAAGAACTGCACAATTCTCTGCTTCAGCAGTGATCAGTTTTATTTATCTCATAAAATATTTATAGTTGGACTTATCTACAATAACGGTCCCTGTATCAACTGCCGCGGGGATACCGAGAACACCGGCGGAACTGTTATCTGTTGTTATAGCGACCTTGCTGTTGTTCAGATTGAACAGAATCTGTGTGGCATAATAGGGCATTAAAGCTGTCTGCTGGGCAACCGTAGCGGAAATAACCCCCTCTTCAATACCTTCAAGGACCTCATTCCCCCTGTCCATAGCGATGATTTTAACCTCTCCCGCCTTACCGGCTTCACGAATGGCAGTAGCCGCACCGGAACCTCCGGCCGCTTCGACACAGGCGATACCCGCCAGATCGGGATATTTCTGAAGAAGGGCGGAAGCAGACTGAGCAGCAACAACAGGATCACTCTGGGTATCAACAAGCTGGACAAGTTCGATTCCGGGATAAGAGGCAAAAGCAGCTTTATATCCGGCAACCCTCTCTTCAAGATTGGATTGACCCGGTTTCAGCATAATGGCTACTTTCCCTTTCTCGCCGATCATTTCCGCCAGTTTTTCTCCCCCCTGCTTTCCCGCACCGAAGTTCCCGGTACCTACAAAGGCAAGCCGGTCGGAATCCGGAAGATCAGCATCGACTGTGACAACAGGGATCCCTTCTGCAATTGCTTTATTAACGATTGAATTCAGGGACGGTTCAAAACCGACAACGACTATCCCGTTCGGTTTTTTGGCGATCGCGGATTCAAAAGCCGCTACCATGGCGTTCATATCATATTCTGCGGGTCCTACATATTCCGTACGGACGCCGAGTTCTTTACCAGCCATTTCCATTCCCATTTTGTGGTCGTAGAAATAATCGAGGTTGCCCAATGCGGACACTTCAATATAGAGCTGATCTGCAGTAGATTCCGCTTCCGCTGACGAGACATCCGCAGATGCAGAATCCGATTTCTGACAACCCGTAAAAATCACGGTTAACAGTAACAGGACTGATAATAACTTTTTCATTTAAAACTCCCTTTAAGATTTGATAATTCATATTAAAGGGAGAATTCCTGTATTGGGGAGGGGCAAATAATTACAAAAAGGATGAAGATTTTAATAATATTAACAGACTCTTTATGGCTTGTTTCCCACTGTGATTAATTTAATCATGGAAATATTAATTTTATCCGGGGATCTCCAAAGAAACACCGTCAGGCCCTGCGGTACTGGGCCTATAACAGCAGGAAGTGCTGTCTGCGTTCTCGGGTTACCGGGACCTGTAATCATATACTCGATGATTACAGGCAATTCTTTCCCTAGAAAACTTATTCCTTAACGGAACCGCTGACAATTCCCGAGATAAAATATTTCTGCAATCCTATATAAAACAGAATTATCGGCAGAGTCATCAGAGTGGCTCCCATTGCCATCAGTGGGCTGTCTCCCACATACTTTCCCTGGAAGTAGGCCATACCCAGCGGAAGGGTACGCAGCTCCTCTTTGCTGATCAGAACCAGAGCCAGCAGAAACTCATTCCAGGTCCAGATAAAGAAAAATATCGACGCAGCCACAAGAGCAGGAGTAAGCAGTGGTGAAATTATCAGCCAGAGAATTTTCCATGTATCGGCGCCGTCCACTTCGGCAGACTCAACAACAGCTGATGGGAGTCCTCTCAAACTGGATGTAATAAAGAAAGTCCCGAAAGGGATGGACATGGCAACCTGGGCCATAATCAGTCCTGCCCGCGTATTCAGAAGCCCCAGGTTCTGCATGTGAAAGTACTGCTGGATCATAACGACTTCCATCGGAACCGCCAGTCCCAGAATAAAAAGCTGGAAAATTTGCTTTTTCCCGGGGATCCTGAAGTATACAAATGCATAGGAATTCATAATGGACAGAATCAGGGAAAGGAAGAGCACAGGAATCACGACCAGAACGGAATTCTGATAGTATGTCCCAAAATGTCCCTGAATCCATGCCCGGCTGATATTATTCCACTGCCAGTCCCGGGGAAGACCGAAAACATTGCTTATCAGCTCTGTTTTGGATTTAAAAGCGGTAAACCAGGTAAAAAACAGAGGTGTTAAGGCAATGAATAATATACTCATCAAAAGGAGGTATATTAAAGAGTTACGCACAATTTTCCTACTCATTGTCATCCCTCCCTGTCAATTTGGCAATTATATATGAACCGGCACTTATAAAGATCAGAAGATAAATAGCCAGCGTCGCTGCATATCCCAGGCGGTTATACTGAAAGGCATTTTTAAAAACATATAAGGATAGAACAGAAGTGGAATTACCGGGTCCGCCTTTGGTCATGACATAGCTCAGATCAAATGTTTTCAGGGACTGAATATACAGATAGGTGAAAACAACCGCAATCTCCCTTTTAAGTGAAGGTATGGAAATATGGTAAAACTTCTGCCAGAACCCGGCACCATCAAGAGAAGCGGATTCAAAAAGGGATACCGATATTTTTTTATACCCTGCAAGGAAAATTATCATGGCAAAACCATAATTGACCCATGTTCCGGTCAAACCGATTGCCGTAAGGGCTGTTGATGCTTTTCCAAGCCAGGGTTGGGCCAGAGAATCAAGTCCCAGTGACTTCAAGCCATTATTCAACAGTCCGAATACAGGGTTGTAAATCCATTTCCATATAACACCCACGACAACCAGCGACAGGATCTGCGGGGCAAAATAGGCCACTTCAAAGACCTTCCCATACCGGGGTTTGCCGACTTCGAAAAGAGTGGCAAGGATCAATCCGATTATACCGGGAAGGACCATCAGGAAAAGAATCAGTATCCCATTATGAGAAAGAGATCCCCAGAACAGGGTATCCTTCATCACTTTAAGATAATTTTCCGTCCCCGAAAAGGTACGGGAGAACATAGTCTCGTATTTGAAAAAACTGGACAGGAGCGAACGGAGTACCGGAAATATAAAAAATAACAGGTACACAGCAAGCCCCGGGAACAGATAAAGCCAGCCCCTTACAGGATTATCGAATAAACTGCGGTAGTGCTTCCCGCTCATTTAGGAAAATCCTCCAGTTTATGAGAGGCTATTATTTCATCCAGAAGAACCTGCGCCTTTTCGCTCTTGATCAACGGATTATAGCCGAAAGCTTCAAGGATGAGAGACCGATCTTTTTTCATATACCCCTCCACCAGTTTCCGTTCATAAGCTTTTACATTTTTAATCAGGGACACACATCTTTCCGGAAGCTCGGGAACTTCAAACCCTTCTGAATACCCGCCCTTATGCAGATGGGAATCCACTTCGAGAACATCCGAACGTTCCAGATAGGAACAGCTGTCATTCTTCCTGTTTACAGGTAGAACCGTGTCACCTTTGCCTCTCAGGGCATCCATTACAGAAATGGCTACATCATCATAGCCGAATTTATTCTTTCTGGCAAAAATATCCACGCGCTGCTTTTCACGGGCATTCCCTGTTTCCACAGCCATATAGGATCCTTCCCGTTTTTCCAGATATTCCTGGTAGGCATCAAGGGCCTTGACATTGCCTTTTTTGAGGCTCCTGTAGAACTCCTGATTTATGTCCGCTATATACTGACTGCGTTTATAAGATTCTCCGGCATACTTTTTCCGGACATCTTCGCTATGCAGATAAAACAGCAGATATTCATTGGGAATCAGGCGGGTTTCTTTAATATGGTCCAGAAGATTTCTGTATAAAGGCTCTGTTTCAACAAACTTCTCCGCCTCTTCAATCAGTTGTCCCAGTATTGGCTTACCTTTCAGGGTTACATCATAAACCCACCCCAGATGATTCAGACCGAAAGTCCTGAAATCAATATCATCCACAGGACAGTTCAGGTAGGAAGCTGCCATATTTTTAATGACGATCGGCGCATCGCAGATACCAACAATTTTATCATGAGAGCTATGATTCAGAAGGGCCTCTGTCAGAATCCCGGAGGGATTGGTAAAGTTGATCAGCCATGCATCAGGAGCAATCCGGTGAAGCTTCTCGGCATAATCGAGAGCAACTGGAAGGGTTCTTAATGCCATGGCGGCTCCGCCGGCGCCGACAGTTTCCTGCCCCAGCATTCCCAGAGCATCAGGAATGGATTCATCCAGTATCCGCCCCTGATCACCTCCCTGTCTGAAGCTTGAGAAAACAAAATCGGTGTTTTCCGCCATTTCTTCAAAACTGGTGCAAATCTGAATATTTTTTTTAACCTTCAGATGTTCTGAAATTTCATCCAGAATGGGCTTTATCAGCTGCATCTTTTCGGGATCAGTATCGAAAAGAGCAATTGTCTCCAGATCCGGGTTATTTCTTTCCAGTAAATTTTTTATTAATAAAGGTGTGCGGACACTTCCGCCCCCTATAACAGACAGTTTCATTTTTTTCCTTCCTGATATGATTTTTCATTATTCAGAAACTTTTGCAGTTCTGCTGAATTAATATGCGGCGACAGAGAAAATTTGGACCCGGCAGTCATGGACCCGCAAATAGTCCCTCTGAGAACAGATTCTTCCAGAGACCCCCCCCCGGCAATCCCGTACAGGAACCCGGCTACAAAAGAATCGCCTGCACCCGTGGTATTGAAGACCGGAACATCCGGCGCGGGGATACGGCAGAACCGGTTCTGTTCATTAAGCAGAACGGCCCCCTTCCCTCCTCTGGTAATAATGGGGACCTTCACCCACTTTCGAAGATGGTTTATTGCCTCTTCCATATCACTGGTTCCCGTGAGAATGGCAGCTTCCTTATCGTTAGGGAAGAAATAATCGACCTTCTCAAGGTTTATGAAATCCTCATCAACCCATGTTTTTGCTTCATCAAATCCCAGATCTGTAGAAACTGTAATTCCCAGATCGGATGCGTTCCTGATCAATTCCCTGTACGGGGAATGCTTCATCAGAGAATAGGAAATATGTATATGAGAGAATCCTGTCAGATCAAGTTCTCCCGTTTCTTTCAAAATTTGTTCGGATGCACAGTCTTCAGACATCAGTTGAGTTAAAAAAGAGCGATCATTTCCCAGAGGAAAAATAATTGAGAGATTGCTCCGTTCTCTCTTGCGGATCTCTACCAGAGATGTACTGACACCTTTACTGTTCAGTTCTTCCAGCATATGACGGCCAAAGATATCATCACCTACGGATGAGAGCAGATCAGCCGGCATTCCCAGTTGAGTCAGAGCCTGTGCAGTTATGGCTACACCGCCAATAGACATTTGAATCTGATCCAGATACTCTTCCTCTCCCGGAGAGGGGACTTCTCGGAACCCGTCCAGCAGCAGATCACAGAAAACCGGACCAATGACCAATACTTTTTTCATTGTATAATTAACTCCGAAACGGGCTTACCGGCATATTCCGATATAACGGCAAGCCCTTATATTTTATGTTATTTTTCTTAATAAAAGTCGTTGTAATCGGTCTGCAGGTTTTTAACAAATGTGTCAGAGTCGATATCCTGAGCCATCAGTTCCTGTACGGATGCCGAGCTGGTGTCATAAAAAGTAGGGGTAATCCAGTCAATAAAGTACCCGATTCCGTTATTCTCATTTACCTGCTTGTAGCATTTCATAATATCCCTGAAAAGCTCTCCCGAATTTGGAACGGAAGATTCTGAAATGGGAAGGGCGGGCAGCATAGCGCTTTCAGCCCATTTCACAGCAGTTTTTTCCTGAGTCAGAAGATCCAGGAAGGCAACAGCTTCATCCATATGCTTTGTAGATTTGTTAATAACAAAGGGGATACCGGGTCCGCCTACAGCCTTCAGATTTTCCTGAGAAGCGGCAGGTGCCGGCAGAAGGAAGAATCCGGCATCAAAAGGAGCATTGGCATCTATTTCACCCTGCAGCCAGTTTCCTGTCAGCATAAGAGCAGAATCACCCTGATAGAAAACTGTAGCGGAATCATCATACCCGATCGCTGAAAAGTCCTTGGTAAAGTAACCTTTTTCCACCCAGGAAACAAGTTTATCGGCAGAAGCTTTATTGGCAGGGACACTCCAGAAAGCACCGGATTTTCCACTCATCATATCGTCCAGCTCACTTCTGGTTGTCATGACATGCTGCAGTGATGACCATTCATGGATACCTGTCCAGCCGTCCAGATTTCCAAAATTAATCGGTGTATAACCGGCATCCTTTACTTTTGCCAGAAGAACTTCCAGCTCTTCAAGAGTAGAAGGAATTGTCAGGCCCAGTTCCTGGAAGAGCGCTTTATTGTAAAAGAAACCTACAACCTCTCCAGTAACGGAAACACCGTAATAATCACCTTTATATCCCATGGATTTCAGATTGGCTTTGGTAAGTCTGTCTTCCCATCCCAGGCTGACGGCCTGTTCATTCAGGTTGGCAATCAGATCGGATTTTACAAAAGCACCCATATCGGCTTCTCCCTGATTCAATTGCATAATATCGGGCCCTGTTCCGGCCTGAACAGACATCTGAAGTACCAGTTTCAAATCATCCAGTGTTTTTGCGTCCCTCTGGATTGTAACTCCCGCATTCTGCTGTTCATACTCCCTGACGATTTTCTCCATGATGGTATTCTCTTCACCTCTGTAGAACTGGTCCCACATAACCAGAGTTACACCATCCTCTGTTATTCCGGCTGCTTCCTGACTTCCTCCTGCAGTTAGAAAAAAAGGAATCAGCAACACGCATAATGCGGCGAATAGATACTTCTTCATATTTGTCTCCTTATAGCTGTTATCTAAATCCAAGGATACATAGGAAAACCTTTTCCTGTCAAGGGAAAACCTTTTCCTATTGATTAAATCCAGTTTTCCCCCAATAATAGGATCATGGGAATAAAAGATATCGCACGAATGTCCGGGGTTTCAATCTCTACTGTTTCAAGGGTTCTCAACGGAACAAAAGCTGTAAGTCCCGAACTGGAAAGGAAAGTGAGAGAAACCATTGCCAGAGAGAACTATGTTCCGGATCATACCGCACGCAGTATGGTCCTGGGCAGAACCAATCTGATAGGACTGTTATTGCCACAGGTCTCGGGCATATTTCACCAGAGACTGTTCAACCTTCTGGAAACCCATCTGGAAGAAAAAGGATATAAACTGATAGTCTGCAGTATAAAGGACAATGATAATTCAGAGCTGAGCTATCTTAATCTCCTTCAACAAAAAGAGGTTGACGGAATTATTCTCTGCCATGAATCCTATTCGGAGAATATTAATAATCATATTAATTCCAGTAAAATCCCCGTTGTCCAGTGTGCCATCAATATTCCCGAACTGAAATGGCCCGCTTATTACATCAACCCACGGAAAGCTGTATTCGATGGCGTAAGCCTTCTTACATCCCTGAATCATAGAAAAATAGGCATGATCTGCAGTAATGCATTCAAAGAAAGCAGTAAGGACCCTCAGGTTGCAGGCTACAGGGATGCATTGAAAAATACCGGAATACCATTTAATCCGGACTACCTCCTGCCCGGATCTTTCTCCCTTGACTCAGGAGAAAAAGTTACAAAAGAGCTTCTGCAGAAACACCCTGAATTGACAGCTCTTTTTTATGTAAATGATGAGATGGCAATAGGTGGTTATAAAACAATTACTTCCATGGGTCTGAAAATCGGTAAGGATATAGATATTATCGGCTATGACGGCATAGAAATAGGAAAATATATGGTCCCGTCCCTTACCACCATAAACCAGCCGATTGAAGAGATTACATTAAAAGCAACCCGGACACTGCTGGAACTGATTGAATCCGATGAAAAAGATAAGAAAGATTTAACATCCTATACCCGGATTCTGCCTCATCAGATTAGACGGGGAACATCCTGTTCCAAATGAGTCCTCCCGGATCAAGTAAAGAACAGTCTTCTATAAAGGGAATATCTGGAACATCAGACAGTAGAGAGAAACAAAGACAAATCTTGCTTTCTTGGTATCAGAACAGCAGTATCAGTAATTATACCCGAAGCAGTAATAAATACTGTATTAAAACATTGTTGCCATCTTATTCATTATATTCTCCAGTTTAGGGATGTCGAAAACTAAGATAGCCTCTTCAATTTGTTCGGAGTAATAATGGTTTTCATCTTCACACTTATAAATAATAGGCAGGGATTCTTCAATATCACTGAATATTTTTAAATCCACGGCTTTTTTAAGCATCTCAAACTCAGTTTGATCAATATTACTGAAATTGATTTGTTTCTTTTTTACACGGCCATCCTCATAAATAAGAATACTATAAATAAAGTGAAGGCGTTTTATCTCGGGCATAGCCTGCGACAGGCAGTAGAACTCATAATCGGAAGGCTTGAAATCGTTACTGTATTCTCTATAGATCCTTATTACTTTGCTTTCATCTACAAACGAAATCTCTGAATTACCGGTAAGGATTTTCATATATTCTGCAGCCTGAAACTCGTGGATTCCATCAAAGGGAAGAAAACGGATCCCTTTCCGTTTACCGAATTTCATCATAGTCGGAGTTATCAAAGGTCTTTCCACATAACAGGAAATCACTTTGTTAACAGTAAGGGGCTCATGCAGATGAATCGAAAGGGATTCTGTATTTTCTTCCACAGCCATGGGGATTTTCAGCGCAAAAGAACATCCTGCTCCTATGTCACTCTTCAACCTTATGGAGCCTTTCATCAAAGACAGAAGCTTTTCTGTAATTGTCAAGCCTAATCCGGTTCCCTCATAAACCCGGGTGTTCTCTTTTTCTCTCTGTTCAAATGATTCGAAAACACGGCTCTGATCATCCCCGGCAATACCGATACCGCTGTCTTCAACATTAAGCAGCAGTATCTTTTTGTTATCAATGTACTTAAAAATAACCTTCACGCAACCGTACTGTGTAAATTTTAATCCATTATTTATCAGATTAATCAAAACCTGTTGTAAACGTAACTGATCAAAATACAGAAACTCCGGAACAGGCTCCTTACTGAAGATTTCAAAGTCAATACTCTTATTATGAAACTGAAGCTGAAAGATCCTGAATATTTCCTTAAAGAACTCATAAACATTAACTTTTGTGATCTGGATTTCCATTTTACCAGCCTCGATTTTGGAAAAATCCAACACTTCGTTTACCAGTTTTTTCAATACCGTACCACTGGATATGATACTATCTACGTGGCTCTTTAGAACCGTGTCATGGATTTCCCCTTTTAACAGGGATGAAAATCCAAGGATGGCATTGAGGGGTGTTCTGAACTCATGGCTCATATTGGCAACAAAAGTACTTTTTTGAATGGATGCCTCTTCCGCCCTATCCTTTGCCTGAATCAATGTATTTTTAGCCTGTTCAAGGGTTGAAACATCCAGGCAGGTAATAGCAATACCTCCCGCCTGGTGTTCAAGATCACCATAGGGAACAAAATTCAACATGATATTAACGGTTTCATCAGACTGGTCTGTCAAATCAACTTGCAATTCATTCTGAACTGTCCCCTTTAGTGTCTTATCCAGGGATTTCAGGATATTTTCTCTGTGCCTTTCTGAAAATAACAGGTCCACTTTATTGCCGATTATTTCATCGGATGGAAGCCCGAACTGGGTTTCCCCAAATGGATTAATATAGTTAACAGAAAAATCCTTGTTTACCAATATAACACCGTACTCTGCATGATCAGCGACAAACTGGAAGATCTCGGCTTTTTCAGCAGTGTGTTTCTGTGCTGTCGTATCAAACAGCAATACGGTTACACCGGTAATTATTCCATTATCATACAAAGGAGAGAAAACCGTATTCAGATAGTTGATCTGCCCCTCCTTATTCTGGAAATGTACTTGCAGTGCCTGAGATTCTCCACCCAGAGCCTGTTCAATATACTCGAGAATAGGCAGTCCCTTTTCTGAGGAAGACTTCTTGACACATTTTGCCTTTTCCCCTTTTTCTGCAGCAATTCCAAATTGTGACATCATGTACTTTTCATGATAGGGATTAAAAAAACGGTAGTTTAAATCCCTGTCCAGTGAAAAGATGCATACATTAATAGAAGACTCGAGAATCGATGAAAATTCTGCATCAGTCTGCTCCAATTGCTCGGAAATCTGACTAAGAGCCTCTTTTAACATTTCATGCATATACTGAAGTTCTTTCTCTTGACGAATCCTTATGGTTATATCTTCCATAATGCACAGGTAGCTGTTTGAAGTAAGTTTCATATCCTTTATCGGAGTGATTACGATATGAAAAGATCTGACACCCTGGGGAGTTTCAATTTCTTCAGAAGGCGAATCATAATATAACCCGGTAGATTTAATTGCCTCGATGGCGGCTGATAACCGGGAAACTGTATCTTTATTGAAACTGCACTGGATACTGTTTCCCAGTATATCTTTCTCCTGTACCCCGAAATATTCTACCATCATGGGATTCCAGAGGGTTACAATAGGGTCGTCATCTTCATAATCGAACATGAAAACACCAAGGGGCATTCGTTTTTCCAGTTTTGAAAGAAAATCCAACTGCTGATGCAGCTCTTTCTTCTTTAGTTCGTAATCTGTTGTGTTATTTAGAATTATAATAGCTTCCACCCTATCTTTTTCTATTAAATTGGGAATAGCTACTACTTTATAATACTGGATAAGGGGCGGGATCTGAATCTCCAGTATGCCCTGCACAACCTCAACACGACTTATGCATTGCTGTGCCATTACCGGAATTGCACTCATTTTGGCAGGAAGTATATCGCCAAGTATCCGATCCTTGATTGTTGATATATTATCAGAACTCAGAAGGAGAAGATTCTCAAATGACTGATTATAGTATTTCAGCCTGTTGTTCTGATCAACAACCAGTATACTCTCATAAATGCAATTCAATATATGTGACGGCAATGTTGTTATCGAGTCAATTTTCATATCAGCATCTCTATTAACTATTCAGTATTAATATCCCCAGTAGTAATTACTGCAGAATCCTTATTAAAAGTATAATGGTTTTCATTTTTTAAAATCCAGTCTATTCAAATAGTAATTTTCTATTTGCTATTCTTAAAATGTTTTTTTAATATTATAAGAAAACAAATAATGAACATTAAACCATATTAAAAAGGAAATGGGATGGATAAAAAGTACATTCTGGTAGTTGATGATACACCAAATAACCTGAAGCTTCTCGGGCATATCCTTAAAGACGATTATACCCTCAATTTTGCTACAGACGGTTACAAAGCCATGAAAAGCATTTCCCAGAAACCACCTGATTTAATACTTCTGGATATTATGATGCCGGAGATGGATGGTTTTGAAGTTTGCAGAGAGTTAAAATCTAATAAGGATACCAAAGATATTCCCATTATTTTCCTTACAGCCAAATCTGATAGAAAAAGCGTAATAAGCGGATTGAGTCTGGGAGCAAGTGATTATCTTATAAAACCTTTTGAAAAGGATGATGTTCTTATACGAATAAGAAAAAATTTACAAAACAGTATAAGTCGCACAACAGAACCCGTATCTGACGATGATAATGTTACCGAATTGCATTTTATGCAAAACAGGCTATTTTGCTATGATATATGCACAAAAGCAATGAAGGAATCAATTTCTGATAAGTTGGCGAAGATAACTAATAATATTGAGTTAGTAAGAAAAGTCGTGATTCTCTATCTGGATTTTATTAAGAAGTTTGAAGAACTCCTTATATCAAAAAAACTTAAAATAGATCGGGGTTACAGGGATGATCAGACGATTGAGAATAAGCTGAAAATTATTCAAAAAATCAGAATGAATCCGGAACTGCAGAAATCAATAAAAACCATAGAGAAGGATATACTGAAATTAGTTAAATCCGTATGTATATTGACTGACAGCATTCATTATAAACCTGCGGTTTATGATATATCCCCTTTTAATGTAAACGATTATATAAATAACATACATTCGGTTCTGCCAGTAAAAATATCTTTGAATAATATGGTTTCTAATAAAACATGTATTAATGGGAATTCCTTTCTGCTTAATCAAATACTGATTTCCCTTGTGGATAATGCAAAAGATAGCCTGGGTGATGATTTTTTACCGGAAAAAGTGGTTTTGGAACTGAAGGAAGAAGATAAACACTGCCTTCTGACATTAAAAGATTCGGGAAAGAATACGAATGATTCCGAAGTTCTATTTACGGAAGGTTACTCAACAAAGCAGGATCACTATGGAATGGGCCTTACATCTTCACGGTATCTGGTAGAGGAGTATTTTTCCGGAGAGATATACCTCGTAAAAAACACCGAATTATTTCAGATTCAAATTAAGATCCCTGTGTATAAATAATCAAATATATACCGGTAGAAGATTCTTTTTCAGGCATCCTGTTGTAAATATAGCAGCCCTGTTTAAGGCTGTTCAGGAATTTAACGGGGTGAAGGTCTGAACCGGGGATATAAAAAATAACTAAAGGCTGGATGATCATCCCGATAACCAGATCATCCAGCCGTACAGAGTACTTTCTCCGTATTCTTATCAGCCCCCGGGATTGATTGTATGCTTTCCCTTTTTAAGAGTATGCCGTTCCTCTTTTCCGTTCCAGCGGAGGATCAGGGTAATCTCCTCCTGACATTCCACGCTGATCACAGGAGCATCCGCTGCTTTGGAACGGCCGGCAGCCCTGAGGTTGAGGGTATGGGCCGGTCCGAAGGGATACTTGTCGATACCATGCTCTTCCGTCAGGAACAGGTCCCAGTGGATTTCCTTCCTGCTGTAATCCGGACGGATTCCCATAACCTGCTCAAAGAGAACAGAGATCGGAACAAGACCTGTCCAGCCTACAAAATCCGGCCGGGCCAGGAATCCCGGTTCAACCTCATCGGGAGAGTAGTATTCCCAGAATGTTCCGGTCTTCTGAAAGACTCCGAGAACATGCTCCAGATGCCTTTTCCCCAGTTTGTGCGCCAGCTCGGCCTCTCCCGATTTCTGCAGGCCCGAGAAAATCATGTAGTTGGTGGGAGCCCATACTCCGCCCTGCCAGTAGCGGCCGTTTGAACGGAACCGGGGATGATCCGGATCCAGAGAGGGGATGATATATTTATGATCAAAAGTTCCGCCTTTCTGCAGATTCCTGATCATTGCGGCTTTTTCCTTCTCTCCCAGCACATCGGAATGCAGCGCCCAGAAAGCGCCGATATGCTTGCAGTCGACCCTGGAACCGTCGGCTAACAGATCAAAGAGGAATCCCTCATCATTGTCCCACATGTTTTGCCGGATAAAGTCTCCCAGAGTCTGAATCTCCTCTTCGATTCCCTCGATTTCCTGCCAGCGCTCCAGCTCAAACCCCATCTGGATAAGAATTTGAGCATCCATATACTGCTGAAGACAGGCATCGATCCATGACATATGACCGTGACTGAAATTGACATGCCGTCCTTCGGGCAGGCGCGGGACGGTATCCATACCGCTCCCCCATCCGCTTGTCCAGTAGCTGCCGTCCTTCCATGTCCGGTTTTCCTTCAGCCACTCATGAAAACCGCAGAGAACGGGAAAAACACTGTTAAGCCGTTCTTTGTCTCCGAAAGCCTTATAGTATTCCATTTCACTCCAGGCAAAGACATTGGGGCCTGTACTGGCCGGATCATGACGCTGAAAAGCATCTTCACCGCTCTCCCCATAGATTTCACGGCAGATAAAACCGTCCAGATGCTGTTTTCTGTAGAAGTTGTCCAGAGTTTGCTGAAAAGGGAAAACACGGATCCCGTAACGGCAGTAATGGGAGATGAAAACCGAATCCCACATAAATATATTCCCGTTATAAGCCGTATCGAGGTAGCTGCTGAGGAATCCATTCTGAGGCGTCGGTTTTTTCAGATGGCTGAAGCCGATTTCCCAGGACTTCCAGTACATGCCGATCTCTTTATCATGCCCTTTCCAGTAAGGCTGGGGCAGATCGTTTTTTGATTTTTTAAACTCAGGGATCTCTGCGGGTATCTCATTCGCGGTGCGAAATGTATTTTCCGATACAAATCCGTTTTTAATGTAGGTATTCTTTGTCATTTTTTTTCCTTTGTTATCTTATTTAAGGCCATCCAGAATGATGGTACTATTCAGAAACAGCTGAAATGAATTATAGCTATCCGAATCCATAACCTTTAATAAAAGGCTCCCCGCTTCATAACCGAGATCATGCAGATGGGGATCAGTATGGGGGATATTATCTGTATAGGGATGAACAGGCTTATTTACTTCGTTATGAAGAACCAGCTGGATTTTACTCATATCGTATCCCAGCTTTATCAGAACCTGAACAACAGCCTTCATAATCCTGTTATTGATTGCGTAAAAGGCGGTAAATTCTCCCGCCCCCCTGATCATCTCTTCAATTTTGTGCATTTCATCCGGATTGGGATCAGCCCTCGGAGTTAGGAGGTTGTCATTTATTTCCAGTACTTTGCTACCGGAAACGGATAATCCGGCTTCAGCAAACGCGTCTTTTACTCCCAGGACACGCTCACTGACAGAGAAACAGTCCAGTCCTTTGCCAATCAGAATATCCCTGTGCCCCCGGTCAATAAGTGCCTTGATCAGCTGCTTGGCTGAATTCCGATGATCCGTTGATACAAGATTGGCGGACACACCCGGAATATACTGATCGATCAGAACGAACGGTTTGTTATGTTTCCGGAACAGTTGAAGGATTATTCTGTTCCGTTCCTCAAAATCCGGTGTAACAACTGGAAGGTATATAATTCCATCTACTTTTGAAAAATCAAAAGAGTTGAAATAATCTTCAACCTTATCCATATTCCGGTTGGCATTGCAGACAATGGTATGGTAGCTCTGCTTCCACAGGCTGTCTTCAATCCCCTTTAACAGGTTGGAGTCATAGTAACTGGTTATATCATCCAGGGAGACGGCAATAGTCCGATTTCCCGTACGGACCTGCTGCTTCTTTTTTACAAAAAGCCCTTTCTTTCCTTTCTGGTGCTCCAGAACCCCCTCGCTGATAAGATCAACGATGGCTTTTTTTACGGTTATCCGGCTGACCTGATGAGAATCCTCCAGTGTTCTCTGGGGAGGGATTTTCTCTCCTTCCTTCCAGTTCCCGCTTTCTATCTCATCCAGAATAGTTCTTTTTACCTGCTCATACTTTGATTGGGGTTCCATCAGCCTTCCTTTTTATTTGGCATACCATATCTTAATTTAGGCATATAATATTGTCAATAAAAACATACCAGATTAATACAATATTAATTTGACAAACCATTATATCCGATGTATTGTTGTTTTATCACGGATATGATATACCCATTAAACACTTTTTGACATACCACTTTATTCAATAGGGGATTTTTTTGATATGCAGCAAAGCAAATTAAAAGAGTACGGCATCTGGTATATATTCCTTTTGCCGACTCTGCTGGTCCTGGTCCTTTTTATGACCTACCCAATTCTGGACTCTTTAAGACTGAGTTTTTACAAATCCAACGGCACCATAGAAAGCTGGGTTGGACTGCGGAATTATATAAGGATTTTTACGTCCTACAGCTTTTGGCGGGCCTTATATACAACATTTTATATCGGCGTTTTCAAACTCCTGATTGCCATTCCCGTCGGATTCCTTGTTGCCTACATGATCAACAACCAGAGATACGGCCAGAACCTGTTCAAGGTAGTCTTTTTTATACCCTACATTACATCGGTTGTAGCTGCGGGAATGATCTTTCTCTTTATTCTCCATCCGGGAGAGGGGCTGCTGAATACTTTTTTAGGATTCTTCGGCATACCGCCCCAGTTGTGGCTGGCGGAACCGACTCCCGCCCGTTGGGGAACCATTCTACTGACAGCCTGGCACTGGCTTGGTTTTGTCATCATCATCAGCATGGCCAACCTGCAGACGATTCCACCCGAACTGTACGAAGCGGCTAATATTGACGGAGCCAATAAACTGCAGAGTCTCTTTTATATAACCATCCCCCGGATGGCAAGCTGTTTCGCTTTTCTCCTGATAATGGGCTGGATCAGTGCGCTGAAGGTCTTTACGGAACCCTATATCCTGGGCCGGGGAACAGGGACACCCGCCGGAGCCCTGATGACCCTCTCGGGATTTATCTACGACAGGGGGTTTCATGGAACCGAATTCGGCTACTCCTCCGCAGCGGCTTATGTACTGTTTTTCATTATCCTGATTTTTACCAGGATCAATATGAAAATCTCAAAAATGGATATCTAGGAATACGATAATGAATATAAAAAAGAATATATCCGACTTCATACCCTTTCTATGTCTTCTCATACTGGGAATCATTATGCTTTCGCCCTTCATCTGGATGGTAAGCGTAAGCCTGGAGCGCTTTGCGAATATCCAGCCTCCTTTCCCCCCCAGGCTGATCCCGGAGGAGCCCTCCCTGTTCAACTATAGAATAGTCGTGGAGAACGGTACCCTCTTTATGGCCTACTGGAACTCCTTCCTGGTTGGAACCGGAACAGTGGCGGGGACTCTGATCTGCGCGCTTCTGGGAGGATACGCTTTCTCCAAAGGCCGGTTCCCGGGGCGCAAGTTTCTCTTTATGGCTGTACTGGCAACCATGATGATACCCATGGAATCCCGCCTTATTCCCATGTATATGATGTTTCGCAGCTGGGGGATGGTAAACAGCTACTGGCCCCTTATCCTGACAGTGCCCATGATGGGATTCGCAATTCTTCTTACCAAGCAGTATATGGACGCTCTTCCTCACAGCCTGAGGGAAGCAGCCTGGATAGACGGCGCCGGGGAGTTCTCCATTTTCTTCAGGGTATTCCTGCCCCTCTCCGGTCCCATGATCGCCACATTAATCATCCTGGTATTTATGAGCAGCTGGAACGATTTTCTCTGGCCCCTGGTAATACTGACCAGCCAGAAGCTCCAGACCATCCCCATCTACCTGTCCAAGTTCTCCATGGAAGACGGGACAACCTATGCAGGACTCTCCATGGCCCTTTCCGCCATGAGCATCCTGCCCGTAATCGTTATCTTTTTGTTTTTACAGAAATATATCATCCAGAGTGTCGCCCTGAGCGGCATCAAGGGTGAATAAATAATTTGGAGGAAAATATGAAATTAGGAAAAAAAGTTCTTTCCGCAGTGTCCCTGATGGCGCTGATCGGAGGAATGGCATTCGCAAACGGTCAACAGGACAGCACCCCTGCAGCGGTATCCGATTCCGGACTGTCCGGGAAACTGAGGGTTCAGCTGATTGGAGATTTCAAAGAGGATGATACGACCAATCCCGTTTCCGGTCAGAAAGTAGTGGGAGTTCACTACCTGGAAGAAGCCTTTGAACAGATGCACCCCGGTGTAGATGTGGAATTCATCCTGATGGGCTGGGACAGCTACACCCAGAAAACCATCGTAATGGCCCAGGCCAACGAAGCGGATGTTTTTCAGGTGCCCGGCATTGCCACACTGGCCGCCCAGGACCTGATGGAACCCCTGGCGCCCTATATTGAAAAAGATAATTTTGACCTGGGGATATATATAGATAACCAGGTGGAAGGCTGGATGGCTCTGGGATCAGAAGACACGGAACTCCAGATTTACGGCCTCCCCTTTATCGGAGACACCCGGTTTATCTCATACGACAAGAAACTGTTTGATGACTGGGGCGTAGAGTACCTCTCCCTCCATCCCACTCTGGATGAACTGATGACCAAGGGTAAAGCCATGACCGGCAAAAACCCCAAAACCGGTGAGATGAACTATGGACTGAGGTTTACCGGTGGTGGTTATGCAGCCGACTCTGCCATGAATATTTCAGAAGGTCTGGGAAATATCTGGGGAACCGGATTCAAATGGACCGAAATGACCGTTAACTTTGATGTCCCCGAAATGATCGAAGCTGTACAGTGGATGAAAGATATCCAGGCCTACTGCCCTCCTGGAAACCTGTCCCGTCAGGGTGATGAAAAGATGTACACACCTGATAATGACATCGCTATCAATATCCAGGACCATCCCGGCAACCTTAAAAAGATCGAAGCTCTTGGATGGGGTGACAGAATCGGGATATCCTACCTTTTCAAAAACGAAGAGTATGGAATGGGGAACATGTTTGCCGGAAGCCCCGTATGTATAGGCGCCAATTCAGAAGTGAAAGACATCGCCTGGGAATGGCTGAAGTTTACCGCTTCCGAGACCTACCAGAAATACTTCTGGGACCAGTACCGCTCACTGCCTACGACCAGAGAAGCCCTGCAGTGGGATTCAATTAACGTCCTGCCTCAGGTATCTACAGTAATCGAAACAATGGGCACTCTCTGGGTTCCCCGCTATCCCTACAGAGCCAGTCAGCCTAGGACCATTATCGGCCGTCAGGTAGAAAAAGCCATGCTGGGAGAAGCGACTCCCGCACAGGCCATGAAAGAAGCCCAGGAAGAAGTTGACGCCTGGCTGAAAGAACAGTAGGCCCTATTCGAAACCCCTCTCATTCTCCCCACAGGGGAGATGTGACAACTTGGTCACTCCCCTCCTGAGGAGGGGATGGGGGAGGTCTTAAACAACCCCTTTTCAGGAAATAAGATAATTATGCATTTGTATTTAATAAGACACGCCGATCCCAGTTACGAACCGGATGAACTGACAGCGATCGGCCATCAGGAAGCAGAAGCTCTGGCGCCCCGTTTAAAGAATTACGGGGTAAACAGGATATTTTCATCCAATATGACCCGTACCCTGCAGACGGCGCAGTACTCTTCCGATCTTCTGGATATTCCCGTGGAGATCAAACCCTGGCTGATGGAACCGGCGCAGATCCGGATTAACCAGGACGGCTTCGACTATGTCATCTGGGACACCTACGGAGAGAAGATCCGCAGCGGCGAAACCCTCCCCGGTCATAATGACTGGCAGACCAGGCACCCCTTTGACAAGGGCCCCCTCTATAAGGACTGGCTGGAATACAGAAAACTCTTTGATGAGCTGATGAGTGAGTTCGGCTACCACAGGGAGGGAGGCCGTTACAGGGTGGATAAAAAAACAGATGACAGGATTGCCATATTCTGTCACAACGGCTCCATTCTGATGACCATCGCCCATCTTCTGGAAATTCCCCTGCCCCTGGTATTCTCCGGACTGTACTGCTGGCCCTGTTCCCTGACGGATATATACTTCGATCAGCGATCGGATAAATGGGCTGTGCCGAGAGCGCTCCATATAGCGGATGTTTCACACCTTGCCATGGCAGGCCTCAAACCCCAGGCCCGGGGAATGGGCGACCGCTGTGACGAGTATTATTAAGGGGGAACAGAGAATGCTTATGGCTGTAAGCACTCCCTTCTTAACTCTTCACAGCGGAGCTGCCGGTACGGAGCCGAACAGCCGGGAGTATTTAAATCTCGCGGCTAAAGTGCATCCCGACTTTGTCGAGGTGGACGTCAGGGTAACTTCCGACGGAGCAGCTGTTCTGCATCACGATCCGTTTGTATTAATAAAAACGGAACAGAACCTGATCGTTGAAAAAAGCCTGAAGGAACTGCTGAAAATCAAACCGGGTCTTCTTACACTGGGGGAAGCCATGGACTTCTGCCGCGGCAGAAAACTCTCCATGAACCTGGATCTGAAGGACCCGGATGCGCTTGAAGCTATATTCAGGGAAGCGGAACCCCGGGATTTTCATGGGGAATTCGTTTTTTCCGGCTGTGATCCGCCCCAGATCCGGGCCATTAACAGAAGAAGCCCTTCGTACAATGCCCTGCTCAGCATTCAGGATAAAAACCTCCAGGATCCCGGGGGATCTTCCATGGACTACTACAGCAGCATGCTGGATCTGTCATCGGAACTTTATATTGCCGGAGTGAATATCAATCACGAGCTCTGTACGCCCCGGATGGTCGAAATGGCACGATCGGCCAATATCCCCGTAGCGGTCTGGACAGTCAACGGAGAAGCGGATATCCGCAGGTGCTGTGAACTGGGCATTGATTCCATAACAACCGAGCGTCCCGATCTTTTCCGTCAGATCACGCAGAGATCCACCTGAAAAATTCTTTTACAGATTTATTCAAACAGTCCTGCCTGTTACAGGCAGGACTCCCTCAGCATAAGTTCCGGCAGAAGAATATCATCGGAAAAGCCCTCCTGAACAGGAGGTTCGCTGTATTTAGTCTTTATACTGTTAATAAGGGAAAGGACGCTGTACTTTCCCAGATTGATACTGGGCCTGTGAATAGAACTGAAGAAAAAAAACTCCTTCATCCAGGAGAAGATCAGGGCTATACTATAAATAAGCATTCATGTTACAGGAAAACAGGTTATGAAATTACCCGTGCGCGTTACAATCATCGCCGCCCTGATTTTTATTCCCCTGCTCATTCTCTGTACCGGTTATTACGGGATTAAGGCAGCAGACGTGGCCCATATTCTCTTCTTTATTTCAGCAGGATTCGCTTATCTTATACACAGGATTCTTAAAAAAAGGGAAAACAGGCTTTCGTTTCAGAAAAGGAAAGACAAAGGAGATGAAGATGAGCAGGAAGATCCGGATTCGTTATAGCATTCTCTGCCTCCTGATGGTTCTTTCAGGATGCGCCACCTCCTACCTTCCGCCCGAACGGGATCTGTGGGCTCCTTTCAATGGGGAAAACAGACTATCCCCCGGCTTCGGACTGTACACCTATCTGCTGATAAGGGATACGTCAACAACCGACCCCCTGGAAGAGGCATTTATCAGGGAAATCCTCTGCCAGGCCGAAGGCATGGCCGGGGAAAACACACCCCGCAGAGAACAGTATAACCTTTTCGCCCTCCCCGTAGGACAGGACGCCCGCCTTTTCCGCAGCCGGTACAGCCTATTGGCCAAAGAAGAAAGACTCCCCTTTGTGATCAATGGCTATAATGATGATCACGCAAAGCAGATCATGGGTTACCTGTCTGCCGGAACAGATCACAGCGGAATTAAGAAAAAACTTCAGGGCAAAGGCCCCTTCCTGGTTTCCGTTTTGAAGCCGCTGAATGTAAACAGCAGGGAAAAGCTGACATTGCTCCTGTTCGACGGGAGCACGATAAACACGGCTCTGGTTCCTCATGTCATAAAACGCTACTGCGATTATATCCATAATAACGAAGTCGAAGAAGAGAAGATCTTTCATGACTTTTCCATCTATCTGGGAGACCTTCTTCTGGATGCCAACGAGTCTCTTTTCCTGTTTCACTCCATAATAAAGGACACGGATACAGGGTAGTTTTTATTCTTGTCTGCCCTGTTCATACAAATAGCAGGCCTTTAATGGCCCCGTTTCTTTTCCTTTTTCCGGGCAGCTTTTTTCCTGTATTTCTCATCCTGTTCCTGATGACGGACCTTACCCCTTTCTTTCCTGCGGAGTTCTCTGTCTGCCCCGCGGCAGGCACTGTAGAGAACAAGCGATTTCTTCGTACAGCGGGATTGTTCATCAATGGAACGCTTCTCCTTTATACGAAAACGTTCCCCTGTTTCATAAAAGCTGAGATAGGGATAAATATTCTGATAAAAGTGGATCAGATCCGTGTTGGTCGGTTCGGGACCGAATGTATATTTCCCGACTTTGAGAGAACCGTCATCCCCGATCTTTTCGATAAGGGCGACCCAAAACTGGCCATTGTAGTAGATTGTAGAAATGACTTCTTCCATATTTGCCTCCGGATATTCCTTTCCTGGAGACAAAGACGGACATCTTGCGATGGTTACTGAGCCGTAATAGACGACCGCCCGGACTACCTGCGGGGCTGTGTTTTTTCTTTGCCTGAATAGTGAGATTTTTTACTATATTACCTGCAGGCGGAAGAAGTATCAACAGAACAGGGAGGAATCCCCTTCTATCATCTGGGCAGATCAAGCCGTTGTTTGTTACAATACCCCTATGAACGGACAGAACAGAGCAGATATTAAACCGGGCCTTAAAGTGGCCATCGTCCTTAAAAAGGACCAGAGAAGCGGAAAACTGACGGAAGGTGTAGTCCAGGACCTCCTGACCAACTCCTCCTTTCACCCCCATGGCATCAAAGTCAGACTGACAGACGGCCAGGTCGGCCGGGTTCAGGAGATCCTGAAATAAAGGAACACAAAGCCGTGTTCCCCACAGAGAAACACGACTGATATCGACGAACTACACAATAGTAAAAGGACCCCCTCTATGGAACTGACAGCAGCACAAAGAAAAAAGATGATCCGGGAACAGCAGGATGAGATTAACGCTCACCACCTGTACAGAAAAGTAGCCGGCATCACAAAAGACAGACACAACAGAGAAACCCTGGAGCACATTTCCCGGGATGAACTGAAGCACTTTCTCCGCCTGAAAGGCTTAACGAATAAAGAAGTTAAACCTCAGAGATTCATCATATTCCTCAACTACCTTTTTGTCCGGATCTTCGGCCTGACCTTCGGGATAAAGATGCTGGAACGGGCGGAAAGCAAAGCCATAAGCTGTTACGGCGAAGATGACGAGGCCCTTCAGTATCTGGATGAAATTGTCGAAGATGAAGAGCGGCATGAGCAGGAGCTGATCGATATGCTGGACGAAGAGCGGCTGAAATACGTGGGGTCCGTTGTTCTGGGGCTGAATGATGCTCTGGTCGAACTGACCGGAGCTCTGGCGGGGTACACCATTGCCTTTCAGGATACCAAGCTGATCGGGCTGACCGGTTTGATTACGGGAATCAGCGCCTCCTTCTCCATGGCAGCCAGCGAATACCTCTCCACCAAACATGAGGGCGGTGAAGACGCGGGGAAATCCTCTCTCTATACGGGGATAGCTTATGTATTCACCGTGGTTTTTCTGGTACTGCCCTTTGCCCTTTTCAGCAATCCCTTCGTTTGTCTGGGAGTGACCCTTCTGATGGCTATCGCCATTATTTTCGCCTTTAACTTCTATATATCCGTTGCCAGGGGATTCGAATTCAAAAAACGCTTTTTTGAAATGGCCGGGATTTCCCTGGGAATAGCAGGACTATCCTTTCTGATCGGGATACTGATCAAGCATTTTATAGGAGTAGATATATAATAAAAAAGGACCGGAAGCCTAACGGAGGAGATACACTTCCGGTCCGAAATCAATATTTATATAGAGAAAAGGGAAGCTTAATTCACCTGATTAATCACTTTGCCATTCAGAAAACCCTTCAGGTTATCCACGGCAATACTCATTAACCGTGCCCTTGACTCCTGGGGAGCCCAGGCAATATGGGGCGTGAGAATACAGTTCTTTGCCTTCAGAAGCACATTGTCCGCCTTGATAGGTTCGGTTGAAACAACATCCAGACCGGCAGCCCTCACCTTTCCGCTGTTCAGAGCATCCGCCAGATCCTGTTCCACAATCAGGGGACCTCTGGAAGTATTTATAATAATGACCCCGTCTTTCATCCTGGCAATATTGTCCCTGTTGATGATCCCTTCGGTAGAAGGGAAGAGAGGACAGTGCAGGGAGATCATATCCGACTTGGCCAGAACATCATCCAGGGGAGCATAGGACATATCCTCGTTCTCCAGGTCCTTGTTCTGATACTCATCGTATGCCAGAACCTTCATACTGAATCCCCGGGCGATTTTGGCTGTTGCCTGCCCGATCCGTCCATACCCGATAATGCCGAGTGTTTTGCCGGCCAGTTCTGTCAGGGGAAAGTTCCAGTAACAGAAGTCCTGACATTTTGTCCAGTCTCCGGCATGTACCGTATCGGAATGCTCCTGCACGTGATGACAGATATTCAGCAGCAGGGCAAAGGCAAACTGGGATACAGCGGTTGTTCCATAGGTGGGAATATTGCACACGGGAATTCCTTTTGCCGCAGCGGCTTCCACATCCACCACATTGTACCCGGTAGCCAGGACGCCTATGTATTTAATACCGGGACAGGCATCCAGAGTCTCTTTCGTCAGGGGTGTTTTATTAATGATAACAGCTTCCGCATCACCTATCCGGTTCACTATTTCACTGTTTTCAGTCCGATCATAACAGGTAAAATCCCCAAGGGCTTTCATCCCCTCCCAGTTCAGATCACCGGGGTTGAGGGTGTAACCGTCTAATACAACAATTTTCATTTTTATTCCTTATATAACCAGATATCACTGCCCCCCGGACCTCCCCCGGCCCCTCCTCAAGAGGGGTGTGAATTCACATATCCAGTACCACTTTCTGCTCCTTCAAAGGAAAAGAATATATTTGAATTACATCTCCCCTGAGGGGAGACAGAGAGGGGTCCGGAAAAGAGGGGCCCGGAGACAGTTGAAAATCTGTCTCGTTTATTTCAGCATCTCTTTTGCTGAAGCTACAATATTATCTACAGTAATGCCGTTTTTATCCAGCAGGAACTCGT
Source organism: Oceanispirochaeta sp. (assembly GCA_963663385.2). GTDB lineage: Bacteria > Spirochaetota > Spirochaetia > DSM-2461 > DSM-2461 > Oceanispirochaeta. Next base: position 220,391 of record CAXXXD010000002.1, on the reverse strand, counting down.
AAGGGGCGGACTCTCCGAAGTTGTCCTGGATTCCGATCCGTTTAACGATACCGGTTCCCTTTTCGGCAACCATTTCACAGACGGCGCTTCCCAGGCCGTTCAGAATATTGTGATCTTCCACGGTGATGATTTTTCCAATCTCATCAATACATTTGGCAACGGCTTCCTTGTCCAGGGGCTTAATGGTGTGCATATCCAGCAGACGAACGGATACGCCCTGGGCTTCCAGCTCTTCCGCCGCTTTTACGGCGCGGGACATGATATCTCCGTTGGCGATAATGGCCACATCCTTCCCCTCTTTCAGGGGATAGGCCTTACCAATTTCAAATTTGGCGTTTTCATCGTAGATGAAGGGAATCGGGTCGCGGGTGAAACGGAGGTATACCGGACCGTCGAAATAAGCCGCTTCCCGTACCAGTTTTTTAGCTGCATAATAATCAGCCGGCATAATTACGGTCATATTGGGGATGGTCCGGAGAATTCCCATATCTTCGATACATTGGTGACTGGCTCCATCATTGGCGGGGGTAAATCCGCCGTGGGAACAGGCAATCTTGACATTCAGTTTGGGGTAGCAGATTTCCTGACGGATCTGCTCACTCATTCTCATGGAACCGAATACGGCATAGGTTGTTACAAAGGGGATCTTGCCGCAGGTGGCCAGACCGGCACCCACACCGGCTGCATCCTGTTCGGAGATTCCCACATTCACATGCTGATCAGGGAGCTGCTCAAAAAAAGGTACTGTTTTGCAGGACTTTCCGATATCCGCATCAACTATATAGATATTGGAGTTTTCCTTACCCAGGGCAAGGATCTCTTCTCCGTAAGCGTCTCTTGTTGCTCTGCCTTCCATTATACTGTTACCCCCTCAACTTCTTTCACAGCCTGTTCAAACTGTTCATCATTGGGAGCTACCCCATGCCACATAACCACATTTTCCATAAAGGAAACACCCTTGCCCTTCACCGTTTTGCCGACGATTACTTTGGGTTTGCCGTTTTTGCTCTCTCTGACTGTATCCAGAACATCTACAATCTCTTCCATTTCATGTCCGTTGATACCGTGGGCTTCACAGCCGAATACTTCGAATTTACCCCGGAGGTCTCCCGTAGGCATAACCACATCACAGGTATTATCATTCTGCAGGTTGTTGTTATCCACAAAGATAACCAGGTTATCCAGTTCATACTTAACGGCTGTCATGGTGGCTTCCCATATCTGACCTTCGTTACACTCACCATCACCAACTACACAGAAAACCCTGTAGTTTTTCTTGTCCCGTTTTCCGGCTATGGCCATACCAACGGCTGTAGACAGTCCCTGCCCCAGAGATCCGGTTGAAATATCCACACCGGGACAGACTTTCATATCGGGATGTCCCTGAAGAATGGAACCCTGTTTACGCAGGGTATAGATGGTATCCCAGGGGAAGAAGTTCCGCAGGGCCAGTGATGAGTAAAGGATGGGGCAGACATGTCCTTTGGAAAGGACGAAACGGTCACGGTCGGCCCACCTGGGGTCATCCGCTTTGATATTCAGCTCATCAAAATAGAGGGCTGCCATATAATCTGCCGCAGAGAGGGAACCACCCGGGTGTCCCGACCGGGCTGCGTGAATCATGGTTAATGCTGTTTTTCTCAGCTCCTGAGCCTTACCTTTAAGGTAGGTCACTTTTTCCTGTTTGTTCATTTGCTACTCCTGAGCACCCCTTTTTTAGAGGATTTCCTTGTTTTTAGCAATCTTTTAGTTTACTATTGTTTATTATTACATATCCGCCCTGTATATCAGGGCAGAAAATCCTGCAATTTAAAGCCCTAAGCTTCTACATTACCTTTTTTTTTACCAGTGATAAAAACTGTTCCTTCATTTTGGCCTGAAATCTCTGAAAAGCCGGAATCTGTCCAAGTATCAGAAGCAGAATAATCAGAAAGAGAACCAGCGATACGGGTCTGGTAAATACAGGAGCAAAGCTTCCCTTTGATACCATCAAAGCCCGTCTCAGGTTTGAATCACACATATCTCCCAGAATGACACCGATAATCAGCGGCGCAATAGGGTACTTCATCTCCGACAGGAAATAGGCCAGAATACCGATCGGCAGCATCAGATAGAGGTTAAAGACCCTGGTACCCAAAGCATAGGAACCGATAATACACAGTACCGCGATAACCGGCATAAACAGAGCCGTAGGAATCTGAAGCACCTTGACAACCTGCTTGGCCAGAAGAATACCGCACACCCACATGGCCACGGATGCCAGCAGCAGAATAGCTGTAATATCCAGAATAAAGGTCGGATGATCTATACTCAGCATAGGTCCGGGCTGTATTCCGTGCAGCATCAGGGCTCCGAGAAGCATGGCTGCGGGAGGACTGCCGGGGATTCCCAGGTTCAGCAGAGGAATCATAGCTCCGCCGATACAGGAGTTGTTGGCCGTTTCGGTAGAGATAACAGCCTCAACAGACCCGTTACCGAATTCTTCGGGATGTCTACTGGCTTTTTTAGCCGCACCATAAGAAACCCAGCCGGCAATGTCTTCACCGATACCGGGAACTGCACCGATCCCCACGCCGATCAGGGACGAACGGATGATTGAGGGAACGTTTCTTCCGATGGTTTTGAAGTCCGGCAGTATTTTCCTGAAAGCCTGGGTCTTTCCAATCTTGAGATTATCCCTGATGGTCTGGATAATCTGGGGAATGCCGAAAGCACCGATCAGGACCGGAACCAGATCCAGTCCGCCTTCCAGTTCGCTCATACCCATTGTATAACGGGGAAAGAACTGAAGGGTATCACGCCCGATAGTAGCCATAAAGAGACCTATAAATCCGGCTATCCAGCCTTTGTATACCAGGTCATGACTGGTCAGGGTACCGCTGATGATAATTCCGAACAGGGCCAGCAGAAAGAATTCGAAAGAAGTAAACTCAAGGGCCAGGGCGGATATTACCGGCGAAAGAAGTACAACAAACATCATCCCGATGAATGTCCCGATAGCCGATGCCGTTGTTGTCAGTCCCAGAGCTCTCCCGGCCTGACCTTTTTTAGCCAGGGGATAACCGTCCAGAGCCGTTGCGGCGGAAGCAGCCGTACCGGGAATATTGACAAGGATAGCTGTGTAGCTGCCGCCGTAAACACCGCCTACATAGATTCCCATCAAGGCCACCATAGCCATTGAATGATCCATTCCGTAGGTCAGTGTTGTCAGAAGGGCAACACCAAGGGTAGCTGTCAGGCCTGGCGTGGCACCGAAAATAATACCCATAATAACAGATCCGAAGAGGATCAGCATGGTAACCGGACTCAGCAGCATGGCTCCCATGTTGGTAAAGAATATCTGTAAAGGTTCCAGAAAACCCATAATTTCCTCCGTTTATCGAATGGCGTAATAGACCAGGTTCATCAGTTTAATGATTCCTCCCTCCACAGGAAGGGGAACAAGCAGAAAGTAACGGAAAACAGGACACAGAATCAGGGGAACCATAAGAGAAACCCATGTTACGGTCCGGAACACCTTTGCAGGGATTTCCAGTTTCTTCCCAATAAACCGGGCTGTCCTATTCAGATAAATAATAAACAGCAGAGCCAGAATATCCACGTTATATTTCAGAATACCCTTGAGAAGGTCATCCAGCCCTGTAGTAACCAGGAGTGTAAATATAAGGCTTCCTGCAAGGAAGTGCCTTGTGAATTTCATTCTGAATGCTTCATTGTCCGCATAGAATGCAGAGCAGACAAAGAGCAGAAACAGAGCAAGACTTAAATAAAAATCGACATGGGGGATATAAAGATAAATTAACGTTGCCAGTCCAAGAACAACCGAAAAGATCCGTCTTGTTTCTTCAGTCAGTTTTAAATGAGAGGATCCTTTAACAGCAGTAATAAAAGAGGCTGCGCCTCCGGTTCGAATTGAGTGAATCAGCAAAGTAATACCCAGCAGAATGATTCCGCCTCCGATAAAAAGAGGCATTAGAGCCGGGGATACATACCAGACGCTCTGTACACCGCCATAGGAGTCTTTCATTGGCATTTTGAAAGCTTCCGTCAGCTCCCACAGCCCGAACAGTAACAGACCGATGCTTGTAACAAAGTCATATTGACGAAGCTTGTTTTCTTCCATTATCACATTTCCTTTTTAAAATTGACAATCTTAGCCCCTCTCCCGGCTGGGAGAGGAAAGAGTGAGGGAGCGGAAAGCCCCCCCCCCTCGATTATCGGAAGCTGTCTTACAGTTTGGGGATTCCCAGAGAAGCGGGATCAACCTTGGCAGCCCCCAGATCCTGAAGGGTCCAGGCAAAGTTGGCTTCCAGGCTGTCGAATACCTTGTTGGCTTTGTCGCCGTAGGCACCGGACAGGATGTAGAAATTTTCCCTACCGAAGTCAGTTACAGCTTTGGAGCTCATCGATACGGTGAAGGCATTTCTCAGTTTTTCCTTGATAGCTTCGTCTGCATCTTTTTTGATGGCGAAGCCGATAGCCTGAGAGATGGGAAGGTATTGGCTCAGCTCGGGGTAGGCAGAAAAAGCAGAGGGAACTTCAGTTCCGCTGAGGTCAAACGCATCGGGTACGAGCATTCCCAGGGGTTTCAGCTTTCCGCCGCGGATCAGCTGAGCCTGCTCTGCAGCAGAAGTTACAACAACTGTGATTTCCCCGGTCATGGCGGCAGTCTGAGAGGGAGCGGAACCGTCATAGGGAATGAAGTTGAATTCAGCGCCTGTTCCGTTCATAAGAGCCAGAAGGTTCAGATGATGGATAGAACCGGCTCCTCCGGCTCCGGCCCGGATGGTACCGGGAGCTGCCTTGGCAGCTTCAACCAGGTCTTTGATTGTATTATAGGGAGCATCGGGTGTTACAGAAACGATATCGGGAGAACCGCCGATGATAAAGAAATCCCATACGTTCATTCTTTCGGGGAATCCGCCCATTACAGCAGAAGTAACACAGGACTCGGAAAGACCGCAGATAGTGTATCCGTCAGACTCTTTGGCGAAAGCATCGCTCATACCTACGGAACCGGCCACTCCACCGGGCTTATTTACAACATTGATATTTACACCAAGCTCTTTTGCCATTTCGGCCATAACCACACGGTTACAGGTATCAGTACCGCCGCCGGCGCCCCATACGAGGACATTTGTAATATCTCTTTCGGGATATTCACCCTGACCTTCCGCAAATACCATCCCGGAAAGTGCAGTCAGACATAAAACAAGTACAAACAGTTTCTTCATATAAAACTCCTTTCATATTTTAACAGACCCATACGAATCTGCGTAATCCATATTTTCAGGATTCCGGTCATGCCAATCCGGATACCCTCTCCCTAGTTTCTGAAAAACACCTCATTTTCCAGGAACTTCCAGTTTCTGGTGAAATCCGTCTGGTTGAGAAGCCTTTTCAGCTCTTCTTCGTCCAGGGAGTCCAGAATCTGCCATATTTTATCGGTCCAGCGGGCGTTGGCCTCGAAACACTCCTTTATGTCCACTCTGGTGGGAGAGGTATCGGAGGTCAGGTAGTCGCTGTAGCCGAAACGCTTAAGATAATAGATAAATTCAACATAGAGCTGAAAGTTGCTGGTTCCGCACATATAGTCCCAGTCCCATCGTCCGTCGTTGTCGTTAATGTGGATGTAGTAGGGGAACGGACTGTTCTCAACGAGACACAGAGCTTCGGCGGGGGTTTCCCCTCCGTATTTTGAGTGTCCGAAATCCAGGGTCACGCCTATGCTTCTGTTGCCGATTTCGTACAGAAGACTCAGGGTTTTGGCGCAGCTTTCCAGAAAGCAGTTGCCCCTGACTTCGTTGGGCTTGTATTCCAGGAAGAGAGGGATCTCCGGCTTGTAGGCACCAGCCTCACTGATGCACTGCACGATTCTTTTCCAGCTCTCCAGATAGTCGGTCTGGAAGCTGTACTCGTATCCGTCTCCCAGAGGACAGCACTGGACCTTGTCGGAGCCCACGGCTTCGGCGAAGTCCTTGGCTTCCTTTATAAAGCGTACCGCTTTTTCCCTTATCGCAGGATCGGGATGGGAGATGCTGCCGTGAATGAAATCATCTTCAGACTTGATGTTGACGTTTACCGCAGCCATTTTCAGATCGTACTTTTTCAGAAGCTCTTTAACCTTGGAAGGCTCATTCACTTCATAGGGATAAACCAGCTCGACACCGTCTACATTTTCAAGAGAATTCATCATCTGAAACTTCTCTTCAAGGGTCAGAGGGGCATTGTATTTTCTGAAACGGTCCTGGCTCTGGCTCAGCCAGCCTGTAATGACTCCGTATCTCAGTTTACTGCTCATTTTTCACTTTCTCCTTAAACCCTGACTGCCTGTCAGCAGCCAACAGCTTTAAAATCATTTATTTTGCATACAATATTGTTTTAAAAAAAATTTTGCTTCCCCGTAAATCTCCCCGACACTTTCGGAAGGACAGATAATTTCCAGGTCATAAGACCCCGGATACCCGCAGGATTGAAGATTTCCCATCAGCTTTTCCCAGGGATAATCATGAGTACCCGGAGCTGAGGAAAGATTTTCCTTCCCGTCATTTTCACACAGATGCGTCGAGATGACTCTGGAAAGAACAGAACAATCCAGAGAGAACGGATCGATACCGCTGCAGAGCAGGTGACCGGGATCCAGATTCAACCCTACACCGGAATGCCGTTCCAGAAAGGAAAGATCGGCGCAAAGGCTTCCCGGTTGAGGTTCAAGGGCCAGCGAGATGTCCCTCATTGTAAAGATATCCCGGTAAACCTCTATTTTTTTATGAAACAGATCCTGCATTTCAGAATCCCCTGGATTCCCGGAAAATGCCGCTACAGGAATGGTTACGGTTTTTGTCAGACCGAACTCAGCAAGTCTTTCTCCCAGAAAATCAGCTTCTTTATATCCCCAGTCAGTACGAAGAGACTCTGGGGAATTAAAAGAAGCGAGAAGGAAATGCGCGCAGAACTGACTGAAACCAATCCCGCTTTCCCTGGAGTGTTCTTTCAGCTTACGGCAGCTTTCATCGGTCCACTCTTCCAGCTGTTCCGGATGAAAGATTTCCAGCTGCAGATTTTCAAAACCCTGCTCTTTAATAAGGGTCATACTTTCAAGCAGATGAGACAGCTTGAAATGGGTTCCATACTTTGACAGGTAAAATGCCGGGGATACACCGATCAACTCATACTCCTTGATATATTTTGTATACATTATTTTATACACACTAATTTTGAGCTGTCAACCGATATTTCAATTTTGTGTTAATTATTTTGAATACAAAAAAACGTTGACCTTTTTACTGGAAACTGTGCATAATATAGGAACTATGACCTCTTACAAAATCGAAACAACGGATTTAGTGGAAAAAGTATACTCCAGCATCAAAGAGATGATCCTTAAAAGGGAGCTTATCCCGGGGCAGAAACTGATCCAGGAAGAAATGGCGAAAAATCTGGGTGTATCCAGAACGCCTCTACTGGCTGCTTTTTCCAAACTGGAAAAAGAGAGTCTTGTTGAAAGCAGACCCAGACGGGGATTCTATATAAAAGAGCTCAGCATGGAAGATAAACTCAATCTTTTTGATATACGTCAGAGACTGGAGCCTCTGGGAGCAAGACGCGCGGCAGAAAATGGATCCGCTTCCGAGAAAAAGGGACTCCTTGAACTGGTGGAAAATGCACCGGATTTTAACGGAGAGGACGGTTTTACCCTCTTCAACAGCCATGATTTTGATTTTCATGAAAAGATCATGTCCATGAGCCGTAATACAATGCTGAAAATGATGATATCTTCCTACAATATAATCAGCCTGAGCAACCAGGATGAATCGGGTATCAATTTTAATGCCAGCCTGAAAGATCATCTGAAAATAGCAAAAGCCATTGCAGAAGGCAACCCCGATCAGGCTGAACGGACGATGGAACTCCATATCCGTACCGGACAGAACAGAATCAGGGAGTATGAAAGATGAGCCGTATCGCCAAAGCTGCTTTGGGAGATCTAGTGTACGACCAGATTGTCAAAATGCTTCTGAACAATGATCTTCAGGCAGGCCAGAGGATACAGAAAAAAGAGCTGGCTGATCTGCTTGGAGTCAGTATGACCCCTGTAAGCGAAGCCCTTTCGCGACTTGTTCAGGAGGGGATTATTGAACAGAAGGAAAAACGGGAACTGTTCGTCCGTGTATTTACCAATAAGGATCTTATGGAACTGTTTGCCGTCCGGGCCGGGCTGGAAGGGACGGCTATCCATATCTGTATGGAAAAACTGGATGATGCCCAATGGGAAAAGATTCTCTCCCTCTTTGACGGGTTTACCGAGCCGATTACGGAAAAGCAGTATAAGACCTATCAGAAAAAAGACCAGGAGTTTCATGCCGCCATTCTGAAGCAGTCCGACAACAGAATCATCCTGGACTTTATCCGGAATTTCGAATTTATCCTGCGGTGTTATCAGAAGGGACTGATCAGAAACCCGGAAGAAACTCTTCCGGAACACAGAGCCATTATAGAGGCTATCCGCCAGAAAAACCCCGAGCTGGCCCAGCAGAGGATGATGGATCATCACTGGCGGACCCGGGAGCGGCTGAAATCCATGATTGACTGATCAGGAATAATATCTCAAAATCACAGTGGAAATTCCCTGGAGACAAGTGAATGGTCTCTAGGGGTATTTTTATGTCGATCTGAAGGGAGACCGGATTTTTTTTCCAGGCGGCGGAGCTGCCTCGGGCTGATTCCGTAACAGGCCTTAAACCGGGAGGAGAAATAAGCCGGTGTATCGAAGCCTGTCTTATAGGCGATCTCCTTAATGGAAAACTCCGTATTTTCAATCAGGTCGGCGGCCCATTTCATCTTCAGATCATGGAAAATCCTCAGGGGGGAACTGTTCAGGGAAGCGGCGAACAACCGGTTGAGATGAGAGATACTGGTACCCGTATGGGCTGCCAGTTCCCCGGCAGTTATATTCCGGTTCAGGTTGTGATGAAAATAATTCAGAGCAGATTCAACGGGACGGGGATAATGCCCCGCTATGCCCCTCTGCAGCTCCAGAATAATCCTGTATGCCAGAGAGCTTAAAACAATCCCGTCGGATTGTCCGGAAATTTCCGCGGTTACAGCTTTAAACAGCTTTCTTAACAGTGTGAAATCTGCAGGGCAGATCGGCCCGGCCATTTCTATCAGAGAGGAAAGGATTCCCGGTTCGGTCGCGCAGAACGTAAGAAACCTTTTATGAAGGATACCCTCCGGACCGGTGGTGTAGGAATGGGGCCGCCCGGGAGGCAGAATGTACCCGCCCCCCCGGGAAACCGTAAAATTCCAATCATCGAGGGTAACCAGGCAGCTGCCCCGTATAACGAGTTCCACCGTCAGCTCCCGGTGCTCCCGGCTCCTCCGGTAAGCGGTTCCTTTGTACCAGCGCGCATAGCCTGCCTTCTCTATTGAAAGCGGGAATTCCCTCAGCCCCCCTTCTACGGGTCGTCGGAGAAATAGGCGGCTGTTCTGAGCCGGGGTATTCTTTGAAAAAGAGTCATACTGCATAGAGTATCATAACATACAAATGAGCGTATTTCATAAGCTTTATCCCTTATATCGTATATAACAGCCTTAAAAAACCAAACTATGATGAATTAGTGATATTCCAATATGATAAAGGATAAAAAGCAAATGAATGAGAAAAGGGAAATTGCCGGTACAATCGAACTCGGATCGGTACAGATGGAAGCGGGAAACTCTGAAACATATCACGTGGAGGCTGCAAAGGATTCCGGAGCGGAAGAGGGTATCCGGTATATAAATATAAAATGGGTATCGGAAGAAGCCCTTCCTGATCTTGAACTGATCCTGTGGACTCCCTTGAAAGAGTTCCATGCCCTATGGAATCCCTCCCTCGGGTTCAATAAGGGATTTAGTGCGGACTGGATCAAAGGCTTCCGGTCACAGGCGGTTTCCTGGGCGCCGGTTATCAGCCTGTACCGTTACGATGGCAGGAATGCTCTGACCCTGGCTCTGGATGATGCCCGGAGAACCCTGTATCTGGACAGCGGGGTCAATGAAGAAACCGCCCGGTTCAAATGCGTTATCCGCATCCCTTCTGACGGAAGCGGCAGAAAAACCCTTGCTCTGAAAATCAGACTGGATGAAAGAGCCCTCCCCTATCACAAATGCCTGAAGGAAACGGCATCCTGGTGGGAAGGGCTCTATCCTCCGCTGATCACTCCCGACAAAGCAAAACGTCCCCTCCTCTCCACCTGGTACAGCTTTCACCTTGATCTTAACGAAAAAATCATACTTGAAGAGTGCATAAGGGGAAAGGAGCTTGGATTCGGAGGGATTATAATTGATGACGGATGGCAGACCGAAGACATTGGCAGAACATATGCCTATTGCGGTGAGTGGAAACCGGCAGCATCCAAGATTCCCGATATGAGGAAGCTGGTGGACAAAATACATAATATGGATATGACCTGCATGCTCTGGTATGCCCTGCCCTATATAGGGGAAAGAACACAAGAATTCAAAAAATGGAAAAACAGGACACTGGAAATCGATCCCCCCTACCCGGAATGGCATGTTCTGGATCCCCGTTTTCCCGAAGTGAGAGAGCATATTATCCGGACCTATGAAAAAGCCCTGGAAGAGTGGGACCTGGACGGATTCAAACTGGATTTTATTGACCGCTTTTCCCGCGCTTCCGCCGAAAAGAACCCTCCCGGTCCGGGAATGGATATACCCGCCGTCCCTGATGCGGTTGACACCCTGCTGACAGATCTGGCGGCCCGCCTGAAAGCCCGGAAACCGGAGATTATCCTGGAATGCCGCCAGGCCTATATAGGCCCCCTCAGCCGGAAGTACGGAAATGTGTTCCGTTCCAACGACTGCCCCAACAGTTCTCTGACCAACCGGGTAAGCCTGCTGGATATCCGGCTTCTCTGCGGCAGAACTGCCACCCATGCGGACCCTCTTATGTGGAACAGAGAAGAGTCTGCAGAAAGTGCCTCCATGCAGTTTACCCATACTCTCTTTTCAGTTCCCCAGGTATCCGTTCTGCTGGCGCCCCTTTCCGATGAACACAGGGAGATGGTTCGTCACTGGCTGAGTTTTTACAATTCCCACAGAAAAACCCTGATAGATGGATCCATCGAACCGAGCTGTCCCTCGGGGCTCTATGATCAGGTAACCTTCAGAGAGGGGAATGAACAGATTATCGTCTGTTACAACAGGATTGTGGCAGAACCGGATAAGGACAGGTCCGTATACCTGATCAATGCGGCCTGGGAGAAAGAAGTTATTATAAAATCACCCGAGAAGGCAGCCCCACGGGAATACGCAGTTATAGACTGCTGCGGCAGGGAAGTAGCATCGGGGAAAATCCGGAATACAATTGAAACGCTCCCGGTTCCCCCGGCTTCAATTGTTGAATTGCGGTAAGATTTCTATTTAACCGATCCTGTACCCCCGGGGGGTCACCATCCGCCCCCCGGAAATTCCGGTCTGGGAATTCCCTATAACCAGGGTTGTCCGCATATCCACCCACTCCTGCTCCTTCAGTTCCGAAAGCGCAACGGTCCGGATGGTTTGGGAATCCCTGTAGGCGTCTTTGACTATCCCCACAGGCGTTTCGGGAGAGCGGTGCTTTAAAAAGATATCTCCTGTTTCGTAGAACAGTTCCGTTCTTTTGGTACTCCTGGGATTATAGATTACCGTTACAAAGTCTCCCTCAGCTGCCAGACGGAGCCTTTTCCGGATCAGATCGCTTTCAGTCAGCAGATTACTCAGAGAAATGACGGCAAAATCGTGAATCAGGGGAGCCCCCAGCAGGGACGCACAGGCTGTAGCGGATGTCACCCCGGGGATAACCCGCACGCCGGACTGCTCTTCCGGCTCCAGAAGTTCCAGAACAAGCCCCGCCAGACCGTAGACCCCGGCATCCCCGCCGGAAATGATACAGACCCGGCTTCCTGAGCGGGCCTCTTTGATGGCGGCCTCACAGCGCTCCACCTCCTGACGCATCCCGTTGGAGATAATCTTTTTCCCTTCAATCAGATCCGCCACCAGCTCCAGATAGGTTTTATATCCGGCTACGGCATCCGCTTCCTTCAATGCCTGCTCCGCCGCGGGAATAATATAGTCCCGTTTGCCGGGCCCCGTGCTGACCACGGTCAACTGTCCTTTCATTGTGCATCCTCCCGGGCCAGAGCAATGGTAACCGGCCCGATTTTCATCCGCTCCTGAATCAGAACGGTATCTCTTCCTCCCAGCAGGGCACAGGGTTCCGACACGCCGGGGAGTCCCAGCTGCCGCTGCGCCGCTTCGGAAACATTCTTATAGCCTGTAAAATTCCGTATGGCATCGGAGGAGATGAACAGGAGAGGGATACCCAACCCGTCAAAGGCTTCGATCATCCCCTCCTCCTCTTTCTTGATATCCACCGAAACAGCCAGACGGACCTCATCCGCTCTGATTTCCTTCTCATTCAGAGCCTGTGCGACAGCCCGTTTAATCTCATCCTGTCCGGTTCCCTTCCGACAGCCGATTCCTATAATGACCCTCCGGTTTGTATCGGAAGCGGTTGTTACCACAGGCTGGGCATTCAGGATCCGGGCGACCTTGAATGTCAGGGCATTCGCCCCGCCTTCGTGACCCGAAAGAGCGGCGATGGCATAACGCCCGGCATCATCCACCACAACCACCGCAGGATCATGGTACTTATCCGTAATCCCGGGGGCGATAAGCCTGTAGACAATCCCCATGGACATAATAAAGACATGCCCTTCGTATCGATGGAAGTTATCCTCCACCCAACTCTTGAGCTTTCCCTTTCCCTTGAGATTGAAAACCTCGGAATCCGGAAGCCCCGCGGAAAGTTCCCTTGCCGAAGCCAGACCATTCTCCGTAATGGCCGTAATAGCGACTTTCACTCCGATCCCTCCCGGAACCCGTGGGTAAAGGCCGCATCGTAGAGTCTGGATTTTTCATACTCCGAGTCCAGCACATTGCCCACAAAGATTAGGGCCTGCCTTGTAATTCCTGCCTCCGTTACCATTTTATGCAGGCCGCCCAGTGTTCCCCTGACAATTTTCTCATCCGGCCAGGAAGCCCGGTAAACAACCGCAACCGGGGTACCGGGGCCATACTCGGGCAGGAGTTTCGCCTGCACTTTTTCCGTCTGATCCACACTCAGAAACAGGACCATTGTGGCATGAGCCCGGGCCAGCAGGGAAAGATCCTCCAGGGCAGGCGTTTTTGTCCGTCCCGATATTCGGGTCAGGATGACAGACTGACTCACCCCCGGCAGGGTCAGCTGCTGCTGCAGGGCGGCGGAAGAAGCCTGAAAGGAGGATACCCCCGGGATGACTTCATAGGGGACGCCCCACTCCTTCAGAAGATCCATCTGTTCCTGTATGGCCCCGTAAACCGAAGGGTCGCCCGTATGGAGGCGGACAATAATCCCTTCCCGGTCTTTCATTTTACGGTAGACCGCTGCCACTTCATCCAGGTTCATGGAAGCGGAATCCAGGATCTCCGCCTCCTTCCGGCAGACTTTCAGGACTTCCGGAGAAACCAGAGAACCCGCATAAATAACAATATCCGCTTTTTTCAGAAGCTCCTGTCCTTTGACTGTAATCAGTTCGGGGTCTCCCGGTCCGGCCCCTATAAAGTAGATTTTCATGCCTGAGTTCTTCCCGTTCTCACCATCAGGATAGACAGATACCCGGTCTCATCCGGATTCAGATCATTTAGAGACGGAGCCAGGAACTCGTCAGGGAATCCCGCCCGGCGGACAAATCCCGTGCGGCCCAGAAGATCCTTCCCTGCCAGATATTCCTTTACCTCCTCCAGACGCTGGCCGATTTTCATCAGCATCACCGTATCGTGCTCGCTCAGAGCACTGTCCAGATCCTCCAGATTTTCCGGCAGAGGATACACCCCGTAGGATTCGTCCCCCAGGGCAAGGGGGTGTTCAAAACGGACCGCCGCCAGCTGTATGCTGGAGATTCCCGGAACCAGTACGGGTTTAACCGAAGGATCCATCTCTTTCAGAGCGCTTTCCATATAGGAAAAAGTGCTGTACAGGGAAACATCTCCCAGTGTAACAAAGGCAACATCCTCACCATCTTTCAGGCGGTCCAGCACCGTGCAGGCGGCCTCCTTCCAGTGGCGCTCCAGATCTCCCCGGTCCCGGCTCATGGGAAAGACCTGCTCCACAAAGGGCAGGTCCGTTCCGAGAGCCCGGCTCACAATGTCCCTGGCAACAGAGTCGGCTTTTATCCTGGCCTTCGGGACTATGATGGCATCCGCTTTTTTCAGTATTTTGACAGCTTTAACCGTCAGCAGATCCGGGTCTCCCGGACCCAGACCTATAGCGTAGAGGGTCCCTTTCCGGACCGTTTGGTTCGACATATGATTTCCTTTATTCCAATTTTTCCTGCGGTCTCTTCCAGATGGACAGGGGATTACCCTTTAAATCCAGAATCACCGAAGTAAAGGGGATTTCTTTTTTAATCAGCAGCAGGCAGCGTTCCACCAGCCGCCTGTTCATAATATGGAAGGTCTCCTCCAGATGCCGTTCCTGCAGATAGGAAACCGCCGCTTCGGCCATTTTCATATCCAGAAGAGCCTCTACATCCTCCCTTGAGGCGCCGGCGGCAGCCGCACAGGCGGCAACGGTTTCAAGCCGGGCGTCTCCGTACTTGCAGTGGGTGTTAAAAAGACCGGAGGCGACCTTGGCCATCTTTCCGATATGTCCCGCAAAGACAATTTCTCCGAACCCTTTCGATGCGGCCGACTCCAGAGCGAACCCGACATGATCCCCTACTTCGATCATATCCTCTTTCTGCACGCCCCGGTGCCCGGTCAGATAGGCTTCCCCTACATAACCGAGTGTTATATAGACCCGGGAGGGGTCTTTCCTTGCCGCCATCTTCAACAGCAGGACAATGGATGCCTTGAAGGCCTTGGAGGATTTCGGCTCGACAATTCCGGAGGTCCCGATAATACTGATGCCCCCCTCTATTCCGATCCGGGGGTTCCAGGTCTCACGGGCCAGCTCTTCCCCCTCCGGGATGGACAGAACCACCCGGAATCCCCGTCCCCCGGCGGCAGGGTCTTCCAGCAGAGGTTCAAGAGCGTTCCGTATCATTTTTCTGGGATTGGGGTTAATAGCCGCCTCTCCGACGGGAACGGGCAGCCCTTCCCTTGTCACACGGCCGACCCCTTTACCGCCCAGGATTTCCACACCGGGACAGTCGGACCAGGAAACTTCCGCGCAGAACTCCTTTCCGTTTGTAATGTCCGTATCATCCCCGCTGTCCTTGATTATCCCGCAGAAAGCGCTGTTCTCACGGATATCCTGATGCACGAGGGGCAGAGTCAGTTCCAGCCCCCCCTTCAGAGTGACAGTGATAACCGGGCAGACCTCTCCGGACAGGAGCATCTCCGCCGCCCCCCGGGAAACCGCCTGAGCGCAGGTCCCCGATGTAAATCCCCTCTGAAGCCCTTCCACCTTACCAAGGACCTCACGATAGGATAGGCTCAAGATTTCTCCGCAAGAGCAATTAAACCATTTACAATAGCCGCGGCAATAGGGCTGCCCCCCCGGCGGTCCAGGTTGGTAATAAAGGGCACATCCAGTTCGGCCAGTTCCACTTTGGACTCCCTGGCTCCCACAAACCCGACAGGCACCCCCACGATCAGGGCGGGAGAGGCTTTCCCCTCCTTGATCAGATCAATCAGCTCGAAAAGGGCGGTGGGAGCATTCCCTATGGCCACAATTCCGTCTTTATACTGATCGATTCCCTTGGTAATGGCGGCGGCGGATTTGGTAGTTTCCCGCCGTTTGGCCTCTTCCGCCACATCCTCATCGTAGAGGTAGCAGACCAGCTCATTATCCCGGTTTTTCACACGGGGGCTGATCCCGGAAGAGACCATGGACACATCCGTAAAGATCTTTTTCCCCGCCTTCAGGGCCTGTACGCCGGCTTCAATGGCCCGGGGATGAAAAAGGAAGGTTTTGGCAAACTCCACATCCGCCGTGGTATGGGCGATGCGGGTCCGGACGAGCATCTCGTCCTCCGCCACTTTATAGTCCCCGAACTCTTCACTGATCAGGGAAAAACTGCGGCGGTAGATTTCCGCCGGTTCCAGATACTGTCTCTCTTTTTTCATACACAATTTCTCCTGTATCGGGCCGCGGAGGCAATGAAGGCGGCGGCCATGGGCGGGTTGGAGGCAAAATGCAGATGCACCCAGCTGCCCAGAACATTTTTCCAGGTAAATCCTTCCCGGATTGTATCATCTCCCTTTCTGACATCAAGGGCCTTTTCCGCCTCTTCCGGCACAGCTTCCAGACCGGCCCAGTGAAAAACATGGCCTCTGGCGGTCTCCCCTTTTGATCCCAGAACGGTGTCTTTTCTGAAAACGGCCTCGCAGTATCCCAGGGCACGGACCTTATTCCCCAGCCTGGTCTGTCCGGGCAGGAGAGAGAGGAGTCTGTAAAACCGATCCTTCTCATCCGCAATCCCTTCCGTCAGATACATAAATCCGCCGCATTCGGCAAAAAGAGGCATCCCGCTGTTACAGCAGGACCGGATCTCCTCAATAAGGGACCTGTTTTCAGACAGGGTCCGGGGATGCAGCTCGGGGTATCCCCCGCCTATATAGACCGCATCGGTTCCTTCGGGGAGAGAAGCATCCGCAAGGGGGCTGAAGTAAACGACTTCGGCTCCGCAGTGCCGGAAGAGATCCAGGTTATCCTCATAGTAGAAATGAAAGGCCGCATCCTTTGCCACGGCTATCCGGACCGACGGAGCAGCGGCCAGGGCAGGATTGAAAACGCTATGCACCGGTTCGGGCAGCGCCTCCGCCTGGGAGGCTATAGTCAATAAAAGATCCATATCGATATGTTCTTCCATCAGAGAAGCCAGATAATCCAGGGATTTGCTGAATTCCTCTTCCTTTTCCCAGACCGGAACCAGACCGAGGTGTCTTTCGGGCATTTCAATCGTATTGTCCCGGGGGATAGCTCCCAGTACGGGCTTTCCCGTGGCATCTTCCACGGCCTCTTTTACCATTGCATAGTGCCGGGTCGACCCGACCCTGTTCAGAATAAACCCGGCTACATTCACATCCGGGTCAAAACGGTCATATCCCAGGGCTATGGCGCCGGCGCTGCGGGCCATGGACCGGGCATCAATCACCAGAATAACGGGGAGTTTCAGCAGTTTGGAAAGATGGGCGGCGCTGCCCCTTTCATCCCGTCCGCCGGCTCCGTCAAAGAGACCCATCACCCCTTCCACAACAGAGAGTTCACAGTTCTGACGGCTGTAGATCTCACGGACAACTTCATCCCCCAGAATCATGGTGTCCAGGTTCCGGCAGATACGGCCGGCGGCAATGGAGTGAAAGCCGGGATCGATATAGTCCGGGCCGGCCTTCCAGGGCTGCACATCAACGCCCCGGTTTTTCAGAGCCCGGTTAAGCCCCATGGTAATGGTGGTTTTGCCGCAGCCCGAGTGGGTGCCGCCTATAACAATGCCTTGGTTGAGAGATTTTTGCATGTAATTATAGTAGTCTCTTTGGACTATAATAACGTAGAACTATTTTATGAAATATTTGTAATTAATTGTTTAATTGTCCGCATCTGCATTGGAAGGCTTTATAGTCCTCTTTAATCCGGGGTTCAGTTTTACATCCCGGATGAACTTTACAAAATATTAACATATACTGAATAGTAGAGTGAATAATACAGGTGCGGGAAACACCATATGAGATTACTGTTTATGTAGACAGGGAGAAATTCCGGGTTCTGGGGGGGATAGCACTGTGAAAGGAAACACGGCATGAAGAAACTTGCCTTATTTAATGAACCTGATCATACAGAATTACTGCTGAATATCATTATCACCGCTGTTACGATTTCTGCATTTATCTTCCTCTGCATCTATATTATCTGGGCAAGATTCCTACCGGCCATTATCGTTCATATCCTGTATATTATATTTCACCTGCTCCTTTTTCCACTGGTTAAAGCAAAAAGATACAGGTTTGTAAAATACGGAATAGTCATTACATTTTTCATACAACTTACATTGGCAGCTTTCTTCTGGTTTCCCCCTGATACAAAATATGACCTGTTTTATTTCATAATACCAATTACTTCATTTACCATAATGGATCTTCTAAACAAGTCGGAACGACACTTTTCGTTAATAATAACAGTTGCCTGTCAAATCCTGTATGTGATCAGCAGCTACTTTAAGATTAATTTTTACATATTTGAGATTAATGCGACTGCTGTAAATATACTATCGGCTTTCTCGGTAATAACGAGTATTGGTACTACATTTTTTATATTCTTTATTTCTTCACTCGCACTTGCGAAAAAAAGCAATGAACTAGAATATTTGGCAAATACAGATCCCCTGACTCAGTCAGCAAACAGACGGAGTTTTTTCTACCAGGGAGAACTCGAGTTTGAATTAGCCCGAAAATACGGCTACAGTTTCAGCTTAATAGTCATGGATATTGACCACTTTAAAATCATAAACGATACACACGGCCATGATGTCGGGGATACAGTCCTGATTGATTTTTCAGACACTATCAGAAAAAAAATTCGAGCAGAGGATATCTTCGGAAGACATGGTGGGGAAGAATTCGGTCTTATCCTTAGAAATACGACATTAGAGACAGCCGGCGATATAGCTGAAATGATAAGAATGACAGTCAGTGAAATCTCTTTCAAAGCAGATAAGAAGAAATTCAATATTACAGTCAGTTTAGGGGTTATCCGGTTTTCCGAAAATTTCCGGACCTTTAATGAGATGATGTCAAAAGCTGATATTGCTCTCTATGAAGCAAAAAACAGCGGCCGGAACAAAGTGGTTATATACAATTGATCAGTTCATAAGGATGAAATGAAGAGTCCAGAAACAAATCTTTATACCGGTTTGCCCAGTAGGATATAATCAGATCCGCTCCCGCCCTTGATATGGCACAAATCGACTCCCGGGCCATGGCCCTCAAGTCGCCCCAGCCCCTGTCCGCAGCGGCATGAATCATGGAATACTCCCCGCTGACATTGTAGGCGGCCAGAGGCAGGTCGGTCTGCTCCCGCAGTTTCGAAAGAATGTCCAGGTAAAAGAGAGCCGGCTTCACCATCAGGATATCCGCGCCTTCGTCTTCATCAAACAGGGATTCCCGGATAGCCTGCCTGGGGTCCCGATAGGACTGCTGATACCCCTGACGGTCGCCCTTTCCCGGAGCGGACTGCTCCGCTTCGCGAAAAGGGCCGTACAGGGAAGAGGCGAATTTTGTGGAATAGCTCATCAGTAGGGTATCCTGATACCCGCCTTCATCCAGTGCTCTGCGGATAGCCTGTACCTGTCCGTCCATCATGGCGCTGGGAGCCACGCCGTCCGCCCCGGCCCGTACATGGGACAAGGCGGTTTGCGCCAGCCGGGGCAGGGTCAGATCATTGTCCACATCCCCTTCCGGATTTAAAGGACCGCAATGTCCATGAGAGGTATAGGCACAGAGGCAGACATCCGTCATAACCACCAGATGGGGAAACTCTTTTTTCAGAACTCTTACAGCATCCTGAACAGCTCCGTGATCATCACAGGCTCCGGTTCCGACGGGGTCCTTATTCTCCTGTTCTGTTAAACCGAAAAGGAGAACACCGCCGAGCCCCTGATTCACAGAAGCTTCCACTTCCCGGCATATTTTATCCGTACTGAGCCGGAACTGACCGGGCATGGCATCAATGGCCTCCCTTTTCCCGGTTCCCTCCGCAACAAAAAGGGGCCAGATAAACTTCTCGGGTCCCGGCAGGGGACTGTCAAAAAGTCTTCTGACTGATGGAGTTTTTCTCAGTCGTCTCAGTCTGACATCAGGGTATCGGTTCATATCAGCGCCTCCAATCGGTTTTTTATCTGATAAAGGGCCAGAGTACGGATAGCTCCGGGTATGGTGGCCTCATGGGCTTTAAGGATAGGCGACACCCCCCGGCTTTCCAGAGATTCGAAAGTAGGCTCCCCGATGGCAAGAACGGTTTTCCCCTTCAGCGAGTGAAGCCCCCACTGTTCAGCATAAGCCTCGACAGCAGATGTGCTGGCAAAAAAGACAGTCTCCACCTCGGGCAGAGCTCCTGCGGAAACCGCTTTGCTGGCATAAAGGATTCGGTCGGTCACCTCTGCGCCGCAGGATTTCAAAGCCTCCGTAATTTTTCCGGAAGCTTTTTCGGAACGAAGCCGCAGAACCCTGTCGCCGGTTTTAATAACGCCAGTTGCAGCGGCTATCAACTGATCCGCCCCATAAGCGGAAACAGGGCAGAGGTCTGCATAGAGGCCATACTCCTCCAGGGTTTTTCCGGAAGCCTTTCCGCAAACCATAATCTTCGGGAGCCTTCTGAGATCACTCCGTTGTTCCTTCAGAATCTCCATACAGAAGTGAACCGCTGAGGGAGAGGTCAGAACCAGCCAGTCATACCGCTCCGGATCCAACTGATACAGGGTTCTCTCCAGACGGACAAGGCTCCGTCTGACAGGCTTTCCCCCCTGCTGAACCACCTGGCGGACCGCCTGGTCCATCAGGTTCTCACTGCAGGTAAGAAGGACACGCGTTCCTTCCAGGGCCCCCTGATTACCATCAAACCCATAGGATGTGACGGCACCGGCAATCAGCAGGCCGGGGCCGGGATTCCCCGAACAGGCTATTTTATCGGCCAGGGTCCCTATGGTCCCCCGGACAACCTCCTCTTCCGGATTCCCGGCGTTATATACGACAGCCGCCGGTTCATCGGGACTCCTCCCTTCTTCAACC
Organism: Oceanispirochaeta sp.; assembly: GCA_963663385.2. Taxonomy (GTDB): domain Bacteria; phylum Spirochaetota; class Spirochaetia; order DSM-2461; family DSM-2461; genus Oceanispirochaeta. The sequence continues at coordinate 199,580 of CAXXXD010000002.1, read as the reverse complement.
AGAGAGGCCAGTACGGTACCGGAAGCTTTCAGGGACATAAAAAAAACGATAGGCAGTTTCGAGCGGACACTCTGTTCGGTATCGGCAATACCGCCGTCTTTTATTCTGGAGCTGATGACCGTGTACCCCCGGGAGATTTCCCGCCGTGTGAGGAGCATCCCCGTCCCTGTGGTAGCGGCATTCAAGCTGCTCACTCCCGGTATAACTTCATAGGGCAGTCCCAGAGATTCCAGCTCTTCCGCCTCCTCGGCCAGACGTCCGAAAATACCGGGGTCGCCCCCTTTCAGACGAACGACCCGCTTCCCCTGACGGGCATATTCACTGATCATCCCGGTAATGGTTTCCTGTTTGAAACTGTGCCGGCCGCTGCGCTTGCCGGTATAAATGGAACGCCCCTTTACATGTGTGAGAAGGGCCGGATCAACCAGGGAGTCATAAAGACAGATATCACAGTTCTGAAGAGCTTCCACACCTTTTACCGTACAGAGAGCCGCGCTGCCGGGCCCGGAACCGACAAATTGAACGGGTTTGACAAAATAGGACCGGATTCTGTTAAATCGGGCATCCCCCCTTCGATAGGAAAGCGCCAGGATCCCCTGCCCTTCGGGAACGGGCAGATCCTTTAAGGGGATCACTTGAGTAATCCGGTCTTCCAGATCCAGTCTGTTCAGAGCCGCGGCTGCCATAATAAGCATATCGTAACGCCCCGCATCCAGCTGCTCCAGGCGCTGTTCGATATTTCCCCGGACGGGAGAGGTTCCCAAAGAGGGAAAAAAGGAACGGCAGTACTCCTCCCGCCGGTCGCTGGAAACACCGATCAGGGCATCCGAAGGCAGATCCTCCGGGGTCTCTCCCTTCCGGCAGACAAGAGCATCCTCCGGATCTTCGGACCAGGGCAGCCAGAACCAGTCCAGCTCCTCCCGGAGCGGATAGGAAAGGTCCTTTGCACTGTGGATGGCGCAGTCCAGCGCTGCTTCCATAACGGCTTCATCCAGATCGCGGGAGAAAAAGTCGCCCGGACTGACTTTCAGATCCATCCTCCGGTCCCGGTCGCCCGGGCTGGAAAAGGGAACCTGCTCCCAGGCCAGAAAGGGAAACAGATTGGAAAGGCGGTCCAGAGCGTCTCCGGACTGTACCAGCGCCAGATTACTGCCGCGGGTGCCGGCTTTGAAGGCTGCCTGAGATTCTTTCATAACTGTCTTTGTTCTCCTCAATAATTTTCCGACTCACTTCCATAATATGATCCATATCCGCAATTTCCCGGCGGAACCAGTGTTTTAAATCATCCAGATCAAAAACCTCCACACCCTGCTCCGGCCGGTTCAGTTCGGGAGAAATATTCCGCGGAAGAGACAGATCTACCAGGAGGGTCTGTTTATCCTCCGGAAAATATTCCAGGTGTTCTTCATCAAGCAGATACTCAGAGCTGCCGGTAGCCGTAACAGCACAGTCGCACTCGGCTATCCGTTTATTCAGATCCGCAAGAGAAAAGAGCTCCACCTTTTCTTTCATGGAAGCAGTCATCCCGGGGATATAGCGGTGGTAGCACCAGAGGACAGGGATATTCCGTATCAGGAATTTCTCCAGCACACCCGTCCCTATAATTCCCGTACCGATAACCATAGCCTTACGTAAACCCTGTTTTTTTTCGAGTGTCCGGTAAATATACTCAACGGCCACATCTTCTATTTCGATGTTTTTCAGCAGAGGCGATGATTCCCGGCGGATTTTTTTGGAAACACCCAGAGCACGGCTGATCCAGTCTTCCAGAACCACGCCGGCCCAGGATGACTGTACTGCCATATGCAGAGCTTCTTTGACCTGGGCAACAATGTGATTTTCGCCGGGCGTCTGGGAAAACAGACCTGCCATCAAAGTGCAGGAGTGGGAAAAAGCATCCCATCCCCGGTGGATGTAGTATTCGTCCCTATCCAGAGTATCAAACCCCAAAATCCGCTGAACCAGAGCGTAAACATTTGAATCATTGGAGACAACCGCCAGGATCTCAACCCTGTTGCATGTATTCAGGATCAGGAATTCATGAACACCCCAGACGTGATGCAGCATGTTTCCTGTAGAATCCAGCTTTTTTCCTGCCAGATGGAAGGGTTCTCTCTTTTTCAGAGGCAGATAACTGTGGCTGGTCCCGATCAGTATAAGATCCGCCGAATCAATCAGATCCACATGCCGGGAGAGGCTTTGTTTGATCAGCCGGGATCGCCGGCAGGAAGCGCCGCCTGTTGAGATGGAAATAGCCAGTTCATCCTTGCGGAAGGTGGCGGGAGTCATAAAATCCCCTTCAGGCCAGTTCCGGTCGACAGGGCAGCAGAGAATCCGTTTCTGACGGCACTGCTCCAGGATCGACCGATTCAAGTCTGCATCGGGGGTGGCGCAGTAAACGAGGGAAAAGCCCTCCAGATCGGTCTCACTGTAGAATCGCTTAATCCAGGTAAATCTGCTCTCCAGATGTAATGCGGCGGCCTGTTCGCCCAGTTCCGGACTGATAACCGTAACGGCGGCTCCGGCGGTAAGGAGATTTTCAATTTTCCAGACGGCAGCCTTTCCCCCTCCTACGACCAGGCAGGACTTCCCCTCAAGGATCAGGCTGACAGGAAAGGTATTTTTAACAACAGGAACATATCTCATAAGACGGAGAGTCTTTTCAAAGCATTGTAATGGGCCCTGACAGCCTTCTGTATATGATCCTCCGTGTGAACACCGGAAACAAATGCCGCTTCAAAAGCGGAAGGCGCAAAATACACCCCCTCTTCCAGAGCCAGATGAAAAAATCTTCCGTACAGATCGGCCTGATTCTGAGCCGCTTCATAGTAATTGGAAACACGGCTTAAGGGTGTAAAAAAGAAAGTCATCATGGAACCGACCCGGTTGAGTACCCCGCGGACACCCAGTCTGCGGCAGTTATCCCTCATCCCATCGGCCAGCTGAGCAGACCGTTTCTCCAGTTTTTCGTAAAAGGTGCTGTCACTGTCTATAACGCTGAGAGCAGCAAGTCCTGCAGCACAGGCCAGAGGATTTCCGGAAAGAGTCCCCGCCTGATACACAGGGCCGGCCGGCGCTATCTGCATCATAATTTCTTTCCTGCCGCCGTAAGCCCCTACAGGAAGCCCTCCTCCGATAATTTTACCGAATGTTGTCAGATCGGGAGTAATGCCGAAATATTCCTGGGCGCCTCCCCGGGCGACTCTGAAACCGGTCATGACTTCATCCAGAATAAACAGCGCCCCCTCTTCTGAAGTAATCGCTCTCAGCCCCTCCAGAAAACCCTCACAGGGAGGAACGACTCCCATATTACCGGCCACAGGTTCGACAATCACCGCGGCAATCCGCCCTTCATGCTTCCTGAACAGCTCCCGGACGGAAGAAAGGTCGTTATAGCGGGCAACCAGCGTATCCGCAGCCGTTCCGGCGGTTACTCCGGGGCTGTCGGGAATGCCGAGGGTCGCGGCACCTGATCCTGCTGAAATGAGGAAACTGTCGCCATGGCCGTGATAACAGCCCTCGAATTTAATAATCAGATCCCGTCCGGTATAGCCTCTCGCCAGGCGGACGGCACTCATGGTCGCTTCCGTACCGGAATTAACCATTCTAACCATTTCGACGGAAGGAACCATGGATACTATTTTTTCCGCCAGCTCTGTTTCGATTACCGTGGGAGCTCCGAAGCTCATCCCTTTTTCACAGGCCTCTTTAACCGCCCGGACAATAGCGGGATGGGAGTGCCCCAGTATAAGGGGGCCCCAGGAACCGAGAAAATCCAGGTAACGGTTCCCGTCTATATCATCCACATAAGCACCGGAACCGGATGCTATATAGAGCGGACTGCCTCCCACACTGTTAAAGGAACGGACAGGAGAGTTCACCCCTCCGGGAATATACTGTCTGGCACGAAGGAATTCTCCGCAGCTGTTTTCAGTTTGTAACATTTGAAACCTCGTGCAGGAATACCTGCGGATTTAAATCATATTTTGATTTTTCTGATCAGGCCTGCAAAATCTGAGGAAAAAATTGTAAAAAAACCGAAAATCAGGAGTTTTTTTCTATAAACCGCTTATACCAGTACCAGACCTGAACCATAATGGCGCTGTTGAACTCGCCAAAGCCCATCTCCCGGTCAATATCCTCTTTGCTGATTGTGTATCCGCTCAGATACTCATTATGATCAAGATCCAGCTCTTCTGTTTTTTTCAATCCCCGGGCCAGGAAGGTCCAGGATGTATTGGACATAATGGCGGGATTGGGATTGATCTGTCCGATCAGAATCATCTCTTCCGCGGTATAACCTGTTTCTTCCCGAAGCTCCCGGACAGCGGCAGTCAAAGGTTCTTCACCGGGATCTACAACTCCCGCAGGAAACTCCATGGACAGGGCGCCGCTCCCGTGCCGGAACTGCCGGACCATCAGAAAGTTTGCTGTACCCCCCTCTTTCAGTTCGGGTACAACCGTTACCCAGTCCGGATTGCGGCAGACCACAAAGGGGTGTTCATCCCCGTTCGGGGAGACCCTGTTTACCCTGTCCACATCAAAGATGGGCCCCTTCCAGACCGTCTCCCGTTTTCCGGTCTCCTTCCAGAGGATCTTAGCTGTATCGTCTTTATCTTGATTCATATTGTCTCCTTGGAACTCGTTATAGATTCATTTCTCCCCTCTCCCTCTGGGAGAGGCCGGTTGCGAGATCCCCGAGCGAAGTCGAGGGGTCGAGGGGTAGGTATACAACTTCCCTTCCGGATTCCGGAAGGTATAGCCCCTATCCGATTTTTCCACCAGGAAAGGTTCGCTTAAGGGGATTTTCCCGCCGCCCCCGGGGAGGTCCACCGCATAGACAGGCATGGCCAGACCGGAAACCATAAGCCTCAGATTCCGCATAATCTCCCAGCCCCTTTCCAGGCTGGTTCTGAAATGGGAGGTTCCTACAGCCAGGTCTCCCTGAAACAGGTAGTAGGGTTTTACCCCCTCCACCAGCAGATTCTGAAACAGCTCCGCCAGAAGCTCTTCCCGGTCGTTGATCCCTTTCAGCAGAACGGTCTGATTCATAACGGGAAAACCGCTTTCCCTCAGCCGTTTCAGGGCAAACCTGCTTTCATCGGTCAGTTCATCGGGATGATTGAACTGGGTAATCACCCAGACAGGCCCCCCCAGCGTTTTAAGGGCTTCGGTCAAAGCAGATGTAATCCGCTGAGGCAGGACAGAAGGGATTCTGGTCGCCAGGCGGAGCAGAAGATCCGGACGGACATCCCGGAATTGCCTGAGGATATCCATTAAAGGACCATCATCCAGAGTCAGAAGATCTCCCCCGGTTAAAAGGACTTCCTTTACCTCACTGTGTTCTTTCAGATAATCCGTTATGGCCCGGATCTCATCAGTTTTAATGATATGATTATCCTGTCCTGTAAAAGACCGGCGGAAACAGTGCCGGCAGTGCATGGCGCACTGATCTGTAATCAGTACGGCTACCCTGTTTCTGTAACGGTGGACCATGCGGGGAAGAGGAGAATGGGGCGCTTCCGCCAGAGGGTCCTCCGACTCATCCGGAGTTCGCAGGAACTCGGCCTCATCGGGGATACACTGCCTTCTGATTCCTTCGGATGTTTTAGCCAGCTCCAGAAAGTAGGGATTGATAAGAAAAGATAACCCCTCCTTCTGCGTTTCAAACCAGGCCTTCTCCTGCTTTCCAAGAACCAGCTGCCCCTCCAGTCCTTCTGAAGTGCGGCAGATTCCCTTCATTAATCCCTTCCATTCGTCCATGCCCCCATCTTACTGAAACCTTGACTTTTAATAAACCGAATTCTATGGTTATGCCATGAAATGGGCACTGGTTTTATCCGGCGGAGGGGCTCTGGGACTGGCTCATCTGGGGGTGATTAAAGTCCTGGAACGGGAAAACCTCAAACCCTCCATGATCGTCGGGACTTCCATGGGCGCTATTGTGGGCGGTCTGTGGGCCTTCGGATACAGCAGTGAAGAGATGGAACAGATCGCCCGGGATTTTGACATATCCGATTATCTGGAGGGCATTACCTATAAAATCCCGTTTGACAATCTGATTACAAAATTTCTCCAGGCTGAGGAAGCCTTCGGCAATCTGCTTGGGAAGCGGGGTATTAATAACGGACTGAAAATCCGCGGATACCTGAACAAATTGTTTCAGAATAAATCCTTTCAGGATACAAGGATTCCCTTTTACTGCAATTCTGTCGATCTTCTTACAGGGCATGAGATGATAATGAATGACGGATCCCTGGGAGACGGTATCTACGCCTCTATGGCCTACCCCGGTTTTTTCGCCCCTCTGGAGCGGGCGGAAGAGCTGTTATGCGATGGTTCGGTTCAGAACAACTACCCCGTATGGATTGCCAGACAGTTCGGCCGTCGGAGGGTCATCGGCGTGGATGCAGGATATTACGGCAGGATTCCATCGGCGAATCTGGAAAACGGGATTTCCGTCATACTGAGAAGTTTTACTACAGCCTGTCAGACCCAGCGGAGAACGAGAAAGGACAGGGCCTCTCTTACCCTTCATATGGGCGCCCTTCAGGCAACCAGTTTTGATTTTGAGGACAGCTCCAGACTTATCAAAGCAGGAGAAGAAATAGCGGAAAAACATCTGAAATCAATCAGAAGAACAATACATACCCCTTTAAGGTTAAGGAGAACCATAAAAAAATGATAAACCGTATCGAAACCATCACCACAAGCATCATGAAAACCTACAGGATCAAGGAAGGAATCAATCACCTGAACGGTCCGAATCTCCCCTCCCGCCAGAGCGTAATAGGTATTATTACAACCCTTGAATCGATTATTTTCCCGGGGTTTCAGGAGAATGAACAGCTGGAGGAAGAGAACCTGGCCTTCAACCTGGGGGAGAAACTTTTAAGTGTCGGAAGCCGTCTGATGGCGGAGATCCGGAAAAGCCTGGAATACCGCTGCCGGGAAAATGACGACTTCAATCCGGTAGAGTGCGGCGAGGAAGCCAGAAAACGAACCTTCGAGTTTCTGGAGAAATTGCCGGAAATCAGGGAAAAAACTCTTCTGGATGTAAGAGCCGCCATGGACGGGGACCCGGCCGCCCGCTCAAGAGAGGAGGTTATCCTCTCCTACCCCGGCCTGGAAGCCATAACCGTTCATCGTCTGGCCCACGAGTTGTTTAATATGGACATTCCCCTGATCCCCCGGATGATGAATGAGCATATTCACAGAAAAACCGGCGTGGATATTCACCCCGGTGCAGAGATAGGAGAATCCTTTTTTATTGACCATGCCACAGGGGTTGTTATCGGAGAGACCACGGTAATCGGAAAAAATGTAAAGATTTACCAGGGGGTGACTCTGGGAGCTCTAAGTGTAAAAAAAGAAAATGCCAACAAGAAACGCCACCCCACCCTGGAAGATAACGTTACCATCTATTCGGGAGCCACCATACTGGGAGGCAATACGACCATAGGGGCCAACACCGTAATAGGCGGTAATGTGTGGATTACCTCTTCCATCCCCAAAGACAGCGTTGTGTATAACAAACCTACCGATTACATTATGAAGAACCGCTATGCCGGGACGGGCGAATAGGTTAGAAGGGCGAGGTATAATGATATGCCCTTTGTCCCTCTCCGGATACCCGAGCGAAAGCGTGGGTATCCGGAGAGGGGGTATATCGGTCTATTTTCGGGAAGAAATAATTCCTTCATTTTGAATAGATCTATTGAGACTGAAACTTCCCACCGGTCCCAGCCCTGCAGCAAGATTACTGTTTAGCCCTGTATTAGCATTAAGAATTGTCGCTTTGCCGTTAACAACCTTGATATCTGCAACTCGGTACCAGGAGCCGCTACCTTCTATGGGATAATCCATTCCATTGCTTTCCGTAAAAAGATAGGGACCCAGAACTTGCATTGCTTCTGAGGTCTGAATCGTAACAAAACACCGTGTGTCAGGATCTGAATCCAGGTCATAGGAATTCACTGCAACAACATAGTATCCGTCAGGAGCATCATTCAGTGTAAAATGCTCCGGTCCATACCCATAGACATCATCTACATCCAGTTTATTTGCGATAGAATACAAATTGGAATCTGCATTAAAAGCGTGGTTAAATGAAATTGCTGTTGAGAATGTTCCCTGGGGGGTCCCGGAAACGGATGCAGAACCGCTCATAGTTATTGTTCCGGAATACTGATCCGAATCAATAGCTGTTATATTGATTGAACCGGATGTTAAAGTAAAATCGAAATATCTATTATAACACCTAAATGAACCCGATCCGCTTAGAGCGTAGGATCCAACTCCCAGCTGGGAAAGAGTGGAATCAACTTCAATATCAATAAATTGATTCCTGTCACTGGCTGACCATAAAGAGATTTCCAATTCTGAAGTGTAAAAATCGAAATCTATTGAAGCATGATCAAATGAAATATTAGTATCGGCTCCATCAATTGTCGATATGGCGCTAACATCTCCAGGCAGGCTTGACAGCTCAGAATCCATTAAAGGAGCTGTCATATTTCCAAAATAATTATGCCATGCAGGTGCCAGAGAACTTGTGGGTGAAGTATCCGAATAATAATACGTATGCAGATCCATATCACTTGTAGGAGTGTCCCAGTCCAGCGTGAACAGCAGCCCCTGAGATCCGGGTTCAACCTGGGAATTATATGTAACAGATTCAATACCCGATTTGGTAACACCATTACTGTTTATCGCTATTAATTGCACTTCGTTCACACCGGGAGAAAGAGGTAGCTCTTTCCCATTTACACTGCATGCTCCACCCGCAAGATTAAGGTCGATAATCCGGTAGGAATCATTTACCTTCAGAGTTACAAACTCCATATTCATATTGGATAAGGACGCTGAAAACGTAATAACCGGAGAATCTGACGTATGAGAAGAAACGCTGAAAGCATCTATGACAGGAACACCTGTCAGGGATGTGTCCGTAAGGCTTACGTCACTGAAAGTTCCCGTCTCTTCATCCGATGAAACACTCCCGTCACCATCGGTATCATTAATATTGTTATCTGCGCCGTTATTTACCACAGTCATAACTGTACCGGCGGCTTCAATGGCAGTCCCCTGATAAACCAGTTCTGAAAAATACGTTATGACAACCAATCCGGAAAAGTCCAGGTCCTGCGAGAAGGGCGCCCTGATATAAGCACTGTCGATTTCAAGAGAACCGGCGGGGATGGTTAGTTCGACATCTCCAATAAGGATAACAATATTCCCGGTTAAATCGGCCACCGCAGCCCTGGACGCCCCTGATGAAACAATGTTCAGGCTGTTGGGAATAGTGATTACACCATTGACATTTGTTCCTCCGCTGCTGTTCTGAGCAGAACTATCCTCATTCAAAGGATTATCTGTTGTATCGTCCACATCCTCTATCGAATCATCGCTATTGGGTGAGGATACATTTTTACATCCTACTGTGAACAACAGTAGAGTAAAAAACAGAATAAATAAAACATCTTTTTTCATTAATGAAACTCCTCTTGCAGTATCGCCGGAGATATACCGGCCATCAATTAGTAAACAATTGTGCCAATTATACAAGGATAAATCAATAAAGAAAATATGTTTTTTTTTGATGCAAAAAAAACCGGGGATACTCACTCCCCGGTCAGAAAAGATTATTTTCCGGTAATACCCCTACCGGATACCCTCCGTATTTATCCGGAAGAAATTCCCGTTTGTTCCCACACCGATCAGGATACCGTTCCGTATTATCGGTTTGGCCGTAAAGGAGTCTTTCAGATCCAGAGACCCTTCCACTTTGCCGCTTGACGCATTAATAACCTTCATCATTCCGGACCGGTCGGTCATATAGAGCCGCCCCTTATCGTAACCTGGTACGGCGGAAATATCGCTGAAAGCCGGAAAAAGATCGTCTCCCGAATCCCAGGAGAGGGCAAAGAGCTCACGCTTGGTTGTATAGACATAACAGCCTTCATCCTCAGCCATAATATTGGCAAAAACCGTCCGATCCAGCTTTCTTTCCCACAAAACGGACCCGCTGGCCAGATCAACGGCGGTAACGACCCCCTTCCGGCTGGCAAAGACTGCCCGGTTCCCCATAATGGCCGGAGCCTGGGCGACCGCCTGCAGAGAACCGGTTGGGATAGAAGAGATTGTGCTTCCATCGGCAGAGTCCAGAATCAGCAGGGTTCCCTTCTTGTCCGCTATGACAATTTTGTCTTTCCACAGGGAGGAAGACATACTGGATGTTTCCGGTATGGCGTAGGTCCTCTGATCCTTACCGTCCCGATCCATTACAACCAGTTCCTGATTAGCCGGGAAGAGAACGGAATCTCCCAGGGGCATAACCTGCCGCCCGAAAATATGGGAACGCTCTTCGGAAAGGGGATATTGGGCGACCAGACTTCCGTCTGTGCTGTTCAGGACAACCAGTTCCGTACCGCCGGAAAAGTAGACCCGGTTGCCGTTTATTACAGCAGAAGAGTTTGCATTATCGGAATTACCGGACTGATACTGCCACAGGACTTCTCCCGAAGCATTAAATGCCGTGAGTTTACCCGTTGCATCCGCCCCGATCATCCTGTCCATACTGCCGCTGAGTGCTCCTACCAGATTTCCGTTCCCCAGAGAGCTCCGGATTTCTATGGGACGGGGTTCCAGACGTATAACCTTGTTTAATCCGGCCGCTGCCGTAAGAGTCAGTTCCTGAGAGGCAAAACCGTTTCTCTCGGCTTTGACACGGATGGAAGATCCCGCGTCCACCTGTCCGCTCCAGGCTCCCTCTGCGGTGCTGCCGTTTACCGTAAGAACCGCATCGGAGGGTTCACAGCTTATTTTTACATCTACCGGGCCGGCTGTTTCCGGTGTTTTGACGACCGGAACTTCTTCAGGTTCCTCCACCGGGAGAAGAGCATTCAGGTCTTCTTCCGGTTCCAGAACAATTCTCTGTTCTCCGGGCATGTCACTGCCGACTACCAGGTTGAGGCTTCGGGATTTATACCCTTCCAGACGGAACTCGAAATTCAGCACCTTCCCATCGGCATACAGGCGTTTTAAACTGCCCCTGGCCACTTCCTTTCCGTCGGACAGGATGGAAGCCCCGGCAGGCTCAACAGTAATATTCAGTTTATACAGCGTAGGCAGAACCGGTGCGGGGGCCTCTTTCCCCTCTTCTGTTTCAACCGGTGTAAATGAGATCAGTTCCATTTCATCGGTGGAAGCCAGCTCCTCCAGGGATTCCTCGGAGATTTCAACCTTTTTCAGAACAACGGGAGCCACCACTTCCGGTTTCTCTTCAAGAACGGCCTTCAGAAGGGCTGCCTGTCTGACCACCTCTTCCGTTACCGCAGTCAGGGCTGTTTCATCAGCAGCAGCTTTGGACTCGCTCTTTTTTTCCAGAACCTTTACAACTTCTTCAATGGCCGGAGCAATCTCTTCCAGCTCTTTAAAGGCTTCTTTCTCAATAACCATTTCTTCCGAAGCGCCTACCACGAGGGAGGCCTCTTTAATCAGGTCGACAACCTCATCCAGGGCGTCTTCTCCGGCAGCAAGTTCAGCAATTTTCTCAAGGGAAGCAGGAGTTACCGCTACGGCTCCCTCTTTTACCGCCAGAAGAACATCCGCACTGCCTTTGGCGCTTACACCGAATTCGGTACCGCGGACTCCACAGACAACAGTCCCGGCTTTAACTTTAAAACTGTCCTCTTCCAGGAGTTTTCTGACTTTGCACAAAACCTGTCCGTCTTCCAGATCCACGGACATATTGCTCCCCTGTTCACTTGTAAAAAGGGTACTCATGGCCACAATGGAGTTCTGTTCCATCCTCACTATGGCAATTTCACCCAGTTGGATTTCGCAGTAGGACTCTTCAGCAGTCTCCACCACATCCCCCTGAACAAGGGTATCTCCTATTTCCAGGTACTCTTCCGCTCCGTCGCGGTTTACAAATACATCGCCGGAGGTAAAAACAACAAGACCTTCACTCAATGCCTCAATGGCAACAGCTTCTGTTTCTTCAACAACAGGAGCGTCATCCTTTGTTGCGGTTTCAACAGCTGCATCCTGAACCGGTCTTTCAGGAGCAATTTCTTTCGGACCGCAGGATAATAGAACCATCGGAATCATCAGCAGCATCAAAAGCTTCTTCATCATTCTTCCTCTTATTTTAAACTTGAAACCCGGAAGGTTTTTATAACTCTCATATTAGCGGATATTTATACGATTTACAATTGTCAACACCTGATTCCCCCATAAAACAGAGCTTGCTTTTAGCAGGAATATTCCTTTACTATTCAAATCAGGAGGATCCCCAGGATGAAACAGCTTCAGGACCTGATCATTTTTCACTATCATCTGCTCCCCGGGGGAGTTACAGATGTCATCCGGCTTTCCCTCCAGTCGTTCTACCGGAAAACGGCCTTTCAGTCCATTACCCTGGTATGCGGCAGGGATGAAAATATCGCTCCTCTGAATAATTACCTGAATGAGCTTCGCTCCTCCTTTCCGGATAGCAGAACCGCCCTGTCCATACGGATAATGTGCGAACTGGATTACCTGACAACCGGAAGAGACCCGGATCAGACCGAAACCGGTTTGAAAGAACTCCTGCTCAGGCTGTTCGGGGGTGAACAGACCGTCTGGCTGATTCATAACTATCATCTTGGAAAAAACTGGAAGTTTACAAAAGCCCTGCTTGCTCTGGCGGAAGAGGAAAAGCAGAAGATGATATTCCAGATTCATGATTTTCCGGAGTGCGGCCGCTTTGCCAACTTGAAGATTCTCAGGGAACATATTGAGGGATCCCTCTATTCCCTGTCGGATTCTGTCCGCTATTGCGTTATAAATAAAAGGGATTTCGATCTGTTAAACAACGCCGGCCTTCCTTCAGACAGGCTGTTTCTCCTGGAAAACCCTCTCCCCGAAACTGATACTTCAGAAAAGGATACATCCGGAAAAAACAGTTCCCGGATAAAGAAAGAACTGATTCACTACCTTCCGGAAAAAGGACTGTTTCATGAAAACGGAAAAATCTGGCTCTACCCGGTCCGCTCTATCAGGAGAAAAAACGTGCTGGAGGGCGGTTTTATTACAGCCTTGATGGAGAATCCTGTAAACCTTGTGGTGACACTCCCGGGGATATCCCCTCAGGAGAAACCCTACTCGGATCTTAGTGAAAAGGCTTTTGCCGAAGGACTTATCCCGGGATTCTGGGGAACCGGCCTTCTGCCGGAAGAGTCGGGAATCACTTACAGAGATATGATTCAGGGGGCGGACTGTATATTCTCCTCATCCGTTCAGGAAGGGTTCGGCTATATGTATCTGAATGCCATTGTCTGGAATAAACCCCTTATAGCCCGGCATCTGGATATTATGGGCGGTTTTATTCCCCTCCTCAGTCATTACCCCAGCCTCTTATACCAGACTGTTCGTATCCCCGGCGACAGGGGGCTGAAGGAAGCGTTAAGGCGGGAATACACCAGCCGTTTTGCATCGGTCAGTACGGAAATGCCGTCTCGGCTTCAGAATCGATTGAGAGAACAGTTGGACAGTCTCCTTGATTCTGAAGGAATAGACTTCTCCTATCTTTCTCCGGAGGATCAATACAGGTTTCTTGAACAGATAGCCTCCGATCCGTCCTATAGGGAAGAGTGCCGGTTGATAAATACGGAACTGCTTGAAAAACTGTCCTCCATCACACAACCCTCCCCGGATCAGCAGAAAGCCTGTCTATATGAAAACTATGGGATGGAGTCCTACGGAAGAGCATTCGAATCTATTCTCTCATCGTTTGATACTCCCTCCGTCCCCGTAAGGGATTTCCGGTCGGAACAGATAGATAGATCCCTGTTAGAGGATTTTGCCAGACTGGAATATATGCGCCTTCTATACCGTTAAAGGGAATAGTCGGAAATCTGAACTGAAAATCACAGAGTGGAAAATCCCGTGATTTTTCCAATGTTGGATTTTTTGCATCATAGAATTGCGAATAAGTCGATATTTCTCTACCCATTTTACGAATGGGGTAAGAACCGGCCCTTGCCCCTATCTCCCATTCCTTATATTATATTGGGGTCAAAACTATTCTAATTTATAAGGGATTTCTCATATGTCAAATGAAAAGAAAATGGTTACCATTGACGGAAATGCCGCCGCAGCACATGTAGCGTATGCCTTCAGTGAAGTAGCCGCAATTTTCCCCATTACTCCCTCATCACCCATGGGTGAGTATTCTGACTCCTGGGCCAGCCAGGGCAGAGAAAACGTCTTCGGCAAAAAAGTCGATGTCATGGAAATGCAGTCTGAAGCCGGTGCAGCCGGTGCCGTTCACGGTGCTCTTTCCGCCGGTGCATTGACCACGACTTTTACCGCATCTCAGGGTCTTCTTCTGATGATCCCCAACATGCACAAAATCGCCGGTGAAATGATTCCGACTGTTTTCCATGTTTCAGCCCGTTCACTGGCCGCTCAGTCTCTCTCCATCTTCGGAGATCATTCTGACGTTATGTCCTGTTTGAACACCGGCTTCGCCATGACTGCCGCCTCCTCAATTCAGGAAACCATGGACATGGCTATTGTAGCTCACCTGGCAACCCTGAAGACCCAGGTTCCCTTCCTGTCTTTCTTTGACGGATTCAGAACCTCTCACGAGATTCAGAAAGTTGAAGAAGTTTCCTACGATACCATCAAGGAACTGATTGAACCCGAATACATTGAACGTTTCCGCTCCAGAGCGATGAGACCTGAAGCTCCCATCGTCAAGGTAGCCGCACAGAACCCCGATGTATACTTCCAGGGTCGTGAAACCACCAATAACATCTACGATTCAGTTCCCGAAATTGTTCAGGAATACATGGACAAACTGGCTGCCAAGATCGGACGTCAGTACCACCTGTTTGATTACGTAGGTGCTCCCGATGCTGAAAAGGTAATCATCATCATGGGATCCGGTTGCGATACAGCCGAACATGCCATCAACTACCTTGTTGCCAGAGGTGAAAAAGTCGGTGCCATCAAGGTAAGACTGTACAGACCTTTCAGCGCCAAAGCATTTATCGACGCTCTTCCCGCAAGCTGCAGGAAGATCGCCGTTATGGACAGAACCAAAGAACCCGGTTCTCTGGGTGAGCCCCTGTACAAAGATGTTGTAACTGTTATGCAGGGCAAGGATATTACGATCATCGGCGGACGCTACGGCCTGTCTTCCAAAGAGTTCACTCCTTCCGATGTTAAAGCCATCTTTGATCACCTGGACGGCGCCTGTTTTCACGGATTCACCGTTGGAATCAAAGACGATGTATCCAATAAATCCATCGAAGTTAAAGAGCAGATCAATGTTGCTCCCGCAGACACCTTCAGCGGAATGTTCTGGGGTCTCGGTTCCGACGGTACAGTAGGCGCCAACAAAAACTCCATCAAGATCATCGGTGACAACACCGACATGAACGCTCAGGCTTACTTCAACTATGACTCCAAAAAGTCCGGCGGTGTAACCACTTCTCACCTGAGATTTGGTAAATCTTCCGTTAACATGCCCTGGCTGATCGTTGCGGCAGACTTCGTAGCCTGTTCCAACCCCGCCTATATCGGTCGTTATGACATGCTCGGTCCCCTGAAAGAGGGCGGAGTATTCCTGCTGAACACCGAAGCTCCCGCCGACGAGATTTTCGCCAGCCTGACCAAAGAGGAACAGCAGATCATCATCGACCGCAAGATTAAGTTCTACGCCATGAACGCCTACAAGATTGCAGAGGAAGTGGGGCTGGGAAACAGAACCAACACTGTTCTGCAGGCTGCCTTCTTCAAGATCTCCGGCGTACTGCCCGAAGAACAGGCCATCGACCTGATGAAGACCTACATCAAGAAAACCTTCAGCAGAAAGGGTGAAGACATCGTCAAGATGAACTGGAACGCCGTTGACAAGGCCGGAGAGGCTCTGATCAAGGTTGACGTTCCCTCTTCCATCACCAAGTCTTACGTACCAGAAAGACTGATCCCCGCCGATGCCGATGATTTCACAAAGAATATTATCGAAAAGGTAATGCACCAGAAAGGTGATGACATCCCCGTAAGCCATATGAGCTTTGACGGTGTGCTCCCCACAGGAACTACCAAACTGGAAAAACGCGGTGTTGCTCCCAGAGTTCCCGCATGGAACTCCGATAACTGTATCCAGTGTAACCAGTGTGTACAGTCCTGTCCCCACGCAGCCATCAGAGCCAAGCAGATCAGACCCGCCGATCTGGCCGGTGCTCCCGACACCTTCAACGTTGTCGATCTGAAAGCTTCCAAGGATAAAGAAGCAGATCTCAAATACAAAATTCAGGTATATACCGATGACTGTCAGGGATGCGGTGTCTGTATCGAAACCTGTCCCGCAAAAGATAAAGCCCTTACATGGTCTACTCTTGAGAAAGAAAGAGCAGCCGGTGAGCATGAGAATGAAAAATTCTTTGAACCCCTCCCCTACGGTGCTCTGGACGGATCTTCCGAAGAGAATGTTAAGGGTATGCAGTTCAGAAGACCCCTGTTCGAGTTCTCCGGCGCCTGTGCGGGATGTGGTGAAACTCCCTACGTGAAGCTGGTCAGCCAGATCTGCGGTCATAACATGGTTGCAGCCAACGCTACCGGATGTTCCTCCATTTACGGCGGAACATTCCCCACAATTCCCTACACCAAAAACGAACAGGGAAGAGGACCCGCCTGGGGTAACTCACTGTTCGAAGACAATGCAGAGTACGGTTTCGGTATGAGACTGGCTGTTGATTCCAACAGAACCCTGCTTAAAAAGAAAGTGGATGAGCTGCTGGCCGCCGGAACTACTCCCGAGTTGACTTCAGCCCTGAAAGCTTCTCTTGAACTGTGGGAAGATAAATCCCAGAAAGCCATTGACGCTCAGGATGCTGTTAAGGCTGCTCTGCCCAAGGATGCGGCCGGCGACGAAACCATGGCCAAGGTCATTGAGCTGCAGGACTACTTCGTTGATAAGTCCGTATGGATCATCGGTGGTGACGGATGGGCTTACGACATCGGTTTCGGAGGTGTGGACCACGTACTGGCTGCCGGTAAAAACGTAAACATCCTGGTAGTGGACACCGAGGTATACTCCAACACCGGAGGACAGGCTTCCAAGGCTACTCCGATTGCCGCTGTTGCCAAGTTTGCCAATGCCGGTATGAGACTGGGCAAAAAGAACATGAGCCTTATGGCCATGAGCTACGGTTACTGCTATGTTGCCTCCATTGCTCTCGGTGCCAACAGGAATCACGCTCAGAAGGCTATTATGGAAGCTGAAGCATACGATGGACCTTCCATCATTTTCGCTTACGCGCCCTGTATCGCTCACGGTATCAACATGATGAAAACTCAGGTTGAGCAGAAAAGAGCCGTTGACTGCGGTTACTGGCCTCTGTACCGATACAACCCCACTATGGAAGAAGGCAAGAAGTTCAGCTGGGACTGCAAAGAACCCACTGAAAGCTACCAGGACTTCATCCGCAGTGAAAGAAGATACACCGCTCTGATGAAAACGGCACCGGACGAAGCCGAAGCACTCTATGCCGAAGCAGAAGCCGATGCAAAGCACAGATGGGAATTCTTCAAGAAAATGGGAGAAATTATGTAATCCATCCTCTGATGTACAGGCCTCCTGAACTTTGGTCCGGGCGGCTCGAATTACACAGAGAACCGGAAGAGTATCCTTCGGGCTGCTCTTCTGTTACATATATAAAGCTCAGCTTCGGCTGGGCTTTTTTTATGCATATTACGATCACTCGGGAAAACAGTACTCATCCTCATAACAGCAATAAAAACTCTCAACTTATATCGAGTATGCAGTATTAAAAAAAAGGGGACATTAATAATAAGGGTTGGGAAATTACTGCCAGGGACAGTACTGTTTTTCCAGAATATCCAGAAGGGAAAAAAGCAGAAGACCCGACAGGCTCAGGGCGGTAATTCCGGCATACATCTCCACATAGGCAATGCGGGACCAGGCGTCCATAATATACCAGCCGATACCCTGTCTGGTGGCAAAAGTTTCGGCCAGAAACAGTACGGCAATGGCTGTACCCAGGGTCATGCGCAGGGAGGAGAATATCCGCGGCAGCAGGGCGGGAAGAATAATATGCTTCAGCTGATCCATCCGCCCCCCGCCCAGGGTGGTGAGAGAGTCAAAATAGCGGGAGCTGATCTGGTTGCATTCATCCCGGATATTCAGATAGAACTGAAAGAAAACGATCAGAGCCACAAAGAAGATTTTGGATGCATTCCCCAGGCCGAGAAACAGCAGGATAATCGGCAGCAGAGCTACTTTCGGGACGGGAAACAGGACATAGACGGACGGACTGATCAAACGGTCTGCCCTGTCATTGCGGCCGGCCCAGATTCCCAGAAGGAGAGCCGGAATAAAGGCAGCTGCCAGCGCTGTCAGAACACGCAGCAGAGAGATACCCAGATGAGGCCCCAGCAGTCCCATACGGAACTGGCTGATCATTTCGATGAAAACCTTCTCGGGTGTGGGAAAGAAGGGGGCCTTCAGCAGAAGTGAGGCAGCCCGCCAGAGAAACGTCAGAATAACAAGAGGGGGAATCATCTTTTTCACAGAATCCTCCCCGCATGCTCTTCAAATATCCGCCGCAGATTGACACAATTATCAAAATACTCCCTGCTCAAGCGGGAGCCAGGTCCATAACTCTTACTGCTCATTGTTTGAACATTGCCCTCAACGTCCATAATGTGTATCCTGTCACTGAGAAATACAGCTTCTTCAATGCTGTGTGTCACCAGAATCACTGTCAGGTTCGAGGCAGATTCGTCCTTATGTTTCAGCTGCCAGAGCCGGTCCTGCAGCTGTTCCCGGGTCATGGCATCCAGAGCCGAAAAAGGTTCATCCAACAGCAGCAGATCCGGCTCCAGAATCAGAGCTCGTCCGATAGCCAGACGCTGCCGTTCGCCCCCGGAAAGCTCTCCCGGATAAGAGGAGGCTTTTCCCTCCAGCCCCATCTCCTTCAGCATCCGGTCTACCTTCTCCTGCAGGGTACTTTTACTTTCACGGCGGATATTCAATCCCAGAGCCAGATTGGCAGACGCGGTCTTCCAGGGAAAGAGACCGTGGTTCTGCAGAATAACAGCAGTCTCCTTCCGTCCCGGCCGGGGATTACTCCCTTTAACGGAAATGGATCCGCTCAGCGGCTGGATCAGTCCGGCCATCAGGTACAGAAGGGTTGATTTTCCACAGCCCGAAGGGCCTATCAGAGCATGAACCCGACCCTTTTCCCAATGACCGTCCAGGTCATGAATAACGGGCTCGCCTTCCCTATAGGAAAAGTTCAGATCCCGAAACTCAATCATCCCCGGCAGCTCCATCACTCCAGCGGAAAGCTCCGGGAGGGGCGAGATCAAACAGATCCAGTACACGATCTGCAGTCTGATCGATCATTTCCTGAATGGAAGAAGGTGAAGTATACAGAGCCGGAACAGGGGGCATTACAACAGCCCCCGCCCTGGTGAGTTTCAGCATATTTTCCAGATGAATAATTGAAAGAGGCGTTTCCCTGGCAAGAAGCAGGAGCCTTCGCCGTTCCTTCAGACAGACATCCGCCGCCCGGTCAATCAGATTGGCGGAAATGCCTCCGGCAATGCGTCCAAGAGTTCCCATGCTGCAGGGTGCGATAATCATTCCCCTGGTTTTATAGGATCCGCTGGATATGGACGCGGCAAAATTCTGCGTGTCTTCCAGCAGGACATCCCCGGCCTTGGACAGATCCCGAACCCAGTCGGCAGAACGGCGGCCGGTTTCCTGAAGGATAATATTTTCTGCAACAGGACTGATCAGCAGATGAAGAGGGATACCCAGATCGACTAACTTGCCGGCCAGGGACAGGGCGTAAGCTGCCCCGCTTGCCCCGCTGACGGCCAGAACCAACGGGTTCTTATCAGCTGCCATACATACCTCCCGGCAGATAGATATCCAATAGAGTAAAAAACAGGAACAGGGGGGAGAGGATCTGATTCAGGTGATAGGAAGCAAGAGGAATCCATCGGACGCCCCCCTTCCAGGCCAGAAGATGCTCCGCCGCCAGCAGCAGGGCAGCAGCAGAGATTCCCAGAATATGCCAGAAACCAAGGGGAAAGAAATAAATATTCATGATGAATAAGAACAAGGTCCCCAGATGACTGAGACCAGCCAGAATAAGGGCTCCCTTTCTGCCGAACCGTGCCGGAACCGAGTGAATCCCCGCCCTCCTGTCATGCTCCAGATCCTGCAGAGCATAGATAATATCAAACCCGGCAATCCACAGAGCAGCTGCAGCGGTAAGGGGGAAATACCGGAGTTCGAACCGACCGCTCAGAGCCAGAAAACTCCCCATAACCGCGGCGGAACAGGTAATCCCCAGCCAGTAATGACAGAGCCAGGTAAACCGTTTGGTAAAGGAGTAACCGCCTATCAGAACGACGGCTACGGGAACGAGAAACAGACATAGCGGATTAAGCTGCCAGGCGGCAAGCAGGAAAAGTCCCCCGCAGAGAACAGTAAAAATCCACAGATCACGGGCCTTTACCCTGCCTGAGGGGAGATCCCGTTCCGCAGTCCGCGGATTATCCGCATCGATTTTACGGTCAATTAAACGGTTCAGGGCATTGGCGGCGTTTCTCGCGCCGAATACCGCCAGAAGAATCCAGAGAACAACCCGTCCGTGCGGTTTTCCACGGCTTTCCATCAGGAGCGCGCAAAGGGCCAGAGGTAGAGAGAAGAGGGTATGTTCCATCATAACAGCCCGGCTGATTCCTGTGCTGCGCTTTATCTCCTTCCTTACAAGATCAATCAAGCCCCAGCTCCTTCCAGCGGCGGTCTACCTGCTCTTTAATCTTATCACTCATCATAATATCTTCCGGCCACTCCCTCTCGTGCCCGTCCAGGGGGCCTTTCCGTGTCGCATCAATCCCCAGTCTTGTACCGAAACGGGAACGGGGAGAGGCATGATCCAGAGCATCCAGGGGACCGTCGCTCAGAATAAGGTCCCGCCTGGCATCTATGTTATTAAAAACCTTCCACATCACCACACTCAGATTCTGAACATCCACATCATGGTCCACCACAATAATCATTTTGGTATATTGCATCTGCCCGAGCCCCCACAGGCTGTAGAGGACTTTATGGACCTGACCGGCATAACGTTTGCGGATGGAGATAATGGCACAGTTATGAAAGACCCCCTCCAGGGGAAGGTTCATATCAATTATCTCGGGGTTCATCTTTTTCAGAAGGGGAAGAAAAATCCGTTCCGTAGCCTTGGCCATATAGCAGTCTTCCATGGGGGGCTGTCCCACAATGGTAGCCGGGAAAACAGGTTTTTTCCGGCGAGTAATACAGGTGATATGAAATACCGGGTAGTCATCGGCCAGGGAGTAGTAACCCGTATGGTCACCAAAAGGGCCTTCCCTTCTGAGGGGCTCCGTGGGATCCACATAGCCCTCCAGAACAAATTCCGCCTGTGCGGGCACCTGCAGATCCGAGGTGATACACTTAACCGTATCCACAGGTCTGCCCCGCAGGTATCCCGCAAAAAACAGCTCCGAGATTCCCTCGGGAAGGGGCGCTGTAGCGGCATAGGTAACCGCCGGGTCACAGCCCAGAGCAACAGCCACAGGCATACGCTCTCCCCGCTCCCTGTATTTCTGATAATAATGGGCCCCGTCCTTATGCATATGCCAGTGCATGCCCGTTGTATTTTTATCAAATACCTGAAGGCGGTACATCCCCATATTCTGGGCCCCCGTTTCAGGGTCCTTTGTAATAACAAGAGGGAGTGTAAAGAAAGGACCGCCGTCCCCGGGCCAGCAGGTCAGAACCGGCAGAGTGTTTAAGTCGGGATCATGGTCCACCACCTGCTGACAGGGGGCGGAAAGGACCTTGTGGGGCAGAAAAAGGCGGGCCCATTTCATTTTGGGAAAGAAACTCATCACATCCAGCTGCCGCATCTGGGAAAAACCCCAGTCGACCAGATCTTCCAGCTCCTTTGCCTTTTCATCCAGAGAGGAAGCCCCCAGGGCCATTGCCATCCTGTCGTAGGATCCGAATGCATTAATCAAAACAGGGAATTCTGATCCCTTTACATTTTCAAAAAGAAGAGCCGGCCCGTTCTTTTTGCTGATTCTATCGGTAATTTCCGTAATTTCCAGATGGGAATCAACTTCGGCACTGACCCGCCTCAGTTCACCTTTTTTTTCCAGAAAAGATATAAAGTCTTGCAGATTTTTATAAGCCATGCCCCAGATTATAGTGCGGCGGAGCTCCGGCGTCCACCAAAGCCCGCCCCCGAATCAGGGAACAATAAGATCAAAATAGGAGACGGGTTTCTCAAACCCGTATTTGTTCCCGTACCAGTCCAGAACGACCTGAACCGTTTTTTCATTGGGAAGTTTTACCGGATGATACAAGGGTACGGGAAAGGGGAATTCAGGATCATCGGGCAGACGGACCTTTTCCAGAAGCAGGGTTCTGTACTTTTCGGGATCACTGTTAATCTCCTCAACAGCCTTGTTCCATCCCACTGTAAAGGTTTCGGGGACAGCCGGGTTTACTTCAAGAAACTCTTCGGAAAAGGCAAGGACAGCCGGTTCCAGACCGCTGTCCTGCTGATCAGCCAGGATTTTGAATCCGCTGCCCAGAAGAGGCCAGGCCAGGGCATCGGTCAGACAGGCCATAGGGATTTTTCCGTTCCGCAGCATCTCCATTCTGACAGGCACCTGAGGGATAGCCACTTTTTCCATCTCCCGGCCGTCAGCAAAAAAATCCACCAGAAACTCAATTACCGTATTCTCGGAGATACCGACAGACCAGAGAGCATCGTCATCCATCCCGGGATTGGCTACGAGTATAAAACGGGTCTCCGTAACAGTCAGAACCTTCTGGGGCATCCCCTTCTGCTGATTAGCCACGACAGAAACAAGGTCGGTTGTCACTCCGTCCAACTCCCCCAACTGAAGGGCGGTTTCCCTCTCCTTTGCACTCATAAAGGGAACAACTTCCACTTCGGGCATAAGAAAAAGGGGCAGAGTACAGGCATCGGGCAGAACACCAATCCGGATTACCTGATCAGCGACCTCCTGCTGCCCTCCGGCAGAAAGGCTGACGACAAATAAAAGACTATATAGAACAGTTATTATACGTTTCACATTAACTCCTTAAGGACTGAATCATAAGGATTAATTCTCATCCTTCAGCTCAGTCCCCGATTTTCATGAAACCGATTATAGGCAGTAATGATTGAAAGTGGAATATTTAGAAGATACTGGTCTCGGAATTTCAGGAATTAAACAGTTTCTGATACAGGCTTTTCAGTCCGGAAGTACTGCTCACCGGTTTCTGGGTACCTGCAAAGCCGTGAATATCGATTTCAGCTCCCGCCAGCAGGAGGATATCGCTCTTTCGGATATGGTATTCGGCCGGACGGAACTGATAATCCACTTTATCCTCGGCATTACGTATGGCTATAATATTCAGATTATGATTCTTTCTTAAATTGGCTTCAATCAGATTTTTCCCGATCAGATTATCCGGAGCTCTGACCTCGGCAATCACAAGACCATCGCTTATGGGCATGTAGTTAAACAAACGGGAAGTCAGCAGCATGGGCGCAATCCGTTTGGCCGCCTCCCTGTTGGGATAGATAACAAGATCCGCTCCAACCAGATTGAGGATTTCACCATGTTCATCCGTGTCGGCCCGGACAAAAATATTCTTCACTCCCATTTTTTTCAGATAATTGGTAACAAGGATCGAAACCTCAATCCGATCCCCCGGATCCAGTACAACACCGTCTATGTTGGAGGGAATCAACCGCTGGATCGTCTCTTCATTAAGAACATCCGCAATAAAAGCCCGGGCGACACGATCTTTATACAACTCAATTGCTTCAGGGTCCTTATCGATAAGCAGAATATCACAATGAAAGCTCTCCAGCTCTTCAATTATCCGTCTTGCAAAAGAACTCAGACCTATAAGTGCAAACTGTTTCATCCTATTAAAACCTCCCCTTTCGGATAGCGGATATACCTCTGAACTTTCGTATCATATACCTGAGGCATAATTATGGCAAACAGGGCGACCCGCCCCGCAAACATTGTAAAGATAATAACCAGCTTGCTCAGAAGATGCAGGTTCGCTGTTATCCCCATGCTCAGACCGACAGTCCCCAGAGCAGAAACGCATTCAAATACGATCTGTGTCAAAGAAAAACCGCTTCCCCAGCGGGATTCCTCCACCAGAGCTACCAGAAGCACGCTAAAGAAAAGGATCATAACGGCTTTCATAAGATAAAACCCTGCCCGGTTCAACTGGTCACGGCTTATCCGCCGTTTCAGAAAACTGACCTCTCCATAGTCATCCACTCCTTTTGTCAGAATAAGGGCCAGAAGAAAAACCGTGGAAACCTTCAGTCCTCCTGCAGTGGATCCGGAACCGCCTCCTGTAATCATTAAAAGAAGGGTGACAATCAGGGAGGGTTGAGAGAGCTGTCCCTGATCAATCGTATTAAACCCTGCCGTTCTTGTTGTAATGGATTGAAAGAGGGCCGCCTGCATAGCGTCTAGCGTGGAATAGGACTTCAGCAAACCGGTTCTTTCCTGAATCAGGAAAAATACAAACCCTCCCAGGATAAAGAGAGGAGTCAGAACCAGCATCAAACGGGTATGATACATCAGTCTTACAGATCTGCCATTCCGCAGTTTCTTTCCCAGGTTCCATAAAACCATAAATCCCAGCCCGCCCGTAACAATCATCAGGGAAACGCCTCCCAATACAAGAGAATTACCGGAAAAACGGGTAAGGCTGTCCGGGTACAGGGAAAAACCCGCATTGCAGAAGGCGGAGATCCCGTGAAAAACGGAGGAGAAAGCGGGTGACCCCACATTCTGCCTGAGCATCCCCGGGTAGAGTATCAGGGCCCCAAACAACTCCAGGCCGAATGTCAATCCAAGGATATTCAGCAATATATACCGGGGCTGCATGATCTGATTCTCACCGAAATACTGCTGAATAATCGAGGAGTCCCTTAAGGAGAAACGGGACCCGGGGAAGAAAAGAAAGAGTGTTGTAAAAGTTACATAGCCCAACCCTCCGGCCTGGATCAGGAGAAGAAGGAATATCTGCCCCATACGGCTGAGATCCCCGGTGGGGAAAGTGGACAATCCGGTGACGCAGACTGCGGAGACAGCCGTAAACAGCCGGTCTATCCAGGGTGCGGCATGCCCGTTCACATAGGAAAAGGGGAGAGATAAAAAGAGTACTCCCAAAGAGATAAGGGATAGAAAATACAGGAAGAGAAGCTGCCTGTCCGAGAATTTGTATTTTTTCATAGAATTCCATTACACCGTTTATCCCCTAAGGTGATACGATGCCATTGATCTCCTGAAATTCGCTTTCCGGAACGACTCCCTCACGGAAGTATCTGACCGTACCGGCGGGATCTATTATATAGAATGAAGATGTTTTATCTGCTGCGCGGAAAGAATCTTTCATACGGCCGTTCCAGTCCCCGTAGATCGTGCTGCCGCTTTTTCGGGAAGCATCCTCCAATTGAGTCTGCCATACCCGCTTGAATACTCCTGCCTTTGAACAGTCAGCTACAACAATGAAAAGAACCTCTTCATCGCTATATCCCTGTGCCATAAGAAATGACTTCAGTCCTTCATTCATATCCATTTTAGAACGGTCTTCATAAAAAAGAAAAGTATGCTTTCCTATCAGGTCCATATCAATAAGGATTTTTCCGTCACCCGAGACAACGGAAAAAGGAGGGAGACTGTCTCCCGTATCCAGAGCTGCTGTCAATGAAACCGCAGTAAGCAGCAGAGCAATCGTTAATAGAGAAACCTTCAAGCGCCTAAAATACATACCCGCTCCTTTAAGATATGAATAGTTTATTTATTATAGGACAGAAGAGGAAAAAAGACCAACCTTTCTCTTTTCATTATACTCAGATCCTGTCAGATTATATTTGACCCGAACCGTTTCATCAGGATAATTATATAGTAGAGAATCCTTAAGGGGTGAGATATATGGTACAGAATATCGGAATCAAAAGGAAAATTACGTCCCGTATGGACGGCAGTCGGGAAATGAATGATGAAAGCCGGCGGATGCATAAGGAATCTGTTGAAGACTGCGATTTTCCGGGAAGGGATGACTCCCATATCGCCCCGGAGGAAAGGACGGAATCCATTCTCCATCAGATGAGTCTGGAAGAAAAGATCCGTTTCATCGGGGGCTACAAGGAGCTGGGGATTCACCCCCTGCCCCGATACGGCCTTCCCAGTATCTGGTGCAGCGACGCGACAGCCGGTCTTCGCTGCTTTAAGGGAGGAACAGCCTTCCCCGCCCCCCTGTCCATGGCTGCCACCTGGAATCAGGATCTGATTGAAAAAGCCGGGGCAGCCATCGGAGAAGAGTTCCGTCATACAGGAGTATCCATACTCCTGGGGCCGGGCATTAATATATACAGGGTTCCCACCTGTGGAAGAAATTTTGAATATATGGGGGAAGATCCCTTTCTGGCCGGAAAGATGGCTTCCGCTTATATAAGGGGAGCCCAGGCAAGCGGGGTTATCACTACAGTCAAACACTTCGCCTGTAACAACTCCGAATACGACCGGCATAAAACAGACTCGACTGTCAGTGAGAGGACATTAAGGGAGATATACCTTCCGGCCTTTGAAATGGCAGTCAAAGAAGGTGGAACCAGGGGGGTCATGAGCGCCTACAACCCGGTAAATGGAAGCTACTCCAGCGAGAACCATCACCTTTTAACGGAAATACTCAGAAAAGAGTGGGAGTTTGACGGCCTGGTTATGAGCGACTGGAACAGCCTCTATTCCACTTCGGGTCCCGTTAGAAATGGTCTGGATATCGAAATGCCCCATGCCAGATGGCTGACGGAGAAAAAAATTCAGAAAGAGCTGGCGAAGGGTCGGATCAGGATAGAAGACATAGACCGGATGGTCCGGAATTTAATGGGGACCCTCTTCAAATGCGGCATATATGACCGTCCCCAGAAAGACCCTGAATCATCTTTCTACTGCAAAGAGCATGTTGACCTGGCCGGAGAAGTCGCCTCCGAAGGGATTGTCCTTCTGAAAAACAAGGAAAACATACTCCCCTTTACCCCCGGGGAACCGGGAGTTATCGTTGTAATGGGCCGAATGGCGGAAAGAACGGAAACCGGAGGAGGCGGCAGCAGCTATGTTCAAACAGAAAATGCAACGGACTTTCTGACCGGGTTGAGGAATGCCTGCGGGGAAAAGACTATTGATCATATTCCCTGGTCCCCGGAGAAGCTGTCTTCAAATGAAATGGAGCGCATACGTTCCGCCGATGCGGTTCTTTACTGTGCCGGATACTCCCACCTGGAAGAAAGCGAATGCTGGGACAGGTCATGGGACCTCCCCTACGGCCAGTCCGACAGCATACTGGAAACAACAGAACTGAACCCCAATACACTGGTGGTGCTTACAGCAGGAGGCGGAGTTAATACAACAGGATGGATCGATAAAGTCAAAGGCTTTATCCACAGTTTTTATCTGGGAGAAACCGCAGGAAACGCCCTGGCGGATATACTGTTCGGAACAAGAAATCCATCGGGGAAACTGCCCTTTACCATGTCCGAACATTGGGAGGATTTCGGATCAACCGCACATTATGTATCGGATCCGGGGAAAACCAATGCCGGCCGGATTTACCTGGGACAGGGGAATCCTCTGATCCGCAGGGTACACCCCATGGACTACCAGGAAGGTATCTTTATTGGATACCGGCATTTCGACAGAGAAAACATTACCCCCCTGTTTCCATTCGGATTCGGTTTATCCTACACGAATTTCAGTTTTACCGGGCTGAAAACAGAGATTCTGAATGAGGAGGAAACAATGGTAAGGGGCTCGCTTTCTGTAGAAAATACCGGGAATACCGCTGGTGCAGAGACTGTTCAGATCTATGTGGGTGATGATGACAGCACCCTTATAAGACCGCCCAAGGAACTGAAGGGTTTCAGCAAGATTTTCCTGGAACCGGGGGAATCGAAGACGGTCCGTTTCTCATTAAATAAAAGAGCATTCCAGTACTACGATCCCTACAGGGGAGACTGGCGCCTGGAACCGGGGGATTTCTATATCCTTGTGGGGAACAGCAGTCAGAATATCCTTTTGACCGACAAAATTACACTTTTATAAACCCCGGGGACCAGTCTTGAGAAAGGCAGTTCATTTTCCTATACTATAATCAGAGGATTAAGGGTAATTTCAAAAATAATAGACCGGAAAAAAAGGATTATCAATGTTGAAGAAATACGGTTTTCTCGCCATAACGATTCTGCTGACCATACTGTTTATTCTATTCGCACCGGAAAAAAAAACGGAAGAATTAACCGTATATGCCGATATGGAAACCAACCTGCTGGTTCCCCAGAAGAATGTGGTCGTAGTAACCGTAAACCTGAAAGACAGAAATCTGTCGCTGACTGATGCGGCCACTTTTGAAAAGCTGCTGAATCTGGAACAGGATTTTACCAGGCTGAACGGGACCAGTAAAGTAGAGTCCCTGATAAGCGCCCAGGTAATCAAATCAGAAGCGGACGATATTATTGTTGCCGGCATTATCCCGAAAAACAGGGATGAGTTAACACCGGATTTCCTCGGGTCCCTCCCATCGGCCATCCCCCGATACCCGGAACTGCAGCCCTATGTAAACAATGCCATGGATACCCTCCTGTTCTACGTCTACTTTGGAAACTACACCACAACTGTAGATATAGAAAGTCAGCTGAAAGGGCTCCAGCAGAAATACAGCAATACTCTTCCCTTTGATTATACCGGAAGGGCTCCCATTCTGGCCAAGACGGAACAGCTTCTGACCAAGGATATACTGGTCTTTTTCCCTATCCTGATACTGCTGGTTATGGTCGTGTTTCTCAGTTTCCGGAACTGGAAAGCCATAACCCTCTCCTGGGGGCTTCTCCTCCTATCGGTGGTGTCCGCCTATAATTTTATCCACTTTCTGGGGATAGAGAATTCCCCCCTGATCCTGCTGGTTCCCGTTTTCGGAATGGGTCTTCTGAGCGACTATATCATTCACTACTTCTATCACCTGTTTTATGAGCCTTCGGTTACAGACGGGCATTCGGTACGCCGCCGCCTTCTGTTTCCCCTCACCCTGACAGTTCTTTCCACACTAACCGGATTTCTGTCTCTTGTAGTGCTGGACGGGACAGGGCACCTCCAGCTGGGGAGTCTGATTTCGGCCTGCATCGTCCTGACCTTTTTTGGCGTATTCCTCTGGTTTCCCTACATGAAGTTCAATAAACCGGGAAAGCTGCTGCTGCCCCGGTTTAAAAACTTTCAGATAGCTTTTTTCAGGGGGATAACCAGACATAGACTCTATATCTTTATCCTTCTTGTAATCATCGGGATCTGGGGTATGATCCAGATACCGAATCTGAAAATTGAACCCTACCCGATCGAACAGCTGCCCCGGAACATTACCGTAAAAAAAGCGGATACCCTGATAAATGAAACTTTTTTCGGAACAGTGCCCTATTTTATCGAAATTGACACAGGTGAGAAAAACGGCATTATGACCAAAGATTCCATTCTGGCCATGGACAGGATCCACTCCAGCCTGGAAGAAAACAACTCTGTCGGCTATGCCTACTCCCTGCTGACGGTTCTTAAACGGATGAACTACTTCTTTCAGGGCTCGGAAGAGACCCTGCTGACAGATCCGGCCTTTGAGGGGATCTACCCTATGCTGATAGAGCAGTACCTGCTTTACTACTCTTCTTCCGTTGATCCCCTGGAATACGAATCACTTCTGGACGCTTCCTACCGTTTCTTCTCCATCAAAGGGATGGTATACTATAAGAACGTGGAAAATCTGAATGATTTCAGGGAGGTTACGGAAAGCATTGGAAACAACCTCCCCCCGGGGTGGAGTATGTCTATTCACGGCATGATTGATAACCTGGAAAAGGAACAGAAAAAACTTCAGTATAACTGGATTCTCTCGTTTCTGCTGGGAAGTTTCCTGATCTTTCTGACAGTTCTTGTATTCTACAGGAATATCCGCCTGGCCCTCCTGAGCCTGATACCAGCCATTTTCAGTATGATTTTCTCCTTCGGGATTATTGCCAGTCTCTCTCTGAGTATTGATTCCTTCTCCATAATATTCGTAGCCATTATTACGGGACTTGTGATCGACTACAGCATCCATACGCTGGCGGCCATTGAATCCTTGAAAAAAGATAATAACCGGGAAGAAGGGTATGAGTTTATTGTCAGTTACAGCGGGGTTCCCATATTCCTCAGCTTCCTGACTTCCCTCTTTTCCTTTTCTGTCCTTTTTCTCTCCTCTTTCAGGGGAGCCCGGAATCTGGGTCTGCTTCTGATAACGTCCCTTCTTATCTCCTATTTTTTAAGTATGTACCTGCTGCCGTTACTGGCGCTTCCCCATAAAAAAAATCAAGAGGTAAAGGAATAAATGAAAAAGATAATTTTTCTGTTTCTTCTGTTTGTAATGATTATGCCTGCAGCGGCAGCGGATGCGAGAGTCGATAAAATCATGAGTGATTTTATACATTCTCTCAGCTTTCCCAATCTTTCAGGTTCCCTAAAAGTAAAAATGATATCCAAAAAAGGGGATGTCCGGGAAATTGAAGCAAAGGCCTACCAGAAAGTTATTGATGAAGACCAGACGAATATACTCTTTCTCTTTGATTTTCCCCCTACTGTGCGGGACACAGGCCTTCTCCTCCATACCTATTTCAATGGGGAGGACAGCAATATGTGGATCTACCTTCCCGCTGTAAAAAGGATTAAAAGAATCGCTCTGGAACAGTCCGGAGGCGGCTATTTTATGGGCAGCGACTTTACGTACGCCGATTTCATTATGAAAACCCAGGAGGATTACCAGCGGGAATACCTGGGAGAGGAGATTCTGGACGGTCATCCCTGTTACGTTATTAAAGACTGGGCCAGTGATCTGGAACAGAGGCAGAAAATGGGCTACAGCTATATGGTCAATTACTACAGCCAGTCGGATCACTACCTTTTCGGCAGAGACTACTACGACCTCTCGGAAAATCTTCTGAAGACCTACCGGGTTGGAGAGATCCTGAAAAGGGGAGAATCCATCTATCCCACCAGAATCACCATGCACAATGTCCAGTCGGACCACAAGTCAGTACTGGAGTTCTTTGACTATAATATGGATGAGATCCCCGAAAACATCTTTACCACACGCTACCTGAGAAACAGATAGATGAAGAAATTTCTTAGCGCATTACTCCTGACGGCGACGCTCTCCATTCTGTCGGCGGGAGAGTTCCGGTTTTTAAGTTATATTGACTACTACGGCCGGATAGAAAACGGAGAGGATTATGACAATCTGAGGAACCGCTACTATGCCCAACCGGAGTTTCAGGCGTCCCTTTTCAATTATGCGGTGGATTTTACAGCCTCTGCCAACGTATGGTATGAGCCAATAGGGGAGGAGGGCTTTGTTGACCCGTCCAATATCCTGCGGGAAGCCTTTTTTTCCTTTCCACTGGGTGATTTTGATCTTTCCCTCGGCCAGAAATATGAGACCTTCGGCTTTGCCGATGTGTTCAGTCCCCTCAATGTTATCAACGGCAGTAATCCCGTCCTGTTCAGCCTGGACGATCCCTACGATGCCAAAAGAGCCGATCTGATGCTGCAGATCCAGTACTACCCGAATTTCGACGATACCCTTGAACTGATCTACATCCCCTTTCCCAGGCCGAATTATGAGCCCAGAGGATGCATAGAAATGTCAGACAGCAGCGTTGCGCTTGATTTTGAAGATCAGCCCTTTTTAACAGCAAATCCCCATTCTCTCTTTTTGCGCTACTACCATTTTTCCCCCAGCTACGATCTGCAGCTGGTATATGGATGGTATACGGATCAGGCCCCCGGATTCGACCTGTCGGATCTGGAAGAAACCACGACGGATTTGATCGGTACAGCAGATTTAGACTACAGCCGAAACAATCTGTTTGGAGCCGGGATAAGCGCCACCGTCGGAAATACGGTAATTTCAGAAGATCTTGCGTTTACCATGACAGACGATCCGGACGGAAAGGATCCGGGAGTCAAAAACTCCTTTATTACAGCAGACACCCAGTTTACCCGTACTATTCTGAACGGAACATTTGCCCAGGTGAATATTATCTACCAGTATATTCTGAACTATGATGAAACGGATGAGGTTTATGACAGCGCCTTGTACGACACTTTGAAAGATGAGTTTAGTGATTACTTTATCCAGCCCCGGGAGCATATAGCCTTTGCTATCGTTCACCTGCACAAAAGCTTTCTGAGGGAAAAACTCTACCTGGGAATGAATGCGGGATACCTTCACCCGAATATCTACTTTGCCCCCCGGGTCTCCTATGCCTTATCCGACCG
The DNA here is from genome assembly GCA_963663385.2 of Oceanispirochaeta sp. Classification (GTDB taxonomy): domain Bacteria; phylum Spirochaetota; class Spirochaetia; order DSM-2461; family DSM-2461; genus Oceanispirochaeta. The sequence continues at coordinate 167,117 of CAXXXD010000002.1, read as the reverse complement.
TTTAAAACTGGAAACCGGGGCGGATATCAATACGGGAGAACCATCGGACAACAGCCTGGTCCGTTCATACGATTATGATAATTTTTATATCCGTATGAAATACGAGTACTGACCCCTCGACTCCGCTCAGGGATCAGTAGTTCCATTATCTATGGGGATCCTGCGAGGGGAGGCGAATCAGCTGAAAAGACCGCTCAGGGCACCGACATAGGCTGTATAATCAGCGTAAACCTTTTTATAGACCTCAACATTTTGCGGATTGGGGGTACAGCTTTTCCTTTCGTCCAGCACCACATGCTCATCAACCAGGGCACTGATACTTCCCGCATCTCCCTGCAGAGAATTATAACACCAGAGTGCCTGCAGGGCTCCTCCCAGGGCAGCCGCTTCTGACGCTTCCGGAACAACAACAGGCAGATTCAGAATATCCGCTGTAATCTGACGCCACACTGCTGAGTTGGCTCCGCCGCCGATCAAACGGACTTCCCGGGCCTTAAACCCCAGTTTCAGAAAGGAATCCACTCCCAGTTTCATCCCCAGAATCGCCGATTCCAGAGCAGAACGGAAGATATTCTCCTTCTTCACGTTGCCTGCTGTCATTCCCATAATACAACCCTTCCCGTTGGGGAAATTGGGAATCCGTTCACCATTAAAGAAAGGCAGAGTCAAAATCCCTTCGCTCCCTGCAGGGGCGGAAGCCCCCAGTTCATCAAATTCCTTTACACCATATTCGAAAAGCTGCCGCATCTGCTCAGTAGCGACTGTACAGTTCATGGTACAGAGAAGAGGCAGCCAGCCCCCGGTACTGGAACAGAAGGAAGCAAGGTGACCATCCGGATCAATCACCGGAGAATCCGAATAGCCGTAGAGGGTTCCGCTGGTCCCCAGACTCATGGTCAGAACACCGGCCCGGTTCGTTCCCGTGCCCACAGCGCCCATCATATTGTCACCTCCTCCGGAGGAAACGGGAATTCCGGCGGGAATTCCCAGTTTTCCGGCGACATCGTCCAGAATATGGCCGGCCACTTCCCGTGACTCGATAAGCTTCGGCAGACAGTCGAACAGGCTCCTCTCCGGATCCAGGACCTTCACAAGGTCGTTATGCCAGGTTCTGGTCTTCACATCCAGAAGAGCCGTACCGGAGGCATCACCGAATTCCATAACATACTCACCAGTCAGGTAATAGTTCAGATAATCATGGGGCAGAAGGATATGGGCCATTCTGGCATATTCGTCGGGATGATTCTTCCTGAACCAGAGAATCTTGGAAGCAGTATAACCGGGCAGTATCAGGTTCCCTACTTCATTCAGCAGTTTCGTATCGCCGCCAAATGCATCACTCAGTTCAGCGCACTCTGCGGCAGTAGATGTATCACACCAGAGTTTCACATTCCTGAGAACGTTCCCTTCGACATCAAGGGGAACAAAGCCATGCTGCTGCCCTGAAACACCAGCCGCAATGGCTGTTTTTTTGATTTCCGGATCAATTTGATCAAAACAGCTCTGAAGTGCATCGATCCACCAGGAAGCTTTCTGCTCCCTGGTACCATCCTCCAGACTTATCAGCTCATGCGGAGCAGACGCTGATGCGACGATCTCCTTATTCTCAAAATCATAAAATATGACTTTAGTACTCTGTGTACCGTTATCAATACCGATTACAGTTTTCATTGTTTCCGACTCCCAGTTAATAAAGGCGCAAGGGTTATTCCTTACGCCTCTTATGCAATTGGATTATTATGCTTTTTTCTCTGTAATATTTCCAAGCTTCTTTTTGTTTTTCTTAGACTTTGAATTGATATCATACATTACAGCCAGAGCGATAATGGCACCTCTTACAATCTGCTGCAGATAGGAGTTTACATTGGTCAGATTCATAATGTTATTCAGAAACCCGACAATAAATGCACCGGCTACAGTACCTCCTGCCGTACCGATACCGCCGGTAAAACTGGTTCCACCGATAACCGAAGATGTCAAAGCTTCGAATTCATAACCTATTGCACCGTTGGGAAGTCCCGAGTTAACACGAGACATAAAAAGAACACCGGCTATACCCACCAGAACACCATTTACAATAAAGGCGTATACTTTATTCCTGTTTACATTGATACCAGAGGCATTTGCCGCCTCTTCATTCCCCCCTATGGCAAAAAGAGAACGCCCAAACCTTGTATGATTCAGAATATACCAGGTTGCTATAAAGAGGATAATCAGGAAAACAACCGGGGTCGGTATGAACCCTATAAATCCCTGACCGAAAACCGTATAACCCCCAATCTGGTAGATATTCTGTCCTTTTGTATAAAGCAGTGCGGCGCCTCGTGCCATTGCCAGCATGGCCAGAGTGGCAATAAAGGGAGGCGTTTTAAACCTGGTAACCATCAAAGCATTAATCAGGTTGCAGAATACTGCGACAAAAACAGCGACAAAAAAGGCAGCCGGCAAGCTCCCCGTCATTTTAAAAACAGAGACGGACAACACTCCCGAGAGAGCCAGTACAGATCCTGATGAAAGGTCGAGCATTCCACAGATGATCAGAATGGTTTCGCCAAATGCCAGAATGGTAGTAACAGCAATCTGACGGGAAACATTTGACAGGTTGGCTCCAGTCAGAAAGTTTGGATTAATCAAAGTAGATACGATCGTCAGGGCGATCAGTACAAGAAGGATACTGTATTTGTTTTTTGCGGTATCCCAGAAATTCAGAATTTTAGATTTCATTATCAGACTCCTTTTTCATTACGCCTGTTGCCATTTTCATAATGGTTTCCTGGGAAAATTCATCTCGGTTGAGACAGCCCATGAGATGTCCTTTGGACATGACATAGATACGATCACACATACCGATTAACTCCGGCAGCTCTGACGAAACCATGATGATTGCTTTTTTCTTCTTTACAAAGGAGGTCATCAACTTATAAATCTCATACTTGGCTCCGATGTCTATACCACGGGTCGGTTCATCCATTATCAGCACATCAGGGTCATTAATCATCCATTTGGCCAGAACGACCTTTTGTTGATTACCGCCACTCAGGGAACTGATTGATGTTTCAAGAGTGGGAGTTTTAACTTTCATTTGCTGGCAGATATTCTGAATTTCATTAATTTCATCCCTGGAATGCAGATGCCCTTTATAAAAAAACTTTTTCAGGTTTGCCAGAGAGACGTTTTCCCGTACACCTCGAACCGGAATAATACCGAAACGGCGTCTGTCTTCAGAGAGCATAACAATACCATTCTTAATACTTTTTTCAACAGTGCTGTTGTCTATAGACTCCCCCCTCTTCCGGATTTCGCCATCGGTAAAAGGGTCTAGACCGAAGACGGCTCTCATAATCTCGGTACGTCCCGCACCCATAAGTCCGGCAAAACCGACAATCTCGCCGTCTTTCAGGTTAAAACTGATCTTTTCAAAATTACCCGGACTCGTCAGATTCCGGACAGAAAAGATTTCATCGCCCAGAGGAACATCTTCCTTGGGATATTCGCTTGACAGCTCCCTTCCAACCATCAGGGAAATAACTTCATCTATAGTAATATCATCTTTATTTCTTGTTTCAATTACGCTTCCGTCTCTCAGAACAGTTATTTCATCAGCTATCTGGAAAATCTCATCCATTTTATGGGAGATATAAATGATACTGGCTCCATTCTTTTTCAGTTTATCTATTTTTTCAAACAGCAGAGCAACTTCCTTATCGGTAATGGCTGAAGTGGGTTCATCCATTATGATAATATCTGACTGGTAGGAAATTGCTTTCAGAATCTCCAGCATCTGTATATCTGAAACTGAAAGGTCTTTAAGCTGTGTTGTTGGAGAGTAAGGCAATCCTTCAGCCTCCAACAGCTCCATAGTTCTTATACGGATTTCCTTCCAGTCAACTTTATGAAATTTGTTTACCGGCAGACGACCTACAAAAAGACTCTCCTCCACTGTCATTTCAGGGATATAATTCAATTCCTGGAAAATCATTGAAATACCATGTGCTCTCGCCTGAATCGGATTTTTAATCTCGACGTCCTGACCATCAATGGTGATTGATCCCTCATCAGGCTTATAGACACCATTGATAATCTTCATCAGAGTAGATTTTCCGGCACCATTTTCTCCACAGAGAACATGGACTGTCCCTCTGCTCACAGAAAAATTAATATTATCCAGAGCTTTTACACCAGGGAATGATTTTTCAATACCGGAAACCTTTAACTTGATTTCTTCCATTTTTAATCCTATTCTAAGATTTAAAAAAGCTCCGGCGGCAAATGCCCGCCGGAACCATACGATCAGCAGATCCTGAAATTAAAGAGCACCGGCTCTTTTATGCATTTCAATGTATTCCTTAACATTATCTTTTGTTACGAGAGGTGCATCGATATCAACATCCATCTGGGTTTCTTCACCAGTCAGCAGCTTGTGGCTTACTTCCAGCAGGTTTTCAGCCAGAGCATAGGCGCTCTGCAGGCAGGTAGAAGTCATTAGCCCTTCTTCAATCAGCAGTACAGCTTCTGCTGTTCCGTCTACACCATAAGCCAGGATATCGGAATAGGCGCTGTTATCTTTAACAATTTCCAGAGCTCCGGCACACATATTGTCATTCATGGCAATGATGGCATCGATTTTGTCGTTAGCCTGAACCCAGTCTTCCATAAGACTCATGGCTTCATCTTTGTTCCAGTTGGCAATCTGCTCACCTACGATTGTTACATCAGGTCTTTTGTCAAAGAACTCTTTCTGCCAGCTTTTTCTTCTTTCGTCAGCATGGAAGTTTCCGGGAGGACCCTGCAGAACGACAACATTGGCTCCCTGGGGAATCTGTTTAATAGCAGCGCGGGCATTAACGGCAGCCTGTTCATAGGGATCGGCATCAACAGAAGAGGCTCCTTTAATACCGGAAATACGGGCATTTGTCGTCAGACAGATGATTCCGGCTTCAACTACTTTTTCAGCATACGGTCTCTGGGACTCTCCATTGTTGGGCTGAATTATGATTGCATCAAACTTGTTAACAATAGCATTTTCAATTAGAGAGTTTACTTTGTCATCTGATGCCTGACCGTCAAAAACCTTAACAGTGATGTCATCATACTTATCCGCTTCTTCCATAACAGCATTTGCCAGCCATGCGGCAAAAGAGTCTGCCTGAGCCCGTGCAATATAGGCTACTTTGTAGGTACCGTCGTCTTCAGCCTGTCCATTCGCAAAGGCAGGGATGGCAGCCAGACAGACTACCAGCATCAAAAACATAATCTTCTTCATAATCAATTCTCCTTATTAATTCTATGGCCAAAGCCATGATTCGCAATAGTAAAAATATCAGAAATTCGTATCAATCATTATTTTGATCTCGTTATCCGGAAGAGTCGCCGCATATTCAAAAGCTTTCAGGGCATCTTTAAAGTCATAACGGCTTGTAACAAGGGGTTTAACATTCAGTTTTCCCGAAGAGATTAAACTGATAACCCTGGGGTAGATATTTACATATCGGAAAATCGTCTTCACCTGAATCTCTTTTGCCTGCAGGGAGACTACATCGATGGGAACCGGTTTGCCGGGCATTCCGATCAGAACGATTGTCCCGCCCGGCTTTACATAGTCGGCTATCCGATCAAAAGCTTTCTCACTTCCGCTCGCCTCAAACAGGATATCCACAAGATCCACACCGGCTTCCGCCATAACTTCTTTTACAGATTGAGATTTCAGATCAATGGCCGTAACCTTATCACTGTAATTCTTCCTGACAAAGTCCAGCTTCTCTTTTTTAATATCTGCAATAAAAACCCTGGAACAACCGGAGGATTCTGCAGCAAGGGCTGTAACGATTCCTATGGTTCCGGCCCCCAGAACCAGAGCAGCATCACCGGAAGAAATTTCGGCTTTATTAGCCGAATGCATACCGATTGCCACAGGTTCAACCAGAGCGCCTTCATGAAAAGAAACATTATCCGGCAGCTTGAATGTCAGACTGGCGGGATGCACGAAGGATTCCCTTAAACAGCCGTGGATAGGGGGAGTCGCCCAGAATGCGACTTCCGGATCCAGGTTATACATCCCGTGAAGGGTTTCGGAACTTTTAAAATTGGGAATCCCCGGTTCCATACATACCCTGTCTCCAACTTTCAACTCTTTGACATTGGCACCTGCTTCTGTAACAATACCGCTTGCCTCGTGACCCAGGATCATCGGTTCTTTCACAACAAAATCTCCGATATTTCCCTCTCTGTAATAGTGCACATCGCTCCCGCAGATGCCGACACAAGACGGTTTAATTCTGACATCGTCAGCACCTATCGGGTCATCCATATCGAAATCACGCAGGCTTATTTTACCTTTTTTCTCTAATACAACAGCTTGCAATTTGATTACCTTCCTTTCGAAACTCATTTGCATTATCACATTACTTTTTGCGCACGTCAATATTTATTTTTGCGCAATTTTTACGATAAATTTTTATTGAGTTGTTGCGTCCCTGCAAAAGCTATGGTTTAATAAGGGGTATGAAACAGAAAAGTGTTACTTTAAAAACCATAGCCGAAAAAGCCGGTGTATCCATAACGACGGTTTCTCATGTGATCAATAAAACCAGGCATGTAAACAAGGATACAAAGGAAGCGGTTCTCAGAACTCTTGAAGAATTGAACTACAGGGGGATTAAACCCAAGAAGGCTAACAAAATAGAGAAAGTAGGTGTAATAATTGCAGATATCCGGGAAGACTACTATGTAGCCATCACGAAGGCTATTGAAACAGTCGCATCCGATATGGGAATTTCCATTATTTTCTGCGACTCTGAGGATGATGCAGAAAAGGAAGCAAGAAATATAAAGATGCTGATGGGACGGAACATAAGCGGTTTGATTATTGCTCCTATCGAATCAAAAAATATGCCGGAACAACTCCACGATATAGGAATTCCTGTAGTATTGATCGATAGACAATATCAGAATCACAACTTCCTTTTCGTTGGAATTAATAACTTGTACAGCAGCTATTTAGGCGCAAAACACCTTCATGAAAAAGGGGCTGACAGAATTGGATTTATCGGTTACTCGGATTCGGTTTATACGATCAAACAGAGGATTCTCGGGTATAAAACCTACCTGCAGGAAATGACAAATCACTGCGATCCGGCTGTCTTATCTCTCAGTTACCACAAAGAAGATTCCTATCCTTTAATCAAAGATTTCATTGAGAAGGAAAAAACAGACGGCATTATTTGCGCAACATCTGCAATTTGTTATGAAGTTATAAGTGTAATCAATGATTTACCTGAGAAAATTGGAAAGGGAATCAAACTGATTACCTACGATGACAATAAATGGTTTGACTACCTAAAAATCCCGGTTTCTGTAATTTCACAGCCGACCGGAGAGATTGGAAGCGCCGCAATTGAAAATCTGATCACTTTTATTGAAAACCGGAATATCAGGGAAAATATGAAGCGGGAACTGCTGTACGATATTAATATAATTGACCGTCTCTAGCCGATTTCCTAATTAACCCCGGCCCCCGAGCGGGGCCGGGGAGGCTTACTGCTCCAGGATATGGATGGAATTGGGGTCCATGGAGAAGGAGAGTTCTCCTCCCACACCCACGGTCACTTTCCGCATGGGATTGTTTTCGGAGATTTCGAAGATCTTGCCGAACAGCTCCACTTCGTATTCGTGATGGGACCCCATAAAAACACTTTTTGTTACGGGCGCTTTAAAATCGGAACCGCCTATTTTGAAGGATTCCGGGCGAATCATGAATTTCACACTATCTCCGATTTCATGACCTGTTGTCTTTTCCGTCTCATAGGTAACACCGTGAACATCCAGCAGAACATTCGCCCCTTTTTCTCCCGTGATCCTGCCGTCAAGGATATTGGCCCGTCCGATAAACTGGGCGACAAATTCATTAACCGGCTTCTGATAGATCTCCCGGGGGGACCCTACCTGCTGAATCCTGCCGTCCTTCATGATGACCACTTTATCAGACAACCCCATAGCCTCTTCCTGATCATGGGTCACGTAGATGGATGAGATCCCCACCTGTTTCTGGATTTTCCGGATCTCGTCCCTCATATGAAGACGCAGCTTGGCATCCAGGTTGGAAAGGGGTTCGTCGAACAGAAGGACTCCCGATTCCATAATCAGGGCCCTGGCCAGGGAGACACGCTGCTGTTGTCCGCCGGACATCTCCGAAGGAACACGGTTGGCGAAATCCTCCATCTTCATCAGCTTGAGAATTTTTTCCACCCGGGCTTCAATCTCCGGTTTGGGCAGTTTCTGCAGCCTGAGGCCATAGGAAATATTGTCATACACATTCATATGGGGAAAAAGGGCATAGTTCTGAAAGACCATTGCCGTATCCCTCTTGTCCGGGGTCAGGTTTGCCACATTTTCATCCCCGATGAAGATTTCTCCGGAAGTGGGGATTTCGAATCCCGCCAGCATACGGAGGGTGGTGGTTTTTCCGCACCCCGAAGGTCCCAGAAGACAGACAAATTCTCCGGGATTGATGGTCAGGTCTATATTATCGACTGCCTTTACCTGAGCATTTTTATTGGTTACAAATGTTTTTGTCAGATTTCTCAGTTCTACTTTTAATTTTTTACTCATCGAAAGATTTCTCCTTATTCGGTACTGATGTTTTTTACAATCAGTTTGATCAGAAGCATAGCTATGCTGACAATGATAATCAGGATGGTACAGTAGGCCGAAGCCACCCCCATTTTCCCTACATCAATCTGAGCCATAATGGTTGTTGTCAGAAGCTTATAGCGGGCTGAAATCAGAAAGATTACCGTACTTACCAGGGTCATGCTCCTTGCAAAGGTAAAAATCAGACCGTTCAGAAAGGCGTTTTTAATCATGGGAATGGTCACACTGGTAAATACTTTCCGGCTGGAAGCCCCCAGTACATTGGCCGCTTCCTCAATGGTGGGATCAATCTGCTGCAGGGATGTAATACCCGACCGCACCCCCACGGGAAGACTTCGTATAATAAAAGCCATAATAATTATGAAAGCCGTTCCTGTAATGGGAGGAATAATATTAACGCCGAAAAGGCCGTAAGTCTTGTTGTAACTGATTACATAACCCAGACCGATAATCGTTCCCGGAATGGCCAGGGCCATAATGGTAGTGAACTCGATAAAGGACTTTCCGAAAAAGGTTTTCCGTACAATCAGAAAAGCGATGATCATGGCCAGGATTCCTGAAACCGGAGTGGCGATTACAGCAAGAGAAGTCGTTGTCAGAACGGGCTGAAAGAGCTTCGGTTTCAGAACATATTTATAATGCTCCAGGGTGGGTGTGTAGTTCACCCCCCATAATTTTACAAAGGATCCGATGGGGATCAGTATGTACATCATAATAACGAAGAGGGTGAAAAACAGCAGGATCCCCGTTGCGGGTGCCACAATTTTACGGGAAGTTATCAGATCACGATGCCGTGAAACCTTCCCGGTTACCGTAACGTAGGATTTCTTGCTGACATAGTACTTCTGAAGAACAAAGATGGTTATGGAAATGGTCAGAAGTATCATAGCCAGGGCGGTAGCCGTACCGAACTGGTAGTTTCCGATGCCCTCCTGATAGATCTTTACAGCAACAGTTGTAAAATTCCCCCCGATGACAACGGGATTGGCAAAGTCGGCAATGGACTGGATAAACACCAGCAGAAAGGCATTGGCCAGCCCCGGCGCCATAAGAGGCAGGGTGACAGAAGTAAAAACTCTGTACCGGGAGGCACCCAGATCCCGGGAAGCTTCTTCCACAGAAGGATCAATCCGCTGCAGAAGGGCCACCAGCATCATATAGGCTATGGGAAAAAAGCTCAGGGACTGGACAAGAACCAGCCCGTGAAAGCCGTAGATTTCAGCATCTTTAATGCCAAGCAGCCCCCTGGTTATCAGCCCGACACGTCCGAACAGCAGTATGGCGGACAGGGCAACCACAAAGGGGGGTGAGATAATGGGCAGAATGGCAATAAAATCGAATATTTTTTTAAACCGGATTTTCATATAGGTTGTGACATAGGCAAAAATAAAACCTACCACGACAGAAATTGAAGCTGTTACGACACCGAGTACAAGAGTATTTCTGAGGATCCGCATGTTCCCGTGCATGGAAACCACATCCAGGTAATTCCGGATAGTCAGGCCTCCCTCGGCAGACAGACTCTCTATTAGAATATTGTAAAGGGGGATCAGAATAAAAAATGTTACCAGGGCCAGAGTAAAAAGAATAACCGCCAACAGGGCGGGATCGTTTTTAAGATTTGCCAGGGTTTTTAAACTACTCTGCAATTTAAGTTTTTTGGTATTTGTCATGGAACCTCCTTATTTCTATATAATGCCCCCTCTCCCTCTGGGAGAGGGCGGTTGCATCCCAGAGCAGTAAACGAAGTTTACGACCAGGGGGATTAAGGGGTGAGGGTTTTAACCAACACGCTCCCTCCGGGAGAGGGGTTTTTATATTATTCGGTAGGAGCGGTTGTGCTTGTTTCCTTGCTGAAAAGCTCAACCAGTCTCTTTTTGTTTTCTCCGGCCCACTGGAAGTCGTAATCGATCAGTTTTGTGTCCTTGATCGGCATGGCTTCTTCGGGAGGCATGGCATTCTTGTTTGTCAGGAACTGGAAGGAACCGACAGTTTTTCCCATTTCCTGTACTTCTTTGGTCAGAACCCAGTCAATGAAAATCTTTCCGTTTTCCTGATCGGGTCCGTTCTTCAGAAGAGCAACACCGCCGATTTCGTATCCGGTTCCTTCTGCAGGAGCGGAAATTACGATATCTTCGTATCCTTCTTTCTTGTATTTGATGGCATCATGCAGAAAGGTGATTCCAACTGTTGTTTCACCCAGACCGGCCATTCTGCCGGGAGCCGTACCGGATTTGGTGTACTGTCTTACCTGGGGGCTGAACTTTTTGAAGTATTCCATAGCCTTCTCTTCCCCCATCATCTGAACGATGGTAGCCAGCATGGTATAGGCTGTTCCGGAAGAACCGGGGTGAGCCACTACGATTTCCTGATTGTAATCGGGTTTCAGAAAGTCTGCCCATGACTGAGGCATTTCAAGGCCTCTCTCTTCCAGCATTGTTTTGTTACCAACAAATCCGAGGTACCCGATATAGATACCGGTCCAGATACCGCTGGGTTCTGCAAAACCCGGTTTGATATTGTCTACTTCGGGTGAAATGTAACGTTCGATAAGTCCTTCTTCGTTGGCTGCAACGATACCGTCAACGGGTCCGCCGTACCATACGGAAGCAGTCATATTATCTTTTTCGGCCTTAAGACGAGCCAGTATTTCACCGCTGCTCATTCGAACAAATTCGGTTTTAATTCCTGTAGTGGCTTCAAACTCTTCGGCGATCATAGCAGCATGATCTTCCTGAAGACCCGCATAGAAAACCAGGGATCCCTTGTCTTCCGCCGCGGATTCCTGAGAGCCGCTGGCCATTACTGAAAAGGTAGCTGCACAGAGCAGAATCATAAGAATAGAAAAATTTTTTTTCAACATATTTCTTTCTCCTTGTTAATTTCTGGGTTTACTCTAAGGCAGGAATACCCGCTTGGAAACAGCAGATCCCCAATTGTTACCGAACTGTTACTGGATTGTTACCGAATTGTAACTTGCAGAATTTCCTCTTTCGTGCATTTTCTGTAAAACAGTGAGGGGAATAGAATTATGATGAATAATGCAATGGACAGACCGGTGATTTCCGATACAATGGAAGAGGATAAAACAGCGGCAGGATTCCTGCCGGCGAGGATTGGATTTCCCTTGAAAAAAGTAAAAATCATACGATATCTTCTGCTTCTATCAGTTATTATTCTGCAGATCTTCCCAAAGGAGATTGATTTTCGTTCTATGGTCATACTCCTGACCGGGCTGTATACCTTTCATATCCTTTTTTACTCATACTGTGCTGCAACAAAACAGGATCACTTTTTTAACTCGATGATTTTTATAACTTCCGATCTTGTCATGACGGCAGCTTTTACCCTTTTTCTGGATTTTTTCCTCCTTCTGCCTTTTATCAGTCTGCAAACGGTAGAGCTTGTAATGGAAAAACAGAAGAGAGCCGTTATTTCTCTCTTCGCGGGACTTCTGACAGTCCTGACAACGGCAGGATTTGTTTTACGGGGTGAAACCGGACAGATCCTCTATGCCGCAGGGGCGCTCCTCTCCCTTGTTCTGCTTGTAAAAATGATAAGGCTGAAGGACAGAAAGGAAAACAGAGAGTACGAGTATATGAAAAATCTTGTGGATAATAAAAACAAACTGCTTTCCACCCTTACCCACGAACTCAGAACCCCTCTGGCTGTAATAAAAACATCCAATGAATTGATTATGGAGGAGAGGCCGGGGCCTCTCAACGAAACGCAGAAATCCCTGGTCTCGTCTTCCCTGGAGAATACAAAACGTCTCAATGCTCTGGTGGAAAATATCCTCTCCCAGGTGAAAGTGGAATTCGCCTGGTTTTCCATAAAGCAGCAGCCTCTGGATATACGAACCATTATCCGAAAAACAGCTCTGGATATCAAACCCTATCTGGAAACCCGGAGACAGACCCTCCGCTACCACTACCCTGCCCTCCTGTCGAAAACCCTGGGGGACAGAAGATGGCTGGAGCAGGTTCTGCTGAACCTGATTCATAACGGCAGCAAGAACAGTCCGGAGGATTCGGAACTGACCATAACGGTTCAGGAAAATGAACAGTGCGTCGTTGTATCTGTTCATGACAGGGGCATGGGGATTGAAAACAGGGAGATATCACAGGTTTTCAATGAGTTCTATCAGTCAACTGATCCGGCGAAAAATCTGAACGAAGGGGCGGGGCTGGGCCTGACCATAGTAAAGGACATAATTGAAAAACATAGGGGCAAAGTCTATATAAGTTCCCTGCCTCAGGCAGGAACAACAGTGTCCTTTACTCTGCCTCTTTACAAAGGAGTTTTTTCTGGAACAAACAATTCTGATAATTGAAGATGATCCTCATCTGGTTACCATCCTTGATTTTCTTATGAAGGACGAGGAATTTCAGGTTCGCAAGGCGGGATCCGGCGAAGAAGGGCTCAGTTTGGTTCAAAAAGAAAAAATCGATCTTGTTCTGCTGGATATAAACCTGCCGGGCATTAACGGTCTGGAAGTATGCAACAGGATAAAGATCTCCGAACATATTCCGGTTATTATCCTCAGCTGCCGCGATCAGGACAGCGATGTTATATCCGGGCTGGAAATAGGGGCGGAAGACTATATCCGAAAACCCTTCAACCATAAGGAACTGACCCTCCGTGTAAAAAAACTGCTGAAGAGATCCAATGGTCAGAAGGAAGTGAAGTCCATCGAAACCGGACAGCTCCTTATTAAAATGGACAGGGAAGAGGTTTTCTTCGATGGTGAAGAAGTGAAACTCACACCGGTTGAGTATAAACTCCTGGAAGTATTGGGCAGGAAAATCGACTGGGTCATGTCCTGGCAGGTACTGCTGAAGAAGGTTTGGGGGTACGAAGACTGGGACGGGGGCCGGGAGATGGTCAAGGTCAATATCCGACGCCTCAGAAAGAAAATCGAACCGGATCCCTCCCAACCCGTTTACCTTCTGACCGAAAGGGGCAGAGGTTATAAACTGGCAAGGATCAAAGGATGACAAGGTGAAGATTTTAATAATAAAACGCCTGCCCGGACTGTTTATTCTGCTCCTGCTCTCTACCGCGGTTCTCACAGGGTGCGGGCAGAAAAAGGCACCCGGAGTGACCGCCTACACGACACTGGATGAAGAACTGGCTAGAAAACTTTTCAAAGCCTTCACCGCAGAAACGGGTATCCCTGTGGACTGGATCCGTCTCTCCACCGGAGAATGCGTTGCCCGGCTGGAGGCTGAACGGAACAACCCCCAGGCCAGCATCTGGTTTGGCGGGGTAGGACTGGGCCATATAGAAGCCAAAAACAAAGGTCTGACAGAACCCTATGAATCCTCCATAAACACAATGCCCTCCCTCTTAAAGGATCCGGATGATTACTGGACAGGTCTTTACGCCAGTCCCCTCTGCTTTGCCAGCAACACGGAAAAACTGGAACTCTACGGACTGCCGGCGCCGCACTCCTGGGCGGATCTGATAAAACCGGAATACCGTAATCATATCCAGATGGCCAATCCCGGTTCATCGGGAACCTCTTACAACACCATATCAACGCTTATTCAGCTGCTGGGCGAACAGAAAGCGTTCGAATATCTTCAGAAGCTGGATAATAACATAACCCATTACACCCGTTCCGGCCTGGCCCCCGGCAAAAACATGAGCATAGGGGAAGTTGCCATAGCCATAGGTTACACCCATGATGCCCTGCGCCTGAAAAAGGAAGGTTACCCCGTTACGGTTACCTTTCCCGATGAAGGGACAGGGTACGAAATAGCTTCGATTTCCATGATAAAAAACGGACCGGAAAGGGAAGATGCATCTGCCGCCCGCTTCTATGACTGGGCCCTGGGAGAATCGGCCGCTGAAATTTTTGCCTCCTACTTTGTTGTCCCTTTTATGGACATTCCTCACCAGGCAGGTGCTTTTTCAATCCGGGATGTAGAGATTATCCATCAGGATGATCAATGGAGCGCCGCCAACAAGCAGAGGCTTGTGGAGCGCTGGAATCAGTTAATCGGATCGGCACATGAATAGAAAGCTATATATCCGGAAAAGGGATCCCTATCTGGCAGTCGCTGCCTTCGTTATCTTCCTGCTGCTTCTGCTGTTTATTATTTACCCCCTCTTTTCGGCGTTCAAAATGAGCATCAGAGGAGAGAGCGGATTCAGCCTTGAGGTTTACCGGGATGTATTCACGCAGCAGCAGAATTTAAGAGCCATATCAAACAGCCTTCTTCTGGCATCCCTGACAGCATCGGGGGCCACAGTTATGGGTTTTCTGTTTGCCTATTCCATACACAGGGCTTCCATAAAGGGAAAAAGATTTTTTCAGGCCCTTGCCATCCTCCCCCTTATATCCCCCCCCTTCATGTTTGCCCTATCGGTAATCCTCCTGTTCGGGCGGAACGGAATGATTACTGCACGCCTTCTGGGGATGGACAGTCTGGGGATATACGGATTAAGGGGACTGCTGCTTGTGCAGATTACAGGCCTGTTTCCCCTCTCCTACCTCATCCTTTCGGGAATCGTACAGGCTGTGGACCCCGATCTGGAAGTGTCTGCCCTGAACCTGGGAGCGCCCCGTTTCAGGGTGTTCCGGACAATCACTCTCCCCCTGACCCTGCCGGGCCTGCTGGCTTCCTGGCTTCTGGTATTCGTCGGTTCCCTCACGGATTTCGGAAACCCCATCATTATCGGGGGAGATTTCAATGTTCTTTCCGTACAGGCCTATATGGAATTTACAGGGATGGGGAACCTCTCCCGCGGCACAGCCCTTGCGGTTCTGCTGCTTATACCCACACTCCTGGTATTCTATCTGCAGAAAAGGATACTGAGACGACGGAATTTTGTCACAATAAACGGAAAAACCGGAAGAGAGTCAACGGGGCTTGTAACAAAGAGCGTTAGCAGGGTTCTCTTTCTGCTCTGCCTCTCCACAGCCCTTTTTATTATCCTTATCTATATAACCATTGTGATGGGAAGTTTTATTAAACTGTGGGGAGAAAACTGGTCGTTTACAACTGAACACTTTATTTACAGTTATGATGTTGGTTTCAAAACCATGCTTAACACGCTTCTCCTGGCTCTGATCTCCACACCCATAACAGCCGTTCTGGGAGTAATGATCGCTTTTCTGACTGTCCGTAAAAAAATCTATGGTATAAAAGCCCTGGAATTCCTCTCCCTGTTAAGTTATGCCATACCAGGCACAGTAGTGGGAATCGGTTATGTTCTGGCATTCAACCACAGCCCTTTCAAACTGTCCGGAACTGCTTTTATACTGGTTGCAGTATACGTTTTCAGAAATGTCCCCATCGGTGTGGAGGGAGGGATAGCCGCATTAAGCCAGATATCCGGGAATATTGAGGAGTCAGCTGCCAACCTGGGAGGAAACAGCCTTCATATCCTGCGCAGGATTACAATCCCCATGATAAAACCGGCTTTTCTGGCAGGGGCCACATATGCCTTTATCCGGAGCATGACCGCTATCAGCGCCATTATATTTCTGATATCAGCCAAATGGAACCATATGTCCGTTCTCATTCTGGCACAGACGGAAATTATGCGGCTGGGAGCGGCATCGGTCATGTCCTTCTCCCTGATCATCATAATATCCGTGATTGTTTTTCTCATCTCCCTTTTGAACCGGAGAGGACGGACCGGACTGATAATCTCAGCGACCCAATTGTAGAGGTATCGATTGAATAATTACCTGAAACTGTCTGAACTGACAAAAATATACAATGCCGGAAACGGAAATAAAATAAAGGCTCTGGATCATATGGATCTGGAAATCCGGAAAGGGGAGTTCATTACCATACTGGGCCCTTCAGGCTGCGGAAAAACGACGGCTCTCCGGGTGATTGCCGGATTCGAAGAGCAGAGCGCAGGGGATATTTATCTGAAGGGAGAAAATATAAACAGGGTTCCTCCCTACCTGAGGTCCATGCCGATGGTATTTCAGAGCTATGCCCTTTTTCCTCATCTAACGGTTTATGAAAATATCGCCTACGGTCTGAAGGCACGGAAAAAATCCCGTGATGTTATCCGGAACGATGTGGCGATGGCCTGTCAGGTAGTCAATCTGGTGGGACTGGAACAGCGCTACCCGGGGGAGCTTTCGGGCGGCCAGCAGCAGAGAGTTGCCCTGGCCCGAACCCTGGTCCTTAAACCGGAGATGATCCTTTTTGACGAGCCCCTTTCCAACCTGGATGTCAAACTGCGGATGCAGACCCGAGCGGAGATAAAACGGGTCCACCAGATGCTGGGGGTTACCGTACTGTACGTAACCCATGACCAGTCCGAAGCACTCAGTATGTCCGATCGGATTGTTATTATGAACAGGGGGAAAATGATTCAGACAGGAACCCCCGAAGAGATCTATAACAACCCCGCCAATGCCTTTGTGGCGGATTTTATCGGTAACGCCAATTTTATATCCGCCAAGGTTGAGGAGATTGAGGGAAGGAGAATCACGGTCCGTCTGCAGGAGAGGATTATCGTTGTGGAATCGGAAGAACCTCAGCTGCAGTACTTCGAAGGAGAGGAGGTATACCTTGCCATAAAACCGGAGGCCATCAGCATCAGCAGGGAGAAAACAGACTTCTGCGGGCGGATTGACCTCCGTTCATTCCTGGGAGCTTATACGGAGTATCGAATTGAGTTCGAGGGATCCTTTATAAATATTCACCAGTTGAACAAAGGTGAAAAAATAGAAAGCTACCGAACCGGAGACAGGGTGCAGCTGAAATTCGACAGGGACCTTTTTCATATTTACAAGAAATAAAGTCCCGCCCCTGGCATCAGGAGCCGGACGGCAGAGCCAGTCCGGACAATCTCAACTGCCTGTCCAGATCGTCCATACAGGCCCGAAGACCTGCTTCCGTAGCCGCTTCACATCGGATTGTCATATGAGGCTGCGTATTGGAGGCTCTGATCATCCAGAATCCATCGGCTGTTTCCGCCCGGATACCATCTATATCCAGAAAGTCTCGTCCTTCCTGAATGAATCTGGTTTTAATCTCCTCAATCAACTCCGCCCTTCTCTCCGAATCAAGAGGAATCCTTATCTCTCCGCTGTCATGATAACGGGGAAAAGCTTCCCGGATTTCCGAAAGTTTCCGTGGCTGTGCCATTAGAATATTCAAAAGCTTCACCGCCGCAAACATCCCGTCGTCAAGACCCCGGTTCTCTTCGAAAAACATATGCCCGCTTGTTTCTCCCGCCAGGGGTATACTCTCAAGCCGCATCTTGTCCTTCTGATTTGTATGCCCCACTTTCCAGATAACAGGCTCACCCCCGCGGGCTTTTACATCATCGGAGAAGAAACGGCTGGCCTTCACTTCCGACATGATTCTGGATGCGGGAGATTTTTTTAGAAGCTCCCTGGCAAAGAGAACAAGCAATTGATCCCCCATAAGCATCTTGCCCTTTCCGTCTACGATCCCCAGCCGGTCTCCATCGCCGTCAAAGGCAATTCCCAGATCGGCCCCTCTGTCCAGAACCGCCTGTTTGAGGTGCTCCAGATTCTCTTCCAGGCTGGGATCAGGATGATGACAGGGGAATGTGCCGTCCACCTCGTTGCAGATAGCATAATGAGTACCAGGCAGCCTTTTCAGAAAAGATGACAGTACGGCCGCGGTGGCTCCGTGACCGGGATCCCATACCACTGAGATTTCACTGTTATCCGGAACATCCAGGAAGCCGGTCAGATACTCGACATAGGCATCCCTGATCTCCATAGAACTCAGCTGACCATTTCCGCTGCAGAAATCCCCTCTGGAACTGACAGTGCCAAGGTCCTGGATTTCCCTGCCGTGAAAAGGTCTGTCTTCAAGCTGAAACTTGAAACCATTATATTCGGAAGGATTATGGCTGGCTGTAATAATAACCCCCGCATCCGTTCTCAGATGATGAATAGCAAAATAGACAACCGGAGTCGGGACAAGCCCCACATCAATGACATTGATCCCGCTTTCCAGAAGCCCGTTCACCAGTCTGACAGCCAGTCCCGTCGAACTCAACCGTCCGTCATACCCTATAACGCAGCTCTTTTTACCCATTCTGACCAGGATGGATCCAAATGCTCTTCCGATAAAATAGGCATCAGTTTCATTCAGCTGGGAACCGACTATCCCCCTTATATCACAGGCTTTCATTATTTCCTTTGAAAAAACATGACTTTGTTTCATTTTTTAATCCTTTAGATTTTTTACAATCGGCAGAACAACTGTAAATTCGGCGCCTCCCGCCTCGGATTCCGAAACGGTTATTGTTCCACCCAGTTCATTAACCATATGTTTTGTAATGGTAAGGCCCAGTCCGTTACCTGATATTTTACGGTTTGTATATTTGCCGGCCCGGTAGAATCTGTCGAAGATTTTCTCGCGGTCTGCCTCGGGAATTCCCCTGCCGTTATCGGAAACGGATACCGTAATATTTTCAGGGTCCGCATAAGCAGCGATCCTTATCCTTCCGTTTTCCGGTGTGTATTTCAGGGCATTATGATAAATATTGAAAATGATCTGCCTGTACCAGCTGGCGACACCTATCACTTCGGGAAGCGGATCCTGAATACTGATTTGGGTATCAATGGTTTTTTCTTCCCTCATGGACTCAAACAGGGTCACCACATTCTCCAGCACTTCCTTAATCCTGACGGGAGACTCCTCAACAGTCCGTGAGATATCCCCTTCTATTTTGGAAAGGAGCAACAGCTCATTAATGAGTTTTTTCAGCCTCTCCGTCTCCACCTCAATGATATTCAGAGAGGTGTTGCGGTCTTCATCACTCAGGAGTTCCCAGGATTTCAGAGTTTCCACAAAACCGGTGATCAGTGTCAGGGGCGTCCTCAGTTCGTGAGAGACATTGGCAATAAAATCATCCTTCAATTGTTCAAGGTGACAGGATTCTGTAACATCCCGCAGGATTACAAGAGCTCCGCTGTGTTCATGTGGACGATACTTGTTGTATACAGCCTCGACACTGATTTCCAGAATTGAACCATCATCCGTTTTCCGGGAAAACTCCACCGTTTCCAGCCTGCTGTTTACATCGGAAATCGCTTCACTGATTTTCCCCAGCACTTCCGATTGACAGTCCTGAATATTACGGATCTTGAAAAGACCGATTTTATTCAGCTTAAGCATCTCCTCAGCGGCGGGATTAACCATAATGATTCGACCCTCTCTATCTGTCATTAAAAAACCGGATTTCAAATGGGACAGGAGGGTATTGATACGGCTGTATTTCCTGTTATCCGATTCAATAAGCAGGTTATATTTATCAGCCAGCGCGTTAAAAAGATCAGCCAGCTCCCTTAACTTTTCATCCCCTTCATCAACTCTGATTTTGGCGAGTCCTCCTCCGGCACTGGAATCATCAGATGGCAGCAGTTTTGTGAGAGGGCGGTTGAGCTGTCTGGAGAAACGGGTAAAGGCAAGGTATACCGTACCCGCTCCTGTCACGAGGAACACCCCGCACAGGGCAATGAATGCCAGAAAAAAGCTATGAACTTCTCCTTGGCGGTAGGTCACGGAAATAACCATTTTGCCCGTTGGCGTAACAGGAGGCTCCGTCACAAAAGTACGTGCAATCGTTATCTGAATGACTCCCTGAGTATTATCCCGGATATAGCCGGAGGAAAAATTACTGATTTTAGCCTCCGATAATTCCGCATTGATATACTTCCCGGAAACAGCCTGGCCTCCCAGACGGGAATCGGCCATAAGACTGGAATCCATATCAATAATGATAACCCTGGCATCAATCAGACAGCTCTGCTGAACAACCAGCTCCTGCAATCTCCCCTCCGGAAAAGGACCCGTCTCCTGTAAAATACTTAACTCGTACAGAATCTGCCTGATATCCGCCAGGCCTTTCTGTTCAGTCTGCCCGATAATCAGATGAAATCCAAAAAGAAGGAATCCTATTGATGCGGAGCTCACCATCAGAAGCAGGACAGGAAGGGCGATCTTTCTCATAGATGTCTTCATATCAATCGGAGATACGGAATCCCTTTCCCCTGACGGTTTCGATTTCGCAGCCCGACACACTCCGGGCTTCCAGCTTTTTCCGGATATTGCTGACGTGAACATCCAGGGTTCTCCCCATTTTCTCCGGCTCCATATCAAATACTTCCTGGATCATCTCCTCCCGGGAAATAAGAGCTCCCCGGTCTTTCATCAGAAGATAGAGGATCCTGTATTCCTTAAGGGTAAGATCGATTTTCTCTCCATCGGTCGTAACCTGGTGTTTTTCCGTATCCAGAGCAAGAGAACCGGCCTGCAGGATCCCGTTCCGACCATTTGTCAGAAGATCCACCTGTCTTAACGAAGCCCTGATTCTCAGAAAAAGCTCATGAATACTGAAGGGTTTGGTAATGTAATCATCCGCTCCCCCCTCAAGGCCCTTTATCTTATCCTGCCCCTGGCTCTTGGCACTAACCATTAGAACCGGAATAGCACGAAGGTTCTTATCCGCTTTTAACCTGCGGCAGGTTTCAACACCGTCCATTCCCGGCATCATGACATCCAGGAGGATAAGATCCGGAGATTCTTTCCGGGCAATATCCAGAGCCTCCTCTCCCGTATAGGCGGACAGGCACTCATAGCCCTGAGATTTCATATTTATGCGAAGCATCTCCTGAATATGGACTTCATCATCAACAAGCAGGATTTTCCGGCGTTTCATTTCTGCCATCCTTAAATTATATTAACCGTACAGGTATGATCCTGTTAAAAAGGATCATACCTATTGTAATACATTCACACCATTACATCAGCTTCCCCACTCCCAGATTTTTCTCGCTTTCCTTGTCGAACAGCACATAATCCTGGCCATGGAATTTGACTTTAACCGTCTCTCCCATTTTAAAATCCACACTGCCGAAAACAACACAGGTAAGCATCAGATCATTGATTTCCAGCTTAACAACGGTTTCCATTCCCGAGGGAAGAGTAGAATAAACATTAGCTTCAAAATCCCCGTCATCACAAATGGAGAGATCCTCAGGCCTTATACCTAAAAGGAGTTCCTGATCCTCATGCACATTAATACTGGAGGACTGGGGGATAAACAGAAACTCCATATTCCTGTTCACAAGTTTTATTTCATCCAGATTAATATTACTGCCCTTCAGTTCAATCATATTGATATTGGGACTGCCCACAAAATCAGCAACAAAATAGTTGGCCGGGTTGCGGTAAACCGACATGGGCGGTTCAAACTGCTGCAGCAGACCTTCCTTCAGAAGACAGATTTTCGTGGAAAGGGTCATGGCTTCCAGCTGGTCGTGTGTAACATAAACAAAGGTAGAGTCCGTCTCCATATGGAGGCGTTTCAGCTCTGCTCTCATCTCCATTCTGAGTTTGGCATCCAGGTTGCTTAAGGGTTCGTCCATAAAGAGGATTTTAGGCCCCGTAGCCAGGGTTCGGGCAATCGCGACTCTCTGCTGCTGTCCGCCGGACAGTTCCGAAGGATACCGGTCCACCAGTTCCTCTATCCGGAGCATTTTCAGCAGTTCATGCACCCTGTCGGCAATCTTCGTTTTCTCCCACTTCAGATTTTCCAGACCGAAGGCAATGTTTTTAAACACAGTCATATGGGGCCAAAGGGCATAATTCTGAAAAAGGAATCCCACATTCCGTTTATCGGGAGAGATATCGATTCCTGACTCTGAAGAGAAAACACATTTTCCGTCAATAAAGATTTCCCCCTCTGTCGGAGTTTCCAGTCCGGCGATCATACGGAGGGTTGTCGTTTTTCCGCACCCGGAAGGGCCCAGGAGAGTTATGAATTCCCTGTCATCGATATTCAGGTTCAAATTATCAACAGCAACGGATTTACCGAATCTTTTAGTTATATTTTTTAGTCTGATCTGCGGCATATTACTGCCCTCCTATTCCTTTATCAATTGAAGCACCGGTGATACGGTTTACCATTACATTACTGAATACGACAAAGAGCACTATCAGAAGATTTATGGCATTGGCGTACTGGTTCCATCCCTTTTCGTTGTACTGAAACAGCATGGTTGTCAGAATACGAGATGAGGGCGTAACCAGAAGAATAAATAGAGACAACTCCCTCATACAGGAAATAAACGGGAGAAGGTAACCCGAAATAAAACTGGCTTTCTGTATGGGAATGATGATGCGCAGCATCCTCTTCCACCAGCCGATTCCCTGAATGATTCCGGCTTCCTCTATTTCACTGCTCAGCTGATGCATGGCTCCTACACTGGCCCGGGAAGCAAAGGGAAGGTATTTAACAGCTCCTACCAGAACAAGAATGGCAAATGAACCATACAGGGGCGGGATAAAACCACGCTTAACGGCAAACATTGAGAGATAGATGGCGCCAAACGCCATACTGGGCATCAGGTAGGGAAAGAAAGCCATATTGTTTACAAAAAGAGACAGTCTTGTGTTCTTCTTTTTAACGATAGCGTAACCGGCAAGGATACCCACAGATCCGGCAATAAACGAAACCAGTACGGAAAGACGGACACTATTCCACAACCCGTGAAAAATGGATGGGTTTCTGAGAATCCCGGGTTCCCCGTTGGCTACGGATGGATCACCCTTTCCGACCCAGAAGAGGGTTGTATAGTTATCGAGGGAATAGTTCCCCGGCTCCATAATAAAGGACTCCAGAGCAAAGGAGAACAGAGGAACCATACAGACTATTGCGATAAACAGGACAAGCAGCAGGGAGATAACAGTCCGGAAGGCTTTCAGATTGATTAAGGAAATATTTGAACTCTTACCGGTAATGGTTGTAAAGGACTTCCTGGTCCCGATGATATACTGGTTGATCCCGAGGATTAAAACGCCTGTGGCTATCATAATCAGCGACATAATATAACCGTACCCCGGATTCAGTCCGTTCAGAGTCCTGAACATCTGGGTTGTAAGAACCTGATATCTGACAGAAGTCCCCAGAAAAGCCGGTACGGCAAAGGCGCTCATGGCGCTTGAGAAAACCAGCAGGAATGTGGAAAGCATAGCCGGCAATACAATAGGCATAGTCACTTTCCTCATGATCTTCCAGCGACTGGCTTTCAGGATCAGAGCAGCCTCCTCCAGGTTGGCATCCATGTTCCTCAGGATCCCCCCGATGAGAATATAGGCGAAGGGAGCATAATGAAGCCCGAGAACGACAACAATGGGAAATGGTCCGTAGGCAAACCAGTTCGCCGTTTCAATCCCGGTCAAGGCGGTAAAGATACCCGGAGCGCCCCCGACTCTGGAGTTCTTGAAGAAATTCAGCCATGCCATCGCCAGGGTCCAGGACGGCATGATATATGGAAAAATAAAGAGAGTGGAAATAACTCCCTTATACTTGATATTCGTTCTTGTTATAAGCCAGGCGACCAGACCTCCCAGAAAAATTGAAATGAAACATGTACCAAAGGAGACCACCATGGTATTCAGAAAAGGTTCATAAAAGATTTTACGACTGGAAGAAGAAAAAAGGACTTTATTCCAGTGATACAGCGTAAAGTCTCCTACCTTTGCCCCTTTTACCCGCATCAGTTCAGACTGATGAACAGTAAAAGTGTCCAGTATTATTGTTATCATGGGAACAACTGTCAGATACACCAGTATAAAAGCCAGAGTAACCAGGATAATATTATGGGGTTTTTTTATGAACGCTTTTATCCTGTTTTGATAATTCACGTTTTACATCCTTAATATAAATTGCGGAGTCCCGGAGAACTCCGCCATAACTGTTTAATAAATAAATTCGTTAAGAAATTCTTCGACGTCTGCTCTGTTTTCGAAACAGTAGGCAGGATCTTCTTCCACAAGGATATCTACCCATGTTGTCATGGGATGATCATTTGGCTGCAGAGGAACATTAGGATTGGAAGAGTAAGTTCCCAGATCCGTACTCCAGGGCTGGAATCCTTCTTCTGTCAGCAGAAACTCAATAAAGAGCTTTGCAGCGGCAGGATTCTGGGCGTTAGTGCTCATTAGAGCGTAGATGGGATAGTAAAAACCGGAAAAGGGTTCAACATCCATAATCGGTTCCAGAGCCAGATTTTTACTCTCTTTATAGCGGAATTTTGAGAAAACAAACAATCCGGCGTTATTCTTCTTGTTCTGACCGCGAATACCGATGCTTTCGGCTGTTTTGGTGTCGGATGTTGTAAGAATCATATCATTTTCCAGAATACCCTTAATCCACTCGTAACCGGCGTTTTCCGTGGTCAGTTGAATTTCCCGTCCGAAATACTCTTTGTAAGCCGCCGCGATTTTATCCGCAACCTCGGGCTTGGTTACCATGGTAAGAAAGTTTGCATTAACTCCTTCCTGGAAGGGATTCTTGAACTGGAATTTGCCTCTCCACTCTTCTGTTGTCAAAGCCCAGATATTTGTAAACGGATATTCCGGCGAGGCTTCATCATTGTAGATAAAGACCTTGTTGATAAAGGCAAAGGCCAGAGGGTTCTGGAATTCTGCAGGGATTACACTTTCCATGGCAGGAGGAACATAGTTATAAAGATAATCAAGAGTTAACAACTCACCCATTACCCGTCCGCCATCCTGGCAGAGAACAAAGTCCGCACCATTAACGCCGGTACTGCCTTCCTTTGAAATTTTCTCAATCAGTTCGAAATCCTTCAGATTGGAAGCTTCCACTTCAATACCGTATTTTTCGGTAAACGCAGCCGCCGCATTGGCGATTCTGCTTGTAACTGAATATACAGCAACCTTACCTTCCGCTTTGGCGGCGGCAACCAGTTCGTCATGGGTCATAACGACCTCTTCGACAACGACTTCCGTCTCTTCAGCAGCTTCCTGTGAGCCTGTCGCCATTATCAAGCCGCCTCCCAGAAGCAGAACAAGCAACATCAGAATCGTAAGTCTTGAGCAATTTTTCATTTGTCTCTCCTTTCAGATTTTTTCAATTAAAGCCATAAAGTAAATTTTTATTAACATAGAGGTATTTATGTTAATTTTTCTTTACATTTAAATATTAAATGGCAATCCCTCAAATTGTCAATAAAAGAATTCCCCCAACTCCTCGTTCACCGGAACAGACAGAACAGGGTATCAATCCGGTAACATTTAAATTTTTAACATTTACAGCTTTACAATTTAAGGTTATGTTATTTGTTTGTTAGTTTCCTAACGAATTGGACAAATATTATGAAAGAGTACAATTGTTCTGTCAGGGTCCACAGCAGACACCACCTGGAGCTGAAATCTGAATACCCCCTTCTACAGGATGCAAAGAAAACCGATTACAAGATGGATTGTTATTTCTTCTTTCCCAGTCAGCTGGGTGTTACAAGCAAGAGGATCGGAGTAAAAAACTTCATCAGCAACATCAGAATCTATACGCGTTTCTCCACACCGGCCCTCTCCCTGAAAATGCTGATAGACAGGGAAAACGATCTGAGTCCATTAAGCAGAATCCGAAACTTTATGGATATCCCCGAAATTGAGCAGCCCCGGAAAAAAGATATTCTTCTCTATGAACTGCAGGTTCTGACCAATATGTACCGGTCGGAGGTGGATAACACGATAGAACTGATGGGGCAGGAAATTCAAAAGCAGCTTATGGAAAGCATGTGCTGCAAAAGGATCAACCTTTTTCTGAAGGAGGTAAAAGCCTTCCTGGAAGAGTTCAGAAAACTTCATGCCCTTTTTATCAGCCCCCGGATTACGGATGTACAGAGAACAGCCCTTGCCTGGGCCGACGAATCCATCAGCATCATAACAGAAAGGGCCATGAACCGCCTTTTCTCTTATACCCAGAACATCACTTCCCCCGAAAAACTGCTAAAAGCCTATGAGAAGATAACCAGAGAAGAAACGGAATACCGGAAGTCCATGAACTACCAGTACCTTTACATGGAAGAGGATTCCCGCTCCGGAGAAAGACTTGCCTACAGAGAAAATGTGCTGAAAAAATGGTCTCAGTCCGCCATGTACATGAATAACGAAGACAGCCGGGCCCCCCACAGGATCGGGCATATCATTGCAGGGATTGCAGCGGGACTTGCCATGATATTCGCCGTTCTTGTTACCATATTCGCCGGAAAGGTCTTCAGTCCCAACAGTATGCCCTGGATCCTGTTAATTGTTTTTTCGTATATTTTCAAAGACAGGATCAAGGAAGTGTCCAGGGAGAGGATGAAACGCCTTCTCCCCCGTTTCACCTCAGACCAGCTGTCCCTTCTTTTCGACCCCACAATGGATAAAAGAGTCGGAGTATCCAGAGGGTATGCGGGATTCGGCAAAGCGGGACAGGTTCCGGATAAAATCCGGAAAATGCGGTTCCGCACCCCCAATCCGTTCCGCCCCATTTTCCCGGAACAGGATGTTATTCACTACCAGAGAACCATAGATCTGGATTCAAGGAAACTTAGGGGAAATCACTCGAGGATAAACAGTGTAACCGAGATCATCCGCATACATATTGTCGACTGGCTGAGAGAAATGGATGACCCCAAGGATATCTTCTACCGCCTGGAAAATATGAAGAAACTGAAAATAAAGGGGAACCGCGTATACAAGGTTCATATGATAATGAGCCTGAAGAATGACAACCTCAGAGAAACAGAAGAGCTCTATCATTACTGCGTGGTTATAAATAAAACAGGGATTCTCCGGATCGAAAACCTGGATGAAATCCTGTAGAGGGCTCGTTCGGATTCAGAGAGAGAAACATACTCGGCAGATTGTCTGATATTATGATATACTTATTATACAAGGAGCACAATAAATGAGGGATCTTCTATTTAATGACCGCGATCGTAAACTACTCGAACACCTCCCGGTAGGCAATCACAGGAACATGTCAAGGAAAGAACAGTCTCTATTCAATTACCATATGCACCCCAGAGGAATAAAGGAACTGGGAAATCCAAAAGGTATCAGAGTAGCGAATCTCATGAAAAATCTGCTTTTTACCCTTGAAGAAGGAAACCCCGACGATCGGTTGAAAGCCCTCCACTCCCTTCGTGACGAAGTTTTCTTCAGCGCACAGGGCTCAATGAGCAAAAATACCGCCAGGGCTCTTCTTTCTGTTATGAAAGACCTTCTGAGAGAGAACGAGGACGAACAGCACCTGCTGGAGCTGGCCTACGATTTCCATAATATATTAACGGGGAAACCCGTTGTTGTCCGTAAGTTTCTGAAGAAATATCATCTTCTGGAAATGCCGGAGGAGTGGAACCAGCTGACATTTGACCATCATGTGCATGATGCCCATACAAAAGGACGCAAAACCCCATCCCACCTGATAATGGATGCCTGGATCAAGGGGATACGCTCTCTTACTGTTATTTATTATGAATATATCCCCCCGGAAGCAGCAAAAGAACTGCTCACAGCAGCATCCTATATGGAAATAAATGTCCGGATCGGTGTGGAATTAAAGGCCAGCCTGCAGGGTAAGTCTGCGTCACTTATCTGGGTTCCGAGAGGATTCTCTGATACGGATGGATTTCTCAGGTTTTTAAAAAGAACAGAAGTGGCCCATTTTATGAAAGAGGGTCTAAAAACCTGCCAGAAAAATGAAAAAGATGTTTTTACGGCTCTTAAACTATTTAATCAGAAGATACGAACACGTTTTAATAAAGACTATGGCGTGGTTCTTCCAGAACTGGAGATGAAGGAGTTTAAAAATTTCGTAGGTACCGGTCAGGCATCCATGCTGCATTTATCTGAATATATTTTCAACAGTGCTCAGCCATTACTGAAGGAGAGGCTGGCCTATTGCATTGAAAAAGTGGATGAAACAACCGGAGAAGAAAGGGCGTTTCTTGAATCGCAGATTACACAGATAGAACACTGCATTTCCGAACAATTATTTGAAGAGTATTTTCGGGATCTCAGTATAGAACAGATCAGTTCCTCCGAAAGCGGAAAGAACATCCCTACCCCGGAGGAACTGATACAGAGACTGGACTCCATTCACCCCGGATACAGATTAACCCTTAACCTAACAGGCCTCCATGCTGAGGATGTACTGGAGCTTATCTATCTCAGCAAAGGCAGCATTACAGAACTCGAGATTTACAATCATAAGGATTGGGCTCAGGGACTTAACAGGGAGATCCCCAGAATCCGCTCATTTCAGCATCCTCTCAATAACGGCAATACAATAGCACTGAAAAGGGCAATTTTATCTCTGATAGATGAGGTGGAGAAGTCGGAGGAACCGGATAAAACTACCCGGCTGGAAAAACTGAACCGTATTCTCAATGACCTTCCCGGACTGCTCAGTTACTATGAATCCCATCCAGTTGCAGACCGCTGGGGGACTGACTCCACAGGCCGGTCCAGCCAGTTGTACGGTATGGGACTGGCTGTAATTGAAACACTTCCCAAAAAGACGCAGAAGGAGATTCGGAAGAGAGAAAAACAAAGGATGCTCCCCATCTATCTCCCTGTAAAAATAAGACGGACCTATACGCCGGGCTGGATGAAACGGAAATCCAGTCAAAAAGACAGTCCCATGATTGGAAATGACTCTCCCGATGGAAGGGAGTGGCTGGCAGCACGCCACTCCTCGGATAGGAAAGACGCCAACAATGTCATCGCCCTCGGCTGGAAACCCCAGATGGATACAGGCATTGAACAGGACGCCCCGATTGTGGAGAATCACAGTCTTTCCTATAAGTGGACTTATCTGAATAGTAACGTAAAGAATTTTTTAAAAGTACTCATCGGGTTTATTCCGGCATTCCTGACATTCGCCCTGACAAAACAGTGGTGGGTACTGGCCTATCTGGGAGCTCCCATCTGGTTCGGGATCACGGGTCTCAGAAATATTCTTCAGTCCATACTCGGAGGGGATAGTCTGCGCAGGTCTCCTCTGTTATCGTGGAACAGCTATGTCAATTGGAGCCGTGTTGCCGATTCGCTCCTGTATACAGGTTTTTCGGTTCCCCTTCTGGATTTTCTGGTAAAACATCTGCTTCTGGATAGGGGTTTCGGGATCAATACCTCCACAAACGTTCTTGCTTTATACGGGATTATGGCTCTGGTCAATGGGATTTACATCTCCAGCCACAATTTTTTCAGAGGCCTCCCTGCGGGAGCCATAGCGGGGAACTTTTTCCGCTCTATCCTGTCAATTCCCCTGGCTATTGCATTCAACTATATACTGGAAGGATTGCTTTTTTCCCTGGGCGTCACAGGTGTAGAGCTTATTCTTCAGAAGTGGGCAGCGGTAATCTCAAAAGCCGCTTCCGACTGTGTCGCAGGAGTGATCGAGGGCACTGCCGACAGGAACAGGAATATCCTTTTGCGGCGTAAGGATTATCAGAGAAAGATCAGACAGATGTACAGTTCCTATGTAAATATGGAACTCCTTCTTCCGGAAGACAATGTTCTCCATCTCCTGAAGACCCCCAAAAAAGTAGCCAAAACAATCAAAATCGAGAACCCGGAATTATTAAAGGCCTCCATTTATGATGCCCTGGATCTACTCTATTTCTGGTACTATCAGCCTCATGCCCGTACCGTATTAAAGCGTTTGGTAAAACAGATGTCCATGGAAGAAAGACTGATTTTTTTACGGTTCCAGTATGTTCTGGAAAGACAGAAAATGATCTGCAACCTCTTTCTGGACGGGTTTTTAGGAAAAAACTACAGCAAAGCAATGGCGTTCTATCTCA
Organism: Oceanispirochaeta sp.; assembly: GCA_963663385.2. Taxonomy (GTDB): domain Bacteria; phylum Spirochaetota; class Spirochaetia; order DSM-2461; family DSM-2461; genus Oceanispirochaeta. The sequence goes on along the minus strand of CAXXXD010000002.1, from coordinate 136,837 downwards.
GCCGGGGGAGTCAGTATATAAACTCTTTGAATAAAATCCTGAAACGATAGAGCAGTACGCCCTTATACCAAGAGCCCCTGTCGTCTACCGGGAAAGAACCGTTAATCAAAAGCGGCTGAGGCTTACCTCCTGCACCATTCCGCCAGGGTATTGCTGTAAAAGGTTGTGAGGATGCGGGAGGTACCGCCCAGTTCGGTTCTTATCTCATCCAGAAACCCTTCCGGACTGTACCCTTTCCGGAAGGTCCTGTTAAGGCCTGTCCGGATTTCAAAACCGTCCTCCAGAGGGCCGAGGATCTCATACTTGTGTTCCACCGGCCAGATTCCCTGTACCGTAAGGTAGGCCCGTCCGGAATCATTCAGAGTCTGCTGAATCAGAGCATAAACCTGTTTTCTATCCGCCGGAGGAAGGATATTCAAAACATAGTGAGCCATGACAATATCGTATTTACGGCTCAGTACAGACCTGTCGGGGAAGAAATTCGGATCATAATCGGCTACACCGGAACAGCCCGCCTTCAGCATGGCACTTCCCGCAAAACGATCCAGACCGGTACCCAGATGCAGTATGGATTTTCCCGTAAAAAAACCCTCGGAACAGAGATATTTTACCGGTTGAGAGATTTGTTTTGTATGGTTCAGGGCAGTCAGTCTGGATGAAATGACAAAGGGAGACCGCCCTGAGCAGCTCCCGGTAGAAGGATTCCCTTTTAAATCCTCTTCCAGGGCAAGTTCTATAGTCTTCAGATCCTCGGACCAGCTGTTCCGCAGGGCATCATAACGGTATTCCTGTGTATTTGACCCATATACGGTATAAGAGCCATTTCTTTCCTTAAGGATTACCCACCCGGCCTGCTTCATTTTATCCGATAGTTTCATGACAATGCCTTTCCATTTAATCAGTTCAGTGTTTATAATATCCTCATGGGGAATCTTTTTCCATAAGACCTTTCTGAAGAAGCGGAATTTGATAATGATTAATAAAACGCGTAGCATATACTATATGGATAATGCCGAATTTCATTCTCCTCTGAAACAGGATTTACCCCTTACGAAACAGGAAGAGAAGCAGAAAAAAATCGTGCGAATAGTGAGATTTATGAGTCTTCTCGTTATAACTCTTGTAACCATCTTCATGATCCTTGCCCTGATCTTCCACGCCTGCAAATCCGCTCTTCTCCAGTGTTGCGGAATCACGGTTTTCGGAATTATCCTCCTTCTTGACACAGAAGAATACTATATACTGACCAGAAGGCTGATCCTTCTGGCAGGAAACTTTTATGTAGCTGCCATCACAGTTGTTATGGGACCGCAGGCCGGGCTCATCCACTTCTTCTTCGCCTGTATTATTTCTCCTATGTTTCTTTACAGCAACAGGGAATGGAAAAAGGTAGTTTTCTACGATCTCCTTACTGTTTTTCTAACTATCCTTTCCATAGTGATATTCGAACTGGGCGGGATCCAATACTCCTATTCCACCAGACTGCTGCTGCTTTACAGATACTCGTCTATTGTCGGATCCCTGATAACAGTGTTTCTGTTTTCTCTCTATTTCTTTGTAGAAAACAGCCGTATGGAACAGTCTCTTTTATCGGCCAATGAAGAACTCAGGTCCCTCAGCGAAACAGACAGCCTGACAGGTCTTGCCAATAAAAGAAAATATAAGGATACACTGGAAGCAGAGTGGAATAGAGCCGTGAGAAACGGCAACCCCCTTACCATGATTGTACTGGATGTGGACCATTTTAAAAACTTCAATGACCTGTATGGGCATCAGCAGGGGGATGTATGCCTCAGAAAATTGGCGGACATTCTGAAAAATTGCTGCAAACGCATAACTGATCTGGCAGCCCGTTATGGAGGTGAGGAATTTATTATACTCCTCCCCGAGTCCGACCCGGAGAAATCCTTTCTGTTCTGCGAGACAATCAGAAACTGTATTGCAGATGAAAAAATTCTCCATGAGGGAAACCCGAATATCGGGATTGTTTCCTGCAGTTTCGGGATTACAACCATGATCCCCCGAAAAGATCATAATCCCTCCGTTCTTTTTGAAAGAGCGGATAAAGCGCTTTATGAAGCCAAGAAAACGGGGCGGAACAAGACTGTCTGTTTTGAGGATTTGTAAAAATATGAATTACCTGTCCTTTATAGCGACGATTGTTTTCACAATCACCCTGACCGAAGGGATTTACGTATACCAGAAGAATCCAGAATCCGTTGTTAACCGGCTTTTCCTCTGCATGACCCTGTGTCTTTGCAACTGGCTGCTGGCAGCAGCCCTCGGATACTCGGCAAATACCAGGGAAGAGGTTTTTCTATTCTATAAGCTAAGCTCTTCGGGGTTCATATTCCTCCACGCCTTTACACTCCATTTCACCCTCAGAATTACCGGAATCAATAAAAAGATTTTTTCCGGCAAGTATATACTTTTAATCTATCTGCCGTCTTTCTGCTTCCTGTATAGAAGCTGGACAGGACTCCTCGTATACAGAGACTTTGTCAAAACCGGGAACTTATGGACTGCCGTCCCCGACCTGGGATCCCCGGCCCTGCTGCTTCTGATGCTTAATTATCTCTCCTACTATGTGATTTCCATGATACTGATGCTCCGATGGAGAAAGAATACCGGCAGTAAACGGGAGAAGAAACAGGCTCTTCTGCTGGTTATTTCCATGATGGCTTCGATAGTACTCTTTAATGTAGAGCCCTTTATTCTGCCCCTTCTTACCAACTGGCAGTCAATCGCTATCTCTCCTATCTTCGGGATACTCTGGATTTCCGGAGTCGGCTACGCTGTAGCGCGGTATAACTTCCTTTCCTGGAAGCCGGAGAATGCCAGCAGGGACATTCTGAATAATATCGACGAACCGGTCATTCTTCTGGATACGGATTACTCGCCTGTTTTTCTTAACAGAGCGGCGGAACGTTTATTCTCTTCCGCGAAAGACGACTCTGCCGGCGGGAGAGAAGCACTGCCGACTGTAACAGGGGAGGATATGAAGGAGATGATAAACCTCAGTCCTTCCCTTTCAACAGACCTGAAACGTCTTGTCCGGGAGGAGATTCAGGACTTTTCCTGCCGTGTTCAGGCAGCAGGAAGCAAGTCTGTATGGCTGGACCTGAAATTTTCCCTTATTAAAGATGCCTATGGTGACAATCTCGGGATATCCCTCCTGGGAAGACAGATAAATGATCATATAAGGTTCAGAGCCCTCTTTCCCCTGACGGAGAAAGAGATGGAAGTACTCCAGCTTCTTATCGCAGGAAGGAAAGGACGGGAGATAGCGGAGCATCTCGGAATCTCCCTGCGGACCGTAAAATACCACAACAGTTCCATATACACCAAACTCCAGGTACGTAACCGCATTGAACTCTTCCGGATGCTGGAGTCCTATAAACTCTTTCCGGACCGGAAAACGGAATCGACATCCTTCCCTCTTCTTATGAAAAACAGAAAATAATAAAGCCCTTTGCACTTTGGTACAGTGTTATTTCCCCTGAACGGTTTTACCATTAATAACAGGGGAGGAAGATATGAAACCCTCAATATTTATAGTAATTCTGTCTCTTCTATTCAGTACGACTCTTTTCTGCCAGCAAATGGAACAGATTTTTCCCGGACCACAGCTCTCCCGGCAACCGGATAATCAATACTCCTACGCCATGATCCCCTACGGGTCGCTCCCTCTCGGATCAAGCTCTGATGTTTTTGATTTCGGAGGTGGTGTAGACGCCTCTTTCACATTCATACCGGAGGCCTGGAAATATTTCGGAACCGAAGCGGTCTTCGATTATCTTTTCCTTCCTCTGGAGTCCTATGCCAAATCAGATAATGCAGTATGGACAGTCTCGGCTTCGGCGGGGCCGGTTTTCCGATACCCCCTTAATGACAGGCTGTCCCTTTTCTCCGGCGGTCAGGCCGGATACTACTACTGGAATCCCGGCGGTGGATGGGATGCGGATGATTCCAATGGAAGCGGCCTGGTCCTCAGTGCCGATGCGGGAGTCCTGTTCCGTATTGCTGGTCCATTCACATTGGGAACCGGGGTTTCCTACGACTATTACAATAACCTCTATAATGGGGTGAGTTTCCATCTTGCGGTACACCTCGATTACCCGGAACTAAAAAGGGAAGGATTGGACCTGGATATGGGAAATATCAGACTGATTCCCCTGTTCCCGGTACTCTATTCCTACTACGGGAGCAATCCCATCGGAACCATAAACATACGGAACACATCAAACAGCACTGCCGAAAATATTGATGTGGAATTCTTTGTAGAACAGTATATGGATAATCCCATGCCCGTCTGCGAACCTTTTCAACTTAAGGCGGGAGAAGAGAGAACTGTCGAGCTCTTCGCTTTGTTCACGGACGATCTGCTGGAAATTACGGAAGGAACCAAAGTATCTGCCAGAATCATGGTAAATCGCTCTTCCCAGAAGAAGACATTCTCCAAAGACATAACCGGCATACTGGAGTTCTATAACAGAAACGCCCTCTCATGGAATGACGACCGCCGTATCGCTTCCTTTATAACCGCCAAAGACCCCGAAATCATGAATTTTTCCAAAAACGTCATGACCTGGATAAAAGAGAGCCAGAATCCGGCGATTGATGAAAACCTCCAGAAGGGAATGGCCGTATTCGAAGCAGTAAAAAACTATGGTATCCGTTATGAAATTGACCCGACCACCCCTTTCTCGGAGTTCTCCGAAGAAACGGAAGCTATAGATTTTCTACAGTTCCCCAGACAGACCCTGCAATATACCAATGGAGATTGCGATGATCTGACAGCCCTCTACACATCCCTTCTGGAATCGGTGGGTGTGGAAACAGCGTTTGTTACAGTTCCCGGGCATATCTACGCCGCATTTGCTCTGAAATGCGCCGAGGATGAGGCCCCAAATAATTTCAGTGATCAGAATGAACTTATCTTTCTGGAGAACAAGGCATGGATTCCTGTCGAAATCACAATGTTTCAGGAGAGCTTCGATGAAGCCTGGGCTACCGGCGCCAAAGAGTGGAGGGAAAACAAAGGGAAAGAACAAGCGGTTCTATACCCGGTACGGGAGGCCTGGAAACTCTACCAGGCGGTGGGTTTCCGGGAGGGAGAAGACAGTCTGCGTCTGCCGGATAAACAGGGTGTAACCAGTCAATTCGTAAAAACAATAAACAGATTTGTCAGAAAGGAGATTCAGCCGCGGTTAAATGCCTTACAGCAGAAACTGGTGGAAGACCCGAATGATATGAGGACACGAAACAGGATAGCCGTACTGCATGCCAGATACGGATTATACGAAGAGGCAGAAGAGAATTTCAGGGCTGCTCTGTCACAGCTGGAATATGCACCGGCCCTTACAAACCTGGGCAATATCCTGTATCTCCGGAAACAGTATGAAGAGGCTCTGGGCTATTACCAGAGGGCAGCGGAGAAAAAAGAACACAACTGGTCGGCCCTCCTGGGGATTACCCGCTGTGCGCATGAACTCGAAAATTACTACCTGTCAAAAAAGACATTCGACGAAATTAAAGAGCTCAATCCCGATCTGGCAGAGAAGTATGCCTACCTTGACCTGAAGGGAGAAGATGCCACCAGAGCGGCCGATGCAAGCGGTATCAGGGATACAATGCTATGGGAGGAGGAAGAGTAATGAAAAAGAAACCCGGAATTTCCAGTATTTCAACAGCTATTGTCCTCTTATCCGTTTGCCTTCCGATGATATTCGGAGCCTGTAAACTGGATTCACCCTATCTTGACGCAATCGAAAAACAGATTGAAGAAGACTTTAAGGCCGATAAAACAGTCCCGGGATTCTCGGTAATATACGATGGTAATGGAAACACGGCAGGACTTGTTCCCGAAGACAGCAACAGCTACGAAGAAGGGTCGACCGCAACTGTACTGGGAAATACAAACGGACTGTCGAAAGAGGGATACTCCTTCACCAGCTGGAATACCGCCAAAGACGGAAGTTCCGATGCTTACGGTGAAGGCGACAGTATCATCATCGGAACGGAAGATATCACACTGTATGCCCAGTGGTCGGCCAATCCTGTCTACAATGTCACATATAACGGGAATGGAAATGACGGAGGAGAGGCTCCCAGCGACGCCATTAATTACGAGGAGGGACAGACTGTAACGGTAAAAAGCAAGGGAACCCTGTCTTTGACAGCGGCTTCTTTTGTCGGCTGGAACACAAAAGCCGACGGAAGCGGCACAGATTACCTTGTAGACAGCAGTTTTACCATGCCGGCAGATGATATTACCCTCTATGCCCAGTGGACCTATAATCCAACCTATAATGTCATATACGACGGAAACGGTTCTGACGGGGCAAGCGCTCCCGATGACAAAAACAATTATGAAGAAGGTGCGATCGTCTATGTATACGGTCCGGGAACTATGACAAGAACCGGCTATACTTTCAGCCGCTGGGATACTCAGGCAGACGGTAATGGAATCCCGAGAGCCCCCGGCAGCAGTTTCCAGATAGGAGCCGGGGATGCCGCTCTATATGCCATCTGGAATGCGGAAACATACTCCGTAATCCTGGATCAACAGGAAGGATCAGGGGGTACAACGGAAATAAGCGCTAAATTTGATGCATCAATGCCTTCGGCAACAGCGCCGTCAAGAACAGGCTATACATTTGGAGGTTACTTCAGCGAAACACTCGGTACGGGGTCGCAATACTATTCAAACACCATGGCCAGTTTGAAGACATGGGACATTGGAGGTGATACGACACTTTATGCCTACTGGATACCGAACAGCTATACGGTTACCTTAGACAGCCGGGGAGGATCGGGAGGATCTGCCAGTGTGGTAGCATATTTCGGATCATCAATGCCTTCCGCAACAGCTCCGGCTCTGTTTGAACACACCCTGCTTGGCTATTATACCGGAACTGATGGAACAGGAACCCAATATTATGACGGATTAATGAATAGTGTTCATGACTGGGATATTGCAGACAGTACGACCCTGTATGCTAATTGGGAACTCAACAGCTACAACATCACTTTTAATAAAAACGATTATGGCGCTGCCGGATCGATGGCCGTTCAAACAATCAATTACGGAGGCAGTGAGAATCTGACGGCCTGTACATTTACAAAGACCGGCTGGACCTTTGCAGGGTGGGCGCTGTCGGCAGACGGAGCTGTAACCTATGCGGATCAGTATTATTACACTATGAGTAATTCCAATATTACACTATATGCCGTGTGGAATGCGCCAGGGACATATTCTCTCCGGGACAGGGGACCGGCAGGCGGATGGATTTTCTACGATAAGGGTAATGATACCGGCGGCTGGCGCTATCTGGAAGCAGCGCCTACCGATGCCACAACTTCGTATTTCGGACACGATTGGGGTACTTATTCCTTCACCGTAACCGGAGCGGACGGGACAGATTACGGCGACGGGTATCAGAACACACTTGATATAATCCAGTACGATACCGGAACTTCCAATAAGGCCGCCGATGCAGCGGCTGCGTACAGTATCACCAATGCAGGCGTTATATACAGCGATTGGTTCCTGCCGGCATCTTCTTCTTTAGGGGCGATGTATAACGAGCTTGACCAGCAGGGATACGGTAATTTCGAAGACAACTATTACTGGAGTTCCACTGAATACAGTGCCATAACTGCCGGGAATAAGGACTTCCGTGACGGCGACCAGTTAAACGGCTTAAAGAGCCGGGGTTATGAGGTGCGAGCCGTCCGACGGTTCTAGAAAAAAAACACATGAACAAGGGGCTGCTGCAAAAGTCGAAACGTCTTGAACAATAGCCCCTTTTTCACGGGGAAAGGATGGTATATATCTGAACCGGGATTATAATCCTGTCACTTTGAAGAAACTGCTTCCATCTTTAAAATGCTGACCCGCAGCCCAGAACGATTCAATATTTTGAAGTATGGATATTCGTCAGCCCTGCCGAAGTGTGTAGAAAGACAAAAAATCATTTTAAAAACAAAATAACTATACCTGGTAAATCAAAGAAGAATTCTAAAAACCAACAGTAAATCGATCAGATAGATATCATTAAATTTATAAAAAAGAATGTTTGTTTTTATATTAATTCAAATGAAGCTGTCACAGACATTTTTGTATTTTTTCAGGATTTCACCACCAGTAATTTTGTCTTTACGTTTACGTATTCTGCATTAATTACCTTCTATATTACTGTATTATTCATTTCAATAACACTTTATTCACATATAACTTTTTCATACCTGATGTGAAAAATAAATATAAGAAGCCCTTTTCTCCCAAACCCTTCAATAATCAATATGAAAATATCGATAATTGTCCGACAACATATAAAATACATATATTTATTATATAAAAAAATTAATTTTGATCGTTGTTGTTTTTATATGATCGTTTTTATATATTTCGTTCATAATTTTTCTTGACATGTGCTGTATTCATGATAATGTTAACTAAGTTAATCGAAAAAAAAGGAACAGATAAGTTTATGGGGATTGTTATTGAAAATGTGACAAAGGTTCACCAGGGCTACAAGATTTTGGATAAAGTCAATCTGGTTGTAAACGACGGGGATTTTTCTGTACTGCTCGCACCCACCGGATCGGGAAAAACATCTTTGCTGAAAATCATAGCGGGAATCGAAAAACCGACAAACGGCAGGATCCTGTACGATGATGTCGATGTAACCAGACTGTCAGTACAGCAGCGGAATGTGTCGATGGTATATCAGCAGTTTGTAAACTACCCTTCATTTACCATCTATGAAAACATTGCATCGCCTTTGAGAGTTTCCAAAACAAAATATACCGAAAAGGAAATTGATGAAAAAGTCAGATCCAATGCAGAACTCCTCGGTATCAGTCATGTTCTGGATCATTTACCGGAAGAAGTGAGCGGCGGTCAGCAGCAGCGTACAGCCATTGCAAGAGCCCTTGCCAAGGGAACAAAGTATGTTTTTCTGGATGAACCCCTGGCAAACCTTGATTACAAACTCAGGGAGGAACTTCGGGGTGAACTGAAATTGATCTTCAGCAGAAAGGGCGGAGCTATTATCTATGCCACCCCCGAACCGATAGATGCCATGGGTATGGCATCCCATGTCGGTTTTATGCAGGAAGGAAAAATCCTTCAGTATGGTCCGGTAAAAGAGGTGTACAAAAACCCGAAATATCTTGAAGTCGGAGAGTATTTCAGCAACCCCACCATGAATATTCTTGAAGGAAAAAAAGTTGAAGACGACGGACGCCTGTACATAAAGGTAACGGAGGAATTTAAAGTTGATGTCTCAAAGCTTCATAATAAACTGGAAAACAACTCCTATTACCTGGGAATACATGCCCATGAAGTCTCACTGACCAGAAAAAGTAAATCCGATATAGAAATTGACGGCTTTATACAGCTGACAGAAGCGGTAGGTTCGGATACCGAGATTCATATTGAACATGGCGGGAAAAATATCATAGCACTGGTTCAGGACATCATTACATTTGATATTGGGGAAGCTATAAAAATTTATTTAAATCCTGAGCGGTTTTATATTTTTGATAAATACACTCATGAATTACACGCCAAAACCTGGTCAGACAAATAAGGATAGATAGAATATGGCTACGATAGAATTAAGAGATATATGGCATAGTTATGATTTGGCGGCCGGTAAAACTGAAAACCCCAAATACGCTGTTCAGGATATTAATATTACCTATGAAAACGGATCGGCAATAGCGCTCCTCGGACCGTCCGGCTGCGGAAAGACTACACTTCTGGAAATAATTTCCGGTTTACGTGTTCCCACCAGAGGACAGGTTCTCTTTGACGGTGAAGATGTTACTCAACTGACAGCAAGAAAGAGACATATCGCTCAGGTTTTTCAGTTTCCGGTTGTGTATGAATCAATGAGCGTCTACGGCAATATCGCCTTTCCTCTTCAGAATGACGGGATGGAAAGATCGCAGATAAGCAAGCGTGTTCATGAGGTTGCAGAGATTCTTGAGATCACCAATCTGCTGAATCTGTCAGTAGGCAGACTGACACCTGCGGATAAACAAAAAGTCTCGTTGGGTCGTGGAATTGTAAGACCCGATACCGCTGCTGTACTCCTTGATGAACCTCTTACAGTCATTGATCCTAAAGCTCAGTGGGGTTTGAGGCGTAAACTTAAACAGGTTCAGAAGGAACTGAATTTCACAATGATCTATGTAACTCATGACCAGCATGAAGCCCTTACATTTGCCGAAGAGGTAACCGTAATGGATGTAGGTAATATCTGCCAGGTCGCAACCCCCAAGGTACTTCATGAAGAACCGGAAAATACCTTTGTAGGATTCTTTATCGGAAGCCCCGGGATGAATCTGTTTGATATTGATGTATCCGATGGGAAGACTGTCCGTTTTGACGGAACCTCCATTTCTGTCCCTCAGGATATTACAGAAAAGCTGTTATCCGCAAAGGGAAAGCTGACCTTGGGGATACGACCTGAGTATATAAAGACATTTTCCTCAGAAGAAAAAGACTGTATTTCAGGAAAAGTAAAACTGGTAGAGGATAATGGTGCCTATCAGATTGTAACGACAGTATTTGGAGACATTAATATTAAAAGCCGTGCAGAAGAGTCCTTGAAGATAAAAGAAGGTGATACTTCCTGGCTTCAGCTTCAGCAGGATAAATTGAAATTTTTCAACGAAGGCAGAAGAATCGATTTCAATTAAAAAAGATTAGATTAAATAAAGTATCTGATTGGAGGAATACTAATGAATTATGATAACAAAGCATGGCTGCTTATAATTCCGGCACTTGCCATAATGGCAATAACAGCTTTTGTTCCGTTAATGACAGTATTGAACTATTCCCTGCACTATATTTTTTCCGGATCGATCCCGGAGTTTGTGGGATTTAACAATTACGTTGATGTCTTAACGGATCCGAAATTTCATCAGGCATTATGGCGGCAGCTCCTTTTCAGCATTGCCATCCTGGCCGTGGAAATTCCCCTGGGAATAATGATAGCTCTCTCTCTTCCGAAAAAAGGGATTGGCGTCGGGATATCACTCGTCCTTTTAGGGATTCCCCTTTTGATTCCCTATAATGTAGTAGGCATCGTATGGCGGCTGTTTACCCAGTCCGATATAGGTTTGATTCCTGAAATACTGAGCTGGATCAATTACTCCTACAATGTTTCGCTTAATGCACTGGATGCCACACTTACAATTTTCATCCTTGATGTATGGCACTGGACCCCATTGGTAGTCCTTCTGGCATACTCCGGATACCTTGCCATTCCAAACGCATTTTTCAGAGCAGCGGAGATTGACGGGGCTTCCACCTGGAATACATTCCGGTATGTTACTTTACCCAAGTTAAGACCTGTTCTGGTTCTGGGATTCCTTTTACGGTTTATGGATTCATTCAAGATATATGCGGAACCATTGCTTCTGACAGGCGGCGGCCCTGGCGACACAACCACATATATGAGCATGTTTGTAGCAAGAAAAGCTGAATCCTATGAACTGGGTTATGCAGGCGCCGTTTCCATCATCTATCTGGTTATTGTTCTGGTTGTCAGTTGGTTGTTTTTTCAGGTATTAAATCGAGTAGGACAGAGTAAGGGGCAGGAATCATGAGTAATAGCAGCAATAACAGTAAACTGAAGAAAAGGTATATTTTCCTGATTATCTATTTTATCCTGTTAAGCATCCCCATTTACTGGATGCTGATCACTTCCTTTAAAACAGATACGGAGATACTGAGCGGATTATCCTACTTTCCCAAAGATATCTCCCTGGAAAACTATAAGGAAATATTCACTTCAAGCGTCTGGGTAAGCAGTTTTGCAAACTCTTTCTTCTATGTTGGTATTAATGTCGTTATGGTACTTCTGGTATCCATTCCTGCAGCATATGCCTTTTCCCGGTATCAGTTTATAGGTGACAAACACCTATTTTTCTGGCTACTTACCAACCGAATGGCACCTGCCGCCGTATTTATTGTCCCTTTTACAGAACTGTTTTATACACTGCATATTCACGACACCCATATGGCCGTTGCCCTGGGACACTGTTTATTCAATGTTCCTCTGGCAATATGGATCCTGGAAGGATTTATGTCCGGAATACCAAAGGAGATTGATGAAACAGCATTTGTAGACGGATATAGTTTTGTACATTTTTTCAGAAAAATCTTCCTGCCACTGATTGCTCCCGGAATTGGTGTAACCGCATTTTTCAGTTTCACTTTTTCATGGGTGGAACTGATTATTGCAAAAGCAGCAACAATTGTTAATGCCAAACCGGTAGTAGTAACCTTGACGGTTGGTATTGGAGCAGAAGGAGTCAAATGGGGACTGCTGGCAGCGGCTGGCGTTCTGACGATCATCCCCGGAGCTCTTGTAGTGTATTTTGTAAGAAACAACATGGCAAAAGGTTTTGCCTTAGGACGGGTATAACAGATGACAGATTGGTTTTATCAGACTTTCAAGTGGATGTATTGGACTCTTCCAAGCGCAATTTTTATTGTCGGAATATTCGGAGCGATTATTTTCCTGAGTGTTCTGGGTGTTTTCAAACCCAATATTGATAGAAAGGGCTTTCTTCCGATAGAAACCGGCAGGGGAGACAGACTGTTTATAGCCGTCTATTCATCCATAATATTTTTTCTTCTATGGCTGGGGATTATAGGGAATGTATTTCTCCTGATTCCGGCTCTTATCATTGCAATTTGGTTCTTCTGTGTTTTTATGTGGGGTTGACAGTAATTATAGGTTTTGGATTATTTTACTGCAATTTCACTAAAACAGAGAATCAAAAAATATAAAGGAGAGGTTTATGAAAAAAACCCTATTGTTTCTTTGTGTACTCTCTTTATTGATGGTACCAACCCTATTGACGGCAGAGGGCCAGAAAGATACGGGATCCTCTGAATTGAGCGATGAGGTAATCGAAAAATGGATTGACGTATTTACTCCGTCAGCTCTGACGCCAGAGGAACAGCGGCAAGAACTGGAATGGTTTGCCAAGGCAGCCGAACCATACAGAGGAATAGTAGTTGTGTCCTGTGCGGAAGGGATTGCAACCCATAAATGGGAATCTGAAGTGCTGACAAAAGCATTTGAGGAGATTACAGGCATTAAAGTTCAGCATGACATAATCGGTGAAGGTGAAGTAGTCGACCGTGTTCAGCGTCAGATCCAAACTGGTAGAAAGTTATACGATATTTATGTAAATGATGCAGACATGATAGGAACACACCTCAGGGCAAACAGCGCATTAAACCTCAATAACTATATGGTTGGAGAAGGCGCCTCTGTAACCAACCCGATGCTGGACCTTAACGATTACCTTAACCTGGAGTTCGGACAGGACTATGACGGGAACCAGCTGCAGCTTCCTGATCAGGCATTTGCAAACCTGTACTGGTTCAGGTATGACTGGTTTACGGATCCTGAAATTATGGCTCAGTTCAAAAAGATTTACGGTTACGACCTCGGTGTTCCCATTAACTGGGCAGCCTACGAAGATATTGCCAACTTCTTCACCAATGAAGTGAATGGCAACGGTACTATCGATGGTGTAAAAGTTTACGGCCATATGGACTATGGTAAAAAATCACCCTCACTGGGATGGCGTTTTACCGATGCATGGCTTTCCATTGCTGGTTGTGGAGATGTTGGGATCCCCAATGGTCTGCCGGTTGATGAATGGGGTATTCGTGTTGAAAACAAGATTCCCCGCGGTGCCAGTGTTTCACGTGGTGGTGCTGTAAACAGCCCTGCAGCAGTTTATGCCCTGACAAAATATGTAGACTGGATGAAAAACTATGCTCCCGACTATGCCGCTTCCATGACATGGTCAGAAGCGGGACCTACTCCTTCCAGAGGAAATATTGCACAGCGGCCCTTCCAGTATATCACCTGGCTGGCTGATCCTGCGTTCAACGATCCTGACAGTCCTGTAACAGATGAGAACGGTAAACCCCTATGGCGCGTTGCCCCTACTCCACATGGAAAATACTGGGACGAAGGAATGAAGGTCGGTTATCAGGACGCTGGCAGCTGGACTATTCTTAAGGACAGCGTAACCGGTGATCAGCGTGCAGCAGCATGGCTCTGGGCACAGTTTGCCAGCTCAAAAACTGTCAGTTTGAGAAAATTCATCGAAGGAAGAACCCCTGTCCGTAAATCTACCGTTTTCTCGGATTATCTGGCTAAGGAAGAGGAAAAAGGAACATACGGCGGTATCGTAACATTCTACAAATCACCAGTTGAGTATATGTGGACTGATTCAGGACCCAATGTCCCGCATTATCCCCTTCTTGCCGAACAGTGGTGGAAAAATATTGCAACTGCAGTTACCGGTGAAACGACACCCCAGGAATCAATGGACAACCTGGCTCGGGATATGGATGATCTGATGGGAAAGATGAACCTTGTTCAGTTTTCTCCTGAATTGAATCCGGAGAGAGATCCTCAGTACTGGCTTGATCAACCGGGATCTCCCAAACCGGAACGACCGGATGAAGAACCCAGGACAATTGCTTATGAAGAGCTGATTAAACAGTGGAAATAGTTTAAGGATAACCATAAGGGTCCTGAAACTTCGGGACCCTTTTCAGAAAATACGATAAGTCCGGTTCTCTTCGCAAATTACGTTGAGATTTGTTCCAGTCTTGAAAGTTAAAATAACGATTCAAAGCGCATTCTATATAGTCAAAATCAATTGGATATCCTGTATACATTTAATTGAAAAATGACGATAATACCGAAATGGAAGATTTAGTGGAATATCATGATTTTATTGACCTTACAGTAAAACTATTAAATAAATATTCTATCCTTCAAAACATACAGATAAGTTTTGTTGAAAACAGTTCTATTTCATTTTCCGAAGCAATTGTTATGAGTCAGATCGTTAAAGACAGGGATCATAACATGACCAGTTTGGCGAGTAAACTGGGAGTAACAAAAGCGGCTATTACAAAAACCATAAAAAAGCTTGAAAACCGGGAGCTGCTTCAACGCTATAGAAAAGTTTCAAACAGGAAAGAAATATTTGTAATGTTAACCAAAAAAGGTGAAGCTGTATTCCTCGATTACAAGAATTTCATGTATGATCATCTGTTAAAAAAACTCTTCCATTTTGCAGACCAGTACGATAAGGGTCTGTTGGATATGATGATGGTTTTCATGAGATCCGTAGAAAAATCCCTCGACGAGATTTGTGAAGAGATTTCAGAAAATACCAACTAGAAACACCCGAGACAAGATACTTCCCGAGTCGTATCCCCTCACCCTTTACAACCGATTCAAAACTCCGCGATCTGTTCTTTCGTCAGATTAAGTCAGAAACAATATCCTTTACTTTTAGAATTTTTATTTCGCATCCCGAACACTACTTTAAATAATATGTCGCGATTGATTATAAGTAAGCGGTAATTCTCTCCATCTTGCGTGATTTCGAAATGATTATATACTCCATGAAAAATCATGGAGGAACCTAATATGACCAACTGGAATTGGCCTGAATTAATCGAAGAACAAAAACAGAGCGGGAAAACAATTTCTGTCAACAGCGGTGAAAAAGTTCCTCATTTCAACGGTTTAAAAGTTCCGCTTCTGGGTAAAATTAAACAGGATCAACGATCCCTATTTTCAACCGGTCTTTCATCCGGTATGAATCCCCTTTAAGACTCAGGACATGTGCATGGTGAAGGAGCCTGTCTATAGTCGCTGTCGCAATGGCTTCATCATCCAGAATCTCAGCCCAACGACCGAAAGACTTGTTTGTGGTGATGATCATACTGCCTTGTTCATAGCGGGTGTTTACAATCTGAAAAAACAAGTTGGCCTGTTCTTTCGTCAGGTTCTCGTAGCCAACTTCATCGATAAGGATGAGATGAGGCTTTCTAAGCCAGGTAAGCCGTCGCTTCAACCGCCCCTGCTCCCGGGCATGGGTCAGATTCTCCATCAGATCGATGCAGCTTGTATACCATACAGTATAACCATTCTGACAGGCTTTATGAGCCAGAGCTAGCATCAAATGGGTTTTACCCAATCCACTTGGCCCCATCAGTACTAGATTTTCCTTTCTTTCAATGAAAGCCAGACTAGAAAACTCTGCCAGTTGAGCAGCGGTCAATCCTCCCTTCAACCAGGATAGGTCGAAGTCCTCTAATAGCTTGATCGATGGCATTCCAGAGAGCTTCAGACGGCTTTTTGCAGCTCTCTCCTTACGGGGAACGTACTCCAGTTCCAATAGGTCTGCAATTGACTGAGAGAGAGTGTTTTCTGTGTGAGATTGAGCTTCAAGGAAGCTCTCCAACCCCGCCGCCATAAACTCCAGCCCTAAGTCGTTCATCCTGATCTCTATGGTCTCCTGCAGTACATTCATGCTGTTACCCCCATAAGCTTGTCGTAGCTTTCAGGATGGCGTGTATCAACCTCTGTATGCATCAATGATGACCTGGGAGTATTCTTTATTTCCGGGACACTGGCAACGACATTCCTTTTTGTCATGCGATTCTCTTTCTTCCAGCGTTTAACCAGTGAGTCGGTATCAATCTTTCGGATAGATTCTAATTTCGCACCTTTTGTCAGAAGCTTGAAGGTTCTAACAGGGGCCCCATCAATGAAGATAGCGGCAGTTCTTGCCAGCGTATCTACTTTCAGTGTCGCAACTTGTCCTATGAAGTCCGCGGGAATGCTGTACTTGTTTGATTCAAAACGAATAAACCCTTCTCTGGAGACAAGCAGTTCTTTAACCAGCCTTACATCTGGAGCTGCCTCAGGGTTCCAAGGGTTCATAAACTGCCTTTCGTACTCAAATCTCTCTTTTCGAGTCTGTTTAAATTGGCTCATCTGCTGTTCCACTACTGTTTTGATCCATTTGGAGACAGTCAGGTTTAAATCGTTTATTGAGCGGCTCTTCATTGCTTCTTCACGGATCAAGAAGTTGTGGCCCAGGTAACCGATAAAACGCTCTACCTTTCCCTTAGTTTGCGGTCTACGAACTTGGCAGCGAAGAGGAGTGAAACCACAGGCTGAAGCAAAGGCCAGGAGCTTTGAGTTCACGTGCCAGACACCGCCGTTGTTGTACCAGGCTGTTCTCATGTTGTCGTAAAGAATTTCCTTCGGAACAGCACCGAAGAACCGGAATGCCATCAGATGGGCTTGGAGCAATGTCGGCGAGGTCATATCCAAGGAGAAAAGGACAAACGGGATCCTACTATATCCCAGCAGCATGACAAATGCATATACTTTCTGAAGTTTGCCATCAATCTCCATTTTTCCGCATTCTTTCCAGTCAACTTGGGCCTGTCTTCCCGGCTCTGTTTCAAAGCGGATTACTGCTTTCTCAATCAGTTTCTTCCTGTACTTCCGGGCATAGTCACGTAGGATTGTCATTTTTCCAGAATAACCGGAGTTTTGTAGTCTCTCATGAAGATAAACGAGGTTGAAGTATGGATCATTTTCCAAGGTATCTTCTATTATGGGGTAGAATGGTTTAAGGATGCTTTCCCGGGATTTCCTGGGACGGGTTCTGAAGTCCGGATTCAGGTATTTCCTTACCATCCGGTCGCTGACACCAAGATACTCAGCGATATACTTTTGAGTATGGCCTTCGTTGGCCATGATGCGTGCTACATGCATGCGATCTTCCTTTTGACACATAGGGGCAGGTTCCTTTTGTAGTAGGTGTGGTAATCTCTACTTTAGGATATTTGCCCCTTTTTATGTCAGTAAAAGCGGAACTTTTTCGCCGCTGAATGTAGGAACTCTAGCACCGTTGCTCACAATTTCTGAGTTCTGCGCAGATAAAGGAGTTCACTATACATCTTTCTACAAGAATCGAAAAAAATTAAAGAAAAGCAGTTTTATTGAAATCAAACAGAAAGCCCCGGTATTACAGCCACAAAACCCCACAATGATACTCAGATACAAGGATTTCTCATTGGATCTGGCATCAGGTTATAACAGGCAATCCCTGATAGATCTTCTGAAGATTCTGAGAGAGTTGTAATGTTTGTTGACCTGAACGAATACCGGATCTTTCTGAGACCCGGCACGACAGACTTAAGAAAAGCGATCAACGGATTATCTCTGTTTATCCAGAATGAAATGAATCATGATTTATTCGCCAAATCGCTATTCCTCTTTTGTAACCGGCAGAGAAAACTTCTGAAAATTGTCTACTGGGATAATACCGGTTTTTGTCTCTGGCAGAAGAGACTGGAAGAGAACAGATATCCCTGGCCGGAAACAGATGAAGATGCTAAAGAGATCAGCATGGATGAATTGAAAATGCTCCTGACGGGAATAGACTTTTTCAAAGCGCATAAAAAATTATCATATTCCCGTATTTAGAGATTTTATAATTATAGAAACTTTGATAGAATTCCCCGTATGGAGAATGAAGAACAGCATTTAAGAGAACAACTTGATGCACAAAAAATAGAAATTGCTGAACTGAAAAGACTTAATGCCATTCTCCAGGAGCAAGTAGCAAAACTGAACCTCCTGCACTTTGGAACAAAATCAGAGAAGATAACTGCCGAAGATAAGAAACAAGCTTCTCTCTTCAATGAAGCGGAAGATAGTGCTTTTGCTCAGAATGATGAAGAGCAGGAGAAAAATGTTATTGAAACGGTTGAGGTCGGTTCCTACAAGAAAAATATTAAAAAATCCGGCCGGAAACCTCTGCCGGCAGATCTGCCGAGAGAGATCGTGGAATATGATATTCCGGATAAAGATAAGATCTGTGCCTGCGGAACAGAAAAGACCTGTATCGGTGAAGATGTTTCCGAGAGAGCAAAAATTATTCCGTCAAAAGTCGTTGTTATTCAGGAACGTAGAAAAAAGTACTCCTGCAAGAATTGTGAAGGGACGACTCTTGATGAAGCTGCTGTACAGACCGCAGAAGGAGCAAAGCATCTGGTCGCGGGCAGTATTGCCGATGAAAGCCTGCTCGCTTGGAGTATAAGCGAAAAGTTTGAGTTCGCTCTTCCTTTCTACAGGCAATCAAAACGGTTAAACCAGATAGGCATACCGATCCCCCGGGCGACATTGAGCAATCTTACGATAAAATCGGCAACGGCATGTAAGCCTCTATATGATTTGCTGAAAGAAAACATTAAATCCGGTTCCATTATTAATGCCGATGAGACGAGAGTTCAGGTTCTAAAGGAACCGAAACGAAAAGCTTCAGATAAATCATGGATGTGGGTCTTTCTCAGAGGAGATCCCGATAAAAAATGTGTCATATTTCAGTATGAGCAAGGCCGATCCCATGCAATTCCGTTGGATTTCTTGGAAAATTACTCTGGCTGGGTTCAAACTGATGATTTTGAGGCCTACCATACTGCCCGAAAAAAAGTTGATGGAGATATAAAGCATGTCTTATGCTGGGCCCATGCCAGAAGAAAGTTCTTCCAATATTGGGAATCAACCAAGAAAAAAGATGCAGAAGCAAAGCAAATTCTCGACCTGATAAAGGATCTGTTTGAACTGGAATCATTACGGGATAATTATTCGCTAAAAGGGTTTCATAAACAGCGACAAAATAGAGCAGAACCGATACTAGATAAGTTACAGAAAAAACTGACGAAGCTTTATCCTCAAGTACCTCCTTCTTTAGAGTTCGGTAAGGCGATGAAGTATACATTGAGCAACTGGGAGCAGTTGGTTCTATATCTGAAAAATCCTGTTTTGACTCCTTCGAACAATAGCGCTGAAAATGCAATCAGACCCTTCGTAATCGGGAGAAAAAACTGGCTTTTTGCCGGAAGCCCGAAAGGTGCTGAATCATCGGCAATTCTGTACAGTCTCGTTGAATCTGCGAAGATGAACAATCTTCCAGTTTATGCTTACTTGTACTTTATCTTCCGGGAATTGCCCTGCTGTGAAAAACAGAGTGATTATGAAAAATTACTTCCCTATAACTTAACTGCTGAAGATATTGCAATCTGATCCATCAGTCCTAAAATGCTGTCAATGTGGGAAGAATTACCGCTTACGATTATAAAAGAAAAAGCCCCTCATCCTAAGACAAGGGGCAAATAAACTGGCAACGACCTACTCTCCCACCGTAGCAGTACCATCGGCGCAGGTGAGCTTAACTTCCGTGTTCGGGATGGGAACGGGTGTAGCCTCACCGCTGTGACTACCAGATAATAATCTTATCAAGTCTTACCCTGACAAGAAGCATTCACTCTCCAGAAGTATTCCTAGCTTCCAAAGCGATTGCAATTTATATAAAACTGAAGAGATAAATAATAATATGGTCAAGCCTCACGGAAGATTAGTACTGGTCGGCTCAATATGTTTCCACACTTAGACCGCCAGCCTATCAAACTTGTATTCTTCAAGATTCCTTCAGGGCACTTAAAGTGCCAGGGATTTCTCATCTTGAGGAGGGCTTCCCACTTAGATGCTTTCAGCGGTTATCCCTTCCGAACTTAGCTACTCAGCACTTACCGTTGGCACGATAACTGATACACCAGAGGTTCGTCCGTTTCGGTCCTCTCGTACTAAAAACAGATCCTCTCAAAAATCCAACGCCTGTGGCAGATAGGGACCGAACTGTCTCGCGACGTTCTGAACCCAGCTCGCGTACCGCTTTAAATGGCGAACAGCCATACCCTTGGGACCTGCTCCAGCCCCAGGATGCGATGAGCCGACATCGAGGTGCCAAACTTTGCCGTCGATATGAACTCTTGGGCAAAATCAGCCTGTTATCCCCGGAGTACCTTTTGTCCGTTAAGTGACGGCCCTTCCACTCGGCACCGCCAGATCACTATGACCTACTTTCGTACCTGCTCGACTTGTAAGTCTCGCAGTCAAGCTACCTTATGCCATTGCGCTTACAGCATGATTTCCAACCATACCAAGGTAACCTTTGCGCGCCTCCGTTACTCTTTAGGAGGCGACCGCCCCAGTCAAACTGCCCACCTGACATTGTCCATGACCCGGATCACGGGCCACGTTAGAAATATAACTGATAAAGGGTGGTATTTCACCAACGACTCCATACAGCCTGACGACCATACTTCAAAGTCTCCCACCTATCCTACACATCATCAGCCATAGTTCAATATCAGGATACAGTAAAGGTTCACGGGGTCTTTCCGTCTAACCACAGGTAATCGGCATCTTCACCGATACTTCAATTTCACCGGGTCTCACGTTGAGACAGTAAGAAAGTCGTTACACCATTCGTGCGGGTCGGAACTTACCCGACAAGGAATTTCGCTACCTTAGGACCGTTATAGTTACGGCCGCCGTTTACCGGGGCTTCAATTCACTGCTTCACATAAATGCTAACAGCTCCTCTTAACCTTCCGGCACCGGGCAGGTGTCAGACACTATACTTCCCTTTGCAGGTTCGCAGTGTCCTGTGTTTTTGGTAAACAGTCGCTCTCTTCTGGACTCTGCAACTTCGCCATCACGCGTTAAGCCATGCTTCTCCCTAAGTTACGCATGCATTTTGCCGAGTTCCTTAACGTGAGTTCTCCCGTACGCCTTAGAATTCTCATCCCATCTACCTGTGTCGGTTTGCGGTACGGTACCTAATAACCTAACCTTAGAGATTATTTCTTGACTCGATGAATCACCCAACTTCTATCACCCGTAGGATCAATACCCTTAACGCCTCACCTCTCCGTGCGGATTTGCCTGCACAGATCAACGGCTAAACGCTTGGACCGGGACTACCAACGCCCGGCTTGGGATCTCCTTAAGTGTCATCCCATCGAAATTATTAGATGTACTGGAATATTAACCAGTTTCCCATCGGATACGCATTTCTGCCTCTCCTTAGGGGCCGACTAACCCTGGGAAGAGTACCTTTACCCAGGAAACCTTAGATTTTCGGCGGGAAGGGATCTCACCTTCCTTTTCGTTACTCATGCCTGCATTCTCTCTTCTGATACCTCCAGCATGCCTTACAACACACCTTCATCGGCCTACAGAATGCTCCTCTACCATCATCTTAAAGATGATCCGTAGCTTCGGTACTATGCTTAGCCCCGTTACATTGTCGGCGCACAACTACTCGACCAGTGAGCTATTACGCACTCTTTAAAGGAGTGGCTGCTTCTAAGCCAACCTCCTGGCTGTCTGTGCAATCGTACTTCCTTTTCCACTTAGCATAGTTTAGGGACCTTAGCTGACGGTCTGGGCTCTTTCCCTTTCGACCACGAATCTTATCACCCGTAGTCTCACTGCCATATTTTGAATACCGGCATTCGGAGTTTGACTAAGTTTGGTACCCTGTGACAGGCCCTAGCCTAACCAGTGCTCTACCTCCGATATTAACCATATGACGCTGACCCTAAAGCCATTTCGAGGAGAACCAGCTATCTCCGGGTTTGATTAGCCTTTCACTCCTACTCACAGTTCATCACTGCCTTTTTCAACAGACTAGTGTTCGGTCCTCCACTCAGTGTTACCCAAGCTTCAACCTGACCATAAGTAGATCACCCGGCTTCGGGTCTAATACAGCAAACTCATACGCCCTGTTCAGACTCGGTTTCCCTCCGGCTCCGGCACTTCTATGCCTTAACCTCGCTTACTATATTAACTCGCAGGCTCATTCTACAAAAGGCACGCCATCACCCCATAAAGAGGCTTTGACCGCTTGTAGGTCCACGGTTTCAGGTTCTATTTCACTCCCCTCCCGGGGTGCTTTTCACCTTTCCCTCACGGTACTATTCGCTATCGGTAGCTATCTCGTATTTAGCCTTGGAGGGTGGGCCCCCCGGATTCAGACAGGATTACTCGTGCCCCGCCTTACTCAGGTACGTGCCAGCTTACATCAGATTTCGCATACAGGACTTTCACCTTCTCCGGTCGGCCTTCCCAGTACCGTTCCGCTATCTTCCGTAAATGCATCTTACACGCCCTACAACCCCATATACACCGAAATGTATGTGGTTTGGGCTAATCCCCGTTCGCTCGCCGCTACTAAGGGAATCTCAATTGATTTCTTTTCCTTCAGGTACTTAGATGGTTCAGTTCCCTGAGTCTCGCTCTGTACGGCTATGTATTCACCGCACAGTGACTGTTATCAAACAGCCGGGTTACCCCATTCGGGAAGCACGGGATCTAAGGATGTTTGCTCCTCCCCCGTGATTTTCGCAGCTTACCACGCCCTTCTTCGCCGGATAGCTCCAAGGCATCCACCATGGACCCTTAGTCGCTTGACCATATTATTATTTATCCCTTCGCTATTACCTATGTAAAAACAATTTAACCAGCAAGCTGTTCAAACCGACCGTCCATTGACGGATTTCTATTTAAATAAGGGAAACTGGAAGTATTTAACGAGAATCAAGCAAGTTACGTACCACAGGTCAAAGACCGAGGAACGTAACTACTGATAGGCACTATAAATAGTGACTCACTGCTCAAGGCGTACAAACCTCAAGACTTATACCTTTCACGCTGAAAGGAGGTGATCCAGCCGCACCTTCCGGTACGGCTACCTTGTTACGACTTCACCCCCCTTACCGAGCATACCTTCGGCACCGGCCTCCTAAAAGGTTAGCCTGGCGACTTCGGGTACCCCCAACTCGGGTGGTGTGACGGGCGGTGTGTACAAGGCCCGGGAACGTATTCACCGCGCCATGCTGATGCGCGATTACTAGCGATTCCACCTTCATGGAGTCGAGTTTCAGACTCCAATCCGAACTGAGACCGGCTTTATGCGTTTTGCTTCACATCGCTGCTTCGCATCACTTTGTACCGGCCATTGTAGCACGTGTGTAGCCCAGGATATAAGGGCCATGATGATTTGACGTCATCCCCACCTTCCTCCGGTTTGTCACCGGCAGTCTTGCCTGAGTCCCCAACTTAATGATGGTAACAGACAACAGGGGTTGCGCTCGTTGCGGGACTTAACCCAACACCTCACGGCACGAGCTGACGACAACCATGCAGCACCTGTATACAAGTCTCCGAAGAGAAATTACTGTCTCCAGCAACGTCCTGTATATGTCAAACCCTGGTAAGGTTCCTCGCGTATCATCGAATTAAACCACATGCTCCACCGCTTGTGCGGGCCCCCGTCAATTCCTTTGAGTTTCACCGTTGCCGGCATACTCCCCAGGCGGTACACTTAACGCGTTAGCTACGGCACCTAGGATCATAATCCCAGACACCAAGTGTACATCGTTTACGGCGTAGACTACCAGGGTATCTAATCCTGTTCGCTACCTACGCTTTCGCACCTCAGCGTCAATCCAGAGCCAGTGTGTCGCCTTCGCCTCTGGTGTTCTTCCTAATATCAACAGATTTCACCCCTACACTAGGAATTCCACACACCCCTCTCGGATTCAAGTTAAACAGTTTCCAACGCAACAATACAGTTGAGCTGTACGCTTTCACATCAGACTTATCTAACCGCCTACATGCCCTTTACGCCCAATAATTCCGAACAACGCTCGCTCCTTACGTGTTACCGCGGCTGCTGGCACGTAATTGGCCGGAGCTTATTCATATGCTAACGTCATCACATGCCCATTTCCTGACACGCTTATTCCTCACATATAAAAGTGCTTTACAATCTCTCGACATTCTTCGCACACGCGGCGTCGCTCCGTCAGACTTGCGTCCATTGCGGAAGATTCTTAGCTGCTGCCTCCCGTAGGAGTCTGGGCCGTGTCTCAGTCCCAATGTGGCCGGTCACCCTCTCAGGCCGGCTAATGATCGTCGCCTTGGTAGGCCATTACCCTACCAACAAGCTAATCATACGCAGGCTCATCCTCAAGCGAAGCAAACGCTCCTTTTCTCTGCAAACAAAATCGCAGAGGACATTCGGTATTACCCCATGTTTCCATGGGCTATCCCCAACTCGAGGGTAGATCACCTACGCGTTACTCACCCGTTCGCCACTCTCAAGAGGTGCAAGCACCTCTCTACCGTTCGACTTGCATGCTTAAAACGCGCCGCCAGCGTTCGTTCTGAGCCAGGATCAAACTCTCCATGATATAATTTATCCACACAAGGTGGATAACTTTCTACCAAAACCCTCAGCCATTGCAAAGCGGATGTAATCATCCTGAACAGCTGAAAGCGAAAGTCAGTCCCTTTATCTCTAAAGAAAACTAACGTCTAGGACAAACCCCTCAACCGTAAAGTTTCAGGATTTGAACATTTCTACCAGTTGCTGCGCTCCTCAACCCTGCGGGTTTCCGGTACGCAGCAGTCTTGACTCTCGTCAAATACTTCAATTTCCCTTCTCTAATTCATCTTTAAAAGAGCCATTAGCAACTTCCGTGCCAATGTGATACAAGTTATAGCAGTATATGCTGTTTCTTGTCAACAGCATTTTAAAAAATATTTTAATTCTTTTCTATGCCGTTATTTAGTCATTCACGCCTGTTTGACGGGCGTGAGGATGATACTATTCGATATCATCTTTTATGTAAACCCTTTTCAGGATTTTTTTACATATTTTCTTTCCCCGATCTATACAAGACTCTATAAGTATCGACATTACCTTAAATTACTTTATAAGGAACCTGTCTCTATTCTTTTTTAAACTCTATTGTTCATCTCTTACAGTAATTTTACAGACAAGAGAACCGCTGTCATCCAGTTCAAAATCCATTACACCTTCAGCTCTCTTCCCGTAGTGCACATAGACCCATTGGTTCACAGCCTCCCTGACATCCCTGTCATTCAATTCCAGATCGGAAAGGCGGGTTGCCGGGATCGGATCTTCGCCGATACGGGACCGGATCCAATAGAAGAAAGGAAAGAGCAGCACACCAGAAACAATAGCTATAAAAAAAATACGAAAGAACCCGAGAGTCGTTTCAGGCATCAGGAGAACATCAGTCAGAACCAATACCAGAATAACAATAATCATTGTAGCAAGAGATAGAATCATTGCTCCGGACAAATGCCTTGTATTCATACTTTCACATCTCCTAAAATTAAACAGACCAGTAATTATACTATGCTGAACAGAAAATTAACAATAGAACAGAGGGTTCACCCACAGTTAAAGACTTAGAATAAAGGGAACAAGAAAGGGGACAAGGACTGTCAGTACAATCCCGCTGAAAAGAGAGATAACGGCAAAATCCCTCCCCGAATAAAGAGATATTATGGGAAGAGTTGTATCCATACTGGTAGCGCCACCGGAGGCTATGGGAGAAAGAGGCCCGGAGAAGCGAACCAGAAAAGGGGTCAAAAGCAGAGTTAAGATCTCGCGCATAATATTGGACAGCAGAGCTAACGTTCCCATCATCTCTCCCCGGACACTGGTTATATACAGGCTGGAAAGACTGTAATACCCGAACCCCGAGCTGACTGCCAGAACATCTTTCAGATTCAGATCTTTCATAAAACCGGCAATAAGAGCGGCCCCGCCCAGAGATCCTGCAACAATCGCCACCGGAACCAGCAGTATTTTCAGATTGGCATTTTTCAGTACATCCCATGCATGAGAATCGCCCCCTATGCCAACTCCCACCAGAAACATAAGCAGATAGAGAACATACATACTCATATCATTGCTCTGAGAAAAGTCAGGTATGACACCCGAGATACCGAGCAGCGTTCCGCAGATAAAAAAGCCCAGGATAATAAGACTGTTTTTCACGATTCCGCCTTCTTTTTAAAAAAGAAATGATAGACAACCCGGCACAGGAAGACACTGCCCATGACTGCTGCCAGTGTAATAATGAGAGCCTGGACCCCTATATAATGTATATTCTTCAGTACAATTTCATTTTTACCTACCGAGAGTCCCAGCAGGAAGAGCAGAAGATAAATAGTCAAAGTTACCCATTGGTCCACTTTTTTAAATACATGAGCTTTATGCCGTAAAAGGAAACCAGTCAGCATACCCAGGCTCATAATAGTAACAACTGTTAACATCTTATAATTATATCCTGTTTCAGCGGTCCAATCCCGGAGGCATATGGCTTTCCAGCTCTATCATCTCCCGGGTCAGAACCCGTATTTTCTCTCTCAGTTTAAAAACACAATCCGTTTCGGAAGCCCTTCCCCGAACGATATCTTCTGCCAGGGCCCTGCAGGACGGTGCTCCGCATGAACCGCAATCCAGACCGGGAAGTCCCTGTTGAATCCCTTCCATCTCCTCCATCATCAGGATGGCCTTTCTGTAATCCTGATCCAGCTGGAAGATGGAACGCGGTTCCAGTTCCTCATCCCATAGGTAGTTCACCTCTTCATCCATAATCCGGTTTGTTACGGGTTCGGGGTTTTTCTCCCTGCTCCGACGCTCCCTGTTATAGATCCGTGTTTTGGCTATATACGGGTTTTCCACTGTCATGGGGCCGCCGACACATCCACCGGGGCAGCTCATCATCTCGACAAAATCAATATCCTGAATATGACCATTTTCAATGTTTTCCAGAACTTCAATAACATGATTGATTCCGTCTACAGATATGTGATTCTCGGCATATACCGCCGATCCTTCCCCATCTGTTCGAGCCCAGCTTATCCCGACAAAACCCGCCTGGCTTAAAGGTTCTTCCTCAACTACTTCGTTGATAGCCAGATTCAGCTGTTTGTAAATATCCTTGATTCCAATGACTCCGTCAACAGCTGACTCATGAAACCCGCGAGGATTCTTTACCGCCGTAACCTTGGCAGCACAGGGAGAAATAAAAAAGACTCCCGTTTTACCCGGTCGGTCCTTTTCTCTATGCTTTACAATCCTGGCACTCAGTTCCATAGGCGAAACTATAGGAGTCAGCTGATCTACAAGGGATGGGAACCGGGACTGAATCAATCGGACAACAACGGGACAGGAGGAAGAAATAACAGGGACTCCAGGTTTCTTCTGCTTTAATAGTTCATTAGTCTTCCCGGTAATAATTTCAGCAGCGGCAGCAACTTCATATACATCATCAAACCCCAGGGCTTTTAAACCTGTCAGAATCCTGTTACAGGAAAAGCTGTCCTTGAACTGCCCATACAAGGTAGGCGCCGGAATGGCGACAGTATAGTCATAGTCCTTCAGCATACTGAAAGGATCTGAAATAGCCTTCTTGGCATTGTGGGGACAGGTCCTGATACACTCCCCGCAGTCAATACAGCGTTCGGGTATAATCAGGGCATGCCCTTTTTGCACCCGGATAGCCTCGGTGGGACAGCCTTTTATACAGACAGTGCATCCCTTGCAGCTGTCTTCGTCAAGAGTTACAGAATGATAATACATAGCAGCTATTCTCCCTGCTCCGATATATGAAGGACAATTGTAACCGTAGTGCCTTTACCCACCTCGCTGTGAACATGCATGACATCTGAATTCTTTTTAATATTCATTAATCCCATACCGGCGCCAAATCCCAGCTCTCTTGCGGCTTCGGAAGCAGTAGAATACCCTTCCTGCATGGCCAGATCCAAGTCAGGGATTCCTGGTCCCGTATCAACCAGGGTAATAGTTATGGCATCCGAATCAAGTTTTACATTAATATCTCCGCCATTGGCGTGTATAACCATATTAATTTCCGCTTCATACATTGAAATAGCGGTGCGTTTAATTAAGTCCGAAGGCAGTCCCAATTGCTTCAGTTTCTTTTTAATACTGCTTGAAGCTCTGCCGGCCAGAGAGTAGTCCTCTCCGGAAACCTGGTAATCAAAAGTCATTGTACTAGAATACACTACTAATCTAAATGAATCAAATTATATCGATTTAATTACCGAAGGATATTGACAAGCATTTTGAAAGCATTTGGTTGACTAAATGAAAAAATATAGTAGAATAATATTGGATTTCTTTTCTTCTTCTGAAATTATGTTATTTTTGGACTAATGGCAAGCGCTGGAAATCCTGCTGTGTCCAGTCAAAGAGGTACTCCTATGAATCCATTTCTTTCTGAAAGGGAAAACAAGATTCTCAATATGCTTATTGACGATTACAATCTGTCTGTAACCAGAATAAGCGAACTGCTGGAAGTCTCGACCGTAACCGTCCGAAGCGATCTATCCAGCATGGAAGAAAAGGGGTTCATACTCAGAACGAGAGGAGGCGCCCTTCCGGCTTTTCACCCGGATATCCTTGCCAGCCAGAAAAACCACCCGGAAGAGAAAAACCGTATTGCCAAAGCCGCAGCGGATATGGTTAAAGAAAGCGACGCCATCATGATTGACGATGGAACCACGACCTCCCTGCTTATGAAATATCTGATGGGCAAACGGAACATCCATGTGGTAACCAATTCAACCCTGGCCCTTACCTATGCCCGGGTTAATCCCACTGTCCATCTCACAATGGTGGGAGGAGAGTTTAAACCCGGATCGGAATCGCTGGTCGGCCCCGTATCCCTTACACATCTGGAACGCTACCATGTAAACTATGCCTTTGTGGGAACCGGTGGTTTTTCCCTGAAAAACGGGATGACAACTCACATTGAAGAATCTGCTGAAATTATTAAATACATGGCGAGGCAGGCGGATAAAACGATCCTGATGGCGGATTCATCCAAGTACGGAAAATCAGGGTTTGTCAAAATTCTCCCTTTAGACAGCGTGGATATGATTATTACAGATACAAACATGAAAAAATCCATAGTTGAAGAGATCATCGAAGCAGGTATTGAGGTTCTGCAGGTTTAATGCACAAAGTTCTTATCTCACCTTTTCATAATCCCTATCTGAATCTGGCTCTGGAGAACTACTTCTTCGAAACCCTCGATTCCAGGCAGCCCCTGCTGTTTCTTTATGTAAATGAACCTTCTGTCATAATAGGCCGATTTCAGAATCCCTGGATTGAAAGCCGGCCTTACGCTCTGGGACCTATCCACCTGGTCCGCAGACAGAGCGGAGGGGGAACGGTGTATCACGACCCCGGGAATGTGAATTTTTCATTTATAAGCTCCCAGGAGGAGTACGACAAAACGGCGAACCTTGAGATTATCTGCTGTATAATGAAAAAAGCCGGCGTAAACCTCTCCATAAACGAACGCCATGATCTGACTGTCCGTTTTCAGGACGATGTATATAAGGTAAGCGGGAGTGCTTTCCGTCTGAAAAAGGATAAGGTATTTCATCATGGAACTCTTCTGATTACATCGGATAGGGAAAAGCTGAAAAAAGCCATTACCCCCGACAGGGACCGTCATTTTTTAAAAACGGGCGGAACAGCCTCAAAACGTTCAAAAGTTATATCTCTCTCAAAGGTTGTACAGGATCTGACGGTAGACTCTGTTATCTCTTTTTTCCGGGAATCCTTTCAGTTGTTTCCCGCAGATTGGAAAACCCTTCAGAATACAGAAACAGTACAGAGAGAAATTGTCAGTCTCAAATCCGAAGAGTGGGTGTATGAAAAAACACCGCCCTTCATCCAGGACCTGTCAGCCCTGTTTCCAGGGGAAGAACAGCTTATGGAGATCGAAGTAAAAAAAGCCGTAATAACTAAAACTCCCGAATCTTTGAATTATCTGACAGGGATTCCCTACGGCAGAAAAGAAACCGGAACAATATTGAGAAGCAGAATTGAGAGTTCAATCGGAGACAGAAGAATCAGGGACGAATCGTATAGCCGGCTTGTCAGACTTATCCGATAGATAGGTGCAGTTACGACCATTGTTTTTTGCCATATAGAGATAATTGTCGACAATACTGGTAAGCTTTGTTAATCTGATTCTGATATCATCAGCAGGGATTTCCCCGTAGACACCACAGCTGAAACAGACTTTGAAGATCTCGCCATTCTTCCCCTTAAACTCGATATTCCCCAGTTCTTTGCGGATCAGTTCCATGCGGGCGGCCGCTTCCCGGGGAGTCATTTCACCTGCCACAACCATAAGCTCTTCCCCACCGTATCGGCAGGCACAGTCCAGAGCCCTCTGAAAAGACTGCCTCAGAATGGTTCCGACCTTTTTCAATACAATATCACCCACAGTATGGCCATGGGCATCGTTAACCTTTTTAAAATGATCCAGATCGATCATAACAACGGAAAACCAGAATTTATTCCTGCGACAGACACGCCAGATGCTCCTGGCCTGCTGAACCATCTCTCGGCGGTTTACCAGACCGGTTAAACTGTCCGTAGCGGACTGATGTTTCAGAACCTGATTCATTTCATTCATTTTTTCGGTCTGCAGGGCATTACGGATGGCAATTCCCGCATAAGTCCCCAGCGCCCTGAGATTCTCAAGATCCCTGTCGGAATAGGCACTGATCTGCCGGCTTTGAACAGAAATAACCCCGACTATCTCATTTATAAACCAGAGGGGAATACAGATAATTGATTTGAACAGATCATCGGTTCCATCGGGATGTTTGGTTATGGAATTGGAAAAACTCCAATACTCCCTGCAGCTGTCACGCATAAAGATTTCTTTTTGATTCCTTACTGTCCAGGCCAGAAGACTGTCGGGATTATCCACCCGTATTCTGGCGGGTTTCAGACGGGATCCGTTTTCAAGAGCGAATTTCACATTAATCTCTTCATTCTCCACCAGAGCGACAAGAAGAAGATCCACCGGCATCAGAACATTCATCTGGGCATAGATCAGATTCAATATCCGGCCGATATCCAGATTTGCCACAAGTTCCTGACCAATCGTACTGATAAGCCTGAGCTGATGATTGGATTCCTTCAGGATTTTATTTTCCTGCCTTAATATGGACAGGGTCACATCTTCTCCCAGAAGTTTCTGCTGCAATTCGTTGTATTTTTTATAATTCTTCAGGGCTTCCCGATAGTCGCCCTGCAGTTCGTGAATATCTGCCAATAGCTGATAATAGACAAATCGATGCAGGTCCTTCTGTTTCTCTGTAACTTCCTCGGTCAGAAGCTTTCTGGCCTCTCCAACCTGTCCCTTCTGAATCAGGATACGGGCCTTTATACTGATCAGACTCATATAGACATCTATGAGATCCAGTTTACGGCTTTTGGAGATGCCCTCTTCAAGGTACTCTTCAGCCTGATCAAACCGGCCCTGCTCCTGCATCATCCTGCCCAGCTCATCCAGTACGGAGCACTCCAGGATTTCCCACCCCTGATCAATTGTTGTTTTGAGGGTATTTTTAAGTATGGTTTCAGCCTGGATACTCTCTCCCATTTCATGAAGGGCACAGCCCATATTCAATGAGATTATTTCCTTTAAGACCCGATTTTCATCTGACCGGAATCTGGAACTGGCGCTTTTGAAGTAATCGTATGCTTCACGACATTCCTGCTGATCCAGTTTCACACAGCCCTTGGCGTTATCGCTGAGTCCCTGAAAAAGCTGGTTCCCCAGGCGGGCAGACAGTACACTGCAGCGGATGAAGGCATCAAAGGAGTCCCTGTAGTTACCATCCCACAGAAAGTAGAGTCCCCGGACAAAACTGAGATACATCAGACATTCATCGGGATAAGCCTGGGACACAAGTTCCTGTTCTATATGGCTCAGCTTATCCCTGACCAGATCAAGGTTCCCCTTATATATTTCCAGGATGGACAGTATAATACGGGAGTTCATAATCCCTTTGGAATAATCGGCCTGCTCCGCCTTATCCAGACACTCTTCCGCCAGAGAGTATGCTTTTGTGAGATTCTGATAGGTCATCAGTAGAGATTGTTCACAGAGCCTGTCTATTTCGGACAGGTTTGATTCGTCCATTCTTAAAATATGATCGGCCGGGAAGCTTCTGTCAATAAGGAGAGAAAGGAAAGGCGGGCTATCCTGATCCGGATGCCCGCCCTGCTGTATATCACCGCCTGGAGTCTGCTATAATATTAACCGTATACTGGTCCGAAGTTCTTGCAGGCCCGGTAGTCAGCCCCTTCGTCATCCATTCCGAATGAAGCCCAGGCACTGGGCCGGAAGAGCTCACCCTCTACATTGTGCATACAGACAGGAATCCGCAGCATGGAACAGAGGGTTATCAGATCCGCTCCGATATGGCCGTAACTGATGGCGCCATGATTGGCTCCCCATTTAGCCATTACCGTATAAACATCTTTGAAGGAACCTTCGCCGGTAGTCCGGGGAACAAACCAGGTTGTGGGCCAGGTGGGGTTGGTTCTGGTATCCAGAATGTCATGAACATTCTGAGGAACATCCACTGTCCATCCTTCCGCAATCTGCAGAACAGGTCCCAGACCTTTAACCATATTCAGCCTTGCCATGGTACAGGGCATTCCGCCTTTTGTAAGGAAATCGGAAGAATATCCGCCGCCCCGGAAGTATCCGCCGTCACCCACACAAAACTCGGTTGCCTTCATGGTCTTTTCAACATCCTCGGGGGTTATATCCCAGAAGGGTTTCATTACAGGATTTCCTTCGGCATCGGACATCTGACCGGCGCCGTCCAGAGTGGTGGAACCGGAGTTAATCAGATGGATAAATCCCTCTTTGGCCAACCCGTCGGGTTTCCAGCCGGTTACCCTCTCGATGGCGTCAGGGCTCCAGTAGGTTCTTACATCACTGAAAATCTGAGCCGTATTGCTCAGAAGATGACCGAAAAGCATGGTGATTCCGTTCAGATGGTCATTTTCGGTAGCGAAAACAAAGGCTTCCCGGATACCGTTCCAGTCAAAGGATGTGTTAAGCATGGTTTCCATAAAGTCGCCGTTGGGATAGTGATCAGTCCAGGATCTCTGTCCCTGGAATCCGCCGGCGATAGCATTACGTCCCAGAGATTCTTCTCCGAATCCCATCTCTTTCAATTTGGGATTTCCAATCATAAGGTCCTTACCGATCAGAACCATCTTAACCACATACTCCCAGTCTGCCTCTCTCTGCTCCGCTGATCTGCGGTATTCGGGCGCATTGACCGTGTCTTCCTGTTCCGTACAGTTCTCCTTAACCCATTTTAAAGCCTTTTCATACTCTTCCGGATCAAAGATGTTCTCTTCCACACGACGGGCGACCTCGCTCATATCCACAACTTCCGTCCGCATTCCCAGGTAGTCCAGCAGAAAGTCCTGGTTTACCAGAGATCCGGCGATTCCCATGGACATTCCTCCAAGGGAAAGGTAGGACTTCCCCTTCATGGTTGATACAGCAAGAGCCGCGTTAACAAAACGGAGGATTTTCTCCTTTACATCCTCGGGGATACTCGTATCGTCCGAATCCTGAACATCCCGCCCGTAAATCCCGAACGCGGGAAGCCCTCTCTGGGTATACCCTGCCAGAGCGGCAGCCAGGTAAACAGCACCGGGTCTTTCCGTACCGTTGAAGCCCCATACAGCTTTGGGAAGCAGGGGATCCGTATCCATTACTTCTGTTCCGTAACACCAGCAGGGAGTAACGGTCAGGGATACCCCGACTCCCTCCCGGGAAAATTTGTCAGCACACTCAGCTGCTTCTGCCACGCCGCCGATAGTACTGTCTGCAATCACGCACTCTACGGGGAGTCCATTGGAGTGGCGCAGGTTTTCCTCAATCAGCCTGGCAGCCGACCTGGCCATGTTCATGGTCTGAACTTCCAGAGATTCCCTTACGCCTTTTTCTCTACCGTCAATGACAGGACGGATTCCCACTTTGGGCATCTGTCCCTTTAATCTGTTTACAGGTTTTACTGTTTCTATTTTCATCTTTTCACTCTCCTGAAAAAAAATCTTTACAAAATAAATGTAATCGATTACATTTTTACATAGCTTCCGATAAGATGCAAGGTTTTTCTTTAGATTATTTTTTACAGGATTGCCAAGGCGGGGTTTGATGCGTATTCTTCTCAAAGAAAAGCAGGTCCGATTTGAAAACGAATAGAAAAAGTCATACAGTTACAGTAAAGGATGTTGCCCTTCATGCGGGGGTTTCCACGGCTACCGTATCAAGGGTACTCAATGGGGATCCCAAGGTAAAAGCGGATACGGCCGAAAGCGTAAGGGATTCCATCAGAAAACTGGGATACAGAATGAATCAGGTGGCCCGCAGTTTAAAGACAAACAAGACTCATACCATAGGGATAATTGCTCCCGAGTTCAGCAATGATTTTTTTATGAATATTGTAACCGGAATTGAAAGAGAGCTGAAGAAGCACGGATACTCGGTTATTCTCTGCAGTTCTAGTGAAGATACATCAAAGGAGAAAGAGCAGATAGAGCTCCTCAACGAGAAAAATGTAGATGGCGCCATTATTATCCCCGGAAGCAGCCGGGGGGAGCATTTTTCAGTTTTTGAAGGGAAACCGATTGTCCTGGTGGACCGGGTTGTTGATGATTTTGATACAGATGCGGTCCTGTCAGATAACTACAAGGGAACCTACGAGGCAGTACAGTACTCAATCAGCAAGGGGGCCGACAGGATCGGATTTCTGGGCGGAGATATGAATCTGACATCAGCCAAAGAACGCTATAAGGGATACATGAAAGCGCTGGAGGATAACAGCCTTACTCCGGATGAGTCAATTGTCCTTTTCGGAGACTATCACAGCCGAAGCGGGTATGTCCTGATGCGGACCCTTATGGAGCATGCCAATCCCCCTCAGCATATATTTATTTCCAACTATTTTATGCACCTGGGAGCCGCCCGGTATCTGCTGGAAAGCGGAATCGATGCAAAGGGCCTGCATATTCTCTCCTTTGACGATCTGCCGCTGGCCGCTTTTTTCCCCTATTCCAGCATTATCGTAGCCCAGCCGATGGAAGAGATCGGGCAGAAGGCGGCGGATATCCTAATGCAGAGGATAAAGGGGCTTAAAGATAAGCCCAGAATACTGCGTTTACCTACAAAAATGCGTATCGTTGATTGACCTTCAGACAATTATATAATTATTCTTTCCCGAGTTTTTCACATCATACATAGCTGCATCAGCTTTCTGTATAAGAGTTTTCAGGGAGTCAGTACTTTCCGGATCGGAAACAACAATACCCAGACTCCCCCCAATCGTAACCGGTCCCAAAGTCAGAGAAAATTCTCTTGAGAGGTTCTCCAGAATTTTACGGGCTATGGGTTCACAACTTTCCGCTCCCCCCACTTCCGACAGAAGAATAATAAATTCATCTCCCCCAAAACGGGCTACCGTATCGGCAGACCGTACGGACTTGATCATACGCTCACCCACCTGTTTGAGGAGTTCGTCCCCCGCTTCATGTCCCAGGGAGTCATTGACGGCTTTAAAACCGTCCAGATCTATAAAGATTAGAGCCATATGCCGCCTGTAGCGTCTGGAGCTTTCAAGAGCCGTCTGAGCCCGTTCATTCAATAGCTTCCGGTTCGGGAGTCCGGTCAGGTTATCATACAGGGCAGAGGTGATCAGTGCTTCCCGGTACAGATTTTTATGTATGATTGTTTTTCCTAGAAGGAGGGAGAAAACAGCACAGAGAAAGACAATGATAAGGACTATATAACTCAAATTGGAGTCCATAAAATGGCCGCTTATTCCCATCTCATCCAGGATAATGGTATTCATCAGTATCCAGCTTCTTTCCTGGGTATGGCAGCAGATATCCGGAAAGGGAGTCAGAATCAGGGATGAAACCAGTACGTCATCCTGTACAAACTGTGTTTTTGTTGAACCGGAGACTTTTTCCCATACCACTGGATCTCTTTCGGAGAGGGTCAGATTTTGACGATCCGGAAACATAAACCCCCATTCATCCTCCCTCTTATCACTGAAAAGCCAATACCCATTCATATTCAGTAAAAAGAAACTTCCCGGATAATTCCTGTTGGCTGTTCGAAGATCTTCCAGCATGGTATCCCCCAGGTAGTACAGGATGATAACACCGGCAATCTCCCCCTGACTGTCAAACAGGGGCGTTCCGAAACGTATCATAGGGTTATAGGGCAGTTCTATTTTTCCATACTCTT
Source organism: Oceanispirochaeta sp. (assembly GCA_963663385.2). Lineage (GTDB taxonomy): Bacteria > Spirochaetota > Spirochaetia > DSM-2461 > DSM-2461 > Oceanispirochaeta. Next base: position 100,104 of record CAXXXD010000002.1, on the reverse strand, counting down.
TATTCAGGTCAAAAGGAGAAATGTAGACATCCCCTTCGGCCTGTTTAATGGAATCTCTAAAATAGTATCGGTCACTTTTATCCTGCAGATCCTCTTCTTCGACAATAGAGGGAGAACCATTGTTAAAATTGATCCGAACCTGTTCCATACCTGACCGGTCTAAAAAACGGATCTGGTCATACACCATTTTGCTTCTGGTGAACTCCAGAAATTCCTGCTCAATATACCGCCTGTCAACGTCATTGTTCACATCCCTGTACCTTATCATTTCATTCAACCGGGGGAGAAAAAGGATATCGGAACGGACAGACTGAAAATGATTCTGAATAAGACCGCTTTGATACTCCAGCTGAGACATGGCCTTTATTTTATATTCCCTGAGAGTTCTTGAACGGGCTAACAGAGAGAATCCGCAGACGATGATCAGAGACAGGGTAAGCATAAAAATAAAATAGAGAAGTGAACGGACCAGTATTTTGTGCTGGACACTTTTCCGTTTTTTATCCGGTTCCATCAACAGGAGATCTCCCTATATATGCGGTTTTCCCTAATAACAGTAACGTAAATTATAAGGTCAGGATGATTAATGTAATCGGGTAGCCGGAGGCTTTTAACCTCCAGCCCCCACACCACCCTGCATGCGGGTCCGCACAGGGCGGTTCACTCCATGGAGCAAACGAAACTATAATTTGATCATGTGTAGCCCTGGATTTTACACCAGAGGGCCTTAATATTGATCAATCCTTGCTCTTCCAACCATTTATTGGACATAGCGGCATTGGTTGCATAGCCTTTTGACAGATGCCAGTAGGACTTACTACTTGCTCCTGTCATAATGGCAAAATCTTTCGGAATACCCAGCTCCATCAGTTTCCTGACTTTTGTTCTGGGGTAACGCCACTGTTTCCAGTAGCACATACGGATTCTTCTTCTCAGCCATTCATCAATTGATTGTAGAGGTCTGTAATATTGGGAAATACCATAATAGTTCATCCACCCCCGGATATACTCGTTAAGTTTCCGGAATCGATATTCCATTGATACCCCCCAAGACCGTCTTGTCAAATGCTTTAACTGATATTGAAACTCCCGAAAGGATGATTCAGTCCATCGGATTTTCTTACCCTTGAAAGTGAATCCCAGAAAACTGCATTCGGAGATTTTACACACCTTGCTTTTCTTCTGGTTTACAACCAATTTTAACCTGCGACTGAGATAATCACTTATTTCAGTCAATATAGCTTTTCCATCACACAGGCGTTTTGATACAATTAATGCATCATCTGCGTAACGTGCAAAGCACAGGTTTCTCCGTTCCAACTCCTTATCGAAATTATCAAGAAGGATATTGGAAAGTAGAGGTGATAACGGGCCTCCTTGAGGAGTCCCGATTTCAGTAGGGATTTTAATCCCCTCCTTGTCCATAATACCGGCTCTCAGGTAGCGGCCAATCAATTTCAGGACTGATTTGTCCCGGACTTTCTTAGCCACACAATGCATCAGAATATCGTGATTTACCGTATCAAAGAACTTTTCCAAGTCCAGATCAACTGCATACTTGTATCCCGATTTAACATAGGTATTTACCTGTCGTACTGCTCCGTGAGCCGATCTTCCCGGCCTGAATCCAAAACTGCTTTCCGAAAAATCCGAATCGAATAGAGGATTCAAAACCTGTGAAATAGCCTGTTGGATAACCCTGTCTAAAATAGTGGGAATACCCAGCATTCGCATACCTCCGGATCTCTTGGGGATTTCCACCCTGAGCACCGGAGAGGGTACATAGTACCCCAAAAGCAAAGCTTGCTTGATTTTACTCCATCTTCTGCGTAGATATTCCGGAAATTTCTCAATAGTCATGCCATTGACTCCCGGACTGCCGCCATTGCGTTTGACCTGTTTCCAGGCCTTACGCATGTTTTCAGATGATAAAATCAAATCCATCATAGAATCGTTCAAGGCTGGTTTCTCCATAATTCGCCAAAAGTTATTTCGGCCAGTGCTAAAATTGTTCCTTTGAGAACCATAAGGCTCCTCCTTGTGAAATGTTCAGGCCTTCACCGTGAACCGGACATTACTCCGGGCGTTGGTTACTATGCCTTCTGCTGACTTCTGCCTGCTAATCAACGAGATTGCTCCCGTTGATGCTATACCGTGCTTTTAAACCTGTGACGACTTATTTGTACTCAAGATAATCTTGCTCATTTCCAGAGTGTCACCCTCTGAAAAGCCGGGGATTGGTTTTCCGGTTCCCTACCGGATTCTCAGTTTAAAAGAACACATTACCGCCCCGCAGACAGATCTCCCCGAATAAGACTGTACACTGTCCCCGGACAACCCTGTGATTTACCCTATTCCATACCCACGGGGCATCGTCATCATTGGCTGACTCGCCTCTGGAACTGAGCCTTCTATCACATTCTTGTACATGGGCTCCCGGTTTTGCATTCCGGCTTCCTCCAGACATTCCCTCGCGGAAATGCCCTTGCCTTCAGCTAACAGTTGGTATAGCATGTTCACTATACGTGGGCACCTGTAGAGGACTTTCACCTCATTAGCGTACAGCCATGTCGGGCGTACCAAATAAAAAAGGGATGATAAAAAAACAGCAATTTTTTTTACCATCCCTTATGGGCTCAATCCGGATCAGCTCAGCAAAAGTGAAGTATGGTCCTTGCGGAACTGACTGGTGTAAAGGCTGTAATAATGCCCTTTCTGACGGAGAAGCGATGAGTGATTCCCTTCTTCCCGGATCCTGCCATTCTCCACAACCAGAATCCGATCGGCGTTACGGATAGTGGACAGCCTGTGGGCAATGATAAAACTGGTTCGTCCTGTAAGGAGGTGTTCCAGTCCCGTCTGTATATTCTGCTCTGTTCTGGTATCGATGGAGCTGGTAGCTTCATCCATAATTATAATATCCGGATCGGCCAGGATGGTTCTTGCCAGGGAAATCAGCTGCTTCTGTCCCACAGACAGAAGGGTCCCCTCTTCCCCTACGGTTTCGTCATAGCCGTTCGGCAGCTGCCGGATCATCTCGTCTGCACAGGCGATACGGGCCGCTTCCAGAAGATCGGCCTCTTCCGCATCGGGGCGGCCGTAGAGAAGATTATCCCTGACCGTTCCGGAAAAGAGATGGGGTTTTTGCAGAACAACTCCGATACGGGACTGCAGAGCGCTCTGAGAGAACTCCCGGTAATCTCTGCCGTCAAGGAGGATCTGTCCCTTTACCGGTTCATAGTAGCGTGAGATCAGACTGACAAGGGTTGTTTTCCCCCCGCCTGTAGGGCCGACAATCGCAACAGTCTCACCGGCTTTTACATTCAGAGAGAAGTTCTTCAGCACCGGCGCATTCTCCCTGTAATGGAAGGATACATCCCGTATTTCCACATCACCCCGGAAGGAAGCCTTTTTAAGAGCGCCCTCCCTATCCTGGATATCCGCTTCCAGATCAAGCAGGGAAAAGACCCTCTCGGCACTGGCGATAGCCTGCTGCATCTCGCTGAAAACCCGGGCCATCTCCTGTATGGGCCAGAGCATAAAGGTTATATAACCGACAAAAGCCCTGAGACCGCCGATCGTCATTCTTCCCAGATTGATTTCCCATCCGCCGTAAAGGATGATCCCCCCCAAAGCGAAGGACGTTATAAGCTGAACAATAGGGAGAAAAAGGGAAGACAGCCAGCCTGCTCTGAAAGAGGCTCTGAACATTTCACCCGACAGACCGCCGAACTGATTCAGATTCCTTTTCTCCCGGGTCAGCGCTTTTACAACCCGCACCCCATTAATACTTTCATTGTAGGCGGTGGTGATTCTGGAATTTATGGAACGGACCTTTCGGTATTCCCTGATTATCCGTCCCTTGAATTTGACGGCAGCCACAGCCAGCAGGGGCAGGATAACAAGCATCAGGATAGCCAGTTTCCAGTTTATAATAGCCATGAAAACAAGAGAGACCAGTATATTTGTAACGCCCCAGATAGAGTCCACCAGCATCCAGCTGGCCAGTTCGGAAATCCGCCTTGTATCACTTGTCATCCGGGACAGCAGCCAACCGCTGGAAACCCTGTCAAAGAAGGAGAAGGAGAGCCCCTGTAAATGGTTGAACAGCTTCTCCCTCAGATCAAACTGTAACTGCTGCCCCAGCTTATCGGCGCAATAAATGAAACCGAATATGCTGACGCTGTTCACAGAAAAACACAGCACCTGGTACATCGTATAGCGCCAGAGAGCTTCCGTATCCCCGGCCAGGATACCATCATCGATAATATAGCGTGTCAGATAGGTTCCAAGGGCATCAACAAAAGCCGTAACAAAGATAAAAAAAAGAAAACCCGCCATAAGAATAAAATGGGGTTTAGTCTGGGCCAGAATACGTATAAGGGTTTTACTGTCCAGATTTCCCTTATAGGCCCTTTTTTCCAGATTGTCGTTTATATATGCAGTACTCATGTTTTTTCCTCTATACGGCTCCTGCCGCTTGCAGTTCTTCCTGCAGTTCCTCTTCCATACGGGTCTGCAGTCTGAACACGTCCTTATAGAAACCGTCCCTGCGGATAAGCTCTTCATGGCTCCCCTGCTGAACAATCCGGCCCTTATCCAGAACCAGTATGGTATCCGCCTGCTTAAGGGTCTGGATTCTATGGGCTATCAGGAAGGTTGTCCTGTTTTTCATCAGTCCATTCATGGCCTTTTTAATCCTGGCTTCCGTATCCGCATCAACCGCAGAAGTGGAATCATCCAGAATCAGGATGCGGGGATCCTTCAGAAGAGTCCTGGCAATGGCGATTCTCTGCTTCTGCCCTCCCGAAAGACTGACACCTTTCTCTCCCACCATGGTGTCATACCCTTCCGGGAATGATAGAATGGAATGATGAATCGATGCGGCCTTCGCGGCAGCTTCCACCTCTTCCTGCGAGACTTTTCTATCCACTGAATAGGTCAGATTCTCCCTGACTGTCATGGAGAAAAGAAAAGGTTCCTGTTCGACGATGCCGATCTGCCGCCTCAGCATATGCCGGCTGTAATTTTTCAGAGGTTCCCCGTCCAGCAGGATTTCGCCCCCCGTATAATCGTAGAAACGGGGCAGCAGATTGACCAGGGTCGTCTTCCCTGATCCGGTGGTTCCCAGAAGGGCGATTTTACTTCCACGGGGACAACTGAAACTGATATCCTGCAGAACCGGCAGATTCTCAGTATAGCCGAACTTCACTTTTTTAAACTCCAGATCGCCTTTGAGATGGATTTCATCCGAAGAGTTCCCGGAAATCAGATCCTCCTGTTCTTCGTCCAGAATCACCCGTATTCTCTGGTAGGAGACATGACTTTTTGAAAGCTCCGCCATAGTCCGGCCCAGCTCCTGCATGGGCCAGATAAGAGAGTTGACAAGACTGGAGAAGGCAATAAAGGTTCCCGGGGAAATGGCTCCATCAATAGCCATATACCCGCCGATCAGAAGGGTCAGACAGAACTGCAGACCGCAGAGGATATGACCGAAGGGCCAGTAGAAACTATTCCACCAGGTCAGTTTCAACCCCCTTTTCAGCTGTTCTCTGTTTATCTCGCGAAATTGCTCAATCTCCCATTTCTGACGGGCGAATGCCCGGACCACACGGATTCCGGAGAGATTTTCCTGAATACGGGCAGTCATATGCCCTTCCTGATCCTGAAAGCTGTCATAGGCTTCAAAGATCCGGAAGAAAAACCAGCTTGAGATCCCCCCTACAACAGGAACAATAATGATAGAGAGCAAAGCCAGCCGCCACTCCAGAAAAAGGAGAATTGCCAGATTGATAGAGAACTGAAAAAGGATCTGGCAGACAGCCGGAATCTGTTCCGCAAAAAACCGGCGGATTTCATCCACATCACTGGTGGCTCTCTGAACCAGTTCTCCCGTCTGGGAACGATCATGATAGGAGAAGGAAAGCCTCTGCATATGATCATAAAGCCCGTTTCTGATCTGACGGGTAACTGTTTCGGCACAGCGGGCTTTCCCCTTGCCGTGAAGATAGCTGAAGAATCCCCTCCCCAGAGAAGCAAGAAGAAAAATCCCGGCCCAGAAAGCCAGCGGCTTTATTCCCTTTTTTATTATAATCACTTTATCCACCACGTGGCGGATAACCAGAAAACCGCTCATTTCAAGCGCTACAGTAACGGCCAGCGCCAGAATAGAGAGTATATACAGGGTCTTCGAGGCCCCTATCAGAGAAAACAATCCCCGTAAGGAATTCCATCCCGATTTTTTCGGCTTGTTTTTTTGAATACTCATAATGCCGCCCCTCCTGAGGGCGGGGACATGGAATGAAGTCCGGCGGACGGAGCCACGGCAGAAAAGGCGGGGCAAAAAAAAACCGCAGGACCCTGAATGGTCTGCGGTGTATATTCAGTATTGATTCAGATCAGACTGGAAACGCAGACGCATTTGGTACATAGCTATCCCGTATGGATATTTCAGCGATAAGCACTGCCATAAAATTAAACATCAAATACGTCTCCTTCAGATAATTTTTAATAAACTTAAAACCATTTTTACAAATTGTCAAGAGAAATCCGAACAGGCACCCTTCACTCTTCTTCCAGGGCCACCGGATCACCCGCAGCGATTCTTCCGGACTCGAGAACACGGGCAAAGACCGCCCCTTTTTTCAGGGGGCAGACAGCACCGGACCGGACGATTTTACATTCGGGGAAGCAGCGTTTACCCGTACGGGTAATTTCCAGAAGAGCCTCTCCCGCCCGGAAGCGTGTTCCCGTTTCCGCCTCTTCCAGCGGCAGGCCGGTAAACTGAAGGGTTTCATGAAAACGATTATAGCAGAGTCCTACCCGGGAATCCTCCGTAACCGCATCCCGTCTCTCCTTTGAAAGCAGAACAACCTGCCTTTCTCCCGGAGCCGACCAGGAGTCTCCCTCCAGACCGTGATCCTGCCGGAAGAAGCCGGATTCAATGCGTTCCCGGGACTGCCCTTTCTCCCGGCTGATAAATAGAGCAGAAACAGAACCTTTTTGCGCCAATTGTTTTTCCATAGGGGTATTCTAGTTTATAAAGGCGGAATTTGATATGTTTTCCTGGTTATTACTGTAATATAAGGAAAAAATATGAGTCTATTTGAAGCCCTGATGTTAATGGCCTTCGGCTTTGCCTGGCCCACATCCATCTATAAATCCATCCGTTCCAGAAGCACAAAAGGTAAGAGCCTGTCCTTTCTGATAATAATCTGGCTGGGGTATGTAAGCGGGATGCTGCACAAGATTCTCTACTCCTTTGATTTCGTGATTTACCTCTACATCCTGAACTTTCTGATGGTCTCCATTGATATAGCCCTGTATTGCCGGAACAGAAAACTGGAAGCATAAACGCCAGGGAAACAGGGGATTTGTAAAGTATTTTCATTTTCCGGGGACAGGGTTTATAATTCCTTTTATGAACATGAAGGATACTTCAGATCTGATTCAATCCCTGACGGCAGAAACAAATAAAGGATTCCTTGGAAAGGAGGATGCGGTCGGGATTCTGGTTTCCGGTCTGCTGAGCGGTATGCATGTCCTGATTGAAGATGTCTCCGGGATCGGGAAAACGACCCTGGTCAAATGCCTGGCCAGGGCCAGCGGTCTGGACTTCGGCAGAATTCAGTTTACCCCCGATCTCCTTCCCGGCGATATTACGGGGATGATGATATGGGACCATCAGATTAAAGAGTTCCGTTTCAATAAAGGCCCCCTTAACCACTCATTTATTCTGGCAGATGAGCTGAACAGGGCCTCGGCCCGGACTCAGGCGGCCCTCCTGGAAGCCATGCAGGAAGACACGGTTACGGTTGACGGGATCAGCCGCCCCCTTCCCCAGCCCTTTTTTGTTGCGGCCACCCAGAACCCTTTCCGTTATACGGGAACCTTTACGCTCCCCGAATCCCAGCTGGACCGTTTCGGCCTGAGTTTTTCTCCGGGGTACCCGGAAAGGGATACTGAAGCAAAAATACTGACGGAGTACAGGATAGAGGACCCTCTGAACCGGGTAGGGGAGATAAGCGGCCCCGGGGAGATACTGGCGATACGTCAGCATATACTTGGCATAAAGGGAAGTCCGGAAGTTATCCAATACCTTGTAGATCTTGCCGAGCAGAGCCGGGACTCATCCGTCTTTCAATCCGGATTAAGCACCCGCGGAGCCAGACACCTGATGCAGGCGGCTCAGTGCTCGGCTGCCAGGGAAGCCAGAGAGTTCATTATTCCCGAAGATATTATATTGTCCGCTCCTGCTGTAATGAGGCATAAACTGGTGCTCTCAACAGAATCAAGAGGCAGCGGGATCGGCATGGACGAGGCGATTGAAACTCTGATCCGGAGTGTGAAAATCCCTTCCCGTCTCAGCCTGTGAGATTTCCCCTGAAAATAAACCCGGTCGGTTTTGTTCTTTTTACCGGCTCTTTTCTTCTCTTTTTTCTGTCAGCCCGGTTTCTGGGAGGCTCTTTTGTTTTTCTTTTCCGTTTCTGGAAAATGGTCTTTTTTCTGGATACCCTGCTCTTTGTGCTCAATGCCTGGGGGATACGCTATTATCAGGATTTCAACAGGGATCATATATCAAAAGGGGATACCCTGACCTACACACTTCACCTGGAGTCCGTGTTTGAACTCCCTGTGCCCGGCCTCTCCCTGGAATTCCACAACGTTAACGCCCTGGGAGAGAAGAAACCCCACAGGAACGGCAAACTGGCCATCCCGCCCGGAGAAACGCGAAACAGCCGCATGACGATTCACACCAGACTCCGGGGTGTATACAGAATAGGTCTTGCCAGGATGAGGGTACACAGTTATTCCGGGTTAATCTCCTGGGATTTCCCCATCTGGTCGCGGACCTTCTATGTTTACCCCAGAATGGTCAGCCTCCCCGGGAGAGGGATAAGGAAAGCCGGCTCGGACAGGGACGGACAGCTTGGAACCCAGCACAGGGAAACCCCGGATGTCATGATGGGACTGAAGGAGTACCGCCCGGGGGAAAGCCTCCGCACAGTAAGCTGGAAGCGATTCCGTCAGACCGGCCAGATCTGCCTGAGGGAGTTTTCCTCTATCGGTTACTCCCGGGTTCACCTTATACTGGACCGCAGCCCCATATGCCGGTCACCCATTTGCGAAGACACCCTTCTGGAATCCCTTATGGCTGTGGCAGATGCAGTAATACGGGGCGGGGATGAAGTTGTCCTGTACGGTTTTCCTGACGGGTATCCCGCCTGTCTGAGTAACAGGTCTGATCTGGAAACACTGAACAGGCTGTCTATCAGACTCAGGTTCGATTCAGAAACACCTGTCTGCCTGAAGCAGGAGAACCGGACAGGGGTATTCCTCTTTACCGCCCTGAGCGATTATTCTCTTTTGAACTATCGATACTGGCAGGAGAGACCGGATTGGCATCTGATACCTGTACTGGAGGAGATGGAAGAGGATGAGTTAAAAGTCAAATCAAAACTTCTCAGAGAACTGAAGGACCTGAATGTTCCCGTCACAGAGGTACGCAGCGCTCATACAATCAAGGAAGATCTGGCATGTTTGTGTTTACTCTGATACCGGTCTGTCTTTATCTGCTTTTTCTTCTGATCCTGAAAGGCCCGTTGTCTCCTCTTACAGCTATCCTGTTATGCGGAGGAGCCCTCTATCTCTTTAAATTCCGCAAAAACAGGACGGCCCTGTTCCTCTTTCTGGTTATATCCCTACTGGCAGGAGGAGGGCGTATCCTTCTGATACCAGGATCTGTCTACCAGGCCTGGTATCAGCTTCTGTCAATCGGGCAGCCCGAAGGAACGGTCTCGTCCGTTTTTGCCATGACTGCGGGGATACTGAGTTTTCCGGGGTATCTGAAGATACTGGAAAAACCCCGCGGGAAGGGACTCCTCTACCTGTTCCTTTCACAGAGTATGATTCTGGTACTGATCTACCCGGGTTTCCGGTCTTTCATGCTTCTGATCCTGTTAACGTCTCTTCTTTTCCATCAGAACATCCCGCCGGGGGAACGGGGGATATGGCTCAGCGGATGGATCCCCCTGTTCTTTGCGGTATCCGCACTGTTTTCACTGCTTAGCCCCTCCCGGGAGGAGATAAAGGGATCTGAAGTTATCAGCAGCGTATCCAACACTCTGAGAGAGAAGGTTCTGACCGTTTTTCCGGATTATCCCCTGTTTTTCAATCTCCCCGGATACGGAACAGGGTACAGGGAGACAAACAGAGGAGGCCGTCCCGTCCTTACCCCGGCGGCACTCTTCCGGATAGAGGGATATCCCGGAGAATCGATCTATCTTAAAACCGAGACTTTTCAGGTCTTTTCCGGAAAGATTTGGATCAGTGATCCGGCCGAACAGGTGATTAAAATCCCCCGGGATGAGGTACAAAAGAAAATCCGTAACCGAACACTTACTGTTTTAACCGAATATTCCCGTCGTATCCCCTATACAGAAAAAACAGGTGGCTTAACCATTGCAGGTGAACAATACTCAATCGGACATCCCTGGGAGACCCCCCTTGAGCTGCCCCTCAGCCTCCCGCTGAAAGAGGGTACGGTTATTAATTTGCATGAAAGCGGGAACAGCTTCCCGGAACCGCCCTCTGAAGAAGATTTTACAGCCCTTCCGGAGATAACCCGGTCGGAGTTCCGGTTCCTTGCAGAAACATTTTACACAGATGATCCCATAGAGACTGTCCGACTGATCCGGAACTATCTCATCAGAGAGTATACCTACTCCCTCGAAACGGAGGCAACTGAGTTTCCCCTGAGCCATTTTCTGAATCAAAGCCGTAAAGGCTACTGTGTCCATTTCTCATCAGCCTTTGCGGTTCTGGCCAGATTAAACGGGATTCCCGTCCGCCTGGCCGGAGGGTACAGAATCCGGATACCCGAAGAAAGCCGGGAAGTACGGCGGAAAAAGGCTGAGAGACTTGTAAATATAACCGGTTATGCATCCCACCGCTGGCCGGAAGTATATCTGCCGGACAGGGGCTGGGTAATCGTGGAAGTGACTCCACCCTTCACAGATGAAAATGAAAAAATAATGGACACGGACGATGAACAGACCCGTTCTCTTCTTGCCGAACAGGGAGTCCCTGTCCCGGCTGATACAAGAGTGCCGGACAGCCGGACTACGGGAACAGGTGTCGGGATTGTTCTCCAGATACTTATCCCGGCTCTATTCCTGACGCTCCTGTCAGGCATTGGGATATACAGACTCAAAACCCGGCTGGTCCGGAGGGTTCGAAAATCGGTGAACCATTACAGGCTTTTCCGGATTCCTTCTCCATCAGAAACAGGATGGGTCGCATGGGTGGACGGTGTATCCGCCCGGAGCAGGTACATCTCTACTGTACGGGAAGAGCTGCAGAATGCCCTTCTCTCTTTTGAATATAACCCTAATGGATCGATAGAAGAAAAACTGATTGTCATGAAGATCCTGAAAGAAGACCGTTCGTCCTGGATCCGGCCTGCCCCTATATATCAGGACCCTTAATCCAGAATCAGGATCCTGTCTGTATACCGGTATGCAGTCCTGCCCGGTCCCGTAAATTCCCGGAGCCGGCCGTTGCTCATCATCGTAAGGAATTCATGAATTAATAATCCGCCGGGGCGATATCAGTTAGAAGCATTTATTACAGAATTGGAAATTATTGATTAGAACGATATAATAACCTTATCGGGATGAAAAAAAACATTTTTGCAATAGGTTCCTATACACAAGACCTGCCCCATGTTCCCCATGCCTCCGGAGAGGGCGTATCCTTATTAACTCTGGATGGGGAAACGGGTCAACTGAATAGGATAAATCACCCCCTCCCCCTTCCGAATCCCTCCTATCTGCACTGGAACAGAGAATCAGAGAGACTGTTTGCTGTATCGGAGGATGAAAACAGTGAAGGAGCCGTTTTTGAATTAGCTATGAAAAATGACTCTCTTTCTGTTACAGGGCAGCAAAGGGGCCCGGGGAAGGCCGGCTGCTTTCTGACGACAGATTCATCGGGATCCAGCCTTTTTGCCGTATCCTACCTGGACGGCAGCCTGGCGGCCTACCCTCTTCAGAAGGGAGAGCTGAGCCCGTCTGACTATAGATATCAGTATTCAGGAAACGGCCCCGATAAGCTGAGACAGGAATCCTCGCACGCCCATCATATCCTGATGACAGAGCCAAATAAATTTATCTACGTGTGCGACCTGGGTTCGGATACTATATGGAAACACCCATTACCCCTGGAAGGAGCAGATGCTGGAATAGCTTTGAAGGTACCTTCCGGTTACGGCCCCCGGCATATAGCAGGGGATCCTGAAACGAATGCCCTGTACATACTCTGCGAACTGAAGCCGAAACTCCTTGTTGCCGTCAGAGACCGCCGGACAGGAGATATGATGATACTTCAGGAATATGATACGACCGGAACGGACACGGCTGCGCCGGCCGCTATTAAGATTCATCCTTCCGGGAGGAGTCTCGTGGTATCCAATCGATTTGAAGATACAGTAACCGTATTCCGTATAATCCGGGACAGGAAAAACTCCATGATAAGCCTGATTCAGTCTGACATTATAGGCAGCGGAGGAAAAACGCCCAGGGATATTGAATTCAACGACTCTGGACGCTGGCTTCTTATTGCCAATCAGGATTCCGACAGCATACAGGTTTTAGAGTTCGATAGCAGATCCGGGCTTCCGCTGGATACTCATCCCGGTGATTTTAAAATCGGGACCCCGACTTGTATTACAGGAATCATATAATAACCAGCGCCCTGCGTCCCTCTGTCAAAGCCGGTTTCATGCCGGCCAGGTTCCCTGACTATTCAGTTCTTATCTTCTGCCGGTTTCTCATCATGGAAAGGATCAGGGATTTATATCCCGTCTATAATCCTCCAGGGCTTTTCGAAACCCTTCCGTTTTATGATAACCGCAGCTCTTGTACTCCATACACCAGCCCCTGTAGACACAGTCGGGCACACAGGCTTCATACAGTTCCGGATCAACCTCTTTAATGGCTTCCAGAAGGATCCGCCAGGCCTGCTGCGTCTCTTTTGACGCACAGGCGCACAGGCGTTTGCGGGAAATCGAAAGAATAGCCTGATAGGAAGCCAGGATTTCATGTTCAACGGGAGAGTCCTGGGATTTGCTGTTCCGGTCTTCTCCGGTACGATCCGACCTCTGGGTTCGGACAAAATGCTCAATACCCACCTTATGACGGACAAAATGCACCGAAACCCAGTAGGGCAGATCTGTCCACTTGGCCCGGATAAAAACCTGCCGGATAGGTGCATGCTCGCAGCGGAGCATCCTTCTTTTCCAGGAGGAGGACGGCTCTCCCTCTCCCGGTTTCATATTTATGGTGGTTCGGGCTGAATCGGCGACGTCCCGCCAGGTTCCCGTTATTTTGATTTCTGATATTTTCATAGTTCGATCCTTGCTTTAGGTAATGAATAATATAACGGCTATCCGAATTTAAATCCACGATGAATGCTGTATAATAGGTAGAATGACGACTCCGATGCAGCAGTTTCATCCGCTTATACGGGAATGGTTCATCCGGAAATACAAAAATCCGACAGATATTCAGGAAAGGGGCTGGAAGGAAATCGCCTCCTCATCCCATACCCTGATGACCGCCCCCACCGGGAGCGGAAAAACCCTGGCGGCCTTTTTGTGGTCCCTGAATCAGCTCATTACGGGGGAGTGGCCTTCAGGAACAGTCCGGGTGCTCTATATATCCCCCCTTAAAGCCCTCAACAACGATGTAAAAAAGAACCTGACAGAACCCTTGAAGGAACTGAAAGCCTTCTTTGAACAGAGGGATGTTCCCTTTCCGGATATCCGTATCGGTATAAGAAGCGGAGATACCAGCAGTTCGGACAGACAGAAGATGATGAGGCGTCCTCCGGAGATTCTTATTACCACCCCTGAAAGCCTGAATCTCCTGCTGACCTCCGGAGCAGCTGATAAGATACTGTCCGGCCTGTGCGTGGTGATTCTGGACGAAATCCATGCTGTGGCGGCCAGTAAGAGGGGGGTCCATCTTGTTTCTGCCGTAGAAAGGCTGACCCTGATTAATGGGGAGTTTCAGAGGATAGGGCTTTCTGCCACGGTTCACCCTATGACCCTGGCAGCCTCCCTCCTGGGAGGTTTCTATCCCCGGACACATCCCGGGGAAGCCTTCAGGGCACGTCCTGTAAAAACGATCCGTTCGGATATCAGAAAAGAGTACGAAATCCGGGTCAGCTTTCCCGGAGATTCCGAAGGGGAGAAGTCCCACTGGCCCTCTGTTATCGATAAACTGGTAGAGAGGATCAGGGCAAACAGGTCCACCCTGATATTCTGCAATGCCAGAAGGCAGACAGAAAAAGTCACCCGCATGATCAACGAACAGGCGGATGAAACCATTGCTTTTGCCCACCATGGCTCCCTGTCCCGGGAGATCAGGTATTTTGTGGAGCAGAAAATGAAAAAGGGAGATCTGAAAGCCATTGTGGCTACAAGCTCACTGGAGATGGGAATCGATATTGGCAGTATTGATGAGGTCATCCTTATTTCAGCCCCCTTTTCGGTCTCTTCCGCGGTACAGAGAATCGGCCGGGGCGGACATAACGTGGGAGAGACAAGCCATTCCACCCTCTTCCCCCTGTTTGGAAATGATATGCTGCGAAGCGCCGTTACGGCGAAAGCGGTAAAAGACGGAGAAATCGAGGAACTGGAAGTCCCCGTTAATCCCCTGGATGTACTGGCTCAGGTTCTGCTGTCCATGTGCTGCACCCGGGAGTGGAACCTGGACGATTTATACCTGTTTATAACATCCGTCTTTATGTGGCGGACCCTGCCCCGCCGGCATTTCGATCTGGTGATGGAAATGCTGAACGGCCGCTACAGCGATACACGCATAGGGGAACTGAAACCCCGGCTGAATATTGATAAGGTGAGTAATACCGCCCGGGCCAGAGACGGGGCAGAACGGGTTATCTACCTCTCGGGCGGGACCATCCCCGACAGGGGATACTATGAATTGAGGATCCATGGGGAGGGCGCAAAGATTGGAGAGCTGGATGAAGAATTTGTCTGGGAGCGCTCCCACGGAGACTTCTTTACTCTCGGTACCCAGACCTGGCGTATTGATTCTATAAGCGACCGCGCCGTAGAGGTAAGTCCGTCCGATACGGGAGGAGCCATGAGCCCCTTCTGGAAGGCGGATCCCAATGGAAGAGACTTTTTCTATTCGGAAAAGATCCTTGAACTCCTCCGGTTCTGCGAGGAGGCACTGTTAAAACCGGGAGGAGCCCCCGTAAGGGATACCCTTATAAGAAACTATTACATGGATGATAAAGCTGCGGAAGCTCTTATCGCCTTTTTGAACCGCCAGAGGGATCATTCAAACAGCGCCCTCCCCCACCGGTATCACCTGCTGATTGAACACTTCAACGACCCCATGAGCCGTACAGACTGCCATCAGATTATCCTTCACACCCTGTGGGGCGGGAAACTGAACTTTCCCTACAGCGAGGCCCTTTCCCAGGCCTGGGAGAATAAACACGGTTACCCCCTGCAGGTATACTGCGACGACGACGCGATTATTCTGGACCTGCCTCATCAGTTCGGGACATCTGACATCCTCTCTCTTGCAAACAGCGATAACCTGGAGAAACTTCTCCGGCAGAGACTGGAATCCACCATGTTCTTCGGAGCCCGTTTCCGGCACAACTGTTCCCGGGCCCTGCTCCTCCCCCGAAAATCCTTTAACCAGAGGACTCCTCTCTGGCTTACCAGGCTAAGGTCGAAAAAGCTCCTTCAGGCAGTCAGCCGGTATGAGGATTTCCCCATTCTGACAGAGACCTGGCGCTCCTGCCTCCATGATGATTTTGATTTGAAATCCCTCTGCCGGGTTTTGGATGAAGTCCGGGAAGGGCAGATAAAAATCAGCGAAGTGGTGACAAAAACGCCTTCTCCCTTTGCCTCCGGCATTATCTACGATCACACCAATCAGCGTATGTATGAGGACGATACGCCCCTGGGAGGAATATCCAATCTAAGGGAAGACCTGATAAAGGGGATTGTTCACGAATCGGGCCTGCGTCCCATGCTCCCTGCGGAGCTGGCGTATGAGTTTAACAGCAAGCTGCAGAGGATCTGGCCTGATTACAGTCCCCGGACGGCGGATGACCTTTTCGACTGGGTGGAGGAGCGGATATTCCTCCCGTTCAGCCAGTGGGAGGATATGAAAACCGCCCTGGCCCGGGATCTGCCGGATGAGGCTCCTCTCGTTATAGCTGAAACGGAAAAGAAACTGACCTTCTGGGATACGGACCTGAGCAGTGAAGTTCTTGTTCTCTCCTCCCGTTACAGAAAGAAATACAGGGAAGGGGGATTTGCTTCAGAGATCGATTTTATTCTTCCCCGGTGGATCGGCTATTTCGGCCCCCGATCCCTGGAATACCTGTTTGAGATCTACCCGGCCGTTGAAGAGGATATCCGGAATCTCCTGAAAAGCCTGAGGGAAGCGGGAGATCTGATTATAGACAGACTGACGGAAGATGCCCGGGATGATCAGTTCTGCACGGCAGAAAACCTGGAGATTCTCTTCCGCCTGAAAAGACGGAAAGGCCGCAGCACCTTCAAAGCTCTGCCTGTAAAAAAAATGCAGCTCTTTATGGCCCAGCATCAATTGCTGACAAAAGCCGGATCGGGAAAAGAGGAATTGCAGGATGTCCTGGAGCAGATGATAGCCTACGGCGCCAAACCATCCCTGTGGGAAAGTGATATTTTACCGGCCCGGATCAATCCCTATTACAAATCCTGGCTGGATACACTCTTTCAGGAGAGTTCCCTCCTCTGGTACGGCAGCGGAAACGAGAAGATCGCTTTCTGCTTTGAGGAGGAACAATCCCTTTTTATCCCGAAGGGAAGAGAGAGCGGAGAACTGGACCGGCTGCTTCCGGATAAACGGGGAAGTTTTACATTCTGGGACATAAAGGAACACAGCCGGATGAGCAGCACCGAACTGGTTGAATTTCTCTGGCAGCAGTGCTGGAAAGGGCTGATCAGCAACGACCATTACGGGACAGTCCGATCGGGAATTCAGAATAAATACTCGGCCGAATCCTTTAAGGATATAGAAAGAAAAAACGGGGGACGGAGGATCAGCCGGGGAGGATTCAACCGCTGGATGCATACCAGACCGGTGGAGGGCCGCTGGTTCCGGACCGAAACAATCCCGGCAGAGGAAGACCTGCTTGAGAAGGACGAACGCCTCAGGGATGTTATCCGGCAGCTGTTCCTCCGTTACGGGGTCCTCTTCCGGCAGCTGCTGGAACGGGAAACGGATCAGCTGAACTGGAATGCCGTATTCCCCACCCTGCGGCTGATGGAGCTGTCCGGGGAGTGCGTCTCAGGGCATTTTTTCGAGGATATCCGGGGGCTGCAGTTTGCCAGCTGGGAAGCCCTGCGGGAACTGTCACGGCCGCTGGATGAAGAAGCCCTGTACTGGATGAACTGCAGCGATCCGGCCTCCCTTTCGGGCATTAAGGTGGATGCCCTGAAGGGAAATTATCCCAACCGGCTTGCAGGCAGCCATATGGTTTTCCGGGGAGAAAATCCCATCCTTTTCTCCAAAAGAAACGGAAAGGAGCTGGATTTTTTCACTGATGAAAAAGATCCGGATTCCCTGGAAGCCCTGGGCTTTTTTAAAGTGCTGCTCAGCCGTGAGTTCAGCCCTCTCAAATCGATACGGGTCGAAACAGTCAATGGCAAACCTGTCTCGGAAAGCTCTTACAGGGAGGTCCTGAAACAGGCGGGATTCCGGGACAATTATAAAGTATTTATTCTAAGCGGAGGGGTTAATACTTTTTAGTGTTCCGTATTGGTCCCGGAACCATGGATTTCGCCCCGCGGTTCCCCGGAAAATTTCCTGGTGGCAAACCTGTAATAATGATGTTAATCTATCTGATATCCTCTGGAGCAATACCGGAGGAAGATGCCATTTTTGACTGTCTGAAACGTATATCCTATAATTTATTCGGGAGTAGTATTTGAAGAACCGGCTCAAGAAACTTTTTTTTGACGACCATGAAAACATCTCTATGACGGATGATTATATCCGTTATAAAGTGATGTTTTATTTTGTCATAACACCCGGGATTCTATTTTTATTCATCTTGAGTTCCTTTGCCTTCTATGAAAAGGAAATGCTGCTTGCCATACTGGATTCGGCTCTTCTCTTAATAATGACAACCCTGTTTATCCTTGCCCGTTTGAATATTTTCCTTAGAAAAGTCATCATAAGCTTTGTTTCAATAACCATACTATTTTTCCTGATCTTTTTTACTCTTGGATTGGGCAGAAACCAGTCTTTTCTCTGGTATTACTGCATCCCGGTTGTTTCAATCTTTTACTTCGGGATTAAAGGCGGATTGACTCTATCATTACTTGTTGCATTTATATCTGTCCTGATAGCAGTTTTTGGAAATTACATCCCCCATTATTCACCCTACCCCGATGGATTTCTGTTCCGTTTCTTTTTCAGTTACCTTTGTGTAACGGTTTTCGTCTGTATACACGAATCCTCAAGACAGCAGACAAAAGCAGAACTTGAAACGACGATGGAGAAACTCAGACAGGAAACATTAGTCGACAGCCTCACACAGCTTTATAACAGACGCTATATGGATAGTATATTTGATTTCTACTATCGCCAGAGCGACAGAGAGTGTTCTGCCGCCTTTATTATGGCAGACCTGGATTATTTCAAGCAGTACAACGATACGTACGGGCATCAGGCCGGTGATATTGTGATTCAGGAATTTGCAGAGGTTCTGAGGAATAATATCAGGAGGAGCACGGACTATGCCTTCCGGTACGGGGGAGAGGAGTTTTCACTGCTTTTGACTTGCACCAACAGGGACATAGCGGAAGAAATCTCATCCCGTATTATAGAAGATTTTGAAAGACTGAATATCCCTCATAAAAAAAGTCCCTACTCAAGAGTGACAGTATCTGCGGGTACGGCCTTTATTAAAAAGATCAGAACCGTAAGCAAACAGGACCTTATAAGAATTGCAGACGAGACTCTATATGAATCAAAGAAATCCGGACGAAACTGCTATAAGATAGAAATTATTGATCCGGATCTTCCGCAATGACCATGTTCCTTTATCCTAACCGGACTGCCTCAGCAGCCTCACAACCTCCTCCGGCCAGAGGCCCTCATCAATCGTCTCCAGCACCAGAGGAATCCCGTCAAACCGTGAGTCAGCGGCTATCCGTTCAAACGCCCCCCAGCCGATAGTCCCCTGCCCCAGACTGTGATGCCGGTCCAGATGGCTTCCGTACTCCGATTTGGCATCGTTCAGATGCATCCCTTTCAGGAATTCGAATCCTATCAGTCGATCAAATTCTTCCCAGACCCTGTCCATGGATTCGGGAGTACGCAGATCATAGCCGGCAGCAAAGAGGTGACAGGTATCCAGGCAGACTGCCACACGGGACCTATCCTTTACTCCCTCTAGAATCCGGGCGATCTCCTCGAAGCGGCTGCCCATATTGGACCCCTGTCCGGCCGTGTTTTCAATCAGCAGTACCGCAGATTCCGTCTGATCGATGGTAAGATTCAGACTTTCCGCAATCCTGTCCAGACAGGCTTCAGGCTCAATGGTTTTTAGATGGCTGCCGGGGTGGAAGTTCAGGTATTTCAGCCCCAGCTGTTCCACCCTCTGTACTTCATCCAGAAAGGCATCCCGGGATTTCTCCAGTTTTTCCGCTTCCGGGTGTCCCGGATTGATCAGATAGGAATCATGGGGCAGAACACAGTCCGCCGTATAACCTCCGGCTTTCAGGTTCTCCCGGAACGTCCGGATGCTCTCTTCCTCAAGGGGTCTGGCCTTCCATTGCCTCTGGTTTTTGGTAAACATTCCGAAACCTGTGGCTCCGATCTTTCTGGCATTCAGAGGCGCATTTTCAACGCCTCCCGCTATGCTGACATGAGGGCCTATGAATTTCATATTATCTCCTGACTGTCCTTCCTACGGGAAGCACAGAGCCCGGGTCCCCTATTTATCCCCTTCTTCCGGAACAATACAGATAAAAGAGAAATCATCCTCTCCCCCGTTTTTAAACTGATGCAGCTCTCCGCCTTTAACATAAGCGGTATCACCGGGAGCAACAGGTCGTTCTTCCCCATCAATAAAGAGGGTCCCCTTTCCACTTATGATATAGTTTATATGAGGCCAGTCATGGGTGTGTTTTGGTGTGAACCCGTCTTTTTTAAGGGTAAAAATACGCATAACCCAGCCGTCCCAGCCCTCTTTCGGGGAAATGGCAGTCTGTTTGAGTACGTTTTTCGCCGCTTCCATATTGATTTCCACAGCCTTCATATCTTTATTTTTCAGAATCGACATAATTGCCTCCTGTCCTGCTACTATGAGCTCAGCTTAAAAGAAGACCTCTTGAAAGTCAAATAATTCAACAGTCTGATTCTCTTCATTCATCACTCCCCTTCCTCACACACACCGGTATAGGCAGGTTCCAGATGAATCAGAACTTCCACGACTTCACTGCACTGCCGTATAATCGTATGCTTGACAGTTTCGCAGATATCATGCCCTTCCCGTACACTTAATTCCCCGTCCACCTGAACATGCATATCCACCAGAGTGGCATCTCCGGACCGCCTGGTCCGTGTTTTATGAATGGAGCAGACTCCATCGATTTCAAGGGCTGTTTTCTCGATTACCTTCAGCAGCTCCCGGTCCACCATCCTGTCGGTCAGCTCAAAGAAGGCCGGTTTTATAATTTCAAAAGCAACCTTGAATATAAAACCGGAAACAATAATTGCACCTACAGCATCCACAAACTGCCATTCCGGAAATACAATTGCCACCAGAACAGCCACCAGAACCGGAAGGGAACTGATGGCATCGGAGCGATGGTGCCAGGCATTGGCAACAACCGCCGAGGAGTGAACCCTTTTCCCCACTTTGATTGTATAACGGAAGACTATTTCCTTCCCTGCAATACTGAGGGCCGGTCCGATAAGAGCAACCAGAAGTGTGGCCCGGGAAGGATCAGGGGGCTCGGAAATGGAAGAAACGGCATTCAGGAGCAGTTCAAACCCCACATAAGCCAGAAGTATCCCGATAAAAAAGGTTACAATAGATTCGATTCTCTTATGCCCGTAGGGATGATCGTCATCGGCAGGGGGGTCCCAGAATTTTACTCCGACCAATACGGCGACATCAGTAATCAGGTCGGATAAACTGTGAAAGGCATCCGCCAGAACAGCCTGACTGTTCCCGATCAGTCCGACAGCAAATTTCACACCTGCCAGAAGAATATTCAGTATCATACCAACCAGAGTTACATTTCGGACAGATCGGCTTATACTTTGCGGCATCTATTTCTTCTCCCGGATTTTTATATTGTTATCTATTTTAATATTATAGATGTTTTTAACCATATTGCAGACATCCGTTATCTTTTCAGGGGGATTTTTCAGCAGGGCGTCCCGTTTTTCTGCAGGATAACAGAAAGACGGGATATAGAGGAATGGCACGGGGTTCCTGGTATGATCGCCTGTATCAAAATCTTCGGCATTGCCATGATCACTGCATACAAGCAGATGAATATTGTTTTCCCGGGTCAAACCACTTAATTCGCCCAGAAAGGGGATAAGGTCGTCCAGGCAGGAATCCAGAATTTCCCGGTTCCGTTTATGCCCCCAGCGGTCGGTCAGGAAATACTCAAAGTAGATAAAATCCTCATTCCCTGTCATCCGGCATAAACGCTCCGCCGCGTCCAGGGGGGTAATCAGAGGGATATCAAAGCCTCTCTCCCGCATCAGTTTTCCCGTAATATCCATATAAACACCCTGCCCCTTCCGATACTCCTTTTCAAAAACAAAGGATGTCTTTCCGGCAAAAGTCATAATTGTGGAAACGGGGAAGCGATTCCTGTGCCCGCTCCTCCTTTGCCCGAAAAAGGCCGAACTGTGGAGATTGGCATTCCGTGAGCGGATCCCGTTCCGTTTCATATGGACGGGCAGACTTTCCCTACACAACAGATGGATTAGCGCATCGTTGGGCATGGCATTCAGGTGGTAGCCCAGATAAGCCTGGGCATTTACTCCCGTATACAGGGAAGATTGGCCTGTAGCGGACTGGGGAATCCCATCCACCCCCAGGCAGGCATCAAGTGGAAAACCGTATCCACCGGGGAATTCACTGGGAAAAGATCCTTCGCACAGCCGAATCCCGGAATCAATTCCCTTAAAGAGGTCTATAACGGGGTTCCGCGTGCGGTCGTCGGCTCCGATTCCGACACCGTCTATGAAGATCAGGATGACTTTTTCCATAAATTTATTATATTATAAACCGGTGCATTGCATAAGCGGATGCTTTGAATATTTAACGGGAGATCACATAATGAAGAAGATTCTCATACTGATTTTTCTTTTTATCCTGACGGCAGGGCTGTTTGCCAACGACAATCGCTACGAAGATAAAGAGATACCGGAACTCAGCCTCAGCACAGAGGATCTGGAAGGCAGGGCAAAAGCCGGATTGGCTATCGGCTACCCCTTCGGCTTAACATTCGGCTACAGGCTGGCCAACTATCTGGAAGCCAATGCTTTTGCTGGAACCCACTTCAATAGTGATTTTGCCATGGGTGCCAATCTTCTGTTTACCATTGTGAATATAAATATGGGAGATGAAATTTTCCCCCTCTCTATGGGACCGGCTCTATACTGCGATTTTGATGACGAGTTCAGTATGGCTGCAGGCGCCACAGTCCGCTGGGAGTATACGTTTGATGAAGTGCCCCTGAACCTCTATATCGAGGCTACTCCCGGGCTGCAGTTTATGAATGATTTCGGTTTTTATCTGGCCTCATCCTTTGGGGTGAGGTATGTGTTTTAAGTAATCCTTTTAATAAAAAAAAGACCTCCCGCAGGAGGCCTTTTCCACAGTTAACTGTGCATTTTGTGGCGGTGCCCTAACGGGTTCGCCTTGTTAGCGGATGAACCGCATTTCCAAATGTGCTGATTTAATCTTATTCGTTTACTATTTGATTGTCAATTAAAACAGGTTTAAAATAACTCACTGATTACTATAAAAACAAGAGGTGAGTATGGATAAATGGCGCTTGGGCTTGGATCTTGGAACGAATTCAATCGGATGGTGTGCTCTAAAAATAACCGATGACAGTATACCTCTTGAAATATTGGATATGGGAGTCAGAATTTTTTCTGATGGAAGAGAACCGGCTGCAGAGGGACGTGTCGGAGATTCCTTAGCCGTTCAAAGACGAAATGCCCGTCAGATGCGAAAGAGAAGAGACAGAAGAAACCGACAAATAAGAAAAGTATATGGTTTCTTTATTAGCTCTGGAATAATTGATCAAGATGAATCTGCACAGATAAAACGTATAGATCCCTATTTAGTCAGGAAAGAGGGTCTGGACAGAGTATTGAATGGTCAGGAATTATGCCGTGCAATTGCTCATTTGGCCAAAAGAAGAGGTTTCAAAAGCAACCGGAAAGAAGAAAAGTCTGGTGATGCTGAAACCAAAGGGAACTACCTGAAGATATCGAATCTCCAGAATGCTCTTGATGAATCAGATGCTAGAACATTTGGCGAGTTTTTATATAAGAAAAGAGAAGAGTTTCACAGTCTGGGAGTTGATGGGAAGTGCAAAGGGATACGATTCCGCCCTGAAATATCAAATCAGTATCCTGATCGTAAATTATATGAAGAGGAATTCCTTTCTCTGCGGAATATTCAGGAACCTTCCTATCCTCAACTGGATTGGGATCTGCTCTATGATATTATATTCTTTCAAAGACCATTAAAACCACAGGAAAGAGGAAAGTGTCAGTTTTATATTGATAAGGAGAGAGCCCATAAAGCCCTTCCTGTCAGTCATCGATTCAGAATACTTCAGGAAGTGAATAACCTTGAACTGATAAATAGTGATGGCAGCAAAACCAGGTTAACTAATGGACAGAGAAGGATCCTTATTCAAGCTCTTGATAAGGCCAAAACAGTTGCCTTTAATAAAATTCGGTCTTTACTGAAAGTAGATAACCGTTTCAACCTTGAAAAAAGAGCAGATGAAAAACTAAACGGTAACTCAACCGCCTTTTCAATGCGAAAAGTGATGGGTAAATACTGGGATGATATTGCACTTGAAAAACAGGATGAGTTAATCGAGCTCCTCATTGAAAGTAATTCTGATGAACCGATTAAAAACTTTCTTAGTGAGTACAATCTTGATTCAGATATGGTTGAAGAAATTTTGAACCAGACATTCTCTTCCGGAACAACAAATTTATCAAAAGAATTTATGAATGAATGCTCCCTCATTATGGAGAAAAAAGGCCTGCCTTATCATGAAGCAGTTAAAATGATGGGGCTTCATCACAGTGATTTCAGAAACAAAGAAGAGTTGAAGAAACGACTTCCCTATTATGGTGAGATTCTGAAAGGCAGTACTATTGGCGGGAAACCGGAATCCCTTAGTAGAGATCCCGAAATTCTCTATGGAAAAATTGGAAATCCAACGGTTCATATAGCCCTTAATCAGCTTCGGAAGCTGGTAAATTGCCTGATTGAACGTTTTGGAAACCCGGATGAAATAGTGCTTGAATTGTCCAGGGAATTAAAAATGAGCCGGGACAATAAAATGGATGCTTTCAACAGGCAGAAAAAGAATAAACTTGATAATGATCGAATCTATAATCAACTGAAATCATTAGGAATAGGGCATCCCAGTTCCTGGGATATAAAGAAATACAAACTCTGGGAAGAACTGGCCCCTGAGGGAGTTACTCGCAGATGTGTTTACTGCGGCAAACCTATAAGTGCTTCTCAACTGTTCAGTCCGGATGTTGAAATCGAACATATACTACCCTACTCAAGGACTCTGATGAACAGTATGAATAATCTGACGGTGTCCCATAAACGATGCAATGCTTTTAAGGGAAATCGTACACCAGATGAAGCTTTTTCAGCCTGTCACGATGATTTTAACTACGATAAAATAGTAGAGCGCTCCTCCCATCTACCCAATAACAAAAGCAAATTCTTTTTGAAAGGAGCTTTACATGAGTGGGAAGAAAAAGCCGGATTTATGGACCGGCAGCTTACAGATAATGCCTATCTGTCAAGAAAATCAAAAGAATACCTTTCTGCCATTTGTATTTATAACAAGATCTGGACAATAAAAGGCGGCCAGACTGCCATGCTGCGGGCTCGCTGGGGATATAACACGATATTAAGTAATCATCGCAGCAACTGGCACAAAAACAGAACGGATCATAGGCATCACAGTATTGATGCCCTTGTAATTGCGTTAACAGACAGGAGTACGATTAAACGACTTGCCAATGAGGCAATTCTACAAAGACCGGAAGATATAATCGTACCTGCAAGTCCCTTTCTGGTGAGGGATGTAACTGAACAGGTAAAAAAGATCATCGTCTCACATAAGCTGGATCATGGTAGACAGGGTAAGCTTTTTAATGAGACAGCCCTTGGTATGAAGTTAAAACAGACAAGAAGAGGATTCGATAAATTCAAAACTATTGATGATATTAATCAGATTGAAAGCCGTTCCCTTAAGAGAGAGTTCAAGGATTATGTCCGGGAACTAGGAATAAATAAAGCCAGAAAAATAATGGCTGAAAAATGGCATTCCGATAATGATGCGGAAGGTCCAATCTGTCTGGTTCCGACTTATGTTACACGTAAGGCTTTAAAAGATCTGAAAGCAACAGAGGTTGCCAGAATCTGGGACGAAGAGATCAAGTTGAAAATTTATAACGAAATACAAGTATCTGAACTGAATGCCAAAATGCTGCAGGAAGCTTTACAGCTGTTTGGAGAAAAACACAAAATTCGCCGAGTACGAATAATGCCGGATAATACGGAAAACGCTGTACGAATTAATTCTGTGAACAAGAATAAAGCCTATTTACCTAATGATTATCTGTATGTAGATATCTGGGCCATTCCTCCGCATAAGAATAAGAAAAAAACAGAATATAAAGGGTATTTTGTAAACCGTGTTCAAGCACAGGATGAGAAATTCAAATCACCTTGCCCACATCCGGCAGCAAAGAAAATAATGTCTTTATATAAAGAAGATATTGTAAAAATTATCGATGAAGAAAATAAAACACATTACTCTATAATCAAAGGATATGCTGCAACAACAAATAGAATTGATTTTTCAACTGTTTTTAACGCAACAAACTTGAAAGATTGGAATGAACATACGAATATTATTATAAAAGATGATATTTGGAAGCCACAGAAAGGTCAAAATTGGAATTCGATAAACCAAGTTTTTCAAACTTATCTGGTTTCGAAAGTTCATATCACAGCAGACGGGAGGGAAAGGACATGAGTAGACTATGCTCAGACAAGTCGTTGAAATCTCGGAAGAAGGGACATATTTATCCGCTTACAGAGGATTTTTAAAGATATCCAAAGCCAGGGAAAAACTGGCCGAAGTGCCGCTGGACGATATTGCCGTTCTTCTTGTTACAGCCAGAGGTGTTAGTTTCTCAAAGGAGATACTGACACGTATAAATGAGCGGGGCGGCATGGCCATACTATGCGGCAAAAACTACAATCCCGCATCATTTCTCCTGCCTTACAGCTCCCACTTTGAATATACCGGAAGATTACTGGATCAAATTGATGCGTCTCTGCCTTTAAAAAAGCAGATGTGGAAAATAATCGTTCAGACAAAAATCCGGAATCAGGCCGCGATACTAAGCTTCTATAAGAAAGATGATTACAAAACCTTACTCCATATTGCAGAACAGGTTAAATCCGGTGATAAGGAAAATAACGAAGCCTATGCCGCTCGGGTGTATTGGAAAAGCCTGTTTGAAGGAACCTTCAAAAGGGATATAAACGAGCCGGGGATTAATTCCTTATTAAATTACGGATATGGAGTACTGAGAGGAATGACAGCACGTGCGGTCTGTTCCTGCGGTTTACAACCTGCTCTGGGTATCCATCATATAAACAGGTCAAACAATATGTGTCTGGTAGATGATCTTATGGAGATATACAGACCACTGTTTGATATTGCTGCTGTGGAAATTTCTAAATACGACGATTTCAGCCTTATACCGGCAAACAAAAAGAAAATTATACAGCTCTGCTGGCTGGATCTGGATTCCCTGAAAGGGAAAACGCCCCTGATTAAAGCATTGGAAGATTTATGCCTATCCGTTGTCAGGAGTTTTAAAGAAAAAAGCAACGAATTGATTATTCCTCCCTTTCCGGGAGACGGGGAGTTAAACGAGTTGGTGGAATTATGTTTTTGAACGGGTACAGGATGATGTGGGCAATAGTATTATTTGATTTACCAGTGGTTGAACAGAAGCAGAGAAAAGAAGCAACAGAATTTCGTAAGTTCTTGCTGGACAACGGTTTCCATATGAGTCAATATTCGGTATACTATAGATTGTTATCAGGAAAAGATGCATTGAAAACCATTGTTGAAATGGTGGAGGATGCTCTTCCTAAGGGAGGAAAGGTTGATATTATTTCAATTACAGACAAGCAATATGAAAATATCGTTTCTTTCTATGGAAAAGAGTTCCAAAAGCAGAAAAAAACAAATGCACAGTTCCTGCTTTTCTGATTTCCACCTCTTTTTTATTTGCAATTATGCACTCCAAAGCCTTTCCGGTTATGGAGTTACACAATCACTAGTATAGCACATTCAGAAATGGGGTCCATCCGCAACAGAACGTTAATAGGTACTAATCCAGCCGAAGTATAGCACATTCAGAAATGGGGTCCATCCGCAACAATCTATATGTTATCCCGGTTATCAAAGATAGTATAGCACATTCAGAAATGGGGTCCATCCGCAACTATAATTAAAGAGGTAACACATGAAAAAGAAGTATAGCACATTCAGAAATGGGGTCCATCCGCAACTTGATTGGTTATACCATTTCTTTTGGCTGAGTATAGCACATTCAGAAATGGGGTCCATCCGCAACCTTAACCTGAGACGTAGAAGCTGTGACACTAGTATAGCACATTCAGAAATGGGGTCCATCCGCAACAGGCTTAACGTTCTTTTCGAATTGAAACCTAGTATAGCACATTCAGAAATGGGGTCCATCCGCAACTATTACCCATCGATATGGAACTATATTCAGAGTATAGCACATTCAGAAATGGGGTCCATCCGCAACAACAGAATATGTAGTATCTTGCCATATCTCAGTATAGCACATTCAGAAATGGGGTCCATCCGCAACACCGGTGAAATAATTCGGATTGAAGTAAGGAGTATAGCACATTCAGAAATGGGGTCCATCAGCAACCCTCCAGGTTGTCCTGATGGAGTATTCCAAAGTATAGCACATTCACTTGTAGAATAATAAAATCATTATTTTTATATTGCCCACTATCTCGATTTAGGTACTTCTAAAATTTAAGGAATATTACATTATTAAATACATTGTCAATAGAAATTTTGATACAATGAAAAACCTGATAGAGCAGATTGAAATCCTAAAGAACTTTATATTTAAAGTTCACTCGACACACCGCAATACACCGTTTGGAAGCAGAAATTCCCTTCCACCACATGGGAATTGAGCAATATTTGGGAAACAAAACAGAGGTTGCAACTATGGACACAATCACATGGGATGATTATGAAAAAGTAGAATTAAGGGCAGGAAAGATCATCAAAGCCGAGGTTTTCAGGGAAGCCAGAAAACCGGCCTATAAGCTGCAGATTGATTTTGGCAGAGACATAGGAATTAAAAAAACCAGCAGTCAGATAACAGACCTGTACTCACCAGAAGACCTGCTGGGAAAAACAATCATTGCCGTTGTCAATTTCCCTGATAAGCAGATAGCCAACATGCAGTCGGAATGTCTGGTAACCGGTTTTTATAACTCTGATAATAATGTCGTTTTAGCAGTCCCGGATAAAGATGTGGATTTAGGGTCAAAGCTCCTTTAGAGCAGATACCCTCACCGCAGCCCGAGCCCCCCGCTTATACCGCCTCCGCCGACCATCCTGAATTTATCTTCCCGGAACCTCTGCCAGGCCGCCTGAACGGTTTCCGCGTTTGCGGGAGGACAGAGCACTGTCAGACCCGACCTGATCCCGCTTTTCTCCGCAGGAGTGATACTGAAGCCCCGTCCCGTATCGGAAACATAGCGCATCCCGCCCTCCAGTTCCCAGAATCCCTTTAAGCGGTAAACTTCATCTTTTATGGAGTTCAAAAAGTCCAGCAGCACCTTTTCATTCAGAAGAGAACCTTCCAGAAACAGGCTGGCCGGTCTGGTATCGGGGGTATTGCAGCTCTCCCGATCCGCCATCCGGTGCATCCTGTCCTCTTCACGGAGAAAAGAGTAATCAAACTGCCCGAAAGAACCCTTCTGAATCGGCACCTCCCGGTTAAGTTCCCGAACCATCTCTTCGACCTTTTTCAGTTCCTCATCTGTAACCAGATCGGCTTTATTAATCAGAAGATTGTCCGCCGCCATAATCTGCCGGCTTATGACATCCAGAACATGTACCAGCTGAACATAGCGGACAGGATCCACCAGGGTCAAAACCCTTTTAACCCGGAAAGCCCCCTCCAGCCCGTGCTCCTTCAGAATCTTGTCCATACTGGACGGATCGGAAAGCCCGGAAGCTTCGATGAAGAGGAGTTCGGGTTTCTCTTTTTCAAAATACTGCAGCCCGTACAGAAACGGCGCTTTCAGACAGGAGCAGAAAATGGAACCGTTCCCTATTTCATAGATTTTATGTCCCTCTTCCAGAATTTCCGGATTCTCGCTCTTTAAAAGGGAACCGTCTACAGGAACTTCACCGAAATCATTAACCAGCATCCCCAGCTTAATACCCGGAAACTGGCGGATAAGCTCATTCAGCACCGTAGTCTTTCCCGCCCCCAGAAATCCTGCGAGCAGCACAATATCAATCTTTCCACTCATTATAATTCTCCTATTAATACAATTCCCCCTCTCCCTCTGGGAGCATTCGATTACCCACAAGTAATGGATACTCCCGAGGAAGGGAGGAATACCCCGAAGATCCCCGAGCGAAGTCGAGGGGGCGAGGTCAAACCAGTTCCCGAACCTCCGCTTCAAGCTCCGCCCGGGAAGGAATCAGGGATATATGCTTAACCTCTCCGTTGATTGCCATGGAGGGCAGGTTGGCAACACCCAGTTTACCAATCCGGGCAATATTCTCCGCTTCCATAATGGATCGCTCCACAACCTCTACCTTGTCCCCGAAAATCCCAATCATGTCGTCTGCAGCAGCTTTCATATAGCCGCAGGCCGCACAGGTCTTGGAATCGATAGTCAGCACTTCTATCAGCACATGATCCAGGTTGGCATAATCGGGCATTTCCACATCAATTTCGACGACCTCTTTCTCATAGCTTTCCAGGAATTTCCTTGTGGATTCGATATTCTGAACAGCCTGTCCGATACCTACAATATTCTCTACGGGAACTCCAAAGGGCATATCGCATCCGGGAGCCAGGATAAATCCCCTGTTTCCCATCTTATCCATCAGTTCGATAGCTGCTTTCTGATTATCCTTCTGATTTCCCAGCAGCATGGTAACAGTAAGCTGCATATTTCCGGAAATAAGGATTCCATGTTTTTCGGTTACTTTCTTTGCCTCCGCAATATCTATATTTTCATCAATGGAAAGGCAGTCCGGACCGGACTGGGCCATAACATCCAGATTCTTGGTGGCATCTCCGCAAACAAAGAAAGAGCTGAATACTCCCTTATCCCGGCAGTGATCATAAAATCGCTTGTAATCCACGGCCATAAACTGTTCAAACATATCCGGAGAAATCTGGGAGATAAGAGGATCCACAGATCCAATAATATCCATACCGGCTTCGATATAGTAGTCCGCCACGGCCATGGCAATATCTGTTGAGTAGGCCATCAGTTTTTTAACATACTCTTCGTCATCGTACATATCCATAAAGATATTGGTACTTCTCAGATGGGAAGCCAGTGTAAAGGGACCGCAAACCAGACCGTACAGGGCAGTCGTGCCGCCGACTTTCTCCTTCATGGCTTTCATGACATCCAGAACCAGGGGGATACGACCGTCTGTTCTGGCGGGAAGAGTTCGGGGGATCTCTTTTGTATCCGCCAGAGGATGGCTTTTAACCGTGGGAGGAGAATCCTCAGCCCAAAGCAGATCACATCCCAGAATTTCCGCCTCTATCTGCAGATCAAAAACAACGGGCATACCATCGGGAGAGTACTGTTTGTGAGCCTCCAGCAGGCATTCTGTTAATTTGTCCGCATCTTTTAAGACCTCTTCAGCCGTATATCCTTTCAGATTGGCTATCTGTACACCCGTATAAGGAACCCAGGGAGCTCTTTCGGTTGATTCTCCCTGAAATTGTTTAGTGATTAACTCTTTCCCTGTCATTTCTGACCTCCGCATGATTAACTCTTTAGGAGCATGTTAATACCTTACAAGATATATCATATATAAATGTCCTATTAATTTTGGTATTTTTTTGCCTTTCTGAAAAATTAGTCCAGACAAAGAGAATGAAGCCTTGATAAGTCATATCAATATATATACTATTAAAACCATGAGAATAACGACTAAGGGACGCTATGCTTTAAGAGCTATAGTCAATATGGCTTTAAGTGATGACAACACACCCATTTCCATAAAGAAAATATCCAACAGCGAAGATCTGTCACCCATATTTCTGGAACAGATTTTCACCAAACTGAAAAAAGCGGGGATTACGGAATCCGTACGCGGTGCTTCCGGGGGATTCCGCCTGGCCAAATCAGTGGAAGATATTACCGTTCTGGATATTCTGGAAGCCGTTGAGGAGGGGGTTATTCTGGCGCCCTGTACCCACGATGACCACATTTGCGGCAGAACCGACGACTGCATCCTGGCTCATTTCTGGGATGTTACGGAACACCATATCCGGGACTATCTGGCTGATCAGACAATTAAAGAAATTATGGGCCATTACGGCTGAGAATCGAGAAATCCTTTCATATAATCATCTACACATTTCAGGGTTTTCAGAGAGAGCACATGCCGGGCATTCTTTCCGGCAGCTTCGGCGCTAAGGGTATTAATATAATCCTGAACTTCCGGAATAAGAGTCGGAGTAAGAGAAAAATTCCTGATTCCGATTCCGAGCAGAAAGTGAAGCATTCCCTTATCGCTGGTCATATTACCGCACAGGCTTAAGGGACAGTTTGCCTGTTCCGCCGCTTTTGCAACAGAATTGATGGAACGGAGTACCGCAGGGTGTCTGGCTTCGTATAAACCGGAAACCTTTTCGTTGGTCCTGTCCACCCCCAGCAGGTATTGTACCAGATCGTTGGAACCGATGGAAATAAAGTCCGCTTCTTCGGCCAGAGCATCCGCCATGGCAACAGCCGAGGGGAGTTCCACCATAACCCCCAGTTCAGGCATGGTTTTGCACTCGAAACCGTCCCTCATCAGAAACTCACGGCTTTTTTCCACCATCCGTTTGGATTCCAGAAAATCATCCACCGATGAAATAAGAGGAAACATTATCCTGAATGAACGCCCCTGTCCTGCCCGGAGCATGGCCTTTAACTGGCTCACAAAGATCTTTTTATTCTTCAGCAGAAAACGAATCGCCCGCAGCCCCAGAAAAGGGTTATCCTCTTCCTGATCCGGCATATAGGACAGGATCTTGTCCCCCCCTATATCCAGAGTCCTCAGGGTGATAATCTCGGAGGGCATTCGATCAAAGATCTTTTTATAGACAAGGTACTGCTCTTCCTCACTGGGAAAGCTGTTCCGGATCAGAAAAGGGAATTCACTTCTATATAAACCGATTCCCTCGGCTTTAACTTTCAGAGCGGTGGAAATATCACTGAGGATATTAATAGTGGCATATAGATGAACCCGTTCCCCGTCTGCGGTACGGGTTTCGGTTTTAACCGAGTCGAGTTCGCCCTCCAGACGGGAGGCCCCCTCTTTCAGACTCAGGAATTCCTTTACCGTATCCTCACCCGGACTGATCAGCAGATTCCCCTGAATCCCGTCGAGGATTACGGGGGTGTCCGTTTCCAGAGAAAAGAGACTCTTGTCCTCTGTAAACATCATGGGAACACCCAGCGATTTGGCCAGGATGGATATATGGGCGGAAGCCCCCTGGCTGTAGAGAACGAATCCTTCCACATGCTGGGCTGTTATTTTTACAAGTTCCGAAGGGAGAAGTTCACGGGCAATAACGATCTGATCGGAATAGTCTCCCGCCACCTGATTTTCCCTGGCCAGATTCCGGAGAATTCTATGCCCCAGATCACGGATATCCTGAACTTTTTCCATAATACGGGGATTCCCGCTCTGTGAGAAAAGCTTCACAAAATACTCAACTCTTTCTATTACGGCCTGACAGGGAGATTTTCCTTTTTCAATTTCATCCTCAATATACCCGATAAAACTGGTATCCTGCAGCATCAGGAGATGGGTACTGAAAATCAGGGAAGCCACATCTGAGAGACGCTCCTCCATTTCAGCCTGCAGCTCCTGAAGCTGCTCGGCGGTCTGCTGCAATGCGGCCTGAAAATCATCAAACCCGAGGCGGGTGCACTCGTCCCTGTAAAAGGGTCGTGCCGTATGCTGCTCTTCCAGTACATACACCGAACCGATACCGACACCTTCCACAATAGGCCGTCCCCGTATAACAGACAGTTCCATCCGCCCCTTTGCTTCGACAGGCTTTTTATTTACCCCCATTAGCAGTTTGGCATTTTCCAGGGTTGTGGCCAGCTGGGAAGCAATGGCCTTTAAAGCCATCATATCATTCCGGTTGAAAAACCCCGGCCTTGAGTGCTGCAGAACCAGAACACCGATACGGGACAGCCCCTGAACAATCGGAACAGCCAGAAAAGCTTCATACCGGTCTTCATTACTCCCGGGAACCGGCATAAAATGAGGATTATCACTGCCCTGTTTTTCAAGAATGGGCCGGAGTTCTTTCAGGGAAGTACCAACCAGTCCTTCGCCGATAGACAGGATCAGTTTCCCGATCAGAGCAGGATTCAACCCTTCAGTAGCCTCCAGAATAAGCCGGTCAATAAACTCATCGTACAGATAGATGGAACAGACGTCCGCTTTCATATGAAGAGAGACGGTTCGCACAACCTTGTGAAGGAAACCCCTTATATCACTTTTCTCTCTGAAAAGATCAGACAGCTCACCTATATTACAAATCAGTTCCACATTATCTTTATTCATACCGGACCTCATGTTTATTATCAGGGTTATAGAATTCCATTCTGTTCCTCCCCTTGCCCTTGGCACGGTATAAAGCTTTATCCGCCCTGCTGACAAGAACTTCCGCATCCATATCAAAATCCGGAATCAGGCTGGCTAACCCGATGGAAATAGTTAAGTAAGAGCTGACAGAAGAAGCTTCATGGGGAATACGCATCTGTCTCGTTTTTTCAAGAAGGCTTTTACAAATGGCCTTTGCTTCCTTATCCGGCATATCAAACAAAAGAATTGAGAATTCCTCCCCGCCGTAACGGCAGACAGCATCTGTTTCCCGTCTGAGAACGCTCCGTATAATGTCAGCTGTCTTTCTAAGAGCGACATCTCCCATCTGATGCCCGTATAAGTCATTATAGGCTTTAAAAAAATCTACATCGATCATAAAAATGGACAACCTCTTCTTCTCCCTTACCCCAAGATGCCAGAGATTGTTAAGGGAGAGATCAAAGAACCGGCGGTTTGCCAGACCGGTGAGAGCATCCTTCCATGCCATCTCTTCCAGCCTGTCATTCAGGTCCTGAAGGTTGTTCCTGCTGGACTCGGCATCCCGCAGTTTCTTTTTGAGAAGAAAATTAGCCTGAAAATTTGATACAACAATAAAGAGGAGAATACCCAACGCAATATAAATGAGAAGAAACCATTTCTGCTGCCAGGGCGGTGCCTTTATCCAAATGGAGAGCTTCAGACTGTCCGTATTCCAGACACCGTCATTATTGGATCCCTGAACCATAAAAGTATAGCGCCCCGGTTTCAGGTTTACATAGGAGGCGAAGTTTCTGTTAGCACTGTTTACCCAGTCCTGATCCAATCCCTCCATTTTATAACGATAGAGATTACTCTCGGAAGAGGTAAAATCCAAAGCGACAAATTCAAAGGAGAGATAGTTTTTGTCCCAGGGCAGCTCAAGAACTTTCCCCTCCCCCATATAATCCGAAATGCGAACAGACTGATCCATAACCTTGACTTCGTTGAAATACAGTGGGGGTGGTATATTATTATCATAGAGGATCGTCGGTTCGAACCTCAGAATACCCTCCCTTGATCCGAAATAGAGAGAACCGTCCTTTCCCCTGGCCGCTCCGAAATCCATTTTGGGAGCCATAATACCATCGCTTGAATCCACCGTCAGGAATTCATCGGTTTCAGGATTCAGAATACTTAATCCATTAATTGTCCCGATCCATAAACGATGCTGTTTGTCTTCCTGAATAGACTGTAAATGGTTGGATATCAAACCGTCCTCTCTGGTATAAAAGGAAAAATCGCCCTGTTCTCTGTTATAACGGTTCAAACCTCCCCCATCCGTACAGATCCACAGATTACCCTGAGAGTCTTCCATAATGGCAGTAATATAATTACTGCTCAGGGTTCCCGGTTTATCCAGATCATGGTAAAAGAATTCAAACTCGTTTTTCTCCCGATTGTAGCGGTTAAGCCCCCTGTTAGTGCCGACCCAGAGATCTCCCCGACTGTCGAGGGAAGTGGCAAATACCAGATTATTGGACAACCCGGGGTTATCCGGATCATATGAAAACGTATCCAGAACCCCGTCTTCTTCGGACCAGTGAAGAACTCCGGAACTATAGGTTCCTATCCAGAAAGTGCCGTCAAGGTCTTCGGTCATGCAGTAGATGATCGGTTCGCTGGTTTCATCATATCCAAACCCTTCCAGCAGAATATGGTCAAAGTCTTCCGTTTCGGGATTAAATTTATCCAGCCCCCCAAGGGATCCTATCCAGAGCCCCCCTCTGGTATCTTCAAGGATAACATGAACATTCCTGTGAGACAGGGAAAACGGGTCATCCTCATCGGGCATCCAGTTGTGAATCAATGAATCCGAGTCCTCCCCCGGAAACCGCCAGAGGCCGTGACTGTAGGTTCCAACCCAGAAATCCCCCCTGGAATCTACAGTAATTTCAATAATATTCCCCTTGGGAAGGGATTGGTTATCTCCCTTTATATGATAGAAGTAGCGAAAATCCTTCTTATTGAAATTCAGTTTGTTTATACCGCCCCCGTTGGTTCCGATCCAGATAACACCGCTGCGGTCCTTTAAGAAAGAGTATGCAATCCCATGATTCAGTTTATAACGGTCATCGGGATCCTCCCTGTAATGAACAAGAGAGTCTGTTTCCGCTATCCAGTTGTACAGCCCGTTTCCCCATGTCCCGATCCAGAGAGATCTGTAATCTGCCGACACAAAATAGATATTCTCCTCAAGGGGAATCTGTTTTTCAACAGTTCCCTTCCGGGTATTGAACAGGGTAAGTCCTCCGTCCCAGGTACCGGCCCAGAGGGTATCATTCGGGCCTTTGGCCAGAGCCATGACATAAGGAGACTGCAGAGCCTCAGGATTCCCCGGATCCGCCCAGTAATGGGAAAACAGGTTTTGTTCAGGCTCATACATATCCAGACCGCCGTATGATCCGATCCAGATTCGGTTCTCCTTATCCATTGTTAAAGCACGGATCGTATTGTGAAGAATGGAATTGTCATCCTCGTCGGAATGCCGGAAAACCTCGATATCTCCAGTATTACTCCGGATAAGATTCAACCCGTCCAGGGTCCCCACCCAGATATCTCCGTTCCTGTCTCTCAAAACGGCTGTAATAATGCCGTTTGAAAGGACACGCTCACTGATATTAGGATCGGAAGTAAAATTCAGGAACTCTTCCGTATCCAGATTGAATCGGGACAGCCCTTCATATGTTCCGATCCATAGATAGGGATCGACCGGATCCAGATAGAGGCATTGAATCTGATTATGGGGAAGTGAGTTTCTGTTAAAGGGTTCACTGTCATAAAGCAGAAATTCCCTGCCGTCATAACGGTTCAGTCCGTTCTGTGTTCCAAACCAGAGATACCCTCTCCTGTCCTGAACAATTCCCGCAACCGCATTGTTGACAAGCCCCTCTTCCATACCCAGATGATCAAAGATCAGATTGTCCGCTCCTAAACCGGATAAAACCTTCACAAAGAACAGAAGAATGAGGAAAGAATGTTTTGTAACGCAGCCGCCTGTCTTCACACTATGGTTCAACCCTTGGATAACTTTATGGATTTTTCCGTACAGATCCGGATAGCCTCCATTACGGAAGAACGGAAACCCGTTTGCTCGAGAGAACCGACAGCCTCTATTGTTGTTCCGCCGGGAGAACAGACCTGATCCTTTAATACGGCGGGGTGTACTCCTGTTTCCAGAACCATCTGTGCCGATCCCAGAACAGTCTGGGCAGCCATGGTATAGGCCCTGTCCCGGGGAATTCCTTCTCTGACGGCGCCATCAGCCAGGGCTTCGATGAACATAAAAACATAGGCCGGACCGGAACCGCACAGTGCTGTAAAACTGTCAAAAAGGGATTCAGGAAGGATCTCAACCTTACCCATTGCTTTCAGAAGGGTTAGAACTTCCTCCACCTCGTCCTTGTTCAACCTGTCTCCCGTGGTTACAGCGGTCATTCCCATTCCGACCAGAGCCGGTGTGTTCGGCATGGTTCTGACCAGTTTTACAGGCTTGCCGAATTCCTTTAAAACCCTGTCGCTTGTCTGACCGGCGGCAATTGTAATAACAACCGTATTATCCTGAAGCTCCTCCCGTATCTGAGCTATTACGGGAGAATAGATATGTGGCTTTACTGCCAGAAAGAGGTAATCAAGCTGCGAAAGATATTCCTGATTGTTCTGTGTTGTATTAATAGAAGGAAAGCGCTTTTTGATTCTGTCCAGAGCATCTTTTGAATAGTCGCAGACAAAAAGCTCTCCTTCTTCTACCAGATTTGCATTAATTAGGCCGCCGATAATCGCGCTGGCCATATTCCCTGATCCGATGAAACCGATTTTCATATGTTTTCCTGACTGAATGATTGATATAATCCAGTATACAATGTGAAAGAACAGGTTTCAATGAATATGGTGAAATGTCCCCTTCGATTGAAATACCCTGCCGGTTGAACGGCAGGGTATAAAATAAGGAGAGTTTTCAAACAGAAGCCCTCACCCCCGAACCCCTCTCCCGGCCTCCCTTGATCCCTCCAAAGGAGGGAAACCTGTTTTGTGTCTCCCCTTCGGGGAGATTTAAGAGGGGCTGGCGAGGGGGGATCAAGGTAAAAATCCTTATCTGTAGATAAACTGGTTCACAATATTCTCATAGAGCTCCTGCTTACCGCTGATTACGGCAGGTTCACCCTTTTCCGCGGCGATATTCCGCAGCTCTTCCAGGGAGAGTTTTCCCTCTTCGTAGTCCCTGCCCTTACCGGAATCGAAGGAACTGTAGCGTCGGGCTTTCATCTTTTCAATTCTCCCGTCTTCCTGTATTTCCGCCGCAATTTCCAGAGCGATAGCAAAAGTATCCATCCCGCCGATATGGGCAATAAACAGATCTTCCATATCCGTAGAGTTTCTTCTGATCTTGGCATCAAAGTTCAGACCGCCGGTTTTAAAGCCGCCCATCCCCAGAATGATTCTCATGGCTTCCACGGCTTCGGGAACACTGTTGGGGAACTGGTCCGTATCCCAGCCGTTCTGCATATCCCCCCTGTTGGCGTCAACGCTTCCCAGCAGACCGTATTCTGCCGCAACCTGAAGATCATGTTCAAAGGAGTGACCTGCCAGGGTGGCATGGTTGGCTTCGATGTTGCAGGCAAAATCTTCTTCCAGTCCGAAACTTTTAATAAAGTTTACAACCACTTCCGCATCGTAATCATACTGATGCTTGGAGGGTTCCATGGGTTTGGGTTCGATGTAGAACTTACCCTTGAATCCGATTTTACGACCGTAATCCCGGGCCATTGTGAGGAACTGAGCCAGGTGCTCTTTTTCCCGTTTCATATTTGTATTATAGAGAGACATATACCCTTCGCGTCCGCCCCAGAATGTGTAGCCTTCCCCGCCCAGTATCACATTCGCATCGAGACACGCCTTTACCTGTGCCGCCGCATAAGCCAGTACACTGAAATCCGGATTGGTTGCTGCGCCGTTCATATAACGGGGGTTGGAGAAGGCATTGGCCGTATTCCATAATAGTTTGATCCCCGTGGCATCCTGACGTTCTTTCAGCATAGCCGTAACCTTCTGCAGATTGTCTTCATACTCCCCCAGACTGGTACCTTCGGGAGAAGCATCCACATCATGAAAACAGTAGTAGGGAGCTCCCAGTTTGGAAATGAACTCAAACGCCGCATCCGCTTTATTCTGCGCCTTTGTCATGGGATCGGCATGATCCCAGGGGTGAAAGATAGTCTGATTACCGAAAGGATCTCCCCCGTTGGCACAGAAAGAGTGCCAGTAAGCAACTCCGAAGCGCAGGTGGTCTTTCATGGTTTTTCCCAGAACCTTCCTGTTTTCATCATAAAACTTAAATGCCAGAGGATTATCAGACCCTCTGCCTTCAAATGGGATTTTCCCGATATTTTTAAAATATTCTGTATTTCCCTTAAAAACCTGACCCATAACAGTCTCCTTCATATAGTTGATTTATTGTGACAGCCCTGTAAGGCTGATTTTCCTGGGGTATTCAGCTGAACAGCCCGCTTAATGCGTCTACATAACGGGAATAACCGGCATAGACTTTTTCATAAATTCCGACATTTTCCGGGTTGGGAACACAGCCCTTGTCCTCGGCCAATCCGACATGTTCGTTTATCAGATCATTAATATCATCCGCAGAACGACCTGCCGCTTTTTCCAGGCACCAGAGACTCTGCAGAGCGCCTCCCAGAGCAGCCGCTTCCGCTGTAACCGGGATCACAACCGGCAGGTTCAGAATATCCGCTGTGATCTGACGCCAGACGGAAGAGTTGGCACCGCCCCCGATCAGACGGACTTCCCGGGCCTTGAATCCCAGTTTCTGAAATGAGTCCAGACCAAGCTTCATCCCCAGAATGGCAGATTCCATGGCTGAGCGGAAAATATTCTCCTTCTTCACATTGGAAGCGGTCATCCCCGCAATACAGCCTTTTCCGTTTGGAAAGTTGGGCGTCCTTTCTCCATTGAAGAAAGGCAGTGTCAGAATTCCTTCAGCTCCGGCCGGAGCGGAATCGGCCAACCGGTCAAATTCCTTTACCCCGTACTCAAAGAGCTGACGCATCAGCTCGGTGGCAACGGTACAGTTCATGGTGCAGAGCAGGGGCAGCCATCCCCCCGTGCTGGAACAGAATGCCGCCAGGTTCCCGTCAGGATCTATAATGGGAGAGTCCGAATAGCCGTAGAGGGTTCCGCTGGTACCAAGGCTCATGGTAAGTATACCGTCCCGGGTCGTTCCTGTTCCCACAGCACCCATCATATTGTCCCCGCCTCCGGATGAGACAGGAATCCCGGCGGGGATCCCCAGCCTCGAAGCAATCTCCTTCCGGACTTTTCCGGCGGCTTCCCAGGGTTCAATCAAACGGGGTAAGCAGCTCATCAGATCCCGGTCCGGGTCCAGAGCCCTGACAAGGGGAGCATGCCAGGTCCGGGTTTTCACATCCAGAAGAGCGGTACCGGAAGCATCTCCGTATTCCATGGTATATTCCCCGGTCAGGTAGTAGTTAAGGTAGTCGTGGGGAAGAAGAATGTGGGCCATGCGGGCGTATTCTTCGGGGTTATTCTTTTTAAACCAGAGTATTTTGGAGGCGGTATAACCGGGAAGAACCAGGTTACCCGTTTCGTTCAGAAGTTTATCGCGCCCTCCGAAAGTGTCTGTCAGCTCAGTACACTCCGGAGCTGTCGATGTATCACACCAAAGCTTTACATCCCGCAGGACATTTCCATCCTTGTCTACCGGGACAAATCCGTGCTGCTGACCGGATACACCGGCAGCCAGAGCCGTTTTTCTGATTTCCGGATCTATCTGATCAAAGCAGCTCTGCAGAGCGGAAATCCACCATTCGGCTTTCTGTTCACGGCTGCCGTCATCCCGGCTGATCAGCTCATGGGATGCTGAAGCGGAGGCGGCAATCTTTTTATTTTCAAAATCATAGAACACCACTTTTGTGCTCTGAGTTCCATTATCTATTCCAATGACTGTTTTCAACTTCATCCTCCCTATATGCTCCCATTGTATTTCCCCGATCCTCCCAAATGAATGGACAGAATTTTGAATTCATGCATATAATTGACATTGCAATGAAAATTCTTGATGTGGTTTTTGTCTATCAGATGCGGGAAGAGACAGAAATCCGCTGGCATAGCCGCCGTCACGCCCATGGGAAGAGACAGTTTGAACTCCACTATTTCATTCAGGGGAATGCCCGCTTCCTCAATAATCTTACCAGGTTCAATATAACTCCGGGCTGTATTTGCATGACCCGTCCCGAAGTAAATCATGCCATCATCGTTCAGGAGGGAGACAATCCCATCTCCTACTATGCGGTTCTGCTTGAACTGTCGGAAGAGGACAGGGAAGTGCACCGCCTCCTGAGTGACGAGATCCGCTATGATAAAATCTATAAGGCGGGTACCAACTACCGTTTTTTCTTTGAGGAGATAAAGGAGAAAGGATTGTCAGACAGCCCGGCTCTCCGGCATTCGGCGATCCATCAGTTTCTCTCCTTTTTATATATGCTCTCCAGCGAGGAGGAATTCCATTTCTCCGACAGCCGGAACGCCCATATCGAGAAGGCCCTGAAAATCATGCAGAACAATATTACTTCCGAACTGGACCTGGAACAGATTGCCGGACGGCTGGGACTGAATAAATCCTACTTTATCCGGCTTTTCCAGCAGAAGATGAAAACCACCCCCATGAAGTATCTGACCCGGCTCAGAATTGAAGCGGCCGGATCCATGCTCACCAGCACCGACAGACCCCTGTCCGTTATTGCCCAGGATCTGAACTTCTACAGCGAATTCCACTTCAGCCGGGTATTTAAACAATACACGGGGAGTTCCCCCTCCCAATACAGAAAACAGTACCTCCAGCTGACAGGCAAGCAGTAATCCATAATTTAAAACCCTCTCCCCCTACCCTTCTACCCAAAGGGAGAGGGGAGAAATGTATTTTTATTAAACAAAATAATTTAATTACATCAGAACCATATTGAATGAATCAGTCTGAAAATAATCCCTGATGAGATTAAAGATTTCGCACCCCTCTCCCTTTGGGAGCAGGGGCGGGGGAAAGGGTTGTTGTTTAGAAAGTCCTATCATGTATAAAACCTGAAAAAAATGCATATTTATACATACTTCAGGATTCCCAAAGGCAATCCTTTCCGCTAGTATGAGAAATTAAACCCAAATATGACTATTTTAAGGAGCAATCTGAATGAATCCCCAGGCCGAAGCGCTGAACAAAGTTCTGAGCGAACAGAATCCCGCCGTTTTTTCCCTGCTTTCCAGAAAGGGAAAGGAGATCTTTTTCCCGAAAAAGGGACTGGTTATGCAGGGACAGGATGCCAAAGGCAAACGTATAAATGCATCCATCGGTATGGCTACTGAGGATGACGGATCTCCCCTGCGCCTGTCTGCCCTGGAAAGTCTGGTAAATATGACCCCCGACAGGGTTTTTCCCTACGCCCCCAGCTACGGCCTTCCGGACTTGAGAAAAACATGGCAGGAGATTATGCGGAAAAAGAATCCCGCCCTGGAAAATACGGAACTGACACTTCCTGTGGTAACAAATGCCCTGACTCATGGTCTGAGCATGGCAGGCTACCTTTTCATCAATGAGGGAGACAAGGTTATCCTTCCCGAATACTACTGGGGCAACTACAACCTGGCTTTTGCCAATGCCTACGGTGCGGAACTGGACTGCTATACCATGTACGAAGGACAGGGGTTTAACCTGAAGGGGCTGGAGGAGAAACTGGCCGCCCCCGGAGAAAAGAAGATTGTCCTTCTGAACTTCCCCAATAACCCTACCGGATACACCCCGAACGAAGATGAGATGGAAGGCATCGCCGGTATCCTGAAAGCAGCCGCTGATAATGGCAAGAATATTGTTGTCCTTATTGACGATGCCTATTTCGGACTGGTTTACGAAAAAGGGATTGCCACCCAGTCCATCTTCTCCTACACAGCCGAACTTCACGAGAGAGTTCTGGCTGTTAAGATTGACGGCGCCACCAAGGAAGACTATGTATGGGGATTCCGTGTCGGTTTCATGACCTTCTCCTGGAAGGGAATGACCGCCGAAGCAGGACAGGCCCTGGTGGATAAAGCTGCCGGTGCGGTAAGAGGAAATATCTCCAACGACAGCATTCTCTCCCAGAATCTTCTTCTCACCGCATACAAGGACAGCTCCTACGAAGGAGACAAGAAAAGCAAATACGAGCTGCTCAAATCCCGTTACGACCTGGTAATAAAAACCCTGGAAGCTCATCCTGAATACAGGGAACACTTTGAAGCCCTTCCCTACAACTCGGGATATTTTATGTGTGTCAAACTGAAAACCGCCGATGCGGAAGAGGTCCGCCAGACACTTCTGAAGGATTACGACACAGGAATAATCGCCCTGGGAAAACTTGTCCGGGTCGCCTACTCCTCACTGCCCGCGCAGTATATTGAAGAGCTCTTTGCCAATGTATTCAGCGCCTGTAAGGATGTAGTCAAATAACTGGTAATTTACAGTAATTGATCTTATAATGGGACTCCGGAAGGAGTCCTTTTTTATGAAAACAGATGAGTATAATCCTGCTGTCAGTTTACTGGGCAGACGGATCCGTCTGGCTGTTATCGGTGGAGGTCCGGGATCTTTTATCGGAGCCATGCACCGCAAAGCGGCCCGTATTACAGACTGCTATGACATTGTCGCCTGTGCCCTGTCTTCCGATCCCCGGCGATCAATGGAAGCCGGCAGAAAGCTCGGCCTGTCAGAAGACAGGATTTATGAAAATGCCCTGGAACTTATAATAAGCGAATCCAGACGCTCAAATGGAGCGGATACCGTTGCCATTATGACACCGAATGACTCCCAC
Organism: Oceanispirochaeta sp.; assembly: GCA_963663385.2. Taxonomy (GTDB): domain Bacteria; phylum Spirochaetota; class Spirochaetia; order DSM-2461; family DSM-2461; genus Oceanispirochaeta. Next base: position 55,905 of record CAXXXD010000002.1, on the reverse strand, counting down.
TACGAATATGCCATGGCCGCTCTTGATGCCGGACTGGATGTAATCTGCGACAAGCCCATGACCAATACGGTAAAAGAAGCGGAAGCGCTTAATAAGATGGTTTCCGAAACAGGTCTGATTTTCTGTCTTACCCACAACTACACGGGCTACCCCATGGTCAGACAGGCCAGGGGAATGGTTGAAGAGGGTGCTCTGGGAGAGATTCGACTGGTTCAGGTGGAATATGTTCAGGGAGGAAAAGCAACAGGAGATGATCCGGATCCGGAAGATCCAGAAACATCCTGGCGCTTTAAGCCGGAAAAATGCGGACCTTCCCTTGTGATGGGGGATATCGGAACCCATGCACATAACCTGCTGCGCTATATATCCTGTCTGGAAGTTTCCCAAGTGGCCGCTGAAACAGGACATATCGTACCCGGCCGGTTAGTGGACGATTATTCAGGAGCTCTTCTGAGACTCAGCAATGGCGCCAGGGGAAGTTTCTGGGTGACACAGGCGGCGGCCGGTATGGAAAATGGCCTGAGAATCCGCCTCAGCGGGTCCCGGGGCACCCTGGAATGGGAACAGGAAACACCTCAAAGACTGATATACAAGCCCCTGGGCAAACCCTGGGAAACAAGAACACCCGGCGGGGCGGCTTCCAATACCCTGGGGAGTCATTCAACCCATATAGCAGCCGGACACCCTGAAGGATTTCCTTCCGGGTTTGCCAATATCTACAGAGACGCCGCCGAAGCGATTGCAGCCCGTCGCAGCGGGAAAACACCGCGGGAAGAGTCCGTCACCTACCCGAAAGCCAAAGACGGCCTGGCAGGAGTTCTTTTTGTTGAGGCTGTTCTCAAGTCGTCAGTAAACGGAAGCGAATGGACTGAGGTGTCCTATCCCTGAACGGGATATCTATTGAACAGTCAGAATAGAATCCGGGGCTATCACCACACTCAGCCCAAAAACGGCCTCTTCCGTTATATAGTCCATATGAGGAGCCTTTTCCATAACCCCCAGAGAAATGTGCCAGGCGCGGATATGTTCCCAGACATCGGGGGGCATAAGGACTTTAACAGGGTTGCCGCCCCTGCTCTGAACTTCCAGCTTCTGCCGGTAGATTTCGGCAACCAGCTCTTCGGCTCTCATGGATTTCCCTTTCCCTGCAGCTTCTGATACTCCCGGCGGGCTGCCTCGGCGCCTTTTGCGTTCCCCAGCTCTTCCAGGGTATCCGCCAGGTTATACCAGGCATCCGCGTTTACAGGATCAAGTTTGACAGCCCGGTCAAAAAACTCTCCCGCTTCCTGGTACCGTTCTGTAATAAAACGGAGTACCCCGAAGTTGTTCCATAAACGGGAGTTTTCTCCTCCGCAGCTCATGGCACGTTCATAGGACTCTTCCGCCCCGGCATAATCCAGGGTACGGTAAAGGGCTACCCCTCTTTCGCACCAGTAATCCGGATTATCCGGCTCTTTCTTCACAGATCTGTCCAGGTAGGAGAGGGCCAGTTCCGGCTCATCCATGGACAGGTATTCAAGGGCAAGATTGAAACAGATAACAGCATTGCCGGGGACAATTTCCAGAGCCCCCAGAAAAGCTTCGACAGCTTTCAGATGCTTCCCCTTCCTGGCGAAGGAGATGCCCTGAAAAACCAGGTTTTCCGCTTCATTCTGCCGATCCATCAGCCGGTTTGTCCTTTAACAGCCTTTCCGCTAAGGGAGAGGAATACGGCTCCAATGATAAACAGGAAAACAATGCATCCGATTCCGATACTGTAAGACCCGGTTATCTGCGTAGCCAGTCCAAGGATAAAAGGTCCCAGGATGGCGGCGAATTTACCAAAGATATCAAAGAACCCGAAAAACTCCCCGGCCTGGTCCGGCGGGATCATGGCTCCGTAGAGAGAGCGGGACAGGGCCTGTATCCCCCCCTGGCTGGTTGCAACCAGAAAGGAAATAAAGATAAACATGGGAAGAAGCATTTCCGGACCTGTAAAGGGGAGTATAACAGCCATAATGGTAATGACAATATAGATCCCTATGCCCGCAAAGAGCATAGTCCGGGCTGAAGTCTTTCTGGCCAGCACACCGTATAGAATCGTAAAGGGAAATGCAACGATCTGCAGCCCCATAAGATCCAGAAGCAGAAAGGCGGAGCTGATCCCCATTTTCGATCCGTAATCCGTTGCCATCTTGATAATGGTTCCCACTCCGTCAATATAGAAGAAGTAGGCAAGGAGAAAAAGAAAAACAGCCTTATACTTCCTTATATTCTGGAAGGTTTCCCATAAACGGCGGAAGGAATCCCGTACAGGGTGCCTGCTCGGTTCGATTCCATACTTCTGATGAACTTTCCGGAGGATAGGGAAGGAAAACCCCAGCCACCAGAGGGCTGTTATCAGAAAGGCTATCCGGACGCCCGTAATATTGAGGGTGGACATATCACCCCTGGCCATCAGAAAGATAATAACCAGAGATGCCACGAAAGGAATGGTACTCCCGATATAGCCCCAGCCGAACCCCTTGGTGGAAACCATATCCATCCGCTCAGGCGCTGCCACATCCACCAGAAAGGAGTCATAAAAAATATTGGCTCCATAAAATCCGATTCCCGTAATCATGTAGATAATAATAGCCGGCAGCCAGGCCCCGGGCTGTATCAGCATAAGAAGAAGTGTCGCTCCCGTACCGGTATAGAGGAAACCCTTAAAGTACTTTTTTCTTCTGCCCTTATAATCTGCCATGGTTCCCAGTATGGGAGCCAGAACCGCTATCAGCAGGGCATAAATACTGTTTCCGTAACCAAGGACGGCCGTGGATGCGGTATCGCTTAAACCGCCCTGCCGTGCTATCTGCCCGAAAAAGAGGGGGAAAACCGCCGTTGTAACTGTAATGGAGTAAGCGGAATTCGCCCAATCGTAGAGAACCCAGCTCCGTTCCGGTTTTGTCAGATTTCTCATTATACCTACCTTTATTTAAATCAGAGCCCCAGTAATGCCAGAGAAAACCAGGGGACATATGTTATAAGAAGCACCATAACCAGCAGAACCAGCAGGAATGGCACGACCCGTTTATATATTATCGCCAGGGGCGTTTCAAACCTGTAGGATGCCAGAAAAAGATTCATCCCGACAGGAGGTGTCAGATACCCCAGCTGCAGGTTTGCCAGAAAAATAATTCCGAGCTGCACCGGATGGATCTGGAAAAGTTCACCCATGGGGATAATCAGAGGTCCCACTACCAGTATGGCTGAATAGATATCCATCAGACAGCCTGTGACCAGCAGGATCAGGTTCAGTATAATCAGAAAGACTATCCTGGAGTGGATATGCTGGCTCACGAAATCCGTCAGCATCATGGGAACTTCCGCATCCACCAGATAGTAGGAAAGACCTTTGGCTGTTGCCAGTATCATCAGCACACCGCCGATAATGGGGAGGCTTTTATCCATCACATGGAACAGCTTCCTGATTGAAAAATCCTTGTGAATAAATCCTTCCAGCAGAATAGAGTAGATAACGGCAACGGCGCCTGTTTCCACCAGCGTGGTAATACCGCCGAAATACCCGGCAAGGATAATAATCGGCAGGAGGAGCTCTCCCGATGCATCCTTCAATGCTTCACGAAACTCTTTGAAGCTGAAGTGGAATTCCCTTTTTTTATGAGACCTGACCGCTGTATAGATTCCCATAACGGAAAGGGCTCCAACCAGGATAAGTCCCGGAATAATTCCTCCCAGAAACATATCACGCACACTTATCTGCGCCATTACGCCATACATGATAATGGGCAGGCTGGGTGGAAAGAGGAGCCCGATACTCCCGGAAGAAGTCAGGAGCCCTTCGGAAAAGGACTTCCTGTACTCCCCTGTTTCCGAAAGCATATAAAGGAGAAGGGCTCCCAGGGCCAGGATGGTAACTCCCGAAGCACCGGTGAAAGTTGTAAAGAAAGCGGACACCAGAACAGCCATAATAGCCATACCCCCGGGCAGTCCCCCCATAAAACTCTGAAAAAGGCGAACCAGACGCTCTCCTGCCTTGCTTTCCGAGAGTATGAACCCTGTGAGGGTGAATAGGGGGATAGCGGGAATGCTGGAACTGGTAAGCAGGTTGTACGCTTCATTGGGCAGAATTTCCAGAGAACCCCAATCCCGGGAAAAAAGGAAAAAAGCGATGCCTCCCAGAAGGATAAAAATGGGGGTTCCTGCAAAGGCTGATACAATCAGCAGCAGGATAAGGGGAATGGCCGCGTAATAGAAAAAGCTGTAATACACGGTCATCCAGGAATCAAGAAACAGGGGCGGTTCCATCATCAGGGAGTAGGCCATATTCCCGAAGGCGGGGAGACCAAGGAACAAACCGAAAAGGATCCCCCCCAGAACAGTGGTAAAAGACGAATGCTCCCGTCCCCGTATATAGAGGAACCGCAGAGCCATTACCAGAAAGCCGAGGGGCATAACCAGTATAATAAAACGGATAGGGATAAAACCGACGATCTGCTCCGGATCAAACCCGATAAGCATAAAGGAGAAGGAACTGACTGCCAGGCCGATACTGATCCCCGAACAGAGGATCTTGACTATATTGCGCAGAATCTCACCCAGAGGCCCCTTCAGAAAGTCCCGGCCTGACGTCAGGGAGAGGTGCCCCCTCTCCCGGGAACTGATTGTCCCGGCCAGAAAGGCAACCCACACTACGGCATTCCGCGTATACCCTTCCGCCCCTTTCAGCCCGGAGTGGAACAGGAGCCGGAACAGGATTTCAACTGTAGGGATAAGAGCCAGGAAGAGAAAAATCAGCCCGGCGGCTTTATCCTCAATGTGATGGTACCAGTGTTTCTTCATTTACCGGCCCTGAAGGCTTCCAGACGGGCTTTTACCTCCTGATAAACTTCAGGCGCGACAGCCTTGTCATCACCGACGATCATCCAGTAATCTCCATCGAAAAGATCGTACCAGGCCTGCTTGTCCTCTTCGGTTATCTCCGAAATGACCAAACCGTTTTCCTTCATAACATCCATAGCCTGATTATTGAGTTTTTCAGCTTCCCGGGCAAATCCTTCTTCCACAATACTCCTCATGGAAGCTTTCAGTTCCTCATGATACTGGGCAGGGATTTTCTTCCAGGCCCGGTCCGACAGAACAATCCCTCCGATCACCGGCAGTACGTTGAGGGGATTCATATAAGGCGCCAGAGCGAACCACTGATAGGCGGCGGCACCGATCGGCGCCGTGTAAACCGTATCGATCATTCCGCTCTGCAGCCCCATCAGGGTATCATTCAGATTAAGGGGAACCACATTAAACTTCAGAGCCTTGAAGGCTTCAATCATCTCTTCATCTCCCGGAGAGACACCCATTTTGGTTTTACGTATATCTTCGGGAGTATGAACCTCCTGACTGCTGAAAAAGTTGATCCACCCGGATTTTGACCAGAGGAGTACTTCGAAACCCTTCTCATTAAAATCATCATCAAAGATCGGTGTCAGTTCCTTCAGGACAAAATCCAGCTCCTCCTCATTCTGAATGAAAAAAGGCAGACTGAATACAAGGCAATCCGATACGATCTTGTTCATGCCGATAGATGTAAGAACCGCCGCGTCAAGCTGACCGATCCGCATCTTGCGAACCATATCCTCTTCTGATCCGGCAATCCCTCCCGCATAGATTTTCAGATTGACCCGGCCATCGGTGATTTCTTTCCATTCCTGCACAATTTTACGCAGGGAGCGGTCCCATTCCGTTCCTTCCGGGAAAAGGCTCCCCATTTTAATGGTGATAGCCGAAAGGGGCATCATCATAAGAAAAAGGAGCAGTAACAGGCTTATTGTTGTTTTTCTATTTTTCATAACTCTATCCTCAATATAAAGCAAATACCCGGAACATGCTAAAAATCCTGTAAAAAGTAGTCTTCCCGGTGTTCCAGATACCAGGAGGCTTTCTGCCGGGTTATCAGAATAACAAGTTCGTTATCCGGATCATCCAGCGGGTCAATAGCCAGAGCCTTGTTCAGCAGCATCTCAAACTCATCATAGTTCTGCTGCATGACGGGTATTCCCGTTGCAAAGGAAACATAGGGTGAGGGGTTTAATCCACCGGACAACTCCAGGGCTCTCTTCAGGTGATACCTTGCCCGGCTCTCTTCATCACTGCCCACACCGGCCTCTCCATAGTAGGCCGCAGCAAAGGTACCGGCCGTCCGGGGAGCTGTCAGCAGAGCTTTTTCGATAATTCCCCTGGGGATGGATGACCATATGGTAATAAACAGTTCATGAGCCCCGCCCCGTTCTACTTTTTCATCCAGTTCCAGCCCCCGGAAAAGAAACGCTACCGGCAAATAGATCCGGCTTCCCAGTTCCATGTCAAAGGGATTGCAGGAAAAGGCTCCCAGCCAGCCTGCGGCGGCCCAGTAAAGGGCGGAAGCATCCACCTGGCCGGTCTGCTCCAGAAGTGCATCAGGATCACTTTCCAGCAGATCATTGAAGTTCTCGTGGTTCAGAGCCATGGCCGACAGAACATAATTCCGTCCCCGCAGGTACATGTTACGGGCCCTGTAGAGCATGATTTCCTGCTCGGACCAGTCCTCATCCCCCATCATCCCCGCAGGAGTCTGCAGAAAAGCATTGGCATACATAATAAAAGTTTTACCCGCAGCCAGACGCAGATCCGCATCGTCGGGATTCATCTCGATCAGCATCTCATACATTTTCATGGCAAAGGGCAGAGCATCAGCCACGAACTGGGGATCGTTATCACGGGTAAAGGCTCCCGAACCGGAATCGGAAGACATAATCTCTGAAATCTTATCAATGGCCATTTCATCAACCGACCGGCAGGATGAAACTGTCAGGACCAGTCCGATCAGAAAAAGAAAGGTGTTTTTAGTGAACAGGTTCATCTGTAAACCCTACAATAATAATCAATGATTAGGCAAGAACAAGGCGATGGAAATCGGACAGTTGCAGAAAGAACACATTAGTGCATAAAGAACACACCACTCCCGGCTGAGAGAGCCGGTAAAAAGGAAGAGATGCTGAGAATTAACTGGAAAGAAGGTAACGGTTTAATATCCTTCTATAAGCAGAGGGCGTGGGACAGGATTCAAGATTCTTCAGATCCACCCACTCCATCCGATCTTCCGGGGGGGTATCGAATTTATCCTGAAAGACAGGGTCCGCCTGACGGCATTCGTATATTTCCGGGTAGAGATAATCCTTCCAGCTGGTATAGTAGTGAATACTGACAGGGAGAGATCCCGCCTCCACAGCCTGCTTTTCCACATAGTTCCTGATACCGGCAACCCGGCTTTTTTCAACGCCGGGTAAAAACCATAAACCTTCCCCGATCCCGCGGCTTCGGCGTATCATCAGAATACGCCCCTTATTAACGATCAGAAAGAGAACCGTATGTTTCTCTTTCACCTTCCGTTTTTTCCTGAGGGGGATACTCTCTTCCAATCCCTTCCTGCGTGCGGCGCAGGCCTTCAACAGGGGGCAGGAAGGGCAGTCGGGTTTTCCTGTCCGGCAGACCTGCTGCCCCAGTTGCATCAGGGCGGCGTTAAACAGTCCCGGAGTATACCGGGGGATAACCCTATCCAGTTTTTCAAGGAGGAATATGTCGTCTCTCTTCTCCCATCCGGCACAGGCCAGAAGGCGCTGACCGATCCTTCGGACATTGGCGTCCAGAACAGGATAGGGAAGACCGAAGGCCAGGCTCAGAAGAGCCCGGGCTGTATAATCTCCTATTCCGGGGACAGCAGTCAGTTCCCTGTAGGACTCAGGGAGTGCCCCTTCTTTTTCATGAATCAGATAGATAGCTCCCTTGCGGAGATTCCGGGCCCTGGAGTAGTAACCGAGCCCTTCCCAGGCCTTCAGAACAGCTTCCTCTTCCGCTTCAGCAAGGGCCCGTATATCGGGAAAGAGAATTATCCATCTCCTGAAATGCTCAACAGCAGCGGTTACAACGGTTTGCTGCAGCATAACCTCGGATACCCAGACCTTATAGGGAGAAGGATCATCTCCCCAGGGGTAGGCAACCCCGTTTGTGTCAAACCACTCCAGAAGGGATTCTATCTGACCTTTACTCAGAAGTTCAGCCAAGTGCCGAAACCTCTCTCTCGAGCTCAGTCCAGAGGTTGTCATCCGGAGGAACAGGGGCGGTAACATCCACCGCTACCCTGCTGACGGGATGGACAAAGGCAACCCGTCTGGCATGAAGGTGGATTCCCCCTCCGGGATTTGACCGGGATGCCCCGTATTTCAGATCTCCCTTGATGGTGTACCCGCGGGAACTGAACTGGACCCGGATCTGATGATGCCGCCCCGTATGGAGGTCCACTTCCGCCAGAGCATAACGACCGGTAAAATGGAGGATTCTATAGGAAAGAACCGCTTTTTTGGCATCCTTCCTTCCGGCAGGACAGGTATAGGATTTATTCTGTTGTCTGTCCCGCCTCAGATAGTCGGTCAGTGTATCTTCCCCGGCAGAGGGACAGCCGCCCAGAACAGCCCAGTAGGTTTTGTGAACTTCGTTCCTACGGAAAAGCTCGTTCATACGGGAGAGGGCTTTGGATGTTTTGGCAAAAATAACGATACCGCTGGTAGGCCGGTCCAGACGGTGGGGGATTCCGATAAATACATTCCCCGGCTTGGCATCCCTCTTTTTAATAAACTCTCTTACCGTATCACTTAGGGGTGAGTCTCCGGTTTTATCCCCCTGCACAATTTCAGAACACTCTTTATTGACGATTATCAGATGGTTATCCTCATAGAGGATCCTCTGGGAAATATCCTGTTTCATAGAAGGACACCCTACCATATGCCCCTTTTTTTGTCTTTATTTACCGGCAGCTCCTCTGAATTTCCACAAAAAAAGGGTACATTAAAAGGGTGAACGATCTGAATGAAAACAGACTGAAAGAGCTGGAAGAGAAATTTGAGAGAAAAAAGAGAAATGGGAACAGCCTCTGCTGGATCAGATACAACCCGGCTTCAGATTTTGACTATGACGTGGTGGATGCCATGGAAGATGTAAGGTGGATGGTGTTTGAAATCAAGCGCCTTCAGGAGGAGAACCGGCATTACAAAGAGTTTATCGCCACCCTGAAAGACCAGATGATGTCGGAGTTATCATAGCCTCCCCCTGGCCCCCTCCGAAGGAGGGGGAAATCGCCTTATTTCTCCCCTTCGCAGTAATGGCTATTGGTAGGCACGACCAGACCTCCCTCATCCCCTCCACAGGAGGGGTGCAACCTACCCGTAGGTCGGCACGGCCATGCCGACCTACTTCAGGCTAGCGAAGCCGAGGGATCAGCCGCAGCATTTTTTGTATTTTTTCCCGCTGCCGCAGGGACAGGGATCATTCCGGCCGACCTTGTTTTCATCCCGTTTGGCAGGACGGTTAACTTCCTGACCTTCCATAAAGATCCATTTCCCGTCTTTCTTTTCGAACTTGCTGATTTCATGATGGGTATACCGGGCCCGGTCCACCATGTAGTGGGCTTTGAATTCAACGGTTCCGACAGAATCCCCTTCCTGCCCCTTTGAGGTTTTAAGGATTTCAAGGCCCTGCCATTCAGATCCTTTCGCCCAGTTCTCGGTAGCCTTCCGGGAATTCTCTTCATCCCCTTTTTCTACTTCATGAGTATCCATTATAAAGTCAATCTCACCCAGAGCATAGGCGGAATAACGGGCCCTCATCAGCTTTTCCGCTGTAGGGGCGGGGATTCCGTTCTTAATATAAACCCCGCAGCATTTTTCATATTCGACGCCGCTTCCGCAGGGACATTCAGCCATAATTCTCTCCTGAAATTCCAAAATCAGCTGCTCCATAACAGCTGTAAGAAAAAATAATACAAATAGCGTTTTTCAGCTACCCCCGGTTCCGCTGATAAACTCCCTGATTCCCGAGTGCCGTCTGACACCCCGGCTCAGAGAGCGTTGAATCAGGTCCTTCCGGCTGAAGAGGGTGACCTTATCCTTTGCCCTGGTGACCCCTGTATAGAGGATCTCCCGGGAAAGGAGCCGTTCCGCCCCTTCCGGGATGATTACGCTGACATGCCTGTATTCCGATCCCTGACTCTTGTGAATAGTAAGGGCAAACGCGGTTTGATACTCTCCCAGAAGAGCAACAGGGTAGTGCCTGTAGGGATGACTTCCTGGTGACTCGAAAAAAGCATAAAACTGCCCTCCGAAGGAGAGGATGACGCCGCGGTCTCCGTTGAAGAGTTCCCGCTCGTAATCATTACGGGTAATCATAATGGGCTGGCCATGGAAAACAGGGCCTTCGCCCGGAGCCAGATAAGCACTGAGGGCTCGGTTCAGGGAGTTGACCCCGAACAGTCCCTTTCGGGAGGGTACAAGGATAACCTCCTCCTGAAAAAGCCGGAAATAACGGCTGATCTCTGCCTTGTGCTCTCTCCAGGCAGAAACGGAATCGGTAAAAGGAGGAATCGTCCTTCTCATTTCAGCCAAACCGGAATCCCCCGCAGCCTGCTCGAGAAATGTGCGGAAATCGGGGATATCCCTGTAAAGGAAAAGACCGCTCTCTTCCTGATTCTCCTTCACGCCCTGCCTCTGAGGCTGTTCCAGAAAGGAAAGGAACGCATCCGTTTCTCCCCGGATGATCATCCCTGAACCGTCCAGAATCGCCCCGCTGTTCCGGTGTACCCTCGTAAGGGAGAGAACAGCTCCCTCCAGTTTGTATCCGGGCTCTTCCCGGCCGTAAAGAAAATCCGAAAGGAGCGCTCCCGCTTCAACCGACGGCAGCTGGTCCTTATCACCCAGAAGCAGAAGCCGGGCTCCGGGCCGGAGAGCATCAAGGATGTAATACATCATATTCAGGTCCACCATGGAAGCCTCATCCACAACCAGTAGGTCTGCAGGAAGCGGCCTGTGCCGGTTGAAACGGGGAGGAGAACCGGGAACAAGTCCCAGAAGCTTATGAAGGGTGCAGGGTTCCCGGACAAAGGCGTCCTTGTACCGGGGGTCTCCGATGAGGGCTCTGAGACTCTCTTCCATCCTTCCGGCAGCCCGCCCGGTAGGCGCACAAAGGCGGATATTCATAACTTTCTGTCCTCCGTCCATTCCCGCCTCCAGCAGCAGACGCAGGAGCCCCCCCAGAATAGTGGTTTTCCCCGTTCCCGGTCCGCCTGTAATCACAGAGAGGAGCCTGGTTGCCACCATCCCGGCGGCGGCCCGGGTTTCAGGGCCCATCAGGAGGGACGAATCGCGGGAAAGGTTTTCGTATGCCCTGTCAAGAGTTTCCGACAGGTTACCCGCCCCTGGAATGCAGGACAGCCCAGTTTCCCCGCACAGGGGATCCAGAAGCTGAAGGAACCGCCTTTCATAGCGCCAGCGTTTGAGCAGATAGAGAGAGGAGCCCTCAGGGGAGATCACTACAGGGGCCGTCCCCCCGGGGAGACAGGCGAAGATTCCCTTATTCCTTTTTATCAGGGCATCAATGTTTTCAAGAGTGGACAATTCGGAACCCATCTGATTCCAGGCAACAGAGATGGAGTCCGTCCAGAAGGGGAAATCTTCCGCCAGGTCCTCTTTTGAAATTCTGATATGGCCGTTCCCCGATTGATAGAGGATATAAAGCAGAAGCCAGCGCAGCTGATCCGCCCGGTTCCTGTCGGATTCGCTTCCCCTGGTGCGAATCATATGAACAGCACCGTAAATCTGATAGGTTTCGGCCCCGCTGAGAAGGGCTTTCTGCATAAACTCCCCCTCGCCTCCGGGATTCTTCATCCTTGCCCGGATGGAAGCGGGCGAATTCTCCCTTATTGATTTAAGCTCAAGAAAACGCTTGAGCCCTCTGACTGATCCCTTATGCATAATCCAGACACCCCGGCATAAAATCGGCAAGTTCCTGTATATCCGGTCTGAAGAAATGGACCCCCCGGGTCCCCTCCTCTCCCATACCGCGTACAAAAAAGTAGAAAATCCCCCCGAAATCCCTTTCATAGGAGAAATCAGGATCCAGGGAGAGCAAATACCGGTGAAGGGCCTGAGTATAGACCATCGCCTGAACATCATAGAGGTGACTGTGCATGGTATCATTCAGATTTGTTTCATCATAATCACCCAACACGCCTTTCCCTGCAGGCACAGTTGTTTTCCAGTCTCCTATATACAGTTTCCCGTCATGGCGGAATATTAAATCGATAAATCCTTTCAGAAATCCTTTCTCAACAGGAACACTCCACTCCTGAACCTGCATCCTGGTGGATTCGGAGACGCGGAAAAGGAACTCAAGCTCATGTTTCCTGTTTTCCGGTCCCATATGCTTCAGAGCACCGCAGCCTTTCAGTGGGCAGTTCAGAACATTCCAGACCAGTTCTCCCAGAGCGAGCCGGGATTGAACCCACCAGTTCTGATCAAAGAACCGTTCAGTCGCTTCTTCCAGAAAGACTTCCTGCGGGGTGGGACCGTCCCCCTTCGCAAACCATTGGTCCAGAGGGATATCCCCCCAGGAAAAATCGATTGTCTCAAAAATATAATGAACAAGATTCCCGAACTCGGCGCCTCTGGTCAGCCCCAGGGGACCGGGCTGCTCTTCCGGAATTTCTTCGGGGAAATCCTCCTCCGGGGGGCCCGCGTCTCCTGCATCCCGGTCTGCGTCATCTATTGCAGAGTCGATGTCCCGGGCCTGAATCCTCCCGTGTGCTCCGGCAGTAAGGGAAGAAAAACTTTCAACCGATATAATCCTCTTGTAAAAGGGAGTCCCGCCCTTCCAGGAAGCCGCAGCCAGACGGATCGTATCCCCTTCCGGCTGTTCCAGATAACCCGGAGGGAAAAGGGGCAGTGTATCCGCTTCCTCCCCGGCGGGGATTGAGAAACGGAAAAGGTTACTGTTCTCATGACAGATATCCTGCAGGATTTCTGCCATTTTATCATTGAGGGCCGCTTTTTTCTTTTTGACGGCGCCGCTTTTCTGCCATTTCGCTTCAGAGTGAAGAGGCCACTGCTCCGCAAGCGGAAGCGGTTTTAGCAGGGCATGTTCCTCAGACACAAGGGCATCCCCGCAGAGGGCCGCGTATATATTGGTAAGATAACAGAAATCCCCCTGGGGAAAGAACGGAAGATACAAAAGGGAGGAAGCTCTGGTCAGAGACACATAATAGAGCCGTTTCCTTTCCTCCCAGTCGGCAAGAGCCGCTTTCTTCCGGGAGTCGGATGTCAGAAGATAGTCCCGGTAACGCCTCCCCTCCCAGTAGAAGGTCAGATCCGGCCGGTTTCCGACAGAGCCGTTGTTCAGGGCACCGCAGAAAAAAACAACCGGATATTCCAGGCCTTTGCTTGAATGATGGGTCAGAATCTGAACAGACTCGCCGTCCTTGTCAAGACGGACCTGCCTCTGATCATCCATCCCCGGATTATGACGCAGCCGGATATAGTGGTCATAGAGCCCCCTGGCATCCAGTTTGCGGGACCTCTGCTCCTGATGAAAAATTTCGGCCAGATGGAGGAGGTTCGTACAGCTCCGGTCCCCCTGCCTCAGATGGAGAAGCCGGTTTTTCCAGGAAATTTCCAGACTTTCCAGAGGGAATATATTCTCCTGTTCAAAAAGGCTGTGGAATACCCTTATAAGCCCGCCCCTGTCGGTAATATCCTTCCAGCGATGAAACGCCATAACAATCTGATCAAGCTGCTCACTCTGCTCAACCTGGGAAATGGTGGCCGGACTGAGCTGAAAAACCGGAGAAATCAGCAGAGCCGTGAGGGCGCTGTTGTCGGCTGGAAAGGCCAGGCATTTCAGGATAAGACCGAAAAGGTTTGCTTCAGGAGCATCCAGGACCCGCCGGTCGCTGTAGATAACAGCGGAGATCCCCCGATCCTCCAGCTGCAGCTGCATGGCTTCGCAGTCCCTGTTTGTATCCATCAATACAGCGATATCCCCTGCTTTAATGCGCCGGGCTCCCGCCTGATCCTCCAGGGTTGAACCGTCACGGATCATCTCTTCCGCCCGCCTGGCAATATCCTGAATCCAGGCATCCTTCAGGTTCCCCCTGGACTCGATATCTTTATCCCCCGGGTACCGGACTTCGCAGAAGGTCATGGCCGGGAGTACCCTCCCCTGGCTGTCCCTGGGAAGGGCACCCTTGACGCCGGCGGCATCAACGGACTGAAAAGGAACGCTCCTGCTGCCGATGGAAGGCAGGGCAAACAGCCTCTCAAAGAGGTAGTTGCAGCCGGCCACAACAGCTCTTCTGGAACGGTAGTTTGTCCCAAGTGAGAAGCGCTGCTCCTCTGCCACACTGTCACAGGCCTGAAAATACACGGCCAGATCCGCCCCGCGGAAACCGTAGATGGACTGTTTGGGATCGCCTATAAGGAAATAGTTATGGTCTGCATCCCGACCGAAGAGGATTCTGAATATATCCCACTGCTGGCGGTCCGTATCCTGAAATTCATCGACAAGAACAACTTTATACTGATTCCGGAGTGTAGCGGCCAGCGGGCCGTCCGGCTCCTCGGTCAGAATGTCATGGAGGACCCGGATCAGATCGGAAAAATCCCGTAAACCCCGTACTTTTTTCTTGTCCAGAATAAGGGGAACGGCTCCGTCCACGGCTTCCCGCAGAAAAGCATAACCCAGAAGCTTCCTGTGTATCCCCTTTGCCGAAAACCCGCCGTCGCTGAACGGCTCCAGCGCCTCGAAGAGATCTGTAATGCCGCGGATCAGGGTTTTATCCGGAAGGTCGTCCAGAGAACAGCCTTTTCCGCATTTCTCCTCCAGTACAGGTTCGGCCATATTCAGAAGCAGTTCGGCGGGGGCAGCCCCCAGATCATCCTGTCTGTTATAGAACCAGTCCAGCCATGAGGGGAGGTCGCCGGTTTCCGGCAGGAGGCCGCCGACCTTGCCGATTTTCTCGGCAGTGACGGCTTTCTGTCTGGTTTTCAGGGTTTTAAAGACGTCAAAGACCTCCTCGCTGCTCCAGGAAAGATTGAACAGCACGGAAACAGCCTGATAGACAGTCCCCTCCCCGGCAGCGAAATTCTTTGTTTCTGCCAGAGCCCTGTCAAGCTGATTCCGGCCGGGGATAAGAGTCAGGTTCCCCGCATCCATCTCATCTGCGGCAATCCTGACAAGTTTTCCAATCCCCTCCTCAAGGGAGCAGCTGTCTTTAAGGAATCCTCTGATCAGATCCCGGTCCTCCCCGCTGATCCGGCGGAACCGCCCGTACAGGAAGTCCCGGACCCCTTCTTCCGCCAGGGAATTATCACTTAAAAACTCCTGCTGAAAGGAAGAGCCGGATTCGAAGGGATAGGTCTGCAGGACATGCTGACAGAAACCATGGATCGTATAGATGGCAGCCTGATCATAGTTATGCCGGGCTTCGCTCAGCAGTTTCTGCTCCTTCGGTTCCCGTCCGGCTTCCGGCCGGGAGAGTTCGCTCAATATAGTCCGGATTCTCTCCCGCAGCTCCCGGGCAGCCTTATTGGTAAAGGTCACGACAAGTATCCTGGAGAGGGGAATTTCGTACCGGGCCACCAGCTCGCAGACCACCCTCTCCAGGTTATAGGTTTTCCCTGTACCTGCTGACGCTTCCAGCCGGACCGATGTCAGAAGATCCGCTTCCAGAGGGTTAAAGGATGATTCAGGTTTCATGGTTCACTTCCTTTTTAAAAAACGGAAGGTAGATTATTTCAAGCAGTTCCCTGAGTCTGCCGGGATCGGTTTCAGGTGGAGCACTCAAAAACTGCTGCCGGTAGGGGCAGTTGGCAAAGGGACTGAATCCCCCGTAAGAATCGGAAACAGCCAGACGTACCCAGTTATCCTTCCACAGAGCAAGCAGTTCATTATCCGACAGTTCCGGCCTGGCAGCCAGGGAAGCCCCCAGACTCTCTCCTATCTCCGGATAGAGCATCAGGGGGTCCTCAAGCTGATCCAGACAGAAGCGGATAAGAGTGCCGATTCTTTCCTGCGGGCCCGTAAGCGGGACACCCCCGGACTCGAAGGTCCCGGAGGACGGGTTGAGAAGAAAATGGCGCAGAGGGTAGGACCGTTTCCCGAACTGATACAGCCGCAGCGCTCCTACAGGATCGATATAGCCCTCTCTGCCAAGGGTGTCCATAAAAAGGGCCTTGATAAAGGATTTCAGAAAATGACGTATCCCCGGGGACCCCGATTCGCAGTACTCGATGGTACCCCATATTCCCGCCTCATCAGGCAGGGGACTCAACTCCCGGAGCTGCCCTGCCATCCGGATCACTCCCCGCTCCCCGGTCTCAAAGGCCAGCCCCGGGATCAGAACGGAAGTACGATCTTCTTCATTCACGAAAAAGCCCCTGCTCTTCCGGGGAGGAGCGCTTTCGGGATCAATCAGGAAATCCCGCGGTGAGGGAAGGCCGTCAGGCAGCCCTTTCTCCTCCAGCTGATTCCTCAGGTCATCCAATCGGCCTGAATAGTAGTCCTTTTCCAGAAAGATAAGCTCCGAATCGGGGAGGAACCCCCTCTTCTGCCTATCCGCCAGCCAGGTATGCATTATCTCCGGATCCTTCAGACAGGATGGGGCTTCCAGCAGGGAGCTCAGAAAACGGTAGCGGTCCATAAAGCCGGACTCCCAGTTCTCCAGGCTGTCCTCTTCCCGGTTTACCTCCTCCTCCAGGTAGATCCCCAGGGATTTCCTGAAATAATAGGATGCGGGATTCTGAAGAAACTGTTCAAGATCTGCAATAGTCAGCAGGTCCCTGGCTTCTCCGGCTGCCCCCTTCAGGCAGAGAGGGTTTTCCGCATCGGAATGCAGCCCCATGGCAATACGGGCGCTCTTCAGTGCCCTGGCATTGAAGGACAGGAATCCGGCCTCTCCGTTAAAGTAACGCTCATCATAATCGTGAATGGACTCTTTCCGGATGAGCCACTCCTCCGGAGATACTCCGCCGGGAAAAGTAAAATGAAAATCCAGATACTCCAGGAGTTCGCTGATCAGAACAGAGGGCTGCAGGGCTTCTCCCCGGACCGGATCCCGATCTTTATAGAAGAGGGTCAGAGAGTCTCCGGCCGAAAGAAGGGTTTCAAGAAAGGCGTACTTGTCACTCCCCCTTCGGGAAAGATCAATGGTCTGCTGCACAACTTCCCTCAGATCAAACCCCAGGCTGAGATCTTCTCCCGGAAAGGCATTCTCATTCAGTCCCAGAACATAGATTCGCCTGAAGGGGATAGCCCTCAGGGGCATAAGGGAAGAACAGGTTATCCCCTGTGTCAGGTATCGTCCCCTCTCTCCGCCGGATTTCCGGATAAACTCGTTGAGGAGTATGCGGAAAACTGTAAAATTCAGGTCCTGTTTCTCGTTCACCCGGGAATCATCCGCCAGATTCAGGAGATCCCGGAATATACCCTTCAACTGCCAGCGGTCCTTCTGGTCCTGAAAATTCCCGTCTCTGACAGTGATATAGCTCTCCATCATGGCTTCCGCCAAGAGCACCCACTGCTCCAGGGGGAGGGCTATATTGTTCAGCTCATGAAAATCGGCAAAAAGATTTTCCACGACACCGATCAGCTTTCCGGCACTCTGGTTCCCGGTTTCATCACTCAGTCCGTACGGCAGGGAATTGTCCTCTTCATCTTCCAGGAAAAAGCCGTCCATCAAACGGCGGAACCCTTCCTCCCAGGAGTTGAATCCGCTGGCTTCCGGGTAGAAATCCCTTTTATGGGTTTCATTCAGCCCCCATTTCATATTGAGGTCTTCACAAAGCTGAAGCCAGAAATCCCGCTCCTGCCGGTTAACCTGAAAGGTTTCGCAGAAACAGGGATTATCAAAGAGCTGAAACAGTTCCTTACGTGTAAAACGTTCCCCGGGCAGATTAAAAAGGGCCGAAAACCCCTGAATGAAAGGTGTATCGGGAGATCCCTTAAGGTCCACTATATTATAGGAAAGGGAATCACGGCCCGGATAATCCCCCTGCCAGGCTGGAAAAAGGGCTTCCAGAAAGGGAGCATATTCATTGATATCGGGAGCCAGTACACAGATATCTGTCAGTTTGAGGGACTCATCCTCGTTGAGGGCATTCAGGATAAGGTCTTTCAGGACTTCCACTTCCCGCCAGGAAGAGGTAAACGTATGGATCCTGATGGAATCGTCATCCTCCCGGACGGCGGTTTTCCCGGTTTCCTGCCGGTCCTCAAGTATATCATTCTGCAGAGAGTTCAAAAGAGAGTCTCCCGGGCTGGACAGGTACTCATCCTGATGCTCAGCGCCTTCAAACCCCTCCGAAAGAGTAGCGAATCCGCCGATCAGGGTACTCCAGCTTTTCAGCAGGCTGTTTCGGACCTCTCCGCTCCAGTTTGAATAAACTCTTGAGGGAGAGAGTATAAAATGATCTACCCTGATGCTTTTTGACAGGTGATGGAAAAACTTCAGTCCCGTATCCCCCAGGAAGGAGGACCCGAACAGTACAACCCTTTTACAGGGTCCGTCATAGGAATCGCCCCTGGTCATTATCTCCGTCAGAAGCTGACTGAGATGGAGGTAGGACTGATCAGGATGGAAAAGATGATTCCACAGCTGCTTCTGCCAGTTTTCGTGCTTTTGTAAAACAGCCGGCATACCGGGGAAAAACTGATCCCGCTCCCAGTAGGAGATCAGATCCCGGCAGTTCATACCATAGTGAAAAAATAAACCGGCAATACTGTCCGCCAGTTCGAAGAGACGTCCGGTCCGGACCTGTGTCAGCTCCCTTTCATCGACCGGATCACCGGCCTGAATGTAGCGGTACAGATCCCTGTAAACCGGATCAATCTTCTCTCTGCGGTTCAGCAGTTCATCCAGGGTGTAGTACATTATAAGTTTCAGATTATCCAGAAAGAGTACGGGTTTCTCCCGGTCTCCCTCTCCCAGAAGAGCTCTGGCAGAAGGGTATCCACCGCAGAATTCCCGCAAACCTTTCTCCGGCATGACATAGGCGAAATCGGCGCTGACGCCCCTATGGGCAGCCAGTTCCAGTTTCAGCCACTCTCCCATATTCCGGTTCTGAACAACCAGAAGAAGTGAGTTATCGAAAAGACTGGATGGAGTAAGGATTCCAGGGTAACGGGCTACCAGACCGGAAAGAGAGTTACTCTTATAGATTCTATACTGAGACATTCACCTGATACAGTCCTTAACGGACACGACGGGCCAGGGTCCAGATTGAACAGAGTATGATTGTATCCATAGACACATTCAACAACCAGTTTGAAAAGTCCGGTTGAAAAGTGATATTGCCGTTAAAGACAACCAGTTCTGTCATAAACCGCAGTATTACAAGCCGAACCAGCCAGAAAAGAAAGATAAGAATCGAAGAAACCGTAACCAGCCGGGAATCGCCGAAACGGAACAGTCCCAGCAAAAGGAGGAATCCGGAAAAAAGGCTGAAAATCCCAAAGACAAGCTCAATGTTTTTTACAGCAGGGTATTCCGGATTAAAGAGACGGGCGACTTCCCGGGCAAAACCGGAGTTTTGAGAGACGGAATACATAATCCCCTGCAACCCCAGGATCAGGAAGAAAATCGCTACTGCCAGCTGTAGAAAGAATAAAGAAGTCATACCGGAATTCTGCCGTCTCATTAACATCTCCTGAAAATCTTTTATGGTGTCTATAAAGTAGCATGAATGCGGGAGAGACGCAATTCATTATTCTTTTGAGATTCTTATTCACGGGTTTTCCACAGGCTTATACAAACTACTTTTTATATAGGCCCTCAATTTTGTTGTTTTATAATTTTTTTTCCCCAAGTTATCCACAAGCAATATTATTTATGTTAATAAACAGGGATTTTCTGCAAATATGCCATTTTTCAAGAGATTTCAGTCAATCCCTGGCGATTTTAGCGAAAAAGGCCCTCTATTCAGGCATATCCTAACTAGGAATACAGCAGTTTTCCACATTAATAAAGAGGATTTCCCCAAGTTATCCACAAGCTTGTACATTCAGAAGCTCCGCAGATTCAAGAATCGGCCGAAATCTTAACAAGTTATCCACAACCCTGTCAGGAACTCAGAAGATTCCGCACTTGTAAATGAGAGCGGGGAAATGCTGTTTTAATAAAAAAAACGATCGTTTTGTGGGGAGAAGTGTTAAAAAAGAACTATAATAAAAGTATGCGGTATGAGTTTGAATACTTTTACATTTACAACGGAAAACTCCTCCTGAGCGAATCGATTGAAAATATGGAGGAGTTACTGGATATGGCAGTCTTTGAAAAGCAACAGGCTGCCGAGAGGCAGAACAGAAAAAAGGGTTATTCCGACAGCTCTTCTGCAGCTTTCAGTCCTTCCAGATAATCCGCACTATTTTTCCCATAGGCAGCTCCGTTTTTACGGATTGCTTCAATCATGGATGGTTTAAGGTCTTTCACCACTTTGGCAGGAGAACCCAGAACCAGAGATCCGGAAGGGATTTTCATTCCCTGGGATACCAGACTGTTTGCTCCGACAAGACAGTTGTCTCCGATTTCCGCACCATTAAGTACTACCGCATTCATCCCGATAAGACAGTCATTACCTATTTTACAACCATGGATAACAGCGCCATGCCCTACGGTAACTCCGGAACCCAGAGTACAGGAGAAACCAAAATCCGTATGAACCACAGCACAATCCTGAATATTGGTGTTCTCTCCGATCTTTATCTCGTCCATATCCCCTCTTAAAACGGCATTGAACCAGATATTACTGCCCTTATCGAGGGATACATCGCCAATAATATCTGCGGAATCCGCTACAAATCCGACATCGTCCGGGATTCGGGGTGTTTTCCCCTTTAAAGTGTAAATCATGATAAATCCTTTTTGTGTTTCTATTCCTGTATGGGAACACCCCAGTCTCTCAGATTTTTCTCAATAAAATCCAGACAGGCCTCATGCTCTTTCTTTCCCCTTCCCTCAACCGGGAGAGGTTCGCCTATGGCAATATTTATTGTCCTCTCGGGGTGTATGGTGCAAAGGTAGGAGCTCAATCTGCCGGCTTCCAGAAAGTCTGTCCTAAGTGCAACAGGGACAACTTTAACACCCGCCCTGGCAGCAAGTTTGACTCCCAGGGAGTTGAACTCCTTCCGGTTGAAGACTTCCTTCCTGGTCCCTTCGGGAAAGAGAACGATGGAGCGGCCCTTTGAAAGCAGCGTTCCCCCGTCTGTCATGATGGTGTCAATATCAGCTCTGAGATTCTGACGGGATAACCCGATACTCTTGGTTGCCTCTGCAATAGGCCCGTAAAGCCAGGAGTTATACAAACTATCCTTCATGACCATGGAGACGGGCGTAAAGCTGCCTATGATCCAGGGCATAAGCTGGGTTTCCGCAATTCCCATATGATTTGCCACAACAACAAAGGGGCCCTGGGTCTGCAGATTCTTTAAACCGGTAACATTGAATTTACCGCCGTGCCTTTCCATTATTTCTCTCATATTGTCAGAAGCGTCAAAAAAGGAACGATCGGAGAATTGATTTTTTAAAGAGAGTTTTCTGCTGCGGAGAACAATCCCGGCCCCATCAAGATAGAGAGAGAGTCGTTTTCCCAGGAAGAACCTTCTAGGCGAGAGTTTCGCATCAACCGGGGTTTCATAGTATTCAAAAAAAGAGAGATCCACCATATTCTTCAGCTCCAGAATCAAGTATCAGAGCCTCAGAATGAAAGAGGCCACTGATAGTTTTTTATCATGGAATAATAACCCGATTCCCAGGCGGCTTCTTCTTCAGCTGATAGTTCATTGAATGATAAATCTACCTTTTCAAGCTGATTCAGATTCTGCAATCCCTCCGGTACAGCCTCAAGCCTGTTGCCGGAAAGGTCCAGAGAGTTCAACCGGTGGAAGCTGCTCAGAGAGAATCCGATGGAGGACAGACAGTTTCCTGACAGATCCAAAACCTTCAATTTCCTCAAGTGTCCCAGCTGTTCGGGGAGCTCCTTCAGCTCATTATCCGCAGCATTAAAGTACACCAATTGCTGGAATTTGCCTATCCCCGGGGGAATGGATTTTATATGATTCGAACTGAGATCAAGATTCCGGAGTTTACGCAGATCCAGAATCTCCTCAGGAAAAGACTTAAGACCGCAGTTTTCAAAACTGAGGCTTCTCAAGGCGGTACAATACTGCAGATTCCCGGGCAGGCGGAATTCCTCCTCTGAAGGAGAACGGGTAAAACTCAGATGCTCAACCCCATAAAGCCAGAGAGGCTTTTCCCTAATCAGCGAAATGGTCTTCCAGAAAGCATATTCCGAATAGGAAGAGAGCTCTCCCCTGGTGTCCCGGAAAAAAGAAGGTATCCGAACGGTACCATCCCTCATCAAGAGAGTCTGACTTAAAATCAGCGAGAAGATTTCTCCTTGTTCAAGGCTAAGTAAAGTTAGAAGGGAATCGATCTTATCATAAGGGCCGTTATTTAATATTGACTGGAAAACCCTTGCGGCTTCCGGCATTAATTCAGATCCCAGGGATCACCTTCCAGTTCTTCCTCAGTATCACCGTAATGTTTATCCCAGGATTCAGAATCCATATCATCCAGTTCATCACCCCAATCCGAATCATCATCAGCATCATCATCTTCTTCTGGTTCAAGATCATCAAGGGACATAGTATTTTCATCAAAATCATCATCATCAAGAATCGACATGGTACGCCTCCTCTTTCAGGGTTTATGAGAATTATAATAATCAGAAAAGGAATGAAATTCCAGAGAATCCTCAATAATATTTTTCATTCTCCGATATTCATATTAGGAGTATCCACGATATGAACCGATATGAAAGAATCAGACAGGAAATCGAGCAGATAGAAAAAGAGTTGAAGGAATTACGAAGCGCATCCTCCACAAACCGGATTAAAGGATCTTTAAGAGAACTGAGCCTCAAGAATGACAGGATAAAATCCGCCTTCCAGGGAATCTCTTCAACAATTAACGCTGGTTAACCAGGGCCTTCCCGCCCAGAAAAGATACAGCATTATTCAAATCATCGGATAATGCCTTCAGATCAGTACCGCTGGGGCTGCTGTAAAGGATGGTATTGTCCAGATTATACCTGTGAATCAGCCCTTCCAGGGCTTGTCCCAGCTCCTTGTCATCAACGGGATCCGGATCTTCTTTATTGGCACGATCAACAAAAAGCTGCCGTCCCTTTTCCATCCATAACCGGACATCATCAAAGGGGAAATTCTGGCCGAGAGCAATCTGAACCGGTTGAAAAAGCCTGACACGAATGGAAAAGGTAAAGGAATCTTCTCCGATATTTTTAAGATAACGCTTATAGTTTAAATCGTAGCCAACCGCGGCAACCAGAAAACGATCAATGTTTTCGAGAGAACGTATTAACAGTTCAATGGATGGAAAGAGATGATCCAATCCTTCAGAACTTTTATCGAACTGAAATTCCAGTGTATAGTAGCTATCCTTTCTCACCCGTTATCTGATCCCCCGTGAATATTACCACATAGGATAAATTTAAAAAAGGACTGCCTCCGAAGAAGCAGTCCTAACTGGCTAATTATCGATGAATCACATTTCAGCTATAAGTAAAGTTTTGGGATCCAGCTTTAAAGACAGATCCTCTGACACGATTTTGTCATGTTCCTTCACCAGTTTCAGAATCATAAAGCCCTGCTCAGCCCTGAGAGTTACCACTACGGCAATATCATCAAGATCTTTAATCAGGTTTTTGGGGACACCCCTGTCATCCACGTTAACCTCACCCTCAGTGTAGGTGTCGCTGAACCACAACTCTATATCAGATTCCACAGCAAATGCCTTGAACTGTTTAATGTCCTCGGCAGTTCCTTTAGTAAAATCGTATCCGTCTACAATAACAGCGTCTGTACCTCGCTGACCGTTTTCCATCATTGCCTTGATGCTGGCCAGCACCTGCTTTACAGAAACACCATCCTGGTTGAAGTTCATAATCACCCGGTTGCGGATGAGTTCTTCATGAACGTCCATGGCATCTTCAAGATCTCTTTTTTTAGAGATTTCTTTAAAGATATCCTCATACCAGTTAACAATATGATCAACCTTGTTAGCGTAAGAAGCATGGATTACATGCTTGTCCCGCATCAATTTGTCAGTGGCAATGTGTACCAGACAAGCTGTTTTACCGATTCCCTGCTTGGAGGCAATAACGGCAATATTCCCTTTTCCGACGCCCCCGGCAACAGCCTTTTCAAGGCTTCTCAGAGGGCTTTTTTTCGTCAGTTCAGTTTTTACCATCTTTATTACTCCTTCCTATTTCTGCTGAGCTTTCTTTTCTTCTTCGTACTTCTTGATCAGTTCATCGGTTACACCGGCAGGTACTTTACCGTATTTGGCAAATTCCATGGTGAACTCGGCTTTACCCTGAGTGGAAGAACGCAGAACGGTGGAGTAACCGAACATTTCGCTAAGTGGTACTTCAGCTTCAACAGTACTGTAGTTTCCTTCTTCGTTGGATGCTACAATCATACCACGTCTCTGGTTCAATGTACCAAAAATATTTCCCTGAAATTCCGTAGGACCTTCAACACTGACTTTCATGATAGGTTCCAGGATTATGGGTTTGGCTTTTTTATAAGCTTCACGGAAAGCCCCGATACCTGCCGTCTGGAAAGCCTGGTCGGAAGAGTCTACAGGGTGGAACTGACCGTCACTGATGGTCATTTTAACACCGACTACAGGAGCTCCGATCAGAGATCCCTTAAGCATGGCTGTCTGAAAACCTTTATCACAGGAGGGAATATATTCAGTAGGAATAGCTCCACCCTTGATCTGGTTGACAAATTCGTACTCTTTCTCGTTATCCGTAGGCAGTACTTCCATCATACCGGCAACGCGGGCATACTGACCGGAACCACCAGTCTGCTTTTTGTGGGTGTAGTTAAAATCGGCGGAAGCGGAGATAGCTTCCCTGTATGCTACCTGAGGTGCTCCTGTTATCACTTCGGCACCGTACTCTCTCTTCATTCTTTCAATATAAACTTCCAGGTGAAGCTCTCCCATACCGGAAATAATGGTTTCATTGGATTCGGGGTCAACATGGGTTCTGAAAGTGGGGTCTTCCTTGGTAAAACGGTTCAGGGCCTTGGCCATCTTGTCGGAAGCAGACTTGTCAATCGGTTTGATTGAAAGTGAGATTACCGCATTAGGCACATACATGGAGGTCATGGACAGGTTCAGGGAAGAGTCACAGAAGGTATCACCGGATGCACAGTCGATACCGAACAGGGCGACAATGTCGCCGGCTGGTGCTTCGGTAATATCCTCCATATTATTGGAGTGCATTCTTACAAGGCGGCCAACCTTGAATTTCCGTCCATTACGAACATTAATCAGCTCGGCGCCTTTTTTGATAACACCCTGATAAACACGGATGTAAGTCAGCTGACCATACTGGCCGTCTTCCAGTTTGAAAGCCAGAGCGACAGGGGGGTTGGATGAATCGGAGGGAAGAACAACTTCCGCTTCGTCATTTTTCAGATCAAGAGCCCTGTTTTCAACATCGGGAGGAGCAGGCAGGTAACGGATAACCGCATCCATCATTTCCTGAACACCCTTGTTCTTGTAGGCAGATCCCAGATATACAGGAACGAGTTCCTGGGCGATTACAGCCTTTCTGATGGTGTCATGGAGAAGATCCTCGGGGATCTCTTCCTCCTCCATCATTTTTTCCATTATTTCTTCGCTGAACATGGAAACAGAATCAAGCATCATCTCTCTTCTTTCATCGGCTTCTGCCTGAAGTTCGGAGGGGATCTCTTCAATCCGTATCTGTTCTCCGTCGTTTCCGTCAAAGTAGATGGCTTTCATTCTGACCAGGTCGATAACACCTTCCAGCTTGTCTTCCAATCCGATGGGAACCTGCATCATAACAGAGTTCAGGTCCAGTTTTTCCCTGAGCTGATCACAAACCTTATAGGGGTTGGCTCCTGTCCGGTCGCTCTTGTTTACAAACGCGATTCTGGGAACGCCGTATCTTTTCAGCTGGCGGTCTACTGTAATGGACTGAGACTGAACACCACCTACCGAACAGAGGACAAGGACGGCTCCGTCCAAAACGCGGAGAGCTCGCTCTACTTCGATCGTAAAGTCAACGTGACCCGGGGTATCGATAATGTTGATATCGTGTTCTTTCCAGGTAACATTGGTCGCTGCGGACGCAATGGTGATACCTCTCTCTTTTTCCAGTTCCATGGAGTCCATGGTAGCTCCGACCCCATCTTTACCTCTAACTTCGTGAATAGCATGAATTTTCTGACAGTAGAACAGGATCCTTTCTGTCAGGGTAGTTTTACCAGAGTCGATGTGGGCGCTGATACCGATATTACGCATTTTCGTGATATCTTTTGCCATATTATCATTAACCTCTCAAAATAATTAAAATCGCCGGGGTGCACGGAATGGTAAAGACATCCGGCCTCCGACCGAACATGATCCGGCCGTTTGTTCAGGCCGCAGGAGTCAGGCAGTTATACCGGTCTCTGTCATCCCGGCAAGCTTCCGGATTGTTCAAAGCAAATAATTGTAACGGAATTATATAGAGTTACCCCTATTTCATCAATACCCGGAATATGAGAATCAGGTAAACTGAATTTATCTGTAAATTCTGTTATATATTTCAGTTATATCCTTCTCCGGTGAGTAAAAGAGAGAGGGCTTCCCGGATACAGGACGCCAGACGTTCTTCGGCCAGGGGGAGAATGGAATCGTCGGGAGTTTCATTGCTTCCCCGGATAGCAATAACGGAGGCGACCATAGCTGCTTTCAGCCCGAAAACAGAAGCCAGGGTCAACAGAGTGGCAGACTCCATCTCATAATTCAGAACATTCAGCTTCTGCCATTCCTTCAGACTTCCCTGAAATTTCCGGGGAACGTAGCCGGTAAACGTATCATACCGTTCCTGCCCCGGGTAGAAAGTATCACTGGATGCGGTAATTCCTTTATGGAAAGGAATCCCCAAATTCCCGGCAGCCTGCACGAGGAGAGCAGTCAGATCAAAGTCGGCAACAGCAGGATACTCCATCGGCGCATAATGGGTGGAAGCGCCATCCAGACGGACTGAACCGGTTGTAATAACCAGATCAGCCGGATTGATCCGATTCTGGATAGCTCCGGTTGTTCCAATCCTGAAATAGTTTTTAACACCCAAAGCAGCGAGCTCTTCCACGCAGATTGAAACGGAAGGCCCCCCGATTCCGGTTGAACAGACAAGGACCTTCTTCCCTCCAAGCTCAGCAAGCCAGGAAGTATACTCCCGATTGGATACGAGGAAAACCGCATCCGGATCTATCATGCGGGCCGTTTTCTCCACCCGGCCGGGATCCCCCGGCAGAACAGCAGTGTCCGCTCCGTTCAGCATTTTTTTATTGAGTTTCACATGATATAATATCTGATCATCCTTGGACCTGTGGCTCATAATTATTCTCCTTTTCCTATTCAAGTGTTCAAAATAGCACAATTCGTCAAAAAAAAACATCCGACCGCGGAGGGGAGTCCTTTTTCTTGACAAAGCAATCTGAGAAAGAACATAATCCTATTTATATGGTAAACTATCTGCCTCTGCTAATTCCACTGGCTATTATTACAATAGCTGTAGTCATTATCTCATCGACTCTGGTTTCCCGCAATAAAAAGAAATTTGACGGCGAAGGCGTTCAGGACAGAAACACAATTCTGAAAGAAGCCAATAAAAGGCTGGCCAGCAACCCTAAAGATACCCAGGCTCTGATGGCCCTGGCAGATCTCCACTTTTCCGAACAGAACTACTCCCAGGCTATGAAAACATATGGGATACTGCTGGAATTGTGCGCAACAAACTCAAACCTTGACGAAACCTTTATCAACCTCAGATTCGGTCTTTCCGCTATGAAAGCAGGTGTATGGACGGAGGCCTATAAAAGCCTGGCTATTGCCCGGACCAAGGAACAGGGGAATTTTGATATAAATTCCTCCCTGGGGATTCTGGAGTATAAAAGAGGGAATTTTGAAAAAGCCGTGGGATTACTGATTCTTGCGCTGAAAGAGAAACATAATGATTATGACAGCCTGCGCTATACGGGTCTCAGTCTGTTCAAGCTCCGGAGGTATAAGGAAGCTGCCCCTTACCTGAGAAATGCAGCCAACGGCCACCCTGACGACAAGGAGACCCTTTTCTGCCTGGCCAGATCCCTTTTCGAAATGGGCCAGCTTGATCAGTCCGTAAAGATATTCTCCCACCTTCGACCGGATCCGGAATGGGGTCCCCGGTCGGCTCTGTACTGCGGAACAGTCAATAAGCAGAAAAAAGAGTACGAAAGCGCCATAATGGATTTTGAAATCGGTTTAAAGCATAAGCAGATTAACAGTGATATCCTTCTGGAATTGAAATACCGCCTGGCAGACTGCTATAATCTGACATCCCAGCTGGACAAGACCCTTACCCAGCTGGATGAGATTTACAGTATCAATCCCAAATACAAAGATGTAGAGATTCAGAGAAAGAAGATAAAAGAACTCACATCCAACCAGAACCTCCAGACCTACCTGATGGCTCCCATTAATGAATTTATAGCCCTCTGCCGTCGCCTTACCGTAGCCCTCTTTCCCAGCACAAGGATTAAAGTTCTGGATATTTCGGTAAATAAAAATGAATATATTGATATCCTGGCAGAAGTTAAAGCCAGAAAGTGGGAGGACCTGATCCTGTTCCGTTTCTACAGGGAAGAAGGGAATATCGGGGATTTTTCAGTAAGGGAGCTCTATGCTCACATCAAGGAGGTTCATGCGGGACGGGGATTCTGCCTCAGTGCCGGAACCTTTTCTGAAGAAGCGGAAAAATTCGTTGAAGCCCGTCTGATTGATCTGTTACCAAAAAACAAACTTGTAAAACTGATGGGCAAAATCAAAACTTCCCAGCAGAGTCTGCCAAGTTCAATGTAACGAGGTGGCGTTCCTCTTTAAGAAACGGGACTTCAACATTTAAAATCTCAACAGCATCCTGAAGCGCCTGATCAAGCAGGGAGAGTTCCTCCCGGATCTGTTTCAGCTTTCCCTTATAGGCAATGATTTTGCCCTGTTCTGTCATAATTCTTTCAAGATACACCATAAGCTCTCTGTTAAAAGGAGAAAATCCCCTGAAAGTAACCACATCATACTGATCTTTCAGTTCCTCCATGGCTATTTCCTTTATATGGACGTTCTTCAGCCCCAGGGCCAGAACGGCATTTCTCAGAAAATTGACACGACGGCCGGATCTTTCCACAAGATCAAATGATACATCCGGCAGGAAAATGGCCAGGGGGATACCGGGGAGCCCCGCCCCCGAACCTATATCTGCCACGGTAGAAGGGTTTATTTTCTGCAGCAGAGTTACGGCAGCCAGCGAATCCAGAATATGACGAACCTCCAGCTCCTCACCTTCAGCATTGACAAGACCGTAACGGGGATTCCACAACTCAATTTCCTTAATGTAACGATCCAGCAGTTTCAATTTGGCACTATCGCCGGATAGTCCCATCTGTGCAAGTCCCGCTTCAATCTTTTTCATTTCCGCGCCCCTTCCTTTTCTGATTCAGCAGAACCATAAGAACGGCAATATCCGAAGAACGAACCCCGGAGATTCTGGATGCCTGCCCCACCGAACGGGGCTGTATATTTTTGAATTTCTCTCTGGATTCTTTGGAAATTCCATCGGCACGGTCATACTCGAAACCGGCAGGAATAAGGATATCTTCCATCTTTTTAAATCGGGCGATCTGCCGTTCCTGACGGGCGACATACCCCTCATACTTAACATCCAGTTCTACATGAGTGAGCCAGGCTTCCGGATAATCCTTCAGCTCGGGCACAGCTTCATTCAGATCCCCGAGGGTTACATGCGGATCTTTCAGTGCCATATAACAGTTTTTCCCTTCATGGGGAGCCAGGGGTTCCTGATTTTTCACATAGTTACCGCTGACACGCCGCTGCCTGAGAAGCTCTTTTATTTCATCCAGCCCGTTTTTCTTTTTATGAAAAAGTTCGGTCATCTTTTCTGTAGCCAGACCTACCTTCTCCGCATAGGGGAAAAGCCTCTGATCCGCCGCATCGTGACGAAGAGACAAGCGGTACTCCGCCCGTGACGTAAACATCCTGTATGGTTCCTGAGTCCCGAGAGTAACCAGATCGTCCACCAGAACACCCGCATACGCCTCTGCTCTGGAGAGAATCAGAGGCTCCTTCCCCTGCAGTTTCATCGCGGCATTTATACCGGCCAGCAGCCCCTGAGCAGCGGCTTCCTCATAACCGGAAGTCCCGTTGGTCTGACCGGCCAGGAACAGCCCCTGATGCCGTTTGCTTTCCAGACCGGGAAGAAGCTGTGTCGGATCCAGATAATCATACTCCACCGCATAACCCGGACGCATTATTTCAACATTCTCCAGTCCCGGAAGGGTCCGGAGAAACTCTTCCTGAACAAGTTCCGGCAAAGAAGAGGAGATTCCGTTAAGGTAAGTTTCTTCCGTATCCAATCCTTCAGGTTCCACAAAAATCTGATGCCTGGGTCTTTCGGGAAACCGGACGACCTTATCTTCTATGGAAGGGCAGTAACGGGGACCCGTTCCGACAATGTCTCCGCCATACAGGGGCGATTCATGCATATGAGCGCGAATTATATTGTGGGTTTTTTCATTGGTATAGGTGATATGACAGGGAATCTGCGGACGGTCAGTCTCCTCTGTGAAAAACGAGAAAGGCTGCATCAGCTCATCCCCCGGCTGTTCCTCCATTCTGGAAAAATCCAGGCTGGACCGCTTTACCCTGGCGGGAGTCCCGGTTTTAAGCCGGCCGACGGTATAGCCCTTCTGCCGCAGAGCCGTTCCCAACCCGATAGCGGCAGGCTCTCCCAGTCGCCCGGAGGACTGATTGAAAGCGCCAATAAAGATCTTTCCCTCCATAAAGGTTCCCGTAGTCATAACGACAACTCTGGAGCGGAATATCCGCCCTCGTTCGGTTATGACTCCCTCACACTTCGTGCCGCTGGAATCCTCCAGGATATCCACAACCGTATCCTGAAAAAGGTAGAGATTGTCCTGATTTTCCAGAGTCATCCTGGCCAGTCTGGCATAGAGGTTTTTATCGGCCTGAGCCCGGGGGGATTGAACAGCAGGCCCCCTGCTGCGGTTAAGGATTCTGAACTGAATCATCGAATTGTCAATCAGCCGGGCCATCTCTCCACCCAGGGCATCAATCTCCCGTACAATATTCCCCTTGGATAAACCGCCGACTGCGGGATTGCAGGAAAGCCGCCCTATAGCATCAAGGCTCTGGGTTATAAACAAAGTTGAAAAATTCAGCCGGGCCAGAGCAAGCCCGGCTTCAATGCCGGCATGCCCTCCCCCGATTACTATCGCATCATAGTCCATCTATATATCCTGATTAATTCTTATACAGTATTACTTTCCGACACAGAAATTAGAAAACATCTGCTCCAGAATATCTGCTGACGACACTTCGCCGGTAATTTCCCCCAGGGCTTGAACCACCTCTGAAAGATCCATGGCCTGCACATCAACAGGTAGGCCATTATGAATTCCCTCAATAACTTTTTCAACCCCGGCATAAGCTCTTTCAAGCAGGTTTTTCTGCCTGAGAGAGTCAATAACAGGGGCATCCCGGGCTGTTCCGGAATCGTGAAATATCCGTGTCCGGATCTCCTCTTCCAGATGATGAAAACCGCTGCCCTTCAGAGCGCTCACCGGAATAGCTCCTTCGGGACAGGCCTCACCTGCCGCATCGGCTTTATTCCATACAATGATCCTTCTGGGATCCTCTTCGGCCAGAACGGCCTTATCCTCATTTGAAAGGCCGCACTCACCGTCCAGAAGATAGAGGACCACATGGGCATTATCTATAACCTGCCTTGTTCTTCTGATACCCTCTTCTTCTATAGGATCGTCCGATTCCCGCAGGCCGGCCGTATCATACAATCGGATGGGAATCCCCCCCAGGGAGATCCAGGATTCCAGAAAGTCACGGGTCGTTCCATGAATATCCGAGACAATTGACCGGTCTTCCTTCAGAAACAGATTAAAAAGGGAAGACTTTCCTGCATTTGTTCTACCCGCCAGAACAACGACAACACCTTCCTGATAAATCCTGCCAACCTGATAGGAGGAGATCAGTTCATCCAGCCCCCTGCGGATTTCCTCCAGCTCAGCCAGAGGCGGTTCGGGCATCTCCACTTCATCGTCAGGATAGTCCAGCTGAATTTCAAAGGAGGCGGCAATTCTTACAGCCAGGCTCTTCATGCCGTTAATCCTTGTTTCAACAGACCCGGCCAGACGGCTTAAAGCCATGGCCTGTGCCTGCCCTGATTTGGCACTTACAATTTCCTGCACAGCCTCTGCTCTTGTCAGATCCATTTTACCGTTTACAAAGGCCCGGAAGGTAAACTCTCCGGGAGAGGCCTGACGGAAACCGGTTTCAAACAGGAGTTTCAGTATTTTCTGAAGTCCCGGAAGACTTCCATGACAATAGAGCTCTACACTGTCCTGACCGGTATAACTGGCCGGTGCTCTGAAGGTCACAGCCATGATTTCATCAAATACCTCACCTGTTTCGGGATGACGGATCACTCCCAGGTTCAGTTTCCGGGCTTCAGAATCCTTCAGGTTTCGGGAACCCTCAAAGAGGGAGTCCACAGCCTCTACGGACCCTGATCCGGACACCCTGATGACACCAATGGCACTTTCTGTCCAGGGGGTTGCCAAAGCGGCTATTTTATCGTCTGTATCGTATATTTCATGATTCATATGAAAGAAGAATACATCTTTCTTTTCCAGTATTCAATTGCCGGATGGATCAATAAAGACTGTCTTTCATCTCTTCAGCAAAGGCTTTACCCAGTTCTTTAAAGGATGCGGCGACCGCCAGAGTGTTGTCCTTACTCTCTACGGATTTTGTTTTCTCGCTGACCATCAGGATTTCACCAGTCCGGATATCCACTACTTTCAGAACTCCTCTGGTCTCAACCATATAAAGATCATTCCGGATTTCAAAATCATTGATCCCGACGACTCCGAAAATAACCCTGGTATAGCGGCTGCTGTATGCAGCTTTCAGATCCCTCAGAAAGGACGCTTCATTGGAAGCTGTTATTTCCAGTGGCGAAAGAGGCATAATCTCCGCATCGAAACCATCCTGCGAAAGGATCTCCCTTAAACCGGATGCGGTTTCCTTTGAGTTCAGGTTCGCTCCTGTCATATCGGTATGAAGGATAACAATCCCCGTAGGAACCAGACGGGCAGCGGATTCAACTGTAAAATCGAGAGAAACAGCCTGCTCTTCCAGATAGAGCTTCAAGGCAGCCGCCGCAGGGATTTCAGAAGCCAGATCACGCAGTATGGTGTGCATATCCCGGCTCCCCGGACTCATCAGCACATGCGATTCCCCTGCAAAAGGCAGGAAGGGATGATAAAAAGAAACATAACCATCCCCATCAGAAACAATACGAACCTCAAACGCACCGATACTGCCGTCACGCTTACGCCCCTGATACTGAACCAGGAATTCCATATCCCGGACACCGACAACACCTTCCATACAACGGAGAACAAAAGGGATATCCACTTTGGTATTCGCCTGAACTCTGGCCGGGTACTTTTCCACGGTGATTGCAATACGTTCAAGAAGTCCGGCAGCCTCCTCGACATAACGCTGCGCAAGCATTTGAGAAACGGGTCCGCCTGCCTTAAACACGTGGGATGCCGCTTTCAGAAAGGATTCCGCCGATTGGTAGAGAAGCCCGTTTTCACCGAAGGATTCGGCCTCGGCCAGGAGGGCATTCAAGAGTTCGTCCGCACCGAAATACTCATCGGCCAGAGACTTCTCCAGCCTTTCAACCACATCTGAAGGAATGCAGAAATAACCGAAAAAGCCATAACAGCCATTTTCAAAAACCCATTCCGACTGAACAAGCAATAACGGAATGTCGGAAAGACTTTCAGCATTCACATTTTCCGGATAATATAACCCCTGAATCGCCTTTTGAAGAGCCTCCTGATCTCTACTGTCCCCATAAAGGTCAGAAAGATCACTCACCTCCATCAGCTTACCGAAAATTAATTCGCTTACTTCCCGGGCAACCAGTTCCTGCTTCTCCCCTTCTCCGGAAACAGGAAAATAGAAACAGTCGCCTTCCTGCTTTTCAATAAGACCTGTAAACCATTCGGGAGGAGTGACACGCCCGACCTCCTTAGAGGCACACGAAAAAAAAGAAAAAACAGTTACTGTTAGAGAGATGAATTCTACAATAGGAAGAAGTTTACGGTGTTTTATCAATTTAGGGTCTCTTTTTTATACTCAATCCTGATATAATCGGATCTCTTTTATGGCATCCAGTCCGGACTTATCATTATTATACGGCACTATCTGAAAATTCAAATAATTCTGATCAGGATAGGGTCCATCTATAAGCTTATCCCGACTGATAAACAACCCGTCCTTATCACGGACAAAGGAAAGGGTCAGGATTTCCGGAGTACCTCCCAATACTTTATCGTCGCTACCGGATTCACCCGGAGCATCCGTATTCAGAAAGGAAACAGAATCAAAAGTATAGAAGGGCGAACCATTTTCATCATGAAAAGAAAATACCCAGTTTTTTCCGGTATTATCCTTATCCAGAACAATTTCCAGAGTAAAAAGGCTGCTATCCAGGAGGATATTTTCTATCAGGATTTCCGGCAACGCCCCGTTCTGTCTCTCATAGAGGATTTCCGATTCGCCGGAGGCGGGAGGATCCAAAGTCCCCTCTGAATCATTCTGAACCGGATACTCCGCCAGAGGATCCGAAGCGGTTCCCCCGGCATCGGGGTTCCCGGCATTTTTTACTGTACTGATTTCCGACACCCCCACATTGAACCAAAGGAGCGGCAAGCCGGGAATAATCTGATCCGAACCAATCAGAGTTTCCCCATCATCGGGTAAAACAAAGTCGCCCACCTGAGACTGGTGAAGGAGCTCTTCCTGAACAACCCAGAGCAGACGTTTAAACCCTCCCTCACTGGAATAGGTCAGATCAAGAGAGACGGGACCATCTTCAGGCAGTAGATCCAGAGAGAGGGAAGAGAGAGAATCGGCAACCCCGGAAAAACCGGCATAGAAGGATTCATCACTCCCATTATAATAAAGAACAAAACAGGAACTCTCATCCCCAATGGTAATCAGCCTCCACTGATCCGCAGAAGGCAGATCCTCATAGGAAAAATCCAGGGAGAGAGTAAAATTCTGAACATTCCCGTCTGCATCCAGAGGCAGGGTATTATAGTGATACCGGATACCATCATCCGAATCGAGGATATATCCATCCTGACGCCCCTGATCTTCTTCAGGATTTCCGATTATGTCAGGGGTTTCATCCTTGTTCTGAATATCCGCCGGACCGGAATCGAAAGAGACATAAAATGTATAGATACTATCTTCTGCGGGAGTCCTGGATTTACCGTCTCCGGGATTTACGAACAGATCCGAATGGAAAACAGCGCTGCTGTTGTGAGCAGGCTGAGGTTCTACAGGAAAAAGCTCGGTCTTGAGAGAGTACACACCATCTTCAGCTGGTGCCGTAAGAAGACAGGTATCGGCCATGTCAGAAAGGTAACCTTCTTTCAGAACAGAGTTGTCCAGAGACCAGCGGATCCATGGATCACGATCGTCCGGATAAGTCAGATAGGCCCTTGCGTTGATATACTCGCCTGTCTTAATATCCGAAGGGTATGTTTCAATTCCAACAACAGCATACTCGCCGCTGACAATATAGAAGTACACTTCCGATTCCGAAAGCAGGATATCCCCTTCCCAGACTTCAAAACAGAGAAGGTACAGGCCTTCCTCCAGATCATCGGGAAACGAGATGGGAAGACCATCTCCCTTTAAATCATCGGGACTCACTTCAACAACGGCGACTTCATCCAAATCACGGGTTTTCAACAGAATCACAATCTTGTCGGATTGCGTATTATTCTCCGAATAACTTACCTGTACTTCCGTTCCACTGGTCAGCAGGGTCCCCTCATTAATAGTGAAAAAGAAGTAATCATCCCCCTGTGTTACCAGTGGATTGCCCTCGTCCGCACAGGAGAGAAAAAGAGTTAAAATTAAAACTGTAAAAAACCATCGCAGCTTAATAATAAGACCTCCCTACACTAAATATAACACAGAGAGGTATTAATAACACAGTTGATTTTGTATTTAATTTTTATTATACCGGGGATTAAATCAGCGAAAGACCCTGTTTATGTCCAGGATTCAATCAATTCCAGGACAACACGGGTGGCCTTACCCATAGAGCTTACCGGAACCCACTCCCGTACACTGTGAAAATTCATTCCTCCTGCAAACACATTGGGAGTGGGAATCCCCATGGCAGTCAAACGGGAACCGTCAGTTCCGCCCCTGATCGGCTTTAGATGAGGAACAACATCAGCTTTCTGATAAGCCTGATACATACGGGATTCCAGTTCGGGGTATTTATCCAGCTCGGACTTCATATTCTGATACTGTTTCTTTACACCAAGCTGCACTTTTCCTCCGGGAAAAGAAGCTTCTACCGCACCGGCGAAAGCCCGGAGACCTTCGATCCGTCTGAGGCCCTCCTCCTCGGAGAAATCCCGGATCATAACTGTTACCTCCGCTTCATCCATGGAACCTGAAATACTGTGAGCCCAGTAGTTCCCGAACCGTCCGTCTGTCGCTTCGGGACTTTCATTACGGGGGAGCATGGAAACAAAATGGGAAGCCATGGATACGGCATTAATCAATTTGCCTCTGGCGTACCCGGGATGAATCACGCTCCCTTTGAATTTCAGATCACAGCGCCAGGCGTTGTAACATTCCAGTTCCAGTTCTCCCTCGATCCCGCCGTCAAGGGTAAAACAGAATTTCGACTGCAGCTGATCCAGTGGGAAATTATCCATCCCGCAGCCGGTTTCTTCATCCGGGGTAAACAGGATCTCAATTCCTCCGTGAGGGATAGAGGGATCATTCATCAGGATCTCGACAGCCGTCATGATTTCGGCAATCCCCGCTTTATCGTCTGCTCCCAGCAATGTGGTTCCATCGCTGGTAATTATGGTGTCCCCCTTGAACCGGAGCATTCCGGCAGCAGAATCTTCATCCAGCACTACACCGTTTTTCAGTTTAATGGGCGATCCATCCCATCCGGTATGAACCCGGGGGTCAACATTCTCTCCTGATGAGTCTTCGGAAGTATCCACATGAGCCATGAAACCTATGGTCGGGACATCCCTTTCCAGATTGGAGGGGATACGTCCTATAAGGTATCCTTTTTCATCAAGATTGACATCAGTTACCCCCAGCTCTTTCAACTCTTCCACCAGCATTTTCAGCAGATCCCACTGCCTCTCGGTGGAGGGGGTCTTCTTTTCGGCCAGGGTCGAATCCGAGGTAGTCCACACCTTGACATACCTCAGGAATTTTTCTGTAACAAGCTCTTGTATTTTCTCTGAATTCACATTCATAAACATTGACTCCTTCTATAATAAGTACAACCTAAATAGAGCGGCACGAATTGTCAATAAAAGTTCTAAAAAAACAATCCAAAAGGCTGTTGACATAAAATATCCCTTTCATTATGATACCAATCATCCTGTGCCCCGGTAGCTCAGGGGATAGAGCAGCCGCCTCCTAAGCGGCAGGTCAGACGTTCGAATCGTCCCCGGGGTACCATTTTTTTTCTACACAGGTGCACAGGATTGAGATAACTGGAGGCGTAGCGAAGTTGGTTATCGCGCCGGCCTGTCAAGCCGGAGATCGCGGGTTCGAGGCCCGTCGCTTCCGTACCCTTTTTATACTGCTCAGGGGCTGTAACCGGTAAAGAGCAGGAATAAATTACTGAATGTTCCTCCCGTCAAGGAAGGAACCGCTGAGTAACTTTTTATAGGTTTCTGTATTCCTTAAAATACAGTACTGTGTCCCTAAGGGACTTCATATATACTGGAGGCGTAGCGAAGTTGGTTATCGCGCCGGCCTGTCAAGCCGGAGATCGCGGGTTCGAGGCCCGTCGCTTCCGATAAACATAATAGAAAAAGGTTATCCTTGATTGGGTAGCCTTTTTTTATTGCCTGGAAATAAAACGGGGCCTCGAAGCGCAGGGGGCGGCGCGAGTCGCGCAGCGCAAATCGACACGACGTCGATTTAGCCCCCCGGAGCCGGCTTGGAGGAAGTCAGCAGGATGCTGACGACTGGAAAGGAGGCCCGTCGCTTCCGATAAACATAATAGAAAAAGGTTATCCTTGATTGGGTAGCCTTTTTTTATTGCCTGGAAAGGCCTCCCCTATCCCCTCCGAAAGAGGGGAACAGCATGGTGTAAACCCTCTCCCCCGGCCCCTCATCCCAAAGGGAGAGGGGAGAAATGTATTAAAGGAAATTTTACCTGATAAGATCGATCCCTTCGTTTATGGCCAGAGAGGACAGTTTCTTATCCAGCGTGAGCAGTTTGGCACCGGTTCTTCTGGCCAGGATCAGATAGAACAGATCATAAGCAGAGTGATCCAGGCGAATGGATTCATGGTAAGACTCCTGGTTAAAGTCCTTAGCAGGATAATACTCATCTATTAATTCAAAAGCATAGCTAATCAGTTTTGAACCTGCATCTTTAGCCAGATATCCGCCCTTTACATACTTGGCCATTACATTGGTTAGTTCATATTGAAACAGTTCAGGACTAATTACTTTAGTGGCATTGGTTATAATCTCCCCGATCTCAGCTGAACGGAGACGTCTTAGTATAAGCTCAAGTGCTGCATTGGCATCGAGAACAACAGTCATCTATCCCTGTCTTCCCGAATCAAATCTACAGGGTCAGGCCAGTCGGAGCTGTCGATGTCCACTTCTTCCATATTTTCCATAACAACTTTACGCCTGAGAACTCTTTCCTGCTTCAAATTCAGGGCAGTTCTCAATAAAACAATGGTTTCCTGGGAAATACTTCTGTTATCTTCTCTGGCTACTCTGGAGAGAGTTTCGTATAGATCTTCCGGTACATCCCGGACCTGCAGTATGGGCATAGGGCCTCCATGCATTCAATTTTACTGCGTTTTGCATGAACAATCAAATTGTCTCTAATCCATCCTGGCAGATAAATCAGAAATTCTCCGGAACGGGGAAATCCCCTTTGGGAACGGAACGGAAAAAATCATACTCCTCCGCAAGGGATTCGATATCCAGGGAGTACCGCAGAAAGATCAGACGCCCCAGGTCCTGAATATCACTGGTCAGACTCCGCCACCGGCTGATCAGAGAGAGGCGGCTCTCCTGGTAATCCGCCAGAAGAGCCAGTTCCTCCTCCGAAGCGGATCTACCGCTGCTTACAGCCCTCCCGTAGGAGCGTTCCGCCCCTTTTCCATAGAGTTCTGCCGTATCACGGAGCATATCCGACTCGTGCAGCCATTTTTTTTCATCCGTATCGAAGAAATACTGCAGATATGTAAAGGATGCTGTCCGGCTGGCTTCGGCATTAAGCATAAACTGTTCCCATTCCCTGAAATAGTAGAAATAGGGATAGACGTTATGACGGGCGGATCGGCGGCATTTCTGATAGAGGGCCGTATTCGTTTCTATATCATACAGGCTCCATAAAGCCGTTACGATCCTGGATGGAAGAGAGACATACCGCAGATATTCAAAAATTTCATCCTGTGAGACAAGCTCGAAGAGAAGGAAGATATTATCCGTACGGTATTCCGCGCTTTCACTGTCATACACAAGCCTGGGCTCCCTCAACTCCACAAGAAGCTTCAGAAAGATAGAACGGGAGGCTGACTCAATTTCAAGCTGATCCAGCAGAAAGTCAGCGGCAAGGCCTCCGTAACTTCTTACAGCATCTATGGAAGCCCCGGATATTTCAGAATCATCGTCAGTAAAATAAGCGGCCAGAAGGGGAAGCAGCCTCTGATCCTGGAATTTCGTTGCCAGCAGGAAGGATTGGGTAAGCGCTGTTCTATCCATGGATCCCATTGCATCAACCAGAAACGGGACAACCCTGTCCGCCCCGTAACGGAGAAGGATTTCAACCGACTTCAGGGCAATCCGCTTGTTTCCATCATCCATCAGGGATATTAAAACAGGAATGCTGGAAGAATCGAGAATTCCCTCAACAATCTGAAGGACATCGATCCTAAGATCATCATCTGACTTGAAACGAAGGACATTATGAAGATAGGGGAGAGCTTTATCATCAAATTCAGACAACCCGAAAAGAGCCGCCCTGCCAATCTCCGGATTACTGTCGCGGATATAGGGGATAATTTCCGGTATCAGGCGGGGATCCCCGAACCGGGAAAGGGTTTCCACGGCAGTCAGTTTTGAAACCGGATCCTCATGATGCAGCATATCCTGAAACCAGGGATCTTCATAGGAACCGGTACGGGCATAATTCCTCGAAGCGGAAGAACGTATAATTTTCCTTGAATCAGAGAAGAGAGTCAGCAGGTAACGACCGTCCTCTGCACTTTCCTTTTTATTAATCACGTTTATGGAGGAAAGAATTATAGATGCCGACAAGGCATTCAGCCCCCTGATGGCAGCAAATCGGGCTTCTTCCCAGTTATCCAGCAGAATCCGGTAAGCCTCATCTGTAATATCATCATCCTGATCAAGGGTAGCCCTCAGAACAGCATCATATATAGTCTGGGAAGGGTTGTCTTCCATAATTTTCAGAACGGTCATACGGACTTCCGGATCCGGGTCTTCCAGCAGATCAATCAGAGCCTGTTCATCCTCTAAACGCAGGGAGTATATTCGTCCGCGCCGCAGGACATCCTCTATAATCTGATCCCGTTCCCCGGTGTAGGTAAGGAGTTCCGGTTTAAACCCGGTGCATCCTGAAAGACAGAATAATGCCGTTATCAGCAGAAAAAAGAGAAATAACCTGAAACTTAAACAACCGGAATGTGCCTGCTTATTGATATTTTTAATCTCCCTGCCCATAATACCTGTGCTACCCATACCATTGAGGAGTATACAAATATGAAAGGTATCATTGTTGCCGCTGGTTACGGAACCCGTTTTCTGCCAGTAACAAAAACTATCCCCAAAGAAATGCTTCCCCTGATCAACAAACCCTCCATTTCCTTTATAATAGAGGAATTCATTGAATCAGGCATCAAAGATATTATCGTCATTTCTTCCAGAAGAAAGAAAGTTCTGGAGGATTTTTTTGACCGGGAAATGGAAATGGAAGGGATCTTCCGCCGGGAAGGAGCCGAATCCAAACTGGATTCCATAAAACCCCATGACGCCCGGTTCGCCTTTATCCGACAGACCGAGATGATGGGAACCGGACATGCCCTGCTTCAGGCGGCTCCTCTTATAGGAGACGAACCTGTTATTGTCGCCTACCCCGATGATATCCATATGGGAGAAAAACCCCTTTCCGGTCAGCTGATCGAAAGCTATAAAGAAACAGGCTGCAGCGTTCTGGCTACCATCCATAACCCGCCCCACCTGGAACGCTACGGCGTGCTGGATCTGGCGGAGGACAGGAAACATGTTAAAGGGATAATTGAAAAGCCCCCTGTCGGGCAGGCACCCAGCAAAGAGGTTTCCATAGGACGTTACCTTTATACCCCGGAGTTTTTTCAGTACCTGCAGGAAGGCTGGGAAAAACATACAGGCGGTGAGTACTATCATATTTACGCTCTGACAAAACTGATGGATCAGGGAAAGGTTGTATTCAAGGAAACCGAAGGAGAACGACTGGATACGGGAGAACCCGCCGGATTCCTCCGGGCGACTCTCCGTTATGCCGCTAAAGACCCCGAACTCCTTGAAATTATCAGGGAAGAAGCCGGGAATATTCTTTAATTAGCCGGGGTGTCCGTATAGGAGCCGAAAGTATATTTGTCGTTCGGAAAAAGGGCCTTTTTCCTCTCCACCAGATCAAGGATCAGGGCCCGGGCGGCGGATTTAAACTCATCGCTGTGCCCCTTATAGGGGGCCATAAAGTTATCCAGCTCCTGATCAAAAATGCTTTCGGGAGCAAATGACAGATTCCAGGCAAAAATCACAAAAAAGTAGAACAGTTCCAGGTCGGGAAGGATTTTCCTGTAGGGTTCACCCAGCTTATTCAGAATATCCTTTACTTCATCCACATCCTTTACATTGATAATGCCGGTCTGGCTCTGAATATAAAATCCCTGGAGCGCCCGGTTTTCTTCTCTTCTCTGTTTTTTCTTATCTGATCCCATTACGCCTATACTCCCCTCATTTTTTCTGCCAGCACTTCGTAATACCCCGCCAGATCCAGATACTCCTGACCTTCTGATGTTTTACCCCGCTTCATGCAGCCCCGGCCGTAAACCAGGCATTTACGGGACAGCTCCGCAGCGGCTTCCACGGCATGCCAGTCATGAAAGTATTCGCTATCCACCAAAGATTTCAAGCCCTCCAGACGAAACTTTTCTATATGACCGTATTTTTCCGAGAGCTGATCATTATGCCCGGCCCGTTTGACCGTCAGGGGATCATCCAGAAACCGGACTTCCGTAACAGCAGTCAGGCGAAGCCAGTACTCGTAATCTTCTGCAATCTCCAGATCGTCCCGAAAACCTCCGGTCTCCTGATAGAAGTCCCTTCGGATCATTACTGTGGAAGGCCCGATAATGCACTTTTTCAGAGCATCCATAAAGACATCGCCCCCCCGTTTATGCCGCAGCTTCGACTGGGAGATGATTTTACCGGAGCGGTTCCACTCCTCCCGGGTATGAACCAGCTGCAGCTCCGGTTCTTCCAGAAACAGGGCGATCTGCTTTTCCAGCTTACGGGGAAGCCAGAGGTCATCCGAATCCAGAAAGGCCAGATACTCTCCCGATGCCTCTTCGACACAACGGTTCCGCACCGCTCCGGGAAAGCCGCTGTGTTTCAAATCCAGGATTTTTCCCCGTACATCGGCAGAACGGAAATTCTCTACGGCCTTTTGAACTTCCTGCCGTGTCTGATCGGTGGAACCGTCATCTCCGACAATCAGTTCCAGGGGCCGCCAGGTTTGAACCAGGACCGATTGGATGGCCTCGCGAATATGCCCGGGTCTGTTATAGACCGGGATAATAGCGCTGATTAAGGGCTTTTTTTTCTCCATAACTGTTATTTTAACACAAGTCGCATCGCTTTTTTCCCTCAAATATTGAGAAATAACGCTGGGGGGGGTATGATTAATTATGGTTATAAAAAGGTTTTGTCTTTACATCCTTATAGTAAGCGCCCTCCTCCTGACAACCTGCGATCTGGATCCCTCCTTTGATGAATACGAGGGGGAAAACTTTCTGGCCGGCAACACCCTGGCGGACTGGTCCCTGATGCCGGATATGAACTTTGAAGAGGATGCCGCCGGAACCAGCGCCACCGATTATATGGATTTCAGCCCTACCGGAGAAACCGGCCCGGCAGGGGGCCCCGTATACAGACTGGAAATAAAGAATTTACTGACCAACGGGGATTTTGAATCGGCCACAGATCCCAAAACCCCCTGGGTATTTTTCAACACTGCAACAGATATAGTGACAACGACACCTCTTAACACCAAAATGGAGATTTTAAATACAGGATCTTATACTCTAGATAATAATACGGCTTATATTCAAACATTAAACGAAGAATATATTAAAATAAAACTAAAAGAAGCTTTTATTATTCCCCGTAACTACGTCCCAGGTAAACGATATTACTTCCAGTTTGACTATCGAACGGCAGCACAATTCACTTTGTATTTCATTCCAAACTGGAAACTGACTTCGGACGAACCAAATCTGGAAGATAGCAATTTTTTCCAAGCATTCGGTGGTGAAAATGGTATTAATGATGATGCCAGTAGGGACATCCGGAATACATATCCTCCTATTTCTCCAGTAGAGGGACAGTTAAATGATAATATTTTTACTGCTTCCGAGACCAATTTTGAAGAAAATACAGATAGTCTTGGCATTACCGGTTATGCAGAGAAGGCTCATGGTGGATATCTGGATAATTTTCGAATTATCAGAGGCTCAGAAGGTGCAAGTAAGCCTATAAAAGAAGTAGATGACGGGATACTGAACGAATTTGATCTCCGTACCCGTATAAAACTGACTATCGACCACAGGGATGACATGGAACTGATAGACGGGTATTATAAATTTTCCATCTATGTGAAAGAGGAAAGTACCCTGCCGGTTAACAGCTTTCACTCGGACAGGGTGGAACTGGGAATCCGCGGGTATGATGTGGACAACCTGGTGAATGTGGACGATCAGAAGGTATTCTACAAAACGGAAGAACTGAAAACGGCCTACGCTACAACCACCGGTACGTATGCCGGAGACTGGAGTGAAGGGTGGGTACAGCTTGTTTTTGCCTCATCGAATCTGATTCAGGTTTCCCAGACCTCGGATGATCCGGTACTGGAACTCTCAGTCTCCCCCTCCAACCCGGGCAGTACCGACAGCAGCTGGAACCGTCTTTCCTGCGGTTCCATACTGATTGCCGATCCTGTTCTGGAATATTCGGAAAGCCCCTGGGAGTGACCCTTCCCCCTCGGCTTCCCTCGGGGATCTCAGAGACAACATGACCAGC
Organism: Oceanispirochaeta sp.; assembly: GCA_963663385.2. GTDB lineage: Bacteria > Spirochaetota > Spirochaetia > DSM-2461 > DSM-2461 > Oceanispirochaeta. The sequence continues at coordinate 11,402 of CAXXXD010000002.1, read as the reverse complement.
CTGTTCCGAACCCCTCTCTCATCCCCTCAAGGGGAGAAATAAGACAAATTCCCCCTCCCTGAGGAGGGGGGCCAGGGGGAGGTCCTATTTTATAACCATTACTTTTCGTATTTCGTCTGTGTCGGGACCTACTACTCGGATGAAGTAGACGCCGCGGGCGACTACCTGGCCGCTGTTGTTCCGGCCGTCCCAGAGGTACTGGTAGGTTCCTTCCGCCTGTCTTCCCCGATGGAGGATACGGACCATATTCCCGTTCAGGGCGAAGATCTGTACCGTAGTAACACCGGGTTTATCCAGGTCGTACATCAGGATGGCCTCTTCGCCCTCAAGGGGGTTGATTATATTATTCAGGATGGTAACACCGCCCCGCTGCTTACGGATATCCTTTATCTGTATGGACCAGGGCCTGAAGCTCCAGATATCGGAACTGTCTTCCAGGTAGACGCAGGGCAGACTGCCCAGCATAAAGAAAAACTCCATGGTGTTACCTGTTTCCATATCTTCATCGGTGGAAGGAAGAACAAACTCCTGCAGGCCGTTCCCCAGTACGGAGGAGGCATTAACATAACGAGAGGCATAGTTCCCGATCGGAGCCAGTTCCTGGTGGTAGATGGGCAGCCAGAGGTTATTGACGACCTTGTTTTCATCCACGTTGGCATCGTAATATAGACTCATGGAGGTATTCTGCAGGGCAGTCGCATTGATCCTTGCCTGGAGCAGAATATCCCGGTCCATCAATTTCTCGCTTCCGTCAAAGACTGTTACAGAAGTGCCTTCCCGGATTTCATCACTATGGATACCGTCGGAGGCCCAGAGGGGTTCTACAATATTGAATCCCAGATCGGAGATACGATGGATCAATTGATCCTGATAGGGGTTTCCTTCCGTATCGTAGACGGACAGAGGACGAACTGCGATATAGGATTTTACGATATCATTCTCTGTCAGGGGTTCGGACAGGTTAAAGCGGTAAATTTTATCCTCGTCATCCCCCGGCCAGGATTCGACAGACGAAATGGTTACTGTCGTGCCGGTAAGATAGAAGTCTCCGGCAGAGATAGCCGCAGAAGCGGTATTATTACCATAGACGGATTCCGAGAATTTGACATAGCACCAGTCATTCCCCGGGACGGCAAGGGTTAATGTGATCCCGGGCGGAATACTCTCTACAGCTCTCAGTTCGCTATAGGAGCGCAGCCTGTTTCCGGCCAGATCCGTCAGGAATCCCGTATCTTCATTATAGGAGGCCCACATTTTTGTCAGAGTATCCCAGTTATGCCCGGAGTCCTGAAGATTGATAGAGAAGTACAGGTCATCCGCCACATTAATCGGGTTCAGATCAAACACACTGTTATCAACCTGAGTACTGTAGGACTGACAGTAGGAACCAGTCAGAGGTGTAATCCCCGACGCTTCAAAACTGAAGGCCTCCACATCCTGAATGGATGTGTCCCGGATCCCCCTGTTTGAATCGACATGCATGGTTTCATTATCCCAGGTATCAAAGTCTGCCGAATCGTCCAGCAGGTGATACTCAAAACGGTCGATAATTGTATTGACCGTTTTATCCTGGGGAATGATTTCGTAGATACCGTCTATTTTATAGGGAGCCAGAACAGGCGGGTCCACATCCCAGCCTGTATCGGTTATGGCGTTCCAGTCGGAGCCGGCGGCAAAGGAGAGGTTCTGATTGATGGTCCGCCCTGTGGCCTGGGAAATAACCTGATTGCCGTTTACATCCAGGACACCCGTATCATTCAGACTGGCATAGGCTGCCCCGTGAGGACTGGTCAATGTGACTCCCGTGGAACCGATATAGCCCGGCCACAGATTATTGTATACATCATCGAAGTACCCGGCGATATTGATATGGAGTTCGTAATCGTTGGGCCGGTCGATGGAGTTTACCTGATCCGTGTAGGCGCTGCCATTGCTATCGGGAATATGACCGGATTCAAATACACCGGTATAGGAGAAGATTCCCTGAACTGTTACGGTTCCGCTTGTGGTCCGATCGGCCATATGACCGAGGTACTGCCCGCCGGCCAGGCCGTAGTCACCACAGGGCTTGTTCACATCACCCGATGCCAGTTCGACGGCAGCGCTTGTATTAAAAGCCAGGGGTTCGGAATAACGGAGTTTGAAGTAGTTGTGGCCATTGGCATAGTTGCTGGTCGTAGTGGCCGTATAGGCTTCGGTTCCGGCTTTTACGGCAACCAGGGCCGGGCCGGCTCCATCTGTAGTTGAGTTATAGATGGCGTATGTGTTCCGGTTATAATTCCTGACAGGGTTCTTTCCTCCCGCATCGTAGAGGGCGGATTTGATAAAAGACAGATCCGGGAGAGTTGTTTTATGGATGCCGTCTGCGTCGGAGCTTGTTGCGGTTCCGGCATCGGTTCCTATGGCATCGGTGTTCCAGGTTCCGTTGACACGTACGTAGAAGGTCGTCAGGTCCTCTGCTCCGTCGGTGGTGACGGCGGCTCCGGTTATGGAGTTAAACGAACTATAGGTGGCTCCGATTGTTACGGTGTCGGTATGGGATTGGAATCCTGCTATCCCGACTATATCGGAGATTTCGTTATTGGTGTTTTCTATTGGTTCATCGAAGGTGATTTCTATTACGTCGTCCCAGACGGTTCGGGCGGAGACGATGTCCGGGCGGTCGAAATCCCAGCCGTTAATGGGGCCGACAGGGTTATAGAGAGTGTTGCCTCCTCCGTTGGTTATGTTGTTGTTTGTTTCGACAGGAGCCACTTCCGGTTCGGCTGCCGAGATGCTTCCTCCTGAAACTGTACAATTATCAACTTGTAAGTTGAAGGCAATGTTATAGGGAGTGCCCCAATTTGCTGCTGTTAATGCTGCATTATAAATCAATCCGGGAGATGAGCTGTTATCTCGAACTGTCAGATTCCAACCTCCCGTTGCATCCAAATCCTCACCATTTACATAAAAACTACCAGAAGAACCGGATCCGACAGTAATTGATGAACCGAAGAGATCCCCTAGAACAGCATTACAGACCCCTATCCCCGGATCATAAGCCAGAGATGCTCTATTGGGATAATCAAATCGGGAATCATCTACTTCAACAAGATTTAGATTCCCGTTTCCATCCCAATCATGATCATCCTCATCAAAATTGGCTCCAAAAATAACAAAATCTCTTCCCAGATTATTGGAAGTTGAGATGTCATTTCCATTTGTGTTAAAGGTTCCTCTAAAGAAAGTGAATTGACCGCATGTTATATTCGTATACAGGTTAAGGATAAACCCATTAAAATCCAGATAGACATCTCCGATATTATTCAGAGCTTGGGCCAGAGTATCACCAAAAGTAATTGAAGTTGCCCTGAACTCTCCATTTCCGGTTAACAGTAACCTTATACCACCGTCAGCACCATTTCCAGCGATAGGATCCGGTCCGGCACTATATGTTTGTGAACCGCCTGTATTGTAATATTGCCCATCCAACACAATTGAATTGGTTGTCGTTACACTTACATTCCCCTGTACTCCGCTATTACCGGCCGAACCTATATTATAAAGCTCAGCATCGTCAGCTGTAATGGTAAGAGTTTGAAGTACATTTACAGGCAGGTTAGCAATTACACCCTGAATTAAAACATCCGCGGTACCGGAATTCAAGCTCAAGTCCTGAGTTCCACCAAATACCTCCGAGTTGATTGTAAGATTTGAAGAGTTGGAATTTATTCCTACGGCGGCACCGGAAATGGTTAATGCATCAGTTCCCAGATCACCAGCTGTGAAACCATCAAAACAACTAAAATTTAATCCGTCAAGCTGCACATCCCCCGCCAGATTTGTTCCTGTATCACCATCTCCCAGCGTAACATTCTGATCAAATCGCAAATTGGTATTTGTTCCTGAAGTAATCCCACTGTTCCCTCCGAAGGTGCTCTGAAAACGGACCAGACCGGTCGCTCCGTTATTCACATCTAACGCGGCTCCGGTTCCGCTTCCAAGGTTTGTTACCGCTCCTGATACCGTAGTCGTTCCGACTCCCACTCCCGCGGCAAGAAGCAGGTTCTGCGGACCTGTTATGGTCGTAACAACTATATTACCGTCATTGGAATCAAGGGTGACCGCGGCCGTCGAAAGGGTCAGGGCTCCGAAGGTCAAACCGTCGAAGCCGCTGAAGGTTAAACCGTCAAGCTGTACAGCTCCCGCCAGATTCGTGGCTGTATCGCCATTGCCCAGGGTGACATTATCATCAAAGCGGACGCTCGTTGCGGCTCCCGCCGTGAGACCGCTGTTCCCTCCGAAGGTGCTCTGAAAACGGACCAGACCGGTCACGCCATTATTTACATCCAGCGCAGCTCCCGTACCGCTTCCAAGGTTTATTACCGCTCCTGATACCGTAGTCGTTCCGATGCCCACTCCCGCGGCCAATAGAAGATTCCGGGGACCAGTCAAAGTTGTAATATTGATCGCCGATCCATTGGAATCAAGGGTAACCGCGGCTGTCGAGAGTGTCGTTGCTCCGAAGGTCAGCCCATCGAAACCGCTGAAGGTTAAACCGTCAAGCTGTACAGCTCCCGCCAGGTTCGTCGCCGTATTCCCATTGCCCAGGGTGACATTATCATCAAAGCGGACGCTCGTTGCAGCTCCCGCCGTGAGACCGCTGTTCCCTCCGAAGGTGCTCTGAAAACGGACCAGACCGGTCACGCCATTATTTACATCCAGCGCAGCTCCCGTACCGCTTCCAAGGTTTGTTACCGCTCCTGATACCGTAGTCGTTCCGACTCCCACTCCCGCGGCCAGAAGCAGATTCTGCGGACCGGTCAATGTCGTAATGTTAATCGCCGATCCGTTGGAATCAAGGGTGACTGCGGCCGTCGACAGGGTCAGGGCATTAAAGGTCAGCCCGTCGAAACCGCTGAAGGTTAAACCGTCAAGCTGTACAGCTCCCGCCAGGTTCGTCGCCGTATTCCCATTGCCCAGGGTGACATTATCATCAAAGCGGACGTTTGTTGCGGCTCCCGCCGTAAGACCGCTGTTCCCTCCAAAGGTGCTCTGGAAACGGACCAGACCGGTAACCCCGTTATTCACATCCAGCGCGGCTCCCGTGCCGCTTCCAAGGTTCGTCACTGCTCCTGATACCGTAGTCGTTCCGATGCCCACTCCCGCGGCCAGAAGCAGATTCTGGGGACCGGTCAATGTCGTAATGTTAATCGCCGATCCGTTGGAATCAAGGTTGACAGTGGCGGTTGAGAGTGTCGTTGCTCCGAAGGTCAGCCCGTCGAAACCGCTGAAGGTTAAACCGTCAAGCTGTACAGCTCCCGCCAGGTTCGTCGCCGTATTCCCATTGGCAAGGGTGACATTATCATCAAAGCGGACGCTCGTTGCGGCTCCCGCCGTGAGACCGCTATTCCCTCCGAAGGTGCTCTGGAAACGGACCAGACCGGTCACGCCATTATTTACATCCAGCGCAGCTCCCGTACCGCTTCCAAGGTTTGTTACCGCTCCTGATACCGTAGTCGTTCCGACGCCCACTCCCGCTGCCAGAAGCAGGTTCTGCGGACCGGTTATGGTCGTAACAGCTATATTACCGCCATTGGAATCAAGGGTGACTGCGGCCGTCGACAGGGTCAGGGCTCCGAAGGTCAAACCGTCGAAACCGCTGAAGGTTAAGCCGTCAAGCTGTACAGCTCCCGCCAGGTTCGTCGCCGTATTCCCATTGCCCAGGGTGACATTATCATCAAAGCGAACGCTCGTTGCGGCTCCCGCCGTGAGACCGCTGTTCCCTCCGAAGGTGCTCTGGAAATGCACAAGACCGGTCGCTCCGTTATTCACATCAAGGGCAGATCCGGTTCCGCTTCCAAGGTTTGTCACTGCCCCGGATACGGTTGTGGTTCCTCCGGCAATCCCCGCAGCCAATAGCAGATTATGGGGACCGGTGATACTGGTAATGGTTATCGCTCCGCCACCGCTGTCCAGGGTTGTCGTATCCGTCAGGGTTATGGCTCCAAGGGCTATGGTATCGTTACTTGTAATTATGCTTCCCGCAACATTGGTTCCCGAGGGATTACCATCCGTATCAACCCCGCCGTTGAAGGTAATACTGTCCAGATTATCATTTCCGAGAGTTACCGTACCGCTGTTTGTGAAGTTAACCGCATTGGTAATTGTTCCGCCGCCGTTAAAAATAACATTATAGGTTTCTAAAGCGGTTGTATTGATTGTGCCTGCCGTTACAGATCCGGAAAAGGTGATATCTCCGGTGGTATCCGTTAAAGTTATCGTTGTTGCGGCAGTCGCATTGGTGACGGTTGTACTGTTGCTGTTTGATACCGTAAAAGTACCTACTGCCGTCATGGAGTCAAGAACAATATCTCCGGTTGCTCCGGCATTTACAGTAAGATCCTGGCTGCCTCCGGTGATGGCGCCTGTCGTAATATTCGTTCCGTCACTGGTCGTCAGGTTGACAGCGGCGGTTGAGAGTGTCGTTGCTCCGAAGGTCAGCCCATCGAAACCGCTGAAGGTTAAACCGTCAAGCTGTACAGCTCCCGCCAGGTTCGTCGCCGTATTCCCATTGCCCAGGGTGACATTATCATCAAAGCGGACGCTCGTTGCGGCTCCCGCCGTGAGACCGCTATTCCCTCCGAAGGTGCTCTGAAAACGGACCAGACCGGTCACGCCATTATTTACATCCAGCGCAGCTCCCGTACCGCTTCCAAGGTTTGTTACCGCTCCTGATACCGTAGTCGTTCCGACGCCCACTCCCGCTGCCAGAAGCAGGTTCTGCGGACCGGTTATGGTCGTAACAGCTATATTACCGCCATTGGAATCAAGGGTGACTGCGGCCGTCGACAGGGTCAGGGCTCCGAAGGTCAAACCGTCGAAACCGCTGAAGGTTAAGCCGTCAAGCTGTACAGCTCCCGCCAGGTTCGTCGCCGTATTCCCATTGCCCAGGGTGACATTATCATCAAAGCGGACGCTCGTTGCGGCTCCCGCCGTGAGACCGCTGTTCCCTCCGAAGGTGCTCTGGAAATGCACAAGACCGGTCGCTCCGTTATTCACATCAAGGGCAGATCCGGTTCCGCTTCCAAGGTTTGTCACTGCCCCGGATACGGTTGTGGTTCCTCCGGCAATCCCCGCAGCCAATAGCAGATTATGGGGACCGGTGATACTGGTAATGGTTATCGCTCCGCCACCGCTGTCCAGGGTTGTCGTATCCGTCAGGGTTATGGCTCCAAGGGCTATGGTATCGTTACTTGTAATTATGCTTCCCGCAACATTGGTTCCCGAGGGATTACCATCCGTATCAACCCCGCCGTTGAAGGTAATACTGTCCAGATTATCATTTCCGAGAGTTACCGTACCGCTGTTTGTGAAGTTAACCGCATTGGTAATTGTTCCGCCGCCGTTAAAAATAACATTATAGGTTTCTAAAGCGGTTGTATTGATTGTGCCTGCCGTTACAGATCCGGAAAAGGTGATATCTCCGGTGGTATCCGTTAAAGTTATCGTTGTTGCGGCAGTCGCATTGGTGACGGTTGTACTGTTGCTGTTTGATACCGTAAAAGTACCTACTGCCGTCATGGAGTCAAGAACAATATCTCCGGTTGCTCCGGCATTTACAGTAAGATCCTGGCTGCCTCCGGTGATGGCGCCTGTCGTAATATTCGTTCCGTCACTGGTCGTCAGGTTGACAGCGGCGGTTGAGAGTGTCGTTGCTCCGAAGGTCAGCCCGTCGAAACCGCTGAAGGTTAAACCGTCAAGCTGTACAGCTCCCGCCAGGTTCGTCGCCGTATTCCCATTGCCCAGGGTGACATTATCATCAAAGCGGACGCTCGTTGCAGCTCCCGCCGTGAGACCGCTGTTCCCTCCGAAGGTGCTCTGAAAACGGACCAGACCGGTCACGCCATTATTTACATCCAGCGCAGCTCCCGTACCGCTTCCAAGGTTTGTTACCGCTCCTGATACCGTAGTCGTTCCGACTCCCACTCCCGCGGCCAGAAGCAGATTCTGCGGACCGGTCAATGTCGTAATGTTAATCGCCGATCCGTTGGAATCAAGGGTGACTGCGGCGGTTGAGAGTGTCGTTGCTCCGAAGGTCAGCCCGTCGAAACCGCTGAAGGTTAAACCGTCAAGCTGTACAGCTCCCGCCAGGTTCGTCGCCGTATTCCCATTGCCCAGGGTGACATTATCATCAAAGCGGACGTTTGTTGCGGCTCCCGCCGTAAGACCGCTGTTCCCTCCAAAGGTGCTCTGGAAACGGACCAGACCGGTAACCCCGTTATTCACATCCAGCACGGCTCCCGTGCCGCTTCCAAGGTTCGTCACTGCTCCTGATACCGTAGTCGTTCCGATGCCCACTCCCGCGGCCAGAAGCAGATTCTGGGGACCGGTCAATGTCGTAATGTTAATCGCCGATCCGTTGGAATCAAGGTTGACAGTGGCGGTTGAGAGTGTCGTTGCTCCGAAGGTCAGCCCGTCGAAACCGCTGAAGGTTAAACCGTCAAGCTGTACAGCTCCCGCCAGGTTCGTCGCCGTATTCCCATTGCCCAGGGTGACATTATCATCAAAGCGGACGCTCGTTGCGGCTCCCGCCGTGAGACCGCTATTCCCTCCGAAGGTGCTCTGAAAACGGACCAGACCGGTCACGCCATTATTTACATCCAGCGCAGCTCCCGTACCGCTTCCAAGGTTTGTTACCGCTCCTGATACCGTAGTCGTTCCGACGCCCACTCCCGCTACCAGAAGCAGATTCTGCGGACCGGTTATGGTCGTAACAGCTATATTACCGCCATTGGAATCAAGGGTGACTGCGGCCGTCGACAGGGTCAGGGCTCCGAAGGTCAAACCGTCGAAACCGCTGAAGGTTAAGCCGTCAAGCTGTACAGCTCCCGCCAGGTTCGTCGCCGTATTCCCATTGCCCAGGGTGACATTATCATCAAAGCGGACGCTCGTTGCGGCTCCCGCCGTGAGACCGCTGTTCCCTCCGAAGGTGCTCTGGAAATGCACAAGACCGGTCGCTCCGTTATTCACATCAAGGGCAGATCCGGTTCCGCTTCCAAGGTTTGTCACTCCCCCGGATACGGTTGTGGTTCCTCCGGCAATCCCCGCAGCCAATAGCAGATTATGGGGACCGGTGATACTGGTAATGGTTATCGCTCCGCCACCGCTGTCCAGGGTTGTCGTATCCGTCAGGGTTATGGCTCCAAGGGCTATGGTATCGTTACTTGTAATTATGCTTCCCGCAACATTGGTTCCCGAGGGATTACCATCCGTATCAACCCCGCCGTTGAAGGTAATACTGTCCAGATTATCATTTCCGAGAGTTACCGTACCGCTGTTTGTGAAGTTAACCGCATTGGTAATTGTTCCGCCGCCGTTAAAAATAACATTATAGGTTTCTAAAGCGGTTGTATTGATTGTGCCTGCCGTTACAGATCCGGAAAAGGTGATATCTCCGGTGGTATCCGTTAAAGTTATCGTTGTTGCGGCAGTCGCATTGGTGACGGTTGTACTGTTGCTGTTTGATACCGTAAAAGTACCTACTGCCGTCATGGAGTCAAGAACAATATCTCCGGTTGCTCCGGCATTTACAGTAAGATCCTGGCTGCCTCCGGTGATGCCGCCTGTCGTAATATTCGTTCCGTCACTGGTCGTCAGGTTGACAGCGGCGGTTGAGAGTGTCGTTGCTCCGAAGGTCAGCCCGTCGAAACCGCTGAAGGTTAAACCGTCAAGCTGTACAGCTCCCGCCAGGTTCGTCGCCGTATTCCCATTGCCCAGGGTGACATTATCATCAAAGCGGACGCTCGTTGCGGCTCCCGCCGTGAGACCGCTGTTCCCTCCGAAGGTGCTCTGAAAACGGACCAGACCGGTCACGCCATTATTTACATCCAGCGCAGCTCCCGTGCCGCTTCCAAGGTTTGTTACCGCTCCTGATACCGTAGTCGTTCCGACTCCCACTCCCGCGGCCAGAAGCAGATTCTGCGGACCGGTCAATGTCGTAATGTTAATCGCCGATCCGTTGGAATCAAGGGTGACTGCGGCCGTCGACAGGGTCAGGGCATTAAAGGTCAGCCCGTCGAAACCGCTGAAGGTTAAACCGTCAAGCTGTACAGCTCCCGCCAGGTTCGTCGCCGTATTCCCATTGCCCAGGGTGACATTATCATCAAAGCGGACGTTTGTTGCGGCTCCCGCCGTAAGACCGCTGTTCCCTCCGAAGGTGCTCTGGAAACGGACCAGACCGGTAACCCCGTTATTCACATCCAGCGCGGCTCCCGTGCCGCTTCCAAGGTTCGTCACTGCTCCTGATACCGTAGTCGTTCCGATGCCCACTCCCGCGGCCAGAAGCAGATTCTGGGGACCGGTCAATGTCGTAATGTTAATCGCCGATCCGTTGGAATCAAGGTTGACAGTGGCGGTTGAGAGTGTCGTTGCTCCGAAGGTCAGCCCGTCGAAACCGCTGAAGGTTAAACCGTCAAGCTGTACAGCTCCCGCCAGGTTCGTCGCCGTATTCCCATTGGCAAGGGTGACATTATCATCAAAGCGGACGCTCGTTGCGGCTCCCGCCGTGAGACCGCTATTCCCTCCGAAGGTGCTCTGAAAACGGACCAGACCGGTCACGCCATTATTTACATCCAGCGCGGCTCCCGTACCGCTTCCAAGGTTTGTTACCGCTCCTGATACCGTAGTCGTTCCGACGCCCACTCCCGCGGCCAGAAGCAGATTCTGCGGACCGGTTATGGTCGTAACAGCTATATTACCGCCATTGGAATCAAGGGTGACTGCGGCCGTCGACAGGGTCAGGGCTCCGAAGGTCAAACCGTCGAAACCGCTGAAGGTTAAGCCGTCAAGCTGTACAGCTCCCGCCAGGTTCGTCGCCGTATTCCCATTGCCCAGGGTGACATTATCATCAAAGCGGACGCTCGTTGCGGCTCCCGCCGTGAGACCGCTGTTCCCTCCGAAGGTGCTCTGGAAATGCACAAGACCGGTCGCTCCGTTATTCACATCAAGGGCAGATCCGGTTCCGCTTCCAAGGTTTGTCACTGCCCCGGATACGGTTGTGGTTCCTCCGGCAATCCCCGCAGCCAATAGCAGATTATGGGGACCGGTGATACTGGTAATGGTTATCGCTCCGCCACCGCTGTCCAGGGTTGTCGTATCCGTCAGGGTTATGGCTCCAAGGGCTATGGTATCGTTACTTGTAATTATGCTTCCCGCAACATTGGTTCCCGAGGGATTACCATCCGTATCAACCCCGCCGTTGAAGGTAATACTGTCCAGATTATCATTTCCGAGAGTTACCGTACCGCTGTTTGTGAAGTTAACCGCATTGGTAATTGTTCCGCCGCCGTTAAAAATAACATTATAGGTTTCTAAAGCGGTTGTATTGATTGTGCCTGCCGTTACAGATCCGGAAAAGGTGA
>CAXXXD010000001.1:0-585496 GCA_963663385.2 Oceanispirochaeta sp. | reverse complement strand
GCAGTAGTCCATAGTATTTGCTTAAAGAATTATACAGAGCATTCCACAAATTGAGCTTGGCTTCGTCCAATACCAATGAGAGTTTTTCCCAGTGTTCTCTATCTCTTTTTCGCGCTTTCTCAATCTGCTCTGTTTCGCTTTCCATATTCTTCTTCTTCCGTTTCTGAACTCCAGTGCCCATCTCGGGCAGCTCCATTCTCTGTCTTCTCTTGGTCATGAATTTATCCAAAATTTCAATTACACTGTCTGGGTCAATAGTTAGTTTGTCTTCGGGGTCTTCGATATCCATCATGTCTGGATCTTTCTTCTCCTCCAGATCCTCTTTTTTCTCTTCTTCTTTCAGCTCTTCATCCAATTTCAACTGAGAGTCCATAAAAGAGGGCTGGATTGCACTTTCATAAAATGTATTGACCAACAATTCAATATCCCCTTTTTCTATGCTCAATGCACTGCACATTGCTTCCACTTGCAACGCATATCTTTCCTTGGAAGAAGCGTTTCGGATTTGCTCTCTCATTTGGGAGTCAATCAGAAAACCGGTTTCCTGAATAATCACCTGGAAAACTGCATTAATTCTGGCAATCGGAACCCTCTCTTCTAGATTCCTGGTCATCACAGACTGATCTTCCCCTCCTTCACTTCTTCCTGCAGCTCGACTTCCTTCAATAATGGAAGAAGTTTCATGTATACCTCCAGTCATCCCCATTGCAGAGCCGTGACCTTCCAAATAATTTACAATATATTCTGGAGGGTGTGTATAGGAAATTCCCAATTGCTGCATGTGTATAACTTTGTCGGCCTTAATTATTTTTTGCATCATGGATTTGACTTCAGCTTCGTTCATAGCCTTTATTTCTTCGTATCGGAGTTGGTCTGCCTTCTGGAAGTGTTGAAATTTTTTCTGCAGAACACTGAATTGCTGGGAAATCCGTTTATAGTCCCGAGTGTATTTCATATTGTCCTTCTCAGCCTAAGGACTACATTGTTACCTGGGCGATGGGTCATCTGATTGAACTGGCAGAACCCTCCGTTTACGATGAAAAATTTCAGAAATGGGATCTGAACCTCCTCCCCATGCTGCCGGACCGGATGAAGCATCAGGTTATCCGTAAAAGCTCCGGACAGTTCCGGCAGATCCATACTTTTCTCAAAAGAAAGGATGTTCAGGAAGTTATTATTGCCACGGATGCCGGACGGGAGGGTGAGCTTGTTGCCCGCTGGATCCTCCGGATCGGGGGCTGGAAGGGGAGTATCAGACGCCTGTGGATCAGCTCCCAGACCGATAAAGCCATCCGGGAGGGGTTCAAAAACCTGAAACCGGGAAAAGATTATGAAAACCTCTCGCATGCGGCAGAGTGCCGGGCGGAAGCGGACTGGCTGATCGGTTTGAATGTTTCCCGGGCCTTAAGCTGCAGATACGATACAAAACTGACGGCCGGACGGGTTCAGACTCCAACCCTGGCCCTTATCATAGACCGGGAAAAGAAAATCCGCCGGTTCACCCCCGAACCCTACTGGACAATCGAATCCGACTACGGCAGTTTACAGGCCTGGTGGCAGGGAAAGAATGGACAGAACCGGTTTATTGACCATGAAAAAGCCGAGGCGGTTCTGGAAAAGCTCAAGGGGATAGAACATAAGGTCTCCGATATCACGATTAAGGAAGTAAAGGAAGCTCCCCCTCTGGCTTATGATCTGACAGAACTCCAGCGGGAGGCCAATAAGCAAATGGGATTTTCAGCCCGGAAAACCCTTCAGGTTCTTCAGGGGTTATACGAACGGCATAAAATTGTCACATACCCCCGGACAGACTCCCGGTATATCACTTCAGACATGCAATCGACACTGCCGGACCGGCTGAATGCATTAAGGCATACCCACTGGAACAAGACCGCTTCCCGACTTGCTGCCGGTCCCCTCAATCCGGGAAAGCGCTTGATCAATGATGCAGGGGTAACAGACCACCACGCCATCATTCCCACAGAAGAAACGGTGCAGCTGGAAAGACTAAACCCTGAAGAGAAGATGCTGTGGGACCTGATAACCCGCCGTTTTCTGGCCGTCCTGTCCCCCCCCTCTCTCTCGGAATCCATTACTCTTGCCATAGAAGCAGGGAATCAGAAGTTCTCCGCAAAGGGTAAACGTTCCCTATCGAGAGGCTGGAAGGAAGTGGAGCAATCCCGGAATAATGAAGAAAACGGGGAAAACAGGAACGTTTATTTCGGAAAGACCCTTCCGGAAAAGGGGAGTCTGCTGGAACTGAAATCCCTGCAGGCCAGAAAAGGGATGACTGCTCCTCCCTCCCGGTATACGGAGGCGTCCCTCCTTACGGCGATGGAGAATCCTTCTCCCTATCTGAAAGATAAAACTCTTCAGGAAAGCCTGAAGAAAGGCGGCCTGGGTACACCTGCGACCAGAGCTGACATTATCGAGAAACTGATAAAACACTACTATATTGAAAGGAAGGGAAGAGAGCTCCATCCGACCGGCAGAGGCGAAGAGCTGATGGACCTGGCACCGGGGATCCTCCATTCCCCTGACCTTACAGCCCGGTGGGAGGAGGAGTTCTCTGCTATTGCGGAAGGCAAAAGAAAAAGCGGCCCCTTCAGAAAAGAGATAAGGGAGCATACATGCCGTCTGGTAGACGATATAAAAAACAGCTCTCTCCTGTATGAAGCAAAAGAATCGGAAGGCACCCCCTGCCCCTTCTGCGGGCGCCCCATGATTCAGACAAAAGGGAAAAAAGGTCAGATAATTCAAGCCTGCCTGGCCCTGTCCTGCGGATATGAAGAAGAACAGGAGGGGGAAAAAAACCCTTATGATTCACGGCGCCCCTCCCGGAAGGAAAAGGCTTTAAACCACAAACTGATAAAACAGTACAGTGATGACTCGAAAGATACGGTTACGCTGGCGGATATGATCAAGGTTTCCCAGGATAGAAGAAAAAAGAAATAAACCGGAAAAGAAGATTTCTGTTAAAATTGATAATAAAAGTTTATATTTGTTTAAAGATGTTTAAAATTTGACAACTGAACCGGAAGAGAAAATCAATGAAAAGCAGTTTCAGAATTGAAAAGAATAAAATTCATCTTACCATGAAATATGGGACGGAAAGAGAAAGAACCACTCGAATAAGCTGCCCCTGGCCAAAAGGGAATTCCATATCAAATATTGACATCCCTCCTTTTAATCTTCTCTTGAACGGGCTGAAAGATACCCTGAATGGGCAGCTTCTGACACGGGAGCAGGAATTTGTCCGCACCCTGACCCTGCGGTTTCATCTGAAGGAAAAACAGAAAAGGAATCACGTTCATTCAGGATTGCCGGAATCTCCCTATCTGGCAATTTATGACATGGAGTCTGATGAATCTGCTATAATTGCCAGAAAGTTACCTTATAAACAGATCCTTGTCTTTTCTCATAAACCGGGACGCAGACAAATAAAGATAAAATGGACCTTTAACTGTCTCTTAACTCCGGAGAACCCCATAACCCTGGATAAAGTCTATATACGAACCGGTCCGAAAAAAGAACTGCTCAACCGTCTGACCAGTGATATTTCAAAAAAGGATCCGTTAAACTTTGAGAAGAGCGAGAGAGTGGTCTGGTCCCTGCCCTATGAGTTCAACCGGGGGATCCGTTTCAAAACAGTTGAAAGCAACCTGGCGATTATGGAACAGGAGAAACTCTTCTATGATCAGGTACGTCTGGATGGGCTGCATCCTGTAGAGGGGGATCTCCTTAATGTCCATAAGGATTTCAGAGGGAAGATGGGCTTCCTTACCAGAAGGATTGAACACAGCGGGATGGTCCCCTGTCTGGCTTTTTCACCTCTGAATACCTCAAGAGATTCCGAGATTTACAGACAGCATCCGGAATGGTTGGCGGAATCACTGAAAGGAGACCCCCTTCCTTTTCTGGATATTACCAACCCGGAAGTCCGATCGTATCTGGAGGATGTAATGGAGACCTTCCGGAACCAATGGGGGTTTAAAGGTTTCCATCTGAAAGGTCTTTCCTGTCTGGACCAGGCCCATTTCAGGAAAAATAATTCAATTGAGACAGGCCTTCTTCTTACAAAAACCCTGCATTTTTTTAAAGAAATCATTGGGAAAAATGAAACCCTCAGTTGTGAAGGGATCCCCTGCCTGCCCGGATTCGGATTTGTCACCAGTCTTACAACCGTCCCTGGTAATGCAGCTGAATTAAAATACACGGAATTTTTTAATCAGGTTCTGGGCAGAGGACTCCAAAATGCAGCCTTCCAGAGAAGACTCTGGCTGAATGAGCCGGGTTTTTATCCCCTGGGCAGCCAGGCGAAAAACCTGCCTGTTCAAATACGGGAATCCATACGGCAGTTAATTCTAATTACCGGAGGAATACTGCCTCTCAGGATTGATCATTCCAGCCTGGATACTGAGGAACTTGAAAACATCCGTCATACCATGGATGCCTTTCGCCCCTTCTGTAAAGGAGATCTGATTCCCCTGAGTTATACGGGAAAGAAAACACCGGCTCTGATTTTCAATACCATAGGCCGCCTGGGAGTATTCAATCTATCCAGAAAAAGACAGACCATTTCACTGGATCTTTCTGATATTCAGAAGCAGATCGGGATGGTTCGCAGCGCGACTTTCATCAAAGAGGGCAAGACCGGTATGAAGACAGGGACCCTGGATCTGATTCTGCCTCCCTATGGTTCAAGGATTTTTCACTTTTGATTGTATCAGGAGTAGATGAGGCCGGACTGGGGCCTCTACTCGGCCCCTATTGTGCCGGTCTGGCGGCAATAGAGTATAAGGGCGATCCACGAGATCCAAGGAAACTCTGCTATGCCGTTCTGAGAGAGACACCGGAACCGGGGAAACTGGCTGTAGGAGACAGCAAGCAGATCTACTCCCCGGGGAAACTGACCCAACTGGAACAGACCGTTCTCTGTTTTTTCCGCCTAAAATACGGCAGCCTGCCGGATAAGGGTCGGGACCTTCTGAAAGAGATTCTGAAAGAACACCCTCAGGACGGTCCGGATAAGGAACCTTCCCCCTGGGAGCCCTTTATTTCCAGTCTCGATCTTCCCCTTGCTGCAAGCCGTGATGTTATTGAACGATTAAGTGATAAACTGCATAGTCAGCTCGAAAAAAAGCAGCTGATCCTGAAGGAGTTTGAGGCCCGCAGAATCACGCCTTCCGCCTTTAACAGGCTCCTGGACAACAGTACAAACAAAGCGGCAGTCTGCCAGAAGATCCTCTCTCCCCTGATGGAAAAGGGACTCTACCCGAAAGGCAAGCTGACAGTGGACCGTCAGGGCGGCCGACGTTATTACGGAGAATGGCTGATTGAATTGTTCCCGGGAAAAATGCTGACAGCCAGGCAGGAAACGGCAAAATGCTCCCTCTATGATGTGGGAGGCTCGGAGGTTTCTTTTCTTGTGGGAGGAGACGCCTTCTGTTTCGAAACAGCTCTGGCATCCATGATTGCCAAATACCTCCGGGAACTCTGTATGTGCGGTTTCAACCGGTACTGGCAGACCCGCCTGCCCGGTATAAAGAAAACGGCAGGTTATTACAGCGACGGAAAACGTTTCCTGAATGATCTGAAAGAAGCCGGGATTCTTCCGGAAGACACGTCAGGACTTATCAGACAGAAGTAATCTGATATTGCATAATTTACGACAGGGGTGTAGGTTAGCTCCATGATTAAAGAACTGTGGGGAAGAACCTACGAAGAATTGCAGAAGATTGTAACAGCTGAAGGATTCCCGGTTTTTACAGCCGGTCAGATAGCAGACTGGCTATATAAGAAGAATGTCAGTTCCATCGGAGAAATGACAAACCTCTCCAAAAAAAACCGTACCCTTCTGGAAGAAGGGTATACCCTGACAAAAAGAGCTCCTGCCAATGTCTCGACCAGCAGGGACGGAACAAAGAAGTACCTGTTTGAAGCTGCGGGGAATTTTATAGAAGCAGCCTATATTCCGGACAAAGACAGAGCCACCCTGTGTGTCTCCTCCCAGGCCGGTTGCCGCCGGCAGTGCAAGTTCTGTATGACAGGAAAGCAGGGACTGCAGGCGGATCTGACAAGCGGAGAAATCCTTAATCAGATATACAGTATCCCCGAGTGGAAATCCCTGACGAACCTGGTCTATATGGGTATGGGGGAACCTCTGGATAATACGGAGAACGTCTTAAGCTCCCTGGATATTCTGACATCCGGGAAGGGACTGGCCTGGAGCCCCCGGCGAATCACCGTTTCAACTGTCGGAATTATTCCGGGACTGGAAGAATTTATCAGTAGATCCGAGTGCCATCTGGCACTGAGCCTGCATAATCCCATTCCTGAGGAAAGGGCCCGGATAATGCCGGTAGAACTGAAGTATCCCCTGATGGATGTTCTGAAACTCATCCGGGAATCGGGACAGTTCAAAGGGCAGAGGCGCTTTTCTGTCGAGTATATTCTTCTGGACGGTTTCAACGATGACATTAAGCATGCCAGGGAACTGGTACGAATTCTTAATGGCCTTAAAGCCAGGGTGAACCTGATTGCCTGGCACCCCGTTCCCGGTATGCCCTGGAAGGGATCATCCCGCGAACGGATGGAACAGTTTCAGAAGGAACTGCAGAATAAGGGTGTTACCACGACTATCCGGAGGTCCCGGGGGCTGGATATTCAGGCAGCCTGTGGTCTTCTTTCCACTCTGGAACAGATTCAGGGAAAAAATCAAAGCTCATAAGGCTCTGATTTCAGCTTTTTGTATAATAGTCTGCCATGGCCAGACCCGCCGCAATACTGCGGAAGGGATCCCATTCTTCCACCTTTCCCGGAAAATGATATTCCAGAACGGTTCTTACTGCCGGAATAAGGGATGAGCCTCCGGCACAAACAACCCGGTCAACTTCAGGGCTGCCGGCTTCTTTCAGCAGGTCCTCAATCAGTATATGGATATCAGCAATCAGCGGGGAGATGACCTCTTCCAGCTGACCCCTGGTTACCTCTACATGTATATCCGCTTCTTCAAAGTCAATACGGGTCAGGGGAGAATCGGTTAAATCCTTCTTTGCCTGCTCCATCAGCTTCAACAGGGGAAAACTCCCGTTACAGCGGATCAGTTTGCTCAGACGGTTCATTTTTACAGCCGTATCACCCCCCTCTTTAACAGCCCTGTTGATCTCTTCAATGTACTTGGCCTGATTCAGGAGGAAAGTGCTCTGCCAGTTCAGCAGCATCTCTTCAAAATCGGAAAAGGGGAAGGGATAAGATGTCATCACGCCATCATCTCTCCGGTGTGAGATCTCCTCCCCTTTCCCAAGCAGGGGAAACAGTATGACCTTGAAGAGCTCCCGGTCAATCCAGTCGCCCGCTTTAGTCAATCCTTTTATCCCGAGGATTTCATACTGGTCCTTGTGAAACCGGGCAACAGCCAGATCCAGGGTCCCTCCCCCGAAGTCAAAAACCAGAATAGTCTCACCATCCTGCATAGAATGCTCTTCTCTGTAACTCCAGGCGGCGCCGACAGGTTCCTCCATAAAGACGGGAGAGGGAAAACCGGCATGCTTCAAAGCAGCGCTCATCCTGCGAACAGCCATTCCGCTCCTGTCATCCCGGCTCCCCTCATAGCGGACAGGCCGGCCGATATGAAGAGAGGGAAAAACGACACCTTCCTCTTCTGCCCTTGTCCGAATGGTTCGAAGGAGCATATTCAGAAGAGCCTCCAGTTTGAATGTTTTATCAAAAACCTTAAAACGCGTATCCGATTCACTTCCTAGATAAGCCTTCAGCCCCCGGAAGAGCCGTCCCGGCAGGTCCTGATCCACACGGGCATGAAGCTGCGCTGTAAAACTCCGGTCCCGTTCTATAAAATAATCCCGGTCCATTTCGCCCATATGAACCTCTATAGTTCCGACTTTTACCTCAGAAAGGCGAATCTTTCTGTTTGTATTATCCTCCAGATACCGGGTCAATGCCTGACTCCCCGTACATCCTTTAAATTCACGGTCCAGATACAGGGCAGAGGGCATAACCGTCCCCATTGTCAGATGATCATCTATTTTGATGTAACAGATTTCCCGACCGTCAAATACTGCAAGGGTGGTGTTTGAGTTACCGAAATCCAGTCCAAATCCCATTTTTTTCATGCCCCTAGCATAATCGGAAAAAACAGACTCCTGCAAGGATTTCCAATCCTCCAGCTTTTTCTATACAAATTACGGAATCTTGTTATAATGGTCAGTATTGTATCGACAAACCAGGAGAGCACACACGATGAAAGACGAAGCCTATTCATGGATGAATCAGTACAGGGGAGAGTTTATCAGGGGAGAATGGCCGACGATTCCGGAAATGTTCAACCTGTCGGTACACCGCTTTCCCGATAAAGTATGCTTTACCGCGTTCTCCCCGGAAGAAGTGCATTATACTTTTCAGGAAGCCCAGTTGATTATTCGGCGGATCTCTTCCTATCTTTTGAGTCTGGGAGTGAAGAAAGGCGACCGTGTGGCCCTGACAGGAAAAAACTCCCCGGCCTGGGCTATGGCATACCTGGGGGTAGTCGAGTTTGGAGCGGTTATTGTCCCCATCGATTATCAGATGGAAAAAGAGACCTGTGAAAGGATCCTGAATTTCGTTGAAGCGAAAGTCCTGTTTGTTGATAAAGAAAAATACGAGACCCTTGCAACTGAGGATTCTACCGTTAAAACCCGGATATCCCTCTCTCCCGAAAAGGATAACTATATTCTGAACCTTCCGGAAACGGATGCGGAAATTACGACAGCCCCTTCAGAGGATGACCTGGCGGCCATACTGTTTACATCCGGAACGACAGGAAACGAAAAAGGGGTTATGCTCAGCCACAGCAATTTCTCAACCGATGCCCTTCAGGCGAATCACCCCATGTTCCTGCACGTTATCCCGGAGGACATCCTCTATGCCCTGCTGCCTCTGCACCACAGCTACTGTATGACCGCGGTATTTCTGGAAGCCATCTCAATCGGCTGTGAACTGGTATTTGCCGGGGGCTTATCGGTTGCCCAGATGATGAATGACCTGAAACGGGGACGTATAACCGTCATTATGGGAATTCCCCTGCTTTACAACAAGATTCTCAAAGGGATGATGAAACAGGTCCGGTCCAAGGGTCTGGCCACTCACCTGCTTATCGGCCTTCTCATGCGGATAAGCGGGTTGATCAAAAAAGCATTCAATATTAATCTGGGAAAAAAGATCTTCGGAAACCTGCTGCTTAAGAAAGCAAACCTCTATACTGTAAAATACATGATCTGCGGGGGCGGACCTCTGGCGCCGGAAACCTTTCAACGCTACCAGGAGCTGGGACTGGACTTTGTTCAAGGCTACGGAATGACAGAAACTGCGCCCATTTCCACTCTCAATCCCGCCCATGCCTTTAATGTCAAATCAGTGGGAAAAGTCTTCCCCCTTATCGATATGAAGATACTCAATCCCGATGAAGAGGGGATTGGTGAGATTATTATCAAAGGACCCATCTGCTGTAAGGGCTACTATAAGAATGAAGAAGCTACGGCCGAGCTTTTTACGGATGACGGCTACCTCCGGACAGGAGACCTGGGTTACCTGGACAGGGCAAACTACCTCTACCTGACGGGTCGGGCTAAATCTCTTATCGTAACCGAGGGAGGCAAGAATGTATTCCCCGAGGAGATTGAAGACCACTTTCAGCTGTTTCAGCAGATAGAACAGATTCTGATTGTCGGGTACCTGGCAAACGAAACAACCCGGGGAGAAGGGATAGAAGCCCTGATCTACCCCAATAAGGAACACTTCGAATCCCAGAGTATCAGCAACAGTGATGAAATCAGGGCGGATCTGCTGGAAGCGGTAAAATCTGTAAACCGGGAACTGCTCTCCTACAAGAGGATTTCCAAAGTGAGGATCCTGGATGACCCAATGGAGATGACTACCACCAAAAAAATAAAACGCCCCAGGGTTATCGAATGGCTGAAGACTCAGGAAGATACGGGTTTTCTGATTTAACCCTCGGCCTCTCGACTACGCTCGAGGATCTTCGGGGATGGATCAATACAACCTCTCACCCCCTGGTCACAAACTTCGTTTGTGGCTCAGACATGCATCCGACCTCTTAGTTTCCAGACCCCTCTCAGTCTCCCCGAAGGGGAGATGCAGCAGGAAGGTTGCCCCCCTCCTGAGGAGGGGACGGGGGAGGTCTGATACCGATATGGCTGGCTACCGCCCTTTCCAGCCCGGGTCTGCCTCTATGAATGGGAGAATTTAAGATTTCAAGGCCTTCTTCCGCCCGGAAAACAAGACAGGAGGATCCTCCTCCATCCATATTCAAGGCATCCGCCGCTCCCAGCCAGGCCATCCAGAGCCCCAGTTCCAGACCGGTCATCCCGGCACAGTCGGGCTGACGTCCGTCGAAAACGGCCAGATAGAGCGTTTCTCCCCCGCCGGACAGGCCGATAACGCTCCTGGGATGCCGGTCTCCCTTTTTTCCAAGGGGAATTCCGTCTTTCAGTACAATATGGAATCCCCCGATTCCGGTTTGCACATCAGCCGGGATATCCTGCTGAGATCCGATCCGGAAAGATCCGTCCTCCAGTACATAAAGAGCATCATAGGAGGGTATTGGCCGGGAGATTTCCTCCCCCTCATAGATATAGATCCCGGCAATATCACAGGGTCTGTTCTGCCTGTTCAGAATATCTACCGGAGCATAGGGAGCCCCGTTCATCGCGGCCAGTACGCTCTGCTCCTCAGCAAAACGGGAGACCCGGGCGCTTCTGGTTTCCCCTTTCCCGGATGTATCCGGATCTGTCAGGATAATATCGAAATCAGCCTGGCTTCGGTTAAAAGACAGGGCATAAAGCTGTACGGGGATACCGCCCCCGTTATAGGTTATTATTTGTACCCCCGGGACGGGTGTAAGCTTCCAGTCAGGATTCTCAAGGGGAGGAGACAGAAGGGTATCTCCCGGGATTTCCAGAGAAGTGGTGGCACAGGAAAGGAGAAACAGAAGACTGCCTGCCCCCAGTAACAGGTGCAGGATTTTTCTACTCACCGCTCTGACCGAGTTCCTCACAGATTCGGCTGCGAACCAGCCGCCCCAGGGCCTTGGGATTTTCTGCTGTATCGGAAGGGACAGGATCCAGCAGCTGAATGGTCATGGGGTAGAACCGCCGGTAGAAAATGGTTCCATCCGAAAAAACATCCCGGGACCCTTTAATTACCACAGGAACAACCGGGGCTCCGGTTTTCCGGGACAGGACAAAAGCGCCATCCCGGAATTTCCCCACTTTCCCGTCCATGGACCGTGTCCCTTCGGGAAAGATCATTAGGGAGCTTCCGGTATTCAGGAATTTTTCTCCGTCCTTCATCATACGGATCTGACTGGAGGGACTGGACCGGTCCAGATAGAGGTAGTTATTCAGGTACATATTCCATCCCAGGAAGGGAACCTTGAAAATCTCCTTCTTTGAAACCCATTTAAAATGCAGAAACAGGCGGTAGAGGATGACTATATCCATCATGGACTGGTGATTGGCGCAGTACACATAGGACCGCCCTTTTTCAAGTTTCTCCTTCCCTTCAATCGTCACCTTCAGAAAAGGGTTGAACCAGGTGTAGAGGGATCCCCAGAAACAGGAGTACTGATGCAGGATTCTTTTATTCCTGTCAAACGGCAGAGTAATCAGCCAGATAAGCAGAGCCGGAAAAAACAAAACCACCATGGTAATGCTAAAAAACACCCAGAACAGCACAGAACCTGCAAGAAACATAGCCTAATCCTCCTCTAAAAGGTTTACAAAATAATCATCGGCTTGACAAGTCAAAATCATTGGGCTATCTTTCTGGAAGTATTTGCCGGCGTGGTGAAATTGGTATACACGGTAGACTCAAAATCTACTGGCTTCACGGCCGTATGGGTTCAAGTCCCATCGCCGGTAAAAAAAAAGAAGAGATCCTATTCGGGTCTCTTCTTTTTTTTGGTGATGGGAGTTGAAACGGAAATCCGGCGCGAATACATGGAGCGCAACTCCGCAGGATGCGGAGTTAGGATTGTAGGCTGGTCGTAAACTTTGTTTACTGCTCGCCCGTGCAACCGGGGTCGGCTCGCAGGGAATGGGCAGGACGCCCATGACCGGAGAGAAGTCCCACGTTCCCGAAGAAAACAACCAGTTAACACCAGTCGTACATTCGGGTTTATCCCCCTCCACCCTCGACTTCGCTCGGGTATCCGGAAAGGGGGAATAATACTTCAATACAGAGGATCCAGCATCTGCTCCACCGCCTTGTCATCCCGGATATTATCATAATCCTTCTTCGGCGTTTCCCAGTCATCCCCGAAACGGTAGGCCAGATAGCCCCTGCTGTCGGAAGGCACCCTGTAGGTTCTGTTATTAAACTCGACTTCTCCCAGATTATCCGTAAAGTGAGCCGGGGCGGATTTCAGGGCACGATTACGGATGGCCCAGTACATTTTCTCCTGATGCCGTACCTTGACGAAAATATCCAGCTGAGCCAGTCCCGGCAGGGGGAGAATCCCGTACTTGCGGCTCTGAACCTTGATCAAGCGGAGATCCCCTTTTTTAAGGGGAAAGGCATCCGCCCGGTTTCTGACATACTCTACCCTGTAACCGTATTTAAAGCGGAAGGACCTCAGCTCTTTCTCGATTTTGGGAAGGTCTTCCATCCTGATGGTAATGTCCACATCATGATCCCAGGGGAGCAGTCTGTTTTCTCTTATTACACCCAGAAGCGTTCCGCTTTCCAGCCAGTAATCCACCTTTTTTTTGTCAAAAAAATCTATAACCCGGTCGGTCAGTTTCAAGGTTTTTTTCAGTACCCGTCCTTCAAGAGGCTTCTGGGTTTTCTTCAACCAGACCGAAATCAGTTTATGCAGAAAGGAAATCTGCCTGTCCACCTGTTTGGCTTCCCGCCATATCTCAAAAATCATCATGCCATTGAGTATAACAATTTAATTCGTGGAATATAACTGTTTTCCCGCAATCCTGAACGATATAAGAAATATTAGGTAAATCCGGATATTCCGCTTCACTTGAATTATGATAATATATTATCTTTAATCTGGTTAACTTCCTCACTTTATTACAATAAACAGGACTATATATATGAAAGAAGAAATAATTACTGATGAACACCTGGATTTATATAAATTTGTCATAGAGCTTCTAAATGGAATTTCCGTACCCTACTGGCTTGATCAGGGCTCCCTCCTGGGAGTTGTCAGAGAGAACCGGTTCCTCCCCTGGGACCATGACGTGGACCTCGGCATCTGGAAGGAGGATTATATCGCCAACAAAAGGAAAATTCATAAGATCCTTCAGGACAAAGGGGTCCGTATTACCTACCTTCCCTATGTGACAAAGATGCGCTATTACATAGGCAGTAAAAAGAGTATCCCCGTCAATATCCGCCTCTATCACAGGGAGCAGGGCTATGCTTATTCCGAGTTCTGGTCTTTTCTGTCCAAAGACGAGAAACTGATCAAGCGGAACAAGAACTATCTCAGGAAAATGAAGAAGTCCACCAACCTTCATAAAAGGTTGATAAGAAAACCGGCAACGAAATACCTGCTCTTTCCCGTTTACCTGCTGAACAAGCTGTTTTTTCAGTTTCTCCTTCACCTAAGGGAAGCCCTTAAAACAAGACGGGTCGTATTCAGAGTGGATGAAAAGTACTTTCTGAATCTGGAAAGCCGGGACGTATACGGACTGAAGACAATGATGCCCGAAGATCCTGAAAAATATATCGCTCTTAAATATGGTGAAAAA
Source organism: Oceanispirochaeta sp. (assembly GCA_963663385.2). Lineage (GTDB taxonomy): Bacteria > Spirochaetota > Spirochaetia > DSM-2461 > DSM-2461 > Oceanispirochaeta. The sequence continues at coordinate 571,712 of CAXXXD010000001.1, read as the reverse complement.
TGGCGTGAACCGAATAAGGGCTGGGTATGGTACGAGGACGACGGCGGCAGTTATGCTGTAGACCACTTTAAAATGAATTCCTTTAAAAGGAATCCCCACTTCAATACAGCCGATTACGAAAGAAGAATAAAGGAAAGCGAATAATATGAAAACTATTATACTCTCCGCCGGAAAAGGCGAACGGTTACTTCCTCTGACCAAGGACAGACCGAAGATACTGGTAAGCCTGGGAGACGGTACAACCCTTCTGTCCCGCCAGTGTAACAGCCTGCTTGAACGCTCCGTTCTGGGTGATATTGTAATAGGGGGCGGTCACTGCGTAGGGAAAATAGATGAGTTTATCGAATCCTCGGAGCATAAGAATCACCTGGATGTTGTCTATAACCCCTTCTATGGGGTTTCCGGACCTCTTGTTACCCTGTGGGTTGTTCTGAATAAAATGGCCGATACGGATTTCATGTTTATGAACGGGGATACCATATTCAGCTCGGCGATCTATGACCGGCTTCAGGAAATCCTTGAATCAGACGAGGAGGGAATATTCCTGCTCTGTTCCCGCCACGACGATAAAGGCGATGATGATGTGAAAGTACTGCTTGATGATAAGAATCATGTCATAAAAGCCGGTAAAAATATAGAAAATGCCGATCATATTTCGGCCGGCCTGACTATTGTTAAGGGAGAATCCGTCAGAAAGAGTTTCAGGAATACCCTGGAGGCCATTTCAAGAACCGAGGATTTCCTTCAGTACAACAAGACCTGGCACAGCTTTTTAAATGATCTGGCCGATAAGGGTATTGAAGTTAAGCCTATCGAAGTGGCAAACTCCGAATGGGTTGAAATAGACATCCATTATGAACTGACTGCTTTGCAGAATATGATCAAAGACAAAGTACAGCACACTCAATTTTAATACCCGGAGATTTTATAATGCGCAAATACATAATGTTGACCAAAAAAGCCATCGGTACATTTATCAAACTGACTATCGGAAACGGGATTTTCCTGCCTCTCTCTAAAATGCTTCCCAAGAAAGATACAGTTGTCTTCATTACCCGTTTCGGAAATACCTTTGAAGGGAACCTGAAATACCTCTACCTCTATCTCAATTCCAAGAAAATGGACGACTGTAAAATCTATTTTCTGACTGAGAGTCGAAAAATCAGGAATGAGCTGAAAAAGAACAATCTTCCTGTACTGTATTTCTACAATCCGTCCACAATCGTCAAACTCCTTCAGACAAAAGCTGTCGTTGTTGACGGGAACGAGTGGACCAGAAAGCTGCGGTACCAGATGCTGTATAAAGCCGCCAAGTTCCAGCTATGGCATGGCAGCGGAATGAAGACGGTCGGGATGCTGAAACCCCGGATACAGAAGCAGAACAGTTTTATCAGGAAACTGTCCGATATGATCGGCCAGCACCCCTACTATGACATCCTCTCCATGAATTCGGAACTCCAGGTAAAAACCCGGGGCCACGGCTTTAACTACGGAAAGATACTGATAAACGGACAACCCCGAAACGATGTCCTTTTTGTAGAGGATATGAGCCCTTACCTTTCCGGGGCCGATGTAAAAACCTACGAAAAAGCCGTCGCCTATAAAAAAGAGGGGTATAAACTGGTCATATATTCGCCCACTCACAGACACCTTTCGGCGGAATATGATGCGGTTAAGGATACTCTGGATGTCGCAGCCCTGAATGAATTCGCCCGTGAAAACAAGATGATCTTTATTTTTAAATATCACCAGAAAACCCGAAAGGAACATATGTATGATATCAGCGGCGCCGATCATATCATCGAATACCACAAAGGCCGCGATGTCTATCCCCTATTCGCCCATATCGATCTGATGATCACGGATTACTCTTCCATCTTTGTGGATTATATCCTTCAGGATAAACCGGTCGTGTTCTTCCCCTTTGATTATGACCACTACGTCAATACGGAGAGGCCCCTCCAGTTCGACTACGAAACGGTTACCCCCGGCAGGAAGTGTTTCAGCACCAAAGAACTGACCGACGAGATCAAAAGACAGCTTGTGGATAACCTGGACGACTACAGGGAAGAACGGACCGAAGTCCTTAAAAAGTTCTACGATATTGTGGACGGAAACTCTTCCAAAAGAATCTGGGACGAGATTCAGAAGGTTCTTTAAAATATACCTCCCCTCCCGCGGGGAGAGGCAGGCTGCATCCCGGTCAACAACCGCAGGTTATAACCAGGGGGTTAAGGGATGAGGGTTTCAGCGGGACACCCTCTGAAACCCGAGCATTGCTGAGGGGTCAATAATCCGTCAGCAGTTCTTCAATCATTTCCGCATTTCTGCGACAGTTATCAGTTCTGATCGGATTAAAATAGTCATTCTCCCGATTTCGTTCATCCCGGTAATATGTTTCATCTTCGAGAAGTCTCTCTGTCTCCCTCATAAACTCTTTGCTGCTGCTGATCCGGGGGCCCGGTGTATGCTGATCAAATGGAACGGAGAAGCCGATTTTCGTATCGTAAAGATCCAGATCATAGGGAATAAACGCCATGGGCTTTCCTGTAATCAGCCAGTCAATAAAAAGACTGGAATAATCTGTCACAAGCAGATCAAAGGCTGTAACCACTTCCATAATCTCGGGAACAAGAGTGGCGTCAAGCATAATGATCCGTTTAATTTTCTCTATTCCCTCGGGCATGATTCCCGGGTAGGATGGATGGGGCCGCATAAAAATGACATACTCTTTTTCTTCCAGAAACCTGTCCAGCTCATCAATATCCAGATCCGCAAAAGGAAAGAGTTCCAGCTCCGCATAGGGACGCCAGGTGGGAGCATAGAGGATAGCTTTTTTACAGGGGGGCATTTCGGGCAGGACCTCCCGAAGAACGGAAATATCCTGTTTTACATACATCATGTCATTCCGGGGCAGACCGTTTATAACAATCTTGCTTTGGGAACTGTTTATATATCCAGCCATAACAGGAACATAGTCCTCATTATTTGCCACCATCTTTGAAAAGTTCGTTCTGATCAAATTGATATACACCCTTTTTACAAGGCTTAATTCCTTTTCATTTCCACCGAAACACTTGAATGGAACACCGTGCCCTACATGATAAACCAGTCTCCTGAAAGAAAGGAAAAAACCCGAAACGGGCGTTTCCAGGGTGGCCGGAACCCAGACAGCCGCGTTGAGGGCATGCATCTTACCTTTGACAGTGTTCGTTTCAATGAAATAGGGTCCTATCTCAGAAATAAGTTTCTGCCTCTGCTCTTCGTCATTAATAACGAATTCAACTTTCCAGTCCGGATAATGTTCCAGAAAATATAGAAAGAGATAGCGGGAGTTAAACTGGAATTTGGTCGTATAGGAGGAACAGAAGACAATATGCCTCTTATCCCGCTTTGTAAAAAGAGTCAGAAAGGAGGGAAGAAGTCCCTTCAGAATCAGCAGGAACCTCTGCTTGTTATAACCGGACTGTTTGGAGTTACCTTTCAAGATGCTGTTCCTTTTTCATTTTTTAAGATCATTTTTTATTTTTGAGGAAGAGATTCCTTCTGTCCGTGGGAGATAAACAACTTCACAGTGATCTTTCAGGAAGTCAAACTCCCCCTTCCAGTCCTCTCCTATAACAAAGACGTCCACATTATATTTTTTAACATCCTCGACTTTCTGCTCCCAGCAGGTTTCGGGAATGACAAGATCCACATAGCGGATCGATTCCAGAACCATCTTTCTCTCTTCATAGGAGTGATAGGATTCCTTATGCTTGATTCTGTTGAATTCATCCACAGACAAGGCAACGATCAGGTAATCTCCCAATTCTTTTGCCCGTTTCAACAGATTGACGTGTCCCCAGTGAAGGAGGTCGTAGGTTCCGTATGTAATGACTCGTTTCATAATATTTGAAGAATACATGAGACTGAATGTATTGACAATAAATCGCCCCTGAAATAGCTTGTATTTCTATGAAAAAACGATCCATTAAATCCAATGCGTTCTTTAACAGCATGAAGGAATTTTTAGATATTGCAGCACCCTTTATCACCTTCCCCTATGTAACCCGAGTTCTGATGCCAGACAACCTTGGAAAAGTTCAGTTTGCTGCCTCCATCATCACCGTTTTCACCTATTTTGCCAGCCTCGGTATTCCCTTCTACGGGGTCCGGCGAATCGCCCAGGTCAGGGATGATATGGAAAAAAGAAGCCGCGTATTCCGGGAGCTTCTTTCTATTGAAATAGTGGCGACTGTTGCTGTGTATGCGATATTTCTCCTTTCCCTGTTTTATGTGGAAGAATTCAACCGTGAAATAGTCCTCTACATGATTATGGGAACCAGAATTATATTAAAGATTTTCGGTTTTGAATGGTTTTTCAAAGGCATGGAAGAATATAAGTTCATGGCCTTCCGTAAACTGACAGCCAAAGTTGTCGGAATTATCCTCATTTTCACCTTCATTAAAACTCCGGATGACTATATTCTATACGGCTCCGTTTCCGTAATAACACTGATGATTTCAAGGATGCTCAACTACTGGAATTTAAAGAAACTGATTGTCAAAGTCCCATTGAAAGAGCTTAACCCCTCTGAACATTTTGCCAAAGCATCCTACTTCTTTCTTCTCTATTTCTCCACCAAACTCTATCATAATGTTGACAAGATTATGCTGGGTTTTATGAGCGGCCATACGTCCGTTGGTTTTTATGTAACAGCCAATAAACTGATTAATATCATCAAAACTGTATTTATTTCCTTTACAGCCGTACTGATTCCCCGCTTTACCAACCTGGTTTACCGGGGAAAGTGGGACAAATTGAAACCGATTGCCCAGAAATCTCTGCAGGTTATATTTTTTCTGCCCTTTCCCGCCATGATTGGTCTGTACCTGCTGTCCTATGAAATTATTATGGTATTTGGAGGCGAAAAGTACCTTTCTGCCGTTATGACCATGCGGGTCCTGCTTCCTATAATGGTAATCCTTCCCCTGTCCAGTTTTATAGGAAAACAGCTTCTTATTTCAATGAATAAGGACCGAATAGTTTTATCAACTATTTTTGCCTCTCTGCTTTTAAATATCCTTCTGAATGCTTTTCTTATACCCCGGTTTCAGCAGAATGGTGCAGCGGCGGCTTCCGTTGCAGCAGAACTTTTCATTTTTGCTGTGGAATTAATCTGGGGATGGCAGTATCTCAAGAGAGTAGAATTAAAGATCAAACCGATCTTTATCTATATACTGGCAAGTTTCATTATGAGTGTATTTGTTTATTTCCTGAAAACGACTTTTCTCTCAGATCTATCTGCACTGCCGGTTTTATTGATTTCTTCAGCGGCAGGAGCTTTGGTATATGCCCTCTTCCTGATACTGGTAAAAGAAAGTGTTTTTGTACCCATGATCGCAAAGATAATTCGTAAAAGGCTCCCGGTCCGGAATTAAAAAAGGACTCGTCTGTAACCCAGCTCCAGAGTGTAGTTGATATCATCTTCACCGAAATCCAGTCCGGACGCGGCAAAAAGACGAACATCCTCAGACAGGGCCCATTCCGCTTCCACGTCAAACATAAAGGTATAGGAAACAGGGTCTTTCATGGTTACCCAGTTTTCATAGGGAGGCGCATAGTTGATATCGATCCCTTCGGCACCGGCGGCCAGCAGTTCTCCCGAAACCTTCACCCTCCAGGGATCGCTGTTCCACTGGGCTGTGAGTTTTCCTGTTATAGTATCGGGACCGTACAGGGCACCGTAAAATGTATTAACTGTTTCTCTCTCATACTCCCAGGAGTAATACATGGGATTGGTGAATTTACCCGATTCCACTTCCCTGTTGTAAAGATATTTGCTGGCCCACATATACTCGGCAGAAAGAACAAGTCCCCCGGCAAAATCCGCCAGCCGGTCCGTCTGCCACATATGGGTTGTACTATCCTGAAAGGGATTCTCCAGAGGAGCCGCATCAAAAACCTTCCAGGAAAGCCCTCCGGTAACCCCCATGGCACCGGGTTTGCTGTCTTCAGACTCAATGGACATCTGATAGTCATCGCTGACAAGGGATCCGAAAACCCTGAAATCCTCTCTGGGAAGGTATTCGAAAGAGATTTCATCCATTACATTCTGATAATCCTGATACATACCGTGATAAAACACGATAAACCCCGCATCCTGAATGGTCGGAACCTGTTCGTAAATCAGGTTATACTCCGTAACCGCCAGTATCAGCTTTTCCGTCTGCCAGGAGAGACGGTGGGTAAAAAGGGTTTTATACTCCGTATCTGCCAGTTTCTCCATTGCCTTCCGGTCTGCCGTAATTGCAGTAAAGGAGTACTGCCAATGGGACTTCTCCCCGGGGAAGGTCTTCTGAAAAAGAACATGATCAAAGTAGGGAGAACTGCCCGCCAAACCGAGAGCGTAGTCCCCCGGTCCGATATGCAGTTTACGCCGGCCTCCCGAAAGGAAAGCAGAATCGCTTTCCCACTCGACATAACCGACATCCGGGATATTAGGATCCGCATAGAATCCATCCGATCCCATATAGGGAAGATTGGACCAGGTCTGGTGATGTATATCCGCCATAAGATCCGTATGAAGATCCATATGGGTGTAGGCGTGCAGATTGCCCTCTTCCAGATCCAGATACAATTTGAACAGGGACGGCTGCTCGTACCAGTCATAAAGCTGAGTCAGTTCAGGGCGTTTCTGTGACTTGTCCGTCATGTCGTTCAAGGTCAGAAAAGGAGAAAACTCCATCCCCAGCTCTGCAAAAAGATTTGATGAAAAACTGGCAACAAAAAGATAGAGGCCGACTTTAATTATTTTTTTCATTCCGCTATAACCCTGATTGATTTCCTAGTAATAGAACTCAGCGCCTATGCTGAATATATTGTTAAAGTAGTTATCCCAGCCTTCTGATGAACTCTCCCGGACTCTACCGGTAACCAGAGCATAACCGCCTGTCAGGGTTACGGGGAAATTATCCAGAGTCCACCTGCTGTCCAATGCCAGGGTGTGGACTTTCTCAATCAGATATTCCGACCTGTTCTTCTGTTCGTATCCGCCCTCTTCGTAAAGATCGTAGTCGATGGAATCGGTAATGGAAGTGCCGTACTGATCACTATGGGTAATATAACTCCAGGAAAATTCCAGAAAGAGATTGCTGATGGCTGAGGATGTGACTTTCAGAAGCAGCTCATCACTGTCCGGTGCCAGTTTATATCCCAGATTCTCCCCCTTGTTGGAGTAGTAGGTCAGCATACGTGTTTCGATATCGTCATCGTCATCACTGTAGGAGGGGTACTTCTGAGGATAATGGGTGTAGAAAAAAGGCTCCAGACGAGTGTACTGAACATTCACGGAGGTAAAGGGCAGAACAGGGATGCTTCCCCTGAATCCCCCCTGGAGAGCGAAAATATTCCGAACCTCCCTGAACCACTTTTCAGGTTCATAGTTTCGCATTTCATCGGCGGTATAACTGCCGTAAACCTGATACCCCTCCATAAAATTCCAGGCGAAATCCAGCCCCATATACATATTATCGTAATTACCCAGTGTATTCTGATAAATGGTTGTAATCATAAATGGGTTAAGGTAGCCCATTTCAAACCGCTTTACCCATACAACGCTCTCTGCGACGGCAAGCTCAAGCCCCCAGGGGAGGTGAAACTCCATCCTCTTTGTTGAAAACATATTCTGAAACTCATCATCCTCTTCCCAGTCTGTCAGGGTCCCTGTTAAAAAGGACAGATTGAACATGGGAGAGAGGGTCAGAGTTCCTTCCAGGGCGTCAAAGGAACGGGCCGTATCCGAAAGATGGATATTGCCTTCTCCCATACCCCAGTCCCTTTCGATCATACCCCAGCGGAGAAAAATGTGATCATCAATAAGAGAGGCCGCCATTTCGGGGGTTGTATAATAACTGGAGGAGTGATCGCTGTTCTCTCCATTGGAATAACCAATGGGGGAATCCTCATTATAACTGATATAAAACCCTTCTCCGGGACAGCTGAATTCATAGGGAGCCCAGGCGGTTGAACTCAGTTTATCATAACGGCCCCCGGCGTTCATTCTGTATGAAAAGTCCTGTGTCAGCCCGCCCTCCAGTATAAATGTCAGCAGGTTTCTCTGATCGTAATTATCCGGATCATCGGTAGATGCATTAAAAGAGGTTGCAAAGGATGCCCCGATCTGTACTTCCGATCTTTCACTACCGGACAGAGCAAGCCGACCTGTCTTCAGAAGCGGTTCATCTTTACGGGGGTCAAGCCTGAGCAGATGCTCTTTTACCAGGACTTTCTCCTGAGAGTTCAACCCTCCGCTTACAAGCATGCTGTTCAGCAGGTCCTTTACCTGATTGTAGGAGTAGGGCTTTACATAAGCGGGAGAAGGGAAGAGCTTCCGGATTCGTCCCTGCTCTATCAGATGGTAGACCGGATCGGTAAGAGACACGGATAACTGGTCCAGTGCCGATAGTGTTGTTATTGTCATAAAAAGCAGGCAAAACTGCAGCAGTTTCTTTTTCATTGTTTCTTCCTAATATCTGTATGTCATTCCGGCGGACAGGTAAAAATTATCCGCATTGTTCTTGTATTCGTAGTTTCTGTTAAAGTTGTAGGTATAGGCGATACCGCCATCTACGGTAAAATTATCATTAATAATATACAGGCAATCGATCCCGCCTGTCATCTCTACATCCTGATTGTAGGTAACCAGATCGTGCTGATAGACATAGTCCTTGTTTTTATTGGTTCTGCTTCCATACAGTTTTACCATGCCCCAGGTATCGTACCAGGACAGGGAAACATTCTGCGCATCCGCTCCGGGACCCGTGGGGGATCCCAGCCACTGGCCTCTGTTGGTATAACCGTGATAGACAACCCCGTGGATGTAATAGGTTCCGCCGCTGCGATCTTTCAAGTCATAGGTACGGCTTACCTGCAGCCAGGTAACTTCCGCATTAAACTGGACCCCCCGGTTCTTATCCACCGGAAGAACCTGTTCCCCCCCGAAGGTAAAACCCAGGGTATGCTCCGGATACATAAGAAAGGAAGTGAATTGCCTGTTGTGGTCTTCCTTGAAAAGTTCCAGGTAGAAAGCGGTTCCCGACTGAACGATCTTCCAGTCCAGCCAGAAGGAAACCCTCTGATCCGTTTCATCAAAGGCATATTCATTGGAAGAGATAAAGGGATTGTACAGTTTTAAAAGAGCCGAGTTATTAATCTGCTCCCAGTTGATAATAAGGCTCCTGTTCAGCCCCATCGTAAAATAGGGAGCCCAGAAGGGGGACCAGGATAGGGTATAACCGCTGAAGAGAGTATAATCATCATCGTCGTCTTCGTTAAAAAAATCCGACTCCTCCAGTCGCCCGTATACCACCCGGGCTTCCACATCTCCCATCCGGGTTTCTGTCTTTCTCAATCCGAAATCCAAATGAAGAAAGCCTTCTCCATTGGCACTCATAATAAGGGGATTATAAATAGCCGGGCCCCACACCATATTCTCCGCAGAGAGGGCCAGGGTCAGGGGACCGTAATCCGCCCGGATCTCACTCTGTCCCCAGGAAAAATCACAGGAGGCTTCCTTCCCCATAATCTGGGGAGCATCCACGCCTCCATAGAAATAGCCGTATTCATTAGTTGTAGCAGATTCTACAATATCGAAACTCCGGTTCTGTGAGTAGACAAATTCCGGTAAGAAAGCTACTCGCAACCATGAATTTTCAATTTCGATCCCGGTTACAATACTAGTATTCAACCCTTTTCCCTGCCAGAGAGCACCGTCGCTCAGCATGGTACGCGCAAAAGTACTGTTCCAGGAAGAGAAGACCCTGGTATCCGCAGCCATCAGACTGAAATCATTAATACTTAAAATAGGGTCCTTTTCTTTCAGCTCTGACCAGGGCCGCCCGCTTTCCGGCAGATTGCGTTCATTTTCCGAATAGCTGTGAAAGCCCAGAGAAGGAGACTTGGAAACTCCTGTCAGGTCCAGGTATCTATAATAGTCATTGGTTGAACCAATAATATACTCGCCGGCGTTCAGGCCAAAGATGATTATCAGTGTCAGACATGGTAGTATTAGTTTTTTCATCTGATCTTCCTATGTTTTCATATTTACTGTCGAAGGCTCCGGGATTGAGAATTCCCCCGAAAGAAAATCAAATGATAGGTAAAGATATAACTCCTGTCAATCAAACAATCTGAAATATATTAGAACTGTTTAAATCAGAATGAATACGACCGAGGCCGCTGTTATCAGACCCAGTGACAGATTCACCAGACGCCCCTGCCGTCCGCTTTTCAGGACCTTCCTCAAAATTGTCCCGAAACCGGCCCAGAGGGAGATACAGAACGGAGTAATCATCAGAAAACAAAACAGTATAAAAACGGATGAAAGGATATACTTCTCCCCCTGCAAGGGGTAAACGGACATAGCCGTAAGAGACATAATATACGCTTTAGGATTGAGATACTGAAACAGGGCGCCCTGCAGGAGTGTCATGGGTTTACTTTGGGTATTGCTCTTTGAACCGCTTCCTTCCGAAAAGGCTATTTTATACCCGAGATACAGAATATAGCCGCTGCCTGCCCATTTCAAAAAGATCTGGACCTGGGGATAGGAACGGAAAAGCACCCCCAGGCCAAGAGCACACAGGAGCAGCTGCGTTTGAAGACCCAATACGATACCCACCAGAAAAGGTAGAGTCTTTTTATACCCGAATCGGGCACCCGAAGCGGTCAGAAGCATATTATTGGGTCCCGGAGTAATGGTCATTGTCACGGCAAAAAGGAGAACAGGTATTAAAATACTATTCACTGGATTCCTCCAATTGTTTAAATCTGCTTCCATCCTAACAAAAGGCACCCTAACCACAACAGATACAGTTTCTTGACTTTTCAACCATAACAGTTTTATTCTGTGTTTATGGACTCTATGGCAAAAACAATCCACCGTTATGAAGAAATTGCCGGGCATATTGCCGCGGGAATCAAGGAAGGGACAATACTCCCCGGGGAAAAACTTCCATCTCTCAGAAAGATGAGCCGACGGTACGACTGTGCTATTTCTGTTGTTATACAGGCATATGAACTGCTGGAGAGAAACGGGATGACCGTTGCTGTAGAGAAATCCGGTTACTTTGCCTCTCTTCCGGGCTCAAGTCCCAGCCCCGCTCCCTACAGGGAGAAACATCTGCTCACATCGGAAGAAGCCAGGCCTCTGAGTATGATCGGACGGATAATCGAAGCAGGAAACGACAGAACAATTGTCCCCCTGGGAGCCGGACTGCCTCATGAAAGCCTTCTGCCCCTGAAAAATCTGAAGCAGTATCTTTTCCGGATATTAAAAGAGGAAAACAATCTGCTGGGAGAATATGCCGGGGAGTCCGGCCTGCCGGTACTCAGGCGGGAAATCGGAAAAATCATGCTCCAGAGGGGGATTGCTGTCAGCTCCGACGATATCCTGATTACCAACGGCTGTACGGAAGCCCTCTCTCTGGCTGTACAGAGCTGCTCCTCTCCGGGAGATATTATTGTTGCAGAAAGCCCCGTTTTCATGGGTATCATACAGATCCTGAATCAGTTAAAACGCAGGATTATACCCATGCCAACCTCACCGGAAGAGGGAATGGATCTGAACCAACTGGAGGCGGTCCTTTCACGAGAGGAGGTGAAGGCGGTTATCCTGACAGCCTTATACCAGAATCCCCTCGGATTTGTAATGCCGGAAAAAAACAGACGGGATGTAATCGGTCTGGCAGAAAAATACAATATGACCATTATTGAAGATGATATATATAATCAGTGCTCCTTTGATCACAGCGAAGAAAGGCCGATTAAAAGTTTCGATACAGCGGGACAGGTTATTTACTGCTCATCCTTTTCAAAGACCCTCTCCCCGGGTTTCCGGGTAGGGTGGCTGGCGGGAGGACAAAAGCATGAAGTCTGCCGGAAACTGAAGATGGGCCTGACTCTGGGAGGAAACCCGGTTATACAGGCAACCGTTGCAGAGTACCTGCAAAGCCCGCGGTATACAGCGAATATTTATAAACTGCAGAAAGCCCTCGAGAGACAGACTCGTGAAATAAAACAGCTTGTCATCCAGCACTTTCCACGGGGGACAGCCGTCAGCAAACCGAAAGGGGGGTTATACCTGTGGGTTGAGCTTCCTTATGAACTGGATTGTCTCAACCTGTTTGAACAGGCATTGAAGGAAGGCATCAGCTTCGTACCGGGATCCGCTTTCGGAGTAAACGGAAGGTATACCAACTGCCTGCGCATCAGCATAGCATCTCCTGTTGAAGAGGGGACACGGAAAGCGATTGAAAAGCTGGGAGTCATGCTAAATGACAGATTGAACAGAGAATGCCGTCTCTAGTACAATCTGCATAAATGAAAAAAAAACGGAACAGGATCATCACCCTGCAAGTCGGAGAGTTCCCTATTCAGGTAACATTCAAAGAAATCAAAAACCTTCGCCTGACTGTCCGGCCCCCTGCGGGAGAGGTCAGAATTTCGGCTCCTAACTATTTGAACGAACAGGAAGTCCGGCGTTTTGTCCTATCCAGACTGGAGTGGATCCGAAAACATGCGGAACGGATCAGAACCCGAAGACCTGAAATCCCCCGATTTTATGTTTCGGGTGAGGAAATAAAGTTCAGAGGAAACACTTATACCCTGCAACTGGAAACCAGCAGCAACAGTAAATCTGTTTATATTAGCGGTGATACAATCTTCCTGCCCGTCCAAAAGGAGTACGATTCCTCAAAAAGAGAAGCCCTGCTGAAGGAGTGGATGCGGCAGGACCTGAAGACCAGAACGGCTCCTCTTATCTGCCGCTGGTCCGGAGAAATCGGAGAATCGCCCTCCTTCTGGAATATCAGAAAAATGAAAACCAGATGGGGAAGCTGCCACACCTTAAAAAAAAGGATTTGGCTGAATCTGGATCTGGCCATGGTATCCGACTCCTGCCTGGAATATGTGGTTGTACACGAGATGGTTCACCTTCTGGAAGGAAATCACGGGCCTCGTTTCAGAAAGCTGATGGACCGGCATCTGCCGGTCTGGCGGCATCTTAAAAAAGAATTGAACAGCTGTACTTTCTAGCCCTTAACCCTTGTCTGCGCTCTTACAATTTCAGCGGAAGAGCTGAAAATATGATTTAATCAGAAAATATACTATTATTGAGGAACTCTGCGGGATAGGGTCCTATAATTAAAAGCTGTAAGAGAATGGATTTTAGGATATATAGGATTTCTACCTATCCATTCCTGCAGAAATTATCTATCCTGTGGGAAAAATTTTACCGTCAGAGGGACGGCAGATAAAGGAAATTAGTTTGAAAAAACCGAGAACCAAAATTGTCGCAACAATCGGAGTGCACAATGATACCGAATTCATCCGAAACTTATTCAATGCCGGAGCCGGGACATTCCGTCTGAACACGGCGCATCAGACACCGGATGAATCCTCTCTGATAATTGAGAGAATAAGAGAAGTCTCCGAAAAAGCCGCCATTTTAATCGATACGAAAGGACCTGAAATCAGAACGATCAATATTGAAGAACCCCTCCCGGTCAAAGAGGGAGAGGAAGTTTTTATTGTTCCTCCAGGCAGCGACTGTAAAGGGAAACATTTTTCGGTCAGCTATAACCGTTTCTGTTCAGAAATGAAAAGGGGAACGGAAGTTCTCATTGACGACGGAGAACTCTCCATGGTTATCATCGACCGTAAGGATGATTCACTGCGCTGCATTGTTAATAACGACGGGAAAATTGCCAATAAGAAAAGTGTCAACGTTCCCCGGATTCCCATACCCCTCCCGCCTCTGACAGAGAAAGATGAAGAGTTTATACACTTTGCCGCAAAGAAGGGGCTGGATTTTATTGCCCACTCCTTTGTCCGGAACAAGGAAGATGTTATAGCGGTTCAGAAGATTCTGGACAAATATAACAGCCCGATTAAAATCATAGCGAAAATTGAAAACAATGAGGGGATCAACAACCTGGATGAAATCCTGGATCACTGCCACGGCGTAATGGTTGCCAGAGGGGACCTTGGAATAGAACTGCCTGCCGAGGATGTACCCATTGCCCAGAAAAAGATGATCCGCAAGTGTGTGAAGAGACGGAAAGTTGTTATTACAGCCACTCAGATGCTGCACAGTATGATTAAGAACCCCAGACCGACCAGAGCGGAGGTCAGCGATGTGGCCAATGCGGTAATGGACGGGACCGATGCGGTCATGCTTTCGGGAGAGACAGCCTACGGGGACTACCCACTGGAATCGGTTCAGACCATGGCTGCCATTGCCCGGAAAATGGAAGATCAGATGAAACCCAACCTGAAGGAGAGCAAGCTTGTAGAGATGCATCCGGTCCGTTTTCAGCTGATCAAATCGGCTGTCAACACAGCAAAGATCCTTAAGACCCAGGCCATTATAATTCAGACCGATACCGGCCGGTCAGCCAGACTGCTCTCGGCCTTCAGAGGCAAAATTCCCGTAATGGCCCTGTCTCCCGATCCGACGGTTGTCCGTCAGCTGTCCCTGAGCTTCGGTGTGGATGCCTATATTCTGAAGAGTCAGGAAACCCTTGATGAGATGGTAAGCGAATCCATTAAAACCCTTCTGGATGCAGATGTTATCAGAGATACCGATCTGGTCATGATGGTGGGTTCGTCACCCAAACATGCCTATGTAACAAACTTCCTGGAAGTAGGCGAGGCGTCACAGTTCCTGGGAGGAAGAGAGTAGACCTCCCCCAACCCCTCCTCAGGAGGGGTGCAGTCGTAAACGCCTTCTCACTTCTTCTTCCAGCTTTTCACAATATTATCCGCAGCCAGTTTTCCGGAAGAGAAGGCGAACTGCAGATTGTATCCCCCCGTATCGCCATCCGCATCCAGGACCTCTCCTGCAAAAAAAAGACCTCTCACAGTTTTTGACTCCATGCTTTTGGGAGCGACTTCATCCAGAGAGACCCCCCCGGCGGTCACCATGGCAATGCTGAATCCGCCCATCCCCTGAACCTTAACAGGAAAACTGTAAAGGCAATCCAGCAGTTGCATCCGCCCCTTGCGACTCAATTGAGACAGAACCGTGTCCTCCCGGATACCGCAGCTTTTCAGCAGGACATCAACAAGCCGCTCCGGTATACCAGAAGCATTCAGATAACGTCTTAAGGATTTTTTCCCGGATGCAGCTGCACTTTGCAGCAGTTCCTCCTGAAAATCCATCCGGTTCTGCCTGTCTATAATCCGGATCTTCAGACTGTCTCCCGGACAAATATCCCTGCTGTTATTCAGAATTACCGGCCCGGACAATCCTTTGTGGGTCAGCAGAAGGTCTCCTTCAAACTCTCCTTTCTTTTTCTTCTCCCGGAACACCTGCACAGTGGAGCAAAAGGAGATACCCGAACAACTGACAAAAGGATTATCCTGAAGGAAGACCGGAGTCAACGCCGGAACGGGTGATACAATTGTATGCCCCAGGGATTCTGCCAGATGATATCCGTCTCCTGCGGAACCTGTAGACGGATAGGATTTCCCTCCGCAGGCAATCAGAAGCAGATCCGAGGAATACTGCCGATCCGCCGTCACAAGAAAAGATTCTCCGGATTTTTTTACAGCCGATACTGGGGATTTATAGAGAAAACGC
This sequence comes from Oceanispirochaeta sp., assembly GCA_963663385.2. Lineage (GTDB taxonomy): Bacteria > Spirochaetota > Spirochaetia > DSM-2461 > DSM-2461 > Oceanispirochaeta. The sequence goes on along the minus strand of CAXXXD010000001.1, from coordinate 556,086 downwards.
ACCTTATGCAGATGGCACTCCTTCAATAGAGCCTCCAGAATATCCCGGCTGCGTCTGGACACAGGAAAGATTTTGCCATCCCCCCGGTCTTCAAGGGGAACTCCCCTGTCCGAAAAAAAACGGACCAGCTGTTCGTTGCTGTAGTTCAGAAAGGAAGGCTGAACAAAGCGTTTAGCCTTACCGAAAAGCAGAGGGAGGTCACGGACTTCGCCGGTATGGGTAACATTACATTGCCCCGAACCGGAAACCAGGAGCTTCTTGCCGGGCTGGGCGTTTTTTTCCAGAACGGCCACATGCATACCGGCGGAGGCCGCTGTTAATGCCGCAAACAAACCGGCAGGCCCTGCTCCTATTATTATCAAGTCAAATTTGTCTTTACCCATAAAGATTTCCCGATAATAGAGAATCTGTTAAAATCATGACAGGAGAATAACATATTCATGCCCTTTTTGCTTGCCTCCCCTCAGGTATTTTATACCGGAAAAGGGTCTATATTACCTGTAAAGCCCCCCGTAAACCTGATAATTTCAAATGGCATATAAATTGCAATAATGTATATGGATATCATAATAAAAGAGAGGATGATCATGAAAGTATACAGATCAAGAGACGGACAGGTATTCGGTGTCTGTAAAGGGGTTGAAGAATCGACAGGGTTTCCTGCCAGATACACCAGAATAATCCTTATTCTGGCAGCAGTCCTGTTCCGGGGCTGGTATGTTCTGGCAGCCTATATCCTGGCAGCCCTGTTCATGCCCGTAAAATCCCCTTCGGCGGATAGAGGGTTCAGAGAAAACTTTGAAGACCTGAGAAACGATGCCGTAAATATGGCCGAAAAAGAGTATCGGGAGTTCCTTCATTACGCCGCCCGCAACAGGAAAGAAGATCCGGCAGCCGAAACCGAATAATCAGTTGGTAAAAAAATCGAAAATATTTCCCAGAGCGCTGGTTTCCGCCTTATACAATTCGGTAAACCGGCAGCGGGAGCACGTTACTGTAGTAAATTTCTTGTTCTGCACATCAAAAACCTTGGAAAAGCCGCCGCCTGTAGCCGCAAACTGATCTGTTTCATAACTTGTATTGCCGCACTTCGGGCATCTCCAGTTTTTCTCCATAGGAAGACCTCCTGCATCCCCTGATATTACGTTCTTCTTACTTAAGAATACCAAATATAACCCTTTTGATCCCTCTTTTGCGATAGCATACAGCAGATTTTTCAGTGAAACCGGATACTTCTGTGATATAATGGATAGCTTCCAATTCAAAACACAGGAGTCTCTCGTGAATATAAAATTCATCAATAACCCGGATCATCTTCCGGAAAATACCCCCACCTCCGTTGTGGAGGAAATAAAAAAAGTATCTGAGACTTACCAGTTCAGAACAAACAGTTACTACAACTCTCTTATTAATTGGGATGATCCGGATGATCCCATCCGCCGATTGATTATTCCCTCAATCAAGGAACTGAATGAGTGGGGAAAACTCGACCCCTCAGAAGAAAAGAACTTTACAATCCTTCCCGGCCTGGAACACAAATACAACTCAACCGCATTAATGCTGATCAGCAATGTCTGCGGAGGGATCTGCCGCTACTGCTTCCGGAAAAGGGTCTTTATGAAAGGAAACGATGCCGTTCTCAGAGATATTGACGGCGCGGTGGAGTATATTGAGAACCATAAGGAGATTACAAATGTCCTGCTGACCGGCGGAGACCCCCTTGTTCTCAGCACCCATAAGCTGAGGGTTTACCTGGAAGCACTCCTCCCGATTAAACATGTACGTATAATCAGGATTGGATCAAAAATTCCCGCATTTGATCCTTTCAGGATCCTGGAAGACAGAGAGCTTTTATCTCTCCTCAGAGAAATTGTGGAAAAGGGGAAGCAGATTTATATTATGACCCACTTCAATCATATAAGGGAACTGACTCCCCAGGCAAAGGATGCCATCCGTCTCCTGAGACAGACCGGCGCGGAACTGGCTAATCAGACACCTATTATCAAGGGGGTCAACGATTCTGAGGAAGCCCTGGGTGACCTGTTCAGAGAGCTCTCTTTTCAGGGAGTCCCCCCCTACTATATTTTTCAGTGCCGCCCGGCATCAGGGAATTCGGACTATGCCGTTCCTATCGAAAGGGGTTATGAAATATTCGAGCTGGCAAGAACCAGGGTTTCCGGTCTGGGCAAAAGAGCCCGCTTTGTCATGTCCCATATGACGGGAAAGATTGAAGTTGTCGGAATTGATGAAGAGAAGATCTACATGAAGTATCACAGGGCAGCCGATGACGCGGATAGCGGCAGTTTCCTGATTCTGAAACGGAATTCCAATGCCTACTGGCTGGACGATTACTCTGAAATTCTGGAGAAGAACCCTCTGGATAAACTCTACCACTCCTACGGTCCGGAATAGGCTGAATAGTTGCAAATTCCAGAAAATTTCATAATACTCACTGCATAGGAGTGTTATTTTATGAAATACCCTTTTTGCCTTGGTGCGGTTTTTATATTGCTGTTGTCTGTCTCCTGCCAGACTACAGCGAAGAAAGAGCCTGTATCCCCCTCTTCTGCAGAGGAACAGATGGAAGAAATCTCCTCCCTTATGTTTGATCTTTCACCTTCGGAGGGGAAGCTTTTCTTTTTTACAGCCGTTACAAGGGAACAGTACAGGGACAGGGAGATTGAAAGCTGCCGAATGGAAGCAGCCCGGCAGTACTCCCGGTTTCATCAGATAAACGGCGCGACCTACAGCAAGACCAGTGAAAATACCAGAGGAACAATCGTAACAGAAGCAAGCGGTATTGCTTTTAATGATGACCTGGCCGAAAGACTGGCGGAGAACCTGGAACTTGTAAAGGAAATAGAAACCGAAGAAGGTACAGCAGCTCTTTTCTCAGTATCTTCAGATAGGCTGTTTAAACTCTCTTATAAACCGGCGGGTCAACACTCTGAACCGGACTGGATCAGCCAGTCCATAGAAATACCGGGGTATCAGACAGCCGTCGGATTTACCGGAAAAAAGCGTTTTCTTGAACGGACCCTGCAGCAGGCGGACAAGAACGCCCTGGCAACCCTGCTGGAACAGAGAAAGGGGCAGTTTAATGCCACCCAGAGCGACTGGCAGAGTAATTATGGATCCACCGGTCAGTCAAGCGTTGTAGAAAAGGCTGCCGGCTCCATACAACAGGCCTATATTCTCTCACGCTGGATTGACAGCAAAGGCAATTTTTACAGCCTGGCAATCTGTCCGAGGCCCTGAAAATATGGACAATAAGTTTACCTGCACCCTCTGCGGGGAGTGCTGCAGCGGCAGCATGAAAGTTTTTCTGAACCCCTATGATCTCTACAAGATGGGACGTTATCTCAAACTCTCCCATACGGAAGAACTATTAGAAAGAAAACTGATAACCTGGGATCAGGGGCAGAACGGCATCACCCTGCCCAGGATTCTCTTTAAAACCTATCCCTTTTCCTTCTGTCCTTTCCTGATAAACGATTTCAACGAGGAGGACGGCCTTCGGGGCCGCTGTTCCCTTCACCCTGATCATAAGCCGCTGGTTTGCTATCTGGCTCCTATAACCCGAGAACTGGATCTGGAGAGCGGAGAAGATTCATTCGGCTTCGTCCCTCCTCACCCGGATTGCCCGGGCTGCGGAAAAGGAGAAGATGTTGATACAGAGATGGTAAGACAGGAACGGAAAGATGAACTTGAAAAGGAAAAGCTGTACTACCTCCGTCTCTCCCGCTTAAGCCGGGAATTTCCGGAGGAAATTCCATCGCTCTTCCTTTTCGATCTTACGATCCCCTACTCACCATAAAACGACCCAATAATAAATTGGTCCGACAGGTTTGAATGGGGATTGCCCCGGATTACCAATGGATTTAGAATACTGCTATGTCCCTGACAGAAGAACTGCAGTTACAGAGCGGTGATATTTGCAGTATTGTAGGAGCCGGAGGAAAAACATCTCTTCTTTATGCCCTGGCGGAGGAACGCCGCCTGGGAAAAACCCTTTCTACAACTACAACAATGATGCGTCACCCCCGGATTGGGAAACACCCTTTCAGATCCATACAGATAATGCCGCAGTCAGACTGGCCATCTCTTACCGTACACTCCCCCTGCCTGATAGCCGTATCTATGGTTTCGGGTGTAAAAGAGAAGATTCGCGGGTTCCTCCCCGGAGAACTGGACCAATGGCAGGGGGAAAGATGGCCTCTGACCCTGATTGAGGCGGATGGCGCATCGGAAAGGGCCCTTAAAATGCCGGCTGACCATGAGCCTCAGATACCACGGAAAACATCCGTAACCATCGGTGTCATAGGGCTCGATATACTGGGACAGAGGGCATCCTCCCAAACCATTCACCGCTTTCCCCTGGTACGGGAGAGGATAGATCTGAACGAAGGCGACCCGGTTTCGACGGACCATCTCGTCAGAATAATCCGGCATCCCGAAGGGCTCTTCAAGGGAACACCCTCCGGATCCCGCCGGGTACTTGTCCTGAACAAATCCGACTGCCTGAAGGATGATCCGGACCTCCTTTCCCGGGTAATGGATCTCTGCCGCAGTGTTCAAAACCGGAAATCGGGAATTGATACGGTACTGATAACGAAACTATCGGATTATACAAATCCTTATATAGAAAAACACAGTGAATACAGGAGTTGCCATGTCCCTCTTTGAAAAAGCCGCTGCCCTTGAAAACAGCAATAAGGCGTTTGCCCTGGTTACCATAACATCTTCAAAGGGCTCTGCCCCCCGCAGTCAGGGCAGAATGATTGTCCTTCCGGACCGTACAAGCTTCGGTACCATCGGCGGTGGAAAAGCGGAAGAGATGCTGATCCGCTCAGCTGTGGAATGCCTGAAAGAGGGGGAATCCCGTTCTGTTTCCTATAAACTGGACAGCGGAAAATCCGAAAAGAGCATCGGTATGGTATGCGGCGGGGATATGGAGTTTTTTATTGAGGTTTTCCTGCCCAAGCCCTCCCTCTTCCTGACCGGCGGCGGACATGTGAACCTGGCTGTATCCCGGCTGGCGGACTACCTCGGTTACCCCTATGTGGTAGCCGATACCAGACCGGAGATGGTTTCAGCAGAGCGCTTTCCGGGAGCCCTGGATCGTATCACGGGAACCAGTGCCGAGAGCCTGCTTAAAACCGGCATTGAAAGAGAATGGATCAGCAATAAGACAGCTCTGCTTATTGCTACTCACGAACACGATGTCAGCGCGCTCAGGGAAGCCCTGGGAACTTCCACAGAGTATATTGGACTCCTGGGCAGTAAAAAAAAGGTTAAACTCTTTTTTGAAAAAATGATTGAGGCGGGATTCACTCATAAGGATCTGGACAGGGTCTATGCTCCTGTCGGTCTGGACATAGGAACAGAAACTCCGGAGGAAATTTCCCTCAGTATTCTGGCTGAAATTATGCAGCAGCAGAGCAGGACCTCCGGGAAATCACTTTCTCTCAGTAATCAAAACAGGACGGCACCTCTGGCTATTATACGGGGAGCAGGAGACCTGGCTACAGGAACCATCAGCAAACTGCACCGCTGCGGCTTCCGGGTCGCGGCTCTTGATATGGAAAAACCGACCGTTATCCGCCGGACCGTTGCCTTTGCCCAGTCCCTGGTTGAAGGAGAGTATACGGTAGAAGATATAAAAGCGGTAAAAGCTCTGAGTGAAGAAGATATCCATACGGCATGGGAGAAAGGGAATATCCCTGTTCTGCCGGATCCCGACGGGGAATGGATTAAGCGACTCAAACCGGAAATTGTTGTAGATGCCATAATAGCCAAAAGTAATTGCGGAGGGACCCGAATGGATATGGCTCCTGTCGTAATCGGTCTGGGGCCGGGCTTTACGGCAGGGACGGATGTTCATGCGGTTATTGAAACAAACCGGGGCCATAACCTTGGTAAAATTATACGGGAAGGGCAGGCGGAAGCAAACACGGGAGTTCCCGGCAATATAGCCGGATTTACAGCGGAAAGGGTTGTGCGGGCTCCATCGGACGGGATTATGGAAGTTGTTAAGGATATCGGCAGTCTTGTCAGAAAAGGCGATCTTATTGCCCGGTCGGGAGAGACGGCTGTCTACAGTCCTCTGGACGGAGTTGTCCGGGGGATGATTGCTGATGGAACGCCCGTTACGACAGGATTCAAGATTGCTGATGTAGACCCCAGAGGGGACGATTCCTACTGCAGAATTATTTCGGATAAAGCCCGGGCTATTGCAGGGGGCGTTCTGGAAGCCATCCTGATCCTGAACCCTTCGCTCCTGTCAAAGTGAGACAGGAAGCAGAAACGTGATATACCTGGACAATGCCGCCACATCCTGGCCCAAAGCACCGGGAACAGCCGATGCCGTCAGCATGGCCATCCTCCACCCCATAGGGAATCCCGGCCGCAGCTCCCATAAGGCGGGAATAGCCTCGGATCGCCTGCTTTTCGATTTACGGGAAAGTCTGGCAGAGTATTTTCGCATAGAGGACAGTTCCGGTATTGTCTTCACAAACGGAACGACAGAATCCCTGAATACGGTATTCTCCGGTCTGTTGAACCGGGGAGACAGAGTTATTACATCCCGGATGGAACATAACGCGGTTATGCGCCCGCTCCGCTACCTGGAGCAGAGAAACGACCTGGCGCTCTACCAGTTTCCCTGCAGTCCGGAAACAGGTTTCCCCGATCTGAAAATCTACGAAAAGATGATCCGGGAACAGAAACCCCGCCTGATTGTGACTACCGCCGCATCCAATGTAAACGGGATTGTTTTTCCCGTTGAGGAGATGTGCCGGATTGCCGCCCGTTACAACACGCCGATCTGTATCGATGCCGCACAGGCGGCAGGAGAGACACCTCTCTATCCCCAGGCATGGGGGGCCGATTACTTCTGTTTCTCTGGGCATAAGGGACTTCTGGCTCCAGCCGGTACGGGGGGCTTGTATATAAGAGATCCGGAAACCCTGACTCCTCTGAAAAGGGGGGGAACGGGAAGCCGGTCCAACGAAGAATTCCAGCCGGATTTTCTTCCGGACAAGTTCGAAAGCGGAACGCCCAATATCCCGGGTCTGGCCGGCTGGCTTCATAGTATGGCCTATCTGATAAACAGGGATACCGAAGAAGGTCCTGACGAAACCTTCACCCTTTTCCTGAATAAAGTCCGTATGCTGGAAGAGGAGGGGAAGCTGAAGATAATCGGACACCCACAGAACACAGAACAGTTGTCCTACACAAAAGTCCTCTCCCTGTATCCCCTGAACAGGAGCCTGTCCGATTTAACAGGGATTCTTAACGAGAACGATATAGCTGTCCGGGCAGGCCTGCAATGCGCTCCGGGGGCTCATCAGACCCTGAGGAGTTTTGACGGAGGCGGTACCATACGCTTTTCATCAGGACCTTTTAACACCAACCATGAAATCAGCAAGGTAATTGAACTTCTGAAGGAGAGTCTATGAATGAATCTGTTAAACTAACCCGCTATTCCCGTTTTTCCGGCTGCGGAGCCAAACTGGGGCCTGCTCTGCTGGATAAAGCCCTTTGCCAGATGAGCCAGCCCCATTATCCCAATGTGATTTCTGATTTTCACGGGAGTGAGGATGCAGGTGTCTACAGATTGAATGATCAAATAGCTCTGGTACAGACAATTGACTTTTTCCCGCCTATCTCGGACGACCCCTATCTGTTTGGCAAAATAGCGGCAGCCAATGCCCTGTCGGATATCTACGCTATGGGAGGAACCCCCATTACGGCCGTCAGCGTCGTCTGTTTCCCGGAGCAGGAACTGGATATTTCCTGGCTCCGGCAAATCATGCAGGGAGGGCTGGACATCCTGGCAGAAGCGGAAACCGCTCTTCTGGGAGGACACAGCGTTAAGGATGAGGAGTTGAAATTCGGCTTTTCCGTTAACGGGATTATACATCCTGATCAGGCGGTCCGAAACAACACACCCCGCGTGGGGGATGTACTGCTCCTGACCAAGCCACTGGGAACCGGCACTGTCAACACAGCCCTGAAAGCGGAGCTGGCTTCTGCCGAAGCGGTCCGGGCAGCAGAAAAATCCATGACAACCCTTAACAGAAAAGCATCGGAACTGCTTATGAAACACCGGGTTTCAGCTATGACAGATATAACCGGTTTCGGGCTGGTCGGCCACGCGGCAGAGATGGTCCAGGAGGGAAATGTCGACTTCCGGATTGAGACGCAAAGACTGCCTCTTCTGCCGGGGGTGAAAGAGTATATCGGGATGGGTTTGGTACCGGAGGGTACATTTACAAACAGAGAGTTCCGCTTTCCCTGGCTGAAAGACGGGGAGAAGCTCGATCCCGAACTGGTGGATCTGCTCTTTGATCCCCAGACATCAGGCGGTCTGCTGGCCGCCCTCCCGGAAGAAGACGCCGAGGTTGTACGGGCCGAACTTGAAGCAGCCGGACAGAATCCCGCGGTAATAGGACGAGTGGAAGCCGGAAGCGGAAGGATTATTGCCGATGCATAATTTTCTATTTACCTTTCAGACCACCCATCAGGCCCTATCCGCCGAGAAGAAGATGAAGAAAGAGCCCGTATCCAGTCGACTGATCCCGACCCCCACAGAGATTTTTGCTGAGTGCGGTTTCAGTCTGGAACTGACTATGGATGAAGAACAGATCGAACAGATCGCCAGGGGAGAACTGTTTCCCTATGCCGAATGCTATCTTATAGTAAAATCTGAAAACAGGAGTACTCTTTATGAAAAAATTTACAGTGGATGCCCGTAATCTCCCCTGCCCCCGCCCTCTTCTAAAAACAAAGGAAGCCCTTGAAAAGGAAAATTTCCAGATACTGGAGATTCTGGTTAATAACAGCGCCGCCCGGGAAAATGTCTGCCGTTTTCTGAATAAAGCCGGAGTCGAAAATATACAATGGCAGGATAATCCGGAAGAAAACAGCTCATGGATCATTACAGCGGAACCGGGTAATTTCGAAAGCAGTTCCGATGGAACCCGCAGAGAGACCCCTCTCAATCTCCCCAAAGGGGAGATGCGATTGGAAAGTTGCACCCCTCCTCTGGAGGGGATGGGGGAGGCTCCCAAAACCATTATGATCGGAGCTCCGGAAATCGGCCGGGGAAACGGGGAATTGGGAAAACTGCTGATGAAAGGGTTTATCTATACCCTGACTCAGCTGGACAGCAAACCGGAATGTCTTATTTTTATGAATGGGGGAGTCTCTCTGGCCTGCTCCGGTTCGGAAAGTTTAAAAGATCTGGAAACACTGGAGAAGGATGGTTGCCGTATTCTGGTTTGCGGAACCTGCCTGGACTATCTGAAACTCAGCGGAGAGAAAAAAATCGGTACGGTTTCCAATATGTATGAAATTGCCGGGCAGTTGATGGATCAGGCGAATACCCTTACATTGACATAAGATGAAAATACTCCACAGCTCAGACTGGCATCTCGGCAAAAAACTCGGACCCTTCTCCCGTCTGAAGGAGCAGGAGGAGATCCTTCAGGAGATTATAGCCCTGAAAGAGAGTGAGAAACCGGACCTGATTATCCTGTCGGGAGATCTGTATGACACATGGAATCCGCCTCATGAAGCCATTGAGCTCCTCTATAAAACCCTGAAACGCCTGGCCGGAGACGGTCCGACCCCTGTGATAGCTCTGGCGGGAAACCATGATGCGCCGGATCATATAGAAGCCCCGGACCCACTGGCCCGGGAGTGCGGGATATTTTTTATGGGTTACCCCGAAAGCCGTCCCGGAGATATCGGCTTCTCCGGCGGACTGACAGTCCGGTTTCCCGCCCCCGGAATCATCTGCCTGGACGGTCTGGCTTCGGGGGAATCGGCCCGGGTTATCTGCACGCCCTACGCCAACGAGGTAAGACTGAGGCGATTTCTTGGTACGGAAGACAGGGAAGAGTCCCTTCGACAGGTGATAAGGGATCAGTGGAAGGATCTGGCGGAAAAGTATTATACACCTGTCACGGTAAACCTCCTGGCCGCCCATCTTTATATGGGCTGCAGAGGAGAACTGCTGCAGGAAGAGGAGCCGGAGGGAGAAAAGTCCATCCTCCATCCGGGGGGACTGGAGAGGATCTATACGGAAGACCTTCCGGAAAACTGCCAGTATGCCGCCTTGGGACACCTGCACAGGGGTTTTCCCCTGTCCGGGAAAATTCCGACGGTCTATTCGGGAAGTCCTGCCGTATACAGTATGAACGAACTGAAAGGGAAGAAATGCGTTGTTCTGACAGAGATCAGACCGGGGAAAAAAGCCTCTTTCCGTTTCCATCAGCTGAAAAGCCCCTGGCCCCTCTACCGAGAGACCTTCCGGAGCACCGAAGAAGCGGTTGAGTGGCTGAAGGATCATCCTGAAGGCTACATAGAGCTGATTATGAAAACCGGAGACTATATTTCAGGTTCGGAAAAGCAGAAGCTCCTCCACTCTCATCCCCGGATCCTGTCTGTAATACCCGTTCTGGAAAAAGAAGATGCCTTTCCAACGGAGAGAAGCGCAGCCATCCTGTCCAAACCGGTAAAGGAGCTGTTTAGAGAGTACTACCGTCACTGCAGACAGAATCTGGAACCGAGCGAAGAACTGATGGCCCTTTTTGATGAAATACTGGCCGGGGAGGAACCATCATGATCCCCCGGAAACTGAGCCTCGAGGGGGTATACTCCTACCGGGAAAAACAGACTATCGATTTTCAGTCTCTCACAGGAGGAGGGATCTTCGGTATCTTCGGGCCTGTGGGATCGGGAAAATCCGCCATTCTGGAATCCATGACCTATGCCCTGTACGGGCAGATCGAGCGGCTGAGTCAGACGGAACAGCGGGGATACAATATGATGAACCTCCAGTCGGACAGGATGTTTATCGACTTTGAGTTTTCCCATGAAAAATCCCTTTACCGCTTTACGGTATCCGCAAAAAGACAGAAAAAGAACTTTGACGTGATATCCACACCGGAACGGCAGGGATACCGCCGGAACGGGGAAGAATGGATTCCCCTGGAAGATCAGAATATCCGCGGAGGCGTAACAGCCGAATCCCTGCTGGGGCTTTCCTACGAACATTTTCGCCGTACGGTTATTATTCCCCAGGGAAAGTTCCAGGAGTTTATCCAGTTAACCCCTTCCCAGAGAACGGGGATGATCGAATCCCTCTTTAATCTTGAAAAATTCAATCTATACGGAAAAAGCGCCTCCCTTCTTTCCAAGGTACGTTCCGACAGAGCCTTTCAGCAGGGACGGATGGAAGAGCTGGAAAAATTCCGTACAGAGGATCTGACCCGGCTGGATCAGGAACTGCAGATTCTCAGGAACGAGCTGAAGACTCTGGAAACACGACTCATTCAGCAGAAAGAGGAATTCAAGGTTCTGGAAGAGAGTTCAGCACTCTATCTGGAGCGGAAACAGCTGCTTCGGAAACAGAATTCCCTTCAGCTGCGGATTCCGGAATTTAAAGAGCGGCAGGAAAGACTGAACCTCTACAAGGAGATTCATGCCGGATTTCATCTGCTTCTTCAGCAGAAAAAGTCTCTGGAAGAAGATGTTTCATTAAAAGAGAAACATAAACAGCAGCTTCTTTTAAAACAGGCTGCCCTCCTGAAAGAGGAGAGTGAAAACAAACCGGCCTGGGAAAATCTCAAATCCTCCTGGGAGAAGAAAGAGAAACTCAATACGCTCCTCAGATCTTATAATGCAGCCTGTGAAATCTACCGGATTCAGACAAAGACTGAAACAATAAAAGAAGAGAAATCCTCTCTGGAGAATGAACTGTTGACCTGTCGTCAGCAGGAAAAGGAACTAGGCAGCCAGAGGGAGAAAATTCAATCAGAGATAGATGAAAAGGAGAAAGATCTTCCGGACTGGGAGGAACTTCATCAGATGGAAGAGTGGTTCATAACAAATGAACGACTTCAGAAAAACAGGGATATTCATAAAAATGAGGTGAAAGAATTTCAGAAAGAGAAACTGGAGCTGTCCGAATCCCTCAGATCTGAATTGAAACCCGGGACTCACTCTCCCGATACGGAGAGCATGGAGAAACTCTTCCTGGATCTTATTGAAAAGAAAACGGCAGATCTGAATATACGGAAGCAGGAACAGAACGAAAAAGAGGTTCGCCTGCAAACTGAAAAGAGACTGATTGCCCTGTCAGGAGAACTGAAAGAGGGACAAGCCTGCCCTGTCTGCGGGTCTCTGGATCATCCCCAGCCGCTTTCCGCGGGAGCGTTCGATAAACAGGAGGAGGCTCTTGCCTCATCAGACCGGGAGCTCCTTGAAATAGAACAGAAACTATCCGCCCTGCAGAAAATATGGAACCGCTATACCGACGGCAGAGACAGGATAAACCGGAAGCTCCCTGACTGTGAAAAGCAGCTGGCAGAAATGGAAGAGCGCCTGAATGGGCAGTTGAACGCCTTTCTCTGGGAGGGCCATAAGGCTGATGAACCGGAAGAATTTCAACGCTATAAGAGAAAAGCCCAATCCCTTCAGGCAAACCTCAGGGAGGACTATCAGAAGCTCAAGATTCTTGACGGGAAATTAAAAGATTTTCATGAAGCATCTGAATCTGTCAAAAAAAGAGAACAGGAGATCAATCTGGAGCTGGGAAAGCTGAGCGCAGCAGAAGCAACCTGGCGGGAACAGTTATCCAAAGAGCATAAAACAATCCTTCCCGAAAATGCCGGAATGGAGCAGCAGCGACTCCGGGATCATCTGAACCGGCTCGAACGGGAGTATCCCCGGGCCCTTGAACTGAAAGATATCAGGGAAAAAGCCCTTGGGAAAACGGAGAATGAACTGAATACCATAGAGGCTTTGCTGGAAGATCTGAATCGGAGAGGAGCCGAACAGACTGAATCCATCCGGAAAGCCCTGGAGAAAAGCGGATTGAAAGAGCTGCAGAAAGCTGAACAGATCCTTACCATGAATCTGAATATAGAACAGGAAGAGAAAGCCATTGAGCATTTTACAAAGGAACGCACTATCCTGGAGAATCGTCTGAATCAGCTGGAGATTCTTCTGGCTGACCGCCCTTTTAAGGAAGAGGAACTTCTATCCCTCAGGAACCTGATCGGAGAAGCAGAAGCTGAAAGAAACAGGCTGACAGCCTCCCGCGGAGCCATGGAAAAACAGAGAGAGGATCTGAATTCTGGGCTGAAAGAAAAAGCCAGGTCCGGAGAGGCCCTGAAGAAAACACTGATCCGGGAAGAGAACCTCAAGGAGCTGACCGGCTTGTTTAAAGGGAAGAAATTTACAGAGTATATTGCCGCCATCTATCTTCAGGAAATTTGTCACCGGGCCAACGAAAGGTTCTTCCCCCTCAGCGGAAGAACCCTTGAACTGGTATTTGAAGAGAATGTCATACTGGTAAGAGACTATCTGAATGAGGGGAAAACCCGGTTTGTCAAAACCCTCTCGGGGGGACAGACTTTTCAGGCGGCCCTCTCTCTGGCCCTGGCTCTGGCAGAACAGACCGGGAAGGGAAAAGATCACTTCTTCTTTCTGGATGAAGGCTTTGGAACCCTTGATAAGGACACCCTGGAGACCGTTATGGAGACCCTCAGGCAGATCAGCCGGGAAGGCCGCATCATAGGCCTTATATCCCATGTGGAAGAGATGAGACAGGACCTGGATGTATGGCTTGGAATCAGCCGTCAGCCCGAGAAAGGCAGCCGGATCCACTGCAGCTGGAAAGAGGGAGGAGTAAGTTAGATGAAAAAAGTACTGGCCCTGGGGGACAGCCTGATTGCCGGAAATATTGGAGAATCCTTTCTGGAATACTCCCGGGAAATCCAAAGGTTCAAACTGATCAACCATGGGCAGGACGGAGCACCCCTGAAGGGAATCCTCCGTAATCTGAAAAGCTATCTGGAATCACAGTCTACTCCGGATATTCTGATCCTTGACGGAGGCGGGAATGATCTGCTGATCCCCTATATGACCAGACACCACCAAAAGGAGTGGGGACCCTTTTTCCGCAAACTGGCCCGGCATGGGAGTATCCCGGTAGAAAACAGGCAGGAATTCCGAGCCTGTCTCGAGGAGATTCTGAATCTGATTAGGGAAGCCGGAATAAAACATCTGATTCTGATGACAATTCCAAACCTTACAGAAAATCTGACTCATCCTCTGAACAGACAACGACACCATCTGAACCGGGAGATCCGGAGTTTGCAGAACTCGGGAGGAGATGAATTGCACATCCACCTGGCCGATATGGGAAAGGCCACAGAAGCGGCGCTTCTTCCCCTGCAGCCCGGATCGGACTGGCTTTTCAGTTCTCCCGCTGATATGGCTGCAGCAGCTCCGGAGGAAGTATCCGAGTCCAGGGGGCTGCACCTTACAACAGACGGGGTTCATTTGAATAGAAACGGAGCCGCTCTTCTGGCAGACGAACTGGACAGGGTACTCAGGGAAATACAATTCTAATCAGCATGATATACTTACAGGAAGGAGACTGCCATGAGTCATGATCACTACTATGCTGCGGTGGATATAGGAGCCGGACGGGGCGCCAAAATTGCCTGTTTCAATAAAAACCAGGAGAAGGTATCTGAAGAGCTGCTGGGCATTGAGGAGTACTCTCTGGATTTCGAGGACTTCAGTTCTCATATGGCAGATACCATCCGGAAGGCCCTGCCTCCGCACGGCAAAGTGCTTTCCATAGGGATCTCCTCTGCGGGGATACTCAGTTCCGACGGCGGTTTTCAGCTCTTTGCCAACTGCGCCCGGTATAACGGGCATAATATACGCAAGGCTCTAGAGGAAGCGTTCCAGGTTCCCGCGGCCATCGATAACGATGCCAATACGGGCGCTCTGGCAGAGTGGAGCATCCTGAAGACGGAGCTCCTCTTCTGGGTTTTCGGCGGCGGATGGGGCGGCGCCTGGATCAGCCGGGAGGGAGAGGTCCGTTTCCCCGCCCATGACTGGGACGGCCGGGATTCCAGCCTGCATTACACCAATGAACCGGGCTATGCCATTCCCCTGCAGAAGCACCGGCTGCGCCTGCTGTTTCTGGAAGTGGGAGCCTCCTACGATCTGTTTGAAGAGTACCTGAAGGACGATCCCGACCTTCCGGAATCGGTTATTCTGGGACCGGGAGGCAACCCGGACACCCTGAGGGCGGAGGTCATTCTGTCCGGACCCGGCCGCTGCCGTCTTTTCCGGGCGATCGTAGGGGATGATACCTTCTACGAACGCTTTCTGGATATACATGAGGTAAAGCAGATCAACGACCCCTCTGTAGCAGGGCAGCATATCAGCAAGCTTTCCAACATGCGTGTAGAGTCGGCTATTTTAACTGACAGGCTCTATGGAAAGATCCTGGCGGAGGCGACAAAGCATATGCTGAAAGCCGCGGCCAGGGACGACATCCCTGAAGGCATCCCGATTTTTCTGGGAGGAAAGCCGAGTTATGCCCTACCCTACTTTGGTCCCTCCTGCCAGCGGCTGCTGGGAAAGATGGGGATTATGAGTTACCTCCGGCCCTCCATACTGGATGAAAAGAATATGAACCCCAATCTGGTGGGAGCTGCGGTGCTGGCGGAACGGGTTTTACTTAAAAGTTAGAAATTCAAAACACTTATAACTTACTATGTTTCTATTAAATCATACACAATTATATACAGAAAAGGAATAAAATTATGAAAGTACTCGTACTCTATTATTCAAAAACAGGACATACCCTCGAAGCAGTGACTTCCATGGCCGAAGGACTGAAATCCTCAGGAGCGGAAGTTACAGTCGTTACCACAGAAGATTTCAAAGACTCTATGATTGAAGACTGCGATGCTTTTATTGTTGGAAGTCCCTGCTGGGCCGGTGTCATTGCCAAGGACGCAGCGGCCAAGCCTATTGTCAATGTGCTTCAGGAACTGCCCGAAGAATGTCTCAAGCATAAGAAATGTGGAGGATTTGCCGTTCATGCTTTTGCGGGTGGAAAAAACACCCTGGATCATATCAGAAGACTTTTGAGCAGCAAAGGATGCGATAATTACAAGGATGGCCCTATAGGCAGGGCAGGAACACCTGCAAGCGTAACGAAGGGAAAGTCCCTGTCCCGGGCCGATGAAGATCGCTTTAAGGCCTTTGGGGCCGAATTTGTCAGTTAAGATCTGGAATCCTCTCACCCTTCAAGGTTCCCATTTTTTTCAGATACACATCACTGATCGTAATAGGGGGAAATACTAAGACCCATACTGAATGATCTGTGCCGCTCTGGGCAGTCAGTTGGAGACTCAGAATCAGGAGAAAAGGAATAAGGATAATAATCCGGGTTACGTTACACCCCGGGGGTTGCAGAATCACAGCTGTATTATAACACGGCAGCTATAACAAGTCCCGCCCTATTCATTGCCCGGATTAAGCCCCTCTATATACGGCTTGATATCCAGAACAGGGGTGCCATCCAGCATATCCACACCTTTAAAGCGGATTCTGTTTTCAGCAATATCCACAACTTTAACAATGGACATTCCGATGCCATTAGGCCTGAAGGGAGAACGGGTCGCAAAGACTCCTACCGGTTCTGTTGTTCTGTCCCCCCTGCGGTGCTGAAGCAGTTCATACCCTTCTGATCCATGAAAATTAAAGAGAATGACAATATGTTCAAAAGAGTCGAGATCCTTCAATCCCCGGATAAGCTCATCCTGCAGAATCACTTCTCCCTCCGTTTCGGTATGTGCGCCCTGTTTGGGGATTTCCGCCCTGTCTTTATAAGGGGACCGGATAAAGCCAATTGGTTTGAACACTATTTCCATATTACATCTCCCTACTGCTGTTTCATACAAGCCTTGATATGGCAGATAAACATCTCACGGATTTGTTCGGACTCACCCAGACCCTGAAGATGGGGAACCCCTTGAATACCTTCCTGAAGAAGTCTGTTCCTCCAGCTGTCATCGTCATCTCCCGCCATATCATTACTGGCATGATCACCAGCAACCAGCATAAAGGGAAAAAGGTGCACCTTTTCTGTTCCGGTTTTTTTTATTCGTTCAAGAGCATCTTCAAAGGTGATTCCCCCCTCCACCGTGGCAATTTCCGCATTAACCTTTTTCCGGTACAGAGACTCCTGCATCAAACCGTATACCCGGTCTTCCGGGTGATCCGTTCCATGCCCCATAAGAAGTATCTTTTCATTGTTCACAGACAGGGAAAGTTTCCTGATGACTTCTGCTGTCTCCAAAAAATCCTGCTCTTCCGAAAGCAGGGGATTCCCAATGGAAAATTTCTCAAATCGGGTTCTGACTGATTCAAGTGGTTCTACAATCTTTTTATCAAACTCATGGCCTTTCATAAAATGCAGAGGCTGGACAATAAGTTCTTTAATACCGGCAGCCAGCATTTTCTCCGCTTCCTCCAGAGGAAGGGAGATATTCCGGTTCCTTTGGACCAGTTTTTTAATAACAATGGTCGAGGTGTAGGCAATTGAAACCTTATAGTCCGGAAACATTTTTTCCGTAAGTCTTATCATAGGGGTAATACACTTCTCTTCCGTCGCATTGTAGGTAGTTCCGAAAGCGGCCAGCAGTATTCCTTTCTTAATCATGTTATTTATCTCCTGAATATTTTCTGATTTATCTGTTAAATTGAACGGCCTGAAAATAACACGGGAACACGGGCCATCTCTTTTTTCCGGACTTCCTCCTCATCAATACGGACAGACCGGAGGGGCGACACAATCGGGATCTGATGCTCATCATAATTTACCGATGCAATGACCCCGTAAACATCCCGCAGCATTGTTTCCGTTATTGTTTCTCCGGGAGTCCCGCTGTTGTAATACTCTCCGTTTCTGTCAATTATAACAATGTGATCCGAGTATCTGGAAGCAAGATTAATATCATGCAATACAGTTATAATATCCACAGAATCATTTCTTACAATCTGTTTTAACAGGTGGCAGAGTTCCAGCTGCTTTTGCAGGTCAAGTGAATTAATCGGCTCGTCCAGAAGAATCAGTCCTGGTTCCCGTACAAGAGTCTGGGCAATAAAGACCAGCTTCTGCTGTCCCCCGCTGAGCTCACTGAATGTTCTTTGAGCAAGAGAGTCTATATTCAGCTGTCTCATAATACGCATAACAATATCCAGATCTCTGTCTGAGATTTTTCTTTTCAGCTCGGGCAGACGACCCAGAAGAACCATCTCCAGAACCGAAAGCATGGACGTATCGATATCCATCTGCGGAAGATAGGACATCTGTCTGATCCTCTCTTCCGATCCCATTTCCGAAAGATTCCGCTTGCCGTAAAAGATCTCTCCTTCGTAATTCAACAAGCCGAACAGAGACATCAGAAGGGTGGATTTCCCCGCTCCGTTTGGTCCGAGAATGGTATTAAACCCGCTTTTGAAACTGAAACTGAGATTATTGAATACGGGCTGGGAACTCTTTATACCTGTATAGGAAAATGTAAGCTTTTCGACCTTAATCATCAGAATGACCTTGCCTTTTTAAACACTATAAACATAAAGACAGGAATACCTATTACCGCCGTTACAAGTCCGATCGGAAAGATAACTCCCCGAATAATCACTTTACTCACAGCGAAAGACACAGACAGAACAAGTGCACCGATAAGTGCCGCCAGGGGCATGAAAAAACGCTGATCTTCTCCCGCAAGCTGCCTGGCTATATGGGGCGCTATGATTCCCACAAACCCTATAGTTCCCACAAAGCTAACCGCAACAGCTGTAATCAGGGAGCAGATCAGTATTACCATTCGCCGCAGAACATTCGTATCTACGCCAAGACTCTTTGCCTTTGTATCATCAAGGGTCATGGCGGTCAGCTTCCAGCTGTTTTTAACAAGAATAATGATACTGAAAATAAGAACAGCAAAAACAACCCAGAATTTACCCCATGTTGATTTCAGCATACTTCCCATACTCCAGAAGACAAGACTCTTCAGGTCTTCATCATCCGCAATATACTGCATAATCATTGTCAGGGCGCTGAACATAAAATTCATGGCCATTCCAAAAAGGATAATGGCATTCTTGTTGGCTCCCCGCTTTCTGGAAAATGCAAAAATGCAGACAGAGGCGAAAACGGCACAAAGGAAGGCATTCCCGGTTACCATCAGTTTTTCCGGAATCCAGGGCAGCGTTGTATTGTTTATCAGTCCGAGGGCTGCTCCAAATGTTGCAGCATTGGTAATACCCAGTGTATAGGGACTGGCTATAGGATTGCGCAGTATGGTCTGTATTTCACACCCTCCGATTCCCAGACAGATCCCCACGGCAATGGTCATCAACGCCATGGGAAGCCGTACATTAATAACAATCATATCTTTATGACCTGATCCTTCTCCGGTAAACAGAATCTGTAAAATTTCCATCATCGGGATTCGGGATGAACCTATGGAAATATTCACCAGAAAAAGCAGGAAGACTGCAACAAGAAGGACCACTATCATAGTGATCCTTCTGCTGATCATTTTACTATAAATCAGTCGATTTTCATTCATTCGTCAATACTGAAAGTCCATCGCGTAATACTGCTGTCGGTAAGCATAAACCGTTCAAAGAACTCATCCATGACAGCGTCGGGATCAAGATCCGTAAACAGATCCGGATAGAATTTTTTGGCCATAAACTGACAGGCATTGAAACTGTAAACAGAACGCCACATGGCATGAGACAGGTCATACACCTGATCATTCTGTACCGCCTTAAGCTCATTCCATCCGATACGTTTAACAATGTCGAAACTGATATCAGGAGTGGGGTCATCAGAAAAGTTTGTCATCCAGGCATCTCCTGCCGCGGACATCACAACATAATCCGGATTGGTTTCAAGAACATATTCAGGATCAAGTGTATTTCCCGTTGCTTTACAGGCTATGGTATCAAACAGCAGGGGATCGGCAATATTGAACCCTCCGGAATAGGTCACAAGATGCCCCCACCCGCCGGGAGCGCTGGTACTTGTTCTGCCGAAAATCTCTTCATGCCCCCCCTTTTCATAGTAAACCAGAGGTTTATCGTCCCGGTTCTGGAGATCTTTCTCATTGATGACGGCAAACTGATCATCAATAAAACCGATAACGTCCTGTGCTTCCTCTTCTTTCTGAAAAACCTTTGCAATCAGACCGATTGCCTTTTGAGAGGCTGTGCTGACATCCTTACCGGGAATACTGATACAGACAAAAGGGATTCCGGCCGCATCCAGCTGATCTTCAATATCCATGGCATGCCCGTGGGCGCCCATGGCGGCATTGATAAATATTACATCCGGATCGGTTGCCAGTATCATCTCGAGATCAAAGGGGGCGTTATGCTCGGAGATCTGTCCCACATGTTCGTTGTAATTTCCTACTATGGGTGAATACAGACGGGCATAGCGCTGAATACCACCCCCTCCGTCCTGACCGGCAGCTACAAGCATTTTAAATGCCTCTTCTCCCATAAAAGGGATAATAAAGTCGATGACATCCATAGTACTTATTCCATAGGAGGAAATGGGGGTTTCGATGGTAACTTCCCGCCCTCTGGCATCGGTAACAGTAACCGTCCCGGTTTTTTCTGACTTTACAGGGAGTGCAGCGGCATCAAATCTGACCATTTCAAATGCAGGTGCTTTAGGGGCCACATACCCCAGATCTGCTGGATTCATCCCGGCCTGCTCAACAGCCTGCGCCGTTGCCGCAAGAATGGCTTTGGTTGTTACTGTCGCCCCGGAGATGGAGTCAACATCAAAGGACTGATTTTCAACAATTTGCCCGGGGATCCTGTCTATGGCCAAAGTTCCAATGTTTTTTGTTTCGCTGTTTTTTCCAACCGAAACAGATACAATTTTTCCCGTACTGTCAACGTCAACACTTACGGGAAGGTCTCCGTGAAAACCATGGCTGAGGCCCTCATAAGTCCCTGCAATTATCTCCGTATCCGCTACGGGGACATCTTTCTGTCCTCCGGCAATAAGCATACCGCCTGAAACAAACAGACATAATAGAATTAATGTCAGTTTTCTCATTTAAAACTCCTTATAAAACATTTTTCAACCGATATGGCGGAATTAAGCCATATTGATGATATGCACTAAAAAAAAATGCCCTCTCGGGCATTACTCTTTTGATTTGGTAATAAATTTTCCACTGCCCGAAAAATTACCAAAACGTGATAGGTCTTCCGACTTATGCTTTTTTCTCCGACACGACTTCTCGGTTTCCCAATGTTATAACGTATCATCGTAAGCAATTACGGCAGTGGCTGCTGTACAGGATTCCAACCTGTTTCCCTTACATCACTTATTAAAATATCCATACGGATCCTATTGAAAGGATAAAATTGTAACTTCTTTCTGTAGGCAGATTACCGGGGAAAAAACTCTCCGTATATAAAAAAACCAGGAATAATATGGAATATTTGTTTATTATTAAAACAGTCATATATACTTCCTCAAGTCATTTTCAACTGAAATACAATGTTCAATTGGATAAATCTGATGTTATTATTAGTTAGATTTCAAATCTCTTGATATTGGTAAGATTTATCACTATCCTGCTTGCTTATAGTTAGTATTCTTACCCTTTTTGGAGCCAACAGCGAGGTACTGGGTCTGACCGAAAACTACATGAGAATAGTACTCCCTGGTGATGGAAACGAGGGTATCCATAAGCTTTGCTATGATCGTATTTATTGTCCTGCAGAGCTTCCCTGTTTTCTTTATCTCCATGTTTATCCATTCATCCACGCCAACTATCCCCACAGCCGTCAAAGGCTTGCGCTACTTTATCCTTCTTCAGCCTGTGATCTGCATAAACATTATTGGAACAGCCTTCTGGACCGACTGTCGATATTAACCGGTAAAATGCAAAACTGATTCCGCTTAAAACATTTATTCCGACCTGAGAAGAACAACAGACAGATGTATCGAAAATTATTGAAAGATACCACAATATGGATTCCCTGAACCTGGCATCCTGCCGCCGGCAGACAAGATTAGAAAAAACACCATTGGAATGATTCCTATCTTCTTCAGAATATATAAGGCCTGATGACAAATCCAATGGATAGTCAAACCGAAATGATGCAAAAAAAACGATTTTACAATAAGATTTACCTATGAAAGAAAGACAAGATATGAAAATTGAAGCAGCCGCCTGGACTCTCTGGGATTACCACCATATAAATCATACGATAGAAAATGCCGACCTGATTTTTGTACTGTGCAGCCATGACCTGAGAGTCGCGGATTATGGGGCCTCCCTGTTCCTGAACGGGCTGGCTCCCCGGATACTGTTTTCCGGGGGAGAGGCCCATCACGGAGATTTACTGGAGACAGGCTGGAGGAAAAGTGAAGCGGAGATGTTTGCGGACAGGGCCGCAGCCGCAGGAGTTCCCCGGAAGAAGATGATCCTTGAATGCCACGCTCAGAATACAGGAGAGAATGTTCTGCTTTCCGAAAAGATCCTGAAAGAGAGGGGAATTCCCCATCACAGAATACTGGCCGTTCAGAAACCCTATATGGAACGTCGGGCCTATGCCACCATTAAAATACACTGGCCGGAGAAGGAGCTGATTGTTACATCCCCTCCCCTGAGCTTCGATGAGTATCCGAATGATGAAATAAGCCGGGATGAACTGATCCATTTAATGACAGGAGATTTACAGAGGATAATTGAATACCCGTCCCTTGGTTTTCAGACCGTCCAGGATGTTCCGGACAGGGTATTTAATGCCTATAAGCTGCTTATTGATGCCGGATATACCCGGCATCTGATACGATAGTCCGAATTCCTCACATAAGAAATACCTCAGATCCGTTGTTTGCCTAACCCCTCAGATGATCAATAAACCCGATCAAATGATTTGATACAAACAACAGGTATTATTTTTCATTTCCCCCAAAAGATTCCCCAAAACTTCTTGACAAGAAGGCTAATGCATCCTAATGTTACTTATCGCAACTCATTAAGGAGTTTTAAGGAATGAAAGAAGTCTGGTATACAGTTGCACAGGCAGCAGAACTGCTGCAACTTCATGAAAAAACAGTCCAGCGTTTTATACGGGAGGGCAAATTAACGGCAACAAAAGTCGGTAGAAGTTACAGGATAAGCGGACACGATTTAAGCGTGTATACAGGTGAAGAGATCAGGGAATCACCACAATATACACCGGAGAGTTCTGAAATCAGGGAGTCCCCTCTTACAACAGCGGTTATTGATTGTTTTATTGGAGGAAAGGATCAGGCTATGAGAATTTCCAATACTATAAATGCAGTAATGAACTCTAAACTCCCGGAAGACGGTCAAGGCAGATTTGATTTTATGTATTTTGAAGAAGAGCTGAAGGGGAAAATTATATTTCACGGATCTCCCCAGCTGGTAAGCAGATTGCTGCTGATAATTGATCAGCTATTGAAGCAGGACAATTCCAATGAATAGGAAATGCCCCCTACCAGAATTATTCGGCATTAACAGGAGGAATGATAAAAAGTCTTCATAGGCTTGTGGATTGATACAATGTTCTAAACATCGTTTAGAACAGCCAGGTTACTGTTCGCCATTTTTACTGGTCTCCGAGACCGTACAGGAGAATGAAGAGCCGTGACCGAAACATTCAATGGTCTTCGAGACCGGATAGGAGAATGGAATCAATTCACCGTACAGGCGCTGTTTTAGGCAATAGGAGCGAAGGTATGAAGATGAGTATCGGAGTGGATCTGCACAAATCCCAGTTAACAGTCTGTTTCCTGAGTGATGATAGAAGCATTTGTGAATCAGGAATGTATCCGACCTCTGAGGACGGTTACAGAGCATTTCTTGAGAAAGCAGTGTCCTATACAGAAGAGGGCCTTGATGTTAGGGCTGCAGTGGAATCAACAGGAAATGCCCGGTTCTTCCGTAACAAGCTATTGCTAGCAGGGATTGAGGTGGTGGTTGTGAATACACTGAAATTCAAAGTTGTAAATGAATCAGTGAAAAAGACGGATAAGCATGATGCCAGAACTCTAGCAGAGTTCTTGGAAAAAGATATGCTTCCCGAATCACAGCTTTGTTCTCAGGAGAGTGAGGATATCCGTAGAGTTCTTAAATCCAGAACTATCCTTGTTAAATCAGTCGTATCTTTGAAGAATCAGGTTCACGGACTGCTTCTAGGGTATGGAATTGAAACAAAAAGAGCTGCGCTGCAGAGTAAAAAAGAAAGGCAGCGCATCCTCATCGGTCTCGTGGACCATAGGAGTTTCGGAAGCGCTGCCAAAGCGATAGAACCGCTGCTTTCTACGATAGATCAGGTTTCGAACCAGGTCAAGCAGTTAGAGAAAGTCCTGCTGGAACTTGTAAAGGAAGATGAGGATGTACAGTTATTGCAGACGATCCCGGGAGTCGGATTGATAACGGCATCGACTATTAGGGCCTATACGGATGATATCAAGCGGTACGCCAGTGCCAAGAAGTATTCGGCTTATGCCGGTCTTGTACCATGGGTGCAGAACTCCAATGAGACGATTCATCATGGGCATATAACAAAGAGAGGGGCTGTAGAACTGAGAACGGCATTTGTTCAGTGTGTTATGGGAATGGTTAGAACTCGGAAAACGACTGGCAATTACCGTATCATGACGAAGTACAGAGCGATGAAGAAGAACAAGGGCAGCGGCACGAGTATTATCGCCTCTGCAAGAAAGATGAGTACGGTAGTGTACTCCATATTGAAAACCCGTGAACCCTTTGATCCGTTGAAGATGGTTCCGGATGATAAGTACTTGAAGATGCAGGCGGCTGCATTCAATGCCGTAAAAACTGGGTAATCCGGTTCAATTGTAAGCTTGTTAATAGGCTTATGATTGACTTTTTATAGGAGAGAAATATGAACAAAGAGATTTTCAGAACAGAAAAGGGAAAAGACTGCATTCTCCGGTTTTACAATAACATGCTGGAGCAATTCCCCCTGGTTGAGCATTTCTTCATAGAAACAAAATACGGCACTACATTCATTGTTTCGGCAGGAGAGGAAAAAAATCCCCCCCTTCTGTTGCTGCATGGTTCAGGATCCAATTCACTGGCGTGGATGGGAGATATGGAAAAACTCAGTCAGAGCTACAGGGTATACAGTTTAGATATTCCGGGAGAACCGGGAAAAAGCGAAGCTGTAAGATTTGATACAAAAGGCGATACTTTCAGTCTATGGCTCGATGAAGTCATTAATAGACTGGCTCTGGATAAACCTTTACTGGGAGGGTTGTCCCTTGGGGGGTGGGCGGTCATCCGCTATGCACTGACTTATCCGGAAAAAACAGCCGGCGTCATCGCTCTGGCTCCAACCGGGATTGTAAAGCCGAAAATATCATTCCTGATAAAAACCATCTTCTATTCCATACAGGGGGAAAAGGGAATAAGAAAATTATTGTCTATTATGTTTGACGGAGCTCCGGTTCCGGAAGAAGTCGTTCAATTCCAGGTCCTTTTAACCAGGCATTTCAGGTACCGGATGGACAATCCGGCCCTTTTTACTGACAGGGAACTGAAAAACCTCAAAGTCCCTCTGACATATGTTTGCGGAGAAAAGGATTATATTTTTGATGCTAAAAAAGCTGTCGGGAGACTGGAAGCAGCAAATCCGGATATCACCACAGCATTACTGGAGAATGGGCATGCCCTGACGAATATAAGCAGTCATATCCCGAAAGTTCAGAACGGGACAAATACTGAATTATCTACTCAGTAATAAAAGTTCATACGTCCACCTCCAATCGGAACTCCTATGATTCATAATGAAAAATCTGAGTTCCGATTTTTTATCCTCTGTCTGATAACCTATATCCCATTCAAGTAGAATATCATCAATAATACCTTCTCCTTTCGTTAATCAGGAGGAGGTTTTTCAGCTTCACCTGATTCTTTATCTCAAGCCATTTCTTTTCAAAATCCGGCTGAATGACCAGAGACGCAATAGCTGCAATCGTCTTCAGATGAAGCATTCTGACATCTGAGGAACCGCCCATAAGGAAAATAGCCTTTACCGAGTCTTCCTCTTTTGTAAAGCATACACCTTCCTTCGCCCTTACGACGGTCATAAACATTTTTTCCTTTCCGTCAATAATGATATGCGGTACGGCCAGAAAGGGGGTCAGCGCCGTATTGTCCCGTTTCTGTTTTTCCTCAAACCTCTTTATCAGCTCCTCTTTCGGCATCCCCGCTTCATCGGCTATATCCTTCACTACAATCTTAAGCATGGTTGGATAGTCATAATGACCCTCAAGATCAATAATCTTCGCTTTTTTCAGCAGATGATCAAAATTATCCTGTTCGATATTATCCCTGTCGATAATAATCTCCCTGAAGTCGTCTTCGAAACTTTCCTTTACCAGCTGATCATCCGCAATCCGCCTCATGAGGTGGATCAAAGCCGACTCTTTATCGGCACGATGTCTACCGTAGAAAACATAAGAGCCGAAACCGATCAGTAAGAGAGACATACTGATTTCAACGGCAGAAAGCCCCATATCAACTATGAAAAAAGAAAAAAGTAAAACGGAAAAAATCTGAAGCCAGGGATATAAAGGGGCTTTGTAGCTGGGAGAGTAATTAGTCAGTTTGCTCTCTCTGAAGATAATCACTGACAGATTCGTTAACACATAGGAACTTAGAATAACGGTGGAGGCTGCTTTAACCAGACTCTCAAGAGGAAGCCGCAGAGCGATAAAAATCAATATTCCTGTAATAATGATAGCCGGCACCGGGGTTTTCGTCCGGGAACTGATGCGTCCCATAAAAGGCGGTATGAGTTTGTCTGCGCTCAAGGCCAGGGGATAGCGCGAAGCCGCCATAATTCCCGCATTGGCTGTGGAAAAAAAAGCCAGAGTGGACGCCGCCAGGATAATCAGGTAACCGGGGTTCCCCAAAGTAATCCTGGCCGAGTCCGCTACAGGTGTCGTACTGGTTTTAAACAGTTCGGGAGACAGCGTTCCAGTCATAACGATAATCATGAGAACATAGAGAACCGTCACAACTATAATAGCGCTTATCATACCCAGGGGGAGATTCCTTTTAGGATTTTTCACCTCTTCTGAAATATTGGCAACCTTCAGCAATCCTCCAAAGGAAATGAAGATAAAACCTGATGTTATAAAAAGGGTATTAAAATCGCCCCCCTGAGACAGATCGAAATACGCTCTGTTCAGGTGAGGAAGACCCGTTATAATGTATAAGATCATCAACCCCAGCAGCATAAGAACCATGCCTATCTGAAATACGGCGGCTTCTTTCGCACCTATAATGTTAAGAACAACAAACAGGATACAGAGGATAACCCCGCTTAACAGAGGCGGAAAACCTGTTGACAGGTACAGGATTTCCGTTATACCGAAGATAGCGAAAGCGCTCTTCAGCGATAGGGCGAACCATCCCAGAAAGCCTGATACTGACCCCAGCATGGGACCGAAGGATTTATTGATATAGTAATAATCCCCTCCGGCCTTGGGCATAGCTGTAGCCAGTTCAATCATGCTCAATATACCGATTAATCCCAGAAACCCGGCGATAAGATAGGAGATAAACAGTCCCGGCCCCACCATGGAATAAGCCAATCCGGGCAGGATAAAAATCCCGGAGCTGATCATGGCTCCTCCTGCTATACTGAAAACACCAAAGGCACTGATTTCTCTCTTAAGATGAGCCATCTGCCCCTCCTTTCCTGTTATTTATGAATTCAAGCAAATCTGAAATACTTCTGTGAGATTCTATCGGGTGGCGTAACGGGATATCCTTGTTCACGTTGTACCGGTTGTTTCTTCCCACTTTTTCAATGGACAGAATACCGGCCTGGATTAAATCCCTGATAATATTCTGTACGGCTCTCTCCGTTATCCCCACCTTCAAGGCTATCTCCCTCATGGGAAGCTCAGGATGAGTGTAAACATAGAACAGAATATGTGAGTAGTTTGTAAAGAATGTCCATTTCTCCTCTTTCACAAGAAGCTCTTTTCACGAATATTTTTTCGCATATTGAAGAATATAACACTTGATTTGTTATCTTTCAAGAATTTTATGTCCTTAAATACACATCCTCTTAACTATCCACTGATAGTCCCGGATACAGAAAAACCCGATAGCCCGAAAGGTATATTTTCGCTTCAAACAGGTTTGTGTGAGCAACGGTGCTAGAGTTCCTACATTCAGCGGCGAAAAAGTTCCGCTTTTACTGACATAAAAAGGGGCAAATATCCTAAAGTAGAGATTACCACACCTACTACAAAAGGAACCTGCCCCTATGTGTCAAAAGGAAGATCGCATGCATGTAGCACGCATCATGGCCAACGAAGGCCATACTCAAAAGTATATCGCTGAGTATCTTGGTGTCAGCGACCGGATGGTAAGGA
This sequence comes from Oceanispirochaeta sp., assembly GCA_963663385.2. Taxonomy (GTDB): domain Bacteria; phylum Spirochaetota; class Spirochaetia; order DSM-2461; family DSM-2461; genus Oceanispirochaeta. The sequence goes on along the minus strand of CAXXXD010000001.1, from coordinate 527,762 downwards.
AATACCTGAATCCGGACTTCAGAACCCGTCCCAGGAAATCCCGGGAAAGCATCCTTAAACCATTCTACCCCATAATAGAAGATACCTTGGAAAATGATCCATACTTCAACCTCGTTTATCTTCATGAGAGACTACAAAACTCCGGTTATTCTGGAAAAATGACAATCCTACGTGACTATGCCCGGAAGTACAGGAAGAAACTGATTGAGAAAGCAGTAATCCGCTTTGAAACAGAGCCGGGAAGACAGGCCCAAGTTGACTGGAAAGAATGCGGAAAAATGGAGATTGATGGCAAACTTCAGAAAGTATATGCATTTGTCATGCTGCTGGGATATAGTAGGATCCCGTTTGTCCTTTTCTCCTTGGATATGACCTCGCCGACATTGCTCCAAGCCCATCTGATGGCATTCCGGTTCTTCGGTGCTGTTCCGAAGGAAATTCTTTACGACAACATGAGAACAGCCTGGTACAACAACGGCGGTGTCTGGCACGTGAACTCAAAGCTCCTGGCCTTTGCTTCAGCCTGTGGTTTCACTCCTCTTCGCTGCCAAGTTCGTAGACCGCAAACTAAGGGAAAGGTAGAGCGTTTTATCGGTTACCTGGGCCACAACTTCTTGATCCGTGAAGAAGCAATGAAGAGCCGCTCAATAAACGATTTAAACCTGACTGTCTCCAAATGGATCAAAACAGTAGTGGAACAGCAGATGAGCCAATTTAAACAGACTCGAAAAGAGAGATTTGAGTACGAAAGGCAGTTTATGAACCCTTGGAACCCTGAGGCAGCTCCAGATGTAAGGCTGGTTAAAGAACTGCTTGTCTCCAGAGAAGGGTTTATTCGTTTTGAATCAAACAAGTACAGCATTCCCGCGGACTTCATAGGACAAGTTGCGACACTGAAAGTAGATACGCTGGCAAGAACTGCCGCTATCTTCATTGATGGGGCCCCTGTTAGAACCTTCAAGCTTCTGACAAAAGGTGCGAAATTAGAATCTATCCGAAAGATTGATACCGACTCACTGGTTAAACGCTGGAAGAAAGAGAATCGCATGACAAAAAGGAATGTCGTTGCCAGTGTCCCGGAAATAAAGAATACTCCCAGGTCATCATTGATGCATACAGAGGTTGATACACGCCATCCTGAAAGCTACGACAAGCTTATGGGGGTAACAGCATGAATGTACTGCAGGAGACCATAGAGATCAGGATGAACGACTTAGGGCTGGAGTTTATGGCGGCGGGGTTGGAGAGCTTCCTTGAAGCTCAATCTCACACAGAAAACACTCTCTCTCAGTCAATTGCAGACCTATTGGAACTGGAGTACGTTCCCCGTAAGGAGAGAGCTGCAAAAAGCCGTCTGAAGCTCTCTGGAATGCCATCGATCAAGCTATTAGAGGACTTCGACCTATCCTGGTTGAAGGGAGGATTGACCGCTGCTCAACTGGCAGAGTTTTCTAGTCTGGCTTTCATTGAAAGAAAGGAAAATCTAGTACTGATGGGGCCAAGTGGATTGGGTAAAACCCATTTGATGCTAGCTCTGGCTCATAAAGCCTGTCAGAATGGTTATACTGTATGGTATACAAGCTGCATCGATCTGATGGAGAATCTGACCCATGCCCGGGAGCAGGGGCGGTTGAAGCGACGGCTTACCTGGCTTAGAAAGCCTCATCTCATCCTTATCGATGAAGTTGGCTACGAGAACCTGACGAAAGAACAGGCCAACTTGTTTTTTCAGATTGTAAACACCCGCTATGAACAAGGCAGTATGATCATCACCACAAACAAGTCTTTCGGTCGTTGGGCTGAGATTCTGGATGATGAAGCCATTGCGACAGCGACTATAGACAGGCTCCTTCACCATGCACATGTCCTGAGTCTTAAAGGGGATTCATACCGGATGAAAGACCGGTTGAAAATAGGGATCGTTGATCCTGTTTAATTTTACCCAGAAGCGGAACTTTTAAACCGTTGAAATGAGGAACTTTTTCACCGCTGTTGACAGTTTGTTTCAGAATAAGCAGGTGAAATGGAGAAAAACACCTGGAATTGATGTCAACAAGAAATAATGACACACATTAGGGCTGTCTACCCAACAGCTCACAAGACAGCCCCAAACTGGCAAAAGATGAGATACTTAACCAATATTATTCTTAATACAACTTACGCCGGTCAAGCTTTCTAAGCTTTTTTAACTCTTTCCTTTGCCTTGACTTCTCCTGTTCATGGCGTTTGGCTGAGGGTTTCTGATAATACTGTCTTTTTTTAAATTCCCTAATGATACCTTCTTTTTCAACTTTTCTCTTAAACCTTTTAAGTGCTTTTTCAAGAGGTTCATCATCATAAATTTCTATATGTGCCAAAAAATACTCCTTACTTTACAATGTAGAAATTATATCGTGCACAAAACAAATGTCAATAGCTAACATGGTTGATAATTTCTATCATATTGGCCAGGCAAAAGGAAGTAAAGATTTTATACTCATGTATTTTATTAGAATACTAATTGTTTTAATATTTACCAATATCTATAATGGAACACCCTTCATGAATCCGCGGTTGAAACGTATAGGAGTAATCCCTCTTCCTGAAATCGGGGTCCTCTACCATTTGCAGAATAGTCTGTCCCACTTTTACCCCCATATCGAAGCCCGGATGGACAGAAGCAGTGATCCGGCTTTTCTGCCAGTCCGTGCTTGAGTAGTCAAAACAGACAATCGAGTAGTCCTCCGGTACCCGAATACTCCTTTCCCTGAAAACCTCCTGAATCATTTTGAGAATCATATAGTTACAGCACACCACGGCTGTAACCTTGGGAAGATTATGTATGAACTTCCAGAGGCTGCGGGGAAAGGCCTTTTTTCCGTAACTTTCATCGGAAATACACCACTTTACATATTCATCCTTGAATACCGCACCGTATTTTAAAAGGGATCTCATAAATCCGTTATACTTTTCCTGCCCCTGATAGTTATCGTACATGAAAATCCCGGCAATATGCCGATGACCCTTTTCAGTCAGTCTGCGAACAAGTTCATCCGCACAGAGAGCATCATCTATGATGACCCGGGGATAGGAGGTTCCCATATAGTAGTTATTGAAGAATAGAAGACGGGTTTCGTGACGGTCTATCTTCTGATAACAGTCGAGGTTGGGATTCATTATACTGGCCTTTACCCCGTCTATGATCAGGCCGTCGAAACCGGTGGAGCAGGATTCAAGGCAAAGCCTTTCGTTGCTCAGTTTGTTATCTGTCATAAAGATCTTCAAATCCACTGTCTCTTTATTCAAAGCATGCTTTATCCCCCTGGCCAGATTGGAACTTGTGTTGTAGTCATGCCCCTGTGTTATAAAACCTATGCGTGTTTTGCTTATGTCATGTTGCATCTTTTTCTTGAGGGCGAAGTTCCTGTCAAAATAGCTTCCGCTTCCCCTGACCGAGGAAATCCGTCCTTCCTCATTCAGGAGCCTTACGGCATTGCGGACGGTCTCTCTGCTGACTGAAAATTTTCGGCAGAGAAAATTCTCTGAGGGAAGCTTGTTGTTCTCTGAGAATTTATTCTGATCAATATAGACCAGCAGATACTCGTAAACTTTGAGGTATTTTTTCTGTGGGGGGAGAAACTCTTTCAATTCATCAACTTCAGCCAAGTTCTGATCCTTACTACAAAGCTACAGGGGAATGGAGCATATGTCAAATCCGATCATTTGCGCCTTTGGTCCTGCTTCGGGGAGCTTCAACTCCGCCCCCATATAACCAGGCCGGGTAATATGGGGCCGGAATCAACGTCAGCTCCTGACGGAAATATCATCTATGATTCTGACCTGCGTTCTGTCTCCGCCGTATTCGGTCTCTGCGATCCAGTTTAAAAGGCGTTCTCTCAGTTCTGCCTTTGCCTCCCGGTAGTCCGGATCCGCAGCAAGGTTCTTCTTCTGGTGCGGATCAGCCTTCAGATTATAGAGGTAGTCATCGGCATATTCATCGCTCTTCTGCTCCTTTCCGCCATGTTTTCCGGGGGCATAGACACCGTAAGTGTATTCGGGGGTTCGGATTACCCTTCCCACCCGGCTTTCTGAGATCTGTGCGAAGACTTCGTTCTTCCTGTCAGGGATACGACCTTCGGCTACTTCCTGAAGATCTTCTCCCACCATGGGCCTGTTATCGTCTTCCGGTATCCCTGCTATGGAGAGAAGAGTTTTGGGTATGCCCGCCGTACTGACCAGATCCCGAACGACCTTTCCGCCCTTAAAAGCTCCGCCTCTGATGACCAGAGGAACCCGGAGAGCCGAGTCGTGGCCGGTCCGTTTATAGTCATCATAGCCGGACAGATGCTCATCCTGGTTGCGGGTGCGAAAGTGGGAACCATGATCGGAACTGAAGATGATCACCGTGTCCTCATAGATCCCTTCGTCCTTCAGGTATTTAATCATGCGTCCGAAATTCCGGTCCACACTTTCACAGGCTCCCAGGTAGTCAGGGTATTCTTCCTGATAATCTCCCTCCAGACCCTGAAGATCTCCGGGCGCTTTATAGTTTTTGAACTTTTCCTTAGAACCTTCAGGACCCTGGTAGTGTCCGGCATCATTCTGGTGATGAGGCTCAATATGGGATACTGTCAGAAAGAAGGGTTTGTCCTTTGCTCTTCCTTTCAGAAAATCCAGGGCGTAGCTGGTGATGCAGTCCACTCTATAGCCCGAAAACTCGTGACGTTCCATATTCTCATCAAAGAGGTAGCCTCCGTATCCGTTGGAGGTGAATTCCAGGACATCCGACACACGCCAGTAACCGGTGTATCCGCCCCGCCGTTCGGGAGGGATGGCGGAGTGGTGATAATCTACCGTTGGCTTTGATTCCAGATCTCCGTCTGAAGCAAGATGCCATTTACCCACATAGGCGGTCTCATAGCCGGCATCGGTAAAATAGTGACCCAGAGTTTTCGCATCGAGAGGAAGGGCCACATTATTCCGGAAACAGCCTGTAGAGGTGGGATAAAGCCCCGTTTGAAAAAGAGCGCGGCAGGGGCCGCAGACAGGCTGGGCTGTAAAGGCATGTTCGAATCGTATCCCCTCGTCGGCAAAGCGGTCCAGATTGGGGGTGATTTCCAGCTCCTGACCATAGCAGCCGCAGGTATCGGCTCTCTGCTGATCGGAGAAGTAAAATATTATGTTAGGCTTATGCATTTTGTTGATCCTTATCTATATAGTTTATATCTTTATGTGATGCTGCAAACTTCAAGGGACTTCCGGCTCTGCTGTCTCCTCACTGATCTTTCCCTTGATAATGACAAACAGGGAGAGGGCGATAACCGCCAGCAGGACTATGCTGATAGGAGAGGAGGCGAAAATCTTCCAGCTTCCGTCCGAAAGGACCAGGGCCCGCCGGAAGTTCTCTTCGGTGATGGGCCCCAGAACCAGCCCCAGGAGTACCGGGATAACCGGCATTTGCAGCTTATTCAGAATATAGGCCAGGACGGCGAAGACGATAGCCACCTGGATATCGAACAGGGAAGACTTGACCGAGTAGGCTCCAGCAAAGCAGAAAATAACGATAACCGGTGTCAGTACGGCAATGGGTATCTTTATAATTCTTGCGAAGAGCCGGGTCAGAAACTTACCCTGCAGAAACATAAAGATATTAACGAAGATCAGCCCCAGCATGATGGCGTACATGGTCACCCCATGATCGGCGAAGAGCTTGGGCCCCGGAGTCAGACCGTTGATCATCAAGGCTCCCAGCATAATGGCGACCGAGGCGTCGCCGGGGATCCCCAGGGTCAAAAGGGGAATCAGGGTGGCCCCCGTTACCGCATTATTGGCTGTTTCGGTGGCTGCAATGCCCTCGATGGAACCATTTCCGAACTCTTCGGGTGTCTTGCTCATTCTTTTAGCCCGGTCGTAGCTGACAAAGGAGGCCATAGAAGCACCTGTTCCGGGAACGATACCGATGAGTACGCCAATCAGGGAGGAGAGTATGGCCGGACGGGCCATTTTTTTATAATCCGCCTTTGTGATGGCGTTCAGCTCTTTCTCCTCTTTATGGAGATTCACTTCCTTTACCTTTTTTATTTTTTTGCTCTTGTTCAGAACTTCGCTCAGGGCAAAGAGACCGATCAGGCAGATAACAAGATCAAATCCGGAGTAGAGGTTGATGTTATCAAAGATAAATCGGGTGTTGCTGGTCATGGGATCAAGTCCGATGGTTGCCACAAAAAGGCCCAGGGCTCCGGCTATGATACCGTTGGTCAGGGTCTTTCCCGATACGCCGGCAATGATGGTAAGACCAAAGGCGCAGACCAGGAAATACTCGGGGGTTCCCATCTTCTGGGCGAAAAGACTGACCTGGGGAGCCAGGAAGAGAAGAACCAATGCACTGACACACCCTCCGAAGGTGGAGGCCTGAAGAGCCAGATTCAGGGCCTTGTGAGTCTGGCCTCTCTGGGAGAGGGGGTATCCGTCCAACATGGTGGCTGTGGCGTGGGGTGTTCCCGGCGTTTTTATCAGTATGGCAGAAATGGAACCGCCGTAGCTTCCGGCACAGTACATCCCCAGAAGAAACATAAAAGACTGAATGGCTCCCATGGAGTAGGTGAAGGGAAGAAAAAGTACGATACAGAGTATGACTGTCAGCCCTGGAATGGCTCCGAAAATCATACCCAGAAGAAGTCCAATATTCATGGCTATAAAGTTAGACAACTGAAAAAGCTGCTGAAAACCTTCAATTAACAAATTCATTTCATAATCCTTATTGGAAAGTCACTAGGGCAGTCGGACATGGAGCAGGTTCTTGAATAGAAATCCTATGGTCAAGGCAAGGGCCGTAACCAGAAGGTAGTATCTCCAGTTTCTTATACGGAAGTAGAACAACATAAGAATCCCGTAGACTACCGAAGCGGCACTGAAACCGATAAGGGGTATCAGAAGGGCGTAGATGATCAGCATTACAAGAAGAATCAGGGCTTTAAGTTCCGTATGCAGCTGCAGTTCGATTGAGGGAAGATTTTCTTTCCGAAGCAGTTTCAGACCATCCTTAGTCAGATTCAATAGCGTGCCGCCCAGCATGATAGAAGCCATCATGGAGGGGAAAGTCCGGGCCGTAATGTTCTGATCCTCCCTGATTTTAACCTGTGACGGCATAAGCAGAAGGATAAGAAGCGATAGGGCCAAAAACAGAATAGAACCAGCTATACCGGGATAGAGGCGGAGTCTTTTCTTCTTCAGGGCATCTCCCCAGCAGTCCAGTTTTGTTTCTATAACATCGAGCAGATCCTCAAGCCGGGCCGCTGCGCTATACTTTTTTTTATCCATAAAACATTTACCTTTAAGTCTGATAATCAGTCCCGGAAGCGGGGTGCCCCGGAACCTCAAGACATTACTGATTGTTCTTAACGATGGCAGTTACATCGCTGATGTGCTTGTTGATCTTCTCGGTGTTCAGAGGATCCACTTCTATCATCAGTGAGTTGTAGAAATCCACCATTTCAGGCTCGTTGAGAATAGCCAGGTAGGCATTCTTTACCTTGGAGATAACCTGGGGATCGGTTCCTTTACGTGCCAGGATAAAACATCTGTTTCTGAAATATCCGGAGTAACCGTACTCTCCCACTCCCTTAACGTTATGGAAAACTTCGTTGTTTACACCGGTTTCATCAAACATAACTACGGGATTGAGGATTCCTCCCTCAACGCTTCCCTTGGCCTGGGACTGATGAGATATGGCAAAGGCTGTTTCTCCCTTGGCAGCGGCATCCAGGGCCAGGTTGGCACCGTTGTAGCTGACAAGCTCCAGATCCAGTCCCAGCTCAGCGAACAGTGCTTTGGCAAGGAAGGCTTCAGATCCGGCCATACCGTTTACTGCTACTTTTACCTTCCTGTTCTGTCCGTATGCTTTCAGAGATTCAAGATCTGTGATACCCAGTTTGGCATCGGCCGTCATAACAAAGATAGATGAGTACAAGTTGATAATAGGTTCATAATCGTCATAGCTGAAGTGCAGAGCATCGGAACCGTCGATGTTGGGGGCGATGGAGAAAGCTCCTTCTGCTCCGAAGATCAGGGTATCTGAATTGGGCTGATTCTTCAGATAGTTGGTCAAAGCGACATTTCCTCCGGCTCCCAGTTCGTTGGTCGCCAGTACGGGAACACCCAGATAATCAGGTCCGAAGCTTGCGGCTTTTCTGTTGACCATGTCGGCAACTCCTCCGACCGCCCAGGGGCATACGATGGTAACGGGACCTTCGGGCCATGCTTCAACATCCGTGCTCTCGCTCTGTCCGTTTGCGTAGACTCCCATGCTCAGGAACATTCCGATCAGCATAGACAAAACAACTTTCTTCATAAAATCCTCCAATTTGTTTGTTTTGTCCCAGTCTAGCACCGATAAAGAATCTTGCAATACAAATCGGCATTCAAACAGACGGAAGTTGTATGGTTAATATGTAAAGCCGGAAAACCTGTCTGCTGGTTAGCAAATTGATAGAGATTCAACCACCGGCTCAAAAAACATACCGGTCAGCTATCTGGGATAAGGAACAGAACATTACTTGCGTATTGCAGGCTTTCTAGTTACAATTTTACTCTCTTGTAGGTAGTAGTAGGTATAGGTAGAATATGGATATCAAGATAGATCACAATAGTAAAATTCCGAAACATACTCAGTTGTTTGAGCAGATTGAAAGGCTTATAAAAACAAATCGATGGATTGAAGGGTATAGACTGCCTTCGGAAAATCAATTCCAGGAAGAGTTGGGGGTCAGCAGGAGCACAGTCAGACAGGCCCTTCAGGCCGCCATGAATGAGGGGCTCATAGAAAAAATCGTCGGTAAGGGTAGTTTTGTTCAAGCCAGAAATGCAAAAGATTCCAACCTCCTCGGTATTATTGCCTCAACCTTTGAACGTTCCTATCAACAGCAAATCCTCCTCGGCGTGGAGAACGAGGCTCGAGAAAGCGGGTTCAATATTGTATTTGGAAACTCCCGTCAGGATGTTCTGGAAGAGCAGAAACTTATTGAGCAATTCAGGGATCTTGGAGTCAAAGGAATTCTACTATGGCCTGCCATTCAGGATATTTATGATCCGGAATTCCTGATGAATATTCAAAAAGGTGGAATCCCGATTGTCTTACTTGACAGGATGATTCCCGGTATGGATTTTGATGCTGTACTAAGCGATAATTTTTCCGGTTCCTATAATGCCGTTGAATTTCTTATCAAACAGGACTTTAGAGATATCTATTTCCTCGGCAGACCCATTTTATCAATAACATCAATCTTTGAGAGATTCAGAGGATACAAACAGGCTATGCAGGATTACGGCTATTCTCCCCATGATCCGATTCTTGTGGGAGAAAAGAATCGTGAGCTTTCTTTCGGTGATTTCCCCCTTCCAGGCAATTCTGATGAATACCGTGCTATTGCCGAATTCCTGAGTTCCGGTCCCGAACAGAAAGCCGTTATAGCCATGAATGATGTAATGGCTCTGGTTGTGATGGAAATTGCCAGAGCTGAGGGAATTGCCATACCTGAGAAATTATCAGTATTCGGATTCGATAACAGGGAAATCGGAGCATCCTATTACATTCCTCTGACAACTGTGAAGCAGGATGCCTTCCGTATTGGAATCGAGGCAGCCCGCCTGATACTGAATCGTATAAAACTGGGTCCTTCGGAAAGCAAGACCATCAAAGTCCCGGTGGAGATGGTTATTCGCGAATCGGTTCGTAGAAAAAGTTTATAAGGCTAACAGCTCCCGGAATTTCTTGACAAGGATGAGGCTTTTAGCTATCATATCCTGTACGTACAGGTACGAATAGGCAGATTGTGCCGGAAGAGGTAAGTTATGCTTTTACGAAAAGTTGAAAGTAGAATCAGGAAATATCTGGAATTTCTTGATGATAGAAAATATCAAACGATCGGGTATCCGTTCTTTAGTGTTGCCGAAACGGATAGGGAGTACCGGACAGTCCCTGAGGATCTGGAGTGGAAATCCATTGAACTGCCCTATCGATACGGACAGGAATGGTCCTCATTCTGGTTCGAGACATCCCTGCAACTTCCTCCGGAGGCGGAAGGGGCGCAGGTCTTTTTTGAAGCGCGTCCTCATTCGGATTGTCTGGTTTTTATCAATCGGGAGCCCGTTGGAGCCCTGAATACTCATCATAACAAGATTCGTCTTTCCGGATGCGGTCAGTCGGGACGGGAGTATATAATTCATATCGAGGCCTATGGGGGGCATAAATTCCCCGGATGCCATCCATTTGAAAAAGACCGTGTTTTCCTTGCCATCAAGGATTCCGTCCCCGAATATCCCAATACATTTTCTGATTCGCGAATTTGTATAAAAAATGAAGAGGTCTATAGGCTTTATTATGACGTCCGTACGTTATTCAACCTGGCATTAACTCTTGAGGACGATTCTCTGCGCCGAAACAGGATCCTGTCGCAGCTTTATAAAAACCTTATGAAAATTCACTTTACAGCCGGTGATGATGAGTTTTTTTCTCAAATCAGAGAGGCTTCCTCGGGAATTCAACCGCTCTTATCCTGTATTAACGGTTCGACAAGCCCAAGGGTTCATGCTGTAGGCCATGCCCATCTCGATCATGCCTGGCTCTGGCCTAAATCCGAAACCATTCGGAAAGCTGCCAGAACATTTTCAAACATGTGCCGTTATATGGAAGAGTTTCCGGAATTCGTTTTTCTTCAATCCCAACCCTGTCAACTTGAATTGATTGCCAATGAGTATCCGACCATCTTCAGGAAGATTCAAAAAGCCTATGCAAAAGGACAGTGGGAACCAAATGGAGGAATGTGGGTAGAGGCCGATTGCAATATCCCCGGCGGAGAGGCGCTGGTTCGTCAGTTTTTAGTTGGCAAGAAGGCCAGTCGAAAATTATTGAACTATGAGGGAGACACTCTATGGCTTCCCGATGTTTTCGGTTATTCCGCCGCGTTACCGCAGATTTTAAAAAAATGTGAAATTGAGTATTTTGTAACCAGTAAAATAAACTGGAATGATACAACCCGGTTTCCCTATGACACATTTCTCTGGAAGGGAATAAATGGAACAGGAATAAAAACCACCTATCTGCATATCAGCTATAATGGCATTATGGAGCCGGAACGCCTGGATAAAACCTGGAAAGCCGTTCAGCATAAAGAGATTCAGGATAGTGTTCTCATGTCTGTAGGAGAAGGAGACGGAGGCGGCGGGACTCACCGTTCCGACCTCGAAATGGCACGAAGAATGGCGAATCTGGAGGGATGCCCCCGGGTGAGTTGGTCAAAGGTCAGTGATGGGCTTAAAGAGATTTTTACGACTCCTGACGAACTGCCTCACTGGCAGGGGGAACTGTACCTTGAACTCCATCGGGGAACTTATACGAACCAGAGCAGATTGAAAAGGTATAACAGGAGACTGGAATTCAAACTCCGGGAACTTGAAGCCCTTGCGGTGATGAAACTCCTTGAAAAAAACGCGAAAGAAACCTTTAACTATCCATTCAAGCCTCTGGAAGATGCCTGGAAAATCCTGTTGACAAACCAATTCCACGATATCATACCCGGTTCTTCAATTCGGAAAGTCAATCTTGAAGCGGAAGAGGAGTACTGGGGACTGGAACAGGACCTTAACCGTCTTGAAGCCCGGATTTTGAACTGTTACAGGGAACTGGAATCCTCCGAAGTCAAAGTAAGTTCTATTGAGGTCTATAATACTCTCTCCTGGTCCAGGAACTCCAGAATCGCTCTTCCGGAACTGGAAAATCATTCAGAACCTTTGGCTTTGTCCGATGGTGAGAATGTTTATCCTTTGCAACGGGATATCTCTTTTGACAGGGACGTTCTGTTATGCGGATTTCCGAAAGCCCCGTCTCTCGGGGGGATTGCCTATTCGATAAACCCTCTCCCTAAACCTGCAGAAATCCCTTTTCACCTTGACAACCGCGATCTGGAAACTCCTTACTACCATATCAAACTTGACCGGCTGGGGAGAATTATCAGTTTGAAGGATAAAGCCGGGGAGAAGGAGTTTGTCTCTCCCGGGCAAGCCCTTAATACGTTGCTATCCGCCGAAGATGTTCCCGTCTACTGGGATGCATGGGACATAGATGAGGATTATCGGCTGAAGATGAGCAAAGAAGAGCGGCTTCTCGAATGGAGTGTGGTTTCGACAGGGCCCTGTTTAATAAAAATCCGAAGCCGATTTGAGATAGGGCAGAATTCGGAACTACTTCAGGACATGATTCTCTACAGCCATCATAGAAGGATAGATTTCGAGACACGGGTTGAATGGAAAGAGAGTCATAAATTGCTGAAAGTATCCTTTCCTCTCAACATCCATTCCCAAACCGCGAAATGTGAAATCCAGTACGGTTACGTAACACGGAATACCCATGAGAACCTGCCATCAGATCGGGCGCAATTTGAAGTCTGCGCCCATAAGTGGGTCTGTCTTGAAGAGGGCAATTACGGGGCGGCTCTGCTGAATGACTGCAAATACGGCCATGATATCTCTGAGAATTCTCTTAACCTGACTCTGCTGAAATCATCCAAAGCTCCGGATCCCGAATCCGATATGGGGCAGCATACATTCTGCTATTCTATTCTGCCCTTCTGCGACGGCTTCTCCGCGGAGACGGTCATCCGGCCGGCCTATGATCTGAATCAGCCCCTGACGGTAACAGAAACATCATCGAACGAAATTCCGGAACAGGGGTTTTCTCTGGCGGAGGTGGATAACCCTGCCGTAATTGTTGAAAGCATTAAAAAATCCGAGGATAATAAAAGCTTCATTTTCAGGCTTTACGAAGCGGAAGGTATGGAGCAGCTGGCTGCCATAACGTTCAATAGACCGATTCATAAGGCTGAAGAGACGAATATGCTTGAAAGAGCGGGACAACCTCTTTCCTGTCAGGAAAATACACTATCCCTGAGGTTTGACAGATTTGAGATTAAAACATTGAAAATGGAATTTATCTAGATTCGTTTTTTCAGAATGGGACAACTCCCCCTGGTTTCATATGAGGCATCAAAGTCTTATTGATCAATTCTGAAACCGGGGGACAGTTGACTTGTTATCATCGACATTGCGGAATGACAGGGCTGTTCTGCTGGACCAATATACTTGTGTTAATTTGCAAAAGACTGATAGCCGGAAACTCTATATTGATAAACCGGCTTTCTCCTTCCTCGGCAGCGACTTCACCACCAACTCATAAGACATATCAATCAACTGTTTGACCAGTGTATCCTCAAGAGCCCCGTCCACCCGGACAGTATTCCAGTGGGTTTTATTCATATGGTACCCCGGTTCAACCTCTTCATACTGCTGCCTCAAATCCTGGGACAAAAGAGGATCACACTTCAAATTCACCTTGACCGGAGTCCTGTTGATATTCACCAGAGCGAACATTTTGCTTCCCGATTTTAAAACAAGTGTTTCCTCATCGAAAGGAAAATCCGGTCTGACTCCCGGTTTGGACAGGCAATATTCCTTTACCTCATTCAGTGTCATCCCTGAACTCCTCTGCATCCAAAATACTCCTGATCCGGTAACAACCGAATAGGAAGCTAACTCCATTAAAAAACATTAATCCCGAAAAAAAACAATTGAAATTCCGGGTATAGATGATACTATAAAAAAATCCCATTTAACAGGAATCTTCAAAAAAATGAATTTCAATCTGGTCGAATATGCGATTCATGAATCCAAGACCCTCACCATCAAAACGGTATCATACCTTTCGAGGGAAAGAAATTATATCGACAACATCCTGAAACTCTACCTGGATGAGATTGAAAGGCCCTACCTTGTAAACCAGGTTTCCTACTGCCTCCATGAACTGGCGGGAAATGCCAACAGGGCCAATGCCAAAAGGATCTACTTTATGGAGAAGGGACTGAATATCAACAATCCGGAAGAGTACAAGGTCGGCCTTGAAACATTCCGTGCCGATACCTTTGAGGAAATTGAGAAGTTCCAGTCCATTCAGAAGAAAGCCGGGCTCTATATAAAAATAGATTTCCATCTTCAGGATGAAAAACTGCGGATCCGGGTCCGTAATAACGCCCTACTGACAGAAGAGGAAAAAGTCCGGATCAACAGGAAGTTCGAAACCATGAAGGATCATAAGACCATTCCCGATGCCTATAAGATTGTTGAGGATTCAACCGAGGGAGCCGGATTGGGACTGGTGATGATTATTCAGCTCCTGCAGGGCCTGGGATTCGATTCTGATGCATTAAAAATCGATACGGATCATAAAGAAACAATCGCAACCCTTTTTCTGCATGCCGGAGAGTTCTCCAGACAGGATATCGCCTGATTTATAATTTCCTGATTGACCGGGAAGATTTCATGTTGGAAAATTGTATATTATGAGAGATCATAGAACCACCTGGTTTATCCATTTCTTCCTCCCGATTTTAATCAGCATTCTGCTCCTGTTCCTGATTTTTTTTAAAATTTTCCTTCCGACAATGCAGTCTGTAATGCTGGAAAAACAGAAGAGCCATGTTAAGCAAATGGTCCAGTCGGCACTCTCTATTCTTGAAAACTATGAAAAACAGGTTCAATCCGGTGAATATACAAGAGAAGAAGCCAAAGGAATGGCAATAGAGGTAATTGGCAATATTCGATATGGAGAAAACCATGACGAATATTTCTGGATTACGACAACAAGGCCGGATATGATTTATCACCCCTACCAGAAGAATCTCAATGGTATGTATGTCGGAGAATACGAAGACCCTTCAGGGAAACGCCTTTTCAATGAAATGACTACCATTGCAAAGACAGATGGACAGGGGTTTGTCCGGTATATGTGGCAGAAGAGAGAGCTCACTGGCGAATCCTTTGAAAAGATTTCCTATGTTGCTCTTTTCGAACCATGGGATTGGATAATTGGAACAGGAATCTATCTGGATGAATTCGAGATCGCCAATGAAGAGATAAAAGATAAAATACTCTACATAACGGCTATTATCCTTTTCATAATGATTCTTCTTCTTGGTTTCACTTCTGTAAAAACACTGAAACTGGAGGAAGAAAGATTCTCCATTCAGTCTGAAGAAAAGAAGACGAAATTCCTCTTCAGAGGAATTTTCAATAATACATTCCAGTTTATGGGCATTCTGGACCCCTCTGGAACAGTTCTTCAGGCAAACAGCAAATCTCTTGACCTTATTGGAAAAAACGAAAGGGATGTAATTGGAAAGAAGTTCTGGGAGACGCCCTGGTGGTCTCAATCAACGGAAGAGATGGAAAAGGTGAAAACAGCCATCCAGAAGGCCAACAGAGGCGAAACGGTCCGCTTTAACACTTTTCACAACAATGCAGATGGAGCTCTGGTTCAGGTAGATTTCTCTATAACTCCCATTCTGGATGAAAAAGGCGCAATACTCTATATTCTGCCCGAAGGGCGGGATATTACAAAGCTGAAGGCAGCAGAAAAGGAACTGAAGAGAATAAACCTGGAACTGGAAAAACAGGTGGAGGAACGCTCCGGAAAAATGGAAGAATTCCTTGTAAATCTGGAAGGAACTCAGCAGCAGTTGATACAATCCGAAAAAATGGCCGCCCTGGGCCGCCTGGTAGCGGGTGTTGCCCATGAAATCAACACCCCTCTTGGTATATCCGTAACAGCCGCCTCCTATCTGGATGATAGAACCAGAAGGATTCAGAAAATGCTTCAGGAGGACAATCTCACAGAAGAGGAATTCAATAGCTATCTGGAAACCACAGTTGAATCATCTGCGATGATTCTGACAAATCTGGAGAGAGCAGCCAGCCAGATCAAAGTTTTTAAGCAGGTTGCTGTAGATCAATCGGATGAGGGGATCAGACGTTTTATCCTCAAGAGTTATATTCAGGAAGTGATAAAGAGCCTGCATCCGGAACTGAAAAAGAAACCCTGTCTGATAAATGTAAACTGTCCCGAAGAGCTTGAGATTACAACTTATCCGGGAACCATTTCCCAGATAATATCCAACCTGATTATGAATTCCATCAAACACGGATTTAAAAACAGAGATTCGGGAACTATCAGTATCGATTGTAAACGGAAGGGAAATCACATTCTTATGAACTATAGCGATAACGGACAGGGCGTTAATGAGGAATCGGCCGGCAAGTTATTCGAACCCTTCTACACCACAGCCCGGGGAGAAGGAGGAACCGGTTTGGGACTCCATATCGTATACAATCTTGTTAATCAGAAACTGAAAGGCAATATCACGATAAACACGCAAATGGAAAGCGGCCTGGGATTTCTAATTGATTTCCCCGTCGAATAGAGGAGCTAACAATGCCCATTTTACACCATTTTCAGAATATCAGCACTGAAGAACTGCGGAAGGAGGCGGAGAAACAGCTTCAGTGGGCCTATGCGCACAACCATATTTCCATTACAGAGCTGGAAAGGCGCCTGGATATTCTCAACAGAACAGAGGGTAAAACAGGAATCCTCTCTCTGATGGAAGACCTGCCTCTTCCTGAAGGGAATGAGCAGCCTCATACAACCGCAGATTTCCAGGTGAGTGAAATAGAGAGCGACTCTTTTTTTACACTCCTGGGCAGTAATACCAGACGAGGACAGTGGGATGTACCCAGACAGCTGGATGTCTCGGCCGTACTGGGTAGTCAGGTCCTGGATTTCAGGGATGCCCGGTTCTACCCGGAAACAACCATCATAAAAGCCTTTGCCTTCATGGGCAGCATAGAGATGAAATTCCCTCCCGGTGTACGGGTAACATCCAAGGGAGTCCCCATCCTGGGATCTATTGAGAATAGAGTACAGTCCGAAAGCAGCGGCCCCCTTATCCACATCGATGGGTTTGTTATAATGGGGAGTATAGACGCCAAAACAAAAAAAGGCTGAAAATTCGTTATCTTTTAATCATAACAAATGGAACAGCTTTTTATAATAAATAAGGCCGGGATATTCTCCCGGCCCGATCAATTATTCAACTTTTTTCATCAGCCCATTTTCAGGGGGAATCCTGCTTTTTTCAGGGTTTCCACAACCTTGTCTTCAGCTTCCCGGATAAAGTCACCCGAAAGGGTCTTTTCCGCATCGCTGAATGAGGTTCGGACTGTTATTGTCTTCTGTTCCTCAGATAGCTGGAATATATCCACGATTCGAACCCAGTCCAGCTCTTTCATCTTCATCCTTCCCATGGCCTTAACCACATCCTCAGCGGGAGTCCGGGAGTCTGTAACAACGGTACAGTCAAAGGTTGATGAGGGGAATTTAGCCAGAGGTTTATACTTTGTCTTATCCTTCATCTTTTTATCCTGAAAGTCTGTCAAATCCAGAACAGCCATAACCAGCTGCCCCTTAATCTTGAAGTTTCGGCAAACCAGAGGATGAACAGATGTAATGAATCCGCAGCTTCCGCCCATTACCTGAATATCCAGGTAATCTGAGGGATGGCGTCCGGGCCACTCTTCCGGTAAAAGGGGGTTCTGCTTATTGTAACCGGTGGTTATCCGGAAAGGAAGATTCAGGCTGTTCATCAGACCTTCCATGGTATCAGCAACCTCAATAAAGGGAGACCTTTTCCTATCAAAAAAAACCACGCCAAGCTGATACCGCTCTTTAGAGAATTCCTTATCATCCTGAATATAGGAGCGTCCCATCTCAAACATACGGAAGGAGCTCCATGTTTTCTGGTTAAGAGACGCCGTATTCAAAAGACTGGGGATCATGGATGGACGCATCCGGTCATGTTCCGGACTCATAGCATTGACCAGAACCAGATTCTCATTTTTTTCCGGCCAGAAAGCCTGATCCAGAAGCTTTTCTCCTACCATGGGGTAGGTCATGATTTCCAGGGATTTCCCGTTTAAGACAAGGTAGTCCTTGATTTTCCTGGACATCTGGAGAGCCTCTGAAAGGCGAACCGATGTAATGGCATTCATGGGAGAAGCCGGGGTAATATTATCGTAACCGATAACCCGCCCGATCTCCTCAATAATATCTGCCTCACACTCAATGTCTTTGGTAGAACGATAGGAAGGAACAGTAACTGTCAGAGAGTCTCCCTCCCGGGCAATCCCAAAATCAAGGGATTCCAGAATGCGGATAATCTCTTCTGCCGGAATTTCCTTACCCAGTACCTGACAAACCCGGCTGGCAGAAATTTTAATAACCAACGGAGTATATTCAGGCATATTATCTTCTACAATACCGCCTACTACAGTAGCCTCCGGGCAGCTTTCCTTAATCAGCTCAACCAGACGGTAGATGGTATTATCCAGCATCTGGCTGTCCAGAGATTTTTCATAGCGCTGCAGGGCATCGGTCCTCAGCCCCAGACGAGTTGAAGTACGGCGGACTTCCGCATCCACCCAGTTGGCCGCTTCCAGAAAAATCCGGCTTGTTGTATCAGCAATACCGCTATCCAGACCACCCATGATCCCGGCTATGCTGGCAGGTCCTTCCGCATCGCAGACCATAGTGTCAGTAGGCACTATATCCCGCTCAACCTCATCAAGAGTGGTGAATTTCATGTTCTCACCGGCTCTTCTTACAACGATCCTGCCGCCGCGGTTTGTATCCCGGTCAAAAATATGGTTGGGCATACCCAGCTCCAGCATAACATAGTTGGAGATATCAACTATATTATTAATGGGCCGCATCCCACAGGCATTCAGCCTTTCCTGCATCCATTGGGGGCTGTCCTTGATGGTGATATTGTCCATGGAAAGCCCTTTGAATCCCAGGTTGGCAGAGTCTTTATCCACTTCAATCGTCACGGGAGGTTTATCGCTGCTGAACCATCCCTGAATTTTCTTCTCCCACTCCAAACTAAAAGGATTTTTAAGCTCATTCCGGAAAACCGCAGCGAACTCTCTGGCCATTCCATAGTGCCCCCAGAGATCGGGGCGATGAGTAATGGATTTATTATCAATATCAAAGAGGATATCGCCCTTGACACCCAGGTATTCTGCAACGGAAATCCCAAGAGGTGCATCATCCGGGAAGATCTTCAGACCCGAATCATCGTTACCGATTTCCAGTTCGGTCTCACTGCAGAGCATGCCCTCGGACATGATTCCGCGGATCTTTTTCGGAACCAGGGTAAACCCTCCGGCAAAGGTCGTTCCCAGTGGGGCATAGGGAACTTTCTTTCCCACAGCCACATTGGGAGCTCCGCAGACAACTTCCCAGCTGCCTTTCCCATCTGTAAACTTCACCAGGTGAAGGTGATCGGAATCGGGATGATTCTGTATTTCAGTAATTTGTACGATCCTGACCTTTTCCAGCAGCGCTCCAGTGGTTTTAACTTCCTCCACCTCGCAGGTGGCCATGGTAAAGCGGACTGCCAGCTCTTCCGGAGAAAGATCCGGCAGTTCCACATAATCTTTAATCCAGTCTATTGATATATACATTGTTTATTCCCCCGATCAGTACGCTTTAAATTGTGAGACGAATGAGAGATTTCCGCTGTGCAGATGGCGGATATCATCAATCCCGTATCGCATCATAACAAGGCGGTCCAGTCCGAGGCCAAAGGCGAAACCATTATACTCCTCCGGATCTACTCCGCCGGCTTTCAGAACATTGGGGTGAACCATTCCACAGGGAAGCAGTTCCACCCAACCGGACTGCTTACAGACAGAGCAGCCTTTGCCGCCGCAGATCAGGCACTCGATATCCAGTTCGAATCCCGGTTCCACAAAGGGAAAGAATCCCGGACGAAGGCGTACATTGACATCCTTCTGAAAAATCTCGCTCAACAGTGTTTTCATAAAGTAGATCAGGTTGGCAACGGAAATGTCTTTTCCGACCATCATCCCTTCCAGCTGATGAAAGGCCGCCTCATGGGATGCATCGGTTGCTTCGCAGCGAAAGACCTTACCGGGACCGATGAATTTAAAGGGTGGCTGCCGGGTTTCCATTCCCCTGGCCTGAATACAGGATGTGTGGGTTCTCAGCAGGTGCTGCATATCCGCAAACCAGAAAGTATCCTGCATATCACGGGCCGGATGGGTTTCGGGGATATTCAAGGCTTCAAAATTATGGTAATCATCCTCAATATGGGGACCGTCCAGAATCTCAAACCCCATGGACAGAAAAATATCCTCTATCTCTCTCTGAATGATGCTTACCGGATGATAGCCGGCTGCATTCAAACCATTATCTCGAATTGATCCGCGGAGGGTTACATCCTGCCAGTTCTTCATCAGGCGCTCATTAATCTCAGACAATTCCAGCTGGGTCATTTTTTTTTCGACTCCCGCCAGTATTGTCTCTTTCAGCTGATTGGATTTCATTCCCAAAGATTTTTTTACTTCGGGGGAAGCGTCTTTCAGGGATTTAAGGATTGAATTCAACTTTCCCTTCTTTCCCAGGAAATCCGCCTTCAGGTTTACCAGCGCCGGACGGTCTTGCACCGCTTCAAGGGCTTCGGCAAATTCATTTTTCAGATTTTCCAGATTCTGTTCCATCCTGGACCTCTCATTCCTTATTTATATTAGATTCCATTTAATACACCAGACAAAAAAAGAGCCGCAGCAGGTTTCCATCCTCATTATGGGAAGAAACCCTCTGCGGCTCATTTGAACAAACGTTCTTTATGAAAGCCCCGGCCTCTTCCCGCTTATAAAGCTGAAAAAGAAAAAGTGAGTAAAAAAATTAAAAAAGAAAAAGGGCTTTGTCATATTGGGAGATATTGTATCGTCAGCCAATTATCCTGTCAAGGAATCGGCCCGGCGGAATACGGGAATCCCGGTTTGAATCAGAATAACCGATAGAAGGATCAAACAGCATCCGAGTGCTGAAAACGAATCCATCCTCTCCTTAAGGAGGAAATAGGCCAGAACTGCTGTGAAAGCCGGCTCTGAAGAAGCAATCAGGCTGACAGTTAGCGGCGGCAGGTACTTAAGGCTTAAGTTATAGAAGCCGAATCCTGTAAGAGTCGGAACGGCTGCCAGAAGAAACAGAATAAGCCACCCCTTGTAAGAGGAGCCCAGATACAGAAGTCTTCCTCCCAGCGGGTAGGCCGAGGACGGTAGAAAAGCAGTCAGCCGGTTCATAAAAAACATGCACACCGCCGCAATCCCGAAGATCCAGCACAGGGTTCCCCAGATATCGTCCGCCGCGGCCCCGTTACCTGCCTGTTTCCCCATAATGGTATACCCGCTATAGGCCAATCCTGCCAGTAGGCCGATAACCAGACCCAATAGAGAAACAGACCCGCCCGATTCGGATAGAATCCCGGAAATAAACAGACAGCCCGTAAGGCTCAGGAGAATGCAGATCAGATGGAGAGCACTCATTTTATCCCTGAACAGCAGGCGGCTGAGAAGCGCTGTGAAAATCGGACTGGTATAAACAAGGAATGTTCCAAGAGCGGCTCCGTTCAGAACAACCGAGAAGGTCCATAAAGCATTGAAAACCGCCAGAATCACACCATAAGGGATAAGCAGGGAAAAGTTTTTTCCTTTAGGATCAACAGCACGGGGATTTCTGATCAGCAGATAAATCAGCAGAACCAGGAAAACCAGGAGCTCCCGCCAGAAAGAGAGAACAATGGGAGGCAGGGAGAACTCATTTGACAGATATGCGATAAAGATTCCTGTTGTTGACAGAATCAGTGCACTGAGCATGGCAATTAGATAACCGGGATTTTGTTTTATCTGCTGTGTTTTCATTATTAGCTCCCTCTGTTTTCTATACATATCTGTCTGAATCTTCAGAATTGATTCAACCTTCTATTAGTGTTATGCTCTGATAGACAGTCCGGTACATGTAACATTTTACCTGCCGGGGTGTTTACCTTAACAGAATACCAAACACAGGAGGAAGTATGAGTAAGCCCTTATTCGGGAAAAAAAATCTCATATCAGGAATGCTGCTCATATCAACTATTATGAGTGCTTGCGCAGCAGACAGAAGCAACTTGAGCGATGGCCTATACGCTCTGATCGATACAAACAGGGGTGAGATTCTGATCTCTCTGGAATATGAAAAAACCCCCATGACAGTAATTAACTTTACCGGGCTGGCCGAAGGGAAAATGGACACCCCCGTAAAAGAGGGTCCCTTCTACGATGGTCTGAAATTTCACCGTGTTATCGACAATTTCATGATCCAGGGCGGAGATCCCCAGGGGAACGGAACAGGCGGTCCCGGGTACAAATTCGGTGATGAAATCGCCGATTCCCTCGTGTTCGACGGTCCCGGCAAGCTGGCCATGGCCAATGCCGGACCCGGTACCAACGGCAGTCAGTTTTTTATCACCCATGTGGAAACTCCCTGGCTGCAGGGAAAACACACCATCTTCGGCACGGTTGTGGAAGGTCAGGATGTGGTAGACAAGATCAAACAGAACGATACCATAAAGACCGTAGAAATTATCCGTGTCGGCGCCAGGGCGGAAGCCTTCCGGAATGATCAGGATGCTTTTGACACCTTTCAGGCCGAACAGGCAGCCGCAGCGAGAACAGCTATGGAAGAGGCTCAGAAAACCGTTCTGGATGAGATCAAAGTTAAATGGCCCGATGCTCAGGTAAGTGATTCCGGAATCCGCTATATAATCGAGAAGGAAGGCTCCGGAAACAAACCCTCTGTCGGAACAAAGGTAACAGCCCACTACACTGGTATGTTTATGGACGGAAAGGTTTTTGACAGCTCCGTTCAGAGAGGGCAGCCCTTTGATGTGCAGGTTGGTGTCGGACAGGTTATTTCCGGTTGGGACGAAACCCTCCTGGATATGAAAAAAGGCGAAAAGAGAACGATCATCCTTCCTCCCGAGCTGGCATACGGCAGCCGCGGAGCCGGCGGCGTGATTCCTCCCAATGCCTGGCTGGTTTTTGAGATAGAACTGCTGGATTTCTAATACGAGATATGGAGAGACCCTATATGAAACGAATCCTTTTAACCCTCATCACTCTGACTGCCGGTATGTTTATGCTGGCATCTGAAGAAACGGCTGCTTTAAGCGACGGGGTTTATGCAAAAATATCCACTGCCAAGGGCGATCTGCTTTTCCAGCTGGATTATGAAAATCTGCCTTTAACCGTTTCAAACTTCGTAGCCAATGCGGAAGATAAAACGGAAACGTCCTCCTATGAGGATCTCTCATTCTATAAAGTCATACCCGGTTACGCTCTCTTCTCCGGAGAAGCGGAAGACAACGGAAAAGGAGATTATACCTTTCCCCGGGAAAACGGGGGACAGTATTCCAATGGGACTCCGGGTGCGATTACCATGGCCTCCCGCCAGGGAGAAGACCATGGCAGCCGGTTTATGATTCTCATTGGGGGGGATGCTTTTCTGGACAGTAAATATACTGCTTTTGCCAAAATTATCCAGGGTCAGGAAGTCCTGGGTAAAATCAGGGAAAATAGTAAAGCAAAAATTGAAATTCTCAGAATCGGAGCAGAAGCGGAGGCTTTTCAGCCCGACAGAAACAGCGTAGCAGCCCTGATAGAAGATGCCAGAGAAAAAAGCCGGGAGGAGTTCGCCCGCAAATACCCGGTTGTCGCCGAAATACTGGTCTCTCTCGGCGAAGGGGTACAAAAGAGTGAAACCGGAATCTATTACAAGGTGCACAAGGAAGGAAAGGGCGGAAATCCCCGCCCCGGAAATACCGTTCAGATGCACTACTCAGGGCGCCTTCTTTCCGGACAGGAGTTTGATAATTCCTACCTGAGAGGCGAACCCTTCTCTTTTACTCTGGGAGAGGACGGAGTGATTCCGGGCTGGGTGGAAACGGCCCTCAGCATGCAGCCGGGTGAACAGAGAACCATCCTGCTTCCCCCTGAGCTGGCCTACGGATCCAAAGGTTACGGCCCCATCCCTCCCGATGCCTGGCTGATATTCGATATCGAACTGATCGACTTTCAATAAACTGATTCATGGCCAAATCAAAGAGTAAAACCGTATTTTTCTGCACCGGATGCGGCCATGAGGAACCAAAGTGGCTGGGGCACTGTCCCGGTTGCGGAGAGTGGAATACCTTCCGGGAACAGACCATTCACGCTCCTTCTGTCTCCCCTGCCGGACAGGTCAGAAAGACGACAGAACCTCAATCCATACAGAAAATTGAAGCTGACTCGGCTGCCCGGGTCACCTGCGGAATACAGGAGGCCGATCAGGTGCTGGGAGGCGGTCTCGTGTCCGGATCCTCGATTCTCCTTGGAGGGGAACCGGGAATCGGAAAATCCACCATGATGCTTCAGATTGCCCGGGAGTCCTGCCGTAACGGAGAAGTTCTCTATATATCAGGAGAGGAGTCCCCCGGGCAGATCAAAATCCGGGCAGACAGGCTGAATGTTAATGATGAAAATCTGACCGTATTCTGCGAATCAGGCATTGAGGAGATACTGAATGTTCTGAAAGACCGAAAACCGGCTATGGTTATAATTGATTCCATTCAAACCCTTCACTCTCCCACTCAGGGACTGGTCCCCGGTACGGTGAATCAATTGAAGTACGGCTGCTTTGAACTGATCAACTGGGCCCGGGAGAGCGGGTCCGTGCTTTTCCTGGTAGCTCATGTCACCAAGGAAGGCTCCATAGCCGGTCCAAAAGTCATTGAGCATATGGTGGACACTGTTCTCTATTTCGATCATACAGGAAATGACCTGCGGGTACTGAGGTCCACTAAAAACCGTTTTGGTTCGGTTGATGAGATAGGCCTCTTCCGAATGGAATCGGACGGGTTGAAACAGGTGGGGAACCCGGAAGGACTGTTCCTGGAAGACCGGGACGGTATTTTTCCTCCCGGTATAGCTGTAGCTCCGGTTTTTGAAGGATCCCGTGTTCTTCTTGTAGAAATTCAGGCTCTAACAGTTCCGGCCAAGGGCGCTGTATCACGGATTTTTTCAGACAGAATTGAATCGGGAAGGATCTCCCGTCTGGCTGCCATTATGGAAAAACACGCCGGGATCCGCTTTTCCGATCAGGATATCTATATTAATGTGGCCGGAGGCATGAAGATTGCCGAAATAGGGATGGAACTTCCTTTAGCTCTGGCAATTTACTCCGCCCGTACAGGGATTTCCCTGCCCGCCGATCTGATAGCCCTGGGGGAGATGAGCCTGACCGGTGAAATTCGTCCGGTATCCCACCTGAAAAAACGGATGAACGCAGCAGGAGAGATGGGCTTCAAAAGAATACTCCTTCCCAAACTCCCCCCCGAAGGTGAGGAATGGAAAGGTCAAGCCCCCATTATCGCAACAGATATTAAAGAGAGTATCCGGAAGGTGTTTACTCCCTCCAAAGGATAAAGATTCAGGGCCTCCCCGTGGCCCCCTCTTCTGGAGAGGGTTAGAGGGAGGTCAAGGGACTGGCTTCAGCCCCCGAGCAGCAGGGAAATCCGGGGAAGGGCGTAAAACGTTCCGATGGAACTGCCCAGGGATGAGAAAAAGAAAACAAGCAGAACCCTTGAAATCCGGTTTCTGTACCAGCCCTTCAATGTTGTAGCGTCATCCTGCAGTTTTTCCATATCTTCCACCCGGGGTTTCCGGAAAAAGTACTCCATAATGCCCGAAACCATTCCCACACCGATTGTCGGATTCATACTGGTAATAGGCGCCGCCAGGAAAGAGCCCAGTATAGTCAGAGGATGGCCAAGAGCCAGAAGAGTTCCCAGTGCAGCCAGGGTACCGTTGGAGAGAATCCAGATAACCAGCATCCGCACACCCAGATCCACACCTGAAGTAATAAAACCGGCTGTGATAATACAGAGAATAAATACTGGTATAACCCAGGGCAGAATTTTACTGCCAAACTTTTTTGGAGGAAGTTTGGAAATCTCACTCAGATCGTCGCTGACCCTGTTTTCCGAAAGATTCCGGATCCATTCCACCATACCTGCCATATGACCGGCCCCGACTACAGCCAGGACCTTGTTTCCCCTGGCCTTATAGATATTCGTTGCCAGAAACTGATCCCTTTCATCGATCAGAACGGATTTAACAGTGGGCAGATAGTCAGCCAACTCTCCCATCATATCTTCCAGAGCGCCTTTCTGTTTCAACGCTTCCACTTCTTCCGCATCCACTTCCTCTTTTGAAAAAACGGAACTGATCAGTGAAGCCAGCAGTTTCATTTTATTCCAGAAATTGCTCCTGGCCCAGGCTCTCTGAAGGGTTATCTGTACCGGCCGGTCGCTGAAAGAAAAAGGGATATTCAGTTCTGTCGCAACTTCTACAGCCTTTTTCATCTCTTCCCCGGGTTTCACACCCGAGTTCATACCGACCTTTCTCTGAAAAGAGGACAGAACCAGGTTTGCAAGGAGAAGAAATCCCTTTTTCTCCCTGAAAACCTTGTTCAGATTCATCTGCTGCCAGTTGTCTTTCTGTGTAAGGGACTGATAGCGTCCCGAGTCGATTTCGACGCATACCCGATCAGGGCTTTCCTGACGGATTGCTTCGGCAACCTGTTCCACACTCTCACTGGAGACATGGGCGGTGCCCATCAATATAATTTCCCGTTCACCCAGCTGAATCCGGGTAACCGTATCGCTCTCATTGCTAACTGTCATTATAACATCCTGTGTTGAAGTATTGCTCATGGAGATCCCTATTGAGCGGGCCGGTTCAATTCCCATCCGGCCAGATCCGATTCAAAAAAATCACTCTTTTCCATAACATTTCCGTAGGCAGCCAAAGCGCTCTGCCTCAACCCGTTCAGATCATAACGGGCTCCCAGGTAAAAATACATCCTGCTCTGAAGATCCTCATTCTCTTCCTTCTTGATCTTATCCATGATGAAGAAGTCCGAACCGGGAGACAGGTAGTATCGGAACATTTCATATTCCAGAGTTCCCCGGGGAACCCTTGGGGCCAGTTCTTTCAGCATTTTTTCCGCAGACCGCCTGTCATTCATCTTTTCCATACAGATAGCAGCAGCCAGCAGGTAAGAGAAGTCTCTCTGTTCAAAATCATAGGCCCGGAGGAAATGGTTTTTGGCGTCATCATAACGGCCATCCATATAGGCTATTTTTGCCAGCGGTTCATGGGCAAATCCGTAATTCGGACGGGCAGCGATTATTTTAAGGTAGTACTCCTCTGCGTCCTCATACCTGCCCCAGTCATCCAGAATTCCGGCCATATAGACATGGGCAAAAAAGTTATCAGGGTTCAGACGGTCCAGTTCTGTCAGATCCTCCCAGGCACCCTCCAGATCATGAAAGTACTGGATTCTGATTCTGGCACGATCAAGGTAGTGCCACTCCATATCCGGCTCCAGCCTGATAGCCTCTGTCAGATTATCTTCTGCTTTACCGTACTTCTTCAATCCTTTCCATGCCCTGGCCCGGTCTACATAGAGGTAGGCATATTCGGGCTCAAGCTCAATAGCCCGATCCAGCAGTTCAATGGATTTATCCAGGTTGTCCAGGTTCATCTGAACCGTGGCAGCCCCGGAAAGAGCCAGAAAATTATTCGGCTGTGTTTTCAGAACTTTGGAAAAGTTGGAATCAGCATGGCTATAATCCCTGTTTCCAAGAAAAATCATTCCCTGAAAAATAAGAGAATCACTGTGGGCAGGATCAAAAGACAGGGCCTTTTTCAAATTAAGATCCCGGCCGTCACCATTACCTTCCGCATCCCTCAGTAAGGCCAGAGTATAAATGGCATCTGCATTTTCCGGCTCTTCCTTTAATACAGAATCAAGAGTCCGGCCGGCTTCCGTCAGTTTCTGTTCTGCAATTTCCAGAGAAGCCTTGAGGATCTGCTCTTCTATTGTCAGGCTCTCTGCTCCCTCAAGAACAGCCAGCGCCTGATCAATATCATCAACGGATTGCACGGTAGACAGTTTTTCCGCCAGGGTAATCGTCTCCTCCGGAACCTGCTCCTCCGGCTGTTCCACGACCTGATTCCCTGCTGTTTCTGGAGTTATGCCCTCTCCCTCGGGTTTTTCGGAAACCGTAGAACATCCTCCGAACAGAATTGTTATTAAGACTGCAGAAACCAAAAGGCTTCTGAAGCGGAAAAAACTATCGAACATATTGTCTCCTTAAAGAGATTGCTTTCTTAACTGAATATACGGTGTGTTAAATATACCCATGGAGCTCCGTTTGGACAAGGTTGCTTTTTTAGATTCCTGCTGATACTATTCGGGCGTTATGGAAAGAAAAACAGGTTCGGGATTATTATTCATCCCTGTTCTATATGCCCTATTGATATTAGTATTTTTATTTCTGCATTTTTCTCAATTTGAAGAATTTTCCAGACAAATGAAGAATGTCTCATACTACGGAACAATGACAAAGGGCCGTGGTATTAAACCGCAGCAGATTTCCAAACTCACCGTAATGAGCAATGGACTGGCTGTCAATTTTTCTGCCTCTGCCCCTCTCACAATGATAAGTGAAGATGGAATAAGGAGGAATCTACAAATTCAGGACATCAGTCGGGATGAGAACACTCTTCTCCTCTCCTTCAAGTACGATACATCCATCAGAATATCCAGCGATCCGGTCAGCAATGACAGCTCCCTGGAATTCACAATTCCCAAGACGCGCCCCCCCATTAAAGAACTTCAAATTCAAACAGACACATTGCAGCCTTTTCAATTAACCGCAGATGAAGAAAACCGGTATATGCTGACGGATGGAACCAGCTCTTTTTTTCTGAATATGAATCAGGATTTTTCATTCAATCCAAAGAGTAAAATACTTACCATATCCATGGTAGACAGGACAACGGCAACTCTGGCCCTGGAAGATGAAGCCCCCGGCCTGGGAAGAACAGTCCGGGAATGGCTCACAAAAGAAGAATCAACAGAGAAGGAGTACGAAGAGCTCCTTGCCCGGTTTATAGCGGCTTCTTATAACGGATGGAAATCCCGTTTTGACAAAAACCTGGGAACATGGGCTCTACCGGACGGGAACTCCAGTTTTGACGAAAAAATCCTTGTCTGCGAAATCAGCGAAGCCTTAAAACAGGGCGAGTACTCCCTTCTCCTGCCGGATCTCTTAAAAGCGGCAGAAAAAAACAGTTCCAGACTCAGTTGGTATTCGGCTCCTTTTACTGGGGACATCGTTAACAGGGGAGCTCCTCTGCTGCGGGGTAACCCGATCCAGCTTCTAAGACAGTTAAACACCTTCCAGTTGGAAGGAAATCCGGAAGCCCCCCCATATAGGGAGATTCTTGAGCTCGCCGCCTTATTAAACAATGGAGAAGAGCTGGATATTGAAGCCTGGGTTGAAGAGAACCTCTACCCCCTGATTGTATGGCTTGAAGAGGGACTTTTTCTCTTCCATCCGGAAAATCCCGTATGCTACTCGACCCAGAATATCCAGGCCGCTGATATGCTGATTAAAGCGGGGGAGATCACCGGTAGTAACCAACTTATCCGGATTGGACAGAAAATCCTGATAAGCGTTCTGGCCAAAGCGGATGAGAACGGATTTCTGCCTGCCCGTATTACTTTTTCAAGAGAAAGGGCATCTCAGGGAGAAGGTTTCCTGAGACCGGAAGATATTTACAGCAGCTTTTTCAACAGAGATTTCAATCCCCGGATAATTGATCTCTCAAATCAGGAGGGAGCCGGCAGCTGGCTTTTTACTGCAGCGGAAGATACCCGGATTAATTCTGATAACGAATCTGTCAGTATAGATCTCGTATATCCCAAAGGGCAGATTCATCATATAATTATCAGCGGTATCGACCCCTTTGACCGTATCCTGCTGCACGGGATCCGCTGGAAGAGCGATCCCCGTTTTCAACGGTATTCTGACGGCTGGGTCTATGATTCTGTTAATAAAACTCTCTATGTCAAGCTGCGGCAGAGAGCAGGTAGGGAGATTATTCAGATCATGAAAGCTTCCGCCGATCCGGAACCGGTTCAAGATAGTCAGGAAACTCCGGAGAATCCGGCAGAAACTTCAAATACGGAACCTAAACCCGAAATTAGCAGTTAATATTTAAAAAAAAACAAGCTAAAACTTTAGACTTCTTGTATAATAATGGCAAATTAGAGAATTTTGGGAGCAATAAAATGAGAACCGGTTTGTTCTATGTAAGAATACGAGAAGACTATACAAAACAAAGAAAAGACTTCTTTCCCTATATATCTTCCGAGTATATGAAAATTGCCAAGAATTTTCACTCAGACAAGGATTATCCTGTTCTTGCTGTTAAGGATGTAACCATTATTGCAGAAGATGAGTCAAATGTTGAAACATCCCAGTTTCTTGTTCCTACGGAAAATAAAAACTTCATGTGGGTACAATCTGAAATTTTCCAGTATTCGGGAACTGAGCCAAAATTGATAAAATGAAAATTCTGTCTCCTGCAGAAATGCGGGATCTTGATCAAGCAGCCATTGAAGAACTGGGAATTCCAGATGCGGTGCTGATGGAGAATGCGGCTTCAGCCGTTTTAAATGTACTGTTAAAGGAAATAGATCCATTTCTACAGAAACAGGGCGGCGTAGTTATATGCGGTACCGGGAACAATGGCGGAGATGGTCTGGCTCTGGCGAGAAAGATCCATTCTTTGAATTTACCCCTTTCTGTACTGATCTTCGGTTCCCTGGAAAGATTTTCCACGGTATCAGAACAGAATTTGAAGATTTTGAAGAATCTACCCCTTCCTCTGCTGGTCAACCCGGATATGGATCAGGCAGAAAAGCTGATAGGACAGGCCGGGTATCTGATAGATGCTTTATTCGGCACCGGCCTGAACCGGCCTGTCGAAGGTATCAGTCGGAATATCATCCGTTTTATCAACAAATCCGGAAAACCGGTCCTGTCAGTAGATATACCCTCCGGTGTACAGGGAGGAAACGGTGAAATCTCCGGAGAAGCGGTTACGGCAAAAGCCTGCATTACTTTCGGAAATCCCAAATGGGGAAATGTACTCTATCCGGGATTTGCCCGTCAGGGAAAACTCTACTGCTCTCATATATCCTTTCCTCCCGAGTATTACAACTGTAAAACCTATACTAAAGAGATAAATCTGCCCCCTCCCCTTCCCGAACGGGATCCCGAAGGATATAAACACTCGTTTGGTAAAATACTGCTTATCGGGGGCGGATCTAACTACTTCGGAGCACCGGCTTTGGCTGCCAATGCCATCTTTCGAAGCGGAGCCGGTTTTGTCACGGCAGCCATTCCGGATTATATGGCGGTTCCCTTTTCCTCGCTCTGTACCGAGGCAGTTCTGGAACCCCTTGAATCAACCGGCGCCGGAAGCATCCATCCCTCCAACCTTCAGAAGATTCTGGAGTTGGCTAAAAGTCATGATGCGGTTATTCTCGGACCGGGAATAACGAGAAACCCTCAAACCCGGGAGCTTATAAAGGAACTGATTCCCCGGATTCCGGCTCCTCTTCTGATTGATGCGGATGCCCTGTCAGTTCTGGCAGAAGACCCGGCACTGGCTTCAAAGCGCAGGGAAGCTACAATTCTGACCCCTCATAAGGGGGAGCAGAGAGCCCTTCTGGCAAAACTGTCCGATAATAGTACAATTGAAAACAGTTATAATGCCATTACTGTTTATAAGGGCCCCCATAGCCGTATCTGCTTTCACGGAGGAGAGGAATATATTAATATGACGGGGAATTCCGGAATGGGAACGGCCGGGAGCGGCGATGTTCTAACCGGTATTATCATGGGACTGATAAAACAGCTCGGTACGGGTAATGCGGTACGAACAGGGGTGCTCCTCCACGGACTGGCAGGGGATCTGGCCGCCGAGGAGCTGGGGGCGGAAAGCCTTGTAGCCTCGGATCTAATCCGGTTTCTTCCGGATGCCATAAAATTCTACCGGAAAAACCATGAGCAGCTGACAGAAAGTTGTTATAATACAATACAGACAATTCCCTGAAACACATTCAAAGGAGAAATAGCATGCTGGTATATTGTGTTGAAGTAAGCGTTGTAAAAGGTCATGAAAATGATTTTCTTAATGCAACCGAAGAGAATCACAGGAATACACGAAAGGAAGAAGGAAACCTGCGCTTTGATGTGCTGCAGCAGCAGGACGATCCTTCCCGGTTTTTTCTATACGAAGTCTATTCATCCGAAGACGCGGTAAAAACCCATAAACAAACGGCTCATTACTTAAAATGGCGGGATACAGTAGCCCCCTGGATGGCGGTTCCCCGAAAGGGAACATGTCATACCCCCCATTTTCCGGAGGACCCTTCAGAATGGTAGATTTTACCTTTGCCGCCAATAAAAAAATACTCTTCGGAAGCGGCAAATCATCTGTTTTGACAACACTGCTCACCTCCGGAGAAAATGTCCTATTTCTAACAGGTCACTCTGTAAAGGAAACACCCCTATTTGAATCCCTGTGTAAAGCATTAAAAGATGCGGATATTCAAGTAAGCTTTGAAACTGTGAAAGGAGAACCTTCTCCTGAAATCATTGACAGAATAACGGATACCTACCGGAATTGTACCATATCTACAGTTCTTGCTCTGGGCGGCGGGAGTGTTCTGGATGCGGGAAAAGCCGTATCTGCCATGCTGTGCGAAGAAGGTTCCGTTATTGATTACCTGGAAGGTATCGGAACAAAGGATCCATCCGGAGAAAAGATCCCCTTCTATGCCCTGCCTACCACTTCCGGAACGGGAAGCGAATGCACAAAAAACGCCGTTATAAGCAGTCCCGGACCTGAGGGGTTTAAAAAATCCCTGCGTCATGATAACTACATTCCCGATGTGGCAATTATCGATCCGGACTGGACAGAGTCACTGCCGGCTCAAATCGGAGCATCCTGCGGGATGGATGCATTCAGCCAACTCCTTGAATCCTACCTGTCAACCCAGGCATCTCCCCTGACGGACTGCCTGGCCCGCAGCGGACTGGAATCCTTCTTACGCTCTTTCTCAGCGATCCTTGATGGACAGGCAGCAAAAACAGAACGGGCCGATATTGCTCTGGGAGCAGCGCTTTCCGGATTAACCCTGGCCAATGCCGGACTTGGAACGGTTCATGGAATCGCCGGTGTACTGGGAGGGCTGTTCCCCATCCCTCATGGATCGGCCTGCGGTCTCCTGATGCCTCCTGTTATGCGTCAGACCCTGAGTGTCCTACTGGACCGTAACCCGTCCCATCCTTCCCTGATGAAAGCTGCAGATTTGGGACGCTATCTGAAAAGAAACACAGATCTATCTCTGGAGGAAAGCATTCTGGCCCTGATCAGTCAACTGGATATCTGGGCAGATCAGGCCAAACTTCCTCCCTTAAAAGAGTATGGCATCAAGAAGACTGATTTAAAGAAGGCGGCTGTACTGTCGGGAAACAAGAACAATCCCTATACGTTTTCCGATGCTGAAATTCTTGAGATTCTGGAAAACTGTTACTGATGAGTTTCTTTGATCCCATACCCCGTTCCCTGGCTCACAGGGGAGACAGTCGGAACTACCCCGAAAATACTGAACCGGCTTTTCAGGCAGCTGTCAAACTGGGAGTGGATGTGGTTGAAACGGACGTCCATCTCACAGCCGATAAAAAGGTCATCATCTGGCACGATGACAGCCTTGAAAGGGTATCCGGAGATCCCCGGAAGATTCGCAATTTGACAGCTGACGAACTGATGGCTGTCGATGCGGGAGCCCGATTTACACGGGATGACGGAAAAACATTTCCCTTCAGGGGAAAAGGAATACACCCCTTTCTGTTTCAGGATGCCCTAAGAAAATTCCCCGAGACACGCTTCAATGTAGATCTCAAAGAGGACATCCCCGAACTGGCCTATATGATGAAAAAAATTCTGGAAACAGAAAAGGCGGAACATCGGGTCTGCATCGGATCTTTCCATCACAATGTTCTTAAGGTTTTCAGAGGGATCCTTCCTGAAACGGAAACGTCCCTTTCAAAACTGGAACTGAGAAAACTCATGGTCTATTACCGGATAGGAGGGAATCTCGATGTGATTAGAAAAGGAAAGGTTCGGGCCATTCAAATACCCGAATACCATAACGGCATGAAGATCCTCACTCCCGCTTTTATACGCTGGTGCAAAAAGAGAAACCTCATACTCCAGATCTGGACTGTAAACGAGGCTGACGAAATGAAACGGCTCTTTAAAGCCGGTATAGACGGAATCTTCTCGGATAATGCAGAGCTTGTTCGGGATATAGCCCGCCAAACCGATTTTAATTAAAAGAACTATTCAATTCGAGCGCCGCCGAGGCATATATCACCCTCATAAAAAACGGCAAACTGACCCGGCGCGACGCCTTTGTCACCTTCGTCCATAATAACTTCCAGACGGTCGGGACTCAGCCACTTAATAGTGCAGTTATTGAGTCTGGGACCATGCCTCAGTTTTAGAGTCAATTCTGTTACGGAAGGTTTCCTGGAGATCCAGTTAGGTTCACAAACTGTAAATTTATCCCTTTTCTGATCCAGCACATTCATACTGGAAGAAACATAGATGATATTTTTTTCAAGATCTTTCCCGGTAACATACCAGGGGCCGTTACTCAACCCGAGCCCCTGCCTCTGGCCTATTGTATAAAACCAGAATCCCTTATGAGTTCCAAGTACAGTCTCCGTCTCTTTCTCCCGTATTTCGCCCTCTTTTTCACCCAGATAGTGTTTGATGAAATCCGTGTATTTAATTTTCCCGAGGAAGCAGATCCCCTGACTGTCCTTTCTGTCTTTATTGGGCAGATCATACTTCTCTGCCAGAGCCCGGACCTCTTCCTTCATCATTCCTCCGATGGGAAAGAGAATCTTTGAAATCTGTTTCTGGGAGAGGTGAGAAAGAAAGTAGGACTGATCCTTTACCGGATCGGGGGATCGTCTAAGATAGTATAAACCGTCAATCTCCTCTACCAGACCGTAATGGCCGGTAGCGACCTTATCGTACTGTTCATTCACTTTGTCGTAAAAAGCTCCGAATTTAATTCTCTGGTTGCAGAAGATGTCGGGACTGGGTGTCCGGCCTTTTTTCAGCTCATCAACCGTGTAGGAAACAACCCGTTCATAATAGTCCTGCTGCAGAGAGAGAACCTTGAGAGGAACCTCCGCCTGCTCGCAGACAGCCCTTGCATAGGCCAGATCCTCCTCCCAGGGGCAATCCCCCAGAAAACTCAATTCATCTTCCAGCCATATTTTAAGATAATAGGCTGTTATATCGGAATATCCCTGTTCCTGCAGGAGACGGAGAGCAACAGAACTGTCCACTCCTCCTGATAATAGTAAGGCAATCTTCATGGCTAAGGATTTTTTCAGAGAATGCCGGGAAAAGCAAGGCTGGAGAGTTCAGGAAAACGAAAAAAAAAAAGGGATCGAATAACAGAGAAAACACCGGTTCAGAACATAGACAAAACAGGAAAGTTTCACAATAATAACATTGATTCAAAAGGAAAAAGACAAACATATCAATTTTGTCATCATTACCGGAGATCTCTTTCCGGGAAGAATCTTTCATCGAGAACGAGGGTCGTAATATGAAATGTATCGGTATAAACATAGGCAGCTCCAGTCTGAAAACTGTTCTGATCGAGAATGGCAAAGAGGTCTGGAACAAGGTAGTCCCCCATGAGGGAGATTTTCAGAATGCCATTATAAATGTATTGGACGAGAAGAACCCGGAAGAGGGTATTTCAGCTCTGACAACAGGAACTGACGGTCGTTATCTTCTGGCCACCAATTCTGTTATAGAACCAGTCTGTATCGAAAAAGCCCTGGAAGTAACAGGCCATAAAGTGGATGCCGTTGTAAGTATGGGCGGAGAGGATCTGGTTGTTTACACGATTGATAAAGACAGCAAGATCATCAACAACTTTTCCGGCAGTAAATGTGCTTCCGGTACAGGAGAGTTCTTCAAACAGCAGCTGGCCCGAATGGATATGACCCTGGACAATGTCAATACCGTTTCCGAAGAGAGTCAGGTTATCTCTCTTTCCTCCCGCTGTTCCGTATTTATGAAGAGCGACTGTACCCACAGGCTCAATAAAAAACAGGCGACAAAGGACGATATTGTTCTTTCCCTCAGCGATGTTATGGCTACCAAGGTAGCCGACTTTCTCAGCAGGGCAAGGATCAAGAAAGGATCTGTATTGCTCACCGGCGGGATTACAAGGAATAAGCATATCCTCCGTTTTATGAAAGAGAAGACACCCCATATCGAGTATATTATTCCCGAAGAAGCAGCTTACTTCGAAGCGTTCGGAGCCGCTCACCTGGCCGAAGAGGCAGGTTCACCCCTGCCGAAAACAGAGAACATCCTGAAAGAAAGCCGGATACGCTTTGACCGTTATACAGATCTTAAAACAGCAGCTGAAAAAGTCCGTTATCTGGAAACGGAATTCGCCTCCGTCAAAGAAGGTCACGAGTATATCCTGGGTATCGACGGCGGTTCCACTACAACAAAAGCCTGTCTCATCGACATGGAGAACAGTGAAATTGTAGCCGCGCACTACGGTCGGACACACGGAGACCCTGTAAGAGCCCTTAAGAACTGTATAATTGAGCTGCGGAAAAAAATTCATAAGGATATCGGAAGCGAATCATCCATCAAGATTCCCCTCTGTGCAACAACGGGATCTTCCCGTGAGATCCTTGGTGTATTCATGGAAACCGCAGGGGTATACAACGAAATCATCGCCCACTCCCACGGAACAACTTTTTTCAGCCAGGATGTAGACACTATCTTCGAAATAGGCGGACAGGATGCCAAGTATGTTCTCCTGGAAAACAGAGTTCCCATAGATTACGCCATGAATGAAGCCTGCTCTGCCGGAACAGGGTCCTTTCTGGAAGAATCGGCAGCTGGTGATTTAAATATTGCCCATGCCTGGGAGATCGGAGAGATTGCCCTGAAGGCAGATAATCCCCTGAAATTCGGCGAGCACTGTTCTGCCTTCATCAATTCCGATATCCGTAAAGCCATTCAGCAGGGAGCCAGAAGGGAGGATATAACTGCCGGAATCGTAACATCCATCGTTTCAAATTATCTGAACCGCGTTGTTGGAAACAGAACAATCGGAAAGAAAATCTTCCTGCAGGGTGGTGTGGCAAAAAACAAGGCTGTCCCCCTCGCTTTTGCCATGCTTCTGGATAAGGAAATTCTCGTCCCCCCTGCACCGGAACTGATGGGCTGTTTCGGAGTTGGTATTCTTGCCAGACAGAAGTACCGGGAAGAACTCCTGGACCGGGGGAATTTTGATCTGGAAGCTGTTCTGGATACTCAGATTGAGTACGGCAAGGTATTTACCTGCAAGAGCTGTGATAACTACTGTCCCATTCAGGTACTGAATGTAAATGAACATAGATATATGTTCGGAGGACGATGCAGCAAATATACAAACTCAAGCAATAAGACTAAACCCGAAGGGGAAGTCGTTAATTACATTGACGAACGGAATAAGCTGATGTTTGAAACCCATGCCCCGAAAGCCGAGGATTTCTCCCAGAAACATCCCTTTTCTGTTGGAATCCCCAAGTGTTTCTCCGTACACACTCTCTACCCCCTCTACTCCTGGTTCTTTCATGAATTGGGTATAAAAACCGTTCTTTCCGATGAAATTGATCACAACGGAGTAGCCCGTGTAGAGAGTGCCTACTGTTTCCCGGCGGAAATTGCCCATGGTGCGGTACAGGACATAATCAATAAAAAAACCGACTATATCTTTGTTCCGCACTTCAGAGACATGCCCAGTATGGAAAAGGATGTTCATGCCAACTTCTGCCCCATTACACAGAGCCTGCCCTACTACATACAGAAGGCCTTCCCCGATGTCCCCGAAGAAAAACTCCTGCCCCTGATCGTTACTTTTAAATTCGGAGAAGGAAAAGCCCTTGAATACTTTCTTAAACTGGGAGAACAGCTTTCTCTGTCTGAAGACGATGTCAAAAAGGCATTCAGAAAAGCACTCTCCAAACAGGAATCCTATCAGAAAGCAGCCAGAAACCTTGGAAAAGAGGCCCTGGCCAAGGCCAGAGAGGTTAATCATCCCGTAATCGCTCTGCTTGGAAGACCCTATAATGCGTTTACTCCGGAAGCCAATATGGGTATTCCCCGGAAATTCAGCAGCCGGGGATACTCCATTATCCCCTTCGATATACTGCCTGTTGGAGAGGAGAAGATTTTCTCCAATATGTACTGGTATTACGGTCAGCTGGATATGAAAGCCGCAGCCATGCTGAAGGATGAGCCGAATATCTATGTAACCTATATAACGAACTTCTCCTGTGCCCCGGACTCTTTTATCCTCCATTACCTGAAATGGATGATGGAAACCAAACCGTTCCTGATTCTGGAGCTGGATTCTCACTCAGCTGACGCGGGAGTGGATACCCGGATCGAGGCCTTCCTCGATATTATTGACGGGTACAGATCCCGAAAAGACAGGGGAAAGGAGGAACGTTATGACAACGGCCTCCGGTTTATTAATAACGGAGAAGAAGACCTTCATATATTGAATACCAGCACCGGAGAAAAAATACCGTTCAGGAATAATCCCCGTGTAAAAATGCTGCTCTCCAATATGGGTAACCTGGCCACAGAAATGATGGCGTCCATCGTCCGTTCCTCCGGATACAATGCGGAAGCCATGCCGGAAGCCGATTCCAAAACCCTGCAGCTTGCCAGAAGCCACGCTTCCGGCAAGGAGTGTGTTCCCAGCCACCTGGTACTGGGAAGCGCTTTGAAATTCATCAATTCACCGGATTACAGAAAAGATGAGATCTACCTTCTTTTCGTACCCATAACAACCGGCCCCTGCCGGACGGGGCAGTACTTTGTCTTTTACGAGAACTTATTCAAGGATATGCGGCTGGAAAATGTGGTTGTTATTACCATGAGCGCCGACAACTCCTATACGGAACTGGGTCCCAACTTCAGTAAATACATGTGGCAGGGACTTGTTATTTCCGATTATATGAAGGATATACAAACCTCCCTGCGAGCCTGTGCAGAGAAACCGGCTGAGGCGATTGCGAAATATAATGAACTGTGGCATGAAATGACAAGCGCAGCAGAGAAGGACTTTAAAACCGTCTATCCGGCTCTGGAAAAGGTGGCTAAAGAAATTGCGAAAATCCCTCTGAAGAAGACAATTCACGAAGTGCCACGGGTTCTGATCGTGGGAGAGATCTATGTGAGACGGGATGATTTTGCGGTTGATGAACTGGTGGAACTGATGAGCCGTAAAAACATCATTGCCAAAGTTTCCGGAATTTCCGAGTGGATACACTATCTGGATTTTGTCAGGGACTACGATCTGAACAAGAGACTGAAACTCCAGCCCTGGCATAAACGGGCAACCTGCAGAGAAAGGCGGGACCTTTTAAAACTCTCTATAGAAAAAGCCTGGAAGCATGCTATTGAACGTAAGGTGAAAAAATGCCTCCGTCATGCGGACCTGATTCCCCATACTCCCCATGATATGAACAGGATAATGAAGAATACAACAGATAATTTTCTGAATCTGGAATTGAATTCTGAAATTGCCATTTCAAGCGGTGTGGCCGCTACTGCCATGGAGGAGGGTTACTCGGGAGTCATTAACATTTCCCCCTTTGCCTGTTTGATCGGCCGGGTAATCGAAGGTCTGTATACACCCTGGGCAAGAGAGAGGAAGTACCCAGCCATGTCCATTGAGGTAGACGGCAACCAGCTGCCTCCCAATATAATCAATAAATTAAATATTTTTATGATGAATGTACTCCGCTTCAAATCCGATCCCGATTCCATGGATCTGATTGAATCCGACCATAGCACTCCAGTTGAAGAAGAAGAGGTTATGGTTGCCGGAGACTGACAGCCTTCCGGAGTTTTCCTGATAGAAACAATTTACAGCCCCTGCATTTATACTAATCGCAGGGGCTTTTTCTTATTAAAGTACAAAATCCTTTAAACCCTTCCCGAATTCGTTTTACGTCTTTTTTATTTGTTATATTACGATTTTCGTTTTATGATTTATTATACCAGCATGATAACACTAACCAGAAATTGTCCCCGAAAGGAGATTCGTATGATTATTGCAGTAGCAAAAGAAATTAAAACTCATGAGTACCGTGTAGGTTTGACTCCGGATAATGTCAAAGCCTATTCAAAAAGAGGTCACACCGTTCTGGTTGAAAAAAATGCCGGAGCCTCTTCCGGATACCCTGATGAGGAGTACAGAAAAGCCGGAGGAGAGATTGTAGACAATAAGAAAGAGCTCTTTGACAGAGCGGAAATGGTTATAAAGGTAAAAGAGCCTCAACCTTCCGAATATGATCTTTTTCATGAAGGGCAGATCCTCTTTACCTATCTGCATCTGGCCGCGGACAAGGCTCAAACCGAAGCTCTTATGAGGAAAAAAGTAAAAGCCGTCGCTTATGAAACCATTGAAGAACATGGAAAACTTCCCTGTCTCAACCCCATGAGTGAAATTGCCGGCCGCCTTTCCGTTCAGGAGGGAGCACGGTTTCTGGAAAGGCCTCAGGGAGGCAGAGGAGTTCTTCTGGGCGGAGTTCCCGGTGTCCATCGCGGCAGGGTTGCCGTTCTCGGGGGAGGTGTGGTAGGCACAAATGCTGCAAAGATGGCTGTCGGCCTTGGAGCCGAAGTAACGATTCTTGACATAAATGCTGAACGCCTAGCTTACCTGGATGATATTTTCCATGGCCAGGTAACGACTCTGTATAGTACGGAAGAGAATATCCACAAAGTAATCAGAGAGAGCGACCTTGTAATCGGTGCGGTACTGATACCCGGCGCAAAAGCGCCCCATCTTATAAGCAAAACGGACCTGAAAGAGATGAAATCCGGAGCTGTCATTGTTGATGTTGCGGTTGATCAGGGGGGATGCTTTGAAACAACCAGAGCAACAACCCACGATAATCCCGTCTTCATCATAGATGGGATCGTTCACTACTGTGTTGCCAATATGCCGGGAGCCGTTGCCCTGACATCCACCCAGGCCCTCACAGGAGCCACATTGAAATATGGACTGATGCTGGCGGACCTTGGTGTAGAAGAAGCTGTCTGCCGCAGTTCTGCCCTAATGAAAGGAGTTAATACATACAACGGCCATCTGACATGCGAGAGAGTTGCCCAAGCATGGGATTTTCCGTATACTCCAATTGAGGAAAGTATACCGTGCAACCCGATGAAATAGACTGGAAAATAATCAATACCCTGAGGGAATCTCATCAGAACAACAATGCCATAGCAAGGCTTCTGGGCATTTCCGAGGGGACAGTCCGGCAAAGATTAAAACGCTTGAAAGATGCCGGGATCGTCAAGATCAGAGCTCTGATAAACCCTGAAGTCCTGGAAAATCAACAGTTAGCCACAGTTGCTGTAAACGTATCGGAATCATCTCTCCTGGAGTCCAAAGCAAAGGAGATAGCTGACCTGCCCAACGTTCTGGATGTATCCATTACCACGGGCCGTTATGATCTCTTTATACAGGTTCTGATCGACTCAAACCATGGGCTGGTCCGATTCCTGACAGAAGAGCTTCCAGCCGTTGAGAATGTCACATCAACTGAAAGCTTTCTGATGCTTAAAAGCTTTAACAAATACGTTTAACAGCTCGTTTCTGCCGCATAATCAGGTTTATTGAAATATAATTCACATTATATAAACTGATGATTTTAAAAAATTTGCTTTTCTACCTAAAAAAAGGTAAATTAGTCATGCTCAAAGTATTAGAATATCCAGAACCTATCTCAGAAATTGATTGTTTTATAGAGAATTGTCCTGTAAAGGCATCTCAGTTATTATAAATATTGGAGATCCAAATGAACACTATTCTAGAAAAGAAACAACTCTCAGCAGATGTTTTCCGAATGAAAATCAATGCGCCTTTAATTGCAGAAGAAAGAAAGGCCGGACAGTTCCTTATTC
Source organism: Oceanispirochaeta sp. (assembly GCA_963663385.2). Taxonomy (GTDB): domain Bacteria; phylum Spirochaetota; class Spirochaetia; order DSM-2461; family DSM-2461; genus Oceanispirochaeta. Next base: position 486,005 of record CAXXXD010000001.1, on the reverse strand, counting down.
TGCAGGTGGATAAGGAGTATGGAGAACGGATCCCCCTCACAATCGCCAATGCGGATGCGCAGGAAGGGTTTATCGAAATAATATTTCAGGCAGTCGGAGCAACAACAAAAAAATTGAGCCGGCTGGAAGCTGGCGAAAAAGTCGAAACTGTTCTGGGCCCCCTGGGTCAGCCCACACATATTGAAAAAAGGGAAGGACCTGTTGTCTGTGTAGGAGGCGGAATCGGAGTTGCTCCCATGTACCCGATAGTACAGGCCCTTAAAAAAGCGGGAAATGAAGTAATTGTTATTATGGGAGCCCGTAACAAGGATCTTCTTATTATGGAAGATGAAATGAAAGCCCAGGCTGATCGGCTGATAGTCTGTACAGACGACGGCTCCTACGGTAGAAAAGATCTGGTAACAGTTCCCCTCAAGGAGCTCTGTGAAAGCGATACACCTCCGGCTGAAGTATTTTCCATAGGCCCTCCCATTATGATGAAATTCTGCGCAGAAACAACACGTCCCTTTAAGGTCCCCACCATGGTTTCATTAAATACAATTATGGTAGACGGAACGGGCATGTGTGGGGGATGCCGGGTAACTGTTGGAGGAAAAACCAAATTTGTCTGTGTTGACGGTCCCGAATTTGATGGTCATCTGGTGGATTTTGACAACATGATGCTGCGTCAGAAATCATACACCACCCATGAGGAACACCGCTGCCGGCTTGATGCCCAGGCTGATAAACTGATGGAGAAACAAAAGTAATGAGCGAATTCAAAACACCTGATGAATTACATAAAGAAGCATCGGTCCTTGCAGAACGACTGAAGGGAAAAGACCTGACTGCCAAAGAGAGAAGAGAGATCCCCCAGCAGGACATGCCGTCTCAGGATCCTTCCATCAGAAGGAATAATATGGAAGAGGTAGCTCTGGGATACTGGGAAGAGCAGGTTATTGTTGAATCCCAGCGCTGTCTGCAGTGCAAAAATGCCCCCTGTATCAAAGGATGCCCTGTCAGCATTGATATACCCCGTTTTATCAGGCATTCGGGAAAAGGTGAATTTTCAGAAGCGATCGGAGTCATAAAAGAGAGCAGTATGCTTCCCGCTATCTGCGGCCGTGTCTGTCCTCAGGAAAAACAGTGTATGGAGCAGTGTACTCTGGGAAAAATCCTGAAAGACCCGGAACAGTCCGTTGCCATAGGCCGTATTGAACGCTACCTGGCAGACTGGGAAAGGGAGAATAATGCTGTAACGCCTCCGGAATGCGCACCGGATACAGGTAAAAGGGTTGCCATCATCGGCAGCGGCCCCTCCGGATTAACCGCAGCAGCGGATCTCAGAAAAGCCGGACATGGCGTAACCATTTTTGAAGCATTTCATAAACCCGGCGGAGTAACGGTCTATGGGATACCGGAATTCCGTCTGCCCAAAAGCATTGTAGAACTGGAAGTTCAGGGACTTATTGAAATGGGAGTGGAGGTAAAAACCAGCTTCCTTGTCGGACGGACCCGAAAACTGAAAGATCTGATGGAAAAAGACGGTTTTGATGCCGTATATATATCAACAGGAGCCGGTCTTCCCAAGTTCATGCACATAGAGGGAGAAAACCTTGTTGGTGTATTCTCGGCGAATGAATACCTTACCCGTTCCAACCTGATGAAAGCCTATGATGAAAAAAACTCTGAAACCCCCATCTACAGGACTAAAAAAGTGGCGGTTTTCGGCGGAGGCAACGTAGCTATGGATGCGGCCCGTACGGCAGTACGTCTTGGAGCGGAAGAGGTTCATATTATCTACCGCCGGACAGAAAAAGAGATGCCCGCCCGTGTGGAAGAAGTTCACCACGCCAGGGAGGAGGGCGTTATTTTTGACATGCTTACCAGCCCTGTCAGGATTCTGGGTGATGAAACCGGCAGAGTCAGAGCCATTGAGTGTCAGAGATTTGAACTGGGAGAACCGGATGATTCCGGCAGAAGACGGCCAGTCCCCATCAAAGGGAGCGAATTTGAAATTGAGGTTGAAACCTGTATCCCTGCCATCGGCAACGCCTCCAACCCTTTAATCCAGCAGACAACTCCCGGCCTGGAGTTTACAGATTGGGGAACAGTTGTGGTGGATGAGAACCAGAAGACATCTCTTGATATGGTTTATGCCGGAGGAGACATCTCTCAGGGTGCTGCTACAGTAATCCTGGCAATGGGTGACGGCCGGAGAGCCGCCGCCGCCATGAATAAAGTATTGTCGGAAAAATAATCCTTCGACTTCGCTCAGGAACCTCTCCTTCGTAGGCGTCGAGTGAGACCTTGAATCAGGTTTGGGAGTTATTCATCAAGATAAATTTAACTATAAAAAAGCCGGAATCCCTGGGGACCCGGCTTTTGCATTTTCAGAAAAAATTTAACCCTTCTCCCTTTGGGAGAAAAAGGGCGGGAATGAAGGTTTCCTCAGCTGTCCCGCTTTTTCAGTTCCAGCAGAACATCCTGAATAGACAGCCCTTCCTCTTCCAGCAGAACCATCAGATGATAGATCAGATCGGCTGATTCATAGATAAGATCTTCCTTTGTTTTAGCCAATACCAGTTCAATCGCTTCTTCTCCGGCTTTTTTCCGGATTTTTTCCGAACCTTTCTGAAAAAGATGGGTTGTATAGGATCCCTCCGGCATCTCCCTGTGGCGTTTGGCAATCGTATCTGTTAAATGAGACAGGATATCGCTATGTTCATCATCTGCCGTACTGAGAGAAACGGAAGCATGATTTTCCACATCTACCGATTCCAGAACAAAATCATAGGCATCCTCCGAAGCCCCTTCTTCCAGTTCTGCATAGTAGTAGTTTGTCCTTTTTTCAAGGATAATAAAATGAGGATCCTTTTTATAGGGTAGGATACGACCTGTTTCAGGGTGACAAACCCATAGAACTCCATTCTCTCTGCTCTTGGAATAGCTCTTGTCATTCATCAGGGCACCGCCTGTTTTCCCACCCTGAATGTTTACTACCAGAGGCAGTACGATTCCCTGACTCACCAGTCTATCTCCTCATCTTTACTCTGATATTTCTCGATAACCGCCTCTATATCTATCCGGCCTTCATAATAGGCCTTTCCTGTTATAATCCCGCGGATTCCGGCATGACCTTCCCGGCAGACAAAATCCAGATCTTCATCCGAACTGATCCCTCCGGAAAGGGTTACGGCCAGCCCCGAAACTTCGGCTATCCGGCTGGTTCGTTCCAGGTCCGGCCCGTCCAGGGTCCCGTCCTTGGCGATATTTGTATAAATAATATTCCCGATACCCATCTCTGCACATTTTACAGAAAGGACTTCGTCTCCCAGAGTGGAACCCTCTTCCCAACCGGAAACCTTAACCTTTCCATTGAGCGCATCAATTCCGGCAATAAATACGGGGCCATATTTTTTTATCCAAAATGCCACAAGATCCGGATCTTTCGCCAGAACGGTACCGACAATAAGCCGATCAACACCGGCATCAAGAAGCTCTCTGATATCATCCTCTGTCCGGACGCCGCCGCCCACTTCAATCAAACCGGTAAACACTTTGCGAATAGCCCGGATATTCTCTCTATTGTTTTTCCCCTGTCCCCTGGCCGCATCCAGGTCTACCAGGTGCAGACGGCGAACGCCCATTTCCTGAAACCGGGAAGCTATAACCGTGGGGTTCTTTTCGTAAGAACTGACCTTGTTGTAATCACCTTTAAGCAGGCGGACGCATTGGCCGTCCAGTAGATCTATTGCTGGTATAATTATCATAATATCCTCATTTTATAGAATTCCCTGTTATGAGAGAACCCTCCAGGCCAGCTCCTGTCCGGCCATCAGAGGTACAGCGCCTCCTATCAGCTCCGGGACAATCCAGGAGGCCCTTAACAGGGTTATATTATCCCTGTTAAGAGGCAGATCATAGAATTCTGCTCCACGAATACTGACAAATCCCTCCAGGCGATCCAGACAGCCTTCTCTAGCAAAGAAATCCGCCAGCAGGGGCAAAGCGACAGGTGAAGTAAAAACACCGGCGCTGGCCGTTCCGTTCTCTTTATCACACTTCCTGTGAGGCGCACTGTCTGAACCGAAGAACAGCCGCGGGTTTTCACTCAGGACAGCATCAGCCAGAGCCTTCCGGTCCTTCTCCGACTTAACGACCGGCTTACAGAACAGATGAGTCTTAAGGGCTCCTCCCATCAGATCGTCCAGTGTAAATAGCAGGTGGTGTACTGTTATGGTTCCTGCAAAGGTTTCGGGCAGATCATTAAGAAAATCCAGGCTTTCCCTATTTGAGAGGTGTTCCAGAACTACTTTGAGAGACCCGAAGGATGATGCAATCTTAGACAGCTCCGGGAGGTACGCCTGTTCCCTTTCAAGGATGGACGCTTCCGGATCCTCTCCATGGATACTGAGGATAAGTCCCTCCTCTTCCATGGCAGAAAGAACATCCTTTATCTGGTCCAGAGACGTCACACCATCCTCAGCATTTGTGGTTGCTCCCGCCGGGTACAGTTTTCCCGCAACAGCACCGGCTTCTTTCAGGGGTTTTATATTTTCAGCCTTCATATCAGGAAGGATTTTAAAAGTCATAAGGGGTTTGAAATTTTCAGCCTCTGTGAGAATACTCTTTTTATAGCGGAGAAGGGAAACTGAATCACAAACAGGTGGGATGATGTTAGGCATAATAAGAGCTCTTTCAAAACAGCGGCTGCTCTGCCTGACATATTCTCCCATATTTTCCCCCTGCCTCAGGTGCAGGTGAAAGTCATCGGGTTTACGGATAGTAATTTCGTCCATCACTCCCCCTCTTTATCCTCTGTTCCGCCGGACCAGACAATTCTTCCTTTTCTATCGATATAAACTATCGCGCCGTCCCGAACCATCATGGCCAGACCCTCATGAAAATCTTCTCCGTATTCGAAATCTGCCGGAATCACCATTTCTCCTTTATTATCGATAAAGCCCATTTTCTCACCGACCTGAACTTTGGCCAGCCCCTCTGAAAAGCTACCGGCAAAAGCGTACTGTGCCGGAATAGCCACATTCCCCTTCAAATCAATGAAACCCGCTTTCTCCTCATCGACGAAGAGAGCCCGGTCATCTGAAAAGTCTCCAGAATAGAAGAATCGGGGTTCAATTCGAACTGTCCCCTTCCTGTCCAGATAACCACCCTTCCCATCCTGAACTATCAGGGCCAGACCATTGGAAAAACTGCCTGCATATTCAAATTGAGGCTCTATAGCAACCTCACCGTTCTTATCTATAAATCCGCATAAACCATTTCGGATTATTAAAGCCAGACCATCATGGAATTCTCCAAGATACTCAAAGGAGATCTCTTTAATCTGTCTGCCTTTTTTATCAATCAGGTAGGTTTTTTCATCCTCCGTCCGGACAGAAGCCCGGCCTTCGGAGAAATTCCCGCCCCTGATATAGACCGGTTCCACAATATATTCTCCCCTGGTATTGATATAACCCACCTTTTCATCCACTACAACCAGTGCCAGTCCTTCATGAAAGGGAGACGCCTGATCAAACTGATGGTCGATAGCCAGTTCACCGCGGGAATTAATGTAGCCCAGCTTCTCATTGAGGGATACGATGGCAAGACCTTCGGAAAAATGGTCCCCCTTATCAAAAAGAGGAGAAACAACTTCTTCACCCTTTTTATTGATGTACCCGACTTTTTCATCAATAAAGACAGGATAAAGAGAGCCGGAACACCCTGTCAGGAACAGGAGGACGGCACTGCAAACGACAGCCTTCATCATATATTTCATATCATATTCCTTTTAAGTGCATGTTTTGTCAGTTTATTGTACTGAAAGCTGTCCTGAAATGAAATAGAAAACAGTAGCTCCAGAAGGATTTCCGAGTATTCCCATATGTTCTGTTTTATCTTACAATATTTAAAATCAATTCACTAAGAGCCGAAAATGACAAAACAGGAAAGTATTGATTATATACACTTGAGAGCACAGGAATGCGGTTACTCTGACGAAATATTACAAATGGTAAAAGCTGCTCTGGAGAAGATGGAAGAGAGAGATTACGATCATCTTAAAAAAATTTCAGAACCGGTTTTCCGCAGCTGGTGTATAAATTTAAAGGACGAGGATACTCATGAATAAAACACTGCCTTTCAGTAAGGAACAAATAGCATCTATCAACGGGAGTCACCCGACCCCTTTTCATCTGTATGACGGAAAAGCCATCTTAAACAATGCTGACTACTTTCTGAAGGCATTTAACTGGGTACCCGGCGGTTTCCGTAATTATTTTGCCGTAAAAGCTCTACCCAACCCCTATATATTAAAAATGCTCCACTCTGTTGGAATGGGTGCAGACTGCTCCTCCCTGCCGGAACTGATTCTGGCCGAAAAGGCCGGAATGAAAGGCGAGGAGATTATGTTCACCTCCAACGAAACACCCATGGAAGAGTATGAAAAAGCTCTGGAACTGGGAGCCGTAATCAACCTTGATGATATCAGCCATCTCGAAATTCTTCATAATGGTCCCGGACTGCCGGAACTCCTCTGTTTCCGTTACAACCCCGGACCCCTGAAAGAAGGAAATACCATAATCGGCTCACCTGAAGAAGCGAAATACGGTTTTACAAAAGAACAGTTGAAAGAGGGTTACCGGAAAGCCGCAGAATGGGGTGTAAAAAGATTCGGTCTCCATACCATGGTTGCATCCAACGAACTGAATCCTGACTATTTTATTGAAACCGGCGTTCTTCTGATTGATCTGGTCAGGGAAATATCCGAGGAACTGGGAATAAGTTTCGAGTTTATCAATCTGGGAGGAGGAATAGGTATACCCTATAAACCGGAAGATAAAGCGGTTGATCTGGAATATGTCTCTAAGGGAATTGAGGAGTACTATCAAAAAACCCTGACCGGCACAGGTCAAGAGTCTCTCAGAATTTTTATGGAATGCGGCCGAATGATAACAGGTCCTTATGGATATCTGGTAACGAAAGCCATTCATAAAAAAGATACCTATAAACACTATATCGGAGTTGATGCCTGCATGGCCGACCTGATGCGACCGGGCATATACGGAGCCTATCACCATATTACAATTCCCGGAAAGGAGGGCATGCCTGTCGATCATATTTACGATGTGGTTGGTTCTCTCTGTGAAAATAATGATAAATTTGCCATAAACCGCAGCCTTCCCCTGATAGAAAAGGATGACTATATCGTTATCCATGACACTGGAGCTCACGGCTATGCCATGGGGTTCAACTATAACGGGAAATTACGCCATGCGGAACTCCTTCTGCAGGAAGACGGGACCCTTAGGGAGATCAGACGTGCCGAAACAATTGAAGATTATTTTGCAACATTAGATTTTAGTAAGCTATAATAATCTAACACGTCAAAACAGATAATGCCGGAGGGACTATGAAACTAAGCAATTCATTCTACTTGGAAAAATCCATCCGGCAGAAGTTGTCCTATACAGAAAGGGATCTGCCCCCCGATGGAATGATCAATCTGCCAGACTTTAAGGCATCCCGTATTTTAGCAGCAAAAATTAATAGTCAGATTGCCCCCGGGAAACCTGTCAGCGGCAGTGATCTTTACCTCCTGTCCCTGTTGAACAGACTATCCCGAAAACTGATTGATCAGTACTTCAGCAAGACCACAAAGTCCGATGGTCAGCCGATGGATCTGTCGGAAATTCCTGAGTTTAAAACCCCGGAAAACTGGATTGACTACCTGAATTCTCTGATTGAGAATTTCCCGGATTCCCGACTAATCCGGAAAGATCAGGATATTCTGACATTATTGAAAACAGAGCTAGTATTAAATATAAAGTTAACTGACGGTATCCTTGTACACCTCAATAACAGAAATCCGGCCTGCTCAGGGATGAGTTTCCTTTTTACCGATCAAAGACTATCCCGTCCTATCAGGGATACGATTCTGGAAGAGCTAAGAGGATATATGAATGCTTCCGGCTGTGGAATAACACAGAGATTTGATCTGGTAAAAATGCTGCTGGAACCGATGAAAAGGTATCCGGACTCTCTGGAAAATCAGATTCTTTTTATTATGAAAGAGTGGAAAAATTTAATATCTTTCAACCCTGATGAAATACTCACAGCCCTGGACTTTCACAAAGAAGAGCATAACTTTCGCGGCGGCGGGCCGGGACCTGTTGAAGGTATCGATTTTACCTGCTGTCAAGAGAAAGACTTTGCCAATTTCAGCCAGGATTCTGACTGGATGCCAAATATCATTCTAATTGCCAAGAATGCCTATGTATGGCTGGATCAGCTTTCTGGCAAGTATAAAAGAACAATCTCTACCCTAAATGAAATTCCCGACGAGGAACTGGATGACCTTGCGGAAAAAGGAATAACCGGACTATGGCTTATTGGATTATGGGAGAGAAGCATAGCTTCAAAGAACATTAAAAGGATCTGTGGAAATCCCGAAGCGGAAGCATCAGCCTACTCCTTAAACCGCTATGATATTGCTCATGTGCTGGGGGGCTGGAGCGCACTGGAAGATCTGAAAAACAGAGCCCTTTACAGAGGTATCCGGCTGGCAAGCGATATGGTTCCCAATCATACCGGACTGGATTCGGATTGGGTTTTCAACCACCCGGAATATTTCCTGAGCCGACGGGATATCCCCTTTCCGGATTACACCTTTAACGGACCAAATCTCTCCCAGGATAACAGGATCAGCCTTTTTCTGGAGGACGGATATTATTCGAAAAGTGATGCTGCAGTTGTGTTCAAGCGGGTAGACAATATGACGGGAGATACCCTTTATATGTACCACGGCAACGATGGAACAACGATGCCCTGGAACGATACGGCTCAGATAAATTTTCTGGAACCCCACATCAGGGAAGCAGTAATTCAACAGATCCTACATGTTGCCCGTCACTTCCCGATTATCCGGTTTGATGCTGCTATGACACTGGCAAGTAAGCATATTCAAAGGCTCTGGTATCCGGAGCCCGGCAAGGGGGGTGCCATCCCGTCCCGCAGCGAATATGCCATGAGCAGTAATGAGCTTAAAAAGAAAATTCCTATTGAATTCTGGCGGGAAGTTGTAGACCGAATTGCTGATGAGCTACCGGACACTCTCCTTCTGGCGGAAGCTTTCTGGATGATGGAAGGATATTTTGTACGAAACCTCGGAATGCATCGTGTTTACAATTCCGCCTTTATGAATTTACTGAAAACGGAAAACAACAAAGAGTTCAGGAAGCTGCTGAAAGAGACGATGGACTATGATTCGAAGATTATGAAGAGATATGTCAATTTCATGAATAATCCGGATGAAGATACAGCTGTCGCCCAATTTGGAAAAGGGGATAAGTATTTTGGTGTTTGCACCTTGATGATGACCCTTCCCGGCCTGCCAATGATTGGTCATGGACAGTTTGAAGGTTTTGAAGAGAAATATGGAATGGAATATAAGAAAGCCTATTGGGATGAAACCCCCGATAGCAGTCTGTTGGATCGCCATAGACGGGAAATAATCCCTATTATGAAAAAGAGAAGCCTATTTGCAGGTGCAAAAGGATTCCACCTCTTTGATTTTATATCCGGAGACTGGAATGTAAACGAAAATGTCTATGCCTTTACAAACTCAAAAAATGAACATCAGACAATCGTATTCTATAATAATTCCTATGAACCCGCAGAAGGTGTCATTCAGAAAGAAGTTCCCAAGGCTATAAATAATGAATCAGGAGAAAGAATCGGCACACAGACTCAGGACCTTCAAGCGATTCTCGGCCTGAATGAAGCAAACTATACAATACTGTTCGACAGCAAAGAAGGTCTCTGGTATATCCATAGAAATTCCGATTTAATTCGTGAAGGCTTTCCTATCCATTTAAACGGATATGAGTCCCGTGTATTTCATCCGGTGATACAGAGACAGGACGATGAAAAGCGCTCTTATGAAAAGCTTCTTAGAAGAATCGGAAAACAGGGTGTACCGAATCTGGACAAGGCCTTGAAATATGCCGAATTGGAACCGGCTATATTTATGATTGGAGAATTTTTTAATTCGGGAATAATAGAGTCGCCCGAAATGTCGGACATGATAACCTCTCTTTCAAAAGATCTTAACTCTGTACGAAAAGTATTGAACAAGTACAGAAAACAGAAAAAACCTGTATTCACATCTATGGAATCCCTGATTGTTCCGGCAGTTCAGGCATTTCAGCTAATGAAGCTTGATGATTCTCAGCTTTTCCGTATGGCCCGTTTTTATGAAACATTTAATAATTATCAAAAGGAAAAACCTTCTGTTCAGTTCAGAGAGATTTACCTTTCTCTTCTGAAGGATAGATCTTTTTATGACTGGTTTGGAATCAATGAACACGAAGGGATCCTCTGGTACAATAAAGAAAGGATGGAAGAGGCTGTCTGGTGGTTTTCTATTATTGGAGCCGCACAATTCAGATCTTCTGCCAACCAGGGCCTGTCAGTAAAAAAGGAACTGTTTGAAGAATTCCTGATTGACCTCCAAAATGCCCTGGGTAAATCAGAATACAGGATTTCCCGGGTTATAGAAGAACTGGATGAATCCTGAGTATTGTTGACCCCGCAAGCCTAAGAAGCTACTATATCAGCATATGGATAAGATTATAATAATCATCGGCAGTGAGACACTGCTGGGCAGAAAACTAATAGAAATAAGCCTGAATAAGGGATATCGGGTTATTGCTCCAGTTATGACCTCACAGGAGAAACTGAAGGAATCAAGTAATAAAAAATTACATATTATTCCCTGGAACAGGAACTCCCTGATATCGGCAAAAACAATACTGAGGGAGTCTCTCCGGACTTTTCAGAAGATAGATACGGTTCTGTTTGTCCATCCGGAGACCAAATTAAATGATAATTTTCAGGATACGTCCGTTGAAGTTATGGAAGAAACTATGAATTCCCTTCTGCACGGGTCCCTTTATCTTCTTAAGGAACTGATGGATTACCTTATACAGGAGGAAAAGGGTTCTCTTATTTTTGCAGAATCTGAAAAATCCTATCAATCCAGCTCTCCCGTGAATGATTTGATCTGCGGGGCATTTCATTCATTCTCGGACAGTATTCTTCAATCAAATCTTCCCGGGATATTCAAGTGCGGCTTTACAACCCGCGTTACAGAAATGGAAGAATATGCTGATTTTATTTTAAATATTTCAGCAGCTTCCGATCCTAAAGCTAATGGGGAGTGGTTGAAATTCACAGAAAAGAAGGGTATTTTCCAAACCTTACCAATAGTAAAAAGAAAATAATTGTTACCACTAATATGCGGAGGCTCTCATGAAACTTTGGTTGAAGTATACAATTGCCGGTTTAATCGGTATTCTCCTGGGTCTGGTCTTACAGGCTGATACCTTGCTCTACACCCTTATCCTCGGTGTAGCTGAATTCGCTCTCAGACTGGGCCGGTTTATACTTTTCCCCCTGTTCTTTTTTACAATGGCGGTCTCTGTATGCCAGTTACGCAGAGACCGGATCCTGTTAAAAACAAGCGGAAAACTTATTGTTTTTTCTCTGGGTGCCGTTATTATCCAGATATTGCTCAGTACAGGACTCACGTTTATACTCCCCATAGACAGGATACCTATTATTACAGAAACCTCCGGCTGGCAATCGCCCTATCCCTTCAGAAATGTAACTGCCATAGATTCTGTTCAGGAAGTACTTCGGAGCATTATTCCCATCAACAGCTTTGCCATATTCAACTATACGGGAGACTTCATTCTTCCAGCACTTCTGTTTTCTATCTTTCTGGGAACACAGCTGGTTTATGACAAGGAAGAAGCCGAACCGGTTTTTAACCTGTTCGACTCTTTCAGCCGAATGCTCTATAAAATGAATTCACTGTTTTCTGAAGCATTCACAGTCTTTCTGGTTCCTGTTACCACCGTAATGGTAATTCATATCAGAGGTATTAATGATTTTGCCACATACTATGGTTTGATCAGGATAATAGCCATCGCAACAGCAGTGATCCTGTTCGGTTTTTATCCGCTTGTTTATTTTTTAATCAGCCGGAAACGACCCTACTCAGATATGCGGATATTCCTGTCTACCATTATCGCCTCAGTTTTTACAGGAGACAACTTTATAAATTCTCAGATACTGCTCAGGACTCTGAAGGAAAATGGCGGAATCAAGCGGAAAATAACCGGTTACTCCATTCCTCTGCTTACAATGTTTTCCCGGGCCGGAACAGCCATGGTAACCAGTGTTTCCCTGTTAACGATTCTAAAATCCTACTCAAGCCTTGAGCTAACTGCCTTTCAGATTTTCTGGGTAATAGGAACATCCATTCTGATATCAGCAGTGCTTTTTGCACAATCCTATATGGGTGTGTATACAGCGTTGATCATCAGCTGCACCCTCTATGGAAGGGGACTCCTTGAAGGATATGCTCTGATTTTGCCTATTCTTCCTGTATTGATCGTATTTGCGGGAGTTCTGGATAATGCCAATGCCGCGTTTATTACAATGGCTTTGGGAAATGAGGAAAACTATCGTTTTCCGGAAGATCCTCAGGATTATATATAAGACTACTGGACAATAACCCTGACTCCGAACATTACAACAACTGATAAACTATCGGAGAAGGGGAGATCCCGGTCAACAAAAATATTATAAACAGGAAGACAGGTTTCTGCCCGGAAAGTAAAACCAAAACGCTCTGTCAAAGGGTTGTAGTACCAGATACCGGGATTAATAAAGAACCATTCCTCCATTAATACATCCTGCATATCTGATCTGTCATCCTCCCCCGGTCCCCACAGGGGGATCTGGAAATTGAATCCCAAACCGGTTTGAATACCGAATGTATGCCTGGATCCAATTGTCCAGCTATAGCCGACAGCTGGTTCCAGCATAATTCCCAGTACAGACATTGAGTCGATGTTCGCCTGATCCACAGGGATGGAATACTCTCTTTCCGGCAGATACTGCAGAGTTTCCGAATAGAGAAAAAGACTGGGTTTAAAAAAGAATCTTTCATTAAATGTGAAAAAAGCAGACACCCCCGGAAAAAAAGTCAATAAATCCGGTCCGCTATCCCCTTTTTCCTTGTCATAACCTTCATTATGCTTCCAGAGGAACCCGACTTCACCATCCAGCCCCTGATATTCGAAAGCCATGGCCTGTGACAGCGAAAAAACCGTAAAGAGAAGTAAGACCAGAATAATAAAACGGAAACCCTTCATGTTTACAATATATAACCACTGAAGTAAAAAAAAAAGCAGGGATTCAGACTCCCCGCTTTTTTTCATCTTTATTACCGTTTATATGCCTTTTTCCTTCTGTATGTAGTCATTCACGAAGGAAACAACATCCCTAACGGGCATATTCTTTTTCTCTCCGGTCTTGCGGATCTTAACTTCTACTTCTCCGTTTTCCAGAGAACGGGCCCCGATGATAATCTGTACCGGATACCCTATCAGATCGGCATCCTTAAATTTAAAACCGGCCCTTTCATCACGATCATCCAGAACAGCGTCAATACCGGCAATCTTCAACTGTTCATAAAGCTCTTCACCTGTTTTAATAACCTCTTCCTTGTTCATCTGAAGAGGGAGTACGATGGATTCATAGGGAGCCAATGCAGCCGGCCAGATAATGCCATCCTCATCATGATGTTGCTCAATGGCTGCGGCAACGGTTCGTCCTACACCTATCCCGTAACAACCCATCACAGCGAGCTGATCCTTACCATCCTTATCAAGGTAGGTGCATTTCATGGCACTGCTGTATTTTGTTCCCAGGTAGAAAACCTGACCAACTTCAATTCCGCGATGCTCTTCCAGCACGCCGTCACAATGGGGGCAGATATTTCCTGCTGCGGCAAAGGCGATATCACAGATCTGGTCTGCTTCATAATCTTTACCATAGTTCACATTGATTACATGGTAGTCGTCCTCATTGGCGCCTGCAACCATATTCTCCCGTCCAGTTACAGAGTAATCAGCCAGGATTTTTACCTTTTTCTTCAATCCCGCAGGACCGGCAAATCCGGTAGTTGCCCCTGTTATATCCAGAACGGTTTTATCATCCGCCAGCTCGACACTATTGGCAGACAGAAGTGTCTGCAGTTTTGCTTCATTAATATCCAGATCACCCCTGATAAGAGCCAGTACCGGTTCCTCATCCACAACATAGAGGATACTCTTGATAAAATCCTCCATGGGCCGTTTCAAAAATTCGGTTATTTCCTCAATGGTTCTGCTGGCGGGAGTATGAACCTTCTCCATATCCTTAAACAGGGTAGAATCCGGAGTTCCTTCTTTTCGAATCGTTACGGCCTTTTCAACATTGGCTGCATAATCGCATTTATTACAACTGAGAATCAGATCCTCACCGGATTGAGCCAGCACCTGAAATTCGTGACTCATGTCCCCGCCGATATTTCCGGTTGCGGCATCCACAGCCCGGAATTTCAAACCGCAGCGATTGAAAATGGCTGTATAGGCATCATACATCTTTTTATAGGTTACTTTAGACGCCTGTTCGTCTATATCAAAACTGTAACCATCCTTCATGATGAATTCCCGCCCGCGCATCAAACCGAAACGAGGACGCACTTCATCACGGAATTTCGTCTGAATCTGGAAAATATTCCAGGGAAGCTGCCTGTAGGATTTTAAATTCCTCCGGACCATATCTGTAATGACTTCCTCATGGGTCGGTCCCAGACAGAAATCGCCACCTTTCCTATCCTTGAAACGGAGGAGTTCCGGTCCATAGTACCCCCAGCGACCGCTCTCTTCCCACAACTCGGATGGCTGTACATAAGGGAGCAGAACTTCCTGACAACCCTTCTTTTCCAATTCCTCCCGAATTATAGTTTCCAGTTTTCTTATACTTCTATGGGCTAGTGGAAGGTAATTATAGATACCCGCAGCCAATTGTTGAATCATTCCTGCACGGAACATCAGCTGATGGCTCGGTATCTGAGCTTCCCTTGGCACTTCTTTCAAAGTCTGATAAAACAGCTGACTAACTCGCATAAGCTCTCCTGATTTTTATTAAGTGGTAGTGGTGAATAATTATATCCAATCCGGTTAAATTCACAAGGGATGGAAGAGGAAATAATTGGATTTAAGGCATTAAATGAAATAGGATTAATAAAAAATACCGCCCCAAAGATTCCCAGCGAAGCCGGGGGGGGGGCGGTAGATTTCTCATTGTGAAAATCATTGTATTTTCAGGGTTTCCACCATATAGCGGACATTCAGATCCGTATCAATTTTCGCAATAATTACGACTATCGAATGACCTTTTGGATCTGTAATAACCCGTTCAATCCTGTATTCCCCGATTCCTTTTCTTCTATAGTCAGGATGTCCGATGGTAAAGGGGACTTCCCTGCCGGCTGAGGAAGTAAAACTCAGATCAATATAAAATGAAGAATCCAGGGGTATTCCTTCTTCGTTGGATTTTATATCCTGAGATAAATTCATTTTATAATGTGTTCCTGTTTCAAAGTCTCTGAAATCCAGTGTTTCCATGGATTCTTCTGATTCCTCAATACGGATATAGAGGGGACGTCCTTTTTTCAGATAGTCTATATTGTATTTATCTCTCAGCGAACCGACTGATTCAAGCAGAGTAAAAAGGCCTCCGTCTGCCGATTGTCCAGGTTCAAGAGAACTGATATATTCGCCTTTGAAAACTCCTCCGGGTACGAAAAGATTCTTTTCTACATCCACCAGATAAATATCTGCATAACTCTTGGAATTCTCTCCATCATATCCATATTGCCCAAATAGAAAGAACCGTCCATCTGGAGAAAATCCCAGATTTACCAACTCTGCTTTATCACCTGCAAAAAGACCTGCTACAAATATAAATGAGAGGACTATCAAAAGTATGAGTCTATTTTTCATTGTTATACCTCACCTATATTATCGAACAACTGGAAATATACTGTAAATTTTTTTTTCATATTTTGACGTTTTCATAAATATAGTCTTTAATAAAACCTATGATACTTTTATTCAGAAAATACCTTGTTAGAATTATGTTATTTTTCTCATTGATAACGCTTTTTTTGGCTATTGCTGCCTATATATTGAATATCCGCTTCAATTTGACAGACTTTTCCTCTTCAACGGGTCAAATCTGGTGGCTAAATTACAACCGGAACAGTAAAATTAACAGCTTTCATATATGGTTAATAGTAACAGCCTGTACCCTCTACTCCCTTGCGGTTGGCTTTATTGTAGCCAGACAGATAAAAAAGAACCCCTCTCCCCAATTGGCTTTTCTCTACCTTTTTATTTTCTCTTTTTCTCTTTATATATTTAGATTGTATTATATCGTTCCACAGATAAACTGGCTCCATATAGATGATGAAACAATCTCCCGGGTTCTTTATTTTGGGCGTTTTTTAGGACTTACAGCTTTCTTTGCTGCATCCCTGTTCTGTGCCGGTCTCCAGATTCAAAAGTTCGGGTATATTCTTCTCATTACAGTTTTAGCCTCTTTTACCCTTTCCATAATAATTCCATTCAATACAACTGAAGTTACAACAGCTTTATTCTACAGGATAGCAGAAGAGAAAAGCATTGCGCTTTTCTGCCTGGTCCTGGAAGTTCTCACAGTAATGAATTACCTCTCTGCTGCTATTAAACAGTCCAGAGGAGAGCTATACAGACTGATTCTCTTTTGTATTATGGTATTATGCGGGTATGAGCTGCTGTTTTTTCTGAACCCGCCCTTTATGATTCCGGGGTTAATGCTTCTTTTTACAGGGACAATCCTGTATATAAGAACCAATCAGAAACTGTTTTTATTGTCTTGATAAGTTAATCAAAGAAGTCCGGCAATAAACCCGGTTCCGATAGGAATGATTATATTATCCAGATCCCGAGAAGGAAGGGCTTCAAGTAAAGTTGCTACAAAAGCCAGAAGAATAGCTGATCCCAGGTTGTCAAACATATTAAAAGCGATAAAAAACACAGCAGCAAAACAGGTAAAGGAACCGGCAATTGTTTTACCTCCTGTAAAAGGAATCTTCTTCAATCCGAATAACTTGCCTGCCAGACTGGAGAGTCCATCTCCGAAAGCCAGCGCATAGATTGCTATAGAAGCAGAAGGATGCGGATAGAGAAGAAGGGCTAATAAAGCTCCCATTCCCAGAGTAACCGGTCCCAATACAAAATGCCCCTTATCCCGGTCTCTTGATGCAATAGCCGTTATATCAGAGATCAGGAAAACGTATTTTCCCAGGCTTCTAAGATATTCAGAATAGGTGTATGTCAGGATACCTGCCATTAA
The DNA here is from genome assembly GCA_963663385.2 of Oceanispirochaeta sp. GTDB lineage: Bacteria > Spirochaetota > Spirochaetia > DSM-2461 > DSM-2461 > Oceanispirochaeta. Next base: position 468,725 of record CAXXXD010000001.1, on the reverse strand, counting down.
TACTGAAACAGTAAAGGTAAAATTCCAGGTTGCCAGGGTGGGAACAAAGGCAATCATTAAATGTATTGCTTTTCTTACAAGTTCCTTCTGTATATTATGAAATACAAAACTTTTTGATTTTGCATAATTATTGGTATAAACCATATTGTTCACCTGATAAAGATATTTAATTACTAATCATGCAAGTTCTGTACCAATTAAACCAGAAAATTCACTAACCAATTATTTCTTTTTATATAAACAAATTATATAAATACAATTCCAGAAACACTATCCCCATTTCCCTTCCTGTATACTTTTTCATACAAAAGATATTCATAAATGACTATTCTATTATTGAAATACTACGGTATTGCTGGGGAATCAGAGAAATGACTATCCAGTTTTTCATATCTGCCATATCCTGGCTGATCATGCCCAGTTTAACTTTTTTTGTCAGCTCGGCCACAACATACCTGTCCTCATTATAGAGAAAACCTGCGCCTCCATCGTCAACCAGAACGGCCGACATGGAGTGGCTGTATATATAGGAAACCATCAATAATGACGGAATACCCATGGAATTCATGATGCTGCAGTATACCAGCCCCAAAGCATCGCAATCACCGGTTCTGTTCAGAAGCACTTTTACAGGAGCCAGCAGATCAGAAAAGCTGTCACTGCTGCCGTATTCAAATTCCTGAAGCCAGGAAAGGACCATTTCAGCTTTCTCCCTGTTACTTTTTCCGGCTAGCATCTCCTCAAGAAAGTCGGATATCTCCCTGAGTTCCCAGGCTGTATCCCTTGAGATAATCTGATAGTATCTCTTCCATGCAGCTGCAAAATTGTCCGGATCTTTATAACTGTTCAGGATAGTGGCTTCCCTTTCTATCAGAAGCTGAGACGCGTCCTCTCTCCCGGAAAGGTATTCAAAAGGTATCTGTCTTCCGCAAAACTCCAGACTGGTCTTATAAAGGGTTCCCTCATCAGAAGTTAAAAAAGAGCTTACAGCCCCCGGTTTTGCCCGTCCTTCTTCATTAATTGAAAAACTGTCCAGGCAGGAAAGAATCCAGGGAAGTGAATCGGCATACAGGCTCTCCTCCGTTATTCCTGTCAAATAGTAATCATAATCGGTACCATCTATAAAAAGGAACCACCCCCTGATATTAGAACCGGATGAAAGGAATATACAGTCTGCAAGAGAAACCATTCCTCCCTGAAAGGGAAATCGGGAACTGTCCGACTCCAGTATATCCAGTTCCTGAAGATGACTGTCCATCATCTCCTCATCACTTGTATAAGTACTGCCGGGATAGAGGGAAACCTGAAAAATGATGGTTCCTTCAGGATTGATAAAGGATGTTCTTCCTGATTCGCTGTTGTCAAAAAGTTCCCAGCCTTCCGGTAGATGTATGGAACTGTCTGTCGGCTCAAACCTCCACTCTACTGAAAACAGGGGAAGTGACAAACAGAATAACAGGGTGTGAAGGATAATCCCATTTTTAGGCATGTCCCGCCCTTTTATTCCGGAAATAGGAGAATACAATAATCAGAAACCCCGAGAATATCATAAAAAAACAGAGGATTTGTCCGGTTGTAAAGTTAATAAGAGAATTCATAAGATAATTGGGAGACTCCTTTCCCCACTGCAGTGGAAAATCCAGCCCTTTATCAGGCTCTCTGAAATACTCAATAAGAAACCGGAAACTACCATAACCGATAAGATAGGCTCCACTGAGTATCCCGTCAAATTTTCTGATCCTCCGGATAATAAACCAGAGAATCAGCCACAGTAGTATTCCCTCAGAAAATGCTTCGTAGAGTTGAGAAGGATGACGCGGAAGATTCACCCTGCTGATTCCACTGATATCCATATTTATTTTATTGGCAATTTCAACGACCCATTCCTCTTTTATTGAAAACCGTTCGGCATAGGGGAATACAATCCCGATTGATGAAGAAGTTACACGGCCATACAACTCACCATTAATAAAATTCCCCAGTCTCCCGAAGGTATACCCCAGGGGGACAGCCGTCATGATCCTGTCGGACATCTGGAGAAAACTTTTCTTATACTTCCGACAATAGAGAATGCCTGCCAGAACGGCCCCGATCAGCCCTCCATGATAGGACATTCCCTGTAATCCGACAAACCGCCCCCCGGAAAACGGCCAGAAAATAAGCCAGGGTTTTTTCCAGTATATCCCGCTTGTATCGTAAACCAATGTTGAGAAAATTCTGGCACCCAGTATTAACCCGAGGATCAGCCAGAAAAAAAGATTGGAGATATCATCATCTGTATAATCCAGTTCATCCTGTTTTACCTGTATTCGAAAAATAAAATAGGCTGTTGCAAAAGCAAATAGATACATCAGTCCGTACCAACGGACAGGAAATCCCGGTATTATTTCCGGAGATAGCCATTCAGGAAAGTGAATATAGAGCATAAATGCCTCTCATTAGATCTGTTTAGTGGTTATTTTACCGGTTTTACTGTCAAAAAATACTATAACCGATGTCATACTTTCATTAATTTTCAGTTTTCTTCCATGACTCTCAAATTCGGTGCCCTGGTATATAGTTCCATTAACCCGAATCTCAGAATCAAAATGTAATTCAAATTTATCTTTCATAAGGAAGTTTTTAACAACTTTTTTTTCCTGAACCTTTAAAAGATGGAATTTCTTTTTTCGTAAAGCAATGAGTTTCTTCTGCTGACCCTTATGTTCTGCCGTCTTCATCATACTTTCCAGGGATTCCAGTTGCTCATTTATCTGCTCAATCTCCTTTGTCATAACATTAATCTGATCTTCAACCAGATAATCCTGACCAAATGAGATTGATGTTGGAGCGCCCCTTTCCGAGCCAATGGAGTCTGCGGTCAGACCATTTTTAGCTTTAATTTTCCCTCCGATAATACGGGCATTTTCTCCCTGGGAAACAATTTTACTATTACATTTTACCTGGCAGTTCATTAATGCTTTTTTATATATAATATTCCCATTGGACATAAGGTTGGTATTTTCTGCAAATCCAAGGTTTATTGTATTGTTTGCTCTGAGAACGGCTTTCCTGTCTCCCTTGACCCCTTTTCCAATTAGGATTGATCCTCCGGAACTAAGAAGTGATGCTTCAACTATATCTCGAACCTTCAAGTCCCCGCCGGCATTGATAAAGATTCCCGAAAGAACTGACCCTATAATCTCAATGGTTCCCGGAAATTTAATATTCCCGTCTGTGCGGGAGACATCTCCCTGTATAGTATACTTATTACGGATATACAGTTTGTTATCTTCCAGAACGAGCAGACCCTTTTCGGCGGCTACAAGCTTTATACCTTCTTCGTTTTCTTCCTTTTTAATATGGTCATCAATTGTCAGGCTTTTATCTTCCTCAATCAGTTTTTCACCAAATACATCAAAACCGATTAACTCATCTCCCTCTCCAGAAATTATAAAAGCAATTGGATCTCCTGCCTCTACAGGGATTGAGTTACTGGATCCTATTTTAATATTAACCAGAAATCTGAGAGCAGCCTTTTCCTCAAAAGGAATCAATCCTTCGGCTACAACCTGATCTGTTACAAGCTCTTCTTTTCCGGTTTTCTCCAGAACAGCGTTTAAGATATCATCAGAAATACCTTTAACAACGCCTTTCTCCTCCAATGCCTGAATTAAAGATTCCTTTGTTGGAAGGCAACCGCTTCCATCAGGAGGGATAATGGACAGTGAAGCGGACATCCTGTTTTCTGCTACAGAAACTATTATCCTGGCATCCGAATGCTTCCTGATTCTCAGGGAGAACACACCAGCTTTACTGGAATAGTCCAGAATTCCATCAATAGTGGAAATGGCTCTCCCTTCCTGAATAACAATATTTTCATATAGGCGAACAACCGGATCATTCCCCTCTATTCCCTTTATAGTATTACCGAAAATATCCCGTCCGTTTCTTCCTTCACTCTGTTTTCCCAAATGAAATATGGCCGTACCTTTCTTTACCAGCGCCATTTTTTCTATGGCAGCCATTGGAAATTCCTGAAAAGAATCCGGCTTTTTTTTCAGATGCTCCATCCTCTCCAGAATAAATTCCATCTGCCCTTGCTCAATATAATCTGTATCGACTATAAGGTCCCGTTCTTTTCCCCGCTCAGGATCCTCTCCTTTCCCTAAGAGAATACTGATTTCCAGTTCTTTAGAAGAATTAAAATCCAATATTTCTTTTTTTACCCGTTCTGATTCGAAATCCTTGATTTTAAGAGCCAGCACTTTCATCCAGATTTTTTTCAGATCCAGTTTATTCCCTCTTCCGGACCCTTTTTTCAGATGGAGATTTGCTTCTGTCGCCAATGAATTTATTTCAATATCCGATTCGCTGTCCCGGTCTCTGGTCAGACAGAAAGTCTGCCCCCCCTCTGATTGACAGCCCTGTCTTATCAAACGGGAGATTTTTTCATCACTCTGGAGATTTTCTACGGGATACCCGAGTTGAATGATTTTATTTTTTACAGCATTAACAGTGGGCAGCGGGGCAGCCTTATGACCAGCAGTAATACTCAGAAAACAATCCGCACTATTTTCACTTACTTCTACAGACCAGACATGAGTGGCAAAAGGGATCAGATCCATCCAGTTTTCACCTATTCTGACAAAACCGCACTCTTCAGCTATAAATTCATTTTTTTCCTTGCGAATAAATCTTCCGGAATAATACTTGCCTTTCGATACAGGTAGAGGTTTAAGTTCATTTCCATGAATATCTTTTCCAGACGCTTCCGATCCGGTCGATTTGTTTATTGTACAAATTGAATTACCCTGCTGAATAAAACCGATTCCCCGGATTACCCCCGAAACATCTACTCTAACTTTTCTAGTAACTTCCTCTTCTACGGTAATGATTTTTTCTTTACCGCCCTTGAAAAGACCTTTATCTTTTACCCTTCTATCCTTTTTAACCGTTACTGTAATGGTATTGAAAATTTGCGGAGCTTTATTCAAAGAACGTATTTTCTCTGCAACAGCCTCCAGTTCCGGTGGATAATCCATTGAAGAAAACTCATAAACCTCTCCTTCTCCGGAAGACGGTGCTTCTCCTTCCGCGACAGGATCAGAAACCGTTACGTCCAGTGCTTCCGAGAAATCTTCAACAGCATCCTTGAGAGCTACTTCATTAATCCCATATACTATATTTTGTTTCTGAAGAATTTGACGGAGAGTATCAATATTGTGCTTTTCTCCTTTATCATCCGGAGTATAATGCAATATTGCCGATAAAGCTTTTTCATCTATTTCTACTTTAATATGACCGTTAAATTCCTGACCCATAAATTCTATACTTGAAAACCTGCTTCTGAAGCCTTTACCAATTTGGATTTAATAAAGCGGTTTTCCCTTTTTAACTTTTTTATCTCATATTGCTGCATTTTAATTGTTTCGATTAAATCTCCCTGTGTCAGAACACCGCTATGCAGCAGTTCTTCCAGAGACTGAACCTTATCGTTAAAATCCGATTCTGCTTCCATTCCCGCCGCCTGGTAGGAATACTCGGCCTCAAGAGAACTGATATTGAAATTCTCTTCCAGGTGCATTTCCAGTATTCTATCACAAATTCTGAAAACTCCCTGAGATAAAACAGATTGAGGTTTATAAACAATAACAGGTAATCTGGAATTCAGGGCATTTTTCTGAAATTCATCACGATACATAACACCAAGAAACTCCATATTGATACCAAGATAATCCTTAACTGAGAGGATAAGGCGATCTGATTTCTGTATATCCTCAGGATTTTCCAGCATATTCATAACCAGACGGGGCTGAAAGTGTTTCTTCTTTTCCCGAAAGAACTCCGTTCCTTCGGGATCAAGCTTCATTAACTTTTCTTCCAGACTGGAAAGATAGACTTTCTGTAATGTTATTCCATCTTTTCTAAGCTGTTCCAGATACTCCAAAGCCGGAGATTTCCTATCAAAGGATGAATAGAGCATTCTGAAAAGCACACTTTTTATAAAAAGATAGGCATTCAGTGTTGCTGTAAGAGTTGGAGTTGTAACAATTACTCCGCAGCCGGCTATAAGAAACAGATCAAGAATAATATTACTGGATCCGGCACCAAGATCCAGAATCAGATAGTCCGTATCCAGCTTCAGCAACCTGTTAATCAACTTATTCTTCTGGGGAGTCGTAATATTTGCGGCACCGGGAACTTCTCCCTCACCGGATATAAAGCTGAGGTTTTTATAATCCGTAGGATGGATAATATTTTCAATTTTCTGTTTCGGGTTATTTATAAAAGAACCCAATCCCTCGTTCGTCGGTTTCTGACCAATAATCAGATGCAGGTTTGATCCACCTAAATCAAGGTCCGCCAGGATTACTTTTTTATCACTCTTGGCAAGACCTATCGCCATATTGGCAGCAAGAAGGGATTTACCCACTCCTCCTTTACCACTGGCTACAGCAATTATTTGCATGAACATCTCTCCTGCATAAATATTTAACTACTATTTCAAGTTTCAATCCGTACAGAAACAGATTGTTTGTGAAAAATGAAGCATTCTATTACTATATACTATATGATCTTCAGTTTAAAACTGATTGAATTACAGGTCAAGTAAAGGTGTTGACAAAGAACTGCCAGATCATACAATACCTCTCAAAGGATACATTTATAATGAAAAGAAAAACTGAACGGGTTTTATGGATATCTCTGACATTTTCTCTTCTGTTGGGACTTTCCGTGATTCTTCTGGCTCCCACAGTAGCAGCCCAGTCTTCCGGCACCTCAACAGAAAATTATCTGAGAATGTTCGAAACAGCTTACTATCTTATTTTAAGAAATTATGTTGACGAAATTCCTCCGGAAACCTTATTTCAGGGTGCCATGAAAGGGCTTTTTGAAAGCCTGGATGATCCCTATTCACTTTATCTTCATGAAGACGAATTACAGTCTCTGACTGATACAACCAGCGGTCGTTTCGGCGGTGTCGGTCTCTATATATCCAAGGATTTCTTTGATGAGGATAATCCTAACGGTCGTCGCCCCTATGTAAAAGTTGTGGCCCCTATAGAAGGAACTCCAGCCTATAGAGCGGGAATACATGCAGGAGATTATATCTATAAAATCAATAATGAATCTGCCAAAGACCTCTCTACCGATGAAGTATCCAATTTGTTGAGAGGCGTAGCCGGTACAAACGTGGAGGTAACCTTTCTCAGAGGCAATGATATTACATTCAATGTACAGTTAACAAGGGATAATATTGAGATCCCTACTGTTAAATGGGACTATATAAATAAAACTACAGGATATCTCAGAATTATCCAGTTTACTCCCTATACCGCACTGAGAGTTGAAGAGGCGTTAGACAGCTTCCGTAAAAAACAGGTGGATTCCATAGTTATAGATGTCAGGAACAATCCCGGCGGGTTGTTGAATTCCGTTGTTGAAATCAGTGATTTCTTTTTTGAAAATGGAACCATTGTCAGTACAAGGTCTCGGATTCCCGGAGAGAATGAGATATATAAGGCAGAAGCCGGAAAAATCATCCCTGATTCAACAGATATCTATATGCTTATTGATAATGGATCAGCTTCTGCTTCAGAAATCCTGACAGGAGTTATGAAAGATAGAGGCCGAGCTGTTATTGTTGGTGATACAACCTATGGTAAAGGTTCTGTTCAACAGATGCTGATGCTGGGTAATAGCGCCATAAAACTGACTATGGCCCGGTATTATACACCTAGTGGCGTAAATATTGATAAAACAGGAATTGATCCGGATATCTCTGTCAAGGAAGAAGAGCTGTCTGAATCTGATATTGAAGATTATAAAATTCTTATAGAAGAAAATAAGATAGGGAATTTTGTAAATGATAACAATACTCCCAGCAACAGAGATATTGAAAAACTCATCAGTTCCCTCCGTGAGGAAGGAATAGAACTGGATGAACAGTTTCTGAAAATAATGATTAGAAATGAAGTTAACAGGAGAATGGATGACCCTCCTGTTTTTGATCTTGAATTTGATCTGGCTCTTCAGAAAGTCATGGAACTGATTAACGGGGAGAAATAATGGGATTTCATACTATTTCTGTAAAATCATCAACTGCAACGGAAATGATAAATATCAGTGATTCGATTCAATCTATTCTCTCAGAAGAGAATGCTTTGGAAGGGATGTGTCTGGTTTATTGTCCTCACACAACAGCAGGATTAACAATAAATGAAAATGCTGATCCGGATGTTAAAAAGGATATGATTAAGGAAATCAATAAAATCGTTCCTTTTAATGATAGCTACCTGCATTTTGAAGGGAATTCAGCTGCTCATATAAAGGCAACATTTACAGGATTCCATCTGATGATCCCTATTCATAAAGGTCAATTGACACTTGGTACCTGGCAGGGTATATATTTCTGCGAATATGACGGCCCCAGAAACAGAAATGTTCAAATCAGAATAATTGAGGACAGAAATTGAAACAGTATCTTGTTCGCCAACTCTGCCGGCAAGGGCTTTCCATTACTCTGGAAGGAGAGGAATTCCACTATCTCTGTCATGTAAGACGTTGTAGAAAGGGTCAGTCTCTTGTTCTCCGGGATATGGAAGGAAAATTATTCCACGCCCTTTTATCTGATGTCAGAGAAGCAGACTGCACCATCCTTATAGGAGAAGAGGGAGAAATAGACGGGAAAGAATACTCTCTCCGATTACTATGCTGCCTTCCTAAAGGAAAAAAAATGGATTCCATTATACGTCAGGCCACCGAAGCGGGGGTACAGGAGATAATCCCTTTATATAGTGATCACTCTCTTGTTCATATTAAAAGTTATGATTTTGAAAAAAAGAGAGTCCGTTGGGATAAAATTATCAAGGAAGCTCTTCAACAGAGCGGTTCTCCTGTCCGGACTACGCTTTCGAATCCGTTAAAAATACCAGACTTGCCCTCTCTGTCTGAAAGAGAGATGGGGTATTACTGTCATCAGAATTATATAAAAGAAAATTCTCTCTCACCATTATTTCAAAATAATAAGGATTCTATTAATATAGTAATTGGTCCGGAAGGTGGCCTGTCCGCAAATGAATTAAATGAATTAGATAAGAAAGGCTATACTCCTTTCTATCTGGGCAGCAATGTGCTGCGAACTGAAACAGCTGCGCTTTTTGCAGTTTCAGCGGTTATAACTGTTATGGAGTTAATATAAGTGAGTTCAAATAAATTATCTGTATTGAGAGTTCCCATAGATAATATTGATGGTAATAAAATGGAAGACACCATTAAAAACTTGATTGATAACGGGAAAATCAATCAAATATGTTTTATTACATTCAGGGATATTATGAAAGCTCAGTTTAATAAAGAGATAATGAGTTGTTTCAAAGAATCGTCTCTAAATATCCCAATAACAATATCCGCCAGATTTGCAGCTTCCTGGCTAAAGCTTGATAAACCCACTGTTCATAATCCTTTTACATTTATGATCAGGTTATTAGGGATACTCGAGAAATACAATAAATCAATCTATATTCTGGGTTCCAGAAAACAGAATATCCTTTTATCAGAGAAAAATCTGCGTGCGTCTTTCCCAGATCTGCAGATTGTAGGACGTTATGCCGGTTCTTTTTCCAATATGGAGGAGGAGAATGTACTTACAGCCATAAAAAAATCTTCTCCAACCCTCTTATTAACTGGAAAAGGCCTTAAGGGGAACAATCTGTGGTTGTATAGAAACCGTAAATCATTTGCAAATGGTTTATCAATGTGGGGAAAAGGTTGTTTTGAAGTATTTTCGGGAAAAAAAGGTAAACCATCTGATATGAGAGGTTTTAAGTTTATCAGAGAATCTGTTTTATCAATTATTCTTCCCTGGCGTTTATTTAGAATTCTCCTGTTTCTGATACTGATAACAATCGATAAAATCAAATTCCGCTAATATTGCTGTTCCAAATGAATAATGATATGATCGCCCCATGCTGAATCTTAAAATATTAATTCGTATACTTCAGCCGGAATTCACAAGAAAGATTCTTCACATTCTACTTATTCTGGCATTAATTCCCCTTTTAGACTGCTTCCTTATTATCAGGATGGCTCAGATACTGGGAGTGTATCTTTTTCTTGCTATTCTGATGGCAATTAGTTTGTCAGGATTCTTCTTTTCCGGAATTATGATTAATAAAACACTGAAACAAATAGATGAAAACCTGAAGAGTAATATTCTTTCAGTCAAAAATTACCAAAAACTTCCGGGTACATTAGTTATTTCTTTCTTACTAATAATACCTGGTCTTGTGAGTACCCTGATAGGGTGTTTCTTCTCTTTTTCCTATTTCAGAACAATAATTGGACGAAGAGTATCTAACTGTTTACGAATTGACTGGAAAGAGATACATGAATATCTGAATATTATTGATTGATAAAAATGCTTTTATGGATATAATAATGTCATAGCTGTTAACTAAAGGAAAACGCAATGACATTACTTGTATCTGCAAAGAAAGAGTTCTACCAGCAACTCAAACCCCTATTACCAGCAACAGTAAACATACTTTACAAAGAAGAGGCGTTGTCTAAAGAGTCTCTCATTACTTCAGATCTGATAATCACAGAGATATCTCAATTGGAAGGTTTTTCTAAGACTGTTTTATTATCCTACTATGAAAAACTTATTCTACTGGGAAATCATGATGATGACTTACACTCTATAGCATCCCATATTCAGAATTCAGCCAGATATTTTCCCTTCAAATATGATGTGGATGAAGTACGCAGATATATTATACAGTATTACCACTATTATAAATCCAGATATATCCATCAAATTAGTGAAGATATGGATATAATCGGAGAATCAAACTGTATCAGGGAAATCAAAAATAGTATAAGAAAATTTGCTCCCTACAGCGAGACTGTTACTCTATTGGGAGAAACCGGTTCAGGTAAGGAAGTTATAGCCAAATCACTGCATAGAACCAGTAAAATGGATGGCGAATTCATTACACTTAATTGCAGCGCTATACCGGATTCCCTCATCGAATCAGAACTTTTCGGATCAGTAAAAGGAGCTTTTACCGGTTCAGTCAACAGAATTGGCTTTTTTGAAAGAGCTCAAAACGGAACACTCTTTCTCGATGAAATCGGCGATATTTCTCTTCCTATGCAATCTAAACTGTTAAGAGCAATAGAAACCAAAACCATCAACCCTATCGGCAGTACGGAACAAAAGAAAATTCATACTCGCATCATTACAGCAACATCAAAAAACTTAAAAGAAATGGTAAAATCAGGCTCTTTCAGAGAAGATTTGTACTATAGAATCAACACTTTGATTATTACAATCCCTCCATTAAGGGACCATAAAGAGGATATCCCCTATTTATGTAATTTTTTTCTTGATAAAAGGAAAATAGAAAAAAGATTCAGCACCAGCGCTTTAAATAAGTTAATGGATTATGACTGGCCTGGTAATGTGAGGGAGTTGCTGTCCACAATAAGAAGGGCAGAAATTCACTCAGCCTATGAAATAGTTATTAAAGATACTCATATATCATTTAATTAACGCCATCAGGGAATAATCCTTATCTGATTAACCTTAATATAAGGTATATTCGTATTTTCAACACTTTCATGCCCTATTACTTTGCCTAAAACAAGAACATGAGAATTCAGTAAAATCATATCTTCACTTACTTTTCTTGGAGTTCTTTCCGGAACAATATTTTCCCAGTAATCACCTTTAAATATTAGTTTACACTCATATTTAAGAACTTCATCCATTTCTTTCCACTCCCCCTGTACAAGAAGAGCTTCCAGCAGATATTCTTCACCTTTTGCGGAAAGAAGAGTAAGTGAAGAGAGGGAGCCGTCCAATAAAAGCCAAGTTTCATTTTCCATTAATGAGTTTAATTCGCTAACAGTACAGAAATTTAGATATTTTATTGTAGTGGTAAATGAAAAATTTTCAGGGCCATTCAATGTTGCTTCCTGTGCAAAGAGAGAGAAACAAACAAAAAGAATGATATAAACTAATTTATTTTTCATTAAACTCTCCAGAAAACAGGGATTACTTAATGTTATACCCGGATTTAGCATATATCAAGAAGGCCTGCTATTTTTAATATAATAAAAAATAACTCTTTTTATTTATTTGACAAATCAATGTCAGATTAATAGAATAGAGGTTGTATATTCTAATAAGCAAGTTACATAATTTTAAAGGTGATTAGTATATGAGTGGGAACAATGAGATAGTACCTGGATTTGATATAGAAAAAGACGACAGCCTTAAAATCAGATTACAGAAAATTGACTCTGTTAAAGGATGTATGGTTTTATATCTTACTGGTTATATCGATACATATAACTCCAATCTTTTTCAGAAAAGAGTTAATAAAGCCATAGAGTCTGGGTATACAAGATTAATTTTCCACTGCGGAAGCTTAAATTATGTATCCAGTACAGGAATTGGTTCATTTACTGCTTTTCTTAAAACAGTAAAGCCACGAGGAGGAAATCTAGTACTACTGGAAATACAACCCAAGGTATATGAAGTATTTCAGTTACTGGGGTTTTCTCAATTTTTTAATATCAAAGATAACCTTGATGAAGCTGTTGCATTTTTTGAAAGTGAAGGTGAAACGAAATCAAGCGATATTTTTCCAAAAATATTCAGATGTCCTATCTGTTCGAAAAAGCTGAAAGCAACAAAACCTGGAAGATTCCGCTGTAGCGAGTGTAAAACTATTCTGGCTATAGATAATACCGGTCAGGTTTTTCTTGGGTAATTGATACCGGGCTTCATTGCCCGGTTTTTTTTATGAATTTCATTCTGTGTGTTGCATTTCACCCTGATATAATTTCAACTCTGAGATATAAATACCCTGATTTTTATAGAAAATGTGTTTTTGAGGAGAAATTTTCTGATTTTAATTCTTATAATCTTGTGATACTTCCGGTAGAACAGTTTATTTTCTTAAATAGAAAAATGAAAGGACAACAGATTATTGCCTACGGGGAAGCTTTCTACCTGGAGGAAGCTTACTGCCTGGGAGCTTTGGATTATCTGAAGAATCCATGGGATATCTTAGAATTGATTCTGAGAGTTGATAAAATTCTAAATCTTGAAAAAATCAATATTGGACAGAATTCTATAGAGCTACTGAATTCAGGAATACGTATTAATGAAAAATTAAAAAAGTTATCAAAACGGGAAACAAAAATTCTATCAATTCTTTTTAAGAATATAAATCAGGTTGTTACATATCAAGCCATCTCTCAATTTATAAATATTCAGTCTGAAAATCATGAAAACAGCCTCTACGTCAGTATTTCTAAATTGAAAAAAAAGTTATATGAATTTGCACCGGACATATTCCCTGAACTGCTAAAGATACAAAATACAAACGGTTCAGGATATATCCTAGTAACTGCTTGTGAATAACTTGTGTAAAATTGTGAATAAGTTGCGGATAACATTGTTTTTTTATTTTTTACATATTTGCAGTTAATGATTTTCTTATTCAAATTTTATATTTATATAAAATAATTTTATAATACAAAAGAAATTATTATTACAGTTGAATATTTAAATACAATCTATATAGTTTTTTTAGAATTAAGAAAAAAAGAAATGCTATGTGGATAACTTGTGAATAACTATATTATACAGGGAGTTAATCCTATTAAATAGATATACTCCCTGTATAAGTTATTCTTTAATTCTTTTAATGTGAGCACCAAGACTGGATAATTTATCAGAGAGCGATTCATAACCCCTTTCTATCTGATAAACATTATGAATCGTACTTTTTCCTCTTGCACAAAGAGCTGCTATCACCATTGCCATACCGGCACGAACATCAGGTGAAACTAAATCTGACCCCGTAAGTATACGAGGACCACTCACAACCGCTCTATGAGGATCACAGAGAATTATTCCGGCTCCCATGGATATCAGTTTATCCACAAAGAACATCCTTGACTCAAACATTTTTTCATGTATAAGGATAGTTCCTTCGACCTGTGTCGCCACAACAGTGATAATACTTGTCAGATCCGGTGGAAACCCGGGCCAGGGAGCATCATCAATTTGAGGGATCATACCTCCCATATCACTTTGAACTTTCAGATTCTGACTGGGCGGGACATATATGGAGTTGCCCTCCGACTGCCAGTGAATTCCAAGCTTCCCGAAAGCAATCTTACACATTCTCATGTTTTCCGGGTTGGCATTTACTATTTCAAGCTCACCTCTTGTTACAGCTGCCAATCCTATATAGGAGCCAACTTCCATAAAATCAGCTCCTATGGAAAAACTGGTTCCTTTAAGTTTTTTCACTCCCTCTATATAGAGAATATTGGAACCAATACCTGTTATCCTGGCACCCATATTATTCAGCATATGACAAAGATCCTGAATATGTGGTTCGGAAGCCGCATTCTGAATTACAGTTTTTCCTTCTGCCAATACTGCCGCCATTACGGCATTTTCGGTAGCAGTTACCGAAGCTTCATCCAGAAACATATCAACCCCAACCAGTTTGTTGGCTGTAATGACAAACTGACCATCAATTTCCACTCTTGCACCAAGTGATGTCAAAGCCAGAAAATGAGTGTCCAGTCTTCTTCGCCCTATAACATCCCCACCGGGAGGAGGAAGAATAACCTTACCTGTTCTTGCTAACAAGGGTCCGGCAAATAGAATAGATGCTCTGACAACTGATGCCATTGATGCAGGAACATCATTTTTTATATCATTCATTTTAAATTTAAAATGATTGGGTTTAACCTTTTCGACTTTACACCCAAGATGAGTAAGGATATCTATCATGACCCCTACATCTTCGATTTCCGGAATATTTTCTAATTCAACAACTTCATCTGTTAACAGTACAGCAGCTATACAGGGCAGCGCTGCATTTTTATTCCCGCTGGCACGGATTTTACCTTTTACAGGAAAACCACCTTCAATTTCATATTTATGCATGATCAAAATCTATCGTTTGGACACTATTCTGTCAATAAAACAATGTGACTCCTTTTAAATATGAAGAATCATTTCTTCCTGTTTTTCAGGTATGGAAAATTCTATAGAAAAAGGATATACATTATGAATCAATAGTTAAGGAAATTATTCTCATGATAGTAATGAAGTTCGGCGGAAGTTCCCTGGCAGACTCCGAAAGAATACAACAAACCATAAAAATTATTTCAGCTGTAGAAGGTCCAGTCAGTATTGTACTATCAGCCATGAAAGGTATAACTAATCAGCTGATTGATGCAGCAGAAAAAGCTGAAGCCGGCAATGCTGATTATAGAAATAACATAATATCTATCAGAGATACACATCTAACCTGTATTGAAGAGCTATTCGGTGCCAAAATACCGGAGCATTTAAGCAGCGGTATGGATCAGATGCTCTGTGAGTTGAAAGATATCCTTCACGGAGTGGAACTTGTAAGAGAGTGTTCCCTTAAAACAAAAGATATAATAATGAGTTTCGGGGAAAGGATGAACTGTTTCCAGTTCTCTTCCTATATGAATTTTATAGATATGGATTCTCAATTTGTTGATGCCCGGACTGTTATTAAAACAGATAGTAATTTTGGCAAGGGAAACGTGGATCTGTTTGCCAGTTACAAACTTATAAAAGAAAAAATTCTATTAAATGAGAATAGTATCTCCGTTATTACAGGTTTTATAGCTTCCGATTCCAATAACAGAACTACCACACTCGGAAGAAACGGAAGCGATTATACAGCAAGTATTGTGGGTGCTGCACTGGATGCAAAGGTAGTGGAAATATGGACTGATGTTGATGGTGTTCTCACAGCTGACCCCCGGATTGTTGAGAATGCTTTTGTAATACCCCAGTTGAGTATTCAGGAAGCCATGGAACTATCCTATTTTGGTGCAGAAGTTATTCATCCTTATACTCTCATACCGACAATTGATAAAAATATTCCTGTTTATATAAAAAATACCATGAATCCCACCGCCAAAGGGACTCTTATTACAGATAAAAGCAGTGAAAAAAACAGAATTATCACCGGTTTGGCTTCAATTGATAATGTTTCTCTTATCAATATTGAAGGAGGCGGAATGGTTGGGATGCCTGGTATTGCCTCTTTGATATTCAATTCTCTGGCCGAAGCTGATGTTAACATAATAATGATAACTCAAGCTTCATCAGAGCATAGTATTTCTATTCTCTGCCGAACAGAAGAAGTCCTATCAGCCAGGGAAAAACTTCAGAAGAATCTTGATTCTGCCATTCAATCAAGAAAGATACAGAATATTGATATTGTGGATAATCTGGTTATTATTGCTGTAATAGGTGAAAAAATGATTGGTCAGATTGGTTTGACGGGAGACCTTTTCAGCACAGTAGGTAAAGCGGAAGTTAATATTCTGGCAATTGCCCAGGGTTCCTCTGAAAGGAATATTTCTTTTGTAATTCATGAAAAAGACAAAACTTTAGCTCTTAAAGAAATTCATAAAAAATTTATAGGATAGGCGGAGGTATCATGTTATTTGCCAGTACCAGAGATTCAAAATTTAAATTAACCTTTAAGGATGCCCTCTTTCAGGGCTTATCTCCGGATGGGGGTCTTTTCTATCCAACCGTAATGCCGGATATGAAGGAATTATTTAGTAGTTTTACAGCTTCCGACAGTTTTAATGATATTGCGTCCTCTGTACTATATAATCTTTTAAAAGATGAAATATCAAAAGACGATGCCATACAACTGGCCAGTAGAGCCTTTTCCTTCGAGCCGTCCCTAAAAATCCTGAATAATCAGATTCAGATACTGGAACTTTTTCATGGACCCAGTTCGGCCTTCAAAGATTTCGGAGCATCCTTTCTTGCCGCATCCATGGAGTTTTTTCTAAAATGCAATGATAAAAAAGCTGTTATTTTAACCGCTACTTCAGGCGATACCGGCAGTGCCGTTGCTAAAGCATTCTATGATAAGAAGAATATTGATGTGATAATCCTGTACCCTAAAGGGCGTATAAGCCCCCTGCAGGAAAAGCAGATGACTACACTGGGAAAAAATATACAGGCCCTTGAAGTTGAAGGATCCTTTGATGATTGTCAGAAGATGGTAAAAGAGGCATTCAGGGATTCAGAAATGAAGTATATAAACCTTACTTCGGCTAATTCCATTAATCTCGGCAGACTGATACCTCAGTCACTATATTATATCTGGGCGGTCAGTAGAATGGATTTTCCTGCAGAGAATAATGTTTTCTGTGTACCCAGTGGAAATTTCGGAAATCTGACAGCCGGTTTATATGCCAAACACTGGGGTCTCCCAGTTAAGAGGTTTATCGCATCAACCAACAGAAATGATGTTATTCCCGAGTATTTAAAATCAGGAAATTATGCGCCCCGTCCTTCCATTCATACCTACTCCAATGCAATGGATGTGGGAGCTCCCAGTAATTTTGAACGGATGCAGAATCTTTATAATAATGATTTTAATAAGCTCCGAAAAGAGATTGAAGGACAGTGCATCGATGATGAAGCTACACTTGAGACAATACGCCGTATAAACAATTCCTATAATTATGAAATTTGTCCTCATACTGCTGTAGGTATCAAGGCAGCAGAAATCTATGCGGAAACGCATAAAAATGACCATGTAACAGTTCTTTCAACGGCACATCCAGGTAAGTTCAAGGAAGTCTTTCATAAGGCTGTAGGCCATGAACCTGTCCTTCCACAGTCTTTATTGGATGTTAAGGATAAGGAAAAAGTTTCTGAGGTGATTGGCAATACACTTGAGGATCTAAAAAGTGTACTGATAAATAAGTATTAAAAAAAGGCTGTCTAATGACAGCCTTTTTTATACCCTATCAGGAATTACTTCCCTTATAGATGATTCGTACCTGCTTATACAGTCCGTCACCTTCACTTTTTGTGATAACTTCATCCATATCATTTAATGCCATATGAATAAGCCTCCTTTCGAAGGGATTCATTGGTTCAAGAAGTTTTGAAGATTTGGTTTTACATACCTGTTCAGCTGTTTTATTAGCCAGCCGAATCAGATTTTCCTCTCTACGCTGCCTGTAATTCTCAGTATCGATAATAATTTTTCCGTTATAATCGTTACCTCCAATTTTACTGGCGTAAACATTCACTAACATCTGAAGGGCATCAAGGTTTTTTCCTTTCTTTCCAATCAGAATGGCTGAATGGGAAGATTTGATATCCAAACCCAGTTTTTCACCCTCTCTGAAACTGATACTAACATCTCCGGGATATCCCATGTACTCAATCAATTTTTCAAGAAAACTGACTAATTTACCTTCAATATCACCAGCGGGTTCAATGACTTTTTTAATGGATGATTTTAGTTCATTTCCATCCTCAAGGTAAACCCGAATTTTCACTGAGCCTCTTTTAAAAAAGAAACCATGCTGTTCAGATTCAACTATTTCAACATCAAACTGATCCTGCTTCAATCCAAGATCAGCCGCTGCTTTTTCAATAGCCTCCCTTTCAGTCTTTCCCTCATATTCTTTTACCATATATATCTCCTGGTTAACGAAATTACAATTCAGGAGCTTACTCCAGGTTTATGCAGCCATTTTCTTCTTTCTGCTACTGATAAACGCTTGCTGTGCTGCGGTCAGAATATTTGTAACCGTCCAGTATAACAGCAATCCCGAGGGCATATCGTACAGAATAAAAAAGAACATAATAGGCATACCGAGAGTAAGCATTTTTGTCTGCATGGCATTCTGCCCACCACCTGAAGGTGCCTGGGTAAATTTACTCATTATAAGCTGTGTTCCCAGATAAAGGATGGGAAGTAATCTAAGATCATTCCATCCCAGAATAGGCAGAGTAAAATTCCCAAAATTCCATATAGACTCAGGAGCTGAAAGATCCATAATCCATCCGTCTATAAATACAGCTCCTCTAAGATCAAAATACTTATTCAACAAACCGTACAACGCAAAGAAAATAGGCATCTGAATCAGCATGGGAAGACAACCTCCCATGGGGTTAACCCCTTCTTTTTTATAAAGATCTGCCATTTCCTTGTTTAACTTGTTAGGATCATTTTTATATTTATCCTGAAGTTCTTTGATTTTAGGCTGAATACTCTGCATTTTGCCTGTTGATTCATAACTCTTATGAGTAATAGGAAAAAATACAACTTTAATCAAAATGGTCAAAAGGATAA
The DNA here is from genome assembly GCA_963663385.2 of Oceanispirochaeta sp. Taxonomy (GTDB): domain Bacteria; phylum Spirochaetota; class Spirochaetia; order DSM-2461; family DSM-2461; genus Oceanispirochaeta. The sequence goes on along the minus strand of CAXXXD010000001.1, from coordinate 449,544 downwards.
TAGCGACACCATAATTCGGTATCAGTTTGTAGAATGTTTCAAGAAAAAATTTCAGAATAAATTCCAACCATCCCAACCAGGAACTGGAATCAATTGCTTTATCCATATACATATCGGAAAATCCGAATGGATTATCCATTGAAATATTATAGGAAGATAAATTTCTGTTATTTTTAGGTCCTATGTAAAAGCGGTAAACATCTTCATTCCGGGAATTACGGATAGCAGATCTCACAAAGAACATTCTGGATGCAATATCAACTCCATCCACAGGTGCATCTGACCAGACTGTCTTAGCTACGCCGGAACCGGGGATTCCTATTACTGTAAAATATTTACCAACAATAGCACCCCATTTTATCTGATCACCTGTTTCGGCATAATTATTTTTAAGCTTATTGTTTATACGTTTATCACCTGAAAGGGAGTAGTATTTTCTGTACTCATTACGACCGTCAAGTTTTAAAAAATCCGGACCAATTTGAGGACCTATGGAGAGAGTATAAGCCTGATTATCAATATCCAGGGGAATATAGTCATTTACTGAATTACTTATGTTTACACGAATTTCAAACATATACTCATCAGGAAAAAAGACAAACTTCTTTTCAACCCTGAAAGGTTTACTGATACTTCCATCCGATTCTTTAATCTGATAGTCCCTGATAAAACTATATGTCTGTTTTTTTTCATCAGCTACAAACTGATATGTATCGTTAAGACAGGAATCATAATTTTCGCCGAATGATAATCCGAAAGAACCCAATCCGCTATCCTTAGCAAGGATCATATCAACTTCATGATCTCCTTCCATATGCTCTTTCAGCTTTATGGAAGTGATGACAGCTCCATCAGTATTGAATTCAATCAAAAATTTATCTGTCTCAACCTCAATAATTTCTGATATGTAGTTTGAATTATCAATCCCTTCCAGCAAGGTCTCTGTTTTTTGTGAAGGTTTACTTGTTTCGACAAAAGTTTGTTCGGTTGTTTCAGTACTTTCTTCTACTACTACCTTCTGTTCTTCAGAAGAAGGAGCAAAAGTTTCTTCAGGCATAAAAAATTTAGTTTGTATAAAAAAACCGCCCGATATTACTACAACTGATAAAAGAATAGCCAGAAATGTATTTTTATCCATTTCAACTCCCAAAAAATATCATGGTAAAGGATCATATCCTCCAGGATTTCCAGGATGGCATCGCAAAATTCGTTTAAGCGATAGAAAACTACCCTTCCAGGGGCCGTATTTCTTTAATGCTTCCAACGTATAGGACGAACAGGTTGGATAAAACCTGCAAGACCTGGGCAACCAGGGCGATATAATCTTTTTATAAAAAAAAATAAGTGTTATTAAGAAATTATTTATAATCCAATTTAAGAATTTAAACAAGATTCGCTCTTTTAATCAGCACTTTGAACTGATCATATCTCTCTTGAAACGAATAGTCTCCCGGATAAAGTACAATTACAATATCAAAACATCCTTTGATATTATTTTTTTCATTCCGGAATACCTCTCTTAATACTCTTTTAGAGTAGTTTCTTTCTACAGAATTTCCGTATTTTCTAACCAATGTAACGGCAAATCGATTGTAGGGAAAAGAATTTTGCAAAAATAAAATCTTTGCTCCCCGACATTTACAGTTAGATCCGGAAGCAAAGATTCTTTTAAGATCAGATTTCTTTCTTAGAATTTCTTTCTTAGTAAGGCTTTTTTTCATCTGTAATAGATAATTTCTTTCTGCCTCTTCTTCTTCTTCTGGCCAGAACAGCTCTACCTGCTTTAGTTTTCATTCTTGCTCTAAAGCCGAATTTTCTATTCCTTTTGGTTTTACTGGGCTGATAAGTCCTTTTCATATATTTAACTCCTAAATGTAGTCATTTCTTTTAGTGTGCATAATATACGTAGAAGCTTAAACTATGTCAACTCTCAATTATTTTCCCTGAAGTTTTTTCTTTAAATTTTCCAGATGTTTTTTAAGTTCTTCATCCTGGATACTATCAATATTTCCAGAATAGTTTTCTTTTTTACTATTATCTTCAGTCCGCTTCAATTGTAATCCGGAATTTATTCTTCGAGTAAGGTATTTATCCTTTTCACTACGAATAATCATTCTAACCGATGTTATATTTTCATTTTTTAAATATTTATTAATATTATTGATAATTTGCTTCTGATGCATTTTAAAAACCTGAATCCAGCCCTGATGATCAAATGAAACAATCAATTGGTGCCCGTTGATATCTTCTATCCTGCAATGATCTGATAACCTGCTATCCGGGATTATAAATTTCCAGTTTTTAAAAACAGGATAATAAAAGGAATTTTTCTCACTATCTTTTATATTAAAGAGTTCTGATATAATATTTTCCGCTTTTTCCATATCAATATGCCTTTATAAATCCGTTATTTACATTATAGCAGATAGAATCTTCCGATTTATCGGTCAAATATCCAGGTAGAAATGTATAAAATATCTGCTCATACAGCGGAAAATGCTGCATCATTCTATCTCTCTTCTCACTATCCAGTTCCAGAAGTACGTCATCTACCAGTAAAATCGGTAGTCTTCCTGTAGAAATCTGATAGAACTCAGATTGAAGAATTCGTAAAATTAAAGAGATAATACGAAGTTGCCCTGTAGAAGCAAAATTCAAATAATCCTGGGAATCCAGCATAATACTGAAGGAATCCCTGTGAGGCCCTGACAGAGTTAAGCCATAATGCAGTTCTTTAGTTTCCCTCTGAAGCATGGAATTTAGAATTTCTTTTTTATCATTCCCTTTCCAGGAGCTGTTAAGAACAATTGTCAGAGATTCATCTACTCCTGTAATTTCCCTGAAAAGGATGTTAAACCTCTCATTTAAGAAATGAATTAACTCTTTTCTCCTATTCAATATCGGAAAACCCGTTTCTATCAGTTGATATGTATATACTTCAAGAAGTTCCTTTTTCTTTTCTTTCAGTATAAGGTTTCTTTCTCTCAGGACTTTTTTATAGTTTCTTAAGTAACTTATAAACATGGGATCATTCAAGCTAACGCACTGATCCATGAAAATTCTTTTTTTATCAGGACTACCATTAACAAAATAGAGATCGTTATGGCAAAAAACAACACAGGGAAAATTACTAATTATATCTTTCCTGTCTCTAACAGTTTTACCATTAAGCTGAATTCTTTTCTGAGTACTATCCTGATATAGTTTAATATTATTTGAAAAATCATCTGCAGAATGAAGGAATTCAGCGGATAGAGAAAAATAATCTTCGCCTGTTTGAATTAATACTTTCTCGTTTTTAGTTCTGAAAGAGGCTGCATAGCATAGATAGTAGATCAATTCCAGAAAATTTGTTTTTCCCTGCCCATTTTGACCAATAAGGAAAATATTTTTTCTGGAAAGATCTAATTTCTGTTCTTTTAGATTCCTGAAAGACTTAAAGCTTACAGAATGAAATCCCAAATGAATCAGTCCATCTGCATTGGCATAATAATATGAAAATAATCTCCTTCGGGTTCACATTTCATAGTTACTGCTCTATTGGACTCAGTAAATTGAAGGAGAAGATTATCCTCTTTTATGACTTTAAGCGGATCCATCAAATAAACATAATTAACTGCCAGACGCACTTCATCGCCTGCATAATCACAGGGGATATCCTCATCAGCCATACCTATTTCACTTTCTTCTGATTTCAGATTCAGATTACCATCGCTGAATGTAAGAAAAATTCGCTTGGATTTCTGTTCAGCAAGAAGAGAAACACGTTTAAGAGCTTCTGATATGGCATTTTTTGCTACAACAACATTAAAATCCTGAGATTCGGGAATGACTCTGTTAAAATTGGGAAACTGACCCTCAATAAGTGTAGATGAAATTTTCTGATTATCAAATTTAACAAAAATGGTCTTTTCTGTTACTGCCAGGGAAAGGTTACCCTCTCCAGATGATAGTTTTTTTATCAGATTCAGAATCTTGGGAGGAATTATGATTCCGTTGAAGTCCTGGATTTCTGTTTCCGGTTTTACACCTATATAGGATAATCTTCTTCCATCAGTTGCAACCATAAGAAGAGATGATTCATTTTTCTCCATGTATACACCATTCATGAAGTAACGGGCTTCATCAACAGAAATGGAAAATATTGTTTGAGATATCATATTATTGAAAATACTCTGGGAAATCTCAAAATAACTGTCATCTCCGATATTCTGAAGTTCCGGAAATTTTTCAGAAGATATACAATTCAGTTCAAAAACTATTTTTTTATCAATTGGTTTAATGGAAAGCCTTTCACTTTCATTTTGTTCAAAAGTTATTTCTCCATCGGGCAAAGATCGTAAAATACCGAGAAATTTGTCACAGAATACTGTTGTACTACCTGAAATTTCAACTACAGCAGGAATTCTTGTTTCAAAGCCTACCTTTAGATCTGTTGCTTTGATAATTAAAGCATCATTTTCTGCTTCCAGTAAAACATTGGAAAGAATTGAAAGAGCATTTCTGGATGAAATGATCTCTTGAGCTATTGATATTTCCTTTACAATAACGCTCTTATCGCAGATAAATCTCATAAATATCCCCTGTGATTATGTATCTCTAAAATAATAAAAAATAAATCCCGAGTTGTACAGTCCAATTTTTTACTGTAATGAAGTTTTACAGTAAAATAAAAGATTCTCTACTACATCTATTTTTATAAATTAATAAGTAATAGTAATAATAGAGAGGTCTAATATGTGGAAAAACGAAACAACTCTTTTTATAATATATAATTATCAGTGTTAATATCCTGATGATAAATAAAACATTTTTTCCACAATGCTAACAACTATAAAAAATTAATAATGAAATCAGTGGATAAATAGGAACTTGTTAAAGCTTTTCCCAGATTTATTCACAGTTTATTCAGGTTTCTTTAATAGAACGAATCAACTCCTGAATGGTTGGTTCTATGGTTGAATCGGTTTTCATCCTGTCTTCTATTCTCTGGCAGGAGTGCATTACAGTTGTGTGGTCTCTTCCTCCAAATTCCAAACCAATCTCGGTAGTTGAGTAATCTGTGATCTCACGGATGATATACATGGCGATCTGTCTTGGAAATGTAATCTGCTTGGTTCTTTTTTTTCCTTTCATATCACTGAGAGTCACATTAAAATACTCGGAAACAAGTTTCTGAATTTTATCAATTGTTATATTTGATTGAATGGGAGAAGAGAAAAACTGCTTTAGTTGCTGTTTTGCTATTTCGGGAGTTATCTCTTTTTGAACAAGCTCTGCATAAGCTACGATACTGGTCAGAGCAGCTTCCAGGTCTCTTATGTTGGTTTTTATATTCTGGCTGATCAGTTCAAGGATATTATCAGAGATAACAACATTTTTATCTTCCAGTTTTTTTCTGAGAATAGCATATCTTGTTTCATAGTTTGGTGGATGAAGATCTACATTTAAGCCCCTGACAAAACGGTTTTTAAGACGGTCTGCAAAGTTTTTAAGCTCTGAAGGAGGCCGGTCACAGGTAAAAACCATCTGTTTGTTGGCATCATAAAGTGCATTAAAAGTATGAAACAGTTCTTCCTGAGTACCTTTTTTATCCTGTAGATCATGAATATCATCTATTAAAAGAACATCTACATTTCTATATTTATTTTTGAAGCTTGTTTGCTTCTTTGTATTAATAGACTCAATAAAATCATTAATAAATGTTTCGGCTGGAATATAAACAACTTTCATATCAGGGTTGTTATAATGGATATAATTTCCAATTGACTGCATAAGGTGTGTTTTACCGAGGCCTACACCACCATAAATAAGGCAAGGATTATATTTTGACCCGGGATTTTCTGCTATTGCCTTGGATGCATTAGCAGCAAAGGAGTTATTATTTCCAACGACAAATGTCTTAAAGCTGTAATCATTCCTTAACTGAGGATGAGGTTGAATAGGTGACTCTTCAGAAGAAGCTGATTTTTCAACTTTCTGCTGAGATGACTTTTCGCTCTCTATGAGTTTGTTTTCTATAATAAAATCAAGGGAAAGTTCCATTCCGGAAAGTTCCAGGAGTTTGCTTTCCAGTGTACTAATGTATCTTTGTTTTATCTGGGATTGGATAAAAAGGGAAGGCAGACTCAGAGCTATTGTATCCTGCGAAGATTCTACATAATGGATTTTCTGAAAATACATATTAAATTCCTGGTCGGAAATTTCATTTTCCTCCCTGAGTTGTTTAATTGTTTCTTCCCAGAAAATACTGTAATCGTATTCGCTCATTAGTTAATTTTACTCCAGTTAACAGTTTATCCACATTAATCAAAGGGATGCTTAATTAGTATATATGATAATGGGCCTGATAATAAAAAAAAACATGAAACATTCATTATTAGATTTATTAACAAGTTAAATACTTATCTTGTATGTAGATGTTATTGTTATCCACAAATCTGGATGAAAACAAAATAAGTTATTCCTAAATTATAGCCTTTGTATTTCCTGTAGTACAATTGATTAATTCGATTTATCCACAAATTATCAACAGGAGAATGGGGGGTATATTAGGTTAAAATGATTTTTATGACAAGAGATGGACTGTCTTTACTTTTTTATCTCACGAATATATACTGATTTATCTTATCAAATAACAATTTTAGGTACAAAAAATGCAGGATAATTACGATGCTCAGCATATTCAGATATTAAAAGGTCTGGAGGCTGTTCGGAAAAGACCAGGTATGTATATAGGATCCACAGGTCCTGAAGGATTACATCATCTGGTGTATGAGATTGTTGATAATAGTATTGATGAAGCATTAGCCGGTTATTGTACAGAAATATCTGCTTACATTGAAGAAGGGAATATTATTCGTGTTGTAGATAACGGACGGGGAATACCTGTTGATATGCATCCGGCAGAACATGTAAGTGCTCTTGAAGTAGTAATGACAAAGCTTCATGCAGGCGGAAAGTTTGATAAGGATACCTATAAAGTCTCAGGTGGTTTACACGGTGTTGGTGTATCGGTAGTGAATGCCCTCTCAAGCTGGTGTGAAGTTTCTGTTCATAGAGACAGTAAGATACATTTTCAGAAATATAGAATAGGAATTCCGGAGGAAGCGGTAAAAGTAATAGGTGATACCGATAAAACCGGTACTATTGTTAGGTTTTTCCCGGATGATTCTATTTTTGATGAGGGAGAGTTCAGTTATGATATTCTCTCCAATCGATTAAGAGAACTTGCTTTTTTGAACAAGGGTATTGAGATAAAGCTGATTGATGAAAGGGTAATGCCGGAAAAGGAGAGATCTTTTAAATTTGAAGGTGGAGTAAAATCTTTTGTTCAATATTTGAACAAAAGCAAAACACCCATTTTTGAAGAACCGGTCTATTTTGAGTCAGAAAAAGATAATGTTATAGTAGAGCTGTCTCTTCAGTATAATGAAGGATTTGCAGAAACTATTTTTTCCTATGTTAATAATATTAATACTAAAGAGGGAGGGTCCCATCTATCAGGTCTTAAATCAGCCTTAACACGCACACTTAATGATTTTCTGAAAAAATCCAAACTGGTAAAGAAAATGGATGAAAATTTAACAGGAGATGATGTAAGAGAAGGTTTAACCTGTGTTATTTCCGTTAAAGTACCGGAACCTCAATTTGAGGGGCAGACTAAAACCAAACTGGGAAACTCTGAAGTAAGGGGTATTGTTGATTCACTTGTAAGTGAAAGACTTACTTCCTATCTCGAGGAACACCCTCAGGTTATAGACTTGATTCTGGAAAAATCCATAACGGCTTCCAAGGCAAGAGCAGCCGCACGAAGAGCAAGGGACTTGACCCGTAGGAAGGGCTTTCTTGAAAGCACAGGTCTTCCTGGTAAACTGGCAGACTGTGCCGATAAAAATCCTGAAAACTGTGAGGTTTACATAGTTGAGGGAGACTCAGCCGGCGGCAGTGCCAAAATGGGAAGGGATAGAAAATTTCAAGCCATTCTACCTCTTTGGGGAAAAATGATAAATGTGGAAAAAACAAGAGTTGAAAAAGTTATTTCCAATGAAAAAATGCTTCCAGTTATTACCGCTTTAGGAGCTAATATTGGCGAAGAATTCAATCTGGAGAAACTGAGATACCATAAAGTAATTATTATGGCGGATGCTGATGTAGACGGTTCTCATATTCGTACTCTACTGTTAACATTCTTCTTCAGGTATATGAAGCCTCTGATTGAAGCAGGTCATGTATATCTGGCCATGCCGCCTCTTTATAAGATTACAGCCAACGGAAAATCTCATTATGTCTATGATGATGCAGAAAAAGAAAAATATCTGGAAGGTTTGGATGTATCAGAAGATAAAATTGGTATTCAGAGATATAAAGGTTTGGGAGAGATGAATCCGGAGCAGTTGTGGGAAACTACCATGAATCCGGAAACAAGATTTATGAAAGTAGTTAAACTGGAAGATTTTGTTGCTGCTGATGAGATGTTTACAACTCTCATGGGAGAAGATGTCCCACCAAGACGGAGGTTTATTGAAGATAATGCTCTGTCAGTATCAAACCTTGATGTATAAGCTTTCTTAGGAGTTAATTGTGCAGGATCAATCTGAAAATATCATCCCGATTGCTATTGAAGATGAAATGAAAGAATCATATTTGAATTATGCCATGTCTGTTATTGTCAGCCGGGCTCTTCCGGATGTCAGAGATGGTTTAAAGCCAGTGCATAGGCGAATTCTCTATTCCATGAGTGAAATGGGATTGCGAAATGACAGACCATATAAAAAGTGTGGTCGTATTGTTGGAGATGTACTGGGTAAATTTCACCCTCATGGTGATCAGTCAATCTATGATGCACTTGTTCGTTTGGCTCAGGATTTTTCATTAAGAGTACCTGTTGTCCAGGGGCAGGGTAATTTTGGATCGGTTGATGGTGATCCACCTGCAGCCATGCGTTATACAGAAGCCCGTATGGCCAAGATAGCCGATGCCATTCTCATGGATATTAAAAAGGATACGATTGATTTTGGTCCTAACTATGATGATTCCATGAAAGAACCTCTTATTCTACCAACAGCATTTCCAATGCTACTTGTAAACGGTGCCAGCGGTATTGCGGTAGGAATGGCCACCAATATGGCCCCTCATAATTTAAAAGAGGTATGCAATGCTATAACAGCTGTTATTGACAACAGGGAAATAACAACTGATGAACTTCTAGAATATATAAAGGGACCGGATTTTCCTACTGCCGGTGTTATTTATGGTAGATCAGGAATAAGACAGGCTGCCAATACAGGCAGGGGTAAAATTACTGTAAGATCTAAATACCATCTGGAAGAAGTTAGTACCGAGAAAGATGCTATAATCATTACTGAGCTTCCTTATATGGTTAATAAAGCTAATCTGATTGTAAGAATTGCTGATCTTATAAAAGAGAAAAAAATAGAAGGCATATCCGATCTAAGGGATGAATCTGATAGAAAAGGAATGCGTATCTATATAGAGCTTAAAAGATCCGTATCACCAAAGGTTGTACTAAATCTGCTTTTTGCCCATACCAATCTTCAGGTTAATTTTAATGTGAATAACCTGGCTCTGGTAGACGGTATGCCAAAGGTCTGCAGTCTTCGTGATATGCTGGATCACTTTATAAGACACAGGCAGATAATTGTAAGAAGAAGATCAGAATATGAGCTAAAGAAAGCAAAAGCAAGAGCTCATATTCTGGAAGGTCTTAAAGTAGCTCTGGAAAATATTGACGAAGTTGTTGAGATTATTAAAAAATCCAGCAATGTAAATATGGCAAGAGCTAATCTGATGCAGAGATTTGATTTTTCTGAAGTTCAGGCACAGGCTATCCTTGATATGAGACTTCAAAAGCTTACAAGTCTCGAAACGCAGAAAATCCTGGATGAATTGAAGGAAATTCAGGAATATATTACCTATCTGGAAGATCTTTTAGCACATGAAGAAAAAATTCTCGGTGTAGTTAAAGATGAAACCAAAGAAATATCCGAAAAATATGGTGATGAGCGAAGAACTGAAATAAGACCTGAAGAAATAGGTTCAATGAATATTGAAGATCTTATCGAAAAAGAGGATATGGTTGTCCTTATTTCGAACAGAGGTTTTATCAAGAGACTTCCTGTATCTGCCTATAAAGAGCAGGGAAGGGGAGGAAAGGGTTCTAATTCAGCTACATTAAAGGATGGGGATTTTATAGAGCACATTTTTATTGCTTCTACCCATAGTAATATTCTGTTTGTAACGAGTGAGGGGAAAGCTTACTGGTTAAAGGTTTATGAAATACCTGAGGGATCCAGAGCATCCAGAGGAAAACACCTTAAAACCATGTTTGAATTTGCTCCTGAAGAAGAAATAACAACTATGGCCCCTCTGGAAGAATTTAATGAGGAAACCTTTCTTTTTATGGCTACCGAAAAGGGCGTTGTAAAAAGGGTTACTACCCATGATTTCAGAAACGCTAAAACCAGAGGTATTATTGCAATAAATCTGGATGAGGATGATAAGCTGATTTCTGCCAAATTAACTGATGGAAATAGTGATGTAATGCTTATTACCCGTAACGGAAAAGGTTTAAGGATTAATGAGAATGATGTGAGATGTATGGGTAGAAACTCTCACGGAGTTAGAGGTATCCGTCTGAATAAAGATGATGTCCTGATTGGAGTTGCTTCAGTAAATGACGATAATCAACTCTTTCTTTTATCTGAAAATGGCTATGGAAAAAGAACCAATTTTGATGATTTCAATCCCCATGGAAGAGGTACACAGGGACAGCGTGCTTATAATATAAACGAAAAATCAGGAAAGCTTGTATCTGTTCTTTCTGTTAGTGGAGAAAACTCTATTATATGTATTTCATCTCTGGGTAAAGCTATTAAACTCAAACTGGAGAACATTTCAATAATTGGAAGAAATGCTTTTGGTGTAAGGGTTGTAAACCTCAATGAAGGAGATTCTGTTATAGGTGTTGCTGTTGCACAGGAAGAAGAGGATGAAGAAGATGATGGAATTGAAAGACAGGAAAGTATAGATAAAGTTGAATCAACTGAATCTACTGATGAATAAAATGTTTCACGTGAAACATTTTGTTAAAAAAGGTTGCCTGACTGATGGGCAACCTTTTTTATTATGAGTAATGATAGAAGTATCTGTATTTTATCTGAATAGCAGTAAATAAGTTTCACGTGAAACACTTAGATAAAATTTTTTGATGATGTATAAGACTCAGAATCTTCAGAATAGAAAATAACATCTAAATATGTTAAGGTATTCTTTCAATAAATTTTATGTTGAAAAAATCATTATTCTGGAATGCTAATTTGAAATTTAAATGTTTCACGTGAAACACTACAAGGTTTAAGCTGTCTGTGGATAAGTTGTTAATAATTTTCCTATTCCAAAAAATATTAAGTGAAAATGTGGGAATAAATACTATATATTAATAGAATTATCTCAATATAAATCAAATTTGAGGACTTTTAGGAAGCTGTGGATAAAGTATGAATTAATTGTTCTTAATGAAATTATCTATTTCATTAAGATAGCTCTTTTTCAGTGCTTTTATCTCCTTTTCCTTCAGAAAAGAAGCATCAATAGTATTAAGATTTATTTTAACAAGATCAGCAAAAGTAAAACCAAGGTATTCAATTACTTTATAATAATCTTCTACAAGATCAGCATTTTGAATTGTAGGATCATCTGAATTGATGGATACGGGTATGTCATTCTCAAAATTATATTTAATGGGGTGATTTCTGGAATCTGCCCAGGCATTTGTCTGATAATTTGAAATTAGGCATTGGCACAGGCTTATATTTCTGTCCTTTAACTCCTGCTGCAGTTCTTTATCATAATAGGAGGATATACCATGTCCAATTCTACTGGCATGCAGATCGTTAATTGAGGTCCATATCTGATCTGAATCACATATTTCTCCGGCATGAATATCGATTTTATGCTTTCCAATCTTATGAACTTCATCAAAGAAAGAAATAAACAGTTCGGGAGGAAAATGAGTTTCATCACCAGCCAGGTCCACTCCAATTATATCTTCAAAGTTTTGATCCAGAATTCTTTTATATAATTCCAGCATCTCTTCCGGACTCTGTTTTCCTCTATTAAAGGTTAATAAATACTTTATTTTGAGATTTGTCTCATCTGCAGCAGCCTGTGACGCTTCCAGAGCAATCCTTGTAATATCTATACGGTCGTAATTATTTTCCAGTGCATAGTGTTCTGGAGAAAAACGAAGTTCAATATAATGAAGACCTTCTTTTTTTATATTTCTGACTGAGTTGTAGATCAATTTTTGAACATCATCATAAGATTGATACCAGTTATTGTGAAATTTTTTAAGAAATAAAAGGAAATCGGGATCATGATTTTTAGGAAACTGACAATATTCTTTAAATGCCGTTCTATCACGGGGGGTATCCATATCATTTTTTACGGATATTTCGTAGAGCGTATCAATATCAAAAGTACCTTCTAAATGACGATGTAATTCTATTTTAGGGAATTTATATAATAATTCCTTATCTAATAAGGAATTATTGAATTTCTGATATTTTGTTGCACTCATTGTAGTTCCTTTGAACGGCTAAAGTCCGGATTAATAAGGACCGGACTTTAACTAAAATTTATAGCATTATCAAAAAAAATCAAGTTTAATTAATTATCGGAACAAAGTGCTATAAAAATGATTTAAACAGACTCAACAGTTAAAACTTCTGGAATTTGTTTTTTCAGGTATGCCTCTACACCCTGTTTGAGAGTCATTTGAGACATTGGACAGCCGTTGCATGCGCCTTTCAGCTTAACAAGGACAGTTCCATCCTCTTTTACTTCTACAAGCTCTATATCTCCACCATCAGCCTGAAGGGAAGGTCTAACATCTTCCAGAGCCTTCTGTACTTTTTCTTTTATCACTTTATTCTCCTAAATATATAGAATTTTTATATTATATGAAAAGTATTCTAGAATATTAAAAATAATTAAATAAAAGATATTGGTCAACATTAATCAATTGAAGTGACAAGAAATAAGTGATCAGATATAATTCAGCCTATGAGTAAGGTTATTGTTTTTGCAAACCAAAAAGGTGGGGTCGGAAAGACTACTACAACTGTCAATATCGGTGCTTATATGGCACAGAAAGGAAAAAAGGTTCTTCTGATAGATTTTGACCCTCAGGGAAACCTATCCAGCAGTCTTGGAATTTCTGATACTGATAATAGTATCTACGAAGCCATGATGGGTGATATCAGTGTAGAGAGAGCCATCAGTTCATCTCCACAGAAGGGTATGGATATAATTTCATCCAATCTGAATTTATCCGGTGCTACGGTTGAATTGAATAAAGTGGATAAAAAAGAGTCTCTTCATATTCTTAAAAAAACAATTGAACCTGTTAAACGACGGTATGATTATATTCTGATTGATTGTCCTCCCTCATTAGGTGTTCTTACCATAAACGGTTTTATAGCTTCCGATTATGTAATTATACCTCTGCAATGTGAATATTTTGCTCTTGAAGGTTTGAAGTATATGTATTCAATGACGATTAAAAGAGTTCAAAAAAACCTTAATCCCCATCTTAAAATAGGGGGGATTATTTTCACAATGTATGATTCAAGAACGAATCTGGGGAAGGAAGTAATAAAAAGTGTCCGGGATTCCTTCAAACAGAGCCCTGAGATGTTGTTTTCAACAGTCATACCGAGGAATATAAGGTTATCAGAAGCACCTTCTCATGGAGTTCCTATCAATATGTATGATGCATCCTGTATAGGGGCGAAGTGCTATGAAAAACTGTCACAAGAGGTTCTAGATCGTGTCTAAAAAGAAAGCTTTGGGCGGCATGGGACTTGATGCCCTGTTGAGCCTGGATGATAATTTTGAAGAAGGAATAACGCCTGATATTCAGGATGCTATCCAGTTAATACCTCTCTCTGAAATTCTTACCAATCCTGATCAGCCCAGAAAAAACTTCAGCGAAGAGTCTTTGAGGGAGCTTTCGGAATCAATTCTTTCAAATGGTGTTATACAGCCTATTATTGTTGAACAGAAAGGCAGCCAGTATATCATAATTGCAGGTGAAAGGCGCTTCAGGGCTTCATCGCTTGCCGGTAGGGATAATATCCCTGCTTTAGTGAGGGATTTTACAGAAGAGGAAAAACTTGAGATAGCTTTAATAGAAAATATCCAGCGGGAAGATCTGTCTCCAATAGAAGAGGCTATGGCTTATCGTCATATTATGGATGCCATGGGTTTCAATCAGCAGCAGATAGCCGACAAGGTAGGTAAAAAAAGATCGACCATTGCCAATAGCCTACGCTTATTGAATCTTCCGCAGGATGTTCAGGACTCTGTTTCTGCTGGTCTAATCAGTTCAGGTCATGCCAGAGCTATACTTGCCTGTGTGAATCCTGCTGATCAGAAAATTCTTCATTCCAGAATCAGGAATGATGGCCTATCCGTTCGTGAAGCGGAAAAAATGGTAGAAGATCTTAATAATGGAAAAAGGATTAAGGAAAAAGAGGAAAAAAGACCGGTTCTTAAAAACAAAGAACCGGATATTCTGAATATAGAGCAGAAATTCATTGATCGCTTCGGTACTAAAGTTCAGGTAAAGGGTAACCTTAAAAAAGGGAAAATAGAGATATCCTATTTTTCCCCTGATGATCTGGATCGTATTTATGAAATTATTACTTAATTAAACCCAGAGCTTTTTTTTCAAATAACTCTGTTTCCTTATAGATATGGCTGATGAAGGAATTATCAGTCAGCTTTCCAATCACGGCATCCCTTTCTTCTTCATTAGAGTATGTCATATTGCGGTATTCATTCTTATAGTCTTTTTCCCGTGACTCTTTAGTTTTTTGAGCAATATTTTTTTGAATTATAATTCCCTTCTGAATGACTGTTTTCCAGTTTATCTCTTTGTTTCCAGATAATTTTTCCATTTCTTTCAGGGCTTTCAAAGCATTAATCAGCACTTCTTTACTGTAATGTTCCTCTTCTTCCCTGTAAAAATCATGCACTTCAGACCAGCATTGAATTTGTCTATTTTCGATTTTTTCAATGAGTGACATTATCTTCTCTTCTTTTATCAGCTGGCCGCCTACATTCAGCCATGATGCTCTAATCTCGTTACAGGATTCGTACAGGGCATGAATATCGTCAATACTATCTCCTGTATGTTCGACATGATTTATTATGGTATATACGGCATAATAATAGATAAAATCGATATAGAGCGAATATGCCTGGGACGGTTTTATGATTTTGACGTTTCTTTTGCCATTTTCAATATGGTCCGCTCTCAACTGTTTCAGATTTTCCTTCTGTAAAAAATCATGGGGGTCTGAATAGGACGATTCTATAAACAGTTCATTGGCTTCTGTCCAATTTCTAAGCATCTGGAGAGCGTTTAACATTTCATTAATCGTATCCGGTGCCAGATAATTGAATTCCAGGTGCTGTTTCCTATTTATCCTTTTGTCTCTGTCTTTGTATTTCCAGGAATTTCTGGCTAATGCATACATATTATAAGCAAACCAGTAAGCCGGGATGATAATCAAACTCTCCTCGGTATTGGAAATGAGGGAAAAGGGGAGGGGATTATTTATTTCAGATGGGTAGGAACCTTTTACCAGGAGATTAAAAGAGGCGAAAAGGGAGTTATGCTTCAAACTTGTACACAGTCCGGGCCAGAAACCTCTTCCGGCAATAATTTCGCCATCATTACCCCTTGAATTATGATTGGATCCAATAGTGGCTCCGGAAGCCATATTGCTCTGGCCGTATATAGTAGAGGCGCAGAGGAAAGAACTGTTATGGTGTTGTTCATGACCGGGAAAAATCAGTGAGTTTAAAACTTCACAGCAGGAAATAGTGGAATTGCTCCCCAGATAGGAGTTTATAAGACGGGCGCCGTATTTTAGATTGGTATAATCGTCCATTATAAAGCGTACGGCCTTAACGCCATAAAATATATGGCAGCCAAAGCCTACAATCCCATTAACAAGTTCAACCCCCTCCCCAATCTGAGTAGGAGATTCGGCATTACTGTTTATTGTCAAGTTTTTAAGCTTGTTGGAACCTTTTATATAAGCATCGCTTCCTACATGAACATCCTTCAATATCCGGCAGTGCTTGAGAACAGAACGGGTTCCGATGGTCCCGTAAAATCCCCGATGGGCATCTTCTTCATTCTGTGTCATTTCAAGAAATGCCTGCATGAGTTTATCTCTGTTTCTATAGCGGGACCATAACCAGGCATCTCCCGTCAGCATGGCATTAAAAGGAACGATTTTACGTCCTCCATTCTCATTACAGACTTCTATCCATACCCTCAGGGATTCTTCTTCTCCCTCTTTAATAATACCATTTCCGAATTTGGCATAACTGGTTGTTACCATTTCATGAATATTCTGAAGAATTACTTCATCCCTGATTATATAGTGTGAAAGAAGGTTTACGTTATTTATGGATACATTGGAACCAATATCACAGGATATAATCTGGGAGTTATAAATACCGACAGGCTGGCGGATATCATGAAACTCCAGATAATAGTTCTCCAGATCTCCTATTCTTATTAATCCATGAAACTGATTATTTTTAACCAGTTTCGGGTTAAAGCTGTCTGTAACAAGTATATCGTTCCAGCTGTCGGCAGAATTGTCATTTTTAACCAGAATTTCGATTTCATGTGCTGTGAGTTGTCTAAAGTTCTTCCAGTTTTTAACCTGTCTATTCCTCAGATAGTATTCATCCTTGCCATCTGGAATATACTTTTTACCGATAAAATCATATCCTATTTCTTTTAAGGGTCTTTTTTCAATTTTGTTCATGGATTCATTATATCTGATATGAATTGGGAAGCAATAAGATAAATTACCCGCTTTAGGGCAAATAAAAAAATTTGACCAGTCAGATAATGTGTTTTATTTAGTCTTGACAAAGATCAGCACTTACGATATTTTTACCTACGGTTTAGGAGAGGTGTCCGAGCGGTCGAAGGATCTGGTCTTGAAAACCAGCGTAGGGAGACCTACCGTGGGTTCGAATCCCACCCTCTCCGTATGTTCCGTTTTTTCGGAATTTCGAAGAGACTGAACTTAAACTGGAGAGGTGACCGAGTGGCCGAAGGTGGCACCCTGCTAAGGTGTTGTACGGGTAACCGTACCGAGGGTTCAAATCCCTCCCTCTCCGTTTCTGTGCCCATAGCTCAGATGGATAGAGCATCAGTTTGCGGAACTGAGGGTCAGAGGTTCGAATCCTCTTGGGCATATCCATTTATATGGAATAATCGGAACTGGTTCCGGTTAATTAACAGAGTAAGTAATTTGGAGAGGTGACCGAGTGGCCGAAGGTGTGCGCTTGGAAAGCGTATGTACCGCAAGGTACCGGGGGTTCGAATCCCCCCTTCTCCGCTTTTTCCCTTCAGTGTTGATTTTCAGGTTCCATGCAATTAAACGTCGCCCAACCCGGTCAGGATCGGAAGATAGCAGCCGTAAGCGATTGTTTGATGTGTCATGGATTACTTGGGAGGAGCTGAGGGGATTTTCATTTATAAGCCAATCTTGAAGAGTAAACCCCTTTCCTGTATACTGTATTTCTATGGATTTTGAAGTAACAGCATCTCGCAAAAGACCTCAGTCATTGACCGAATTGTCCGGTCAGGATTTTGTGGTCGCAACCCTGAAAAACTCTATTGAAAACGGCAGAATTGCTCATGCCTATCTGTTTTCCGGTCCCAGGGGAGTAGGAAAAACTTCATCCGCCCGCATCCTTGCCCGTTCTCTCAATTGTGTGGAAGGTCCCAGTATTACTCCATGCGGTGTTTGTCCCAACTGTCAGGAGATTGCCAGAGGAAATTCTCTGGATGTTATTGAAATCGACGGGGCATCCAATACTGGTGTAAATGATATCCGGGAAATAAAGGATGAAGTACTGTTCAGTCCTAATAGCTCGAAATATAAAATATATATTATAGATGAAGTGCATATGCTCTCGAACAGTGCCTTCAATGCCCTCCTGAAAACCATAGAAGAGCCGCCGCCCTATATTATTTTTATTTTTGCAACAACCGAAATACATAAAGTTCCGGCCACCATTCGATCCCGCTGTCAGCAGTTTAATTTCAGGCTGATTGATATTGCAGAAATTAAAAGGCTTCTTGAAACGGTCTGTAATGAACTGGAAATTCAGTATGAGGATGATGCCCTCTATTGGGTAGCACGTGAATCTACCGGTTCCGTGAGAGATGCCTATACACTGTTTGATCAGATTATTTCTTTTTCAGACGGGTTTGTTACTCTGGATAAAATACGGGAGAAACTGGGATTAATCGGATTGGACCAGTTGAATGATCTGATGTCGCTTCTGGTGGAAGAGAAAACCGAACAGGCTCTGGAATCTTTTGATGAAGTTATTGCAAGCGGTGTTTCCATAGAGCAGTTTATTACTGATCTTGCGGAATATCTTCGGAATATCCTCTTTATTTTTCACGGGATAAAGAAAGAATCTCTCCTCGGCTATACACCGGATCGTTTTTCTACGGTTGTTCTGGAAAATTTGAATGCCGGACAAATTGAATGGGCATTGGAAGAAGTTCTGGAACTGTTCCGTGAAATTCGTTATTCCATCAATCCCCGTTTTGAACTGGAGCTGCTTTTAAGCCGATTATCCACCATTCGATACCATATTGATTCAAAACAGATTATGAGTGAACTGACCCGGATGAAAGAACAACTGGGGCAATCCGCTTCGTTCAGCCAAACTGTTCCTTCCGGGGAACCAAAAAAAAAAAAGTAAAACAGGTTGAATCGGTTCTCTCCGATGCTTTTGACAGAAAAATACAGCAGAAAGAATCAAAACCGCCAATTGCATCTGTTGTTCAGGAAGAAAAACAGAGCATAGAATTACCTCAACCTGCTGAAAAAACTGCGAAATCTGAATCTGAACAAATTCCGGAGTTAAATATAAAGGACTTCAAGGATAAGATTCTGAAGGCAGTCCGTTCGGACAGCATGTCTATTGCTGCCGGTCTGGATAAGGCGGAAATCTGGGAGAGGGAGGGAGATAAAGTCCTTCTCACTTTTAACAGCCCTTTTGCCAGTACACTTGTCGAAAAAGAATTTAAAACTATCCAGAAGATAATTCAGGGAAAACTGGGATGGAATATTCTGTTTTCCACTAAAATCAAAAGAGAACAGATTGTACAGGATGAAACAGTAGAGGAGCAGGTGGAACTTGTTCGTTCTATTTTCAGAGGTACTATTATTTAAAGGAGATTTCCCATGGATTTTAACCCTATGGATATGATGAAGAACCTTCAGGAAATGCAGAAGAATATGGGTGATATGCAGGAGAAGCTAAAGGGCATCTCTGCAGAAGGCAGTTCCGGTGGAGAACTGGTCAAAGTAAAGATGAATGGCCAAATGGAAATATTGAATGTTACAATTGATCCTATTGCTGTTGATCCAAGAGATGTAAAGATGCTTGAGGAACTTATTGTTTCAGCCTGTACAGCAGCGTATTCGAATATTAAAGATAAAATAAGGGATGAAATGACCAGTATGACCGGTATTCCTGTTCCTCCCGGTTTTCCGGGCTTTTAATGAATACCCTTGATAATCTTATTACCCTTCTGTCCCGTCTTCCGGGGGTTGGTAAAAAAAGTGCTTCAAGAATGGCATACTCTCTTCTGAAAGGAGATGAGGATTTTAATCGTAAACTTGGTCAGTCAATCAGTGAGTTACAGGAACGTATCCATAAATGCCGTATCTGCGGAAATTTTACGGAAGAGGAGATATGTGAAATCTGTTCTGCAACTGACAGGGATCGTTCTTTTCTTTGTGTTGTTGAAGAATCTCAGGATGTTAAGATGATAGAAAGCACAGGAGAGTATAAGGGATATTATCATGTGCTTCACGGCGTTCTATCGCCCCTTGATGGTATTGGACCGGGAGAGCTGGGCTTTGATAAGCTTATCGAAAGAATTGATACCTCTGGAGTTAAAGAGCTTATATTGGCGACAAATCCGACGTTGGAAGGAGATTCTACGGCTCTCTATATCCGTCATCTCATTAAGGATAAAAAAATCATTACCACCAGAATTGCTTCGGGACTTCCTGTAGGAGGTGATATGGAATATGCTGATCAACTAAGTATATCCAGGGCTCTTAAGGGCAGAATGACTTTTTCTACAGATGAATAATCCCGGATCAAAATAAAAACCCCGCCAGTTGCGGGGTTTTTCTATGTAAAGAAGGATTTTTTACAGTTTATCGATTAGCATGGAACACTTTCCCGATGGAATAGGGAGAGTCTTTTTCTTTTCTCCCAGGATGTCTATTGTGAAGTAGTAAAGTTTTTCCGATTCCAGACGGATTTCCCACCCTCTTCCACTTTTGTTACTGAGGATGGTGATCATATTCCGCTTTAAAGACAGATCTTCGATTCCCATCAATTCCAGGGTCGGTACAATCCAGTCCACTGTTTTACGGGGAAGCGATATATACAGACCTACGACATTCTCAATCATGAGAGTTATAGTAGACAAGGCAGTATAGGCCAGAAATAACTGTCTGTTTTCCGTTTCATCATCCCATACGGCAGGTCCTTCATTTAAAGGAGCATAGGCTTCCCAGAGAGTTCCTTTTTTGTTTCCATCCGGATGAAATGTATCCAGGACATAATAGAGATGCCGTATGGAACACTCACGGGCAAAATCGTAACGGGCATACTTTTCCAGACCCTTGATTATCATAAACGTAAGAAAAGGGAAAACTGATCCGCAGTATCCATTCCCTTTCTTGCTGAATTTATCCTCACTGGCTGCCAGTGAAGGGAAAGGATTATCCGTACCAAAGTGCTCAGGATCCTTTAAAAGCTCAATAAGATCTTCTGCCCGTGCTTCATTTGGAATTTCAGCAAGGAGCGGCCAGAAAGAAGCAGCTGTTTTAATCTTTACCTGGTTCTGATCTTTATCGAGGTCATAATAGATTGAATCATCCTGATTCCACATCAGACTATTTATTCTTGTTTTCAGTGAAAAATACTGTTTTTTATATTTAAAACTCAGTTCTTTATCATTGAGGATATCACCCAGGGCAGACATATATAGGGAATTCAGAGCCTGCTGTGAATTAAAATCTATGGGGTAATACATACCTTCCCGGGGAGAGTTATTCATCATTGTTCCTTCCTGAGGAACTGCATAGAGTCCGGTGTCCGGATTCTTAAAAGTTGTATCCAGCCAATTATAGTATCTTTCGAGATACGGCATTATTTCCTTGATTCTTTTTTTCTGACCGACTTTATGATAAAGGTTGTACTCTACCCAGGCGAGCAGAGGCGGAGATACACCCTCCGGATTATTCTTTGAAAAAACAGGTTTTCCATCTTCCAGATTATACTCAAGTCTGATGGCCCCATTTTCCTCCTGCAGGGCATAAAAATTATCCAGCATGGGGGCTACGGCATATTTGTTGTTATTATAAACGAGAAAAAAAGTAGATATGGATGTTTCAAACAAATTTATTGTTTCATATTCTTTATAGTTAAAGAAACAATTTTTGACGTTCAGCTCAGGATTGCCCTTAAACCAGAAATCCTGAACCCATGCCCAGGAGCGGTTATATATATCTACAAAGTCCTGATCATAGTAGTGTATTTTTGGAAAATCTTTTTTTATCACTCTAACTCCTTGGTACTATAAGAGTCTATTATTATATTATTTGAGAATTTTTTATCATATTATTAATTCTTAAATTATACAATGTGTTGTAATGGTTTTATAATGGTTGAAAATATGCTATAAGAATGGAATATGTTATAAGTGAATCAAATAATTATAGTACATTTCAGAAAAAAGTGGTACGAAACTTTTATGAAAAAAATATTAATACCTTCCAATAAGGCTGAATCCGAATTTATAGAGAAGAGATCCCGATTTATAAGTATTGTTCTGCCTGTAGAGGGTGCGGATGAAATAAAAGGAATCATCAAAGAAACCAGAAAAGCCCACCCCCAGTCCAGACATGTTGTCTGGGCTTATATTCTGGGTGATTCACGGTCTGTTTTTGGTCTGAGTGACGATGGAGAACCTCATGGAACGGCAGGCAGACCAGTTCTGGAGGTTTTGAAAGGAAGCGGCCTGACAGATGCTCTTATTCTGGTAATCCGGTACTTTGGAGGTATCAAACTGGGAACGGGGGGACTGGTTCAGGCTTATACCAGATCTGCTCAGGATGTACTTGATAAAGTTGTACCCCTTGAGAAAATTGAAAAAAAAGATTTCTATCTGAACTGTTCCTATCATCTGTATGAACAGATAAAAAAGGCTGTACAGTCTGAAGCAGGGGAAGTTGTAAAGGAAGTATTTGGAGCTGATGTGAAAATGGAAATACAGGTTCCGGATGAAAGAGCTGGTAAATGTGCAGAATCGGTCAGGAATATCAGTGCCGGTACAGTAACATTGAATGAATTTGAGTAGCAGCCTGAATAATTCCAGGCCATTACAGATAGGGTTTCAGTTTGTTTATCAGTTCATCCATTTTCTTTTTGAATGTTGAGCTGATAAGATTATCCGGATGCTGATCCGTCAAATTTTTAAAAGCAGACATGGAATCCCCAATCTTCTTTTCATTTAACTTGTAATCAGAACGTTTTCTGTTCCGTCTGTCGTATTTTGAAACCTTTTCCTTAAAACGGTTTCCTCCGGAAAGCCTCTTTATGACTGATGCCATTTTTAAGGGAATGGAATTTTCAATGAGAATTTCCTTTTTTTCTTCCGGTAGATCATGGGAAAGCTCAAAAAGGTAATTCATCATACCTGCAATATTCAATTTTTCCTCTTCCTTTTTTTCTCCAGGTTCCGGTTTCTCCTCTTCTTTAAGATCTGGTTCCGTATAATGGGGATATTCTGGTAATTCCGGAGGGTTCTCATCCGAAGAAGGCGGTAATTCAGAGGGAACCGGCTGCTGCGGTGCGGGAGCTGCCGGGGGGATTGGATAGTCCTCCTCCGGTGGAATCATGGATAAGGATTCGGGTTCTGTCTCTTCCTCAGGGTTTTCATCTTCCAACTCTACAAACTGATCCTTGAAATCTTCGATTTCCTCCTCAAGGTAAAGTGTTTCATCTTCCTCATTTATTCGGATGACCGGTTCCATGGCAGAAATATCCAGTAAACTGATCGCATCTTCTTCTTCAATGGGAATCTGGCTGGTGGAAGATATGGCCGTGTTATCTGATTTCAGATGTTCCGCTTTGTCCCGGATGGCTATCTGACGCATTTTTTCAAGATTCTGCTGCCATTGTGATCCATGCCCCTGCTGAAAAGAGGATACTGTTTTTTCATAAAGGTCCAGACTGGCAGCAAGGTTCTCGATACTATCAGGACTTCCTTCTGTTCCCTGAAGGTTAACAAGCTGTTCCAGCCTGTTAACTGCATTTTCCCGGTCGCCTGATTCAAAGAATGCTTCAGCCATATCAGCTAAAAGAACAGGATCTGACTCCATATCCGGGTCATCTCCTATTTCACTATAGAGTGCGGCAGCTCCCGAATGATCAGATAACTGTTGCAGGATTGCAGCCTTGATCCGCAGAGCCTTTTTATCCTGGGGAAACGCATCAAGGTACTGGTCAATATATTTCCTGGCATCTTCCAACCGTTTCGATTTCAGATAGGTTTCTGCGAGATTCCTGAGAATCTCTTTATCTTTGGGATTCCTTTTCTGAATCTCTATAACGCAGGATCGTACAAGATCCGGCCTTTCGAGTTCCGCATAGAGTTCCGCCAGCTCCTTGTATACTGTAAGATTATCAGGCTGTCTGTCCAATATACGGCTGTATACCTGTTCAGCTTCTTTCTTTCGTCCCAGCCGGGAGAGCAGACTGCCAATCTGAAGTTGAATCTCTATGTCCTCGGGATGAAAGGTGGCCTGTTTGTTCAGCTCTTCCAGTGCTTCCTGAAAGGAGTTCTCTTTCAGGTAGACATTTTTCAGATTGATCGTTGCTGATTTATAGCTGGGATCAAAGGAAAGAGCCTTTTTGAAGAGTATCCGGGCTTTATCCGAATCTCCCCTGCTGGCATGTATTGAACCAAGCCCGGTAATGGCATGAACATTTTCCGGTTCTTTTTTCAGCAGTTGATCAAACCTTTTTTCAGCCTCCAGCAGTTTCCCCTGGTTCTGCAGGACAGAACCGAGATTATTTAAACTGGGTGTCCAGCCGGGTCTGAATTTCAGGGATTCTTCATATTGAGCCTGAGCATCTTCCATTTGGCCCCGGTCTTCGAAAGTGATTCCCAGATTATAGTGAAGAGTGGCGTTGTTCTTATCTATGGAAAGACCCTGCCGATAAATCTCTTCGGCATTCTCATAATCATTGTTTTTTTCGAATATTGTTCCCAGGTTGTTATAAGAATTGATATAGGAGGGGTCTATTGAAATGGATTTCTTATACCATATTTCGGCATTGTCATAATCTTCAAACTGTTTATATAAATTCCCCAGATTATAACAGATATCAGCCCTGTCAGGGGCTATCTTATTGGCTTGAGAAAAGGCTGTCAGCGCTTTTTCAAAGTCACCCTTTTTTTTATAGGTAACACCAATATTGTTATAGGCCTCCGGATTATCCGGTGCTTGCTCAAGGGCTTTCCGATAGTAGACGACAGCTTTATCCGTATCATCCTGGGCCTGAAAAATATTACCCATCAATATATTGTAGATTGGCCTGTCTCCGGTTTCACGGATTAGCTTCTCCGTAAGACGCAGGGCAAGGGGATAATCCTCGAGAAGATAGGCTGATACTGCTTTGTTGTAATGGCTTGTGTCCGGCATTGTAGTTTTAACCCTTTATGGCCTAATCGTTTTTTCTTCAGAAAAGTCGCTGTATTGAGGAAGCTCTCCTGCATTATAGGACTTAATGGCAAAAAAATATTGTTTAAATGGCGACAAACCGGCTATTTCCACGGTCTGTGCATTTCCTACATCAAGAGGACTTCCAGGGTATATGTACTCTCCCGGTTTTTCCCCATAGAAAACAAGGTATCCCATTACTTCGGAAGAGGGAGAAGCATTCCAGTTCAGTGTAACGGAACCGGAATCTGATCGGTGGATACGAAGTCTTGACGGTGGCAGCGGCGGGAGAGACGGTGTATATTCAATATCTATGGATGATAAATAAGGGGTCCTGTCCGTTTTTAAATCCGGGTAGAGGAGAAATGAGAGAATCAGAAATCTTCCTCTGGATTCCTCTTCCATCTCGTCAAAGGACTTCCATTTTGAAGCTGCACCCAGAATGGTTTCTTCCCCGTGAAAGTCACTGTATACCTGCTCTGCTTCCAGTCTGTTGTTCGTTATAAAGTAGTAGGGGAATATTTCTGTGTATCCCGGTGTATTTTTTACGAGCTTTAAGGATTTCAACTGGGAATCGGGGTATTTTAAATCCTGAATGGCGGAAAGACCATAACCGGATTTGTAGAATCTGTTAAGGGATCTGTTTTCAATAAAAGCTGTACTGATTCGGAATTCATCCATAAATCCGGTAAGATTTTCACCTATTTTCAAGGCACCGGGTTCCTCTCCTATTTTAGGGGTGTATACGGTATGTGATTCATTTCCGGACTCTGTTGTATAAAGAATAGCTGAAGGTTTCCCGTCAATAAGATACTCCAGCATACCCGTGCCGCTGTTATAGCGAAGCATATGGTGATGCCATTCCCTCGGCAGCAGAGGATCCCCCGATATCTCATAGTGAGAGAAGGGAGAACCGGGAAGCTGAAAGAAATTATCAAAACTCCAAACCAGTTTTCTGTTTAAAAAGTGGCACTGAACAGTCTGGGAATATATATGAGATTCAAAACGTCCCAGTCCTTTCCATTGAAGGATCTGTTCCCCTTCCCGGGGGTTGGCCGGATAGAGCCAGAATTCCATGGTAAAATCTTCCCAGTTTGTATGGGCTGACAGAAGGGCACCTTCCTCGGGCAGAAGAAGCATCTTTTTACCACTGAAAAATGTTGCACTGCCGGATCCTGTTTTAATAAATTCCTGATTATAATCAGGATTTTCCAGAATCCGGTAGTGTCCGGTTCTATCTTTCCGTGCATTTGAATTAAAAGGAAGAAGCAGATCGGTCTGATCATCCGGTGAGAGCTCGGTTGTTTTAATAATAAGATCCTGAAAACCTCCTCGGCCGGCAGTTGTCTCCAGGTTATAAAGCCCTGTTCCTTTCCAGTCGTCTTCATTGCCGATTGAGAAGGATTCCGGATAGGCAGAATATCCGCTAATGAGTAATATGGTACATATAATCAGCGTATTAGTTTTTTTCATGACTATTGATTATGTATAATATCGGAGATTTATGGAAAACAGTAAAGACAGAGTTAACAGACTTCTGCGGCAGATTAAAGAGTTCCCCCTTACTCCCGGGGTCTATCTGATGAAAGATGAGCATAAAAAGATCATCTATATAGGTAAAGCTGTCAAACTGCAGAACCGGGTCAGGTCATATTTCTCCGGTTCAAAGGATATTAAAACAAAAACTCTTGTAAGTAAGATCCACCATATTGAACATATCGTTACGGCATCCGAGTATGAGGCGCTCTTACTTGAGAATAATCTTATTAAAAAATGGAATCCCCGGTATAACATAAACCTGAAAGACGGTAAGAGTTATCCTGTTATCCGCGTGACCGACGAAGAGTTTCCCCGTATCTTCAGGACAAGATCTATTATAGAAGATGGTTCTCGCTATTACGGACCCTATCCGGATATCAAAGTTCTGGATGAAACAATGGCCCTGATCAATAAAATGTTTCCTCTCCGGCGTTGCGGGAGGATGAAAAAAAGAGAGAGTCCCTGTCTGTATTACCATATGGGGAAATGCAGCGGGCCTTGCTGCGGTCTGATCAGTAAAGAGGACTACCGGAAAAGCATAAACAGAGCCCGGAATCTGTTGTCCGGAAAAACCGCCGGCCTGGAAAAAGAGCTGATGAAGGATATTAAAGCAGCTTCGGATGCCCTGGAATTTGAGAAGGCGGCTGAAATCCGGGACATTATGCTGAGTCTCCAGAAGCTGCAGACTGAACAGAAAGTGGAAGATTTTGTGCAGGAGAGCAGGGATTATATAGGGGTAGATGCGGCAGGAGATTTCTATGCCTTTGCGGTTATTCAGATGCGCTCTGGCAAACTCCTGGGAAAAGAAACATTCCGGAATGAATACTACGGCAGCGAAACAGAAGCCATTCAGGAATTTCTTGTCTGTTACTACTCCTCCCCCGACAGGGATTTTCCGGAAAGGGTTTTTGTCTCTCTTAAGGACAGGGGCCTTATACAGGAATACC
This sequence comes from Oceanispirochaeta sp., assembly GCA_963663385.2. Classification (GTDB taxonomy): domain Bacteria; phylum Spirochaetota; class Spirochaetia; order DSM-2461; family DSM-2461; genus Oceanispirochaeta. Next base: position 422,162 of record CAXXXD010000001.1, on the reverse strand, counting down.
TGCGGAATGAAGTAGAGGGTGCGGATAAGACGGTTCTGGAACTTCCGGAATCGAAAAGGGATCAGGCTGTTTTAAATATGGCCGTGGAAAATGCCCGTATGGATCTGGCCAGGAAACTGCAGGATATGGGAAATAAACCGGCTCTGGAGGATTTGAAAAACCTTCTTGGTCTGAAAAATATACCTAAAAGAATAGAGGGGTTTGATATTGCCCAGCTGGACGGGCATTTTACAGTAGCTTCCCTGATATCCTTTAAAGATGGAAATCCGGACAGGAGAAATTACAGGCATTTCAATATCCGGTCCCTCAAGGGCGATATCGATGATTATAAAGCAATCAGCGAAGCGGTTGCCCGCCGCTATACCCGCCTGAAAAATGAAGGGAAAGAGTTGCCGGATCTGATTCTGATTGACGGGGGAAAGGGACAGGTGAATGCGGCATGGAGTGTTCTTCAGGCACTGGGTCTGTCAACGCCCCTGGCGGGACTGGCTAAAAAGGAGGAGCTGATCTTTCTCCCCGGTGAAAAAGATCCTATCGATCTTCCCGAAGGAGACAGGGCCTTGCGGATACTGCAGCATGTGCGGGATGAAACGCACCGTTTTGCGACAAGTCACAATCAGAAGCTCAGGAAGAAAACTCTTTCTCTCTCATCCCTTGAGAACATTCCCGGAATCGGTCCCGGGAGGAGTAAAAAACTGCTGACCGGGTTCGGGTCTATGGAGAAACTTTATGATGCGGCGGCTGAGGATATAGCCCGAACAGCGGGGATCAATCTGGAAGCGGCAGAAATGGTAAAGATGTATCTGTATAGGAAAGAGAAAGCTAAGGAGTTGTAAACAGCCAATTAAAACCGGATAATTCTGCATTAAACAATAGAGTCAACTCTGAGTTTCAGGTTGGATTTTTACAGATCCTCTTTTTTACATGCATGAAAAAGATAAACATACTAATAGAAGTGTTCCGGCTATACTGTAATTCTAGCTGTTCTGTTAGACTGGCGGAATGAAAGTAATATTGGCAACGGTCCATCTGGAACCGTCCACGAGAGCAATACCCCTGGCAGGAGCCTGTCTGAAAGCCATGATCATCGATCATGATGTTGATCTGTTGAACTGTTTTATGCATCAAAGCCCGGAGGAGATAGGGGAAAGCATCCTGTCCTCGACACCCGCTGTGGTTGGTTTTACCGTATACCTGTGGAACCGGAACCTGACTATTCAGGCTATAAAATATTTAAAAGAAAAAAATCCGGAAATCACAATTATGGCAGGGGGGCCTGAAATAACAGCAGACCCCGAGAGTTTTCTTTTTAGTTCCTTCTGTGATATTGCCATGGAAGGGGAAGGCGAAGCGACAATTGCTGATATTCTGGACAGACTGGATAAGAAGCTCAACCTTTCCGGGCTGCCCGGTGTCTGGACTCGGGATATTAAAGCTGGCAATGCTGCTTTCTGTGCAGATTTCAACAGTCTGCCCTCTCCGATTCTGACAGGTTCTCTGGACTTGTCCGGGAATCCCGGATTGCTGTGGGAGTTGTCCCGGGGCTGTCCCTTCGCCTGTGATTTCTGTTTTGAATCAAAAGGAACAGGTTCAACCCGGGCTATCAGTCTGGAGAGAGTCGAGGCAGAGCTGGAACTGATCAGGGATTACGGTATCGAACAGGTTTTTGTTCTGGATCCGACATTCAATTCTCATAAGAAAAGGGTCCTTTTCATTTTGGAACTGATCAGGAAATATACCCCCTATACATACTACTATTTTGAAGCACGCTCCGAATTCCTGGATGAGGAAACAGCCCGGGCCTTTGCGTCCATTCCCTGTACCCTGCAGATTGGTCTGCAGAGCAGCTCTCTCCCGGTTCTCAAAAATGTAAACCGGACTCTGGACAAAGAAGATTTTCGTGAAAAAATGGAAATACTCTCCCGTTACGGAGTTTCTTATGGTCTGGATCTGATATACGGTCTTCCGGGGGATTCTCTGAAGAGTTTTAAAGAATCTCTGGATTATGCCCTCTCTCTTGAACCGAATCATCTGGATATTTTCCCTCTTGCGGTACTGCCGGGTACTGTCCTTTTTGATAAGGCTGAGAGACTTGGACTGGAATTTAGAAAAGAAGATCCCTACACCGTTCTGGGAAGCCGGGAGTTAAATGCTGAAGATCTGGAAGAGGCCGGAAAAATAGCCCGCTCGGTTGATGAACTGTACAATTTCGGCAAGGCCGTAAGCTGGTTTATGCGGAGCTGCGGCGAACTGAACAGCAAACCGGTTGAATTGACAGAAGCCTGGAGAAAGTTCAGGTTGGACAGGGAAATCCCGGAAGAGAAACTTCAGGGGGAAATCATTCGTTTTCTGGAATTCCTTTATCTGGAAGCTAATCTGCCGGATGAATTCCGTGTAATCAGGGATGTTATTAATCTGCTCCAAATCCAGAGGGAACTGGAAGAACTGAGTGAGACAATTGAATCTCCTTCAGAGGGAATTCTCCTGAAGGAAGATACCCGTATAGAACTTGATTCTTCGGTAAAACTGGAGCGTTTTGCGGTTCCCCCTTATACGCTTATACAGGGAATGGAAAGCGACCCGTCCGGTATTATTCATTATCTTAATAAAGAGGATGAAAACTGGATCCTTTTCAGCAGAGGCTGGGAGATTTGCAGTGAAAAGCTGGATGATGAACAGTATGATCTGGTTTCCAGACTGAGAGATCCCTGCCGAATCAGTGATCTCAGGGATTCCGGTATGGAAGAAGACTGTCTGAAAGATTTCCTTCTGGAGTCAATTCTGGAAGGGTATGTGAAAATTCTATAATTAAATGCCTTTTTCCAGCCGTTCTATCAAAAAATCTGAGGAGCCCAGTTTTCTCATCTCTTTCTGAGTTGCCTTAATATCATATTCGCTTCTGAAAAAACGGACTTCCTTTCTTCTTGTATCCAGGATACACCAGGCTGCCCGTGGATCTCTGTCCCGGGGCTGACCTATGCTGCCCGGATTAATCAGGATGCGCTTTTTTCTATAGGATAGAACGTCTCCGTTTGATGGTCTGAAACGTTCGCAGCCCCTGGCTCCCTGAATGAAATACTCCTGAATATGCGTATGTCCGAAAAAGCAGCCTCTGCCGTCAAAGGAGGAAAAGGCATTTGAGGCATCATCGTCTGTCAGAATATAATCGGTAGCCGGATTCTCCGGGCTTCCGTGTACCAGGGTAAAACCTTTTCTTTTCTGTTTCAGTGGGATGGCTTTTATCAACTCCAGAGTGTTCCGTTTTAAAAGACCCCTGTTCTGGATAAGGGACCGAATCGACTCGCTGGAAAAAAAGGATCCCGGCAGCTGACCGGAAAGGTACAGATCGTGATTACCGGGCAGTATAACGGCATTCTCCTTCCTGAGAAGATTGAAACACTCCTCCGGTCGGGGACCGTAACCACCCAGATCTCCCAGGAACCATAGTTGTTTCCATTTGAATTGTCTGGATTCCTTTATTACCTTCTGAAGGGCTTGGAAATTTCCATGAATATCTGACAGCACTAAAATCAGCAACGAATTCTCCTTCCTTTTTAAGGAATTGTTAATGAAAGGCTCATCCTTTTGTTTTTAAAGTTGTATAATCAATTTGTATGATAGCAAATAAGTTTTCGAATGTCATAAATAATCTGAATGAACACTTCACATCCGCGTGGACTCTATTGTCGGATACAACTATATTTCTGAGTAATAATACGAAAATATTTCATCATTATGAACTTCACTTAAGGGAATTAAGACACAGGCTTGAATCAAACAGAACCAATCATGATGTTATACAGGAAGTTCGAAGCGAAGTCGCTACCATTCGGAAAGCACTGCGTATGCAGGGCTATAACCTGAAACTGGGATCCCTGGATCTGAGATTGCAGGGGTTCAGAAATGATGAGGCTATCGCTCAGGGGTTTAAACGCTGCGTTCTGTTTCTTATGGAAGATGGGGATGTTCTCTATATTACCGGTATGGCGAATCATAATGAGTTGGATGCCGCAATAGAAGCCCGTCTGAGCACATCCGGATTTAAACCGGTTCTGGCCAAACACTACCTCTGGTTCAGGTGGTCCAACCGTGTCCTCTATTTATCAGGAGCTGCCTCGGAAATAGCCGAAGATTTTGAGGATCTTAAAGAGTACGTGAAAAATAACAAGGAAGTTCTGATTAAGAAGCTCACAAAGATGAGTTAACCTCCACCCTCGACTCATCTCGGGTCTCTGTTTTTAAAAAGTATCGCCCCCTCTCCGGAGGGGGCGATATGATAGGATTCTATTCTTCCATGGCATCCTGGAAACCAAGCTGATAGGCTTCTTTCCAGGCGTCCCTGAAACCTTCCCTGTATCCTTCAAGATAAGCACCATTATAGTCGTCTTCATCAAAATCGTCATAGTAGTAGTCATCATCGTAATCGTCATAATCATCACCTGATGAAGTCATGGTCTCTTCTGTAAAATAGAGTTGGTCAATTTCCAGGAGGTTTTCATTCATGATCTCGTAGGAAGCTCCGCTTTCACCTTCTGCAAGGACATCATGTTGAGGGTAGTCGCTGTCAATGGGCAGTTCTTTTGTAAAAGATTCGCCACTGTACAGGATGTCATCCTCCAGGATGTCTTCTCCCCAGTACATGGAGCTGTTGGAAGAAACATAGAGGTAATAGATATCTTCTCCTGTATTATTGTAGAATGTAAGAGTTCTGTTTACAGGATTCCAGCCTCCGAAGGGAAGCAGATTTTCGTCTGTAATTGAGATGCTGCCGGCATTTGACAGATCAATGTTATCAATTCGGTAGGTTTTCTCCATCTCGTCTTCGGCCATCAGATTATAAATCGTTTCGGAAGAAGCTGACGCCTGTATGGTTATATCTGCTCCTGTCTCCAAAATCTCTTCTCCCAGTCTGTCTTCTCCCCAGTCATCTGCATCAGCAGGTGCGAGATAGAGATAGTAAACAGCATCGCTCAAATTATTGGTAACGGTAAGAGTGTGGAATTCTTCAGCTGAAACCAGGGTAATGACACAGAGAATCAGAATGATCGGAAATAATACTTTTTTCATGTATGGTGCCTCTTCTTTTTTTGAAACGTTTGTTTCTTATTTATTCAAGTTTACAGTTAAATCAGGGATTATTCTAATGGCTTGATAAAATTAATGGAATATATAAGTTTTTCCGGCAATATAATTGCAGTCTGTCCTATTTCGGCTTGTATTAAGATAATGATTTTATTACTTTAAAGATAAACAAGATTCTTAAGAGGTTTCCATGCTTAACGAGGGAGTTAAAATAGAAGATTTCACACTGCCGGATGAAAACGGTAAACCCTTTTCTCTTTCAGATTATAAAGGGAAAAAGGTTATTATCTATTTTTATCCCAGGGACAATACACCCGGATGTACAAAAGAAGCGTGCAGTTTCAGAGACGAATACGATGAAATTATCGAAACCGGGGCAGAAGTGATCGGAATCAGCCCCGATTCGCCAGAATCCCATCAGAAATTTAAAAAAAAGTATAACCTGCCTTTTAAATTATTGAGTGATCCGGAGAAAAAGGTTATTAAACGATTTGATGCTCTGGGAGAGAAGCAGCTTATGGGTAAGATTGTTGATAAAATCTATCGGTCAACCTATATCGTTGATGAGGATATGGTAATCAGGAAAGCTTTCCATAAAGTAAATCCGGAAGGCCATGGAAGAGAAACCCTCTCTTTTCTGCTGTAGTCTAGGCAGGATTGCTGAGGAAACGCAGCTTGAGAAGTTTATCATGCATGTAGTTTTCTCCTGCGAGAAGGATATGTTCTCCCTTGGTAATAAAGAAATCCTTGAACAGGAGGATGGGTGTCTGGCAGCTGATATTCAGGTGTCCGGCAATTTCCTCATTGGGAAGAACAGGCAGCAGATCGGTGCGTGAACTATCGGCCTGTTCAATAAAATAGTCCTGAAAAAGTTCATAAGCCGTACACTGGTAATTCATCAATATGGGATCTGCCGTTTTATTAAGGAAACTGCGGGGAAATATGTTTCTGGAGTAGATTACCGGTTTGTTATCAGCCCTGTAAAGGCGGACAATCTCAACAATCTCTGTAGTATTCCTGACATTCAGAAGGTTGGCATCATCTGTGCCAGCTGTTCTCTGACAGATTGAGAGAAGTTCTATTTTAACAACCTGTCCTTTCTCTTCCAGCATGGGTATAAAGTCCCACTTTTCCTGAAGTGGAGTTTCGAGGTTAATGGATTTTTCCCTTATGAAAGTTCCCTTTCCATGAATCCTTTTGATTATTCCGTCATATTCGAGTCTGGCGAGGGCTGTCCGGATGGTTGCCCTGCTTACATTCAGCTTTTCCGACAGTATGTTCTCAGAGGGAAGCTGCCCATGAGAATCATATCCTCCAAGATCAATGATTTTTTTAATTCCGTTATATGTTTGCTGAACCAGTACAGGTAATTTGCCTTCGGACATGTTTTTCTCCTGAAATTACATAGTTTTATCAAGGGTTTCTTCAATAAAAAATCTGAAGATGGAACTGCCTATCACAACTCTGTCACTATAATACATCTGAGTCGGTCTGGATAATCTTTTCTTGTTCAGGTAGGTACCGTTTGTAGATCCGAGATCTTCAATTTTAAATATTCTTTGGTCCTCTACAGTAATCCGGCTATGCACTTTGCTGACAAGGGGATCATCCAGACAGATGTCGCAGGAAGAATCCCGTCCTATCGTTATGTTCTCCTGATTAACTATATAGGTCCTGCCCAGGGTTGCAGAGGATAAGCTGACCAATATTCCACGTCCTGTAAGGAAGGTCTTTCTATTCCTTTTTCCGGGGTTTTCCTGTATTACTGTTTCTTCTTTCATTCCATTCTCCAGATTTGACTCAGATATGATATCATAAAGAAGGTGAGAGGTCATTATAAGAGTTTCGCTAAAACCTTGTAAGAACAAGTTATCTCTCGTATATTTCTATAATAACAGTCGTTTACCTATGGAGATGTAACATGATTGATGAACAAAGTGTTCTGGATGAACTTGTTCGAGCCAGTACTCTTCTGTCCGGTGAATTCGAGCTTAAACCACTGATTTCGGTTTTGGTTGAGCAATCTCTGGATGTTACTCATTCCGATATTGCAGCCCTGTACCTTTATATAGATCATGAGGCTGCCTGCTCAGATCTCAAGATGATTTACAAAAGAGGAAACTTTCCGATCCCCGTGGGGATGCCGGGGAATTCGGAAGTCATTGAGTTCCTTCAGGAATGTCCCTCAGCACTTGTTTTACAGGAAAGAAAGAAACTGGCTTTTCATGACCTTTTTCTGAATGAGCAGATGAACAGCGGCATCGCTCTTCCCATTATTACGAAGAAACAGAATATAGGAGTTCTTTTTCTGAATTCCAGAAAAGAGAATTTTTATACTAAAGCCCGTTTTAATTTTGCCAACTCCTTTTCCAGGCAGGCGAGCGGGATGCTTCACAATGCCAGGCTGTTCAGGGAATTAAAGGATTATGTTAAGCAGGTGGAGGAGCTGGAACAGTATCAGACCGGTATTTTTTCATCCATGACAAATCTTCTGATTACCACAGACGAAAAGGACCGGATCGAATACTTTAATAGACAGGCCGAGGAGAGTCTTCATTTAACAGAGGCTCATATCGGACAGGAAATTCAGACTGTATTCAGGAAAAATATGAGTAAGAAGATTTTAAACTCTCTTCAGAAAGTCAAGGAATCCGGAAGGGAACAACTGGGACTGGAGGGAATCTTCAAGCACTCCCCGGGTGACAGCGATATGGATTTTTCCCTGAATATATCACCTCTGAGAGGGATAAGGGGAAAGCATAAAGGTCTGACACTTCTGTTTACGGATCAGTCAAAAGAAAGGGAACTGAAGGCTACAGCGGATATTGCAAAAGAGGACCGTCGTGTTATCAAGGATATGTTTGCCCGTTACCTGTCAAATGACATTGTTCAGAATCTTGTTGATGCTCCGGAACTGGTTAAACCCGGGGGGGGAACGAAACATGCCACTGTATTTTTTGCTGATATCAGGGGGTATACATCATTCTCCGAGGATAAGACACCCGAATATATCATCGAGGTTTTGAATGAATACTTCAGGGAAGCCGTAGAGATTGTTATAAAATACGGCGGTTACATCGATAAATTCATAGGTGACTGCATTATGGCGGCCTGGGGTGTGCCCATGGTCAATGAGAAGGAGGATGCTGTAAAAGCCGTTTCCTGTGCCGTAGAGATTCAGGATCTTGTAAAATCAAAGGACAGACATTTTTTTAAAGGAAGGGCTGAGCATCTGGCAGTCGGATTCGGGATGCATACCGGAGATCTGGTAGCAGGTAACCTGGGCAGTTCCCGGCGGATGGACTATACGGTTATTGGGGATACGGTGAATCTGGCGGCCAGGCTGGAAGGTGTATCCGGAGCAGGTGAAATTATAATCACCGAAGACACCAGAAGCTATCTGGATGACCGTTTTATCCTGGAGAAAAGAGCTCCTGTTAAAGTTAAGGGTAAGATTAAACCTATTCAAATATATAATGTTGCCGGTATGGCTTAAAAAGGAAGTGACAATGAATAACATTTTACCGTTTCTAAAAGGAATCCCTTATTACTATTACATTGCCGCAGCAGTTGTAATCACAGCGCTTCTTGTTTTCTTTATAGCATTGAACCGCAGGAAAAAGGTTTTTCTGAAACTTCTGAAAGAAGCCGGAATCAGTAAAAACATTCAGCCCCTGATGAACCGATACGGGTATGATTCGCTGTGTAAGAAATCAAAACAGATTGTAGAACTTTCCAGGTGTCAGGGGGTAAATCTGCCGGAACAGCTGGAGCTGGGGGGGGTCTGGATCAGGCAGTTTGAGAAAAGCGGGAGGAAATATTTCCAGGACTGGATTCTTGAATTTGTTCCTGATCTGGGTCTGTTTTCCATATTTGAAAAAGCCCTGGATGATAAAAAAGTTGCCGATGGCCTTTTTGCCTTTATAGATAAAAGTAAGGATTTTCTGATTCTTAGAAGAATTGCCCTTTCAGGCCGCGGGCGGGACTTTGACGGGAATAAAGCAATGATTCTGTTTCAGGATAGAATGGATGAAATCCGGGAATTAACAGGCGACCCTGAATGGGCGGTCCGTTACCTGGCTGTAAAGATTCTGCTGCATGATGGTGAAGCTCGTTCAGACAGGGCCATCTGGGACTCCTTTTATGACTCTCATGGTTTGGTTCGATCGACCGTTGTAAGGGAAATCGACAAGGATACAAAACCCTTTGATACGGAACAGAAAAGTATCAGCGGTTCCTATCTGTTTGATATTCTGAAGGACCTGCTCCTGAACGATCCTGTCTGGGAAGTCCGCCGGGCGGCAAAAGAACGGATTCTGAAGGATTTTCACTCCTTTTACACATGGTCGGAAGAGGATCTTGGCACCGAGCAGTCTTTACATATTGTACAGCTTCTGGATAAGAACTCTCAGGAAGATCAGGATTTCGGAATGACGATTCTGGGAAGTGAGAACCTGGAATTAAGGCAGAATGCTGCCCGTTTTCTTCAGGACTGCGGTGTTTTAAGCCGGCTCTTCCGAGAAAGTCACCTTAATGATAAAGAAGACCTGGAGCGTAACTATAAACTGCTGCGGAATGCCGCTAACGTAAATGTTACCCTTTTTCTGCAGGATGTTGAAAAGGTTGATAACCCCGGGTCTCTCCTTGTTGCTTCCCGTTTACTGAAAGACGTTGGTAATCAGACCGCTGTCAACTGTCTTGCTTCAAAGGTTTTTAAACTGGATAGGGAAAATAAAAAAGATCCGGAAGTGATCGAAATCTACGGTAATACTCTGGATTGCATTTCTCTTCATGGTAATGATGAATCATTTCATCTTCTGAAGAAAGAAGCACAGGCAGTCAGAAAAGATGAAATCCTGCTGAAGTCGGTTTTGGAGCGAATCCCTTCCCGCAGTCACAGTATTCTTCTGCCAACTCTGGAATCGTATTTGAAAGATCCCGATTTTCCCCTGAAGGACGATCTGCGTGCCACTCTTTTGAAAATGCCGGAACCGGATGTGATGGAAATGGTTCTGGATATAATCAAAGCGGGGAGGGCGGAATATTCCCATCCTGTACGGATTCAGGCGCTGAAACTACTGGGTGATCTGAAAAAGGAGTACTGTCTGCAGATAATTCTGGAAAATCTGTCTATTCTTCCTCTGGAAGAAGGAAAAGAGTTTGCCAGGATGTTGAGCAGTTATGCAGAAGATCTGTTTGATGAAAGAGTGGAATCCATACTGAAATCGGTAGATGCACAGTGCAGGGCCTCTGTTATTGTCTGCCTTCCGGCTACCGGCAAGAAAACCTTTCTGAAATATATACAGGAAGGTTTGAACGATGCGAATCCGGAAGTTCGAATTGCCTGTATATGGGCCCTGATCGATTACAATGACACCAAACAGTTAAATAAAAGCATTGAAATGCTGAGGGATCCTGTTGAAAATGTCCGGATTGAAGTGGCAAAAGCCCTGGGAGCCTTCGGAACCGATTCCGTTCTGAAGCAGCTGGAAGCTCTTATGAATGATGAGAACGAGGTGGAGTCTGTAAAAAAGGCCGCGATTATTGGTCTGTCTCTGTCCGTGAATACCAAATCCGTCGAGATCCTCTGCAGTAAACTGGATCAGGATGGCGAACTTAAATATGAGTGTATGGAGGGGATCAGCCTGAAACGGGATAAAAAGAGTCTTAGTGTTCTGGTTGAACAGTTTAAAGACGGCGGGCCTCAATTGCGGGATGATATCAGCCGGTCTGTTGAAATGATGGGTAGTGACGGGGAGCGTCTGATGGTGGAGCTCCTGAAAGAAGATATCCCGTCCCTCCATCACTATATCGCGGAAGTTCTGGAATCTTCGGGGTATGTGGAGTCTAATATCAGGCTGCTGAAACACAGGGATCCGAAAATCAGAAAAAATGCGGCCGATTTTCTCTCGGTAGTCCGGACCAAAGCGGCATTCCGGGGAATTGTACTGGCCGCAAGGGATCCTAACAGTGAAGTAAGGGTCAGTGTGACAAAAGCTCTGGAAGCCCTGAATACGGAAGAGGGAAAGCAGATCCTGCAGGAGCTGGAACAGGATCCGGACAAGAAGGTTAGAAAATATACCCTTTGGGCTCTGGAGAGGGTGAAGACGAAAGGTCTGTAGGCCTCTCCAAACCTCTCCCAATCCCTCTCCTCAGGAGAGGGTGTAAGGCAGGATGGTTGATGAAATCTCTCTCCCTCGGATTTCCTCGCAGAGTTACGGGAAGCGACTTTTTCTGGAAACCCTCACCCCTTAATCCCCTCTCCCAGAGGGAGAGGTGTTCTATTTTTATGGGAGGATGGGGACGTAGGTGGCTCCGTGAGTGCCGTAGTCGGAACTTCGTTCTATCCATGTTGTTCCATCGGTAGAGAAATAGGCTTTACCTGTATTGGATACAATCATCCAGTTGGATATTCCGTTGCCCATCTCTCCGTAGGCAGCAGCTACAATCGGGTAGGTAACTCCGGTGCTGACAGAGGTCCATGAATTGGATTCTCCCCCGGTAGAACTCATATAAAGGATGGGGTTGCCGTAGTCATACTCTGATCCTGTGTGACCGGAAATAATTACTTTGTCGCTGCCGTCATTGGCAATGGATGTCATATATCCTGTCTGGGCACTGAAACCGGGATCCCTTACCCAGTCCAGTCCGTCTTCCGAATAAAAGACGGCGATGGTGTTATCACTGTCTGACTTTCCAACCATAACCCAGTGGGAGTTGAAATAATCAACCGCCCGGATCGTGTATTCATTAAAGGAAACACTGCTGTCGCTGTCTGTGAGATCAAGCCAGGTTGTGGCTCCCTGATCGGCGGTATAACAGGTTCTGCCACCGCCGACGGCTATGATTCTGCTGCCGTCGGAGGCAAAGTCATATATGGCGGTCATGCCGCTGATGGCCTGGGTAAACCAGGTGGCCCCGTTATCGGAAGAAACCAGAACTTCCGCGGCACCCTCTATCCCGGCATAGAACATATCACCCACGGCTTCCACACACATAATACTTTGTGTTACACCTGATACGGCCGCCGTCCAGTTTCGGAAATTGGAAGAGTATACAATATAACCGCTGCCGTCTGCTGCTTTACCTACGGCTACACTGTGGTTGGTGGAATTGCTGCTGACATCCCAGAAATTACCATCCCATGAGTACACTTCTTCCCAGGTCGTACCATTGTCTGTGGCATTAATCGTATAATTTCCTGCTGTGAGGAAGCGGATATTGGCAACAGTCGGGGGATTGTCCTCATCCTCTTCATCCAGGTTGACCAATTCCATGGCATCGCGGATGCTGAGGGTTTCATCCCCGACGGTAATTGAACCGCTGGTGGAAAACGGTTCATCACTCATAACAATTTCTCCGCCCGGTGCCGGCCAGCTTGCAGAGCCGTCGATAGTGACTTGAGTACCGCTGCCTGTGGTCATAACGCCGTATATGGTCAGGGTTGCAGTCTCATCGGCATCTCTGCGGGTTATGGTTATTGTACCGCTTAAAAGGACATCTGTTGCAATCGTTGTCTGGCAGGATACAAGGGTAATGGTAAGTTCCACATCCTGTGTTACCCAGGCAACGGTCATTCCGGTAGGAAAGGTCCCCTGGGTGGGGTCCGACGACTCTGTGTCGAATACAAGTCCGATTCCTTCAAATACGGATGTGGCCGCATCTATAAAATCATCTGAGGCTTCCGGAGCCTCATCCTCCTTCTTTTCGGGGAAGAAGGTTTCTTCAATCATACTGCAGGAAAAAAACGAAACGATAAGGATTGCGTACAGCAGAGATCGTAATGGTTTCATGGTAAACCTCCGATTCAGCTATGAAATTATATAAACTGAATTTTAATGGAAATATAGAGTATTATCAAAGGGAACATCCTTGTAGCGATGATAATTCCCTGGGCTTTTTCAGGCGTTTTGGAGGAAACTGTGATTCAATTCTATCGGGACCTGCCCTTTCTTTCCATGAAATCCAAGAACCGGCGGAGTGAGTATGCCAAACGCCTCCACTCCCACCCGGAGGTTTCTCTCGGTTTTATTAAATCAGGAGACACAACCATCTCAATTCTGGGACAGAAGTATAACCTGACTCCCGGGGACTTTGTGCTGATTCCGGCGGAAACAGCGCATCTGTGTATTCCCCATAGGGAGGAGCAGTTTGAGTTTCTTATGTTCTATATTGACCCGGACTGGTGGGAAAAGAATCTCCACTTTCCATCAAAGAATTTTTATATCTATGCCGCACCGTCCTCTGCGGATATGATTGAATTGTTTGTAAGAATCGAAGCGGATGATTGCCATGTGCTGGAATCGGAAGTCCTCGAAGGGTTGAAGGGTATAACAGAGGGGCGACTGGAAGTGAAAGATGTTCCCGAGGGAAAGGATGATCTGGATTCCGTACACGTCCGAATCAGAGACCTTCCTGAAGTAATCAGCAGCATTGATCAAATGGCGGCGCAGATAAACAGGAGTAAATTTTCCTTTATCCGGCAGTATGCCCGGCGGTACGGGCTGACGCCCCATGCAGATCAGATTAATATGCGGATTCAAAGGGCCATACTCCTGTTTGAAACAGACAGATCTCTGGCGGATATTGCTCTGGACTGCGGTTTTTCGGATCAGAGTCACTTTATCAGGCAGTTTAAACTATATTCCGGGATGAAACCGCAGGATTACAGGGAGGCAATTTTATCCAATACGACCAATTCGGATTAATATAGTTTTAATCCGGAGGATAGGAATGGATAAACATATAAAAACAGGCTTTATAACCGCTCTTTCTGCTATCATTATCTGGAGTTCAACATATATCTCTACAAAACTGCTGGTTCAGAATTTTTCTGCGTTGCAGATTTCCTTTGTTCGGTTTTCAATAGGATTGGGCGTTCTTATATTGCTCGCACCGCCCAGCAGGAACAGAATCTGTCTGAAAGATGAAATTCTGTTTGCCATGACAGGTATAACGGGGATGTTTCTGTATTATTTTCTGGAAAATCTGGCAACCAAATATACCTATGCGTCCAATGTATCCGTTATTGTTACCAGCATTCCCTTAATAACCAGTGTACTGGGCGCTGTATTTTATCGGGATGAAAAATTCAGTATAAAATATGTCGTTTCATTTATTCTCTCCATCGGTGGTTTTCTGGCGATCCTCAGTCAGTCCGGTACCATCCAGGGAGTTTCGGTAAAAGGAGATGTTCTGGCTTTATGCGCCTCCTTTGTTTTTGCCTTTTATACGCTTCTTCTCAGAAAGATCAGCGGTGCGTACTCCTCTCTGGTTATTACGCGCAAGTCTGTATTTTACGGATGGATTGTCATTGCGGCCGTTACAGTGGCTTCCGGTCAGGTTCCGGATGCGGAAAGAGTATTTCAACTTCCATTATTCGGTCATTTCCTGTTCCTCGGGGTGCTGGCTTCGGGGTTCTGTTTTATTTTCTGGTCCTATGCGGTTAAATCCATCGGGGCAGTCAGGGCCAGTCAGTTTATCTACCTGGTTCCGATTTTTACGATTACCCTGTCTTTTATTCTGCTGGGGGAGAGGTATAACGGGATTCAGTGCCTGGGGTTTATCTGCATTCTGGGTGCTGTGGTTATCTCCCAGAGGTCGTGGGAAAGGAGAACGAAGTCCTCTGTTTCGTTTGCAGAATTTGAAGTAGAGGGCCCGGCTCAATCTTAAAAGTCATAGATCTCATCTGACAATATCTCTGATATTTCTCTGAAGAGAATAAAGTTATTCACATCCGGTTCAGAATATTAAACTAATGAAGATTATTTTCAGTTTCTTTTTGACCTTATCAGATTATATAGTTTATTAGCCCCATTCTTTCACATTCTGGTAGAGATAAAGGCAAATATTATTCTTATCGGAGGAACAAATGAAAAAAAGATCTTCAATGATTCTTGTACTTTGTGTATTGCTGCTGTTTTCTGTATCAGCAGTTTTCGCAGGAGGATCAAGCGAAAAAGCTATCTGCAAACAAGCTGAGGTACCCTACAATGCCGTTATTGCCCATAGAGGTGCTTCTTACTATGCTCCAGAAGAAACTGAAGCCGCCTATATTATGGCTCGACAGATGGGGGCTGAATATCTTGAATGCGACCTTCAGCGAACAAAAGATGGCGTGCTTATAGCCCTCCATGATAATAATCTGAAAAGAACAAGCAATGTTGCAGAACTCTATCCCGACCGAGCCGGTGATGCCATAAGCAATTTCACTCTGGCGGAACTCAAAAAACTTGATGCTGGATCCTGGTTCAACAGTGCTCACCCGGAACAGGCTCGTGACTCGTATAAAGGAGCAAAAATCTGTACCCTTGATGAGATGCTCAACATTGCAGAAGGTAAACTGGCTGACGGGACACCGGACCCCAATGACAATGGCAACCGTCCCGGTGTGTATATTGAAACAAAGGTTTCAACACTCTTTCCCGGAATAGAGAAAGATCTCTATGAAAAGCTGAAAAGCCGCGGATGGCTTGGTTCTTCAGAAAAAAAAGCACCTGAGGGTTTTAATCCGGCAGAAAATGTTGGTGTCCAGTTCACTAAAGGCCGTACAATTCTGCAGACCTTTGAACCGACAAGCCTGCCCCTGCTGAACAAGTTCATGCCAGAGACCCCCAAGTGTTTCCTTGTCTGGCTTTATACCAATAAGGAAGCCATGGAATGGGGAGTAGAAAAAATTGACCAGAGTATACCTGGTGCAGATCTCAGTAAAACCTATGGACCCTTACGAGCGGATCAGCCGGAAAAACAGGCAGAAGGAGAAACCTATGCTCAGTTTTCTGCTAAATGGGAAGCCCTGTCAAAGGATAATTACAAGATGTGGCTGCAGTGGGCAAAGGATAATGGCGCTACATGCACAGGTCCCGGAGCAAAGCTTGCGGGTTTCAATGATCCGGTAAAAGGCGAACAGAGCTATATGGATACTGTCAAGCCATGGATGAATGAGATGACCCATGACCTGGGCATGTTTGTTCATGCATATACAATTGATGAAGAGGTAGACATGAAAATGGTGCAGAACAACGGTGTTGATGGAATTTTTACCAACAGGACGGATGTTGCACTCAATTACTACGGGAAACCCCTTCATGCGTCAAAAGATGATATCCTGAAGGTATACGGCTGGTAATCTTATTTATTCAATGGGGAGTTCTCTCCCCTTATCATATGAAACAAAAAAGACCCGGTCTCCTTTCGGTAACCGGGTCTTTTTAGTGCCTGGAAGAGGACTCGAACCTCCACGCCCTTGCGAGCACTAGTCCCTGAAACTAGCGTGTCTACCAATTTCACCATCCAGGCAATTGGTACTCAGGGATATTAGCTAAAACAGGCTTTTCTGTCAATGACTTTGCCTGTAAAAAATCAGGCTCCCCGGAATTTCCTGATTTCATCTACCATAACGACAAAATTGGCCGGAGGAACATAACTGGCTATCTGGTTGCCCGAACCGATGGCCAGTCCCTTATCGCTTTTCTTGAGTTTGCCAAGTGTATTGCGTGTATACTGACGGATATTTTCTTCAGACTCCCGGCAGATAACGTCCATATCCAGTCCGCCGAAATTTCCGATTCTCTGACCGTAATCCTCCACCCATCTCTGGAAGGGGGCAATGGCATCTTCATTGGAGTGTTTGGCATTAATGCCGACATCATCGATAATGTCATCCATCACATCAAAAATACAGCCGCAGGAGTGCAGCAGAAAGGGAATGTTTCTGGACTGAACCTCTTTTACAATCTTTTTGTACTGGGGCAGGACATGTGTTCGGATAACCTGAGGGCTCAACAGAGGGGCACTTTTAAAACCCAGATCATCTCCGAACCTGCCAACAGCCAGAATTTCCGAGTATTCCCCCAGAAATTCGATCCATACCTTATGGATGGCGTCTCCCACCTTCTGCCATATGGAAGCGAACATGTCAGGATCATCGATCTCCAGGTAGGCCAATTCTGTATAAGGGATAAAATCCTGAACCGTTTCAAATATCCCGTTACCCACACCGCCGGTAATTTTCATCCCTTCGGGAAGGGTCCTTCTTATGGAGTCGAAATAGATTTTGAAGCTGTCGAAGTACTTTGCTGTCAGTGTCTCCCAGGGAAAGTTTTCAAAATCCTCTCTGTTCCTGATAAGGGGACCGGCTTCTCCGGTCAAACCCTTACCTTGCTGAATAATATGGGTGAAACACCCTTCAAATGAGTAGGTGTCATATCCGTGTGAAATGTGAAATTCGGCAATATGCCTGAAGGCCTGATCAATCAGATCAGGGTCGCGGCTCTCCATTTTCGAATCCAGTTCTAAACCGCACAGCTCCTCTATAATATTACAGCTTACATTGTGTTCATACAGGGGCAGGTAATCTGTTGTTTTATTCAGAGCAGCCGAAATGACTCTATTGTAATCGGGTTTATAGTTGTTTTTCATCCTATTTTCTCCTATTTACATGTATTATATTGCTGTAAATGCAGATGTCTGTACGATCAAGTTGCTTATATATAGAACAATATTGCTGTATTTGATAAACTTCCTTATGATGCAGAATCAGGGAAACGGGATAAAATTCGAAGAGAAAAGTCTCTCTCCGGAAAACCCTGTTGTAATGAATGTAAGAACTTATCATGAAGATACGGTTGTCAGGATGCACTATCACAGCAGTCTGGAGATCAACTATTGTGAAAATGCAGCGGGTTTTATTCATGTCGAGGGCTGTTCTTACCCTATGGAGGAAAATTCCCTCTTTGTGCTGCAGCCCGAAACACTCCACTCATACAGAATTCAGGGTAACGGAGGACAAATTACGGTTTGGCATATTGGGCTGAACTTTCTATCTTACGTCGACGCACTAGCCCTGAAGACGGACCTGGCCCGTACTTACCCGTACT
Source organism: Oceanispirochaeta sp. (assembly GCA_963663385.2). Classification (GTDB taxonomy): domain Bacteria; phylum Spirochaetota; class Spirochaetia; order DSM-2461; family DSM-2461; genus Oceanispirochaeta. The sequence goes on along the minus strand of CAXXXD010000001.1, from coordinate 404,202 downwards.
TTCTGCATTATAAAAAGGCCGATTCTCATCTTCTTGAACAGCTTTATAAAGGGCCGTTCTCTTCGGGAATTCAAAGCTCATCATTAGCCATGGGTACTATCGCTCTGATCTACCCTTCTGATAAAGGGTTGGAGGATCTCTCGCCAAGGGACGAATTCCTTCATAGGATTAAAGATTATAGTGAAGAATTCTACCGGACGCCTATCTCTATCGACCAGGCTGCAGATGCAGTACACCTGAGCCGTTATCATTTCTGTCGCAAGTTCAAGGAGAAAACCGGTTCAACCTACGGGGAATATCTGAATAATCTAAGACTGGAAAACAGCCTGAAAATCTTGAATGAGGGTTATTCTGTTTCGGAAACGGCCGACAGGTCCGGTTTTGAAGATCCATCCTATTTTATCAGAAAATTCAAAAAGCAATACCTGATGACACCGGGTGAATATCTCTCGCAGCTAAGGAGAATAAGTAATTCCTGAACAGGGAATAATAAAAAAAACATGGATTTTTCCTTTAGGGAGGGGTTTGTTGTATTTTTCATATAGAAAAGCTTGAAAGAAAACCGGCATTTCCCTATTCTGAGACAATGCAGAAATTCAATAAATACAGCAAGCTTCTCGCTGTGAGTACTATTCTCTACTTTCTGATTCAGATCCTGTTCTCCTGGAAGATGGATGTTTCATCCAGGGCATCTGTATATGCCCTCTTATCCGCGTTGATCCTGTCGGCGAATGTTTTCTTTGTTTTCTTCCTGTCCTCCCGATTCAGTGATAAATTACTGAGGATTTTTAACAGTTATCTGTTATTTTCAACTTTCCTGTTCTATATGACTTACTGTATGAAAGTTTCTCTTATTTCCGATAATCCGGAAGTTCTGGGCGCACCCATTCTTTTGGAGTTTTTACTGCTCATTGCTTTAATATTGAACGGATATCAGATTTTTATGTATTCAAGGGAGCTTAAAAGGAAGGAAAAGGAGGAAGGGAAGAAGAAGCGAGGGCTGGTCGCAGAAATCTTCAGTTGGGTGGACGCTCTTCTTTCCGCCGTAATTTTTGTTCTGCTGATCAATATCTTCCTGTTTCAAATTTACAGTATCCCTTCGGAGTCCATGTTTCCCGTCTTTCTGGTAAAAGACAGACCTGTTGTCGACAAAATTACACGGGGTCCGGCCCTTCCTTTTACCCGTTTCCGGATTCCTCCCCTGCAGACGATAAAACGGGGCGATATTGTAACATTCCGGAATCCCAAATATGAAAAAACTGTTGAAAGTGAGCTGAAACATCTTTTCTCCCAGTTTCTCTATATGGTTACCTTTACCGGTGTTAACCTTGACCGTTATGATGAATATGGGAATGAAAAAGCCGATCCTCTTGTTAAACGGGTTGTCGGAATTCCCGGAGAGCAGCTGCAGATAATAAATGACAAAATCTACCATCGTCGGGTTCTTGAAGATGACTTTGTTCTGCTTGAGGAGGATATTCACTCCGAAACAGATCTTTATAATTTACCTGGAGATACCCTGGATAAGCTGCGCTATCTGCCTATTAATGCACAGATGCGTGATGTTCTGACAAAATGGGATGCGGCTATTGAGACTCTGGATCAGGCACAGGCTCTCAAAGCTATCCAATCTAATGCCGAAAAGGCTGAAGCTGTCAGGGCGCTTCTGATCAAAGGCCATATAGAAGCGGTCAAAGGCGGATTGCGGGGGCAGTTCAGCAGTCTGAATACGGCTAATCTTTCCATTAATAAAGGGTATGCCCCTCTGCAGAAGCTTGAATTTCTCAGGGAGGATCAGATTCATTTCCTGTATAATCTGGAAGACGATACTCTATGGAATTCCGGCTGGGATTTCCTGTCCTCCTCCTGTACTGCTGATTCCCGTGATATGTTTGGAACTGTCGCGTGTAAAACAGACACAATGTATAAGATGCTGGTGAGTGAATGGATCGTTATTAATCTGGAATACCTGGAGTTTCTCATTGCCGGAAGTGATCAGAAGCTGATCAATATTCAGGACTCCATTGAATCTCAGGAGGAATCTTTAGGGGAATTCCTCAACTATATTATCCGTTATTATGATTTCAGGAATTTACCGCCTTTTCCTTATGGAACGGTGATTGAAGATGAACATTATTTTCTTATGGGAGATAACCGATATAACTCAGTAGATCTCAGGCATGGTCTACACTCGAAAGATCGTTATTTTATCCGGGGAAAGGAATCATCTCTTGTATACAGATCCCTTCTGAATCCCATGACAATTGATGAGTCCGGAATTGAGGGGTTTGTCGTGTTCAGACTGTTTCCGGTTAACAGGATAGGGCTTCCCTGATTAGGGGCAGGCAATTCCTCCCCTCCTTTGAAGGAGGGGCAGGGGAGGCTGTTTAATCCCCTAGAGGACAGACTTTCTTTCCGTATACTTCGTTCAGAACCTGCCCGAGTCCTGCGTAGATGGCAGACAGTCCGCAGAATATTCCTTCAAAGCCGGTAAAATGTTTAATGAACGTATTCCCCGTAATATCACCGACAGCCAGCAGGAAGAACAGGATTGTCAGGGAACCGAATACAACCTGAAGGGCCCTGTTCAGTCTAAGGGTTCCTATAAACAGTACCCCGGTAAAAATACCCCACATAATCAGATAGGATGCCATGGCAAACACACCGGGCGCATCAGCCAGTCCCATCAGGGGCATGGTTTTCAGTCCCACAAGGGTAAGCCAGAAAAAGCCGTAGGAGGTAAAGGCGGTTGTTCCGAAGGTGTTCCCCTTTTTCCATTCCATTATGCCGGCGACGACCTGAGCCAATCCTCCGTAGAAGATCCCCATGGCCAGGATCATGGCATCCAGGGGAAAAAATCCGGCATTATGCAGGTTCAAAAGAACCGTTGTCATCCCGAACCCCATCAGTCCCAGGGGGGCGGGATTCGAAGTTCTGTCCATGATGGACATTTCATTGCTCATTGAATGTTCCTCATTTATTAAAGTGTTTCTGTAAAAGCCGTTATTATATAGAGAGATTAATGTATGGTAAATAGTTACTGTAAACCGGAAGCATAAAACGATTTTTCAGAATTCAATACGTACCGGCACTGAATCTGCCAGACTGCTCTAATAACCAATGGGATCCGTAGGGTCAGAGCCCATCCGTCTGCCGGTGTTGTATCTGTAAGACAGAAAGAATATTGAAGCGAATCCTTTCATTCACCCGGAAAAATCTGTAAATCATTGCCAGTCGGGGACGCATACTTATCCCTGTATTCTCTGGGGACAAGACCTGTTGATTCCTTAAAGACTTTTACAAAATACTTGTTACTTCCGTATCCTACCATTTCTGCGATTTGATAAACTTTTAATTTATTATTTGATAGTAATTTCCTGGCTACTTCAATTCTGACATTCATCAGGTATTTTGAAAAATTCTGCCCGGTTTTATCTTTAAACAATCGACTCAGGTAATTGGGATGAATATATAATATTTCAGAAAGATGATTTAACGTGATATTCTGATAATAATAGTTTTCTATATGATCTTTTGCCTTCTCAATGATGTTGGTCTGGATAGAATCATCATGCAATTCATACCTGTCACAGCATTCCAGGTAATCTGAAATTGCCAGCTTTATTTCCTTATACGTTCCTGAAGAAAAGAGTCTTTTAATATGGATATAGACATCGATCATATTTTCTTCATGTAACCGGAGGTGATAATTGTATATGCAGATGTAGGCTCGAACCAACTCTCCGTAGACTGCAGAATCAACCTGCGATCCATTTCTATATTTCTCTAATATGGAATCCAGATAAATACTGAGTTTATTTCTGCCCTGGGGCAATAATTCTATAACAGATTTTCGAATCTGTTTATTCTCTGAAATTGTTTTTACAAAAGCCTGTTTAATTCTGGAATAAAAAATAATATGACTTTTTTTATCAACGAACTGATAATTGGTAGCTTCTCCCGCTTCGTCATAGGCTCTGGAAATAAGTGTCAGGGATTCTTTCTGTGAACTTGCTCCAAGCACGGCAGAAAAGCTGATATGGCTTAAAATATCCGATGCCAGCTTCTCCAGGTTTTTTTCAGATTGGGTGTATACGACCATTGTCAATTCCTGAGCCATATTATTAAACAGATAGTAGGCACTAATTCCTCTATTCAAATTTGACGCTGCCGTAATAGAGGATTTCAGCTTCTTCTTATACTCACTGAGCATCCCCTTATCTAAAATAACAATTCGCACAACATAGAATTTACCGCGGGGCATAACAAACTGAACAGAATTCAGAGGTTTTGAGTGGGGATTTCCAAAAATCAGATCGTTAAAAAACTGATCAATTTTCTGGCCCTCAAAATCCTGTTTTAATTGACAAATCTTTCTTTCTTCTTCGATTTTCTTCAGAATAAGAATAACGGATTTGGTTAACTCATTGAAATCAACCGGTTTCAGCAAATAGTCTTCCACCCCAAGATGAATCGCACTTTTTGCATATTCGAAATCACTGTAGCCACTCAATATCAGGACCTTTACATTTTCATATTCCCTTTTAATTCTTTCCGTTAAGTAGAGTCCATCATGTACTGGCATCCTGATATCGGTTAATACAATATCAACATCCTTTTCTGAAAGAATGGAAAGAGCCATATCCGCAGAACCTGCCGTATAGACATTACTGATATTCAGAGCCTTCCAGTCGATGTATTCTTCTAATCCATTGAGTATAATTTCTTCATCATCAACAATTAAAAGGTTATACAAACTGTCACCACCTATATTTTATTATTATATGGAACAACAACTGTTACTTTAGTTCCCTCATTTATCATACTATCAATCATCAGATAACTATCTTCTTTAAAAAATAATTTCAGTCTTTCGCATACATTCCGGAGACCGATACTGGTATTATTCCAATCACCGGTATTTATATTTCTTCTGACAGTATGCAGAACATCTTCGGTCATTCCACCGCCATTGTCTTCGATAGAAATGTGAAGTTTGTCGCCCAATACTTCTCCGGCAATTCTGATCCGTTTATCCTCAATATTGTTTTCAAAACCGTGGAGGACACAATTCTCGACAATGGGCTGTAGAGTGAGCTTTGTCAGGAACTGATTGCACGTATCGAAATTCAGAGATATCGTAAAGTTGATGGGATTTTTTATATACTTATAATTGACTAGTTTCACATAGGCTTTGACATGCTCGATCTCTTCAATAATCGGAACTATATCATTGGATTTATCGGTCCCGATCCGAAGCATATTCGAGAAATCAATTATCATCCGATTTGCTTTGCTATCCGTACCGACTTCTTTTACAGCCTGCCACCTGATAATATCCAAGGTATTATATATAAAATGAGGATTGATTTGTGCCAGAAGAGCATTCAGTTCGGCATTTTTCTTTCTGAAATCCAACTCCTTCTGATGCAGTTCCGCCTTATAGACTTCATCAATCAGAATCTTTATCCGTTTGACCAGCTTATTGTAATGGTATCCGATTGATGCTATTTCATCTCCTGTACTATCTAAATAAAGGTTATCAAAATTATCATCAGTTGTCATATCCATCGTTTTTTTCAGATTATTCAGGGGTCTTGTAATACTGAGAGTTATAAAATAGTGGATAATCATTGATAATACGATAACGACCAGTATCATTAAATAATTACTTGACTTTATGGTTTCAAAGCCCTTTAGCAGGTTTGAATAATCCGCAATATTAATAGTATACATGCCTGTGCCTGGAATTCGCGCGTAGGCAACAATACTTTTGATGCCGTTGATCTTCTCTTCTTTTATGGAACGATCATCCGGTCCAATTAATCCCGGAAATTCATAATCAGCAGGAGTTGTTGTGTTTTCTTTACTTTCCTGAAGGGAAATATGTTTAGATGTTTCAGTTACTAAAAGCACATTACCGTCCCCATCATAACGATAGGATGAGAATACATCCGTTATGGCTGCCATATTAATGCATATAATGAGAGTTCCGTTAAATTCGTCATTGAAGTCATAGTTATTCATGGCGAGCATCAGGACAGGTTTCTGTTTTCCATAGTCCCCGTAGAAATCAAAATAGGTATAATTGAGTTCTGACCAGACTGGAGACTTCTGACTATCCAGTATTTGTTTGAAACCCTCTGATCTGATGAATCCCTCTACATCACTGATGTGACCCCCCTGCCGTTCAAAAGTAATATCGTACATTTCATACTGTCTGTCTTCAACAAGATAGAAAATGCTTTTGATATAGTTATCCTTCTTGTATATCTCGTATAATTGATTGCCCAGATTGTGTTTATAGCTTTGATACTGCCGTTCATATAAAAGGCCGTAATCGCTTCCATCTATTAATTGAGCCTTCCTTTCCGCCAGGTTCAAAATCCCCATTACTCTATTATCATCAAAGATTCTGTATCCCAGCTCCTCATATCTCTTCAGAATTGACTGTATCAAAGCCGTTGAAATATTTATGGTATATTCCATTTTCTTGTAGTAACTCAACTTAACTTTATTAACATAATTCCTGGCATTGAAACCGGAAATAATTGCGCTTGCAGTGATCATAATTACGATAAACGATACGATCAGACGGGGATAGATCTTCATTTTTCGAATAATTCTGATCACTACATTCAACAATTTTATATCCTGGTATTTATTGTGAGCTCAGAGCCAATTCACGGGCACGGTGGCACGCAACGAAATGATTCTCTGCAATTTCCTGCATTTCCGGAATTTCATTTACGCAGATGTCCTGACAATAATGGCACCTTGTATGGAATTGACAGCCAGAAGGGGGATTCGCAGGATTGGGGATTTCCCCCTCCAAGGGGATTCTCTTTGTTTTGTTCAATGGATCCGGAACCGGAACAGCAGAGAGCAAAGCCTGAGTATAGGGATGCTTTGTATTGCTGAACAATTCATTTGTCTCCGCCATCTCTACCAGTTTCCCGAGATACATAACGCCTATTTTATCCGATATATATTCCACTACAGATAAATCATGGGAAATAAAGATATAGGTAAGCCCGAATTCGGTCTGAAGCTCTTTTAACAGATTTATTGTCTGAGCCTGTACTGAAACATCCAAAGCGGAAACTGCTTCATCGCAGACAACCAGACGAGGCAGCGTAATTAATGCTCTCGCTATTCCGATCCTTTGTCTTTGACCTCCGGAAAAAGCATGCGGATAGCGCCTAAGGTAACTTACATTCAATCCGACTTTTTCTGCCATACGCCGGATTTTATCATCATACTCCGCTTTTGTCAGTTTGAAATTGGCCGAGAGGGGTTCGCCGATAATATCGTATACTGTCATTCTGGGATCAAGAGAGGCGAAGGGATCCTGAAATATCATCTGGATTTCCCGCCGGAGTTTAGAGTACTCTTTTTTTGAAATACTCAGGAAATCATACTTTGAGTTGTTTTCTGCATTGTAAAATACCTTTCCGGCAGAAGATTCGATAACTCTTGCAATGCATCTGCCCGCAGTTGTTTTACCGGATCCTGATTCACCGACAAGTCCGAAGGTTTCCCCTTTATATATTTTAAATGAAAGATCAGAGACCGCTTTTACAGTAATCCTGTTGCTTTCAAAGTTTTTGGATAAGTTTTCCACATCCAGCAGCACTTCATTCACTTGGAATCTCCTTCTTTCCATAAAACACATTTAACATAGTGGTTATTACCCAAATCAATATTGTCAATATTACCGACATTGCACTGCCCTTCAATCGCCATTTTGCATCTGTTGTAAAATCCGCAGCCGGGGGGTAGATTATAGGGAACAGGCACAACACCGTTAATGGATGTGAGAGGTTTGTCTTTATTACCCATTTTGGGTATTGAATCCAGTAATCCTCTTGTATAGGGGTGTCTGGGATTGTGGAAAATATCCACCACATTGCCGTATTCCACAATTTCACCGAGGTACATAACGGCGACAGATTCGCACATTGAGGCAACAGTTCCCAGATCGTGAGTTATATACAGAATTGACATGCCGAGCTCTTTTTGAATCTCCTGCATCAATTCCAGAATCTGGGCCTGAATCGTAACATCCAGAGCTGTCGTCGGTTCATCTGCGATTAGCAGACTTGGTTTACAGATAAGGGCCATGGCAATTAATGCCCGCTGTAGCATCCCGCCGGAAAACTCATGGGGATACTGATTGAAGCGCTTTTCGCAGTTTGCTATGCCCACAAGTTTCATCATGGCCAGAGAGATTTCCCTGGCTTCCGCTTTTTTTCCGGTTATATGCAGCAATGCGTTTTCCATTATCTGATTACCGATTGTATACATGGGAGAAAACGCTGTCATGGGTTCCTGAAAAATCATTGAAATTTCGGAACCACGGATTGAACGTATCTCTTTTCCTCCCTGTTTGAGCTGTAAAAGATCAAACTCATTGTCCCCTTTACGGAATAGAATCTCTCCTGAAGCAATGCATTTTTTGGGATTTATCCCGAGAATGGATTTGCTTGTCAGGCTTTTTCCGCATCCCGATTCACCGACAAGTCCCAATGTGCTTCCATTTTTTAATCTGAAACTGATTCCCCTCACGGCATTCAGCACTCCGTCATCGGTTTTTATATCAATTTTCAAGTCTTTAACCTTTAACACCCCATCCCTCCTGTCTATTTATATGGATCTGCAGCATCTCTAATGCCATCGCCCAGAAAATTAAAGGCGAGAACCGCAATGATTACAAAGAGCAGCGGGATAAGCTTCCAGGGATAGAGAGCTACATTCTGAATATTCTGAGCTTCCTGTAGAAGGACCCCCCAGCTGGTTGCAGGAGAGCGGATGCCCAGCCCCAGAAAACTCATTGACGTTTCTCCCAGAATCATACCGGGAATACTTAGCGTCAGATCCACAATGAGATAGCTCATAAATCCGGGGATTAAGTGTCTGGTTATGATTTTAAAATCGGTAACACCAGCTACTTTTGCGGCTAGAACATACTCATTATTTCTCAATGAGATAAACTTGCTTCGAACGGTTCTGGCCAGTTTTGTCCATGTTATAAAGGATATGATTATTGTGATAAGCAGATACATCATTACAACTGAAACTCTGGCAGGGATAGCGGCCGCCAGAGCCATCCACAGGGGGATGGTAGGGAAGGACATTATAACTTCGATAAGCCTTTGTATGATCCGGTCAACGATTCCTCCAAAATATCCCGAAATACTGCCGATCGAAAGACCCAATACAAAATTGATAAAAGTCGCGATAAAGGGAATCGTCAGGGATACCTGACTTCCCAGCAGAATACGGGAAAACAGGTCTCTGCCCATAGCATCAGTCCCGAATAGAAACAAGCCGGCCAGGGTATCACCCCTTTCGATACCAAACAGGTGTCTCTTTGTTTGAAACAATCCAAGCAACTTGTACGGCTCCCCATCCGCAAAGAACCTGATAGGATATTTTTGAGTTACATCATCGACAAACAGTTTTCTGTAGGTTTCAGAATCCCGTTCTGTCTTTAATCCGTATACAAAGGGAAATGTTATTTTCCCGGTCTCCCTATCCCAGATGTGTACGGTCGTGGGAGGACAATTAATGGTGTCGGGATTATAACTGAACAGACTGTATGGCGCTATGAAGGGCGCAAAGAATACACCGGTATACAGAATGGACAGTATTATAATGCTGCATCTGGCCAGCTTGTGCTTAACAAGTTTCCTTCCCATAAGCTGCCACTGGGAAGAAAAGTAATAATCTAAATTCTCATTCTCTTTTTTCCGGGGTTTATACCACTTCTTAACTATTACATTACGTAGAATCGAAATAATTCGAGTCTTTCTATTATTAATTACATATTGTAGAGAAGACATAATAAAAGTCCTTAATTACTATAATTGCACAGAGCATCAATGCCCCATGATTTCCAGAGCCGCCGGTAGCAGTTGCATATAACGCAAACAGCTCTATCGCCACCCTTCTTTACGCAACATGGGATCCAGCCAGGCTAAAAGCAGATCTGAAATCAGGGTGCCTGTAACAGTCAGGACTGACATGATTAATAGCAGACTCCCTGCCAGATACATATCCTGAGTTTTTAGAGCCTGGAGCATAACCGGCCCCTGAGTCGGCAGGTTCATAACAATGGCGGAAATGGTTGATCCCGTGAAGATCGCAGCCAATGACCAACCCAGACTTGCCGCAATGGGATTGATAGCTGCCCGGGCGCAATACTTTAAATAAATTTTACCTTCAGGCAGTCCCTTCGCTCTTGCTGTCAATGTATACTGTTTTGTAATTTCGTCCAGCATCTGGCTTCTCATGGTACGAATGAGACCGCATGTATTGGCTGTGCCGATGACGATTACCGGAATTATCATCCTTTTTGAAAATTCTATAAAAGTACTGAAAGACATCAGGTTATCCATCATTTCAGTAGAAACCAGGCCAAGCATCGGGTCTCCTGTCCATATAAAGGACAGATACATCAGGATAATGGCAAAAAGGAAATTCGGAGTGGCCATCCCGATGAATCCGATAGTTGTAAAAACATAATCTCCTATGGAATACTGTTTTATGGCACTGTATATACCTATGGGAATCGATAGCATATATGTAAAAATCATCGTAAGGGAGGATACTAATAAAGTCATACCCAACCTTTGTGCGATAATATCTGTCACAGGTCTCTGATAGGCAAATGAATATCCGAAATCAAAGCGAAGGATTATATCTGTAATCCAGGAAAAATACTGAGCGATAAGCGGTTTATCCAGTCCGAAATCAGCTCTCAACTGTTCAATTACCATATGGTCAACCACTTCACCTTCAAGCTGCATTCTCGAAATGTAGGAACTGACATAATCTCCGGGTGGAAGCTGAATAATAACAAAAACAAAAAACGAAATCAGCAAGACGGTAATAAACATGGCAATTAATCTTTTACATATGTATTTAACCATATTTTCTCCTATTCAGAATGGGGGTAACCCCCCCCATTCCATTATCTATCCTTCACCATTTTCAAAATAAACTTTACTTAGCCGAAGCGTTGTCCAGGCTCTGAATTCATCACACATAATTGCTTCTTCAGGTAAATTCCGGATTGTGTTTTTCACAAGGAATACAAAAGGGGTCTGAGAAGTATAGCCGATCATGTATATGTTTTTCTTATGTAAATTCAGAATCTGATCGGCATATTTTCTGGCTTCGGCTTCTGTTTTGCACCCTTTGATGCTATCCCAAAGCTCGACAATGGCGGCGATGTCGCCTTCCGGTTTAACGCCTCTTTCTCCTCCGGTCGAGACATAGTCGCCAAAGGCGCTGGACCATACCATTATCGGTCTGATTGGAATCAGGGAATCAGGGCGCAGCAGTATATCCAGTGACCGCATAACCGAATCCCCGGTTGTTCCGGCAATCGCCATCATATCGTTTCCGTATTTTTTCTCGTTCATAAGAGAAAGTTCCATGACTTTGATATCTGTCCGGATTCCCGCATCCTCATAAAATTTCTTCAGCAGTTCAAGGAAGTTCGCTCCGTCGCTGGTGCTGTCATCGGTTTCGATGGTCAGTGTGAATTTCGATCCGTCCCGGAATGTTCTGAATCCGTCCGCACCAACTTTCATGCCCATATCCTCTAGAAGCCTGTTTGCCTTTTCAGGATCGTACTCAATCCATTTTTTACTCCATTCCTCATCGTATCCCGGGAATCCCACAGGAGGGGCAATCTGTAGTTCCTCAGCAATGCCCGATGTTACGATTTCGCTTACATATCTCCGGTCAACAGCGATTGAAAGAGCTTCGCGGAATCGTATATCGGCAAATACTTCTCTATATTTTTTATCTTTTACAGCCTGATTGAGCTGGATTGCAGAACCGGCCCAACTTGTGCCCTGATAGAGTTTCAAGGTATAATTGGCTGCGTTGTCCGCATTTTCTTTCAGCATGGTGAAGTCGTTCATCGAGAAATCCTGCATATCGATATTCCCGGCAATGGCTTCAATCACATACTGATCTTTATTGGAAACCCTTTTAAACTTTATTTCGTCTATATAAGGCAACTGATTCCCATTTGAATCGGTTTTCCAGTAATAGGGATTCCTTTTCATTGTGAAGACTTCACCATTAGGGTCGGAAGCGGCCACCCAGGGTCTCAATGTCGGTCTGTCTTTCCAGACCCAGTAATAGTAGCCATACCATTTACCCAATCCTTTGATATCGCTGAATCCTTTTTCCTTAGCGATTCTTTCCGCTTCCTCCATTCCCACAAAGTCCGGGAGAATCTTTTCATAAAAATGGGAGGGGCAGAAAAACCAGCGGTTATCCACAATCATGCTCTTGAGGAACATTGGAGCGGGGTCTTTGAACTTGATCTGGACCGTATAGTCATCCAGCGCAATTACTTCCGCTCTGGATTTGACACCGGTTTCGGGATTGACCGAGTAGTAGCACTGATAGAGGGATTTACCGAATGTTTCCTTTAAAAGCATTTCATTGTAGTAAAAAGTAATATCCTTCGATGTCATAGGCTCGCCGTCTGACCACTTCAGTCCTTCGCGCAAGTAAATGGTGTATATTGTGGAATCATCATTGATTTCATAGTCTTTGGCGACATTGGGGTATATGGTTTTGCCGTCGGGTCCGAAATGAAACAGACCTTCCGCAGCGATACCTCCTACAGTCCATTTATCATCGATTCCCCTCCAGACTAAATCCCAGGTTCCTCCATAGACGCCGATTTCATCTGCTTCTTCGATGAAAATATTACCCGGTTTCGGCAATCTCTCTTCCAGGGGAGGCAGTTTCCCCATATCAACAAGCTCCTGAAACTCCGGAGCCTGGCTGTTTTTCATCACATCATTTCCGGCACTCCCCTGTTTTTCTGAAGCCGATACTTCTGTATTCTCTCTATTTTCCTGTTTTGTCTCTCTGGAACACCCGCTTGCAAACAGTGCAAGAATGGCAGCCATCCAAAAGTACAAGGTTACTCTCTTTAACATTTTTTCCTCCTTAAGGTCTTATTGCGCAACAATTCCTAAATACTGATCTTTATAGATTAAATGAAGAAATAACCGAAAAAAAGTACCTGATATTATGCGTGTTGGCCAAAAAATTAATATGCCAGTGTGTTCCGTACGTCATTATCACTTTTGCGGGGAACTATTTAACCCGTAATGTACCCGGGATTTAATCCTCAGCTGTCATACGTTAAAACCGATCCCTATCGTGATGCTAGTATCTATGACGAAAGGAATTAGAGTCAGAGTGTTTTAATGTGTACGGATATTCTGTCTCCCCGGAGATGAAAATCGGTTCCGAGGTCAAAAACATATTAATTTTTGAGCCTATGTGGATAATTCTAGGTACTACTTTTACAAGTATTCATCTCTTATTCTTTTGATTCAGAAGGAATTATGATGAATCGGCAACTCCCGGGAATCTGGAAATGCCATTTGTTGCATAACTTCAGACTGATACCGCTATAGCATACAGAAACAACAGGAACGTTTATGGCTGATCAAAAATATAATAGAAAACTCATACCCCAGGACCTTCACATACACTCGGTGTTTTCAGAAGAGGATGAGTCAATCGATCCGAAACAAACAGTCGGATTGATTAAAGAATTCCGCTATGCCGAGACGATGGGCATCAGTGATCATTTCGAGCAGATATCCGATCCTGACGGGTATTTAGAGTGTGTTAAATCCTATGGCTTCCATACAGGTACCGAGATCTGCCGGGGAGAATATGCCCGCGATGCGGCGGGAATAGATTTTGAATACTATATCTGCCACTGCAGTGACAGAGCTGCGGATTACAAAGGTATCGAAATACTCCTGGAGACAGGCAAGCCGGTCATTGTAGCTCACCCGATGGCTCATGGTACCGAACCGGAGAAGCTTCCGGACAGAGTTTATCTGGAAATCAACAACCGCTATGTATGGAGGGACGATTGGCGTCGGTTTTATACTCCGTTTCTGCATCGTTTCAGGTATGTAATTGGTTCGGATGCCCACCAGCCGCACTGGCTGAATCAGAATATGGCCCGGCAGGTTGCGGAAGAACTGGGCGTAATTGAGAGTTTGATTTTCAGCTGAGTCAAAATCCAAAAGGAGGATATTCCGCAGAACAGATAGTGAGGCGGGATTTATAAGTGCACGTCCCGGAGGGAAATACGAACAGCCCACGGACTCCACAATACAGGAGGCGTAAATCTCCTTGGAGGAACGACGCCTGTTCAGGAGATCCTTCTTCCGATTAAAAACTTCCTGGATACCAATCCTGAAGAAATTATCAATCTCAAACTTGAGTACTATCCGGGGGGGAATGCCTGGAATGTCTCATCGGAAGAAGTTGAAGAGGAACTTGTAAAAGCCGGTTTGGCTTCATACCTCTACAATCACTCCGGAGATTCCATGCCGACAATCGGTGATCTGCAGAATGCAAATAAAAGACTAATTATTACTGGCTTCAACGACCTTAGATCTTTCAGCGAATGTTCGGAAAACAACCCCGATGATTTTGATAACACATGGAATCTTGAAAACTACGACAGTTCCTTTATGTCCCGGAAACAGACCAATATCCTGATGTGCTTTTCAAAGGACGATACTATCGGAACTGGAGCCTATGATGAATCGATTAATAACAACAAATACGATTTCCTCCTGCGATTTACCCAGAGGAGCTGGCTGAATACCGGACGAAAACCCATGCATCTCCTTATTGATTTCTGCGATACCGGCGATCTGATAGCCGTATCGGAGAAGATAAACTCCTACCCGATCTATAAAGGTCTTGTACGAAACCTCCCTTCCGGGGAAGAACTTCAATGGGAACTGATTTATGAAAACAATGGTGTTGAAATCAGTCAGATCGGGTATTCCGATCAATGGTATTCCTTTCCCGGTACAATATGGTTCGGAGGAGCGTATTACAGCCTGAAAAGCCTGAATCCCCTTTCAGAGGTCGCAGGAATTTCCATGACCTGTGAAACTGTTTCAACCAGAGGCGGACTGACTGTTTCGGAAAGAGAGTACAGCTACGGCTCCGGAGTGATTCCCTTTCCTGCTGAAACATTCCCCGAAGGGACGTCACTAACTATTAGAAACAGAGACTGCAATCTCTATCTGACGATATCAGAAGGATCTGCCAGCAATGGAGCTTCTGCTGTAGGCGATGTTCTTTGCGGAGGCCAGGAACAGAAATTTATTGTTAATCGAACCGGAGAGTACTATCGGTTCGAGGCGCTCCATAGCGGAAAAAGGCTTGAAGTAGACAATCCCTCCGATCCATTTACAGCTTACGATGCCTACTTGCAGAGAGATCAGTATAACCAGAAAGGACATTTTGAGGATGCGCGTGTTCATCAGTACAGCATCAATGACAAACTCAACCAGATGTGGAAACTCAGCCGCAGGGCGAATGGCTCCTATGTCCTGATATCAAGGGAAAGCGGGAAAGCTTTAACATTGACAGGAGATTCTGTTGGATCGGGAGTTACGATGAAAGAGTATTGCGGTATGACCGGGCAGAGCTGGGAGCTTATAAAAGAATAAAAGAGGAGCCGGGAGTTCCGTAAAATCATGAACTCCCGGCTTTTTCGCAATTAAGGGGACTTTAATTACAGAACCTTAATGACTGTGTCTGACTTTGAACGTCCTGATCTCAAAAGGCGAGAATTCCAGAGCAAAAGGTTCGCTTCCTCCGGTTCCTTCCTCCCACTCCATAAGATCGGTTTCCGCAAGCAAAACCTCACGTCCGCCGAAATCCAGTTTGACCCGGTTCCTCCGGCCCTCCGTTTCGACAAGACGGAGTATGAGGCAATCCTCTTTTTCTCCTTTCTTGACCGCTTCCAGAGAGACGCCGGAACCGATGACCCGGCAGGGAGATCTGAAGGATCCTGTCCTGAAGCCGTCATATACCTGAACCCGGTTGTTCAGGGAAGCCGCCTCGCTCATAACTGATGAATCAACGAGTGTCCCCCTGTGAGGAAGGAAACTGTAGGTAAATGTATGAACGTGCCTGTCCGCTTCGGGATCGGGATCGGCGGGAGAACGAAGCAGATTCAGATCCAGCGTATTTCCGTGAATCTTGTGCCCGTACTTGCAGTCGTTCAGAAGGGCCGCTCCGTATCCGCTGTCCGAAAGATCGGCGTATTTGTGGGCCGCCACCTCGAATCTGGCCATGTCCCAGCTGGTATTCCTGTGGGTCGGCCGTTTGACATACCCGTACTGGATGTCGAAACTGGCTTCATCGGAGAAGACATTAACGGGGAATGCGGTTCTGAGCATCCTGTGATCTTCCTTCCAGTCGACCGTCGTTATAAAATCGATTCTTTTGGAGTTGGAGGCAAGAAAAACATCCTGGCAAATGGAGGACTGGCCTATCCTTGTTTCAAACCGAATCCCCTTTCGCACCGGCCCTGCGGTCAGAGGCGTTACCTTTACCGGATCAACTGTTCCGACAGGCATGTTTTCATAATCGATGTCCACATCCCAGGCATCCCATTTGAGGGGACGGTCCACATAGAGGGACAGTATATTGCCGGGTTCTTTCATAATTTCAAAATCCGCGTCTTTGTCGTAGGCGCGCAGCACCCGGCCCGTTTCGTCCAGCTCATACCGGATCAGATCATTCTCCAGTACAAGCCCTTCTGTCAGACCGGGAGCAACTGAGATTTCCTCCCCCTTGATAAGGCAGAGCGAGCCGTTCGGCTCGACAGGCTTCAGGATATAGGAGCACGCTTCTTCCTGCTGAACGGGAATCTCCTCTCCCCGCTCATTACGGACGGTGCAGCCTTTCCAGCAGGCGGGAAGAGGTATGGGGAGCCCGTATTCGCTCGACAGAACATTGACTATTACAAGGCTGTTTTCCTCTTTTTCGAACAGTGCGTCGGCGGCACGGGACAGAAGGGCATCGGCTTCGCCGAGCATGGTTTCATACTCTCTGTGGGCCCTCTCGTATACCAGCCTGATACTGGAACCGGGAATGATGTCGTGAAACTGATTCATAAGCAGATTTTTCCAGATCCTGTCCAGCTCTTCCGATGGGTATTCTTCCGGAGGCAAAGCGGACCAGAGGTATTCCACAGCCCTCAGTTTGTTTTCAAGCATTCTGTTGTATTTTTTTACAAGAGCCTGGCTGGTCAGAGTGCCTCTGTGAAGTTCCAGATAGAGTTCGCCGGACCATGTAGCCAGCTGGGGAGACAGAGCCTTCATTCGATCAAAAGCCTCACCTGCTTTGCCGAATTTCCATTTGGGAGAGCCCTCAAGATTCCGCAGGCGCAGTCCCCGTTCGACGAATTCCTCTTTGGGCCCCCCGCCTCCGTTGCCGATGCCGAAGAGCGAAACAAATTCATCGCAGATATGGTTTTCGTTGAAGCGATCCTGGGCCCGCCCGAGAGCCGAGGGATTTACCTTGGCGTTGTAATCGTTTTCGGGGAGAAAGTGGGTTACCACTTCCGTGCCGTCAATACCCTTCCAGTTGAACAGATGAAAAGGGAATTTATTGAACTGATTCCAGGAAATTTTCTGGGTCATGAAAAAATCGACACCGGATTTCCTGAGAATCTGAGGCAGGGCGGAGGAATAACCGAACACATCGGGAAGCCATAAATTTGTGACATCGACTCCGAATTCATCCTTAAAGAAGTTTTTCCCCAGAAGAAACTGACGGACCATTGATTCCCCGCTGATGATATTGCAGTCCGCCTCGACCCACATCCCGCCCTGAATTTCCCATCGCCCGCTGGCTACGAGCGTCTTTATCTTTTCGTACAGGCCGGGGTAATTGTCTTTGACGAACTGATAGTGCTGAGGCTGGGAAGCGCCGAAGACGTATTCGGGGTATTGCTCCAGAAGATGTACCTGGCTGGCGAAAGTCCTGGCGCATTTTCGAACCGTTTCCCTGACAGGCCAGAGCCAACCCGTATCGATATGGGCATGGCCGATACCCGTAACATTCAGATCCGAGGCATTGGCATCGGTCCACAGAGGCTTGAGTAGTTCCCGGCACTCGCCGCTGCGGGCGGGATCGTCGCCGTAGAGATCCATCATCCGGCATAGGGTGTGAATGATCTTCTCTCTTCTGGGTTTGTTTTCCGGCAGGTAGTCAATGAGATCGGCAAGCACCTGAACATCGAGCCAGAGGTGCCAGAGGGTTTCGTCGAATTGAACAATCTCCATATGATTGACCCGCCCCGTATGCTTTCCCTCCCGTCTGTCCGTGACACTGGACATATCCTCGTCCCTGTCAACACCGAAGAGGTGATTCGCCGCCGTTTCTACCCATATTTCGACGGTATCGCCGGGCAGGCATGCCGCCGGCAGCCGGTAGACATCCTTGCTGTAATGCCTGTCGAATACCGAACCGTTCGTCAGGCCGTAAAGGGGGATCCCTTCGCTGTCGAAAACAAGGGCCTCCCCGTTGAAATCGAGATGGAGGGCAAAATTTCCATCTTCCCACTCGGTCGGAATGGCAGCAGTGATCCGGAACCAGCCGCTCTCCCAGGTTTTTCCCCATATTTCGCCCTGTTCAATTTTCCGGAAGACACCCTTTTTACGATCCTCAAAGGGAACCGGATCAGCGCATAATCTGTATTCTGCCGAAACGGGAATCCCGCATGAGAGGATATTACGGGATATTGACTTCTCAAAGCTTTTTATTCTCTTGATCTTCTGTTCTTTTCTGATTTCATGCACAGGAACAGCCTCCTGAATAAGATGATACGTTCACATTACTACCGATTTTTCGAATCATCTTCCTCAGAGGTTGCATAAATACTACTCATATGTGACATTGAGCCTATGGGCGCCATAAAATGGGGCTGGCATGGCCTGGACATTACACTGGATCTCTTCCAGAGAACCCACGACAGGGGGAAGGGCTGGAGCGAGCACTCCCATGAGTTCTATGAGGTTTTCTGGATAGAAGAGGGATACTGCCTGCACCGGCTGAACGGAGAAGCGGCTCTTCTGGGAAGAGGCGACATGGTGTTTCTCATTCCCGGAGACCGCCATAGCGGCGAAGCTGTTAAGTCCGACAGGATGGTTCATGTGAACCTGTCTCTGGAAAAATCCACCCTTGAGCGGATTCGTGAGCACTACGCCATCGGAGATGACCTCTGGCCCTGGCAGACGAACCGGAGTAGAACGCTTCGCCTGACCGAGCGGCAGATTCAGATCCTCGGCAACCTCCGGGAAACCGTCGACTGCCAGTCCAGACTGGATCATGATCTTTTTGTTCTTCAGCTGCTGAAATTCCTGAAGGACCCCCTGGAAAACTCCATGGACGGGCTGCCGGACTGGCTCAGGGAATCGCTCCGGACTTTTCACGACAGGCGCCTGTACGGCCGGGGCGTCGAAGGGCTGGCCGGGCTGAGCGGTTACAGCCGGGAGTATATCAGCCGGATTGTCAAAAGCAAACTGAACAAATCGACGACTGAACTGATCAGGGATATCCGCTTTGAAGGAATCCTGCATCTGCTTCGTCATACAGACCGTCCCCTGCTGGAAATTGCGGATGATTTCGGTTTCAGAAGCACCGCCTATTTTTATAAATGCTTCAAGGATCGGTACGGACAGACTCCTGCCAAATACAGGAAGAACTACCGATCAAAGACAGCGGATACTTCCTTTCATTGAAGATGTGAGATTAAATGTCGAAAATAACGGAGAGGAACTGACTCTCTTTCGAATGGAGATACATATGATAATTAGGAATAGACCTGACGGACGACCTGTGAAAGTCCCCGGTTTTACAAAACTGATGCCTATGGTTTCAGGTTCAAGAACCAAATCCACAATCTTCTTTGAGCAGGATCTCTATCTTGATAAAACAATGGATTTTATCCGGGATTTCAATACATCAAGAAAGGAAGGAACCAGGAGGTTATCGGTATTTCAGATCTTCCTTTGCGCGGTTGGTCGGGCTTTCGGTGAAAAACCCAGGATGAACCGTTTTATAATAAACAGCCGCTACTACCAGAGAAATCATATCTCCGCATCTTTCGTTACAAAAGTCAGTCTAAGTGAAGATGCGGAAGAAGTGAATGTCATAATCCCTCTTGAACCGGATGACAATCTCGAATCTGTCAACGAGAGATTTACACAGGTCGTGAATAATATAAAGGAAGGACAATCAAACGACAGCAGTGAGAAGGTTGATGTGTTTGAGAAATTTCCTGTCCCCTTATTGAAAATGATTCTAGCTGTTTACAGGTTTCTGGATAATCATAACCTGGTTACTGCGTCAATGCTCAGGGTTTTTCCGTTCTATTCATCCGTTTTTCTGGCCAATCTGGGTTCTGTCCAGCTGGACAGCCCTCTCCATCATCTTTTTGATATGGGAACCAACGGTATATTTGTTGCACTCGGAATTGTTCATAAAGAAAAAATCATTGATGAAGATGATAGGATGCGGACCAGAAAGAGGATGAGAATCCAGTTTGCTTATGACGATCGGATCATCGATGGTCTTTATGCAGGTAAAACAATCAAACTGCTGAAGAAGTATGTAGAAAATCCGGAACTCCTGTCAGAGAAGAAAGGAATGACCGATGATGAGAAAAAGGCTATTGGCCTGACGGCCAAAGGCCGGCAGCTCTTTTCCCTGTAAATTGATATACGACGGACATTTTATCAATCTGCTGATGTTATACGCTTCTGGGGGAGGGTTCCAGAACCGGCTTCCGATCAGTCTTTCTCCTTTCATCCGTATCCCCGGTGCTCATTTCGTAAATCATGGAGCATACAGCTCAAATAAGGCCCAGTCTGTGTGCTCTTCGATCAATGTACCGGGAATAGAATTTTTCAGGTGTTTTAACGTCTCCCATTTTCGAATCTTTATGATCATTGGCCGCGATAACCTTAAAGAGAGAGCCGTCACAACCCCGTTTTCCATTTCCGCTCCAACGATTAGGCCCTGTTCCGCCAGAAACCCATCGAATGAGATCTCCTTTCTGAATCGTTCAGGCAGAGCCGGGAACAGTTCCATTTCTCCATTTTCGCTGTACAGCATCATCTCCTGCAGGGCATCCGCAGCAAACAGGTTTGCTTCAAGAGTGAAGGGCCGGTAGTGCCAGGTTGTGATCCCCGTATTTCGAAAGTCGCCGTTGAGATGGAAACCGTTTCCAGAACAGGTGTGACGCCAGAACTGTTCCAGCTGAAAGGCGGCCCCTTCGCCATTTCCGGAAATAGCGTATAACTGGGACATCCAGACAAAGGAGAATCCGACCCATAATCCGGAACCTAATCGTTCAAGGTCGGAAATTGAAGCGTCGATGATTTTTCTACTGTCCTCATTATGATAGTTCAGCAGTCGCAGGGGATGAATCGCCATGAGGTGAGAAAAATGCCGGTGGGATTCTTTCAGATCTTCATCGGGACTGAGTTTCAACACGCCCTTTTCGTTTACAGCCAGGGGCGGCATTTTTTCCAGGACTCTCTGCCATTGAGCTGTATCCTCCCGGGCGACAGTCCGGGCATGGAAGGACAGATGCCTGAAAAGCCAGTGCATCAGGGCCAGGTCGTAGTTTGTGTTCGGGGTGAACCAGGCTTTCAGAGTGTTGTCATGCACCTCCGGTGAGGCAGAAACGGGGAGAAAATACAGGCCGTCCTTTTCCTTCACCACAGAGAGGATAAAATCGGCGGTTTCTTTCATATACGGATAGGCCCGCTCCCGCAGGAACCATTCATCTCCTGTCATAAGCGCATGCCGCTCGAAGAGCTGGCTGAGCCAGATCTGGCTGGTCAGAGAGTAGGCATACATAACCCAGCCTGACAGGTCCTCTCCGTCGATGGTCATCATTGTGGGGAGGCTGGCCCCTTTTTCCGCCCCGTAAAACCGTCTGGCAAATTCCCGGGCCTCAGGCTGAAGGTTCCAGAGGAAATCAAGGAAGCTTTCCCCCTCTTCCCTGTGATTGGCCTTAAGGTAGCAGGAGTAGGCAAGCTGTGTGTTCAGGTCGTGGTGATAATCCCCTTTCCAGGGGGGGAGTTTGTCATCATCGGCGGTCCATACTCCCTGGAGAGGCATGGGATATTGCCCTTTACGCGATGCCGAACCCAAAAAATACTGGGATAAATACCAGTTCTTTTCAAACAGGGGATCGGGGATGCGCAGTCCGCTTTTGTTCCAGAAGGTCTGCCACCAGTTTCTGTGGGATTCAAAGGCATCCTCATACCCTTCTTCAAGGGCGGCATCCAGGTATTCCTCCGCCAGTTTTACCAGATTATCACCGTCATTGGAGCTGACTATGCGGTAGGCAAGGAGGACGTCTTTTTCCGTTCGTAAATACTTTGTGAAAATACCATAACGGAATGCCTGGTCTATCTCCTGAATGTAGTATCGAAACTCTCCGGAATCACAGATAACAGGAGCCGGATAGGTCAGGACATCAAGGCCCGAAGTAACGACAGAATCCACTTCGATGTTATCGCTCTTCTTCTCCGAGGAGAAGTTGAACTGAGGGTTCCTAATGGCGTAGTCCAATTCTGAATCCCCGGGAAGCCCTGTGATTTTTATGAATCCAGTACCGGTGATGGCATGGCAAAATGAATATAGGCAGATTGTCCGAATACCATCAGAAAGTTTAATCTTAGCCTCCGCTGCGGCAAGGTCCAGTGAGCTGCTGGTTTCAAGCTGGTTTCCGAAATTAAATTCAAGACGCCCCGCCGGCAGCTTTGTAGGTGTCGGAGAAAGGTAGGGGGCTTCAAAAAAACGGTCGATCTCTTCAGTATCTCCATCTTTTACAAGGGATATAAGATGACTGAAATTGTAATCGGGATGGTCAAGGTTGGGGTGACGGGTCCTGTCCCATAGATCCACCCTGTCCAGACTGAATTTCAGCGGGTTTCCGTTTCCCCAGATCAATGCTCCCATTAGACCGTTCCCCAGGGGTATTGCCTCGTCCCAGGTTTGAATCGGGTGGTTAAAATTCAGATTACACAGAGATCTCGGTTGCATGGCTCTTCCTCCTGGGGGCATTGTAGGACCTTATTTTTCAGGAGGAAATAGACGATACTATCCAGTTCTTGAACTATTCAACTCAGCTGTTCTATCATCTGGATGTAATCGGTAGGATTGATACCGTAAAGCTTGTTGAATAGTCGATTGAAGTAGGAGGGCGTATCGTATCCGACCTTGTAGGCCACCTCTTTAATCGAATTGTCCTTGATAAGCAGAAGTTCCTTGGCCTTCTCCAGTTTGATCAGGTTTATGTACTGGATTATGTTGATACCTGTCTCGACCTTAAAAAGGCGGCTGATATAGTTTTCCGACATGTTCACACTTTTACTCAGATCGGACAAGGTGACTTTCTGTTCAATATTTTCTTTGATATGGTTGTCGATGTGTAAGACCTCTCTGCGGCAGGCGGTTTCTGAAAAATCAATCCTGTTTTTTCCGATGGCATCAACCATGGCCTCCAGAGCGTGGTTGTACTGCTCCAGAGTAGAGAGTTTATGGAGAGTTCTTTGTTCCGGCTCCTCCCGGGGAAACCAGACCATATAATCCATATGGAGAAGCCGGAGAAGGGCCTGGAAAAGGTTTGAGACAATCCCCGGATCAATTCTCATATTCCGGCAGTGATCAGCCAGTTCCCGAATCAGATTCTTTGCACTATCGTACTGATACTCATTAATCAGATGGGTAAGATCCGCATAGATTTTCTTTCCCTTGAGATCTCCCGAAGAAAACCGGGTTGCGTGTTCTTCCCGCAGCAGGGTTGAGAACCCATCGTATAATACCGCGCGGGCGGAGACCCGGCACCGGTTTAAAGCTCTATCCAGATCAGAGGTGCTGCCCAGAGAGGATGTCAGTACAAAACCGCATTCGCTGTTCATGTACAGTTGGACAAGGTTTTGAATGCGGGGGAGTATTTTGTTTCCTGATTCCGATATTTTTGCAGCGAAGTCTATCGAAAGGGGGATGAGCAGAGTATCCGGGGTGAGGGATATCAGACGATCATGGAGATCCTTAACGGCTTCACCTGTAACGTTCTGAAGGAGTCCCGGGGAGATTTCCGGCGGAGAGGATTCAAGACTGGAAGGCAGGAAGATGAACAGAGCATGACAGGGGGCTGAAAAAATAAAAGGCTTTTCCGGATTAAGCAGGTGTCTCCTGATCCGATCGGTATCATCATCTGATACGGTTTCTCCTTCTTCGCTGTGAGCGGATTTTCGCCGGCTGCCGATCTTTTCCCCGGCTTTCCGGACAGCTTTTCCTATGATTTCGGGGGAGATGTCGGTTTTGATTATATAATCCAGAACTTCGTTGTGCAGGGCTTCAATGGCATAATCGAAATTCTGATAATTTGTCAGGATTATAAAATCACCGGCAAATCCGGCGTTTCGGGCGGAACGGATAAGGTCCAGTCCGTCCATATCGGGCATCACAATATCGGTGATTACAAGATCGGGACTGAATCGGTGGATCGCCTTCAAGGCGGCTTCGGCGCTGCCTACGGACTGACAGATTTCAAAACCGGCCTTATCCCAGTCCAGCATTGTTTTCAGGGCTACCCTGACAATCTTCTCGTCATCCACTATGACCGCTTTATACACTATCCGCTCCTTCTGCCAACTCCCAGGTATAGGCTATTCGTACTGTGGTGCCTCCGCCCGGGCTGCTCTCTAAGGTGAAGCTTTGGGATGACCCGTACTGCAGCTTCAGCCGCTCCTTCACATTTTCCAGACCGATCCCCGATAATTTACTCGACTTGAACCGATTCGTCACACTGTCAATTTTCTCCAGGGGATCAAACCCTATCCCGTCATCGGTTATGGTGATACAGGTCATTCCTTCCTTTACTTCTGCAGAAAGTCTGATTTCTATTTCACTTTCATCATCGTTTTTCAAACCATGAATTATGGAATTTTCAACAATCGGCTGCAGCAGGAGTTTCATGATCCTGGCATTGCCTGACTGTCTATCCCTGTCAACAGTAAAGTCGATGCAGTTCCCGTATCGGATGGTTTGAATGGTCAGGTAATCTCGTATGTTTTTTATTTCCTGATCCAGTGAGATTATCGGTTCACTGCTGACAATGGAGTTTCTGAGAAGATGGGATAGAGCGGATAATCCGTTGCTTACCGAATGGGCATTGCTCATGGCAGCGGCAAACCTGAGGCTGTCCAGGGTGTTGAACAGAAAGTGGGGATTAATTTGAGCCTGTAGCATTTTTACCTCAGCCTTTCGCTTGGCCTTCTGCTCACCTTCAACCTGGCTGATCAGGTCTTTCACCTCCAGAACAACCTCATTATAGGCCTTGGCCATATATCCCAGTTCATCATTCGCTTCATCCACAAGGGGGGTTTCGAATTTCACTGTGGACGCCCTGTTTACCGAGTTGACCAGGGCATTCAGCGGAAATGTGATGCTGCGAATGATTATATGGGAGATTCCCAGGCAGATTGCCAGAAGAAGGGCGGCCATCAGGATCGTCGTCCACAGAATGTGTTTGGTGGAAAAATTCAACTCCGCGTAGGGAATATAAGAGACAACCGTCCAGTCCAGTTCGGGATCCCGGAATGAGGTTATAAAGTTCTCCCTGTCTCCGGTGAATCTGGCGATATTACTGTTCTGTTCCATTGATGTGAGTGTGTCGATCACATCCTGACTGATTCCCGGTTCCTCCTCTTCTCCGAAATGATAGGTGTTGCCGTAAGAGTCTATCAGCATCAACTTCAATCGATCATATCCGGTGAATCTGAATTTGGGATTATTGATCAGGGTCATATCGATGGTCAGCAGCAGATATCCCTGAGCTTCCAGTGTACCCAGATGGATGATTTTGCGGGATAGGTTAATAACCGGACGCCCCTTTCTGTTGGAAATCTGCCAGAGTTCATTCTCATTGCTGTTTCGAATCATATTAAAATTGGCATCCAGGATTTCCTGCCGGGTATAACGATGGGAAAAGGTATAGATCTGGGTGTTGTCCGGTGTCATCAACCGGATGTCCTGGACATATTCCAGCATATTTACATTTTGTTTGATCCCTTTGGCGATGTTCCGGATCATCACATTTTTGTCACTGTCCTCAAGGGATTTGAACTCTCTTAAAGCTGTTTTGATTATGGGATCCACCAGTATCTCATCCACCAGATTCCGACCTTTATCGCAGCTCAGCCTCAGGTTCTGTCTGATCAGATCCATCATTTGCACGTTGTATTCCATAGCGGTATTCACAACGGCAGAGCGGGATTGGGAATAGGCAAATAGATTAGCCAGGATAATAGGAACGATACTGCCCAGAAATACCAGGAGCACAACTCTTTTTGAGATGGGTATTCTGCGGATATAGCGGCGAATCTTCGGTTTCATCATCTGTCCCTGCAGGAAAAACGGAATAATACCCGTCAGTATACATCCTTCATCGGGCGGCGCAAGGGGTATAATCACCATTCCCGGGTAATAATTTCCCTCTGGACAGGATAGGATAAGAAATAGGATGAATAGTGTAAGCAGGAGCATTAATTGCCGAAAATGTGAAGGGATTCCTTCGATTTGTTGATTTTCAAATAACAGGATGGCCCGGATAATACTGGTAATCCGTGCAACGGAAACAAAAAAAGGAGAAAAGTAGAAATGAAAAGATTAACCTTGTTGTTGTCCTTCGTCATGGCAGCCTCCATGCTGTTCGCCGGCGGAACCCAGGAAGAGCGGGACGGACAGTCCGAAGGGACGGTTCTGGAAATCGCTGTATTTGAAGGGGGCTATGGACGGGCCTATTGGGATGCCGTTGCGGAGGCTTTCGAAAAGGCAAATCCCGGTGTAACCGTTAATGTCACCGCCAATCCTGAAATCGGAGATATTATCCGACCCAACATCCTGGCGGGCAATCCCCCGGATTTTATCTACATGGCAACCAGCAACAGTTCCGGTGTCGCCCAGGCTCTGATCAAAGACCGGGCCTTAACGGATATCAGTGATGTTATCGAATCCATCAGTGACCGGTTCCTCCCCGGATTCATCAATAACCCTGCCTGCCAGCCTTATGGAGACGGTCGGGTTTATCTGGCTCCCATGTACTACTCAGCCATGGGACTCTGGTACAACAGGAACTTCTTCGATGAGAATAATCTGACACCTCCTGTAACCTGGGATGACTTTTTTCTCCTCGGAGAAAAAGCCATACAGCTGGGCCGTTCTCTCTACACTTATCAGGGGATCTATCCTTCCTATAACGAGAGTCTGATTTATCCTGCCATCGCTGCTGCCACCGGACCCGCCGGCTTTACCGCCTGTGCCGATTATGAAGCCGGTGCCTGGACAAATGATGACATTCAGAAGGTCCTGGAAAATATCGCCCGCATAGGGACAGATGGTTACCTGATGGAAGGCACCGTTGCCCTGGACCACACGCAGGCCCAGAGCCAGTGGCTGTTGGGTAACGCCCTGCTTCATCCCAACGGCGCCTGGGTGGAAGGGGAAATGGCTGACGCCCCCCGGGAAGATGGATTTGAATTCGGATTCTGTGCTCCCCCTGTTATGAATGCCCGGGATGACAAGTACGTATACTCCTCTCTGGAAGAGATCTACATCCCTGCGGCGGCTAAAAACATAGACATGGCTAAAAAATTCCTGGCCTTTCAGTACACCGATGAGGCGATCAAGCTCAATGCCGAACTGGCCAAAGGGGTTCCCCCGATTAAAGGTGCTGTAGAGTATCTGAAAAACTCTGTCTCTCCGGCTACTTACGAATCCTATCAGATCTTCACCAAGGGGTATCAGCCTCTGCTGGGACAGCCCTTCGGCGTGGTTGTTGATACGTCACTGGTTCCCCGGGATGAGTTCTTCAATCAGCTCGGCGGCATTATGTCCGGCAGAATCTCTGTTGAACAATGGATAGCCCACACCGAAGAAGTGAGTGCCCAGGTTAAGGATCACCTGGTCAAATAAACCTATCCTATCTTAAAAGGGGCAGGGATCTTTCATCCTGTCCCTTTCATATCCCAAAGGTTGTATTATCGTGAAAACTCTGAATAGTCTATTCAACACCCGGACCCGGGGTGAGTGGCGCCGCCGGGGATTCCTGGCCTACTGCATTCTGCCCTCCCTGATTCTGTATCTCATCTTTATGATATACCCGACCCTTAATGTTTTTGGAAATTCCGTATTCCACTGGAGCGGTCTGTCTCCCCATAAACGATTTGCAGGGATTGAGAACTTTGTGAGGCTGATGGAGGATCAGGTTTTCTGGCTGGCCTTTCGCAATACCATTTTTCTCATGGTGGTCGTAACCGGTATCACAATGGTTCTGGCGCTCTTTCTTGCCTATACATTGAGCAAGACGAAACTGAAGGAGCGAAGTTTATACAGAACCCTTTTCTTTTTTCCCAATGTGCTGTCATTTGTTGTAATCGGCACCCTCTTCAAGAATATCTTTGCCCCCAATACGGGTATTCTGAATAATCTGCTTAAGGCTGCGGGGCTGGATTCCTGGTGCCGGGCCTGGCTGGGCGAGTCCGAAACTGTGCTATGGGCCATTGCGGCGGCCATGATCTGGCAGGCTTTCGGTTACTACATGGTTATGTATATTGCCGGGATGGATACTATTCCAAAGGATGTCTACGAGGCAGCCGATATAGCCGGAGCCTCAAAGCTCAGACAGTTCTTTGCCATTACGGTTCCCCTGACATGGGAGATCATCCGGGTAACCCTTGTCTTTTTCATCGCCTCCACCCTGTCTACGAGTTTTCTGGTGGTCAGCGTAATGACCAATACAAGCCAGAACTACAGCAGTGAGGTGCTTCTCTCCTACATGTACCGGCAGGCATTTACCAATGCAAACTTCGGGTACTCCATGGCTGTGGCTGTCTTTATTTTTCTCTTCTCCCTGGTACTGGCTGTTATTGTCAACATTCTGACCGGTAAAAAGGAGAACTGATATGAATACAGGAAAATTGAATCGCATATTCAAAGAGAACCTGCTGCGAGTTGTTATGCTGGTAATCAGTACTGTGGTGGCGGGGCCAATTCTCTGGGCCATCGTCACATCCTTCAAGACAAGTGCGGAATTCCTTCAGTCCCCCTGGATTCTCCCGGCGGAACCCCAGTTTGTGAACTACATCAATGCGGTTCAGAAGGCCCATATGGGACTGTACTTCATTAACTCCATCGGAGTGACCCTGCTTTCACTGGCGATTCTGCTCTTTCTGGTGATACCCGCCTCTTATGCTCTGGGGCGGCAACGCTTTTTCGGTTCCAGAGTGATCAATCTCCTGATCCTGGCGGGGCTGTTCATCAATGCCAACTACATTGTGGTTCCCCTGTTCATACTGATGAAGAACCTGAACACCCTGGACAACAGGCTCATGCTCTGCCTCGTTTATGCCGCTACGGCCATACCCTTCAATGTCTACTTACTCTCCGGGTTTATGAAGGGTATTCCAAAAGATTATGAAGATGCGGCCAGTATCGACGGCTGCGGTCATATGTTGATTCTCTACAGAATCATCGTTCCCATGGCGCGGCCCGGGCTGGTTACTGTCAGCCTCTTCGGGTTTATGACTTTCTGGAATGAGTACATGCTGGCGTTGACTCTGTTAACCACTCCGGGCAAAAGAACCTTGTCGGTCGGGCTGAAAAACCTGATGGAGATTCAGAAATATGCCACCGACTGGGGGGCTATGTTTGCGGGTCTTGTGATTGTAATGCTTCCGACGATGATCTTCTACGGCTTTGTTCAGAAGAAACTGACTTCGGGAATCACTCTGGGCGGAATAAAGGGGTAATTGATGAAAAAATTTGTTTACAGTCTGCGGATAGGTGTCTGTCCTGGCTTTCGCAGCCAGGAAAAGTTTGAAGAAGTTTTAGCATTCTGCCGGGAGGCAGGAATAAACGATATTCAGTTTCATATGAACATGGAAGAGGTGAATCAGGGGCATCTGACGTTTGAAGAGACCGAACCATGGCTGAAAATGCTGGCATCCTTCAGGGAGCGGCTGAAGGGGGAGGGGATTTCCTTCTCATTGAATCCATGGACAACCACCCTGCATACCGATCGGGGAAGAAAGCTCAAACCCGGTCAGGCCTTTACAACCATGCGGGACTATAAGGGCCGGGATGCGGATGCGGTGGCCTGTCCCCTGTGTGAAAACTTTACCGACTACCTGACTAAAATCTATGCCCGTTACGCCGAAATGGGATTCGATACCATCTGGGTGGAGGATGATTTCCGCCTCCATAATCATGCTCCCCTGGAATGGGGCGGGTGCTTCTGCGACAAACATATGAACCTTTTCTCCAAAGAGGCGGGACGGGATTTAACCAGAGAGGACTTTATCCGGGAAATGCTGCAGCCCGGCGAGGTCCATCCCTCCCGCAAGATCTGGCTCGATGTGATGGGCTGTACAATGGCTGATTTCGGCCGGAAAATCGGCCATGCGGTGCGTTCTGTTGCTCCGGAAAGCCGGATCGGCCTTATGAGCAGCGCTCCCCAGGCCCACTGCGTTGAAGGCCGGGATTGGGATCGGGTTCTGTCAAACCTGTCCGGGACTCACCGATATTTGAACCGCCCCCATCTGCCCGCGTACCGGGAGGTCGCCGGGTCGCAATACTGTCTGGAGTTTCAGCGATACTCCCGCCTCACCGCCGCCTTCCTTCCCGGTCAGACCGAGCTATGGCCGGAGCTGGATAACTTTCCCCATACGACATTTTCCAAATCCCACCGTTTCGCTTCCTTCCAGATTGAGGCATCTCTGGCTCTGTGCAGCGAAGGGATCAGCATCAATATCTCCGATATGATCGGGAACGGAATCGCTTTTGAGCAGAAAAACGAGACATACCTTAAGCGAATCCGCCCCTATCTCGACGGTGTTAACCGTCTGGAGTTGGCGCGATGTGACGAAGAGGGTGTCAGGGTTATGGTCGATCCCCGGTCATCCTACACCCTCAAAACCTCCGGCGGCCAGTCCCCCGATGCGCTTCGTCCCCGGGAAACCTTCTGGGCCGAATACTTATCAGCTTTCGGCATCGCCAACTGTTACTGTACCGATCCCTCCATCACCGGTGTAACAATTGCTGTCAGCGGTCAGTATTTCCGTAATCTCACTGAGCAGCAGGTTCGTTTCCTCCTTGAGAGCAACCGTGCAATGCTGGATGGCGAGGCTGTTGCAACCCTTATTGATATGGATCTGGGGCATCTGCTGCCCATTGAATCCATCGAATGGCACTGCCTGAATTCGGGATACCATAGCTTTGAACAGGTCTGTAATGGACAGGTTTATCACGGATTACCCGAGGCACGGATGTCCGTTCAGGGTCTGTCGGAGACTCTTGAGTCCGGAGACTGGCTGGATATTACCTATAATACGGATGTCAAGGCTTTAACGAAGCTTCACTCCCCCCAGGGAGAGCCTGTCGGTCAGGGAGTCGTCAGGTATAATAACCTTATAATTTTCCCCTTCGGGAGATTCCGGGAAGACTATCTATCATTCCTTCATCCGGTTAGGCAGGAGATTCTCCAATCCCTGCTTCTGGAATCAATGGACCGGTTTCCGGTAATGGTTAAAAACCTGCCTTATACTACAGTTAACCACTTTGACCGGGGAGGCAGACAGATTATGCTGCTGTCCAACTTCGGCTCCGACGATTATGAATCCGTTGATTTGAGTCTGCCGTTTCATACAGAGAAAGCATCCCGTATTTCCAGAATAAACGGCGAGGCCGAGTCCCTCCTGCTGGAAGGGCTGGGGAAGAACTCCTACAGGGTGAACGGAGGATTTCCGGCTAAAACGACTATGTGCCTGGTTTTGGAGGTTTGATGATAATCAATCGAGACCTTTATCATTGAAACAAAAAAAGACCCGGTCACCTTTCGGTAACCGGGTCTTTTTATGCCTGGAAGAGGACTCGAACCTCCACGCCCTTGCGAGCACTAGTCCCTGAAACTAGCGTGTCTACCAATTTCACCATCCAGGCAGACGTGGACTTAGTATAGGTAGCCCTTTTTATTTTGTCAATATTGCCGGATTATAAGTTAGAATAATTCAGAACTGTGGGTTCGGATGATTTCTCTTAAGAATTATCTAATAAGAGAGATGAGAAAAAAACACAGGATGGAAAGCGGTAGTTCCAAAGGAGTTTTCATGAAACTATACTTCGCAGCCCCTCTATTCAGTGAATCTGAAAGAAACTTCAATGCAAAACTGGCACAAAAAATTGAAGCCCTCGGATATGAGGTTTTTCTTCCTCAAAGGGATGGAATCATCGAGGATTCTCCCTTGCAGAAAAATCAGGACATCAGTGATAAAAACAGAAAAATCTTCCTGATGGACAGGGACAGAATTTTTAAAACGGATATTTTTCTGTTTGTTCTGGATGGGCGGGTTCCCGATGAGGGCGCCAGTGTCGCTCTCGGTATGGCCTATACGTATAAATTCCTGAAGGAGAAGAACATTCATATAATAGGACTGCATTCTGACATGCGGGCTTCATTCCTTGATTCCAGGTTGAATCCCATGCTCAGTTCTCCTATGGATAAAGTGTTGGACTCCCAGGAGGAGCTTCTGGATTATCTTGAACGGATTGAATGATGTTTAAAAAACGATCTCCGAAAAGATCGTCATAATAATTATATCTATCCCTTTACCGAACCGACCATAAACCCTTTGACAAAGTATTTCTGGACAAAAGGGTACACACAGAGTATGGGGAGAGAGGTAATAACAATGATTGCCCCCTTGATGCTCTCAGAGGGGGGCGGATTGGTATTGTTTTCCGTCAGTACGGAATCCATCGTTGACGAAACCAGTATTGTCCTCAGTAAATTCTGTACGGGAAATTTTTCCGAATCATTGATAAACATAGCCGCATCATACCAGGAGTTCCACTGCCAGACCGCGTAGAAGAGGCCAATTGTTGCAATCGAGGCCAGACTGAGGGGCAGTATAATCTTAATGAATATTGTCAGATGGCTGCATCCGTCTATAACCGCAGCTTCTTCCAGGGACTCGGGAATCTGCTGGAAGAAAGCCATCATGATAAAAACATATTGTGTATTGATCAGCCAGGGAAAAACCAGAGACCATACAGAATCAATGAGGCCGAAGTTTTTTACAACAAGGTACTGGGGGATAATCTGAACCGGAAAAACCAGACAGATCATAAGAGCTGAAATCAGGAATTTCCTCCCCGTCAGGTTTCTTTTTGATAATCCATACGCCAGGGCCGCCGTTGTCATTATCTGAAAGAACCCTCCGATAATAGTTCTGAAGAGGGTTATTCTAAAGGCTGTAAAGACAGCGCTTCCTTCGGTCAGAAGCATTTGATAGGCGGAAATATCAGGGTTCTTGGGAATCAGAATTAACCCATCCCGCTTGAGGAATTCACTCTCCGATATAAAAGATCCGGCCAGAGTAATCAGAAAGGGCAATAAAAAGAATGCTGTAATAATAAGGAGAAATACGGCATTGGCAAAGCGAAATGCCTTTTCTCCTTTTGATTCGAAATTTTCAGTCATGTTTCATCCTTATTTATACATGCTTTGCTGACCGCATTTTCTGGCGGTTGCATTGGAAATGACGACAAGAAGCAAAGCCAGAATCGATTTAAAAAATCCAACGGCTGTCGCAAAGGAATACCGCATCTGTTCCAGTCCCATCCTCCAGACATAGGTATCAATGATATCCGCCACGCTGTACACACCGGGATTATAGAGAAGAAGGGTTTCCTCCCACCCCTGATTGAGAATGACGCTGATTCTGAGAATGAACATGATGGCAATGGCAAATGAGATTCCGGGAAGAGTTATGTAGAGAGTCTGTTTAAACCGGTTGGCCCCGTCAATTCTGGCAGCTTCATAGAGCTGGGGATCAATACCGGACAAGGCCGCCAGATAAACAATGGTACCCCAGCCGATATTTCGCCAGACTATAGCCGAAACAAGAACTGTTCTGAAGTAACGGGAATCTCCCAGATAATAGATCGAGTTACCCCCCAGGCTCTCGACGAGAGCTGGGATAATTCCATTGTTCATCGTTAACAGCTGAAAAACAATTCCAGCCAGAACAATGTTGGAGATAAAATAAGGCATATAAGATATGGTCTGAATGGTTTTTTTCAGATATTTATTCCGAACTTCATTAATCAGCAGTGCCAGAATAACGGGGCAGAAGAATTCAAATATCATTCTCAATCCGGCAAGAGCGAAAGTATTCTTCATAATATTCCAGAAATAGTGAGAAGAAATGAAGGCTTTAAAGTGTTTCAACCCCACCCATTTCGAGGTAATGATGGTAGCCGCACTGTCAAAAGGGGCGACATCTTTGAATGCAACCAGAGTTCCCATCAGAGGGAGATAGCGAAAAAACAGAAAATACAGCAGCCCGGGCAGCATAAGCAGATAAAGGAACCTGTCTTTGCGAGTTTTCTGTAAGAGGTATAAAAATTTAGGGGTTTTTTTCCCTGCGATTGTGGACATTTTTACTCCAGGAAAGAGCTGCCCCGGGAATCCGGGACAGCAGATAATAGAATATAGTTCTAAATATTATTTCTGAGATTTGTACATTTCTGTATGAGCATCAATCCAGTCATTCAATCCGATGGAATACAGCTCGTCGATAAAAGAGTCCCATTCTCCGATAGGTCTTGCGCCCATAATGAATTTGATGACTTCTTCCTCTCTCATTCGCTGCAGATCGGTATAACCGGGGATCTCTTTTTCTATGATCTGGGGGTCGTATACAACTCCCGCATCAACAGGCATTTTGCCTCTTGAGTAATCCAGTCCGTCAGGAGTGATTCCCGATCCGACAGTTCCCACTCCAAGGTATCCAAAGTGTTTTGCCATCTGGGGGCTGTCTGTTGATACGGCACGTTCCATGGGAAGTCCCATTGCAAAGGCATAATCTCCAAGGTATCCTGTTCTTTCTTTAAGAATTTCAAACTGAAGATTCTCTTTATCAGTCCATTTCCACAATCCGTTTTCGGGGCCCATGTAAGCAACCTGATGATTGGCAGGATCAGAATAGAAAAAATCCATTACTTGAATAACCGCTTCCGGATTCTCGCATCTTGCGGAAATAAGCATGCCTTCAACTCCGGCGGGTTTAATTGTTTCCGCTTTTCCGGAAGGTCCGACAAGACCGCCTTCGGGGAATTGCATATCGATTCCCGGGTTATTAGCTTCAGTTGTTGCGTAGGGTACCGTTACATTGGAGTACCATGTGGCATTGGCTGCAACTTTACCGGATTTGATCAAATCCCTGATAATATTACGGTTTAGAGAGGCAAATTCCGGATAAATATATCCGGCTTTGTACCACTCATTCATTTTTACTATGAATTCCCTATATCCCGGTTGTAATTCCTGAGGTTTAATCTTCCCATCGTTATCCAGCCAGTTACTGGCTCCATACTCAGTAAAGGCGCCAAGGAATGTCTGGAATATACCACTGGAACCATGTTTCCCTTTCATTTCCGCCAGAAGAGGAATTGCGTTTGGTTCATTTTTCTTGACAGCAGCAAAATAAGCATCCAGTTCTTCTATTGTTTCCGGAATGCCCATTCCAAATTTTTCAGCCCAGTCGGCTCGCACAAAAAGAGGATTTCCCATAAAGGGTGTCGATCTGGGAATCCCCCACAATGTCCCCTTGGGGTCGGACATGGCATTAAAAGACTCTTCTGGCCATGCTCCCAGAATGGCTGAACCGTGATCCTTTAATAAATCGTTCAATGGAAGAATCATGTTCCTTGAGGCAAAATCCGGCCAGTTACCCCAGAATGCATCAACCTGCGCTCCGGAGGCGAGGAGCAGGTTCAGTTTCTGTGATTCCTGTCCCACAACAGGAGCGATAACTTCTACCTCTATACCGGTTTCCGTGAGAACCCAGGCTTTCATTTTTTCCAGAATTTCCGGAGAGCTGGCGGTCTCTCCGCCTGCACCGCTGATAACACCGTTATTATTGTAGATAACGATTTTTGGTGTGACTTGTTCCTCTCCGGTCTCCTGAGAACCGGAAGAGTAGACATTGGTTGAAAGCAGAAAGGCTGTGAATAGAATCAGTACTCTTTTCATTTTTTCTCCTTTTGAAAATGTTTGATAAATCACATTACACCTCCGGGGAGATTTGGTATCTGATGATAATTTGACTTTTCAGATACAGTTTCTTAAAGTTGAAAAAGTTCTATTATTCCGGGAATAGTGCTATTGAAACAGCTGCCTATACTCTCCGGGTGTTCGGCCCGTTTTCTTTTTGAATATCCGAATAAAATAATTGCTGTTGAAATAACCGACTTCTGTACCGATCTCACTGATTTTCAAGTCTGTTTCCTTCAAGAGGACCATAGCTTTATCCATTCTTACATCAGTCAGATAATCAATAAAGGACTTGTTCATATGCTCCTTGAACAATCGGCTTACATATGACGGGTTTAAATTAATCCTGTCTGCAATTATATTCAAATTGATATCCTGACCGCATTCATTTTCTACAACCGAGAGTACCGCTTCAATTTTTCTGTTTTTTTTCTCTCTGGAAAGATTCCCTATCTGTGTTGCCAGATCTGTAACCAGCTCAATCATCCAGGTATTAATATCCTTTATCGTACTAAGGGCAAACAGTTCTTCAAAAGGACTTGTGCTATTCAATACACTTTCTGATTCCAACCCCAGATCATTCAGAGTATATAAGAGTTCATTCAGAATCGTTATGTATATCTGTTTTGCTTTCCTGAAGCTCAGGGAATCTTTTAATAGTCGTAAATCACTATCGATTTCATTTATAACACGTACGGATTCGTCGATATTTCCCATTTTAATGCTATCTTTCAATAGGGACGTTTTGTTTGTCGGATCATATACGTTAGATTGAATATCGCCGATTTTCATGTCTTCATAAAAGATAGCATGGCCTGTATCGGCTATAGATCTGAGTCTGATGGCATCCAAGGCCTCGGTATAGGTCATATTCAGGTCAAATATGCTTCTTGCCGGAGAACCGATTCCGAAAGTAAACTCCATAGATAATCGATTTTTCAGAGAATCCATCAGGGCATCAATTTCAGAAACTACAGAATTTAAACCGGTTTGAGGAGAATTGAAGATTACACAGTATTCAGATGAAGACATGGATAGGAACTCTCCGGGAAAAGCGGTAAAAAAATCTTCTGAAACAATCTGCTCGATCTTCAGACCGAAAACCATTTTTTCCGAAATTGACAATGAACTGTTATGGGAATCATCGGGTCGGATTATTATAATGGCCAGATTTTCTGCCTTAAGAGGTGAAGAGATATACTTTAATCGCTCAAG
The DNA here is from genome assembly GCA_963663385.2 of Oceanispirochaeta sp. Classification (GTDB taxonomy): domain Bacteria; phylum Spirochaetota; class Spirochaetia; order DSM-2461; family DSM-2461; genus Oceanispirochaeta. The sequence goes on along the minus strand of CAXXXD010000001.1, from coordinate 366,968 downwards.
GATTTCATCAATATGATAATTGTGATCAAGCAGTAATCGTTTTAAAAAATCATTGCGATAGGATGGAAGGCTTTCCCTGAACTTCTCTTCAAGCTTCATCTCTCTTTGTCTGGATGTTTTAAGCGATCGCCATATTATACTTAAATCCCCATGATCCGTTGTTTCCTCTGTCTCCGGATCTGTATAATATGCCTGCACGTAACCGGAGAGTTTTCTTATAGGACGGTACAATTTCTGTCCCAGATAGTAGGCAAGAAGCAATGATAAAGGAAAAAAGAGCATTGCTAACGCGAATACTTTTACTCGAAGCGGGTGTACGGCCTTCTTGAATTTATCAACATCAGATGCGGAATAAACAGTCCATCCCAGAGGCTCTATCTTGAGACTGTTGATCATATACTGTCTGTTTCCGATGGTCAGAAAATCAGAATCGGTAAGATATTTATTTTCGGAAAGAATGGAAATCTTACTGATAACATGACGATCCTTTGATGAATAGAGGAGTGGTTCTCCGGATTTCGAAAGGATAAAAAAGATATTATCGGGATCCCAGTCGACGCTGCTGATAATAGCCCGGTAGAGGACTTCCGCATCAAGGTTAATAATAAAGGGGATCTCCTCTTCTATATTTTCGGAAATGATGGAAATAATGTTTTTGCTGTTTTTATCTTCCCCTTCCACTCTGCGAATCGACATGATATGGGGGAGCAGTTCATTATTGTCAAGGACTCTTTTCCAGGCTTTGTCGGGAAAGGATTTAAATGGTTCGGGTAACCTTCCGTTTCGAAAGACCATATCTCTGGATGAATCCAGAAAGTATATGGAATCAATAAACTCATTGGATAAAGTCATGGTTTCCAATGTATCGTATATCTCACCACGAATGTTCAGGTATTCATAAAACCTTTTGAAATCCTGTTCGGAATAGTATTGGGATACTTCGCTGAATTGTTCAAAGTATTTTTTATCGGCGATCCGTACATAATCACTGAAAACATTGTCTATGGCTAGTAAATTGGAAAAATCAAGTATGTTTTCAATGACGATTTCCAGAGAGTTACTCATCAGTCTGAGATATAGCAGGTTTGTTTCTTTTGCCTTCTCCCGAATGAGAGACAGAGAACTCTGCGAATAATAGAGTGTCATTATCGTAGAAGGGATCAATGATAAGAGCAGTATGCTGAAAAGGATTTTGTAATAATAGGGGTAGTTCCTGTTACTCCTGGATTGACGGCTGAAAATCTTCATGGGAGAAAAGAGTACCATATAAAATCTGCTGGAGACACATAAACATCTTTAGATTCAAAAGTCAGCCTGGCAGGAATATTTCTCCTATCACGTTGTCGTGTGATGTATAATACCACAGAAGCACTCCTTCGATGAAATTCTGATTATAACCTAATTATTGAATAAGCAGATATTTCTCTCTATATAAGGTTAACAGAAATCACTTCTGTCGGTATCTCCGGTATCACAAGTTTCTTATGAAGTGGAAAAAGTCGTAATATGCAAATGGATTACTTTATTAATCATTATCGTTTTCGATTTTATAGTTTATCAATTATTAATTTCTGACATTTGTAGTATTTTTATGACAATTAAAATAATGCTGTCTATTTACTTCGGCTATCGTACTTTCTGAGAAGTCTGTGTAATCAGAGTCTCGGAAGGAGTTTAACCTGATGGTCAGGCGGTTCAACCGACAGAACAGGAGAATCCCTTTCGACAGTGTTAGATCCTCTTTCTGAAATCCCGGGGAGAGGTTCCCGTGTATTTTTTGAAGATGCGCGAAAAATAGAACTCATCTTCGTATCCCGCGGCTTCCGCGCTCTCCCGTACGCTGCCCCCCTTCAGAAGCGCCTCTTTTGCTGCGCCGATTCGTCTTTCTATTATGTAAGCCTTCAGTGAGAGACCCGTATACTCTTTGAAGGTGTTGGCCGTATGGCTGTAACCGAAGGCCGAACGGTCCATGAGCTTTTCCAGCAGCAGAGGATTCCTGTAATCCTGTTCGATCGCTCCGATCATCCTGAGAACCAGGGAACTCTTCCGTTCCTCCCGGAAATCCTCTCCTTCGTATGCTTCGTCTATATAGGCGTCCAGAAGAATCCTGAAAAGGGAGCTTGTATCGTAAGGAGTCCATTTTTCGCCTGCGGACGATCTGATTTTCCAGATCTCCAGACAGATTGAGGAGAGAAAATTCCAGTTAGGCAGAGAAACACAGGGGCAGTATTGTATAAGGCTGAAAAAATCCGTTCTGTTGAAGAGGTAGAGCATAAAGTGCTGGGCGATCATCTTCAAAGGCTTGTCGCTGGTTCGACGAGCGTTGATCAGCTGGTTCGGCGGAACCAGAAGTGCCATTCCGGGCCTGAGGTCATAGGTCGCTGATCCGATGGCAAAGCGGGCGCTCCCCTCTTGGCAGATGAAAAGGTCGTAATCGTTCATGGTCCTGTTCTCAATGGACCACTCGGCCCCCTGAACCTGGGGATAGGGATCCGTATCTATATCGAGAATGCTGTTTCGGTAGGGAATGGTTTTAAAAAAAGGTTCTCTGTCTCTCATAATACTCCTAGATTATAGTAAATAGTCAGAAAAAGTCCATGTTTCTTCAGAATACAGTCATTCATAAATGCTGGAACCGGAATTATGGTAGGGATATGAAGAAACTGAAGATCGGTATTATCGGATGCGGCAGTATTGCGGAAAGCCATGCCTGGGCTATAGAGAATGACGGTCGGGCCTTGTTGTCGGCATTGTGCGATACAGACCCGGAAAAACTGTCAAAACTAGATTCCCGTCGGAACTGTCGGCTTTACAGTGACTGGAAGGAAATGCTGTGTTCTGCCGATATTCAGGCCGTGGCGCTCTGTCTTCCTCACCACCTTCATGAACAGGCGCTGGTTGACGCCCTGGAAGCGGGCAAACATGTTATATGCGAAAAACCCCTTGCTGTCTCGCTGGAGCAGCTTGCCCGTATGAAAACTGCCGCCTTGAATGCGGAAGAACGGGGAATCTTTTCTTTCGGGATCTTTCAGCACCGCTTCTCCCCTCTGATCGGAGAAGTGAGAAATCTTATCCGGGAAAATACTCTGGGACAGACTCTGGGGGGAGATATCACATTCCTGTGTACCAGACCTCCCGCCTATTATGAAAGCGATTCCTGGAGGGGAACATGGCTTGAGGAGGGGGGCGGGACTCTCATCAATCAGGGGATTCATACACTGGACCTCCTTCACTATCTGATCGGCCGGCCGGAATCGGCGGAATACCGCTTGTACAGAGAGAAAATCGCATCCATCGAAGTGGAAGATAAAGGATCGGGAGAACTTTGCTATCCCCGGGACATTGTGAAATCGCAGAAGATAAGTCTGCATTTCGAGAATGACCTTACTACTCCGTGGGATCCGCGGCTGACCCTGCGGTTTGACCGGGGGATTCTGACTCTGACCGGGAGCAGTGGATTCAGCTGCACAGATCCCGAACTGACTGAAAGGCTGGAACCCTTTACAGATAACGGAACGTCTGAAGCCCCGGGAAAATCCTGTTACGGGGCGCTTCACAGAGAGAACTACAGAGATATTTTAACCGCTATGGAAATGAGGGAAAAGGGAGAGATCTATGAGCCTGTCGTGAGCCTGGCGGATCTGGCTGAGACAACGGAAACCGTACTGGCTCTCTACCAGTCTCATTTTCAAAACTGCCCGATTGCCATTCCTCTCGAAACATGGGTGGAACCGCGAATACTGGAATATACAGGAGGAATGATAAAAAGTCTTCATAGGCTTGTGGATTGATACAATGTTCTAAACATCGTTTAGAACAGCCAGGTTACTGTTCGCCATTTTTACTGGTCTCCGAGACCGTACAGGAGAATGAAGAGCCGTGACCGAAACATTCAATGGTCTTCGAGACCGGATAGGAGAATGGAATCAATTCACCGTACAGGCGCTGTTTTAGGCAATAGGAGCGAAGGTATGAAGATGAGTATCGGAGTGGATCTGCACAAATCCCAGTTAACAGTCTGTTTCCTGAGTGATGATAGAAGCATTTGTGAATCAGGAATGTATCCGACCTCTGAGGACGGTTACAGAGCATTTCTTGAGAAAGCAGTGTCCTATACAGAAGAGGGCCTTGATGTTAGGGCTGCAGTGGAATCAACAGGAAATGCCCGGTTCTTCCGTAACAAGCTATTGCTAGCAGGGATTGAGGTGGTGGTTGTGAATACACTGAAATTCAAAGTTGTAAATGAATCAGTGAAAAAGACGGATAAGCATGATGCCAGAACTCTAGCAGAGTTCTTGGAAAAAGATATGCTTCCCGAATCACAGCTTTGTTCTCAGGAGAGTGAGGATATCCGTAGAGTTCTTAAATCCAGAACTATCCTTGTTAAATCAGTCGTATCTTTGAAGAATCAGGTTCACGGACTGCTTCTAGGGTATGGAATTGAAACAAAAAGAGCTGCGCTGCAGAGTAAAAAAGAAAGGCAGCGCATCCTCATCGGTCTCGTGGACCATAGGAGTTTCGGAAGCGCTGCCAAAGCGATAGAACCGCTGCTTTCTACGATAGATCAGGTTTCGAACCAGGTCAAGCAGTTAGAGAAAGTCCTGCTGGAACTTGTAAAGGAAGATGAGGATGTACAGTTATTGCAGACGATCCCGGGAGTCGGATTGATAACGGCATCGACTATTAGGGCCTATACGGATGATATCAAGCGGTACGCCAGTGCCAAGAAGTATTCGGCTTATGCCGGTCTTGTACCATGGGTGCAGAACTCCAATGAGACGATTCATCATGGGCATATAACAAAGAGAGGGGCTGTAGAACTGAGAACGGCATTTGTTCAGTGTGTTATGGGAATGGTTAGAACTCGGAAAACGACTGGCAATTACCGTATCATGACGAAGTACAGAGCGATGAAGAAGAACAAGGGCAGCGGCACGAGTATTATCGCCTCTGCAAGAAAGATGAGTACGGTAGTGTACTCCATATTGAAAACCCGTGAACCCTTTGATCCGTTGAAGATGGTTCCGGATGATAAGTACTTGAAGATGCAGGCGGCTGCATTCAATGCCGTAAAAACTGGGTAATCCGGTTCAATTGTAAGCTTGTTAATAGGCTTATGATTGACTTTTTATAGGAGAGATAAATGGATAAAATCAGACTGGCCGTTATCGGCCTGGGAAATATGGGAACCTGCCATTGCCGGGATATCACTTCTATGGATACCGCCGAGCTGGCTGCTGTCTGCGATATTGCTGCGGAAAAGACCGACGCCGCTGCCGCCTTATACGGCTGCAGGGGATATAACTCGACCGAAGATCTGTTCGGCGCCGGCGGGATTGACGGCATCGTCATCGCCACCCCCCACTACGCCCACACGACCATCGCTGTAGAGGCCTTTGCCAGAGGGATCCACGTTCTGACAGAGAAACCGGTCGGCGTCCATGTGAAGGATATCCGGAAGATGATTTCCGCCTGGGAGGCCGCCCGGAAAGAGACCCCCGGCCTGGTTTTCTCCGCCATGTTCCAGCAGAGGACCCGGGGGGCCGCCCGGAAAATCAAGGAACTGATCGATGCGGGGGAACTGGGGAAACTGATCCGGATGACCTGGATTATTACCGACTGGTACCGCACTCAGTCCTACTATAATTCGGGAGGCTGGAGGGCCACCTGGGCCGGTGAGGGGGGCGGGGTTCTCATGAACCAGTGTCCCCATCAGCTCGATATGTTTCAGTGGTTCGCCGGCTGTCCCGACCGAGTCAGAGGCTTCGCCTCGCTGGGGAAATACCATGACATCGAAGTGGAAGACGAAGTAACGGCCTACTTTGAATACGATAACGGTATGGTGGGGCATTTCATTACATCGACCGGAGAGGCTCCCGGGACGAACCGTCTGGAAATTGCGGGAGAGCAGGGTCGGCTGATCTGGGAAGGAGACAGACTGACCTTTCTCCGGAACAGGGAATCGCTTCTCAATCATCTTAAAAACGCTGAAAAGGGTTTTGAAAAGCCCGAGTGCTGGACCGTTGATATACCCTTTGACGCCGGAGGGGGAGAGCATCGGATCATCCTTGAGAATTTCTGCGACGCCATCGCCGGAAGAGCCGAGCTTATAGCGCCTGCTGCAGAGGGCATCGGCTCCATCGCCATGGACAATGCCATTATGCTCTCCAGCTTTGAGGGAAAAATGGTGGAAATCCCTGTGGATGAAGAGGCCTTCGAGGCAAAGCTGGAGGAGCTGATTGCAAAGTCGGTATTCAGAAAAAAAGTTGAAAAAACGGCGGAAGAAAATTTCAGCCGCTCCTTTTGAATGAAAGGACATACGGGAGTTAAATAATGTACTACACGGGATTTGCCGATGAGGCGGGAAAAGGAATTGATGCCCAGATCAGGGCAACGAAGGAGCTGGGCTGGAACTGTATCGAGTCGAGAAATATCGACGGCGTCAATATTCATGATCTGAGTGACGCTGCTTTCGATGAAGCTGCCGGCAAACTGGAGGACAGCGGTATTTCTATCAACTGTTTCGGCAGTACCGTTGCCAACTGGAGCCGTGACCCGCGATCTGAAGAGGACTTCGCGAAAAGCATCGACGATCTGAAAAGGGCTCTGCCCCGGATGGAACGGCTGGGTTGTACCATGATACGGGGGATGAGTTTTACCCGCTTGAGGGACGCGTCGCTCTATACGGATGAGCTGGAGAAAAACTTATTCGGCAAGATGAACAGGATTGTCAGGATCTGCGAGGACGCCGGCGTGGACTACATGCACGAGAACTGCGCCAACTACGGAGGTATGTCCCCGGAGCATACGCTCAGGCTTCTGGATAATGTGAAATCTCCCCGGTTCAAGCTGCTTTTCGATACGGGCAATCCGGTCAACTCCGTTGACTACGGTAAAGAAAGGGGCAACCGCATGCAGAATGCCTGGGATTTCTACTGCAATGTACGGGAGTTTGTCGCCTATGTCCATATCAAAGACGGCCGGTTTGTGGGACTCAGGCCCGATAAAATATTCAATGATTCGGAATGGACTTTCCCCGGAGAGGGAGAGGGCAGCGTACGGGAGATTGTTGACGATCTGCTTAAAAGAGGATACGACGGAGGATTCTCCATAGAACCCCATATGGCTCTGGTCTATCACGATGACGACAGTCGCTCTTCCGAACAGGTGAAATACGAGAATTATGTGGAATACGGCAGGCGGTTCATGGGTCTCGTCGATGACATCATGAAAGACTGAGACTTCAGGGAATCGCAGCCTCCTTTTTTACTGAACATTCCGGAGCTCAATTTATGAAGGAACTTCAGTTATATTTCAGCAATATTGCCGGATAATACATCAAAACAATTGGGTTTGCGGATTCGGATGATTGTTTCTTATGAGTTATTTTAGTATTTTAGGGTAATGAAAATTCTCTTTATTGCTGAGATTGTCAGTAAGGCAGGTGTCTTTACTGTTAAAAAAATGCTCCCGAAAATCCGAAAGGAAAAGGGGGTTGATTTTGTTATTGCCAATGGAAACGGTGTTACCGGCGGTTTCGGTATAGGTAAAAATCACGCCCTTTATCTGAAGAAGCTGGGACTGGATGTTATTACATCCGGAGAATGTGTCTTCTATAAAAAAGATATGGTCGGATTTATTACAAAAGCATCATTTTTACTGCGTCCGGCAAACTACCCGCCCGGAAGTCCCGGAAGAGGCTGGGGGGTATTCAATGTTGGAGATCAGCGGGTAGGTGTAATCAATATTCTGGGTCAGTCCGGTTATTACCGTGTGCACCTTTCCAACCCTTTTTCCTATCTTCCCGAGATTGTAAAAAAGGTTCGTGAGCAGACCGATCATATTATCGTGAATTTTCACGCAACGACCACAGCGGAAAAACAGACTCTTTTTCATTTGATAGATGGAAAGGTCAGTGCCGTTGTCGGTTCCGGAACAAAAGCCATAACGGCTGATTGCGGTCTCATGCCCAAAGGGACCGCAATCATAACGGATTCCGGCCGAACCGGGAGTCTCCATTCCATCGGAGGTCTGGAGCCTGAGCTGGAGCTCAGGAAATTTATGACGCAAATCCCGGAAAGATCTCAGGATACATGGGATCAGTTGGAGCTTCAGGGTGTTCTGATTGATCTGGATGACTCAGGAAAAGCAGTGTCAATAGAGAGCCTGCGAATACCCTGTCTGGAGGTACCCGATGAAACAGCCGGTTAAAGTGCACCATCTCGAAGAGGACGGTGCGGTTTATGTAATATACCCGAATCCCGGTTCAGAGAAGTCCCGGACCTCTCGCTCTTTCTGGGGCGTTAAGGAGAAACCTTTTCCCGCATCAAATGCTCATGTCCTGAACGTACAGGAAGGGGATATGGTAGAAATCCTGGTTAATCCGGCAGGCGCCATGAAAGCAGCGTTTATGATGTTTATCTTTCCCCTGCTCTGTTTTCTGCTGGTGTATACAGTTGCAGCCAAAGTCATACAGGAAGAAGTGCTTCTCTATCTTATGGGAACGATTGGACTGGCAGGAGGCTTCCTCGTCAATGCGTTAATTCGGAAATTCCGCGGCCCGGGAGAGATGCCGAGTATTGAACGAATTCTCAGCAAAGCTGAAATCCGGAAATGGAAAAGCTGCAACAGCGCCTGTCAGTCATGTAAGGGCTGCGGCTGATTAACAGACCAGAAGAGAACTGATTTTTTCAGCCATATCGTCCAGCGGGACGATATGCTGAATGTAATTGTGCTCTACAGCAACCCGGGGCATTCCATATACAATACAGGATTGCTGATCCTGGGCGATGGTTATACCGCCCTCCCTGTAAATCTCTCCAATCTCCCGGGCTCCGTCTTTTCCCATCCCTGTCATTATTACTGCCATGGCGCTGTTTCCATAGCTTCTGGCTATTGAATTAAAAAGAACACCCGCCGAAGGCATATGACCGTTAACCAGTTCCTGATTATTCAAATGAATTACGGATGCCAGAGTTTTTTTCTCTATCTCGATATGAGCATCTCCCGGGGCAATCAGAATTCTGCCGGGTTTTACAATGTCTCCCTCTTCCGCTTCCTTAACCTCCAGTGGACAAATCCTGTCCAGACTGGCGGCAAATTCCTTTGTGAACCCTGCGGGCATATGCTGTACCACAACAATCGGAAGCTGCAGGTTCGGATCCAGCATGGCAAAAACTTTCCGCAGAGCATTCGGCCCCCCTGTTGAGATCCCTATTGCGATAATCTCTGTTTTAACCGGTCCTCTCCGGGGTGTGATTTTTTCCCATTCCGGGTTCTGTATGCTTTGATTATTCATTCTGGCAGAGGCTGTGATGGGCTTTTCCTCATAATCGTCCCTGTTGTTTGTTGTATTTATTGGAGAAATTGGGGTACTGCCTTTCTTCTTACGATAGTTGTTTCCATATACAGTTAATAATTGCACCAGCTGGTTACCGATATTGTTCAGCTCATCCGACTCTCCCCCCCTGGGTTTTGTTATGAAGTCTGAGGCTCCCAGGGCCAGGGCTTCCATGGTTATTCTGGCACCCTTCGTGGCTATGGATGAGAGAATGACAACAGGAATTTTAATATTCTGGTTCTGCAGTTCTTTCAGGAATTCGATCCCGTTCATTTCCGGCATTTCCAGGTCCAGAACAATAACATCCGGATTCAGGCGGGGGAGTTTAGTCAGACCGAAACGGCCGTTCATGGCTGTTCCGACTACCTCCAGGTTGGAATCCCGTTCGATCAAGCGGGAGATTAAATTTCTCATTAAAGCGGAGTCATCTATGACCATTACTGATATTTTATTATCTGACACAGGGGCCTCTTTTTATTTATCTAATATTTTTCCATAGATGCATGCCCAATCCGTTTTTATAAACTTGAATTGTGTATCCATTCCAAAAAGGGATTCCGAATGACCTATAAAAAGATAGGAGTGTGAAGACATGGAATTCCAGAAATTATCAATTACGTTTTTCTGAGCAGCCTCATCAAAATAAATAAGGACATTTCTGCAGAATACGACGTCCAGATTCCTGTGGGCAGCACCGAACTTCAGGTTATGATAATCGAAACGGATCAGATCTACTATTTCAGGTTTAACCTGATAACCATTTTCTTTTTTTATAAAATACTTATTAAGGTACTTATCTTCAATCCCACTGACGCGGTTGTTGAGATAAAATCCCTCCTTGGCTTTCATCAGGGACTTTAAACTCAGATCGGAGGCTACAATTTCTATTTTAAAATCCGGTGGAAGGTTCTCTTTCAGAACCATGGCATTTGTATAGGGCTCTTCACCGGTAGAACAGCCGGCGCTCCAGATGGTTACTTTCTTTTGTCCCAGTTCCCGTTTTCTTTGTATCAGATCGGGAATGACATAATTAATAAAAGTATCGTAGTGAGCCTGATTTCTGAAAAAACGGGTCAAATTGGTGGTAACCGAATCAAGAAAATCCTTCATCTCCCCGTCATCACCGGTCAGCAGTTTGTAATATTCTCCAATGCTGGACAAATCCAGTAATTTCAATCTCTCTTTCAAACGACTTTCCAGTATGGTTCTGTTGGAATCAGAGAAATGGATTCCGCTCTCGTTGTATATTAGATCTCTGATTTTCTGGAAATCCGACTCATTCAGAAAGTCTGACATTCTATAATTACCGTCCTTTGCCTTTTAATGAGTCTAATTCTACCTAAACCGAGCTGTCAATACTATTGAAAAAAATCCCTTCCCGGGTCTCCCGATATGACCGGATTGATTATTAATTATTTTGTTTTCATCAATTGACATAGGTCTAAGATAAAAAGATAATTTCCGGAGAATGAAGAAACCCGTTTTTTTTCTTGTCTCATTGATAATTATTGCCTCCTGCCAGTTAGAGTATGATACATCCGTTCGTGATGAACTTTCCGAATCTGTTCCCTCTTCTGTTTTATTCAATGTAGAACAGATTCAGGTTAAAAACGGGAATCCGAAAGCTTCCTTTACAGCACAGGAAGCCTATCTCTGGAGTGAAAAAGAAGAAACAGAACTCTATTCGGTACAGTTCCTTGAATTTGATGAAAACCGCGAGATCATAACCGATGGAGTGGCAGATTATATTCTGATAAATGATAATAATGATGCTTCTATTAAAGGCGGAATCTCCGGACGTTCCATCCGGAATGAAGCTTCCATCGAAGCAGAGAATCTGGATTGGAAAGACGAAACCCGTGAGTTAAGCAGTTCCATTGACGGACTTGTAATCATCTCCCTGGATGGTGGAACTGTTCTTAAGGGTGCCGGGTTTTCTGCAGATTTTTATACTGAGACCATAGGCTTTTCCAGCCGGGTTGAAGGCAATATCGAATCAGGATCTGATCATGAATAAAAGTATTCTTATTCTATTGTTTCTGCCGGTTTTTATAGCGGCAGAAAACTACTCTTTTTCCAGCAATTATCTGAGTTCGGTGATGGCTGAGGGCAAAGAGATTACCCTATTGGAAGGGGATGTCCTTATCTCCTCCGAGAGTAAAGTCATAGCGGCGGATAAGGTAAAGCTTATCGGCAAAGACTTCAACTACTTTATCTGCGAAGGGAATGTAGCGGTTGAGGATCTTGAAAACGATTTTCTTCTTACGGCGCCCGTATTTCATTATGATAATGATAATAAAATTATACGCATCAATGCCTCAAGTATAATGGAGGACCGTAAAAATGAGCTGATCATTAAATGCGGCTTTATGGAGAACCGGGAAGAGGAAAAAATGATTATCCTTCAGATCGGAGTGCGTATATTGAAGGAGGATCTGGCCTGCCGGAGTGAATTCGCCGTTTATTACAGAGATGAGAATCTGCTGGAACTGACCGGCCTGCCTGTGGTGTACCGGAATGATGATGTATTTCGTGCGTCCAGAATAACTGTCAATCTGGATACTGATGAGATTAAAATGGAGGGCGAGGTTCAGGGCTCCCTTCTTTCTGAAGAAGAGGACACTGATGAGTCTAAAGAGAAAAATGCTCCTGAAGAGAACGGAGAGGACAGTTCAGAAAACACGGGAGTTATGACAGATGAGTAAAACCCGACTGACCGTTGATGGTGTAAAAAAAGTCTACGGAAAAAAGACAGCCGTTAAAACAATGAGTTTCTCCATGGAACAGGGGGAAATCGTAGGGCTTCTCGGTCCGAACGGGGCGGGAAAAACTACCTGTTTTTACATGATTGCCGGATTTATCAAGGCCACGGCCGGCAGGATCCTGCTGGATGAAAAAGAGATTACCCATGAACCGATGTTTCAGCGCTCCAGACTGGGAATTTCCTATCTGCCCCAGGAACCGTCCGTTTTCAGAAAACTGACAGTGGAAGAAAATATCTGGGCTATCCTGGAAACAAGAAAAAGTATGCATAAGCAGGAAAAGCTTGATAAGATGGAACATCTTATTGAGGATCTGGGAGTGCAGAAGGTGCGAAAGCAGAGAGCCTTTACGCTGTCAGGAGGCGAACGGCGCCGTACGGAGATAGCCCGTGCTCTGGCTACGGATCCCCGTTTTCTGCTTCTGGACGAACCGTTTGCCGGGATTGATCCCATTGCTGTTTACGAGATCAAAAAGATTATTGAACACTTGTCGGAACGGGGCATCGGCATTCTGATTACGGACCATAATGTCAGGGATACCTTTGAAATTACCCATAGATCCTATATTACAAACCTTGGTGAAATTATTGTCAGCGGTTCGAAAGAAGAGCTGTTAAAAAGCGAACTGGCCCGGACAATCTATCTGGGTCACGGGTTTTCAATGTAATATTGTCAGTATTGCTTATTCTTGGAAAGATGATACAATTTTAAGTGTCAGGAGGAAACTTTGCAGGTACAAAGACCGGTTCTGACGCAGGAACAAAGGCTAAAGATGAGTCCTCAGCTGTATCAATCCATACAGCTGATGGCACTACCTATACAGGACCTTCAGTTAAAAATCTCTGAAGAAGTTGAAAAAAATCCTGCTCTCGAACTGGTAGAAGACAATAAAACACTCTCTCTGGATGATATTCCAATTAGGAAGAATGAAGATTTCGATCCCTTCGAAAATACTTCGGATCCCGGCTATCAGAGGACGGCCGAAAGTGGAGAAGATACAAAGCGGAAGTTTCTGGAAGGGGCTGTCTATAGAAAAGAGTCGCTTCAGGATCATCTTCTATGGCAGCTTCACGTTACTGTTCTTTCAGAAAAGGAAATGGAGATAGGAGAACTTCTTATTCGTAATCTGGACAGCAACGGGTTCCATCTTGAAAATCCGGAAACCCTTGTAAAGCAGGACGATAGGGATATCCTTGAACATATGATTCATATCATCCAGGAGTTTGATCCCATCGGCGTCTGCGTGGTAGATCATCGGGAATCCCTGCTGGTTCAATCTCATTTAAGGGATGATATGCCGGAGGAAATTGATCGATTACTGACAGATTTTATGGAATTGCTGGAGAAAGGGAAATATAATGAAATTATAAGGCAGATGAAAATTACCCGGGATGACTGGGAGGAAATGCTGAATTTCCTGCAATCCCTCAATCCTTATCCGGGGGGAGATTATTCTGATGCTTCATATAATTATGTTATTCCGGATTTGATTATCAGGAAGAAGGAAGGCGAATTCGTCATTATTCTGAATGATGAAGAAATTCCGGTAATGAGGATTAATCCTTTTTTTGAAGAAATACAGGACGGGGGTAGCGTTGCTGACGACAAGAAAGTGAAGCAATTTGTGAATGGACGAGTCAGAGATGCCCGCTGGTTTATCAATAGTATCAATCAGAGGAATCAGACTCTGCTTAAGACGGCTACGGCTATTCTGGAATTCCAGAGGGATTTTTTCAGGAAAGGACCAAAATACCTGAATCCCCTGACATTGAAAGATGTAGCCGGGGAAATCGGCGTTCATGAAGCGACGGTATCACGAATTACCACAAATAAATACGTTCAAACCGAATGGGGTATATATGAGTTGAAGTATTTCTTCACTAATTCCATTTCAGGAGCAGGATCCAGCGGGTCCAGATTTTCAAAGGAAGGCGTAAAAGAGGTAATTAAAGAAATCCTTGCGGAAAATACAGATGGAAAAAAATTATCCGATCAGAAGATTTCTGATCTTCTAAGTAAACGGGGGATTAATATCGCCCGGAGGACGGTGGCTAAGTACAGAAAAGAACTGGACATCCATTCTTCTTTCAGGCGGTAAATTTATAGGAGGCTTCTATGACTGTAGATCTCAAAGGCGTTCATTACGATGTAACTGAAAAAACCAAGGAGTATATCGATAAAAAACTCCGCCGATTGAAACATGTAGAAGAGTTGATTGTGGACCTGCATCTGACTTTATCCCGGGAAATGAAGGGTTACTATATCGTGTCGAGTGATGTTCATTTCCGCTGGGGTCAGAATAGCCATGTGAAGGTAGAGGACCGGGATTTGTACAAAGCCATTGATCTTTGTTTTGATAAGATTGAGATTAAATCAACCAGAGAAAAAGAAAAAATACAGACTCATTAAGGTGAGAATAGTCTAACTGATTTTATACAGGCTGCTCCTGAAAGGGGGCAGCCTGTTTTCTTTTATCGCAAAATGCTGAATAAAAAGGTAGCGAGATTGTTTTTTTTTATGTAAAATCAATAAGCCGGGGTCGTTCGGAACCTCAGGGGATTATTAATGGGGAAATTTACAGTATTGGATCTTCTTGATTTGGACTTGCAGGATTATAATGCCCTGAAAGTCAAATGCCTGGCAGGCAGGAAGGGTCTGGTACACAATATTGATAATATAGAGCTCAACCGGCCCGGTTTGGCTCTGACGGGTTTTTTTAAAACCTTTACTCCCAATCGGATTCAGGTCTTCGGCGGAGCGGAATATGAGTACCTGAAAGAGCTTGAAGCCAGGGGGGATTATTCATCGGTAGATAAAATCTTTACCTATGATATTCCTTTCTGTGTTTTCTGTAACAGTCTGGAACCCTCTGACTGGTTTCTGGAAAAAGCGGAGGCTGCCAGGGTCCCCATTCTTCAAACGTCCCTTCAGTCCTACGAATTTTCCATAAGGATTATTCGTACTCTGGGAGATATATTCGCCCCGCAGAAATCCGTTCACGGCGTTCTGGTAGAGGTATATGGTATTGGGGTTCTTATTAAGGGTGAGAGCGGCGTCGGAAAGAGCGAAACAGCCCTGGAACTGATTGAGAGGGGTCACAGGCTTGTGGCAGATGATTCTGTACTGATGAAGTGTTTCAGTGGTAAAATAATAATGGGTTTCAGCGACAGCCGCATCCTGGGGCATCATATGGAAATCCGCGGACTGGGAATAATCAATATTTCCCAGATATTCGGTGTAAGGGGAATCCGGGATAAAAAACAGGTTCAGCTGGTAATCAATCTGGAAGAGTGGGATGTTAACAAAAACTATGACAGATTGGGAACGGCAGATGAAACGACAGATATTTTAGGTGTGAAAATTCCGACTTTCAATATACCCGTGAAACCGGGACGGAATATTCCTATAATAATCGAAACGGCCGCTTTGAATGAACGCTTAAAGAAGAAAGGGCATTTTTCGGCCAAAGAATTTAATAAAAACCTGATACAGTGGCTGGAAAGTGAAAACGCCAGAAATATGTATCAGGATAATTATACAAATAAACAGGAATAAAATATGATCCGAAAAGATACAAAAGTTCAAAACAGGGCCGGGTTGCATGCAAGGCCCGCTGCATTAATTGTACAGGCTGCCGGGCAGTTTGAATCCAGTATTTTTATTGAAAAAGATTCAGAACAGATTAATGCCAAATCCATTATGGGACTTCTTACAATGGGTGCCGCCTATGGAACAGATCTGGTTATTACAGCTGAAGGTCCGGATGAAACGGATGCTGTAAATGCCCTGATCGAACTGTTTGAAAGCAGATTTGAGGAGTAGTTGTTCCTGTACAGGATTAGTGTTCTCCTTTCTCCTGTTTTTTTTTGTTATTCATGCCTATTCTGATGACGCAGGAGATTACAGTTCGTCTTTTGTTGATCAGAATGGACAGTTATTTGTAACCATCCAACACTCATCCTTAAACGAATCCCTGCTAAGAAGCAATATTACCCAGGGTAACAAGTCTGAAATTAATCTGAAATTCCGGATTAAGGTTCGTCATTTCGACCGGAATCTGGAACTGCCCCAGACCCGGGAGATTAATATTACCAAAACCGGTTATCAGGACTTGATTACCAGAGATTTCATTCTGCTGCTTAACGGACGGGAAGCTGGTGTCTACCGGGAATGGAGTAATTTCTATAGGAGTTTTTCCACCATGGAAAATGCTCCTCTTGATAAACTTGTTTCGGGCGATGTGTCTGTAGAAATACACTACCGGATGGAAGTGGTGTATAAAAAGTTCATAGCTCCTCTTAACATCCTGTACCTTATTCCCGGTCGTTATGTTAAAAGGTTTGAATGGATTGAACTCCATAACGGAAGCAAACGTGAATAAAACCAGAATCCGGGAAATACTCCAGGGCAGTATTATAACAGTTGTTCTCCTTTATCTGATTATTATCATTCTGACGCTGCTGTTTTCCAACAGCATACTCAGCGGAATGGATCCTGAAAGTGTGGGTGACAACAGAACCCTGATGGCTCTGTTTATGATTATCCCGATTATGATTCTCATTGCTGTCGGCTATAGTATCTATTTTCTCCGGATGAGAATGAAGGATCGTCACAGCAGCTATCGATTCCGTTTTAAAATAATTATAATTATTCTATTAATTGTAATCCTTGTTTCTCTCCCCCAGACACTGCTTTCCCTGCGTTTTATCGACATGGTTTTTGATAAATGGTTTGGTGATGATGTGGGAATTGCTCTGAACAGCGGGCTGGATATCGCACTGGAGTATTATTTCGATCTGAACAAGCAGCTGGAAGATATAGGGGGTAGTCCCTATTTTGCTCTTACCCTGTCCAGGATTGGTAAAGATCCGGAATCCGTCTGGGAAGAACTGAAAATACAGTACCCCCGGATTGACGGCATTCAGATTGTCTCGGGTGAGGAGGTGCTTCTGTTTGGAGATCCCCGGCTGAGTTATTCCAGAAAAGATCTCCTTGCTCTTTCTCCGGGATTGATTCCCAAAAGAACGGGGTTGGATTTCAGTATCCTCGGGTATTTAAAAGAAATACAGCTGCGGGGGAGGCCCTACCGGGTCGTTATCTATCGGATTATCCCCAGAGCATTTGATAGAAACGCCAGAAATCTGACACAGATGATAGAAAAATTCCGTCAGTACACATCTTATAGAAGGCTCTTTAAGGTTGGACTGTTTATGTTCTACTCCATCTTTCTGGGGCCTATGCTTTTTCTCGGTTTTATTATTGCCCTTATAATCAGCCAGAGGTTCATCAAACCCTTTATCCGTCTGGAAGAAGCAACCCGGAGGGTTATTGAGGGAGATTACTCTTTCCGCTTTCTTACAAGGGATAACGATGATTTTGCTTTTTTATCGGACTCTTTTAATACAATGATGAAAGAGCTTGATGTTACAAGACGGGAAATCCTGCAGACTGAAAAAGTCTCGGCGTGGCAGGAGATTGCCCAGAGGCTCGCGCATGAAATCCGAAATCCCCTGACCCCCATCCGTCTTTATTCCCAGCGTATCCTCACAAAGGTTGATGAAGAGGAACTCCCCCGGGAAATGATTAAAAAATCCATGAACCGGATTCTGCTGGAAGTGGATAACCTGAATAGCCTGCTGATTGAATTCAGGGAATTTGCCAGACAGCGGCCGCCGGCTCTTGAATCACGGAATTTTCTGGAATTCCTCAGGGAACTGACAGAAGTCTATGAAGTTTCCTACCCCCATCTTTCCATTATGACAGAATCCGTTCCGCCGGATCTGATGGTCCGTTTTGACAAGGCCCAGTTTCATCAGGTATTCAACAATCTGATAACCAACGCGGTACTGGCGATGGATGGAAACGGAGTAATAATCATCCGTACGGATCTTGTGAAGAAGGGGTATTCCGTTTACTGTAGAATACAGGTAAGCGACTCGGGTCCGGGGATAGCTCAGGAGGATCAGGAAAAGATCTTCAATCCCTACTATACAACCCGGGAAAAAGGTACCGGACTGGGGCTTTCTATTGTAGAACGGATAGTCTTTGACCATAAGGGAAGAATCTGGGTAGAGTCTTCTGTCGGAGAGGGTACCACTTTTTTTATTGATCTGCCTTTTGAGGAACTAAATGGAACGAATTCTGATAATTGATGATGAAGCCTCTATCCGGGAAGTCCTGAAGGATATTCTGGAGGATGAAGGCTATGAAGTTCTGGAAGCTAAAGACGGGATCGAAGGACTTCATCTAATGAAGACCGAAGTGGTGGACCTGGTTTTCCTGGATGTCTGGCTGCCTCACATGGGCGGTGTGGATGTTCTTAAGCATATTAAAGAGGATTACCCGGTTGTTTCGGTTATTCTTATCTCCGGCCACGCCAATGTCGATCTGGCTGTTAAAGCCATTAAAATCGGAGCTTTTGACTTTCTGGAAAAGCCTCTGGATATAACTAAAGTTCTTACCCTGACCCGCAATGCCCTGGAGCTGGAGAAATTGCGGAAGGAAAACCGATCTCTTAAAAACAGCGCTGTTGTAGAAGACAGGATGATCGGGGAGAGCGCGGGAATCCGCAGGATTCGGGATATAATCAACCAGAGCGCCTCTTCAGATGCCAGAGTTCTTATTCTGGGAGAAAACGGAACAGGGAAGGAGCTGGTGGCCCGTGCCATCCATAACAACAGCAGCAGACGCAACGGTCCCTTTGTAGAGATCAATTGTGCTGCCATACCGGAAAATCTGATAGAGAGCGAGTTGTTCGGCCATGAGAAGGGCGCTTTTACAGGCGCGGTTGGAGCAAAAAAGGGTAAGTTTGAACTGGCAGACGGAGGAACCCTGTTTCTGGATGAGGTGGCGGATATGTCGCTGGCCGCCCAGGCCAAGGTCCTGCGTGCCATTCAGGAGCTGACATTTGACCGGATTGGCGGCATCGAATCCATTACGGTGGATGTCCGTATTGTTACGGCTACCAATAAGGATATTTTACGGGAGATTGAAGCCGGAAGGTTCAGGGAGGACCTCTATTTCCGTCTGAATGTCGTTCCTATCAATGTCCCGTCCCTGAAGGAAAGAATCGGGGATATCCCTCTGCTGGTCGAGTACTTCATGTCCCATTTTAAGCCAAAGGATGGACCGGTTAAGAATATCTCTCCCGAAGGACTGGAAGAAATGCTGAATTACAGCTGGCCCGGGAACATCAGGGAATTGAAAAATTTCATTGAAAGAATTAATATTATGTCAGATGGAGAGGAAATCTCTCTTGAGACGGTTCAGAAGTACCTGGGCGAGAAGAAAGTCGTCCGGAAGTCTCCTCTGCTGGAAAAATTCGGAAAGATGAAATTGAACGAAGGAAAAGAACTGTTTGAAAGGGAGATTCTGAAGGATCGGCTTGAGTCAAACGGGTATAATATAGCCCGGACTGCTCAGGACCTAGGCATCTATCCCAGTAACCTGCATAGCAAGATAAAAAAGTTCGGATTGGAAATCAAGAAATGAAGACCCTGACAAAAAGGCAGAATGAAATTCTCCAGTTTATCCGTGATTATATTCAGGATAATCAGTATCCTCCGGCTATACGGGAGATTGGCCGCTATTTCGGAATTTCCGTTAAAGGCGCTTACGATCACGTAAAGGCGCTGGAAAAAAAACAGGTTATTGCCATCAGTCATAACAAATCCAGAGCCATAACCCTTGTTCCGGATGAGGATGTTGCGGATGAAACCCGTAAAATCCCTATTCTGGGTAATGTTGCGGCAGGTCTTCCTCTGTTTGCGGAAGAGAACTACGACGGTGCTGTCTCCCTTCCTATGGATGTCCTGCGGAAAGGAAACCTCTTTGCTCTGAGGGTAGAAGGGGAGAGTATGATCGGTGCCGGTATTTTTGACGGGGACCTGGCTGTTTTTGTTCAGCAGCCGGTTGCAGAAAACGGGGAGATTGTGGTTGCTATGGTGGATGATGCTGTAACACTTAAACGCTTCTTCAAGGAAAAAAACAGGATACGTCTGCAGGCGGAAAACAGCGCGTACCCTTCCATATTCACTCAGGATGCCAGAATTCTGGGAAAACTAATAACAATCATCAGGCAATATGGCTGATAAACAACTTTTTCTCCTGCTGGGGCCCGAGAAGGGTCAGAAAGATCAGTTTATAAAAAATATCCGCCAGTCTCTGAAAAAAAAGCTGGGAGAAGAACCGGAATCCCACAAATTCTATCCCTTTGATTCCGAAATGAGCCAGGTTATTTCCATTCTCCGAAACGGGTCGCTCTTTTCGTCCCATAAAATCGCGGTGATAAACAATGTGGAAGAACTGAAAAAGGTCCAGGAGATCAAACAGCTGAATCAGTTCTGCAAAAAGATGCCCGAGGATGTCACCCTTATACTGGTAAGCGATTCGGTTTCAATCGATAAACGGGTTGATAAAATAGTGCCGGCTGCCCAGAAAAAGATCTTCTGGGAGATGTTTGACAATCAGAAAAAAAGCTGGATATTCAAGTTCTTTTCCGATCAGGGGATGAAGATTCAGCCCGATGCGGTGGATATGCTGCTGGAGATGGTCGAGAACAACACGAATGATCTCAAGGTGGCCTGCGGCAGGCTCTCCTTTTACTTCAATATCGGCGATGTTATCACCGAAGAGGATATCGACAACTTTGTCTACCACAGCAAGGACGAGAATGTTTTTACTCTCTTCGAAAAGATCCTGCTGAAGGACCTGAACTCGTCTCTGGAGGTTTTTTCCAAAATCACCCTTTCCGGGGAGGTTGATCCGGTCTATCTGATCAGCGGGTTCCTCAGACAGGTCCGCCGTCTGCTGCGTGTTAAAACGGCTGTTTCCGAAGGGGAAACCCTGCAGACCGCCTTTCAGACCTATGATGTACGGGGTAAGAAAAATCAGAGGATTACCAGCGAAGGGCTCAGGAAGTATACCCTGGAGGAACTGGAACTGGTCCAGCAGCACGGGGAAGCTCTGGACAGGAGTCTGAGGGAGCTTAAAAAAGAGCTGCAGGTTATTGCTTTTCAGCTCTATCTGACCCGGATTATCAAGGGGTTTTCGAAAAGCGCGTAGTGTGCTTTCCGCTTTTTCTATAAATTTATATGAAAAAATTTATATGAAAGTCACAACGTCGAGACTGAAACAAAAAAACTGTTTTAATTATTATCGGGTTATTATATGTAATGTTCTCTGCATTTGGCAATAAGGAGATCGGTTTCTGTCAGTTTATAAACGAGCCGATGTTCATGAGTGATTCTTTTGGAACGGTATTCCGGCCAGTTTTTCAGGATTTCGGCCTTTCCTGTTCCTTTAGGCGTGCTGATTTCTCGAGCTGTTTCTTTGATTAAACTGTTTATCTTTGCCAATATTTTTTTATCTTTTTTCTGCCAGTAGAGGTAATCCTCCCAGGCGCTGCCGGCCCATACAATCCTACGGTTCAATTAAGTTGTGTTCCTGTCCCCGTCCGGCTTCCAGTTCTTCTATGGCATCCATCAGGATTTTGGCATCTATCGGATTTCTGGTAAGGTAGGCTCTTTCCTGAAGGGCATTATATTGCTCCAGGGACATCAATACGAGGTCATCAGCATTCCTTCTGGTAATTACTGTTTCTTCTACATCATGTGCTACATCATCACATACGCTCTTAAAATGGCTTCTTGCTTCAGAAAAGCTTACTGTTCTCATAAAGAACCTCTTAATTGTACAACTTAAAGTACAATTGTATTCCGGATGTTACTGCAAGTCAATTGTTGTATTAAGTCATTCGGAAACTTCAGAAAACTGGTTATTTATAGTTGTTATTGACTGAAGCATGTTGATTTCGAATAATATATAAATCCCATATTATAGTGCTGGAGGATCACCCGTTGTGGGTTAAATCCACGCTCCCGCGTGGGGAGCGACAGACGATGAATCAATCCTGTATGAGGGCGGGTATGTTTCAATCCACGCTCCCGCGAGGGGAGCGACGAATTTCAGTCGTCCAGCATGACATAAATATTAGGTTTCAATCCACGCTCCCGCGAGGGGAGCGACATGGCGCATTCCAGCAGATCCGGGATTTCTGGATTGTTTCAATCCACGCTCCCGCGAGGGGAGCGACCCCTTATAGTCAGTAATGCCTGTAGTTACTTTAATGTTTCAATCCACGCTCCCGCGAGGGGAGCGACTTGCAAGTAAGGCTCATAAC
Source organism: Oceanispirochaeta sp. (assembly GCA_963663385.2). Lineage (GTDB taxonomy): Bacteria > Spirochaetota > Spirochaetia > DSM-2461 > DSM-2461 > Oceanispirochaeta. Next base: position 344,686 of record CAXXXD010000001.1, on the reverse strand, counting down.
ACCAAGAGGATGTATGTTTCAATCCACGCTCCCGCGAGGGGAGCGACCAAAAAACTCGCTTCTCCCTGATTTGTAATCAGAGTTTCAATCCACGCTCCCGCGAGGGGAGCGACATTAAGAAGTTCTTTAGATCTTTCATATGCTCTAAGTTTCAATCCACGCTCCCGCGAGGGGAGCGACCTCGTTGACGAACTGTTGGTGTCCCGTACGGTTCGTTTCAATCCACGCTCCCGCGAGGGGAGCGACGATTTTCCGAAGGCATCAAGACGATTGATAGCATGTTTCAATCCACGCTCCCGCGAGGGGAGCGACAGTTTTTTCAAAGGCTACCGTCGGAGTGGTTTCCTGTTTCAATCCACGCTCCCGCGAGGGGAGCGACCTCGGTATTCCTGAAATCTGTTCCGGCCATTAAATGTTTCAATCCACGCTCCCGCGAGGGGAGCGACATATCGACAATCAAGAATCGAGTGATGTTGTACTTGTTTCAATCCACGCTCCCGCGAGGGGAGCGACGATGATAAACAGAGATAAAGACCAAACAGTCATTATGTTTCAATCCACGCTCCCGCGAGGGGAGCGACTTTCCAACGCCCACATAAACTGCATGTTCTTATAGTGTTTCAATCCACGCTCCCGCGAGGGGAGCGACAAATCTTCCCTCACGGTCAGAACGCCCCGGTTTTTTGTTTCAATCCACGCTCCCGCGAGGGGAGCGACTCCTGAACGTTGAGCATCCATGATTTATGAAACAGTTTCAATCCACGCTCCCGCGAGGGGAGCGACCAGTATCTTTGTGCTGGATTAGGTCGCCTTCTTTGTTTCAATCCACGCTCCCGCGAGGGGAGCGACAAACTAAATAGAGAATACGATATGAATGATGCATTGTTTCAATCCACGCTCCCGCGAGGGGAGCGACTTCCTGTAGATGATTGGTTCAGGGATGTTAACGGGTTTCAATCCACGCTCCCGCGAGGGGAGCGACCTTAAAGATCCTCTCTCCTGCGCATTTATCTTTAAGTTTCAATCCACGCTCCCGCGAGGGGAGCGACTTTGAGTGGCGCATCTCATGGTATAAGGAGGAAGAAGTTTCAATCCACGCTCCCGCGAGGGGAGCGACATAAATTGGTATTCTTTCCCCTCCCGGGTGACGAAGTTTCAATCCACGCTCCCGCGAGGGGAGCGACATATCGGCCAGGAACAAAATGGCGTCAGAAGACGTTGTTTCAATCCACGCTCCCGCGAGGGGAGCGACCCGATACGCTGTTTACAGGACAGCAGTTCTACCATTGTTTCAATCCACGCTCCCGCGAGGGGAGCGACACATTGTCCCTGTTTTTGGTATGCTTCCCATTATGTTTCAATCCACGCTCCCGCGAGGGGAGCGACATTTTTATTATGATATATCAGATAAGTATAATCAGTTTCAATCCACGCTCCCGCGAGGGGAGCGACTAGATACTAAAGGATTTATTTATGGAGAGAACAGAGTTTCAATCCACGCTCCCGCGAGGGGAGCGACTTAATTTTTATTATGATATATCAGATAAGTATAATCAGTTTCAATCCACGCTCCCGCGAGGGGAGCGACTCAGGTATTAAGTGAGACTGGAACAGCTGCAAGCTCAGTTTCAATCCACGCTCCCGCGAGGGGAGCGACGTTGGAGTATGCTCGTAATATCCTTCACTGTATCAGTTTCAATCCACGCTCCCGCGAGGGGAGCGACATATTAGATCAAATATAAAGGATAAACAGTATGACTGTTTCAATCCACGCTCCCGCGAGGGGAGCGACAGTTTTAGGAGTATGGAACTTTACGAAAATAATAAGGTTTCAATCCACGCTCCCGCGAGGGGAGCGACATCAAATTCACAATGAAGACTTGCCACAATATGAAGTTTCAATCCACGCTCCCGCGAGGGGAGCGACAAAGCATGCTGTAAAAAATATTATTTGACATATTTGTTTCAATCCACGCTCCCGCGAGGGGAGCGACTGACATTATTAGTTTCCTAATCGTGTTATTGCTATAGTTTCAATCCACGCTCCCGCGAGGGGAGCGACTGCATTTGGCAGAAAAGTAACAGAGCTATTAAATGTTTCAATCCACGCTCCCGCGAGGGGAGCGACTAGGTATCTATTTTGCTATCAAGTATCTCTACGAAGTTTCAATCCACGCTCCCGCGAGGGGAGCGACCAAAGGCAGGGGAAGACTTGATGTCTGGATTGAATCCGTTTCAATCCACGCTCCCGCGAGGGGAGCGACTTTGGTTTTGCGGTTGCTCGCCATTCGCCATTCTGGTTTCAATCCACGCTCCCGCGAGGGGAGCGACACACTGAATACACGGCGTTCGTCGATATACTCATGGTTTCAATCCACGCTCCCGCGAGGGGAGCGACATTATCCTGCACGCCGGACTATATCATCCTCTCGGGTTTCAATCCACGCTCCCGCGAGGGGAGCGACTCTATTTTTGAAAGAACAATTCGTGATTGGCAGGGTTTCAATCCACGCTCCCGCGAGGGGAGCGACATACGACGGGATATCCGAATACGTCAATTGACGGGTTTCAATCCACGCTCCCGCGAGGGGAGCGACAAAATCACCGACCTGACGGACGCACAGCTTCAGAAAGTTTCAATCCACGCTCCCGCGAGGGGAGCGACTGACAGATTACTATAAAATGCTAACAGCCGAAGAAATGTTTCAATCCACGCTCCCGCGAGGGGAGCGACGTGACATTGACACTTGCGGCTGTTCCGTTTGCAGGTTTCAATCCACGCTCCCGCGAGGGGAGCGACGTATACCCGGACGGCTTCCACACGGTCGTCAATCCAGTTTCAATCCACGCTCCCGCGAGGGGAGCGACCTTTTTTATCCTTCTTGCGACTGTGCTCTTCCCAGTTTCAATCCACGCTCCCGCGAGGGGAGCGACCTGTCTGCTGTGCTGGTGCCTGTATAGGCTGTTCTGTTTCAATCCACGCTCCCGCGAGGGGAGCGACGACAATATCCCGGTGCCAATAGACCTAGAGGGTAGAGTTTCAATCCACGCTCCCGCGAGGGGAGCGACCTTGACCCGATGATAGACGCCATCCGAGGACTAAAAGTTTCAATCCACGCTCCCGCGAGGGGAGCGACATAACAGGCCACTGCATCCGTCCAACTTCCAAGGTTTCAATCCACGCTCCCGCGAGGGGAGCGACCAGTGATCCATTGTGGCGGAGAGGTGGACTGAAAAGTTTCAATCCACGCTCCCGCGAGGGGAGCGACTCCATGATTTGTATTTATTTGATAATCCAGTCAGAGTTTCAATCCACGCTCCCGCGAGGGGAGCGACCTTATCAATATCTTTGATTTTCCCTTCCAGTACAAGTTTCAATCCACGCTCCCGCGAGGGGAGCGACAAAAAACCGGGGCGAACCCCGGCGTGGTTTATCAGTTTCAATCCACGCTCCCGCGAGGGGAGCGACACGGCACATTGACAGAATTGCGTGGCAATGTTTTTGTTTCAATCCACGCTCCCGCGAGGGGAGCGACGACGGGAGGACTGTTCCTGTTACCCACCGTCTGAAGTTTCAATCCACGCTCCCGCGAGGGGAGCGACAGCCTATGGATGAAATCAGGAAGATGATGGACGAGGTTTCAATCCACGCTCCCGCGAGGGGAGCGACCGGAGATGTACGGTGTTTGGGGAGTGGGAATGATGTTTCAATCCACGCTCCCGCGAGGGGAGCGACCATATATCCTGACTGGATCACAGACGACCTAATCGGTTTCAATCCACGCTCCCGCGAGGGGAGCGACTAGGCCACGGTCAATAACAGTATCGGCCTGACGGGTTTCAATCCACGCTCCCGCGAGGGGAGCGACCAATTAGGATCGCTATTCCTAACTCGTTCTCTTATGTTTCAATCCACGCTCCCGCGAGGGGAGCGACCGAACTAATCGAAACGCACCGATCAGTTCTTATACAGTTTCAATCCACGCTCCCGCGAGGGGAGCGACTACAGCGTCCACGTCACGAGCCTTATTGTTGTTTGTTTCAATCCACGCTCCCGCGAGGGGAGCGACTAATCGTGTTCAAGGCGTCTCTGTAGTTTTTCCGGGTTTCAATCCACGCTCCCGCGAGGGGAGCGACTTTGCTTCCCTATAAGCCTCTGTTGCTCTTTCTGGGTTTCAATCCACGCTCCCGCGAGGGGAGCGACGAGACGTTGCAGAGCGTTGTAGATTTGATGGCACAGTTTCAATCCACGCTCCCGCGAGGGGAGCGACGACTTTACTTTTATCCGGCAGATGGGAATAGAATAAGTTTCAATCCACGCTCCCGCGAGGGGAGCGACGTTTATACGCTGCGTCGGCGTCTTTATTCCTGTTGTTTCAATCCACGCTCCCGCGAGGGGAGCGACTCAAAATCATAAACAGGGAAACCCTGAAAGAAATGTTTCAATCCACGCTCCCGCGAGGGGAGCGACTGTACTTTTTATAATTATCTGTATTGTAAGAAGATAATGTTCTATTTGCAAGAACCCTTCTCTAGTTTTTATATCAACGTATCTTTTTAAATTCGTGTAACTGTTTATTGTGTATATAATTAACTCAATAGTAATGATAACTGTAAGCTAATGGTTCGCACAATCATAAAATAAGCGTGTCTTTTGTCATTTCAAAATGCTTTTTTATCCCGATTTGCTCGATTCTGTTTTCCCAATTATTCCCGAGTTTATAGATTCTCAAACTATCGTCTTCCTTTTTGATTTCATCAAGAATTTTCTTTTTCAGTTTTACCCACTGACCGCCATCAACTTCACATTCAAAAACTGAGAACTGAACCCTCTGGCCGTAACTTTCCAAAAGTTTAGCAATTCTACGCAGGCGTTTTTTTCCACCGGGGCTATCGGTTCGGACATCATAGCTTATAACAATCTTCATAAAAGACCTTACTTCCAGATAAACGGAGGATAGCCATTTATATCACCCCGAAGCCAACGAGCCAACAATGTGGCCTGAATATGGAAAAGACGACCATACTTACATCTTTCTTCAATAAAGGGATGGTAAATTTCTTCACTCTTCTTTTCTTGATAAGCCGTGAGTACTATCTTTTTCCCATCATCATTAAGTAAAACGGCTTCAGAATCAGTAACTCTGAAATGGGAAGAATTGATTTTTCTTAGATTGACAAGCGACAGTACCAATCGATCGGCAATAAAAGAGCGGAACTCCTCCATCAAATCCAGGGCTAACCCATAACGTCCCGGTCTATCCCGATGGAGAAACCCTACAGCCGGGTCTAATCCGACGGTTTCCAGGGCTGATCGTATATCATGCATAATAAGGACGTATATAAAGGATAATAGTGCATTTATTCTATCCAGTGGAGGGCGGCGGTTACGGCTATTAAAGGTAAAATCCAATTTATTCTGTAATATCATATGGTTGAAAACGCTAAAATAGGTATTGGCGACCAGTCCTTCAATCCCGCGTAAGCTCTCCAATGTCATAGTTTTATTCATTAACTCATAATTTTCCTGAATTGATTCTATGGTTCTCTTGATTGATCCGGATTCACTGTAATTCTTATTATCCCGTAAAAAGCGTTTCAAGACGTTTCGGCTATTAATGATCTTTCCGGAAAGGATGTACCGTGATACTTCACAGCTTTTTTCATCATCGTCAGCCCATCTGTACTGTTCCCGACGAAGAAGAACATTTCCGCTGACAGGCCCGCTGACTCGACCGAGAAAACGGCCATATTTTGTAAGAAAACTTATAGATACATCATTTTCAGAGCAGTGGCCAAGAAGGTAAGGACTACATGTTACATTCCCGAAACAGACGATACTTTCGATGTTATGGATAGGGAGTTTTGCTTTATGTTTTCCATCGACTTTTACGGCTATAGTCTCTCGTTCTTTATGGAGATAGCTGCCCTGTGTCGTCACATACAGAGTATTATGATGTTTCTTCATCCGAGACCTCCTCTTTGATCATTTGTGAGATGTAGCGATTTACGGATTTTCCCCGGCCGGCAGATTTCGGCTTACAAAATGGTTCGAGTGAGCAGGATTTGCATTTAGAAGAAATAACGGCTTTGGGCGTTTTTCCCGATTGTATTAATGCATGGAGTTTTATACAAAGAGAGGCTGTTTTTTCACGTAATTCCGTATTGAGTTTTACTTCTTCCCGTCTTCTGTCTTTCCCGTAAAAAAGAAATCCTTTCTCTATTGTGAAATTAAGCATTTCTTCAAGGCAAAGTGCCTGAGCACAGAGCTGTATTCTATCCCAATCTTCCTTTTTCTTTTTTCCTCTTTTATACTCAACCGGTATTATGGCGTTTAACTTTCCCTGTTTGTTTCTGTAAAATTCTACAGAATCGGCTTTCCCTATAAGTCCGTATTTTAATGATCTTATAGGGAGTCCGAATTCCTGAATTTTATCTCCTCTTTTTTTCCGGGATATTTGATCAACCCTGTTATGGAATAGTTCTCCCGCTGAGGTGAAAAAATTATCCGCCCAGACTTGTTCTATATGGATGAGGGCGCACTGCCGCTCGCAGAAAAGGAGGTGCTGTAGAGCGGACAGGGGGAGTAGGGTGTCTTGGGTGTGCACAGTCTACTCAATTATCGACATTGATACTCCTGATGGGATTTCAGTCTCTGAAGGAATAGAAATATCCTGATAATCACTGAATGCTCTTGGCGGTTTGGTTTTATCTTTTAGCTTTGGATCTGGAACCATCTCAAAGAGCTTATGTGCAGGAGTATTTCCCAAAGCTGATTCATGCTTAAAAATAATTATTTTGCGAACGGACATCAATCCACGTGCAGCAGAATGATCATCCTGAAACATTCCATATAAAGCATCCCAGAAGAGTTTAAGATCATCTTCATTAAAAGAAGTTTGTTCCGCAAAATTAGCAGAAATAAAACCATGAGATCTATATAGTCCGTATGGAACAGTATATTTTCTACCTTGAATACCAATCTGACTCTCAGGTTTCTTTTCTTCTGATCTGGCAGCAACAACTGTTATTGAGTGTTCAAGGGAGACAATCGGATCAATGGAACGAGCAAATGTCATTTGAACAGGTCCTCTTACTTGTCCAGCATTTGCCCCAGTACTCATAACGGCTCCAAACGTTCTCACATCAAAGAAGTTTGAACACATAAATTCTCTTCCTTTCCTCACTTCTTTTCCTTGAGCTTTACCAGAAGTCTCTCTTTTCTTTCCATCCTCAGCATTTTCTGGAGCAGCAGTTAAATCAATACCTAATTCTTCATACCCTTCTCGAATAATCTTATTAAGAACTGTTATTTCCTGAGTAATACCCGACTCTTTCACAAAGATGTCATAAGGACGCTGATGTTTTTTCTCAAATTGTACATAGTTTCGTATTTTTCTTTTTAAACAAACATCTGTTACAAGCCCTTTACCAGTCTCAGCATCAATTCGAGGTAAGTTCCCCGCGTCAGGATCTCCGTTGGGATTCCCATCCTGCACATCAAAGAATAGGATAAAATCGTAGCGGTTTCTGATTGCATTACTCATAATTGTTCTCCTCAGTTTTTTCTGTATTGTCTTCGTTTCCTTTAAATTTCAAGTCCTGACGTTGATGATAGTAACCGACTGCGAATCGTCCCTGTTCATCAAGGGAAAATTGACGAGGAATGAGACCACTGCCATCAAGCCCGTCAACAATCTCTCCAATAAGGTTTTCATAAAATCCTTTACCTGTTTCCAATTTTGCCAAATGATGATTTTTCAGTTTCATTAACTGTGGGTATACCGTAACCGGAGTACTTGAAAATGCTCCGTAGTACCGTTCCCGGATGGTTTCAATTTTCAGGGCTTTATACTGAACTTTTTCAAGTACAGCAAATAGTCTTCCAAGCAAATACGCGGGATTCCTGTTTGTTTTGTCAAGAGACACTGTTATTTCCTCCTCAGTTTTATAATGAAATCGATTGAATCTGTTTATACAGGCTTTTATGATTGCAGCACGTGTTCCGGTAATGTGCTGTTCTGCCCTAACTCTTCGGATAGTTGCATGAAAAAGTGTCTGGGGATATTGGGTTCCATTGAGAACAGCCTCTGTCACCTGCCCCGCCAGATTAGGTGCAAGATTTTCCAGTTTATATTTCAATGCTGCATGAGTTAATATAGAACTTAAAGCAAAAAAATCAGGAGCATCTTTATCTCGAACTATCTCAAAATCATTAAAATGCTGTTTGATATGCATTGCAAATTCTGCTACTGTTCCAGTCATCCTGTAACGAATAGCGATCCGAGCTGCGTTTGGGGCAAGACCAAGAATAAAGAAGCGATTACTATCTTCAATACTAAACTTACCAGAATTAATACTTTCATATAGTTGCTTTACAGAGAGTGTTCCTTTATCAGGATCATCTTTAGGTTTAACTAGTAAAAGTGGAAATGTCTTCTCAAGAAATGACTTCTTCTCTGCCCAAAATACAATTGAAGTATCTGCAATAGAAACCCTATTCTCGCTACTAAGGAGATGATTAAGTGCTTGTGTATAGCCATTTGCAGCTTTTTGACCAACAGGTGCATTATATCCACTTAGTTTACCTATTTTGCCGTAAGAGCAAAATGATTCTTTATTAAATGATACAATGGCACCACCTGATGATTGCCCGCCATATACTCCTTTAATTACAAGATGCTTTGGTTCAATAATTTCTGATTTACCAGTAATAAGACATCTCTGCCTTGGAGAGTCCTTATCATCAGCTAAGAAATACTCAGTATATGCCTCTTTTACTTCTGGAAGTTCAAAGATTATTTTGGGTTGTCCATAGATCCGAAAAGTAATAGCTGGATTACTCTCTCCATTTAAGAATCCTGCATAAATTTTCTTCTTTGAAGAGAGTTCTTTCGTCAAAATCCTTTCACGTTCTTTACAAGTAAGCAATTCTTCATTCGGTGTATTATCCTCTTTATTGAGTTTTGTAATTTTATCCTTAACTTTAACAATTTCTTCATCTAGAGTTGATATTTCATTTCTTGTTAATTTCTCAATGATACTTTCCGTTGTTTCATAGTTAGTGTCTTCATTTTGAAGTTTTTCAAGAAAGCTGAGGACTGCAGAAACTTCTTTTATTGTTATTTCTTTATTGAAGTGTTTGATTAAATTATAAAAACTATCTCTGCTACTCTTTTTTTTCATGATTGTCTTATTATCACTATCTTCTGGATATCGTCCTAAAACAAATGCTGCATTATCCCAAAGGAAATTTGCGTCTACACCACTATTAGTGTGTTTTAAAGCCTGCTTACCTATACAAGGAACAATTACTGGCTTACCAAGAAATTTCTTTGTTTTTTCATCATATTCAATTAGTGATGTTACTTCTTCAACTTCACCATTCATGTTAATTTCAATGAGATATCCAATTTCTCTTTTTATCCAGCCAATAGGTGCAATATCCCCTAACTTCGATTTCCGTTCATAATACTCGTAGAGTGCCTGTAATATCATTTGCGCACCTCTTCGCTATTCCAATCAGGAACAACAATCTTTCCATTATTCATCTGCGCCCGAAAGAAAGCAGGCCGAATATCCTCTGGATTTGAAAAGTCAAGATCATAGAGCATAAACCCAAGATCACGAGTATTTGAAATTGGTGAAAAGTAATCATGATAAACCGAAGTATTCTCTACCAATTCAAAACTGGCAGAAAATTCCCGACAACCAAGATAAGGTTGATTAAAACACTGTCCTTTCCTGGCCCGTCTTTCAAACATAGCTAGATATTTTCCGGGATTTTCATCCTTCTTTTTCTCATAAGCTTTTACGGATGCACGAATCTCTTGAATTTCCTCTTTATCCCACAAAAATTCAGGAACAGATTTGAAGTTCCCTTTACGTTCATTTACAGGAAGATACTCCAACCATGCATGAATTCGATAGCGAACGTCCCGTAATAGAAGGCCCGCACGCTGTAAGCGGTTATCTTCAATAAATATTTCTGATTTCCTGCCTGTTCCAGCTATAGAACCAACCTCATTCCGCCTGATGGAAATGTTTTTAATGGGAGCAAGAATTTCAATAGTCCGAATATGCCACTTTATTGCGGGCTTCCAGAAAATGGCTTCAAAAATCGCTCTTGCTGCCGAAGGGGTTATGACATCATAACTGACTCGTTCTACTTTCATCTCCGGACGGGTGAAACAAGCATAATCTCCCCATACTTCAAGGCAGAATGTTTTTTCTTTACCGCTCAACTGTGCCTCCTTGATTATATAATGCTATAAAATGGGAAGTTCCCCACTATATCCGACAAAACCCAGACAATTATCATAAAGAGAATCCGCATCCTGACACCAGATTCCTCCTACTTCTTCAAATGAACCTTTTACTTCAAAGAAAATGTTTTCAGGAATAGAGACAATGTACCGCTGAAGTTTACGCATCAGCGTTCGGTTTGGGCCGGAGAATCGTAATTCATCAATTAAAGTCTGAATTTTCTCTTTATCTTTTTTATACCATACAACAACAGAAATCTGACGTTGGTTATCTATGAGGTTGAATTTACTGGCCGCAGTACGAAACTGGAAGTTGAAGTCTGATGAATTCTTTACCAACAGAGTTTCGATCTTTTGTTTATCAAAACTTATTAAGCTTTCGAAATAGAGTTCAAAATATTTTTTAAATGTATGAGGCAATAAATTTCGACACCCCTCTGGTTCCTTGGAAAGAATTCCCTTTCCAGCCTGCTCTCCTTTTCGGAGCAATCCAACTGGAGCCGGTTTAGGCGGTTCAAAAACAAAAACCTTACCATTCTCCTGTAAAAGACCTTCTCTATTACACCGTCCCGCTGCCTGAGCAATAGAATCAAAGCCAGCCATAGCACGAAATACTACTGGAAAGTCAAAATCCACCCCCGCCTCTACTAATTGAGTACTCACAACACATATGGGATTATCAGATTTCAACATCTCTTTGATTTCTTCTATACAATCGCTTCGATGCTCACCACACATATTTGCGGAGAGATGAATGGTTCCTTCCGGCATTTTTAAAAAAAGTTCCCGACAATCATTCCGGGTATTTACGACACATAAAGCCTTTGGATATTTCATCAGCTCTTCAGCTAATGATTCCCATTCTGTAAACCTCCCAATCTGTTCGACTTTCACCCGTTGAAGCTGTTCTGTTAATTCCTCAGGAGAGGGAGAAACCATGATTTCACGACATCTCTCCTTTTCAAGAATGGCATAGTAGTCACCATTGCCTTTCTGGAATATTTTTGATGTGATGGCGGGCTGAGTTGCAGTGCAAAAAACCATTGAAACGTTGAAGTACTTTGTCAATCCGTTAATACTCTCAAGAATAGGTTTTAAAAAATCCGTAGGTAACATTTGAACTTCATCGATTATCACAACACTATTTACAATATTATGAAGTTTTCTACATTTTGAAGGTTTAGCAGCAAAGAGAGATTCAAAGAATTGAACGCTTGTTGTAACAATAATGGGTGCGTCCCAGTTTTCTGTCGCTAAGCGACTTTGAAACGATTCTTTATCAGGATCAAGAGAGCTATGATGTTCTATTACATTTTCTTCCCGAAAGATCTCTTTATAGATTTTTGAAGTCTGTTCAATAATACTGGTATAGGGAATAACCATGATGATTTTTTCTTTACCATACTTGATGGCATGTTCCAGTGCAAAAGCCATAGACGAGAGAGTTTTTCCGCCTCCTGTAGGAACAGTTAGAGAAAAGATTCCCGGCTCTTTACCAGCTTGTTCTCTACACTGTGTCAATATAGAAGAGCGAATATGATTTACTTTAGTATCAGATGACCTTTTTAAAAGAGAATCCATGTGTGCATCAAAAAGTCCTTTTAAAACTCTGATAGAACTATGCTGCCGTCGACTCTCAAACTTTTCTTGATCCATAAACCGCTCTGTATCAAGAAAATCAGCATCTACCAAGCAGGAATAGAGCATTCGAATCCAAAGATGAATATGTTCGTATTCATCAGAATTAATAAACTCTGGGATTGAATTCGGCATTTTAACTCTATTGGCAATATTCTCCACAATTTCATCAGGCAATTGGGGTAGTTTATTTATTTCATCTTCTTTCAGACGGTACTCAAGATTGCCTCCAATACTAATCTCATGATTCCAATCAGGTAGCCCTCCATGATGCCCAGAAATGAGATAAGCTATGACTTTCCCTATCTGCTCGCCCCAGTTTCGATACGCCCAAACAGCACCATGTGTGGAATGGATAACTTTTCCAGGTTTATCTTCAATATGTGCTTCAAAACTGTTATACCCACTTTTCGAATCTATATATTTTTGAAAAGTATCAGAGCTTTTTCCAAGGTCATGAAGGAGCGAAGCTGCAGAGGTCCAATCTGAACTGGAAAAACTTGACGCGTATTGATCAGCCAATTTTTGAACACCTGTCAAATGTTCATCCAGAGAATGGATAACCCAATTTCTGTTTGTATCTTGTCGAACATGCGCGATGTAATTTTTCAAAACTCCTCCAGTAAATAATTTTCCAGGATACTCCTGTATTCTGGAACCATCCTACACCACCCCCAGGGACACAGACTGTCCCTACAAAAATCTTTCACCCATCTCCCGAATCTTCCCCAGCCAAATCTCTCGAAACTCCCTGGGCTCCAAAACCTCAGCCTCCGAATGATAAGAAAGCACAATCCGTAAAACCTCTTCAAAAGACTCCACAGGAAAAGAAACTTTCAGTCCCTCCGGAACAACTTCTACTATCTGCTCCTCATGCCACCGTTTCCCTTCCACCAGCTTCACAGCCTTCCCGGAAAACAAAACCGTAACAGGCGTCACACACCCATTCTTATCCGACATAATACCGAAACTGTTATCCAGAACACGGCAAATCTCTCCCTGCGTAACAGACATAGTAAAAGGCCTCTCTAATGCACTCCAACCGGAAATCCGGGACACATGAAAAATCCGCAAATCTCCTCGCAAATGGCACCAGGCCAGCAGATACCACTGCCCGTCACTGTTCCGTAAGTGACATGGCTCAACTCTGCGACGCGTGATTTCTCCTTTCAAATCCGAATATCCGATAGAGATCTGTTTTTTGTCTTGAATAGAGGCCATTAGACTATGGAACAAATCCAGCTTAATGGACTTCTCTTCTGACATTTCATAAGTGATATGTTCCGCCAGATTAAGGAACTGATTTGAGAGGGGGAGATTTAAAGAATCCCTGAGTTGTTTATAGTCCATGGGAAAAAGGAAATGATTCCGACTGAAGCTGTCTAACAGAGCAAAAAGCAGCAAGCTCTGGTCAGCCTGTCGCCTGTTTAGAGCACACCGGTCGTCTTCTGTTATTGTATATAGGGGATGGGAGCCGTTTGAGCACTGGATATCAATGGCCAGCCTGTCCCGGACAAATTCAATATCCCGTTTAACAGTCCTGTTGGAAACCTCATATTTTTCTGTGAATTCCTTTACTGTGAAAGGTCTTCCGTCACGCAGTCTGTTATAGATGTCAAACACCCTGTCTGTCTGGCTCAAAGCAAGCTTCCTGTAATTAATCTGGAGTTTAAAGAATTGATAGAGAGTCTGATTTGTATCAGAAGACTATTTAAATTCGATAAAAGTAATGTTCATTATATTACAGAAAGTAGGGCTTTCCTAATGTTTTTTGTCATATGCCCACCTAACTTAAGTTAGGTAAGAGCGTAGAAACAGGAAAAAACAGGGATTTTCTGTTGCTTTTACGGTCCAGCCCGGTACAACAGCTCTCAGAAGACCCTTTCCGTACCACCTTTGGTTTCAGCCGTTCATCTGAAGATATATAGTTGTTCAGATACAAGCACGGATTTATTCAACAAAATTGCCCTCTATGATAAAATGGTATCACGCTTCAAGATGCCCGGCGTCCATGCCATAACAGAGGTTTCATAATGAAAAAGAGCAGCAACGACCTACAACCACTAAATAACTACGTAATATTCCAAACTAAAACCGGTAAAGTAAATATTGATGTCTTCTTTTACGAAGAAACCCTCTGGCTGACGCAAAAGAAAATAGCAGAACTATTCGAAAAAGGTCGGAGTACCATCACAGAACATCTGAGCAATATCTTTAAATCGGGTGAGCTGAAGGAACGTTCAGTATGTCGGGATTTCCGACATACTGCCGAAGATGGGAAACAATACAGTTCGAAATACTATAACTTAAGAGCCATTACAGCCGTTGGGTACCGTGTAAACTCACAAAGAGCCACCGAGTTCAGAAAGTGGGCGACCGACGTTCTTCACGAATACATCATCAAAGGCTTTGCCATGGACGATGAAAGGCTTAAATCTGTGCAGCATTTCGGGCAGGACTACTTCGATGAGCTTTTGGAACGCATCAGGGAAATCCGCCTGAGCGAAAGAAGGTTCTATCAGAAAATTACCGATATCTACGCTCTATCCGCCGATTATGATAAAAATGCTGAAGTGACAAAAGAGTTTTTTGCCACAACACAAAATAAACTTCACTGGGCTATACAAGGGAAAACAGCGGCCGAAATCATATATTCCGAAGCGGATGCTACAAAAATTTATATGGGCTTGAAGACGTGGAAACAAGCTCCTGACGGCAAAATCCTCAAATCCGATGTGACTGTTGCAAAAAATTACCTGGAAGCAGAGCATTTAAAAGAGCTGGAAAGAATTGTTTCCGCCTATCTTGATTTGGCGGAAAATCGAGCCAGACGGGGCATTGTCATGAATATGAAAGACTGGGTTGTGTTCCTTGACCGATTTCTGGAACTATCGGACTATCCCATTTTACTTGATAAGGGAAGAGTCTCGGCTCTGGAGGCAAAAATCAAAGCGGAAGCGGAATATGATAAGTATCGAGTCATTCAGGACAGAAACTACATCTCCGATTTTGATAGGGAGATTGAGAAATTGATAGAGAAAAGAGATGAATAAAATCTCCGAAGATGCGTTCAGTTGAATTAATCCATCCCTGCTGATCATAAAAGGAGGGAACTTACTCCCCTTTCCGTCCCAGCCCGATAAAATATGTCTCAAAGGACTCCTTCCTCACAGCCTTGGGCTTCAGCCGTTTCACCTGATCGAATTCTTCCTTCATTCGGTCGAAAATCTCCTGTTCGTCACCGCCCTGAAACACCTTGACCGTAAAGTTCCCTCCCGGTTTGAGCCATTTAAGGGAAAACTCGAAAATCCTCTCTACAAGATCGTAGGACCGTCTGGTATCCATCAGTCTGTTGCCGGAAGTGGAGGGGGCCGCATCGCTTATTATCACATCAAAGGGACCATGGGCTTTCAGCTGCTCCGTAATATCTTCCGAGAAGACATCCCCCTGTATGAAGGAGAGGTCTCCCTTTGCCTTGAAGTTTCCCAGGGGTTTTAGATCGGCCCCGACAACCTTGCCTTTTCCCTTTAACAGTCGAAGGACATACTGGGTCCAGCTGCCGGGAGAAGCCCCTACATCCAGAACCGTATCCCCTGGTTTTATAAGCCTGGTTTTATTCTGTATCTCCTCCAGTTTATAGACGGAACGGGCCATATATCCCTCTTTTTTAGCTTTCTGTGTATAGAAGTCGGGACGGCTGCGATTGGACATAATGGTTTCTCCTTGTCTATAATAACCCTTGAAAAAGAAAGGATAATAATATGGATCAGTATAAAGATAGATTGGGGAAAATTGAAGGGGCTCTGTATGGTGTAATGCCTGAATCTGCAGATGAGAGCTGGATGGACGGGATGACTAAAACTAAAGAGGCCGATGTCCCTGTTGGCATGATCAATACCTTTCATGCCCCTGGGGTGGAACTGCTTAAACGGGGCGGAAAACGCTGGCGTCCCCTGGTTATGGTTCTGACCAATGAAGCGTTCGGGGGGAATCCGGAAGAAGTCTATCCTCTCTCTCCCCTGGTGGAATTGGCCCATAACGGTTCCCTGATTATTGATGATATTGAGGACGATTCGGTTGAGCGGAGGGGAAAGCCTTCAGTTCATCTGATGTATGGAGAGGATCTGTCCATTAATGCGGGGAACCTGATGTATTTCAATGCTACCGGACTGGTCAGGAACCTGCGGAAACCGGCGGAAACCCGCTTTGAAATTCTGGACTCCTATTGTGAAAATCTCAGGCGCCTGCACTTTGGACAGGGGCTGGATATTCAGTGGCATAACAACCATAAGGAGGTTCCCTCCATAGACGTATATCTGCAGATGTGCCGCTTTAAAACAGGTGCCCTGGCCCGGTTCGCCGCTCAGGCGGGGATTCTTATGGCCGGCGGATCTGTTCCGGAGGCTGATGCCGCCGGAGATATCTGGGAACGGATAGGCGTGGGATTTCAGATCCTGGATGATGTAAAGAACCTGACAACCGGAAACCCCGGCAAGCACAGGGGCGATGATATTGTGGAGGGGAAGAAAAGCCTCCCTGTCATAATGTATTACAACTCGGGGAATACGGATATTCCCCGCCTGGTTGAACTTTTTGAAAAAGCGAATCGCCTGGGTATGGAGAAGGGACAGAATGCCGTGGAGGAGGCAATTGCCGTTCTGGAGGAAGCCGGCAGCATCAAACAGGCCGGAGAAAAGGCGCGGCAGATGATGGACGGGGCTGTGAAAGATCTTCAGGAGATGTTTTATCCGGGACCGGCACGGAACCTTCAGATAGACCTGGTAGAGGAATTTATAAGGAAAATGCTCTAATCGCAAATTTTCGATCAGTTATGGTATAATAGTGTATGGCAGCATCAGGTAAGGTTTTATGGCAGCGTTTATCTCTGGCTTTTTCTGCTTCAGAAAGCGACACGGCGGCAGGGCTCCGTTTATTCCGTGAATATACTCACAGGGGATACCTGGATACCCGAAAAGAAGATGAAAAAGCTCTCTCACCCGGTACTCTGGTAGATTTCTACAGGCGGCTCTCGCTTCTCCGTTCCACATCCAGTCCGGTCTGCCGGCGGCGGGACGCCAGGTGGATGAGTTCCAGCGATTTCCAGTTCTGTCAGGTCAGGGACGCCGGGAGTTTTTTCAAGGCCCTCGCTTCTCTCCCTTTTCTCAGAACCGATGCGATTGTTCTGTTTCCTGTAACACGCATCCAGGAGGACTTCCCTCTCTATCCGGTCAGCCATTCCATGCTGGACCCTGAGCTGTCGGATCCTCTTCTGAATTCCCTGGGGATCTCCCTGGAAGATCAGTTCCGCCTATTTCTGGCGGCTGCCCACCTTATCGGTTTGAAAACAGGTTACTTCCTCTCTCCTCTGATCGCTCCCGATTCAGCTGTTATCTATAGAAAGCCCGAGTTCTTCAAATGGAAAAAATTCGGAAGAGCTCCGGAACTGCAGAACGATGCGGTTGATGAAGTGCGGGCCATTACCGCTTCGGATTATATAGAAAAAGGGCATTACGACTACACGGCTATAAGGCAAAAAGTATATGATGCCTCTCTAACTCCTGTGTCTATTCTCAATGAGGAGGATACGGTCTGTTTCAATTTTGATAACGGGGACGGAAGGGAGTATTTTGCCGATATTTTCCTGAATCTGCAGAATCGTTATTCAATGGACTTTATCTACCTCTCCCTGCCCGAAGGCATGACCCCTGAGGAAGCCCGTAAAACCGTCACACTGGTTCAGAATCCGGGAAAAGGGAGGCTGCGGAAATATACCGGATGGATTGTGGACCATCCCCTGCTGGCCTATGAAAAAGATTTTCAGGAGATGACAAACCTCTTCAGCTGCGCAGAAGTGCAGGAAGAGGATATGGATGAGGAGAGTTTTCATACCTGGTTCCATACCCTGGGAGACCTTTTTGAAATGAATGAAGGGAAGAAAATCCCTTACTCCCGGACTGTTTCCATCAGCAGTAAGCAGCATAAACGTTCTGATGCCCTGAGGACCTATTTCCTGACCCGGTTCAGCGGACTGGGGCGATACCGTCGTCCCCTGCTGATTGACAGTGAATTCCTGGAAGACAGGGTGTTCCGGCAGGTTCAGAACAGAATTGAGGATGTATATACCCGTTATAGGGATGTTTTCAGAAAAGGGCGGCTTCTGAAAGTTGTTGCCGATGACAGCTATGCCTGGTGGATTATACGGGACCGGGGGCGTATCCTGATTGCTCTGATCTCTCTGGATCAGAGGGAAGGAAACAGGGATGTTCCCTCCATCCGGATTGACTACAGCGAGTTTGTAAACAGATCAAAAATCTTTACTGTTGTGGAATACGATTTTTCATCGGCTCAGGGCAGTTTATACCTGTCTGCGGATAACTCTCTTGTCATTGACGAGATGGGTGAGACCCGTTTCAGATTGTTCTCTCTGCAATAAGATGAGATAAATCGGGAGAAAAGATTGATCTTTCTCCGGGGCAGGGTTACCTTATAATCATGCAGCAATACGGAAAAGGGATACGAAAAAGCTTTCCCTATCATTTTTCAAATTATTCTCTTATTTTAATCGGTGTTAATCTTGCCGTTTATTTTTTAACCTATCTCTTTCCTCAGATACGGGCCTATCTGGCTTTAAACCCGGTCCTCTTTATTCAAAGACATTTTTACTGGACCCCTCTGACATACATGTTTGTTCATGGAGGGATGAATCATATCCTTTTTAATATGCTGGGGCTGTTCTTTTTCGGACCCCAGCTGGAAGAGCGGATGGGCTCAACTGAATTCCTCGTGTACTACTTTCTGACAGGCATCTTATCCGGTCTGTTTTCTCTGGTCGTCTACCTGCTGACCGGAGCTTATATGGTCTTTCTTATGGGAGCCTCGGGGGGGCTGTTTGCCATTCTGCTCGCTTTTGCCGTGTTTTTCCCTCACTCAAGGGTTTATCTGTTTGGAATTCTCCCCATGAGAACACCTGTTATGGTAACCCTCTATGCGGCAATTGAAATTTTTTCCATGGTATTCGGTCTGCAGGGCGGTGTTGCTCATATGACTCATCTGGCCGGTCTCCTGTTCGGGTATCTTTATTTCATTATCAGGCTGGGAATGGATCCTGTCACTGTATTTAAAGACTCCCGGGGAAATCCCTGGAACTGAGAAGTGATGAACCGGCGGGTAATTGCAGCGCTCAGTGTTCTCTGGCTGATAGGTTTTCCGCTGTCTGCTCAGGATCCCTATCTTTCCATTGAATTAAGCGAAGACCTCTCTCTTTTCGGCTTTTCCCTGATGAAGCCCGGAGATGGAATAGGTTCTCCTCCCGATGATCTTCAGAAAGTCCAGGACCTGGCTGTTGAAGTTCTCCTGGAGGAAGCCCGGTGGATATTTTCCGGAATGATTTACGGTTTCAGTTTCTTCTATGTTCCCGGAGCAGATCATCTGGAGGTGGAGGATCAGTTCAACCTGGAACCCCTCGCCACAATTTCCCGGGGAGATCCCGCCCTGCATGTGGAAAGCGTGACGGGAGATTTTGAAAATATCAGAATCCATTTTACCTATTGGCCGGATGAGTATCAGAAGAGGCGTTTGTCCCGGTATGCAAATACCTGTTATCGGGCTGCAGGAGGCCGGGGACAGGCTGATATCTATGGAGAGGGCGGTAGAACTGAGGCCATGGTTCAGGCTGTAAAACAGGCCCTCCGGGAAGATTTGCGGAAGTTTCACTACAACAGACCCCGGGAAGTGAGAGGGGTTCTTACTCTCAGTCACCCCCCCCGGATCGTTATTGGATCCGGACAATACAGTTCATTTGTCCGGATCCTGTATCTTCTGGATGATTTAAAAAATTATCCCGCCAACTAAGGATATTACTCTTCCGGAGTAATGTGCCTTACCATAACAACGCCTTCAATCTCTTTCAGTTTCTGAATCAGAGCCGCATCGGGTTCCCCTGATACATCGATTATGTTGTAGGCAATATCATCCTGGTGTTTATTCATCATCTCCTGAATGTTCAATCCGCTGTCTGCCAGGGTTGTAGAGATCTGACCAACCATGTTGGGGATATTTTTATTGGCAATGAGGATGCGGTGACCTCCCTCATAGTCCATAACGCATTTGGGGAAGTTAACAGAGTTGGTTATATTTCCCGTCTCAAGAAATGCCCGTATCTGGTTTGCAGCCATTACGGCGCAGTTTTCCTCTGCCTCGGGAGAAGAGGCTCCCAGATGGGGGATGGTTATGATATTGGGATTACCCAGGAGGTCTCCATCAGGAAAGTCGGTTACGTAATAGCTGATTTTTCCATCTTCAATGGCTTTTTTCAAGCTCTCGTTATTAACCAGGCCTCCCCTGGCAAAGTTCATCAGACGGGTTCCTTTCTGCATAATATCGAACTGACTCTGATCGATAATTCCTCTGGTTTTATCTGTCAGGGGAATATGGAGGCTGATGTAATCGGAATTGGCAATTAGCTGATCCAGGGAATTCGCTTTCTTTACATCCGGGGAGAGTCCCCAGGCTGCATTGATGGAGATAAAAGGGTCATAACCGGTAACTTCCATTCCAAGGCTGAGGGCTGCGTTGGAGACCAGTACACCAATGGCCCCGAGTCCGATAACACCCAGTTTTTTCCCCTGTACTTCGGGACCGGCAAACCTGGATTTCTCCTTTTCCACAAGCCTGGGAACTTCGTCGTCCTTTTTGAGACTTTGAACCCAATTGATTCCTGCATTGATGTTTCGGGATGAGATGAACAGGCCTGTCAGAACAAGTTCCTTTACGCTGTTGGCATTAGCTCCGGGGGTATTGAAAACAACAATTCCCTTCTCTGTACAGTATTCCACGGGGATATTGTTGACACCTGCTCCGGCTCTGCCTATGGCTTTTACGGTTTCCTTGATCTCTTCTTGCTGGATCTTGTAGCTCCTGACAAGAATCGCATCCGGGTGAGTCAGTTCGGTGGCTGTCTCAAACTGTTCCCGCGGCAGTCGATCCAGTCCTTTGGACGAAATTTTGTTTAAAGTCTGAATGGCAAACATTGTGAACTCCTGATATTCCTATTTTTTTATGTGTTAAAAGTTCCGCTCATAAGTGAGAGGAGCTTCAGTATCCCGCTTTGAAAATCTGCCTGATAGGTGAAAACATCTTCCGGTACCCGTATGGGGCAGGGGGTCATATTCAATATGGCCAGGGTGCCGCCCTTTATCATCCTGTCGGCGATCTTCTGAGCATTTTCTCCGCCTGAGGAGATAATCCCGAACAGAATTTTCTCCCTTCCAAATATTTCGGTTATCTCATATGCCGGAAAAAGAGGCACTTTCGCACTTGTCCGTTCCAGCCTGTTCATGCTGCTGTCAAAACCGGCCACAATCTCAATCCCCGGCAGGAGATTGCTGTTGTTCAAAAGAATTGTGCCCCAGGGTTCCAGACCGCATAATCCCGCCTTTACAACTGAATCAGGCAGCAGCTTTATCCTGAGCTGTCTGGTCAGGCTTCCCAGAGGATAGCCCCAGCCCTCGGCCCGGCAGCCAATGGAATTCAAATCCTTTCTGACTGATACGGCAGTACTGTTCATCTCTTTTGCCAGTTCTTCAGAGGTCATTTTTATATCCAGCCATTCCGGTTCAAGACTGTTCAGGTATAAATAGAGTCGAAGCATCCTCATCCGGGACACTTTTGAAAGCTTGTCTGACCTCATGTTTGAGACTTTAATGCAAGGGTTGAAAAAGCACAACTCTAATCTGTGAAAATATTCACAGATTAGTCAATAAAATAAAAAGGTGCTGGCTTTCCTATCAGAAATCAATTAATATTAATTATTAACTTTCAGCCGGAGATAGAAGAGTCAGGATTATATGAATACGATAGCAACAATATGCAGTGATTCCATCATCAATCAGGGAATCGAACGGGTTATTCAAAATGAATTCCCCGGAGATTTCCATTTGCGTTTTACCGACAATGTATCGGAGGCTCTGGATCTGCTGAATTTCGAACTTCCGGATCTGACCATTGTTCACCTGTCGGATAAAAAGCTGGACCTGACTCATCTCAAGGAGAAGATTCTGGAAGACTCCTGGCTGCACAGTTCCGGACTGATCGGTGTATATGACCTGGGACGGCATGAAGAATCCAGGCTGCTGGATCAGTACAGGCACCTTAACCTTCTGGCACTGCTGGACTATTCCCAGATCAGGACGCACTTCAGCAAAATCCTCTCTATTGTCTACGCCAACAGGCAGCTGATTTATCAAAACGAGCTGGCAGACAGTATTCTGAATAAATTTTCCGGAGCTTTTTCCATCAGTAATTCGGATTATGCCGTTGCTTCCGTCTATGCCGGATTACTCGCCATCAATATGGTCCGCTCCGGCCGGATTACAGACGAAGAACGTTTCAAACTCCAGATGGCCCTTTCCGAATTGGTTTTAAATGCCATAGAACATGGAAACTGCGGAATCAGCAGAGAGGTCAGGGACGAGGGGCTTGCCACAGGCTCCAGCCTGATTCAGATGATATCCGATAGAAACCAGGACCCGGAAGTTGCAAGAAAAAAAGTACTTCTGGAATGGGATCTTACAGAAGAGGAGTCCCGGTTTATTATAAGTGACGAGGGGGAAGGTTTTGATGTGGACCAGTTTAAAAAAAGTCTGCAGAAGGCCACTTCCGACTCTCTCAGCGGGAGAGGCATTCTCCTTTCCAGGATTGTGGCAGACCGGATTTTCTTCAACAAGAAGGGAACTCAGGTTTCCATGATAATGAAAAACCGGAAACTGCATGAGCGTTTGACACCTGCCGGATTTTCGGGAGAGGAAATGCTTGCCATCCGGCCGGGGGATGTTGTGGTCCGCGCCGGTGATCCGGGTGATTCCATATTCTATATTTCCAGCGGAAATTACAAGGTTGTACACCACGGGAAGGTTGTGGGTCATATTACCCCGGAGGATGTCTTTATGGGGGAGATGGCTTTTCTTCTCAACAAAAACAGAAGTGCCTCTGTCATTGCTGAAACTCCTGGAAAGCTGATTCGGATACCCCGCAAATCCTTCATTCAGGTTCTTAAAAGGTTTCCCCAGTACGGGCTCTTTATCAGTCGTCTGCTGGCCAACCGTCTGCAGCGCACAAACGAGTTTATTGTTAAGACATTGAACGATGAGGATGAAAAAAACGATTTGACGATTTAGCCCCTCGACTCCGCTCGGGGATCTAAATATAATCCATCTGTAAAGACTTGAATGATGAAACCTGGATCTGCTATTTGATCTAAAAAACCGCCAATATTACATCGGCGGTTTTTTATGTCTTGATTCCTCCCTTCTCCCCCTGGGAGAAGGGGCGGGGAAGAGGGCTTATTCGCTTTTTTCTTCCGGTAGGACAATATCCAGGTGAAGATCTTTCAGCTGATCCTCATCAACGGTGGCGGGGCTTTCATCCATGGGGGACATACCGGCGTTGTTCTTCGGAAAGGGAATAACCTCTTTAATGGACTCCTTGCCGGCCATAATCATAACAAGCCTGTCCAGCCCGGCTGCAATTCCTCCGTGAGGAGGCGCACCGTAGCGGAAAGATTCCAAAAGAAAGCCGAACCGTTCTTCCGCAACTTCTTTGGGGAAGCCTACAACATTGAATATCCTCTGCTGCAGTTCAGGATCGTGAACCCTGATGGAACCGCTGGCCAGTTCATAGCCGTTCAGAACAAGGTCGTACAGGTCTCCCTTGACGGGGCCCGGATCGGACTCCATGGTTTCCAGGAACTGTTCCTGGGGCATGGAAAACATGTGGTGAGCCGGTTCCCAGGCCTGTTCCTCCTCATTCCATTCAAAAAGAGGGAAGTCAATGATCCAGGCAAACTTGAACTGACTCTCGTCGATCAGACTGAGATCTTTACCCAGTCTGGATCGAACGGCCCCCAGGGAGTTGCAGGCTACTTTCCAGGAGGCTCCCATCAGAAGGATAAGGTCCCCCTCTTTTGCTTCCAGTCCGCTGCAGATGGCTTCCGCCTGATCGGCATAGAATTTTGAAACGCCGCCGTCCAGCCCGTCGGCTGTCACCTTCATCCAGGCCAGGCCTTTTGCCCCATAGGTTTTGGCAGTTTCTTCCAGGTCGCTGATTTTCTTTCTGGAGTAGTCTGCCGCCGCACCGGGTACAACCAGAGCCTTAACAGCTCCACCTTCTTCCAGAACGGATTTGAATACACTAAAGCTGCTGGCCGGCACGAAAGGTGCAAAATCCTTAAAGGCCATACCGAAACGAAGGTCCGGTTTGTCGCTTCCATAGAAGTTCATGGCATCATCGTAGGTGAGGCGTTCAAACTCCACAGGAAGGTCAATCCCCAGTGACTCCTTGAAAATATGCCCCATCATGCCTTCGGTAATTTTGAAAATATCATCACGGGAGACAAAACTCATCTCCATATCGATCTGGGTGAATTCAAGCTGACGATCCCCTCTGGCATCCTCGTCCCTGTAACAGCGGGCTACCTGGAAATATTTGTCAAACCCCGAAACCATCAGCAGCTGCTTATAGAGCTGGGGAGACTGGGGGAGGGCAAAAAACCTGCCCGCATGCAGTCTGGAGGGAACCAGGAAATCTCTGGCTCCTTCCGGGGTGGACTTTATAAGAGTGGGGGTTTCAATTTCAAGAAAATCATTCTTCTGCAGGTACTCTCTCAAGGCGTAGGTTACCTTGTTACGGAGAATAATCCTGTTCTGCATACCCTGAGACCGGAGGTCCAGGTAGCGGTATTTCAAACGGGCGGTTTCATTGCTGTCTGTCTCCTCGTCTATCATGAAAGGCAGGGTCAGACACTCATTGAGAACTGTTATTTCCTTTACGGAAACTTCAACTTCTCCCGTTGCCATATCCGGATTGATCATATTTTCCGGACGGAGTCTTACAACTCCTTCCATTGCTACGCAGTATTCGAATTTCAGGCTGTCGGCTTTCTTCTTGAGAGTCTCCGGGGCGTTTTCGTCTACTACTATCTGGGTTTCCCCGTATCTATCTCTCAGGTTTATAAAATGGACTCCGCCGTGGTCCCTGTTTCTGTGAACCCATCCATTTAAAATGATTGTTTGTCCTTCGTTTTTTGCGGTCAATCCGCCGCAGGTAACGGTGCGTTTCATTTGTTCCATAGCCAGACTTTATCATCACATACAGGTATGAATCAATGATATTAAGGTTATTTCAGATGGATTCGATATTTATATGCCATATGATCGGGGACATAGGATCTTTTTGTTTTGCGTAACCCCTCAATGCCCAGATCCTGCTCCAGATTGATAAATTCATAATCCCTGCAGAAATCCAGGGAATACTGATTAAACATATACTGGTAGATCCCCTTGGCAGAAACATTTCCTTTGGCGAAATGAATGGTAAAGACGGAATCGCTGACAGCCTCGCCAATCATAAATCCCACAGCTGTTTTATCTGCATAGAATACAGCACCCTTCAGATTGAAGCTGTCCCGATGAATCAAAGCATCCCGGCATTGGTAGTAATCGGAATCCCCCATCTCCTGAGTGGAAGAGGCCTGCCATAGATCAAGGAGTTCCAGAGGTTCATGAATATTGGAGGCATCCATAATTTGCGTTTCGGCGTTATTCAGCTCCTTGAACTGCTTTAGAAGGTTCCGCTTCTTATGAAGTTTTCTTCCGGAATAGGTCTGCATTTTTTCGGTTCTGTACAGATAGTCTGAGTCCTGTTCCAGGTAATCCGTTTTCAGTTCAAGGCCTTCAAATTCAGGCAGCCAGGTTTCGGGGATTGGAAAAATCAGATCATAGCCTCCTTCCTTTCCCAGTTTTAGAAGGCTCTCTTTATACTCAGGATTCTTCTTCAGGTCTTTCAGAGGCATCAGATAGCGCTTTTTATCATAGCTTATTCCCGAGAGGAAGTACTCCCTATCTACCTCCAGGACATTGTAGGAATGGGTCTCCCTGAAAAAATACAGATTGGCAAAGCAGTATTCGGAAAGAGGAATATGTATGTATTTCAATAGGGGAACAAGCAGGGGCTGATGCTGCATTCCCAGTCTGGATTCTTCCATGAAGTCTCCCGGAAATTGTCTATACTATCAGATAATGGCTACTGGTCAGTTTCAGATCCAACATAATTATGAATATACTCAGGGGTTCTCAGATGGACAAGAAAAAGTGAAAAAATATTACAAAAATAGTAATATATGCCCAGGTATGTGTTTGCTTCTAACGCAAAAATGAGTATATTAGTCTGGAACAGGAGTCATATCAATGGAAAGAATATACCTTGACAGTAATGCCACCACAGTGGTGGATCCCCTTGTTAAACAGGCGATGGATCCCTTTTTCTGTCAATATTACGGTAATCCGAATTCCCTGCACCGATTCGGAACAGAAACCCATCCGGAAATGAGTATAGCTCTTGATCGTTTGTATGAAGGACTTCATGCCAACGATCAAGATGATATAATTATAAATGGTTGTGCAACCGAGGGCAATAACACGGTATTGAAAAATGCATACTTTTCTGCCGTTTCCCAGGGAAAACCCTGTCATATCATTACATCAGAAATAGAACATCCGGCTGTTCTGCATACCTGCCAGTTTCTTGAGACCCTGCCGGGGGTGGAGGTCAGCTATCTGCCTGTCAACAAGGATGGGATTGTAACCCTGGATGCTCTGAAAGAATATCTGAAACCGGGAGAGACCTCTCTAGTATCCATTATGTGGGCCAACAACGAAACCGGACTGATTAATCCGATTAAGGAACTGGCCGGCTACTGTAAAGGGGAAGGTGTTCCTTTTCATTCCGATGCCGTCCAGGCTGTCGGAAAAATTCCGGTGGATATGAAAGAGGTTCCGGTTGATTACCTGACTTTCAGTTCTCATAAATTTCATGGTCCCAAGGGGATCGGCGGTCTATATATCCGTCAGAATCTGCCGATTATTCCCCTTCTTCACGGAGGGGAACAGATGGGGCGCAAGCGGGCCGGAACTGTTAATGTCCCCTATATGGTTGGAATGGGATTGGCCATGAAGCAGGCTATTGAACATCTGGATTTTCTGAATACCGAAACAAGAAGGCTTAGGGATAAACTGGAAGATGCTATCCTGTCTCTGAAGGATACAGCTGTTATAGGGGATAGGAAACTCCGAACGCCCAACACCATCCTTGCCAGTTTTATGGGTATAGAAGGAGAAGCCTTTCTGTGGGATTTGAATCAGAATGGTATTGCCGCTTCCACGGGCAGTGCCTGTTCTTCCGAGGATCTTGAAGCGGATGCCACTTTTCAGGCAATGGATATCGATAATAATCTGGCACATACGGGGGTTAGATTCAGTCTTTCCCGATTTACAACAGAACAGGAAATTGACCGGGCTATTGAAGTGATTAATAAGACCGTTACCCGTCTCAGGTCTATTTCCAGTACATATACAGGAGGCCGTTAATGGCAAAGAACGATCTGCTGGGTGGATCCCTCTGGGACAACTACTCAAAAAAGGTAGCAGACAGAATGAATAATCCTCTCCATCTGGGAGAGATAAGCGAAGAGGAAGCAAAAGCCTTGAACGCCAAACTGGTTATTGCCGACTGGGGTGCAGAATCCTGTGGTGATGCGGTACGACTCTACTGGGCTGTAGAACTTGAGACAGAGAAAATCATTAAAGGGTCATTTAAGAGTTTCGGCTGCGGGACGGCTATTGCTTCCAGCGATATGATGGTTGAACTCTGTCTGGGAAAGACGGTAGATGAGGCTCTTGAAATTACAAACCTGGATGTAGAGAAGGCTCTCCGGGATACTCCGGATGTTCCGGCTGTTCCCCCCCAGAAAATGCACTGCAGTGTTATGGCCTATGATGTCATCAAACAGGCCGCCGCCCTTTATAAAGGTGTCGAAAAAGGAATCCTGGATGATGATGAGATGGTTTGTGATTGCGCCAGGGTTACTTTGAAAACCATACAGGAAGTCATCCGTATTAACGATTTAACTACAGTTGAACAGATTACCGAATATACAAAGGCCGGCGCTTTCTGCAAATCCTGCATTCAGCCCGGAGGCCATGAGAAAAAGAAATATTACCTTGTAGATATTCTGAAAGAGACCCGGGCCCATATGGAGATGGAAGCTGCCGCTCAAAGGGAGATTCCTTTCTCTGAAAGAAGTTCCTTTCAGAAAATGAAACTGATTGAGACCTACTTTGACGGAGAAGTGCGCCCTATGCTTCATCATGATGGCGGGGATGTGGAAATCCTGGATATTTCTGATAACGGTGAAAGCACGAATGTCACCATATCCTACAAAGGCGCCTGTATGGGATGCGTCAGCTCTCTGACAGGAACTTTGAGCTTTATTGAAAATGGACTGCGCAAAAAAGTAGATGATTCGATTCGGGTCATCGTCAGCTGACCTTCGGAACTCAGACTTCAACCGATCCCCTTTGATTATTTCAAGGGGGTGTAAAAAATTATTATAATCATTTAGAACGGAAAAGCGGCAAATGGAATTGTACAGGTTCTATAATTAGAAATAAGGAGTCTGAAATGAGAAATGTTCTATTCGCTCTGTTATTATCTGTTCTGTTTCTGTTTACATCCTGTAGTTCCCTGCCCGATTCACGAGGGGCTGCAGAGGAATTCGGGTGGGAAGCTGCTGAACAGCTGGGAGAGTTTGAGGGTGCTGTACTGGCAATCGCAGATCTTGAACAGAAAGATCTGCCGGAAAGGCTTTACAGTCTTTTTCGGGATGATCTTGCGACCGCTCTTGTGACTTCTTTCCGGGAAGAGGATGTGAATATAAGGGTTGTCACCAGGGATCAGGTTGATAAGGTTATCAAAGAACAGGCGCTGGAGCTGGAAGGCCTGACCTACCGGGACGCCCAGCTGCAGGTCGGGTCGTTATTGGGGGCGGATCTTCTGGTTGCCGGAACACTGGCGTTGCTGGAAGGGGACACTTACCGGTTTTCAGGGCAGTTGCTGGAAGTCTCTACCGGAACAATCGTCGGAGGATACGGTTGTGACTTCTGGTTCGATTCAGAATCAGGGGAGTGATGCGGCCGCCCGGCTGTATAAATCGTAATAGGCCCCTTTTCTGTCTATCAGGGTATCATGATTGCCCTGTTCGATAATCCGTCCCTGATCCAGAACAAGAATTCTGTCGGCATTGCGGATGGTATTCAGTCTGTGGGCAATGATAAAACTGGTTCGTCCTTCCGTCAGTTTCATTAATGCCTGCTGAATATGAGCCTCTGTTCTGCTGTCAACACTGCTGGTTGCTTCATCCAGTATCAGAATGGAAGGGTCCGAGAGTATCACACGGGCTATGGCCAGCAGCTGCTTCTGCCCCTCACTCAGGTTATTCCCCTCTTCAGATAGTACCGTATCGTATCCTTCCGGCAGCCGGTGGATAAAATGATGGGCATTAGCCATTTCTGCGGCTGCGGTAACCTGCTCGTCTGTGGCTTCCGGCTTTCCGTAGCGGATATTTTCCCGTACCGTATCAGAGAATAGAAATGTATCCTGCAGTACAAAGCCGAGGTTCTTTCTCAGATTTTCAACCTTCAGCTTTTTAATGTCATGTCCGTCAAGGATAATTGATCCGGCATTAATATCATAGAATCGGGTGAGAAGATTGACAATGGTGGTTTTTCCCGCGCCTGTTTCGCCGACAATGGCTATGTTCATTCCTTTCTGAACGGAGAATGAGAGATTTTTCAGTACCCGCTGATCTTCTACATAGGCAAAGTCCACGTTTCTGAATTCGATTTTACCGCTGAGGGATTCAACAGGAAGGGGATCCGGCGGATTACGGATTTCCGGTTCCTCATCCATAACAGTAAAAACCCTTTCAGCTCCAGCCAGAGCTGACTGAAGCTGATTATACAGCTGGGCAATCTGATTCAGTGGGCGGGAGAACTGCCTCGTGTATTGCAGGAAAACAGCTATGAGACCTATGCTCATTTGACCGTTGAAGGCCAGATAGCCGCCGGCAAAAGCAACGATGATAAAATTCAGATTCCTCATCAGGTTCATGGTGGGGCCCATTATCCCGCCGTAAATATTGGCCCTGACGGCTGCTTTTTTCAGCTTCCTGTTGGTTTCGGAAAACTGCCGGAGGTTGTCCTCCTCCGTGCCGAAAAGTTTGACTGTGGGAAGGGCCGAGACCGACTCTTCAATCTGACCATTCAGTTCTCCCAGGAAACTCTGCTGGTCTTTGTATCCCTTTCTTGTATATTTGGCTATGTGTCTGGTTATAACGATAATCAGGGGAATGGTGACAAGCGCAATAAGGGCCATGCGGGTATTAAGCAGCATCATCATTACGGTAACACCGGCAATGGAAATGACACTGCTTATCAGCTGGGTCAGGCTGGTTGACAGCGTCTGGCTGATCAGATCGATATCATTGGAGACGCGGCTCATCAATTCCCCGTAGGGGTTCCGGTCAAAATACCGGAGAGAGAGGGTCTGGAGTTTATCGAAAAGTTTGTTTCTCATGTTTTTGACAACATGCTGGGAAATCTCGATCATCAGAACATTCTGAACCAGTGATATTAGTCCGGAGAGAAAGAACAGGGCTCCCATTATAAGAATGGCCCGGATCAGCTGTTCGATATTTCCGGCAATAATACCGCGGTCTATGGCAACTCCCTGATAATACGGTGCCAGAACCTGAAGCAGTGTTGTTAAACCGATAAGGAGAACTGAAGTCAGAAACCGGGTTTTGGCTCCGGGGAAATAGGTCCATAACCTGACGAGAAGGGACCGCATATTTTTAACTCTGACTTTCTGCATAACCACATGCCCCGGACCTTTATGTGAACCCGGACCCTTACCCGGACTGAATGAAGGATTCATGAAATTTTCACCTCCTCCTGAGTTTGTGAACGGAATATTTCCTGGTAGATACTGTTTTGAGCAATCAGCTCTTTATGAGTTCCCAGGCCGGCAATCTTTCCGTCCTCCAGCAGCATAATGCGGTCAGCTTTCAGGGCTGAAGAAATCCTCTGGGATATGATAAAAACGGTGCTCTTCTTCTGTGTGTAAAGGGCTGTTTGAATCATTTCTGCTGTTTTCATATCAACCGCACTGGTTGAATCATCCAGAATTACAATGGGCGGGTCCCCCCAGAGTGCCCGGGCAATGGCGATTCTCTGTTTCTGGCCCCCTGAAAGATTGGCCCCGCGCCTTTTAACCTCGCTGTTATATTTCTCCGGCTGGGATTCAATAAAATCCCTTATGGATGCCGTTTCCGCATAGGACTCCATCTTTCCTTCAAAATTCTCTTTGCCGTATTTGATATTCTGTCCGATTGATCCGCTGAACAGAATTGTCTGTTGAGGGGCCATACCGATATTCGCTCGGAGATGGGAGAGGGAATACTTCTTTATATCTTTTCCATCAATCAGGATGCTGCCGGCATCGGTATCATAAAGGCGGGGGATCAGAGCGGCCAGTGTCGATTTTCCGGAACCGGTCGCACCCAGGATGGCGACCTTTTCGCCTGGAGACACCGTGAAAGAAATATCATTCAGAACCGGATCCTGTGAATTTCCTTTGTAGGAGAATGATACATGACGGAACTCTACTGCGCCCTTAATCATCCGGTCCGGGGTCGGATCCTCTCCTTCCTGTATATCTGCCTCAAGCGAGAGCAGTTCCTCCAGACGAATCAGGGACGCACCGGCCCGGGAAAGGTTTATCAGAATATGGCTTGCCATGATAAGAGACATGGATAGCTGCAGCATATAGTTGATAAAAGCGATGATCCTGCCAATCTGCAGATTCCCATTCCAGACTCTGCCGCTTCCGAACCAGATTACCGCAAGGATTCCTGCATTCAGAAACAGGGTCATCAGGGGATTGGCAAATGCCAGGATACGGGATGCCTGGATGTTTTTCTCTATCAATTCATTGTTGGCCCTGTGGAATTTCTCCTTTTCATGATCCTGGCGTCCGAATGCCTTCACCAGTCGGATTCCGGCCAGGTTCTCCTGGAGACAGACATTGAGGCGGTCCATTTTATTCTGAACCTGTGTAAAAACAGGACTCGCAAGCTTCATTATGAAAAATACAGTGACAATAATCAGAGGGATAAGCACCAGGAAGATAGCCGAGAGCGCCGGACTGATTATAACGGCCAGAACCAGGCTGCCGATTATCTGCAAAGGGGCCCTGACGAGTATCCGTAAACCGAAACGGATAATGGACTCGACTTGTACAACGTCATTTGTCAGGCGGGTTATAATATGCCCGGTTTCCAGTTCATCCATGTTTTTATGGGACAGGCTGAGAACTTTGGCATAAAGGCTCTCCCTCAGATCCTTTGCAACCCCTGTGGAGGCATAGGTGGAGGCAATTGTGCAGCCTATGCCTCCCAACAGGCCGATAACGGTAAGGCCGAGCATGAAAAGGCCTGTGTGTAAAAGAACCCTCTGATCAGAAAGCATAATGCCTTTATCAATAATCCTGGCCATCAGAGTCGGTTGCATCAGGTCCATAAAGACTTCCAGAAGCATAAAAAGAGGAGCCAGCAGCGCCGGAACAAGGTAGGGACGGATATACTTCTTAATAATATTCATGTTTCTGACTCCTTTTCCTGTCCCTTTTCATATACTTCTGTTATCCGGGAAAGCAGCTTCAGAAGCAGTCTTTTTTCTTCGGGAGTATACAGGGCGGATATAGCCTGCTCTTCTTCGTCGATAACCTCTCTGATCTGACCTATAAGGGCCAGTCCTTTTGAGCTGAGAAGAATCCGTGTAATCCTGAGGTCTTCCGGATCATTCCTCTTGTGGATAAAACCTCCCTGCTCCATCCGGCGAACCATCTTATTTACCGTAGGAGGTGTCAGGTTGAGGGTCGAAGCAATTTCCTTCTGTGTCATTCCATCTTTTTCTGCCAGCAGAAGGAGAAGGGGAGGCTGCCCCCGAAACAAGCCCATCTTTTCAAAAAACGGTCTGGTATACTTTCTGTGTCGGTGATGCAGTATTCTGATCATTTCCGAAATACTTTCTTTTTTATTCCGCATTCTTCTGTCCCGAAAAATCAATTAGCCGGCTAATTAAAATTAGAAAGTTTCCGCTATTCTGTCAAGAGCCGTCGGTTTATTCCGGGGTAAGCGGTTTATAGCATAGGTATTTCGCTATGGACAGGGGCATCCGTATCTCTGTATTGTCACTGTCTATCTTCAGGAATTCGTCGTCCAAACGCTCCTTTATACATAGGGTTTTGCCCGGTTGAAGCTTGTGTATGTAGCAAAATCGGAGAAGACCTTCCTCGGCCTCCCCCTCTTCTGTAATCCGGATAATTTTCACGGGAGTATCCTGAGGCGCTTCGGACAGGCGGGGGGCCGAGAGCAGGGCCTCCTCCCGGGGACTATCCGGAAAGGGATTGCCGTGAGGGCAGGTTTGGGGGTGACCGAAAAAATCATAGAGGTAGTCAGTAAACTCCTGGGAAAGACAGGTTTGAAGTCTTTGGGCCTCCTCGTCCGATTTCTCCCAGGGGTAGTTGGTTCTGGAAATAAGAAGGTGTTCGATCAGGTAGTGCTTTTTCAAAGTACAGACGGCAAAATCCCGGCCTGTATCGGTCAGCCGTATGGATCCGTAGGGATCCTGCTCCACCAGGTTATGTTTTTTCAAACGGCCGATAGCCTGGTTTACAGCCGGTTTTGAAACACCCAGATTTTCTGCAAGGCGGGCATTTCCTGTTTTTCCATGTTCTCTCTGAATAAGAAAAATAGACACCAGGTAGTTGAGAGCTGCGGGGAATTTTTTCTGCAGCTCTGTTATGGTTTTTTCACTGAGCTTACTCATATGGGCCTCCTGTAATTGATATGATGCGGCATTCTGTTTATCCTCTGGAAAAATCGACAGTCCATTCGGAGCCGAAGCCGATCCGGTATTTTTCTTCGAAGTCCCCTCTGGAAACGGCAAGGGATATTTTCATCAGTTCGTTATTATAAATAACTGGCTGTCCTTCTTCCGCAAATCCAAAAGATTTGTGAAAGGGAACGGTATTACGGAAAACCTCTTTTCCCTCTTTACGGATAAGCACGTCAACCCTGTCTCCATACTCAAATCCGGCGGACTTGAATTGAGAAAGGGGGATATTGGTCCAGATATTGCCAAAATTCGGATCGTTAATCTCAACTATGCCTTTAATCCCTGTCGGGGTAACTACCGGTTCCAGCAGAGGGTGACAGACAATCTCTTCTGGAGGATAGGCGGGACCGACCTCCTCGAAGCTGATCTGGCCGGAAGCCAGTCTGGCGGCACAAAAGGCAAAAACATCCCTGCCGTGGAAGATACAGATCTCTTCCGTCCCTTTCCCTCTCAGGCGGTTGACAGACTCGTCAATTTCCCGGATTTCCCGGATCCCCGCTTCAAAGAAAAGGTGGGTCAGAGACCCGTTGTCCGGTGTAACCACATAGTAGCCGTCTGCCGTCAGGGCAACGGAAGCTTTCCGGCCTGTTCCGACACCGGGATCCACAACAGATACAAATACTGTGCCCTCCGGCCAGAACCTCATGGACTGATTCAGCCTGTATGAGGCGCTCCAGGTATCAAACCGGGGGATTTCATGAGTCCCGGTCAGGATCTCCAGTTCCCGATCCACACTTTTCACGACGCCGTACATGGCGCAGACTGCGCCTTCCTTATAGGTAAAATCGGATTGAAAAACCATTAGTGCCTTCGACATAGTCTGCTCCTAGATAAACGGGTTGAAAAATCTGTCATGATTTATAAAAACTGATATCAGAATGGTGCCGGTAAATAACAGGATAGAAACCAGTATGGCAATCAAATCGGCTGCTGCAAAATGGCGCATGGTATACCAGGTCCTTTTTCTGTACTTTCCGAATCCTCTCAGATCCATGGCATTACTGATCAGTTCAATTCTGTCCAGAGTGGAAAAAACAAGAGGAATGATGATAAGCAGGGCATTTTTTACGCGGCTTGTAAAACGGGCTTTTTGGGAAATATCCAGTCCCCTGGCCTGCTGGGAGAGGCTGATATTTCTGTACTCCCTCTGAATGTCGGGAAAGTAGCGGAGTGTAAGGGATACGGCATAGGCGGCTTTATAATGTACTCCGATACCATTAAGGGCCGAAGCGAATTCACTGGGATTGGTGGTTAATAAGAAGGTAATCCCAAGGGGGATAACAGAGATATATTTAGCCAGTTTTGTTCCCTGATAAAGGAGCTGTTCTTTTGTCAGGATGTAGGGGCCTGCCATTCTGAAAAGAACATGTCTGGTCCCATAAATTTTGACACCTTCCTCGGGGGAGAAGAAAAATGTGATAACCGCATTGGTCAGGATAAAGAAGGCCACATAAATTACCATCAGCCGTATCTGGGAGTAGCGTATTCTGGCCGTTTTCAGAATTCCGATGGAGAAAACCATGATAAACAGAATGGCC
This sequence comes from Oceanispirochaeta sp., assembly GCA_963663385.2. Lineage (GTDB taxonomy): Bacteria > Spirochaetota > Spirochaetia > DSM-2461 > DSM-2461 > Oceanispirochaeta. The sequence continues at coordinate 309,397 of CAXXXD010000001.1, read as the reverse complement.
CGGATATCGTAGCTGAACATAACAGCGAAAGTGAGCAGGAGAAAGCAGAGCAGTTTGGTCAGGCCCGACAGGTTGTGGATGGGAGTATTCATATAGTTATAGGAAAAAAGTTTTCCCTTCATATCCGGTGTTTCCTCTCATACTCGATAAAATCCTGGACAAAGCCTGTTCCATCTGAAATCCCCGCATTCTGGCTGAGTCTGTACAGGGAGGTTTCCGTCAGGTTCGCCTTTCCGATTACAGCCGGATCGGTTAGAATCCGGCTCGGTCTGGTATCCGCTATTTTTCTGCCGTCCGCCAGAACAATCGCCCGGGTTGTATGTTCCAGCATCAGATGCATATCGTGGGTAATCAGGATAATCGCCACTCCCAGGCGGTTAATCTCCCCTACGAAATTCATGATCTCGCTGTAGTGGCGGTAGTCCTGCCCGGCAGTCGGTTCGTCCAGTATGATAAGTTCGGGATTCAATACCAGAATGGAAGCGATAGTTACCCTTTTCTTCTGACCGTAGCTCAATGCAGCAATCGGCCACTTCCGGAAGGGGGATAATCCGCAGACTTTCAGAACCTTTTCAACACGCTCCGCAATTTCTTCTTCATCTACCTGACGCAGCCGGAGACCCAGGGCTATTTCATCAAAAATAAGGGGTTTTGAAATCATCTGATTGGGATTCTGCATAACCACACCGATTTTTTCAGCCCTCTCTTTGATTGTCAGGTCCCGGATATCTTCCCCCCGGTAGATGAGCTTCCCCCGGTCCTCTTTTTCAAAACCGCAGATAAGACGGGACAGGGTCGATTTCCCCGCACCGTTTTTCCCGATAACAGCGATGCACTCCCCTTCGTCGATGGAAAATGTAACATCATCGACAGTAGGTTTCACTCCGTCGTAGGAGAAACCGAGCCCTTCCGCCTGCAAAAGTGTTTTGGCTTTTTTCTGCGGTTTTTCCGGTTCACGGGAACGGAACCAGGCTTTCAGCGGTTCCGAGAGGTCTTTCATCTTCAGGGTATCCAGGCTCCCCGCCTGTAAATCTTCGCTGACATCCACACCGGCGTACTTCAGTGCCGTAACATAGAGCGGCTCCCGGATACCGTTTTCAAAAAGCAGGGAGGATGCCATCAATCTGTCCGCATTCATATCAGCCAGGATTCTTCCTTCGTTCATAAGAAGCACCCTGTCTACATTCCGGTGGAGGACATCCTCCAGGCGGTGCTCAATTATTACAACGGTTTTATCTGTTTTTTCGTGAATTTCATCAATAATTTCTATGGCCGTTTTTCCCGTGGCCGGATCCAGGTTGGCAAGGGGTTCATCGAAAAGGAGTATATCCACATTGTCTATCAAAACACCCGCCAGGGACGTTCTCTGCTTCTGTCCTCCCGAGAGTTCGTAGGGAGAGGACCCGGCAAAATCCTGCATCTTTACCAGTTCTGCAGCCCTCCGGACTCGCTCTTTCATCTCTTCTGTGGGGATCCTGTCGTTTTCCAGGGCAAAGGCGATATCCTCAAAAACCGTTAGACCCACAAACTGGCCGTCCGGATCCTGGAGAACGGTCCCCAGCATTTTGGATAATCTGAAAATATCCAGTTTTTTTGTCTCTTCGCCCTTGATCTGAAGACTGCCTGTTATTTCACCCTTATAGGAAAAGGGGATTAACCCGTTCAAACAGTGTCCCAGGGTGCTTTTACCGCTGCCGCTGGGACCTATTATCAGGATTTTCTCCCCTCTGTTTATAGTGAGATTTATATCGTATAGAGTCGGTCTGGCCTGCGTATAATACTGAAAGCCGAAATCCCTGAACTCTATTATGGAATCAGAGGACACTTCTGCTCCTTCTGCTTACTCTTTATCGAGACTGCCTTTTTTTGTTCTGGTGGCATTATAGGCAATAAGGAGAAGAGTTCCAATAATCGCTACAGTAACTGAATTCATAAGAGCCGCTACAATCCCCTGAGTGAAAACAAGGTTAACCGGTTCCTTATAAATGACAATGTCCAGAACGGGAGCGATGACAACCCAGGCAATAACATTGCCGATAATCTGAATAACATTGAATACCAGGATGGATTTTCCCCTGAAATCTCCCTCTTCCACACCGGTTTTTTTGTAGGCCAGGCCGTAGGCGAATCCGCATACGCCGCTGGCAATTACCCAGCTCCACCAGGGAGAGCCGTATTGAAGCGCATCTGAAAGGGCATGCCCTATAAACGCGATCAGGGCCCCTGCAACGGGTCCGAAAAGTACGGCAAAAAAAGCGCCCAGGCCGTAGGCTGTCTGAAGGCTGGTTTCAGGAATGGGAGAGGGAATCTTTACATACATAAAGAGCAGCATAAAAAGAGCCGCACCCAAACCTGTGGCGACGATAGTACGAGTGGTAACTTTAAAATAGTCTTTCATTAAACACTCCTTGGTGAGTTTAAGTTGACGGGATACTGGTATGGAAATCCCGACTATAAGGATAAAGGGAGATGCTGTTTTTAACCATAAAAAATAAAAGGGATTTATTTTTTTTCTGTTTCAAATAAGGCGCGGAAAGGTACAAAGAGATAATTTCATCTATAATATGTGGCAAGGCAGAGAGGACTTCCTAGTGAAAACTAAAATGGCAGGCGGGTTATTCCTGATATTCTATACAGTATCCGTTATGGCTCAATACGCTCCGGGGACTGAATGGAGACAGATTAAAACAGAGCATTTTCAGATAATCTTTCCCGAAGCAATCACCACTTATGCCATCGGTATAGCCGCCCGTATAGAATCAATCTATGATCTGGAAGCGGAAGCCTATCATCCGGTCAGGCAATCCCGCTGGCCGATCCTGCTGGTTACATCTTCCATGGAAGCAAACGGTTTCGTCAGTATGCCGCCCCGGAAGAGCGTCTGGTATGGAACTCCTGTGGCGGAGGATCTGCCGCCCATGGCCTGGTTTGATATGCTGTCTCTGCATGAAACGCGGCATATGGTCCAGTACGATGCCTTGAATCGGGGGCTGAACCGTCTTTTTTATCTTCTGGGAGGTCAGTCCGGTTTAACCGTTGGAATTTACTGGGGTATCCCGGAATGGTTTCTGGAAGGGGACGCGGTGTCTGCGGAAACTCTCTATTCCAATTCCGGGCGTGGAAGGGATCCCGTTTTTCATCAGCATCTGAAAGAGATTGTTCTGAATGAGGACTTTTCCTTCGGCAAGATGGTCAACCGTTCCTATAAGGATTTCATCCCCAATGAGTACGAGCTGGGATACTTTCTCACTTCCTATATAAGAAATACCTACGGTGATGAACGCTGGAATCAGATTCTTGATTATACTTCCGCTCTGCCTTTTCCGGCATTCGGTCTCTACCTGGGGGGCAAATCCGTTTCGGGGCACTCCTGGTCGGATCTGTACAAAGCGATGGCTGATGACCTGAAAGATCAGTGGACCCGGCGGGACAGAGCGGTAGAAGCGATTGCCAATATAAAGATAACAGAGCCTGAAGAAAACTATACCCTGTGGGAACCCCTGCTTTTTCAGGAAGACAGGATTCTGGCCCGGAAAAGGGCATTGAATGAAACGGCGTCTCTTGTCGAGATTACACCGGAGGGGGAAACCTCCCTGATGAGGGTACCCCCATCATCGGATCTTACCGTTAACGGTGATAAAGCTGTCTGGACCTATGAAAATCACTCTGCTCTGAACGATGGAGAGAGCTGGTCGGATCTGGTGCTGGCTGATCTGGCAAGAGGTGAAAAAAAATACCTGACAGAAAAGAAGCGTTACCTTACGCCGGCATTCAGCCCGGATGGCCTGACTCTGGCTGTTGTGGAGTGGACAACGGATCTGAACTGTAATGTACTGGTGCTGGATGCCGGAGAAGGCGGAGTTCTGGAGCGTTATGCTTTACCGGATCATCAGTTTGCCGCCTATCCCTGCTGGGACGAAAAGGGGAATCGGATATTCTTTACGGTACAGGGCGAAGCGGGACGTGCCATCGCCGGTTTGGAAAGGGAGACGGGGACGCTGACTTTTTATACAGACTTTTCTTCTGAAACCGTAAAAAGGCTGCACTGCAGAGACGGGGTCCTCTACTACTGTTCCAACTATTCCGGATACGAAAATGTAATGAGCCTGAACCTTGAGACAGGAGAGGCGTTTCAGATTTCATCCCGGCTTAACGGCATGAGGAATCCTCTGACCGGCTGCTATAATGGGGAAAATGTCATCCTGTACAGTGAATATACTTCAGTAAAGGGGGAGCAGCTGGCTCTTCAGAAGAATGATCCGGAAAGGTGGATTCTCTTGGAATCCGTAAATCGGAACCCCTTTCTCTACTATCCTCAGCCGGATAACCCGTTCTTCCTCTCTGTTCCGGAGAAGGGAATCTCCGAGGACTATCGGGACTGGGAGATCGAAGAGTATAAAGCGGCATCCGACTGGGGGAGGATTCACTCCTGGGGGCTTGCGATAGATCCGGAAAACGAAACGGTTCTCTCTTTCTATTTAACAGCGGAAAATATTTTCAGCACCCTTGACTGGAGCCTGGGAGGATCTGTTGATATCAATGAAAAATCGGGCGGATCCTTTCTGAATCTGAACTGGACTGGACGCTTCCCCGATATCAGCTGGCAGAACAGCTGCTGGAACCGGGACGTGGATGGTGTGCCGAGTTATGATCTCTCTTCGGATCTCCTTTTCTCCCTCCCGGTGAACCTGGACGGGGACCTCTGGTTCCACCGTCTGACCCCCTACGCCGGAGCCGGGGTGGAAACCTTTTTTTCTGTTGAATCCGGCGAATCGGAAAACCTCTCTTCTCCCCTGCATTATGGTTTCAGGTGGCTCTCTGCACTGCCCGGGAGCAGCCGCAGCCTGAATCCACTCTGGGGTGTTTTCTTAAAAACACACTATACGCATACCCCGCTGCAGGAGGACGATCTTTCCCTCTTTTCCAGTACCCTTGGTTTCTATCTTCCCGGAGGTTTTCGGAATACGGGGATTTTCCTTGAGGGCAGTTATGAAACCCAGACAGGTTTCAGGCAGAGCCGGGTGATTTTCAGCAGGGGATACGATGCTATAAAGGAGGACAACCTCTATCAGTTTTCCGCAGGTTATGTTTTCCCCATCGCCTATCCTGATCTGGCAATAGGGTCCTGGTCTTATATTAATAGAATCCGGGGAGAACTTTTTTATGACAGGACAGGATTATACGATACTCCGAGTGCTATTGATGAGTACTCATCAGCGGGGATCGAGCTGAACTTTGATTTTATACCATTCAATGTTAAATCTTTTCCCCTGAATCTGGGGGTTCGCCTCTCATGGCTTGTAGAAAAAAAGGAACCGGTTGTTCAGATCCTCTTTATGACATTTGATCTTTAGTTATAAATACTCTGGATTTTTTCCGGGAAATCCTGTTTGATTGAATATCTTTAAAATTGAATGTATTGAGGATTGTATGAATCTGATTTATGAAGTTCTGACAATCGGTCTGATTTATCTTTCCGGAGAACTTTTATCCAAAGTTATTCCTGTTCCAGGCAGTTTGCTGAGCATGGTTCTGTTTTTTATCCTGCTTATTACAAAGGTTCTGAGAGCCGACCGCTACGGGTTTATAACGGCCCTTATTCTGGGGAACCTGTCTTTCTTCTTTCTGCCTCCGGCTATCCTGATCCTGGATTCCATGGATGTTGTAAACGGGAATGTTCTAAAAATCCTTACAGTCCTTACCGTCAGCAACGTACTTGTTATGGGTGTCAGCGGTGTCGTGGTTCAGGCTGTCCTGAAGAAAGAGAACGCCCATAAAAAAGATCAGGCTGTGAAGAAGGAGGATTCCAATGGTTGAACTGCTGACATCCAACCCTCTATTCGGGGTTGTAACAACCCTCTTCTTTTATATTCTGGCAAAAGCGATTTATGCAAAGACAAAGATTTCTTTTTTAAATCCCTACCTTATTGCATTGACGGGATTAATAGCTGTTCTTCTGGGGTTCGATATTCCTGTTTCCGATTATATGCTGGGGGGAAAGTTTATACAGGCTATTCTTCCTTTTACAATTATCCTGCTGGCTCTCCCTCTGTACAGACAGCTGCCTCTTCTGATGGAACACAAGACTGCCATTCTGGCAGGGATTTTCTCAGGAGTAGGAACTTCAGCGGTCAGTGTTTTCTCTCTCTGTCTCCTCCTTGATGTGGATAAAACACTGATGAAATCCCTTATTCCCAAATCCATAACGACTCCCCTCGGGCTGATCCTTTCAGAAACTCTGGGCGGTATGGCGAGTGTAACAGTTATCTGCATTGTTCTTACCGGTGTGATGGGTGTGATCATTTATGTTCCTGTGTTCAAGCTGTTTAAAATAGAACATCCTGTCGCCAGGGGCATTGCCATTGGAACAACAGCCCATGCCATCGGGACGTCCAAAGCTATGGAGCTGGGAGAGGTCACGGGAGCCATGAGCGGTCTTTCCATTGTTCTGGCAGGCGTTATGACTGTTATGACAGCTCCTGTCTTTCTTCTTATATTTGCCTGTATATGACAGATGAATTTCTCTATTTAAAGTTTGTATAAAAGGTCGTTATAAGCCATAGTATCCCTACAGGGGGGATACCATGAAGCTTGTAAACGATCCGGATGAAGTTTTGGGACATTCGGAATTTCTGGAAGATCTGGAGTTCCGATCGATGGATTTCAGTTTCTGTAATATCAGTTTTCATACCTTTGAAAATTGCCGTTTTTCGGGTTGCCGCTTCAATGATATGATTCTGGATGAAACGGCTTTTCGCTCCTGCCTGTTCAAAGAGTGTGAACTGGTTCTGACAAAACTGAGGAATGTTATTCTGAATGAGACTGAATTCCTGGACTGCAAGATTGTGGGAATCGACTTTTCAGACTGCAACCGATTCTGTTTTGACCCGGAATTCAGGAATTGCCGTATCAGCAACCTTGTTTTCAGTGATCTTATTTACAGGAAGGGATTCTTTTCATCCTGTCAGATCCGGGAAAGTGATTTCAGCGGCTGCGATTTAAGCAGGTGCGATTTCTCATCTGCCGTGTTTAAAGAGGTTATGTTCCATCAATGCAATCTGGAGTCCGCGGACTTCCGGAAAGCAGAGGGTTACTCTATCGATTTCAGAACCAATAAAATCCAATCCGCCCGGTTCAGCCTGCCCGAAGCTGGATCCTTTCTGGGGTTCCTCGGTATCCGAATCGACTGACTCCATCCCGTTCTGTTACCCGGTCCGGGTAACGGCTTACCCCATCTTGCTTTTGTGAAAAGCAGATATCCTTCCTGTACCCCCTTTGATGTTTTGTTAAGTCATTTATGGGAAATGAATTAGCTGTTTTATTTGCTGGGGAGGGCAAATTCCTGATCTTGGTATGCAACTTGCTGTATAGATAGAAAAGGAGAATTCAATGGAAGGAACAGCAGTTTTATATCACCTGGCAGATTATGACTACTCTTATGAGGATTTCCCCCTCTATCAACTGGACCCGGCGGCATGCCTGTGGGAAGAGGATCTCTTCGAAATTACAGAACAGGGACAGGAACTGATTCAGAACGGACAAAACTGAAGATTCCCCGGTCAGCTTGTGTTATACTCACAGAACATGCGCCGTTTCCTGCTCATATTTTTACTTCAGATTGTATTTAATCCTCTTTTTGCTTCGGGCCTGAAGGATGAACGATCCCTTCGGGAGGTTCGTGTCCTCTATGTCCCGGGCGTCGCCGATCCTTTTTACTACTCCCTGGAACAGGGGGCCCGGGAGAAAGCGGAGGATCTGGGTGTCCTCCTATCGGTCAGTCCCTATCCTTCTGCGTGGGATCCGGAAGAACAGACTCTGATTCTGATGGATGCCGTTAAGGGCTGTTCCTATGATCTTGTCATGATTGCTCCCACGGCAAAGGATGCTCTTATTGCCCCCCTGCGGGAACTCCATGACAGGGGAATCCGGATTATAACGGTGGATACGAAAATCGGAAACGGCAATTATGCCGGATCGGAGGAGTGGACATTCCCTCTGACCCATATCGGAACGGACAATTATGCGGAAGGAATCCGTTTGGCGGAGTTTATGGCGGAACAGGTTCGTGAAAAGGGAAGAGTCTATATAAACACCACAACCCCGGAAACCTCCACAACAGAAGAAAGGAAGGATGGTTTTGTTGAAGGGATCTCCCGCTTTCCGGATATGGAGGTCGTAAGGATAGATTATAACGGTGACCTGCAATCTGTTGCTGCGGCCCAGACCCTTCAGGCATTGCAGGATTACCCCGATCTGGTCGGTATTTTCGGTACCAATGTTTTCAGCAGTCAGGGGGTCTCGGAAGCCGTCTCCAATACAGGGCTCTCCGGTGCCGTCCGTGTGGCTGCCTGGGATGCAACAGAATCTCTTATAAAAGGTTTGAGGAACGGTGAGGTTGACGTTATTCTGGCCCAGAAACCGGGAGAAATAGGCTCACTTGCCATTGAATGGGCTTCCCGCCATTTTAGGGAGGGGAAGGAGATCCCTAAAAATATCACTTCCGGTTCGGTTCTCTTTACCCCCTCGAATCTGAATGATCCTGCCATGAGGGAGTATTTCTATACGCAATGAAGCTTTTCCCGAAACTCGTCCTGATAATTTCCTGCCTCATTGTTTTTCAGGCCTTCTTTACCGGACTCTTTATCAGTAACCTCATCCGGATCAGCAACAGGGAGGATGCCAGGGAGCAGCTGCGGTACGAAGCGGATTTTATCAGCAGTAATTTTTCCTCCTGGAAGCGCCACCTCTGGAAGCAGTTAATCCGTATAAAGACGTTCTCCGAATTTTCCGCTGACGGTTACGATGGGGGAGTGGCAAATGAGGATCTGACGGAAGACTTGAAGGCCCTTCTGATATCCTCCAGTGTGGATGGGGTTCTGGTCAATACGGGACAAACGGAGTTCAGCATTGAGGCCATCAGTACCTCCGAAGATTTTATTATGCCGGAAGCGGAATCCCTGACGGTTCTGTATGAACACCCCTATATCCGTTTGTACCGGACAGAGGATCAGCTGTATATGGTCGGGACCGTTTCTCTGCCCGGAAAAAGCGTTTCGGCGGATATTTTCCTGATAAAACATATTAATGAGAGCTTTCTAAGGAATATCGCCTTCGATTCGGAAGGGAAGCTCCTTTTTCATACGGCGGACACCTTTCTAACCGGAAATTTTCCCTCTCCCGGTATCCTTTTCCATACGGGCGTTGTTCAGCCGGAAAGTGCTTACAGCGAGATGTTCGCCCTCTCCTTCCGTGACGGCAGCTATAATATCGCCACGGCAAAATGCGGAGTTTTCGGAAGCACAGAACAGGAACAGATCATCTTCCTTTCTACGATCCTTTCCAATGATCCCTTTATTGAGCGAATTTATAATATTGAAAAAACAATTATAACCGTCTCGCTTCTGACTATGCTGATAACGGTGATCCTGAGTATGATTATTTCCAGAGGGATCTCTCGGCCCGTCAGCAGTCTGGCCGGGGCAATGGAGCACATACGGAGCGGTACCTTTACGATCCGACTGAACTACAGACCGCGGGATGAAATTGGCATACTTGTCCGCGGATTCAATGATATGGCGTCTCAGCTTCATCAGGATCAGGTCGAACTGGAGAGTTCCCTGAATGAAATAACTTTTTTAAATGAATACAATGAAAGGGTCATCAACTCCATAAGGGACGGCATTGCTGTTATTAATGACAATCTGGAAATCGAAAAAGCCAATTTAAGCTTCAGAACCATATTTCCGGATCTGCCCTGCCTTCATGCTTTTCCTTTTGATGAAAATGTTCTGCCTGATATTGAAAGAATTATCCATGGGGAACAGGAGTATTTCTCCCAGCGCATCAGGGGGGATGAAGATAAAGTTTTCGAGTTGAAGGCCTATCCGCTTCACAGGGAGGAACAGGGTGGTCCGGATAAGGGCCTGGCCGTTCTTCTCCTGGAGGATATTTCTGAAAAAAACGCCTATGAGGAAAAAATCTTTCAGGCGGAAAAGCTCTCTTCCATCAGCATGCTTTCCGCCGGGATTGCCCATGAAATCAACAATCCCCTTTCCTCCATCCTTTCCAATACACAGAATCTGATCTATTCCGAGGATGACGAAGAGAAACTGGAAATTCTGAAGCTCGTGGAAGATGAATCCCACAGGATCGCTCGTATAATCAGGGATCTTCTCGATCTCACCTCACCGGAACAGAATCAGATCCCCGCCGTGAACCCCCTGGATGTGGCTAACGAGGTCAGGCGTCTGATCCGCCACGCCCGGAAAAATGACGGGGAGAGGGGGGCCGAACTGGAAATCCTGTGTGATAAGGATATTCCCCGGGTTGGAATTCCCAAGGGGGAGCTGATGCAGCTGTATATCAATCTGCTTCAGAATGCTATTCATGCTTCTCCGGGGAATGAAAAAATAATACTGAAAATTCAGAAGGAAGATAAACGTTCCATGGTATCCTTTCAGGTCAGGGACCGGGGAACCGGAATAGAAAGCAGTCATTTGAAGAGGGTATTTGATCCCTTTTTTACAACCAAATCCAACCGCGAAGGAACCGGTCTGGGATTGTCCGTTGTTTATGGAATAATCATGAAGTACCAGGGGAATATTGATATTGTCAGTGTGGTGGGAGAAGGGACAACTGTTTCTTTTGATCTGCCCCGGGTTAAGGATTTTGACCGGAAATGAATATTTTAATTGCAGACGATGAAAAAGGGATACGTAAGGGAATAAAACACCTCTTTCAGCGGGAAGGCTACACTGTTTTTGAAACGGATGGTTTTGATGAGGCCCTGTGTCTTGTGCAGGAGCAGAGTATTGATATCGCTCTTCTGGATATCAGGCTTGGAGACAGGGACGGATTGGAACTTCTGTCCGGGATTCTGGAGGAGGATCCGGAAATCCTCTGTTTTATGATCACCGGTTACGGCAGTATCCGCAGTGCCGTGGAAGCCATGCAGTGCGGCGCTGTGGACTATCTGCTGAAACCTCTGGATAACGAAAAACTGCTTCAGGCTGTGGAATCCCGCCTGGAACTGAAAAAGCTGAAGGCGGAAAATCAATTCCTGCGGACAGAGCTGATCAGTCTCAGGGATCAGGCGGAGTTTATCCATAGCGGGCCGGTTATGCGGAAAATCCTGAATACGGCGGATAGGGTCAAGGATACGGATGCCACCGTTCTCGTTATCGGGGAAAGCGGTACGGGAAAGGAAGTTCTCTGCCGGTATATTCATGACACGGGGAACCGCAGGGAAGCTCCCTTTGTAGGGGTCAACTGTGCGGCCCTTTCGGAAACACTTCTGCTCAGTGAACTTTTCGGTCATGAAAAGGGTGCCTTTACAGGCGCGTCAGAAAGAAAGCCGGGAAAATTCGAACTGGCTGACAGGGGAACTCTCTTTCTGGATGAAATCGGGGACATGTCTCTGGAAGCTCAGGCCAAGCTGCTGCGGGTTATCGAAGAGGGCGCCTTTGAAAGGGTGGGCGGGACCAGCTTGATTAAAACGGACATCCGTATAATAGCGGCCACAAACCAGGATCTCAATCTCCTTATCAGTGAGAAGAAATTCCGGGAAGACCTTTATTACAGACTGAACGTGATATGCCTTGAACTACCCCCTCTGAGAGAGCGGATGGATGATCTGGAGGCTCTGTGCGCCTACTTCTGTCAGTTTTTTGCCAAAAGGTATAAGAAGAAGGTTCCTGCTGTATCAAAAGACAGTCTGGCCGTTATGAGGCAGCACAGCTGGCCGGGGAATATCCGGGAGTTGAGGAATATGCTCAATCAGGCTGTCCTTCTGAGTGACGGGGAAGAACTTGATCTGAGCGTTTTTCTGATATCAATCGTAAAGGATCCGGTTCTGAATCTGCCGGAACCGGGTGCCGGAAGCCTTCAGGATCAGATGAATGCGGCTCTGGAAAGGTATGAACGGTCGCTTATTGAACAGGCTCTGGTCAGAAGCAAATATAACCGGACATCCGCTGCGGAGGCTTTGGGGATTACCAGAAAAACTCTCTTCAATAAAATCAGCAAATATAAGCTGTAGCGCCATGGAAACAGCCCGGTCCGTATTGGCTATTCCGGTTGATTTGCTTATAATTACAATATACCCGGACAGGTATGACAGACAGACTATAAGAGAGCTGATAAATGGAACTGCAGAAAGAGATCATTGGCAAGAGGATTGTTTTCGTTCACCCCCCCGACCTGGTCAGCAAGCATATGCTTGGGTTTCTGACAGGCCGGGAATATGAAGTCTATACTCTTCTGGATCACACGAAAATAAAGTGGATCGCTTCCAGTTATCCGGAAACCCTTTTCTTTCTGAATATAGACGCCGTAATGAATGAGTATGAGTGGGAGGATTTCATTGCGGATCTTCAGTTTAACAAACCCGGAATCCGTCTGGGGATCTTTTCATTTAAAATTATCGAACCTCAAAGGGTTCAGCATTACATGATGGAACTGGGAATCAGCTGCGGTTTTATCATGCTGAAGCAGGGTGTTCAGGCCGCTTCTGAAATGATGCTGAAAATCCTGCATGCAAATGAAGCCAAGGGGAGAAGAAAATACATCCGCTACCAGTGTACTGAAGAAGCTTCCATGAATTTTAAACTGAATGAAATTCAGATCAACGGAACCATTCAGGATATCAGTTCCGTAGGGATGTCCTTTTTTCTGAATTCTGATAACGAGCTGGTTAGAAACCAGGTATTGAAAGATATTCAGTTAAGATTGAAGGGGATTCTCGTAAATACAAACGGGGTTGTTCTTGGTCAACGGGTTGTGGATGGCCAGGCTCTTTATGTTGTTCTGTTTAACAGTGCTGATCTGCAAAAAACCAGAGAACGGATCCATTCCTATATTCAGACATCACAGCAGAAGGATTTTGAAAAGGAATTTGCCTGAATCCGCTGGTTATTCACAGAGAATCATAGTAGGTAATTTTGTAGTTAATCGCCGAAAGAGCATTCTGCAGGGTATGCATCTCTTTTAAAAGTCTCTCTTTCTGACAGAGAAGGAGTTCTCTCCTCTCCTTAACGGTAGAGCTCCCTTTCTCCATAAGCTCTTTGTACTTTCTGATTTTTTTAAGAGACATTCCCGTTGATCTCAGGCAGAGAACAAACTTAAGCCACTCCAGATCATCCCTGCTGTATTGGCGATGGCCATTGGGCAGGCGGTGGATATCCGAAAGAATTCCATCCTTTTCGTAGTAACGGAGGGTATCACTGCTTAAGCCGGTTTTGCTTATAATCTCCTTCATGGAAAAAACCTGATTTTGCATCATTATCTCATTCATATAACAATAGTAGAGAGGGAACGGGAAAAAAACAAGGTTATTGCTTGACCTGGAGTCGGCTCCAGGTTTTAGTATGAAAAAATACGGAGGATCATAATGCAGTATATGGACTATGGCCAGACAGGTCTCAGGGTTTCCCGCTTCGGTTTTGGTTGTATGCGGTTCCCGAAGATCAGAGTAATGGGCAAAGAGCAGATAGACCAGGATGAAACGACACGGATGGTCCGCTATGCCCTGGATCATGGGGTCAATTACTTCGATACGGCCCATGTTTATGAAGGCAGCGAAGTGGCTCTCGGCACAGCGCTGGAAGGTATAGACAGGGAATCCGTCGTTATCGTTGGAAAGAATCCTGTCTGGGATGCCAATAACCGGGAGGATCTGGAACGTTTTCTGGATGAGGAGCTGGCCCGTTTGAAAACCGACTATCTGGATGTTCAGTTTCTTCACGCCCTGAATGGGGAGAGGTGGAAGAAATGCCAGGAGATGGGGGCTCTTGAGTATCTGGACGATATGAAAAAAAAAGGCAGGATTCGACATGCCGGTTTTTCCTTTCATGGCAAACTGGAGGACTTTAAACGTATTGTTGATTCCTACGATTGGGATATTGTTCAGATTCAGCTGAATTTTCTGGATGTGAAACACCAGGCCGGTCTGGAAGGCATGTACTATGCGGCAGAGAAAGGTCTGCCCGTTGTCGTGATGGAACCTTTGAGGGGTGGCGCTCTGGCTGAAAAACTTCCTTCTGCCGTTAGCGCTTTATATAAAGCTTTTCCTGTACAGAGATCAGGGGCGGAATGGTCGTTCCGGTGGCTGATCGATCTGCCGGAGGTTACGTCGGTATTGAGCGGTGTTTCGACCATGGAGCAGCTTAAGGAAAATATCGAAATTTTCAGCAAAGCCGAACCGGGCTGTATGACAAAAGATGAAAAAGAGCTGATTGATTCGGTCGTGGATGAATATAAAAAGATGAACAGGGTAGGCTGTACCAGGTGCGGTTACTGTATGCCCTGTCCTTCGGGGGTCAATATTCCGGAGGTTTTTCAGAGTTACAACGATTCTGTACATGAAGAGTATCTGGAGCATACCAGGTTTAACTATAGGGAAGTTGTTGTCGGACAGGATAAGAGCGGGGGTGACCAGTGTGTGGAATGCGGTCTGTGCGAGCCGAAGTGCCCCCAGTCCATACCAATAATCAGGATGTTGAAGGAAGCTCATCAGGCACTTATTAATCAGTAAAATTGAAGGAGTTATACATATGCAGAATTTTTCCTACTATATTCCAACCAGAGTCTATTTCGGTCCCGGTTCTCTGAATGAACTGGGTAAGGCGGATCTTCCGGGAAAGAAAGCCCTGATCGTCATTTCATCGGGAACCTCCATGAGGAAATACGGTTATCTGGATAGGGTCCGGAAGTTGCTGAAAGACAATGGAACCGAATCAGCTGTCTTTGATAAAATCCTTCCCAATCCCATAAAAAAACATGTGATGGAAGGAGCTGCCATGGCCCGGGATAATAACTGTGATTTCATTCTGGGACTGGGAGGCGGCAGCAGCATTGATTCTGCCAAGAGCATTGCTGTTATGGTAAACAACCCCGGTGATTACTGGGACTATATCGGAAGCGGCAGCGGGAAAGGAAAAGCCATACCGGAACCGGTTCTGCCTGTGGTGGCTGTAACAACTACGGCCGGTACAGGCACCGAGGCCGATCCCTGGACGGTAATAACCCATGAGGATCTTCAGGAAAAAATCGGATTCGGAAATGATGATACGTTTCCTGTTCTTTCCATTGTGGATCCCGAATTGATGACATCTATTCCGCCCCATCTAACAGCCTTTCAGGGATTCGATGCCTTTTTTCATGCTGCAGAAGGGTACATCGCCAATATTGCCACCCCTGTCAGCGATGCCTATGCTTTAAAAAGCATTGGCCTGTTAAGTCAGTTCCTTCCTGTCGCTGTTAAAGACGGGAAGAATCTGGAAGCCCGATCGCAGGTCGCCCTGGCTAATACTCTTTCGGGGATGGTGGAATCGACTTCCTCTTGTACTTCCGAACATTCCATGGAACATGCCTTGAGCGCTTTTCATCCGTCTCTGCCTCATGGCGCCGGATTAATAATGCTTTCCGAGTCCTATTTCAGGGCTTTTCTTGATGTGTGCCCGGACAGAATGATGGATATGGCCAGGGTTATGGGTGAACCCGGAGACTCTCCCGAAGACTTCATTACAGCTCTTCTGAAAATGCATAAAGCCTGTGATGTGGCTGGTTTGAAAATGTCTGATTACGGTATTAAAAAAGATGAAATTACCAGGTTGGCTGAGAATGCCAAATATACCATGGGAGGGTTATTTGAACTGGACCGGAAAGATCTAAGTCTTGAAGATACAATCAGGATTATGACAGAGGCTTATCTCTGATCAGTCCCTGAGTAAAGAATTCTTATCCCGGGAGTGTAAAGCTTCTGGGAATTTTGACAGTTTTTTAGTGGTAACCAATGTATATCACGATATTATGAAAATCTAATGGTTTGTTTTGTATTAGTAAAAAAGGTTAATGAATCTTTAGAGGATTGCGCGGTTGCTTAATAAAATAAGATTGGGTACTATCCAGGCATGGACGGAAAAGATAACACCAGGGATCTCCCGGCTTTAAGTAAAGATGGTAGTACTCACGTAACAGACGAAATTATTAATACCGCGTCTCACATTTTAGGAAGTTTTTTTGCCCTGTTCGGTTCTGCGTTACTTATTGTCTCCGCAGCGGTAGAAGGGAAGGTCTGGCATGTTGTCTCATTTGCTGTTTATGGGGTCAGTCTTATCTTGCTTTTTGTAGCCAGCAGCCTGCACCATGGGGTAAACTTCTCCAGACGACTAAACAATTTGTTTCGGTTGTTTGATTACATTGCCATCTTTCTGCTGATTGCGGGAACTTATACACCACTGTCGCTGGTTGTACAGCGGAACAGTTGGGGCTGGACCTTGTTTGGAGTAGTGTGGACCCTGACGTTCATCGGGATTACTATTAAATGCTTGTATCCGGAGCTTCCTCGATGGGTTTCCAACACTTTTTATATTGGTATCGGCTGGGTTGGTGCCATTTTGATTATACGTTCGGTTCCGCTGATCGGAAAAGCTGGTTTTGCTCTGATTTTTATCGGTGGAGTGGTTTATACAATAGGAGCCATGATATTCTATCTGGAAAAACCAAATCCTGTACCGGGTAAGTTCGGATTTCATGAAATCTGGCACGTATTTGTTCTGACTGGTGCGGTGATGCACTATCTTTTTATGTACTATATTGTTCTTCCCATGGATTAGTCGTTTTATCCAATCTTCAGAGCCTGTAGCGATAAATAATTGTCGTTAAATATTTTCTGTCCGTGAGCTGCATAACAGGTTGCGGACTGCATCCCGTTCATTTCTTTTTTATAAAAACCCTGAGTTCTTCAATTGTAACAGGCCTGCTGTGGAGATAACCCTGAAAATAGTGACACTTCTTCAGTGTCGGGTTTTCCTGTTGTTCTTCGGTTTCTATCCCCTCTGCCACCATATCCAGGTTCAAACTCAACGCCAGGTTGATAATGGAGTTGATAACTTTCATATTATTCTCTTCGGGAATATCCTTTACAAAGGAGCGGTCAATTTTAATACATTCTACAGGAAGACGGCTCAGGTAGCTCAAACTGGAGTACCCTTTGCCGAAATCATCTATTACAAAGGTTAGATCCGGGTACATTTTTTTCACAATCCTCAGATTTTCCGTTGCCAGTTCCGGATTCTGCATCAGGGAGGATTCCGTAATCTCCAGTCTGAGCAGTTTCGGATTCATCCCGGATCGCTTTATTACACCGTCTATCAGATCAGGAAAGTCTGTCAGGTTCAGTTGCTTTGTACTTATATTAACCGAAACAAAGAGATCTTTCCCTGTTTGTTTGTTCAGCTGCTGTATTTCTACGCAGGCCCTGTCCAGTACCCAGTGGCCTATGGGGATGATTGAGCCGTTCTTTTCGGCAGAGGGAATGAACTCATCCGGCGAAATTAAGCCGCGACCAGGGTGTTCCCAGCGTATCAGGGCTTCCACTCCGCAGGTCTCTCTTTCGCCAGACAGAATAGGCTGATAGAGCAGAAACATCTCTTCCTTGACAAGAGCTGTTTTAAGCCCCTGTTCAATCGTCCATTTATTCTGTGCCGAAAGGGTAAGATCCTCAGAAAAAACAATGTAGCGGTTTTTTCCGTTTTCCTTTGCCTTATACATGGAAAGATCCGCATTTCTTGTGACTATTTCATTATTATCGCCGTGTATGGGGATAAGGGCAATCCCTATACTTACACCGATTGACGCATTAAATGTTTTCCCGTCTTTTTCAATGATATAGGTTCTTCCTATATCCCGCAGGATTTTTTTGGCTACCAGTTCCGCATCTTTTTGCTGGGTAATTTTGGTGAGGAGTACAACAAACTCATCCCCTCCAAAACGATAGATCAGATCCGATTCTCTTAAGGTATTTCTCAGACGCTGGGCTGTCTCTATAAGAATAGCATCTCCCGCCTGATGACCGAAGGTATCGTTTACATGCTTGAATCCGTCCAGATCCAGAAAGAAAATAGCTCCCAGGCTGTCCGGGTTCTGGTGGTACTGTTTAAAGAGGATCTCTACATCCGAGTTGAACAGATCCCTGTTCCCGAGTTCTGTCAGTTTATCATGATAGGCAAGATAACGGAGTTTCCTTTCCACATTTTTTCTATGACTGACATCCCGGATTATACAGGTAAGAGTTCTTTCATGAAATTCTCTGGAATTCCCGAAGGATATTTCAATGGGAGACACACCCCGGTTTTTATTGCGTCCCAGCAGTTCCATATGGTCCTTGATATTGGCATCTTCCCTGTCGTGAAAATCAACATAGAAATACTTTCTGATCTCGGGGGCATAACGGTAAAATACTTCTTCGGGAAAAAGGACTTCGAATGATTTTCCTATTATCTCTTTTCTATCGTACCCGAATACACGGATAGTGGCGGAATTGGCGTAAATAATCTTGAATGTCTCATCAATAATAATGACTGCTTCGGATATTGTCTCAGAGAGGGACTCATAGTTTTTCTGGACTTCCTTCAGCTGGTCTGCCAGTTTCTGGGAACTGGATTCCGGCTCCCAGAGGTTCAGAAAAAATGTTATCTCTTTTTCGTTTGTATAAGGGAGCAGGACAGATTCAAATGTCTTTAATTTTCCCCCTCCCACACGGCTGCGAATAAGAAAGAGGTCCTCCTCCTTGTCCAGGTTATTCCTCTCATTCCTGTGTATGTGTTCAGCCATACGGGATTTGATAAACTCATGGTACTCTGCGGGGACAAGGGAAAAAATGTTCAGTTCCTGCAGTTTCTCTTCGGGATAATTCAGGTTTACAGTGGCTATGGGGTTCGCTCTCAGGATGGTTCCGTCTTCTTCTATCTGAAGGACCGCATCTATGGCATTATTCAGAATGATATCGGCAGGGACACCCATACGTTCTACAAAACCCTGAACATCCATTGTTTTTACTCTGGATGACGTTTCTTCCTGATGCGGTGCCGTTACTGTCTGTATAGGTTCTTCAGTTTTAGACATTTATTTAATTGACCTTTATAATGAAACCGTCAGTAATTTCTCAATTATCCCTAATTTCTTCTGAAAAAACAATAAAAGAATTCTTCATTTCATAATATTGAATCCTCCCGGCGCGCTCTTCGATAAAAAAATAGGATGAGTATTGTTTAAGTATATTGGCAAGAAATACCATAACTGTATAATCAAGATTATGAAATTGTCTGCATTCGGTGAAAAATTCACATCAAAATCCGGAATATTGGAACTGATGGACGATCTTGGGAAAGCTGTAGCCGGATCGGATCATGTCTGTATGCTTGGCGGAGGAAATCCCGCAGGGATTGAGGAGATAAACAGACTCTGGCGCCGCTGTCTTAACTCTCTTATGCAAGAGGAAGGACGGATGGAACAGGCTCTCTCCAGTTATGACTCACCCCAGGGAAAAAGTTCGTTCCTCGAAGCTCTGGCCGGGATGTTCAACCGGAATTTCAACTGGGGGATCAGTGCGGAGAATATTGCCATTACAAACGGCAGTCAGAATGCCTTTTTTATTCTTCTGAATCTTTTCTCCGGTATTGACGGGAATGGGCAGAAAAAGAAAATCCTGTTCCCTCTCTGTCCCGAGTATATCGGTTACGCCGATCAGGCAATCGAAGAGGGGGTCTTTAAAACAGTTCCGGCCGCCATAAACGAAGAGGATGAGACTTTTTTTAAATACCATGCGGATTTTTCCCGCATTAAAATAGGTGATGACGTGGGGGCTGTCTGTGTTTCCAGGCCTACCAATCCGACGGGAAATGTTTTAACCGATGAAGAAGTCCGGCAGCTGGCTGATATGGCCGAAGAGGCGGGGGTTCCTTTTATAATAGATAATGCCTATGGATCTCCCTTTCCGGGGATTATCTTTCAGGATGTTAATCCTTTATGGGATGAAAATATCATACTCAGTATGAGTCTTTCGAAACTGGGACTGCCCTCTGTCAGAACCGGAATCATCATTGCGAATAAAGAAGTCATCCAGGCTGTTTCCGCCTGTAATGCCATTATCAGTCTGGCCAATGGTACAATCGGGCAGGTTATTACAGAGTCACTGGTCCGCAGCGGGGAAATCCTCGATATAAGCCGTACTATTATCAAACCCTTCTATAAACGGAAATCGCACAGAGCCGTGGAGCTCTTAAAAACTCATATGCCTCCCGAAGTTGACTTCCGTATCCATAAGAGCGAGGGGGCAATTTTTCTGTGGATCTGGTTTAAAAATCTCGGTATCACTTCCCGGGAACTGTATGAGCGGCTGAAGACGAGGAAGGTTATTGTTGTACCGGGAGAGTATTTCTTTTTCGGTCTGGATGAACCCTGGGATCACAGTACCCAGTGTATCAGACTGAATTATGCTCAGGAAGATGAACTGGTGGAAGAGGGAATCCGTATCCTTGCGGAAGAAGCCGGCAGGGCCGTTCTGTGACTTTGAATGTTCTTATTGTGCTGATCCTGGTGGGCGGGTGGCTGGCCGGTCGCCTTTTTGCCCGGATTGGTTTGCCTTCCGTTCTGGGGATGATTCTCTGGGGAGTCTCAATAGGGCTGTTTGCCGGAGGATTGATCCCATCATCTCTTGATGAGATCAGTCCGTTTCTGAAATCCCTGGCTCTTATCATTATTCTTCTGCGGGCCGGTCTGGGCATCAGACGGTCCACTCTCGAGAAAGTGGGAAAGGTCGCCCTGCTGATGGCTTTTGTTCCCTGCCTTTTTGAAGGAGGCGCTCTTATGCTCCTTTTTCACCTGGTTCTGGGGTTTCCCTGGGTAAGCGCCGGGATTACCGCTTTTCTCCTGGCCGCCGTTTCTCCTGCGGTTGTGGTCCCTTCCATGCTGGAAATGAAAGACCGCGGACTGGGGGCCGAGCGGGATGTGCCTACTCTTATTCTGGCCGGAGCGTCACTGGATGATGTGTTTGCCATAACCCTGTTTTCCATTTTTCTCGGGCTGGCAGGAGGGCAGGCGGTTCATCCGGGAGCGGCCCTTCTGAAAATTCCTGTCTCCATCGCAGGAGGAATCCTGCCGGGAATCGGAGCCGGCCTGTTTCTGACATGGTATTTCCGGAAGCACCATGAGAAAATCCGTGCTACAGAGAAATCCCTGCTCCTGCTGGGAACGGCTATCCTTCTGGTGGATATAGGAAACTGGGTTCATACAGCCGCCCTGCTGGGGGTAATGACAACCGGTTTCATCCTGCTGGAACGGTCGGAGGAGGTCGCTCATGAGCTGGCGGCCAAACTGAACAAGGCCTGGGTCTTTGCGGAGATCGTTCTTTTTGTGCTGATCGGGATTTCCGTTGATGTCCGGGTAGCTCTCAGGGCCGGGCTTGTCGGTTTACTGATTATTACGGGGGGATTGCTGTTCCGTTCTCTCGGGGTGTGGATTGCCACCTGGGGCAGCTCTCTGAATAGAAAGGAGCGTCTGTTCTGCGTAATTGCCTATCTGCCCAAGGCAACCGTCCAGGCTGCCATGGGATCCGTACCCCTTGCCGCCGGTGTGGCTGAAGGAGAGCTGATTCTGGCTCTGGCGGTGTTATCCATTATTTTTACAGCTCCCATCGGGCTGATCGGGATACGGCGCTTTGGTCCTCTTCTTCTGGACGCCCCTCAGGAGCCGTCGGGTTCATAGATCCGGATCCCCAGAATATTCCTTTCCGGTCCCCTGCCGTATTCGTCGGATATATTGTACGTTTCACTCAATAGCCGGGCCCGTTTATTCAGGGGATCCCGAATCAGAAAGTCTCCATCCCTATACCCGTAAATAACGACAAAGTGAGGGATCCCTTTGGGACGGAGAACTTCGGCAATAACGGGGATCTCCCTGTCCAGATAGGATCGTATCAGATCCGTATCCGCCGGACGATCCCTGAAATCCACTCTGGTATAGGAGGATATTTCATCCATCCCGTTTACGATGCTCTCCCAGAGTATCCTGACTTTACCCAGATACTCTCCGCTGTCATCATCCCAGCCGTCGTCAAACCCGTCATGTTTTACAAGCCATTTATTCAATCTGGAAGGATTGGTGCGTAAACCGTAGTAATCCAGTACCATGGCCGCCGCCGTCAGGGCGCAGCCGTGGGAGTGTATGGTGAGGGTCTCGCTTGTTCCCAGGTTCTGATTACCCCAGCGTTCCTCCCGGGTTTGTCCAAACCATTTCACATCAAGTTCTTTTTCCTGTTTCCCTTCCGAGTTGAGATAGGTGGAGCAGAAAAGGAATAGAACAAGGGCAGTCAGATTTCCTGACTTTCTTAACTTGTTTATCACTCTCAGTTCTGCTTGATCAGGATATTGGTAATCCCGATCTGTTCCAGTTTCCTGGCATAGCTGGCCGTTTCTCCCTCCGGAATCCCGGTCAGGAGAATTCTGGTGATCCCCTTATTACTCAATTGAGCCCTGGGAGAGAATCCGTTGCTTTCCAGTTTTTCTTTCATGGCTGCGGCATTTTCCAGATTTTTATAGGCGCCTACCTGAATGTTAAAAGTAACTGTGAGTATCTCCAGGTTTTCTACTGTTACCAGTACAGGGGCGGTTCCCGTTTTTATCATATCCAGTTCCGCGGCAGCCGCGTAGGACAGGTCAATTATCCTGCCCTCCACAAAGGGTCCCCGGTCGTTTATCCGGACCTGTACGGATTTTCCGTTGGCAAGGTTTGTAACCGTAACCATCGAGTTGAAGGGAAGCTGTTTATGGGCGGCTGTCAGTTCATGGGTATTGAATATTTCTCCATTGGCTGTGAGTCTTCCATGGAATTTGCCGCCGTACCAGGAGGCGACGCCTTGTTCCTCAAAGGCGAAAAGCCCGAAAGGGAAGAGCATATGGGCCAGAAGAAATATGAGAAATAGTTTTTTTTGAGTCATATTTCTCTATCGGTACGAGATGTTTATCTGTTTAGACTCTTTGCATAAGCGGTTCACACTTTATTCATATGCCGGATTTATTGTTTGTTTCATAACAAAGCAATGAAGTTGTCAGGAGGTATGACATGAAGAAGATTATGATGATTGGTCTGATGGTGGTAACAGCGGCAGGGGCCTTATCTGCCAGCGGCAGCAAGGAAGAGGCTCCGGTTCAGGATACATTCGGAAGAGGATCCGGCGGGTCGTATGCCCGGGATCAGGATACTTTCGGCCGGGGCCGGGATATGGATCGGAGAGATCCCCGCGGTGCAGCCGGTGAGTTCTGCTGGTACGACGAGGAGGGAAACCCTGTAACCCCCGAAACCATTGAAGTAGAGGGTGTACTGGTATTGGAGGAAGCTATGCTCCCGTATATTGAACAGAATGGAGAAAAGGTTTTTCTTATGGTTCCCCGGTTTGCTTTTGATCAGGTTGAGCTGAAAGGCGGCGAAAGTGTCAAGCTGAGTGGTTATGATGTAACCGAAAGAGCCCGTATGGCCTGGGATTACGAAACCGAATCCCTCTACCTGCACGTTGTGAGCGCTGAAATCGATGGCGAGACCTTTACTCTGGAAAATGGAATGGGACGTATGGGCGGAATGGCTCAGGATGGCCCGATGGGCAGATCCGGAGGAAGAAGGCCCCGCAGAGGCTGATTTTCCGGTACATTTTTTTCCAAAGAGGGAGGTTTCTGTATGGGAGCCTCCCTTATCTGTTGCCATTGGGTAAAAGGGTCTGTATAATTCCTTGCCATGAGTGACAATAAGAAACCGAAATCAACACACTGGGCGGATATCACCGCCGATAAAATTATCAGAGAAAGAGGACCGAAGGAGCACTTTACCTGTGCGTCGGGTATTACCCCCTCCGGTACTGTACATATAGGAAACTTCCGGGAGATTATCTCGGTGGAACTCGTAGTCCGCGCCCTGAGAGATAAGGGTGAAAAAGTCCGCTTTATCTACTCCTGGGATGATTATGATGTTTTCAGAAAAGTTCCCAAAAACATGCCGAAGCAGGAGCTCCTGGAAACGTATCTGCGCAAACCCATTGTCGTTGTTCCCGATGTACTGGGCAGCGAGGAGAGCTACGCTGCGGCCAATGAGAAAGAGCTGGAGAAACTGCTGCCGGCGGTAGGGGTCGATCCGGAATATATCTATCAGGCCAAGCGCTACCGGAACAGCGAGTACGCCGAGGGAATT
Source organism: Oceanispirochaeta sp. (assembly GCA_963663385.2). Lineage (GTDB taxonomy): Bacteria > Spirochaetota > Spirochaetia > DSM-2461 > DSM-2461 > Oceanispirochaeta. The sequence continues at coordinate 285,382 of CAXXXD010000001.1, read as the reverse complement.
AAAAAAGCCCTGGTTCATAAGGAAGATATCAGACGGCAGCTGGATGCCAGCCGGACAACGCCTCTGGCGGACGACTGGATGCCGGTTTCCGTTTTCTGTACAGCCTGTGACAAAGATACGACCACCGTTACGGGATGGGACGGCGATTACGGTGTAAGCTATACCTGCGAATGCGGTCACGAGGAGACGGTGGATCTGAAAACAACCCATGCGGTTAAACTCCCCTGGAGAATCGACTGGCCCATGAGATGGAAGCAGGAAGAGGTTGACTTTGAACCGGCGGGAAAGGATCACCACTCGGAAGGCGGCAGCTTTGATACGGCCAGGATAACAGCGAAAGAGGTTTACGGTCATGAACCTCCCGTTACGTTCCAGTATGACTTTATCAGAATCAAAGGGAGAGGCGGTAAGATTTCCTCTTCTTCGGGCGAGGTTATTTCCCTGGCGGATGTTCTGGAAATCTATCAGCCCGAGGTTATCCGGTATATGTTTGCCGGTACCCGGCCCAACACGGAATTCGCCATTTCCTTCGATCTGGATGTTCTGAAAATATATGAAGACTATGACAAGTGCGAGCGTGCTTATTTCAATAAACCCGAGTCCGAGAAAGCTCTGAAGAAGTGGGAAAAACAGGCACGGATATACGAACTGTCCCAGGTGGGCGAGGTTCCCGGGACCATGCCCTACCAGATTCAGATACGTCACCTCTGCAACCTGCTGCAGATCTTCTCCGGCGATGTGGATGCGGTAATGAACTATCTGGGTGATGTGGTGCCTGAACAGGAGGAAAGGCTCCGTCAGAGAATGGTCTGTGCCTGGAACTGGGTAAAGGAATTTGCTCCCGAAGACTTCCAGTTTGCCCTGAGAACTCCCGAAGAGGGTAAGGTCGAGCAGAACGGGAAAAATACAGAAGCTCTGAAACGTCTGGCTGTTATTGTCAAAGAGGATATGGATTCTCTGGATGAAAAAGATTTCGGTACCAGAGTCTACGATATGATGAAGGAACTGGAACTGGAATCGGTGGATTTTTTTACCGCTGTTTACCGGGCCCTTATTTCCAAGGAAAAAGGCCCCCGTCTGATCAGCTTCCTTTATACCATCGGCAAAGAGAAGGTTCTCTCGTTGCTTGAATTGTATTAGACACTATTCATTTGAATTACAGGCCCCGGTTCTCAGGAACCGGGGCTTTTTTTTGACTCTGAATTCTATCGGACTTTTACTCTGCATTTAGTAATGTAAGGTTAAAACTTATGTATTGACGATGTATGTACGAGGGGGGGTATCATTAATTATGAGGTTCGAATGGGATATAAAAAAGAATCAAAGCAATATTGAAAAACGCGGTATCTCATTTGAAGAAGCCAGAGAAGTATTTGATGATCCTTTGCATCTGGCCGTTATGGATGAACGGTTCAGTTATTTTGAAGAAAGGTGGATAACGATAGGATTGACCGGTCAACGAAAACTGCTGGTTGTTGCCAACTTATATTTTGATGAAAACTATGAAGAGGTTATTCGAATTATCAGTGCCAGGGAGGCTACAGTCCATGAGCAGAGACAGTATGAAACAGTCGGAAGATAAGTTTGAAGTAAAAGACGAATATGATTTTTCAAAAGGAGTGAGAGGAAGGTTCTACGTTCCCCGCAAGAAACCGACAACCATTCGTCTGGACGACGATATTATCCTTTACTTCAGGAAACTGGCAGGAGAGCAGAAAGTCGGTTATCAGACATTGATGAATGCTGCTCTGAGAGAGTATATCCAGAATCATACGGAGTAAAGCCGTGTCCTCTATACCATCGGCAAAGAGAAGTTTCTCTCGTTGCTTGAATTGTATTAGACTCTATTCATTTGAATTCAGGCCCCGGTTCTCAGGAATCGGGTTTTTTTAATTTCTCGGGAAGTCTGGATCGATTTTCCTTATTGTATCAAGAGAGATCTGTGATTTCTCAGCTTCCCCATTCAAAGAGTAATAAACAGCCTGAAGGTACAGAGCTTCAACAGACCTTTCATCCACAACCAGAGCGCGTGAGATACAGTCTTCAGCAGACCTCAGATTCCGTCTGTCCAGATGCTCCTCCGCTTCATCCAGAAGGGATTCCAGAGATTTCATCTGTATGTAGAAAACTTTCATCATATTAAAAATGGTTTGTTTGCTGATCGTGACAACGTGGAAAATATCGCCCGTTACCTGTATGATATAGACGGATACCGGGTAGAGAAAGAAAACAGGGATGGGAAGAAGACCCATTATGTATTCGATACGTCCGGTAAGGTCCTGGAAGAGATTGATAAGGAGTCCGGCGAAGTGATCACTTCGGTCTTTTTAAAGAATAGACATCTGGCCCGTGTAACAGCGGATGAGACTCTTTATTACGGAACCGATCATCAGGGATCAACCGTGCTTATGACCAATGCTCGGGTGAAAAGGTCTGGTCTTCCGAGGCTACGCCTTTTGGTGATGCGGTTGTTAAGAAGTCGGATGATTACTATGATGTGGATTTGAAGTATACCGGAAAGGATCTCGATGAAGACACCGGGCTCTACTACTACAATGCCAGGTGGTATGATGCGGATACCGGTCGGTTTATCTCCGAGGACCCGGCTCGGGATGGCCAAAACTGGTTTATCTATGTTTCAAACAATCCACTTAAATTTATAGATCCATCCGGGATGAGCAGAGTTCCTGGTGATGATTACGGGAATGATGATGACGAAGATAAATCCGAGAAGAATGAACCATATGAAGCCCCTAAGAAAGAAAAATCAGAAGAAGAAATTTTCAAAGAGAAGATAGAACAATTAGGGCCTTATGGTAACCCAGAACATCGGGATGGCCCAACGATTTCTGACCCCAATTCTGATCCCAAATATAAGACATATACATATGAGGATGGTTCTATATTACTGGGAATGGGTGAAAGTTTAGGAGCCTTGGATTCTCATGATAATGGTTATGGAAAAGTAGGTGCACTTTCTGGTCCAAATGCTGCTGAAATAATGAATAATTCAGAATTTGGTAAAAACTATTTAGTAACATATGATAATCCAAAGACAGAAGGATTAGACGGTTACGAAGTATACACTACAGATTCAAAAAATCCTGATAATGATTTGTATTCAAATAGTCCATCGGGAGACCCATTACCTGAGAAGGAAGCAAACGAAAAGCTTAGACATCAATCTCCAAGCTTAATAGATAAAGCATTAAAGGAAGATTTAAGACCATGGTACAAAAGAGCATTCGATCGATTTTTTTAATCTTACTTCTTGCCAGTTGCAAAGTTAATGGTAATGTAATCCAAGGAAGTATTAATAATTCGGATTCAGAAAGTCATATTTGGGACTATACAATTGATTTTAAGACTTATGATGAGAATGGGAATATTCTTCGAGATGAGGAATTAAATATTTTTGGCTTGAAATTCTTTAAGTTTGAACCTCAAAAAGATGAGATATACGTCAAATTCTTATTAAGGAGTGTTTCTAATAAAGAAGATGATGAATTTAAAATTAATAACCCAGTATTTCTCTTCCTTCAGGATTCTGTATACAAGATCAGTGATTTGAATCAAAAAATTATCTTGTATCCAGCAAGTCCTGTTAGGGTAGAAAAGAAGAATGAATCCATACTTAAGATTATTAGTAAAAAGTATGCTGATTATTATGGAATCTTTTTGATAGATGTTAAAACTCAACAGGATGCACTTTCATTTATGACTTCAAAAGATAATCTTGAAATTGATCTTTCAAAATTAAATTCATCAGAGTTGGTATCTGTTGATGAAATTGATAATATAAAAATGGACCTTGGAGTTCTTTCATATTCACAACCATTTTCAAAGGAAAGGGACTACTTAATAAAAGTCATAGCATTTCGTAGAGATTACACAGGAGAATTAAGACAATATACAAATCCTCCATTTAAATTGTTTTCATTTTAATCATAACACCATTGTTCTGCTGTGACCGAAGGGAAACGGCAGCAATATTCTTGTTATGACTGAATTTTATTTTTCGCCGGTGAAAAAGTTCCGGTCTGAATATGAATTTTTTCCGGCTGAGAACCCGCAAGTCCGCTCCGGGAGTCGCTAAACAGAATACGACATTGTCCGAAGCTCATTCTTCGCTGATCCGATAATGCTGCATTCTGTTCACCTCGGAGTCGTACCGCAGACGAAGTCGAGGAACGAACTCCTGCTTTTGCTGGTTCGGTTGATAGCTGAATTGATTGCTTTTACTTATAATGTTATACTTGTTATACACAAGGAGGCCTGAAATGTTGGCAGTACGCCTTGATTCGTCTGTTGAAGATAAATTAACCCGTCTGGCAAAAGAAACCGGCCGGAGCAAAAGCTATTATGTGAAAGAAGCCATAAATAACTACCTGGAAGAAAGGGAAGAGTGTCTATTGGCCCTTGCCGTTCTGGAAAAAGAAGAACCCCGTACCTCAATTGAGGATATGAGAAAAGAACTTGGCCTGGAACGTTGATTTTACGGCCACTGCCAAAAAGCAGCTTAATAAGATAGATAAAAAGTGGCAGTCAAAGATCCTTGATTATCTTGAAGATGAGGTTGCCACACTGGAGAACCCGCAAACCAAGGGAAAAGCTCTTGTGGGTGATAAAAGAGGCCTGTGGAGATACCGAGTCGGGGATTACAGGATCATCTGCGATATTATCGATAACGAAGTTGTCATCCTCGTTGTAATAGTCGGACATCGTAAGAATGTCTATTTGGATTGATTTTCCTTTAGTTCATTCATGGCTCTCAAATCCTTGCTGTTTTCTAATATTTGCTATTCTTTTCCCAATATTGTTATCGTCCTGATTTTGTATAGGCAGAAGTTCAACGGTCATCTTTCTTGGCATGGTTATTATTTTAAACGATGTTTCTATTATTACTTGACATATAAATAATACAAAAACAGTAATATATAAATCGTCGCCCGTTAGCTAAACCCGATAAAATAGTACAATAATTCAAAAGAACCGGCCATCTTTAATCCCTTGACAGCCATATAATAATTTAAAAAGTTGCAAATAAAGGCGGATTAAGATATGTCATCAATCGTAGAAAAAGTAAAAAGTCTGGGGCATGTTCCTGTGCTGCCCCTGATGGGTGTAAACGGCGTCAAAATGACAAACACGACCCTCAAACAGAACCTGACCGATGGGAAAACACAGCTTAAAACCCTGCGTGCCCTGAGAGACCGGTTTCAGCCGGACGGGATGTGCATGCTTATGGACCTGACCGTGGAAGCGGAAGCTATGGGACTCCCTGTGGAAATGGGAGAGAACGAGAGCCCCCATGTCTCCGGCCATGACATTAAAACAATGGAAGACCTGGAAGCTGTAAAATCGGCCTGGACAGGCAACGGCGGCCGGATGGATATGTATGTGGAGGTTGTAAAAAATATGGCTGCCGACAACAGGGGGTTAACCATTCCCTACGTAAGCGGACCCTTTACCCTGGCGGGGGAAATGATGGGAGTAAACGAGCTGACTATGAACACCATCCTGGATCCTGATCTGGTTAAAGCCTTTCTGCCCTTTACCGTAGAGGTTATCTCCGGTTATGCAAAAAGACTCTTTGACGCCGGAGCCGATATGGTCTGTATGCTGGAACCCACGGCTATGATGATCTCTCCCGAGCAGTTTGATGAGTTCTCCCTGGCCCCCTTCCGGGAAATTCAGGAGAAGGTGGACAATCAGCCTCTGATACTGCATATCTGCGGTAATACTTCCCATTTAATAGAAAAGATGGGAACCAGCGGAGCGGCAGCCCTCAGTGTGGACTGGCAGATCGATATGGTGGACGCCATTCAGAAAATCCCCGAAGATGTTCTTCTTATCGGAAATCTGGATCCGGTTCAGGTTTTCCTTCAGGGAACCCCCGAATCCGTGAAAGCCGATACAACAGCTCTGATGGAAAAAATGAAACCCTATAAAAACTTCGTGCTCAGCGCCGGATGCGACCTCCCCATGGAAACACCAGATGAAAACCTGGAAGCGTTTATGGAAGCCGCAAGGGTTCCTGTCGCCTGATATCACCAAACGCCGGGGTTGTCGGTCCTGTTCAACCCCGGATACTTATACGATTCCCTTCGGGGGATGAGGTTCTCTTCATTCCGCAGGTATTTTCTAATTATTCATTACAGGAACCGGGAAATCTGGTTGATTAATAGCATTCCGGTTCTTCCCGATAAATAGTGCTTGGAATTTGCAGTCTTCTTCTGTTTCATTTAGAATTCAACTCTGAGGTTTATCTGATGGATAGTATAAGAAAATTTGTTGCCCCGGAATTCATTTTCGGATCCGGAAGCCTTTCGCTGACAGCCCAATATGCCGAACATCTGGGTGCGACGAAGATTCTTCTGGTTTCCGATCCGGTGGTGAGGCGTACTCCCTGGTATACAAGGGTAGAATCTCAACTGAAAGACAGAGACCTTGACTATGTCGTTTTTGACCGGATCCTCCCGAATCCGCGGGACTTCCAGGTTATGGAAGGCGCTGATTTTTACAGGAAAAATAACTGCGATGTAGTAATTGCCGTAGGCGGAGGAAGTGTTATTGATGCCGCCAAAGGGATCGGGATTGTCGCTGCAAACGGCGGATATATCCTCGATTTTGAGGGGATTGATCAGATCCCGCGGCCCATTCCTCCCCTGATATGTATTCCCTCAACCTGCGGCAGTTCTGCGGATGTCAGTCAGTTTGCCATTATTAACAATACGACTGAAGCCAGAAAAATAGCCATTGTGTCCAAAGCTTTGGTTCCCGATATTTCCATAATTGATCCGGATACCCTTACAACCATGAGTCCGGATCTGCTGGCCGCCGTCAGCCTTGATACTCTGACCCATGCAGTAGAAGCGTATGTTTCAACAGCCCATTCCTTTATCACGGACCGGCATGCCCGGGGGGCTATTGAACTGATCGGAGCCAATCTGGTAATGGCTGTTGAGAAACCTCATGATATGGCTCTTCTGAACGGGTTGATGCAGGCCTCTCTGGAAGCCGGACTGGCCTTTTCCAATGCCAGTCTGGGAATGGTGCATGCCATGGCACATGTCCTGGGAGGTTTGAAAGATTTTCCTCATGGCATATGTAACGGGCTGTTGTTGAAGAATGTCTGTCGATTCAATTATTCGGCCTGTCCCCGACGATATGACAGAATCACCGCTCTGCTGGCCGCCGGGCAGGGGAGGCTTCCTGCCCCGGGAATCGACGGATTGTCCTTCGAGCTTGACCGGCTTATAGAGATAACCGGAATTGACAGGGAAGTGTCCGGTTTCGCTTTGACAGAAGAGGAATGCCGGACCCTTGCCGCTCTTTCTCTCAAGGATATCTGTCTGGTAACGAACCCCAGAGAAGCAGAACAAGAGGATATCAAGAGTATTTATGAAAGAACCTTCCCCCGAAAATAGAGAGAGAGAAGACCTCCGTCAAAAAGTAATCGGGCTGGGCGAGAAAAGTTACCGCAAGAACTATTATTCTGATCTGAAGCACTCCCGTCAGGAACTGCAGCGTTTCCGGGCGGTTCTGGAAAACATTCCGGATATCATCATCGTATTGAATGGAAAAGGCAGGATTCTGGACCTTAACACTACGGCAGAGCATTTTCTGAAAAAAAACCGGGAGGCCCTGCTGGGGAGGCCTATAGTAGAGCAGGCCGGAATAGACTTTCCTCATCTGGATGCGTCCTCATCCGAACGGATTATAACAGAGGACGTAATTACAGATGAGGAGGGAACGGAAAACGTCATCTCCAGGATGATGTATTTTAAAAAAGTAACCCTAGAAAATGAGGATTTCTATGTGATTCTCGGACGGGATGTGAGTCAGCTGATCAGTGCGGAAAATGATCTGAAGACACTGAATCAGAGTCTGGAAGATAAAGTCCGGGAGAGGACCCGGGAACTGATGAATAACCTTGAGGAGCTGAAGGCGACACAGAAGCAGCTTCTCCTTTCGGAAAAAATGGCTCTTCTCGGGGAGCTGGTTGCCGGGGTTGCCCATGAAATCAATACACCCATCGGTATTGGCGTTACTGTATCGAGCGCTTTATGGAGCAAAGTAGAAAAAGTTGAAACAGAGTACCGGAATGAAGAGCTGACAGAAGAGGATCTGCTGGACTTTATGAAGTACCTGAAAGAATCAACCTCTCTGATCCTGGTTAATATGCAGCGGGCCTCTGATCTTATCCAGTCCTTCAAAAGGGTTGCCGTAGATCAGGGCGCGGAGGATTTCCGGTATATTCTGTTTAAAAGCTACCTGATGGATGTTGTCCGGAGTCTGAGACCGAAATGGAAACATCACAATGTCGTTGTGGAAGGGGATGACAAACTGGAGATAGAAACTGTACCGGGGATCTGGTCACAGATAATCAGTAATCTGCTGTTTAACTCCGTCAGGCACGGTTTCAAGGATTCCCTTTCAGGCGGGAATATTGAAATCTCCTTTGTCCGTGACAAGGATGTATTGGAACTCCTTTACCGGGATGACGGACCGGGTATTCCCTCCGGCATCCTGGACAGAATCTATGAACCTTTTTTCACGACATTAAGACATGAGGGCGGGTCCGGTCTGGGACTGCATATTGTCTATAATCTGGTAACCCTGAATCTCAGAGGGGAAATACAGTATATCCCCTCCGAAACGGGAGGGGCCTGTTTCAAAATCCGGATCCCTCTGACAGGGCATCCATCCAGCCTAGCGGAACATTCCCTTTAACAGGTAATCCTTACGACGCCATTTCGGGTTAACTTTTACCCTCAGATCCAGACGGACTTTGTAGGGGAATATCTTTTTGAACTCTTTTAGAGAAGCAATCCGGATCCATTTAATCCGTTTGGCATCTTTTCCAACCACGATGCCAACCTGGGATTCTGATTCTACCGTCAGAAAGGCCCGAACCCAGAGTTCCCGGCCTTCGTTCTTCATTTCCATATCCGCAATTTCAACATAAAGGGCATGGGGCAGTTCTTCGGTTACCTGGGAGATGGCCTTCTCCCTGATAATCTCTGCAATCCGGAATTCCGGTTCCTGGTCCGTATAGTAGTCTTCGGGGTACATCAACTCCCCCTCGGGAGCCAGTTCATACAGCCTGGTCTGCAGCTCGCTGACTCCGATCCCCTTCAGAGCGGAAGTTTCCATCAGGGCGTCCGGGTGAACATTGACGGACAAAAGGCCCTTGATTTCTTCCAGATAGGCCCCTTTCAAATCCGTTTTATTTACGGCGAGGAGAACAGGTTTCTCCTTTTGCCTGTTCAGTAGTTCGATAATCTCTTTCTCTTCCTTGCCGGGAGGACGGGTGGCGTCCACAACGTACAGAACCATATCCGCTTCCTCCAGGGAGGAATAAACTACCTCTTTGAGGTATTGGTTGAACTTCTTTTCCGAATGATGGAATCCCGGGGTATCGATAAAGACAAGCTGTCCCTCTTCCTTTGTCAGAATCCCCCGGATCTTATTCCGGGTCGTCTGGGGGACATCCGCCGTGATCGAGACTTTTTCTCCGCATAAAGCATTCAGCAGAGTGGATTTTCCAGCCGACGGGCGACCGATAATGGCAACGAAAGCCGATTTCATTTTTTATTTCCTCTTGGTTTTTGCTCTTTTTCCATTTTATATTAAATTGCCTTTCTTGGCAGAATTCAATATATTTAGAACAAAGATGATAAATTACCGTAATCAGTAAGGAGACTATACTATGATCAGACGCCTGGAGGAAGAGGGAAAAGAGGCAAAAAGCAATCCTGAACAGGATGCCCTCTCTCAGAAACTCCTCAAAACCAGAACCATTATCCTCTCGGGAGAGATCAATAAAGAGTTGGCCGAAAGAGTTGTTCGCCAGCTGCTTCTGCTGGAAGCCGACGGTAATGATCCTATCAAGGTTTTTATAGATTCCCCCGGGGGAGATGCGGATGCCGGATACGCTATTTACGATATGATTCGTTTTGTTAAACCCGATGTTTATACCATTGGTATGGGTCTGGTTGCCAGTGCGGGAGCCATTATTCTTCTGGCGGCTCCTCAGGATAGGCGGATTGCCCTTCCCAACTCCCATTATCTGATTCACCAGCCCCTGAGCGGGATGCGGGGAGTGGCTACTGAAATCGAAATCCATGCGAATGAGCTTGAGAAACTCCGGGTTAAGATCAACAAAATGATTTCTGAAGAAACCGGTATGGATGAGAAGAAGGTCAGTCAGGATACAGACCGGGATTACTGGATGAACGCCGAAGAAGCCATGGAGTATAAACTGGTCAGCACCATTGTTACCACTCGAGCCGAACTGGAAATGACAACAAATAAATCCTGATTTTTTCAGATAAAATTACAACAGGAAACTGCCGCCCTGATAAATAGGGGCGGCAGTTTTTTTTGCTCATTTGAATTCAGCTGCTCTTTCTGTCTGTAAAGGATGCAGGAGAAAATATGAGTTTTTTTGGTAGTTTCCTGTTGTCCATTCTTTTTTATCTGGCAGCCTGTTCCTGTCAGATCCCCACTGCGGAACCGGCCCTGTCGGAAGATGAGCCGCGAATCTCTCTTATGACATGGAATGTCCAGAATCTCTTTGATGCGGAATCCGGCGGAAACGAGTACCGTGAGTATGATCCTGAGCAGTCCGACTGGGATGAAGCGAAACTGCGGATACGTCTGGAGAATCTGAAGGAAGTCATACAATCCGTGGGAGAGAACGGGCCGGATATCATTCTGCTTCAGGAAGTGGAAAATCTGTCACTCCTTGATCAGCTGAACAGCGAATACCTGGAAGAATTGTATCCCTACAGGGGGGTGTGGGAATATACGGAGAATTCCATACATTGCGGTTATCTGTCACGGATTACTCCCGTAAATGTACACCTTCATTTTCCGGGGGATTTCGGATCCTTTCCTCTCCGGGCAATAGTGGAACTCCGTTTTCAGCTGGAAGGGGAGGATATTGTTATTTTCAATAATCACTGGAAATCCCGTTCAGGCGGTACAATGGCAACGGAAAAGGGGCGGCTGCAGTCTGCCCGGGCAGTAGCGGAACGATTAAAAGAGCTGAAGGCACAGGGGGTGTCCCATATTATTGTGGCCGGCGATCTGAACGGAAGCTGTGATGATTACAGGGAAGGGGGACGCCAAACCGCCCAGATTCCCATAGAACAGGCCCTGGATACAGAGTGGATGGACAGCCTTTTCGTGGCTGAATCCCCAGAGGATCTGGCTGTGCTGGAGGGACGCCCTGTTCTCTACTCTCCCTGGGAGAGAACAGGGGATGAGGGAAGCTACTTTTTTCAGAACCGCTGGATGAAACTGGACCATTTTCTCCTTACCTCCGCTTTTCTGGATGGAGAAGGCTGGGAACTGGAATCGGCGGATTGTCTGAATGAAGCCTGGCTCAGCGATGCCGATGGTTTGCCCCTGGCCTGGAAGAGCTGGACGGGCAGTGGTTATTCGGACCATTTCCCTTTAATCCTTAAATTGACAAAAATAGCAGATACGGATTCCGATAACGTAGAATTTTAAGAAATTACTGCAATATTCTATTGGCTTTCCTATGCTTTGGTTCGATAATGATGGGATATTTATGGAATGGAGAAAACATTGATTGATTATAAAGTCTATTCGGAAGTTGTACTGCAAACGGGGATCAACCTGAAAAGAGGACAGAATATTCTGATAATCTGTAATGCCGGGAATTACGATCTGGCGAGGATCCTGGGAGAAAAAGCCTATGAACTGGGAGCCGGTTATGTGGAAATCTCCGTATCTGATAACTATCTCACCAGGGCCCGTCTGGCTGCTCAGAAAGGAGAACAGCTTGAGTATGTTCCCAACTACCTGATTGGCCAGGGGCATCAGATGCTTTCGGAAGATTGGGCCCGTATAAGAATCGACAGTACCGAGGAGCTGGATGTGCTGGGAGAGTCAGATCCGGAAAGATTGGGGATTCTTTCAAAATCCGGTAGAAAGGCGCTGAAATTCGTTTCAAAATCCCTGATGAATGACGAGCACAGCTGGTGTGTTATAACAGCACCCGGTCCCGAATGGGCCAGAAAAGTACTGGGGGATTCCGCTTCAACCGAGGATCTGTGGGAGGTTCTTAAACCGATTCTCCGTCTGGACAAGGCTGATCCCGTTGCCGCGTGGGAAGAGCATGCACAGATACTGAAAGAGCGGGGTAGAAAACTGAATGCCATGAACCTGGATCATGTCCGATTTGAATCGGAGGGTACGGATCTGACAATCGGTCTCAACTCCGCCTCCCGATGGGAGGGGGGGCCGGCTCCTCTTCCCGATGGACGACTCTTCTTTCCCAATCTTCCCACAGAGGAAGTTTTCACCACTCCCGATTTCAGCCGGACAGAGGGAACCGTTCGTGTCACCAAGCCTCTTAAAGTTCTGGAAACCATGGTAGAGGGGGCCTGGTTCCGTTTTGAAAAGGGTAAAGCCGTTGAATTCGGTGCGGATAAAGGCTGTGAGGTCCTTGAGAAATTCCTGAACATGGATGAGGGGGCCGCCTACCTGGGAGAAGTTGCCCTGGTGGATGAGAATTCTCCCATTGCAGCCAGCGGTCTTCTATTCGGTTCCATCCTCTACGATGAAAACGCTTCCTGTCATATTGCCCTTGGCGGCGGGTATCCCACCTGTCTGGATTTACCGGCCGGAGTTGAATCGGATGAGGATCTGAAAGAGAATGGATGCAATATCTCACTGGTTCATACGGACTTCATGATCGGATCTTCCGACAGCAATGTGACCGGATATGATGGTAACGGGAAAGAGTATCCCATTATCCGTAAAGGTTCTTTTGTAATATAGGAATGATCCCGGATTCCTGAAGGGGTGACATCCGGCAGAGACTACCGGATGTCCATATCCCGGATGGTTTTATCCATATGATTCAGCCTGGATGCCGCATCGTCCCAGGACTTCTGAAGATTTTTCAGATGGGTTCCTGTCAGGCTGAACTGCCGGGTCAGTGTTTCATAGTCCTGCTTTATCTGTGAAACCAGGGTCATAAGTTCCCTGCTGCGGTTGGAAAATGAGTACCCCCTGAATCCGTACACAACGGTCTGAAGGTAGACGAAAAGATTGGAGGGGCTGACCGGAAGAATCCCTATTTTTAAAAGGTCGTTCATCAGACTCCCCCCTTCCTGAATAAACGCCCGGTAGTAGATTCCTTCGGAAGGGATGTACATGAGGGCAAAAGGCAGGGTGCCTTCCCGTGGCAGGATATATTTTTCTGCAATGGATTTCCCATGCTGCCGGAATACTTTTTTTACCGAAGCGGACAGGCCCTCTGCGGCGGGATCCAGGACGTCCTTCAGCTGTTCCAGTGAAAACTTTGCATCTACAGCAACCTTATAGCTCCCCATCTGGATAATGGCATCCGCTCTCTGTCCGTTGGAGAAGCAGTACTGGAACTGGTAACTCTCCGGGGGAAGCCAGTTTTTTATGAGTTCTTCCATCATGGTCTCCCCCAGGCCGCCTCTCATCCGGGGATTCCTGAATATCCTGTCAATCTCTTCCATTTGAACGGCCATGCGGTCCAGCTGTTCCAGACGGCTGTTCATACTGTGCAGGAGGTCTGAAGATACTTCCGGCTGTTTCTGCTGTCTCCTGAATAACAGCAGTACAAGCAGGATAAAAACGATAAAGCCCAGGACGGCAATCAGGAAAAACTCCATTCTCATGAACTAATCCTGTTTCAACCCGATCATGCGGTCAAGGGTATCCATATCCAGAGCTTCTTCAACCGCATCGGCTATCCGTTCGAACTCCCGTTCCCTGAGTACTTCTTCTGTTTCTCCGGCTTCTGCCGGCTCCCATCCCAGGGACATGAGAAAAGCCCTTCTAAGGGGCAGGTTGTCAAATATCCCATGCATATAGCTGCCCCAGTATTTCCCGCCCGCGGAAACGGCGCCGTCCGCAGTTCCGTCTTCCCTTGTATAGAGAGGAACTGCCTTGCCGCATATCCGGCTTTCTCCCATATGGATCTCATAGCCCTGCAGGGATTCTCCCTTCAGGTTTCTGAGAAAGCCGTCACCCCTTCCCAGTTGTCCTCTGGTGCGGACCGTTGTCTTCTCTCTGGAAAAATCAGTTTCTACAGGCAGCAGCCCCAACCCCTCTTCGCTGCCGCCCACTCCTTCTATTCCCTCCCGGTCGCCTATCCGGGTTCCCATTATCTGATATCCGCCGCAGATACCGACCACGGCGGTCCCTTTCCGCCCCAGGCTCTGTATGGCGGAAAACAACCCGGTTTCCCTGAGCCACTGCAGGTCCCCAATTGTTGTTTTGGAACCCGGCAGGATAACCGCAGCGGGTCTTCCCAGCTCTGCTGTACTGCTTACAAACCGAATACGGATACCCTTTTCTCTGAGGAAGGGGTCGAGGTCGTCGTAGTTGGAAAGCCGGGGAAATCTGATTACGGCGATGTCTATTCCATCTTCGTCGCCCCACCGCCGGTTCTTCTCAATAAATACGGAGTCTTCCTGGGCCAGATAGATGTCCGGAATATAGGGGATAATCCCCAGGGTCGGAACCCCCTTGCATCTTTCGGTCAGCATGTCGATTCCGGGCATTAGCAGGGCGGGATCTCCCCGGAATTTATTGATCAGGAAGCCCCGGATCATCTCCCGGTCCTCGTCCATCAGTTCCAGCGTTCCATACAGGGAGGCAAAAACACCGCCCCTGTCAATATCCCCCGCCAGGAGAACGGGAGCTTTCAGGTAGCGGGCCACCGCCATATTGACAATTTCATGAGCTTTAAGGTTAATTTCCGCCGGGCTTCCGGCTCCCTCCGCAATCACAATATCATTCTCGGCGCAGAGCCGGTCCATCGCCCCGGTAACTTCACTCCACAACTCCGGCTTGGCCTTATAGTAATCGGCGGCGGCCAGGGTTTTCCATGGTTTGCCCATGAGAATAACCTGGGACCGGGAATTCCCTTCCGGCTTCAATAGAACAGGGTTCATATCGATATGAGGTTCCCGGCAGGCCGCCTGTGCCTGCACGGCCTGGGCCCGTCCTATTTCCTCTCCTTCCGGGGTAACAAAGGAATTCAATGCCATGTTCTGGGATTTAAAGGGAGATACCTTGTATCCTCTGCGGGTGTAGATGCGGCAAAGGGCCGCTACCAGTATGCTTTTCCCTGCATCAGAGCAGGTTCCCTGAATCATTAATGTATGTGCCATGGGGGCCTCCGGAGTCAATTGAACACTGAATAGCCGTCTATTGTCAAACAGGAATTCCCCGGCCGGACCCGGTACGGGGCATAATCCTGCGAATCACTGTCCGGGTATGCGGCCCGGGTTGTTCTTTATGGGAATAATAGACCTTTATGGCTCAAACCGTTATGATAGGGTGTTATGAAAAAGTTCAGTTCCCCCGAGTCTTATCTTTCCTATCTGGAAAGCCATAATAATCTGCCCGAAGGGTTTCAGATCGGTGTTACATCTCTGATATTCACTCCGGTTGAACGCCGGAACGGTCCCGGTGCTGCCATGAATATGACAGCCCTTATTCTGGATGAACCTACCGAGTCTTTTGCGGCTGTTTTTACAAGGAATGCCTTTCCCGGGTATCCTGTCAGGATCGGCCGCGAACTGCTGAATGAAAAGAAGGTTCAGGGCGTTCTGGTCAATAATAAAATTGCCAATGTCTGTGCGCCGGGGGGGTATGAAGCCGCTCTAAGTGTAACAGATGCCCTGGGCGGGCAGATGCCGGAACGTATTAAGGCTCCTCTGTTCCCCTCTTCTACTGGCGTCATCGGCTGGTCTTTGCCTGTGAATGCAATGATAGGAAGCCTTCCGGCTCTGGCCGAATCTCTCCAGGCACGTTCCGCCCTGCCTGCGGCACAGGGGATTATGACAACCGACACCTTTCCCAAGCTTCGTTCGCTTAAGCTTGGAAGCGGTACTATTTGCGGGATGGCCAAAGGGGCCGGTATGATAGAGCCCAATATGGCCACTATGCTGGTCTTCCTGATGACGGATATACAGATTGAGAGGCAGGCTTTAAGAGAGATTCTGAATCGTGTGGCAGACCGGACTTTTAACAGAATCTCCGTCGACAGCGATCAGAGCACAAGCGACTCAGTCTTTCTCTTCTCTTCCGGACGAAAACCTTCTGTAACGGAAGAGCAGTTTGAACAGTCTCTTTTTTCCCTGTGCAGCGCCCTGGCAGAGGATGTTGTCCGTAACGGAGAGGGTACGGCGCATGTTATAAGGGTAACAGTCAATGCCGCAGAATCGGAAAAACAGGCCGTTGCTTTCGGCAAGGCTCTGATAAACTCACCTCTAACGAAAACAGCGATCTATGGTAATGACCCGAATGTGGGCCGTTTTGTTCAGGCTGTCGGAGACTATGCCGGCAATGCGGGAATCCTCCTGGATGAGAGGGCTGTCAGGATCCGTCTCGGAAGCGAGATCGTTTTTTCGGAAGGGGAATTTCATCTGGATTCGGAAAAAGAAATCCGATTGAGTGAATATCTGAAATCCCTCAGCCTCCCGTCGCCCTGTCCCGGCTATCCGGAGCATGACGGTGTGGTGGAAATAGATGTCGCCCTCGGCCTGGGAACTGCCAGCGCCTCTGTTACCGGTTCGGATTTGAGTTATGAGTATGTCAGGGAAAACGCCGACTACAGAACATAAGATAAAAAGTAAAGGATAGTTCATGAGCGAAGAAAAAGTACTGAAAGATAAAATAGCCGATGCCTCCAGACTGCTTCAATCTGCCCGGGATGAAATCGGTAAGCGTATAATCGGTCAGCAGGAGATGGTTAACGGTCTTCTGATGGGGATTATCACAGGAGGACATGTTCTTGTAGAGGGCGTCCCCGGTCTGGCGAAAACTCTGATGGTCCGGACCGTTGCGGATGTTTTGAATGCGGATTTCAAACGGATACAATTTACTCCCGATCTACTGCCGGCGGATTTGACCGGTACCATGATCTACCGTCCTCAAACAGGAGAGTTTGTCCCCCGTAAAGGGCCGGTTTTTACAAATATCATCCTGGCTGATGAAATTAACAGGGCTCCGGCGAAAGTTCAGTCCGCCCTTCTGGAAGCAATGGCGGAAAATCAGGTTACCATAGGTGACAACACCTATCGCCTGGCCGATCCGTTCTTTGTTCTTGCCACACAGAACCCGATTGAGCAGGAGGGAACCTACCAGCTACCTGAAGCGCAGCTGGACCGGTTTATCATGAAACTGAAGGTGGATTATCCCTCTCCCCAGGAAGAGCTGGCCATCCTGGATCAGCTGGAAAACCCGGAAGAGCTTGTTATCCGGAAAGTCTTCAACCGCTTTGCCATTCAGGATATCAAGGAGACCGCCGAATCTGTCCGTGTGGAGGAAAGTATCAGAAAATACATTGTTTCCATTGTAAATGCCTCCCGTGTCAAAGGACGTCATCAGCTGCCATTCTCCCGGTATATTGAATTCGGGGCTTCTCCCAGGGCTTCAATAGCCCTTTACAACTGTTCCCGTGTGCAGGCTCTGTTCGAAGGGCGGGAATTTGTCATGCCCGAAGATGTTAAAGCCGTGGCCTTCAATGTCCTCAGGCACAGAATCGTTCTCTCCTACGAAGCGGAAGCTGAAGAAATGAGCAGCGACGATGTGATCCGCGATATACTGGCGGCCGTAACGGTTCCCTGATAATGGATAATCAGAATATTGCCAATAAGGTAAAACACCTCCATTTTATATCCCGTAAGCTGGTGGATACCATTTTTGCCGGTAACTACCACTCGGTTTTTAAGGGGCCCGGGCTGGAATTCGACGATGTACGTGAATATTCCTGGGGGGATGACCCCCGTTTTATAGACTGGAATGTAACATCCCGGATGAGTACTCCCTTTACGAAAACTTTCCGGGAGGAAAGAGAGGTCGTTCTGCAGGTTCTGATAGATACTTCATGTTCTCTCTATTACAGCGGCGGCAGCATTAACAAAAGGGAGCTGGCCGGGCATGTCTTCACTCTGGTTGCTCTGGCCGCGGTTGCGAATAATGATAAAGTAGGCTGCCTTTTATTTTCGGATAAGGTGGAGGAACAGATTCCACCCCGTAAAGGGAAGAAACATGTTTTAAAGCAGATAACCCAGATCCTCTCTGTAGAAGAGGGCGGAAACGGATCCAATCTTGCTCTTGCTCTTACTACGGCAGCTCAGACTATGAAAAGACGGGGGATCTGTATAATCCTGTCCGATTTCAGGACTTCGTCCTATAGAAAAGAACTGGCCCATCTGGCCCGGAAACATGATGTAATAGCCATTCGTCTGACAGATCCTCTGGATCATGAATTTCCTTCCACCGGACTGATCTCCCTTGAGGACCCGGAATCCGGTATGCGCTGGCAGGGTGTCGGGACCAGGGGGATGAGGGCTTCTTACAGGAAGTTCTGGGAACATGAACGGTATCTCTGGCGGAAAAACTGTCAATCCGCCGGAGTCGATACTCTGGAGATTTCCACAGAAGATGATCCGGCCGCACGGCTTCTGCACTTTTTTGAAAAAAGGAAAAGCCATTGACGGGGAAACAGATCTTTTTTATTATTTTTCTTTTCTTTTTTTGCTTTACGGCCTTACCTGCTCAGGAGTACCAGCAGCTGAATGCCCACTTTCTTCCTCCCGATTATTATGTAGGAGATACGGTCGAATTGAAGTTTACACTCCGCACGACCGGGAATCGTGATTTGACTGTTCCCGAAAATCTTCCGGATCCGGGTTGGGTAAAGCTTCTCTCTCTCCGTATAGCGAAGCAGGGCGGGGATCATGAGATCACCATTCGTTTTATCCCCTACTATCCGGGGACCAGAACCCTTCCCGCTCTTGAGTTAGGTGACTTGACTCTGAAGGACATCAAGATTTATACCTCTTCTGTTCTGGGAGGAGATGCGGAACGGGAACTTTCCGGTATCCGTAATAATCTTATCATTCCTGGAACAAGGGTTACAGGAGCAGTGATTTTTTCCGCTCTTCTGTGTCTGCCCCTGCTCATTATTCTTTTCTTTAAATTCCTGAAGAAAAGAACCGGAGCTCTTGTATACTCCTACAGATTGAATCTGCCATACAGAAAGTTTCTCCGGCTCCTGAAAAAAATCCGCCTGACCCTGAACGATATGTCCGATAAAGAGTTTTTTACCCTGTATACAGACGGTCTTAAGAGCTACCTGTCTACACGGTTCCATCAGGATTTCACAACTCTCACAACAACTGAGATGGAGAGGGTCTTCCGGGGGTCTACTGTTTACGAACCCCTGTATCTGACTCTGTTAAATCTATTTCACAGGGTGGACCGGGTAAAATTTGCCGGAGAGGAAATGACTCGCCCCGAAAGGGACGGTATGCTGAGCGAAGCGGAGCAGATCTCTGTTGAGCTGGAGAACTGGAGGAAAAAGCATGCTGACCTTTGATGCTCCGGGATATTTCCTCCTTTTTATCCTCATTCCTCCCTTTATCTATTTTCGGCATATTAACCTGGTTTCAGGCCGTTCTCTGCGTACATCGATTGCCATCTGGAGAAAAGGGATATTCACGGCACCACAGAAGACCGTAAAAAGCCTGCTTTTCCTTTCCTCCCTGTTCTTCTGGGGAGGAGTCTGTCTGCTCGTGGGATCTCTGGCAGGTCCCAATATCAGCCTTCATGAAAAAGTATACCTTAATCGCGGGGTAGATATCATGATTGTACTGGATCAGTCTCCCAGTATGGCTGCCAGTGATTTCCCCCCCCATAACCGTTTGGATGCTGCAAAAAGCATGATCCGTAAATTTGTTATGGGGAGGAAGAATGACGGGGTCGGGCTTGTAGGGTTCGGTGATGAAGCTGTTCTCAGGGTGCCGCCGACAACAGACTACGATACCTTTCTGACCCGTCTTGAGGATATGAAGATTCTTGAACTGGGAGAGGGAACCGCCATCGGGATGGGACTCTCCGTGGCAGCTCTCCATTTATCGGACAGTTCCGCATCAGAAAAAGTTATCGTTCTTTTGACTGACGGTGATAATAATGCCGGTGAGATCCAGCCCATGGCCGCGGCTTCCATGGCGGCTCAGATGGGAATTCGAATTTATGTTATCGGGATAGGTTCGGAGGGGGAGATTCCCTTTGAATTTATTCATCCGGAAACGGGAAAACTGATCTCCGGTATCCAGCGGAGTAAATTTAATGAATCTTTTCTGGTAAAGCTTTCTGAGACAGGGGGGGGCAGTTTCTACCGGGCCTTTACTCCCGGTTCCCTTGAAGCCGTGTTCCGCTCCATTGATTCTCTGGAAACAATGGAAGAACGGGTCAGAATCCATGTACGCAATATTCCTGTTTATAGATGGTTTATATCTCTTGGGCTGCTGTTTATCCTGTTTGATTTTTTCATCAGAAAGATCCTTTTTCGGGAGGTTCTGTGAAAATACTGTATCCTGAAACATTCTGGCTTTTCCTTATTCTTTTTGTAATGCTTATCCCTGCCGTTCTGAATTATCGGAAAGGAACGAAATCCCTGGGCGTTCTGGCAGGTTCCTGGCGGAGCAGTGAGAGCCGGCAGATCTACTTTATCAAGACCCTGATCTATTGGGTTACTATCTACCTGTTCCTGATTTTTACAATATTGGCTCTGGCTGGTATGAGTTGGGGAAAAATAACCGCAAAGGATGAAAGTTCCGGTTTTGATCTGATTATTGCAGCCGATGTTTCCCGGAGTATGCTGGCTGATGATATCAAGCCCTCCCGGTTGAGCCGTTCGGCGGAGAGCCTCGCTTCAATTCTGAATTCTTTTGAAGGTATAAGAGCCGGGATTGTAATTTTTAAGGGCAAGGGTGAGATCCTGGTCCCTTTGACAGAGGACCATATCCAGTTGGAGACGGGATTGATAAGTCTCTCCCCCGATCTCTATACCGTTCCCGGGTCAGATATCGAATTGGGGCTTCGTTCAGCCATAGAGGCTTTTCCGGCAGGTTCTCCGGGGAAACAGGCTATTCTACTTGTAACAGATGGAGAATCCCTTCAGGGGGATCCGGGAGATGCCGCCCGTGAAGCCTATTTGAGAGAGATTCCCCTTTTTATTCTGGGAGCCGGCTCGACAGAGGGGATTATTCTACGGGATGAAAACGGCGATGTTATTAAAGACTCAGGAGGGCAGCCGGTTGTTTCCCGTCTGAATGAAGAGATCCTCAGGAATTTGGCCGATCTCTCGGATGGGGCCTACTATAATCTGTCCGATCCCCGCTCGCTGGGAGAGATTACTACGTCTCTGCATGAATTAACAGAAGGTCAGGGGGCCGAGGGAATTAAATATCTGGATCAGTATCAGTTCAGAATTTTTATTATTCTGGCTCTGCTCTCTCTGGCTGTGAATCTTTTTCTTGGCGGCATCAGGTGGTCCAAATGGTTTTAAAACGATTTTTATCTGTTTCCCTGTCGGGAATCCTGTTTTTCCTGCTGGGATCCTGTACTGTGCTGGAACCGGGGTTTTCCGTTTTACGGGGAAATTACTTTTATCAGCAGGGGCGTTACCAGGATGCTCTGCTGTTCTATCTGAAAGGTGAGGACACAGGAAAATACCGCGGCAGGATCTCATACAATGTGGGGAACGTCTACTATGCCCTGGGAGAGGGTCATGCGGCGCTGCAGATCTGGGCGGAAATCGATAGTGACCGGGATTCGGAGGTAAGTTTCAATACGGTCTTCAATACGGTCTTCAATACTGGTGTGATCCATTACCAGCTGGGTAATTATCCGGAAGCATACAGGGCATTCAGAACAGCCCTCGAACTGGATACAGGCAGTCTGGATGCGAAAAAGAACCTTGAACTGACCATCGACCGGTTGGAGGCGGACGCCCGATCAGGAGAATTCCGGACTGAAAATCCTGTTCCTGAAACGTCAGAGGATGCCAGGAGAATTCTGCAGTATATAAAAAGAAAGGAGGGAAGCCTGTGGAAGTCGAAAGAAAGTGGTTCGGATTCAGAAAACGACTGGTAGTTTCCTTTCTGCTTGTCCTGTTGCTGTTTCTACCGGGTCATTCTGTTTTCTCTCAGGAGCAGGAGCATTATTTAAAAACAGAATGGAAGGATGCTATTCTGGAAAATCAGAGATTCACTCTGAAGATTATTACACCCTATGCGGGGAAACGTCCGGTAACCATCCAGGATCCTTCGTGGCCGGAAGGCATACAGAAGGTCAGCGGCCCTTATTCGGCACAGCTGACTATCCAGAAAGAGGATGGATCATTTGGAACGGTCCTTCAGGTAATTTATACACTCAGAAGTCAATCCGCCGGGATTTTCCGTATTCCTCCCGTTACAGTCAGTCCTCGTCCTACAGCAGTTCTTCCGGGGGACTTGCCTTCTCCCCTGTCTACTCACGAGGTATTTATTCCTGTCCTCCAAAATGATGAACGACATTTGAGGTTTCCCCTTATTCTGGAGTGGGAGAGCCTTCCTGAAAGCCTCTATGTGGGGCAATCGGTTCCCATGGTTCTGATTATGAAAAATCTGGAAGAGATTGATCTTCCTGAGTCTGTCTCTTTCTCTTCACCCGGAGGTGCCATCCTTGAGAATGTGGAGGGTCTGGGTGATATCGGGTTTCGTGGTTTGAACGACAGAACCCTTTTCAACGTACCTATGGATACCTGGATGCTGACTCCATCGGAACCCGGGGTCCTCTCGCTACCTTCTGCGTCTGTTCGTCTGTCCGGTGTGGAAAGGTCTACGGAAAGGGTAAAAATCCCGGTAAAGGCTCTGCCGGAAGAGGCCGAAGGATCCGGAGCAGTGGGAACCTTCTCTTTATCGGTGGAGCTATCGGAGTCCAGGGTTGTTCCCGGAAGCAGCCTTACTCTGCATATTATGCTGGAGGGAACCGGGAATCTGAACTATCTGAATATGCCTGAGCCTGTTTTCCCTGATGAGCTTTCTGTTTCCATTAAGGAGAATCAGGTGATTCATGCTGGTCCGAACGGGTTTACCGGATTTCTGGAAAAGGTTTATACCATACGGCCTGATCTCCTGGGAAAATACGAGATTCGGATCCCATCCTACTCCTGGCTGAATCAGAAAACAGGGCGTATAGAGACCCGCCCTGAATCCCTCCTTGATTTTACTGTCGCCGGTGATCTCGCCGCAGAGGGAGGGGAATCCGGATTCCGCTTTCTTCTGATGGACCTGGATAACAGCCGGCAGGCCCGGGGGTGGACCTTTTATCGCACTCCTCTTCTTTACCTGTTTCTTCTTCCCGGTTTGCTCTTTCTCATTCTCATATTAACTTTCCGGCGGCTAAAGCCTTCTCTTCTGTCGGTATTTCTCCTTGCCGGTCTGTTTCTCTCCGCTTCTGCCGCATCACTGAATACTCCCGCCTGGATAAGTGGGGCCGATTCTCTTTTTCACGAAGGAAAGTATAGGGAAGCTCTGAATTCCTATACGGCGAATAGTGCTGGATGGGAGAACAATGGCAGCTATCTGTATAACAGGGGGATCCTCTCATTTCTCTCCGGGGATCATGCTGAAGGCATTGTCGATTTGAGAAATGCCATGATTCTGATGCCTATGAACAGACAGATCCATGAATCCCTCCAGAAAATGGAGGATCTGATGAAACTTGATAATCAGCACCGGATCAGTATGTTTGTGCATCCGGACTTGCTGTTATTGATCCTTATCCTCGGATTTAATGGAGGAATGATCGCCTTAGCCTACTGTTTTTTAAGGAAGTCTTCTGTTCCGGTGACTCTCTTTCTGATTTTTATAAGCCTCTCCCTTTTTGCAGGAATTGAGCTGGGACGGATGTCCTTCTATCTGAGCAGACCTCTGGCTGTTCTGAAAGAAGAAGGAATGGTAAAAAAAATCCCCGAAGAGATCGGCAGCAAGTGGCTGACCCTTCCAGAGGGGACTTCTGTTTCATTTAAGAAAGAAGAGGGAGACTATATCCTGGTGAATACGGCGTATGGTCTGGAAGGCTGGGTCCTCAAGGAACAGTTGATCTTTATTAAGGAGAAAAGGACTCTTGAGTTTTAGAGATATCCTGTCTGAATGGGAAGAACAGAATAAAAAACGTACATCCAGGAAGAAAGATGCCCGGTCTTCCGTGAAAAAAAACAGTGAAGATTTAGGGTCTTTTTCAATGAACACCCTTCTGGAGCAGTATCCTCCCGACAGACAAATGGGAGAAAGAAAAGAAAAGCCCGATAGACTAATTATTCATACCAGAAAAAAGCAGATTAACCGGATGGAACCCCAGGATACCCTGGATCTGCACGGCTGGAGCGGTTCCGAAGCTTTGAAAGAACTGGACTTTTTTCTTAAAAAAAGTAAACGAAGAGGATTGAAAAAGGTACTGATAGTGCATGGTAAGGGGATCCATTCACCTGGGGGCGAATCAGTTTTACGACCACTGGTTAAGGATTATCTTGAAAAGTCCTCTCTGGTCAGGGCATTTGGCCGGGCATCCGGCCAATCTGGCGGCAGCGGAGCAACCTGGATCGTGCTCCGGTGATTACCTTTCCCGGTAGATAATTCTTCCTCTGCTCAAGTCGTAGGGAGAAAGGGCTACTTTAACCTTGTCCCCGGGAACAATCCTGATATAGTGTTTTCTCATTTTACCTGACAGGTGAGCCAGTATGACATGTCCGTTTGCTACTTCTACGCGGAACATTGTATTAGGCAGAGATTCTTTAACAACCCCTTCAACCTCAATTGCTTCTTCTTTAGCCAACAAGTAACTCCTGTTATAATTAGTGATTAGCATATTAGGGAATCAGAATGTATTTGTCAACTCCTTGACTTTTTTCTCTAAATAATACAGATTATTTCGGATATTGATATCCTTATGGAAAAAGGTCTAAAACTATGGATAAAGAATTTGAAGAGAGAATGAAGAAAACCCTTCTTGAAATGAAGGAGTCTGTTCTAAAAAATCTTATCTCGGAGAATGAGGATTTTAAAGCAGCGGTAGAGGATCTTGGTGTTAAAGATCTGGCCGATATTGCTTCAAATGATATTGATGTCAGAACACTTGAAGCAGTCAGTACTCAGGATCGAAAGCGCTTGAGTAAGGTCGAAGCAGCACTTATCCGGCTGGAGAACGGGAAATACGGTATTTGTGCTTCCTGTTCCAAAAAGATCTCTCGGGATAGACTGGAAGCAATCCCCTATGCGGTTATGTGCATCGATTGTAAAATCGCCAGCGAAAAGAAAAAATAGTATATTAAAAATTTAATAATAGCAGTCCACATGCGGGTTGCATAAAATCAAAGCCGGAGACCATTCCGGCTTTTTTTCTATATTCCAGTTATTTTAATGTAATATCCCTCCGTCTTCTTCCGATAATAGTGATATCAGGGGGATGCCGAATGGAATTGCGGGCTGCTTCAGGTCAGTTCAATGTAGCACAGTTAATGAGCGCCAGAAATTCTTCCGGAAGGATCAGCGTTCCGGTCAGCCGAGCCCAGAGTCCCTATGCCCAGTTCAAATATGTTCAGGGTGTTCCGACCTCCTCCAAGGGTCGAGCTGTTCCGGTTAACCGCCTCAGAGTTTTAAATAATCTTATAGATAGTCTGGTCAGCCAGAAAGACAGCAATACTGTTAAACCGAAGTTAAATGGTCTTTCTGATAAAGCCCTGGATGCCATGATCAACCAGTATGCCAATAAGCTGCATAATGCAGTTTCAACTCCTTCTGTTCCCTATGTCACTCCTCTGGGTTACTCAAGCGGTTCTCTGGTTAATCTGACTGCCTGATCCATGTTTTTTTTATTACTCATATTTATTATTTCTGCTTTCTTCTACGGTGGGATCCCCATTCTGGGAGCATTTATGGTGCGGTCTCAATGGCGGGTTTTTCGCAAGGAGCTTCACAAGTCCATATTTTATCCCCGTCGTTTTAAAACCTACCCGGGAAATGAGGGCTTCCAGGGAGCACACTGCATTCTTGGAGAACTGGAAGCCCTGGAAGGAAACGATATCATATGGGTAAGGAGCTGTAATAATCACACTTTTACTGTAGAGATGCGTAACAGTTCCGTATATTTCATGCCGCCCATTACCAGCAAAGAAAAACTATACCCCCATCTGTTACCTGTCCCCCTGCCTGCTACGTCACTTGAGAAGGTCTCCTGGGATGATGTTCTTACACTGCCTGAAGGGACAAAAATGTATATAAGCGGAGAGATGTTCTTCGAAAACGGTCGTAATACTTTTCGTACGGGAGGAGATACTCCGCTGATGGTTCTTGTCTATAACGAAGATCCTGCGCACCTTGTTTCCAGGGCAATATGGTGCGGGCGGCAGAGTAATGAATTCTGGAATTTCCTGACACCCTGGTCGCTGCTGGCCGGATTACTCCTGCTGTTAATACTTTCAGCCTACCTGTTGCAGAATAGTGCAGACTATTTTCTGCAGTTTCTCAGTATTTCAGTAGCCCTGCTGCCGGCGATGCTTTTCCTTCCTCCCGGAGTCTTACTGTTTGCTCTGTATAAACGGTTCTGGGATTCTGCCAGAAGATTCAGGGCAGAAAGGGACCTTATTAAACTTTTAAAGAACCCGGATTCGGGGGATTTTGCTCCTGTAGACCGCAGGGATAAAATCCTTTGTTCCCGTCAACCCAGCGGATGGAACAAGACGGGGCGCTTTTCTAACAGGAAAATCTGTCTGCCCTGGGGTAATTCGGATCAGGTGATATGCTTTCCCGAAACGCCTGAAATACTGTCAAAATACTGTCAGCGCAAAGCTTTTCTTTATGAAGCTTTTTCCGGAATGGGAATTCTTCTCGGTCTGGCTATCAACTACTACCTGGTTTGGGTCATATATAAGTGGTTATTCTGATTCAATGGTTGCTGGAAGCCAGCGCCGGACTGGCTTATGGATATTCCGGATTACTCGGATGATTTTTTTTTGGCAAAGTTGACAGTCAATTTCCTTCCCCGGTAATCAATACCGTCCAGGTTGTCAATTGCCGCTTCCGATGCTTTTCTGCTAATTGAGATAAATGAGTAATTATCCAGAATCTTGATGTCTCCGATACTGTCCCTTTCTACTTTTCCCGTATTAACGAAAAGGTGAATCAGGTCTTTCGGATAGACTTTCCGGTTCCGACCGATGCTGACGAATAATGATACTCCGTCAGGGATAGAGCGTACTGTCTTTTTGGCGGTCAGTTCTTTGAACATGTAGGCGACTACCCAGGATCTCATTGAAAAAGGGACTGTCTTTTTAAAAGCTTTTTTATAAGCATTGAGTATATCAGGATCTTCATCTTCCCTCACCCGTTTCACGATATTCTCTATCAGGGGGAGGAGATCTTCCGGTCTGATGTTGTCTGGTTTGCCCATGACTGATGTCTCCTGTAAAAAATGAATTGCTCCTTTCCAAAAAACTGAGAAATCCCCTGAAGGGGATGATAGGAAGGGAGCTGATAATTATCAGATTCGGAATCTATAACCAGTTCAGGAGGGGATCCGGCGTACCCCTCTTTGTTCTTCCGGGAAAGAAATATCGCCGTCTTGATTTAATGCCGGGTTCCTCTTAGTCTGTTGGTTTAAGAAGGAATCTGCCGATTAAACTTCCCGGTTGGATAAACTGCTTTCTCCAGAGGAAAAATCTGTTGATTTTTCCCGAATTCTTCGATAATACCTTTACAATATAATGGTGCAAGTTTTTTTGTCAATTAAAACCCTGCCGATTTAAGGAAGGAGACGAGCATTGAAAAAAATAATCATCGGTTTTGCTTTGGCGCTTCTATCATCCATGCTGTTCTGCCAGGAATTCCGCTTCATTCAGGAGGAGGGAAGTGAATACAGAATTGTATCGGAAGTTCATGAAGGTGTATTTTTCAATGATGAACTTCTGGGTGAATCGAAAATCCTGAACAGAATCGGTATTCTGATAGGAGAATCCGATGAACGCGGCGCTACTCTCAATGTGAATTACGGGATTTCAGAGCAATCCGTGAATTCTGGCCTGTATATTTTCTCAACAGAGGAGTCGGTACAGTTTTACAGGGCCTGTAACGGTCTTTATGGAGATATCACAGAGGATCAGTATCTGCCCTCTGTAAGGGATATCCCTTTTTTTCCCGATAAGTCTCTTGTTGCTGGTGAGTCCTGGTCCGCTATGGCTGAGGAAGTGCATGATTTAAACCCTTTTTTCCACATCGATTACCGCCTGCATATTCCCTTCCGTGTTTTTTATACCTATGAAGGAACAGATATGTACCGGGGCAGACCTGTGGATGTTATTAATATCAGTTATCACTTCTTCCATGAACTGGATCTGCTTTCTCTTCCTCCCGGTTCATTGCCGGGAAGTGGACTTGATCTGCCGGCGGGAGTTTCGGGAGATCTCAAACAGATTTATTACTGGGACAGGGCCGCTGGTATCCCTGCTGCTGTTGATGAGGTGTTCTGTATTACCTATATGATGGATTCCGGTAACCGCTATGTTTTCAAGGGCAAGGCAGTAGGCCGTGTTATTGAAGCGGATCAATGGGAGAAAGAAACAGTCAGAGAGATGATTGAAGAGGTTCTTGAAGACGGAAAAATCGAGGATGTCGGCGTATCTGTCAGTGATGAGGGAGTCGTCCTTACTCTTGAAGATATTCACTTCTACCCCGATACGGCAGATCTTCTTCCCGGAGAAGCGGAGAAACTGGGTGAACTGGCGCGGATTATAAGGGAATTCCCCGAGCATGATCTTCTTATTACCGGGCATACAGCATTTGCAGGATCATATAGCACGGGACAGCTGCTTTCGGAAAAAAGGGCTTCTGCTGTGGCTGCGTTCTTTCTGGAATCGGGAGTAAAAGGTTCTTCTGAGATGATTATTCAGGGAAAGGGATCCAGGGAGCCCATTGCTGACAATAATACCGAGGAAGGCCGGAAAATAAATAGGCGAGTGGAGATTACTATTCTTGATAATTAACAGAAATATACCTATCTTAGGAGTAGGAGCATTTAATGGGGGGCGTTATGTCGGATATTGAACAGAAAATTGATGAACTGAGAGAAAAGGTCCGTTTTAACCTTAGTGAAAGGGATATGGTTTTTCACTCTCTGGGAGAATTTTTACTTGGTCAATCACCGGAAGTACAGGAATCCGGTCTGCTGGAAGAGCAGCGTTCCACCGCAGAAGCTCACTCAGCCGCCATTCCCCGCCTGGAAGAACAGTTGGAAGAGATTGAACAGTGTTTAAGTGATCTCCAGGCTGTCAAAGAGACCGAAATGGATCTGAAGGGCAGGAAAACTATCTGCAGAGAGAACCTGGACCAATTGCAGGAGTCTCTTGGAGAAGAACTCTTTCATCAGATGAATTCCATGGATTCCTCTCTGTGGGCTAGTGCCTACCAACCTGTAACAGATCATATCAATAAACTGCGGGATAATGATTCAGAGCTTTATCAGATAGAAAATCAGGTGAATAAAAAGAGCCTTTTTAATAATATGGTTGCCAAAAGCAAGCTCTCCCTGCTGAAAAGCAGGAAAAAATCAATGGAAACATCTGTTTCGAAGTTGTATAAAAAGAGTTTTTCCGATGCCCTGATACTGGGGGCCGGTAAAAACGGTGAGGATACCCCGGATGGCAAACTCCTTATCCCCTGGTTTCGGGCTGATGAGGAGTGGAAAGCCCTGGTTCAGGAAGAAGAGAGTCTCGAAAACAGGAAACGCCTCAGCAAAGATCATTTGAAGGAGCTATGTGAAGGTAAGGGGCCAAAGAAAAGAAAAGAAGCTCTTGCAAAGGAAATCCTCAGGGAAAAGGATCTGTTGAAGGATTCCCTTATCAAATGGGGAGAAGGGGTTTGCGGGAATATATCGGAAAACCTCTCCAGACTGCCCGAAGTGATTGATGCCATAGAGAGGATTGATGCCTTAACGGAAGCCGGAGTGGCTTTGAATCTTGAGATTGAGAAGTGGGATGCCCGGAAGGATATTGACCGGCTGGAAAACGATAAAACGTACATGACTCAGAAGATTGATACGCTGGAAGAAGAAATACAGGCAAGGCGGCAGGAGATTAAGGTTCTGAAGAAGGATATAGCAAAGATCAGTTCGGATATAGAGAAGAAGCGGACTTTTTCAGCAGATCTCTCTGAAGAATAAACTCTCTAAATATGAAAATACCGGGACAGGCTGTTTCTTTTCTTTTTTCTGTAATGGAGGTAGAGGAGCATCCCGCTAACCGGTGCAAGTGCCGCCAGAACAATAAGAGACCAGCTCATACGAAAACTGTTTGAAAGACTGAATGACAACAGAATATCTGTGAGGCCGCAGAAGACTCCAATCCCGATCAGGATAAATCCTGCTGTGTTGCTGCCTTTTCTGGTTGTTCTGGATGAGATAAAGACGATTCCCTGAGTAACCAGGGCACCAAAAAAAACGATGGGACTGCCCAGATTCATTACCCTGACAGATGTAGGGGTGAAAGCGCTTAATACGGCGAAGGTAGCACAGAGGATGAAACACTCTCCCCAGATTATAGTTGTGCTATTCTTCTGTTTAATCAGAGGGAGGATGGTCAGGAGCCAGCTGGAGGTAAGCCCGATCAGGGGATAGACAGACCAGGTAATCCTTCTGTTGACGGTAATATCCACCGCCAGCGTTATTAACAGAGGGATCATAATTCCAAAACTTGTCATGAAAACGGATATGCATATCCTTTCTTTTGGCGTCAAACTGGGTGTAGCGGAATTGAGAGCATCTACCGGGTACTCTCTGCCAGGCGCCGGATCTTTATTGAACTGCTGTATCGGCGAGTTACAGAGGGGGCATTTCTTTGCTTCTTCGTTAACTTCCACTCCGCATCGGGTACAATATGGCATATTTCTTTCCTCTCTTAATAGAATCTGTTACTTTCAATTTTTACAGGGATCCCCTGTTTTCTGAGAGATGTATAAAAGATCCTTTCAATTTCTGTTTCCTGAACCAGGCTCCCAAATGAAATATATAAATTCTCCTGCCAGGAGAGAGCGGTGCATTTTATTTTATTGCCGGCGCTGGGCGGCGGGAAGAACTCGAATTTTTCTACATGGGGCTCCATCTCTTTCGGGAGAGAAATCCGTCCCATATTGCTCAATCCGCTGGTATAGTTGTTCTCTCCCATAAACCGGTAGATGCCGGGCAGGATGATATTTTTCAGGCAGAGCGGGAGCAGCCTGTTTACTATTTTCAGTTCGCCCCTGACATTACGGGTTATCTGCTGGTTCAGGAATTTCCTGTCAACTTCGTAACGCATATAGTGGTGAACCTTGGCGGCTATCTCTTCAAGGGTATAATTCCCCAGTCTGGGATCGATCCAGGGTTCAACGGAAAGAAAAAAGTTCCTCACTGTGGATGACGGATACAGGTTCCGCAGGTTAACGGGAACGTTCATGCGGATCGGCTTCTTTCTTTTTTTACCCGGAGGCTGGTTGTTTATGTATAACTGAAAACTATGGATCAGGAGGGCTATCAGGAATTCCCCCAGGCTGACATTAAGTTCCCGGGCCCGTTCTTTTACCCTGCTGACTGGAACGATCCCGGTCATCAGGTAGTAGTGATCCCTGGGGATCAGTTTCCATTTCAGGTGGTAGGCTTTTACACCTCCTGCCGGAAGGGGCAGCCCGGGGGTGAAGTATTTACGGAAGGCATCCTCTTTTTCTTCTTCCTGAGGGGCTTCATCCAATGAAAATACACCCTTTTGGGGATCGGCCGGTATGGAGATCCCTTTCAGACGCAGGTATTCGGCCAGAAGGGTCTTCAGATAGATTGACGCTCCTGTGGCATCTGTCAGGATATGGGAGAACTCTACAGCAATCCTGCTTTTGTAAGTCCTAACCCGGAAGAGAAACATCCTGGATTTCTTGATAGGCATCTTCATGCACGGGTAGAGAGAGTCTCCTTCAATCTTCGGGAGACGGGAGTTTGTTTCCAGGAAGTACCAGAATAATCCGGGTTTCAGGGATACCTGGAAATAGGGGAATCGCTTTATCACCCTGTTGTTTGCTTTCTCCAGAAGGTCAAGGTTGACCGGTTCTTTCAGGGTTGCACTTATTCTGAAGAGACTGGTTATCCTGGATGACAGGATGGCCGGGTAGATCTTCCCCGCATTATCGAGTTTATACCAGTTTTCATCCAAAGACAGATGCCCGGGGAATTTCATGTTCTCTTCTCCGGTTTATCCATCAGGATAACGAGCAGAGGACCTGACAGGATGACCATTGCTGCAGGGTAAAAATATACGGGAGGGATTTCCCCCAGAAAAAGAAATGAAAGCAGGGTTGCAAAAATAATCTGGGTCAGGTTCAGGAGGGATACTATCTGTCCTCTCAGTTTTCTCATTCCGTAATTATTGATGGAGTGCCCAATTATTGTACTGACAACAGCCAAACCCAGTATGGACTGCCAGTCTCCTGGAGAATGCGGTAAAAGGTCTGCTCCAGTAATCATGCCGATAATAAAACAGAGCAGCCCTCCCGTTACGTAAAGGGGAACCATGTAAAACCACAGCAGTGAGTTTTTCCGGTTTTTCCGGGCGAATGCCAGATAGAGGGTCACCAGAATCATTGCCAGAAACACAAGAATGTCCCCTTTTATATACTGGGAGGCGAATTCACTGTCTTTTGTACCAAGAAAAAACACTCCCGACAGAGCCAGTACGCTGCCTGTTAACTCTACCTTTGTAATCTTTTCCCGCAGCATGAGAAACATGACAAAAGGCATAAAGACAGGCCCCATTGTCACAATGACGGAAGAGTGTCCTCCCGGTATAAGTCGGGCGCCTGTAATCCAGAGGATAAAATGCAACCCCAGCAGGAGTCCGGGCAGAATAGAGGGGGTCACCTGTCTGATATGGAAGGGCCGGTTGTTCTGTTTCATGTCCCGGATGAAGAGCGGGATGAGCAGAAACGCCGCCAGGAGTTGTCTGTATGATGCAAGAATAAAGGGATCCATAGTCCCGAGTTTTACAAAAATGGGGGAAAATCCGGATGCGATCATCCCTATCATCATAATAAATAATGTCATTTTTCATCCTGTTCTCAGTTTAATAAATAAAATACAGTATGCCCCTCGATTGAGCAAGGGACGTCTCTCTTCTCCGGATAGGTCTTTCCGAAACAGACGTGTAACCTTTTTTATTTTTAAAATCATTCAGCAATACGGGTTCGCTGTTCTTGTTGATTGATGTAAAATTGTTTACCTGTCTGCCGTTTTGCAGCATCCTTGCCTGTTCTGACATATATAATTATAGGGGTAAAACAGATGATTGAAAATATTGTATTTGACCTGGGAAATGTACTGATTAATTTTGAACCTGAAAGGTGGTTGCATGATACATATGGGGAAAAAGACGGGCTGTTTCTGTATAAGGAGTTCTGCCTCTCCCCTCTTTGGGAGGCCCTGGATCTGGGGACGAAAACACTGGATGAGGTGGAAGAGCGCCTATGCCGTGACTTCCCGGATAAAGCATCACTTATAAAGGATTGTCTGGCAGGGTATTTCGGAATGCTTACACCGATTCCTGAAAATGTTGAGGTTCTGCAGAAACTGGCCGAACGGGATCTCTCTCTTTTCTATCTGACCAACTATCATGCCGGAGCTTTTCAATATGCTCTGGATCACTACTCCTGGTTCCGTCTTTTCAAGGGAGGCGTCTGTTCCGCTCACTGCCGGCTTGTGAAGCCGGACCCTGCCATCTATCGCCTGTTATGTAAGAATATGGGCTTCTCTCCAGAAAGAGCTCTCTTTCTGGACGATACGGTGAAAAATACAGATTCGGCAGAAGCTGAAGGATTTCATACTATTGTTATATATAAGACATCAAATCTGCTGAAAGAAATCGAGCTGAAACTGCAGAAGAACAGGGAGAGGGAACTGACCGGGTGTTAATATTGACACAATTGCAAAAAGTGTAAATAATAACCCTATGATATACTCAGGTAAAAATGGAATGATCAGCGGCGTAGGCCGGGCTCTTCCCGCAAAACATGTCAGCAATGATGATTTATCCCGCTGGGTTGATACCTCGGACGAATGGATCCGTTCCCACACAGGTATTGAATACCGTTATCTGGCAGGAAAGGGAGAAACCTGTTCATCCCTGGGAATTGAGGCTTCAAGGGAAGCTGTCAGGCAGGCCGGGGTTGATCCGCAGAAAATCGGAATGGTTATAGTGGCCACTTCAACCCCTGATTATAAGGCTTTTCCCTCAACGGCTGCTCTGATCCAGGATGCGCTTGGGCTGGAGCAGGCGGGAGCCTACGATTTGTCAGCTGCCTGCAGCGGTTTTACCTATGCCCTTGAAATGGGTCGTTCCCTTATAGCAAGCGGCAGTACGGAACATGTTCTGGTGGTAGGAGCGGAAGTTCTCTCTTCCGTTGTAAACTGGCGTGACAGAAATACCTGTGTGCTCTTTGGCGACGGTGCCGGTGCGGCAGTCCTTTCTGCTACAGAGCAGGAGCGGGGTGTTCAGTTCAGTCACCTTAGAGCTCTTGGATCCGGTGAAAAAGCTCTGATGGTAGAAAAAGGGGGATCCGCAGATCCTGTAACAGCCGAGTGGCTGAGAAATACGGAAAATCCTGCGGCTATGTTTATCTCCATGGACGGCAGAAAGGTCTATGAGTTTGCCGTAAGGGTTCTTGTGGAAACGATTAATCTCCTCCTTGACAAAGCGGGGATTTCCAAAGACGAACTGGATCATATTATCCCCCATCAGGCTAATATCAGAATCATTCAGGCTGCTTCCAGACGGAGCGGCATTCCTATTGAAAAATTCTTTATAAACCTTCAGCAGTACGGTAATACCTCAGCTGCGACAATCCCTCTGGCCATGAAAGATATGGATAACCAGGGACTCCTGAAAAAGGGAGATAAAGTTATAACCGTCGGTTTCGGCGCCGGATTAACCTATGGAGGAAACTATATAATATGGTAGATAAAAAAATTGCAATGCTTTTCCCCGGACAGGGAGCGCAGTATCCGGGAATGGGAAAGGATCTGTGGGAGCGT
Organism: Oceanispirochaeta sp.; assembly: GCA_963663385.2. GTDB lineage: Bacteria > Spirochaetota > Spirochaetia > DSM-2461 > DSM-2461 > Oceanispirochaeta. The sequence goes on along the minus strand of CAXXXD010000001.1, from coordinate 250,423 downwards.
TCCGGCAGTGTGAAAGAGCTGTTTAAAATGGCTTCTGATTCAGCCGGAAAGGATATGGCGAAGCTGCTCTTCGAAGGATCGGAAGATGATCTGAAAGCGACTGAAAACACCCAGATTGCCATAACCCTGGTCAGCCTTTCTGTGCGGGCCTGTCTGCAGGATGAAGGGATCCTGTCTTCCTGTGCCGCCGGTGTAAGCCTCGGTGAATATTCCGCCATGGTGGATACGGGAATTTTGAGCGCAGAAGATGCCTTCGGCCTTGTTGTTAAAAGAGGTGACATTATGGCGCGTGCGGGGAACCGGGTTGTGAAAACCATGGGTGAAGCCGGAATGGGTGCTGTAATGGGTCTGAATTTTGAACAGGTAAGTGAAGTTATAGCTGCAGCCGGACGGGACGATGTCTTTGCTGCCAATAACAACAGTCCTGTTCAGGTTGTTATTTCCGGTACCAAAGAAGGAGTTGCTTCTGTTCAGGATGCTCTGAAAGACGCAGGAGCTAAAAGGGTTATCCCCCTGAAGGTTTCAGGACCTTTTCATACTCCCCTGCTGGCCAGCGGTAAGGGAGAGCTCTCAGAAGCCCTTTCAGGGATTACTTTCAATGATCCGGAGAAAGATTTTTATTCCAATGTTACCGGTTCCATTGTAAACACAGGAGCAGAAGTAAAAGAGCTTTGTATCGAACAGATGGTCAGCCCGGTCCAGTGGCTGGTTATTGAAAAGAATATCGGAACAGCCGGTATCGACACTGTTGTGGAAGCCGGTCCGGGAAACGTACTGACCGGTCTGTGGAAGAAGTCCGGGATGGAGCAGAATGTATTTGCCTGCGGTACTCTGGACGGAATCAATAATTTTTTAGGTAAATAATCGGGCTGGATGAGCCTGCAGGAGGATGAATATTATGATGAAAGGCAAGAAAGTATTGGTAACCGGCGGAGCCCGGGGAATTGGTAAAGAAATAGTAGAAACATTTTTGGAGCAGGGCGCGGATGTCCATTCCATCGACCTCAACCCCAGCCCCTTCATGGAAGAAATGGAAGCCCTGGCTGCCGAAAAGGGAGGAAGCGTTAGTTTCCTTCAGGGTAATGTAACCAGCGAGGAGGAGATGACAGCTCTCGTTGAGCCTCTTGCTAAAGAAGGTCTGGATGTACTGGTTAATAATGCCGGTATTACCAGGGACGGACTGATTTTCCGGATGACCATGGAACAGTGGGAGTCGGTAATGACTGTTAATCTGACAAGTGCTTTCATCCTTTCCAAGATCGTCTCTTCCCAGATGATCCGTAAAAGAAAGGGCGCCATCATCAATATGGCCAGTGTTGTTGGCGTTATGGGTAATGCGGGGCAGTGTAACTACTCTGCTTCCAAGGCCGGCCTGATTGGGCTGACAAAGAGCCTGGCCAAGGAGGTAGGCGGAAGGGGTGTTCGTGTAAACGCTATTGCTCCCGGTTTTATTGAAACCGATATGACTGCCAAACTCCCTGAAAAGGTTCTGGAGGAGTACAGGAAGGCAATCCCCCTGGGACGCATGGGAAGCGTAAGGGATATAGCCGAAGCGGTTCTCTTCCTGGCTTCCGACAAGGCTGCATATATTACCGGGCAGGTGCTTAACGTCTGCGGTGGTATGGTAATGTAATATTCACGGTCTCCGGACCGTAATTGCAAAGAAACCTCCTTCTATCCGTTGGATATAAGGGGGGACAAAAGCCGTTATTTGAATGGCGGCTGTATGATGAATTAGAATAAGACTCTGTCAAGGAGAGTTTACTGATATGAGAAGAGTAGTTGTTACGGGTATGGGAACCGTGAATCCAGCGGGGCACAGCGTGGACGAATTCTGGACTTCCCTGAAAGAGGGAAGAACCGGAATCGGACCCATTACCTTGTTTGATACCGAGGGATTTGCTTCCAAGGTAGCCGGAGAGGTTACGGACTTTGATTCCACCCAGTATATCGATAAAAAGGAAGCCAGAAAGATGGCCCGCTTTACCCTGTTTGCGGTAGCTGCGGCGGTTCAGGCCTCAAAAAATGCGGGACTGGAAGAGGGGACTTTTGATCCTTATAAAACCGGTGTTTGTCTGGGGAACGGTATCGGCGGATTCGAGGTTGTAGAGGAGAATATGAAAAGGCTCTTCGACAAGGGACCCACAGCCATTGCACCTATGACTATCCCCAAGATGATCACCAATGAGGGATCGGCCAATGTTTCCATAAAGCTGGGCCTTCACGGACCTTCAACAACAATTGCTACGGCCTGTGCCAGTGCCACCGATGCTATCGGTCAGTCATTGGATCTTATCCGCAGCGGTCGCTGTGATGTTGTATTTTCCGGCGGTATGGAAGCCGCTATCACACCCTTCTCCATCGGAGGATTCTGCAAGATCCAGGCTCTTTCCACAAAAAGCAACGATAATCCCGAAAAAGCCTGCCGTCCTTTCGACAGGGAAAGGGATGGATTCATTATGGGAGAAGGCGCAGGAATTCTGGTTCTTGAAGAACTGGAACATGCCAAAAAGCGGGGCGCTACTATTTATGCGGAACTGGCCGGATACGGTTCGACCTGTGATGCCGGTCACCTGACAGCTCCGGATCCCGATGGAATCGGCGGAGCCGCCTCCATGACCGCGGCCCTGGCCGATGCAGGTCTGAAACCGGAAGATATTGACTATATCAATGCTCACGGGACATCCACACCCACCAATGATCCGATTGAGACAAAGGCCATCAAGAGAGCCTTCGGGGACCACGCCTACAAGCTTAAGGTTTCCTCTACAAAGGGTGTTACAGCCCATATGGTCGGAGGCGCCGGTGCGGTGGAAGCTATAGTAGCTGTTCTGGCAATCAATAACGGTTATATCCCCGGTACTCTGAACCTGGAGAATCCCGAAGAGGGATGTGATCTGGATTATCTGCCCAACAGCAGCTGTGAGATGGACGTTCGGGCCGTTCTGAGCGACTCTCTCGGATTCGGAGGTCACAATGCCTCCATAATCTTTAAAAAATACGAGGACTGATTATGTTAGATGAAATTAAATCACTTTTACCCCATAGAGAACCCTTTCTTTTTGTAGACCGTCTGGAAAAGGTTGGAGAAGAAGGTTGTGTAGGATACCGTAAGTATACGGATGATGATTTTTTCTTTAAGGGGCATTTCCCCGGTTATCCTGTTGTTCCCGGTGTCATCCTGGTGGAATCCATGGCTCAGTGCGGTGGAGCCGGATTGAAGAAATTCAAGAACGACAGCGAAGGCCTGTTTTTTCTCGCTTCCATTGAGAAAGCCAAATTCCGTCGTCAGGTGGTTCCCGGTGATGAGGTCCGGTTCGAAATCGTTAATGAACGGATCAGCGGTATGATGATCAAGCAGAAAGGAACGGCTTATGTCGGTGACGAGATGGCTGCCGAAGCTTCCTGGATGTGCATCATGAAAAAAGAGGCTTAATGATGGTAATTACGCCGAAAATAATTAATAACATCTGTTTAACCACCCATCCCGAGGGGTGTGAAAAAGAGGTTGAACACCAGATAGACTGGGTTAAATCTCAGGGTAGAATCACTATGCCCAAAAGGGTCCTGGTGGTGGGATGTTCAACTGGATTCGGTCTGGCCTCACGTATCTCCGCTGCTTTTGCCGGCGGTGCGGAAACCCTTGGTGTTTCATTTGAAAAGCCCCAGTCTGCCAAAAGAACGGGAACCCCCGGCTGGTATAATAACAGGGCTTTTGACCGCTGCTCAGCCAGGGATGGAATTAAATCCCATACAATTGACGGAGATGCCTTCGCTGATGAGATCAAGCAGCAGGTCATCGAATGGATCCGGGATAACTGGGGGAAGGTTGATCTTGTCGTATACAGTCTGGCTTCCCCTGTCAGAAAGGATCCCGATACGGGGATTCTGTACAAATCCGTATTAAAGCCACTGAATGAACCTTTTACAGCACTCTCCGCTGATTACATGGAAAAGACGGTCAGTGAGGTGACGATCGAGCAGGCTGATAAGAGTGAAATCGAACCGACTGTCAAGGTTATGGGCGGTGAGGACTGGATTCGCTGGATAAGTCAGCTCAAAGAGGCGGACGTTCTGGAGGAGAGCTGCAAAACCGTTGCCTACTCCTATATCGGGCCTCAGGTTACTTACCCGGTTTATCGGGAAGGTACAATCGGGAAAGCCAAAGAGCACCTGGAAAATAGCGCTGATTCCCTGAACAGTATATTGAAAGATCTGAATGGTCGGGCTTTTGTTTCTGTTAATAAGGCTCTGGTAACCAGATCCAGCGCTGTAATACCTGTTGTTCCCCTGTATATAGCACTGCTGTTTAAAATTATGAAAGAGAAGGGAATCCACGAAGGTTGCATCGAACAGATGTACCGCCTGTTTTCCGACCGTCTTTACAGAGACGGAGATGTTCCTGTAGATGAAAAAGGCCGGATCCGTGTGGATGACTGGGAGATGCGGGAGGATGTTCAACGCGCTGTTTCCGATCTCTGGGATAAGGTTAATTCTGAAAATGTATCCGAACTTTCGGATATTGAGGGCTTCCGTGTGGATTATTTAAAACTGCACGGTTTCGCAATAGATGGAATAGATTATGATAAGGAGGTGGATCTTTCAGCAAATTTAAATCAGGAGTAATCCTGTTTAGCAGTTGTTAATTGACACAAGTATCTGCCTTACGTTGTTTGGCAGTGCCTTTGAGAATCGCATTAAGGCTGCTCCTGTTCAGGACAGCCTTTTTTTATTGAATTCATGCTGGTAATCAAAGGTTACTCGAGTATAATGGAGTCACTATGCCCAAAATTATTGATCACGAAAAAAGAAAGCAGGAGATTCTCAAGAGAGCCTTTGTTATTTTTGCACAAAAGGGATATCAGGATACGAATCTCTCCTATATCGCCGACAGATGTGGCATATCCAGACCGACCCTTTATCTGTATTTCAAGGATAAAGAGGAGATTTTTTATTATGCTGTAAAAGAGATGACTCACAGTATGTTCAGCGACTACAAGGATCTGTTTGATGATGAATCCCTTTCTCAGCTGGATAAGCTGAAGCAGATCTGCACCGATATAATCCAAATCTCATACAGAAAGAAGAATTTCTACTACTGCCTGGCTGATTTCCTTTTTCAGATGAAACGGCAGGGTCTGGACTATTCCAGGGAAATTCAGAAAAGAACAGTGGGGCTTACCTTCCTGCTTTCCCGTATCCTGAGAAAAGGGGTGATGTCGGGAGAATTTCATGAAATGGAGCCGAAGGAGATTGCTTCCCAGCTCTTCAACATGCTTCAGGCTTTTGCCTTTCAGATTGCCTTGATTGAAACATTCGATCCGGAGGCTGCCGTGAAAGTTACCTGTTCCTACCTGGACAGTTTAAAATCCTGAATCGGCAAGGAGCAGGGCTGTCAGTTCTCTGAAATCCCGCACTTCCAGATCCGCCTTCCAGGGGGACTGATTCTCCCACCCGCCCGGGTTGTACCAGCAGGTGCTGATCCCTGCATTTATCCCCCCGGAAATATCCGATGTCAGACTGTCGCCAATAATCAGAACCTTTTTACTCAGCTCTATTCCCAGATCATCCGCCGCTATCCGGAATATCCGGGGATCGGGTTTGGCTGCTCCGGCTTTCTCCGAAATAACAATACTTTTAAATACAGTAAACTCTCTGCGGTTAAAGCGTGCTTCCTGAACCATGGTTAGCCCGTTTGTAATGATTCCCATGGAATAGTGGGGCGCCAGAGCCGCAAGAAGGGTATCTGCTCCCTCCAGGAAATGGGATTCCTCCCCCAGATTCTTCAGGTAGTACAGGGCTGTTTCCTCGGGATCAAGGGGAGAATTCAGTTCAGAGAGAAAACGTCTGAACCTTTCTGTTTTCAGTTCCTCTCCCTTTATTTTCCCCTGCTCCAGTTCGAGCCAGATCCGGTCATTGACGCTGTGATAGATTCTACGGAACCTGTCGGGAGAGATATCGCATTTCATATGGTTTCTGGTATTCTCCAGAGCGTTCTCTTCGGATTTTTTAAAGTCCAGCAGGGTCCCGTCGGCATCAAACAGCAGGGCATCGTATGGCAGGGGCATTGTATTACTCCAGTTAAGAAAGAGGATAATCTCCTATTCAAGACCCTCTTCCCTAACCCTTCTCCCAGAGGGCGACGGGGAAATATTTACTGATGACATAACCCTCTCCCAAAGGGAGAGGGCCGGGTGAGGGTTCGGATAAAGGATCGGAACTTACCCCAATCCCTGTATTTTAATAGATTATATCAGACAAGGAACTTCAATACAAAGACTGCTCCGATAATATAAGTCAGAACAGGAACGTCTTTTGCTTTACCGGTACAAAGCTTCATGAAGATATAGGAAAGGATACCAAATACGATACCTTCCGAGATACTGTATGCCAGGGGCATCATGATAATTGTCAGGAAAGCGGGAAGGGCTTCGGTGATATCATCAAGATTTATATCCTTGATGGGGCTCATCATAAAAAGACCTACCAGGATAAGCGCCGGAGCCGTTGCCGCGCCCGGGATCATGATAAAGAGGGGAGAGAGGAACAGCGCCAGGAAGAACATACCTGCGGTTGTCAGGGCTGTTAAACCGGTTTTACCACCTTCTTCCACACCGGATGCGCTTTCAACATAAGTTGTTACGGTACTGGTACCCAGACAGGCGCCTACAGTTGTTCCGATTGCATCGGCAAGAAGGGCCTGTTTTACCTTGGGAAGTTTTCCGTCCTTGTCGAGAAGACCGGCTTTTGTAGATACTCCAATGAGGGTTCCAACCGTATCAAACATATCAACCATCAGAAATGTAAACAGAACAATTATCATATCGATGCTCAGGATATGTGAAAAATCAAATTTAAAAAGGATGGGAGACAGGGAGGGGGGTGCCCATGATCCGGATGGCGGCTTGGTCAGGCCAAGGGGAAATCCGATAACAGTGGAGGCCAGAATTCCGATCAGCAGGGCGCCTTTCACTCTGAATGCCAGGAGGATTCCTGTGATTATCAGTCCGATAAGGGCCAGAAAGGCGGCAGGGTTTGTAATACTTCCCAGTCCGACCAGGGTAGCATCATTATTAACGATTACCTGCGCATTCTGCAGACCGATAAAGGCAATAAAGAGACCGATACCGACAGAAATGGCTTTTTTGATATTCTGGGGAATACAGTCAATTATGGCTTCCCGGATATTGAGGAAGGTAAGAATTATAAAAATAATACCTTCCAGGAGTACGGCTGTAAGAGCGAATTCCCAGGAATAACCCATTCCAAGACAAACAGCATAGGCAAAAAATGCATTAAGTCCCATACCAGGCGCAAGAGCAAAAGGAAGGTTGGCCACAAGAGCCATAACCAGGGTGGCAATTAATGAGGCAAGAGCAGTAGCTGTAAATACGGCGCCGAAATCCATTCCTGTTTCGCTCAGAATCAGTGGATTGACGATCAGAATATAGGCCATTGTCAGGAATGTTGTAATACCGGCAATAACTTCAGTTTTTACATCTGTGCCGTGTTCCTTGAGTTTGAAAAACTTCTCCATAGAGTCTCCTTTATTTTTTTGATAGATATCATTATAGATCCTGATTGACTGATCAGGCAATCAATTGTTAAAAAAAGAGTGAATCCCTGCCAGGATATGGTATATTCAAAGAAAAGGGGGACTTGATGGATTTAAAGAGTTATATCGATGCTGCGGCGGGACGCAAAAAAGCGGATATTGTTTTCAGGAATGGAAAAATCATCAATGTGTTTACAGGTGAGATCCAGGAAAACAGCCTGGCGGTCAAGGACGGTCAAATCCTGGGTTACGGCGCCTATGAAGGCGAAAAGGAGATTGATCTGAACGGGGCCTATCTGGCACCGGGATTTGTGGATGCCCATGTCCATATTGAATCTTCCCTTACAACCCCTGAAAATTTCTCTTCCCTTGTAGTTCCCCGGGGCACGACAACAGTGATTGCCGACCCTCATGAGATTGCCAATGTCTGCGGGCTGGACGGTATCCGCTACATGCTGGAGGCTTCCCGGGATCTGCCTCTGGACTGCCATTTTATGCTTCCCTCCTGTGTTCCGGCTACCCCCTTTGAAAACTCCGGAGCCAAACTGGAAGCGGAAGATCTGGCTCAATTGATAGACGAAGAAAGGATTCTGGGGTTGGGCGAGATGATGAACTACCCCGCTCTTATCGGAGGTGAGGATTCTGTCCTGGATAAACTTCGCCTGGCGCTTGACCGAAACAAAGTCGTTGACGGCCACTCCCCCATGGTCGAGAGGAAGGATCTGAATGCCTATGTGGGAGCCGGGGTTCGAACAGATCATGAGTGTTCCACTCCTGAAGAGATGAAAGCCCGTTTACGGAGGGGGATGTATGTTTTAATCCGTGAGGGGTCAGCCGCCCGGAATCTGGCGGGGCTCATCAGTGGTGTCAATGCCGTGAACATGAGACGAATTGCTTTTTGTACAGACGATAAACAGCCCGAAGATATTCTGAAAGACGGGCATATAAATTACAGTATCAGGAAGGCTGTTTCCATGGGGATCAATCCGGTCTGGGCTGTTCAGATGGCAACCATAAATGCCTGTGAATGCTATGGGCTGAAAAACAAGGGCGCTCTGGCTCCCGGTTATGAAGCGGATATTGTCATACTGGAGGATCTTGAGAAATTCAGGGTTAAGGCAGTCTACAAGAGAGGCCGTCTTGTCGCCCGGGATGAAAAGCCCCTGGATCCTGTGCGGACTATTCCCGGTGAAAAGGTACGGGGAACAGTACACATCCGGAAAATTCTGGAAGAGGATTTTATTATGCCCCTTGAGGGGGACGTAATACGGGCCATCCGTATAATGCCCCACTCTCTTGTGACAGAAAGTGCCGTCCGTAAAGTGGATCGGGACAATAATGGGAATTTCAGAATTCATCCCGATCTGGATATTTTGAAAATGGCCGTTATTGAACGGCATAGCGGTAATAGCAATATTGGGTTGGGACTTGTCGAAAATTACCGTTTGAAGGGGGGGGCGATTGCATCCTCAATTGCTCATGATTCTCATAATCTGATTGTGATCGGGGACAATGACGGGGATATGGCTCTGGCTGTCAATACTCTGGGAGAACTGGGAGGAGGGATCTGCATCGTTTCCGGAGGAAAGGTTCTGGGTGAACTTGAACTGCCTATTGCGGGAATCATGTCTGATCAGCCGGCGGAAAGAGTAAGAGATGCCCTGAGCAACCTTTTGGGAATAGCCCTGGATAAACTGGGGGTCAATCCGGATCTGGATCCGTTTATGACGCTGGCTTTTATGGCCCTGCCGGTGATTCCCGAACTGAAGCTGACCGATGAGGGGCTTTTTGATGTTATGAAGTTTCAGTTTGTGGATCTGTGTGTGAAATAATCTGACCCCTCTCAATCTCCCCGAGGGGAGAGGCCGTCTTATTCTTTTTCTTCGAACCATTACCAATATTTACGAAGAAGGAAACAGGACGATCCCCCCCCTCAGGAAGGAGGGAGGCAGGGGGAGGTCTGGTCATTAATTAAAAATGCCGGAAGCTTGAAGCTGTCCGGCATTTTTTTTTGAATCCCTCAGTCTCCCTGAAGTGGAGACATGATTGTCCGGCTGAAATCGTCCGGATCCCCGATCAAGCCCTCACCCCTTAATCCCCATGGTCACAAACTTCGTTTGCTGTTCTGGCATGCATCCGGCCTCTCCCAGAGGGAGGGGAGTTGTTTTTATAATTGGGCTATCAGACGAATCCTTTTAATACGGTATCGTAGGAATCTGCAAAATCTTTTTCATCAAACCAGAGAGCCAGCTCTCTGACGGCACTCTCTTTTGAATCGGAGGCATGCACGACATTGTAGATTGTTCCGTTCAGTTCGGGGCTTCTGGCGTAACCCATGTGGGTAAAATCTCCCCGGATAGTACCGGGCGCAGCAGTTCTGGGTTCGGTGTCCCCATTGATCTTCCTTACTACTTCAATAGCGTGAGCACCTTCCAGAGCGACTGCCATGGAGGGGCCGGAGGTCAGAAGTCCGGTTAAAGAGGGAAAAAAGCTTTTTCCCTTATGTTCTTCATAATGTTTTTCAGCCTGTTCCTGGTGACAGCTGACCAGTTTGGCTGCAACAATCTGCAGACCAGCCCGTTCATAGCGTTTCAGGACTTCACCGATGAGTCCTCTTTTTACTCCGTCGGGTTTTACTAGAATAAATGTTCGTTCCCAAGTCATGGAAAGGATTATAGTTATACCCTATCACGAGGTCAATACCGCTCTCTTCGAGAAGTCTGAGGTCTGACATGTGTTGACAAAATGCCTTAGTAGCGTGAGAATTAGGCTTACATGAGTTTTATAACTCAACCCAAGGAGATAGGAATAATGAAAAAAATCAAGATGTTCTTTCTTGCGTCCCTTCTGCTTCTTCTGACTGGAGCTCTTTTTGCCGCCGGCGGTCAGGAGTCTTCAACTGAAGCTGCTGATTCCGGAGCCCAGGAGATTGAAAAAGTAAAGGCCGGATTTGTATATATCGGCCCGGCAGGTGATTTCGGTTGGACCTACGCCCACGATCAGGGAAGGCTTTACGTGGAAAAGCAGTTTCCCTGGCTGGAGACCATCACTGTAGAAAGCGTTCCGGAAGGGGATGCTGTCCGGTTTATAGACAGAATGGTACAGCAGCAGAAATGTGATATTATCTTTACAACCAGCTTCGGTTATATGGATGACACTGTGAAAGCCGCCGAAAAATATCCTGATGTGCAGTTCTTTCATTGTTCCGGATTTAAACGGAGCGCCAATATGGGAACCTATATGGGGGACATGTATCAGATCTACTACCTGAACGGTCTTATGGCAGGCGCTATGACCGAATCCAACAAAATCGGTTATGTAGCCGCTTTTCCCATTCCCGAACTGTTCCGTCATATGAATGCCTTTGCTCTGGGGATCAAGGAAGTAAACCCTGAAGCCACTGTCAATGTTAAATGGATCTACGCCTGGTATGGTCCGGACAAGGCAAGAGAAGCTGCTGAGGCCCTTGTTTCCGAAGGCTGTGATGTTCTGGGATTTACAGAAGATACTCCCACTGTTCTGGAGGTTGCCCAGGAACATATGGAAAAAGGGGAGAATGTATATGGTCTTAGTCACTACAGCCCCATGCAGTCCTATGCGGAAGATGCTACCCTGACCGGTCAGCTGACAGACTGGGGTGTTCTGTATGAACAGATGCTCCTGGACTATAAAGCCGGAAAAACCGGAGACTTGTCAAATTACGATTTACTTTGGCTGATGAAGGAAAAAGCTGTTGAACTGGGAGCCTCCATGGATGAGAAAATCAACTCCAAATACGTTGATACTCTTAAAGGGAAAACAGTTGAATCAGATGATTTCGGAACCATCTCGGTTTATGATCTGGTTATGAAACGGTACGACCAGATGGCTCAGGGACGGGAAGTCTTCGATCCTTTTACAGGTCCCATCTATGATCAGGCTGGAAATGTTACTGTAGCGGAAGGCGAGATTGCGTCCATCCCCCATCTCTTTGCAGAGATGATGTATCAGGTGGATAATTTCGCCACTCCTCTGCCTCAGCAGTAAAAGTAGTATTCTGAAAATTTAAGAATAACGGGGGACGTAGCGGCGTCCCCTTTTTATTGCAGATAATAGAATTGTCATATACTATCTAGATTAAATCCTTTTGGAGAAATCAATTTTGAAGAGAATAGAGAAACTGGAAATGAAGGGGATTTCAAAGTCCTTCATTGGGGTTAAAGCCAACCGGGATGTTGACCTTACCATTGAAAAGGGAGATATTCTGGGACTGCTTGGTGAAAACGGCGCCGGTAAAACGACTTTAATGAATATCCTCTACGGGCTTTATCTCCCCGACAGCGGTGAAATCTTAAAAAACGGCGAAGACCTGAGGCTCAGGAATCCCAAGGACAGCATGAGTGCCGGGATCGGGATGATCCATCAGCATTTTATGCTAGTTCAGAAGCATTCGGTTCTGGAGAACATCGCCTTAGGTTATAAGGATGCCCCCTTCCTGTTTCCCCAGAAATATATGAGGGCCCAAATAAAAGAGTTTTCCCGGAAATTCGGACTGGATGTGGATCCGGATAAAAAAATCTGGGAACTTTCGGCAGGGGAGCAGCAGCGGGTTGAAATCCTGAAAGCCCTTATCAGAAAGGCTGATCTGCTGATTATGGATGAGCCCACCTCTGTCCTGACTCCTCAGGAAGCGGATGATCTGTTTGAAATCCTCCGGAAAATGAGCGGAGAAGGTCACTCTGTTGTTCTGATCAGTCATAAACTGGATGAAATTGTCAGTATCTGCAACCGGGTTATGGTCATGAGAAAAGGCCGTGTTACCGGTGCGGCAGAAATCCGGGATGTTACCAAGGTCGATCTGGCCCGTATGATGATCGGCCGTGAAATCTCCTCATCCTATCCAAAAGAGAATCTGGTGCCGGGAGATAAGATCCTTGATGTTTCCGGCCTCACTGTAGACAGCGATCAGGGACTTCCCATTGTGAAGGATCTGAGTTTCAGCATCAGGAAGAATGAAATCCTCGGTATTGCCGGTGTTTCCGGTAACGGTCAGCGGGAGATGGTGGAAGCCATCACCGGTCTGAGAAAGGCTGTTACAGGTACGGTAACTCTGGAAGATGAGGAGATCACCAATAAATCGGCTCGACGGGTCCATAACAGGGGGATTACCCATGTCCCGGAGGAGAGGATCAAATTCGGTACGGTTGCCAATCTTCAGCTTTTTGAAAACTCTGTATTAAAGCAGCATCACAGGGAGCCTTTCAGTCACCGGATGATGATGAACTACCCTCTGATCAGAAAGCATGCCTCTTCTCTGGTAGACCATTTTCATGTGGATGCGGCTTCCATCAATACCCCGGTGAAGAATCTCTCCGGCGGGAATATGCAGAAACTGATTCTGGGCCGGGAAATTTCGGCTGAACCGAGCCTTCTGATTGCGGCCCATCCAACCTACGGTCTTGATGTGGGGGCCGCTGAATATATCAGAAAAGAGCTGATCGCCTGCCGGGACAAGGGTGGTGCCGTTCTGCTGGTTTCGGAAGATCTGGAGGAACTCTTTCAGGTCTGCGACCGGATAGCTGTAATGTTTGAGGGACGGTTTATGGGAATTGTTGATCCCGCTGATTGTGAAATTGATGATATCGGTCTTATGATGGCCGGGTCTGTAGAACTCGGACCGGGAGAGTGTCTGTAAATGAATGTTATCGTGCTGCCGCGGGAGAGAACTACCCCGTTTTTTAATGTAATTGTCCTTTTCCTGTCTCTTCTGGCCGGCCTGTTTGCAGTCGGTATGGTTTTTCTGTTAAAAGGGATAAATCCTTTTTTTGCCATTGGAGAGATCTTTATTGCCTCCTTCGGGAGTCTGTTCGGGATTAAGGAAACCATAACAAAGGCCATCCCCCTCATTCTGATCGGAAGCGGCCTGGCTCTGGCCTACCGGGCCAAGTTCTGGAATATCGGGGCTGAAAGTCAGCTCCTGTTCGGCGCTGTTTTTGCAACCTGGGTGGGACTGCATTGGGGACCCGCGCTCCCCGGTCCTGTCATTATTCCCCTGATGTTTCTGGCCGGTTTTATAGGGGGTGCTCTCTGGGGTATTGTTCCGGCGATCTTCAAGGTGAAATTCGGGATAAACGAGGTTATCTCAACTCTGATGCTGAATTATATAGCGGCGGAGTTTGTCAAGTTTCTGGTTGTCGGTCCCTGGAAAGGCGCGACCAAATACGGTTACCCCTACACAGACGACCTGCCTGAGCAGGCCATTCTCAAGCTCCTTCCGGATTCCCGGATCTCTCTTCTTCTTATTGTATTGGCTGTAGTGACGGCTTTTGTTCTCTGCTTTCTGGTTTTCCGCACCCGTTTCGGGTATGAAGTCCGGGTTATCGGAGAAAATACAGAGGCTGCCCGTTACGCGGGGATTGATTTTTTCAGAACATCCCTGATTATGATGGCCATCAGCGGCGGTGTGGCCGGTCTGGCCGGAGTAGGCGAGCTGGCCTCCATTCATCATCACCTCAGTTATCCCGAAACCATCAGTGCCGGCTATGGATTCACCGCCATTATCGTTGCCTGGCTGGGGCGGCTTAATCCGGCTTTTGCTATCCTTTCAGGTTTGTTTTTTGCCGGGATTATAGTAGGGGGGGACGCCATACAGATGTCCATGAATATGCCTGCTGCCACGGTGAATGTGTTCAACGGGCTGATCCTTGTCTTCCTGATTATGGGAGACTTCTTTCTGAGCCACCGGGTTCGATTCAAAAGGAGAAACAAGTAATGCTGGAAATTATCACGTCCATACTGACAAGAACCGTTGTGGCCGGAACACCGCTTCTTCTGGGAACCCTGGGAGAGGTCGTTACCGAACGGGCAGGGATTCTGAACCTGGGGGTTGAGGGGATGATGTCCCTCGGCGCGGTTACAGGTTTTATTGTGACATTCACAACCGGAAACCCCTGGCTGGGCATGATCGCCGCTATTCTGGCAGGGGCTTTGATCTCTCTGCTTCACTCTTTCGTAACTGTCAGCCTCCGGGCCAATCAGGTTGTTTCCGGTCTGGCTCTGACCATGCTGGGACTGGGGCTGAGCGGCCTGTGGGGTAAGCCCTATATCGGTCGTCCCCTGACCATCAAAATGCAGTCTGTAGCTATTCCGGGACTGTCCGAAATCCCTGTTCTGGGAAAGGTCCTCTTCTTTCAGGATGCCTATTTTTATCTGTCAGTTCTGTTGGGGCTGATTGTCTGGTTTGTCCTGAAATATACAAAAATCGGTATTACAGTGCGTTCTGTTGGAGAAAATCCAAAGGCCGCTGAAACTCTGGGAATAAATGTCTCCCTGGTGAAATATCTCTGTGTGATGGTGGGAGGCGCTTTTGCCGGTATGGCCGGATCTCATCTGTCTACAGCTTACAGTAAATCGTGGATCGAAGGGATGACCGCCGGAAGAGGCTGGATTGTTATAGCTCTGACAATCTTCGCCCTCTGGGAGCCGTCTAAAGCGTTTCTGGGAGCATATGTCTTCGGGGGAATCTTTGTTATCCAGTATGTCCTGCAGCCTCTGGGGATCTCCCCCAACCTGCTGGCCATGCTGCCCTATGCAACCACCCTGGGAGTTTTGCTCTTTTACGGTATGAGCAAAGGGGGCAAACGGAAGATGAGCGCCCCTGCTACTCTTGGCGAACCCTACATCAGGGGAGGCCGCTAAGGCCCGACCCCCAGCTCTTGTGCCGTATAGGGTATCATATACAGGGCTTCTCCCGGTTCATAGCGGGAGAGGCTTTTATAGAATTCCATCAGGTTTTCCAGGTCTTCCGGCAGTACCGGTTCATTCACTGAAGACGTTGCCAGCGAGGGGACAAGCCTCTCCATAATGGTCAGCCTGCGACCAGGTATAATCTCAACAATCCTGACTTTCCCCCGTCTCTTCATCTGTTCCTCTGCCAGGGAGAGGGCCAGGGAGAGTCCTCCGGTTTCATCAATCAGGCCTCTCTCTTTTGCCTGGGTACCAGTCCAGACCCTTCCCTGCGCTACAGAATGGACGTCCTCTTTCTGCATCCCCCGGTACTCCCCAACCAGGCTGATAAAACGGTCATAGGTTTCGGCGATATAGGCTTCGATATGGGCCGTCTCCTCACCCGTCAGGGGACGCAGGGGGCTGCCGGTATCCGCCCCTTCCGAGGCCGTTACCGTTTCGGAATGGAGGCGGAGTTTTTCCAGCAGTCCGGAAATCTCCGGGAAGAGGGCGATGACTCCGATGGATCCGGTTATGCTGGCCGGGGACGCTATAATGCTGTCTGCCGGGGCAGCTATATAGTACCCGCCGGATGCGGCAACTCCTCCCATGGAAACAATAACCGGCTTGGGATTCTCCTGGCTGCGGCAGAGGGCTACTTCCCGGGCAATCAGATCCGAAGCAAGAGAGGATCCTCCCCCGGAGTCCACTCTGAGTACGATGGCATGGACAAGAGGGTTCCGGCGGGCTCTGCGGATGGCATTCCGCAGGGAATCGGAGCCGATGGACTGTCCCGCTATACCCGTTCCGCCATGGATATTCCCGCTGGCATAGATTACGGCTATGGAGGGCTGTCCCGTAGACTCCCAGTCATAGCTGATATCATCGGTTGAGGAAGAGTAGAGAAAACCGTTGAGTTTATTCTCCTTAAGCATCTCATCAAACTGGTCCTCATAAAGCAGACCGTCCACCATACCAAGTTCCAGGGCCTTTGCGGCGTAAACAAAGGGGCCGGCTGCCAGCAACTGTTCTCCGGTCCGGGCTAGTTCATCCCCCCTCCCGTTCTCCAGCATGCGGTTCATTTCAGTCTGAAGCCCTTCATAGAGGGTTTCAAGTGACTCTCTCTCCTCCTCTGTCATATCGGATTCGGAGATATTATTGTAAGCTGTTTTATAGGGGTGACTCTGAAAATTCTGAAACCGTATGCCCCAGTCCGCAAAGAAGTCTTTCATGTAGATACGGCTGCGGGAAAAACCCTTCAGATGGATCATTCCTGCCGGGTTCAGGTAGATCTCATCGGCTACCGAGGCAGCCAGGGCATAGTTCATGCTGTTCATGTTATTGTAGTAAAAGTAGATTTTTTTACCCGAATCCTTTACTTCTTTCAGAAGGGTTTCAATCTCCAGAAGATTGGCAAAAGAGGTATGGAAAGACTGGTTACGGAAAATCAGAGCATCCGTTGATGAATCGGCCTTTATCTTTTCCATATCCTGGATAAAGTCCATCAGACTGCGTCCGCCCTGATCGGGGGAGTCAGTGATTATTTCTGCCAGATCATATTCGATGGTTTTGCTGAACCCCGATTGCAGGAAGGTCCTCTGCTTGTTCCAGCTGGTGGAAATCCGGTAATTGCCGCGTTCAAACTGTGTATCCCCGGAAGATTTCACAGTGCTGCCCATCTCTCCGTAACCGAATGAGAGTGTTGCCCCCAGAGAGAAACGCCCCTCTTCAAAATTGTAGTCACCGTATATTTTCAGGCCTTCCGGGAGTTCCAGAAAAGCTCCCAGGCTGATTCCGTCGAACCCATCTTCATTCAGTCGGGCGTCCCCGGACAGGGTCAGACGGCTTGTCAGGGGGCTTTCGGCAAAGGGGGGTCTTATTCCAACACCCAGTTCGGCATAGGGATCATTATTCAGGTTCTCTCCCTTTACGGCAAATGAGAGGCAGGGGAGCGGTCTGTGAAGCAGGGAGAGTCCCAGACGGGCGGCCTGATCGCCTTTCCCGGGCCAGGACCAGGAAGTCCCGGTGTAGAGACCCGGGATAATTCTTCCGCCGCAGGCCAGCAGGTGATCGGAATATTTATCCATCCGGTGGTAGGCATAGGCCAGGCCTCCCAGGGAGATAAGCAGTTTATCATCATTAAGGAGTTCCGTACCGGTAAAGCTCTGGCAGTAGGATAATCCCCCGGAATTCCCGACTCCCATAGCGGCGGGATTGATAAGGGGCGCTGTTAACTGGTCCTGAACTGCAATGCCGAAATCCTGTGCGGAAAGACCGGCACCAGCTGAAATCAACACGAATAGTAATACTCTAATCCGGTTTGACATTGTTTAATCCTCCGGGTATTTATAGAATCTGAAAAAAACGGAGCAGGTTCTCCTTAAACTGATTATGAACAATAGTTCTGTTTTTGCCGACCCATTTTCCGTAGGCTTTATAGATTTCTCTGATCTGTTCCGGTTTCCCCGTCTCTTTGAAAAGCCAGGGCCAGGTGGAGGGGTTGTCTGTTTCCGGAAGAAGCCTGTCCGATGGAATCCGGCTGATCAGTCTGCGGTATTCTGCATTATTGATAAATACGGGGGATATGGTGAAATAACAGTTCAGTTCCAGGTAACCGGGGATCAAATCCGGGGGACCGTCGTACCAGTGAATCAGAATTCCCGGTATTCTGTACTTTTGAAGGATATCCAGTACAAGCTGTTCCGCTCCTTTGGTATGAAGGGTTACAGGCTTATTCAGTTTTTCTGCCAGAGAAAGCTGGGCTTGTAACAAGGACTCCTGTCTGCACAGGGTTGCTGCTGAATCTGCCCAGACCGTATCCAGTCCAATTTCATTAATCATGACGGTGGACGCATACTGTTCTGCCGCTGCCTCAACATCCGAAGGGCCGTAGCTGTGCGCCATCCAGGGATGAATTCCGCAACAGGAGATGATATAGGGGGTTTGTCTGTTCAGTCTGTCATTCTGTATCCAGGAGTGCGGGTCCGTACCGGCACTGAAGCAGAGGATCCTGTTTGAATGGACCATAGCTGCGATTCCCCCCCTTTCTTCCAGAGGATAGGCATCCATATGATTGTGAACATCCAGATAATGGGAGCCGGTAATCAGGGTTTTAAGATCAGGAGAGGGTTCCTTCATGGATTGTTCTGAAATACAAGTATTCTGGAATTCCGGTTAGTGTTGTAGTGAGATCGTTTCTCTTCCGGCAGATCTTCCAGGCTTCCCGGAGTAAAACCCATATTCAGAAACCAGTCTGAAGTCTGGGTTGTCAGTACAAAGACCTCCTTCAGTCCCTTCTCTCTGGATTGCTCCAGCAGATAGGATACCATTTTCTTTCCGATTTTCAGGTGGATAAATCTGCTGTCTACAGCCAGGCCGGCTATCTCCGCTTTCCCGTCCGGGTAGATATGAAGGGCTGCCACTCCGTGGATAATATCGTCCATAGCGTAAACCACATAGTCTGAAAGCTTTTTCTCCATTTCCGTCCTGGTACGCGGGACAAGTATTTTCTGATCTATAAAGGGCTTCATAAGCCCCAGTACGCTGGAAATATCCCTGTTTTTCATGGGCCGGATCCGCTCGTAGATATTGGAGTAGATCATGGTGCCTATCCCCAGGTTGGAAAAAATCTCTTTCAGTACGGCTCCTTCTATTCTTCCGTCCAGGATATGGACGCGATCAACCCCTTCCCGGCAGGCTTCCACGGCAGAGTGTATTTTATCTATAAGAGGGTTGTCTCTGTTCAGTTTGATGAATTCCTCCGCCTGGGAGAGGGACAGTTTGGAGAGGCGGCCATCCTTGGAAAGGCTGATATCTTCCGGTACGGAACAGCTTCGGCTGGTAAGTTCATCTTCGGCGGAAAGAAAAAAAAGTTTGGATGCCTTGAGACTCTGCGCAATCACCCGGGCCAGTTCGTCCGAGGAGATATTGTAGGGATCTCCGTTGCTGCTCCACCCGATGCAGGGGAAGATGGGGATGTGTCCCTCATTCAGCAGGGTTTCCACAGCATCTGTTCTGATTTTCTCGACTCGTCCCGTATGCATAAAATCAACTCCGTTTACAACACCCAGGGCACGGGCTTTTACCCAGTTTCCGATAACCGAAGGAATCCCATTCCCCGATAAAAGAGTCATTACCTTGTTGGATACGTCGAAAGCGGCCATTTTAATAAAAGGTATACTCTCTTCCGAGGATATCCTGATTCCATTGGCAGATTCATAGGGGACTTTATACTGATTAAGGATCTCATTAATCCGGCTGTGGGCTCCGGGGACGATTACAATCCTGATTCCGTTCTGATGAAGAAGTGCCAGGTCCTTAACAAGGAGGGAGAAATAGGGGTGGTCGATAATCGGGCTGTCTATCTTCAGGACAAAAAGGGCATCCTGAAAGCGGCGGTTATAAGTAAATACCTCTCTGATCAGATCTACATGCTCTTTAAGCTGGTCATTATCCATGGAACACTCCTGTTTTCTATAGGTTCTAATCATTCCTTCCCGGGCTGGTATTGTCAAGTCTGCCTGAAGGGAAAGGAGAGTTGCGGGGCGGGGATATTCCGGTTATTATGATGTATTGGTAAAAAAGGAGATTGTATGGCAACTGAGGCTCAAATCGAAAAGTACTGGAAAGAGAAGGAAGAGGCGCTGGGAGGAAAGATCCTTTTTCAGACTTATGCCACCCTGATAGGTGAAGCCGGTTCGAACAGTATTAATGGGCGTGGAGGGCTTTTCTTTATTATAGGCGACCGTTTGTACTTTGAAGATTTTGAAAAGCAGAATGCCCTGATGGCTCTTTTTAACCGAAAAGACGATGATTATGAAAAGACGGAATACTCCTTTTTACTAAGTGATGTGACTGCGGTTCAACAGGTTTCCGAAAAGGATTCCAGGGATTGTGTCCGCGGCCTGGTGGATGAAAATTCCCTTCAAAGCCTGTCTAAACTCAAAGCAGTATTTACACGTGGTTTCTGGAGAGTCTGTTTGAAAGACCGGCCTTCTCTGTTCTTTGATATTATGGATGACAAGGCGCTATTCAAATTCCTGCCGGCTCTGAAATAAGCTCTCGACTTCGCTCGAGGACCGGGACATGTAATTTCCCCTTACTACTAAACTTCTCTCTGTCTCCCCACAGGGAGAAGTCCAATTATTGACTGAGGAGGGGAGATGTCTGTATAAGTTCCCCTCCTCAGGAGGGGGTAGGGGAGGTCCGGGAATTACTCTTCTTTTCCCGTAAAATTCTCCAGGAATTCCAGCAGGTTGTCTACCTGATACTTTCCGATAAGGAATTCCACATCATATCCATCAACGCTAACTGCGTAGTAATCCCTGTCGTAAGGAAAGAACTCCGCCTTTGTTTCTCCGGGGTTATCGCTGTTTCCCCTATAACGGATGGTGACGGCCGCCTCTCCCGAAGTAAAATCCGAGGTCAACTCCCCTTCGTACAGCAGGTAGAGAACTTCCTGATACATATCCTTGAAAGGATCTTCGGCAATCATCTCACCCTGAAAGTAGTAGTTGGCATTTTCCTCATCCAGTTTTTCGATCCGGCCTTCCCACTTTTTTTCCGGGGTTTCAACACTGAGAGTTTCCACAAGGTCTATCCCGACCAGTCGGACGAAGCGGTCTGCCATATCGAAAGGTCTGGCTTCAACCAGTGAAAGGGCTTCTCCGTCGACTGTGAATACCCCGGGATCTCCCGGGAGGGCGCAGTAGTAGGCGCCGTTATCATTTCTGTTTCCGACTCGTAACTCGAACTCCGCCCCGGACTTGTCTTTCATCTGAATGGTTCGGGCCGCCGATCCCAGGCCGCTGACTGATTCGGGGGTATCCGGATCTTCAAAGGTCTGAATAATCAGTCCGCTGAAAAACTTTTCCATATATTCGGAGATTTTTTCCGCATTCACCGGCAGGGGCCTTCTATAGGGGCGTACCAGCAGAAACGGGCTCATATTGCTGCCGAATTTTTCAAACTGAAAAGCAGGGACCACCTCAATGGTTCTGTCTGCTTCAATTTTAAGATAGCTCAGATCCTGCCCGTTTATGGTGGGCAGGGATCGGTCTCTCAAGCTGTTTATGTCATTCATCATAGGTCCGCTGATAAAGGACGAGATCAGGTAGATTGCCGGATCGCCTTCTTTCTGTACATAGTGGCCCTTCCCGGAGGGGTTGGCTGATCCGATACGTATGCGGATCAGCGTGTCGTCCGGTTTCTCAATTGTCAGGATGGCATCCGGTTCAACAAGGCCGTACTCTTCAACATTAATGCTGTCCGGGCTTATCTGTTCAAAACTGACAATTCTGGCCGACGACATCACAAGGGATGCCACAGCCTGGGCATTAAGTTTCAGTTCCTCCCGTCCCCTGATTTTCCAGCTCTCGTCTTTTTTAACAAGGGTGAAAGACCCCTTTGTATTTTCCAGGGAGAGAGAGCGGATCTCCGTTTCATCAAGCCTGGTTAGCTCCCAGGATTCGGGAGCTTCATAACTGCTCACTTCATCCGCTTCGGCTTCTTTCTTCTTTTCGGACAGTGTGAAAAGCCCATAGGCCGCAAGGAGTATAATCAGAGCTCCCAGAGCCATAAAAAGCTGCTTTTTCTTTTTCAAAGGTGCTTCCTCCTGAGATTCACTACCGTTCCTGTAATAATAATCAACAGGGGAATCAGCAGGATGGCTATTCCCGCATAGATCCACGCCTGCAGGGCATTAATCCGCAGGGGCAGTCTGAACAGGCTTTTGCCGGATATGCTGACCGCATCCTCCTGAGCGCTCAGCCAGTTCAGGCTGTTCAGGAAAAACTCAATGTTGGCTTTGATCTGACCCAGCCCTGATAGTTTTGAGAGGGACTGCCCGCTGGCAAGAACGATCAGGCGGGCTCCGTCTTCATCCCCTGTTTCCCGGTTCCGTTCCGCTACCGAAACAGCTGCGTTGACAGGACCGGGTATATCGGATCCAACCCGGGATTCCGAGCGTTCCTGCATATCTGTTCTGAGCCAGCTGCTGCTGGATGATGTCAAAAGGGGGACCACGTTCAGATTCCTTTTCTGAACTTTCGTTTCTCCGATTCCCATGGCCGTAACAAGAAAAACATCAAGGCTGTTCTCCTTCAGGGGATCCGTAATGGCATTCTCGTCAGGATAGCGGGGAGAGAAGAATATGGGGTTGTTTCCCAGTCCGGGGAGGAGACGGTTTGTATCCTTCTCCATAATCACGCCCTGTTCGATTGTTACGTTGTACGATGCCAGCAGGCTGCCGAAGTTGGGGAATATATCTCCCATCAGATCCATACCGATAAAAACGGATCCGCCCTGTTCCAGGTAGTCCGCAATGGCATTTTCTTCCCTGTCGCTGAGGTCCCGTTCGGGAGAAAGAACCAGCAGAATATCCGCATCAGAAGGGACCTCTCCCACCTTCATCAGATTCAGGGGCGCTGATGTGTAATTTGCCTTTTTTACCGATTCAAGCAAATTCAGATCTTCCAGAGTGTATTCATTATGCCCTTCCAGGACATATACTTTCGGCTCTCTTCCTGTAGAAACATAGGAGAACGCAGCGGTTACCCGCTGTTCCACGGTCATCCCTACAACTTGAGGGGCGCCCTGCTGATTGTAGCTGATGCTGTACAGGTCCATCCTGTCTATAATCCGGGAGTAATTGCCCGAAGTAACGATAAGACTTCCCTGTGCGACCTCCTGGCCGTCTTCTGTGTAACGGTTGATCAGTGCGGGATTCCGGTCCGGATCGATAATTTCCAGGTGTACCATTTTGGACGCATTGTCGTATTTTTCCAGTACTTCCAGTACGTCCGCCGACTCCATCCCCGGTTTGGCCAGAAGATAGATGACCACTTCCTGATCCAGATTTTCTATCAGCTGTTTTGTGTCTTCTGTCAGGGAGAAGAGTTTCCGTTTTGTCATATCCCAGTCGGCGGGGATTTTTTGCACCAGCAGATTTATAATCACAAGTCCCGCCAGAACCGCAATATTGGTCAGGGCGGCTATCCCCGCATGGCGGGCTTTGAAATTCAGTTTGAATATCTCTTTCAGTTTCGGCATGTTTTTCAGATTCATCTTTTCTTCCTCAGCTCCATCTCTGTTTCTCAATTTTCTGGGTTGTCAGGAAAAGGAAAAAACCGCAGAAAGAACAGTAATACACAATCGCATCCAGTTTCAGGACTCCCATGGGAAAGTCGCTGAACCGTTTGGTCAGGGAGAACCAGGTA
This sequence comes from Oceanispirochaeta sp., assembly GCA_963663385.2. Taxonomy (GTDB): domain Bacteria; phylum Spirochaetota; class Spirochaetia; order DSM-2461; family DSM-2461; genus Oceanispirochaeta. Next base: position 226,948 of record CAXXXD010000001.1, on the reverse strand, counting down.
AAGGTTTTACTGATCAGGTTGATGAATACTTCTTTGTTTATCAGGTATATCAGGGCAATGATCAGGATCCCTGCAACGCCCGTAAGGAGAGCGGACGGGATATTCCTGGTAGCATTGTTCATCCAGGCAACAGCTCCCAGAACGATGATAAAAGCAAAGATGAGTCCCGAGGGGATGGACTGGGGCATAAAGCCTCCCAGAAAATCAATAATCCATGTGATGATCAGTACACAGAACGTAAGGATCGCGGCAGAAGCCTGACTGTCCGACAGGGAGGAAACGAATATTCCTATGGAAATGAAGGACCCTCCCAGAAGGAAGAACCCTATATAGGTTCCGATAATCTGTGCCGTATCCAGTCTTCCATGAAAAGAGAGGAAGAGGGGATAGATAAATGTTATAACCAGGGTCATAAGGTATAGGGTCAGGGCTCCCAGGAATTTTCCCAGTATAACCTTTCCGGATGAAACAGGAGCCGTCATCAGCAGCTGGTCTGTTTTCTGTTTTTTTTCCTCACTGAGAATCTTCATAGTCAGAAGAGGTGTTACCAGCAGAAAGATAAAGATAAGACTCCCCAGAAAGGAGGAGTAGTCTGAATTCATGGCGAACACATTGCTCGTTGTAAAAAGAATCCCGGAAATCAGGAGGAATACTCCCATGAAAATATACCCGATGGGGGTGGTGAAATAGGTACGCAGTTCTTTTAGAAATACCGCCGTCATTTGCTGTTTTCTCCTTCTTCGGTTGTCAGGTTCAGGAAAATCTCTTCCAGAGACATATCCATGGGCCTCATCTGCAGGATGGGGCATTTGTTCCGGCTGAGGGCGTAAAATACCTCTTCCCGTATATCCTCTTCCTGCCCGGCTTCCACAACCACATTGCAGGCGCCGTTCTCTCCCGAAGCGGAGATCGTAATCTCCTTGAGGGCGGGAATTTCCTGAAGCGCCGCTCTGACAGCCTGCTCCTCTCCCTTGATCCTCATATGAAGCTGATGCATCCCCGCCAGGTTCTGGGCAAGGTTTTCTGCTGTGTCCGAAGCGACAATTTCTCCTTTGCTGATAATCAGAACCCGGTCGCATACAGCAGAGATTTCCGGCAGTATATGGGAACTGAGAACGATAGTATGGTCTTGGCTGAGGGATTTGATCAGGTTCCGGATTTCTATAATCTGTTTGGGATCCAGGCCCACAGTGGGTTCATCCAGAATCAGCAGCTGGGGGTTCCCCAGAAGGGACTGGGCCAGCCCGACCCTCTGTTTGTATCCTTTTGAAAGGTTGCGGATCAGTCTTTTCCGGACATCACCGATTTTTACAAGATCGCAGATCTTTTCCAGGTCCTGTTTCAGCTGAGTCCGTTCCACCAGTTTCAGTCTGCCTGCGAAGTTCAGGTATTCGGATACGGTCATATCCATATAAAGGGGCGGCTGTTCCGGCAGATAGCCGATTTTCCGCCTGGTTTTTTCCGGGTCATCCAGAATATCATCCCCGTCGATCAGAATTTTCCCGTCGCTGGGGGCAATATAGCCGGTAATCATATTCATGGTTGTGGACTTGCCGGCCCCGTTTGGTCCCAGAAAACCTATGATCTCCCCTTTCCCGATTTCAAAATTGATTTTATTGACAGCAAGGTGTCTGCCGTAGCTTTTGGTTAAATCAATCGCTTTGATCAATGTCTTCCTCCCGGAGGTTTTATCTTATATATTATTGGTTCAGTAATCAGAGGCACTGAATTGTACCATCTCCTTTATAAGCTGGCAAGGAAACAAATGGTTACAAAAAAAGGCTGTTCTGTCAGGGTATCCGCAAAACAGCCTTTCTATCAGCACTGGCTGATAAATATCTTCAATCCTTCCCGGGGGAAGTGCTCCTTCACCTCTTTGACGGCTTCGCACAGAAGGTTTGCTTCCTCCTCTTCGCAGTAAAGGATGATCATGACATTTTCTTCCGGCCAGATATGGTCTCCCATTTTCGGATCGGAATTCCCTATGCCCATGACATTGGGGATTTTGGTATAATGCCTGGCCAAACCCTTCCTGCTGAACGCTTCAAACAGGTCGGCTTCGATAGACTGATTGGCCATAATTTCAACACGTTTCACGACTGTATCTCCTCTCCGGCCACTTCAGGCACATTGATGAAATCCTCTGCATCGATGCACTCCATGGCCAGGTTGTTTTTATGTTTCCGGTTGAATACGGCATATAAGACGGGTACAAGGAACAGCGTCAGGATGGTGCTCATGGTCAGACCGCCTATTACGGTCTGACCGAAGGGCCGGACCAGTTCCGATCCCTGTCCCGAAGAAAAAGCCATGGGCATCATTCCCAGAACGGTGGTCAGGGTAGTCATCAGAACCGGACGGAGCCTGTTGCCCCCCGCTTCAATACAGGCGTCACGGATGCAGAGCCCCCGTCCCCTCAGGATATTGGTGTAGTCCACCATTACGATTCCGTTGTTAACAACGATTCCCGCCAGCATAACGACTCCGACGGCACTGAACATACTCAGGGTCTCCCCTGTGAATTTATAGAGGAAAAGGATTCCCACAGCCATCAGGGGGATTGTGAAGAAAATAATAAACGGATCCTTGAGGGATTCGAACTGAGCCGCCATTACACCGAATACCAGTGCTACGGCAATAATCATAATTACAGCAAACTTCATCACATAGGACTGGATCTCCGCATAATCCCCGTTATAGTCGATCAGCACATCATCGGCGGTTACAATGTTCTCCTTGATCAGCTGCCTGACCCTGGGTTCCACCTGGTTGGCGGCAAATCCGGGTTTCAGCCCGCCGGTGACATGGATGACCCGGCTCTGATCCTCCCGGGCGATGTCCACGGGACCCGTGGTTTTTTCAATCCGGGCGACACTGGACAGGGGAATTCGCCGGCCCATAGTGTTGAGGATGAAGATCTTTTCCAGGTCGGGAATGGCATTACGGTCCGCTTCATCCAGAATGACGAGGATATCGAATTCGTCTCCTCCCACCCGGTAGCGGGAGGCGGTCTTGCCGTCCACATTGGCGGATATTTCGTTTCCGATGGACATGACAGACAGCCCGAGGGAGTAGGCTTTTTCCCGGTCTATGACGATTTCCGCCTGAGGCAGGCCTTCGGTCAGGCTGATGTCGGGTTCAGTAACTTCGGGGACAAGATCGATAAGCATCTCTTTAATATCGTTGGCAACTTTCTTGGCCTCCACCATATCTTCAGTCTTTACTATAATGTCGATAGGAGAAGCGGCTCCTCCCATTCCCTGATTGGAACCGAAGCTGAATGTGGCAGAGGGAAAGTCGTCAAAATGAGACCGGAGCTCCTCTTTAATCTCATCATTGGTTTCGGTTCTGAGTTCGAAATCCTTCAATGTCATAGTCATGGTTCCCCGGGCACTGTTGTCGGAAGACAGGAAGTCTCCTCCTCCGGTGGATATAATGATGTCCTTGGCACTGTCGATCTCTCTCTGGGCGATCATGGCCAGCTGGTCCATATACTCCTGGGTAAGATCCAGCCGGGTACCGATGGGCATATCCATGGAAAGGACGATAGAATCCTCCTCGCTGCTGGGCATGAAGTTGATCCCGATGGAGGGGAACATCAGAAGGCTCAAAGCAAAAAGGCCAACCACAACGAGGATCGTCAGGACTTTATTGTCCAGGCAGGATGCGAGAGCTTTCTTGTACATATTGTCCATGCCTGTGAAAAACCGGCCCATAGCGTTGTCTATGCCCCGGAACAGTCTCCATTTAAGAGGGTGCTGTTTCCGGGTATACAGAGCGATATATTTGCTGGCCAGAACGGGGACCAGAGTTATGGCGATGAACAGGGAGGAGAGCAGCGCTATAATGATGGTAAAAGCCATGTCCTTGAAAAGGACTCCGATCATTTCCAGCTCCCTTTTAAACATCAGAACCGGCAGGAAAACACAGACCGTTGTCAGGGTGGAAGCCATGATGGCCATAAACATCTCCTGGGTTCCCAGGATGGCCGAAGGCATAAGCTTGGCCCCTTTTTCGCGGTAACGGAAGATATTTTCCAGTATAACAATGGAGGAGTCCACAATCATCCCGACCCCCAGTGTGAGTCCCGCAAGGGTCATCATATTGAGAGTCAGCCCTGCGAAATACATACACATAATGGTTATCAGAAGAGAGATGGGAATGGAGAGGCCGATGATGAAGGTGCTCTTGAAGCTTCTGAGAAAAACAAAGAGAACCACCATGGCCAGCAGGGCTCCTGTAATAGCAGAACGGGTTACCTGATTCAGGGAGTTCCGGATCATTTCGGTTGTATTGTTGATGACAGACACAGACATGTCAGGCGGCAGGTTCCTGTTGATCTGTTCCAGTTTGGCCAGAACATTATCTGCCGTTTCGATGGAATTGACGCCGCTCTGCTTCTGGATGGAAATATAGACACCGGGTTCACCGTTAATGTAGACAGTGCTGGTGGCGTCTTTATAGCCTTCATATACTTTTGCAATGTCTCTCAGGCGGATCTCTTTGGTTATCCCTCCAGAAACCTTGTAGGAAACAACGGCGTTCTCAATCTCTTCCAGGTTCTTGTACTCACCGCCTGTGCGGACAAGGTATTTTTTGGATCCCTCTTCAACGGAACCGGCACCGATCTGCAGGTTCTGCGTGGCCAGCATACCGGCTATCCCGGTTATGTTCAGGCCGTAGGCTTCCAGGCGGTTCTGGCTGATCTCCACCCGGATAACCTTCTCCCGGCCGCCGGTTATGAAGGATGTGGCGACTCCTGATACCTGTTCCAGATAGGGTTGTATCTGGTCTTCGGCAATGGCTCTGATCTCTTCAGGAGACCGGTTGCCGTTTACTACAAGGTCTATAATGGGCATCATGGCAGGATCAAATTTGAAAATCTGCACCGCTGAGGCATCTTGGGGAAGGTAATCCTTGATAAATTCAAGGGTATCCCTTACGTCCTGCGCCGCTGGCGACAGAGGAACGTCCCAGCCGAATTCCAGGATGATCATGCTGTTCCCTTCTGAGGAGGTCGAGGTGATCCGTTCCATGTCGGACACGTTCATCAACGCTCCTTCCAGGGGGCGGGTAAGAGTCTGTTCCACCTCTTCAGGACCCGCTCCCGGGTAGTTGGTATACACCACGAGAATCGGCGGGTTGATCTCGGGATAGAGGTCTATCGGTACCTGGGGCACTATATAAAGTCCCAGCCCCACCAGTATTGTAAAGAGTATCAGTACGGTGGTGGGTTTATGTACTATTGATTTGGCTACACTCATGTTTTGTCCTTTACTTTAAGGGCTGCATGGTTCTGACGACTTTGACGGGGGCCTGATCATCCAGCAGGGTCTGGCCCTGGTAGATCACCCGTTCACCCGCTTTCAGTCCCTCCGCAATTTCGGATACTCCGCTGATCTGGATCCCCGGTGTTACGAAGCGCCTGGCTACCTTATCTTCTCCGTCCATAACGAATACAAAGGTTTCGCCGAAACGGCTGATGATGCAGTCCGAAGGGATCCGGACGATATCATCCTTTTCTTCGGTTATAAGGCTGATCTTGGCATACATTCCCGCTTTGATCCGGGAATCCCTGTCGACAAGGTCCATTTTGATTTCCAGAGTTCTGGATACTTCATCCACAACAGGGTTGACTTCTGTTACCACTCCCGGAAAAATTTCTCCGGGATAGGATTCGAAAGTAAGGTTCGCCTTCATTCCCATTCGGATTTTGGAGATAAACCGTTCGGGAATATACGTTCTGACCTGAAGGTTGTGAAGCCTCCCGACAGTAGCGACGGGGGACTGGGGCCCGACGGTGGCTCCCAGGTCGAAGGGCAGTCGGGTTATGGTTCCGCTGATTTCCGCTTTAACCGGGTTGGCCGTGTATGACATGCCCGGCCGGGAGGGATCAACTTCTGCGATTACCTGACCCTTTCGGACATAGTCACCCAGTTCCACATAGAGTCTGGACAGCTTTCCGGAATTATCTGGATAAAGATCTACCGAGCTGTCGGGAATGACATCGCCGTTTACTTCCAGAAGATCCTTTATTTCACCGGACACGGCTTCGGTTACTGTAACCGCAAAAATGGTTTCCTTGTCCTCTTCCATTCCATCCTGTCCGGGAGAGCCTTTGGGCCCTCCGTTGTTTTTCATACTAAGAACGGTAAAGGCTCCGGCGGCAAGGATTGCCAGAAGCAGTATTATCAGAACAATTCGTCCCGGTTTTTTATCTCGTTTCTTTTTCTCTTTTTTACTCATTTTTCCTCCAGGATTCTCGATAGATCATCCGTATTGATGGCATACTGCAGGTCAAGCAGATTGCTGATATAATTTATTTTTTCAAACAGAACGCTTTGCGATGCTGTCAGGAGAGACTCCTGGGCCGTTTCCACATCCAGCAGTTCCCGGGTACCAAGGTTATAGGCTTCCGTTGTCAGATCAAATGACTTCTGAGCAAGGTCTACATTAAGTTCATAGGTTTCGATTGTACGGTAGGAATTCTCCAGATTCATAACCAGATTTGTTATTTCCATGGATGCCGCTTCGTAGAGCTGCTGTCGCTGCAGTTCCAGTTTCTCTATGGAATCGTCCATCTCCTTCAAGGATACATCCGTGCTTGAGTTGGGGATAAAGTCATCAAGGGGCATGGATAACTGAACGCCGAAGGTCAGTGAGTCAATCCAGGATCCGCTTTCCCAGCTTTCCCCTTCGAAAGGGTCGGATACGGGATTCACCCATGTGGAGTAAAGTGATACAGACGGGGTCCTGTTAAGCTGAGATGTCGCTTTTTTTGCGTTCCGCAGGGATTCAATCGCTTTGTTCAGCTGCATGATATCCATCCGACCCGCACTGTAACTGTCAATCAGGCTGTCTTTATCAAGATCATAGAAGCGGATGTTGTTCAGATCTCCCATCAGAAAAATCTCTGCATCAAGGGGAATCCCCAGAAAGAACTTGAAGTTCATCAACCCGTTTTCAAACCGGGTATTCAGAGCATTCAGTTCCGGTTTCATATTCTCAACCGTTACCTGGGACTGAAGCATTTCCAGTTCGCTGATCAGCCCGTTATTGTAGTTTTCCCTGGACTGTTCATACCTTTTTTCGGCGATCTCGATATTCACTTTTTTCAGGTCAATATTGGCGGCCAGGGCAATCATATTGTAGAACTGTTTGCGCACATCCCTTTCCAGCTGCTTCCTGGCATCCCTGTAGGTAAGGTCTCCCGCTTCATAATCTATTATGGTCTGTCTGATTCCCGTTCCGGCAGCAATATTGAGGGGCAGGGTCATGCTTAAGGTTGAAGTAAGGGACCAGGAGGGGTCATAGGCATCCGGAGCCATGGGAGAAGGAGTCGGATCCGAGAGAAGTGTACGGCTATGGCTGAGATCGGCCGAAGCATTAATGGACGGTATGAAAACATTCCAGGCTGTGTCTCTTGTCCGGGCCTTGGTTCTTACATCTACAGCGGAAGATTTCAGGCTGAGATTATTCTCTACGGCCATTTCCGCTGCCTCGTCTTCAGTCAGAGAGATAATTTCTCCATAGGCATTTATAAAGGTAAAAAGGGTCAGTAAGCAAATAATCAATCGTTTTTTCATATAAGTTCCTTTCTTTAATATCAGTACCGGACACCACAGGCCAGCAGTTTCAGCCAATCGAGTACAGGAGGTATAAGGTTACAGTTCCCCTTCCGGTTGAACATAACCTTTTCTATAAAAATAAAAGAGCTGAAAATAATCTGGTACTCCCTGGGGGAGAGCATCGGTTTCAGCTTCTTCTGGTCAATTCCATCCTGTATGAAGCTGAGAAAATCCGGAGAATCCCCCGGGGAATCTATTTTCTGCAGCACATCCCTGTTCAGGAATTGTTTTAAGATTATTAGAGACTGGGGTTTTACAGGCATGATTGCATCCTGCAGTTCCAGATGAGCCACCAGCTTCTCTTCAAAGGAGTCATAGCGTTCAAGCAGCTCCCTGTGAAATATCCTATATTCTTTAACAAGTTTATTGACTGTTTCTGTCAGCATTTCGTCTTTATTCTGGAAATAATTATAGAGAGAGCTTTTTGAAAGACCCGCATTAGAGGCAATCTGTTCCATTGTCACATTATTCAGCCCTTTTTCCTGGATAGCTGAAGCAATTGAGATAAAAAGATTGTCCTTTAGGAGTCTATCCTTCAGCTGAATATAGTCCTTCTGCGTTCTGATATTGATCCCTTTTTCAGGTAGTCTGAAGTTCTTCCCTGCCAGACCGTTCTGAATCAATTCCTGAATAATTACCCGCTTTTCCTGATTCGTTCTATCGGGATTAAAGTGACTGCCATCATCCCAGCTGAAAACAAATTGACAGTACATTCCTGTCAGATATAAGGCTCTCAGATCAATATTCAGAAGACGGCAGATTTCATTCCTCTGTTCATGGGACCCGCGTACGGTAACCTGGCCCGTTCTGATCGTCCAGAAGTTGTCAAACTTTACTATACTTCGGTTGGACAGATAGAATCCCGAGATTTTTCTTATAAACAGAATCAATCTGTCCGGGGGAGCTGTATTTTCCAGTTGATGAATCAGGTCGCTGTTTGCCTGAAGGTATCTCTCATTAATATATGCGTTAATGGATGTTATAAGATCCTCTTTGTTACAGAAGTACCGGTATAGTCCCTGCTTGGTCATCTTCAGCTCTTTTGAAAGGGTACTTAGAGAGGTTTTCCGGAAATCCTCTCTGGACCATACATCCAGGGCTTTTTCCATGATAGAGTTTCTCTTCTGTTTCCGCTTCTCTTCGACTTTCATAAAAATGTTAACGACCGTTCGTAAACAAAAATAACAATAATAAACACCCAGGTCAATAGGTTCGGGGATTTCAATCTAAGATAGTCCTGTAAGTGCAAAGGAGCCTGACTTAAAACTGCCATATGTATAAAAGATTACAGCCGAATCCACTGAAATTATTCTCATCTGCCTTAATCAGATTATGATTAAAAAGCAGAGAGAATCCCGAATCATTAAAACAGAACCAGGATATCTCCATGCCGATTTCGAGGTTTAAAAGGGTTTCCAGGTAATAATTATTAAAATAGTAGAAATAGGGACCAAAAAAGGAATTCAGGCTGATGTTCCAGTTCTCTCCTAAGTGACAATTGAGTTTAATTCCGGGTTCCAGGGGTATAAAAACCGGGAAGCTTTGTGGTTGGAAGAGGTGGTCCATACTTGTCGCTCCTTCCCATAGTATTCCGGTTTTTAAACCAGTCAACATCTGGAATGAAATGTTCTCAGTTATTCCGGTTGTATAAGTATTATAGGTCATTTGTCCGCTCAATCCCTCGTGAAGAGTCAGAACACTTTCCATATCTGTATAGTAAGACACCCCGATACCAAGGGCTGCTGTAAATTTCTCAGCTGATTCGGCAGCTGATATAGTTAAAATATTCAATATAAAGAATACGATTAAAAAGTTTTTAGTCATTTCAGAGACCTCCCGTAATCCAGAGTCATTTGAATCAGTTCGTATAAAGCGAAGGGTGCGTCATACTCTCCACTGCAGAGAATAACAAATCCTGTTTTTGAGTCGGATGAAATAAAAACGCCGGTGCGGATGCCATCGAACCCCCCATTATGAAAGAGAAGTTTCTTTCCGTTGTAGGTATAACCGGTGAAATGCCAGATATAGGCATGATTCTCGAACTGCCGTTCTGTCATAAGGGCGACAGAATCTTCTGATAGAATAGATACCTGTTCATAAGTCCCCCCGTTGATAAAGACCGACATAAATCTGGCATAATCCGAAGCGGAACAGGTGTAGAATCCGGCTGGTGTCAGGGACCCTGATTGGGTTTTAACTTCTTTGCCTGAATAATCTGTGGGGTGGGAAATCGAATCATTATCTTTTGGGTGAAGATTCCAGCCTCCTCCTATTTCCAGAGGATTGAGAATATTCTCTCTGCAGTACTGTTCAAAATCAATACCGGTTACTTCCTGGACTATCAGGCCGGCAAGGCTGGCGGCCATATTGGAATATTCGAATTGGCTCCCCGGGGAGGATGAGTTGAAGTTTTTTTCCCTGTCATACCATAAGCCGTCTTCGGACAGGTATTCCCGACAGGTTTTCAGAAGATTCGGCAGCGGGTCGCTATCCGTATCATAGGAAGTAAATTCCTTGTCAATAATATCCCAATTATCCTTTATTCCGGATGTATGGGTAAGAAGCATATGCATAGTTATCGGATCATCTGGATGCCCGGCTGTTCTAACCGAAAAAGGCAGGTACTGATTTATATCTGCGTAGAGGTCGATCCTATCTGTTTCAACCAGCTGTAGGACCGCTGTGCCGGTCAGTATCTTCCCAATAGACGCCAACTGGAATTGAGTCGTATCCTCAGACCCTCCGTAGTTTAGGGTGTCAAGAACACCATTTTCAGAAAACAGCGCTATTGACGCCTGCGAAATATGCAATGAATCCAGCCGGCTTTTTACCGCTGAGGAATAATCATCCTCAATTCCAAATATCCGGCAACCGGTCAGTGTGGTTAATAGCAATCCGGCCGGGATTAAACGAGTCGCGATAAGGAGAGCTATTTGTCTCCCAGTAATATTGAACATCTTCTTCTCCAAGTTTTTTGTTAAGAATTTGTCCAAATAGTATGTATTAGTAGGGTTTAAATCGTCTGTGTTGATAGATCAAGACAAATATTTTTGATTAATTGTCGATTTTCTCTTCTTTTATCGTTTTCTGCCTGTACTGGGAAGGTGTGACTCCGGTTACTTTTTTAAAAAAAAGATTAAAAACACTCTTTGACTGGAATCCAGCTTTTAGTGCTATATCAAGCAGGGTGAGGGATTGTTCTTTATCTTCCTGGAATAAGCGAATAACTTCCTCTACCCGGAAGCGGTTAACGTAGAAATAGAAATTTTCATTATCGGAATTGATAACCTGTGAGAGTCTGTGGATACTCCATCCCATTTCATCGGCCAGTTTTGAAAGTGAAAGGTCCCTGAGGTAGGCTTTTTCCTGTGTCATAAAGAAATCCAGTTCTTTTCTACTGGCGTTTAATTCAAACTGTGACAGTTTGGTCCTGCCATATTTCTCCTGCTTCTCCGGCCCGGTTCTGACGGGATCCTGGAATATCTGAGGTTGCAGCAGAATAAAGTAACTGATAACTATGATAAAAACAATTTCTATAAAATCGATGATCTGATAATCATGCTGAAAGGATCCATGAAAAAATTCAATTATTCTGGAAACAATATCTATGCTGGATAAAATGAAACTGCCATAGAGAATTACGCCAAACCACTCGTTTTTCTTTCTCTCAGTGTTGGAAAAAATCTCTTTCAGTTCCTGTTTCCGCGACCGCCAGCACATATATGCTTTACTGATCATAAGTATCATGTACATATAACTGAAAATAAATATCAGATAGGAAACAGGATAATATCGGATACAGTTGAATCCGGGTATTAAAGTGCCCAGGGAGTAGAGGATCAAAGCATACAGCAGAACAGCCGCTCCGGGGAGGAAATAGAGACCGGTCGTAACGGTTTCGGGATTTTCTGAGTAGAATTGAATATTGATATACCCGAACAGGGCGCTGCCCGAGAGGATAATCAGCATGCTTGTAATATTGGAAAAAAATAAAACAAGATTCGTATTAATGCTAATTCCAGATACAGAAGCCATACTTAAAAGCAGGATTAAAGAATAGCATAGAAGGTATAAAGAAAAATATATATTTCCGGAATTGAATTTCCGTCTGATGAAGAAAAAAACCGCTAAGATCAGACTAAGTACAATTCCTGAAAACAGGAAATTCATATATATATTCATAAAATTTATCTGGTAATCTCTATATCTCCGTAACAGGTCAAGGCGTGCTGTTGATTCCTATTCAAACTCATACTATTTAAATATAGCATTCGGACCTGTTACAACTGTTCTTCAAAAAGAGCAAGAACCCGCTTTTTAACCTCTTCCAGGGTTCCTTCCACGGCGCCTCCGGCCGCTTTTTTATGACCGCCTCCCCCCAGGGCCGAGGCAATCCGGCCGACATCTATATGGTTATTGGACCGTAGGCCTACAATGCACTTGTTTTCACGCTCCATTCTGAGGAGAGCCACCGCTTCACACCCTTCAATGCTCTGCAGCATCTGATAGAGCTTATCCGAATCCCTTTCTCCAGTACCCAGTTCTTCCCTGTCTTTGGGATCTTCCCAGGATATAAGGATCTTATCACCGCAGTAGAAGCGGCATCTTTCCATTATACGGCCCATTAAACGGCGCGTTCCCAGAGTTCGTCCGGCGGATATCTGTCTGAATGTTCTGTTGGGAGAGGCTCCGCCCTTAATCAGATCGGCCACAGCCAGAAAGACTTCTTCCGTTCCATCCTCCAGATGGCGGAAAAATCCCGTGTCTGTGGCAAAGCCGAAGAAGAGAGCTTCACAGGTTGCGCTGTCAGGAGCCATTCCCGACTCTCTCCATATTTTCTGAACAAGTAGGGTTGTGGAGGGGCTTTGAGGATCCACATAGCGGTACGTGCCTTCCTCCCTGCCCGAAGCGTGATGGTCAATTACCATAAGAGGGAGTTTCTTCAATTCCTCTGCGGGCAAACCGGTCCGGTTTATATCCGACAGGTCCAGCAGAACCAGAAGGGTTTTTTTATCGGGATGCAAGGCACTCCAGTCGGATTCAAAGAGATGTTCAAGACTGAGGGTTTCCGGCCGGTCAAAGGGTTTGGCTGCCAGCAGATGAACCTGCTTGCCCATTTTTTTGAGCAGAGAGGCCAGACCGATCTGTGAACAGAGACAGTCCGCATCTGGCTGCTCATGACCGACAAGAATATATGTTTCATACAAAGATAACCCCTCCATCAAAGAGGAGGGGACTTCCGAGAATCTCATGGGATTATGTGTATACCTCAAGATCTGAAATCAGAATCAGTATTCTATTACCAGTTCGCTGACATCGAATTTACTTTCGTAATCATCACCTCTTAGAACACCCCAGCTCATATCATTGAAGTCAGAAACCAGATAGAGTCTGAAATGATCAATCTTGCCATCCTTATAGTAGAAGGTCGCATAGGGGTACTGGGCGCCGAAGCCGTATACAATTTCTCCGTATCCCGCAGCTTTTTTAAACCACTCGGTAGGAGCATAAAACGTTCCGATTGTCCGGTCGGATTTTATGTAATCCACGCGGTATCCCATTGTATGGGGGTACACTCTGTTGATCGCCATTGTTTTGGGATAGTATTCCGATGTTGTTACTTCCGCATATAGAAAGGTTCCGCATAATATCATAAAAAGAACCATTATCAACGTTGCTCTTTTATTCATGGACACAGGCCTCCTGGGTTTCATAGTACTCTATTCCATTTATAATAGAAAAATATGGTTATGGCAATGAAGTTTTTTTTTCTCACCATTTTAAATGGGATCCAAGTCCATTTTCAGGAAAATGTCTCTTCCGGAAAAATACTTTCCAATGCCGTTTTTACTGAACTGCTGAATATGAAGTTCAGGTCCTCCTGAATCTCAAGGGGCAGGTCTTCCTTGTCTTTTCTGTTCCTCTCGGGGAGGAGTATGGTTCGGTACCCGTTTCTATGGGCTGCCAGAACCTTTTCTTTTACACCGCCAATGGGAAGAAGACGGTCAGTCAAGGTAATCTCTCCTGTCATGGCGAGTTTCTCAATAAGAGATGTCTTCTTCAGCGCAGAAACCAGTGCTGCTGTCATGGTAATACCGGCGGAAGGTCCATCCTTGGGAATTGCCCCTTCCGGCACATGAATGTGAATATCGTGTTCTTTCTGGAAATCCGCAGGAATCCCCAGTTCCTTGCTGTTCGCCCTGATATAGGAGAGGGCAATCTGGGCGCTCTCCTTCATGACATCTCCCAGTTTTCCTGTCAGGATAAGTTTTCCCTCGCCCTGGAGGAGAGATACCTCCACGGGCAGAATCCGTCCTCCCACCTCTGTCCATGCCATTCCTGTGGCCAGACCGGGGCGGTCCCGCTGGTCGCTGTCCTCATCCTGAAAGGGTGGTTTTCCAAGGTAGCGGAGAACATCGTCCTCGTTTACCAGAACCTTCAGGGTTGTGAAGTCAGGAAGTTCCGGTTCCTTTTCGGGAATCGTTCCATATATATCCTGATATTTATGCAGACGGGCAGTATGTATATTTTCCCGGCCCGATCTGTTCTGGTGGTTCTCGATGGCTTCCCTTGCGATTTTACGGATAAGCTGTCCAATTTCCCTTTCCAGGTTCCGGACGCCCGATTCTCTGGTGTAGTTACGGATAACCGCAACTATCGCCTCGTCCAGCAGTTCTATCCGGCTTTCGTCCATTCCGTTTTCTTTCAGCTGTTTCGGGATGATGAATCCGCGGGCTATCCGGGTTTTTTCAATCTCAGTGTATCCCGGTATTTCGATTATTTCCATCCTGTCCAGCAGCGGCCGGGGGATATTGTGAACCGAGTTTGCCGTCGTAATAAACATAACCCGGGAGAGATCGTAGGATAACTCCAGGTAGTGGTCGGTAAAAGTTCCGTTCTGTTCGGGATCCAGAACCTCCAGAAGAGCTGCCCCGGGATCTCCCCGGAAGTCACTGCTCATTTTGTCAATTTCATCCAGAAGAAAAACCGGGTTGCAGGATCCGGCTTTCTTGATTGACTGGATAATTTTACCGGGAAGAGCACCCACATAGGTTTTTCGGTGGCCCCGGATTTCTGCTTCATCCCGTACCCCGCCCAGTGAAATGCGGACAAACTCTCGGTTCAGGGCTCTGGCTACAGAACGTCCCAGTGAAGTTTTTCCTGTTCCGGGAGGGCCTGCAAAACAGAGAATAGGTCCTTTGAGCTTATCCCGTACCTGTCGTACGGCTATATAGTCTAGTATGCGGTCTTTCGCTTTTTTTAGATCGTAATGGTCTTCATTCAGTATTTCGGCTGCACGGGACAGGTTCATTCTATCGTTTGATTCTTCTGTCCAGGGGAGTTCCGTCAGCCATTCCAGGTAGGTGCGGAGAACACCGGACTCGGGCGACATGGGTTGAAGGCGTGAAAGCCTTTTTACCTCTTTAAGAGCTCTGGCCTTTACTTCCTCCGGGAAATCCTTCTCATTAATCAGGGCTTCCAGTTCGGCAGCGCCGGTGGGATCCTCTTTATCGGTTCCCAGCTCCCTGTTTATCTCTTTCAGCTGTTCATTCAGAAAATACTCTTTCTGGGTTTTCTCCATCTTTTTGCGAACACGACCGGTAATATCCTGCTTAAGGGACTGTTTTTCGATCTCCAGCTGAATGTCTTCATTCAGTCTGTTCAGTTTTTCCCCGGTGTTGTCCAGTTCCAGAAGAGCAATCTTGTCTTCTGTGGAAATGGGTATCTGGGATGCGATAATTCCGCAGAGTTTTTCCGGTGTTTGAGCCTGTTCTACCTGGTTTCGTATTTCCCGGGTAACCTTCTTGTTTTTTTTGGCGTATTCCTGAAAGCTCTCCTGAAGGGTCTCCATGGCAACGGCCATTTCCCGTCCCACTTCCCGGTTATCCGGAAGGGCCTTGTACTGGATCATCAGAATCTCATTCTTTCTGCTGAGTTTCTGAACAATCCCGCGGGAGCGTCCCTCAACAAGGATGCGCGAGTTCCCGTCGGGCAGCTTGAGAACCTGAAGGATATGAGCTACCGTACCGTAGTTATAGAGATGCTTCTTCTGCAGGGTGGAATTGGCCGGTTCTCTCTGGAAAGCCAGAAAAATATCCCGTCTCCCCTTCATAGCCAGCTCTACTGCTGCTGTCGATATTCTGTCAGTTAAAAAAAAAGGAGCTACCGTATAAGGAAAAATTACCGTATCCGGGAGAACTATGACCGGTAGTTCCTGTTTCTTTATTCTAAGCTGTGATTTGTTTATTTTCATAAAGCGCATTTTCCCAGGGAGCTTCCAGTTTATCCGGGTCGGTTATGATAACCGGAAGCGTGTCGTTGATTATTACATCCCTGGTAACTATGACTTTTTTAGGTCCCTTGGTGGAGGGCAGGTCAAACATGATTTCAATCATGGCCGCTTCTACTATAGACCGGATACCACGTGCTCCTGTTTTTCTTTCCAGAGCCTTCTCCGCAATTGCTTCGATGGCAGCTTCTTCAAAAGCAAGGTTCACTTCATCCAGTTTCATGGATTCCTGAAACTGACGGATGACGGAATTCCTGGGTTCGGTTATAATCCTCTGCAGATCTTCTTTTCTCAGGTTATTCAGACTCACCTGAATGGGGAGCCGTCCGATAAACTCGGGGATCAAACCGAAACGGACAAGATCGTCTGGATGCATCTCGTTAAACAGGGCTCCCAGATCTTTTTCATGAGCCTGCTGTACATTTGATCCGAATCCCATGGGATGCTGGGTAACACGGCTTTCAATTATCTTATCCAGTCCGACAAAGGCGCCGCCGCAGATAATCAGAATATTGGTTGTGTCAATTTTCAGCATCTCCTGATTCGGGTGCTTTCTTCCTCCCTGCGGGGGAACGGAAGCCTGGGTTCCCTCTATAATCTTGAGGAGGGCCTGCTGAACCCCTTCTCCGGAGACGTCCCTTGTTATGGAAACATTTTCACCTTTGCGGGCGATTTTATCAATTTCGTCAATATAGATAATGCCTCTTTCTGCTGCGGCAATATTATTCCCCGCAGCCTGTATGAGTTTCAGAAGAATGTTTTCCACATCCTCCCCTACATAACCGGCTTCGGTGAGAGTTGTTGCATCCGCAATGGCAAAGGGTACCTTCAGTTTTTTGGCAAGAGTTTTTGCCAGCAGAGTTTTTCCGGTTCCTGTCGGACCGATAAGAAGTACATTGGTTTTTTCCAGCTCCACATCTTTGGAAACCCTGTCCTTGTACATGATCCGTTTATAGTGATTGTAAACTCCCACGGAGAGAGTCTTTTTGGCCTCTTCCTGTCCTATTACAAATTGATCAAGGTACTCTTTTATCTCTTTGGGAGTGGGAATGTCATCGATAAAATCGGAGGAAATATTATCTTCTTCTTCCGAAAGGATTTTATTGCAGACCTGAACGCATTCGTCACATATGTAAACGCCGGGACCGGCAATAAGTTTTTTAGCAATATCAGAGTGTTTGCCGCAAAAGGAGCAGACTTTTAGTTCTTTACTTGTTTTTGTTGATCGTGCCATATTTTTTTACCTCTTCAGGATACTGTCGGTAATCCCGTACTCTACAGATTCTTCCGCCGACATGAAAAAGTCTCTTTCCATATCGGCTGCAATCGTTTCTTCCGGTTTCCCCGTATTCTGTGCAAAGTAGGTTATCAGCAGCTTCTTCAGACGGATGATCTCCCTTGCCTGAATACCGATGTCACGGGCCTGCCCCTGTACACCGCCCCAGGGCTGGTGAATCATAACGCGGGAAGAGGGAAGACTGAACCGTTTCCCTTTTGCTCCGCCAGCCAGAAGAACAGCTCCCATAGAAGCCGCCTGACCCATACAGATCGTCTGAACATCGGGTTTGACATGCTGCATGGTATCGTATATGGCCAGCCCGGCTGTTACGGAACCGCCGGGGCTGTTAATGTAAAGGCTTATATCCTTCTCCGGATCCTCTGACTCCAGGAAAAGGAGCTGGGCGACAACAAGATCTGCGGTGACATCCTGAATCTCTCCGTCCAGAAAAACGATCCTGTCTTTCAGGAGCCTGGAGTATATATCGTATGACCTCTCGCCCACACCTGTGCGCTCAACAACCATCGGTACTAATGTATTATTCTGAATGTCCATATCGGCAGACCTCGTTATTACTTTATTTAATCAGATCGCTGTAATCGATCTTTTCAGCATCCTTGGATACTTTTGCGTTCTCAAGCAGAAAGTCGATCAGTTTTTTCTGTTTGAGATCACTACTAAGATACTCTTTTAAACCGGCTTCGCCAAATGATTTTTTTAGATCTTCCACGGGCATGTTATACATTTCTGCCTGTTTTTTGATCTCTTCATCCATTTCTTCTTCACTGGCTTCGATCTTTTCGTCTTCAATAATCTTGTTGAAAATGAGTTGAGTTTTCAAGCTCTTTTCTGCATTTTCTTTCCAGTTTTCCATCATCTGGTCTTTTGTCTGACCCTGCATCTCGAGGAATCTGAGCATCTGTTCTTCCTGGGTCTGAGACTGCTGCAGGAAGTTTCTCCAGTTGCTCTCCAGTTCCGCCTTAATCATGGAAGCGGGGAGAGTTATATCGCTGGTTTCCACCAGTTTATCTACAAGCTGTTCGATTTTTTCTGCCTTGATTTTTTCATCGGCTCTTTCTTTAAGCTGCTTTTTGATGTCTTTTTTCAGGTCATCCAGAGTTTCGTATTTCTCGTTGACATCCTGAGCCAGTTCGTCATCAAGTTCGGGCATCTGTTTTTCTTTTACAGCTTTAACCTTTACTTTCAGAGAAATGCTGCGGCCGGCCAGGTCCTTGTTTTCAAAATCGTCCTTGTACCGTTTGCGGATGATCTTCTCTTCATCCTTTTTCATTCCGACGACCTGTTTGTCAATCTTGTAAAGATTGTAGCCGGTTCCAACGGTAAATACGAAATCTTCCCGCTTGGTGTCGGCAATCTCTTCATCTCCATCCATTTCGCAGTAATCGATGGTAATGATATTTTTCTCTTCAACCGTTTCGTCAGCTTTATCCATTACGACAGAATTCTGTTCCTGGAGTTTTTCCAGTTCTTCCGCCTCGTGCTTTTTCAGGATCTTAACCTGTTTTTCGTTAATTTCCAGACCTTTGTATTCTCCGAACTTTACTTCCGGGAAAATATCGTAAACCAGTTCGAAAGAGAAATCATTTTCCGGATCCAGTTCTGGTTTACCCTGTACTTCGGGGTAATCGTATCCGAGAGGTTTTTCTTCTACTTCTTCGATGGCAACTTTCAGAGCTTTATCCATCAGGTTCGCTGCAGCTTCTTCTCGGATTCCTTCACCGAATTTGCGTTCCAGAACGGATGCGGGTACTTTCCCCTTTCTGAATCCTTTAATCTGTACTTCTTTGGTGTATTTGCTAAGAAGATCCTTGTACTCTTGGGCAGCGTGTTCTTTTCCAACTGTAATGGAAAGTTTCACAGAGGAATTTTCCAACTTTTCGACATTTTTACTGGTAATCACAGCTTTGTCCTCTTTTATGGTTATTGTCGGTATATAAAAAAAGACGACCCGGATAACACCCAGATCGCCTTTCACCTTCCGTTTAGCGAAAGACGGGACGACTCAGTCCCGGCTTCCTGCCGGTTTGCACCGGATAATTAAGTTTTAAGCGAAAGACGGGACTTGAACCCGCGACATCCACCTTGGCAAGGTGGAGCTCTACCACTGAGCTACTTTCGCAAGATTTTCAGCGCTCTTCAGCACTATGCGAGAGAAGGGACTCGAACCCTTACACCGAAGGCACTAGTTCCTAAGACTAGCGTGTCTACCAATTCCACCACTCTCGCAGTTATATGAGCCGTAAAGGGATCGAACCTTTGACCCGCAGATTAAGAGTCTGCTGCTCTGCCAGCTGAGCTAACGGCCCGTTTTTTTATTACATCCAGCAGGATTCGAACCTGCGACCTACGGATTCGAAGTCCGGCGCTCTATCCAGCTGAGCTATGGATGCAACAAAAGGGTGAATGACGGGACTTGAACCCGCGACAACCAGAACCACAATCTGGCGCTCTACCAACTGAACTACATTCACCATTTTTCAAGAACGAGACGTATAATCATATATAAGATGTTTTTTGTCAATATAAATGGGGGGACTTTTTATAAAATCAGAAAGAAACTCGTATCAGGGCATAAAAACTTTCCCAGGAAACCCTTACATCCTTTAATTTGAGGATACTCTCTTCAAGATAGTGCTTCACAGACTCTTCATTTATATACTGGCTCATCCTGTGTCCGAGGTTTCCCTCATTGGCGGGATTTAGCCACTGTCTGAGAAGCTCCTCCGTCAGGAGCCTGTCCTCTTTTATTGATAGTACTTCACTGTTAATATCGCTGCAGCCAAAAGAGACAAACTCCTGCCGGACCCGATCTTCCGAAGTCAGAGACGGGTGCCACTCCCTGTATACCCGGTCTTCTGCATCAATAAAATCGTTAATATTTTCAACTGGTCCGATCCCATCCCTCAGGAATGTGCTGATCCGGCTTCCCGATCCCGGAAGGGGCTCGCTGGTTATCAGGCAGCCGCCGGGAGCCAGAAGCGACCTGAGGGCTTTGAACTCCTTTATACGGGACTCTTCCCGAGTGCCGAAAAGCCAGTTCCTGCAGATAATATGCTCAAAGAGGATGCCCTTTTTTTTAAATTCCTCCAGAGTCTCATGAGATGATCCGTTTGCACCGACAAGTGCCGGCCTTTCCGATTCCGGAAGGGTCCGGGCAAAATGGGAGCACAGGTCCATATGTTTTTTCTCCGGGAAGTAGGCGTATACTCCGCCCTCAGGGACCTGTCTCCAGGCCTCCCACAGAAAAAGTCCCCCTGTCTCTTTCCAGACAAGGATCCGGCTGTTTCTGTCCGGTTTTGCCAGGGAAAACATACGGCTCCGCATTTCTTCCAGAAACCGGCCGGTCCGGCCGGAGGTTCTTCTCATCCAGGCGTCTCTCTGTTTATCTCCCGGGGAGAAAGTCAGAACTTCCGGAGGTTCCTCTATCATGGAAGCCATCTGGGCTTCCCTTTTTTTCAGCACCCCGTCCTGAATCTGTTTCTCATAGCCCTGGGAGGATGGCTGATAGAAGATCCGGCCTTTCAGGCCCTCCGGCAGATAGGCCTGTGCCACCCAGTGGTCCCGATAGGCATGGGGGTAGTTGTATCCCTCGCCATGGCCGAAGCCGTGTTTGTCCCGGCTGGGATCTTTCAGGTGATTGGGGACCTCCCGGGCAGCTTCCTCTTCCACAACCTTTATAGCATCGAAAAACGCCAGGGATGAGTTGGATTTGGGAGCCGTTGCCAGGTAAAGCGCCGCCTGGGTCAGGGGGAACTGGCCTTCGGGGAGACCTATCCGGTCGTAAGCCTGGGCCGCCGCATTGACAACGGTCAGAGCGTTTGGGTCTGCCATCCCGATATCCTCTGATGCAGAGATAATCATCCGCCTCAGGATAAACCGGGGATCTTCCCCCGCCCGGATCATTCGGGCCATCCAGTAGAGGGCCGCATCGGGATCGGACCCCCGGATAGATTTTATAAAAGCGCTGATGGTATCGTAGTGGTAGTCCCCTTCCTTGTCGTAAAGGACCACTTTTTTCTGGATACTTTCCTCTGCCGTCTCCATGGATATTTCAATGGAGGAACCTTCCGGGGGAGGGTAGGATTCGGGAGTCGTTTCCACAGCCAGCTGGAGGGAGTTCAGGATGCTGCGGGCATCCCCGTCGGCTGTCTTCACAAGATGCTCCAGAGCCCCTTCCTGAAAGCTGACCTTCCACCGGCCGTAGCCCCTCTCCTTATCGGATACCGCCTGCAGGGCAACCTGATACAGGTTCTCGGATGTCAGCTGTTTAAGCTGGAAAATTCTGCTCCTGCTGACCAGTGCGGAATTCACTTCAAAATAGGGGTTCTCTGTTGTTGCCCCAATCAGGATAATCGTTCCGTTTTCCACCCAGGGAAGGAGGGCGTCCTGCTGGGCCTTGTTCCAGCGGTGAACCTCATCCACAAAAAGTATGCTCCGTCTGCCATGGAGATCCCTCGTCTTCTGGGCGTCCTCAATGGCTTCCCGGATCTGTTTCACCCCGCTTAAGACAGCGTTTATACTGATAAAACGGCTGCTGGTTGTACCGGCAATTACCCGGGCCAGTGTTGTTTTTCCTGTTCCGGGAGGACCATAGAATATGAGGGAGGATAGCTGGTCAGCCTGAATGGCTCTTCTCAGCAGCCTTCCCGGTCCTATAATATGATCCTGTCCTATGTATTCATCCAGGTTCCGCGGACGCATCCTTGCGGCGAGGGGTTCATTCTGGGGCGCCTGCGAAAAGAGTTCCATTTTTCCGGAAGCGGATCAGGAATTCCTGATCTCTTCTTTTACCTGCTTCAGAACTTCGTTGTACTGCTGCTCCATCCTTCCGAACTGTTCGGAAAGGAGTTTTATAAAATCCGGATCAGAATCCGGGGTCAGATGGATGTCCTGTCCTGTCTGTTGACGGATCTGCATCTCTTTCTGACGGAGCTGGGGCTCATACTGCTGTTTCAACCCCTCTTCCAGCTGGTCCATATTGGCAATGTACTGTTCAAAGAGCTGACGCAGCTGGCTGAACATTTCTTTGGTCTGCTTTTTTTCACCTGTCAGAATAATCAGACCTTCCGCCAGATTATTGAGCTTCTGCAGATCCGCTTCTATCTGTGGAAGGATCAGGTTTGCCAGGATCGTATCCATTGCTCCGGACCGGAACCATTCCCGTTCTTCCCCTTTATAATGTTTCAAGCGGTCTGCCAAATCGGATTTGGACGGATTATCCAGGAACGAGGATGCGCAGACTTTCCCTTCCCTGGTGAGGCTGTTCTTTTTTACAGCCGATTTATCAACTTTCAGGTCGGCGGTTTTCTCCAGGGCCAGTTCTAGGGCCGATTTGATCTTTCCCATAGTATTCCTCTGTTATTGTCTGTCTGTTCATAGAACAAGATAATAGGATATATCTCCCTGATCAAGGAGTATTTTATATCCTTTCCCTATGATATACTCCTTCTGCTATGAGTAAAAGAAGCGAAAGGCAAAGAGCCGATAAATTCAAGACAAGGGCAGCCGCCATGCTGGATGGTTACCATTGGCAGAAAGAGGAAGAGTATTTCCTCGGTTTGGTGGAGACAGGGGTTCTGACTGTTTCAGAGATACGGGAATTAAGATGGAATCAGATTCAGAACAGTTACGAGGGACTGATTATCCTTGGAAAGCCTGTTGCCCTCAGGGCGCATCTTCTGGAGGGATTTCGTGAAATGCTGAGCAGTGAAAAAGGGTTCTATGAGGAAACCATTGCCGGAAAAGAGGTAATCGGAAAGGTCTTTTCCAAGGAAACCCTTAAAAAAATTACCAGGGAAATGGACCAGTTTAAGGACTGATCAGTCTTTTTTCCGTACAGATGCTGTGAACAGGGATATCATGGGGATCCGTCGGAATCTCTTCAGATAATCCAGCTTCACAGCAGATTCCCATCAGATGGCTGCCCGACAGATCTGCTGCCGACAGGTAGCGGTCGTAATAGCCGCCGCCCCGTCCCATTCTTCTTCCATCCGTTGAAAACCCCAGACCGGGAACCAGTATCAGGCATTTCTCCCCGGGAATGACAGGGGGGCGGTCTCGTTCCGGTTCCCTGATCCCCCAGCGGTTCAGAGAAAATCCTTCGGGTGTCCAGCGGGAGAGTTTTCGGAAAGTCATTTCCGTTCTGCTCTCTATCAGAGGGACCGCAACGATTTTACCGGCTGACAGGCTCTCCTGAATCAACAGGTCCAGGCTGATTTCCTTTCCGAATGAAAGGTAACCCAGAAGAGTGGATGCTTTTTCCCATTCATCCGATTTCAGAATCAGCCGGCAGACAGCACTGCTGATGGAAGCAAGGGTTCCATCAGCCATGGCATTCCAGAACTCTTTAAACTGTTTACGGCTCTCTTTTTTTGTCATTTATCTCCCCCTCGACTACTTCGACTCCGCTCAGCAAAACGTCCGCTCGGGGATCGAGATCTTTAATATAGTTCCCGCTTATTGCTGAATCCCCGTAACGGGTAAAAAAAAGACCGGTATTACACCGATCTTAGTATATCTCATAATCTCCCCTCTCGGCCCCACTCAATCTCCCCGAAGGGGAGAAGTCAATTCGGTTTCCCTCCTTTGGAGGGATTAAGGGAGGCCGTGAGAGGGGAATCTTATATTAATAGCCGAAGCTTACGCCAAGGCTGTTTGTTCTGAGGGATACATAGTTTCCGCTTTCGGGGAAGTCGTCTCCCATGGAGAACGTATAGGCTACATTACTGTTGAAAGGGTCATAAATTTTCGCCATTCCGGTTTTTCCGTTAATAACCAGTTTTACGGGGAGTTTCTGATCCAGGTATCTGGAAATTACAGGTTCAATGGATTTTAGCGAAACGGCTTCAACCAGTTTCATATCTGTATAGGAATTGCTCTTGTAAACCTGGGCGCTTAATCCGGCAGGAATTCTGGATGATACTGGATTCTCATCATAGTTCAGCCAAAGCAGGTAGGAATCCCCTTCTCCGTAAGCTTTTCCTGCGGCAGGTTTGTCAACAAACACATGAATTCCGAAACCGCCCATTCCGTCCTGTAGGCCGTCAACATATTTTACATTGAATTCATAGACCATGGTACCCTGCTGTTTTACCGGCAGATTCGCTTTGGCCATTCCTACATTCAGATCCTTCTGATAAAGACGGCTTCCCGACATATCCCAATTCCCGTAGGTCGGGGTAATCTCCGGGGATGCGCTGAAGAGAGGGGCTATTAGCAACAGGGCTAAACCGACAAATACCACAAACTTACTTCTCATTTTATATACCTCTTTCAGATGAATTAATTTATAGCGACTTCTACCACATTAAACCTGAATTCCCAATGGAACAAGTAAAAAATAACCGGGAGATAATGTGTTTTTCATTAATTGAAAATTTAAAAGAAAGTTTGTTACCATCTAGATTTACGGTTGTTTATAATAAATTCGGCAGCAGCCAAAAGGTCCCGTTTGATCACTAAACCGGGGTATTCCCCTTTATTTATCAGTGAGGCTGTTTCTTCTCCTTTTCCCGTCATTACCAATAGGGGAGAGACTCTTCCATTCCGCCCGCACAAAAGGTCCCCTTCCCGGTCTCCAATCATCCAGGAATCTTCTCTATTCAACTGCAGAAGTGAAAACGCTTTTTCCAGAAGGGCAGGAGAGGGTTTGGTCAGGCTGAGATCCTTCAGGGAGGAGTGGATTGCTTTTTTTCCGGCTCCCTTGCTGTAGAAAATGGCATCAGGCTGCGCTTCGGGATCTCCTGTTTCCTGCATCATCAGGTAGCACATATACTCGTTGTTTAACTGAACCACCGATTCCGGTACATAGCCCAGGCCTATACAGGACTGATTTGTATTAACCACAACAGCATACCCTGCTTCTTTCAGAAGTTTTATCGCCCGGGCGGATCCCGGAATCAATTCCATCTCTTCCGGTCCGGTTGTATAGGCATGGCGAGTATTGATAACACCATCCCTATCCAGAAACACGACAGGCTTGCCTGCCGTGGCGGAATCTGTATCCACTACTTCCTCGGTGCAGCTGTGGTCTCCATTTTCCCATAGCTCATGAATGGTAAGGGTATGGGGGACGCGGCAGAGGGCTTTGGCTGAATACCAGGTAGTTGTTCCCTCTTTCAGAGAGGGAACCCCCGGATGATAATGGCCGGACAGGCTGAGAAGGACCTTTTCCGAATCCCGGGTCATTTTCCGGATATTGTCCCACTCCAGGTAGCGGTGTTCCCTGTCTGATTTGTCCCCTTTGTGAATCAGATAGTGCTGAAGGTGGATTTGTCTGGGATGAGCATCATCTGCCAGGGCCGTTTCCATAAGGCGCCTTTCCCTGTCAAATCGCCTGGGGATCTTATGGTCCCACTGCCTGTCCTGAAAGCCGATGAAGCGGAACCGCCGTATGTCCATTATTATGGGATGATCACCGAATGTTTCATCAAACAGATCATATACATCCCTGTTACCGGGGATTATCATCCAGGGGAGACCGGACTGGGCCAGGAGGCTGCGGATCAGGCGATAGTCTTTCCGGACGGTTTCCCTGAAAGGGGTGATCAGGTCCATATAATAGTCATTCCCGTTTTGAATAATAGCCGGTGCATCCACGATATCTCCGGTGATAACAAGTATATCGACCCGGTCTCTTTTCAAATTCTGCAGGGTTTTTTTTAAAACAGGAAGCATATCCCGGCTTCTGTTTTTATGCTTTACCGATGAACCCGGGATAAAATGACGGAAATGCAAATCTGTTATGTGGCCTATTTTCACCATATCCATAGCTGATAATTGTAACGGGGATAGCCCTCTGTGTGAAGTCAGGGGAGCGAGCGGGTTTCCTCTTCAAAAATGGAATAACGGATAACAGCCCTTCCCAGGCGATAGAGGATCAGTTCCTTCCATCGATCCTGGATCAGTTTCCCCAGAAGGGGCATGCTGAGTGTGGCCACTCCCATTGGAGTCGTTCTGCTTCTTAAACGGTTGAGTTTTCTCAGGTGCAGGAGGGGTTTGATTGCTTTATAGGAGTTCCTGCCTGTCCTGGACAGGAGGGCTATCAGAGGCTGTCTGCTGAATTCCCTTGCCTGCCGGATAAGATCGACAGATACCCGCTCCATGGCAAAGTGACTGCCGGGGGCATTGGAATAAACCCGGCTGAGACTGATCATCAGAAGGCGGTAGGATACATTTAATCCCTGAATAATCCTGTAATTCATCCAGGGGTCCTTTCTGCCGGGATACCTTTTACCCGGGAGTTCCAGAAGCAGCCGGAGTGCAGTTTCCCGCATCCCCTGGTTCTCTTCTTTTTCGGTGAACTGGTGATTAAGTGCGGAAAGGGTCCGTCTGAACATTCCCTTTACCTGCCTCCTGAGTCCGTGACCAATATTCCGGGGCTGCTCTTTCAGGGTATAGATCGGATCGTGGGCAAACCCGGCATCGGTCATAATCTGTTCGTAGGTACTCAGCATCTCGGTAAGGGTTTCCGGTTTAATCTCAGGGTCGGGCAGCAGGGAAAGTTCCCTGTCGTAATGGAGCCCTTTTCTGACTATCTCACTGCGTGAGAATTTCTTGCGCCTTTCCATCAGGGCTACGGTATTGCCGCCATAGAGATAGATAAGGTAGTGGCCCGCCCTGAAAAGGAAGTGGGTATAGTAGTATCGGATTAAACCGGCCCATATTCCCCGGATCGTGATGGACCGCAGGGTATATAGCAGGATTCCCGGAAGACCGATAAGCGGAATAAGAATCAGCCTGAATACCTGGGTGAAAAGACCTTTTTTGTTGAAAAAGTCTATAACAGGGATACTGTTTATCATTCGCTGGAACTTCATTCCGCCCTGAAAAGGTTTGAACCATTTTATCCGTCTTTTCAAAAGATAACGGAGTAGAAAGCGCTTTTCCGCTTCCAGGTGCAGATCCTCATAGGCGAACAGGAGGGTTTCCAGAAACCGTACGGGAGAAAAATCAAACCGCAGGGATTCAAGGACATCCTCTCCCTCTCCGGCAGGGATAAGGATTCCCAGCAGACTCTTAAGATCCGTTGAAAGCTGAAAGGATTCCGAGTGATAGAGAATGCTCCTGATTCTTCCATACATCCTGTCTGCCAGTTTCCGGCTCTCTCCTTCCATCCACAACTCATCTTTTGAACGTTTTTTTGAACGGTAACGACGGGATACGCTGAGAAGGATTAACGGGGTAATAATATAACGGATGGACAGGGGGATAATCAGAAGGGATATCCCGGTCATAATTCCAGCCGTCGTCAATACCGGGTGGCTGAGAAGAACCGGGATTATGGCATTTTCCAAAGCTGCTCCAGGGTTTCCCAGGCAAGGGTTGCGCACTTAAGGCGAACCGGATACAGGGTGAGTTCTTCAAAGGCGGCGATATCTCCGAAATCATTCAATACGGATGCCGGTTCATCCCCCCGGAAAACTCTCAGGATACGGGAGCAGATTGACCTGGCTTCATCAAGGGGCTTCCCTGATATCAGGTCTGTCAGTATTGATGCGGAGGCCATGCTGAGAGAGCATCCTTCTCCATCAAAGTTCAGTTCCCTGATGATGCCATTCTCTTCTCGGATCTGCAGGGCTACACGGTCACCGCAGGAAGGGTTGTCCAGAACAGAATCCTGCTCGGATTCCGCAAGTTCTTTTTTGTGTCGGGGGTTTCTGTAGTGATCAAGAATGATTTTTTTATGACTTTCTTTAAAATGCATTAAGGCCTCACAGGTTTTTATCAGGCATACTTTTTCAGAACATCTTCAACATTCTGATGGAGTTCTTCGTCCTGAACAGGCTTGAGAAGATAAGCATCGGGATTGATCCCCATCGCCTTCTTTCTGATTGTTTCGTTCGGGTAGGCTGTCAGGAAGATTACCGGTACATGCTTTATCATCTTGACCCTCTGGGCGGCATCGATTCCATCAATAAAGCTTTTCAGATATATATCCATAATGATGAGATCGGGATTGTTTTTCATTACGCTGGTAAGGACATCATCCGCATTGCGGACAATTTCCGGAACCAGGTATCCCGCAGCCTGTAACGACTCCTGAAGTTCCATCGCAATGATAGGTTCATCTTCTACAATGAGGATTTTCTTCTGGGGCATTCTTCCTCTCCATAATTATTTTGTAAAACATTTTTAATTAAGTTATATTATACCTATGTTTTTTAAACAGAGCCGATCCTATGCCCTGGAACGTTATCTTACACCTCTGGATAATTTTCTGGCAATGCTCCATAGACAATATATCGGAAGGAACAAGTTCATCTCGATTTGTCTGTCACTGGCCGTGTACATTAGTATACTACTGATTTGGGGAAATTCCCTAAAGATTTCCAGTAATTATTTCATTCTCCTGCCTATCATTAGTGTGACAATCTGTTATGGCCTGGCGGGAGGGTTTATCGCCGGTTCTCTGGGACTTCCCCTTAACCTTCTGGCCTTCCATATAATGGGGCATCCCGAATATGCTCCTGCCAGTCTGGTTGTTGCAGAAGCTTCCGGTATCCTGGTTGGTCTTGTAATGGGGTATTTGAGCGATTATTTTGACAAGCTGAACAGGGAAATTCATAAACGTCGGATAACCGAGGAGAAGCTCCGGCGTACTCTGGCGGATAAGGAGATCCTGCTTCAGGAAGTGAATCACAGGGTAAGGAATAATCTCAACATTATAAAGAGTCTGATTCAGCTGCATGTAAACCGGGTCGATGACCCGCTCTTTCGGGAGGAGTGCAGGAAGCTGAGTCAGCGGGTTTTTTCCATCTCGCTGGTACATGAACAGCTCTATCGGGAGGGAAACTCGAATTATATCGATTTGAAGGATTACCTTTCCGTCCTTCTGGAAAATATATTGACCGGGGCAGGTAAAGGCGGTGTTCATCTGAAAACCTGCTGGCCTGCGGGGGATCACCCCGTTATCAGTGACAGGGTAATTTATCTGGGATTAATTGTTCATGAAGTTATTATCAATAGTATAAAATATGCCTTTAAAGGTGTTGATTTCCCGCAGATCACGTTTGATCTGGCTCTTGATAATGATCAGTATCAGATCATAATCCGTGATAACGGCACCGGGATTGAAGAGGGGGGTCGCATGGAATCTTCAAAGGGAAATGGCCTGGGGATGAAGCTTATTTCTTCCTTAACCGCACAGATAGGGGGAACGGCTCAATTCCGTTCGGATAAGGGAATGGTTTTTCATCTGACTTTCCCTTCTAAATAAGGTGCTCCCCGGCGTTTTCCAGTTCTTTTAAAAAAACATCTATATCCTCTTCCGTGTTGTAAAAGTAGAGGCTGGCCCGGGAGGTGGACCGGGCGCCCATTTTCCTGGCCAGGATATGGGCGCAGTGATGCCCGGCTCTCAGGGCAACCCCCCGGCTGTCCATATACTGGGTCAGGTCATGAGCGTGGGATCCCTGTCTGAGAAAAGAGACAATTCCTCCTCGTATTTCCGGGCTTCCGACAACTGTTATTTCCGGGATGGACTGCAGGCCCTCCAACAGCTTTCGGGTAAGGGCCTCTTCCCTCTGCCGGATGTTTACCATTCCCAGCTGTGCCAGATAATCCACAGCCGCCCCCAGTCCGATCGCCCCGGCAATATTGGGTGTTCCCGCTTCAAATTTGTGGGGGAGGCTGTTCCATTCGCTATGGTCCGGGAAAACGTTCCGTATCATTTCTCCGCCGCCCTTCCAGGGGGGGAGTTCTTCCAGGTACTCTCTTTTTCCGTATAGAACACCTGTCCCCGTGGGGCCGCACATTTTATGACCGGAAAAAGCCATAAAATCACAGTCCAGATCCTGCACATTCACCGGCATATGGGGAACGCTCTGGGCGGCATCCAGAAGAACGGGAATCCCCCGGGAGTGGGCCTTCCGTATTATATCCTTTACGTCATTGACTGTTCCCAGGAGGTTGGACATATGGCATACGGTCAGAAGCTTCGTCTTTTTACTCCATAGTGTTTCCAGAGCTTTTAGGTCCAGTTCTCCTGTTTGGGTAACGGGGATATACTTTAAAACGCACCCGTATTTTTCGGCAGCCAGCTGCCAGGGAACAATGTTGCTGTGATGTTCCATTTCGGTGAGGAGAATTTCGTTCCCTTCCGTTAAATACCTGCGGCAGAAGGAGTCCGCTGCCAGATTGATGGCGTCAGTGGTTCCGGAAGTAAAAATAATTTCCGCGGAATCCGATGCGCCTATAAAACGGCAGACCTTCCTCCGGGCTTCTTCATACTGCCGGGTGGACTCCTCTCCCCACTGATGGATGGCCCGGAACACATTGGCGTTGCAGCTTGAGTAATAACCTGTAATCGCATCCAGAACGGCCTGGGGTTTATGAGTTGTGGCGGCATTGTCCAGGTAGATCACTCTGGAAGAACTGCTCTGATTCAGGATGGGAAAGTCGTTTCTGATGTTCCGGAAGGGGTTTGTCAAATTCAATATACTCCTGTATGAAGTTTAGGTCATATTAACGGAAATCTGAATAAAAATGTAGTATGCTTAAAGTAGTATGTTTTGACAGGCAGGCTGATTATGAAAAGAGAGAAGATGGGAATAATTCTTCTGATCCTTTTTGTATTGGCCGGCTGCGCCAGAGAGTACGGGATAATCGATCCCGACGGCACATACCTGAACATGACTCTCCAGTTCCCCGAGTCCGGAAACTCCGAGCGCTCCCGACTGATTCATTCCCAATCAGATGAATTGAAAATTAAACTGACCTATCCCGACGGCTCCTATTATGAAGCGGAGTTCACCAGAAACGAAGAGTCCATTATGACCGTGCAGGTGGAGGATCTGGATGTTGCTTCGGGAGTGGTCATCGAAGTAACCATGGGGATTGCCGCCTATGATCTGGTTTTGACTAAAGCATCCCGGACGAAAGATATTACAGAAGGGGCCAATTCTGTTTCCCTGACTCTGGAGGTATATGATCTGACCGTATCGGGAACCCTGGTGGACGGCAGCGATCAGCCCATTCCGAATAATACTTTTACCGTGGACGGTGCTAATGTCACAACCGATGCCGGCGGGAATTTCACCCTTGCCGTCAATACGGAAAACCTTGACGATCTGAAGATGATCCGTGTTGTAAACGGGGATACCTTCGATTTTGTACGGACCCATCTGGCCCTGCTGCAGGACTGGGATGATTTTACCCTGAAGACGGCACCGGAGATCTATCTGGATTTTATGGTAAGCTGTGACCAGTATCCCCTGGCCGGCGCTTCCTGGAGTGTTCTGGAAGGGGGTGTGACCGAAGTGGCCAGCGGTACGGCCGATGCTCTGGGGCAGATTGTCTACCAGCAGACAACCGGGTTAACCGGTACGGGAGAGCATACTGTCAGTGTCAGTTACAAGGGTGTGTTTGTTCCTGCCGAGACAATCACGCCGGGAACCCCGGGGGCCTTTATCAGTGATATGACCCTGCAGCCCTATATAATCTATTCCGATTCGAATCCGAATGATATGGGCGGACCCTATTATGATATTGTCCGGATGGAAGATATAGCAGGGACCAATGAGGCTTTGATCGATATAGAGAATTATATAGAGACAAATATTGCGAATTCCAATCTTATCCGGATATCCAATATGGTTGTGGACTATGTGAACGGCCGGATCATTGTCTATGTCAATTATGGCGTTTTGGCAAACTACTATTCCGCTCTGCTGGTATATGACGGCTGGACCGATTCATCACCGGATCTGATCGATGTGACAGATGTCTTCACGCTTACAGGAATCCAGTCTCCTTCCAGTGCCTACTCCATTCCCCAGATGGCGGTTATGTCTAACGGAAATGTCCTGGTCGCTGCAACATACGGGACCTTCCAGTGCGATGTGGTTTCCGGCTCTATTGTCCGTGTCTGGGAAACTTTATCTGAGTTTGGATTTGTATCAAATGGTGTTGTTGAACGATCCGATGGAACAATTCAGGTTTTGGGAGTAGACAGGAGTATCCTGCCGTCGGGTGACACGGCAAACACCGTTGCCGTCTGGCAGTTATTATCGGATGGCAGTTTCAGTGAAGTGGCATCGATCCCTGCCGGCTATGATGCCTTCCCCGACAGACAGGCCGGTTTGATGGATGTATATCTGTATTATTATAATTATGAGTACTCTCTGGGGCTCTATGAGTGGAATTCTCAGATTGTTATGGCTGATTTTGTGGATAGCCTGTCGACGGGTGGTGAAATCATTATCCTCGACGGTTCGGGAACGACCTGGGATGTTGTGGGAACCCCTCTGTCGCAGAGTCCGGACAGCGATGCTCTGGATTATGTCATCCCCCTGGCTGTTCTGCCTAATAACAGGTTCTACTTTGTAGAGGAAGTGTCCGGAGGTAATAACTTCCTGATTGAAATGGATACCCCCACCAGTATTCCGGGAGCGGGAGACAGCTATGAATACCTCCTGGACGGCAGCGGAGAGGTGCAGTACTATTATTACTACTATGAATCCAGCGGTGCGTCTCTCTGATAGAGTACAAGGAAGGTTTTTTGCTTAAAATCGCATCTGTTCATTTCGGAAAGGGGGGCGGGCACCTCTTCTGCGGACTCGCCCTCTGGCAGGCTTATAAACGGAAATTGAAAGACCATTTCTCTTTTTTTCTTATGACCAGTACAACTCTGCCCGTTCCTCTGGATGATACGACCCTGGAGATAGTCCGCTTTAAGCTGGAACCGCAGAAAGCTTTCGATAATCCAAGAGACACCATGCTCTATCAGTTCCTTCAGCAGATAGAACCGGATGTGATTCTGGTGGACCACCTCTGGTTTCCCCTGTCTTTTATCCTGGAAGACTTTAAAGCGGTAAAGGTGATATTCTTCCGCCATGTTAAACCGCCCTGGCTGAAAACACCCGTGCTCCCCGACGGGACAGTCCGGGTGTTCGACCCCGGTCAGTATGATCTGAGTTTCACCATGGAACCGGGCTTCCTGGTCCCCGGAACAGAAAGCCTGCCTCCGGTAATCGGTGTGACCGGAGAGGATATCAAACCTCCCGGAATTATCCGAAACGTGCTGAATGTTCCGGATAATAGGAAACTGCTCCTGGTCGCCCATAACGGCCTGCCCGGGGAGATAGAAGAGTTTACAAGGCAGGCCGATTATGATCCCGATGAGTATGAACTGCGCAGTTTGAGCAATATTAACGAAGCCGCGGACAGGCTCTTCCCTCTCTCCCACTACCTTTCCGGTGTGGATCTGGCCGTCGGTGCCTGCGGGTATAACTTTTTCTACGAAACCCGTTTCTATAACCTGCCTGCCGTTTATATCCCTGTCGAAAGGGCCTTCGAAAGCCCGGTCTGGCGTTATGAAACCAATCGGGATTATTCCGGTCCTTTTGACGGAGCCGATATATTGATAGAACGGATAATGGAAATTCTGTAAATCTGTATAAAATAGCTATCTTTTTCACCAAAAATCTTTTGTAAAAATGAAACTTGCAGTATTATTATTCTGTATTTCTCTACAGGAAGGAATTTTATGAAAGTGATTCTCCGGGCTTTTTCGGCCCTTATTCTCCTCTTATCTCTAACAGGCTGCGGGCGGGACCTCGGTTTGACCACATCAGACGGGACCTATCTGCAGATGAAAGTCCGGTTTCCCGAAACTGAAGGATCGGATTCATCCCGTCTGATCCATTCGGAAGCGGATGAGCTGACGGTCTCCCTTACTTATCCCGATGGTTTCGTTGATACGGCAACCTTTCCCCGGAATGAAGATTCTGAGATGACCATACAGGTGGATGATCTTACTGTCGCCAGTAACGTCGTTGTCAAGGTTACCCTCGGCATAGACGAGTATGATCTGATTCTGACTGAGGCTACCAAAACCATAGATATTGTCGAAGGGGCCAACTCTACGGGAACCATGATTATGGAGGCAATTGACTATACGGTTTCCGGAACCCTTTATGACAAGGATAATAATCTTCTGCCCGGTACAACCATTCTGGTTAAGGGCGGCGAGCCCATAACGTCCGATGCTTCCGGCAAGTTCTCCATGACCGTTTCGACAGCGAATCCTTCCAATGTGAATGTATTTTCCGTCGATGTAGGCGGGGATCACTACGATATGACCCGGACAAATCTGGCTCTTCTTCAAAACCATGAGAATTTTACTTTGAAGGCATCTCATGAGATTTATCTGGATTTTCTGGTGGGGTGTGAATTGTATCCGCTGCCGGGGACGTCCTTTGAAGTTTTTGATACAGTAACAGGTTTGCCTATAGAGGGAGCATCTGGTGTTTCGGATTCCAATGGCCGAGTAAGTTATCAGAACAGTAATTATTCTTCAGGAAATGCCTTCGAGGTGCGCCTGAGTTATAATAGTATGTTTCTGGATAAAACTATTTATTCAACAGAAGAATCTCTTGCAGCCATGACAGTAAAGAATCTGGATCCGTATATTTTCTATTATATTTCTGCTTATGGCGGTGGATCCAATGGGTATGTTCTTTATAGAAATCAGGAGATGTCAAATACCAATGAAGTAACAAAAAACCTGACAGATGTATTTAATGCAAATCATGGTACTTCAGTTTCTTTTAATGATATACATGCAATGACTTGTGACTATCTGAATAACAAAATTTACATATTTGTTACTTTGGATGACGGCAGCAGCAGGCGGTGTCTCTGGAGATTTGATGGATGGGATGATAATGCAGGAGCTTTGATTGATGTAGATCCAGGTTTCTTTTATGGAAACAGTACATACTCAGTACAACAGATTGACCTATTGAATGATGGAACCCTTTTGCTCTCTACATCGCGAGGATGTTATACATATGATTTTTCAAACGAGTTAGTACTTAATAAGTGGGAAGTCTCCGATACTTATTCATTTGTAACAAATGGTGCTTTTCAGGATGCTAATGGAGATTTGTTTATTATGGGGCTGGATCGTCGGAATGGTGATGATGCTGATAAAGTACTACAGAAAATATGGAATCTTAGTTCAGACAATTCATGGTCTCTTTCTGCTGAATTACCCTCAGATATTAATGATTTTATTGGTCTTTCTGGTTCCTTGTCTTCCTATGTTGATTATAATTACCTTATGGGGATGCATAAATGGAATTCAATATATGTTAGTCTGAATGTCTATGAAGATCATTCTACTTCTGCGTATGGTAGTGTCCGGTACTTTTCCCGGTCAGATGGTACCTGGCAGCATTATGGATCTCCTTTTGAGGAACCGGAAGAGGGTAAATATCGTTATTTTTATCCAATGGGAGTGCTCCCTGACAATAAATATTATTTTTACTGTGTAGAGGATTTAACTGAAACGAGACTGTTCAGACTGGATAGTCCGGAAGATACAAATGCTGATATATACAGCTTCTATTCGAATTCCAGTCCTTCGGAGATGTTTCGTTATTCTTACAATGAGGGAGCCTGATTTCGGTTGAACATAATCTCCCTCCACTTCGGTAAAGGAGCTGGCCACCTCTTCGGCGGCCTGGCTCTCTGGCAGGCGTGTAGAAGAGCCTGCGGCGATGACCTGCAGTTCTCTCTCCTAACCGATTCGGATCTCTTCGTCCCTCTGGACGATGAGACCCTCGAAATCATCCGGATGGATCTGGAACCCCGTCTCTACTTTCGGCATGACCGGCAAACCATGCTCTATCAGTATCTGAAACAGCTGGAGCCGGATGTCATACTCTCGGATCATCTCTGGCTGCCCCTTATTCCCATCCTGCAGGATTTTAAGGCTAAAAAAGCTATTTTCTTCCGTCAGATAGAGCCGATCTGGCTTCAAACCCCGCCGTTGAAGGATGGCACTGTTCTGAAGTTTGATCCTGAAGAATATGATCTTGTCTTCAATATGGAACCTGGATTCGAGTTGGAGGATGCCCTCTCTGTTCCACCGGTAATCGGTGTTACAAAAGAGGATATACAACCGCCCGGTATAATCCGGGATGCATTGGAGGTCCCTGCCGGGAAGAAACTGGCCCTGGCCGCCCATAACGGGATGCCCGGGGAGCTGGAAACAATAATGGCAGATGCTGATATCGATTCAAATGAGTATCACCTCGTTCAATTGAGCAATCTGGATGAACGGGCGGATCGCATATTCCCTTTGTCCCACTACCTTTCCGGCGTGGATCTGGCTATCGGAGCCTGCGGCTACAACTTCTTCTATGAAACCCGGTTTTATAATCTTCCGACTATCTACCTGCCTCAGAAGAGGGCTGCTGAGAATCAGAAATGGCGTCTTGATACAAACCGAAACTACTCAGGACCCTTTGACGGAGCCGACCGGTTAGTCAAAAGAATTATGGAATTCTTGTGAATTTAACTTCATAAAGCGGTAAAACTGATCAATTTGAATTAAAATTTCTATTTAACCGTGAAAAGTCTATGTATATAATATATGAGTTATACTGACTCAGTTTACTCTTTACTGATTAGAGGGAGCCCTTGAGAAATGAAGAATCGATTTTTAATAATTGCACTGGTATCAATACCCGTAATTGCTATGATCTCCTGTCAGAAAAAAGTAAAAACCGAGGGTAAACCGGATCCTGTCGAACTGATTGTGGAATCCAGACTCTACAGTCCTCCCGAGGAACAGAAATTCCTTCTGGAGGAGATTTTTCCGGAATTCGAGAAAGCCAATAACTGTCTTGTTAAGTTCGAGACTATGGATGATGACTCCCTTTTGAAAAAAGCGCAGTTCCAGAAGGAGTCCGGTAAGGTGACAACAGACGTTGTTATTGTACACGACGGGATCATGTCTGACTGGATCCGCAGTGAGTATGTTATACCTCTCCCGGTTGACGAGTGGACGGACCGTACCTTTTCCAATGCGTTCTGTTTCAGGATCTCTTCGGGAGGGAAAACATATTTTGCTCCTATCGGGGGCGATGTGTATCTGACGCTGATTAATAAAAAAGCCCTTCCTTACAAACCGGAGGGTGCGGATCCCCAGAATCTCTCCTGGGAGGACTATGTTCAGTGGGCGATTAATGTTTCCCGGGGAGAAGGGGAGGGCAAAGCCGGTGTAACCGGCGTTCCACAGAAATCCCTGATATATATGTACGGCGGCGTTTTTCTGTCCTATGGCGGGGATTTTCCAGTCATAAACTCTTCAGAAGCCGTTAAGGGATGGGAGCAGATGGTCCGGATGAGGGATGCCTACAGCCCGAAAATCAATGAGTTTGACAATATGACTCCCCCCCTGAGAAACGGCGATATCTGGATGACTGTTGCCCATATGGTCCGGGTGGGAGAGGTTTACCGGGAGGCTCCGGATGATTTTATTCTGGCTCCGGCTCCCAGAGGTCCTAAAGGGATCGGGACAATTGCCGGCGCCAGTGGATTTGCTGTTATGAACGGCGCTCCCCATAAGGACCTGGCAATTAAATTTATTGAATTCATGACCCAGCCCGAACGGGCCGTTGTCATTTCCAAAGGAACGGGAGGGTTTATTCCTCCCATAAACGAATCTCTGGAGAAACTCGGTGATTCTGTAGAAGACGAAATAATTGCCAAAGGAATCGAAGTGCTGAAAACCGGGATAGTTTCCGGCGTTCCCGGAAGTGACTATGTTTCCTGGGGTGAGGTGAAACAGGTCTATGACGACGCTTTCCAGGAACTTGTCCTGAAACAGGGAGCTGTTGATCTTGCCTACCTGGATGAAGCCCAGAAGAGGCTGAATAACCTGCGGCGTTAAAAACCCGGGTCTGGTGAAATCACAATATTCCAGGCCCGGGATGTTTCCTGTTAATTCTCTTTCATATAAGCCGTTCCCAGTCTGGAAGGAACATTAAATGATTTCCTGCTTATTGTCAGTATTATCGTCAGTATATACGGCAATGATATAAACAGTTCGTTGGGCAGCATAGTCGCTGAATTCGATTGCATTAAAATGGCAAATGCTTCGGCTAATCCAAAGATAACCGTTCCAATGAAGGCTCCTACCGGATTCCAGTTCCCCAGAAAGCAGATTGCAAAGGCGATCCAGCCTCTCCCGCCGATCATATTTGTGGTAAACATTCCCAGATAGCCTATAGAGTAGAAAGCTCCTGCAATACCGCACATTATGCCGGAAACGGCAACAGTGTAGAATCTGACTTTTGATACATTAATGCCCGATACATCGACGGCTTCCGGATTTTCACCTGTAGACCGGATTACCAGTCCGAGAGATGTTTTATAGAGAATAAAAAATCCCAGGGGAACAAGTGCATAGATTGAATATGTTAATATATTCTGATTGAAGAATATCGGACCTAATAGAGGTATTTCTGAAAGCAGCGGGATTGCATGTTTTTTTAAGGGTTCGACAGTTAATGGCGATAGAGGAACCCCGAAAACCACTCTCTGCAGAAATGAACATAGACCGACGATCAGAATATTTATAGCTGTTCCTGTTACGATTTGATGCTGTTTCAAAGTTACAACAATAAAGGCATAGAGGATGGCCACTAATAAACCGGAAAGTGCTGAAAAAAGTATTCCCAGGCCTAAACTCCCGGTTAAATAAGTTGCAGTAAAGCCCGCCCAGGCTCCCATCAGGAAGATCCCCTCGATTGCAGTAACCATCACGCCGGTTCTTTCGGAAAAGACTTCCGATAAGGATCCGAATAATAACGGCGTACTCATCATCATTGCTCTGGATAATAAACTCACAATCATCAGTAGATCCCTTCCTTAAGAAGTTTTTTTTCTCTGTTCAACTCCCATCTCTTCCGCACAAAATAAGAGATGATGACAAATACCATAACAAACCCTTCCATTAAATTTATAATACTGGAAGGCACTCCTGACAGCTGGCCCATGATAGTACCTCCTACATGCAAGGCTCCGAACAGGATTGAAGCGAAGATGATCCCTATGGGATTGGCATTGGCTAAAATAGCGATTCCTATGCCAAGGGCTCCAATTGAAGGGTTAAAACCCTGAAGCAGCATATGCTGAACCCCATTGACCTCTGTGACTCCGGCAAGACCCGCCAGTCCTCCGCTGACAAAAAAGGTGAAAATATAAATCCTTTCAGGATTGACGCCGCTCATCCTTGCAGCTTCCTGGTTTTGTCCCACAGCTCTGATCCTGAATCCCAAAGTCGTTCTGTAGAGTATGAGCCAGACAATTACTGCAGCAAGAATCGCCAGAACAAAACCGAAGTGAAGTCTTGTATGCGGAACAATTTTAAATAGCCAGGTACTTTTTACCAGCGAATCGGTTTGAGGGTATTCGCCTTTGCTTTCCATCAGGACTGTTCTCAGTAAATAGTTCATAAAATTCAGGGCGACATAAGTGCTCATCATACTGATGAGAAATTCATTCGCTTTGAATCTGGCTTTAAAGAATCCAATAAAGCCTCCCCATATCCCGCTGATCAGAAAAGAGAAGAAAATAGCCAGTGGAATGGCAAGGGGAGACGGTATAAATAACGATACAGTCACAGCCGTTATCGATCCCATATAGAATTGCCCCTGGGCTCCAATATTGAAAAGATTCGCTTTAAACGTAAAAGCAAAAGCCAGCGCCGTAAAAATCAGGGGTGTCGCCTTTACAAAGATTTCTCCGATTGTATAGCCATCCCGAAACATGGATGAGAAGAGAATGCTGAAAACATATATGGGATTCTTTTTCAGAAAAAGAACCATAATACCGCTGAGAATCAGTCCCAACAGAATTGCCAGGAAGCTGGTAATAAGAATATCCCGGTTTTTTTTATCCATTAGATTGCCTCCTGATGCTTATATCCAGCCATAAGCAACCCGATTTTTTCACTGCTGAGTTCGGATGTTTTATATATACCCTGTATTTCGCCCTTATAGAAAACAGCAACCCTGTCGGATAAGGCAAAAATTTCAGACAACTCTGTCGAGATCAGCATAACAGCCTTGTTTTTCTGCTTCTCTTTTAATATGGCCGAGTGGACATTGTTGATTGCGCCTAAATCCAAACCTCTGGTAGGCTGATCGAATATAATGAAATCTCCGCAGAATTCGACTTCTCTGCCGACAATGACCTTCTGCTGATTTCCACCGGACAATTCTTTTGCCAGGGAGTAATGTCCCGGAGCTTTCACATTGAATTTCTCTAATATCTGATTTGTAGTATCGGTCAGTTTCTTTTTATCAATCAATCCATTCTTTTTCCACTTTTTGGAATAACTGGTTTTAAGCAGGATGTTTTCGGACAGGCTCATGTCCATAAGCATTCCATACCGATGTCTGTCCGACGGGACATATCCCATTCCCATAGAGATTCTCTTCCTGATCGAAAAGTCGGTTATGTCCTCATTTTCAAGGATGATTGATCCACCAACCGGTTTTACGGCTCCGCAGATTGCCATGCAGAGTTCCTGTTGTCCATTGCCTGAAACTCCGGCAATACCGAAGATTTCACCCCTGTGAATATTAAAAGATACATCATTTAACAGGGGGATCTCGTTCTTCTGCCTAACGGTTAAATTCCTGACGGAAAGGCTGACATCTTTCACATCATTATCATCGTTGACTTTCTCTAATTCTTTAATTGTATGTTCAATCATCATTTTTGATAATTCAATTTCATTTGTCTGCTCTTTTAATACATTCCCATGTATCATTCCGGATCTCATTACAATAATTCTGTTTGCTACACTCATTACTTCCTTAAGCTTATGGGTTATGAAAATAACGGCATTGCCCCGTTTGGAGTAACCCTTAACGAAATCCATTAATATATCTATCTCCTGAGGAGTTAACACTGCTGTGGGCTCATCCATTATCAGCAAATTCGCGTCCAAGTATAATGCCTTTAATATTTCAACTTTCTGCTGCTCTCCTACAGTCAGATCTTTTATCTTTTTCCGGGAGTCAACAGCAAATCCGTACTGATCAGCCAATTTCTGAATCTTTCTTTCTTCCTCAATCCAGTTTATTTTCCCTTTTACATTTCCGAGGATAATATTCTCCGTAACGGTATGCGCTGAAACGAGAGAGAAATGCTGCTGAATCATGGAAATCCTATGCTGCATTGCATCTTTGGGTGATTTGATTATTATCCTTTCACCTTCTTTGAAAATCTCTCCTTCGTCAGCCTGATAAAGCCCGTAAAGGATTTTCATGCATGTACTCTTTCCTGCCCCGTTTTCTCCCAGGAGAGCCAGGACTTCGCCTCGATTAATGGATAAGGAAACATCCTTGTTTGCAATTACTTTGGCAAAATATTTTGATATATTTTTCAGTTCAAAAAAAGGTTTATTCATAATGCTGTTCCTAGAGGAATTACTGATAATTTCCGGCAAATCCTTCAATTTATGCTCTGATTTTTCCACATAGAATGAAATGTATTAATTATTTGTAATCCTGCTGCCTGTGGTTTGCGTCTACCCGATAAAAGACACAATACCCTGATCAATATCAGGGAATTGTGTTATCTGCCATTACTTGAACATTGACTGGAAATCAACTTCTCCGTTGATTGCCTTTGTCATACCGGCTTCAACTTTTGATTTTATATCCTCTGAAAATGCGCTCGGGTAAACGGGTCTGAAGATCCCTTCCCTGATTCCGGCTTCATGTACTTTTCCGCCTGTCAGAGTTCCGTTGTAGTATTTTTCGACAGCCCACGTGTAGAAAATCTGAAAATCAAAAATGACCGAGGCAACTACTGTTCCCGGGGCGATTTCATTTTGATTACTGGAAAATCCGACAAATTTCTTGCCTTTCTCTTTTGCGGCCTGAATAGCTCCTAACCCTACCTGATTGGCGTATACAAACAGTGTATCTGCACCATTGTCAATCATTGTTTCAGCCATCTGTTTTCCGAGGGCAATATCATCCCAGCTATTGGCATACGATCTGTTAGCACTGGAACCGGAGATCCCTCTTTCTTTTGCTATACTGACGGAAACTTTTTCATAAACATCCAGAAGCTTTTCCATCGCCTCATTCGGAAAACCGCCGATAGTGGCAAACTTTCCGTTTTCTGTCACCTCTCCCGCAATTAACGAGGCGATATAGCTCGCTTCGAATTCCTTGGGGAAAATAGGAGATACATTGGGATAATCTGCTCTGAATCCATTAACAACGCAGAATGTTGTATCAGAATAGTCAGCGGCTACTTTATTGGCAGCATCATCAAATTGCGTTCCCGCTGCCATAATCAGGTTATAGCCTCTTTCGCTGTAATTTCTGAATGTCGATTCATAATCCGATGCCTGAACATTCTCAACATATTCCATTTTCGTTCCAAGCTGTTCATTACATGCGACAAGACCGGCATAGTTTGTCGCATTCCATGACTGATCATTAATCGGTCCCGGAAGAATCAGTACTATCTTCAGATCACCGATACTCTTTTCCCCGGAATCGGCCTGAGCATCATTTGCCCCGGAGGCAAAAACAGAAGCGAATCCCAGACAGCTGATTAATAATAGGGATAACAGTTTTTTCATTTTCTCTCCTTTGTTATGATTATACGTTCTGGTTATAATTCAATGCAATTACCATACCAGGATCAGGGTGATTCTTATTAATGCTAATATAGCAGTAAGTTAAACAGATTTTTATCGTTGCGGGTTTATAATTGTTGTATTATCATTGTCCTAAATTAGGACAGTGTCTGTTCAGGTTGTACTAAATCATATAACACTGTGCTTTGGCTTACAGGAGACTTGAATTTGGATATTTTATTCATAGATGACAATCAACAGTTATATAAGGTACTGAAAGATAACTTTTCTTTTGTCGGGCATTATCTGTTTTATGCCAAAAATACAAAAGATGCTTTTTCTGTCCTGAAAAAAGAAGATATTAATATTATTTTGCTTGATGTACGATTAGGGAACGAGAACGGAGTCGAAACTCTTGAAAAAATAAAAAAGGAATATCCCCCTATTCCCGTGATTATGATAACCGGGTATGCAACGATTGAAGCGGCAGTCAATGCAATGAAGCTGGGAGCTTTCGATTTTGTAAAAAAACCCATAGATTTCAATACCCTGTGTACAAGAATCGATACGGCAACTGAAAATTTAAGAGTTAAAAAAGAAAATGAAAAACTAAAAGACAGGCTGAAAAAAGAATGCAATATATTAAGCAGCGAAAATGCAGAGTTCAGCAGTCTATTAAATCGGGCCAGAAAACTGGCAGAATCAGACATCTCAATCCTGATCATAGGTGAAAATGGAACCGGCAAAGAATTGCTGGCGGATTACATTTACAGGAATTCGAATAGGGTTTCCGAAAATTTTATAAAAATTAATTGTGCAGCCTTTCCGGAGAGTCTTCTGGACAATGAATTATTCGGGCATGAAAAAGGCGCCTATACAGGGGCTTCCTCCGAGTATCTCGGTGTGTTTGAACAGGCGAACAATGGCACGCTGCTTCTGGATGAGATTGGAGATATGCCCACAACTCTTCAGGCCAAGATCCTGAGAGTGATTCAAAATCAGGAAGTGAGACGAATCGGCGGAAAGGAAGTCAGAAAAATTGATGTCAGATTTATAGCATCTACCAATAAAAACCTGTCGGATATGGTTGAGGAAGGCTCTTTCCGGGAAGATCTGTTTTACCGGTTGAACGGCGGTCTGCTGAAAATCCCGCCCTTAAGGAATCGCAGGGAAGATTTCGATGCACTGACAGATGTTCTGCTAAATGAAATAAGCGTCAATGCAAAAAACCCCAGGAAATCTCTATCTGATCAGGTCAAACATGTATTTATGAACTATCACTGGCCTGGTAACATACGCGAGCTTAAGAATGCTCTTTTATATGCGGCAACGA
The DNA here is from genome assembly GCA_963663385.2 of Oceanispirochaeta sp. Taxonomy (GTDB): domain Bacteria; phylum Spirochaetota; class Spirochaetia; order DSM-2461; family DSM-2461; genus Oceanispirochaeta. The sequence goes on along the minus strand of CAXXXD010000001.1, from coordinate 182,998 downwards.
TTTCCCAGAACAATGAAATCAGAATGGAGGATCTGCCCCCGAGTTTTGAAATAAGCGGATCAAATGATAATGATTCATTGAGTATTGTTCAGCAGAGAGAAAAAGAACTGATCAGGAAAGTTTTATTGAAAACCGGTAATAACAAATCGGAAACAGCCAAATATTTACAGATGAGCCGTAATACTCTTTATCTCAAATTGAAAAAATACGGAATATTGTAGGATGTCTGATAAAATTGTCGATATAAAAAACGTACGGCTTAATTTTAATAAAGTCAGAGCTCTAAATGATATAAATATCAGTTTTACAAGCAGCAGCATACATGCTCTGATCGGGGAACACGGTGCCGGGAAATCCAGTATCGGCCTGATTCTGTGCGGATTGGTAAGACCGGAATCCGGTACCGTCTCAGTTGATAATACGGATTATAGCTTTATTAAGACGAAAGTTGCACAACAGACCGGTATTCAATTTGTTCATCAGCAATTAATGCTGAATCCATATTTTACGGTTGCGGAAAATCTCTTTTTCTGTGATAACACGTCACCGTTTTTTTCTCTTTCCCTGAAAAGAAGACTCCATGAAACAGCAGATACATATCTGAAGGGGTTCGGTTTCGATCTTGATGTTGATAAAGTGACTAAAAACCTGACTTTATCCGAGCGGGCCCTTGTTTCCATACTGGCAAAAATTAAAAATAATCCAAGGGTCCTGATTCTGGATGAATCTCTGGATAAGTTGTCCGTTGAGTATTATTCCAAGTTGAAAAGCATTCTAAGGAAATTAAGAGATGGCGGTTGCTGTATCATTCTCATGACTCATAAAATCGACTGGGCATTCGATATATCTGATAGAGTATCAATAATACGATATGGGACGAATATCCTTACGGAGTCAGTTCAAAGCATCGGCAGAATGCAGATAATCAGAATGGCTTATACCCAGTTATCGGAAACGCCTGTGATTCAGACTTCCTCTGACTCTTTCTATCATTTGATAAAATACAATGAAGCCATACTCGAAAATCTTCCGGTTAATTTAATCATTCTTAACAATAATGGAATATTGAAGCTCGCTAACAAATATTTCATTGATAGTTTTCATATCGATATAGGCGATTACATTGAGAAACCGGGAGAGTGTATCTTTGACAAAACAATTATTACTACAAAAAACATAATACTGGATCAGCTGTCAGAAAACGATGAAAATACAATTTATCATTTATCACTGAATATCAATGATACGAAAGGCATTTACAACGTACACTACTCTCCGATTTATGACGGTAATAACAAGATCGGATCAATGCTGATATTTTATGATATTACAGAATACGATTCCCTGCAGCAGAACAATCATCTATCGGAGAAATTGTCGTCTGTCGGCCTGCTCTCTGCCGGGGTTGCTCACGAGATAAATAATCCCCTTGAGATAATCAGTAATTACCTTACAAACATCAGATTCAGATACAATGAACCTGATCTCATAAAAATTGTTGATCAATTATCAAAGCAGGTTAGATATATTAATAAAATAGTAAGTAATCTCCAGAATTTTTCCAATCTGGAAAAGGTCGCTCCGGAAAATGCCAGCATCAATGATCTGGTAAAGGAAATGATAGATCTGCTGAGGGTTAATGCGAAACTGAAGAATATCAGCATCAATCTGACTGAGCTTAATAAGAACAATGTCGTTTATATTAATGAAAACGAATTCAAGCAGGCTTTGCTGAATATAATCAAGAACAGTTTCGAGTCAATTCAGAAAGATGGCGATATTGACATTACAATTGAGAGAATATCTGTGAATAATGAGAACTTTCTGGAAATACAGATAGAAGATACTGGAGCGGGTATAGACATCAGTAAAGACTATTTTACCCCATTCTACTCAACAAAATCCTATAATGGCATAAATACCGGATTAGGTCTGTCCCTTGTTTACGGGATTATCAAAAAGTATCAGGGGACAATTTCAATAAATAACAGAAAAGATAAAATGGGGTGTATTGTGAAAATGGCGTTTCCCCTTGTTGATTAGTATTATTGTGATTGTTCTGAAATGTTCATTTCCAGGCACTCCTCAGGGGAGATGTAACTGGAAATAATACTCCTCCTGAGAAGGGTCCGGAGAAAAGAAATTAAATATTACTTCTTCAGTGTCCTGAGCGTAGTCGAAGGACTAAATCCTGAAGCCGAATACATATCGGTAGTAAGCCGGGTAATCCCTGTTTCCCAGAAAACTGAATTTTTCTCCCGTGTAGAGGGCGGATGTTGCTCCGGGATACTGAATATCCATAGTCACTCCCCAGAAAAGACCAAAACCTTTTAAAGCAATAATAACCCTCGCCGAGGGGACTGAAAAATTATGATCCTCACTCAGATCCTTGTAACACTGTTTGGCTCCGCCGTCCAGGTCTATATCAAAAGGGCCGAAGCTGATCCGGCTCCCCAGGTGGAATCCCCAGACCATATCTTCCTGACTTTCCAGATAGTCCTTTTGTTTGTTTCCGAAATAGTAAAGTGTATAGAAATAATTGGTTCCCGACTGAAAGGAGGTATAGACCCTGTGATCGTCTTCGTACTCATACCATACGCCTGTATCCACAATCCCATTCCGGGACAAGCTGACAAATCCTATCGGCAGTCCGTATACTTCCCGGTTTATATTCAGCAAGCCTATCTGCAGCCCCCGCATGGTTCCTGTGACATTCAGCAGTGACGCCTGTAATCCGTGCATATAGGATCCATAGTTGAACAGGCTGGCTGCCTGAATCCCTTTCAATTCTCCTGCGATATTGAATAACCCGGCCGCCTGTATCCCTGTGGCCGGTCTGTCCACGATATTGAAGAGCCCGGCTGTCTGGACGCCGGAGAAATAGTCTCCCGCAATATTGAATACCCCGGATGATTGAATCCCCGACATACTGCTGTCTGATATATTGAAAACTCCGGAAGCCTGGAGCCCCTCCATCTGACCTTCCGTTATATTGAAAACTCCCGATGCCTGTATGCCCTGAAAATCATCCTCTGCCAGATTGAATATTTCACTGGCCTGTATTCCTTCGCTTTCCTGTCCCGTTATATTAAAAATCCAGGAGGCCTGAATCCCCGATAGCTGTGGAGCAATGGAACCCAGCAGCCCCGCCTGAATCCGGACCAGATCATCTGCATTGAGGGACGGGTAGTTTAATCCCGGTAAAAGGGCGAAAACATATTTTTCATCTTTGTCTCCCTGTTTCAGATTACCGCGGAAGCGGGTAAACTCCAGACCGTTGGAACTGAAGTCCCTTTTTGTCAGGTAAAGCTGGGCATTACGGCTCAATTCTATCCGTGCTGTTTTGACATCATCCGAATTCCCATAGGTTTCCAGGTCGTCATCCAGACGGATTGTATAGGCGCCGGAGGGAAGGGCCAGTTTAAGTGTATCTCCTTCGGGTTTTGTAAATTCAGCTACAAGGCGATCCTGTCTGTTCCGGACAGAGAATCGTCCGGCCAGTTCTCCCGAGAGTTGAAGAGCGGATGTGGGGACAGTCAAATCTGTCAGAACAAGGTCTCCCGTTCCGGTCAGCTGGATTTCGTAGGCCGGGTGCTGGGGACCGCCGATGGTGGATTCTGTTTTGGAAAGAGTCTCCTGGTAGGTATGCTGATACACTTCATTCAGTGTAACCCGTCCATCCCTTGTGTTGTCTGCGGCGCCCCTCAACCCTGTAATCAGGTAATGGGTAAAGAATGATGCGCCAATCCGGTCCGACTCCTGGGATAGTTCCGTTTCCGAGCTGGATGTCAGAAAGGCATGCCCCTCCATAGTCGAGGATTCATCAATAAGAAAAGGGGATCGCCTCTGACCGCCCTTGGTTCTGGTAAAGGCTCCGGATGAGCAGGAGTCCAGAACAGCAATTACCACATCTGCTCCGCTTGCTTCCAGCATATCCCGAATGGTTTTGTACCGGATCTGATTGTCAGACAGGAGAATCCCGTTTTCATCGGAATGCCCCGAGTAGTAAAACATTACCTCTGTTCTCCGGACCAGGGTCTCTACACGGTTTATTTCCCGGCTCATCTCCCGCAGCTTTTCAAGGATTTCATTTGAATCAGGATCAATAAGGAGTATGTTATCGGGAGGATCAATACCACCAATATCCCGCATTGTGTTGGACATAGCTGTGGCATCATCGCCCGCGTAAAGCAGCTTCTGCCGGGTATCTCCTCCGTTATTTGCTCCAATAAACAGGCCGAACCGCCGAACTTCCATAACATCCGCACTAACAGTGCTCAGGGCCGCGGATAGAAGTATCAGAAGAATGATTCCTTTTTTCACAGTTTTAATCCTCTTTTTTAACAGGTACTGCCGTTTGCAGAATTTTACTGCCGAGTTCTTCAGTACTATTATTCTTCTCAAGAATTTCGGGGATATTCAGGAGTATTTCGTTTCTCCGGGCAGCCCCTGCTACAGTATCGACTATTCTCTCTGCAGAAAAGGGTTCTTCCGAGGTTATCAGATAAAATGTTTCAAAACCGGGTGCATCATCCAGTTCGTAGGAGAAGGGCAACAGCTGTTCTCCCCCTGTCTTCAGCAGTACAGCCGTATTCTCCTCTTCCGGAAAGTGACGGGTAACAACACCTTTTCCGTCAATGGATATGATGATGCCGTAAAGCCTGCTGCTGACTCTGTATCCCAATTGAATCAGATCCGACTCGGAAGCAACGCTGTTTTCTGTCAGCTTTTCCGATTCCGTTTCAAGCTTTCTGTAGACTTTCAGCTGAGGATCCTCCACTCCTTTTACCCTTGTGATTTCCTGACCCTCTCCCACACTGTTGTTTCTTAGAATCATGGTCGGCAGGAGGAGTCCGAACAGGATCATGGCTGCCGCCGGTATAAGTATCGTCATTCTGCTTCTGGCGGCTGGTTTCCTGAAGGGAATTTCATGACTCTCTTTTCGGGGATTGCTTTCCATCCTGTTCCGGATCTGTCGGGCCATATCCGCCGGTTTGTATTTTTCCAGTATGGCCCTGTCAGAATCGTCCAGCTTTTCAAGATCTGCCTGCAGGGATTCCAGTTCCAGATCTTTCTCCCAGGCGGGCGGCAGTTCTCCCAGATGGTATAGTTCTGCTTTTATGGTATTATTTTTTTTCATAGGGCACTCCCTTCAAGGCAGAGTCCGGCTTCCCGGAGCTTCCGCAGTCTTCTTCTGACCCCTGATACGGACATTCCGCTCATTTCAGCGGTCTCTTCCAGGGTCAGGCCGTCCATATAGTGAAGGACCGCAATAGTTCTGGTGGAAGGTTTCTGTTCGCTGAAGAGCTGATCAAGAAACAGGCGGTTTACAGCCTGGTCTTCCAGAACTTCCGTACTGACTATTCTGTCCAGAATTTCATTGTCAGAGTTTATCCTCTTCTCTTTCCTGATCACATTCAGGCAGTGGTTAGTCGCAATAGTGTAGAGAAGGCTGGACGGGTAGGCCGCGGTTATACTGTGTTTTTTATCCAGAACCTTCACAAATACATCCTGCATGGCATCCAGAGACCGCTCCTCATCCTTCAGGAGTTGTCTGCATCTCCTGAGTACCATCGGGCCGTATTTCGTATATAAATCTTCAATATCAACAGCCAGTTTTCCGCCTCCTAATACCGCTCAAAGTACCGGTCAAAATAATCATCTCTTCTCTTATTATGACAATCTCCCAGGGATATCCCCAAATAGAGGGAGGCCTGGTATCTTTGCAGGGCAACAGTTTCTATATCGGCTGCGGGTATCCCTTTATTGATAGGGCGGTAGCTCAACCGGCTCCCGACGAACAACCCTTCATGAAATAACAGATTCAATCCGGCGCTGAAGGATGGGTAGAGGGAAAGCTTCAACTCTTTATCCTCTTCCTCTTCCAGAAGAACTGATCCGGCATTTCCGTAACCGGCTTCAAAAAAGGGGTCCAGAAACCCGTCTGTCCCGAATAGATGATACCGTAAAAACAGCTGCCCCTGCCAGTCAAAATACCATCGTTCCAGCGGATCCTGCCGGAAATCCACAAGCGCATCGAATCCATAGCCGAGATTCTGCCCTAAAATTTCTAACTGTATGCCTCCCAGGCTCAGATCCTCTTCTTCGATATCCCTGATATGTGATTTTCCGGAATTCCACTCCCATGTCTGTTCTCCCGCCAGACGTGTTTCCACATGGGCGGACAGATTAAATGCCAGAGCTGTAGTTAAAAGGGTCAGGACCAGGTGTTTTTTTCCCATTTGCTTCACCTCATGTGTTCTCGATTTATACTATTTGAACAAAAGAGGGGAAGAATTCTGTTACTTTTTTATTCGGAAAAAGGGGAATATCTCCCGGAGCCTGCTTTGTTATAATTAAATTATAATATTGCTGAAAGCGACGACCCTGCCTAACAGGAATACTCCTTCCCCCGGGACGGGGATTCTTATATAAGAGTATAAGAGATTATTCGGATTCCTCGGTCTCTCCCATATGGAAGTAGTTGATGGCATCATAGAGGGCTTTGGACTGTTCAAGCAGCTCCCGGGACATCTCTGCAATTTTATCGCTGGAAGAGGCGTTGGTCTGAATTACGGAGTCCATTTGCAGGAGGGCTGCATTTACCTGTTCCGCTCCTTTATACTGCTCTTCGCTTGAAGAATAAATCTCTTCAATCATATCGGAGCTGCCCTGGATTTTCGGTACCATCGTATTGATCAATTCTCCGGATTCCTCGGCGGTAGAAAGGCTGCTCCGGGCTATCTCCGTTATCTCTCTGGCCGCTTCCTGGCTTCTTTCCGCCAGTTTCCTTACTTCCGAAGCAACTACAGCAAACCCTTTCCCTGTCTCTCCGGCCCGCGCCGCTTCTATCGCCGCATTCAGAGCCAGAAGATTTGTGTTCCGGGCAATCTCCTCGATTATGTATATTTTTTCTGTTATCGACTGCATGGCCGTTACGGTTTCCTGTACCGATTTTCCTCCGATAACCGCATTATCTGCCGCATCTTTTGTCATAGTGTTGGATTTCCGGGCATTCTCGGCGTTCATCTGTATATTGGATACAAGCTGCTGCATCGAGGCAGATATCTCTTCGGCTCCCGAAGCCTGAGCATTGGCGCCTGTCGCAACGGCCTGGGAGGATTTTGTAATTTCCCCGGAATTGTTGGAAATCAGATCGGCAGAGTGCTGAACCGACAGGACAACCTCCTGAAGCTGTTCAATCATTTGATTGAAGGATTCCGCCAGCAGGCCGGTTTCGTCGCCTGTCTGCCTGACCAGTTTGATGTCGAGATCCCCCTCGGCAACCTTCTTGGCATCCCTGGTAATCCGGGTTATGGGGACCGCAATTTTCTGTCCCATATAAAGGGCAATCAGAATGGCTAATATCAGAACAGTCGTACTCACTGTTAACATGATAATGATACTGTTCTGAATTCCTTTCCTGATGGCGAGGCTTTCTGTCTGTATCATTTTATCTATATCATCTGTGTAGTTACCTGTACCAAGAACCCAGCCGAATGGTTCGTATAAAATCGTATAGGACCTTTTGGGAGAGGCCTCCTGTTCTCCAGGCCGGGGAAACCAGTAATTTGTGAATCCTCCCCTGGCACCCAGTTTATTGAAATCCTGGATATACCTGTTGCCGAGGGCGTCTTCCGCATTCCAGCGGTTTTGTCCTTCCTGTTCATTCCCCATGAATACAACGGTTGTTCCATCCAGGGTATCCGCCCAGAAATAACCATCCTCTCCGTACCTGAGTTCCCGCAGAAATTTCGCGGCCTCCTCTTTGACTGCAGTTATATCAGCACCTTCCGCCTGATTATAAAACACTTCCAGCATGGAAACGGCCTGTTCCACCTGATAACGGGCCATTCGATCAAAGTCTTTTCGCAGCTCCGTGTCCAGTTGTGTCAGATTCTGATTCCCTATCCGACTGATGGACATAATGGAAAGGGCAGTGATCACTAATGTAAGGAATATAAGGAATACGGAAACGAGGAGTGCGATCTTATTTTTTATCTTTGCCATTTTGCACCTCCCTATGAGGATATATATCCCCTCCCTCCTATTGAATTATAAGGGAAATGGGAAGGTATTTCAAAAACGGCGGTTACAGGAAGAGCTTATTCCTCTATGGTAACCTTTCCCACATAGGGCAGGTTCCGGTGTTTCTGGGCATAGTCTATCCCGTATCCGATAACAAATACATCGGGAATGGTAAATCCCACAAAATCCACATGAACTTCCACTTCCCGCCGGTCCGGCTTGTCCAGGAGGGTGCATATTTTAAGGGACGCCGGATTGCGGAGCTCCAGAATTTCCTTTACCTTCTGCAGGGTATACCCTGTATCAATAATATCTTCCACAATAATGACATGGCGTCCGTGAATTTCTTCTTCCAGATCTTTTTTGATTTTAACATCACGTGTCGAGTCCATTGAGTTTCCATAGCTGGATACAACCATAAAATCAAACCGGGCGTCCAGATCTATATGGCGGGCCAGGTCGGAGAGGAACACTGTGGACCCCCTCAAAAGGCCTACCAGAAGAATTTCATCTTCCGGAGCATACTCTTTCTCGATGGTCTTTCCCAGTTCTTCAACTTTTTCAGCCAGTTGTTCTTCGTTAATTAATTTCTCAATGGTATATTTCATATCTGCTATTTTCCTTGACAGGGGCCAGGCTGTCAATCCGCATTTTCAGAATGTTTCAGAGCTTCCTGTACGGTATGAGCCAGATCTTTCAGATTGAACGGTTTGGCGATGATCCCTTTGAATCCATGCCCCCTGAAATCCGCCATTGTGGTATCGGAGGAATAGCCGCTGGAGATGATAATCCTGGCAGCAGGATGGATCGTCAGGATTTTTTTCGCCACATCGGCTCCTCCCGTTTCGCCCGGGATGGTTAAATCCGTAATCAGCAGGTCAAACAGAGTTCCTGTATCCAATTATTCTCTGTACCTGCGAATGGCATCCTCTCCGGTTTGAACCGCTACCACTCCATAGCCGGGGGAATGGAGCATTTCCTTATATATTTCAAAATTTCTGAAAGTAAAATCATAACCTGTAAGAGACTTTATCTCATGAAGGATGCCGATATGGAGCCCTATATAGTGACCTTTTTCGTCAGTGCAGGCTTCGGGTGGGGTCTGGTATCACTATTAAGATAAGAGCCTATCTAATCAAGTGAAATAATTCTGTCGGTCTTACTCCAGGGCATCCCGGAATTAAAAGCGGATTATATATAGCTCTGAATTACTGTAACTTGCTTTTATTTACAGGATAGCCGAGAATTTATTACTTCTAAACTCGTGACGGATAAAAAACTGGAGGATCTATGAAAAAAATACATTTGAGAATTATGGGTCTGGTACTTCTCTGTCTGATTTCGTTAGGAGTTATTATGGGGATTTTTTCTGTCCTGGCACTGGGGCAGCTTGGGGATGAGAATATCAAAACCCTGGATACCAAACTCCGGGAGGACTTTGACCGTTTGGCCCAGAGTCAGGTTGAGGCGGCTCTTACCGTAATAGAAATGGCTTACGCCAGAAGTGATGGAATTGGCGAAACGGCAGCCATGGAAGAAGCCATGGATTATATACGTGCCATACGCTACGGGGACAGCGGGTATATTTTTGTTTATGATTCTGAAGGTGATACTCTAGTTTTGCTGGGCGGCGAGGCGGAAGGGACCAACCGCTGGGATCTGCAGGATACCTATGGGACCTATCTGATACAGGATCTGATCAAAGCCGCAAAGGATGGTACAGGATTTACCACTTACTACTATCCCAAACCGGGAGAAGAGGACGCCTCTCCCAAAAGAGCCTATAATGGGTACTTTGCCCCCTGGGACTGGATCGTCGGGACCGGGAATTACATTGATGATATTGATGCTCTGATTAACCGGGAGCAGATAATCCTGAATAACCGTATCTTCAATACTGTCCTGTTTATAGTCGGTCTGGATATCTTTGTGGTCCTCCTTTCCCTGATCCTCTCCTGGTTTATGGGTAAGAGGATTTCCCGTCCTGTGGAATATCTGGCCGGGGAGGCCCGGAAAATCGCAGAGGGCGACCTTACGGTAGAACTGCAGGTTTTATCCCATGATGAAACGGGAGATCTGGCCGAGGCGTTCTCCGATATGATAGAACGGCTGAAATTCATCGTCAAGGGAATCGTTGAGGCGGCGCAGCTGATAAAACAGAATGCCAATGAAGTGGCCAGCGCATCCCAGCAGGTAGCTTCAGGCGCCAGCGAACAGGCCTCCAGTGCGGAGGAAATATCCGCCTCCATGGAGGAGCTTTCCGCCAATATCCAGATGAATACGGATAACTCCCGTCAGTCCAATACGATAGTCAGCCAGGCGGCCAGGGATGCCGGCGTGGGCGGTCAGGCCGTGGAAGAGACAGTTGATTCCATGAAAACCATCTCCGAGAAGATCGGCATTATTGAGGAAATCGCCCGGAATACAAACCTGCTTGCCCTGAATGCGGCTATTGAAGCGGCCCGGGCCGGGGACGCCGGCAAGGGGTTTGCCGTTGTTGCCTCCGAAGTAAGGAAGCTGGCGGAAAACAGTCAGATTGCCGCCAACGATATTACGCAGATATCCGGCAAGAGCGTCAGGAAAGCAGACGAAACCCGGGAGCTGATGCGAAATATGGTTCCGGCCATTCAGAAATCGGCTGAAATCGCGGAAGAGATTATGGAAGGCAGCAATGAACAGGCAAAGGGGGCCGAGCAGATCAATATGGCTCTCCTGCAGATGGATCAGGTTATCCAGGCAAACGCTTCTTCCAGCGAACAGATAGCGGCCATGTCCGAAGAGCTTAAGAATAAATCGGATGAGCTGGACGACCTTGTGAGCTTCTTTCATATCGGGGAAAGTCCGGCGCTGCAGAAAAGAACTGTAAAGCCTGTGAAAACCTTGGAAGATCATTCTGATGATGAGGATTTTTCGGAATTCTGATGAATTTGTGATGCTTATTTGTTTCAATTATAGGATTTTAATGTGTTCGTGCAAAACAATTAGATATTTGGATCTAAAAGTAAATACAATCTAATTATTAGTTAAGTTGTAGAAAGTTCTTCGGCAATATGAGCTTTTTGTTTTCTTTGAAGAACAATAATTAATAATGGAGGGATGTATGAAGAAGATCCATCTGAAGATTATGAGCATGATCCTTGTCTGTCTGATCACTTTAGGAGCTGCCATGGGTATTTTTTCTGTTCTGGCATTGAAACAGCTTGGGGATGAAAATATCAATACTCTGGATACCAAACTCCGGGAAGATTTTGACCGTCTGGCAAAAAGTCAGGTTGAGTCGGCTCTTACTATTATTGAGAATGCCTATGTAAGAAAGGATGTAATTGGAGAAGCGGCGGCTAAAGAAGAGGCTCGGGAATATATCCGGGCTATGCGTTACGGGGAGAGCGGCTATATTTTTGTTTACGATTCTAACGGTGAAACAATTGCAATGATGGGTAATGACTTGGAAGGAACCAACCGCTGGGATCTGCAGGATGCTTATGGAACTTATATAATCAGGGATTTAGTAAAGGCTGCTAAAGATGGTACTGGTTTTACAACTTACTATTATCCCAAGCCGGGAGAAACGGAGGCCTCCCCCAAACGATCCTACAATCAGTATTTCGCTTCCTGGGACTGGATTGTCGGGACCGGGAATTACATCGATGATATCGATGCTTTGATTAACAGGGAGCAGATAATCCTGGATAAACGTATCTTCAATACTGTCCTGTTTATAGTCGGTCTGGATATCTTTGTGGTCCTCCTTTCCCTGATCCTCTCCTGGTTTATGGGTAAGAGGATTTCCCGTCCTGTGGAATATCTGGCCGGGGAAGCCCGGAAAATTGCAGAGGGCGACCTTACGGTAGAACTGCAGGTTTTATCCCATGATGAAACGGGAGATCTGGCCGAGGCGTTCTCCGATATGATAGAACGGCTGAAATTCATCGTCAAGGGAATCGTTGAGGCGGCGCAGCTGATAAAACAGAATGCCAATGAAGTGGCCAGCGCATCCCAGCAGGTAGCTTCAGGCGCCAGCGAACAGGCCTCCAGTGCGGAGGAAATATCCGCCTCCATGGAGGAGCTTTCCTCCAATATCCAGATGAATACGGATAACTCCCGTCAGTCCAATACGATAGTCAGCCAGGCGGCCAGGGATGCCGGCGTGGGCGGTCAGGCCGTGGAAGAGACAGTTGATTCCATGAAAACCATCTCCGAGAAGATCGGCATTATTGAGGAAATCGCCCGGAATACAAACCTGCTTGCCCTGAATGCGGCTATTGAAGCGGCCCGGGCCGGGGACGCCGGCAAGGGGTTTGCCGTTGTTGCCTCCGAAGTAAGGAAGCTGGCGGAAAACAGTCAGATTGCCGCCAACGATATTACGCAGATATCCGGCAAGAGCGTCAGGAAAGCAGACGAAACCCGGGAGCTGATGCGAAATATGGTTCCGGCCATTCAGAAATCGGCTGAAATCGCGGAAGAGATTATGGAAGGCAGCAATGAACAGGCAAAGGGGGCCGAGCAGATCAATATGGCTCTCCTGCAGATGGATCAGGTTATCCAGGCAAACGCTTCTTCCAGCGAACAGATAGCGGCCATGTCCGAAGAGCTTAAGAATAAATCGGATGAGCTGGACGACCTTGTGAGCTTCTTTCATATCGGGGAAAGACCGGCACCTCAGAAAAAAGTCGTAAAGCCTGTCAGAACTCTGGAAGATCATTCCAGGCCATCTCCGGTCCGGGTGAAAACACCTCCTGTCGGAACCGGCCGTAAGGGATCCGGACCTGCTCTTACGTCAGGGGATGTTCTTGAACCTTCCTATCACTCTGATGAGGATGATGAGGAGTTTACGGAATTCTGACAGGGTGTATAATATGTATATGAAAACTGTGTGGTTCTGTATATTGCTGTTTTTCAGCCTGCCTCTCTTCTCTGAAACTGATGAGGATGGGGGCATTTCAGTTATCCTTGGCGAAGTGGAAATGGTTTTTATTGATCCTCCCGGCCGCTGGATGAGGGCACGGATGGATACAGGGGCTGCCCTGTCATCTTTGAATGCCTACGATATCACAGAAGTTGAAAAAGACGGGAGCCTCTGGGTCTGTTTTAATATGGCTAACGCTCTGGATACAGAGGATATCATTCTGGAGCTCCCGGTAGAGCGTGTTGTCGCTGTACGGCAGGGAAACAGATCAGAAATACAGAACCGTTACATCGTCCTTCTGGACACAGTGCTGGGTGAGCTGGAACTGAAAGGGGAATTCTCTCTGGCGGACAGACGGAGCATGACCTATCCCGTTCTTATTGGGAGGAACCTTCTGTCCGGTAATGCCCTTGTGGATGTCTCCCGGCAGTATATACAGGAATAAGCTTCTCCCTGAGGGAGTAGGCAGGTTAAACCCTCACTTTTTAATCCCCTCTCCAGCCCCTTTCAATCTCCCCGAAGGGGAGACGTCAATCTGGTTTCCCTCCTTTGGAGGGATTAAGGGAGGCCGGGAGAGGGAGTATAATATTAAACCATGTCCTTCATGGGTTCTTCCACTTTCTGTTCCTTGAAGGTTTTTGGAAGAGCAATATTCAGGAAGATTGCTGTCAGTCCGCCGGTTGTGATGGCAGAACCGAATACACCCTTAAGGAAGGGGGTAAAGTGATTCAGGATTTCCGGAACAAAGACAACTCCAAGACCCATCCCGAAAGAGAGCGCCATTATGATGACTCCCCTGCGGTCAATGATGCTGGAGGAAATGATTCGTATTCCTGAAGCGGCTACTGTACCGAACATAATCAGGGTCGCGCCTCCCAAAACAGAATTGGGGATGATGGAGAAAAGACCGCCGATGACGGGGAAGAGTCCGAAGAGGACCAGAAGTCCGGAAATCCAGAATCCAACATAACGGCTGGCAACACCGGTCATTTGAATGACACCGTTGTTCTGACTGAATGTTGTGTTGGGGAAGGAGTTGAATATGGCTGCCAGGGCAGAGTTGATACCGTCTCCCAGTACACCGCCGGATATCCTTTCCACATATATATCGCCTTCCACAGGTTCTCCGGAAATCATGGAGGTGGCTGTCAGGTCTCCAATGGATTCTACTGTAGTTATCAGGAACAGCAGTGCCATGGGGATCAGATGGGGCCAGCTGATGCTGAATCCATATTTAAAGGGGATAGGAAGGGCAATCGGTTCCAGGGTGGCAATTTTCCCGAAATTTACCAGCCCCATTAAGGCTGCAACGATATAACCGGCAACCAGACCAAATACAATAGCGCCCATTCGGAGCCATTTGTTGCGGCTTCTGTTAAAAATAATGATTACAACCAGTACAAGTCCGGCAAGCATCAGATTTGTCGGGCTGGCAAAGAACTCAGGTTTGTTATCCATCAGCCACGCTCCGCCACCGATATCTGTAATACCGACTTTAATCAGTGACATACCAATCAGGGTAACAACAATTCCGCTGACAAGGGGTGTAATGATCTTTTTCAGAAGAGGGATGAAACGGCTGAAGATCATTTCTACCGGTGAAGCCAACAGACAGGTTCCGAAGATGGCCGCCAGCATCTGTTTTTCAGATCCTCCGGCTCCTTTTACAGCAAAACCGATACCGATACAGACGGATAGAAAGGTGAAACTGGTTCCCTGGATACTGAGCAGTCCCGAACCGACAGGTCCGATCTTCCGGCACTGAATAAATGTGGCTATACCGGAAACAAACAGGGACATACTGACAAGATAGGCAGATAGTTCCGTGCTGAATCCCAGGACTCCGCTGATAACAATAGCAGGTGTGACAATCCCGATAAAAATTGCCATCATGTGCTGCAGGGCTGCGAAAAATGCTTTTCCGGTGCTGGGTTTATCTTCCAGTGAAAAAATCAGATCCGCTTTGAGCTGTTGAGCATCACTCATGGACGCCTCCTTTTGAATAGTGAATATAAGAACCATTGTAAGGGAGATGTTAGACATCCTGAAAGCTTTTTCTTCATTTTTTTTGATTAACTGGTCAATTAGTAGTTTTTTTGAATTATTTCATACAAAAATGTTATAAATTGATTTTGCTGGAAGAGTGTCTGTCCTGTTTCCGGAGGGGAAAGCCTGAACCGGTGTTAAAAAAACAGTGCTCCCGAAAGAAGCACTGCCATCTATTTCATCTGTTCCTTATCAGTATTTGCTGTCTGCGTAACCGACCCAGCCGCCGTGGTCTACCAGGGTTCTGTCGAATCCCGATATCTTGAAAGGCAGGGTGCGGGACTTGCCGTTTTTACTGCTCAGGGAAAAGCTCCCTGCTTCGAGGTCTGTTGTCAGCTCGACCTCTTCTCCTGCAAAATCCCTGAAGAGGGAATCGATCTCTTCGGCGGGCAGTTCCACAGCCATCATTCCGCAGTTATACATATTCTGGCGGAAAATCCGGGCGAAGTTTTCAGCTATTACCAGATTGATGTCATTGACTTCCAGTGCCCACGGGGCATGCTCACGTGAGGATCCGCAGCCGAAGTTGCTCCTGGTTATAATAACCTTAACGCCTTCCAGATCGGAAGCCGGATTGAATCCGTCCATTTTCAGGTCTTCCAGCAGATAGGGTTTCAAAGCCTCTTTTGTTATTTCCGTCAGATATTTTGCCGGAATAATCTCGTCCGTATTAATGTCGGATCGGTCCAGAAAGAGGACTTTTCCGTTGAATGATTTTTTCTGACTCATGTTTTACCCCTTGTACAGTGATGAATTGGTGATGGTTCCGGTAATAGCTGCTGCGGCGGCGGATGCCGGGCTCATAAGGTGGACCATTCCGCCTTTTCCCATTCTTCCGTTAAAGTTCCGGTTGGTAGTGGACGCACAGGCTTCTCCTTCGGCCAGTACACCGTTACTCATTCCCAGACAGGCTCCGCATGTCGGGTTGGTCAAACAGACTCCGGCGTCCATGAAAATTTCAATCAATCCCTCTTTCAGGGCTGCTTTGTAGATATCAGGTGTCGCCGGTGAGAGAACGACTCTGACTGAATCGGATACCTTTTTACCTTTCAGGACTTCTGCGGCTACCCGGAGGTCTTCGATGCGACCGTTGGTACAGCTGCCGATATACACCTGGTTAACCGGAGTTCCTTCCATCTCGCGAATTGTTTTAACCTGATCGGGTTTGTAACCAAAAGTTACGACAGGTTCCAGTTCGCTCACGTCAAGCTCAACAATCTGAGCGTATTCCGCATCCCCATCGGACTGCCATTTTTTAAACTCTTTCAGAGCTTCTTCTCTGGAGCTGTAATCGTCTTTGATAAACTCCCACAGGTAATCGACGGTTGTCTGATCGGGGTAACAGATCCCGCAGGTTCCTCCCGCTTCAATGGCCATATTACAGATTGTCATTCTTTCGTCCATATTAAACTGATCAATAACAGGACCGGTAAATTCAATCACCTTATTGGTTGCGCCGTTAACACCAAGCTTGGCAATGATGGAGAGGATAACATCCTTGGCGTAGACTCCATCCTTCAAGTTACCGCTTACATTGATTTTAATTGTTTCGGGGGTAAGGAAGCTGCAGACTCCCTTGAGGATGCCTACTTCAAGGTCTGTGGTTCCAACACCAGCGGCAAAGGCGCCGAATGCCCCGTGGGTACAGGTGTGGGAGTCTCCCATAATGACGGTAAAACCGGGGTGAACAAATCCTTTCTCCGGGAATATGGCATGGCAGACACCGTTACGACCAATGTCAAAAAAATCCCTGATCCCCTGTCTGGCCGCCCACTCTCTCATGATTTTCCCCTGTTCCGCAGTCTTGGAGTCTTTGGCGGGGGTTACATGGTCGATAACGGCCTTGATTTTATCCGGATCGAAAACCCTGTCCATTCCTCTGCTTACCAGATCGTTGATGGCAATGGGGGTTGTAATTTCATGACAGAAAACCCTGTCCAGTTTCAGTACGTGTACGCCCTCTTCGGGGCTGTCCACCCTATGGGCATCAAAAATCTTTTCAGCTATTGTCTTTCCCATAATAACTCCTTCTGTATAGTGGGATATATAAAAGCAGTCCTCCCTGTATCGGGGGCTGTCCTATCCATTCCTGCCCCTTCAATCTGCCGAGAACAGGCGGGGAGGGGTAATAATCCAAATGGCTTTCAGGTCTTTTTTTCCCGTATTGATCAGGGTATGGGGAACCGAGGAGGAGAAAGAGAGGCTGTCTCCTTTTGTCAGCTGGTAGCTTTCCGTGCCGTACAGCAGTTCCGCTTTTCCTTCCAGTATGACTCCCATCTCCCTTCCGGGATGGCCGAACTGTTCGCTCCCTTTTTTTCTCCCCGGAGGAACAACCAGTTCCAGGGCTTCTACGGCATACTCTTCGTCTTCGCCTATGGGCGGAGTCAGCAGTTCATACTGTACGTCTCCCAGAACCAGGTTGTTCCTGTCTTCCTGATGGACAATTCGGACTTTCCGTCTTTTGCGGAAATCCCTGAACAGATACTCCGGATCTATATCCAGGATATCCGCCAGATTTAAGAGGGTGTCGATGGAGGGGGAGACCTTATTGTTCTCAATCTGGGAGATGAGGCTGGTACTTACATCCATCTGATGGGCCAGCTGTTTCAGGGTTATCCCCTGACTCTCCCGGACTTTCTTGATCTTTTCACCGAACCGGTATTCTGTTCTATTGGATTTTGCCATTTCTCCCTCAATCCTGTTTATTCACGCTAAACATATATAAGTATTTATAAATCATGCTTAACTATTAGTCAATATGTTTAAGTATAAATTAACTCCGGGAGTAAAAAAAACGGACCGCCCAGACGAATCCGTTTTTTCTCAGCCTGAAACAATAATCAGTGATCGCAGAGATTGCTCCCTGTCTGCAGGGTGCCGTCCATGTAGCTTGTTACCACATTCTCGGGAGAACCGGCTTCTGCTCCGACAACAACCTGAATTCCCTGATTGCCGAAAAGCTGCTGGGCTCTCTGACCCATACCGCCGGCGATTATCAGATTTACCTGTTTTTCTCCCAGCCACTTGGGAAGAACCCCGGGTTCGTGGGGAGGAGGAGTCACATATTCGATCTCGCCCATTTTTCCGGATTCCATATCCACATCAAGAATGGCAAAAGCTTCACAATGGCCAAAATGGGCACAAAGCACTTTATCTGCGCAGGGGATTGCTATTTTCATTTTAAAACTCCTAATAGATGGTTTTGTATTTCCATTGCGGCTGCCTTGATTCCCTCAACAACAGGGGAATCAAGGTCCACAGTTATGTTTCCTTCATCACATTTCCGTGTAAAGTTCGGATCCAGGGGAAGGCTGCCCAGGAAGGGAAGATTATCGGATTTTGCCATTTTCTCTCCACCGCCGGTTGAGAAAATAGGAGTTACCTCGCCGCACTTGGGACAGACAAATCCGTTCATGTTCTCTATAACGCCCAGAATCGGAAGGTTCAGCTTCCGGCAGAAGTCGATGCTTTTCCGGCAGTCGGAAAGTGAGACTTCCTGAGGGGTTGTAACAATGATTCCCCCTGCTGCATTGGGTACGGTCTGGCAGGCAGAAAGGGCTTCATCTCCAGTTCCGGGAGGAAAGTCCATAATCAGGTAGTCCAGTTCTCCCCATTCCACATCTCTGAGAAACTGCTGGATTACTCCCATTTTCATGGGGCCTCTCCATATAACGGCACTGTCCTGGTTTTCCAGCAGAAAACCGACGGACAGAAGCTTGATTCCTTTTGCTTCCAGGGGAATCATATTCTCTCCGTCCGAAACCAGAGACATCCCCTGAACTCCGAAGAGGGTGGGGATACTGGGCCCGTGGAAGTCCAGGTCAAGAAGACCTACTTTATTCCCCTGGGAAGCAAGGCTCAGGGCCAGAGAGGCCGCTACGGAACTCTTGCCGACTCCTCCTTTTCCGGACAGAACCATAATTTTGTTCTTGATCTTATCCATTCTGTCGATCAGTTTATGATCGCAGTTATCTTTGCTTTCACAGCTTTCGCAGTTGTGGTCACATGTACTCATTCCATTTCTCCCAAATATTTTGTATTGCTTTGTGGACCGGCTCAATTTGAGCTTCCAGAGGAGTTTTCCCCTCTCTGAGAGCAGCCGGAACGGCCGGATCAAAGGGTATCTCTCCCAACCACCGCAGATCAAGTTCATTTGCAAGGCTTCGAATCTCATTTGTCAGCTCACTGTTGATATCTGCTTTGTTAACACATAATGAACCCGGAATTTTAAAATGTTTCAAGACCTGGCTGAGCCGTTTCATGTCATGAAGACCGGATGGGGTGGGTTCTGTTACAATTAATACCTGCTCCGACAGGTTCAGAGAGGCCAGAACGGGGCATCCTATTCCGGGAGGTCCGTCAATCAGTATTCTGTTCCGACCCTGTTTTTCTCCCACTTCTTCGGCCATTTCCTTTACGCGGGTTACCAGTTTTCCGGAATTGTCGCCGCCGGGATGAAGTCTGGCATGAATCAGGGGGCCTGATTCGGTTTCCGAGTGATAGCACATTCCAGAATCGTGGTCGTTAAATTCTACGGCTTTTTCCGGGCAGTGGTCAAAGCAGACTCCGCAACCTTCACAGCGGTCCTCTGCTACTGTATAGTTTCCGTTTTCATTACTGATAGCATCAAAACGGCACAGTTCCATGCATTTGCCGCAGGACGTACATTTATCCTGGTTTATCCGGGCCAGTTTCCCACTGAAAAACTTTTCCTCGTACTGCTTTTTCCCTTTGAGTATCAGGGCAAGGTCGGCCGCATCCACATCGCAGTCGGCCATTACACCGTCTTTCATCAGCTGGGCAAAGGTTGCTGTTATGGTTGTTTTACCGGCGCCGCCCTTACCGCTTAATATGGTCCAAGTTTTCATGCGCACTCACTCCTGATCTGATTCAAAAGCTGTTCGAATCCCTTCTGAACCTCTGTCTGGTTGTAGTAGGGCAGTTTCCCATGGGAATAATTCTCTGCAACGTTCCTGGAAAAGGGTATGGACATCAGGAGGGGGTGACCATCGTCTCTGCAGAAATCCTGAATCAGGGTGACACCTTCTTCCGCCTTGTTCTCAATGATTCCGTAGGGGATATTCATGGTTTCTATGGCTTCGAGTGCGAGTTTAAGGTCGTGCAGGCCGAAAGGAGTCGGCTCTGTTACAAGGATAAGGAAGTCACAGATGCTGACAGTGGCCATAAAGGAACAGGATGTGCCGGGAGGTGAGTCCAGTATCTGCACCTCTTCGCTTACAGGTGTTTTCACCAGTTCCCTGATCACTCTGGTTGCCTGGGCTTCTCCAATATTCATGACTCCTTCTATCAGATGCAGACCATTTTCAATGCTGTCTCTGCTCTGTGCCGGAATATGCTCAACCATTGAAATGGCATTCTGAGGGCAGGCTAACTGGCAACCGCCGCAGCTGTGGCAGAGTTCGGGAAAGAAAAGGGGCTTAGTTTTAAAGGAAGCCAGGGCATTGAACCGGCAGACTGTAGCGCAGATGCCGCATTGCGTGCACTTGTCGGGAGCGGTTAGGGCTGGTATCTGTACGGGTATATCCCTGTTGACAGTTTCTGTTCGGTTCAGGAGCAGATGGCAGTTCGGTTCTTCCACATCACAGTCAAAAAGGGCTACTGGGGTTCCGTTTTCTGCAAGGCAGGCGGCCAGGGATGTGGAAATGCTGGATTTCCCCGTTCCCCCTTTTCCTGATGCTATTGCTATTTTCATTTTATACCCAGTGTCCTTCAACATCCGCAGATTTCAGTTCCACAAGTTTATTGTCAAAGAAATCTTTCAGGGTTTCATCCACGGTTCGTTTCGGTTCCCCCTGGAAAATCCTGACTCCCCCTTCCGTTAAAACACGGAACGCTTTGGGACCGCAGTGCCCTGTAATCAGAACCTCGGCTTCTTCTCTGAGGATGGTCTGGGCAGACTGGATTCCGGCACCCTGAACGGCTTGTTTATTTTGCGTATTCGGTACAAAATACCCTGTATATTCTTCTGATTCCGCCAGATAAAAAAAAGGAGCTCTGCCAAAACTGGGACTTGCCATTTTTTTAGTACTTTCCTCTGTGCATGAAACTGCAATTCTCATGGGTTCCTCCCGGAGTGTATAAGAAAATATTATGAGCATATTCCCATAATTGTCAAGATAAAGGTCACATCTGTTGTTGATTTTTTCTTAAAATACCATCAGGATAGTTAATAGAGAGGATAGTTATGCCCCGACCGTCAACACAGAAAACAATCTGTCGAAAGCCTGAAGCCTGCGTTTTTAAGCCTGCCGGGATTCCCGTCACCGCCAGAGAAAATATCATTCTGACTCTGGAAGAGTTTGAATCCATCCGCCTGGCGGACAAGCTGGGACTGTATCAGGATAAAGCCGCCGAAAGCATGGGTACTTCCCGCCAAACCTTTGCCCGCATACTGGATTCCGCCCATAAAAAAGTAGCTACAGCTCTGGTTGAATCGAGGCCCCTGGTGATAGAGGGCGGGAACGTGAAATTCTGCAGCAGAGATAGTTGCCACACCCGTCCGGGATGTCCCAGACTGGATGAGGACACCGGTAGAAAGAAATCCTGATCTATCCTGTCAGAAATGAAAACAGGAGGGTTGAGAATTCCCTCAGAGGCGTTGTATCCCGTCTCACCCGGCTTTGAGATATCGCCCCTTCCCAGCCTGCCAGGATAAAGCGGGCCAGCATTTCAGGATCTTCACTGTTTTTCAGTTCTCCCCTTTCCCGGGCTTCTCTCAGCAGATCCGCAAGTATCCTGTTCCAGGAATTGAAAACAGCCTGCAGGCTGTCCGCCAGCTCCGGCGTTTCTTCACCTACTTCCTGCGACAACTTTCCAAAAAGACAGTTGCACTGACAGGGCGTCATATGCTCAATCTTGTCTTCCATATAGAGGCGAAGCCTTTCCAGAGGCGGCAAATCCCTGTTGCAGTACTCCTGCAGACAATTCAGAAATTCGGCCGAAGCTGTTTCTACTATTTCCCGGCCGAACTCATTCTTACTCCCGAAGTAATGATAGAAGGACCCTTTTGGAACAGATGCGGAAAGGAGGATTTCGCTGATACCTGTGTTGTGAAAACCCTTCTCTGTTATCAGTTCTATGCCTTTTTTAAGTATGTGTTCCCTGGTGTCCCTTGCCAATTACATCTCCCCGGCGGCAGTGGTGCTGCCGTACTGCTGTGATTCTATCCCGGGGATTTCCGGGATATCAATACCAAGGGCTGCTTTCAGAACATCCTGTATTGACTCGGCCAGGTTAATGGTTAAATCGTTTCGGACCTCTTCAGGCAGCTCCCTGATATCTTTTTCGTTTTCCCTGGGTAGAAGGATGGTTCTGATGCCGGCTCTATGGGCGGCAATCACTTTTTCTTTTACACCTCCTACAGGCATTACGGCTCCCCGCAGGGTTACTTCTCCCGTCATGGCAAGGTCCGAACGGACAGGCTTTCCAAGGATAAGGGAAGCCAGGGATGTCATCAGGGTTACTCCTGCCGACGGTCCGTCTTTCGGGACGGCTCCCGAGGGAACATGGATATGGATATCATGTTCCTGGAAGGAGAATCCCGATGTGAACATAGCCAGACGCGAACGGATCAGGCTGAGGGATATCCGGGCGGACTCCTTCATAACATCACCCAGCTGTCCTGTAATGGTCAGTCCTCCTGACCCGGGCATATAGGTGCTCTCCACAAAAAGGATCTCTCCTCCAACCGGGGTCCAGGCCATACCGGTGACGACTCCGGGAGGATTCACTTTCCCTATGGTTTCATGACGGACTTTCGGGCTTTCAAGATAACCGTCCACTTCATCCCTGGTAATCCTGATGGGCAGTTCCTTTTCTGCCGAAACAACCTCTTCCGAAACAGCTCTGGCCAGGGCGGCAATCTTTCTCTTCAGCTCCCGGACTCCCGCTTCGCGGGTGTAGTTCTCCACCACTTCCTCCAGGGCTTCATCGCTGATCAGCACCTGCTTCTCCGACAGTCCGTGTTCTTCCAGAACCGAAGGGATCAGATGATTTTTCCCTATGTGAAGTTTTTCGGGATTGGTATAGCCGGACAGGGTAATGATCTCCATCCTGTCCCTGAGGGGACCGGGAATGGTTTCCAGGGAATTGGCAGTCGCGATAAAAAACACATTTGAAAGGTCGTAGGGTACTTCCAGATAGTGGTCGGAAAAACTGTTATTCTGTTCGGGATCCAGTACTTCCAGGAGCGCCCCCGCCGGATCTCCGCTGTAGGACTGCATCAGTTTATCGATTTCATCCAGAACAAATACAGGATTGGTGGCCCCCGCTTTCTTCATCCCCTGAATAATACGGCCCGGCAGGGCCCCTACATAGGTGCGGCGGTGACCGCGTATTTCCGCTTCATCCCGCATTCCTCCCAGGCTGGCCCTCACATACGGGCGGTTCAGGGATTCTGCGATGCTTTTCCCCAGGCTGGTTTTTCCGGTGCCCGGAGGGCCTACGAGGAGAAGGATGGATCCCTTTTTCTCGTTTTTCAGTTTCATGACAGCCAGGTGTTGAATAATCCTTTTCTTGACTTTTTCCAGTCCGTAATGGTGATCGTCCAGAATCTTGCGGGAGAGATTCAGATCTATTTCTCCCGTATCAATGGTTTTCCATGGAAGATCAAGAAGCAGATCAATGTAGCTGCGTATAATCCTGGTCTCAGGACTCCCCGGAGGCTGGTCCTCCAGTTTCTCAAGCTCTTTCAATGCGGTTTTCCGGATATCCTCAGGCATGTCAGACTGCTCAATCCTGTCCCTCAGACTCAGGCCGTCTTCCTCGCTGTTTTCATGCAGTTCATTCTGGATAACCTTCAATTGCTCTCTCAGGACATTTTCCCTGTAGGACCGACTGGTTTTTTCAGTCATCTTGTTAGCCATTTCAGACTGTATCTTGATGGATTCCTTCTGACGGATCATATGATCCAGTACTTTCATGCCCAGCTCTTTCAGGGACGCTTCTTCCAGGAGTTCCTGTTTCTCCGACCGTGTAATATTCAGGTAGGGTATAATGCTGTAAATAAGGGACAGCGGATTTTGAAGCAGTTCAAGCTGATGTATGGCTTCGTTGGTTCCCTCAAAAAAGGAGGCAATATCTTTAGCCAGTCCCTTAATATTATCAGCCAGCACCCGGCTGCTTTCCTCATCCAGATCATTTATGGTTTCCATGATTTCTATACTGGCGAAAAGAAGACGATCTTTTTTATATATATTGTGCAGTCGGATCCTTTCCAGTCCGCGCATATTCAGCTGGAGTTCTCCATTTCTGTGTTCGGTAGACTCAATTGCAGCCAGTGTTCCTATTGTGAAAAAGTCCTCCTGCTCCAGTTCGGCCAGGTCAAAATTCTTTTTTAATGAAATAGCGGCTGCCATTGAAACCTGGTTTCTATTACTGGTAAAAACACTCTCATCTTCTTTGAGCCCGCTGATCCTTACCGTGCTGCTTCCACCGGGAAAGAGGATTGAGCCTTTAAGGGGGACAAGAGGAAGCTCCCCGGGGATACTGTTTGTATTTTCTCTGTATTTTTTCATGTAATCACCTCTCTGGGTTTTAAAGTAATAATAGACCGGTCGTATTCCAGCTCGTTTGTATGCTTCTTCGGGCGGTCACTCCCTGTCTGCCTATTCTTTCTCCTCAGTTCCTCTTATAAGATACAACTGTTTCGTCTTTGGTATGATGGAGATTTTTTGGAGATTTGGTAAGCTTCAAAAGGATGGTGAAGATTAGGCTTGCTATTTATGAAGAAATCTTCATATTCTGAAGTAAGAGCTGTTTGAAAGGGAGTTAGAGTATGGACAAGTCGTGGTTCCTGGTCTTTTTTTTCTTTTGTCCGGTCCTGGAATTTCATCTGTCTGGCCGGATATTCCCGGGAAAACGGTAATATCGATTCTTTTTTTTGATAATCTGACAGAAAGTCCGGACTATCAGTGGATGAGCCGGAGCCACTCTGACGGTTTGACGGTTCTTTTAAGACATGACTCCCTTACCCTGGTGGAGCGAGAAAATCCTGAAGATGTCATTGAGGAACAGAAACTGTCCCTTTCCGGACTGACTGATGAGAGTACGGCCCTGGAGTAGATCTGATCAGTTGTGAAGACGGTCAATTTCCTTAAGTCGTTCACCTGTCAGTTCCGATACTCCCTCAACCTGCCGGGACATTAAAGTCATAACAGCAGCGGCTTCGAGGACTTCCATCCTGTCAAATGCCTGGAGCAGGCTGCTTCCAACGGTTAATACACCATGGTTCTCCAGAAAGACAGCGGACTTATCCTTTTCAAGGGCCGCGGAAACCCGATCACCCAGTCCTTCTGTTCCCATAAGAGCATAGGGGGCAAATGCCGGTTCCTCCAGGAGGTACCGGGCTTCTGCAAGCAGATCTGTTCTTACCGTTGAATCTGTGGCGCTGAAAAAACTGGCATGGACGGGATGAGCATGAACAACTGTGTTTACATCCGGTCTGGATCGCAGAATCTTCAAGTGCATATCCGTCTCTATGCTGGGTTTCAATCCAATCGACAGGTTTTCTCCATCCAGAGTCATCAGGGCAATCTGTCTGAAACTGATTTCTCCTTTATCCAGCCCGGAAGGGGTTATGAGCATATGGTTATTCCCTACCCGCAGGCTGATATTTCCCCCTGAGCAGGTTGTCAGATTCTGTCTGTATAAGCGCCTCATGGTAAAGGCTATCTCTTTACGTTCTTTTTTGTAAATCATAAAGGTATTGTATCAGAAAAACAGTCTTCAGGTCTTTTCCGGTTTTCTCCGGGTCTTTTTTTTCTTTTTTCTGATGGAGTAGCCAAAATGGCCAATGGGCGGAGACAGTGTACAGTATTTTCCATGAGCGCTGGCAATAAGCCCGGCTCTCTGCATATTGAAGGCTCCTGTTTCCGGATCTATATAGCGGCTGTCTGCGTTAACCGCTACAACTTCCGACAGAAACATATCATGGCTTCCCAGTTCCATTATCTCCCGAACCCGGCATTCAATATTGATGGGACTTTCCTTTATCAGGGGAGCTTTTACCTCTGTAGCCGGAAGCGGGGTCAGCTGCATTTCCCTGAATTTGTTAAAATCTCTGCCGGATTTGACCCCGCACCAGTCTGTGGCTTTCGCCAGTTCTTCTGTTGTCAGGTTAATAACATACTCGCCGGTTCTTTTGATGATGTCGTGGGAGAGCCTCTCCGGCCGGAGAGAAATATAGCAGAGGGGAGGATTGGTGCAGATGGTTCCTGTCCAGGACACTGTGATCAGATTGTACTCGGACTCCTCTTCTCCACTGCTTACCAGGACGGCCGGTACCGGGAATATCATATTGCCCGGTTTCCAGGTAACTCTTTCCATAGGATTTAATACTCCCTTTGCATTTCAGATCTTATCCGGTCTTTTTCTGTCATTACCATATGAACTTTTATATTGCGAGTCAATGATTGGCTCCTCTGTCTCAAATCGTTTGGGAATCCAGTTGTATTTATTTCTGTCTATTCTGTCATATGAGCGTATATGGATCCCATAATCCTGTATGCCAGGCGTGCCGCTGTATAGGCGCTGATCCTGTCTTTCCCGGCAGGGGCTGTTCCCGTTATATCAAATCCGATAATCCGGTATCGTTCGGCAAGAGATTCTACCAGGTTCAGAGTCTGATACCACTTTAAACCGCCCGGCTCCGGTCTTGCTGCTCCGGGGATAACCGAAGGATCCAATCCGCTTACATCAATGGCCAGGTAGATATATTCGGGAAAATCCGGGGAAAGGGTGATCTCTTTGACACCTGATCCGGAACAGAGTTCATTTGCATCCCTGTAGGGAATATTCCTCTCCTTTCTCAGATCGGCCTCTCCGGGAGATATTGCTCTTACTCCCATCTGATAGACGGGAAAACCCATGTCAAGGGCTCTTTTCATAACCGAGCCGGGGCTGTAGATGGACCCGTTTTCATTTTCCTTCAGGTCAGCATGGGCTCCCATATGGACAATCCCGACATTGACGGAGCCCTTTTCTATCTGTCTGAGAATGGCCAGAAAGGCAGCCGTGCTGACGGTGTGTTCTCCTCCCAGCAGTACGGGGATCCGCTCCTCGTTGAATACGTTCTCCACCTGATCGGCTACGCGGTTCAGGATATCTTCTATCCGTCCCCCCGGAAGGACCGGAGGGTGTGTCAGAATCCCTGCTTCAGCGGGGATTCTGTTCCCCTCCAGAACCTCCAGTTTCTGACTCTCCTTCAGTATGGCGGAGGGACCTCTCTCTGTCCGGAAGGTCCCTTCGCCTACTGGTACGGGGATAATATGAAAAAGAGACAGATCGTTCCCTGTAGGGAATTCTGAGGCAAGGAAGGGGGGATAGTTTTTCTTTCGATACATTGGCACCACCTTAGGGACGTTATTCATTCATGGATGGAAAGAACTGATTATTCCTTATAGGTCTTATGAATTTTCTGAAACTCTCCTTCCAGGGCGAGGAAGGCGTCGACTATTTCCGGGTCCAGTTGACGCTCCTTTTCCTGCAGAATGATCTGTCTCGTCTTTTCATGAGTAAAAGCTTCTTTGTATACCCTGTCGGATGTCAGAGCATCATAGATATCGGCCAGGGCCATAATCCTTCCGCTGAGGGGGATCGCCTTTCCGGCAAGACCCGACGGATATCCGGTCCCATCCCATCTTTCGTGATGGGTCAGAGCCAGTTCGGCTGCAATTGAAAAGAAATTGTTTTTTCTGTTTTCGGTAACTACGTTGGATAGAGCGTTATACCCAAGGACTGTGTGTTTTTTCATCTCGGAAAACTCCTCATCCGTCAGTTTCCCGGGCTTAAGAAGTATTCTGTCCTGTATCCCGACTTTGCCGATATCATGAAGAGGGGCGACCAGAAAAAGGGTTTCAACCATTTCATTGTCCAGGACATTTCTGTATTCCGGTTTATGACTGAGGTATTCGGCAACCAGTCGGACATACTGCTGTGTTCTCAGAATGTGACTGCTTGTTTCGGGATCCCTTGTCTCTGCAAGGTTGCCGAGGCAGTAGATGGTTCCGGACTGGTTCTCCTTCAGGATTCTTACCGATTCTTTCCAGTTGCGGAATAAAAGATAAAAGCTGTTTCTCAGCAGGGTTATTTCATCTTCATTCTTTTTTGAACCTGTTTTGATTACCGGGCTTGTACTCCCCATGGCGATCACATCGTCATGGAGTTTCTGAATCCGTTTTATTAAATATGTGTCAGAGAGAAAAGCAATTATAAACCCCATTAACATAATGGTCAGCAATTCCCATATCATAATTTTAAAAATTCCGGTGCGGGTAAGATTACGGATTTCGTTAAGGGGGGTAATAACACCAATATACCAGTTCAGGAATTCCGAACGGATAAAGTAGTAGGATGATTCCTCAGTCTCACTGGTATATATCGCATCAGTGTTTCCTGCTTCAATCGAATTGTAGATGTCGGGGAAAATGTTTCCAAAATCATTGTTAAGAAACCGGTCCTCCTTTGAGGCTATGATGTTGCTGTTTCCATCAAATATAATAATCTCCGATTCGTACTCATTGCCCAGATAGATCTCATCCAGAAAATCGTTCAGGTTCTGCAGAGTCACATCTATTCCGATAACGCCATAGACCTCATTATTTTTCACCATGCCTTTTACGGTTCCGATATTAAGATCGGTGCTTGTTACAGACGGGTAGGCATCTGTTCTCACTACCCTGTCGGGGGCAGACTCTCCGGCTTTGTACCAGGGCCGTACCCGCGGATCGTAGGGGGTATTGCGGCTTCTCGGGTGAGAACGGACAAAGGAGCCGTTCGAGCGACCCATGTAAACAGAGTTGACATGGGGGTGGTTTTCCCTGTACCGGTTGAATACCTCTATGATTGTCAGCTCTTCCGGGCTGTAGCTGTATTGAAACGATTCTTCATCGATACCGATAAAAGAGGTGAACCGGGAGGCGTCCGGGTATTGGACTGCCGGATTCTGGCTGATTGTCTGTAGGTCGTATGCAACTTCCTGAAGAAAGGCTGTTATTGTCTTTTCCAGGAGGTGAATGCTTCTTTTCTGTTCCGCTTCAATCTGTCTTATTCTGATGTTAAGCAGGTAGGACCCGCTGATGGAAATCGCGCTTACAAGAAAAACGGTAATGATTGAGATGTAGATTAACAGGATGCGTTTTCGGAATTTCATTAATGTATTTTACCCTGAGATGCTCTTTAATTGGTAGATCTGCTGCTGATCAGAAGGAAGCGGGCTCCTTTTGAACCGCTTTTAAACTCCACATGATCCCCCTCTCTGTATAAACCAAGCTGCTGCTCAATCAGTTTTTCTCCTCCCGTAATGACAGTCCCCTCTACAACATGAAGAAAGGCCGTATGGTCCGCGGGGATCCGATGTTGCCACTCTGCTTCCGGGGGGAGTGAGACTTCGAGGTATTCTGTATGGGTGGAGTCCTCATCCATGGGGCCTCTGATATTGGCCAGATGACCGGAAATGACTTTGACCCGGACCCCCTCTTCAAGGGTTACCGTTGGAATCTGATCTGTTGAAACAATTTTACATATGCTTCTGAAGTCCATATTTTCCTCCCGGATAAGAATCCTCTGGTTAGAATTTTACAATGACCTTGGATAAAAGTCCAAAAAAGGATTTTCTTTTGTGATTATCAAGAAAGAAAAACTTCTGTATCATGATACGAAAATCCTATGGATTTCTCGATTTGAGATAAAAAATGGAAACGTTATCTATTTGTGTGCTATAATAGGCACATAATATAGGAATAGGGAAAAACAGGAACGGTAATGAAAACAAAAGTCACTATAAAAGAAGTGGCCGCGCGGGCTGGTGTCGGTCTTGGAACAGTTTCAAGAGTTCTGAACAATAGTGTGAATGTAAAAGAGAGTACCCGTGAAAAAGTTCTTGAAGCGGCACGGGAACTTAACTATGTTCCCAACGGCGCTGCCCGTATGCTGGTGCGGCGGTCCAGCTCAGTCGCCACGGTCGGTCTACTTCTGCCTGTTGTAGAAAACCAGTTTTTCTTCGAACTGATCAAGTCTATCCACAGCCGGCTGAAAGAGGATCACGTGAATATAATGATCTTCAACACCGACTACGGACAGGACAGTGTTATGCACCATATTATTGAACAGAGACTGGCCGGAGTACTGACGCTGGGAGACCCTCCGCTTACAGAAGCGGAGCAGGATATTCTCAATGCCCACCACGTTCCTTTTCTGTATGTAGACTATCATGACGATACGGCAAATTATGTAACCTTTAACAGCAGAACAGGCAGCTATCTGGCGGCGGACTATCTTATTTCCCGTTCATGTAAGAAAATAATGATGATGGGGATAACCGATCGGTCCCAGCAGCAGCTGGACAGGTTCAGGGGGTTCCGTGAAAGGATCGGAGAGGACCGGGAGATTCAGCTGTCTGAACTCTGCATCAATTCCATAGAAGATTCCTATGAGATAAGCCGGACTCTGCTCAATGATCCCGAGCTGGACGGAATTTTCTATTTTTCCGATACCATGGCATACGGCGGTATTCAGGCAAGGATGGAATCCGGACGGGATATCTCCATAATAGGGTATGACGATATCTTTCCCTCCCGCTATATGAAGCTGAGCACAATTCGTCAGTCTTCAAAAGTACTTGGGACTGTAGCCGCAGAAGTCATCATTGAATTGATAAAGCGTACAGAACAGCCCGGGAAGGGAGACCTTATTCAGAAAACTCTTGAACCCGAGCTTGTCGACCGTAACAGCTGATCGGCCGGACACAAATATTCTGTTTGTGGAAAAAAGATGGAAAAGCAATCATTTATTCATTAAAATTTCATGAGTGAGTTGGAATCATTCCATCAGGCGAGTTGGAATAACAAAAAAACAGCTTGACAATTCTGTGGTTCAGCTTCAATAATACTAGTAAATGGAAACGTTACCAAGTTTTCCATCGATTCTATGGAGGAAAATAAATGAAAAGAATTATTGCAGTTCTTCTTGCCCTTCTGGTTGCCGGTGCAGCGTTTGCCGGCGGTGCTCAGGAGGGAGCCGCAGGAAAAGCCGGTTCTGTAACTCTTATGCAGAATAAACCCGAAATCGACGGCCAGCTGAAGGCATATGGTGCCGTCTGGTCGGAAGCAACAGGGAATAAAGTGACAATTAAATCTGTCGGCGGAAGCAGTTCCATCACCCTGGGACAGCAGCTCAATGCGGATTATGCCGCAGGAGATATGCCCGATATCTTTATTATTGCCGGTCTGGAAGACTATAAAGAATGGGAAGGGCTGATTCTGGATCTGTCCGATGAACCCTGGGTTAAGGAAACCTCTGTTGCGTTTAAGGTAGATGGTAAAGTTTACGGACAGCCTGTGGCTGTAGAAGGCTGGGGAATGGCTTACAATGCGGACATGCTGGCCAGGGCCGGAATTGATCCCGCTAGCCTTAATAACTACAATGCCTACAAAGCGGCTTTTGAAAAGCTGGATTCCATGAAAGCCGAGCTTGGTGTGAATTCTGTTGTTTCCATGGCTGCCGGACCCGAGATGGGCTGGGTTACAGCACACCATAATTTTAACTCTCTTCTTTCAAACGGCCTGGCTTATGGAGACCTGTCTGTTGTTAATGATCTGCTGGCTAAAAAGGTAGATGCCAAACGGCTTTCTGAATATGCCGACTGGGTAGAGCTGCTTTTTAACTATGCGGACAAATCCGTTCTGACAACCGGCAACTATGATGCCCAGGTAGGCGCTTTTGCCGCAGGAAAAGCCGTATTCCTCCACCAGGGTAACTGGACCGATCCCAATATGGCCCAGGCCAATGCTACTTTTAAAATGGGTTTTGCTCCCCATGGTTCCATGCATTCCGCAACAGACGGAATTTTTGTAGCAGCCCCTTCATTCTACGTTATTAACAGCGAATCTGAAAATGTGGAAACGGCCAAACAGTTTCTGAACGACCTGGTATCTACCGATGCGGGACAGAACTTTATGGTTAACGAAGCCGGAATGATTCCCGCTTTTGCCAATGTTAAACTGAGCCCTGCCGGTCAGCTTTCCAAGTCTGTTCAGGAATGGTCTGCGGCAGGTAAGGTTTACTCCTGGAGTCAGTACTACTTCTCAGGAGAGTTCAGGGACAAGACTCTGGCGCCTATCTATAATCAGTTCGCCAATGGAAATATCTCAAAGGCCGAATATATCGACCTGATGACCAAAGCTTTTATGGAAAGGTAACCCCTGCGGGACTTGCCTGATGTGACAGGGCGGCTTCTCTCCTTCCCGGGACAGGAGCACGCCCTTTTCTTCCATTTTTTATTCAGGAAAAAAACATGACAGATAAAAGAGAAAATCAATTTGTCTTCTGGCTCTTTCTCGCACCGATCCTTTTTGCCTTTTTAATGGTAATTGTAATCCCTTTTTTTATAGGTGCCTTCTACTCCTTTACCAACTGGAGTTCCTCCGCAAGGGCAGGCGCAACCCTGCAGTTCGTGGGATTTCAGAATTTTTCAGACAGTCTGAAGGATCCCTCCTTCATCTATTCATTCATACTGACTATTATCTATACCATATTGAATATGATAGCGATCAATATGACCGCTTTTATCCTGGCTGTTCTTGTAACGAGCAAGCTGAAATACCGGAATCTCTACAGGGTGGGTTTTTTTATACCCAATCTGATTGGCGGTTTGATTCTGGGATATATCTGGCAGTTCATTTTTAATAACGCCATACCGGCTCTGGGGCAGGCCATTCCGGCGTTAGCTTCCTGGGCTCTGCCTGATAACCTGATTCTGGGAAACAGGAATTCCGCCATAATCGCCCTTATTGTCGTTGGAACCTGGCAGTACGCCGGTTATATCATGATGATCTATGTGGCTGCTCTGGAAAGTGTTCCTGCCGAACTGAACGAAGCCGCCCGCATCGACGGAGCCAATCTGTGGGAGCGGATCAGGAATATTACCATTCCCATGATTGCCCAGGCCTTTACTATTACCATGTTCCTTACTCTGGTGCAGTCCTTTAAGCAGTTTGATGTGAATGTCTCCCTTACAGCGGGGGGGCCGTCCAGTATGTTTATGGGCAAACCCCTTTTTGGAACGGAGCTGCTGGCCCTCAATATCTATAACACGGCTTTTGTATCGCTGAAGATGGCCATGGCCCAGGCCCAGGCTGTGATTTTCTTTCTTGTTCTGATTGTCATCTCATTGATTCAGGTCTCCATTAATAAAAAGAAAGAGGTGGAAATGTAATGAAGAATAAAGCAAGACACCCCCTTGGACTGGAAATCCTGACAGCTCTTCTTTTTCTGGTCTTTCTCTTTCCTTTTCTGATTGTGCTGATTAATGCGGCAAAGAGTTCCTTCGAAATTACCCAGTCTCCCATGAGTCTGCCGGAAAACTGGTCTATGATCGGAAAGAATATGGTTTCCATCTGGACTAATCCGAATATTCAGTATCCCAGCTCCTTTAAGGCGTCCATTATTATTACCGTGGTCTCCCTGTTGTGTATTATCGGGCTCTCCTCTCAGGCTGCCTGGGTTCTGGTCCGGACAAAGACGAAAACCTCCCAGGTTATTTTCTATATCTTTGTGGCAGCCATGGTTATCCCCTTTCAGATTGTCATGTTCCCTCTTCTGTCCTGGTTTAAAACAATCTATCAGGTTACGGGGATCAAGCTCCTGAGAACCTACCCCGGGATGATTCTGGCGTATGTGGGATTCGGATCGTCCCTGTCGGTTTTTCTGTATCACGGGTTTATCAAGAGCATCCCTTTTGAGCTGGAAGAGGCGGCCAGGATAGACGGCTGCAGCCGGATGAAAACTTTCTATGTGATCATTTCTCCCATCCTGAAACCGATTCATGCCACCGTGCTGGTTTTAAACGGGATCTGGATCTGGAACGACTACCTCCTGCCTCTGCTGGTTCTGGGAAAGGGGAACAGGATACAGACCGTTCCTCTGGCGGTTGCCAACTTTGCGGGAGCCTTCGTCAAGCAGTGGGATATGATCCTGACAGCCATTCTGATGGCCATGATCCCGATTATTATTTTCTTTCTTTCGGCGCAGAAGCATATTATCAAGGGGATGGTTGCGGGGTCGATTAAGTAGGGATTTCTCTAACCTGTAAGAGGGTATAAATTACCCCCCCAGTAAGCATAAGTACCATGAGTACCGAGGGGGTAGATTTTAAGAATCTAAATTATTACTCCTAATCCAGGTTTTCCAATGGATTTGATGCTCCCTTTCTGACAAAGAAGGGAATCTCTGCTATTGGAGCTGGTACAGTATAACTTCGACCACCCTTGAAATTCTCCCCGGTCCAGGCATTAATCCAATCTTCACCGGCAGGCAAGTAAACCTCCCGGTCACGGATTCCTTTCCTGTCGATTGGCGCGATCAGATAATCGCCTCCGAACATGAACTGATCATCCACCTCCCAACAGTTCTCATCAGTGGGGAAGTCATATAACAGAGGTCGCATAATCGGGGTTCCGTCGAGAGTACACTTATCAAACTGCTTTTGGATGTAGGGACGCATCACTTCTCTCAGTTTCATATACATAGTTAGGATTTCATAGTTTTCCTCTCCGAAACTCCACACCTCGTTTTCGGCTCCGGATCCCAGGCCCATTGCGTTATTTTCAGACTTTCGAACGCCATGGAGCCTGAAAATCGGACAGAATGCTCCATAGGCAAACCATCGGGCTATCAGTTCCTGAAAACCGGGATCATCTATCTCTC
The DNA here is from genome assembly GCA_963663385.2 of Oceanispirochaeta sp. Taxonomy (GTDB): domain Bacteria; phylum Spirochaetota; class Spirochaetia; order DSM-2461; family DSM-2461; genus Oceanispirochaeta. Next base: position 148,296 of record CAXXXD010000001.1, on the reverse strand, counting down.
CGCCTGTAAATCCCCCTATATCGGTGGTCCACCAGGGAATACCGCTCATAACCATATTCAGGCCGGAACGTATTTGACGGCGGAAGGAACCAAAGGTCGAAGGAATATCCCCGCTCCAAACTGCAGCGCCATATCGCTGGCTACCCGCCCATGCAGAACGGCAGAGATTGACGACTTCTTCTGTTCCCGCTTCTTTCATATTCTCGTAAAATCCCTGCTCATGCAGGAGGGGATAAACGTTTGCCACTGCAATGCCCGGTCCGTTATCAAACATGAATTCTTCGGTTTTCCCATATATTGACTCCGGTTCGCAGGCATCGAGCCAGTAAATATCAATGCCCCTGTCGTAGTAATTTTCTTTCACTTCCTTCCAAATGAAATCCCGACCCGCCTTATTCATGGCATCATAATAGTGAACCCACTGGTCTCCGTCTTTTCCTACTTCGTAAAAGGGGAATAATGCCGGATTACCGCTTCGCCCCCGAACCAGAAGGCCTCTTTCATTTAGCTCATTGTAATTCCGGCTATAGGTGGATACGGTCGGCCATACGGAAATCATAACTTTGATCCCCATCTCCTCAAGTTCTTTCATCATGGCATCGGGATCCGGCCAGGCTTCCTTGTCAAAATCCCAATCTCCCTGGGCGGACCAGTGAAAATAGTCGATGACAATTACAGAAATAGGTAAGCCCCTCTTTTTATACTCCCTGGCTACGTCAAGAAGCTCATCCTGATTAAGATAACGGAGTTTACACTGCCAGAACCCGGTTGCCCAATGGGGGAATTTCCCGGGCGTTCCCGTGGCTTTCATATAATTCATTAGTATGGCCGCAGGGGTTTCCGCTGTTGTAACCCAGTAGTCAAGTTGGTAGGCGCCATAAGCCTCCCAGCGGGTCTGTTCCATGGACGATGTAAAGCGACCGGTACCGGGTACATTCCAAAGCATACCATAGCCGTAACTGGAAACGACAAAGGGGACGGTGATATCCCGATTCCTCTGTCTCATTTCCACCATACAGCCTTTCTGATTCAGCATCCCGTTATGATGTTGGCCCATGCCGTATAACTTTTCTGTCCTGTCTGATTTGAAGCTCTGGGAAATTTCAAAGAGCCCCTCTTCCCTTTGGAACAGCTCTCGGGAGGTCTCATGAAATTTTGTCTGGAAGAGATACTCTTTCAGTATTACCTTACCGGTTTGCAGGTTTGTGAAAACGATCTGTCCGTTATGATCATCCGACTTCTCATCCTTATCAACATTCCGCAAGATCCTGGCTTCCAGCTTTCCATTGGAAATGAGTCCATAATCCTGTTCCACTCTTATTACAGGTGCCGTTTCATCCTGCTTCTCCAATAGAGCCTGCGGGATCTTTTCATCTGTCCTGAATGAATCTCCCAGGACAGCACGGATTCTGAACGAATCATTGTTCCAGGGTTCGATAAAAAGGGTTTCTCCTTTACTCTTGAAATACAAACAGCTATTTTTTTCATAAATGTCAGCCATAGAAAGTCTCCTTAAGTTGTATTAGCTCTTTACAGCGCCGGCAGTTAGTCCGCTGACAACATAGCGCTGCAAGAGAATGAACAGTATCAGTACAGGGAAGACCAGGATCATCCCGTATGCCATTATTCTGTTCCATTCTGTCCCGTATTTTGACATGAAATGATAAACCCCGGCTGTCAGAGGCCTCATGGAAGCATCCGAATTAAAAGTCATGGAGTAAATCAGATCATTCCAGGAAAAAATGAACGAAAAAGAAGCGGCCGTGATAATTCCCGGAGAGGTAACCGGGATAACGATCTTTACAAAAGCGCCCAGCAGAGAACAACCGTCGATTCTTGCCGAATCTTCAATACTTTTGGGAAAGGTCAGAAAATAGGGTCTCAGAATCAGAACGATAAAGGGTATGCCCAAGGTTGCGCAGGACAACATAGGTGCCCATAAGGTATTTAACAGTTTCAGCTTTGCATAAAACAGAAACAACGGGGTCAACACAAGGGATACGGGAAGCATCTGAGTTACAAGAAAAGTGAAGATTATCGATTTTTTCAAATGGATATTCATTTTAAAGCGTACTAGACCGTATGCCGCGGGAATCCCAAGCAGCAAAGCAGTTACCATTCCGCCGAGGCTGATAATTAAACTGTTCCTGAGGGGGAATAGTATGGAGTTGTCCCCCAAATGCAATTGGTCAATATAATTCTTGAAAGTCAAAACCCTGGGCCAGAATGTCTGGGGCGTTTGAAATATCTCCGCATTGGTCTTGAGTGAGCTGATAATAATCCAGTAAATGGGAAACAGAAATACCAGACAGAGCAGTATGGCTAATGTCGAAAGCAGACAGTCTTTGTATGTTTTCTTCATTTCAGAGTTCCTCATCCTGTTTAATCATTCCCATATAAAACGAACCGACTACGGCAAGAAACAGGAACAGTATATTGGCGGTAGCAGCCCCTTCGCTGAAGTTATACTCCTTAAAAGATAATTTATAGGCGTATGTCGACAGTACTTCCGTTGCGTTTACCGGACCGCCGTTTGTCATGACAAACACCAGGTCGAATACTTTAAACGTGTAGATGAAGCCCAGTATGAGAACCGACATAATGGCCGGTCTTAGCAGAGGCAGAGTGATATGAAAGAACTTTTTCAGCCACCCCGCCCCGTCAATTGATGCACTCTCGTAAATCTCTTCGGGGATGGAGCTTAATCCTGTGGTTAACAAAATCATATTAAAGGGAATCCCGACCCATGTGTTAGCTAGGATAAGACCGTGCATAGCCAGCTTCTGATCAACCAGCCAACCCATGGGTTCATGGATAAACCCGAAAAACAGGAGGATATCGTTCAGAACACCGCTACCCTGGCTTAGCATGAATTTGAAGACCATAGCCGTCACGATCAGTGGCATCATCCAGTTGACCAGCAGAAGTCCTTTCACCGGCCCGGAAATTTTAAACTTTAAATTAAAAAACAGGGCCAGAGCGAATCCTAAAGAGAACTGAAAAACCAGACACCAGATAGTGTATCGGAATGTATTGGAAATGGTAACGCCAATAATGCCCTTGTCTATCAGATCCTTATAATTCAGCAGGCCGGCCCATTCCCTGGTCTTGTTTTTAATTGTCATCACATCGACATCCTGAAAACTGAGGAGTATGTTATAGATTATGGGATACCCGATCAGTATCAGCATATAGAGAGCCGCCGGCAGGACAAATATATATCCGTGGTATTTATTGCCAATTTTTATTTTATTCATAGTGTTTCATTTTGATTGTACGGATCTTTAGATCCAAAAAAAGTATGGGAATCTGACTCTCCCTCTGATACAGAAGGAGAGGGATTGTCAAATTATCTTTTTATTTCCCGAGGGCTTTTCTTACTGTCTCGGCAGCATCCCGGCAAGCCTGTTCCGGGGATTTCATTCCGGTAAAGGCCTCGTGCATGGACAAGCTGATCGCATTGGAGATTTCGGGCCATTTGGGATGGGGTCCCCGAGGCATGGCATATTGCATCTGTTCGGCAAAAACGGCAAGAATGGGATCAGACTTCCAGTGATCGCTTGCGGACATAACATCGGAACGGGGAGAAAACTTACCGCCGGCGACATTAAACTCTTCGGAAGTATCGTCGCAGATGTATTTTAATACGTCCCAGGCCGCATCCAGTTTTGCATCGTCGATCGTTGAAATGATGCCGAAGTTTTCTCCTCCCAGAACGGAAGAGTATTGCACCTTCATGGGGATTTTCACGCAGGACCAGTTCTTGTCGGGGGCATCGGTTTTCACTGCGGTGATATTCCAGGGGCCGTTTACCATCATGGCGGCTTTGCCTGTGGCAAACTGCTTCTCCGCATCCGCCTGGGTCCAGTTGATGACCTCGGGACTCATATATCCTTTTTCAATCAGACCGGTCAGGTAGCTTAGGGCCGTAATTGATTCGGGGCTGTCCAGATATTCGATGTCGGCTCCTGCAGAAAGAAGCCAGGGAAGATACTGAAACGTTCCTTCTTCGTTTTTTACGGCGCTGATCGCCAGAGCATACATATCATCGGTTGCGACAGCGGCACAGACTTTTTCCAATTCGTCCCATGTCGTAGGGGGCTGAACACCTGCTGCCTCAAGAATATCCACATCATACCAGAAAGAAAGGCAATTGCTGTTATGGGGAAGACCGTATACTTTGTCGTTTTGCATTGCAGAAAGCATGGGACCGTCAAAATACTGATCTTTCTCACCCCATTCATTAACAAGGTCCGTTATATCTTTATACAAGCCCATTTCAATAAAAGAAGCCTGATCTGGATTGTCAACCATTCCGATATCCGGAAGATTTCCTCCCACAACTCCGATTGTATACTGCTTTAACAGTTCATCCCGGGGAATCATCTCATAGTTAATTTTGATTGAATCCTGAGAACTGTTGTATTGATCCATAACTTTTTCAAAGACAGTACCATCGGGACCTGTAAAATAGTGCCATAGAGAGATTTCCACCGGTCCTGCAGCGGTACCGGCTTCCGTGTTTTCCTGATTTCCCGCTGCAAATCCGAATCCTGTAAAAAATGTCACGAATGCAAGCAGGATAATTCCTTTTTTTCTAATCATTTTGTTCCTCCATTTGTCACTGAATCGTGAATATGAAATTATCTTACTATTGCTTTACATAACAGGATATTCCATCTTTTTAAGATATGTACACAATTCTATGATTGCTGCGAATGCAGGAATTCCGAAGCGGTCATCCCCGTTTCCTTCTTGAAAACACGGCAAAAATACCGACTGTTTGAATAACCGACAGCTTCCGCCACTTCCGATACCAGAAGGGAACCGTGCTTTAGCAGCTCTTTGGCTTTTTCTATCCTGACCTGTTTTAAATAGGAACTGAATGTCTGTCCCAACTCTTTGTGGAGAAGCGTGCTGAGATATTCCGGAGTGAGACGAAGATCCGAGGCCAACGATTCCAGACAGATGTAATCCTGATACTGATTCCTGATTTTATCTATAACATAATGGACGACTGCGGATTCGCTTTCATATGCTTCATGTTCATCAATTTCCGCATGATCAGTCTTATGGGGAATATCCTTCTGAGGAGTCAGTTGCAGCTGCAACTTCAGTCGATTCAACAGATCCTTCACATCCTTTTTCGTCAGGGGTTTGAGCAGGTAGTCCGCTACATGGAGCTTAATGGCCCTTTGAGCATATTCAAAGTCAGCATGCCCTGTCAAAAGAACGAAAAGGCAGGGAAACCCGACCTCTTTGAAATGTTCTATCATTTCAATGCCATTCATATAGGGCATTTTAATATCTGTAATAACCACATCGGGTTTCAGCTCTTCAATCAGCTTCTTACCTTCCCGACCGTCCCCGGCTGCTCCGATCACCTGAAAGGAATCATCGATGCTTCCAATCAGTTTTTTCAATCCGAGACGGGTTCTGTCTTCATCCTCAACAATAAGTATGCGCACTGTCTATTCCTTACTTATACAAAATGAGACGGAAGTCCCGATACCCGGTTCAGACTGAATCTGAAAATCATGAAACCGGTTTCCGAAATATATTCTTAACCGATTATAGGCGTTCCTGACACCGATTCCCGATTCCGAGTTGTCATCATCCAGGTGATCCAGAATAGGTTGAAGTATAGAATAATCCATACCGATTCCGTTGTCACGGATAAAAAAATACACTCTATCCCCTTCGGAGAACTCAATCCCTATCTCTATCTTGCCAGTCCGATCCAGTCCGTTCAGACCATGCAAAACAGAGTTTTCTACAAATGGCTGCAGAAGCAGCTTATAAATATCAAAGTCCTTTAACTGATCCTCGATATTTATCACATAATCAAATTTATTATTGAACCGGACTCTCTGCAGGGCCAGATATTGATGGAGATAGTCTATCTCCGTTTGGAGCTTTACGGTCGTTTCGATAGAACTGGTACTGTACCGCATGATATCAGCCAGAGTCTTCAACATAAAACTGATCTCATCCTCATCATTCTCTATTGCCATCCAATTGATGCAGTCAAGAGTATTATAAATAAAGTGTGGATTAATTTGGGCCTCCAAAGCTCTCAATTCAAATTTCCTCTGCTTTTCGGACAGGGCATACAGATCCGCGCCCTGTTGTTGAATCTGGCTTATCAATTGACTCACATTACTGGTCATTTCATTAAAAGCAACCTCTACAAGAGCCAGCTCATCCCGGGATTGAAGATTGACCAGTGTGGAGATGCGTCCGTCACGGACTGTTTTCATGCCTTTGATAATTTTATTCAGAGAACCGACAATTGAGTTGGAAAAGGAAAAGATAACCAGCAGAGTAATTCCGGATATAATAAAAAAGAGGACTAAGCTCCAGAAGACATGCACTTTAGTTTCCGCGAGGTAGCTGTTTCTGTCCACGATATAGACAATGTACCAATCATAATATTCCAGAGGCAACGCACTTGACAGATAATGATTTGTATCATGCAAACCTTTTTCCACAAGCTTGGTAAATCGAATAGAGGTATAATATTCATCAAGTTTCCCACTGGCTCCATTCGGTCCGGCAATCAGGTTCCCTTTTCCGTCAATAATAAATTCATTGATTTTAATTCTATTGCCTGTATTATCCGGCAGAGCGATTATATCGAACAGGAAATCTATTTTAATGTATAAGGACAATATGGAAAGAACTTCCTTCGTAAGCAAGTTTCGAACAGGAAAGGCCAGCTCGCAGACCTGGGATTTAACATTGGTTGGACGGGAATTGATAAAAAAGCTGACCGGGTGATTACATATTGATTTGCACTCCTCCAGCCTCTTGAATTTCCCTCTCAAGGTTTCATCTGTGAGAAGAGAACTGTCAAAAAGGGAGCTGTCCGAATAAAAATCATACCCTTTTATTTCATCCGAAGGATTCAGCAGAGAGATAGCCCTGATCATATTTTTATTGATATGGCCGTATTCAACAAAGATATTGACCATTTTGTTACCCAGAAGGGCCGAATAGCCATCATGCTTATACTCTCTGGATATTTCCAGAATCTCCTTATCGGTCGCCATGGTGAAGATAAGCTTATTAATATTGTCGATTTGCCCGTCAAGCTTCTTCTTGTTTTGATTCAGGGACAGCCGAATCGTATCGGCGATATTCCTTTCCATGGAAGAAACAAACAGCTTGGTTTCAATAAAAATAATCAAGGCGATAGGTAGAATCGAGATTAGCAGGTAGATGGTAATCAGCTTCTTCTTGATAGAAAAACGAAATCTCATTTTATGATGGACCATATGTTATTATACACGGATTTATAAAAAGCATGTTTCATGAGCTGGTAGAGGCTGCAAAATTTATAGTTACAGTTGGAAAAAAAGATTTTTTGAGATCGTACTATTATTCTGATGGCCATGATCCCGATTATTATCTTCTTTCTTTCGGCGCAGAAGCATATTATCAAGGGGATGGTTGCGGGGTCGATTAAGTAGGGATTTATTCCATTATCAGTATTCCCCGAATTCAAAAGCGGTATCGTACATGGTCAGGACGTTTTCAATGGGCGTTTCTTCCAGCAGATAGTCATGACTCGGGGATAAAATGTAATTTCCCCCGGGTTTGAAAATCTCCAAAGCCTTTTTTGTCGCCCGGCAGACAGATTCCGTCGATCCCTCAATCAAGGCATAATGGGAATCAATGCCGCCGTTCAGAATTACCCTGTTTCCGTACTTCTTCTTGAGATTTTCGGGATCCATCCCTGACGCATCGGGCTGCAGAGCCTGCAGGGCATCCAGTCCGTGTTCGATCATGGACGGGATAAAGGGTTCGTAGCCGCCGCAGCAGTGCATCATCACTTTCAATCCGTAACTGTGGGACAAATCGGACAGCCTTTTCAAGCTGGGGGCAATGTAGCGGGAGAAGAGGTCGAGCCCGACCAGGGGGCCGTTCTGGCTTCCAAGATCATTTCCCATAAAATGTATATCAATATATTCGGAAGCTTCCTCGAAAATTATCTTATTCACTCCCCGGTAATAATCAACTATATGGTCAAATACGGCCGTGACCAGTTCCGGTTCCGTATACATTTTTACAAACATCTCTTCCATGCCGAACAGATCCATCGCATCATGCCAGAAGGGGCTCCAGTCCCCTCCCAGCACGGCGTATTCCCCGTTCCATTTTTCCGCCTCTTTTCCGATGTTCTTTGCAGAATACCACTCCGGATCCGGCCATGGGTAATTCTCAATGTCCTCCATGGTTGCGTCTTTCAGGGGATGGGACAGGGGCTGTCCGTAACCATACCCGTGCCGTTCGATATTAAAGGGCGTTCTCATGGTTGCACCGGCGCTCAATCCTTCTGTCCAGGATCTCTCAGCCGGACCGATATACACCGGGTACACCCGCCTGAAATCATCCCGGAATCTGATATAGACATCTTCGTCATCGGTAACACGGAGGTGTTTTTTCGCTTTGTTCAGAAATTCGGGAGACATGCCGCACCAGACGGGGACTCTATCCGGAATTTCATGGTTAAATACTTTCAAGACTCGTTCTTTTGAATTCATGTTCGTTCTCCTTCTGTCATACCTGCTATAATTGTGATGGGGAACGGATCCTTGTTGTTTGCAAATATTGAGTTAGAGTTGATAAATATTGAACAGATTGTTGGAAATGGGTATAAATTGGAAGGATGGATATCAGTACAGATACCTGCCCCATTGCGAATCTCCGGCTGGAGAAAAATCTCAATAAATACGCTGTCTCTGTGAGGGTCGGCGAATATTATGAGTTTGATTATTCGAAGATTTCCAATCAGATGCACCATCATGACTGTTTTGAGCTGGTCATTGTTCTGGACGGAAAAGGTGTTTTTCTGTACGAAGATGAGGAGCATCGGCTAAAAGGGGGAGATCTTTTTCTGTCCGAACCCGGAAAGGATCATGAAATCCATATCGGCAGGAATGATACCATGACTCTTTTTTATATCCTGTTCGAAATCAGTGTGAAAAAGAATGGAACTTCCGTAAGCTATGAAGAGAGGCTCCTTGATCAGTTTCTGGAGCAGCATAAAAACACGGTGGCGGATCAGAGGCAGCTGTTCGGCTATTTTCTTTTTTTTGAAGAATACGCAGGGAATAAAGGGGATTGCAGCAGTTTCTGGTATATCAAAGCGGTGGAAAATTTCCTTTTTCACTGTCTGGAAATATTTTGCGGACAGACTAGTAATAAACATGAATATCTGGCAGGGGACCTTTTTGAAAAAGCCCTGGATTATATTGATAAGAATCTGGCAGGTAAAATTTCCGCAGATTCGATCTCAGAGAGTATTAATACATCGAAACGCAACCTGTACCGTCTTTTCAATAAAAACATGAACCGGTCGGTAAACGACTACGTTAACGAACGGAAAATGCACCTGGCCGGAACCTATCTGAAGATGAACCTCAGGGTAACCGAATCGGCAAGTCTGGTGGGTATTGAGAATCTTTCCCAGTTCAATAAATTGTTCCGCAGATATCTGAATACCTCTCCCAGTGAATTTAAAAAAAGGTATAGCGGGAATGCCGGCGGATATGGGCGTCGTAAGACTGAGTAAGGGGATTTGCCTGTTCGGAGTTGATTTCTTGTTGAGATAGCTACACCCATTCTACCCCGAAGTAATCTCCCGGTGCCCCTTCAGGAAAAACAAAGTGATACAGACCCCCATAAAAGGGAAGAGAGAGATGATCTGGAAAAGGTGCCGGAAGTCGCTGTGGTTCAGAATAAATCCACCCAGAACTCCTCCGGTAAACAGGGCAAATCCCATACCGATCGCCGTATAAATCGACATGGCCAGTCCTCTGCTGGAAGGGGAGGTGGTCTGTGTAATCAGAGTCATCATACAGAGATGGTTGATACCGAAACAGAAACTGTGCAGCATCTGGATCAGAAACAGGGGAAGCAGCGACTCCGACAGGGCGTACACCTGCATTCTGATAATCCCGGCGCTCAGCCCGATCAGCCATAACCTCTTTAAAGACAGCTTTTTAAGCAGGTATCCCGAATACAGGAAGAGGGGAATTTCCAGAACGGCGCCCAGAGCCCAGTAGACCCCAACCCCGGGTGTATTGAATTTATTCTTTAAAAGAAGGGAGAAAAACGTGTAATGCCCCGACTGACCGACGGAATTCATAAATGCTATGCTTAAGCCGATCCAGAAAATGGAGGGAAAGGTCCCTATGGTATCCAGAAAGGAAAGGTGTTTGTCCTCTCTTGTTTTATGAAGCTGGTTTACAGGAAGCCATTTCATGCTTATCAAAGCAATCCCTATCAGCAGAGTGTAAACCAGAAAAACCGATTCCGGCCGGCTGCCCCGTACCGCTCCTGTGAAATGGATGGTCAGGGCTGTGATAATAAAGCCCAGGCTGCCGAAGCTGCGCACCCAGCCGTAGGATCTGGTCGGATCGTTCATGGTCTGGCCGTACAGCGCATCCATAAGGGCTGTGGGTGATTTGACATGGAATCCAAGTCCCAGGGTCAGAATTATTACAAGAGGGATGGAGCCCGTGCGGGTAACCAGAAAGATGAACGTAATACAGGCCAGGCCTATTAAGGTAATGGTTCGCCGGGGGGACTGCCATCTGTCGAATAACCGCCCTAAAATCATTAACCCTGCAATGCTGAACATCTCGTAACTTCCCATCACGTATCCGATCCGGGAAGGGGTCAGGCCCTTGTGCTGCAGAATCAGCGGGTAAAATGGGGAGACAACCGCCAGTGTGGAGAAGAGGAACAGATAGGTAACTGTATAGGCTGCAATATGCGCCCGATTTTCTGTCATGCCTGCATTTTAGGATTAATCCGGACTATGATAAACAGTCTTTCACCAGTTCGAGCCAATATTTATAACCATATTCCAGGGTGTCGTCATTAAAATCATAGGCCGGATGGTCAGAGATTTTACCTTAAACAGGGATCTTCGAATCATGCCGTTATTTTATTAAATATATTCTAAACAAAGTGGTTTGTTTAGTTGGAATTTAGAAAACAATTTGACAGATCCTATTTGGGGCGGTACTATCTCTCTATGGGTGTCACAATCAGAGACGTGGCCGGACAGGCAGGAGTCTCCCCTTCAACCGTATCACTGGTACTCAATAACAGACCGGGAATAGGAGAAGAAACCCGGCAGCTGGTGCTTGAAACAGCAGATGCCATGGGGTATCGGATTCCCGTATCCGAAAATAGCAGGAAAACGGGCGGTGTAATCCGTTTTTTAAAGATTGCCAAGCACGGGCATATCATTAATCGGAATCATAATGTCTTTATCTCCGATTATATTGACGGCCTTGAAAAGGAAGCCAGGGATTACGGGTTCAGTCTGGAGGTCCAGAATTATTCAGGATTTGATCCGGTGCAGATAGTAAAGGATCTGGAGGAGTCCCGTCCCAAAGGTGCGGTTATACTGGCTACAGAACTGGATGATACGGATATCCCTCTGTTTGAATCTTTGGCAATCCCCCTTGTTTTTATCGATGCCAGTCATCCGGTTTTTCCATTTGATTTTGTCGATATGGATAATGATGGCGCTGTCTACTCCATTATCGCTGAACTGAAAAAGAGGGGACACCGTAAGATAGGATTGGTGAAATCCTCGGCGGAAACACGGAACTTCAAGTTAAGGGAGAAAAGTTTTCTGGAAGCGATTAAGTATTACAGCCTGTCCTGCCGTGATGAATGGATCTACTCTGTGGATTCCACCTATGAGAAGGCGTCCTTTGATATGGAGAGGTGTCTGGATGAGGGACGGGATATGCCGACGGCCTTTTTCTGTGTGTGCGATATTATCGCCTTCGGCTGTATGAAGGCATTGAAAAAAAAAGGATATGTTCTGCCTGATGATATGGCCATTGTGGGGTTTGACGATCTGCCCTCCAGCCGTATGTCCGATCCGCCTCTGGCGTCCATTAAAGTATCAAAAGTCCGGATCGGGAGAAGAGCTTTTCAGCTCCTGAACAGACGCATGACAGCCGAAGGGAAACTGCCCTATGAAAAGGTCTTTATAGGCAGCGAATTGATAATCAGGGAAAGTCTGGGGAAATTCACTTATTGATGAACTTTTTCCACTTGGCCCTTTAAGCAGGAGAGAATATGAAAATCTTAAATTATGGATCCTTGAATATCGATATTGTTTACAAGGTCGCCCATATTGTACAGCCCGGTGAAACAATTTCCGCCTCGGACGTGAGTACCAATGCCGGAGGCAAAGGGGCCAACCAGTCGGTGGCTCTGGCAAAAGCGGGAGCAGAAATCTGGCATGCCGGTACAATCGGACACGACGGTTTATGGCTGCTGGACCTCCTGAAAAAGTACAATGTGAGAACCGATCTGATAAGGCAGTATGACGGGATGACCGGACAGGCCATTATTCAGGTATCCGATGAAGGGCAGAATTCCATCGTTCTGTTCGGCGGCGGGAACCGGAATAACGACAAGACTCATATAGATAAAGTTCTCGGGTATTTTGAAGAGGGAGACTATCTGGTTCTTCAGAATGAAGTGAATTTAACCTCCTACATTATTGAAAAAGCTCACGGAAAGGGGATGAAAGTCTGCCTGAATCCGGCTCCCTATACGAAAGATGTGAAAACCTGGCCCCTGGATAAACTGGACCTCCTTGTGGTCAACGAGATTGAAGGGGCGGATCTGGCCGGACAAGAGGGCAGCTATGAAGAGACTCTGGATCGTCTGGTAGGGATGTTCCCCGGACTCAGCATCCTTCTGACCGCCGGTAAGGCCGGTGCCTGGTTCGGCAGGGACGGACAGCGGGAATTTGTTCCCATTGTAGACTCTCCTGTTGTGGATACAACGGCAGCCGGAGATACGTTTTTCGGTTACTTTCTGGCGTCCCGGTTGGAGGGAATGGCCGTGCGGGAGGCTATGGAGAGGGCGACTCTGGCCTCTTCCATTACCGTATCCAGGCCGGGGGCAATGGATTCCATCCCTTTTATTTCCGAACTGAAATAGAGTGGGCGCAGGTCTGCGTCCTTCACAATTCAAACAGCCGCCCTGCACCCTTTGAAATACTGCAAGAGGTTTCGATGCAACACAGTATTCTGATAATTGATGATAATGAACAATTCTGTATGAGCCTTTCCCGTATGCTGGGGGATGAGACTCTTGAAATCCTCTATGCCCTGAGCAGTGCGGATGCTCTTCCCGTACTGAGTCAGGGAGGAATCTCTGTGATTCTGCTGGATATGAAACTGGGATCAGAATCCGGTCTGTCAGTATTGAAAATGCTGAAAAAGGAGTATCCTGCCGTACCGGTTATTATGCTGACCGGGTTCGGCACTATAGAAACCGCAGTTGAATCCATGAAGTATGGAGCGGTCGATTATCTTCTTAAGCCTGTGAAATACAAAATCCTCTATGAGAAAATTGCCAACGTCATCGACAGTGCCGGACAGCCTGACTGTTTTCCGGATTCCCGGATTGTAAGCCGGGATACGGGTGTTGAGGAGTTGAAGGCAACAATACTCAAACTGGCTTCGGGGAATCTTCCCATTCTGCTGTATGGTGAAAACGGAACAGGAAAGGAGCTGTTTGCGGATTTCATTTTTTCCAGCGGGAACCGGGCCGATAAGCCTTTTATAAAAGTGAATTGTGCGGCGTTTCCCGACAACCTTCTGGATAATGAACTGTTCGGCCATGAAAAGGGCGCTTATACGGGAGCCCATGCAAGTTATAAAGGTGTTTTTGAAAGAGCCAGCGGCGGGACCCTCTTTCTGGATGAAATCGGGGATATGTCCATGGAAGTGCAGGCCAAAGTTCTCCGGGTTCTTCAGAACAGGGAGCTGTATCGCCTGGGCGGTAAGGACCTGATCAAGGTCGATGTGAAACTCATTTCAGCTACAAATAAAAAACTGGAAGATCTTATTGCTCTCGGGCGATTCCGGGAGGACCTTTACTACCGCTTGAATGCGGCCATCCTGACAGTCCCTCCTCTCAAGAAAAGGATTACCGATATCCCGCTTCTGGCTGAACATTTTATGGACGAGTACGCCATGGAGAATGGAACGGCGTCCTGTGTATTGAAGGATGAGGTGCTTGAACTCTTTTTACGGTATTCCTGGCCCGGCAATATCAGGGAGTTGAAGAACACAATGAACTATGCCTCAGCCATATCGTCAAACGGCACGATCGGAATAGAATGCCTTCCCACGAAGTTTCAAAAAGTGATTGAAGAAGAGGGGCGGGATGAAACACCCCTGGAACGCTCAGAGAAGGAGACAATCCTGCGGGAGCTCTTAAAGGCAAATTTCAACAAGAAGAAGGTTGCCGAATCCCTGAATATCAGCCGAACGACCCTGTACAGCAGGATGAAAAAGTATGATATTGCCGGACTTGGCGACTGATATGAAGTGTATCCTTGAAATGCGTGACGTATCCCTCTGTTACGGGAGTATCAAGGCTCTGGACGGTATTAACCTTTCTATTCATGAGGGGGAGATCCATGCCATTGTCGGGGAACACGGTGCAGGAAAATCCTCCCTGGCCAAAATGGTCGCCAACCTGATCTCTCCCGATGAAGGAGCGGTATTTTATCAGAATAAACCTTATGCCAGAATGTCTTATAAGGAGACAATAGATGCCGGTATCAGAATGGTTTTTCAGAAAATCCGGCTGAATGATGCCCTTACGGTTTCTGAAAACCTCTTCATTGCCAATAAAAAAAGGTTCCAATCCCGCTTCGGGGGATTCAGTCAGAAAAAAGTCGACGTCCTCACCGCGATGTTTCTAAAAGAGAACGGGTTTGATCTGAATCCCCGGGATTCTGTCTCGAATCTGCCCCTGTCGGAAAAAGCCTTTCTCAGTATTGTAAAAAATCTGTACACTCCTCCCAGGGTTCTGATCCTGGATGAAGCCCTGGAAAAGCTTTCTGCCGACGGTCTGGAAAAGGTAATCAAAGCCCTTAATGCCCTGAAAAAATCCGGGTGTGCCATCCTTTTTATTACCCACAGGATTGACGATCTCTATATGATTGCCGATCGGGTAAGCATTATCCGGAAGGGGAAGCTGCTTTTATCCGAAAATGTAAAGGATCTGGATAAAATAAGCCTAATCAAAATGGCCTATACACAGTTTTCCTCTCTGGAGGATCAACAGGATCACACCCTCGAATTCGGCAATCTCTTCAAGTACAACGAAGTGATCCTTAAACAGCTTCCCATCAGCCTGATTGTACTGGGAACGGATCACAGGATTAAAACGGTTAATGCCAGCGCCAGGGAGTTCTTCTGCCTGGATGATAATACCAGTCTTACCGAATTGACAGTCGAAAGTCTTTTCGGGGGAAGCCCTGTTCCGGCGGAACTGCTGGAGGAAACCGCTGCATCCGGCGAAATCCGTTCCATGTTCAATATTCCCCTTCAGACAGGAAAGGGGATGTATATGGCCAATATTGTTCTATACCCCATTTACGAGGGGGCATTACTGATTGGAAACCTCTTTATTATTGAAGATATCACCGAGCGGGAGCGGTTACGGGATCAGGTCATTCTGTCGGAGAAACTGGCGTCCCTGGGACTCCTGTCTGCGGGAGTGGCTCATGAGATTAATAATCCCCTGGGAGTGATTTCCAATTATCTTGAGAGCTTCCGGATGAATAAGGTAAAGCCGGATGAACGGGAGGCGGTGTTTGATTATCTCTTTGAACAGATCAATTATATCTCACAGGTCATAGGGAATCTGATCACCTTTTCCAATAACCAGAAAGAGAATAAAGAGCTGATTATTTTAAGTGATGAAATCCGTGAGCTTATGAACCTGATCCGGTTCAATGGAAAGCAGAAGCACATTGAAATCCATATCCGGGAGGATTCGGAGGTTCCTGTTCAGGTCCTTTTTAACAGAAACGAATTCAAGCAGGTTATTCTGAATCTGTTTAAAAACTCTTTTGAAGTCCTGTCGGAAGGCGGTGTCATCGCTATTTCCATCAGCCGGGAAGAGGGGCGGGAGTATGCCTCTATCCTTTTTGAAGACAACGGACCCGGTGTCCCCTTTGACGATTCGACGGATGTTTTTCTTCCTTTCAAATCTTCAAAAAATACAAACCAGAATTACGGGTTGGGACTGTCTCTCTGTTATAATATCCTGAATCGTTACGGCGGCAGTATTTCCCTGGATAATCAGTTTGAGGACGGTTGCCGCTTCGAGCTGAAGATTCCCGTAGCCTGAAAGTGTGTTCATATTCTGGACATCTGTTTTGAACAGTTTGTCCATATTGCAGATCTGGCGGACCGGTATCTTTTTCCGGTTTATGCTCTTTCCCTGTTATAGGCTGTTTTGAACTTATATTTCTGTATTGGCATAAGGTTTGCAATATAGCGGGTATACATCTCTGTATGAGAAAATTAAGGAGTATCTAATGAAGAAACAAATTTTGGCTGTTCTGGTGGGACTCGCAATTCTGATGCCCGTTTCTGTTTTTGCCAATGGAGAACAGGAAAAGGAGGATGACAGACCGGTCGTCGGTCTGATTATGAAATCACTGGCTAATGAATTTTTTATGGCTATGGATGAAGGCGCAAAAGCTTATGCTGAAGAGGACGGTTCTTTCAAACTGATAACAATGGGGATGAATTCCGAAACGGACTTTGATACACAGGTAAATGCTGTAGACAGTCTGATTACTCAGGGTGTTGATCTGATCGTTCTGGCTCCTGCCGACTCAGCCGGTATGGTCGCTCCTGTTAAAAGGGCTATCGATGCAGGCGTTACGGTTATCAATTTTGATGTAACCCTGGACAAGGATGCACTGAAGGCGGCCGGCCTTCCTGAAGAGTTTCTGTTCGTCGGACCCGATAATACAGACGGAGCCGAAATGGTCGGTAATTATCTGGGCGAAACAATCGGAGAAGGCGGTAAGGTATTCATTCTCGAAGGGAATCCCGGGGCGGATAATGCCAAACAGAGAAAAAACGGATTTATGAAATCCATCGAAACCCACGGCCTGGAACTCCTGGCCTCCAATACAGCACACTGGGAAGCGGAAGAAGCCAATACCCTGATGACAAATCTGCTGACCAAACACCCGGATGTTCAGGGGGTTATGTGTGCCAACGACTCAATGGCTCTCGGTGTTGTCCGTGCTCTTGAAGCTGCAGGGCGCAGCGATGTTCAGGTTGTAGGGTTTGATAATATCCCGGCTGTTAAGGATCTAATTCTTAATGACAAAATGCTGGCTACCGTTCATATGGATGGCACCGAAATGGCAGTCCTTGCTTTTAATGCAGGATTTGAAATCATTGCCGGAGAAAGGGAGAACCTCGGCTGGGTTCAGTCTCCTCTCATCCTTGCGGATAAGGATTTCTTTAAATAAATCGAACAGTATCAGAAGAGGGAGGAAGGTATGCTTCCTCCCGTTCTTTCTAAGGAGTTCTAATGGGATCCATTGGAAATATAATTGAATTTAATAATATCACCCTCTCTTTTCCCGGTGTAAAAGCCCTTGATGAAGTAAATCTTGCCGTTAAGGAAGGAGAGGTACATATTCTTTTAGGTGAAAACGGGGCGGGGAAGTCCTCACTGGTAAAGACCCTGTGCGGTGTTTATTCACCCACAGGAGGGAACATGATTTTTGCCGGACAGCCGTATTGTCCGCAAAATCCGCTTGCAGCAATCAATCAGGGTATACGGGTTGTATATCAGGAGTTTAATCTGCTGCCCTATCTGTCGGTAGCAGAAAACATCTTTTTTGAAAAACTGCCGGGAAAAGGCGGTCTTGTGGATTTCAACCGTTTATATAGAGATGCCGAAGCCATTATGAAAAGGGTCGGTCTGGAAAAACTGTCTCCCGGAACATTGGTTGAGAATCTCGGGGTTGCACAGATGCAGCTTGTTGAAATTGCCAAAGCCCTGTCGGGAGAAAGCCGGATCCTTATCCTGGATGAACCAACGGCAACCTTGATGCCCGATGAGATTGATAACCTGTTCGGACTGCTGAGAAAACTTAAAGCCGATGGAGTGACAATTATCTATATCTCTCATCGTTTAAATGAAATTTTTCAGATTGGCGACAGGGTTACGGTTCTCAGGAATGGCCAGGTGGTAGGCACCGATGAGGCTTCCGAACTCGATATCCCTTCCATTGTAAAAATGATGGTAGGGAGGACTATGGAGTCGGAGTATCCGTTTGATGATTCCGTAGTTCCTTCAGCCCCTCTTCTAACAGTAAGGGACCTTGTTTACAAGGGCTCTCCCCATCCAAAATCCTTTGAGCTTAAAAAAAGCGAAATACTGGGGATTGCCGGGCTGGTGGGGTCGGGCCGGACGGAAACAGTGAGAGCCCTGTTCGGGGCGGATGCAAAAGAAGCCGGCGAGATTTTCCTGGATGGGAAAAAGCTGAATATCAGATGCCCGAAGGATGCCGTTGACAGCGGGCTGTGTCTGCTGACGGAAGACCGGAAAACACAAGGGCTCATTCTTGAAATGAGCTGCGTGGATAATACAACGATCACGAATCTGAAAGATGTCTCCTGCAAAGGTTTTCTTAACCGGTCTATGGAGGAAGAAGTTACAGAAAAACAGATTCGGGAGATGAATATAAAAACTCCCGGTATCGATCAGAAAACTCTTTACCTGTCCGGCGGGAATCAGCAGAAGATCCTCATCGGGAAGTGGCTTTACAGGAATTCTGATGTTTTTATTTTTGATGAACCCACACGTGGTATAGATGTGGGGGCGAAATACGAAATATACCTGCTGTTATGGAAGCTGGCTGCCATGGGGCGAGGCATCATTATGGTTTCCTCCGATCTGCCGGAGCTTATGGGGATCTGTCACAGAATCCTTGTTTTTTCAGACGGCAAAATAACAGGAGAAGTAAAACGGGATCAGTTTGATCCGGAAACAATACTGAATCTTTCCTATAAGGAATATCTGAATGAGTAATGGAAATGTAGGTAATGAAATCAGCGTGGATCCCGGGAGAAAAAACAATTCCCCCATGCGATCGCTTCTGAATATTTTTCTGAAGGAAGTCGGAATCGGAATTATTCTGCTGGGGCTTGTTGTCGCATTCAGCATCGGAGCTCCCCGCTTTTTTTCTCTGATAAATGTTGCAAATATATTCACCCAGATCAGTATCAATACTGTTATAGCAGTAGGAATGACATTTGTTATACTGCTGGGAGGAATCGATCTGTCTGTAGGATCCGTACTGGCTCTCTGTTCCATTATTGCAGGCAAGATCCTGATATCACCTTCCCTGTCATTCGGGGCTGCCATTGTTCTGGCCGTAATGCTGAGTATCCTCTCGGGTATGATAATCGGTTTTTTAAATGGAATTATATCAGAGACCTGGAAAATCCACTCTTTTATCGTGACCCTGGGGATGCTGAATATTGCCAGAGGTCTGGCCCTTCAGATCAGCCACTCCAAAACCATTTTCAATTTTCCGAAAATGTTTAATGATTTCGGAACTACCACCTATTTCGGGGTTCTTCCGGCCATCTTTCTGATTGCGCTGATTCTGGTGGTATTGGGGTCGGTTATTCTTAAACGGACAGTTTTCGGCCGAATGATCTTTGCCATCGGAAACAATGAAGAGTCTGTCCGTCTGTCCGGCCATAATGTAAAACTCTATAAAGTCATGGCTTATACCATCTGCGGCGGAACCGTCGGGGTTGCGACGATAATGTATATGCTGCGTATGAGCATAGCCAGTCCCATTCTGGGAGTCGGTTTTGAGCTGAATGCCATTGCCGCTGTTGTTATCGGCGGCACAAGTATGAGCGGGGGAAAGGGATCTCTTGTAGGAACCTTTCTGGGCGCTTCCATAATGGGGGTTCTGAATAACGGACTGCTTCTGATTGGAATGGGTGATTTCGCAAGGCAGATCGTAACAGGGGTGATTATTATTTTGGCCGTGATTCTGGATACATACAGGACACGGTTATCTGCCGCTTTTAATTCCTGATGGATACTAGGGGGCGCCGCAGGTAGTGCTTTCCAGCACCCCCCGCGGTGTAAGGAATTCTTCTGATGGATAAGGCTCCTCTTTTCCTGTGAACCCTTTACTCCCAGTACAACAGGACCTTTCCGGACTGACCTGAACGCATAATGTCGAATCCTTTCTTGAATTCATCCACAGACATGCGGTGGGTAATAATCCGGCTGATATCCAGACCCGAGCGGATCATGGCGGCCATCTTGTACCAGGTTTCAAACATCTCCCGGCCGTAGATCCCTTTCAGCTGGAGCCCCTTGAAGATAATCTGGTTCCAGTCAACCGGTGATTCCCCCGGGGGGATCCCCAGCAGGGCTACACGTCCGCCGTTATTCATCATCCTGAACATCTGATGCTGAGCCCGGACATTCCCGGACATTTCCAGTCCCACATCAAAACCTTCCAGCATATGAAGCTCGCTCATTACATCTTCCAGTTTGTCTGTCTGTATGTTGACAGCCCGGGTAGCGCCCATCTGACGGGCCAGGTTCAGACGGTATTCATTTACGTCCGTAATAATGACATAACGGGCTCCGGCATGTCTGGCAACGGATGCCGCCATTATCCCGATGGGACCGGCTCCGGTGATCAGCACATCCTCTCCCACAAGGTCAAAGGAGAGGGCCGTATGAACGGCGTTGCCGAAGGGATCAAAAATGGCCGCTGTTTCGTCGGAGATAAAATCATCCAGCTTGAAGGCATTGTAGGCGGGCATAACCAGGTACTCCGCAAAGCAGCCCTGTCTGTTTACCCCGATTCCTTCCGTATTACGGCAGAGGTGCCGCTTTCCGGCCCGGCAGTTCCGGCAGTGACCGCAGGTAATATGGCCTTCGCCGGAAACCCGGTCGCCGATTTTGAATCCGGCCACTTCGCTTCCCATGGCTTCAACGGTTCCCACAAACTCATGACCGGTAATCATGGGAACAGGGATTGTCTGCTGTGACCAGTGGTCCCAGTTGTAGATGTGAACATCCGTACCGCAAATGGCGGTAATCTTGATTTTAATAAGAAGGTCATTGGGACCGTACTCCGGTTCGGGAGCGTCTATCATCCAGAGGCCTTCTTCTTTTTTCAGTTTGGACAGTGCTTTCATTTTATTATCTCCAGATCCTTCCCGGTTTCGATAATCTTTTCAATGGCATATTTTACCTGCTCCTCCGTATGGCCTGCGGACATCTGGAAACGGATACGGGCGGCTCCCATGGGGACCACCGGGTAGGAGAATCCGATGGCATAGATTCCCTTGTTCAGGAGAATCCCCGCCATTTTTACAGCCAGAGCCGCGTCTCCCAGCATCAGGGGAACGATAGGGTGTTCTCCTTCCACAATATTGAACCCGGCTTCTTTCAGGGAACGGCGGAACAGACGGGTGTGAGAGAACAGCCGGTCCCTCTGTTCGCTTGATTCCTGGAGCAGTTCCAGGGTGCGGATAGCCGTGGCTGTCATGACAGGAGCCAGAGAGTTTGAGAACAGATATGGTCTTGAGCGCTGTCTGAGCCAGCTGATGATCTCTTTTTTTCCGGACGTGTATCCTCCCGAGGCTCCGCCCAAAGCTTTGCCCAGGGTTCCGGTGATAATATCCACCCGGTCTTTCACTCCGCAGAACTCGGGGGTTCCCGCGCCGGTTTCTCCCATAAACCCGACGGCATGAGAGTCGTCCACCATAACCAGGGCGTCATATTTGTCTGCCAGATCGCAGATGGCTTTCAGGTTGGCTATTGTGCCGTCCATGGAGAACACGCCGTCTGTGGCAATCAGGCGGAAACGGGCTGTACGGGCTTCTTTCAGTCTGGTTTCCAGTTCGGTCATATCGTTATTGGCGTAGCGGAAACGCCGGGCTTTACAGAGCCTGACGCCGTCGATGATACTGGCATGGTTAAGGGCATCGCTGATTATGGCGTCTTCCGGACCCAGCAGGGTTTCAAACAGACCGCCGTTGGCATCGAAGCAGGAGGAGTAGAGTATGGTATCCTCCGTTCCCAGAAAAGAGCTGATCCTGGCTTCCAGTTCCTTATGGATGGTCTGGGTTCCGCAAATAAACCGAACAGAGGACAGGCCGTAGCCGTACTCTTCCAATGACTTCTGGGCCGCTTTTATCAACTCGGGATTATTCGACAGCCCCAGGTAGTTATTCGCGCAGAAGTTCAGGACTTCTCCGCCGTCTTTTACTTTAATATCCGCCTGCTGAGGCGTTGTGATAATCCGTTCGGATTTATACAGACCCTGTTCATGAAGGGCCGCCAGTTCACTTGATAGATGACGGATGAGTTCTCTGCTCATGGATAAATCTCCTTACCAGTTAGTATAATCGATTATCGCAATAATCTCAAAAATGACTATATCATCAATATTATACATAAATATTCATGAATAAGAAGATTTTGTTCTAATTTATTTACATTAAATGTCTTTTTTTGTATGTATTTATCTTCTGTTATTCCGATAAATACTTAACAGTCATTCCAATCCCCAAAGCATTCGAAACCGATCCTGGTTGATCTGAATGCCCCGGGGATCTTCAGGGGGGTGTTACATATCCATAACGGCATTCCGACAGCTGCATTTATCCCGCTTCGGATCATTTGAGAGAATAGACAGAAAAAGCTTTGTAATGGCATCCTTGTTGGCTGCCATGGTTGCCATAATGTCATGGATCACAATGTCATCGCTCACGAAGCCGGTACACCAGTTTGTAATCAGCCCTACGGCGGCATAGCATATCCCCAGCTCCTTGGCCAGCTGCACTTCCGGAACATTGGTCATTCCCACAACATCCCCGCCCATCTTTTCATACATTCTGATTTCGGCGGCTGTTTCAAACCGGGGTCCTTCGGTGCAGACGTATACGGCATCCCCCTTGATCTCAATGCCCTCTTTAGCGGCCTCCCTGCTGTATAGGGCCCTCAGGTTTTTACAGTAGGGATCTGACATATCGGTATGCTTGACACCTTCTTCTCCGTCAAAAAACGTTACCGGGCGGATTTTGGTGAAATCCAGAAAATCTCTGATAATCACAGTATCTCCGGGGGCATAGTTTCTGTTGCAGGAACCTACGGCACAGGTTGCATAGATATGACTGACATCCAGCTGTTTGAGCGCCATCATATTGGCTCTGTAGTTGATCAGATGGGGGGGGACCGAATGGCCTTTTCCGTGTCTTGCCAGAAAGACAATTTCCTCATTCTCCCATTTTACAATATCCACCTCAACATTACCGTATTTGGTATTAACTGTTTCTGTGCGGGTCATTCCCGGGGTATCATAAACTCCGGTTCCGCCGATTATTGCTTTTCTCATGCCATCTCTCCTGTCATTTTACGGGCTGATATTTCTGCTTCCCTGAATACTGTTTCTTCATCCAGAGTAAGCAGTTTGTAATCTTCCATAAGAATCCTGCCGTTACAGAGTACCGTTTTTACATCTGATCCCTGTGCAGAATAAACCAGGGAGGATATCAGGTTATACCGGGGATAGAAATGAGCCTTTTTCAGGTCAATCAGTATCATATCGGCTTTCTTTCCCTTTTCCAGAGTACCGATTTCATCCTCCAGTCCTAAAGCCTTCGCTCCGTTAACAGTGGCCATTTTAAGAGCTGTATAAGCCGGAACTACTGTTGGATTTTCCTCGACAGCCTTGTTGGCCAGAGCCGCCAGGTTAATCTCTTCAAACATATTGGTGTTGTTATTGCAGCCGGGACCGTCTGTTCCGAGAGCCACATTCACACCTGCTTCAAGGAGTTTTGTCACAGGGGCGAATCCATTGGCCAGTTTGAAGTTGCTTGTGGGATTGTTTACTGCTGTAACACCCTTTTCCGCCATGATTTTTATATCGTCTTCGGAAATATGGACACAGTGGGCCGCATAGGTACGGGAATCAAAAAGTCCCAGATCATGCACATGCTGAATGGGCGATTTCCCGTGTTCCTTTCTGCTGTCCTCAACCTCCTTGCGGCTTTCGGACAGGTGGATATGAATGTTGGTTCCCAGCTTCCGGGCCAGTTCTCCGCAGAGTTTTATGTATTTGGGAGGGCAGGTATAGGGGGCGTGCGGGGCAATATCCACTTTAATACGGCCATCGGCTCTGCCGTTCCACTTAGTAAAAAACTCTTCGGATTCATCCAGTTTATCCAGGTCGCTGTCGCCATTGATGAAAGTCGCGCCCCGCGACAGATTGGCTCTGACACCGCTCTCTTCCACCGCCTGGGCGACCCTGTCCATAAAAAAATACATGTCAGCAAAGGTGGTGGTTCCGCTCTTTATCATCTCAATCAGGCTCAGACGGGCCCCGTTGTAGGCAAATTCGGAGGTCATGTTCTCTTCAACGGGCATAATTCTTTCAAAGAGCCATTCCCAGAAGGGAAGATCATCGGCGTAGCTGCGCAGAAGGGACATGGATATATGCGTATGGGCATTTACGAGACCGGGCATTATCAGGGTGTCCGAGGCATCTATTGTTTTGTCTGCTTTGAATCCGGCTGAAGGAGCGCCGATAAAGGCAATCCTGTCGTTGTCGATACCGATATCCGTCTGTAGTATTTCGGGTTCATCCTGAGCCATTGTCAGGATTTGTCCTCCCTGTATCAGAATTTTCACTATATTCCTCCATGGTGATCAATACTGCCGCCGGTTGACTGCAGCGGGGGGTATCCGGAACGGGATACTGCCGTACCGGATGAATATCTGTTTGTCAGATCTGCGCCAGGGCCTGATCGATATCTTTGATGAGATCTTCCACGTCTTCCAGTCCGGCAGAGATCCTGACCATACTCTCTGTCAGGCCGAATTCCGCCAGTTTGGCTTTATCATAGCCCCTGTGGGTCATGGCTGCGGGCAGTTCGATCAGGGTTTCACAGTCTCCCAGGCTTACAGCCAGCTGGGCCAGTTTGACGCTGTTGACAACTTTTTTAGCCTTATCCAGACCGCCGTCCACCTCGAAACTGATCATGGCGCCGAACCCGCTCATCTGCCTGGCGGCTACTTTGTGACCCGGGAAAGACTCCAGTCCCGGATACAGAACGGAGGTAACCTTGGGATGTTTTTCCAGGTAGCGGGCTATTGCCATGGCATTCTGTTCGTGCTGTCTCATTCTGACTCCCAGGGTTTTGAGGCCTCTCAGGAGGAGCCAGGCGTTGAAGGGGCTCATGACGCCGCCGAACTCGCACATATAATCGAACTTCAGAGTCTGAATGTATTTATCATCCCTGGCAACCGCAATGCCGGCTACCACATCGCCGTGGCCGCAGATGTACTTTGTAGCCGAGTGAACCACCACATCGACGCCCATTTCCAGGGGCCGCTGAAAGTAGGGGGTGGCAAATGTATTATCTATAACGACTTTTATACCTCTTCCTTTGGCAAAGGAGGTGATTTTTTCAATATCAATAATGGAAAGATTGGGATTGCTGGGGGTTTCAAAATAGATAACTTTTGTGTTCTCATCAACGGCATCTCCCAGATTTTCTGTATTGGACAGATCGTGGATCCGGCTGGTAACATTGTATTTGGGAAGCAGTGAGGTCACCACATTGTAGGACGAACCGTAGAGAGTCTTGTGAACCAGAATATTATCACCGGGTTTTGTGAGAGAGAAGAGAACGGAGCTGATAGCCGCCATCCCCGAAGCAAAGGCAACTGCGGAGCTGCCGTTTTCCAGAACGGCCATTCTCTGTTCCAGGAGCCTCAATGTCGGGTTGTTTCCCCTTGTGTAAACATAGTCATCGCTCTTGAAGGACATAACATCATCCACATGGTCCGTACTTTCGAATACAAAGGTGGATGTCTGAAAAATCGGAGGATTGAGAGCGTTTTCGGGATTCCTGTGCTTACCTCCGGCATGTATGGAAAGGGTGTCGAATTTAAAATCATCTTTTTTCAATGGAGTCTCCTAGGTTGCATAGGCGGGAAGCAAGCTCCGCTTGCGACCAGCCTGAAAAATAAATAACAGCCCCCCGGACTGCCCGGGAGTCTGCTGGTAAACAGATTATTCGATAATACCTGCAATGAGGATACCGATTGAACCGATACCGGCTATAACGGCTACGCCGATGTTTCCTGCACCGCCTGCGCCAAAACCGGCTGCAAACATTTCCTGTCCGCCTCCGAGAGCGAAAAACAGACCGCCCACAATTCCGCCGACTGTAAAGATGGTCATAAGGATCCCGGAAATTCTTGATTTGGCATTGATTACGGGAATATCTTCTTCAGCCATGATATCCGTCCAGAGAAGGTGCCACTTCTTGATTCTGGGATAGAGAACCAGAGTAAGAGGGATACCAAGAACGACGGAAGGGATAAAGTTGTTGGCTGTAATGATTGTTCCCAGCGCGGCAAAGGGAACCATCTGAAGGAGGTCCAGACCCCAGGCTATAAAGAGGGCACAGGCTGCCGCTCCGAGGAAAGAAACCAGTACAAAAGCTCCGATCTGTTTTCCTGACTTGAGGCTGGGTTCCAGTTCATCCTCTTTCATGATTCCCAGGTTTCTCCATACTTTGTAGGGGACATAGGCAAACAGAAAGTTTCCGACAAAACCGAATGTACTGCCGATTCCCAGGGAGCCGAAAAAGTCTCCGATCAGGTTACCGATAGCCGCTCCCCATGCTCCTGCGGGGCCGAAGAGAAGTCCCATCATAATGGGAAGGCCGCTGGCGGGTCTGAACTCTGTAAAACCGGGGATGATTACAAATCCCTTAAAAGGAATCAGTACCGCTGCGTAGATACCCGCACAAAGGGCGACGAGAACAACCATTTTTGTCTCTTTCCACATCTTGAAAACGTCTTTCACTTTCTTTCCTCCTCAGATATTTATCTGATTATCAAAGTCTTTATCTATCAGAAAGAATCCGGACTAGATCCGGAGACTTTTGATCCATGAATACAGAGTGTCATCAAGTCCCATGATATGGGCGACAATCATTCCTGCTGTTAGAATAAATGATATTGTGAATACCATGCCATCACTTTTTTTAAAATGGATATCCATATAGTTGGTTCTTTTTTCTGAATAGCCAAAGCCTTTGGATTCCAGTGCCATGGCAAACACATTTGTACCCCGGATTACCGAAATCAGTGTGGGAACCAGAAGGGGAACAAATTTTCTGGCCCTCTGAAAAAAGTTTCCCGATTCAAGATCCAGCCCCCGGGATTTCTGGGCTTCCGCAATGGTGTAGCTGGTCGCAACGATCATGGGGACCAGGCGGATGGCGGTGGAAAACGCAAAGGCGCCGCGGTAGGGCAGTTTCAGCTTTACAAGTCCCAGGGATATCTCTTCAATCTTGGACGCACTGAGAAAGATCATCCCCGATACGATCATGATATCGAAACGGATTCCCGTCATAATTCCGTACTCCAGCCCTTCCAGGGAAATGGGGCCCCAGAGTTTTGTCGGGCCGCCGAAGGTAAGCGACCAGAGGACAATTGAAAACAGAAATATCATAACAAGTATGAACCAGATGCGTTTCAGATTGCTCAGAACCCGTCCTGCCATCCCATAGGCAATGATAACTATCGAGAGTCCAGCCAGAACATAGAGTGATGTGAAGCTGAGGGCGATGATAAAAGAGCAGAGCATGACAAACATCTTTGTTCTCGGATCAAGACGGTGCAGAAAGGTATCCTTGTCGAGGTATAAAAACATATCCATAACTTTATTCTCCTATTCCTGCGGACACCGTCTTTTCGGCGGCTGCGTTTACACAGCTTTTCATCTCATCTACAGAGAGAACGGTCTTGCCTAATTTGTTGCTTAAATTAACAATATGCGGGGTTTTCAGATAGGATTCCATCAGGGTGTCCTCATCCTTGAAGACATCTCTTGTTCTGCCGTACATACTCATTTCACCGTCCTTAACCACAGCGACTTTATGGGCGTATTCGGCAACGACCCACATGGTATGGGTAATCATGATAATGGTGTGTCCCTTCTGGTTCAGATTCCGGATAAGCTCCATCATCTGGCGCTGTTCCTTGTAATCCAGTCCGGTTGTGGGTTCATCCAGAATAATGACTTCCGGTTTGGCAGACAGTACCGAGGCAACCGCGATCCGCTGTCTCTGTCCTTTGGTCATGGAGAAGGGATCTTCCTCTTCGGTTCCCTCCATTCCAACGGCTTTAAGGGCTTCCGTTACCCGTTCTCTGATCTCTTCTTTGCTGCAGCCTCTCAGTTTGGGGCTGAAGGATACCTCTTCGAATACTGTATCGGAGAAAATCTGATGATCGGGATTCTGGAATACATAACCTACCGTTTTGCCGATTTCAAATATGGATGATTCCTTCGTATTCTTGTCTCTTACGATGATGTCCCCTTCACTGGGAGACAGTAATCCGTTGAAATGTTTGACCATGGTGGTCTTGCCGCTGCCGTTATGCCCTAATACAGCCAGGAACTCTCCCTTCCGGACCTGGATGCTGACTCCCCTGAGCGCTTTGTTCCCGTTGGGATAGACATGTACCAGATCTTTGACATCGATAAGAACTTCACCGTAGGATGCCTCCCGGGTTTCATCTGCTTTAAGGATTGTGTTATAAGCTTCCTCATCTATGGAAATTCCCAGTTTGTTAAAAGCTTCGTATCCCTCCTCCGGAGTCATGGGGAGAGTGGCTGTTTCAGCTTTCAGATGATCCTTGAAGAACTTGGGCACCTGAAGGGACTGGATTCCGATTCTGTCGGTCAGGGCGACTTCCTTCAGAATATCCCGGGGCCTGCCGTCTTTGAGAACGATACCGTTTTCCATCAGAATAAGTCTGTCCGCATGAAGAGCCTCTTCTGTTTCGTGTTCAATAATCAGCAGGGTGAACTCACTTTTGGAGTGCAGGTGCCGGGCAATCTTGAAGATTCCCATTTTCCCCACAGGATCCAGGTCGGTAGTGGGCTCATCCATACAGATGATTTCGGGTTCCGTGGCCAGTATGGATCCGATGGCCAGTCGCTGTTTCTGTCCCCCCGACAAGGTGGAGGGCTGACGTTCCTCAAACCCTTCAAGCTGTACTGTTTTCAGGACATCCAGAATCCGTCTGTGAATCTCCTCTCTGGGGACTCCGAAGTTTTCCGGTCCGAAGGCCAGCTCCAGCATGGTGTTGGTAGAAAAAAGCTGGGCTTCAAAGTCCTGAAAAACAAGGCCGATCTCTTTGGACATGCGGCCGACTTTCTCATTTTTAACAATCAGTTCATCGACTTTTACTTCGCCCTCATACTCTCCGCGCTGAAAATGGGGGATAAGGCCGTTGAGACAGTTGGCCAGGGTGGACTTTCCCGCGCCGCTTGGCCCCATAATGACTACGAACTCGCCCTTCTTTATATCAAGGTTGATATTATCCAGGGCAAGCGGATTCTTTTCGCTGGTTTCGCTTTTATAGCGGAAAGAAAGGTCTCTGATTTCTATAGCATTGGCTGCAGAACTCACTTTATAGACTCCTTAAGGTCTGCAATCCCCTCCTTGAAGGGCGGATAGATGATTCCCCGGTCTGTAACAATACCGGTGATATTTTCATGGGGTGTTACATCGAAGGCCGGATTGTATACTTCCATCCCTTCCGGAGCAATCTGTACCCCGTTGATATGGGTAATTTCCGAGGCATCCCTTTCTTCGATTTCAATTTCATCTCCGCTTTCCATCTCAAAATCAATGGTTGTAACCGGAGCTACAATATAAAAGGGGACATTATAGGTTTTTGCCAGAACCGAGAGCATAAAGGTCCCGATCTTGTTGGCGGCGTCTCCATTGTTGGCGATCCGGTCGGCACCCACAAGGATAACATCGATTTTTCCGTCGCGGATAAGTGTGGCCGCCGTGCTGTCCACAATCAGTTTGGAGGGGATCTTTTCCTGCATCAGTTCCCAGGCGGTCAGACGGCCGCCCTGGATTCTGGGACGGGTTTCATCAGCATAAACGAAAATCCCCTTACCCGTATTGTGGGCTTCCCGTACAACTGCCAGAGCCGTACCGGGTCCTGCCGCTGCCAGGGCCCCCGTATTGCAGTGGGTCAGGATTGTCGCTCCTTCGGGGATTACCGTGTTACCGTGTCGTCCCATGCTGATGCATAGTTCCCTGTCTTCCTCAAAGATGCTGTCTGCAAGACTCTGAATCTTTTCCATGAGAAGGGAATCCGGGTCCTGCGCATTGGCGGCAAGGCAGTCTTTCATTTTCTTTACGGCCCACATCAGGTTGACGGCTGTGGGTCTGGAGTTATTCAGAAAATCGAGGGCCTTATCCATTTCTGAAAGAAAGCGGGAACGATCCTCAGGATAATCGGTGATAAACTGACGGGCAGCAAGAAGTGCGCCGTAGGCTGCGGTCGCACCGATGGCAGGAGCCCCCCTTACAACCATATCCTTGATGGCAAACTCAACCTCCGTATAAGTCCTGCACTCAAAATAGACATACTCTGCGGGGAGTTTTCTCTGATCTATCAGTTTTAAAACGCCCTCTTCATACTTCATCGAAATAATTTTGCTCATCACTACCTCTCAACGTGTTCTATTGACTTTGAATTTAAAAATATCCGGCTGGAAATAATCATTGGAAAAAATCATCGGGGTTCCTTTGCTGTCAAAGTGGATTTGCTGAAGCAGAAGAAAGAGCTGATCCTGCGGGACTCCCAGTTCATGAGTCATCTCTCCGGTGGGGAGAGTGGGGACAAGATAGGTAACAGCGCTCTCAATATGAATCCCCAGATTCTTCTCCAGATAGGAGAAGAGCGATTCCTCATTGATCTCATGAGGAATCGTCTCAAAGTATCTGAGGGGCATGGTATCGACACAGTAGGAAGCCAGGTTCCCGTTTGCGGTTCTGACCCTTTTAAAGGTTATGACTTTTTCTCCGGGTGTCAGATTCAGCTCTTCGGTCATCTGTTCGGTAGGATTCTTGATCTCTATGCCGATCCACTGCGTTCCCGGGGTCAGATCATATCCTTCTACCGTTTCTGTGATGCTTTCCAGCTTTTCCAGGCCGCTCTCAATATGAATCGGCCGTTTTTTCAGGAATGTCCCTTTTCCCTGAATCTTGTAGATAAGGTTTTCCTGTTCCATCAGAACCAGGGCTTCTCTTACGGTATGCCGGCTGGCATCCAGAATTTTCATAAAGGCAGCTTCAGTAGGAAGGGCGTCGTTGGGCTGGACCTCATTCTTTTTGATATACTCGATAATCCTCTTCCGCGCCATATGGCTGAGAGTCTGGCCCTTGCTTCCTTTGAGTTTCTTGAGAGCCTTGTTTCGTGTTTTTGAAATGTCGGACAAATTTGCAATTTTAGGCATAATATCGTTTGATTCCTCAGACATATATTGCTCAGGTTATAACTGAATGTTTGTGTTGTCAAATAATATTTGCTAAAATCATGGTTTTATTAATTTATGTTGGATAAATCAGATATGGGTTTCCTGTCAGGTTGACAGGAAGGGAAGAGGGTATTATTACTATTTAGAGAAGAATTGTTCTCTTTGCCTGTTACAGAGGCAGGATAAAATTCTTATAAATGTATTGGATATAAAAGACCAAGGAGAAATACAATGCCGAAAATTTCCAGAGCGTTGAAAAAAGAAATTGTTGATGCCGGTATGAATATGCTTGATCAGGGACTTACCGTAGGGACCTGGGGGAACCTCAGTACACGAGATCCCGAAACCGGCCTGATTTATATCAAGCCGAGCGGAATGCCCTACCCGGATATAAAGGAAGAGGATGTTGTTGTAATGAACTCGGACTTCGAAGTCGTTGACGGTCATAGAAAACCTTCAATCGAGTTCAATTTTCATATTGCAATTATGAATGCCCGAAAGGATGTGAATGTCGTTATTCATACCCATCCGGTCTATTCCAGTGTTTTCGGAGTTCTCAACGAAGATCTTCCCGGGATAAGTGAAGATTTTGTACAGATCATCGGCGATAAGATTATCAACTGTGACTATGCTCTGCCCGGAACGCCCGAACTGGCAGAGAATGTCGTTAAAGGCCTGGGCGAAAGAAATGCCGTTATGATTCCCAATCACGGGACCGTTGTGGTCGGAGCGGATTTCCCCGGTGCCATGAAAAATATCTTTGTAGTGGAGAAATCCGCACGGATCTACTATATGGCCAGAGCTATCGGGACTCCCAAGCTTATCTCGGAAGAAGACATTCGCGCCATGCAGGATTTTGCCAGGAATCATTACGGCCAGGGGAAATGATCGATACACTCCGTTAATCGTTCCGCCTGTTTACTCCGGGAAGCAGGCGGAAACCATTGAAGTTAATTGAAGCGGTTCCAGTTATAGGGATTTCAATCTGTTGAAGCAGCGGGCCGCTCCCTCCAAAGCGTCTTCATAGCCGGGTATTTTATAGTCCTCCATAAGAACATTACCGGCTGAAATGTGGGTTTTCACATCCCTGCCCGAAGCGCTGTAAACCATGGAGGAAATCAGATTCCAGGTTGGAAAAAGAGCGGGGGACTTCAGGTCCATCAGAATCAGATCCGCCTCCCTGCCAACCTCAATAACTCCTCCGCCTGTACCGAACAGATCCGCGCCCTTCTGTGTCGCAATCGTAAAAATCTCTTCAGCGGTCATCAGTGTGGGGTCCCCGGAATGCACCTTCTGCAGCAGGGCCGCCAGTTTCATCTCTTCCAGCATATCCAGGTTATTGTTTGAGGCGACTCCGTCAGTTCCCAGAAGGATCGGTATGTTTCTGTCTTTCAGTGCCCTGTAGGGAAATACTCCGGATGAAAGCTTCATATTGGATCCCGGGTTATGTATTACATTTACTCCTGTATCGGACAGGATCTCCAAATCCCGATCCGAAAGGTGGACCGTATGGGCCGCAAAAGTCCGCTCCGACAGGACTCCCAGCCTGTGGAGGTATTCGACAGGACTGAGACCTTCATGGGCTTCCATGCAGTCCTTCACCTCTCTTTCTGTTTCAGATATATGAATATGGATGGGAAGGTTTCTCTCTGCGGCGAAATCTCTGATCCACTCTAGGGATTTCCTGCTGTTTGTATAGACCGAGTGAAGAACAGTCCCCAGCTGAACACCGGGAGGTGCAGTTGTCTTTCTGAAAAATTCTTCGCAGTTTTTCCACTGCTTCTTTCCTTCATCCGGATCCATCAGGTCCATTACGGGAAAGTTTATCCGAGCTTTAAGGGGAACCCCTTCAAGGGCTTTCAGCGCAATGTGCGGGTTCCAGTACATTTCATTAAAAAAACCGGTCCCTGTACGGATCATTTCCATCAGGGCCATTTTGTTGCCCCAGTAGAAATCCTCATCTGTAAATTGCGCTTCAAGGGGCCACATGCAGTCTTCCAGCCATTCCTTGAGAGCCAGGTCGTCCCCTGCTCCTCTGAGCAGGGTCATGGGAGAGTGTGTATGCCCGTTGATAAAAGAGGGGAAGACTGCTGTATCGCTGCCGTCTATAATCCTTGCATCAGGATGAGCCGCTGCCAGTCCGGAGCCTATAGCGGCAATTCTGCTCCCCTCAATCAGGATATCCTGAATTTCCGAACCAAGTAATGTGTTCTGAATAATCTTTTTCATTCCGGTGTTCCTCGTCCCGGTATTATGGCCGGCGATATATCTCCTGTCCAGTCTGCTGTCGCCCCGGCTCCGGGGCTGGTATGCATAGATAATACTGCATCTGAGAGGATGAACCAGAGCTGATTATCATTACGAATACAATGGGATTCCCGCTCCGAATCAGTGATAATGGAATTCCAGGCCGGCTTTCACCAGTCGATTGACCATTGAGATGCGTTTGTCCAACTCCCTGATATTGAAGAACAGCGAAGAAAAGAGTTCCCAGAAAAGGACCCAGCCTCCGATAAAAAAACCTTCTTTAAGGATTTTTATGACCGCGAACCTTTCGTGTCCTTCAAGGAAATATCCAATACCGATAAACAGAACTCCGAATAGAAAGAACCACACCATCCTGATATAGCTGTTTTGCCTTTCCCGCAGGCAGAGGCGGTGGCGATACAGCAGATAGTTCCTGTAACTGGTTCTGTTGGACAGTTCCTTTTTTTCGTTTTTAACTCCTTCAGGTATATGAAGGACGATATCCAGCGGGTATTTCTGGGGAATCTCCATGCTGCATTCCAGAAGATAGGAAAAAAGGTCATCGTTAAGATCTCTCATTTTAATCGGAGAATAATCCCAGTCACTGAAAAAATCCTGATAGCTGGAAATCCTGATATCAATCTGAACCCGTTTCCCCTGAATCCTGTAGAGATCCCTTATTTTCAAATCGCGTTTTTTCAGTACGGACAGGAATTTCTTTATCATAATACAAGAATAGTTCCCCATTAAGGATGAGTCAAACTTCTGGTCTGCTGTTGACTGTTCAGTGACTGTGAGATATCTGTACCCGGTGCCATTGTCTGCTATGGATACTACAGGGGCACCGTTTCTCCTGTTCTGATTGACTTTTCAGCAGCCAGAACAATTCTCAGGCTGTTGACAACGGTTCTATGATGATCCCCGAGGTCCAAACCCTCCTGAATCACCTTAAGGAAAAATCTCTGCTCAAGCAGGCAAAGTCCGTCATGCCCCGGAGACTCTTCCGGACTGAATTCGTGTATCCTGTCCTTCCCGGCAAAATCACCGCAGTCGTTCAGTTTGCTTCTGTGTATTTCCAGGCAGTCTGTTCTTGTATGATCATCAAGCGAACTGGATTCATAGGGCCTTTTATTCGGAGAGGGGATAAGGCTGACGCTTCCCCCGGGGCCGCAGACATCCTTGATAAAAAAAGCATTCCGGCTCATCATGGGACCCCAGCCTGATTCATACCAGCCGATGGAACCGTCGGAAAACTCTATCTGCATATGCCCGTAATTATGGGAAGATTCCGGAATCTCCCCGGTAAGCCGTGCTCCTGCCGCACTGACCCTGAGAGGCTGTGAGCCAGTCATGCGGCACATGATCTCTACATAATGGACGCCGCATTCCACCAGAGGCGACAGGGTTTCCAGTTTGCTTTTGTGTTTTTCCCAGCCCCTGCCGCTGGATTGCTGGTTCAGGTTCATTCTCATGACCAGCGGACTGCCCAGGTTACGGGCCGCTCTGGTAAACTCCTGCCAGGCCGGGTGATGCTGCAGAATGTATCCGATCAGGAGCACCCGGCTTTTCTTCCGGGCAAGCCGGATCAGATCTTCTGCTTCCCTGACAGTTTCTGCCGCCGGCTTTTCCATAAAGACATGGCATCCCTGTTCCAATGCTGCTTTCGCATAGCTGTAGTGGCTGTCGGTCAGAGTATTAATAGACACGGCGTCAGGTCTCTGTTCGTTTAACGCTGTTTGATAGTTACTGTAGAGGGGGCAGGAAAGGTTCAGTTCCCCGGCGAGAGCCTCCCGGCTTTCCGGATTGCGGCTGACGAGCCCGACAATTTCAAACTCTTCCAGTCTGCTGTAAGCCAGGCTGTGAGAACGGCCCATGGCACCGCAGCCGGCGACCAGTATCCTTGTTTTCTCTTTCATGTCTGAACCTTCCCTGTGGCGGCTTAATAATACTGACTTATCCGGGTTACCCACTCGGTCATGGGATCCTTCAGCTGCCGCATTTCTTTCAGCAGCTGATTAATCAAATCTTTTTTTACTCCTTTATAGTCGGGGTGATGGATAAGATTTATCATTTCGCAGGGGTCCTCCGTCAGGTGGTAGAGTTCTCCCTTCTCCGGGGCATTGAAGACCAGCTTGTGCTCTTTTGTCCGTATCATTCTCTGATTGTAGTCGGTAAAGTGTCCGGTGAACTGACCGTAGACAAATTCTCTGGGTGCCCGGGAGGATTCCCCTTTCAGTATGGGAACAAGACTCCGGGCCTGGTCCAGTTCGGGCAGATCTTCCCCGGCCAGTTCCAGGGCCGTGGGAAACAGATCATGAAGGTAGACGAAATCGTCATTTCCGGATCCGGGTTCTCTAATCAGCGGCGATTTGACGATCATGGGAATCCGGTACGTTTCATCGTACATGAACTCACCCTTTTCTATCAGTCTGTGGGCCCCCATGGCATCCCCGTGATCAGCTGTAAACACAATAGTCGTGTTATCATAGAGGCCTTCTTCTTTCAAAAAATCCAGTAAAAGGCCGATATAGTCGTCAATCAAAGTAATATATCCGAAGTAGCGGGCGATTATAAGGCTCCACTCCTCCCAGTTCAAATCGTGTACGCCCCACATATAGGATATATGCTTTTGGTGAAGAGGTTTATTTTCGAAGGATTCCCTGAAGGCGGGGTCTTCGGCAATTTCCCGGGGATCGTACATGGAGTAGTAGGGTTCGGGGATGGTACAGGGGGTGTGGGGGCCCCAGAAATTCATCCACATAAAGAAGGGTTTTGATTTATCTCTGTTTGTCAGGTATCTTTTTGCCTCATCGTAAAGGAAGGCCGGGATGGTGTGTTCCTTTGTGCCGCTGAGTTTTCCTCTCAGTTCCTGTTTCTGAAGATTGGGGTTATTCCCCATAAAGCTTTCGCTGACTTCCGGGATGGGGTACCCTTTTTCCTCCAGCCAGTCCCTGTAGCGGTTTTTCTCTCCCGGTCCCTGATCAAATACCAGATTCTTGTGAACCCCAGAACCCGGGTAGCCGTATCCGGGGAAATTGTGGCCCTTGAAGCCGTAATCCGAGGGCAGTCTGGTTTCGGCGATATGCCATTTTCCCAGGTAGATCTTTTCATAATCAGCCAGATAGTCTCCCAGAGTCGGGATCTCGGGCAGGGGATCAGCCTTATGATGCTGCAGGTGTCCGGTTTCCGCATTCTGCGCTACCCCGTGTGTAGTGGGGACCTGCCCGGTAAAAAGGCTGGTCCGGGCGGGACCGCAGATAGAAGAGGGGGTAAAGGCATGATTAAAGGTCAGGCCGTCCCTGGCCAGAGAATCTATATGGGGTGTTTTTACCTGAGGGTGACCATAGGCTCCCAGCATGTCCCAGCGGTGTTGATCTGTCAGTATATAAAGTATGTTCTGTTCTTTCATCCTTTAAGTCCTCCTTCGGTCAGTCCTGCGACCAGTTTTTTCTGTGATAGTATATAGAACAGTATGATCGGAACGATAGCTATAGTAACTCCCGCCAGGATCGGACCCCATTCGACTGAATACTGCTGTACTTCGATCAAGCGGATCATACCGAGGGGGATGGTATACTTGCTTTCAGTAAGCAGAAGGATCATGGCATGGTACACTTCGTTCCAGCTCCGCAGGAAAAGGAAGATAGAGACTACAACTGTTCCGGATGTGGTAACCGGCATAATAATACTTATGAATGTCCTTAGTGGTGAAGCCCCGTCCAGGTAGGCTGACTCCTCAAAGTCAATCGGCAGGGACTGGAAGTAGCTTTCCATGGTAAAGACCCCGAATGGGATTCCTCCGGCCACATAGATCAGGATAAGACCTATATGAGTGTCCAGCAGTCCGGTTTTCTGAATGATCATGAACTTGGGTACCAGGGTCAGTACCAGCGGCAGCATCATGGATACCGTCATTATATGGAAACAGATTTTTACCGGACGGAAGGGAAAGCGGCAGACAATATAGGCTGCCAGAACGGAAATAAAAACGCCGGCTCCCAGGGAAATCACTGTTACTATAACGCTGTTGAAGAAATAGCGTCCGATATTTGCCTCGCCCCAGGCTCTGCTGTAGTTTTCAAAATGAAAAACAGAAGGGATGCCCCAGGGATTTTCATACAGGCTCATGTTGTCCTTGAATGAACCCAGAAAAGTCCAGATCATGGGATAGATGATTATCAGTGTCCATATAAGCAGGAGTGTCATGGAGGCAGCTGCGCCAAAGGAAATCCGTTTTTTGTCAGGCATATTCCAGGCCCTCCTTTTTCAGTAATTTTGTAACGAGGACTGTCAGGGCCATGGCGACCAGAAAGTTCACTACCGCCACGGTCGTTCCATAACCGAATTTGAAGTTCTGGAAGGCCTGGTAATACATATAGGTTCCCAGAACCTCCGTGGCATGATTCGGTCCTCCGTTTGTCATGACCCTGATAAAAATAAAGGATTCGTTCAGGGTATTGATTACAAGAAGGGAAAGGCATGTTTTGAGGATATTCCTCAGAAGGGGGAAAATTATATAAATGAATTCCTGAAACCGGGACGCTCCCTCCAGAAGACCGACTTCAAAATAGACTGAAGGCAGTGATGCCATTCCGGCGCTTATCAGAAGCATCTGGTAGCCTACGGCAGCCCAGATGGAGGGGAAGAGTACGGCGTTCAGGGCTGCTCCCGGATCTCCCAGCCAGGGTCTGGCCAGCTGGGAAAGACCGATCTGATTCAGCAGGGTATTTAAAATTCCAATGGATGGATTATAGACAAAGGTAAAGATGATGCCGACGATGGCAACCGAAAGGATATTGGGAAAGAAAAAGATACCCTGGTAGAGTTTCTGTCTTCTTTTGGATGAGAAAAAGAGCAGCACCGAGAAGAAAAGAGCCAAACTGATAGTAAAAAGGCTTTTGAAAAATACGAGATAAAGGTCATGGCCCAGTGCGGTCCATACAATGGGATCAGAAAAAATTGCGCTGTAATTACCAAGACCGGCGAAAGTCTTTTTAGGGGACAATCCGCTCCACCTGAAAAGGCTGATAAACAGACCCTGAAATACGGGATAGATATGCAGCCAGAAGGATAGAATGACAGCCGGGGCCATACCGGCAATGACAAATATCAGGAATTCGGGATTGGTCCGTCCTTTTCCGCTGATAAGGGATGGTCGGGACATATGAGTACCTCCGGGGGTGTTTTGAAATCAGGGGCCACGGCAGAAGTCTTATCTGTAATGGCCCCGTTTGAAAAAAAGCTTGTTATTCGGGGATGTAAGCGTCGAAATAGGAAATGTTTTTGTCGCTGCGGACTTTTTCTGCGGCAGTTTCCATATTGCTGCAGAGTTCATCAGCTGTAATCTTTCCGCTCATCAGGCTCTGCAGGTTGCCCTGGAGCGTTTTGGTAATATCCTGAGTGGCATAACCGCCAACGGGCCAGTTAATACTCCGGGCATTTTCATACCAGTCCACCGCACTGCTGATGGCAGGGCTTTTCTGAGAGATTGAGTTGGCTTCCGGAACATTGCTGAGGATATTGGTAATCTCTGTCAGTTTCGCCATAACCCTGGGGGCATAGAGGGCCCGGATAAAGTTTTTCGCATTCTCTTCGCCGTCACCTTTGAGTACTGTTACAGGAGCATTCCCATAAGGGGTCACGATCATGTCCTGATTATTGTCGATAAAGAAGGAGGGCAGAAAGCGGATCCCTTCGGTGAATCCTTCGGGGAAGTCGTTTTTCATTTCACTCTCAATCCAGGTCCCGCAGGGAATGAGGGCTGCTTTGCTGTGAACCCACTCCGTCTGGCTGGCTGTGTGGTTCAGACCGGCGCTTTCCGGCATCTGATACCCCTGGGATATGGTCCATTCATACTTTTCAACCACACGTTTGAAAGCGGGAGATGTAAAAAAGCCGGGTTTCAGGTTTGCCCAGTCCAGAAGAGCCTGCTTGCCACCGGCAGCGGCAACGGCGCCGCGCATGACAAACTCTTCAAAATAGTAGGGATAAACACCGGTGGTAACCATGGGAGATATTCCCTTCGCCTGGATTTCAGGTGCTATCCGGCGGAAGTCATCAAAGTTTTCCGGAACTTTCCATCCGTTCTCTGCAAAGGTCGGTTCATGATAGAAAAATCCGACCAGATGAAAGGGAACTTCTATTCCGTATGTGGTCCCGTCAATCTTCTGAACCCTTCCGTTGATAAGGGAATCCTTCAGAGTCCCCTTATCATTCCAGTCCGGCCCATTCAGCAGATCATCCAGAGGGAGGATCAGGTCTTCCGCAACCATCTGGGGGATGGTAATCTTACCGGCTCCCGCACTGAAATAGATATCGGGTGCATTCCCGGCGGCAATATTGATCCGGACCTGATCGTTGATTTTGGGGCCGGCGGTAAGAGATACCTCCACATCGGGGTAACGGCTGTTATATTCTGCTATGGCTTCCTGCCAGAATGCTTCCTTTATAGGGCCGGCAAAGGCGAAAATCTCCAGACTGCCGGACGTTTCAGCCTTTTCCTTCTGTCCCTCCGCAAAAACAGGGGCACACAATCCGATGCTCATCAGACTGGCAGCGAGGATGCGTTTCATACATGTGATCTTTTTCATAAATAACTCCTTTATGTAACCTTACGATTCCCCTTTACCGGGAACCTTTCTACATACTTGATTTCATAACTCCGTCCAGTTTCAAATCCAGATCCGGCGCCATCGGGAAGAACTGGGAACTCAAATTTGAAAGGGCAATCTCACCCATCCACAGGGCTGCCCCCAGGGGGGAGGCATCATGCTCCAGAGACGTTTGTTTGATATTAAAATCCGGTTCAAAAACCGGCAGGGTCCTGGTCAGAAGAACCTGTCTTGTTTTATAGAAGAGTTCGGGGTATTCCCTTATGGATTTTCCGCAGAATATGATATTGCAGATTCCCAGAAAACTGACCAGATTGCTGATCGAGGATCCGATATAACTGGACACTTCTTCCAGGATCCTTTCACTCTCATCCCTATTTGAACAGGCTGCCATTTTCTTGTTCAACACATCATAACCGGCATATAATTCCAGGCAGCCATGGTTTCCGCACTGGCAGAGAGGACCATCATAGTGTACGGATGAGTGTCCCAGTTCCCCCAGAAAAGGAGAGCTGCCCCGGAATAGTCTGTTGCCGTGAAAAAGGCAGCCTCCAATTCCGGAGTCCAGTATGACATACAGGAAATCCGATAGATCCTGTGCCGCACCGATTCGCTTTTCTGCAAAGGCGCTCAGATTGGGGTTGTGTTCCAGGAATACCGGAAGGTTCAGCCCTTTTGAAAAGGTCTCCTTCAGGTTCAGACCTTCCAGTTCATGGAACTGGGCCGCATAGCGGATTATGCCTTCCTTCGGGTTCAGGAGACCCGGGGCACCTATCCCCAGGCCGAGAACTTCTGTATCTGCTTTTTCCATATCAGTCTTGATCTTCCTGAAGCGGGCAAGAACTGTTTCCGGGAACCTGTCCTGAATCTCATCATAGTGTTCTTCAAAGCGGTTGAGGATATTCCCTTTCAGATCGCAGCAGACGCCAATGATCTTTCGGGGGATGATACTCAATCCCAGGACCCGGTAGTTTCCTCCGGAGAATCTGTAGCAGGGAACTTTCTTCCGGCTGTCTCCCTCTCCTTCGAACGTTTCCAGGAAACCGAAGCTGTCAAGGTAATTCACTATATCGTTTACAGACGGATAGCTGAGTCCGGTTTTTTCCGTAATCTGTTTCCGGGTAACTCCCTGCTTATTGTTGCGAATAATATTCAGAACATTGAATGCGTTATCCCGTCTCTGTTCTTTTGAATTCCTGGATGATTTCACTTCTGAACCGCCTTGATTAACATGCTTAGTTTAACTTAGTAAGATGGTAAGGCGAATTTATCATTAATGTTGAAACACGTCAAACTAATTCTTCTATAAATAAAAAAAAGACCGCTTCCGTTTCGGGAAACAGCCTTTTCGTTCAGTCTGAATACAAGTGAAGGTTTGCTCTATAAAACCCGGTTAGCCGCCATTACCCGGCTGTAATACCTGCCCGACTCTTTAACAGTTCTTTCCTGGGTCTCGTAGTTAACCCGGACAACGCCGAAGCGTTTTGAGTAACCCAGAGCCCACTCGAAGTTGTCCATAAGGGACCAGACATAGTAGCCTTTCAGGTTTATCCCCTCCTCAATGGCCCGGTGCATGGATTTAAGGTGGGAGCGCAGGTAGCTGATCCGGTCTATATCCTGGACGGAACCGTCTTCTTCCACTTTGTCATCGGCGGCCATCCCGTTTTCGGTAATATAAACGGGAATGTCTCCAAAATACTCTTTTGTATACCGGAGAGACCAGTAGAGGGCTTCCGGGTTGATCTCCCATCCCATAGCAGTCCGTGGAAAGGCTGCGGGCATTTCAATATCCCTATAGCCTTTTACATTATCATCAGCCCGGACGGGGGTCCCGAAGTAGAAGTTATACCCTATATAATCGATGGGAGCGCCGATTTTTTTCATCTCTTCCTCCGTGTATTCGGGAAGGGGACCGAACTGGCGTTCGAAGATCTCTCTGTCATATCTGCCTGTCATCAGGGGGAAGAGTATCTGGGAGTTTTTATACTTCCATGCTGTTCCGGCCGCTGTCAGGTAGGGCTCTTCCGTCAGTAGAGGCCAGGGGGCGGAGAGGTTTTCTACAATCCCGGCTATGGCGTCCGGGACATTCGCCCGGATTTTCTCCAGCGCCAGCCCGTGTCCCAGAAGGGCATTGTGCACGGTCTGATTGGTGACGGCTTTAGGTTCCTTTCCTCCCGGGGCATGGACATCCGCCTCGTGGGCCAGGATTGTAAAGCACATTATTTCGTTAATGGTGGCCCAGCGTTTTACCCGGTCTCCCAGGGCTTTTGTAACCACGTCTGCGTACTCTGCAAAAAGACGGCTGACTTCCTTGCTTTTCCACCCTCCGTATTTATCCTGCAGGGCCTGAGGCAGATCCCAGTGAAACAGGGTGATAAGCGGTTCGATCCCCGCCTCCAGAAGATCGTCCACAAGCCGGCTGTAGAAGTCCAGTCCTTTCTGGTTAACTTCGCCTTCGCCGGTAGGCATGATCCGGGGCCAGGCAATGGAAAAACGGTAGTTTTTCAATCCCATCTCTTTCATCAGGGCAATATCTTCTTTTGTACGGTGATAATGGTCGCAGGCTATGTCTCCGGTATCGCCGTTCAGAACTCTGCCCGGTTCTCTGGAAAAGGTATCCCAGGTGGACATTCCCCTCCCGTCTTCGTTATAGGCTCCCTCTATCTGGTAGGATGCTGTAGCGGCTCCCCAGATAAAATCTGAAGGGTAAAGGTATTTCTGTTCCATTATGCGCTCCTTTTCGGGAATATTATCTGTCTGTTTCAGCATGCTGTTTATTCTATGTTTGTATTAAATCACTTTCTATTTGATTTCCTCTTCAAGTTGAATGATATTTTGTTGTAATTATTTGATGTTTTAGATGATAATAACCTTATGGACAAAGTTGTCACTGTACAGTTAGAGGATATTCGTCCCTTCCGGTATATCCTTCACAGGATAAGAACCCACAACGGCTGGTCTTTTCCCCGTCACAGGCATAATAGGGTCTTTGAATTTTATTATCTTTTTGAGGGATCCCTGACCCATGTTCTGGACGATGGAGAGCACCCGGCCAAAACCGGAGATTTCTTCTCAGTGGGAGAGGAGGAGTATCACCGTTTATACGGCCGGGTTTTCGGGTTTTACAATCTGATCCTTCCTGTGGAAGACTGGGACGCATTTCTGTCCCAGCCGGAACTGGGGAATGCCTACAGAAACCTTGCTCCCGGCGGGGGATTGAATCTTAATGTTCCTCCCAGCAAACGGGCCCGGTTGATGAACGGTCTGGACGAGCTTTTTCTCTATCAGAAAACTCCCTACGGGGATCTTCTGCTTCAGAAAGTCCTGACAACCCTTATTGCCGATCTCTCCGAACCGCAGGAAAAGCATACAGTACACACCCTTCCCGGATGGCTTGAGTCTCTTCTGGAGGAATCCCGGGAACGGCTGGACAGCGGTTTGACGACAAAGGAGATGGCCGGAATCTGCAAGCGTTCTCCCGAGCATCTGGCCCGCAGTTTCAAGCGCTATCTGCAGACCACCCCTTCCAGCTGGCTGAATGACCAGAAACTGAAACGGGCCTGTCTGCTGCTGGAGCATTCCAATACCCCCGTTCTCGATATAGCCCTCTCTCTGGGATACGGGAATCTGAACTACTTTTATAAACTGTTCTCCAAACAGTACGGTATGCCACCCGGAGAGTACCGGAAGAGCCTGTCCCGGATTCATCAGGAGTAGAGTTCAGTACTCCTCCCTGTGCAGTCCCTGGTAGATATCGGTCCGCCAGATTCCATAATCCAGATCCCAGTACCATTCGCTGCGACACTCCAGTTCCATATCCAGTTTTACTTTTC
The DNA here is from genome assembly GCA_963663385.2 of Oceanispirochaeta sp. Classification (GTDB taxonomy): domain Bacteria; phylum Spirochaetota; class Spirochaetia; order DSM-2461; family DSM-2461; genus Oceanispirochaeta. Next base: position 104,365 of record CAXXXD010000001.1, on the reverse strand, counting down.
CCACGGTCTCCTCGATATCCAGATCTTCCCCCTGGGGACTGAAGTATTCGTAATTGTGTTCCTCTCCGTTATAGACCAGCAGGACCGTCGCTTTCCCTCCCTGTTCGGGGGATTCGGTTTTTTCCCATCTTATCTGTAAATCGATATCGATTGTTTTACCGTCCCTATCGACAAAACTTCCGGAATGTTCCGCAGTCAGCAGGGACTCTTCTTTGGGGTTCAGTTTCAGCTCATCCCGGATTATCTGCTGCAGGTCGTAGATAATACCATTGAAGTGGGCTGTTTTATCTTCCAGTATGATTTTTTCACCGGGGAGGAGTTCAAAATCCTCCTGCCAGTCGGAAAACAGTATTTCAGGCATTTTGACTACTCCGAAATCTTTGGACAGATGGAGACGGATCGTATGCCTTCCCGGGGCAACTGTCAGAACAAGGGGAACTGTTCTGTCTCCTGTTGTGTAGGCCGCAAACTCCTCATCTATATAAACACGGGCATCAACAATGTAGGAGAACAGTTCCACGGTTCCCGGTTCCTGCTGCAGAAGGGCCAGTATGCTCCTTTCTCCCTCGGGATTCTGAAAATACAGGGCGTTCCCTGTCATATGTTCAACCAGTTCTTCCGACAGGGCATGAACCGTGTTTTCCTGATACCCCCGTTTGGAGAAGGCCCGGGTCCTGCCGGTTTCCACTTCTATTAAAGTAATATTGATAAAAATATCCTGGCCCAGAAAAACAAATTCCCCTTTGAGCATATAGGAGGCGCCCAGCAGCCGTCCCGCCTCCAGGGCGTTTTTGTCATCCATCAGTCCGGTCATCCGGAGTTTCTGCTCTTTCAGAACTTCTTCAAGGCTGTCCCTTTCCACAATCTGCAGGGCATCGGAACTGGTCAGATCCTCTTCCAGGAGGGAGCTGATTATCCCTTTAAGGTAGTCCTGTTCCGGGTTGCTGTTCATATTTTCAAAGGGCAGCAGGGCCAGAGACAGGGACGCCGACTGGCCGTATACCGGGCTGAGTTCCGCCAGACCGGAAAGGAGAAGCAGCATAAGGACAGGGAGGAGCTCTCTTACTGCAAAACGTTGAGTATTAAATGAACTTGTTTTCATGTGTTCCATTATAGAGTGGAATACGGAAATTGTCCGGATAGATTGGAAAAATCAGGATATAATAGTGAATAATAAATAAGGAATCGATACCCTGGACTCTCCCGAAGGAGTCGTTCTGGAAGATGTTACCTATAAAACGGTTTTTCCTTATCATGAGTATAAGCTGAATATTTATTACCCCTTGAAACCTGCTTCGGTAATATACGGCAGCTACAATTCAGAGTTATCTCCCGTGCTTGTATTTATACATGGAGGATCCTGGCTGCATGGTGATAAGAGTATGATTCGGATTCTTGATCCCTTTCTGCACCGCCTCAGAGAGAGCGGTATGGCTGTGGTTGCTGTAAACTATACAGCCGGTTTGACCGGAGGCTTGAAGAAACCTTTTAGAGTTTCATCTTTTTTATTTCTTTCTCCAGGATCCTTCGTAATTTCTTCTCTTTTGGCGGAGGTCCGAGGGGAACAGCTTTTCCGTTGATATAAAGCCCGTCCATAATGCCCCATTTTTCGATTTCTTCCGATGTCCGGGTATGCCGTACCTCGTATTCTATCCTGCCGCCGAAATCACTGAGAATCTTTCTTATTCTCTCATGTCCTATATTGGAGCCGGGGCAAATCCCGTTAATCAGGGACAGAACCCTGATTTTATCATTCTCCCCCGGATCTGTCAGGGATTCGGCCGGTTTCCGCCAGACTGGTTTGGGGGCATCCCTCTTCAGGGGCTTCCACATCAGAAGCGCTATCCCGTTATTATCGGCTTTTACATATCCCTGTTTTCTGTACCAGGATGCTTTCATCCAGACCGGTATGCCAAGGCCCCAGGCTGTTATGCCTGCGGCATTACGGCTTAGGATATCCGCTTCCGCGGCTTCCAACAGAGCCTTTCCAATGCCTTTGTTCCGCTGATCTCCTACTCCTTTCCCTTTATAGGCATGTACCCAGGTACAGAAAATGTGATAGGTATTATCAGCCTGTACATTGGTGTATTCCGACGGCAGATACTGAATCATCCCGACGTGTTCATTCCGTGGGTTTTTCGCAATCAGAACACCCAATCCCTTTTCCTTCATCTGCTCATACCAGCGGTATTTCAGATCTCCCGCTTCCTTTATCTCAGGAGACCACTCCTCCAGGCAGGAGCAGTAGGGGATAAGGTTGTCGGTATTTACTGTTTCAATAATGATTTCGCTGGATTCCATAGGTTTCCTCCTGTTTAATTATAGGGCAGAGGGATTTGATTTTTCGAATCCTCCGATATAATTTCTCAGCGAGCATTATGAAATAAAAAAACCTGCTGGCTTATTCCTTTTGTTCCAAGTACAATTTCTCTTGTGCTGAACCTATACAATAGAGAAGACCGGATCTCCCTGATGTATCTCATTCAATGGTCCTTTATTGCCGTTCTGGCGGGGGCTGTGGGGAATCTGTGTATTCATGGGCTGTTCAGCCTGGTTGATAATCTGAATGCCATTCTTCTATCGTTCAGGAAGGTGCCTCTCTTTCTCTGGCCTGTTCTGGGTACTGTTCCTGTGGGGCTGATTGTGTATAATCTGGTTCCCGGAGCTATGGGAGAGGGAATCCCCTCCTACCTTGAGTGTATCCGGAGGGGGGACGGCTACCTCTCCTTCCGGGAGACTGTGTTTAAGTTCTTTGCAGCACTGATTACCCTGGGGATGTTCGGCAGCGGCGGAGGATTGGGACCTGCCGGCCGTATGAGCGCCGGTGTCATGTCCTTTATCGGCAGGATCCTGACAAAACGGATTCTCCCCGAGTCATTGAAGCATGTCTTTCCCATCTGCGGCATGGCTGCGGCTGTGGGAGCCCTGGTTCACAGTCCCATCGGGGGAGGAATCTTTGCGGTTGAGATCATTCATAAAACCAATATGCGCTACAAGCAGATGTTTCCGGCTATTCTGGCCAGTACTTCAAGTGTTTTTTTCGCCCGGCACCTGGGGCTGGACCCCATAATCAAATTCCCGGAAGTTCACGGCATCATGGATGTGGACCTGCTGCTGATCCTTCTGGTTGTAACATTTGCCGCAGGGTTTATCGGAAAAGTCTTTATACTCTCCTATTCGGGGATATCCCGCCTGTTCAGGCGGAATCATAAAACCTCCCGTTGCAGACGGACCTTTTATATGATGACAGGGTCTCTGGTCGCTTCCCTGGTTGTTTTTGTCAATCCCGCTCTTATGGGGACAAGTAAGGATCTGTTTACGGCCATCCTTTCGGGAGCCCGGGTTCCCCTGTACGGGAACCTGCCCCATTCCACGGCTATTCTGCAGATCCTTTTTGTTATGTTTATTTTAAAAGGGATGGGGAATATCTTTACGGTCGGTTCGGGGATGAGCGCCGGGTTTGCGGGGCCGGCTATTCTGATGGGGCTGCTCCTGGGAGCGGGTTTTGCGGAGATCTTTGCCATCCCCTTCGGTTCGGTTGAGTACTTCGCCCTTCTGGCAGCAGGATTCGCCGGTTATTTTTCCAGCATTATGAATACACCCATAGCGGCAGCTATTATTACCATTGAACTTTTCGGGATGTATTACAGCCTTCCAGCCGGACTTGCAGCGGTCATCGGATTCCTGGTGAACCAGGAACACACCCTATACGATCTTGTTCTGGAGGAACGGGAAGAGAAAAGGGAAGAAGAGGTTTTTGATTAAACCTGTATCATCCCTCTTAAAAAGGGAAGAGCCATTACAAATGAAAAAACCAGCAGGAAAGAGTATCCGGCCATTTCCATTCCGGTAGCAGTCTTATGCAGTAGTTTTTCCCTGTTTTTTAACGCCGTAAAAACACCTTTTTTCCCGAAGTACGCCAGGTAGCCGGCCAGGCTGATGGGGAGGGCCATCCCGGCGGACATGATAAGGACTGTTGTTACTCCCATGCCCAGAAGATCCTGGGTCAGGGTGAAAATCAGAATCATAATTGCTCCCGGACAGGGGAAAAATCCTGTAAGGGCAATAGCCATCAGAGAGCGTTTTTCTGACTCCCTGTGACTGTGTCCCTTTACGGCATGACGGACCGCTCCTGCCAGCAGGAAGAGGGAGAGTGCCAGAAGGAGTGTATAAGCCCAGCCCTCCATCTGCAGTGTGGCCGCATTGAGATTCCGGGAAAGCAGGGGACCTGCTGTAGACTTATAGAAAAGGATCAGCAGAACCGCGCTTCCTCCATGGAGCAGGGCCAGAAGAAAACCGAATCCCAGGGGTTCCCATATTCTTGCCTCCCGGCTGAGAAAAAGGGAGAATACTATGGTTTTCCTGTGCCCCGGACCGGAAGCATGAAGCCCTCCGTAAAGAAAGGAGAGTGCGTACAATACCATCAGCAAACGGGTAGAGTGTCCCTCTTTAAGGGATATCAGGATGTCGCCCATCCGGTTCCTCAAGTCCAGCTGTTTTTCAGCCAGTCCTTCCGGTGTGGGACCGGAGCTGGCTGCCTGTGCCGCCGGCTCTTCGGCAGAACCCAGAAAAGGATTGGCTCCGATGTACAGTCCGGGGAGCAGAATGATAAAGCCGATAAGGATCAGCTTTCTATACAGATCAGAATTCAATCTGAATCTCCGTCGGGTAGAATGTCTCCAGTCCGGGACGCCACTTGTCATGGAGAGAAAGATCCGATGCCGGGGCAAAGGGATCGTAATAAACGGGGTAGTCCCTGTTCTCGGCCAGTTTGAACTCCGGGCTAACCGTGCAGCCGGTCATGTCCAGGACAACGGGATTTTTCTCGTCATAGCTGACATTGCAGAAAAAGCTGTAGTCATAAACGGCAATATTCAATTCATTTCCTGTAAAGTTGTTCAGGGGAATGTAGAAGCTGTAGGCTACTGTTTCATCGTCTATATTCCAGACACTGAAATCCTCAACCCTGTCCGGAGTAAAACGGTGATCCTTTTCACGGAAAAAGGTAAAGTAATTGTATTTTTCCAGATTGCTGAAGGCGAACTTGTACACTTCATTTGTTTCGTCTTTATCGTAAGTCCCGTTTTTATCAGCATCAAAAGAGAAACGGATATCCGCACTGAAGAACTTATCGAATTCCCATTCCAGTTTAATCCCCTTGATAAGGTCGTTTTCAAAGTGAAGGGCACAGCGGCTGGTGAGCATCATATGGGGATGGGCGGTCAGCGGCTGAATCAGGCAGAATAGAATAAACAGGAAAAAGAAAGGACGTCTCTTCATAGAAACATTACAGGGTAAAAATCTGTTTTTTTCAAGGGGATTTCCGGAAGATCAAAGGCTCTTCTATTGGAGGAAAAGGTTTAACCGTTTATACTAAGGAACTTATTGACAGGATAATTTTTTGCATACCCGGAATAAAATCTTTAAAAATGCCCTTATACTCTCCGTTCTCCTCCACAGCATTGCCCTGTTCGTTCTGGACAGGAATTTGAAGTTTTCCTTTCTGGAAGCAGTTGAGTCCCTGCCGGTTCTCTCAGTTTCTCTTGCGGCCCCTCCGGTTATAGGGGAACCAGAAACAATCGGGCCGGAGAGGATCAGTGAAGACCTCCCGGCGCCACAGATTCCGGTACCGGCCATACAGAAAGTGGAGACCGCCCCGCAGAATGACAAACCTGTCGAATCAGATAGAGGTCCTGTTGTAGACGAAATCAAAGCTGATGAACAGGGACGCGAACCGGTTATGGCTGAAAATGCACCTGTTCTGCAGAACGACGGGTTTGCAGAGTCCGGAATCGACCCTACCCGACAGGGAGAAGAATTTGTCTCACAGGAATACGAACCTGTCGAGTCTGCCGGGTTTACAGGTCAGAAGCTGGATTCCCTGGATTTTTCCGGCAGGGCTCAAATGCCTCCTCCCTCCTACCCCTCTCAGGCAAAGCGGATGGAGTGGGAAGGGGATGTTACCGTTTCTTTCGTGATAAACAAAAAGGGGAAAGTGGAATCCCTTATCCTTGAAAAGAGTTCCGGTCATGAGCTCCTGGATAAAGCTGTTCTCAATACGGTGAAAAAAGGGTGGCGTTTCCCCCGGAGGGAAGAATCTGTCCAGGTCTGGAAGACTTTTTCTTTCCGGTTGATTTAAGGGCTAATCCTCACCTAATCCAGACCTCCCCCAACCCCTCGGCCTCCCTTAATCCCTCCAAGGGAGGGAAACCGAATTGACGTCTCCCCTCCGGGGAGATTGAGTGGGGTTGGAGGGGAGTCATAGTTTTCATTTTCTCCTTTGTATAAACAGGCAAAACGGACTATTCCCCTCCTGAGAAAAGGGGACACAGGAGATTATCCCCCTCCTGAGGAGGTGAAAGGGGAGGTTTGGTTTTTAAACTCTCTACCGCGTCATAACCGTCAAAGCCCCCGGTCCATCTCCTATGGTATGGGATTCCGCCAGTTCATAACTGTAATTCGTACCGTTATCCGAAACAATCAGAATATTCAGTTTGTCATGGGTGTAATCCGAAACATAGAGTCGTCCTGAACTGTAGAGAACATGGGAGTAGAAGTCCGTCGAAGGATCGCTGCCGGCCAGAATGGTATTGTCCGATCCTCTGAGTACTGTTTCCGCTGCATAGTTATAGGACTGGATTCCGCCCACTCCCGCCAGGTAGAGGACTTTTCCCGCCGTATCTGCAGAATCCCGGAATCCCGAGGGGGAACCGCCTATAGAGATGATTTTTTCAAGGCCGGGATTCAGGGGATCTGTCAGGTCCATGACAAGAACAACCCCGTCATCCGGATCGGTTCCCGGGACGATATTTCCCTCGCTATACCCATTCGGGATATATTCGCCGGAGGTGTAGGTTCGTGCCGAACCGCCGTTGGTTCCCGTGCAGATAATATGCAATTTCCCCTCCAGAACAAAGAGGGACTGGGGGTTCAGGCCGTCACCGGGGAAGTAGGGGGTGCCTCCCAGAGTTTCGAACTGTTCCTGCAGGTTGATTTCGCGGATAAGGGAGGCGGAGGCAAAGTTGTCTCCCAGCTGGAAAACGCTGAGGGTCCCTTCCCGGAAATATCCGGCGGCCCTGGCATCAGAGCCTTCGTAGCTAATCAGGTTTCCGTTTGAATCCGTCAGGAGGATACTGCTGTCGTAACGGACATTCCCCGCATACAGAACAGTTCCGGAAACGGCCAGGCCGGTTGTCCCTCTGCTGTGATTCTCTCCTACAGCATTTTTGTCACTTTCAGATATCCGGCTCTCCCGGTGACTTCCCGCCGGTAGAGCAATTTCCTCAAAGGACGGTATATAGCCGGAGAGCCTGGTCATGGCGGCAAGATCCACCACAACAATCTCATCCGATTCATATCCGGCTACAGCGGCTTTTGTCCCGTTTTCCAGTAAACAGAGGGTCATGGGGTTATACCCGTTTTTCAGGTAGATCTCTCCCTCATAATCCAGAGTCTCTGCGTTATACTTCTCTATGGAATTCTGTCCCGAACAGACCACATAGAGGCTGTCCCCGGACTGTACCATATCAGCCGGCCAGGCTTCGCTTGTACCGTTGTGCCCCACCAGCTGCAGGTTTTTATATACCTTGTCATCCTCTGCACTGTAGGCGCTGATGGTCTCGGCCTCTCCATTCAGAACCAAGAGAGCCGAAGGGTAATCCTTGTCCATAAAGCTCTGATAGTCGGTTTTTATCTCCTCTTCACAGGAAAAAAACAGCAGAGATAAAAGGACTAATGTTGTGTGTACAGGGCTGACTCTTTTCAAAAGCGGTAGCCTCCTTTCAGGGACCACTCCCGTCCGGGGATGGGGTAGCCCAGTTTGTCAATGTACTGGATATCTCCCATATTCAGCAGGGAGAAGGAGCTGTAAAAGCCCGAATCAAATACCAGTTTCAGAACTGTATCAAAGGTAAGAACCGGATCCAGATCTTTGGTATTGGCCATATTGGTAAAGCGCTGTCCCATATAACGGCCGCTGAACGTCAGGCTGTGGCTGTCTCTGGTAAGGGAGCAGGATCCGGAGGCGCTGTGAAGAGGCCTGTAGGGCAGCCGGTTTCCGGTATTGATCGAATCTGCCGTTTTATCAATCATATTCATCCAGCTGTAGCTTCCGGAAAGCTCCATGAATATAAGATCTTTCTCTTTCAGGGGGATCAGCCAGGAAAGGCTGTTCTCCAGGCCTGATCCCTCCGCCCGGCCGATATTGGAGGGTCGCCAGGTTCCACCTGCGGTGGGCAGCCACTGGATCAGGTTCTCCGTATAGCTCTGAAAGTAAACGGTCGAAATCTCCAGACCTGTCAGCGGGGTAAGGTACAGGCCTGCATCCCAGTTAAAGCTCTCTTCGGGCAGCAGATCCGGATTTCCCTCTGCAAAGGAACCGCCGCTCCAGAAGAGGTCGTCAAAGCCAGGGCTGTGATAAGCGGTTCCCGTATTCCCTTTCAGACTGATTTTATCCTTAAACGACGGAAGGCTGTAAACGGTAGTTAAAGACCAGGACGCCTTGTCGTCCTCACTGTCATCCCAGCCCGCATATTCGGTCCGGCTGAAATCCCAGCGGCCCGCCGGGGTAATAGTTATATTTTTACCGGAGAATTCCAGTCGCCCATACAGGGAACCTCCTGTCTGATTCGCTTCTCCCGGAAGGGTTGTTCCGTTGCTGCTCATCAGGCTGGTGGAGGTCATACTGTCATAGGAACAGACCCCTCCCAGTAAAGGGGTAAATGACCAGCTCCCCGTTTCTTTTTTATAGCTGAGGTCAAGACGGCCTCTATGGGACAGGTTTTCATGTTTGTCATCTACGGATTCTTCCTCGCTGGAAAAACAGGAGGTCTGCCGGATCAGAGAGTACTCCGCATCCAGAGTCTGTCCGGCGTAGCCTTTGAAGCGGTACCGGGTAGAGAGGCTCAGGCGGGAGTCTGCCAGCCGGGCATCGGGGGTGAGGAATTCCATCAGTCCCGGGATTCCCCTCTCTCCCTCATACCATTTGAAATCGAAGGATGCCTTATGCCGGTCCAGACCTCCCGCATTCCAGTCCAGCCCGCTGCTGATATTATCGGCCCAGCCCTGACTGTTTCTCCGGCTGAGACTGCCGTCCCGGGATTCGTAATCGAACTCCCCTTCTGTCCGGCGATACTCTCCGGCCAGGTCTGCCGTCAGGTTTCCCGATAAGCTGAGGGGTAGTTTGAAGGATCCGCCCCCGGTATAGGTCTGGAAGGATCCGGCAGAAGCGTAAATATCTCCTTCGGAGTAGTAAACGGGTTCTTCGGTCTGTATCAGATTGATAACACCTCCGAAGGCCCCCTCACCGTAAACGGCGCTGTTGCCGCCCCGGATAATCTCAATTTCTGTAATATTGTTTAAAGAGAGGGTGCTGAGATTGACCGGGTCCCCTTTTCCGTTATTGAGAGGGATCCCATTAATCATGACAAGCACCTGTTCTCCACCGGCGCCCCGGATGCTGACGGTTGAGTTGTCCAGGGTCGTGCCGGAGCGGCTGACCGTTACCCCGGGGGTCAGGTGTACTGCTTCCGCGACAGTCCGTGCGCCCTTCCTCTCCCATGTCTCTTTTTCAATAACGGTTTTCTGACCGGCGCCGGTTTCTGTTTCAGGCCGATCCTCTGTAATATAAATTGTGTCCAGGTCCTGCATATTCAGATCCTCCGAAATAAGGAGAGCGGGCAGGATCAGAATGGAAAGTATTGTTCTTTTTACATATTTCATATTATCACTCGGCCGGAGCGGTATGGAGCCCCATGGCAGCCATCAGATTGGCCCCCAAAGCCCACTCTCTGGCATAGTCCTGTCCGTCCAGGATGGAGCTGTCGTCTATTATCTTAAGATATCTCATTTTCCCATCGGCAGGCCAGCTTTCTGCGGGATCCCCTTTCAGGTGAAAATCGGACAGATCAAAGGAAATCCCTCCCAGATTTGTGTCTCCAGCCGTAAAGTAACGGCTGACGGTCTCTTCCGTTTCCACCCACTTTAAAACCCCGTCGACTGTCTGCAGCTCTTCCGCCGGCATATCCCTGCGGAAATTGGCCCAGGTGGGAGCATTGCCGTGCAGTCCCTGCACATTGGTATAGATGTAGCTGCCGTTGCTTTCTGCAGGGATGGGGTTTTCGTCATATCGGATCAGGGCGGAATCCATTTCGTACCATACCGTACCGTCTTCGGACACTTCCACGCGTGCCAGTTCGCAGCACAGACCGTCGGCCTTGCTGCTCCAGGCCCAGGTCTTTGTAAAGGTGGTAAAATCGGCCCCTTCTCCGTTTACAATGATATAGTCCGGGTTGAACTTCCACACGGCCCAACCGTCTATCCCGATGGGGCAGGTTAATCCATCGCCCCCGGTATAGGATCCTCCGCCTTCAGGGGGACCAAAGGCATTCACCGTACCTGATTCCAGAGGATAACCCTCTGCATCGGTATATTCGGTTCCCATCCGTGAGCTGCCAACCTGTCCCGGGGACCATTCGACAAATTCTGTAAGGTACACATTGGGAGGGTAGGAGGGATCCTCCGATAAGACCTCTTCCCATGTTTTATCATTATCCTCAGAGGTGTCCGGGGTATCAGGACTATAGGGCGATGCCGGAGACGAATCGTTTGAACAGCTGCTTATTAAAAAAAACAGCCCTGTCGTCAGGACGAGCAGGGCTGTTTTAATGGATTTTTCAATCATTTAATCAACTTTTGTAGCAGAGGAAAACCAATAATAGCCATTAGATGATGTTGCTGTATTTTTTGACTCGCTTGCACTTTCATGGTAGGTTCCATCCAGATAAGCTTCTCCATACTCGAAGCTTGCTGGTGATCCTGAACTATTAAGGTTCTGCCATCGAAAAATGTTATATAATCCGTTAACGCTGTCATTCCAGGTTGGTGCAGTTGTATATTTGATAACCATATAACCGTAATCACCTTCTCCTGTTTCTGATCCGTTCCAGGAGTCATTGCTGAAGCTTTCAATATCGTACGCATAGCTGAGAGTTCCATCTGTCCCATACCATGAGATAGTTGAATCTGTTATGATAATTGAACCATAACCCGTATCCCACTCTCCCTTAACTTCGATGGTTTCTTCATCATCTGATTCAAACATCTCACAGGACATCATTCCTGAAAGTACGAACAGGGCGGCAAGCAGAACAATCCACTTTTTCAATTCTTTCATTTTTTCTTCCTTTAGGCCGGAAGCAGACAGGACAGGCAGTACTCTTTGAGGGCACGCATATCCCGGCTTAATCCGCGAAGCCTGAATAATTTTTCAATACCAGAGTTTCCTGACTCGGGGTCTACTCCTCCGCCCTTCCCGGATTGTTCCAGTGGTTATGCGGAAAGCGTCACGCCCTTACAGTGGCGGGTCCGTGCAGGTTTCTCACCTGACTTCCTCTGAAATATTGTTTAAGTAATTTCGTATTGTAAGCCTCTCTTCAAGGGATTATCTATGAATTATTTGGTGATATTTTGTAAATTATTACTCAGCCTGGGGCATGACTATATCTTTCGGGAATGATGGAATTACAATATTGACAGGAAAGAGTGTATCCCTTTATTTTCATAGAATCCATCATACAGGATAGGGAAGTGAGGTGAGATGCCTCTGCGGTCCCGCCGCTGTAATCAGGGAAGCTGTTTCCGGGGTATTTATGCCTTTCGCCACTGGGAAACCGGGAAGGGGGAATCAGCTGCTGATCTGTAAGCCAGAAAACCTGCCTGTTATGAAAAATTATCTGAATTCAGTATACGAGGTATATACTTATGACAGGCCGTTTTCGATTTTTAATCATACTCCTGATCTTTTCCCTTAATGGATTTGCTTTTTCATCCGGACAACCGGAAAAATCCGGGAATGATAGTCCACCAGTCAAAGTTTTTGAGGATGGACCGGATGGGACGACAGATCTTTCTTCTTCTGGAAAACCTAGTGGTTCCATTGTCTTGAAGGATTCCAAAGGACGGGAGATTATACTGTCTGCCTACCCGGAAAAGGTTGTTTCCCTGGGGCCGAATCTGACCGAAACCGTCTATGCCCTGAACCGGGGAGACCTGCTGATCGGCCGGACCGATTTCTGCAATTTTCCCCCGGCGGCCCTTTCTGTCCCCTCGGTCGGAACGCTGATGGAACCCAATATCGAAACGATTATCAACATGGAACCGGACCTTGTCCTGGCATCGACTCATGTGTCGGAGGAAACCGTTCAAACTCTGGAAAAAATGGGAATCCCCGTGGCTCTTCTCTATGGCCCTGAGGATTTCAGCGGTCTGGGGGATGTTATCCTGGGCTGCGGTGTGCTGCTGAATGCCGAAAGCAGGGCCGAGGCTCTGATGACTGATGTGATGGAGAGAAAGGACAGGGTCCTTTTGTCTGTGCAAGGCCGGGATAACAGGCCTGCCGTCTATTATGCCCTTGGTTTCGGAGACGGGGGAGACTGGACCGCCGGGGCCGGGACTTTTATAGACAGTATGATTGCCATGGCCGGGGGCGAGAATATCGCAACCGAAGAGGGCTGGTCCTTTTCAAAAGAAATACTGGTTGAACGGGATCCTGATATTATCTTTCTGGGTCTGGGAAAGAAAGAATCCTTTACCTCTCTTTCCCTTTATAAAGATCTGCGGGCCGTGCAGGAGGGGCGGATCTATGAGCTGGATGAAAATATGCTTGTCCGTCAGGGGCCCCGTCTGATTGATGGACTTGAAACCCTGGCTCTCCTGTTCGAAGGTATCCGTGAATAGCAGTAATCCGTCGAACCGCACATGGATTATGCCTCTTCTCCTGCTGATCCTGGCTGCGCTGATTCCCCTGGCCGCTTCCATTGGAGCCGTCTCCATAGCCCCGCGGGATATTCTCCGCTTTATAGGCAGTCTGGGGGAATCCGGCCTGAGTGATTCCCACCGCACCATCCTGATGAAGATCCGCCTTCCCCGTGTCATCTATGCCGGTCTGGCCGGAGCGGGACTGGCCGTATCGGGTGTGGTTTTTCAGGGGATTTTCCGGAACCCCATGGCGGAACCCTATCTGCTGGGGATCTCATCGGGAGCCTCCTTCGGGGCCGCCCTGTTCTTTCTGCTTAATCTGCCGGTGCTGTTCTTTCCGGTTCTGGGAGTAACCGTATCTGCTTTTGCGGGAGGTCTGGTGACCATGGTGTTTATCATGGCTGTGGCCGGTCGCTCCCGGGGGAATGTAGGGAGCCTTCTGCTGGCGGGGATAGCCTTCAGTAATATCGCCCAGGCAGGGGTCTCCTTTCTGATGATGCTCCACCGGGACCGGGCGGAGCGGATCATCTTCTGGATGATGGGCAGTTTCGGCAGCGCGGACTGGCTCAGGATAACAATCCTTATAATCGTTCTTTTCCCGACAGTCAGCTATCTGCTGTTTAAGAGCCGGGAGCTTAATCTGCTGGCCATGGGAAGCGAAGAAGCCCACTCTCTGGGGATCAACCCGGAAAAAGAGGGGCTTCTCCTATTGGTAATCGCCTGTATCATTACATCGGCTATCGTTTCTTTTTCCGGGATCATCGGGTTTACAGGACTTCTGGTCCCCCATATGGTCCGTTTTGTGGCGGGTTCGGAAAACCGCCGGGTTATGAGCCTCTCCCTACCGGCCGGTGCGATCCTGATGATCCTATCCGATCTGGTGGCCCGGAGCCTTATGGCTCCCACAGAGATCCCGGTGGGTGTTATTACCGCCCTGATGGGGGGGCCTTTCTTTCTCTATCTGCTGAAGCAGTATGTTAAATCCAGGAGGCTTCCCTGATGGATGGTCAGAAGAGTGTCGAACTTGAAAATCTGAGTTTTTCCTATCCCGGAGGATTCCGGATCTCGCTTAAGGATCTGGCAATGAATAAGGGCGAGTTTACGGCCATTCTGGGGCCTAACGGTTCGGGGAAGTCCACCCTGTTCTCTCTTATCCGGGGACGGCTTAAGGCTGAGAAAGGATCGATCCGTATCCATGGCCGGAAGATCTCCTCCGTAAACGACAGGGAGCGGGCTTCCCTTGTGGGGCTTGTGCCGCAGCTGAATGAAACCCCCTTTGGATTTTCTGTGGAAGATGTTGTCCGGATGGGAGCTTACAGGCATGAAGGTTTTTACGGAAGGAAAGGGAAAGACAGCCATAGGAGGCTGGATGATATTCTGGCGGAGTCGGATCTTACGGAGTTCCGTCACAGACCAGTTGACAGTTTGAGCGGCGGTGAGTATCAGAGGGTGCTCCTGGCCCGGGTTCTTCTGCAGGACCCGCAGGTTCTTCTGCTGGATGAACCGGCCAATCATCTGGATCTCTGCCATCAGGAAACCCTTCTCCGGTTGCTGCGGGAACAGGCAAGCCGGGGTAAAACGGTAATTGCCATTCTGCATGATGTGAACCAGGCCCTTCTGCATGGGGATAAGGTGATTATGATGAAAGACGGGATTTGTGCGGGAGCCGGCAGGGTTAAGGACATACTGACCCCCGATCGGGTCCGTCAGGTTTATGGTACGGAAATGGCCTACTATACTCCCCCCTGGCCGGAGGGGCTGCCCATTCTGGGCCCCGGCAGAAAAAAAACGGGAAGGTCTGTCAGTGAGTAGCTTTAATATCAGTATGGGATCTCTCAATATGAAGGTGATTCATGACAAAAGCTGTGTCTGCCTGGAATGGGAGGAGCCGGTCGAAACCCTCTCTTCCGCCCTGTACGGCGGAGGGCGCTGTAAGCATAAATCCCTGTTGAATCTGCTGGTGGATCACAATACGGCAGATGAATACGGCGGATTTGAACCACCGGAAATAACGCTTGAAGAAAAAGCGTGCGAACTGGGGCTGGGGAAGCCCCTGGCAGGGATGATGACCTCCGCCTCCATGAAAAGTTTCCGCTGGCGTCTGAGGCAGGAATCCGAACTGTATGCTTTCTGCGGTATGACTGTGGGAACAACAAACGCCCGGGCGGCGGGAGATCCGGCGGACTGCCTGGAACTGGAAGCTCATCAGGCCGGTTCGGGGACAATCAATATGGTTGTGGGAACCAATGCGTCCTTAAGTGAATCCGCTATGGCGGAAGCTTTGATGCTGGCTGCGGAATCCCGGGCCTGGACCCTTCTGGACTTTGATGTGATAAGCCCCGTTTCCGGCCGCAGGGCCAGCGGGACCGGAACGGATTCCATCCTGATTTTTTCCGGATACGGTCCGGAAATACACTTCTGCGGAAAACATACCCTGCTGGGTGAGATGCTGGCGGATGTTGTTATCCGGTCCCTGAGCGATGCCATGGGGATTATCAGGCAGCTTGAAGCCGGACTGATCCGGACGGAAGATCTGCCTCTGGAGGGTTATACAGTTCCCTGACCCCTCTCGATCTCCCCCGGCCTCCCCTGACCCCTCCAAAGGAGGGGAACTGAATTGTCGTCTCCCCTTTGGGGAGATTGAGTGGGGCTGGGAGAAGCAACTCTCTGGTTTTACCCCTCCGATAAATTGCATCTAAAGCAACGAATTCCGCTCGATTTTTTCTGTTGAATCCGATATCCTGAATAACCATGAAGACGGTTGAACAGATTAATGAAAAAATCAGCTCCGGAAAGGCCGTTGTTCTGACGGCTGAGGAAGTTATTGATTATGTAGATAAAAAAGGGGTGGAACAGGCTGCCAGAGAGGTGGATGTCGTGACAACCGCCACATTCGGTCCCATGTGTTCCTCCGGCTGTTTCCTGAACTTCGGACACAGCAAGCCGAAGATGCGGATAACCGAGGCCTGGCTGGATGATGTACTGGCCTATTCCGGGATCGCCGCGGTTGACCTGTATATGGGAGCCACCCAGCTGCGGGCAAATGATCCGGCCAATACGGACTACCCCGGGGAATTCAGGTTCGGCGGCGGGCATGTTATTGAAAAACTGGTCGCCGGTGAAGAAGTTCAGCTGTTCGCCCTTTCCTACGGAACGGATGAGTACCCCCGGAAAGAACTTAGAACCACTTTTACCATTGACGATTTGAATCAGGCGGTTATGGTAAACCCCCGCAACTGTTATCAGAACTATAATGTAGCTATTAATACTTCAGATAAACCCATTCATACCTATCTGGGGTATCTCAAGGCTAATATGAAAAACTGCGGCTACTCCAGTGCCGGGCAGCTCTCTCCCCTTCTGAATGATCCTTTCTACAGGACCATCGGTGTGGGAACCCGGGTCTGGCTGGCCGGAGCTCAGGGGCATGTCTATTCGGAAGGGACCCAGCACTGTCCGACATGCGAACGGGGTGTTATGGGGGTCCCCTCGGAAGGAGCGGGAACTCTGGCCCTGACGGGGGATATGAAAAAGATGCGATCCGAATTTGTAAGGGGAGTGAGCTTCAAGGGGTACGGCGTATCCCTTTCACTGGGAGTGGGCATCCCCATCCCCATCCTGGATGAACAGATGCTCCTGCAGACGACCATCCGGGATCGGGACATTATGGCCCAGGTTATTGATTATTCAAAGGATTACCCCGAACGGAACGGTAATGTGGTGGGTACCGTGAACTATGAGGATTTAAAGTCCGGTCAGATCGAATTGAATGGAAAGAAGGTTGAAACGGGAGGACTCTCCTCTTATGCGGGGGCCCGGAAAATAGCGGCTATTCTGAAGGAAGAGATCCGGGACGGGAAATTCCTGCTTTCCTCTCCCATTGCCGCCCTGCCTGTCGAGCAGGGGATGAAACCCATGAAGGAGGGTAATGCATGAGCAGCGGAAACGGAAGAATTACCAAGAAACTGATGCTGTACTTTCCCAAATGCGAAGCGGAAAAGCCCATTGTCTACCACCTGGTCAAGGATTATGATCTGATTATAAATATCTTCCGAGCCAAGGTTACCCCGGATGAGGAAGGTTTTCTGATGCTGGACGTTACCGGGACGGAAGAGAATATTGCAAAGGGTATTGAATTTATAAAAGAGTTTGACATCCGTATCAATACTACCCATACGGGAGTTCAATGGGATAAGGACCGCTGTGCCCAGTGCGGCAGCTGTGTTCCCCACTGTCCCACCAATGCCCTTTCCATCCCTGACCGCAGTACTATGGAAATTGTGTTTAAATCGGAAGAGTGTATAGAGTGCCTCAGCTGTATAAAGGTCTGTCCCTACAGTGCGGTTTCCTCTCTGTTTTAATTAATAAGCCGGATAGTCAGCCTTTTATTTGCCGGCAGGATAATGTATGAAGCGGAATATCCGGGAATTCCACTACAAGGACGCCCATTTTCATATCCATACCTCCGCCTGGGAATGCGTTACCAATCGTATTCTGGAGGACCGTCATAATCTGGAAGCTTTTATCCGCGGCTGTCCGGATTTTTCCACATCCCTTGTTCCTCTGAATCTTTCTGTACAGGATCTGGATAACGCCCCCGAATCCGTCCGGCGTATGCACAGGGCCTCCCTGGCCAGCGGTCTGGGGCCGATGGCTGCCGTTGCCGGTACCATGGCCCAGCTGGCGGCGGAAGAGTCCCGGCGCTGCGGATCTCCGGAAAGTATTGTCGAGAACGGGGGGGATCTCTTTCTGGACTGCCGGGAACCGGTTATCCTGGGACTCTTTACAGGCCCCAACCACCGGTTCGGCCCTCTGGCCCTGAAAATTTCATCGGATATGATGCCCCTGGCGGTCTGTTCTTCCTCGGGGCGGATGGGCCACTCCCTGAGCCTGGGGGATGCGGATGTTGTGACCATCTTCTCCAATGACGCCTCCCTGGCAGACGCAGCTGCCACCCTGGGGGGGAATCTTGTAACACCGGATGCCGACATCGAGGAAGTTCTGAACCGGCTTGCATCTATTGACGGCATAGGGGGGGCTTTAATTATCCGGGATGACAAACTCGGGGCAATCGGGGACCTTCCGGAAATTATCCGCTCCGCCGATCCGGATCTTAAGGCGAAAGTTTCCCGGGATGAACTCTCCAATCTGTAATTCAAGGGTTTAAAAGAAATCTGTTTACGTATTCCTAAAGTGGATTATACTGTCATAGCACAGTTTTAAAAAAAGGAAAATCCATGTATAGAATGATACTGGTGGATGACGAAGCGATCATCCGGGAGGGTATTTCCAGCTGCGTTCCCTGGGAGGAGAACGGTTTTTTTCTGGCCGGTGTATTTGAACACGGGCAGCAGGCTCTGGAGTATATTGAACATAACCCGGTAGATGTGGTCCTTTCGGATATCAATATGCCCCGGATGGACGGCCTGGAACTGAGCCGTATACTGGGGGAGCGTTTTCCGGATATTACGGTAATACTCCTTACAGGCTATGACGATTTTGAATACGCCCAGGAGGCCGTCCGGAACCAGGTCAGGGAATTCCTTCTTAAACCGATTACACAGATTGAACTCTCCAGGGTGATCAGCACCATAAAAGAGGAGCTGGATGTCAGGCGTGCGGACAGGAAGGCTCATGAAATCCTATTGGCAAAACTCGAACAGAGTTTTCCCCTATTAAAGGAACGGTTTTTATGCCGGCTTGTATCGGGGAGTAACGTCGAGTCTCTGGATACCCGCAAGGACTATTTCGGGCTGATAGATCTTTCCGCCTATTACAGGGTCGTACTGATCAGTTTCCCTGCGGACTGGAACGATCTGGATCAGTTTTCCCTCTCCGAAGCCCTTCAGGAAAAGGTCAGGCCGGGGGATGAAATATTTTTTGACAGGAATGAAGATCTGGTCCTGCTGCTGCAGGATACAGACGAGGACGAGCTTGACAGAAGGTCCCTGGCTCTTGCCGAAGCTGCTTTCCGCTTTATTTCCGGTTTGGGAAAAAGTCATGTTTCAGTGGGCTGCGGAGATATTGTGGACGGAAAGGAAAAAATATCCCTTTCCTATGACAGCGCGTCCAAGGCGGGGGAGTACTCCCGTATCCTGGGACTGGATCACATTCTCTCCCTGAAAGACATAACCAGCCGGGAGAATCTGTCCACGGCAGAGTTCACTTCTCAATGCAATAATGTGATTGATCTTCTGAAAGAGGGGGGGATAACAGCAGGGCAGAATGCCTTGAAGGAACTCCGGGAGTACCTGACCTCCCACTATCTGACAGAAGATCAGCTGAATGTCGGATTTATGAAATTCTACTATATGCTGAGCGGATTTGCCCACGAAATGGAACTGTTCCGGGATGATCAGGATCCGGTTCCGGTCTCACCTGAATCCTTTTCATCCCTGGATAAAGCCGAGGAATTTTTTCGGGAGTTTATTGAGAAAATCGACACTCAGATTCACAAGCGGCGAAACGATATGCTCCTTTCCCGTATTGACCGGGCCAAAGCCATTATTAATAAAAGGTTCCGCGAAAACCGGTTCTCCCTGCAGGACATCTGTGACGAGCTCTACCTCTCAACCAGTCAGTTCAGTCTGCTCTTTAAGGAGGGAACGGGGCAGACTTTTGTGGAGTATCTGACAGCCTGCCGTGTGGACGAAGCAAAAAAACTTCTCCTCAGTACGGATCTTAAAGGGTACGAAGTGGCGGAGCAGGTGGGTTATGCGGATCCAAGGTATTTTACCATTATTTTCAAAAAACAGACGGGAATGACCGCCATGGAGTACCGGAGGAGCCGGAAAGAATGAAAAAATCCCTCCGTTTTGGTACCCTGGACTCCCGTATTTACACCATCTTTACGCTGATGATCTTTGCGGCTATTTTCATTATGCAGCTTGTCTCATTCCATTTCACCATAAATACAGTGCGCAGTTCGACTCTGGACAGTAACCGGTCCATGCTGGAGCAGTTGGTATTTCAGATGAATTCCTATATAGAGGGAATGGAGCAGATCTCCCTTGCCGTAGCGGAAGATTCGGATATTCAGGCGGTTCTGGCAGATGTCCCCCCCTCTGATGCCGGCCCTTATGTCTCTCTGATACAGGCCCGCCTCTCCAATTATATAAGGGCCAGAGAGGATATTTCGGATATCCTGGTCATCGGTTATAACGGTGTCATTATCCCCAGTGATCCCGAAGCCAGAATAAACCCCTGGACCTCTGTTATGGAAAAGGACTGGTACTTGGGGGCAGAGGAGGCGTTTGATTCGACTGTAGTCTCCTCTTCCTATGTCCAGAATCTGATTCAGGACCGCTATTCCTGGGTTGTGTCTCTCAGCCGGGCCATCCTTTCCTCCGTAGACCGTAAAATAATGGGAATCCTTCTCGTTGACCTTAAATTCAACCGGATAAAGGAACTCTGCCAGTCTCTGGTTATTGGAAGGAAGGGGTATAACTTTATCCTTGATGATCAGGGCAATTATGTTTTTCATCCCACCCAGCAGCTGGTTTACAGCAACATTAAAGAAGAACCTATCGCGGGGATCCTGAACATGATTGATGATCCGGAAGTAACCTTCTATCAAAACGGAGACCGCTACTATATGGTGGAAACATCGGATCTCACGGGTTGGCATGTCGTCAGTGTTACCCATGACAGCGATATAGTGACTGACTGGAAATATATGCAGATTATCTATGCCTTAATAGGTCTGATTCTATTCCTTATTGTCGGGTTAGCCACAAACAGGATCTCCTCTGGTATCACAAAACCGGTCCGCAGGCTGCAGGAAATAATGCAGAGTGTCGATACGGGGGAGTTCCGCCTTGTCGGATCGATCAAGGCTACCGATGAAATCCGGGAGCTGGCCCGTGAATATGACATAATGGTTACCCGTATCAGGGAGCTGATGGAAGCCAATATGCAGGAGCAGGAATTAAAACGGAAGAGTGATTTGAAAGCCCTGCAGGCACAAATTAATCCGCACTTTCTCTATAATACCCTGGATTCCATTATCTGGATGGGCGAGATGGGCCAGAGCGAAAAGGTCGTGCAGATGACATCGGCCCTGTCCAAACTCTTTCGGATCAGTATCAGCAAGGGACGGGAGCTGATTCCTATCCGGGACGAGATGGAACATGTGCGTTCCTATCTGACCATCCAGGAAATGCGGTATAAGGATAAATTCACCTACGAAATGAAGATCGACCCCGATCTGTACGATATGATTACATTGAAGATTACCCTTCAGCCTCTTGTGGAAAATGCCATCTATCACGGGATTAAAGAGGTGGATTACGAGGGTAAAATTACCATCTCCGGCTACCTGGAGGATGATCTGGTTATCCTTGAAGTGACAGATAACGGGTCCGGTATGAACAAGGAACAGTTGGAGGAGATGATTCAGGGCCTGGAAACCCCGCTTGAGAAACGCCCGCGACTGTCCCGGCAGGGTATGGGAGTCCGGAATGTTCACGAAAGGATTAAACTCTATTTCGGGCCGGAATACGGCCTTGTCTGTTCCAGTATCCCCGGAGAGGGTACGACTATTCAGGTACGGATGCCTGTTTCTTCCCAGGAGGCTCTGATATGAAGAACTGGTACCTGCTGCTGCTCAGTTTAATGGCGGCGCTGATCCTTTTTATGGCTCTCTCCTTTCTGTACAACTCTTCCGGAACAGATCCAATTGCTCCGGACGCTCCGATTGAAATCGTTCTGAAATCGACTATCGGTCCTACTATGGATTTCTGGACTGTTGTGGATCAGGGAATTCAGGAAGCGGCCAAGGAGTTTGGACTGGAGGTGGAGATCTCAGGACCCCGCTATGAAAGAGAGATTATGCGGCAGGTCCATATTCTGGACAGCATTATTGCAAAAAATCCGCCTCTGATCATTCTGGCTGCCACAGACTACTCCCAGCTGGTTGAATCCGTTGAGAAAGCTGCTGCTGCGGGCATACCGATTATCACAATTGATTCCGGTGTGGATTCGGATCTGCCCGTTTCTTTCATAGCGACAGACAATGTTATAGCCGGCCATAAGGCCGGACGGGAAATGAAGCGGCTTATTCAGTTTTCAGAGGGAAAGGAGATAGCTATTGTTACCCATATAAAGGAAACGGCTACAGCTATTGACCGGGAACTGGGTGTGCGAAGCGCTCTGGAAGGTGAAGCTGTTCTGGGATCCTGGTCCTGCGAAGTCGACAGGAATAAGGCTTATGAGATCACAAAAAAACTTTTAAAGAATGATGAGCTGGGCGGAATTGTCGCCCTGAACGAGGTGGCCACTCTGGGAGTCGCCTCGGCTATTGAAGACGCCGGAGCCAAAGACCGTGTCGCCCTTGTCGGTTTTGATAACGCCATAGAGGAACTCAGTTATCTGGAAGCCGGGGTGATCAAGGCAACGGTTGTACAAAGACCTTATAATATGGGCTACCTTTCGGTAAAGGCCGCTTCTGAATACCTGAATGGCAAGACCCTTCTCTCTTTTCAGGATACCGGTTCTGTTCTGATTACAAAAGAAAATATGTTTGAACGGGAGTACCAGGAACTGCTCTTTCCTTTTTCCGAAGAGAGATGATGTCTGCAGAGGGAGGTGTAACGGTGGAACCCTCTCTCATATTCTTTTACAGATCTCTTGAATTTATTCAAATATTCGAAGATAAACCGGGAATAGGATATTTTTAAACATTCTCCGTAAAATCCTCAATTTCGCGATTCCGAATTCGGGGGGATAATTTTTTCATCCCCCAAAGGAAAATCCTTTTAAGGAGTGTGAGATTTTGAGAGAAACAATACTCTCGATGCAAAAAATCGATAAACGTTTTACCGGAGTACATGCCCTGAAAGGGGTTGACTTCGAATTACGCGCAGGAGAGATTCACGCGCTAGTCGGTGAAAACGGAGCCGGAAAATCGACCCTGATGAAAGCTCTCACCGGTATATTCCCCAAGGACACAGGAGAGATCCACTATCTTGGTAAACTGTACAATCCCCGCGGCCCCAAGGAGGCTCTAAGACGGGGAATCGGAATCATCCATCAGGAACTGAATATGATGGACCATCTTACCGTAGCAGAAAATATCTTCATCGGTAGAGAATCTACCAAAGCAAAAGGCCTCTTTCTGGATAAGAAACTTCAGAATAAGAGAGCGGAAGAGCTTTTTAAACGCCTGAACATGAATATTGATCCCAGGGAAACTCTGGGGAATCTGACAGTCGGAAAGCAGCAGATGGTGGAAATTGCCAAGGCGGTCTCCCACAATCTGAAGATACTGATTCTGGACGAGCCGACTGCAGCGTTAACCGAAACCGAGATCAATGAACTTTTTACCATTATGCGTGACCTGGCTGCCAAGGGAGTGGGAATGATCTACATTTCCCACCGTATGGATGAGATAGGAATGATCACCGACAGGGTTACGGTTATGCGGGATGGTGAGAATGCCGGTATGGGCGACACCAAAGACCTGACCAAGGATGATATCATCAATATGATGGTTGGCCGGGTTATTTACGAAGATCCCAAACAGAAGAGCAATGTTCCAGAAGATGCCGAAGTTGTACTCAGGGTAAAAAATCTCAATGCCGGCCGTATGGTTAAGGATGTTTCCTTTGAGCTGCGCAGAGGAGAAATCCTGGGATTTGCCGGTCTGATGGGAGCGGGACGGACTGAAACGGCCCGTGCCCTGTTCGGTGCTGATAAAGTTGAAACGGGAACTGTGGAGATTCACGGTAAACCGGTTCGTATCTCTTCTCCCATGGATGCTGTTCATTACGGAATCGGGTATCTGTCGGAAGACCGGAAGCGTTTCGGACTGGCTACCGGATTAAGTGTAACGGAAAACTCCATTCTGGCGTCATATGACGATTTTGAAAAAGGACTGTTTATCCATAGGAAGAAGATCGATGACATTACCAAAGAGTATGTGGATACTCTTAAAATTAAAACGCCGACTGTTCATCAGCTGCTGAAAAACCTTTCAGGAGGAAATCAGCAGAAAGTCGTTATTGCCAAATGGCTGATCAAAAACAGCGAAATCCTGATTTTTGACGAGCCTACAAGGGGAATCGACGTTGGAGCAAAGAGTGAAATCTACACTCTTATGAACGAACTGGTTAAAGAAGGAAAATCCATCATTATGATCTCTTCGGAACTGACGGAAGTTCTTCGTATGAGCGACAGGGTTATGGTTATGTGTGAAGGCCGTATTACCGGTGAGCTGGACATCAAGGATGCCAATCAGGAAGAGATCATGAAATACGCGACAAAGAGGGATTAGGAAGATATGGAAAACATTAATCAAAAAAGCTTGGGAGAGAAGATCCGGGAAGTCGGGCTTCAGAAGTTTCTGGCGCCGGCCGCACTGGTCATCCTCTACATTTTTTTCGGGATATTCGGAAGAAACTTTTTTTCCTATACCACTCTGGTAAATATCCTGGATTCATCCTACTACATCGGATTCATTGCTATCGGTGTTACCTTTGTTATTATCACAGGGGGGATAGACCTCTCCTGCGGTACGGTTATGATGTGTGCAGCCATTATCGGCGGTACAGCCTACAAGAGCTGGGAATGGCCGATGTGGCTCTCTCTGGTCCTTATTATGGCCGTAGCCATTGCCTTCGGGTTTTTTAACGGGATTATGGTTTCCCGTCTGGAACTGCCCCCCTTTATCGCCACTCTGGGAACCATGATGATTTCCATGGGAGTCGGTTCAATCGTATCCAATGTAAGGAGTGCCACATTCCCTACCAGATCCAATCCCGACGGTTGGTTCAAGGATATTTTCAAATACATAACAGAGGGGAAACAATCCATTCCTACGGGTGCCATTGTTCTGTTCGGCACGGCTTTTATCTGCTTTATTATTCTGACCAAAACAAAGATGGGACGATATATCTTTGCAGTAGGCTCCAACAAGGAAGCCGCCAGGCTGTCCGGTGTAAACGTCAAGAAATGGGAAATGATGGCCTATGTGGTGAGTGGTGTGATGTCCGGTTTCGGTGGAATCGCCTTTGCTGCCGTATATACAACGGTTATGCCCGCCCGCGGACAGGGATTTGAGTTGTATGCCATCGCGGGTGCCGTAATCGGGGGAACATCCCTGTCAGGCGGTATCGGAACCATTTTCGGAACCATGATCGGTGTCTATATCATGAGTGTGCTGAGAACCGGTCTGCCTTCCATGGACCTTCAGGCCCACTACCAGACTTTCTTTACGGGGATTGTTGTAATCGGTGCGGTACTGCTGGATATCTACCGGAACAAGAAGGCTTCGGAAGTACGAATCCTTTCACCTTCGGATCTCTACAAAGAGAATACGGTACGAAATATCAATGCCCTGAAGAAAGAGGGAAAGACCGAAGAAGCTTCCAGACTGAAACAGGAAATGAAAGCCACTTTTGTCAAAATGAAAGCTGAAGAAAAAGCGGAAAAAGCCCGTCTGCTGGCAGAAGAGAGGGAAGCGGAAAAACAGTTCGAGCTGGAAATGAAGGCTCAGCAGGACTAGATCCCCGGCAGAGTCCGATTCCGGAAATAACAATGGTATGACCCCGGATCCCCAAGGGTAAGCCGGGTTAAAATACAGGAGGATTTTATGAAATTATCTAAGAAAATTGCAATCGTACTGATCGTGCTTTTAGCCATGAGTTTCAGTGCCTTTGCCAATGGACAGAGTGATGATGGAGGGAAGCCTTACATCGCAGTTGTATCTAAGGGTGAACAGCATGACTTCTGGCAGCAGGTTAAACTCGGCTCCATGGACGCCGCCGAGAAATACGGCCTGGATGTAACCTTCGAGGGACCGCCCTCAGAAAGTGATGTTCAGATTCAGGTAGAAATGCTGAACAATGCTATGGCTAAAAACCCTGTTGCCATCGCACTGGCCGCTCTGGATACAAACTCTGTAATGGATCAGCTTCAGGAATGTAAAGATGGTGGAATCCCCGTAATCGGTTTTGACTCCGGTGTTCCCAACGCACCTGCCGGATCTATCTATGCCAACGCTTCTACAGACAATTTCAACGCTGCCGGTATGGCTGCCAAAGAGATGTTCAAAGTTATAAAAGCTGACATCGAAGCTGCAACAGCAGCTAACCCCGTAACTATTGTAGTAATGAACCAGGATGCTTCCGGTGAATCTCTGCTTAGCCGTGGTAAAGGTTTCAGAGACACAATGGTAGACCTGATTGTTAAAGAAACTGCTCTCAGCGAAGCTGACATCAAAGTAATGGGTAACCCCGCATACGTTGATGCCAAGAATCCTACAAGCGGTGACAAAGTAATGATCGAAATGGTTGTTCCCGCTTCTGCCGCCAATACGGACGCCATGGCTTCTGCCGCAGCTGTTCTGAACAAGGTTGAAGATGTAAATATCCTCGGTATCTTCTGTTCCAACGAAGCTACTGTCAAGGGACTGCTTGCCGCAACCAATGACGGTGCCGACCTGGCTTCCAAATACAAAGGACTCGTTGTTCTTGGTTTCGATGCCGGTGAAGGACAGAAAAATGCTGTAAGAAGCGAATACTTCCTCGGTTCCATTACCCAGGATCCCTATTCAATCGGTTACAAGGCTGTTGAACTGGCTTTCCAGGCTTACGAAGGAAAATCCGTATCCGACGTGGATACAGGCGCCAAGTTCTACAATAAAGACAATATGGATAACGACGATATCAAGGGTCTTCTTTACGACTGATCGATAAAACTTTTATCTAGTGACACCTTTGAGGGCTTCTTTCGGGAAGCCCTTTTTTGCGCTTGTAAAATTCCATTTACTCTTATACTTTAAAAACATGACATCCAATGGAAGCACAACCGCTAAATTACGAATAGGGATCATCGGACCTCGGGATTCCGTTGAAAAGATATTGAAAGCAACCGAGCAGCAGTATCCCGAAGTCACAATTACGCCGTATATAAGAGAAAAAGTCGTAGAAACCGTAGATATCTTTGATCTTTGCAATTCAGAAAATGACGGTTTTTTCTTTACCGGAGTAGGGGTGATGGAAGAAATCCGCAAGAACCGGAACATGACGAAACCCTATGAGTTTATTCCAAGGAGCGGATACAGCCTGATGAGTGCCATATGGGAGATGACACAGAAAAATCTTCCCTCCGGACGGATCAGCGTGGATGTTGTTCCCGATCAGGTAATCAGGGAAGTAATGGAAGAATTCAATATTGAATTTGATGAAATCTTTACCATGCCTTTTTCCCTTGAGCATCCTGAATCTTCCTATACTGACAGACACCGCAGTCTTTTTAATGATGGGAAAATAGATATTATCCTGACAGGCTTCGGTTCTGTGTACACACAGCTTTCCGGGGAAGGCCTTCCTGTCCTCCGGCTTTATCCCAGTCTGATTCAGATCAGGCAGCAGCTGGATAAACTGATTTACAGGATTCGTTCCAGGAGTATCCGTTCTGCGGGAATCGCTCTTCAGATTATAAGAGTAAGAGGTCTGACTCATAACTCTCTGTGTAAATATGATGATCTGGAGAAGAGGGGGCGTTTCTATCTGGAATTGATGCCCTATGTGAGAGGTGTTCAGGGGTCTCTTTTCGCATATGGCAGGGAAGAGATGATCATACACAGCACCCGTGGAGAAATAGAGCGGGAGGAAAATCGCAGGCTTTTTCATGAACTGATTCGCTGGAGTGATTCAGCCCGTCTTCAATTCTATTCGGGAATCGGATTTGGAAGTACCGCATACGAAGCGGAAAAATCCGCCCGAAAGGCACTTGCCAATGCTCAGGAGCTGGAGTTCAGTTCTGCCTATATTGTTGATGATGACCAGATAAAAGGACCCATAGCTGAATCCCGGGAACTGGAATATCTAATCCGTGTGGATGATCCGGTAATACTCGAACAGTCGGAGAGATCCGGGATCAATGCGGCCTATCTGACAAAGATAAAAGCTTATATGGATAAATCCGGTAAGGATACTTTTGACAGTACCGAGCTGTCTTATGCTCTGAATATAGGGGAGCGAACAGCCAGGAGAGTTCTGAAAAAAGCCCTTGACAGCGGTTTGGGCGAGGTTACGGCCAAAGAGAGCAGCAGCAGTCGAGGAAGGCCAAAAAATCTGATCCGTCTAAAAATATTTTAAATATTCCTTTACAGATCAATTGCATACTGCGTATTATGAGATAACTAATAATGGTCTATTTAATGACAAGGCCATAAAGGAGTGTCGAATGACAGAAAAAGATCTCTTGTCATGGAACGGTCGGAGTGGAATCTTTCTTTCCCTTCTTCCGGTTATTCTGGTTCTGGTAGTACTGGCTGAGCTGATTGGTATTATCAAAATTCCTCTGGGCCCCGGAACTGTGGTTCTCCTGCCCATGCTGTTTGCTGTTATCATGGGAATACTTATAACACCGGACATCCTGGGAAAGAGAATTAAAGTTCTGAAGAAAGTCGTCAACAATGAGACCATTGAGTTGGCGGGAGTCGGAGTAATGATTGCTCTGCTTCCATTAGGGGTAAAATACGGAACCCTGGTCGGCCCCAATATAGTAAAAGTTCTGGAAGCCGGCCCTGCGTTGATTCTCCAGGAGCTGGGGAATCTGTTCACTCCGCTTATTGCGCTCCCACTGGCTCTCGTTTTAGGTCTGAGGAGAGAGGCTGTCGGCGGTACGGTCAGTATCTGCCGTGAACCTACCCTGGGAGTTATCGGCGAGCGCTACGGAATGAGTTCTGCCGAAGGTAACGGTGTTTTGGGAACATATATGGTCGGGACTGTGTTTGGTACGATCTTCTTTGGATTTCTGGGGTCTCTGGCTGTTAATACAGGTCTGCATCCCTATGCTCTGGCTATGGCCTGCGGTGTAGGAAGCGGCAGTATGATGGCTGCCGGTTCTGCCGCGCTGGCGGAGACCGTTTCCGCTGGTATGAAGGACACGGTCCTCGCCTATGCTGCGACCAGTAATATGCTTACGGGTATTACCGGAATTTATTCGGTTATTTTCATTGCATTGCCTTTTACCAACTGGTACTACAAAAAACTTGCACCTAAATTTGAAAAGAAGACAGCTGTTCTGGTAGAAGAAGGGGAGGGAGCCTGATATGGATTTCGCTAAAACACTTGATCAATTAAAACTGATGTTGATTGTAGGGATGCTGGTTCTCATCGGTCAGTTTGTAAGCTCCGGCGCTTCTACTGTAGCTGCCCTTCCGGGAATGGTTCTTATTGTTATGATAGCCATGTCGGCTCTGGTACTGAAAGATCTGGTTCCCTTGAAGTTTCCTGCCTTTGCCTGGGCTACTCTTATTGCGTTTATCCTGACATTGCCCATGCTTCCCACATCTGCCGTACTGCTTGAGTACACCAATAAAGTCGGTTTTCTTGCCACAACCACACCTATTCTGGCTTTTGCCGGTATTTCTGTGGGCAATAAAATTGGCATATTAAAGAAAATATCCTGGAAACTGGTGCTCGTTTCCCTGATCGTATTTACCAGTACATTCTTTGGTTCTGCTATTATAGCCCAGATCCTGCTGACACTGCAGGGGACTATCTGACAGGTGATTGAGGAGGGGTATATGCCGGTGGATGAGCTTAAACAAAGAACCATTGAGGCGATTGAAAGCGGAAGGGACGCTATATACAGGATCGGTGATCAGATTTTCGATACTCCTGAGCTGGGGTATCGGGAAGTGAAGACAACCGAAATTGTGGCAGACTTCCTGGAATCTCTGGGACTTGAAGTGGAACATAATATTGCCGTAACCGGCTGCCGGTCTTTTCTGAACAGGAATTCATCGGGCCCCTGTATAGCGTTGATGGGGGAGCTGGATGCCATTGTCGTAAAGGATCATGCCTCTGCCAACAGTTCCGGACATGTCCATGCCTGTGGGCATAATATCCAGTTGGCCGGTCTTCTTGGTGCGGTCTATGGTCTGGTTCAGTCCGGAGTTCTTTCCAGTCTTCATGGCAGAATTTCTGTTATGGCTGTTCCGGCGGAAGAGTTTGTTGAACTGGAATACCGTGAAAGCTTAAGAAAAAAAGGTCAAATCTCCTACTTCGGGGGGAAGCAGGAATTAATCCATAGAGGCTATTTTGATGATGTTGATATGAGTATTATGTTTCATGCACTCGATATGGGAGACAATAAGGCCCTGATCGGGCCTGTCAGTAATGGATTCATTGGTAAAAAAGTCAGATTTACAGGGAAAGAATCCCATGCCGGTTCTGCTCCGGAATTAGGTGTCAATGCTTTAAATGCCGCTACTTTGGCTATGATGAATATTCAGG
Organism: Oceanispirochaeta sp.; assembly: GCA_963663385.2. Classification (GTDB taxonomy): domain Bacteria; phylum Spirochaetota; class Spirochaetia; order DSM-2461; family DSM-2461; genus Oceanispirochaeta. The sequence continues at coordinate 74,360 of CAXXXD010000001.1, read as the reverse complement.
TTCAGAGGGAGACGTTTAAAGACTCCGACAGGGTCAGGGTTCATCCGATTATCACCAAAGGCGGTGATATTGTAAATGTCATACCTGCAGATGTCAGAATGGAAGCTTATGTAAGGGCCAGAACCATAGAAGGGATGGTTGATTCGAATGATAAAGTAAACCGTGCGCTGAAAGCAGGCGCCTTTGCGGTAGGGGCAGATATCGAAATCGAAGATATTTCAGGATATCTGCCCATTCTGAATTATCCCCGGATGGACTCTATCTTCAGGGAGAATTTAAAAAAGCTGGGCTGCGGTGATAATATCCTCGAAGGAGGTGATTTTACCGGATCCTTTGATTTCGGTGATGTTTCCCAGATTATGCCGAGTCTTCATCCAATGATGGGGGGGGTGAAAGGGGCCATTCATACCAGAGATTTTCACCTTACCGATAAGGAGACGGCGTATCTTCTACCCGCCAAAGCCATGGCAATGACAGTAATAGATCTGCTGGCTGATGGAGCCGGGAAAGCTGAGGGGATATTGGACGGATTTATTCCCCCAATGACCAGGGAATCCTATCTCTCTCTGATGCAGAAAAATATGAACAGGATTGAAGTTAAAAATATGGATGTATAAGACATTTTTCCGGTTTTTCCTTTGAGGGCTTCTTTCGGGAGGCCCTTTTTTAAAATTCAAAAAGAATTGCGTTCAGAAAAAACTTGCCAATTAAGACACGTGCTTTTAAAATAATACGTATAGTATTTAAAGACACGTGCCGGAGGCAAATCATGGCAAGGAAAATAACCCTGACCGTACCGGATGCCCTGTATCAGAAGATAGACGAGTGGCGTTCCGGTTTTAATATGTCCCGTATCTTTCAGGATGCCGTATCCGAGGCAATCTGCAGAAAGGAAGAGTTCCAGCAGAGAATCAGCGAAGACAAAGGGCTGAATGATATTATCAAGAGGCTGAAACAGGAGAAATCCGGTTGGGAACGGAAAATCTTTCTGAAGGCGGAAGAGGCCGGTCAGCTCTGGGCTTCCCGCGCCCATTATGAAGACCTTTTAACCGCTGTATCCGCTTCTCCCGATCAGATTCTGGCTATCCCCCATCTTGAAGTACAGCTTCAGGCAACTCTGGATCAGCTGCAGCAGTTCCCTTCCCTTATGGCCGGAGGGATAGATGCATTTAAAAAGACCGTTTTAACAGGGTGGAAAAAAGGGGTAGATGATTTCTGGAGTGTTGTCCGGGATAAAATCTGAAAGAGGGAGACAGAACCCATGAGTGAAAACAGTACCGTACTGGGAATCGATATCGGATCCGTCTCTCTCGCAGCAGTCGAGATAGACTCAGGGGGAAGAATTCTGCAGAGGGAATGTGTTCCTCACGAAGGGAATGTACGGGAGGCGCTTGTAACTGTATCGTCCCGCATGGACTGGAGCAGGGTCAGGGGCTGCGCGGCTACCGGCCGTAATATAACCCGTCTCATCTACGACCGCAGCTACGATTCCAGGATGGCCTGTATCCGTTCGGTAAAGGAACGTTATCCCCATACCGGAGCGATCCTTCTGGTAGGGGGAGAGCAGTTCTCCCTTATCCGCTTCGACAGGGAAGGAAACTATCAAAGCATCCGGACCAATACATCCTGCGCTGCCGGTACGGGCAGTTTTCTGGATCAGCAGGCGGGACGGCTCAATATGGGGAACAGTGCAGAGCTGAGCCGGACGGCCCTGGAGAACAGGGATCCCGTGCCCCTGGTAGCAACCCGATGCGCCGTGTTTGCCAAGACGGATCTGATACATGCTCAGCAGGAGGGATACTCCCTGCCCGGTATCAGTGAGGGGCTCTGCCAGGGACTGGCTGCCAATCTGGTTGATACCCTTTTTAAGGATGATGACCTGGAAGGGCCTGTTCTGTTTACAGGCGGGGTTTCCCTGAATGAAGCTGTCTACCGGCATATTTCTTCCATGATCGGGTCCGAGCTGCTGATCGATCCCGACGGCCCCTGGCAGGGGGCTATCGGAGCCGCCCTCTCTCTTCTGGATGAGAAAAGGGAGGGGTCCGTTACAGATGAAGAGCTGTCCCTCTGTTCTGACGGGGAGTCCCTCTATAAAGCGGAAGAGGTGGACAGGAGCTGTTTCTATCCTCCCCTGACTCTTAGACTATCCGACTACCCCGATTTTTCATCCTATCTGAGCTGGGACCAGCCTATTCAGGGACGGCCCGGCCAGCCCTTTGTGGAGGTGGAACTCTTCGAATCCTGGCCGGAAGTGCTGGACTGCTATATGGGTATCGACATCGGGTCTACCAGCACCAAGGCGGTGGTATGTGATACGGAAGGGAAGGTTCTGGGCGGTTTCTACACCAGGACTGCCGGAAGGCCTCTGGAAGCGGTCCAGGCCCTGCTGGAAGCTGTTTCCATTGCTGCCGGGAAAGAAAATACCCGACTGCTGGTTCTGGGCAGCGCGACCACAGGATCGGGGCGGAAGTTTATCGGAAACCTGATTCATGCCGATGTGGTTCTGGATGAAATCAGCGCCCATGCCAGAGCCGCCTGTGAACTGGACCCCCACGTGGATACCATATTGGAGATCGGAGGGCAGGATGCCAAGTTCACCACTTTGAAAAACGGCAGGGTAACCCTTTCTGTAATGAATAATGTCTGCGCCGCCGGTACAGGCAGTTTTCTGGAAGAACAGGCCGCCCGTATGGGGGTAAGTATCCGGGATTATGCGAATCTGGCGGACGGGGTTGAGGCCCCCGGTGTCAGCGACCGTTGCACCGTATTTATGGAGAGGGATATCAATCATCTCCTTTCCGAAGGCTGCAGTGTCTCCGAAGTCCTTGCGGCGGCTCTTCATGCGGTGCGGGAGAACTATCTGAGAAAGGTGGCTGTTGAAAATAACATCGGAAACAGAGTCTTTTTCCAGGGGGCCACAGCCCGTAACCGTTCTCTGGTAGCGGCTTTTGAACAGAAGCTGCAGAAACCTATCCTGGTGTCTCCCTACTGTCATCTCACGGGAGCCCTGGGGGCTGCCCTGACTCTGGCGGATAATCAGGTCCGGAGGGATAACTTTATCGGAGTGGAATTCTATAAGAAAGAGGTGCCCCTCAGACGGGAAGTCTGCAAGCTCTGCGGGAATCACTGCAAGTTAACTATTGCCGATCTGGACGGGCGCAGCGTTGCTTTCGGTTTCCTTTGCGGCCGGGATTATGAAACGGAAAGTTATGTCAGCAAAAACAGCAGCGGCTGGGATCTTCTGAAGGAGAGAGCCCGGGTTGACCGGGAGTTATCGGCCGGAAACGGGGAGGCTCATCAATTTCCGGCAGAAGCTCCTCTTATCGGGATCCCCGACGGCCTCTACCTGACTGAGGACCGGATATACTGGGAGATCTTCTTCCGGGAGCTGGGAATCCCTGTTATAAGCAGCCGGGGTATGACTCACCCCATTAAGACTGGAAAACCCTATACGGGGGCTGAATTCTGTGCCCCCATTTCGGCTCTGCACGGTCATGCGGTCTCTCTGCTGAAAAAGTGCGACTACCTTTTTATGCCGGTATACCTGGAAAGGAAGCGCGGAAAGAACGGAGAGCTGCGGAAGTTCTGTTACTTCACCCAGTTCGCTTCATCTCTTATTAAACAGATCGGGGGAGAAGAAAAGGTGATTGCGCCTCTCGCTTCCACTCGTTACTCCTCCTTTCAACTGATCAGTGAGCTCTACCATGCCCTGCAGGATGTTCCCGGATTGAAGCGGTCGGTTCTGCAGATCTCCTCTGCCCTGGACAAGGCCGAGGAATTCCGAAAAATGCGCGATCTTTCGTACAGGTCTCTCTATAAAGAGAATAAAACGGCTGATGACAGGGTTGATGTTGTCCTGCTGGGACGGCCTTATTCGGTACTGCCCCCCGAGATGAATAAGGGGATCCCCGGGATATTCGGTTCCCTGGGAATCAGGGTTTTCTATCAGGATATGCTGGACTATGATCAGGATTCTCTTAAGGCCATAGCCCCTCTGCTGAAGGACGTACCCTGGGTCTATGGGGCGAAGATCCTGGAGGCTGCTGAGATTACGGCCCGGACACCCGGTCTATACCCCGTCCTGGTTACATCCTTCAAATGCGGCCCCGATTCGTTTATTACAGAGTATGTAAAGAAAATCCTGGACCGGCACGAAAAGCCTTATCTGATTCTGGAGCTGGATGAACACGATTCTTCCGTCGGGTACGAAACCCGTATTGAAGCGGCAGCCCGTTCCTTCGGGAATCATCTCTCCCGGGAAGAGGGACGATTCGACCGGAATTATGACGGGATAAATCCTTCCTATCTGAGAGAGCTTTCCAGGCATAAAAACCTTGTTATACCCAACTGGGATGATTATGCGGTTCCCCTGATCGCTTCTGTTCTGAATAATCAGGGCTACAAAACCTGGGTTATGGAAGAGACGGAGGAAACCATCCGGCAGAGCCTGAAATGGAACAATGGCCAGTGTATTCCCATGAATGCCCTTGTAAACGGTTTTGCTGCTACCCTGGAAAAGTACAAACTCAAACCGGAGGATACGAACCTCTGGATCCCCAGTGCGGAATTCTCCTGCAATATAAAGATGTTTCCCCATCAGGTTCAGGAATTGTTCAAAGCCTATGGCGGAGGGCTGGAAAAGGCAAAAGTCTATCTGGGGCAGATGACCTATATTGATCTGTCTCCTCTTGTAACGGCCAACGCCTACCTGGCCTATATGTTTTCCGGTCTGATCAGACGGATCGCCTGCCGGATAAGGCCTTATGAGTACAATCCCGGACAAACGGATAGAGCCGTGGCGCAGTCTCTTGCCTTGCTGGGAGAAGTGTTTGCCGGAAAGGGTAACAAAGTTCAGGCCATTCAGGAAATTATGCAGCTTTTTGAATGGATACCCTATAACCGGGACCAGAGAAGGCCCAAGGTCACTCTGTTTGGTGATGTGTATGTAAGGGATAATCCCGTGATGAACCAGGATGTGATTCACTACATTGAGAAGAACGGCGGGGAAGTTGTCACCATGCCCTATCACGAGTATACCCGTATGACCGTGGAGAATTACTTTCACCGCTGGACCAGAGAGATGAAGTTCGGAAAACTTCTGACGCTGAAGCCCCTGATGGGGGCTCTGGGCACCATGGAAAAGTGGTATTACAGGCATTTTGAAAAAGTTCTGGAAGAGCCAGTGGCCCAGTTTGATGAAAACCCCGAAGCGATTCTGGAAAAATTTTCCGTCCGGGTGGATCATGAGGGCGAATCTCAGGACAATCTGTTGAAGACATGGTATATCAGCAGACAGTATCCGGACCTCTCCCTCTTTATCCAATTGAATCCGGGATTCTGCTGTGCCGGACTTGTGACGGAGGCCATGAGTAAAAGAATCAGAGAAGTAACGGGGGTACCCGTTCTCTCCATTACCTATGATGGAACAGGCGGGTTGAAGAACGATGCCATAGTTCCTTATCTGAAGTACCCGGCAGCTGCCGGTAAGAGACAGGATTTGAAGAAGTCCATGTAGACCTCCCCCTGGCCCCCTCCTCGTGGAAGGGGAAATCGTCTTGCTTTTTACCTTTGTAGAGATAGATAATGGTCCTGAGGAGAAAACATGACTACTTCAGCTCTTGGTCATTCTGTTTCACTTCATTGCTTAGTCCCTTTCTGATCTAATAAGCAATCTTACGAAGGAGAAAAACAGAACTTACTCCCCTCCTGAGGAGGGGGCGGGGGAGGTTCGAGAGGCTCAGCTGTTAGCCATCTTCTCCTGATAGTCCGTATCCTCCGCATCCCAGGGGTAGCAGATCCACTGGTCCTGGAAGTTTTTACCGATAAAATAGTGGTTGATCCATTCGGGGACTTCGTGTTTTTTCTCTTTTTCCTTGTTGTGGATAACCATCAGGGCGATTTCCGCCGGTTCATGCTTCATCAGTTCGTCCAGGCAGAATCCTATGGTCGCCCGGGTGTCATCTACTTCGTCAACCAGAAGAATTCTTTTTCCCCTGAGCTGTTTATCCGGCTGATCCACCCACTGGGTAATAGCCGGTTTGTCTGTGGGGTTGTCGTCCAGATCATAGTAGGCAATCCCGACGGTCAGGATTGGTATATTAAGGAAGGTCTTTGCCATTCTGGCTGGAATAAAGCCGCCTGTACCGATAGCAACCATCAGATCAGGATCAAACGAGGAGTCTTTAACCTGTTTGGATAGGTCCTTCATTGTATTGTGAATTTGATTATAGCTTATGTAGATTTTTTCCATGGGATAGAGTAAATCGTAACGCCCTTTTTGACAAGAGCTTGACCGGCGACTCTTTCCTGCCGACACTAGAAATATGTCCGGAAAAAAAAAGATTATACTTCTGCTGCTGCCTCTCCTGCTACTATTTCCCTCCTGTTCCAAAGAGCTGGCAGAAGTTTCCTACTACAAGAACATACCGGAAATATCCGGTACAACCAGCGATGAGAACCCTCTCTTCTTCATTTTGAAAGTAGAACTGGCCTATGCCTGGGGAGACAAGAAGACCCAGTACAGTCTGGCCGAGCTGAAGCCCGTTCTCATTGATGCTCTCAGAAATCTGTTCTGTCAGAAAAAGGCGGTAGATTTTTCATCCGTGAATGAGGAGCTTTTGAAAGAAGAGATTGTGGAACTTGTGAATTACCACCTCCACCGGTACGAGAAGTTCAAGAGTGTACCGGGGATTGTAACGGTGGCGCTGGTTAAGGTTCAGGTATTTGAGTTCAGATAGTACCGGGGATTTCGAAGCTGTTCCGGAACCTGATGTACTTGAAAGGATGGATATCCAGAACATTATGATACCAGCCTTCGATAAAACGCAGGTCTATAAGGTTCAGGGCCGGTGAGTGGCTCATGGGTAGAACCTGGGCGGTGTCCAGCAGGATCCCTTCCGCTTCGGCCATCTTCTCCAGGCGGTTGTCATCGTCCGCTTCATCCAGCAGCGTATCATATTCTTTATTGTAAAAACCCGCATCATTCAGGCTGCTGTTTTCCTCCCACATCTGCAGGAAGGTCATGGGATCTGCATAATCCCCAATCCAGGTGATCTGTCCCAGGGCGTAATCGTCGTTTCTCAGGGACTTGTAGTACTCGGAAAAGGAGGAAATCTCATCCAGAACAACAGTGGTTTTCAGCAGTTCCTCCAGACTTGTTTTGATCAGATTCAGGGCCATGCTGTCCGCATAGGGTACCCTGATCCGGATTTCCGGCAGACCGGCTCCCTCCGGATAACCTGCCTCCTCCAGAAGATCGAGTCCTTCCTGAACGGAGGCCTTTTCAATCCCCTTCAAATCCGGGTATCCGGGAATGGCCGGTATCAGACGTGTTGTGGGCAGGAATTCCTGGGATCGGATTTTATCCCATGGCAGGAGTAGAGCCAGACCTTTTCTGACACGCCAGTCATCCCATGGTTTCTGTTTATTGTTAAAAAAGTAGTAGGATGTGGCAAACAGAGGATTGATTTCAAGTCTCTGAGGATCCAGTGAAGCTCCATCCCATCCGGAAACAACCCAATCCACCTGATAGAGACGGAACTGATCCATAAGTTCTTCCCTGTCTTCGCTGAACTGCAGATTCAAAGAGCTTATTTTCAGGATATCTCTGTCCCAGTACTGTTCATTCCCGGTCAGTTTTATCTGTTTCCTGCTTGTTTCCCCGGAAAAGGCAAAAGGACCGTTTACGGGAATATCCTTCAGTTCCCACCAGTTTTCCTGATCCAGAAGACTGGGGTGTATGGGGACAAAGCTGTAGTGGCAGAGAATCTGAAGAAAGTAGGGAACTTTCTGTTTAAGATGGACAATGAACGTTCTGTCGTCGGGGGCTTCAATGGCCACATCCTCCGCTTTTCCCGAACCGTGCCGGTACTCCTTCGCACCGGGGATATCATCCAGAAGGGATGCATAATCCGCAGAAACTTCCGGTGAGAGCAGCTTAATCCAGGACCGGCGGAGCTGGGATGCGGTCAGGGTATCGCCGTTGCTCCATTTCAGATCTTCTCTGAGGTGAAAAGTATAAAGGGTGCCGTCTTCATCAATCTCCCAGGATTCGGCAATCCCCGGCTGAGGCAGGAGGTTGGCCGGGTGATAGCTGACCAGACCTTCATAGAGGGCGGTGTATATCTGTGCTTCTGCTGTTGTAAACCCATACTGGGGATTCAGTGAAAAACGGGTAGGGGAAAAGTTAACGGTAAAGGGCGCAGTCTCTTCAGCAGATACGACAGCCGAAAGAAGGGGGAACAGGATCAGAATCAATCCTGCTTTTTTCAGGAAACCCATGTATTACTCCAGGTACGTATTTAACAGGGATTCATAATCCCTGTTTTTGACCGGTTTTACCAGTACACGATTAAAACCGGAATTTTCCAGTCTGGTTACAGCATCATCATCACTTGTTATGGCAATAAGGGGAATCTCCTTATTATCCTTCCGGATTTTTTCCGCAACAATATCTCCGTTGTAGCCGGGCATATACTGATCCAGGATCACCAGGTCGGGCGTTTCCTGCCTGAAGAGTTCCAGCGCCTGGAGTCCGTCTTCTGCAAGAATGCAGTTTATATTCATTTTACGGCAGACCATTTCGACAATCTTTCTGTTTGTAAATTCATCTTCCGCATAGAGCAGTGTTCTTCCCATCCTGATACCTCTTGGTTATTATCCCATGTTATTTCGGGAACTTCAACTTTTATGGCCGAACATATTGTCCGCCTTCGGTAAATATTTATCAATTTCACTGCGGCTCCTGTCCAGCCGGCATCTGATTTCGTCAGGAAGGGGGGAACCGGGCAGACGGAAATTCTTTTCCGCCTGTTCCCTGGTCCGGGTGCCCAGCAGAAGGCTGGGCGATTGTGTCCGCTCCTGTGTATACAGGGTTACCGCGTGTTCTACAGACCATCCCTGTTTACGGCAGCTTTCCTGAATGCTGATGAGCTGGGACTGTACGGCGTCTTTAACACCCCTTTGAAAGAGGAGCATGTTATGCCGGAATCCTTCCGGGGGATGATTGAGTTTTTCCAGTCCCGTATCCGTCAGCAGCCCCTGAGCCAGTATCCCGTAGGGGATGAAAGGGATCCTCTCTTCCCGGCAATAGGGGATGATCTCCTTTTCCGCCAGGGGCCATAAAACACTGTATCCTCCCTGATAAATATCCACATCTCCGGCTTCCCGGACCATTTTAATCTGCTCAATTGTGAAATTGCTGACTCCGATGGCTCTTATCCTGCCCTGCCGCCGCATCTTTTCCAGCATCTCCATTCCCGGTCTCATGTCCGCTCCGCCCAGGGGCCAGTGAATATAGAAGATGTCCAGGTAGTCCGTCAGCAGTCTGTTCAGGCTTGTTTTCAGACTCTTTTCCATTTTTTCGGGAGTTGTATAGAATGCCTTGCTGGCGATGAAACAGTCTTTGCGGATCTTCTTCAGCTGCTGTCCGATCAGCTGCTCCGACCGGCCTTTCCCGTAAACCGGAGCCGTATCAAAATGGTTCACTCCCAGGGCCAGAGCCTTATGGACAGCTCTGACCGAATCCTTATGCTCCTGGGGGCCCCAGTACTCTCCGCCGATTCCCCAGGCTCCGAAGGCAAGGGGAGAGATTCTATCTGACAGAGGGGAATGGTTATCGACGGATTCTTTCATTGTGTCATTATTAATATCACTCAAAACCGGAGAAAACCAGTGTTTTATCAGAAAAATTCATAAATCGCCTGTTTGCTGTCTTGAGTAAGGACGGATATTTCCGGATGATCTGTCGGAGAATATTTATGAATTTATTTGTTGGGAACTGATGAAATTATTACAATTAACAGCCCTTGGCTTCCTGAGCTTTCTGTTTTCAGGCTGCCTGGCGCAACCTGCTGCTACAGCCGCTGCTCCTGAACTGGTTGAGCGGGATACATATGAATCACTTCTGAAGGAAATCGTATATAGAAATCCTTCTGCAGAAGATAAGGACAGGCTGGAATATTACAGCCTGATTACGGGAGACCGGAATCTGGCGGAGCTTATTATAAGGGAATCCGAGTTGAATAATGTTGATCCGGCTCTTGCCTTTGCTCTTGCCTTTACAGAGAGCCGATTCGATATAAAAGCCGTCAATCATAACAGCAACTCTATTGACCGTGGTGTCTTTCAGTTGAATTCCAGATCCTTCCCCGAGCTTACGGAGAGTCAGTTCTTTGATCCGGAAATCAATGTCCCCCTGGGTGTCGCCTACCTGCGTTACTGTCTGGATACGGGTGTGAATGAGGTTACAGCTCTGGCCATGTATAATGCCGGCCCAAACCGTGTGAAATCCAGCCGGACCCCCATGATGACCCTTAAATATGTGGATAGGGTTCTTTCCTACAGGGATGAACTGGCTCAGGGGATTATTCCGGAGGAAATTCTTCCTTCCGAAATTCAATTTCCGGAGATGAAATCCGTTAAGAATGTAACCCTCCTTATGGAACAAACGGAGAAAATAAACTAAGCTGGCAGAATGATTATTGTTCTGCATAATACGGTTAATGCTCATCAGAAAGAGCATATTGTCGGTTTTCTCCAATCCAAGGGACTTACCGTTCGTGAGATCATAGGAGAAAAAGAAACAGTTCTGGGCGCGGTAGGCAGCGTTTCACTGGATTTCAGACAGGTGGAACTGCTTCCGGGTGTTGCCCAGGTTATCCCTATTTCCAAACCCTATAAGCTGGCATCCAGGGAACTGAAGAAAGAAGACACCGTGTTTAATGTGGGGCCCGTCAAGTTCGGCGGTCCCCGTGTCAGTGTTATTGCCGGTCCCTGTGCCGTTGAATCCCGGGAACAGATTCTGGCTTCTGCCGTAGCTGTCCAGAAAGCCGGTGCTGTTATGCTCCGGGGAGGGGCTTTCAAGCCGCGAACATCTCCCTATTCCTTTCAGGGTCTGGGCGAAGAGGGCTGCAGGTACCTTAAAGAGGCCGGTGAAAAAACCGGGTTGCCCGTTGCAACAGAAATTGTCTCTCCTGCCGATGCGGATATGATGAAAGACTATATTGATGTTTTTCAGATTGGCGCACGGAATATGCAGAACTTTGAACTGCTGAAAAAAGTCGGTTCCATGGATATGCCTGTTATACTGAAGCGGGGCCTTTCCTCTACCATCGAAGAGTGGCTGATGGCGGCGGAATACCTCCTTTCCGCCGGTACGGATAAGGTTATCCTCTGTGAACGGGGCATACGGACCTTTGAAACCATGACCAGGAATACCCTGGACTTATCAGCCATCCCTGTTGTCCAGAAACTCAGTCATCTGCCCGTTATTGTTGACCCTTCCCACGGAACAGGTTTAAGAAATAAAGTCCTCCCCATGGCATTGGCCGGCGTGGCTGCCGGAGCTAACGGGCTGATAATCGAAGTACACCCCGATCCGGATAAAGCTACCTCCGATGGACCGCAGTCTCTCTATCCCGAGCAGTTTGAAAAACTTATGTGTGATTTGGAAGCCCTCTCTCCCGTCGTGGGGAAAGAGATTACCCGTATACCCGATCCCCGGCATAAGGCTCTGGCTTCTGCAGCCAAAGCTTCAAGTGTTTCTGCCAAGGCCGGGACTCCCCGGGCTGTATTCCAGGGTACTAAAGGGGCTTACAGTGAACTGGCCGCCAAAACGTATTTTGAAGGCAGCGATGTGGATGCTGTCGCTGTTCCCCGTTTCAAGGATATTTTCAAGGAGGTCCTTAACGGGACGTCCGATTGGGGTATTGTCCCCCTGGAAAACTCCGTTGCCGGGTCTATCCTTGAAAACTACGACCTCCTCTACCTCTATCCGGATCTGCGTATTATAGGGGAAATCAAGGTCCGCATACGCCATAATCTTCTGGCCAGGAAGGGTGCGTCCCTTAAAGACATTAAAAAAGTGTACTCTCATCCGCAGGCGCTCTCGCAATGTTCGGAGTTTCTCGAGAAAAACGGAATCGAAGCGGTCAGTTATTTTGATACGGCCGGTGCTGCCTCATTCGTGGCGGAACAGAAGGAAAACAGTATTGCCGCAATTGCCGGCGTTGATGCCGCCAAGGTTTACGGACTGGATATCCTGGCAGAAGGTCTGGAAACCAATCCTCACAACTATACCCGTTTTGCCATTATCGCCAGAGATGATATGGCCGGAAATATTGAGGAGTGCGACAAGGCCTCCATCGTGTTTTCCACACCCGATGAAGCAGGAGCCCTTTCCCGCTGTCTCTCCGTATTTTCAGAATACGGCCTGAATATGAAAAAGCTGGAATCCCGTCCCATTCACGGCCGTCCCTGGTCCTATATGTTCTATGTCGATCTGGAACTGCCGGAGAAGAGGGATGTCTTTGACAAGGCTGTTGAGAAAATCAGGGAGCTGACGGAAGACTTCCGGATTATGGGGCTGTACTCATCCAGGTAATTCAGGCGTTAGGATCAATACCCAGGTTCTTCAGCTGTTCCATCTCTTCCTGACGAACCTGGTACTCCTTCAAGCCGGTAATTACTTTGGAAATGATTCCTTTAAGCTGGGACAGTTCCGCCTTGTACCCTTTTACCTTCTTTTTGACGTCTCCTTCCGCTGCTTCTTTAAAAAACATTTCCAGGGTGCTTACGCGGTTTAGGATCCGCTTCATCTCCTGCTGGTTTTTTGCAAGGAATTCCTCCAGATCCTCCATGGAGGATTCTGATGCTCTTATATAGCTCGAACTGTTGGGATTATTCAGGGACTTGTAAAAAGAGGCTTTCATTCTGAGCCAGTTGATGTAGCTTGTGAAATTCAGCCGCTCTTTTTTCTTTCCCTGTCCCAGCTCACTGACCTGTATGTCATAAAAGACCTCAATTTTCTTTAACATGACCCGGGTGAACCAGCGGGAAAGCTTCTGAGAGAATGATTTGGGGTTTTCATCCATCAGACGGCTGTTATCATCCATTCGTGTTATTATGGTTTCCAGAGGGATATAGGCTTTTGCCATCTCTGCCATAACATTCATCAGTTCTTTCTTTAAATCATTATTAAGATTCTTTTTCTTTTTTTTGACAATCTTCTGGGTTACTTCCAGGGATTTCAGATTTTCCTGCCGCAGAGTTTCTTTCTGAGGGCCGAAGTCTTCCAGCAGGATCTCTTCTATCAGTTCTTTGTAGAAGGGGGCGCCCTGCCATTTTACGGGAAATTCAAATTTAATAGCCTGCAGTGTGCCGCTATGGTCAGTCTGTACCCTGTTCGGATCCAGGGTTACATCCGAAATGACATTTATCCTGGCCATAAGTTTATAATTCTGTTTGGCATAAACGGAAATCTTCTTCAGCATTACCTTTATGGTTTTCTGCTGTTCCTTCAGTACCTTCATGGAGTTTGCAATGATATTGACAGCCATTGCATCGTTTGTCTGTCTTATCCTTTCCAGGTATCCGGTTATGCTCCGGGTCATGACATGAGAGGATGTGGCAGACAGATCATGCCAGTGGAAGTAATCAATCAATCCCAGAATATTTTTTATAGTTTTGAGGTCAAGGGATTCGGGACTGAGAAAGAAAAAGTTATTCAGAAAATCCAGTTGGGCCATGAATCCGCTCAAGCGCAGATTCATCTGATTAAAAAGATCTGACTCGGGAAAAGGATCAGAGGGGGGCGGTTTCAGATTGGAGATTTTCTGTTCGTAGTTATACTGATCTTCCTGAATCAGGGATTTCTCGAGAAAAACTTTATATAATCCGGTATAGGCTGCCTGATAAGTCCGGCAGGCCTCTTTTAATGCGGGGATATCCTCTTTTGCCAATACCATGGCTCTCCTGGTAAGGGCCTCGTCCAGCTGTGCCTGATACATTTCATCTTGACTCATACTGGTTATTATCATCGAATATGGGTAAAGTAACAACCAAAGATTATCAATTTGAAGAAGAAGGTTCTGATATGGGCGTTGTTAACCGTTTCGAGAAGGAAAAACTGGTCATTGGGGTACTGATTTCACGTCTCGAACTGATGGATTCCGTAAAAGATGCGCTGAAATCCCGTTGGGGGGCGATCGACCTTGAGACGGAACCTTTTATTTTCGACTTTACCGATTACTATAATCCGGAAATGGGCACCCCTGTCTACAGGTGTTTTTTCTCCTTTGCGGAGCTTATTGAACCGGAGGCTCTGGCCGATATCAAGCTGTGCACCAACGATATAGAAGCCGGTTTTGCAGAGGGGCGAAACAGAAAAGTTAATCTGGATCCGGGAATCCTTTCCTTAAGTAAATTCATACTGGCGACTACGAAAAACAATGTTCACAGAGTCCCCATGAGATGCGGTATATACGGGGAACTGACTCTCCAGTTTAAGAACAGGGATTTCCATCCTCTGGAGTGGACCTATCCGGATTTCGTCAGCCGGAAAAACAGGGACATTCTTATCCGTATCCGGGATATCTACCGTCAGCAGCTGAGAGAAAAAAAAGCCCAGTCTTGAATCACTTCCGATCATTCTTCCGTTAGGGAAGTATGATCCTTATTCTACTGACCATCTGTACGATTCTCTCCTCCTGCCGCCTGGGAACGGAAGAGCTGGTTGAACTGAAACTGCCGGTCCTGCCGGGGAATCTGGCTTACCTGAAGGACGATCAGGGTCCATGGCGGCTGGAAGTCCGGGACGGGCGCGGAGAAATTGTACGGGAGGATCTCTCTTTTGAACCCTCCTCCATTTGCAGCATAGAGGTTAATAAGGAATCCCCCCTCCTCTGCCTTCTCTATCCTCCTGTTATTTCGGACTGTTTTTTCCATTATCCTGCGGGGGGAATATATGAACCGGGGGGGGCTCATCGGATTAACCTGTCCTGGCAGGACGGAGCCGGGGTTTTCTTTCTGATGAAAGCCGCCGCTTCCGGGGTTGACCTTAACTGTATAAATATGGAAAAGCTGCTCAGGGAAATCCGGGAGAAGGAGTTCTCCGATCCATGGGATATAGACTGGGCTCTTCTGGGACGGCAGCTGATAAAAGAGGAGCTGCGCAGCTGGTATATAAGAGAAAACTACCTGTTTGAGGTGGATCTTCCCAGTTATCCGGGGCGTCATCTCCTTTATCCCTATGCATTACAGGACCCTGTGGAGAGCAGCGGCGGCAATACGGACAGGGTTTTCCTTTCTGAAGGGACCCACCGCTTTTTAAACAGGGGAATGCGGCATGCGGGAGAGGTGCTTGTTGTGGAAGTGGATCATCAGGGAGAGTTTTTTTCCGTTGTTTATCAGAGTACTCCTACAGAGGGAAGCTCCCAGTTTATAGGGGACTGACCCGTTTCCGCCAGGTAGGCGTTGGTCCGGCTGAAAGGCCGGCTTCCAAAAAATCCTCTGTAGGATGACAGGGGGGAAGGGTGGGGACTCTCGATAACCAGATGTTTCTGCCGATTGATGAAGCTGCCCTTCTTCCTGGCGTATCCGCCCCATAGAATGAAGATCAGATTCTCCCTTTTGCTTTCCAGTTCCCGGATTACCCTGTCTGTAAACTCCTCCCAGCCTCTGCCCTGATGAGATCCCGCTCTATGGGCTTCAACGGTCAGTACAGAGTTCAGGAGAAGAATCCCCTGATCGGCCCAGCTGGAGAGACAGCCGTGGGAAGGGGGCGTCAGGCCAAGGTCTGTTTCCATCTCCTTATATATATTTATCAGACTGGGGGGCGGCGCTACACCTGGCTGAACGGAAAAACAGAGTCCATGGGCCTGACCGTCTCCATGGTAGGGGTCCTGTCCCAGTATAACAACCTTGACCTTGTCAAAAGGGGTGCGGTCCAGGGCGTAGAAAATCTGACTCCCCGGAGGGAAGAGGGTTTTTCCGTTCTGTTTTTCCATTATCAGAAACTGGCGGAGTTCTGCCATATAGGGTTTGTCAAATTCATCTCCCATTACATTCAGCCAGCTTTCATTCAGTTGTATTTGTCTGCTCATTTCCGTCCCTCACTCTGGTAGCATCAAAATAGCATATAATATCAAAGGTGTTAAACCAATCCGTTATTTTGAAGTTATATTCCGGTAGATTCAAATGAGACAGCAGCGCCGGTCTCTCTTCGTGATTCGCCGGAGTGGCAGGATTTTCCGGAAATATTATTTGTTCTCTTTAATCATTTCTCATAGAATAAAAACTGGAGGGAAAAATGAAAAAAGCATTGTTTATCCTGACTCTCATTCTTTGCGCTTCAGCTCTTATAGCCGGAGAAATCAGCTCCGGAACCTGGATGCAGACTGCCTCCACCGCCGGCGAAGCGGAATGTGCCATCGAAGTAAGGGCTGTGACCGACAGTATCATTGCCGTGGAGGCATCCAACGGCTGGAAGGGATTTGCCTACTACGATGACGCCGAAGATATGTACGCGGGTTTTTTCGAGCTGCTTCCCAACAGTAATAATCCAAATGCAAAGTGGCGGAACCGGGTTTTTATGATGAACCTGAAATACGACGGCCTTACGCTGACTCTGAACGGTAAATCAGGGGATTTAAGTTTTTCTGCCACTTATTGGAAAGAGTGACCATCTGACGGAACGAACTTATCGGATTCAAAAAAAATCCCCGGAAACCTTGTGGTTTCCGGGGATTGATAATCTAAACGCTTATCTGCGAAATGAAACTATTTTACAACTATGTTAACCAGTTTATCCGGTATGGCAATCTCTTTGATAATGGTCTTGCCTTCGGTATATTCCTGAACCCGCTCCTGAGCATGGGCGGCGGCCTTCATCTCATCGGGGCTGGTGCCGGCGGCCAGCAGCATTTTGCATCTGACCTTGCCGTTTATCTGTACAACGATCTCTTTCTCGTCATCCTTTGTCAGCTCCTCAACCCATTCGGGCCAGCTTTCGAAGGCCAGGGTTTCCGTTTTACCCAGTATGGACCACATCTCCTCGGCCAGGTGGGGGGCGTAGGGAGCGATCAGCAGGACGAAGGGCTCCCAGAGTTTGCGGTAGCACTTGTCCTGCTTGTAGGCTTCGTTGATAAAGATCATCATCTGGGCGATTCCCGTGTTGAACTCCAGCTGTTCGGTGTCGCTGGAGACCTTTTTGATGGTCTTGTGCAGCACCTTGAGCATCTCTTTGGAAGGTTCGTCATCGGTGATCTCTCTTTCGGCAATATCCCAGACCCTGTTGAGGAAGCGGTTGACTCCTGCCAGACCTTTTGTCTGCCAGGGCTTTGAAACCTGCAGGGGGCCCATGAACATCTCGTACATTCTCATGGAGTCAGCCCCGTAATCGCGGATAATATCATCGGGGTTGATTACATTTTTAAGAGACTTGGACATTTTAGCGATAACCTGGGTGACCTCTTCGCCTGTTTCGGTTTCGATATATCTTCCGTCTTTCTCCTCTACCATGTCGGTGGGAACAAGGGATTTATCCTTTCTCTGGTAGGCGAAGGAGGTTATCATTCCCTGGTTGATCAGTCTCTGGAAAGGCTCCTTGTCCTTAACCAGTCCCAGATCAAAGAGCACTTTGTGCCAGAAGCGGCTGTACAGCAGATGGAGAACCGCGTGTTCGGCTCCGCCCACATAGAGGTCTACAGGCATCCAGTAGTCCTCGGCTGCCTTGTCCACGAAGGCACCTGTGTTTTTGGGATCAATATAGCGCAGGTAATACCAGCAGGAACCGGCCCACTGGGGCATGGTGTTGGTTTCTCTCCGGGCGGGCTTGCCGCAGCCGGGACAGGTGCAGTTTACCCACTCTTCCACATTGGCCAGGGGAGACTCACCTGTGTTGGAGGGGTGGAAGTTGTTTGTGGGGGGCAGTTCCAGAGGCAGTTCGTCTTCGGGAACCGGAACGATGCCGCACTCCCCGCAGTGAACCAGGGGGATGGGTTCTCCCCAGTATCTCTGGCGGCTGAAGATCCAGTCACGGAGCTTGTAGTTGACGGCTCCCGTACCGATGCCCTTCTCTTCCAGCCAGGCTATGACCCTGCTGATGGACTCTTCCTTACCCATACCGTTAAGGAAGTCCGAGTTTACATGGGGACCGTCTCCGGTAAAGGCCTCTTCTTCAATGTTTCCGCCCTCGAGAACCTCGATAATGGGCAGTTCAAACTTTCTGGCAAACTCGTAGTCCCGCTCGTCATGGGCGGGAACGGCCATGATGGCGCCGTGACCGTAGGAGATCAGAACATAGTCGGCCACCCAGACGGGGATTTTCTCTCCGTTCATGGGGTTTATGGCATAGGATCCGGTAAACACACCGGTTTTTTCTTTGGCCAGTTCGGTTCTCTCCAGGTCGCTCTTCAGGTTGGCCTGGTATACATAGTCATCCACAGCAGCCTTCTGTTCGGCAGTGGTGATTTTCTGAACCAGTTTGTGTTCGGGAGCCAGAACCATATAGGTGGCGCCGAAAAGGGTATCAGGCCGGGTGGTATAAACCTCAATAGGGTCCGCCTCGGCCGTGTCCATTTTGAAAACCACGTTGGCGCCCTCGGACCGGCCGATCCAGTTGCGCTGCATGGCCTTTACAGAGTCGGGCCAGTCCAGGGAGTCCAGGTCTTCCAGCAGCTTGTCGGCGTACTCGGTGATTTTGAAAACCCACTGACGGAGGTTTTTTCTCTCAACCTGGTTGCCGCATCTCTCGCATCTGCCGTCCAGAACCTCCTCGTTGGCAAGACCGGTCAGACAGCTGGTACACCAGTTGATGGGCATATCCGATTCATAGGCCAGACCCGCTTTATAGAGCTGGAGAAAAATCCACTGGGTCCAGTGGTAGTATTCGGATGTATGTGTGGAGATCTGACGGTCCCAGTCATAGCTGAATCCCAGGGCCTTGATCTGCTTCAGGAAGTTCTGAATATTCTCTTCGGTAGTGATTTTGGGATGGGTCCCAGTCTTAAGGGCGTAGTTCTCCGCAGGCAGACCGAAGGAGTCGAATCCCATGGGGTGAAGGACGTTCACTCCCTTCATCCTCAGGTAGCGGCAGTAGATGTCGGTGGCCGTATAACCTTCGGGGTGTCCCACATGCAGTCCCGCACCGGAGGGGTAGGGGAACATGTCCAGAACGTAGGCTCTCTTATCTTTGGGGAAGGCCGGATCTTCGGAAACCTTGAAGGTTTTATTCTCTTCCCAGTATTTTTGCCATTTGGCTTCTATGTCTTTGTAAGGGTATTTGCTCATAATGCTGAAAATAATATCAGAAGGATGCGGTTTCGTCTAAGGGTTTTAAAACAAGAGGAATATCTTTCTTGAGGATTTTGAAAAATATTGACAGGAATCGCTGCCCTCTATAGGATTAACCCAACCAGGAAAAATCTCACAATCAAGGAAATAGGCTTTATGAGTAAAATTCTTCCTGGGACCGTAGTTCATTATAATGAAATCGGTCGTTTAATGTCTGATAAAAGTTCCCGGATTACAGGAAACAAAACTGCCGCTAACGCCCATGTGGGGGGGCAGTACTTTTTCTCTCCCCATGAAATGGCGCTGGCAGCTCATGTTCATCACACGATTCACCATACATCCCTCCTGGGGTACCTCTCCTCCCTCGCAGAAGAACAGGCTCAGCCTCTTGCCGGTTACCTCAAGCGGTTCTGTCCGGAAAAGGGATATTTTATCGATTTATACGAAGCTTACCGGGATATCTGGAAGAACTCCCGGGACAGGGCACTGCCTTTTGACGACTTCCTTGTAAAACGGGCCTGTCAGCGAATAGGATCCACCGGGTATCTCGATTTCTGTCATGGTCAGGAAGAGAGCCTGTATCTGATGAAGAACTATTTCAATAATATGGGACTGCCCGCCCGGGTGGATCAGGTTGTAATGGGAACGGGATTTAAAAACCTCTTCAACACCTTTCTGACGGCTCTGATGACAAAGGATGTCCGAGTCGATAAAGACGGGCGGGACTTCAGAGAAAGATCCAGAGGAACGATCCTGGTTCCCCGGGGGCACTACCAGAGTCTTGTAAAAGCCCCTTCCTTTCATAACAGCAGGCTGAAAGTAGTTGAAAGAATGGATCGGGAGCATATTCGAAAAGAACTGGAGACACGAGGCGATATCAAAGCGGTTTACTTTAGCGTTGTAGCCAATCCTTCAGGAGATATCATGCCCCGTGAACAGATTGCCGGTATAGCCGAGGCTGTTACGGAGTATAACGCGGAGAACAGGGAGAATCCGGTCTATGTCATTGCTGATCAGGTTTATAATGGGAGCATACTGAAGGAGGGCCTGGAAATCTTCTCAATAGCTTCTTTCAGAACTCCTTCCGGAAACCTGTTTGACTGCACCATTACAATCGTATCCCCTTCCAAAACACTCGGTTACGCTTCCGCCCGGATCGGTTTTGCCTGCAGCGGTATTACCTTTCCCGGAGACCGGGAGAGCCTGATTGACCGGATGGGGGGGATTCTGGGTCATGAAGGATCCGATGGGGTGGAAGTCTCGACGGAAACGGGTGTGGTGGCAGCCTATGCCTTCTCATCCCGGGAGTGGATTGATCATAACAGCAGTTATATAAGAGGGCAGCTGGGGATAGCCCGATCTCATATACGGGACATCAACAGGTATATCGGACGGGACTATGTGAGCATAAATGATCCCGATGCCGGCTGGTATATCCTTACAAGGATACAGAGAGCGGATCTGCCTTCGGGGATTACAGACAGTACCGGTTTGATGGTATTTCTGATGAACTATAATCTCTGCCGGGAGGATACGGGAGTTATCTGCCGGCCCGGTTCCCAGTTCGGTTACGAGGCTCCCTATCTTCCGGAAATGGATCACCTTATTCTCAGATCTACTCTGGCTATGACTCCTGATGATCTTCATGAGTTTTTCCGGAGGTACAGACAGGCGTTTATCAAACTGGCGGCGCTGCATAACCTGGAATATCTGAAGGAGGAGTTTGTGGAAAGGCTGAGACAGGACCGGACGGCAGCGGTAAACTTCTGCAGAAGAATGGAAAAAGATCTGATGGTCTCCCGGGATTCTCCGGAGTTATTTCCTCTTATATGGAACAGCCGTACGGTTAAATCGGTTTGCAGAGATTTAAAGAAATATACAAAAAGGGAATTGGAGACTATACTTGGGACATGATTTTTCCCGATAAGACAGATAACAGACGATCCAGGCTTATCATTGTATTTGTAGGACTGATCTTCTCTCTGTTTTATTTCGGCTATAGGCTGAACCTGAATAGAAGGGATTTCCCTATAGCCAAAAAAGGGGAAATCAACTATCAGGCCATGGCTTTTGCGGAAAACGGGAAACTGTCGCTGAAAGGGGAGTGGGAGTTCTACTGGAAGAGATTCTACTTCCCTTCTGATTTCAACGACTCACAGGATACCCCTCCTCCGGGAAGGGAGTTTATCTCCTTTCCTTCCGCCTGGTATCGAATCGCCTCCCGGGGATACGAAAAACGGAGGAAGCCATCCTATGGTTTTGCCACATACCGTCTGAAAGTCACCGGTCTGTCCCCCCGTGAAAAATATGCCCTCCTCGTACCTGTTATCAACTCCTCCTATACCCTCTGGATCAACGGGGAGCGGGTCCTGAATTCCGGGATGAATGGTGTTGAAGCCGCTCTTTCCATTCCGAAGGGGATGCCGCGGACCGTCCCTTTTTCTGCTGAAACCGGAGAGGTAACACTCATCTTTCATATTTCAAATTATACGCACCACAGAGGAGGGGCTCTACAGGATATCCTCCTGGGCAGGGATGATGAGGTAGCTGGGTTTGATGCAAGGGAGATCATATTTTCCGGTATGGGGATCCTTTCCTCCCTTCTGATTGTTGTGTTCCTCTTCTTTCTGGATATCAGATATAGAAAGTATTATAAGGAGATCTTCTCCATTCTCCTGTTCTCAGTTCTGGCCGTACGCATCTCCCTCTCGGATTCTCTGCTTCTGCTGCGTCTCTTTCCGGAAATCCCCTGGGAAACTACCCAGAAATTAAAATATATTTTTACCTATGCAATCGGTCCCCTTGTCATGCTTGTCATCCTGGAACATAACAGGAAGAGGCGTTTCCTCCTTCCCGTTTCTCTGGTTATGGGGAGTTTCCTTTGTCTGGCTCTGTTTATCCTTGTTTCTCCTGCCGGGGTTTTTACCCATTTTGATCTCCTTTTCGATACTCATCAGATTCTCTGTTTTGCTTTAACCGTCTTCCTGCTGGCAGATCATGTAAAAAATAAAAAGCCTTTCTATCTCCTTCATTCCTTTGGAACAGCACTGTTCTTTCTGCTTTTTATCAATATAAGGCTGTTTATGCTCGGCTATTCCATTATGGATGAAGTTTCTCTGACGGCTGTCCTGGACCTTTTTTTTCATGCTCAGTTCTATACCCAGTCGTCTACTCCGTTTCTGGTTTTTTTTACTTTTTTCCCGTATTTTTTTATCCTCTGTTGTTACTGCTTTTCTAAAATCGATTTTCTTATGCAGGACCTGCGTGAGGAAAAGCCTGTATCGGGATCTTCCGAACAGTATGAAGAGTACGGTCTTACGGAGAGGGAGATTGAAATCCTTGAAGCTGTGTTGAGCGGATATAATAACCTTGAAATAGCCGAAAAGTGTTTTATTTCAGTGGGTACGGTTAAAAATCACTTATCTCATATCTATAAAAAAACGGATTGTTCCAGCAGGAACAAATTAAACAGGCTGTTCTCAATCCGTGACAGGGCATGACTTAAGTCACAGGTCCCATGGTTGATGTATTACTAAAGTAACTATCGAACAGGCCCGATTCTTTTCTGTTTGACTGCTCAAAAAAACACCAGATACCATATCTTCAGGAATATTTCTGACAACAGGTCCTATTGAAGCGAATTGATCAGCGCGCAAATCATTTATAAGGAGATATTATGAAGAAGAGAGAATTGTTGGTATTAATGATTTCATTAATAGCGATATTATTTATATCCTGCGGGCAGAAGGAGTCAGTTGCCGCTCCCGCTGCGGATATCCCGGTATCTGAAACAAAAGATACGGGGGCTACTCTGGAGACAGTTCTGGACAGGGGCTACCTGATTGTCGGAGTCAATGCATCGAATCCGGGGTTCTCCTACCTTGATCCCGACGGTAATTACCTCGGTTTTGAAGCAGATATGGGCCGTTCCATTGCAGCCGCTGTCCTCGGCGATCCGGAAAAAATACAGTTCCGTCCTCTTACATCCAAAGAACGGTTCGCGGCTCTTCAATCGGGAGAAATCGATCTTCTGGTCAGAACGGCAACTCATACCTTAACCCGGGATACTGATCTGTCCCTGGATTTTTCCGCTCCTTACTACTATGACGGACAGACTTTCATGGTCAGAAAAGACAGCGGTATTAAAACCATAGCCGATCTGGAAGGGGCTGCCATCTGTGTTCTGACAGGATCTACTTCAGAGGGGAATCTCTCCGATATCATGGCATCA
This sequence comes from Oceanispirochaeta sp., assembly GCA_963663385.2. Lineage (GTDB taxonomy): Bacteria > Spirochaetota > Spirochaetia > DSM-2461 > DSM-2461 > Oceanispirochaeta. Next base: position 51,058 of record CAXXXD010000001.1, on the reverse strand, counting down.
AGAAATCTTACCTATAAACCGGTGCTCTTTGAGAATCTGGATGAGCTGATGGGCGCTTTTGAAAAAGGCCGTGCCGATGCCTGGACCGGGGACCGTTCAGGGTTAATGACAAGAATGAGGAATACAGCGGATCCCTCGGCTTATACGCTACTGGATGAGACAATCTCCAAGGAGCCTCTGGCGATCGGTTTCCGTCATGGGGATGATCAGTGGGGCGATATTATCAACTGGAGTCTCTACGGTTTATTCTTTGCTGAGGAGCACGGGATCACAAGCGCCAATATCGACAGCATCATGAGCTCAACAGAGAAACCGGAAGAGCTGGCGTTCCTGGGCAAAAGAAACGAACTGGGCGTCAAGCTCGGTCTTTCCAATGACTGGGCCTGTAATATGATCAGGAAAACCGGTAATTACGGCGAACTGTTTAACAGGCATTTCGGACCGGATTCCGGACTCTCCATTCCCAGAGGCTTTAATAAGCAGTGGACTGAAGGAGGTCTTCTGTACAGCCCGCCCTTCAGATAAAAATATTCAAGCAGAACCGATAGATTCCTGGTTTCTATCGGTTTTCTTTTTTAAGGACTTTCAATGCAATTCACAAAACTTAACGACGACCGGGTATGGCGTGTTACAGGGCAGTTTCTGTTTGCACTTTTTCTTATACTTCTAATGACTGCCATGTACGGGAATACCATTTCCGCTCTGACGACTCGCGGGATGCTACCGAGTTTCCGGTTCCTGTCGCTTTCTGCAGGAATCGATATCGGTGAACATATAATCCCTTTTGATAATTCCGGTTCCAATTTCAGAGCAATCATTGTCGGACTGCTGAATACGATAACAATAAGTCTGGTCGTGATTTTCTTTTCTACTTTTTTCGGGCTTTTTATAGGGCTTTGCCGCCTTTCAAAGAACTGGCTGGTGAAAAATATCGCTCTGGTTTATATCGAAGTGATCAGGAATATCCCCCTTCTGGTTCTTCTGCTCTTCTGGTACAGGGCTGTTTTTATGGAAATGCCCCATATAAAGGAGGCTCTGGTTTTAGGACGTTTCCAAACGCCCGACGGAATTACCGGAGGAAGCCTCTTCCTTTCCAACAGAGGGTTATCCCTTGTGTGGCTGACCCCGTCAGAGAGCTGGAAAACCTTCCTTTTTATGCTGGCGGCCGCCTTTGTCCTGTCCTTTGTTTTCGGGGTTTTCCTGAGGCGGAGAGGTATTAAAACCGGCAGAAAACCCATGGTCTTTTTCTGGTCTCTTACAATGATGCTGGGCCTGTCGGCTCTTGGCTGGATTATTCTCTCCGGGGCTCCCCTTGTTCCGGACTACCCTGTTTTAAGGGGATTTAACGTTTCCGGAGGGCTGAGCATCTCGTCCGAGTGGGGGAGCCTTTTCTCCGGCCTCATCCTTTATACGTCGGCTTATATTGCCGAGGCTGTCCGGGCGGGGATACAGGGGGTGGACAAGGGGCAGGTCGAAGCCGCCCACAGTCTGGGGTTGAACTCCTTTCAGACAGTCCGGCAGGTTGTTCTGCCCCAGGCTCTGAGGATCATTATTCCGCCGCTGACATCCATCTATCTCGGGGTGGCAAAAAATACCTCTCTGGGTGTGGCCATCGGGTTTCCCGATCTCTTCAGTGTTATCGGAACCCTGATCAATCAGACAGGACGGGCTCTTGAACTCATACTGGTTGTAATGGCTATCTATCTCGGCCTGAGCCTGATTACTTCCCTGATCATGAATATCTACAACAGTAAAGTCCAGTTAGAGGAAAAATAGATGAATAATAAACTCTATATCCGGGTTAAAGAGAACCTTTTCAATACATGGTATAACAGCGTTATCACCCTTTTTCTTATCTTCTTTCTGTCAAAAGTCATCCGGTCTCTCGGCATCTGGTTCTTTTCTGTCAGTTGGGATGTCATTCCGAGAAACCTCAAGCTTATTCTGACAGGAGCCTATCCTGTTGAGCAGCTCTGGAGAGTCTGGTCCATCCTTATGGTCGCCTCTTTTCTGGCGGGAGTCTCATACTGCCTGCTGAAGAACGGCCTGAAAGGAGCAGCGAGGGTTCTGCTCCTGGCACCGCTCCTGCTGGCTTTGCTCGGGTTTTCCCCTTCTGCAAGGTTCTGCCTTCTGGGGCTCTCTGCTCTTCAGGCTGCCGGTTACCTGCTGGGGCGGTTTATCTCCCGCGGGAAATCCCTTCTTATCATCTCTGTGGGATGGGTTCTTTTTATACCGTATATGTACCTGGCCGTAGGCGGGCTGACCGGCCCTGAAGGATTTCTGCCTGTTGTCCCGACAAATCTATGGGGAGGGCTTCTCCTTTCCATGATCATCTCCATAACATCCATAATCCTCTCGTTTATTCTGGGATTATTCCTGGCCCTGGGACGGCGGTCGGAACTGCTTGTCATCAGGTACTTCTCCATCGGCGTTATCGAGATAATCAGAGGAGTGCCCCTTATCACCCTGCTGTTTCTGGGCTATCTGATTCTGCCTCTTGCCCTGCCGGCCAATCTTGCCGTAGGAGTTTTACTGCGGGCCATGGCGGGAATCGTACTGTTTCATGCAGCCTATATGGCGGAAAATATCCGGGGCGGGTTCCAGGGGCTTTCAAAAACCCAGTATGAGGCGGCCTATGCCATGAACTTTAACAGGTTTCAGTCCATGGTGCTGATTATACTGCCCCAGGTCATCAAGAATATTATACCCGTCCTGGTAAACGGTTTTACCGGAATGGTAAAGGACACGAGTTTGATCTCCATTATCGGACTCCTCGATCTGGTGGGGATTTCAACCGCTATCGCCGCCAACCCGGAGTTTATGAGCGACAGTCAGCAGGTGCTCCTGTTTCTTTCGATGATATATTTCATCCTTTGCTTCAGTATTTCCCGGACGAGCCGGAAGATTGAAGCTTCAATGAACCATGATAAATAAGAGAGTTGATGATATGAATGAAGGAATAATAATAAAAAGCTGCGGCTTGCAGAAATGGTATGGCGATTTCCATGTTCTAAAAGGAATCGATGTGGAAATTCGAAAAGGAGAGGTTGTGGTTATCCTGGGACCATCGGGATCGGGTAAATCCACTTTTATCCGTACGATCAATCATCTCGAAGAGCACCAGAAAGGAACGCTTTTTGTTAATGATATCGAGATGAACCATAATGTTAAGAACATTAATACGATCCGCTCCGAGGTGGGAATGGTTTTTCAGAGTTTCAATCTTTTTCCCCATTTTACGGTTTTACAGAACATAACACTGGCCCCGGTCTGGGTTAAGAAGGTCCCTAAGGAGGAGGCCAGAGACACAGCCATGGCTCTTCTGAAGAGGGTGGGGATTGAAGATCAGGCCCATAAGTATCCCGGCCAGTTATCGGGAGGGCAGCAGCAGAGAGTGGCAATCGCCCGGTCTCTGGCGATGAAACCGGAGATTATGCTGTTTGATGAACCGACTTCGGCACTGGATCCCGAAATGATCAAGGAGGTTCTTGATGTAATGATAGAGCTGGCCCACTCGAAGATGACCCTTCTGGTGGTTACTCATGAAATAGCCTTTGCCAGGGCCGTGGCCGACAGAATCATCTTTTTTGATGACGGGAGGATTGTTGAGCAGGGGCCTCCCGATCAGATTTTCAACAACCCTAAAGAAGACAGGACCAAGCTTTTTCTCTCCCAGATTCTGCAGCACTGACTGTCAGAGCCAGGAGGCTTCAAGCCTGATCTTTTCTCCTCCGGTTCAAGGAGACTCTGAACCGGTTGTAAATCCGGTGGGCAACCGCCTCATTACGCTCTATCCTGCCGGTCTCTCAGAAAAACCGGGCTATTTGAGCATAATGAGGCTCTGCCGGATTAGCCGGAAAGGCTGGGATCCCTTTTTTATTTCGGTCTGATTACAGCAGAAATTATCCTGTTCAGCTCATCTCTCCGGAACGGTTTCTGCAGAAATCCGGCAAGTCCGTCGTTTGTAAGCTGGTCCAGGTTTTCATCCTTTGTATAACCGGAGGAGATAATAACCGGACAGGATCGGTTTATCTCTTTAATCCTGTAAAAAACATCCCTGCCGCTTAACCCCGGCATTATCATATCGCTTATAACCAGATCAATCTGATCAGACTGCGCCTGATAGATTTCCAGTCCCCTCTTGCCATCTTCCGCACAGATAATCTCATACCCCATCTGTTTCAGAAGACTTTCGACAGTATTTCTGACAACCGCTTCATCGTCAATTAACAGGATCTTTCCATGTCCTGTCAGTTTCTGTTCATCACGGACTTCTGTCTGTTGCCTGCCTTCATCGGTACAGGGGAAATACAGCAGAAAAGTCGTCCCCTTTTTGAGAACACTCTCTACCGTAACGGCTCCTCTGTGGTTCTGCATAATTCCGTAAACAGAAGCGAGCCCCAGTCCGGAACCCTGTCCGTGTTTTTTGGTGGTGAAAAAAGGTTCGAATATTCTCTCCAGATTCTCCGGCGCTATCCCGGTGCCATTATCGGCAATGATTACTTTGATATATTGCCCGGGGACAAGGTCAAAGGGGCTGTGTCGGCAGTCTGCGTCTTGAAGGATGGTGTTTTCCGTTGTGATACGGACACTCCCCCCTTCCGGCATGGCGTGTGAGGCGTTGATTATCAGATTCATCAGGGCATTCTGGATGGAAAAAAAGCGACCTTTCAGAAGTTCGTTCTGTGCATTCGGTTTATACTGGATTTTTACTTTTTTATCAATTGTTCTTTCCAGAAGTTCAAGGCTGGAATTAATTACTTCATGCAGACTGAATACGGTAAATGATTTTGTCTGTTTCCGGCTGAAGGTCAGCAGCTTTTCTGTTAATTCGGAAGCCCGATCAGCCGCATCCAGAATAATCTGTATAAATTTCCGGTCATCCGGATCGTCAATCCAGGCAGAGCTTTGAAGCAGGGAGGCGGCTCCGGTAATTCCGGCCAGCATATTATTGAAATCATGGGCTACCCCGCCGGCCAGCTGACCTATGGCATCCATTCTGCGGGACTGGGATAACTGCTCTTCAAACAGCTTTTTTTCCGTTACATCATCAATACGGATAACAGCTCCCTCCAGTCCCTGTCCGGTAAGAGGATAAATGGTTATATCATTATAGGTTGTGCCGGATTCTCCAATCATCTCTTTCTGGAGGATAAACTGGGGCTCTTCCGATTCCATAGCCTTGTGTATCAGGGGCATTTCCGGCTTCAGTCCGGGAAGCACTTCCAGGATAGGGACGCCCAGGGCATCCGCAGAGGATATTCCGCTCTGGCGGACTGCTTTCCCGTTCCATTGAGTTACCCGACCTTTCGGGTCTACTGCAATCATGACAGAGGGCATGGAATTGATGATCCCGGCTATCAGATTCCTGGCCAGGTTCAATTCCTTTTCCACCTTCTGCCGTTCGATTATCTCAAGGTTCAGGTCCTCGATCTTCTGTTTTACAGAAGCCTGCATCTCTTTGAAACTGCTGGCCAGACTGCCGATTTCATCTCTTGAATCCAGGGTGATGGGCTGTTCCAGATCTCCTTTGGCAATATTGTGGGCTGTCTCTGTTAAAAAGAGGATCGGCTTTGTGAAGTTCATCATCAGGATAACAAGAGCCAATACGGAAACCGCAGTCAGACCAGTCATCAGCAGTAACAGCATCCTTCGAAAGGCAATGACATCCCTGTACTTTTCATTAACCGGAATCGCGTAGGTTATAATCCACTCCCACGGTTCAAACAGTTTGTATATGTACCACTTCTTTTCATTGTTGAATGCGGCTGTGAAGGATCCGGATCCGGAGTCTGCAATTCCCTGAGGAGCATCGAATCCCTCCCCGGGCGGCAGGTTCGGGTGAAGGATAATACTCAGGTTTCTGTCTATGATAAAAGGATAGATCTCCGACACATTGTCCTCATAGAAACTTTCGGAGAACCAGGTTAGGGTCCTCTCCTTAAAATCCCTTTCATAGGCCTCAACCAGGCCGGTACTCTGCAGCCTTCTGTCCTGTCTGTGCAGTTCTCCCAGGATAATATCGATTTTTTCCTCGAAAATGGAGGTCTGGCTTTTATCGATAATTTTATTCAGCTGCTGCTCGGCCATTATAAAAAGGGTCACCATGGATATAAGAAAGGTCCCGATAACAAGAGATAGAAGCCTGAATGTGAATCGATCGGTCAGTTTCATTCGTTCTCACTTCTCCATATCTCTGATGTTTCAAGGAGGTTCTGGGAAAATACGATGCCCATCCTGTTGGCCAGGTCCATATTCAGCTGATATTTAATCTGAGTATTGGTGGCAACAGGTATGTCGGATACAGAGCGGCCGGAAAGGACTTCCAGAGCCGTGTTCCCTGCCCACCAGCCCTGTTCTTCCGCAATTTTCGATATTCCCAGAAGGGCATACTGTATTTCTCCGTCAACGGTTACCCCCGAGGGAATCTCTGCATTATTGTGAATGAATTGAACAGCCTCTTTTTCATTATAACCCTTAAGTCCGTAGGGACTGGTGATTATAAGGATATCGACCTCTTCCTGCATGCGTTTGTATGCGGTCTTCCAGCTCTCGAAATCCTTAACGAGAAGAACCAGATCATAGTCCACTCCCGGCTGTTTTTCAGATATCTCCATAATCTTCCGTACATAAAAAACATCAAGTCCCAGAAAACCCGTTTTCCGGCTCCGACTGAACGTGGCGAGGAGGTCAATCGCCTTATCTATTGGGTCGATTTCAACCATCCCCGTAACATTGGAACAGGGGAGTCCGTATTCCGAGGCATCCCAGTTAACCCCGCAGAAAATAAATGGGGTCTCCGTATTCCTGTAATAGGGGGCTATCACGTATTTGGGAAAATTGTCATCACTGCCGACGACCACCTCCGGGTGCCATGTATCAATCAGGGCTTTTACTTCCAGCGCTTTTCTGCGAATGAACTCTTCCGAATCATTCCGTTTGGTATCCATCCTGAATACCTTCAGGTCTATCGGCAGATCACTGCGGTCCATCGCCTTGAAAAAGCCTTTTTCCTCATCATCGCTCCAGACGTACCCTTCATGGTAGGAATTGACATAAAGTACCTTCCTCATGGTATCCAGCTCATTTGTCAGGTGGGCAATCTCCAGCAACTCCGGGGGAAACAGGATCCCGAGGTCCCGGGCCATCTTCATGTTCAGGTATACCGCAGTCCTATTCCCTCTGGCGATGGGAATCTCATTGACCTTTATTTCGTTATTCAGAATCCGTAATGCTGTGTTCCCCGCCCATTCACCCTGCTCCTCTCCTGTCCTTTCCATGGTTACAAGGGTTACGGCTTTAAGGGTATTGTCCCATGATCCGGAAGGAATGCGCGTCTTATCGCTTACAAACCGTTCCAGAGCCTTCAGGTTCCCGTCCCAGTCGGGAAAATAGTGAACCGTTTCCAGCAGCAGCATGTCAGCCTTATCCTGCAGGTCAATGTACTGTTCCTTCCATTCCCTGTAGCTGTTCACATAGACCTGGTTCACCTCCTCTTCCAGCTGTTCCTGAACGGAAAACCCGATTTTCCGCCCCGAGATGTTGTCTCCCGCCAGATAGGCAATCCTGGTCCCTTCGGTGTAGTTTTTAAGGATTTCGACAAGGCTGACGGCGTTATGTATTTCCAGGATGCCCGTGATATTTTCGGCGGTGAATCCGTATTCGGCCGCGTCATGATTTATACCGCAGAAGACAAAGGGTATATCCGATCCGATATAATAAGGGGCTATCAGGTATTTGGCCGCGTTGTCATCACTGCAGATAACAAGGTCGGGCTTCCACGATTCAATCTCATCCCGTGCTTTTGTACCGGCCCGGACCAGAAACTCTTCGGACGTATTCCTCTTGGTCTCCATCTCCAGGATTTTCAGCCGTACGGCCCCTGTCCCCTCCAGGGGGAGTCCTTCTTTATCCGTTGTGAATCCCAGTGCGTTGAACAGTCCCTCCCGGATTTTCTGCGACCAGAGGTACTCCCTGCTGTAGGAATCCACATAGAGCACTTTTGCCAAATCCGATTTTCCGGAAGCCGGGGGGGAGGCTCCCCTGTCTGCCGCCTTACCGTCTCCGCATGCCCCAAGGAAAGGCATAAGGAGTATCAGGAGGAATAATATTCTGAATCCGGATTGATTCCCCATATATTATAAGTATAAGGGGCGTAAGGAAATTCGCCAGATATTCAGATGGGAATTCCCCGGTACGGAACGATTAAGACAGCTGTTTCCGGGGGCTTTACGATCCGGAGAAGCTAACAGAATAAACGGATTATCAGAATGGAAAAAAGCAGCTGTCCCGTTACGACAAGAGTGCCCACACAAAGAGCGGTCCCGCCTTTCTGTATAAGGTCCCGGAATCTGATCTTCAGCCCCATGGCGGCCATAGCCGTTACAAGCAGCAGTTTCGATGCATATTTCAGAACCCCGGTCAGTTCGCCGGGGAGCAGGCCCGTTGATCCGACAAGGGAGAGGAGAAGAAAGAAAATGATATAGCCGGGGATTCCGGGAGCGGTTCTGTTTTCCTTTCGGGCTGGGGGATTCCAGAAGCTTAAGATCAGAACCACCGGTCCGATAAGGAGTATCCGCCCCATCTTGACCACCGTGGCTGTCTGACCCGTAATATCCCCCAGGGAGAATCCTGCGGCTGTGACCTGCCCTATGGCCTGAAGCGTATTGCCTATGAGAATTCCCTTCTGCGAAGGATCGGAGGGGAAGAACAGATTGGCCAGGAAGGGCAGGAGAAAGATACCCAGGGTTCCGAAAAGGTTGACCGCAGCAACCGAAAGCCCCACATGCTCCTCTTTGGCATTTATCGTTCCCTGAGCTGCCGCAATCGCAGAAGTCCCGCAGACGGCATTTCCGACTCCCAGAAGAAGGCTCAGTTTGACGGGCAGTCTGAAAAGCCGTCCCATGGCAAGGGCCAGCCCGACCGTAAATACCAGGGCGGCGGGAATCAGGATCAGGGTTTCAAATCCCAGATCCTTCAGAATCCTGTAATCCAGATTCACCCCCATCAGGGCAATCGCATAGGTTAGAATCCGTTTTTCACAGAAGTTCATCCCCGGCGACAGGATTTCGACTGCTTTTCCGTCCCGGATTATAAAATTCCTCATAAGAATACCCGCCAGCAGTACCAGGGTAACGCTCCCCAGGGGGACCTGTTCCGCTCCTGCAAAGGCCGCCAGTCCCATCACAATACATAGTCCCAGTCCCGGTAAAACGCTCTTCATTATCCCTCTCCTCCAACTGTTGTTCTGGTATGGAAGAGAGAGTATCAGAATTGATAATTAAATAATATTTATATTTTTTAATGTAAATATAAAAATATCTTTACTTTAATCCCTGCCTTTTCTATCCTTGGAACCATGATTGACCTAAAAATCAGAACCTTCCTGACGGTTATCGATGAAGGAACCCTTCATAAGGCCTCGGATAAACTCGGGCTGACTCAGCCCGCCGTTTCACAGCAGCTAAAGGCTCTGGAGGCCGAGTATAATATTCCCCTGTTCAACCATGCAGGGCGCCGTCTTGTTCTGAATGACGCCGGCAGGATCCTGGAATGCGCCGCCCGGGAGGCCGTGGGGCTTGCCCGCCGTACGGAAAGGGAGCTGGCTCCCCTCAGCGGCGGCCGCAGGACCTATAGGCTGGGAGCGACTCTTACCATAGGCGAGTTTATTCTCCCTCCTCTCCTGGCCGAGTACGGCCTGAAGAATCCCCATCTGGAACTGAGCCTCCTAATAGAGAATACCGTATCTGTTCTGGCTCAGCTGGAACGGGGGGAGCTGGACCTGGCTCTGGTGGAAGGCCCCTTCAGGAGGGAACCCTACGGCTCCGAACTCTTTTTGGAGGATGAAATGATCCTTATCGGGCCTGCTTCGGCCATTCCGGATGAAAAAGAGCCGATCTCACCCCGGGAGCTGGGAAACTGCCGTCTGATCCTGAGAGAAGAGGGGTCGGGAACCAGATACAGATGGGAACAGTACAGGATAAACAAGGATCTGGAACTGCCGCCCCCTGTTCTGGAGGTAGGCAGCCTCTCCGCCATCAAATCCCTGGTGGAATCGGGATTCGGCTGGTCGGTGTTGTCTTCCCGGGCCGTAGAGAAGGAGAGACAGCTGGGAACCATAAAGACCCGTCCCTTTTCAACGGGGGCTCTGGTCAGGGAGATGTATTTTGTCTATGGAAAAGAGTCGGTTTCTCCCTTCCGGGAGGATTTTATCGCCTTTATCCGGTCCCGTCTCTGAAGGAACAATCTCGCCTTAATAAAGAGACAGGCCCGCGTCGGGTGCGGGCCTATGGGGGGGCTTATACGGACGGCATATCCAGCACAACCGGTGTCGACCTGTAGCCGACACCCATGCGGTCTATGCCCATGTCGATCAGCTTCAGAAAGTGTTCCCGTGTGCGGATGCCACCGGAGCCTTTTACCTTTACCCGGCCGCCGGCGGCTGCCATCATGGCTTTTACAACCTCCACTGTGGCGCCGACGCTTTCCCCGCCGGTGTAGAAGCCTGTGGAGGATTTGACGAAGTCCGCCCCCGAGGCAGCGACCGCTTCGGTTCCCCTGGCAATCTGATCCATGGTAAGGGCGTCTGTTTCCAGTATGACTTTTACGGCTGTTCCGTACCGGTGGCATACCTGGGTGACAGCTTTCAGATCGTTCTCCACCAGGTCCCACCGGCCGCTTCTTATGTGTCCGTAGTTGGCTACGATATCCAGTTCGGCCACATCCCCCCGTTTACAATAGGCTTCCGCCTGCTCCAGACGGGAAGCCGTGGTGGACTGGCCGAAGGGAAAGTCGCAGACCACGCAGATGCCCGTAGCGGTTCCGGCGGTCATTTTGGCTGCCAGGTCCAGGGCGCTGGGGTTGATACACACGGTGGCGCAGCCGTAGTCGATGCCCTCCCGTATGTATTTTTTTATATCCTCTTCCGTGAATTCCGGTTTCAGCACGGACTGGTCAATATACGAAGCCAGTTCCTTCACGGTCATTTCATCTGCTTTTTTACTGGGTGTCATTCTTTATCTCCTATTACCGGGGGAGTGTTTCTATCGTAACGTTAGCTGTCCGGGGGGAGTGTGTCAATTCCCGGAGGGCTAACTGTCTCTCCAATGATAACTGAGCGGAATAGAGAATTTATAGGATAACTTGAAGCAGCAATGTTGTTTTGGACGTTGGAGTTCCTATAATTGATCCAGGAGTCTCATCCATTGCAGAAAACAGCACTTGAAAGGAGTATCGCAATATGCGATAATTAAATGTGACAATCATAAAGAGGAAAACTGTAGAAAGTTACATCAGGCGATACCCGGAAGCGGAAAAAGGATTGAGGGGATGGTTAGCCGTTCATTACTGGTCATCCTTCTCCTCCATTGTAGAATTGCGGAAGGTTTATCCCTCTGCCGACAGTATAAAGGGTTCAGATCTTGTCTGTATCAACTTAAAAGGTAATGCCTATCGGCTGATTGTCAGGTATACATGGGGGAAGACTGTATTTATCAGAGATTTCCTGACCCATGCAGAGTATTCGAAAAAATACTGTTAAGAGGTTGTTTATGAGTATGGGTGTTGAAAAAGTTGTAAGCGATTTCCTTTTGAAATTCAGAATCTCCACAGATGAAGAAAATGACAGGGCTATTGAAGAGCTGGAAGCCCTGACAGACCGAATGGAAGCGGGGGAGTCGGACCTGGAACCGATTATTGACTATATTACCGGCATGATAGGAAAATATGAGGATGAACACTATCCGGTAGAACCGGTTTCTCCTGTTGATATGCTGAAGCACCTGATGGAAAACCATAATCACAGGCAGGCTGATCTTGCCGATGTGGCCACCCAGTCCGTAATCAGCGAGATTTTAAACGGGAAAAGGGAGCTGAATCTGGGGCATATCCGGAAGCTGTCCGAAAAATACGGTGTTTCTCCTGCGGTGTTTATTCGTTAAGGATTTCTGAATAATGCTTAACAGGTGATAGCAGAATTCCTCCATATACTAACTAAAGTTAGTATCAAAATAGGAGCATATGACCAAAAAAAGGAATTTTATGACTTTATGAATCATTGATTGGGTGTATACTTTTGTTGCGCAGAATACTCTGCCCGATTGAGGCAGTGGGACAGCACAACTGAAAGGAGCTTTACATCATGAGGCGTACAACTGCCATTTTACTGGGTTTATTTCTGATTTTATTAGTTTCCTGTGAGAATCCTTTTGCTTCAAAGAGCAGTAAAGATAAAGAGGATAGTACGGAGCAGGTTCTGGATGATTCTGCCGATCAGGCGCAGGATGAAAATAATACGAGTGATTCTACTGATGCCAGTTCGGATCAGAGCAGTGATGATTCGAATACGCAGGATGATAGTCCGGTTGTGGTTACGCCTTCGGTAAGTTTTTCTGATTATGCAGATAGCTACTGGTGCCATTACGGTTCAGGGGTGTACTGGGAGATCGAATTTACTGATTCAGAGATTAAGTACGACTACGAAGATGATGCTTATGAAGTAGATGCTACCATCCCTATGCCGGCTGACGGTGATCTGACGGTTACAATGGATACGACTGCAGATATGGATTTTACGGCATCTTTTCCGGATGAAAATACCATGATATTGAAAGATCCCTCAGATGTCTCCTTTACTTTTCACAGGGTGCAGTCGGCACCGGTGGAATTGAAAAACTCATTATGGATAACAGACGGGGTTGGGTTTTTTGGATGCAATCACTATAGCCGGACCAGAATAGATTTTCATGATGCTTTATATACGGCAAATATCTATGGTGTAATTATTGGAATTGATGGGAATACTCTCAATGTTATGGAACGTTCGGGAGATGTTAAAAGTTTTAGTTATTCCTGTTCGGGCAGTACTGTTACTGTGGAGTATCTGGAGAATAGTTACACAATGGAATACGTTGAGGGATTTCCTGATAAGCTAGCAGGTACGGCCTGGAGTGCCACCCATGAAGGTGAAGTGTATACCGTTGATTTTGTTGGAAGTAATAGGTTGGGTTGGATCTGTGAAGATCCCGGCTCAAGTGTATGTGAATCGTGGTATAACTACAATGATGGAGTAACATATCCGATTATTCTTCAATGTGCCGGTATTACTATTTCCGGTATTTCCTATGATGATGCTGATATTACTTTGGATTTGAGTGATACATCAGCCGGGATTCCCTGTTCATATAATGGGTCGGTGGTTATGACTTTGGGTTTCAATCCGGATTTTGAACTAGTTGAATGAGTGCTCTGGGAGTGTCAGTGGAATTGTTAGAATTGACAGTTATGCTGCGGGGGTGCAGGGTAATTCTATGGATTTTGGGATTACCTTGTTCAAGAGATAATAAGTTATATCGAACACATTTTGTACTTCTGGTTCTTTCATAATTGCCAGATGATTTAGTAGGTTTTAGGGTTTTGATACGGGTTGATTGATGCTCACACTACACTGATTATCAATCTTTGACGCCGGTTGCGGCTGGCAGAAGTGAAAATAAGGGAATTCGCCTTCACCTACGTTTATTAAGATATTCTTGCCTGATATGGCATCGGTGATTTACAAAATGCTGTAGACATAACAAGAAAATGATACTGTCGTCGCTACAGATCACATTTCTTGCAGAGATACAGAATGCTGATAAATAGTTCTTTCTTAAAAACAAATTACTGTTTAAAATAAGTCTGCAAGAAAAGCGCCTGTACCTGTCCTTCGGCCAGGCCGCTCCGCAGCATATTTTGGCGTTCTACAGATGCAAATTAATTATGTTGTGAAAAAGTGATATATTTTTACATAATTTAAGTTGTCCTTTGAAAGAATGAATTTAGAGAATATCCCAGTGGGAGAGTTGCTTAATAATCGATTATAAATAGTCATGTAAATGAGGTAGAAACATTAAATGTTTACAGAACTAGAAAAACCAAAAAATATTTCTCGGTTATCAAACAGTGAAATACTATTAGGTCCTGTATTGAAACCAAATCAGATACTTGAAGCTCTTGACGAAGATCAATATGAGGAATTAGTCCTACAATGGGCACATTATCATGTGACAAAACAGTATATAAAAGTCTATGGTGTTGGGGGAGCTGGTGATAAAGGCCGGGATGTATGTGCAATAGTCAATGAAGAGAAGCAAGTTTGGGATCTTTATCAATGTAAGCACTATTCATCTATGCTTTCACCCGCAGAAATTTATATCGAGCTCGGTAAATTAATTTACTATACTTTTAATAAAGATTATTCAGTTCCAAGAAAATACTATTTTGTTTCACCTAAGGGAATAGGTCCAAAATTATTAGGACTTATAGAAAACCCTGAAAAATTGAAACAGGAATTAAAAAACAATTGGGCTGATAAATGTGAAAAAGGAATTACAACGAAAGAAAATATAAAGTTAGAAGGTGAGATATTAAAATATTTCGATACATTCAATTTTTCCATTATAGACTGGCTTGAGCCAAATACTTTCATTGATCAATTTAGACAGACACCTTTCTTTTCTAGATGGTTTGGTGGAGGCTTAAATAAAACAAGAGAAGAACTGCCAAAGGCAAATAAAGATATAGAAAAGAATGAGTTGGTTTATATTAGAGAAATATTTGCTGCTTATTCAGATTATCTTAATAGATTTATTTCCAGTATAGAAGATATTTCTGATAAACAAGAATTGCTTAATCATTTTCAAAGACAACGGGATAGTTTTTACATTGCGGATTCATTGTATCAATTCAGTAGAGATGAGCTACCGTATAATAGTAATTCTTTTGAAGAATTAAAAGATGAAATCTTTAGCTTGATCATTGATATTGTTGAATCAGATTTTGAGAATGGTTTTATTAGACTGAAAGAAGCAATAAAAGAAGCAAAAAGAGGTTCATTCAATAACAATCCACTTTTTTATGAAATAAAAGTGCAAGATAAAGAAGGTATATGTCATCATTTGGTCAATGATAAAAAAATAAGGTGGGTAAAAGAATAATGCTTTCTTACTATAAAAATAACCAATTATTTAATCATTCACTGGAATTAGGGTTAAGATCTTTATTTATAATAAACGGGTTTAACAAGCCACTTTCCTTAAACCAAATAATTTCTTTTGATTATCTTATTCTTTTCACAGAAGATATTGGTGGCCCGAAAAACCTGCATCCCGAAGCCCCCTACCGTTCTACACAATTGTTAATAAAAAGAAAAGCAGTTCGGGCTGGATTGAATAAAATGATTTCAAAAGAACTCTTACAGGTTGAAATGAATAAAAAAGGAATCTTTTATACTCAAACAGAATTACTCAGTCCATTTCTTGAGCATTTTAGAAGTGAATATACAGAAAAGTTGAAAGATAGAATAAGATGGATAACAGCAAAATTCGAATTATATACAGAGATAGACTTAGATAAATACATAAATAAAAATATTGAAAACTGGGGAAATGAATTTGTAAATGAGCCACTATTCCGAGGAGTGACAATAAATGCTTGATGGATTCTATATAAAAAAACTAGTTGTTATTGGAACTCAAAACAAAAAATCTCAATTAGAATTTAAAAAAGGATTTAATTTAATTTCTGGTGTTTCAGATACAGGGAAATCATACGCTTTTTCGTGTATAGATTTCTTATTGGGAAGAAGTGAAAATCCAAAAGAAATTCCTGAAGCGATTGGATATGAAGATTTTTATCTACAAATAAGCACATATAAAGAAAAACCACTAACCATATATAGAAACATCAAAAATACAGATGTTTATATTAAAGAATGTACTTTTGAAAACTATGATAATACGAAAAAAGAAGAAAAGCTTCTGTTAAACCATTCTTCCTCTTCTGAAAATAATTTGTCTGTCTACTTATTAAAAACATGCGGTATGTATAACAAAGAATTTAAAAAGAAAAAAACAGAGAAGAAGAAAATTAGTTTTAGAGACTTAAGGAAATTTACTGTTATCCCAGAGGATAGAATTATCACTGAAAAGTCACCTATTTATGCTACTGGTCAATATCCAGATCAAACTTTTTATCAATCACTATTTAGATATATATTATCCGGGACGGATGATAGCAATTTTATTAACCCTTTAATTGAAAAGGAAAAGAAAACTCATATATTAGGTCAAATTGAGTTCATCATTTCAGAGAGAGATGAAACAAATAGGGAAATCACGGCTCTTTCTGCTAAAAAAGCTCTTCTCGATGATGGTACCGATTATTCTCAAGTTATCAACAAAACAAAACTAGACATAGATGGAATCTTGACTGTATCTAGCGATATCAATAAAGAAATAATGAAGATAAATGATGACATTCTTGAAAATGAGAATAAAAAGGAATTCAAGAAAGAACTAATCAATCGTTTTAAGTTATTACTTGAGCACTATAATTCAGATTTAGAACGAATGCAATTTGTGTCAGAAGGTAATAGCTTGATTTCTCAATTGAATACTGTAGCATGTCCAATTTGTGATAGTGAAATTACTACATCAGAACTTGATTCTGATTTTGATGAAGAAGTATTTAATGAATCTATTGAAGCAGAATACAAAAAAATATCCAATAAAAAAAATGATATTAGTGAATCGATTGTTAATTTAGAAAAAGAAGTATTGGATATTAATTCAGAGTTGAGTGTATTGTCTGAAAGTAAGATAGAGGCAGTTAAAAAGAAAAAGCATAATAATGAAAAGATAATACCATTTAAGGAAAAATTAGAAAGATTTGAACAAAATCAAATTATTTCCAATAAGGTTACAATTCTTACTGAAAGAATAAACTATTTATTTGAAAAAGAAGCTGAATTAAATGAGAAAATTGAAAAAGGGAAATCAAAGCCTGACTCTGAACATTCGGAAGAATTTCTTCATATAAAAGATTTTTGTACAAAATTATCTTCCATTTTAGAAGGATTTGGTTATCCAGGTTGGGAATCAATTACCTTTGATACTGGTTATAGAACTTTTGATTACACAATTTCTGGAAAAACTCGAAAGAGTTTTGGAAAAGGATTCAGAGCAATATCATACTCTGCGTTGTTAATCTCTATACTAGATTGGGTCGTTGAAAAAGGAATATCATTTAATCCTCTAATTGTTTTAGATTCCCCTTTAACAACCTATCATGGGAAGAATGCTCTACGAGAAACTAATGATGAAATAAGTGAAGATATTCAAGATCGATTTTTTGATTATCTATCAGATACAAGCGAAGATAGGCAGATTATCGTTTTTGATAACAAAACTCCTCAGCAGAAAATTATTAATAAAATTAATTTCATATATTTTTGCGGTAATACAGAAGGTGATAGACGTGGATTTATTGAATAGTGATATTAATGACCTAAAGCTATTACAAATATAACAAGGTAACTGGTCGACACTGTAGAACAAACGCATGCAACTGACAATTTTTTTGTCACAGATTTTGAAGTCGCTTCGCTCATTTCAAAATCTGCGCCAACCCTGCGGGACAAAATTGCAGCTGATGCGGGCGTTGAGACTGTAGAAAAAGTCACCTTTTCTACAGCTCTCAGCCAAAACATGGTAAAATTCTATAAAAGGGAGGTTTTCAATAATGGCCAGATATAAAGAGTATTCTTATACCCAGACAATGATGATCCCCGTAAGCTTTAAAAAACAGATTTTACCAGGAACATTCGAATATACATTATGCCATCTGATAGACAATCAAATTGATATGTCAGTTTTTGAAAACCACTACGAAAATGATGAAACCGGAGCTCCCGCCTACGACCCTGCCATCCTCTTAAAAATAGTCCTTTACGCCTATTCAAAAGGCATAAACAGCAGCAGAAAAATTGAACAGTTATGCCGGGAGAATATCGTCTGTATGGCGCTAGCCGCCGATTCCAGACCCCACTTTACAACCATTGCCGATTTTATCTCTTCCCGTCATAAAGAGTGCCAAACCCTATTTACCATGATACTCTCTGTTTGCTACACACAGGGACTGATCGGCAAAAACATGTTTGCCATTGACGGCTGCAAGATCTCCTCAAACTGTTCAAAGGAATGGAGCGGAACCAAAGCGGAACTATTTGCCAAAACAAAGAAAATAGAGAAATCCGTAAACTATCTGATTGAAAAACACAAGAATACGGATGCCAGTTGGGAAGATAAAGAGCAGCGTAAAAAAGAAAAGAAAGCCATCAAAAAGCTAAAGGCAAAAACAGAAAAAATCTACAAATGGCTTGATACCCATTATGACCGTTTCGGGAGTCAGGATCAGCCCATTAAAAGCAATATAGTTGATAACGAAAGCGCTAAAATGTCCACCGGACATGGCGTTATACAGGGATATAATGGCATTGCTGCAGTAGACGACAAGCATCAATTAATTATATTTGCCGATACATACGGTGATGTAAACGAATCAGGACACCTAACAGAGATACTTGAGGGGATTGATAAGAGCTGCAAAGAATCTCACATAGATGACCACATCTATAACAATGTCACCATAACAGCGGATACAGGATTCCATAATAAAAAGAACATGCAGATGATCTGCGAGAAGAAGATCGATGCCTATATCCCGGACAATCAGTTCAGGAAAAGGCATGTTGCCTTCCAGGATGCCGGCAGATACAAAAAGAAAGTCGCCAACTGGAAACCGGAAAAAGGAAAACACTATTTTAGTCCGGAAGACTTTTATATGGATACGGCAACCAACCAACTGATCTGCCCTGCCGGTCATGCCATGTGGCTGAAATCCCCCAACTTCAGAAGCAATGACGGTCGGTATACCGGAAAGTCCTATCAAGGGCATATACGCAATTGTCGTGACTGTAAACTTCGTTCAAAATGTATAAGAAAGGAAACGACAAAGGCCCGTCAGGTTGCCATACTGAAGGAAGTGCCGGATGGAAAAGGGAGCAATCCCATGGCCGGTATGAAGGAGAAAATTGATACGCCCTATGGACGATCAGTTTATGCAAAACGGATGAGTACGGTAGAACCTGTATTCGGACATATTGCCGGAATGAAAAAGCTGAATCGCTTTACTTTACGGGGTACGGAAAAGGTCCGGACACAGTGGTTGTTGTACTGTATGGTGCATAATATCGGGAAAATCCAGCAGTATAGTGCGTAGGAATACGGAAAAGTGCTAAAGAATGGGTATAGCGTTGGATAAAACCAATTGTAGTTGAATATAGCCGGTTTTAATCGGATTGAATATTGAAATCAAAGAGATGAATGATTTTTCCAAATGAGTGCTTTCAGGGGAACCTTGAAAATACCCAGTTTGAGTTTTTCTACAGTCTCGTTATGCCGACAAAAAATAATAAAGTGTAGTCATTTAGTATTGAAAAAGGAGTAATTTATGGGATTATTTAATTTTGGAAAAAGAACAAAACAGAAATTTAAAGAATCACAAGATGAAAAGAAAGAAATTGCTCCTATTAAAAATGCAAGTCTATCGGTAAAAGGTTTAACAATACACGAAGATTTAAAAGAACTAATTTGGATAGGGGATGGAAAATACAAAAATTATATTCAATCAAAAGGAGATGAAAATTTCTTCGAAATTGATGGTTACCGAATAACAATTTCGTTTCAAAATCATGAAGAACCAAGTCTTATATATACAAATCAAAAAATATCTCAACCAAAAGATATTCGTTTAGTTGAAAGGCCATCATATTATCCAACATATACAGAGTTATCACCGGAACAAAAATGGGTTTATTTAAATTTACTCGCAAATCCATACAATACAGCAATCGATATTGGTTTTGTTTTTATCTTATATTATGGATTGGAAAGACATCTATTATCAGGAAATTTTGAAAAAGCAATTTCCGTTATTCTGAAATTAAGAGATGTTCATACAAATAAATCATTTCAATCTTATTCAGCAAATGCTGTAGTTCTATCATGTATGTTGCATAACAGAGGCGATCTTGTTTTAGATTTTATTAAATCACTAGATAAAGAACATGAATTAGCTTTTTCTGATAATTTATTCTTGATCTGCTATTACAGTTTTGATATTCCTCTATTCCCAAAGGATATTATGCGCATGGCATCGACCTTTGAATTTAATAATAAGAATTATATTAAGAAATATCCGGAATTATTTTTACAATGCCTCACCGATATTGTAATATCCAAACTTGGCACAGACAAGATCGAATTAAAGAAATATTTGACAGCATCAGAAATAAAGAAAGTCAATAAACAAGATGTTGGCATCTTTGCAAACATGTCCATTATCGATAAATCAATCTCTATTCCCCTTTTAGCTGAGAATTTCAAATTAAAAAGGGAAATGTATAACTTTTTAGAAACTGCTCATGAAGACGTAAAGAAGAAACTTGCCGAAATGAGGAAAGAAGGTAAATCCCTTCCTAAAAAGAAAGCCCCAGCGAAACCAAATAAAGTAATTAAATTTGATGAGAAGCAAGAGAAAGAATTATTGAGCGAACTCTCAAAGAATAAAAGAAGTCCAGTAAGCAGACATTTTTCTTTTATACAATTACAAGACTTTTATTATAAATTCAGATCATTAGATGAGAAATATATAGATAAATGTATTGAATATTGTGAATTAGATTTAGACACTCTTGATGAAATGACTGAGGCCAATATCAAAGAAGAAATAGATAGAGCCAAACAACTTGCTTCTATTACTGGAGATAAGAATATAAAAAAGGAAATTGAAGGAATAAAAGAAAAGGGCTTTATTGGAAATATACCGGCATTTAAACGTTTAGTCATAATTTATGATAAAAAAGAAGAATATGAAAAAGCATTAAATGTATGTAATAGAGCAATTAAATACGGACAATCAATAGAAGATTTTGAGCAAAGAAAAGAGAAACTTATAAAAAAGATGGCGCCATAACAATCAAATGCAACTGACAACTTTTTTGTCATAGTTTTTGATTTCTCAAAAACTACGCCAACCCTTCGGGACAAAGTTGCAGCTGATTTGGGCGTTAAATAGGCTTGATATTTTATAAAAATAGAGTACAATCAAAAATATGGCAATAATTATTGGAGTGTACTCAAATGATAAGCAATTTCATAAATACCTATAAAAGACTCCTACAATACACTAAATATTCACACCATAGATACATATACTCTGATTTCAATACAGATAATCGACTAACAGGATTAATTGGTCCCAGAGGTACAGGTAAAACAACATTACTTCTTCAGTACATAAAAGAACAAATTCCAAATATTGATGAATGCATCTATGCATCAATTGACAATATTTACTTTTCTCAAAACACATTACTTGAATTTGTAAATACTCTGTATGAGGATTATGGGGTAAGATATTTCTTCCTGGATGAAATACATAAATACCCTAATTGGAACCAGGAATTAAAAAATCTCTATGATTCATACCCGGATATAAAGATCATATTCTCAGGAAGTTCCAGTATAGATCTGATTAAAGGAACATATGATCTATCAAGAAGAGGTGTAATTTACAGAATTGGGGGATTATCATTTCGAGAATATTTATTATTCAATGATATAGCTGATACCGGAACCATCTCTTTCAAAGAAATAATTAATGATAGATCTGCCTTTGAGTCAAAAATCGGCGGAATTAAGAAACTGAAAGGCTATTTCAAGGAGTATCTTGGTGCAGGATACTACCCTTTTGTGCTGGAAGGTCAGGGTTCATATAGCCAAAAGATCCAGCGAATTATTGACAAAACAATATTTGAAGACATCTCAAACCACTATAAATTAAAAACAGAAAATCTATCCAATTTCAAACGGATACTGGCTTATATGGCAACGATACCACCAGGAGAACTAAACCGAAATAGTATTTCCAAGAACATTGGACTTGATAATAGGACTGTTCAGAATTATTTGGAAATATTACAGGAAACAGGACTCATCGCTTTATTATCAATGAATAAAGCTGGAAGCCAAATTCTAAAACAAACAGAAAAAATGTATTTAGATAACCCCGATCTATATTCCTCAATATCAAATGAAATCGGGTTTGAATCGCATATAGGAACTATCCGAGAGATATTTTTTATTAATATGGTTAAAAACTCAGGATATAATATCCATGTAAGTAAAATCGGTGATTTTGAAATAGATGGAAATTTATTTGAAATTGGTGGAAAAAATAAAGATAGAAAACAGCTGAAAGAAAATCCAGAAAACGGGTTTATAGTCAAAGATGATATTTTATACGGATCGAAATATGAAATACCATTACACCTATTCGGATTCCTCTATTAGCTGGAGGCTATTTAACAATGCCATGCAACGTGTGCCACGAGAGGGCACCTTTAATCTTATAGATGGAGTTAATTTCGTAACTACAGTATTGATGAGGGTAGGCCCCTCGGAATCGGCTTTCAGGAGCAGGTTTCAAACCACCGCAAGCTGCATCGGTTAAGAGCCTTTGTGGTGAACGTTGACGGAAAAAGCAGGAATTGAACCTGTCAGGTGAGTCTTTGGAAGGTGAACGAAAGTGAACCGTCGATGAGGTATCGAAAGTTTGTACGATGAGATCGAAAATGACGGGCGTTGCATGCGTCATGAATAAGTATGCGGCGTAACCTGATTAAGTGCGTATGCGGTCTCCGGTATAAAGGCGGCACGAGCCAAAGACAGGCGATATTGAGGAACGTGGGAACCTGTCGTCGTGATGTTAAGGGAAAATCGCGTAACAGAAGAACTGGAAGCGAGAAAGTACCGATGCGCGGCACAGGGACGGATCAGCTCGTAGTAGTGTTGAAGGTCTTGTAATGAGACTGGAGCGAAGGAGCTGACATATTCAGTCTGGTCCGGTAATCAACCGGAATATATTCGGGAGGAATTATTGGGACAGACAAAACCGTTTGCTATTTCAAAGCAAGTGCTTTGGAAGGCGTACAAACAGGTAAGGAAGAAGGGAGCCTGCCGGTGTGGATGGTATGACTCTGGAGGGGATGAAAGATCGGGAGAGTGATATCCTGTACGCCCTTTGAAATCGTATGTCTTCCGGAAGTTACTTTCCCAAACCTGTCCTGTGTGTAGACATCCCTAAAAAGAGCGGTGGGACAAGACCATTGGGAATCCCGACGGTGCTTGATCGAGTCGCTCAGATGACGGCCAGAATGTATCTGAACCGCTTCTCGAACCATTGTTTCATCCTGATTCCTATGGGTATAGACCGAAGAAGTCGGCCCATCTGGCTGTGGCAATAACTCGGAAGAGGTGCTGGAAATATGACTGGGTTGTCGATGTGGACATTAAAGGGTTCTTTGATACCATTAATCATGAATTATTACTGAAAGCGGTGCGGCATCATAATCCGCCCGCCTGGGTAGTGCTATATGTTGAAAGATGGTTGAAGGCCCCCGCAGAGGATGCTGATGGAAATGTCATTGACAGAGAACTGGGGACGCCACAGAGTGGCGTCATCAGTCCTTTGCTGGCGAATCTGTTTCTACATTATGCTTTTGATGAATGGATGAATCGAGAGCATCCTCAGCTTGTTTTTGCTCGCTATGCGGATGATCTGTTAATTCATTGTCGGGGTAGGGAAGAAGCGGAATTTCAGTGTTTTTAGTGTTAGTAATTGTAGGAGGATAGAATGAAAAATATCACACTTTCATTAATGGATAAGAACAAACTTATATCATCATTTTACTTATTAGTTATGGCTGTTATAGCTCCTTTGGGACTAAATATTTTAGAAAAATATTCAAATCAAAATATTAATTCAATGCTTGGATTTGGTTTGTTACTATTTTGCTTGGTAGCTATACTTGATATATTAGTTGGATATACATTAAAAAATGTTTTTATTAATGTAAACAAAGAAATAGCAACAATTAGCATGATACTAAGAATCGTTTATGCAGTTTATCTATTATTAATACTAATCTATATATATTTAGGTAAAACCGAACCAAATTTAAAATATTCACAATTTAATATACTTTGGAGTTATGGCCTAATTGTATTTGGAATACATTTGATTGTTTTGGCTTATTTGATTTATAAATCGAAATTTATTTCCAAGATTTTAGGTGTTTTAGTATTTATTTCTGGATTTGGTTATATATTTGATACTGTTGTAAAAATTATACAACCAAATAGTACATTGGAAATTTCAATAATTACATTTATTGGAGAAGTTCTTTTAATATTTTGGTTTCCAATAAATGTGATAAAAAATAAAAGAAAGATTGCCTAACAACTGCTTCAACCTGTCAACGCTATTGTCACGAAACTTGCTGGTCGCTTCGCTTGGCAAGTTTTGCGCCAATTGACGCGTTGCAGCTTAAAAGAATGTTGAGACTGAAAAAGTCACCTTTTCAACAGCTCTCAGCCAATTCATGGTAAAATTCTATAAAAGGGTATGAAGGAGAAAATTGATACGCCCTATGGACGATCAGTTTATGCAAAACGGATGAGTACGGTAGAACCTGTATTCGGACATATTGCCGGAATGAAAAAGCTGAATCGCTTTACTTTACGGGGTACGGAAAAGGTCCGGACACAGTGGTTGTTGTACTGTATGGTGCGTAATATCGGGAAAATCCAGCAGTATAGTGCGTAGGAATACGGAAAAGTGCTAAAGAATGGGTATAGCGTAGGATAAACCAATTATAGTTGAATATAGCCGGTTTTAATCGGATTGAATATTGAAATCAAAGAGATGAATGATTTTTCCAAATGAGTGCTTTCAGGGGAACCTTGAAAATACCCAGTTTGAGTTTTTCTACAGTCTCGTTATATACACACCGTGAACACGAGTAAGTGTTTATGAGCAAAAATCATCAATATATGCACATGAGCTATTGACGTGTACATTTATTGGGTTACAATGAACATGTTATGAGTAAGATACCAAATAATGATCTACCTAAACTTCCTCCTAAGCACGACATTGAGTCTAAAAACGTATTAAAACATGCTATTTCAGCCAACAGGGAGTTAGCCCGTTTAAAAGGATACTGTTCGCTCCTTCCGAATGATTCAATATTATTAAGCTCTATTATTCTCAAGGAAGCATCGGCCAGTTCTGAAATTGAAAATATTATTACAACACAAGACAATCTGTATAAAGCGATTGTAGCAAAAGAACAAAAAATAGATCCGGCGACTAAAGAGGTTCTTAGCTATAGATCAGCTTTATGGTTAGGATATTCAGAAATTAAGAAAAGCGACATATTACGAGTAAATACGATCCTGTCGATTCAAGAAGAATTGGAACAAAATTCGGCTGGTTTAAGAAAATTGCCAGGAACCAGTTTAGTTAACGATACTACAGGAGAAGTGCTCTATACTCCCCCAGACAATGAAGATGTAATAAAAGATTTGCTAGCAAATCTTGAGAAATACATTAATTCAGATGATGAAACAGATTATTTGATAAAAATGGCAATTATCCATTACCAATTTGAATCAATCCACCCATTTTATGATGGAAATAGAAGAACAGGTAGAATCATCAATGTATTATACCTTGTGCTGAAAGGATTACTAGACACACCTATATTATTTCTAAGTTCTTATATCATAAAGAATAAAAACCAGTACTACCGATTGCTTCAAAAGATGCACAAAACTGAAGGATGGGAAGATTGGATAATCTATATGCTAAAAGCAGTAGAAGAAACATCAAAAGAAACGTATGAAATTATTTCTTCAATTATAAACTTACTGAATGAGACTATTGAGGAATGTAAAGATAAATTACCTAAAACAATTTATTCAAAAGAATTAATTGAATTACTCTTTATCCAACCATATACGAAGATCGCATATCTAGTGGAGGCAGGAATCGCCGAAAGAAGAACTGCAAGCAAATATTTAAAAGAGTTGGAATCTATTGGTGTTTTAGAATCATTTCGTTTGGGAAAGGAAATAATATATGTAAATCGTTCTCTGTATGATTTACTGAAAAAATAATGGTGGTACAAACGCATGCAGCAGTCAGCCTTACTGGAGCGAATCACTACCTGAAGAAGGATAAAGATTACTTTGCCATGCGCGATCAGTGTGCTAATTTTAAACTGTTGGAATCGAGGAGAATTTTGCCGCTGGTCTACCCGGAATAGACTTGAAATCTCTTAATATTGGAGTATAGTCAAATATATCTAAACGATTATTGGAGTGTACTCTAGTGATAAGTAATTTCATAACTACCTAAGGAGATTATTAATAATAGATCCTCCTTTGAATCCCAAATCGGTGAAATAAAAAAACTGAAAGGTTATTTCAAGGAATATCCTGGTTCAGGATACTACCCTTTTGTTCTTGAAGGTCAGGAATCTTACAGTCAAAAGATCCAGAGAATTATAGATAAGACAATATTTGAAGACATCTCAAACCATTATAAACTGAAAACAGAAAACATATAATATTCATGTAAGCAAGATTGGTGATTTGTAACCGTCAAATAAACCGCATCTAATAATTTTGAAGACCTCCCAGTACAATCTCACAAGGAGGTCTTCCTTGAAACAATATAAAATGGATCAGCGCTATGCTCTTCTGGCAGAATGGGAACTATCTGGCAAATCAGTAAATCAATTCTGCCGGGATAAAAACCTAAAAGCAACAACATTCCATGGATGGAGGAAGCGATACAAACGGAAACCACAATATTTGGTTGAAGTTTCTGCTAAACTACCCAGGGAAACAGTCACAGGCTCATCCATTGAATTACAATGGAAATCCTACCGGATAATACTGGACCGGGATTTTGATACAATGACATTGAAGAAACTACTTCAGACCCTGGAACAGTGCAATGATTAAGGATTTCTCTCAAATCAAGATATTCATCCGACCCGGTGTTACTGATATGCGGAAAGCCATAAACGGTTTGGCCGTAGAAGTTCAGGATGAGATGGCTCTTGATCCTTTTTGCGGTTCTCTTTTCCTATTCTGTAATAAACAGAGACGTATTCTGAAAGCCCTCTACTGGGATCAGACAGGGTTTTGCCTCTGGCAAAAGCGTTTGGAAAAACACCGTTTCCCCTGGCCAGACACGCAAGAAGCCGCCAGAGCCATCAGTTTTGAAGAACTCTCTATGCTTCTGAAGGGTATAGACTTCTGGAAAACCCACGAAACATTGAAATATTCAGAAATTGCCTGAAAGGAATTTACTCAAATTCCTGTCTTTGCTAAAATTCTCTTATGGATAAAGCAGCTCTTCCAAAAGAGGCCCAGGAGTATATTTCACAACTTGAAGCTCAGAACCAGAACTGGGAAAAGAAATATCAGCTTCTTGAAGAAAAGTTGGCTTTGGCTCTACATAGGCAATTCGGCCGAAGAGCAGAAAATATTCCGGAACAAATTGAATTATTTGATACAGATGAATCACAGACACCTGAGGAAGATACTTCTGCAGAACAGGAAATCCCCTCTTACAAGCGTAAGAAAACAGGAAGAAAACCTCTGGATGAAAACCTTCCCCGTAAGGAAAAGATTCTAGATATTCCTGAGGATGAGAAAACCTGTGCCTGTGGTACGGAACTGAAGAAGATCGGAGAAGAAATATCTGAGAAGCTGCATGTAATCCCTCCTCGTATCTGGGTAGAGCGGATTATCCGGTTTAAATATGCCTGTGGTAATTGTGAAGGAACCGCCGATGAAGATGTTCCTGCTGTAAAGATTGCCCCTCCGGAGCCTTCCATCATCCCCAAAGGGATTGTCACTCCTGGTCTGCTGGCATTTTTGATGGTAAATAAGTATGTGGATCATCTTCCTTTTTACCGCCAGGAAAAGCGGTTTGAGCGCATGGGAGCCCGGATTAGCCGTCAGAACATGAGTAATTGGCAGAAAAAGGCTTATGAAGCTCTTCTCCCGCTCTTTGAACTACTGAAAACACACTTAAAATCCGGTCCGGTGCTTCAAATGGATGAAACAACCGTACAGGTTTTGAATGAACCGGGTCGGGATAACGGACAAAAATCCTATATGTGGCTGGCCAGAGGCGGTCCTCCGGGACAGCCAGCTGTTTATTACGAATACCATCCGACACGGGCATCGGAACATGCAAAGAATTTTCTCACAGATTTTGAAGGGTATCTCCAAACCGATGGATATCAAGGGTACAAAACTGCAGTGGAGGGAAATCCGGATATTTCTCTGGTTGGATGCTTTGCTCATGCCAGAAGGAAGTTCTTTGAGGCTGATAAAGCCAGTAAAAAATCTAAAAGTGCTCTGGAAGGGATCAAGCATATCAAGAAGTTATATGCCTTGGAAAATGATCTAAGGAACAAGAAATTATCTTTAGAAGATTTTCTGGAACAACGGAAAAGCAAGGCCGGACCTATTCTTGATGCATTTAAACGATGGCTGGATAAACGATCTGAAAATGTTCTACCCGAGAGTGCTTTAGGAAAGGCTGTTCACTATGCATTGAATCAATGGGATTATTTGATTCGGTATCTGGAAAGTCCTTATCTGACTCCGGATAATAATGCCAGTGAAAACGCTATCCGCCCTTTTGTTCTGGGGAGGAAAAACTGGTTATTTTCCGGGAATCCCAAAGGGGCAGACAGTTCCTGCGGGATGTATTCTCTGATTGAAACCGCGAAACAGAACGATTTGAATCCCTTTGATTATCTATATTTTGTGTTTACCATGGCTCCCTTAGTTAAAAATGAACAGGATTGGGAAGCTCTTTTACCCTGGAATATAAAAGAAGATATTACAGTTGATAAAGGACCTGTGTTCATTTGACGCTTACGGTGATTTTGAAATAGATGGGAATTTATTTGAAATTGGTGGAAAAAATAAAGATAGGAAACAGCTGAGAGAAAATCCAGAAAATGGTTTTATCGTGAAAGATGATATTTTATATGGATCAAAATATGGTACGGGCTGAATACATAGTGCACAAAGATCCATATTCAGATACTTCTTCCGATACCAAGTGATATCTCCGGGCGGATGTATAGCCCCGGAAAAATTTCGGATCGATCCGATGAATCATTGAGGCAGCCCATAACAGCTCCTCCACAGAAAAGAGATACTCCATCTTTTACCTTAAACCCTGTCCGGAGCCCCGGACCCAGTAATAGATCCACATCTGAAAAGGATAAATGGTTCTTAGTCAATTTGACTTCACCTTCCATAAAGAGGAAATCCCCTTCATACCTGTATCCCATAGCTAAGGAAGCGGAAAACTGCTTTTTCCTGAAATGATAGCCGATGGAACTGGCTGTATAATAACTCCCGAGACCTTTCTGTAATGTAAGCAGGGCCGAATTCCGGGAATCCACCTCAGCCCTTGCGTTTATCCAGGAATCCCTGTGGAAATTGAATAAGCCGAACTGTCTCCCGTCTCCCGACTCCGCAAAATTGAATACCCCTATCTGCGTCCCCGTCAGCTTCTTCGTCCGGTTAAGGACCCCGGCAATCTGAACACCTTCTGTTTCGGACGCGAAATTGAAACAGCTGATCTGTACTCCTCTCAGAGCCTCGGCTCTATTCATTACTCCGGCAATCTGAACGCCTTCCGTCTCGGAAGCAAGATTAAAACAGCTGATCTGCCCTCCTTTCAGAGCCTCGGCTCTATTCATTACCCCGGCAATCTGAACACCTTCCGTTTCGGACGCGAAATTGAAACAGCTGATCTGTACTCCTTTCAAAGCATCGGCTTTGTTAAGAACTCCGGAGAACTGAGCTCCTTCTGTTTCAGACGCAAAATTGAAGCAGCTGATCTGCACCCCATCCAGTGTCTCAGTTCTGTTAAAAACACCGGAAAACTGCAACCCCCTGCTGTTTTTTGCCCAGGACGATCCCGTAGACAGCTGCAGGTTCCGTACGCTATCGGTTTCCGAAGCGATCACTCCCAGGGTGACACGGGAAACGATGAAGACCTCCCGGTATCGCGGAAGCGGGAATAACTGGAGTTCCAGCGGCTTTTCTACGGTAGACTCTGTCGTCTCCGCTGATGCAGTAAGAGTCAAACCCGCGATAATGAGCGCTAATGTAAGTTTATGTTTCATTCGTTTATGCCTCATTTTGAAAATACTGACACCCTGCCGTCACCCGAATGGGCCGTCAAATGATGGTCCGAAGAGCCGATGTAACCTTCAATTTTATGA
Source organism: Oceanispirochaeta sp. (assembly GCA_963663385.2). GTDB lineage: Bacteria > Spirochaetota > Spirochaetia > DSM-2461 > DSM-2461 > Oceanispirochaeta. Next base: position 21,003 of record CAXXXD010000001.1, on the reverse strand, counting down.
GGATCTTTTTCCGCAGCGAGACCGATGACGGGAAGATCCGTTCGTACCGATTCCAGCGTACTGGAAAGGTTAAGCTCAAGCTCTGATTCTGCCGGGAGGAATACGGCGATCTTTCCCAGCTTCGAGGAGAGCCTGGACATCCCTCTGAAATCGAGAAAATCAATAGAGATATTGCCATCTATGGTTTCCGCGTCTATGGTTCCCCTTATATTCCTGGCGGTAATCTTTCCCAGTTTCCCTCTCAGAAACCAGGACTCGGCTCGAACATTCTCGGCTTCAAAGTCAGAATCAACCCCCATGGAAAGATCCACGGTTTCAATCTCCGAGTCTGTAATCTTCAGATCCGCCAGTTTCATATTGCCGGTCAGAGCTCCGATGCTAAGCCCTTCGACATGGGTTTTCAGATGAAAATCCTGCAGTACCAATTCGCCGCCCCATGCTTCGGGAACGAGAAGAGTCATGTCGACTCTTCCGATTCGTATGCCTATTCCGAAACGATGGTCCCACGAAAGAGACAGAGTCGCTTCATCACCGTTCCGGGTGTGATCCACAGTAAGGGGGGTAATGCGTCCCAGGGAGCGATGTCCCTTCTGGACAATCGCCAGGTCCTCTCCCTCCCAGCTCTTTATTGTCATGGAAGTTGTAACGATGTTAACCCCAAGCCGGGCTTCCGCTAGATTTCTCCCGTCCACTACGATTCTTCCAACATTATTTATCGGTATGCGATCTTCCTTGCTGATAGATTCTGCCGAAAGAGACGGAAGCAGCAGAAATCCGCATAATAAAGCCTGTCCCAGAAATACCTTTGTCATAAAACATCCTCCTGAAGTTTATTTCAGAAGTCTGCTCCAGGGGCCGATTTCAGACTATCCTATATTGATGGGATTTGTTCGAAAAAGTTCTCATATAAATATGTGATCAGGGCTATTTCAATTCCCGAGAAGGAGATTTATCAGTTCCACTTTACTGTTTACACCGGTTTTTCTGTAAATATTTCTTATATGCGTCTGAACGGTAGCAAGGGAAATGCAAAGCTTTTCCGCAATGCCTTTATATCCCTTGCCGTCAATCAGCAGTCGTATGACTTCCTCTTCCCTTTGACTTATCCCGCAGGATTTGAGAATGGCCGGATCAATTCCTTTTCGTGAAGTCTTTCTTGTCAGCTTCATTACAGACAATGTAAGCAGGATGGATACGATCAGGGCGTAGACAGGCAGTACATGGAATATGCTCAGTTCTCTTCCATAATGCTGTTTGGACCAGAGGCCGTAAATAATATCAATAAAAAAAACGGCAATAATCACGATGATTCCGATCGAAAACAGTATTGCTTTGATGTAACGTTTTTTTGTTTGCCATGACAAAAGAAGCGAAACAAGTGAGTAAAGAGACGCAGCCATGAAAGAGAGGAAAAGAAGAAGCTGAAGAAGGCCGGTAACAAGAGACATCGGGGAGGGCCGGGACGTTTTAACATTCCCCCCTCCCAGGGTGATTGTGATAGCATAGAGAATGAAGAAGGTGAGTATAGGAATGGCAAGGAAGCGGGCTGCTTTTTTACCACAGGCAAAGGGAAAAACAGCCGAGGGAATGAACAGAAGGGATAGGGATGATGCCGTTACTCCCATAAAAAAGACAATCTGAAGAAACAGATAATACAGGCTTTCCGCTTCCAGGACCTTCTGGTAGTAGACGAATATAATCAGGGATACGGAGAGAACCATGGATAGAAGCGAGATCTCCGCAAAGAGGATGATGCGGAAGCGGCAGTCTTTCTGCCCGGCAGCGGCATGGGCTGAAATCGCCGTTCCGGCGATAATCACTGTGTAGGTAATGAACCAGAAAATTAGCTGTCCATAGGGCATTGATTCCCTCCGGAATACTGATATACACCCCCGGTGTTAGGGGCAGGGCCATTCTTTCATTTCTCAGAGGATTATTCAAGTGAGTTTGGAAGGTCTCCCCCACCAAGTCCCCGACGACTGCCCGGTAGGCCGGGGATGAAGCTGCACAATGCTGCTGAATAGGCGAGAAAAGGACGGCGGACCGAAAGCTTCCTTTTCTAAACAGGTCATACCTCTGAAAAAGTAAACAACCGATATGGTCTTTTTATGATAGAATTATTTACCAGAAAGAGGGCAAACCATGAACAGCACCATTACCCGTAAAATTATCGACTCCATGCTTCCCCATGCGGAAGGCATAACCATAGCGGATGTCCGGATCGGACTTATTTACACCAGTGTCAGACTCAGCAACGGGAAAGGCGGCGTCGCCTGGACCGGACGGAACGGCTCCGCCGGATGCCATCATATCGATGAAGCGGGAACATTCGCCGGCAGACCGGCCGGAGAGCTTTTAAGGATGATTGACCACAGCTCCAATCCGGTATTCCGGACCATCGGACTGGCCGCTGCCAACGCCCTGGCCGCGGGAATCCCCTCAGGGGAGGGCAGTCGTGAGGACATCCTGGATATTATGGACATACAGAGTCATGAGCATGTTGTCATGGTCGGGTTTTTCGCCCCTCTGGTTCCCCGTATCCGCAAGACCGGCTGCCGGTTCGACATCATAGAGCTTAACCGCGGCAAACCCGGTACGATCTCACCCGAAGAGGGCCGTCCCCTGCTGGGGAAATGCGACGTGGCCATCCTGACGGGAACCTCCATCGTTACCGATACCCAGGACCAGCTGCTCTCCGATCTGGGGCGTCCACGGGCCGCGGTTATCCTCGGTCCGTCCTCCTTTATGCACACAGAGGTTTACAAAGGGTCTCCCATAACCCATATAGCGGGATCCCGGGTGCTGGACACGTCGGCCGTCGAAAAGATTGTATCCGAAGGGGGCGGCACAAGGGCCCTTAAAAAGCATATGAGCTTTGAGACCGTCTGCGTCCCCGGTTAAGATCAGGGACATCCTCGTTTTTCAAAAACCATCTCAGTCCAGCGGATTCCCTCACGACCCAGACTGTCCGGTCTTTCATGCTCCTCAATCAGCTGAAACCCGGTCTGCTCAAAAAGGACGCTGTATTCATTCTTCGGTCTGATCCGGAAAAGCCGTCCCTTGCTGTCACGATCCTCTGTTTCAAGAACATATTCCAGGGGAAAGGTAATAAACACCCTTCCTCCATCCCTGAGCAGCCTGTGAAAAGTCCTGACCGTATCAGGCAGAACCCTGTCGGGAATATGCTGCAGAACCGCCGAGCAGACAATCCCGTCCCAGCTGCTGTCTCTGTTAAAAGCTCCCGGGATATTCCCGGGAAGAGATCCTGTCAAAAACCTTGCGTCCCGGTTTTCCCTGTTCCGTGCGGAAAGGCCGATCAGCCGGGCCGAGGCGTCCATCCCGCAGGCATCAAACCCCAGTTCCAGCAGCGCGTTCACATCCCGTCCCGATCCGCTGCCCGTATCCAGAACCCGGCCGCCTTTTCCGAACACCCTGGAAAAGGTCTTTCCGTAGGGGGAGGGGGCAGAGGTATAGAGGCGGTAGGTCTCTGCGGCATGGCTGTCGTAATATTCCGCGGTGGACGGATCACTGTCATGAGGGAATGGCATGGTTTTATAGTATCCCGGGGCATTGGTCGTTGACAACTGTTGGCGTATCCTGAAAACGGGATTATACTGTAAGAACAAACCCGTCCGCCGGTTCCCGGCTCTTATTCCCCGAAGTATTTCCTCAGAATCAAAAATCCTATGACAAGGAAACGGTATGAACGAATCAATACGTATCAGAATCCGCAAACTCCTGGCTTTAAGCGCCTCTCCCCATAAGGGAGAAGCCCGTACCGCCCGGATGATGGCGGAAAAACTGATGAAGAAGCACAACCTCTCCCTAGCCGAACTGAAACCCGAAGGCCCCGTAAGGGAAAGGGAGATCCGCCGGTTTGAGCGGGTCCGGCAGTGGGAGGATCTTCTGCTCCGGGCTGTTCTGGATTATACAGCGGTGGAGGGGGTCTATGCTCCCCGGCCGGAAGGGGAGGCTCTCATCCTGATCGGCCGGGAGGACCGGATCGACCTGGCGGAAAAACTCTACTCCTGGCTGCACGGCAGACTGGATTCTCTGGGGGAGGAGTATAAAATCGTTGTAAAGGACCGGGAGAGCTTCCGTCTGGGGATGGCACAGGCCGTATCGGAGAAACTGGATGCTCTGAAAGAGGAGCGGGAGGGGTCGGAGAGGTGTTCTGCCCCGGGGGAGATTGTCCCTGCAGAGGATGACAGCGCCGCCCGGGAAGCCGACCGCTACATCGATGAGGTTTACGGAAAAATCGGAAGCCGGGACGACAGGGAATCCTTCGACCCCAACTCTCTGGGGCTGGGCAAGGCCGTCGGCAGAAAGATCCCTGTGGAAGAGTGGATAAAACGGCGGCAGGGGCCGAAAGAGCAGATTTCCTGACCAGGCATTTATACTGAAGGATTATCCTGTATACTACTCCCATGGACAAACTTGATCTGCACAGCATCGTTCCCGACGGAACAACTGAGGACTCTTTACTGGAATACATGGTAATAGCCGCCCGGCACAAAGGGCAGTGGGTGATCGTCCGGCTGAAAGGCCGCCGGGACTGGTGTTTTGCGGGAGGCCACCGGGAAGAGGGCGAAACCATGGACGAGGCGGCCCGCCGGGAACTTTTTGAGGAGACCGGAGCCACCAGGTACAGGAACCTGGAGCGAATCGCCCAGTACAGTGTAGACCATGGAGACCGGATCAGCTGGGGAACCGTCTACCGGGCCGAGATCGACGCATTCGGCCCCCTTCCGGAGGAGTTTGAAATCGCGGAACGGCGCTTTGTCGATCACTTTCCTCTGGATAATACCCGTTTCCCCGGGATAATGCCCGGACTGATGGAGTGGCTGGAAAGGCGCCTTGAACAGAGCGGAAATCCTCTTAATACCTGAACCTTCTTTTCAGGATAGAAGGGTGTCAGCTGACTGACGGGAGTTCTTCTCCGGATTTTTCCAGGTATTTACGGTCCATCATCAGGGCCGCTCCCGCGGTAATAAGCTGTCCCGCCGCCAGGCCCGCAATCAGTCCGTTAAACCCGGCAAACAGAGACCCTGCAAAGGCCAGAGGGATCATCAGCAGGGAACCGCTGATAATCATCTGCGCCGCCGGGCGGGGAATCCCTGCGGAATTCAGCAGCTGCCCGACCCATACATACAGGCTCAGGCCGAAGGCTGCCGTTCCCATAATTTTCAGGTAACTGATTGTCCGGACCAGAACTTCCGGATCTTTCGTAAAGATCAGCGCCGCCGGGCGGGCCAGGGTAAACATAGCCAGAATGACAAATCCTCCGAAAATAAGGGAGAGCCGGAAGGTCACCCGGCGGATCTCCCTTACCCGCTGCCACTTCCGTGCGCCCCAGTTCTGCCCCATCATGGGAACCAGGGCCATGGAGTAGGCCCCTATGATTATCATCCCGAGGCTTTCGATCCTAGTTCCGGCGGCCAGAGCCGCCACTGCCGCCGCGCCTCCCGCTCCGGCGGCCAGTCTGGTAATGATCCCCCGGGTCAGGTGAGGAAACACCTGGGTAAGGGCGGAAGGAAGCCCGATATGCAGTATACGGGACCAGGATTCCCTGATCTCCTTCCAGGGAACCGCTGACAGATCCACAAGCCCCGCATGGTAGTGCAGAAAGTAGAGGGTGGCGATCATCCCGCAGAAACGAGAGATAATGGTGGCAAGGGCCGCGCCTTCCATTCCCATGGCAGGCAGACCGAACAGACCGAAAATCAGGATCGGATCCAGTATTGCGTTCATTACAGCAATTGTGACCATTACGATAAGGGGGCGCATCATATCGCCAGTCGCCCTGAGGCAGCTGTCACTGACAGGGGGGACAATGGTGGCGATCGCCCCCAGGTACCAGATGGACATATACTCTTTTGTCAGTTTCAGGACTTCCCCGGAAGCCCCCATTATCCGGAACAGGGGATCCAGTGTCAGAAGCCCCGCCAGGCTTATGATTCCCACAAAAAGGACCGAAAGGAGAACGCCGTCCGTGGATGTTCTCTTCATCAGATGGTAATCGCCGCTGCCCATGGCCCTGGACAGGACAGAGCCCGCTCCCATGCTGATCCCCATGGCAATGGAGTTGATTATAAGGACTACGGGAAAGGTAAAACCCATGGCCGCCAGGGCATCCGTCCCCAGGCGGGAGACGAAGAATGTATCGGTCAGGTTAAAGACGGTCAGGGCCAGGGAGCCGCCTATACCGGGCCAGGTCAGGGAGAGGAGGTGCTTTAAAACGGAATCTTCCGTCAGGTGCGCTTTGTAATCCTTTTTCATTATTCCCGACTATAGCAGGTACGCTGTTTTTAAGCCAGTTTCTGCCGGGAGTTCCGGAATAAGGCCGACCTCAGCGGTTTGGGAATTCTGCCCGATTGTTTTATTTCTTCAGACTCACGTCTTATAATTGGCAGTAAAAGGAGTTGCTGTGAAAGGGAATTTCAGCGCACCCCCCCTGTCTCCCCGTATCCGTTCTCTCAACCGGGAGATTGACCGGCAGGTAAAGGTCCTCTACGGCAGACAGTTCAATCAGAAACAGCTGCGCCTGAAATTCACAAGCCGGGTTAAGACCATTCAGGCGTCCCTGCAGATTGAAGGGAATAATCTGACGGAAGAACAGGTCAGGTCTGTTCTGGATGGAAAACCCGTCGAAGCGCCCCCCGGTATTGTTCTGGAAATCCGGAATGCCCTGCTGGTTTATAACAGGCTGGACTATCTTCATCCGGATTCCCTGGTGGATTTTCTCGGGGCTCATGAGCTGTTGATGAAGGGGCTGATCGAGGATGCCGGCCGGTACAGGCGGAAGGCGTCGGGGATACAGAAAGGGGGCGGCATTGTCCATGCCGCGCCCCCTGCCGACAGGGTCCCCGGGCTGATGAAGGAACTCTTCCTTTTTATACGGAACCTGGAGGTCTCCCCCCTGATCGGCAGCTGCATCTTCCATTATGAGATGGAGTTTGTTCACCCCTTTACGGACGGGAACGGCCGAATGGGACGGCTGTGGCAGATCCTGATGCTCTACCGCTGGAAACCCCTGTTCTGGGATCTGGCGATTGAGTCGGTTATCCGGGATTTTCAGGACAGGTATTACGATGCTTTTAACCGGGCCAATTTCGAAGTTCATTCGGGGCCTTTTGTCGAATTTATGCTGGAGGTTATACTGGAGGCCCTGAACCGGAATAATCCGGAACATTTCTGAGATCATCCCGGGTATATCCGATTTTCCGGAAGATCCGCCTAGAGAGAGGAGGGCAGTTCCCAGCTCTCCCTTGCGGGGTAGCGGAAGTATTTCTGATCCGTATACCCCAGGGTGAATACCAGTCCCACCCGTCTGTCATCGCTTATGCCCAGTTTCCGCCGGGCTTTCTTTCCTCTAAGGGCAATTTCGGCAAACCCGATCATGCAGGATCCCAGTTTTCTGGCATGGGCGCTCAGCATCATATGGGCTCCCGCCAGGGCGCAGTCGGTTCGGCCGAAGCGTTTCCCGCTCTTTTTATAGGTTAGGATAACAACTGCAGGGGCATGAAAGAACAGGGGATCCGCTCTTCCTTCCAGTGTTTTTTTCAGGGCTCCTGTATACCGGGCCGTGACTTTTCTGTCCGCAAAGCGACCGGCTCCCAGCAACCCCAGAAAAGGCCGCATCAGGGGGGAGGTCAGTCTTTTTATAAGTTTCAGGAGCTCCCCGGCCATCATGGATGTGGCAGCCGCGACTTCGCCTCCCTGAAGAACAATGGCGTCACACTGCCGGCTGTTGGATGCCGTAGCGGTCAGAGAGCCGGTTTTCAGAATCTCCTCCAGATCCTCCTGCAGGACAGGGGCGCTCCGGTAGCGGCGTATGGAGCGTTTGCTCCGGATCAGCCGGTCCGTTATTTCATAATCCGCCAGGTCCTCCTGTTTCGGTATCAGGGGAAGGGGGTTCCCGTCGGCCAGTACGGCTCCGGAGGGACAAATCATGCCGCAGTGGCTGCACTCCAGGCAGTTCTCATCTCCGATTCTGACTTCAGATGTCTTTTTCTCCTGAACAATGATTCCGGGAGGGCATTCGTTTATACAGATTCCGCAGCGTGTGCAGAGGGACTGATCAATTGTGAATTTCATAAGTTCCGATTATAAGCATTTATCCCCGGAGGATTCAAGTCGCAACTTTTTCCAGGCAGAGTTCTTCCAGTTCGTCTGGGGTAAGAGGTTTGTGGTAGTAGTACCCCTGATATTCATCGCAGCCGATCTTTTTCAGGATATTCAGCTGCTCCTCGGTCTCGACACCTTCGGCGATTACCTTGCATCTGAAGCTTTTGGCCAGGGAGGCGATGGCCTGCACCACGCTCATATGATTGTCATTTCTATGAATGTCCCGTATAAAGGACTGGTCTATTTTGAGGATATCCACCGGGAAGGTTCCCAGGTAACTGAGGGAAGAGAACCCCGTACCAAAGTCATCCAGTGAAATCCGGATTCCCAGTTTATGCAGCTCCCTGAGAGAGTGAATGGTTTTATCCAGCTGGTTCAGAAGGGTGGTTTCTGTAACTTCCAGCTCCAGTCTGTCCGGAGAGAGGCCGGATTCGTTTAAAACATCGCTGATTATCCGGCAGGCGTTGTCCTGATGAATCTGAACGGGAGAGATGTTAACAGAGATGATCAGGTCCAGACCGTGAATCATCCAGCGCCGGGCCTGCAGGCAGGCTTTACGCAGGGCCCATTCTCCTATCTGGATTATCTCTCCCGAGTCTTCGGCAGAGGGAATGAACTCTCCCGGGGAAATCTCCCCCATTTCCGGATGATTCCAGCGGAGCAGGGACTCAACGCTGACAATCCTTCCCCGGGAATCAATGCGGGGCTGATACCGCAGGGACAATTCATTCCGGTAAAGCGCCTGGGAAAGGTTTTGATTGATCAGGTACTGCCTGTACTGGCCTTCCTTCAGTTCCGGGGAGTATATGACATATTGATTGCCGCCCCGCTTCCGGGCAATATCCAGAGCCATATCGGCCTGATGAATAAGGGCGTTGGCTGTATCGCAGCGGCTCGGGTAGAGGCTGATTCCCAGACTGGCCTGTATGAGGATTGCTTTGCCATTAATTATAAAGGGTTGTTTGAATACGGCAAGAACCTGTTCCAGTCTGTTTACCAGTTCTGTAATGGAATTCAGGGCGGGATAGATCAGAGTGTATAAGCCTTCCTCCCATCGATGGCTTGTCAATTCTGAAGAGTGAAAAGCTTTTCCCAGTTTTTCCATTATATGAGCGTCCAGACGGGTTGTTTCAATGGGAGTCAGGGAGGATATCAGTCTGCTGTACCGGTCCAGAGAGAGCCGGATCAGGGCTGTCTGATTTATCCCGGAGGATAAAGCACTTGTCAGGCGCTCCCTGAACCAGGTCTGATCTGTCAGTCTCGGGGGCTCGTCGTGGGGCCCTCCGCGGACCTCGCTTCTTTCTTTTACATAATAGAGGGTTATGGAGGAGCCTCTATTTGATAGAATCGTATCCGAAGCGAGGAGGCCCCGGTAATGTTTGCCCTTCAGATAATAATGGATAGTGGTGTTCTGAGGCTCCCTTCCTGAGTTTTTACTGTTCAGGGAGATAATTTCTTCCGCATTTTCCAGCTGACAATGGCGCTGCAGGGCTTCTACCACTTCGGTAAAGTCCGTTTCCGTCTTCAGGGTGTCCTGGCCGATCTGGTTTTTAAGGTGTCTGTTAAGGAATATCAGTTTGTTATTCTGATCAAACCCCATAATGCTGAAGGAAAGCTGGTTGAAGGAGTCGAGACCCGGATCCATTTTTTTTTTGAATGTCATTTTTTTAAACAAGGAGTCTCCTTCTTCCTTTCAGCCGGAAATTGAGGGGGCTTTATCCTATTATCGAGAGGTTTTCCCTCCAGTATTAACAAAAGTATTGAACAAACGGCTAAACAGAAAATTGATGGTGAAAATCCGGTGTTTTTCATGAAAAATGAGTGTATTTGGAGTATTATTAATAGTACCACGATATAAGAGACTGCAACCATTACTCGGTTCTGAGCAATGGGTAATTAATTATTTATTAGGGGATGAATTATGAAACGGATGCGTTCATTGTTTTCATCTTTGTCAGTCATCTTGCTGGTAGTTTTTATAACAATCTTTTCTGCCTGTAATACCGGGGGGGACAGTGATGTTTCCGTAACAGGTGTTACCCTCAATAAATCCGAAACTTCTTTACTTGCAGGTGCAACCGAAACTCTGACAGCCACTGTTCTGCCGGATAATGCGACCAATCAGGATGTAAGCTGGTCCTCCTCCGATTCCGCTGTAGCGACGGTTTCGGCAGAGGGAGTGGTGACGGCGGTGGCTGCGGGGACGGCTATCATCACGGTTACAACCGACGACGGGGATTTTACGGCGGGGTGTGAAACGGTGGTGAATACCGGGTCCAGTGATCCTCCGGGGGATCCTGTGGTTTATGTGGCCGGGTATTATCTGGATAGCGCAGGTGGGGATCATAAAGTTGCCGCCTATTGGAAGGATGGTGTACTGCAGGCCGATTTATATAATGTCGCTGGGCACTCAGCCGAAGCCCTGTCTGTATTTTCAGATGGTACGGATGTTTTTATTGTCGGATACTATAATGATGGTACTTCCACAAATGCCTGCTATTGGAAAAATGGCCAGGCTGCTGTTGCTCTGCCGGAGCAAGGTGCTGGTAACAGCAAAGCCTTATCAGTATTTATGGAAAATGGTATAGCTTATATTGCCGGATATCATACGGATACAAATGAGTATGCCTGTTACTGGACTGTTGATACCTCTAATAACGATACAATTTCAAGAGTTGATTTTGAAAACACTACAGAGATTAAAGCAGAAGATATTTTTAGATCAGGCGGAATTGTCTATGTAGTCGGTTATTATGTTTCCTCAGGTGAATCAATTCCATGTTTCTGGGAGGGGGGAGTCCGGTATGATCTGGAACGGGATGGTAATACCGGTCACGGTTTTGCAAAATCTATATCTGTAAGCAATGGTGTAAAATACATTGGCGGATATCAAAATAATAAGTCATGCTACTGGACAGGATCTACTACAGCTCCTTCTAAAAATGATCTATATACAGCAAATACCGCTCATGGCTTTGGTATAACCCTTCAGGGCACTGATGTATATGTTGCAGGACGTTACTGGGATGGTGTTTTTAAATCCTGTTACTGGAAAGATGATGGTTCTGTCACAACAGTAGATATGGTTCAGGATGCCTCAGCAAACGCGCAGGCTTATTCAATTGATTTATCAGGTAATGATGTCTATGTCTCCGGGTATGATACTGTCGGCGGGTTTAGTAATGCTTCATATTGGACTGTTACAGAGAAAATTACTCTTCATTCAACAAGTGCCTCTATTGCATATGATATTTTTATTGATGAATAAAGAATGAATTTCCGTTAATATATCAGGTAGATTCTCTTTCATTGAAATAACATTATACAGATAATATTGTTAAGACATTATTCAGTGTTATTATAATAAGTATCGGTGTAGGTCATCAACTTGAATAACTTTGATAATTCAAACTTCATTTCTGTAATAGAAAGGTACCACTAGTTTTGGATAGATTTATTAAGTTTTACAAAAGAGATATTTTCCTCTTTTTACTCATTTTTATCAGCTTAGCCTTTTCATATTCTCAAACAACATGGACTGGAGATAATTTTACAAATGACTGGGGAACTGCTGCAAATTGGGATTCAGGTGTTCCTACAAATGCAGTGAATGCCATTGTTCCCAATGGAATTGGTGGAGGGAGGGTCTATCCGGTTATCAACACACCTGGAGCGCAATGCAGAAATCTAACAGTTCAGGCCGGGGCTAGCTTAAATGTCGGTACCGCAACAGAAGGGTTAACGATAAACGGAAGACTTTCTTTAAACGCCACAGGTGTATTGAATGGCACTGGTGGTAATATCGCTGTTAATGATGCGTTTACTGTAGGTTCAACCATAAGTGATAATATTTCTTTAGCCGGGGGAACGATTACTTTCAGCGGGGACCTTTCTTTAGGTGCCGCTTCGAATATTACTGCAAGCACCGCCACTTTTAATGGTACGGTAACAGGTGGTACAAACTCTCTGACCGTGACAGGTAATGCTGTATTCGGTGATGGACCGACAGATACTGTTACGGGTGTATCAACCCTTTCAGTAACCGGGACGACTACAATAAATACCACAACTATTACATCTTCAAGCACTCAAACTTATTCCAATACCGTTACACTTGGGGAAGATGCAACTCTTAACAGCGGAACAGGTTTGATTATTCTTGCTGCGGTTACTTCCGGTGCCGGGGAGAGCCTGATTCTTCAGGGCAGCGGAGGAGCTGCAATAGCTTCTGCAAATCTTGGTGCCGGTACGTTCAATGTCAGCGGAGAAACCGGGGGTACAGTTACAGTCTCGGGAGCCCTGAATGCGGCAACTCTCACTACAGCGGCTACCGCTGTGAATATTGCCCTTAACGGCGGTGGCACAATAACCAATGCGGTTAACTTCACAAACAGCGGTACGGTAACTCTCGGAAATGATAATCTGGACAGTATTACCTTCAACGGCGGGGTTGATACGGATGGTAATCCCTCGGGAACCAATGTTGCGGGAAGCATAATTACAAGTAACGATACCATAGCCCTTGGAGCCATAACCCTGACGGATACGACAACCCTGGACAGCGGTGGCGGAGCGATAACCATTACCAGTATCACCGGTCCCCAGAATCTGCTTCTGGCCGCGGGAGTGGGCATCGGAACGACTACGGTATCAGGAGCAGTGACGAACCTTGGAAGCGGCACGGGAGCCGCGCTGGATGTGAATAACGGGGTTACCGGTCTGGTCCGTTTCCAGAGCACCTTTGGAGGGAACAGCGGTCTTACGGCGGGAGCCGCAACAAACGTCCGCTTTGATGATAATGTCACCCTGGGCAATGGAAATACGGCGACGAACCTGGCGGGAGCTGTACAGCTTGACGGTTTAACCTTCAGCGGTTTCGACGGGCTGACCTTTAATGCCCTGACCCTGTCGACGGCCGCAGTCACCCTTGATTCCAACGGATCGGCGATTAACATTACGACATTGACCGGTCCGCAGAATCTGCTTCTGGCCGCGGGAGTGGGAGTCGGAACGACTACGGTATCAGGAGCGGTAACAAACCTTGGAAGCGGTACGGGAGCTGCGCTGGATGTAAATAATGGCGTGACCGGTCTGGTCCGTTTTCAGAGCACCTTCGGAGGGAACAGCGGTCTCACGGCGGGAGCTGCAACGAGCGTCCGCTTTGATGATAATGTCACCCTGGGCAATGGGAATACGGCGACGAACCTGGCGGGAGCTGTACAGCTTGACGGTTTAACCTTCAGCGGTTTCGACGGGCTGACCTTCGGAGCAACGACACTCTCAACCGCCGCTGTCAACCTGACGACCAGTGACGGAACGAATATTACGACAGGCGCCATCACCGGAGGCAGCCAGGATCTTACTGTAAATGCCGGAGCAACCGGAGATATTGTTCTTGACTCCATGACGGCAGTAGGTACTTTTACGGTATCAAACAGCAACAGTACAACCGTCACCAATGCGACTGCCGCAACAACGATAACTTTAACGGATACCACCGGAGATATCACCTTTTCCGGATCTGTAACGGCAGGCACAATCAATACAACCGCTTTAGAAACCTATAATGTTATTTTTAACGGCGGCGGAACAATTACCAATGCGGTTAACTTCACAAACAGCGGTACGGTAACTCTCGGAAATGATAATCTGGACAGTATTACCTTCAACGGCGGGGTTGATACGGATGGTAATCCCTCGGGAACCAATGTTGCGGGAAGCATAATTACAAGTAACGATACCATAGCCCTTGGAGCCATAACCCTGACGGATACGACAACCCTGGACAGCGGTGGCGGAGCGATAACCATTACCAGTATCACCGGTCCCCATAATCTGCTATTGGCTGCGGGGATTGCCGGAGGAACCACAACCGTATCCGGGGCAGTGACAAACCTTGGAAGCGGAACCGGATCTGCCCTTGATGTGAATAACGGAGCGACCGGTCTTGTGCATTTCCAGAGCACCTTCGGAGGGAACAGCGGTCTCACGGCGGGAGCCGCAACGAGCGTCCGCTTTGATGATAATGTCACCCTGGGCAATGGGAATACGGCGACGAACCTGGCGGGAGCTGTACAGCTTGACGGCTTAACCTTCAGCGGTTTCGACGGTTTGACCTTCGGAGCCCTGACCCTGTCGACGGCCGCAGTCACCCTTGATTCCAATGGCGGTAATATAGCTGTTACGACCATAACCGGTCCGCAGAACCTGCTTCTGGCCGCGGGAGTGGGCGTCGGAACGACTACGGTATCAGGAGCGGTAACAAACCTTGGAAGCGGTACGGGAGCTGCGCTGGATGTAAATAATGGCGTGACCGGTCTGGTCCGTTTTCAGAGCACCTTCGGAGGGAACAGCGGTCTCACGGCGGGAGCCGCAACGAGCGTCCGCTTTGATGATAATGTCACCCTGGGCAATGGGAATACGGCGACGAACCTGGCGGGAGCTGTACAGCTTGACGGTTTAACCTTCAGCGGTTTCGACGGGCTGACCTTTAATGCCCTGACCCTGTCGACGGCCGCAGTCACCCTTGATTCCAATGGCGGTAATATAGCTGTTACGACCATAACCGGTCCCCAGAATCTGCTTCTGGCCGCGGGAGTGGGCATCGGAACGACTACGGTATCAGGAGCAGTGACGAACCTTGGAAGCGGCACGGGAGCCGCGCTGGATGTGAATAACGGGGTTACCGGTCTGGTCCGTTTCCAGAGCACCTTTGGAGGGAACAGCGGTCTTACGGCGGGAGCCGCAACAAACGTCCGCTTTGATGATAATGTCACCCTGGGCAATGGAAATACGGCGACGAACCTGGCGGGAGCTGTACAGCTTGACGGTTTAACCTTCAGCGGTTTCGACGGGCTGACCTTTAATGCCCTGACCCTGTCGACGGCCGCAGTCACCCTTGATTCCAACGGATCGGCGATTAACATTACGACATTGACCGGTCCGCAGAATCTGCTTCTGGCCGCGGGAGTGGGAGTCGGAACGACTACGGTATCAGGAGCGGTAACAAACCTTGGAAGCGGTACGGGAGCTGCGCTGGATGTAAATAATGGCGTGACCGGTCTGGTCCGTTTTCAGAGCACCTTCGGAGGGAACAGCGGTCTCACGGCGGGAGCTGCAACGAGCGTCCGCTTTGATGATAATGTCACCCTGGGCAATGGGAATACGGCGACGAACCTGGCGGGAGCTGTACAGCTTGACGGTTTAACCTTCAGCGGTTTCGATGGGCTGACCTTCGGAGCAACGACACTCTCAACCGCCGCTGTCAACCTGACGACCAGTGACGGAACGAATATTACGACAGGCGCCATCACCGGAGGCAGCCAGGATCTTACTGTAAATGCCGGAGCAACCGGAGATATTGTTCTTGACTCCATGACGGCAGTAGGTACTTTTACGGTATCAAACAGCAACAGTACAACCGTCACCAATGCGACTGCCGCAACAACGATAACTTTAACGGATACCACCGGAGATATCACCTTTTCCGGATCTGTAACGGCAGGCACAATCAATACAACCGCTTTAGAAACCTATAATGTTATTTTTAACGGCGGCGGAACAATTACCAATGCGGTTAACTTCACAAACAGCGGTACGGTAACTCTCGGAAATGATAATCTGGACAGTATTACCTTCAACGGCGGGGTTGATACGGATGGTAATCCCTCGGGAACCAATGTTGCGGGAAGCATAATTACAAGTAACGATACCATAGCCCTTGGAGCCATAACCCTGACGGATACGACAACCCTGGACAGCGGTGGCGGAGCGATAACCATTACCAGTATCACCGGTCCCCATAATCTGCTATTGGCTGCGGGGATTGCCGGAGGAACCACAACCGTATCCGGGGCAGTGACAAACCTTGGAAGCGGAACCGGATCTGCCCTTGATGTGAATAACGGAGCGACCGGTCTTGTGCATTTCCAGAGCACCTTCGGAGGGAACAGCGGTCTCACGGCGGGAGCCGCAACGAGCGTCCGCTTTGATGATAATGTCACCCTGGGCAATGGGAATACGGCGACGAACCTGGCGGGAGCTGTACAGCTTGACGGCTTAACCTTCAGCGGTTTCGACGGTTTGACCTTCGGAGCCCTGACCCTGTCGACGGCCGCAGTCACCCTTGATTCCAATGGCGGTAATATAGCTGTTACGACCATAACCGGTCCGCAGAATCTGCTTCTGGCCGCGGGAGTGGGCGTCGGAACGACTACGGTATCAGGAGCGGTAACAAACCTTGGAAGCGGTACGGGAGCCGCGCTGGATGTAAATAATGGCGTGACCGGTCTGGTCCGTTTTCAGAGCACCTTCGGAGGGAATAGCGGTCTCACGGCGGGAGCCGCAACGAGCGTCCGCTTTGATGATAATGTCACCCTTGCCAATGGGAATACGGCGACGAACCTGGCGGGAGCTGTACAGCTTGACGGTTTAACCTTCAGCGGTTTCGACGGGCTGACCTTCGGAGCAACGACACTCTCAACCGCCACTGTCAACCTTGATTCCAACGGATCGGCGATTAACATTACGACATTGACCGGTCCCCAGAATCTGCTTCTGGCCGCGGGAGTGGGCATCGGAACGACTACGGTATCAGGAGCAGTGACGAACCTTGGAAGCGGCACGGGAGCCGCGCTGGATGTGAATAACGGGGTTACCGGTCTGGTCCGTTTCCAGAGCACCTTCGGAGGGAACAGCGGTCTTACGGCGGGAGCCGCAACAAACGTCCGCTTTGATGATAATGTCACCCTGGGCAATGGGAATACGGCGACGAACCTGGCGGGAGCTGTACAGCTTGACGGTTTAACCTTCAGCGGTTTCGACGGGCTGACCTTTAATGCCCTGACCCTGTCGACGGCCGCAGTCACCCTTGATTCCAACGGATCGGCGATTAACATTACGACATTGACCGGTCCGCAGAATCTGCTTCTGGCCGCGGGAGTGGGAGTCGGAACGACTACGGTATCAGGAGCGGTAACAAACCTTGGAAGCGGCACGGGAGCTGCGCTGGATGTAAATAATGGCGTGACCGGTCTGGTCCGTTTTCAGAGCACCTTCGGAGGGAACAGCGGTCTCACGGCGGGAGCCGCAACGAGCGTCCGCTTTGATGATAATGTCACCCTGGGCAATGGGAATACGGCGACGAACCTGGCGGGAGCTGTACAGCTTGACGGTTTAACCTTCAGCGGTTTCGACGGGCTGACCTTCGGAGCAACGACACTCTCAACCGCCGCTGTCAACCTGACGACCAGTGACGGAACGAATATTACGACAGGCGGCATCACCGGAGGCAGCCAGGATCTTACTGTAAATGCCGGAGCAACCGGAGATATTGTTCTTGACTCCATGACGGCAGTAGGTACTTTTACGGTATCAAACAGCAACAGTACAACCGTCACCAATGCGACTGCCGCAACAACGATAACTTTAACGGATACCACCGGAGATATCACCTTTTCCGGATCTGTAACGGCAGGCACAATCAATACAACCGCTTTAGAAACCTATAATGTTATTTTTAACGGCGGCGGAACAATTACCAATGCGGTTAACTTCACAAACAGCGGTACGGTAACTCTCGGAAATGATAATCTGGACAGTATTACCTTCAACGGCGGGGTTGATACGGATGGTAATCCCTCGGGAACCAATGTTGCGGGAAGCATAATTACAAGTAACGATACCATAGCCCTTGGAGCCATAACCCTGACGGATACGACAACCCTGGACAGCGGTGGCGGAGCGATAACCATTACCAGTATCACCGGTCCCCATAATCTGCTATTGGCTGCGGGGATTGCCGGAGGAACCACAACCGTATCCGGGGGAGTGACAAACCTTGGAAGCGGAACCGGATCTGCCCTTGATGTGAATAACGGAGCGACCGGTCTTGTGCATTTCCAGAGCACCTTCGGAGGGAACAGCGGTCTCACGGCGGGAGCCGCAACGAGCGTCCGCTTTGATGATAATGTCACCCTGGGCAATGGGAATACGGCGACGAACCTGGCGGGAGCTGTACAGCTTGACGGCTTAACCTTCAGCGGTTTCGACGGTTTGACCTTCGGAGCCCTGACCCTGTCGACGGCCGCAGTCACCCTTGATTCCAATGGCGGTAATATAGCTGTTACGACCATAACCGGTCCGCAGAATCTGCTTCTGGTAGCGGGAGTGGGCGTCGGAACGACTACGGTATCAGGAGCGGTAACAAACCTTGGAAGCGGTACGGGAGCTGCGCTGGATGTAAATAATGGCGTGACCGGTCTGGTCCGTTTTCAGAGCACCTTCGGAGGGAATAGCGGTCTCACGGCGGGAGCCGCAACGAGCGTCCGCTTTGATGATAATGTCACCCTGGGCAATGGGAATACGGCGACGAACCTGGCGGGAGCTGTACAGCTTGACGGTTTAACCTTCAGCGGTTTCGACGGGCTGACCTTCGGAGCAACGACACTCTCAACCGCCACTGTCAACCTTGATTCCAACGGATCGGCGATTAACATTACGACATTGACCGGTCCCCAGAATCTGCTTCTGGCCGCGGGAGTGGGCATCGGAACGACTACGGTATCAGGAGCAGTGACGAACCTTGGAAGCGGCACGGGAGCCGTGCTGGATGTGAATAACGGGGTTACCGGTCTGGTCCGTTTCCAGAGCACCTTTGGAGGGAACAGCGGTCTTACGGCGGGAGCCGCAACAAACGTCCGCTTTGATGATAATGTCACCCTGGGCAATGGGAATACGGCGACGAACCTGGCGGGAGCTGTACAGCTTGACGGTTTAACCTTCAGCGGTTTCGACGGGCTGACCTTCGGAGCAACGACACTCTCAACCGCCGCAGTCACCCTTGATTCCAACGGATCGGCGATTAACATTACGACATTGACCGGTCCGCAGAATCTGCTTCTGGCCGCGGGAGTGGGAGTCGGAACGACTACGGTATCAGGAGCGGTAACAAACCTTGGAAGCGGTACGGGAGCTGCGCTGGATGTAAATAATGGCGTGACCGGTCTGGTCCGTTTTCAGAGCACCTTCGGAGGGAACAGCGGTCTCACGGCGGGAGCTGCAACGAGCGTCCGCTTTGATGATAATGTCACCCTGGGCAATGGGAATACGGCGACGAACCTGGCGGGAGCTGTACAGCTTGACGGTTTAACCTTCAGCGGTTTCGACGGGCTGACCTTCGGAGCAACGACACTCTCAACCGCCGCTGTCAACCTGACGACCAGTGACGGAACGAATATTACGACAGGCGCCATCACCGGAGGCAGCCAGGATCTTACTGTAAATGCCGGAGCAACCGGAGATATTGTTCTTGACTCCATGACGGCAGTAGGTACTTTTACGGTATCAAACAGCAACAGTACAACCGTCACCAATGCGACTGCCGCAACAACGATAACTTTAACGGATACCACCGGAGATATCACCTTTTCCGGATCTGTAACGGCAGGCACAATCAATACAACCGCTTTAGAAACCTATAATGTTATTTTTAACGGCGGCGGAACAATTACCAATGCGGTTAACTTCACAAACAGCGGGTACGGTAACTCTCGGAAATGATAAATCTGGACAGTATTACCTTCAACGGCGGGGTTGATACGGATGGTAATCCCTCGGGAACCAATGTTGCGGGAAGCATAATTACAAGTAACGATACCATAGCCCTTGGAGCCATAACCCTGACGGATACGACAACCCTGGACAGCGGTGGCGGAGCGATAACCATTACCAGTATCACCGGTCCCCATAATCTGCTATTGGCTGCGGGGATTGCCGGAGGAACCACAACCGTATCCGGGGCAGTGACAAACCTTGGAAGCGGAACCGGATCTGCCCTTGATGTGAATAACGGAGCGACCGGTCTTGTGCATTTCCAGAGCACCTTCGGAGGGGAACAGCGGTCTCACGGCGGGAGCCGCAACGAGCGTCCGCTTTGATGATAATGTCACCCTGGGCAATGGGAATACGGCGACGAACCTGGCGGGAGCTGTACAGCTTGACGGCTTAACCTTCAGCGGTTTCGACGGTTTGACCTTCGGAGCCCCTGACCCTGTCGACGGCCGCAGTCACCCTTGATTCCAATGGCGGTAATATAGCTGTTACGACCATAACCGGTCCGCAGAACCTGCTTCTGGCAGCGGGAGTGGGCGTCGGAACGACTACGGTATCAGGAGCGGTAACAAACCTTGGAAGCGGTACGGGAGCTGCGCTGGATGTAAATAATGGGCGTGACCGGGTCTGGTCCGTTTTCAGAGCACCTTCGGAGGGAATAGCGGTCTCACGGCGGGAGCCGCAACGAGCGTCCGCTTTGATGATAATGTCACCCTGGGCAATGGGGAATACGGCGACGAACCTGGCGGGAGCTGTACAGCTTGACGGTTTAACCTTCAGCGGTTTCGATGGGCTGACCTTCGGAGCAACGACACTCTCAACCGCCGCTGTCAACCTGACGACCAGTGACGGAACGAATATTACGACAGGCGCCATCACCGGAGGCAGCCAGGATCTTACTGTAAATGCCGGAGCAACCGGAGATATTGTTCTTGACTCCATGACGGCAGTAGGTACTTTTACGGTATCAAACAGCAACAGTACAACCGTCACCAATGCGACTGCCGCAACAACGATAACTTTAACGGATACCACCGGAGATATCACCTTTTCCGGATCTGTAACGGCAGGCACAATCAATACAACCGCTTTAGAAACCTATAATGTTATTTTTAACGGCGGCGGAACAATTACCAATGCGGTTAACTTCACAAACAGCGGTACGGTAACTCTCGGAAATGATAATCTGGACAGTATTACCTTCAACGGCGGGGTTGATACGGATGGTAATCCCTCGGGAACCAATGTTGCGGGAAGCATAATTAC